>NZ_CP172424.1:1037500-5837500 GCF_044570075.1 Bradyrhizobium sp. YCK136
CCCCTGAGACCGCGATCGACGAGATGCCGCAGAAACGAGGACCAGCCGGATTTGTCCTCCTTGGCGCCCTCACAGATGCCGAGGATCTCCCGGAACCCCTCGGCATTGACCGCCGAGGCCACCAGCAGCGAGACGTTGCGAACCTCACCAGCCCAGCTGCGCTTCATCACGATGCCGTCGAGGTAGAGATACGGATGCTCGCCTTCGATCCTGCGATTCCGCCACGCCTCGATCTTGGTATAGATCTTCTTGTTCAGGTTCGACACTGTGCTCGGGCTGACCCCGGGTGCCCCACAGCGCCTCCGTAATGTCTTCGACCCGCCGAACCGAAATCCCGGCCAGATACATCTCGATCAGCGCCTCCTCGACCGAGCTCTCCCGCCTCCGGTAGCGCTCGATAATCGCCGTCTCGAAGGTTTGCCGCCGTAGCTTCGGAACCTTCAGATTGACGTCGCCCGCCTTGGTCTGCAGCGTTCGCTCGTAGCTGCCCGCCCGCGTGTGAGCGCACTCTCGTGCACCTTCGCCATCAGCGCGTGCTTCCGCCGGCACAGCGAGCAGTCGCAGGGCTCCGTGATTTCTGACACGAGGCTGAACGTCACCGCGCCGCAATGGCAGGATCCCCGATAGGCCGGCATCTTCGTCTCTGTGCTTGTCGATGCGTTCGAGCATCGGCGAGACGCTATCCGCCGGACAACAGACGAATTGCACGCAGGACAATGTTTGGTGATCGCCGCCGCCTCTACCGGGTTGTGATCATTCAGCCATGATCTCCCGCTAGCAGAACCACGCGGAGTTCATGCGTAGTTCATTTCAGGTTCCCTAGCTTTCCAGCGCCAAAACCCGCCAGCCCCCTTCAGGAGGAGACTCTTATGCCAGCATTGCTTCGTCCCGCCCTCACCGCGCTCGGCGTCGCGTGCCTTCTGTCCGCAGCATCGCTTGCCTCCTCCGGCACCGCGTTCGCGCAAGCCAAGCAGCAGACCGCGCCGGCCCCGCAGGCCGCGCCAGCGCAGGCACCGAGCCTCAAGCAGGTCGCGCTGACCGACAAGCAACTCGACGGCGTGCTCGCCGCGCAGAAGGACATGGATGCGATCACGGAAAAGCTTCCCGAAAACACCGCGCCCGATCAGAAGGTGATCGCGCAGCTCGACGGCGTCGCCAAGAAGAACGGCTTCGCCGGCTACGACGATTACAACAACGTCGTCGACAATATCAGCCTGGTGCTCGGAGGCTTCGATCCCGCGACCAAGAAATATGTCGGCACCGAAGCCGTGATCAAGGCGCAGATCGCGCAGATCCAGGCCGACAAGAAGATGCCGGCCAAGGACAAGAAGGAAGCCCTCGACGAGCTCAACGAGGCGCTGAAGACGCCGGCGCCGGCGATCGAGAACAAGGGCAACATCGATCTGGTCGGCAAATATTACGACAAGCTGGTCGCAGCGCTCGGCGACGACCAGAACTGAGTCGCCAGACGTCAGCGGCACATCCGCCCCTCGACGGATCGCGCGAGGCCGGCCACACTCACCGCTGTCACATCGCCCGGCCCCGGCCGGGCGATGTGAATGAACAGGCGGAGGCTGGGAGGCACAATGAAAAACACCCCGTTCGATCTCACCGGAAAGGTCGCAATCGTCACCGGCTCGAGCCGCGGCATCGGCCGTTCCTCGGCAGAGCTGCTGGCCAGGTTAGGGGCCAAGGTCGTGGTCTCCTCGCGCAAGGCTGATGCCTGCAAGGAGGTCGCCGACGGCATCAACGCGGCCGGCGGTGACGCCATCGTCATCCCCTGCAACATCGCGCGCAAGGCCGAGGTCGAGGCGCTGATCGCGGGCGCAACCACGCATTACGGCAAGATCGACATCCTCGTCTGCAACGCCGCGGTGAACCCGTATTACGGCCCGTTGCTCGACATCACCGACGAGGCCTTCGACAAGATCATGGGCTCGAACGTGAGGAGCAACATCTGGCTCTCCGCGCTTGCGATCCCGCAGATGGCCGAGCGGGGCAACGGCTCGGTGATCATCATCTCCTCGATCGGCGGCCTGCCCCCGTGGGTCGGTCAAAATCCCCCGGGTATGGTCACTTGAAACTCCCCCACCTGATGATCGCCGTCAGCGCCGCTGAACAGCAGTAGCCGGTCAGGCAGGACGTTTATGTTCGACCCCTTTAGCCAGCAAGGGGCCGGGGAGTTGAACGTCTTGAAGCGACATCTGCAAAGCACCGTACTTACATTACTTGATCGCAACACCAGCCAGCGCGAGATTCACCGGCTGACGGGTGTCGATCGCAAGACGATCCGGCGTTATCAGGCGCTGCGGGCCGGTGCGGAGGCAAATTCCCCCGGGGAAGTGACCACCGGCTCGGTGAGCGCGGACGGCCAAATTCCTCCACCCCGACCACCGGCTTTTGGGACATCGGAAGCGACGGTCACCAGCAGCTTGGCCCGTTCGGCTTGCGAAGCGCATCGGACGTGGATCGAAGAACAGGTCCGGCTGAAGCGGAACGCGCAGGCGATTTACCAGGACCTGGTTGATCAATTTGGCTTTCCGTCCAGCTACCAGAGTGTCAAGCGGTTTGTGCGCCGGTTGCGGCACGCTGATCCTGAGCAGTTTGATCGTCTTGAGTTCCTCCCCGGCGAGGAAGCTCAGGTCGACTATGGCGAGGGCGCGCCGACGGTTGATCCGAAGAGCGGGCGGTACCGTCGTCCCCGCCTGTTCGTGATGACGCTACGCTACTCGCGGCGCAGCTTCCGGCGGGTAGTCTGGAAGTCCAGCCAACAAGTCTGGGCGCAGCTCCACGAAGAGGCGTTCCGGTATTTTGGCGGGGTCCCCAGCTATGTCGTGCTCGACAACCTGAAGGAAGGCGTCCTCAAGCCGGATTTGTACGAGCCCCAGCTCAACCCGATTTACAGCGCGATGCTGGCTCATTACGCCGTGGTCGCCGATCCCGCGCGCGTGGCCGATCCAAATCGGAAAGGATGCGTCGAGAATGCGATTCAACATACCCAGGGCACTGCGCTGGCCGGACGGCGCTTCGAGACGCTGGAGGCGCAAAACGAGTTCTTGAGGCACTGGGAGGAGAACTGGGCTTCCAAACGCATCCACGGCAGCACGCGCCGTCAGGTCGAGGCGATGTTCCAGGAAGAGAAGCCGCACCTGCGGCCGCTGCCTGTCGCTCCCTTCCGCATCTTCACCGAAGTCGTCCGGACTGTCTGCGACGACACCACCGTACGCGTCGACAACAGCTATTACGCCGCGCGGCCCGCGCCGATCGGCAGCCAGGTCGTCGTGCGCATCTACACCACCACGATCGAGATCCGTGATCGCCACACCCGTGCGCTGCTGCGTGTTCATTCCCGGATGGCGCACCCCGGTTCTGTCGTCCTGCCGACCAGCGAACGGCCGTTCAACCCGTCGCGGCAAACCGCCGTGCTGCTGGCGAGCGCCGAGCGCATCGGACCGCAGACCAGGGCCTTGTGCCAGCAGGTGTTCGACACCGAAGGGCGCCCCGGACAGCGCGCGATGTGGGGCATTGTCGGGCTGGGCCGGAAGTATCCGGCGCGGCTGGTCGAGCAGGCCTGCGCGCACGCCATCGACAACCGCATCTACCGCTACAAGCACGTGCGTGCGACCGTCGAGCGGTTGTTCGAACAGGCGATCGAGCAGGTTGGAGTGACGCCACAGCCGGCATCGCCGCTCACCCAGGATCATCCGCTGATCCGTACCCCCGCGGAATACGGCGACCTCTTCAGCCGCGCTGTGCGGCGCGACGCCGACGACAATGGTCGGCAGGCCGAGGCTCACGACGATCACGCCACGGCAATCCGCGCTCGTGTCGCCTGCGCAACCCCGGCCAACTCCGGCGCCACGAGCGCTCCCGCTGCACCTTCTCACCTTAAACTGGAGACCTAGCCACATGATGACCATGCCGGAAATTGAGCGTTGCCTACGACAGCTGCGCCTGTCGGGTGTCCGCGACACGCTGCAGACGCGCGTGCTCCAGGCGCAGGGCGCCAACCAGCCCTTCCTCGAGACCTTCTCCCTTATCCTGCAGGATGAACTGGACCGTCGTCAGTCCCGTCTTATCGAGCGGCGATACCAGCAATCCGGGCTCGACGAAAAGCTGACGCTCGCCGAGTTCGACTGGTCCTTCAATCCCAAACTGCCACGTCAGACCTGCTTCCAGCTCCACACCCTGGCGTTCATTGCCGCTGGCGAGAACGCTCTGCTTGTTGGCAAACCTGGCACCGGGAAGTCGCACATCGCCAAGGCGATTGCCTATCAGGCGATCCTGCAAAGCCACAAGGTCCAGTATCTTGAGACCGACGACTTCTTTCACCGCTACGCCCTGAACTCTCCGGCACAACGCGAGGTCCGGCTGCGAACCATCATCGACTGCGATCTCCTCGTGCTGGACGATCTATTCCTCGCACGCGCCATCCCCGACGACGCCGGCACTTTGCTGCAGACCCTGATCCATCAGCGTTACAAACTGCGCCGCAGCGTCATCGTCACCTCCAATCGCGTCGTGCAGGATTGGGGGGCATACCTTGGGGACAACACTATGAGCACGACGATCCTCGATCGCCTTATGCATCATTGCCATCTGCTTGAGTTCGACGGACGCAGCTATCGGCTCAAAGAAGCCGCTGAAGCTCTTGCCCGGGAAACAAACTCAAACTAACAGTCCCTTGTCCTGCCTCGCGGGTGGAGGAATTTGACTGACCACACCCGGAGGAATTTGAAGTGACCCGCGGGGTTTCGGTAAACGCTCGGAAAAGTTCAATCCCGATCAGATGCAACTGGTTCTCGAGGACATCGAGATTGCCATCGCCGAAGTCCAGGAACGCCAGGACGATCGTGCGCGCCGCGCCGGCACGGCGCCGTCCAGCCGCCGGACCAGGCGCGCTGCCCGTGCCTTTCCCGCGCACCTGCCGCGCATCGAGCAGGTGATCGAACCCGAGAACCTCGAGTGTCCCTGCGGCTGCGGCCGGATGGTCCAGATCGGCGAGGATCGCTCCCGCCGTCTCGATGTCATGGCCGCCCAGTATCGTGTGATCGAGACGGTGCGACCGCGCTACGCCTGCGCAAAGGGCTGCACCGGTGTTGCTCAGGCGCCGGCGCCCGCCCATCTCGTGGAGGGTGGCATCCCCACCGAGGCGCTGCTGGCGCAGGTGGCGGTCGCCAAGTTCAGCGAGCACATGCCACTCTATCGTCAGTCGCAGGTTCTGGCTCGGCATGGCATCTTCATCGATCGCGCCGTTCTGGCAGACTGGATGGGAACGGTCGCCTTCCACCTCGCGCCGCTGGTCGAGCGCATGAGCGTCGTGATGAAGCAATCGGGCCGCTTGTTCATAGACGAGACCAGGGCGCCTGTGCTCGATCCGGGCCGGGGCCGAACGAAGACCGGCTATCTGTGGGCTGTCCTGCGCGACGATCGCGGCCACGGCGGCGCTGATCCACCAATCGTGGTCTACCACTACGCGCCAGGACGCGGTGGTGACCATGCTGAGCGCATCCTCGAGGGCTTCGACGGCATCCTTCAGGTCGACGGATACCAGGGCTATCATCGGCTCGCACGGCCCAAGCGCAAAGGCGGCGTGCCGCTGCGGCTGGCCGCATGTTGGTCCCACTCAAGGCGCAAGATCATCGCAGCGACTCCGAAAGCCGGCTCACCCATCGCCGAAGCCGTTCTCGCGCGCATCGCCGCACTCTATGCGATCGAGAAGGAGATCCGTGGCGCCGACGCCCCGGCTCGGCAAACGACCCGTAACGAGCGATCACGGCCGCTCGTCGCTGAACTCGAGAGGTTTCTGCGCGAGCAAGCCGCTCGCCTGTCGCCGGGCAGCGAGATGGGCAAGGCGATCGCCTATCTCCTGAACCATTGGGATGGCCTCACCTTGTTTCTCGACGATGGTTGCGTTGAGATGGACACCAATCCCGTCGAAAATCAAATCAGGCCGCTGACTCTGACGCGTAAAAATAGTTTATTTGCTGGTCACGACGAAGGTGGTCGTTCATGGGCGCGCATAGCTTCGCTCATCGCCACCTGCAAAATCAACAGCGTGGAGCCCTACGTCTGGATGAAAGCGACGCTCAAAGCGATCGCAACCGGTCACCCGCAGTCCCGGATCGACGAGCTCCTGCCCTGGTCGTTCGGCCGCACCTCGTAATTCTCCGTCGTTGCCGCCTCCATACCCCCCGCCAACGATTTGCAAACACGTTGATCAACAGACTGCAATCCCCACGCCAAACCTTTGCGAATGGGACGCGAACGTCGCTTACGATTGTCGCGGACCGACTGAACGAACAGACCGCCGGCCAGATCGTGCGCCGTCACGCCATAATGTTGGCAAACCGCAGCTATGCGCCTGTCGAGTTCGTCCTGGTCTTCCTCGCCGTTAAGAACCCAGACCCTAAGGCGTCCAGAGGCGAGCGCCTCGCCGGTCGAAAGGTCTTTGCCCGCGGCCATGCTGACCGCCTCGAAGATGGCCAGGGTTGTCTTTGCCCGACCGCCGCCTCCGATCGTCGCACCCATCGACCGCCGGATGTAATGCCCGCCAAAGAGCGTCTGCCGCGGCGGAATGCCGGCAGCATCACGCCACCAAGGTCCGACCGGTGCAGGCAGAGGCGTCTTTCGATGCTCTCGGGCCGTTCGCGGCCGCAGGTGCCTGCGCCCATTGTTCGTCGCTATCGATGTCAGAATGGAATGTCATCGTCGAATGCCGGGCTGCTTTGCGGGGGCATAATGTTGATCCGGTCAGGCGCCGTCGCCTGACCTGGCGGTGCAGCTTTCGGCTTCTTCGGCTTGGCCGGCGCGCGGAGCGCCAGGACATTGTCGACGAAAACCGTGCGCTGGATCCGAGCCGACTTTCCTTCGCGCTCGTACAGCTCGAGCTTCAAGCCGCCTTGGACCGCGATGCGTTCGCCGTCGCCAAGCCGCGACAGCTCGGCGCCGGCCGTTTCGCTGAATGTGATAAGGTCCCAAAAATCGGCGCTGCTGTTGTCAGTCGCTGGGGCTCGAAGCGTCGCCTTGACGTATCTCCGTCCGGACGTCGCCTTCCGGGCTTCTGCCGCGCGGAAAAGCGTGCCGGTGACCAGGACGTGCACGGTCATACGGCGCCTCCTCTTGCGAATAGAACGCCGCGGCCCCACAGGTTCGCACGTGACGACTTGTCGACGCATGATGCGCGGAAGCTCGCCAGGGAGCGCGGCGCGGATACGGCTCGGCACCTCAGGTTGAACGCCGAAGTGAGTCAGGTGAGCTTGAGCCGAGCGCTGCGCGCCTCTAAATTGCTCCGACGGCCCGCAGAAGCCGTTTAGCGCCAGAGTGGCCCTGGGTGCGCGCCCTGGGCCGTTCCGGCCGTTCATGCGGCCTGCGAGCCTTCTGGAGTTTCCAGGCGCTGTACATAGCGATCGTAAAGCGCCTGCGCCGAGAGGCTTGACCGCTTGCCGTTTTTGTAGATGTGCAGCCTGCCGTTTTGGACCAGTTTTTTCGTAAAGCTTCGTCATTCCTACGCCTTCCACCTTGCACGCTTGGCGCAACGGCACGAACGGGCCCAAATCGAAGGCCGCGCAAAATTCGGCAAAAGTCAGCTTTTTCATCGTATTGGCCTCACAGCTCCATATCATCGAGCGCCAGCTCGACCGCCTCGCTGAGACCCATCTCAAACTCGTCACGGAGCTGCTGCGCGAACTTCTCGGCCAGTTCCTCTTCGTGCTCATCGCGCGTTGCGTCCAGCCGTTCCTCGACTAGGCTGTCCAACCGATCTTCAAACTCCTTCCGCAGCTTCTCCTCGATCTGCGATCGCATGCTATCCACTGAAGCCTCCTGTTTCGTTCGATTGCATCCGCAGTTGCACCACGAACGTTGACGAAGAATCTGCGCGGCTAAAAGGACGGACCCGGCACAAAAATGCGAGGGGGTTCGTCAATGTTGCCTCCGGCGGGGCGGGTCGCTTTCCTAGGGCCCACTATCTTGCCATGCCTTTTTTGCCGTTTTGATTGCGCGCTCGAATGGCACGTCAGGCTGCTCGGATGACAGGCTGCGCCAAGCCGACTCAACGAATTCAACGAATGGCCCATTAGGTTGGGGACTACCGCCAGTCAGCTCTCGCCAAGGCTGGAAGAGGCCACCAACAAAACTGATACGCCACACGTTGCCAGCGTTTTGGCTGCGGTTGACGCTGAGCTGGCGCGAAAGAGGTTCAACCTTTCGGATTGCCATTTGCACTCGGAGAATCGAATCTTGGAGGTCGCCAAAAGGTCGGAAGTCGAGATCCTGGTATTCATTTTGGTTTTCGCCCATGCGGCCAATGAGACTGATGGCCTTCTCAAGCTTCGGCGCTACACCTCTCAAGAGCACAGCTAGAGCGCTGAGCTGATCAGTGGTTGCCTCGCTAAACCGGCGAGCTCCGACCATCAAGCATGCGCCGAAAAATGAGCGTCGCACAGCAGTGCGGGCAAACGTCAGTTCGCGGCCTGCAAATTCACGCAACGACAGTCGCCGCTTCGAGTTGTTAGCCAGATCCCTGATGAAATCGTCAAGCGGCAAAGGGATCGCTTCGTCGACGAGACGTGCTGTGACTTGGCTAACCTGCTCCTGTGATTGTATCTTGTCCGGATCGAAAACAGTCACCTCGCACCTCCAACGTGCGGCGTGGTTGGCTTCGCCTCGGCGTGCCAGCGCCGGGGCGAAGCACTAAAAATCTAACTCGCTGCCTTGATCGCAACGACCCGCCCGCGCTCGCGCAGTTCGTCGAGATAATTGGCCCACCACTTCATCATTCGAACGCGCTCGGGCCAGAATTCCGCGGCATGCACGTAAGCTGCGCGCACTTCATCCTGATCCTGGTGAGCAAGTTGCCGCTCGATCGCATCGGCGCTCCACTTACCGCTTTCGTTGAGAAGCGAAGACGCGGTCGATCGAAGACCGTGCACTGTGATCTCGGTCTTGTCGTATCCGAGCCGGCGCAATGCTGCGTTCAACGTGTTTTCGGAGATCGGACGGTGCCAAGATCGGACCGACGGAAAGAGGTATCGCGACCCGCCGCTGATATCGCGCAGCTCCTCGAGGATTGCCAAGGCCTGAGGGGCAAGCGGGACGCGATGGGGCCTGCGCATCTTCATCTTTGCGGCAGGTATCCGCCACTCGGCAGCACCGGTGTTGAATTCGGTCCATTCCGCCTTGCGCAGCTCACCGGGTCTGACAAACACGAGTGGCGCAAGCTGCAGTGCGAGCCGCGTAACAGGTTGGCCCTCGAAGCCGTCAATCGCGCGCAACAGCGCGCCGACGGCGGCTGGCTCGACAATGGTGGCGCGGTGCGTGACCGTCGGGGTGACGAGCGCGCCGCGGAGATCGAGCGAGGGATCGCGCTCGCATCGGCTGGTCGCGATACCGAAACGGAAGACAGCGCCGATTGTGCCGCGCGCCCTGGTCGCGGTTTCGTGTTTGCCACGGCGCTCGATTTTGCGAAGCACGTCCAGAACCTCGGGCGCGCCGATCTCGGCGATCGGCCGCTTGCCCAACTCGGCGATTGCGAAGTCCAAAAGCCATTGCTTTTTCTTCAGCGTGGCCTCGGCGTTACCTTCAGCTCGGAACTTTTCCATCAGTTCGTCAGCAACGGCCTTGAAGGTGTTGCTGCGTGCGATCGAAGCCGCGCGGCGCTCCGCCTTTCGAGCCTCCGATGGATCGATGCCCTCGGCGAGGAGCTTCTTCGCCGCGTCGCGCTTCGTGCGCGCGTCGGCGAGGGTGATCACCGGATATTGGCCGATCGCGAGCAGCTTCTGTTTGCCATCGAAGCGATAGCTTAGGCGCCAGAGCTTCGAGGCGCCCTTGGTGACGAGCATGTGGAGCCCGCCCGAATCCGAACTTTTGAAGTCCTTCTCGGCGGCCCTCAGATTGCGGAAAAAGGTCTCAGACTTGCCCGGCATGGGTGCAATTCCCCCCAAAGGCGCGATACCAACACGGTCTCGATCTACCAACAATGATACCAACAAAAGTTCCGGATGTCAGCGGGGGTGGGCGAATGAAGGCGAAGCGCAAAATGCCAATTTTCATGGAAAAATTGGCTCAAAACGGGTGATGGCGGAGGGTGGCGGAGGAAGGCTCTGGTGCCCCTGGCCGGAATCGAACCAGCACTCCTTGCGGAACTCGATTTTGAGTCGAGCGCGTCTACCAGTTCCGCCACAGGGGCCCTCGGTCGGCCCCCAAAGCGGGCGTCGCGAAGCCGGCGGACTATAGCCATGGACAAAGCGGGGTCAACCCGCGCCAAAGTGATCCCGGCTGTTCTCGACAGCCGCTTGGGCCGGGGTTAGAGGCTAAGGAAAGCGACCGACCGGAAGAGGCTGCCGTGACGACCCAGAGTGCCGCAATACCTGCATTCAAGCCGGCGGCCACGAGCCCCGCCCTGATCGCCTCGCTGCTCGTCACGCTGATTGCGGCAGCCACGATCGCGGGCGCCTGGTTCTTCCAGCTCGTGCTGGGGATTGTGCCTTGTCCGCTCTGCCTGGAGCAGCGCTACGCCTATTATCTCGCGATCCCGCTCGGCGCGCTGACCGCGCTTGCGGCGAGGAGCGGCGCGCCGCGACCGCTGCTGCTCGCGGGGCTTGCGATCCTCGCGCTGGCGACGCTCGCCAATGCCGGGCTCGGCACTTACCATTCCGGCGTCGAATGGGGGTTTTGGAAGGGGCCGACCGACTGCTCCGGCCCGGTCGTCAATCTCGGCAGTGCCAATGATCTGCTCTCGCGGCTCGACACCGTGAAGGTGGTGCGCTGCGACGAGGTGCAGTGGCGCTTCCTCGGCCTTTCGCTCGCCGGCTACAACGTGCTGATCTCGCTGCTGATGGCCGCCATCGCCGCCTGGGGATTTGCAGCGACGGCGAAGCGTACGTAGCTGCCGTAGGGTGGGCAAAGGCGCGCTCCTTACGCGCCGTGCCCACCATTCATCAACATTCACGCCAGTTGTTGGTGGGCACGCAGCGCTTTGCCCACCCTACGCGAGCTGCGTCCGCTCAATCGTCCACGTCGTCCTGCGTGCGCCCGAACAGGTGCACGATGCCGGGCGTCGCGATCGTCACGAACACGAAGCGCGACAGGTGATGGGCGCCGACGAAGATCGGGTCGATGTGCAGCGTCAGGGCCAAGGCCAGCATGGCGTCCATCGCGCCCGGCGCGAAGGCGACGACGACGTCCGAGAACTTCACCTGCGTGGTGAGGGCGACGATGCCGACGAAGATCGCCGAGACGGCGATTGCCACGGCAAATGATCCCATAGCCGCGTTGATGTGGCCGGCGAGGGTCTTGATTCGCATCCGCGCGAAACGGCTGCCGATCAGGGCGCCGATGCCGATCAGCGCCACGCCGCGCACCCAGTTCGGCAGGCCGCCCTCGACCCAGCCGGCGCCATGCAGCACGCTGGAGGCGATCATCGCGCCGAACATCCAGCTCGCCGGAAACCTGACCAGCCGCAGGATGAGCGCCGCAGCCAGCGAGGCCGCGACCAGCTCCACGAGATCGAGCGGCGAGGCAATGGCCGTCGTCAGGGACGGCGCAGCGGAAGGCGCCACGCCCGCGAACGCCAGCACCATCGGCAGCGCCGCAGTGAGGATGATGACGCGCATGGTCTGCACCACCGCGATGCCCGGCAGGTCGGCGCCGCGCTCGACCGCCAAAATCGTGATCTGCGACAGCGCGCCGGGGCTGCCGGCGAGGAAGGCCGAGGTGCGATCCCAGCCATGGACGCGCTGGAGGTAATAGCTCGAGCCGAAGGTGGAGCAGAAGGTTGCAAGTGCAAGCAGGCCGATGGTGAGGGGATAGGCGCTGACCTGCTGGATCAGGTGGCGCGAGACGACCGAACCCAGCGAGATGCCGAGCAGCACCAGCACGGTCTGGGTCAGGATCGGCGGCAGGGTCAGCTGGCGGCCGGCGATCGCGGCGATACCGACCGCGATCATCGAGCCCGAGATCAGCCCGCCGGGGAGATTGGCGACGAGAAACACGAGGCCGCCGGCCGTGCCGATGACGAGTGTCTCCACCGTGCTCAATATCTTGGCACGGCTCGGCCATTCGAACGGCAGGGAGGCGGTGATTTGCTTCACGCCACCTTATCGCAAATCGGCGAGAAGCGCACAATTGCGGCTAGGTCATGCCGCAATGCGCACGCGTCTCGCCGAAGCCGGGGGGTGACTGATTTACTTTTTGTCCGCGGCAGCCGGCGCGGCCGAGCCGGCCTTGGCGGTCTTGATGCATTCGGAGCGGAATTTCTTGCGCTCCTTGCCATGCAGCCCCTTGGCATCCGCCTGCTTGGAGCATTCGAGCGACTCGGCCGAGTGCTCCTTTGGTGCCTTCTTGTCCGTGGGCGCGGCGGTTGTGGTCTTGGTGTCGGTCTTGGCGGCCGGCGCGGCGGTCTGCGCAAAGGCGGTGCCGGTGGCGAGCAGGGAGGCGAGGGCGACGGCGGCGAGGCGAGAGGCGAGGGTCATGGTGTTGCACTCTTCTTGGGAAAATGGCGAAGGGCTGGAACGTCGGCTCGCGTTGCTGAACGCGACATGAATGAGCCGAGTGACGGGATCACTATATTTTGGCGGCGAAAGCCATCGCATCCTTGTCGCAAGCGACCGGCACGCTAGGATAGCAATCCTCGTTTAACTTCCGTCGGGGAAGACCAAGGAGGAGACCTAGGGATGACCATTCAGACAAAATTGTTGTGTGCGATCGTGGCGTCGGGTGTCGCGGCATTGGTGGCCGCCGCGCCGGCACAGGCGCTGACCTCGCAGGAGTGCAGCGCGAAATATCAGGCGGCCAAGAAGGACGGCTCGCTCGGCACCATGAAGTGGAATGACTTCCGCAAGGCCCAGTGCGGCGCGGACGCGACGCCTGCCGCTGCGCCGACCGCGGCTGCTCCGGCTGCGCCCGCCGCTCCTGCAGAGCCGAAACAGGCGAAGAAGGAGGCTGCCCCCGCTGCGGCTCCGGCGCCGAGCCTGCCTGCCGGTCCCGCGATCTATCCGAACGCGATCGATCCGAAATACGCCAAGGAAACTGCCGGCAAGGCCCGCCTGCACACCTGCGTCGACCAGTACAATGCCAACAAGACCACCAACGGCAATGGCGGCATGAAGTGGATCGAGAAGGGCGGCGGCTATTACAGCGAATGCAACAAGAAGCTGAAGGGCGCCGCCTGAGCTTCGACTTGACGCGATGGCCGGAGCGAGGCTCCGGCCATTTCGGCTGAGGCATGATCCGGAAAACTACACAGCGGTTTTCCGGAAAGATCATGCTCAAACAATGGTCTAAAGCGCGATGGCGATTCGTCCTGATCGCATCGCGCTTTAGATCAGCAGCTTCTCGGCCGATTTCGCCACGAGCTGCGATCGCTTGCGCGGGCCGCGCTCGACGAACAGCAGGCTCTGGCCGAAGATGAAGCAGTAGAACAGGAAGGCCTGCGCCTCGGCCTCCTCGGCCTCGAGGCCGGTCGCGCGATAGAGCTCGGCGACGTGCTTGAGCCGCGCCGCATCCACGCTCGCCACCGCCGCCGCGGCGTTCTCGTCCGAACGGGCCCATTGCCGGATCGCCAGCTCGATCGCCATGCCTTCCGGGTTGAGCCGCTCGGAGTAGAGCTGGATCACCGCCTTCAGCCGTTCGCGGGGCGCCTGCCCGTCGAGGCTCGTCTGCTGCGCGATCGCCGCCGTGCGCCCCTCGCGCCAGCGCTCCAGCATGGCCGCGAGCAACGCGGCGCGGTCGGCGAAGCGGCGGTAGAAGCCGCCCTTGGTGACGCCGAGGTTCTTGGCGAGCACCTCGACCCGCACCCCCGCGACCCCCGAGCGGGCGAGCTCGGTAAATCCCGCCTCGACCCAGACATCGCCCTTTCCGTCGCTCATGAAGAAAGCCCATCCGGTTCTTGATACGGTACCGTATTGCTAACGCGGCGAGGCCCTGATACGCTACCGTATCAACAATCAAGGGGCAGAAAAGCGCAGGGAGAAATTGCGATGGAGCAGGAGGCAACCTATCGCGGCACGGTCTATCCGTGGCAATGCGATCATGTCGGCCACATGAACATCATGTGGTATGTCGGCAAATTCGACGAGGCCAACTGGAATCTGTTCGCCCGCCTTGGGCTGACGCCGAGCTACTTGCGCAGCTCGGGTCGCGGCATGGCCGCCGTGCAGCAGAACATCACCTACAAGCGTGAGCTGCTGGCCGGCGACATCGTCGAGATCCGCAGCCACCTGCTCGAGGTTCGCGACAAGTCGATCCGCTTCCGGCACGACATGACGAACGCCGAGACCGGCGAGATCGCTGCGTTCTGCGAGATCACGGGCGTGCATATGGACCGTGAGCTGCGAAGGTCCGCGCCGTTCACCGATGCCATCCGCGACGCCGCTTTGAGGCATCTTGCCGAACCGGCCGAGGCTTGAGCCATGACCGCGTTCGAGCCGAAAAACCCGGGCTATCGCGCCGCGGCCATCGCCATGTTCGACGGCCAGCCGGCGATGCGCACGCTCGGCATCACGATCGTCCTCCTTGGGCCGGGCGAGGTCGAGCTGGCGATGCTGCATTCGCCTGAATTCACGCAGCAGAACGGATTTATCCATGCCGGCATCATCACGGCCGGGCTCGACAATGCCTGCGGCGTTGCCGCCTTCACCCTGATGCCGCACAAGGCCGATATCCTCACCGTCGAGTTCAAGACCACGCTGCTCGCACCCGCCCGCGGCACGCGCTTCGTCTTCAGGGCCGAGGTGGTCAAGCCCGGCCGCACGCTGACCTTCTGCGAGGCCAGGGCCTTTGCCGAGCACGAGGGCAAGACCACGCTGATTGCCACCATGACCGGCACCCTGATGGCGATGCTGCCCCGCGTTGCGGCTTCGCCCGAGGTGCGTGCGTCCCGCGCATAGCGGCGATTGACAAGCCTGCCGGCGCATCCCTTGATGCGTTCGTCATGCTCGCAAGCCTCGGCCTCATCCTGCTTTGCCAGTTGATCGGCGAAGCCGTCGTGCGCGGCCTCGGCCTGCCGCTGCCGGGACCCGTGCTCGGCCTGCTGCTGCTGCTGATCCTGCTGCTCACGCGCGACCGCCTTGCGCTGTTGGCGCGCGGGCCGTTGCGCAACGGCGGCGTGGAGACTGCTGGCAAGGGATTGCTGGCTCATCTGTCGCTGCTGTTCGTGCCGGCCGGCGTCGGCGTCGTCCAGGAGCTCGATCTGCTCGCATCGCACGGCGTCGCCATCATCCTCGTGCTCGCGCTCTCTGTGGTTGTCACGCTGCTTGCGACGGTGCTCACCTTCCGCCTCGTCAGCCGCCTCCTGAGGCAACAGGACGCCCGATGAAGGACAACCCGTTCTCGCTCTGGGTCTATCTCTCGCAGTCCCCGCTGCTGTGGCTGACCGTGACCCTGCTGGTCTATGCGAGCACGGATGCGGTGTCGCTGGCGAGCCGGCGCCATCCGCTCGCCAATCCCGTGCTGCACGCGATGTGGATCATCGGTGTGTTCCTGCTCGTAACGGGCACCTCCTACACTACCTATTTCGCCGGTGCGCAGTTCGTGCATTTCCTGCTGGGGCCCGCCACCGTCGCGCTCGCCGTGCCGCTCTACGAGAACCGCAAGCGCGTGGTCTCATCTATCGTGCCGATGCTGGTAGCGCTCGTTGCCGGCTCGGTCACGGCGGTGGTGTCGGTGGTGCTGCTGGCCGAGCTCGCCGGGCTGCCGCGCGACGTCGTGCTGTCGCTGGCGCCGAAATCGGTCACGGCCGGCGTTGCCATGGGCATCGCCGAATCCCTGCACGCCGATCCCTCGCTGGCGGCGGTTGCGGTCATCCTCACCGGCATCATGGGTGCGATCATCGTGACGCCGCTGATGAACCGCACCGGCGTCACCGATTTCCGGGCGCGCGGATTTGCCGCCGGCCTTGCCGCGCACGGCATCGGCACCGCGCGCGCGTTCCAGGTCGACGAGATCGCCGGCGTCTTTTCCGGCATCGCCATGAGCCTGAACGCTTTGGTGACCTCGTTCCTGGTCCCGCTGGCGGTCACGCTGCTGGTGCGATGACATCGCCGCCGCAACACTCTATATGACCTGTAACAATTCCCGGTCTCGATCCGTATCGACGGGGATGGGACCGAAACGGGACGAGATATGGCTGGATTCAGGAATAAGGGCCTTGTGCCGACGCGGCGCGCCGCGCTGACGCTGATCGGGGCGGGCGCCCTCGCGGCGGGCGGCATCACCTCGGCGCTGGCAGCCGCCGCCGATGACGAGGTGCTGACCGAAACCAAGGTGCTGCGCGATCCGGACACGCCCGTCGCCGGCAATCCCGAGGGCAATATCACCATCGTCGAATGGTCCGACTACAATTGCCCCTATTGCCGCAAGCTCGAGCCCGAACTGCGCCAGGTCGTCCAGGACGACGGCAAGGTGAGGCTGGTGATGAAGGACTGGCCGATCCTCGGGCCGGTGTCGGTCACGGCGGCGCGGATCGCGCTCGCGGCGAAATTCCAAGACAAGTACCATCAGGCCCATGACGCCATGATGGGCGTCAGCTCGCGCCTGACCGAGCCGCGCATCAATGAGCTTCTGGCGGCTGCCGGCGTCGACATGGACCGGCTGAAGCGCGATCTCACCGACCACGCCAAGGACATCGACGCCATCCTCAAGCGCAACAACGAGCAGGCCGAAGCCTTCGGCTTCCGCGGCACCCCGGCCTTCATTGTCGGCAAGTACCGCGTGCCCGGCGTGCTCAGCATAACCGAATTCGAGCAGGTCATCGCCGACGCGCGCAAGGCCAAGATGAACTAAGGCGCTCGCCGCAACTGACACGCCCAATACGAAGGCGCCGCCGCGGACCGCGACGGCGCCTTGTTCATGATGTCAGCGACGTTACTTCGACGAGATGCGGACCCAGTCCTTGTGCGCGCGATCGCGCAGAGCATCCCAGTCGGCCTTTGCGACATCCCAGTTCACAATGGTGCGATTGGTGGTCGCGACCTCGCCATTGGCGACGGATGAGGTCTGCATGGAGTCATAGACATAGACGCCGCCCGCGAGAAGCAGCGCGCCCAAAATCATTCCGAAAAAAGTCTTCATAGCGAACCTCCGGTGTCGCGCCGATAACGTCGGCACGGCGCGATGGTTCCGCGGCCATGCGGCGCATCTAAGGAGAGGTTGTTCATTATCCGTTCAGCCACGCCAGCAGCTCCGCATTGATCTCGCGCGGATAGGTGTGGCTGAGATCGTCGATCTCGCGATAAACGACGTCGGCGCCGGCGGCGGAGAGCGCCGCTTGCGTCTGTCGCGCGGTCTGCACAGGAAACATCCAGTCGAGCTTGCCGTGGGTGATGAAGATCGGCAGGCGCTGCAGGCGCGCAGCATCCGCCATCTCCGCCATCAGCGGGTGGAAGGTCGCCGACACCGGCGCGAGATGCGTAAAGGGCGATGCGCCATCGAGCCCGCTGACGTAGCAGAAGGTGCCTCCGTCGCTCATGCCGGTCAGCAGCATGCGCGAGCCGTCGATGGACCAGCGGCTGCGCACAGTCTCAAGGATGCGCATGAGGTTGGGCGTATCAGTGTCGTCGCCCATCAGCGCCCAGGTTTGACCGGTCGCAGTCGGCGCCACCAGGATCGCACCCAAGCTGCGGGCATCGCGGAGCCAGCTCCACAGGAATCCACGGCCATTGCCGCTGCCGCCATGCAGCGCCATCACCAGCGGCATCGCGCGCTCCGGCGAATAATATTCGGGGACATAGACCGAGAAGCCGCCGCGGCTGCCGGGCTCGTTGTGATCGTGGAAGATGCCACTGTGCTCGCCCGCGCCAGCCTCGAGCCGTGCCAGCAGAATTTCGTCCTCGCGCCTCGCGGCGTTGAGGAAGAAGCTGCTGACCGGCGGAAATTGCACGGCAAGCGGATAAAGCGCCTCCAGCGCGCGCGGTACGTGGCGCAGTGCGCGGAAGACGGCGACGAGATCGCCGTTGCCGCGCTCGACCTCGCGAATGCCGGCAAAGGCGGCGAGCGTCTCGTTGCAGGCACCATCGAGCCGGTCGCGCAAGCCGGCGAATTGTTCAGGCCAGGTGCCGATCGCCGAATGTGCGGCTTGCAGTGCGTCGTCCGGCGCGCCGATCGCGTTCATCACGGACGTGAAGGCTGGCGGATGCAGGTGACGGGTGAAGAAGCCGAGCGCCTCCAGCGCGTTCAGCAGCGGCGGCAGCACGGCCACGATGTCGTCAACGACGGCCTCGGTCATCGCCGCTTCCTTGCTTCAGTTCGGCCGGTCAGTGCAGCTTCGGCGCCTTCAACAGCTTGAAGCGGTCGGTCGAAGTCACCGTGACGTCGAAGGTGACGCCTTCATGATGCACGGTGAGCGGGACGTCGACGCCGGCGGCGCCGAGCGCCCACATCTTCTTGTAGAAGGCGGTCTGGCTGATGATCTTCTCGCCGTCGACGGCGAGGATGACGTCGCCGGTCTTGAGCTCGGCGCGGGCGGCCGGCCCGTTGGCGGAGATCCCGATCACCACCACGCGGTTGTCGATCTCGGTTGAATAGAGCCCGAGCCAGGGCCGCGACGGCTTGTTGACGCGGCCGAACTTGCGCAGATCCTCCAGGATCGGCTTCAACAGGTCGATCGGCACGATCATGTTGACGTGCTCGGCCTTGCCGTCGCGTTCGCGCTCGAGCTGGAGCGAGCCGATGCCGATCAACTCGCCGCGCTCGTTGAGCAAGCCGGTGCCGCCCCAGTTCGGGTGCGCGGGATGTGTGAAGACGGCCTCATCCAGCAGATATTCCCAGTAACCGGCGAATTCCTGCTTGGCCACGATCTGGCTCGCAACCGATCGCGTGCGGCCGCCGGCGCCGCCGACCACGACGCGGTCGCCGACCCGGGTCTCTGCCGAGCTGCCGAGCGGCAAGGGTTCGACGTCGAGCTCACCCAGCGCCTGCACGAGGCCGAAGCCGGTGACCGAATCGAAACCGAGGGCATGTCCCTCGACGACGCGCCCGTCGGCGAGGTGCAGCCACACCGATTCCGCCTCGGTGATGAGATAGCCGATGGTCAGCACCAGCCCGTCGTCGATGACGACGCCGTTGCCGGCGCGCTCGGTGCCCAGCGTCTCGGCGCTGAACGCGTCCGGCGGGATGATGGCGTGCAGGCCGACGACGGACGCGAGCGCGCGGTCGAGATCGAAACCGTATTCGCTCGCACGCGGCTGATTGGCCGGCGGCACTCTCCATTCGGTCAGGGCGGGCATGGAGTTCTCCTGGCTGAGTGCATCGCTCCGCCGTGGCTAGCGGAACGACGCGCGAAGCATGGATAATTTAGGCCGGAGAAGGCCGTCTTGAAAGCCTCGTTTCCCAACTATTCCGCAGAACGCCGTGTGAAATCTTCGAAAGGCGCGGGACCGTTTCGCGCGCGGTCGGCGGCCCGGCGGTCCTTCGATCCGGCATCCGCCGCATGGCTGCTGTCCGGCGAGGTGCTAGGCGCCGTGTAATGAAGCTGCTAACCATTGCCGCTTCGTTTGACCAAGAGATCACGGACCGAAACATGGACAACCGCAGCGACATCTGGCGTGGCGTCGACACGATCAAGGCGCGTTTCATCGACCTCAGCGACAAGGTCTGGGGCATGCCGGAGGTTTGTTACACCGAGGCGCGGTCCGCCGCCGAGCATCTCGCCGAACTGCGCCATCAGGGCTTCCGTATCACCTAGAACGTCGCCGGCATCCCGACCGCGCTGATGGGCGAATGGGGCGAGGGCGGACCGGTCATCGCCTTCATGGGGGAATATGACGCGCTGCCGGGTCTCAGCCAGGAGGCGGGCGTGGCGGAACATCGTCCGGTCGAGACCGGCGGCCATGGCCATGGCTGCGGTCACAATCTGCTCGGTTCTGCGGCACTGCTCGCCGCGACCGCGGCGAAGGACTGGCTCGCCGAGAACAAGGTGCCGGGCCGCGTGCGCTACTACGGCTGCCCGGCTGAAGAAGGCGGCGCGGCAAAGGCGTTCATGGTGCGCTCCGGCGCGTTCGAGGATGCCGACATCGCCATCACCTGGCATCCGCACAGCTTCTGGGAAGTGGCGGTGACGCCGTCGCTCGCGAACACGCGCGCCGACTTCATTTTCACAGGCCGCACCTCGCATGCGGCCGCCTCGCCGCATCTCGGCCGTTCCGCGCTCGATGCGGTGGAGCTGATGAATGTCGGCGTGAACTACATGCGCGAGCACATGCCGAGCGACGCGCGAGTGCATTACGCGCTGCTCGACACCGGCGGCATTGCGCCCAACGTGGTGCAGGCGCATGCGCTACTCGATCCGCGCCCGCGATCTGCCCGGCATGAACGAGCTGGTCGGCCGCGTGAGCAAGATCGCGGACGGCGCGGCGCTGATGACCGAGACCAAAGTCGAGATGAAGATCATCTCCGCGGTCTCCAACATTCTGCCGAATACGCCGCTGGAGCAGGCGCTGCATCGGGTCATGGAAGAACTCGGACCGCCGCATTTCGACGACGCGGACAAGGGGTTTGCCACCCAGATCCGATCGACGCTGACCGACAAGGACATTGCCTCGGTCTACTACGCGATCGGGATGGAGCCGACCGATCGGCCGCTGGCCGACTTCCTGGTGCCGCTCGATGCCGAGCGCAACCCGCTGGTCGGTTCGACCGACGTTGGTGACGTGAGCTGGGTGGTGCCGACCGTGCAGGTTCACGCACCGACGGTTGCAATCGGCACGCCGTTCCACACCTGGCAGGTGGTGGCGCAGGGCAAGAGCCCGCATGCCCACAAGGCCATGGTGCATGCCGCCAAGGCGATGGCCGGTATCGGCATCAAGGCGCTCACGGAACCGGAGCTGATCAAGGCCGCGAAAGCCGACCTTGCGAGGCGAACAGCCAAGACACCTTACGTCTGTCCGCTGCCGGACCATGTCGCGCCGCCACTGGATATGTCCGTGGTGTAGAATTTCGTCTTGATACTTCGTCTGATCCGGCGAACAAATTTTCCGCAGTGCAACGTGGATTCCGGCTTGTTTTACGCCGGATTGCCGAACGCTTGGGCTGCGGAACGCAGTTTTGCCCAACGGACAGCCAGAACACCGTTTGCATACACACAGTCGCAGTTGACGGGCGGCCTATTCGGTGTGCCATCTACGGCCAGACAAAACCCGGCGGTCGCATCGCGGCCGCCTGCATCCATTCGGGAACCAGACGGGGGACAAACCATGCTGGATAAAGAACTGCGTTCGATGATCGGCCAAGTGAAGGACGGACGGATGGATCGCCGTGCCTTCATCCAGCGTCTTGCCGCTGTCGGTCTGACCGCACCGCTGGCCAACCAGATCCTCGCGCTGGGCGGCGTCGCCATGGCGGAAGGCGTTTCGACCTACAAGCCGACCAAGCGCGGCGGCGGCGGCGCACTGAAGCTGCTGTGGTGGCAGGGGCCGACCCTGCTCAATCCGCATTTCGCCACCGGCACCAAGGACCAGGACGGTTCGCGCCTGTTCTACGAGCCGCTTGCCTGTTGGGATCCGGACGGCAACATGAAGCTGGTTCTGGCCGCCGAAATCCCGTCGATCCAGAACGGCGGCCTCGCCGCCGACGGCAAGTCGGTCACCTGGAAGCTCAAGCCCGGCGTCAAATGGCCCGACGGCAAGCCGTTCACCGCCGACGACGTCGTGTTCAACTGGGAATACGCCAAGGATCCCGCGACCTCCGCGGTCACCATTGCGACCTATCGCGACATCGTCGTCGAGAAGGTGGATGACCTCACGGTCCGCATCCTTTTCAACAAGCCGACGCCGTTCTGGGCCGATGCTTTCGTCGGGGCTCCGAACACCATCATCCCCAAGCATCTGTTCGCGGATTACAAAGGCGCGAAGTCCCGCGAGGCGCCGAACAACCTCTCGCCGGTCGGCACCGGCCCGTACAAATTCCTCGAGTTCAAGCCGGGCGATCTCGTCCGCGGTGAGCTCAATCCCGACTATCACATGCCGAACCGTCCGTATTTCGACACGCTCGAAATGAAGGGCGGCGGCGATGCTGTCTCGGCGGCGCGCGCGGTGATCCAGACCGGCGAATACGATTTCGGCTATAACATCCAGGTCGAAGACGACGTGCTGTTGCGCCTGGAGAAGGGCGGCAAGGGCAAGGCCATCTACGCCGTGGGTGGAGACACCGAGTTCATCGCGCTGAATTTCACCGACCCGAACACCGAGGTCGATGGCGAGCGCTCTTCGATGAAGACGAAGCACCCGCTGTTCTCCGATCCCGCCGTACGCAAGGCGCTGGCGATGCTGGTCGATCGTGAAGCGGTGAAGAAGGTGATCTACGGCCGCGCAGGCCGCACCACGGCGAACTTCCTCAACGGCCCCGAAAAGTTCGTCTCCAAGAACACGAGCTGGGAATTCAGCGTCGAGAAGGCGTCGAAGATGCTGGATGACGCCGGCTGGAAACCGGGTGCGGACGGCATCCGCGAGAAGGACGGCAAGAAGCTGAAGCTTCTGTACCAGACGTCGATCAACGGCCCGCGCCAGAAGACCCAGGCCATCGTCAAGCAGGCCTGCCAGAAGGCTGGCATCGACGTCGAGCTGAAGTCGGTCGTCGCCTCGGTGTTCTTCTCCTCCGACGCCGGCAATCCCGACATCTACCCGATGTTCTATGCCGACATGGAGATGTTCCAGATCCCGATGAGCCAGCCGGATCCGTCCCAGCACATGCGGCGCTATATGTCGGCGAATGTGGCGACCAAGGAGAACAAGTGGCAGGGACAGAATTTCCCGCGCTACGTCAACAAGGAGTACGACGACGCGATCCTGGCCGCGGAAGGCGAGATGGATCCGGTCAAGCGCGCGGCGTTCTACATCAAGGCCAACGATATCCTGATCGGGGACACCGTGTTCATCCCGGTGCAGCATCGCCTCAAGGTGGAGGCCGCCGCCAACAACCTGGTTTGCGTGGTCAGCGGTTGGGCGAACGAGACCGACAACCTCTTCGACTGGTACCGGGAGGTATGATCGCGCAGGCCTAGGCGGGGTCTTTCCCTATGAGTCAATATGTCCTGCGTCGCCTGCTGATCGCCATTCCGAGCCTGCTCGGCATTTCGCTCGTGCTGTTCGTCGTGCTGGCGCTCGCCCCCGGCGATCCGTTTTCGGAACTGGCGACCAATCCGAACGTGCCGCCCGAAGTCGCTGCCGCGCTTCGGGCGAAGTTCGGCCTCGACGATCCGATCTATCTGCGCTACCTGCACTGGCTCTCCGCCATGGCGCATGGCGATTGGGGGTTTTCCTTCGTCAGCCGGATGAACGTCGATGCGCTCATCCTCCAGCGCCTGCCGGCGACGCTCTATGTGATCGGCTCGGCGCAGATCCTGGCGCTCCTGATCGCGATTCCGGTCGGCGTCTACGCGGCGACCAAGCCGTATTCACTGTTTGACCAGATCGCCAACGTGCTGGCCTTCGTCGGCTTCTCGCTGCCCACCTTCTTCACCGGCATCCTGTTCATCCTGATCTTCTCGGTCACGCTGGACTGGCTGCCCTTCGTCTATTCCAGCGACATCAAGGCCACCGGCATCCGCTGGGCGCTCGAGATGATCCGGCAGGCGATCATGCCGGTGGCGGTGCTCGGCCTGTTCCAGGCGGCGTCGATGACGCGCTTCGTGCGCTCGGCGATGCTGGACGTGATCCGGCTCGACTACGTCACCACGGCGCGTGCAAAGGGACTTGGGCAGGCCAAGGTCATCGTCAAGCATGTGATGCGCAATGCGATGATCCCGGTCGTCACGCTGATCGCGCTCCAGATGCCGGCGGTGTTCGGCGGCGCCATCGTCACCGAGCAGATCTTCCGCATCCCCGGCATCGGCTCGCTGCTGATCTCCTCCATCCTTTCCAACGACACGCCGGTGGTGATGGCCGTCACCTTCGTCTTCGCGTGTCTTGTGGTCCTGTTCAATCTCATCGCGGACGTCCTGTATGGCTGGCTTGACCCTCGCATCTCCCTCCGCTGAGCGGCGCGTCTACTCGCCCTGGCGCGAGACGTGGCGGCGCTATAGCCGCCACAAGCTTGCCGTGGTCAGTGCGTTCCTGCTCCTCATTCTGGTGCTGGCGGTGGTCGCCGGCCCCTTCGTCTGGCGGGTCAAGATCGACGACATCGACATCGTGGCGGGCATGCAGGGGCCCTCGCTCGCCCATCCCTTCGGCACCGACGATCTCGGGCAGGACATCCTCGCCCGCATGATCTATGGCGGGCGCATCTCGCTCGCGGTCGGCCTTGCCGCGATGCTGGTCTCGGTGTTCGTGGGCACGCTGATCGGCGCGCTTGCCGGCATGTCGCGCGGTGCGGTCGGTCACGGGCTGATGTGGCTCACCGATCTCTTCTTGTCGCTGCCGCAGCTGCCGCTGCTGCTGCTGCTGATCTATCTGTTCCGCGACGGGCTCAAGGCCGCGTTCGGCGCCGAAGGCGGCATCTTCATCCTGATCGTGCTCGTGATCGGGGGCCTGCGCTGGATGCCGGTCGCCCGCCTCGTGCGCGCGCAGTTCCTGTCGATCCGCGAGAAGGAGTTCGTCGAGGCCGCGCGCGCGCTCGGCGCCAGCCCGGTGCGGCAGGTGGTGCGCCACATCCTGCCCAATGCGCTCGGTCCGGTGATCATCGCCGGCACCATCGACGTCGCCGCCGCCATCATCGCGGAATCGACATTGTCCTTCCTCGGCCTCGGCTTTCCGCCGGACACCCCGACCTGGGGGCGGCTGCTGTACGACGCCAAGGACTTCCTCGATATCGGTCCGCACTGGGCGCTGTTTCCGGGCGGCGCGATCTTCATCGCGGTGGTTGCCATCAACTTCATCGGCGACGGCCTGCGTGACGCGCTCGATGCGCGACGGGTGATCTGATGGCGCCGCTGCTCGAGATCAAGGGCCTGAAAACCCATTTCTCCACCGACGACGGCATCCTGCAGGCCGTCGACGGCGTCGACATCTCCATCAACCGCGGCGAGACGCTCTGTGTCGTCGGCGAGTCCGGCTGCGGCAAGACCGTGACGGCGATGTCGATCCTGAAACTGATCGCGATGCCGCCCGGCCGCATCGCCGCCGGCCAGATCATCTTCGAGGGCCGCGATCTCGTGCCGCTGACGAGCAACCAGCTCGACGAGATCCGCGCCAAGGAGATCGGCTTCATCTTCCAGGAGCCGATGACCTCGCTCAACCCGGTGCTCACCGTCGGCGAGCAGATCGCCGAGAGCCTGCGCCGGCATGAAGCGGTGACGAAGAAGCAGGCGCTCGAGCGCACCATCGAGATGCTCAAGCTGGTGCAGATCCCCAACGCCGAAGGCCGCGTGCACAACTACCCGCACCAGTTCTCCGGCGGCATGCGCCAGCGCGTGATGATCGCGATGGCGCTCGCCTGCAAGCCGAAGCTGATCATCGCCGACGAGCCCACCACCGCGCTCGACGTCACCATCCAGGCCCAGATCCTCGACCTCTTGCAGGACATGAAGGAGCGCTTCGGCATGGCGGTGATGCTGATCACCCATGCCATGGGCGTCGTCGCCGAGACCGCGCAGCGCGTCGTCGTGATGTATGCCGCAAGGTGGTGGAGGAGGCGAGCGTCGACGATCTCTTCGCCGATCCCCGCCATCCCTATACGCAAGGCCTGATCCGCTCGATCCCGCGCATCGACCTCGACAGCGAGCACAAGACGCGGCTGGAGGCGATCGGCGGCTCGGTGCCGATCCTGATCAATCCGCCGGTCGGCTGCCGCTTCGCGCCGCGCTGCAAGTTCGCGATGAACGTCTGCACCGAGAAGGAGCCGCTGCTCCGCGAGGTCTCGCCCGGCCACCGCATGGCCTGTCACCTGGGGGATACGCAGTTGGGAGCCGCGTCATGAGCGAACCCTTGCTCCGCGTCAGCGGTCTGAAGAAACATTTCCCCGTTCTCGGCGGCTTGCTGTCGCGCCAGGTCGGCAGCGTCTATGCGGTCGACGGCGTGTCGTTCTCGGTCAATCGCGGCGAGACGCTCGGTCTCGTCGGTGAATCCGGCTGCGGCAAGTCGACGACGGGGCGCTGCGTGCTGCGCCTGATCGAGCCGACCGACGGCGAGGTCACCTTCGACGGCCAGGACGTGCGCCAGCTCGGCGGCAACGATCTGCGCGCGATGCGGCGGAACATGCAGCTCGTGTTCCAGGATCCGTTTGCCTCGCTCAATCCGCGCATGACGGTGGGTACGATTCTCGGCGAGGCGCTCGTCATCCACAAGCTCGGCTCATCGGCCAAGGAGCGGGAGGAGCGCGTCGCGAGCCTGCTGGTCAAGGTCGGCCTCAAGGCCGAGCACATGCGCCGCTACCCGCACGAGTTCTCCGGCGGCCAGCGCCAGCGCATCGTGATCGCGCGGGCGCTCGCGGTCGAGCCGAAGCTGATCGTCTGCGACGAGCCGGTGTCCGCGCTCGACGTGTCGATCCAGGCGCAGGTCATCAATCTGCTGGAAGACCTCCAGGCCGAGCTGAACCTCACCTATCTCTTCGTCGCGCATGACCTCTCGGTGGTCGAGCACATCTCCGACCGCGTCGCGGTGATGTATCTCGGCCGCATCGTCGAGCTGGCGAAAGCCAGCGACCTCTACCGCAACCCGCAGCACCCCTACACCAGGGCGCTGTTGTCAGCGGTGCCGGTGCCCGATCCCAAGCTCAAGCGTGAGCGCATCCGCCTCAAGGGCGACGTGCCGAGCCCGATGAAGCCGCCGTCAGGCTGCCACTTCCACACCCGCTGTCCGATCGCCCAGCCGCGCTGCGCGGAGAGCGCGCCCGAGCTGAAGGAGGGCGCTGGCGGTCACTTCGTGGCGTGCCATCTCGCCTGAGGCCGGGCAAAGCGGAAGGCGTATTCATTCGCCCTGAAGCACGCCGTGCGCCGAGAGGGCCTGCCTGAAAGCCTCCACCGACGTGTGGTGATGCGCGAACAGGCCCGCCTCGCGCGCGCCGGCAACATTGGCCGGGAGATCGTCGACGAACAGCACGGTCTGCGGCATCACGTCGAGCTCGGCCAGGCAGCGGCGATAGCAGCGCGGGTCCGGCTTTGCCGTCTTGAACTGGGCCGAAGTGTAGATCCGGGAGCCGAACAGCGGCCGCAAGTCCGGCAGCAGCGTGTCGATGTGGTCGGCGACCAGCGTGGTATTGTTGGTCAGGACGGCAATATCGACGGTCTTGCGCAGACGTCGGGCAATCTCCAGCATCGCGTGATCGGGCTGCATCGAGCGGCGCCGCGCCTCCACCCACTCGTCGAGCGACAGCGGATAGCCCATGCGTTCGCCAAAGCCCCGCAGATAGTCAGGGGCGTCGAGAGCGCCGGAATCGCCGAGCAGCTCGAATCCGCTGTCCCAGATTGCCTTGTGGACGAGCTCGCTGGTCGACCCCGCGAGCTCCGCCAGGCATGCCACACGCTGTCCCCTGTCGTAGTTGCACAGGACATTGTCCATGTCGAAGAGGACGAGCTTGATCGCGTCAGTCACGGTAGCACTCTCGGATTGGCTTAAATGTCCGGTCGATTCGTAGTCATATCCCGCTGGAACGTGGACGACAAATCCAGGCCGGGCCGAGCTCCGAGATGAGCGCGACACCTCTACGATCGTGATGCGCGGCGGCGGGCCAGCTGGTGCAACACTGTATCGAAAGCCGGGATCGCTCCGGTCTCGCGGAGCCACGTGTCGGTCAGCTCCCTGAGCTCGCCCGGCGTCAGGCCGAACTTGCGGCGAAACGCCCGGATGAAGGTGGAGTCGCTGCTGAACCGCAAGCCGACAGCGAGGTCGATTAGCCGTTTGTCCTGCGCCGCCGGCGACAACAGCCGCTGAAAGGCGAGATTGAGCCGCTGCTCTCTCACGTAATGCGCCAGCCCGCCATCTGCCTCGAACAGCCGGTAAAGCGTCGCGCGCGAAATCTGGAAATGGCGGCAGAGCTCGCTTACGCCGAGCGCGTCGGTCTCGAGATTGTCCGCGATGCGGCGCTTGATCATTGCCAGATAAAGATGTCGCTCGGCCCGCTCGACGCCTTCGGCGATGTCGGCCGTACCGCCCGCAGCCGCGGCAACGATGTCGGCGATGGCCTCGATCGTGGCCTCGACGCTGCCCGCCTCTGGCTCAGGCGGCAGCGCAAGCGCTGCGTAATGGCTTGCGAGCAGGCGCGCGTGAGGGTGGTCTGACGGCAACAGGGTGGCCGTCGCCGAATCCGGATGTGCGAGCCGTGGCGCCAGCATCGACCGTTGCACGATAATTGCCATCAGGTGGGTGCGTCCGCTACCGCCGCGAAACACCGTCCGGTTCGGCTGCGCCATGTCGAGCAGGCAAATGTCGCCGGGCCGCAACGTCACCTCGCGGCGACCGGAGCTGAACCGCATCTCGCCTTCGATGCAGAGGGTCATCTGATAGTGGTCGAGGCCGCCGCGTGCGATGTGCGCAGGCGTCCGGTCGTATTCGAGGTCGGTGGCGCGAGAATCGACCAGCAATGCGTTGCCGGCCATCACTGTTGTGGTGGTGATGTGGAAATCGTTCTCGTCGGTGAGCGCAATGACATCGCAGATGTCCACGGTCATCGCGCGCAACTGTCTCAGCGCGCTCGGCCCGTGTTCGGGGTCGTCCGCCAGCATCGTCTTGTTCACCGCCGTCTCGTCCGCATCACGCCTCGACGAGGTCGCGCGCCTTAATGTTTTGAGCCCGGCAGCAGACCAGCATCGCCCCCGCATGTAGCGGTTCGGCAACGAGGACGCAAGCGACGTCGGACGATGAGGGCGTTCGACGAGGCTGCGGGCGCGCGGCCTCGATGTGCCGCACATGCATCACTGTTCACCGAAATCCACGCCTGAGACACCGGGCACATTGTGCAGGTGTCCAGTCTGCTAACGACGCGTCGAGATCACCAGCGTTGCCACGCAGCTTGCGTCCGAGGCTCTTCGTGACGACCAGATTGCGTCCGCCCTCGTGCCTGTCGATCGGGCAGACGAGCCTTCGGCTTGGTGCACGCCGGTGTGCAGCGCTCGCAAGTGTTGCGGTCATGGCATCGTTCTTCGGCCTGTCCGGTGCGGCGCGCGCAGCGACGCTGGTGGTGACCTCTACGGCCGACAGCGGCGCCGGCAGCCTGCGGGGGGAGATCGCCAGCGCCACGAGCGGCGACACCATCCTGTTTCAGGTCAGCGGTACCATCACGCTCCTGAGCGAGCTGCCGATCATCACCAAGAACATCACCATTGACGGCAATGGTAACAACCCGACCATCAGCGGCGCCGGCACCTACCGGCCGTTCTTCATCGGCGATGCCGGGACCACCGGCTCGACCTATTCGGTGACGCTGAAGAGCCTGACCATCGCCAACGCGGTGGCGCAGGGCGGAGCCGGTTTGGGCTCCGGTGCCGGCGCCGGACTCGGCGGCGCGGTCTTCGTTTCCAGCAACGGCGCATTGACCTTGTCGAACGTCGCCGTCTCGAACACGCAGGCCAAGGGCGGCGGCGTCGTGGACAACTTCGGAGAGGTGGGCGGCGGGGGCGGCATGGGCGGCAAGTCCTATCCTCTGACTCCGGCTGGAGGCGGTGGACTATTCGTCGGCTCGGACGCCAACAGCTCGGGCACTGCCGGCGGTCCGAGCGGTGGGGTGCATAACGGCGGTAGTGGTCCCCAGACCGGAGGCGCCGGTGGTTTCGCCAGCGGTGGCGGCGGTGGTTCGTCCGGCGGGGGGCCCGTGGCCGGAGGCGCGGGCGGTTTTGGCGGTGGCGGTGCCAATGCGGGCGGAGCAACAACGGGCGGTTCGGGCGGCTACGGCGGCGGAGGTGGCTCGGCAGCCGGATTGTCCACCTCGACCGGCGGTGCCGGCGGCGTCGGGGGAGGCGGCGGCGGCGGGATTACGGCTGCCGGGAGCGGCGGCTTTGGCGCCGGCAATGGCGGCAGTGGTGGGACCGGATCTAACTCCGGTGGTGGTGGCCTCGGTGCCGGCGGTGCCATCTTCGTGCAGAGCGGCGGGACAGTGGCCGTTCAGGGCGATCTTTCGCAAACGACGAGCAGCGTTTCGGGCGGCACGGGCCTCGACGGTGGCGGCAACGGCTCGGCCTTCGGCTCCGGCATCTTCTTCCAGGGCACCAGCGGCACGAGCACCGTGCTCGGCTTTGGCTCTGGCAACCAGTCCATTGCCAACGGCATCACCGACTATATCGGCTCCGGCGGCAGCAATCCCGGTGGCGGGACCAACGCCGCCGACCAGGGCGGCAGTGTTGCGATCACCAAGAGCAATGGCGGCACGCTGACGCTCTCGGGCGCCAATACCTATAGCGGCGGCACCACCATCAACGAGGGCACGACGCTTGTCGTCGGCAATGGCACCGCGCTTGGCAGCGGCGCCTTGACGCTCAATGGCGGCACGACGGGCGTGACCGTGAACTTCAACGGCAGCTTCAGCGTCGGCAACAACATCGTCGCGACAGGTGATCCCACCTACAACGTTCTTACCGGCAACGGTGAATCTCACGGGTGTTCTGTCCGGCTCCGGCGACGTCGTCGTCAACGAAGCGAACGGTTACGCCGGAACGCTGATCCTGTCCGGGGCCAACACCTATAGCGGGCCGACCATTGTGGACGCGGGCACGCTGCAGGCCGGATCGACCAGCGCTTTCGGCATCAATTCCGCGGTCACGGTCGCCGGCGGCGCCGTGCTCGATCTCGCCGGCTTCTCGAATGCGATCGGCTCGCTCGCAGGTGCCGGCACGGTCAGCAACAGCGGCGGCGCCGCCACGCTGATCACCGGCGGCGACAACACGTCCAAGATCTTTTCGGGGACGATCCGCGACGGGGCGGGATCGCTCGCGCTGACCAAGACCGGCGACCTTCCAGGCGCTGCCGGGCGCGAGCTTCGTCGTCAACGGCGCTGCGCAGGCTCGCGACTCCGCGCTCACCACGGCTTCCGTGGAGATGAGCTGGCTGAGTGGCTGGTCCGCGGCGGCGAGCTTCGAAGGCGAGTTCTCGAACGTCACCCGCAGCTACGCCGGCAAGGGCAGCGTTCGCTACGCCTGGTAGGCCGGCGACTGCGTCACGCGCTCCTCGCGGGCCAGGGCACGACCTGTCCCGACATCACCAGCCGGTCGCGGCCGCTGTCCTTGGCGGCATAGAGCGCGCGGTCGGCGGCCGCCACCAGCGCGCTGGAGTCGGTCGTGGTCTCGGATGGAAACGCCGTCGCGCCGCCCACACTCGCGGTGACGAGCCGCGAGGGCGGATTCTGTGCATGCAGCATGGCGAGGTCGCGCAACGCACCGCGAATCTCCTCGCCGACCCTGGCGCAGCCGTCGGCGTCGGTGTTCGGCAACAGCACGGCGAACTCCTCGCCGCCGTAGCGCGCCGCGAAGTCGGCCGGCCGCCGGGGATGAGCGGACAGGATCCGCCCCAGCGCACGCAGGCAGCCGTCGCCGGCCAAATGCCCGTAATGGTCGTTGAACGCCTTGAAATGATCGACGTCGATCAGCAGGAGCGAGAGTTGGGTGCCATCGCGGCGGGCGCGGGCCCATTCGTCCGCGAGGCGCTCATCGAATGCGCGCCGGTTGGCGAGCCCGGTGAGGCCGTCGGTCGCCGCGAGCGAGGCGAGCTTGTTCTGCAAGTCCTTCTGCTCGGTCATGTCGCGCACCACCGCGACGACGCCGTCGATCTCGCCGCTGTCGGACGCCCGGGTCACGTGCAGGGCCGACTCGGCCCAGATCTCGCCCTTGTCGCGATGGCGCTGACGGTAGACGAACCTCGCCTCCTCGGCCTCGCCATTCTTCAGCGCGGCAATGGCCTGCTCGACCCGTTCCATGTCCTCCGCGTGAACCCCGGCCACGGCCGACGTCCCCAGGAGTTCGTCGGAAGACCAGCCGATGATGCGCGCGCATGACGGAGAAACGTAGATCAGCCGGTTGTCCAGTCCGATCCGGGTCACCATGTCGCTGGATTGCTCGGCCAGCAGGCGGAAATGGGCTTCCTTGGCGATCAGAGCCTGTGCCATGCGCTGCCGCTGCAAGAGCTGACGGACCAGGTAAAAGCCGATCGCCGCGATCAGCAGGACGAGGCCGACGACAACGGTCATGCGTGCACCCGCCGCGCGGCGCCAAGGGGCCAGCACGTCGTCCTGCGACTTGCTCGCCAGCACCATCAGGGGATAGCGGCTGCTGCGCTGGTAGTAGCTGAGCCGCTGCACGTTATCCAGCGGCGACTTGAAATAGTAGACTGCCGCAGCCGGACGGCTTTTCCATTGCTTGAACAACGGCGCGTTGGACAGGTCGCGTCCGACGAAGGCGCCGCTCTCGTCGTGGCTGCGCGCCAGCATGATGCCGTCGTTGTTCAGCAGCGACGCCGAGCTGTGCGGACCGAGGTCGAAGCGCTCGTAGAACTTGACGAAATAGCTGACGTCGATCGTGAGCAGGGCAACGCCGGCGAAGCTGCCGTCGGGATGGTTGACCCGGCGCGACGCAGTGATGATCCACTGGCCCCCGGCCCGGCTCTTGACGGGGCGTCCGATCAGTGTGCCCGGATCCGGCGAGTCGCGATGACGCTGGAAATATTCGCGGTCGCTGTTGTTGAATTTGGAGAAGTCGACCTGCTCGGTCGTGGCAAGCCAGCGGCCGGTCTCGTCATAGACGAAGATGCCGCGGATGCGGTCCGATGATTTGCGGGTCGGCAGATAGGTCTGGAGCTTTGCGATAGTGTCCGGACCCGTTCCATCGAGCTCGAGCCGATGGACCAGCCCGACGAGGATGGTATCGACGAGTTCGAACGTGTCGTCCGCATGCTGGATCAGCGATTGCGCGAGGTTGGTCACGTCGATTTCGGCGGTCCTGAGCTCGGCATTGCGCGTTTCCCATTCGCGCCAGCCGCTCAGGCCCAGGATGGCGAAGCAAGTCAGCATGACAAAACCCGCCGCCCAGAGCGGAAGACGCGTTTTCCCGAGGTCGCGGCCCGTATTCATCAGGCTTGCTCCATTTCGGTGCAAACCTCTCACTTTCGCCTTAACGGCCTGTTGCGTCATCCGCGCTGATTGTGCGAATCCCGTATTCGGCCGGAACCGGTCCTCGATGTTTCGATGGGTTATCGTCGGCTGATGTTAACCACGCTGACCTCACGCCGGATCCGCCCGGCGTTCCTGCCTCACTCCTCCAGCGTAAACCCGACGCGCAGCGTCACCTGGTAGTGGCGTACGGCGTTGTTCTCGATGTGGCCGCGCGTCTGCACCACCTCGAACCATTTCATCTCGCGGATGGTCTTGGCGGCGCGGCTGACCGCGTTCTTGATCGCATCCTCGATCGAGGTCTCGGACGATCCGACCAGTTCCAGGATCTTGTAGACGTGATCTTTCTCGGCTGTGGGCATGGCGCGTCTTCCCCTGTGCTTTGACGGGCCCGGATACCGCTCCCGCGGTGTATTCGAGAGCGTTGGGCCTCCAGATTGAACGGACGCCCGCGCTTCGGGTTCCGTGCTCCGTGATGGCCCGCATGCGCCAGCCAAGGTGGAGCAGGCCGCGCCCGCGAGTGTTGCCGCGGTGAAGAAGAGATAGCCGATGCCGACCGACAGAAATGCGACCGGCGCCATCAGCAGTCGTGTTGCAGTGGATAGGCCCAGGGCATGAAGCCAGATGCCGCCTCGAACCTGACGGAGCGCCGGGCCGCCCATCGGCGGTTCCCAGTTTGTGCAAGGGCACGAATATTTGGCTCGCGCCTGCGGGCGGTGCCCTCAAATTCGTGCGCCGCCGCATGGCCGCTCTTGCTCGCGCCAAGGCGGGCGCGTTAGCCTCGGTCCGTTTCCCTATACCTTCGATGTGCAGCGATGATCGGCCGTTGGACGAAGAGCGCTCTGGTCGCAATCAGTCTGTCCGCCGTGCCTGCGATCGGCGCAGTGCAGGACGATCTCGACGGCGCGCCCGGCACCATGTCGCTGCAAGTGACGACCGATCCGTCCATGATCGAATGCCGCAAGCTCGAAACGGTCAATCCTGCCTCGCTGATGTTCCTGCCGTTGCGGCGGACGTTCAACGAGGATTTCGACGAGCACCCGCTGTCGGGCGGACGCTGGGTGCCGCACTATGCCGGCGGCGCGGCGTGGCCGGAGGCGCGCTACTGGGGCGGCGACGGCTCCGACTTCAAGCGCAAGACCAGCGCCAATGGCGAGCAGCAGATCTATGTCGATCCGCGCTACACGGGGCGCGCATCGGCGCCGCTCGGGCTTGATCCGTTCAAGGTGAAGGACGGCGTGCTCTCGATCGTCGCGAGCCGCACGCCGCAGGAATTGAAGTCCGTTCTGTTCAACAACGAGTACATCTCCGGGATCCTGACCACGCAGGGCAGGTTCGCGCAGAAGCACGGCTATTTCGAAATCCGCGCCAAGGTCCCGGTCGGCCATGCGGTGTGGCCTGCGTTCTGGATGCTGGCGGACGACGGCGGCTGGCCGCCGGAGGTCGATGTGCTGGAAGGCCGCGGCGAGCGGCCTGGCGATCTCGTGATGACGACGCATTGGCGGATTCCGTCGACCCAGAAGATCCAGTCCTGCGGCTTCGACTTCGCGGTCGGCGACGCTTCGAGCACATTCCACAATTACGGTGTGCTGTGGGAGGAGGATCGCCTGGTCTACTTCATCGACCGCAAGCCGGTCTCCGACATCAAGGTGCCGATCGGCTTTGACGATCCCATGTACCTGATCGTCAATCTCGCGATCGGCTCGAAGTTCTTCGTCGGCGTCGGTCCCGTCGATGCGCAATCGCCGCCGAGCGTCGCATTCGAGATCGACCGGATTTCCGCCTATCAGATCGACATGGAGCAGGCGCGGAGATAGAAATGTCAGCGGATTTCTCGCGGCGTCGTTTTGCCAAACTGGCGGGCCTTGCCGCGCTGGGAGCCGCGACGGGCGTTCGCGCTGCGGAGAGCGAAACGCCATCGGCCGGGCGCGGTGCACCCTTCCCGAAGGATTTCCTGTGGGGCACGGCGACCTCGGCCTACCAGATCGAAGGCGCCGTCAACGAGGATGGCCGCGGCAAATCGATCTGGGACATTTTCAGCCACACGCCCGGCAAGATCGAGGACGGCTCCACCGGCGACCGCGCCAACGAGCACTATCACCGCTACAAGGAGGACGTCGCGCTGATCAAGGCGCTCGGCGTCAAGGCCTACCGCTTCTCGATCGCATGGCCGCGGGTGTTTCCTGATGGGACGGGTCAACCCAATCCCAAGGGGCTCGATTTCTACAACCGCCTCGTCGACGAGCTGCTTGCGAGCGGCATCGAGCCTTATGCGACGCTCTATCACTGGGACCTGCCGCAGGCGCTCCAGGACCGCGTCGGCGGCTGGCAGTCGAGCGACACCTCGAACGCCTTTGCCGACTACGCTGCGTACGTCGCCGCACGCCTGACCGATCGCGTCAAGAACGTCTTCACCGTGAACGAGGTCGGGCGCTTCGTGAATTTCGGCTATGGCTGGGGCATCGACGCGCCCGGCCTCAAGCTGCCGGCGGTGCAGCTGAACCAGGCCCGCCATCACGTCGCGCTGGCGCACGGGCTTGCGGTGCAGGCGATTCGCGCCTCGGGGCGCGCCGGCACAAGGGTTGGCGCAGCCGAGAACATCGCGGCCTGCGTGCCGGCGATCGCAACGGCGGAAAACATCCGTGCCGCCGAGATCGCGACGCGCGAGCTTAATGCCGGCTTCCTCGGCGTGGTGCTGGAGGGCAGATATACCGACGGCTTCCTCGCCTACGCCGGCGCGGACGCGCCGAAATTCACCGCCGAGGAGTTGAAGATCATCGGTGCGCCGACCGACTTCGTCGGCCTCAACATCTACGCGCCGCAGTTCTATGTCACCGCCTCCGACCGCGCGCCCGGCTTCCATGTGCTGCCGTTCCCCACCTCGTTCCCGCACATGAATTCGGAATGGCTGCGGGTCGGCCCCGAAGTGATCTACTGGGCGCCGCGCCTTGCCGCGAAGATCTGGAACATCGAGACCCTCTACATCAGCGAGAACGGCACCTCGTCCGAGGATAGGATCGCCGCCGACGGTCAGGTCTACGACCTCGACCGCATCATGTTCCTGCGCAACTATCTGACCCAGATGCAGCGCGCCGTCGCCGAGGGCGTGCCGATCCGCGGTTATTTCCTCTGGAGCCTGATGGACAATTTCGAGTGGATTTTTGGTTACGGCAAACGCTTCGGCCTCTACCGGGTCGACTTCGAGACGCAGGCGAGGGTCGCGAAACTGAGCGCGGCGTTCTATCGCGACGTGGTGGCAAGGAATGCGATCGGGGTGTGAGGTTGTTTGTCCCGGGACTCATAAGAGTGTCATATTAACCAAAGAACCCTATGATTCCGGTGGCTGTGGGACCCATAAGATTGTCACGTGGGACTCATAAGAGTGTATCGGATCCGGGTTTGGGACTCATAAGAGTGTAACGGAATCCGCCGCACCCTATCCTCGGTTGCAATTCAGCCGCTGAATTTGGCCACCGCGATCCGCCGGCGGCTTGATTTCGGTCGGAAACGGCCGACCGGCGCTTGGGCGGCAGTGGCAGCCCCGCCCCTTCGCAGGATCAGGCCGACAGCAGCACCAATGAGACCCATGTGAAACCTTCGGCGGCTACTCCGTCCCCGCACCTTCATCGAACGGAGCGATTGCCATGACACCCGTACCGTACCGGATTCGCCGACTTCGTCCACGATCTCCTGGACTTCATGGAAGAAAAGCTCCGCGAGGCGCTGCGGGACGAGATCTCGAGGGTCGGCGCTGTTAGCGAGGCCGCCGGGGCTGTGCCGCTGCTGCGGGACCGCCTTCGCGAGAACGAGCTGGTGCAGGCCCAGTTCATGCTGGTCTTCGACAACGAGCTCTATGAACCGCGCGCCACCCGGCGATGGCGCGACCTGGCCCATATGCCGCGTAGCGACTTCGAGGCGGAAGTGGAGGCGCTCCTGAAACCGGGCGGCACGTTCGCGGCGCTGCGCGCGGTTGCCGCGGCCCAAGGACTCGACTGATTTTCGGCCGCGCTCGACTCGGATAGCTTGGCGCCGCTGGGCCGAGAGGCGGGATCCCGATGGCTGCCCAACCGAAGCCGACCAGGAAGAAGCGCCGGCGCACGCTGCGTGAGCCGGACGTCTACTACGTCGTCGCGATCAAGGACTGGGGTTGGGGCTATTCGCTCAGCCTCAACACGGACCGTCAGCCGATCGATCCTTACCATGAATTCCGCCATCTCCAGGTCCAGGGCCGGCTGCTGCATCCCAAGGGTCTGAGGACGGACCGGATCGCGCTGACATTCCTGCCGTCGAAAGACCTGGATCCGGAGGAGCGGAAGGCGCTGCGGCCGCTAGGCGTCGGATCGCTCGACGGCTACGGCGATCCGATCACCGGGCTCCTTCCGCTGCCTATGGATGCGCTGCCGCCGATCCTGCAGATGATGATCGGCGAACGCTTCAAGTTCGTCGTATTGCACGGCACGAAGTTGAGCCACCGGCGGGCTACGCTCCACGGCTTCCGGATGGAGATGAAGCTCGATCCGGACGATCTGCCGGAGGGCGTCGAGCTGCCGGACTAGCTCGGTGGCGCACGCGATGGGCCGCATGGTAGAGGGGTCGCCATGAAATTGCGCATCCCTGCCAAGGCTACCCGTTCCGACGGCAAGAAGCTGGAGCTTTACCGCGGGCGCAAGGCCAGGCGGTTCCATCTCTTCGTTTCGGACGTCGAGCCGCAGTCCAAGAAGATGCGCGAAGGCGACCGCATCAAGTTCCAGGACGGCCTGCTGAAGGACATGGACCGCCGAGGTCGGCAAGCGTTTAAGGGCGACATCGCACTTGATCTGCGATTGGCGACGACCCGCCACGATGCGCCCCAGGCGCACACGATCGCCAAAAATTGCTCGACCTGTTCGGGACGGCCGATTCCACCCTCGGCGGCCCTGATCGTAAAGTCCTCTACCATGACGATAGCCAGATCCACGCCTTGTCGGTTTCGTGCAGGCACGGGCAAGACGAGCCGATAATCGCGGTCGACGTGCGTTCGATGAGCGCCTTCCGCGACGATCTCGCAATCGCCGGAATGGCGGACCGCGACGACTACATGGATGGCCGCGACCGATTCGAAGACATGCGGACCCTTCGCGAGTTCATCGCGGAGGAAGCGTCCAACAGGGCTGCGCTGGGCAGCGCGAAGTACGAAGCCATGCTGCAGTTCTACCGGTGGAACGCCCAGAACTCTGCACTCGCCTATGCGAGCGTTACCACCGGCTCGCTCGCATGGCTGTTCGACGTGCCGCGGCGAGGGGTCTTCAATCCTTTCCCCAAGCAATGGGACACCATGTTCCGGAGCGCGCCGCTGCGGATCGAGCTGGGCGAGCTTCCGACGAAGCCGGGCGAGTCGACGCAGTTCAAGCAGCGCGTGCAGGCGGAAGTCGCCGCGTTCAAGCAGGAGTGGGACTGGCTGATGTCGCCGCTGGCCGTGCCGGTCGCGCTTCAGCTCGTGGTCAGGCCGAGCCCCGGCATGCCGAGGGGCGTGCTGCACGACCTGGACAATATCGTGCGCGACTATCTGATACCGCATTTCGTACCCACGTTCGATACGGTCAGCGACTTCCGCTGGCTCTTCGAGAACATGCGCGACGAGAAGCCCGCGACCGCGAACCGTCTGTGGCTGGATCGGATGCCGCCCAAGGGGACCCGGGCCGGGGTGACCCGCTATGAGGCGTGGCGCCTGCCTGCGGCGAAGAAGGGTGAGAAAGGTTTCGTGAGCGCCGCGATCGTGCTCGACGACATCGTCTCCGGAAGCCTATTCCAGCAGATCGATCGGAAAATCGGCGAATGGGCCGAAAAACTGGATTGATCGCCCGGCCGCTCTGCCAACCGGGCGTCATCTCGTCGGCGGAAGCGTCGCCTGCCCGTGCGGCAAGTATCGGGAACTTCGACCTTCTTCCAATGCGAACCGCGTTGTCAGTGGCTCGGTATTGGGCTCTCTTTTGGCAAGCTTCAGTCTTGGCGAATCAGCAGGAGTTTCAGAGTTGAGCCGTGGTCCTCGACGCCCTCCCATCATTAGCAAGAAGCAGCAGCAGAGACGGCGGGCCATCGTGATCAAGCTGGTATCTCGCATCGATGACCTTCGCGAGGAGGTGCAGATGTGCAAAAGCGACGGGCGTCGGAAGGAAATCGTCGCGGAGCTGAAGCAGCTGCGACGTGAACAAGGCCGCTTGTCGCTCGCGGACAGAGAGCCCAAAGTCGCTCCACTTCCGTCTTCGTTCGTCGACAGAGTCAAAGCGGATCAGAAAATACGCGCGCGCCTATCGGGCCGCGACAAGATTAAAGTCCATTTCGTGCAGGGAGGCGCGCCCGGCAGCGCGAAGTAAGCATCTGACGACGCGCGTGCGCCTCGGCCGCTCGGTTATGCTATTTTCGCGGAAGCAGCATGACGTTCATGGAATGGCAAGGACTGCCCTTGCAACGTGTGCAGTCATTCTAAGTCGCTGTTTTCGTTTCCATGGCCGCCGCTGAAGCCGACGGACAGCTAACCTACGCGCCCAGCCTCGACAGAGCATCGTCGTCGTCCGGAGCAAGACCGGGGCTTGTGTTCAGCTCGGTTAATCCGGCCCGCTCCATGTCCCACCGCAGCCGAACCAAGAAATCCTCGAACTCATGATCATGCAGCGCTGGTAGACCGTCCCTGGCCTCGTTGACGAGCGTGGCAAGCGGAACGTCGTCGCCATCGAACAGTCTGAACACGGCCACGCCAGCTTCCGGAAACCACCTTTCGTAATCGGCGGCCGCTACGTGGAAGCCGCCGGCGTACCTCATCCGACCGACGAGGTCGTCCAGCGCGTCCTGGCGCCGCCGCATCCGCGCGGGCGGCGCTAGGACCGGACCCAACTTCGGCCCCTGCGCCGCCAGCGCCAGGAGCTCCGCCTTCTTCCGGTTCTTGTCGAACGCGAATCGTTGCCCCTCGACGGCTCGCGCAAGGTAGCCGGGGACTTCCGTAAGGCTCTGCTTCTCTCTGCGGATCGCTCTGGTCCGCCAGATCTCGATGCCGATGCGTGCGCCCCCGCGCATCCTAACCAGGCTCAGCGGATGATGCATCATCACGGAATGCAGGCCGGCGTCGTAGACGACCTCCCGCCAGTGGCGCTGTACCCGAAGAAGGTCTTGGGCGAACATCGCGCAGGCCTCGTCGGGATTGTCGACGACCTGCACACGCCATTCCGGACGCCGGGGCGGGAGCACCCGCCTGACCAACGCCGCCAATTCCCCGTCCGCCCATTCCGCCATGAACGTCCCCGCGCTTCTTTTCCGCGGTTCTGGCGCCGGCCCGGCTTCCAGCAGATTAACGAGCGGCGCCGCCCGGTCCGGTCCGGCGCGCCTTCTCTCGTCGTGATGAACGAATCCTTGGAATCTTGCTCCGACGCCTCCGGCGGCAACCGAATCCACTCCGCGCGATGGCATCACAGCGCGCTCAGGTCATCCGGCACCTCTCCGAACTTCCCGATACCCTTGGCGTCGCCGAAATCGCCGCTGGACGGATCGCCCGTCCGCGACAATGCGAGGGCATCGACCACGCCTGGCTTGCGCGACAGCACCTCGGCCCGCATCACGGCGGCGTTGGCGCTGAGGCATTCGGTCGCCTCGCCAGGCGCGATGCCGTCGTCGGAAGGGACGAACGGCAAAGCGACGTAGTAGGTCACGTCAGACATCTGCGTCATCCTTGCGTTCGCGCGCTGCGGGGAGCCGGCCACGCGCGTAGCCGGTCGACACTTTCGTCCGGAGCTCGTCGAGCTGGGCCTCGAGGAAGTCGCTCGCGACAATCAGCGCCTTCACTGCCTCGCGGGCGTCGCCACCGCAGGCCGCAATGGCTTGGTCGGCGGCCGCGTCGAGGTCGGGCAGGGGCGCTGCGGCTTCCGGGCGTGCGGTCATGCGCCATTGTCCCCTGTCTGTTCACCGCCGGCGATCGCTTCGGCGATGGTTGCACCGGCCCGCCGAAACCGATCATCCGGTAATTCCAAGCCTGGCAGGGTCTCGGCGGCGGCCTCGCGCAGCTTGTCGGCCGCTTCCTTCTTCGCGGAATCCGCCTTCATCTCGGCGGCGATGATCCTGCCGCCGAAAACGCGGCTCGGATGCCGCCGTCCCACCGATCACCTCGCGGATGCGTCAACGTCCCCCTGCGGGGACCGGATTCGGCCGGTTTCGGAATCGATGATGCCGACGATTTCGCAGACGCGGATGAAATCGAGGACCACGCGGCGGTCTTCGAGGACGCTGGGCCTGCGGCCTTCGACAACGCGCGCGGCAGAGTGGTAACGACGGTCGTTCATGTAGGCAGATTAGAACATATCAAGAACATTCGCAAGAGTCGGCGCCGACTTATATGTGGACGTGAACAGGACTGCGAGGATCGAATGGTATATCAGCAAATTTCCAGAGACCCTGCCGAGGGCTTCCGCCGCACCCGGCTTCCCACCGGCTGGTTCAGTTGGACGTTGACAACCCAGCTCAGCGAGCTGCTCGCGGAGGCCGAAGCCCGCTTCGGACCTCGCGATCCGACGTGGACTCCGCTGGGCATCGAATTCGATGGCGATGTTCCGCATATCTGGTACCCGGGTAACCGAAGGCATGTTTCGGTCGTCCTCACCGAGCTCGCTCGCCAAGACGTCAAGCGAGCGCTCTTCCAATTGTCACATGAGACGATTCATCTGCTGTCCCCGACCGGCGGAGCGGAGGCGCCGGTGATCGAAGAGGGACTCGCGACCATGTTTTCCAATCAGATCTCAGCCCGATACGGACTGGGCTTCAGCTACGACGTCCAGAGCTACGTCACAGCCGCCAATCTTACCGAGGCGCTGCTCGCGATGTATCCCGATGGAATCAAACGGGCCCGGGAAAGAGAAACCAGCTTCACGAAGTTCACTCCCCAACTGATCCAGGAAACTTGCCCTAACGTCCCAAGCGAAATGGCCGCCCGGCTCTGCCAGCCATTCGTTCGGGGATGATCACGCCCGCCGAGTTTTCGCATGTAGCCGTCGACTGGCCTCAGGGCAGAAGGAGCAGACGCCCGTCCTGCGAGCCCTTCATCGAAAACACCGTGTCTCCCACCACGGCGTGATGAAAGATGCCGGGTGCGGGGTTTCGGAGCTCGAACGTCGAGGGACCCGGCGACGCGTCGTGTTGGTGGAAGATGTCCCCGCGCTGAAACACGTAGTGACCGTCGAACGATCTGGCGTTGACTCCATCGGAGAGCAACAGCCGAGTGGGATTCGTGTGCACGGTGCCTATCAGCGGGAAGATTCCGAACTTCTCGGAGCCCCGCCCCGCCGTCCGCTGTCCGAAATTCGGCCCCGGCACCGGCAGGAAGCAGTGCGAGACGGCAACTTTGTTGGTTTTCAGGTCGACGGCGGGGACGGCCTGGTAGAGAAGGATGAGTTCGACCTTCGTGTCCGGGTATTGACCAAAGTAATCGTTGGCCCATTTGACGCACTCCTGCATGGAGGCGGTGGCCGACATGCGGAGGAACAGCGTCCGACACACGTCCTGGCCGACGTTGGCGCAATGCTTCTCCATGTTCGCCACACCCTTGCGGATGTTTCAGCGCGTTCGCCAGCGCTGCCGATTTTCATTTGATTGATCTGGTGCCGTGTCCAAGCCGGGTGCGCCTTGGCCAGATTCGAAACGGCGTGGCCCAATGTCAGCATCTCGTTGGTCGCGAGTGCATGTCCGTCCTGCCATAGCTCCCGCACTGGATTTCCGCCGCCCTGCTCGAGCCAGCGCAGGCCAAACTGGTCGGCCACCGCTTCCAGATAGGTATTGAGCTCCGCCTTCTCCGTCGGATCCTGAGTGAGGACATTCTGTCGTTGGGAAAGGTAGTCGGGCATTTTAGGGGACTCCCTTGTTGTCATGGTCTGTGGGGTCCCCGGTCATCCGGGAAACGCGCTCCACTCTACTATTTAGCTTGCGACGAACCTTAAGGTTTGCGGGACGACCAGATGTGCTGTCGTCCGCGGAAACGCGGTTGCCAAAGGTGCGAGCGCACTTTCCTAGGGTTTAACGATTTCGTAGTCCGCGACCTTCCCGATTGCGATTTCCGCCGACGATCAGGCCGCCTGCTTCCTTCCGGCCGGACGATAGCCCGCAGCGGGCCAGGGCTTGCGTGCCAGCCAGTAACCGACCCGGTCCAGGTAGACGATTTCGTCGGAAAATTCGCCGACGGCATTCCCGATGTAGGCCCGGGTGCATTTGCCCGGGATGATGCCGCGATCCCGCAGCATGGCCTCAAGCTCGGCACGGGTGAGGGGCCGACGCTCGTCCGTCAGTAGCTTGATGATCCAGAGGCCAGCCCGCTGCACGGCGGTCTGCGTCCTCTCCTTCCATGTCGCCGGATCGTAGAGCGCCGGCGAGTAGGGGGTAGCACGGTCCCAGTAGCCCAACCCGGTGAGCTTGATCAGCTTGTCGGTGTGCCTGACGAAGAAGCGCCGCAGGAACACCTCGCCGTCGACGACCGGCGTCAGGATCGAGCGCGTCTTCAGTTCAGTCAGGATGTCGTCCTGCGAAAGCGGTCGGTCGGCTCGCCGCAGCATCTCGACGACTATCCCGTCGACGATCTCGGTCTGTGTCGGCGCTGGACCGTCGAGCGGCAACGTGCGGCCCAGATAGGGGCGTGACCGCAGCCACCAGCCGGCACCCTCGACATAGACGAACGTCTCGCGCGACTCCCACATCGCGCTGTAGAAGAAGTCCGCCTGGTCGGACGGGCCGATGGTCATCTTGCGACGGAGTTTCGCGAGCAGGTCCTTGGACGGAAGGGGCGCGCTAACGCCGCTGAGGATTCTCTCCGCCTCGCGGACCAGCGCCTTCCAGCTTCCCTCCGGCTTGCCGAGCGACGCCTTGCCTGCCTCAACCTGCTGGACAAACCTTTCGATTTTGCCGCGGAGATATCCGGCGCACAGGCATTTCTCGAGATCCGGATCCGGATCGAAGCCGGCCGCCTGCAACTGGTCGCGAAGCGTGGGGAACGAGCCGCCCAGCCGGTCCCGAATCTCGCCGAGCATCATGAAGCGCGCCGCGAACGCGTCCGCCGTCTTCGCCGGGACCGTCTTGGAGCCAGGTTGCACGCCCACGATCAGCCCGCCATCGATGGCCTTGCGCAGGCCGCGAGCGTTCAGCCTCATCCGGATCGCTGCGGCCGCGAACGACAGCACCTCGCCGGTGACCGCCTCCATGAGCTCGTCGTGGTCGATGAACAGGCCTTTCAGACCTGGCCGCCCCCCGACCCGGACGCGAGCCCGGAGCCGGCCTTCGAGGATCTTGCGGACGCATTCGGCGATCGTCGCCGCCGCGCCGCGGCCAAGGTCCGCGATGGCGATCAGCCCGTGATTCGGGCTTACCGCGCAGCTGGTGCCGCTCCCGAGCTTTGCGAGCAGGCCATCAACGTCCTGCGACCGGAAGACGTAGTCGTGCCGCCGCCCGCCGCCGCGCAGCGCCGGCTGCAGCAAGTCGCCCTCCATCAGCGAGATCATAGCCTTGCGACCGATGGCGAGACGCTCGCACGCCTCTTCGAGAGACAGGGCGCCCTTCAGATCGCGCCCTATGCGCTCGACCTCGTCGACGGGAAAGGACAGTTGGCTGCCGGACCGCTTCTCGGTGCGGATTAGCCCGAGCGACAGGCCGATACTCTTCATCGCGTAGACGCTGACACCGGCTTTCGCTGCGGCCGCCTTCAGGGACAGTTTCTTGACCGCCGTCGCCGGTAGCTTTCCGAGCCTGGCCTTCGGCACGATCGGAAAGCGTGCAGCGCCGTGGACGTGGAAGGCCTCGGCAAGAAGCGACGAGAATTTCGCGCCACGCTTGTGGTTGAACCAGTAATAGAGCCAGCCATAGCACGAGGTGAAGCCTTCCTCCGGCCGGCCGCCCTGGGCTATGAAGCCGTCGTAGATCTTGGTGAGCACCTCGTCGAGCTTGCCATCGGCCAGCACCTCGAATCCCCGCGCCTGGACCGTGGAGAGCGGAAGCCCGAGCGCCTCGGCCGACTTCCATTCGTAGCTGTAGCCCTCGCACGCCGCGCCGATGCGCTCGAGCGTGGTGAAGACCTCGCGCAGCGGCAAGGCATCCAGGATCGGCACGACCTCGACCTCGCCGGCACCGAAGCGCGAAAGCAGATAGGCATCCTTGCGCAACACTTTGGGGTCGGCCGCGGCGCGCGGCAACGTCATCGTGTCGTTGTTCGGACAGGCCGAGCATTTGAGCAGACCGCCGCCCCGCCAGGTGAATCGTTTGCCACATGCGCAGTTGCCGACCAGGTCGATCCCGTGTCGAGGGCAGGTGGCGACGGCTCGGATGTCCCACCAGAAGCGGTGATGCCATGCCTCGTCCAGGCAGGCCGGGCACAGCCGCCGCGGACCGAAATCGAGCATGTCGCCCATCGGATGGCCGCGAAGATGGAGACGGCCCTTGCGGTCCTCGGTCGGACTGTCCGCCGCGATCCGGGAAGGGTCCTGATCGACTTGCGCAGCGAACGCCGCGATTTCGGCCGCGACGCCGTGCGCCAGCCGCGAGCGGTTGACGCCGGCGGCCTTCACCGTCCTTTCGGTGGACGAGTGCCCCTGGATTTCGGCGACCCGCAAGAGCAGGCCCATGGCCGTCTCCTCGGGCTCGATCTGGCGCCAGCCCCAGAGTCCGACGGGAGCCTTGGACTTCATTTCCGACCCGCGAACGCGTCCTCAACCATCCGGCGGTCGCCGTCGGACATCGCGCTCTTGCGCTTGCCGCCTCCCTTGCCGGTCATCGAACGCGATTTCGGCGCGGGATCCTCGTCCTCCTCGTCCCGGACGGGCGCCAGCGGGACGACGGTCCCGAAAACGTCGCGCACCTGCGGGAACGGCATCCTGAACCAATTCCTTTCGTCCGAGCACTTGCTGGCGGAGCGGTAGGCCTCCTCGAAGTGCTTCATGGTAATCCTGCTGTTGCCGCGCGCGATGGCAAGCTTCGCTGCGCGCACCACCAGTTTCATCATCTTCCCCGTATAACCGCGATACGACTGGTGCAGCCGCAGTGCCATGTTGGGGTCCGACAGGTCCGACGGCTCGTCGAACGGCAGCACCGAGTTCTTGCCGTTCCGCCGATCCAGCGCCCGCAGGAGCTTGCGGTAGGGCGTCAGCTCCTGGCGCTCGGTACGGACCAACAGACGTCCGTTGTCGTCGAGCCTGGGGAAGTCGCCGACCGAGCAGCGCAGCGGTTGAACCGTGTAAGAATTGGCGACGAGACGTTCGAGCTGCTCGTTTTCATCACCGAGTTTCAGCGCGTCCGGCATGCCGACGCAAACTACCTGCACGCGCGCCTTGGCGAACACCTTGAACACGTCGGCGACGCCATAGATATCCATGCCGTTCTCGATGATGTGCTGCACGTCGTCGAAGATGATCATCTTGACCTCCTGCTTCTCGATCGCGTTTGCGATCTCGATGCAGGCCTTACCGAAGCTGAATCTCGATCCGAGATCGATGCCCAGACCCAACGCGGTATCCGCCATGAACGAGTTGAAGCGCGGGCGAGGGTCCACCCAGACGGCCGCGATCGGACGACGCAGCCCCTCCGGCGTCATGTGGCAGATCGGCGAGAGATCCGTCGCGAACAACTTCGGCCGATACCATTTCCCGCTGGGGTCCTTCGCGCGCATCTCTGCGTATTTGCGATCGGTGAACATCCGCACCGCCGTCGTCTTGCCGACGCCCGTGTCCCCGACGATGAAGCAGCCCTCGCCTTCCGGCTCCAGCCCGGCCGGCCAGTACAGATGCTCGAGCATCTCGTCGATTGCATTGGTGAAGGGCGTCTTCATGAAGCGGTAGGCCAGATGCTCCACGCGAGCTTCCGGCGGCCAGTCGGCGAACTTCTCGGGCATCTTGCTCAGATCGTACATTCGCTTCAGCCTCCTCAGTCCCGTCCGAATCCGACAGGCGTCACATCGTCGTCATCATCGTCATCGTGGTTGGCTTCGCCATCGTCGCGGTCGTCTGCCCGTGAGCCATCGGTCGGCTGCTCCACATCCGGCGCGGCGGTCGTCTCATCCGGATCGGCGCGATCGGCGTCCGCATTCGGCGCGGTCGGCGGCGCATCCTCGACGCGCACGTCCGGCGACACCACGATATCGTCGGCCGCCTCCTCGTCGGCGCGCTGCTCGAATTCAGCCGCGCGCGCCTTGTCCTCGGGCGAGTCCTCGGGGTTTTCGGATCCCGTCCACGGTCGCTTCGGCTCGCGGAAGGGCCCCCGCTTGGGTTTAGCGGGCGCATGATCATCATCGTCGTCGAAGAGATGCCCGCCGGGCGGTTCGTGATCCTCGTCGAAGCTCGCCGGCCGGACCTTCGCCCAAGCCGACTGGCTGCTCACGAACGCGGCGAAGCGCTTCGGCGCCAACCCTTTCTTGCGATCCGCGACGCGCTGCCTGACATAGGTATCGATTTGCTCGAAGGCTCGCGCGAGCGCGTCCTCGCGCTCCAGCTTCTTCTCGTCGCGCAGGCGCCTGGCGAGCCGCGAAATGACGACCCACTGGTTGAGAGTCTTGCCGAGCGCCTGCATGGGCTCGATCAATTGCCCCTCGACCCACTCCTCGCGCTTCTTGTCGTAGACGTAGCAGACCGAAATATCGAGCGGGTCGATCCTCACCTGAACGTCGGCCGAGTCGGGTAGATATGCCCGCACTCTGCTCAATTCGTCCGAATCCCAGCGCAGACCCTTGTAGCGGATGCCTCCTTCCCTAAGCGTCCGCGGCACGACGAGCCCAGTAAGCGGGACGAGGAGGTCCTTAGGAATCTCGCGGTGTGGCACGGTCTCCTTGAGGCCTTCCTCCCAGGCCTGCGCCGGCGACCGACCGATCTTGGCGTGCTGATCCTGGTGGTAGATGTCGATGACCCACTTGGCGACAATCCAATTCACCTCGTCGATCGTGAGGACGGCCATCTTCTCTGAATTGTAGAATTTGCGGCTTTCCCACTTCGAGAACACGGTGCCCGGCATCATGTGGACGATCTGCTCCTCGAGCGTGCCGAACCAGCGCTCGATCTTGCCTTTCAGCCACGGCTTCTTCGGCTTGGCGTGATCCGGCTCGATGCCGAGCGCGGTGAGCGTCTCCTCCATCGAGAGCGACTTGAAGTCCCGCCCGTGATCCATGATCAGCCGATCCGGCTTGCCGTGGCAGTTCCACGGGTTCTCGATGCCGCTCTGGCCGTTGCCAAGGATCTTGAACCCCTCGTACACCCAGTCCTTCGGCATCACCGCGACGCGCAGCGCGTCCATGACGCTGGCCCAGGAGGGCGGAGCGAAGCTGATCGAGAAGCCGACGATGCAGCGCGAGTACCGATCAATGATCGCGGTCAGCCACGGCCTCCCGGCGATCTGCATCGTCTCCTCGTCGATGACGAGGATGTCGAGGAGGGTGTGATCGACCTCCCATTCGTTGTTCACGCACTCGCCCTGGGGACCAAGCTGGATCGAGCGCGCCCGGCGCTGCGCTTCGCGCCAGTTGGTCGTATCGACCATGACGCCGAATTTGTCGCGTTTGCGAAGCATGCGGGCGACCAGCTTGCCGCCGATGCGCTCGAACAGGGTGCCGTCGTTGCGCTCGAGCTTCTCGCCGCGACGCCCGGCCTCCTCTCGCAGCTCGCGATCGGCCGCCATTCGCACCTGCCGGAAGCTCGCAGGCGTCGGCGAGACCAGCTTCTCGCTGATCAGCCGGTTGATGGTGTCGCGATGCCATTGCGAGTAGCGTTCTCCGCGGCGTCCCTTGGCCCAGTGGCACGGCACCAAAGCGCGGACGTCCCGCCCGCCGGCGACGTAGAAACGATACCAGGTGCGGACCTGGCGAGCGTTCGGCTTGTCTTTCAGGCGGATCTTGCCGGTCTTCCAGACCTCCTTGATGATCCGCTCGATGACCTTCTTTTTCGAACGATGCAGCGGAGGTTGCACCTTATCCAGCTTGAGCACGAAGCGCGCCCGCGCCAGCGCTATGCGGCGCTCGTCGGGTGAGAAGGTGCCGAAGTCGATCCTCAGCGACTGCCTGCGGGAGGGATCCAGTTTCTCGAATTTCTTGTCGTCAAGCAGCCGCAGATGCAGCGCCAGGCGCAACTGCTGAACCTCGCTGATCACGATCTGCGAGCCGGCTTCCTTGTCGTAGAAGATCCGGCCCCCGCTGATCACGGGTCCAGCCGAATATGCCTTGCCGTCGATACGGACCGGCGCGCCGCTCTGGATCCGGACGGGTACCTGTACTGCCATCTGTTTCGCCCCTCCTGAAGCAATCACACGCGAGACGAAATCAAATCGTAAACGCGCGCGTTCTGCGCGCGTTTACGATCGATTCATCGACAACGAGTCCTTTCTGGACCGTCGCCTTCGTCATGCGCGGACGAAGCTCGTCGTCCGCGTCCACACTTCGGACGGGTCGAGAACGATCTCGCCCCGCCAGGCCAGTCGCAGCGCCACCGCGAAGGCGTCCACGTCCGGCGGCAGCACCCGCGCGAGATGCGGGATGCCGCTTTCGGGCGGCAGACGCAACAGCGCCAACCGGCCGATCCGCTCCGAGGCCTCCGGGAAGAAGCCGTCCGCGCAGCGGCGCATCGTCACCGCGTTGAGGAGACTCGGCTCGATCCGGATCTCCTTCTCCGTGGCGAGCTCGAAGCCGAAGCCCCGGGCGTACGCTGTCTGGCGGATCGTCCTCCACCGCGCCTTTTCCCGAGCCCGCAGCTCCGCCTGCCGATGGCGGTTAAGGTGCTCCGGATAGATCCGGATCCACGGCTTCACCTCCACCAGCACCGGCGGAGGATCCTGAAGGCCGTCGCGCCCGTGCCGGATCCGGATGAAATCCGGAATCCAGAGGCGAGGCTTGCCTTCGAACCGGTACGGCAGCCCACGCTTCGTCTCATGGACGCGAGGCTGGGCTAGGCCCTATCTCCGCCTGCCGATAAGACTGGACGTTTTTTTCCTCGAGCTGTTTTTCGACGTCGAGGTCGATCCACTCCGAGGGATTTGCTATCTCCATGGTTTTGTGGAGCGAAGGAACGGAGACAACAATAGCGAGCGGTTCGAAGGATTTTTCGCAGACGAAGCCACCCGGGAGGCCGAGCGCGATGCTTTCGCTGCTGCTCTTGATTACCTGAACTCTCGAGCAGGCGCGGGGATTTATCATTACTCCAAGTATGAACGCACCATTTATCGCAAGCTCCAGCAGAAGTATCCGGAGATCTGCTCACCTGAATACGTGGAGAAGATTTTCGATCCGAAGCGGGCGGTGGATCTTTATGGAGATGTAGTTCTGAAGGCGACCGAGTGGCCCACCAGAGATCACTCGATCAAGTCGCTGGCCAAGTTTTTGGGTTTCGCCTGGCGGGATACCCACCCCTCCGGCGCTGCCTCCATCGAATGGTATGACCGCTGGTGCCGAGGACGGGACCCCCTGATCCGACAGCGCATACTGGACTACAACGAGGATGATTGCCGGGCGACCCGAGTGTTGTTGGACGGAATCAGAGCACTAACGGTAGCTACCTCGTACTCAGAAGGCTGAATGACGGCAGCCCCTCCAAGGGGACGAGCCCTCGATGGCGGAGAGAGTGGCCGCCTCTTTAGCGTCCGGTAAGCCCCGAAAAGGCCCGAACAGGACCGGTGGCGAGACCGCAAAAAGCCTTGCGCTGCAGTGGTTTCCTCACTTGTTCTTGCCCGTTTTGACCCGATATTGGTCGGTATGCACCGGCATGGCCGTGCCGGGAGTCTAGCCGGGGGTTTGCATCTGGAGGAAAGGGGAAGTTGCGATGGCACTGACCACGAAGCAGGTCGCCAAGCTCACTGAGCGAGGCCGCTATGGCGACGGTGACGGTCTCTACCTGCAGGTTACCCGGACTGGTGCCCGCTCATGGCTGCTGCGCTATGAGCGAGGCGGACGCGAGCGGGCGATGGGTCTAGGGCCGGTCGAGGACTTCACGTTGGACGAAGCTCGCGGGCGCGCCCGCAAGGCGCGGCAGCTGCTGAAGGACGGGACCGATCCAATCGAAGCCCGCAAGAATGAACGCGCCAAGCAGGCCTTGGAGAAAGCTCTGGCTGCGGCCGCGAACGTCACCTTCAAAGAATGCGCGGAGCAATATTACAAGTTTCATTCACGCAAATGGAAAAACGCAAAACACAGCGCGCAATTTCTGTCGACGATGAAGATGTATGCGTACCCGGCGCTAGGAAAGCTGCCCGTTGCGGCGATAGACAAGGCATTGGTCCTCAGGGCAATCGAGCCGATCTGGTACACCAAAACCGAGACGGCAAGCCGGGTCCGCGGCCGTATCGAGGCCATTCTCGATTTCGCGAAGACACGCGGTTATCGGACAGGAGAAAATCCGGCGGCCTGGGACGGCAACTTGGTCCATGCCCTGCCTGCCCGCAATACAATTGCCAGGGTCGAGCATCACGCGGCGCTGCCCTTTGCTGAAGTACCCGACTTTGTGGCTCAGCTCGCAGTTCGCGAGGGCATCGCCGCTAGGGCCTTGGAGTTCACTATCCTGAATGCCAGTCGCACAGGTGAGGTCATCGGCAGTCGTTGGTCGGAGATTGATCTCGATGCAAAGCTGTGGACGATTCCAGCCGAGCGCATGAAGGCCAAAAAAGAACATCGAGTGCCACTGACCGGTCGTTCTCTTGAAATTTTGGAGGCACTACCGCGTGAAGGGGATTTTGTATTCCCCGGCAGCCGCAAGGGCGTTCCGATCTCCAATATGGCTATGGCCGAGGTACTGAAACGCATGGGTCGGCTCGACATTACCGTCCATGGCTTCCGGTCTACATTTCGCGATTGGGCAGCCGAGCGGACCAACTATCCGAATCACGTGATCGAAATGGCACTCGCCCATGTGGTTGGCAACAAGGTCGAGGCTGCCTATCGCCGTGGCGATTTGTTCGCCAAGCGTGCGCGCCTCATGGCCGATTGGACGAAGTACTGCATGACGAGGCCGGTGGACGCGGCGGGAACTAACGTCATGCCGATACGGAGGGTAGGACGATGACCAAGCAGCCATCGAGCCTTTAGGACGCCTGTGGGGCTAAACGGGGTTTAGCGGGGTCAAAAGTAGAGTTGCGCGTTTGCCGGGTGTTATGGCATGCTTGCAATACATAAGCGGCTGCTAGAGCAAGGCGGAAAGCCTCTAACAGACCGGCACCTGTAGCAATTGGTGCAACTCAGCTCCGCACGGCGGCCGGGACCATCGCCCGCAACTGCCGCAAGCCTTTGTCGGGTCGAAGGTAGAACCAAGGCGAAACTCGTGCGGATAGTCCGACTGAATCTCGGCGTCGCATTGTCGCTAAGGGGGAGTCTCTTACTCTGACCGCCGCTAGCGGTCTTTCGCAGCCAACGCTGCGACAGAGTAGGGACCGTTCAATGTCATCACCCCATCGACCGGAAGTAACAGGGCGCGCAGTTGGTAAAGTGGCCAGCCGTGAGCCAATCGGCACGCTATTTGTCGAGATGGACCCCAACGAAATCGTGCGAACGAAAAACGGGAAAAAGGTTTTCGGTTTGGGTCCAACGCAGATCGCAAAGAAAATCAAACTCGGCGAAATTCCGGCTCCCATCAAGCTGTCCGAAAGCGGCAGGGCGTCTGGTTGGACGGGGTGTCAGATCAACGAGTATCGTCGCCAGCAGGCGGAGCGCATCCAAGCAGCCCCTATCGCCTCCGCAGCCAAGTTCAAAGGGGGCAAGTGACATGCCCCAAAAGAAAAACCCCGCCGCTGTGGCAACAGCGGCAGGGGCACAGGGTATTGCTGTATCTAAGAACACCGCGACTATAGCCCAAACCGGGGGCAAGGCCAACGGCCCCGCATTCACCAGCATCCGGCGCGGGCCGGGGGGCAAGGCCGAGTGGCTGGTGTCGATCGAAGGCGTGGTCTGCACCGACGTGCCTGTGAGCGATCAGCGTCTGCGAAGATCCAAAAGGTTCTGCAACGTCCTCCGGCACAGGTGCGGTGTCAACTTCGACCCGATCCCTCAGGCCGCGTGGTCCGCCATTGTCGAAGCCGCGATTGCGAAAGTAGGTGCAGCATGATGGCGCATCGCGACGCCGCGCTGGCCTACGCCGCGCGCGACTTATTCGTATTTCAGGCACGCTACAAGAGGCTGAAGACCGGCAAGTGGAACAAGCAAGGCCGCTGGTCCGGCAAGAAAACGAACGGCCTCAACTGGGCCATGACCAAGGACCCGATTGAGATACAAAAGCTCTGGGTCAGCCATCCCGACGATCCGCTCGGCATCCCGACGGGATCGGTAAATCGTATCTTCGTCCTCGACATCGACACTATCACCGTCGATGGCCACAGGCACGACGGTTTCGCAGCCCTTCGCGCGTTGGAGGGGAAATACGGACGGCTGCCACCAACCTTGACGGCGCAATCACCCACGGGATCCGTTCACTATTACTTCCGATTGCCGCCAGGCATGAAGATCAAGAATAGCGCGTCCGAGATCGTAATCGAGGGTGACACCCGCGCGCTCGGCATCGACGTTCGGGGCGAAGGTGGCATGGTGATTGCGCCGCCGTCGAGACATCCGCGCGGTGGCCAATATCGATGGCTCAACGACCATGACGTGGCCGATGCGCCACCGTGGCTAATCGAAATCGTGCCCAAGTCAGACGCCGTACGGCAACGGCAGAAGTCTGGGGTCGCGCGTCTGCATGTGTCTGCCAAGCCCAAGGTCGCACGCATCTTGGATCCGGTCCTCACTGCGATGGTGCGGGCAGACAGCGGCAAGGGCGTGTCGCTCCTGCCGGAGGACAACGACTTTCCCAATATCGAGAGGATCAAGCTGGCTTGCAGGGCCGTACCGAACCGGGATCTCGGATGGGACGACTGGAACACCGTCGCCATGGCCATATGGCATGCGACCAACGGCAGCGCGGAGGGTCTCACGATCCTTCATGCTTGGTCACGCAAGAGCGCCAAATACGACGCGGCCGAGACCGGCGACCGCTGGGCCATCATCACCAAGTGGCCACCGACCAGGTTCAACGGCATGGCCAAGCTAGTGGTTCTCGCCAAGCTGGCTGACCCCGAGTGGGAGCGATGCGATCCGCGTCTCAAGATCTGGGCCGCGCTCGCTCGCCTTCCGTTCAATGAGAAGTATCAGTTCGCCGTTGGCACAGCAGTCCGAGCCGGGTTGGGTGATGCTGGCTCTGATCTGTTCGCAGACTGGGGAGGCAGCGGTTGGGAGCAGTGCATCGATAGGCCGGGACACTGCGGGGACAATTTATATTGCCTCGCCGACAAGCACGATCCCACGTGGCGGCATTTGTACCGCAGGATGCTGGATGCGGGGGTGCAATCGTGAACACCATATCCGTGCTCGAAGAGAAGGCCGTGGCTGAGGTTAAGGCCAAGCGCCCCCCCGCATTGGTGCCATTAGAATTCAAGCACTCGCAACTGACCGGTACGCCATGGGTTGCGGTTGGCTTCGCACTGCGCGGAGCCGTGACCATCATCTCGGCGACCGGCGGCACCGGCAAGACGCAGTTCACGCTTCAGGCGGCGATCGCGTTCGCGTTAGGCGAAGAGTTCGCGGGCTTTCGTCCAATGCGCAAAAACCTCAAGATAGCATTCGTATCCGGCGAGGAGCCGCTCGATGAGATATGGCGACGCATCGCGGCGATTGAGGTCGACAGGGTCGGTTACAAGTCCGCCGACATCGAGAAATTCAAGGAGCGCCTGAAGGGCAGGCTGTTCATTTGCCAAGGAAAGAACGTCGCCTTGGTCACGAAGGGCACCACAAAGAATGATGTTGCTCAGCGAACGTCGTTTCACGAGGAACTGTGCGAGGACATCATCGACCTGGGCATTGATCTGGTTATTCTGGATCCGCTCATCCGTCTGCACGCTGGTCTCGATGAGAATTCTGCAGAGATGCAGGAACTTCACAACGCCGCCGACGACATCGCAACGCGTGGCAAATGTGGCGTGGTCTTGGTTTCCCATACCAACAAGATGTCTAAGGGAACCGTGGACGACCAAAACGCGGCGCGTGGCACCAGCGCCATGACCGACGCCGCGCGCGTCGTAATCATCATGTCAAACATGACGGAGACGCAAGCCAAGGACATATTGCCCAAGGCTGAGCAGGCGACCTACATGCGTTATTGCCGCCTCGGTGATCCGAAGCAGTCCTACACGGTCAACTCGGGCTCGCAATGGTTTCGCAAGAAGACCATCAAACTCCCGGTCACGCTGGAAGACGGCACCGACGATTATCGCTTCGTTCTGGAGCCGTGGAAGACAAGCAACGACATACTGTCGGCGGAATGGCTTCCGCGGTTTATAGAACGGCTGAAGCAGGGTCGGGGCGATGGCGAAGCCTTCACTGCAGCGACCGACGGCCCGAAATCTAGTCGCGCCGACGCGTTGTTGCAGGCTCATTTCAACCTCTCCAGAGATCAGAGCAAGGAGTCATTGGACCAACTGGTCAGTGCCGGAATTCTCCGCGTCGTCGAGAAGCACAGCACCAAGGGCAAGAAGATGGTTAAGGTCTACGAGGTCCTCAAGGGCGAGCCAGCGCAGGCCGATGATGAACTCCTATAAGCCCAAATTGCGCAGTCCCCGCAATATGCGCGCAAACTGTCTGCGCACACTGCGCAAGGGCTGCGCGCAGTCTGAAACCCTATATACAGACTGCGGGACTGCGCAGCATACGGGCGGGCACCCCAGCAGCGCGGTCTGTAGGCCGCCAAGGCCGGGCCTACAGACGGACGCAGCCAGAGGTGTGCCTACGGTGGCTGGGCCACATGGAGCCACATATGCCGGTCCGAATTTTGGGCCCCTACAAACAACCTGGTTCAGGCGCATGCCACCCAACGCGCCCTCGCCGGTGGCACAGACCGGGGCGTATGGGCGCGCTTCGCATGGGCTGTGGGGCCAATGGGCAGCTTTGGGGGTTCGGCCTACCGGCGGCCCCCACAACGGGGCGCACGGCCCCAGATATGGGCCACCGACCGGTGCGTGTGGGCGCTTCTGCATGGCTATGGGACCAAAGGGCAACCTGGGGATTTCGCAGCACCAGCGGCGCCCGCAACCGGGCCTACGGCCCCGGCCAGCGCGTACCAAACGGCCTCGGGTCAAGGCGCTACGATGGCATCCTGCCGCAACGGGCCGAGGTTTGGGGCGAGCGGTACGGCGGCTTAGCCTGGCAGCTGGTTGGCAGGCCGTTTCGAAAATTGTGGTGGTGGTGCCGTTTCCAGCAACCCCACGTTAGGCAATGCAATGCAATGCGACGGCTATGAGGGCTACGAGATCATTGGCACGGAAGCTGCTGATTCCGAAGCCGACCGGTGTGGTAGCTAAACTAGAGGATAGACAGGCGGTATACGATGCCCCGTGGTCATAGACCTAACTTAAAGATACCCAGGAAAGGCGAGCGCTTCGGCGGCCGTCAGAAGGGCACAGTGAATAAGGTGACCCGCGAGATCAAGGAGGCGATCGTCCTTGCTGCGGAGAAGAGCAAGCGCTCCAAGGGCAAGGGACTCGTCGGCTATCTCACGTTCCTCGCCGACAATAGGCCGGAGACATTCACGGCTCTCCTCGGCCGCCTGATCCCGCTGCAGGCCAAGGTGACCGGTGACTTCAACATCGACCACACCATCAAGGCCAAGCCCGAGACGCAGATGACGCCGCAGGAATTGGCGGACTACTATCGCAAGCTCCGCGCATTGCCCGCTAGCAACAAGCCCCTCGTCATCATCGACAACGATACCGGCGAGCCGCTGTACTCGAAGGCCGCAGATTGATTGTGCTCGTGCTGCTGCAGCCGGGCCGGGTGCCCATGGCTAGTGCGCGTGACGATTTGGCCAACAGCGTGGCTGGCGTGATTGCTACACTGGCCGCGGGCATCCGCGGATAGCCGCGATCAATTGTATCGCCCCGCCCTCTCATTGAAGCCCCTTTTGATCAGCGCTGTGTCACCACGACACTCCATGCCCTTCAAATGGTTGCCAGCCTGCGATTGCCAACTGCGCGACAGTTACTCAAGATTTGCGATGCGCTTGTCAAACCCCAAGCGCTCTAAAAACTCGGTAACGAACCAGGCTGGCGGTGTTGGCGCCGATTTAGCCTTGAACTTTACATAAGCCTGCCAAGCTTCAGGATACGCCAAGGAAGCGGGCAGGATAGATTTGTCGGGCGACACATCGCTTTTAAGACTCTCGGCTACACGCAGTACGCTGACGCCTGCTTCCAATGCACTTGTTCAAAGAGTTATCGACGCAACTGCGTAGTGTTCCTTTTTCTCAATTCTCGATGATTCGACGCCTAGCTTTTCCATTTTTTGGGTCAGCTCTTTCAAGGCCTGATTACTTGCACCCTTCCGGGTGTTCTTCGCTTCCACAACGACAATCTCAAGCAAGCCTCGGTTGAAGCGGATAAAGACGCCGTCAAGTTCAGCGATCATTTTGTGGTTGGCATCCTCTACGATGACGGCACGCGTAGCGACCATCACCGTTCCGACCAAAGCGCCTCGAACCTCGCGCCTCAAGCACTCGATTTCCCACGCTCTATCTTCGTGTATCTTGCGCCGTCTTGTCTCCCAGGCAGCCTCCCTCGACCAGTTGCTCCGTTTGGCCTTCTGGTCGACTACATTGATCGAATAGTCGGAGAATCCACCCCGCCCATCGAGCCGCAAACGCAAGGCTTTTGGCAACCCTCGGGAGAGCAAATATCTAAAGAGATCTGACGTTGACTCATCGGAAATCCAGGCGAAAACCAATGGTAGCCGGAAGTGAGTAGCGTAGCAGCGCCTGATGAAACTCAGCAGCGCCTTACCAACGCGCCCCTCATCTGCTCTTTTGATGTTATCGCCGCACTCATATAAATCGACGAAACAGTTTGAGCCCTGCGGCCCAGCGTAGCTAGTGACGAAGATCTTCCAATGGGAGCCATTCACTTCGTCCGCAAATCTTGTTGCTTCCGTGAGCGGCTTTATCTTATCGGGTCCGAAGTATCCATCGGACATAAAGCGGAGACGAAGTCGATGGTGCCAATTCAGTTTGCCGGGTCTGTAGCCCCAGAATTCGGCAGCTTTCGCTCCAAGTATCCAGTTTACAAAGCGTGACTTCGAACTGGCAGGAGTCCTGCTTGAGTTCGCCAAACTCTTGTCGAGACTCTCAATCAGCCCACCTATGCGGTCAAGCTTGTACCTATTGGCGGATTCGGACGAGTAGGTTTCTTCTTGGAGATAATCGAGCAGGCTAGAGATCAAGCGCGTCGCGGAATTGGAATCACTCTCTATGAAATCAGATGGACGTTCAATGATCCGCTGTAACAGCACTGCTGGGTGAAATTGAACGTAGGTGGGTAGGTTGGTTAGATCTAGGTATATGTGCGCCAGACGTCGAATCTTCGCGAAGTATGTCCTGGCTCTTAGCAGCGGCTCATTCTCTGAAGGCGATACCAGTGCATTCACGAGTTCTACGTAAGCGCTCCTTTCTACGCACCTATGCAGTTGAGCGCGGGGATGGGATGAGGTGTCCACCATGAACGAGGTGGACACCATCGATGATCACTCCAGAAGAACTTTTGAGACTTGAGACGGTCGGCGTGTTGCGCAATGGGCGGCGTCGCTATGATCCGGCCAGCAAACAGCGGCTGGTCGAGGCCTGTCTGCAGCCTGGCGTGTCGCTGGCGGGGCTGGCGTTGCAACACGGCGTGAACGCGAACCTGCTGCGCAAATGGGTGGCCAAGCGACAACGTCAGAACGGGGATGGCCAGCCGGAGGCGCCGATTGCGCCAGCCTTTGTTCCGGTTCGCGCGCCGTCGCCGTCGCCAACTCGATCTGCTGGCGCGATCGCGGTTTGCGCGACGGAGCGATCCTGTGCAGGGCGGCTGACGGCATCGATGCCCAACGGCGTGACGCTTTCGCTGGAAGGCGGCGACGCGCAGTTGCTGTCGGCGGTGATTGAAGCGCTGGGGCGTTGCGATGTTCCGGCTGGCGTCTGATCTTCGGGTCTACCTTCACCGCGAACCGATTGACTTCCGGGCGGGCATCAACAGCCTGGCGATCGTGGTCGAGCAGTCGATGGGGCTGGATCCGTTCCAGCGCGCGGTGTTCGCGTTCTGCAATCGTCGCCGCGACCGGATCAAGCTGCTGATTTATGACCGGTCAGGATTTTGGATGCTGCTGAAGCGGCTGGAGGCCGACAGATTCCACTGGCCCCGAAGTCAGGAGGCGGTGCTGACGCTGACGACGGAGGAGCTGCACTGGCTGCTTGACGGCATCAACATCGCGGCGGTGCGTCGTCATCCGGTGCGGCAATATCACAGCGTGGGCTGAGCGTGTTCGATGCGGGCGGCGTCATCAGCGCTATCGGATGACGCCGGCCACCGCATGGAACTCGGTTGACGCGGCGGCATGACTTCGATTCAAGACTACGATGAGTCGCAGGCCCACGACGCACGAGCTGGAAGCCTTGATCGCGGCGCACGCGGCCGAGCTCGCGGCGCTGAAGGCGGAGAACGAGAAACTCGCGCAACGCGTCCTGCATCTTGAGGAGCAGTTGCGCCTGGAGCGCTTGCGCCGCTACGCGCCGAAGAGCGAAAAGCTCAAGGAGCGCATCTTCAACGAAGCCGAGCAGGCCGCCGCTGAAAGCCGGGACGACGACGATGTCGAGGCGGTCGCCGTGCCGGACACGGGATTGCCGGAGGCTCCAAAGCCGGCACCGAAGACACGCGGCCGCAAGCCGCTGCCTGACGATCTGCCGCGCCAACGCGTCGAACATGATCTGGGTGAGGATCAAAAGGACTGTCCGTGCTGCCGCAATCGGATGCATCGGATGGGCGAGACCGTCACCGAGCAGTTGCACGTCGAGGTGAAGGCGTCAGTGCTGCAACATGTGCGGTTCAAATATGCCTGCCGTCACTGCGAGCGCACCGCGCTGAACACCCCGATCGTGACCGCGCCGATGCCGGCGCAGCCGCTGCCGGGTAGCGTCGCCACGCCATCGACGCTGGCGCTGGTGCTCGCCAACAAATACGTCGACGGCACGCCGCTGTACCGTGTGGCGGACGCGCTGGGGCGCGCCGACGTCAGCATCAGCCGCGGGACGCTGGGCAACTGGGTGATCCGGGCGAGCGAGTTGCATCTGCATCGGGTCTATGACGCGCTACAGCAAAAGCTCAGGTCGCAGCCCCTGGTCCACGGCGACGAAACCTGGGTCCAGGTTCTGAAAGAGGACGGCCGGGATGCGCAGGCCAAATCCTTCATGTGGGCCTATCGCAGCGGCCAGGACTGCGCGCAGCCGGTCGTGCTGTTCGATTACCAGCCCGGTCGCGGCCAGGAACATCCTCAGGCCTTCCTGGCCGGCTATCGTGGCTTGTTGATGAGCGACGGCTATGACGCCTGGGGCACGCTGACAGGCGCGACCCATCTTGGCTGTATGGCGCATGCGCGCAGGAAATTTACCGATGCGCTCAAGGCCAGGAAGACGCCCGGCGGTCCGCCATTGCAGGCGCTCAAGTTCTTCGAGGCGTTGTATGAGGTCGAGAGGGTGGCGCGCCAGACGCCGCCCGACGACGAAACGCGCGCCGCATACACCTTGCGGCTGCGCCAGCAGCATAGCCTGCCGGTATTGGCCGCCTTCCGGACCTGGCTCGACGACCAGGCGCCGAAGGTCCTCCCCGAAAGCTTGACCGGCAAGGCGATCGCCTATGCGCGCAACCAATGGGATTATCTGACCCGTTACACCAGTGACGGTCTCGCCCCGATCGATAACAATGTTCTGGAGCGCGACATCAGGCCGTTTTGCACCGGACGAAAAAGTTGGCTGTTCAGCGACACCGTTGCCGGCGCCAAGGCAAGCGCCGTGATCTACAGTTTGGTGCTGACATGCCGGGCATGCGGCGTCGATCCCTATGCATGGCTACGTCACGCGCTCACCGAATTGCCCCAGCGCGCGCCAGACGCCGATATCGAAGATCTGTTGCCGTTCAACTGCACCGCTCAAAAAAACCTGCCAGCTGAGAATAGCGGCTGACGTTCGAACGCTCAGGTCAACCAAGCCGTTCCGATGACACTGCTGGGGCCCGGCGTCACGCGACGCCGCGGCCAGCCGCGCGCGTAGCCTGTGCGGTAAAATACGCGCTTACAGTTCTACCGCAAAACCAATGTTCTTTGTCTCGCGTTGGTACTTGCTGAGAGACCCATACAGGTCCAGCGAAAGCCAGCTAATGGCCCTGTGCAAAGAGGGAACATTTTCATCACGAATGACAGTTTCTGCAAACTCTTTCGCCCGCTGCTCAGAAAAGCTGTCGATGAACAACTGGCGCAACGGCGGACGAGAAACAAGAGCTTCCAAGAGAAAGCGTTCGGCTTCGTAAGTCCCCTTCAGGTGGCCGAACTCTTCCAGAAACGCCCAGCATTTGAGTAGTTCTTCGCCACTCGACACGCTTAGCGTTGGCGTGAGCCAAATCTTAGAGGAGAGGCCGAAACCTTTGGCTCGGTCCTTGAAGAAATGCACGAGGTAAAGTTGTAGAATAAGATACTCGTATCGAGAATGCTGACCGCACCGAAGCACTCGCCTTAGCTCACCCAAATGATCAAGCCTCTGCCAGTGCTCGGGCCCCGACATCGGAAACCAGCTCAGCAGTTTGAATATCTCGGCGCTCTCGGCATGAAGCGGAATTTTGACCCGCCCTATGACGGGAAACGAATGCTCCAGCACAGTTCGAGCACTCGCTGGCTCGGCGATCACGCCGCCAGCCTGCAAGGCATTCAATCCAGTCATCGCCCCCGCCTTCCCTGGTGTTATTATTAGACGCCACAACTAGAGGGAGGCAACCCCAACGTTCGTTGACGGGGCTAAGCCGGAGGCTCAAAATCCAACAAAAGTGCGAGGCGCTGGAGCGAGAGCGTTACCGCCAATTGACCCGCGACGGGCCTCCTATGATCCGCACGCCGCGCGCTACGGGACGCATTGATCCCAGGGCACTAAAGGGATTCCGGAGGCCACCGACTATAATTCTGGCGCGTCCGGCGTCTCTTGCTCCACAATGTCCTTTGGACCCAACGCCCAAAGCATATTGATTGTGCTCAGATAAAGCACCACTTTCTTCTCCTCAGCATTGATGATGCCAACACCACCGGGATCATGTTCAGAGCCAAGTTGAGTACTCCAGGCGTCTCCACCGACATCCTGACAAGAGCGTCGAAGGGCCGCTTCAGCGCCAGCACGACGACCTGCCACAAACCTTGGCGCAACTAGACCGAAGAACATGCCCTTCCGTTCACCGAAGATGATGAAAGATGGCAGGTCACCGGAACGATACAATCGCTCAATAGGCTGGAACACGCGCTCGTCGTGATCTTCATCCCAGATAACCGCAAAATCGTGAAACCTTGCTCCCCCCTGCAACGGCATTCGGCTCTCATCGTGAAACACAGTAGCCCTGAACACGGAGTAGTGCGTACCACGGCCCAGCGAGCCGACTGGGGTGGTTTCGTCATAGAGAGTTTGGAAAAAGGGGGAATACGTGCGCATTTGAGCACTGCTCCTTCCGGGAGTATAATTGGCTTCCGCCAAATAGGTGCGTTGGATTTCGTCCGCGGCACCGCCTGACGACAATATCAGCGCAAAAGACTTAAGAGTCAACGTATGGTCAGAGGTTCAACCGTTGCGACCTGCATCCCGCCCGATCAGCGCGTCATTTCCCAAGCAATTCCGAAGGCGCGCGCTGTCCCTTTGGTAAATGCGAGGATTGGTAGCTAATTCAACCATCAACGTTCGCGTTCTGAAAACCCAGAGCCTAGAACGTTTCTCGGCCTCGCCCAGAGTGATCTTCCGAAGTCGCGTTAGCAATTTTGGCTGCCTCGCTAGCTGTTATGCCTGACAGCGGATGTCAGAAGCTTCGCCGTCTGCGCCGAGGACAGGCCCATACGTCGAGCCAATTTGATGCGCACCCATCTTCTCGCAGCATTTAACGTGCTGCGATTTTAAGGGTCTGGCGCTTTGCTGGTCCACGCGAGGTCTGTGGCTTTTGCGATCATTGTTCGCCCTGCGACGTTTGTTCAGTCTGTTTGATTTTGTGAAACGTCGAAGCATTAACGCGGCATCACAGCCACATTGACGAAATTTGAACGTTGGCCACCAGCCGTCCCCGAAACAAGATCGAGAGCTAGCGGAGGCTCTAGGAACGATGCTTCTAGGAATGTCTTTCAGCTATGCGGTACGAGGCTCCGTCTCTCGAGCACCTCGAAATGCGAAATCGATAGGGGAGTCGCCGCGCAGGTAGAGCCCCATGGACTGACGAACATGTGGTTCTAAGGCGTTAAAAGCAGGAGGCTCAGAGGAAAATCAAACAACAATCGACGGTACCGGATGTGTTGTCCCTGACCTAGGCTCCCGTCGACAATCGGCAGTCGGGAGAGACAGCCTTCGAATGCGCATGCGGCAAACGCTTGTGGGACGACTGAGGCGTACCTCCGCGCCGACTGCACAGGAAGCGCGACCGAAACCAAGAGGAGTCAAACTGCGCGCCTTATCCGTCGCGTTCGTCGCTTTGGCTCCGTTAGACCAGGCTCAAGCACAAGAGGCGCCCGGCCAATTCATCAGGGCATCATGAGCAATGTTTTTGAGCTTGATGAAAAAATGCAGCCTAAGATCGGGTGGTGTTTCGTTCCCGAACGGGCCCTGGTAGCTGGCGATGTGATGCTCGCGCAGAAGGTCGCGCTCGAAACCGACGAAGCCGCAGTGCTCGCGCTTGCCCACCGGTTTTCTCCGAGACTGCCATCCCTGCCACGAGTAGTGCGGCGTGCTTACTAGGCCTCTGGCGGGGCCGCCGCTTGCGACGGCGGCAGCCCCTAGCCGCGAAGGCGGCGTCTACGCGATACATGGGCGCCTCCGCGGCTACAGGTAAGCCTCAACCCGGCGATCGCCTTGCGCAATGTGATCTACTTGTTAGTCCTACCGGACGGCTTGCAGTTCGTAACGCGTTTCTCGATATCCGCCATCGTTCTGGCGAACGCTTCGCGCAGCTGCTCCGCGTGAGCTGCGCTCTCCGGTTCACTGAGATATGCAATCCTGATCAGCAGCCTGTTTAATAGATACGTGATGCCAAGATTTTCCGAGTGCCGTGATCGCAGGGCCGTGATCTGCCGGCGCATCTCGGCGAGATCAAGCATTTCGTGTTTCGACCGCCTCTTCAAAATGACACTCGCGCGTGGCCGGCAAACGAGCCGACGCGCCGAGTATAATGGCGCGAGGGCTTCGCCTGGGTGAGCCGGACGGGGCAATGTCCGGTGCGCAAAGCTAACGCTCCAATGCGCCGCCGCAATCAAAGCCTCAAATTAAGATTGATGCCCGCGCTGCGGGTTAATTCTGGAACTGGTCAAGCTTATTCTGCTTACGATGATTCTGCGGGGTGAGGTTGATTCTGTTTCGCCGCGATGCTCGGAGGTTCATCCCAAAGCAAAGATATCTTCGTTTCCTGAGATAAAAGAGTTCTGCCGAGACCGAGCATTACGATCACGTCCGAGCTTACCTAAATATTCTGGAACTCATGGCCGTCGGCGTTCACAACAATACTTTCGACGAACTAATTACCGTTGGCGGCACTAACCGTTATGTGCTGGTGTGGACGGCCTCTCATCCCCACGGTTCTATGGCGCTGTCAGCGTCACAACTAGATGAGAGGAAAGTCTGATGAATCTTCCTGTTCGCATCGGTATGGACACTTCCAAGTCGGTTTTCCAGCTTCATGGTGTTGATGAGAATGAGGTGGTGGTGGTCCGCCGCCAGTTCCGGCGAGCCGAGATGATCCGCTACTTCGAGCGGCTTCCACCGGTTCTCGTCGCCATCGAGTCCTGCGGCAGCTCGCATCATTGGGCGCGCCTGCTGCAGTCGTTCGGTCACGAGGTGAAGCTGATCCCCCCTCAGTACGTGAAGGCTTACGTGAAGCGCGGCAAGAACGACGCGGCCGATGCCGAAGCGCTGTGCGAGGCGGTCACCCGGCCGAGTATGCGGTTTGTACCGATCAAATCGAGGGAACGGCAGGCGGCCTGCATGTTAATGACTGTGCGGGAACGCCTGGTCAGCGTGAAGTCGCAGCTTTCCAATGCTTTCAGGAGCTATGCGGCTGAATTTGGCATCGTCGGCCCCGCCGGTCGGCAGAATGTCGCGCAACTCATCAAACGGGTACTCGAGGATGACAGCTTGCCGGAAATGGCAAAGGATCTCTTCCGACTCCAAGCAGAGGAATATGCCGCGGTCGAAGCCCGCCTGGCAAAGATCGAAGCCAAGCTGATGAGGTGGCACCGCGACGATGATGTCAGCAGGCGGATCGCGACGATTCCCGGCGTCGGTCCGATTGGGTCGTCCATGCTAAGCATGAAAGCGCCGCCGCCCGAGACCTTCAGATCGGGTCGCGACTTTGCGGCGTGGCTCGGGCTGACACCTAAGGATCATTCAACTGGCGGCCGGCAAAGGCTTGGCGGCATTACAAAGGCTGGAGATTCTATACTGCGATCGACGTTGATCGTCGGTGCGACCGCACTGCTGAGGCATATTCGAAAGGGCCGTCATAAGCCCACACCATGGCTCGCTTCGCTGCTCGAGCGAAAGCCGCCAAAGTTGGTCGCGGTGGCCTTGGCCAACAAGTTTGCCCGCATCGCTTGGCGCTTGATGATATCGGGCGGCGTGTACAAGCAGCCGGTAGCCGTCATGCCGACTTGATCTGAAATCGGCCCGCGAGCAGGTTGCTCGGCGGATTGCCCACGAACTTGCAGGACGCAGTAGATGGAAGGACCGATCGGTCGATACGCGCGAGCTTCCGAAGATTACACTGGCAACAAGAATGTCGCCCATGTGCTTGGAGCGCGCGTAGCGAACACCATCTCGGCCAGCGGGCTTTGTCCGCGCAAACAGGCCGGACATCTGATAGCAAGCGATCTGGCCAAAGTCTGCTACAATCCTGACAAGTGGGGGGCCGTCCACATCTGCAATCTCTACTCAATCGCCACCAATCAAGCCGCCATCCTCGCACTCTTTCGGTGGTCAACCGCTACGTCGGCGACCTACAGCCCATGCCCCGCGTCTGCCCCGAACTATCCGGCTCGAGTGATCCGCAACACGGAAGCCAGAAGCGAGATGACACTGATGCGCTGCGGCATCACGCCCCTGCGAATGCACCTCCGGCACCAGCAGGACGTGCACTGCCGTCACCGTCTAGGTCGATGAACAGCTCCGCATGAACAAGAGTATCCACGGAGATACGACCGCTGTGAGCTGCAAGAGCGGGGGACCGAACTGATCCAGCAACAGACGACCATCTACCACCTTGCGCGGTATTGCAAACTCGCCGCATGACCTGCAGCCCATCCTGACAGCGCCAAGCGTCTCCGTCGAGGCAGACACGGGCACCTTGCGTCTCTCGGAGAACCTTTCGCGTCTGTTCGAGACACGACCAGCCCGAGAGCAACCTTTGCCCTTGCGCAAAGTTGTCAGTCAGGAGCTTGAGATGCCCAACGGCCGCCCAAACCTTGCGTTCTTTACCTTGATCGCTGCCAGTCTATGCGCTGCCGTAGTCTTCGTTGGGCTGTTCATCGCAGGAGATGTCGCAGGTCCAACGGTAGCAACGGCTAATTCGCCGACACATTCTCAGGAGCGTGATCGACAGTAGGCGGGCCGCACTCCTAATGATCACTGGATCGTAGGTCGAGAGTTAGTACTTAAACTCCGGCATGGACCTCAATTCCTCCTTGGTGGCGTTAAACACAGCGCGTTCGGGATACCAACGCGTACTGGCGCTAGTTGTGGTGGTTGTCGTGGTGGTGGTTGCGGCACCGGTGGTCGTTCGCGTGGCGCCATCTGGAGCGGAGGTGGTTGCCGGAGCACTCGCCGGTGCGGACGTTGTTGAGGCAGTTGTCGATGTTACCGGCTGGTCTACCCACTTCAGCTTATCGAAGCCGACTACCACGTAGCGCTCGCCCAAGCCAAGAACGCCGCCCACACCTAGAATGACCTTGGCCACCTTGCCTGACCTATCCAAAATCACGTCGTTGATGTCGCCGATTTTCTCGTTTGCTTCATTGTACACATCGACGTGGACCAGCTTGGACGCGCGCCATTCACCCTCCTTGCGCGGGGTAGCACTGGCAGTCGAAGCCTCTTGATTTGTGGCTGTTTGCGCCGACGCCGCGCCGATCATCGAGGCGGTAGTCAGGAAGGCTATTGAAAGAACTTTAAAAATCATGATGTTCCTCCGCTGTTTGGGGAACAATAATGCGGTAAGACTTTAGTTCCGGCGGCCGAGCGGTACGAGCGCGTGGTCGCCAGAGATTCGCGCTGTGGATCGAACGCGTGCGAGGCGGAGACTTATTGTTGGCATAATCGTGGTAGGCGTTTGACGTTCGGCTTAGCGCGCGGCCATAAGCGGCCTGTTTAGACAGCTCTCTTCGGAAGAAAGCTCGCTGGCGATCCTCAGCACGATTGCAACTGATCGAGCCTGCGGAACATTTCCGTTCATCGCTGGGCTCTGTAGAAGGTGGGAAATGATCAATTCTTTGATGTTGTTGGCATTCGAAGCGAATGGAGTAATTGCGCTGCGGATGATGAAGCTTATGCGCGGTGGCCGAATTGCGCGTCGGGAAGCTGAATTGATGATCAGCGAAAAGATACGCGCGGCCTCCGAAGCTTCGGCAAGTCTAATGGCTGGCGCTTCGGGTGATGAAATAATCCGTCAATATCGACGGCGTGTCGCCGCGAATGCGAAGCGACTGGGCCGGCTTAATTTGGGCCGGAGTCGAAAGCGTGCGCTCAGTCGAACCCAGTCCAGGCGGAAGTAACTTGACGGCAAGCTTGGTGAGAGAAGCTCAGGGATGTTCAGAGTTGCCGGAGGCGCGATACTAGGTCAACGAACATGAGATGTCTGCTCTAGGGAGTGGGCGTTTGGAACGTTGCACTGCACAGCAGGTTGTCGTCTGCCCAACGACCTTGGCCGGTCAATTCATCCTTGGAGTGTCAGATGAGCAAGCGTAAACCGGCACTAGCGTTAAAGCATGCCCGCAATCCGAGAACAGTCGCGAAAGCCCAACGGGCCGCTCAAGCTATTGTCAGAAGTCCGAAAGCAGGCGTTCCGCGCTCCGTGAGCGCAGACTCGCAGCGAGACGCCCTCTCCGTTGAGAATCCGCTTCCTGTTAAGAATCCGGAGACAGCTTTACAAGATGACTCCAAACAAATGACGGAGAACAATTCGAAGATTGGGATTGATCTACTCTCTTCAGCCAACGCAAGCGTGCGAGCTTATCAAGCGAAGCTGCTGGAAATTGCACAAGCGAATATGCAGTTTGCTTTTGAATTCGCTCAACGGCTTGCGATGATTGAGGCGCCCTTTGAAGTTCCGGGTGTAGTCGCAGAATACACAAGCAAGCGGTTCGCCATGTTCCAGAAGCATTCAACGGAGATGGCTGAGCTAAGTGCCAAACGGTGGACTTCCTAAGACCGAAGTTATGATGTCTCTTTTGATGCCCAAAAACTGGCAGTCGCCTGCCTTTGTATCAGCACTTCAAGGACTTAGTGATCAAGCACACGCACCTATAAAGAGAAGACGCTCGCGAGTTTGTTGGCGCGCGCAATTGCGGCGACCTTGGTTGGTCGGCGCGCCAACAGCCGGGTCGCGGAACCAAGCACTTGGCAAATTCTTGCATGCACCTTCACCAGAAAGCGCTCACGGTGCCTATACATAGTCGCTCGATGGGTCCTCTGTTCAGCACCCGAACGCGCGTGCGAACGGAAATGGCGGGATTGCGCAAGGATAAGCAAGATGACGCAGAAGGCTTTGATCAAGCACATCGAGAGACTCAAGCTTGTTTGGTCCAATGGGCGATGATGGCGAGGAATGAAGGCTACAAGGAAACCGCCGCTCTTGCGGCGTAAACGAAATCACACCGGACAGCCCGGTGTGACGTAACGGTTGGGGAGGGCGAACAGCACGTAATGCAGTGCCGGTCGATCCGGCGATCAGGACAACCCACATGGCCACAGCATCATCGAATGCGTGCTTTTGACCGGGGACCTGATCCGCGGAGGGCATTATGGCCAGCGGTCATGGGTACCGGGCGAACAGGCCGAACACATGGCTGCTCCGACCAATGCTGCAAAGTGAAGATTCCCCTTGCCAACCCGGAGCCGTCCACACATGGCCCTATATAGGCTTGGCCACCGAGAAGTCAGATCAGAGGATCGAACAGCTAGCCTGCCACTGGGCCCGAAGATGATGCGCGTTGCTTGCATTTATCGATTTCGAGCAGGATTCCACTGTTTGAGGGCCATCGGTAACGCGGCGATATTCCCCTCAACCTGGATTGGTTCGTGTTGATCGCTGAACCAGTAGTTTCGCACGCTCGCGCTACTGGATAGATAAACGGTGTTGCTTCGACGCCCATTCGCGATGGCCATGACCGACGCGCGATCACACGCCTGGAGCTCTTTCAGATAACAAGAGACCACAGATCTCACATCGCTCAGAGAGAAGGACGACTCGACGTAAGATACTCGCCCCCGCGAATTGGGCGGCTTAACTAGTACGGCCGCATTGTACATTCCTGCAGCCTGCCAGTTCTCTCCTTTATAGGCCGCATCGAATGGAAAGTCGTCGCGAGCGGTTGCGCTGGCACTTAGGTAGTGCCCGTGATCACCAGTAATTATGACGAGACTTTTATCGTAGACTCCAAGAGCTCGCATACGTTCGAGCGACGCGGCCACCCCTTGCATCGTATAAACGTATTCGCCCGATACACTTTCCAACGACGTAGTCGTGTTCTCGTGGATACTCCCATCTTTGCCAAAAAGGACCGGAGCGTGCGCCATAATGTGGTGCTGGAAAAACAACTTCTTAGCGGGCCCGAGAGAAAGCCTCGACGACCAACGCTGGAGCGTATCCCGTGATCTTATTTTTTGCTGCGTAAGCGTTCCGAGTTCAACAAGCGGGACGCCGCCCAAGAAGAAACTCACGGCTTCCTGAACATACGCGACCGGCACTTTGCTGTTTCGAACTAGTGACGCAATAAGAAAATGTCCGTAGACTAACGTCGCGCGCCTGTCGTCATCGATGCCTAAATACAATTCCGGAGATAAGTTCTCGTCGCTGTGAGACGAAAGAGGCATCGTCCTCGAATACGCAAGCGTGCTTATCTCGCAACCACGAGCGCGAGCATCTTCAACAAATGAATCCCGCCGCGCCGCGGCATTCACCTCCGCAAAGGTCTTATAGGATTCGTTGTAGAACTTTCCGGACATTATGTTCGGCAAAGAGAACCCTGTCGCCGGAAACGATGACATTGCTCGTGCAAAAAACAGGAAACCGTCAAATTCACGCTCAAGACCGGCGTCGGCGCTCATTGCGCTCTGCAGGATCGACCCCTGCAGCATATCGACCATAAATACGAACACGTTCTCATCTGTTCCAGCTTCATCGAAGGATCTCAACGTCTTGGATGACGCCGACTTCGGAACTAAATTGTCTACAGGTGCGACGATAAAGAACGCGTAGATCGAGAAGGCTGCTACGCAAAAGCCGACAAAGCTGACCGATTTTTTGGCTACCGCCCGCCAGCTAAACGCCGCGCAGATCGCAATCACAAATAGGACCGCAGCGGAGGCGAAAACGCCAAGCGATTCATGGCGCGTGTCGTTTCCATCCAGCAGTCCGGCTTGATGTGGAAAGAACACCACCATAAAAAAGTAGAATATCGATAAGCCCGAAAGCAGAGAAATTAGCGAGGATCGGACGTAGGGAAACGCGCCAAATCCGGTTAGGGCAAGAACAACGATTAATGCAGGAAGCCATCCGCGCGTGAAGATGAACGATGTTCCTTCGGACCAGAGATTGTCATTGATGTATAGAAGATGAAGCGGGCCAAAAATGAAGACCAGCAAGCAAAATGTGGCGGCGAAAGGAAGAACGTCCAATAATCCCGTGGTCGACGAACCTTGAGCGCGAGTTTTCTTCAAGAGGCTTGCCGCCATTGACCACCCCACACAACTAATCAACTCGAGCAAACTGAAAGATTTTGCGACCGCCAGGGGACAATTCGTCAACTCTCACAATATTGGCAATCGCCCTCAAGGCTTCAGAGAAGTATTCCTCTGTGTAGAGTGGGTACACGTCCTCCCTGTTTGCGAGCATAATTTGAACAGTAGAATCAGTTTTAGGCACAAACTCAATGATCCCGGTCGGGGCGAGATCGACGACGAATCTTACCGCCTCAAATAAGGGCGCGTTTTTCGCAATGACCAGGTGATGAAGGAACGCTAACGCGATGACCGCGCACCCCTGAACACGCTGAGAAAAGCTCTCTCGTTCCCTCTCTAGCCATCCTTGGTTAGGGCTTGGATTGAAGACATCTTGATAGACGGCTAGAAAGTTACGATCGGAGACGGATGCTGTCTCATAAGCGCTGTTGAGCGCCGCAACGTCGCTGTCGAATCCAATCACGCGTTGAGCACCCGCATCTAGCGCCGCGAAAGAAAAGGCGCCGGAATTACATCCGAGGTCGATCAAAGTGCGCGGTTTGAGTTGCCCAACGAAGCTCTTCACAATCTCCAACTTACGCGACGACTCACTTTCGGAATAGGTGTTGCAACGAGCGTAGGAGTCCCAGCGCGTCTTCTCGCGCAAGGGCTTCAATTTACCTAAAAATCCGCGGAGCTGCCGCAATAGGCCGATGTATCCGCTTTTAGGAAAAGGGCGCAAGCCGCCCGTTTTGCGCAGGCTCTCACTCGCGTGAGTTATGGCTCTCCGTTCGAGCCATGCCTGCAGGAATACATTGCTTAGAACTGTCAGCGATCCAGCCATTCGCCAAGGCAGAATTCGGGCGAGATGGCTAGTTTCGATGCCTCTCATAGTTCCGCGGTACCATTCGTTAAAGGGTATGCCCAGCGCCGACTGCATCAGGAGCGGGTTAAGAAACTCATCGCAAAACTGCTTGTGGCCATGCCAGTAACAGCCTGGTTCGTATGGCCGCATGGAAAGGAAATCTATGAAGATTGGCTTGCATCCCACGAATTGAATATTGAAAGCACTTGAGTCCGAAAGAACGACATCGTCCTCGATGAGGCTCAGCTGCAAATCCAAGTGATGCAGGGATGCCGCCTTCAGTTGCTCAAAGGACCATTCGTAAGGGTGAGATATGAAGTCCAATCTCGGATGTTCCAGGAGGTATTCGCAAGGCCCGACGGGAGAAGGCCACTCTCCTCTAGGCAGCTCCCTAGCTGAAATTAGAGCACCATTTTCCTGAGCTCTTAGGACCGCTGCTTTGTTTCGGACCGCCTCATAAGAAGTAGCCCCAAACTGGGTAACAGTTCGGAATACGCGATCGTCCAAGACGATAACGTTGCCGGCTGGATCACGGAATGAGCCGTTATGCTGGTACACTTAAATATCGCGCTCGCGAGATTCTGAATCACCTTCCGCTCGCCGATCGGCATTATCTCGATATCGGAAGAGGGCTCGAAATCTCTTCTTAAGACGAGAAAAATTGAGATTGACGGTCAACCACGCAGTAGCCGCGATTCCAATCATACTCTGAAGAAGTAAGCTGCCCGTGCCTGGATTCAAATAGGCATGCGCGGGAACAGCAGTTGCCAAGAGTAACAAGAATGACCCGATGATTATTCGCATTAGCTCTTCCAGTAATGATGCTCGCATCGCCCCATTGCTGGAAACGTTGTTATCTTGGCTAGAGAAGCGGCTCAAGCTTGAGTCCTATCAACGAAGCATAAGCAGTAGGACGAGAATCAGTGTTGTGCCGGAGATCAGGGTCGAAACTCTCGTCCACCGCAACGCGGCAGCTGCGGTTCGCTGAGCCTGCAAGGCCTCCATCTTGGCAATCCAATGATCGGCACTCGGATCTTGCGCCTGTGTTTGTTCCATTCTCTGCTGATTCGCCGGTTCTCAGACTAGGTCTTGTGCTCAAATTCGTCTAGCAGATCAGGTCAAACCATGATTCAAGCTACCAAGCATCGAGGCTAGGATCATGCGCTACGACCTGAGGGATTTCGAGTGTAGTGTAATCGAACCTCTTCTTCCGAAGGATGGTCTAGGCCGCAAGCCGGGCAACAACCGTCGCGACCTCAGTGGTATCTTCTGGGTGCCGCGCGCGGGCTATCTCAACGGCGCGACTGATGGTGATGGCGGGCGGATGAAAGTCTTCCATGCCACCGATTCCGATGAGACCGCTACCAAGCACTGGGGGAGACAGTCGACACTGGTCCGCGCTTCTGAGCGTGGCGTCGGACCATTCCGCCGGCGACCCCGATGCAGATCACGTATGTCCACCCTTGCGTGAAATCGGAGATATGTGAATTGAATAGCGAGCCTGTAACGTTCTGAGCCAGAACGACCAGGCCGGACCAGGCTGCCATGCCAGGGCCGCGGAACATCAGGGCGTGCGAAATCCACATGGCGTAGAGCACGATAACCCCAATCAGCCCCGTCTGAAGGGCAATGGCGAAGGTCTGATTATGCGGGTTGGCTGCCCTGTTCACGTCGGATTCAGGCCCGTCCGCCGTGTAATGCCGGAACATGCTGCGGATCGTTCCGGTACCGTGACCCAGCAGGGGGGCTTGCCTGATCAGATCTACCGACGCGTCCCAATAGGCGAGCCTCTGCCGGTTCGACACTGCCGGAAGAGCCGGGTCACCGGCAGTGATGCTTGCCGCGGAATGCAGCCGATGTTTAAGATATGGCGATGATGTCCATGCGATCGCGAAAAGAAGCGCCCAAGCCGCACAAGCAATGACTGCCATCTTCCAGTTGCGGCGAAGACCGAACAGCAAGAACAACACCGGGACGACGATCAGGGCTGTCCGAGAAACCGCGACATAGCCAATGTTGATCAAGAACGCTGTCACCAGCAGCACCTCGACGACGACGCGTACGGCCCGCCTCGCGCGGAAATCCTCCTCCGCCATCTCAAGCAGCAAGAAGACACATACAACGAAAAATCCACTCTGGCTTATGTAGTCCTTCACGACGATGCCAGGCGGCTTTCCATGGATGAGGCTCACCGAGAAGAGGAAGCCGACAAACGACATCGTCAGTAGCAGCGTACAGCCGGCCATGAAGCCGTAGACGACCCACAAACCACGGTCTGAGCGCTGAAACTGGATGAACAGAAGGGGGATCACGAGAAGCTTAAGCAGTGGCCTAATGCCTGCCAATCGCTCGCTCCAGCCGACGTCGGCCCAAAGCATACCCGCTACCGCAAGGAGAACCAACGCCACCGGAAGTGCGCCTGGCCAGGTGGCCAGCTGCTGCCGAACCTCACGGATACTGAGCGTCGGCAGCAAAGCCAGGAGCCAGAGAACAACCAGAACCGCAACGGCCGAGGTCGACAGCGGCAGAAAGAACGCAATCGCCACAGCGATGGCATCAGCCGTATGAACATTGAATTCGTGGTAAGTAGCAGGCCAAACCAGAATTCGCCGGGCCTCAATTGACCTGAGCATTGCCTCACCTGCCGAATGAAAAGCCCGAACCCGGATTGCAGCTGCTAGTGCTGCACTCTCCAGACGCGCCTGCGCACAAAGTCCGTGTAACTCAGGATGATGCGGAGAACCTTGTCGGAGACATTGTCCGGCGTATAATCCCGCACGAGATGAAGCGCGCGCTCCGCTCCGCGAGGCTGCGATTCAAGGATCGGAATCGCCTGCAACACCCGATCGACGCTCAATCCGACAAACATCACCGACGCTTCTTCGAACCCCTCTGGCCTCTCCTGCACCTCGCGCATATTGAGCGCCGGAAAATTCAGGATCGATGATTCTTCCGTGATTGTGCCACTGTCGGAAAGAACAATCCGGGCGTCGGTCTGCAATTTGATATAGTCGAAGAAGCCAAACGGCTTGTGGAACTCAACTAGGGAATGGGATGCCTTATCCAGGTGCTTCATTCGCTCCCGGGTTCGCGGATGGGCCGAAACGACGATGCGATCGCCGTACTGTTCGGCAAGCGTGTTCAGGATGTCAAGGATGCTGCCGAGCCTCTTTTGGTCATCGACATTCTCCTCTCGATGGAAGCTCGCAAGAAAATACTTGCGCGCTGCCATCCCGAGACGAGAAAGGACGTCCGATGCGTCGATGCCACTTCGATAGAAGTCAATGACCTCCCGCATGGGGCTTCCAGTGGTGATGATCTGGTCCGGCGGCAGCCCTTCGCGCAACAGATAATCTCGCGCGATCGCACTATAGGGCAGATTGATATCTGCGATGTGATCCACGATTCGTCGATTGACTTCTTCTGGAACGCGGAAGTCAAAGCAGCGATTTCCTGCCTCCATGTGGAATATCGGGATTTTTCTGCGCTTCGCTGCGATAGCCGCCAGGCTGCTGTTAGTGTCGCCGAGAATGAGGACAGCCTCCGGAGCATACTCCTCGAGCGCCTTGTCGATCCGGGTTATAACGTTCCCGATCGTCTCGGCCGCATTGCCGCCAGCTGCTTCCAGGAAACGATCTGGTCGCCGAATCTGAAGTTGAGTGAAGAACACCTCGTTCAGCTCGTAATCGTAATTCTGGCCTGTGTGAACCAACGTATGCTGGGTGTGCTGGTCGAGCTTTGCGATCACCCGCGAAAGGCGAATGATCTCCGGCCGCGTTCCTACGATTGTCATCACCTTAAGCATTGAGGTGGTCCCGCATGATATCGAGCGATCTAAGGACGTCCTTGACCTGGTCGACGTCAAGCCTTCGCGTATTGTGCGAGGTGTAATCCTCCTGCCGGGAGATTTCGGTGTCTCCTTCGCTGAAGTAGCTGTTGTAGTTGAGATCTCTCATGTCGGCCGGAATGCAGAAGTAGTCTCCAACATCCTGCGCAACAGCCATTTCTTCGCGCGACACGAGCGTTTCGTAGAGCTTCTCGCCATGTCTCGTCCCAATCACTTCGATATCGTTCCCAACCTTCAGCAATTCCCGCAAGGCCACCGCAAGATCCTTTATGGTGGAGGCCGGCGCCTTCTGCACGAAAATATCGCCCGGACGCGCGTTTTGAAACGCGTACAGCACCAGTTTCACCGACTCTTCCAGGGACATCAAAAAGCGGGTCATGTTAGGATCTGTCAGGGTCAATGATTTCTCGCCGAGCAACTGGTCAATGAAAAGCGGGATGACCGACCCCCGAGAGGCCATCACGTTGCCATATCTGGTTGCGCAGAGCACCGTTTTCTCTGGATCGCATTCCCTGGACTTTGCGATCATGACCTTCTCCATCATGGCCTTGGACAGTCCCATCGCGTTGATCGGGTAAACAGCCTTATCGGTGCTTAGCACCACGCAACGCTTCACCTCGTGCTCTATAGCAGCACGCATCACATTCTCAGCACCTAGGACGTTGGTCCTCACGGCTTCGATCGGGAAAAATTCGCAGCTAGGCACCTGTTTCAGGGCCGCGGCATGAAAGATGTAGTCGACCCCGCGCACGACGTCCGACACGGGGTCATAGTTCCGGACATCCCCGATGAAGAACTTGACGCGAGGGTTCTTCAGTCGTGACCGCATCTCGTGCTGCTTGTTCTCATCCCGGCTGAAAATCCGGATTTCCCTGAAATCCGCATCGAGAAGGCTTTTCAGGATAGCGTTACCGAATGATCCGGTGCCGCCAGTAATAAGCAAGGATTTACCTGTAAACATATCCCATAACCCAGTTTGGATTAGTTCATCCGAACGCGTGCATCTTCTCGATCAGAGACGACCATGTTGGAGGTTGATAGCCGGTTGCCGCATGAAACCGATCTGCGTTGAGTGACCGGTCGATTACGAGTCTTTCGTCCGGAATGATCTCGATTTCCTTCTCATAGGTCTTGGCGACCATCTGCAGGAGATCGTACTTGTTGATCGGCTGCGCAGCGACATGATAGACGCCACGCAGCTGCGGCCGCGGGATGACATGGGTGCGGATGATCTCGGTCAGTTCGATTGTTGGCACACCAGAGAAAATAGCCCGCCGATAGCCGTTCACCTGTCCTTTGCTGGAGAGGAACCAGCCCAACAAGCCGACCGAAGAGCCAAGTTCGTGTCCAATGATTGAGGTGCGAAGCGTTATCGCGTTATCGTAGTCGACCTCCCCCATGTGTTTAGTGCGTCCGTACAGATCCTGCGCGTCAGCCGGATCGCTCTCTACATACCCGCCCTTCGCTCCGCTGAACACGCAATCCGTGCTGATGTGTATGAGCCTTGCGGACGCAGCAGCACACAGCGCCGCAAGGCGGTGCGGAAGCAGCGAGTTGATTGGAATGCAGGAAAGAGCCTCATTTGCAGTCGAGAGCTGCTTGATGATGCCGACGCAATTGATCACGATCGCCGGCCGTACTCGGCCAAAGACTTTGAGCAAGTTGTCGACATCTTCGACGTCGACCCCGACAAGGATGTTGTCGCGCAACTTTTCCGGCAAGTAATGCAGCAGACGGTCCGTTCTGGCGGTACCATAGACCCTGTAGTCCGCGCTGAGCGCGAAGCTGCGCAGCGCGGTGTTACCAAGCATTCCGGTAGCGCCGAGCACCAGGATCGCCGGCTTGTCGGCGTCTGTCATTGACCATCTCCCATCGTTTCTTTCGTACATTTCAAATCGCGGCCATTCATGGCCTGCTTGAAGTGATCAACAAGCACGTCCGTGAGCTGCATCAGCTCGAAGTGCTTTTCGTACCATCGCCGACCTGCCATTCCCATTTCATCTCTCGCTTCTTGCGGCATCGACCTCAACTCCAGAATCAGCGCGGCCAATCTCTCTGCATTCTCAGACTCGCAGGTGATGCCGGCGCCCGAAGCTCTGACGACCTCCGCGCCTTCTCCGTCCATACATGCAAGGACTGGTCGTCCTACCCCGAAGTAAGTCGAAAGCTTGCTTGGCACGGTTTTTTTGAGGGACTCGACATTCTTCAGCGTAATGAGGAGCGCGTCGCTGCGCGCCATCGCATCGTTCGCAACCTCCGGCTCGACACGGCCAAGGAGATACACATTGGCCAGTGCTCGGCGCTTTATTTCCTGCCGGATCCAGCCAAGCCGGCTCCCGCTTCCCATTATGACGAAGTTGATGTGCGACTCGTCGCGAAGGTGCTCCGCGGCCTCCACTATCGTCTCCACCGCCTGAACGGTCCCGAGATTACCACTGAACGTGACGTTGAAGCCGCTCGGGAGGCTAACTGGGTTTCGGGGGCGCTCTGGGGGAGTTCGCTCAATGTCACCCGGATTTGGGTAATAGACGACCGGAACTTCACCGGCCATCGCACAGGTGCTCTCTACGAAGCTGCGAGACTGCACCAAAAGCAGATCGCAACGATGGTAGATCCAGCGCACAAGGCCCGCGACTCCGCGCAGTATGTACGGGTTCTTGACATAGCCCGTTGCCGAAAGGCTTTCCGGCCAGAGATCCTGGACCCATACGATGAGAGCCGCCCGCTTTCTCGCGCTGAAGAAGGCTCCCGCCAATGCTTGCAGGACCGGAGACGTTCCGTAGACAAATACGACATCGAACTCCTTCTTGCGCAGCCGCCACTGGCCGACGAGGATGCAACTCGCGAGGAAGGAAAGGTAATTCAGCGTCAGCGTTAGCGCAGTTTTCTTTCCGCGCGGGATCAGGGGCACGCGGAAGATCTCGTAGCCGGCTGGGTGCAATCCCCGGTCGCTGCGCCAGGCCCGATAGCCCTTGAAGATTGTCCCGTCAGGATAGTTCGGCTGTCCTGTAAGCACCGTCACTTCGCAGCCGGCACGATGCAGCGCTTCTGCTACCGTATTGATGCGGAAGGTCTCGGGCCAGAAATACTGGGTGACGATCAGGGTCTTCATGACACACCCTCAACGTCTACCGACAACGCTTTCCAGAATCCTTCTGGCGTCTCAAACTCGCGTAGGCAGTCTCCCCGCCTCAAGTAGCGGTTTATCGCCCGCGCGATTGACAGTGACGAAGTCGGATCGAACGTTTGTACAGGGTCGCAAACATCCCTGACATAGTCGAGCTCGCCGGCGATGACCGGCAACCCTATGGCTCTTGCCTCCGCGAGAGGCAATCCGAACGATTCCGTCGTGGACGGGTATATGAGCGCTCCGGACTCACCATAGACGTCCGCCAGCTGTTGACGTGAGAGCGCTCCAAGGTTGACGATACCAAGGCCGGCGTTCTCGATGCGCACTTTGAGGCGCGCCCAGAGCTCCTGATCCTTTGATCCCAGCGTGAGCGCAAGGCTTGGCCGGCATCCGCCCTCTTTGAGGAGCTCCCAGGCCTCGACCAGCCGGGCGTGATTCTTGTGAGGCTCGCCGTCGGCCGGGTAGACGAAGTCAAATGCGCGACCGAAGGTCACTGCCGACAAGGATATGTCGTTCGGCACCAGCGGCCGGACCTGGATCCTTGGGCGATGAGCGACAGCGCCAGCCAGGACTGCAAGTGCCCGCTTCATGCTCGGTCCTTGAACGATGATTTCCCCGACCGAATGTACCCGGCGACGGAGAAGCCACCGTTCGATCTCAAGCCGCAAGCGGGTCAGGATTGGGTAATCGCGGAGCGAGCCACTCTCGACGAGGAGACGGTTCTGCAGAAACACCGTAAGCTTCGAGCCCGACGCCTCGTTCAAAAAAAGTGGTGGCACTCCATGAAAGCAAAGGACGCGCGCTCCGCTCCGCAAGGCAGCCCCGAGACGCCATTCTGCGCGGAGGCGGTTCAGCAGCCCCGGCGGAACCCACTCTACGCGTATCTCCTCAGGAACGGAAAGGTTTGCCTTGGCGCGCTCGTCAAAAACGGCGATCACTCTCGGCTCACCGGTCCACGCCGCCACGATTGACTGCAGAAGAACCAATCCGCCTCCAGCCCGAACATTCGGAGCGTAGATCAGGAGAGGCGCGCTCAAGACTGTTCACTCGGCCGCTCGAACGCGGGAACGTCCCTTAGCTTCCACAAACCAAGGCTTTTATCGACGAACGCGCCACCCCCTTCCGAGCATTGCTCGTTGATCACCCTCAAAGGCGCTGGAAAGTTGAACGGTGGCGCCTGCATGTTGAGAGGCCGCCAAAACCGAGCGTCGAGGTCATCATTGTACGCCCGCTCCACGAACGTCGTCGCGAGCAGATACATCGCACCGGTGCGTCGAAAATTGGCAAGAACCCTGAAGGCGTCTTCGAATGACAGGTGCACCAGGCAATCGCGCGTCAGGATCAGATCAGCCTTCGGCAGCTCATCCTTCGCAATATCCACACAGAGGAATCGGACCCCCTCAGATCCGTACATCTCGGTGTTCCGTTGAATCATAGGGGCGACGATATCGACGCCGATATAGTTCGGCACACCCAGCTTTGTCTCACGCATCCAATGCCAGTCGCCACATGGCGCATCCAACAGAGTACCGACGCCGAGCTCTGCAATGAGCTTCGGCACCTCCACGCGAATTACTGACGTCTGCTTGAGGTTGGATCCTTCACCGGATCTGGACTCGGAACCACCAAAGACGTTGTGCTCGTAAACCTTTGTGAACTTTGACCTGATGTCCAGGTGGGCGACGTCAGAAGGCCCCGCCGAACCCGCAAGGACAGTCGTGAAAAACCGGCGTGTGAAATTGTGAAGTCGACTTATAAAAAAAAGAATAGACAATTTGCAGTCCCTTACTCCAATAGAAGTAGCTTGTGTCGATGTCTGGCCATGAGACATCGACACGCAACTCCTTCATCAGAGCCGTTCGGTAGGTTGGCCGCGAATGCTTCGCTTGAGATTCAATGCTTGTCGCCACCCCGCGACGAAGCACTCGAGAGCGCCTCCCCTACTGATTGCGATAGCAATACAGCACACGCGATCAACAAATCAAGCCCCAAAAAGCTCGACTATTAGACCTGGCCATTGCCAGTTTTCCTGACCCGTTGAGCGTGAGATGTCATCAACAAGCAAAAGTGTGCGGCTTAGCGCTGTCCGGCTACTGCCCAGTAGGACGATCCCCAAGGTCAGATGTCGAGGTTGACGCAAGGAGACCAACCTGATGAGACTGTGCTGACCATCAAGTCATTCTTCAGATAGCATCACTGGTTACCGGCAGCGTGCGAATTCTTATTCTGACCTACGCGTTTCCTCCGCTTCATGTGCAGATGACCCCGGTGGCCCTCAAGCCGATGGCGGCGATGACCAAACTTGGCGTGTCGGCCGACGTCGTGACGGTCCGTAATTTTCCTTCCATCCTTCCGCTGAGCGACGATCTTGTCTCTTACGCAGACGCCATCTTTGAGAAGAAGATTTTTGTCGACGACAATAAAAAGACCGGCTCATGGATATTGAAGTGCGGTGAATTTTTGCGGCTGCCGGACCTCATGGCGACCTATAGCCGGAGAACTCTCCATGCACTGCTGAACCTCGACCTCAGCCGCTACGATGCGATCCTGACGTGGTCTCCATTTCATTCCATCAACCAAGTGATGATGGAATTAAAGAGCGAGCGTCCTAGCGTAAAATGGGTCGCACAGTTCAGCGACCCATGGGCCGGGAACCCTTTGGAACGCCACTGGAGCACAAATCGCTGGAATTCCCACTTCGAGCAGCGGGTCGTGCCGCTCGCTGACGCTATTATCCATAGCTCCCATTATTCGATGAGAATGATGGCTAACGCGGTAAGCACCGCTGACAAGAACAGATTTTCGGTCATCGGGCATTGCTACGATCGCTCACTCTACGGAATACGAGAGCCGCGATCGCGTGATCGCTTTGTGATTCGTTACGTCGGAACTCTGTTCGGCCGGCGGACGCCTGAGCCGTTCTTCGCAGCAGTGCAAAGTCTGCTGGCAAGACGCCCGGAGCTGGCAAGCGTTCTTTCGCTCGAGCTTGTCGGCCCGGTTGAGCCGGCCATGCTTGCTTCGGATGCTGCGTCCTGCTTACCCCACGGTATGGTTAACAGTGCTCCGCACGTCGGATATCTTGAGTCGCTCAGTTACATGGCCGGTGCGGATCTGCTTGTGCTCATCGAAGCCGACGTAAAGGCGAACTTGTTCCTCCCGAGCAAGCTTGCTGACTATGTCGGGTCAGGCACGCCAATCCTTGCTCTCGTCCCGCCAGGGCCGGCAAGAGATTTCACCCGAGCCCTCGGATGCTGGCATGCCGAGCCGGGTAATGTTGATGACATTTCGGAGGCCTTTGAGCAGGCATTCGAACACATCCAGAGCAAAGGAAGTGCGACCTGGCGCAATGAAGCGGTCGCGCAGACGCTGTTGGCCGATACCATTGCACGCCAGTACAAGTCGATCTTTGAACGGGTTATCGCGTGAAGAAACCGCGGATTCTTTTTGTTGCGATGCAAGCCAGTCCGCATGCGGCGCGATGGGTCGACATGATTGCGGATCAGGGTTGGGATCTGCACCTTTTCCCCGTCAACTCGATGCCGTTGCTTCCGGAGTTCCGCAACATAACCGTCCATCAGCCCTGGCTCACCGTCCGTCCGCGGGCCACACTGGCAGCCGTGGAGCGATTTGCGCGGCGACATGTGTTCAACATCAAAAGCGACCCAGAACCATTAAGCGGCTCAGTCGTGGAACGCTCGATCTATCCGATCCCGATGCTCACGAGGTTCGCGCGTGTTGCCAACGGCTTCAAGACACCTCTCGGAACGTCCGGCGCCCAGGCGCCGCTCGCCTATGGTCCACATGTGCTCGCGCGACTCATAAGAAAGTTGAAGCCCGATTTGATCCACTCAATGGAGTTTCAGCACTGCGGATACAACGTGCTGGAGGCCAGGAAGATCATTGGTGAAGATAAATTCCCGAAATGGCTGGCGACCAATTGGGGCAGCGACATCTTCTACTACAGGCACTTCCCGTCCCATGAGAAGCAGATACGTGAGCTGCTTTCTTCGATCGATTACTATAGCTGCGAGTGTCACAGAGACGTTGAGATCGCTCAAAGTCTGGGGATGGGAGCCGAGGTGCTGCCGGTCAAGCCAAATTCTGGCGGCTTTGACCTGCCCGCCGTCAAGCAGTTGCGTTCGCTGCGCCCGCCATCCAGGCGTCGTCTCATCATGGTCAAGGGCTACCAGCATTTCGCGGGCCGGGCACTTGTTGCGCTCGATGCTCTCGCGAAGGCCTCTGATGCGTTGACCGGATACAAGATCCTGGTTTTCTCTCCTTCGGAGCCGATCTATCTGCGCGTTGACGAACTGCGGAAATACTACGATCTGGACATCGAAATCCTGCAATATGCAGACCACGGAAGGATGCTGCGGCTGTTTGCTGCGGCACGGTGCTACCTTGGCGTCAGCGTCTCGGATGCAATAAGCACGTCGATGCTCGAGGCGATCGCCTTGGGCGCTTTCCCAATTCAGACCAACACCTCGTGTTGCGAGGAATGGATCCAAGATGGGAAGACCGGTTTTTCGATTCCACATGATGACGTAGGGGTCATTGCCGATCGGATCCGCGAGGCGCTTTCTAATGACGAGCTCGTGGACGCGGCTGCCGAGATGAACTGGACCTTAGTCTCAAACCGGCTCGACGCTTCTGTGCTGAAACGCGAGGTCGTGCGGGACTACCGAAACCTGATCGAGAGGCAAAAGTCTTCCAGGTAGTGTCCCATTGTACACCAAACCGTTGCGTTAGCTGTCGATTTTGGGTAATCGGCTGAAATCCTAGGCAAGGCGGGGGGAACTGCATTGAGGGACGTGTTTGATCGTATCTTCCACGAAAACAAATGGGGCAGCGCTGACTCTCGCTCCGGGGAAGGCGGGGAGCTATCCCAGACGACCACCATCCGGGCCGTGATACCCGAAATCATCGCCATGGTGGGCGCGCGCTCAATGCTGGACTTGCCTTGCGGCGACTTCAATTGGATGCGCTTCGTCGATCTTGGAATCGACTACATTGGCGCGGACATCGTTCCCGAACTGATTGCCGCCAACCAGACGAGGTATGGCAATGATCACCGTCGATTCATCGTGCATGACGTGGCCCAGGAGCAAATTCCGAAAGTCGATCTGATCCTTTGTCGCGATTTACTTGTCCATTTTTCGTTTGAGCACATTCGATCGGCTTACGGCAATCTTCGCGCCAGTGGGTCGGGCTACATCCTCACGACGACGTTTCCGCTGCGACCCGAAAACGCTCAGATCGAAACCGGAGAATGGAGACCTCTGAACCTGTCGCTGCCCCCATTCAATTTCCCGAAGCCAATACGCATCATCAATGAAAATTGCACCGAGTGGGATGGCCACTGGTCCGACAAGAGCCTCGGGCTCTGGCGGATCGCCGACCTGCCGGAAGTTCTGCCAATTTGAGGCGCTCTGAATGTCACAATCCCCCCGTGTTTCAGTCATACTGCCCACCTACAATCGCGCCGACCTGGTCAGATACGCAATTGCGAGCGTGCTAGATCAGACATACCGGGATTTCGAATTGATCGTCGTCGACGATGGTTCGACCGATGATACGCCAGCGGTTCTTGGCAGCTTTGATGACCCGCGCTTGAGGTGCTTCTCACAGCCGAACAAAGGTCGCTCCAGCGCGCGCAACTTCGCTTTGCATCATGCGCGCGGAGATTACATTGCGTTCCAGGACTCCGATGACCTTTATCTTCCGACAAAACTGGCGAAGCAGGTGCAGTTCCTTGACGAGCACCCGGATTATGCTGCCGTCTACACCTCTGCCTCGTGCATCGGTGACAACGGAGACAGCCTGAACTTCGTCTATCGCGCCTCGGTTTCCGGAAACATCTACCCCGACATCGCATTCTTCCAGCCCGTGACCATCACACTCCCCACCGTGATGGTGCGCCGTGTGGTGTTAGACGAGACCGGGGTCTTCGATGAAGCAATGCATCGCTTTGAGGACACGGATTTGTGGCGGCGAATCGCCAAGCATCACCTGTTCGGAGCTATCGACGAAGTGACCTGTCTGGTGCGCACTCACTCAGGCAACATTCTCGGTAGCCAGGATCCCGAAACATTGGCCGCCGCTGTTAACCAGTACGTGTCCAAGGTCATGACAGAGGACAGTGACATTCCTCCTGGCATTCTGGAGGCCGGCGCAAGGCGACTTTACAAGCACTATGGATTTGCGATGGCAACCGACCCCCGCTTTGCTCCAGCCGGCAAGGCCCTCTCCGACAAAGCCGCGCTCTACTTCCAGCCAAAAGTCTCCATCGTCATTCCGGTCTACAACGGCGCCGACTTCCTCCGGGAAGCGATCGATAGCGCCATAAGGCAGACGTATCCCAATATCGAAATTGTCGTCGTCAATGACGGCTCAAATGATGACGGAGCGACTGAAGCCATCGCGCTGAGCTACGGCAAACGCATCCATTACGTGCGCAAGCCGAATGGCGGCGTGGCCTCTGCGCTAAACCGTGGCATCCGTGAAATGTCGGGCGAACTGTTCGCCTGGCTCAGCCACGATGATCTCTATTCCGCCGATAAGGTCGCCAGCCAGGTTGAATTTCTTGCAGAGCAGCCCGATCCTTTCAACTGCATCGTTTACGGCGATTACTCGGTGTTCACTAGTTCCGTCGAGAACGCCGCTTTGATGCGGATGCCTCACGTCGCGCCGGAAGACTTCCGCTATTTCATTACGGAGCAGAACATCCTCCACGGCTGCACATTGCTGGTGCCCAAAGCCGCGTTCGATAGGTCCGGCCTGTTCGATGAGACGCTGCGGACCACCCAGGACTATGATCTATGGTTCCGCCTTGCGTCCCGGCACCGATTCGTCCATTTGCCGGCCGCCGGAGTGTTTGCCCGTGGCCACGAAGGTCAGGGTACAAATCGCATGAAGGACATTGTGCTCACGGAGTGCAATGAGCTGCTCGGTCGTTTCGCAGGCAATCTGACCCCGGAAGAACTGCGCCGATCATCATCCAAGCCTGCTGCAGTAGCGCTCCTCGAGCTGGCGGTAAACCTCGGACAGCGAGGCTTCATCGGAGCCTCGCGGCATACGACGCGGCTCGCGAAGGACGCGATTCGCAATTCGATACAAGAGCTGGCCGAACTTCAGGCAAAGGAGCCCGATCCACGCAGTGCTGCGGCGATTGAAGAGCTTAAAGGAGTCTCACAGTTGGTTACGGCGCTGGTTGCGGAGCGCGCGGAGACCTTGGCGGCGGCTGTGATGGCAGAGCGCGCAGCTTATGAAGCGAGATCTCGTGCCTTAGCGGACGAGATTAAGCAACCAGCCGTCGTCGCCCCACCTGTCGAGACGGAGGTTGCGCCGACGGCTTTCGAAAGCCCGGTGCCAGTCGCGCTGCCGATCGAACGTCCCGTGACTGCAGTTATCAAGATCAAGCGCCTTGTGCGACGCGCAGGTCGTAGACTGCCCGAAAGCATGAAAGCACTCGCAAGGCGACTCTGGCACAGGCTCTCGGTGCGCTACCGCACCGTTGCGTAGGTGACCAAAATAAAGAAGGCCATATGAATGGCGTTACATAACCGAATTCGGAACTGGCTGGCGAGCGCATTTGGCGGAGAAACGAGAGGTCGCCTTGCGACCCTTCACATCCAGAATCGCGAAATTTCAGCGGGACTTTCTGCTGTGGGCCAGACTCTCCAACGACACGTGGATGCGTGGAATGGGACGCTACAAGTTCAGCATGACGCAATTCTATCCAGGCTTACCGGAATGGACGCGTCTCTTGAACGCAACTTTGATGCGTGGAATGGGACGCTGCAAGTTCAGCATGACGCAATTCTATCCAGGCTTTCCGAAGCGGACGCGTCTCTTCAACGCAATTTCGATGCGTGGAATGCCAGGCTTGCGCAAATGGATGAACGGGCCACGAGGATTTCGGAGCATATTGAGAGCGCGGCCGCGGACATTCCTCGCGTCCTCGACGCCGTTCAATCTTCGCTTCTTCATCGCGCTGAAGAGCATGCATCGGCGGACGCCTCTCGAGCTACGGTGATTTCCAGCCAGATCACGGACACGCGGGCGGCAATCTCCGAGTCGCTTCAGTTGCTCGGAGCAAATCTGCTTGCCGTCGGCAGTCGCCAGGATGAGGCGGTTGCATCGCTGAAACGGCTGATCGCGCGACCCGAAACCGGCGCCCTTGCGATCGACCTTTACCTCACCCTGCTCGAAAAGGTCCTTACCGGCACCCTCCACGGTGATGCGGCCATTTCTGGCACAGGAACAGCGCAGCAGGAAGAGATTCGCCGAGCAGTTGGATATGACTGGCCCGCCACAGCCGAAACTATGATTGGCGTGGCTCGCTTGCGTAATGTTCGCATGCTGCTTGAACGCGCAATCGCCGAAAAGATCCCCGGAGATTTCATCGAAACAGGGGTATGGCGTGGTGGCACATGCATTTACGCGCGCGCCATCCTGATGGCACATCATCAGTCGACCCGACGGGTTTTCGTGGCGGATAGCTTTCGCGGACTGCCTCCGCCAGATCCAGAGAACTATCCCGCCGATGCTAACGATCCGCACTCCACGTTTGCCGCACTCAGCATCAGCCGCGAGGAGGTAGAGCGGAATTTCCGACGTTACGGGCTGCTCGACGAAAACGTGGTGTTTGTCGAAGGGTGGTTCAAGGATTCACTGCCGACCGCCCCGATCGAAAAGATCGCAGTCCTGCGGCTGGACGGTGACATGTACGAAAGCACCATTCAGGCTCTGAATGCACTCTACCATAAGGTCTCGCCAGGCGGCTTTGTTATCATCGACGACTACATCCTGAAGAACTGCGCCCAGGCTGTCGATAACTTTCGGTCCACCCACAGGATCGACGCTCCATTGAACGCCGTTGATGGGGCGGCCGTATGGTGGCAGGTCCCCGCATCTCGGGGGGCCCTCCCATGATTGTGCGCTCATCACAGGCGGTTGAGGTGAGCCACCTCTGTCCGCTTCATTCTTCGGTCATGCCTTTCCCGGGCGCCACCCTATGACACAGCATCCGACCTCGCTCTTGTACCTTTGGCGATCCACCCTGGAGCACCGCACCCTCATCGGACGACTGGTGTCGCGGGAGTTCGAGGCGCGCTTTCGAGGCCACATTCTCGGAACGGTCTGGGCAATTGCAACACCGCTGCTGACGGCAATGGTGTTTACCTTTGTCTTCTCGGTCGTATTTCGCTCTCGGTGGGCGGGAGGTGCCGAAGACCTCGGCACGAGCGGTTATGCCATCATCTTTCTAACAGGAATGATCGTTCATACGATTTTCGCTGAAGCGGTCTCCCGGGCGCCTTCTCTCATTGTCGGCAATGCCAACTACGTCACGCGCGTGGTCTTTCCGCTCGAGATTTTGCCCGTGGTGGCCGTGGGCACGGCGCTCATCAATGCCGCGATCGGACTTGCTATCGTGCTCGTCGGAAACACCCTGCTAAACGGCAGCTTCCATCCGACGGTCATGCTACTACCCCTTGTGTTGCTCCCGTTCCTGATTTTCGTGATCGCTCTCGTCTTCCTCTTTGCTGCGCTCGGCACCTACGTTCGCGACATCTCCCAGATGCTTGGCTTATTGGTGACCGCCAGCCTTTTCCTGACGCCTATCTTCTACCCGCTCGAATCCGTGCCAGAGAAAATCCGGTGGCTGGTCACCGTAAACCCGCTGACCCTGGCAGTGGAACAAGCCCGTGCGGTCGTTCTTTATGGACACTCGCCTGACTTCCTTCGATTAGGACTATTTCTGGCGTGGGCATCCGCGGCGCTTGCATTCGCGTTTTGGGTCTTCCAACGACTACGGCCGGGCTTTTCCGATGTCCTCTGATGAAGCAATTGTCGTCGAAGGGCTGTCAAAGGCGTATCTGATCTACGCCGATCCAGTGTACCGCCTGTGGCAGGCGCTCGTGCCCAGAGCGCAGAGCGTTGTGCAGCCTCTCGCCAGCCTGCTCGGCATCTCGCTGCGAGAGCGGTCCTACTTCACGAAGTTCTGGGCGCTCCGGGACGTATCCTTTCGAGTGAAGCGCGGCGAGAGCATTGCCATCATCGGGCGCAACGGCTCGGGGAAATCGACTCTCCTCAAGCTCGTGTGCGGCACGCTCACTCCAACAGGAGGCACCAGCTCCGTCCACGGAAAGGTAGCGGCCATTCTTGAACTTGGCTCCGGCTTCAATCCCGAGTTCACGGGACGCGAAAATGTGTTTCTCAACGCGAACATCCTGGGCCTAAAGCGGGAGGAAGCCGAGGCGCGTCTAGATGACATTTTGGCGTTTGCGGAGATAGGCGAATTTGTTGATCAGCCCGTCAAGACCTACTCGACGGGCATGGTCATGCGTCTCGCGTTCGCCGTAATCGCGCATGTCGACGCCGAGATCCTGATCATCGACGAAGCCCTCGCGGTTGGAGATGCCTATTTCTCCCAGAAATGTCTGCGCTGGCTTCGTCGGTTCCGCGAACGAGGCACGATCCTTTTCTGCGGGCACGACACGGGTGCAGTCATGAGCCTCTGCGATCGTGCCATCTGGATCGATAAGGGAAACCTGGTCCTTGAAGGGACCGCGAAGGACGTGTGCGAGGCTTATTCCGCCTCGATCATGAGCCAGGCGACAGGAAGCGCCGATCCTGCCATGCCCCCAGTCAAGCCATTGGCAGCGGAAAATGACGGACAGCCGACCGCACCGGACCCCAGTCCTATCGAGGCTGACGCCCCATCCGTCCGACGGCCGAAAGTGGCTCTGCCCTTGCCGCCGGAAAATCACAGCGCGGCCGTTTTCAACGCACTGACGGAAAGCGCCAGCTTTGGCAGCGGCCAGGCCGAAATCTACGAGGTCTCTCTTACCCATCCCGACGGGCAGCGGCCAAGCTGGATCGAGGGTGGTGAGCATCTGCTGATTACCGCCCGCATCAACATCAAAGCCGAGACCTATGCTCCCATCGCCGGCTTCATCATCAAGGATCGGCTCGGCCAGCCCCTGCTCGGGGACAATACCTTTCTCCGCTATGCATCAGCACCGCTGTTGTGCCGACCAGGCGACCGGCTGGAGGCTCGTTTTGGGTTCCGACTACCCAACCTTGGCACAGGCCGATACTCGATCACGTTGGCGCTCGCGTCGGGCACTCCCGAAGAGCATGTGCAGCATCACTGGCTGCATGATGCCATTTTCTTCGACGTCCACTCCCCCTTCCGAAATGGCGTGATGATCGCGATGGAAATGGCCGAAATGTCTTTGACCCAGATGGTCCCGGCTGCAGGAGGCGAATTGATATGAGTTCAGGTCCTATGCAAGATTCGTCCCTGGAAGAGCGCATTCTCTCTCAGGAGTGGTTCTACGATTTTGCGCTGCCATCCGGTCGCCGGACGAAGCTCTACATTCCCGAAGTGGTCGAGCACATCCACCGCACCCGTCGCGATATGATGCTCGCCGAGCTGGAGCCGCTGTTCGAGAAATATCTGAACTCTCTTTCGGCAATCGACGTTGCGTCTCACCAGGGATGGTTTTCTCTTGAACTGGCGAAGCACTGCAAATCCGTCCTTGGCATCGAGTACCAGGCCAGGCATGTCGAAAGCGCTAAGCTGATGGCGGAGTGCCTTGGCGCTGATCACGTCAAGTTCGTCCAGGACAACGTAGAGACAATGCCGGCAGGAAAGTTCGAGCCGGCTGACATCGTCATCAACTTTGGCCTTATGTATAATCTTGAGAACCCGATAGGCGTGTTGCGCCGCTGCCGCGAGATGACGCGCAAGGTGCTTCTGATCGAGACCCAGTGCACCATTCTGGACCTTGAAGGCCGCATCGACTCAGGTGATTGGACGGCAACCAACTACATGCACGGGTACTGGGGTATCTTTGCAGGAAACCCCGACAACATAGACGGAAGCGCGAGCGATATCGTGTTCTATCCGTCCCCGAAAGGACTGTGCTGGACGCTCAGCCGGCTGGGCTTCCAGGATGTTCGGATTCTCGTTCCGCCACCCGGGGCCTACCAGCAACTCGCCACAGGCAAACGCATCATGGTCGCCGCTTACCTCGAGCCACGAGATCGGGGCTGATTGCCAGAAAGCCAACCGAGCCTTGAGCCCTGGTGAACCTATCGCCAGCGTCGGCTCGTTGAACAAACAATGAAGAGTTCGTCCGCCCCTGCGTGCGAGCAGGGATGCATCTTGTTCTATTTGGGCACGATCATAAAGAGTTTTGGGTGCCACGGTTTGGCCCATGCGCTCTAACAGGGAACAACAATCATCAGACGCTATTCTTCTGCTGTCCTAGCGCTTCGGAATACCGGTCCGAGCAGGGGTTTTATTCCTTCGATCTCGACCCCCAAGGATTTAACTTCACGTTCTACAAATGGAAAGATCGGCACTTCGCTGCGGGTGGCTTAGACGAAAACCACCGCTTCTTACCCGGCGCCCCTCAACGCTTTTACTTTTAGTTATGGGCTACGCTTATACCCGGCGCGACGGGTGCGAGGTGATCAATTTCAGCAAGGTCGTTGGCTAGCACCACTCGTGGGTTAAGCTGAAATTCAATCACAGACTGTATCCCGGGCCCCTTTTTTGCAGACCCCTCCCCACCCCGGCTTCAAACTGCTCGGCATAAAGGGCGCGGCCCGCCGCCCGACTTACGGCAGCGGTTTCCAAGGCTGCAGCCGCTCAGGTGCTGCCTCAAATGCGTTCGCTTAACTGGGGCGAGTGTGTATGCTGGTTGTCGCATCAATCGAGATTTCGCGCCATGACGATGCCGTTCGAGGCAAGCCGCTCTTACGTCTATAGGGCGACCCGCTACGAATTGATCCCTCAAATCCAGAAGCTTGCAGAGGATTTCGGAGATGTTCCGTTTCAGCTCCGCGACATTTGGAGACCTCTCCTTGCGAAGATGTACAACTACCTTGTTGATGGGCCGCCTGGCGTCATTGCCTCAAAGGGAGGGAGTCTCCGACTGCCGCGCGTAGGAACATCCGAAATATCTGAAACTTGGCCGACGCCAGCCGAGGCGGTGCCAGCAGCTAGCCTAGGCCCACCCTCAAGATGTGCCATGGTTTGTTCGCCCGCGGGAGGCCGCTCTGCGCGAGTTTTCCGTTGACCCAAGCCTTGGCTGCGGGCTCAGATAGGCCGCCGGACTGGGGGTTGATCCGGGGGTCAGGCTCTATGAAAGTTAAAAAACTTTAATAAATTCAATGTCATATGGCGGAGAGAGTGGGACTCCCACCCCATGGGCCGCGATTTCGCTAGAACTGCCGTAAAACAAGGATTCCCAAATAGCCCGGCCGTGATTTGTGACCACCGCCGTGTACCACCCCGTTCGGCGATTCGGGGCGTAATCTCGGCCTATTTCGGGGCAGTCAGAGACGTGTCGAACGGGCTGGCGGCGCCGATCCCACCCGCACAACAGCGTTAAGCTTCGCGGTCCATATTTCCTGTGACCGCAGGATCAATCGATCACGGGATCACCAGATCACGGGGTGGTCACGGGATCACGGGGTCACAGGATCCAGGGCCTTGGACAAGGAGAGGCGAGGTGGCGACACGGAAGAACCTTCTTACAGATCTCATTGCTGACGCGCCGGCACTTGCGCCGGGTCCCACATCCGAACGTGGTGGCTTCGATGGTAAGGTGCCGGCGGCCGGCGCCGCCCAGGCCGGGCGGCAATCACTCCGGCAGGTGCCTACCGATCTTGGCAGCGCCATGGCGCCGGCCTCGTCACAGCGTGTGGGCACGCTGAAGGAACGAGCGCGCCAGATGTCGCTCTATCTGGAGCCTGCGACTTACGACGCGACTCGTATCGCGCATCGGGAGAGGACCAAGATGCATGTTCTGCTGCTGCAGGCGGTCGACCAGTTTCTGAAGAATCGCGTTAAGCCGCCGGAATGACGCCGGCTTTGCGGTGACGAGCAGCGCAGCGGCGATCAGTGGTAAGGCCAACTGTAGTCTCCACTGGCGCCTGGCTCGGTTCGGATGCGGCAGGGCGGGCGTGATCTTTCATGCCCTAGAGCTTGAGTTCGCCCGTGAGGTCGAAGATTTGGGTTCGTTCCATCAGATGGTCCTCCGGAGGTTGTCGTAGCGGGCACAATCGGCGATCGGTGCATGACGCAGCGTCAGTGCGGCCGGCGTCATGATGTTGGCCGGTGGGGGTGGGTGCCGGGCGCGGCCGGAGTTCGTGCCCCTCTTACCGAATGCTCCCAGACGTCCGTATGTCTCCGGGGATTCGCTAAATGGCCTCGACCACCCGAATAGCAAAAAGCTCCTCCTGGTCGAGCTCGGCTTCCAGTTTGTGCATGACGCTATCGTGGATGCGCCCGGAATTGAAGAGTTCGAGGAGCTTCTTGCGGCCGGCTTCCACGGCGATCAGGACGGCTCGGTAGTGCTCTAGTCGCTGCTCCTTGTGAGCCCCCTTGGTGAGAGCGTGGTCCTCGGTTACTGCGAGGCGATGCCCGTACTGTTCGACAAGGCGCGGGTGCGCGTGCCTCCCCTCGGCGTCGAGAGAATGCGAACGGATGGCATCGAACTGGGCTCGCGCAATTTCGGCCCTGGCAACCTCTTCGGACAGCGTCTCCTCTCCGCGGAGCAGGAACTCCTTCCCTGCCAGCGTCTTCGCCACCGGACCAAGCGTCAGCCCGAGCGCGACGATGGTCGCGGCGACGACGCAAAAGGTCACAAACAGGATGATATAGCGGCCGGGAAAATGCTCCGGCAACGACAATGCGGCCGCGAGACTGACGACCCCACGCATTCCGGCCCAGCTCATCACCAACGGAACGGCGAACGGCGGATACGGATCCCGTGCCCGGAGCGACGGGATCAACGCCCGCGGAATGTAGGCGGTCGGAAAAATCCAGGCGAACCGCGCGAGCACGAGCACCGCAAAGATCGCTGCGGCCGCGGGCATGAGCGCACGCACGGTGCCCCAATCCGAGCCGAACCGGTGCAGGACGCCACGAAGCTCCAATCCTACGAGCACGAAGACCAGCGCCTCCATCACGGAGGTGGCGACGGACCAGACCGCGAGCGCCTGGACGCGCGAGGCCGCGCTCAAGGCCTGATGTTGCAGACGTCCGAGGACCAATCCGCACGCAACCGTCGAAAGTACGCCCGACACGTGAAGTCGCTCTGCGACCAGGTAGGCGGCCCAGGCGGAGAGGAAGGTCCAGACCACGGCGAGCCGGGCATCGGTCAATCTTCCCGCGACGAAGGCGCATATCCAGCCAAGCGCAAGACCGATCCCGATGCCCATGGCCGAGACGTAAACAAAGCTGCCCGCGGCTCCCCATGCGCTGAAGGCGCCAGTCAACGCCGCAGCGACCGCGAAGCGAAACAGGACGAGGCCGGAGGCATCGTTGATGAGGCTTTCGCCTTCCAGAAGCACCGCGATGCGCGGCGGGACGTTGAGATGCTCCATCACGGCACGGGCGGCGACGGCGTCCGGCGGCGAAACGATCGCGCCAAGTGCGAAACACGCGGCCCACGGCAATGCCGGGAAGAAGACGTGCGTAACGATGCCGACCGCCAGCGTCGTCACAACGACGGCGCCAATGGCCAACTGCAGGATTATTCTGAGATTGGCCCGAAAATCCGGCCACACCGTGAAATAGGCCGCCGAGAGCAGAAGCGGCGGCAGAAAGAGGACCATGACGAAGTCCGGATCGAACTCCACTTCGGGAAGACCGGGAACGAGAGCCAGAACGATTCCAGCCAGCACCAGTACCGACGCAGACGGCAGGTGCAGGCGACGGGCCACCGTATCGAGCACGACGGCGATCATCAGTAGGAGCAGGACGGTCTGGAAGGTCTCGGCTGGGTTCATCGCGAGCGTGTCCGTCTTCAGAACCGCGGCCTGGGGGACGGCAGGGGTTAGGCACGATGCAGTCGCCCATGCCCACGAAAATCGAATGGGGTCTGTAAGTGCCCGATAAATGCGGAAACCAGGACGTAGATCGCCAGCCCGAGAGCGACGAACCGGGTCTGATAACCAACCAACATCAGCAAACCACCGGCAATCTCTATGATGATGGCCAGCAAAGTAAACAGCGCGGGTGCGGGAAGGCCAAGCGAGCTCATGTAGCTCGTCGTACCGGCAAAGGCGGTTAGCTTGCCCCAGCCGAACAGCAGAAACATCGATGCGTACAGTACGCGGCCGACGAGCGCCGCATAATCACCATGCTTTTCAAGGTTGATCATGGCGCGTCCCTCCTATCGCGTTCGGCAAAAGTGGGACCGTAGCTCCGCAACCTTCTTGATCTAGATCAAGGCAAGTTGCACCAATGGGTGCACCCGGATACGGCTCGAAATCCAGCGCGGCAGAAAGTCCCGACCAAGCCAGAAGAGACGCGAAATGGGCATGCTCGTCGACGGGGTATGGCAAGACATCTGGTACGATACGACGAGTACCGGCGGCCGCTTTGAACGAAAGGCGAGCGCCTTCCGCAACTGGGTGACGCCCGATGGCTCGCCTGGTCCGACCGGCACGGGCGGCTTCCCTGCTGAACGGGGCCGCTATCACCTTTATGTCAGCCTGGCCTGTCCATGGGCGCACCGGACGCTGATCATGCGCCGGCTGAAAGGGCTGGAGGACGCCGTCTCATTTTCGGTTGTTCACTGGCGCATGCGCGAGCGAGGCTGGACCTTCACTCCGGGCCCATGCGTGACGGGTGATCCGGTCAATGGCGCGGAGACACTGAGCCAGATCTATGTCGCGGCGGATCCGCACTACACCGGGCGTGTGACGGTGCCGGTCCTTTGGGACAAGGAGCATCGCACCATCGTCAACAACGAATCGGCTGAGATCATCCGCATGTTCAACGGTGCCTTCGACGGCATTGGAGCCGTGCCGGGCGACTACTACCCTGCACCCTTGCGGGAGCAAATAGACGCGCTCAACGAGCGCATCTACAGGGAAGTCAACAACGGCGTATACCGAGCCGGCTTTGCCACCTCGCAGGCCGCCTACGAAGAAGCCGTCGTGACGCTGTTCGACGCTCTCGACTGGCTGGAGGCGTTGCTGTCGGGATCACGTTTCCTGACCGGCGACCGGCTGACCGAAGCCGACATCCGGCTGTTCACCACGCTGGTACGGTTCGATGCAGTGTACCACGGGCATTTCAAGTGCAACCTGAGGCGCATCGCCGACCATCCGGCGCTCTGGCGCTTTACCCGTGACGTCTACAATCTGCCCAACATCGCGGCGACGGTCAACCTCGACCACATCAAGCGGCACTATTATGAGAGCCACACGACCATCAATCCGACGGGCGTGGTGCCGCTCGGACCCGCCATCGACTTCGCGCCGCCGGCAAGCGGCGAACGTTGATGACCGAGCGCGCCGATAGCGATGATCGCCTCACCGGCATTGGATCTGCATTCTATTCCCGCGCCCAGCAGAGGTTGACGTTCGATATACCGGCGGCACTGACCGATCCGGATGCCATTGCGCTCGCCGACGTGCACAGCGCCGATCCTGCCGTGCTCGCCGCCATCGCGGCAGTACGACCGATCAGGCCTGCGGCGGTGCTGGTGCCCGTGGTCCAACACGACGAGCTTGGCGTCCTGTTGACCGAGCGCACCTCCCGTCTCAACGACCACGGCGGGGAGATTTCGTTTCCCGGCGGCAAGATCGACGCAGGCGACCAGAGCCCCGTGGCAGCCGCGCTGCGCGAAGCCGAGGAGGAAATCGGCCTTTCAAGGGAATTCGTCGAACCGATCGGGTACCTCGACGTTCACGTGACGCCGTTTGGTCATCGGATCTTGCCTGTACTCGCACGCGTGTTGCCGGGCTTTGCGCTTCGATTGAACCGCGACGAGGTCGAGGACTCCTTCGAAGCGTCGCTCTCCGTCTTGATGGACCCGCAAAATCACAGGGACGAGACGCTCGATTGGAACGGCTTCCCGCTTAAGTCCTACACCTTGCAATTCGGTGATCGCAAAATCTGGGGCGCGACGGCCATCATTCTTCGGAATCTATATGAGCGCGTGTGCCGCGGCTGATCCTCGAGCCGAGGCTTCACTTCACGCAAGCAGCAAAAGGAGACATCCATGATTCTCGTGACCGGCGGGACGGGCCTCATCGGCAGTGAACTTCTGCGATTGTTGTCCCAGGCGGGAGTCCCCGCACGCGCGCTAGTCCGTAACCCGGACAAAGCCAAGGAACTGCCTGGCATTACATGGGTCGTCGGAGATTTGGCTCGACCAGAAACCTTGGACGCGGCTTTCGAGGGTATCGAGAAGCTATTTCTCCTCACACACTATTACGAAGACATGGTGGAGTTGCAGCACAACGCCATTGTTGCAGCCCGCACTGCCGGGGTTAAACATATCGTCAAAATTTCAGCCTTCGCCGCGACCGACCACTCGAAGGCGCCTATCGGGCAATGGCACTATCAGATCGAAGAGGAGATCAAGAAATCGGGGATGGCGTGGACAATGATCCAGCCTCACCATTTCATGACGAACCTCGTTGCTCAAGCTGAGTATGTCGTCAAGGAGGGCGCCATCTACTCGCCCTCGGGTGACGGCAAAATTCCCTACGTCGACCCACGCGACGTGGCCGCAGTCGCCTTTGTCCCGCTAACCCAGCCGGGACACCTCGGCAAAACATATGTCGTTACGGGAAGTGAAGCGATTTCTTATCGGCAAGCCTCGGAGATCATTGGCGCAGCAATCGGCAAAAAGCTCCGGTTTGTTGATGAGACTCCAGAGCAAGCTCGGGCGCGCCGTGTTCGGGAAGGCGTTCCGCCTGCAGTGATCGAAAGCATTCTCGCCATCGGCGCCTATCAACGCGCGGGTGGGAAAACCGTAACCATCACCAACACCATCGCCGAACTCACAGGCCGGCCACCGCGAACCCTCGCCGAGTACGTTCAAGAGAACGCTTCGGTCTTCCGCGGTTAGCAAAGGTGACAACCGTGACGAAAACGTCGGAAATGAAGCGGACACTTAGCGGAGGGAAACAGCGTCCGCCATTCGAGCGGATAGCGCTCTTGTTGCAGGGCGGCGGAGCGCTCGGGGCCTACCAGGCCGGCGTCTATGAAGCGTTGGCCCAAGCCGGTATCGCTCCGGATTGGGTGGCCGGCATCTCGATCGGCGCGGTGAATGCCGCTCTGATCGCAGGAAATGTTCCGGAAAAGCGCGTCGAGCGGCTGCGAGAGTTCTGGGAGGCGGCCAGCACACCGCCGCTAGGCGTCCCCTATCTGAAGTTGGTCGAAATCACTGACGAACGAAAGCGGTGCGTCAGCGCCGCGCGAGCATTCGCCGGCTGATCTTTGACTTGGATCAACGTTAGGTTCCGTTATCGGACCACAAGCGAATACGGTTCAAAGCCATCGGGGAGATCTCCTATGTTCAATATCAGGCATTATCTCCTGCATGTCGTTGTTGCGACAATTCTGGTCATGCTTGGGACGGCACCCGGCTCGCAATCTTACGCGCAGACGATCCCGGGCGCCGGGGCTCCCAGCGTGTTGCCCACCGGTGGTGGTGCCGCGCTAATGGACGCATCCGACGCGGTCATCCTGCTGCTTGATCACCAGTCAGGGCTGTTCCAGACCGTGAAGGATATCGACGTGGCAGATCTGCGCAGGAATACAATCATGCTGGCCAGACTGGCGGCGCTGCTCAAGATACCCGTGATCACCACCGCGTCAGAACCCAAAGGGCCGAACGGCCCCCTGATGCCGGAAATTCATCAGTTTGCCCCACACGCGGTCTACGTGCCGCGCAAGGGCGAAGTCAATGCATGGGATAACGAGGACTTTGTCAAAACGGTCCGCGCCACCGGGAAGAAGACACTGATCATGGCCGGTGTCTGGACCAGCGTCTGCGTGATGTTCCCGGCGCTGGATGCCCATGCGGCGGGATTCAAGGTCTACGCCGTGATCGATGCGTCGGGTGATCCAAGCGAGATGGCCTCCCGCACCACCGTCGCCCGGTTTGTCCAAGCAGGCGTAATACCGACTTCCACGAACGCGGTGCTCTCGGAGCTTCATCGCACCTGGAATCGCCCGGAGGCGGCTGAGCTCGCCAAGCTGTATGCACTGGTGGCACCGAACTATGCGGCGGTTATCGAAAGTTATCAAACGGCTCAGGAAGCCGCCAAACAAACGACTGGCAGTGCCGCGAAGTGAACCGGGGCGACTAGCCGACGATATGGGTGAGATCTTGCGACCCTGGTCCGGGCAGGCCTGCTCCGCAGCACCCGCGAGGACGCACCATCTTCTAGCGCTCAAACGTATAGGTTTTCTGGCCAGCAAGTGCTGCGATGGACATCCTCTGTGATTTGGTCGCGGCCGACGCCGCGGTGTGACGTTGGTCGGCGCCAGCGAAGCGCGAGCGACGAAGAAAGCGGTCAAGCGCGTGGGTTGATCGCCCGGACGGGGAACTGACGGTCCAGACGGTCGCGGGCTTGTTCGGCGCCCACGCAAGCGGAGTCAGGCCAAGCCTGCGAAGCGCCCGGCCAAGGTCGACGACGAGGCCGCCGGCAAAGCCGCGCCGGATTTCGAGAAGGAGCAGCGCCGACGGGATGCCGAGCGACGCAAGGAGGAGGCCGCTCGCGAGAGAGACCGCGCCCGCCGCGACAAGGCTGTCACCAAGGCGCAGGCCGATCTCGAGAAGGCGAAGCGGGCGCACGAGGCGAGGGTAAGCGATATCCGAGCGGGCCGCGCTCGAGGAGCGCGCTCAGGCCGAGGACGCGCGCTGGGAGCGCGAGCGCGAGAAGCTGCAGGCGGCTCTCCGTCGGGCGCGAGATTAGAACGCGCTGGACCCCGGGCTCAGAACGTCCCGCCTCCCAGGCTGAAGCCGAAGACCATGGCCGACATTAGCGACAGCAGCAGGCCGGCACCGCAGAAGATCGCGATGATCTTCAGCTCCTCGGTATCGACTTCCGCGCGGGACGCTTGCGAGAGCGCTTTGGCCAAGCTGGCAAACATCAGTCTTTTCCGAAGAACGGGAGAGGACACCGTAGCTGGACGGGCCCTGGCGCCGTGTGAACTGGGTCTCACATGCTGCACGATTCTCGCGGATTTGGCGAAGACGGCCAGCAACTGCAGTGAGCAGCGGTCGTTATCTTCCATGGAGAATGAGAGAGCCAAATTGCTGGCCCAGGCCGAACGGTGCCGGAGGCTTGTTGCCTCCATCACCGATCCGGACACGGTCGAGCGTCTCACCGGTCTTGCCGACGAATGCGAGAGGCGCGCGGCCGAGATCACCTCCCAAGGCGAAGAGGGCGATCGGTGAGGTCCGCTCGAGGATCTATCAGGCCTCGCCAGAGCCAGAGAACAGCACCGTCGGAGGCGTGGCGCGCGGCGGCGGGGCGGACCGGCCGCCTGCGGATCCAGGCCTGCTCCTGAGATCGTATCGCTGGGCCAGGTCGAGCAGCCGTCGCCTGGTGAACGGGTCCGCGTTCTCGGCCAGATCGCGCGCCCGCTGCGCGAAGCTCCTGTAGAACTCTTCCACTACGCCACCCCCGCAACATCACCCAAAGCCGAATTTCAATACGGATGGCCCCACCCGTCAAGAGATCTGTCGCAGTCGGACAACGCTTCCTTCGATCTGCTTGCGCTCTCCGCACATCGGGAACTAAGCTGCGTGAGGCTGGGGACAAATCCGATGGCGGAGCTCTTTCAGGTTCGAAGGCCATGTCCGACGTGCGGCAAGCCGATGAAAGCTGTGGCCGACGAAGCTCGGGAGGAGCGACTGCGCTACGTCTGCACCAGATGCGACGACGACCCGCTGCATGACCCGGCGGCCCTCAAATGGGCTGACAGTCCTCTTCGCCCCCCGCGAAATGAGCGGCCATGGGGTAGTTTCGCGTTCAAGCAAACCGGGCGCTTGTTACCTATGCAGGTGGCAACTTAGGACGGGCGTCTGTTGGTTGCGTTGACCCGTCTCAACGATCCGACGAGCTATGGCTGATTTTGGGTGACGCGGCCTGATCAGGCGGCGTGGCTTTCAGTGTTCGGAATGACTTCGATTCCGTCGATGAACTTTACACCGGCGATGACTTTCGGCAACTGGTTCGTGCTCTTCAATCGCCGCCAGGTCTTCGATGCGGCGTCGATGAGCTTGAACACCATCAGCTTCGCAGTTTGTTGCGACAGCGATCCCTTGGTCCGCACCGTTCGGTGGCGCACCGTGGCGAAGACGCTCTCGATCGGGTTCGAGCTGCGTAGGTGGATCCAGTGCTCAGCAGGGAAGTCGAAGAAGGCGAGCAGCGCATGGCGATCCTTGATCAGGCACTCCACCGCACGTCCGTATTTGACGTGGTATTTCTCGACGAAGACGTCGATCGCGGTTTCAGCTTCGGCCCGGTGTGGGGCCAGATAGATGTTCCGCAGGTCGTTCTTCATGGGGCCCTGCACGGATTTGGCGACCTTGTCGAGTACGTTGCTCACTTTATGGCACCAGCATCGTTGGTGCCGCGTGCCGGGAAAGGCCTCGTCCAGTGCCTTCCAGAAGCCGAGGGCGCCGTCGCCGATGGCGAGTTGCGGGGCAATCCGTAACCCGCGTTGCCGCAGGTCGATCAGGAGTTCGCGCCAGCTCTGCGCGCTCTCGCGCACGCCGACCTGGAAGCCGATCAGCTCCTTCTTGCCTTCCGGCGTGGTGCCAATCAGCACCAGCATGCATTCGCTGTGATCTTCCATGCGGGCCTGCAGGTACACGCCATCGGCCCAGATGTAGACATAGCGACGCGCCGACAGATCGCGTCTCTGCCAGCGTTCGTACTCGACCTGCCAATCGGCCTTCAGGCCGGCGATCACCGAAGGCGACAGGTTCGGCGCATCCTTGCCGAGCAGCGCCGAGAGCGCCTCCTGGAAGTCGCCGGTCGAGATGCCGCGCAAATAGAGGACCGGGATCAAGGCATCCAGGCTCTTCGTCCGCCGCGCCCATAGCGGCAGGATTGCCGAACTGAAGCGGAGGCGGTCGCCTGGCCCGCTCGCTCCGCGGTCGCGGACCTTGGGACGAGCGACCTCCACCGGACCGATGCCGGTCGCAATCTCGCGCACCGGACCGTGCCCATGTCGGACCAGGCGCGCTCGACCGTCGGGCAGCGTCAGATTGGCCGTGCTGGCCAGAAACGCGCCAACCTCGATCTCGATCGCCCTGGCAAGCAGGTCCCGCGCGCCGGCTCGAACGATATCGGTCAGTGGATCATCAACCGCGGACGGCTGACGGAAAGCAAGAACATTGGTAGTCTCGGTCATGGCGTATCGCTCTCCTCGAGAGGTTCTGGCAGGCTCGTCACCCGCCTCGATACGCCGCCTTCCTCACACCGTCATCACCCAGATTCCGCCATAGCTCGAGCGACTGCCCCTGCAAGATGGAAAACCATACTTCGACCTAATTGAGCCATGACGCACTTGTCGGCGTGAAATGAAATTGCACGTTGGGGTGGGCCTTGAGCCAGTCCTCGTTCTTTTTATGGGTGTTGAGGTTGTCGAGGATGACGTGAAGCTTGCGGTTCGGAAAAGCCGCGGTGACGCTGTTCATGAAATCGAGAAACTCGACGCGGCGCCGGCGTTTTGAATGGGTCGCGATGATCTTTCCGGTGGCGACTTCGAGCGCCGCAAACAATGTTGTGGTGCCATGCCGCTTGTAATCGTGGCTTTGGCCGGTCAAGGCGCGGCCATTGGGCAACTTCAGATAACCCTGCGCTCGCTCCAAAGCCTGGATCGAGGGCTTCTCGTCCACGCACAGCACAATGGCCTTCGCCGGCGGCGCGACATAGAGGCCGACAACATCGGCGGCTTGGCCGTAAAGTTCGGGTCGTTGCTCTCGCACCAGGACTTGCGAGCCACCAGGTCAATCTTGTGGCTGCGCAGGAACCGCCAGACATATTGGACATCGACATCGCCCAGCGCCTCGGCCAGCAGGGGGCCGGTCCAGCGCGCAAACCCTTGCGGTGGCGGCTTATCCAGCAGCTTCAGAATCCGCTTGTCGGTCGTCTTCGTATAGATCGGCTGCTTGCCAGGCCGCGGCTTGTCTTGCAGCCCTTCAAGGCCATGGTCGGCATAGCGATGCCGCCAAAGGCTGACAATCCGCGGCTGGACCCCAACTTCCTTGGCGATCGACCGGGTGCTGCGCCCATCCGCCGCCAACAGAACTATCCGCGCCCGCTTCAAATCGCGCTGCAACGTCACCGGTGAGCGACAGCACGCCTCAAGCACCTTGCGATCTTTCCTCGAAAGGTGGACTTCTCTTGCTTCGGGTATCATCCCGACCTTGAATCACGACTCACGTTCCAAGAAAAGTGGGTACTAGACTGAGCTGTAACAGATTGGGCTAGGAAACCTCTTTTGTTAGCCGCTGATCGATTTCCCCACGCAACCGCTTGATACCATTGCGGCGTTCTCTATGGGCGCTTCAGGGGAGTCGCTTCGCCCGATTGTGGTGCTCCTGACCGAATACACTTTAGAGCTCAAGGCGAAAGGAAACGCCGTCGACGAGAGCCGTTCAAAGGCAGAGAGCTGTTCATGCAGACGCTTCTCAAGGGCCTTGCGTTCGGTGCCAGGCAGGTCGGTGTTAAGTAGCCGGCGGCAGCGCCAGATTCCGTTTCGCAGCCATCTGATCTCACTTAGCGTATCATCAATCGAAGTCATCACGGATGTTGATCCTTAAGTGTAAAACATGGCGATGCTCGTCGAGCGGTCGTTCCCTGGCTCCGCATTCCTGCCGGATAGTTGAGCCGACAACGGCGTATCGCCCGCTCGTGTCCGGAGGAGGCGAGAAGTCCGATGTATGCGACGCTTATAAGTCAATATCATCCTACGCCGCGCGTTTGGCGAGAAATCGCGGCAGATCCTCGCGGTTTCAATGCGCCGCGAACGTGTGTCCTGCACAATTCCAGCGCTCATAGGGTTAAGCGTGTTTAACGCGAGATCAACAAGGCGCACTAGCTGCTCGAGTTATTTGGTCGCGGCGCAGCTAGGCTACACTGAGCTCGACACAGAAAATCTGTCGTACCAGTGACAGATGCACCTGTCCGATTATCCAGTCGGAAGGATACCGTGAAGAGCCGCCCGATCGCCGTTTGCCGGTTCACGTGACCAATGTTAAAATGGCTGGGAACTCCGCGAAGAGAATTGAAGAGAATTAGCGAGCCCGCGGTGTTCACATCGGGGCGCGCTGCGTCTCGTAGCCAAGCGCGTTAGCGCGATAGGCTGCAAGCTTTTGAGCTCAGCTATCGCCCAAGCGTTTGACCCCGGGGAGAAGTATGGCCGCCTCGCCTCACGTCACAGCAAAGTTGCCGGCGTAAACGCGCTGCTGCCGGCGGACCGGCACCCGCCACCAGCCGGTCCAGCACAAAGTGATTCGTCTGCGGAGAGCTGAGCCCAAGGTTACGGAATTACAAACGCCATCCGTCATTTCGTCGCTCCGGACTGCGTCAGGTTATCGACAGGTGGCGCTCGTATCATGAGCGCCGCTACTCCCTTGCAGGCTTGGCTCAATGGGCGCAGAGCTCGCAGGCGAGACCGGTGGACTGCAATATCAATTGATCCGCGAGCGAAACGCCGTCTGGATTCGCTACACTGTCTGCAGTGGGTGCTAGTTGCAGAAGCGTATCCGGGCCATTCGTGCCTGTCGGCACGCTTGTGGGATCGCACCTCACTCCTTGTGGGCCGGTGGCGCGTCAGCCATAGTGGAGGATTGGCGGTTCTAAGATGCGCCGCCCCGGCGCATTCGCTTCATTTTGCTACCGAAGAAACGATATCGATGAACACAGAACAGCTCGTCACTCGTATTCCTTCCGCAACTTCCGATTTGGAAAGCTCCGAACCGGGCTCTCCGGCCGCACCGCTGTGGGGAGAGACCTTGGCCGGCGTGCACACGTCCGCTGCCGGAGCGGTTGCCTCGTCGGAGGAGGTGCTGGCCAACTGGGCTGCCGAAGACGGGCAGGGGCAACATGGGTATCGGCAACAAGCGGTAAGCCGAACGTCGGCTTGGCGGGGGACGGGTGATCTCAATCAGCCGCTAGATCTGTCGTCTCGGTCCCTTACCGCCTTGCCTGCGCCCATTTTGGCCGAGGTGCGCCGCCTGAATGTGGATCACAATCAGCTCGACAGCCTGCCCGTGACACTTTCAACCGGCCTCCAGCGGCTCTAGGCCATCAGCAATGGGCTGACGCGCCTGCCTGCAGAGCTGCCGCCGGTACTGCAGCGACTGAATGTCGATAACAATCAGCTTGCAACCTTGCCGAACTTCTTCCAGCAACGCTTGAGGAGTTGGACGCCAGCGGTAACCGCCTGACCCACCTGCCGTGGCTTCCGGCCGGGCTCCAGCGTCTGAACGTAGACTACAATCAGTTGACGGGCCTCCCCGAGCCTCTTCCGGCAACGCTCGAATGGTTCAGCGCGAGCCACAACCAGCTGACGAGCCTACTAGAGACGGTCCCGCACCAGCTGCTATGGCTCGGCGCCAGTAACAATCAGCTGACCGGCGTACCCGAGACCCTGCTGACGCACCTAAGCCGTGATTCGAGCGTTAATCAGGAGAATAATCCGCTCGCCGATTGGGTGCAGGCCGGCCTCGCAATAGCGATGCATGCGGGAGGCTATGCCGGCCCTCGGGTTTTCTTCTCGGCCACGGATGGAGTGGTGGAAGTTGCGCCGCGGTCCCTGCAAGAGGTTGCCGCGGACTGGCTCGACGGCGATCCCACGGCAAGGCCACTTGGCAGCACTTCGCCCACGAGCTGGGGGCTGCGGATTATGCACGCTTCCTCGACAGGCTCCGCGGCACCGTGAACGACCATCACTAGGCGTTCCGCCTGGCGGTCGCGGAAGATCTGCGGCAGGCAGCCGTCAGGCCCCGTTTACGCGAGCAGTATTTCGAGTTGGCTTCGGGAGCGAACGGGAGCTGCGAAGATCGCGTTACTTTGGTCTGGAACGGCATGCAGACCGCACGCCTGAACGCTGATGTCGAGGACGGACACTATGACGGGCGCCTCGGCGAACTGCTCCAGAACGACCGCGTCTTGTTTCGCTTGGAAGCGCTTGACGGGATCGCGCGCGAGAGGGTCAACTCACTTCGCCGTGCCGATCCCGACGCGGATGTCGACGAGATCGAGGTTTATCTTGCCTACCAAACCCAGCTGCGGGACGCCCTGGAGCTGCGGCACAACGCTCCCGACATGCGCTTCATGAATGTGTCTCAAGTGACCGAGGCCGATGTGGCCAGGGCCGAGGCGTCGGCGCGGGAAGCGGCGGAATTTCGGGACTATTTAGCGACGCGATGGCAACCATGGGAAAGCGTGGTGAGGCGTATGGTACCCCAAGATTATGCTGAAATGCAGGAGCGGCTCGTCGGCGTGATGGGTGTACAATTTGAAACCCGCTTGGATGAGCGACTGGCTGAGCATGGTCTGACGGGCGATGCCGATGCCGAGCCGGTCCTCGGCGCCAGATACGAAACGAGATTGCCCGCGCGATCAAAAGCGCGCTCCTGCATCAGGTCCTCGGGAAGCTCGGCCTTCAGCTATGAGCGCACCTCCGAAGGAGGGTCCGTCGATCCGCCTCGCCGGTCACAAAAGTCAAAATTTAATCGACGCCTTCCGGGACGGACTGCCTGCATGACGGACTGTCTGCATGAGCCATTGCCGAATGAGCTCTGTTAATTGCGCCCGTGCGTCCGTGCGGACGATCATGGTATAGGATGGACATCCAAGAGAAGATTAGCAAAACGCAATGCGTTCACGTTGCGAGCGCCGTTGAACTCAGCGCTCAACGGCCTCTCATAGGCCAGACAAATAGATGGGGGATCAGACCGATCTCTTCAAGTCGCCCTCGTGCAACGTAGGCTACCGATGTCCGTCCCCCGCGGCCGATCCCACCTTCGCAGCGTCACACTCGAATCCAGATCGCGAAACATGCCGTAATTCCGCCGGATCCATTGATGCAGCTCGGTGGACCAGTCCTTCTCGTTGCGCAGATACCCAGTGAAGGAAAAGCCAAGCCGATCTATATATCTCTTAAGGAACAGCGGTAGTGCGGAAATTCGAATCACCCGATCGCCGTCCATCGCTTCAGGTAATCCGCCGCGCAGTGCGAATTCATTGTGGATGATGACCAGCGAGGCCGGGGGAATTCGCCGCCGCAGCATCTCGTAACCACGAAAGGAGATGCGATCTGCGCCCGCGACGAAGAGTACGACAGGGGTGACACAGCACCGCGCCGTCTCCTTGACGAAGCCAATCTCCTCGCACATCTTGAAGAATTCGTCGAAGGCGTGAAAGCCGAGATCGATTACTTTGGGTACACGATCGTGAACGATGAGAGGGTCCATCAGCTGCATCTTGCCGTATGTGTCGATCACATCCGCGGTCTCCGTGATGTTGGGCAGGTAGTCGAGCAATGATGGCTCTTTCAAGTTGACGTCAAACGACAGCGTTGTACCGTCTTTCAGCAGCAAGAACTCGCTCATGGCCCGAGCGATGAGGGTTTTACCGACCTGCGGGCTAGGTGAGCAGATGATGTAGATGGGGGTCGCTAACATAGCCAGCAGATCAATTTCGTTCCGTGCGTGGGCTCGAGCTTGCCGGATATACGGCTACTTCTCCCCGGCCCGGGTGGCGGACTTGGCCCCGGCCAATTCCGTCAAGTTGATGCGATCAAATTCGCTCCAGACATTTGCCAGCCAGTGCCGGACATAGCCGCGCAGCACGAAGGAGTTGTTCGCAGGTTCATCATTGCGTCCCTTGTTCGCGACGAAGTCTATGAACGGGACGGACGCGACTTCCACCTGCTCATACGCCATCTCGTTAAGCTTCGGGATGGTCAACTCAGTCGCATGTTTGATGCGATGAAAATAGGAATTATAAGTGGCTTGATCCCACTGGAAGAATTGAGTGTCGTTGATGAAGTTCTTGACCAGGTAGTACTTTGCACCGGTCATGAAAGTCGCGGTTTCCTCGATCTCGTCTAGCGACGCGATAGATGATCCCAGGATGTGGAACACGGCAAATGTGATCTGGCCAGACCGTGCCGAGTCCAGAAAGCCGATGTCGCGCAAGGAAGCCAGCGCAGAGGACAGTAGGCCTGCGCGAGCATCGATGACAGTGACGGACAGCCCTGAGTTCAAGGTATCGAAGATCTTCATCTGGTCCGCCGTCGCAGTCATGTCGACGATCTCAGTGATCCCGGGGTAAAAGCGCTTCAGCGTTCCCCGGGGCGACTCCGTGTCGAACGCGCGTATTTGCACGTTATTGACGCTAAAGTAGTCCAGTAGCGTTCGTGATACGGTCGTCTTGCCGACTCCTCCCTTGTCCGCACCGACTACAATTACCACTGGCTTCACCATAGAAACATCTCCTGAGCTCTTGCTATTGCCGCGCGCAAAGTGCGCTATCGGCGCGTCACTGCTTTGGGTGCGAACATGGCGGAAAGAAGGGGCAATGAACCGCCGATGCGAGAGCTCTGCAACTGATAAGCGTTTTCAACATCTAGCGAGTAACGTCGCGTGATGATGCAGCTCCGGCAATGGGAGTAATCACTTGTACTGGTGATTTACGTGAGGTTTGTGTGCGGCTGGAATATGCGGGGCAAGAATCAAAGTCTGCCCATGGTGATCGTTGGATTGCCGTAGGTTCGCTATGGATGCTGTCGCTGCCGCTATCAAATTTTAATGGGAGACCGAGTCTTACGTAGCGTCAGATTGCGAGCTCGATGAAAGCGCAAATCGGGGGGATGCTAGGCGGTCCGACTATGGCTTCGCAGACCATCAAAGGTCTACTGGATCAGATCGCCGTCTTTTCGGCATGCCGAGGAATATCTCCACGAGCTAACCCGTCTTATTCGCGAGAGGGCGCCTGAGAGGCTGGCGAGCGTGGTGTAAAGCGCTGATGCGGCGTAGGATTCGGTTGTGAAGCCAACCCCATCACCTCAACCGCGAACGCCACGCCCGCCATGACCGATGATACGATTTCAGACCACTATCGAGAAGCAAGAATTCAACACAAATAAAACCTCTGCCTCGCGCTCGATCTCTTCATGCTTGATAGTCTCGTTTCGGAGGCTGATCACCTACCGCGTCTAATAGGCCGCTCGCGCCGGTTTCTTTGGACGCGGCACGACCGCGACTCCACGTTTCGGCACAGAAATGATCGGGAGTCACTCAATCTTTCTTCAACTTAACCCGTCTTATTCGTAAGAGTGCGCCTGAGGGCTGGCGAGCGTGGTGTAAAGCGCTGATGCGGCGTAGGATTCGGTTGTGAAGCCAACCCCATCACCTCCAACCGCGAACGCCACGCCCGCCATGACCGACGATACGATTCCGCCCTTCTCGTTTCCAGCCATTCACGCCAAGAAAGTCACAGCTGCCTTCGATGGTGGGCGCCTAACCTCGAACGGGGGCGTGATGCTTCTGGCGATGGCCGAGCGGCGTCTCGGCTTGGCCGACAATCTGGCCCGGGTGTTCCCGGATCGGCGCGATCCGACGCGGGTCGTGCACAGCCTTGTCGATATGTTCCGCGCGCGCATGTTCGCGATCTGCTGCGGCTACGAGGACGCCGACGACCTCGATCATCTGCGGTCCGATCCGGCATTCAAGCTGGCCTGCGGTCGCCTACCGGACACGGGCCGGGATTTGTGTTCCCAGCCGACGCTGTCGCGGCTGGAGAATGCTCCGCGCCTGCGCGACGTGATCCGGCTGACCTACACTTTGGTCGACGCATGGATGGATAGCTACCCCACGAGCCGGCATCCGTCACGCTCGACATCGATGATACCTGCGACGTCGTCCACGGCCATCAGCAGCTCTCGCTGTTCAACGCTCATTATGATGAACGCTGCTTTCTGCCGATCCACGTCTACGACACGGAGAAGAGCCGGCCCGTGGCCGTCGTGCTGCGGCCCGGCAAGACGCCGGGCGGCGTCGAGGTGCGTGCCCATCTGCGCCGCCTGGTACGGCATATCCGCACGCGATGGCACAACACGCAAATTACGTTCCGTGGCGACGGGCACTATGCCCGGCCGGAGGCCATGGCGTGGTGCGAGACCAACGGCATCGACTACATCTTGGGTCTGTCCGGCACCAAGCCTCTCGCCAGAAAAGTCGACGAGGTCGCCGACGACATCCGCACCCGACGCGCCATCGAGAACCTGCCGGTTCTGCGTGGCTATACCGAGACCCGCCACAAGGCAAAGTCCTGGGATCGCGAACGGCGCACTGTCGCCCGTATTGAGGCGACGATGCTCGGCCTCGACATCCGTTTCGTCGTCACCAGCCTCGATGTCGGCTCGGCCGAGTGGATCTACGACAGCCTGTATTGCGCGCGCGGCCAAGCCGAGAATCTGATCAAGCTGCATAAGACACAGCTCGCCTCCGACCGCACCAGCTGCCGTTCGGCGCTCGCCAACCAGGTCCGTCTCGTGCTCCATACGGCCGCTTATTGGCTGATGCTGACCGTGCGCGAGGCCATTCCCAAAGTCCGGGAATTGGCCGCTGCCGAGTTCGCGACGCTGCGTCTTCGGCTCTTGAAACTCGCTGCCCGTGTGGTCGAGACCACGAGCCGCATTCGCCTTGCGTTCGCCGCGGCATGTCCCGAAGCCGACCTGATCCGCGGCTTGCCCGGCGCGCTGCTGCCGCTCAGTCCTTGACCGGCGGGGCGTCCGCCCCCCGTTCGCCCAACCTATCCCTCAAGCGCGTTGCAAAGTACGGGTCGTCAGGCGGTGAAAAGCCGAAGGCAATCCTGTGCGCCTCGTCAGACAAGATGTTCGGCCGCATCAATCGGGCCCCAAAGCCGCACTCTCACGAATAGGACGGGCTAAAGGTGAGTGGCTAAAGGCCTCTCTGCGCGCGAGAGCTAACCTGTCTTATTCGTAAGAGGCGCCCGAGAGGCTGGCGAGCGTGGTGTAAAGCGCTGATACGGCGTAGGATTCGGTTGTGAAGCCAACCCCATCACCTCCAACCGCGAACGCCACGCCCGCCATGACCGACGATACGATTCCGCCCTTCTCGTTTCCAGCCATTCACGCCAAGAAAGTCACAGCTGCCTTCGATGGTGGGCGCCTAACCTCGAACGGGGGCGTGATGCTTCTGGCGATGGCCGAGCGGCGTCTCGGCTTGGCCGACAATCTGGCCCGGGTGTTCCCGGATCGGCGCGATCCGACGCGGGTCGTGCACAGCCTGGTCGATATGTTCCGCGCGCGCATGTTCGCGATCTGCTGCGGCTACGAGGACGCCGACGACCTCGATCATCTGCGGTCCGATCCCGCATTCAAGCTGGCCTGCGGACGGCTGCCGGACACGGGCCGCGATCTGTGTTCCCAACCGACGCTGTCGCGGCTGGAGAATGCTCCGCGCCTGCGCGACGTGATCCGACTGACCTACATTTTGGTCGACGCATGGATGGATAGCTACCCGCGCGAGCCGGCATCCGTCACGCTCGACATCGATGATACCTGCGACGTCGTCCACGGCCATCAGCAGCTCTCGCTGTTCAACGCTCATTATGATGAACGCTGCTTTCTGCCGATCCACGTCTACGACACGGAGAAGAGCCGGCCCGTGGCGGTCGTGCTGCGGCCCGGCAAGACGCCGGGCGGCGTCGAGGTGCGTGCCCATCTGCGCCGCCTGGTACGGCATATCCGGACGCGATGGCACAACACGCAAATTACGTTCCGTGGCGACGGGCACTATGCCCGGCCGGAGGCCATGGCGTGGTGCGAGACCAACGGCATCGACTACATCTTGGGTCTGTCCGGCACCAAGCCTCTCGCCAGAAAAGTCGACGAGGTCGCCGACGACATCCGCACCCGACGCGCCATCGAGAACCTGCCGGTTCTGCGTGGCTATACCGAGACCCGCCACAAGGCAAAGTCCTGGGATCGCGAACGGCGCACCGTCGCCCGTATTGAGGCGACGATGCTCGGCCTCGACATCCGTTTCGTCGTCACCAGCCTCGATGTCGGCTCGGCCGAGTGGATCTACGACAGCCTGTATTGCGCGCGCGGCCAAGCAGAGAATCTGATCAAGCTGCATAAGACACAGCTCGCCTCCGACCGCACCAGCTGCCGTTCGGCGCTCGCCAACCAGGTCCGTCTCGTGCTCCATACGGCCGCTTATTGGCTGATGCTGACCGTGCGCGACGCCATTCCCAAAGTCCGGGAATTGGCCGCTGCCGAGTTCGCGACGCTGCGTCTTCGGCTCTTGAAGCTCGCCGCCCGTGTGGTCGAGACCTCGAGCCGCATTCGCCTTGCGTTTGCCGCGGCATGTCCCGAAGCCGACCTGATCCGCTGCTTGCCCGGCGCGCTGCTCCCGCTCGGTCCGTAACCGACCGGGCCTGCGCCCGCTCACCCGCCCCACTCCTCCATCGCCTACAAAACAGCGTAAGCGCTCCTTTCTACGCACCTATGCAGTTGAGCGCGGGGATGGGATGAGGTGTCCACCATGAACGAGGTGGACACCATCGATGATCACTCCAGAAGAACTTTTGAGACTTGAGACGGTCGGCGTGTTGCGCAATGGGCGGCGTCGCTATGATCCGGCCAGCAAACAGCGGCTGGTCGAGGCCTGTCTGCAGCCTGGCGTGTCGCTGGCGGGGCTGGCGTTGCAACACGGCGTGAACGCGAACCTGCTGCGCAAATGGGTGGCCAAGCGACAACGTCAGAACGGGGATGGCCAGCCGGAGGCGCCGATTGCGCCAGCCTTTGTTCCGGTTCGCGCGCCGTCGCCGTCGCCAACTCGATCTGCTGGCGCGATCGCGGTTTGCGCGACGGAGCGATCCTGTGCAGGGCGGCTGACGGCATCGATGCCCAACGGCGTGACGCTTTCGCTGGAAGGCGGCGACGCGCAGTTGCTGTCGGCGGTGATTGAAGCGCTGGGGCGTTGCGATGTTCCGGCTGGCGTCTGATCTTCGGGTCTACCTTCACCGCGAACCGATTGACTTCCGGGCGGGCATCAACAGCCTGGCGATCGTGGTCGAGCAGTCGATGGGGCTGGATCCGTTCCAGCGCGCGGTGTTCGCGTTCTGCAATCGTCGCCGCGACCGGATCAAGCTGCTGATTTATGACCGGTCAGGATTTTGGATGCTGCTGAAGCGGCTGGAGGCCGACAGATTCCACTGGCCCCGAAGTCAGGAGGCGGTGCTGACGCTGACGACGGAGGAGCTGCACTGGCTGCTTGACGGCATCAACATCGCGGCGGTGCGTCGTCATCCGGTGCGGCAATATCACAGCGTGGGCTGAGCGTGTTCGATGCGGGCGGCGTCATCAGCGCTATCGGATGACGCCGGCCACCGCATGGAACTCGGTTGACGCGGCGGCATGACTTCGATTCAAGACTACGATGAGTCGCAGGCCCACGACGCACGAGCTGGAAGCCTTGATCGCGGCGCACGCGGCCGAGCTCGCGGCGCTGAAGGCGGAGAACGAGAAACTCGCGCAACGCGTCCTGCATCTTGAGGAGCAGTTGCGCCTGGAGCGCTTGCGCCGCTACGCGCCGAAGAGCGAAAAGCTCAAGGAGCGCATCTTCAACGAAGCCGAGCAGGCCGCCGCTGAAAGCCGGGACGACGACGATGTCGAGGCGGTCGCCGTGCCGGACACGGGATTGCCGGAGGCTCCAAAGCCGGCACCGAAGACACGCGGCCGCAAGCCGCTGCCTGACGATCTGCCGCGCCAACGCGTCGAACATGATCTGGGTGAGGATCAAAAGGACTGTCCGTGCTGCCGCAATCGGATGCATCGGATGGGCGAGACCGTCACCGAGCAGTTGCACGTCGAGGTGAAGGCGTCAGTGCTGCAACATGTGCGGTTCAAATATGCCTGCCGTCACTGCGAGCGCACCGCGCTGAACACCCCGATCGTGACCGCGCCGATGCCGGCGCAGCCGCTGCCGGGTAGCGTCGCCACGCCATCGACGCTGGCGCTGGTGCTCGCCAACAAATACGTCGACGGCACGCCGCTGTACCGTGTGGCGGACGCGCTGGGGCGCGCCGACGTCAGCATCAGCCGCGGGACGCTGGGCAACTGGGTGATCCGGGCGAGCGAGTTGCATCTGCATCGGGTCTATGACGCGCTACAGCAAAAGCTCAGGTCGCAGCCCCTGGTCCACGGCGACGAAACCTGGGTCCAGGTTCTGAAAGAGGACGGCCGGGATGCGCAGGCCAAATCCTTCATGTGGGCCTATCGCAGCGGCCAGGACTGCGCGCAGCCGGTCGTGCTGTTCGATTACCAGCCCGGTCGCGGCCAGGAACATCCTCAGGCCTTCCTGGCCGGCTATCGTGGCTTGTTGATGAGCGACGGCTATGACGCCTGGGGCACGCTGACAGGCGCGACCCATCTTGGCTGTATGGCGCATGCGCGCAGGAAATTTACCGATGCGCTCAAGGCCAGGAAGACGCCCGGCGGTCCGCCATTGCAGGCGCTCAAGTTCTTCGAGGCGTTGTATGAGGTCGAGAGGGTGGCGCGCCAGACGCCGCCCGACGACGAAACGCGCGCCGCATACACCTTGCGGCTGCGCCAGCAGCATAGCCTGCCGGTATTGGCCGCCTTCCGGACCTGGCTCGACGACCAGGCGCCGAAGGTCCTCCCCGAAAGCTTGACCGGCAAGGCGATCGCCTATGCGCGCAACCAATGGGATTATCTGACCCGTTACACCAGTGACGGTCTCGCCCCGATCGATAACAATGTTCTGGAGCGCGACATCAGGCCGTTTTGCACCGGACGAAAAAGTTGGCTGTTCAGCGACACCGTTGCCGGCGCCAAGGCAAGCGCCGTGATCTACAGTTTGGTGCTGACATGCCGGGCATGCGGCGTCGATCCCTATGCATGGCTACGTCACGCGCTCACCGAATTGCCCCAGCGCGCGCCAGACGCCGATATCGAAGATCTGTTGCCGTTCAACTGCACCGCTCAAAAAAACCTGCCAGCTGAGAATAGCGGCTGACGTTCGAACGCTCAGGTCAACCAAGCCGTTCCGATGACACTGCTGGGGCCCGGCGTCACGCGACGCCGCGGCCAGCCGCGCGCGTAGCCTGTGCGGTAAAATACGCGCTTACAAAACAGCTTGATGTAGAACCCGGTGAGAAAAGGCCGGACGGTCACCCACGCCAGCCGCCAGCCCCCGTCAGACGTCAAGAACGACCGTGCTCTCGTGAATAGATCGGGCTAAGCACATGGGCTGCTAGAAAATAAATTGGGCGGCGTCGTCGGGCCGGTGTCTAGCTGATCGGCGCCCGGCGGGGGTGTAGTCCTGGACGGCACAATGGCCGCCTGCGCTGCGTCCTTTGGGGCGCGGCCGACGATAATTGTGAGCAGACCCCCGCCCCACAGCCGCTGCGCTGCTCTCTTGGCGTCTTCCAGCGTCACCGCATCGACGACGGCATTCTGGTTTTCGAGATAGTCGATAGGCAACTTGTCAAGCTGATGCTGCAGTAGCGTTCGCGCCAGTTTTGATGATGTGTTGAGAGCTACCAGTTGCGAGCCCTTCAGGTAGGACTTTGCGTCATCGAGCTCCTGCTGAGTCGGTCCTTCCGCGGCGATCTGTCGGACCTGCTTCTCGATTTCTTCAACCGTTTCGCCGGCCCGATCGGCGCAGGTGCCGCTGGTACCGAGAAACATGGCTGAATGATCCAGCCAGACAAGCTGCTCACGGACTGAATAAGCCAGTCCGCGCTTCTCGCGGACTTCGCGGAACAGGCGTGACGTCAGGCCGCCGCCGCCGAGAATGTGGTTGACGATACAGGCGGGCATGAAACCCGGCTCGCTGCGACGGACGGCTGGACCGCCAAAAGTCACAACTGTCTGCGGCACATCGAGCTGAATAAAGACCCGCTGCGGCGGCTTTGCTGCGATGACGTCGGCGACCGGCATCGCTTCCGCGTTGCTCGGCAGGCTGCCAAAGGTCTTATCGAGCAGCTTGCAGACGGCCCCTGGATCGACCCCGCCGACCACCGCGATTTTGAGCGTGTCTTTTTGCAATGACGCGCCGGACATAACCCTTGAGATCCTCTATCTTCGGCACGCTTTCCAAGTAGCCATCGACTGGGCGAGCATAGGGATGATCCCCAAAAGCGACTTCGAGGAACTTGCGGCGAGCCAGCGACGAAGGATCGGTTGAGTCGTGCCGAAGGCGCGCAAGCACAGCGGCACGGTTCCGTTCGACGTCGGCGGCCTCAAAACGCGGCGAGGTTAGCGCGATCCGTAAAAGCTCGAAGGCCTCCTCCGCGCTGTCATTGATCGTGCGCAAGGCACCGCGGAAGTGATCATGGGTCACGTGAAAACGCAGCTCAATGGCATGGCGGTCCAGCCGCTGATGAAAGGTCTTGAAGTCAAATTTGCCGGAACCTTCCTTGAGCAGCCCAGAAACCATGTGGGCTACGCCAGGTCTTTGAGCGGGATCCTGAGCCGCGCCGCCGGTGAAGGCATATTCCATCGAGATCAATGGGACAGTGGAGTCCTGCACGAACCAGGCTTCTATGCCGCAAGACGAAATCAAACGCTTGATCCTGGGCCGGTCCAGTGATCGTGGTGCGGCATGCGAATTTGACGAAGCGAGCACCGCCATGGAGAGGGAGGCTCCTCCAAGGAGGATCCCGCGTCGAGTGCAAGGATGGATCACTAGAGCGTCTCCCAGTGTTGCGGGGTAGACTCTTTGACGAGATAGCCGGTTACCGCTCGTTTCTTGTCGAGCCATTTCCGCGCGGCCTCATGCACCTGTGGTGCGCCGACCGCTCGGATGTCGTCCGGCCAGCGTTGTACATCCTCGATGCATAGTCCCGTCGTCAGGGCGCGGCCATACCAGTGAGCGAGCAGTTCCTGACTGTCTTGGGCGTAGGCGACTTGCGCGGTTAGCCGCGTCTTCGCCCGCTGGAGATCTTCGGCATTCGCGGGATTACGGGCAATACCGGCGATTACCTCGTCGATGCAGCGCTCGATCAGGCTGAGGTTGGCGCCAGGCTTTGGTATGACGGAAATCTCGAATAGCGATGGATCGAGCGCGGCAGAGTGGTAGCTCGCCCTGGCGGTGACCGCGAGCTGCTTTTCGACAACCAGCGAGAGATAGAGATATGAGTTAACGCCGCCGCCCATCAACTGCTCGAGCACCTCAAGCGCTGGACCCTCGCCCGCGGCCGCGCTGCGAGTCGAGGGTACGAGATAATAGCGGCGCAGGGCCGGCTGCTCGACGCGGGCATCGGCCAGTGTCACTCTGCGCTGCGCGGCCGGCGGCGGTTCCTGCGGCCGCAGGCGTTCCTTGGGAATCGAAGGTTGCGCGGGGATGCCGCCAAACGTCTCCTTCACCATGGAGCGCATTTCCTTGGTGGCTACGTCGCCAGCGACAATCAGGACCGCGTTGTTAGCCCGATCTATTCACGAGAGCACGGTCGTTCTTGACGTCTGACGGGGGCTGGCGGCTGGCGTGGGTGACCGTCCGGCCTTTTCTCACCGGGTTCTGCATCAAGCTGTTTTGTAGGCGATGGAGGAGTGGGGCGGGTGAGCGGGCGCAGGCCCGGTCGGTTACGGACCGAGCGGGAGCAGCGCGCCGGGCAAGCCGCGGATCAGGTCGGCTTCGGGACATGCCGCGGCAAACGCAAGGCGAATGCGGCTCGTGGTCTCGACCACACGGGCAGCGAGTTTCAAGAGACGAAGACGCAGCGTCGCGAACTCGGCAGTGGCCAATTCCCGGGCTTTGGGAATGGCGTCGCGCACGGTCAGCATCAGCCAATAAGCGGCCGTATGGAGCACGAGACGGACCTGGTTGGCGAGCGCCGAACGGCAGCTGGTGCGGTCGGAGGCGAGCTGTGTCTTATGCAGCTTGATCAGATTCTCTGCTTGGCCGCGCGCGCAATACAGGCTGTCGTAGATCCACTCGGCCGAGCCGACATCGAGGCTGGTGACGACGAAACGGATGTCGAGGCCGAGCATCGTCGCCTCAATACGGGCGACGGTGCGCCGTTCGCGATCCCAGGACTTTGCCTTGTGGCGGGTCTCGGTATAGCCACGCAGAACCGGCAGGTTCTCGATGGCGCGTCGGGTGCGGATGTCGTCGGCGACCTCGTCGACTTTTCTGGCGAGAGGCTTGGTGCCGGACAGACCGAAGATGTAGTCGATGCCGTTGGTCTCGCACCACGCCATGGCCTCCGGCCGGGCATAGTGCCCGTCGCCACGGAACGTAATTCGCGTGTTGTGCCATCGCGTGCGGATATGCCGTACCAGGCGGCGCAGATGGGCACGCACCTCGACGCCGCCCGGCGTCTTGCCGGGCCGCAGCACGACGGCCACGGGCCGGCTCTTCTCCGTGTCGTAGACGTGGATCGGCAGAAAGCAGCGTTCGTCATAATGAGCGTTGAACAGCGAGAGCTGCTGATGGCCGTGGACGACGTCGCAGGTATCATCGATGTCGAGCGTGACGGATGCCGGCTCGTGGGGGTAGCTATCCATCCATGCGTCGACCAAAATGTAGGTCAGTCGGATCACGTCGCGCAGGCGCGGAGCATTCTCCAGCCGCGACAGCGTCGGCTGGGAACACAGATCCCGGCCCGTGTCCGGTAGGCGACCGCAGGCCAGCTTGAATGCCGGATCGGACCGCAGATGATCGAGGTCGTCGGCGTCCTCGTAGCCGCAGCAGATCGCGAACATGCGCGCGCGGAACATATCGACCAGGCTGTGCACGACCCGCGTCGGATCGCGCCGATCCGGGAACACCCGGGCCAGATTGTCGGCCAAGCCGAGACGCCGCTCGGCCATCGCCAGAAGCATCACGCCCCCGTTCGAGGTTAGGCGCCCACCATCGAAGGCAGCTGTGACTTTCTTGGCGTGAATGGCTGGAAACGAGAAGGGCGGAATCGTATCGTCGGTCATGGCGGGCGTGGCGTTCGCGGTTGGAGGTGATGGGGTTGGCTTCACAACCGAATCCTACGCCGTATCAGCGCTTTACACCACGCTCGCCAGCCTCTCGGGCGCCTCTTACGAATAAGACAGGTTAGGTGCATAGAAGCGCCGGTAGAAGGCAAGCGCGTCCTCTCGGGTAAGCTTTTCGATTTCCTGGCGCCACCCGATAATAGGGTGGCCGTAGGGGTGGTTGAGGTAAAGCGCCGCCATCATCTGCTCAGCAAGCCGGTTACCTGGATGGTTGGCGACCCTCATATTGAATTCCTCCAGCACGACGTCTCGCTCGGAGAGGACGTTCTCGTCCTTGAGAACGAGACCGGTCATGCGGTCGGCTTCAAATTCCATCATCTTGCCGAGGTGCTCTCGAGGCACGTGCTGGAAGTAGCTGGTGAAGTCGAACCCGGTAAAGGCGTTCTGGTAGCCGCCGGCGCGCAGCACGGCCTTGGAGAATTCATCCGCTGGATGTTTGGAGGTACCCTTGAACATCAGGTGTTCGAGGAAATGCGCAAGCCCCGATTTGCCGGGCGGTTCATCCGCGGAACCGACCTTATACCAGATCATCTGAGTGACGACTGGTGTGCGATGATCCTGGATCACAACCACCTGCAGGTCGTTCTGAAGCGTGAAGCATGCTGGTCGATCTGACCTGACCGTGCCGGCATAGACGCTAACCGCCGGAGTGGTGCGCGTCGTCGAGTCCAAGGCTTCAGGTGGCCATATGTAACCGTCGACATGTCATGAACACAACCTTGCGCACAACGTCTCAGGAGAACTTGGCGTCTCTGGAGATTTGGGGGTAGATCAAGCGCGATATACGCTGGCACAACACTCAGCAGCTTGCCGTCACACATCTCGCTCTACACGATGAGCGGCTTGACGATTTGTCTGCCAGCGAGCAGCTCCTCTGAGTACACTGCGCCGAAGTAGTCCAGGATGAACGTGCGACAACAGCGTAGGTTATCGGCCGCGCGCATCAGGTGCCGCGGGGGAGCGCGATTGAGAAGATTTGCCGCAAAAGCCCATCGGTTGTTGACGCGCGAGGTAAACAAATGCTCAGCGATAGCTTCGATGAGACAGTGGAAGTCACTTGCCGGCCGTCGCGGTTTACGTAAGGCAAAGGGAAGCCGAGCGCACCGCTCACCGTCCTTAAATCACCTGCCAACAAGTCACTCAGATTAAGGATACCAAGGGCACCGCAGATCGCGGTCATGTGATTTGCGGTTGCAAGCCGGAGCCTGGTTGGCGCATGTTAACTACTTCGCTATTTCTCCTCTCTCTTATCTGAACGACAAGATGCCAGAAGGGCGTGGATGTAGCAGTGCCGAGCGGGTTTGATGAGGATGTGATCCTCCCGGAGGACGTTCATGCCGGCAAGATTCTGCCAACCAATCATGCCGTCCGCTGCCGGCGGCTAAAGGGCTGAAAACGGTTTGCGAGCAAGTTTTTTCCCGGGAAGGCAGAGGAGGAGATCCTCACATGGCAGGACCGGGTGTCATGGAGATCGTGCGCCGCCATCGCGCGCTGTAGCTTCGCAGTGCCGATAGACCGCGTCATTTCGGCTGATACAAGGAGGCTCTTTGCTGGCGCAAGCTGCAGATCAGGAGGAACACGAGGCTGCGGAGTCCGAGAGATAATCGATCTGCGGCTCGTCCGGCTTGATTCCGCCAGACGAAAGGACCCACAGCGCAGTCCAACTCCGCCTGCGGATACGGAAAAGATGTCGGTGCTCAAGAGTACATGCAGCAGGAAATGAGATGGAGGCCTGATCTTGCCCCGCCGATCCGGCCAATTGCTCTTCGTGTGATGCCTGTAGGCTCTACATAAAGTCATATTCCTCATCATACGGATCGTTCGCGGGCTTCGCTACACTCTCGGTATACTTGGCATTGCCGCTGTTGTCTTCAGTCGCGGCAAGATACAAAGGCGGCTTACCCGCCCGCTGCCAATTGCCGCCTTCGTTCTTCCATTTGTCATCGTGCTTGGTGGGATCTAGCACCATCATCGAGTCACTAACCTCAAGAAAGCCCAACGCTGCCGCGCGGGCTTTCGCTTCCGGATTGGAAGAGTGGGAGAGAACGAGCGGTTTATTTCCGTCGATCTGGAGCTGATGTTCAAGCAAGATATCGCCCGCGTTCTCGACGAGCGGATGAGTAACCCGGAAAGCTATTGTTGAGGTGATTTCATCTCGTCCAGGAAATTGATGGCGCCAATCATTGTTGCCCTTGAACAGCTCACTCATGCGGCCTCCGGGTTCCGTTCTCAGAAGCCCGACGCTCTTGTTCCCAAGCTGATAGCTGAGAAAACACGATTTCTCCGAAATAGACTTCGTGCCGAAGCGAAATGCAGTGTCCGCTGTGCGTGAGCCTTTTCGGAAACCCAGCGCGAGTATCGCTGCGGATTGGCAGCAATCCTCTATGTCTCCTCCATAAAAATCTGCCAGCTTATTCTCAAACGAAGATTTTGAGATCTCAACCGCTGGCCGCTCGTCAACCAGCGCGTATGGCGGGACTGCTGCCAAAGATGCATCAACGGAGCAGCTCGATGGCGCCAAACTCAGAGCAGAGAATACATCCAAGAATCTTTGGCTATCCGTGTGGGAGCCATCGTCCGAGCTCGTTCCCATTTCATCGAGCTCGGACGCACGTTCGCTGTTAGATAGAGCTTTAGTGTTTTGAAACATAACACGTCCTGTTATGTCGGCGAGGCCGCGCCGGAGTGGGGTTCCGCGCTCATAGTAAGCCTAGGGTCTGTACCTAAATAGCGCCACGTGATTCTCTTGCCTACGTGTTGATTCGGGGGCGAGAGAATGCGCGCTGGTTTGTTTTGGCTGAACGACAGGCAATGGGCGCGTATCGAACCGCATCTGCCGAGGGGACTGACGGGGCCGGATCGGGACGACGACCGACGCATCGTCAGCGGCATCATTCACTGCTGCAATCGGGTGCACGATGGCGTGATTGTCCACGTGAATACGGCCCTTACACGACGATCTACAATCGCTTCAATCGCTGGGCCAAGCGAGGACGATGGTGCGCAATCTTCGAAGCGCTGGCCAAGCCTGGCGAAGACGGCGTCGTACTGTCGCTCGACTCGACCTCGATTAAAGCTCACCGGTGTGCCTCCGGCGGAAAAGGGGGGAGCACAATCAAGCAATCGGCCGCTCGCGCGGAGGCCGCACGACAAAAATCCATGCGCTGAGCGATCCGCTCTGCCGGCCGGTCGTCCTGCATCTGACTCCAGGCCAGGATGCCGATATCGCTGCGGCTCCCGATGTCCTGGCGCTCGCGCCACCCATGAGCGTGCTCCTCGCCGACAAAGGGTATGATGGCGACAAGCTTCGCGGCGAAATCATTCGTCGTGGCGCCAAGCCCGTAATCCCCAATAAATCTAACCGTGTCGTCATCCATCGCTTCAACAAACGCGCCTACAAAGGACGAAATGTCATCGAACGCTGCTTTTGCAGGCTCAAGGACTTCCGGCGCATCGCCACGCGATATGACAAGCTCGCCCGTAATTTTTTGGCCGCTGTTCATCTCGCCGCTCTCGTCGCATATTGGCTCAATTGAGTCTGGACCCTAGCCCGATCTATTCACGAGAGCACGGTCGTTCTTGACGTCTGACGGGGGCTGGCGGCTGGCGTGGGTGACCGTCCGGCCTTTTCTCACCGGGTTCTACATCAAGCTGTTTTGTAGGCGATGGAGGAGTGGGGCGGGTGAGCGGGCGCAGGCCCGGTCGGTTACGGACCGAGCGGGAGCAGCGCGCCGGGCAAGCCGCGGATCAGGTCGGCTTCGGGACATGCCGCGGCAAACGCAAGGCGAATGCGGCTCGTGGTCTCGACCACACGGGCAGCGAGTTTCAAGAGACGAAGACGCAGCGTCGCGAACTCGGCAGTGGCCAATTCCCGGGCTTTGGGAATGGCGTCGCGCACGGTCAGCATCAGCCAATAAGCGGCCGTATGGAGCACGAGACGGACCTGGTTGGCGAGCGCCGAACGGCAGCTGGTGCGGTCGGAGGCGAGCTGTGTCTTATGCAGCTTGATCAGATTCTCTGCTTGGCCGCGCGCGCAATACAGGCTGTCGTAGATCCACTCGGCCGAGCCGACATCGAGGCTGGTGACGACGAAACGGATGTCGAGGCCGAGCATCGTCGCCTCAATACGGGCGACGGTGCGCCGTTCGCGATCCCAGGACTTTGCCTTGTGGCGGGTCTCGGTATAGCCACGCAGAACCGGCAGGTTCTCGATGGCGCGTCGGGTGCGGATGTCGTCGGCGACCTCGTCGACTTTTCTGGCGAGAGGCTTGGTGCCGGACAGACCGAAGATGTAGTCGATGCCGTTGGTCTCGCACCACGCCATGGCCTCCGGCCGGGCATAGTGCCCGTCGCCACGGAACGTAATTCGCGTGTTGTGCCATCGCGTGCGGATATGCCGTACCAGGCGGCGCAGATGGGCACGCACCTCGACGCCGCCCGGCGTCTTGCCGGGCCGCAGCACGACGGCCACGGGCCGGCTCTTCTCCGTGTCGTAGACGTGGATCGGCAGAAAGCAGCGTTCGTCATAATGAGCGTTGAACAGCGAGAGCTGCTGATGGCCGTGGACGACGTCGCAGGTATCATCGATGTCGAGCGTGACGGATGCCGGCTCGTGGGGGTAGCTATCCATCCATGCGTCGACCAAAATGTAGGTCAGTCGGATCACGTCGCGCAGGCGCGGAGCATTCTCCAGCCGCGACAGCGTCGGCTGGGAACACAGATCCCGGCCCGTGTCCGGTAGGCGACCGCAGGCCAGCTTGAATGCCGGATCGGACCGCAGATGATCGAGGTCGTCGGCGTCCTCGTAGCCGCAGCAGATCGCGAACATGCGCGCGCGGAACATATCGACCAGGCTGTGCACGACCCGCGTCGGATCGCGCCGATCCGGGAACACCCGGGCCAGATTGTCGGCCAAGCCGAGACGCCGCTCGGCCATCGCCAGAAGCATCACGCCCCCGTTCGAGGTTAGGCGCCCACCATCGAAGGCAGCTGTGACTTTCTTGGCGTGAATGGCTGGAAACGAGAAGGGCGGAATCGTATCGTCGGTCATGGCGGGCGTGGCGTTCGCGGTTGGAGGTGATGGGGTTGGCTTCACAACCGAATCCTACGCCGTATCAGCGCTTTACACCACGCTCGCCAGCCTCTCGGGCGCCTCTTACGAATAAGACAGGCTAGCTGTCGGCAAGCTGACAGCTAAGCATCACGCTTCGCTATTCCTGCCCGCTCTTGATCGCCTTATCTTGAACGAGCCAATGCTTTCCGGCTGCCCGCCTGCGGTGCTGCGCTGGCATCGCCGGCGTCCATCTTGCCTTGAAGGGCGAGGGACAGTCCGAAATTGTTGCGCAGCATCGGGTTTGCAGGTTCCGCCGCGAGAGCTTGGCGGTATAGCTCTTGGGCTTCCTGATGACGGCCCTCGTGATCGAGAACAACTGCTTTGGCATTTAATGCGCGCAGGTCGCCAGGGGTTGCCAATAACACGCCGTCGAGCACCTCAAGCGCATCATTCGGACAGTTGCGTGCCAGCAGGACTCGCGCAAGAGGAATAGCCGCATCAATGTTGTTCGGCTGTTGCTTCAATGCGTCGCGCAGAGCCCCTTCATCAGCATCTCGGCCAAGCGCGTGCGAAATGCGCTCGCGCGCGGCGGGGTCGATCTCTTCGCTGTCTGCGAGGTCTGATGCGGACCTCTGCTGCGGTGAAAGGCCATGTTTGTCTGCGGTAGCGCAACCAGCGAGCAGCACAACAGTCAGCATCGCAAGCAGAGCCGGCCGCAGCCTTGGACTGGCGGAGCACAGATATCGGCGGAAGCTGGTGTCATTAGATTTCATCGGCTACTCACAAGGTAGTGCTGCGCACTCTTAGCTTGCAGCTGTTAGGAGCCCTCCTGAGGAAGGCGCCTTTGGAAGCTTGACGGATCCGATCGGCTGGACCGTGAAGTCCGCGGCGAGATCTTGATAGGACAGAACAGGCAAGTCGATTCCGTTGCGCGTGAGAAAACCGCGCACGAAACGCCGGATATCCATCGAACCGAGGACGACAGGCTGGCTCTTACTTTGCGCGATGGTCGCATGAATCTGACGAAATTGTGCAAGCAGCTTTTCGCTCTGCCATTCATCCAAGACGAGATATGGGCCTACGGCCGTTTCCCGTACTGCGCCGCGGATGATTTCCTCGCTCTCACGCTCGATGATAAAGGCGACCACGACGCGATGGGCATTAGCATACCGGAAGCAGATTTGGCGTTTTAAGGTAGCTCGAACATACTCGGTGAGCAGGACGGCGTTTTGCTCGCGCTCGCTCCATTCTGCCAATGCCTCCAGAAGCAAGCGGGTATTGCGGATTGGAATGCCTTCATCGAGCAAGCGGCGCAGGACCTCGGCGATCCGAGGGACGGTGGCCGTACGCAGCACCTCCTTCACCAGATCAGGGTATTCCTGCTCCATCCGAGCGAGCAATTGGCGGGTTTCCTGAATACCGACCAGGCGCTGTGCAAAGCGCGTCAATGTGGAATGGAGACGTAAGGCAAGAACTTCGCTTAGCCGATGATATCCGATTCCGGCGGCCTTGAGAGCCGCTGCATGCCGTTCTTCGATCCAGACCCGATTCGTTTCAGGGTCTTGTTGAAAGGGGATGCCGCTCAATTCGATGTTCGCCACATCGTCGTTGAGTGCCAAGTGCCCGGGATTGATCACATCACGCTCAACTGGCACACTATCGACATCGACCCTGAACTGCGACGAGGACAAGCTGTCGCCAATCTGGGCAGGGATCCGCGGAATGGTGATGCCAAGGTCCGCCGACACGAGCCTTGAAACACGCGAAATGCTCTCTTCCAGCTCGTCTTTGTCGATCGAATCCGTCAGGTTTGGTGCAAGGAACAACGCGATCGGAAGCGCTTCCGCATGTGCGGTCTGCTTTTGGACCGCTGCAGGAGCCGGCGCCGATGCCGCGGCGCTAGCTCCTATTTTGGCGGCAGGCTTGTCGTCTTTGGGGCCGACCTTGACGTAGCTTGCGGCAGCGAACAGGACGGCCAGCACGGCAAACGGGGGCAAAGGAAAGCCAGGAACGAGCCCCATGAATACCAAGACGCAGGCGGCTAGCCTAAGTGCCTCCGTACTTGCGGTAAGTTGGTGAACGATATCGGCGCCGAGTCTGAGTTTGGAGGGTCCGTTGACGCGCGTGACAATGGTCGCGGCGGTAATTGACAGCAGCAGCGCCGGAATCTGCGAAATGAGCGCATCACCAATCGTCAAAAGAGTATATTGATGCAGCGCTTCATCGAGCGACATGCCCTTGGAGAGCAGGCCGATGCTTATTCCGCCAAGCATATTGATGCAGATCACGATCAGCCCGGCGATCGCGTCTCCCTTAACGAACTTCATGGCACCATCCATAGCGCCATGAAGCTGACTCTCTTGTTCCAAGGCGGCACGTCGGCGGCGTGCTTCGTGTTGATCGATGTGGCTGTTGCGTAGCTCCGCATCGATCGCCATCTGCTTGCCTGGTAGCGCGTCAAGCGTGAAGCGCGCAGACACCTCTGCGACGCGTTCGGCACCCTTGGCAAGAACCATGAATTGGACCATGGTCACGATCAAGAATATGACAATTCCGACCGCAATATTCCCTGAAATGACGAAGTCGCCGAAGGTGTGAATGATGCTGCCCGCGTCGCCTTCGGCGAGGATCAGCCGTGTTGTTGCAATCGTCAGCGCCAGCCGAAATACGGTGGAGATCAGGATGACGCCCGGCAAGGACGAGAAATCAAGCGGTGTGCTGAGATAGAGGGCAACCATCAGCAGCAATATGGCAAAGCCAAGATTGAAGCCGATCAGCATGTCGATCACGATGATTGGGATTGGCATGATCATCATGCCGATCGCTAGAAGCAGCATCAAGGCAACCATGAAATCCGGGTGGGCCGGAGCGCGCACGACAAAGCCGCGCAAGGTGTTGGCCATGATAGATCCCTATTGCTTTCGGATGAGGGCTGTACTCGCGCGCAATGACACATAGGTCTGGAAGACCTCGCGAGCCTCGGCCATGCGGCCAGCGTGCCGTAGCGCGTGACTGCGCAACAGCGTCATCGGTATGCGAGAAGAGGGTTGCGTATCAAGTGCGTCCAGCCGGTCCAGCACATGGAGTGCTTCCTCGCCGAGGCCCTCGGCGATGAGCGTGTAGGCTAGAATGCGGAGTAGACCGACGTCGTTGGAATGCTCGCGAGCTGCAATTCGCAACAGAGCCAGGCTGTGTGCGCTCTGCCCGCACGCGAGATGGACATATGAGAGTGCGCAAAGCAGGTCGCGCTCTGGCCCGGAGATCGACGGAATATCGCCGGATTTTGAGTCTCCTGGAGCCAGGGGAACGGCGACGCGATGCAATCCATCAGGATCGGCCATGGCTAACCCTTGATTAAGCTGTTTTGGTTTTGTCGGAGCATTAGTAACCGCTGCAGCTCCTGCTGCAGGACTGCCAAGCACTCTCGCGCCGTCTTGTCTTCCGGCGTCGCCTCCAATGTTCGCGTCAAGCGTTCCAGAAGAACACCATGCTTGTCAGCGCGCAGTACGTCGGGATGACGAAGGCGCGGAACTACGAAGGAGAGTAGTCCGCGGGACAGATTGGGACCATAAAGCGAAGCCAATCTCGCGCGTGCATCTACCTCATTCGCTCCTGCTTCGCTTTCGAATAAAGTGACGCGCGAGATGGCGCCGACGGAATCGACCCCGAGCGCCGCTTCGCTCGCACCATCAATTGGCAGATCATACGAAGCCGCATCCTGCCACGACGCCCGCTTCGTGCCGCTATCCGCATGGGCGCCTCCGACTTCGAGCTTATCACCTCGCGAAGGAGGCGAGCCGATGACTGGTGCGTGCTGGCCCGCATCTAACCCCTGCGATGAGTTGCCGGGCCCTACGGAGTGCTGAGGCAGCCTAGCCATGGCCTTCTCCTTCTCTTTTGCAGGGTAGAGACCTTAATAGGGCAAAGCGGCAGATCGGCCGTTGCGGCTGAGCAGAACTCGTCCATCCTCGATTCGATCAACGGTCCATCCATTACTTAAGAGCGCGCCGACGAAATACTTCTGCCCGGCAATAAGCAGATAAGGTTCGCTTCCGCGCCAGACGGCTTGGACAGCAATCGAAGACGGCATCTTTTCCTCTTTCACCGCGACAGCGTTCACAAGGGTCGGGGTACCATTGCTTTGACGATCGAACCATTGCTGGATTTCTTTCCATTTTGCAACGAGGTCCGGCGCAATCGTCCCTTCCGCGGTCACGAAGCCGGGCCCGTGCCCGATCTTGACGTCAGGAAGGCCCTCTCGTTCGATCTGTTGGCGCAGTGATGCGGCCATTTCATCAGCAGCTCTCGCGTCAAAATGATCGACGGTTGGTTTAACGGCAATTTCGACCGCGTGCGATGATCCGGTGCTTGGCGCCACCGCCCTATCGCCGGGGGCAAAGATGATTGAGACGGTGCCGATCGCGACAGAGCTGAGCAAGATCAGGCTGAGTGCCACGATCGAGCGGCGAGATCGCTTGCTCGAAGCAATTGGTTGGAAATCCTGTGCCGACCAGCGGATGGACATCGCGCCGGCATGAATGATCGCGGGAAGCGGCACTCTGACGCGCTCACCTGTTGCAATGCTAGCGTGACGGTCAGTGCTGATTCTGGCAGCGAGCGCTTCGAGCTCGATCGAATCGCGCTGCGGGATGACGCGAAGATGATGCGGTTCGAGCCCTTGTTCAACGAAGATCATGTCCGCATCGAGGCCGCTGCCCACAATGCTCTCGCCGCCCGCCGTCTTTCCTTTGAGCCCGGTATAGAGCCCCGAAAGCACCTCGAACTCAAGCGAAACAGAGTCGTTCACGATAATCTCCTGAATAACGAGAGAAGCCGTACGGCGGTGCCGTACGGCTCATCCAGACTTCGTCATTCACAGCGCGGCGACGGTAGCAACTGCGGTGAGCCACCCGTCTTGCAGAATTACTGGACGCGCTCGTCGGCGACCTTCTTCTCGGACGAGAGTTCGGTCGTAATTCTGCGCATTGCCACGGCCTGGGCCTGAACCTTCTGGCTCACACGCTCGAATTCAGCCATCTGGTTCTGGAAGCCGCTATCGCCGGTCTGCTGGGCACCAGCAGCGCCGCCATTTCCGCCAACATTGTCAACCGCCATGTCTATTTGCCTTTCTTTTGGGATAACGCTGGTTCTGATTTGTTACGAGGTGCGGGCCGGCGAGACGATCGCAGGAATGGAAAGGAACATGGGCGTACCGCCGAGCGTGCTGAGCCCGAGGTTCAGCTCCGGGCTCTTGCAGGCAGTCTCGTGCTTGGATTGCACCTCGGTCTTTTCGCCGGCGTCTTTGTGGTCTTCGGCCTTATCATGGTGACCCTCGTCGGGCACCAAGGTGTAGACCACCTTGTCAAAGACCTTGTCCACGGTCCCGCCCAGTGCCGAACCAATTGCCGCTCCGGCCGGGCCGCCTAGGTAACCGCCGGCGGCGCTTCCAATCATTTCTCCGATCATTGCGTTCTCCTATGTTCGTCTTGTTGCGCAGACGACTGTTCGCCTTGCTTCAGCGGCCTCATGCTAGGGGCGCTAGCTTTCGAAAAGCTGACGAGCCTCACGTTGAGGCGAGTAGGCTGATATTTTGCGGCAGGCTTGCATCTGCTCGCAATCATCGGATCGCCCTGGCGCTCCCAGCGGCGCCCTATAGCCGGCTTGGATGAAGGCGAGTTGAGCCGTGCTTAGCTGCGCGTTCAAGAATGATTTGACTTGGCGGAACCTTCGCAGGCGCGTGGCTTGCAGGGTGGAGCACGGAAGCGGGATAAGGTCATCGAGCCGTGCGGATCTCAGCCCTCGCTTGTCCCGTTTGGCTAAGATGGCGGCTTGCGAAAGCTCACCTTTCGCGAAGTCTTGATGCCTGGGAAAATGCAGCGAGAGTTCAAGCTGTTGATCGCTCCTCGCAGGTGATGTGCAGTTCCGGCGGGAGCGCTGATTGCGGTGAGGATGAGATGATTGGCTGGTAACCGGCAACGTCGTGTCATTTGCCTGAAGACATGGGAGCACCGCTGGTACCAGACGAATCTTGCCAGGAGGGAATATTAAATCTTGCGATACGTTCAGCGAAGGATGCGTTTCGGACATCCGATCGATGCCAAAGTGCGTGCGGCTTGGCTCGCTGATCATCGTCAGCTTTTCGACAGGTGTTCGGGCTACCGTATCTGTGAGTTGAATGCGCGTGATGTGCTCGTGCGGTTACGGTGATGGGGCGAGAGAGGATCTCCATAGGCTGCCGGTTCTGGCAAGGGAATTAGTCGTTCGTTCGGATGAGCTGATCAGGCGCTCTCATGCAGATCTGAAGCGGCGGATCTTAGGTGACTATGCGCGTAACGCTCACAGTTTTACAGATGTCGTCTATGCAACAGGAGTGAACTAAATGCAGTATCTTCCCGTGGCTGGCCTGCCAGTGGTGGGTGCGCCCGACTCGATGAACGGAGTGGCGCCGGAGGGCGCTGTTGTCACTCCCACCTTCAACGCCATGTTGGGCAATATGCCCCGGCGAGCTACCAGTACTTGCCGGTAGCCTCACCAGCCCTCGTCGGTACGGCCGTTGGGAGTGTCGTTCCGGTTGTCGTGGCGCCAGCCGTCGTTACGACGCAGGCGTACATGATGGCGCCTCCTCCTCCCACCATGCTGATGAGCCAGCTGAATCAGAATGCCGAGTCTGCTGTGGATCCGGTGTGGACGCATGAGGTCAAGGATGGCAAGGCCACGATCAACCTTGGGGACAAGTATACGATTACGGCCAATGAGAAGGATGGCACGTGGATAGTCCGCAACAACCAGACCGGCCATGTCACGGTCATTCATGGCGACCCGCACGTTGATGCCGACGGAGACGGCAAGGATGACTTCGATTTCAAGAAGGATATGACGTTTCAGCTCGACGACGGCACGAAGATTACTGTGAATAATGTCGACTACGGCAATGGCCAGGCCATCTCTTCAAAGCTTACGATTACCAACGGCCACAACGCGATCGTTGTCGAGGGGCTCGGCGACGACAAGGATGGCAAAAACAATCTGAGGGTGACGCAGTCCAACGCTGGGATGACCCTTGACGAGTTGACGTCTGATGGTGCCCAAACGATCCATGAGAGTGGACAGGGATGGGTCGATGGCGCCGGACGCGCCGTGAATCAGGCGAGTATCGACGACGGCGAGCAAGGGCGGGGCCGGGCAACTACCAGTATGCAAGCGGAGCGCCCACCTCTACGGCGCCCGTCTTCTTCGTTCCTCCTCCGCCGCCGCCTCTTGCGATGGTGCCTGTTGCGGCTGCCCAGGTGCCCACGCAGTCTTCTCAGCCGGCGCCAGTGTGGTCACATGAGGTCAGGGACGGCAAGGCTGAGATCAAGCTTGGTGATAAGTATTCGATCTTGGTCGACGAAAATGACGGAACAGTGCTCATTCGTAACAGTCAAACAGGCAAGATCACCTCGATTAAAGGCGATCCCCACGTCGATGCCGACGGTGACGGCAAGGTCGACTTTGACTTCAAGGAGAACATGACTTTCCAGCTCGACGACGGCACGAAGATTACTGTCGACACCGTTGATATCGGCAAGGGCAAAACGATGGCCTCGAAGCTGACCATTACTAACGGCGACAATGCCATGGTCGTCGAAGGGCTTGGAGACCGCTTTGACGGTAAGAACAATCTCAAGGTGACGCAGTCGAATGCGGGCCGTACGCTTGATCAATTGACTTCGGACGGAGCCCAGACGATTTATGAACAACCAGGCTCGGGCTGGGTTGACCGGTCTGGACGCCAGGTGAACCAGGAAATCATCGACAGCAATGAGAATCCAGGCACAACGTCCGATGCTTGAGTTGGCCTGAGGTCTGGCTGGTACTGCGAAGCGGTTCCAGCTTATGGGATAAGTCACTGAAGTGGGCGCTAGCGCCCGCTTTTCGTGTTCAGTGAGGGAGATGAAGCCCACTTTTCTTGGAACGTGAGTCGTGATTCAAGGTCGGGATGATACCCGAAGCAAGAGAAGTCCACCTTTCGAGGAAAGATCGCAAGGTGCTTGAGGCGTGCTGTCGCTCACCGGTGACGTTGCAGCGCGATTTGAAGCGGGCGCGGATAGTTCTGTTGGCGGCGGATGGGCGCAGCACCCGGTCGATCGCCAAGGAAGTTGGGGTCCAGCCGCGGATTGTCAGCCTTTGGCGGCATCGCTATGCCGACCATGGCCTTGAAGGGCTGCAAGACAAGCCGCGGCCTGGCAAGCAGCCGATCTATACGAAGACGACCGACAAGCGGATTCTGAAGCTGCTGGATAAGCCGCCACCGCAAGGGTTTGCGCGCTGGACCGGCCCCCTGCTGGCCGAGGCGCTGGGCGATGTCGATGTCCAATATGTCTGGCGGTTCCTGCGCAGCCACAAGATTGACCTGGTGGCTCGCAAGTCCTGGTGCGAGAGCAACGACCCGAACTTTACGGCCAAAGCCGCCGATGTTGTCGGCCTCTATGTCGCGCCGCCGGCGAAGGCCATTGTGCTGTGCGTGGACGAGAAGCCCTCGATCCAGGCTTTGGAGCGAGCGCAGGGTTATCTGAAGTTGCCCGATGGCCGCGCCTTGACCGGCCAAAGCCACGATTACAAGCGGCATGGCACCACAACATTGTTTGCGGCGCTCGAAGTCGCCACCGGAAAGATCATCGCGACCCATTCAAAACGCCGGCGCCGCGTCGAGTTTCTCGATTTCATGAACAGCGTCACCGCGGCTTTTCCGAACCGCAAGCTTCACGTCATCCTCGACAACCTCAACACCCATAAAAAGAACGAGGACTGGCTCAAGGCCCACCCCAACGTGCAATTTCATTTCACGCCGACAAGTGCGTCCTGGCTCAATCAGGTCGAGGTATGGTTTTCCATCTTGCAGGGGCAGTCGCTCAGCGGCACCTCCTTCACGAGCCTCAAGCAGCTTCAGGAACACATCGATGCCTACGTCAACGCATACAACGACAGAGCCGAGCCCTTCGTCTGGACCAAGAAAAAGGTCCGTCAACGCCGTTTCAAAGGCCGCCGTATCACTCAGCTCTGATTCCGGGTACTAGGTGCGGCGGCCTCGATGAGGATCTTAGCTCTTAGCGTGATAGGGGCAGTCTGAGCTTTGGCGCCAATTCGTAGCGACAAATACGCCATAACTCAGGATCAGGCAGCAGCAACATGCCTCGATGCTGAGGGGCAGCGGTCCCCGGAGTTCTGCAGATATGGGCGCAGCGAGCGCCAAGTCTGCCTATGTTACGGAAAATCTCGGAGGATCTCTCTAGCGCACGATCTCGCGGGCGGCTGCAGAACCAATCGAGGATAATAGCTGACGAAGTTCATCGGCGGGGAGCGCTCGGGCTCGCTTAGAACGTCTGGTGCCCTGGCTAAAGAGCGCTCCTGATGAACCCTCATCGAAGAATATGTGACACGGCGGCATGAGCAAGTCGCTGCGGCGTCTTCCGAAAATTGCGAGGTCCTGCAGAACGGCCGCACCGCCTGCCTGGAGGATCACCTAAGACGGTCTAGCGGCTGCTGTTGCCAAGTCCGCCTGCTTCACCCGATCGTTTTCGGTTCGGCTTGCCGTCCGTCAGGTCCTCCCTGTGCGCGTCTGATAATCCGTCCTTCAGCCATCATCTAGCTCGCTCATAGCGTCATCCATGTCTGACTGGGTATCGCTTATGACCTGGGTAGCGACGGCAACCAGAGCTTTTTCGAAGGCCCGCTGCAACAATGCTGCGTGCGAGTTGTCGCCGCCGTTCGCGGCGTTATCGGTGTTTGTGCCAGCGTCTGGCGCCGTTGCTGCGATATCGGCTGCGCCTGTGTCCATGTCATAAAACTCAGATAGCGGCGGTGCCGCGAGATGACCTATTCCTTTCGTGCTAGCAGGGGCAGCTCGCAAGAAGCTGACGAAGAGTGAGGCCGGATTGATGCCGCGATTCGTGCCCCGAGTGATCTCAGGTGGTCCGGTGTTTGGAGGTTTGTGCGAAGAACTGTGCTGGTTCTAACAACCGGTATGTTGAAGGTATTTAGGGGGGCCGGTCATACCCAGACTATCCTGATCCGCAACGCGCTTACCTTCATCTCGACGACATGGATCGCCTCGCGGTCCTTTTAGAATCGCAGGGTGACTCGCGGGGCTGGCGCGCCAGACACGCTTTTGCAGCAATGCCTTTCTCCGCCCGCGTTCTGTTCTCACCGAACCATTTGAAAAACCATTTCATGCATCTGGCTCGCGTGGTCGTTGACTTGACCGCTGCCCTCGAACGAGTTGGTCTGGCACTTATGAAGTGGTCTGATAACAGAAGCGTGGCCGCGGAATAGCCGCTGGGAAGGCCTCGTGTCCTACCATCCGGAAGGCCGGTGCCGGCCCCGCGAGATGGCCCTGCCGCTGCTCGGCTGCAGCTATTAGCGGAAGGGCGGATCTTCCGCGTCCTCAGGTTGGTCTTGCTCTCCCTCTTCAGGCCAAAGGGCCGGATCTAGCGAGGGCGTGAGACGAATGAAGTTCTCCTCTCTCCATTCGGCCGTATGAGGCAACGCCGAGAAGGGTAAAGATTGTTACTGGGTGGTCCTGGCTCGGCTTCACTCCGCTTCGCTCCAGCATGTCGATCTGAGCGCCTGTGGCTGTTTGACCCGTAAACACCCAATAGTCCTTGGCGAGATGTCCATCCCGCATACGGAACCCGGAAAGTTCTGGCGGAGCTTCAGAAGACCCAGGTTGGGGCGGTCCCGCCTGCAATGGCCGGGCATGCGAGGGGCCGGCGTGCGGCGGCTCATCCTGAAAAAGGGGCGGTGCGCGATGGTCCTGCATGCGATGTCCCCGCTTGAGGCTCACCGTGCCGTGGCTCGGCTTGCGATGGGCCGACATCCAGAGTCTGCCATATCACATCTTGATCGAAGCCGGGATGTTCCTCGATCGCCTGAGCTATGGCCTGCGGCGAGAGATGCTGCTGGCCGTTGTCCGGCTCTGGCGCAGCGACGGCCGCAGGCGCGGCATATAGATTATCCTGCCAACCCGAGTCTGGCCCAAGGGGATGCGCTAAATCTGGGTAAGGCGGATAGAGGTGTCCTGTCTCCAAGTATGGAGATAGGGATGGCCCGCGTCGAGATAGGGTGAATAAGCCTCGCCCTGCAGCACTGGATGGGCGACTCCCTGCGCCGAAGCGGGAGCCTCTGAACCGCTGAGCTGCCGCTCGAACTCGGTTGCATCTGTAGCCGTCCGTGCTGTGTCGGGCTCCGGGCTCGTATCCGCCGGGGCGACTGCATTGAAATCCACCCTGTTTCTCCTTCCAACTGATGACGCGCATTGAGCTATGCGAAGCCTCAGCTAGCTCGGAAGCGCGCGTGCGGAGGCCCACATTGATCTTTAATGCCTCGCACTGCGTGAAGGCAGCGCTACCCAATTTCCCTCGAGCATCCGGTCTCTTATCCATCTATCGGGCTGCCTCAAGCAGGGCAGCCGTCAAGACCTCGCAGGCTCATGCTGGGGGCTTTAGCTTTCGAAAAGCTGACGATCGGATGCGACTTCAGTCGGAGCGGTCTTGCATCTTCGACCATCACTTCTGGCCTGGACCGGCTTCGCGCACAGCGCCCCCATGAAGCGGCGTTTCGGGAGAAGCTTCCGGCCGCCCGTCCCGGAAGACCGTGCTCGAGGAGCCGCGAAACAACATCAAAACCGACTCGTGTTGTGACCTCTCGGCGGCGGGACTGCGCCGGGCCTGCGCTTCCGCCACAAGGCCCTTGAGGGTCTGGTCCACCAGCGCAACAAATCTGGGTGGGCCAGAAGCAAGGATGAGGCCCTCTCCCGGGGCAGGTTTCACGATATAGCGCTCATCCGAGATGTTGAGCGCGTCGAGCGCGGCCTTGAGCGCATCGAAGCTGATTGGGTTCAATACAATGAGCCGGCTTTGCGCCTCTTGGGCGGCGGAGATGTAAAGGACAAGTCCGTCATAGTACCACTGGAGATTGTACAAAGCAGTCAAACGGTCAAGGAATTCTCGTGGCGGCAGGTCCGGCATTCGTCCACGAATCCGGCCCCTGACGTCGGCGCTGACATTGACCCTGATATTGAGATTGTTTCCGAACTCCTGCAGCGCCGCAGCAAGATCCTGATCGAGAACGGTGTAGCTATAAGGGGCGGGCGGCAGCGAAAGGGATGCTGCAGACGTGCGCAAAATTCCGACACAGATGAGAACACCGGCACAAAAAATTCTTTTTAAGATATGTACCACCGTGGACCGCGCGAGCATTCCTTGACGCCTTCCGCTCATCATGAAGTTAGAGTTTCGCCGCAGCTTGGAAGCCAAACGTGATCATTAGATGACCAAGTCAACCTGATCTCCGTCAGGTTTTCGTCAGCTCGGCAGCCTATGAACTTGATCGGTTCATCGGCTAAAGCCTAGGTCATCAAACCAGTACAATGACACACTCCATGTTGTTAGGCGCAACGCCGATTCCTCCCAGTTCAGCCGGTTGTCTTTCCGGTGCCTGCTCTCCGGCAGCTGCTGGCGAGCAGGCGCGTTTCGAGCAGTCCCTGGCGCAAGTAGCTCCCAATCAGGGGTCTGCTTTCCCGTCCGTGAATCCACCCGCAGCGACTCCTCCGATATTGGAGGTCCAGCGCACGAATGTGCTGGCAAGTCCGCCGGGCGACCGAATCCTCCAAACCCTTTCCGGCATCTACCAGGGTCGAGCCGTTTCTCCGGCGATTGCGCCGGCTGTCGTAAATGGGGTGCAGCCTGGGCCGGCTGCGCAGCCACTTTTGCCGGCGGATAACGCCGGAGCCAATGCAGCTGTTAAGCCGGTTGGAGCTGATTTCGAATCGATGATGACGAATCTGCGAGACGTCTACAAAGACGTTGTTCAGGTTTCCCTCGTCTCCAAGGGCACCAGCGCCGTCAGCTCGTCGCTAAACAAGCTGCTATCGGCCGGCTGAGTAAGCTGATGACTGGCGATATGAAGAGGGGGAGCTCCGGCGGCCGTCAATCGTGGCGACGGCTTCGCGTGTTTCTTGCTATGCCCCTTCTCCTCTCGCTGATCGGCTGTAAGACCGATCTCTACACCAAAATTCAGGAGCGCGAGGCTAATGAGATGCTCGCGCTTCTCCTTGGCAAGAGCGTTGATGCTGTCCGTGTTGTCGCCAAGGACGGAACCAGCACAATCCAGGTCGAGGAAAAGCAGCTCGCTTATTCGATTGACCTGCTCAATGTTGAGGGGCTGCCGCGCCAATCCTTCAAGAATCTCGGCGAGGTGTTCAAGGGATCGGGCCTCGTTGCCTCGCCGATCGAGGAGCGGGCGCGATACGTTTATGCTCTAAGCGAAGAATTGTCGCGCACGATCAGCGATATAGATGGCGTCCTTTCAGCACGCGTTCACGTCGTTCTGCCGAAGAACGACTTGTTGCGGCAAGGTGCGACCCCGTCCTCGGCATCGGTCTTCATTCGACATGGCTCCAGCGCGAGGCTTTCGGCACTATTGCCGCAGATCAAGATGCTCGTCGCAAACAGCATTGAAGGGCTGTCCTATGACAAGGTCGCCGTTGTCTTCGTGCCGGTCGAGCGCGCTCCAGTCGAGCAGTCTGCCGGTCCGGGAGTCCCTGTGGCTCAGTCAGCAAGAGCCGGCTCATCGCCGTTACTTGCGCTTGCTGTAGGAGGCGCCGGAGCGGTATTCGGCATCGTCGCTTGCGTATTGCTGGGCCCGCGCATGCGTCAGTTTGGAAAATCATCGCGTAAGCTGAGCGTGTTCGGTAGGGGCTCGCGCCTGTCTGCTGACCAAGCGGCGGGCAAGATGATTGCTGATGCGTCATAGTCTGGACGCTCATGCCGCCATCAATGTCAACCACAGCCACAAAAACCAATCGCTCGTTCACGCTCGCAGCCGATCGGCTGCGCGAGCTTGCTGCCTCGGCCGATCCCGGTCGTTTCGCCGGGCTTCTTGACCCGCTGCTTTCGCCTTCCACTTTGGCTCGGCTACAGCAGAGTGCCAGGCTACAGCCAAGGCTCGCCGAACTGCTTTTGGGTAGCAAGGGGGAGGTGAGCTGCGGCGACTGGAGCGAAGATGCTCTCCTGGGGCATGATCCGCGGCGGGCTGCGCTGCTCGCGGGCGGCATTTGGCATGCACGCTCCATCCTCAAGCTGTTCTCCAGGCACGATCTGCCTGTGTTGGTGGAGTTGATCGGTGCCGAGGCGCATGCTTTCGCAGTCCGGCATTTATCCTGCGCCGTCGCAACGGCCCCGATCGCCGATCCAGAGCAATTGTCCCGACAGATCGAATATGACGGGCATGCTTGTCTCGGCGCTTGGCTCGAAGAGACTTCATCGCTTGCTCGTATCCGCGTGCTTCTACGCTTGCCCGCTGGGACGGCCGCCGAGAGCTCAACTGCCGAGCACCGTAGCGCAGCAGGCCCGCTGCTTTCCCTCGTCATGGCTCATTTGCGCACTGAGGATGCTGGGGCATGACGGCCGATGCCCTCGCACCACCCGCGGCCCCGAAGATTCGGGCTCTTGGACCGCTGATCCCAGCTGCGCAGCTTGAGATCTGGCACGATGCCATACAGGCGCTGGCCGCTGCCGAGCGGCATCTGCAGCGGGTTCGAGGGTGGGCACGCCTGGCTTATGAGCGGGAACGTGCGCAGGGCCGCGCCGAGGGTGCAAAGGCTGGCGCAGAGGAAATGGCCCGGCTGATTGCGCAGGCGACTTGTGAACTGGCCCAACGCAAGGCGGTTCTGGAGCGGGAATTGCCGCAACTGGTCTTTGAGATCGTTCGCGATCTGCTTGGCGCATTTGATTCGGGCAAGATGCTGGTCCAGTGCGTTCGTCATGCCATCGAGCAAAGATATAAAAACACGGAGGTCTGCCTTCACGTATCCCCACTGAAAGCCGACCTGCTAGCCAGTGAGTTCAAGGATTATGACGGACTTGAGGGCCGGCCGAAGGTCAGGATTGAGGCGGATCCGGCGCTGAGCGCGGACCAATGTGTTTTATGGAGCGAGTTCGGCAACGTCGATCTTGGGCTTGCCGCGCAGCTGCGCGCGCTGCGCCTCGGCTTTGGCTTGACGGAGGAAGCTGAATCGTGACCGTGCAACGACCGACCCATCATGCCGCGGCCGCAGAAGGAACCGTAAAGGCCGCACTCTCATCCTTAAGATCTTCCGCCAAGCACATCGATACACGCGCTGTCCGCGGCCGGATCACGCGGGCCGTGGGCACGCTGCTGCACGCCGTCTTGCCGGAGGCCAGGGTCGGAGAACTGTGCTTATTGCAGGATCCTCGCAGCGGATGGTCGCTCGAGGCCGAGGTAATCGGTCTGTTGCCGGATGGGGTGTTACTCACGCCCATCGGGGACATGGTGGGGCTGTCCAATCGCGCAGAGGTGGTGACGACCGGGCGAATGCAGGAAGTGGCTGCCGGCCCCGATTTGCTCGGCCGCGTGATCGACAGTTTTGGCCGGCCGCTCGACGGCAAGGGTCCTATAAAAGCCGGCGAAGCCAGACCGCTGCGCGGCAGGGCGCCTAATCCGATGAAACGGCGCGCGATTGAACAGCCGTTCCCGCTCGGCGTCCGTGTCCTGGATGGTCTTCTCACATGCGGAGAAGGTCAGCGGATCGGAATTTATGGTGATGCCGGTTGCGGCAAGTCGACGCTGATGTCGCAAATCGTAAGAGGCGCAGCGGCCGACGTCACTATCGTTGCGCTGATCGGCGAGCGCGGTCGAGAGGTGCGTGAATTCATCGAACGTCATCTTGGCGAAGCCCTTCACCGTTCCGTCGTTGTGGTGGAGACTTCCGACCGTTCGGCGATGGAGCGGGCCCAATGCGCCCACATGGCGACAGCGCTAGCCGAATATTTTCGTGATCAGGGCCTTCGCGTCGTTCTGATGATGGATTCTTTGACGCGCTTTAGCCGCGCCATGCGTGAAATCGGACTTGCCGCAGGAGAACCGCCGACCCGGCGCGGATTTCCGCCATCCGTTTTTGCACTGTTGCCGGGCTTGTTGGAGCGCGCCGGCATGGGCGAGCATGGCTCCATTACGGCCTTCTATACTGTGCTTGTCGAAGGTGACGGCACGGGTGATCCGATAGCGGAAGAATCACGCGGCATCCTCGATGGCCACATTATTCTCTCCCGCGCGTTGGCCTCCCGGGAGCATTTTCCGGCGATCGACGTGTTGTCGAGCCGCAGCCGCGTCATGGATGCGATCGTGTCCGTGCCGCATCGCAAGGCGGCATCCTTTTTCCGTGATCTGCTGTCACGGTACGCTGAGGCCGAGTTCCTGATCAAGGTCGGTGAATACAAACAAGGCTCTGATCCGCTGACCGATCGGGCGATCGCCTCGATCGAGCAACTGCGGGCCTTTCTGCGCCAGGGGCAGGGTGAGGCGTGCAGCTTTGAGGAGACGATCGCATGGATATCGCGTCTGACCGCCTAAGTCCCGTTCACGCCTCGAAGCTGCGGCTCGTAAAGGACATGCGGGAGCGAAGCGCCATTCGTGAATTGTCTAACATGGAAGCCAAGCGCCACCTTGCGATCCAAGCTGTCCAACGAGCTTTCGAGCATCTTACACATGCCGAAGAGCGCCGGGCAAAGCTCGAGGCAGAGCTCTATCGGGAGATGCTAGCAGCCGATGCGATGTCTGTTTGCGAGCTGCAGCGGCGCTATCATCTCATCATCGGCCGGCTCACAGATGAGATTGCAGCGGCGCAGCAGGTTCTTGAAAATGCCCGTGCTGCTCAGGCGCAAGCTGAGACTGCGGTTCTTGAGGCGAGGGCCGTTTGGGCCAGGCGTTCAGCGGCGAGCCAGAAATGGCGTGAGATTGATCAAGACGTTCGGCGCACCACGAGTGCTCATTTCGAAGCCGCCGCCGAAATCGAAGCTGATGATGAAGTCTTGCTCCGCTACCGGCGCGGCCCGTCAGGGCAGACGGGAGGTGAGCCAGCATGATTGCAGATCCTCTCACGCGCGAGCTCGGGGCCTGCGGCGCGGAAGCCGCACCGGCCTCAGACCGGCCGGCTGAGCGCGCAGCCTTCATGCCGTCACTGATCCTGTCGCACGCAGTGGCCTCGTGGCTTAACGAGATCACAGCGTTGCGTGCGCCTCTACAAGGCCTCCTCGGCGAGAAGCCGCTATCTGTGCGCGTGAGCCGGACCGTCTGGCAGGCGGAGCCGGCTGCGGCACCGATGCTCGACTGCGTCTTCGAAGTAGAAGGTGAAACCTTGATCCTGTCCTTGCCGGGTAAGCTTGCGGAAGCGCTGGTTCGGACCGTGCAGAATGGGCTTACCTTACCTTCTGAGCCGGCGCGTTCGCTGGTCCTGGAACTTGCGCTTGAACCCTTGCTTGCTGCGCTGGAAAGAATGACGCAGCGGAATCTGCAGCTTGTTCGCACCGAGGAAGCGCGGAGTACGCAGCCTTATCTTGAATTTGACGTCGCCTATGGTGAGCTCGCCAGCAAGGCTCGGCTGCTTCTATTCTCTCCGTTCGACGGTCCGGTGCCTCCGGCTTTCACCGTCCTCGGCGAGCTGCTCGGCCGATTACCGCGACAGGCGGCCAGGCTGCTTTCCGAACTCCCGGTCATCGTTGCAGGCCATATCGGCTCGCTCCGCGTCGCGATCGGCGTTCTTCGCCAAGCAGAGCAAGGCGATGCGCTGCTCCCGGACACAATTCCACTCGCGCGAGGCCAAATTGTTCTCGTTGTAGACCGATTGTGGGCCCCTGCAGAGATTGGCGGCGACAGGCTGGTGCTGCGAGGACCATTCCGCTTGCGATCCCACCCTCTAAAAAGTGAAGATGTGATGCCCCAAAACCAGATGCAACAGCAGCCCCCGTCAGAGGCGGATATCGACAGCATCGAGATCACACTCGTATTCGAATGTGGCCGCTGGCCGATGCCGTTGGGAACCTTGCGAACCATCAACGAAGGCCACGTGTTCGAACTTGGCCGGCATCTTGACGGGCCGGTCGATATCGTTGCGAACGGCCAACGTATCGGCCGAGGCGACATCGTGCGGATCGGCGAGGAGCTCGCCGTCAGGTTACGCGGCAGGTTGGCGCTTAATGACTGAAATTCAACCCAGCATCCTGGCGCTTCTTGCGATAACGGTCGGCCTTGGCCTCCTGGCCTTTGCTGTCGTCACAACTACAGCCTTTATCAAGGTCTCGGTTGTTCTCTTCCTCGTGCGCAATGCGCTAGGAACTCAATCGATACCGCCGAACATCGTCCTTTACGGAGCGGCACTCATCCTGACCGTCTTCATCAGCGCTCCAGTCTTCGAGCAGACCTATAACCGCCTTACCGATCCGCAACTTCGCTACCAGAGTTTCGATGACTGGGTGATGGCCGCCAAGGAGGGACAGGAGCCGCTGCGTGTTCATCTGAAGAAATTCACCAATGAAGAGCAGCGCCGCTTCTTCCTGTCATCCACCGAACATGTCTGGTCGGAGGAGATGCGCGGCAGCGTAACGGCAGATGATTTCTCAATTCTTGTGCCGTCGTTCTTGATTTCCGAACTCAAGCGGGGCTTCGAAATCGGTTTTCTTCTCTATCTTCCCTTCATCACGATCGATCTGATTGTCACCACGATTTTGATGGCCATGGGTATGTCGATGGTATCCCCCACAGTGATATCTGTCCCCTTCAAGCTCTTTCTGTTCGTCACTATCGACGGCTGGTCACGTCTCATGCACGGGCTAGTACTAAGCTACACCACGCCAGGAGGTTGACCATGAACGAAGCCAGCATCCTTACGCACCTCAGTCAATCGCTCGTGCTCTTCATGATCTGGGTTCTGCCGCCGTTGCTCGCAGCTCTGATCTCCGGACTGATCATTGGCCTTATCCAGGCGGCAACTCAGCTCCAGGACCAAACCCTGCCACTGACGGTCAAGCTTCTGGTTGTCGTCGCCGTGCTCGCCGGTTTTTCCCCGGTTCTCAGCGCCCCGCTGATCGACCAGGCCGAGCGCATCTTCAGCGAGTTTCCGGCACTCACCGCAAGATACTAGCAGAGCTTGGATGGCTGGCCTGTCACCCGCAGAGGCGCAAGTTCTCGTTCAGGGCTCGATCGAATTCGTCGCCGCAACCGGCCTGAGTGCGGCCCGCGCCCTAGGCATCATGCTGGTGCTTCCTGTCTTCACCCGGCCGCGTATCAGCGGCCTCATTCGGGGAAGCCTGACGATTGCGATTGGCCTGCCTTGCCTTGCTCAGATCAAGCTCGGTCTGCAGGCCTTGGACCCGAACACGCGCTTGGTTAGCGTTACCATGCTTGGCGTGAAGGAGGTGTTCGTCGGTCTGATGCTCGGCATCCTGCTCAGTATTCCACTATGGAGCATACAGGCAGTCGGCGACATCATCGATACCCAACGAGGAATTTCAAGCCAAGTTGCGGGGGAGGATCCCGCGACGCACAGCCAAGCGACTGGAACCGGGCTCTTTCTCGGTGTTACGGCGGTTACGATCTTCGTTCTGGTCGGCGGGCTGCAGACCATGGTGAGCGGCCTTTATGGCAGCTACCTAGTGTGGCCTGTCTATCAGTTTTTGCCTGCCTTGACAGTGCAAGGGGCAGTGGAGTGTCTTGCCCTTCTCGATCGTATCATGATGACGACCTTGTTGGTCGCCGGGCCGGTTCTGGCCCTGCTGTTGCTGGTGGATATCTCGGTCATGATGCTCGGCCGTTTTGCATCTCAGCTCAAGATGAACGATCTCTCCCCGATGATCAAGAATGTTGCATTCGGGGTCATTATGGTCAGCTACACCGTCTATCTGCTCGAATATGCCGGTTCTGAAATCCTGACCTCGAACGACATGCTCGATCATCTGAGGAAGCTGTTGAAATGAGCTCTACGAGTGAGGAGAAAAAGCTTCCTCCGACGCCCAAGAAGCTGCGCGATGCGCGCAAGAAGGGGCAGAGCGCGCGCAGCTCCGATCTAGTGAGCGGCGTCAGCGCCTGTGCCGGTTTCGGCTGTCTGTGGTGGCGAGCGGGTGCCATTGAGGACAAGTGGCAGGAGACGGTCCGGCTGGTCGATAAACTGCAGGAGCAGCCGTTCACAAGCGCGGTGCCACAAGCGCTCAGCGGCTTGCTAGAACTTTCGATTGCCACTGTCGCTCCGTTGCTCGCCGCTGCCGTGACAGCAGCTCTTCTGGCCAATGTCCTGGCCAATGGCGGCTTTATGTTTGCTTCGGAGCCGCTCAAGCCGAAGCTCGAGAAACTCGATCCCATCAAAGGCTTGAAGCGTATCGTCTCGAAACGTTCGGCCATCGAGCTTGGCAAGACCCTGGCTAAAGTGGTTTTGCTTGGTGCGATCTTCTTTTTAACCGTGACCGCGAGCTGGAAAGCGCTGGTGTACCTGCCAGTCTGCGGCATGGGCTGTTTTGGTTTCGTCTTCACCGAGGTTAAACTGCTGATTGGCATTGCCGCTGGAGCTTTTCTGGTCGGCGGATTGGCTGACCTTCTAATCCAGCGTTGGTTGTTTATGCAGGACATGCGCATGACGGAAACGGAGGCCAAGCGGGAGAACAAGGAACAGCAAGGCAATCCGCAGGTGAAGCGCGAGCACCGGCGGCTGCGGCAAGAGTCGGCAAACGAGGCTCCACTCGGCATCAGCCGGGCCACGTTGATATTGCGGGGACCGGCAACGTTGATTGGTCTGCGCTATGTTCGCGGCGAGACCGGTGTGCCGGTGTTGGTCTGCCGTGGCGAGGGTGAAGCTGCTTCACAGCTGCTTGGTGAGGCGCGCGCGCTTCGCCTCAACATTGTGGAGGACAATGTTCTGGCGCGTCAGCTGCTCGGCAAGGCAAGGCTCGGCAACCCGGTGCCTTCGCAGTATTTCGAGTCAGTCGCAAAAGCGCTCTATGCGGCGGGGCTAGTCTAGTCATCCGGAACGCAAGTTCGTCGCATTGGTTGATAGCTCGAATCTCGAGAGAGGAGAGCGCTTGTGGCGAATGCAGGTGGGAAAGGCCGGCCGATCGCGCCGTTGGTGCTGAGTCCGCAGGAGCGGGCGTACTTGGAGAGGCAAGTTCGTCGTCATCGTGCTGCGCGGTTGCTTTCCTGAGCGATGCCGCGCGATCCTGCGGTGGGCGGATGGCTTGCCAAGCAAGTTTGTGGCTGCCGAACTCGGCCTCCACGAACACACCGTTGGCAAGTCGCGCCGCCGATTTTTGAAGGATCGCTGTGATGGCTTGCTTGACGAGGCACGCCCTGGCCGCCCTCGCACCATCAACGACGATCAGGTTGCCACCGTGATCGAGCGCACGCTGCGTACGACGCCGGCCGAGGCGACGCAATGGTTGATCCGCTCGATGGCTGCGGAAACTGGCTTTTCCCGCACCACGATCCGCCGAATGTGGTCGGCGTTCGGCTTGCAACCGCACCGTAGCCAGACATTCAAGTTGTCGAGCGATCCGCGGCTCGTCGACAAGGCACGCGACATCGTCGGCTTTACCTGTCCCCGCCGAACCGAGCCCTTGTCCTCAGCATCGATGAGAAAAGCCAGATTCAGGCACTCGATCGCGAGCAGCCGGTCTTGCCAATGATGCCCGGCATACCGGAGCGTCGTACGCACAGCTATGTGCGGCATGGTGCGACCTCGCTGTTTGCCGCGCTCGATGTCGCCTCGGGGTTCGTCATCGGCAAATGCTACAAGCGCCACCGGGCAGTCGAGTTCTTGAAGTTTTTAAAAGAGATCGATGCTCAAGTTCCTGAAGGCCTCGATGTCCATATCGTCATGGACATGTGTAGACGCCCCCGTTGGTGCAAGAAGAATCTTTCGAAGAGTGCGGAGCGTGGTCGGGCGCTGACATGTGTTCGGCCTTTTGTTGCGGCTGTCACATGCCGCTGGCCCGTATGGGAGTTCGCGGAACGGGTCCAATTCAACTTCGCGTGCTCGAGGCGCGTATCCATGATCTGGTTTTCCCATTCCTGTCTCGTGACCGTGCGCCATACTCTCCGGTTGACCTTCTCACACTCACGGTCCCTGCCGCGGAACTACTTCGCCGCAGCCGGAGCCCGATAGGTTCCGCCTCTCGCCATCAATGCCCAGACGATGCGCGCCATCTTGTTAGCGAGGGCGACGATCACCAGCATGGGCGGCTTGAGGGCAAGCATGCGCGCAAGCCAAGAATCCGCTGTCGAGCCTTTGCGCATTGCCCAGCGCACGGCCGCGCTCGCGCCGATGATCAGTAGTCGTCGCAGGGTTCGTTCGCCCATACGTGACGTCTTGCCGAGCTTCTGCTTGCCTCCGGTGGAGCGCTGCAGCGGGGTAAGCCCCAGCCATGCCGCAAAGTCGCGTTGCGACCGTGCACGTCGGCTGCGCGGCAAGACATTTAAGGATCTGATCCCGGCGCAGCTTCTTGCGGAAAAGCACGGTTCCTGATGCATCCGCGCCGTGCATCTGGAATACATTCTTCGCCAGATCCAACGCGATTATGCTAAATTCCGACATGGACGCCTCCGTTCAAGTGATGGTCAACGACACCACTTTGGCACAGCGATGCCGTGAGGGGGCGTCCACATGGGGTAATCGCAGGAGCGTATTGCCCTAAAGACAATCAATAGTCTTGGAGGGGGGCTGTTCCCCGATAGGATGGAAATACGGGCTCACGACTGGACGCCGGGCCCAAGCATCGAATGGAGAACAGCCATGGAAGAGTATATCGGTCTCGATGTGTCGATGAAAGAGACGGCGGTCTCGATCCGTCGAGCAGGTGAACGGATCTGGCGCGGCAAGTGTGCATCTGATCCCAGTGTCATCGCCGCGCTCATCCGCAAGCGGGCGCCGGCCGTGAAACGCGTGGTGTTCGAGACGGGACCGCTGTCGGTATGGTTCTATCATTCTTTGCGCACCGAAGGATTGCCGGCGATCTGCGTCGATGCGCGCCATGATAAAGCGGCGCTCGATATGGCGGCGAACAAGACGGACGCGAACGACGCCGATGGTCTGGCGCAGCTCGCGGAAGTCGGGTTCTTTCGTGAGGTGCGCGTGAAGGGATTCAACAGCATGCTGACCCGCACGCTTGTCGCGGCGCGCACGCGGCTGGTCCGGATCACCACCGAGCTTTCGAACCAGATCCGCGGCGTCATGAAGACCTTCGGTCTGCTTGTTCCCGCCGGAAAGGGAAGCACCTTCGAGAAGAACGTCCGGAACCTTCTGGCTGATCAGGACGGACTTGCATCCATCGTGCTTCCGATGCTGGAAGCCTGGCGTGGCATTCGCATCCGCGCCGCCGAACTCGGTCGCCAGTTGGTTCGGGATGCGCGCGAGAGTCAGGCCTGCCGCATCCTCATGTCGATTCCGGGCATCGGTGCGATCACCGCAACCTCTTTTGCCACAGCTATTGAGGAGCCTGACAACTTCAGGAAATCCCGATCTGTTGGCGCGTGGATCGGCCTGACAACGCGCCGCTACCAATCCGGAGAAGTCGATTATGATGGCCATATATCCCGACGTGGCGACCGCCATTTGCGTGGGCTTCTCTATGAAGCGGCAGCGGTCATTCTGACGCGCAGCTCAACCGACAGCGCTCTGCGGACGTGGGGACGGCATCTCCGGGAGAGGATCGGCTTCAAAAGAGCCGCCGTGGCTGTGGCACGGAAACTGGCGGTGATAAGCATACGATGCTTAAGACCGGCGAGCTGTTCAATCCGAATGCCGGAGCTGCCGCATAAGCTCGGATAGCGTTCAGAACCTGAACGCCTAAGGTGTCCCTGCCGGGACGTGAGCCGATCCATTCCGCTGATGGGGTTGCACTGCTGACTCAGCAAAGTGCGTCGTCCACATTGAAGGCTCGTCCGCGAAGCTCCATCATGCGGCGACCAATGTCGACCGCGAAGACAACCACGCACCCGGCAGCGTCTCTTGACGAAACTAAATGCTTGACGTCCCAGCAGCGATTAGACAACACCTCCGTCGGGCAACTCGAGGCCGACATCTGCACCTTCATCCACCTGCACAACCAAAACCCGAAGCCCTTCAAATGGACCAAGTCCGCAGACCAGATTTTGGCTTCCGTCAAACGCTTCTGCCACAAAACCCAGCAGACTTTATGTGGCGAACATTAGATTCACGTGACTAGCCTGTCTTATTCGTAAGAGGCGCCCGAGAGGCTGGCGAGCGTGGTGTAAAGCGCTGATACGGCGTAGGATTCGGTTGTGAAGCCAACCCCATCACCTCCAACCGCGAACGCCACGCCCGCCATGACCGACGATACGATTCCGCCCTTCTCGTTTCCAGCCATTCACGCCAAGAAAGTCACAGCTGCCTTCGATGGTGGGCGCCTAACCTCGAACGGGGGCGTGATGCTTCTGGCGATGGCCGAGCGGCGTCTCGGCTTGGCCGACAATCTGGCCCGGGTGTTCCCGGATCGGCGCGATCCGACGCGGGTCGTGCACAGCCTGGTCGATATGTTCCGCGCGCGCATGTTCGCGATCTGCTGCGGCTACGAGGACGCCGACGACCTCGATCATCTGCGGTCCGATCCGGCATTCAAGCTGGCCTGCGGTCGCCTACCGGACACGGGCCGGGATCTGTGTTCCCAGCCGACGCTGTCGCGGCTGGAGAATGCTCCGCGCCTGCGCGACGTGATCCGACTGACCTACATTTTGGTCGACGCATGGATGGATAGCTACCCCCACGAGCCGGCATCCGTCACGCTCGACATCGATGATACCTGCGACGTCGTCCACGGCCATCAGCAGCTCTCGCTGTTCAACGCTCATTATGACGAACGCTGCTTTCTGCCGATCCACGTCTACGACACGGAGAAGAGCCGGCCCGTGGCCGTCGTGCTGCGGCCCGGCAAGACGCCGGGCGGCGTCGAGGTGCGTGCCCATCTGCGCCGCCTGGTACGGCATATCCGCACGCGATGGCACAACACGCGAATTACGTTCCGTGGCGACGGGCACTATGCCCGGCCGGAGGCCATGGCGTGGTGCGAGACCAACGGCATCGACTACATCTTCGGTCTGTCCGGCACCAAGCCTCTCGCCAGAAAAGTCGACGAGGTCGCCGACGACATCCGCACCCGACGCGCCATCGAGAACCTGCCGGTTCTGCGTGGCTATACCGAGACCCGCCACAAGGCAAAGTCCTGGGATCGCGAACGGCGCACCGTCGCCCGTATTGAGGCGACGATGCTCGGCCTCGACATCCGTTTCGTCGTCACCAGCCTCGATGTCGGCTCGGCCGAGTGGATCTACGACAGCCTGTATTGCGCGCGCGGCCAAGCAGAGAATCTGATCAAGCTGCATAAGACACAGCTCGCCTCCGACCGCACCAGCTGCCGTTCGGCGCTCGCCAACCAGGTCCGTCTCGTGCTCCATACGGCCGCTTATTGGCTGATGCTGACCGTGCGCGACGCCATTCCCAAAGCCCGGGAATTGGCCACTGCCGAGTTCGCGACGCTGCGTCTTCGTCTCTTGAAACTCGCTGCCCGTGTGGTCGAGACCACGAGCCGCATTCGCCTTGCGTTTGCCGCGGCATGTCCCGAAGCCGACCTGATCCGCGGCTTGCCCGGCGCGCTGCTCCCGCTCGGTCCGTAACCGACCGGGCCTGCGCCCGCTCACCCGCCCCACTCCTCCATCGCCTACAAAACAGCTTGATGCAGAACCCGGTGAGAAAAGGCCGGACGGTCACCCACGCCAGCCGCCAGCCCCCGTCAGACGTCAAGAACGACCGTGCTCTCGTGAATAGATCGGGCTAGGTCGTCCTGTCCTGACGCTGCGATCTGCAGGCTGGCGCTCAATCGATGCTCGCATCTTCCGCGAGGCGCCGATGCGCTCGCCCGATAGCCTCTGGGCCGCGGCCTCGCCGACCGGATCACCGGATCAGCTGCGGCGCCAAGCGCAACAACTTGTTCGCCCATTTCGGGAGCTTCAGCGCCTACACCCTCGAGGACGTCGACTTGTACCACCTTGGCTAGGGGACCCTGCCACTCGGTTGACAAGCCGGTAGTGCTGATCGTCAACTAGGGACGGCTGCCATCTGGAGCATGTCTCTGGTCGTCTATCTCGAGCCGCGCTGCTACAAGTTCATACGATCACAGCGTTTATACGTCTCAAGATCGGCCCGAGTGCCACATTGCGCCGCACACGTTCGAGAGCCACAGGACGTAAGCCTGCGTGCGAGAGAAAAAGCAAGCCTCCAGCTAAACTCGAGACGCACGGGTATTGCCGCCATTGTCTATCAACGCCGTTTTCCCGCGCGGGGTGCTTGCAACGTCTATTGCTTCACCTAGGGTCCAGACTCAATTGAGCCAATATGCGACGAGAGCGGCGAGATGAACAGCGGCCAAAAAATTACGGGCGAGCTTGTCATATCGCGTGGCGATGCGCCGGAAGTCCTTGAGCCTGCAAAAGCAGCGTTCGATGACATTTCGTCCTTTGTAGGCGCGTTTGTTGAAGCGATGGATGACGACACGGTTAGATTTATTGGGGATTACGGGCTTGGCGCCACGACGAATGATTTCGCCGCGAAGCTTGTCGCCATCATACCCTTTGTCGGCGAGGAGCACGCTCATGGGTGGCGCGAGCGCCAGGACATCGGGAGCCGCAGCGATATCGGCATCCTGGCCTGGAGTCAGATGCAGGACGACCGGCCGGCAGAGCGGATCGCTCAGCGCATGGATTTTTGTCGTGCGGCCTCCGCGCGAGCGGCCGATTGCTTGATTGTGCTCCCCCCTTTTCCGCCGGAGGCACACCGGTGAGCTTTAATCGAGGTCGAGTCGAGCGACAGTACGACGCCGTCTTCGCCAGGCTTGGCCAGCGCTTCGAAGATTGCGCACCATCGTCCTCGCTTGGCCCAGCGATTGAAGCGATTGTAGATCGTCGTGTAAGGGCCGTATTCACGTGGACAATCACGCCATCGTGCACCCGATTGCAGCATGTGAATGATGCCGCTGACGATGCGTCGGTCGTCGTCCCGATCCGGCCCCGTCAGTCCCCTCGGCAGATGCGGTTCGATACGCGCCCATTGCCTGTCGTTCAGCCAAAACAAACCAGCGCGCATTCTCTCGCCCCCGAATCAACACGTAGGCAAGAGAATCACGTGGCGCTATTTAGGTACAGACCCTAACCCAACCCGCTAGCTGACACCGGACAAGCTTCGCCGAACATCGCAAGTTTGCGCCGGCAGTTAGCTCGTCGTATCGAAGCATGGATTTCGCACTCGGTCGGCAAGAACCTCTGGATGATCCCGTATAGCGGTGCCGCGGCGGTTAAGTGCCTGGCGGTCGCCTGGTTGCGCGAGCCGCCGAGATGGTTCTAATGGATCATATACGCCAGCCGGCCGAATCGGCTTCCAGCCGTCGAGGGCATCCACCGCGATTCAAAGTCGCTTTCATGTGGCCCGTCCAGAAGCGCTCGTTGGCTCAGAGGGCAGGGCCGTCAACAGGCCGAGCAGGCTGCCAGTGAAGCCTTCGAAGCAGGGTAGAAGCGATCGCCCGTTCCAGCGGCTTGGAGAATCTTAAACAATTATTGAATGTTGATTGCTGCTCCATGTACGTGCGCTCACCGACTTTGCCGCCGCCAGCCATCTACGCGCAGCCGGCACCATCCTCCATCCGATCGCCCCAGTTCTCAGCCTCTGGGCCGGCACCGGTGGGCAAAGCGACAGCACACGGACGCGCGCTTTACAGCCTATGGGCTCTGGCCGTATCGCGTTCACTGCCTCCTTTGCTGCCACGTTACCAAATGAGGTAGGTATCGCGTGTTGGCAATTGTGGTACCTTGTAGGGGATGATCGAAATGAGCGGCGAACAACTTAGTACGTTATAAGCCCTTCAAGCTAGGAGATCTCGAATGGCACCGAATGCAAGCGAAGACGAGAAACGCGAGCGGCGGCCACATGTCGGGCACGACCCGGCTCTGATATCTGGCGCTTCCGCCGATGGCGCTGGGAAATCTACGACAGCCGCATCGCCTATTCCATTTACTTTTCGGGAATGGCAGAGCTCGATTGAAGCGACAAGCAACCTGTTCGCTGCGGCCCTGAAGGACGGACTAGGTTTGGCGGCTTCCTCCCTGCACGATCAGGCCACCTTTCTGAAGGATATCGCGGACTCCAAAACTTCCTCGGAGCTGTTGCGGTGTCACCTGGATTTTCTGGAGAAATTCTGGTCGAGGTCGTTCAGCGCCGGCTCGAAGATATTGGATCATCTCAAGCCACAGCCATCACCCGCGGGAAGGCAGGCGCTTCACTGAGCTTGCGATAAGAGCCCGATCGCAGCTACTTCCTCCAGAGCCGAGGGCATATGTCGCCCACTGACGAGGGTGTGGGTCGCTTCAGTGGCTTCAGCTCACCCGCCAAATCCCACGATTGCTCTGAACTCAAGATGCCGCGAGTTATCTAAGATTCGTTTGCCATAGATACCTCTCTTTTTGTCGAATAGAGCTTTTCTTAGGCGGAGGCAGGCAACCGCTGTCCGCTCAAGGGGGCGCAGATCCGGTTGGCGGCCGATGCCGGGATGAGTGATGACGTGATCGCCACAAGCCTGGGCGTCGGCCACTTGGCGGTCTCCCACCCTTCGACGTTTTTGTCGAAGGCAACCTGGCGGAGAACCAGAGCGAAGAGCCGCCTACCGGGCAGAGCGCGAACTCAACGACAAGGAAGAGGCCCTTCTGGTGGCCACCGCCTGCGGCCCTCCGGCAGGCCGGGCGCTGGACACCGGAGCTGCTAGCTGGCGAATGCTCAGGCTGACGTGGTACCAAGCGTGCCGCCGGAACGTCGTTCTCACGCTTGACTGCAACTTGCCCACACGGGCCGCTTTCGTTTTGGGAATTGCCGGGTTGGGAATTGCCGGGTCTCGTCAGCTTTCAGTAAGCCAGCCCGGATACAGAGCCGTTGTGGTTAACGGGACGTGGCAGGGACAGCGCTATCTATCCAGAACGGTCAGCGCCGAGTCACGCTTTCCGCTAAACTCAACGGCAGCGCGGAGCGGCAGGGATAGTGCCTTTATCCAGCCCCCCCAGGTCGGTAGGCGCCAGGCCGCGCCCGCGCTGTTTCCTGTCGCTGACCTTCTGTAGTCGGCTTTAAGCGTTCAGGGGGGTGGAACATGGACGGCTTCAACTCAACATCCTCGCCTTATGCGCCGCAAGTGCGGCGCAACCAGCCGCTGCCAAGTTTGTCTCTTTATGTGCCCCCGAGCTGGCAGCAGGGAGATCCGTGGGCGCCGGAAGACCTCAAGTTGCGAATGGGTTTGCACAAGCTTCTGCCATCCGGATCTGAGCCAAATAAAAGTCTTACTCTCGGGGACGTGAACTAAACAGCCGGTATCGGGCCGCCAGGCTCGGAACACGAGATTTTTCTCCGCAGAAATCGCTCACCGGTGACGTTGCAGCGCGATTTGAAGCGGGCGCGGATAGTTCTGTTGGCGGCGGATGGGCGCAGCACCCGGTCGATCGCCAAGGAAGTTGGGGTCCAGCCGCGGATTGTCAGCCTTTGGCGGCATCGCTATGCCGACCATGGCCTTGAAGGGCTGCAAGACAAGCCGCGGCCTGGCAAGCAGCCGATCTATACGAAGACGACCGACAAGCGGATTCTGAAGCTGCTGGATAAGCCGCCACCGCAAGGGTTTGCGCGCTGGACCGGCCCCCTGCTGGCCGAGGCGCTGGGCGATGTCGATGTCCAATATGTCTGGCGGTTCCTGCGCAGCCACAAGATTGACCTGGTGGCTCGCAAGTCCTGGTGCGAGAGCAACGACCCGAACTTTACGGCCAAAGCCGCCGATGTTGTCGGCCTCTATGTCGCGCCGCCGGCGAAGGCCATTGTGCTGTGCGTGGACGAGAAGCCCTCGATCCAGGCTTTGGAGCGAGCGCAGGGTTATCTGAAGTTGCCCAATGGCCGCGCCTTGACCGGCCAAAGCCACGATTACAAGCGGCATGGCACCACAACATTGTTTGCGGCGCTCGAAGTCGCCACCGGAAAGATCATCGCGACCCATTCAAAACGCCGGCGCCGCGTCGAGTTTCTCGATTTCATGAACAGCGTCACCGCGGCTTTTCCGAACCGCAAGCTTCACGTCATCCTCGACAACCTCAACACCCATAAAAAGAACGAGGACTGGCTCAAGGCCCACCCCAACGTGCAATTTCATTTCACGCCGACAAGTGCGTCATGGCTCAATCAGGTCGAAGTATGGTTTTCCATCTTGCAGGGGCAGTCGCTCAGCGGCACCTCCTTCACGAGCCTCAAGCAGCTTCAGGAACACATCGATGCCTACGTCAACGCATACAACGACAGAGCCGAGCCCTTCGTCTGGACCAAGAAAAAGGTCCGTCAACGCCGTTTCAAAGGCCGCCGTATCACTCAGCTCTGATTCCGGGTACTAGTACCCACTTTTCTTGGAACGTGAGTCGTGATTCAAGGTCGGGATGATACCCGAAGCAAGAGAAGTCCACCTTTCGAGGAAAGATCGCAAGGTGCTTGAGGCGTGCTGTCGCTCACCGGTGACGTTGCAGCGCGATTTGAAGCGGGCGCGGATAGTTCTGTTGGCGGCGGATGGGCGCAGCACCCGGTCGATCGCCAAGGAAGTTGGGGTCCAGCCGCGGATTGTCAGCCTTTGGCGGCATCGCTATGCCGACCATGGCCTTGAAGGGCTGCAAGACAAGCCGCGGCCTGGCAAGCAGCCGATCTATACGAAGACGACCGACAAGCGGATTCTGAAGCTGCTGGATAAGCCGCCACCGCAAGGGTTTGCGCGCTGGACCGGCCCCCTGCTGGCCGAGGCGCTGGGCGATGTCGATGTCCAATATGTCTGGCGGTTCCTGCGCAGCCACAAGATTGACCTGGTGGCTCGCAAGTCCTGGTGCGAGAGCAACGACCCGAACTTTACGGCCAAAGCCGCCGATGTTGTCGGCCTCTATGTCGCGCCGCCGGCGAAGGCCATTGTGCTGTGCGTGGACGAGAAGCCCTCGATCCAGGCTTTGGAGCGAGCGCAGGGTTATCTGAAGTTGCCCAATGGCCGCGCCTTGACCGGCCAAAGCCACGATTACAAGCGGCATGGCACCACAACATTGTTTGCGGCGCTCGAAGTCGCCACCGGAAAGATCATCGCGACCCATTCAAAACGCCGGCGCCGCGTCGAGTTTCTCGATTTCATGAACAGCGTCACCGCGGCTTTTCCGAACCGCAAGCTTCACGTCATCCTCGACAACCTCAACACCCATAAAAAGAACGAGGACTGGCTCAAGGCCCACCCCAACGTGCAATTTCATTTCACGCCGACAAGTGCGTCATGGCTCAATCAGGTCGAAGTATGGTTTTCCATCTTGCAGGGGCAGTCGCTCAGCGGCACCTCCTTCACGAGCCTCAAGCAGCTTCAGGAACACATCGATGCCTACGTCAACGCATACAACGACAGAGCCGAGCCCTTCGTCTGGACCAAGAAAAAGGTCCGTCAACGCCGTTTCAAAGGCCGCCGTATCACTCAGCTCTGATTCCGGGTACTAGCTCCCGATTGAAGTCAGCCAAGGCGGCGAGTCGCCCGCGCTGCCTGCGATCCGAGTCGATCGTTAATAAGCCGAATTGGGCTGAACTGGACAGTTGAGCGTTGGCCAGAGTGAGAGCAGGAAGAGGGACAAAAGGTCTCTGAGCCAAGCCAGGACACGGCGGAGGTTGTGGCCAACGGCCGAGAGGAGAACGTTAGCGGCATCTCCGGCGCGGCCTTTGAGATAGCAGCGGCCAAGGTGACCTTCGTTCTTCATGTGTCCGATGATGGGCTCGATGGCGGAACGGCGGCGTAGCTCGCGCTTGATGACGCCGAAGACGCCGCGCTTCTGGCCCGAGATGAAGACGCGGCGGGGATTTTGTGTGTCGTGGCCGCGATATCCCTTGTCGACATAGGCCCGTTCGATCGGGCAGCCGGTGAGGCTCTCGGTGCGCTCGATGACGTTGCGAAGGGTGTGACCGTCGTAGGGGTTGTCCGGCAGCGAGCAGGCGTGGAGCACGAACAAGCCGCCCGGAGCTCTTTGGTTGTTGGTGACGATGGAGGCCTTCACGCAGAACTCATAGGGCGCGGCGGCCTTGCCCTTGCCGATGCACTCGACCTCCGGAGCATGGAAGATGGGATGGTTGCCGTCCATCCCTGACGGCATCGCAATGTGCCAAAAAGGTGATGATTCACAACCACTGAGCGGAAAGGACGGCAACCGTGACGAAGGATATGATGATCGGCGTGGATCTGGCAAAACATGTTTTCCAACTCCATGGCGCGTCGATGACGGGGCACGTGAAGTTTCGCTAGAAGCTGTCGCGGGCTCAATTCCACAGATTCATGGCTGAACAGGCGCCGAGCGTGGTGGTGATGGAGGCTTGCGGTGGGGCCTACTTTTGGGCCCGGCAGATGATCAAGCTGGGGCATGACGTGAAGCTGATCTCGCCGCGCTACGTCAAGCCATTCTTGAAGCGCCAGAAGAACGACGCGGCCGACGCTGAGGCGATCGTTGACGCGGCGCAGCGCCCGGAAATGCGTTTTGTCGAGATCAAGACCGAGGCTCAGCAGACCCGGGCGGTCCTGTTTCGAAACCGGGAGCAGTTGGTCCATCAGCGCACCGAATTGACGAATGCCTTGCGCGCGCATCTCTATGAATACGGCTACATCGCTCCACAAGGAAGCCCAGGCATAAAGCAAATTCACGACATACTCGACCAGGAGCGCGATGATTTGCCGAAGCTCGTGCGCGACCTCTGCCGCGATATGCTGCAGCAGATCGCCGAAAAGACCGCTCGGATCCAGGCCATGCTGGTGCAACTCAAGGAGCTAGCCACGGAGACCGAGACGGCAAAGCGCCTGCAGACGATGCCCGGCGTGGGCCCGATCACCGCGCTGGCGATCGAGGCCTTCGCGCCGCCGATGGAGACATTCAGATCGGGCCGGGATTTTGCCGCGTGGCTGGGGCTTGTGCCACGGCAACATTCATCGGGCGGTAAGCAACGGCTTGGCCGGGCGTCGAAGGCCGGCCAAGTGGACATACGTAAACTCCTGATCATTGGCGCGATGTCCCGCCTGAGCTGGTTGGGACGCAAGTCGATAGGCGAGAGAACCTGGCTGGGCCGCATATTGGTCAGGAAGCCCCGTTTGCTCGTGGCGGTCGCACTCGCGAACAAGATGGCGCGCGCCATCTGGGCGATGCTGACGAAGAAGGAGAACTATCGAGATCCGGCGCTGGCGGCCTCTGCATGACGATCAGTCCGCAGCGGGCCTCAATCTAACGCCGGTACGTTGGGGAGTGTGGGAAGACGACGACTTGCATGGGCAAATGATCGAAAGATCTGGATCGGGAAACCAGCTGTATTCCTGGAGCTTCGAGCTCGAATGGAAGATTTGGACTTGATCCGCAGATCACCATACCGGCCGGCGGCATCTGAGGGCGCCGCACATGAAGGCCTCACAGAAGCGCGCACTCGATCACATGCTCGCGGGTCAAAAAATCTTCTTGCATCGCGGACGGCAACCACAGAAGGAATACAACTTCCAGCCGCGCTGGCGCTGCTGCTGCGAGCCGATCTGGGTGGCTCGGCTCAGCGGCAGGGCGAATGCCCCCTCCAATGCGGCCTGGCCCTCGGTCTTGCGGCGAATGTCGCGGATGATCCGGCCCAGCCGGCTGCGCAGGATGCGCAGCTGTCGCTGATGCCGGTTGAATTGTTTGGCATGAGCGTAGCGGCCCGCCATCATCGCCGCGCTTTTGGCCACGCGAACATAGGATTGCCGGAGCCTGACCCCGTGCTTCCTCGCCAGGCGGTTCAACCCGCGGATCGCTGCATGCAGCAGCTTGGCGTCGGTCGGGAAGCTGATGGCCTTCGGTTGGACGGTCGTGTCGACCGTGACCCGCTTGAGGTCCTGGCTGCGCAACGCACCGCTCGCGTGCGCCACGCGAAGGCTCTCGGCCAACAACCGCTCCAGCTTGTCGCCGAGCCGCTTGCGCCAGTGGCTCAGGTCTGAGCGCTCATGCGGGAAAACGTGCTGGAAAAACTCTTCGCCGGTGAAGAACTGGAAGTACGGATCGTGGACCCAGCGCTCGCACACCCCCTCATCGGACAGGCCGTAGATGTGCTTGAGCAGCAGCAATCCGATCATGAAGCGGGTCGCGATACCCGGCCTGCCGTTGTCGCTGTAGAGCGGCGCGATCTCGCCGTCGATCCAGTCCCAATCGACCCTGCCGGCGAGCAGAACCAGCTCGTGTCGCATGTTGATGATCTGGTCCAGCCGGGACCGGAACAGATCGTTCGAGCCTGTCGTCCTGTGCTTCTTTGGTCGCATCGGTACCTCCGATGCAGCACAGAATCACGGTTCGCAGCGGCAGGGAAATCCAAAATCGAAATTGCAGGTTTTTGGGCTGTGAAGCCCCAATCCCCTGCAATCTCAAATGCCGCCGCAACCGGAAAACAGACTCTCAATCAAGTGCTTGGAGGCTTGTTCACGGACAACATCCGAAGCTGATCGCCGAGACACGTGAGGCGACTACCAGTCCTGGGGCGAGAGCTTCGTCGCCCTGGCCGAGGGTCTGCAGAACGCGCTGTGGTCGCTCGGCGGGCCAGCGCGTAAGCATCGCACCGGGCCAAGGCCCGAGCCCGTATCAGAGTCCCGTGAATGGTGTCGTAGTTCAGGTATCCCTGCAACACGCGGCGGAGCCACGCGCCGGTATCAACGATGAACGCCTGGCGGCGGTTCGTTACGCCGTGTCGTATCGTGCCATCCTGGCATTGCGGGAGTCGATTGTCACCCGTCGGATTGTGAAGTGCGGATTTCGTTGGGTGCACCGCGCAGATGTGCGTGAACCCGAGGAAGTCGAACGTCTTCGGGCGGCGTTGCCCCGGCGCGAGAGGCGCTCGGCCGCGTACCGTCCAAATTTCAGAATCCGGGTCTTCTCCTCATTTAGCGAAAGACCGAACTCCGCTATTCGCTCACGCAGGGCGTCGAGAAGGCGTAGGACCTCGGTTTTATTTCGAAGCCCATAAGACTGCCGCCGGCATAGCTGCCGCTGCTTCTCCACTCGTGGGTCCAGAGGTCGAAGACGTGATGCACATTCATATTTACGAAGAGCGGCGGGAGCACCGCCCGTTGCCGCGTACTTACTCGTGCTACGGGCTTCGATCTGAATTTTCATTGCACGCAAGGAACTCGCAACTGACGGCATTTCTGATTCTAGAGTGGCCAAGTTCAGAAACATGGCGAAGAAGCCCGCGCACTACATCGCACAGGCGAATCGAAAAAGATTCGGGATTAGCGGGATGAAGGAGATCGTCACGTGACAACGCCAGCGGTCAGTCGCTTGCGTATCAAATCAATCGCAAGAGCCGGAGGTCTGACGGACGATGAGTTCCTGCCCGCCGCCGTGCATTGCCCGTCAGTAGCGGATCCGGCGCTGCAAGGAAGGCGCCGCGCTTTGGCAGGGGAGCGGAGCTGGTCGGCGACGCAGCGCCATTACGCCCGCGCGTCCTCGGCATCGTCCTGGGCGCACACCGTGGCGATGAAGGCGGAGACGAGGCGCCGTGCGCTCTTGCCGGCACGTGCCAGCGCATTGCGCATGAAGTGGACGCGGCAGCGCTAGTGGCGTTGAGAACTTCGCCGACCGTGGCCGTGATCCCTCATGAGTATCGGAGACGACGAGCCCGTAGCCCCGCAGGCCGCGGCGGACGAGCTTGCGCAGGAGCGCGGCCCAGAACGTCTCGGCTTCGGATGGGCCGACGTCAATGCCGAGCGCCTCACGCCGGCCGTCGCTGTTAACTCGACGCGATGGTCACCGCGACCGAGACGATGCGCCCCTGCTGACGCAGCTTCACGTACGTGGCCGATCCACAGATAGGGCCGATCGCCCTAGTACCCGGAATCAGAGCTGAGTGATACGGCGGCCTTTGAAACGGCGTTGACGGACCTTTTTCTTGGTCCAGACGAAGGGCTCGGCTCTGTCGTTGTATGCGTTGACGTAGGCATCGATGTGTTCCTGAAGCTGCTTGAGGCTCGTGAAGGAGGTGCCGCTGAGCGACTGCCCCTGCAAGATGGAAAACCATACTTCGACCTGATTGAGCCATGACGCACTTGTCGGCGTGAAATGAAATTGCACGTTGGGGTGGGCCTTGAGCCAGTCCTCGTTCTTTTTATGGGTGTTGAGGTTGTCGAGGATGACGTGAAGCTTGCGGTTCGGAAAAGCCGCGGTGACGCTGTTCATGAAATCGAGAAACTCGACGCGGCGCCGGCGTTTTGAATGGGTCGCGATGATCTTTCCGGTGGCGACTTCGAGCGCCGCAAACAATGTTGTGGTGCCATGCCGCTTGTAATCGTGGCTTTGGCCGGTCAAGGCGCGGCCATTGGGCAACTTCAGATAACCCTGCGCTCGCTCCAAAGCCTGGATCGAGGGCTTCTCGTCCACGCACAGCACAATGGCCTTCGCCGGCGGCGCGACATAGAGGCCGACAACATCGGCGGCTTTGGCCGTAAAGTTCGGGTCGTTGCTCTCGCACCAGGACTTGCGAGCCACCAGGTCAATCTTGTGGCTGCGCAGGAACCGCCAGACATATTGGACATCGACATCGCCCAGCGCCTCGGCCAGCAGGGGGCCGGTCCAGCGCGCAAACCCTTGCGGTGGCGGCTTATCCAGCAGCTTCAGAATCCGCTTGTCGGTCGTCTTCGTATAGATCGGCTGCTTGCCAGGCCGCGGCTTGTCTTGCAGCCCTTCAAGGCCATGGTCGGCATAGCGATGCCGCCAAAGGCTGACAATCCGCGGCTGGACCCCAACTTCCTTGGCGATCGACCGGGTGCTGCGCCCATCCGCCGCCAACAGAACTATCCGCGCCCGCTTCAAATCGCGCTGCAACGTCACCGGTGAGCGACAGCACGCCTCAAGCACCTTGCGATCTTTCCTCGAAAGGTGGACTTCTCTTGCTTCGGGTATCATCCCGACCTTGAATCACGACTCACGTTCCAAGAAAAGTGGGTACTAGAGCGGGCGGTTGAGGAAGGCCTTCACGTTGTCGCCGATCTCACTGCACATGCCGCGCCGGTCATGCCTTCGACCACCAGCGCCATCAGCCGGAGGCCGAGTGTGTTCCCTAGTACCCGGAATCAGAGCTGAGTGATACGGCGGCCTTTGAAACGGCGTTGACGGACCTTTTTCTTGGTCCAGACGAAGGGCTCGGCTCTGTCGTTGTATGCGTTGACGTAGGCATCGATGTGTTCCTGAAGCTGCTTGAGGCTCGTGAAGGAGGTGCCGCTGAGCGACTGCCCCTGCAAGATGGAAAACCATACTTCGACCTGATTGAGCCATGACGCACTTGTCGGCGTGAAATGAAATTGCACGTTGGGGTGGGCCTTGAGCCAGTCCTCGTTCTTTTTATGGGTGTTGAGGTTGTCGAGGATGACGTGAAGCTTGCGGTTCGGAAAAGCCGCGGTGACGCTGTTCATGAAATCGAGAAACTCGACGCGGCGCCGGCGTTTTGAATGGGTCGCGATGATCTTTCCGGTGGCGACTTCGAGCGCCGCAAACAATGTTGTGGTGCCATGCCGCTTGTAATCGTGGCTTTGGCCGGTCAAGGCGCGGCCATCGGGCAACTTCAGATAACCCTGCGCTCGCTCCAAAGCCTGGATCGAGGGCTTCTCGTCCACGCACAGCACAATGGCCTTCGCCGGCGGCGCGACATAGAGGCCGACAACATCGGCGGCTTTGGCCGTAAAGTTCGGGTCGTTGCTCTCGCACCAGGACTTGCGAGCCACCAGGTCAATCTTGTGGCTGCGCAGGAACCGCCAGACATATTGGACATCGACATCGCCCAGCGCCTCGGCCAGCAGGGGGCCGGTCCAGCGCGCAAACCCTTGCGGTGGCGGCTTATCCAGCAGCTTCAGAATCCGCTTGTCGGTCGTCTTCGTATAGATCGGCTGCTTGCCAGGCCGCGGCTTGTCTTGCAGCCCTTCAAGGCCATGGTCGGCATAGCGATGCCGCCAAAGGCTGACAATCCGCGGCTGGACCCCAACTTCCTTGGCGATCGACCGGGTGCTGCGCCCATCCGCCGCCAACAGAACTATCCGCGCCCGCTTCAAATCGCGCTGCAACGTCACCGGTGAGCGACAGCACGCCTCAAGCACCTTGCGATCTTTCCTCGAAAGGTGGACTTCTCTTGCTTCGGGTATCATCCCGACCTTGAATCACGACTCACGTTCCAAGAAAAATGGGTACTAGTACCCGGAATCAGAGCTGAGTGATACGGCGGCCTTTGAAACGGCGTTGACGGACCTTTTTCTTGGTCCAGACGAAGGGCTCGGCTCTGTCGTTGTATGCGTTGACGTAGGCATCGATGTGTTCCTGAAGCTGCTTGAGGCTCGTGAAGGAGGTGCCGCTGAGCGACTGCCCCTGCAAGATGGAAAACCATACTTCGACCTGATTGAGCCATGACGCACTTGTCGGCGTGAAATGAAATTGCACGTTGGGGTGGGCCTTGAGCCAGTCCTCGTTCTTTTTATGGGTGTTGAGGTTGTCGAGGATGACGTGAAGCTTGCGGTTCGGAAAAGCCGCGGTGACGCTGTTCATGAAATCGAGAAACTCGACGCGGCGCCGGCGTTTTGAATGGGTCGCGATGATCTTTCCGGTGGCGACTTCGAGCGCCGCAAACAATGTTGTGGTGCCATGCCGCTTGTAATCGTGGCTTTGGCCGGTCAAGGCGCGGCCATTGGGCAACTTCAGATAACCCTGCGCTCGCTCCAAAGCCTGGATCGAGGGCTTCTCGTCCACGCACAGCACAATGGTTCGCCGGCGGCGCGACATAGAGGCCGACAACATCGGCGGCTTTGGCCGTAAAGTTCGGGTCGTTGCTCTCGCACCAGGACTTGCGAGCCACCAGGTCAATCTTGTGGCTGCGCAGGAACCGCCAGACATATTGGACATCGACATCGCCCAGCGCCTCGGCCAGCAGGGGGCCGGTCCAGCGCGCAAACCCTTGCGGTGGCGGCTTATCCAGCAGCTTCAGAATCCGCTTGTCGGTCGTCTTCGTATAGATCGGCTGCTTGCCAGGCCGCGGCTTGTCTTGCAGCCCTTCAAGGCCATGGTCGGCATAGCGATGCCGCCAAAGGCTGACAATCCGCGGCTGGACCCCAACTTCCTTGGCGATCGACCGGGTGCTGCGCCCATCCGCCGCCAACAGAACTATCCGCGCCCGCTTCAAATCGCGCTGCAACGTCACCGGTGAGCGACAGCACGCCTCAAGCACCTTGCGATCTTTCCTCGAAAGGTGGACTTCTCTTGCTTCGGGTATCATCCCGACCTTGAATCACGACTCACGTTCCAAGAAAAGTGGGTACTAGTCACGAAGGCAGCATGAGCATCGTCGTTATGCGAGACGATGCCGCTCCGTCGGGGTCGATGGCCGCATCACGCATGGAAGGCAATCATCGGAACATGAGAGGCCCGATCGGGTCCACTGGATTGGTCTCCAGTGGGGGACAGCGGCGAGGCACTGCCAGAGCCGCGGTCCGAGCTGAGGTCGGGAGTCGGACTGGTCCATAGTACCTGTGAAGTCGTCGAAGGAAACGAGACGTATGGAGGGAAGGGGCCAGCCCGAGGGGAGCCCGCGCGAGAAGGCCAGGGTCCGGACACAGAGCCGGGTTGCCTTGCCGCCGAACCTCGATCGGGTGAACGCGGCGGCCAAGCGGGCTGCCCAAACCCGGTTCACGGCCTTGCTGCACCACATCGACGAGGACGCTCTGCTTCGGGCGTTTCGACGACAAAAGCGGCAGGCCAGCGCGGGGGTCGATGGGGTAACGGTGGCGAAGTACGAAGAGGGGCTCACGGATAACATCCGCGACCTCTGCGGACGGGTCCACACTGGTCGCTACCGGCCACAGCCGGTGCGGCGAGTCTACATCCCCAAAGCCGATGGCGGTAAGCGGCCTCTCGGTGTGCCGGCGCTCGAGGACAAGATCGTCCAAAGCGCGGTGGCCGAGGTGTTGAGCGCCGTCTATGAGGCCGACTTCCTTGGGTTCTCCTACGGCTTCCGGCCGGGCGGAATCCTCATATGGCGCTTGATGCCTTGCATACGGCGATCATGAGCCAGCGTGTGAACTGGGTGCTCGATGCCGACATACGCAGCTTCTTCGACTCGGTCGACCACGAGTGGCGGTTGCGGATGGTGGCGCACAGGATCGCCGATCCTCGCATCCTACGGCTCCTCGAGCTGTGGCTGCGGGCCGGTGTTCTTGAGAGCGGCGAGAAGCGAGAGACGGACAGGGGCACGCCGCAAGGGGCAGGCATCAGCCCGCTCCTTGCCAACATCTTCCTGCACTACATCCTCGATCTCTGGGCCCACCAATGGCGTCGTCGTCATGCCCGCGGTCGCGTCGTGACCGTGCGCTATGCGGACGACTTCGTCATGGGCTTCGAGAGCAAGGCCCCCGTGGGTCGGTCAAAATCCCCCGGGTATGGTCACTTGAAACTCCCCCACCTGATGATCGCCGTCAGCGCCGCTGAACAGCAGTAGCCGGTCAGGCAGGACGTTTATGTTCGACCCCTTTAGCCAGCAAGGGGCCGGGGAGTTGAACGTCTTGAAGCGACATCTGCAAAGCACCGTACTTACATTACTTGATCGCAACACCAGCCAGCGCGAGATTCACCGGCTGACGGGTGTCGATCGCAAGACGATCCGGCGTTATCAGGCGCTGCGGGCCGGTGCGGAGGCAAATTCCCCCGGGGAAGTGACCACCGGCTCGGTGAGCGCGGACGGCCAAATTCCTCCACCCCGACCACCGGCTTTTGGGACATCGGAAGCGACGGTCACCAGCAGCCTGGCCCGTTCGGCTTGCGAAGCGCATCGGACGTGGATCGAAGAACAGGTCCGGCTGAAGCGGAACGCGCAGGCGATTTACCAGGACCTGGTTGATCAATTTGGCTTTCCGTCCAGCTACCAGAGTGTCAAGCGGTTTGTGCGCCGGTTGCGGCACGCTGATCCTGAGCAGTTTGATCGTCTTGAGTTTCTCCCCGGCGAGGAAGCTCAGGTCGACTATGGCGAGGGCGCGCCGACGGTTGATCCGAAGAACGGGCGGTACCGTCGTCCCCGCCTGTTCGTGATGACGCTACGCTACTCGCGGCGCAGCTTCCGGCGGGTAGTCTGGAAGTCCAGCCAACAAGTCTGGGCGCAGCTCCACGAAGAGGCGTTCCGGTATTTTGGCGGGGTCCCCAGCTATGTCGTGCTCGACAACCTGAAGGAAGGCGTCCTCAAGCCGGATTTGTACGAGCCCCAGCTCAACCCGATTTACAGCGCGATGCTGGCTCATTACGCCGTGGTCGCCGATCCCGCGCGCGTGGCCGATCCAAATCGGAAAGGATGCGTCGAGAATGCGATTCAACATACCCAGGGCACTGCGCTGGCCGGACGGCGCTTCGAGACGCTGGAGGCGCAAAACGAGTTCTTGAGGCACTGGGAGGAGAACTGGGCTTCCAAACGCATCCACGGCAGCACGCGCCGTCAGGTCGAGGCGATGTTCCAGGAAGAGAAGCCGCACCTGCGGCCGCTGCCTGTCGCTCCCTTCCGCATCTTCACCGAAGTCGTCCGGACTGTCTGCGACGACACCACCGTACGCGTCGACAACAGCTATTACGCCGCGCGGCCCGCGCCGATCGGCAGCCAGGTCGTCGTGCGCATCTACACCACCACGATCGAGATCCGTGATCGCCACACCCGTGCGCTGCTGCGTGTTCATTCCCGGATGGCGCACCCCGGTTCTGTCGTCCTGCCGACCAGCGAACGGCCGTTCAACCCGTCGCGGCAAACCGCCGTGCTGCTGGCGAGCGCCGAGCGCATCGGACCGCAGACCAGGGCCTTGTGCCAGCAGGTGTTCGACACCGAAGGGCGCCCCGGACAGCGCGCGATGTGGGGCATTGTCGGGCTGGGCCGGAAGTATCCGGCGCGGCTGGTCGAGCAGGCCTGCGCGCACGCCATCGACAACCGCATCTACCGCTACAAGCACGTGCGTGCGACCGTCGAGCGGTTGTTCGAACAGGCGATCGAGCAGGTTGGAGTGACGCCACAGCCGGCATCGCCGCTCACCCAGGATCATCCGCTGATCCGTACCCCCGCGGAATACGGCGACCTCTTCAGCCGCGCTGTGCGGCGCGACGCCGACGACAATGGTCGGCAGGCCGAGGCTCACGACGATCACGCCACGGCAATCCGCGCTCGTGTCGCCTGCGCAACCCCGGCCAACTCCGGCGCCACGAGCGCTCCCGCTGCACCTTCTCACCTTAAACTGGAGACCTAGCCACATGATGACCATGCCGGAAATTGAGCGTTGCCTACGACAGCTGCGCCTGTCGGGTGTCCGCGACACGCTGCAGACGCGCGTGCTCCAGGCGCAGGGCGCCAACCAGCCCTTCCTCGAGACCTTCTCCCTTATCCTGCAGGATGAACTGGACCGTCGTCAGTCCCGTCTTATCGAGCGGCGATACCAGCAATCCGGGCTCGACGAAAAGCTGACGCTCGCCGAGTTCGACTGGTCCTTCGTAAGCGCGTATTTTACCGCACAGGCTACGCGCGCGGCTGGCCGCGGCGTCGCGTGACGCCGGGCCCCAGCAGTGTCATCGGAACGGCTTGGTTGACCTGAGCGTTCGAACGTCAGCCGCTATTCTCAGCTGGCAGGTTTTTTTGAGCGGTGCAGTTGAACGGCAACAGATCTTCGATATCGGCGTCTGGCGCGCGCTGGGGCAATTCGGTGAGCGCGTGACGTAGCCATGCATAGGGATCGACGCCGCATGCCCGGCATGTCAGCACCAAACTGTAGATCACGGCGCTTGCCTTGGCGCCGGCAACGGTGTCGCTGAACAGCCAACTTTTTCGTCCGGTGCAAAACGGCCTGATGTCGCGCTCCAGAACATTGTTATCGATCGGGGCGAGACCGTCACTGGTGTAACGGGTCAGATAATCCCATTGGTTGCGCGCATAGGCGATCGCCTTGCCGGTCAAGCTTTCGGGGAGGACCTTCGGCGCCTGGTCGTCGAGCCAGGTCCGGAAGGCGGCCAATACCGGCAGGCTATGCTGCTGGCGCAGCCGCAAGGTGTATGCGGCGCGCGTTTCGTCGTCGGGCGGCGTCTGGCGCGCCACCCTCTCGACCTCATACAACGCCTCGAAGAACTTGAGCGCCTGCAATGGCGGACCGCCGGGCGTCTTCCTGGCCTTGAGCGCATCGGTAAATTTCCTGCGCGCATGCGCCATACAGCCAAGATGGGTCGCGCCTGTCAGCGTGCCCCAGGCGTCATAGCCGTCGCTCATCAACAAGCCACGATAGCCGGCCAGGAAGGCCTGAGGATGTTCCTGGCCGCGACCGGGCTGGTAATCGAACAGCACGACCGGCTGCGCGCAGTCCTGGCCGCTGCGATAGGCCCACATGAAGGATTTGGCCTGCGCATCCCGGCCGTCCTCTTTCAGAACCTGGACCCAGGTTTCGTCGCCGTGGACCAGGGGCTGCGACCTGAGCTTTTGCTGTAGCGCGTCATAGACCCGATGCAGATGCAACTCGCTCGCCCGGATCACCCAGTTGCCCAGCGTCCCGCGGCTGATGCTGACGTCGGCGCGCCCCAGCGCGTCCGCCACACGGTACAGCGGCGTGCCGTCGACGTATTTGTTGGCGAGCACCAGCGCCAGCGTCGATGGCGTGGCGACGCTACCCGGCAGCGGCTGCGCCGGCATCGGCGCGGTCACGATCGGGGTGTTCAGCGCGGTGCGCTCGCAGTGACGGCAGGCATATTTGAACCGCACATGTTGCAGCACTGACGCCTTCACCTCGACGTGCAACTGCTCGGTGACGGTCTCGCCCATCCGATGCATCCGATTGCGGCAGCACGGACAGTCCTTTTGATCCTCACCCAGATCATGTTCGACGCGTTGGCGCGGCAGATCGTCAGGCAGCGGCTTGCGGCCGCGTGTCTTCGGTGCCGGCTTTGGAGCCTCCGGCAATCCCGTGTCCGGCACGGCGACCGCCTCGACATCGTCGTCGTCCCGGCTTTCAGCGGCGGCCTGCTCGGCTTCGTTGAAGATGCGCTCCTTGAGCTTTTCGCTCTTCGGCGCGTAGCGGCGCAAGCGCTCCAGGCGCAACTGCTCCTCAAGATGCAGGACGCGTTGCGCGAGTTTCTCGTTCTCCGCCTTCAGCGCCGCGAGCTCGGCCGCGTGCGCCGCGATCAAGGCTTCCAGCTCGTGCGTCGTGGGCCTGCGACTCATCGTAGTCTTGAATCGAAGTCATGCCGCCGCGTCAACCGAGTTCCATGCGGTGGCCGGCGTCATCCGATAGCGCTGATGACGCCGCCCGCATCGAACACGCTCAGCCCACGCTGTGATATTGCCGCACCGGATGACGACGCACCGCCGCGATGTTGATGCCGTCAAGCAGCCAGTGCAGCTCCTCCGTCGTCAGCGTCAGCACCGCCTCCTGACTTCGGGGCCAGTGGAATCTGTCGGCCTCCAGCCGCTTCAGCAGCATCCAAAATCCTGACCGGTCATAAATCAGCAGCTTGATCCGGTCGCGGCGACGATTGCAGAACGCGAACACCGCGCGCTGGAACGGATCCAGCCCCATCGACTGCTCGACCACGATCGCCAGGCTGTTGATGCCCGCCCGGAAGTCAATCGGTTCGCGGTGAAGGTAGACCCGAAGATCAGACGCCAGCCGGAACATCGCAACGCCCCAGCGCTTCAATCACCGCCGACAGCAACTGCGCGTCGCCGCCTTCCAGCGAAAGCGTCACGCCGTTGGGCATCGATGCCGTCAGCCGCCCTGCACAGGATCGCTCCGTCGCGCAAACCGCGATCGCGCCAGCAGATCGAGTTGGCGACGGCGACGGCGCGCGAACCGGAACAAAGGCTGGCGCAATCGGCGCCTCCGGCTGGCCATCCCCGTTCTGACGTTGTCGCTTGGCCACCCATTTGCGCAGCAGGTTCGCGTTCACGCCGTGTTGCAACGCCAGCCCCGCCAGCGACACGCCAGGCTGCAGACAGGCCTCGACCAGCCGCTGTTTGCTGGCCGGATCATAGCGACGCCGCCCATTGCGCAACACGCCGACCGTCTCAAGTCTCAAAAGTTCTTCTGGAGTGATCATCGATGGTGTCCACCTCGTTCATGGTGGACACCTCATCCCATCCCCGCGCTCAACTGCATAGGTGCGTAGAAAGGAGCGCTTACGGTCCTTCAATCCCAAACTGCCACGTCAGACCTGCTTCCAGCTCCACACCCTGGCGTTCATTGCCGCTGGCGAGAACGCTCTGCTTGTTGGCAAACCTGGCACCGGGAAGTCGCACATCGCCAAGGCGATTGCCTATCAGGCGATCCTGCAAAGCCACAAGGTCCAGTATCTTGAGACCGACGACTTCTTTCACCGCTACGCCCTGAACTCTCCGGCACAACGCGAGGTCCGGCTGCGAACCATCATCGACTGCGATCTCCTCGTGCTGGACGATCTATTCCTCGCACGCGCCATCCCCGACGACGCCGGCACTTTGCTGCAGACCCTGATCCATCAGCGTTACAAACTGCGCCGCAGCGTCATCGTCACCTCCAATCGCGTCGTGCAGGATTGGGGGGCATACCTTGGGGACAACACTATGAGCACGACGATCCTCGATCGCCTTATGCATCATTGCCATCTGCTTGAGTTCGACGGACGCAGCTATCGGCTCAAAGAAGCCGCTGAAGCTCTTGCCCGGGAAACAAACTCAAACTAACAGTCCCTTGTCCTGCCTCGCGGGTGGAGGAATTTGACTGACCACACCCGGAGGAATTTGAAGTGACCCGCGGGGAGGCAGATGCGCAGGAAATGCTCTTGGCCCTCAAGGTGCGGCTGGCCAGCTTTGGCCTGATGCTTCATGAGGGCAAGACGCGGCTGATCGAGTTTGGCCGGTTCGCGGCCGTCTCGCGTCAGCGGCGCGGCGAGCGGCGACCAGAGACCTTCGCCTTCCTCGGCTTCACCCACTACTGCGGGCGGACCCGAGATGGCCGGTTCATCGTGAAGCACAAGACGGAAGGGATGCCTGACGCGCAAGCTGACGGCGTTGCGCCAGGACGCCTGGCGGCTCATGCACGCGCCACTGGCCACGCAGCACGAGCGGTTCGCCGCCGCACTGCGCGGGCACTACGGCTACTATGGCAGGCCGCACAATTATCCAGCGCTCAACGGCTTCTACCGCGAAGTGCGTCGGATCTGGCTACGTTGTCTGAGACGACGCAGCCAGAAAAGTCGGCGCATGGGCTGGTCGGAGTTCGACACCCTGACGGCACGCTTCCCTCTGCCCGTTCCACGCATCACTCGCACTTGGGCGCAGGCGCGGATATGACGCGGGTTACCCTCGGGAAGAGCCGGGTGCGGGAAATCCGCCCGCCCGGATCTGTGAGGGCGAAAGCCAAATGGCTGAGCTACTCGACCGCGCCTCTCTTGCTCTGCAGAGTGCGGTGCTGCCGAATGCTTACTTGATCGATAGCTGCTTGAGATCATGGTGGCACTGGAAAGGTCGGATTTGCTCACCGCCCGGCATCGTTGAAGCGTGCTTCTAAGATCTCCGGAAGGAGGAGCAGACGTGGTTTTAGGTCCGCCTGAGCAGCTGTCCGAGGTGCCGACGAGCCCCTCATTCAGCCAAATTGTGGCTGATGGAAGAGAAGAACGCGGCTTCCCGGTAGGCTCTCTGCCGTGTAGAGCTGACCGTGGATAAAAAAAGCGGTCATTGGGACGTCCCGGCTCGGCAGAAGGCCTAGATTCTGCAATATGTCGATCACGGCGGGCGAAGCCTCTTGGGAGGCGTGCGTCCAGCCGTCGCCCAAGAACTCTCCCAGTTCAGGCACTTGCGGGACTGGCTGATGGCCTGATGCAGGTGCGGCAGACGGCAGAGGAAGGTTCGGCGCCAGCGCCGAGGGAGCGTCCCTACTCCATTCGAACGGAGCCGCCGAATCAAGCCCTGGCGCAAGACCGCCGTAGATATCTGAGGAAGTCCTCAGTGCCGCAGGCCTAGCTTCGCCCGGCAAAGCGGGCCGAGGGTGATGAATGAGCTGAACGTCCTTGGGCCCTTCCGGTCCCAAGATGGCCGTGTAGCGTTCGCCGCCGATCTCAAAGTTCATGATTGGATGTTCCACAACAGGCAAGAAGTCCCACTCGCCTAACTTGGACAGCATCTCGTCGGGGGCCGGCTGGGTGCGATGGGAAAAATTCTTGGGAACGGCGAAAGAAACATCAAACGTATCGCCGACAGCGGGCGACAGCAGATGGACGAGCTGAACATCGTTGAGCCCTCCCGGTCCCAAGACGGCCATATAGCGCTCACCTCGAATGTCGTAGGCCTTTACCCGCTGTGCTGCATCCGGCAAGAGGCCCCAGCGGCGAAGCCTGTGCATCATATTCGGCGCGGCCTGAGTTCCGTGGGAGAAATGTTCGGGAACGCTCAAAGACGCATCAAAGGCTTCGCCGGCTGCTGCGATCGTCTGCTCAAGGGTGGTCTGCGCCGCAGCGCCTTCGTTCATCATCTGTCCAGAGTGGTCTTCAGAGGCGAAATCGGGCTGCCGCAAGCTCGGATGCCAAGCAGGGGCATCGAAAGGCGCTTCTTGAGCAACACTCTGCGCTGGCGAGGGAACGGTTGGACTCATCGTTGGCCAAGGCATCAGCGCATCGAAGGTCGGCGTTGGCAAAAGGTTCTCGCGGTCCGCTGCATCGAAAAGCGCGTCCTGAGGGACACTTTGCACCGGCGAGTGGATGATTGAACTCATCATTGGACCAGGCACCAGTGCATCGAAGGTCAGCGCGCGAAAGAGGTTCTCGCGACCCTCGGCATGGAAAAGCGCGTCCCGAGGGACACGTTGCACCGGCGAGGGAATGGTTGGACTCATCGTTGGCCAAGGTACCGGCGCATTGGAGGTCGCCGCCGACAAAAGGTTCGCACGATCCGCGGCATCGAAAAGCGCCTCCTGATCGACACTTTGCACCGGCGAGTGAACCATTGAACTGACCGTTGGCCCAAGCATGGTCGCCGGCAAGAAGCTCTCGGCTTCTGCAGCATCGAAAAGCACGTCCTGGGCGACACTTTCCGTAGGCGAATGGACGGCCAACCCCACTCCATGCCAGACCTGCGGAGCATTGAACCCCGGCGGCCGTGAGCTGCGCTCATCTGCATCGTCCCCAATCGGCTGCTCATCGGCCGGCATAGCTGAGGGGGTGGACGGCTGGATGACCTGGCGCGAACTGCCTCCTTCTCCGCCTAAATTGGTCTGCAGGGTAATGGCGCGATAGTCCCGAAGGCCATTCAAGGCGGAGATGAGCATCTTGTCCTTCGGAAACAACCTATCCGCGTGTCCGAGCAGTTTATCATCACTGAGGTCGGCAATGGACAAGGGTCGGAGCGCTACCGCCAACTTCCGCAGTCCGCTCGCATAGCTCTCGGCCGTTTTCCTGCCGATCTGTCGACCAAAACCTGCCTCGGCGGCATCCCTGATAAGACCCTCATCTTCCCTGGAAGGACGATAATGTGTTGAGAGGGGGCGAGCGTTGGCGTCGGGCTCGCGGTACCGACTGATCATTAACAATGCTGGCGCGATGACCCTGTCGTTTGGCAGCAGCTTCCTAGCGTTAGCGAGTAACGCATCGTCATCGAGCCCAGCAATTGATTTGCCGGACTTCTTCAGCCCCTCGGCGAATTTGCGAAGCCGACGATCATAAATTTTGACGGTGGTCTCACTCGGCGGCGGCCCTCCATTGAGAGCAGCGGCCGATGCCGCCTGGATGAGGTGATCGTCTTCCTCAGTGACATCATGAAGCGCCGCGTGCGGATATACAGGGCCCGCCTCTCGCACGCCTGCCAGGTGCTGCTCAAACGCCACATGCTTTTGATCCGGCTGTTCCACGGCGGCATCTGACGCAGCGGACGCCTTATCGGCTGGGTTGATCGTGTTGAATCGGTCCATGTTCAGTCCGCAGGGCTCGCTCTCTCGCTATTTCGCTACTCACGTTTGCTTTCCAAAACCTGACATCGCCAAGCGGAAAGGTAGAATGAAAGGATAAATGATGGCTCGCAATTGCCTTCTCTGCGCCTTGCAGCATCGCTCGTGCGCCTAAAGAAAGCCGGATGAAAATGAGCGTTTCAACTAAGTGTTGAGCTGCAATGGGTGGTGTGCTGCTTCACCGACGATCGCGATCCTCTCGACCTTCGGGTCTCGATCGAGGCGATCATCCGGCTATGATCGCGACGACTGGCCCATTCGGAGGTCTTGATTGGCCGGAACTCCGCCGTGAGGCGACGACGTGTCGCCCGCTCCTTGAAATCAAGGAAATACTATTTCGCCGGCCCCAGATCCGTGAATTGGGGGCACTTTTGCGCGTTCCTGACCAGCATTCGCGCGTGCGTTTTCGATGAAGCTCGCAATCTCTGCTTTGCGTCGAACAATCTCTGGAGGATTTATCATCAGGCGATGGTGCCAGTCGTGAGCGCGGATAATGCGCAACCAGGTCTTCGACAGCGTTACGCATTAGATTTCGAGCAGCTTATCAATCGGTTGTGTTCGGTTGCTGACCTATCTCACCATTGCGGCACCCTCACAGCTTGGGCGTGACACACAAAGTCGCGCCGGGTGGCGGCGCTTGAGCGCCAGGTGCTGCACAGTAGGTTCCGACAAGCGCTTAAAGCGCCTATCGGAGCGGCTGCACATTCTGTGTTGTTGGTCCCGCTGCGTCCGGCGCTGTCGTGCTTGCTCCATCTTCTCCGTTGCCCTTGTTGCGCGCTGCGAGAGTAGAGTGACTAGCAAGAGGAGCGGCGGCGCGATCGCCATTTACCGTGCTGACAGACCGATTATCAATCAGGTCGAGCGGATCGTTCACCATCACTCCCAGGTTGTTTTTGGTCGAGCAACCAAGAGTCGGTTCGAACGAATTGTCGTCCACTGCTGGTCCTGCGATCAAAAGCGACGGACAGTTCGGAAGATGCGCTTCGAACGTAATCGCCTCGATCCTGACGGCGGAACGGCCCGATAAATTGAGGGGAGAAGCGGACAGCCGGATGTTAGAGGGAACAACCCCCATGGCGCGTGCTTCGTGCGCCACCTGCGCAATGAGCTTATGGGAGCCGCTGACATCCACATGGAGCGCATCCCGCCGGCCACCACTTGCGTCGGCGATAAAATTACGCAGCTGAAGCTTTTCGAGGGCATGGAGGCTCTGCAGAAGCAAGACACGCTTTTTCTGTTCGACCTGGACTCCTTGTTCGGCAGGATTGGGATGGATCGACGCAGTATTTGCGCAGCCCCCCAATATTGCGGCAAGGACAATCGAATGGGACAAATATCGCATGTTCATATGTCGATCCTCATTCGATGATAAAGCCGGCGTTGCCCGTCAGTCCCGGTGCGCTCGCGCGCGGCGCATCGCGGCCTTGAGGCGGCCGTGCCACCGTGTTCGTCAAGATGCGGCCTGCATCTGATGGCGGTGCGATGCGGTTGGTCGGAATACTTATCTGGCTTGGATTTGATCCCGGCCGTACGATGTAAGGTGTAACAACGATAACTAGCTCGGTTTCGCGTTTTTGAAACGATGAAGAGCGAAAAAGCGCACCAAGGATCGGTACGTCGCCGAGCCAGGGAAACTCGCCGATATCAGTGTTGAAGTTGCGCCTGATGAGGCCGCCGATTGCAAAGCTCTGGCCGCTGGCGAGCTCGACCACGGTGCTCGCCCGCCGCGTCGAGAGGGCAGGAACCGCCATACCATTGATCTTGACTTCGCCTTCGGTCGATAGTTCGCTGACTTCGGGCTTCACACGGACAATGATCTGGTTGTTGCTGAGCACTGTCGGGACGAATTCCAAGCTCACGCCGAACTGCCGGAATTGGACCGAAACCTGCCTGTTGTCCTGCATGACTGGGATCGGAAACTCGCCGCCGGCGAGGAAGCTTGCGGCTTCGCCGGACATTGCCGTCAGGTTCGGCTCAGCCAGGATTGAGGCGAGGTGCTCACTGGCGAGAGCGTCGAGAACAGCGCTGAGGTTGATATTGCCGGTGCTAAACCCGATCCCAATCGTGCCGCCGCCGCCAGCCCTGCCGGACCCTCCCGGTTTGCCGGTGGCAAGGAAAGCGCCGTTTGGGCCCGAGGCGGTGAAGTTGATGTTGAGATCCTTGACGGCGCTGCGGGAGACTTCTGCTACGCGCACGCTGAGATTTACCTGCAGTGAGCCGGCGACCTGGATCTTGTTGACGACCGGGGCGCCCGCGCCAACAAATTGCTCAGTGACCTTCCTCGCAGCCTCAACGACATCGGCATTGGGCGCTATACCGCTAAGGATCGCCCCGCGCGGGGTATAGCTGACCTGAATTGGATAGTCGCCGACCTCGGCCTTGAGCGCGGCCCGTAGATCCTCGAGTGGTTGGGTTACGACAATACGCAGCTCGGCAAGAGCCTCGCCGTTTTCGTTGAGGGCGAACAGGCTCGTCCGCCCGGACTTTTTGCCGAACACGAAAATTGTACTGCTCGACGGAGCTTGATAATCGGCAATTGCAGGGTCGGCGACAAAAATGGTCGCCGCCGGTGCGCTCAAATGCACCGTCTTTCCCTGTGACGAGGTAATATTGAGCGTGCCCGTGGTGCTGCCGGGTGCCGCACGTGGCATCTCTCCTTTGCCGTCCCGCTTGGTCTCGGCTGAGGCCGCAAGCGGAAACAGCAAAGCAAATCCGCATAGGAGGTAGCAGAGACGATTGAGAGCGGCAGAGCGTTGTGGGTTGGTGATCGCAGGCGGCTGGGTAGCGCCGGCGGCATTATTAAGGACCTTCAAGCGATTGTTGCCTTTAAGTGACGCTGCTAGGCAGCCGATGCTGTGCCAACGAGTTCAAGAGTGTAACCGACGCCGCGCGCGGTCTTGATTCTGAGCGTCGCACCCGCCTGGTTCAAATGCGCGCGTAAGCGATAAATCCCGACTTCCAGCGCATTGGTCGAAACCTCGTCATCGAACGCGTACAAGCTATCTTCCAGCGAAGCGCGCGGCACAGTGCGGCCGGCGCGATTGAGCAGATGCTCGAGAATGCACACCTCACGCCGAGCAATCCTCAGGATCCGGCCACCCACCGAGACTTGTCTGGCGATCGGATCGAAATGCAGATTCCCGAATGTCACGACCGGCGCCGTCATTTGCGTTGACCTTCGCAAAATGGCCCGCATGCGAGCGATGAGTTCGTCGATCGACACAGGCTTGGGCAGGAAATCATCCGCTCCCGCATTGAAGGTCGCGATCCGGCGGCTGAGATCATTGAGACTGCTCATCATCATTGCCGGCATTGATCGTCCTTCGCGCCGCAACTGCTTCAACCAGTCCAAACTATCCCCATCCGGCAAGACGGACTCCAGCAGTACGAGGTGGTAGTTTGCGCAATCCAGCGCGGCTGACGCCTCATCCAGCGTGGGCGTCACGTCCACCGCGAACCCGCAATTCACGAGCGTTGCCTTCACAGCGCGGCCAAAGTCCGCATGATGATCAACCAGGAGAATTCGCATCCATCGCCTCTCGTCCGTCCTCGGCAAGACTTGAGCGTGTTAGGGTTGACCAAGAGATCCGGCGACTGGATGCTGCCGGTCTGGCATGAATTCGAAAAGCCGTAGACGACCCGCAAGAGCTTGTTGGCAGGCGACCGATGCATGCGCATCCATTGACATCGGATATGTGACGGCTCGCGGCGGGTCGCCTGGGCGGGCGGCGCAGCTCAACATATCCGTTATGTTGGCAAGAGCTCTGCGATGACTTACGGGGTTGAGAGCCCTGGCGGCGCACTGATGCATCTGTGGGCGGCACATAGCAATGCCTGCATGCGCTGCGCGAATGCCAGCGGTAGTGATCGCGCGAGACTGCCCCAGCGAAAGCAAGGCACGGGCGAGATCAGCTGTATTTGTCGTCGAACAGGCTTGCGAAACCGACATTGAAAACTTCCCAGTTCGTCTTGATCCGCGGTCAGTCTTGCGAGGCTGTTGGCCGTAGTGCCGTCAAGTCGCGGCATTGCAAGTGTTCCGCGCTAAAGACACTTCGCGCGCTATGTGCCGGCCAATGGGGCGTAAAAGGCCGAGATGCGACGAAACGATCAACGCGTCCTTCGGGACAGACGTCCTCTCGTTTGCCGGCGTTATCCAAGTAAGATGTCAACCGTTCCAATGCTCGGTCGCTTCCGAGGCGTTCTCCGTCCCAACTGAGCTAGTGCTGCCAATGAAGGACAAATTACGTGCGGCATTGCTGTCGTGCCTTGTCTGAGGCGGCGACGCCGGCTCCATGTCGTCGGATCGGGTGCACGGCTCAGGAACTCTGCCTTTCGTCGGCATAGGCGAAACAACGACTGCCCGCGTTGTTCTCGCGCGCTGGATCCAGGTCTGCCTGCGAAGACGGCGCTTCGCCCAGCCCTCACAGAGCAGATGAACGATGCAAGCTCTAAAAAGGAGGAGTTGGGTAGTGTGATCAACCGAATCGGCCGAGCATTGAGTTTTTGAGACGTTCGCAATTGTTGGTACCCGTCAGGAAGAGTTCACACGAGCGGACTGTGTCGCGAGACTGTCGGAAATCCTACAATCTGACGCAAGGTGAGATTCAAGTGTAATTGAATGCTCTTTGTCGGGGTGCCTTCAGTTTGGAATCGTTGTGAGGCAACGGCGACACAGTTCGACCATGCCGTCGAACTGCGCGCGGCGGTCCGTCTCGCTGTGTACAAAGCCGTGAGCATTCGTCCGTCCAATTAAACGTCTCGCAGAAGCGCTATTGAGTGCAGAAGAGGCAGGCGCTCTTGGCAAGCGGGGTAAGCCATGACACCAGGAGCGGGGCGATCCGATCCGCCTCATGTGTGTCAATTTAGCGGGGAGACCGTGGCGAGAGGTGAACGTCCACTTGATGAACAGGAAGCAACGTTCGAGGTGAAGACTGTCGATCGCTCGAGCCAAGTTGTTCGGCAAGGGATTGAGGAGAGAATCGATTGCCAGACGTCATCTTGAATGCGGCCTCCTTATATTGCGATCGACTATGAGCCTCTTAGGCGCGCTCCGCAAAATCGATTGTTTTGATGGAACGCATCCAGGTGACGGATCGGCTGTCTTGTAACAGCGCGGCTTATCGCGGGGAGCGAATGCCCGATGCGATCGCGGCCGAAACACCTGTTGCTTGACCGCGCGGCCAATTTCAGACCGAGTACAGAGAGGGACGCAGCGCGTTCAGCGGCGTAACTCCACCAAAGCCGCCAGCCAGCCGTGAGCTCGTATGTCGTTCGAACTCACAATGTCCAAGGCGCCGGGATGCTCCAACGAGCGCGCACAGGAGGAGGATTGTTCGATATCCTCGCGTCGCCGGAAGTGCGTCTTGTCGGAGACCGAACCGCTCTGCCGCTCGACCGGCGAGTTGATCGGGCCGCCGGTCGCCGCATAAGCTTAAGCTGTTCTGCGTGTGCGGAGTTGGTACACCGCTTCAAGGTCTTTCTTTTGGGAGTTTGGGTGCTTGAAAACCAACGAACCAGCCCAACGGTTTGGCCGAGAGACCATCTACTCATTGCTCTCGCGCTTATAGGGATTTTCTTCTCTGCCGGTGCGGTAGCTTTCCAAGTTTCCGCCCAAGAACAGGCGCTCGGTCTCTTTCGTTGGCGTTCTGCCAAGTGAGCACATCAAATCGACGTCCGCATCGATGTTGTCGTAGTCTTCAGCATTCATTCTGAGCGCAATGCTGCTCATCACGTCGTCTGGCGTCCAGACACTGTGCTTCGGAACGGTGTAGGTGTGCAGTGCGTTCGCATTGTTGGCGATCGCCCTCGCCCAATGATCGCGAGAAACGGCGAGTTTCGCCGGATCTTCGACCAACGATACGAAGGGTGATGTTGTTGTCTTGCCGCGCATATGCCAGCCAGCTTGGCGCGCCCGGTCAATAGGATACCGCTCTGGATGATCTCCAATGGAAGAATGATCCCGAGCCGTGTTGCGAACATGCAATATGGCGCTTGTGTTTTCGTCCGTATGCGGCTTGCAGTCACTATTCTGATTCTGAAAACGCCGCAGTGTGACATAAGACGACCTCACGACGTCGTCAAGTACGCCGTCTCGGTCAATGCTAGGTGCGCTCGCCGGTGACCAGCGCGCCGCCTGCTGCACGGCAAGGTCGATCTCACTGCGAAGCACTTCAAGATTGGCACCTGTCAGTGTTGCTGCAAGCTGAGCGCGGGCACTGACAAATGATGGGGCTGGGCAGCTACCGGGTTCCGAGGCGGCCTCGCCTGGCGCAGACGAGGACGTGGCAGTCGCGGAATTTGCCGCTAAGCAGAGTGAAGGCGGCGTCGGGTAGACCGAATCGAGGTCGTCTAGATCCAAGTCATTCAGCTGCTGCTCGAAGCTTGCTTGATCTTCGGAATTGTGTGCCGTTGCGCTGCTCTCGGCGCCAAGCTCATCCTGTTGTCCATGGACGCGGCGCGCCTGCTGTACCACGTTGTGAACCTCAAAGGGAGTGTCCACAGCATTTCGTGGATCAACGTTCATATCTCTCTCCCTTCGAAGTGCCGGATGCCAGCCTAGATTGTTGCAGGCGCAGCTTTCGAGAAGCTGACAGACCAGAGAGGGCGCCATTTAGTTTCAGCTCTTGACGGAGTCGAATTGAGTCAGTCAGCATGGCGAACAGCCAGCCGGAAGGAAGTCGCGCGAAGCGTCGGATCAAAATCGGTGCTGCCGTTTGCCTCCTGGCACTGGTGTTCGATTGGGCTGCTATTGGATGCCTGAGATTGTTCGGATCGGCACGCCAGGACACGCCCACCACTTCATTGTGGACGCGTGATCTAAGGCAGACAGCCCGTGCACAGCAAGATGGACGAGCCGGTGCTTGAGGTGGCGAAAGGCGCGTTCGTAGATCGTCTACTTATGCAGAGGCGAGAACTACATTCTCTCGCTCGAGAGGCCTGTGGCGGACCAGCGCAACCGGTTTGGTTTGCTGTTTCCAAGCGGACGACGCTGGATCAAGCCGGTCTAGTCGACGCGCGGGAAGCTAAGCCACTTCCGCAAACCTAACATACGAGGTTGTGATGTCGGAATAGCCATTACAACGTCTTGCGCGTCGTTGCGACAGGCTGCTTTGTACGAGCGCGCTTGTTGTCTGGAATCAGCCAAACGCATCGCGAGCATCACGACTTGGAAGCCGCAATCGGCGGTACTTATCGAGGGAGAAGAGCATATGAAGGTTACTGGCCGAGGACTAACGATCCTGTTGTCCTTGCTTTCGGCCGCGAGCGCGCCGGCAAGAGCCGACGACCCCTCGCCGAAATACACTGAAGTACTCAGTGCCCTCCAAGCGGGGAAGAATGTGAAGCTCATCCTCGATATGACCCACTGTACCAACGCGGAGGGTGGCAAACCTGCGTCGGCGACGCAGGCCGGTCTGGTCATCAATGCCTTCAGGGTGACCAGCCAGAGCGGCATCAGCTTCGCCAATGCTCATCAAACGGTCGACAGCTCCGGACATGCCGTGACCGAGTACATCCGCCATAGCCTTAGCCGCGAAGGCAAGCTGACGGTGCGAGCCTCCAAACTTGTCGTCGGGACCACCGAACTCGCGAATCAAGGCGAATTCATCTGCGAAGTGCCGGATGGCGCAAAGTTCATCTGGTAACGAAGAGCACAGAGCAGACGGGCGCTTCGTAGACTTGATCCTCCATCGTGTGGACAGCTTCGCCGGGCATGATACGGATCTTTTCGATCGTCAGGACTGCCAGACTCTTTCTAGCCGTCTTTTCGTCAGGGAAGGATCAAGTTGCCTGAACTTGTTGCTCAGCTAACTCATGAATGTCGCCGATCTCCATTCGATCTTTGAGGTGGAAGATCGGCGGCTCATGCAGTCGTCGTATGGGGCTGAGCCAATACCTCTCGGTTGAACGTCCAGATGATCTCGCTACGTCCGCGCGCTGCCCGCGGCCCTCGTGAGAACATCATATTTAAGCGGATCCAGCCAGGGCCGGCGTTGTTGACGCTCCCCCTCGCCGGGCAGACGGACCGGAGGATTATAGCATGAACGCTGTTTTCGACTTTTCCAAGCATCGGAAAAGGCAAATCACCCTTTCCGGAGCCTGCGTCATCAGCCTTTTACTCCTGACTTTTTGTACGGATTCGATGCGCTGGCCGTCCGAAAGTCGTCCAGATTCCCACCCAGAAATAGTACCTCACGCTCTTCGGTTGGGGTAGCACTCACCCATGCCAGATCGGGTTCATCATTTTCGGTTCCATCCTCGAGAATACTGACGATGTCTTCCGCCGTCCAAGTTGTGACCCTCGGCACCGTGTAGGTGTGCAACTCATTCGCGTTTTCCGCGATGACTTTGGCGCCAAACTCCTTGTCGTCGTCCGGCGAAACGAGCAGTAGTGAGGCGTCCTCGGACAGTGACACAAAAGGCGAAGAATTGGTATCGCCCCTCATGTGCTCTGCCGCTGCGCGGCCCAGATCTAGTCGTTGGCCTCCCCAGATATTCCAGGGAGCTTGCTCGTAACGCAAAGCCGCCATGGAACGCAAATGGGCCATCGCGCTTTGACGGTCCAACACATGTGGCCTGCAGTGGCTGGCGTGGTTTTGAAAGCGCTGCAGCTCCGTGTATGACGATGCCACCACGTCGTCGTAAACGCGGTCACTGTCGACGCGATCGGCTGACGATCCAGTCGCTCTTGGCCATTGTGCTGATCTTTGCGCAGCGAGTTCGATGTCTCTTCTGAGTTCCGCAAGGTTAGCGCAAGTCAACGTTGCGGCAAGCTGACCGCGCGTTCTCACGAACGATGCAGCCGCGCACCGTTCGTTCTCAGGGATAGCTTGCGCTTTCTTGTTGCCGTCCGTTACCGTCGGGTTCGATCCAGCCGCGGGTGAAGCTAATGATGCGAGGATTGGCTGAGCCTCTCCAAGCCGATGCTCAAAGTCTGCTTGCGCCGTCTCTTCCTGTTGTGGATCGAGGTTATGCATCCGAGCCTCGGATGGGTTGACGTTGTCAAATGGGGCCATTCCGGTCTCCTTTTGTCGGCCTTCAATATCGTCATGCAAAAGTTGATCAGATCTGGAGCAGGAACTGAGACGGGCGCAGTTTGTATAAGATGCACCGGCCTGGTTCTCGAACGTCCGGTGTTGAGGCGTGCGGCTGGCCCCTGACCGGCAATCCAGCTCATGCTTCTCGTCCAGATATTTGTGTTCGAGTCGGGCTCCAGTCCGGATAAAGATGCTGTTATGCTAGAAAGCCTAGCTGTCGAACAGCTGACCAGACCCAATTGCTTGAAGAAAGCCCGTGGCCATTGCGTCTGTGCCGGCGAGCCTGTTGTTTATTGCGGAGCAGAGTTTTGGCGAGATGGGCCATTGTCGCTCTCCGCTTCATGGCAGTACCGTATGAAAGGTTATGGAGAAGCAGCCCGGGGGAAGGCCCGCTTACCGTAAGCTTGAGCCGCATGGGGCAGCCTGCCTGGACTAGCTTGCATCGGCTCCCCGTGAAGGACTTTGAAAAGCTCTTCAAGAAGCTGCTGGGGATACTAACGCCGGGTCATGCCGCGGCCATCGGGCTCTGACCGGGCCGCGTGGCATGAAGATCCATTGTTGGGAATACTGATGCGATGGATCGCGTCGGCGCGCCGAGCGTTAGTCGCAAAACAAGCCACGGGGGTGCGACTTCGATCGGCCCAACTCGTTCTCCCATAGATGGACCCGTCGGCTCGCGGAGCAGGCCTAGCCGATCGCGAGCTTTGGCTAACCAGGAGGCCGGCGATCCGCAAGTGTCGAATTGCAATTGATCGATTGCGTGCCCGTAAGGACTGCGGCTCTTGCCCTCCTGCAACCGAAGTCGGAATTTTTGCTTTCAAGGTGGCGTAGCGACCATAATGCGGTTTCTGTCAGCGGGACCGTGTTTGTCAGAATCAGAACATTCTGCGCCCATGTGGAAATTACGCTGCCGATTTAGCTCGACAATTCCGACTGATGCGGCTGGCACGGTTGTTGCTGCCGATGAGGTAAGGCCAGGCTGAGTGCAGAGCTAGCCCGTCCTATTCGTGAGAGTGCGGCTTTTGGGCCCGATTGATGCGGCCGCACATCTTGTCTGACGAGGCGCACAGGATTGCCTTCGGCTTTTCGCCGCCTGACGACCGGTACTTTGCAACGCGCTTGAGGGATGGGTTGGGCGAACGGGGGCGGACGCCCCGCCGGTCAAGGACCGAGCGGCAGCAGCGCGCCGGGCAAGCCGCAGATCAGGTCGGCTTCGGGACATGCCGCGGCAAACGCAAGGCGAATGCGGCTCGAGGTCTCGACCACACGGGCGGCGAGCTTCAAGAGCCGAAGACGCAGCGTCGCGAACTCGGCAGCGGCCAATTCCCGGACTTTGGGAATGGCCTCGCGCACGGTCAGCATCAGCCAATAAGCGGCCGTATGGAGCACGAGACGGACCTGGTTGGCGAGCGCCGAACGGCAGCTGGTGCGGTCGGAGGCGAGCTGTGTCTTATGCAGCTTGATCAGATTCTCTGCTTGGCCGCGCGCGCAATACAGGCTGTCGTAGATCCACTCGGCCGAGCCGACATCGAGGCTGGTGACGACGAAACGGATGTCGAGGCCGAGCATCGTCGCCTCAATACGGGCGACGGTGCGCCGTTCGCGATCCCAGGACTTTGCCTTGTGGCGCGTCTCGGTATAGCCACGCAGAACCGGCAGGTTCTCGATGGCGCGTCGGGTGCGGATGTCGTCGGCGACCTCGTCGACTTTTCTGGCGAGAGGCTTGGTGCCGGACAGACCGAAGATGTAGTCGATGCCGTTGGTCTCGCACCACGCCATGGCCTCCGGCCGGGCATAGTGCCCGTCGCCACGGAACGTAATTCGCGTGTTGTGCCACCGCGTCCGGATATGCCGTACCAGGCGGCGCAGAAGGGCACGCACCTCGACGCCGCCCGGCGTCTTGCCGGGCCTCAGCACGACCGCCACGGGACGGCTCTTCTCCGTGTCGTAGACGTGGATCGGCAGGAAGCAGCGTTCGTCATAATGAGCGTTGAACAGCGAGAGCTGCTGATGGCCGTGGACGACATCGCAGGTATCATCGATGTCGAGCGTGACGGATGCCGGCTCGCGCGGGTAGCTATCCATCCATGCGTCGACCAAAATGTAGGTCAGTCGGATCACGTCGCGCAGGCGCGGAGCATTCTCCAGCCGCGACAGCGTCGGTTGGGAACACAGATCGCGGCCCGTGTCCGGCAGCCGTCCGCAGGCCAGCTTGAATGCGGGATCGGACCGCAGATGATCGAGGTCGTCGGCGTCCTCGTAGCCGCAGCAGATCGCGAACATGCGCGCGCGGAACATATCGACAAGGCTGTGCACGACCCGCGTCGGATCGCGCCGATCCGGGAACACCCGGGCCAGATTGTCGGCCAAGCCGAGACGCCGCTCGGCCATCGCCAGAAGCATCACGCCCCCGTTCGAGGTTAGGCGCCCACCATCGAAGGCAGCTGTGACTTTCTTGGCGTGAATGGCTGGAAACGAGAAGGGCAGAATCGTATCATCGGTCATGGCGGGCGTGGCGTTCGCGGTTGAAGGTGATGGGGTGGCTTCGCAACCGAATCCTACGCCGCATCAGCGCTTTACACCACGCTCGCCAGCCCTCAGGCGCACTCTTACGAATAAGACGGGCTAGGTGAACGATCACTGTTCCGCCCGCAAGCCGCGGGTCCATTCCGAACAAGAAGAAAGACCTAGAATGTTGCGCATTCGGGTTAATGGAGAGTGATGTGGAGTGTCGAAGAGCTGGCGAAAAGAAACACACTTTCGGACATATCAGCGCTGCCAAACAACGGATCAGGGTTGGTGGGTGTGGTAGACAATTGCACCGATTGGCAGTGGACACGCATGACAAGAATTCGGCTGACGTGGTCAAGCGTCGGCCGCCGCGGACAGCGACATGATAAGAGTCTCGTCGACACGTCGTGTCACCAAATCCCCGGCGAGTTCGCCACAAAGCCCGCAGCCTGCGTCCATGCCAAGCACAAAGAGGTCGATAGCAGGTCCCTCGTAATCCTGGCAGTACGGAACTCTCGACATGTCGCAAAGGATCGGCGCTGATAGCGAGTGCACCGTGAATGAAGGGGCAGAGCACTACTCAGATCCGAAAGACAAGCTTTCATCAGATGGCGAGTTCGTTCGGTACTGGAGCCAGGCTGCCGACCGGCTGCTGGCGGTTGCTGCTGTTAGGAGGCGAACCGAGGAGGCAATCAGAAGGACCGGGATTGGCTTGCAGCTATCCTCCGAGAACCTTAGCGGTCATGACCTATCAGATTTCCCGCTGCGACGCTGTACCCTCAATCGCGCGCAGCTCTACGGAACAAAGTTGGATCGAGCAGATCTTTCTGAGGCGAACCTTATCTGTCCGGGGCTAGAGCGGGCAAGTTTCATGGGGGCCAAGCTCGATTTTGCCTATATGCATGCGATGGCAGCGCAGGTCTGCAACTTCGATGATGCCAGTCTGCGCAATGTAATCGATGCAACCGGCAGCCTTTTTCACGGTTGCAGCATGAAAAGAACACGCTTTGACAACGCGATGCTCAGCGGGCTCCTCGTTTACCAGTGCGACGCGAGTGATGCTGTATTCGACGGCGCGGAATTACAGGGCTCAACCATCAATGAATGCTTCCTCCCTTCAGCGTCCTTCCGCTTCGCAAAGCTGAGCCAGGTCACGATCACGAAGGCGCATCTGGCGGATTGCTCGTTCTTTCAGTCGAAGGGAGACTGTTTATCGATCGTGCGTCCCATCTCGATCGATGGTCTCGTCTTAGAGGGCGCTCATCTTCCGTATCTGAGCTGAGACTCTCAAAGGTGAGCGGGCGGATTCGGGCGAGAGCCCTGAGCGCTCCATTCGCTGATCTTCACCTATCAAATCTTGCGGGAGCGGAGCTGGAACAGGCAGACTTGACCGAGGCGCGGCTTCTGTCCGTAGGCCTGTCCGACGCGAACCTCGTGGGTGCCGTGCTTACCGGTGCATCTATTCACTCCTGTCAGCTGAATGGGGCGGATCTATCTAGCGCATCAGGTGAAAGCATTTCGATAACAGAGAGCACAATGCGAGCGGCCAAATTCACCGGTTTTCGCGGCCGCTGCGCCTTTGTGCGCGACTGCGATCTGGAGCATGCGGACCTATCCCAAGCTTACCTCTACAGGTCGATGATCACCGATGATCCGCCGCAATCAATGGCATTGAATCACGCAAATTTCGAGGGATCAAATCTCGTTCAGGCATATCTCGCCGCGGATATGGCCGAAAGTAACCTGGAGGCAACGCGAGCCGCATACGTTCGCATGAACCAATCGTCCCTGCGCGATGCGAACCTGAGTGGGATATCGCCGTTCCAGGCCAGTTTCGTAAAGGTGGACTTTTCGGGCGCTAAGATAACCACTTTCGAGCCACCATTTTTCGCCGACCGTTGTCGGGGACTGCAGGTCGCTCTGGAGGGGCGGCAGCCGCGCGAACCATCAAGCTATCTGGCTGAATTCTCATCGGTGATCAGACGGGGTCGAGAAGGGTCAACCTGACTGCTTCGGAGCTGCAAGAACAGTGCGCGCACAAGATCCAGCTTAGACCAGGTGGGAGCTACGATTTCAATTTGGAGTCGTCCGTGAAGAATGCAGATCGGCCTGAGAGATAGGCAGAAGTTGTCTCGATAAAGTATTCGATTTTGCAGGAAAGCCGGGTGTTGGGCCGCGGTTTCTTGCGTTTTGGGATTTTGCTTTCGAGCGATTCGTGATTCCCTGACGGACGGGTCATCGGCATTGGGGACGGCGATGAGCAAACCGCGGGATGATCGCCAGAAAGACCTGTTGCTTCCGGCGCTCGATCAAATCATCGACATGGGCCACCCGCTGGTGCGGTTGGCGGCGCTGATCGACTGGAAGTTTCTGGATGACCGCTTTGGTTCGGTGTGCCAAACCGGGCCGGGGCAGCCTGGCCTACCGACGCGGCTTGTCGCCGGCCTGTTCATTCTGAAGCACATGCACACAATCTCTCGGATGAGGTGCTGTGCGGCCGCTGGATCGAGAACCCTTATTACCAATACTTCTGCGGCGAGTTAAGCTTCTGCCACCGGCTGCCGTTCGATCGATCGTCGATGACGCGCTGGCGCCAGCGGCTCGGCGAGGAGCAGCTCGTCGCGTTGATCCAGGAAAGTCTGTCGGTGGCACACAAGACTGGCGCCATCGGTCCCAAGGACCTGGAGCGAGTGGTGGTCGATACCACGGTGCAGCCCAAGGGAGTGTCAGAAGTTTTGTGTAAGAGCGTCTCTGTGAGGGGTTTGCGGGGTCAGCGGACTGACCCCATGGGGTCAGTCCGCTGAGCCTGCAAAGCGCTCGCCGAACTGGATGGCAAACTGGCCCATTGCGGCCGTCCATGCAACCGGTCGTCGCCAATGGATGCCGGCATTTCTGATGGCGAGGTAAAGCAGCTTCATCGCCGCCTCGTCGTTGGGGAAGCTGCCGCGTGTTTTGATGATCTTGCGCAGCGAACGGTTCAGCGCCTCGACCGCGTTGGTGGTATAGATCATTTTGCGTATCTCCGGCGCGAAGGCGAAGAACGGAATGACGTGCTCCCACGCCCGGCGCCAGGCCGCCCCGATCGCGGGATAGCGCTTGCCCCACTCGGCTTCGAAGTCCTCGAGCCTGAGCAGAGCGGCGTCGGCATTCTCGGCATGATAGATCGCCTTGATCGAGGGAAGGATCGCCTTGCGATCCTTCCAGGACACGAAGGATAGGCTGTTGCGGATCAAATGCACGATGCAGGTCTGGACCATCGCCTTGGGAAAGACGCTGTTGATCGCCTCGGGAAAGCCCTTCAGACCGTCGACGACGGCGATCAGGATGTCGGCGACGCCGCGGTTCCTCAGATCGTTCATGACCTTGAGCCAGAATTTGGCGCCTTCGGTTTGCTCGATCCAAAGCCCGAGCACGTCTTTCTCGCCCGATGCAGTGATGCCCAGCACGACGTAGACTGCCTTGTTCTTGACCATCCCCTCATCGCGAATCTTGACCCTGAGCGCGTCGAAGAAGACCACCGGATAGATCGCTTCCAGCGGCCGGCTCTGCCATTCGCGGACCTCGTCGAGAATCGCGTCGGTGACCTTGCTGATCAGATCGGGGGACACACTCGGTGCCGTAGAGCTCGGCCAGATGGCCCTGGATCTCCCGTACCGTCATGCCCCGCCCGTAGAGACTGATGATCTTCTCGTCGAAGCCGTCGAAGCGGGTCTGGCCCTTCGCGACGATCACCGGTTCGAACGTGCCGGCGCGGTCGCGCGGCACCTCGATCTCGATCTCGCCGTCGTCCGTCAACAGCGCTTTGCTGCTTGTGCCGTTGCGGCTGTTGCCCGACCCGCGGCCCGCCGGGTCGCCCTTCTCATAGCCAAGGTGGTGGGTCAGCTCCGCACCCAGTGCGCGCTCCAGAAGCGCCTTCTTCAGTCGTCTGAAAAGCCCGTCTTCGCCGGCTAAGTCTTCTGGCTTGAGGCTGCCCCCGGCAAGAAGCTGGTCCAAAATCTCAGGTGAAAAATCCGTAGCCATGTGAGTCTCCTGTCAAAGGTAAACTCACAGAAACCATCTTACACCGAGTTACTGACACCCTCCAGCCCAAGGCCGTTGCCCATCCGACCGACGCGCGGCTGATGCATCGGGCCATCACCAAGCTCGTCGGGCTTGCCAAGCGCAACCGTGTGCCGCTGCGCCAGAGCTATCTGCGCCTGGCCAAGCGCGCCGCCATCATGGTCGGCCGCTATACCCACGCTCACCAGTTCAAGCGCGCCCGGCGCCAACTCAAGTTCCTGCGGACGCGGCTTGGCCGGATCATCCGCGACATCCGCCGCAAGATTGATGGCGATGCGGCGCTGGAAGCGCGCTTCGGCCCGCTGTTCGATCTGGCGCAGCGGGTGCGCAGCCAGGATCAGCATCAGCGCGGCCCCAAGGTCTATGCGTTGCATGCGCCGGAGGTCGAGTGCATCGGCAAGGGCAAAGCCCGCGCGCCTTACGAGTTCGGCTGCAAGGTCAGTATCGCCACCCCCGTGACGTCCCCGAAGGGTGGACAGTTCGTGCTCCATACCAAGGCGCTGCACGGCAATCCCTTTGACGGCCACACGCTCGGCCCCGTGGTCGCCGACATGGAGAAGCTCACCGGCGTGGAGGCTCGTCGTATCCACGTCGACAAAGGGTACCGTGGCCACAACTACCCGCACCGGTTCAGGGTCTGGATCTCGGGTCAGGTTCGCCGCGTCACGGCTTCCATCCGGAGCGAGATGAAGCCTCGCGCGGCTGTCGAACCCGTCATCGGTCACGTCAAGGCCGAGCACCGCATGGACCGCAACTATCTCAAAGGCAGCGTCGGTGACCGCATCAACGCCGTCCTCGCCGCGGCCGGCTACAACTTCGGCCTGCTCCTGCGATGGCTCGCAGAACTCTTGCGTGCCATCATCCGCGCCTTCGCCGAAACTGTCCCGGCTCAAAAGATCGCTTAAATCAGCGCTCGTCCGCGTTCTTCACGGAGGACTTTGGACGATGATATTGGACTTGCCCTACGTTCAGGAGCAACTGCCGTGATTTCGTCGAGCGACACCGAAATGTTCCCGGTCGGCTATCGAACGTATGTATCGCAAGGTGACTGTGATTTGCGTTTAGGGGGGCCTGAAACTTATTTGAAGGAAGCCGTTACTGGAGCAAGTGCAATCCGCTGGATCTGCTATTCGAGGCCAACTCGCAGTTACTTCGGCCTGAAAGATATAGGTCAGGCGATCCTGGTAAAGCGCGCCGTCGCAGACCTGCTTCTCGATTGCGAGATAAGGTTTGTGCCGACCGTGAGATACAAGAACGGAGTGCCCATTTCGTCGCGCTTGAGGCGATTTAACCGTTCCGAGCTTGATGAGCTGTCCTGTCTCTTCACGGCACTCAACCGTTCAAGAGAAGAGATCGCCCGAGGAGCGTCAAGCGTGAAGGATCTGGTCGCGTCGGCGACATCTCGGATAGAGTTTCGACAGTTTAGACTCGAGTTTGTTCGGATTGTCGACGCTGATAATTTCAAAGATTTAGAGCAGGTCAAGCTCCCATTCTTAATTATTGGGGCTGCAATGGCTCATGGCCTCACGGTTTCCGATAGCATCTATGTTCCAGATCAGGATACGCTCCTAAATGGTGCTCAGGATATCTGGATCGATTTGCCTAAGCAGTCGTAGCGAGTCGATTACTCATAGATCTTCGCCCGAAAAAGTAGACGGGGTTAGGTGGCTCTTAGCTCCATGTCGATTGGGGCGATATATGCGAGCGGAATGAAGCCAAGTTCGGTTGTAGGAGCCCTCAATGAAGGCGAAGTTTCGCGCTGGGCTCGCGCGGTAGCGCTCAGATAGCGATCGGGCAGCGCGATGACGTTCGTCGGCGGCCTCTGTTAGGGCGGCGCAGAACAGTGTCACTGGGAAGAACAGGACCTAGCCGCGGCAGCCGGACCAGCTCCTTCGCCGTCAGGGCAACGACAGCCACTATGTTGACGCCGATGCCGTTCCCGGAAACGGCGAGGCCAGCGGTGGTGACAGCTCTCAGCGATCCATTGAGTAGATGGAGCCGGAAAGTCAATGCGATCCTTACTGCCCGACATGGTAGGGCTGGCTAGCCGCACTTTGAGATAGTCTGTTCGGGTAGCTTGTCACAGCCAAACGCCACGACAGCTCAAACCGGTGAATCGTAAGCTCTCGCGAACAAAATCTGCGGAGATGTTATGAACAGGCGATTGGAAATCCATAGAGCGGATGATGGATATATTATCCCGCTCAGCGAGCTGGATGTAAGCGAGGGCAAGCGCTTTCAAGACGACAGCATATGGGGCTGCTTCGAGCGGTTGCGAAGAGAAGATCCCGTTCACTACTGTCAAAATAGCGCTCATGGTCCATATTGGTCAATAACGAAATACCGGGATATCGTAGCGGTCGACACAAACCACCACGCGTTTTCGTCACAGCAAGGTGTCACCATTGTCGAGGTGCCTGATAAGCACTGGACCCCAAGTTTCATCAAGATGGGGCCTCCCCAGCACGCCGAGCAGCGCAACACGGTGAGTCCGATCGTCGGGCCGGAAAGCCTGACGAGGCTCGAAACCTTGATCCGCTCTCGGGTCCGGATGATTCTCGATGGCTTGCCGCGTAATGAAGTCTTCAATTGGGTAACCAAGGTCTCCATAGAGTTGACGACGCAAACGCTCGCCACGCTGTTCGACTTCCCATTTGAGGATCGGCGACTCCTGACCTATTGGTCGGACGCAGCTGTTACAACTCCTAAAGCAGGCTATGCCATCGACAGCTGGGACAAGCGAAGCACCATCTTGTCGGAGTGTCTGGACTATTTCACACGGCTTTGGAACGAGCGCATCAATGCCGAGCCACGCCTCGACCTGATTTCCTTGATGGCGCATTCACCCGTCACACGCCATATGGAGCCAACTGAGTTTCTTGGGAACCTCATTCTACTGATCGTAGGCGGCAATGATACCACGCGCAACTCGATTACCGGCGGCCTCCTGTTCATGAGCCAGTACCCCTCCGAACTGCGGAAACTAACTGACAATCCCAAGTTGATCTCGAGCGCCGTGTCTGAGATCATTCGATACCAGACGCCGATCGCACATATGCGCCGCACTGCTGCTATAGACAGCATCGTTGGGGGAAAACCGATCAGGACAGGCGACAAGGTCGTCATGTGGTACATCTCCGGCAATAGAGACGAAGAGGTCATTGAGAACGCCAACAGTTTCGTGATCGACCGCAAGAATGTGCGGCAACACCTCTCGTTCGGATTCGGAATCCATCGCTGTCTTGGCCGACACCTTGCGGAACTGCAGTTGAGAGTCCTCTGGGAAGAGATTTTGGATGGGGGATTGAAGATCAAGGTCGTCGGGGAACCCGAGCGAATTGCATCTAACTTCGTGCACGGCTATTCCGCTCTCCCCGTGCGGATTGAAGCTTAGGCCATGATCGGGACAGTCTCGACCGCCGGTGTGCGGTGGGTGTGGATTGATGTGAACTATCTTGGCTTCTTCAAACTGCGCAGATGAATGGATAGAAGCGAAGGTTCTGTCGGCAGCTATTTATAACCGGGCAGACGTTGAATCGCCCGTGAAGAACGATACGTGAGGCGAATGCTTGGTGCACGCGACTGTCATTTTTCTATAGCTGTCAGTTTTCTATAAGGGGGCGTCTGGCCTGTTCGCGTCTCAGCTGATGACACCGGAACTGACGCGGTTACTTCAGCAGCACGGAAGCTGCGATAGAAGTCGAACACAAGGCCGCATCTTCTTCCTTGCGCATCCGGATGAATGCTCTTGGTCAGCTAGTCGTCAGCCAGTCGGCCTATCCAGACAGGCTGCGCACCCTCAATTATCCGGAGATGAAGCATGAAAGGCATTGGCCGAGCTGGTCCATCAGAGCTTGAGGCCGCGGGAGCCGAAAGCATTAGGGAATTGAGCCGTTCGAGCCCGGAGTCTGGTCTCTTCCCTGGGGAACGCGATCAGTCCTTCGATGCCGTCGTAGGGCGGATACGGTCTGAGCCTGATGTGAGAGCGGCGACGCTTGCGAACCCGCCGCCAACTTCGGACGTAGCGGCGCCAACGAGGGACGAGATAAAGGCAGCAAAGCGAGAATTGAGCAGCCTGCTTGAGGAACTTGAAGCTTGCCGCCGAGCGGCCGGGCATGCCCGGAACTTGCCGGAGAGGCAAGATCTGATGGATCAGGTCGTCAAAGCAGGCGCAACAGTTCTGGCGTACTACGCCAGTCTGCCACCCGATTTGGCGCGCCGAATTCTGCCAAACGATCGGGCTCGCCGGCTCCGCGATGACACTGTGAGGGAGGCTGACGAATGTAATGAAGTGGCGACCCAGATTATCTACGAGCTGGAGGAGAGCAGAAAGAAAGCACAAGGCGTGCTCGACAGCCTCAAAGACATCGCCTCGCCTGCACAGCTGAGCCGCCTGTTTACAAGCGTTGCGAACCACTATGCAGCATGCATGGAGTTGTGGGGAAAGAAGGTGCTGCGCTGTGAGCGGATGCAGTCAGTCTGTGCCGCTACCGCCCACCTTCCAGGCAGCACGCCCGCCATGCGCACGGCCGAAGATGCCGCACTAAGGCATCATACGGGCTGGGCGCTCTTTACGAAGTGCATGTATCTGCAATCGCGGATCGCTCTCGTGGAGCTTTTAGTCAACTCGCAAGCGAGCACGTTGGAACCAGACGTGCGCGACGCCCTCATGGATGAGAGCGGGAGGGTGCGCCTGCTCGGGGCCTTCATCGGAGATGTTTTTCCGGCGTTCGTCTCGACGGCCCAAGCCGTTCTGTACAGCGATGGAGCGGCGCTCGAAGCGGAGCATCGCGCCGTTCTGGAAGGAGTCATGGAACGACTTTCGGAATTTGCATCGGGGCTGAGCGGCATGCTTGACAGCCTGAGGGGGACTGCAACGGAAACTGACCTTCCGTTGCCGTTGCTGGACCAGATCGTGGAAGCTGCGTGGGTGACGGCGAACGAAGTCATGCGGCTGCTGGCATTGCAGCCAAAGACGGAAGCCACGATTGAACCGCCGGCTTGGGCTGCGCTGCCGGATAATATTGGCCCAGCGGGCGGAGGCAGTCCGGCGCGCAGAACGGGCAAAGCAAGGCCCGCAGCAGCCGCAGGAGAGGGGAGTTCGACGGCCAGCCCCGCCACGCCGCAACTCGCTAGGCCCGATGCGGCGACGGCCCCGGCGGGCAAGGTCATCGTGCTCTCGGATCTCGGTACAAAGAAACTCGCCACTCCGGAGCAGGCACGCGCGTCATCCGCTGCGGCCGATAACCTCCAGATGTGGATGGCTCCGCCATCCAGGAAAGCACTGCCGGGATTACTTGAGCGATTGGACCAGCTGCTGCAGTTCGATCTGCCGGCTCAGCAAAGCGCCGCCTCGCAAGCTCGCCACATGAAGCCCGAGGACGCCGAACACGTGTTGGATGTCGTCATCAAGCGCATGCAGACGCAGTCCTCCGAGATTGAGGCCTGTGTAGCCGCGCTGGAGGAGCCTCGCCGGCGGGGCCTGCTCACGCCTGCGCAAGTGCCTGAAGTGCACGAAAAAATAGTCCGGCTGACAAGGATGTGGTCCGAGGTTCAGGGACAGGCAAGCTCATTGAACGCGCGAAAGGCAGCAATCACAAGCGATTGCACGAAGACCTATGCGTTTCCATCGCAAGAATACCTAGAACAGTTGCGGGAAGCGGGAGAACTGGCGTCAGTGGATCCACCGCACGCCTTGAAGGGAGAGCCGGGGACGCTATTCGAAATCAAGCTGCAGCCCAGGGCGCTGCGCAGCGGTGCGATGCCAAGGCCGATGTGGGTGCACATCCATACCAAGCGCCCGGTAAATGCCTGGCAATTGGCAACGCTGGGCGATCGCGAATTCGCCGCTTGCCACGTCAAGTCCGACGAACAGCGCGGCTACAATCGGCACTGGCAGAGCGCTCGAGCCGCCGAGGGGCACGACAATGTCGTGATCCATCGCGGCAGGCTCACTCCTGTGTTCTGCAAGTCCTTGTTAAGCACCGCCGCTGGCCAGCCGTGGCAGCCCCTCCCCGATCCGGAGCACGCTTCAGCGCAGATGGCTCGACTGGGGATCCGGTGAGGTATCGTCTTGCGGCGGTGAGCCATCCGGTGACAGCGCTCATGCCTCCAGATCGGCTTGGCGGACTGCCTGAGCAGCGCCGAGCCCCATCAAGCTCTATCTTACAAAAGCATGGAGCCTGGAGAGAACACTCCTTTCGGGAGGGTTATCAGCCCGCAGTCCGGAGGATCGCCAATCGGCGCGCAAGCAAGCTTGCCATTGCGGGGTGTGGCGAACATCGGCGCTCGGATGAGAATGTAGGCCGCTGAGTGTTGCAAGACGGAAAACCTCAAAGCTGCTTCACTTCAAATGACAAATGGCGCCGAGCGCCGCCGGGATAATTTCAGTGCACGGGCGTATGGTCGGTCATCTCATTGCTTTTTTCCGTCGCCGCCAGGAGCGTGCAGCGGTGGCATCGCCGGAAGAGTAGGCTCCGCCGCGCGATTAGCTTCGAGGACTGTTCCTTGAGTCATGCGCGAGCCCACAACAGATGTCTTTGACGGGTCTGCCCGATCTCTTACAGCTCGATTCCGTGCACCCTGAGCACCCGGTCCATCACCTCGCTTTTGATCTCGCGGGCGATCCCGTTGGCGATTTGAGGTCCGAGCGTCCGCTCCGTGTCGCCATCGCCCGCCAGTCCCGTTTCGGCGAGCCGCTGTTCCAGCCGAATTTGAAACTCCTCGCCCAACGCATCGACGAGCCGATCGTCCATTGCTGCGTGCTCTTCGGGGGCAATGCGCCTCAGCACCGTTTCCCAAGGTTGCCAACGTGTTGCTAGATAGTCCGCAAAACCTATCGTTTCCTGCTGCCGCACCGTTGCCAGCACCCTCTCAACCTCGTCGCGGGTGACGCCGGATATGGTCAAAAAACGCATGTCGGGGGCGACGTGTCGCAGCTCCAGTGGATCGCGTAATTGGGTCTGGTCTGGTAGGCGAGATAGACTTCGGTCTCGTCGACAGGTCTGGAGCGACGAAGGACATTGACCGTCTCGCGCGCTATCCCGTCCAGCGCCTCCAAGCGGAACATGACGCGAGCATGCTGGAGCAACTCGTGGAGTCGAGCGTCGTACAGGCCGTCCTCGATGTCGGCGTTCAGGCGTGCGGTCTGCATTCCGTTCCACGCCAAAGTGATCCGATCCTGACAGCTCGCGCATGCATCGGCGGCCATCTGGAAAAACAGCTCGCGCAGTCGAGGCCTCGCCGCCTGCCGCGGATCCTCGACCACGGCCTGCCGGAATTCGCTGTTGCCGTAGTTCACGGTGCCGGCAAGCCGGTCGAGGAAACGAGCGTAGTCCTGCACACCAGGCTCATCGGCGAAGCTTTGCCATGTTGCCACCGCGGCAGGGTCCTGCCGAAACCAGTCCGCGACAACCTCGTGCAGCGGCCGGGGCGTAGGCTCCATTGCGTCATCGCTCAACGAGAAGAGGATTTGCGGGCCGGCATACTCCGCAGCACGCGTTGCTCTCAATAGATTGCTCTGAATCCGCTCTTGCAGCGGATTGTCCGTCCGTCAAATCGATGGACGCATCGCCGGCTAGCTGCAGCAGGTTCGTCGGTACGTCCCTCAGCCGATTATTGCTAACATCAATTACTTCGAGGTGAGCGGGGAGTACCGGCAGCCGGACCAGCTGATTGTCGCTGGCCGTTAGCAATTCGATCCGCGGCGGGAGCGGCTCAGGCAGTTCGGTCAGCTGATTGTAATCGAGAACCAGCTTTCGATGATCAGGCAGGCTGGTAAGCTGGTTGCTTGGCGCTGCGAGATCCAGGAGCCTTGCAGGAAGCGCAGGCAGACTGGCCAGTTGATTGCCACCGGCGTCCAGGTTCTGAAGCTCGCCTGGAAGGTCAGGCAAGTTGGTCAGCTGGTTGCTTGCGGCATGGAGTTCCTCAAGCGCTGTTGGTAGAACGGGCAGACTGGTCAATTGATTATTATCGACGACCAGGCTCCGCAGCCCGGCTGGAAGGTCAGGCAATCGGGTCAGCTGGTTGCTTGCAGCGTAGAGCTGCTCAAGGGTTGTTGGAAGAGCGGGCAGACTGGTCAATTGATTACTCTCGACGATCAGGCTCCGCAGTCCGTCGGGAAGTGCAGGCAAGCTGGTCAGGCTATTGCCGTAAGCGCTGAGTTCCCGAAGAGTTGCCGGAAGGGCAGGCAGACTTGTCAGTGAGTTTTCGCCGATGATCAGGGACCGGAGCCGGGATGGCAGCACGGCCAGCAGGCTGGTCAGCTGATTGCCCGCTGCATTGAACACCCGGAGCCCGTCAGGAAGTACAGGCAAGCTCGTCAATTGATTGTCTCTCACGCGAAAGACCTCAATCTCGGGCGGGAGGGCAGGGCGCAATGTGGTCAGGGAGAGAGAGGACAGATCTAGCTGCTCACTACCATTCTCCGGCAAAGCTCTCGTTTGAATGAAGGCGGTGTGGCGGCTCTCGTCTTCGCCCTGCCCCCCATCAGCCGCACGCGCCTCCACAACGTGGACGTGCGCCCCGGCCGCCGTGGCGGCGGACGGACGCGCATCCGTCAAAGCCTCGTGCCAATGCGCAGCAACGGGAGAGCCCGGGTTCTGAGGCTTCGGTTTGGGACCCTTCGGAGCCGGAAATTGAGAAAAAGTCATCACCATCAAGCTGCGCTCGATCTGTATTCATTGTTGCCGCCTCCCATGACAAAATGAAGCAAATGCGCTGGAGCGCCGCTTCCGCAAAGCCGGTCTCTCATCGTGACGGCGATCCATCGAGAAGAAGCGGGCGGTCATGGAGCGCGGCCCAACTAGGAAAGGGCCGAACACACGGGCTGATCTGGCGCACCAAAGATGGCGACATGATCGCACAAATCTGATTCTCGAAAGGCTTGGTATCTTGAGGGGGGATCCGGCTGCTTATGCGTGAGCAATATCTGGCGTGATCGGACAAGTCTGCGGCACGTAACACTGAAGAGAGGGGTTCACGATGCTTACGGAGCGACACTCGGGATGAAGAAGGCGAATGAAATGCCTGTGAATGCTCCCAAGCATGCTCTCATTCTCGCCGCTGGAGTGGGTTCTCGTCTGCGGCCGCTAACGGATCTAAGTCCGAAACCCCTCGTCCGAATCCATGGCATTCCCATCCTGCACAACGCGCTACATCACCTTGGGCGCCTCGGCGTGGAACAGGTAACGATTGCTGTCGGGTATCGCAAAGAGGCGATCCAAGAAGCCTGTGGCAGCCGTTTTGGCAATGTTGCAATCAAATACGTCGAATCGGCGGTTTACGACCGCACTGGAAGCGCCTATTCGCTCTGGCTGGCCCGTGACGCTCTCCTTTGCGGAGACTCCCTTGTTCTTGAGGGCGACGTCTTCTTTGAGGAAAATGTATTGCGGCAGCTAATCGTCAGCGAAGCGCCCAACGCGGCAGCTGTCGCTCCTTTCCATGAGTTGATGCAGGGAACGGCGGTCCTATTGTCCGATCTTGGCTTCATTTCAGAATTTCGCTTGAAACAAACAGCGCGAAATCTCATCGCGGATGGCCCACCTCTTTACAAGACGATGAATCTGTTACGGCTATCCGCGTCTACTCTGCGCTCAGCGGTCATACCGGCCCTGGATGATATGATCCGGGCCGGAGCTACCCAGGCCTACACCGAGGAGCTGCTTTCTTATCTCGTGGAAACACGAGGCCTGCTGCTTGCTGCGGTGAGATGCGATGACCTCAGGTGGTACGAGATCGATGACGTCGAAGATCTGCGTACCGCCGAGCGCATCTTCACAAAAGCCGGCACGCTTGATCCAACCGCCCACGGGTGAAGGTCAAGACGGTCACGGAAGGTTTGCCGCGGCGCCTCTTCAGCATTCGCGGCTGCCTTTGGCGCCGGCCGCGTAACAACGCCTGAGACCGCAAGCTTGATTGGAGCCGCAATCAACGCGGCTGCCATTGCCTCAGCAGAACGCGAACGTTCGCCCGGGCATGCAGCTTGAAACACCTTCTCTCAAGCGATAGCGAACAGTTGTTTGGCCCTACCCACCTTGACGCTTGGACCGCAGGAACGGGACGGTGCTTAGACCTTGAGGGAGGCCGAGGACTTGGATTTGTTCGGTTGCGCTTTGCCGGATTGAGGTTTTCCTGTACGCGACTGCGCCACGGAACCAATCTCTTCGAAGTCAAATCTGAAGCTGATTCTTGGTGCGCAAAGTACATTCTCGCCAAATTTGATTGGAACACGGCCGGAGCAGTCAAGGCTCTCTTTGACGAAGACCGGCGCCGAAGTGGACATCGCAAGCAGGCGCGCCTCCTGGGCGGAGGGCAGACGTGCGCTTATCGTCACCCATTGCTGCGAGTAGTCGTCAATTCCGATGCGCCTTAGCGCCGTAGAGATCGAGTTGGCGCCCGAGAACTTATCCAGCAGTCCAGGGGTGCGTTTCGCTGGAAAGTAGCTATGCGCAATGACGATTGGGATCTCGTCCTGATAACTCAGTGTGTCGATGCGCAGCACATCGTCACGAGCCTGCAAGTCGAGGTAGCCGGCGAGCCGCTCGTCTGCTGGTATGGTTGCAGCAGACAGGATCTTACGACGTGCCAAGCGGCCTTGCGAGATGAGGTTGTCGGTCAGCCGGGTTTGAGGGGAGAGCAGATAAGGTGTTGGATGTTCGACAACAAAAGTGCCTCTGCCCTGCTCGACGCGGAGCAGTCCTTCCTGCTGTGTCCGCCCGTGGACAGCGCTGCCGATGAAACGCGCGTCTCACTGGGAAAAGATGAGGTATGGCGGGCAAGTCGAAGGCCGATTTTGGACAGTTCGGCGAGATTCGGCGTGACGGCTTCATCTAGCTGGTCGGGTCGAAGGCCATCGAGCACGACGATTACAAATTTCACTCGAACACCTTTCTCAGCTCCGGTTCAGGAAGCCTCAACCTACGAGGGTACGGACCCACTGTCCAGAGCTACCTAGGCACCTAGGCCTGTCATGAAGGTGTCACATGGTGCGAATTATATCTCGCAGTACTCGAACCACTCCTCAGAAAAACGTGTGCGAGTCCGCCCAGCCCGAACGTGAGCACGCGAAGCTTGCATGGTTCAGAAGCCCGGCACGCGATAAAGTTTATGCAACTAAAGGTCGTGAGATGAATACCTGTAATCGACGCGAGGTTCTCAGATTAGTCGGCGGGCTGACCCGGTCAACGTCGGGCTCGCGACGAAAGCACAGTCGTCCGAAAGCTGTGCGGCCGGTCTGACGAACTTCGATGTGTCGCTGCTTGGGAACAGCAATCGCGGACATTCTTTCGAGGGTAAGGAAACCGACTTAAGGAAACTGCCGCCCGGCATCATCGGACCAGAGTTGACCGACGCCGAACGGCGAGCGCTTGTCGAATATCTCAAGACTCTATGAGCGATGGCGTTCGACGCCGACTTGTGTGCCGGCGTCGCTAGCTTCCGCCGAGTTCGAATGCGCCTCGTCAGAACACGTGCCATTCGGCAGATTGTCCCTGCTCAGCCAGGTCATGTGCCCCTCCTGCCGGGACGTCGTCGATTGTCTTGAAGCCGCCATGAGCTCGCCGGTCCTAAGCAGCCCCGACTTGGCGCAATCCTGACGATCCCGCCCAACCGCACTTGGCGATGCTGGGCGCGGCTACAGTTGCGCACTCGAAAACCTGTTCATTTTCCAAAATCTGGGCGCTCCAAGTGTAGTTTTTACAACATTTAGCGCCGAGCTATTATGGTTAAGCCAATAATTCGCCCTACAACCTTGTTGTGCAGCGTAGCAACGAACCGGAAAGTTATCGCGGAAGAGGTGGTGGCGATCATTGGCGTGCGAGATCAGCCGGCTGCTACCGATCGGGGCCGTATATCGGCCGACAATAAGCCAAGGCGAGGACTTGGGAGGAATAAGAGCTTGGCGCCGACGGAGCCTCTGAAAACGCTCGCCCCTCTTAGACGGCAGTCGGCCTATACTACCTCTCCTCAAATGCCGCGCCAGAAGCTTCCTTCCATCACCATCAACAATCTCGCTCCAAAGGCCCGCTTTCAGAGACCTCCAAAGCTACGCTTCCGGATTAAATCGACAGCTGGGGGTTTATTTATCGAGGCCAGTTCCGCCCGATGCTCTACTGTTCATCGTTGACCACATATTGTCGCGGCGGCGCTGCACCGAGGACCGAATGCGCATGGCTTCGCGGTACTTCGCGACCGTGCGGCGGGCAATATCAATGCCCGAGACTCGCAGGCGCTCAACGATCGCGTCATCGGACAGAACCGCTGACGGCTCTTCGGATTCGATCAGCTGCTTGATGCGGTGACGCACCGCTTCAGCGGAATGCGCCTCACCGCCATCCGCCGAAGGGATCGATGCCGTGAAGAAATATTTCAACTCGAATGTGCCGCGATTTGTTGCCATGTATTTGTTGGCGGTGACGCGCGACACCGTGGATTCATGCATCTGGATGGCCTCGGCAACGGCCTTTAGATTCAGCGGCCGCAAATGCGCAACACCAAGGGTAAAGAAGCCGTCCTGCTGACGCACGATCTCGGTCGCAACTTTCAGGATGGTGCGGGCGCGCTGGTCGAGCGCGCGCACCAGCCAGGTCGCGTTCTGCAGCGCGTCGTTGAAGTAGGACTTATCGACGTCCTTGCCGATCTTCTTCGACAGCTTGGAATAATAGGTCTGGTTGACCAGCACGCGCGGCAAGGTGTCGCTGTTGAGCTTGACATGCCAGCCGCCATCAGGAGCCGGACGGACATAGACGTCGGGTACCATCGTCTGCAGCGGCGCCGACCCGAACTTCATGCCCGGCTTGGGACTGAGCCGGCGGAGCTCGTCGATCATGTCGGCGATGTCCTCGTCGTCGACGCCGCAGAGCTTGCGCAAGCTCGCGATGTCGCGCTTGGCGAGGAGATCGAGATGCTCGACGAGGGCCTGCATCGCCGGATCGTATCTATCGAGCTCGCGGAGCTGGATCGCCAGGCACTCGCGCAAGTTACGCGCACAGACGCCGGGCGGATCGAACTCCTGCAGGACGGCAAGAACGTGCTCGACATCCTCCTGCGTTGCGCCGAGCCGCTCGGCGGCCTGGCCGAGATCCGGCGGCAGATAGCCGGCTTCGTCGACGAGATCGATCAGATACTGCCCGATCATGCGCTGCGCCGGCGCGGTGAATGCGACCGACAGTTGTTCGGCCAGGTGGTCGGACAATGTTGTCTCGGACGCGACAAACGCTTCGAGATTGTAGTCTTCGTCACCCGAGCCGCCGCCACCCCATTCGGTATGGGTGGTCATGGCGCCATCCCGGGCGTCGCGCACTTGGGCCTCGGCCAGCTGATCGCCGCTGACCTGATCGACCTCAGTCGGGGCTTCGGCCCCAGCTGCATCGTCACTGGCACGCTCGAGCAGCGGATTACACTCCAGCTCTTCCTCCACGAAGGTCATGAGGTCGAGATTAGATAATTGCAGCAGCTTTATCGCCTGCATCAGCTGCGGCGACATGACCAGCGACTGGGATTGCCGGAACTCTAATCTTTGCGTGAGCGCCATGAAGCAAGAACCGTTACTGAAGTTGGTCTGCGTTTTGCTCATCTAGTCAGGAGCTGATCTACGCGCTTTGATGTCGCGCAAAAGCGGATGCGAGGTGAGATGAAGGCAGCGAACAACGGAATCCGACACTCAGTCGGAGCTCCCTCGTCAATCCCCATTGTGCGCGAGATGAGAGGACTAGGAATTCGGATGCGGCACTGTGACGCGAGGGCATCAACAAACAGGACAGCTTCCCGTGGCGATACTCCTATCAAGGACTTGCGGTCCCCGGCAGTTTCGGTGAGTTCTGCGCGTAGCCGCGATCCTCCACCCTCCCGCAGGAGCGCCGGCAACAGCTGCGCGGGGCTCAGGATCAGTGCCTGCCGCCACTCAGACAGTCCCTCGCTGTCGAGCCTTGCTGCACGCTCGAATTAGCGCGAACTTCGAAGCCGATCGTGGAAGGAAGTTGCCCAAACGAATTGGCACTAGAGCTGGCAGTCGAAAATAGTTGAGGTAGCGGGTTGAACCGGCCGCAAGATCGCTATTGCGTCAAACGCGATTGCGAGGCGATCACCATTCAGCTGCCCAACGCCTGCCGCTTGTTGGCCGCTAGCGTCTGCCCCATGTGCGTCGAGAAAGAGTCTCTTGTCCGGGTTGCTGACGCAAATCGGCAGAAGTTCGAATAGCGGGCATATATTGGCCTGCTCTTCGGCTTATCCTGCCGAAAGTTCCAACGTATTCGGGATGACGAATCTGGGGCCTCTGACGCATCAAATCTGGGACAGTTAGTTTCCTCCGCTTGGCCGCTGAGCGGGACGATCTTGTCGGTTTGGTCGAGAGCCCTGCGCCAGTCGCCTTGCTTGCAGCGGCCGGCCGACATACTCGCTCCGCGAGAGGCGTCCGCACGCGCGAGACCGCCATGATGTTCCTACGACCTCGAGCAACATTTCATCGCTGGCCAGCGGGGTCTTGCCAGCGCGTTGGCCCACTCCTCGCCATATCGGTGCTGCCGGTGAAGCCTGCCGCCTCCCCAAACAACACCTCTCCGAAGCTTCGGTGGGATGCCGACCCCAATCACTCGTCTCAGTGGCATCTGAGCTGCGGCGAAACGACAAGAAGAATTCGCGCTCTTGGTACAACTCACCGGGTCGCAGAGGCAAGCTCCCGAGCCGAACCCCGGCTCATCGCCCGCGTCGTCGTACCTGCCATTCGCGCTCCCGCTGCCTCTGCGCCGATGGTAGCACCATACACCGCGCTGTAGAACACCGCAGCGGAAGTTGGCGCCGCGACATCTTATTCCGGCTACCGACGCAATTGAGCGGCCGCGTGAGGAGTTCGAGCGACGGATCAAGATCAAGACCGTTTGCCATCAGCGGCCGCCGCGGCAATGTCGTCCTGGCCTGCTCACCCCCGGCCAGATCAACATGCGCAAGGTCGACGGCTGGAGACCCCTCACCACAAATCCTTCGATAGGTAACTTGGGACGCGCCTAGTTGTGGGGCGCGCACCATAGCCACAATGCAATGCGCATCGCGATTGAACTCGCTGCGCACGGGCAGGTAGCTTCATGTTAGTGGAAATCGCGCCGACATTGCCGCAGCTGGCAAGCCTCGATTGCACAACGCGAAGCATCAACTTCTCAACTTCTCGATAAGGGCCGCGCTGCCGCTCAGGTGAAGGGCCTGGCTTCAGCGATCACGGCTTCGTCCAGCGGCAAGCCCCTGCCATAGGGACGAACCAGCTTTCGCGGGCGGTCGCATCGAGCAGCGGCACCTCAGTTGCCTGATTGATATGGCCGGGACGGCCGGCTGGCGCAGCCTCGAGAGCCTCGAGACGGTTGGTGGCGAGAATGAAGATGTTGTCATTGTTGCTTCAACCCGTTCATTGCGTTGAGCAGCCTGTTTAGTTAGCAACACTTACTTGCAAAAACCTATAACAGCGCGATTCCTGGCAAACAGATCGACATCCTCGATCTGAAACGGATGGAACTTCCTATCAATAGCGCCGGGATCGCGTGGTCGGTATGACAAAGCATGCGATTTACCGCCTAGGACCTGCATTGTCCGAACTAGGAAATCCAGCCTCAGGCGAGTCTGACGCAGCGAGACTTGCATGAAGCGCCGACGCCCCTAGGTCCACGCCAGCCACTGATAAACACCGGACACGCGCGCCGGATGCGCTTGCCCCGTCATCTGGTTTGAGCCAATTCCGTTGAAGTACATCGTTGAATCCACTAGAGATCGGCTATCCCGACCGCAGCAGATGAATCGCAAAGGAAGAGCCCGCCGACGCAGGGTCCTTGATCGTTCCTTTGAAGGCGTACGGAGCTAAATGATGCCGCGCCGGGTTGCTTTGGCTACAGCATTTGTCCGGTTTGCCGCCCCTAGCTTTCTGATGACGTTCTTCATGTGGAAATTGACGGTATTATCAGTGACGTTAACAAGTTGCCCGATTACCCAGGCTGACTTCCCCTCTGCGACCCAGTATAGGCACTCTGTTTCTCGCGGTGTTAGCGGAATGTCTGTCTCGCAACTCTCATCAAGCGGCGGTGTAATCTGCGCGACAGCGTTGTGAAACGCCGACGCCAATGTCGTGAGATGAGCCATGCGATCCTGTGGATCGGCATCATCGAAAGGAGATGCAAACGATACGAAAGCCGATCGGCCTTGCGATCCAAACAATGGCACGCTCATGCCATGCTTAAGGCCTGCTTCTTTGGCCTCGCGTAAGACGCGCAGCTCACGGGGCTGCAGTTCATATCGACTGGTTAGTTCATCCCAAAGAAAGGGCCTTGGCAGCATTGCTGTCCGCCGGACCACCGGGTCGATCGCTTGATATTCTTGTTCAGCATAGCGTTGGCACCAATCAGACGGGAAGTTTATAGTTGGCGGGGGCGGTAGATACTCTGGCAAACGACGCTCATTGGAGCAGGAGAGTGCTCCGTAGGCGACTTTATCAAAGCCTTCATTGCTCGCGAAATTCACAAGAAGATCGAACAGCGCTGCGATTGATCTTGTCTGTATAGCGCACTCGATGAAGCTGAATAGGTCGGGCCCGCGGCTTTCCCGTCTGCTTGAAGCGAGTGGCATTTTGCCGTGCGACTGGTCATCCATTTTCTATTTCCGTTTTGCTTACACAGATGTTGGCTTTGCTTCTTGCAGCTGAAAGCTCGCGCGCGAAAGGAAAGCGCCGGCCCAGAACTGTTTCACACGGTCCCAGCACGCTCCGAGAAGATAATCGGAGCGACTCGACGCACGCTGGCAGGTCGAGCCAAAGCGAAGCTGACTTTGTTCGCTGCTGACCGGTCGGGCTGCTCTCCGAGGTGCCAGTGCCCCAGTCTCTCGAAAGAACGGCTGGCAAATCATGCAACGATTGCGGCGGACACGGTCAGCACTTCTCGTAAGAACATGCCGGCATCTCGAGCGCCACCGCAAAGGAGCGAGGTCGGCATGGAACTGTTCGCAGCTCGGCACACCACACCCGGACGGGTCCAGCGCCCTCAGGTGCTTGCGCATTTTGGGCCACCACCCGCGGACATCAACAAATGGCTGCTTGACGAGGACGACAGCGTGCATGCGATCCTCAGGACTTTCCAAGAACCACCGATGCGCACAGCAATTCTCGCACCACTCGCCGATCGGAGAACTTGCCCCCATAATAGGGGCACTCGCAGAAAGATGGTCTCCTCTGGTTGAGCGGATGTGACATACGTCGAACATGCGACAACGTCTCATGCGCGACACAGAATTTGATATAGATCAAGAGCGTGATTAAAGGCCTGCCGTCTCACCTGCATTGACGGGGCGCAAATGGCACTCCCTGAGTGCCATCTTAACGCGCGAGGCAAGTCCAGTACCAACCTTCCTGCGGGCAGCGGAGCAGCAGTTTAGTGTGGCTCTGCTTTTCGAGCAGTCGAGGACCGGCACTTTCGAACTTTCGCTGTGGCTCGCCTTTGCGAACTGCCCATCGGCGTCGTGAAGACTTGCCCCCTCCTTGCAAACCCGAGGAGAGAGCGAATGAACGAGGAAAGAAACAAAGGCTCGTTGTTGATCGGTCCGGGAGCAGGTTGATAGAACTCCTTGTGGCGTGGCGGAAATGTTGCGCCTCTCGGGCCTAGGGTCTGAAGCGGGTTACACGCCAGCTCGGGTGCAGCCTTCACACGATGAAGGGCTATGGAATGGCGGGTGAGGTGAAGCCGTTCAAGTCATGTCCGGGTTAGCTCTCCCGCACCACGGTCTTCAGGTAATGGTAGGCCTTGATGATCTCGACCAGGCGCTGCTCCGTAGAGCGGTCGCCGCCATTGGCATCGGGGTGGTGCCTCTTGACCATCGCCCTGTACCTCGCCTTGATATCTCCGAGCGTCGCATCGACATTCAGGCCCATCACCTGCAACGCTTTCCGCTTGGCATTGAGAAGCTTGCGCGTCTCAGGCCTGGCCTCCGCGCGGGCGCGTCCCTTCAGCTCAGCGAGCATGCAAAAAGCATCGCAGTCGTCCTCGGAATGGGCCGGGCTGCCGGTCATCTTGCGGGCGCTGATGGGCTCGCCGATTTTCCAAGTTGGACGATGGCCCGTCAGCGCGTCATTCTGGTAGCGCGCGATCGCTTCGGCGTCCATCCCGGAGAAGAAATTGTAGGACTGATTGTATTCGCGAGCATGCTCGATGCAGAAGTGCCAATATTCGCGCGCATTGTGGCGGCCCTTTGGCGCGGGATGGGTTGCCTTGTTCTGGCAATCAGGCCATTCGCATCGCACCGCGGTCCGGCGCTCCTCCTGCGCTTCCTGCTTGTTGATGCGAATGGAGGCGAAGAATTTGGATGTGTCGCTCAGCATGACTTGGCTCCGTTGGGCGGAGCGGCAGTTAGCAGCGCCGCTTCTAAGCTAGAGAATTGGTTTCGACGGCAAGTTGGATCTGACTCGGCCTTTGCGTCTAGTTCAGTGCATGGTGTAGCAAGCACTTCCCAGCAATCGACATGCCAGGACTCGCGCGCTTGGTTCAGACAATCATCTCTTTGCGATCTCAGATCGATTCAATTGCAATGTGCTGTCGGGCTCTGCACATCGAGGTCTTGAACGGGACCGGGTGAATACGAACAAAGCGGGAGCTATGCAGGAATCTGGCTGATGACGCGCTTAGGGAAGCAGCGGAGCAACGCGGATGGTGAATTTGCGAGAACTTCTCGACGAGGCGATATGGCCAGAATGAGACTATCAACATCCTGCCCTTCGCTCAGCCGCCTGCGGTTGATCGTGCGTGCTACAAATTCTGCGCAACAGAGCGCGTGTTCTGCTCGCCCGGTGCCGCGACGGAATCGTTCCAGAGACGCCGGCGAGATGAAGCGGCCAAGGATGGCCGCGCAACACCGCAAAAGCTATCGGCGCAATCGAGGCGGCCGGGCCCAAGGTGAGGACCGGGCGCGCGACTCTCGCCGGTTGGATCCGCTTCACGTACTTGATTTTGCCAGCCGAGCGCGGCGACCAGGAGCTTTGATTCCCTGTTTAGCCGGGCCGTATGTTGACTCGCGATTTCAGGAGGCACGATCGGCCCTGCTGGAAAGGATGCGGCGAATCTTTTGCTATTGGCGATTTTTGGGGCCTGAACAATCGATCGCGGGGCAAATACGTGCGCCGCAGCACAAGTCCGCCGGCGATCAAAGAGAGCCCGAGCTGGTTCTGAGCGGCAAGAAGAAGGCCATGGAGGGTCTCAACGGCGCCCAGCCGGCGCGGTCGCGGAGCATGCACTCGACATCTTTACTGCGAGCGCACCAAATATGTGCGTGGCCGCGATTACCGGACAAGGATCGCCGATATAAAGCCTATTGGCTTTCTGTGTCTTGCCGGCCGAGCACCAGCAGAGAACCACAATCCGAGCGAGAGCATCCGCCGCGGTACGGCACACGAACATGCGAGCCAGGAACCGTTGTCGGCCACCAACCGTATTAGATTGTGCAAGCTGAGCAAGGCGTGAGACGTTGGGATGACCGAAGAGCCACAATCAGTTGCCGAGATCATCGCGGCGTCAGAGTGCCGACAGTATTTGAGCCCGTCCCAAACAGGCAAAAACGATGCCGCCTGCTCGGCTTCGTCACCAGTCGCGGTTGCGGCGAAATGACTGAGCTGAGATCGCACTCCGGTTAGTCTCTAAGCACGTCAGCTTGTCGACAGCTGATCCTAATAGAGTGAGACAGTGACACGATTGGATCGGCATTGCAAGCCGACTCAAACCACCGGAGAGTCGACATGGACCCTTTTAACCGCATCAACCCACTCGACCGTGACCACGCCGCGGCACCGCAACAGCAGCAAGCGGAGTTTGAGCCTTACTTGGATGAAGTGCCCCAGCTTGATACCTCGACAATCGCAGAGAATCCCGTTTTTCATGATCCCTACTACCCTCATCTGTCTGAAGAAGGCCTTAGACTGGCCCAGGCATTGGGACTTGAGCACCAGAGCACGGACCGTCCTCATCCCGAACACGCAGTCACCAGACGCGAGGACGCCGCTGCGCAGCATCGCGCGCCGCAGGACGCTTTAAGTGGGCCGGAGGAACTGACTGCGCAAGGTCACGATCAGGATCCGTGGCAAGAGCCGATACGCGAAGCGATCCTAGCATCGTCTCTCAACCGGCCAGCCCCGGGTGGTCTGGCACCGGATCCCGAAGAAGCCGTTCGTTACTTCAGCTGGAGCGGCGCCTACCGGCCGGCTGCAAACGAGCTAGCCTCGGTCGCTTCCAGCTCAGGTCACGAAGTCGCTGTGGGTGAGGATTACACCGGCCAACCTACGAAGAGGCAGAGGACACTAAGCCTGGCGGAAGAAAATGCCACTGCGCGCCAGCGCACCGAGCCCGGCAATTCAACCGGTCGCGAGTTAATTGAAGACGCCGGCGCACCGCTTCTGGCCAGCAGCCGGTTCGTCCTTCCTGAGGAAGTCTACGATCAGGATCTGCTGTGGGCCATGGTGGATAACGCTCGCCCATCGTCATCTCTCGAACCAAACGAGGGTCATCACCAAGCCCTGGACTCAGAAGCGGCCGTTGGTCCGTTCAACGCGCAGCACGGCGACCAGCACGCGTCCGCTGCGCACGAGCGCAGCAACGTCCCGCCGAGCCAGGACAGCCGACCTACCAGTTTTATCGTTCACAATGACCGTTACACGGCGCTGTTCGTGCCTGCGGCGGCGATGAGGCGAAGCACCCCACTCAATCCGCCAGGCTCAACCATTCAATTCGGATCTCGACCGGAAAACGTTCTGCCGCCCAGCCTGCAGCCAACGGATCGAACCGCCCGATCGCTTTTTGGACGGTCGATTGAGCAAGCCGCTCCGGCGTCCTCCAGGGCTCAGAGGACGTACCCCGCGGCCCGCGAGATTTACGCTGCATCATTCTCCGTTCCCGAGACTTTTTTGCACGGCACCCAACCCGCGCCGGACACGATGCGGGCGAAGCTCGGCCAGTGGGGCCTTCTGCCGGACGAAGCGCATCCGACAAAACAATACGACATTCATGGTGAGCGCTACACCGCCCTTTTCGGACCGGGAGGCTCCGATGACCTTCGGCTCATCCATCACCCACGAATGTAGACGCCGAGGGACATCTCAAACGCATGGAGCCCGTCCAGATAGTTCCGGAATTGGACTTGTTATTGGACCATAGCTTGCTCCGGCTGCTCCTGCGAGCTTGGCGCGGTTCTGGGCAGCACAGATGTCCGCTGCTCGCGTCGATGACTTGCCAGCATCATCGCTTAGCAACTCCTCGTTGGGCCGAACTTCTACCTCCGTTTTCTTGCTAACTACGGCGTGATCACGTTGATTGCCTCGAGGCGGTTGTGCAGCGAAATCGGCAGTCGAGTGCCGGCCTCCCGCGCACTTTGCCTGCAATATCTGCTCCACATCCACCGTTGCCTGGGCACGCACTGACGCATTCACCCGCGGGCGGCTCTTGAAGCTGCGATGAAGGGCTTGTCGGCGGCTTGCCGGGCCGCGAGAGCATCGAGCGCGCCGTCGCGCTGGTAACAGGTCATGATCGTGCGACACGAGCTCGCCGCTATAATCGACACGGATCTTTGCTCGGAATGCGACTGACTTGCAGCCCTCCCAGCTCACGGCCTTGTCGCTGGAGGCGATCCGCAGCAGGCGGCCCAATACGCCTGGAGAAGACATAAATTGTGATGGAGGCGCGGATAAACGAGCCTACCAATTCGTGCAGCAGATTTCGCAGCTCACGTCAGTTAGTTTGCTGGGTAGTGACTCCGGGAGACTTCTTCAATGCTGATCGTCGACACAATTTTGAAGCCAGACAGGTTTGGCGGTATTGGACTTTTCTCCGCGACTCGTTTGCCCAAAGGTTCGTTGATCTGGATTCACAACCCAATCGTTGACATCACGGTGACGCCTGAACAATACGAAGCCCTAGCTCCAACATTCCAAGCGCTACTTGATAAGCATGCCTATCCAAGAGACTACAAGGCTTACGATGGTGTTATCGAGTACAATGCTGACAATGCCCGCTTCATGAACCACAGCAGCCGCCCAAACACATACCAAGACGACCGCCGAGTTTTCACAGCCCGTGACGTACAACCCGGTGAAGAACTGACCTGCAATTACTTATTTTTCGATCCACGGTGTGACGTATCGTGGAATGAAGAACCATCCATGAATGTTGATGCCCTGAAATGGACCCCGGTTTTGGGACCAGAGGCTAAGTTGGAAAAGGGCCGCTCCGTTTGATAGACGGAGGGCATGATGACGAAGAAGACACGACGGAAGATCGACGCGGCGTTGAAGGCAAAGATCGCGCTGGAAGCGGTGCGGGAGCAGGCGACGGTGGCCGATCTGGCCCAGCGCTATGAGGTTCACCCGAACCAGATCTATGCCTGGAAGAAGCAGCTGCTGGACCAGGCGGCCCGGGCTTTTGACGCGGGTGTCGGGCGCGAGAGCGAGGAAACGCGCGAACGCGAGATCGAGAAGCTGCACGCCAAGATTGGACAACTGACAGTCGAGCGCGATTTTTTAGCGCGGAGGTCCGGAAGATGAGCACGCCGGACCGTCGAGGAATGCTCGATCGCGCCGACCAGGCGCTGTCGATCCGCCGGCAATGCATGTTGCTTGGCATCGCCCGTTCTGGGGTCTACCGGCCGCCACAGCCGGCCAACGACAACGACCTTGCCCTGATGCAGCGGATCGACGAGCTGTTCACCGCCTGGCCATTCCTGGGCTCGCGGCGAATGACCGCGATGCTGAAGGCTGAGGGGCTTCAGGTCAATCGCAAGCGCGTGCAGCGGTTGATGCGCAAGATGGGCATCGCGGCGCTGGGACCGAAGCCGAACACGACAAAGCCGGCGCCGGGCCACAAGATCTATCCCTATCTGCTGCGCAACATGACGATCGACCGGCCGAACCAGGTGTGGGCGGCCGACATCACGTATCTGCCCATCGGCCGCGGCTTTCTCTATCTCGTCGCCATCATCGACTGGGCGAGCCGTGCGGTTCTGGCGTGGCGGTTGTCGAATACGATGGACGTCTCGTTCTGCGTGGCGGCTCTGGAAGAGGCGCTGGCGACGTACGGCACGCCGGAGATTTTCAACACCGACCAGGGCAGCCAGTTCACCAGCGTGGCCTTCACCGGCGCGTTGGTGGGCGCAGGGATCAAGATCTCCATGGATGGCCGCGGTCGTTGGATGGACAATGTCTTCATCGAGCGGCTGTGGCGGTCGCTCAAGCATGAGGACATCTATCTCAAGGGCTATGCCGACGGCCGCGAGGCCAAGGCAGGGATCGCGAGCTGGATCGCCTTCTACAACGATCGTCGCCTTCATCAGTCCCTCGGCTATCGCACGCCGATGGCGGTCTGGCGCGAACGGATGCAGGCCGCGCAGGCTGTGGACATGGTGGACAACGCTGACGCGTTGACCACATGCCCACAGCAATTCCAGCAGACAGAGTCTCTGGCTGCGTGATAGAAAGGGATCAGGAGCGATCCGTTTCCAACTAACAAACCGGTTCAACCGGTCCCGCTCCGCGGGTCCATTTCACCCCAACGGGCTAGGCGACGGTGGATTCAAGTTCGCGGTCTGACGACTTGATCCGTTGGCGAATTACGCCGGCAAGACTTTCGGCAACTCGTTGTGGCCATCGACCGACTCGGCCAATTTTCTAGCTGCCTTACCGAGCAAGAAGATTTTGCGAGCGGAGCCTTGTTCGACAGACATCCCTTGGCGCGCAGAGCTCCTTGGCGCACCGTCGCGGGAGCGCTTTCGATGAGGTATCTCCTCGAGGCGGACTTCATTGCATCTCTAGAGCTTACCCAACGCCGGATCTCCGCGGATGTGCCCGTTCTCGCACTGACTTTTGAGTCTTGATCCTCGATATTTCCTGAGATGGCCCGGGCACCGATCCTGATATTACCTTTAGGATAGGCCGATTGTGCCGCTTGATGTCAGAGTAGCAGATGTGCTGTTACAAACGCACTTGATGAGGGCTTATCGCGGCTCGATCTTTGCGCCTCCGATTTAGCTTCGCGCAATGCAGAGAGCATCCGTCCCATCTGGTCACGATCCTACATACTGCCATATCAGGACCTGTTTAGATAAGAGATCAGCGACTATCGTGTGATCGATTTCGTCGGCCGAGGTCCATCCGATCTTGCCGATCAACTATCATTACGCGCTCAAGGATGCCGCGAGGGACGAAAGCCGCAAGACAATGGGCGCGTCGATCCTAAAGCGGTCCGAGCACGACTCCTAGCTTCCTGGCGTACTCACGCTCCCAAAAACTAGTACGAGCTGAACTTGCAACGGCCGGCTGGTTGCCATCAGGCAGCTCGCGGAGTGAAAAGAACACTAGGCTTGAAATCTCGCGGCTCATCCAAGCTGAACCAGCTTGTGCTCACCGGGCAGACCACAAAGTTCCGGCACATGCACGTGCCTTGGACGCTAGCTCCGCAATGCAGCGAACCTCGACACTCGTTCGTCCGCCTTCCACCCAATGTAGGGAAGTTGACGCGGCACGCTCTTAGTAAGCTCCTGCAGAACAAAGGAATTGCTCCGGCACGCGGCTTGCTACGTTGAGGACGTCATCACCAATCGTCGTGCGGTGATCTTCGGAGCGGCCCCGGCTCGTTATTGGGGGCCTGGTGCTCCGACGATTTGCCGTGCGGCGATACTTAGCGAGCGCGACTACAACTCGGGAAAGTTCAGGGCAATCTTTATGCGATCAAGAGTTCTCTTTTTGGGGGCTGCGACCATGGCGATCGCCACAACGGGTACAGCTATGGCGACGCCGGTTACGATGTCCTGCGCAGTACGAACTACAAGATCGGCGGATTTATAGGCTGGGCCTATTACAGCCAGAGCTCAGACTCGAGGGGTTGCGTTCCGCTCACAAATCCGCAGGACTTTTGTCGTATCAAGCCGAGCGACGATAGGATCGTTGGCAGCCAAGATACTCAATGGAATGCGCCTCGAATCGGCTTGAGCGCCGAAACTATGCTGACCGAGCGCTGGCGCCTGAATGCGGACATCGCTTACCTGCCCTGGACCGACTTCAAGGGCCGCGATAATCATCTCTTGCGCAAAAAGACCACCTTTAGTGAGCAAACACGGCAATGGTGGCGGCGGCGTCCAGGTTGAAGGCCTTCTGTCCTACTTTGTCACCAACAATATCAGCCTAGGCGTTGGAGGCCGCTATTGGGCCATGTGGACGAAAAAGGAAGCGGACTCCGCGGACTGCGGAAACGGCTGCGGCTCGCTAGGATTTGCGAACTACAGCATGGAACGGTGGGGTACGTTCTTCCAGGCGTCTTACAAGCTCAACTAAGGGCTTCACTGTTGCGAGGCTCCAAACTGCAGATGCTTAGGGGCCGTTCTGAAGTTCGCTGATGGCCCCAGTCCTCGGCGCCCATTCGCCGCCGAGGACTATGTCGCGATCACGCCTGTACACCGGCTTGCTTCGATTGCAAACCGCCCGCATGGACAAGGCGAGCGCAACTCCGCTCGCGAACCGGAGCTCGTTTCTGGTGATAAGAGCTCGATCCGTTGACCCGGAATTCGCTCCAAAGCCGATTCCGCGCACCATTGCGAAGGCGCCGACCGACCGGGAAGCCGCGGCCGTTGTCTCATCGCGCGGCGGCCGGAGGCGGGCGCAAAGTGCCTGGCGAAAGATCAACGGCTTATTCACCGAGGGGAGAGTTGAACGGCTGGCGGTCTGCAACGGACGAGCCGCTCACAGAGGAATTCAAGCCGTGGGTACACAGCGTCGATGAGGTTCTGCGCGAGGATCCATCCAGCGCAACGACTCGGGCAGTATTGCTTGGCGAGCTACCCGCCCTTGCATCGCCACGCGAACTCAGGCGGGTCATTTCCTTTCATGTAACAGCAGAAGATCACCAGATGGAATGCGAGCCGCGCGTCCTTGCCCCCGATCACCAGACGTGACCAAGGATTCCAGACCGTCCTGATTCCTACACTCCCCGCTATGGCCCGGTCGTCTGACCCTGCTGGGACCTTCATGAGCAGCATCATCCGACATCAAATTCAGCTTACTGATCGTGTGAAGGGCGAGCGCAAGTTCAGTTTTTGCAATCTGCTCATCGTATTTGCCTGCACTTTGGTGCCACCCCCACGGGCAGATCCTCGGCGCTAGAAGTGAATGCGGCCCAATTGGCTGGGGGAGACTAAAGGCAATCGGCATTCGGCCACTTTTCCTCGCCAGCCAAACACGTAACCGGCGGCAGGGCGCCGAGCCCGTATGGAAGGCGCGCCCCCACGATTCCTAAATTCCGCAGCGGGATCTCTCCTGGGCAATCCTGACCGCGGCGAGCCCCAACATCACGTCGCCGGTGAACCCGAAATGGAGACGATAGAGCCACCAGATTGCGCAGCACCGGTCAAGATCGGACAAGGCTAGCCCGCGCCTAATTGCTGCGAGCATCCGCGCCATGGGCTTCATTCCGTGGATCATGTGGAAGCCTCGGCGTCTCGGGGCCGGCGCTCGCCATTCAATGACTTTCCGGGCGGTGGCGGCTCGCTGTCCGGCGCGTGCACCTGCAATAGATTGGGAGCTGAGATTGATGTTCGCCATGACGTTCTTTTCCGGTTTTTGAAGCTGGTTGCACACGCCTATGTGCATGCGATCTTGCGTGACTCTACGGTGGAGCTACTGCTTGCAGAACGCCCAGATTTGGTAGTGTTAAATTGACACGATTTCCTCGACAAATACGCTCACGCAATCCCACTGCTACGCAAAGCGACTGCGCCACTTGCGACGGTCCTTGCGGCTAGGCGATCTTTGCTGCCACCTCCTTGAGAATACCTTCGCGTCCGCCAAGACAATCCAGCCTCGCCCTTGCAGGGCCTCCGCCGTTTCCAAGCAAGTGCTCAACGGGCACCGGTTTCTGCCCAATTTGCCGAACCCAGCCGACATCGAGCGCTGGCTTGCGGCCGAGCCCCGTTTGCCCTGGTAATTCTCGGTCACCTCGCGAAGCACCGCCCCGAGCAGTTCGGCCGCAGCACACCGTCGTGCAGCGCTCACGGGGATCCCTCAGACGCAAAGCAGCCGAGAAGACGATCATCCCGCGCACGGCTAACAGTGCGGCGCTGGCCGGTGATCCCGGGACCGGGGCGCGGCGGCGTGCCTTGGGCACTCCGCGACGCACCCCGGTTCTTCCGATCCCGCGCGCAATGGTGCAACCTCGGACTGGCCCACAGCCGGAGCTGTATCGGTCAAGCGCCAGCAACATCCTCGAGTGAGGCAACACGGCGACAATATTGCCGGCCGGATGACAGGTCGGCACCACGCAGACGAATGGCCAGGATGACCGTGCATCTCGTGCGCTGCCAGCGGGCCCGATGATGCGTACCCGCTGGCGGCTCGAACAATCCACTGCTAAGCGATGAACCGTCTATCCAGGTAAGGACAACCAAAGTGACCGCACGACTCAAACCCAGCGCGATCGGCTCACCGTCAAGTTGGTCTCATACCCGCGTAAGCTTAACGAATCCTCCTTCGGCTAGTTCGGCTTTGTAGGCCCGTCCGTTAAGATGGATGGTCGTGGGGCTATTGGCGGTCGGCATGAAACCTTCTTCGCGCAGCTTGTCTATGAGGGCAGGTGTGGCCCATTGCTGTGGTAGCGGCCTTCCATAGCGTCGGTTCTCCGCGAAGAAGGCTCCGAAGTCCGGTACCCCCGCCCGGCCGACCCCAAGCACTTGGTCTTCCGCAGGGTTATGAACAAGAAGAACGCGATTACACTCATCCAAACCGGCCGTGTAGCGGTGACCCTGGATTTCATAGGTCATTGTCGGCTGGTCCGAGTCCGGCAAGAGACCCCGGTGGAACAGCCTATCGACCATCGAGTCAGGGGCGATTTGCGAACCGTGTGAAAATCTCTGGGGAGCGGCGAAGGAGACATCTACCGCTTCCTCAGGTGCGGCAGACGATGATGGTCCAGCTTCATTCATGATCTCGCTGAACAAATCATGATCTTCCTGTGTCCAGACGTGCGCTGTCGGTGATTTCTGGTGAACGGGCATTATCGATCGGGCTTGGAGCCATAAAGCCCTCCTTTTTGTTAAGAGACCAAAGGCCTCTAGAAGATCTCCCAGAGGGAATGAGCTGAAGTTCGTCACGAATTCCGGCATGGGCAGCTTCGTCATCAAGAGGCCAAGTTCGAGTGTTAGAGAGGCTGGCTTTCGAGAAGCTGACAAAGGTCGAAGGAGAAAGACAAACTCGCGGCTGCATCTACCACGTCTGATGCGATCATCTCCGATCCTGAACTCATTCCACCTCAACTCGCGGTCGGCGCGCAGCTCTGCGTCCTGCATCGTTTCATCTGACGGAAAGCTCGTTAGGAGGTCAGGCGACGCTGACCGCAGCCAGCCCCAGTCCCATACCGAACATGTGCATTTCGATCTCTGTCCGCGACCAGTTGTTCTGGCCTGCACTTGAGCCTATGCTTGGTCCGATAAGCAGAATGACCGCGATAGCCGGGCCAACGCGAGAACAGACGAGAGCGCGATCTGAGAGTCCGGCAAGAGCGGAGCGATCTGTTCACCTGATTAAATGAAGAAAGAAATCGCTCAGACGCAAAGCAGCCCAGACGATCATCCCGCGCACGGCTAAAGGTGCGGCGCTGGCCGATGATCTCGGGACTGCGGCTGCCGCTGCGTTTAATGCGCACTCCGCGATGTCCCCAGTGCGTCCGATCCTGGAGCTATGGCGGAATCTGGGTGATGACGGTGTGAGGAAGGCGGCGTATCGAGGCGGGTGACGAGCCTGCCAGAACCTCTCGAGGAGAGCGATACGCCATGACCGAGACTACCAATGTTCTTGCTTTCCGTCAGCCGTCCGCGGTTGATGATCCACTGACCGATATCGTTCGAGCCGGCGCGCGGGACCTGCTTGCCAGGGCGATCGAGATCGAGGTTGGCGCGTTTCTGGCCAGCACGGCCAATCTGACGCTGCCCGACGGTCGAGCGCGCCTGGTCCGACATGGGCACGGTCCGGTGCGCGAGATTGCGACCGGCATCGGTCCGGTGGAGGTCGCTCGTCCCAAGGTCCGCGACCGCGGAGCGAGCGGGCCAGGCGACCGCCTCCGCTTCAGTTCGGCAATCCTGCCGCTATGGGCGCGGCGGACGAAGAGCCTGGATGCCTTGATCCCGGTCCTCTATTTGCGCGGCATCTCGACCGGCGACTTCCAGGAGGCGCTCTCGGCGCTGCTCGGCAAGGATGCGCCGAACCTGTCGCCTTCGGTGATCGCCGGCCTGAAGGCCGATTGGCAGGTCGAGTACGAACGCTGGCAGAGACGCGATCTGTCGGCGCGTCGCTATGTCTACATCTGGGCCGATGGCGTGTACCTGCAGGCCCGCATGGAAGATCACAGCGAATGCATGCTGGTGCTGATTGGCACCACGCCGGAAGGCAAGAAGGAGCTGATCGGCTTCCAGGTCGGCGTGCGCGAGAGCGCGCAGAGCTGGCGCGAACTCCTGATCGACCTGCGGCAACGCGGGTTACGGATTGCCCCGCAACTCGCCATCGGCGACGGCGCCCTCGGCTTCTGGAAGGCACTGGACGAGGCCTTTCCCGGCACGCGGCACCAACGATGCTGGTGCCATAAAGTGAGCAACGTACTCGACAAGGTCGCCAAATCCGTGCAGGGCCCCATGAAGAACGACCTGCGGAACATCTATCTGGCCCCACACCGGGCCGAAGCTGAAACCGCGATCGACGTCTTCGTCGAGAAATACCACGTCAAATACGGACGTGCGGTGGAGTGCCTGATCAAGGATCGCCATGCGCTGCTCGCCTTCTTCGACTTCCCTGCTGAGCACTGGATCCACCTACGCAGCTCGAACCCGATCGAGAGCGTCTTCGCCACGGTGCGCCACCGAACGGTGCGGACCAAGGGATCGCTGTCGCAACAAACTGCGAAGCTGATGGTGTTCAAGCTCATCGACGCCGCATCGAAGACCTGGCGGCGATTGAAGAGCACGAACCAGTTGCCGAAAGTCATCGCCGGTGTAAAGTTCATCGACGGAATCGAAGTCATTCCGAACACTGAAAGCCACGCCGCCTGATCAGGCCGCGTCACCCAAAATCAGCCATAGCTCCCGATCCTGCGCGCCATGATGCAACGTCGGACAGGCCGTCAGCCGGAGCTACATCGGCCAAGCTGAGATTTTCATCGTCAGATGAGGCAATACGATCCGCCAACTTTATCCGGCTGCTATTGATGCTACGCGTCATGCAGATGGCGCTCGCGCCTTGTTGTTGGAAAAGAGGATTCACTCGTGTCCTGATTAAGACAAATCGTTGTAATTGTTGGCGAAGCCGCCGCTGAAATGGCCGTCTTCCTCTAAGCGTCCGCTGGCGAAGAAGCGTAGCCGTTTCTTGCTTGCCCGCCCGGGCACACAAACGCTAGCTTCTGCGTGTGGCGCTATCGATTAGCCTTAGCAGCTCTCCACATGGTTGACCAAGATGGGCGACTCTGAAGCTCGCGCTCACCTAACGACTTGAGATCGGCATTCGTCGGTGTTGCGGCCGAACAGCTGGGCCTTCTCACGTCCTGGACGACGCGCTCGCTCGGGCGATAGCCAAGATGCAAGCGAGCGGCGCGGAACGCATGACGGCCTCGGTCCTGATGGTCGCCAGACGCAAGCGGCTCGGGGGAAAGCGGTTTGCCCGTCCGCTGGCGATCCGGCCGCGACGGAAAGTGGAGCACTGGTGAATGGTGATCTTGCTCGCGCGCAAGAGACCGCCTCGGGCGCGTTGATTGGCAGCATCGTCTAGGCGATGACGCAGCCCCGACTGGCTGTTTAAGGAGCGGACGCAACGCGTGACGCTGAGGTGGCTCGCGTCCTCGTCGATCATGTTCGGCGCCAGCCTGTCTTGTCGCAAACCCGCCACAGCAACGTAATGTCTGCGGCGCCCGACAACTGCACCAGGTTCTCATATTTCTCTTACCGGCCAGGCCCGGGATCAGACCAGAAGTCAAATCGGCCCAGAAAGGCAGGCATTCTTATTGCAGACGTTACCGTGAGGTTTGTAGCGACGCGCTTCAGGCTACATGTGGACAGGCGCAATGGCCGTGAAGGACGAGTTCGGGCAAGCGGACTGCAACTTTGCGCGACCGGTGTCTGGTGGAAATGTTCGGGCCAGGGTTCGCGCTCCAGATCAGGTTGAGGATGGCGAGGCAATTAACTCGAGAGAGGCTGGAGCCGGTCCCCAGTCCGGCAGACGAAGGCTTAACGCGCCGGGCGGTGTTGGGCGCCACCATCGGCAATATGCTCGAATTCTACGACTTCGGCACCTATAGCTTTTTCGCAATACAGATCGGTCAGGCGTTCTTCCCGGCAACCGACCAGTTCGCCAGCCTCATGCTGTCACTCGGAACCTTCGGCGCGGGTTTTGTGACCAGGCCAATCGGGGCCATCGTGCTCGGCTCCTATTCGGATCGGGTTGGCCGCCGGCCTGCCATGACCGCCAGCTTTGCTATGATGAGCGTCGCGGTCCTATTATTGGCCATTACGCCATCGTACGAGACAATAGGATTTGCCGCTCCGTTGCTAGCCATCTTCGCACGCTTGCTGCAGGGCTTTGCTCTCGGAGGCGAAGTCGGTCCAACGACAGCCTACTTGATGGAAGCGGCACCAGCCAAAGCCCGCGGTCTTGCTGTCTCCTTTCAGCCCGCGAGCCAACAGGTCGCTGCGACGGCTGGAGCGTTGGTTGGAGAAATACTCTCGCTCACCATGACAAGTGAGGCGCTCAATGCATACGGATGGCGGATCGCGCTGTTGCTCGGCGCCGTTACTTTGCCGTTCGGACTTTGGCTGCGGAGCGTCCTACCCGAAACGTTTCTCCGCCCGGAGGCGCCGGTTCTGGTCACCCGGCCTGTAAGGCGATCGCCCGCCGCTCGCCGCATCATGAGCTTGGGATTCGTCATCTTGGCCAGCTGCACGATCACTACTTACGTTACGGGATATATGACCACCTACGCCTTGAACACCCTCCACGTATCCGCGCCTCTCGCCTTCGGCGCCACGCTCATCAGCAATATGGCAGGCATTGCTGCGGCGCTGTTGGGCGGCCTGCTCGCCGACCGCGCAGGCCGCCGGCGCATCATGATATGGCCGCAGGCAGCCGCGTTGCTGATGATCTATCCGGTATTCTTGTGGATTGCAGAGAGCCGCAGCGCCTTCGCACTTTTAGGAGGCCTCGGCACGCTCACCCTTATCGGAACGGTTCCGTATAGCGCCTTCTACGTAAGCATGGCCGAGAGTTTGCCCAGGAACATTCGTGGTGGCGCCTTCGGGACGACTTACGCTTTTGCCATAGGCATTTTCGGAGGCACAGCTCAACTGGTCGTCACATGGCTGATCTACTTGACCGGGAGCGCACTCGCGCCCGCCTGGTACATGCTTTTCGCGAGCGCGGCCGGGCTCCTTGCCATGGTGATGATGCCGGAGACGGCGCCACTCAATTTCGAGCGAAACCATAGACGAACATCTGTAACGGCACGATCGCCGCCCTAGTAGCTTAGCCGAACAGGTAAGGATGACATCTGTGACGTCCGAAATGCGAACATCGAGCAGGAGCACGGTATGGGGCTAGCCCGAACAGCAATCTATCCTGAAAACTGGCGCAGCTTGACATCGTGAAGGAGTTCCGGCCGTAACGGCAGCGTCGCGGTCTGAAACGGCTTTCTCCGTTTACCCAACGTTCGCCGATGCTGCAGTTGAGCGATCGGGCTGCCGTCACCCGCCGGCTGGAGTGAGCAATGACTCTGATCATCTTTAGAGAACAAGAAGGCGCGGCTCGCACCATCCGCCAGCGTAAACGAACGGCATAAGGATGCGGCCGCTGACGGAGCAGCGGCCGCACGAGGCTCGATCCTCATTCTCTGCTTGATTGTTTTCCGTCGTCAGTGCAGCACGCACGCGGGATCGGTCAAGCAAAAAAACAGATCGCAGATACCATTCAATGGGTCATCGGCGCACTGAGGATACGATGTATCGGCTACCTGCACGCTGGAGGTGAGCGGTTGCGCGGCAACTTCTGCAGCAAATGGAGGTACCGCCGCGGTCGCAAGTGCGAGGGCGCTCGCCGTCACCAAAACTGACTTCTTCATTGAGAGATCGCTTCCCTAGGTTAGCCCCAGCCGTGGTGACGGTCTATATGACGACGCTACAATCGGTAAAATTGATTTTCTTGATCAGATCTATCGACCGAATGGATAAGTTCGGCCATCACCGCATCGCTCCGTCTACCCGCTCGGAACCTGTAGACCTACTTATGATCGGATGCTCGTCGCACCTCCGTCGATGCATTTCTCGGAGCACCCGACTAGGGTCTGTTTGGATTCAGGATTGAACTTCCCAGCCGGAACGATTCAAACTCAATCCGCTGCAGAAATGCCGGGGCCAAACACCTAGTTTTCCGTTAATTTCTCGGCGTCAGCTTACGGACAGCTAAGCTGCTTATCTGCGGAGTCAGGTCTAACGACCTGAAACACAATGCAACCGGCATAGGAGTGTGGTCGTCATGGACGATCGAGTTAACAATATGTCGCATGTTCCATCCTACGATGAGTATCATTACGCTAGCCCGTCTTATTCGTAAAGGACCGGCTCATGCGTCGGCTTTGTCAGCTTTCTGTCAGCTCGTCCAAATAGTAGCTCGTTGTGATGAGAACCAATTACAACAACTGGCCCTCCGACGGGCAAAGTGTGGACCAGCAGCGCGATGCGCTGGCCGGCACTTCTGGCGCAGATGGTGCTGCTTTTACGGCCGCTTTAGCTGCTGGACCAGCGTCTTCCGCTTTTGACAAGAGGACAGGTGTGTCAGTCCGCCTACACAGAGTAAGTAGCAATATTGGCAACGCCCAAAGTGTTTCTTTGTTTACTGATGCCAATGAACGCAATAAGGTGGGAGCGATGACCGTGGCGCCGGGGCGCAACAGTTTGCGAATTCTCAGCATAGAAAATCTCGGCCGGTCGAGGTACAAAGGGGTCGGGACGGCTATGATTGAAGTCGCCGATCATACTAGGCAGTCCGCGGGCCTTTCCAAGCTATCCCTTCTCTCTCAAGATGAAGGAGCTTCAGCATTTTTCTACAAGAAGGGATTCCGGTTTGCGGACGAGGGCAAGAATGCGGAAATGCGGACTGTCATTTCCAATCCACGATACGTCTCAGATGAAATTCTTATGGGCGAGATGGAGCGCTAGCCCGTCTTATTCGTAAGAGTGCGCCTGAGGGCTGGCGAGCGTGGTGTAAAGCGCTGATGCGGCGTAGGATTCGGTTGCGAAGCCACCCCATCACCTTAAACCACGCCCGCCATGACCGATGATACGATTCTGCCATCCTCGTTTCCAGCCGTTCACGCCAAGAAAGTCACAGCTGCCTTCGATGGCGGTCGATCCACGTCTACGACACGGATAAGAGCCGGCCCGTGGCCGTCGTGCTGAGGCCCGGCAAGACGCCGGGCGGCGTCGAGGTGCGTGCCCATCTGCGCCGCCTGGTACGGCATATCCGCACGCGATGGCACAACACGCAAATTACGTTCCGTGGCGACGGGCACTATGCCCGGCCGGAGGCAATGGCGTGGTGCGAGACCAACGGCATCGACTACATCTTCGGTCTGTCCGGCACCAGCCTCTCGCCAGAAAAGTCGACGAGGTCGCCGACGACATCCGCACCCGACGCGCCATCGAGAACCTGCCGGTTCTGCGTGGCTATACCGAGACCCGCCACAAGGCAAAGTCCTGGGATCGCGAACGGCGCACTGTCGCCCGTATTGAGGCGACGATGCTCGGCCTCGACATCCGTTTCGTCGTCACCAGCCTCGATGTCGGCTCGGCCGAGTGGATCTACGACAGCCTGTATTGCGCGCGCGGCCAAGCCGAGAATCTGATCAAGCTGCATAAGACACAGCTCGCCTCCGACCGCACCAGCTGCCGTTCGGCGCTCGCCAACCAGGTCCGTCTCGTGCTCCATACGGCCGCTTATTGGCTGATGCTGACCGTGCGCGAGGCCATTCCCAAAGTCCGGGAATTGGCCGCTGCCGAGTTCGCGACGCTGCGTCTTCGGCTCTTGAAAATCGCTGCCCGTGTGGTCGAGACCACGAGCCGCATTCGCCTTGCGTTCGCCGCGGCCTGTCCGGAAGCCGACCTGATCCGCTGCTTGCCAGGTGCGCTGCTGCCGCTCGGTCCTTGACCGGCGGGGCGTCCGCCCCCCGTTCGCCCAACCTATACCTCAAGCGCGTTGCAAAGTACGGGTCGTCAGGCGGTGAAAAGCCGAAGGCAATCCTGTGCGCCTCGTCAGACAAGATGTTCGGCCGCATCAATCGGGCCCCAAAGCCGCACTCTCACGAATAGGACGGGCTAGCATTGTTAGGAGGTTTGTGCATGTGCACATGATGCGCGCCGACTCGAACGACGGCCAGGCGCGGAGACGTGACCATAGGAGACGTCCGTGAAATCTTGGACGGACTTCGCTGCAGGCTCTCCGATTGATCGATATCGTACAGATTCGTCGCACTCTCAGGATTGCTGGCTTCTTCAAGAATGCAGGAGCTTTGAATGAAGGATGGGGAATGCCATGGGTGTGCTGGTTTCCGCTCGATCTCGCCCACCGTTCCGATTTGGTGTCGCCCGCCATGCCCAATCGCTTTTCTTAGCTGCGGCTGAAGTTCGTGCATGGTTTCCTCGGCGCGCCCGGTGCTGCTGCTTCTTCCTCGCACGTGCGTCAGGCATTTCCTGGCATTGGACGGGGTCTTCTCGGCATAACGCATTGCAAGCTCGTCAGGCTCCAAGCTCTTCTCAGGCAATTGCAGACGCGACAACCACAAGCAGTTCTGCCCGCAGCAGCCCATTACCCTTGCCGTCCCACCAAGCCTGGTAGGTGCGATCACGGGTCGTTTCGGGGATGATCCGACGCGAGTAAAGGTGCAACAACGGCGGATGTTTGGAGTGCGGTTGGCGTCGCGTTAGGAGTCTCTCGGCGGGATGGCTAGCGACCCACCTCGTGGCGTCGGCTTCTGTCTCGCCTGCCAGAGAGCCTAGCGCGCGAGCGACGACATTCGCGCAGACGGCAACCACGTTATCAGTTGGGGGGGAACAAATCTGGCGGATGAGGCAGCCGCTATATGAGATTAAAAGCACTCCGTTCAAGCGCTGATACAACCTTCAGCGTCCCGGCTGATCTGCCAGGCTCCTGCCGGTAAGGCGGTGTCGCACCGCGCAAAGGCACGCAGTCTCCCTGCCGATCCGAGCTGTGGCTGGTCTTGATCAGAGCTTGCGACAGGAACCAAGTTCTTGGTCTGCGGCCGTGGTTTGTTTGAATCGCCTCCAGTGCAGTTGTGCGGGCTCGATGAAACTCGCGGAAGGATCTAGCCTGTCTTATTCGTAAGAGGCGCCCGAGAGGCTGGCGAGCGTGGTGTAAAGCGCTGATACGGCGTAGGATTCGGTTGTGAAGCCAACCCCATCACCTCCAACCGCGAACGCCACGCCCGCCATGACCGACGATACGATTCCGCCCTTCTCGTTTCCAGCCATTCACGCCAAGAAAGTCACAGCTGCCTTCGATGGTGGGCGCCTAACCTCGAACGGGGGCGTGATGCTTCTGGCGATGGCCGAGCGGCGTCTCGGCTTGGCCGACAATCTGGCCCGGGTGTTCCCGGATCGGCGCGATCCGACGCGGGTCGTGCACAGCCTTGTCGATATGTTCCGCGCGCGCATGTTCGCGATCTGCTGCGGCTACGAGGACGCCGACGACCTCGATCATCTGCGGTCCGATCCCGCATTCAAGCTGGCCTGCGGACGGCTGCCGGACACGGGCCGCGATCTGTGTTCCCAGCCGACGCTGTCGCGGCTGGAGAATGCTCCGCGCCTGCGCGACGTGATCCGACCTACATTTTGGTCGACGCATGGATGGATAGCTACCCGCGCGAGCCGGCATCCGTCACGCTCGACATCGATGATACCTGCGATGTCGTCCACGGCCATCAGCAGCTCTCGCTGTTCAACGCTCATTATGACGAACGCTGCTTCCTGCCGATCCACGTCTACGACACGGAGAAGAGCCGTCCCGTGGCGGTCGTGCTGAGGCCCGGCAAGACGCCGGGCGGCGTCGAGGTGCGTGCCCTTCTGCGCCGCCTGGTACGGCATATCCGGACGCGGTGGCACAACACGCGAATTACGTTCCGTGGCGACGGGCACTATGCCCGGCCGGAGGCCATGGCGTGGTGCGAGACCAACGGCATCGACTACATCTTCGGTCTGTCCGGCACCAAGCCTCTCGCCAGAAAAGTCGACGAGGTCGCCGACGACATCCGCACCCGACGCGCCATCGAGAACCTGCCGGTTCTGCGTGGCTATACCGAGACGCGCCACAAGGCAAAGTCCTGGGATCGCGAACGGCGCACCGTCGCCCGTATTGAGGCGACGATGCTCGGCCTCGACATCCGTTTCGTCGTCACCAGCCTCGATGTCGGCTCGGCCGAGTGGATCTACGACAGCCTGTATTGCGCGCGCGGCCAAGCCGAGAATCTGATCAAGCTGCATAAGACGCAGCTCGCCTCCGACCGCACCAGCTGCCGTTCGGCGCTCGCCAACCAGGTCCGTCTCGTGCTCCATACACGGCCGCTTATTGGCTGATGCTGACCGTGCGCGAGGCCATTCCCAAAGTCCGGGAATTGGCCGCTGCCGAGTTCGCGACGCTGCGTCTTCGGCTCTTGAAGCTCGCCGCCCGTGTGGTCGAGACCTCGAGCCGCATTCGCCTTGCGTTTGCCGCGGCATGTCCCGAAGCCGACCTGATCCGCGGCTTGCCCGGCGCGCTGCTCCCGCTCGGTCCGTAACCGACCGGGCCTGCGCCCGCTCACCCGCCCCACTCCTCCATCGCCTACAAAACAGCTTGATGTAGAACCCGGTGAGAAAAGGCCGGACGGTCACCCACGCCAGCCGCCAGCCCCCGTCAGACGTCAAGAACGACCGTGCTCTCGTGAATAGATCGGGCTAGAAAGGCGAAGTTATGGGCATGCCACATCTAATGCTTCCAATCGAGGTATCGGCGGACCTGATGAGGCATCTGTCGCCAGATCGCGCGCAGGCGGTAGTCGAGACCATTAGAAACTCCTCGCCATCTCTCATAGGCCAAATGACATCTTTGAGGCTCATTCTCGGCGCCGATGTGAACGCAGTCGCTCTTGAGGACAAGGTGCCGAGTTCAGGCTCCAAAATGGATCGCTACGACTGGTTCTTCTTGGTCGAGCGTATCCAAAAAGATTCAGACCTGGCCGGATTAGTGGCGCTTCTTCGAAACATGGGTGAATGCGCCGCGCTTGTGAACTCCAAGAAGGTCATAACAGATGTAGAGGAAGCGATTCTGGGCGAGGCCGTTCAATCGATTGTAGAAAACTACGGAGAACGAATATGAATGGCCCTATGAAGTACGAGGAACTAGGGTCTGTACCTAAATAGCGCCACGTGATTCTCTTGCCTACGTGTTGATTCGGGGGCGAGAGAATGCGCGCTGGTTTGTTTTGGCTGAACGACAGGCAATGGGCGCGTATCGAACCGCATCTGCCGAGGGGACTGACGGGGCCGGATCGGGACGACGACCGACGCATCGTCAGCGGCATCATTCACATGCTGCAATCGGGTGCACGATGGCGTGATTGTCCACGTGAATACGGCCCTTACACGACGATCTACAATCGCTTCAATCGCTGGGCCAAGCGAGGACGATGGTGCGCAATCTTCGAAGCGCTGGCCAAGCCTGGCGAAGACGGCGTCGTACTGTCGCTCGACTCGACCTCGATTAAAGCTCACCGGTGTGCCTCCGGCGGAAAAGGGGGGAGCACAATCAAGCAATCGGCCGCTCGCGCGGAGGCCGCACGACAAAAATCCATGCGCTGAGCGATCCGCTCTGCCGGCCGGTCGTCCTGCATCTGACTCCAGGCCAGGATGCCGATATCGCTGCGGCTCCCGATGTCCTGGCGCTCGCGCCACCCATGAGCGTGCTCCTCGCCGACAAAGGGTATGATGGCGACAAGCTTCGCGGCGAAATCATTCGTCGTGGCGCCAAGCCCGTAATCCCCAATAAATCTAACCGTGTCGTCATCCATCGCTTCAACAAACGCGCCTACAAAGGACGAAATGTCATCGAACGCTGCTTTTGCAGGCTCAAGGACTTCCGGCGCATCGCCACGCGATATGACAAGCTCGCCCGTAATTTTTTGGCCGCTGTTCATCTCGCCGCTCTCGTCGCATATTGGCTCAATTGAGTCTGGACCCTAAGGAAGGCCCATGCCGGCGAAGCCCTCACCAACTGGATTACTGGTCATCAAGGCTTGTTCGTACTCTGCCGTGAACTCGAGCGCAGCCTCAAACTAATGGAACGTGCTATATCAGCCGACAATCATGTGGCCGTTGCTCGTCAGTTTCAGCGGCTCTCATCAATAACCAGGGCGTGTGCAGTCGCGTTCAAGATTGCCGGCAATATGTCCCGGAACGACTACGAGAAACATGTGGTTGTTCCGATGCTCAGCGTGGACCCCGTGGGTCGGTCAAAATCCCCCGGGTATGGTCACTTGAAACTCCCCCACCTGATGATCGCCGTCAGCGCCGCTGAACAGCAGTAGCCGGTCAGGCAGGACGTTTATGTTCGACCCCTTTAGCCAGCAAGGGGCCGGGGAGTTGAACGTCTTGAAGCGACATCTGCAAAGCACCGTACTTACATTACTTGATCGCAACACCAGCCAGCGCGAGATTCACCGGCTGACGGGTGTCGATCGCAAGACGATCCGGCGTTATCAGGCGCTGCGGGCCGGTGCGGAGGCAAATTCCCCCGGGGAAGTGACCACCGGCTCGGTGAGCGCGGACGGCCAAATTCCTCCACCCCGACCACCGGCTTTTGGGACATCGGAAGCGACGGTCACCAGCAGCCTGGCCCGTTCGGCTTGCGAAGCGCATCGGACGTGGATCGAAGAACAGGTCCGGCTGAAGCGGAACGCGCAGGCGATTTACCAGGACCTGGTTGATCAATTTGGCTTTCCGTCCAGCTACCAGAGTGTCAAGCGGTTTGTGCGCCGGTTGCGGCACGCTGATCCTGAGCAGTTTGATCGTCTTGAGTTCCTCCCCGGCGAGGAAGCTCAGGTCGACTATGGCGAGGGCGCGCCGACGGTTGATCCGAAGAGCGGGCGGTACCGTCGTCCCCGCCTGTTCGTGATGACGCTACGCTACTCGCGGCGCAGCTTCCGGCGGGTAGTCTGGAAGTCCAGCCAACAAGTCTGGGCGCAGCTCCACGAAGAGGCGTTCCGGTATTTTGGCGGGGTCCCCAGCTATGTCGTGCTCGACAACCTGAAGGAAGGCGTCCTCAAGCCGGATTTGTACGAGCCCCAGCTCAACCCGATTTACAGCGCGATGCTGGCTCATTACGCCGTGGTCGCCGATCCCGCGCGCGTGGCCGATCCAAATCGGAAAGGATGCGTCGAGAATGCGATTCAACATACCCAGGGCACTGCGCTGGCCGGACGGCGCTTCGAGACGCTGGAGGCGCAAAACGAGTTCTTGAGGCACTGGGAGGAGAACTGGGCTTCCAAACGCATCCACGGCAGCACGCGCCGTCAGGTCGAGGCGATGTTCCAGGAAGAGAAGCCGCACCTGCGGCCGCTGCCTGTCGCTCCCTTCCGCATCTTCACCGAAGTCGTCCGGACTGTCTGCGACGACACCACCGTACGCGTCGACAACAGCTATTACGCCGCGCGGCCCGCGCCGATCGGCAGCCAGGTCGTCGTGCGCATCTACACCACCACGATCGAGATCCGTGATCGCCACACCCGTGCGCTGCTGCGTGTTCATTCCCGGATGGCGCACCCCGGTTCTGTCGTCCTGCCGACCAGCGAACGGCCGTTCAACCCGTCGCGGCAAACCGCCGTGCTGCTGGCGAGCGCCGAGCGCATCGGACCGCAGACCAGGGCCTTGTGCCAGCAGGTGTTCGACACCGAAGGGCGCCCCGGACAGCGCGCGATGTGGGGCATTGTCGGGCTGGGCCGGAAGTATCCGGCGCGGCTGGTCGAGCAGGCCTGCGCGCACGCCATCGACAACCGCATCTACCGCTACAAGCACGTGCGTGCGACCGTCGAGCGGTTGTTCGAACAGGCGATCGAGCAGGTTGGAGTGACGCCACAGCCGGCATCGCCGCTCACCCAGGATCATCCGCTGATCCGTACCCCCGCGGAATACGGCGACCTCTTCAGCCGCGCTGTGCGGCGCGACGCCGACGACAATGGTCGGCAGGCCGAGGCTCACGACGATCACGCCACGGCAATCCGCGCTCGTGTCGCCTGCGCAACCCCGGCCAACTCCGGCGCCACGAGCGCTCCCGCTGCACCTTCTCACCTTAAACTGGAGACCTAGCCACATGATGACCATGCCGGAAATTGAGCGTTGCCTACGACAGCTGCGCCTGTCGGGTGTCCGCGACACGCTGCAGACGCGCGTGCTCCAGGCGCAGGGCGCCAACCAGCCCTTCCTCGAGACCTTCTCCCTTATCCTGCAGGATGAACTGGACCGTCGTCAGTCCCGTCTTATCGAGCGGCGATACCAGCAATCCGGGCTCGACGAAAAGCTGACGCTCGCCGAGTTCGACTGGTCCTTCAATCCCAAACTGCCACGTCAGACCTGCTTCCAGCTCCACACCCTGGCGTTCATTGCCGCTGGCGAGAACGCTCTGCTTGTTGGCAAACCTGGCACCGGGAAGTCGCACATCGCCAAGGCGATTGCCTATCAGGCGATCCTGCAAAGCCACAAGGTCCAGTATCTTGAGACCGACGACTTCTTTCACCGCTACGCCCTGAACTCTCCGGCACAACGCGAGGTCCGGCTGCGAACCATCATCGACTGCGATCTCCTCGTGCTGGACGATCTATTCCTCGCACGCGCCATCCCCGACGACGCCGGCACTTTGCTGCAGACCCTGATCCATCAGCGTTACAAACTGCGCCGCAGCGTCATCGTCACCTCCAATCGCGTCGTGCAGGATTGGGGGGCATACCTTGGGGACAACACTATGAGCACGACGATCCTCGATCGCCTTATGCATCATTGCCATCTGCTTGAGTTCGACGGACGCAGCTATCGGCTCAAAGAAGCCGCTGAAGCTCTTGCCCGGGAAACAAACTCAAACTAACAGTCCCTTGTCCTGCCTCGCGGGTGGAGGAATTTGACTGACCACACCCGGAGGAATTTGAAGTGACCCGCGGGGGCGTGGATGAGGCCTTCACAGGACTTTGGGCTCGCGACCATTCCTCGATGTTGCAGCAACTGCGTTCCACCTTTGCGAAGTTACGTGGCTTCGAAGCGGAACGAGCAGCCATAAAAATGCTGACCGCCGTGATGGTCAAGCAACACGAGCGCGTTTGCGAGCACTTTGCGAAGGGCCGGCCCAGTCTGAACGCTCAAGCCCGAAGCGAAATGGCGACGGATGCCCGCGGGCAACCCCCTGGCACCCTTCCCGCGGTGGCGGGGCTCGCTATGCTACGGTCGGCGCCCTACTCGCCCACACAGATTTTGATGGTGAGCGGCCGATCGAGGGGGAATACGGCGATGTTCGTATCAGTCGATAGTCGAGACTAATTGGCGAACGCGAGCGTTGGCGACCGTTCGGTGGCAACCACTCGAAAGCCCTCATAGGTGGACGGGACTGAAATGCGTCCCCAATAGGAGGGTTCGATATATAGGCGGATGACGCGGTCACACGCCAATGTGCTCACGGCTCCGGATGGAGCCTGTATGCTGCGTTGCAGCTCTCTTGCCGCGTCATCGATCTTCATGTGTTGTACCCCGATACCAGAGATACGCCAAACGCTTGAAGGATGGGCAATAACGGTAAAGCAATCGTTATTTTGCCGCCGGGCGCCGAGCCATCATTCATACCCCCGACAACAATTCCCGCGCCGATTCGATCCCCGTTGCCGTCGATCGCGGTTATCAGCGATCCAGAATCCCCACTATCGGAAAACAGCTGCCCATTCCCGACAATAGCAAACACGGGGTCAAACCGCACAATTCCACTAAAGCCGTATATCGCAGCGCTGTACTGTATAGGATGCGGGCCATGCATTTGGCCCAGCACTCTGCCGTGCGTATGACCTGTTGTGCGCCCAACCTTCTCGACGTTCATATTGGCTGTCAGCGCGCCAGCCTGCGCAGGCGTATCATAGACCGATCCCTGAAAGGATGAAACACGCGCGTGGCTGGATAATTCGAAAATCGCGCCATCGAGGTTTTCGGACGGGGCCAGCTCTCACATTGTCCGCCGAGCCCGGCGCCATCTTCAGCGCAACAGAGTGAAAACCGATTGTAAATGGAGAAAGATTGCCAGGCACGACATCGACGATACCCGGCGCCAAAATAGGCAATCCAACCGGCGCAAAACTACAACTTCCAGATACGTGATTGTTGGTCAGACCGTACTGTTTGGCAGATGAATCGCGAACAATCGCGCCTAACGTTCCTGCCTCTCGGTTGTTTCCGACAGAGATCGAACTGCCGCACGTATAGAACTTCTGACCACCGACGTTGCGAACAGCGTACGTTGGTCCTGAAAATGGCAACGAATCTGGGCCGACAGGGTTCTGCACTCCTTGTCGATACACGATCGAAACATTTTCGATCTTCTGCGGTAAGGAAGCTTTGTGACGTTTGGTCGTCGGAGCTGCACGCTTTGTAAAGACAACGATCTCAGAGGCGGCCTCGTTGAAGCCTACGCTCAAAATCTGCTTTGTTCGAAGCACCTGCTTGCCGAGATCCGTAACGGGCGAAATGAGTGCCTTCTCGGCGTTGGTTATTTGGACGGAGGTGACCGGTCCTTCGGGCAACATTCCCTCGATTGACGCCCAATCATGAAATATCCGCGCTGCTTCCTGTGCTTGCATTGCTTTTGCCCCTCCCGTTTTTATACATACAACAGTCGGGGCGCGAGGGAATAGTGATTTAGCCCGATCTATTCACGAGAGCACGGTCGTTCTTGACGTCTGACGGGGGCTGGCGGCTGGCGTGGGTGACCGTCCGGCCTTTTCTCACCGGGTTCTACATCAAGCTGTTTTGTAGGCGATGGAGGAGTGGGGCGGGTGAGCGGGCGCAGGCCCGGTCGGTTACGGACCGAGCGGGAGCAGCGCGCCGGGCAAGCAGCGGATCAGGTCGGCTTCGGGACATGCCGCGGCAAACGCAAGGCGAATGCGGCTCGAGGTCTCGACCACACGGGCGGCGAGCTTCAAGAGCCGAAGACGCAGCGTCGCGAACTCGGCAGCGGCCAATTCCCGGACTTTGGGAATGGCCTCGCGCACGGTCAGCATCAGCCAATAAGCGGCCGTATGGAGCAGGAGACGGACCTGGTTGGCGAGCGCCGAACGGCAGCTGGTGCGGTCGGAGGCGAGCTGCGTCTTATGCAGCTTGATCAGATTCTCGGCTTGGCCGCGCGCGCAATACAGGCTGTCGTAGATCCACTCGGCCGAGCCGACATCGAGGCTGGTGACGACGAAACGGATGTCGAGGCCGAGCATCGTCGCCTCAATACGGGCGACGGTGCGCCGTTCGCGATCCCAGGACTTTGCCTTGTGGCGCGTCTCGGTATAGCCACGCAGAACCGGCAGGTTCTCGATGGCGCGTCGGGTGCGGATGTCGTCGGCGACCTCGTCGACTTTTCTGGCGAGAGGCTTGGTGCCGGACAGACCGAAGATGTAGTCGATGCCGTTGGTCTCGCACCACGCCATGGCCTCCGGCCGGGCATAGTGCCCGTCGCCACGGAACGTAATTCGCGTGTTGTGCCACCGCGTCCGGATATGCCGTACCAGGCGGCGCAGAAGGGCACGCACCTCGACGCCGCCCGGCGTCTTGCCGGGCCTCAGCACGACCGCCACGGGACGGCTCTTCTCCGTGTCGTAGACGTGGATCGGCAGGAAGCAGCGTTCGTCATAATGAGCGTTGAACAGCGAGAGCTGCTGATGGCCGTGGACGACATCGCAGGTATCATCGATGTCGAGCGTGACGGATGCCGGCTCGCGCGGGTAGCTATCCATCCATGCGTCGACCAAAATGTAGGTCAGTCGGATCACGTCGCGCAGGCGCGGAGCATTCTCCAGCCGCGACAGCGTCGGTTGGGAACACAGATCGCGGCCCGTGTCCGGCAGCCGTCCGCAGGCCAGCTTGAATGCGGGATCGGACCGCAGATGATCGAGGTCGTCGGCGTCCTCGTAGCCGCAGCAGATCGCGAACATGCGCGCGCGGAACATATCGACAAGGCTGTGCACGACCCGCGTCGGATCGCGCCGATCCGGGAACACCCGGGCCAGATTGTCGGCCAAGCCGAGACGCCGCTCGGCCATCGCCAGAAGCATCACGCCCCCGTTCGAGGTTAGGCGCCCACCATCGAAGGCAGCTGTGACTTTCTTGGCGTGAATGGCTGGAAACGAGAAGGGCGGAATCGTATCGTCGGTCATGGCGGGGCGTGGCGTTCGCGGTTGGAGGTGATGGGGTTGGCTTCACAACCGAATCCTACGCCGTATCAGCGCTTTACACCACGCTCGCCAGCCTCTCGGGCGCCTCTTACGAATAAGACAGGTTAGCTCCCCGGAGCACAGGAATGCCGACGATTTTGCGGACGCGTTCCGTAGAATGGGATTGCAGGACTCGGGTGCCAGCTCATCCTCGCAGCCGAGTTATTACCTCAACTCAAGACCTCCCGTTATTGAGATCAAGCGGGCCGAATTCCGGGAACGGGTGAGGAGCTTTCATGGTGAAGAAATCGATCGTATCGCCAAAAATCCGCAGGAATACTCAGAATTTGTATCCGAAAGAGCTAGTCGCACCGCGGATACCGCCAGAAGTTTCGCGATCCGAAGGGATTCCGATGCCGCGCGATATTACAGCTATCAACTAGGAAATACGAGCGTCGGCCTCCAAAGAACGGAAGCCGGATTTCCTATGGCGACTGGTTTCACCAGCCAGCGGTGGCGAGAACTGTTTCCCGGACGGACTGATGTCACGTCAATCGTGGATTTTCAGATTGCAGATGTGGACGGCCCCCCACTTGTCAGGATTGTAGCAGACTTTGGCCAGATCGCTTGCTATCAGATGTCCGGCCTGTTTGCGCGGACAAAGCCCGCTGGCCGAGATGGTGTTCGCTACGCGCGCTCCAAGCACATGGGCGACATTCTTGTTGCCAGTGTAATCTTCGGAAGCTCGCGCGTATCGACCGATCGGTCCTTCCATCTACTGCGTCCTGCAAGTTCGTGGGCAATCCGCCGAGCAACCTGCTCGCGGGCCGATTTCAGATCAAGTCGGCATGACGGCTACCGGCTGCTTGTACACGCCGCCCGATATCATCAAGCGCCAAGCGATGCGGGCAAACTTGTTGGCCAAGGCCACCGCGACCAACTTTGGCGGCTTTCGCTCGAGCAGCGAAGCGAGCCATGGTGTGGGCTTATGACGGCCCTTTCGAATATGCCTCAGCAGTGCGGTCGCACCGACGATCAACGTCGATCGCAGTATAGAATCTCCAGCCTTTGTAATGCCGCCAAGCCTTTGCCGGCCGCCAGTTGAATGATCCTTAGGTGTCAGCCCGAGCCACGCCGCAAAGTCGCGACCCGATCTGAAGGTCTCGGGCGGCGGCGCTTTCATGCTTAGCATGGACGACCCAATCGGACCGACGCCGGGAATCGTCGCGATCCGCCTGCTGACATCATCGTCGCGGTGCCACCTCATCAGCTTGGCTTCGATCTTTGCCAGGCGGGCTTCGACCGCGGCATATTCCTCTGCTTGGAGTCGGAAGAGATCCTTTGCCATTTCCGGCAAGCTGTCATCCTCGAGTACCCGTTTGATAAGTTGCGCGACATTCTGCCGACCGGCGGGGCCGACGATGCCAAATTCAGCCGCATAGCTCCTGAAAGCATTGGAAAGCTGCGACTTCACGCTGACCAGGCGTTCCCGCACAGTCATTAACATGCAGGCCGCCTGCCGTTCCCTCGATTTGATCGGTACAAACCGCATACTCGGCCGGGTGACCGCCTCGCACAGCGCTTCGGCATCGGCCGCGTCGTTCTTGCCGCGCTTCACGTAAGCCTTCACGTACTGAGGGGGGATCAGCTTCACCTCGTGACCGAACGACTGCAGCAGGCGCGCCCAATGATGCGAGCTGCCGCAGGACTCGATGGCGACGAGAACCGGTGGAAGCCGCTCGAAGTAGCGGATCATCTCGGCTCGCCGGAACTGGCGGCGGACCACCACCACCTCATTCTCATCAACACCATGAAGCTGGAAAACCGACTTGGAAGTGTCCATACCGATGCGAACAGGAAGATTCATCAGACTTTCCTCTCATCTAGTTGTGACGCTGACAGCGCCATAGAACCGTGGGGATGAGAGGCCGTCCACACCAGCACATCCGCTCGTCGGTAACGCCGGCGATATTCTGCTCGAGCACCAACTAGGGCGAGACGGCGAACGGCCGCTAGTGAACTGGCGTCCAGCCAATGACGAAGCGAGAGCCCGTGCAGAACAACTGGGCTTCGTTCATGTGGATCCCGATGATATGGTACTTGATCCCACCCAGTCCAAACAGTGGAGATATAGGGATGGTGAATGGCAGCGCGCAACCAATTCTTCGATGTATCTCTCCAAAGCGTCGAGCGATGATGAACCTTCATCAGAGCCCGACTCGGATGGAGACTTCATGTGACGTGAGATCTCTACCAATCCATTTGAGGTGGAGCAGAGCGCAGACCAACCGACACCTGCGGCTTACGATCGAGCCTTGGACGGAACGAAGCCCAAGCCAATTCGGCTCAAGCCGTGAGGTGCACTGTACTGGCGGCGGTTTACGAGAGCTGGTGCCTATAATAGCACAAAAGAAAACCCCGGCTTCCAGCCGGAGTTTTCGACTCCCGCCCGGGCGGGAGGAGCGGATTGCCTATGGCAGGCGCCAGCGTCATTGTGTCCTCGCCATCAGAATGGCTCGGGATCTTTCCGGGTTGCCTGGGTGAGGAGGGTTTCGTTGGCCGTTTTCTTCGTAGGCGGTAATCTCGAGAAGTGTCGGGCCAACTCATCGAGCAACGAGACCATCCACCCGGGCTCGCCGGCATTGGATGCGAAGATCAAAAAATGGAGCAGATGTCAGGACAACTACCTTGCCTTCGTTCAACTCGCGTCAGTCAGGCTATGGCTGCGCCTTAATGAATCCGCGCCCTAACACTACTTTGGGTGCGCCGGGAGACCGGCAAGGAATAGATGGTGGAAGTCCATTGCGATGAAGGTGTAGCGAACCACATCGGCCCCGAGCCGTGCGCAGGCGTCCGCGAGGGTGTCGGCGAAGCGTCGGTAGGGGAGCATGCAGGCCAGCCATTGAGCCGCGAAACAGTGTTATCTCGGGAGCCGACGCTGTCCAAAGAGCGGAAGGCAATATGGGCGAGTGCGCAAACGCGAGCACCCGTCCAACCCGGCGTGGTCGTAGACCCTGGCATGTATGGAAGCTCCTTGTACGGGAACCGGGATATCTCCGGGTCGGCCATCTTCCTTCTCGGAGGAGATGGTCCGCAGCGGGAAGGCGAGGAGCTGTAGCCGCTGATGCACGACACGGAGAAGTCTGACTCTGGCATAGTAGCTGAGAAGCCAACGAACAAAGCCGGATTACTGGCGGCGGAGTGGGCGGAGCCAAGGCCGGGGACCAAGGGAAACGCGGAACAGCAGCGCATGCACCGGACACAGGGCCGGGCTCGCATGACCCAGTCGCTGGACCGCGTACGGACAGCCGCAAGGCTGAGGAAGAAGGACCGGTTCACCGCGCTCTTTCACCACATCAATGTCGATACACTGCGGGCGGCGTTCTTTGCGCTCAGGCGTAAGGCTGCTCCCGGAGTGGATGGCATGACGTGGGAGGACTACGAGGAAGATCTCGAGCCCCGGCTCGCCGATCTGCACAAACGGGTCCAACGAGGAGCGTATCGCCCGCAACCGTCTCGCCGGACGTACATACCAAAGGCAGACGGCAAGCAGCGCCCGTTAGCGATCGCGGCTCTCGAAGACAAAATCGTCCAGGGCGCCACCGTCATCGTGCTCAACGCCATCTACGAAGGAGACTTCTGTGGCTTTTCCTACGGGTTTCGGCCCGGCAGAGGACCACATGATGCGTTGGACGCGCTCTGCACAGCGATCGAGACGCGGAACGTGAACTGGATCATTGACGCCGACATCCAAAACTTCTTTGGCGCAGTCAGTCAACCTTGGCTGGTTCGCTTCTTGGAACATAGGATCGGCGACAAGCGCATCATCCGCCTCATTCAGAAATGGCTGAAGGCGGGTGTTCTCGAAGACGGCGTCGTAGCCGCTGATGACAGGGGAACGGGTCAAGGTTCGGTGATTTCACCGCTTCTGGGCAACATCTACCTGCACTACGCTCTCGACCTGTGGGCCAAACGCTGGCGACAGCGCGAGGTCTCCGGCGGCATGATCATCGTGCGTTACGCGGACGATGTAGTAGTCGGCTTTGAGCGCGAGGATGACGCACGTCGTTTCCTTGACGCGATGCGCGCGAGACTGGAGGAGTTCGAGCTGACGCTCCACCCGGCCAAGACCCGCCTGATTGAGTTTGGTCGCCATGCGGCGGCTCAACGCAAGCAGCGCGGACTCGGAAAGCCGGAAACCTTTGCGTTCATGGGGTTCACGTTTATCTGCGGCAAATCACGCCAAGGGCGCTTCCAGCTTCAACGGAAGACCCGTAGCGACCGCTTGCGAACCAAACTCCGCGAAATCAAGGAGGAGCTAAGGCGCCGAATGCACTGGCCGATCCCTGCACAAGGGAAATGGCTGAGGCAGGTCTTGACCGGCCACTTTGCGTACTTTGCTGTCCCGACGAATGGCCGAGCGCTCAATGCGTTTCGGTTCTATCTGACCGATCTCTGGAGGCGGACGCTTCGGCGGCGCAGTCAGCGGACCTGTCTGACCTGGGATCGCATAACGCAGATCACCGATGACTGGCTCCCCAAGGCTCGCATCCTTCATCCATGGCCGAAGCTGCGCTTCGCCGTCAAACACCCGAGGTAGGAGCCCGGTGCCTTAATTGGGCTCGCCGGGATCTGCGCGGGGGGCGCCCAGTGATGGGTGTCCCTACCGCGAACAGATTGTTAGAATTGGGCTTTTTATTAGGATTCTCATCCTGGCTTGGTTGTGATTCAAGCTTGGGATGGACCGATTCGTTTTGACTGACGCCCAATGGGCGAAGATGGAGCCGCTGTGTCTTGGCAAGCCGGGCGATCCCGGCCGGAGCGGCAATAACAACCGGCTGTTTGTCGAAGCCGTGCTGTGGATTGCCCGCACGGGCAGTCCGTGGCGCGATCTTCCGCGCGCCTTCGGCAACTGGATAACTGCGTACACGCGCTTTCGCGACTGGGCGAAGGCGGGCGTCTGGAAGCGCATGTTTGATGCGGTTTCAGACGAGCCGGACATGGAATATGTCATGGTCGATGCCACCATCGTCAAAGTCCACCGCCACGGACAGGGCGCAAAAGGGGGACGCAAAACCAGGCCATCGGCCGCTCGAAAGGTGGAATGACCACCAAAATCCTGGCACTGACCGACGCGCTCGGCAATCTCGTGCGCTTCGTGCTGCTGCTTGGGCAGCGCTTTGACACGGTCGGTGTCCCGCCGCTGATCGAAGGGCTGGCCTTCGATGCGCGGATTGCAGACAAGGCGTTCGACAGTAACGCAATCATCGCCGACCTCGACGCACGCGGCGCCAAGGTTGTCATCTCCCAGCACCCGCGGCGCGCAAATCCTCTCGCCATCGACAAGGAAATGTACGAATGGCGGCACCTGATCGAAAACCTCTTCTGCAAGCTCAAGGAATTCAAGCGGATCGCTATGCGAGCCGACAAAACTGACCTCAGCTTCGAAGCAATGATCAATCTCACCGCCGCCGTGACAAATTCAAGATGAATCCAAACAGACCCTAGAGCGTGTTGTTGAATCTGACGGGTACGGTCCAGGGCAGGCCACAGTCGGTTACATGGTGTCGACACATGAGCCCGAACGCACTTGCGTCACAGAGCTGGCCCCGGTTGTTTGGACAGCGCCCCGCTGGATTTAAGTGGATTCCTGCCGGGTTATGCTGAACGCGGGGCTTTACGGTTTTGTCGTTGCGTCGGGAGGGCGTAGCCCGACCAGAGCGACGACAAAACCGTCGGCGACGGTCATGCGGCCATCACCATAGCTTGCGTGCCGAAGTAAGCCTCGTCGGGCGTGCGCCCGTCAAGGCTCGAGTGAGGGCGTCCCTGATTGTAGAAGGCCAGATACTTGGCAATTGACGCTCGCGCCTCGGACACGCTGTCGTAGGCGCGGAGATAAACTTCTTCGTATTTGACCGTGCGCCAGAGCCGCTCGACAAACACGTTGTCGCGCCAGGCGCCCTTGCCGTCCATGCTGATGGCGATCTTCGCGTCCAGCAGCACATCGGTGAACTCGAGGCTGGTGAACTGGCTGCCCTGATCCGTGTTGAAAATCTCGGGCCTGCCGTGCTTCGCCAACGCCTCCTGGACCGCTTCGACGCAGAAGGCCGCCTCCATTGTGATCGAGACGCGATGGGCCAGGACCCGTCGGCTGAACACATCGACGACCGCCGCGAGATAGACGAAGCCACGCCGCATCGGAATGTAGGTGATGTCCATTGCCCACGCATGGTCGGGCCGCTCGATCTTCAATCCGCGCAACAGGTACGGGTAGATCTTGTGACCCGGAGCCGGCTTGCTCGTGTTCGGGCGACGATAGACCGCCTCGATCCGCATGCGCTTCATCAGCGTCGCGATGTGGCGGCGACCGGCGTATACGCCCTCCCGCCGCAGCAACGATCGCAGCATACGCGCTCCCGCGAAGGGATAATCGAGATGCAGCTCATCGAGCCGACGCATCAAGGCAAGGTCCTCGGCCGAAACTGGCCGAGGTTCATAGTAGACCGTGCTGCGAGCCAGCTTCAGGACCTTCGCCTGGCGCACGATAGAAAGATCATGACCGCGGTCGATCATCGCTTTGCGCTCAGCAGGCCCGCCTTGGTGAGCGCGCCGGACAAAAAATCGTTTTCCAACGCCAGCTCGCCGATCTTGGCATGTAACGCCTTCAAATCGACCGGCGTCTCGGCCGATGTCTTGTCATGCCCAAACACGCCGGCGGCGCCTTCCAGGAGCTGGTTTTTCCAGATCGTGATCTGGTTCGGATGAACATCAAACAGTTGCGCCAGCTCCGCCAGTGTCTTGTCGCCTTTGACCGCAGCCAAAGCAACCTTCGCCTTGAATGCCGGAGAATGCGTCCGGCGGCTCTTCTTCGTCATCTTCGCTCCTGATTCGCAGCAAGAATCCTCGCCGCTGTCAGGCAGAAAATCCACTCAAGCTACTGTCCGAATTTGCGGGGCCAGCTCTCTATCGTAGCAAAGACCCACAGTGGGAAACCATTCTCGACGTGGACGCCTTGGCGGTCGCCGAGAACAGGAATTGGATCTTTCAAGGTAGCAGCTGCCTTCCGCCTGAAGAGCGCCTCTGCCTGATTAGTCTTTCCGATGGCGGCAAGGATGCCGCGTCCATACGAGAATTCGACTGCGACGCCAAGACCTTCGTTGCGGATGGCTTTTATCTCCCAGAGGGCAAGCAGCTCGTCAGCTGGGTCGATCGTGACACACTCCTTGTTGCACGTGACTGGGGCGAGGGGACTTTGACGCAAGCCGGCTACCCCTTTGTGGTGAAGGAGCTCAAACGCGCTCAGCCGCTCAGTGAGGCTCGCGAGATCTTTCGTGGCGAGCCCACCGACGTTTCGATGTCCCCCTTCGTGCTTCGTGACAGCGAGGGCAACATTCATGAGACCGGCGCGATCCGCGCAATCAGCTCTTTCGAGTCCGAGTATGTGGTCTTCCGCCCCAATGGGCCCGTCAAGCTCAATCTGCCGAAGAAGGCCGCGATGATCGGTCTAGTGGGTGGTCACCTGCTTGTAAGGCTTGATGAAGATTGGAGGCCGCCAGGCGATATCAGCTTCGCCGCCGGATCGCTGATTTCGTATGATCTGGCCGAATGGAAACAGGATCCGATGCGTGCCAAAGCCTCGCTCGTCTTCCAACCTGGGCCCCGCCAGGCCCTGAGCGGGTTAGGCGCCACAAAGAATTTGTTGATCCTGACGATCCTTGAGAACGTTCAGAGCAGAGCGTTCGCTTATAAGTACGATCACGGAGCTTGGTCCGCGACGCCCATCCCGCTGCCGGAACATGCAAATGTCAGCCTGTTAGCCACCTCCGATGAAACGGACCGAGCCATGTTCGCGGTCTCGAGCTATCTCAGACCAACCTCAGTCTGGTATTTTGATGTCGAAAGCAAAAGCCTTGAGGAGTTGAAGACGACACCGGCTGCCTTCGATGCGTCCAATCATATCGTGGAGCAGCTCGAAGCCACTTCGCGTGATGGCACGTCAATTCCCTATTTTCTGGTGCGGCCGAAGAACGCAAGATTTGACGGGACGATCCCGACACTTCTTTATGGCTATGGCGGTTTCCAGGCTTCGCTTCTGCCCTCTTATCTGGGACCGGTGGGACGGCTCTGGCTCGAACAGGGCAATGCCTATGTCGTGGCGAACCTGCGTGGGGGCGGCGAGTTTGGCCCACAATGGCATCAAGCGGCCCAGACGGCAACGAAGCAGACGACATGGGATGATTTCATTGCCGTTGCCGAGGACCTGATCCGCCGGAAGATCACAAGTCCGAGCCGGCTCGGAATCATTGGCGGCAGCCAGGGCGGCCTGCTCGTTGGCGCCGCAATCACCCAACGTCCCGAACTCTTCAACGCGGCCATCATCAAGGTGCCACTGTTTGACATGCTTCGATACACCAAACTGGGCGCAGGCGCCTCCTGGATCGGCGAGTACGGTGACCCTGCCATTGCCGAGCAGCGTGCGTGGATCGAAGGCTACTCGCCCTACCAGAAGCTGATGGCGGGCAAGACTTATCCCGCTCCCCTAATTCTTACCTCCACCAAAGACGACCGCGTGCATCCAGCGCACGGCCGCAAAGCTGCCGCGAAGCTCGCCGCGCTGGGCCAGCCTTACTTCTATTACGAGAACATCGACGGGGGGCACAGCGCCGCCGCCAACCTCAGGGAATATGCGCGTCAACTGGCCCTTGAATACACCTATGCATCGAGGCGGCTTTGTTCTGAGTAAAATTCGGTCAGCGGGCTGAGACCATTGGTTATCTCAACGTATTCACGGTGCTCAGCTGAATTCATCGAACCCAAGGCGAGAGAGCTGATGAGCTGCCGGCAGACGCGATGAAGGTCGTCAGATGCGCAAGTTACCGGTTTGAACAGCCTCCACCGCTGGCGAGCGGGTTTCCTGGCGTCCAACCACAACATGACGAGCGGGCGGTAAGTTGCCAGATGCGCTTCCTTGAGGATTGTCTCGCAGACCCCTGTTCGTCCGACATGGCCGGCGTGCGGCTAATATCTAAACGCGAACAGCTAAAGCGCAGCTCTGGGACTGTCTTCGTGCTTGAGAAAGCATGTCACGTAGCTCAATGCAGGCATGGCGCGGATTGATTATCCTGATCCCAGGCTGCGCGAAGGAGTTCACGGCCGCCCTGTCGTTCAACGACGATCAATCCCATTCGCTTTAGCTCGGCTCCGGATGAGCGCGGCGTGTTCGAGGCTCTGCAACTCTTCTGTAAGCCGCTAGCGCGCGACGAGTGAAGCGAAGGTCAAAACGTCATCCGGATCCTGAAGCCTTGAATCGAAGTGTGGTCGACGTCACGGCGCTTTCTGTCGTTTGCACAATGCGGCCGCAGATAGACCATGCGATAAAAAAACGAGCATGTGACCAGCGCAGCGACGCTGGCGTCTTGCCGACCATCTTGATGGCCTGCAGACTCTTCGCTAGATCACAACGGTTCACTATGGAGATGCCGCCGTGGCAATGGGTATTGTGAAGTGGTTCAACTCGACCAAAGGTTATGGGTTCATCAGGCCTGAGGACGGAGGTCCCGATGTCTTCGTGCACATCGGTGCCGTCGAAAGGGCCGGTTACACCACTCTCGAAGAGGGGGCTCGGGTAAGTTATCAGCTCAAGGCCGGGCGTTCGGGCAAGATGTCAGCTGAGGATCTTCGGGTTGGCTGATCCGACTCGCCTCCGGAAACTGCTCTCTGCAAAGCGTGTTCTCGCACCTGTCCGGCGATGCCTTGTCGGGGCGCGCCGTGCGTTTGGCTTTTCGACGGTCTCTTCCAGTCATGAGCTGTCTCGCAAACCGCATGACAGCGTTGATCTCCCGAGGCCGTCCACCGATCACTGCCGTCAGAGTTACTAGAGTTGCGAGCGGATCGCAGTGTGGGCGTGGCAAGATATTCCTGCGCCCCGAACCGTACGCTCGTGACCAACGCGCCGGGGAAGTGCACGCCAGCCGGGCTGGTGCTCCCCTGTCCAGGCGTGATGCATGTAGCTCATGAAGGTGCTCGCACAACCGGGTTCGTCCGTTATGGACCATACTGGCCGGCTGCGCTGAGGCAACAGCACGCCCGCAGCAGCTTCTCCGGCGGGATCGACGGCCGCCCAATCGGCGAATAGAGCGCGGCAAACTCGCGCTCCAGCGTCGACAGCGCCTCGTTCACGATCGTCCGGATCGCTCGCAGCGGATGGTCACGCCGCACCCGAGCCTCGAGATCGACGTAGCTGAACAGCTCGCCCGTTCGATTGTCGCCGCCGCGCACGCATCATTTCCGAATCTCGTCGGAGCCAATGAATCACGGTCGCTGGTCGGCGGCGAGCACGTTTTTCAACTGCCTGCTAGAGGCGTACCTCGCACAAAGACTTTCGAGGATGAACGTTACGCTCGTGAATTGTATTGGGATTGGTCAAACCATCCACTTCGATAGACAGATTGGAGTAAGCGCCAAAGTCACCGCTGCGCGGCCAGTTGCTCCACCAGCTTGTTGCGTGGCCCTGCCGAGCCCGCCCTTGGACGCCTCCGGCTCGGCCTCTCGTGGCTGGAAATGGGGCTCCTCATCCTCGGATGAACCCGCGCGCCACCGTACGCCACCCTCGTAGCCGAGCGACACGGACGCGCCGCCCGCCGCCATATGTGCCGGGTCGAGACCCGTTGTCCCTTCAAGGCGTCCATCTCCGCCTCCAATTGGTTCAAGCGAGCCAGCATCGCCTTGAAGGCGCCAGGGCGGCCCCTTAGTTGTTTCGTACGAGGCGGAACGCGTGCGGCTTCGATCCAAATGCATAGCACGCTGCGGAAATGCCGTTTGAGGCTTCGTTCTTGATTGTGGGACTGCAATAACTCGATCGTTGAGCGATATCATCTCGGACATGCTGCAGTCGCGGTTTCTGCAGGTGCTGCGTCACGCATGAAGGCAACAGCCAGCCCGATGCCGATGAGACCAATCAGGATCGATGCCGCAGCCAGAGACGGGACGCCGCTAGTCTCGACAAGGATGCCGCCGAGAAAAGCGCCAATGGCGATCCCCGCGAAGGTGGTCGAGCTGTTCATCGCCAGTACCAGCTTCGACCTATTTCCGGCCAGACCGAGAAGACGGTGCTGGATCGGGACGAGATACATGTAGCTCACGTTACCCCAAAAGAAGGGTAAGCGGAGCTTTTCTCCCATTTGATTGACTGGTTTCGCTTCGGCTTTCGCTCTGCGATCCTTGGCTTGTCAGAGAGCCGAGAGGAGACTGAAGGCGATGGAACAATCGGGGGAGGAAGCCGAAGCTGATGGCTTTGTGGGGAAGCTTACGCGCCGGACGCGTTCTGGAGGCCGGTTATGGTCTGCGGAGATCAAGGGGCGCGCTGTTTTCGAGAGCATGAAGCCCGACGCCCGGGTATGTGATGTCGCACGGCGTTATGGTGTGAAGGCCCAGCAGTTGACGACGTGGCGCAGATTGGCGCGTGCTGGCCGGCTCGCATTGGTCACGGACGACGCGGCGGATTTCGTGTCGATCGAGCTGAGCGATCCAGTGGCGTCAGGCAAGAGCGAGGGGCCCGTCGAGATTACGATTGGCAAGGTTTCGGTCCGCCTGGATGCGGACGTGTCGGCGGTGCGGATCGCGGAGATCGTGACTGCGATCGAGCGCGGCGCATGATCATTCCGGCGCAGGGACTGCGGATTGTGCTTGCTGTGCGTCCTGTTGACTTCCGGTGCGGGCACGACGCGCTGGCCGGTCTTGTGCAAAACACGCTTGGGCTCGATCCGCATTCGGGCCTGATCGTGGTTTTTCGTTCGAAGCGCGCCGACCGGCTGAAGATTTTGCTATGGGACGGCACGGGCCTCGTTTTGGTCTACAAGCGCCTTGGCCGCGATGGTCGTTTCGAGTGGCCGCAGATCAGCGACGGCGTCATGCATCTGACGCGCGTGCAGTTCGAAGGAACTGGAAGCGAGTGGGCGAACGGATTGTCGCGACGACGCCAGCTGCGGCGAACTGACTCAGACCCGACAACCTGTTTCGCGCGGGGCTTTGGGATGATAGCTTGCGGATGTGCCGCCGTCCCCCTTTGATCCCGCCCGTCTTGCAGCGCTGCCCGCCGATTTGCGCGCGCTCTTCCGCGCGCAGGAAGCGATGATTGAAGCCGAGCGTCGTCGCGCAGACGATGAATGCTCGGCGCGCCTTCATGTCGAGAGTGAACTGGCTGCGTCCAAAGAGAGCGTCGAACGCCTCGAACTGCTCGTGAAGGAGTACGAGCGCGCACGTTTCGGTAAACGCTCGGAAAAGTTCAATCCCGATCAGATGCAACTGGTTCTCGAGGACATCGAGATTGCCATCGCCGAAGTCCAGGAACGCCAGGACGATCGTGCGCGCCGCGCCGGCACGGCGCCGTCCAGCCGCCGGACCAGGCGCGCTGCCCGTGCCTTTCCCGCGCACCTGCCGCGCATCGAGCAGGTGATCGAACCCGAGAACCTCGAGTGTCCCTGCGGCTGCGGCCGGATGGTCCAGATCGGCGAGGATCGCTCCCGCCGTCTCGATGTCATGGCCGCCCAGTATCGTGTGATCGAGACGGTGCGACCGCGCTACGCCTGCGCAAAGGGCTGCACCGGTGTTGCTCAGGCGCCGGCGCCCGCCCATCTCGTGGAGGGTGGCATCCCCACCGAGGCGCTGCTGGCGCAGGTGGCGGTCGCCAAGTTCAGCGAGCACATGCCACTCTATCGTCAGTCGCAGGTTCTGGCTCGGCATGGCATCTTCATCGATCGCGCCGTTCTGGCAGACTGGATGGGAACGGTCGCCTTCCACCTCGCGCCGCTGGTCGAGCGCATGAGCGTCGTGATGAAGCAATCGGGCCGCTTGTTCATAGACGAGACCAGGGCGCCTGTGCTCGATCCGGGCCGGGGCCGAACGAAGACCGGCTATCTGTGGGCTGTCCTGCGCGACGATCGCGGCCACGGCGGCGCTGATCCACCAATCGTGGTCTACCACTACGCGCCAGGACGCGGTGGTGACCATGCTGAGCGCATCCTCGAGGGCTTCGACGGCATCCTTCAGGTCGACGGATACCAGGGCTATCATCGGCTCGCACGGCCCAAGCGCAAAGGCGGCGTGCCGCTGCGGCTGGCCGCATGTTGGTCCCACTCAAGGCGCAAGATCATCGCAGCGACTCCGAAAGCCGGCTCACCCATCGCCGAAGCCGTTCTCGCGCGCATCGCCGCACTCTATGCGATCGAGAAGGAGATCCGTGGCGCCGACGCCCCGGCTCGGCAAACGACCCGTAACGAGCGATCACGGCCGCTCGTCGCTGAACTCGAGAGGTTTCTGCGCGAGCAAGCCGCTCGCCTGTCGCCGGGCAGCGAGATGGGCAAGGCGATCGCCTATCTCCTGAACCATTGGGATGGCCTCACCTTGTTTCTCGACGATGGTTGCGTTGAGATGGACACCAATCCCGTCGAAAATCAAATCAGGCCGCTGACTCTGACGCGTAAAAATAGTTTATTTGCTGGTCACGACGAAGGTGGTCGTTCATGGGCGCGCATAGCTTCGCTCATCGCCACCTGCAAAATCAACAGCGTGGAGCCCTACGTCTGGATGAAAGCGACGCTCAAAGCGATCGCAACCGGTCACCCGCAGTCCCGGATCGACGAGCTCCTGCCCTGGTCGTTCGGCCGCACCTCGTAATTCTCCGTCGTTGCCGCCTCCATACCCCCCGCCAACGATTTGCAAACACGTTGATCAACAGACTGCAATCCCCACGCCAAACCTTTGCGAATGGGACGCGAACGTCGCTTACGGATCTACTGCCGATCACGCCAATCCATCGCGCGGCCTCGTCGGCGCGCCCCAAACCGGGTCTAGCTTGCTAATGTCACTCCATCCCAACGGCAGAGGGCTGGCTGTATTGGAGGGCTGACATGGGTCTCTTCAGCCGGAAGATGGCCGGTTAGGCGATGCGCGATCTCATGCGGCCGCAGCGTCTCTTCCGCGCCGTCGATGCCGATCCGCCAGCAGCGGCCAAGAGCCAGATTGATCCATCATTCCGATGGAGGTGCACGGTACGCTTCACATCAATGTCGTACTGCCAGTGTCGGCGTGCCGCATCGATAAGCGGCAAGGTTGAGTGCCAGGATATTGCGCCGTGCAGTGCTGCACCGTGCGCCCAGGCGCACAGCCCGCGAGAGTCGAGCCCCGTCGCTCGGTGATTTGGAAAGTTCGTCGGTTGAACCGCGAGCCGTTGCGCAGAAATTCAGGTAGATCCCGCTCGGCACGTCAATGATCGGGCAGGGGCGTAGAGGCTCAAAAAACATCGCCGTGTTTGGATGACGAACGAATGGTCCAGGATATGAGGTTTCGTTTTGAAGGAGGGAGAGCCCAGTAGTGTCTTTGTTCACATTGAAACAAGGTCGCCACGTCCTCAGCAGCAGACCACATCATGACGCCGGTCCGGTAATCCATTCGCGTGGCCTGTTGCCCGCGCCTGATCCCTTTACTTCATGGAAAGCCGGGCTGTATTGCAGTTCCGAGCAGGGCGAGGCCAGCACTCTGAAGCGTTCCCTCGTTTAAAGCTGCGTGCTGGGCAACCACGAAGCTGTCGCACATGGCGCGTGCTAGATTGCTGCTGGTATAGAGCGCCTCAGTTCCAGCAAGACCGCTCGAGATCCTGCAGACCTCAGCGCCCTGCCGCGCGGCGTTCGTCGCGGCGAGCCGCACTTGCATCGTGGTGCTCAGATTTACCTCGCCCGTGAGCGCTTGCTTCCACAGCTCTTCCGTGGCCTCGTAAAAGAAGGAACGAGCGGAACGTAGCATGGATTCGGCTTTGGCGATTTCAAGTTGGACATAGCCGCGCTGAGCCATCACGGGCGCTCCAGTGATCGAGGCGCGGCTTTCGGCCATGGCGATCACCTCGTCTATTGCGGCTCGCGCAATCCCGATGCCGACGATCGCATGCGCTTGCGCAGCGAAAGCGACGGACGGATAACGATAGATCGGCCCATCAAGTGTCGCCGGACCGCCGCGGATCAAGGTCCATTGCTCTGGCACAATGACGTCGCTGACGACAACGTCGTGGCTTCCGGTGCCTCGCAGTCCGATGACGTCCCAATTGGGCCGGATTGTCACCTTCTCTGCCGGAAACACCGCTACACGCGGGAGGTCTCCGGCCGGATCGTCTTCCAGTGTTATACCAACTCCTATCAAATCCGCCCCGGGCGAGCCGCTAGCGAATGGCCACACGCCGTTCACGACAAATCCGTCGGCGCATCGCCTGGCGGGCTGGAGCGGGAAGAGCGCACCCGCCAATACGACGTCAGGTCCATTGGCGTACACTTTTCGAAGCGTGTCGTCCGGAAGAGCAGCGAGGTAGCGAGCTCCATCCCCGAAGCTGGCGACCCAACCGGCGGATCCGTCGGCCTCGGAGATGCGCTCGATCTGGCGGCAAAATTCGGCTGGTGTTCGCTCCTCGCCGCCGAATCGCTTCGCGACCATAGCCCGATAGATGCCGATGCGCCTGAAGCCGTCGATGATCTCTTTTGGAATTTCCTGCGCGGGGCCAAACTCGTTGCGACGCGCACGGATCTCGACAAGTAGCGGCGACAGATTATCCCAGGTCGCAGCCGCGGTGTGGGATTCGGGACATTGCTTTTCGGGTGAAGCGTTCATAAATCGTCCTCCGCGTCTTGTGCCGATCATGGTCGCGCGTCATTCATGGACTGCGCACGGGGCGAAACTGGGTGATACCATACCGGCGGGAGGACATTCTCAGAGTTGTCGCAGTTGATATCGCTTGCATGTGATTGCGCACGGTAGCTTCCCAATTTAAGGGCCGGGAAGCCAGACTGAGATGGAGCTGTTGCCGTTGCATGGAGGCTGGCCGGCAAAACAGCCGGTAGGCGGCGGCGCGATATCGGCCGTCGTTGCCGGGCTGGGTCTCCGGCGGTTGATCGGGGCATGCGATGTCATGTCCTCTCCATGGACGTGTGCTCACACGTCGGACAAGCCGGGTCGAACCAAGTGTGGAGTTCCTGAGTTATGCTCGGGAGAGCGCTCAAGCCTGCGACTTAGTTTTCATCGTTCCAGCAATCGGCGTGCCATTAAGCATGTCTGCCGGCCTTGTCCGAATCTCGCGAGATCATTCCGCCGCGCGGTGCCAGCACATGCTCGTGAACTTCGCGTATACTTTCCGCCAATGTCATTGACTCAACAAACCGCAAGCAAAACGACAGAAGCGGACCTCGATCGCCGACCGGCCAGATTCAACGTTAATGCCAAAATTAGGACCCGCTCCGATCTCCCGATGCCACCAACAGCCCAATAGCCGTTCGTGCGACTGCGGGCGAGCGCCTGGTTAGAAGCGGACCTCCAGACAGCTGGTGTTCAGCAAACGCACGGAGCTCAAGACGCTGAATTACGCGATCAAATCTGTTCGAGGTGACTGCAAGAGTACCCGGCTCATGCAAGCAAAGACAAGGCGCTTCGAAGAGGCCCCGGGGAGCTTAGGAGGCTCGTTGCAGCACACGAGCTGTCTACCTTCTGTCCTACAGGACGCAAGAAATTCGGGCAGAATTCTGACCTGTCGACCCCTTTTGCAGCCGCCTCCATCTTCGGCGGTTTTCCAATGCTTCCGATTTTGGCCGAGCTTGCCAAATTCGCGCAGCATGCCCGCACTACGAGCGTTGCGACTGATGAGGGATCCACGTTCTGAAGCTAGTCTTCTGTTTCCTACTGAGCGACGCCGTGGTTGAAGAGCTTGCTTGCCAAATCGATCGGTTGCCAGATGATTTCTGGCTGGCAGACGGTGCGCAACACTTGAATCATTGTTCTGGTATTCGCCTGGGCTGACAAATCTGGCACAACTTACTGTGTCCGCAGCAACTAACAACCTGATGGGCTTCGCGTACACACTATGCAATCTGCAAGCTGCCAGTTTCGTCGTATCGACCTCGTTATGGAGGACGGATAGTAAATTGTGCAAGTGGGCGGGTCGTGCGATTGTGCGCAATATCAGGCAGTGCATGCGAGATCGTGGTGAAAACAACCATGCTTTCAACGGCATCATCATTGCGGGCCGGGTCCCTTGGCGGCGAACGAGACTATCTAACGAATGATGGATGCGGCTGGCCTACTGGCGCGGGTGGCATGTTCGTTTACAGACCGGGCGGCCAGTCCTGCTGGTTGTTCTATGTGATCTGCAGCCCTGGCTGAGCTTGGTGATAAAGCAACACCATTCATGGCGTGCTCGATCGGAGCCAGAAGATCTCAGGATCGTCGCCGGCTCTGGAGTTCACAGCCAGGCAATGCGCTTTATCGCGATCTGCTGCCGGAACCACGCTATTGAGCTATGGCGGAATCTGGGTGATGACGGTGTGAGGAAGGCGGCGTATCGAGGCGGGTGACGAGCCTGCCAGAACCTCTCGAGGAGAGCGATACGCCATGACCGAGACTACCAATGTTCTTGCTTTCCGTCAGCCGTCCGCGGTTGATGATCCACTGACCGATATCGTTCGAGCCGGCGCGCGGGACCTGCTTGCCAGGGCGATCGAGATCGAGGTTGGCGCGTTTCTGGCCAGCACGGCCAATCTGACGCTGCCCGACGGTCGAGCGCGCCTGGTCCGACATGGGCACGGTCCGGTGCGCGAGATTGCGACCGGCATCGGTCCGGTGGAGGTCGCTCGTCCCAAGGTCCGCGACCGCGGAGCGAGCGGGCCAGGCGACCGCCTCCGCTTCAGTTCGGCAATCCTGCCGCTATGGGCGCGGCGGACGAAGAGCCTGGATGCCTTGATCCCGGTCCTCTATTTGCGCGGCATCTCGACCGGCGACTTCCAGGAGGCGCTCTCGGCGCTGCTCGGCAAGGATGCGCCGAACCTGTCGCCTTCGGTGATCGCCGGCCTGAAGGCCGATTGGCAGGTCGAGTACGAACGCTGGCAGAGACGCGATCTGTCGGCGCGTCGCTATGTCTACATCTGGGCCGATGGCGTGTACCTGCAGGCCCGCATGGAAGATCACAGCGAATGCATGCTGGTGCTGATTGGCACCACGCCGGAAGGCAAGAAGGAGCTGATCGGCTTCCAGGTCGGCGTGCGCGAGAGCGCGCAGAGCTGGCGCGAACTCCTGATCGACCTGCGGCAACGCGGGTTACGGATTGCCCCGCAACTCGCCATCGGCGACGGCGCCCTCGGCTTCTGGAAGGCACTGGACGAGGCCTTTCCCGGCACGCGGCACCAACGATGCTGGTGCCATAAAGTGAGCAACGTACTCGACAAGGTCGCCAAATCCGTGCAGGGCCCCATGAAGAACGACCTGCGGAACATCTATCTGGCCCCACACCGGGCCGAAGCTGAAACCGCGATCGACGTCTTCGTCGAGAAATACCACGTCAAATACGGACGTGCGGTGGAGTGCCTGATCAAGGATCGCCATGCGCTGCTCGCCTTCTTCGACTTCCCTGCTGAGCACTGGATCCACCTACGCAGCTCGAACCCGATCGAGAGCGTCTTCGCCACGGTGCGCCACCGAACGGTGCGGACCAAGGGATCGCTGTCGCAACAAACTGCGAAGCTGATGGTGTTCAAGCTCATCGACGCCGCATCGAAGACCTGGCGGCGATTGAAGAGCACGAACCAGTTGCCGAAAGTCATCGCCGGTGTAAAGTTCATCGACGGAATCGAAGTCATTCCGAACACTGAAAGCCACGCCGCCTGATCAGGCCGCGTCACCCAAAATCAGCCATAGCTCCACGCTATTGGGTTTGCAACTCAATATGGAGGCATGAACGCTGTCGGACGCGTTAGGTGCGTTTTTTGATGCTCGCCGCGTGTTGCTAGCATGAGTACGTAGAACATGAGCAGAATCAAGACGCCACGCATACCGAAGCACTTCCCGAGTTGATCATTTATTGTGGAGCGGATGGTATCCGGGGCATTTGTCGCAGACGATGGACCAAACAGCGGAGCGGAAGGGCCGTATCGCACGGCAGATGATTTGCCTCGGGTGTGAATGTGCTGGTGTCAGCTGACAATATCGACCTTACCGTTGTCGATCCGATACAGGGCCCCGACGACTCTCAGCCGGTTCTGCTCGACTGCAGCCTTCAGAATAGGGCCCGTCGATCTGAGTTTGTTGACATTGTCGATCACATTGTTTCGGGTTGCGCGGGCGGATGTGTCGCCGGCCTGCCCTAGAGATGCGTTCACGGCGGGAGCAAGTGCGGTCACCAGGGCTGAAATGTGCCCTGGCGGCGGCTTATCTTGATGGAGCGACTTGATCGTAGCGTCTATCGCGCCGCAATGATCGTGGCCTAGTACGAGGATTAGCGGCGTGTTCAGTACTGCGACCGCATATTCCATACTGGCGAGTGTATCATCATTAGCGAAGTTGCCGGCGACGCGGCAGACAAACAGATCACCTAGCCCGCTGTCGAACACAAATTCGGGCGCCACGCGAGAGTCGGCGCAGCTCAGAACCGCCGCATATGGATTTTGGCCTTCGACCAAAGCCGAACGCTCGCGCCTAAGATCGTCGGCTCGTGATGCACCCTGGACATAACGATCGTTTCCCATCAGCAGCCGCTTCAGGGCAGCATCTGGCGACAGCAGGTTATCTGGCTTGGGCGTGCTTTTTGCTTCCTTCGCATCGGCGATCTTATTGCCGAATCGCAGGAAAACTGTCGAAGCAGCAAACAACAACAGCGAACGGCGCGAACGCGCGGTCCTGGTTAAATGGTACACATTTGGAGAATTGGCTGCATGCATGTGTCGCCTCATCGCACGGCCTTACGCCACCCGGTGGCTTCGGCTTCCGCTTCGCTACAAAACCAGCGTTCGCTACGCTTCTTCGTCATGTCGATTAGTTCGTAGCTGGCTTGCCCTGGCTGGTGATAGATCCGCTCGCCGCTGCGCTCGATAGTGCCTTTTATCAGGCACTCGGGGGTATCAGGCACTCGGGGGACGGCGGTTCCGACAGCAGGACGGATCCGAGCAGTACTTCCTGCGCGTCGATCGGAACCGACCACGCGCCGACGATAATCGTGCCCTTATTGCGGCGAGGCCAGTCCCAGGGAGCGATGAACGCTCCCGACCACAGTCCCGCATGGGCTGTGCTTGCCGCCAACTCATAGACAGCGTGAGATGGAGCAGCCGATAGTGCCCAGCCCGAGCGTACCATCCAGACGTTCACATTCTCGCCTTCGATGAAGCAGTTACCGAGGGCTCGTCTGTACTCATCGACTCTCTGGGTATGACAATCCCAGGTTCGCCCATTTGAATGCTTGATAAGCTCGTCGCGAGCAGCTACGCCGCAGGCCCATTTCCGGCCCTTGGCGTCGAGACAAATCTGGTCCGTCTCAGGAGCTTCGATGCCTGAGAGCCGAACGTTGGTTTTGTCGATCTCGATCGTATTGCCGTCGAGGATGCGCGGAGCACCGCTGAACGTCGCGGCGCAGACCGGAGATGTGACGAGAGCGAGCAATGCGAACATAATTCCGCGGTTCTTCATCCCGACAACAACCTTTCGCTCCTGATCCACGTTTCACGCACGACACGGTGCCGATACATTCGACTGCTTGACAGCGTTACGTCCGTTATTCCGCCGGCATTTCCGACGCGCTTTATGAGGGCTTCGCCGGAACGCGAACCTACGGCCTGACGCTGCGTAAGGATCAAGTGATTTCTTTGGGGCGTGCGGCGCTATTCTTCGAGCATCAGCGGCTCTCTCACTAGGACCGCGCTTTACTCTCTCCACCTGAGGGGAGATCCTCGCGGGCGGCGCCGAACTGGCGATGCTGAACAAACCCGAACCCCGGAACGTTGTCTTTGCAAAAAAAAGTGGCCGACGATGAAGCGCTGGCTCGCGCTGGAGTCAGGCGTGGAGCATCAACCTTGGTCTGGTTGGCGACGGTTTCCATCGGCAAAATGGCCGCTGCCGACGGTTCTGCAATGAAATTTCGCACTTCACACGAAAAGATGTGAAAAAAGATCGGTCTGGCTTTCTCTGACCAATTTAGAAGAAGACGCAATGGAGTTCAGGGTAGACGCCCGCACATAACTTAACCTTCTTACGCCCGGCAAGATGATCGTTGATGTCGACCTGGGCAGGTGGAGCAGAGTTAAACAGGCGTTTTCCATGCTTCGAAATCTGGATCGATGACATGCAGACGAATGGGTGCCAGCTAAGCTAGGGTCGAGCCAGTCTGGTCCTCGACGTTTTCTTGCGTACGGCCCCTGAGCTTCCCGGCCTGCGCGCTCGGAAATGCGCAAGCGCTCAGCGGTATGCCGGGTCGCTACCGGTGAACGTCTCCCGGTAACTTCCTCGCCGGTTTCGTCTCACACCCAGTTCCTGGTGCCTTCGACGTTGCTATACTCACGCACAGTGGTGTCCTCACACCGGCTGGAGTGAAGGCGGGAAAACCACATCTCGCAAGCTCGTGCGCGCCGCTGACACTAGGCGGAACAAACGCAATCGCGCGGCCGACCTTCTTGCGACGGGCCGGACTGCTGCGAGAAAGGCACCCGGACCGTTGCGGAAGCTAACCTGTCTTATTCGTAAGAGGCGCCCGAGAGGCTGGCGAGCGTGGTGTAAAGCGCTGATACGGCGTAGGATTCGGTTGTGAAGCCAACCCCATCACCTCCAACCGCGAACGCCACGCCCGCCATGACCGACGATACGATTCCGCCCTTCTCGTTTCCAGCCATTCACGCCAAGAAAGTCACAGCTGCCTTCGATGGTGGGCGCCTAACCTCGAACGGGGGCGTGATGCTTCTGGCGATGGCCGAGCGGCGTCTCGGCTTGGCCGACAATCTGGCCCGGGTGTTCCCGGATCGGCGCGATCCGACGCGGGTCGTGCACAGCCTTGTCGATATGTTCCGCGCGCGCATGTTCGCGATCTGCTGCGGCTACGAGGACGCCGACGACCTCGATCATCTGCGGTCCGATCCGGCATTCAAGCTGGCCTGCGGACGGCTGCCGGACACGGGCCGCGATCTGTGTTCCCAGCCGACGCTGTCGCGGCTGGAGAATGCTCCGCGCCTGCGCGACGTGATCCGGCTGACCTACATTTTGGTCGACGCATGGATGGATAGCTACCCCACGAGCCGGCATCCGTCACGCTCGACATCGATGATACCTGCGACGTCGTCCACGGCCATCAGCAGCTCTCGCTGTTCAACGCTCATTATGATGAACGCTGCTTTCTGCCGATCCACGTCTACGACACGGAGAAGAGCCGGCCCGTGGCCGTCGTGCTGCGGCCCGGCAAGACGCCGGGCGGCGTCGAGGTGCGTGCCCATCTGCGCCGCCTGGTACGGCATATCCGGACGCGGTGGCACAACACGCAAATTACGTTCCGTGGCGACGGGCACTATGCCCGGCCGGAGGCCATGGCGTGGTGCGAGACCAACGGCATCGACTACATCTTCGGTCTGTCCGGCACCAAGCCTCTCGCCAGAAAAGTCGACGAGGTCGCCGACGACATCCGCACCCGACGCGCCATCGAGAACCTGCCGGTTCTGCGTGGCTATACCGAGACCCGCCACAAGGCAAAGTCCTGGGATCGCGAACGGCGCACCGTCGCCCGTATTGAGGCGACGATGCTCGGCCTCGACATCCGTTTCGTCGTCACCAGCCTCGATGTCGGCTCGGCCGAGTGGATCTACGACAGCCTGTATTGCGCGCGCGGCCAAGCCGAGAATCTGATCAAGCTGCATAAGACACAGCTCGCCTCCGACCGCACCAGCTGCCGTTCGGCGCTCGCCAACCAGGTCCGTCTCGTGCTCCATACGGCCGCTTATTGGCTGATGCTGACCGTGCGCGACGCCATTCCCAAAGCCCGGGAATTGGCCACTGCCGAGTTCGCGACGCTGCGTCTTCGTCTTCTGAAAATCGCTGCCCGTGTGGTCGAGACCACGAGCCGCATTCGCCTTGCGTTCGCCGCGGCATGTCCCGAAGCCGACCTGATCCGCGGCTTGCCCGGCGCGCTGCTGCCGCTCAGTCCTTGACCGGCGGGGCGTCCGCCCCCCGTTCGCCCCACTCCTCCATCGCCTACAAAACAGCTTGATGTAGAACCCGGTGAGAAAAGGCCGGACGGTCACCCACGCCAGCCGCCAGCCCCCGTCAGACGTCAAGAACGACCGTGCTCTCGTGAACAGATCGGGCTAAAACAAAGCAAGTGCCGAGCGCGTATGTCTTGCAGTCGGTCCGAGGCACTGGGCCATGGAGGAACTGCGGCGCGATGTTGCTCTGCGGCAGTTTACTCGGGCCTTCGCTCTCCTAAGTATTCCTCTTCATTTGGCTCGGTGCGTTGGAACCAGGAGCCAGGGGCAAATTTCGCGATGCGCTTGGCAAAGGAGGATTGTGGCTCCCAATCCTGTCCTTCTCTCTTTTCGAAAGTGATGACCCCGTTGTGTGCAAAATAACGTGGTCCTTGGATACTACAATTCACCAAGAGCTGAACGCGCCACACGTCACCCGTCTCGGCCGGTTTGCCATTCCGCTTCGGTAAGTAGTCCACTCCAACTGGTTCAATGATAGTGCAGCGGCCCTGCCGCAGAAGATCGCCGAGCCGGCCTTGCGGGGTGGCCACGAAGTTGAAGTTGGCCGGATCATGCAGAAAGCGAAGATTTGCGTCCCTTTCGCCATCTGCGACTTCACTGGCGATCAGGGAGAGCGCCAGGGCGCGCCAGCCCAATTCCATCGGCTTCGCATAAGTCGACGCAAGTTCAAACGTGCCGTCGAGGGCGATCTTCCAAGTGATAACGTACTGTTCGTCCGATTTGTTGTCCCGGTGTCTGGTCCACGAAACGAAAATAAAGTCGTTTTGGCCAAGTTCAACAACGCCCCACATTTGAGGCACGAACTGTGCCACCTTCGAGACATTGGAGATAATTTGTTCTATCGTCTCACCATCTTGCGCTCGCCAAGTTGACTTCAATCGTTCGACAAGGGGGCTGTCGCTGGCCCGAATATTATTGCTCATGGCAGCCGGCCAGGCGAGGCAGATTAAGAATCCGACCAAGCAAAGCCATAGCGCGGGTCTTCCAGACATTCTCTTCATAACCCTCGGCCTATCGCGTTTCATCCAAACATCTTGTAAAGCAGGCAACCTCGAACCTGCTATGAGCCATCGCAAGAAGTTTACGGGGATGCGACGTGGCACCCGCTGGCTGTCCCGCGCGATCAGGCGCTCCCTGTATGTCATGCGCAGCTAACTTCCCCGACAGCGACTGCGTCAATTGGCTGAGCTGGACCTGCCCAGCAGGAGGAGACTGGGCATGCCGAGGGTCTGCATTCTTCGTGCCAGGCAATAGGCGGAAATTTTCACAGAGTTTGTGTCGCTCTTGTCGACTTTCCGACCTTTGCACGTTTTCGATGTTCCTATTCAGTGTATCCGCCGCAGCTTGTGCATCCTTGTCCCGCACCGGATATTTAGCAGAAGAGTTGAACGCCTCGATGCCGGATGCCTGATGGACGGAAGTGCGTTTGCCGCTATTGAGCTGTGTGGTTCGCTATCGTGCCGCCGGCGTTCGAGCTGCATGATTGCCAGCGGCACCAAGCCGGCTTGATCCCGGCTTTGAAGTCTGGGTGGCACGCAAATCAACCCCTCGCCTCGTATGTTGCTAAATTCCGCCACGTGCCTTGGCCTATTCGCTGCAGATCCTTTAGTTGAGAGAATAGCTGGCTAGCCGAGGTGCTGGGCGAACCTCTGGAAATCGCAAAGCCGCATCGAAAGCATTCTGATAGAAACGTCGGTACTCCCGCCGGAAGGCTGCTTCTGTCCCTTTCATCGATCTGGCGTGCGGCTCCGCCTCAAGGCAGCTCCGGATGCTATCCCGGTATCTGAGAAGGATATGTCTGATTATGACATCTCTGATTAGAGAATGTTTCTGGATGGTGGTAAGTCACAGAGATGCACGGTCATTCGGCTAGCAGATGTCGCAGATTAGCTTGCACATAATCTGAGAGGTTGACGGAAGAGTTCTCGTGCCGATAATCCAAGTCGTCGAGGTTCTCCGGTTCCCATTGATCCGGAGCTAAGAGGGAAGCCGGTGCAAATGCCGGCGCTGCCCCCGCAACTGTAAGTGGCGAGCCGCTGTCCAACGATGTCACTGAAGCCTGCACGGCTTCGGGAAGGCCGGACAGCAGCGATGACCAGCAAGCCAGGAGACCGGCCCCGACAATATATTGGTCCACGGGCGGGGTGTCTCGGTGGTACGCCAAGCAGCCGTCGCACGCGCGACTTCTCCTGCCTGCGTCCGCCATGGCCTTTGTCCCCAACAGGGGTTAACGCGATGTCTCCTCTCTCTCTCCCAGTTGCTACGCTCGGAACGCCACGCATCGGCCCAAGGCGTGAGCTCAAGCTCGCTCTAGAAAGCTACTGGTCTGGAAAGATTAGTGAACAGCAGTTGCACGAAGACGCATCCGGCCTACGCGCAGCGAATTGGGCTCGTCAGAAATCGCTCGGCGTCACGATCATTCCGTCAAACGACTTCTCGCTGTATGATCAGGTGCTTGATACAAGTGTCATGGTTGGCGCCATCCCGGAGATCTACGCCTCGAACGGAGAATCCGTTTCGCTCCAGACGTACTTCGCCATGGCCCGCGGATCGCAATGCGGCGATCAGGATGCGAGTTGCGACCAGAGTACGCGGGGATCTGGCGTGCCCGCGCAGGAAATGACCAAGTGGTTCGATACCAACTACCACTACATGGTTCCCGAGTTTTACCGGGGACAGGCGTTCAGACTGTGCTCTCGCAAACCCGTCGAAGAGTATGAGGAAGCCAGGGCTCTTGGCTTTCAGACCCGCCCTGTCCTGATCGGGCCGGTCACATTTTTAAAGCTCGGCAAGAGTACCGATAGCGCGTTCCAGCCCCTCTCTCTCCTCGATGATCTGATACCTGTCTATATCGAACTTCTGCATGAATTAGCCAAACGAGGGGCAAGTTGGGTTCAGTTTGATGAGCCCTGCCTGGTCCTTGATCTGGATGAGGCGGCGCGACAATCGTTGCTGCACGCCTATAACCGGTTCGCAAAGGAGGGACCCGCTATCAAGATCATGCTTGCGAGCTATTTCGGCGCCCTAGGCGACAATCTGGATACTGCCTTGAGCCTGCCAATTTCCGGTCTGCACGTCGATTTGGTTCGAGCGCCAGAACTATTGGATCAGATCATTGCTGACGGCCGAAGTGATCTCGTCATGTCGCTCGGTGTCATCGACGGCCGCAATGTGTGGCGGTCGAACTTGCCGTCGCTCCGTCAGCGGCTGAAGCCCTCGATTGCGAAGCTTGGCAGGCACCGTGTACAGCTCGCTCCGTCCTGCTCGCTGCTTCACGTGCCGGTCGATGTTGAACTCGAGACCGGGCTCGCGTCCGACGTCAAGAGCTGGCTTGCTTTCTCGGTTCAGAAGATGCGTGAGCTTGCGATCCTGGCGCGGGTACTCGCAGGCGACCAGAATGTTGGGCTAGCTCTTGCCGAGTCGGAATGCGCCGCGACTGCCCGCCGGACCTCGCCGAAGATCCATAATGCCAACGTCGCTGTCCGAATGAGGGCGATCGATCAGACGATGCGCCAGCGCGCCACCCCGTTTGCCCGTCGTTCCGAGATCCAAAGGGAACGCTTTGGACTGCCGGCTTTTCCTACCACGACGATAGGATCGTTTCCGCAGACCACAGCGGTGCGAAATGCTCGCGCGGCGCATGCGCGAGGTGCGATGAGCGAGGAGCAATACGACAGGTTCCTCAAAGAGGAGATAGCCCGCGCCGTACGTTGGCAGGAGGACATCGGTCTTGACGTCCTCGTGCATGGCGAATTCGAGCGTAATGACATGGTGCAGTACTTCAGCGAGCAACTCGCCGGCTTCGCATTTACAAGGAACGGATGGGTTCAGTCCTATGGTTCGCGCTGCGTTAGGCCCCCGATCCTGTTTGGCGATGTAGTGCGGCCGAAGCCGATCACCGTGGAATGGTGGCGCTACGCGCAATCACTAACTGGTAAGCCGATGAAGGCGATGTTGACCGGACCGGTGACGATCCTGAACTGGTCGTTTGTTCGCGATGATATTCCTAGAAGCGAGGTCTGCCGTCAGCTTGCGCTCGCGATGCGCGATGAAGTCCGCGATCTCGAGAATGCCGGTGCAGCCATAATACAGATCGACGAAGCTGCACTCCGCGAAGGATTGCCATTGCGCCGGTCGGACTGGAAGGCATATCTCGATTGGGCCGGAGATTGCTTCCGCCTCTGCTCATCGGGCGTTACCGATCAAACGCAAATCCATACACATATGTGCTACTCAGAGTTTAACGACATCATCGGTGCGATCGCTGCAATGGATGCGGATGTCATTTCAATCGAGACGTCGCGATCGAAAATGGAGCTACTGGATGCGTTCAGGAAGTACGAATATCCAAATCAAATCGGACCGGGCGTGTACGACATTCACTCTCCACGCGTCCCCGAGACGGGCGAAATGAAGGAGCTGATGGTGCTAGCTCGGACGCGTTTGCAGGATTCGCAGCTTTGGGTCAATCCGGACTGCGGCCTAAAAACGCGCAAATGGGAGGAGGTTCGGCCGGCGCTCACCAACATGGTCGCTGCCGCGCGCGAACTGCGCGCAGCATCCGATCCGCAAATCGGTTGATCCCGAGCTCCGGTCTGTTCTCAACAAAGCTAACCCGATCTATTCACGAGAGCACGGTCGTTCTTGACGTCTGACGGGGGCTGGCGGCTGGCGTGGGTGACCGTCCGGCCTTTTCTCACCGGGTTCTACATCAAGCTGTTTTGTAGGCGATGGAGGAGTGGGGCGGGTGAGCGGGCGCAGGCCCGGTCGGTTACGGACCGAGCGGGAGCAGCGCGCCGGGCAAGCCGCGGATCAGGTCGGCTTCGGGACATGCCGCGGCAAACGCAAGGCGAATGCGGCTCGTGGTCTCGACCACACGGGCAGCGAGTTTCAAGAGACGAAGACGCAGCGTCGCGAACTCGGCAGTGGCCAATTCCCGGGCTTTGGGAATGGCGTCGCGCACGGTCAGCATCAGCCAATAAGCGGCCGTATGGAGCACGAGACGGACCTGGTTGGCGAGCGCCGAACGGCAGCTGGTGCGGTCGGAGGCGAGCTGTGTCTTATGCAGCTTGATCAGATTCTCTGCTTGGCCGCGCGCGCAATACAGGCTGTCGTAGATCCACTCGGCCGAGCCGACATCGAGGCTGGTGACGACGAAACGGATGTCGAGGCCGAGCATCGTCGCCTCAATACGGGCGACGGTGCGCCGTTCGCGATCCCAGGACTTTGCCTTGTGGCGGGTCTCGGTATAGCCACGCAGAACCGGCAGGTTCTCGATGGCGCGTCGGGTGCGGATGTCGTCGGCGACCTCGTCGACTTTTCTGGCGAGAGGCTTGGTGCCGGACAGACCGAAGATGTAGTCGATGCCGTTGGTCTCGCACCACGCCATGGCCTCCGGCCGGGCATAGTGCCCGTCGCCACGGAACGTAATTCGCGTGTTGTGCCATCGCGTGCGGATATGCCGTACCAGGCGGCGCAGATGGGCACGCACCTCGACGCCGCCCGGCGTCTTGCCGGGCCGCAGCACGACGGCCACGGGCCGGCTCTTCTCCGTGTCGTAGACGTGGATCGGCAGAAAGCAGCGTTCGTCATAATGAGCGTTGAACAGCGAGAGCTGCTGATGGCCGTGGACGACGTCGCAGGTATCATCGATGTCGAGCGTGACGGATGCCGGCTCGTGGGGGTAGCTATCCATCCATGCGTCGACCAAAATGTAGGTCAGTCGGATCACGTCGCGCAGGCGCGGAGCATTCTCCAGCCGCGACAGCGTCGGCTGGGAACACAGATCCCGGCCCGTGTCCGGTAGGCGACCGCAGGCCAGCTTGAATGCCGGATCGGACCGCAGATGATCGAGGTCGTCGGCGTCCTCGTAGCCGCAGCAGATCGCGAACATGCGCGCGCGGAACATATCGACCAGGCTGTGCACGACCCGCGTCGGATCGCGCCGATCCGGGAACACCCGGGCCAGATTGTCGGCCAAGCCGAGACGCCGCTCGGCCATCGCCAGAAGCATCACGCCCCCGTTCGAGGTTAGGCGCCCACCATCGAAGGCAGCTGTGACTTTCTTGGCGTGAATGGCTGGAAACGAGAAGGGCGGAATCGTATCGTCGGTCATGGCGGGCGTGGCGTTCGCGGTTGGAGGTGATGGGGTTGGCTTCACAACCGAATCCTACGCCGTATCAGCGCTTTACACCACGCTCGCCAGCCTCTCGGGCGCCTCTTACGAATAAGACAGGCTAATTCGGTTGTGGTGATTTGCGCTTTCCACAATATCGAGGCTACCATTGCCGCCGACATGATGCCCGGTCCACTTCGTGGACCGGGGAAGGTACGGTCTCGGAGAAAAGACGGTGACGCGTTGCGCTAGTTTCGTTGGTCGGGGTAGAATTGCCGGCTGCTCGATCACGGCGACAACATTCGCCGAAAATCTGCGACCCATATAAGCAGAAGTGTATTGCAGCTAATCATGCCGTGGTACGCGGCCGTATAGGTTGAGATTTGGAAATTTACGCCGAGATTTGTCGCTCATGGGCACGTTGGCAACGGCCGCGACAGCAATGAGAAAACTAATGCTTGACGGACACCGCAAGGCACTCGGCGCGGATTCGGTCCGCTCGGAGATGCCGTCAGGCTCCCTCATTCGATCCACGAGATAGTTTCAGAAGAGAGGACGGCGAAGGCAGTCCGTACCCCAACTCACACCAATCCATTTGGGATAACGGCGCTATCCGGGCCACATACGCCAATGCGTCGGCCGCACCGCGATTTGCTCTCCGGTATTCGCGTTGATCCATCCGCCGAGGATCCGGCGGCAAGGAAAGACCACCCGGTGAATTGAATTACCCTCGATCACGGCAATCTCCAGATCCTGATCGAAGGGCGGCGCCTTTCCAAGCTGCTCCCATGTCAGATCATTAGATCCTGGCCGGTGTTCATAGCTGCGGGGTGACAAATTCAGATACCTTGTTAACACTGCGCACATCGCTTGGGTTCTGCGCGGACAGGCCGAAGCCGATATCGTTCGGACGACCCGCGTCTCGATCGCGTCAGCCGCGGCGGAGGGATATCGGCTTTGCGCTGTTGTGACGGAACATGATCCGCTCGCGAACTGAAATATTTGGATCTGCGCCAGGAAACGACATCTGAGCTTTGGTCGAATTGATTTGGATCAGCTCAAGGCCTCGGCCATTGATATTTGTAGATGTGCTGCACCAGTTTTACTGGACTGCAGCTCCAGTAATCCGGCCCGGGCAGGGTAAATGGTCCGGCCGTCTGTCATGTCACGTCCTTTGTTGGTGAGACACATCTCCTTGTCCTCCGGCGTCATCGTGTTGGTTGTGTGTGGGTGGCCTTCCTCACGCGCGCATTTAGATGGGCGTAGCTTCGCTCTGAGCGCATAGCAGGGCCGTCCCGCAGGCCGATAAAGTAGATGCCATCGCAAGTCGGCGCAATTTATCATGTGGCCGGTCATTGGCTCGCCGCGCGGCTGCGGCTGCGTCTGGCAGCAGTCCTAGGAACGGCCGCGGGTACCCGGGTATGAAAGCATCATGGGCGTCAAGCATTTCTGTCTGCCGTGCGTCTGACCTTACTAGAAGACCACTTCTATCAGAGGCAGCCGCTGCAGCATTGATGCTTGTCAAAAAGTTGTGCGCGTCCGGGATCGGTGGCTCGTGACCGCTACCAGCCGCAGACGCCTGTCGACATGCTCCGAACTCGCGCTTCAGCGAGCGCCTCGCGTTCTCTGCAACAGACCAGCGCCTTGATTTGAGGCGCAACTCACGCCCATGGCTAAGACAACATTTTCGCCATTGCTCCGTGCACGCCGATGGTCATTGATGCTTCGCCTTTCATTTGGTAGCCTTGCCGGCGCTGATCCTGACCTTGCTCTGGCGCTGAAGTCCTGGACCGGGCTTATCGAAACGTGGGCTAGGACAAGTGTAATGATCGGCTTCTGCAATCGCGTCTTCAGGTGGACCGCCGATGCAAGTTCGGGGTTCTCGGCGTCATTGCCCAGCGATCGCTTGCGCGCGTAGCCCGCCGGCGCATGGCAGAAATCAGCCCGCGATAAGCCTGCACTTGCGGCAGTCGTTCACAAGACTATCGCGGACAGCTCGTAAAGTTCACGGCGGACTTTCGGCCTATCTTCGGAGGATCGGACAGACCTCTTGGGATGCTCCTTGAGGCAAATCAAATACTCCCCGCGCGAATGGCAGAATAGTGGATAAGCAAACCACACGAAGAGAGGGGCATGCCTTCATTTAGCGTCCGGTTTATGAAGATCGTTTGCGACGATGCCGGCGGCGAGCATCGTGCGTGCCAGGCAGCATTTAAGGTCGATGCCGCCTCGCTGAGTGCTGCAGCTCAGCAGGCGGAGACCGATTTCTGCCGGCAAAGGCGAGTCCGCGATTGGACAATCTTCGCCGATGTGTTGGAGCTTCGAACACCGCCTGCATGAGCCAATCCGTCCACATCGCCTTTCGAGCATTCCGTGAGGACGAGCTCTCCTGAGTTAGCAAGGGCGTCGCACTTTCCCCCACGGAAGTTTAAGGTCTTCAACACCGGCCAATGCTCTCAGTTCACGCCCGTGACATTCACCGGCGTCCTCGCCAGTCATGGCATTCATCTGCATGGGCGGCTATGGCGTCGGGCGCGACGACGTGTTCGTCGAGCATGCCTACGACATTGTGTCCGGCGTCCGCGTTTCGATCGGACGAGACTTTGCCCTTTTACAGTGACCGGCGTCCACTTCGAACCTTGGCAGCGGTGCTCCGGATCAGCCTTACTTCCGCCCGCTGCCACTCCGTGCGGTAGCCTTACTGTGGCAAACGTTCCAATTGTACAATTTGCGCTACGCCGCCGGCAGCCGTATATGGAATCCCGAAGGGACGGCAAATACGTTATCCGCCGTGGCGAACCTCAGGGCAGATAGGTTGAATTCGTGGTGTAGAGTACCTATCCGGCAATGGTGTAGAGCGCATCTGACCAGCCGGCCAAAGCGGGATCATCCCAGTGGGTAGAGAACAGACGATCTCGCTGCTAGGAGGTAAGCGTGACCTTGAATTCGTACGATGAGTGGTCGAAATTGAAGGAAGTCGTAGCGGGTACGGCCACCAATTATGCGGCTCACGATCGCGAACTCTCTTTCGATCTATTCTTTTATGACAATCTTAAGATCCGCTCGGAGTGGCCACCTAGATAGACTCTCCGCCTCGTTTGAAGTGGACATTGTCGGGTGCCCTCTCCGTGCGCCGTAAGTCGGGACGTGCACACGCTCACATCTGGCGGCACCATTGTGCACGTGACCGTCTTCCCGTATCAGGACGGGAGCTTTTGAATGTCATTTGATCGTCCAGTGACTTAAAGGCAACTGTTGCTTCGATGACAGCCGATCTACGCTTGTGCAAAAAAGAGCCACCACATGTTCGATATCTATTTGAACCAAAGAAACGATCTTTTGGTCGTGCCGAGAGGCTTTGCGATCCCCGCGGAATTGGGCGGGAATTGGAAACGAAAGAAGCGGGCGGTTCGTTCGATGAGCGATGTCATTCATCAGGATGTACAACGGCGGGCTACTACCGACGTCGTTTGATCTCAAGTCGGTCGAAGTCGGCAGTCAAGACCACCTCACGCTCCTAGTCAACGCAGCTATCTAATGCTGAACCGTTCTTCGGAAGATTCTTGGCGGGATGCAGTCGAAAGCGTTGCTTACCGCGGCGACGGCAGGCGGGTGTCGTGCAATCGGCTTTAGGAGGAAGCTCTCTTTTGAAAAGCGGCTCGCAGCTCTGGAGCTTACCTCAAAATATGTAATATGGGCTTCCTTAAGTCGATGGCGTGCGCGAGTTTTCAGTTGTCGATACTGAAGAGACTTGCCGGCCAGCCGCACGGTCTGGCGAGTATCGAAGTCGTTAAGCAGCATTTGGCTATCTATTGTAGCAGCGGCCCGGAGTGGACGGGTCGTATGAAGCGGACTGCGAGCCGCGCGCCCCAACTCGATGTTTTCGGCCAAAAGCTGATCGAGCGGAAGGCCGGGTGCTGGATTATCACCGAGGAGGGAAGAGAATAGCTTGAGGCGCTCGAAAACTTAGATCGGGGTACTATGCAGGCGCAGGTTGAGCGAGAGTTCGCGCAAGAGCCGAAAGCTGAGGTGCCGCTCCCTTTGTTTTCTCGGCTGGAAGCGAACGCGGGCAGAAAGCGTCCCACGGCATGCGGTTGAGCCCACGTAAACCGATTTCGACGTGGAGGACAGCCGCTTAAACCCTTGCTGGTGGTGATGTAGTTCGACTGGATCGCGAAGTTCAATCTAGAAACAGTGTCGTTGTAATGTTGTAATCAGTGTTGTGGAGTCGTTAAACGCGACCGAAGATATTGACCTGAGGGACGAAGGATTTGGCCTCTTCGTGCACATCAGTGTCGTCGAGACGGTCGGCTAAACTGATTTCCCGGAAGGCATCCGGGTCAGATACGGGAACAGGGCCAGGAACCCATGTGTTGGTTGGCGAAGGTAGCCGACGAGGGTCTCTGCCCGTCTTTAAGCGTTCTACCGCCTGTGGTGTCCTGATCGGCGGTGGACGCCAGTCGTGCTGGATTTTCAGCAAATTTCTTATCCCGAAAAGTTGGCATGATGGTCTTGCACTGGAATTGAGGGCATCACTGGCAGTGGGCTGCACGCGGAGAACGAGCTCGACATATGAGCATTTTGGATGAGAGCTGGCCCCGCAAATTCGGACAGTAGCTTGAGTGGATTTTCTGCCTGACAGCGGCGAGGATTCTTGCTGCGAATCAGGAGCGAAGATGACGAAGAAGAGCCGCCGGACGCATTCTCCGGCATTCAAGGCGAAGGTTGCTTTGGCTGCGGTCAAAGGCGACAAGACACTGGCGGAGCTGGCGCAGCTGTTTGATGTTCATCCGAACCAGATCACGATCTGGAAAAACCAGCTCCTGGAAGGCGCCGCCGGCGTGTTTGGGCATGACAAGACATCGGCCGAGACGCCGGTCGATTTGAAGGCGTTACATGCCAAGATCGGCGAGCTGGCGTTGGAAAACGATTTTTTGTCCGGCGCGCTCACCAAGGCGGGCCTGCTGAGCGCAAAGCGATGATCGACCGCGATCATGATCTTTCTATCGTGCGCCAGGCGAAGGTCCTGAAGCTGGCTCGCAGCACGGTCTACTATGAACCTCGGCCAGTTTCGGCCGAGGACCTTGCCTTGATGCGTCGGCTCGATGAGCTGCATCTCGATTATCCCTTCGCGGGAGCGCGTATGCTGCGATCGTTGCTGCGGCGGGAGGGCGTATACGCCGGTCGCCGCCACATCGCGACGCTGATGAAGCGCATGCGGATCGAGGCGGTCTATCGTCGCCCGAACACGAGCAAGCCGGCTCCGGGTCACAAGATCTACCCGTACCTGTTGCGCGGATTGAAGATCGAGCGGCCCGACCATGCGTGGGCAATGGACATCACCTACATTCCGATGCGGCGTGGCTTCGTCTATCTCGCGGCGGTCGTCGATGTGTTCAGCCGACGGGTCCTGGCCCATCGCGTCTCGATCACAATGGAGGCGGCCTTCTGCGTCGAAGCGGTCCAGGAGGCGTTGGCGAAGCACGGCAGGCCCGAGATTTTCAACACGGATCAGGGCAGCCAGTTCACCAGCCTCGAGTTCACCGATGTGCTGCTGGACGCGAAGATCGCCATCAGCATGGACGGCAAGGGCGCCTGGCGCGACAACGTGTTTGTCGAGCGGCTCTGGCGCACGGTCAAATACGAAGAAGTTTATCTCCGCGCCTACGACAGCGTGTCCGAGGCGCGAGCGTCAATTGCCAAGTATCTGGCCTTCTACAATCAGGGACGCCCTCACTCGAGCCTTGACGGGCGCACGCCCGACGAGGCTTACTTCGGCACGCAAGCTATGGTGATGGCCGCATGACCGTCGCCGACGGTTTTGTCGTCGCTCTGGTCGGGCTACGCCCTCCCGACGCAACGACAAAACCGTAAAGCCCCGCGTTCAGCATAACCCGGCAGGAATCCACTTAAATCCAGCGGGGCGCTGTCCAAACAACCGGGGCCAGCTCTGATGTGAGGTCGGCGCGCGTGAACTTCACCAATAACCTACCACTTCAGTCGAGGCCATCAAGCGGCGGCGCTCTTTGCGCGAGTTGAATACGTCAAGAAGCGAACTTGACAAAGAGCGCGTGATCAAAGCTGAGCGGGCCTTGTGATCATTCTCGTCAGCCACCTCTCTCTAAGCAATATCGCGGAGGCTGAAACACAACATCTTTCCGTTCTCTGTCCGCTCCTCCTTAGTGGGATCCGTTAATCTCTATTGCGATTTGGCTCGCTTATTCGAGAGCGTATTGGTTGTTTAGCTCCGCATATAAAGGCGTCGATTGGAGCGCTATCAGAACGCGACGTGCGTATGAAGTTTACAATTGCGCAGCTTCAACAGTGCAGACACCTCGCTTCGGAAGACATGCCCAAGATTATACCTGGCGCGATTCCGTATAATATTTGTCTATTTTTTTACGGTCGTCGCGCTGAAAAAACTATGTTACAAGCCGCTCCTCTAAGAAGGAGCATTCATCGTGAAGAAAGCAACCAAGAAACGCGTTAAGCGGCGAATGGACGAAGGCAGATATCAAGGAGCTCAAAGTCCACTCGAAGGCCAGGACCCCCGTGATAAAAATAGCAAAGATGACCAAACGCAGTGTCGGTGCGCTTCGCCAGAAGGCCTTGAATCTTGGAATCGGACTCGGACATCAGCGATAGCTTGGGCCGCGCTGGTACTTGCACGGTAGGGCGGCTCGCAGGCCGCCCTCAGTGCCATAGAAGGTTCTGTAGCAAATTGGCTTTGCCGATCCGCGCTGAGGGGGTTTTTTGGATGGCGTTTCAATGTGGCGGTGGGCCTCCAGCATCCTCATTGATGGGCTTTGTTAGAAAGTGTTGGTCTCAAAGGTTATGTCCGGTCGTGATTCATAATCGGCATTGAACACATTGTTTTGCTCGTAGCCCTACCAAGGATCTTCCACATGAACGGCGGAACAATCTCATCTTCGTGAGTAGGGACGCGGCCAAGCGCGCTTGCTGATCGGGTAATCCCGTGGCATCTTGGATAGAGCTATGCGGGATTTTGGGTGACGAGGCGATCAGGCGGCGTGGTTTTCCGGCACTTGGATGACCTCGATGCCGTTTTCGAATCTGACACCTGCGCTGACCTTCGTCAACTGATTTGTGCCTTTCAGCCGCCGCCAGGTCTTTGATGCGGCGCAGAGCAGCTTGAACACCATCAACTTGGCAGTCGTTGACGATAACGAACCTTTCGTGCGCACCGTTCTGTGCCGGACCGTCGCGAACACGCTTTCGATGGGATTCGTCGTCCGCAAGTGGTCCCAATGCTCGGCGGGGAATTCGTAGAACGCAAGCATTGCGTCGCGATCTTTCGTCAGGCACTCGACCGTCGTACTTCGCTCCGTATTTCTCGGCAAAGACATCGATCGCCACTTCGGCCGAAGCTCGGTTGGACGCCAAATAGACCTCGCGCAGATCCTTCTTCATGCTGGCCTGTACCGACACTGCGACTTTGTTCAAGATATTCGCGGTTTTGTGACCCAGCACCGCTGATGTCGCGTGGCGGGAAAGACCTCGTCGAGCGCCTTCCAGAAGCCGAGCGCGCCGTCACCGACGGCGATTTCCGGGGCGATCTTCAGCCCACGGGTTTTCGCCTCGACGAGCAGTTCGTGCCAGCTCTGCGTGCTCTCGCGCACGCCGACCTGGAAGCCGATGGGTTCCTTCTTGCCTTCCGGCGTCGCGCCGATCAGCACCAGCATGCATTCGCTGTGGTCTTCCATGCGAGCCTGCAGGAAGACGCCGTCCGCCCACACGTATACGTACCGGCGCGCCGACAGATCGCGCTTCTGCCAACGCTCGTACTCGAGCTGCCACTCCGTCGTCAGTCTGGAAACCACCGCCGGAGAAAGATTCGGCGCATCCTTGCCCAAGAGCGCCGCCAGCGCCTCCTGGAAGTCGCCCGTCGAGATGCCTCGCAGGTACAGAACCGGCAAAAGTGCATCCAAGCTCTTCGTGCGCCGTGCCCACAACGGCAGGATCGCCGAGGTGAAGCGGATCCGCTCGCCATCGCTGGTCACCGCGCGATCGCGAATCTTTACCCGGGCGACTTCGACGGCGCCGATCCCCGTCTGGATCGTCCGCACTGGACCATGGCCGTGCCGCACGAGGCGGTCGCGGCCATCGGGAAGCTTCAAGCCCTTCATCGCGGCGAGAAACGCCTCGGCTTCCATCTCGACAGCCTGCGCAAGCAGCTGCCGAGCACCAGATCGCAAAATATTCGTCAGTGGATCGTCGATCTCATCGGGCTGACGCAGTGGGACAATGTTGCTATGCTCGTTCATGGCGTATCGCTCTCCTTGAGGTTCTGGCAGGCTCGACACCCGCCTCGATACGCCGCCTATCTCATTCCGTCATCACCCAGTTTTCCGCATAGCTCTCTAACCCGATCTATTCACGAGAGCACGGTCGTTCTTGACGTCTGACGGGGGCTGGCGGCTGGCGTGGGTGACCGTCCGGCCTTTTCTCACCGGGTTCTACATCAAGCTGTTTTGTAGGCGATGGAGGAGTGGGGCGGGTGAGCGGGCGCAGGCCCGGTCGGTTACGGACCGAGCGGGAGCAGCGCGCCGGGCAAGCAGCGGATCAGGTCGGCTTCGGGACATGCCGCGGCAAACGCAAGGCGAATGCGGCTCGAGGTCTCGACCACACGGGCGGCGAGCTTCAAGAGCCGAAGACGCAGCGTCGCGAACTCGGCAGCGGCCAATTCCCGGACTTTGGGAATGGCGTCGCGCACGGTCAGCATCAGCCAATAAGCGGCCGTATGGAGCAGGAGACGGACCTGGTTGGCGAGCGCCGAACGGCAGCTGGTGCGGTCGGAGGCGAGCTGCGTCTTATGCAGCTTGATCAGATTCTCGGCTTGGCCGCGCGCGCAATACAGGCTGTCGTAGATCCACTCGGCCGAGCCGACATCGAGGCTGGTGACGACGAAACGGATGTCGAGGCCGAGCATCGTCGCCTCAATACGGGCGACGGTGCGCCGTTCGCGATCCCAGGACTTTGCCTTGTGGCGGGTCTCGGTATAGCCACGCAGAACCGGCAGGTTCTCGATGGCGCGTCGGGTGCGGATGTCGTCGGCGACCTCGTCGACTTTTCTGGCGAGAGGCTTGGTGCCGGACAGACCCAAGATGTAGTCGATGCCGTTGGTCTCGCACCACGCCATGGCCTCCGGCCGGGCATAGTGCCCGTCGCCACGGAACGTAATTTGCGTGTTGTGCCACCGCGTCCGGATATGCCGTACCAGGCGGCGCAGAAGGGCACGCACCTCGACGCCGCCCGGCGTCTTGCCGGGCCTCAGCACGACCGCCACGGGACGGCTCTTCTCCGTGTCGTAGACGTGGATCGGCAGGAAGCAGCGTTCGTCATAATGAGCGTTGAACAGCGAGAGCTGCTGATGGCCGTGGACGACATCGCAGGTATCATCGATGTCGAGCGTGACGGATGCCGGCTCGCGCGGGTAGCTATCCATCCATGCGTCGACCAAAATGTAGGTCAGTCGGATCACGTCGCGCAGGCGCGGAGCAACTCCAGCCGCGACAGCGTCGGTTGGGAACACAGATCGCGGCCCGTGTCCGGCAGCCGTCCGCAGGCCAGCTTGAATGCGGGATCGGACCGCAGATGATCGAGGTCGTCGGCGTCCTCGTAGCCGCAGCAGATCGCGAACATGCGCGCGCGGAACATATCGACAAGGCTGTGCACGACCCGCGTCGGATCGCGCCGATCCGGGAACACCCGGGCCAGATTGTCGGCCAAGCCGAGACGCCGCTCGGCCATCGCCAGAAGCATCACGCCCCCGTTCGAGGTTAGGCGCCCACCATCGAAGGCAGCTGTGACTTTCTTGGCGTGAATGGCTGGAAACGAGAAGGGCGGAATCGTATCGTCGGTCATGGCGGGCGTGGCGTTCGCGGTTGGAGGTGATGGGGTTGGCTTCACAACCGAATCCTACGCCGTATCAGCGCTTTACACCACGCTCGCCAGCCTCTCGGGCGCCTCTTACGAATAAGACAGGCTAATTCAACGATCTTGAAATCGTTCGGGCTGAAGTACGAGGCGAATTCTCTAATGTTCGCTGTTTCCAGCCCGGGGGCGTCCGCAGCGAGCGCGAGCCGCGTCGAACAGAGTACGATTGTAGCTCCAAGAAGGTGCGTAAGCCTCTTCCGCTTAAGAAAGGTTCGCCCCCGCGCCTTCGGAGTCGGCCTGGCGCGCTACATCGCCGAATGCCCCAAAGACGGCCCGGCCTTCATCGCAACCATGTACGGCCGCGCTCGCAGCGAGAAAGCGTTCTCCACGTGGATTAGCGAAGCGGCGTGCGACGCTGGCCTTCCTCCGAAGTCTTCGCCACATGGAGTTCGCAAGGCCGCGTGTCGTCGTCTTGCTGAGGCCGGCTGCAGCGCCCGCGAAATCATGAGCATCACTGGCCACACCGATATCCGCGAAATCGAGCGCTATTGTCGCGAAGCCGCGCGCAAGAAAATCATTGAAATCATTGACGACAAAAGCCAAATGGCGATCCCAGCAGGACTGATTGAATTCAATTGTCTCAACGGCTTACCGCCAGCCTTTCTTTTGTCGAAAGTCAGGAATAGCTTTGGTTTTTAAAAATGGAGAAGTCAAGTGGCAATGGGGACGGTGAAGTGGTTCAACCCGACGAAGGGGTACGGGTTTATTCAACCGGATTCTGGTGGGAAGGACGTCTTTGTTCACATCTCGGCGGTTGAGAAGGCTGGTTTCACCTCACTCGCAGAGGGAGCTAAGGTTAGCTTCGACGTCGTGAACAATCGCGGAAAAGACTCAGCGGAAAATCTACGAATCGGGTGAAGGACCGCAACGTGCGGTTCAACGAAAAAAGGCCGCAGTGGTACGCCGCTGCGGGCGGCCGAGGAGATCGATCGGAATCGGCCGATGGATAAGGCGCTATTGTTCGCGTGGGCGTTCGGGCTTGCAGCCTTGGTACTGTTAGTCGCGCTGTACCTGCCTTGGTAGTGAGTTGCCGATTGCGACTCGCACCAACGCCGCCTGCAATCCGAGACTGATTGCCAAGACAGGTGAACGACCGGTTCTGGTAGTTGCGCTGTGGCGTTGGCTGAAAGATACACACCCATCGGCTTCTTGCTGCCCGCTTGAAGCTGACCAGCGCGAAGTTAGCGGCACGTGATAGGGACAGCGCCTCCTCGGTTCACGTCAAGGCGCCGAGTCACGTTGCCGCTAACTTCACCGGCGGCGCGGGTGTGGCAGGGACAGCGGCGGTTACGCATTCCGACGCCGAGGCGCGCCCGCGCTGCTTCCATCGCGGGCTAAGCCCCCGTTATTGTAGTTATGCTCGTTCTGCGAGCGATAAGATCCAGGTCAGCTTCTTTCCTGCCTGAGGCTGGCTGGCCCCAGTTAGCGGTGCGTGGCAGGGACAGCGCTCCCTCAGGGTAAACGCGAGGAACTTTTCAAGCGCCGAGTCATGTTGCCGCTAACTTCAAAGGGTAGTGCGGGCGTGGCGGGGACAGCGCCTGGCGCCGCGCAGCCGAACGGCGCCGAGTTGCGCCCGCACCACCGGCGATCTGGGATCGACAAGCATCACGGACACTCAGCGAGTGAAAGAAGATTGTCTGGCTGAATGCCGTCTGCCGTCGTCTTGATGTACTTGTGCCCTTCGTGTTTGGCCACGATCAAACCAGCAGTGAGCCCGCCTTCCTGGACATAGAATTCCCACGCGCCGCTTTCGATGTCTCTGATCGTCTGAACGACAGATTGCTTCCAGTGACTTCCGTTCGAATATACCCCGCCGATGCTGCTAATTCTCTCGTGTGGATTCGTCCTGTCGGTCTTCCTGATGCAACGAACGCGTGCGAGTCTGGCCACGGGAGTCTCTTCTTTCGGATGCAAAAGGAGCAACAAGGTTAGCGTTCAGTGGCGGACCATGCCGCCGACCAATTCAGGTAGGTGCCTTGCGGGAGCTCCCAGCGATACAATTTGCGCTCGCGCGGCCTCCGCTTTTGATCGCAATCAATTCATCGGACGCGACAGGGATAGCCTGTAGTATGCTCACCGCTCAACAAATCTCAGAGGCCAAAAAACGCGTCCGATATCAACAACCGAATAATGTGCACGAACATGACGACTGTATCAGGATCGCGTTTGAGTGGTTTGATGCGCAAAGTACGACAAAGAGACTCGCAAAGCCAACCTACCCCTTAAAGAACATCATCGAGATGTGGGGTGGCAGATACATTGCGACGTCAGACGTGGAAGTTGCGGCTGAACTACATCCCCGGATCAAGGGCAAGTATCCTCACTTCAACATCAGTTCTCGACTCACACTACCCTCTGATCGTCGGTTGGCGGATATTCCGGAGGCGAGGACGCAGGGCTACCAGCTTACGGTGGCGCACGTCACGGAAACCTATTCCCGAATCGAGGAATGACCGCGCATAAGACACACCGACTTGCCGTCGGCAGTCGCTTCAAGATGAGCCGACTTGGGAATGTCCGGTGCTCGGACTTGCTGCACAAAACCGGGACGGTAGTCGAAATCAGCCCGCGAACTACCGGCATCACTGTGCTCTTTGACGGTGCTGCAAGGCCAACCGTCCTTCACCGGGACTACATACCGCAGTCGGAGAAATAGAATTCGCGACGCGGGCAGCTTCGACATCGGCCTTGCCCCCAGGCAGCCCAACCAATCCAGGTAGGTGCCCCACGAGCGATCTTGGCGCTACAACTTGGCGCCCGTGGAGCTTGACGACCCTCCCGGGAAAGCGAGGGTTGGCGTTGTCCTGGCAAGGCTGGCCACCGAAGTTAGCGTGATAGGGACGGCGCTCCATCGCGAAGCGCCGAGTCATGTCGCCCTAACACTGGGGCAGCGCGGGCGTGGTAGGGACAGCGTCGTTTCGCATTCCCGACGCCGAGTCGCGCTCGCGCTGCTTCTTCTCTTGAGGCTCAGAAAAGCGATGACGGAGCAGCAACGCGTGGCATTCGGCGGCGTTAATGCTTCGGTTGCGACGCCGGATGTATTTCAATTCTCTCGGCCGTCATAACGACGCGCTTCGCAGCGTAGTTGGGGAGGGAGCTTTCGGTCAAGCCAGCTGGGATAATTCGAACATCCTTTCGGCAAGCGGGCAGGTGAGCCATCGCCTGGATCTCCGCGCAGTCGTTCTTCAAGGCTTCCCGTTCTGCCGCAGGTGCGACAGACTTTGCAGAAACAATCGTAACCATTCCGGGCTGAGGTGCAATGCAGTGGTAGCCGTCCATGGCGTAGAGGCACCTCACGTTTCGAAGCTCGATAGGCTGCCCGATGAACTTTGCAGGGGCAGCATAAAGGTCATCTAAATCAACGATCTTGAAGTCGTTCGGGCTGAAGTACGAGGCGAATTCTCTAATGTTCGCTGTTTCCAGCCCGGGGGCGTCCGCAGCGAGCGCGAGCCGCGTCGAACAGAGTACGATTGTAGCTCCAAGAAGGTGCGTAAGCCTCTTCCGCTTAAGAAAGGTTCGCCCCCGCGCCTTCGGAGTCGGCCTTCCTTTTTGAATGATGAAACGGCGCAATTTGCTGCAACCCCTCAGCCGTGATGTCCTATGGCGTACAGAACGTGTTCAGTTAAGGGCTTTCCGAGTGAATGATGCGGGCCCACCAATTCGTAGGTGCCGAGCGCCCCCTTTCGCGGCGACATCGCTTGGCGGCCGTGAATCAATCAGAGCAACGCGCGACACCGGGTCAACAGGTGGGCAACCTGTAATGCGAGCGTCGCGCGTTGCAATTCAGAAAGGGGCTCGCCTCAAATTAGCTCGCATTCCTACTAACGAGATATCGCTGCCAGCTTCTGATATTTGAAGTATGACCGAGCGGGCTGACGAGAAGCTGTCGAGACAATCCCGAAGAGATAATGATGCGGGCTCATGGCGTTCCGCAGAGGGGGGCGGGCGATGGCGCGGGTGCACAGCGATCCCTGTCAATTTAGACAGGTGCACCCCGGCCTGATGTTGGCGCATGACCACACTGACGGAGGGCCAAAGCTATGCAACGCTTCTACTTCCCGATCTTTCACAACGGCGAGACACAGGCGGACGAGGTTGGGGAGCTATTTGGCTCCGCTGAACTGGCGGTCCAATACGGCGCCCATGTCGCTCAGGATATCGCCAGCGATCCCGACTATGACCCTGGTGCGGGCACGGTTGTGATTGTGCTCGACGACTCGGGTGCAGAGATCGAGCGGCGGGAGGTGAGGGGCCGGTGGAAGTGGAGGAGGTGAGGGGATTGGTTTTTGAGACATGCGTCCGAAACGGACCTATTTATCACTCTGGCCCCCGTTGGAATCAACCCGGATTTCGGGATAGAAACCCCTAGTTGTGTCTCGCTGACGCGGGGTGCTGGGGGAATGATTACAATTGATTTGAATGCGCGCGTTCTTGGTGAAGAACACAACGTCTACGTCGCCAGGCCGGGAAAAGGCTACCGTTTATATCGTGACTTCAGGGAGAACAGCAGCTTAATCCTCGAGCTTCCTGGCCTCAAATTGGAGCCGGATCTCCCGCTTGATGACCAGCAATTGCGTCAACGCGTCAATCGATCGCGAGCGTTTCGGGCATGGTATAAGCGGGGCCAACCGTCAGATGATCGCCCCTCTCGGGACCTGAGCACCTATTCACCGGAAGGTGAAGGTAACAGTGCGGCGCAGCTCGAAGGCCTGGTCCGCACCTACTATGAAAAAATTCACCGTGGCGACCTCGTCATAGTGCCTCCAAAGTCGTATATGGAGGAGGCCTTGATCGGGGAGGTGCGGCATGTCGGCACCCGGTATGATACCGAAAAGCAGCTTGAACACCATCAACTTGGCAGTCGTTGACGATAACGAACCTTTCGTGCGCACCGTTCTGTGCCGGACCGTCGCGAACACGCTTTCGATGGGATTCGTCGTCCGCAAGTGGTCCCAATGCTCGGCGGGGAATTCGTAGAACGCAAGCATTGCGTCGCGATCTTTCGTCAGGCACTCGACCGCCTTGTCGTACTTCGCTCCGTATTTCTCGGCAAAGACATCGATCGCCACTTCGGCCGAAGCTCGGTTGGACGCCAAATAGACCTCGCGCAGATCCTTCTTCATGCTGGCCTGTACCGACACTGCGACTTTGTTCAAGATATTCGGGTTTTGTGCACCCCCCCGTGGGTCGGTCAAAATCCCCCGGGTATGGTCACTTGAAACTCCCCCACCTGATGATCGCCGTCAGCGCCGCTGAACAGCAGTAGCCGGTCAGGCAGGACGTTTATGTTCGACCCCTTTAGCCAGCAAGGGGCCGGGGAGTTGAACGTCTTGAAGCGACATCTGCAAAGCACCGTACTTACATTACTTGATCGCAACACCAGCCAGCGCGAGATTCACCGGCTGACGGGTGTCGATCGCAAGACGATCCGGCGTTATCAGGCGCTGCGGGCCGGTGCGGAGGCAAATTCCCCCGGGGAAGTGACCACCGGCTCGGTGAGCGCGGACGGCCAAATTCCTCCACCCCGACCACCGGCTTTTGGGACATCGGAAGCGACGGTCACCAGCAGCCTGGCCCGTTCGGCTTGCGAAGCGCATCGGACGTGGATCGAAGAACAGGTCCGGCTGAAGCGGAACGCGCAGGCGATTTACCAGGACCTGGTTGATCAATTTGGCTTTCCGTCCAGCTACCAGAGTGTCAAGCGGTTTGTGCGCCGGTTGCGGCACGCTGATCCTGAGCAGTTTGATCGTCTTGAGTTCCTCCCCGGCGAGGAAGCTCAGGTCGACTATGGCGAGGGCGCGCCGACGGTTGATCCGAAGAGCGGGCGGTACCGTCGTCCCCGCCTGTTCGTGATGACGCTACGCTACTCGCGGCGCAGCTTCCGGCGGGTAGTCTGGAAGTCCAGCCAACAAGTCTGGGCGCAGCTCCACGAAGAGGCGTTCCGGTATTTTGGCGGGGTCCCCAGCTATGTCGTGCTCGACAACCTGAAGGAAGGCGTCCTCAAGCCGGATTTGTACGAGCCCCAGCTCAACCCGATTTACAGCGCGATGCTGGCTCATTACGCCGTGGTCGCCGATCCCGCGCGCGTGGCCGATCCAAATCGGAAAGGATGCGTCGAGAATGCGATTCAACATACCCAGGGCACTGCGCTGGCCGGACGGCGCTTCGAGACGCTGGAGGCGCAAAACGAGTTCTTGAGGCACTGGGAGGAGAACTGGGCTTCCAAACGCATCCACGGCAGCACGCGCCGTCAGGTCGAGGCGATGTTCCAGGAAGAGAAGCCGCACCTGCGGCCGCTGCCTGTCGCTCCCTTCCGCATCTTCACCGAAGTCGTCCGGACTGTCTGCGACGACACCACCGTACGCGTCGACAACAGCTATTACGCCGCGCGGCCCGCGCCGATCGGCAGCCAGGTCGTCGTGCGCATCTACACCACCACGATCGAGATCCGTGATCGCCACACCCGTGCGCTGCTGCGTGTTCATTCCCGGATGGCGCACCCCGGTTCTGTCGTCCTGCCGACCAGCGAACGGCCGTTCAACCCGTCGCGGCAAACCGCCGTGCTGCTGGCGAGCGCCGAGCGCATCGGACCGCAGACCAGGGCCTTGTGCCAGCAGGTGTTCGACACCGAAGGGCGCCCCGGACAGCGCGCGATGTGGGGCATTGTCGGGCTGGGCCGGAAGTATCCGGCGCGGCTGGTCGAGCAGGCCTGCGCGCACGCCATCGACAACCGCATCTACCGCTACAAGCACGTGCGTGCGACCGTCGAGCGGTTGTTCGAACAGGCGATCGAGCAGGTTGGAGTGACGCCACAGCCGGCATCGCCGCTCACCCAGGATCATCCGCTGATCCGTACCCCCGCGGAATACGGCGACCTCTTCAGCCGCGCTGTGCGGCGCGACGCCGACGACAATGGTCGGCAGGCCGAGGCTCACGACGATCACGCCACGGCAATCCGCGCTCGTGTCGCCTGCGCAACCCCGGCCAACTCCGGCGCCACGAGCGCTCCCGCTGCACCTTCTCACCTTAAACTGGAGACCTAGCCACATGATGACCATGCCGGAAATTGAGCGTTGCCTACGACAGCTGCGCCTGTCGGGTGTCCGCGACACGCTGCAGACGCGCGTGCTCCAGGCGCAGGGCGCCAACCAGCCCTTCCTCGAGACCTTCTCCCTTATCCTGCAGGATGAACTGGACCGTCGTCAGTCCCGTCTTATCGAGCGGCGATACCAGCAATCCGGGCTCGACGAAAAGCTGACGCTCGCCGAGTTCGACTGGTCCTTCAATCCCAAACTGCCACGTCAGACCTGCTTCCAGCTCCACACCCTGGCGTTCATTGCCGCTGGCGAGAACGCTCTGCTTGTTGGCAAACCTGGCACCGGGAAGTCGCACATCGCCAAGGCGATTGCCTATCAGGCGATCCTGCAAAGCCACAAGGTCCAGTATCTTGAGACCGACGACTTCTTTCACCACTACGCCCTGAACTCTCCGGCACAACGCGAGGTCCGGCTGCGAACCATCATCGACTGCGATCTCCTCGTGCTGGACGATCTATTCCTCGCACGCGCCATCCCCGACGACGCCGGCACTTTGCTGCAGACCCTGATCCATCAGCGTTACAAACTGCGCCGCAGCGTCATCGTCACCTCCAATCGCGTCGTGCAGGATTGGGGGGCATACCTTGGGGACAACACTATGAGCACGACGATCCTCGATCGCCTTATGCATCATTGCCATCTGCTTGAGTTCGACGGACGCAGCTATCGGCTCAAAGAAGCCGCTGAAGCTCTTGCCCGGGAAACAAACTCAAACTAACAGTCCCTTGTCCTGCCTCGCGGGTGGAGGAATTTGACTGACCACACCCGGAGGAATTTGAAGTGACCCGCGGGGGTGCACCCAGCACCGCTGATGTCGCGTGGCGGGAAAGACCTCGTCGAGCGCCTTCCAGAAGCCGAGCGCGCCGTCACCGACGGCGATTTCCGGGGCGATCTTCAGCCCACGGGTTTTCGCCTCGACGAGCAGTTCGTGCCAGCTCTGCGTGCTCTCGCGCACGCCGACCTGGAAGCCGATGGGTTCCTTCTTGCCTTCCGGCGTCGCGCCGATCAGCACCAGCATGCATTCGCTGTGGTCTTCCATGCGAGCCTGCAGGAAGACGCCGTCCGCCCACACGTATACGTACCGGCGCGCCGACAGATCGCGCTTCTGCCAACGCTCGTACTCGAGCTGCCACTCCGTCGTCAGTCTGGAAACCACCGCCGGAGAAAGATTCGGCGCATCCTTGCCCAAGAGCGCCGCCAGCGCCTCCTGGAAGTCGCCCGTCGAGATGCCTCGCAGGTACAGAACCGGCAAAAGTGCATCCAAGCTCTTCGTGCGCCGTGCCCACAACGGCAGGATCGCCGAGGTGAAGCGGATCCGCTCGCCATCGCTGGTCACCGCGCGATCGCGAATCTTTACCCGGGCGACTTCGACGGCGCCGATCCCCGTCTGGATCGTCCGCACTGGACCATGGCCGTGCCGCACGAGGCGGTCGCGGCCATCGGGAAGCTTCAAGCCCTTCATCGCGGCGAGAAACGCCTCGGCTTCCATCTCGACAGCCTGCGCAAGCAGCTGCCGAGCACCAGATCGCAAAATATTCGTCAGTGGATCGTCGATCTCATCGGGCTGACGCAGTGGGACAATGTTGCTATGCTCGTTCATGGCGTATCGCTCTCCTTGAGGTTCTGGCAGGCTCGACACCCGCCTCGATACGCCGCCTATCTCATTTCCGTCATCACCCAGTTTCCCGCATAGCTCTTCATCGCTCGCGAGGCAGGCATAAACGCTGCGACGCTCGGCGACTGGGCGGCGGCGAAGCAGTGGTTCGAACGTGCTCAGGTCGAGGCGGCAAAGCTTGACAGGTTACCATCGGCGCGAGCCATGGCGATCGGGTTGCTCGCCGATACCGCGCATGCCGCCTATTGCGCAAGGCCGGCCCGACATCTCAATCGTCAAGATGCGCGACGCCCTCTCCGCCTTGATAGGCGTCGAAGCGGAGGGAACGCCGGCGGAAGCTTATTGCCGCCGTGTCGTGCCCCATGGCTTGCTTTGGCTCTATCGAGAAATCGCTGGGACCGAAGCGCGGGCCAGGAAGAAGTAGTCTATCCGCCAGGCTGCGGCAGCAACAACCGCTCGAGGCAATCCGCGAGCATCCTGTCATTGCTCTGGATCTCGGGTTCGTGGGCGCTCGATGCCGCGCGAGCATCGCAGCGATAGCCTGTCGGCGGCGTTCCGGAATCTGAGGATCTGACACAGCACTACGCCGAGGCGTATCCGACGTTGTCAGAAGTCCGACAAAGGAACGCTTTCTTAGCTGGACAACAGCTGTCCGTCAGCTCGCCATCAGCTTGTCCGGGTATCCTCGCCGCAGGGCCTAAGCAGCCCGAATTGATGCGAAGAGACTAGGGTAGCACAGAGAGGTGAATCGTCATGTATGATCGAATCGGTGGCTCATCTACACGCACTAGCCAAACTGACGAACCGAGCCAGTCGGTGGATAGCGGCAGCTTTACAGAAACACTTGCAGATCTCGCGCCCCAGTGGAGCTCACGATGGGGGGAGTTGCCTGACAAGATGGGGGCCTGCTGCAGCAAGCCACATACCTTGGATGCAAACGTTCAAACCTCTAGCGCCTCCGAACCCAGTACATCCTCTCCAGAGAGTCCGGCCACCTCCTTGTTCGAATACAGAACGGCCGACCTGCGTGATGCGAATGTGGATGGCATCTGCGTCGGGCTGACTGCGGAGTGGTTCCGCAATCTTAGCAACAGCCCATCAACCCGAATGAGTGCGCTTACACCCGGATCGCAAACGCACGCCTCAGCGGCTGAACGGCAGCAGCAATATCAAGGTCTTAAGGATCAGTTACGAAGCAGGGGAGCAGGATCTTCTCAGGCCGACCTTCAGGCACAAAATACCATTTTGGAGGAAGCAGGCTTGGAACCGGCTGGAGAAGAGAAGAGATTCGCATTCGGCAAGTCTTCGAACGTCAAGTCCATGGTGAACGAAATCAACGAAGACGGATCGAACCATTTACTCAGCTTGTATTTCGCTGAAGGCGGCGCCCACACAGTGGCGACGTCGGCCTCGAATGGAACGACCACGCTTTTCGACCCTAACTATGGAGAATTTACTGTTCGATCAGATCCTGACCAGATGGCTTCATTGTTACAAAGCCTCGCCAATCGTTACAGGAATCCCAACGGGCAGCATTTGTCGACAATCACGACGCAAAGGATGCAGTGAGTTGGGCCTTCAGGCCGCGGTGATTGACGCCTTCTGTGAAGGCGCGGATGCGTCGGCCGGCGCTTGCGTTCGGTCGCGGCGGGGGGCAAATCTGCAGCGGATAGGCGGCTGCGTGCCGGCTTGCGATTGTGCCGGCATCGAAAGCGGGGGGGCGGCACCCCGCTATCCATGACGGTCGCCACAAATTGTAATTCTGTTTCGCAATGGCCGCCTGCGGTTTGCTCAACTGACGTCGCCAAGAAACAATTGCTGCGGCGACAATCCATGCCGTCCGCTATCGAACCACGCGCTTGATCCAGACCGACTGTGCGCAGAATATGACTTTCCACGACATCAACTTTCGTTTGAAGCACGCAAAGCCGGCGCATCGATATTGGTCCAGCTGTGACTCTTACAAGCAGCTTCATCCTGAAAAGCCAAAGTCTTGATTGACAAGGCACCTTATCTTCGAACGGTGAAAGCGTCGGAGTTTTCCACATTGCCAGGGTGCTCCCTGCAGGACCTGAGGGGCGCGACTCCAGCGATTGCGCCGCTGCGGGCGGCGCCGCAGAATGCACCCCGGCGCTGGTCGCTAATCCAATGCGCCCTACGCTAACCCGTCTTATTCGTAAGAGTGCGCCTGAGGGCTGGCGAGCGTGGTGTAAAGCGCTGATGCGGCGTAGGATTCGGTTGCGAAGCCACCCCATCACCTTAAACCACGCCCGCCATGACCGATGATACGATTCTGCCATCCTCGTTTCCAGCCGTTCACGCCAAGAAAGTCACAGCTGCCTTCGATGGCGGTCGATCCACGTCTACGACACGGATAAGAGCCGGCCCGTGGCGGTCGTGCTGCGGCCCGGCAAGACGCCGGGCGGCGTCGAGGTGCGTGCCCTTCTGCGCCGCCTGGTACGGCAATCCGTACGCGGTGGCACAACACGCGAATTACGTTCCGTGGCGACGGGCACTATGCCCGGCCGGAGGCAATGGCGTGGTGCGAGACCAACGGCATCGACTACATCTTCGGTCTGTCCGCCACCAAGCCGCGCGCCAGACCGCATCAAGAAGACGGATATACGTCAGCAGTTGTGGCCGTCGATCCTGATCAAGCCGGTCGTTGCAATCGGGCGGGGTCCATATACGTCCACACATGGGGCCGGCCCACTGCGGACCTTACAGTCCGTGCCGAGCACTTCCGCTTACCGGGCTGAACCGGAATATGCAATGACGGCGACCGGATCGGTCTCTTTCGATGCGGTGATCTGCGCGAGTATTCGCGCATGGAAACTCGCATCGTCGATAACATCTCCGAGTGGCGCTATCAGGCGGAAGTCATCTCTCGCCTTCACGCGCTCGAAGACGCCGGGCTTCCGATCACCTGTGCCGGTGATATGAACCGAGCCAAGCGTTCGCGACGCGAGCGCATGGAAGCAAAGGTCACGGGCCTCACGGCGGGCGAGCCCGACGTTCGTGTTTATATCACCGGCGGGTCTCTGCTCAGCATCGAACTGAAGACGCCCAAGGGGTCGCGCTCGAAGGCGCAGAAGGAGCGGCACCCCAAGCTTCAGGCTCTCGGCTTCACCGTGATCACGGCGAAGGCTCCCACCCCCGAAGAGCTCGCCGATGAAGTCGAGCGGATCGTGCGGAGCTATCTGTAGTGCAGATCACGCTCAAGCTCACGAAGGGAATGCTCGACCGGCTCGATCAGCTTCGTGATCGCAGCATCAACACCGCGACGGCCAAGGCGCTGACCTTCACCGCGCAAGATGCGCAGCAAGCGTTGCGTGTCCAAATCCCAGGCATCTCTGTGCTGCGTCGGCCGTGGGTCGTTAGCGGCATCCGCATCCGCCCGGCGAACGGCGGAAATCTCAAGTCCGTGGTCGGCTCCATCGACAAGTACATGGAGCGCCATGTCATCGGTGCGGGCAAAGAGAAGCAGCCCGACAACGCGCTCTCGATCCACTCGAAGCGCAACAGCAGCGGCCGTCTCGCAACCGGCGGCATCCTGATCAAACCCTACGGATCGATTGGCAGCGCGCAGGTCCATACCGTGGTGCGTCGCCAGTTGAAGCGCGTGGACGGGCAGAAGCGCAAGACGTTCCAGATCGTGAGCAACGGCAAGGTGCTGATTGTGCGTCGTCGCACGAAGAAGCGTCTCCCGCTGCAAACGCTCGCCGTGTTGCAAGGGAGCGCAACGATCAATGAGCATTGGGACTTCCTGGGCACCGTGTCCGGCGTCGTCCAGGCGCGCTTCCCGCATCACTTCTACAGGGCTGTCGTCAATGCAGCGACGCGATAGAGGGTCCATGAGCGAATCGACTCCCACCACCTTCCTCGGGGAAGGTTCATGAGCGAAATGACTCCCACCCCCCTTGCACGTAGGCGACGCACGGTTCTGCTCGCGCTCGCGATCTCCGCGATCTTAAGCCCATCCCTTACTCGATCCATCGACGACGATCAGCACAGCGACCGGCAGAGCGACGCGGACTTCCTTGCAGAAAATGCAAATAACCCTGACTACGGCGAACCCGACGATGTCAGCCCCTTCATCGAGTACCCCCGGCTTGCTTCGGATCAGTGCGCCTCATTTCTGCGCTGGCGCGGAAGTCGTGCATGGGATCGTCGATGGCAATGTCGCGCCGATCATTCGCTACATGCGTGGATGGCACATCGAGCCCGTTGGCTCGTATTGTCGTCAGAAGCGATGGGAGCTATTGGAGTGTGGCGTGGACCTCGCGGACCACCACTAAAAATTCGCGGGGGAAAAAAATTTTTAGGCTACAATTTTTCCTTACACCGAGCCGAGCCCTCGACCTTGTGTCAGCTTTCGGCGGCAGGTCGTCACCGACAACAAAATTTCGGCCGATCTGATGGGGAATATTCTTTTTGCAACTAAACAGACGTGTCGCGGTTGGTCCTGAAAATGGCAACGAATCTGGGCCGACAGGGTTCTGCACTCCTTGTCGATACACGATCGAAACATTTTCGATCTTCTGCGGTAAGGAAGCTTTGTGACGTTTGGTTTGGTCGTCGGAGCTGCACGCTTTGTAAAGACAACGATCTCAGAGGCGGCCTCGTTGAAGCCTACGCTCAAAATCTGCTTTGTTCGAAGCACCTGCTTGCCGAGATCCGTAACGGGCGAAATGAGTGCCTTCTCGGCGTTGGTTATTTGGACGGAGGTGACCGGTCCTTCGGGCAACATTCCCTCGATTGACGCCCAATCATGAAATATCCGCGCTGCTTCCTGTGCTTGCATTGCTTTTGCCCCTCCCGTTTTTATACATACAACAGTCGGGGCGCGAGGGAATAGTGATTTAGTCTCAACTGGGCGGAATGGTAAATCGTCTGGCCCCTCACCTCCACGGCTTTCGCCCGCCCCTCAACTCCCGCCGCGCGATCTCTGCACCGGCGCCATCAGCCACAATCACAACCGTGCCCGCACCAGGGTCATAGTCGGGATCGCTGGCGATATCCTGAGCGACACGGGCGCCGTATTGGACCGCCAGTTCAGGAGCGCCAAATAGCTCTCCAACCTGGTCCGCCTGCGTCTCGCCGTACGTCCGGGCCGGGGCAGCAATCCCTCTCTGCCATAAGTTTTTCATTTTCGCGGAATCAAATTGCACTTTCATCGTTTGAGGATTCGCGATTATGCCAAAGGGAAATTGCCTGATCGTCCATGCAGCCGGAAGGCAGCTCGATCTACTGCGCGGAGAAGCTTCCCGCATTGCGAAGGGCAATAACGTCGACTGGTGGATCGATCGTACTGACGTCGGCACGCGCTTTTGCTTTGAAGATGCGAAAGCAAAAGAGGCCTTCGCGAGCACCTGCGATAACTTCGGCGTTCGATGCCGAGACGGCTAGCCAAAAACCCCGGCGCCCGCACGCCGTAAGCAGGGCGGGCGCGCCGCGCTGGCGAAAGTCTCACAGGCATCCCACCCGAACCGGTTGGCACTCACACGTCCCACTCTAGTACCCACTTTTCTTGGAACGTGAGTCGTGATTCAAGGTCGGGATGATACCCGAAGCAAGAGAAGTCCACCTTTCGAGGAAAGATCGCAAGGTGCTTGAGGCGTGCTGTCGCTCACCGGTGACGTTGCAGCGCGATTTGAAGCGGGCGCGGATAGTTCTGTTGGCGGCGGATGGGCGCAGCACCCGGTCGATCGCCAAGGAAGTTGGGGTCCAGCCGCGGATTGTCAGCCTTTGGCGGCATCGCTATGCCGACCATGGCCTTGAAGGGCTGCAAGACAAGCCGCGGCCTGGCAAGCAGCCGATCTATACGAAGACGACCGACAAGCGGATTCTGAAGCTGCTGGATAAGCCGCCACCGCAAGGGTTTGCGCGCTGGACCGGCCCCCTGCTGGCCGAGGCGCTGGGCGATGTCGATGTCCAATATGTCTGGCGGTTCCTGCGCAGCCACAAGATTGACCTGGTGGCTCGCAAGTCCTGGTGCGAGAGCAACGACCCGAACTTTACGGCCAAAGCCGCCGATGTTGTCGGCCTCTATGTCGCGCCGCCGGCGAAGGCCATTGTGCTGTGCGTGGACGAGAAGCCCTCGATCCAGGCTTTGGAGCGAGCGCAGGGTTATCTGAAGTTGCCCAATGGCCGCGCCTTGACCGGCCAAAGCCACGATTACAAGCGGCATGGCACCACAACATTGTTTGCGGCGCTCGAAGTCGCCACCGGAAAGATCATCGCGACCCATTCAAAACGCCGGCGCCGCGTCGAGTTTCTCGATTTCATGAACAGCGTCACCGCGGCTTTTCCGAACCGCAAGCTTCACGTCATCCTCGACAACCTCAACACCCATAAAAAGAACGAGGACTGGCTCAAGGCCCACCCCAACGTGCAATTTCATTTCACGCCGACAAGTGCGTCATGGCTCAATCAGGTCGAAGTATGGTTTTCCATCTTGCAGGGGCAGTCGCTCAGCGGCACCTCCTTCACGAGCCTCAAGCAGCTTCAGGAACACATCGATGCCTACGTCAACGCATACAACGACAGAGCCGAGCCCTTCGTCTGGACCAAGAAAAAGGTCCGTCAACGCCGTTTCAAAGGCCGCCGTATCACTCAGCTCTGATTCCGGGTACTAGAAGCGTTCGTATGCGCGCAGTGATCTTCCGTGCCTCTTCCGGCCCGAGGTTGGGTTTCAATCTGTCGAGTATGCCTAGCACTGCCTGAGCCTCCTCGGCACTAAACGTCGCGACTTGGCGATCTGCTTGGCTCAAAGACTGATCGGCCGCGCGGGCCTGATTGGCTGCAAGCACCGCAAGCGCTTGCGACCGCAGTGAGGTGATGTCCCGCTCGAATATGTGCATCTGGTGGCCCGCGCGGTTTAACCTGGTGGGTACGGGTCGCACCCATACACCCACTCGCTTCTGAATCTATTGTCGTGGCCTTGGACCAGAACCTGCGCGTCGTTTCCTGCCTGCCCCTGCTCGTGGGCGCTTTCCACTGCGACACCGATGGCCTCTTGCTCAGTGGCATGGGGGCCTGAGTACGCATCCTTGAGTGAAACCGCCCATTGGCCCTTGTAGCGCGTGACAAAGTATTGAACGCCAGCCATAAAGCCTCTCTCCGGCATCGCCTCTATGATCGATGGTCCGGATGATCTTTGCAAACCTGACGCGGTCGTCTCAACTACCGGAGTTGGTGGCCGCCTCGCAGCGTCGCTAACGCGCGGGATGGACGACATTCAAGTCGACAATCTCGTTGCCTGGGTGTCTCACCGGTCCGCACGTCTGGAAGCCCGCCAGTCTGCCAGTGCTGCATCCGGATCGCTCGATGCGCTCGCCCCGGTAGGCAGACCAGAAGCCCGGTCAAGATACCAGTCGATTGCCTTGCGGTCCCACCGCTGAGTGCCGGGGATAGCCTCCGGCACCAAGCCCTTCTTAACCCACGTGTTGAACGCGTCCTTCGAGCAGCCACAATAGGCGGCTGCGTTGGCCTTAGTGAGGCCCCGAGGGGCGATCTGGTCGGCGCGTAGTATCCGCTCCGAACGTCTCAGCTCTGCGGGCGAAGGTTTGTCACGCTGATGATCACCGTCCATTTGGACCCCACGGTTGAAGTTAGCGGCCACGTGGCTCGGCGCCCAGTTCGGAGGCCGAGCGCTGTCCCTACCACGCGTCGCTAACTTCGCCCGGTCAGCCTCAAGGGAGGGAGAAGCTGACCGGGCCACGTATCCTCCGGACGAATGCCCTAGAGCAACTACCAGGATAGGGCGGTGACTTGGCAATCAGTCTCGGATCGCAGGCAGCGCCGTCGCGAGTCGCCATCGGCAACTTACTACCAAGGAAGGTCATCGCGTCGGGGCGCGGAGTCGTTATCACCGGAACAGAAACGGCCTAATCGTCTGGAGTGTGACTCCTAAGCGAGGGGTTACCGCCAGCCTTTCTTTTGTCGGAATTCGCGCACTAGTTTTCGTTTTTGAAAAATGGAGAAGTTAAATGGCAATGGGGACAGTGAAGTGGTTCAACCCGACGAAGGGGTACGGTTTCATTCAACCTGACAACGGCGACAAAGACGTCTTTGTGCACATCTCGGCAGTTGAGAAGGCTGGTTTTACCTCGCTCGCAGAGGGGGCTAAGGTTAGCTTCGACGTCGTTTCAAATCGCGGCAAAGAGTCGGGGAAAAATCTACGAGTCGGGTGAAGCATCACCCATTGTGTTGCTCAACGAAAAGGCCGCAGTGGTGCGCCGCTGCGGGCGGCCGAGGAGATCGATCGGAATTGGCCGATGGATAAGGCGCTATTGTTCGCGTGGGCGTGCGCTCTAATCCTCTTGGTACTGTTCGGCATGTCGAAGGCTCCAAGTTGATGACCAAAAGGTCTAAGTCGAAGCCTGACAGCTCCTATGATGGTGCACCTTCGTGGCTTCGAACCACGGACCTCACGCTTATCAAGCGCGCGCTCTACCCCTGAGCTAAAGTGCATTTGTAGCGATCGGGCAACGCGATTACGACAAACTTGCCTCTCCAAGTACGCCCGCTCCTGCGAACTAAGCACCAACGGCGCGATCGGCCGGCCTCGCTCACCTGCATTAGCCACGAGCTCTCTCCCCTGTAGAGATTCGAGCTATCAACTAATGTGACGAACTTGCGTTCCAGATGACTAGCACTACTTTGGGTGCGCCGGGAGACCGGCAAGGAATAGATGGTGGAAGTCCATTGCGATGAAGGTGTAGCGAACCACATCGGCCCCGAGCCGTGCGCAGGCGTCCGCGAGGGTGTCGGCGAAGCGTCGGTAGGGGAGCATGCAGGCCAGCCATTGAGCCGCGAAACAGTGTTATCTCGGGAGCCGACGCTGTCCAAAGAGCGGAAGGCAATATGGGCGAGTGCGCAAACGCGAGCACCCGTCCAACCCGGCGTGGTCGTAGACCCTGGCATGTATGGAAGCGAGCTATGGCTGATTTTGGGTGACGCGGCCTGATCAGGCGGCGTGGCTTTCAGTGTTCGGAATGACTTCGATTCCGTCGATGAACTTTACACCGGCGATGACTTTCGGCAACTGGTTCGTGCTCTTCAATCGCCGCCAGGTCTTCGATGCGGCGTCGATGAGCTTGAACACCATCAGCTTCGCAGTTTGTTGCGACAGCGATCCCTTGGTCCGCACCGTTCGGTGGCGCACCGTGGCGAAGACGCTCTCGATCGGGTTCGAGCTGCGTAGGTGGATCCAGTGCTCAGCAGGGAAGTCGAAGAAGGCGAGCAGCGCATGGCGATCCTTGATCAGGCACTCCACCGCACGTCCGTATTTGACGTGGTATTTCTCGACGAAGACGTCGATCGCGGTTTCAGCTTCGGCCCGGTGTGGGGCCAGATAGATGTTCCGCAGGTCGTTCTTCATGGGGCCCTGCACGGATTTGGCGACCTTGTCGAGTACGTTGCTCACTTTATGGCACCAGCATCGTTGGTGCCGCGTGCCGGGAAAGGCCTCGTCCAGTGCCTTCCAGAAGCCGAGGGCGCCGTCGCCGATGGCGAGTTGCGGGGCAATCCGTAACCCGCGTTGCCGCAGGTCGATCAGGAGTTCGCGCCAGCTCTGCGCGCTCTCGCGCACGCCGACCTGGAAGCCGATCAGCTCCTTCTTGCCTTCCGGCGTGGTGCCAATCAGCACCAGCATGCATTCGCTGTGATCTTCCATGCGGGCCTGCAGGTACACGCCATCGGCCCAGATGTAGACATAGCGACGCGCCGACAGATCGCGTCTCTGCCAGCGTTCGTACTCGACCTGCCAATCGGCCTTCAGGCCGGCGATCACCGAAGGCGACAGGTTCGGCGCATCCTTGCCGAGCAGCGCCGAGAGCGCCTCCTGGAAGTCGCCGGTCGAGATGCCGCGCAAATAGAGGACCGGGATCAAGGCATCCAGGCTCTTCGTCCGCCGCGCCCATAGCGGCAGGATTGCCGAACTGAAGCGGAGGCGGTCGCCTGGCCCGCTCGCTCCGCGGTCGCGGACCTTGGGACGAGCGACCTCCACCGGACCGATGCCGGTCGCAATCTCGCGCACCGGACCGTGCCCATGTCGGACCAGGCGCGCTCGACCGTCGGGCAGCGTCAGATTGGCCGTGCTGGCCAGAAACGCGCCAACCTCGATCTCGATCGCCCTGGCAAGCAGGTCCCGCGCGCCGGCTCGAACGATATCGGTCAGTGGATCATCAACCGCGGACGGCTGACGGAAAGCAAGAACATTGGTAGTCTCGGTCATGGCGTATCGCTCTCCTCGAGAGGTTCTGGCAGGCTCGTCACCCGCCTCGATACGCCGCCTTCCTCACACCGTCATCACCCAGATTCCGCCATAGCTCTATGGAAGCTCCTTGTACGGGAACCGGGATATCTCCGGGTCGGCCATCTTCCTTCTCGGAGGAGATGGTCCGCAGCGGGAAGGCGAGGAGCTGTAGCCGCTGATGCACGACACGGAGAAGTCTGACTCTGGCATAGTAGCTGAGAAGCCAACGAACAAAGCCGGATTACTGGCGGCGGAGTGGGCGGAGCCAAGGCCGGGGACCAAGGGAAACGCGGAACAGCAGCGCATGCACCGGACACAGGGCCGGGCTCGCATGACCCAGTCGCTGGACCGCGTACGGACAGCCGCAAGGCTGAGGAAGAAGGACCGGTTCACCGCGCTCTTTCACCACATCAATGTCGATACACTGCGGGCGGCGTTCTTTGCGCTCAGGCGTAAGGCTGCTCCCGGAGTGGATGGCATGACGTGGGAGGACTACGAGGAAGATCTCGAGCCCCGGCTCGCCGATCTGCACAAACGGGTCCAACGAGGAGCGTATCGCCCGCAACCGTCTCGCCGGACGTACATACCAAAGGCAGACGGCAAGCAGCGCCCGTTAGCGATCGCGGCTCTCGAAGACAAAATCGTCCAGGGCGCCACCGTCATCGTGCTCAACGCCATCTACGAAGGAGACTTCTGTGGCTTTTCCTACGGGTTTCGGCCCGGCAGAGGACCACATGATGCGTTGGACGCGCTCTGCACAGCGATCGAGACGCGGAACGTGAACTGGATCATTGACGCCGACATCCAAAACTTCTTTGGCGCAGTCAGTCAACCTTGGCTGGTTCGCTTCTTGGAACATAGGATCGGCGACAAGCGCATCATCCGCCTCATTCAGAAATGGCTGAAGGCGGGTGTTCTCGAAGACGGCGTCGTAGCCGCTGATGACAGGGGAACGGGTCAAGGTTCGGTGATTTCACCGCTTCTGGGCAACATCTACCTGCACTACGCTCTCGACCTGTGGGCCAAACGCTGGCGACAGCGCGAGGTCTCCGGCGGCATGATCATCGTGCGTTACGCGGACGATGTAGTAGTCGGCTTTGAGCGCGAGGATGACGCACGTCGTTTCCTTGACGCGATGCGCGCGAGACTGGAGGAGTTCGAGCTGACGCTCCACCCGGCCAAGACCCGCCTGATTGAGTTTGGTCGCCATGCGGCGGCTCAACGCAAGCAGCGCGGACTCGGAAAGCCGGAAACCTTTGCGTTCATGGGGTTCACGTTTATCTGCGGCAAATCACGCCAAGGGCGCTTCCAGCTTCAACGGAAGACCCGTAGCGACCGCTTGCGAACCAAACTCCGCGAAATCAAGGAGGAGCTAAGGCGCCGAATGCACTGGCCGATCCCTGCACAAGGGAAATGGCTGAGGCAGGTCTTGACCGGCCACTTTGCGTACTTTGCTGTCCCGACGAATGGCCGAGCGCTCAATGCGTTTCGGTTCTATCTGACCGATCTCTGGAGGCGGACGCTTCGGCGGCGCAGTCAGCGGACCTGTCTGACCTGGGATCGCATAACGCAGATCACCGATGACTGGCTCCCCAAGGCTCGCATCCTTCATCCATGGCCGAAGCTGCGCTTCGCCGTCAAACACCCGAGGTAGGAGCCCGGTGCCTTAATTGGGCTCGCCGGGATCTGCGCGGGGGGCGCCCAGTGATGGGTGTCCCTACCGCGAACAGATTGTTGATTTTGCCGCGTTTTATAGGATTCCCGAATCAATTTTTCAATGATTCATGGGTGGTCGGCTCTTGGAGGGCTGACCATGCCGGGATGGGAAGACGAACTCGAACGCTGGCTGATGCCGTTCTTGGACCGGCTGGGTCATAAGACCCGACAGCGGATGTGTCCTCTATATGTTGCGGGATTGATCGGTCCTGGCGATCGCAAGAGCGTTCAGCCGATGGCGGAACGCCTTGCTACGAGCAACTACGACCAGTTGCACCATTTCATTGCGGACGGCGTCTGGAACGCGACGCCGCTAGAGACAGAGCTGCTCAACCAGGCGGACCGACTTGTCGGCGGCAGGGATGCGGTGCTGGTTATTGATGACACCTCACTGCCGAAGAAGGGCGAACGATCGGTTGGTGTTGCGCCTCAATACGCATCGGCTCTCGGCAAAACGGCAAATTGCCAAACGCTGGTGTCTTTAACGCTTGCGCGCGGCGAAGTGCCAGTGATGGTCGCGTTACGTCTCTTTCTGCCTGACAGTTGGACAAGCGACGTGTCTCGTTTGAAGCACGCTCGCGTACCAGTCGAACACCGAACGCCACGGTCCAAGCCGGAGATTGCTTTGGCCGAGATTGACCGCGCTATAGCAGCCAACATGCGCTTTGGGTGTGTGCTGGCGGATGCAGGATACGGCCTCAGCGCATCGTTTCGACAAGGGCTAACAGAGCGCGGGCTGGCCTGGGCTGTCGGTATCCCTCGGCATCAGAAAGTGTATCCGGTCGATGTGAAGCTCATTTGGCCGATCACCAAAGTCCGCGGCAAACCACGAAAGCACCACGTGCCCGATATCTTATCGATTGCGGCAGAACAAATGCTGGCCCGCGCCAAATGGAAAACTGTGAGTTGGCGTAGCGGGACGAAAGGTCGGCTCAAAGCCCGATTTGCGGCTCTCCGTGTCCGCACCGCCGACGGCCCTCCGCAGCGGATATGGGATAAAGGTCAGCAGCATCTCCCAGGCGACGAGGCCTGGCTCATTGGCGAGCAACGTGCCTCCGGGGAGAAGAAATACGTAAGCGGAGCTTTTCTCCCATTTGATTGACTGGTTTCGCTTCGGCTTTCGCTCTGCGATCCTTGGCTTGTCAGAGAGCCGAGAGGAGACTGAAGGCGATGGAACAATCGGGGGAGGAAGCCGAAGCTGATGGCTTTTTAGGGAAGCTTACGCGCCGGACGCGTTCTGGAGGCCGGTTATGGTCTGCGGAGATCAAGGGGCGCGCTGTTTTCGAGAGCATGAAGCCCGACGCCCGGGTATGTGATGTCGCACGGCGTTACGGTGTGAAGGCCCAGCAGTTGACGACGTGGCGCAGATTGGCGCGTGCTGGCCGGCTCGCATTGGTCACGGACGACGCGGCGGATTTCGTGTCGATCGAGCTGAGCGATCCAGTGGCGTCAGGCAAGAGCGAGGGGCCCGTCGAGATTACGATTGGCAAGGTTTCGGTCCGCCTGGATGCGGACGTGTCGGCGGTGCGGATCGCGGAGATCGTGACTGCGATCGAGCGCGGCGCATGATCATTCCGGCGCAGGGACTGCGGATTGTGCTTGCTGTGCGTCCTGTTGACTTCCGGTGCGGGCACGACGCGCTGGCCGGTCTTGTGCAAAACACGCTTGGGCTCGATCCGCATTCGGGCCTGATCGTGGTTTTTCGTTCGAAGCGCGCCGACCGGCTGAAGATTTTGCTATGGGACGGCACGGGCCTCGTTTTGGTCTACAAGCGCCTTGGCCGCGATGGTCGTTTCGAGTGGCCGCAGATCAGCGACGGCGTCATGCATCTGACGCGCGTGCAGTTCGAAGGGCTGAACTGGAAGCGAGTGGGCGAACGGATTGTCGCGACGCCAGCTGCGGCGAACTGACTCAGACCCGACAACCTGTTTCGCGCGGGGCTTTGGGATGATAGCTTGCGGATGTGCCGCCGTCCCCCATTGATCCCGCCCGTCTTGCAGCGCTGCCCGCCGATTTGCGCGCGCTCTTCCGCGCGCAGGAAGCGATGATTGAAGCCGAGCGTCGTCGCGCAGACGATGAATGCTCGGCGCGCCTTCATGTCGAGAGTGAACTGGCTGCGTCCAAAGAGAGCGTCGAACGCCTCGAACTGCTCGTGAAGGAGTACGAGCGCGCACGTTTCGGTAAACGCTCGGAAAAGTTCAATCCCGATCAGATGCAACTGGTTCTCGAGGACATCGAGATTGCCATCGCCGAAGTCCAGGAACGCCAGGACGATCGTGCGCGCCGCGCCGGCACGGCGCCGTCCAGCCGCCGGACCAGGCGCGCTGCCCGTGCCTTTCCCGCGCACCTGCCGCGCATCGAGCAGGTGATCGAACCCGAGAACCTCGAGTGTCCCTGCGGCTGCGGCCGGATGGTCCAGATCGGCGAGGATCGCTCCCGCCGTCTCGATGTCATGGCCGCCCAGTATCGTGTGATCGAGACGGTGCGACCGCGCTACGCCTGCGCAAAGGGCTGCACCGGTGTTGCTCAGGCGCCGGCGCCCGCCCATCTCGTGGAGGGTGGCATCCCCACCGAGGCGCTGCTGGCGCAGGTGGCGGTCGCCAAGTTCAGCGAGCACATGCCACTCTATCGTCAGTCGCAGGTTCTGGCTCGGCATGGCATCTTCATCGATCGCGCCGTTCTGGCAGACTGGATGGGAACGGTCGCCTTCCACCTCGCGCCGCTGGTCGAGCGCATGAGCGTCGTGATGAAGCAATCGGGCCGCTTGTTCATAGACGAGACCAGGGCGCCTGTGCTCGATCCGGGCCGGGGCCGAACGAAGACCGGCTATCTGTGGGCTGTCCTGCGCGACGATCGCGGCCACGGCGGCGCTGATCCACCAATCGTGGTCTACCACTACGCGCCAGGACGCGGTGGTGACCATGCTGAGCGCATCCTCGAGGGCTTCGACGGCATCCTTCAGGTCGACGGATACCAGGGCTATCATCGGCTCGCACGGCCCAAGCGCAAAGGCGGCGTGCCGCTGCGGCTGGCCGCATGTTGGTCCCACTCAAGGCGCAAGATCATCGCAGCGACTCCGAAAGCCGGCTCACCCATCGCCGAAGCCGTTCTCGCGCGCATCGCCGCACTCTATGCGATCGAGAAGGAGATCCGTGGCGCCGACGCCCCGGCTCGGCAAACGACCCGTAACGAGCGATCACGGCCGCTCGTCGCTGAACTCGAGAGGTTTCTGCGCGAGCAAGCCGCTCGCCTGTCGCCGGGCAGCGAGATGGGCAAGGCGATCGCCTATCTCCTGAACCATTGGGATGGCCTCACCTTGTTTCTCGACGATGGTTGCGTTGAGATGGACACCAATCCCGTCGAAAATCAAATCAGGCCGCTGACTCTGACGCGTAAAAATAGTTTATTTGCTGGTCACGACGAAGGTGGTCGTTCATGGGCGCGCATAGCTTCGCTCATCGCCACCTGCAAAATCAACAGCGTGGAGCCCTACGTCTGGATGAAAGCGACGCTCAAAGCGATCGCAACCGGTCACCCGCAGTCCCGGATCGACGAGCTCCTGCCCTGGTCGTTCGGCCGCACCTCGTAATTCTCCGTCGTTGCCGCCTCCATACCCCCCGCCAACGATTTGCAAACACGTTGATCAACAGACTGCAATCCCCACGCCAAACCTTTGCGAATGGGGCGCGAACGTCGCTTACAGAAATACTATCTCGCCAATCTTCCGGCGGTAACGGATCTGCGCACGCTGGCCGCCACCATCAAGGCTCGGTGGATTTGTGAGCAGGCGCATCAACAGTTGAAGGAGGAGCTTGGACTTGATCACTTCGAAGGGCGATCATGGCAAGGTCTTCATCGCCACGCCCTTATGACAATGATTGCCTACGCCTTCCTGCAACATCGTCGCCTCGCATACGCGAGGCGGAAAAAAAAGAATCAATGGGCCTCCGCCTCAACCAACCATGCCCGCCGTACGTCACGCCATCGTCGATCTCATTCTTCGGCCGCCGTCTCAGCAGTGCCCATATTGCCAAAAGAAAATCCTTGAAAAACAGTGGCGCAAACACATTCTGTTCGCGGTAGGGAGAGCTGGCCCCGCAAATTCGGACAGTAGCTTGAGTGGATTTTCTGCCTGACAGCGGCGAGGATTCTTGCTGCGAATCAGGAGCGAAGATGACGAAGAAGAGCCGCCGGACGCATTCTCCGGCATTCAAGGCGAAGGTTGCTTTGGCTGCGGTCAAAGGCGACAAGACACTGGCGGAGCTGGCGCAGCTGTTTGATGTTCATCCGAACCAGATCACGATCTGGAAAAACCAGCTCCTGGAAGGCGCCGCCGGCGTGTTTGGGCATGACAAGACATCGGCCGAGACGCCGGTCGATTTGAAGGCGTTACATGCCAAGATCGGCGAGCTGGCGTTGGAAAACGATTTTTTGTCCGGCGCGCTCACCAAGGCGGGCCTGCTGAGCGCAAAGCGATGATCGACCGCGATCATGATCTTTCTATCGTGCGCCAGGCGAAGGTCCTGAAGCTGGCTCGCAGCACGGTCTACTATGAACCTCGGCCAGTTTCGGCCGAGGACCTTGCCTTGATGCGTCGGCTCGATGAGCTGCATCTCGATTATCCCTTCGCGGGAGCGCGTATGCTGCGATCGTTGCTGCGGCGGGAGGGCGTATACGCCGGTCGCCGCCACATCGCGACGCTGATGAAGCGCATGCGGATCGAGGCGGTCTATCGTCGCCCGAACACGAGCAAGCCGGCTCCGGGTCACAAGATCTACCCGTACCTGTTGCGCGGATTGAAGATCGAGCGGCCCGACCATGCGTGGGCAATGGACATCACCTACATTCCGATGCGGCGTGGCTTCGTCTATCTCGCGGCGGTCGTCGATGTGTTCAGCCGACGGGTCCTGGCCCATCGCGTCTCGATCACAATGGAGGCGGCCTTCTGCGTCGAAGCGGTCCAGGAGGCGTTGGCGAAGCACGGCAGGCCCGAGATTTTCAACACGGATCAGGGCAGCCAGTTCACCAGCCTCGAGTTCACCGATGTGCTGCTGGACGCGAAGATCGCCATCAGCATGGACGGCAAGGGCGCCTGGCGCGACAACGTGTTTGTCGAGCGGCTCTGGCGCACGGTCAAATACGAAGAAGTTTATCTCCGCGCCTACGACAGCGTGTCCGAGGCGCGAGCGTCAATTGCCAAGTATCTGGCCTTCTACAATCAGGGACGCCCTCACTCGAGCCTTGACGGGCGCACGCCCGACGAGGCTTACTTCGGCACGCAAGCTATGGTGATGGCCGCATGACCGTCGCCGACGGTTTTGTCGTCGCTCTGGTCGGGCTACGCCCTCCCGACGCAACGACAAAACCGTAAAGCCCCGCGTTCAGCATAACCCGGCAGGAATCCACTTAAATCCAGCGGGGCGCTGTCCAAACAACCGGGGCCAGCTCTGGCTCCTACCTCGGGTGTTTGACGGCGAAGCGCAGCTTCGGCCATGGATGAAGGATGCGAGCCTTGGGGAGCCAGTCATCGGTGATCTGCGTTATGCGATCCCAGGTCAGACAGGTCCGCTGACTGCGCCGCCGAAGCGTCCGCCTCCAGAGATCGGTCAGATAGAACCGAAACGCATTGAGCGCTCGGCCATTCGTCGGGACAGCAAAGTACGCAAAGTGGCCGGTCAAGACCTGCCTCAGCCATTTCCCTTGTGCAGGGATCGGCCAGTGCATTCGGCGCCTTAGCTCCTCCTTGATTTCGCGGAGTTTGGTTCGCAAGCGGTCGCTACGGGTCTTCCGTTGAAGCTGGAAGCGCCCTTGGCGTGATTTGCCGCAGATAAACGTGAACCCCATGAACGCAAAGGTTTCCGGCTTTCCGAGTCCGCGCTGCTTGCGTTGAGCCGCCGCATGGCGACCAAACTCAATCAGGCGGGTCTTGGCCGGGTGGAGCGTCAGCTCGAACTCCTCCAGTCTCGCGCGCATCGCGTCAAGGAAACGACGTGCGTCATCCTCGCGCTCAAAGCCGACTACTACATCGTCCGCGTAACGCACGATGATCATGCCGCCGGAGACCTCGCGCTGTCGCCAGCGTTTGGCCCACAGGTCGAGAGCGTAGTGCAGGTAGATGTTGCCCAGAAGCGGTGAAATCACCGAACCTTGACCCGTTCCCCTGTCATCAGCGGCTACGACGCCGTCTTCGAGAACACCCGCCTTCAGCCATTTCTGAATGAGGCGGATGATGCGCTTGTCGCCGATCCTATGTTCCAAGAAGCGAACCAGCCAAGGTTGACTGACTGCGCCAAAGAAGTTTTGGATGTCGGCGTCAATGATCCAGTTCACGTTCCGCGTCTCGATCGCTGTGCAGAGCGCGTCCAACGCATCATGTGGTCCTCTGCCGGGCCGAAACCCGTAGGAAAAGCCACAGAAGTCTCCTTCGTAGATGGCGTTGAGCACGATGACGGTGGCGCCCTGGACGATTTTGTCTTCGAGAGCCGCGATCGCTAACGGGCGCTGCTTGCCGTCTGCCTTTGGTATGTACGTCCGGCGAGACGGTTGCGGGCGATACGCTCCTCGTTGGACCCGTTTGTGCAGATCGGCGAGCCGGGGCTCGAGATCTTCCTCGTAGTCCTCCCACGTCATGCCATCCACTCCGGGAGCAGCCTTACGCCTGAGCGCAAAGAACGCCGCCCGCAGTGTATCGACATTGATGTGGTGAAAGAGCGCGGTGAACCGGTCCTTCTTCCTCAGCCTTGCGGCTGTCCGTACGCGGTCCAGCGACTGGGTCATGCGAGCCCGGCCCTGTGTCCGGTGCATGCGCTGCTGTTCCGCGTTTCCCTTGGTCCCCGGCCTTGGCTCCGCCCACTCCGCCGCCAGTAATCCGGCTTTGTTCGTTGGCTTCTCAGCTACTATGCCAGAGTCAGACTTCTCCGTGTCGTGCATCAGCGGCTATCGGCGAAGACCGGGCTATGGCTCGAATAGTGCTGCAGTCCAAGCTCTCGGGCCTCGTTGAGCTCGCGGAGATCGAAGGCGCTGCCTTCCAACTCGGCATTCCCCCACGTCGCTGGATTACGATATTGTCCAGGTCCCTCAATCTATACTCGTCTTTGTCAGCACAGAAATCAGCGGCCTGTGTGACGAAATCGAGCCGATTCTGCCAATGGGGCAACCAGAACTCTTCGACGAGCGGTCCACACCAGGCATCCTCCTTGATCGACGGTTCAAACAGCAGCGTCAACCGGCGTTCCTGCCGCCAATCAGCGTGCCATTGGTCTTCCGAAACGATTTCGACGTCTTTCATGCGGCGACCCCTGAGTTTTCTTATCGCATCCACACAGCCCAACGCGTTGCGGATGGTATCAGGCAACTCTCTGCCTACGAAAGAGCTTGCAACAAGTCGGCTCGTCGATTTGCCGGTAGAAAACAAGCGAGTCCGCTACGGGTCTTGGTTGTGTGGAAACGGATAATTCGGAAGCGACCGTAGTTGGCAATAGGTGCAGGCCGCCGATGTTTTGCCGTCGGATCGTCTAACAGGCGGCCAAGATCGTTATAGCGCCGTGCTTTGCCGCTTTTGGACGCCCTTATCCGTCCCTTAGGTTGCGCGGATAGCTGCAATCAGGCTCGGTCTGCCGACGATGTTCATCACCCGGGTGAGGTTATAGGCGAGGACATGCAACGCCATCTCGGCGGCCACGTTCCGTAGGCGCTTCATCAGGAAATGGGTCGCGCCCATGCGGGCCTTGATCGTGCCGAAGGGATGCTCGACCGTCTCGCGCCGCGTCCGCATGGCGTCAGGATTGGAATCGAGCCGTCTCTGGACCCCCTCGACCACGTGCTCATGCTCCCAGCGCGTGATGCGGCGCTCCTTGGACGGCGTACATTGGCTCTTGATCGCGCAGCCTTGGCACGCCGCTGTCGACCAGTAACGGCGCAGCGTCATTCCATGCTCGATGTTGGTGTAGTGATAGGGCAGCAGCTGGCCGGATGGGCAGCGGTAGACGTCCTCATCAGACAGGTAGGCGAAGTCCTGTTTGCCGAACCGGCCCTCCGCCTTGGCGTTCGACGTCATGGGCTTGGGCAAGGTGACGGCAATGCCAGCCTCTTCGCAGGCTAGTATCTCCTCTCCGTCGAAGTAGCCACGGTCGGCGACCGCCTCGAGCTTGTCCACTTCGAGCACTTCTTTGGCTTGCTTCGACATCCGGGCAAGCTGCCCACGGTCGTTGCCGACGTTTATAACCTCGTGCGTAACAATCAGATGGTGTTCGGTGTCCACCGCGACCTGGACATTGTAGCCGACGACACCCGATCCGCGTCCGCTGGTGGCCATCGAACGGGCATCCGGATCGGTGAGCGATATCTGTTGATCCGGCGTGTTGCGCATCTGCGCATCGAGCACCTCCAGGCGGCTCATCTCCTGCTTCAGCCGCGCGATCTTTTCCTTGATCCTCGTCGTCTTGATGCTGATCGCTTCCGATGGCTCCTGCCGATCGGCGCTATCGAGTTGACGCAGATATCGACCGACGCTTTCCTCGATCTGCGCCATCCGCCTCGCCATCTTGGCATGCGTGAAGTTGCGGTCGCGGTTGTTCACCGCCTTGAACTTGCTACCATCGATTGCGACGCTTCGGGTCTGCAACAGGCCCATTTGCCGGCATAGTGCAATGAACTTCGCACAAACCTTCCGGATCGCCGCACCATTGTCCTTCCGGAAATCGGCGATCGTCTTATGATCGGGAGCCAGGCGGCCGATCAGCCACATCACCTCGATATTGCGGCACGCCTCACGTTCCAGGCGGCGACTGGACTGCACCCGATTGAGATAACCGTAGATGTAAAGCTTCAGAAGGACTGCCGGATGATAGGAGGGCCGGCCCGTCTCCTTGGCGATCGCACGCACAAACCCCATTCCATGCAGGTCGAGCGCCTCGACGAACACATCGATCACATGGACCGCGTTGTCCTCGCTTACCCAATCCTCCAGACATTCCGGCAAGAGCGTCAGCTGGGATCTGTCCGCGCCTTCAACGAAGCGTCCCATCCGTATCCCCCATCAGGAAACGGAGGAATCGTAGCCGACTCGTGGCTTTTTACACAGCCAGGGTCATTTGCGACCGACATGGGTTATCCGCTCCATGTCCGATCTATCCCCGATAGCGACCGAACGGCGGACGCGCCCAGACCATGGGGGTGGTAGCAGAGCAGCGCGAGATCGGCGAGCACGGCACTCTAGGGCGCGGGCTCTTAAGTCCGATCAGCCGGCGAAAGCATGCCACTCCCAGAGCCTTCACAAGCCTAAGCCGGAAGCCAGTCTTGATATGCGTCAATCTGTCGGAGCGCAAAGCGGCTAGTGGTAAAGCCTTTCTAGCCAGCGTCGGAGCGCGACATGGTAAAGTGTGGTTGGTTGATAATTGCCGGCCTTACCGCTGCTTTCGCTGCCGCGGCTCAGGCTGAAGACCTCGACATCGGCAAGTCAGAATTTCAGTCTTCGTGCGCGAGTTGTCATGGCGCGGATGCAAAGGGCAAAGGACCGGTCAGCGACCAGCTCAAGATCCCGCCTCCCGATTTGACGGTGTTGGCCAAGAACAACAACGGGGTCTTTCCCACGAACGCTGTCTATGAAACCATAGATGGATCGAAAACAATTCCTGCTCACGGCACTCGTGAGATGCCAATTTGGGGGGAACGATTCAACCCCATTGTCAACTTGCCTCACTATGTTGATCCGTCTTATTGGAAGATGGCCGGGCCGGAGCAAAGCCCCGAAGTCGTCGTGCGAAAACGCATCCTCGCTGTTGTCGATTATCTCAGCCGCGTTCAGCAAAAGTAGCAACCGACGAGCATAAGATTACTTGCCCATCCCGCTTAGCGCCCGCTAAAGCGGAAAAAGTTTGCTTGCGCCACAACCGACGAAGCAGCTGCACCACCAACCAGCCCGATGAACTCCCGCCGCCTCATATTGCCTCGTGATGCGCCCGGGAGTCTTACTGCCCTGTTTGCCAAACCGCGATGTCCGAAGCGGGTCGAGGCCGACATCTGCCCGGCCCGATGCCGTGCCTTCTGTGGGGTCAAAACGCGAAAAACTCAACGTGAGCAAGCTCAGTCCGCTATGCCCCATTGAACGGACCTCAATGAGGCGTGCTACTACTTCGCTGATGGGCCAGAAGCCGACCTCGCGATTGGCTTATGGGCCCGGCACCATCATGGTCGGCTCTTCCAGCAGGGAAAAGTCGTAGCCCTCGCAGCTAACATTCGGGTTGGTGGGCGCAAACATGCCGAGCGGGTTGTCCTTGAACAACCAGGCATGCAGATCATAATGCACAAACTCCTTTGGAATGAGCGGCCAGTGTCCTTCCATCGGGCCCATGAAGGGTTGGTCGAAGAGAGAGGGGCGCTGCTTGGTATCTGCCGTTAGAGGCACCAACCACTCAACAGCCACGAGCTTCAATTCCTTGCCCACAGGTTCGTAGATCAATACGTTGGGCTTCATCGGATCGGGAGCGCCCTGCACTGTGACATTGGCAAAGTGCACTCCCATAGCGCCTTTGGCATACTCCATGTGGTGCGGAACTTTCTCGCCAGAATAGTGCACGCAGCCCACCGTCGACAGGTAGAGGTCGCGCACGGCTACCTTGTAGTCCTGATATTTCTCCAGCGATTTGCGCAACGCGTCGAGCTGAGCCTTGTAAGGCTCTTCTGCTGCAATTGGTCTGAGGGCCGCACCGATAAAAGCAAGACCTAGCGCGGCGACGAAGGTACCACGGACATATTTGCGCATGTTCCCTCCTGGCTTTTCATCAAAGCAATGTCGGAATGAACTGGCCGAACCAAGGGTGAGGGTTTTTGCCATTTCCGACAAGACGATAACAACCTCATGGCCGCCAATCGCGATAGAAAAATGGTGGTACTCCCTCTTGGGCGTACATGGGCCTTTGATGGCTCAGCCGACAGACCGCGTTCTTCATCGCCCGACTGTCAAGAGGATGTCTCAATCGGGTCATCAGCGGCAATGCGCTGACCGAGCGGAACATTTCCGCTAAGCCTTCAAGACCGGACTTCTGCGCGTTAAGAGTACACGCCCTAGATTAAAGTCGACGTCGACCAGCTCACGTCGGAGAAACCATGCTCGCTCGCACCCTGCTTGCGGCCACCGTCCTGTTGATGCTCGCGCACCCGGCAATGGCGCAGGCGCCGCTCGCGACCTACAAATCCTTGAGTCCCGGGCTGGCGCTTGATCTGGCAAGTGAGGGTTTCTGTCCTCGGCATCGAAGCCCTCATCAGCTCGGCGACGTTGCTTGACTCACGTCAAGAACGCGCGTGGCGCAGCGTGTTAGTCGGGAAACTGGGGCGGTACCATTCGAACCATGGACACGAAGCAATGGTCACGCAAAACAACATCAATTTCTTCACCAACTGGGCCAAGGAGCGTCTCGACGAAATGGAAGCAACGGTGACCTCGCTCGAAGCCAGGGCTTCCGAGGTGCAGTCGGAAGCGCGTGAGAAGGCCACGAAGGTTCTGGCGGATCTCTGCAAGCAGCGCGACGAATTCCGCGACACCGTGAAGAAGCAGTCGGAGGTCGGCGAGGCCGCCTGGAGCCAGGCAAAATCAAGAATGGAAGCCGATTGGCGCGTGTTCGAGACCGAGGCCGGAAAATACGTCGAAAGCTTCGGCAAGCAGATCGAGCAGCAACAGGCGACGTTCAAGCTTCAGGCCGAAGCGCAGCTCAAGGCGTGGCGCGAAGCCGCCGACAAGCTCGGCAGCGATGCCAAGAACTTTGCGTCCGAGCGCCGCGGCGACATCGACGCAGCCCTGAAGCGCATGAATGCCGATGCAATCGAGGCGGAGAAAAAACTGGAGAAGCTCAGAGAGGCGGGGACCCACTCATGGTCCGCACTCATGGCGGCCCTGGCGGAGACCCGCCTTGCCTTTGATCGTGCCAACGAGGCGGCGCGGGAGGCTTTCAAGCGAGCTGCCTGATCAGACGCGGTGAACTTCCGGAGACCGCCGTCAGGCGGTCTCCTTGCCGTCGGCAGCTCGAGCGTTGCCCTGACACGCCAGCGGCCTTCTCAGCGTCCGCGCTAGATGCCCAAAAGCTTGCGCGCGTTCGCCTTCAGCACCTTCGGCCGGATCTCGTCGCGGATGTCGATCTTGGCGAAGTCCGACAGCCAGCGGTCCGGCGTGATCACCGGCCAGTCCGAGCCGAACAGCATCTTGTCCTGGAGAATCGAGTTGATGTAGCGCACCAGGATCGGCGGGAAGTACTTTGGCGACCAGCCCGACAGGTCGATGTAGACGTTCGGCTTGTGGGTCGCGACCGACAGCGCCTCTTCCTGCCAGGGGAAGGAGGGGTGGGCGAGGATGATCTTGAGGTCGGGAAAATCCGCCGCGACGTCGTCCATGTACATCGGGTTGGAATATTTCAGCCGCATCCCCATGCCGCCGGGCATGCCGGAGCCGACGCCGGTCTGGCCGGTGTGGAACAGCGCGATGGCGCCGCCATTGTTGATCTCTTCGTAGAGCGGATAGGCCATGCGGTCGTTGGCGTAGAAGCCCTGCATGGTCGGATGGAATTTGAAGCCGCGCACGCCGTATTCCTCGATCAGCTTGCGCGCCTCGCGCGCCCCGAGCTTGCCCTTGTGCGGGTCGATCGAGACGAACGGGATGAGGACGTCGAGATGATCGGAGGCGACCTCCAGCATCTCGTAATTGTTGTAGCGGCGGAAACCGGTCTCGCGCTCGGCGTCGACCGGGAAGATCACCGCGGCGATGTTCTTGGAGCGATAGTAGGCGGCGGTCTCCGGCACGGTCGGCGGATGCTTGTTCGGCGACTTGAAGTACTCCGCCATCTGCGCCTGGAAGTCGTCATAGCCGTCGTCAGCGTGGCAGCCGCAGGGCTCTTCGGCGTGGGTGTGGATGTCGATGGCGACGACATCGTCGATGTTGGGCAGCTTCAGCTTCGGCATTGGTTTCCTCCCGACGGGTTGCCAAATTGATTATATGATATAACGAATTTGGCAAGGCGTCGCTGGAAGCAAAACCGCAGCCCGCAAAAGTCATTGCCGTGCCTGGCCTCTGACGCGGCAGATCGGGCCGATCCGGCCGCTTCTACTGTGCATGGGGTTGTTTTCGCGAATTTGCCGGTTCGGAACCGGGCAGTTAACATTGACATGACCTCCCGCCATGCCTTAAGAACCGCCCCGTCCCGGGCGGTCGTCCGCCAGCGGGAAAAATCTCATTTTGCCACATTCGCGCGTGCCGAAACGGTAGTGCCGAACACGGCCTTTCGAACGTTCAGGATTCTGCCATGAAGGTCCGTAACTCGCTGAAATCGCTGCGCGGTCGCCATCGCGCCAACCGCCTGGTTCGCCGCAAGGGCCGGGTCTATGTGATCAACAAGGTGCAGCGCCGCTTCAAGGCTCGCCAGGGCTGATTAGCCCTGCCGGACGCCCCGCGCGCCCCGCAAGACCACGGTCTCACACGAGTTTGACGCCGCCTTTGCTTTGCAAGGGCGGCTTTGCGCGTCTAGACTTCGGTCATGGCATTGAGAGTCCTGGCAGTGAGATTCCCTTTCGCACGCACCCTGTGTCTGGCCCTTGCCCTGGGAACCGCCGGCCTTGCTCCGGCCGCGGCGCAGCAGGTTGAGCCGCCGTCCCCGCCCGGCAAGCAGAAGAAGCTTCCCGAAGCGCCGGCCAAGCTGCCCAAGGTCGATCGCACCAAAAATCTCGATTTCCTGTTCGGCGCGCTGAAGGCGGCGCCCGACGATGTCAGCGCCAAGCATGTCGAGGCGCGGATCTGGGCGATCTGGCTCCAGACCCCGAGCGATACCGCCTCGCTGCTGATGGCGCGGGCCAAGACCGCGGTCGACGCGCAGAAGATCGACGTCGCGATCAAGCTGTTGGATTCGGTCATCAAGCTCAGGCCCGACTACATCGAGGCCTGGAACCGGCGCGCCACGCTCTACTACATGCAGAACGACTACGGCCGCTCGCTCGCCGACATCCAGCAAGTGCTGATCCGCGAACCCCGCCATTTCGGCGCGCTCGCGGGGCTCGGCATGATCATGCAGGAGGTCGGCGACGAGAAGCGCGCGCTCGAGGCCTACCGCAAGGCGCTCGCCGTCAATCCGCACCTCGAGAAGATCCCCGATCAGGTCAAGGCGCTGACCGAAAAGGTCGAAGGCCGCGACATCTAGTACCCACTTTTCTTGGAACGTGAGTCGTGATTCAAGGTCGGGATGATACCCGAAGCAAGAGAAGTCCACCTTTCGAGGAAAGATCGCAAGGTGCTTGAGGCGTGCTGTCGCTCACCGGTGACGTTGCAGCGCGATTTGAAGCGGGCGCGGATAGTTCTGTTGGCGGCGGATGGGCGCAGCACCCGGTCGATCGCCAAGGAAGTTGGGGTCCAGCCGCGGATTGTCAGCCTTTGGCGGCATCGCTATGCCGACCATGGCCTTGAAGGGCTGCAAGACAAGCCGCGGCCTGGCAAGCAGCCGATCTATACGAAGACGACCGACAAGCGGATTCTGAAGCTGCTGGATAAGCCGCCACCGCAAGGGTTTGCGCGCTGGACCGGCCCCCTGCTGGCCGAGGCGCTGGGCGATGTCGATGTCCAATATGTCTGGCGGTTCCTGCGCAGCCACAAGATTGACCTGGTGGCTCGCAAGTCCTGGTGCGAGAGCAACGACCCGAACTTTACGGCCAAAGCCGCCGATGTTGTCGGCCTCTATGTCGCGCCGCCGGCGAAGGCCATTGTGCTGTGCGTGGACGAGAAGCCCTCGATCCAGGCTTTGGAGCGAGCGCAGGGTTATCTGAAGTTGCCCAATGGCCGCGCCTTGACCGGCCAAAGCCACGATTACAAGCGGCATGGCACCACAACATTGTTTGCGGCGCTCGAAGTCGCCACCGGAAAGATCATCGCGACCCATTCAAAACGCCGGCGCCGCGTCGAGTTTCTCGATTTCATGAACAGCGTCACCGCGGCTTTTCCGAACCGCAAGCTTCACGTCATCCTCGACAACCTCAACACCCATAAAAAGAACGAGGACTGGCTCAAGGCCCACCCCAACGTGCAATTTCATTTCACGCCGACAAGTGCGTCATGGCTCAATCAGGTCGAAGTATGGTTTTCCATCTTGCAGGGGCAGTCGCTCAGCGGCACCTCCTTCACGAGCCTCAAGCAGCTTCAGGAACACATCGATGCCTACGTCAACGCATACAACGACAGAGCCGAGCCCTTCGTCTGGACCAAGAAAAAGGTCCGTCAACGCCGTTTCAAAGGCCGCCGTATCACTCAGCTCTGATTCCGGGTACTAGAGCACGATCCGGACCCGAAGGGCCGCGCCAGCGCAAAGGGATAGTTTGATCATTTCCCGAGCGATTGCGGCGCACGCGGATTAACCACGATCACACGCGTCGCATGAGCTGGGGTATCGCCAATGCGGCCGCAGGCCTACCTGCATGGCAGGAGCAAAGCCATGAAGCGTTTGATTTTTGCGGGTAGCTTGTTGCTCGCGTCGGGAACGGTGAGTCTCGCCGACGGACTGTTCTGGGTGGTCGGCAACCGCGCCACCGGCAAATGCAACATCGTGACCAGCAATCCGGTCATCATCGGCGACATCTGGTTCGGCGATGGTCCCTACAAGTCCAGGGCCGACGCCAAGCTCGCCCGCTCGACCATCCGCGCCTGTCCCGCGGTCAGTCCCGACGACGAAAAGGACGCGGACAAGACGGACTAGGTCCGGCCCGCAACCTAATGCAGGGCGCTGCCGCCGCGCTCGGCGAGGCCGCGATCGGCCGCTGCGGCGTAAGCCCTGGCGAGCTCCGCCTCGAGATGCTCGTTGATCAGGAGCAGCGCCCGCACGGCACCGCGCAGGTCACCGTTGCAGCTTGCGACAATCTCGTCGATTGCAGTGTCGTTCGATCTGAAGCTCATCGAAATTCTCCGGTTCAAATCAGGACAAATCCTGCCGGCCTGTCCCGCATCCCCTGAGGTCGCGAGGAGGATCGGCGCCCACCCGCGCCTAAATGGCGGAACCGACCATGGCGATTATATGGAAACCGCTATGACGACCGCATGAAGCTGGTCCGAAGCTCGCGCGCAATCAGGAATTAGATTGATTCTATTGAGTTTTTCTGGCCCTCGATTATGCACATATCCACAGCCCCTCATTTCCGGTGGAAGTGCTGAAGCCCCTGGGGCGAAACTGCCGCGTGCCACGCCCCGTAATTGCCAGGTGCCTTATTACGTCCGGATTCTCTCAATGATCGTGATGACAGTCGTGACGGCGCTGGTTCTGCTGGCGCTGGTCACGCAGGCCGGAATCGTCGCCGTGCAATGCGCCTTTCCGCCGCAGGGCCGGATGATCGAGGTCGATGGCGCGACGCTTCACGTCGTCGACATCGGCCCGCGCGATTCACGCCCGCCGGTCGTGATGTTGCACGGCGCGAGCTCCAATCTCGAAGCGATGCGACGCCCGCTCGGCGATCTCCTGGCAAAAGACCATCGCGTCATCCTGATCGACCGTCCCGGCCATGGCTGGAGCACGCGCGCGCGGCGGCAGGATTCGACGCCGCAGATCCAGGCGCGGATGATCGACGAGGCGCTTCGTAAGCTCGGAATCGATCGTGCGGTGTTCGTCGTGCATTCCTGGAGCGGGGCGCTCGGCGCGCGCCTCGCGCTCGATCATCCCGGCCGCGTCGCCGGCCTCGTGATGCTGGCGCCCGTCACGCATCCCTGGCGCGGCGGCGTCGGCCGCTACAACGAGCTCATCGCAACGCCCGTGATCGGCCCGCTGCTCGCCTACACCATCACGCTGCCGCTCGGGTATTTCGTCGCCGAGTCCGGCGCGCGCAATGTGTTCCTGCCGCAGACCATGCCCGATGGTTTCGTGCAGCACTCCGCGACGCCGCTGCTGCTGCGGCCGCGCGAGTTCATCGCCAATGCCTATGATCTGGTGACGTTGAAGGCATCGGTGGCCGGGCAAGCCACGCGCTATGGCGAAATATCGGCCCCGGTCACGATCATCGCCGGCGAACCCGACAAGACGGTGAAGACCAACATCCACGCGCGCCCGTTCGCGGCGATGGTGCCGAATGCAAAGCTGATCGTGCTGCCCGATCTCGGCCACATGGTGCAGAACGCCGTGCCGGATCTGGTGAAGACGGAGATCGAGACGATGATCGGGAAAATCGTGCCGGCGCAGGCGGCCACCGACTGAAGCGTTTTCGAGCGAAGCGGATACCGGTTCGCGTGAAGAAAACGCGTCAAAACAAGAAGCCTGAGCTTCGGCTCTGCTTCAATCAGAACCGAAGCTCAGGCGACCGCCTCTCGCGCGCTTACTGCTTGATCTTCCCGTCCTTGTCGAACTGCGAGACAAAGGTCCAGAGATTGTTGATCTCGGTCTCGTTCTTGATGCCGGCGAACGCCATCTTGGTGCCGGGGATCTTGGCCTTGGGGTCCTTGATGTACTCCTTGAACGTGGCTTCGTCCCAGGTGATGCCGGAATTCTTGTTCGCATCCGAATAGCTGTAGTCCGGCGCAGTTCCCGACTTGCGGCCGTTGAGGCCGTTGAGCTCGGGGCCGACCTTGTTCTTGGCGCCTTCGCCGATCGCGTGGCAGGCCAGGCACTTGTTGAACGACGTCTTGCCCGCGGCGGCGTCCTGCGCCATCGCTTTGGAAGATATGGCGGTGGACGCTGCGGCAGTCATGGCGAGGGCAACTAGCGCGCCGAAAGTCAGTTTTGTCATAAGGGTGCTCTTCGTCTCTTCCCGGGTCAGATGGAGGGTCGTGGTTTTGGCAGGTCCAGGGCAAGTGGACAAGCCGCGAATCCTTGACAGGTTTCCTGATAGCAGGCTTGCCCCAGAGAGAACTTGCGCTGCAACAATGCAATGCGACCTTCGGAGGACCTACCCAAAGACGGCAAGACATGATTGATTTGCCGGGACAATTCCCTCCGTCGGACGAAGGCTTCGTAATATGGCCATCATGATGCCCGCAAGCGACCAGGCAGTGCTGGCGCGTCGCAGCGAGATCGTCGCCGCCTTGCGCGCAATCGTATCAGGCGAAGGCGTGATCGACAGCGCCGCCGAGATGCGGGCCTATGAATCCGACGGGCTGACCGCCTATCGCCAGCCGCCGATGGTCGTGGTGCTGCCCGATACGACCGAGCAGGTCTCGCTCGTCCTGAAATATTGTGCCGGGCAGGGCATCAAGGTGGTGCCGCGCGGCTCCGGCACCTCGCTGTCCGGCGGCGCGCTGCCGCTCGAAGACGGCGTGCTGCTCGGGCTCGGCAAGTTCAAGCGCATCCGCGAGATCGATTTCGACAACCGCGTCGTCGTCACCGAGCCCGGTGTCACCAATCTGGCCATCAGCCAGGCGGTCGCGCATGCCGGCTTCTATTACGCGCCCGATCCGTCCTCGCAGATCGCCTGCTCGATCGGCGGCAATGTCGCGGAGAATTCCGGCGGCGTGCACTGCCTCAAATACGGCATGACCACCAACAACGTGCTGGGTTGCGAGATCGTGCTGATGAGCGGCGAGATCCTGCGGATCGGCGGCAAGGGGTGCGAGAACGCCGGCTACGACCTGATGGGCGTCATCACCGGCTCCGAAGGTCTGCTCGGCGTCATCACCGAGATCACGGTGCGCATCCTGCAAAAGACGGAGACGGCGCGCGCGCTGATGGTCGGCTTCGCGGAGGTCGAAGCGGCCGGCGAATGCGTGGCACGCATCATCGGCGCCGGCATCATTCCCGGCGGCATGGAGATGATGGACAAGCCCGCGATCCACGCCGCGGAAGCCTTCGTCCATGCCGGCTATCCGCTCGACGTCGAGGCGCTGCTCATCATCGAGCTCGACGGTCCCAAGATCGAGGTCGACGAGCTGATCACGCGCGTCGAGACCATCGCCAATGCCTGCGGCTCGACCACCTGCCAGATCTCGACCTCGGAGGCCGAGCGCAACCTGTTCTGGGCGGGCCGGAAAGCCGCGTTTCCGGCCGTCGGCCGCTTCTCGCCCGACTATCTCTGCATGGACGGCACCATTCCCCGCGGTGCGCTGCCGAAGGCGCTGGCGCGCATCCGCGAGCTATCGGAAAAATACCAACTCGGCTGCGCCAATGTGTTCCACGCCGGCGACGGCAATTTGCACCCGCTGATCCTCTACGATGCCAACAAGCCCGGCGAGATCGAGCGGGCCGAGGCCTTCGGAGCCGACATCCTGCGCGCCTGTGTCGAGTTCGGCGGGGTGCTCACCGGCGAGCACGGCGTCGGCATCGAGAAGCGCGATCTGATGCCGGAGATGTTCAGCGAGATCGACCTCAACCAGCAGCAGCGGCTGAAATGCGCTTTCGACGCGCAGGGCCTGCTCAACCCCGGAAAAGTGTTTCCGACCCTGCACCGCTGCGCGGAGCTCGGCCGCATGCACGTGCACGCGGGCAAGCTGGCGTTTCCGGACATTCCGCGGTTCTAGTACCCACTTTTCTTGGAACGTGAGTCGTGATTCAAGGTCGGGATGATACCCGAAGCAAGAGAAGTCCACCTTTCGAGGAAAGATCGCAAGGTGCTTGAGGCGTGCTGTCGCTCACCGGTGACGTTGCAGCGCGATTTGAAGCGGGCGCGGATAGTTCTGTTGGCGGCGGATGGGCGCAGCACCCGGTCGATCGCCAAGGAAGTTGGGGTCCAGCCGCGGATTGTCAGCCTTTGGCGGCATCGCTATGCCGACCATGGCCTTGAAGGGCTGCAAGACAAGCCGCGGCCTGGCAAGCAGCCGATCTATACGAAGACGACCGACAAGCGGATTCTGAAGCTGCTGGATAAGCCGCCACCGCAAGGGTTTGCGCGCTGGACCGGCCCCCTGCTGGCCGAGGCGCTGGGCGATGTCGATGTCCAATATGTCTGGCGGTTCCTGCGCAGCCACAAGATTGACCTGGTGGCTCGCAAGTCCTGGTGCGAGAGCAACGACCCGAACTTTACGGCCAAAGCCGCCGATGTTGTCGGCCTCTATGTCGCGCCGCCGGCGAAGGCCATTGTGCTGTGCGTGGACGAGAAGCCCTCGATCCAGGCTTTGGAGCGAGCGCAGGGTTATCTGAAGTTGCCCAATGGCCGCGCCTTGACCGGCCAAAGCCACGATTACAAGCGGCATGGCACCACAACATTGTTTGCGGCGCTCGAAGTCGCCACCGGAAAGATCATCGCGACCCATTCAAAACGCCGGCGCCGCGTCGAGTTTCTCGATTTCATGAACAGCGTCACCGCGGCTTTTCCGAACCGCAAGCTTCACGTCATCCTCGACAACCTCAACACCCATAAAAAGAACGAGGACTGGCTCAAGGCCCACCCCAACGTGCAATTTCATTTCACGCCGACAAGTGCGTCATGGCTCAATCAGGTCGAAGTATGGTTTTCCATCTTGCAGGGGCAGTCGCTCAGCGGCACCTCCTTCACGAGCCTCAAGCAGCTTCAGGAACACATCGATGCCTACGTCAACGCATACAACGACAGAGCCGAGCCCTTCGTCTGGACCAAGAAAAAGGTCCGTCAACGCCGTTTCAAAGGCCGCCGTATCACTCAGCTCTGATTCCGGGTACTAGGCGCTCGCGCGGAGGGAAGGGGCTTGCGATGCAAACCTCTTCCCTCCGAAACGCTTACAGCAGCCCGTATTGCGCCCGCTCGCGCTTCGCCAGTAGCGGCAGGGCTTCGCCGGCGATGTACGTCTTGAAGTGCGCGCTCTCCTGGTGCGCCTTGAAAGCGGCCTCGTCGCGGAACAGCTCGTAGAACAGGAACTGGGCCGGATTCTCCCTGGCGCGCGAGATCAGGAACAGCTTGACGCCGTCCTCGCGCTGCGCCTCGGGCAGGAAGCGGTCGAGGATCGCGGCGACCTTGTCGGCCTCGCCGGGCTTGGCCTCCCATTGCGCGACGACGAGCAGGCCGCCGCCGTCGACGGCGTCGCTGAGGGATTTCTGCGTGGCATAGTGGTTCATGGTCGTTCCTCCTTGCTGCTGGGCTTGAGATGACGACGTCCACGGCGAGAGATAGATCGCCATGACGGCACCGAAGGCGGTGATCACCGACCTGCGGCTGAATGTTTCGTGGACGCGCGGCGCCGGCCGCGCATATGTCGATCGCTCCATGTGTGTCTCCGTCGGTTGGGCTCGATCGCGATCGGCGCAAGCTTGTAGCGATGGCCTGTCGGCTTTGGTTCGCCGGTGATCGAAGTGTCGATGTCGTGAACGCTTCGATCTTTATCGAACCGTTGTCGTCGGATGTCGCGGAGCCGGCCTGATGGAGTTTCGTCGCACGCCGCACTGGCATTGCACGGCTGGGTGGTCGCCGCGTCACGCTGCATTTGATTTTGGCGGCGAATTTCGCTACCGCCTTTTCCCGTGGATACGCTCAAGGTCAGAGACGCCAAAGACGTCGAAGAGGTGGTGCGCGCGGCGATTGCCAACGAGCAGCCGCTCGAGATCATCGGTCATGGCAGCAAGCGCAGCATTGGCCACGCGATGGCGACCAACGCCGCGCTCGACGTCTCCGCGCTCAATGCCGTCACCTCCTACGAGCCCAACGAGCTGATCGTGACGCTTGAGGCCGGTGCGCCACTGGCCGACGTGCTGTCGCTGATCGATGCCAAGAACCAGCAATTCGCCTTTGAGCCGATGAACACCGCGCCGCTGCTCGGCACGCCCGTATCAGGCACCATCGGCGGCATGATCGCGGCGGGCCTCGCCGGCCCGCGGCGCATCAGGGCGGGCGGGGCGCGCGACCACCTGCTCGGGGCGCACGCCGTCTCCGGTTTCGGCGACAGCTTCAAGACCGGCGGCAAGGTGGTGAAGAACGTCACCGGCTACGACCTCTGCAAGCTTCTGGCCGGTTCCTGGGGCACGCTGTCGGTGATGACCGAGGTCACGCTGAAGGTGATGCCGAAGCCGGAGGCCGAGCGGACGCTGCTGCTGCGCGGGCTCGACGATGCCGCCGCCAACAAGGCGATGACCGCGGCGCTCGGCTCGCCCTTCGACGTGTCCGGCGCCGCCCACCTGCCGAAATCCGCGTTCCGGGCGAAGATCGACGGGCTCGGCGACATCGCGGGCCAGGGCGAAGCGCTGACCGTGCTGCGGCTCGAAGGCATTACCGCTTCAGCCGCCCACCGCGCCGGTTCGCTGCGCGAATTGCTGGCGCCGTTCGGAACCGCGGCCCTGGTCGAGGACGCATCGTCGGCGGCACTGTGGGCGACCGTCCGCGACGTCCTGCCGTTCGCGGCCGGCGGCGCGCTGGGCGCCCGGCCGGTGTGGCGGATCGTCTGTCCGCCGGCGTCAGGTGCGGCGCTCGGGACCCAGCTGGCGCGCGAGACCGGCGGCGACGTGATTTACGACTGGGGCGGCGGATTGATCTGGGCCGCACTGCCGCCGAAGGGCGACGCGCATGAACCGGCCGTGCGCGCGCGTGCGAATGCGGTCGGCGGGCATGCCATGCTGATCCGGGCGGCAGAGGATGTCAGGCGCGACGTCGATGTGTTCCATCCGCAAGCGCCAGGCATCGCCGCCCTGAGCGAGCGGGTACGGGCCGGTTTCGATCCGAAGTCCATTCTCAACCGGGGACGGCTGACGCGGGGCGCTGCGGCATGAAGACCGAATTCTCACTCGCGCAGCTTGCCGATCCCGATATCGCGGAGGCCGACAAGATCCTGCGCGCCTGCGTCCATTGCGGCTTCTGCACTGCAACCTGTCCGACCTATGTGCTGCTCGGCGACGAGCTCGATAGCCCGCGCGGCCGCATCTATCTGATCAAGGAGATGCTGGAGAAGGACCAGACGCCGACGGCCGAGGTGGTCAAGCATGTCGACCGCTGCCTGTCGTGCCTGGCCTGCATGACGACCTGCCCCTCCGGGGTGAACTACATGCACCTCGTCGACCAGGCCCGGGTCAGGATCGAGCAACGCTATCAGCGGCCACTCACCGAGCGGCTGCTGCGCCAGATGCTGGCCTTCGTCCTGCCGGATCCGCAGCGCTTCCGCGTCAGCATGTGGCTGGCGCGGCTGGCCCGTCCGCTCGCCGTATTCCTGCCGACGCCGCGGCCCTCGGCGACACCGGGCCTGGTCCAGCGCCTCAAGGCGATGCTGGCGCTGGCCCCGAACCGGCTGCCGTCGCCCGGCCCCCTCCCGGGCAGCGTGTTTGCGGCGCTCGGCAAGAAGCGCGGCCGGGTCGCGCTGCTCCAGGGCTGCGCGCAGCAGGTGCTGGCGCCGCGCATCAACCAGTCTGCCATCAGTCTTCTCACCCGCCACGGCATCGAGGTCGTCCTGGTCAGGGACGAGCAATGCTGCGGCGCGCTGACCCATCACCTTGGCAACGACCACGATGCGCTGGCGCGGGCTCGCGCCAATATCGCGGCATGGCGGGCGGAAGCGGGCGGCGAGGGGCTCGACGCCATCCTGGTGACGGCGTCCGGCTGCGGCACCGTGATCAAGGACTACGGCTATCTGCTGCGCGAGGACGCTGCGTTCGCGGCCGATGCGGCGAAGGTGTCCGCGCTTGCCAAGGACATCACCGAATATGTTGCCGGCCTCGATCTCGCGACCACTGCGATAGGCGACAACATCGTCGTCGCCTATCACTCCGCCTGTTCGTTGCAGCACGGGCAGAAAATCACGGGCCTTCCGAAAGAATTGCTTTCCAAGAATGGATTCGTGGTGAAAGATGTGCCCGAGAGCCATTTGTGTTGCGGTTCGGCGGGGACCTACAACATTCTCCAACCCGAGCTTGCGGGCCGGTTGCGTGATCGCAAGGTCGCCAACATCGCGAGCGTCAAGCCGGACATGATTGCCGCGGGCAATATCGGCTGCATGGTGCAGATTGCCAGTGGCACGTCAGTTCCGGTCGTACACACGATTGAGCTTCTCGATTGGGCTACGGGCGGGTCGCGGCCGGCATTGAACGCGTCGAGCTGAGCTTTCGTCCGGAGGTGACGGCGGAAAGACGTCCGATCGACCATTGTTCGGCGGCAACAGGAGGACCACGATGGCGAAAGCGAAAAAGAAAAAAAGCAAGAAGGCAAAAAAGGCCAAGAAGGCTGTAGCGGCGAAGAAGACCGCGAAGAAGGCGACGAAGAAGGCAGCCAAGAAGTCAGCGAAGAAATCTGCCAAGAAGGCCGCTAAGAAGGCCGCACCGAAGAAGTCGGCCAAGAAGGCTGCAAAGAAGGCTGCACCGAAGAAGGCCGCCAAGAAGGTTGCGAAGAAAGCGGCACCGAAGAAGGCGAAGGCAGCTCCCGCGCCGAAGCCGTCAGCGCCGGTGGCAGCTCCGGCTCCCGAGCCTGTCGCCGAGACAAGCTGGGCGATGCCTTCGTCTTCTGCGGAACCGACGCCGGCCGAGGGGCAGGGTTAGGCCTAAGGTCAGGCCCGCGGTCAGGCCAGGGGCTGGGCCAGGGCTGGCTTCAACCCAACGACCACGATCGACAGCAGGAGGGCCGCGGCGGCGACGCTGCGGCCTTTCTGCATCGCGGCTGTGGCTGCCGGAGGCCGCCATTCCCCGGCGTCAGCCCGATTCGTAGCGCGCGGAGCACGGTACTGCAGGTCTCCGTACTAACCCCCGTCCTCCAGTGCCCTTTGGAGGGCAAATAATGTGATCGAGAAGCCACACAGGCAGACAACCTTTCGTGAAATCGTCAGAACGCCTAAAAAGTCAGCAGATGCCCGCGTTTTTTGCTTCACGGTTCACATCCTCCGATCCAGATTGCCGCAGTCATGAATTTTTGATGTTGGGTCGTACGCCCCGGGGGGCTTCCGGGAAACCGACTGGGTGAGAACTGGTGATGGGGATCGAAATGAAAAAAGTGGCTTTGTTGGCAACGGCGCTGGCAATGGTGACGACGGGTTCGGCTTTCGCGGCGGATATGGCGGTGAAGGCCAAGAAGGCCCCGCCGGTCGCTGCCTTCGACCCCTGGGACATCGCCTTCGGCGGTGCGCTCGTCAGCGATTACATCTTCCGCGGCGTGACCCAGTCGAACCACCAGCCGTCGGTCGCCGCTTATTTCGAGCCGCGCTACAACGTCACCAAGGACCTCCAGCTTTACGCCGGTGTGTCCGCGGAGAGCATCTCCTTCGCCAACCGCGCTGCGGCTGAAGTCGACGTCTACGGCGGTATCCGCCCGACCTTCGGCGCCTTCGCCTTCGACTTCGGTATCTGGGGCTACCTGTATCCGGGCGGAAGCTGCGCCGACAACGTGCTCACCGGCGGCGTTCCCGGCGGCAACGTCTGCGCCGTCAGCACCACCACGATCTTCCTCGCCGACGGCAACGTCATGAAGAAGAACGTCAGCTTCTTCGAAGGCTATGCCAAGCTGAACTACACCATCAACGACAACTGGGCCGTCGGCGTGAACGAGTACTACTCGCCGAACTTCCTGAACTCGGGTGCCTGGGGCAACTACGCGTCGGTGACTGCCAAGTACACCGCGCCCAGCACCGTCTTCGGTCCCTCGGGCGTCGGCATGTATGTGTCGGGTGAGTTCGGCCGCCAGTGGTTCGGCACCTCGGACGCCTTCTACGGCACCGGCGCCGGCACCGTTTTCGCCAACGGTATTCCCTACAAGGACTACAACACCTGGAACGTCGGCATCGGCTTCACCTACAAGGTGTTCACGCTGGATCTGCGTTACTCCGACACCGACCTGAACAAGGGTGATTGCAACGCCTTCACCAGCGCCTTCAATGCCACCGGCACCACCAACGTCACCCCGATCAACCCGAGCGGCGCTGGCTCCAACTGGTGCGGCGCGGCCGGCATCGCCAAGCTGTCGTTCGACCTGACGGCGATGACCAACCTGAAGTAAGTTTCTTCCCGAAACGACTTGCTGAGGGCGGCAGAGCAATCTGCCGCCCTTTTGCTTTTTGCGGCCTGGAGCGCTGCGATCGTGCCGGGCCTTCATGGTTTTCTAGGCGATGCGAAGCATCGTCCGGGAGGCGCGCCGCAAGGGCGGCGCTCCTCACCATGAGGATCTGGGATTTTGCCGCGAAGTCCGACCTCATTCTGAGGGCCCGCCAAAGGCGGGCGTCTCGAAGGATGGGCCGCAAGGAAAGGCCCTTATCGAGGTCCTTCGACTACGATAGCGATCGTCTTGCGCCTCAGCGCGCCACGGTCGATTCCGCCTGGACGGGCTCCCCGCTCTTGCCGAGGACGTGGATCTGGCCGTCCTTCACCATCGTCACCTTGCGAGTATGGAAAGCATCGAGGGTCGAGCGATGGCCGATCGAGACGATGGCGGCTTGCGGCAGCCTCTCCGTCAGCAGCCGGTACAGCCGGGCCTCGGACGGCTCGTCCAGCGAGGCGGTGGCCTCGTCCAGGAACAGATAGTCCGGCGCATGCAGCAGCGCGCGGGCGAGACCCAGACGCTGCTGCTCGCCGAGCGACAGCATCCGGTTCCAGTGCCCGTCCTCGTCGAGCCGCTCGGCGAGGTCGGGCAATCCGACCGCGATCAGCGCGTCCCGGACGCGCGCGGCGTCGAATGTACCAGGCGCTGCGGGATAGACCACGGCATCGCGCAGAACCCCGACGGGGAAATAGGGGCGCTGCGGCAGCATCATCAGCTTCGCCCTTTCAGGGACGACGATGGTGCCGGTGCCGAACGGCCAGATGCCGGCGATGGCCCGGAACAGGGTCGACTTGCCGGAGCCGGACGGCCCCGTCACCAGCACGCGCTCCGGCACCTGGATGGCGAAGGCGCCGGCGGCGACCAGCGGCGTGCCGTTGGGCAGGTTCACGCAGAGCTGCTCGAGGCCGATATTGCGGTCGCCGCCGGCGGCCTCGAGGGCGATCGCCGGCTCATGTGCCGGCAGGTTCGCGGCTGAATCGACCGACATCTCGAAGCCATCGAGACGCGCGACGATCGAGCGCCATTCCGCGAGCGATCGGTAAGCCGTGACGAAGAACGACAACGCGCCTTGTACGCTGGAAAAGGCCGATGCGGTCTGCATCATGTCGCCGAGCTGGATCTTCTTGGCGAAGAAGGCCGGCGCCACCAGCACATAGGGAAAGATCACGGCGGCCTGCTGATAGCTCGCGGTGAACGCGGTGAGGCGCTTGGTCCGGCTCATGATGGCGTACCAGTTGCCGATCACAAGGCCGAAGCGACCCAGGAGCCGGCCGCGTTCGGCCCCTTCACCCTTGAGCAGCGCGATCTGCTCGGAATTCTCGCGGACGCGAACGAGGTGGAAGCGGAAGTCGGCCTCATAGCGCTGCTGCTCGAAATTGAGGTTGACCAGCGGAGCGCCGATCCAGTGCGTCAGCGCGGTGCCGAAGATCGCGTAGACCAGCGCGCCCCAGCAAAGATAGCCCGGGATCATGAGGTCGGTGCCGAACAGGTGCAGCGGCGCGGCGTTGGAGAGACCCCAGAGGATGATCACGAAGGAGAACAGCGTCACGATCGACGAGAGCAGGCCGAGCCCGATCGTCAGGGTCTGCTCGACGAAGTTCTTGACGTCCTCGGTGATGCGCTGGTCCGGGTTGTCAGCCGCATCGCCCTTGAGCTGCATGCGGTAATGCGTGGCGCCTTGCAGCCATTCGCCCAGATAGTGCCGGGTCAGCCATTGCCGCCAGCGGATCTGGAGCCATTGGTTCAAGTACAGCTTGTAGACCGCCAGCGCGATAAACATCGAGGCGAGGGCGACGAAAATCCAGATCTGCGTGACGAACGCGTCCCAGTCGCTCGCCTGCAGTGCGCTGTAGAACCGGTTCTGCCACTGGTTCACGAGCACGTCGATCGCGACCAGCGCCAGCTCCATCGCGATCACGGCGGCGAGCAGGCCGCGGCCGACCCATTTGTCCTCGGATCGGAAATAGGGGACGGCGATTCGCCAGACGATCGCGAGCGTGGCGCTGATGTTCTTCACAGAGCTCTGTCTCCTGAGGGGATGTGCACAAATGCCTGGAGCCAAAGGCTTGTGGCAATGGCCGAAATGGCCGCGCTTAGACTAAAGTCGCAAGTTCTGCAATTTGCGTTGGCTTGTCGGCGCTTGCAACCCTAGCATGGGGTTTAACGGCGCGGGGTGGGGGCCTTCGGGACTTCGCGAGCTTGTGAGCGGACGGGAACCGCCGCATTCGCGAGGAATTCGCGTCCAGCTCGGGGGTTATCGCATCCAGCGTCAAGCAGGTTCGGCTGTCCACGCGGGCCGCCTGCGGCACACATGCGTGGGGGAGGAAGACCATGTGGAATCAAATCTATGATCCGCTGCACAACCCTGTGCTGTCGACGATCGCCGCGGCGGTACCCGTCGTCACGCTGCTGGTCCTGATCGCGAGCGGCCGCGTCCAGGCGCATATCGCGGCCATCATCGCCGTGATCGTGGCCAACCTGATCACGATCTTCGTCTTCACCATGCCGGTGAACATGTCGATCCGCGCCTCGATCCTCGGCGTCGTGACCGGCTTCTTCCCGATCGGCTGGATCGTTCTCAACGTCATCTTCCTCTACCAGGTGACGGTGACCACCGGACGCTTCGAATTGCTCAAGCGCGCGGTCGGGGGCGTCACCGAGGACCGGCGGCTGCAATTGCTGCTGATCGCGTTCTCGTTCGGCGCCTTCTTCGAGGGCGCCTCCGGCTTCGGCACGCCGGTTGCGATCACCGGCGCGGTGCTGATCGGCCTCGGCTTCTCGCCGCTCGCCGCTTCCGGCCTGTCGCTGATCGCCAACACCGCGCCGGTCGCCTATGGCGCGCTGGGCACGCCGATCCAGGGCCTTGCCTCGGTCACCGGGCTCGATCCCTACATCCTCGGCGCGATGGTCGGACGGCAGTTGCCGTTCTTCTCGCTGATCGTGCCGTTCTGGGTGGTGTGGGCGTTCGCGGGCTGGAAGGGCATGAAGGACGTCTGGCCGGCGATCCTCGTCACCGGCGTGTCGTTCGCGGTCCCGCAATTCGTGATCTCGAACTTCATCAATCCGTGGATCGTCGACATCGGCGCCTCGCTGATCTCGATGGGCGCGCTGATCCTGTTCCTGAAGGTGTGGCAGCCCAGGCAGCTCTGGCTGTCGCCGGCGCTGCGCGGCCGCGACGAATCGGCCTCCACCATGGCCGCCGCAAAGCCGCTGGACAAGACACCGCTGACGCAAAGCGAACTCTTCAGCGCGCTGCTGCCATGGATCATGGTCTGCATCGTGATGCTGGTCTGGGGCAATGGCGGCTTCAAGACCTGGGCGAACTCGATCTTCACCTGGAACTATCCCGTTCCCGAGTTGCACCAGATGATCAACAAGATGCCGCCGGTCGCGCCAGGGCCGACCAAGGAGAGCGCGGTGTTCGGCTTCACCTACCTGTCCTTCACCGGTACGGGCATGCTGATCGCGGCGATCATCTCCGGCTTCCTGATGGGCGTCGGTCCCGGCAAGCTCGTGACCGAGTACGCCCGCACCATCCGGCTGTGCGCGATCTCGCTGATCACGATCTCGGCGATGCTCGCGATCGGCACGCTGACGCGCCTGTCCGGCGTCGATGCGACGCTCGGTCTCGCCTTCGCCGCAACCGGCGTGCTCTATCCCTTCTTCGGCACGCTGCTCGGCTGGCTCGGCGTGGCGCTGACGGGATCGGACACCGCCTCCAACGTGCTGTTCGGAAACTTACAGAAGATCACTTCCGAGCAGCTCGGCCTGTCGCCGATCCTGATGGGCGCGGCGAACTCCTCCGGCGGCGTGATGGGCAAGATGATCGACGCGCAATCGATCGTCGTCGCCTCCACCGCCACCAACTGGTACGGCCATGAAGGCACGATCCTGCGCTTCGTGTTCTGGCACTCGATCGTGCTGGCCTGTCTCGTCGGTGTGCTCGTGACGTTGCAGGCCTATGTCTGGCCGTTCACGGCGATGGTGCTGAAGTAACAGGCCCCACTTCGACGCAAATCCCCGCGGGGTTCACCTCCGCGGGGATTTTGCGTCCGTCATGGGCGAACCTTCTCAATGGCGCCGCCGTCTTATAGAAGGTGCGGCAAATCAGGTCGCTCGAGAGGTTTCATGGTTTCGCTCAGGCGTATGGTGTGTGCGATGGTTGCAGTGCTTGCGATGTCCACTGTCGCGCGTGCGGAGGATGGTTTTCCCTTCGGCACCGAACTGACGCTGGAGGCGTCGCCGCAGCCGGGCTCGAAGCGGATTCCGAACATCGAGATTGGAGACAATGGCGAGGTCGTGCTGGAGCTCTGGTGCAAGGGCGGCAAGGGCCAGTTCTCGGTCGCCGGCAACACCGTGATCTTCGTCCCCGGCCAGATCCAGGACCGGTCCTGCCCGCCGGCAAAGGCCCAGGCCGACGACGATCTCGTCGCAGCGCTCGGCAGCGTCGAGACCTGGAAGCGCCAGGGCGATGTGCTGACGCTTCTCGGCCCCAAGCCGCTGCGCTTCCGCGCGAACGGCAATTAGCCTCGCTGTCATACCCCGCGACCCCGGCTACGCCAAGGCTTCGCCGGGGTTGAGGTGGTGTCTCCGTCTACTTCCACACCGACTTGTCGGCGTCCCAGCGCTGGCCCTTCAATTCCTTTGCGAGCGCCTCGACCGAGCCGTTGTCGTCGGGCTGGTCGCCCTCCTCGTCGGCCGAAGCTTCGTCCGAGAGATTGAGCTTGGCGCCGCTGCTCTCGTCGGCGGTCGTGGTGGCGGGGCTGCCGATCCAGAGCATGAGCTTGTCGGTCGTGCCGGGCTTGTCCGGCGAGATGAGCCCTGCGACCTCGATCGTGTCGGTCAGATCGAGCGTCGGGAAATCCTGGTTCGGCCGCTTGAAGACCAGCTTGAGCTTGCCGGTGGCCGGGTTGAAGCTTTGCGAGACCGGCTTTGCCGCGAGCGTCCGGCCCAGCACGCCCGCCACGGCGGCTGCGAGCTTGTCGCGGTTGATCTTGTCGCCGTCGCGCCAGTCGGCCGCGGCGAAGCGGATGGTGCGGTCCATCTCGGTCATGCCCGCGGTCCAGCCCGCGGCGGTGACGCCGGGCATCGCCTTGAATTTTGCCAGCAGCGCGCCGGCGCGCTCCGGGTCGACCGACATGTTGATGGTCTGCTCGCCGGCGCGCAACGCGTCGCAGCCGACGGTGAGGCTCGCCAGCGTCACCTCGACCTCCTGGCCCTTCAGGCTCTTCAGGAACTCGGTCGCCGCATCCAGCTTGACCTTGACCGCGATCGCCTCCGGCGAGACGTCGGTGAAGTCCTTCGGCTGCGGCGTGATGCCGTCGTCGGAGGTCTGGTTGTCCAGAAACTCCTTCTCGCTGAGATCGGAATTGTCGGGCGAGGTGACCTCGGTCACGGCCTGGCCGATTCCAATCTGGCCGCGGAATTCGAAAGTGTCTCCGGTCGGCTTGCGCAGCAGCTTGACGGTGACGGGCGCCTTCGCGCCGAGGCTCTGCGTCGTGCCGGTCAGCGTCTGGCCGGCGACCTGGAGATTGACGACGAAGCGATCCTTGCGGTCGGAATTTTTCGCGACCGGATAACAGACGTCGAGGACGGCGGCCGTGACCGTCTTGCCCTGGCGCGTCTCCTTCAGGATCACGTCGGCATTGCCGTCCATCAGCCCGTCGATCGAGGTGAAATAGCGCGTCTCGGGTCCGCCCGGCACCGTCGCCTTTGGCGACAGCTTCATCTGGGCGGATGCGACCTCCGGCGAAACAGCAAGCAGAGCCGCCACAAGGGCCGTGGAGCAAACCAGAAGCGCGCGCATCGATAAAATCCTCGAGCAAGGGGGCATGATCCGGAAAAGCGTGATGCGGTTTTCCGAAAAGATCATGCTCAAACAACAACCTAAAGCGCGACGACGACTCGTTCCGACCTCATCGCGCTTTAGAATCGGCGCCACCGTAATGGGTTTTGGCCGTCGGTTGAATCGGAAAGCGTGAGCCATGGTCGGCAAAAAAGAAGGCCGCCCGGAGGCGGCCTTCGCAACATTGTCGGGGAACGGTGGGCTCAGAAGCCGCCCATGCCGCCGCCGGCCGGCATCGCGGGCGGAGCGTCCTTCTTCGGCGCCTCGGCGACCATGGCTTCGGTGGTCACCAGCAGGCCGGCCACGGAGGAGGCGTCCTGGAGCGCGGTGCGCACCACCTTGGCGGGGTCGATGATGCCCTTCTCGACCATGTCGACATAGTCCTCGTTCTGGGCGTCGAAGCCGAAGGTCTCGGACTTGTTCTCCAGGATCTTGCCGACGACGATCGAGCCTTCCACGCCCGCGTTCTCGGAGATCTGGCGGATCGGGGCTTCCAGCGCCTTCAGCACGATGTTGATGCCGGCCTGGACGTCGTCATTGGCGTTGGTGAGACGGCCCACCGCCTTCTTGGCGCGGAGCAGCGCGACGCCGCCGCCGGGGACGATGCCTTCCTGCACCGCGGCACGGGTGGCGTTGAGGGCGTCCTCGACGCGGTCCTTCTTCTCCTTGACCTCGATCTCGGTCGCGCCGCCGACGCGGATCACCGCGACGCCGCCGGCGAGCTTGGCGAGGCGCTCCTGGAGCTTCTCGCGGTCGTAGTCCGAGGTGGTCTCCTCGATTTGCGCCTTGATCTGGCCGACGCGGGCCTCGATGTCGGGCTTCTTGCCGGCACCGTTGACGATCGTGGTGTTCTCCTTGTCGATCACCACCTTCTTGGCGCGGCCGAGCATCTTCACCGTGACGTTCTCGAGCTTGATGCCGAGCTCTTCGGAGATGAGCTGGCCGCCGGTGAGGATCGCGAGATCCTCGAGCATGGCCTTGCGGCGGTCACCGAAGCCCGGCGCCTTGACGGCGGCGACCTTGAGGCCGCCGCGCAGGCGGTTGACGACCAGGGTGGCCAGCGCCTCGCCCTCGACGTCCTCGGCGATGATCACGAGCGGCTTGCCCGACTGCACCACGGCTTCGAGCACCGGCAGCATGGCCTGGAGGCCCGAGAGCTTCTTCTCGTGCAGGAGGATGTAGGCGTCCTCGAGCTCGGCGGTCATCTTCTCGGCGTTGGTGACGAAGTAGGGGCTGAGATAGCCGCGGTCGAACTTCATGCCCTCGACGATGTCGACCTCGGTGTCGAGCGACTTGTTCTCCTCGACGGTGATGACGCCCTCGTTGCCGACCTTCTGCATCGCCTGCGCGATCATCTTGCCGATGGCGGCATCGCCGTTGGCCGAGATGGTGCCGACCTGGGCGACCTCGGAGGAGGAAGCGACCGGCTTGGCGCGCTTCTCGATGTCCTTGATGACGGCCGCAACCGCGATGTCGATGCCGCGCTTGAGGTCCATCGGGTTCATGCCGGCGGCAACCGCCTTGGCGCCTTCGCGCACGATGGCCTGGGCCAGCACGGTCGCGGTGGTGGTGCCGTCGCCGGCGAGGTCGTTGGTCTTGGAGGCGACCTCACGCACCATCTGGGCGCCCATGTTCTCGAACTTGTCCTCGAGCTCGATCTCCTTGGCGACGGTGACGCCGTCCTTGGTGATGCGGGGCGCGCCGAAGCTCTTCTCGATGACGACGTTGCGGCCCTTCGGGCCGAGCGTCACTTTGACGGCGTTGGCGAGAATGTCGACGCCGCGCAGCATGCGTTCGCGCGCGTCTCCGGAAAACTTGACGTCTTTGGCAGCCATTTCTGCAATCCCTCGTGTTTCGTGCTGTGTCTTGTTTCGTGCTGCGTCTTGCCGCTTTGCCGGCCGCATCGATTCCGGGATCCGCAGGTCGAACCCGGCGGAAGGATGGATGCCCGGATCACGCGATCCGGGCATGACATTCAGCGGCCGTTCAGGCTGACGGCCCTAGGCCATCACGCCCATGATGTCCGACTCCTTCATGATCAGGAGCTCTTCGTTGTCGATCTTGACCTCGGTGCCCGACCACTTGCCGAACAGCACGCGGTCGCCGACCTTGAGGTCGATCGGGATCAGCTTGCCGGTCTCGTCGCGGCCGCCGGGTCCGACGGCGACGATCTCGCCCTGGGAGGGCTTTTCCTTGGCGGTGTCCGGAATGATGATGCCGCCCTTGGTCTTTTCCTCGGCGTCGATACGTTTGACCACGACACGGTCATGCAGCGGACGAAATTTGGATTTAGCCATGACGTTTCCCTTTGGAGGCTCGCTTCGGAAGTAGTGGAAGTGGGTGGGGCGGCGCTTCCGTCCACCCTCGTCCCGAGGATCGAACGGCGCGCTTAGCAATCGGGCTTTCCGAGTGCTAATAGTGCGCCCGGAAATATGGCTTGGCCGCGATCCTGTCAAGCAAAGGTGGTTAAGCGATTGGTGAGGCGGATATAGGATGGTGGCATTGGAAACGTGTTCGGGGCGCCGGCGTATCAAACGACGTCATTGCTCCGGTGGCGGTTTTGCGCTTGGCTGCAGGAGGGGTGCGGCCATGGTCTTGTTCGGGGGAATGCCATGATCAGTTCAGTTCGCGCGCGCAAGGTTGCCAATCTGGCAGCCGCATCTGGCCTGGCGTTGCTGCTTGGCGCCTGCGGCGGCGGCATGAGCCTGCCGTCCTTCTCGTCTTCGTCCCCGCCGCCCGAGGCAGAGCCCGGTACCGGCCCGGAAATGCCGGCGAGCATCCGCGCCGACGAGATCGTCGGCCGCTGGGGTCTCGCCTCGTTCCAGAACCCGGCCGACCGCGCCCGCACCGAGGCCGCCGCGCGGTCCCAGTGCAAGAATCCTTACGTGATCGGCGCCGGCACCTCCGGCGGCGTGGTCATGCATCTGGCCGACCAGGCGACACCGCAGGAATTGCGGCTGAAGGGCTCGCCCAGCGGCAAGAACTATATCGGGCCGGCCGGTCCGACCCCCGGCGAGCAGGACCGCGAGATCGTGTCCTTCGACGGTCGCGTCCTGATCACCCGCTTCATCGACAAGGACGCCGCCACCCGCTACGGCAACATGGTCTACGTCCGCTGCGCTCCGAGGGCGTGATGTTCTTCCCGTCATTCCGGGGCGATGCGAAAGCATCGAACTATGGTGCGCAATTGCGCACCTGAGAATCTCGAGATTCCGGGTTCGGTCCTGCGGACCGCCCCGGAATGACAGCGTGAGATAAATCCCCAAAAAACAAAAAACGCCGGCTCGCGCCGGCGTTTTGCTTCTTCTCTATGCCGCGTCCGTTCAGTCGAACAGCGCGTCGATGTCGTCCTGCGAGGCGTGGCCGACGTCGCCGGCGAGCTTCGGACCGTTGAGGAGTTTTTCGTCCTCGCTGCGGGTGTCGGCCGGCGCCGGCACATGGGCCTTGATCGCGTCGACGCCGCCCCAGATCTCCATCATCGCGTTGATGTGCTGCTCGATGAACTTCATCGTGGTCATGACCTTGCTGATGCGCTGGCCGGTCAGGTCCTGGAAGTTGCAGGCCTCGAAGATCGAGATGACGCGTTCCTGGATGTCGTCGGCGAGCCGCTTCTGCTGGTCGGCCGATTGCACCTTGGACATCGCGCTGGCCGCCTGGTCGATCGACTCGGCGGCTTCCAGGATCTGCTGGGTCGCCTGCTCGGTGCCGCCGACGACCGCGCCGAGTTCGCCATTGACCTTGGCCATCTCGCCGCCGTCGAAGCTCTTGCCGTGCAGCGTCGCAATTTCGCGCTTGGTGCGGTCGATGGCGTCGTGGATGAGGTCGAGCTCGACCTTCAGCTTCTCGCACTGCTCGATCTGCGCCCGGTAGGTGTCGAGCATGGTGCGCGTCTCGGCAAGCTCATGGGCCGTGGAAGCGTCGATCGCCGCCATCGCCGCGCTGGCGGACAGCGGGGCAGCGGTGCCCTTCGCCATCTGTGCGCGGATCGCGCGCAGCTCCGCCATGATCTCGCTATGCATCGGCGCAGCCTCCTCAATCATTTCGGGGCTGGGCATCTCGCCGACAATAGCCTCTTCGACACGAAAACGTTTGCGGTGAATAGCCATCAGAAACTCCCCCCACCTCACTCACGCGTCTTTGTAGGCAGAAGCAATTTAACACGAGGTTCACGACCGGAACTGTTGCGCGGCCGCGCGCGACGACGCGAGAAGAAGCGATTAACCATGAGCATGAGGCGTTCATCGAAAATAAACGCTGATCGCCAAATTGGGCTCTCGCTCGCGACGTGGTGAATCAAAACGGCGTTTCCGTTTACCAAACGAAACGCCTTTTGCTCTTTATTGACCACGTCGCGGACGCCGATCAGCCATCAGCTCTGCACGACGCATGTGATCTAGACGAAACAGTACAGAGTACGTCGATGTTCAAGAAAATGTCTGTCGCGCTGCTCGGCAGCGCTTACACCCTCGTTGCCGGCGCAACCAGCGCCCGCGCCTTCGACAATACCGTTCCGAACGATCCGCCCGCGGTGCTTTATCAGCCGCAAGTGCCGCCGGCGCCAGTGCGCGTCGCCTCCAACGCGAACATGGGCGGCGGCTTCATCGAGTTCCTGTTCGGCGATGGGCCCGGCCGCGGTCCGGCCTTCGCGCCGCCGGTGTATCAGCAGCAGCCGGGCTACAACGATCCGCGCCGCCTGCCGCCGATGGGCGAGCCGCAGATGCTGGGTGGATATCAGCAAGGCGCAGGTCTCCAGCAGGAGGCGGTCGATCCGCGCCAGCGTCAATTCGATCCGAAGTTCGAGAAACAACTCGTTGACTATAGCGGCAAGGAAAGTGCCGGCACGATCGTGGTCGATACGCCGAACAAGTTCCTCTATCTCGTCGAGGGCAACGGCCGGGCGATGCGCTACGGCATCGGCGTCGGCCGTCCCGGCTTCACCTGGTCCGGCGTCAAGGCGATCACGGCCAAGCGCGAATGGCCGGACTGGACCCCGCCGGCGGAGATGATCGCGCGCCGCCCCGACCTGCCCAGGCACATGGAAGGCGGTCCGGAAAACCCGCTCGGCGCGCGCGCGATGTATCTCGGCTCCACGCTCTACCGCATCCATGGCTCCAACGAGCCCTGGACCATCGGCACCAACGTCTCGTCCGGCTGCATCCGCATGCGCAACGAGGATGTCATCGACCTCTACGGCCGCGTCAATGTCGGCACCAGGGTCGTGGTGATGTGAGGTCCGAGCCCCGAAATGAAAACGGCCGCCCCATCGGCGGCCGTTTTTGTTTGCGCGCTATCGAGCGGCCTTACGCATAATCGCTGCCGCCATCGTCGCCGCCGAAATCGCTGTCGTCGGCCAGGTCTACGTTGTCGTCATTGTCGTTCTGGTCGTTGTAATTCTGGTCGTCGTTCGAAGCCTGGTCGACAAAGCCTTGGCGGGAATCGCCGCCACGGTCGCGGTTCGATCCGATGTCGTCGAGGCCGGCATCGCGCGCGAGCGAGCCGCCGGACTGATCGCTGCCGCCCCAGGGACTTCCACCAGCGCTGCGGTCGCCCAGGGCGTTGGTGTCGCCGAAGGCCTGCTGGTGCGATCCGCCCATCATGCCGCGGATGCTGGAGAGCAGCAGTGAGCCGCCGACGACGCCGGCCGCGGCCGCCGCGGCCGTACCGAGGAACGAGCCGCCGCCACCGCCGACCGGCGGGGCGCCATAGCCCTGACCGGGGCCTTGACCTGGGCCTTGGCCGTAAGCCTGCCCGTAAGGCGGCTGGCCGTAACCCGGTTGCGCCTGTTGCATCGCCTGGCCGCTGTTCCACACCGGCCGTGCGTCACGCGGCGGCACGTTCGGAACCGAGCCGCGCGAGGGTCCTCCACCGAACAGCGTGTCGCGCATGGTATCCAGGAAGCCGCCGGACTGGGCCGGCTCGGGCGCCTGCGCCGCTTCCAGTTCCTGGATGCGGTTATGGGCGCGCTTGAGCGCTTCGTCCTGCAACAAGGTGGTCTGCACCAGCGCGTAGACGGCGCCGGGCGCCTTGCGCAGGCCGTCGGAGATCGCGGCGATCGCGTCGGGATCGCGCGGTGCATTTTCCAGTTTTGAAAGCCGGTCAAAAAGCTCGTCGACGAGCTGGCGTTCCTGCGGCGTCATGATCAATCTCCCTCGCGCAAACCAAGCGCGCAGGAGATGTAGGGTTCCATTGTGGCCCCAACAGTGCCGGCCATATTAAATTTCGGTATGCGACAAGCTGCCTCGTCGGCCGGCTTTCGCCGCCATTCACCCCAGTGTCGCGTTGGTCTGCTCCAGCAGCCGTACGAATTCATCGCCCCCAAGATAGGCATGCTCGCGTTCGCGCACGTCGGTCATCGGATCAAGCGCGGCAAGGACGTCGTCGACGAAGCCGGGATGGCACATCACGAGGCCGCCATCGGGGAGGCCTTCCAGGAATTGCCGCATCAGCGCGCCGAAATCGGCCGCGCGCGTGAAATCATAGGCGCCGGCAAAGCCGGGATTGAAACCGAGGCCGGCGCGGCCGGCGCGGCGGCGGAATTGCGCGCTGAGGATGTCGAGCACCATGGCTTTTGGCGAGGCCAGCCGCTGCTTCAGCGGCAGGTCGCGGCCGCCCTGGCGCACCCAGGCGTTCGGCGCGGTTTCGCTGACCGCGTCGATAAAGCCGTCGCGCACCTGCGGATAGAGCTGCACATGCTGATGGCCGTCGACGAAGTCTGGCGCGCGGCCGAAAGCCTCTGCGAAGGCCACGAGCTGCGCCTTCACCTCATTGCGAAAGAATTCGCGGTCGAGCCGCCGCAAGACACCCGCGCGCAAGAGCTTCGGAAACGGCATGAACATGTCGCCGTCGAGCGGGCGGAAATGCATGGTGAGCGGCCGGAACGGCGCGGACAGCGTCACGTGCAATCCGATCGCGCAGCGCGGGCTCGTCTTCGCCGCGGCCTCAAGCGCCTCGATCTCGCCGCGAGCGATCGCGGGGCCGACCATCATCACCGAGGTGGCGTTGAGGCGGCCGCGCTCGATCAGGTCTCGGATGGCGCGATTGACGCCAGGGCTGATGCCGTAATCGTCGGCGCAGAGCCAGATCCGCCGCGGCGCCGCCGCCGCGCTCATTCGGCCGCCGTCCTCTTCGCGGCGTCGTCGGCCTTGTCGGCCTCGAAATGCTTCTCGCTGTGCTCGGCGACGAAGTAGATCGGGCGCGCCTTCAGCTCGGAGAGGATCTTGCCGATATATTCGCCGACGATGCCGATCATGATGAGCTGCACGCCGCCGATGGTCATCAGGCCGACCACGAGCGAGGGATAGCCGGGGACCTGCTTGCCGGTGGTGAAGACCTCCCAGAGAATGGAGAGGCCGAACAGGAAGGCGATGCCGGCGAGCACGACGCCGAGCAGGCTGGCGAAACGCAGTGGTGCCACCGAGAACGAGGTCAGGCCTTCGATCGACAGGCCGAGCAGGCGCGCGGCGTTGAAGGTGGTGACGCCATGGGCGCGCGGCGACGGCTCGTAGTCGACGCGGATCTGGCGGAAGCCGATCCAGCTTGCCAGGCCCTTGAAGAAGCGGTTGCGCTCCGGCAGTTGCCGAAGCGCCGTGACCGCGCGCGGCGAAAGCAGGCGGAAATCGCCGGCGTCTTCCGGAATCTTCTGGCGGGCGCCCCAGTTGATCAGGGCGTAGAAGCCATGCACGGCGAGCCGTCGCAGGAAGGTTTCGTTGTCGCGATGCGCCTTGGCGGTATAGACGACGTCGTAGCCGTCATCGATCCAGTGTCCCACGAGCTGCTCGACGAGAGCCGGCGGATGCTGGCCGTCGCCGTCCATGAACATCACGGCGCCGAGGCGGGCATGGTCGAGGCCGGCCATCAGCGCCGCCTCCTTGCCGAAATTGCGCGACAGCGAGACCACCTGGACGTCGATCGCGTCGGCCGGCAGGCTGCGCGCGATCGACAGCGTCGCGTCCGCGCTGCCGTCGTCGACATAGACCACCTCGCAAGCGAGGCGATGGCGCTGCCGCAGGGTCTTTGCGAGATCGCAGATGCGCTGGTGCAGGGCGGCAAGCCCCGCCGCCTCGTTGTAGACGGGGACGACAATCGACAGTCCCTTCGCGGCGGCGTTGGCCGCGGTGGTCGTCAGGCCGGAAACATCAGAGCCCAGCGTCATCGATCAAGGTTCCAGAGGCGTTCAAGGTCATCTCAACAGCATATGGTAGCTGCCGTTTGCTGTCGCTACGCTGAACGGACCTGAGGCTCACCGCCGCAGGAACGCCTCGAGCTTGGCGAACAGCGGGTTCTCCCGGTCGAACACGTAGTCGAGCGAAACCACCGAGACGGTCTCGGCGCCATGCTCGCGCAGGAAGCTCGCGAGCGCATAGAGCTGCCCCGGCGGGCAGTGCAGCGTCAGCATGCCCGACGAGGTCGGCCCGCCGAACGGGGCCTCCACGCCGAACCGGCTGTGGGCCTCGCCGAGCAGGGCGGCGTCGCACTGCCGGAATCGGGTCCGGACCTCGCGGTATTTGTTGGCCCGCGCCCGCGCCGCGATGTGGTCGAGGATGACGCGCGCGGTCTCCCGCGCCTGCGGCGACCAGTCGGCATCCCTGGAGGCGACCAGATTGGCCTGGCTGCGCAGGATCATGCCGTCGTCGAGCACCCGCAAGCCGTTGGCGGCGAGGGTCGCGCCGGTCGTCGTGATGTCGACGATCAGCTCGGCGCTGCCGGCTGCCGGCGCGCCTTCGGTCGCGCCTGCGCTTTCAACGATGCGGTAATCGGTGATGCCGTGGTTCTGGAAGAACGCGCGGGTGAGATTGACGAACTTGGTCGCGACCCGCATCCGCATGTGATGCTGCTCGCGGAAGCCGGTGGTGACGTCGTCGAGGTCGGCCATGGTGCGGACGTCGATCCAGGCCTGCGGCACCGCGACGACGACGTCGGCATAGCCGAAGCCGAGGCCTTCGATCAGGGACACGCGCTTGTCCGCGTCCGCGATGTTCTCGCGCACCAGGTCCTCGCCGGTGACGCCGAGATGGGCGAAGCCGCGCGACAGCTGCGCGGCGATCTCACTCGCCGACAGATAGGCGACCTCGACATTGTCTAGCCCTGCGATGGTGCCGCGATAGTCGCGTGCGCCGCCGGCCTTCGACAGCTTGAGGCCCGCGCGGGCGAAAAAGGCTTCGGTGTTTTCCTGGAGGCGGCCCTTGGAGGGAACGGCCAGAACGAATGGCGCGCTCATGACTTAGGCTCCCACCTTGCGGCCGATCCGGGTCAGCGCGTCCACCCAGACCGAGAAACCGACAGCGGCGATCGGCTCGGCTGAACCAAGCTGGGTCATCAGCCCGTCATAGCGTCCGCCGGCGACCAGCGGCTCGGCGCCATTACCCCTGTGATGCAGCTCGAATTCGAAGCCCGTGTAATAGTCGAGCCCGCGTCCGAACGCGGTCGAAAAGCGCGTCTGCTTCACGTCGATGCCGCGCGCAGCCATGAAGCCGACCCGGCTCTCGAACTGATCGATCGCAGCCGTGAGGTCGAGCCTCGCGTCGGTGGTGAGCGCACGCAGCTCGGCGACGGCGTCGTCGGGATTGCCTGCGATCGACAGGAAGCGCTTGAGCACGGTGATCGCCTCGCGGGGCAGCGCGCCGCCCTTCAGCGTCGATTGCTCGAGGAAGCGGTCGGCGATCTCGGCGGTGGTGCGGCCGCCGACATTGGTGGTCCCGGCGATCGACATCAAATCGGTGACGAAGGCGAGCGCCGCCTTGCGGTCGGAGCCGGCCAGCGCCGCCAGCACGCCCTCATATTCGCTGCGGGTGGCGGTCGTCGCGGCCGCCAGCCGTTCCAGATCCTGCTCCAGGCTGATCTTGCGGTTGAAGTCCTTGACCAGGCGGCGCCGCCAGACCGGATAGAGGTTGAGCGCGTCGAGCAGCGCGTTGAACAGCGCCACGTCGCCGGTGCGGATCTCGACGTCGCGGACGGCGAAGGCGCCCGTCGCCTCCAGCGCCAGCGCCAGCATCTCGGCATCGGCCGCGGCGCGGTCCTGGCGGCCGAACGATTCGATGCCGGCCTGAAGAAACTCGCTGGCCTGGCCGCTGCGGTAGCGGAACACCGGACCGAGATAGCTGAACCCGGCCGGTTGGCCGGCGCGGCTGGAGGCGAGGTAGTCGCGCGCCACCGGTATGGTCAGGTCCGGGCGCAGGCAGAGCTCCTCGCCGGTGAGGTCCGTGGTCAGATACAGGCTCTTGCGGATATCCTCGCCGGAAAGGTCCAGGAACGGCTCGGCCGGTTGCAGGATCGCCGGCTCGGCCCTTGCATAGCCGGCCTGCGCGAACGACAAGAGCAGCGTATCCGCCCAGGCGGCGGAGCCGGCAGCATTTGAGGTGGCAGTCGCGGTCATCTCAGGGGTCCATCGTCCCGGTGGAACCGGGCAGGGCAAGGGGAGGCAAGTGGAGGCAAGCCAGTTGGCGCAGCCCTTAGCATGGCCGGAAAGCGGTTTCGACCTCCAAAGGATCAATCGCTTAACGGCCGGCCAATGCGCAGCATCAGGGAGTCTTGCCGCCCCAATCGCCCAGCACCGTCTGCACCAGCGCCAGCGCAGCCACCGCGGCGGTGTCGGCCCGCATGATCCGGGGACCCAGGGCGAGCCGCAGGATCTTCGGCTGTCGCAGCAGCAGCGCCCGCTCTTCCTCGGCAAAGCCGCCTTCGGGGCCGATCAGCACGTCGATACCTTGTCCCGCCTCGCGCGCGGCTTGCAGGCTCTGAACGGGGTTTTCGACCTCCGCGGCCTCGTCGCAGAAGATGAGCAGGCGACCCGCGGCGCGCTGGCTGAGGAAGCGCTCCAGCGGCACCGGCTCGGCCACGGTCGCGATGCTCAGGATGCCGCATTGCTCGGCGGCCTCGACCACGTTGGCACGCATCCGCTCGGTGTTGACCCGGGAGGCCTGGGTGAACCGGGTCAGGACCGGTTGCAGGCTGGCGGCACCCATCTCGATGGCCTTCTGGACCATGTAATCGAGCCGGGCGTGCTTGAGCGGGGCGAAGACGTAAGTGAGGTCGGCCAGCCGGTCCTGCGGCCGGGTCTGCTGGAGGATGACGAGGCCGTCCGGCCGTTTGCGGCCTTCGATCGCGGCCTGCCACTCGCCGTCGCGGCCGTTGAAGGCCAGGACCTCGGCCCCCGCGGCAAGCCGCAGCACATTGCCGAGATAATTGCTTTGGTCGCGGTCGAGCGGGACCCTGGCATCCTGGGCCAGGGGGGCATCGACGAACAGGCGGGGGGCGCGGAAATCGTGGGAAGGCATCATTCAGGTCCGATTTGCCGCCGTTATTAACCGAAAGCCGCCATTTCGGGGGAAATATTGCCGAACCGGTGCGTCGGCGCGCCGCGCTCTTGCCCTATTCGACGGGTTGTTAAGGGCCGGCGGGAATCGTAAAAACGCGAACACGCTGGTTGCGCTTCAATTGGGAAGACGCCGAACCCCGTAAGCTCCTGCCGGAGAGACTGCCTTGATGATCCGTCATTTGATGGTTCCGATCACCGCCGCCATGATCACCATGGGGGCCGTGGGCGCCTATGCGCAAAGCGCCTTCCCGGCGCCGCTGCCAAACCAGGCCGCGAGCAGCTCGGCGTTTCCGCCCGTGAACGGCTCGGCGCCGACAGCCTCCGTCGGCACGGCGCCGCAATCCTCGTTTCCGGTGAACGGCGCCGCGCCGGTCGGCGGCGCCGGCGCTTTCAGCGCGGCCCCGCCGACGCAAGCCCCGGGTGAGGACTGCATGAAGGCCTTCATTCCCCTGCGCGAGGAGGCCGAGAAGCGCGGCAAGGCGATTAAGGCCGCGAGCGACCGCCACGCGCCGCCGGACGAGGCCTGCAAGCTGATCCGCAATTTCGGCCAGGCTGAAATGAAGATGATCAAGTACGTCGAGACCAACGCTGCAAAATGCGGAATCCCGCCGCAGGTCGGCGCGCAGATGAAGGACGGCCACAAGAACACCGAGGCCATGACCACGAAGGTCTGCAACGTCGCGCAGCAGATGCAGAACCAGCCGCGCGGTCCGGCCGGCCCGTCGCTGAGCGAGGTGCTGGGTTCGGGCTCGGCACCTGAAGCCAATGCCGGCAAGAAGGGCGGCAGCACCTTCGACACGCTCAACGGCAACGTCCTCACGCGATGAGCGACACATCCGCCCGCGTTGCCGACTCCACCGGCAACTGGGTCGATACGCTCGCGCCGCCATGGGCGCGGCCCTATTTGCGATTGTCCCGCTTCGATCGTCCGATCGGCTCCTGGCTTCTCCTGATGCCATGCTGGTGGTCGGCGGCGCTCGCCGCCGGCATCGCGCACGATTCCGGCCGACTGCCGCTCACCATCGTCCTGTTCTTCATCGGCGCCTTCGTCATGCGCGGAGCAGGCTGCACCTGGAACGACATCACCGACCGCGATCTCGACGACAAGGTCGAGCGCACCCGCTCGCGGCCGCTGCCGTCGGGGCAGGTGACCACGAAGCAGGCGCTGGCCTTCATGGTCGCGCAGGCCCTGATCGGTCTCGTGGTGCTCCTGCAATTCAATCGCTTCGCGGTCCTGACCGGCATCGCCTCGCTTCTGATCGTCGCGATCTACCCCTTCATGAAGCGCATCACCTGGTGGCCGCAGATCGTGCTCGGCCTCGCCTTCTCCTGGGGCGCCTTGATGGGTTTTGCCGTCACCTTCGGCCGCATCGACGTCACCGCGCTCGTGCTGTATGGCGGATCGATCGCCTGGGTGATCGGCTATGACACGATCTATGCGCATCAGGATGCCGAGGACGACGCGCTGATCGGCATCAAGTCCACCGCGCGCCTGTTCGGCGCGCACACGCACCAGGCGCTGATCCTGTTCTATGGGCTTGCGGTGGTGCTGATCGGCGTCGCGCTGGCGTCAGGCGATGTGCGCTGGCCCGCCTGGCTCGGGCTTGCCGCTTTCGCCGCGCATCTGGCCTCGCAGATCGTGCGCTTGAGGATCGACGATCCCGCGCTTTGCCTGCGCCTGTTCAAGTCGAACCGGGATGCGGGCCTGCTGTTGTTTGCGGGATTGCTCGCGGACGCGGTGATGCGCGCGGCGTGACGCAAATGCGTGGGGTGGGCAAAGGCGCTCTTGCGCCGTGCCCACCATCTTGCCGAGATTGAGATGGAAATAGGTGGGCACGCTTTCGCTTTGCCCACCCTACGGCACCTTTAGTTCCTCGCGATGATCTCGCGCTCGCCGTGATGAACCGACAGCTCGCGCGCCATGGCGGCGCGCCGGCGCATCAGGAATTTCGGACGGCGGGCGCGGATCGCGTTGGCGCGGCGGCGGCGCGGTGCGGGCTTGCGCGCGCCTTCGTCGAGTTGCGGAAGCGCGAAGATCTCGCTCCAGACCGCCCAGGCCTCGGTGAGCTCGTCGCCGTCGGCGCCGACCAGCAGCGGAACGGAGAGCGAGGGATCGCGATGGACGAGGACGAGGGCCTGCGCCGCGTCGTTGCCGCGCAGCGCGACGCCGGAGAAGTCGCTCACGCGCACGTTGATCGCCATCCGCATGCCGCGGACGGCACGGCGCAGCACGACACGTTCGCGATGAAGCTCGATCTGCCTTGTGTATCCGTCGGCGCGCGGATCATGCGCATCGAAGCGGACCGGAAGGGAAAGAGGGTCGAGCCGCAGAGAGCGGCTCGACCCGGCGGGAGCGATCCCGCTTGTTGCTGTTTGACGCCTCACGGCTTTAGTTCTCCCCGCCAGGATTATGTTCCCGGTCGATGCGAGGACCTTAGCGCGGCGGCTTCCGAAACCGCTTAAAAAGGCTGGTTAACCCAGCGTCACCGCGGCTCATGATTGACAAGACCTTGGCGCGCATGATTGACGAGACGTTGCGCCGAAGTCGCGAATCTGAGCTTTTAGCGGACTGAAAATGCTTGAAGTCCGCGCTATCAGGGCACATCTGTGGGTTCCGGTCCCGAACCCCGCCCCAACAGGATTTCGTTTGTGAACCCTTCACCAAGCTCGACGCTTTCGCCCAAAGCCAATCGCGACCTGTTCGATCAGTCCGCGCTGTCCGATCTCGCGCAGCGGCTGGTCGAGGCGGCCAGGCGCGCCGGCGCGGATGCGGCCGATGCGGTCGCAGTGCGCGGCGTCTCGCAAGGCGTCGAGGTGCGCGACGGCCGTGTCGAGGAATCCGAGCGGTCCGAGGGCGACGATGTCGGCCTGCGCGTGCTGGTCGGCCAGCGCCAGGCGGTGGTCTCGACCAACGACGTCAGCGGCGATGCCGTGACCAAGCTCGCCGAACGCGCTGTCGCAATGGCGAAGGTCGCACCCGACGACAAATATGTCGGCCTCGCCGATCCCGCGCTGCTCGCGCGCGATTTCCCCGATCTCGATCTGCTCGATCCGAATATTCCGGCAACCTCGGAGCTCGAGCGCCGCGCGCTCGAAGCCGAGGCCGCGGCGCTCGCGGTGAAGGGCGTGACCAAGTCCGGCGGCGCCTCGGCCTCCGCCGGCATGGGCGGCATGGTGCTCGTCACCTCGACCGGCTTCCACGGTTCTTACCTGCGCTCGAGCCAGGGCATCTCGGCCACCGCAATCGCCGGCGAAGGCACCGGCATGGAGCGCGACTACGACTTCACCTCGGCGCCGCATGGCTCCGACCTGCTGTCGCCGGAGATCGTCGGCCGCTCCGCCGGCGAGCGCACCGTAGCGCGCTACAATCCGCGCAAGGTCGAGACCTGCAAGGTGCCGGTCGTGTTCGATCCGCGCGTTGCGGGCTCGCTGGTCGGCCATGTCGTCGGCGCCATCAACGGCGCCTTGATCGCGCGCAAGACCAGCTTCCTGAAGGACAAGCTCGGCCAGCAGCTGTTCGCCAAGAACATCCGCATCATCGACGATCCCCTGCGCAAGCGCGGCCTGCGCTCGCAGACCTTCGATGCCGAGGGCGTCGCGGTGAAGAAGATCGCGCTGATCGACGAGGGCGTGTTGACGACCTGGCTGCTCGACTGCGCCACCGCGCGGGAGCTCGGCCTTGCCACCACCGGCCACGCCCATCGCGGCGTCTCGTCCTCGCCCTCGCCCGGTCCGTACAATCTGCATCTCGAAGCCGGCACGCCGACGCCGGCCGAGCTGATCGCCGACATCAAGCAGGGTTTCTACGTCACCGACCTGATCGGCTCCGGCGTCAACGGCGTCACCGGCGATTACAGCCGCGGCGCCTCCGGCTTCTGGATCGAGAACGGCGAGATCACCTATCCCGTCAGCGAGGTGACGATCGCAGGCCACCTGTTCGAGATCTTCAAGTCGATGCAGCCCGCCAACAATCTCGAATTCCGCTACGGCATCAATGCGCCGACGGTGCGCATCGAGGGTTTGACGCTTGGCGGACGCTGACGCGAACTCGCTCGACGCGACGATCCTGACGCGCGACGCGGCGCTGCTGAAAGACACGGTACGGGAAGCGGGCGCGCTCGCGCAGTCGATGTTCCGCACCGAGCTGAAGACATGGACCAAGGGCGCGTCCTCGCCGGTGTCGGAAGCCGACATCGCCGTCAACGACCTGCTCGAAGCGCGCCTGCGCAGTGCCACGCCCGACTATGGCTGGCTGTCGGAGGAGAGCGCCGACGATTCCACGCGGCTGTCGCGGCGGCTGGTCTGGGTGGTCGATCCGATCGACGGCACGCGCAACTATCTCGGCGGCCACGACGAATGGTGCGTCAGCGTGGCGTTGGTAGAGGACGCCGCGCCGCTGCTGGCCGCGGTGTTCGCGCCGGCCAGCGGCGAGTTCTTCTTCGCGGCCCGCGGCCAGGGTACGCTGCTCAACGACAAGCCGGTGCGGGCGACGCCCGGGTCCACGCTCGATTTCTCCCGCATGGCCGGCCCCAAGCCGATGGTCGAGCGTCTCAATACCGCCGGCGGCGACATCAAGCTGCACCCGCGAATCGGCTCGCTCGCGCTCCGGCTCTGCCGGGTCGCCCATGGCGCGCTGGATGCGGCTTTTGCGGGCGGCAACAGCCATGATTGGGATCTTGCGGCGGCCGATTTGATCGTGCAGGAAGCGGATGGTAGGATGAGCGACCTCTCCGGAGATCCCATCCTCTATAACCGCCGGGAAGTGGCGCACGGGGTGCTGGTGGCAGCGGGTCGCGATCGTCATGCGAGCATTGTCGCGCATTTTCGAAATCGTCCCTTGCCCTGAGCGCTTTCGCTGTGCTTGTCGAACACTGCTTTGCCGGGCAGCCCGTTAGGAAGAGAACCCATGCCAGATAGTGCCCCGCAACAACTGCTTCATCTCGTCATCGGAGGCGAACTGCTCGATCTCGAGCACAACACCTTCAAGAACCTCGACGACGTCGAGATCGTCGGCCTCTACCCGAACTATGCGTCCGCCCACGTCGCCTGGCGCGCCAAGGCGCAGAGCACGGTCGACAATGCGCAGATGCGCTACTTCATCGTCCATCTCCACCGGCTGCTCGACCCGAATCAAGAAACGAAGGCGCGTTGAAAAAGCTGCTTCGCAATACGCTGCGAAGCAGCTGGTTTCAGCGTGCCGTCGGGGTCCTGGCGGCCGAATATCTGCGTCTGGTCTGGCGGACCAACAAATTCACGTTCGATCCGCCCGACGTCTATGACATCGTCGAGCCGCAGATCCCGGCGATCTTCGCCTTCTGGCACGGCCAGCATTTCCTCACCCCGTTCATCAAGAACAAGGACTCCTACCGGGCCAAGGTCCTGATCTCCCGGCACCGCGACGGCGAGTTCAACGCCATCGCGGTGGAGCGGCTCGGCATCGGCCTCATCCGCGGTTCCGGGGATCATGGCAGTGCCTTCCACCGTAAAGGTGGCGTCGGCGCCTTCAAGGAGATGGTGCGGACGCTGCAGGACGGTTGTAATGTCGCGCTGACCGCCGATGTCCCCAAGCGCGCGCGCGTGGCCGGGCTCGGCATCATCATGCTGGCACGGGAATCGGGGCGGCCGATCATGCCTTTCGCGATGGCGACCAGCCGTTTCATCCGGCTCAAGAACTGGGACCGCACCACCATCAACCTGCCGTTCGGGCGGGGTGCATTGGTCGGCATCAAGGAAATCCACGTTCCGCCGGACGCCGACGCCGCCATGATGGAAGCGTTGCGGCTGGAGCTGGAGGAGACGTTGAACGAGGCGACCCGGCGCGCCTATGCGCAGCTCGGCCGCCCGGGGCCGCAAGATGCCTAATTCGCTGCCCAGAGCGCTGCCGATGACGCTGCGGATGTACCAGCGCCTGGCTTCCGGCCTGGTGCCGCTCGCGCCTGCGCTGATCAAGCGGCGGCTGAAGCAGGGCAAGGAAGACCCCGCGCGTGTCGGCGAGCGGCGCGGCCTGTCCCGGGATGTGCGGCCGCATGGTCCGCTGGTCTGGATCCACGGCGCCAGCGTCGGCGAGGTTCTGGCCGCGGCGGCGCTGATCGGGCGGCTGCGCGATCTCAATTTGCGCATCCTGCTTACATCAGGCACCGTCACCTCGGCCGCCGTCGTCGCAAAACGCTTTCCACCCGACGTCATCCATCAATACGTGCCGTATGATTCCCCGCGCTATGTCGCGCGCTTCCTCGACCACTGGAAGCCGTCGCTGGCGCTGTTCATCGAATCCGATCTGTGGCCGAACCTGATCCTGGCGGGCGCAACGCGGCGGGTGCCGATGGTGCTGATCAACGGTCGGATGTCGCCGCGCTCCTTCCCGCGCTGGCGACGCATGTACGGTACGATCTCGGCGCTGCTGTCGCGGTTCGACATCTGCCTGGCGCAGTCCAAGCTTGACGCCGAACGCTTCTCCGCGCTCGGCGGCCGCGACGTCCTCACCACCGGCAATCTCAAGCTCGACGTGCCGGCGCCGCCGGCCGATCCCGCCAAGCTCGAACGGCTGATGGCGATGACGCGCGGGCGTCCGATCATCGTCGCGGCCTCGACCCATCCGGGCGAGGACGAGATGCTGGTGGCGGCGCATCGCAGCCTCGTCGGTTTCTTCCCGCAGCTTCTGACCGTGATCGTGCCACGGCATCCCGATCGCGGCTCCTCGATCGCTGGCCTGATCACCGCGTCGGGCCTGAAGCCGGCGCTGCGCTCGCGCGAGGAGCTGCCGACGGCCGCGACCGATGTCTATGTCGCCGACACCATGGGCGAGCTCGGCCTGTTCTACCGGCTCTCGCCGATCGTGTTCATGGGCGGGTCGCTGATCCGCCATGGCGGCCAGAATCCGATCGAAGCGATCAAGCTCGGTGCGGCGATCGTCCATGGTCCGCACGTCTTCAATTTCGCCGACGTCTACGAAGCGCTCGATGCGAGCGGCGGCGCGCGCCAGGCCGACACGCAGGAGATCCTGGTCAAGCAGCTCGGCCAGCTCCTGGCCGATCCCGCCGTGCGCGACAAGATACAGCACGCAGGCAGCAGCGTGGTCGAGCAGCTCGGCGGCGCGCTGGAGCGCACCATGACCGCGCTCGAGCCGTATCTGCTGCAATTGCGGATCGAGATGGGAGCCGCCAATGCGTGAGCCGGCCTTCTGGTACCGGCCGCGTTCCCCAGAGTCCCAAATCCTCCGTCCCCTGGGCGCGCTCTACGGCGCGATCACGGCGCGTCGCATGGCGCTCCAGGGATTCGACGCCGGCATCCCCGTGATCTGCGTCGGCAACTACCATGTCGGCGGCGCCGGCAAGACGCCGACCGTGCTGGCGCTGACGAAGCTCCTGCGTGAGCTCGGCGAGACGCCTGTCGTGCTCAGCCGCGGCTATGGCGGGCGCCTGCAGGGCCCGGTGATGGTCGACGGCGCGCGTCACATCGCAGCCGATGTCGGCGACGAGCCGCTGATGATGGCGCGCGACGTCCCGGTCGTCGTCGCGCGCGACCGCCTCGACGGCGTCGCGCTCGCCAAATCACAAGGCGCAACCGTGATCCTGATGGACGACGGCTTCCAGAACCCGCGTCTGCTCAAGGATGCCTCGCTGATCGTGATCGACGGCGAGCGCGGCATCGGCAACGGCAAGGTGTTTCCGGCCGGTCCCCTGCGCGCGCCGCTGAAGGCCCAGCTCGCGCGTACCGACGCGCTGGTGCTGATCGGCGACGGCCGCGCCGCCAACGACGTCGCCGCCGAGCTTGCCAAGCGCAACAAGCCGGAGCTGCGCGCGCGCCTGAAGCCGGATGCAGCCTCGGTCGCGCAGCTGTTCGGCAAACGGGTTTTCGCGTTCGCCGGCGTTGGCGATCCCGAACGCTTCTTCCGCACCCTGCGCGCCAGCGGCATCGATGTCGCGCGCACGCGTCGCTTCGACGATCACCACATGTTCTCGCCCGAGGAGATCGCCGCGCTCGCGGCGGAAGCACAGCGCGAGCAGCTGACGCTTGTGACTACGGAAAAGGATCTCGCGCGCCTGCGCGGCAGCGAGGGCGTGCCCAACGGCATCGTGCCGTTCGCGGTGCAGCTCGAATTCGATGACCCGGCAAAGTTGCGGCAATTGATCAGCGATCATCTCTACAAGGCGCGCGAGCGGCGGTTCGGCAGGCGTTGATCGCGTGCGACACCGGGGCGACATGTCGCGGCGGATGAATTCTCTTCCGCAGGTTCGGGAGTTGATGTAGCCTTCGATGAGAGCCGTCACCGGGACGTGCCGAACTCCCGGCAATTATCGGCGGCGTTTATGCCCACGGCGGGCAACGTACCTTCATCATTTCAGATGCGAGACCGTACCGATAAGTTCGGAACGGCCGGGAGAGTTATTGCCAAAAGCTCAGAGGAGAACATGCCATGCATTTTTGCCTCACTGGACAATACACACCACGCGCTCTCAACGCCATTTTGGAAAACCCCACGACCAATCGCCATGAGGCGGCGAGGAAGCTCATCGAAGCGGCCGGCGGCAAGCTGATTTCGATGTACAGCGTTGCGGCCGACGGTCCAGGCGTTCTGGTGATTTTCGATGTGCCTGATCCGAGTGCGGCTCCGGCGATTTCCGGCCTGACCGTCACGGCGGGCACCCTGCAGAACGTGAAGCTGACCCGGCTGTTCACGCAGGACGAGATCAAGCAGGTCCGCCAGAACGCGGCGAAGCTGCGTTCTTCGTATACTCCGCCCGGAGGCTGATATCCGGATCTCGAGCGATGCCGCCGCAATCGCATCAAGCGGCGGCAACGCTTTCCTCACAGCAAGAAGCAGGTCTGCACGCTGAGGCGCGGCGAAGGCCTTGCGGCGTCCATTGACGGACGATGCGGGACGGCGCGTGCTGCGTCCGGCGTCCTAGGTCCGACTGAACGTGCTTGGCAGCGGGCCCGCTAACGGCGTGCAATCCCGGCTCAGCGGTCAGGCCCCCTCACCAGGCTCCAACGGCTATCATTCCGATGATGGTCAGGCACGAGGCGCAGGCCACCATGACAGTATAGCATTCGGGTGTATTCATTGCTTGCTCCCAAACTGCTGCCAATTGCTTGGTCACTACTACGCGGGAGAGATCGCCGGTCTTGGTGCCGCTTCAAGTCGGCACGCCGCGACCGGTCTTGCGTTGTACGTCCGTCCTCTCATCGTCACCCTGGTCCGCAGGATGATAATGCGCTTCGAGAGCTTCAGAGCGTTCAGCTGCGATCAGCAGCTGTTTCCGCATTTCAGCGAGGCGGGCGCGGCAATATTCACGATAGAGCAGGTCCAGTATGGTGGGCATGATCCCCCCCATCGTTTGACTTTCGATTTACAAATATTTCACCGCAAATTTTCGAGGTGATCGTAACCCGCCAGATGGCTCTTCGATATGAGCCCGTTCACAGACTGCGCCAATTCCAAAGCTCGATGGCCGTTTGGTTGACTTGATTGTCTGCGCGATAAAAAGAGCAGGGCCAGTTACCTAACACGCACTATAGCAGCCCTCTGTTTCACCAAGACTTCGTCAAACAACTTAAGGGCGCCAAGTCGCACCAAAGAATCCAACCACAGCGCGAAATGACTCACCAAGGAGTGCAAGCACTGTTCGATGCAACGCAGATCGGCACGACGGAGATCATTTTGGCTGTGAGACCCGCAGTTGAGGTGCGCTGCCCCTGCCGCGGTGGCTGGAATAGCGCGGCGCAATTTACACGCCGTGATGCCCGGAGCGAAGCTTGCTCGCATCGACGACGTCCGTTCCGATGTGCTTCACGGAGACAGTCTTCAGTTGGCTGCGCTCGGAAGCACGTGCAGCGGCGTGCGATCCTCGACGCCGCCACACCAACCTAGTACCCGGAATCAGAGCTGAGTGATACGGCGGCCTTTGAAACGGCGTTGACGGACCTTTTTCTTGGTCCAGACGAAGGGCTCGGCTCTGTCGTTGTATGCGTTGACGTAGGCATCGATGTGTTCCTGAAGCTGCTTGAGGCTCGTGAAGGAGGTGCCGCTGAGCGACTGCCCCTGCAAGATGGAAAACCATACTTCGACCTGATTGAGCCATGACGCACTTGTCGGCGTGAAATGAAATTGCACGTTGGGGTGGGCCTTGAGCCAGTCCTCGTTCTTTTTATGGGTGTTGAGGTTGTCGAGGATGACGTGAAGCTTGCGGTTCGGAAAAGCCGCGGTGACGCTGTTCATGAAATCGAGAAACTCGACGCGGCGCCGGCGTTTTGAATGGGTCGCGATGATCTTTCCGGTGGCGACTTCGAGCGCCGCAAACAATGTTGTGGTGCCATGCCGCTTGTAATCGTGGCTTTGGCCGGTCAAGGCGCGGCCATTGGGCAACTTCAGATAACCCTGCGCTCGCTCCAAAGCCTGGATCGAGGGCTTCTCGTCCACGCACAGCACAATGGCCTTCGCCGGCGGCGCGACATAGAGGCCGACAACATCGGCGGCTTTGGCCGTAAAGTTCGGGTCGTTGCTCTCGCACCAGGACTTGCGAGCCACCAGGTCAATCTTGTGGCTGCGCAGGAACCGCCAGACATATTGGACATCGACATCGCCCAGCGCCTCGGCCAGCAGGGGGCCGGTCCAGCGCGCAAACCCTTGCGGTGGCGGCTTATCCAGCAGCTTCAGAATCCGCTTGTCGGTCGTCTTCGTATAGATCGGCTGCTTGCCAGGCCGCGGCTTGTCTTGCAGCCCTTCAAGGCCATGGTCGGCATAGCGATGCCGCCAAAGGCTGACAATCCGCGGCTGGACCCCAACTTCCTTGGCGATCGACCGGGTGCTGCGCCCATCCGCCGCCAACAGAACTATCCGCGCCCGCTTCAAATCGCGCTGCAACGTCACCGGTGAGCGACAGCACGCCTCAAGCACCTTGCGATCTTTCCTCGAAAGGTGGACTTCTCTTGCTTCGGGTATCATCCCGACCTTGAATCACGACTCACGTTCCAAGAAAAGTGGGTACTAGGTTCGCACAGAATTCGTGCATCATCCCGTCGAATGCATTCGGGCGTCCCATTCGAGCTCCCAAACTGTCCTGCCCCCAACGTAACACAATCTCACCAAGCCTGAGCACACGCCCGCGACGAAGTGATGGTGGGCACGCTTTCGCTTTGCCCACCCTACGGCAGCCCGCCATTCACGCGACATTCATCGCAAAACGCCTATCGGTCCGGGACCGATCGGGAGAATTCGATGAAATTGCCGTCCGCGACTGTCGCCGCCAGCCTTGTGTGTCTGATCATTGCGCCCGTGTTTGCACAAACGACGCCGCCCGCCGCTTCGATCGGCACGGTGCCGGTTCCCGCGACCAAGCGCGTGACGTGTCTCGGCACGACGCAAAACCTGAAGGGACAGGACAAGCGCGACCAGATGCAACTCTGCATGGCGCAGGCGCGGGTCGATTGCCTCAAGCAGGCGATCGATCAGAAGGTCGTCGGCGAGCCCAGGAAGACCTTCATCAAGACCTGCGTGGGCGGGGATGCCACTGAGCAGCAATAGCAGCGCAGGCGCGGCCTCACGGCTGCGGCTTCGGCGCGCCGGGGAAATGCCGCTGCAGCACCGCGGCCGGCGTGGCGTAGGCTTCTTGAAGGTCCACGCTCCAGTACTTCAATTCGTCGAGCGGGATCCGCGTGTCGGTGATCGCGCAGCGCACATAGGTCCCCGGCGAGATCACGCGGAAATCGCCATCGAGATATTGCACCTGCGCTTCGCCATTGCCGGAAGAGCCGAACTTGTTCAGCACGGTCGAAAGTCTCCGTGGAAGGCCTCTCCGTAAAAAACCCTGGAGGGCACGATGTGTTGGACGGGATGTAGCATAGATAGGGCGGCCTGTCCGCCCGGTAAACCCACCGGTTTGTGATGTTTTGCCGCCGTTTTCGCATGATAGTGCTTCGGGCGAAGGATCGTCCCGGCGCAAGCGGCCGGCACCTGATACGGCAGAACCCGATGCGCCTTCGATTGACCGCCCTGTTCCTGATGCTGCTGATGTCGGCCGCGCGCGCTGCGCCTGCTGGGTCCTGGCTTTCGCCGGGACGACACGGAGAGTGAGCCGCCAACTCAGAACAAACTGCCCTGATCCACCGGCTTGCCGACGCGCTTCGGCGCGGGTTTGGTCTCCTGCGCGGCCGGCTTCGGTTGCTGTGCGCGCTTGGCAGGAGGCGCCGGACGATCCGCATCCGTTGTCGCGCCGACACGTCCGTCCGCGAACTCGATCTCGACGCGTGCGCCGGGACCGACGCTGTCGGCCGAATGCAGGGGATGGCCGGCCTCGTCCCGCACCAGCGCAAAGCCGCGCGCGAGCACGCCGCGATAGGACAGCGCCGAGAGCAGCTTGCCGCTGGCCTCGACGCGCGCATCGAGCCGTTGCAGCAGCGTCACCAGCGCACGGTTGGCACGCTCGGCCAGGCGATGCGTGCGCTCGCGCTGGCGGGCAATCGCATTGCGCTGCGCCTGCGCGTTGGAGAGTTTTGAGGCACGCAGCCGCACCTCGAGACCGGCAAAGCGGTCGCGCCGCTGCCGCAGCAGCGAGCGCGCGGACAGGCCGAGCCGCTCGCCGCACACGGTGAGCCGGTGGTCGGCCTGCGAGATCTGCCCGTGCAGCACGCGCAGCGTCAGCTTTGCGCCCGCAGCAGTAAACCTGCGGAAATGCGCATGCGTGTTGGCTTTCAAACCGCGGGGCAGGGCGGCGCCCGCCGAATCCAGCCGCTGCCGCGGGATCGCCAGCAGATCTCCGGCCGCCGGCAGCGCACGCGCAGCCGCACGCAATTCGCTGCGGCGGCTTTCGTGGGCGCGTTGCCAATAAGCGCGGGTGCGCCGTGCGAGATCGGCGACTTCGACGAACAGATCGCTGCGCACGGGGACGGCCATCTCGGCCGCCGCCGTCGGCGTCGGCGCGCGCTTGTCGGCGACGAAATCGATCAGCGTGATGTCGGTCTCGTGGCCCACGGCGGAGATCAGCGGGATCATGCTCTCGGCTGCGGCCCGCACCACGATCTCCTCGTTGAACGACCAGAGATCCTCCAGCGAGCCGCCGCCGCGCGCGACGATCAGCACATCAGGGCGCGGAATCTTGCCGCCCTCCGGCAGCGCGTTGAAGCCGCGGATCGCGGCCGCAACCTGCTCGGCCGAGCCTTCGCCCTGCACCTTGACCGGCCACACCAGCACATGGCGGGGGAAGCGGTCCTCCAGCCGGTGCAGGATGTCGCGGATGACGGCGCCGGTCGGCGAGGTCACGACGCCGATCACCTCCGGCAGCCAGGGCAGCAGCTGCTTGCGCGCCTCGTCGAACAGGCCCTCGGCGGCGAGCTTCTTCTTGCGCTCCTCCATCAGCGCCATCAGCGCGCCGATACCGGCCGGCTCCAGCGCCTCGATCACGATCTGGTATTTCGAGGAGCCCGGATAGGTCGTGAGCTTGCCGGTGGCGATGACCTCGAGCCCCTCCTGGGGCTTGAAGCGCATCCGGCCGTGCACGCCCTTCCAGATCACCGCCTCGATCTTGGCGCTCTCGTCCTTCAGCGCGAAATAGCAGTGGCCGGAGGAATGGGCGCCGCGAAAGCCCGAGATCTCGCCGCGGACCCGGACATGGCCAAAGGCATCCTCCACCGTCCGCTTCAGGGACTGTGAAAGCTCGGAGACGGTGAATTCGGGGGCGTTGAGCAGGGGTTCCGCGGGCGGCATCGGCAAACGATTCGGCATTTTGGGGTCAGACCCGACGTTAAGGATTTTCGCCGCGCGGCGCCAATCCGGGGACTGATCTGGAGAGTACTCTGTATTATAGAGTTCTCTATTGATTTTGAGTTCAATGGAGTTGAGCCATGGCGATCCGGCTGCTGCGCGGCGTGTTGAACGGACTGAAATGGGCCCTGTGCGCAGTCGGTGCCGTGGCGCTGATCCTGGTCGCGATGATCGCAACGCCCCCGGAGCGGCCGCCCGAGATGCGGTCGGTCTCGGAGTCGGTGAAGCTTGTCGACTTCTCGACCATGCCGCCGCTCGAGCGTTTTCAGGCCCGTGACGGCACCTGGCTCGGCTTTCGCCACTATGTCCCGAACGGACCCGCGAGCGGCCGTGGCGCGATCTTCATCCACGGCTCTTCCGGCTCCAGCGGCACCGTCAACCACGCGCTGACCCATGCGATCGCCTCGCGCGGCGTCGAGACCTGGGCGCTCGACATGCGCGGCCACGGCGCCTCGGGCACGCGCGGCGATATCGGCTATGTCGGTCAGCTCGAGGACGATCTGGTCGATTTCGTCGCGCATGTCCGCAAGGCTGCGCCCGATTTGCCGCTGACCCTGATCGGCCATTCCGCCGGCGCCGGCTTCTCGCTGCGCGTTGCCGCGACGCCGATCATGCAGGACATGTTCGTGCGCACCGTGCTGCTCGCGCCCTATCTCGGCTATGACGCGCCGACCAACAAGCCGCATTCCGGCGGGTGGGCCAATGCCGACGTTCCCCGTCTCCTCGGCCTCACGGCCCTCCGCAAGCTCGGCATCGACTGCTGCTCGCAGCTTCCGGTGCTTGCTCTGGCCGTGCCTGCGAATTCGGCGAAGTATCTCGTTTCCACCTATTCCGACCGCCTGATGCGCAATTTCGCGACGCGCGGCTATCGTCTCGATCTCGCGGCGACGACACGCCCCGTCACGATCTTCGGCGGTGCTGAGGACGAGATGATGATCTCGGATAAATATGCGGAGGCGGTGCAGGCGATCAAACCGTCGGTCGACGTCAAGATCATCGACGGCATCAACCACATGGGCATCGTCACCAGCCCGAAGGCGATCTCGGCAATCGCCGAGGACGTGGCAACGCGCGGGGCGGGGCAGTCATGATGCGATCCGCTGATGGCAAGGCAAGCGCATATGGGAGCGGCTTCCCCGCGGCCATCCTTCGAGACGCCCGCCTGCGGCGGACCCTCAGGATGAGGGCGGAGTTTGCGGCGGTCGCTTCAACGGGGACTGGTGCAGCCGAGCCTCATCCTGAGGAGACCGCGAAGCGGTCGTCTCGAAGGACGAGGCGTGCGCTCAGGTGTCACCGAGCGTCATACGAGATAGCCCTGGGACTGAAAGGGACGACATGATCGACAGCAAGGAGGCGTCCGCAGCGCTGGCCGACATCGACGACATCGTCCAGCGCGTGAAGCAATCGCAGCTCTACGAGCTGGCGAGCTATGCAGCCGTCTGGTGGGGCATATTGGTGTTCGCAGGCAATCTCGTGACCTGGCTCTGGCCGATCTACGCGGTCTATGCCTGGGTCGCGGTCGATGTTCTCGGTGTCGGCGGTCTGGTTGCGCTGCGCCTGCTCAATCCACCGCATCACCCTCATGGCGCCGACTTCGACATCAGGCTGCTGCTGGTGTTCGTGCTGTTCTTCGCCTTCGGCTATCTCTGCACCAACGTCATCGGCCATTTCGGCCCGCGCCAGCTGGGTGCGTTCTGGCCGCTCTATTTCATGCTGTTCTATACGCTGGCCGGACTCTGGTTCGGCTATGCCTTCATGGCGATCGGTCTCGGCATCTCCGCGCTGACATTGATCGGCTTCTTCTTCATCGGCGAGGCATTCCCGCTCTGGATGGCTTTCGTCAACGGCGGCGGGCTGATCCTCGGCGGCCTCTGGATGCGGCGGATCTGATGGCCGAGCTCGACGACATCATCCACCAGCCGTTGCGGCTCAAGATCATGGCGGCGCTGAATGCGCTGCCTGTGTCCGCTGGCCTCGAATTCGCGCGGCTGAAAAAGCTCACCGGCGCCACCGACGGCAATCTCGGCGCGCATATCGAGACGCTGGCGAAGGCCGGATATGTGTCCGTGGAGAAGGCCTTCGTCGGCAAGAAGCCGCAGACCACGGTCACCGCCACCGCTACCGGCCGCGGCGCCTTCGCGCGGCATGTGGCGACGTTGCAGGAGATCATTGCGGGGAAGCAGGTTTAGCCCCACCGTCATTTCGAGGCGTTCCTCTCTCCACCGTCATTCCGGGGCGCGCCTCTTGGCGCGAGCCCGGAATCCATACTCACGATGGTGGTTATGGATTCCGGGCTCGCGGCTTCGCCGCGCCCCGGAATGACGGGGAGTGCGAGGCGTTTCCCCTTGAGACCCGCCGCGATTCGTGCGACCTCCGCCCCCAGCAAACCCCTTATTCTGAGCCCTCGATGCACATTCTCCTGCTTGGTTCCGGCGGCCGCGAACATGCCCTCGCATGGAAAATCGCAGCCTCCCCCCTGGTGACCAAATTCTGGTGCGCGCCCGGCAATGCCGGAATCGCGCGGGAGGCGGAGTGCGTGGCGCTCGATGTCGCCGACCATGCCGCCGTGATCGACTTCTGCAAGACGAACGCGGTCGAGCTGGTGGTGGTCGGGCCGGAGACGCCGCTGGCGGCCGGCATCGTCGATGACCTCACCGCCGCCGGCATCAAGGCGTTCGGGCCGAGCGGGGCGGCCGCCCAGCTCGAAAGCTCCAAGGGTTTTACGAAAGCGCTGTGCACCGAATTCGGCATTCCGACCGGCGCCTACAAGCGCTTCACCAACGCCAAGGACGCGCGCGACTATGTCCTCAGCCAGGGCGCGCCGATCGTGGTGAAGGCCGACGGTCTTGCCGCCGGCAAGGGCGTCGTCGTCGCCAAGACCGTGCGCGAGGCCGAGGACGCCATCGCCATGATGTTCGAGGGCGCCTTTGGCGAAGCCGGCGCCGAAGTGGTGATCGAGGAATTCCTGCCGGGGCGCGAGATCAGCTTCTTCGCGCTGTGCGACGGCGAGACCGCCATTCCGCTGGCCTCCGCGCAGGACCACAAGCGCGTGTTCGATCATGACGTCGGCCCGAACACCGGCGGCATGGGCGCCTATTCGCCGACGCCGCTGGTGACGCCGGCGATCCATGACGCGATCATGGCGAAGATCATCCTGCCGACGGTCGCCGGCATGAAGCAGCGCGGCACGCCGTTCCGCGGCGTGCTCTATGCCGGGATCATGCTGACGACGCAGGGGCCAAAGCTGTTCGAGTTCAACGTCCGCTTCGGCGATCCCGAGTGCCAGGTGCTGATGCTGCGCATGATGTCGGACATCGTGCCGGCGTTCATTGCCGCCTGCGACGGGGAGTTGAAGCATTTCGATCTGCGCTGGTATCCGGAATCCGCGCTCACCGTGGTGATGGCGGCGAAGGGCTATCCCGGCGACTATCAGAAGGGCACGCGCATCCAGGGGCTGGAGGAGGCCGCCAAGGTCGACACCGTCGAGATCTTCCACGCCGGCACGGTCGCAAAGGACGGCGCGATCCTCGCCAATGGCGGCCGTGTGCTCAATGTCTGCGCGCTCGGTGCGACCGTGACGGAGGCGCAAGGCCGCGCCTATCAGGCCGTCGACCGCATCAACTGGCCGGAAGGCTTCTGCCGCCGCGACATCGGCTGGCAGGCGGTGGAAGCGGAGAAGGCCAGGGGCTGACAGCGGTTTTTCCGCTGCGCGCGCAAAAAACCTTGCGCCATCGCGCCGCCATATCGACATTTCAAAAATGCGTAGTCGGCTGTTGGGCTTAGCGCCCTTCGCCGAGGACGCGTGCTACTGTGCATGGGGTTGTTTTCGACATTTTTGTTGGGCGCAGCTCCAGGACTGACCAGACAAGGATGCAGAAAGATGTCCGATCTCGCCGACCTCTATCCCGGCTTCGCCTCCGAGTGGATCAACACCTCCCTCTGCCGCATCTTTGCCCGCGTCGGCGGCAAGGGCCCGCCGCTCCTGCTGCTGCACGGCTTCTCCGAGACGCATGTGATGTGGCACCGCGTGGCGCCTGAGCTCGCCGACAAGTTCACACTGATTATCGCCGACCTGCCGGGCTATGGCTGGTCCGACATGCCCGAGAGCGACGCGCTGCACATGCCCTACAGCAAGCGCGCGATGGCGAAGGCCATGGTGGAGGCGATGGAGCGCCTCGGCCACGTGCACTTCGCGCTCGGCGGCCACGACCGCGGCGGCCGCGTCTCCTACCGCCTCGCGCTCGACCATCCCGGCCGGCTGTCGAAGCTTGCCGTGCTCGATATCCTGCCGACCTATAATTACTGGGAGCGGATGAACCGCGCCTACGCGCTGAAGATCTATCACTGGACCTTCCTGGCACAGCCCGCCCCGCTGCCGGAGACGCTGATCTCGGGCAATGGCGAGTTCTTCCTGCGCTTCAAGATGGCGAGCCAGACCAAGTCGAAGACGTTAGAGGCCATCGACGAGCGCGCGCTCGAACACTACATCGCCCCGTTCCGCGATCCCGCCCGCGTGCACGCGATGTGCGAGGACTACCGCGCCGGCGCCTATTTCGACTACGACCTCGACAAGGCCGATTTCGAGGCCGGCAAGAAGATCACCATTCCCATGCTGGCGCTGTGGGGCAACGCCGGCGTGGCGCAGGCCGCAGCGACACCGCTGGATACGTGGAAGCAATGGGCCACGAACGTCGACGGCATGCCGGTGGACTCGGGGCACTTCCTCACCGAGGAGAACCCCGACGTCACCGCAAAGGCGCTGCGCGAGTTCTTCGCAGGCAGCTAGCGCCGCTCCCGGAAGAACTCCTTGAGCAGCCGCGCCGCTTCGCTCTCGCCGACCCCGGAATAGACGTCCGGCGCGTGATGGCAGGTCGGCGAGGCAAAGAAGCGCACGCCGGATTCCACCGCGCCGCCCTTGGGGTCGGCGGCGCCGTAATAGAGTCGCCTGACCCTTGCAAAAGAGATCGCGCCCGCACACATGGTGCAGGGCTCCAGCGTCACGTAGAGGTCGCAGTCGACCAGGCGCTCGCTGCCGATCTTTTTCGCGGCCTCGCGCAGCGCAACGATCTCGGCATGGGCCGTGGGGTCGTAATCGGTCAGCGTCCGGTTGGCGGCCGTGGCGATGACCTCGTAATTGCGGACCACCACGCACCCGATCGGAACTTCGCCCGCCTTTCCGGCATTTTCGGCCGTTTTGAGCGCCAAATCCATGAAAGAGGGGGCTTTCAAGCCTCGTATCATCGCCAGAAACCTGCTAGTAGCTCCGCCTTCAGCAAGAGTGAATACCGGTTTTGCCTGAGCATGCGGCTCGGAACGAGCGCGCACACTGCCCTCTGGCCACCCCCTGAGTGAGATTATTCATGCCTCGCGACAGCGACAAAGACAACGATTCCCGCGGCCGGCGTGATCGAGGCCCGGCCAAGGGCCGTTCCGGCAAGGCGCGCGGCCCCGAGAAGAAGTTCGCCAAGCGCGGCTTTGAGGGCAAGGGCGACAGCCGCCCGCCCCGCGGCGACCGGGAGGGCCGTCCGTTCCGCCGCCGCGAGGAGGGCGATGCCCCGCGCCGCGATTTCGGCGACCGCCCGCGCTTCAAGCGCGACGACCGCGGTGGTGAGGAGCGCGGTGAGCGCAGCTTCAAGCCGCGTGGCGACCGCCCGTTTTCGGATCGCGGCGCGCGCGACGGCGAGAAGCGGCCGTTCAAGCCGCGCGGCGATCGCCCGTCCTATGGCCGTGACGACCGTCCGCCGCGCAGCCGGGATCGCGACGACTCCCGCCCCGCCGGCCGGACCGGTGACAGGAAGTTCGGCGACAAGAAACCCTACGCGCCGCGTGGCGACCGTCCGGAGCGCAAGTTCGACGGCGAGCGGAAATTCTCGCGCGGCACACCCGACCGCAGCGACCGCCCGCGCGATCGTGGCGAGCGCAGCGATTCAAAGCCGTGGCAGAAGCGCGATGCGGGTCCGCGCGGCGACCGGCCGCCGCGTAAGGATTTCAGCAAGGGTCCGCGCAAGGATTTTGGCGGCCGCGATCGCAGCGAAGACAAGCCCTGGCAGAAGCGCGAAGGCGGCGACGACCGTCCCCGGTTCTCGCGTTCGCGCGACGATCGTCCGTCGAGCGATCGTCCGTTCCGCGAGCGGCCCAAATTCGACCGTCCCAAGTTTGATCGTCCCAAGTTCGATCGCCCGCGCGATGATCGTCCAAAATTCGATCGTCCCCGTCGTGACGGCGATGGCGAGCGCGGCGGCGACCGCCCGAAATTCAATCGCCCGCGCGAGCGCTCGGAAGGCCGCTCCGACTGGCACGAGCATCCGCGCAGCGAAGGCCGGTTCGGTGATCGTCCGCGCCGCGAAAACGAGGACGAGAGCCGGATCTTCGAGAAGCGCCCGGCCTTCGGCGGCCGCGGCGCCTATCGCGAGCGCGATCGGGATTTCGAGGGGCGGCCGCGCCGCGAAGAAGCGCCGAAGCCGAAGAAGGCCGGCGAGCGCATCGCCAAGGCGCTGGCGCGCGCGGGGCTTGCCTCGCGCCGCGACGCCGAGGAGATGGTCACGCAGGGCCGCGTCGCCGTCAACGGCCGCGTCATCAATTCGCCGGCGCTCGACATCACACCGAACGACGTCGTCACTGTCGACGGCAAGCCGTTGCCGCCGCGCGAGCGCACGCGGCTGTTCCTCTATCACAAGCCGCGCGGCCTCATGACCACGCATGACGATCCCGAGGGTCGTCCGACCGTGTTCGACAATCTGCCCGAAGGTCTGCCGCGCCTGATCAGCGTCGGCCGGCTCGACTTCAACACCGAAGGCCTGTTGTTGCTCACCAATGACGGCGGCCTCGCGCGCACGCTCGAGCTGCCGGACACCGGCTGGCTGCGCCGCTACCGCGTCCGCGCCCATGGCGACGTCACCCAGGCCCAGCTCGACGAGCTCAAGGCTGGCATCGAGGTCGAGGGCGTCAAATACGGCCCGATCGATGCGACACTCGAGCGCGACCAGGGCGCCAATGTCTGGCTGGTGTTCGCGATCCGTGAAGGCAAGAACCGCGAGGTGCGCAACGTCTGCGCCCATCTCGGGCTCGAGGTGAACCGGCTGATCCGCGTGTCCTACGGCCCGTTCCAGCTCGGCGAGGTTCCCGAAGGCCAGGTCGAGGAGATCAAGTCGCGCGTGCTGCGCGAGCAGCTCGGCGACAAGGTGATCGAGAAGTCGGGTGCGCAGTTCGACGTGCCGCAGAAGGCCGCTTCGACCGACGACGGCGCGCCGCGCGAGAAGAAGCCCGCCAGCAAGCGCGCGGTGATCAACGACCGCAAGGGCCGCCGCGTACTGGTGCAGCGCACCGGCAGCGAGGAGGCGCGCGAGCGCAACGAGGCGGAGGCGAGCGGCTACGGCCCGCCGCGCCGTCCCAAGCGCGGCTATCACGGCAAGCGCGATCTGACGCCGCGGGAGGACTAGTTGCGCGTCGTCGGCGGTCGCTTGAAGGGGCGTAATCTCGCCTCACCGTCCTCGCGCGACATCCGCCCAACGGCGGACCGCCTGCGCGAGTCCGTGTTCAACATCCTCGTGCACGCCTATGAGGATCCGATCGAGGACGCGCGCGTGCTCGATCTCTTCGCCGGCACCGGCGCGCTCGGCATCGAGGCGTCTTCGCGCGGCGCGAAGTTCGTGCTGTTCGTCGACAACGGTGCGGAGGCGCGGGCGTTGTTGCGCAACAATGTAGAATCGCTCGGCCTCGGCGGGGTGACAAAAGTCTATCGCCGCGATGCGACCGATCTCGGCCCGGCGCATCCCGTCGAGCCGTTCTCGCTGGTGTTCCTCGATCCGCCCTATGGCAGGGGACTTGCGGAGAAGGCGCTTGTGAGCTTGCGCGACGGCGGCTGGCTGACACCGGGCGCGCTGCTGGTGGTGGAAGAGGCCAAGGCCGCGCAGTTTACGGCGCCTGAAGGTTTCGAGGAGCTGGAGCGGCGCGCCTATGACGACACGGAGTTCGTGTTTTTGAAGCGCAACGCTTAAATTACCTCCGCCCGAACAGCTTCTCCACGTCGCTCAGCTTCAGCTCGACATAGGTCGGCCGGCCGTGATTGCACTGGCCGGAGTTCGGCGTCTCCTCCATCTCGCGCAGCAGGGCGTTCATCTCCTCGGGCCGCAGCCTGCGGCCGGCGCGCACCGAGCTGTGGCAGGCCATGGTGGCGGCGACGTGCATCAGGCGGCGCTCGAGCGGCAGCGCTTCGTCCCATTCGGCCATATGCTCTGAGAGGTCGCGCAAGAGCCCGCCCGCATTGGTCTTGCCGAGCAGCGACGGCGTCTCGCGCACGGCGACCGCGCCCGGGCCAAAGGAGTCGATCGCAAGCCCGAACGAGGCCAGCTCGTCGCTGCGCTCGAGCAGGCGCTCCACCGTAGCCTCGTCCATCTCGACGATCTCGGGGATCAGGAGGATCTGCCGCTGCACGCCGTTGGCGGCGAGCGAGGCCTTCAGCCGCTCATAGACGATGCGCTCATGCGCGGCATGCTGATCGACGATGATCACGCCGTCGCGGGTCTGCGAGACGATGTAGGTCTCGTGGATCTGCGTGCGCGCCGCGCCGAGCGGGCGGTCGACGAGGTCGCTGACGGGCTGCGTCTCGAACCGCACGTCTGCACTGGGCGCGCCGACGTCGAACGCCGCCTGCGCGCGCTCCGCGAAGGCGGGCGCGGCCGCGCCATCGAATGACGGCATCGGTGCGACCGGCGCGGATGGCGAGGCCCGCCAGTCCCAGCTCGCCGGGCGCTGCGTGAAGGCGGGCCGGAACGAGGACAATGCGCTCTCGCCGCTGTTGGCGGCGGTGCGGCGGCCCTCGCGCGCGAGCGCCTCCTTCAATCCATGGACGATCAGCGCGCGCACGAGGCCTGCGTTGCGGAAGCGGACCTCGGTCTTGGCCGGATGCACGTTGGCGTCGACCTCGCGCGGATCCAGCGTGACGAACAGCGCCAGCACGGGGTGGCGGTCACGCGGCAGATAGTCGGAATAGGCCGCGCGCACGGCGCCGAGGATCAGCTTGTCGCGCACCGGGCGGCCGTTGACGAAGAGATACTGCCCGAGCGCATTGGCTTTCGTCAGCGCGGGGGCTGCGGCATAGCCGGAAACGACGATGCCCTCGCGTTCGGCATGGACCTCGATGGCGTGGCTGCGAAACTCCGCGCCGAGGATGTCGCCGAGCCGCGTCAGCCGTCCGGCGGCGCCGGGTAGCGCCGCGGCCCAGGTCACGGGCGCGCGCTCTTCGCCCGCAAGCGTGAAGGCGACGTCCGGTCGCGCCATTGCGAGCCGCCGCACCACCTCGCGGATCGCCTCGGCCTCGGTGCGGTCGGTCTTCAAGAACTTCAGCCGCGCCGGCGTTGCGTAGAAGAGGTCGTTGACCTCGACGCGCGTGCCGTGGGCCAGCGCCGCCGGCATGATTTCCGATTTCTCGCCGCCCTCGACGGTGAGTGCCCAGGCGTGCGGCTCGCCGGCATGGCGCGTGGTGATCGACAGACGCGCCACCGAGCCAATCGAGGGCAGGGCCTCGCCGCGGAACCCGAGCGTGCGGATCTGGAGCAGGTCCTCGTCGTCGAGCTTGGAGGTGGCGTGGCGCTCCACCGCGAGCGCGAGGTCCTTCGCCGTCATCCCGCTGCCGTCGTCGGTGATGCCGATCCGCCGCCGGCCGCCGCCGTCGGTGAAGACGTCGATCCGGCTCGCGCCGGCATCGATCGCGTTCTCGACCAGTTCCTTGACCACGCTCGCGGGCCGTTCGACCACCTCGCCGGCGGCGATGCGGTTGACGACTTGCTCTGGCAATTGGCGGACGGGCATGGGCTCGGGTCTTGGATTCGCGAACGGCGTTATCTTAAGCCGTGTTGCGTCAAAAGCATGTGTTGAGCAACAGGAACGTGGCGGGCTGGGGAAGAGGGATGTCTATCACATTGAAGACATTGGACGTTCGAGAAAATCGCGCAGGCGGGACGGACCGATCTCCGGCTGCAGTCCTGATTGTGGGGTGCCGGGCCGCGGTGTAGCATCGTGAAAAAACGGCAACAGGACGGGAGGACGCCATGTGCCATCTCTTCGCGCACCAGCCCCAACGCGACTACGAATCCCAGACCCGCTCCTTGCGGATCGATGGCCACTGCACCTCGATCCGGCTGGAAATGGCGTTCTGGGACACGTTGGAGGAGATCGCGGCCAGGGAGAACATGAGCCTCGGGAAGTTCCTGACCACGCTCTACAACGAGGTGCTCGACCATCACGGCGAGGTCAACAATTTCGCCTCGCTGCTGCGCTGCTCATGTTGATCTACCGGTCGAGGAACATGGCGACGGTGCAGGAGTTCAAGGCCACGGTGGCGCCGATCCTCGATGCGGCCGAATAGCTGTCCCAACAAAAGTGCGTAGCCCGGATGGAGCGCAGCGCAATCCGGGTTCTGGTCATCCGTCCGCGCCCCGGATTACGCTTCGCTCCATCCGGGCTACGAGATTCCATCCGGGCTTCGCAACTGCCTCCACATCATCATTGCGAGGAGCGCTTGCGACGAAGCAATCCAGAATCTTTCGGCGTCGGCAGTCTGGACTGCTTCGCTCCGCTCGCAATGACGGGGGAGAGAGCGGTTGCCTATCTGACCTCAGATCTCCTTCTTCTGCATCGCGCCGGCGATGTAATCCGCCTGCCGGATCGCGAGCGCGACGATTGTCAGGGTCGGGTTGCAGGCCGCGCCGCTGGTGAATTGGCTGCCGTCGGAGACGAACAGGTTCTTGACGTCGTGGCTCTGCCCGAACTTGTTGACCACGCCGTCCCGCGGCTTCTCGCTCATCCGGTTGGTCCCGAGATTGTGCGTGCTCGGATAGGGCGGCGTGGGATAGGTCACGGTGGCGCCGACGGCGTCGTAGACCGCGGCGCCCTGCTTGTAGGCGTGTGCGCGCATCGCGACGTCGTTGGGATGGTCGTCGAAATGCACGCTCGCGACCGGCTGGCCGAACTTGTCCTTCACGACCGGGTCGAGCGTGATGCGGTTGGTCTCCTGCGGCATGTCCTCGCCGACCAGCCACATGCCGGCCATCCTGGGATAACCGTCGAGCGCTGACGTGAACGGACGGCCCCAGGCACCGGGATTAAGGAAGGCCGCCATGAACGGCAGGCCGATCGACAGCGTCTCCATCTCATAGCCGCCGACGAAGCCGCGCTTCGGATTGTTGGCGGCCTCGTCGCGAATGATGCCGGCCATGGTGGTGCCGCGATACATGTGCACCGACTTCTCGAACACGGCGTAGACGCTGCCGGTCATGTGCCGCATGTAGTTGCGGCCGACCTGTCCCGACGAATTGGCGAGGCCATCCGGGAACATGGTCGAGGCGCTGTTGAGCAGCAGCCGCGGGCTCTCGATCGAATTGCCGGCGACCGCGACGATGCGCGCCTTCTGGCGTTGCATTGCGCCTGCCTCGTCGGCGTAGACGACACCGGTGACCTTGCCGCCGGCGTCATGCTCGATCTTGACCGCCATGCTGCTCGGCCGCACCTCGAGATTGCCGGTGGCCTCACCCTTGGGGATCTCGGTGTAGAGCGTCGACCATTTCGCGCCGGACTTGCAGCCCTGGAAGCAGAAGCCGATCTGCTGGCAGGAGCCGCGGCCATCGCGCGGCTGGCTGTTGATCGCCATGTTGCCGGTGTGCACGGTCTTGTAGCCGAGCTTCTTCGCGCCGGCCTCCAGCACCTTGAAGTTATTGTTGCCGGGAAGTCCGGGAATGCCGTTGGTGCGGGTTACGCCCATCTTGTTCTCGGCCTTGGCGTACCACGGCTCCATCTCCGCCAGCGTCACCGGCCAGTCGAGCAAATTGGCGCCGGGAATATTGCCGTAGGCGGTCTTCACCCTGAACTCGTGCTCGTCAAAGCGCAGCGAGGCGCCGGCCCAATGCACGGTCGAGCCGCCGACCGCCTTGACGATCCAGGCGGGGAGGCCCGAAAAGTCCTTGGCGACGCGCCACGTCCCCGATGTGGTGCGGGCGTCAGTCCAGGCGAGCTGGGAAAAGCTCTTCCACTCGTCGTTGATGAAGTCCTGGTTCTCGATGCGGGGCCCTGCTTCGAGAATGACCACCTTGACGCCCTTCTGCGCGAGCTCGTTGCCCAGCGTGCCGCCGCCGGCACCGGAGCCGACGATCACCACAACGCTGGAGTCGTTCAGATCGAATTTTGCCATATGCGTTCTCCTGAACCGTTGGGTGGCGATTTAAGCCTTCGGCAGCCAGTCGATGTCGGCGAAGCCGCGGTTGATGTAGCCGCCGTGCTCGGCGGAGGAGCCCTCGTAGCCGAACCGCGGCCAGACCTCTTTCTGGTTGTAGAGCGAGACGATGAGGTCGCCGCGCACCTTCTGGAAGAAGTCGCTCTGCTCGATCTCCTTCAGCAGCACCACGCGGTCGGCTTCCCAGGGGACTTCGGCGTAAGCCACCTTGTGGCGATCCCGCGCGTTCTGATCGAGCCGCGCGATGCCGTCGCTGATCAGCGACTTGACGGCAGGGTCCTTGGCCGCCTTGCCGTCCCATGGCTTGATCGCGGTGATGTAGTAGCTGTCGCCGAGAATATCGTGCGGATAGATGTCGCGCGCGACCTTCAGCAGCGTCTTCATCGTCGCCGGGGACAACGCGCTGGAATCATCGGCCCATGCGTCCTCGATGCTGACGGCGACGCTGGTCGCGACAGCGACGACCGGCACGGCGGTCGCCGCGCCCTTGAGAAAGACGCGGCGGCTGTGCTTGCTTCGACGATCGACTTCTCTCATGGCATTCCTCCGTATTTTTGTGATTTGGATCTTTGTGAGTTGATCAGTTGAAACGTCCGCCCCGCTGGATCACCTCGATCTTGTAGCCATCGGGATCACTGACGAAGAAGAAGCGCGCCAGCGTCCTGCCGTCGTGCTTGAAGTCGCGCAAGGGGCCCGGTGCGAGCTTCTCGCGCTCGAAGCGGGCATGCTCGGCATCGAGATCGTCGACTACCACGGCGAGATGGCCGTAGCCGTCGCCGAGCGCGTACGGCTCCTTGCGATCGAAATTCACCGTCAGCTCCACCTCGAAGGGTGAGGAGGGGTGACGCAGATAGATCAGGGCGAAGTCCGAGAACTTCAGGTGGTCGGTGACTTCGAGGCCGAAGGCGCGCTGGTAGAAATCGAGCGAGCGCGCCTCATTCAGCACGCGGATCATGGAATGGACGGGCTTGGCCATTCAGTTCAGCTCCTTGAGGTAGGTGATGATGGCGGTGCGCGTCTCCGGCTTACCCTGCCGGTAGGCCATGACCACGCCGGGAATGACGGCTTGCGGATTGGTCAGCCACGCATCGAGCCGGGTCTCGTCCCAGGCGAAGTCGGCTTTGGCGAGGCCGTCCGAATAGCGGAAGCCTTCCACCTTGCCGGCGGTCCGGCCCACGATCTTGACCAGCGGCGGACCTTGCCGCATCGGTTCCGACAGGCTCAAAGTGTGACACACCGCGCATTGCTGCTTGAACAGTGTCGCGCCGTCCGGCGGCTTTGCGGCCGGCAAGGGCATCTGCGCGTCGGCAACCCGCACCACCAGCACCACTGCGGTGCACAATCCCAGCACGACTGCGCGCATTGCCAAGAGCTCGCCCATCCACGTAAAGTTCAGCGTGCGCAAACTCTAGTACCCGGAATCAGAGCTGAGTGATACGGCGGCCTTTGAAACGGCGTTGACGGACCTTTTTCTTGGTCCAGACGAAGGGCTCGGCTCTGTCGTTGTATGCGTTGACGTAGGCATCGATGTGTTCCTGAAGCTGCTTGAGGCTCGTGAAGGAGGTGCCGCTGAGCGACTGCCCCTGCAAGATGGAAAACCATACTTCGACCTGATTGAGCCATGACGCACTTGTCGGCGTGAAATGAAATTGCACGTTGGGGTGGGCCTTGAGCCAGTCCTCGTTCTTTTTATGGGTGTTGAGGTTGTCGAGGATGACGTGAAGCTTGCGGTTCGGAAAAGCCGCGGTGACGCTGTTCATGAAATCGAGAAACTCGACGCGGCGCCGGCGTTTTGAATGGGTCGCGATGATCTTTCCGGTGGCGACTTCGAGCGCCGCAAACAATGTTGTGGTGCCATGCCGCTTGTAATCGTGGCTTTGGCCGGTCAAGGCGCGGCCATTGGGCAACTTCAGATAACCCTGCGCTCGCTCCAAAGCCTGGATCGAGGGCTTCTCGTCCACGCACAGCACAATGGCCTTCGCCGGCGGCGCGACATAGAGGCCGACAACATCGGCGGCTTTGGCCGTAAAGTTCGGGTCGTTGCTCTCGCACCAGGACTTGCGAGCCACCAGGTCAATCTTGTGGCTGCGCAGGAACCGCCAGACATATTGGACATCGACATCGCCCAGCGCCTCGGCCAGCAGGGGGCCGGTCCAGCGCGCAAACCCTTGCGGTGGCGGCTTATCCAGCAGCTTCAGAATCCGCTTGTCGGTCGTCTTCGTATAGATCGGCTGCTTGCCAGGCCGCGGCTTGTCTTGCAGCCCTTCAAGGCCATGACAATCCGCGGCTGGACCCCAACTTCCTTGGCGATCGACCGGGTGCTGCGCCCATCCGCCGCCAACAGAACTATCCGCGCCCGCTTCAAATCGCGCTGCAACGTCACCGGTGAGCGACAGCACGCCTCAAGCACCTTGCGATCTTTCCTCGAAAGGTGGACTTCTCTTGCTTCGGGTATCATCCCGACCTTGAATCACGACTCACGTTCCAAGAAAAGTGGGTGGCGCCGCCAAACATGCGGTGGTAGTAGCGGGCTGTTTCGCTGCAAGCGGAGATGCTCGCGGGGAGCGTGTTCCGCGCTGCCGCATATGCGGAGCACAATTCCGCGAAACCGCCTCGAAATCCCTAAACGATGACCACACGAGGCGGATTGCATCGCGATCGCGCCGCTCGAACTCTCTATGCGATGAACCGGTCCGGTGCAGGCGGGCGGCGCAGGACGCAGCCGACCCGTTCATCGCGAAAAATCCAGGAGAAATGGATGAAGTTGGTGAAGACTTCTGCAATCGCATGCGCTCTTGCGGCCCTCATTGCGACGCCCGTTTTCGCGCAAGGCACGTCATCTGGCATCAAGCCTGGCGGCACCGTGCAAAGCAAACCCATGCAGGGGGGCGCGTCAGTCGGCGAAGATGAGGATCTCGCTACGCAGCCGGGAGCTGCGGGTGAGAAGACGGGCATGAAGTCGACCAAGGGGACGAAGGGCACGGTCGGCACAACGGGAAGCGCAGCGCACAAGGGGACGGTCGACGATTCCGCTTCGGGCAGCCCCGCCACCGGCAAGCGTTACTGACGCCGGAACGTGAACCTGCAAACCTCCGGCCGCTCGGCGGCCGGAGGTCTTTGCCCATTCAATCGTCGAAACTCCGGCCGCGTCCGGCCTTGACGTCGCTGCGACGCTTCTTGCCTTCGAGCCGGCGCTGCTTGGAGCCAAAGGTCGGCCGTGTCGCGCGCCGTGGCTTCGGCCGTATCATCGCCTCGCTCAGGATCTCGACGAGCCGGTCGATCGCGTCCTGGCGGTTGCGTTCCTGGGTGCGGAAGCGCTGGGCGTGGATCACGATCACGCCGTCCTTGGTCATGCGCTGGCCGGCGATGCGGGCGAGCCGGATCGTCGCATCCTCCGGCAGGGTCAGCTTGCGCGTGTCGAAGCGCAGCTGGGCCGAGGTCGCGACCTTGTTGACGTTCTGCCCGCCGGGGCCGGAGGCGCGGACGAAGCCGATCTCGATGTCGTCCTCGTCGATGACGAGATCGCGGGATATCCGCAGCATGATGGCACCATTCGTGATGTCCGGACATATCCCGGACGTTCACGTTCGGCAATGGCGCATCGTGGAAACGCAAATGGCCGGGCGAGCCCGGCCATTTCAGAAAACGTACGGAAGACCTCAGTTCGACTTGGGCGCTGCTGCCGCCGGCTGCGCGGCGGCCTGCGGGGCGCGGCCGACGACGACGGTCAGGAGGCCCTGGCCCCAGAGGCGCTTGGCGGCCGCCTTGGCGTCATCCAGCGTCACCGCGTCGACGATCGCGTTGCGCTTCTCGATATAGTCGATCGGCAGCTTGTCCTGCTGGTATTGCAGCAGCGCCTGCGCGAGCTTGGAGGACGTATCCAGCGCCAGCATCTGCGAGCCCTTGAGGTAGGACTTGGCCTCGTCCAGCTCCTTCTGCGTCGGGCCCTCCTCGGCGATGCGGCGCACCTCCTTCTCGATGGCGTCGATGGTGTCGCCGGCACGGTCGGCGCGGGTGCCGGTATTGCCGATGAAGACCGCCGAGTGCTCCATCCAGAGCAAGGATTCGAACACCGAATAGGCGAGCCCGCGCTTCTCGCGAACCTCGCGATAGAGCCGCGAGGACAGTCCGCCGCCGCCGAGGATGTGGTTGACGACATAGGCCGCCATGAAGGTCGGGTCGCTGCGCTTCACGCCGGGGCCGCCGAAGGTGATGACAGTCTGCGGCACGTCGAGCGGCACGAAGGCGCGCTGCGGCGGCTTGGCTGCCTCGACGTCGGGCACCGGCACGAGATTGGCCTTGGCGGGCAGGCTGCCGAAGGTGTGGTCGAGCAGCTTGCCGAGGGTCGCCGGATCGACGTCGCCGACCACTGCGACTTTCAGCCCGTCCTTGGCGAGCACGCGGCCGACATAGTCCTTCATGTCGGCAACCGTGACGGTCGGCACGCTGTCCAGCGTGCCGTTGGTCTGCCGGCCGTAGGGATGATCGCCGAAGGCGACCTCCAGGAATTTGCGGCTCGCGAGCGACGTCGGGTTGGTGGTCTCGCGGCGCAGGCCCGAGATCACCTGCGAGCGGATGCGCTCGACGTCGGCGGTGTCGAAATGCGGCGAGGTCAATGCCATCCTGAGCAGGTCGAAGGCTTCGTCCTTGTTGTCGCGCAGCATGCGCAGGCTGCCGCGGAAGGTGTCGCGGGTGGCGCTAAAGGAAAGCTCGATGGCGCGGCGGTCGAGCCGCTCGTGGAAGGTCTTGGAGTCGAGATCGCCGGAGCCTTCGTCGAGGAGATCACCGACGAGATTGGCAACGCCCGACTTGTCCTTGGGGTCCTGGGCCGAGCCGCCGGCAAAGGAATATTCCATGGCGATCAGCGGCACGGTGGCGTCCTGCACGAACCAGGCCTCGATGCCGCCGGGCGAGACCAGGCGCTGGATCTTTGCAGCGGCCTGCGACGGCTGGACCGCGGCGAGCGCAAGCGCAGCGCCGGTGACGAAGGCAAGCGCGAAACGACGCGTGCGAAGGAAGGGATAGGTCACGAACGCTTCTCCTCGCGCTTGGTGGCGGTGGTGTCCTTGATCAGATAGCCCGTCACCGAACGCTTCTTCTCGAGCCATTTCTGCGCAACAGCGCGAACCTGTTCGGCGGTGACCGCGCGAATGCGGTCGGGCCAGCTCCTGATGTCCTCGATCGACAGGCCTGTGGTCAGCGCGCCGCCATACCAGCGCGCCAGCACGGCCTGATTGTCCTGGGCGTAGATCGCTTCCGCGATGAGCTGGGTCTTCACGCGCTCGAGGTCTTCGGCGCGGATCGGGTTCTGCGCGATGTCGGCGATGACGCCGTCGATCACCTGCTCGACCTCGGCGAAGCCGACGCCCGGTTTCGGCGCGGCCGAGATCGCGAATTGGGTCGGGTCGAGCGAGACGCTCGAATAGCTGGCGCTGGCGGAGACCGCGAGCGGCTTGTCGACGACGAGCGCGCGGTAGAGATAGGAATTGCTGCCGCTGCCCATCAGCTGGGCCATCACGTCGAGGGCCGCACTCTCGCCGGCCGCGGCCGTCGTGGCGGAGGGCACGAGATAATAGCGACGCAGGCTCGGTTGCTCGACGCGCGGGTCGGACAGCGTGACGGTGCGCGGCGCCGCCGGGTCCGGCTCCTGCGGACGGACGCGGCGTGCCGGGATCGCGGGCTGGGCCGGGATGGAGGCGAAATTGCGCTCGACCAGCGGGCGGATGTCGGCGGCCTCGACGTCGCCGGCGATCACCAGGATCGCGTTGTTCGGCGCGTAGAAGCGGCGGTAGAAGGCCAGCGCATCCTCGCGATCGAGCTTCTCGATCTCCTGATGCCAGCCGATCACCGGCCGGCCGTAGGGATGGTTGAGATAGAGCGCGGCCATGATCTGCTCGTTGAGCCGCGCGTCCGGATTGTTGGCGACGCGCATGTTGTACTCTTCGAGCACGACGTCGCGTTCGGGCAGCACGTTCTCGTCCTTGAGGATCAGGCCGGTCATGCGATCGGCCTCGAACTCCATCATGGTCGGCAGCTGCTCTTTCGGCACGCGCTGGTAGTAGTTGGTGTAGTCGACCGAGGTCGAGGCGTTCTCGTTGCCGCCGACACGGAGCACGGTCTGCGAGAATTCGCCGACCGGATGCTTCTCGGTGCCCTTGAACATCAGGTGCTCGAGGAAGTGCGCGAGCCCGGACTTGCCCGGCGTCTCGTCGGCCGAGCCGACCTTGTACCAGATCATCTCCGTGACCACGGGCGTGCGGTGGTCCGGGATCACCACGACCTGGAGGCCGTTGCTGAGCGTGAAGCTGGCGGGCGGGGCCGATGTCACCGTGGTCTGGGCGAGGGCGGCGTTGGCTGTCAGGACACTCGTCGAAAGCAGCGCGGTAAAAAGGCAGGCAACCGATCGGTTTGCGGACATCATGATCCCTGGTGAAAGGCCGAGCCCGGATGTCCGGCTCGGAGGCACGGCATGCTACACCGTGCGGCTGAGGCTTCGCGTCACGAAGCAGAGAACTCAACGCGTAGGCAAGTTACTGATAGGCAATTTATTGACCGCGTCCGGCGCGCATGAGCCGCCGGCGCCAGGTTCGCTACCGTCAGGACGTCGCGGCGGGCGAGGGGGCTATTGCTCCTTGTCCTTGCCCGACATGATGTCGAAATAGGTCCGCCGCGACTTGTCCGGACCGGCGCCATAGGCGTAGTTCGGCGACGGCGTCTGATAGCCCGGCGGGGGCTCGACCAGCGACTGGCGCGGGGGTTCGCTCGTGAATTGCTTTTCCTCGGAGCTGTTGCCGCCCTTCATCATGTTCCACAGGCCACCGGAGAAACCGAGCTGGGCGGGGCTGAGCGACGGGTTGCCGTTGGTGCCCGGCTGAATCGGATCGTTGCTGGTGCGCTCCGGGGCAGCTGCCGTGCCGGCTCTCATCTCGGCGGGCGTCAGCGGCTGGGCCGCCTGCCAGTTCTCCGTCGCCTTGACGGCCTTTTTCCTCTGAGCGATGGCCTCCTTGCGGCGCTTCTCGTCGGGGTCCTTCGGCCAGTTCGGCGCGTTCTTGGCTTCGGTGCCGGCGGGCGGCGGCAGGTCGAGCTTGGGCGGCACCACCAGCGGCGACCGCTCGCGGTACTCGATGCCTTTCTTCTCCATGCTCTTGGCGCCGATACCGGACATCAGATTGTCGATGAGCTTCTCTTCGAAGGTCATGTCGTCATCATCGTCGCCGTCGTCACCGGCGCGGACCGGGCCTGCCGACATGACGAGACCGATGCCGAGCGCGACAGCGGACAATTTCAATGCCCGCATGAACCCCCATTTGGGGTCTCGAACCATCGAACCGCTGGTCTTCGAGCTGCGCATCACTGTACCTGTTCCATATTGTGGCAGATTGCCGCTCGCGCGCGGCCAACCCTCGCAAAAGGCCGGGTTCCACCTGCCGGTCCGTATCGGCCGGGATCAGGGCGCTTTTGCGGCGGGTACCCCCAGGAAGGAATCATACAATAGCCCCGCCACCCCAGCAACGATGGCTACGTCCGCGAGGTTAAACACGTACCAATTATAGGTATTTCCGCCGATATCGAGATGAAACAGGGCAAAATCGACCACCGCGCCATAGGCCAGGCGGTCGATGCCGTTGCCGATGGCACCCCCGATGATCAGCCCGAGCGCGACGGTCGCAAGCAGGGTGTGGGAGCGGGCCATCCAGATCGCCAGCGCGACCACCGCGATGGCCTTGACCGCCATCAGCGCGAGCTGCGCCGCCTGGCTGTCGTTCTGGAGCCAGCCGAAGCTGATGCCGATGTTCCAGGCCAGCACCAGGTCGAAGAACGGCGTCACCCGCACCGCGCCGCGATGGGCGAGGTCGAACCCGTTCAGCAGCCAGAGTTTCGAGGCCTGGTCGAGGATGACCGTGGCGATGGCCGAGAGGATGCCGGCGCGGAGGGGGGTCATCGTGCGTGACCCAACGCCGCCGCGGCATACTCCGCCATCGTCCTGGCGAATGCCAGGACCCATAACCCCAGGCGGTAATCGTTTGAAAGACTCGGGGTCATCGATCTCTGTTCACCTTTGACGGCGGTGGTGATGGGCCCTGGCTTTCGCCGGGACGACTATCAGACCCCCACCCCCAGCGCCTTCCATTCGCGCAGCGCCTGGGCGTCGCGCGGGGTGACGTCGGGATACTCAGGGTCTTCGCCGACCGTCTGCGAGATCTTCCAGGAGCGGGCGCATTTGGTGCCGACCGCCTTCTCGACCACGACGGCAACGCCTGGCACCGCATCGAGACGGAACGCCGAAGCCGGCGCCTCGCCCTCGCGCACCTCGTAGTTCGAGGTGATGCAGACCTCGGCGAGGTCGGTGTCGAACAGCGTCGCCAGCATGTCGCGGTCGGCGACATAGATCACGGGCGAGGCCTCCAGCGACGAGCCGATGTTCTTGGCGGCGCGTTCGAGTTCGAGCGCGCCGGTGACGACGCGGCGGACGTTGCGGATCGTCTCCCACTTCGCGGCGAGCTTGTCGTCGCGGAGCTTTTCGATATCGGCGGGGAACAGAGTCAAATGGACCGAGGGCTCCGCGTTGGGGCGGAACATCCGCCAGGCTTCGTCGGTCGTGAAGCTCAGAATCGGCGCGAGCCATTTCAGGATGGCGTCGCACAACAGGTCGATCGTGGTAAGCGCGGCCTTGCGCGCCGGCGAGGACGGCGGATCGCAATAGAGCGTGTCCTTGCGGATATCGAAATAGAACGCCGACAGCTCCGAGTTCATGAAGGCCGCGAGGCTTCCGACCACGGTCTTGTAGTCGAAGGCGGCATAGGCGTTGCGAACGGTCTCGGCATGGCCGGCCAGTTCGTGCAGCATCAGCCGCTCGAGCTCGGGCATCTCGGCATAGGCGACCTTCTCGCTCGGCTTGAAGTGATGCAGCGTTCCAAGCATCCAGCGGATCGAGTTGCGCAGCTTGCGATAGGTCTCGATGGTGTTCTTCAGGATCTCGGGGCCGATGCGCTGGTCGTCGGCATAGTCGGTCGCGCAGACCCACAGGCGCAGAATGTCCGCGCCCGAATCCTTGATCACCTTCTGCGGCTCGACCGTGTTGCCGAGCGACTTCGACATCTTGCGGCCGTTCTCGTCGAGCGTGAAGCCGTGGGTGAGCACGATGTCGTAGGGCGCGCGACCGCGCGTGCCGGCGCTTTCCAGCAGCGAGGAATGAAACCAGCCGCGATGCTGGTCGCTGCCTTCGAGATACATCACGGTGTCGCTGCCGCCGTCGACCTTGCGGACGATGTTGCCGAGCTGCGGGAAGTTCTGGCGATCCTCGAGCACGAAGGCGTGCGTGGAGCCGGAATCGAACCAGACGTCGCAGATGTCGTCGACCTTCTTCCAGTCCTCGCTCGCGCGGGAGCCGAGGAAGCGCTCGCGGGCGCCGTCCATGTACCAGGCGTCGGCGCCTTCCTCCATGAAGGCCTCGGCGATGCGCTGGTTGACGATCTCGTCCTGCAGGATCTCGGCCGAGCCGTCGCTCTTCTCGCGCACGAACACGGCGATCGGCACGCCCCAGGCGCGCTGGCGCGAGATCACCCAGTCCGGACGGTTGGCGATCATGCCGTTGATGCGGTTCTCGCCCGACGGCGGCACCCATTGTGTGACCGAGATCGCGTGCAGCGCGCGGGCGCGCAGCGTGTCGCCCTTCTTCGCATGGCCGTTCGCGCTGATGTCCTTGTCCATCGCGATGAACCATTGCGGCGTGTTGCGGAAGATCACCGGCTTCTTCGAGCGCCAGGAATGCGGATATTGGTGCTTGAGGCGGCCGCGGGCCAGCAGCTTGCCGGCGTCGATCAGCGCCTTGATCACGGCCTCGTTGGCATCGCCCTTCTCGCCCTTGTCGTTGATGACGCGTTTGCCGACAAAACCCGGCGCGTGGTCGGTGAAAGCGCCGTTCTCATCGACGGTGTAGGGGATCGTGGTGTTGATGCCGCGCGCTTCCAGTTCGCGCGCATTCGCCATCCAGACGTCAAAGTCCTCGCGGCCGTGGCCGGGCGCGGTGTGCACGAAGCCGGTGCCGGTATCGTCGGTGACGTGATCGCCCGGCAGCAGCGGCACCGTGAATTCGTAGCCGCCGCTAAAGCCCTTCAGCGGATGTGCGCATTCCACCGCGTCAAGCGTGTCCGCCGGCAACTCGCGCACCTTCTCATAGGTCGTGACACGGGCCTGCTTGAACACTTCTGCGGCCAGCGCATCGGCCAGGATCAGGAGATCACCGGTCTTCGCCCAATTGTCCGCAGGCGCATCCGTCACCTTGTAGAGGCCGTAGGCGATCTTCGGTGAGAACGAGATTGCGCGGTTGCCGGGCAGCGTCCACGGCGTGGTGGTCCAGATCACCACGCTGGCGGAGGCGAGCGCGCCGTGCGCTGGCGAGGTGACCGGGAATTTCACCCAGACCATGTCGGAGGTGTAGTCCTCGTACTCGACCTCGGCTTCCGCAAGCGCGGTCTTCTCGACCACGCTCCACATCACCGGCTTGGAGCCGCGATAGAGCGTGCCGTTCGCGGCGAACTTCATCAGCTCGCGCGCGATCTGCGCTTCGGCTGGATAGCTCATCGTCTGATAGGGATGATCCCAGTCGCCGATGATGCCGAGGCGCTTGAATTCCTCGCGCTGCACGTTGATCCAGTGCGTCGCGTAGGCGCGGCACTCTTTTCGAAACGCGACCATCGCGGCGGAGTCGCGGAAGTCGGGCTTCTGCTTGCCCTTCTTGCGGTAGTTCTCCTCCTCGATCTTCCATTCGATCGGCAGGCCGTGGCAGTCCCAGCCGGGCACGTAGTTGGAGTCGAAGCCGAGCATCTGCTGGCTCTTGGTCACGACGTCCTTGAGAATCTTGTTCAGCGCGTGGCCGATATGGATGTTGCCGTTGGCGTAGGGCGGGCCGTCATGCAGCACGAATTTGGTGCGGCCCTCGGCTTCCTGGCGCAGCCTGTCGTAGAGGCCGATGTCGTTCCAGTATTTCAGGATCTCCGGCTCGCGCTGCGGCAGGCCGGCGCGCATCGGGAATTCGGTCTGCGGCAGGAACAGGGTTTTCGAATAGTCTTTGACTTCGGACTTTTGGGACTTTTGCGGCTTTTCGGACATGAGGCTGACTGGCTCGGAAGGGCGCGGGAAAACGGATGGCGATGCGGAATCGCGGGGTGAAACGACGAAATCCCGGTCTTGCGCCGAGCCTTCAGGCTCAGGCGGAAGCCGGGCCGCTAATCCCTATGATGCGCCGCGCAAACATGGGGCTCTCCATAGCAGCCGGGCGGAGGAAGAGCAAAGGTCCGGCAGGCCGGTTTCGGCCTCAATCGATGACGCCCAGTCGCGGAAATGCGTCCGGCGCGGCCGCCAGCACGGCGCGGGCGCGGGTAGAATCGTCGTCCATCTGGCGGATCAGGGCCTCCAGGCTGTCGAATTTCAGCTCCTCGCGTATGAAGCCGACGAAGGCGCAGTCGAGCGCCTGCCCATAGAGGTCGCCCTTGAAGTCGAACAGGAAGATTTCCAGCAGCGGGGCGCCATTGTCAAAGGTCGGGCGGCGGCCGAAGCTCGCCACGCCGTCCAGGCGCTCGGCGCCGCGGCCGACCCGCACCGCATAGATGCCGTGCTTGAGGCCGCAATTGGCGTCGAGGCGGATATTGGCGGTGGGGTAGCCGAGGTCGCGGCCGCGCTTTTCGCCATGGATCACCTCGCCGGTGATGAACCAGGGGGCGCCGAGCATGGTGGTGGCTTCGTCAAGCTGGCCCTCGGCGAGCGCAATCCGGATGGCGCTGGAGGAAACCGGCCGTTCGTCGAAATCGACATGCGGCTGCACGTCGACCTCGATGCCGAGCCGGGGCGCCTCGTTGACCAGCAGGCTCGGCGAGCCGACCCGTCCCTTGCCGAAATGGAAGTCGTAGCCGACCGCGATTGCGCTGACGCCGAGACGTCCGATCAGGTCATGGTGAATGAAATCTTGCGCGCTGGTGCCGGCTCTCGCCTTGTCGAAGGTCATGACCACGGCGCCGGAGAGCCCGGTCCCGGCCAGAAGCCGCAGCTTGGCCCGCTCGTCCGTCAGGCGGAATTGCGGGGTGTTGGGGCTGAAAAACCGCCGTGGATGCGGCTCGAAGGTCAACGCCAGCGCAGGGCGGCCATGCGCCCGGCCCATCTCCAGGGCCGCTGCGATCACGGCGCGATGACCGAGATGAACCCCGTCGAAATTGCCCATGGCGACCACGGCGCCCCGGGGGATCGCGGAATCCGGCGTGGTGTCGCGGATAACGGTAAAATGCGGGGCCATCAGGGGAAATTCTCGAGCCGGCGGGACCGGCCGGGACCGTGGCGTGACCCGCCCGGCGAAGTCAAGCGGGGGGAGGCGGCGGCATTGAACGCGATTTCAATTCTTCGGGGGCGGCGGCAGTTAACGCGCTGTTTAACGCCTTGGTGCTAGTCCTTGAAACGTGGAACTGCACGGGCCTCCGGCCTGGCGGCTCCAATCGTAATATTCCTGGGTTTGCGTTGGGGGAGTCGAGATGGCGGTTGATTTGTCGATGCCGGTTCTGGTGGTGGATGACTACAGCACCATGATCCGTATCATCAGGAATCTGCTGAAGCAGCTTGGCTTCGAGAACATCGACGATGCCAGCGACGGTTCGGCGGCGCTGAACAAGATGCGCGGCAAGAAGTACGGCCTCGTGATCTCCGACTGGAACATGGAGCCGATGACGGGTTACGACCTGCTGCGCGAAGTGCGCGCGGATCCGAACCTCGCCACCACGCCTTTCATCATGATCACGGCGGAATCGAAGACCGAGAACGTGATCGCGGCCAAGAAGGCCGGCGTGAACAACTACATCGTCAAGCCGTTCAACGCGGCGACGCTGAAGACCAAGATCGAGGCGGTCTTCCCGGACATGGCGAGCGCGTAAGCGCGCCTGGGCAATTCGCAAGGCCCGGGCTCGTCCCGGGCCTTCTGCGTTGCGAGTGTCATTCCGGGGCGGTGCGCAGCACCGAACTATGGTGCGCGATTGCGCCCCTGAGAATCTCGAGATCCCGGGTCTGGTCCTTCGGACCATCCCGGGATGACGGCTATGCCGTCACCACTTCAATTCGCGCATCAGCGCCTTCGGCGGGTGGCCGAACAATTCCATCACGGATGCCGGGTCGAGCTGGTCGAGACCTTCGAACTCCTCGGCATGGATGCCGCGGGTGACGAACAGGCAGTCGATGCCGAATTCGCGCGCGCCGGTGAGGTCGGTGCGGACGGAATCGCCGATCGCCAGCACGCGCCTGCGGTCGATCTGGTGGCCCTGGCGTTCGCCGGCGAGCGCCATCGCGCGCTCGTAGATCGGCCGGTGCGGCTTGCCGTAGAAGATCACCTCGCCGCCGAGCTCGCGATAGAGCTCGGCGATCGCGCCGGCGCAATAGATCAGCCGGTCGCCGCGTTCCACCACGATGTCCGGGTTGGCGCAGACCAGCGTCAGCTTGCGCTCGCGCGCCTTCAGCATCATGCCGCGATAGTCTTCCGCCGTCTCGGTCTCGTCGTCATAGAGGCCGGTGCAGACGATGTAGTCGGCCTCTTCCAGCGGTGCGGTCACTGCATCGAGGCCGCGATAGATCGAGTTGTCGCGCTCGGGGCCCAGCCAGAACATCTTGCGGCCGGGATGCTCGGCGACGTAGAGCCGGGTCAGATCGCCCGACGAGACGATCGCGTCATAGGTCTCGTCGGCGACGCCGAGCTTGCGCAATTGCCGCTGCACGGAGTCGGCGGGGCGCGGTGCATTGGTGATCAGGATCACCGTACCGCCGCGGCTGCGATAGGTGTGCAGCGCTTCGCAGGCTTCGGGGAAAGATTCCAGGCCATTGTGAACCACACCCCAGATGTCGCTGAGCACGACGTCCACATCGCCCACGAGCTCGCGCAGGCTTTCGGCGAAATGCAGCGTGGTCATGATGCGCACGGCCGATCAGATGCGGCGCGCGAGCGCCGCGTTGCCGGTGATGCGTTGTGCTGGAGGAGCGGCTGACGTCGCGCCTGGGCTGGGTGTGCCGGAGACATTGGATCCCTGAATGTCCTGCGCCTGGTTCGGCGAGGCCCCGCCGGTAGCAGATGCCCCCTCCGGCCGCAATGGCCGGGGCGGCGCGAACAGGAACCCCTGGCCGAACCGCACGTCATAGTCGAGCAGGTCGACCACGGCGCGCTCGCCTTCGATCCGCTCGGCGATCAGGTCGATACCGAAGCGGCCGAGCAGGTCGGAGAGGTCGGACGGGTGGATGTCGGAGGTCGAGGCCTGCCTCGGATCGAGCAACAGCGTGGCCGGCACCTTGATGAAGCGCACGCCGCGGTCGGCGAGCTCGCGCGGCTCGATGCGCAGATCCGTGACATGGTCGATCGAGAAGCGGAAGCCGCGCTGGGCGAGCGCGGCGAGGTTCTCGGACTCGGCCGGGCCGAGATTGCGGAAGGTCGACTGCTTGAACTCCAGCACCAGCGACGGCGCCAGCGCCCGGTTGGCTTCGAGGAAGTCGAGGCATTGCGCGAAGGTGGTGGAATTGCCGAGCGTGGAGGCCGCGACGTTGCAGAACACGCCGACGTCCTTGTTGCGGACCATCAGGCGGCGCAGCACCTGCACACAGCGCAGCATCACCATGTTGTCGACACGCCCGATCAGGCCCGAGGCCTCCGCGATGCTGATGAACTCCTCGGCGGCGATCAACTGGTCGCGCTCGTCGCGGACCCGTGTCACCGCCTCGTAGAACCGCACCTTGCGCTGCGGCAGCGTCACCATCGGCTGGAGGAAGATGTCGACGCGGTTCTCGTCGATCGCGCTGCGCAGCGTCGCCAGCAATTGGGTCTGGTTGCGTCCGTTGGCAGTCTGAACCGGATGGGCGGCTTGGGCCTGAACTGACGGTGCCGGCCGCGGCTGCGCTGCGGGAGGCGGGGGAGCCGCGGGAAGCGGTGGCGGCGCCACCGGCCGCTCCCCGAGCGGCGCGATCAGGTCGATCGGTGCTTCCGGTTCCGCCCTTGCGACCGGCGCGGGAGAGGGCGGCGTCGCGCCGGCCAGCAGGTCCTCATGGGTCGACACGGTGGACGCGAGCTGCTTGACCAGCCCGCCGAGCTCGTTGATCTCGCCGACCACCGACTGGATGCGGTCGGAATTGGTCGAATTGGACGAGGCGATACGCCCTTCGATCGCAGCCAACCGGCGGCCGAATTCCGCCACCTGGCGGGCGAGGTCGGCGGTGCCGCGCGAGAGGTCGACGATCTGGCCGCCGACGTCGCTGCGGTCGCGTAGCCGCATCGACACCGCGTTGTAGAGGATCAGGAAGGTCAGCGCGGTCAGCGCCACGATCGCGGATTCGGTTCCGCTGATGCCGGCGACCGCGTAGAGCGCCAGCCCGAGCGAGGCCGCGACCAGAACCATGCAGATGGCGATGAAGATCGTCGAAATGCGAATCATGCCGCGCGTTACGCCTCAAGAGCTGACTGCCTCACCCGGGAAAACACGGGTTACTGTGCGAACCCGTCACGCCTCATGCTCCCCCAAGCCGTGTGACCCTAACATCATTGTTGATTCGAGGGGATAGCGGTCCGTTCGCGGCGAGGTTCAGGCCGGAGCGGCGGCGCCGACCGTATCCGCAGAGACCGCCTCGCGGCTTCCGAGCGGCCTCGGTTGCCCGGTGGTCGTGTCGCGCAGGGTCTGCCGTTCGATCTCCGAGTTCAGCTCGGCGCCGAACATGATGACGATCGCGGACATCCACATCCACATCATCAGGCCGATCGCCGCGCCGAGCGAGCCGTAGGTGGCGTTGTAATTGGTGAACTCGGACAGATACCAGGACAGCAAGGCAGAGCCGGCAATCCAGAGCAGGGCGGCCGCCACCGCGCCGAGGCTCAGCCATTGCCAGCGCGGCGCATCGCGGCTGGGTGCGAAGCGGTAGAGGATGGCAAGCGCCACGAGCAGGATGAGGAACAGGAGCGGCCATCGTGCCAGCGCCACGATCAGCTTGCTTTCGGGCGCCATGCCGAGATGATCGAGCGCGAGCGGGAAGGCGACGACGGCGCCCACCATCAGCAGCAGTGCCACGATGCCGCCGGCCGTGAAGGCCAGCGACACCAAGTTCAGCCGGATGAAGCTGCGCTTCTCGCGCTCCTCATAGGCGACATTGAGGGCGTCGAAGATCGATTTGACGCCGGCATTGGCGCTCCAGATCGCAAGCAGGAGGCCGAGCAGGAAGGTGACACCAAGCGTTGTATTGCCCTTCGACACCACACGCGCGACCTGGTCCTCGACGATCTGGAACGAGCCCTCGGGCAGCATCGCCGCAAGCGTTTGCAGATTGGCGCTGATCGTCGAGGGATCGGCGAACAGGCCGTACGATGAGACCAGCGCGGTGACTGCGGGGAAGATCGCGAGCAGCCCGAAGAACACGACACCGCCCGCCGTGGCGAGCAGGCGATCGTGGTCGATGCGCTGATAGGTACGCCAGAAGATATCCTTCCAGCCGGCCCAGGGGATAGCGAGGGGACTCTTCGCACGGCGGCCATGGCCGGGCTGCACGGCCGCACGCGCCGGGCTCGTTTCCGGTGAATTCGCCTCGCCGTTGCGGCGGTCTTGCGGAGGCCCCGGCCGGACCACGCCGGGGTCCTGGAAGTAGCGCTCTGCGGTCAGCACGAAGACGGCGGTGGCGGCGACCAGCAGCCAGGAGTCGAGCTGCCCTGAGCGCCGCGCGGGCATCTCAAGCGTCCAGTCCGTGCCCGTGCCGTCTCCGACGCGCGGCCGTGAAGCCCAGTAGCCCGACGGCTGCGAGCATCAGACCTAGCTGCACGGGACGGTTGGCGCGCAGGGGCCGGGTGTTGCCGCCGTGGCTGCGTTCGCCGGGCGCGAGCGGCGCCAGGGGAATCGTCGTCGCGACCTCCTTCACCGCCTGCTTGACCGTTCCGCGCGGAATCCGCGGGGTGGCGATCGCAACGCGCAGGCGGCTGGCCAGCGGCACGATCGGCTTGTCCCGACGCTTCATCTGAGCCAGAGCCGCACCGGCACAGCACGCAGCCAGGACCAACAGCACGGCGCCGACGGCACCGAAGCCCCAGAACTGTCCGTAGGTGATCGCGATCCAGCGGTACAGGGCGACCAGCCCGACAAAGAAGGCCGCGATCAGGAACAGCCCGGCCACTGCGAACAGGCCGGCCGCGACCGCATAGGACGTCGCCCGTCCCGTGGCCTGGCTGGTGCGGTCACGCAAGTAGGACCGGGCGGCACGCTTGAGATGGTTGAGTTTCAGCGCCACGCCGACGCGCAGCAATTCGCCCGATGGCGCGAGCATGCGGACATCCTCCGAGAGCGAGACATTCGTCGGGGATGAACGTGACGGGATTTGACTTGTTCCGCGCGGAGCACCGCCGCGGCGGCCGATCAGCCGAGATCGGCGGCCGCGATCCAGAACACCTCGCCTTCGGAGTCTTCGGTGTCCAGCCAGAGCAGCGGCAGTTCCGGGAAGGCCTCGTCGACCAATTCGCGGCCGCGGCCAATCTCGCAGATCAACCCGCCGTCCGGCGTCAGGTGCTCAGGGGCGTCGCGCAGGATCCGGCGCACCACGTCGAGACCGTCGACGCCGCCGTCGAAGGCAAGCTTCGGCTCGGCTCGGCATTCCGGCGGCAAGGCCGCCATGCCTTCCGCATCAACGTAAGGCGGGTTGGTGATGATGAGGTCGTATCTGTTATCGCCGAGCGGGGCGAACAAGTCGCCGCGATGGAGCGTGACCCGCTCATCGAGCCCGTGCTCCCCGACATTGCGCGCGGCGACTTCGAGCGCGCTCTTGGAGATGTCGACGGCATCGACCGTTGCATTCGGGAAGTGATACGCGGCGAGGATGGCAAGGCATCCCGAACCCGTGCAGAGGTCGAGCACGCGCTCGACGGCCGCGGGGTCGTCGATCAGCGAGCCGGCCTCGCCGTCGCCGCCGAAATGCGAATCCAGCAGTTCGCCGATGTAGGAGCGCGGGACGATGACGCGCTCGTCGACATAGAAGGGCAGGCCGCGCATGTAGATCTTGTTGACGAGATAGGCGGCCGGTTTGCGCGTGGTCACGCGCCGATGAATCAGGTCGAGGAGGGTCTTGCCTTCCGCGGCGGTGACGCGGGCGTGGGCAAAGGCCTCGAACTGGTCGGGATGCAGATGCAGGGCCTCGCAGACCAGGAAGGCCGCTTCCGCCACCGGATCGGTGGTGCCGTGCGCGAAGGCGAGCTTGGCTTCATTGAAGCGGCTCACGGCATAGCGGACGTAGTCGATGAGCGTGACAAGCTCGCCGCGGCCGACCTTCGCAAGTTTTGGCGCGGCGCGGCCGCGCGCGGTCTTTTTCGAAGCTCTTGCCATCAGGATTTCGTCCAGCGTGCGGCGGCCTCGTCATCACGGGCGTGGGCCTCGACCCAGCCGGTGCCGGTGGCGCTCTCTTCCTTCTTCCAGAACGGCGCGCTGGTCTTGAGATAGTCCATCAGGAACTCGGCCGCCTGGAATGCGGCCTGACGATGCTGCGAGGCGGTCAGCACCAGCACGATGTTCTGGCCGGGCATGAACCGCCCGACGCGATGGATGACCGTGACGCCGTTGAGCGGCCAGCGCGTGGTTGCCTCGTCGACATGACGCTTGATCTCTTCCTCGGCCATACCGGGATAATGTTCGAGCGTCAGCGCGGCGATCTTCGCGCTATCCTCGTCGTCGCGGCAGATGCCGGAGAAGCTCACGACCGCGCCGATGTCGGTCCGGCTCCTGGTGAGGAGCGCGATCTCGCGCGCAATGTCGAAATCGTCCTCTTGAATACGGATGGTGACGGGGCCGGTGGTCGCAGGGGAAGTCATGGGCCTAGCCGCCGGTCATCGGCGGGAAGAACGCGATCTCGCGAGCGCCCGCGATTGCGGCGTCCGACTTGACATGGGCATGGTCGATCGCGGCGCGGATGACCTTCGGCTTCTCGAACGCATAGGCATAGGCCTCGCTCCGGCCGGACAGCCAGGCGATCAGCTCCTCGACGGTGCGCACGGTCGCGGGCGGCTCGATGGTTTCCTCGGCCTTGCCGACGCGTTCGCGCACCCAGGCAAAATATTTCACCTTCATACCTCATCCTCCTTGATGAGGTGATGGATGCCGGAGCGGAAATAATCGTAGCCGGTGTACATGGTGAGGATCGCCGAGGCCCACAGCAGCAAGAGGCCGATCTGGGTTACGACGGGCACGACCTGGTCGCCGGCCTCGCCCGCGAGCAGGAAGCCGATGGCGACGAGCTGGACCGTGGTCTTCCACTTGGCAAGCTTGGTGACGGGCACGCTGACGCGCAGCGCGGCGAGATATTCGCGCAGGCCCGAGACCAGGATCTCGCGGCACAGGATCACGATGGCGGCCCACAGCGACCAGCCATGGATGATACCGTCGGCGGCCAGCATCAGTAGGCAGGAGGCGACCAGCAGCTTGTCGGCGATCGGATCGAGCATCCGGCCGAACGCCGATTGTTGATTCCAGATCCGCGCGTAATAGCCGTCGAGGTAATCGGTGACTGCCGCCGCGATGAAAATGGCGACCGCGACCCAGCGCAGCCACAACGGCTGATCCAGAATCGACTGCGCGTAGATGCACCCGACCACGACCGGGATCGCGGCGATCCGGCCATAGGTCAGGATGTTCGGGAGGGACATCGCGCGGCTGGTCGTCCCTCGTGTCGTGGCGATGTTCATCCGTCCTACCAATACCGCTCAAGCCTGAAGGTCAACCGTCCCGCTCCCAAATGGGGTGCGGGATGCGACGACCATATGACTGCGGACCCCTTAGTTCACCCCGGCTGGGGATGGAAATACTCGAAAATCCTGCGGGCGCTTTCGGCGCTCACCCCCGGAACCTTGCCGAGATCGGCGATCGAGGCCCGTTCGATCTCCTTCAGGGTTCCGAAATGATGCAGCAAGGCACGTTTGCGTGACGGGCCGATGCCCGGAATCTCCTGCAAACCGGCCTCGCGGATGTCCTTCTTGCGCAGCTTGCGGTGCGAGCCGATGACGAAGCGGTGGGCCTCGTCGCGCAGGCGCTGAATGAAATAGAGCACGGGGTCGCGCGGCTCGAGCTTGATCGCCTCGCGCTCCGGCATGAACAGGGTCTCGCGGCCGGCATCCCGGTCCGGCCCCTTGGCGACTGACATCAGCGACACCTGGGTCAGGCCGAGATTTGCAAAGATCTCCCGGACGGCGTTGAGCTGGCCGCGGCCGCCGTCGATGATGACAAGGTCGGGCCATTGCGGAAAATCGTCGTCCTTGACCTTGGCGCCCTCCTCGGGCGGATTGATGAGGCGCTTGAAGCGGCGCTCCAGCACCTCGCGCATCATGCCGTAGTCGTCGCCGGGCGTGACCCCTTCCGACTTGATGTTGAACTTGCGGTACTGGTTCTTCACGAAGCCGTCCGGGCCGGCGACGATCATGGCGCCGACCGCATTGGTGCCCTGGATGTGGCTGTTGTCGTAGACCTCGATGCGCTTGGGAGCATGCGGCAGGCTCAGCGTCGTCGAAATGGCGTCGAGCAGGCGGCCCTGCGTCGCGGTGTCCGCGAGCTTCCGGCCCAGCGCCTCGCGCGCATTGGTCAGCGCATGGGCGACGAGCTCCTTCTTCTCGCCGCGCTTCGGCGCGGTGACCTCGATCTTGTGGCCGGCCTTGATCGACAGCGCGTTGGCAAGCAGCTCGCTCTCCTCGATCTCATGCGAAAGCAGGATGTTCTTCGGCGGCGGCTTGTCGTCGTAGAACTGGGCGAGGAAGGAGCCGAGCACTTCTTCGGGCGTAAAGGTCTTCTCCGCGCGCGGGAAATAGGCGCGGTTGCCCCAGTTCTGGCCGGTGCGGAAGAAGAACACCTCGACGCAGGAGAAGCCGCCCTCCTGGTGGATGGCGAACACGTCGGCCTCCTCCACCGTGCGCGGATTGATGCCCTGCTGCGACTGGATCGCCGACAGCGCGGCAAGGCGGTCGCGATAGAGCGCGGCGGTCTCGAATTCGAGCTCATTGGCCGCCTTCTCCATCTCGCCGGCGAGCTCCTGCTTCACCGCATGGCTCTTGCCGGAGAGGAAGTCGGTCGCCTCGCGCACCAGGGTCGTATAGCCGGGGAAATCAATCTCGCGGGTGCAGGGACCGGCGCAGCGGCGGATCTGGTAGAGCAGGCAGGGCCTGCTGCGGCTCTCGAAGAAGGAATCGGTGCAGGAGCGGATCAGGAACGCGCGCTGCAGCGCCGTGATGGTGCGGTTGACGGCGCCTGCGGAGGCGAACGGGCCGAAATAGCGTCCGGGCCGGGTCTGCGCTCCGCGGTGCTTCAGGATTTGCGGCGCCCAGTGGTCGCCGGTGATCAGGATATAGGGAAACGACTTGTCGTCGCGCAGCTGCACGTTGAAGCGCGGCCGGAGCTGCTTGATGAGGTTGGCTTCCAGCAGCAGCGCTTCGGTCTCGGTGTTGGTCGAGACGATCTCCACGGTCACCGTGGCGGCGATCATGCGCAGGATGCGCGCCGGTTGCGGCGCACTCTGGCGCGCGTAGTTGGACAGGCGCTTTTTGACGTTCTTGGCCTTGCCGACATAGAGCACGTCGGCATTCGCGTTGAGCATGCGATAGACGCCGGGCGAGGTCGGCGCGAGCCGGACCGCGCGCTCGATCGCCTCATGGCCGCTCGCCAGCGGCTCCTCGCCGACTACGCCGCTCTCTTCCAGGATGTCAGGCAGAAGCGCGTCGTCCTCGTCGTCGCCGCCCGTGGTGGCGGGATCGAGGTCCGGCGGTGCCGTCTCCTGGGGCGGGGCATCCGGTGCCGTGCCGCGCCTTGATTTGCGCGCGCGGGCGTCGTCCGGATCGTCGGTGGAATCGTGAACCATGGGACGAATTTAGGCGCTGGGGGGACCGATTTGAAGTTCCGGCCATGCCGCACGCACAGGATGGCGGCGCAGTTCCCGGTAACGCTTCCTTAAGTCTGTTAAGCGCGCGGTAACGGGTCTTAACAGCCCTTTAACTTAAAACTCTCGATAAATCTTACGCGAAAAGGTCTTGGTTCCGTAACCATGCGACATGGCGCGGCGGCGCCGGCATCGCACCGGTTGCGGCAGTTGCGTTGGAGTGTGTGATGAAGAGGCTCGTTGTGGGCGCAGCCGCGTTGGTTGCCGCCGGCTGGACAGCTTCGGCAGAGGCCGCCGATCTCAGTTACGGGCAGCGTGCCCCCTATACCGTCAACCAGCCGCTGAACGCGTATAGCTGGGCCGGTCCGTATCTCGGCGGCAACATCGGCTATGAGTGGGGCTCGGTCGACAACAATCCCTCAAAGCCGTCCGGCTTCGTCGGCGGCATTCAGGCCGGCTACAATTTCCAGAACGGGCCGTGGGTGTTTGGCGTCGAGGGCGACATCCAGGCCGCTGGCGCCGACGACACCTTCGCGCCCTGGAAGTTCTCCAATCCGTGGTTCGGCACCCTGCGCGGCCGCGCCGGCTATGCCTTCAGCAACGTGCTGTTCTACGGCACCGCCGGCCTCGCCTTCGGCGAACTGCGCGCGCAGACCTTCGGCTGGACGGAGTCGCACACCAGCGCCGGCTGGACCATCGGTGCCGGTGCGGAAGTCGGCCTCGCGCCGAACTGGAGCGCCAAGCTCGAATATCTCTACATCGATCTGTCGACGAGTCAGTTCGCAATTACAGGCGTGTCAAACGGCTATACCGCCAGCGTTGTGCGCGCAGGCGTCAACTATCACTTCTGATAGCCAAATAAGAAAATACCGGACAATAACCTCCCGGCCGCTCGCGGCCGGGACTTTTTTTGCGCCAGGTTTTTTTGCGTCAGGCCCGCTAGGAGAGGATGACCAAATTGACCGCCTTCGGTCCCTTCCCCTTCTTGTCCGGTTCGACTTCGAAAGTAATACGCTGTCCTTCGGCAAGGTCCTTCAGTCCCGCTCGCTCCACAGCAGTGATGTGAACGAAGACATCGCGACCGCCGTCATCCGGCTTGATGAAGCCGTAGCCGCGCTCGCCGTTGAAGAACTTGACCGTTCCCGTCATGGCCATCGGGAAACTCCCCCTCATTGCTCCTCCGTCGTGACGCAGACTCACGTCACGACATGACCGGGCCGTACGGAGCCCGGGAGCTGGCCATCCTTGGGCGGACCTTTCGGTCCGGCCGGATCTTTCTTAGGCCTTCACTCCGCCGCAACCATTCGCGGAAGCGGAACGTAAAGCCAGTCACGGAAATAGCATAATACGGTTCTTTGCAGATTGACTACCGCTCCTGCATATTTTTCCCAAGAATGCCGGAGTGTTACGGCCTCGGCACCTCTAATCGGAATCTGGCAGCGCCGCCCTGGCCGAGCGGCATTTCGAGCTCGGGCAGGATCGTCTTGAGCTCGCCGTGCAGCGTGTAAGGGGGATTGACGATCAGCAGTCCGGTGGAGGTGAGGGCTGCGCCGTCAAGCTGCGGCGCGGCACTGAACTCGAGGCGCAGGCATTTGCCCGGTGGCTTTGCTGCGGCTGCGAGCCGCGCCACGAGCTGTGCCAGCGTATCGGTGGCGCGACGGCTCTTGGCGGGATACCAGATTACATAGATACCGGTCGGCCATTTTGCGAAAGCCTCCGAGAAGGCTTCGCCCAGCCGTTCGAACTCGTTCTTTGCCTCGAACGGCGGGTCGATCAGCACGAGCCCGCGCCGCTCCTTCGGCGGCACGAAGGCCGGCAGTGCCACCCAGCCGTCGAGATCGACCACGCGTGCCTGCTCGTCGCGGCGCAGCACGTCGATCAGCGCCTTGCGTGCCTTCGGCTCGAGTTCGCAGGCGACGAGGCGGTCCTGCGGCCTGAGCAGGCCGCGCGCGATCAGCGGCGAACCCGGATAGGCCTTGAGCTCGCCCTTCGGATTGAAGGCGCGGACGATGTCGAGATAGGGCTTTGTCAGCGCCGCGGTCTCGTTCGACAGGCGCGCCTGCATCAGTCGCGCGATGCCGGTTAGCCATTCGCCACCGCGCCGCGCCTCGTCGCTTTCGAGATCGTAGAGGCCGGCGCCGGCATGGGTGTCGATGACGCGGAACGCCCCCGGCTTGTCCTGCAAATAAGTGAGAATGCGCGCCAGCACGATGTGCTTGATGACATCGGCAAAGTTGCCGGCATGAAAGGCGTGACGGTAGTTCATGGCGGAGAGTTACGACATCGCGCGATGAAAGTAACTCCCGTCATTCCGGGGCGGTACGTAGCACCGAACTGCGCACCATAGTTCACGCTTCGCGTGCCCCGGAATGACGGAGCTGATTTAGCAGCTACCCACCCCTGATCGGCGGCATCGTCACCTGGTCGCGGCGGCAGGCGCGGCGGTCCATCTCCTCGCAGGCGCGGAATTGCAGGTCCTTGCTGAGGCAGATGCGGACCTCGGACAGCCGCGTCCGGTTGCAGGTGACCGAGACGGCGGCGCTGCCGAGGCCCGGATTGGCCTTGATGAAGGCCTCCTCGACGTCGGCAGGCGCCACGGTCTTGGCCTGCGACAATTCGAGATATTCGGCCGGAATCTTGATCGCGGCGCGCGCTTTCCTGATCGTCTCGAAATAGCTGCGGTCGGCGAGCCCCGAGCAGGTGCCGTGCTTGTCCCACTCGTTGAAGATCAGGCCCGGCGCCGGCATCAGGTCGAGCATCGAGGAGACGATGCTGCGGTTCAGCCGCGGCGCCGGCCGCTGGCAATATTCCGGGAAGCCGTTCTCATATTGCGGCCACAGCCCGTGCACCACGAAGGAATAGGGCCGGCCGCTGCACTGGATCTGGGAGCGGCCGCCGCGCTCCGCCGCCTCCTCGCAGAAGGAGGGCGACCACGAGAGCGACAGCACATAGAAATCGAATTCGCCGGGCGCGTTCTGCCGCCTGTCCTGCGCTGTCGCGACGCCCGCCGGCAAGACCAGCCCGGCGGCAAAGGTCAAGGCCAGGGTCAGCGAGATCATCAGGCGGGAGAACGAATGCAATCTGGAATGAAACATGGCGACGCCCCTCAACTAGACTGTGCAATCGAGCCTAGCAGGCGATAAGAACATTTCAAGAACAAAATTCGGGCGGCCCTCGTCAGGCCGCTGGCCCGGTCCGAATCAGGGCCGTCGAATTACTGCTTGGCGGCGCGACAGGCCGGATTGTAGGCCCAGTTGCGGTCGAGTCCGCCCACGCACCATTCGACACCATTGCCGTAACCAGCGAAGCCGCCATCCTCGATGATCGAGAAATGCACCTTGCGCACCTTGCCGTCGTTCAGCATGGCCTCGCCGGTGCAATAACGGCGCGGAATATTGTCGGACTGCCAGGGTCGGAACGCGGTCTCGTGCACGGCGGAGAAGCCGGTGATCTTCAACGAGGAATTCCAGAAGGCGCTTTCCTTCTCCCAGAACTGGGTGGCGATCGTCGGCAGCGCCTTGTCGCAATCGGCCACATTGCCGTCATAGCGCGGTCCGCTCAGCCAGAAATTCAGCTCCAGCGGATTGGCGGCCCTGGCCTCACCGAGCGACAGCGCCCCGAACATGAGGCCGAGCACGGCGGCAAAGCGGAGCGATTTCAGGGAGGTCGAGGCGCGCATGGGCAATCCAGACAGATGATCTGCGGAGGTCGGACGGTGCCGCGAAGGGCGGGTGAGGTCAAGTGCAGCGCGGCAACACTTGGCCAGGAGTTGACCAGAACGTCGCATCCGACAGGGCTTCAGTTCTTTTCACTTCCGTCCCGGCACCGTAAACTGGCGCCAACCAATTGGAGTAACGGGAATGCGAATCATTGCGGCCGCGGGCCTTCTTGCCCTGGGTATGATGGCGGGCCAGTCGGCGCGCGCCGATATCCTTCCTGTGCCCCCGTTCAAGGGCAACGACACCGGCGGCATCATCGCCTATTCGATGGCCAATCAGGTCGATGCGCGGCAGGTCGCGGTCGATCATTGCGCGCAGTACGGCAAGGTCGTCAAATTCCTCGGCGTGCAGGCCTATGAGGGCGGCTACATCTCGTTCTCCTGCCGCTGGGTGCCCTATGGCGCCGCCAACCAGCCGATCCGCACGCTGTACTGAGGCGTTTTCGTAACGCAGCGATCTCTCAGCCGGGAGCTTCCACATGACGCGCAAACTTGCTTTGCTCGGCTCGGCCCTTTGCCTTGTGGTGTCGGCAGGCGGCGCCAGTGCCGACGATCTGCCGGTGCGCAAGGCCGGCCTGTGGGAATTGAAGATGGTCAGGACCGGCTCGCAGATGCCGGAAATGACCATGCAGCACTGCACCGACGAGACCGTCGACAAGGAGATGAACAACAACGTCTCCCCGATGGCCAAGCAGATCTGCGCCAAGCAGGACATCAAGAAGACCGCGACCGGTTATGTCAGCGATTCCGAGTGCAGCGTCGCCGGCATCAGCACCACCTCGCACGCCGAGATCACCGGCGATTTCAACTCGGCCTACACGGTGAAGACGTCGTCACACGCGCAAGGCGGCGCCGCCGGTGCCGCGGGGCGCGACACCACCATGACGCTCGAAGCGAAATGGCTCGGCGCCTGCAAGCCGGACCAGAAGCCCGGCGACATCGTGATGCCCGGCGGCTTCAAGATGAACGTGCGCGACATGGACAAGCTGAAGGCGCTGCTGCCGAAGTAGGCGAGATTGTGGCCCGGATGGAGCGTAGCGAAATCCGGGCTACGGCAGTTACACCGGTATCCGCACGCTCGCCCTTAATCCGCCCATCGGGCTATCGCCCAGCGTGATGTCGCCGCCATGCGAGCGGGCGATGTCGCGGGCGATGGCGAGGCCAAGGCCCGTGCCGCCTTCGTCCTGGTTGCGGGCGTTGTCCAGCCGCAGGAACGGCTTGAACACCTCTTCGCGCAGATGCGCGGGAATGCCGGGGCCATCGTCGTCGACCGTGACGGTCAGGTAACGGTGATCGCGCTGGCCGGTGATGGCGATGCTCTTGCCGTAGCGCGCCGCATTGGTGACGAGGTTGGCGAGGCAGCGCTTGAACGAGGCCGGCTTCACCGTCACCACCGGCAATCCGTTGAATGCGACGGTTGCAGCGTGGCCGTGGCGTTCGGCATCGCTGCGCAGCTCCTCGAGCGCCTGCGCCATGTCGGTCGGCTGCGACTGCTCGCCGGAATCGCCACGGGCAAACGCAAGGTAGTCCTCCAGCATCATCGACATCTCGTCGACGTCCTTGCGCATGCCTTCGAGCTCCGGGCTGTCGCCGATCAGCGCCAGCTCGAGCTTGAAGCGGGTCAGGATGGTGCGCAGGTCGTGGCTGACGCCGGCCAGCATCGCGGTGCGCTGCTCCATCGTGCGCTCGATGCGCGATTTCATCTCGAGGAAGGCGACCGCCGCGCGCCGCACTTCGCGCGCGCCGCGCGGCCTGAAGTTCGGCGCCTCGCGGCCCTTGCCGAAGCTTTCGGCGGCATCGGCAAGGCGCAGGATCGGCTTGATCTGGTTGCGCAGGAACAGCACTGCGACGATCAAGAGGATCGAGGACGTGCCGACCATCCAGAACAGGAAGATCTCCGAGTTCGAAGCGTAAGCGGCACTGCGCTGCGCGAACACGCGCATCACGGCGTCGTCGAGCTGGATGCGGATCTCGACGAGGTTGGAGCGGCCGACCGTGTCGATCCAGAACGAGCGCCCGATCTGGCGGCCGAGCTGCACCGACAGCGTCTGGTCGAGCAGCGAGAAGAACGGCTTTGGTCCTGGCGGCGGCATGTCGCCGGCGGGCAGGAAGTCGACCACGAGTCCGAGGCGTTGCTGCGCGATGCGGCGGATCTGGTCGCGATCCTTGTCCTGCGGATAGCCCTTGTAGATGTCGATCAGCGCGGCGATGTCCTGCACCACTGCGGCCGACAGGCGGCGCGTCACCGTGTTCCAGTGCCGCTCCATGAACACGAAGGCGACGACCGATTGCAGGATCACCATCGGCACGATCATGATGAGGAGCGCGCGGGCATAGAGGCCGGTCGGCATCCAGCCCTTGAACGCATTGCCCATCCAGCCATTGGCGGCGGAGACGCGGCCGGCGGCGCTCTTCAGCAGCGTCAGGCCGGTATCGATCGTGCTCATCGGTCGCGTTTCACTGCGGTTTAAGGCGAGGCCACCAGGCGATAGCCGATGCCGCGCACCGCCTGGAGGAACAGCGGATTGGCGGGATCGGTCTCGATCTTGCGCCTGAGGCGGTTGATCTGCACGTCGACGGCGCGCTCGTTGACGCTGCCATTGCCGGTCAGTGCGCTGCGCGGCACGGTCTCGCCCGGCGTCTCAGAGAGAATCCGCAGCATCTCGCGCTCGCGGTCGGTGAGGTGAATGACCTCTTCGCCCTGGCGCAATTCGCCGCGATCGAGATGGTAGACGTAGGGGCCGAACGCGATCTTCTCCACCACCGCTGCCTGCGGCGGCGGGGCGGCGCGCTTGAGGATGTTGTTGATGCGCAGCGCGAGCTCGCGTGGCTCGAACGGCTTTGCCACGTAGTCGTCGGCGCCGATCTGAAGGCCTTCGATGCGGGCTTCCGCTTCGTGGCGCGCCGTCAGCATCACGATCGGCACCGAGGAGGACGTCCGGATGAAGCGGGCGAGGTCGAAGCCGGTCTCGCCAGGCATCATGACGTCGAGGATCAGGAGGTCGAAATGCAGGCCCATGAGCTTCGAACGCGCATCGCTGGCGCTCGCCGCGGTCGAGACGCGATAGCCTTCGCCGGCGAGGAAGCGCGACAGCAGATCGCGGATGCGGCGGTCGTCGTCGACCAGCAGGAGATGCGGGGCGTCGTCGGCCGGTTGCACCGGCGGACGGGCGAGCGTGGCAGCGAGTGGCACGGTCACTCCTTTGCGTCTTGATTGACGGAGGCGAAGATCGTCTCCAGCACCTTGTCCGGATCGTCGCGGTCGATCATCGCGCGCAGGAAGCGCTTGACGGTCTCCGCATCCTGCGGCGCCATCTCGGCGAGCGCCTTGGTGATCCGCGTGGTCTGGAGCCCGGCGAGCTTCTGCACCAGCGCCTCGCCCTTCGGCGTTGCGTAGAGCAGGCGCTGGCGGCGGTCATTGTCGCCGGTCTTCTGCACGATATAGCCCTCGTCCAGGAGCTGCTTGAGCACCCGGCCGAGCGACTGTTTTGTAATGCGCAGGACGTCGAGGAGATCGGCGACCTTGAGCCCGGGATAGCGGTAGACGAAGTGCATGACGCGGTGATGGGCCCGGCCGAAGCCGAACGCCTCCAGCTCCTGGTCGGGATCGCCGACGAAGTCGCGATAGGCGAAGAACAGCAGCTCGATGATATCCCAGCGCAAATTGCCTCCATCGCCTGCCGCCGGCCGGGGCTCGGCAGCGTCTTGAGGGGGAGTCGCGAAATTTATGTCAGGCATATTGACGTATCTTGGGTTCAATGTTACAAAACGATCAGCCCGCACGAAATTTTAGATCGTTTCGCGTCGGGTGGCATCGAAGCTGAGGCGGCCGGAGAGAGTCGGACAGGCAGCGACGGCCGGATCAGATCTACCGTGCGATTGTCGAGCGGCATTTCGACAAACCATACTGGACTTCCGCCTTCCGCAAAAGCATGTCCTCGGCGACATGCTGGCCACGGAAACCGGCCGTAACAAGGCTGGCCCCGGCCACAACTCTAATCAAGCCAGCCGGACCCGAAACAGGGCAGGCGGGCGCCAGAACAGCGCCGCTACCGGCAGCGGGAGCCAAGGACATGAGCATGAAATTCGACATCCAGCCCGCATCCAATCCTACTCCAGAAAAGGACCGCGTCGCCAAGCTGGTGGACCCCGGCTTCGGGCGGGTCTTCACGGACCACATGGCGATCGTCCGTTACAACCAGGCCAAGGGCGGCTGGTACGAGGCGCGCATCGAGGCGCGCGCCAACTTCCAGCTCGATCCGGCCGGCGCCGTCCTGCACTACGCCCAGGAAATTTTCGAGGGCCTCAAGGCCTACAAGCGCGACGACGGCGGCGTGAACCTGTTCCGCCCCGACGCCAATGCGCGGCGTTTCAGGGACTCGGCCGATCGCATGGCGATGGCGCAGCTGCCCGAAGACGTCTTCATCGAGGCGGTCGAGCAGGTCGTGCGCATCGATCGCGCCTGGATGCCGGGCGGCGAGGGCAGCCTTTACCTGCGCCCCTTCATGATCGCGAGCGAGACCTTCCTCGGCGTCAAGCCGTCGTCCGAATACATCTTCGCGGTGATCGCCTCACCGGTCGGCTCCTATTTCAAGGGCGGACCTGCGCCGGTGTCGATCTGGGTCTCGGAGAACTACACGCGCGCCGCGGTCGGCGGCACCGGCGCCGTCAAGTGCGGTGGCAATTACGCCGCGAGTCTGCGTGCGCAGGCGGAAGCCATTCAGCACGGCTGCGATCAGGTGGTCTTCCTCGATGCGATCGAGCGCCGCTACGTCGAGGAGCTCGGCGGCATGAACATCTTCTTCGTGTTCGAGGACGGCTCGTTGTCGACGCCACCGCTCGGCACGATCCTGCCCGGCATCACCCGCGACTCCATCATCGCGCTGGCGAAGGATGCCAGCAAGACGGTGCGCGAGGAGCCGTACTCGCTCGACCAGTGGCGCAAGGATGCGGCCAGCGGCAAGCTGAAGGAAGCGTTCGCCTGCGGCACCGCGGCGGTGATCTCGCCGATCGGCAAGGTGCGCTCGGTGAGCGGCGATTTCGAGATCAGCGGCGGCGTCGCCGGCCCGGTCGCCATGGGCCTGCGCAAGCAGCTCGTCGACATCCAGTACGGCCGCACCAACGATCCCCACAACTGGATCCGCAAGGTGTTTTGATTTTTCTCCCTCTCCCCGCTTGCGGGGAGAGGGGCGGGGTGAGGGGGAGTCTCCACGGGGACGCTGGCAGTTGGACTCGCGGAGAGTCCCCCTCACCCGGAATCCGCGCGTTCTGCGCGCATTCCGGCCTCTCCCCGCAAGCGGGGAGAGGCGAAGAGCGGACATCATGAACGCCCCGCCATGATCGCGCGACAAAGCCCGAGACATCGAGGCATTCGGACATCGCGATCATGGCATCCACGCTTTCCCAACCCCTGAAATGGGTCGTCCTCGCCGCAATCACCGGCATCACCGTCTTCGGCATCCTGACCATCGGCCCCAAGCCGGAGGTCGCAGCCGAAGACCGCTCGCCCGTTGTCGATGTGCGCACCACCGACCCCGAGATGAACACCGCGATCGCACGCGCCCGCGGCACCCTCCCGACCTTCTGGGCGTCCTATGAGGCGCCCAAGCCGTCGGAAACCGGGCACGCCCTGAAAGTGCGCTTTTTCACCCGCAAAGGCGGCGAGCACATCTGGATCGCCGAGGTGAAGAAACTGCCGAACGGGGCCTATTCGGGCGTGTTCGCCAACGAACCGCGTGATCTGCTCGGCAAGCGGGTAGGCGACAAGGTCACATTCAGCGAAGCCGACATCTCGGACTGGATGTTCATGCGCAACGGCAAGATCGTCGGCGGCGAAACCATCAAGCCGACGCTGAAGTCGCTGCCGAAGGCGGATGCGAGCCCTCCGGGCGCGCATGGAGCAGCCATAGGGAAGCAGTCGTCATTTCGGGATGGTCCGAAGGACCAGACCTCAGGTGCGCAGTTGCGCACCGGGGAATCTCGAGATTCCGGGCTCGATGCTGCGCATCGCCCCGGAATGACGCCGAGGCGGGCGGACTTGGGCCCCCCGGCTTGCCGCCCCGGTTGCCGCCTCGCGCGTCGGCTGGTAAACGCCGCGCATGGCCGAAAAACCCAAAAAACCCCAGAAACTGAAGGCGCGCCTGCCGCGCGGGCTCGAGGATCGCGATCGCGCCGCGATCCGGGCGACGCGCGAGATGGTCGAGAAGATCCGCGCCGTCTACGAGCTCTACGGCTTCGAGCCGGTGGAGACGCCGGCGATGGAATACACCGACGCGCTCGGCAAGTTCCTGCCCGACCAGGACCGCCCGAACGAGGGCGTGTTCTCGTTCCAGGACGACGACGAGCAGTGGATCAGCTTGCGTTACGATCTGACCGCGCCGCTCGCCCGCTATGTCGGCGAGCGCTACGGGACGGACGGTCTGGTCTTGCCCTACCGCAGCTACCGCGTCGGCTACGTCTTCCGCAACGAGAAGCCCGGCCCCGGCCGCTTCCGCCAGTTCATGCAGTTCGATGCCGACACGGTCGGCTCGGCAACGCCGGCGGCGGATGCCGAGATCTGCATGATGGCTGCGGACACGATGGAGGCGCTTGGCGTTCAGCGCGGCCAGTACGTGGTGAAGGTGAACAACCGAAAAGTGCTCGACGGTGTTCTGGAAGCCATTGGACTTGCCGGCGACGAGAATGCCGCACGTCGGCTGACAGTGCTGCGCGCAATCGACAAGCTCGACAAGTTTCCCGCCGACGAGGTGCGCAAATTGCTCGGTCCCGGCAGGTGGGATGGTGGCGAAGAGGGCAAGGGCGACTTCACGAAAGGCGCCAATTTGAGCGCGGCGGAGGCCGACGTTGTTCTGGCCATCACCAAACCGCGCGACGATTGGAAAGAAGCCATTGCCGCGGCGGAAGCTTACCTCGCCAAGAGCGAAGTTGGTCAGGCCGGCGTGAGCGAGCTGGAAGAGATCGCCAAGCTGGTCATGGCGTCGGGGTACGGTGCGGACCGCATCAAGATCGACCCCTCCGTTGTGCGCGGCCTCGAATACTACACCGGCCCCGTCTACGAGGTCGAACTCCTGCTCGACACCAAGGACGAGAAGGGCCGCCCGGTACGCTTCGGCTCCGTCGGTGGCGGTGGCCGCTACGACGGCCTCGTCTCGCGCTTCCGCGGCGAGCCGGTGCCGGCGACCGGATTCTCGATCGGCGTCTCGCGGCTCCAGGCTGCGCTGACGCTGCTCGGCAAGCTCGACACGCGGCCCGAGTTCGGTCCCGTCGTCGTCACCGTGTTCGACCGCGACCGCGTCGCCGACTACCAGAAGATGGTGGCAAGCCTGCGCACCGCCGGCATCCGCGCCGAGCTCTATCTCGGCAATCCCAAGAACATGGGCAACCAGCTCAAATATGCCGACCGCCGCAACAGCCCTTGCGTCATCATCCAGGGCTCGGACGAAAAGGCGCGCGGCGAGCTGCAGATCAAGGACCTGATCGAAGGCGCGAAAGCGGCCGCTGCGATTGCTTCCAACCAGGAATGGCGCGAGAGCCGCCCGGCGCAGTTCTCGTGCGGCGAAGCCGATCTCGTCGCAAAGGTGCGCGAGGTGCTGGCGCGCCATGACGTGAGCTGGGGCTAGCTATTCGCGCATCGCCTGATGCCCGGGCTTGTCCCGGGCATCCACGTCCTGTTTGATGCACACGACTTTGAATGATCGGGACAAGCCCGATCATGACGACAGCAGCAGGGAGAAAACGATGCCTGAGATCACCGTCAGCATGGCCGAAGGCCGCACCGATGAACAGAAGGCCGGCATGATGCGTGACATCACGCAGGCACTGGTGAAGAATCTCGGCGTCGACGCCGATGCCGTCGTCATCCAGATCAACGAGGCCCCGCTCCGCCACAAGATGAAGGGCGGCAAGACGTTCGTGGAGCGCGCGGCGGCTGCGAAGAAGTGACGCGTTAGCGTCATTCCGGGGCAGCCCGTCAGGGCTGAACCCGGAATCTCGAGCTGTAAACTTCTGGATTCCGGGTTCGCGCTTCGCGCGCCCCGGAATGACGAGCAAGCACCATGGACGCACGCGACTTCATCACGACAGGCATGAGCGCGGAGCGCACGCTGGTGGTCCCAGTGGAGCGCACGGTCGGGCACTTCGTGCCGGGCATGCCTTTTGTCTATGCGACGCCGATGATGATCCTCGAGATGGAGATGACGTCGGGCGATGCGATCCGCCCTGCGCTTCAGCCGGGCTGGGTCACGGTCGGCACCGAGGTCGACATCCGCCATCTCGCAGCCGCCCTGGTCGGCGCGACGGTGCGGACCACCGCGAAGGTGGTCGCGGTCGAGCGCCGCGTCATCCGTTTCGAGGTCGAGGCGTTCGAGGGCACGCGCAAGCTCGGCGAGGGCCGCCACGCGCGCGGGCTCGTCAATGTCGAGATGTTCAACAAGCGGCTCGGGGCAGGCTCGAAATCGTAGGGTGTCAAAGGCGCGAAGCGCCGTGCCCACCATTGCTCAGCGTGCGAGACAGATGTGGTGGGCACGCTTCGCTTTGCCCACCCTACGGCATCTTGCTACTTCGCCAATTCCTTCGACCGCTGCGTCGCCGCTGCGATCGCGCGGATCATCAGGTCGCGCAGGCCGGGCTCGCCCATCAGCACGCCGAGCGCTGCGGCGGTGGTGCCGCCGGGCGAGGTCACGTTCTGGCGCAGCGTGCCGGAGGGAAGCTCGGATTGATGCAGCAGCTCGCCCGAGCCGGCCACCGTTTCGCGCGCGAGTTTCGTCGCCAGCGCCTCGGGCAATCCCGCCTCGACACCGGCGCGCGCAAGTTCCTCGGCGAGCAGGAACACATAGGCCGGTCCCGAGCCGGACACCGCGGTCACCGCATCCATCAGGCTCTCGTCCTCGACCCATTCGACCGAGCCGGTGGCGCGCAGCAGCGCATCGGCCACCGCGCGCTGACCGTCGCTGACATTCTTCGCCGCAACCGCCACCGTGATGCCGCGGCCGATCGCGGCCGGCGTGTTCGGCATCGCGCGCACGACAGCGCCGCCGCAGACCTCCTGAAGCGAGGCGATCGTGGTTCCCGCCATGATCGAGACCACGGAGGTCTTCTCCGAGACGAAGGGCTTCAGCTTCGCGCCGGCCTCGCGGAACATCTGCGGCTTCACCGCGACGACCATCGTCTCGACCTGACCTGCCGCCTTCGCATCGGGATTGAGCGCCACGCCCTTGGCGGCAAGCGCGCTGATCTCAGGCGCGATGTGCGGGTCGACCACCGCGACACGGCGCGGATCGAGTCCGCCCGCCAGCCATCCGGTCAGCATCGCGCCGCCCATCTTGCCGGCGCCGGCGAGAAGGATGGTGCCGGTGATGTTTTGAAGAGTGCTGTTCGCCACTGTGGTCACCACAAATTCGGTGTCGTCCCGGCGAAGGCCGGGACCCATAACCACGAATGTTTCTAGTGGATGCAGCTGTTGGCAACAAGCCGCGTGCCACAAACGAAATCACGCGGTATGGATCCCGGATCTGCGCGCGCTTTGGGCGCGCTTGTCCGGGATGACGTGGGGAGGGAGCGGCGTTACGTCACGAGAGGCCCTACGCCTCTCCCACCGTGTCGAACATCGCCGCGTCCATCGCTTCCGTCGTGGTCTTGCCCGCCCACACCACGAACTGGAACGCCGGGAAGTAGCGCTCGCAGGCGTGGATGGCGCCGGCGAGCATGGCTTCGCATTGCGCGGTCGAGGCGGTGAGTCCGCCCGGCAGCACCAGGGCCTGGCGGTGCATGACCATGCCGGTGTTGGTCCACAGGTCGAAATGGCCGACCCACAACTGCTCGTTGACGGCGGCGACGAGCCGCTGCACTTCGCTCCGCCGTGCGACCGGAATCTTCATGTCGAACGCGCAGGCCAGATGCAGCGCCTCGATCCCGCCCATCCAGGTGAAGGAGAGCTGGTAGTCGGTCCATTGTCCCTTCGAGACAATCGTGAGTTCGTCTTCGCCGGAGCGTTCGAACGGCCAGTTGTTGCTGGCAGCGATATCCTCGACCACCGCGAGCGGGTGATTTCTGGAATCGATAGCGCCTTCGAGCAGGGACATGCCGTCTCGACCTCTTGCCTTCTTGTTGTCTTTGATACGCACGCGGTTGGTCCGGCGCGCGCTCCCTTAATATTGCTAAGGCGATCCCCTTGGCGTCGCTCTCGCGATCCCGGGATCAGCGCGGGCTTGTCGCGGATCAACTGATGTGATTTGCGGAATCTGCGCAACTGGCTGCCGAGTCCGTCCACAAGTCAGGACTCGTTCGTCCACAGCTCATCTCCGCCACAATTCTTAACGGAGGAGAACAAACCGGAATCGGATCGGCCGGCGCCTGCTGCGTTCCATGTGCCGGTGCCCTCCTTGCGGGTCCGGATCGGTCCCGCCCTGTTCGACCTTCTGCCCCGCAGGATTTTCGCAGAGTTTAGCCCTGACGTCATAGGCACATGCGTAGTACCCATAAGGAAGGTTCTTGCTGGCCGCCTCCCTGTTCGTCATAATTCGAAATAGTCCACCCATATCGGGTGGATAAGTTCTCAGGGCGGGGTGAAAGTCCCCACCGGCGGTAAGGGCCGAAAGGCCTAAGCCCGCGAGCGCCTTCTCCTTGATAGGGATGCCCTCGGGGACCCCTCGGAGGGAAGGGTCAGCAGATTCGGTGCAACTCCGAAGCCGACGGTTAAAGTCCGGATGAAAGAGAACGGTCGGTGGCAGACGCATCGCAAGGTGCGGCTGTTTGTCGTTCCGTGTGCCCTGATTCTGGTCCTTAACTGAGGAAAGCCATGAATCAGATGTTGCAAGATCCCCAAGTCCAAACTTCCCAAGTCCAAACTTCCAAAGCCGAAACTGCCGAGACGACCCAGCCGCCGGTTCCCGTGGACCCGCCGGCAATCGAGCATCCGCGTTTTGCAAAGCCGCAGCGGGTGGCCTTCGTGCAGGCCTGCTGGCACCGCGACGTGGTCGAGGAGGCCCGCATCGCCTTCATGAAGGAGGCCGAGGCGCGTCACCTCACCCATGTCGACGTATTCGAGGTGCCGGGCTCGTTCGAGATCCCGCTGCACGTGCAGATCCTCGCCAAGACGCGGCGCTACACCGCGATCGTCGCGGCCGGCCTCGTCGTCGACGGTGGCATCTATCGCCACGAGTTCGTCGCCGACACCGTGATCAAGGCGTTGATGGACGTGCAGCTGCGCACTGAGGTGCCGGTGTTCTCGGCGGTGCTGACGCCGCAGCAATTCCACGAGACCGAAGTGCACTACGATTTCTTCCGCAGGCATTTTGCGATCAAGGGCGTCGAGGTCGCGGAAGCCTGCGCCAACACGCTGCTAGGCCTGGAGCGTTTGCGCGGCCAGGTCGCGGCGGGAATTGCCTAACCCAACGCAACGACCATCACCCCTCATCCCAGGGAGCGCGTAGCGCGTCTCGAAGGATGAGGGGTTACTCTATGATCGCTGCCATCTTGCATCACCCCAGCGACACCCCCGCCTTGGCCCGGCTTATTCCGAGAGCCAGGATGCGCTGCAGGAGATCCGGATATTTGAGCCCGGCATGTTGAGCCGCCGTGGCGAACTCCTGGCTCTTGGCGATCTCGGGGTTGGGATTGGCCTCGATGAAATACGGCGTGCCGTCGGCGGCGAGACGAAAATCGATACGGGCGTAGCCGTCGAGGCCAAGCGCTCGGTAGATGCGTTTCGCGGCGCGCTGGATGCGCGCGGTGACTTCGGGCGCGAGGTCCTTCGCCGGCCCGTCGACGATGCCGACCTTCTCCTGATAGTCGGTGTCGTGCTTGGCTTTCTCCGTGGCGATGTGCCGTGACCTGCGCCCGCCCATGCTGCCGAATTTCAGTTCCCAGATCGGCAGGACGCGCAGCCGGTTGTTGCCGAGCACGCCGACGTAAAGCTCGCGCCCCTCGATGAACTGCTCGGCGATCGCGGCGGATTCGACCCGCTCGTGGATGAAGGCGACCCGTTCCGCGAGCTTCTCGTCGGTATCGACGATCGATGCCTGCGAGATGCCGAAGGACCCGTCCATGTTCAGGCTCTTGACGATCAGCGGCAGCGCAAGGCGCGTCGGGCGTTTCACCTTGCGGCGCATCGGGAAGACGGCGAAGGCCGGCGCCGCGATCCGACGGTGATGCACCAGCGTCTTGGACAAATCCTTGCCGCGCGCCAGGATCAGGCCGCGCGGATTGCACCCGGTATAAGGGACTTTCATCAGCTCGAGATAGCTGGCGATGTGCTGGTCGTAGGCGACGTTGTTGTGGAATTCCTCCAGTAACGTGAAAACCACGTGCGGCTTGAACTCTTCGATCGCCTCGCGCACCGGCTTGATTTCGTCCTGCGCGCCGAGGGCGCGAACCTCGTGGCCGGCCGCGCGCAAGGTGCTCACCACGTCGTATTCCGTTTTCCATGCGTTGATTTCCTGCGCGGTGTATCCGTCGCTTGAATCCGGAGGCATGAAATCCGGATGCATCAGGACCAGAATACGCAAGCGTCTCATAGCGCGATCCATTTGCGCCGAGACGGGCCAAACAGCGCGTGCATCGTCTTGGCGGTCACGAGGACGGTGAAATCGAGAACGAGCTTCTGTTCGGGGCCGACCGCGCGCAGATCGAGCTCGCGGCAGCGGGAGATCATGTCGTCAAGCACGGCATCGAGCGTGAGCTGGTTCTCGCCCGTCCACCGCGCGACCAATTGCCTGATCTGGGCGCGGTGCCGCCTGATCAGGCTCGAAGCCGGTTTTGAGCGGTGATGCCGTGGATCGGCGGAAAACAGCCTCGAGAGGTCGCGGTCGTAGGTCTTCGGCGGCGTGAAGGCGTAGAACGCCTGCTTCTTCTTGTAGTGGTCTTCGAGCGTCTGGCCGAGCTTGCTCAACGGGTCGACACGCTCCCGTGTCGTGATCAGCGGCCGCTTTCCCGCAATCTCGCCCATCAGCTCGTCGACATATTCGAGCTTCTTCAGTGCCGGCCAGCCGGCATATCGTGTCCGCCAGTTCGAACGCGGCCGCAGCCACACCGCAAAAGTTTCGGCGAAATCTTCATCCGGATGGCTCTGCGCGTACCAGAGCCGGAGATGCTGGACATAGCGCCGGCTCGCCGGATTGGGCCGGTAGTAGCGCGGATAGTGCTTCGACGACGGACCGAACAGTTGCTGCCAGCGCCGGCGGCGCTGCAGCTGATAGCCGTGCTGGATGGCATGGCCCGCCTCGTGACGGAGGATGGCCATACACTCGCGCCAGGTTCCGCCCTCGACGTCGAACATCATCTTCTTCTCGAGCTTCATCAGGCGGGGATGGGCGAGATAGAAGGGGATTGCGATGCCGGGTACATCGCCCGGACTGAACCATTCGCTCGAGATCCATGTGTGCGGCCGCAGCCGGATGCCCCGCTCTTCGAGCTCCTCGTGGAGCGTGGCGACGCAATCCTCGAGCCAGGTGCCTTCGACCGTAACCCTCAGGCTGCTGAGACGTTGCTCGAGCAATTCGTCGTCCGACAGCTTCTCCCAGGCAAATTTCCGGCGTGGCATCAGGCATCCAGAGGGCAGAGATGACTCGGCGTCCGGATGATGTCATGGGCCGCGGTTGGCAACAACCCGTGGGGCTAGGTCGTAAGGGACGCAAGCGTCGCGCGCTCCCTCGCCCCGCTCTTGCCCGCCGAAGCCTTGGCGAGGCGGATGCGGGGCCGCGACGAGCTTCGCTCGCGCTGAGAGGGTGGGGTGAGGGGGAGTCTCCACAGGGACGGTGAGAGTGAAGACTTGCGGAGAGTCCCCCTCACCCGGAATCGGCGCTTCGAATTCCGGCCTCTCCCCGCAAGCGGGGAGAGGCGAAGAAAAATCAATCGAACAGGCTCGACACCGACTCTTCCGCGGCGGTGCGCGCGATCGCGTCCGAGATCAGGCTGGCGATCGGGAGCGTGCGGATGTTCGGCGCCTTGCTCACCGCGTCCGTCGGCAGGATCGAGTCGGTGATCACGAGCTCCTTCAGCTTGGAGTTCGTGATACGGGCGGCCGCGCCGCCGGAGAGCACGCCGTGGGTGATGTAGGCGTAGACGTCCTTGGCGCCCTTGGCGATCAGCGCGTCGGCCGCGTTCACCAGCGTGCCGCCGGAGTCCACGATGTCGTCGACCAGGATACAGGTGTAGCCGGCGACGTCGCCGATTACGTTCATGACCTCGGATTCACCCGGCCGCTCGCGGCGCTTGTCGACGATGGCGAGCGGGGTGTTGATGCGCTTGGCGAGGCCGCGCGCGCGGGCCACGCCGCCGACGTCGGGCGAGATCACCATTGTCTTGGACAGGTCGAACTTGTCCTTGATGTCGCGCACCATCAGCGGTGCCGCGTAGAGATTGTCGGTCGGGATGTCGAAGAAGCCCTGGATCTGGCCGGCATGCAGGTCGAGCGTCATGACGCGGTCGACGCCGGCCTGCGTGATCAGGTTGGCGACGAGCTTGGCCGAGATCGGCGTGCGCGAGCCCGATTTGCGGTCCTGCCGGGCGTAGCCGAAATAGGGCAGCACCGCGGTGATGCGGCGCGCCGAGGAGCGGCGCAGCGCGTCGGTGATGATCAGGAGCTCCATCAGGTGGTCGTTCGCCGGGAACGAGGTCGACTGGATGATGAAGGCATCCGAGCCGCGGACGTTCTCCTGGATCTCGACGAAGATCTCCATGTCGGCGAAGCGCCGGACCACCGCCTTGGTCAGCGGCAGGTGGAGGCCTTGCGCGATGGCCTGGGCGAGAGCCGGATTGGAGTTGCCGGCGACAAGCTTGATGGAGCCGTTCTTGGCCGACATGGACGCTTCCTCCCGCGCTTTGCTGGATAGGACGTTCAACATCTGGGAATACCCACTCGAAGCACGGTTACGACGGGCGAGGAAATATCAGGCCGGGGGCTGCAATGGCAACCCGGGATGCTACGTTTTCCCTTTGAAAATCCTGAGTCGGGCCAACGGTTTGGCCGCAACTTGAGGCCGTGGTTTAGCGGGGGTTATCGCTCGGCGTAGCCGAGCGCCGAGGCCGGCATCTCCGGTGCCGGAGTCTCCGGGGTGACGCTTGCCACCGCAGGTCCCCGCAGGCCCGGAGCAGCGCTCGGCGCCTCCGGCGTGCCGTTGCATGTTGGAAAGTCCGCTGAATCCGGCCTGGGCGATCTTCCGCAGCACCAGGTCGTCGGCGGCGCTCCAAGGATCGCGCGTCGCATCGCGGCCACCCTTGGCCGAGGTGGGTTCCTCGCCGGAGAGGCGCAGCGCCCGCTGCTGGTTGGCGTCGTAGACGTAGACCCAGGCGATCACGGTCCTGCCGCGCACGATCTGGGCGGAGAGGTAGCTGCGCACGCGATAGGCAGCCGTCCCCTCGCGGGAGACCACGGACAGGCTGCGCAGCTTGGATTCGCTGTCGAGCACGCCGACCATGCGGTCGAACACCTGTGGCGGCGGCCCGTCGATGGATTCGAACGCCACCGTCGCTCCACTGCCGGCGCTCGGCGCCATCGCATAGGAGTTGGCGGCACCGCCGCCGCCGGCGCAACCGCCAAGCGCGGTCGCCGCTGCCAGCAGCATGACCGCCAGCACGCGCGAACCCGCGCGGCCCAGGATGAATGACGCGTCCCTCATTATGGAGGGCAGCGATATCGTTAAAACGCATTAACGTCTAGGGCAGGGGCGACACATTCCACTGTCATTCCGGGGCGCGCCCACTTGGCGCGAACCCGGAATCCATTTCTCCGCATAAATTGCTGCACGATGATTCCGGGTTCTCGCTTCGCGAGCCCCGGAATGACGGCGTGTTGCCTGTGTGTTCACCCCTCGAGCGCGATCGCGTGGACGTGGCGGCCGTAATCCGGCTCCTTGCGATGCACCGAGCGGCGATAGCTGAAGAAGCGCTCGTCGGCATAGGTGTCGAGGCCGAGGTCGTCGATCATCAGGATGCCGGCGGCCTCCAGCCGCGTCCGGATGAAGCCGGCGAGGTCGAACATCGCGTGGCCCTCGCGCACCGACGGGATGAAGAACATCGCGTTGTCCGCGTCCGCCTCGATGAAGCGTGCCACGAACTCGTTGCCGACCTCGTAGCTCTCCTGCCGGATCAGCGGGCCGATCGCGGCGATGATGCCGCCGCGCGTGGCGCCGAGCTTTTCCATCGCTAGAATCGTGGACTCCAGCACGCCTGTGAGCGCGCCCTTCCAGCCGGCATGGGCACCGCCGATCACGCGCGCACTGGGATCGACGAACAGCACCGGCCCGCAATCGGCAGTGGAGACGCCGAGCGCGATGCCGGGCGTCTTGGTAACCAGCGCGTCGCCCTTCGGCCGCGGCCCGCTCGGCCACGGCGTCTCGGCAATGAGCACGTCGGGCGAATGGATCTGGTGCAGGCTGAGGAAACGTTCCGGCGCCACGCCGACATGCTCGGCCATGCGGCGGCGGTTCTCGGCGACGAGGGCCTGATCGTCGTTGGAGCCGAGCCCGCCGTTCAGCGCCGAATAGATGCCGCCGGAGACGCCGCCTTCACGGGTGAAGAAGGAATGGCGCAGGCCTGGCACCGCCGACAGCAGTGACGAAGCGAGGGTCATCAGTTCCCTCCGGCGTGTTCGAGATCGCTGAGGCCGGCAAGGCCAGTTAGCCGCGGCTCGGAGATGCCGAGCACCTTGAACATCGAGCCCATGCCGCTGCGCCCGGTGTCGGTCAGGCGCTTCAGCGCCACCGAAATGTCGGTGGCGACCTCGGGCGTCGCCTTCTGCATCAAGGCGGCCGCGCGGGTGTCGATGCCGACGCGCTTGAGGAAATCGCCCTGCGTCACCGGCCCGTGCACGCGGGCGCCGACATCCTCGGCCGCACGCGCCAGCGCCTGGAAATCGACATGGGCGGTGACGTCGGCCTGACCCGGCGCCTTCAAGGGATCGGTAAAGGTGTGGCGCGCGATCGCCTGGAAGGTGTCGCCGGCATCGCTGCGCAAATGGCCGTAATCAATGATCAGCGCCGCGCCGTCCTGATCGCGCACGCGCGTGGCGAGCTTCATGACCTCGCCGTCGGGACGCCATTCGAACACGGCGCCGACCGGCGCGGCGCGCACCAGGGGCGGCAGCAGCACGTCGAAGCGCGGCGTCGGCTCGGAGGCCGCGCCGAACTGAAGCTTGCCGTTGGGATCGATCTCGATCACGCGCTCGTGCCAGCCGTTCTCGCGCTTCACCATCTGGTGGATCGGCAGCACGTCGAAATATTCGTTGGCGAGGATGATGCTAGGGCCTTCGGGCACGTCGTCGATGCTGTCGTGCCAGGCGACGTTGCGTGCGCCCGACAGCGTCGCACTCTGCCGTTCGCGCAGGACGGGATTGACCTCGACCAGGTGGATCTGAAGGGCCTGGTAGAGCGGCGGCAGCACGCGGAGCGCACGCAGCGCATCCGCCATCATGGTGCCGCGGCCGGGGCCGAGCTCGATCAGCCGCAAAGATTGCGGCGAGCCCATCTGCTTCCACACCGAGGCGGTCCACAGGCCCAGCAGCTCGCCGAACATCTGGCTGACCTCGGGCGCGGTGGTGAAGTCGCCCTCACGCCCGAGCGGATCGCGCGAGACATAATAGCCATAGCGCGGATGCATCAGGCACAGTTCCATGTACCGCCAGACCGGCATGGGGCCTGAGGATTTGATCAGCGCCTTGATCTCGTTGAGTAGCGGCTGTTCGGTCACGGCCTTCTTCTCGAAAGGAATTAACGAATGGCCTCGATCGGCCTCGGCGCACCGCGCCTGATAGCCAATACAATAAGTATGAGACCTACAATAAGCATCGGGATCGACAACAGCATGCCCATGGTTAATCCGCCCCAGAGGAAGCCGAGCTGGACGTCCGGCTCGCGGAAATGCTCGCCGGCGATCCGGGTCAGACCATAGATCAGGATGAAGGCGCCGAGGATCATTCCGGGCCGCTTCAGGGCGCCGAGGCGGATCATGATCGCAAGCACCGTGAACAGCAGGATGCCCTCCATGCCGGCCTCATAGAGCTGGCTCGGATGGCGCGGCAGCTGGGTGGGATCGTTGGGGAAGACCATCGCCCAGGGCAGGCTCGCATCGGTGGCACGGCCCCACAATTCGCCGTTGATGAAATTGGCGATGCGCCCGAGCAGCAGCCCGACCGGCGCGACCGCGGTGGTGATGTCGCCGAGCGACAGGATCGGGATCCCGTTGCGGTAGGCGAACCACATCACCGCGACGACGCAGCCGAGGAACCCGCCGTGGAACGACATGCCGCCCTCCCACAGTCGGAAGATCGCCGCGGGGTGCTCGATGAAGAAGGGCAGATTGTAGAACAGCACGTAGCCGGTACGGCCGCCGAGGATGATGCCGAGCGTGACCCACAGGATGAAGTCGTCGACCTGCACCAGCGAGATCGGCGCCGGCCCGCCCCACAAGCGCTCGTTCTTCAGGAGCGAGCGCGCATAGAGCCAGCCGAACACGATGCCGCAGATATAGGCCAGCGCGTACCAGCGGATCGCAAACGGACCGATCTCGATCGCGATCGGCTTGAAGGCGGGAAAGTCGATGAGAAGAAAGGGCATCACGCCTTGTTTCTAGAGTTTGATGGGCAAGCTGCGGCCCCGACGGAGCTGCGCCCCCTCTCCCGCTTGCGGGGGAGGGTTGGGGAGGGGGTGTCTCCGCAATCGAGATAATCTCCGTGTGGAGAGAACCCCCACCCGGCGCTTCGCGCCGACCTCCCCCGCAAGCGGGAGAGGTGCATCGAGTTCGCGGATAGGCCGATCATACTGCTGCTCACACGAGATTGCGGCGATAGAGCGCCAGCAGACGCTCCCAGTGCCGCTCGGCGGCGTCGCGGTCATAGACCGGGCGCTTGGGGAAGGCGAAGCCGTGATGCGTGCCGGGATAGATCTCGACCTCGGCCTTGGCACCTTTCATGCCCTCTTTGACCTTTTCGATAATCTCCGGCGGCGCGTAGACATCGGTCTCGGCGCAGGCGAAGTAGAGCTCGGCCCCGGTCTTGGCTGGGGCGAGATGCGGGCTGTCGTCCTGGTCGGTTGCGAGCTGCACCCCATAGATCGAGGCGGCGGCCTTGACGCGATCGGGGAAATGCGTGGCGGCGTTGACCGCGTAGCGGCCGCTCATGCAGTAGCCGACGGTGCCGACAATCTTCGTGTTCGCGGCGGCCTGGCCCTCGGCGTAAGTGAGCAGCGCGCGTGTGTCGTCCATGATCATGGGAATGGTGAGCGAGCTCATCAGCGCGAACATGCGCTTGCGCTCCGGTGCGTTCGGGTCGGTCGGCAGCGCGCCCAGCTCCATCACGCCGGAGCGGTAATAGAGGTTCGGCAGCATCACGTAATACCCTGATGTCGCGAGCCGGCGCGCCATGTCGCGCAGCTCTTCGCGGATCGCCGGCGCATCCATGTAGAACAGGATGACCGGAAACGGCCCGCCACGCTCGGGATGGCTGATGAAGGTTGCGGTGTGGCCGTCCTTGGTAGGAATCGCGATCTGCTGGTCGATCATCTCGTGCGCCTTGTGATTCTTCTTATGCCGGGACGTTGAATACGATTGCAAGGAAACCGGGGCATGACAAGGATACGGCCGATCGGCCCTTGATCCGGCCCGATCGGATTGCCATTGTCTTCCCAAGAGTTCGCGCAAAGTTTATCGCAGGCCGCCAGGAGACCGACATGACCCAGACCAACAACCGGTTTTTCGACGAGATCGGCCGCCTGATGAACGACGCCGCCGGTGCGGCTCAGGGCGTCAAGCGCGAGTTCGACACGGTGATGCGGACCCAGGCCGAAAAATTCCTGCGCGACATGGACCTCGTCAAGCGCGAGGAGTTCGAGGCGGTCAAGGACATGGCCCGCCTGGCGCGTGAGGAGAACGAGGCCCTGAAGGCGCGCATCACGGCGCTGGAGGCGAAGCTGGGGGGATAGGTATTTGTCGTTCCGGGGCGATGCGCAGCATCGAACCCGGAACCTCGAGATTCCGGATTCGGTCGCTGTCGCGACCGCCCCGGAATGACGGCTAGTCCGGCGCGGCCCGCCAGCCCATTCTTCTTGTCATTTCCGCATCTTCCGGGTAAAAGCCCGCCACGTCCGCGGCCCCCGCACCCCTGGAGGCTTGCTGTGGACGATGCCATGGGCCGCGCTGCGGCCCATTAACTTTTGCAAAAACAAGGACTTAACGACATGGCGACGACCGTCAAGGAATTGAAGGCGACCGCACGTCCGAAGAGCGGCAAGGGGGCCGCCCGGGCTGAGCGTCGCGCCGGCAGAGTGCCCGGAGTGATCTATGGCAACAACCAGCCCCCCGTCACGATCTCGATTGAAGATCGCGAACTGCGCCAGCGCATCCTCGCCGGCCGGTTCCTGACCACGCTGGTCGACATCGACCTCGAGGGCAAGAAGCACCGCGTGATTCCGCGCGACTATCACCTCGATCCGGTCAAGGACTTCCCGATCCATGTCGACTTCATGCGGCTCGGCGAAGGCGCCACCATCCGCATCAGCGTTCCCTTGCACGTGGTGAAGTCGGAAGCCTCCCCGGGCGTGAAGCGCGGCGGCACCGTCAACATCGTTGCCCACGCGATCGAGCTCGAATGCGGCGTCGAGAGCATCCCGCAGTACATCGAGGCCGACGTCGGCTCGCTCGAAATCGGTCACTCGCTGCATCTGTCGGACGTCAAGCTGCCGCCCGGCGTGAAGGCGCTGACTCGTGAGGACGCGACCCTCGTCACCATCGTGCCGCCGTCCGGCTACGCCGAAGAGCAGAAGGCTGCTGCTGCGGCAGCTGCTGGTGGCGCGGCTCCGGCTGCGGCAGCTCCTGCGGCTGGTGCGGCTGCTCCGGCCGCTGCTGCTCCGGCAGCGGCTGCCAAGGCTCCCGCCGGCGGCGACAAGAAGAAGTAATTCTCTCAAAGAGCTGGCGCGCGGTCCTGTGACCCGCGCGCCGAGCGAGGGGCGCGCCGCGTCATGCGACTCTTTGTTGGGCTCGGCAATCCCGGCGCGAAATACGCACGTAACCGGCACAATATCGGCTTCATGGCCGTCGACGAGATCGCGCGGCGTCATGGTTTCTCGCCATGGCGCCGCAGGTTTCAGGGCGAGACCTCGGAAGGCGCGCTCGGCACTGACCGCGTGATCCTGCTCAAGCCGACGACCTACATGAACGATTCCGGCCGGAGCGTTCAGGAGGCGGCAGGCTTCTTCAAGATCGCCCCTGGCGACGTCACCGTGTTCCATGACGAGCTCGAACTGCCGCCGGGCAAGGTGCGGGTGAAGGTCGGCGGCGGCATCGCCGGCCACAACGGTCTGCGCTCGATCTCGGCGCATATCGGCAACGACTACCGCCGTGTCAGGCTCGGCATCGGTCATCCCGGCGTCAAGGAACTGGTGCACGGCCACGTGCTGTCGGACTTCGCCAAGGCCGACAACGACTGGGTGGCGACACTCTGCGACGCGGTCGCCGAGCACGCCGCGCTGATCGCCAAGGGCACGGACGCGACCTTCGCCAACAGGGTGCATCTTGCCATGCAGGCGAAGGGGTTTTTGACCAAGGACGACAACGGCAAGGAATAACGCTCGTGGGATTCAAATGCGGGATCGTCGGATTGCCCAATGTCGGCAAGTCGACCTTGTTCAATGCGCTGACCGAGACGGCCGCGGCGCAGGCTGCGAACTATCCGTTCTGCACCATCGAGCCGAATGTCGGCGAGGTGGCCGTGCCCGATCCGCGGCTCGACAAGCTTGCGGCGATCGCCAAGTCCGGCCAGATCATTCCGACCCGGCTGACCTTCGTCGACATCGCGGGCCTCGTGCGCGGCGCCTCCAAGGGCGAAGGCCTCGGCAACCAGTTCCTCGCCAACATCCGCGAGGTCGACGCCATCGCGCATGTCGTGCGCTGCTTTGAAGACTCCGACATCACCCATGTCGAGGGCAAGATCGCCCCGCTCGCCGACATCGAGACCATCGAGACCGAGCTGATGCTCGCCGACCTCGACAGCCTCGAGAAGCGCGTCGACAACCTCACCAAGAAGGCCAAGGGCAACGACAAGGACGCCAAGGAGCAGCTCGACCTCGTCAACCGCACCCTGGTGCTGCTGCGCGAGGGCAAGCCCGCGCGCCTCGTCGAGCGCAAGGCGGAGGAGGAGCGCGCCTTCGGGATGCTCGGCCTGCTGTCGTCCAAGCCCGTGCTCTATGTCTGCAACGTCGAGGAAGGTTCGGCCGCGACCGGAAATTCGTTCTCCAAGGCGGTGCAGGAGCAGGCCGCCAAGGAAGGCGCCGTCGCCGTCGTCATCTCGGCCAAGATCGAATCCGAGATCGCCACCATTTCGCGCGAAGAACGCGCCGACTTCCTGGAGACGCTGGGTCTCGAAGAGGCCGGCCTCGACCGCCTGATCCGCGCCGGCTACACGCTGCTCGACCTCATCACCTATTTCACGGTGGGCCCGAAGGAAGCGCGTGCCTGGACCATCCATCGCGGCACCAAGGCGCCGGGAGCGGCCGGCGTGATCCACACCGATTTCGAGAAAGGCTTCATCCGCGCCGAGACGATCGCGTTTGACGACTACGTCGCGCTCGGCGGCGAAGCCGGCGCCCGCGATGCCGGCAAGCTCCGCCTCGAAGGCAAGGAATACGTCGTCGCCGACGGCGACGTGATGCATTTCCGGTTCAATACGTAAGCCGGAGTTGTCATTCCGGGGCGCGCCTCTTGGCGCGAGCCCGGAATCCATTCATCCACTTGTTCTGAGGCCCGATGGATTCCGGGTTCGCGCTGCGCGCGCCCCGGAATGACGGGCTACCGCATCCCGCCGCCCTGATCCCGGATCGCGCCGAGATGCTCGTTGATGCGGAAGACGATCAGGATCAGTTCCGCGACGATGCGCGAGAACACGATGCCGACGACGACGCTCGCGATCGACGACAGCAGCACCAGGAAGCCGCCGAACGGGCTGATCGCCATCGCAGCTAGGCCGGAGAAGATGCCGGAGAGGCCGAACAGGCAGATCAGCGCGGTCACCAGCCAGTAGAAGGTCTTGATGATCGTCGGCGTGATAAAGCGGTCCCACTGAAACAGGTCGCTGAATGAAAACATCGCTCTCCCCCGGACAAATCGGGCCTTGTCAAATCGGGCTTCGGCCCTCGGTTGACCCGACTCACGGCCAGAATCGCCGCGTCGAATGTAGCACGAGCCATGCGGGCCGGCGGGTTGAGATTGCCGCAAAGTGCGGCCACAATCTGTCATTTCCGCCAGCAATCCCAAGATGACCCTGACCTTTGAAGACTTCCCGCCCGGCCGGTTCGGAACGTTCGGCCCGCGCCATGTCACCCGCGACGAGATCTTGGCCTTCGCCGGCGAGTTCGATCCGCAACCGATGCACCTGGACGAGGACGCCGCCAGCAAGAGCATGCTGCGCGGCCTGTCCGGCTCGGGCTGGCACCTGTGCTCGCTGATGATGCGGATGATGGCCGACGGCTTCATCACCCGCGCCGCCTCGCTCGGCTCCCCCGGCGTTGACGAGGTGCGCTGGCTGTCGCCGCTCAGGCCCGGCGACGACCTCATGCTGGACGTCGATGTCATGGAGGCGCGCGCCTCGAAGAGCCGCCCCGACCTCGGCATCGTCAAGTTCAAATGCACCGTGCGCAACGCCAAGGGACAAGTGCTGTGCGAGATGACCTCGCCGATCCTGATCGAGCGGCGCGAGGGGGCGGTCTGATGCCGTTTTTCGAGGAGATCGAGATCGGCCATCGCCGTGAGATCGGCGCCTATACGTTCACCGCGGAGTCGATCAAGACATTCGCCCAAAAATTCGATCCGCAGCGCTTTCACCTCGACGAGGAGGAAGGCAAGAACTCGCTGTTCGGCGGGCTCGCGGCCTCGGGCTGGCATGTCGGCTCGGCCTGCATGAGCCTGCTTGTCGCGGACGGCCAGCGTCTGGCGCGAGAGGCCGCAGCGCGCGGCGAGGAGGTCGCGGTGTGGGGCCCGTCACCGGGCTTTCGCGACCTGCGCTGGATCAGGCCGGTGCTCGCCGGCGACACCGTCTCTTACGCCAATGTCGTCATCGACAAGCGCAGCTCCGCCTCGCGCCCCGGTTGGGGCATCCTGACGGCCCGCACCACCGGCACCAACCAGCGCGGCGAGGAGGTCTACGCCATCACCGCCTCAGCCTTCGTGCCGATGCGGAAGGGCGGTTAGATCAGTTCCAAGATGAAGGGCTGAAAAGAGCGCGAGTGTTGCCCGCGCGCTATGGACGCGATTCCGGGCGGCTGCCATAAGCCTGCGCAACATGGTTGCCCGCGAAGCAGTTGGGGGAACCATCGAGTTGCTAACCAATTATGAACCTGTCGCTGTCTATTTGAACGAATAGGCAGAGGACAGGGGACGAGGACCATGGCTGACCGCGGCGCACTCAAGTTTGTTGGATTTATCTTTGCGACCGCGACGTTGGCCGTGATGCTGGTCGCCGGCATGGTGGTGAAGGGCTATGCCGATGGCGCCTACACCCTGGAAGCCTCGACCGTGGAAGCCGCCCGGTAAGAGCTCGTTAACGTTTCGGGGCCGGTGTCCGGCTTCCACTCAGCGGCTATAGACGAACGCCAGCACCGCGATCGCAACCGCCAATAATCCAACGAAGCGCAGCATGATCGTGCCGAACTGGTTCGGCGCGGGTCGCAGCGGTATGGGCTCCGTGGTGTCGGGCCGAATGCTTTCCATGAAATGTCCCCCTGAGCCCGCGTAAACCGACGGGCGCCTGGCATTGGTCGCCGGGGAGGGGTGGAGGGTTCAAAGGGGGGCTCTGGCCGACGTACTTGCGTGGCCGCCTGCCAAGCCCTCCGCTGTCATGCCCCGGCTTGTCCGGGGCATCCAGTACGCCGCGGCGTCTCCGCTCAATCACCGCCGTCTCTGGAATACTGGATCGCCCGCTCCAGTGCGCAAGTGCGCACAAGGCGGGCGATGACGCCTGCATTGGGGAGACAGCGTGCGGACACGCGCATTCACACCGCCCCGGAATCAAAACCGCCGCGCCCCTTTCGGAACGCGGCGGCCGGTGATGCCGGGTGCTGACCGATCAGCTGTTGCGCAGGCCGTCGGCGGCGCGCTTCCACTGCGCGACGTTGTCGGCGATCATGCGGGTCGACTTCATCGCGGCCTGGCTGAGCTGGGCGTAGCCGGAGATCTCGCGCTGGACGCGCTGGCCTTCGGCATGGAGCAGGTCGCGCAGGCTCTCGAGCTCGGAGATCAGATTCTCGATCTCGGCGAGCGAGGTGCCGGCGACGCGCTGGATCAGCGAGTTGACGTTGGTGACGGTGGCCTCCGCGCTCGGATCGAGCGGCGGTGCGTCGGCGCTCGTCGCCGCCGGCCGGCGCAGATAGGCGATGTCGTTGCGGACGAAGTCGCGGATGCCGGCTTCGACCTCGGTCACCGCGGCCAGATTGCTGTCGACGGTCTCGGTCTCGGCGGCTTCGATCTTTTCCGGACGAATGGCGTTCATCGTTGTTCCCCTGTTCGCGTTGAGCGCAGCGCGAGTGTCCCCCGCACGACGACGTCTGTAAGGCGATCCGCATCAGGGCGTCGGATTTTGACCGTAACTGGGCCGAGATGCGGCAAGGGCGGACCATTCGGGGGTTTTGCCGTGGCGTATGGTTAGGAATGTCTGAACGGCGGCTGTGGCGGAGCGCCTTCGCGGCACGGCCGGTGTCTGACTCCCTCTCCCCGCAAGCGGGGAGAGGCGAAAACACACTCACCAGCTCTTCTTGAACCCCGCCGTCAGGCTCTTGTTGATCGCGCCCTGCGAGGTCTCGCCGACCGAGCCGGAGACGGTGACGTTGTCGAACAGCTTTTGCTCGGCGCCGAACTTGCGCAGCCATTTGTCGTCGGTGGTCGAGAGCGTCTGGCCGGCGGTGATGCTGGTGCCGGTGTCGGTGAGGGTGACCTTGGCGGACTGGTCGGTCTCGTAATTGCGCGTGATGTGCCCGCCGATGCCGGGGACCGCGGTCGTGCCCTGCTGGTTGACGCTGTAGCCGTTCTGCAGCGTCAGCGACGTGTCGCCCGACAGCGGCACCAATTTGGTCAGCGACGCGCCGAGCTTGCTCTGCTCGGCGCCGGGGTCGACACGGGCTTCCACCGCGGTCTTGTCCCAGATCGGGCCCGCGCCGGGCGCGGTCGCCGCCGCCCAGGCGCTGCCGGAGGATTGCGGCAGGTTGCCGCCATTGGCGGCCTTCTGCGCCAAGAGCTCGGACATCGTCCGCGGCTCGCTCGTCACCGTCATGTCGGCGCCGATGCGGGCGTCCCAGAACGAGGATACCGACTGCTTCACCGTCACCGCCGAGGAGCCGTTGGCATTGGCGTTCGACGACCAGTTCATCCCGTCATTGGCGGCGGCCTGCGCGCGCTTCTTGGCGGCGATGAGGTCGTTTAGCGTGCCGGCGTCGATCGCGAGCTGGCCCCAGTCGAGCTTGTCGACGTCGATGCCTTTGAGCACGTCGGGGTCGTTGGCGTCGGGGGCTTCGGCCGCCTCGGCGTCCTCGTCGGGCGTGGCCGCGGAGAAGGGCTGGATGATCTGCGCCGAGACCGTCAGCACCGAGCCCAAAATGAACGCGGCCGCCAGCACCGGCAGCCTGGTCCAGCCAAAACCTGTCGAGAATTCCATCGTCCTGCCCGCGAACCCCGGCGCATGCTGTCCGATAATATATATCGGCCTTCTGCAGTGAGCATGCGCCATTCCGCGCAAAGGATGCCGATCTATCGTTGCGAAATTATGGCGACTCGCCTCGCCCAGAACATGATCCGGCAAAGTGTGCAGCGGTTTTCCAAAAAAACATGCTCAAACAACTGGAATGGCGAACCAACGGGCCGCGCGAGAGGCGCGCGCCCGACGACGGGCTTCCGGCACGACGGCATCCGGCGGGGCTGGAGGCCAGGACGTCGCACCACGCATCGTCATCGGTCCCGAAGAGCGGGGCCCGTTGGCGTCCCCCCTCAGCCGACGCTGCTCATCTTCGGCAGATGAATGGCACGGCCGAGTGCCTGCTCGACCAGGTCGAAGGTGTCGATCAGCACGCGCAAGCTGACGAGCTTGCCCGCCCTGAACTGGGCGAACTGCGCGACCCGCAAGGAAATCGGCTTGTTGGAATCCAGCGCCGTCAGCGAATAGCGCAGCATCGAGGCGGCGGAATCGACGCCGAGCATGATGCTCTCGCGATCGAAGCGGCGGACCTGGAAATTGTCGGCGAGCTGGCGGATGACGTCGAGCACGGCGTCCTTGCCCTGGCGTGCGCCGAGGAACGGAAACATGTCGATCGGGCCATAGAGCGCCCACTCGACGTCCTCGTCGATCAGGGCCTCGATATCCTCGAAATGCCGGTCGTTGATCGCGCGGTGCAATGCGCGCGAGAAACGCCAGAGGCTGTGCTCTGTCATTTTGGGCAGTCCTGAAGCTGGCTTGCAAAAAAACGGAAAGCAGCCCGATGCACAGGAAACGTGCCTCGGGGCGGCTCAACTCGTTTGTATGCGAATAAAATACGGAATTTCGGCCAAAACGCAATTCACGTTTTCGCAATGCACAATTGATCGCGTTTTGTGAGATTTACAACAGAACCCCGTAATCTTCCGGGTGCGGGCGGGCGCGGGTTCCCGTTCGATTGCGATCGAACCGCAGCGTAGGCGCCTTCAACGTCGTCCTGGCGAAAGCCAGGACCCATTACCCCGACTGCCAGTGTAACGGCACATTGCCACCATCAGCCTGCCCATTGCAGAAGTCGGTGGGTATGGGTCCTGGCTCTCGCCAGGACGACACCGAGAAGCCGGCAAGCAGGTGAGGTCGCGGTTGCCTCAGTCCCCGTCCACCCGCGCCCCCACGATCAGCGGTCCGATCTCGCGCTCCAGCACCTGCTGCACCAGATCGTAGGAATCGATGATCTCGCGGATCTGCGCCACCTGTCCGTTGCGGAAGGTGTAGAACACCGCCATGTCGAACTGCACGACGCGGTCGTTGCTGCGCTTCCTGAAATAGGTCTGCATGTAGGTGGCGACCTCGTCGCCCTCGGCGACGATATGCGGCGCCTTGTAGCGGATCTCCGAATAGCGCACCCAGACCGTCTGCCAGAGCGCGCGCAATTCGGCCTTGCCGTGGCGCGGCACCATGTGCGGCAGGATGTCGATCGGCGCGTGGGTGAGGAAGTCGACGTCGTCGGTGCAGCACGACAGCGCGGCCTCGATGTCGCCGCGCGCGAAGGCGTCGAGCAGATGCACGACGCGCTGGCGATTGAGCTTCTCGACTGTCATTCCGCCCGTCCTCATCGACCGCATGGCGTTGCGCAACGCTAACGCGCGGTTTCTTGCACCGGCAATCCGCGAAACCACAGGAGTGTTGCAGTCGATATGACGCGCAAGCGCAATGCCAGGTTCATGGCTGCAATTATGGGTTGAGAGCCCGTACGCCTGCACGAAATTGCCCTGCATTGGGCTGCACGGCGCGCGAGGCGCGTGGACCAATGCGCAATGCCGGGGCCGCGCAGGCGCGTGGAACCGCGATGCGCCCGCGCCCGTTGAGACGCCGACACATCCGGAGACACCGATCCATGAAATCCCCGCTTCTCGCCGTCACTGCCGCGCTTCTCGTGCTCGGCGCAACCTCCACCGCCAACGCCAAGGGCTGCATCAAGGGCGCCGTCGTCGGCGGCGTCGCCGGCCACTATGCCGGCCACCATGGCGTCCTCGGGGCCGCCGCCGGCTGCCTCTACGGCCGGCACCACGCCAAGGAACAGGAAAGGCAGCGGCAACAGCAGGGCCAGGTGAACGGGCAGGGGAAGCTGTAGTCCAGTCCTTCCGGGGCGCGCCACTTGGCGCGAGCCCGGAATCCATCTCGCCCCTTGTTCCGGCGCCAAAAAGGCGCGTGACCCAACTCACAATCACCCGTGCGGCATCGCGACTAACGTCATCCCCAAAGTCCCGCCTGCACAACGCGCTCGAAGGCCTCGCGCTGACCGCGACCCTCCAGAGCTTCCCGACCTTCGCCACCGCCGCGATGCTGCTCAAGCTGCTCGGCAACCACGACCGCGTCGGCGACCCCGGCGTCGCCATCTTCGTCGCAATCGCCTCGCTCGCCCACGCGCTGCTCGCGGTGGCCGTGGGTCCGAGCTTCCCCGCCTTATTCAAGACCGTCTACGAACCGAAATTCTTCGAGGCCCATCTGTCGCGATCCGACAAGATCACCGCCTGGCGCACCCAGCCGGTCGCCTCGCTTCAGCTCGTTACCATCGTGCTGCTGCTGTCGGGGATGGCCGTGGTGACGGCGAGCGTGGGGCGAGGGAGCATATCTCTCCCTCGTCATTCCGGGGCGCGACGAAGTCGCGAGCCCGGAATCCATAACCACGAACAACGCGGATGACCCCGCGCCCCCTACCTCTTCTTCCACCCGCCGCGATGCCCCGGCGCGCCGCCGCTGGAGCGCGGGGTGGGGCCGAACTCCGGTCCTGACTGTCGCGAGTCCGTCGGCTGGATGATCCGGCTCGTGCTGCCGAACGGCTTTGCGGGCAGGCTCGGCTTCTCGCGGTAGGGCAGCGATTCCGGGCCGTGCATCTCGTCGAGATGCGGCTTGTGCACCTTCGAGCCGCTGCCGCCGCCGCTGGCCTTCAGCGCGGAGCTCACGGTTTTCCTCTTCATCGCGCTGACGGGCAGGTTCGCCGCGTCGCCGTACTTCTTGGTGCCGGCATAGGCGCCGGCCTTGCCCTGGACGGTGCGCTGCTTGGCGGTGGGGTCGTCGACCACCGCGAGCTCGGTGGCGCGCAGGCGCTTGACTTCGTCGCGCAGGCGCGCGGCTTCCTCGAAGTTCAAATCGGCCGCGGCCTCGCGCATGCGGGTTTCGAGATCGGCGAGCACGGCTTCGAAATTGTGTCCGATCGAGATGACGTCGTCGGTCATGTCGTGGCCGCCGACCTCGACCAGCACGTGGTCGCGCTCGTAGACGGAATTGAGGATGTCGCCGATCTGCTTCTTCACGCTCTCCGGCGTGATGCCGTTGGCGGTGTTGTACTCGACCTGCTTCTCCCGGCGCCGATTGGTCTCGGCGATGGCGCGCTCCATCGAGCCGGTCATCTGGTCGGCATAGAGGATCACCTTGCCGTCGACGTTGCGCGCGGCGCGGCCGATGGTCTGGATCAAGGACGTTTCGCTGCGCAAAAAGCCTTCCTTGTCGGCGTCGAGAATCGCGACCAGCGCGCATTCGGGAATGTCGAGGCCCTCGCGCAGGAGGTTGATGCCGACCAGCGCGTCGAACGCGCCGAGCCGGAGATCCCGGATGATCTCGATGCGCTCGATGGTGTCGATATCCGAGTGCATGTAGCGGACGCGAATACCCTGCTCGTGCAGATATTCGGTGAGATCCTCCGCCATGCGCTTGGTCAGCACCGTGATCAGCGAGCGATAGCCGGCCTGCGCGGTGGCGCGGACTTCGCCGACGAGATCGTCGACCTGGGTGCGGGCGGGGCGAATGTTGACCGGAGGATCAATAAGCCCGGTCGGGCGAATGACCTGCTCGACGAACACGCCGCCGCTCTCGTTCAGCTCCCAGCCGCTCGGCGTCGCCGACACCGCGATGGTCTGCGGCCGCATCATGTCCCATTCCTCGAAGCGGAGCGGGCGGTTGTCCATGCAGGAGGGCAGGCGGAAACCGTATTCGGCGAGCGTCGCCTTGCGGCGGAAGTCGCCTTTGAACATGGCGCCGATCTGGGGGACGGTGACGTGGCTTTCGTCGGCGAACACCAGCGCGTTGTCAGGCACGTATTCGAACAGCGTCGGCGGCGGCTCGCCGGGCAGGCGTCCGGTGAGATAGCGCGAATAGTTCTCGATGCCGGCGCAGCTTCCGGTCGCCTCCATCATCTCGAGGTCGAAGGTGGTGCGCTGCTCCAGCCGCTGCGCTTCCAAAAGGCGGCCCTGGTCGTGCAGCTGATCGAGCCGCTGCTTCAATTCCGATTTGATCGACTTGATCGCCTGCACCAGCGTCGGGCGCGGCGTCACATAGTGCGAGTTGGCGTACATCTTGATGAATTCGAGCTCGTCCTGCTTGTGGCCGGTGAGCGGATCGAACTCCTCGATGGTCTCGATCGTGTCGCCGAACAGGTTCACGCGCCAGGCGCGGTCCTCATAGTGCGCCGGGAAGATGTCGATGACGTCGCCTCTGACCCGGAAGGTGCCGCGGGTGAAATCGGCCTGGGTGCGCTTGTACTGGAGCGCGACGAGGTCGGCGATCAGCTGGCGCTGGTCGATGCGCTCGCCCTTCTTCAGCGCGAAGGTCATCGCGGTGTAGGTCTCGACCGAGCCGATACCGTAGATGCAGGACACCGAGGCGACGATGATGACGTCGTCGCGTTCGAGCAGCGCGCGCGTCGCCGAGTGGCGCATGCGGTCGATCTGCTCGTTGATCGAGGAGTCCTTCTCGATATAGGTGTCGGTGCGCGGGACGTACGCTTCCGGCTGGTAGTAGTCGTAATACGAGACGAAATATTCGACCGCGTTGTCGGGGAAGAAGTTCTTGAACTCGCCATAGAGCTGGGCGGCCAGCGTCTTGTTCGGCGCCAGGATGATGGCGGGGCGCTGCGTCGCCTCGATTACCTTGGCCATGGTGTAGGTCTTGCCGCTTCCGGTGACGCCGAGCAGCACTTGGCTGCGGTCGTTGCGCTCGATGCCCTCGACGAGCTCGGCGATCGCGGTCGGCTGGTCGCCGCGCGGTTCGTAGTGCGACTTGATCTCGAAGCGCACGCCACCTTCGGACTTTTCCGGGCGCGGCGGCCGATGCGGGGTCCATACCTTCGTGGAGCCGTCGTCCTTGCGGAACTCCGGCCGGCCCTCGCGGATCAGCGACTCCAGCGCATCCGCGGTCGCCTTGACGCCGAGCGCCTCCATTTTGCTGCGCGGCGGACGCGCCAGCGCCTCGGCATCGTCCTCCTCGGTGGGCAGGCCGAGCTGCCGCGCCAGTTCCGGATCGAGCGTCGGGATCGTGGCCGCGGTGCCGTAATTGGCCTGCGGCGCCTCGTCGAGTCCGCCCCCACCCTTTCCCTCCCCCGCACGCGGGGGAGGGTTGGGAGGGGGAGGAAAGTCCTTCGGCGTCGAGGCGCGCGCGCGATGCGCGGCGGCCTCGCCCCCGGCGCGGCGGTCGCGCGAATTGTCCGGCGGCGGCTGGAGGCCGGTGCCCGATCCAAGCCCGGCATCGCCGCGGTTGATCGCGGGATTGAGCAGTTCGGCCAGCGCCGGCCCGATCGGCTGCACGTCAGGGCGGTGCGCCTTCGAGTTCGGGGCCTTGGACTTGGGGGATTTGCCGGATTTTTCGGAGGATGCAGGTTTCTTCGCCATGAGGCGAATATGGGACGAGTCCGCCCCTCAGGAAAGGGCGAATGCCCGTCCGTGCGCAGGCTGCTGACAGCAGGTTGGCAGCAGGCCGAAACGTCACGCCGCCGGCAGCGGGCCCTCGTTGTCCTCGGCCGTCCCATGCGGCTTGAGGATGTCGAGGTGGATCCCGCCGCAATCGGTGCAGCGCATGGTCCAGTACTCGCACCCGGCGCGGCCGCCGATCACGCGGAGCACCGTGAGATCGCCGTCGCATTCGGGACAATTCGACAGGACGGCGCGGTTGTAGATCCGAGGCCGCGCTCCGTCGTCGAATTCGGTGATTGACATGACCGGTTCCCCTTCGCCGTCCCTGACCGATTATTCGTCGTCGCTGTCGGCCCGCCGGCGGAAGCGATCGATGTGGTGCTTGGCATCGGCAATCGCGGCGTCGCGATCGGGCCAGGCGAAGCCGACCTCCATGGCCGGAAACAGCACGCCGTCGATGGCAACCAGGCTGAAATCGGCGCGCCGGATGCGGGCGTGCCACAGCCCCTTGCCAGCTTCGAAGGATTCGATGTCAAAGCCGTCATAGATGGTCGTCATTGGTAGTCCCCGGAGTGTCTTGGTCGAGTCTGTTGCTCGAGCGCCTTGTTGGAGGGTCAGGGGACCACGTTTGCGGATTTCAGGATGTGAAGCGGTTCACATGCGACGGGGTTTTTTGCCCGCGGAACCGCTGAATTTCAGTTCCGCGCGGTGGTGCGGCCGGTGCGCCTCGCCGGACGGGCGGCGGGTTCCGACGCCGCCCGCATGATCCAGCGGCGGAACGCGGCAAAGTCGCGCTGCTCGGTCTGGAAGCTGCGATAGACCAGATACCAGCGCATGCCTTTGGGCACCGAGAGGTCGAACGGCGCTACCAGGCGCCCGGCGGCGAGATCGTCGTCGATGTAGGGCCGGATGCCCATAGCGATGCCGAGCCCGTCGGCGGCGGCCTGGAGCGCCTGGCCGTAGAACTGGAATTCCGGCCCGCGCGCATTGATGCGCGCGAGGTTGGCGGCCTTCAGCCAGATCGGCCAGTCCTCGGCTGAATGTGCGACGCGGATCAGGCTGGGTCCCCTGAGATCGGCCGGGCGCTTCAGGCTCGCGGCGAGACGGGGCACGCAGACCGGCGTGAGGTCGCCGGCGAACAGCGGCTCGGCGACGAGACCGGGCCAGTCGCCGGTGCCGAGCTTGATGCCGCAGCTCCAGTCCTCGCCGAACGGCACCGACGCGCCGCCGGTGGTGAAGCGCACCTCGATGTCGGGCTCCTCGTTGCGAAACTCCGACAGGCGCGGGATCAGCCAGCGCATCGCAAAGGTGTGGCCGACGCCGATGGTGAGCACGCGGACGCTGGACGGCGCCGTCACCTGCGCGGTCAGGCTGGCGAGCGCATCGAAGATCGGCGTCAGCCCGCTCTGATAGGCGCGTCCCGCCTGCGTCAGTACCAGCCTGTTGGCCTTGCGCTCGAACAGCGCGACGCCGAGCCGCTCCTCCAGCAGATGCACCATGCGGCTGACCGCGGCCGCCGACACGTTGAGCTCGACGCCCGCCGCAGCAAAGCTGCCGGTCCGCGCCGCCGCCTCGAATGCCTTGATGCCGTTGAGAAAGAGCAGCCGCCGCAAATGACCGACCCTCAGGAAAGCTGATGCCAGGGCAAGATAACTCAGTTTGCGCGAGGGGAGCAAGCGAGGCAGAAATATCAGCGTAATCCATGCTGATTTTGTTGAGCGGGAGGCTGCTTCTTCGCCTCTCCCCGCCTGCGGGGAGAGGCCGGAATTTGCGACAGCAAATTCCGGGTGAGGGGGAGTCTCCGCGAGTCCACCCCTCACCCCACCCTCTCCCCGCAAGCGGGGCGAGGGAGAGCGCAGAGTCTGCGTCCCTCACTTGCCACGGAGACCCCGCGTGACGCCCATGATGATCGCTGCCCTTGGATTGCTGATGGTCGCCACCGCGTTCCTGTCGGGGCTGTTCGGCATGGCGGGCGGGCTGATCCTGATCGGCGTGCTGCTGGCCCTGATGCCGCTGCCGACCGCGATGGTGCTGCATGCGATCACGCAGATGGCCTCGAACGGCTGGCGTGCGTTCCTGTGGCGGGCGCATATCCGCTGGCGTCCGGTCGCGAACTATATGGTCGGCGCGACCATCGCGCTCGCGGCCTGGTCGCTCACCCGCTACGTGCCTGACAAGCCGATGGCGCTGCTGCTGCTCGGCATCACCCCGTTCATGGCGCGGCTGCTGCCGACGAACATCAAGCCGGACCCTGATAGGCTCTGGCAGGGCACCGTCTATGGCACGATCTGCATGGACTTGATGCTGATGACCGGCGTGTCGGGGCCGCTGCTCGACACCTTCTTCCTCGGCGGCGATTTCGGCCGGCGCGAGAAGGTGGCGACGAAGGCGATGTGCCAGCTCGTCAGCCACTTCACCAAGCTGATCTATTTCGGCGGCATCATCGACCAGGCCGCGAGCCTCGATCCCGTGCTCGCCGGCGTCGCGATCGCAGCATCCATGCTCGGCACCACGCTCGCGCGCCGCATTCTCGAAGCCATGACCGACCAGCAATTCATCGTCTGGTCGAACAAGCTGATCACCACCATCGCCTGCTACTACGTCGCCTATGGCAGCTGGCTCCTGGTTCGCACCCCGGTGCTGGCGGCCTTCGACAAGGGAGGTTTGCAATGAGCGAGACTGCCGATCCGCTGGTGCTGGACTTCGTCGAATGGGTCGCGCGCGAGCCGCGCGCCTATGCCGAGGTGATTTCGACCTGGAAGACCTCGTGCCCGCGCCTCACCATCTGGGAAGACGCCGCCGACCGCGGCTACGTCGCGCGCGAGACGGTTGCAGGCCTCGGGCTGGTGATCGCGGTCACGGAGGAAGGCGAGAGGTTCTTGCGCACGCACGGGCGGTGAGGTCTCCACATCATCATTGCGAGCGCCAGCGAAGCAATCCAGAATGTCTCCGCGGCGGCAGTCTGGATTGCTTCGCTGCGTTCGCAATCACGGAGCACCGGCCATGTCGCTCAAACTGTTCGAACTCGTCGGCACCGACGCCTCGCGTCCCTTCAGCCCGTATTGCTGGCGCACGCGGATGGCGCTGGCGCACAAGGGGCTGGCGGCGGAATCACTGCCCTGGCGCTTCACCGAGAAGAGCGCGATCGCGCCGCACGGCTCGGAGAAGGTCCCGGTGCTCCTGCATGATGACAAGCCCGTCGTCGATTCCTGGACGATCGCGAACTATCTCGAAGACAGGTTTCCGGATCGCCCGTCGCTGTTCGGCGGCGAGGGCGGCCGCGCAATGGCGCGCATGATCAACGCCTTCGGCGACATCGCCATCGTCGGCGGCATCTTTCCGCTGATCGTCGCCGACATCCCGAAGAATCTCGCCGACGTCGATGCCGCCTATTTCCGCCAATCGCGCGAAGCGCGCTTTGGCGGCAAGACTCTGGAAGAGATCATGGCCAGCCGCGATGCCGGCGTGGTCGCCTTCCGCAAATCGTTGGAGATGATGCGGCAAACGTTGAAGAAGCAGCCCTTCATCGGCGGCGGCGCGCCGAACTATGCCGACTACATCGTGTTCGGCGGTTTTCAGTGGGCGCGCGTGACGAGCCCGTTCAAGCTGCTGGAGGCGGATGATCCGGTCTACGCCTGGCGCGAGAAGCTGCTCGATGCGTTCGACGGCATGGCGCGGACCTCGCCGGGGCATGCGGTGTAAGTTTTGTCGCTTCGTAGGGTGGGCAAAGGCGCAAAGCGCCGTGCCCACCATCTCCCCACACGCGCAATGAAAATGGTGGGCACGCTTCGCTTTGCCCACCCTACGATACTGCCGTAGCCCGGATTACGCTTGCGCTCCATCCGGGCTACGCGCCGCCGCCTTGCGCAGACACTCCCGGCACAAACAGTCCTCGCCCTTGACGGGCATCGGCAGTCGCGCAGTTTCCTCCGCGCACCAGCAGGTGCCCGAGAGGTCGCAGCCGAACACGGTGCCGCAGCGGGAGCAGGTGAGCCGGCGCGGTTCCTGCATTGAGGATTCTTTCGGAATTGTCATGATTTGCGCAAAAACTGTGCCGTCATTTTCATGTCGGGTTCATCTCCCGCTGCGGTATATTATCCGCCGCGCACAGACCAGGAAAGCGGTTGGCAATCCGCGAAGGACAAATCGATGGCCCGCGATTCGCAAGCCGCCCTCGTCGCGCTCAACCGCTTCGGCTTCGGCGCCCGCGGCGGGGCATCCGGCGATCTGATCAACGCGGCGTCCGATCCGCGCGGTTTCGTGAAGGCGGAACTGGCGCGTCCCAACGGTGTGCTGCTGGAGGCGCCCGGCCTGCTATCGACGCCGCAACTCGGCCAGGCCGTGTTCGCCTATCAGGACGAGGTCAAGCAGGCGCGCGAGGCCGCCGCCAAGGCCGGAGCGCCGCCCGAAGCGCAGGCGCCGGCTGATCAGAAGCCCGGGCCCCGCCGCAATCTCTCGCTGAATACGGCTGCGACCGAGATCGCCGGCCAGATGGCCGAAGCCAAGCCGGCGGAGGCTGCGGCGAAGCCCGAGACCATGCAGCCGAACATGGCCGCGCCGCCCGCCGCAAAACCTGCACCGCAGCCGCTCAACGTGATCCAGAAAACCTTTCGTGCCGAAGCGCTGGCGCGCTTGCAGCGTGCGACGCTGGTCGAGTGCGGCTTCACCGAGCGGCTGGTCGTGTTCTGGTCCAATCATTTCTGCATCTCCGCGAGCAAGGGCGAGCTGGCGCGAATCTGGGCCGGCGCGTTCGAGCGCGAGGCGATCCGGCCGCACGTGCTTGGACGCTTCGCCGACATGCTCAAGGCGGTCGAGCAGCATCCGGCGATGCTGTTCTTCCTCGACAACCAGCAATCGCTCGGGCCGGACTCGCGGGCGGGGCAGAACCGCAAGCGCGGGCTCAACGAAAATCTCGCGCGCGAGATCATGGAGCTGCATACGCTCGGCGTCGGCGGCGGCTACACGCAGGAGGACGTCACCTCGCTCGCGCGCATCATCACGGGCTGGACCTTTGCCGGAAGGCAAGGCGGGCTCGGCACACCCGGCTCCTTCGCCTTCAACGTCAATGCACACCAGCCCGGGCCGCAAGTGCTGCTCGGCAAGACCTACGAGCCGACGGGGCTGGCGCAGGGCGAGGCGGCGCTCGCCGACATCGCCCGGCATCCTTCGACCGCGAATTTCATCGCGACCAAGCTCGTCCGTCATTTTGTCGCCGACGATCCGCCTCAGGCATTGGTCGCGCGCCTGCGCGACGTCTTCGTCAAGACCGACGGTGATCTCAAGGCCATGGCGACCGCGTTGGTCGATTCTGACGAGGCCTGGAAGGCGCCGCTGACCAAGATGCGCAGCCCTTACGATTTCCTGGTCGCGAGCGGCCGGCTGCTCGCGCGCGTGCCGGAGGATCCCGGCGCCTATCTGAACGGTCTCAATCTGCTCGGCCAGCCGCTGTGGTCGCCGTCCGGTCCCAACGGTTTCCCGGACACCGTTGCGGCCTGGGCCGCGCCCGAAGGCATGAAGCTGCGGCTCGACATCGCCGCGCAGATGGGCGCGCGGCTCGGCAACAACATCGACCCGCTCGACCTGCTGGAATTCGCAGCGGCAGACGCGGCGTCGATCGAAACGCGGCGGACCATCGAGCGCGCGGAATCGCGCCAGCAGGCGCTGGCGCTGCTGCTGATGTCGCCGGAAATGCAGAGGAGATGATGATGATCGACTGCGTCGAGAACCGGCTCCTCACCTCGCGCCGCGGCCTCCTGCTCGGCGGGGCCTCCTTCGCGGCCTGGGCCTATTTGCCGAAATTCGCGCGCGCGGCCGACGGACGCGACCCCCGGCTGATCGTGGTGATCCTGCGCGGTGCGCTCGACGGGCTCTCGACCGTCGCGCCGGTCGGCGACCCCGATTATGCCGGCCTGCACGGGTCGATCGCGCTCGCGTCGGACGGCGCGCATCCCGCGATCATGCTCGATTCCTTCTTCGCGCTGCATCCGGCTATGCCGGAGTTCGCGCGCATGTATCGCGACATGCATGCCGCGGTGATCCACGCGGTGGCGACGCCCTACCGCGACCGTTCGCATTTCGACGGCCAGGACGTGCTCGAAAGCGGCTATGCCGGCCCCGGCCGGGTGCAGTCCGGCTGGCTCAACCGCGCGCTGGAAGCGCTGCCGCGCGGCGAGCGCGTCTCGAGCGGCCTTGCCGTCGGCCCGACCACGCCGCTGGTGCTGCGCGGCAATGCGCCGACCGTCGGCTGGGCGCCGGTGGCGCTGCCGCAGGCCGACGACGACACCGCGATGCGGCTCGTCGATCTCTACCGTCACCGCGATCCCGCGTTGGCGATGGCCCTCTCGCAGGGCCTCCAGTTGGAGAAGGCCGCAAGCGGCGACGACATGAAGCCGAAGGGCGGCAATCAGGTCGCGCAGATGCGCCAGGTCGCGCGCGGCGCCGCCAAGCTGATGGCGGCCGACGACGGCCCGCGCATCGCCGCGCTCGCCTTCGACGGCTGGGATACGCACGCCAATGAAGGCGGCCCGGTCGGGCGTCTCGCCTTCCTGCTCGGCGGGCTCGACGGCGCGCTCGCCGAATTCGAGAACGGCCTCGGCGAGCGCTGGCGCGATACCGTCGTCGTCGTCGCCACCGAATTCGGCCGCACCGCGCGCATCAACGGCACCGACGGCACCGATCACGGCACCGCCACCATCGCGCTGCTCGCCGGCGGCGCGGTGAAGGGCGGCCGCGTCATCTCCGACTGGCCGGGCCTCAAGCCCGCCAACCTCTATGAGGCCCGCGACCTCAAGCCCACCACGGACTTGCGCTCCGTGATCAAGGGCGTGCTGCAAGGCCAGTTTGGCCTGTCCGATCGCGTGCTGGCCGAGACGGTGTTCCCGGACAGCGCAAGCGCAAGGCCGATGAAGGGCTTGGTGGCCTAATCCACAAACGCCGTCATTCCGGGGCGCGCCTCTTGGCGCGAGCCCGGAATCCATACTCCCGATCGGGGTTATGGATTCCGGGCCTGCGCCTTGCGGCGCATCCCGGAATGACGAGATAATCGCCTGAGCATCAGGAGAGACCACCCATGTACATCGCCATGAACCGCTTCCGCGTCGCCAAGGGCTCCGAGGCCGCCTTCGAGCAGGTCTGGCTCTCGCGCGACACGCATCTGGACAAGGTGCCGGGCTTCGTCGAATTCCATCTGCTGCGGGGGCCCGAGCTCGAGGACCACACGCTGTATGCCTCGCACACCGTGTGGGCGAACCACGCGGCGTTCGAGGCGTGGACCAAGTCGGAGGCTTTTCGGGCCGCGCATCACAAGGCCGGCGACAACAAGCCGCTTTATCTCGGCCATCCGCAATTCGAAGGCTTCGAAGTGATGCAGACGGTGGGGCGCGGCGCGAAATAGCGCCGCGTTTCAAAACATCAGCCCAATGTGATCTTGTCGATCCCGGCAAGATCATCAGTGCTGAGCTTCCACGCGATCGCCTTGACGTTTTCCTCGATCTGCTCGACGCGGGTGGCGCCGGCGATCACGCTCGACACCTGCGGGCGCGCGGCGAGCCAGGAGAAGGCAAGCTCGAGCATGCTGTGGCCGCGCGCCTTGGCGAAAGCCTGGAGCTTCTCGACGATGTCCTCGTTGCGCGGCGTGACGTAGCGGTCGCGCAGCCGCGGCACCTTGCCGAAGCGGGTGTCATCAGGCGCGCTCTCGCCCTTCCGGTACTTGCCGGTCAGAAGTCCGCTGGCGAGCGGGAAGAACGGCAACAGGCCGAGCTTGTATTCCGTTGCTGCCGGCAGCAAGTCCTTCTCGATGTCGCGCACCACCAGGGAATATTCGTCCTGGCAGGAGACGAAGCGGCTGACATTCATCGCGCGTGCGACGTACTCGGCCTCGGCGATCCGCCAGGCCGGAAAGTTCGAATTGCCGATGTAGCGGACCTTGCCCTGCCGGACGAGATCGTCGAGCGCGCGCAAGCTCTCCTCGATCGGCGTCAGCGGGTCATAGTCGTGCTGCTGGTAGAGATCGATGTAATCGGTCTTCAGCCGCTTCAGGCTCGCTTCCACGGCGGCCATGATGTAGCGGCGCGAGGCGCCCTGCTTGGTTCCGTCCTCCGCCATCGGCTTGGAATATTTCGTCGCCAGCACGATGTCCTTGCGGCGATCGCCCAGGACAGTGCCGAGCACGTTTTCCGATCCGCCCATGTTCGAATAGATGTCGGCGGTGTCGAACAGCGTGATGCCGAGATCGAGCGCGCGATGGATCACCTTGCGCGAGGTCTCCAGGTCGGTGCGCTGGCCGAAATTGTTGCAGCCGAGCCCGACCGCAGACACGCGAAGGCCGGAGGCGCCGAGATTGCGAATTTCCATGGGAGATCCTGTGAGACGAGCAGCAGCACATTGTGACCGCGGTGCACCGCGCCAGCAAGCTGCTCGCCGCGCTGCTGCCATGCCGGCAGAGCGGACAAAAAAATGCGGCCCCTGTCAGACGCGGCGACTGACGGGGACCGCTTTGGGGCGCTTGATCGGTGACGGGGGGCCTGATCAGACGCAGGTGGAGCCTAGTCCCGCTATGTAACGCGTAGGTGACAGCGGGAGTTTTCCACAGGCTGCGCGCGGGATTAGAACAGCTTGCGATAGACGATGAAGCCGGACCGCTCCGCGACCTTGTCGTACAGGCGCTGCGCCGTGACGTTGGTCTCGTGCGTCTGCCAGTAGACCCGCGGCGATCCCGCCAGTTTCGCCCGCTCGTACACGCCATGGATCAGCGCCGAGGCGACGCCCTTGCCGCGCGCGGCCTCCAGCGTGAACAGATCCTGCAAATAGCAGGACGGCTCGATCGCGGTGGTGCTGCGATGGAATAGGTAGTGCGTCAGCCCGAGCAGCCGGCCGTCGCTTTCGGCGACCAGCGCATGCACGGGTTCATAGGCGTCGAAGAAGCGCTGCCACGTCATCCGCGTGATCTCGGGCGCGAGCGCGGTCGGGCCCGAGCGGCCGTAGAAGGCGTTGTAGCCGTCCCACAGCGGCAGCCATTGATCGTAGTCCTGCTTGGTGACGGAGCGAACGGTGAGCGACATCTGGAAATTCCGCGATCGATGAAGCAACCTTCATACGTGATGAAGGGCGCGTCGATCAATCGTGCTGTGACGCTATTCAGCGGCGCGCAGGTACCGGATCAGCCTGCGGCCGGTCGGGTCGCGCAGCGAGCGGTAATAGTCGGCGCGCGAGGGCGCATCGGTGTGGCGCACGAGGTCGGTTACCGGGGTGTAGCTCAGCATGCGCCCGCCGTCGGGCAGCGCGGCGCAGACGAAGCGCAGCACCTCGCCACTGCGCAAGGCGATGTTGATCGGCGTGGCATCGCCGATGCGCACCATCTCCATGCGCTGCGCGATGAAGGTGGCGAGCTCGTCCTCCGGCAGCTCGAACGCGCCGGTGTCGCGGCCGTGATACATCAGCGCGACGAAGGGCGGTTTGCCGTCGGCGATGTCGTCCGGCACCGCAAAATAATCGCGGAACGCGCGGTTGATGAATTCGGCGCGCGTCTCGGCATCCAGCAGCACGATGCCGATATCGACCTGGTCGAGCGCGGCCGACAGCCGCGCGGCGGTGGCGTGGCTCTGGCGCTCGGCGGCAAAGGTGCCGAGCAGCCGCTCGCGCATCAGGCCGCTGATCGCGGCAGTGCCGGCGGTCGTCACCGCGAGGAGGCCGAGCTGCACCAGATCCGCGGTCGCCAAGGGCATTGCTCGGTGGAAGAACAGGAGCAGCACCGTGCCGGTCACGGCGAAGGCTGCGCTGGTGATGGCGGAGGCGAAACCCGACAGCGCGCCCGCAAGCGCCACGATGCAGACGAGCAGCGGTGCGGGCGAGGGGATGGCGCGATCGAAAAGGATCGCCAGCAGCAGGGTCGCCGCTGTCAGCACCGGACCACAGATCGCACGCCATCCGTATCGCATGGGCCTGTCTCGTTCCTCCCTGAACGAGGTAAGGCGGCAACAGTGACTGATGGTTGCACCGGTGCGGTGCGAATTCGTGCGAAGTGCTTAAGGGCGGCTTGCGGCGGCGCGCAAAGCTTTCGGATGATTTTAGACCAAGTGCACGTGCCTGACGCGTTGCTGCGACGCGGGCGCATTCAGCGTCGAGGTGCCCGAGCTCTTGCGCATGCCGGTGAAAATCAACAGCGACGCCGCGACCAGGATGGCCGCAGTCAGGGTGATTGCAACGACTACCACAGGTGACTTCATCGACGTCCTGTCGCGATGCCGGTCGGCGCGGGTCACGCGGCGCCCTGAAGGCTGGTCCAGGATGAAACGGGAATCAGACCGGCAGGCCCATCGCCATGGTCGCCTTGGTCGACAGCACCGTCAGGGTGACGATCAGGCACAGCGAGAGCGCGGCGACGGCGAGCGAGGCCGCGACCGCGTTGGTCAGCCGGGAAGACGAAACGGTAGCGGGTTGGCCCTGAAAGCCTGCCGTGCCGGACGCCCGAATCATGGGTCTAAATCCTTCAACGTGCGAGCGAATCACCCGCGACGTTCCAGAATTTCCCAGTTTCAACCGGCAATATTGCGGCGGCTGCCGCAACGAAAATGGCGGGATTGCGGCAAAGACGACCCTTATGCCCGCTATTCGCCCGGGCCCGCGCCATCAGGCGCTGGCGGCGATGCTGGCGGGGTCGTCGATGTCGGCCGGCCGCCAGTCCATCGCGACGAAGCCAGGCGCGGCCTCGACGCGCTTCAGCCAGTCCCGGATCGCCGGGAAGGTCGAAAGGTCGAAATCGCAGCGGTCGGCGAGATGGGTGTAGCCGTACAGCGCGATGTCGGCGACCGTGAGCTGGCGCGCGGCAAAATAGGCGTTGGTCTTGAGATGGTTCTCCATCACCTGGAGCGCGCCATAGCCGCGTTCCATCCAGTCCTCCAGCGAATGGGTCTGGAGGTCGCGGCCGCCCTTGACCAGCGACAGCCAGAAATAGGCGGCGCCGATGTTCGGCTCGAGCGCGTGCTGCTCGAAGAACATCCATTGCAGCGCCTCGGCGCGATCGATGCGGTTCTCCGGCGCGAGCGGCGTGCCGACGGCGACGTACCACAGGATGGCGTTGGACTCGGCGAGATAACGGTTGCCGTCGACCTCGAGAAGCGGCACCTGGCCTGACGGGTTCTTGGACAGAAAGTCCGGCGTCCGGCTCTCGCCGCGCAGAATGTCCACCTCGACCGCTTCGTAAGGCAAGTTCAACAGAGCCAGCGCAAGGCGGACCTTGTAGCTGTTGCCGGAGCGTTGCATCGAATAGAGCTTGTACATTCTGGGAGTTCTAAACCGAGGACGGGAAGGCGCGGCGCTTGTTGCCCCGCAACGCGGCTAAACAATGATGCCGATGCGAATCCGCCGCAAGAGCCAGCCAATAGAAAAACTCGAAAACCCTACCGCACTGCAACGCCACGGAAGATCATTTCCACGCGACGATGCAAATCAGATCACGCTTGCGTCAACGTGCGGATGCGTTGCTCCGCGAGAGGGCGATCGGATCAGGGCACCATGCTTCCACATCGTGATGGCCGGGCTTGTCCCGGCCATCCACGCCTCGCCGCACGGCAGAAAGAACGTGGATGCCCGGGACATAGGCGAGCGAAAGCGACGCCGTCCTTCGGACGGCTAAGCCTGGGCATGACGACGGTCTGGTTTGGCGACCGCAAACACGCAAAATTGCTCCGAGGACAGGCCTTGCCGGATATGAGGGATTCGGACGGCAAAGTTACGGAATATTGCGGGAAATCCCGCCTCGAAACGCCGGAATCCGTAAACTTTTTCGAGATCGGGCCGTAGTTTCTTGCGGCGCAGCGGCACACGTTTTAGGGTGGCTTCATTCCCACAATCAGAGTCGTGACGACCCATGGGTCACGACGCTTGTCAGGAGATGACGATGTCCTTCCTTGCCGCTGCGCTCGACCGTGTGAAGCCGTCCGCGACCATCGCGGTCACGGATAAAGCACGCACGCTGAAAGCGGCGGGCCGCAACGTCATCGGCTTAGGTGCCGGCGAGCCCGACTTCGACACGCCCGCCAACATCAAGCTGGCGGCGATCCACGCCATCGAAGCCGGCAAGACCAAGTACACCGCGGTCGACGGCATCCCCGAGCTGAAGGAAGCCATCATCGCGAAGTTTCAGCGCGAGAACGGCGTCGTCTACAAGCCGAACCAGGTCATCGTCGGCACCGGCGGCAAGCAGGTGCTCTACAACGCGCTGATGGCGACCATCAATCCGGGCGACGAGGTGATCATCCCGGCGCCGTACTGGGTCAGCTATCCCGAGATGGTGGCGCTCGCCGGCGGCGAGCCGGTGCCGGTGGTCTGCACCGCGGCGACCGGCTTCAAGCTCGGGGCCGAAGCGCTCGAGCGCGCGATCACGCCGAAGACCAAATGGGTGATCCTGTGCTCGCCGTCGAACCCGACCGGCGCTGCCTACACCAGGGCCGAGCTGAAGGCGCTCACCGACGTGCTGGTCAAGCACCCGCATGTGTGGGTGATGACCGACGACATGTACGAGCACCTCGTCTATGACGACTTCCAGTTCACCACGGTCGCGCAGGTCGAGCCCAGCCTCTACGACCGCACGCTCACCGTGAACGGCGTGTCGAAGGCCTATTGCATGACCGGCTGGCGCATCGGCTATGCCGGCGGCCCTGCCCAGCTCATCAAGGCGATGGCGACCATCCAGTCGCAGTCGACCTCGAACCCGTGCTCGATCGCGCAGTGGGCTTCGGTGGAGGCGCTGAACGGTCCGCAGGACTTCATCCCCGCCAACAACAAGGTGTTCAAGGAGCGCCGCGACCTCGTCGTCTCCATGCTCAACCAGGCGAACGGGATCGAGTGCCCGCGCCCCGAGGGTGCGTTCTACGTCTATCCGTCCTGCGCCGGCACGATCGGCAAGAAAGCGCCGTCGGGCAACGTGATCTCCAACGACGAGCAGTTCGTCACCGAGCTGCTGGAGACCGAAGGCGTCGCCGTAGTGCAGGGTTCGGCCTTCGGCCTCGGCCCGGCGTTCCGCATCTCCTACGCGACCAAGACCTCGGACCTCGAAGACGCCTGCAAGCGCATCCAGCGCTTCTGCGGCAATCTCCGCTGAGCCTGTCGCAAATACCTATCGAAAAGGCCCGCCTCTGGCGGGCCTTTTTATTGTTTGCACGCTTATCGTCACGCGTGATCTGGCACCACTACGACTCTTGTGGCATAGAACGTCGCGCCTCGCTTGCAGGCGCGACTCTCTGCTCGCATCACATTCATCGCCGGAGACATTCATGCGCCGTTCGTTCATCTTCGCCGGGCTCACTGCCGCCAGCCTCGTTGTCTCCGTCGCAAACAGCGACGCTCAGCAGCAGCGGATGGTCCGGGTTGGCGTGCTCGAATGCCGCGGCGGTGCCAGCGTTGGCTTCATCGTGGGATCGGTGACCAATCTCGGCTGCGTCCTGCGTGCCGACGGTTTGCCGGAGGATCGCTATGTCGCGACCATCCGCAAAGTCGGTCTCGACATCGGCATCACCCAGGAGACGACGCTGGCCTGCGTGTTCGCGCCGGTCGACCGGCTCGGCCCCGGCGATCTCTCGGGCAATTATGCCGGCGCGCAGGGTAGCGCTTCGGTCGGCGTCGGTATCGGTGGCAATGCGCTGGTCGGCGGCTCCAACAATTCGATCGCGCTCCAGCCGCTCAGCGTGCAGGGCCAGGTCGGACTCAACGTCGCCGCCGGCCTCGAAAGCCTGGAACTCCGCCCCGGCCGCTAACAATTATGCGTGTGATCGCGCCGTTCCACCAGCGCGATCACAAGGACGCACCGCAGCGACGTTTGACGCTTGCCAAATCTCGGGGACGGGCAGAGCATCCGCGTTTGCCGACCCAATCATGGGCCGAGCTCCACACCAAGGAGGCGGCGAATGGGACAAGACGTCAGAAGTCCCCGAGGTCCACGGTGCATTGCGCTGGTGGGCCCATTCCAAAGCGGTAAAACCACACTTCTTGAAGCGATATTGGCACGAACGGGCGCAATCCCGCGTGCCGGCAGCGTCGATGCCGGAACTTCCGTCGGCGACGCCACGCCCGAGGCCCGTCATCACAAGATGACCGTCGGCCTCACTGCCGCCACCACGAGTTTCATGGGCGACAGCTACACCTTCCTCGACTGTCCCGGTTCCGTCGAATTCGCCCACGACATGCGCGCCGCGTTGCCCGCGGTCGATGCCGCGGTCGTGGTCTGCGAAGCCGACGAGAAGAAGCTGCCCCAGCTTCAGATCATCCTGCGCGAGCTGGAGGAGCTGAAGATTCCGCGTTTCCTGTTCCTCAACAAGATCGACCGCGCCAACAAGCGCATCCGCGAGACGCTCGCAACCCTCCAGCCCGCCTCGCGCGTGCCGCTGGTGCTGCGCCAGATCCCGATCTGGAAGGACGAGTTGATCGAGGGCTTCGTCGATCTCGCGCTGGAGCGCGCTTTCATCTATCGCGAGCACAAGGCCTCCGAGGTCATCGCGCTCGCAGGCGGCGATCGCGACCGCGAGAAGGAGGCCCGCTTCTCGATGCTGGAGAAGCTCGCCGACCACGACGATGCGCTGATGGAACAACTCCTCGAAGACATCCAGCCGCCGCGCGATGCCGTGTTCGACGATCTCGCCCGCGAATTGCGCGAAGGGCTGATCTGCCCGGTGCTGCTCGGCGCCGCGGCGCGCGAAAACGGCGTGCTGCGCCTGATGAAGGCGCTGCGCCACGAGGCGCCGGGTGTTGCGGAGACTGCAAAGCGTCTCGGCGCACCGGAGAGCAAGGACGCGCTTGGCTACGTCTTCAAGACGCTGCATTCGCAGCATGGCGGAAAGCTGTCGCTGACGCGGCTGCTCGCCGGCCATCTCGACGACGGTGCCACGCTGCAATCCTCCTCCGGCGGCGCGGGGCGCATCTCCGGCATCCTCGCCGTCAACGGTGCCTACGACACCAAGCGCGCCGCGGCGGAAGCCGGCGACACGGTCGCGCTCGCCAAGCTCGATCCGGTCAAGACCGGCGACATGGTCTCGAGCGGCAAGACCCAGCCGGCGGCGCTGGTCACGGCAGAACCGACATCGGCTGTGCTCGCGATCTCGGTTGCGGCCACCGACCGCAAGGACGACGTCAAGCTCGGCCAGGCGCTGACGCGGCTGCATGAGGAGGATCCCTCGCTCATGGTCGTGCAGAACGCAAAGACCCACGACACCGTGCTGTGGGGCCAGGGCGAGATGCATCTGCGCGTCGCCAGCGAACGCCTGCGCGATCGCTTCGGCGTCAAGGTCACCTCGCAGCCGCCCGCGATCGGCTATCAGGAGACAATCCGCAAGCCGATCACCCAGCGCGGCCGTCACAAGAAGCAGTCCGGCGGCCACGGCCAGTTCGGCGATGTCGTGCTCGACATCAAGCCGCTGCCGCGTGGCGACGGCTTCAAATTCGCCGAGAAAGTGGTGGGCGGCGCGGTGCCGCGCAACTACATCCCGGCGGTGGAAGAAGGTGTCGTCGACGGGCTCACGCGCGGTCCGCTCGGTTTCCCCGTCACCGACGTGCAGGTGACGCTGACCGATGGCTCCTATCACAGCGTCGATTCCTCCGATCTCGCCTTCCGCACCGCCGCGCGGGTCGGACTTAATGAAGGCCTGCCGCAATGCCAGCCGGTATTGCTGGAGCCGATCCACGTGGTCGAGATCGTCTGCCCGACGGATGCCACCGCCAAGATCAACGCGATCCTGTCGGCGCGGCGCGGCCAGATCCTCGGCTTCGACACCCGCGACGGCTGGAGCGGCTGGGACTGCGTCCGCGCCATGATGCCGGAAGCCGAGATCGGCGAGCTGATCGTCGAGCTGCGCTCGGCCACCGCCGGCGCCGGCAGCTTCACCCGTACGTTCGACCACATGGCCGAAGTCACGGGCCGCGCCGCCGACCAGATCATCGCCGCGCATCAGCACGCGGCGTGAGTCTGTCTCTCGCGCAGTGAGGGAAGCACTCTCTCTCCCACCCTCTCCCCGTTCTTACGGGGAGAGGGTGGGGTGAGGGGCTGCGTCCGAGCGCACGGCGAAAGTTGGACTCACGCAGCCTCCTCCTCTCCGTCATTGCGAGCGCAGCGAAGCAATCCAGACTGTCTGGTCGATCGCGACGTGCTGGTCTATCGCATCACCGGCGCGTTTCTCTTCGGCGCCGCCTCCGCGATCGGAAGCGTGCTCGACGGCATCGCCGACAAGCGCAAGGGCTTGGTGGTCGATTTCGCCGCGGTGCCGTTCCTGGATTCGACGGCGGCCAACGTGCTCGGCCGCGTCGCCGCCAAGGCCCACCGCCAGGGCATCCGGCTGTTCATCACCGGCGCCTCGCCCGCCGTCCGCCGCGCGCTGCTCACCCATGGCGTCCCGCCCCGTGCGCGCTATCGCGTGGCCATCGCGCGCGCGGTCGCCGACATCAAGGGCGGCGCGGCTCTGTCCGCGGCCGATGATATGGCCGCGACCTGACGGCGCGCACCTTCTCAAGCCGGCGCCGCATCACGGCCTTGCGGAAGCGCAGTGCGGGAATCGTGCCCGCGCGCTTGACAGAGCCCGCGGGACGCGAAATGGATCGCCTCCGATACGATCCGGGGAGAAGATGACCGTGACCAAGGCTCCCGCAGCCTGTCTGATCGGATGGCCCGCCGCGCATTCGCGCTCGCCGCTGATCCATCATTACTGGCTGCGCACGCTCGGTATCGCCGGCGGCTATGTCATCGAGGCCGTCCCGCCCGAGGATCTCCGCGATTTCGTGCTGCGGCTGTCGCTGCGCGGTTTCGTCGGCGCCAACGTCACCATCCCGCACAAGGAGGGCGTGCTGGCGCTGTCGACGCCAGATGCGCGCGCCAAGGCCGTCGGCGCCGCCAACACGCTGTGGTTCGAGGACGGCGAGCTGCGCTCGACCAACACCGACGTCGAGGGCTTCATCAACAATCTCGATGCCAGCGCGCCCGGCTGGGACACGGCCGAGGAGGCGCTGGTGCTCGGGGCCGGCGGCTCCGCGCGCGCGGTCGTGTTCGGCCTGCGCGAGCGCGGCATCAAACGCATCCATCTCGCCAATCGCACCATCGCGCGGGCCGAGACGCTGGCGAAGCAGTTCGGGCCGAACGTGCAGCCCGTTACGTGGGACGGGATCGACGACGTGCTGCCGCGTGCAAAACTTCTCGTGAACACGACCTCGCTCGGCATGCGCGGTCAGCCTTCACTCGATGTTGATGTTGCACGCCTGCCGCAGGCGGCCGTCGTCGCCGATCTCGTCTATGTCCCCCTGGTGACGCCGCTGCTCGCCGCAGCAAAGGCACGCGGCCTCAAGACCGCCGACGGTCTCGGCATGCTGCTGCACCAGGCCGTGCGCGGCTTCGAGCTGTGGTTCGGCCGGCGGCCGCGGGTCACGGACGAGCTGCGCGCATTGGTCGAGGCCGATCTCACAAAGTCTTGAAAGAATAGCGCGCGGTCTCCGGAGTTCTCTATCCGTGGGGACAACCGGAGACCATCATGCCTGTTCAACGTGCAACTTTCACACGTCCGCTCATCGCCGTCGCGATGGTGGCCGCTTCCACCCTCTATGCCTTCGCGCAGAGGTCGCCGGTGCCGACGCGGGTGCGCGGCACGATCGAGAGCGTCAACGGCGACATCCTGCAGGTCAAGTCGCGCAGCGGCGAGGACGTCAAGCTCCACATCGCCTCCGATGTGCGCGTGTCCGGCATTACCAAAATTTCACTCGCCGACATCAAGCCCGGCTCCTTCGTCGGCGCCACCACCGTGCCGGGACCTGACGGCGGCGACAACGCCGTCGAGGTGCATGTGTTTCCGGAGAGCATGCGCGGCACCGGCGAAGGCTCGCGCCCCTATGACCTCAAGCCCAACTCGAGCATGACCAACGCCACGGTGTCGGAGAGCGTGGTCGGCAGTGACGGCCATACGCTGCTGGTCAAGTACAAGGACGGCGAGAAGAAGGTGTTCGTCCCCGACAACACGCCGGTGGTGACCTTCGTGCCCGGCGACAAGACCGACCTGAAGGCCGGCGCCAAGGTGATCGCCTTCATGAAGCAGTTGCCGGACGGCTCGTTCGAGACCAACCGCGTCAACGTCGGGCGCGACGGCCTCACGCCGCCGATGTGATCGTCACGGCCGGGAATAGCGGCGGTCACACGGGGTTGCCGTGTTTGACCGTCGCAACTCCCTGGAGGGGATAATCATGCCGAAGCTGAACACCTGGATGCCGCGCGCCGTCGCGGCAGCCTTCGCGACCTTTATCGCTGTTTCCTCTGTCTCGGCGCAGCCGGCGCCGACGGTGCGCATCCGCGGCACCATCGCGAACGTCGACGGCAACATGCTCGACATCAAGACGCGTGAAGGCAGCGACGTGAATGTGCGCATGACCGACAACGTCGCGGTCTTCGCCGTGGTGAAGACGGAGCTGTCGGAGATCAAGGAAGGCTCCTATATCGGCGTCACCGCCATGCCGGAGCCCGACGGCACCCAGAGGGCGATCGCGGTGCATATCTTCCCGGAGAACCAGCGCGGCGCGGCCGAAGGTTTTCGGCCCTGGGACGCGCGCGCCAACTCGACCATGACCAATGCCACCGTGACGCAGACCGTGAAGGGCACCGACGGTCAGAACATCACGGTGAAATACAAGGACGGCGAGAAGAAAGTCGTGGTGCCGCCGGATACCCCGATCGTCAGCTTCGTCGCCAGCGACAGGTCCGAGATCAAGCCGGGCGCCAAGCTGATCATCTTCGGCGCGGCGAAGAAGGAGGACGGCTCGCTGGAAGCGAACCGCGTCAACGTCGGCAGGGACGGGATCACGCCGCCGATGTGAGGGTGCGAGATATGAGGCGCGACTACTGCCACAAATTCCGTCGTCCCGGACAAGCGCGCCCTTAGGCGCGCGCAGATCCGGGATCCATAACCACAAGATGAAGTTGTTGCGCGAAGCAGGTCACTCCGAGTCCCCGTAACCGCGCCTGCCTGTGGTTATGGATCCCGGCCTGCGCCGGGACGACAGCCGAGATTGTGGAGGCTTTCGAGCGCCTCGGAATCGTAGGGTGGGCAAAGGCGTGCTTGCGCAGTGCCCACCATCGATCCGCAGACCTGCAGGATGGTGGGCACGCTTTCGCTTTGCCCACCCTACGGCACTGGACGCTGCGGTCACACCGCGATGATGTGATCGTCGATCTCCTCGATCCTGTTGACGCCGCACAGGCCCATGGTCGTCAGCAGTTCCTTCTGGATGATGTCGATCGCCTTGGCGACGCCGGCCTGGCCGCCGGCCCCTAAGCCATAGGCATAGGCGCGGCCGATCATGCAGGACTTTGCGCCGAGCGCGAGCGCGCGCATCACGTCCTGGCCGGAGCGGATGCCGCCGTCGAACATGATCTCCATCCTGTCACCGACGGCATCGACGATCTCGGGCAGCACCTCGATCGAGGACGGTGCGCCGTCGAGCTGCCGGCCGCCATGGTTGGAGACCACGATCGCCTGCGCGCCGGTCTTCGCGGCGAGTTCGGCGTCCTCGACATCGAGAATGCCCTTCAGGACCAGCTTGCCCGGCCAGATGCTGCGGATCCAATCGATGTCGTTCCAGTTCAGCGAGGTGTCGAACTGCGAGTTGATCCAGGTCGACAGCGACGTGATGTCGTCGCTGACCTTCAGGTGGCCGGCGAGATTGCCGAAGGTGCGGCGCTTGCCCTGCAACACACCCGACACCCAGGCCGGCTTGGTGGCGAAATCGATCAGCTTCGAGAGCGACCATTCCGGCGGCACGGTCATGCCGTTCTTGATGTCCTGGTGGCGCTGGCCGATCACCTGGAGATCGACGGTCAGCACCAGCGCCGAGCATTTCGCCGCGATCGCGCGTTCGATCAGCGCCTTGATGAAGCCGCGGTCCTTCATCACGTAGAGCTGGAACCAGAACGGCTTCTCGACACTGGCGGCGATGTCCTCGATCGAGCAGATCGACATCGTCGACTGCGTGAACGGGATGCCGGCGGCCTGTGCGGCGCGGCAGGCGTGGATCTCGCCGTCGCCATGCTGCATGCCCAGCAGGCCCACGGGCGCGAGCACCAGCGGCATGGTCGAGGTCTCGCCGAGGATCGTGGTCGAGGTGTCGCGCTTGGAGACGTCGACCAGGATGCGCTGGCGGAACTTGATCGCCTGCATGTCCTCGCGGTTGGCGCGCAGCGTTTCCTCGGCATAGGAGCCGCGGTCGCAATAATCGAAGAACGCCTTCGGCACGCGGCGCTTATGCAGCGCGCGAAGATCGTCGATACAGGTGATGTGCTTCATGAACGTGTCCCCGGGCCCGTCTCGTATCCGAAAGTCTTGCATCGGAAGATCGAGGGGTCATCTAGTACCCGGAATCAGAGCTGAGTGATACGGCGGCCTTTGAAACGGCGTTGACGGACCTTTTTCTTGGTCCAGACGAAGGGCTCGGCTCTGTCGTTGTATGCGTTGACGTAGGCATCGATGTGTTCCTGAAGCTGCTTGAGGCTCGTGAAGGAGGTGCCGCTGAGCGACTGCCCCTGCAAGATGGAAAACCATACTTCGACCTGATTGAGCCATGACGCACTTGTCGGCGTGAAATGAAATTGCACGTTGGGGTGGGCCTTGAGCCAGTCCTCGTTCTTTTTATGGGTGTTGAGGTTGTCGAGGATGACGTGAAGCTTGCGGTTCGGAAAAGCCGCGGTGACGCTGTTCATGAAATCGAGAAACTCGACGCGGCGCCGGCGTTTTGAATGGGTCGCGATGATCTTTCCGGTGGCGACTTCGAGCGCCGCAAACAATGTTGTGGTGCCATGCCGCTTGTAATCGTGGCTTTGGCCGGTCAAGGCGCGGCCATTGGGCAACTTCAGATAACCCTGCGCTCGCTCCAAAGCCTGGATCGAGGGCTTCTCGTCCACGCACAGCACAATGGCCTTCGCCGGCGGCGCGACATAGAGGCCGACAACATCGGCGGCTTTGGCCGTAAAGTTCGGGTCGTTGCTCTCGCACCAGGACTTGCGAGCCACCAGGTCAATCTTGTGGCTGCGCAGGAACCGCCAGACATATTGGACATCGACATCGCCCAGCGCCTCGGCCAGCAGGGGGCCGGTCCAGCGCGCAAACCCTTGCGGTGGCGGCTTATCCAGCAGCTTCAGAATCCGCTTGTCGGTCGTCTTCGTATAGATCGGCTGCTTGCCAGGCCGCGGCTTGTCTTGCAGCCCTTCAAGGCCATGGTCGGCATAGCGATGCCGCCAAAGGCTGACAATCCGCGGCTGGACCCCAACTTCCTTGGCGATCGACCGGGTGCTGCGCCCATCCGCCGCCAACAGAACTATCCGCGCCCGCTTCAAATCGCGCTGCAACGTCACCGGTGAGCGACAGCACGCCTCAAGCACCTTGCGATCTTTCCTCGAAAGGTGGACTTCTCTTGCTTCGGGTATCATCCCGACCTTGTCTAGCATGGTTGGATGCACAGCCAAATCGTTTGAGAGGAGGGTGCCATGACGAGACCGCACGCCCCACCGACACCGGAAGAGATCAAGGAGAAAAAGGATCTCGAGGACGCCCTGGAAGAGGGCCTCGAAGAGACCTTCCCGGGCTCGGATCCCGTCAACGTCACCCAGCCGGCGCCGAGCCGCGGCGACGGCCATGTGAAGCGCTCCAAATAGGGGCGGGTTCCGCCCCATTTCGGTTCCCTAACGGGAAATATAGTGTTAACAATTAGTTAGCGGGGCGAAGGCGGCCCCTATTCCGTAATGATTAATCACATTTTTTGAAGCCAAGTTAGCCGTGATGGCCTTATAAGACCTCAGCAAATCAGGGATGCGGGGCCCGTTCGGGCACTCCGTGGTTGTAGAGGGGATTCCCTGGTTGTTGCGTGGGGGACGATATGAGCCGCAAATATTTCGGGACGGACGGGATTAGGGGCCGCGCCAACGGACTGATCACGCCGGAGCTCGCGCTCAAGGTCGGCCAGGCCGCGGGCCTTGCGTTTCAGCGCGGTGACCACCGCCATCGGGTCGTGATCGGCAAGGACACCCGCCTGTCCGGCTACATGATCGAATATGCGATGGTCGCCGGCTTCACCTCGGTCGGCATGGACGTGCTGCTGGTCGGCCCGATGCCGACGCCGGCGGTTGCGATGCTGACCAAGTCGATGCGCGCCGATCTCGGCGTGATGATCTCGGCCTCGCACAATTTGTTCGAGGACAACGGCATCAAGCTGTTCGGTCCGCAGGGCTTCAAGCTCTCCGACGACGTCGAGAAGCAGATCGAGCAGCTGCTCGACGAGCCCATCGACAAGCGGCTGGCGCAGAGCGCGAGCCTCGGCCGCGCCCGCCGTATCGACGGCGTGCATGACCGCTACATCGAATTCGCCAAGCGCACGCTGCCGCGCGATCTGTCGCTCGACGGGCTGCGCGTCGTCGTCGATTGCGCCAACGGCGCCGCCTACAAGGTGGTGCCGGAAGCGCTGTGGGAGCTGGGCGCCGACGTGGTGCCGATCGGCGTCGAGCCCGATGGCTTCAACATCAACAAGGATTGCGGCTCGACTTCGCCGGAAGCGCTGTCGAAGAAGGTGCGCGAGATGCGCGCCGACATCGGCATTGCGCTGGACGGTGACGCCGATCGCGTCATCCTGGTCGACGAGCGCGGCCATGTCGTCGACGGCGACCAGCTGCTCGCGGTGATCGCGCAGAGCTGGAAGGAAGACGGCCGGCTGTCGCGGCCGGGTATCGTCGCCACCGTGATGTCCAATCTCGGGCTCGAGCGCTTCCTGAAAGGGCAGGGGCTCGATCTCGTGCGCACGCCGGTCGGCGACCGCTACGTGCTCGAGCAGATGCTGAGCGGCGGCTACAATCTCGGTGGCGAGCAGTCCGGCCACATCATCCTGTCCGACTACGCCACCACCGGCGACGGCTTCGTTGCCGCCTTGCAGGTGCTGGCCGTGGTGCAGAAGTCGCGCCGGCCGGTGTCGGAAGTCTGCCACCGCTTCGATCCGCTGCCGCAGATCCTCAAGAACGTCCGGCACAAGGGCGGCAAGCCGCTCGACGATTCCGACGTCAAATCGGCGATCTCCGACGGCGAGAAGCGCCTCAACGGCCATGGCCGCCTGCTGATCCGCTCCTCCGGCACCGAACCCGTGATCCGCGTCATGGGCGAAGGCGAGGACCGCATCCTGGTCGAGGACGTCGTCGACACCATCGTCTCGGCGCTCGGACAGGCGGCGGCCTGAGCTCTTCCTTCTCCCCTTGTGGGAGAAGGTGGCGCGAAGCGCCGGATGAGGGGTTCTATCCCCGACCACAGCTGCTAGTACCCACTTTTCTTGGAACGTGAGTCGTGATTCAAGGTCGGGATGATACCCGAAGCAAGAGAGGTCCACCTTTCGAGGAAAGATCGCAAGGTGCTTGAGGCGTGCTGTCGCTCACCGGTGACGTTGCAGCGCGATTTGAAGCGGGCGCGGATAGTTCTGTTGGCGGCGGATGGGCGCAGCACCCGGTCGATCGCCAAGGAAGTTGGGGTCCAGCCGCGGATTGTCAGCCTTTGGCGGCATCGCTATGCCGACCATGGCCTTGAAGGGCTGCAAGACAAGCCGCGGCCTGGCAAGCAGCCGATCTATACGAAGACGACCGACAAGCGGATTCTGAAGCTGCTGGATAAGCCGCCACCGCAAGGGTTTGCGCGCTGGACCGGCCCCCTGCTGGCCGAGGCGCTGGGCGATGTCGATGTCCAATATGTCTGGCGGTTCCTGCGCAGCCACAAGATTGACCTGGTGGCTCGCAAGTCCTGGTGCGAGAGCAACGACCCGAACTTTACGGCCAAAGCCGCCGATGTTGTCGGCCTCTATGTCGCGCCGCCGGCGAAGGCCATTGTGCTGTGCGTGGACGAGAAGCCCTCGATCCAGGCTTTGGAGCGAGCGCAGGGTTATCTGAAGTTGCCCAATGGCCGCGCCTTGACCGGCCAAAGCCACGATTACAAGCGGCATGGCACCACAACATTGTTTGCGGCGCTCGAAGTCGCCACCGGAAAGATCATCGCGACCCATTCAAAACGCCGGCGCCGCGTCGAGTTTCTCGATTTCATGAACAGCGTCACCGCGGCTTTTCCGAACCGCAAGCTTCACGTCATCCTCGACAACCTCAACACCCATAAAAAGAACGAGGACTGGCTCAAGGCCCACCCCAACGTGCAATTTCATTTCACGCCGACAAGTGCGTCATGGCTCAATCAGGTCGAAGTATGGTTTTCCATCTTGCAGGGGCAGTCGCTCAGCGGCACCTCCTTCACGAGCCTCAAGCAGCTTCAGGAACACATCGATGCCTACGTCAACGCATACAACGACAGAGCCGAGCCCTTCGTCTGGACCAAGAAAAAGGTCCGTCAACGCCGTTTCAAAGGCCGCCGTATCACTCAGCTCTGATTCCGGGTACTAGATCGACTCGCGGAGGCAGACCCCTCACCCGTCTCGCCGCTGCGCGGCGATCCACCCTCTCCCACAAGGGGAGAGGGGCAGACGAGCGCATCCCAGCCATCGACGTTTGGCGGTGGTTCCACCGCCGCTTGCATCGTAACTAGCGGATGCGGCGGTTCGCCGCGCCTGCCGGGATTGGTCCGTTGAACAAGCCTGTCGTCGTACCTGCGGAAACGCTGACCGAGCCCGTCGTCGTCAGCGACGTGGCGCCCGCTGCCGCCAGGGCTGCGGGGCCGGCCTATGTCGTGCTCGCCGGCATCAGCTTCTCGCACTTCCTCAACGACACCATGCAGTCGCTGATCGCCTCGGTGTACCCGATCCTGAAGGACACCTACGCGCTCGACTTCGCGCAGATCGGCATGATCACGCTGGCCTTCCAGTTCACGGCCTCGCTGCTTCAGCCGGTGGTCGGGCACTACACCGACAAGAAGGCGCAGCCTTATTCGCTGGCGATCGGCATGGCTTCGACCTTCTTCGGTCTCTTGCTGCTCAGCGCCGCGCACCAATATCTCGTCATCCTTGTCGCCGCTGCGCTGGTCGGTCTCGGCTCGGCGGTGTTTCATCCGGAATCCGCGCGCATCGCGCGGCTCGCCTCCGGTGGCCGCTACGGCTTCGCGCAATCGGTGTTCCAGCTCGGCGGCAGCTTCGGCACGTCGATGGGCCCGGTGCTGGCGGCGCTGATCGTGGTGCCGTTCGGGCAGGGCAGCATCGCCTGGTTCTCCTCGATCGCGTTCCTTGCCATCGTCGTTCTCTGGCGCATCGGCCGCTGGTACGCGCCGCAGATCAAGGCGAAGAAGACGGCGGCGGTTCAAGCCCATCCTGACGCGCCGAGCTCGCGCCGCGTCGCGGTCGCGCTGCTCGTGCTGGTGGCGCTGCTGTTCTCGAAGCAGCTCTACGTCTCGAGCCTGTCGAGCTACTACATCTTCTATCTGATCGACCGCTTCGGCGTGTCGACGCAGGCCGCCCAGATCTATCTCTTCGTCTTCCTTGCCGCGAACGCGGTCGGCGCGTTTCTCGGTGGTCCGCTCGGGGATCGCTTCGGGCGCAAGATCGTGATCTGGATCTCGATTCTGGGCGCGCTGCCGTTCACGCTGGCGCTGCCTTATGCCGGGCTCCACGCCAGCGCGGTGCTCAGCGTCATCATCGGCCTGATCATCTCGTCGACGACGTCGTCGATCATCGTGTTCGCGCAGGAACTGGTGCCGCACCGCTTCGGCATGATCTCCGGCGTGTTCTTCGGCGTCGCCTTCGGCATCGGGGGCCTCGGCGCGGCCGTGCTCGGCAAGCTCGCCGACCACACCTCGATCGAGTTCGTCTATCAGGTCTGCGCTTACCTCCCGGCGATCGGGCTGCTCGCCGTGTTCCTGCCGAGACTGCCGCGGCACGCGCGTTAACAGATCCTCTTTTGCCGCAACGCGGCTTCATACTTCGTTAGCAATTGAGGGCGAAGGGCGCTGCATTTTTGCAACGCTTCCGCCGCATCCGCGTGTACAGTCAGAAAAAATCAACCTTAAAAATTAGGGTTAAGTGGCGCTTAAACATTTGCTGCCATCGTCCGGGCCGTGAGTTTCCAGAACGTGAGGCGTCTGCATTTTGCCTCACCGGCCATAAGGACGAAGCCAATGCGTAGCGTTAAGTCTCTCCTTGCCGCGGGTGCGGCATCCCTGATCTCGTCGATGGCATTCGCCGCCGATATGCCGATCGCGGCGCCCCCTCCCATGTACGCGCCGCCGGCTCCGCCCGCCGACTTCGGCGGCTGGTATCTGCGCGGTGACATCGGCATGACCAACCAGCGCGCCAAGAGCATCGAGGCCACCGTAGCGCCTGGGTTTACGAAGACGACGGAGGGACTCGGCTTCGACTCGTCCCCGCTGTTCGACCTCGGCGTCGGCTATCGCTTCAACAACTGGTTTCGTGCGGACGTGATCGGCCAGTACCGGGGCAAGGCCAACCTGCATGGTGCGGACAACGTCATTGGGCCCGGCTTCGTCGGTTCCGACAACTACAGCGGCAGCAAATCCGAGTGGGTCGTCATGGCAAACGCCTATGTCGATCTCGGCACCTGGTGGTGCATCACCCCGTTCATCGGCGCCGGTGTCGGCGGCTCCTACAACAAGATCAGCGGCTTCCGCGACGACGGCATTGCCTATCTCGCCGCACTGACCCCGACCCCGAGCGCCAGCGTTGCCTACTTCGCCGACAGCGGAAAGTGGAACTTCGCCTGGGCCGCCCACGCCGGTCTCGCCTACAAGGTCAATCCCGGGTTCACCGTCGAACTGGCCTACAGCTACATGAACCTCGGCGACGCGGCGCCCGGCAACTTCCGCTTGTTCGACAACAGCGCTTCGGGCCCGACCTCGATCAAGCTCAAGGAGCTCACCTCGCACGACCTCAAGCTCGGCGTGCGCTGGGATCTCAACAGCCCGCCGGCCTACGTGCCGCCGCCGCTCGTCACCAAGGGCTGATCGTCAGCCTCATCGGTTAGGACTTCTTAACGGCGCGGGATCATCCCGCGCCGTTTTGCTTTGCGTATTTTTCATTGCTCGCGGCGACGAAGGGCTCCGGCGCAACCACTGGTTAAGGTTAACGAGCCATGATCATGGCGAAAGTTCGAGTTCGATTTGGAGCGTTGCAATGCGTAGGCTTTGGTTGGTGGCGGCGGTGTTCGGATCTGTATCCGCCGCACACGCGGCCGACATGCCGGATCTGCCCGTCCTGCGCGGCGGCTTCACCGACGGTCTGTCCAAGACGTCCCATCGTTGGGATGGCGCCTATGTCGGCGTCAATGGCGGCTACACGGCCGACGCGACCGACTTCAGCCAGAGCGTCGTCGGCCTGACCAATTTCATTTTCCGCGACAGCGTGCTGCAGCAGCCGACCGCGAATTGGTCGCTGATGAACAAGACCAACACGCAGAGCACAAATTTCGGCGCCTTCGTCGGCCGCAACTGGCAATGGTACGATGCCATTCTCGGTCTTGAGGGCACCTACAGCTACTTCAACAACCTCTCGACGCTCACGTCGGGCACCAACTCGCTCACGATCGTCAACCCGCCCGGCGACGCACACGCTGCGAACGTCACCGACAATTATGACGTGACGCTGACCGGCACTGCCGCGGCGAAAGTCAAGGACATGATCACGCTCCGGGGCCGGGTGGGTTGGGACGGCGGCGATTTCATGCCGTATGCCTTCATGGGCGCTGCGGTTGGCCGAATGGACGTGTCCCGCTCGGTGACGAGCATTGTGGATTTGCGTCAGGATGTGACGAATACGATTGTCGTCGGCGGCGCCACGTTGACCACGACCACCTTCGGAGCGCCGCAGGCCGTTCCGGCTCAGTCTCAGTCGCAGACTCAGCGTCGAACCAACGCATTCGCGGTGGGCTGGACCGCCGGCCTCGGCGTCGAATACTGCATCTGGGACGGTTTGTTCGCGCGCGTGGAATACGAATACGTGAAATTCTCGCCGGTCATGAACACCTCGGTGACGCTGAACAATGCGCGCGTCGGACTCGGCTACAAGTTCTGACGCTGCATCGCCGCAACGCGGTTGACAGATTCCCTCCGTCCTGATGCTCTGTCGCTCCGAAGCGGGGCGGCAGCGATGAAGATCTACGGCGATACCAACTCCGGCAATTGTCTCAAGGTGAAGTGGGTGTGCGACAAGCTCGCATTGCCCTACCAGTGGATCGACATCGACACCCGCAAGGGCGAGACGCGTACGCCGCAATTTCTGGCGATGAACGGTGCCGGCCAGGTGCCGACCGTTGCGTTCGACGACGGCCGCACGCTGGCGCAATCCAATGCCATCATCCGCTATCTCGCCCGCGACAGCGCGCTGATCCCGCGCGACGCCTTTACTGCTGCCAAGATGGATGAATGGCTGTTCTGGGAGCAGTACAGCCACGAGCCCTATATCGCGGTGTGCCGCTTTCAGCTCGTCTATCTCGGCAAGGACGCCTCCGAGCTCGATCCCGAAAAGGTCAAGCGCGGCTATGCGGCGCTCGACCGCATGGAGCAGCATCTCTCCGGCAGCCGCTTCTTCGCCGGCGAAGCGGTTTCGCTCGCCGATATCTCGCTGCTCGCCTATACGCGCGTCGCGCATGAGGGCGGCTTCGATCTTGGTCGTTACGCGGCGGTCCGCCGCTGGATCGGCGAAGTCGAGACCTTTCTCGGCCTGCCGCCGGCGCGCTGAGTCCTGGAGTTTCCGTATGAACGCCGAATCCGTCTCCATTCGTCGCGCGCGCCGCGAGGACGTCGCTGCGATCGTGGCGATGCTCGCCGACGATCATCTCGGGCGCGGCCGCGAGCGCGTGGAGGAGCCGCTGCCTGCCGCCTATTACGAGGCGTTCGCGCGGGTCGAGCGCGATCCAAATCTCGCGCTGGTGGTTGCCGAGAGCGAGGGCAGGGTGGTCGGCTGCCTGCAACTTGCTGTGCTGGCAGGTATCAGCTCGCAAGGCGGCATCCGCGGTCTGCTCGAAGACGTGCGCGTTGCCGCCGATTGTCGCAGCCGCGGCATCGGCGAGCAATTGGTGCAATGGGCCATCGCGGAAGCGAAAGCGCGTGGCTGTAACCTGGTCGAGCTGTTGACGCATCAGACGCGAGTGGACGCGCAGCGCTTCTACAAGCGGCTCGGATTCACGGCGAGTCATGTCGGCATGACTGTCCGCTTTTGAGGCAGTAAGAGCGTTTTCGAGCGAAGTGGATACCGGTTCGCGTAAAGAAAACGCGTCAACACAAAAATCAAGAGCCCCATTCCGATTGTATCGGAATGGGGCTCCGGTCGCGCGCCTTGCGTAATCAGCGAATTCGGATCGCGCATTCGTTCATGTTAAGAGCCGGTAAACTACCCAGCCGTCGTTCACGTTGAGCCGGGAACGAACGGTGCTACGGCAGCGTCAGACACCGAGCTCGGTCGGTTCGGGGATTTCGATGACAAGCTATTCGATGATCAAGGTCGGCAACGACTACGTTGTGCAGGCCAATGACAAATGCATTTTGAAGGTCGGCAGCCGACGCAAAGCCGCGCAATTGATCAGCGAGGCCACGGACTTGCTGAACGCGCTCGCCAGGGTTGAATCCCCCGATATCGCGCCGGAAGCGCCATCACTCGCGCGTGAGGTGCCGGAACTTCCTTGACGACTCTTCCCGTTTCCCGTATCAGCCGCGGCGGGACACCTCCCCCCAACGGGAGGCTTACTATCTGGAAGGGTAGAATATGACTGTAGCGAAGCCCGCTTCGCGGCCCAACGTGCCGCATTTCTCCTCCGGCCCCTGCGCCAAGCGCCCCGGCTGGAATGCCCAAAATCTCAAGGACGCAGCGCTCGGCCGTTCGCATCGCGCGAAGGTCGGCAAGACCAAGCTCAAGCTCGCGATCGATCTGACGCGCGAAGTGCTTGAAGTGCCGGCCGATTATCGCATCGGCATCGTGCCGGCCTCCGATACCGGCGCGGTCGAGATGGCGCTGTGGTCGCTGCTCGGTGCGCGGCCCGTCACGACGCTCGCCTGGGAATCCTTCGGCGAAGGCTGGGTCAGCGACATCGTCAAGGAATTGAAGCTCAAGGACGTCACCAAGCTCAATGCGGCCTATGGTGAAATCCCCGATCTCTCCAAGGTCGATCCGAAGTCGGACGTCGTCTTCACCTGGAACGGCACCACGTCAGGCGTGCGCGTCCCGAACGCCGACTGGATCAGCGCGACCCGCGAAGGCCTGACCATTTGCGACGCCACCTCGGCGGCGTTCGCGCAGGCCCTCGACTGGGCCAAGCTCGACGTCGTCACCTTCTCCTGGCAGAAGGCGCTCGGCGGCGAGGCCGCGCACGGCATGCTGATCCTGTCGCCCCGCGCGGTGGAGCGGCTCGAGACCTACAAGCCGGCCTGGCCGCTGCCGAAGATCTTCCGCATGACCAAGGGCGGCAAGATCAACGAAGGCATCTTCGTCGGCGAGACAATCAACACGCCGTCGATGCTCTGTGTCGAGGACTATCTCGACGCGCTGAACTGGGCCAAGTCGATCGGCGGCCTCAAGGCGCTGATCGCGCGCGCCGACGCCAACACCAAGGTGCTGGCCGACTGGAAGGCGAAGACGCCCTGGATCGACTTCCTGGCCAAGGACGCTTCGATCCGCTCCAACACCTCGGTGTGCCTGAAGTTCATCGATCCCGCGCTCACCGCGCTCTCGGACGACGCGCAGGCCGAGTTCTCCAAGAAGCTGGTCGCGCTGGTCGAGAAGGAAGGCGCCGGCTACGACTTCGCCTACTATCGCGATGCACCGGCCGGCTTGCGCATCTGGTGCGGCGCCACTGTCGAGGCCAGGGACGTCGAGCTCCTGACCCAGTGGATCGACTGGGCCTTCGCTGAGACCAAGGCGCAGCTCGCCAAGGCGGCGTGAGCTCTTAGCCTCTCCCCGTCCTTACGGGGAGAGGCCGGATTGCGCAGCAATCCGGGTGAGGGGCTCTCTCCGCGAGCGCCTTCGCCTGTGGGCTGCCCCTCACCCCAACCCTCTCCCCGTAAGAACGGGGAGAGGAAGAAGAAACAGCATCACCCTGCTCCCGAAGGCCGCCCCTCTTTGCGAGGAAGGTAGAGGATCATTCCCATGACCAAACCCAAAGTTCTCATTTCCGACGCGCTCTCGCCCGCCGCCGTGCAGATCTTCAAGGATCGCGGCATCGAGGTCGACTTCCAGCCCAATCTCGGCAAGGACAAGGACAAGGACAAGCTCGCCGAGATCATCGGCAATTACGACGGCCTCGCGATCCGCTCCGCGACCAAGGCGACCGCCAAGATCCTCGAGAAGGCAACCAACCTCAAGGTGATCGGCCGCGCCGGCATCGGCGTCGACAACGTCGAGATCCCCGCCGCCACGGCCAAGGGCATCATCGTGATGAACACGCCGTTCGGCAATTCGATCACGACCGCCGAGCACGCCATCACCCTGATGCTCGCGCTCGCCCGCGAGATCCCGCAGGCCGACGCCTCGACCCAGGCCGGCAAGTGGGAGAAGAACCGCTTCATGGGCGTCGAGATCACCGGCAAGGTGTTAGGGGTGGTCGGCTGCGGCAATATCGGCTCGATCGTCGCGGACCGCGCGCTCGGCCTGCGCATGAAGGTGGTCGCGTTCGATCCGTTCCTGTCGCCGGAGCGCGCCAAGGACATCGGCGTCGAGAAGGTCGATCTCGACGACCTCCTCAAGCGCGCCGACTTCATCACGCTGCACACCCCGCTGACCGAGAAGACCAAGAACATCATCGATGCTGCCGCGATCGCCAAGATGAAGAAGGGCGTGCGCCTGATCAACTGCGCCCGCGGCGGTCTCGTCGACGAGCAGGCGGTGGTCGATGCGCTGAATTCCAAGCACATCGCGGGCGCCGCCTTCGACGTCTTCGTCGAAGAGCCCGCGAATACCAACGTGCTGTTCGGCCATCCCAACGTGATCTGCACGCCGCATCTCGGCGCCTCCACCACCGAAGCGCAGGAGAACGTCGCGCTCCAGGTCGCCGAGCAGATGTCGGACTATCTGCTCACCGGCGCCATCTCGAACGCGGTCAACTTTCCCTCGATCACGGCGGAAGAAGCGCCGAAGCTGAAGCCGTTCATCGCGCTCGCCGAGAAGCTCGGCTCATTCGCCGGCCAGCTCACCGAGAGCGGCATCCTCAAGGTCGAGATCACCTATGAGGGCCACGTCGCCGAGATGAAGATCAAGGCGATCACCTCCGCCGTGCTGTCGGGCCTGCTGCGGCCGATGCTGGGCGAGGTCAACGTGGTGTCCGCGCCCGTGGTCGCCAAGGAGCGTGGCATGGTGGTGGACGAGATCGTGCGCGCCGCCCAGAGCGACTATGAGAGCCTGATCACCGTCACGGTGGCGACGGAGCGCCAGGAGCGCTCGGTCTCCGGCACCGTGTATCATGACGGCAAGCCGCGCCTCGTCGACGTCAAGGGCATCCGCGTCGACGCCGAGTTCGGCAAGTCGATGATCTACGTGACCAACGAGGACAAGCCCGGCTTCATCGGCGCGTTCGCGAGCCTGCTTGGCGCCGCCAAGCTCAACATCGCGACCTTCCATCTCGGCCGCGTCAAGCTGGGCGGCGACGCCATCGCGCTGGTCGAGGTTGACGGCGCGGTGCCGGCCGAGGTGCTCGCCAAGGTGCAGGCGCTGCCGCAGGTCAAGCAGGCCAAGGCGCTGACGTTCTGACACTCCGTCATTCCGGGGCACGCGAAGAGTAAACTCCGGTGCGCAATTGCGCACCTGAGAATCTCGAGATTCCGGGTTCGGCTCTTCGAGCCGCCCCGGAATGACGCGTATCATATATTCCGACCCGCGGAACAACGCCGCCTCCCTCACCGGGGGCGGCGTTTTTATTTCTCCCGCAGCCTTCCAACTTTGTGTACCAATGGCGACCAGGACGCTCCGTTCAAAATCGTTCGACAAGGGAGAAAACAATGCGTGAAGCCGTCATCGTTTCCTATGCGCGCACGGGTCTTGCGAAATCCGGCCGCGGCGGGTTCAACATCACGCCGCCGATGTCGCTCGCGGCCCACGCCATCCGCCACGCGGTCGATCGCGCCGGCGTCGACAAGGACTATGTCGAGGACTGCTACCTCGGCAATTGCGCCCACGGCGCGCCGAACATCGGCCGCCAGGCCGCTCTGCTCGCCGGCCTGCCGAAGACCACCGCCGGCGTCTCGGTGAACCGCTTCTGCTCCTCAGGGCTCCAGACCATCGCGATGGCCGCCAACTCGATCCGCTCCGACGGCGCCGACTGCATCGTCGCCGGCGGCGTCGAGAGCATCTCGGTGCCCGGCGGTGGCACGCCGAAGGAATCGATCGATCCGGAACTGCTCAAGGTCGCGCCCGACATCTTCATGGCGATGATCGACACCGCCGACATCGTCGCCGAGCGCTACAAGCTCAGCCGCGAATACCAGGACGAGTTCTCGCTGGAATCGCAGCGCCGCATGGCCGCGGCCCAGCAGGCGAACAAGTTCAAGGACGAGATCGTCCCGATGAAGACGAAGATGAAGGTCGTCGACAAGCAGACCAAGGCCGAGAGCATCGTCGACTACGTCGTCGACCGTGACGAGTGCAACCGGCCCGAGACCACGCTGGAGGGCCTTGCCAAGCTCGAGCCGGTGAAGGGCCCCGGCAAGTTCGTCACCGCCGGCAATGCCAGCCAGCTCTCGGACGGCGCCGCCGCCGTCGTGCTGATGGAAGCCAAGGACGCCGAGAAGCGCGGCCTCAAGCCGCTCGGCCGCTTCGTCGCCTGGGCGACCGCTGGCTGCGAGCCCGACGAGATGGGCATCGGTCCGGTGTTCGCGATCCCGAAGCTGCTCAAGCGCACCGGCCTCAAGATCGACGACATCGATCTGTGGGAGCTCAACGAGGCCTTCGCCAGTCAGTGCCTGTATTGCCGCGATCAGCTCGGCATCGATCCCGCCAAGTACAACGTCAATGGCGGCTCGATCGCGATCGGCCATCCCTTCGGCATGACCGGCGCACGTCTCACCGGCCACCTGCTCCAGGAAGGCGCGCGCCGCAAGGCGAAGTGGGGCGTGGTGACGATGTGCATCGGCGGCGGCCAGGGCGGCGCCGGCCTGTTCGAGATCTACAGCTGAGATAAGCCACACGAATGTGAAAGGCACGGCGCCGCAAGCGCCGTGCCTTTTTCGTTGCAGATCGATCGTCACGAAACTATACGTCTTCTGTCGGAAAAGGCAGACTTGGTCTGGTAAGCCCAAGTCCTTTCGGTAACGAAAGCTCTGGTCTTTGGCCTTGTGCACGAGATCCCCGCGACGAACATCGGACGCCACCAAGGCGCCCAATCGTTCGTCCGTGTGATTCTCAAGCCCAGGGAACGCTCCGGTCGAACATCGACCACAGGAGCGTCTCATGCCCGATCAATCCTCGATTCCATACGATGTCGTCATTGCCGGTGCCGGTCCCGTCGGCCTGTTTCTCGCGTGCGAGTTGCGGCTCGCCGGTCTCCAGGTTCTGGTGCTGGAGCAATCGCAAGATTCGCATTCGGCCCTGAAGCAACTCCCGTTTGGCCTGCGCGGTCTTTCGATCTCCACACTCGAGGCCTTTCACCGTAAGCGACGTTCGCGTCCCATTCGCAAAGGTTTGGCGTGGGGATTGCAGTCTGTTGATCAACGTGTTTGCAAATCGTTGGCGGGGGGTATGGAGGCGGCAACGACGGAGAATTACGAGGTGCGGCCGAACGACCAGGGCAGGAGCTCGTCGATCCGGGACTGCGGGTGACCGGTTGCGATCGCTTTGAGCGTCGCTTTCATCCAGACGTAGGGCTCCACGCTGTTGATTTTGCAGGTGGCGATGAGCGAAGCTATGCGCGCCCATGAACGACCACCTTCGTCGTGACCAGCAAATAAACTATTTTTACGCGTCAGAGTCAGCGGCCTGATTTGATTTTCGACGGGATTGGTGTCCATCTCAACGCAACCATCGTCGAGAAACAAGGTGAGGCCATCCCAATGGTTCAGGAGATAGGCGATCGCCTTGCCCATCTCGCTGCCCGGCGACAGGCGAGCGGCTTGCTCGCGCAGAAACCTCTCGAGTTCAGCGACGAGCGGCCGTGATCGCTCGTTACGGGTCGTTTGCCGAGCCGGGGCGTCGGCGCCACGGATCTCCTTCTCGATCGCATAGAGTGCGGCGATGCGCGCGAGAACGGCTTCGGCGATGGGTGAGCCGGCTTTCGGAGTCGCTGCGATGATCTTGCGCCTTGAGTGGGACCAACATGCGGCCAGCCGCAGCGGCACGCCGCCTTTGCGCTTGGGCCGTGCGAGCCGATGATAGCCCTGGTATCCGTCGACCTGAAGGATGCCGTCGAAGCCCTCGAGGATGCGCTCAGCATGGTCACCACCGCGTCCTGGCGCGTAGTGGTAGACCACGATTGGTGGATCAGCGCCGCCGTGGCCGCGATCGTCGCGCAGGACAGCCCACAGATAGCCGGTCTTCGTTCGGCCCCGGCCCGGATCGAGCACAGGCGCCCTGGTCTCGTCTATGAACAAGCGGCCCGATTGCTTCATCACGACGCTCATGCGCTCGACCAGCGGCGCGAGGTGGAAGGCGACCGTTCCCATCCAGTCTGCCAGAACGGCGCGATCGATGAAGATGCCATGCCGAGCCAGAACCTGCGACTGACGATAGAGTGGCATGTGCTCGCTGAACTTGGCGACCGCCACCTGCGCCAGCAGCGCCTCGGTGGGGATGCCACCCTCCACGAGATGGGCGGGCGCCGGCGCCTGAGCAACACCGGTGCAGCCCTTTGCGCAGGCGTAGCGCGGTCGCACCGTCTCGATCACACGATACTGGGCGGCCATGACATCGAGACGGCGGGAGCGATCCTCGCCGATCTGGACCATCCGGCCGCAGCCGCAGGGACACTCGAGGTTCTCGGGTTCGATCACCTGCTCGATGCGCGGCAGGTGCGCGGGAAAGGCACGGGCAGCGCGCCTGGTCCGGCGGCTGGACGGCGCCGTGCCGGCGCGGCGCGCACGATCGTCCTGGCGTTCCTGGACTTCGGCGATGGCAATCTCGATGTCCTCGAGAACCAGTTGCATCTGATCGGGATTGAACTTTTCCGAGCGTTTACCGAAACGTGCGCGCTCGTACTCCTTCACGAGCAGTTCGAGGCGTTCGACGCTCTCTTTGGACGCAGCCAGTTCACTCTCGACATGAAGGCGCGCCGAGCATTCATCGTCTGCGCGACGACGCTCGGCTTCAATCATCGCTTCCTGCGCGCGGAAGAGCGCGCGCAAATCGGCGGGCAGCGCTGCAAGACGGGCGGGATCAATGGGGGACGGCGGCACATCCGCAAGCTATCATCCCAAAGCCCCGCGCGAAACAGGTTGTCGGGTCTGAGTCAGTTCGCCGCAGCTGGCGTCGCGACAATCCGTTCGCCCACTCGCTTCCAGTTCAGAGGAATGTCCCTGATAGTGAGTCTGACGAATCATTTCCGGAGGTGGTCGAGGTTCGGGACCCCCACCATCCTTTGTGGGGGCGCTCATATCGAGTGATTAGGAAGATCGGTCAGCGAGGCCGAGGCATTCCCGCTTCGTATGAAGTTGAGTATCGCGCAGGAAGCAGTCTTCTGATTCAAGCAACCGCAATCGAATATTATGAGCAAGAGGCAAATCAGATTAAGCTGAGTATGGAGGCTCTACTCGAGCTTTTATCGACAGCGGATTGTCCCGACGCACATGAGCATGGATCCAGCCGATCTTTGGTCGACGCTGACGCCCGCGCTCCGACGCCAGATCGTCGAAGACGTCGCCGCAATTTTGGCGGAGATCCCTCATGAAGTCCGAGCTGGTCACACCAAGCCACTTGGCGCGCAAAGCCGTAGTCTACATCCGGCAGTCGACGCCCCATCAGGTCGTAAGCAATCAGGAGAGCCTGCGCCTTCAATACGCGCTTCGCCAGCGCGCCCGCGAACTCGGATGGCGTGAGGCGGCCATCGACGTGATTGATGCCGATCTCGGGTTGAGCGGCGCGTCTATAGCACAGCGTAACGGCTTCAAGGAACTCGTTGGCCGTGTTGGCCTGAGTGAAGTGGGACTCATCCTGTCGATCGACGTGACCCGCTTGGCGCGTAATTGTACCGACTGGTATCCGCTCCTGGATATCTGTGGTCTACGTGGCTGCCTGATCGCCGACCGCGATGGTGTCTATGATCCGGGCACTCCCAACGGACGGTTGCTTCTCGGGCTGAAGGGTTCGATCTCCGAGCTTGAGCTACATACGATCCGCAGCCGGCTGACCGCCGGCCTGCTGGCCAAAGCCGAACGCGGCGAACTTGCGGTTATGCTGCCAATCGGGCTGATGCGGGACCCGAGCGGTGTGGTCGTTAAGGATCCCGACATGGCCGTGCAAGGGCGGCTCGGTCTCGTCTTCCAGTTATTCCTGCAGCTGCGCAGCGTTGCCAAGGTCATGCGAGCGTTGAACGAGCGTGACCTGGAACTGCCGCGTCGTGATCGATATGGCGATTTGTGCTGGACGCGCGCGACGCTGGCTGCCGTCGCGGCGATCTTGAAGAACCCCGCATACGCGGGCGCCTTTGTCTATGGACGAACCCGCTTCCGGCCGCCGAAGCGGGAGGGGGCCCTGCCACAAAAGGCTCCGCGGCCGATGGAGGAGTGGCGGATCGTCGTTAAAGATCGATATCCAGCCTATATCGACTGGCCAATTTATGAAAAAATCCGATCCGTCATCAGAGATAACCGAGCCGAATACATGCGCATCAAAACCCGCGGCGCGCCTCGCAATGGCGAGCTCCTGCTCCACGGCATTGCCTGGTGCGCACGATGTGGCCATAAGATGTACGTCCGCTACAAGGGCGGCGGCGAATATGTATGCAATCACCTGCGTACCCAGGAAGGTCAGCCAACCTGCCAACACATCCGCGCCGCCCATATCGATGCAGCCGTTGGCGACGCATTCCTAACCGCACTAGCGCCGGCCGAACTCGATGCCTTGTCGCGCTCCCGCCGGGTGCAGCAGCAGACGAACAATGCGCTACGCTCCAGTGCAGAACGAGAGCTCGAGCGCAAGCGATACACGGCGGCGCTCGCCGAACGGCAGTTCAACCGAGCTGATCCAGATAATCGGTTGGTCGCCTCGGAACTCGAGCGTCGATGGGAAGCGGCGCTAAACGACGTGCGCGCCGCCGAAGAGGCGCTTGCCCGACAGACGCCGCCCAAAGCCATCACACAAGTGGCCATAAGCAAGGAGCTCAACGACAAGGTCATCAGCCTCACCGGCCGCCTCCCGCAGATATGGGGTGACGAGACTATCTCGGATGCGCATCGCAAGGCGTTGTTGCGATGTCTCATCGAAAAGGTCGTTCTCGACCGCGGTGAGCGCGACTTGGCCCTGGCTAGGATCGTCTGGCGGGGAGGCGCCGTGACGGAGCTCGAAGTGAAGATGAGCGTCAACTCCGTCACCAGATTGACGCGAGGCACAGAGATGCGGGAACGCCTTCTGACGCTCGCTCGCGACGGCGTCCCAGACGACAAGATCGCCACAATCCTTACTCGGGAAGGTCACCGCTCTCCCCGTTGCGCCGATAAGGTGCTGCCTATCACCGTTGGGCGGCTCCGTCGTGCCGCCGCCATCAAGGTAACTGCCCAGCGCAGCCGATGGGAGCATGACGACTCATACCTCAGCCCGCCCGAACTGGCCCGAAGGCTCGAGATTCCAGTAAACTGGCTCTATGTTCAGATCCGAACCAAGCGTTTGCTAATTGATCGCCAGCCCAGCGGCGCCTATCTCTTCCCGAATACACCATCCGTTCTTCACGCCATCGGAGACCTTCGAAACCACGTCATCGCGCAACTTGATCTAAGAATCTGTCAGCCTAACAAGGAGGGGCATCAACATGGGTAGCTTCGAACTGCACGCGCGTCAGATGCATGACGCCGTCGCTGATCTGCGGCCACTCGAAACGACCATCGCGGCCAAGGCGCTTGTAGACCAAAACGAGGCCCGTGCCGTCCCATAGCAAAATCTTCAGCCGGTCGGCGCGCTTCGAACGAAAAACCACGATCAGGCCCGAATGCGGATCGAGCCCAAGCGTGTTTTGCACAAGACCGGCCAGCGCGTCGTGCCCGCACCGGAAGTCAACAGGACGCACAGCAAGCACAATCCGCAGTCCCTGCGCCGGAATGATCATGCGCCGCGCTCGATCGCAGTCACGATCTCCGCGATCCGCACCGCCGACACGTCCGCATCCAGGCGGACCGAAACCTTGCCAATCGTAATCTCGACGGGCCCCTCGCTCTTGCCTGACGCCACTGGATCGCTCAGCTCGATCGACACGAAATCCGCCGCGTCGTCCGTGACCAATGCGAGCCGGCCAGCACGCGCCAATCTGCGCCACGTCGTCAACTGCTGGGCCTTCACACCATAACGCCGTGCGACATCACATACCCGGGCGTCGGGCTTCATGCTCTCGAAAACAGCGCGCCCCTTGATCTCCGCAGACCATAACCGGCCTCCAGAACGCGTCCGGCGCGTAAGCTTCCCCACAAAGCCAGCAGCTTCGGCTTCCTCCCCCGATTGTTCCATCGCCTTCAGTCTCCTCTCGGCTCTCTGACAAGCCAAGGATCGCAGAGCGAAAGCCGAAGCGAAACCAGTCAATCAAATGGGAGAAAAGCTCCGCTTACCTTTCACCGGCGTGGCCTGCTGGATGTGATCGTGGCCGCACAGCAGCTTGCCTCAGGCGCGATCAAGCGTGCAGCCCACTGGATGCAGCAGACGCGACGGCCCGCGGGTCATTTCGCCGGCATCCAGTTCTATCAGGACAACATCGATGCCGCGAAGTGGTCCTGGCGTCTGCCAACGTCGGCCGACGCCAACCTCGCCGTCGATATGGAAACGCTCGAATCCGTTCAGGCTGCGCGGGCACGCAGCCTGGGCGTCGAGATCCGGCGCGGTTTTGCCGTGAATGCCATTGTCGCCTCGAGCGAAGACGTGACAGTGCAGGCGGCCGGCGAGACCTTCCGGGCACGATGGCTTGTCGGATGCGACGGCGGCCGCAGCACGGTACGCAAGATCGGTGGCTTCGACTTCGTCGGCACCGACCCCGAGTTCACGGGCTATTCCATCGACGTCGAGCTGGCCGATCCGGACAAGCTTCGCCAGGGCCGCAACTACACGCCCGCCGGTATGTATACCTATGCGCAGCCCGGGACGATCGCGATGGTCGATTTCGACGGCGGAGCTTTCCACCGGACCGAGCCGATCACGCGCGAGCATGTGCAGGGCGTCCTGCGTCGCGTCTCCTGCACCGACGTCACCGTCACGGCGCTTCGGCTCGCCGCCACCTGGACGGATCGAGCCCATCAGGCAACCACGTATCGCAGAGGGCGGGTGCTCCTGGCGGGCGACGCTGCCCACATCCATTCGCCGCTGGGCGGCCAGGGCCTCAATCTCGGTCTCGGCGATGCGATGAACCTGGGCTGGAAACTGGCGGCCACGATCCGCAGGCAAGCACCGGCCGATCTCCTCGACAGCTATTCGCGCGAGCGGCATCCTGTGGGCGCGCAAATCCTCGACTGGTCGCGCGCGCAGGTCGCGATCATGCGGCCGACGCCGAGCACCCGCGCGCTTCAAGCCATCATTCGCGATCTCATCGGGACGCGGGACGGTACGACCTATTTCGCCGAGCGCGTGCGCGGCATCTCGCTCCGCTACGATCTCGGTGGCAGCCATCCGCTTGTCGGCCGGAGTGCTCCCGATTTCGAATTAGCTGACGGGACGACGGTCGGAGAACGTCTCAGGACGGCGAAAGGGATATTGCTGGACTTCGGCTCCCGTGCGTCGCTTCGGATGCTTGCAAGCCGCTGGGGCGACCGGATCACATATGTCGCCGATGACGCGAAGGACCGGCTGGGCCTGAGTGCAGCGTTGGTGCGCCCCGACGGCTTCGTCGCGTGGGCCTGCGACGGTACGCCCGACGATGAGGAGGTTGCTCAGGCCGCGTCGCGATGGTTCGGCCAATCCATGGAGGCGCGAGGATTTCCCTGAGTGCCGCGCAGCGCCACCGTGCGCGCGGCGTGAGCCTTCGCGCTTGGTTCGATCGGTCGAACCGCGGGCTCGCGCCACCTCCCCGCTGGGGAGAGGTGGTTCTCGCCCAGTCGACCAGGTTTGATTTCGCCGAGCCTCACGCCCTTGCCAGCGCGGGCGCGAACACCACTTCGATCAGCGTGCCGTGGCCTGCGCTCTTGATGTTGAACCGGGCGCGGTTGGCTTCGACCAGCGCCTTGGTCAGCGACAGGCTCAGCGCGGAGTTGTCCTCGGCATCTCCCGGCGGCGGGGTGCGGAACGGCTCCATCGCGGCCGCGACCTCGCGCTCGCTAAGGCCGTGGCCGGTGTCGCGGATGCGAAGCGCGACCTCGCCGCGATCGTTGAGCGCGGTCGAGACGATGACCTGGCCGCCGGCGCTGGCGAGCCGGATCGAGTTCGAGATCAGGTTCATGGTGATCTGCCGCATCGCGCGCGCGTCCACGCTCACCTGCGGCAGCGCATGGCCGAGCGAGGTGCGGATGATGATGCGCTCGCGGTTGGCCTGCGGCTGCATCACCACGACGCAGGCCTCGACGAGGTCGTTGAGGTTGAGGTTGGCGAAGTTGAGGTCGAGCTTGCCGGTCTCGATCCGCGACAGCTCCAGCAAATCGTCGATGATCGCGATGACGCGCTCGCCGGAGGCGCGGATGTCCTTCATGTATTCGCCGTAGCGCTCGTTGCCGAGCGTGCCGAAGCGTTCGGAGATCATCACCTCGGCAAAGCCGATGATGGCGTTGAGCGGCGTGCGGATCTCGTGGCTGATCCGCGCCAGCATGTCGGCCTTGGCATTGGCCGCGCCGTCGACGAGACGGCGGGCCTGCGTCAGCTCGCTCTCGCCCTTCTTGCTCTGGGAGAGGTCGCGGAACACGGCGAAGAAGTTCGGGCCGTCGGGCCTTGTGCGGCCCATGATCATGGCGAGCGGGATGACGCCGCCCTTCTTCTCGCGCCCCAGCACCTCGCGGCCGTGGTCGAGCAGGCTCGAAATGTCCTGGCTCTTCAGGCTTTCGAGATAGTCGGCGACGATCTGCTGGCTCTCCGGCGCGAACAGCGACACCAGGTTCTGCTCGAGCAGCGCTTCGCCGTCGTAGCCGAACAGCGCTTCGGCGCTGCGGTTGCAGACGAGGATGTTGCCTTCGGCATCGAACATCACGATGCCCTCGGCCGTGGTGTCGAGGATCGCGGCGAGATCCTCGGCGTCGGCATCGCCGGCCTGGGACTCGAGCTCGGACGCGTAGGGGAAGGACTCCGCGACAAGTGGCTCGGTGACGACTGGCTCGGCGACAACGGACGGCGCAACGACAGGCTCGGCAACGGCGGGCGCAGCAACGATAGGCGCAGCAGTCGGCAGCGCGCAGACCAGCGCATGCGCGCTCTCGCCGTCCCAGTCGATCGTGTGCAGATGCGCCTCGGTGGTCGGAAGCGGCTCTTCGCCGTTGGGAAGCGTCGCGCTGATCGTAACCGGCGTGCCGCCTTGCGAGGTGCTGCTGGCGGGCGATACGCCCGGCTCGACATAGAGCGCATCGAGGCCGCCGGCATTCTCCAGCGCGCTCACGCTGGCATGGCCCATGCGCGCGAGGAACGCCGGGTTGGCGTAGAGCAGGCGGTCGAGCCGATAGATCAGGATGCCCGTCGGCAAGAGGTCGAGCAGCGCGCGGTCGCGCATGCTGTGGCCGCGCGCCGGCGGCGCGGGCTCGGTCAGCCATTCGGCCGCGTGCGGCGTCTCGATCGGCGGTTCGGGCGTGCTCTCCGCCGGCGGTTCGGACGCGCCGGCGGCGATCGTCTCACGCTCGCGCTCGAGGCGTTCGGACAATTGCCGAGCGAGCTCGTTGAACGCGCTGTTCTCGATCGGCGTCAGCGTCGGCGATCTCTGATCACCAGTTGATCTGGTATCGCCGGGCGGGCGGAACGGCACGACGTTGGGAGGCGTTTCCACTGGCGTTTCCGGATCGGTTGGATGTGAATTCGCGTCGAGGGCGGGGTCGGGCAGTTCAGGTTCGGGTGTAGGCTCGGGCTCAGGTGCGGGCGGCTCGGCCGGCGGAGGCGCCGCCTTTGCCACGGGCTCGGGCTCCGGATCGGGCTCGGCGATGTCGGCGGATAGGCCGTGCTGCGCCGGCGGTTCGGCGAGCAGCTCGAAGCGCCGGAGCGCATCGAGCCGATTGAGGCCGTCGAGATCGCGGCAGACGCCAAAGCCCTTGAAGCCGGCGAAATTGCGCGCGTGGTCGTAGACCGGCAGGCCTGCGAGCTCGACCGGCAGATGCTCGCCGCCGTCGGCCGGCCAGTTCACAGTGATCCCGGCCCAGGTGTCGTGGCTCGCCAGCGCCTGCGCCACGCGCCCCTCCGGGTCGAGCGAGAATTCCTCGGCGATCTCGCGCCAGGGGCGGCCGAAGCCGGCGGCCGTGTGCGCGCCCATCAGGCGGATAAACTCGCAGGACGCCAGCACAAAGCGGCCCTCTGCATCCATCTGCCAGAGGAAGCGCAGCGGATGCTGATGCGGCGCGGGCGTCTCCGTGGGACCCGACGGCGGCTCGACCATGCCGGTAGTGATCGGGGCGGCCTGCGGCGACACAATGGCTGAGGAATGGTTTTCAACCGGAGTTTTCGGCGCGTCAGCCGGCTCTTCAGCCGATTCCTGGGCCGTCTCTTCAACCGTCTCGGCGACGGCTTCTTCGACAGTCTCCTGGACCGTTGCGATCTCCGGCGCCGCCTCGCTCACCGGCGGCTCGGACGCGATCGTCCCGGTAGGCGCGGGCGTTTCGGCCGGCTCGGCGAAGGCGTCGAACAGCGCGATAGCGGCCGGCGCCTCGTTCGACGGCGGCGCCTCGTTCGGCGCCTCGGCGGCTTGCGGCGTGGATTGAGCCGGCGCCGCGGGCGTGACGTCAGGCGTGCTCGCGGGCGCGGACGCGGCCGGCGCGGCATCGCTCGCCGCTGCCGCCTGCGCGGCGGCCGGCTCGATCAGCGCGACCAGGCCGATATCGGCACCGAGGCCGACCCGTTGCAGCACCATCTGGCCGATGCCGATCGGCGTCTCGGCGCGGCCGCTGCGAAGCGCATCGCTGCGGGCCTGCTCGAGCCCGGCTTCGCCGAGATCGCGGAAGCCGAGCAGGGCGCGGGCGGCTTCGCTGGCGCCGACGAACATTCCGTCGGGCGCGAACGCCGCCATCGGCATTTTGGCGCCCGCGACGAGGCGATGCAGGCGCTCGACCAGCGGCATGGTGCGCACCGAAGGGTCCATCGCGGTGACGAGCACGGCCTGGCCGCCATCGGCGAAGGTCAGCCGCGTGCAGGCGCAGGTCATCAGCGTTCCGAGCCGGGCGCCGAAGCCGCGCAGCCGTTCGAGCCGCACCGTGCCGCTCGCCGGCAGCTGCCGGGCGAGCCGGGCGACCTGGCGGCGATGGCTGTCGGCCGGGCCGAACGTCTTTTCCGCCAGCACTGCGGCATGCGCCGCGCCGAAGAATTTTGCGCCGACCGGATTGGCCCACAGCACGCGCGTGCCGTCGACCGACCAGAGCCACGCGGGCAGCGGGGATGTCGCATGCACGGCCAGCCGGGGATCGCCCACGCCTCGCAACTGGAAATCCGAATGACTCATCCAACCGGCTTTAAGTCTCGCTGTCACGCCTCTGGCCCTAGGGCTGCCGGGAATGACAGCCTTAAGAAAGGGTTAGTATCGCGCGCGGGCGCGGGCAGGTCCACGGCCCCAGCCTATGGGGGAAGCCCTAAAGCCGCGATAACCTTAATCCGGCCGCCCCCGCAAGCCGCGCGGCCGCTGCATCCGCAGGATTCGCGCGCCGCGGGCCCGGTAGACTAGCGCGGCATCACAGCTGCCCATCCTCCCCTGGAGGGGGAGGATGGGTTCGCTTGGCGCGAAGCGGCATGCGAACCCAGGTGGGGTGACAGTCTCTCCGCATTTCGCACTGCCCGAGTGGAGAGATCACCCCACCCCGCCCGCGCTGCGCGCGATCGACCCACGAGCGAGCTACGCTCGTCTCGGACCCTCCAGGGGAGGGTAAGCAGCCCGACCGCGCGGTCTTGGAATTCAACATCGTGGTACCGCAACCACGGGTTCCCATACCCCGGAACCTCATCCTCCCCGCGATTAAATTTTCTCTGCGCCCCCTGGATCGCGTTGCGCTGCACAATGTTGACATGTTACCCAGTGACACTGCTGGGCGTTGGACGAGCCATTCGTTACGCGTATCCAGTCTTCGTATCCGCCACAGAGGGCCCCGGTTGGCCGGCGGGCGCGCCAGAAGGCTCACTCCATTTTCCAAGACCGTGAGGGACCAACAATGACAGGTGCGACTGATCCGTTTTCTGCCTCGATCATTCCGTTCGAGGTGCCCGAGCAGATGCGTGCGTTCGCCGAAAAGGGCGTTTCGCAGGCCCGCGAGAGCTACGCCAAGTTCAAGGACGCGGCCGAAAGCCATAACGGCACCATCGAGGCCGTGTTCTCCTCCGCCAGCAAGGGCGCGAACGAGTACACCGCCAAGCTGATGGAGTTCATGAAGGCCAACACCACCGCCCATCTGGACTTCACCCAGGAGCTGCTCGGCGTGAAGTCGCCGTCGGATGCGTTCGCGCTGTGGAGCAGCCATGGCAAAAAGCAGCTCGAGACCTTCCAGGCCCAGGCCAAGGAGCTCGCCGAGATCGCCCAGCGCGCCGCCACCGCCGCCGCCGAGCCGATCAAGGCCAGCGCCTCGAAGCTCTACCCGCCCGCCGCCTGAGCGACGGGGCCGGTTTGATCAGGGCCTGATCCGGACCCGAAGGGTCGCGCGCGAAGTGCACAGCGGTCTTCCGATAGGATCATGCCCAAATAATAAGAAACCCGGGCCCACGCCCGGGTTTTCCTTTGGAAATAACGTCGTTTGAGGGTGGATTCCGCCCGTTTGCGGCCTTGCCAAAAACGGCCGTTGCACCTAGTTTCCGCCCCGTCCAGCCCCCTCGGTACCGGCCCTCTCAGGGCGCCCCAAGGCGCGGCTCGCAAGGATGCAGTTGTAGCTCAGTTGGTTAGAGCGCCTGTCTGTGGAACAGGAGGTCGGTGGTTCGAGCCCACCCAACTGTACCAACAATATCAATAACTTAGTTCAATCCAGGCTTGAGAATCCCACCTTAAAAGTAACGGGTGAGGTAACAAAACGGGCTGGAGCAACTGGCCAGACCATCAACAGTGAGCGTTCCAGGGTTAGATTGGACGGCACCCATTTCCAACGTAGGCGGCGCCGCAACCGAGAGGCGCGTAGTTTACGGGGAGCCGGCCGCCGAACAGCTTGAGCCCGCCTCGTTTGTACCGCGGGTTCGAATCTCTCTCGCTCCGCCATCCCACCAACATGATCTCGTACTTCGATCTGGAGAGAGGCCAGAAATGCGGCCGTTTTCCTGCTCTTTTGCCGACGGAGAAGTCCGTTCACCCACCCAACCTAGTGCCGGATAGGTCTGGAGAACCGAATTTTCTCCGAATCTTAGAACACGCAAAATCGCTCCGGTACGGGATTTCCCGGAAAACCAAGGGCTTATTTGGGTCGCGGTTTGAATCTCTCTCGCTAGGACTCCCCATTCTATGCCAATGGATTTCGGAATTTGCGGGGTCGATCAGTCCTTGCATTCCGACGGGGGCGCCGCGCTTATCGGAGTTCGTCGACCTTGTCGCCGTGCGTGGCTGTCGTCGTTGCGCTGCGCAAAGCTCGCGCTCCCACCGGTTCTCGCTAGTCGAGGCTCCGACCGCTTTAACCTCCGCCAGCATGTTATCTTTCATCCACGAGATCGCTTCGGGATGACGTTAACGACTGATTATTAACGCACTGCAATTCCCACTACGTCCTTAGGATCGATTTCGGGGGGAGTATTGGATTGTATTCCTCGACGCCCTCCATTTGGCCAAGTACTTCAAACTGGCAAACTTCGAGCCGCGGCGCTGTTCTCGTCTCCCTTGTTCAGCCGCGAGAATTCGGTCCACGTACTGGCCATGGACTAGCATTCTCGGGATGCCAAGATTTTCGGATCCTCGGTTTCAATCAGGCTGCTCACGTTTACCGACCGTCGTCGTGAAGCCATTTCTATGATGTTGCGCCTAGATGATAGTTTGTAGCTGCACCACTTTGAAATAGGGCTTTGGCAGACTCAGCTTTTTGAACTGCCTCGCGAGCTGAAGGTTCGCTTAGGTCCAACACACGGTAAGTCCCGGCAATTTCCGCTATAATTTCGATGCGGCGAAATACTGTCTGATGGGTCTCACTATATCTAGCCAACCCCCTCAGTCTGGGTAGTGCATCGCCCAAATGGATGCCGTGCGGATCAATGATGTCAGCCGCAATACTGCCATCCGCCAGTCGGACGAAGAAGATGAAATCGGGCCGTACAATCTTCATCTCGTCTGCGTCTTCATAAGTCACGCCAAGAGAATCCTGACTGGGGCGTCCCGGATTCCGATACCAGCCGACGCTCCCATCCCGTTTTAACTCGGTCAACAGGACCTTGCTTTCCCACGATGACCCGAAGTTTCCTGGATACAGGCCGTCGTCATCGCAGAGCATGTGCCGTTCGAAGCGAGGAAGCTCGATTTCAGTTCCGTCCGCTTCCCTCGACTTCGTTGGCTGCAGCCAAGAATGTGGGCGAGCCAAGTCGACGTCGAGCGGGTCCGCGCTCATTTCCCTGATCTGCCGATAGACCTCTTGGCGCTCGTCGCTCAGACTTTTGATCGAAATCCGGTATTGGCTGAGCCACTGGTTTGAAAGCTTCTCCGCTGCTGCCTCCAGGTCACCCTTGATGTCCGGTACAAGACCAATCGCCGCCACGGTTGTGTGAGCTTCGATCAGCGCGTCTGCCGTATCATTGTCTTCGGAACCCCCGTGTGCCAGATGCTCGCTATAGGTGGTTGCCAGATCGGGGCTAATCACGCGCGCAGCTCTCTTGTAAGCATCCTCGATGACGGAGTAGTCGGCCGCCTCCACGAAGTCGTTAAACGACATGGCCTTGGTTTCAACATCCGCCTTCTCCGTTTTGCCTTCGACGGTCAAGACCCCATCGCGGGCTTTCTTGATTTCCTCTGCGTACCGAACCTGTGCACCGTCGAGCACTTTGTGCATCTCGGCATGAGCCTTCTTGCCAGCGTCGGAAAGCAGGGCGTCGGCCGCAAGCTCATGCGCCAAGGCGGTCAGTCGCTTGACAGGACGAGCTTGCCGTTTGGGCAGCGTCTGGGAGGGCAGAGAGAGTAATTTCTGCCAGACCTCTTCGGGAATTGCCGGGTTCGGCTTCATCTCGCGCGGATTGATGAGGACGCGGCGACCCGGCAGCTCCTCGCCGCTATCGGCACCAGTCATAAGCGCCTTTACCACATCCTCAACCGACTTCTTATTGAAGCGAGGAAGAAGGCAGTCCACGGCATTCAGCCGATCGTTGCCGGGAATTCGCCGAGCTAGTGGCGTACGAACCATCCGGCCTAGAAGTTGGGTGATGTGAGTTTTGTCCGATGCGGCGCGGAAGGACACCATGACCTCGGCGCGGGGGCAGTCCCAGCCGGTGCTGATCGCGTCCTTTGCAACGAGGATGCGCACCCAATCCGATTCCTGCACTCGTTCGGGAGCGACATATTGAGCGGTGCGGCTGCCAAACGTTTCGGTCTTGTGTTCACCGAACACGTTGGCGATGCAGTCAGGCGGTAATTCCGGCCAGCGGTCAAATATGGTATCGAGCCATTTCCCGATCTCCTTGTGATCTGGCGAATTGGGAACCTGAAACACCATCAGCGGCAGGACCGAATCGGCGTCGTCCTGTTGCTTGGCGTACTCAGTCCAAGCCTTAGAGATGTCGCGCAGTTTGTCGGTGCCTCGGCGCAAAAGGACCGTTGAGAAGTCACCTTCCTCGTCCGGAATGTCTAAATTGATTGTGTCCTTCAGAAGCCCCGAATCCTGCACCTTCTTCGGGTCTACGATGACATTGGGTAGTGTCCCGTGCCCCTGCATGCCCGCAATGGCATCGTTGAAGCGCTGAACGGTGGCCGATATTCCCCAGACGATCGGAATGCCAGGGACGGAGCCTGATCCGTTTATGAGCTGCTTGACGATAGTCGGTTTGCCATCACCGTTCGACTTGCCGCCTTCCTTCATCCCGCGATGGGCTTCGTCCAGCACCAGGTAGAGCGTCAAATCGGGATCTTCGATGGTGTTCTGAATCGTATCCCAAATCGTGTGCGACCGCAGATCAGGCATAATCCGCATCTGCCCGTCATCATCTTCAATGGCGGTATCGTTTGGATCATGTCCCCGCACAAGAAGGCTGTTCTTCGACAGCTTCTGAGTATTCAGAAAGTATATCTTCCCCGCCTCGAATTTTTCGCGGCCGAAGCTGTTGTCGACCGTGACGAGATCGGAGACGGTCAATTTGTCCGAAGCCTCTTGCAACCGCCAGCGGGATTGCTCGTTCAATGAGGGGTCGTCACTGAACCAGATCATCACTGCGCCAGGGTCCGGTTCAAATTCATAGTCATCGTTGCCGTGAAACAGCGCTTCAAAGACAGCGGCGGCCATAACAGTCTTGCCCGCGCCGGTGGTGGCGGTCAGCGAGAAGGCATGCTTGTCACGATCCTCGTGCCAGCGCTTGCGGGCTTTCTTGAGCCGGTCGAGAACCTCTTCGACGGCGTCGTCTTGATAGTCTTTTAACGTAAATTTCATGCCCTTACCGCCCCATCGAGAAACGGAAATTCATCAGGTACGACTCGTAGAGCCGCACCGGTTCGACCGAGTGGTGCAGACGACGGGCAACGGATTGGAAGCGGCGATCGTCGTCCGTCACGATGTATGCAATACGGATTGATCCCTTCGCCTCGACGGCCTTAGCGAAGGCTACAGCTTTGTCCAGATCGGTGAGCAGTCCGTAGGTATCGACAACGTCCCAGCCCCGCGGTGGAGGCTCGCTTATCCGTCGTCCTTGACTCCCGGCCCGCATCCAAAGAAGGGGCGCGATGCGAGCGAAGGCACGATTGTGGCTGACGGCAACAGGCGTTTCATAAGTGAGCGTGAAGAACTCGGCGTTTTCCTTGAAGCCTTCGGATATCGGAAATTCATCGGTGAACTTGTAGTCACCCTCGATGTTCTTTCCTTCGAGCGTCTTACCGGTAATCGCCGCTGCAATGCGCGGCTTAGTGATGTAGTCGCAAATGCCCCATTTCTCCCAATCCGCATCGCCCGGCCTGAAGCCAGCTTTCCGAAGTGCGGCTTGTTCGTCCGCGGCGACCTCGTTGTTTGTTACCGAGATACACTGGCGACGTCCGCCGTCCTGTCGGTTCAGGCGCATGACTGCATGAGCTGTAGTGCCAGAGCCGGAAAAGAAATCGAGGATTGTTGCTTCCGGCTTTCTCACAACAAAGAAGCGCAACGCATCCTCAACTGCATATAAGGATTTAGCCCGTCCTATTCGTGAGAGTGCGGCTTTTGGGCCCGATTGATGCGGCCGCACATCTTGTCTGACGAGGCGCACAGGATTGCCTTCGGCTTTTCGCCGCCTGACGACCGGTACTTTGCAACGCGCTTGAGGGATGGGTTGGGCGAACGGGGGCGGACGCCCCGCCGGTCAAGGACCGAGCGGCAGCAGCGCGCCGGGCAAGCCGCAGATCAGGTCGGCTTCGGGACATGCCGCGGCGAACGCAAGGCGAATGCGGCTCGTGGTCTCGACGACACGGGCGGCGATTTTCAAGAGCCGAAGACGCAGCGTCGCGAACTCGGCAGCGGCCAATTCCCGGGCTTTGGGAATGGCGTCGCGCACGGTCAGCATCAGCCAATAAGCGGCCGTATGGAGCACGAGACGGACCTGGTTGGCGAGCGCCGAACGGCAGCTGGTGCGATCGGAGGCGAGCTGCGTCTTATGCAGCTTGATCAGATTCTCGGCTTGGCCGCGCGCGCAATACAGGCTGTCGTAGATCCACTCGGCCGAGCCGACATCGAGGCTGGTGACGACGAAGCGGATGTCGAGGCCGAGCATCGTCGCCTCAATACGGGCGACAGTGCGCCGTTCGCGATCCCAGGACTTTGCCTTGTGGCGCGTCTCGGTATAGCCACGCAGAACCGGCAGGTTCTCGATGGCGCGTCGGGTGCGGATGTCGTCGGCGACCTCGTCGACTTTTCTGGCGAGAGGCTTGGTGCCGGACAGACCGAAGATGTAGTCGATGCCGTTGGTCTCGCACCACGCCATGGCCTCCGGCCGGGCATAGTGCCCGTCGCCACGGAACGTAATTTGCGTGTTGTGCCATCGCGTCCGGATATGCCGTACCAGGCGGCGCAGATGGGCACGCACCTCGACGCCGCCCGGCGTCTTGCCGGGCCGCAGCACGACGGCCACGGGCCGGCTCTTCTCCGTGTCGTAGACGTGGATCGGCAGGAAGCAGCGTTCGTCATAATGAGCGTTGAACAGCGAGAGCTGCTGATGGCCGTGGACGACGTCGCAGGTATCATCGATGTCGAGCGTGACGGATGCCGGCTCGCGCGGGTAGCTATCCATCCATGCGTCGACCAAAGTGTAGGTCAGCCGGATCACGTCGCGCAGGCGCGGCGCATTCTCCAGGCGTGACAGCGTCGGTTGGGAACACAAATCCCGGCCCGTGTCCGGTAGGCGACCGCAGGCCAGTTTGAATGCCGGATCGGACCTCAGATGATCGAGGTCGTCGGCGTCCTCGTAGCCGCAGCAGATCGCGAACATGCGCGCGCGGAACATATCGACAAGGCTGTGCACGACCCGCGTCGGATCGCGCCGATCCGGGAACACCCGGGCCAGATTGTCGGCCAAGCCGAGACGCCGCTCGGCCATCGCCAGAAGCATCACGCCCCCGTTCGAGGTCAGGCGACCGCCATCGAAGGCAGCTGTGACTTTCTTGGCGTGAACGGCTGGAAACGAGAAGGGCGGAATCGTATCATCGGTCATGGCGGGCGTGGCGTTCGCGGTTGAAGGTGATGGGGTGGCTTCGCAACCGAATCCTACGCCGCATCAGCGCTTTACCCCTCAGGCGCACTCTTACGAATAAGACGGGTTAAGTTGAAGAAAGATTGAGTGACTCCCGATCATTTCTGTGCCGAAACGTGGAGTCGCGGTCGTGCCGCGTCCAAAGAAACCGGCGCGAGCGGCCTATTAGACGCGGTAGGTGATCAGCCTCCGAAACGAGACTATCAAGCATGAAGAGATCGAGCGCGAGGCAGAGGTTTTATTTGTGTTGAATTCTTGCTTCTCGATAGTGGTCTGAAATCGTATCATCGGTCATGGCGGGCGTGGCGTTCGCGGTTGAAGGTGATGGGGTGGCTTCGCAACCGAATCCTACGCCGCATCAGCGCTTTACACCACGCTCGCCAGCCTCTCAGGCGCCCTCTCGCGAATAAGACGGGTTAGGAAATGGAAACTTGCGGTCAGGAATCAGAAGCTTTTGCAAGTTTGTTCCTCCCTGCTCGGCATTATGTGACGCTATTCGCCACTGAGTACCCGGGAGGAACACTGGCTGATACTCAGAATCATCGACAACTATTGAGTTGTCCTGCTTTCGGCCGACAATCGGAAAGATTCCTGCCTCAACCTTTCCCTGCTCACCTCTCTTCAAATAAGCAATTGCCGTATCTTTCCCGCGCCATCTTCCCAATTTTGCGTAACCCTTAATTATCAACTCACGCAGACTAGACGCACTATTCTGCCAATTGCCCTCAGATCCGTCAGACCGAATCGGCCAGACTGCGACACAGCCGGGAGGTGCCTTAACGGCTCTCCAATTCTCGCCCAGGTATGCATCGCCGACAGATTCAAATCGAGGGCCGTCCGTTCCATTGCGAATGAATACCGGATAAAATTGGTTGGGGCTGTCGACACGACGAGTATGCGAGCCAGCGCGCAATAGCTCCGCCCATCTTAGACTTCCGGCTCTACGATCTTGGGCAACTTTCCACTCGCTATTTAGCGAAACTGGAATGGGCGCTGCAGCTCCCATCATGACAAAAAACAGATACTCATCAGTTCGGCCGAAGGCAGAAGACCTTGTTGCTCCCTTGGGGTTGATAACGCTGGACACCATTTGCATCCGGGCCTCAGGAAACAATTGCTCCAATAGCAAACCAAGCCGCAGGTATTCTTTCTCGTCGATAGTGACAATAAGGACGGAATCTTTGGGGTTTAGAAGGTCCTTTGCAATAAGTAGTCGGCGCTCCATAAAAGCGAGCCACTTGCTGTGCCGATACAGGTCTTCTTCCCCAACATAGTCGTTATTGTATTTCCAATCCTTCGCCCCAGTGTTGTATGGCGGATCGATATAAATCACGTCGATCTTGCCGCGGTGTGTGAAGGTCAGTGCCTGTAAGGCATGGTAGTTTTCGCCGTTTATAACTGTATGAAAAGGCTTGTTGTCGTCGCACTCGACCTTTCCCGTGCTGACCATGCCGGGGTAGATGTAATCGTGGAATTCCGCAACCGCGACGAGATTTTCGATAGCAACCGTCTGCCTCTCCGGCTTGGCCGCGTTCAGAAGCTCGATTTGGGCAAGCCTCTTGCCATCCGCCTTCTCGAATCCTAGTACCTTCCAAAGCCGCAAGTCGCCCTTTGTCGTCGATCCGCGCGCGGGTAGGACGTGCACTCTGTCACCTTTGCGCACGGGCAGAGCTGGCCCCGGTTGTTTGGACAGCGCCCCGCTGGATTTAAGTGGATTCCTGCCGGGTTATGCTGAACGCGGGGCTTTACGGTTTTGTCGTTGCGTCGGGAGGGCGTAGCCCGACCAGAGCGACGACAAAACCGTCGGCGACGGTCATGCGGCCATCACCATAGCTTGCGTGCCGAAGTAAGCCTCGTCGGGCGTGCGCCCGTCAAGGCTCGAGTGAGGGCGTCCCTGATTGTAGAAGGCCAGATACTTGGCAATTGACGCTCGCGCCTCGGACACGCTGTCGTAGGCGCGGAGATAAACTTCTTCGTATTTGACCGTGCGCCAGAGCCGCTCGACAAACACGTTGTCGCGCCAGGCGCCCTTGCCGTCCATGCTGATGGCGATCTTCGCGTCCAGCAGCACATCGGTGAACTCGAGGCTGGTGAACTGGCTGCCCTGATCCGTGTTGAAAATCTCGGGCCTGCCGTGCTTCGCCAACGCCTCCTGGACCGCTTCGACGCAGAAGGCCGCCTCCATTGTGATCGAGACGCGATGGGCCAGGACCCGTCGGCTGAACACATCGACGACCGCCGCGAGATAGACGAAGCCACGCCGCATCGGAATGTAGGTGATGTCCATTGCCCACGCATGGTCGGGCCGCTCGATCTTCAATCCGCGCAACAGGTACGGGTAGATCTTGTGACCCGGAGCCGGCTTGCTCGTGTTCGGGCGACGATAGACCGCCTCGATCCGCATGCGCTTCATCAGCGTCGCGATGTGGCGGCGACCGGCGTATACGCCCTCCCGCCGCAGCAACGATCGCAGCATACGCGCTCCCGCGAAGGGATAATCGAGATGCAGCTCATCGAGCCGACGCATCAAGGCAAGGTCCTCGGCCGAAACTGGCCGAGGTTCATAGTAGACCGTGCTGCGAGCCAGCTTCAGGACCTTCGCCTGGCGCACGATAGAAAGATCATGATCGCGGTCGATCATCGCTTTGCGCTCAGCAGGCCCGCCTTGGTGAGCGCGCCGGACAAAAAATCGTTTTCCAACGCCAGCTCGCCGATCTTGGCATGTAACGCCTTCAAATCGACCGGCGTCTCGGCCGATGTCTTGTCATGCCCAAACACGCCGGCGGCGCCTTCCAGGAGCTGGTTTTTCCAGATCGTGATCTGGTTCGGATGAACATCAAACAGCTGCGCCAGCTCCGCCAGTGTCTTGTCGCCTTTGACCGCAGCCAAAGCAACCTTCGCCTTGAATGCCGGAGAATGCGTCCGGCGGCTCTTCTTCGTCATCTTCGCTCCTGATTCGCAGCAAGAATCCTCGCCGCTGTCAGGCAGAAAATCCACTCAAGCTACTGTCCGAATTTGCGGGGCCAGCTCTGGCCGCCCGGGCAATTCTACGTTCTCAGGCCGATGCCGCTCGAAGTTCAGTCCGAAGGACCGACGAGACGAAAGCACTTTGAACTCTCGTTCCAACTCCGTCCCAAGCGTTAAATCTTTTGCTTTGGTCTGAGCTATGAGGTCAGTCAATCGAGACAACTTCAGGCCTTTCAATTAAGACGAGCCGCCGTGTCGGAAGGCACTTAATCCGGGTCCTACCACATAGCGTTTCAGAATGTCTTTGCCAACGACAGTCAGCTTGGCGCCTCACCAGACATGGCGCGATGCGGCAGGACCGGCAAATACCAACACTTGACACACTCGGATCGCTTTGTTTCGTCCTCATCGCTCACGATTCGTCAAGCGGTGGTTCGTTCCACTCGTCCGCCTTGGCGAGACAGGCTGCCGCCATTTCTCGCCTGACCTGATTCAGAACGCGTCGATACTGTGCCTCACCGCCAGATCGCGGGTGCAACGCGCCGACATTCCGCTCCATGTGGCTGACAGTTCAGGCGCGGCAGGAAACTACCGGTTCCCATGTGGGTAGGAGCAGTAAAACGTGGGTGCTGATGTCTGCTGTCGGTCCAAGCGAACATGCTTGTCGGCGCCTCTAGCTTCTGCCGATCAAGCTAAACCAGAATGGAGTCGGTTGGCAGGTTGATAAGGTTTGGTCCTAAGGCTTATCAGCCGGCAAAATTCCATAACATTCGATTTGCGAATCTACCGAGCCTGTACGAGGTTAACCTGCGGGCATTCAGCTAGGTGACGCATGGGAGAGGCTTTGGCGACGGACGGGTACGACATTATTGGCGATATCCACGGCCATGCGGACGCTCTGCGGCGGCTTTTGTGCGCTATGGGCTATGACGAGAGGGATGGCCTGTTTCGCCATCCTGAGCGTCGGGTCATCTTCGTCGGCGATTTTGTCGACCGTGGGCCCGAGCAGATTGCGGCTCTCCAAATCGCAAAACGCATGTGCGACGCTGGCTTGGCGTTAGCGGTCATGGGCAACCACGAATTCAATGCGCTGGGGTGGGCCGCGCCAGACGGGAATGGGAGTTTTCTTCGGCCTCACACCGAAAAGAACGCTCACCAGCACAAGGAATTCCTGAGACAGATCGAAGAGGGCTCGGATGCTTACGCGCAAGCGCTCGAGTGGTTCAGAACCCTGCCGGTATGGATCGACCTCCCGGGATTACGGGTCGTCCATGCCTGTTGGAGCGAATCCGCCCAGGAAAAGCTGTCTGGTTGTCTGGACGCCGCCAACCGGTTTACCCTGGAGGGGCTGCATGAAGCTAGCCGACGCGGCTCGACAGCCTACAATGCTGCGGAGGTTCTATTGAAGGGGCCAGAGTTGCCTCTTCCGGATGGACGTTCGTTCTTCGACAAGGATGGCCACGAGCGCCGTGAAGTTCGCATTCGCTGGTGGGATCGTAAGGCCCTAACGTTTCGGGACGCAGCACTTGGGATGGACGGTGAAGAGGCTAGCCTGTCTTATTCGTAAGAGGCGCCCGAGAGGCTGGCGAGCGTGGTGTAAAGCGCTGATACGGCGTAGGATTCGGTTGTGAAGCCAACCCCATCACCTCCAACCGCGAACGCCACGCCCGCCATGACCGACGATACGATTCCGCCCTTCTCGTTTCCAGCCATTCACGCCAAGAAAGTCACAGCTGCCTTCGATGGTGGGCGCCTAACCTCGAACGGGGGCGTGATGCTTCTGGCGATGGCCGAGCGGCGTCTCGGCTTGGCCGACAATCTGGCCCGGGTGTTCCCGGATCGGCGCGATCCGACGCGGGTCGTGCACAGCCTGGTCGATATGTTCCGCGCGCGCATGTTCGCGATCTGCTGCGGCTACGAGGACGCCGACGACCTCGATCATCTGCGGTCCGATCCGGCATTCAAGCTGGCCTGCGGTCGCCTACCGGACACGGGCCGGGATTTGTGTTCCCAGCCGACGCTGTCGCGGCTGGAGAATGCTCCGCGCCTGCGCGACGTGATCCGGCTGACCTACATTTTGGTCGACGCATGGATGGATAGCTACCCGCGCGAGCCGGCATCCGTCACGCTCGACATCGATGATACCTGCGACGTCGTCCACGGCCATCAGCAGCTCTCGCTGTTCAACGCTCATTATGACGAACGCTGCTTCCTGCCGATCCACGTCTACGACACGGAGAAGAGCCGTCCCGTGGCGGTCGTGCTGAGGCCCGGCAAGACGCCGGGCGGCGTCGAGGTGCGTGCCCTTCTGCGCCGCCTGGTACGGCATATCCGGACGCGGTGGCACAACACGCGAATTACGTTCCGTGGCGACGGGCACTATGCCCGGCCGGAGGCCATGGCGTGGTGCGAGACCAACGGCATCGACTACATCTTCGGTCTGTCCGGCACCAAGCCTCTCGCCAGAAAAGTCGACGAGGTCGCCGACGACATCCGCACCCGACGCGCCATCGAGAACCTGCCGGTTCTGCGTGGCTATACCGAGACGCGCCACAAGGCAAAGTCCTGGGATCGCGAACGGCGCACCGTCGCCCGTATTGAGGCGACGATGCTCGGCCTCGACATCCGTTTCGTCGTCACCAGCCTCGATGTCGGCTCGGCCGAGTGGATCTACGACAGCCTGTATTGCGCGCGCGGCCAAGCCGAGAATCTGATCAAGCTGCATAAGACGCAGCTCGCCTCCGACCGCACCAGCTGCCGTTCGGCGCTCGCCAACCAGGTCCGTCTCGTGCTCCATACGGCCGCTTATTGGCTGATGCTGACCGTGCGCGACGCCATTCCCAAAGTCCGGGAATTGGCCGCTGCCGAGTTCGCGACGCTGCGTCTTCGGCTCTTGAAGCTCGCCGCCCGTGTGGTCGAGACCTCGAGCCGCATTCGCCTTGCGTTTGCCGCGGCATGTCCCGAAGCCGACCTGATCCGCTGCTTGCCCGGCGCGCTGCTCCCGCTCGGTCCGTAACCGACCGGGCCTGCGCCCGCTCACCCGCCCCACTCCTCCATCGCCTACAAAACAGCTTGATGTAGAACCCGGTGAGAAAAGGCCGGACGGTCACCCACGCCAGCCGCCAGCCCCCGTCAGACGTCAAGAACGACCGTGCTCTCGTGAATAGATCGGGCTAGTTTGCCTGAACTGCCGATACCAACCGCGTATCACTACAGAAAAAAGAAGCCAGTCTTCTTCGGCCATTATTGGCTCCAAGGCACGCCAACACTCGATAGCGAGTATGCTGCGTGCTTGGATTTCAGCGTGGCAAAAGGCGGCTTTCTTACCGCCTATCGCTGGTCGGGTGAGAAAGTTCTTTTGCAGAATAACATCGTGTATGTGCCAGCCACTTGATCAAGTTCGCTAGACACCAGTATTCGAAGGCAAGGCCCTGGGGGGCAAATTGAAAAAAGCGTCAGTTCATCAGCTCGGCGATAGTCGTCCGGGGCGCGCTCGCGGCTGACCATCAGAACGCCGAACAAGCGCGAAACCCTTGCCACCTCTAGAAAAATCAACTACTTCGAACAAGGCCCTCCTTTGACACGCTGGGGGTGCAGCTTTCGTATCCTGCGGCTGCGATCTGCGATGGGTGGTTATAGCTCTCGGACTTTGTGAAATGCGGTTCGTGCAAATGCATGGCCAGTTCTCTGATTTGGTGACGTTTTGCGGGTCCTCTTGCGAGGTTCAAGGGCCGCTCGCAAATATGAAGCCGCACATCGGCTACTTTGCAGAGCAGGCTCTCGAGATCATTAAGCGCAGAGCTGGAACGAGCACCGCAACAATTTCCCCTTACATTGGGAGGGGGCTACTCGAATCGAGTCTGACAGCGTTACTTTTTAGACTCGACCCCTTTCGCGGGCTGACCCTTATGCGGTTTCAAACGCATGCAGAATTCGACCACAATAGGCCGAATCAAATTTCGATTGATTGGAATGCAGATTTGGTTGCGGATGCGAGTGACCGCCAAGACATCTGGAAGCCAAAGCAGAAACCGGAACAAGTGTCGCGTGCTCTACTATCCCCGTACACGGACGAAGTGATATGGCAGCCAGCGTTCCTCGCAGCGCGCGATTTTCTCGACCAAAATGCTTTAGCCACGCCGCATCCTACCGCGATGACCAAGGAACCAGACATGGTTATTCAGGGTATTCGTGGTGAGGCAAGGCAACTTTATAGCTTTTGGTCGAAGGGCATCCATGGCGAATTCTTCGCAATTGGAGCGCATACCCTAGATGAGGTGACATGCTCAGATCGGATGAAGCGCACCGTTGATCTCGTTCTTGAGCTAGCGTTCGTGAGCCAGTTCGCATGTGTGACGGTAGGCAATTTTGAGCCGGCAAGAGCATGCGATTACTACCTACAGGCCAAAGAGGGCATTCATGGCTGACGATCATTTGGATGCCGCGGATGACAGCGGACTCTTGCTTGCTGCAGAAGAGTGTCCACGAGATGATTTTCAGAAGTATCATAGCTTCGCAAAGTATGAGCGAGCGATTATACAACGCATCATCGCACATGGTCCTGTTCTTCTCCGCGGTGGCCGTGGAAGTGGCAAGAGCGCGCTGCTGATCGAATCCTTTCTGCAGATGAAACGGGAACATGCGTCCACCGTGTTGCCGGTGTACATAAGCCTTCGTCACCTGCCGTTGTTAAGGTCGGAAGGCGCGGAGTATGAGGCGCATTTTTGCCGTATCCTGTCGGCAGAGATAAACAAGGAGCTGAGCCGCAATCAGCTTGGTACGTTTCCGATCACGAAGGACGTTGGTGCTCTGCTGCAAGCATTGGAGGAAAACGCCCGGTTGCTTGCTCGTCGTATTGTTCTTCTTTTCGACGACGCGGCTCACATCGGACGAGAGAGGCCGCTCGAGGATTTTTTCGATATTTTTCGTACTATTTCGACGAGCCGCATCTCGTGTAAGGCTTCGATCTATCCTGGAGTGACAAAGTTCGGTGTTAGATTCGACGTCTTCAACGATGCGACTGTGATTGATATTTCGCGCGATGAACGGAAAGACGATTTCCATGAGATCTTCGTCGAGGTAACAAAGAAGAGATTCCCGCAGATCGCAAAAAAGGTCGCTGCCTCGCGCAGTCTCGATGAGGTATCATTCGGGAAAATTATGGGGCGTGCGGTTACTGGAAATCTTCGTAGCTTCGTGTTCGCCTGCAATTTGATGCAAGAAAACGCTGCTATCGGTTATCCGGAACTGACAAAATGCTTGCTTGAGCTTTCGGGAAACTATTTTTGGCCTTTGCTAGATGAGGTTGCACCAAAACTTGGAAGCTATGAGGTTTTAGTTCCGCCGTCCCAGGAGGTGGCGCACCTTATTTTCACTGCCTGCGCGCGCAAGGGCGCTACGTATGCCCTTGTTCATAGAGACATCATGCAAAAGCAGTCCAAAATTTTTGAGATACTCGAGTATGCAGGTTTTTTTTCGAAACGTGAGGCGTCGCGTGCTATGAAATCCGGAGGTCGTGGTGTGGTCTATTCGGTAAACCTCTGCAACCTACTTGAGATGACATCTGGCCGTCGTTTAACGAGTGATCTCGCTTCACAATGGATAAGGGCGACTGAAGAGCCCTATGAGCTCCGATATACTAACAGCGCGTTGGCTAAAATTGATATCCCTGCTCCAGGTGCGGAGCGTGACCTTGCAATTCTTAATAAGCCAATCTCTATCCTAAAAAAGTCGCCAGCCTATCCGTACGGTTTGACAGATGACAAGCTTGAGCGGCTAGAAAACGCGGGCCTGGCGACTATTAAGGCGGTAGCTGAGGCGGATGACAACGCAATTTTGGCGATCAACATGGTTGGCAAAGCAAGTCTCAAGCGCATCAGAGATGTAGTCCATCAGGCGATTTGGATGTAGCTGCGTCGGCCGATCATAGTCGTCGTTAAGACGCGATGCAATGAAGTGAGCCCGCTTTCAGCGACTGCGAGACTCAAGCGGCTACTGGATGTAGCTGCTAACTTCGGGCATCCAGTAGGGACCCGAAGAGACCGCCAATTATAATGCTTTTCGTTTGTGTGCCACCTCGCGTGAAGCGTTCTCCTTCAGCGAAAGTGCTTTGCTCGCTGTTGTAGCCCGACGCGGACAGAGCCATGCTGGCTGATATTCAAAATGTCGTGCTCAGGTAACGAGCACTTATCTCGGCTTTTCTTCGAACAATGGACGGCAAAATGAAGGATCGCGACTATTACCTTTCTCTTCGCAGAAGGTACGAGCCAGAGCAGCTAAAGCTAGTTATAGTGGCGGAATCACCGCCTGCTTCAGGTTTATATTTCTACGATCCGGTCGGAAAGGTCAGCGAGCCACTCTTCGCAGCATTCATGCAACAAATTGCGTTCGCCCCCTCAAACAAAGAGGAAGGACTCGTCCAGTTGCGCCAGCGCGGTTGGCTATTGGTCGATGCAACCTACGAACAGGTCGATAAGAGGGAGGGACGAGATGAGACGATACTTCGCGATTTTCCCTTGCTTTGCGACGATCTTGTTCGCCTGTCGCCCGACAAGACCGTCCCGCTAATACTAATTAAAGTAAATGTTTGTCGGCTGCTCGGACCGAAGCTTTTGACTGAGGGGTTCAAGGTCGCCAATCAAGGACGAGAAATTTACTTTCCTAGTCACGGAAACCAGCCCAAGTTTCACCAGCAATTCAGCGACGCGCTACAGTCTGTGGTGTGAAGCAGATGCGCCTCCAGCCTTCGCAAGGGCTGCCGTTATCGCCAAGCGCCAAGGTGCGGTCATCTTCGAGCGCCGCGCGCAGGCTTCATCGTCCGAGTTGGCGAATAGCGATCGTTGGATTGCGACCGCAGAACTATGCCTGAGATGTCAGGTCATGGGTCATGGGCCCGTCGTGTCATCCAGCCTTCGATAATCTAGTTAGACAGCTTTCATGCCTAACATTGCCTCCAATTCGTCAAGGCTTGAAGCAGGCCCGTGTAACATTTCGAAGGCCAGTTCTGGCGCGACCCCTTCGGCGCGCAGCGCGAGAGTCATCTGGAACAATCTGTTGTTTCGCTCCCTCTCCCGAGAGTTTCTCTTCTTGCGCCCGACCATAACGACGCCGAGTAAATAGCGCTGGACTTCATGAATGTTTCTATTCCAAACGCGCTCCTCCATCTCGTCCGTCTCGTCGCAGTCGTGCCATGGATCCAATCGATAGCGATTTTGCAGCGCGCGGCGGTTGAACACGAGTATGGCTCCCTCGCCCTCGTCGTTATCCCTCTCGATTGACGCGACATAGGCGGCCACCTCAGGAGACCGGGTGAACGCTACCTGAGTGCTCCCCGGGTATGAGTAGAAGAGTATGTTCATCCGAAGCACGGAGCGGAGGAATCTTGTCCCGTGGTAGAGAACTTCCCTGCGCCCCGCGATCGCCCGTGTCTCCTGCAAACATTCATCCCGGTGCATCAGCTTTCCTCCTGTAGTGACCGGCCGTGCTGCCCGCACCAGGAGCACATCGCGGATACGTTCATGAGGGGCAAGCTCTGCGTTTCGCGCCCAGCGAGGGGGGTAATTTAGTCAAGGTGTTAGCTCCATTTTCTAACAATCAGGAGCTAACCTTTATGTGGCGCGCGGGTCTATCGGAGCTTGGGTTCATTACTCGCGGCCATGACTGGGTAAGTTCATAACCCGCCTCCTATGGGACGGGAAAACTAAGGGCCCGATTGAACATGGGCAGCGTGACATTCTTCAAATTGCCCATTGGCGGCTTATTAAAGCAATCCCGCTCCGGCATGGTCTTTGAAGATTTCGCTATCGCGCACGTACCCACGAAGCGTTTCGATCGATCTATGACGGCTCACATCCATCATCTTGAAAATGGAAGCACCATTCGATGCCGCGGATGTCAGAAATCCCGATCGTAAGGAATGGCCTGAGAACGTGTTAGCGTCCAAGCCAATTCTCCTCGCCATCGCCTTAATGATGTCGGCGACCGACCGCGAGGTTAGCCGATCTTGACCGATCCTATTCGCCTTGCTGATTGGGCGAAATAGCGCGCCATTCTCAATTCCAGCGGCACTCAACCATTCGCGCAGCGCTCTCACCGGGCAAGCTACGGAGCCCCGCATAACGGCAATCGTCGAGCCCATGCCCTCCTGATCAGTTTTCGATCGCCGAACGATCACGCGTAGGCCCAACTCAACTTCCTCGATATCCGCAACATCCAGAGCCACCAGCTCAGAGCGGCGGAAAGCCCCAGCAAAGCCCAGAAGGACTAAGGCTCTGTCCCGTTTTCCGCGTAGGGTATCTGGAGATACTGCGATCATCGCCTTGACGTGTTCCGCCAGCGCTGGAGCTTTTCGGACTTTGGCCGTCCCGACCGAGCGGCGAATACCCCGCAGAGTCGCCTTGACGGCCTCTGTATCCGTGGGAGTGGGGAAGCCCGCCAGCTTATGAAAGTAGCGGATCGCAGCCAGACGCCTGCCTAGTGTTGAAGGTCTTTTCCCGGCCTCGGCTTCGGCAGCCAGGAAGGCTGCCAGGGTCTCGGCAGACGCGGGCAGGGCGGCTGATACTCCCTTAGCCTCACACCAGGCCACAAACAGTCGGTGGTCAGTTTCATAGGCCCTTCGGGTACCGGGAGCCTTCTCAGCCTTGGCATAGCTGATGGCCGCCTCTAGGTCCTGGCCAAGCGACCCAGGGATCGTAGGGAACGGGTCTCGAATAGCGGGAAGAGGGGCCATGCAAAATACTTCCGATAAGGACAATTATCGGAATTGAAAATATACAATCTATGATTGTTGTGCCAGGAAAATAACCGGATTCCGGAATGCACTCACAAGCAGGTAAACCGCCTGCATCACAACGTATTGGCTACTGCCCTTGCTGATAAGTTGGCGCGGATCACCTGGACCGTTTTGGCGCAAGCTCGCAGCTACGATGCACGCGTCTGACAAGAGAAGATACCCGCCGAGGTCTGCGAGTTGGATTAAGGAAATGGAGAAACGGTCTCGCCGTCGTACCGTGATCTGGTGACCCAAGCGGCCTCTCAGGGCCTTTCCGAGAATGAGATCTTCCGGTCTACCCCAGTCAACGGACATCGCGAGGCCGGCGCCGTTGGGGCGTTTTGTGCCAACAACGGAAGTCGCGCCTTATTCGATCACCTCGTCGGTACGGGCGAGCAGCGATGGAGGGATTTGGATGCCTAATGACCGCGCGGTCGGTTGGCTTGGCGCGTCGCATCGAACCAGAACCAGGTGGCCAAGCTCGCGGCGACCAGGAAGATGGTCGCCGCAGCCAATGCGAAGTCCCGAAGCCACCGAGCTCGGCGTGCGAGAGCCCTTTGGTCAGCAAAGCTGACCTCAACAAAAGCTTGCTCCTCATCGGAAATCCAGAGTGGCCGCGTGCGGATCAGGTATCAAATGCCTCACGCTCGGCGTCGGTACGCGCGAGAAGGAGATCCTTGGCCTTTTTTGTCGCGGCATCAGCCCACTCAGCTGCACGATCAGCTAATCGGTCAAGCGTGCGCTTGTCTTCCGTCGCCTCGTTGAGCCAAGCATGCAGCCGAGGCCAGCGCGTCAGCGCGTCAGCGCGTCAGCAGTGCTTCGTGCGATCTCAGCCGTCTCCTCGCCAGCGTCCGAGCCTACCAGATTGGTGCCTGGGCGGGTCTGGATGAGAACGAGCCGGTTACCCCTCACATCCGCCAGCGTCTGCAAAAAAGCCCAGCGCCGGTCCGTGAACTCCCGCCTGCGAGCCACGCGCCGGGCTGGCCCAGCAGTACCCTCCAGTCGCGCGAGGCGGATCAAGGCCGCTGCAACTTTAGGCTCATTCACTTCGCCTCCGAGCACGATCTCGAACACACGCTCGGCCTTGCGCGCCAGAGCGCAGTCTACCCGGCCTACGCCGGTGTAGGCACGCACAATGTTGCCACCAAACTCGCGACGCCGCTCCCAAGCCCGGGGTCAACGCAAACTGCACATACAGCCGTCACGACAGTTGAACCAATAGTCGTCGTCTAGGCATGTTAATCGCGGGTAGGGATCAGGTACTCTCCGCAGTACCCGGAGTAGCGACGCACAAGCTGGAACTGCGGGAAATCCGAGTCGGGCCAAGGGCGTAAGGCGTCGGCTCGGTTATGCATCCTGTCAACTCGCGAACACTGACGGCTCCGGCGTCCTCTTTGTAACCCTTTATTTTCCTTTGCCGCGCCTGGGACGGATGATGGAGCTTCGCTCTAAGGACATTTCAAGCCTGACAACGAAGAAGTTGGCTGGGGCGGCGTCGGGCACGCCGGACGGTGGGCCAGGCGAGGATATTTTGCTGTTATCCATGCCAAGCTCGCCGTGATTCCATCCTCCTTTGGAGGCGCGTCCGTCCTTGCGCGAAGCGCGTCGAGCAGAACCTCGGTTGCTGGACCCGCGGCAGAGGGGTAGGCGATTGCTTCGACAAGGATTCGAGTTTGTTCTTGATCTGTGGCACGTGGCAATAGCGCCACGAGCGCGCGCACCCACTCGACCGCTTCGGATTCCGAGCCCGCCCAAGCCAGTGACGAATTGGCGACAGCGAGCGCCTGCTGCGCCTGGGCCTCGGTCAGCTTCGCCGCCAGTGCCTGGAGCGCCTCGGCCAACGCCTGGAGCCGATCGGAATCGATCGTCTCGCTTATCCGCTTCAGCAGCGGCTCAAGCGCCTGCTGCGCCTGGGCGTCGGTCAGCTTCGCCGGCAATGCCTTGAGCGCCTCGACCAACACCTCGAGCTCGAACCGATCGGTCGTCTCGCTTATCCGCTTCAGCAGCGGCTGAAGCGCCTGCTGCGCCTGGGCGTCGGTCAGCTTCGCCGGCAACGTCTTGAGCGCTTCGACCAACGCCTGGAGCGCGAATTGATTGGTCGTCGCGCCGATCCGCTTCAGCATTGGCTCGAGCGCCTGCTGCGCTTGGGTCTCGGTCGGCTTCGCCGGCAGTGCCTTGAGTGCCTTGACCAACGGCTGGAGCCGATCGGAATCGGTCGTCTCGCCGATCCGCTTCAGAAGCGGGTCGAGCGCCTGTTGCGCCTGCGCGTCGGTCAGCTGCGCAGCCAGTGCCTGGAGGGCCTCGACCAACACCTGGAGCTCGAACTGATCGGTCGTCTCGCTTATCCGCTTCAGCAGCGGCTCAAGCGCCTGCTGCGCCTGGGCGTCGGTCAGCTTCGCCCGCAGCGCCCGAAACGCTTCGATGAGAGGCTGAAGCTGGTCGGGATCAGTCGTCTCACCGATCTGTTTCAGCAGCGGCTCGATTGCCTGCCGCGCCTGGGCATCGGTCAACTTCGCCGGCAGCGCTTGAAACGCTTCGACCAGAGCCCGGAGCTCGTCGGGATCAAGCGTCTCAGCGATCCGTTTCAGCAGCGGCTCGATCGCCTGCCGCGCCTGGGCATCGGTCAACTTCGCCGCCAGTGCCTTGAGTGTCTCGAGTGCCTTGAGCGCCTCTTCCCTATTTAAATCAGTCCCCTCTCCGATCCGCTTCAGAAGCGGCTCGAGCGCCTGCTGCGCCTGGGCATCGGTCAGCTTCGCCGGCAGTGCGTTGAGCGCCTCGACGAACGCCTCAACCAACGCCTGGAGCGCGAACCGATTGGTTGTCTTGCCGATCCGCTTCAGAAGCGGCTCGATCGCCTGCTGCGCCTGGGCGTCGGTCAGCTTCGTCGCCAGTGCCTGGAGCACCTGGAGCGCGCGGCGATCGGTCTTCTTGCCGATCCGCTTCAGAAGCGGCTCGATCGCCTGCTGCGCCTGGGCGTCGGTCAGCTTCGTCGCCAGTGCCTGGAGCGCATCGGCCCACGCCTGGAGCGCGCCACGATCAGTCATCTCGTCGTCGATCCCTTTCAGCAGCGGCTCGAGCGCGCGCTGCGCCTGGGTATCGGTGAGCTTCGCTGGCAGTGCCTGGAGCGCCCCGACCAGCGCTTGGAGCCGATCGGGATCGGTCGTCTCGCCGATCCGTTTCAACAGCGGCTCGAGCGCCTGCTGCGCCTGGGCCTCGGTTAGCTTCGCCGGCAGTGCCTGGAGCGCCCCGACCAGCGCTTGGAGCCGATCGGGATCGGTCGTCTCGCCGATCCACTTCAGCAACGGCTCGAGCGCCTGCTGCGCCTGGACGTCAGTCAGCTTCACGGCCAGTGTTTGGAGCACCTGGAGCGCGAGGGGATCGGTCGTCTCTCCAATCCGCTTCAGCAGCGGGTCGAGCGCCTGCTTCGCCTGGGCGTCGGTCAGCTTCGCCGGTAGTGCCTGGAACGCCTCGGCCAGCGCCAGGAGCGCGCGGAGATCATTCGTCTCGCCAATCCGCTTCAGCAACGGCTCGAGCGCCTGCTGAGCCTGGGCCTCGGTCGGCTTCGCGGGCAGTGCTTTGAGCGCCTCGGCCAACGCCTGGAGCCGATCGGGATCGGTCGTTTGGCCGATCCGCTTCAGCAGCGGCTCGATCTCCCGCTGCCCCTGGACATCGGTGAGCTTCGCCGCCAATGCCCGGAACGCCTTGACCAGCGCTTGGAGTCGATTGTGATCGATCGTCTCGCCGATCCGTTTCAGCAGCGGCTCGATAGCCAGCTGCGCCTGGGCGTCGGTCAGCTTCGCCGGCATTGCGCGGAGCGCCTTGGCCAGCGCTTGGAGCCGATCAGGATCGGTCGTCTCGCCAATCAGCTTCAGCAGCGGCTCGAGCGCCTGCTGCGCCTCGGCCTCGGTCAGCTTCTCCGCTAGTGTCTCGAACGCCTCGACCAGCGCGCGGAGCCCAGCGGGATCGGTCGTCGTTGCACTGGAGTTTACAGCAATTGCAATGGCTGCGGTCGTGAGCAATTTTGTGGCGTCGGCCGGCGACGGCCACTGCAGCCCCATGGATCGGGAAATCATATGGAATCCGGGGGCGCTTCGAGCCATGTCTTCGGGACTCGCCGTCAGGGCGGAAATGAAGTTAGTGCGCACTGCCTCATCCGCCCTGGCTAGTTTCCACAGCGCGTTGCGCTGACGCGCGAGAAAACCAGACCGCAGGTCCAGATCGGCCAATATCCCAGCTGCCAGTGCCTGATTGGCGCGATTTAGCTGATGTTGTGCCGCGCGCCATTGGTGCAACGCCCCGCCAAATGCGAGCAGCGCAATAACCGCTGCAGAAACCGCCAGTCGCCAGCGGTTGCGCAGCTTGCGGCGCGCGACATCCGCTGCCGCGCGCGCGGTATCTGACAGATGAGCCGCATGCTCGGCGGCTTCCTTTGCCTGATGTTCCGCCGCGCGCGCGGCCTCCGACTGTCGCGCCGCGTCCTCGGCGGCTTCCTTCGCCTGACGTTCCGCCGCATGCGCGGCCTCCGACTGTCGGGCCGCGTCCTCGGCGGCTTCCTTCGCCCGACGTTCCGCCGCGGTGATTCGCTTTTGAGCCGCCAAGGCGGTTTCGCGCTCGGCGTCGAGTCGCCGTTTATCTTTCCGGATAGAAAGGTCCACGAATTCGCGAATGTCGTCCACTGGGACGTCGCCGGGGCTATTGAGCAGGGAGCGGCCACGCTCGAGTTGAATACCGGGATCCAGCAGGAACTTGTCGATGCTGCCCTTCTCCTCCCACTCCGCCTTGGCTCGGAGGATGGCTGCTCGCGCCCGGAGTATTTCACGGCTCTCGTCAACCCACGCCCGGAGAGTCGGCCAGCGGCGAATTAACGCCTCGTGCGCGACCTCTACCGTGGCGCGCGGGTCGCGTCCCTCCTGCGGCGCCGGACCTTGTGGCGTGTCATATCCGGTCACCAATAGCCGTGTCCTGGGATTCGAGAAGAGATCGACGATGTCGCGCTGCTGCGGATCTTCCGGAATGGTGCTGCGTGCACGGACATCCTCGCGCCCTTCCCCTGGCGTTACGAGGCGGAGAAACAGACGCCGAGCGGCGCTCTGCTGCGCCGGCGTCAAGGCCGCGTAGGCGCCTTCTGCCGTCTTTTGGATTGCGCCGGTAACGCCGCCCACCTCCGTATACGCTGCGGCGGAGAGCCGATCGCCGTCTCGTCTCTCCCAAGTCTCCTTCAGCGCAAACTGAAGCAAGGGTAGCCGGCCGTCCTCCGTGCCGACATCGTCCAGAATCTGGTCGACAAGCGCCGGTGGAACGAAGGAAAGTCCCGTTTTCTGGGCCGGAGTTTCGATCGCGGATCGCAGATCGTTCCGCCCCATCAAAGGAATATTCACCTGCTGCCGGGGCAAGATCTCACACAAGAAGGTATTCCTGATCAGAAAGTTATAGAAGTCCGCCCGTACCGTGACCACGACGGACGTTCGGGACTTTTCGCCGGATGATGCTGCAACCAACAGCGCGATCATTTTTTCGACATCACTGAAGTGCTGACGCCGTCGCTCGGCGTCATCGATGGTCGGCGCCATGGCATAAAGCTCCTCCCACTGATCCACGTAGATCAGCACGCGGTCGGGCTTCTCGGGCGCCGCATCGAGGCGGTCGTTGATGACGCGACGCAATTTACCCGGATCGCCCTCGCGATAAGCGGCAGCCTCTTTCTCAAGGTAGCTATCTTTCGAAGCTGGCCCTGCATCTTGTGGCGCAGTTCCGAAGGCATCTGCTAATGCGCGCAGCGGTGAGGCTCCCGGACGAAACCATACGACGTCCCAGACCTTGCTCCGGCGCTGCTGACGCAATGCAGGAAGCAAACCCGCGAAGACTAGCGACGACTTGCCGCTGCCTGATGAACCGACGACAGCCACAAAAGAGTAGGTCCGGACCTTAGAGACGAGGTCGCGGATCGCGTCGTCCCGGCCACAATAGAGGACATGATCTTCCTCCCGGAAAGGCTCCAGACCACGATATGGGCAGATCTGTGCGCGGACGGCCGAAGGAGGGACCGGCCGCCGTCTAATCGCCCGGCAAAGGGCTTCCAGGCCGTCCGTCGGCCCAAGGTCACTGCCATCTCGGCGCAGATCGATCCATGTCAGAATCTGCAGAAAACCGGTTGGGGGGCTCTCACAACCCGGCAGCAGAACCGGAATGACCGGAAATTTCTTATTTCGCGTCTGCCTTACCAGGGCAAGCTCGCGCTCATATTGCTGGGTATTCCCCATCCCGTCGCGTCCAATAAGAATCGCAACAGCGTTAGAGCGGCCGATCGCATCTTCGAGTGCTCGGACCCAGGGAAGGCCCGGCCTTAAATCGATACGGTCAAAGAACGTGCGAAAGCCGCGGGCGCGAAGCCAACTATTCAACTCGGCCGCGGCGGCTCCGTCGCTGCGAGCATAGCTCAGGAAGACATCAAACTTGTCGTCGCGGCTCATTTCGACAGTCTATCCTTCGCGGTGCCGATTAAAATAGCCCGCTAGACCGGGATATTGGTCTGATATGCTCGGATTCCTTGCGCCCGCTTCGCACGGGACTGTATCCCGAACGGTGGGTCGGCTTCGGATCGGCACGCGAAGTCCTATCCTCGTCCGTTCCGCCCCGAAAGCGATACGTGGGTAATCTTTATGCATTCAGACCAACAGCAAGCGTAATTCAGATTCCGAGCAATGAGATGGTCTGCAGCGCGAACAGGTGCCGCTTCGCTCGCATGTTGAAGGTTACCCCAAAGTTACATCGACTTTTGGGATCTCGTTTCATCTGGATCATTTGGCGCCCTAACGCGCGCGAGGGGTCCCCTTCATCATTTCTCGCTGTCTCCGTTCGAAACTGACACAAGAATCGACGTAAGCAGGTAAGCTGCACATTAGGGCGGACCCTTTGAAATTGGCTTTTGAATTTCGGTTAGGCGTGGCCCCTTCGTGAAGCATGGTTCGACCAGGAACGATACCCACGTGGGTAAGAATGCGGAAGACACAGGTTACAAGAGCTATAAGCTGACTGCTAACGAGATTGGTGGTCGCAAACGCGCGGACATGGCGACTTGGCGAACGAAGCTGCAGGCATCCAAAATTAAATTCGATGATGAGCAGAAAGGGGTCTACCTGGATGTGCTCGCCGGTCGAAGAACCGAAGCGGCGCTCGCAGCCGGAGTCTCGTTGTAAACCGTTCTTACACATCGCGATAACAATCCGGAATTCGAAGATGCCTTTCAGTCTGCCCTAGGGCAGTATCAGGACGTTATCCATGCGGTCGCCTTCAGGCTTATGAATGGCGTGAAGAAGCCCATCATTGGGGGGCAACATAGGGACCGGATTGTTGCACATGAAGTTGTCTATGCTACCAATTTGTTGGCGATGGAATTGCGCCGCACGAACGCCGAGTACAAGGAGCGCCAGGAGGTCGAGCACAAGGGGGCCGGCGGTGTGCTGCTTGTTCCGGAGACGAGCTCCAGCGTTGAGGACTTCCTCGCCCGGAAAAGAGAGCGAAACTTGCATAAAGAAGAGCCCGGCGTCAGTGTATGAGGAATGCGAACCGACCTAAATTGTTGACATCAAACAGGCTCCGCACGCTGCTCGTACTTGACGAAGTGCAACAGTACGTTGGCGACTCAAACGATTGATCGATGACGCGGTCGCCGCAAGAAGTGGATCGCGGGAAATGGCAATCAGCAGCGCGAGGAGCGGCCGGCCTTCGACTTCAACATCCCACAACCTGGCACCCGAACTACGTGCCACCGGCGATGGAGGCCTGCGTCGAGCTGCGCCAAAACTGAGGGGACTGGAAAGCAGCATGATCCTCGCCGACGGTCAGACGCGACCCAGACGGCGCTGGCACCACGCCTGACTTGCAGAGTTGCTTTGGGCCTCTGATCAGTTGACTTGCCGGTGCGTGCCCCGGCCCTCAGAAGTAAGGAAGGCCTCGAGTGTCCAGTCGCGTCCATTGCGCTGATGCCACATCGCCCCCCTGTATTGGTACTCGACGAGCAGCATCAGACTTCCGTATGGCGGAGGAAGGCCTATCGCAGTCAGCGGCTATAGATGGGGCACTCAGGGACAATTTATTCGGACTTGAGATCGACCTTCGCTGTACCCATGTGAGCCCTAAGCCGCCGCGAGCGCCTCGCCAAGGACTTCAGCACGCTTCAGCGTCTCGATTGCGGCTTTGCCATTCCGGCAGATCGGCTTCCTTCTTTAAGCTCGATCGACACGTCGCATCGCACGCTATCCAACTACCGGGTGCCGGATTTTCCCGATTATGGTTCCTGAAGCGGCTCATGCACGGTCTGGCTCTTGGTCACGATGTTATGCCGCAGTATGCTGGGACCAAGCAAAGAAACACTTGGTCCGGAACGGAAACGGATAAGTCGCTGTTCGTAAATGCGAACTTGTTCAAAGTGTTTCGCTGTCTCATTCTTCGACTCGCTGTTCCAAAGGAAACACCCTAAAAGCGGTCCACTTACGGGACGGGGCTGTAGTAAGCTGCCACCGTGTGACACCATGGTGTCGACGATGCCGGACCACAGTCGCCTCAGAGACAGTGCGGTAGTAGCCCTCGCCGGACGACGGGTCGATGCGGCCGATGCCAACCCGTCACGCTTCCCGTTGCAGGCTTTGCCAACTGTGCGCCGACGGCTCGCCGACCTGCTCGACAAGGAACACGCGGTGGCGGTCGTCTGTTCGGCCGCTTGCGGCGCTGACCTCGTCGCGCTCGAGGAGGCGGAGCGCCTCGGTCTGCGGCGACGGATTGTTCTGCCATTCCCGCCAGATCGATTCCGGGATAGCTCGGTCACTGACCGCCCAGGCGACTGGGGTCCGCTGTTTGACCGCCTCATTGCGGCTGCAGCGGAGGCCGGCGACCTCGTTGTGCTTTCAGGAAAGGCCGGCAGCGAGGAGGCCGCGTATGCCGCTGCGAATGAAGCCATCATCCACGAGGCACAGACGCTCGCCCAGACAGGCGCCCCGCATCGGCTTGTCGCGGCGGTCGTCTGGGAGGGATCAGCGAGACCGGGGAGCGATGCGACCGCCCAATTCCGGGAACTAGCTGTGAATGCTGGCTTTGAGGGGCGGTTCATCCTGACCCGCTCTGTCGTTCGCGAAGCCAAGGACTACCTCAAGGGTGCTGCGCTCACGCCCGAACCGGCCAAAGACCTCGTCAAGCGCCTTAAGAGCGAGGACAGGTTCGGTTGGGCGCGGCGGGTCTTGGCAAAAGTCCGGAAGGCAGACGTCCCGACTGCTGCACTTCGCACCTGGTTCGCGCAGCAGCACGCGGTGTGCACCTACAAGGACCCGGATCTACCCGTCCTGCAGGCGCTCGACCGGGCGCTCGCTATTCTCGATGCATCTTTGGACCTCGCGAACACCACTGATCAGGAGACTCTCGGCATCGCTGGTGCCATACACAAGCGCCGCTGGAAGGCTACCGGCCAGAAGGACCAGCTCGAACGCTCATACCATTACTACCGCCGTGGCTACGATGTCGGTCCGGAGAAGGATTCTGGCTACACGGCGATCAATGCTGCATTCGTCCTAGACCAACTCGCCGACATCGAAATGGCCGACGGGGCGCCTTTGATCGAGAGGCGCCGGGCCGAGGCGACGGAAATCCGCAAGGCGATCGTCAAGCAGCTCACGCTGTTACGGGACACGAACCCGAAGCTCAAAACAGACTGGTGGTACCTTGTCACGGTCGCCGAAGCACTGTTCGGGCTTGGCCGGGAAGATGAGGCCGAGCGCTGGCTGTTGGACGCGAAAGCCGTCCCTGATGTCCCCGACTGGGAATTGAGGAGCACTGCCACGCAGCTCGCAACGCTCAATCAGCTCCAGCACCGTGGCAAGCCGTCACCTGACGACCCGGCGGTGGCGAAAGCGGCCAAAGTGCTCGATGCATTCCTCGACTCGCCCGCCGCACGGGAAAGCGCGTTCATCGGCAAAGTGGGCTTGGCTCTTTCGGGTGGAGGCTTTCGCGCTTCGCTCTTCCATATAGGCGTTCTTGCAAAGTTGGCCGAGCTCGATGTTCTGCGCCGGGTCGAGGTGCTCTCGTGTGTCTCCGGCGGCTCGATCATCGGCGCCCACTATTACCTGCAGCTGCGCGAGACACTTGAGACAACGAAGGTCGAGAGCCTGAGCGAGGACGAGATACGCCTGATCTTCATCGGTGTCGTGCAGCGCGTAGCCAGGGATTTTCTCGCGGGGGTGCAGACGAACATACGGATGCGCGTGTTCGCCGATCCGCTTCCGCTTCTGCGCTCGACCGTTAGCCGCACCTACACGCGCACAGTCCGGCTTGGCGAGCTCCTCGAAAGCCAGCTCTTCACGAAGGTATGGGCGGATGCGACAAAGGAGCGGAGGCCGGATAGTCGGCTGCTCCTGAAGGACTTGCGAATCCGACCGAAGGACGCCGGCGAGAACTTCGATCCAAAAATCCACAACTGGCGTCGGAAGGCTAAGGTCCCGGTGTTGATCTTGAACGCCACGACCCTCAACACGGGACATGCCTGGCAATACACAGCGAGCTTCATGGGCGAGTCGCCCTGGGCGATCGATCCCAATGCCGATGGCACCAACCGGCTCCGCAGGGTGTACCACGACGAAGCACCACCAGCGCACCGTGCGATCCAGCTCGGGCAGGCGGTGGTCGCTTCCGCCTGTGTGCCCGGCCTTTTTGAGCCGGTCAGGCTCGATGGCCTCTACGAGCTCGAGGAGAAAGGCAAGAAGGCGGAGCCGCTCGTTGTGCGCCATGTCGACGGGGGCGTGCACGACAACCAAGGGCTCGCGGGCCTCATCGAACAGGATTGCAGTGTTGTTCTCGTGAGCGATGCTTCAGGACAGACGGCACTTGCTGTGGATCCCGGCGGAGGCACAGTGGCGCCCTTGATGCGCAGCAACTCCGTCCTCATGCAACGCGTACGGCAGGAACAGTATGCCCACCTTAATGCGATGCAGCAGGGCGGCTTGCTCAAGGGTGCGATGTTCATCCACCTCAAGCAGGACCTTGACGTCGTGCCGGTCGACTGGATCGGTTGCGAGGAGCCGCCCGACACCTCAATGCAGGAACACGAGCCACTCACTGAGTACGGCATCCGCAAAGAGGTGCAGGAACTGCTCGCCGGCATCCGTACCGACCTGGACAGCTTCTCCGACGTTGAAGCGTTCGCTCTGATGACGAGCGGCTACCGTATGACCGAGCACTATCTGCCTAAGGTCGAGGCTCTGCCGACAGATGCGCACAGAGCTGGCGATTGGAATTTCCTGGCTATCGAGCGCGTGCTCCGAGACGCCAATACGACGGACGCCAGCTATAAGCGTCTCGTGCGGTTACTGCGGAGTGCCGGCAGCCGGATGTTCCGGATTTGGTCGCAGTCCCGTGTTGTCCTCCTCGGGACGTTGCTGCTGACCATCGTCGGAGGCGCGCTGATCGGCGCTTGGCTCTTCAACATCGGTGACCCGTCACAGTTTATGGTTACCGTGAATGGCTGGGCCCTTCTGGCTGCTATTGCTTTGGCCGTCCCGCTAGCCTCCCCTTGGGTTCGTGAGCATGTAAGCCGGATCTCGATTGGCCTCCTGGGCCTCGTTCTCTGGGTACCGGCCCAGTTCCACCTCTTGTTGGTAGATCGTGCGTTCCTCTGGATGGGGCGATTGGATCGATTGCGGTAAGCTCATGTTAGGTTCGATCGAAATGCGCTGAAGCCGCTCTTCGAACACGGAAATTGTTCCCCGTCAGCACCTATGAGACAAGCTGAGGGACTTCATGGAGGGAGGATTTCTGGTTCATCGTAGCCGCAAGGAGCGAAGATGAAGCAGAAATCCGGGCCGGATAAAGCGCCGCCCGAACGAGTGGTGAAGGACATTCGGCGTCAGACCCGCCGGCAACTCGGCGGAAGAGAAGATCCGCATTGTGCTGGAAGGACTGCGTGGCGAGGAGAACATCTCGGAGCTTTGCCGCCGGGAAGGCATCGCCGCCTCGACGTATTAGGGCTGGCCCAAGGAGTTCCTGGAGGCCGGCAAGCGTCGGTTGGCGGGGGACACGGCGCGGGCCACAACGTCCGGCGAGGTGAAGGGCCTCCGCCTTGAAGGAGGTCGTGGCCGATCTCACCCTGGAGAACCTGCTTAAAAAAAGCATGAGCGGGGATGGGGAAGACGAGGCATGAGATACCCTGCATCCGAGAAGGCCGAGATCATCCGGCTGGTCGAGCAATCGCATTTGCCGGCCAAACGCACGCTGGACAAGCTTGGCATACCCCGTGCCACGTTTTACCGCTTGTATGATCGATATCGCGACGGTGGACCGGAGGCGCTGGCTTTTTGCAGCGCTCTCTGGCGGCCTTAGCGAGTCGCTGGCAGGCGGTTCTACGGCCAGTTTCCCCCATCGTGCGAAACTGACACCCCACTACAGACCTGTTCTGGGCACCAGAAGGCTTTCTCTGGCATGTCTCGGAGGGACGCCGGAAGAAACTGCCGAGACTTTGACGTGCCATCCTTTAGAGCCGCAGGCGAGATCGATAGCGGACATCCGGCGCTATGAGGGAGGGGGTACCGGGGGTTAGCGGTGGTTCAAATGGGGTGGAAGGCACCTTCAGATTTTCTCAAAAGAATTCGCAATTTTTGGAGGCCGACGAGCGTATATATGGTGGTGAGCAAGGAGTTCCAGATATCGAAAAGGTCTTAGGGTTCCTCAAAGCACCTAGGTCATGTGCTTAACTAAACTGATTAGATCCATGGGAACGCTATTTATCAGTCATTCGAGAAGAAACAACGCTGAGGCGATTATCCAAGATGTTGGAGGAAATGTTGTAGTCTTGGCGTACGACGGCGGAATTGCGTTGCTTGACATCACATCAGGCACGATTTTATCGAGGTTAGGCATCGAAAAAAGTCAAACAGCGGTTTCGCCTCATTTTGCGTTCATTGCCGACGAGTCGGGCCGCATTGTAACTCGAAGCGCCACACCCACCGGGATAAAGTCCATTTCTTCTTTGCTCTTTGGACAGCCTGCCACACGCGAATTGTCTGTCGGTATTTCCCGGTCAGGTACTTGGGCGATTGCAGGTGATGGGAAGAATGTTCGAGTCTGGGCACTATAGCAAAAACCTCTAGTTCTAGTGCAGTCCCCAGCAACGGCAAGCCTTAGACGCGCTACATCAGTTGATAGATCTACAGGTCGTTGTTTTCGTTCGTGGGCTATCATAGCTGGAAAATGGAGGGCCTAAGCAGTTGGAGAAATTGAGCGATAACTATATCAACAGGCCCATCCGAGTTTTTGTTTCCTCACCGTCGGACGTGGCCGCTGAGAGGGCTGCTGCGAAACGCATTCTCGAAGAAATCGAAGCGGCGCATGACGGCCGCGTGCGATTTGCGGTCACCCGTTGGGAGGACCGCTATTACAGTGCTTCCAAGACCTTTCAGGATCAAATCGACAGCCCGGCGAATTCCGATCTTGTTGTCTCAATCTTTTGGTCGCGGCTTGGCCTAGAGCTTCCGCAATCGTTCAACCGAGACGACGGCAGCCCGCGCACAGGCAGCGAATACGAGTTCGAGATCGCGCTCGATCGAGCTCGGAACGAAGACGTTCCAGACATTCTTGTCTATCGTAGGCAAGGTAAGCTGCCCGCCGTTGATCCGTCAGAGCTTGATTTCCAAAAAAGCCAGTACCGTGGCCTCCAAGGCTTCTTCAACCGTTGGTTCCACAGCGAGGAGGGCCGTTATCTCGCCGCTTACCGGAGCTACGACGGGGTCGCAGCTTTTGCCCGAGATTTTCGCCGGGACATCAACAGCTGGCTTCGCCAACGCCTTGAGCCGGCGGTATGGAACGTCGAGACCAAGGGCTCGCCTTTCCGCGGCCTCGACGCCTACGAGGCACGTCACCAGGATATTTTTTTCGGCCGCAAGCGGGCCATCCGGCAGGCCCACGCCCGACTATCGGTAATGCTATCGAAGGGAGCCTCTGCATTCCTCCTCGTACTCGGGCCGAGCGGATCGGGCAAATCCTCGATGGTGCGCGCTGGCCTTCTGCCCCGACTTTTGTGTCCGGGTGAACTAGTTGGCATAGACGCTGTCCGAGCGGTCACACTCAGACCTGGTGCCTTTGTGGGCTCATCTGCCGGCGGCCTGTTCGATGGTCTTGCGCGTTTATTGCTTGATGGCCACCAAGAGACCCTCGCTGAACTTCGGGAGGGTGATTTTGGTGAAGGACACGTGCTCGCCAACGTCCTCGCCGGACAACCAGATGTCGCCACGCGAGTGCTCTTGCAGGCGCAACTGCGGTGGGCTCAAAAGCTGGGCAATGAGCAAGGGCTGCCGACACCACCACGTACCGCGTTTATTCTTTTCGTCGATCAGCTCGAGGAGGCTTTTACGATTTTGGTACCTGAGGAGCGCGACCGATTATTCGCGCTTCTCAGTGCAATGGCTCGAGCAGAGGGGCTAGTCATTCTTGCGACGATGCGCAGCGATTACTATGCCGCAGCCCAAGCAATTCCGGCGCTGAGGGCACTGAAGGAAAGCGGTGCGTCATACGACCTTGCGCCCCCGTCGGAGACCGAAATCAGCGAAATTATCGAGGAGCCAGCGCGGCTGGCGAGGTTAGCATATGAGCGCGACAGCAACGGCCGCGACCTCGTTGAGGAACTTGCGAGCGATGCGAACCAGCCCGGAGCCCTGCCTCTTCTCTCGTTTACACTCGATCGGCTATTTCAGCTTCGCGACCAGGAACAGGGTCTGATGCGGCTTGCCGTCTATGATGATCTTGGCGGTCTCAAGGGAGCGATCGGTCGCCAAGCCGAGCGAACCTTCAGAGAGCTCGGGAGGACCGGCGCGCTTGATGAACAGCATCTGCGGCGAATTCTCCGCCGACTAGTGCGGGAGGGCGGCGAGGGACAGATCTCCGCGCGACCGGCGCTCCTCAACCAGTTTGCTTTCGGGACACCAGAACGGAGGTTGATAGACACTTTTGTTGCGGTGCGGCTCTTTGTTGCGGAGGAAGTGCGTCCTGCAGTTCCGGCAGCGCTTGGCAGTAAGCCGACTGCGATTGGCAGCGTTGCACGCCTACGTGTAGCTCACGAAGCCCTTTTCACCGATTGGCGCCGGGCGACTCGCCTAATTGAGGAAGATCGGGCCAACTACACTCGGCTGAAGCCGTTGGAGCAGGACGAGCACAACTGGCGCGAACATAGTAAGCGACCCGATCTACTCATACCAAGTGGATTTCCACTCGATGAAGCCATGGCCTTGCAATCTGCCTTCGGCGACGATCTCGACAAGCCCCTTTACGAATACATCGCCGCCTCAGTTGAGGCCGATACCCAGCGCAAAGCTGCCGAAGCTACTCGCATTGCCCGGGAGCGTCGATTCGAGCGGCTTACTCGTCGGTTCGGGATCGCGGCGGCAATTGTTGCCATCCTCGCGCTCGGTGCTGCGGGAATCGCCGCGACGCAGTGGAACGCGGCAAGAAATGCACAATCTGCCGCCCAGGTCGCCCAGCGTGCTGCCCTCGCTTCGGCTAAAAACGCTGAGCTGGCGAAGACCGAAGCCGAAGCGCAAAAGGCAGAGGCGGAAGCACAGCGAGACAAAGCCCTACGCACGCGATCGCTGTTTCTGGCTGATCTGTCTCGACAACAGCAAGCGGCGAACGATCATGGCAGTGCAATAGCATTAGCACTCGAAGCGCTGCCTGATAAAAACAGCGACTTGCAGAGGCCGTTTGTCCCAGAGGCCGAACAGGCTCTGTACACGGCCGTCGGAAGCCTACGGGAGAGGCGCGAATTTGGACCATACTCCCACAATGTCGCACTTGTCTCGTTTTCAAGGGATGGCAAGCGCGTTCTCATCGTCCTAACAGATGGGTCGGCACGATGGTACGACGTAGCAACTGGGGAGTTGGTTAAGGCTTTTGCCGTCGATCGTGGTGAGCGGTCGGCTGGCGACTCAATTTACCGTGCTGTCTCTCCAGACGGCCGCTTCGGAATTTCAGCCACACCTGACATAGTGGTATGGGACTTAAATACCGGCGCCAGTCTTGCAACGCTGAGGGGCCACACTGACAATATCAGAGGAGCGGCATTTTCAGCAGACGGGAATGTCTTAATTACTTCTTCTTGCGATCAGACGTTTCGCGTGTGGGACATGCAGAACTATCGCGAGTTGCCGCAGCTACCGGGCAAAAACTCATCCTGTGGCGGAGCGGTTGCGATTTCGCCGGATGGGTCACGCGCGGTGACAACCTATGGAGATACTGCTTGGCTCTATGACCGCAAGAGCGGTGTAGAGCTTGCCAAAATATCCGCGCGATTCGCAGGCGGGTCGTTTTCGCCTGACGGGCGTTTTCTCTTGATTTCCAGTGACGACGGACTTCGAGTTCTCGACGGGCGCACCGGGTCTAAAGTAGCAGAATTGAAGGGACACAAGAGGTGGAGTTCGATTTCGTCAGTTGCCTTTTCTTCGGACGGAAGTCGTCTCGCCACTGCAGACTCAGGAGGTTTAGCGATAATTTGGAATGTACAAGGGTGGAAAAAGCTTGCTGAGGTCAAGGTCAAAGAAGAGGCGATCGGGTCGATGGCGATCGGGCCGATGGCGTTTTTGCCGAGCGGGCTCCTGATTACCACGCACGATCGTTGGGCACATATTTGGAATGGGTTAACGGGAAAAGCGATTGCAACGCTTGCTGGCCATTCCTCCTCGATCACGCGAGTCGATGCTTCCCCGAATAGCCCGCAAATCGCGACTGCTTCTCTAGACAAAACCGTTCGACTTTGGGACCTCGCTCACCCTTCAGAATCCCGCGTTCTAATGCGTGGGGGGCATTCGGAATTTTCAAAGGATGGAACTAAGCTTTTGACGTTCTCCGGTAAGAATGTTGCGGTATGGGACCGCCGCAGCGGAACAGTTCGTTCGATCAACGCTCCTAAGGATGATTTCAATTCTGCCGTCTTTTCTCCGGACGGCGCGCGCATTCTGACCTCTGAAGATTCCGCGATCCGTTTGTGGAACGTTGATACGGCATTTGAGCTATTCGTTTTTCCACTTCCAGATGAGGAAGTTCTATCAGCTGTGTTCTCTCCGGATGGAAAGACGATATTAGCTACTTGTGGAAACCTGGCTAGGATGCTGGACGCGTCCAACGGGGTTCAACGTTTTGAGTTGAAGGGGCACGAGGGCGGAATCAATAAAGGGCTCTTCTCGCCGGACGGCAGAGTTGTTCTGACCATATCAGACGACGGCACAGCGAGATTGTGGGACAGCCCAACTGGAAAGCAACTGCTCTTGTTTCGTGGCGACGAAGCAATCCGTGACGCCGAGTTCTCAAAGAATGGCAACCTTGTCGCAACTGCAGAGAGGAAGGCGATTAGAGTTTGGCATGTGAATGATGAGCGAGAGGCCTGGAGGCTGATATTCGAGCAAGAATCGCCGAGTTTAACTTCCGTCCATTTTTCACCCGATGGCATGCTATTGGCTGGGGCTTTTTCCAATATTTGGGGCGATATCAGCGTGTGGGATGTTGCGACTGGCAGGAAGGTTGCAGGGCTTCAGGCTGATACCCAGGCCTGGGGCGTCGCTTTCTCTCCGGACGGAGCGAAAATTGCGGCGACCAGCGCCAAAGGAAAAGTGACGCTTTGGAGTACACTTTGGATGAAGCTGACTGAATTCTCTCTAGAGGGGCACCATTTTGGAGGATCAAATGTAGCGTTTTCACCGGATGGGACCTTGCTGGCGGCTGGGAGCGGAAGTGAAATCCGCGTATGGCCTGTCTTTGCATTGGGACAACCGCTAGTTGACTATGCCCGCTCCATAACGCCACGCAAGTTGACGGCAGAGCAGCGAAAACAGTTTTTTCTTGAGGAGCCGAGCGGCATTGGAATTACCTTTGCTGCTGATGACGAGTTAATTAGAATAGTGCAGGTCTTAGCTCGCTCGCCAGCCGAGAAGGCTGGTCTCGAAACTAATGATAAAATTGCCCGGGTTGACAAAGTAGGAATTCGTGGGCTGAAGCAAGACGAAGTAATCGGAAGGCTTAGTGGTCCTGTCGGCTCCAAAGTTGTTCTTACAATCCTCCGGAACGGCCACGATAACCCCATGGAGGTAACGGTCACCCGCGGGGAATTGCACAACCAGCAGCAGTCGCCAACAGGGCCACCGAATTGAATACATACACTTTGTTAGAGAGTTAGAGCCCTTCCGTAGCTCGTCCAGGAAACTTCAATTAAAGAGAAGCAATCCAGGCAACGAGATCGGCGCGAGAACGGACCCGTTACTGACCTGCTGCCATTTTTGCTACCCAACTCCTCAATATCTCGAAGTAGTTCGTCGTTCGTGAAGAACGTTTCTGAGCACCGTTGTGGTTGCGATAGGCGGCGACAGAGGATCCATAGCAGGACGCGTAAAAGTTTCGCGAACCAGTGGCGGAGCAGGCTGAAGTTCTAGCCGGGCGGCGGCGAGAACGGCGTTGATGCGGTCGCCGTTGCGGCCCTTAGATGGTTGCGGCGCATTCGGTGGTCGTCCTTGAGATGGCCGTTGAACAAGCGCGCCAAGAAGCAGCGAAAATCCTGGCGAAGGCAGAGCTTGGCCACGATGTCGCCTTAGACCGGGCGAGGGAACGCGCGGAGATGACCATCGCCGAATTGTGCGACGAGTATCTGCGCGAGGGGGTGGATCATAAAAAATCTTCCACACTCGACAGCGATAACAGTCGAATCGAATGCCACATCCGTCCGCTGCTTGGTGGCATGCGAATACCCGTTGGACATTTTGAGAGTGACAACCCTTCCAGAGCCAAAACCGCTAACTGTTGAAAGGGGCGCAAATCACCGGGTCGGACAATTTGCCGACGAATATCTCGCCATGTTGGCAAGCTTAAAGCCCGGCGGAGACGAGCCGGCAAGACGTCTGTTTCATAGGTTTATCTTTCCGCGCTTCGGCGACCAATCGGTATGAGGCTGCGGCCTACGCCGGATGCGTACGGATGAAACTGTTCACTCGTATGTTATCTTGCGATTTGAAGCGGTGCACCAAAGGGCAACCAGAATGCTTTCAAGCACGGGCGATATTCGGCGCAGTATCTCGCGAAGAGATGCGAGAAACCGCATCAAGCCTGACCAAATAGCGGAATTAGCCTTCTCAGCGCTTCTGTTGGCTTCTGACGGCCAAAGCAGCGTGGGCAGGTCGGCGTCGGGTTGCGTACTTTACTGCTCGATCAGCACAACAATTCGCCATTCGCCGTCGGCGTTGGAGACCCTGAATATTAGCTGTTCCTTGCCCTTGAGCCTCTGGACGTGGGCGGGGATGGAGACCGGGACCCGCCCAGAGCTGTACGACCAGACATCGGTGATCACGTCGCCAGCCGAAAGTGTCGCTGCGGTGCCATCCTGCTTGGTGATCAGGACGCCTGCGGTGGCATTGACGCCGGTGATCAGGACGCCGTTGACGGCGTCCACGATGCCGTACTTGCTGCGCAAGTCCGGGGTCAGCCGCGCAAGGTTAAGCCCGAGCACCTTCAACTGCCCCCAGCGGTCGAGAATACGACCTAGTCTATCGGGTGGGTCACCATCCTGATCTCGGCCGTGGTGTCGCCTACGCTGGTGCCGATGGCCTGCGCGATTTGTAGGCTCGGTTGGCGGGAGCTCTATCCCACGAAAATTTACCGGAGGTTCCTTATCCATGTCTCACTCCCGGCGTGTAGGAACTGCCCTCCACATCATAAATTAATTTTGTCATGCTCAGTCCTCCTTTATGATCCAAACCACTTCCGTCCCGTCGAGCAGCTTCCCGCCGCCTACCAGCGGCAGGCGGGTGAGGCTGAACCTGTGCACATGTGACCTTGTTCAATCCTGACCAACTTCCGGGAGGCTATCAGGCGGAATTGCTCGTTGAGCACCCGCGCCAGGATGCTCTGGAGATCCTCGTCCCGCACGGGGTCCAAGGACAATTCGCCGAGATAGCTCAGCCGGTAGAGCGGCGCGTTGAAAGCGCGCGCGTCGGTGGCCCCATCTCTCGGCACTCGCCGAGCGGCAGCGGGTCAATAGCAGTAGACGTTCTAACGACAGTACCGCTCGTATGCGGCTCAACCTCGAAGCTCCAGAACCTTTAGTTCTGCGGGGCGAATCACCTTGTCACCGAGGTCAGCAAGCAATTGCTCCTGATCGGCGTAGCGGTGGACCGTCAAAAACGACGGCCTGTTCCGGTAGAAGTCGAACATGCCTGGTTCCTCCTGGTTCACGCGGATAATTGGTTGCACGGGCACCGAGGGAAGGTCCGGCACAATTGCACGCAGCTCCTGCAGCACGCTTTTGGCATCAGAGATATCGGCAATAATGAACCTCGCCATCCGAGCAAGCAGCGTGATCGTCTCGTCTGTACCGAGGCTCCGAGGCTTCTCAAAGTCAAATAGGATCGGCAGGTAGTTTCGCTTGCGCAGTTCCTCACGTAGCGCGTTGAGGACTGCCTTCCGCTCATCTGTAAAGCGACCGAGGATCAGCACCGCCTTGGAAGTAATGGTGTCGATCACGTCACGAAGCTTCTGGTTATGAAGCATGAGGTAGATGAACTGCGCGACCTCGATGTTATCGACCGTAATCTGAGGCTCGTCCTCAGGTTTGATGACCAAGTTCTGCTGCTTAGCCCCGTCCAGTTTTAGACGCCACGCCGATATGCCGAATATACGGCAGCTGGTGAGATCTGCGCCCGTAAAGTCGGTGTCTACCAGCTGCGCAGCCTCGAGGTCAGCTCCGACAAGAGTTGCCTCATTGAGGTCCGCCCCGCGGAGGTCCGCCAAGGTGAGGTCCGCCCCTCTGAGGTCCGCCTTGCGGAGTTTCGCCCCGGTGAGGATCGCCCCGCTGAGGTCCGCCTCGCGGAGTTTCGCCCCGGTGAGGATCGCCCCACGGAGGTGGGCCCCGCTGAGGATCGCGCCGGTGAGGTCCGCCCCGGTGAGGATCGCACCGGTGAGGTCCGCCCCGGTGAGGTCTGCCCCGTGGAGGTCCGCCCGGCCGAAGTCCGCCCCGCTGAGGTACGCCTGGTTGAGGTCCGCCCCGCTGAGGTCCGCCTCGAAGAGGTTCGTCCGGCCGAGGTCCGCCCGGCGGAGGATTGCCCCGCTGAGGATCGCCCCACTGAGGATCGCCCCGTGGAGATCCGCCGTGAGGTAGTCGTTCTCCTCCTCACGCCACCACGCGTTCCAGGCATCCACCCCCTTCTTCAGCAGAGCGATGTGATCGGAGTCCGCCATGAGAGCTCCTCCCAATAAGGTCGCGCTGGGCCTTCCATCGCATTAAATGCGCGCTGCCCCCACTCAAAAAAACAACATGTGATTTCGTCAATGACAACCGGGCTCCTTTCGACCGCCCGCTGCCCGCTCGTGGTAGTATTGCTCGGCAGACGCTCTCGGCAACGCACGCAAGGGGCCTGTACATGTTTGAAAATATTCAAAAACTCGTTCCGTGGATGTCGGATCTACCGCTTATCCCTAAAATCGGAACGACCCTCATAGTGGTCCTTGTCACCTGCATCTTGCTTTATCTCGTTTGGGTGCCGCTCCCTACCCCGACCCCGGCAGATAGTGCGGCGGTCAAAGACGCCTACTCCCGCATGGTGCGCGTGCTGTCACGGGTGGGTGGGACCGGTGATGCAATCACGGTAGATGGAAAGCCTGTCGGTCCCGCGATGGCGCAGTACTACCACGACTACTTTCGGATAGGCCAGTACACAACCGCCCACCCTGGCGACATCAAGGGCGCCTACGACATTGTGTGGGGCGGTATCAACCGCACCTTCACTAACGACACCCAGACCTTTGAAGCAGTGGTGTCTCAATTCATGATCGAGTGGCTCGAAAATTCGCGAAGCAAAAAGAAGCCAGCATCCTAGCCCGCCGTACCCTATCGGCGTACCGCACTCGTCGTAGATGCCGTCTAAACCGAAAGCTCGATATCTCCCGTTGCAACTCCTCTGCCATCGCGCGGCGGAAAAGCCCTCTCAGGGATTGATGGCTAATGAGGCGGCATCGAAACTCAACGGTGTCTGATCCCGTGGGTGGAGATGTTTTACTCAATGGCAAAATGGGTTAGCTTGCCAATCTTCAGAGAGCCGAACAGGAAACAAGATGGCATCTCGAAATCGCAAACAGCCTTCACACATGGACTTCGCGCCCGACCGGATGCGTCAAGGCATCAAGCGCCTAGAGCAGGCGTTGCGGCAAGTGGAGGAGTTCATAACGTTACGAGCAAAGCCGAAAGGCTGTCTGAGACAATCAAGATAGCATTGACACAAACATTCGGCCCCGACACCGTAGAGTTCAATCGGTACAAAGACGCCGCTCGCTTCGATTGGCAGGATTACACAGAGCACACCATACGACAAGGCCTGCAGCGCAGTAAGGAACGGTCGGTTGAGTTGCTGCAGGAGGCCCTATTGCTCCTTAGGAACGAGCTTGAGTTGCGGTCCGACGACGCAGCCCCTCCGAGTGTCTCGGAAGCACTCCCTCTAAACAGACCCGTGGGGGCCAACATAATGATAGGGCACGGGAGGTCGCCCGTTTGGCGCGAACTCAAAGAGTTCGTCAAGGATCGCCTTGCTCTTGAGGTGGAGGAGTTCAACGCAGTTTCGACAGCTGGTCTGCCTACCGTTGATCGTTTGGAGGAAATGTTGGACCGCACGGGCTTCGCCTTCTTGGTGATGACCGCCGAAGATGAGCAGCCGGATGGTAGGTTGCGCGCACGCGAAAACGTCGTGCACGAAGTCGGGCTCTTTCAGGGAAGACTTGGCTTTCGAAAGGCCATCATTCTCCTGGAGGAAGGTTGCGAAGAGTTTTCCAACATTCACGGCCTCGGACAAATCCGATTTCCCAAGAGTAACCTAACTGCAAAGTTCGAGGAAATTCGTCGCGTTTTCTTGAGCGAGAAGGGGTGTTGAAAGTCAAGTAAGCTCGCGTCTCCGCAGGTTTGCCGAGCGCGCTCAGGCGGACATGGGGCGACTTTTCAGCAGATGATTTCGTCAATGGGAAACCGAGAAATCTGCGGGTCCCATGTCGCCAACCGGGCCCCTGCGCGTATGCCCCGACCAACCCAATTTCAAACTGCTCGACTTAAAGGTGAACGCCGCCGCCGAGGTTACAGCAGGAGGGTGCGGTTATCGACGTCCGGTATGCCCCGGTCGCGACCAAATTCGGCCCCGCACCGTAGTGTCGCGATGGGCCAGAAACGGACCCCCTCGACGTAATTTGGCCTTAACGTAATTAGTTCGAGGCTGGGGACGACCGCACAGGTGAGACGGAAACCGCGACGCCGATATTTGTGGCCAATACGAGCCGCTCGATTCCCTCATCCCAGTTTTCGAACAAATCAATCCATTGGCGTGTTGACAGCTCATAGACTAGAGCCGCCTCCGAAGGGTCGACATTCTCGACCCGGGCCGGAATCACAGTGACCCCAAGTTGGCTCGCGAGGGCCAGCTCCTTCTGAATCTCGCGCGAACTGTTCGCATTGTCCGTGAAAACCAGCACCATCACCTTTGCTGCCCGTATCGCGCGGACGATGGCCTGCTGGAAATTGTCGCCGGGGCTGACGTCGCGGAAGGACATCCAGCAAACAAGGCCGCGTGCTTCCAAAGCCTTGCAAACTCTCAACACGTGCGCTCGGTCCTTCGACGAATGGCTGATGAAAATCGGTGCTGCGAGTACCGATGCCTCCACTTGTGATCCTGCCACCGCGCGAGCGGCTTTGTCATTCACGGCAACGTCCTCCAAGACCGAGGAGGCCCATTCGGATGCGGACTTGCCTGCCGATAGCGGTGCTGATTTGGGCCTATTGCGGACAGCCGCATAAGCCACGAAACTTCCGATGAAGATGGCCAATGCAACAAAGATAGCTAGCCACAGAGTAAAGAGCACAACATGGGAAATGCCCAGTGAAGTTCCTGTCCAAAGTTCTTCTGGCCTGTTACGAATTTCATTCAGCTCGAACCCACTCAGCAGCGGGCATTTGCCGCGAAATTGGTGTAACGCAATTTCCGTGCAAATGAAGCCTCTGACAACCCGCTCCGAGCTATTAAGGAGTGTCACCGTTAGCAGCTGAAATAGAGTTCCATAAGCCAGTAATGCGAATGCCAAAAGTCCGCAGCTAGACACCATAACCGAATTGACGATCCGCTTCCTTGGGGGACTTAGAATTTGGTACGTCAGAATAAGAACGACTAGTTGCACCACAGACGTAACCCCAGCAAGCGTCATCGGATGCGAGGGTGGAGCTAACGAGCTCAGCGCTCCAAGAAACGGAACCAGGGCCGAGGCCGCAGCCCAAGCTGAAAGCTTCCTATTCTTTGCCAATAAATCAGAAAATGGAGGCATGCTCTGGCAGCCTAGTTGTCGCTGACGACCCACCTCGTCGCTGTCTCAGAGCTGGCCCCGCAAATTCGGACAGTAGCTTGAGTGGATTTTCTGCCTGACAGCGGCGAGGATTCTTGCTGCGAATCAGGAGCGAAGATGACGAAGAAGAGCCGCCGGACGCATTCTCCGGCATTCAAGGCGAAGGTTGCTTTGGCTGCGGTCAAAGGCGACAAGACACTGGCGGAGCTGGCGCAACTGTTTGATGTTCATCCGAACCAGATCACGATCTGGAAAAACCAGCTCCTGGAAGGCGCCGCCGGCGTGTTTGGGCATGACAAGACATCGGCCGAGACGCCGGTCGATTTGAAGGCGTTACATGCCAAGATCGGCGAGCTGGCGTTGGAAAACGATTTTTTGTCCGGCGCGCTCACCAAGGCGGGCCTGCTGAGCGCAAAGCGATGATCGACCGCGGTCATGATCTTTCTATCGTGCGCCAGGCGAAGGTCCTGAAGCTGGCTCGCAGCACGGTCTACTATGAACCTCGGCCAGTTTCGGCCGAGGACCTTGCCTTGATGCGTCGGCTCGATGAGCTGCATCTCGATTATCCCTTCGCGGGAGCGCGTATGCTGCGATCGTTGCTGCGGCGGGAGGGCGTATACGCCGGTCGCCGCCACATCGCGACGCTGATGAAGCGCATGCGGATCGAGGCGGTCTATCGTCGCCCGAACACGAGCAAGCCGGCTCCGGGTCACAAGATCTACCCGTACCTGTTGCGCGGATTGAAGATCGAGCGGCCCGACCATGCGTGGGCAATGGACATCACCTACATTCCGATGCGGCGTGGCTTCGTCTATCTCGCGGCGGTCGTCGATGTGTTCAGCCGACGGGTCCTGGCCCATCGCGTCTCGATCACAATGGAGGCGGCCTTCTGCGTCGAAGCGGTCCAGGAGGCGTTGGCGAAGCACGGCAGGCCCGAGATTTTCAACACGGATCAGGGCAGCCAGTTCACCAGCCTCGAGTTCACCGATGTGCTGCTGGACGCGAAGATCGCCATCAGCATGGACGGCAAGGGCGCCTGGCGCGACAACGTGTTTGTCGAGCGGCTCTGGCGCACGGTCAAATACGAAGAAGTTTATCTCCGCGCCTACGACAGCGTGTCCGAGGCGCGAGCGTCAATTGCCAAGTATCTGGCCTTCTACAATCAGGGACGCCCTCACTCGAGCCTTGACGGGCGCACGCCCGACGAGGCTTACTTCGGCACGCAAGCTATGGTGATGGCCGCATGACCGTCGCCGACGGTTTTGTCGTCGCTCTGGTCGGGCTACGCCCTCCCGACGCAACGACAAAACCGTAAAGCCCCGCGTTCAGCATAACCCGGCAGGAATCCACTTAAATCCAGCGGGGCGCTGTCCAAACAACCGGGGCCAGCTCTTTCTATCACGCAGCCAGAGACTCTGTCTGCTGGAATTGCTGTGGGCATGTGGTCAACGCGTCAGCGTTGTCCACCATGTCCACAGCCTGCGCGGCCTGCATCCGTTCGCGCCAGACCGCCATCGGCGTGCGATAGCCGAGGGACTGATGAAGGCGACGATCGTTGTAGAAGGCGATCCAGCTCGCGATCCCTGCCTTGGCCTCGCGGCCGTCGGCATAGCCCTTGAGATAGATGTCCTCATGCTTGAGCGACCGCCACAGCCGCTCGATGAAGACATTGTCCATCCAACGACCGCGGCCATCCATGGAGATCTTGATCCCTGCGCCCACCAACGCGCCGGTGAAGGCCACGCTGGTGAACTGGCTGCCCTGGTCGGTGTTGAAAATCTCCGGCGTGCCGTACGTCGCCAGCGCCTCTTCCAGAGCCGCCACGCAGAACGAGACGTCCATCGTATTCGACAACCGCCACGCCAGAACCGCACGGCTCGCCCAGTCGATGATGGCGACGAGATAGAGAAAGCCGCGGCCGATGGGCAGATACGTGATGTCGGCCGCCCACACCTGGTTCGGCCGGTCGATCGTCATGTTGCGCAGCAGATAGGGATAGATCTTGTGGCCCGGCGCCGGCTTTGTCGTGTTCGGCTTCGGTCCCAGCGCCGCGATGCCCATCTTGCGCATCAACCGCTGCACGCGCTTGCGATTGACCTGAAGCCCCTCAGCCTTCAGCATCGCGGTCATTCGCCGCGAGCCCAGGAATGGCCAGGCGGTGAACAGCTCGTCGATCCGCTGCATCAGGGCAAGGTCGTTGTCGTTGGCCGGCTGTGGCGGCCGGTAGACCCCAGAACGGGCGATGCCAAGCAACATGCATTGCCGGCGGATCGACAGCGCCTGGTCGGCGCGATCGAGCATTCCTCGACGGTCCGGCGTGCTCATCTTCCGGACCTCCGCGCTAAAAAATCGCGCTCGACTGTCAGTTGTCCAATCTTGGCGTGCAGCTTCTCGATCTCGCGTTCGCGCGTTTCCTCGCTCTCGCGCCCGACACCCGCGTCAAAAGCCCGGGCCGCCTGGTCCAGCAGCTGCTTCTTCCAGGCATAGATCTGGTTCGGGTGAACCTCATAGCGCTGGGCCAGATCGGCCACCGTCGCCTGCTCCCGCACCGCTTCCAGCGCGATCTTTGCCTTCAACGCCGCGTCGATCTTCCGTCGTGTCTTCTTCGTCATCATGCCCTCCGTCTATCAAACGGAGCGGCCCTTTTCCAACTTAGCCTCTGGTCCCAAAACCGGGGTCCATTTCAGGGGTGTTGCTTCAGCCAGCCGAACATGTGATGGCCCGTGCGCTCGATCATTCCCTCCGCCGCTCCCGCCAGCGTGAGTGCCACGTCGTAGTCCCCGGCCTGCAAGGCATCGATAGCCGCATCAACTTGACGGCTCGCGGCCTCGTGCAGGGTCAGGGACAGTGACGCGCCGATGTCGATCAGGAACGGGCTTTCAGGTGGCGTCATCGACCATCTCTCCGGGCTTGCATCACGCCGCCGCTGCGAGACCATGACCTACGGTTCGCTCGCTGCGTTCGGATAGAAGCGGTTCAACCAATCTCGTTTTAGCTGGGCGAAGGCGACACGCGACGGGTTGCCCCAATCTGAGGGGAAAAATCGATCGAGCTGTTCACCGACCTGCACGGCGAGCCGTCCCATTTCCGAGATGACGGCCTCCAGCGACGTTGCTTCCATGAACGGGCCGATCACAGCATCGCCGTCCTTTTGCGGTCGCATCATCCAAGAGGACTTCATGTTGGGGTGACCGGCGAGTTCGGAGAACAACTCGTACATCTCGAAGCGTCTTTTCGATGTGAAGCCATCGCGGGTGTCAAGCGCCTCGCGCACCTTCACCGGAGAGAACTCGTTCCTACGCACCTTTTTGTCGGCGAACCGCCAGCGCTCGATGAGCGATTGGTCGCCAGCGAACAAGTCCAGTAGGAAGACAGTTTCCATCACGTCGCGGAGGATTAGTACGCTGTTTTGATGGTATCCGGAAAGCGTCAGCTTGATGCTGGCGGCGAACGCATTGAACGTGCGCATCCCGAGCACCACCGCAACCTTCAAGTCTTCGTCGCTCGAATTGAATTGCCGCAGCGTGTCGGCCAAGTCCATCGCGGCTTCGGTCACCGCGAGATGCAATTGCAGCCGATCATCGGCGGCGATCATGCCGTGCGCTTTCTGGCGCAACTGCTCCTCGGCGCCGTGAAGACTGGCGAGGTTTTGCTGGATGATATCGCGGGTCATTTCAGGCTTGTGTCGTCGTTCATGCTGCCGCCTTGTCCTCTTTGTCGACCCCGCGCATGACGATCCGTAGCACGTCGTCCGGCAACGGCCGCTGCAACGCCTTCGCCTCATCCCACAACGCGCGCGTCTACAAGTCGCGCTCTTCGTCGGCCGTCAGGATCACCGGCATCGCCTTCGGATGGATCGGCTCAGCGATTGCATTCGGCGTAGTCGTCGGGGGGCGGGGCGCGCCACCAGGTCAATCTTGTGGCTGCGCAGGAACCGCCAGACATATTGGACATCGACATCGCCCAGCGCCTCGGCCAGCAGGGGGCCGGTCCAGCGCGCAAACCCTTGCGGTGGCGGCTTATCCAGCAGCTTCAGAATCCGCTTGTCGGTCGTCTTCGTATAGATCGGCTGCTTGCCAGGCCGCGGCTTGTCTTGCAGCCCTTCAAGGCCATGGTCGGCATAGCGATGCCGCCAAAGGCTGACAATCCGCGGCTGGACCCCAACTTCCTTGGCGATCGACCGGGTGCTGCGCCCATCCGCCGCCAACAGAACTATCCGCGCCCGCTTCAAATCGCGCTGCAACGTCACCGGTGAGCGACAGCACGCCTCAAGCACCTTGCGATCTTTCCTCGAAAGGTGGACTTCTCTTGCTTCGGGTATCATCCCGACCTTGAATCACGACTCACGTTCCAAGACTAGTTCAGTCTCATCGTGCCCAGCGACTTCCCGGTATCGATCCAGTTCTCGATGCAGTTTGTCGAGCATTTCCCGACAATCTTGAAACGCGAACGTTTGTTCTCGACTTGGTAGTGGCATGCTTCGAATTCCTTGGTCGCGCCTACCGAATTCCGCCACAAGTACGTGGGCAAATGTCCGGATGCTCGAATTTCCCCACTGCGATCACTGCCAAGATGAGTTCGCGCCAGAAGAGCTAACCGTCCTTCGGCCACCGGACGGGGACGGCGAATTGATATGCGTCCGGTGTATCGAAATCATGTTTCGTCGCGCTGTCGCCAAGCTACCGCGTGGTGATGACTGATGCCCCAGCGCATCGCCGCCGACGTAGCGGCTGACCACGCGGATGGCGGCTTGGTGGTGGTGATGCTGTAGCGGTTGCACATGAGCTATGTTTGTTCGCTCACTGCCAGCATGATTTCACTTCCGTAGGCCGAGATTACGTATCCGTTGGTCGGATTGTGCCGCATGCACTTCAGTTCCACCAAGTGATCTATTGATAGCTGGATAGCGCTTTCTCTTACGCCGGGTTGGTGCATGTCGCCCGGCGAAAAATAGGGAATGCTGGTGCTGCGACGATCCACAGCAAAGTTCATCACTCGGACATCAATCGGTTGCCACTTCCGCACCGTTTCCACGAACTCAGGCCTAACGTCATCGTGGTTCGGGTCCATCGCATTAGCTGCTAGAGCGGCATAAAGCCTCAGTATTTCTTCACGCGGTTCGCGCTGGACGGCTTCCAACAACGGATCAGCTAGGTCTTCAGGCAGAGCGCAGGTCTCCTTCAGATTTCTATCGTCGAGAATTCGTTTTGTCTCTCGTGCCATTTTGTCGGCGTTGCGTGCTCGCTGTTCTTGGATGCGGTCACCAATCAGAAAGCCATATGCGTCGCCGATGGCCGGTGCGGCGCGATTTACAAGGTCGAGCCCTTTGCCGATGGTCTTGGCGGTCTCCTCCGCAGCCTTCTCGTAGGGTAGATCAGGGCGTTTGTCGTTCATCTCAAGATGTTCTCCATGAGTTTGCGCGCATCGACCTTCGAGACATCTGTCCGAGTAAAATTACGCGGAGGCTCACCACATCGTCCCATCGGATGGAGGGAAAGACGCTATCGACAACGCGGCCTGCTGGCGCCCCTCCCATCACTGGGAGGCTCACCTTGGCATTGGAGCAGCAGCCGATCTAGTCGGGTTGATACTGACGGAGTCGGAGGAGGCACACTCAGCTGCCCCGCCGAAGATCGTGATGATGGCGGCTTGCCCAGTAGTAAGGCCGTACAAATACCCAGTAGCAGCTCGCGCGGGTGCATCAAGCCAGGGACCATAAACCCTTGCCCTTGTCCGCATTGCGAAACAAGCTATGGCGTTTCCGGTGCGCGTCCGAGTCGGCGCTATTCTCCTCCAGAATTTTTCTTACTATGGCTTGATAGTTAGCTGGCAAGCTCCTCTTATCTCTTTCGAAGATCATTCTGATATGGCCGAACAGCTCGACCATCTTGTCGCGACCAAGGCGCTGCTCAATTGCCTCCCAGCGGCTGGCGAGATCTAGCTCTCGCGCTTGACCTGCCCGGTCAAGTAAATCCGCCTTCAGTATGTCAGTGGGAGTAAGATCAAGGCCCCTAGCGTTCAATACCCGAAAGATGCGCCGAGCAGACTCGGGGGTCGGGACCGCGACGGCGACGACGTAGCAGCGCTGTATTATGAACGCTACTAACTTGTTTCGACGTTCTTCGTTCATTGCCGCAAGTTGTTGCCTGAAATAGGCTGCGTTTTCTGCAATGCGTTGTTGGCTGCCCTGCAGGTTGGCGGGATCAGGCAGCTCGCTTGTGGCTCCCGGAACCTGAACGAACTTTGAGAAGAACGCGCGATCTTGGGGACGAAGTAGCAGCCGATATCTGTCAACCGTTCCGCTATCCGGGTTTGCTTTCTGAAAGACGAAACTCCGTCGCCCGATGCGAACCTCCTCGTTGGAGGTCAGGTCTCGAAGGACACTAATCAGGATTGTTAGAGTAGTTAGTCTTTGCTGTCCGTCGACGACCAGCGACTTTGGATCTGCTGGAGACTTGATCAGAACTACGCTGCCGAGAAAGTAAACGCCGCCACTGACCTCGGTATTATCCATCGCCTCTAGCAGGTCGGTCAGCAGTTCGACAGCCTGCTCCTTTTCCCACGCATACGGCCGTTGATAAGGCGGAATTTCAAATGCGTACGAGTCGCTAAAGATCTTGCCGATAGTTTGCTCATGGGCTTCGATGAGCCCCAATTGGATAGTCACGTTTTCAGCCCCCGATTATTTGTCTCTTGCGTCAGCCCCGAGTACAACAGCCAGCTCTCGAAGAGCTGAACGCTCGCGAAAAGGGAAGATGCACTTGATGCTACCTTCGATGGCGACCACTTACAACACAGTCGGGCCCGTTGATAGTTTTGCGTGTCACCCCTCAGGGCCAGAACTTGTAACCATAGAACTCGAAGATTTCTCTCTGCTTGTCATTCAGCTTCGCCTTCCACGTCGGCGTCGGCTGAAGAGCCAAGCCATAGTCCATACACGACCCGTTCTCCTTAGCCATGATCGGCTCCAGCAGTTTTGCGAATTCGTTGCTCCACTTCGTTGGTGGAAGCGTGTCCACCGCCTGGTAGAAGGCGCTGGTTACAAGGTCGGCAAGCTGCGCACCGGGGCTGTCGATATGCGAGACTGGCTGTGCAAGCCGCCAGTCGAGTACTTCCCACATGATCCGGCGCTTCGGAAGGACTAGAGCCCCAGCTTTTGCCTGCATCTTAAGTAGCTCGTGATAGGCAGCCGTTTGCGGGTAGGAGTGGACGCTCCGCTCGCTATAGAGGATCTTGAGGAAGCGATCTTTTGCGCGATCCTTGATCGCATGCTGATAACAGAAGTCAGTCACTCGTTCCAAAAGCAGACGTAGACAGTAATTGTAGAACCACTGCTGGGCTCCGGCGCGCTCCGCTCGTTCGTTCCGATGGCGGCGCATGTTCTTCTTGTTCGATGCAAGAACAAAGCCGCGCAACGGAAGCTCGGCCATCTCTTCCAAGGCGATTCGCTTCTGAGCGGCCGACAAGTGTCTGTAATGGAGGTCGGTGCGGCTAGATCCAGATTTAGACAAGATCGTCCGAACCCAATTAGCTACTTCGGGTTCACGCTTTGCGGTAATGAGCACCGCGCCCAGACATAGCCACTCCGTGGCGCCCACAGGATCAATTGGGCGCACATTTTTCAGTCCTGGATCGCCCGCCTCGTCAATGAATGCGACATAGTAGGGCTCTGGGATTTGAGTCGCCATAGCGCGCAACTATGACGTGTCAGGAGCTGGTGGATCAATCCGGGTAGGTCCGGGCTCCAGGAGCTATGAACAGATAAGCCGCGAAGCGCGCTTGGGACACTAAAGGGACGCCCGGATCAACGTTCTTTAGTAAGTGTTTGATTTAGATGTGTAAAATGTCTCATTAGTAGTCACTCCCTTCTCCCACAAGGGGAGAAGGGAAGAAAGAATCCGACGTGCTCGCCTATACCGCCAGACGCATCGTCTATGTCGTCCCGAACGTCATCAGCGTCGCGCTGGTGTGCTTTCTGCTCGTGCACATCACGCCGGGCGATCCGCTCGTCGCCGTGCTGCCGGCCGACGCTTCGCAGGAGCTCGCGGCGCAGCTGCGCGCCGCCTACGGCTTCGACCGGCCGCTGCCGGTGCAGTTCGGGCTTTGGCTGCTCCGTGCCCTTCATGGCGATCTCGGCAATTCCATCGCGACGGGGCGCCCCGTGCTCGCCGAGGTCATGCGCGCGGTCGGCAACACCGTCACGCTCGCGATTGCCGCCGCCATCATCGGCTTCACCATGGGCATCCTGCTCGGCCTGATCGCGGGCTATTTCCGCGAGACCTGGATCGACAAGGTCGCGACCTCCTTTGCCATCGCCGGCGTCTCGGTGCCGCATTACTGGCTCGGCATGGTGCTGGTCATCATCTTCTCGGTGCAGCTGAACTGGCTGCCCGCGGTCGGCGCCGGACCGAACGGCTCCAACTCCTGGGCGTGGGACTGGGCGCACCTGAAATATCTCGTGCTGCCGGCGATCACCACGTCGGTGATTCCGATGGGCATCGTCACCCGCACCGTGCGCGCGCTGACCGGCGACATCCTCAGCCAGGACTTCGTCGAGGCCCTGCGCGCAAAAGGCCTGCACGAAACCGGCGTGTTCCGTCACGTCATCAAGAACGCCGCGCCCACCGCGCTCGCGGTGATGGGGCTTCAGCTCGGCTACATGCTCGGCGGCTCGATCCTGATCGAGACCGTGTTCTCCTGGCCGGGCTCGGGCTTCCTGCTCAACTCGGCGATCTTCCAGCGCGACCTGCCGCTGCTGCAGGGCACGATCCTGATCCTCGCGCTGTTCTTCGTCTTCCTCAATCTGCTGGTCGATATCGCGCAAGCCGCGATCGATCCGCGCATCAAGCGGGGCTAGCCGATGAGCGAGCTTCCGTTGTCCGCCACTGCCGACGCCGCGCTGCAGGCCGCGCCCGCCACCAAGGCGCGCGGCTATTGGGCCACCGTCGGCCGCCGCATCGTGCGCGACAAGGTCAGCATGGCCTGCGCGCTGGTGCTGCTGCTGATCTTCCTGTCCGCGATCCTGGCGCCATGGCTCGGCCTGGAAGACCCCTACAAGGGCTCGATGATCCGCCGCCTTCGGCATATCGGCACGGTCGGCTACCCGCTCGGCACCGACGAGCTCGGCCGCGACATGCTGGCACGGCTGATCTATGGCGGGCGGCTGTCGCTGGTCATCGGCATCCTGCCCGTGATCCTTGCCTTCTGCATCGGCACCTCGCTTGGCATCATTGCCGGCTATGTCGGCGGCAAGCTCAACACCGCGATCATGCGCACCGTGGACGTGTTCTACGCTTTCCCGTCGGTGCTGCTCGCGATCGCGATCTCCGGCGCGCTCGGCGCCGGCATCCTCAACTCCATCGTGGCGCTGACCATCGTGTTCGTGCCGCAGATCACCCGCGTTGCCGAGAGTGTCACCACCGGCGTGCGCAACATGGATTTCGTCGAGGCCGCGCGCGCCTCCGGTGCCGGTGCCATCACCATCATGCGCGTGCATATCCTGGGCAACGTGCTGGGCGCGATCTTCGTCTATGCCACCAGCCTGATCTCGGTCTCGATGATCCTGGCCGCCGGCCTCTCCTTCCTTGGCCTCGGCACCAAGCCGCCGGAGCCGGAATGGGGGCTGATGCTGAATACGCTGCGCACCGCGATCTACGTCAATCCCTGGGTCGCCGCGCTTCCCGGCGCGATGATCTTCGCGGTCTCGATCTGCTTCAACCTTCTCTCGGACGGCCTGCGCAGCGCCATGGACATCAGGAATTAGGCCATGAGCGAAACCAACGATTCCGTCGCCATGCTAGAGCCGATCGAAGATCTTGGCGGCGTCGCGCAGCCGCTGCTCCAGGTCAACGGCCTGACCAAGCATTTCCCCGTCCGCGGCGGGTTGTTCGCCGCGAGACGCACCGTGCGCGCCGTGGACAACGTCTCCTTCTCTGTCGCCAAGGGCGAGACCGTCGGCATCGTCGGTGAATCCGGCTGCGGCAAGTCCACCACCGCGCGCCTCCTGATGCATCTGATGCCGCGCGATACCGGCGACATCATCTATGACGGCATGACCGTCGGTCAGGCGCTGTCGCTGCGCGAGCTGCGCCGCGGCATGCAGATGGTGTTCCAGGACTCTTATGCCTCGCTCAATCCGCGCCTCACCATCGAGGAATCCATCGCCTTTGGCCCGAAAGTCCACGGCATGGCCGATGGCACGGCGCGGGCGCTGGCGCGCGAGTTGCTCGGCAAGGTCGGCCTGCGCCCGGAAAACTTCGCCAACCGCTATCCGCACGAGATTTCCGGCGGCCAGCGCCAGCGCGTCAATATCGCGCGGGCGCTGGCGCTGTCGCCGCGGTTGGTGATTTTGGACGAAGCCGTCTCCGCGCTCGACAAATCCGTCGAGGCGCAGGTGCTCAATCTCTTGGCCGATCTCAAGCGCGAATTCGGCCTGACCTATCTTTTCATCAGCCACGATCTCAACGTCGTGCGCTACATCAGCGATCGTGTGCTGGTGATGTATCTCGGCGAGGTCGTCGAGCTCGGCCCGGTCGACCAGGTCTGGGACCAGCCGGCGCATCCCTATACGCGCGCGCTGCTGGCGGCGATGCCGTCCTCCGATCCTGACAGGCGTACCGAAAAGCCGCCGATCACCGGCGATCCGCCCAATCCGATCGATCCGCCGTCGGGCTGCCGCTTCCACACGCGCTGCGCATTTGCGGAGCCGCTCTGCGCAAATGCAGCGCCAAAGCTCACCGCGGTCGATACAATGGGCCACGAGGCCGCGTGCTACATGGCCATTCCGGGGTCAGGCCATAGCCGCGCGCCCGCAGGGGAAATCGCATGACGAGACCGACACCAAAAGAGATCAAGCCGATCGCGCTAGTTGCCGGCGTTGCCGTGGATGACGAGATCGCAACACGCATCTCCAACTCCATCGGGCCGGCCTTCGAAGGCTTTGCCGCCATCGCCGGCACGCTGCCATTCGACCTCGAGCCGGCTTCTTACGTGCTCGCGCAGACGGCGAAGGTGTCGAAATGAGCACCGAACCGGCATTGATGACGCTCACCGAGGTCGCGCGTGCGATCGCGATGAAGCAGGTGTCCTCGCATGAGGTGACGCGCGCGCTGCTGCACCGCATCGCGCAGTGGCAGCCGCATCTCAACGCCTTCATGTCGATCGAGGCGGAGGCGGCGCTGAAAGCAGCCGAGGCCGCCGATGCCGAGCTGGCCAAGGGCGAAGTGCGCGGTCCGCTGCATGGCGTGCCGCTCGCGCACAAGGACATGTATTACGATGCCGGCAAGGTCTCGACCTGCGGCTCGCTGATCCGCCGCGATTTCGTCGCGACGACGACTTCCACCGCCTTGCAGCGGCTGAAGGATGCGGGCCAGGTCCGGCTCGGCACGCTGCATCTCGCCGAATTCGCCTATGGCCCGACCGGCCATAACGCCCATTACTGTCCGGTGCGCAATCCCTGGAACGTCGCGCATATCACCGGCGGCTCGTCGTCGGGCTCCGGCTCGGCGGTCGCCGCGCGGCTGACCTTTGCGGCGCTGGGCTCCGATACCGGCGGTTCAATCCGCATGCCCGCACATTTCTGCGGCGTCACCGGCCTCAAGACCACCTGGAGCCGCGTCAGCCGCGCCGGCGCGATGCCGCTGTCGCAATCGCTCGACACGGTCGGGCCGCTCGCCCGCACCGCCGAGGACTGCGCGCTGCTGCTGGCGCTAATGGCCGGTCCCGATCCCGAAGATTCGACCGCGAGCCATGAGCCGCTGTCCGACTATGTCGGCGCGACCAAGGGTTCGCTGAAAGGCCTCAAGATCGGCGTGCCCGCGTCCTTCTACGTCGACGATCTCGACGGCGAGGTCGCGCGCGTGCTGGACGAGACCATCGCGGTGCTCAAGCGCGAGGGCGCCGACATCGTCAAGGTCGAGCTGCCGGACCAGCGGCAATTGTCTTCGGCGAGCCAGCTCGTGCTCGCGGCGGAAGCCGCCGCCTTTCACAAGCGCTGGATGATCGAGCGTCCGCAGGATTATGGACCGCAGGTCTTGATGCGGCTGCAGAACGGTCTCGCCGTTCCCGCCATCACCTATCTCGAAGCGATGCGCTGGCGCGGTCCCGCGCTTGCCGCCCACAACGCCGCGACCGCTGGTGTCGACGCGATCATCGCGCCGGCCTCGCCGGTGCCGGCGCCGACCATCGAGGAGAGCGATGTCGGCGGCGGCCCGAATGCGCCGGCCATGGTGCAGCGGCTGACGCTGTTCACCCGCCCGGTGAATTTCCTCGGCCTGCCGTCGCTGACCGTACCGTCCGGCTTCACCAAAAGCGGGCTGCCTGTTGGCATGCAGTTGATCGGCCGCTCCTTCGATGAAGCGACCCTGCTCACCATCGGCGCGGCGTTCCAGCGCGTCACCGACTATCACGACCGGGTACCCAAACTGCCGTCATGACAAAGCTCGTCGAGATCTCAGGCCTCAACATCCGCTTCACCGGGGAGCGCACGGTCTATGCCGTGAACGATCTCAGCCTCTCGCTGGGAGACGGCGAGGTGCTGGGCCTGCTCGGCGAATCCGGCTCGGGCAAGAGCGTGACCCTGCGCGCGCTGATGCGGCTGTTGCCGAAGAAGCGCACGCTGATCTCCGGTAAGGTCAACGTCATGGGTCGCGACGTGCTCGCGATGAATGACGAGGAGCTCTCGTCGTTCCGCGGCCAGACCGTCTCGATGATCTTTCAGGAGCCGGCGCTCGCGCTCGATCCGGTCTACACCATCGGCGCGCAGATCGCCGAAAGCGTGGTGCGCCACGAAGGCAAGTCTTATGCGGAGGGCAGGGCACGCGCGCTCGAAATGCTCGAGGTCGTGCGCATCCCTTCCGCAAAACGGCGGCTCGATGCCTATCCGCACGAAATGTCCGGCGGCATGCGTCAGCGCGCGATGATCGCGCTGGCGCTCGCCTGCCGGCCAAAAATCCTGCTCGCGGACGAGCCGACCACCGCGCTCGATGCCACCGTGCAGATCCAGATCCTGCTGCTGCTGCGCGAGCTGCAGCGCGAGTTCGGCATGTCCGTCATCTTCGTCACCCACGACATCGGCGTCGCCATCGAGATCTGCGACCGCGTCGCGGTGATGTATGCCGGCTAGCCCGATCTATTCACGAGAGCACGGTCGTTCTTGACGTCTGACGGGGGCTGGCGGCTGGCGTGGGTGACCGTCCGGCCTTTTCTCACCGGGTTCTGCATCAAGCTGTTTTGTAGGCGATGGAGGAGTGGGGCGGGTGAGCGGGCGCAGGCCCGGTCGGTTACGGACCGAGCGGGAGCAGCGCGCCGGGCAAGCCGCGGATCAGGTCGGCTTCGGGACATGCCGCGGCAAACGCAAGGCGAATGCGGCTCGTGGTCTCGACCACACGGGCAGCGAGTTTCAAGAGACGAAGACGCAGCGTCGCGAACTCGGCAGTGGCCAATTCCCGGGCTTTGGGAATGGCGTCGCGCACGGTCAGCATCAGCCAATAAGCGGCCGTATGGAGCACGAGACGGACCTGGTTGGCGAGCGCCGAACGGCAGCTGGTGCGGTCGGAGGCGAGCTGTGTCTTATGCAGCTTGATCAGATTCTCTGCTTGGCCGCGCGCGCAATACAGGCTGTCGTAGATCCACTCGGCCGAGCCGACATCGAGGCTGGTGACGACGAAACGGATGTCGAGGCCGAGCATCGTCGCCTCAATACGGGCGACGGTGCGCCGTTCGCGATCCCAGGACTTTGCCTTGTGGCGGGTCTCGGTATAGCCACGCAGAACCGGCAGGTTCTCGATGGCGCGTCGGGTGCGGATGTCGTCGGCGACCTCGTCGACTTTTCTGGCGAGAGGCTTGGTGCCGGACAGACCGAAGATGTAGTCGATGCCGTTGGTCTCGCACCACGCCATGGCCTCCGGCCGGGCATAGTGCCCGTCGCCACGGAACGTAATTCGCGTGTTGTGCCATCGCGTGCGGATATGCCGTACCAGGCGGCGCAGATGGGCACGCACCTCGACGCCGCCCGGCGTCTTGCCGGGCCGCAGCACGACGGCCACGGGCCGGCTCTTCTCCGTGTCGTAGACGTGGATCGGCAGAAAGCAGCGTTCGTCATAATGAGCGTTGAACAGCGAGAGCTGCTGATGGCCGTGGACGACGTCGCAGGTATCATCGATGTCGAGCGTGACGGATGCCGGCTCGTGGGGGTAGCTATCCATCCATGCGTCGACCAAAATGTAGGTCAGTCGGATCACGTCGCGCAGGCGCGGAGCATTCTCCAGCCGCGACAGCGTCGGCTGGGAACACAGATCCCGGCCCGTGTCCGGTAGGCGACCGCAGGCCAGCTTGAATGCCGGATCGGACCGCAGATGATCGAGGTCGTCGGCGTCCTCGTAGCCGCAGCAGATCGCGAACATGCGCGCGCGGAACATATCGACCAGGCTGTGCACGACCCGCGTCGGATCGCGCCGATCCGGGAACACCCGGGCCAGATTGTCGGCCAAGCCGAGACGCCGCTCGGCCATCGCCAGAAGCATCACGCCCCCGTTCGAGGTTAGGCGCCCACCATCGAAGGCAGCTGTGACTTTCTTGGCGTGAATGGCTGGAAACGAGAAGGGCGGAATCGTATCGTCGGTCATGGCGGGCGTGGCGTTCGCGGTTGGAGGTGATGGGGTTGGCTTCACAACCGAATCCTACGCCGTATCAGCGCTTTACACCACGCTCGCCAGCCTCTCGGGCGCCTCTTACGAATAAGACAGGCTAGATCGTGGAGCAGGGGACCTTGCGCGACATCGTCCGCACGCCGGTGCACCCCTATGCCAAGGGCCTGCTCGCCTCCACCATCCACGGCGCCAAGCGGGGGCAGCGCCTCGAAACCATCCCCGGCACCCCGCCGTCGCTGGCCGAAAGGCCCCACAATTGCTCCTTCGCCCCCCGCTGCGCCGCCGCCCAGCCGCGCTGCCTGGAGCAACTGCCTGCGAATGTGGAGGTGGGACCAGGCCGGGCGGCAAGGTGCGTGCTGGCGGAGCCGGTGGTCGCGACATAGCCGGTGCGCTCCCTCGCCCCGCGCTTGCGGGGAGAGGGTTGGGGTGAGGGGCCTCTCTCCGCGCATGACCATGTCGAGAGACCCGTACCCCCTCACCCGGATCGCATCTTGCGATGCGATCCGACCTCTCCCCGCAAGCGGGCAGAGGTGAAAAGCCGCCCGCGCCCGCGGCTACCCCTCTCCCTGCTCCTCGCCCGCAAGGGGGAGGGAATGAGAGAGCCGCTCGCATCTCACTTTCGCAAAATGAGAGCGCAGCGCGCGCCTCGCTCCAAAGCGCGCGTTACTTCAGAATTCCTCTACGGCAACACCGGCTTGTCACAATTCACCGAGCGCGCTCGGCCAAGGTCCGTTCTACTGTGCATGGGGTTGTTTTCGAGTTTTTTGTTTAGCCGCCCCACCGAGGGCGAGCCGACCAGCATTCAGACCCCATTCATCCCGGTTCCGGTTCCATGGCCCCGTTCACGGAGAGGGACCTCACTTATGTACATTTCCAATGAAGGCCTGCTCGTCATCCTGTTCGTCGGCCTGGTCGCCGGCTGGCTGGCCGGCAAAGGTGGTGCGGGGCGCCGGTTTCGGCATCATCGGCGACATCGTGATCGGCATCGCCGGCGCGTTTGTGGCCAGCTTCCTGTTCCCGAAGCTCGGCATTCGTATCGGCACCGGGCTCGTGTCGGAAATCGTCTATTCCGCCATCGGCGCGGTCATCCTGCTGCTCGTGGTGCGGCTGGTACGCGGCGGCGGCCGGTTCTAGCGGCGCCTTGACCTAACTTTCGACCTCTCCCCGCCCGGGGAGAGGTGAGATGTCTGCAAGAAAAAGCCGCAAGACTGTGAGATTCCGGACTTGCGCGCCAGGCCATCAGGGGGTGATGTGCCCCCACAGGGGATCGGGTTGATTCAGCCGCGTTGGACAAGGGGCGAAAACGCGATGTTAATCCGGGTCAATTACTCCTGAAATTGCCTTTGAAATCAGGGGCTTTGCCCCTTACCCGAAAGAGACCAGACTGATGGCAGCCGTCCCTGGCGTTCGCCGTTCAGAGCTTGCTGACGCGCTGCGCGCTTGTCGCACGGCATTCGTCGGCGTTGGCCTGATGAGCTGCATGATCAACCTGCTCTATCTGACCGGGTCGATCTTCATGCTGGAAGTCTACGACCGGGTGCTGCCGAGCCGCAGCATTCCGACGCTGGTCGGCCTGATCATCATCGCCAGCTTCCTCTACGCGGCGCAGGGCGTGCTCGACATGATCCGCAACCGGATCCTGGGGCGGATCGGCACCGCGCTCGACGAGGCCCTGAACAAGCGCGTGTTCGACACCGTCGTGCGCCTGCCGCTGCTGATCGGCAGCCGCAACGAGGGCCTCCAGCCGCTGCGCGACCTCGACAATGTCCGCTCCTTCCTCGGCGGCATGGGACCGAGCGCGTTCTTCGATCTGCCCTGGCTGCCGCTCTATCTCGCCATCTGCTTCGCCTTCCACGTCATGATCGGCGTGACCGCGCTGGTCGGCGCCATCATCCTGGTCGGGCTGACGGTGGTCACCGAGTTCATGTCCCGCCAGCCGGCGAAGGATGCGATGGGGCTTGCGGCCCAGCGCAACGATCTCGCCGCCTCCAGCCGTCGCAATGCCGAAGTGATGGTGTCGATGGGCATGACCAGCCGGATGAACCAGCGCTGGAGCGAGGCCAACGAAAAATATCTCGTCGGCAATCAGCGAGCGAGCGACGTCGCCGGCGGCCTCGGCGCGGTCGCCAAGGTGCTGCGCATGATGCTGCAATCCGCCGTGCTCGCGGTCGGCGCCTATCTCGTCATCCACCAGGAGGCGACCGCCGGCATCATCATCGCGGGCTCGATCCTGTCGGCCCGCGCGCTGGCGCCGGTCGATCTTGCCATCGCGCACTGGAAATCCTTCGTCGCGGCCCGCCAGAGCTGGCAGCGCTTGACCCGCCTGCTGGAGCAGATGCCGGCGCAGACGATGCCGACCCAGTTGCAGGCGCCCACCAGCCGGCTCTCGGTCGAGGGCGTCGCCATGGTTCCGCCGGGCGATCAGCGCCTCATCGTGCAGGACGTCACCTTCGCGCTCGCCGCCGGCAACGGTCTCGGCGTGATCGGTCCGAGCGGCTCCGGCAAATCCTCGCTGATCCGCGCGCTGGTCGGCGTCTGGCAGCCGGTGCGCGGCAAGGTGCGGCTCGACGGCGCGGCGCTCGACCAATGGTCATCCGACATGCTCGGCCGGCACATCGGCTATCTGCCGCAGGACGTGGAACTGTTCGGCGGCACCATCGCGCAGAACATCAGCCGCTTCGACCCCGAGGCCACCTCCGACGGCATCATCGCCGCGGCCAAGGAGGCCGGCGTGCACGAGATGATCATCAAGATGCGCGAGGGCTACAACACGCAGGTCGGCGAGCAGGGTGGCGCGCTGTCCGCGGGCCAGGCGCAGCGCGTCGCGCTGGCGCGCGCGCTCTACGGCAATCCGTTCCTGATCGTGCTCGATGAGCCCAATTCCAATCTCGACACCGAAGGCGACGAGGCGTTGACCCGCGCCATCCGCGCCGCCCGCGAGCGCGGCGCCATCGTCGTCGTGGTGGCGCATCGGCCGATCGGCGTCGAGGCGGTCGACCAGATCCTGGTGCTGCGCGACGGCCGCATGCAGGCCTTCGGCCCGAAGGAGCAGGTGCTCGCCCAGGTGCTCCAGCCGCGCGTGACGCCGCCGGCACCGATCAAGGTCGTCAGTGAGGGCGGAGTGGCCAAGTCATGAGCACAAAGTCATGAGCACGATGGCGATCGGTGGCGGCAAGCCCGCCGCCAAGAAGACCGTGCGGGATTCCATCAAGTTTCACTTGATGCTCGGGCTCGGGATCGTGCTGGTCTTGGTCGTCGGCCTCGGCGGCTGGGCGGCCACGGTGCAGATCTCGGGGGCGCTGATCGCACCGGGCCAGGTCGTGGTCGAATCCAACGTCAAGAAGGTGCAGCACCCGACCGGCGGCGTGGTTGGCGAGCTGCGCGCCCGCGACGGCGACGTGGTCAAGGCCGGCGACGTGGTGGTGCGGCTCGACGACACCGTCACCAAGGCGAACCTTGCCATCGTCACCAAGAATCTCGACGCCGCGCTGGCGCGTGCAGCACGGCTCCAGGCCGAGCAGCGCGGTATCGACAGGATCGACTTCCCGCAATCGCTGCTCGATCGCGGCAACGATTACGACGTCAAGACGCTGCTCTCCGCCGAAACCAAGCTGTTCGACGTCCGCGTCAACGGCCGTGCCGGCCAGAAGGCGCAGCTCCGCGAGCGCATCCAGCAGCTCAACGAGGAGATCGAGGGTCTCTCCGCGCAGGAGCGGGCCAAGGACAAGGAAATCTCGCTGGTGCAGCAGGAGCTCACCGGCGTGCGCGATCTCTACGAGAAGCATCTCGTGCAGATCTCGCGCCTGACCACGCTCGAGCGCGACAGCGCTCGCCTCAACGGCGAGCGGGCGCAGTACATCGCCTCGCGGGCGCAGGCCAAGGGCAAGATCACCGAGACCGAGCTTCAGATCATCCAGGTCGACAAGGACATGGTGAGCGAGGTCTCCAAGGATTTGCGCGAGACCAACGACAAGATCGGCGAGCTGATCGAGCGCAAGGTCGCCGCCGAGGACCAGCTTCGCCGCGTCGACATCCGCGCGCCGCAGGACGGCATGGTCCTGCAATCGACCGTGCATACCGTCGGCGGCGTCGTCACCGCCGGTGATGCGCTGATGCTGATCGTGCCGCAGGCCGACGATCTCCAGGTCGAGGCCAAGGTCAATCCGGTCGATATCGACAAGCTCCAGATCGGCCAGAAGACGCTGCTGCGCCTGTCCGCATTCAACCAGCGCACCACGCCCGAGCTCAACGGCGTCGTCAGCCGCGTCTCGCCCGACGTCACCACCGACCAGCGTACCGGCCAGAGCTACTACACCATCCGCGTCTCGCTGCCGGTCGAAGAGGTCGCCCGGCTCGGCGATTCCAAGCTGATCCCCGGCATGCCCGTGGAAGCCTTCGTCCAGACCGGCGACCGCACCATGCTGTCCTATCTGATGAAGCCGCTGCACGACCAGTTGATGCGGGCCTTCCGGGAGAAGTGACGCGCGACGGCGCGTCACCCCCAACTCGTCATTGCGCTCGCAATGACGGCTTGGCTGCGTCTTGCTATAGTTCGACTCAAGCCCCACGAACCCGGCGTTCGAACCATGCAATCCCCGCCCTCCATCGCCACCGAATCCTTCTCCGACGCGTCCGCGGCCGTCGCACGGCTCGAAGAGATATACGAACGCAATACGAAATTCCTGCGCGACCGGTTCGAGGCCTATGTCGGCGGCGAAGCGATCACGACGCGGGCGCGGGCCTACTACCCCTTCGTCCGCCTCTCCACCGCGACATATGCGCGGCTGGATTCGCGTCTCTCCTATGGCTTCGTCGCCGGCCCCGGTGTGCACGAGACCAGCGTAACGCGGCCGGATCTGTTCCGCAGCTATCTCACCGAGCAGATCGGCCTGTTGATCCAGAACCACGGCGTACCGGTCGAGATCGGCGAGTCGGCCGAGCCGATCCCGATCCACTTCGCCTATCGTCGCGACATCAACATCGAAGCCGCCATCACCACCGGCGAGAATTCCCTTGTGACGCGATCGCTGCGCGACGCGTTCGACGTGCCCGATCTCGCCACCATGGACGATTCGATTGCGGACGGCACCTTCGAGCTCCAGCCCGGCGCGCCCGAGCCGCTGTCCCTGTTTCGGGCCGCCCGCGTCGACTACTCGCTGCGCCGGCTCTATCACTACACCGGCACCGATCCCGAGCACTTCCAGAATTTCGTGATCTTCACCAACTACCAGTTCTATGTCGATGCCTTCGCGCAGCTCTGCCAGCAGCGGCTTCAGTCCGGCGAGGCCGGCCTCGACGCCTTCGTCGCGCCCGGCAACGTGATCACGCGGAGCGGGGGCGCGACGAGCGGGGACGCGCCGACACGCATGCCGCAGATGCCGGCCTTCCATCTGGTCGAGCCCGGCTATCGCGGCATCAGCCTGATCAACATCGGCACCGGCCCGTCCAATGCGCGCAACGTCACCGACCACGTCGCGGTGCTGCGCCCGCACGCCTGGCTGATGCTCGGCCATTGCGCGGGCCTGCGCAACACGCAGCGGCTCGGCGACTATGTCCTCGCCCATGGTTACGTGCGCGAGGACCATGTGCTCGACCGCGAGCTGCCGCTCTGGGTGCCGATCCCGGCGCTCGCCGAGATGCAGGTCGCGCTCGAGGAGGCGGTCGAGGACGTCACGGGCCTCGAAGGCTTCGAGCTCAAGCGCCTGATGCGCACCGGCACGGTCGCGAGCGTCGACAACCGCAACTGGGAGATCTCAGGCCCTGAGATGATCCGCCGCCTGTCGCAATCGCGCGCGGTCGCACTCGACATGGAATCGGCCGCGATCGCCGCCAACGGCTATCGCTTCCGCGTCCCCTACGGCACGCTGCTCTGCGTGTCCGACAAGCCGCTGCACGGCGAGATCAAGCTCGCGGGCATGGCCAGCGAATTCTACCGCCGCCGCGTCGGCCAGCATCTCGAGATCGGCCTGAAGGCGCTGGAGCGGCTCAAGCAGCAGGAGTCGGAGCGCCTGCATTCGCGAAAGCTGAGAAGCTTTGCCGAAGTGGCATTCCAGTAAAGGACAACAGAACTGTCGTACGAACGCTGACGTCTCCGTGAACACAGCCCCCGGAATATCGTTGCCTAGGCAGGGTTATCAATTCGTCCGGGGCCGCTTGAAGCAGGACAGGAGACGGAGATGTTCACTGGGATGATCAGGCTCGTCACACTCGGCACATTTGCTGCAGCCCTGTTGAGTTCGCCGGCGCTCGCCGCGGGCGGGGGCGGCGGCGGTGGTGGAGGCGGCGGCAGCATCAGTTCTACCGATCCCTACGCCGGCGCCTATTCGGATCAGAAGCCGCAGCCAACCTATCCGAAGCGGCCGGGCACCAAGGCGACCCAGAAGGGCAAGAAGCAAGGCAACCAGTCCAGCATAGGCGATCCCGCTTTCGCTGCCGGTTACCGCGTGGCCTATGACACCATCTACGAGCGTAACGACTATGCGACCGCGATCGCGCAGTTGAAGTCGCTCGGCCATGACGACCATCCGAACGTCGCCAACCTCATCGGCTACTCCTACCGCAAGCTCGGCGACTACGAGCAGTCGCAGGTCTGGTACGAGCGCGCCTTGCGGGCAGATCCGAACCACGTGTTGACGTGGCAATATTACGGACTGTGGCAGCTCGAGCGGGGCAACCGCGAGCAGGCGCTCTATCACCTCGGCCGGATCGCATCCATCTGCGGGACGGATTGCGATGAGTACAGATCGCTGGCCGCGGCACTGGACAAGCCGTCCGGTACGGCGCTCGTCTACTGACGCCGGAGCGTGGCCGACTGACGGGAGCGCGCTGTTGAAGAGCGTCGTATGACGGCCATGCACCCCGGCGCGGGTGGTGACAACGCGTCAGATTTTCAGCATTGTCCGGTTCGGGGGCGCGAACGGGACAGTTGAATGCCGCTGACGCGCGACAGGATTATCGGCCACGACCTCGAACGTCTGGCCTTTCGCTTCACCATGCTGAACGATGGCGAGGTCGTGCACTGCCAGATCTCCGACGCCGCGATGGACGAACTTGCAGGCATGCAGGGCACCGAGAGCAGCGCGCGGCAGGCGCAATTCCTGTCCCTGCGCGAGACCATCGAACGCATCGCATCGGACCTTTACGACGAAGCGCCGCGGTTCAAGGGGTATGTGGTGCGGATCTTCATGCGGCATTTGGGACGGTAGGCACGGTGCCTCCCCAACTTCGTCCTGGCGAAAGCCAGGACCCATTACCACCATCGAATGTTGTTGGAAGAAGCTGTGGCCCCGCCGACCGCAACATTGCCTTTCGGGGTTATGGGTCCTGGCTTTCGCCAGGACGACACGAGATGTAAGGCGGCGCCGCTGTCTCGTCCGCAAACAACGATGCGGCTATTCCGATAGCTTCCTCAGCAGCAGCTTCAGCGCTGTCGCCGCAAACACTTGCATATTCGCAAGCCGGTCATTGCCGCCCGTCTCCAGCGTGATCACTTCCGCCGCCGGCCCTGCGACCGCCATGCAGCTATGGCCGGCGGCATCGCCGTAGCGGTTGCCGGTGGGGCCGGCGGCGCCGGTCTCGGACAGGCCCCAGTCGCAATTGAAGCGGCTGCGCATCTGCTCGGCCAACAGCTTTGCATAAGGCTCCGACGAGGAGCGGAAGCCCTTCATTCCTTCGTCCGAAATATCCATCAGCACGCGCCTGGCATCGCGGGTGTAGACCACCGCGCCACCGAGGAAATAGGCGGATGCACCGGGCACCGCGAGCAGGCCGGCCGAAATCAGGCCGCCGGTCGAGGATTCCGCGACCGCAATGGTCTGTTTGCGCGCGATCAGTTTCGCCGCAACCTGTTCAGCAATGCCGACGAGCTCTTTCATCCCTTTGACCTCTCATTCCCTCGCAACCGAGCTCAGCCTTCCTAGCATAAGCTGGCTGCCTTGGCCGAGTTGCGGGCGACGGTCAGGCCTGCTTGAATGGCGCACACAAGGCGGAGCGGCCAAGCCGACCGCGAGAAGACGTGACGAGGAAACGTGAAGGAGACGTGATGGCGTCCCTGATCGCCGGCGGGGTGGATTGCGACGTGCATCCGGCCGTGCCGCATCTGACCAGCCTGCTGCCGTACCTGAACGACTATTGGCGCGATCAGGGGACGACGCGCGGCATGATGGACCTCGTTTCGCAATCCTACCCGCAGAACTCGCCGATCGTGGCGCGCCCCGATTGGCGTCCCGAGAGCGGCAAGCCGGGCGCGAGCCTGGAAGACATGCAGCGCCATGTGCTCGATCCTTTTCAGGTCAGCCATGCCATCTGCAATCCGCTCTACGCCGTGCAGATGGTGTTTTCCGAGGACATGCAGGCCGCCTTCTGCCGTGCGCTGAACGACTGGCTGGTGAAGGAATGGCTCGATCGTGACAAGCGGCTGCGCGGCTCGATCGTGATCCCCACGCAAAGCGTCGAGAAGGCCGTCGCCGAGATCGAACGCTGCGCGCACGACCGCCGTTTCGTACAGGTGTTGATGCTGGTGATGGGCGACGTGCCGCTCGGCAAGCGCGCGCTGTGGCCGATCTACGAGGCCGCGGAGCGGCTGGACCTCGCGGTCGGCATTCATGCCGGTTCCGCCTATCACAATCCGCCGACCGCGGTGGGCTGGGGTTCCTATCACATCGAGGATTATGTCGGTCAGGCCCAGGCGTTCCAGACCCAGCTCACCAGCGTGATCGTCGAGGGCGTGTTCGCCAAATATCCGCGGCTGAAAATGGTGATGCTGGAGTCCGGCGTGTCCTGGATCTCCCCCTTTCTCTGGCGGCTTCACAAATTCTGGCGCGGGGTGCGGATGGAGACGCCCTGGGTCGATCGCGCGCCGCTGGAACTTGTGCGCAGCAACATCCGCTTCTCGTTACAGCCATTTGATGCGCCGCCGGAACCCGAGACATTAATTCGCCTGTTTGATCATATGCAGTCGGATGAATTGGTCCTATTCTCCACGGACTATCCACACTGGCAGTTCGACGGCCAGGACGCGCTCCCCCAGGGCCTCACCCCCGATCTCGTGCGCAAGATCATGATCGACAATCCGCATGCGACCTATCCCCGCCTGACTTAGCCGCTGCAAAAGGAGGCAAGGCGATGAATATTCAATTCCGCGAGAGCACCGAAGCCGCTTCCCCCCTGACGACCAAGACCGCGATCGCGGATTGTGACATCCATCCGGCCCGCGCGACCCGCACCGAGCTCTATCCCTATCTCGCCAAACGCTGGCAGCATCATCTCGAAGTCTACGGCGTGCACGCCTATCAGGGCATGATGGAAGGCCCGCCCTATCCGAAGGCCCAGCCCAACGCCTCGCGCCGCGACGCCTATCCGCCGGAAGGCGGGCCGCAGGGCTCCTCGCTCTCCTTCATGCAGAAGCAGCTGCTCGACCCCAACAATGTGCAGCTGGGCGTGCTCAATCCGCTCAATGCCGGGCAGGGCATCCGCAATCACGAGCTCTCGGCCGCTTTGTGCTCGGCGATCAACGACTGGCAGATCGACAAATGGACCAGCAAGGACAAACGGCTGAAAGCGTCCATCGTCGTCGGCAATGAGGACGGGCTGTCGGCGGCCGCCGAAATCCGCGAGCGCGCCGGCGACAAGAATTTCGTTCAGGTGCTGCTGCTCAGCCGCAACGTCGAGCCGCTCGGCCAGCGCCGCTACTGGCCGATCTATCAGGCCGCGGAAGAGGCTGGCCTTCCCGTCGGCGTCCACGCCTTCGGCTTCGGCGGCAACCCGATCACGCCGTCGGGCTGGCCTTCCTATTACATCGAGGAGATGGTGGGACATTCGCAGTGCCAGCAATCGGCGCTGGCCAGCCTCGTGCTTGAAGGCGTGTTCGAACGCTTCCCGAAGCTCAAGATGGTGATGATCGAGGCCGGCTTCGGCTGGGCGCCGTCGCTTGCGTGGCGATTGGACAAGGCCTGGCAGCGGCTCAGGAGCGAAGTGCCGCATGTGAAGCGTCCGCCGTCGGAATATATCCGCGAGCAGGTGTGGTGGACGACGCAGCCGATGGAGGATCCGGAGCGGCGCGAGGATCTGTTCGACGTCATCAAGTGGATCGGCTGGGACCGCCTGCTGTTCGCGACCGATTATCCGCACTGGGACTACGACGAACCGTCGCGCGTCTTGCCGGCGGGCGTCAGCGATACCAACCGCGAGGCGTTTTATCTCGGCAATGCGCGCAAGCTGTACGGAATCAATTGATGGCGCGTCACGTGATTGCGCCGGTCGATGAGTTGCCACCCGGCACGCGAAAATTCCTGGAGATCGAGGGACGGCCGATCGCGGTCTTCAACATCAAGGGCGAATATTTCGGCCTGATGAACCGCTGCCCGCATCAGGGCGCGGCGCTGTGCGAGGGGCCGCTGATCGGGCTCGCGCAATCGAGCGACCCCGGCGAGATCGAATACACCAGGCTTGGCGAGATCATCCGCTGTCCCTGGCACGGCTGGGAGTTCGACATCCGCACCGGCCAGTCCTATTGCGACCCCCGCCGCTTCCGCGTGAAAGCCTATCCGGCCCATGTCGCGCCTGGCGCGAGCGTCGTGAAGGGGCCGTATGTCGCCGAGACGATCCCGGTGAAGGTCGAGAGCGACTACGTGGTGGTGGAGCTGTAGCCCCACTGTCATTCCGGGGCAGCCCGCAGGGCTGAACCCGAAATCCATCGTGCGTCTGGAATGCTGGGAGAAATGGATTCCGGGCTCGCCTCTTCGAGGCGCCCCGGAATGACCGTCAACGCCCCGCAACCGGCCCCGCCACCGCATCATATGTCGGCACCGCCTTGCCGCCGCGATACACGGTCGAGGCCGCGATGATGCCGAGCAGGGCGGCGAACATCAGCCAGAAGCCGGGCGAGGCCTTGTCGCCGGTCCGCTCGATCAGCCAGGTCGAGGCGAACGGCGTGAAGGTGCCGAACAGCGCGGCTGCGAGCGCGAAGGCGAGCGAGAAGCAGGTGGTGCGGACATGCGCCGGCACGATCTCGACGAGGGCGCCGAGCATGGTGCCGCTGTAGACGCCGAAATAGAACGAGAACATCATCTCGACCGCGAGCAGCTTGCCGAAGGTCGGCGCCGTCACCAGCCAGTGCAGCGCGGGGTAGGCGGTGACGAGCGACAGGCAGGCGATGGTGATCAGCACCGGCTTGCGGCCGATGCGGTCGGACAGCGCGCCACCGACCGGATTCCAGAAGAAGTTGGTTACGGCGACCAGCAGCGTCACGAGCAGCGCGTCCTGCGTCGACAGCTTCAGCACGGTCTTGCCGAACGTCGGCGTGTACACGGTGACGAAGTAGAACGTCGTCGTGGTCAGGATCGCGATCATCATGCCGAGGATGACAATGCGCCAGTTGGCGAGCGCGGAGGCGAACACCTCGCTCGCCGTCGGATGCTTCTTCATGGCGAGGAAGGCCGGCGTTTCCTCGAGCGTGCGCCGCAGGAAGAAGATCAGGGGAATGATCAGGCAGCCGACGAAGAAGGGAATGCGCCAACCCCAGGCGGCCACCGTGTCGGCCGGCATCACCTCGGAGAGAAGATAGCCGAGGATCGAGGCCACGAAGATCGCGACCTGCTGGCTCGACGACTGGAACGAGGTGTAGAAGCCGCGGTTGCCGGGTGTCGAGATCTCGGCGAGATAGACCGACACGCCGCCGAGCTCGACGCCGGCGGAGAAGCCCTGCAGCAGGCGGCCGATCAGCACGATGACGGGCGCTGCGATGCCGATGGTCGCGTAGCTCGGGCAGAACGCGATCACGACGGTGCCGATGGCCATGATGCCGAGCGTGACGATCAGGCCCTGGCGGCGGCCGATGCGGTCGATGTAGGCCCCGAGCACGATCGCACCGACGGGCCGCATCAGGGCGCCGAGCCAGAACACGCCGAAAGTGTTGAGCAGCGAGGCCGTCTCGTTGGTGGAGGGGAAGAACGCCTTGCCGATGGCGGCGGCATAGAAGCCGAACAGGAAGAAGTCGAACTGCTCGAGGAAATTGCCGGATGTGGCGCGCAGGATCGCGCCGATGCGCGACTTGATCTCGGGCGGATTGGTTGAGGCGGCTGGTCCAGCCATGACGTTACTCCCCTTCAAGTGTGGCCGGACCGGAACTCACTTCTCGGCAGGCGACAGGTTGTGCTGCTGCGACAATCTGTCCTACCCCTTCCCGCGCAGGGCGCGGCGAGTCAATCGGTTTTCCAGAGGAAGCTGATGATTTTTCAGGCTTTATTTTGCGTTGCAGCGACGATCCATTGACGGAACGCGGCGAGCTTTGGCGCCTCGCGGCGACCCTCCGGCGCGACCAGGTAGAAGCCCGCATCGGCCGGCAGCGCGATCTTGAAGGGGACGACGAGCCGGCCCTTGGCGATGTCGTCCTGTACGTAGGACGTCCGCCCCATCGCCACGCCGATGCCGTCGATCGCGGCCTGGATGGTCATGAAGATCATGTCGAAGGTGATGCCGGGCTGCTTGGCGATATCGGCCGGCAGGCCTGCCGCCGTCAGCCACAGCCGCCAGTCGTCGCTGTTGGCGTTGGAGGTGTGCAGCGGCGGATGATTTCGCAGATCCTCCGGACGCTGCAGCGGCTTGTCGCCGCGCAGCAGTGACGGACTGCACACCGGAAACAGCTCGTCCGCCATCAGCCAGTCGGCACGCAGGCCCGGCCACTGGCCGCGGCCGTAGCGGATTGCGGCATCGACATCGTCGCGCTGGAAGTCGACGAGGCTGGTCGACGTGGTGATCCGCACGTCGATGCCGGGATGCTGCTCCTGGAAATCCGTCAGCCGCGGCAGCAGCCATTTTGCGGCAAGCGAGGCCAGCGTCGAGAGCGTCAGCACCTTGTCGTCGTCCCTGCGCAGCAGGCGGTCGGTGGCGAGGCGGAGGTCGTTGAAGGCGGCGCGGACGCCCGGCAGATAGTCGCGCGCTTCCGGCGTCAGCGCCAGCGCGCGGTTCTGCCGGATGAACAGGCGGATGCCGAGCTCCTCCTCCAATCGCCGGATCTGATGGCTGATCGCGGTCTGCGTCACGTTCAGCTCGCTCGCCGCCAGCGTGAAGCTGAGATGGCGCGCGGCCGCCTCGAACGCCCGCAATCCGTTCAGGGAGGGCAATCTGGCAGTCATCTGGCAGCAGGATACATGACGTTATTTCATGCGAAGAGGTACAAATTGTCGTTTGTCGCAGTGCGATCGAGCGCAGATATTAGCGCCCAACTTAGCTCCAGGAGCTGAAAATGTCTACCTTGACCCAGAATTCGATGACAAATCATCATGCGCCCGGCCTGATCCAGCAGATCGGCGAGACGCTTCATGTCTGGCACGAGCGCTACCGGACCCGCCGCGAGCTGACCAACTGGACCGCCCGCGACCTCCACGACGTCGGCCTGTCCTGGTCCGACATCGCCTATGAGGCCGACAAACCCTTCTGGCGGGCCTGACTGGCCGCCAGGCCGGCGCCGCCTGATTACAGGGGCGCCGGCGGTCCCTCTTTCTCAGGGCATGTGTCATGAGCACTCTTCGCCTGGAAGATCTGAAGCAATATTCGGACGCCCTGCGCACCCGGCAGGGCGAGGCGATCAACGTTCGCTTCGTCGAGCCGCGCGACACCGAGGAGCTTCAGCACTATTTCCGTTCGCTCTCGACCCGCTCCCGCTACAACCGTTTCTTCGGCGCGATCAGCGAATTGCCGAAGGGCCTGCTACACGACTTCCTCCAGGTGGGCGAGCGCGAGCGCTTCACCGTCGTCGCGACCAAGATGGTCGACGGCTTCGAGACCATCGTCGCCGAGGCGCGCTACGCGCTGCATGCGGAAACCGCGACGCTCGAGTTCGGCCTGTCGGTCGACGATCGCTGGCAGGGCCACGGCATCGCCACTGCGCTCATGAAAAATCTTGAGTGCCGCGCCGCCGCGCTCGGCGCCGAGCACATGTTCGGCGATACGCTGCGCTCCAACGAGACCATGATCTCGCTCGCCCGCAAATCCGGATTTGCCTTCGTCAATCACCCCGATGACTGGAAGCTGGTGCGCTTCGACAAGGAGATCGCGCTCGCGCCGAAGGACATTCCCTGCGCGAGCTGGCGTCTCACCGCCCTTTCCCGTCAGGCCGACAGCCCCTCAGCCTCGGCCTGACACCACTGCAAGCCTGGCCCAGGTCAACCTGAGCCGGGCATTTTTTTGCCTTAAGCAGTCGTCGTCGCGTAGATCTTCCCAAGCCGTCATTCCGGGGCGCGCGTAGCGCGAACCCGGAATCCATTCCACTGCGTGTTTTGCGGCCCAATGGATTCCGGGCTCGATGCTGCGCATCGCCCCGGAATGAGGGCTCGTTGCACCATCCAGGTTCGATTCCTGACTGTGAAGGGCCTGTTACTTCCCCGTGAACACCGCCTTGCGCTTCTCGATGAAGGCCTGCACCGCTTCCTTGTGATCGGCGGTCGCGGTGAGGCGGATCAGTCGTTCGGCCTCGTGGTCGCGGGCGGTCTCGAAATCGAACTGAATGGCTTCGTCGAGATTGTCCTTCATGTAGCGCAGCGCGAGGCGCGGGCCTTCGGCGAGCGACTTTGCCTGCGCGAAGGCTTCGGCTTGTAGCTTGTCGTCAGGCACGACGCAGTTGACGAGGCCGATGGCCTCACAACGCGCGGCATCGACCCTGTCGCCGGTGAACATCAGCTCGCGCGCCCGGGCGGTGCCGACGAGGCGGGTGAGCAGCCAGGCGATGCCGTAATCGCCGCTCAGCGCGATGCGGGCATAGCCGGTGGCGACGAAGGCGGATTGCGCGGCGATGCGGATGTCGCAGGCCATGGCGATCGCAAGCCCCGCGCCGACCGCGGGACCGGGGAGCGCGGCGATCGTCGGCTTGCGCACCGACACCAGCGCGCCGGTGAGCAGCCGCTGCCGCTCCTGGAGATCGGCGACCCGATCTTCCAGCGACATCTCCAGCTTCTTCGGATCGCGATGCGCGCCCATGCCCTTGACGTTGCCGCCGGCGCAGAACGCTTCGCCCGCGCCGGTGATCAGCAGCGCGCCGACATCGGGGCTCTCGCCGCAGGTGCGGATCATCGTCCGCAGCGCCGGCGTCAGGCTGTCCGACAGCGAATTGCGCGCCTCCGGCCGGTTCAGCGTGATCACCGCGACGCGGTCGCGGATGACGCAGAGGAGTTCGCTAGTGCCGGTATCGACGGTGGTGTCCGTGGTCATGTCGCTTCCCGTTCATTGTTGTCATTCCGGGGCGATGCGAAGCATCGAACCCGGAATCTCGAGATTCTCAGGTGCGCAAATGCGCACCATAGTTCGGCTCTTCGAGCCGCCCCGGAAAGACAAACTCAACTCAAAACTTCTCCACCCACGGCCGCAGCTCCAGCTCCCAGCTCCAGGCGCTGCGCCGCTGCTGCAGCACGTTCCAGTAGCTCTGTGCGATCGCATCAGGATCGAGCATGGAGTCCGGCTTGTCTTCCGGCTCCGTCCGCGCCGCGCTCCTGATGCCGCCATCGATCACGAAATGCGCGACATGGATGCCTTGCGGCGAGAGCTCCCGTGCCAGGCTCTGGGCGAGCCCGCGCAGCGCGAACTTGCCCATCGCGAACGAGGCCGACTGCGCATAGCCCTTGACGCTGGCCGAGGCGCCGGTGAACAGGATCGCGCCGTGCTTGTTCGGCAGCATGCGCTTGGCCGCCTGCTGCGCCACCAGGAAGCCGCCATAGGCGCTGATCGCGATCGCCTGCGCGACATCGGCCGGAACGAGATCGACGAACGGCCCGCGCGTGCGGCCGCTGGCATTGTAGACGACGAGGTCGGGCGTGCCGATCTCGCGCTCGACGAGGCCGAACAGGCGCTCGACCTCATCCGGCTCGGTGGCGTTGCAGGCATAGGCTTTGGCGCCGGTCTCGGTGCAGAGCGCGCCCAGCTTCTCGATCTTCCGCGCGGCAAGCGCCACGCGAATGCCTTGTGTGGACAGCAGCCGCGCCAGCGAGGCGCTCAAGCCTTCGCCGGCGCCGACGATGAGCGCGATCTTGTATTTCGGATGTTCCATGGCGTGATCTCTCAGAGACGGGAAGCCGCTGATCTATGCATCCGCCACCCGGACAACCAGCCGGGGTGCAGGCCCGGTCGGTCATAATTCCGCAGAGCGAATTGCTCCTTCACGGCGATCATGCCTCCCTGACAATTTGCGGCTTTATCCGCATCCGCGGCTGGAGCATGATCGACATCATCCAAAGCGGCAAGCGCTAAGAATTGCCGTCGGGCGGAAACGAAGAGGACGATCATGCACAAGCCGGTCACAGCGCAGCCGAAAAATGCCGCGGCCGCACCATCCGGCCTGCTGGCGCCCGATACGTCAGGCATGAATTTCTACCGCGCCGATCAGGCGCTGACGGATCTCTTGCGCATCCATCTGCCGGAGACGCTGTTCCGTCACATCGAGCCGCATCTCGATCGCCTCGGCGAGCTCGCCGGCGGCACCCTCGACGAATGTGCGCGGCTGGCCGACCGCCACACGCCGGTGCTGCACCAGCGCGACAAGTTCGGCCGCGACGTGCAGTGGATCGAATACCACCCGGCCTATCGCGAGCTGGAGAAGGCGGCGTTCGGCGAGTTCGGCATCCACGCGCTGTCGATCCGCAAGGGCATCATGGGCTGGCCGGACAAATATCCTGTGGTGGCCAAGCACGCCTTCACCTTCCTGTTCAACCAGACCGAATTCGGCATGGGCTGCCCGATCAACGTCACGGACGGCTGCGCCAAACTCCTGGCGAATTTCGGCAGCGAGGCGCTGAAGGCAAAATATCTCGATGGTCTCACCCAGACCGACATGACCAAGCTGACCCAGGGCGGCCAGTTCATGACCGAGAAGGAGGGCGGCTCCGACGTCGGCACGCTCACGACGCGCGCCGTGCAGGAGGGCGATCATTGGCGCCTTTACGGCGAAAAATGGTTCTGCTCGAACGCCGATGCGAAAGTCGTGATGCTGCTGGCGCGCCCCGAAGGCGCCGGCCCCGGCACCCGCGGCGTCGGCCTGTTCCTGATGCCGCGCTTCCTCGACGACGGCTCGCAGAACCACTACCGGATCGTGCGTCTGAAGGACAAGCTCGGCACGCGCTCGATGGCCTCGGGCGAGATCAAGCTCGAAGGCGCGATCGCCTACGCGGTCGGCAAGCTCGACCGCGGCTTCGTGCAGATGGCCGAGATGGTGAACTCGTCGCGGCTCTCCAACGGCGTGAAATCCACCGCGCTGATGCGCCGCGCCTACCATGACGCCATGATGGTCGCGAAGAACCGCGTGGTGTTCGGCAGCCGCATCATCGACCTGCCGCTCGGCCGGCGGCAGATGCTGAAGATCATGCTGCCGGTCGAGCAGGCGCTGTCGATGAGCTTCCTCACGGCCGATGCGCTCGATCGCGCCGAGGCCGGCAGCCAGGACGCGGCGGCGCTGCTGCGCATCCTCACCCCGACATTGAAATTCCGCGCCACGCGCGATGCACGAAAAGTCTGCGGCGATGCGCTCGAGATGCGCGGCGGCATCGGCTATATCGAGGAATTCGCCACCGCACGGCTGCTGCGCGACGCCCATCTCGGCTCGGTCTGGGAAGGCACCGGCAATATCGTCGCGATCGATGCGCTGAGGCGCGCGGTCGGTCGCCATGGCGCGGAATCCGCGCTGGCCGCGGATCTGCACGCCCGGCTCGATGACAGCGCCTCGGTGCCGCAGGCCTGGCGCGACCGTTTGCACACGCTCACCGATCGCGCGGTCGGCTTCGCGCGCGAGGTCGCGGGCAAGGCCGAGAACGAGGCCGACGCGCGCCGCGCGACGAGCCTGCTCTATCATGTCGCCAGCGCCGTCGCGCTCGCCTGGGAAGCGCACCGCATCCACGCCATGCGCGGCGAGGCGCGCCGGCTGCTGCTGTCGCGCCTCGTGATCGATCACCGCGTGGCGCCAAGCGATCCGTTCCGGCTGACGGAAAATGCCACGCAAGCGAAGATCGCCGCGCTGCTGCTCGGCGAGCGCGATGCCGGCATGAGCGAGGTTGGCGAACTGGTTCTGGCAGCGTAGGCTGCGCCCGCGTTCAAAGCAAAAAAAACGACAGGGAGTGCTCGATGAAGGCCGCCGTCCTCTATGAAGTCAACAAGCCGCTGGTCATCGAGGATGTCAGCCTGCCGAAGCCGGGCCCGCGCGAGGTCCTGATCCGCACATCGGTCGCCGGCCTCTGCCACTCCGACCTGCACTTCATGGAAGGGCTGTATCCGCATCCGCTGCCCGCGGTGCTCGGGCATGAATCCGCCGGCGTGGTCGAGCAGGTCGGCTCCGACGTCACCTATGTGAAGCCGGGCGATCACGTCGTCACCTGCCTGTCCGTGTTCTGCGGCACCTGCGACAACTGCACCACGGGCCGCACCGTGCTCTGCACCGACACCACGGTGAAGCTGCTGCCGGGCGTCTCCGACCGCATGCAATGGTCTCGCTCCGAAAAGCTGCACCAGTTCCTCAACCTCTCGTCCTTTGCCGAGCAGATGCTGGTGCACGAGAACGCGATCGTCAAAATCCGGAAGGAGATGCCGCTCGATCTCGCCGCGCTGATCGGCTGCGGCGTCATCACCGGCTACGGCGCGGTGGTGAACACGGCGAAGGTGACGGCGGGCGAAACCGTCGCGGTGATCGGCTGCGGCGGCGTCGGCATGGCCGCGATCAACGGCGCGCAGATCGCCGGCGCCGGCCGCATCATTGCCATCGACACCAATCCCGCAAAACTCCAGCTCGCGACCAAGCTGGGCGCCACCGACATCATCAACCCCGCCGACGGCGACGTGGTGAAGCAGGTCCGCGATCTCACCAATGGCGGCGTGCATCACTCCTTCGAGGTGCTCGGCCGCAAGGAGACCGCCGAGCAGGCCTTTGCCATGCTCGCCTCCGGCGGCACCGCCACCATCGTCGGCATGATCCCGTTCGGCCAGAAGATCGAGCTGCACGGCTTCGACTTCCTGCGCGAACGCAAGATCCAGGGCTCCTCCATGGGCTCCAACCATTTCCGCGTCGACATGCCGCGCCTGGTCGACTTCTATCTGCGAGGGCGGCTGCACCTGGAGGACTGGATCTCGGCCAAGTTGAAGCTGTCGGAGATCAACGAGGGCTTTGCCAACATGAAGGCCGGCAAGACGCTGCGGAGCGTGATCGTATTTGATAGTTGATGGCCTTCACCTCTCCCCGCTCTTTGCGGGGAGAGGTCGGATCGCCCCCCGGCGATGCGCAGCATCGTCCGGCGCGATCCGGGTGAGGGGCCGTGCAGGACGGCTCTATACGATCAGCCCCTCCGACTCTTCGATTGATGGTCGGCAAGTATCAAAGTCGTGGCTGGCAGTGTGCCATGCCCCTCACCCGCCGCCTGCGCTGCGCTTCGGCGTCGACCTCTCCCCGCATTGCGGGGAGAGGTAAAGTCCTCACCGCGACACGTGCGCCGACACCGCGAGCCATCTGCCGTTCTTCTTCGCCCAGCAATCGGTGTAGCGGCCCGTCGCCTGCTGACCGTCTCCCGTGGTGTAGCTTGTCGCCGCGTGGATGATGGCGAAGTCGCCCATGATGCGGATGATGACGTCGTGCTCCCTGAGGTTCCGGATCGCGATCGGCCGTGCCGTCTGCTCCAGGAAGGCGGCGCGGTCGACCAGCGTCTTGTCGGGATTGGAGCAGTAAAACTCCGGCGCCAGGATCTGGTCGAACCGCTTGACGTCGCAGTTCTGCACGGAGGCGACGTAGTCGCGGTTGAGCGCGGTGAGCTCTTCCATGTCCTGGCTCATGACGTTCTCTCCCTTGTGGTCGTTGACGACAGGACTAATCATCGAACAATGGCGGCGGTGTGAAGCCGCCGAACTCGCGCTCGATCAGTTCGGCGAGCCTCAAGGGGGTGCGGTCCTCCAGGAAGGGGCCGACGATCTGGACGCCGACGGGCAGGCCGTCTTTCGACAGGCCGAGCGGAACGGCCGTCGCAGGCAGGCCCGGAAGCGTTGCGATGCCCGGCCAGGCGAGCTGGTCGGAATAAGGATAATCCTTGCCGTCGATGCTGATGCGTCGCAGGCTCTGCTCGGGCGAATGATCGTGCGGAAAGGCCGGCGTCGGCATGATCGGGCAGATCACCGCGTCGAAGCTCTTGAACAGCGCGCGCCATTGCGCCCGCAAGCCGGCGCGGCTACCTGCGTCGAGCACCCAGGCGCGGTGGCTTGCAATCGTGCCGCGCAGCCGCTCCGCTTCGAGGCTTCGGTCCTCCGGCGACAACTGGCTCGCCCGAGCCTGCGAATCCGCCAGCTCGTCGGGCAGGAAGAACGCGCCGAGGAAGCCCAGCAGCATGCGCATGTAAAGCCGCGACGTCTCCGCGAAGTCCGGAAGCAGCGGGCTCTCGCGCGCGACCGTCACGCCGGCCTTCGCAAGGTCGGTGGCGAGCTTGTCGATCGCGCCGCGCACGTCCCGGTCAGTCGGCAGCAGCGGATGGCTCTCGATCACCAGGACACGAAAATCGCGCAGCGACTGATGCCGCGCAACAGGCAGATCGAGTTTGTAGGCGACGCCGGCATCGAGCGGATCCGGTCCGGCCATGACGTCGAGCAGCAAGGAGAGATCCGCAGCGGTGCGCGCCATCGGACCGATGACGGCGAGGTCGCCTTCGCGCGGAATGGCCGGAAACGGCGGCGGAGTCTCGCCGCGCGCTGCGCAGAGATTGATGGTCGGCTTGTGAGCGAAGATGCCGCAATGAAATGCCGGCACACGCAGGGAGCCGCCGATGTCGGAGCCCGTGGCGAGCGCGCAATAGCCTGCGGCGAGGGCTGCCGAAGATCCCCCGGATGATCCACCCGGCGTGCGGCCGAGATATAGGGGTTGTTTGTGGTGCCGTAGATGTCGTTGTAGCTCTGCCAGTCGCTGAGACCCACGGGCACGTTGGTCTTGCCGAGGATCACACCGCCGGCCTGCTTGATGCGTACCACGGGTAGCGCGTCTTCGACAGGCTTGAAATCCTTCTGCGGGACGAAGCCCCAGGTCGTCGGCAGGCCGGCGATGTTGAAGGATTCCTTGATCGTCAGGGGCAGGCCGAGCAGCGGCTTGCGCTCGCCGCGGACCAATGCAGCGTCCGCCTCGCGCGCGGCGCCGAGCGCACGATCGAAATCCCGCACGCAGATCGCGTTGATCTTGCCGTCGTGACGCTCGATACGGCCAATCGCGTCCTGCGTGAGCTCGACCGCCGAGACCTTCTTCGCGCTCAATGCGGCCGACAGCTCGACTGCGCTCTTGAAACTCCATTCCGATTTGGCCACGGCGCTTCTCCCGCTCTGGTTGTCTGCGGATTGAGCAGTTTAGCCGAACGCTGCAACCGCTGTTTGATCGCGATTGATATGTGGATGAGGCTCGTCGGGCAGTGCCAAAAAGTCGGTGTCATCGCCCGCTTTCGCGGGCGATGACACCGAGATTGTGGCTACTACGCCGCCCCGATCAATATCCCCACCGCCAGCACGATGGCGCCGCCGAGCACGATCTGGAAAACGGCCTGGAGGAACGGCGTGTCCATGTAGCGCGAGCGGATGAAGGCGATTGCCCATAGCTCGAAGAACACGACGACTCCGGCGATCGCCGTCGCGATCCAGAACGCGTTGGCCCAGCTGTCGGGCACCAGATAGGGCGCGGTGTGGCCGAGCCCGCCGAGCGTCGTCATCAAGCCGCAGGTGAGACCGCGCAGCCATGGCGAGCCGCGCCCCGTGAGCGATCCGTCGTCGGACAGCGCTTCCGCAAATCCCATGCTGATGCCGGCGCCGATCGAGGCGGCGAGGCCGACAAGAAACGTCTGCCAGTTCTGGTGGGTGGCGAACGCGGCGGCAAACAGCGGTGCCAGCGTCGAGACCGATCCGTCCATCAGGCCGGCAAGTCCCGGCTGCACATATTGCAGCACGAACATGCGGCGGTTGGTGCGATCTTCCTCCGCGCGCACATCCGGGCTCAGGATCTGGTCCGAGAGCTTTGCGGCCATCTCTTCGTGGCCTTTCTCGGCTTCGGCGAGATCGCCGAGCAAACGGCGCACGCCGACATCCTGCGCCTGTTCGGCGGCCTTCACGTAAAAGCGTTCGGCCTGCAGTTCCATGGTCTCGACTTCCCTGCGGATGGTGTCGAGCGACAGGTTCTTGGTGAGCCAGACCGGGCGGCGACGCAGGAAGCCCTTGACGTCCTCGCGGCGGATGGGAGGCAGGTGCGGACCGAACCGCTGCTCGTACGTCTCCAGCAGCATGTGGCGATGTCCGCGCTCTTCCTCGGCCATCTGTTCGAAGATCTTGGCTGAGTCCGGGTAACGCTCTCTCAGATCTTCGGCGAAGGTCATGTAGATGCGGCTGTCCTCCTCCTCGGAGGAGATCGCGACCGCAAGCACCTCGCGCTCGGTCAGATCGGCAAAATTCTTCACGACGGCCCTGTCCCACTAGTTTAGAACGATTCTAAATTATATAGGCCGCCGTGGTTCCTGGGTCAAATCAGCCGGCGCGGGACTTAGTCAGGAAGTCTTGGCCAGGAAGTCGAGCAGCAACCGGCTCACCTCGGCCGGCTGCTCCTGCTGCACCCAATGGCCGGCGCCGTCGACGAGATGGCAGCCGAGCATCATGGTGCACGCGCTTTTCTGCATCGCCTCGAACACGCCTGGGCGCTGATAGGTGCCCCAATCCTGCCTGCCGGAGATGAAGCAGGAGGGCACGTCGATGCTGCGGCCGGAGAACAGCTGCATCTCGTCGTTGAGCATGCCCGACGTACCGTAGCGATACCATTGCAGCCCGCCCTGAAATCCGGTGCGGCCGTATTCGGCGCTGTAATAGGCGAGGTCGCTGTCCGGCAGCCATTGGTTCGCGGCGATCGCGGCGCGCGAGGGCATCTCCTTCGCGACCGTCTCGGCCATGGTCTCGCCGGCGTCCATCACGTAGTAGGTTGGCAGCTTCGCCAGTACGTCTGCCGACCACGCCTTGAGCGGATACGGTTTGTTGTCGGTCCAGTCTGCGCTCTTGTGATGATAATAGGCGCGCAGGAAATCGTGCACGCCCTGCGGCGCGTGCTGCATGTCCGCGTTGGCTTCGCGTGTCGCGTAGTACCATTGATAGTGCTTGCGCGGACGCGGCAGCGCGGCAAGCTCGCGATGAACGGGGTCTTCGACCGCAGGCTTTGCGGGACGGTCAACTGTGTTGAATGGCAGCGGCGGCGCTCCGCCGAATGGCGCGCTCATCAGCGTCACCGAACGAAACACGTCGGGCCGGATCAGCGCACACCATGCCGCGACTGGGCTCCCGAAATCATGCCCGGCGAGATCGACCTGCTTGTAGCCGAAGGCCGACACCAGGGAGAGCGCATCGCGCACCAGGTTGAGGAGCGAGAACGGCGCGAGATAGCCATCGTAGTCGGCAGTCCATCCCGTGGTGCGCCCGTAGCCGCGCTGGTCGGGGGCGATCACGTGATAACCGGCGGCGGCGAGCGCCGGCATCACCTTGCGCCAGGAGAAGGCCAGCTCGGGAAAGCCGTGCAGCAACAGGATGCAGGAGCGGCCCTTTGACTCGAAGCCGGCCTCCAGCACATGCATGCGCAAGCCGTTGATGCCGTCGACATAACGCGAGCGGATTCCGGCGGGCAGGGGGATGTCGGGGAGTGCTGTCATTGCTTTCTCCACACGGGTGGAATCGTAGGGTGGGAAAAGCGGAGCGTGCCCACCATAAGGAGTGGTGGGCACGGCGCGCGAAGCGCTCGCCTTTGCCCACCCTACGGCATCTCGCTAAACCGCGGCACACACGAACGCGTTGCCCTTGCGCCGGATCTTGCCCACCGACGGCGAAGGGAAGTGCGCCGTGCAGCACAGCGTCTCGGTGTCGCAATAGCGCTCCAGGAAGCTGCGGCGCGTCGTAGCCGCCTTCGCCGGGTCGACGTCGAACTTGATTGACAGCTCCGGATAGAGCGTCTGCAGCGGCGAATGCATGAGATCGCCGGAGAACACCGCGTCGTCCTTGCCGCGGCCCACCGTGATTGCGATATGGCCCGGCGTGTGGCCGGGTGTCGGCAGGATCCGGACGTGATCGCCGATCTGGTGGTCGTTGCCGACGAGCTCGTGGCGCTTGGCCTCGACCACCGGCAGCACGCTGTCCACGAAAGGCGGGATCTCCGTCTTCGCGTTCTGAGCCGACCAATGGTCGAACTCCTGCCTGGCGAAGACGTAGCGCGCCTTGGGGAAGGTCGGCACCCAGCGGCCGTTTTCGAGCCGTGTGTTCCAGCCGACGTGGTCGACGTGCAGATGCGTGCACATCACGAAGTCGATGTCGCCAGGCGAGAATCCGGCGGCGCTAAGTGCACCCAAGTACGTGTCGTCGGTCTTCATGTTCCATTTCGGCCGATTGGGGCGCGGCTTGTCATTGCCGATGCAGCTGTCGATCAAAATGGTGTGGTGCGGCGTCTTCACCACATAGGACTGGAAGCACAAGAGCAGCACGTCGTTGTCGTCGAGTGCCTTGGCCTGCCGCATCCACGCCCGGTTCTCGGCCAGCACCTCGGGTGTCAGTCCCGGCAGCATCTCCAGCGCCGGGACGAACGAGGTTTCCTGCTCGATGACGCGATGGATGGTGAGATCGCCGACCGAGTATTTCAGGCTCATGGACACTCCTAGCGGGTTACGCCGCCGGCGGCACCGAGATCTTGACCGAGGGCCGCTCCAGCATCTTCTGATGGAACGCGTCGAGCTTCGGATAGGCCTTGCGCCAGCCGCAATCGGCGAAGCGGAAATCGGCATAGCCGAGCACGCAGACGAGGCCGATCTGCGAGATGTCGAACGGTCCGTTCAGCACCTCGGGCATGTTCTCGAAGCGCGCCATGCCGGTCCAGGCCCTGTTCCAGTGGTCGTCCGACCACGCCTGCCATTGCAGGCCCTGCGGCCGCACCATTCTCTCGTAGCGGCACAGCAGCATGGAATCGAGCATGCCGTTGATCAGGGAGTGATTGGTCTTGGCCTTCCATCGCAGCGGACCGTAATCCGGGATCAGGCTGCCGCCGGCCATCTCGTTGAGATATTCGACGATGACGTAGGAATCGAGGATGACGTCGCCGTCATTGGTGATCAGCACCGGCAGCTTCTTCAGCGGCGTGATGCGCGAATAGTCCTCATTGGCTTGCCCCGGGGCGACGGTTGCCGGCGTGAACTCGATCTTGTCGATCAGCCCAAGCTCGATCGCGGCGATGCGCACCTTGCGGGCGAAGGGCGAGGCGGCGGAGAAGGTGAGCTTCATTTTGGATCCTTGTTGTCATTCCGGGGCGATGCGAAGCATCGAACCCGGAATCTCGAGATTCCGGGTCTGGCGCTCTCGCGCCATCCCGGAATGACGAAGGAGGTGATTGCCGCTTACGCTGCCACGATCTCCTGCCGCTGCTCGCCGAGACCCTCGATGCCCAGCGTCACGACGTCGCCGACATTGAGGAAGGTCGGCGGCTTCATGCCGAGGCCGACGCCGGGCGGGGTGCCCGTGGTGATGATGTCGCCCGGCAGCAGCGTCATGAACTGCGAGACATAGGAGATGCACTTGGCCATGGAGAATATCATGGTCTTGGTCGAGCCGGTCTGGCGGCGCTGGCCGTTGACGTCGAGCCACATCGACAGGTTCTGCACGTCCTTGATCTCGTCCTTGGTGGCCAGCCACGGGCCGACCGGACCGAAGGTGTCGTGCGACTTGCCCTTTGTCCACTGGCCGAGGCGCTCGGTCTGGAAGTTGCGCTCGGAGACGTCGTTGCAGACGCAATAGCCGGCGACGTAGTTCAGCGCGTCGGCTTCGGAGACGTACTTGGCGCGGGTGCCGATGATGGCGGCGATCTCGACCTCCCAGTCGAGCTTGGTCGAGCCGCGCGGCTTCTCGACCGCGTCGTTCGGGCCGGACAGCGAGGTGTTCGCCTTCATGAAGATGATCGGCTCGGTCGGGATCGCGGCTCCCGTTTCCTTGGCGTGGTCGCTGTAGTTGAGGCCGATGGCGACGAATTTCGAGATGCCGGTGACGGGCGCGCCGAACCGCGGCTTGCCGGAAACGGCGGGCAGCGAGGCGGGGTCGAGCGCGGCGAGCTTCTTCAGGCTTTCCGGCGAATAGGCCTCGCCGGTCAGGTCCTTCACATGCGCCGACAGGTCGCGCAACTGGCCGGATTTGTCGATCAGGCCGGGCTTTTCCGCACTCTTTTCGCCGTAACGAACAAGCTTCATTCTCGTTTCTCCCTGGAGATGGACCGATCGGTTAAATAGCTTCATGGAACAGGGCGGCGGGAAATTCAACCGCTCAAAACGGGGCGCATTGCAGCCCCTCCTTTGTAGGGTGGGCAAGGGTGCGGAGCGCCGTGCCCACCAAATCTTTTCCTTGCCCGGGAGGGTGGACACGCCGCGCTGTGCCCACCCTACGATTGCGTCTCATCCCAGCGCCACGAACCTGAACGCGTCCCCATCCCGCCTGATGTGTCCGGCCGAGTAATGCCCGCCGATCACCAGCGTCGGGGTGTCGGCAAAGCGCGAGAACACCTTGTGCCGCGTTGCCGCCGATTGGGCGGGATCGGTATCGATGACCGAGCACCAGTCGAGATGCGACATCTGGCAGGGATGATGGGCAACGTCGCCGGTGAGCAGCCCCTGCTCACCGCCGGACTCGATCAGGACGCTCATGTGACCGGGGCTGTGGCCGGGGGTCGGGATCACGCTGATCTCCTCGCAGAGCCGGTGATCGCCTGGGATCAGCTCGACCCGGCCGGCATCGACGACCGGCTTCACGGAATCGTTGAACACCGCGACCTTGTCCGGCTCGGCCGTATAATCGCGCCAATACTCGTATTCGGTCTCGCCGAACAGGTAGCGCGCCTTCGGGAAGGTCGGCACCCATTTGCCGTCGACCAGTTTCGTATTCCAGCCGACATGGTCGACATGAAGATGTGTGCACAGCACGGTGTCGATGCTGTTAGGGGGAAAGCCCGCCGCCGCCATGGTCTCCAGAAACGGCGTGCTGCGGTTGTTCCAGACGGGGACGCCGCGGCCCTGCTTGTCGTTGCCGAGACCGGTGTCGACCACGATGCGGCGCGTCGGCGTCTCGACCACCAGCGAGTGGATCGACATTTTCAGTCGGCCCTCTTCGGTGGCGAAATGCGGGATCAGCCAGGGCAGCTTCTGGATTTCATCGTTGGTCGCGGCCGGCAGGATGAAGCGGGTCGAGCCGACTGTCTCCATCTCGACGAGTTTCGTGATCTTGACCTTGCCCACCTTCCACGACATCCGGCGCATCCCCATGTTCTTGCTTTGCGCCTCGCTGTCATTCCGGGGCGATGCGCAAGCATCGAACCCGGAATCTCGAGATCGTTGCGTGAGATTCCGGGTTCGCGACGACGTCGCGCCCCGGAATGACGAGAGAGAACGCTTTGGCGCCGAAACATGCGGGTTTCCGCCATGAAGCGCAATGGATCATCTGGTGGCGCGCCGCGTTATCGCTGGAACCCAGGAAAAACCAGAGAAGAGCGAGAGGGGAAGACGATGCCAGAGCTTGCAATTTCCGCCGAGAAGGTCGCTTTCATCATCGAGAAGGCCCGCGAATTCGACGTCAAGGAAGCAGCATCCGATCCGGACTCGGGCTCGAACCCCTCCGACGATGACGGGATCGACGTTCTGGAGGACACGGCGTCCGATCCGGTCGCAAGCGAGTTGATCGGCTTCATCGGGGCGCTGAACGAGGACGAGCAGCTCGACCTCGTGACGCTGATGTGGATTGGCCGCGGCGACGGCTCCGTCGACGAGTGGGACGACCTGCGCGCCCGCGCCGCCGAGGCCCGCGCCGAGTACAAGGCGCCCCGGCGCGAAGCTGTGCAATATCTGCTGGGCGAGCCGATGCTGGGCGATCTGTTGGCCGACGGTCTCGACGAACTCGGCATCGACTGGACCGATGAGCGCCTCACTGCCGATTCCTCCGGTCCCAGCGAACGGGACGAGGATGAGCCGACGAAACGGCGATGAGTAGCCGAGCTCGCAGTGAGCCGGAAATGATTGGGCTCTGACGCCTCCACATCATCATGCCCGGGGCAAGCCCGGGCATGATGGTCTTTCGTGGATTGCGCCGTCTCAGGCGCGATGGCTCACAGCGTGCCCGGGAACGCACCACCGTCGAGCAGGATGTTCTGCCCGGTGATGAAGCCGGCCTTGGCGCCACAGAGAAAAGCGCAGGCATAGCCGAACTCGTCCGGCTGGCCGAAGCGGCCCGCCGGGTTGAGCTTGGCGCGCTCGGCCAGGACCTGCTCCGGCGTTGTGCCGCGCTTGTCGGCCTCGGCCTTGGCGGTGCCGGTCAGGCGGTCGGTCTCGAACGGGCCCGGCAGGAGGCCGTTGATGGTGACGTTGTTGATCACGGTCTTGCGCGACAGGCCGGCGATGAAGCCGGTGAGGCCGGCGCGCGCGCCGTTGGAGAGGCCGAGGATGTCGATCGGCGCCTTCACCGCGGCCGAGGTGATGTTCACGATGCGGCCGAACTTGCGCGCCATCATGCCGTCCACGGTCGCCTTGATCAGCTCGATCGGGGTCAGCATGTTGGCGTCGATCGCCTTGATCCAGTCATCGCGGGTCCAGTTGCGGAAATCGCCGGGCGGCGGGCCGCCGGCATTGTTGATCAGGATGTCCGGCTCGGGGCAGGCCTTCAGCACGGCCTCGCGGCCCGCCGGCGTCGTGATGTCGCCGACGATCTCGGTGACCGTGACGGCCGGATAGAGTTTGCGGATGTCGTCGGCGGTTTTCTTCAGGGCCTCGGCGCCGCGCGCGGTCAGCATGACGTGAACGCCGGCTTCGGCCAGCGAGATGGCGCAGGCGCGGCCGAGGCCCTTGCTGGATGCGCAGACGATGGCGCGGCGACCTTTGATCCCAAGATCCACTGTTTCACTCCCGTAATGTCAGGCAGGTTTTGGACGGGCGGCACTCTAGCCAATCGTGGTGCCGCTGATAAGGGACGGGCTCGCACCAAAATGCATGCGCATCCGCGCGGCGATGCAAATGCGCCTGATCAGATGTGCCGCTCCTGCTTGAGGCGGTCGATCGCGGCAGCGGCTTCCGGCGGCAGCGACTTGAAGCCCATCTGCCCGGCCGCCGAGAACAGCGGCCGCAGATGCGAGCCGGCCAGGAAGGGCGGCTGGCGGTTGGCCGGCACGATCTGGTCGAACACCAGCACCAGCGTGGTGGCGACGAGGCCGACCCTGATGGCGCCGAGCGTGGCGCCGCCAAGGCGGTCGCCGATCCCGGCCTCACGGACCGTGTCGTTCACCGCGAGGCGGCCGATATGTCCGAACAACATGCCGACGACGAGAAAAATGCCGAAGAACCAGATCCAGTTCTGGAGCAGCGGCGCGTTCGGATTGCTTGCGATCTGCGGCACGATCAGCGGCATCAGCGCGACCGCGATGGGCGCGGCGAGCAGATAGGCGAGGATGGTCATGGCGCTGCGCAGCAGGCCGGTCCTGAATCCGAAGCCGATGGCGATGGCGAGCGCCGCATAGACCGCGAGATCGAAACTGTTCATGAGCAGAGCCCTGCCTCGGTGGAACGAATGAACGCCGAACCGATCATTCTGGTTTCAGACCGCTAAAATCGTCTGTATTTTTGGCTCCGGAAGCTCAAGGGTTACGCCCAAGGAAATCGTCATGTCAGGCCTATTCGACGTCAGTAAAGAAACCATCCTCGTCACCGGCGCGAGCCAGGGGCTGGGGCGGCAGTTTGCCCGGCTGCTGGCGGCGCATGGCGCGGCCGTCGCGCTCGCGGCACGGCAAACGGACAAGTTGAAGAATCTGGAACAGGAGATCCGCGGCAACGGCGGCCGCGCCGCCGCCGTCGCGCTCGACGTCACCGACATCGCCTCGATCGCGAAGGCCGTCGATGCCACGGAAGCCGCGCTCGGTCCCGTCACGGTGCTGATCAACAATGCCGGCATCGCCATCGAGAAGCTGGCGACCGAGCAGACCGAGGCCGATTGGGACGCGGTGATCGGCGCCAATCTCAAGGGCGCCTATTTCCTCGCGACGGAAGTCGCGCGGCGCATGATCGCGCGCAAGCAGGAAGGCAACATCGTCAACATCGCCTCGGTGCTCGGCACCGGCGTCTTGAAAGCGGTGTCGCCCTACGCGATCTCCAAGGCCGGCATCATCCAGGCGACGAAGGCGATGGCGCTGGAGCTTGCGGGGCAGAACATCCGCATCAACGCGCTGGCGCCCGGCTATATCGACACCGAGATGAACCACGCCTTCTGGTCGACGCCGGCAGGCGAGCGCCTGGCAAAACGCATCCCCCAGCGCCGCGTCGGCGCCGAGTCCGATCTCGACGGTGCGATCCTGCTGCTGGCCTCGAAGGCGTCGCGCTACATGACGGGGAGCGTGGTGACGGTGGACGGCGGGTTCTTGTTGAATTGATTGCTTCCGTCGTCCCGGCCCCCGTGCGCAATTGCGCACTAGGCCGGGACGACAGTGGAGAGTGACGCGACAGCGTCGCTAATTCGCCCGCATCTCCCCCCGGATCATATCCGCCGCCTTCTCCCCGATCATGATCGTCGGCGCGTTGGTGTTGCCGCCGATCAGCGTCGGCATGATCGAGGCATCGACGACGCGCAAGGCCTCGACGCCGTGCACCTTCAATTGCGGATCGACCACGGCCATCGCGTCCGTGCCCATCTTGCAGGTGCCGACGGGGTGATAGACGGTGTCGACGCGATTGCGCAGGATGGCGCGGATATCGTCGTCCGTCTTCACATCGGACGTGAACATGTCCTTCTTCTGCAACGCGCGCATCGCAGGCGTCTCCATCAGCCGTCGCGTGGTCTTGAAGCCCGCGACCATCGTCTCGAGATCCTCCGCCTCGCCCAAAAAATTCGGATCGATCATGGGGGCTGCGAGCGGATCGGCGCTCTTCAGCCAGACGCTGCCGCGGCTCTTCGGTCTGAGCAGGCAGACATGGCACGAGAAGCCCGCTTCCTTGTGCTTCTTGCGGCCGTGGTCGTCGAGCATCGCGATGATGAAGTGCAGTTGAATGTCCGGCACGTCGAGGTGAGCCTGCGTCTTCAGGAAGCCGCCACACTCGGCGAAATTGGTGGTCATCAGGCCGCGTCGCTCGCGGCGGTACCGCTGGATCGCGCGCAGCAGGGATGGCAGCCGGCCGAGTGACGCGTGAACGAAGTGCGGATAGTCGGAGGCGTAGACGAACACGAAATCCGGATGGTCCTGCAGATTGCGCCCGACGCCCGGCAAATGATGCACGACGCCGATGCCGTGCGCGGCAAGCGCATCGCCGTCGCCGACGCCCGACAGCATCAGCAACTGCGGCGACTGGAAGGCGCCGGAGGCGAGGATCACCTCGCGGCGGGCGCGGAGCTGCTTCAGCTCCTTGCCCTGCCGGTACTCGACGCCCACTGCGCGCCTACCTTCGAACAGGATGCGCGTGGCATGCGCTTGCGTCTCGACGCGCAGATTCGCCCGCTTGCCCATGTGGGGATCCACATAGGCGCGCGCCGCGCTCCAGCGCTCGCCACCGTGCTGCGTCACCTGGTAGCTGCCGAGCCCTTCATGGTCCTCTTCATTGAAGTCCTCGCGAATGCGGAACTGCGCCTCGCGCGCAGCCTGATGGAAGACGTCATGGATCGGATTGTCCGAGCGCAGCTTGTTGACATGCAGCGGGCCGCCCTTGCCATGATATTCGCCGTCGAAATCGGCGTTGTTCTCCGAGCGCTTGAAGTAGGGCAGCACATCCGCATACGACCAGCCGGCGTTGCCGAGCGCGGCCCAGTGGTCGTAGTCCCATTTGTTGCCGCGGATATAGACCATCGCGTTGATCGCCGAGGAACCGCCGAGGCCCTTGCCGCGCGGTTGATAGCCGATGCGGCCGTTCAATCCCTTCTGCGGCACAGTGTCGAACGCCCAGTTGGCCGCGCGGTATGGCAAAGCGAGCCCGAATGGCGTGGTGATCCGCCAACTGTCGTTCCGCCCGCCCGCATCGAGCAGCGCCACTGATGTCGCCGCATCCTCCGACAGCCGCCCCGCAACCGCGCAGCCGCCGGAGCCCGCGCCCACGACGACAAAATCGAATGTGTCAGTCAATGTTGTTTCTCCCCTTATCGTCATTCCGGGGCGCGCGTAGCGCGAACCCGGAATCTCGAGGTTCCGGGTTCGCTTCGCGCCCCGGAACGACTGCCCCTACGACATGAACCGCATCATCTTCTCCAGCCGCGCGATCTTGCCGCCATAGGGCGGGTAGAGATCGGCGAGGCGGTTGAATTTCGAGCGGTAGAACACCGGCTTCAGCTTGCTGAACGTGCGAAAACCCCATTCGCCGTGATAGGCGCCGGTGCCGGATGCGCCGACGCCGCCCATCGGCTGGTTCACCTGCGCGAAGTGGAACAGGCAGTCGTTGACGGTGACGCCGCCGGAGACGGTGCGCGACAGCACCGCGTCGCGCGCGTCGCGGTCCTTGCCGAACCAGTAGAGCGCAAGCGGCCGGTCGCGGCGGTTGACGAAGGCGATGGCATCGGCCGGCTCGCGATAGCCCAGCACCGGCAGCACCGGCCCAAATATCTCCTCCTGCATCACCGCCATGTCTTCGGTGGCGCCAAGGATTAGCGTCGGCGGGAATTTGCGGTGCGCCTTCCAGTTGGGATCGTCGGCCCTTGCCGGTTGCAGGATTTTTGCGCCGCGCTCTACGGCATCCGCGACGAGACCTTCGAGCCGCGCGTAGTGCCGGTCGGAGATGACGGAGGTGTAGTCCTTGTTCGCGGGATCGGTGCCGAACATGCGCCGCATCTGCGTGCGCAGCTTCTCGGCGAAGGCCTGCAGCGAGCGCTCCGGCACCAGCACGTAATCCGGCGCGATGCAGGTCTGCCCGGCATTGAGTAGCTTGCCGTAGGCGATGCGCTCGGCCGCCTCATCGAGATCGGCGGAGGCGTCGATGATAGCAGGCGACTTGCCGCCGAGTTCGAGCGTCACAGGCGTCAGATTGCGCCCCGCGGCCTCCGCGACCAGCCGTCCGACCCGGGTCGAGCCGGTGAACACCAGATGATCGAACGGCAGGTGTGCGAAGGCCTTGGCGATCTCGTCCTCGACGCCGGTGACGAGCAGCTCGGTCGCGTCGAACCTTGCGGCAACCGTCTCCTTCAGCAGGCCTGCGAAATGCGGGACGAGCTCGCTCGGCTTGATGATGACCAGGTTGCCGGCGGCAATCGCGCCGATCGCGGGCGCCAGCGTCAGCTGGAGCGGATAATTCCAGGGCGCGATGATGCCGACGACGCCGAGCGGCTGTGGCATCAGCCGGTTGCGCGCCGGCAGGAATTGCAGCGCGGTGGCGATTCGCTGCGGCGCCATCCAGCTCTTCAGGTGTTTTGTCGCATGGCGTATCTCGCTGTAGACCATCATGGTCTCGGCGATGGTGGTCTCGACCGCCGAGCGGTGGCCGAAATCGGTCGAGATCGCCTGGCGGAAGCGCTCTTCATTGTCGGCGACGACGGCGCGCAGCCGCGCCAGCCGGTCGAGCCGCTCGGCCAGGTCAGCGGCCGGCTCCGCCCGCGACCGCGCGACCATGGCGTGGAAGGCGTCGTCGAGGGCCCGCAGCGGGGCGCTCGTCAGGGATCGGTCCAAAGATCTGTCCAAGATCTGGTCCCGGATATGGTCCATGGCGTTGCTCCCTAAACTGGCGTTTCGCCCCTGGTTTTGTTGCGGCAAGCTGGCCCTTTGCGGAACTTCTGGCAAGAGCGCGGCTGGCGGGCCGGAATCCGGTCCATCCACCTGTCATAAAGTCGAAAAAAACGTCCTCGCAGCCCTTTCCAAAGGCAGCCCGGGTTGGTACATACCCCCCGCACCCGACGGGCTTTGCCCCGGGGTTGCCTTCCAAGGAAGCCTTTGGGACGGAAGAAGCAAGCCACGCGAACAGCGCCGGCCCTCATCCCCCGTCCCCGGCATTTTAACGAAGGCGCGCAACGGTTTAACGCGGGGTGGAGCAGCCCGGTAGCTCGTCAGGCTCATAACCTGAAGGTCATAGGTTCAAATCCTATCCCCGCAACCAAATTCGGACTTCACCGGTTCCGATACGAAAATGGCCCGCATCGCGCGGGCCATTTTTGTTTTGCCATGGGCGCTTCAATCGTCCGAAAGGCCACGACGGCTGATCCGGATCGGCGGACGATCAGACCGTCAGATCGACGCCAGTCGTTCGGTGGTCTGGACGCTTCCGTCGCTGGCCTGACCGGAGCCGCTCGATGAGACCGGCGCACTGCCGGCGGATGACGTCGTGCCGGCATTCGCTCGCTTTGCCGATGGAGCGTCTTGCAAATACGCGTAGGCATTCGCGCCCGAGATATTCATTGTCCGATCCTCGTTCGTCTGCACGACGAGGAATTGCACGATCCGTACCAATCCTGCGCGCTGCGATTGTTGATTGATGGATCGAGACAAGTCCGACGCTTCGTCGCTCGCGAGGCCGCAGGCCCGATCAACCGCCGGACCATTCTGCCGACTGTCGGCAATTCTTTCCGCTTCCCGTTGAAGCGAGCATCGACGGTTCGCGCGACTGTGCCGTCTCTGCATCACCGTCCGTCGGAATCCGCGCGTGAGACACACGGCACATCACGGCGGCGGGCGACCTGTTACGGATCTTCGCGCCGCCGGCCTGCACTGATCGCGGGCGGCCTCCTCCTTGATGTCGCAGATGATGATGAACAACAGGTCCTTGCCGCTTTCTCCCGATGAGATCGACCCGTCGCGCGACCGGCATCGCTCCGGTCCGCGCACGACGGCGCCTTCGCGATGCGCCGGCCTTGGATGGCTGTTGCGCAGGGCTCTGCTTGCGAGCGTCGGTGTTCTTGTCGGCCTTGCGGCGCAAATGATGCCGGCGCATGCGCAACTGGTCGGCGGCAACGGCGGCACTGGCGGCGCCTACTCCGACAGTGTCCCCGGAGCCGGCGGCGCCGGTGGTCTGGCGGGCGACGGGAATGCAGCGGGGAATGGCGCAAGCGGCGGTGGCCCGAACACTGCGGGAAGCGGTCCGTACGGGGGCGCAGCCGGAAACAGCGTTGCGCCAGGCGGAGGAACCGGGGGCGCGGGTTATTCAGGCGGCGGTGGCGGCGGCAGCGGCAGCGGAGGCGGGGGTGGACACCGGGGGGGGCGTCAACGCCGGGGGCGGCGGCGGGGGTGGTGGCCGGGCCGCGACCGTCAGCGGCAACTACACCGCGGTGGTCAACCTGACCGGCGGAAATGGCGGAGCAGGCGGTCTTGGCCCCTACAACGGGTCGGCCGGCGGGGGCGGTGGCGGCGGCGATGGCTTGTACCTGTCCGGCGGCGATCTGCAGGTCAATGCCGGCGTCTTCATCAGGGGTGGTTCGGGCGGCGATGCAGGCACAACTTCCGCCGATGGCAATGGCGGCGCCGGTGGAGGTGGAAAGGGTGTCGTCGTCGGCACCACTGCAACCGTGACCAATGCCGGTTCGATCACGGGAGGAAGCGGCGGTTCTGGCGGCGGAAGCGCAATCGGTTCTGGAAGCGGCGGCGGCGGCGGCGATGGTCTTGTTCTCGCGGCCGAGGGCATCGTCATCAATACCGGCATGATTTCGGGAGGCACCGGTGGCCCCCAAGGTGATCCCAGGTATCCGACCTTTTTTCCGCCCGTCGCCGGCGGCGCGGGAATCAGCGGCGCCGGCCTCGTCGTGCAGAATGCGGGGATTATCAGCGGCGGGCTCGGAAATGCCGGCACGGGGGCCCGTGCCAACGCCATCACATTCTCCGGCGGCGTCAACAGTCTGGAGCTTCAGGCCGGGTCGACCGTCACCGGCAACGTCATGGCCTTCAGCTCCGCTGACACGCTCCGGCTGGGCGGAGCCGCCAACAGCTCGTTCGACCTGTCGACGCTCGGCGACTCCGCCCAGTACCGCGGCTTCGGCAGCTTCGTGAAGACCGGCAGCAGCAACTGGACGCTGACGGGATCGAGTTCATTCACAGGCGCGGTCAGCGTCGATGCCGGCATTCTCTCCGTCAACGGCTCGCTCGCCTCGGCGTCGCTGACCACCGTCAACAGCGGCGGCACGCTCGGCGGCAACGGCACGGTCGGCAACACTACGATCAATGGCGGCGTGCTGGCGCCGGGCAATTCGATCGGCCTTTTGACCGTGAACGGCAATCTCGTCTTCACGGCGCCGTCGACTTACGTGGTCGAGGTTTCGCCCGCCAATGCCGATCGCGTCAACGTGACCGGCACCGCGACCCTGGGCGGGGCCACCGTCAGTGCCGTGTTCGCGGCGGGCAGCTACGTGGCGAAGCAATACACGATCGTCAATGCCGGCGGCGGGGTGACCGGCACGTTCGGCGCGCTGGTCGATACCAACCTGCCGGCCACCTTTCACACCAGCCTGAGCTATGATGCCAACAATGCCTATCTCGATCTGGCGCTGAACTTTTCCATTCCCGGCGGGCTCAACGTCAATCAGCAGAATGTTGGAAATGCGTTGTCGACTTTCTTCAACCTCACCGGCGGCATTCCCGCCGTGTACGGCACGCTGTCGCAAGCGGGCCTGACGCAGGCCTCCGGCGAAACCGCCACCGGGTCGCAGCAGACCACGTTCGACGCGATGACGCAGTTCATCGGCGTCCTCACCGATCCGTTCATGGCCGGCCGGGGCGATGGCGGATCGTCGCCGGCCGGTGCGTCGCAATTCGCCGACGAGGATGGCTCCCGTGCCTACGCCTCCACCGGTCGCGGACGTTCCGCCGCGGAGCGCGACGCCTATGCCGCGCTCTCCCGCAAGGCCCCGGCGGCGTTCGACATCGTAATGCAACGCTGGGGCGTATGGGCCGCGGGCTATGGCGGTTCGCAGACCACCGACGGCAATGCCACGACGGGATCGAACACGGCGACCAGTCGCATCGCCGGCACGGCGGTCGGCGCCGATTATCGCTTTTCACCCGACACCGTCGCCGGCTTCGCGCTGGCCGGCGGCGGCACGAGCTTTGGCGTCGCCAACGGCGGCAGCGGCCGGTCGGATTTGTTTCAGGCCGGCGCCTTCCTTCGCCACGGCGTCGGCGCGGCCTACGTCTCCGCCGCGCTGGCGTATGGCTGGCAGGACATTACCACCACCCGCACCGTCACCATCGCCGGCAGCGATCAGTTGCGAGCCCGCTTCAACGCCAACGCCTATTCCGGCCGCGTCGAGGCCGGCTATCGCTTCGTGACGCCGTGGATCGGGCTCACGCCTTACGCCGCTGGCCAGTCGACCATCTTCGATCTGCCGGCCTATGCCGAACAGGTGCTCGCGGGCAGCAATGCCTTCGCCCTGAGTTACGGTTCGCGGAGCGTCACCGACACGCGCAGCGAGCTCGGTCTGCGCGCGGACAGGTCGTTTGCGCTGAGCGATGCCGTCCTGGTCTTGCGCGGCCGCGCCGCCTGGGCGCACGACTTCGATCCCGATCGCGCTATCGCGGCCACCTTCCAGGCGCTCCCGGGCGCATCATTCGTGGTCAACGGCGCGGCGCAGGCGCGCGACTCCGCGCTCGTCGCGGCCTCGGCCGAGGTGAAATGGCGCGGCGGCGTCTCGTTCGGCGCTACCTTCGAGGGCGAGTTTTCGAACGTCACAAGCAGCTACGCCGGCAAGGGTATCATCCGCTATGCCTGGTAGTGGCGACACTCAGTCCGGAAAGCTCAGGATCATTTTCAACAGTTTTGGAAATCGCGCATTGATGTCCTCCTCGCGCACGACATTGCGGTGCTGGACACCTTGCTTTGACGTCCGGATCAGGCCGGCCTCCCGCAGAATGCGAAAATGGTTCGACAGGGTCGATTTCGCCATGTCAGGGCAAGGCGCCGCCTCGGTACACGACATGCAAGCGTTCTGCGCGACCAGGCTTTTGACGATCCGCAGCCGCATGGGATCCGCGAGGGCTCCGAGCACTCCGGCCAGCGTAATCTCGTCCCGCGATGGGTGAACGAACTGCACCATGCCCAAAATATAGCATGCCCTTGAACTCATTCAATAGTTCACTAGTATTGAACTATTGAATATCGGCATCCCGCCGAACAACGGAAGACATGCGATGACCAAGAGACTCGAAGGCAAAGTTGCGCTCGTGACCGGCGCATCCAAAGGCATTGGTGCCGAAATCTCCGCCCGGCTTGCGGCTGAGGGTGCGGCGGTTGCCGTCAATTACAGCTCCAGCAAGCAGGCCGCCGACCGCGTGGTCGCCGCCATCATCGCCAAGGGGGGCAAAGCCGTTGCGGTCCATGGCAATTTGGCCGACGCCAAGGACGTGAAGAGCGTCGTCGCGGAGACCGTGAAGGCATTCGGTGCGATCGACATCCTCGTCAACAACGCGGGCGTCTACGAGTTCGCCTCGCTCGAGGCCATCACGCCCGAGCATTTCCACAAGCATTTCGACCTCAACGTGCTTGGCCTGCTGCTGGTCTCGGGTGAAGCGGCGAAGCACTTCAACGCCAATGGCGGAAGCATCATCAACATCAGCTCCGGGGTATCGACCATCGCGCCGGCGAACACCGCCGTCTACACTGCGACCAAAGCCTCGGTGGATGCGATCTCCTCCGTGCTGTCGAAGGAGCTCGCGTCGCGCAAGATTCGCGTCAACGCCGTCAATCCAGGCATGATCGCCACCGAAGGCGTCGTGTCGGCCGGCCTGCACGAGGGCGACATGCGCACCTGGATCGAATCCACCACCCCGCTTGGCCGCATCGGCAAGGTCGAGGAGATCGCTGCCGCGGTGGCCTTCTTCGCATCGGACGACGCGTCCTACGTCACCGGCGAGACACTTCACGTCACCGGCGGCCTTCGCTAACGAGCAGGCGCTCTGGCGGCGCGACGCCGCTGAAAATGGCCCGCTTGAAGCGGGCCATTTTTGTTTTGGGGATATGGCCGCCGGCCGTCTCAGGCGCCACGGCGAGTCCCTCGGTCCGTGCGAGCCAGCGACTGCGCAAATCTCGTCCGTCGATACGGGCCATTTATTAGCTCATCTCATAGGTGCATGCCGATTTCAGCATCTAATCGCATGATCGTCCGCGTCCTATTTTACAGGGCAACAACGGAGGTCGATCATGCGCATCGCACGGAGCGGGTCGCAGGCTTCGGCAAAGGGCCCTGCTGAATATTTTACCGGGATCGTGCGGATCGAAGCGCCGTTTGCCGGCGAAGATCCCGCGCGCGTCGGTGGTGCAATCGTCACGTTTGAACCGGGCGCACGTACGGCCTGGCACACCCACCCGCTCGGTCAAACGCTGATCGTGACGTCAGGGCTAGGCTGGGCGCAGCGCGAGGGCGGTCCGATCGAAGAAATCAGGCCGGGAGACATCGTCTGGTTCGCGCCGGGCGAAAAGCACTGGCACGGCGCCAGATCCGGTACGGCGATGACGCATATCGCCATCGCAGAGAAGCTAAATGGAAGCCCGGTCGACTGGATGGAAAAGGTGACCGATGAGCAGTATTCGGCCCATGCGCCAGCTTCCAGGAACTGAGATGTCTGATGGAAAACAAGATGGCCTATTGTTGGGCCATCACGCTGCCCATCTATGGTTCTTCGATGCGCTTACTGATGAGCGTCAAGACTGGCTGAGCGAAGCTTGGCCGATCAAGAGGTCATCATCCTCATCGCTGTCGCCCTAAGGTCAGACAGCAAATTGGTGCGTGACCCCGAGATGACCTCACTCAATGGGAAGGATCAAGACGTGAAAAACATTGTTCTGAACAATGGCGTTGAAATGCCCATTCTGGGCTTTGGGGTATTCCAGGTTACAGACCTCGCTGAATGCGAGCGCAGTGTGCGGGACGCGATCGACTCAGGGTATCGTCTGCTTGATACTGCTGCCTCTTACGGAAACGAACAGGCCGTCGGCAAGGCAATCGTCGAGCATGGTATCGACCGCAAGGAGTTGTTCGTCACCACCAAGTTGTGGCTGGAAGACGCCAGCTATGACGGTGCCAAGAAAGCCTTCGAGCGGTCGCTCAACAAGCTCCAGCTTGCTTATCTCGACCTCTATCTCATCCATCAGCCTTACGGTGATGTCTACGGCGCCTGGCGTGCGATGGAAGAGCTGTATGCTGCTGGCAAGATCCGCGCGATCGGTGTCAGCAATTTCTATCCCGACCGGATTACGGATTTCGTCATTCACAACAAGACCACCCCAGCCGTGAACCAGATTGAAACCCATCCTTTCCATCAGCAGGCTGACGCCCAGAAGATCCTTCAGGAACTGAACGTGCAAATCGAGTCCTGGGGACCGTTTGCCGAGGGCAAGAACGATATCTTCAAGAATGAAATCCTTGCGGGCATTGCCAGGAAGCATGGCAAGAGCATCGCCCAAGTCATCTTGCGCTGGCTCACTCAACGCGGCGTGATTGCCATTCCCAAGTCGGTCCGCAAAGAGCGAATGGCCGAAAACATCGCGATCTTTGATTTCGAGCTGGGGGAAGGGGAGATGGCGCAGATTGCCACGCTGGACCAGAAAACCAGCAGCTTCTTCGACCATCGAGATCCTGAAATGGTCAAATGGCTTGGTAATCGCAAGCTGGGCCTGTGATCCCTGTATCCGTCTCTCAAGCCATTGCAGGCCGCTAGCCGATCGATGCTCCTGCAAGAGCGGCCATCAACTGATCAAGGGGCAACGAGATATGGCTACAGATCGCATATCGGGGATCGCGCGGCGGGCCTTCCTGGGAGCTGCGGGCGGCCTTGCTGCCATTCCGCTGCTTGGCGGATTTGGCCAGCGGGCATCAGCGCAGACAGGCGCCTCAGAGGTCAGGGCCATCGGACGTCGGAAGCTCGGGTCACTTGAGGTTTCCAGCGTCGGCCTCGGCGTCCAGAACATGAGCCGGACTTATCAGACGACCATTCCCTCGCGTGCAGAGATGCTCAACATCATCCATGCCGCATTTGATCGCGGCGTGACGTTTTTTGATGCGGCCGAAGCCTATGGGCCGCATGAGGTAGAGCGAATCCTTGGCCAGGGAGTGGCTCCGTTTCGTGACAAAGTCGTCATTGCCTCGAAGTTCGGCTGGGATATTGATCTCGAAACGGGTGAGCGGCGACCGGGTCTAAATAGCCGGCCTGAACACATCAAGCTCGCCGTGGAAGGTATGCTGAAGCGGCTGCGCACGGACCGGATAGACTTGCTGTATCAGCACCGCGTTGATCCGCAGGTGCCGATCGAGGATGTAGCTGGTGCGGTCAAAGGCCTGATTGCGGCGGGTAAAGTGCGGCATTGGGGCCTGTCTGAGATGGGTTTGAAAACGCTGAGGCGCGCGCATGCGATGCTGCCTGTCACTGCCGTGCAGAGCGAATACTCAATGCTCTGGCGCGGGCCGGAGAAAGCCGTACTTCCTCTGTGCGAGGAGTTGGGCATCGGTTTTGTCCCATGGAGCCCGCTGGGTGTCGGTTTCTTGACCGGGGCCATCGATGCCAGGACACGGTTTGCCGACGGCGACATTCGCAAGATTGAGACAAGGTTTTCGCCCGAGAATCTTCCCAACAATCTGAAACTCGTCACGCTGATCGAAAGTTGGGCCGAACGCAAGCAGGCAAGGCCTTCTCAGATCGCCTTGGCTTGGCTGCTGGCCCAGAAGCCGTGGATCGTTCCCATTCCAGGCACAACGCAGATGCCGCATATGCTCGAGAATATTGGGGCGACTGCCGTTCAGCTGACGTCGAGCGATATCGCCGAATTGCGCAAATCTATCTCGTCAATCGAGATAAGCGGGGCGCGTTTGCCGCCGGCCGTTCAGGCCTTGTCTGAAGTTGAGGCTCCTCCAAAAACCTGAACTTCATCGCATATGGCCCGCATTGAGCGCGCCATTCTTGTTTCGCTAACCGACAAACGTCAGAAATGGACGATGGGCTTCCCGTCCGCCCCCACCAGCATCGACGGCGCCTCGCCGAACACCAGCCCCTCCGGCTGAAACTTGATGGTCTTCCCGCCCTCGACGAACTCCGCAAAATTCCGCGGCGTCGCCGAGTGAACGCCGTTGGTCAGGAAGTCGTCGATCTCGTAGCAGGTGTCCGGCTTGCCGCCTGATCCTTCACCCAGGAATTTCTGGAAGGTCTGGCTGGTCACCTTCGCCTTCTTGCGCGCCGACCAGTTGGTCTGGCGGCGGTAGAGTTTTGGCAGGATCACCGGGCCCTTGTCGGTCGCGAGCACGTCGGTCTCGTTCTTCTTGGGCTCGCGCAGGTCGAAGTCGAAGGCCGGAACGGTTTTGGCGAGATGCTTCCAGACCGGCAGCTTCTTCGTCCGCGCGGCCTTGGCGAGCACGAGGAAGGCCTTGATCTCGTCGTCGTTCATCGAGGAGTAGAACGTCGGATAGGCAAAGCCCTGCTCGACCAGCCAGTGGTTGATGTCGACCGTCTGCTTCGCGACCGTCACCTCGATGTCGCCGACGAGCCGTCCATAGGTGTCGAACACCTCGTTCGGCGCATCGACACGGGTGAACACCCGGCAGGCCAGCGTCGCCCCGCCGGCACGGCTGAGGAAGTCATGCAGCGCCTTGCTCGACGTCGCGCCGAGGAATTGCCGGTAGGGGTGCGTGACCTCGTGATAGGCCTGCCGCTTGGCATCCGTCAGGCCCTTCTTCTCGGCGGGCGACAGCGGCGACGGCTGGTAATGCAGCTCCGGCGCGTCGATGCCCTGAAGGCGCACGGTCAGCTTGCCGTTCTTGATCGGTGCCGTGTTGGTCCGGCCCTTGACCTTGGCGTTGTCGAAGACATGGGTCGGCTGGAACGGCGAGGTGTCGTTCTTGCGGAAGCGGATCGCATCGGGCGCGACGTTCACCACGACCTTGGTGGTGTCGGCGTCAGACCTCCCCTCCGGCCAGAACTGGCTGACCTCGATCGTGCCTTCGACCTCCAGCAGTCCCACCGGCATCGGCCGCTCCTGTCAACGGACGCGACGGTTGCCTCAAGCAGGCGACTCACACGCGCACAGCTGGAGCGGATCATTTTCGTGCGACAGGCCCATGACGGGGCGGCAGCGAGACAGTGCGCCGCGGCCTTCGGGCCGAGCGGGCGGGGCATGATTGGTCCGTCGTGCAACGTATGCTGTGGCGACGACGGACCACCTTCGATTGGTGCGGAAGCCTCCGCGCTGCTCCCGCTCGGAATCAGGGTCGGTACGGACAGACCATCGTCAGGTGGAGCAACGTCGGCGCCTGGTCCTCACCATTGTCGTACTCCCACTCCAGCCGGATTTCGTGCCGGTCGGCATAGGCGTCGCTCGCCGCGTGGGTGATGATATTCGTCTTCATCGGGATCGGCGGCTCGGAATTGAAGCATTTCCGCACGCAGGCATCGAGCAGCGCGCATCGCGTCAGCGGGATCACGCCGGGCTCGTCCTTGGACAGCGGGACCGTATTCAGCTGCGTGGTGAGGTCGACGCGAGCCCGGCCCTTCTCCTTGTGCCAGTACGCCGCACTCCCGTCCGGCCATTTGTCCGCCGGCGTCAGGATCAGGTGGTACTGGCCGTACTCCAGGGTCGGCAGATGGATGTCCGGCGACGCCTTGAGGATGTCCACGCTCCTCTGCATGTTTTCCAGAGGGAAATAATTGTCGTTCATCAAATCTTTGAATGAAGCCCCGGTGTAAGTTCTCGACCCCATCGTCTTTTCCCTCAATATGTCCTTGGCTTTGCGAAAATACATACAGCTCCACGACGCCGGTTGGTTTTGCCAACCTGGCCTCGCCGATATATGCCCCATCTTTGCTGGGATTTGCGTACGCTACCACTCAGGACTGTGTTTCGTCCAGATCGCCAACCGCACCGCGCCCCGCTAAACGGCGATGGGCAAGTCCGATTTGCTAAGCGGTTCTTGATAGGTATTCTTACCACGAGTTGCTCGCGGGCGCTGGACGACAGCGACGCCGCGATCCTTGAAGGCGCAGGAATGCATTGCTTCGCGTGTCAGTCGGCGATTGATCCCGACGATAGCTGGTGCTCCAAGTGTGGGGCGGCGGTACGTCGGCGTGCTGATCCCGACAGCGAGCGGCGGTTTGTGACAATTCTCCGAGCCGACGTCATCGACTCCACAGGGCTTGTTGCCGAACTGGAGCCGGAGGAGGCCGTCTCACGCCTGGAGCCTGCGCTGGCGGCCATGAGGGGCGCGGTACGCCAGTTCGGCGGCATCGTCAGCAAGGAGTTGGGGGACGGCTTGGCCGCGGTCTTTGGTGCCCCGATCGCCGACGACAACCATGCGCCGCTGGCCTGCCATGCTGCCATCGAGCTTGTCCGGCGCGTTGGCCGTCTTGGGGATCCCGGACTTCAGGTTCGGGTCGGCCTCCATTCGGGGCACGTCGTCGCCTATATGGTCGCCAGCGAGTTTTCCAAGGTCTACGAGATCGGAGGCGCCGCTCAGCATCTTGCCGCGCGGCTGGAGGCAGCGGCCGAGGCCAATCAGATCTACGTGTCGGAAGCCTGCCAGATACTCGCGGATGGACATGTCCGATTCGAATCCCTGGGCCTCAAGGTGCTGCGCGGCTTCAACGAGCCGCTGCCGGTCTACCGTGTCGTCGGAGCGAGCGACCTTTCAAGCTGGCGGGTGCGACGTGCGCGGAGCGTTTCGCGGTTTGTCGATCGAACGACCGAGCGGGCCCTGTTGGGACGCGCCGCCGAGAGGTCCAGTGCAAGCCGGCAGACGGTCCTTCTGATCGGCGATGCAGGCATCGGAAAATCGCGGCTCGCACATGAGTTCGCCCAGGAGCTCAAGGCCGATGGCTGGCGGTTGATCGACGCCGAGTGCAGCCCGAACCTTCAGGGCGTGCCGTTCAGCGCGCTCAAGCGCATTATACTTTCGATCTCCGAAGTTACCGCCAGAGATTCGGATAGTCTGGTCGACATCCGACAGGAGTTGCAGGCAATCCATCAACTCGCGATCGATTCCATATTGGATATTCCGGTCGAGGATCCTCGCTGGAGCGAGTTGGAGCCTTACGCGCGCGCGCGTGCCATTTCCGATGCAAGTTGCGCCATCGTTCAAGGCTTGGCCTTCCAGCAGCGCACCGTTCTTCTCATCGAGGACCTGCACTGGATCGACCGAGCCAGCGATGCGGTTGTTGCTGCAATCGCGTCGTTGCAGAGCCCCAACCTGATGGTTTTTCTCACGAGCAGGCCGAACGGCATGCCTGAGTGGATCGCGCGCTGCCACGCGGAAGTGATTGCAATGCGCCCCCTGGATGACGATTCGGGATTGGCCATGTTGGCCGATATGCTCGGACCGTCGGCGACGAACACCGATTTGAAGAACCGTATCATCTCTCATACGGCCAACGTTCCCCTGTTTCTCGAGGAAGTCTGCCGCGGACTGAAAGATAGTGGCACGCTTCGCGGTCAGTGGGGTGACCTTGCGCTCGTTCGACCCATTGATGAGCTCGGCATCCCCACCAGCATTCAGGGCGTGATTGCGGCGCGGCTCGATCGCATTTCAAGGCAGGAGCGCTCGGTTCTCCAAATAGCGGCGGCGCTGGGGCCGCGCTCAAGCGTGATGATGCTGCGGAACGTCGCGGCGCTGCCCGAAGACGTTTTCCAGGATTGCCTTGGAGCGCTCGACCGAGCCGAGCTCCTCGTCAGGATCGATAGTGAACTTGAGGACTCGATCGAGTTCCAGCACGAGATGGTCCGCCAAGTGACCTACGAGTCGATGGTCGAAAAGGTGCGCGAAAATATACATGCGCGAATTCTTGCGGCCTTCGAAAGCGACGAGACATGGAGCGACGGTCCTGACACGCTTTGCTACCACGCAATGCGCGCGAAGGATTGGCTGAAAGCGTTCGGGTACGGGAGGGGGGCCGCGCGGAAATGTCTTGTGCGCTCGGCATATGCCGATGCGGTCGACTATTTCGGGATCGCGATGAGTTCGCTCGACAAAACACCGATGACTCCTTCGCGGGAGGCAGATGCAATTGACCTCCGGATGGAGGCGCGAATGGCATTCATCTGGTCCGGTCAGGTTGCCGAGTGGATCGATCTCGGAAAAGAGGCCGAACGCCGGGCCAGTGGAATTGACGACATCGGAAGAAAGGTCGCCGCCATGACCGTCATGGCGGGTGGACAGAATTTCTACGGAACGCCAACTGAAGCGGTTGCGCTCGGCCGGGAGGTCGTTGGCCTCGCCGAGAAGTCAGGCAACCCGGGTTGGCGCAACCTTGCACAATACAATCTGGGACAGGCCTATTTTCTCGCCGGTCGATATCGCGAAGCGGAGCAGACGTTGGCGCGAGGCCGCGCTAATCTCATGGGACCGGAGGCAAGCGCGCCCTTCGGTACGCCCCCAAAATACACGCTCCTCCTCTGCTGCATGATGAAGAGCTTCACCCACACCGTGATGGGCGAGCTCGATGCCGCCGAACAGCTCCAGCAGCAGGCCGCGGCGATTGCGGAGGAGACCGGCCGTCCCTATGACCGCGTCGCGGCGGCCTATAGCGGCGGGTGGCTGAAGCTCGGCCGCAACGATCCGGCGGCGGCCGCCGCCATCCTCGAAGAGGGTTTCGTCCTCGCGCAGAAGCATGGCATTCGGCTGTTCGTGCCGGTGCTCGCCTGCCACCTCGGCATCGCCTATCTCGAGCAGGGTCTGTTCGACCGGGCGCGCGGCATGCTCGGCGAGGCGCGGGAGGAGGCGAAGGCGGTCGGCTATACCTCGGCGGTGCTGCGCAGCTCGATCTACCTGGCGCTGGCAACCTGCCGGCTCGGCGACGTCCAGGCCGCGCAGAACATGCTGCGCGAGGCGCGCAACACCGCGCGGCAGCAGGGGTTTGCCGGCCTCGAGGCCGAAGCCCTGTTCGGCGAAGCCGTGGTGACGCCGCCCTCCAGCGAGGAGAACAAGGCCGCGATCCTTGCCGCCCTGCGCGCGGCGATCGCGATCGCCTCCGACAGCGGCGCGCTGCCGCTGAAGCAGAAGGCCGAGGCGATGCTGACCGAGATGCTCGCCCGGGGCGACGAGCTCGCCTGACCCCTGCCTCTCAATCCGCCTGCCGTGCGATCGTACCGCCGGGGTGACCTTCTTGCCCGACATATCGTTTTTATTTCGTAGTAATCACAATGGCTTATCGTGCCACTCCTACTGTGCATGGGGTTGTTTTCGATGTTTTAGTGGGATGGCCGCCGGTTCGGCGCGGCCCGGCGGTGGTCCCCGCCGCCCGTGATGACGAAGTCCCTTGCGCGGGCAACTGGGTCGGCTACCGTTGGCGGGAAGCTAGCCGCAGGGCCAGGTGATCTTTTGATTCGCATTTTTTAGCATTGCATTTTGTCGGCGCCGCCACGGCGCGACGCCCACCGGAAGAGGCGGGGCCATGATCACACGGGACCAGTCAGCACTGTTGGCGCCGGTCGAGCGCGACCTGCGGCTCGATCTCTTCCGCGGCATCGGCCTGTGGATGATCTTCCTCGACCACATCCCGCACGACGTCGTGGCCTGGCTGACGCTGCGCAATTACGGCTTCAGCGACGCCGCCGAGTTCTTCGTCTTCATCTCCGGCTATCTGGTCGGCTGGATCTACGGGCCGATCATCGCGGGCGGCTGGTTTCTCGCCGCGCTCAAGCGGCTGTGGCGTCGCGCGGCCGAGATGTACGTCGCCCACATCATGTTGTTCCTGCTGTTCACGGCGCAGATCGCGCGCACCGCGCGCCGCTTCGACAATCCGATGTACGAGCACGAGTTCAACGTGTTCAACTTCCTGTCGCATCCGGACGAGCTGATCGGGCAGGCGATCGTCCTGAAATACAAGCCGGTCAATCTCGACGTGCTGCCGCTCTACATCGCGCTGGTGTTCGCCTCGCCCTTCATCGTCTGGTGCCTGGTGCGGCGGCCGAACCTGACCCTCGCCGCCTCCGTGGTGCTCTATGTGCTGTCGCGCTGGTTCGACTGGAACGTCGCCTCCTATCCGCCCGGCACGAAATGGTACTTCAACCCGTTCTGCTGGCAGCTGATGTTCGTGTTCGCGGCCTGGTGCGGCATCGGCCAGATCGGGAAGATCGCGAAATGGGTGTGGTCGAAGGCGGCGATGACGCTCGCGGCGGCCTGGCTCGCCTTCGCGCTCCTGATCGTGATGACCTGGCACGTTCCCGCGCTCGAGGTCCTGATCCCGAAATGGATGATCAAGGCGATCTACCCGATCGACAAGACCGATCTCGACATGCTGCGCTTCACGCATTTCCTGGCGCTGGCGATCTGGGTCACCCATTTCATCTCGCGCAAATGGCGGTCGCTGCACACGCCCTGGCTGCGCCCGGTCATCCTCTGCGGCCAGCATTCGCTGCCGATCTTCTGCCTCGGGGTGTTCCTGTCGTTCTCCGCGCACTGGATCCTGACGCAATACACCAAGGGCGTCTGGGAGCAGCTCGCCGTCTCCGTCGTCGGCATCGTCATCATGATCGGCGCCGCCTGGCTGCTCGATCGTGCCGAACGCGTGCCCAGCCTGTTCGTGAAGGTGACGGAGGTCGAGGATCCCGAGCCCGAAAGCGCTCCGGCCGCGGCCGGGGCGCCCGCGAGCCGCTGAAAGCATCGTGGCGCCAGCCCGCCTTCTCACGGAGAGGTTCATGTCCAGACGTTTGTTGACGATCGCCGGCACGCTCCTGTTCCTGGTCTGCGGCGCGTCGGCGCAGGCGCCGCCGCCGGAGGCGATGAATGCGGCGCGCAAGCTCGTCGTCACGCTGAAGATTGCGGACCAGTATCGTGCGCTGCTGCCGCAGCTCCTGCTCAAGCTCAGGCCCGTGGTCGCCCAGGACAGGCCGGAGATCGAGCGCGACTATGATGCGCTGACGGCGCCCGGCGCCGAGATCTATGCTCCGTTCGTCGCCTCGATGATCGATCAGATCGCGGCTCTCTACGCCGCCAGCTTCACCGTCGATGAGCTGCGCCAGATCGAGGCGTTCTACGCCCAGCCCGTGGGACGAAAATTCCTGGAGAAGTCGGATGCGCTGGCGCAGGCGAGCATGCAGATCGGCCAGGACGTCGGTCAGAAGGCGGCCGACGAGCTGAACCAGCGCCTGATCGAGGCGCTGCGGCAGAAGGGGCACAAGCTTTGAGGCCGGGCAATACGCTCGGGCCGCGCGTCGTGCCTAGGCCAGAAACGCGCGAAACCGGCGCTGCGCGATCAGGAAGAAGACGACGCCGATCAGCGTGAGCGCGACGAGCTGCGGCCAGACGGCCTCCAGGCCCGCGCCGCGGAACAGGATCGCCTGCGCGAGCATCACGAAATGCGTGTTGGGCGCCGCCAGCATGATGTCCTGGACGAATTGCGGCATGCTCTCCCGCGGCGTCATGCTGCCCGACAGGGTTTGCAGCGGCAGCAGGATCATGATCAGCAGCAGCCCGAACTGCGGCATCGACCCGGCGACGGTGGCGAGGAAGATGCCCATGCTGGTGGTGGCGAAGAGCTGAAGCGCCGCGCCGACGAGGAACAGCGCCACCGAGCCATCGATGGTAACCGCCAGCCACCCCTTGACCACGAAGACGATCGACAAGGCGGAGGCGATCAGCACCACCGCTCCCATCGACCAGATCTTGCTCACCATGATTTCCAATGGCGTGACCGGCATCACCAGCAGGTGCTCGATCGTGCCGTGCTCGCGCTCGCGGATCAGCGCTGCGCCGGTCAGGATGATCGAGAGCATGGTGATCGAGGTGATCACGTGGTCGATGGCGCCGAACCAGGACTTCTTCAGTTCCGGGTTGAACCGCGCCCGCAGCGCCAGCTCGATCGGTGCGGCCTGTGCATTGCGCGCGTGCGCCAGAAATTCCGCGATCTCCGCGCTGACGATCTGTTCGACATAGCCGCCGCCGTTGAAGGCCTGCGAGATCCGCGTCGCATCGACGTTGAGCTGGATCGCGGGCGATCTCCGCGCCAGCAGGTCGCGCTGGAAGTCCGGCGGTATGTCGAGTGCGAAGGTGTCGAGACCCGCGTCCATCCGCCGGTCCATCTCGTATTGCGAGATCAGGCGCGGCTCGGAAAAGTAGGGTGGCGTGAACGCCATCTCGATGCGGGTCGATATCGGCGAATGGTCTTCGTCGACGATGGCGATCGCGGCGCGGTTCAACGTTTCCGGCAGTGCCCTGGCGCCTGCATAGACCGCTAGCGTGAAGGAGTAGACGATGAGCACGAGCAGCATCGGGTCGCGCACGAGGCCGCGCAATTCCTTGATGCCGAGCTGAAGCACGTTGTCGATGCGCATGGTCAGCGGGCCTGTTTCTTCAGCAGCATTGTGCCGGCTGCCACCAGCACCGGGATCATGACGGCGAGCGCCAGGAGATCGTTGTGGAGAGTCTCGAAACCGAGGCCCTTGGAGAAGGTGCCGCGCGAGATCGTGACGAAATAGGTGGTGGGATAGAGCCGCCCGACCAGTGCGCCCAGGCCCTGGAGCGATGAAACCGGATCGATCAGCCCGGAATACTGGATGGCCGGGATCAGCGTGATCAGCACCGTGCCGAACAGCGCCGCGATCTGGCTGTTCATGAAGGCCGAGATCACCAGCCCCATGCCGGTCGTGGCGGTGACATAGAGCAGGGCGGCGAGCGCATAGGTCGGAAAGCTGCCGGTGAAGGGCACGCCGAAGACGGCGAGCGCGAAGCCGACGAGGAGCAGGAAGTTGCCGAATGCGAGCACGACATAGGGCAGTTGCGTGCCGAGCAGGAATTCCAGCCGCGTCACCGGCGTCACGTAGAAATTGACGATCGAGCCGAGCTCTTTCTCTCGCACCACCGCGAGCGCGGCGAGCACCGCCGGAATCATGATCAGGAGCAGCGGAATGATTCCGGGCGCCATGGCGACGACGCTTCTGACGTCGGGATTGTAGCGGTAGCGGAGCTCGAGCTTGTAGGAACCGGCGATCGCCGCCTCGCCATAGAGCTCGCGGCCCTTCTGCGCGAGCCAGGTGGCGTGGATCGCGTGGGCGTAAGAGCGCAGCGTTTCGGCGCGGGTGGGGTTGGCACCGTCGACCCAGGCGCCGATCTCGACATGGCGACCGCGGCTGACGTCGCGGCCGAAGCCGGGCGGCAGCTCGATGGCGAGGCCAATCTCGCCCGCGCGCATGCGGCGGTCGAGATCGGCGTAATCCGTGATCGGAGGCTTTTCGGTGAAGTAGCGCGACCCCGCGATCTGCAGGCTGTAGTCGCGGCTGATGGCGCTGTCGTCGCGGTCGAGCACGGCGAAGGTCAGGTTCTCGACGTCCATGCTGATGCCGTAGCCGAGCACGAACAGCAGCAGCACACTGCCGAGGATCGCGAGCGTCGCGCGGATCGGGTCGCGGCGCAGCTCGAGCGCCTCGCGCCGGGAATAGGCCAGCATGCGGATCGGATTGAACGTCGCGCTGCTGCGCTTGCGCGGCGGCGTAGCGGTCGCAGCCGGCGCGGGCGATGCGGCCGCAGGCGGGCCGGCTGCATCTGTCGTGTCAGCGATCGCCTCTTCGAGGCAGGCGATGAAGGCCTGCTCCAGCGTGGCGGTGCCGCGCGCGGCCACGATCGCGGCAGGCGTGTCCGACGTCAGCACCTTGCCCGCGTGCATCAGCGAGATCCGGTCGCAGCGCTCGGCCTCGTTCATGAAATGGGTCGAGACGAAGATGGTGACGTTGTCCTTGCGCGAGAGCTCGGCGAGAATCTGCCAGAAGCGGTCGCGGGCGACGGGATCGACGCCGGAGGTCGGCTCGTCGAGAATGAGGATGTCCGGCGCATGGATCATGGCGACCGCCAGCGACAGCCGCTGCCGCAGGCCGAGCGGCAGCGCGTCGGGCAGGGCGTCGGCCACCTCCGCAAGATCGAACCGGGTGATCATCTCGCTGATGCGCGCGGCGATAGTCTCCGCCGACAGCCCGAACAGCCGCGCATGCAGATCGAGATTCTGGGCGACCGTCAGCTCCGAATAGAGCGAGAAGCCCTGCGACATGTAGCCGATGCGGCGGCGCACGGACATATCGCCGGCATCGATCGCATTGCCGAACAGTCGCGCATTGCCCTCGCTCACGGGCAACAGGCCGGTGAGCATCTTCATGGTCGTCGTCTTCCCGCATCCGTTCGAACCGAGGAAGCCGAAGATCTCGCCCTTCCTGATGCGGAAGCTGACATCGTCGACAGCGACGAAGTCATTGAAGCGCCGGGTCAGGTGGTCCGCCTCGATCGCGATCTCGTCATGGTCCGCGCTGCGCGGCGGGATGACGACGCCGGTGTGATTGCCGCGATCGGCCTCCGGCAAGAGACGGATGAAGGCGTCGTCGAGCGTGTCGGCGCCGGTCTGACGCTTGAGCGCGGCAGGCGTTCCCGTCGCCAGCACGCGGCCGGCGTTCATCGCGATCAGGAAGTCGAACTGCGCGGCCTCCTCCATATAGGCGGTTGAGACGATCACGCTCATGCCGGGCCGGCTGCTCCGGATCGAGGCGATCAGCTCCCAGAACTGGCGCCGCGACAAGGGATCGACGCCGGTGGTCGGCTCGTCCAGGATCAGCAACTCGGGATCGTGGATCAGGGCGCAGCACAGGCCCACCTTCTGCTTCATGCCGCCGGAGAGCTTTGCGGCCGGGCGGTCGGCGAAGGGGGTGAGCCCGGTGTCGCGCAAAAGGCCAGCGATCCGTCTGCTTCGTTCCGCCTTGTCGTGTCCGAACAAGCGGCCGAAGAAGTCGATGTTCTCGAACACCGACAACGTTGGATATAGATTCTTGCCCAGCCCCTGCGGCATATAGGCGATATCAGGGCAGACCGTACGGCGATGGCGCGAGCTCGCCATGTCGCCGCCAAGCACATGGATGCGTCCCTCTTGGATCTCGCGAGCGCCGGCGATCAGCGCGAGCAGGCTGGATTTGCCGACGCCGTCGGGTCCGATCAATCCGATCATGCAGCCGGACGGCAGGTCGAGGGTAATGCCATCCAGCGCGCGGGTCTTGCCGTAGCTCAGGCCTACGCCTTCGAGATGCACCACGCTGCCGGGCCCGGCCGGTGCGTCGGCTGCGGCAGTCGCGCTCATCGGGTCACTTTGATCTTGAGATTGTCGGGCCATTGCGCGGCCGGATCGAGCTGCACATAGGCCATGCCGGGCAGGCCGGTCTTCACATGTTCGATGTGCTGGCGCAGCAGCTCGGGCGCGATATGCGCCTTGATGCGGAACATCAGCTTCTGGCGTTCCTCCTCGGTCTCGACGGTCTTGGGCGTGAATTGCGCGACGTCGGCGACGAAGGTGGCCTTGGCCGGGATCACGTATTGCGGGATGGCGTCGAGCACGAGGCGGACCTCGGAGCCGATCGCGACGCGGCCGGCATCCGCGGTCGGCAGGAAGAATGTCATGTAGACGTCGCCGAGATCGACCATGTTGAGGACGCGGCCGCCGGCCGCGAGCACCTCGCCCGGCTGCGACACGCGATACTGGACGCGGCCTTCGCGCGGCGCCTTCAGCACACTGTCGTTGAGGTCGGCGTTGATGCTTTCGATCGCGGCCTTGGCGGCGTCGACCGAGGCGCCGGCATCGATCACCATGGCGCGGGCGGAGCTGATCGCGGCCTCGGAGGCCGCGACCTGGGCCTGGGCGGCGGCAAGCGCTGCCTTCGCCGTGGCGTTGGCCGAGCGGTCGTCGTCCAGCACCTGCTGCGACACCGCATTCGTCCTGATCAATTGCTCGGAGCGATCGAGCTTGCGGCTGGCGGTGTCGAGCTGGGCGATGCGCTGGTCGACCACAGCCTCCGCAGCCCTGCGTTCGGCCTCGCGCTGGTTCACCAGGCTCTTCGCGGTCTCGACATTGATGGATGCGCGCTGGAGCTGCGCTTCAGCCTGACGGCGCTGCGCCTGCAATTGCTCGGTGTCCATCCGCGCCAGAACCTGGCCGGCGTTCACGAAATCACCTTCGTTGACCAGGATTTCGCGAATCCGGCCCGGCGTCTTGGTGGCAATGTCGATCTCGACCGCTTCGATGCGGCCGTTGCCGCGGGCGAAACCTGACGGCAGCGTGTTGGAATCGCGGTGCTGCCAGTAGTAATAGCCGCCGCCTGCAAGCAGGATGGCGATCGCGGCGATGACGCGGCCCGGAGTGAGGTTCATCTGTTCATAACGCCGCGCCGCGGCGCCCACATGTTGAGACACAAAGGTCCGGTCGCTACGGATATCTCCGAGGTGGAAGCCGCGCAGCCGAAGCCGGTCCAACATTGCCGCGATTTTTGCAGCGCAACTTGATGCAGATCAGATTGCGCGACCGTTGCCTCTGCCCAAGGTTCAGGCAGTCGGCTGGCCTTGAGCGCTCTGGCGACGCCTAGTGGATCGCCGCGTACATGATCCTTTCCTCCGTCGCGTCCAGCGCGGAGAATTCCTCCACGACCTTGCCCTGGCGTGAGACCAGGATGCGGTCGGAGAGCGCCATGATCTCGGGCAAATAGGACGAGATGACCACGACGGCCTTGCCCTCGTCGGCGAGCTGGTTGATCAGCTCGTGGATCTCGACGATGGCGCCGACGTCGACGCCGCGGGTCGGCTCGTCGAAGATGATCAGGTCGGGCTCCTGCACCAGCGATTTGGCGATCACGACCTTCTGCTGATTGCCGCCGGACAGCTCGACCACCTTGCCGTGGTCGCCGATGGCGCGAACCCTGAGCTTCTCGATCCAGGTCTTGCCGATGGTCGCGGTTTCCCGCCGCGACAGCATCATGCGGCCCTTGGGAAACTTCGACAGAAGCCCGAGATAGATGTTGCGCGCGATCGAGGACGTCTCGAAGAAGCCCTCGACCTTGCGATCCTCGGTGACATAGGCGATGCCGGCCTTGACCGCCGGCGCCGGCACCCGGTAGCGCACCGGCTTGTCGTGCAGCAGGATCTCGCCGCCGTGGAAGAAGTCGCGCTTCAGCACGCCGGAGACGATCTTGAACGTCTCGGTGCGGCCGGCCCCGACGAGGCCGAATACGCCGGTGATCTGCCCTGCGAACACCGACAGCGAATTGTTCTTCACCATCGGCGCCATCTTCAAATTCTGCACCGTCAGCACGCGCGCGCCGGCCGGCCGCACGCTACGCTTGCGTGCGCCGTAGAGCGTGTTCGACAGGTCGCGGCCGACCATGGCCTGTACGATCGCGGCGCGGTCGAACCTGGCGGCGTCGTCGGTCACGACATGCTTGCCGTCGCGCAGGACCGTGATGCGGTCGGCGAGCAGCAGGGCCTCTTCCAGGGCATGCGAGATGAAGACGATCGAGACGCCGCGCTTCCTGAGGTCGCGGACGAGGTCGAAGAAGTACTTCTTCTCCTCCGGCGTCAGCGACGCGGTCGGCTCGTCGAAGATGATGACCTTGGCGCGGTGCAGGACCGCGCGCGCGATTTCCACCATCTGCTTCTTGGCGGCGCCGAGACCGCTGACCGTGGCGGTCGGCGTGACGTCGAAATTGAGCGACTGCAAAAACTGCTGCGCGGCGATGTAGATTCCGCGCAAGCGGTTATAAAACTTCTCCTGCCCGAGGAATAAATTCTGCGCCACCGTCATGGTCGGCACCAGGCTGTTCTCCTGGAACACCATGGCGATGCCGAGATTGCGTGCCTCCAGCGGCGTCCTCGGTGCGACGTCCGCGCCGTCGACCGTCATGGCGCCCGAGGTCAGCGGCCATGACCTTGGTGAGCGTCGACTTGCCGGCACCGTTCTCGCCGACTAGCGCGTGGATCTCGCCGCGGCGCAGGTCGAAGTCGACCCCGTCGATGGCGGGAACGCCGGCGTAGAGTTTTGTCGCCTTGCGCAGCGAGAGCATGATGTCGCTCATTGGCAAAACTCCTCGGCAAGGCCGGCCAGTGGCAGTCGCAGGACACGGCCAGGTCCCTTGGCGATCAGGACGAGGTCGTCGCCCATCTCGATGGCCGCAACGATTCCGTGATTGACGCCGTCAACCCGGCTGTGCAGCGAATAGAGCGGCTGGCCATCGGCGTTGAGACGGATGACGAGTCCGTAGGATCGCGGCGGCGCCCACGGCTTGATGACGCCCATGGTCTTGATGTGCGCGCCCTGCATCGGCTCCTTGAACGAGAGGCCGGAGCGCAGGCGCGGGGCAACCCAATACGCCGGATCGATCTCCGTCATCATGCGGCGGCGATAGGCCGGCTCACGCAGCACGAACTCGATGAGCTGGGTGCGCGCGGTGAAGGCGGTGAGCCAGTAGCCGCCGCCCGCGGCTCTTGTCAGTCGCGACGGATAGACGGGCAGGTGGGCGAGCACGATCCGGGGCGATGCGCCCGGCGTCACCAGAACGAGGCGGTGGCGCCAGCTCTCGCTGACCAGCACGCCGTTGCCATGCGCGCAGGCGCCGAAGGCATGGCCGAGCCCCTGGGCCAGCGCCGTCACGGATTTGCTGCCGGGATCCAGCCTGAACACGCGGCCGCTCCGGTTGAGCTCCATCAGGTCGCGCGCCCAGTCGTCGACGCCGCATGTCGCCGAGCCGTCCGTCGCAATCAGCGTGTTGTCGCCCGCTGGCGCGAGCGCGTTGACGGCATTGAAGGCGGCGTCGGTAAACGTCACGCTTGGCTGTTCGGCCGAAGGGCTTGCATAGAGACGCACCTCGCGTCCCCCGAGCGCCACGGCAAGGCCGCCTTCGGGAAGGACACACAACGCCGAGATCGGCCGATCGAAGGTGCGGATCTCCGAGGGCGAGCCGCCATTCAGGCACATCAGTCGCGGACCGTCCGCAATGAAGAGGTTGCGGCCATCGGTGGCGAGGTCCTCCGGCGCCTCGCACGTCAGCAAGGTGCCGGCGGCTTCCAGCTTCTGGTTGGGCTTCAAGGCACCGTCGAAGGACGGCACCGTGATGGTGGCTTCGCCGCGCCCGAGAAAGCGGTTGGCGAATTCTCTGACGGCTGCGATCACGACAGCTTCCCCCACCGCTTGTCATACTGGACGAAGTCGGGATCGGCGTTGTCGAGCTTGTAGCGGCCGATCCGGTTGTTGGCGATGCCGCCGAGATAGAGGTAGCCGCGATGCTCGCGCATCGAGGTGATCATCGGATGGTTTTCGCCGCGCAGGTCCCAGAACGATTCGAGGATCTTGCCCTGCTCGTTGAACTTGACCACGCAGCCCGTGTTGATGTTGGGGAACAGCCACTCGTCGACCGGCACGCGCTTGGCCATGCGGCGCCGGAAGCCGGGCATCTTCCAGGCGAGGTCGAGCGAAGGGCTGCGCATGCCGACCAGCGCCAGCCAGTAATTGCCGTCGGAGGCGAGGTTGATGTTGTCGGGGTAGCCGGGGAGGTTGTCCATCACCACCTCGACCGCGCCCTTCTTCGGTCCTGCGAACCAATAGCGCTTGATCGAGCAGCCAAAGGTCTCGGCGAACAGGATCGACTGGCCGTCGCTGGCCACGCAGATGCCGTTGGGAAATTTGAGGCCGCGCAATTCCGTCCGTGTCGCGCCGGTCCTGGTGTCGTAACAGATGATGCGGCCGTTGCCCCGCGCCTCGAGGCCATCGATTGGCCACTCGTCCATCTCGTAGCGCACGGTCGCCTCGGAGAAGAAGATGAGGCCGTCGTCGGTAATGTCGAGGTCGTCGGCGAGCCGAAGGCGGCTGTCGTCGTTGACCGAACGCATGCTGCGGTTGGTCTCGTCGGTCGCCTTTTCCACGGTGCCATCGGGCTTGATGCGATAGAGCCCCATGCCGCCGATGCAGATGTAGAGATTGTCCTCGCGATCGAAGGCCATGCCGAGCGGCTGGCCGCCGATATGGGCGAATACTTCCATCTTCTGATAGTCGGGCGCGAGGAAGCGGATGATGTCGCCGTGGCGCGAGCCCGCATAGAGGTTGTCGTGGCGATCGAGGATGACGTCCTCCGGCGCCTCGATGCGGCCAAGGCCGATCAATTCGACATCGCGCAGCTTGTCGTTCTGCTCGAACGGGCCGCCCTGCCCGATCTCGGTCGGGGGAGGCGGCGGCAGCGCGTGGTAGGTCGGGGCGACGTAGACCTTGCTGATGATGCGCGTCCGATTCTTCTGCCAGCGGATGTCGACCATCGCGGCGACGAGCAGGATGCCGGCGAGCGCCATCCGGTTGACGCCGCCGCGCGCGTTCATGGTCGTGAGACCATTGGTGATCAGGAGCACGATCAGGACCCCGACCGCGGATTTGGCGACCGAGCCCTTGCCGCCGCCGAGCGTGATGCCGCCCAGCACCGTCGCGGTCAGCACGATCACCTCGAGGCCGACGCCGATGTCGCCGCCGACGGTGCCGAGCCGGGAGGCGAAGAACAGCGCGCCGATGCTGGTCAGCACGCCGCTTGCGACGTAGCAGAGCGCGATCGTGCGACGGACGGGAATGCCGGAATTGTACGCCGAGCGGCGCGAGCCGCCGATCGCGGTGATGTGCCAGCCGGGCCGCAGCCGCGTCATGAAGATATGGCCGAAGATGGCGATGACGATATAGACCAGCGCCACGGTCGGGATGCCGAAGATGCTGCCGCCGCCGATGAAGTCCCAGGACGGGATGTCGGGGAAGGCCGACGCGATGGCGTTGGAGTAGCGCTGGATCAGGAGGTCGTAGGCCGAGCGGTAGATGATCAGGGTGATCAGCGTGGTGATGAAGGCGCGCAGCCGCAGATAACCGATCAGGACGCCGTTGACGGCGCCGAGCAGCGCACCGCAGAGCAGCGTGGCGGCCACCACCGCCGGGACCGGCCAGCCCAGCACGTCGAGCAGATAGAGCGCGCAGAAATCCGTCAGCGCGAAGATCGAACCGACGGACAGATCGATGCCGCCGACGATCACGACCAGCGCCAGCCCGAGCGCGATGAAGCCGATCTCTCCGGCCTGGCGCGCGGTGTCGGCGAGGCTCGCCGGCGACAGGAAGTTGTCGATGGACCGGCTGAGCGCGAGGCCGACGATCAGCAGCAGGATGACCGGGATGGCCGTCTCGGTCCATCGCTTGGACAGGATTTCGCCAAGCAGATGATCGGGCCAGTAGCGGTAACGCAGGCTTGTCAGGGTGTCGCGCATCGGCATTCCGGCGGGGCATGGAAGATGTTGGGAGCGAGGTCCCCGAGACCGCAACGGCCCAGGGGACCTCGAGCGTCAGCGTCGAACTATTTCTTGAGGTCGCTGAGATTCCAGCAGGCGGTCTGGCTGTCGGCGTTCTCCTTGGTGATCGGAATCAGCGTGGTGTATTCCGAGCCCTTGACGGAGCCGGGCTTGACGCCCGACGACAGCAGCCATTTGATCGTGCCTGCCATCTGTGCCGCCTGGGTCGGCACGTCGTAGCTCATGTTGAGATCGAACGCGCCCGACTTCACCAGTTCGCACGCGCCCTTGCGTTCGCCGCCGCCCGAGGTGGCCAGGAATACCTTGCCGGTGAGCCCGGCTTCCTTCACGGCCGCCGCGGTGCCGATATCCATGCCGTCCCAGAAGCCGACGATGCCGCAGAGATCGGGGTTCTGCTTCAGCACCGTTTGCGTGATCGCCTTGGCCTTGGCGGCGTCCCAATCGGCGGCCTGGCTCGACACCACCTTGATCTCGGGATGCTTGGCGAGCACGTTCTCGACGCCTTTGAGCGTATAGGCGCTGGCGGCCGCCGACAGCGCGCCCTGGATGATCGCGATCTTGTTCGATTTGCCTTCGCAGGCCTTGACCACGCCTTCGGTCTGGCGTTCGCCGATCTCGACCCAGTTGGCACCGACGAAGGCGGAGCTCCGATAGGCAGAGCCCATGTTGATCTGGATGACGTAGATGCCTTCGTTCTCGGCGCGCTGGAGCAATTTGGCATAGGTCTGCACGTCCGGATTATGCACCACCATCACCGCCGGCTTCTCCGAGATCAGCGAGGTGACGGCCTGCGCGCCGGCATTGGTGTTCCAGTTGGCGTCGCGGATCACGAACTTGACGCCGAGCGGCTCGAGCTCCTTCTTCAGGCCGGCATACCAGCCCTCGGTGAGGTCGAAGTTCATCGCGACCGGAACATAGGCCACGGTCTTGCCGGCCAGCGCTTCCTTGAACGGCTTCTGGAACGGCTCGTCCAGGCCCTGCTGGGCCAAAGCCGGTGCGGTCATGGCCGCAAGGCCCAGTGCTGCAACGATGGCCTTTGTCGGGCTGCCGAGATGCTTCATTGCTTCCTCCTTGGTTGTGGTTGTCGTTATCTCGTTGGGTCGGTCAGATGTCGCCCTGCTGCGCCGTCTCCTCGTTGCGCGGATTGAGGAAGGAATCGGTGATGACGGCGAGCAGCAGAACCACGCCCTTGATGAGATTCTGCCCGGCGTAGGAGATGTCCATGATGGTCATGCCGTTGAGCATCGTGCCGATCAGGAGCGTGCCGATCACGACGTTCAGGACGCCGCCGCGGCCGCCCGATAGCCCGATGCCGCCGAGCACGACGACCAGAATGACGTCGTAGATGAGCGTGGAGTTGAAGATGCGGGTCGGCATCGAGTTGACGGATGCAGCCAACACGAGGCCGGCGAAGCAGCCGATCAGGGCGGCGATCACATATTGCAGGACGATGATCGGGCGGGAGGGAATGCCGGTGACGCGCGCGGCGAAAGGGTTGTCGCCGATCGCATAGATATAGGCGCCCCAGCGCGTCTGGCGCAGCAGGAAAGCCACCACGATGCAGGCGATCGCGAACATGATGATCGACGTCGGGATGCCGAGGATCGTGCCCTGTCCGAGCCGCTCGAAGCCGTCCATGCCGGGGCTCCACTGCACGACGTCGAGCTGGAACAATGCGGCCTGCCCGAGACCGGCGAGGAGCAAGCCGGTCGCGAGCGTCGCGAACAACGAGGGAACCTCGGCGTAGGCGATCAGCCAGCCATTGACGAGTCCGAAGGCGATCGTCAGCAGCACGGCGGTCAGGAGCGAGGCCGGCAGCGAGTGGCCGTTCTGCACCATCTGCAAGACCAGCCCCGGCGGCACGGCGAGCGCGGCGATCAGCGAGATGTCGATGCCGCGTCCGATCACGACGATCGCCATGGCAAGGCCGAGGATGCCGAGCACGGAGACGTTCTGGAGCAGCGTCAGCATGTTCTCCGGGGTGAGAAAGCCGCGCAGGAAGATCGAGAATACCAGGAACAGCAGCGCGAAGACGGCGAAGACGATCTCTTGCTGATTGAACCGGAAACGCTTCATCGCCTGGCCCTTCCTGCGGACTATGGGTGCGCCATCTGCTTTGGCCGCGAGCGTGCCCTGGCGGACGAGCGTCCGTTGGCGCGGGTGCCACTCGACAAGGCGGCGCTCACGAAGTTGCCGACGCCATCGATGTATCCGTCGATCGACGTGCCGCGTTTGCGGTACTTGGCGCGCTTGACGTACCAGTCCTGCAGCAGCGGCTTGATCAACGACGCCGTGAGCCTGACATGGTCGATCGTGAAGGCGCCGCTGGCGACGCCCTGCCTGAGGACGTCGGCGATGATCTTCTCGGTCATGGCTTCCATGTCGATCGCGCGCTGACGTTCCGCCGGCGGAAAGGACTTCGCCTCCATGAAGGCGAAGACGAACCAGGGCTGCATCGCCTCGCTCATGCGGATATGGGTCGCGATGATCCAGTCGAGGTGCCTGTGGGCGTCATTCCTGACGTCGTCGGGAGGCGCCGTCAGAACCTCGGTCGCCGTTGCCGCGACCTCGCCGAGGATCATCGACAGGAGCCTGGGCTTGCTGTCGATATACGTATAGAGGCCGCCCATGCTGAGGCCGGAGGCCTCCGCGAGCTGGCGCAGCGTCGTGGCGTGAAAGCCCTGCTTGTTGGAGAGGGTGAGGGTTGCGCCGATGATACGCGCGAGATTTGCGACGGCAAGACGTGGCTTCTGGACGCGGATTGAGTCGCGGTGACGTTCCAGAATGCGCGTGCACAGCGCTTCCGTCGAGAACGCGTTCGTCCAAGGTCGTCGGCGCGCGAGATTCACGCTGCCTCCCCAAATTTCTTCCCGGGTCTTTTGGCGTTGTTGTTGATCCAGGCGTGGGCTTTACACCCTTGTCGTCATTCCTAGCGCAGAGAGTGGCCGTCGGGAAAGGGGGCGGACCAGAATTTTCTGAGAGAGCGCTCGCTCGTTTTTTCCGTGCAATGCAATGCCGTGGACCCGCCCCGCGACGGAAGGCAGGTCCCCGATGCGCGCAAAGCGCTACTTCAGCAGCGGGCAGCCGCCGTCCTTCAGCGGCCGGAAGGCCTGGTCGGCCGGGACTTCGGCGAGCAGCTTGTAATAGTCCCACGGACCCCTGGATTCCTCGGGCTTCTTCACCTGGAACAGGTACATGCTGTGGACCATGCGGCCGTCCTCGCGCAAGCTGCCGTTGTCGGTGAAGGCGTCCCTCACCGGCAGCTCGCGCATCTTGGCCATCACGGTCTTGGTGTCCCTGGTGCCGGCGGCCTGCACGGCCTTGAGGTAATGCAGCGTCGCGCTGTAGGTCGCGGCCTGGTTCATCGTCGGCATCCGCTTGACGCGCTCCAGGAAGCGCTTGCCGAAGGCACGGGTCTTGTCGTTGAGGTCCCAGTAATAGGCCTCGGTGATGATCAGCCCCTGCGCGAGCTTCAGCCCCAGGCTGTGCACGTCGGAGATGAACATCACGATCGCCGCCAGGTTCTGGCCGCCGGCGACGATGCCGAACTCGCCGGCCTGCTTGATCGCGTTGATGGTGTCGCCGCCGCCATTGGCAAGCCCGATGATCTTGGCCTTGGAGGCCTGGGCCTGGAGCAGGAAGGACGAGAAGTCGGCGGTGTTGAGCGGATGCTTGACGCTGCCGAGCACCTTGCCGCCGGCGGCCTTCACGACGTCGCCGGTGTCGCGCTCGACCGAATGGCCGAACACGTAGTCGGCGGTGAGGAAGAACCAGGTGTCGCCGCCGTTCTTGACGATGGCGCTGCCGACGGTGTGGGCGTTGGCATAGGTGTCGTAGGTCCAGTGCGCGGTGTAGGGCGAGCAGGATTTTCCGGTGATGTCGGAGCTCGCCGCATCCGTCACGATCATGATCTTCTCGTACTGCTTCGACAGCTCCATCACGGCGAGCGCCGTGGCCGAGGTCGGCAGGTCGATGATCATGTCGACGCCCTCGGTCTCCCACCATTTGCGGGCGATGGTGGAGGCGACGTCGGGCTTGTTGAGCACGTCGGCCGAGACCATATCGATCGGCTTGCCGAACATCTGCCCGCCAAAATCCTCGATGGCCATCCTGGTGGCCTCGACGTTCCCCATACCGCCGATGTCGGAATAGACCGAGGAGAAGTCGGAGAGCACGCCGATCTTGAGCGGGGTCTGCTGGGCGGGCGACGGATTGATGAAAAGCGCAGACAACAGCCCGGCCGCAAGGGCGGCGCGTGCGATCCGATACATGACATTTCCCCCGATCTTTGTAGTTGGCGCGCCAGATTAGATTGCCCCGGCGAAGGGGCAATTCTTGCGTCATGACGCCGGCGCGCAGGGAATTTGACGCAGTCGACAGCGCCGACTACGCTTCGCGCAAATTGCAAATCTTGGGGAATGGAAATGTCCAGCGACACCGCAGCCACCATCTCGAAAGCGCGCGAGCATTCCATCGGCGATCTCCTGCGCCGTTCGGCGGGCCGCGATCCGGGTAAGCTCGCGATAAGCTGCGGCGGCGTGAGCTGGACGTTCGCCGAGATGGACGCGATCTGCAACCGGCTCGGCCGCGGCCTGCTCGGCCTCGGCGTCAAAAAGGGCGATCGTCTCGCCGTGCTCTCGCGCAACTCCCATGCCTTTGCCGCGCTCCGCTTCGCAGTGGCGCGGATCGGCGCGGTGCTGGTGCCGATCAACTTCATGCTCAATCCGGATGAGATCAGTTTCATCCTGAAGAGCTCCGGCGCAAAGCTGCTTGCGACCGGGCCTGATTTCGTCGAGCCCGCGCGCGCGGCAAGTGCGAAGGACTCTGCGGTCGAGAAGATGATCTGGCTCCCGGGCGAGGATCCCGCCACCGCGCCCGCCGGCCTAACCACCTTCGACGATCTGCTTCATGCCGACGGCTCGTTCCTGGAGGCGTCCGTCGACAGCCGCGACCTCGCGCAGATCGTCTACACCAGCGGCACGGAATCGCTGCCCAAGGGGGCGATGCTGACCCATGAAGCCGTGATGTGGCAGTATGTCAGCTGCATCATCGACGGCGGCATGAGTGTGGACGATAAATTCCTGCACGCGCTGCCGCTCTATCATTGCGCCCAGCTCGACGTGTTCCTTGGCCCGCAAGTCTATCTCGGCGCCTCCGGCGTGATCACGGGCAAGCCGACTGCCGACAACATCCTGGCGCTGATCCAGGCGCACAGGATCACGTCGTTCTTCGCGCCGCCAACGATCTGGATCGCGATGTTGCGCTCGCCCAATTTCGACAAGACCGACCTGTCGACCTTGCAGAAGGGCTATTACGGCGCCTCGATCATGCCGGTGGAAGTCTTGCTCGAGCTTCAGCGCCGTCTGCCCGCCGTTAAATTCTGGAACTTCTACGGCCAGACCGAGATCGCGCCGCTCGCGACCGTGCTGCGGCCCGAGGACCAGCTGCGCAAGGCCGGCTCGGCCGGCAAGCCGGTGCTGAACGTCGAGACGCGCGTGGTCAATACGGCGATGGAGGACGTCAAGGTCGGCGAGGTCGGCGAGATCGTGCACCGCTCGCCGCACCTGTTGTCCGGCTATTACAACGATCCCGCCAAGACGGCGGCCGCGTTCTCCGGCGGCTGGTTTCACTCCGGCGATCTCGCTACCGTCGATGGCGAGGGTCACATCACCGTGGTCGACCGCGTCAAGGACATGATCAAGACCGGCGGCGAGAACGTCGCGAGCCGCGAGGTCGAGGAGATGGTGTATCGTATCCCGGCGGTGTCGGAGGTTGCCATCGTCGGGCTGCCCGATCCGCGCTGGATCGAGGCGGTCACCGCGATCGTCGTGGTCAAGAGCGGCGAGACGCTCGACGAAGAATCCGTCATCAAGCACTGCGCCGGCCAGATGGCGCATTTCAAGGTGCCCAAGCGGGTCATCTTCGTGGACGCGCTGCCCAAGAATCCGAGCGGCAAGCTGCTCAAGCGCGAGCTGCGCCAGCGCTTCGTCGGCGGCGAGACCCTCGACAAGGCGATCCAGAAGAATTTCGGGACGTGAGGGGGCTTCGCCTTTCCCGCTTGCGGGGTTCTTGCCGTCGTCGATCTCCGGTCCATATTTGAAGCGTGACATCCTGGATCACGAGCCATGTCCCTCTGGACCTGCGAAACCTGCGGCGCGCAATTCCCGGCCAGCGAAAGACCTCCTGCGTCCTGTCCGATCTGCGAGGACGAACGTCAATTCGTGAACTGGAAAGGGCAGACCTTCCTCACCCGCGAGTCGTTGGCGGAAAGCCATCGCCTGATCTGTCGCGACGATCTCGGCCTGACCGGCCTTGCACTCGAGCCGAGCTTCGCCATCGGCCAGCGCGCCTTGCTCGTGCCGCTCGCAGACGGCTGCGTGATGTGGGACTGCGTGCCGCTGGCAATGCCGGAGGCGATCGCGCAGGTCCGCTCGCTCGGTGGACTGCAGGCAATCGCGATCTCACATCCGCATTATTATGGCGCGCTCGCCGACTGGAGCGAGGCTTTCGGCGGCATCCCGGTCTATCTGCACGCGGATGACCGCCAATGGGTGACGCGGCCGCATGCCTCGATCGTGCACTGGACCGGCGACAGCCATCGCATCTCCGACGACGTGGTGCTGCTGCGCAGCGGCGGCCATTTCGCCGGCGCCACCATGCTGCACTGGCGGCAGGGCGCGGACGGCAGGGGCGCGCTGCTCACCGGCGACATCGCGCAGGTGACGATGGACCGCCGCTTCGTCAGCTTCATGTATTCCTATCCGAACTACATGCCGCTCAATGCCGCTGCGGTGCGGCGGATCGCGGCCGCGGTCGAGCCGCTCGCCTTCGATCGCATCTACGGCGCCTGGTGGGGGCGCAACATCGCCGCGGGGGCCAAGGCCGCATTCGCGGCGTCGGTCGCGCGCTATCTGGCGGCCATCGCTTGAGCCAGCGAACCGGCCAGATACATCTTGCCACCTGCTAATATATGTACTATTCGTACAGTTATTAAGCGTGACGCAATGATGCGTGAGCGGCCCGGCATGATCGATGCATCGCCATTTCAGCGGCGCGTTCTGCGACCGCGTGAGCGGAGTTGAACGCATGACGGCGCAGCGCGACTATGAGACCTTCGAGGCCGGCGACGTCACGCTCCAGTCCGGGGCAATCTTCCCCTCGATGACGCTCGCCTACAAGACGTACGGCGCGCTGAGCCCGGCCAAAGACAACGTCATCCTCTACCCGACCTCGTTCAGCGCGCAGCATTACGACACCGAATGGCTGATCGGGGCCGGCGGCGTGCTCGATCCCGAACGCTACTTCATCGTCATCCCGAATCTGTTCGGCAACGGCCTGTCGTCCTCGCCCTCGAACACGGCTGGCCCGTTCCCTGAGCCGACCTACCACGACGCCATCGCGGTCCAGCACCGCTTTCTCACCGGGCGCTTCGGCATCTCGAAGCTCGCGCTGGTCTATGGCTGGTCGATGGGCGGCATGCAGGCCTATCACTGGGCGGCCCGCTATCCCGACATGGTGGAGCGCGCGGCGGTGGTGTGCGGCAGCGCCCGCTGCGCGCCCTATAATCATGTTTTCCTCGAAAGCGTGAAGGCCGCGCTGACCGGCGATCCCGCCTTCCGTAACGGCCGTTTCGTCGAGAAGCCCACCGTCGGCTACCGCGCGATGGGGCGCGTCTATGCCGGCTGGGCGATGTCGCACGGCTTCTATCGCGACGAGCTCTGGCGCGAGGCCGGTTTCAGCTCGCTTGAGGACTATCTCGTCCGTGGGTGGGACGCGACGTTCGCGCGGCGCGATGCCAACGACCTGCTGGCGCAGATTGGTATCTGGCAGAGCGGCGATATCAGCCGCTGCGCCGCATTCGGCGGCGATCTCGATCGGGCGCTCGCCGCGATCAAGGCGCACATGCTGCTGATGCCGGGCGCCACCGACCGCTATTTCGACGTCCGCGACAACGAGGACGAACTCGGTCGGCTGGTCAACGCAAAGTCGGCGGTGCTGCATCCGATCCCGTCGCTGCACGGCCATCGCGCCGGAAATCCCGTCAACAATCCACCCGACCAGGCCTTCATCAAGGCCGAGATCGCACAGCTCCTCAGCAAGTAAGACAGGCATCCGATCATGACTGACGCAACCGTTTCAGAGCCGGGCCACCGCCTGAAGCCGCTCACGCCGGCGATGCTGCGTGAATTGTCGGTGCGCTCCAATCTCAGGGGGGCCGCGAAAAGCCTCAGCCATTACGGCCTGGTCGTGCTGGTCGGCGCGCTGGTCTGGAAGGTCTCTTCGGCCTGGGGCGTGTTATGGGCCCTGCCGCTGATGGCGGTGCAGGGCTATTTCGTCGCCTTCCTGTTCATGGCGTTGCACGAGACCGCGCACAAGACCGCGTTCAGGAGCCGTGGCCTCAACCTTGCGGTCGGCTATCCTTCGGGCTTCATCATCGGACAACCTTACGAATATTACTGCCTGTTTCACTGGGACCATCACCGCTACACCCAGGATCCTGAGAAGGACCCGGAGCTGATCGTCGGCGTGAAGCCGAAATCCGATACGCAGCTGGCGCTCGCTTATAGCGGCCTGCTCCAGGTCGCCGGCCGCCTCTGGCTGATGCTCGGCCACGCCGTGACCGGCAAGGTCACGGTGCCCTGGATTCCCGAAAACAAGCGCGCCACCATCGTGCGTGAGGCGCGCGCCTATGCTGCGCTCTATGCGCTCCTGCTCGCGCTCTCGCTGTGGTTCTCCTCGGCGCTGCTGCTCTGGGTCTGGATCGTGCCGCTTGTCATCGGGCAGTTCTTCCTGCGGCCCTATCTCTATGCCGAGCACACCGGCTGCGACCGCACCCGCAGCGCCTTCCAGAACACGCGTACCACCTACACCGGCGCGCTCGTCAAATGGTTCGCGTGGAACATGCCTTACCACGTCGAGCATCACGCCTATCCCTCCATACCCTTCCACGCGCTGCCGAAGCTGAACGAGATCGTCGACGGCGAGATCGTCCATCGCGGCCGCGGCTATATCGCGACGACGCGCGAGACCTGGGCCTGGTTTCGCCGGCAGCGGCAGGCCGGCTAGGCAAATGCAAAACCCCGATCGCGGAGCGATCGGGGCTTTGTCGACAGCGCGAGATATCAGTAGATTCCGTAGGCGCAGACATTCACGACGCGGACGCGCAGGCCGTGGCGGGTCTGGACGACGCGCTCCTGGTAGCAGTTGTTGACGCCGGTGTTGACGTAGATTCCGCCAAAGCCCCAGCCGGGACCCCAGTGATGGTGGAAGCCGTGGGCCGAAGCGGCGGTGGGGGCGAGAGCGGCAACACCGAGCGAGCCGGCAGCGATCAGACCGAGTGCAAGCTTACGAAACATCTTCATTCTCCAGTTGGCGCGAGGCCGTTGTTGTGTCCCTGCATCTCGGTCGGGTCGAAACGCGAATGTGTTCACGGGGCGAGGGGAGAATCGTGTTTCAGGATTGTTTCGTCGGCTGCGGCGAGTTGCGCCGCCGTCATGCTTTCCGCGCCGCGCGATAGCGCGCGGCCATGGCCTGCGTCAGCTCGGCCATCTTCTCGCGGAGATCGGCGGGCTCCAGCACCTCGGCCTCGGGACCGAGCCGCAGCAATTCGGCCGCGGCGTGCCATGACGTCTTGCCGGTCGGCACCCTGGCAACGCGCCAGCCGTCCGCGTCGGCGGCGTCCTCGATCTGAGTGCGCGCCCGGACGTAAGGCTGGCTCAGCGCGTCGAGCAGTTTCACGCCGAACGGCGACAGCCGCACGATCGCGACATTCGGATGCATCTCGGCCTCGAGGCGCAGCGTGGCGGCCTGCCAATAGGCGGCGAGATCGAAATCGGCGGGACGATCGAAGCGCTCGTCGAGCGCCGTGCAATCGAGCACGCGCGCGACACGATAGGTGCGCACGCTGCCGTCGACCTGCCCTGCGAGATACCAGCCGCCGCCCTTCAGCACGAGCCCGAGCGGCGCCACGCGGCGCTGCTTTTCGGCGCGCCAGCTCTGGTAGCGGATCTTGATCAGCGTCCCGCGCAGGGCCGCACCGGCAATCGTGCGCAGGTGCTTTGGTTCTTCCGCCTCGCCGAACCAGCCGGGAGCGTCCAGGTGAAAACGCTCCTGCATCCGCCCGGCGTCCGCGCGCAGGTTGGCGGGCAGTGCCGCCATGAGCTTGTTCTGCGCGGCGATCATCGCCGCATCCAGCCCGAGTGCTGCCGCCGGCCCCGGCAAACCGGTCAGGAACAGCGCTTCCGCCTCGTTCTGCGACAGGCCGTTCAGCCGCACGCGATAGCCGTCGAGCAGGCGGTAGCCGCCCTCCGCGCCGCGGTCGGCATAAACAGGGACGCCCGATGCCGCGAGCGCGTCGATGTCGCGATAGATCGTGCGCACCGACACCTCGCAGGCTTGCGCGAGCTCGGGCGCGGTGACTTGCCCCCTGGCCTGGAGGGTGGTGAGGATCGACAGCATCCGGCTCGCGCGCATGACCCCTTAAACCATACCTGACACAGGATGTCAGGTATGGTCCGCTACAAGGCGCGCATCGCCAGACGGCCAGATGGAGACCTGCCATGACCGATCCGAACCGCATCACTCTGTATTATTCGCCGCAGACGCGCGCCACCGGCACCCGGGTGCTGCTGGAGGAGCTTGGCGCCCCCTACGATCTCCATGTCCTCAACATGAAGGCGGGCGAGCAGCGGCAGGGCGCCTATCTCGCGATCAACCCGCTCGGCAAGGTGCCGGCGATCCGCCACGGCGATGCGCTGGTGACCGAGCAGGTCGCCATCACCATTTATCTCGGCGACCTGTTTCCGCAGGCGGGATTGACGCCCGCGCTGGACGATCCGCTGCGCGGCCCCTATCTGCGCTGGATCGCCTATTACGGCGCATCGTTCGAGCCGGCCTTAATCGACAAGTTCATGCAGCGCGAGCCGGCACCGATCACGCAGTCGCCCTATGCCGATTACGACACCATGCTGGGTGCGCTCGAGGCGCAATTGTCGAAGGGGCCGTATCTGCTCGGCGAGCGCATGACAGCAGCAGACGTGCTATGGGGCGTCGCGTTCAGCTGGACTATGATGTTCGGCATCGTGCCGAAAAAGGACGTCTTCGTCCGCTATGCCGAGCGGATGACGTCACGGCCTGCGTTCCAGCGGATCAATGCGGCGGATGACGAGATGGCGGCGCAGCATGCTGCGGCTGCTGGCGGTTGAATGATCCAGGGTTGCAGATGACAATTCACACGACCAACTGCTTCAACACCTTCATCCGGGTCGCTGAAGACTGTCCGGCGCATACTGGCGAGGAGCCGCCGCTGCGCGCGGGAAAGCCGACAGTGGCGTCCCTGCAATACGAGATGATCGCCAAGGCACCCTACAAACACACGTCCGACGACGTGATCTTCGCGACGTCTGCGCCGGGACGCGAGCTCGATGTGAAGGCGACGAAGACGGAGAAGCGTGCGGCTCGTGAAGCGTTCTTCTCCCGGGGGCAGGCGTGCATGAGGGCATCGAGCCTGGGCAAGCGTTTTGGCTGGGGCGTTCATGCCGACAGTGAGGGCCGGATCGCGATTTACGCCGTCGACAGCAAACGCTACCAGGCGCTCGTCCGCGATCCCAAGCTCACGCAGGTGCGCGCGATGCGGTCGAAGCGGGCGTGATCAGAATTTCGGCGGCCGCTTTTCCGCGAACGCCTTGATGCCTTCCTTGATCTCGTCGCCGCGCATGCTGTCGCGGTGGCGCTGGTCGGCGGCTTGTTCATCCAATTCGCCGCGGGCGAATTCGTTGATGGCGCGCTTCATGCCGCGCATCGCCTGTGGCGCGTTGCCGGCGAGGACGCCGGCAAGCTTGTCGACCTCCTCGTCGAGGAATTCCACCGCCACCATGGCGGTGAGATAGCCGATCCGCAGCATCTCCGGCGCGCTGATCTTTTGCGCGGTCAAAAACAGCCTTTTCGCATTGTCGACGCCGAGCCGCGTCACGTAGCGTTTGATGCCGCTCCGGTAATAGTGCAGCCCGAGCCGCGCCGCCGGCATGAACATCTCGGCGGTGTCGACGCCGATGCGGAAATCGCAAGCGAGCGCGAGGTCGGTCGAGCCGCCATAGACGCCGCCATTGAGCCGGCAGATGGTCGGCACGCCGAGATCCTCCAGCCGGTTGACGACCGCTTCGAAGGCCGAGCCCGCGCTCTGCTGCTCGCTTGCGCTCACCGCGCGCTCGGCGACCGAATTCAGATCATAGCCCGCCGAGAAGGCACGCCCGGTCCCGGTCAGCACCAGCACGCGGATCGCGGGATCAGCCTCGATCCGGTCGAACAGTTCGACGAGTTCGCCTAGATCTTCGGCCTGGAGCCGGTTGAGATGCTTGGGACGATTGAGGCGGATGGTGGCCCGCGCGCCGTCGCGTTCGAGCACGGGGCCAGAGGCTGCGTCGGCTATATCCGACATTCTTGTCTCCCTTTACCTGTTTTCGAGCGTGCGCCGTTTCGCCTCGGCGTCGATGGTCTCGGCGAGGTCGGGATGCCGCGCCATCAGCACGCGGAAATCGACGAGATCGAGCACCAGGAGCCGCGACACCTTCGTGGTCGAGACGTTGGCGCCGCGCATGTTGTTGCCGAGCAGCGCCATCTCGCCGAAGAAGGCGCCTTCGCCGAGCTGAACCTTCTTGCCGGGCAGGTCGACCTCGACCGCGCCGGCAGCGATGAAATACATGCAGTCGCCCTGCGTGCCCTTGCGGATGATCATGGTGCGCGCCGGCAGCTCCATGGTCCGCAGCATATGGGTGACGTCGGCGATGGCCGCCGGTCCAAGCGCCGCGAAGAACGGCACCTTGCTGACGGATTCCCAGGTCTTGAGGAAATTGTCGCGCCGGGTCTCCGCGGCAAAGCCGGTTGCCAGGATACCGGTCCAGAGGCCGAACACGCCGAGGCCGGAGATCATCACCAGCGCCGCCACCATGCGCCCCAGAGGCGTCACCGGCACGACGTCGCCATAGCCGGTCGTCGTCAAGGTCACCACCGCCCACCACAGCGCCGCCGGCACGCTGCCGAAGGTCTGAGGCTGCACGTCCCGCTCCAGGAAATATTCGGCGACGGAGGCGAGGACGACCACCATCAGGAAGATCACGAGCACGCTGACCAGCGGCCCCGATTCCAGCACCAGGACACGGCGGAGCTGGCGCAGGCCCGGAATGCCCGGCACCACCTTCAGCACCCAGAGCACGCTGAGCAGCCAGGCCGTCCGAAGCTCGACGCCGAGAACCAGCGCGACCGGCACGGCCAGCGCTCCGATCGCATCGACGATGCCGGCGGAGGAGGACATGTAGAGCGCAAGGCGCTCGGTTCGCCTCATGTGGCGCAGCCGGACGACCCATTCGAACACGAAATAGGCGAGGCAGGCCCAGAGCAGGGCATCGACCCAGCGGGGCGCCGTCTCATAGGCCGGGCCAACCGTCAGCAGCACCATGCTGAGCAGGCCGACGCCGACCGCAACATAGGCCGCCTTGGTCATGTTGCGGCCGGCCGTGGCGGCCACGAACTGGGCCAGAGCGGAGATCAGCGGCTTGAACATGCGGGAAGGTGGCTCGGTCTTGGCTTTAGCGGTCTTCGCTTCAGCAGTCTTGGCTTTTGCGGTCCCGGCTGGGACCTCGGTGTCAAAGTGCCTGCCCGGGCCGAGGCCGTCAACGACGGGCGCGGGCCGCGGCAAATGGGAAGACGAAGGCGGGGGGCGGCAGCCGGTCCCGCCGCTACCTGAAATGCGGCGGCTCGTCGTAGCCGCGGCGGCTGCTGAAGAACAGCAGGACCATCAGGCCGATGCCCACGACGACGGAAAATCCCGCCCCCAGCGCGAGAGCCACATAGCCTTCCGTCAGGATCGGCTCGCCTTCGACCGCCATCGCGGAATAAGCGAAATAGCCAACCGCTGCCAGCATTCCCACGAGGAAGATCATGAGGAGTGTACGCATGGCGCGTTCTCCGGTTGTATCCGGAAACCAATGGTTGCGGATGGGGAGGGTTCCCGAGTTCCGGCGGTTGATCCTCCCGGAAGACGTCCGCCCGGCCTGCCCCGAGAGTGCCAGGTGGGCGGGTCAAGCGCTCTGCGCGGTCTTGACCACCACAACGTTGCTGTCGTCGTGCTGGGGAGGGCCGGCATCCTGGGCGGTCTCGTCGATCTCGCCGGCATGGCGCTTCAGGTAGTCGCGACGCATGCCGATCTCGTCGCGGACGAATTCGTAGCCGAGCTCAAGGTGTCGAGCCCGTCGGTACTGATCGTGCCGTCCCGGAGGCCGATGACCGCGCCGCGCAGGATGCCTTCCAGCTCGTCCTGGAGACATTCGAGCTGATCCAGGGAGTGGGCGTGCTCGATGCGCTCGCCGATGTCGAGGATGGCGGTGGAGAGCTCGCTGGCCTTCTCCGGTGCGATCCGGGTGATCTTGGCGTAGATGGCGGCGAAGATCGAGCCGATGACGCTGAGCGCCGCGGCGCCGAGATACATCAGGTCGCTGTATTTATCCATGAACGACTTGATGTCGTCGTTGATGTAATCGGCCGCGCCCTGATGCGCCATCACATAGGCGTCCTTCTCGACCGAGGCCGGCTCGATCCTGCTGGCGAAGCCGCTGTCGAGCCCGAGGGCCGACTTGTTCTCGTAGACGGTGCGCGCGAGTTCGCCCGCCGTGGCCGCCGACATCCTGGATTGCGCGACCAGCAGCCATTCCAGCCCGATCGTTTCGAGATCGTCCTCGGGAATTTCAGGCGAGACCGACAGCGTCCCTGCCGTCAGCGTCTCGTCGGCAATGCCGGGGAATTTGCGTGCCAGCGCCTTGGTCTCGTCGATTGCGTTGAGCGTGAAGCCGCCGCGTCTGGCGACCTGCTCATAGGCCTTGTCCCGCACCGCTTTCGAGGCGTGGACGATGGCGATCACCGCACCGAAGCCGTTTCCCGGCGCAAGCAGCTTGTCGAGTGTTGCGCCCTGCGGCGCCATCTGGATCCTGGCGGCGTCCGGACCGTCGGGGATGTCGAGGATGCCGCGGACGAAGGCAAGCGAGGACTCGTTCTCGGCGAGGACTGCGACCTTCTTCTTCTTCAGCTCGGCAAGCGACTTGATCTTCTTGTTGCCGGGTCCAAGCAGGAGCACGAGATCGTGCTCGAGGATCGCGAGCGTGCGCGCCCGCAGCGGGACCTTGGCGTCGGTGCGCAGCACGGCGAGGTCGGCCTGCTTGCGGTCGAACTGGGCAAGCGCCTTGGCATTGTCAGGGTTGTTGACGATCTTGATGCGGAAGCGCGAGGCGTTGTTCTTCAGGAGTGCGGCGAGCTTGGCCGCGAACAGCGCCTCGTCGCTGTTGGGTGCGCCGACGGCAAAGGTCAGCGTCTCCGAATTGTGCACCAGCGCGCGGCCGGCCCAGACGGTTGCAAGCGACAGCAGCAGGGTCAGCACGACGTACAGCAGGACCTGCTGCTGATTGGTCTTGATTACCTTGGGGCGCCGGGGCGGCGGTTCGACCGACGATGTGGTCGGGCCTTCAGTACTCATGGCAGCACTCTGGCCTTATTCTGGGTCGCGGGCGGCTCGCGGATCCGATCGCTGCGTGCGCCCCTGCAATTCTTAAACGCCTGAAAAAAGAACGATATTCTCTATCGTCAATGATAGCTTGCCGGTACCGGAATGCAAATTTCGAGCCGGAGGTAACCTTACTCCACGCCGACGCGGCGATTGGTCATCCTATCACCAGTTAGCCACAGTTGGCGATTTTCCGGTTCCCCCCGGCTGCATTCCGGTGCCGGAGGTGTCATAAATCAGAGGTCCCGGCGATTTGACCGGTCCAAGAAGAAGTTGCGCTGAACGCTCCAATCTTTTCTTGTCACCTCAATGAGGGCGTCAGCTTTGTCGTTTCCACCCATGTCATCGGCGGTTCCGGTTGAGGCGCTCATTGGCTGGATGTTGTTGCTCACGTTCAAGCACATCATCGCTGATTTCGTCCTGCAGACCGCCTGGATGGCGCATGGCAAGGACCAGAAGCACGGCTGGGCCCTGCCGCTCCTGGTGCATTGCCTGATTCACCTTGCGGTTGCGCTGCCGCTGATCCTGATCGTCGCGCCGAAATTCTGGTTCGTGGCCTTCATCGATTTCGTGATCCACATCACGATCGATCGCGCCAAGGGGTTCGTCTCCGCCAATTTCGGGGTCGACCTTGCGCACCCCTGGTTCTGGACCCTGATCGGCGTCGACCAGGCGCTCCATCACCTGACCAGCTTCGGCCTCTCCATCTTCATGGCGGCGAACTGATTGCTTGCACCGGTCATTCCGGGGCGGTCCTCAGGACCGAACCCGGAATCTCGAGATTCCGGGTTCTCGCTTCGCGAGCCCCGGAATGACGGCAAGTGGCAATTCCCGCCGCCTTCGATTCGCGGGGAGGGCACAAGGAACCCCGGGTGACTACCGTCAGGGGTGGTTAACCTTCCGTTAGAGAATTGCGCTGCATCTTCCCCACACGAGGGAGAACTGCAATGTTTTCAAGCCGCGACGCCTTTGAAAGCGATTTCTGCCCGGTTCGCGACGAGCTCCTTGGCGAGATGTATCGCGCCAGCGAGAGTGGCCTGCCGAGGTTGGTTGAGAGTGTTTCCCCTGACGCACGCGCGAAGCTGGCGCTGTTCTGCTATCGCCGCAGCCATTTGCATTCGCTGGCGGTCGCGATCGCGGGCAGCTGCAGCGAGCGCGACCTGATCGAGAACGGCGGCCGTGTCGGCTCGACGCTCTACGCGCTGTCGCGCGAAGGCGTCGCCAAATCCTCACCGTCGCTGTCGGGTGGCCGCAAGCCGATCACGCTGTCGACCAAGCCGCTCTCGGTGCTTGCACCGCTCGATGACGAGCTCGACGACGAAATCAGCGAAGCTGTCCCCGCCTAAGGGTTCGCGATCATCGGCAGCCCGAACTTCCGCCGCGCCATTGCGCATTCGGCGTCGCCCGGCATGCAGGTGCGACAGACTTCCGGTCGCACGGCGTAGATGCCGCAGGCGGTCTCTTTCCCGATCTCCCCACGCAACGCCGAGCAGCGATCGCCTTCGCAGCGCATGCCGGACTGTCGCGCATTGACGAGCGCCTCCGGGATCGCCGCAAGCTCCTCGTCGCTCTCGATCGAGAAGCGGGGCCAGTTCTCCGAATAGCCGCAGCAGGCGCCGCAGCTCTGGCAGCAGCTCGACTGGTCGATGGGGGATGGCTCTTCCATCGTCGTCACGTGTCCTTTGGCGGGCCCCAGACCAGGCTCTGCCGCCATTTTGCGCGCAGCACGTCGCGCCGCTCCGGATATTTCTCGTCGAGATAGGTCGCCTCCACGACGCGGTCGGTGCGGAAGCTGCGGAAGTCGCTGCGCAGCTCGCACCAGGCCGCGAGCAGGCGCACGGCTTCGAGATAGCCGACCGAGATCGGCCAGATCATGCGCTCGCTGGGGCGGCCCTGCTCGTCGCGATAGCGCAGCATGACCTTCTTGCCTTCGTGGATCTGGGTGCGCGTGCGCGCCATGTCGAGGCGGTCCGGCTCCCTGTTCCAGCTTGGCCGCGCGCGGCTCGCGGGCTCCAGCACGAAGGGGCGCAGGCGCTCAGGCACGGTGTCGGCGATCTTCGCCATCAGATCTTCGGCCGCGCGCGCCAGTGTGGAATCGGCATGGCCCGCGACCCATTGCGCGCCCAGCACCGCCGCCTCGATCTCGTCGGGCGTCAGCATCAGGGGCGGCAGGTCAAAACCCTTTTCCAGGATGTAGCCCATGCCGGCTTCGCCGCGGATCGGCACGCGCTGGCCGATCAGTGTCGCGATGTCGCGATAGATCGTGCGCTTGGAGGTCTCGAGCTCGGCCGCAATCGCATCCGCCGTCAGCGGCTTACGCGTGCGCCTCAGCACCTGGATGATCTGAAACAGCCGGTCGGCGCGTCTCATGACAATTCTCTTTCCAAATTCCTGACCGCAGCCCGCTCAAAATCCGGCGCGTGGATGCTGACAGGATGTTGGCAGCAGGGGGGGTCTATACCGGGACAACACATCGACTGAAGAGGATTTGTCCATGATCATTCCAACCCATTTCAGCCCGGCCGGTCCGCTGTGGCGGGCGCAGGCCGTGCTGCACGCTTTGGCCTTCAGCCGGCTCATGTTTTTCGATCTCACCGTCGCCGACCTCCGCGTTGCGCTCGCGACCATGGTGACACGCTCGCTGATCCAGGCTGCGGACGCGCTGGTCCGCCACATCATGGGCCGCGCCCGGCGAGGGGCCCGTTTCGCAGAAGATATCACGGCTGCTGCCACCATGGTGGCAGCAGCCCGCGGTTAGGTTCCGTCAACTCTTTCGGTGGTTCAGGAGAGCTTTATGATCACGCTTTACGGCTTTGGCACCGGCTTCGGCCTGCCGGAAATCAGCCCCTTCGTCACCAAGACGGAGGTGCAGCTCAAGATGGCGGGACTGCCCTACCGGAAGGAGCGCGCGATGCCGCCCGCCTCCCCCAAGGGGCAGCTGCCGTTCATCGACGACGGCGGCGAGGCGGTGGCCGATTCCACCTTCATCCGCGCCCATATCGAGCGCCGCTACGGCTTCGATTTCGACGCCGGGCTCTCGTTGCAGGAGCGCGCACAGGCCTGGGCGTTCGAGCGCATGATCGAGCATCACGTCTATTGGGCGCTGGTCGGCGCGCGCTGGGTCGATCCGATCAACTTCGCGAAGGGCCCGTCGCATTTCTTCGACGGCGCGCCGGAACACAATCGCGAAAAATTGCGCGAGGATGCGCAATTCCGTGTCGCCGAGAACTATCTGCTCTCCGGGCTCGGCCGCCACGCACCGGACGACGACGTCGATCTCGCGGTGCGCTCGCTGTTCGCGCTTTCGGTGCAGCTCGGCGACAAGGCCTATCTGATGGGCAACAAGCCCTGCGGTGTCGATGCCACCGCCTTCGGCGCACTCGCCGGAATCCTGACGCCGTTCTTCGAATCCGGTTTGCGGCAGCGGGCCGAGGGCTTCCCGAACCTCACCGCCTATGTCGACCGCATGATGGACAATTACTATCCGGAGTTCGCCTGGACCCCGCTGCGGCAGGCGGCTTGAGGCCTGATGCGATGAGACTCCTCTCGCACCTCGAAGGACGTGCGTTCCCTCCCCCCTTGTGGGGGAGGGCTAGGGAGGGGGGTAGCCCAGGAAAAGGTACCCGTTGTTGACGATGCATCGAGGGCGGGGCGCGACGGAAAGAATCCCCGTGTGGCACCCCCCTCCCTGCCCCTCCCCCACAAGGGGGGAGGGAACGGAGAGAGCACTGTTGGTGGCCGAACTTGATTCGACCTCACACTCGCTGATCTCAAAGCCAAAAGAAAAGAGCCGGCCCATCGGGCCGGCTCTCGTCGTCTCGAAACTGTCGCAGCGCTTACTTCACCAGCGTGTACTTGCCGTTCTTCACCGTGAGCAGGATGCGCGAGCGCTCGTCGAGGCCGTAGCGGTCCTTTTCGGTGAAGTTGTAGACGCCCTGGCTCGCCGCCAATTCCTTCTCCGACAGCAGCGCCTGGCGGATTGCTTCGCGGAATTCCGGCGTGCCGGGCTTGGCCGTCTTCAGCGCGGTCGGGATGACTCGCTTCAGGATCTCGAAGGCGTCATAGGAATGGCCGGCGAACTGGCTGCGGCTGTTCGAGCCGTACTTGCCTTCATAGGCCGAGTTGAGCGCGAGGCCCGGCTTCTTGGTGGCGGCTTCGTCCGGCTGGTCCTCGGGGTCCATGACGGGGCCCGAGGCCATCAGCACGCCTTCGGCCGCTTTGCCGGCGATGCGGATGAAGTCCATGCTGGCGGCGCCATGGGTCTGGTAGATCAGGCCCTGATAGCCACGCTCGCGCAGCTCGGTCTGCGGCAGCGCGGCCGCGGTGCCGGAGGCGCCGACCAGGATCGCGTCGGGATTGGCGGCGACGAGCTTGAGCACCTGTCCGGTCACCGACGTATCGGGACGGGCGAAGCGCTCCTCGTCCACGATGGTCATGCCCATCGGCACGGCCTGCGCCTTCAGGTCGTTGAACCAGAGGTCGCCGTAGGAATCGGAGTAGCCGATATAGCCGAGGGTCTTCACACCCTTCGACTTCATGTGGTCGTACAGCACCTTGCCCACGATCGGGATCGGCTGCGGCATCGCCACCGACCACTTCATGCGCTCGGGCGTGATCGGGAACGGCGCGAGGCCGAAATGCGGAATGCCGGCTTCGTTGGCGACGTTGGAGACCGCGATGGTCGGCGGCGTCAGCGCCGAGCCCATGATGATGTCGGCCTTGGATTCGGTGACGAAGCGGCGGGCGTTGGTGGTCGCGGTGGTGGGATCGCCGCCGTCGTCGAGCACGATCACCTTCAGCGGCACGCCGCCGATCTCCTTCGGCACGAATTCCAGCGCATTGCGCTCGGGAATGCCGAGGGCGGCGCCCGGGCCGGTCGTGGTGGTGGTGATGCCGATGGTGATTTCGCTGGTCTGCGCCAGCGCGGGCAGGGCCGGCAGGGCAAGCGTCGCCGCGGCGATCGCGGCGGTCAGGTAAAAGCGTTTCATCTATTGTTCCTCCCTTGACGTGTTTCTTTGAAAGCAGAAATCGGGGGGTAATTCAGCCCCCTCTTTTGGTGATGCGGCGATTTAGCTCCCCGATCTAACTTCCCGTGAACTTGGTCACCATTTCCGCCGGAAACGGCGCCGATTTCAGCTTCTCCGGATTGGCCGGGTCGCGGCCGACCAGGACGCGGGTCTCGAATGCCTCGATGGCGAGATCGGCGGTCTTGTAGACATTGTGCTTCACCTCGAAGCTCGAGCGCTTGATGCTCTCGATCTTCGTCTCGATGGTGATCCAGTCGCCATGGGTCGAGGGGATGTAGAACTTGGCCCGCGTGTCGACCATGGGGATACCGACCAGGCCGTATTTGTGGACCAGGTCCTGCTTCGAGAAGCCGGCCTTCTCGAACAGGACCGAGGTCGAATCGTCGAACATGCTGAAATAGCGCGGGTAATAGACGATGTTGGCGGGGTCGCAATCGCCCCATTGGATCTGTACGTCGCGTCGGTTCACGAACATGTGGTTGGTACTCGTTGGGGCCGGTTCTCACCTCTCCCGTAGGGAGAGGTCGAATTGCGCAGCAATTCGGGTGAGGGGTTTCGGTCTCTCGATAGTGCAAAGCCCCTCACCCGGCGCTGCGCGGAGGACGCTGCTGCAATATCGCTCATGAATTTACTTCGGCGCCATGCGCAGCGAGCCGTCGAGGCGCACCACCTCGCCGTTGAGGTACGAATTCTCGACCATGTGCAGCGCGAGCGCGGCGAACTCGTCGGCATTGCCGAGCCGGCGCGGGAAGGGGATCGCGGCCGCGAGCGAATCCTGGGCTTCCTGCGGCAGGTTCGCGAGCAGCGGGGTGAGGAACAGGCCGGGCGCGATCGTCAGCACGCGGATGCCGAACTGTGCGAGCTCGCGCGCGATCGGCAGCGTCATGCCGACGATGCCGCCCTTCGAGGCCGAATAGGCCGACTGGCCGATCTGGCCATCATAGGCGGCCACGGAGGCGGTGTTGATGATGACGCCGCGCTCGCCGGTCGCCTGCGGCTCGAGCTTGGACATCTCGGTTGCGGCGAGGCGGAGCATGTTGAAGGTGCCGATCAGGTTGACCTTGATCACCTTGTCGAAATCGGCGAGCGCCATCGGGCCGTCGCGGCCGACAACGCGTTTTGCCACGCCGATGCCGGCGCAGTTGACCAGCACGCGCGCGGGGCCGTGGGCCTTGGTCGCCTGCGCGATCGCAGCTTCAGCGGAAGCGGCGTCGGAGACGTCGCAGGTCACCGCCACGCCCTTGATCTCGGCGGCGACGGTTTCGGCGAGCTTGGCATTGAGGTCGCACACCGCGACCTTGGCGCCCTGCGCCGCCAGTCTTCGCGCGGTCGCCGCGCCCAGCCCCGATGCGCCGCCGGTGACGATGGCTGGCTGATCCTTCAACAACATGGCGTTCTCCTGTAGCGATGGTTTCTTAGCCGACCGATATCACACGGTCCGATGGATTGGCAGCGTAGAGCTCGTCGATCAGCGCGCCGCGATGCTCCAGCACCGCGCGCTGGTTGATCGAGCCCTTGTCGGTGACCTCGCCCTTGTCGATCGAGAGCGGCGTATCCATCAGGATCGCGCGCGTGATCCGCGTCGAGGAACCGGTAGCCGAGCCGAGGAATCGGGTCAGGCGCTCGCGAAAGGCCTCGCGCACCAGCCGGTCGCGCGTCGCGACGACGAGGTCGTCGGCCGGCAGCGTCGGGTTGACCAGCCTACAGCCGTCGAGGTCGAGCACGACCAGCGCGGAGACCTCGTCGCGGTTGATACCGGCGATGACGACGTCGCGCACCAGCGGTGCGCAGGCCGCAACGAAGCGCGCGCGCAAGGGGCCGACACTGACCCAGGTACCGCTCGCGAGCTTGAAGTCCTCGCTGACGCGGCCGTCGAAATCGAAGCCGGCGTTGAGATCATCGGGATCGGCAGGCTTGAGCGCGTCGCCCAACTTGTAGAATCCTTCCTCGTCGAAGGATTTTGCGGTGATATCCGCCTGGCGCCAGTAGCCGGGCATCACGTTCGGCCCCTTGGCGCGGACCTCGAGCTTGCCGTTGTTCGGCACCAGCTTGGCGTCGTTGCCGGAGACGGGGAGGCCGACATGGCCGGAGCGGCTGGTGCGCGGATTGACCGACATGAAGAACGGCGCGGTCTCGGTCGCGCCAAGGCCGGTCAGCATCGGCACGCGATAGCCTTTTTCCTTCACCGCGAGCTCGTCGAGGCTGTCCCAGACGAATGGCGACAGCGCCGCGCCCGAGAAGAACATCGCATGCAGCCGGTCGAAGAATTTCGCGCGCAGGCCCTGGTCGTCGCGCAGATAGGGCAGCAGCGACTCATAGCCCTTCGGCACGTTGAAATAGACGGTCGGCGAAATCTCCTGGAGATTGCGCACGGTCTCCTCGATGCCGCCGGGCATCGGCTTGCCGGCGTCCAGATACATCGAGCCGCCATTGTAGAGCGTCAGGCCGATATTGTGGTTGCCGCCAAAGGTGTGATTCCAGGGCAGCCAGTCGATGATGACGGGCGGCTCGTCCTTGAGGAAGGCGAGGGTCTCGCGCAGCATCACCTGGTTGGCGCAGATCATGCGCTGGGTGTTGATGACGGCCTTGGGATTGCCGGTCGAGCCCGACGTCAGCAGGAATTTTGCGATCGTATCGGGGCCGATCTTGCCGTGGACGCCGTCGAGATCGCCGCGGATCGGCGTCGCCATGAGGTCGGCGAGCAGCGTGACGTCGCGGCCCGCCACATGGCCGTAGGAGGCGGCGATCTCGGTGCCGAGCGAAACATTGGCAGCGAGCGCATCTGAGAACTTGTCGGCGTCCTCGGCGAAGACGAGGCCGGGCGTCAAGAGCTTCATCAGATAGGAGAGCTTGCCGTAGTCCTTCGACACCAGCGAATAGGCCGGCGATACCGGGCAGAATGGAACGCCGGCATAGAACGCGCCGAAAGCCAAAAGCGCATGGTCGATCGAATTGCCGGAGAGGATGACCACCGGCCGGTCCGCCGACAAGCCGCGCTGGATCAGCGCCGAGGCGATGTGCCGGCTTGCGGTGAGCAGCTCGGCATAGGTGATCTTGCGCCAGCTGCGGCCGCCTTCGCGCTCCGCCATGAAGACGCGGTCCGGCGTCGTCGTCGCCCAATGATGCAGGCGGTCGGTGATGCGGACGGGATAGTCGCCGAGCGGCTGCTTCGGTCGCAGGTAGATCGTCCCGTCCTCGCGCCGTTCGATATTGACGACGGGATCGCCGAACGAAATCGGCCGCAGCGGGAAAGTGCTTGCGCCGCGCTCCGTGCCGGAAGAGGACGGCTGTGCACTCATGACTTTGGCTTCACCTTCGCGGTCTTGTGCTCGAGGAATTCGCGGATCCTGCGCTTTGCTTCCTTGTCGCTCTGGGCGACGGTGGCCATCAGCGATTCCATCAACAGGCCGGTCTGCGGATTGGCTTCCGCGATCATTGGCAGCGCCTGGAGCACGGCGAAATTCGTCAGCGGCGCGTTGGAGGCGATCTTGGTCGCAAGCTCCAGCGCCTTGCCGAGCCCGTTGCCGGCTTCGGTCAGATATTGCGCAAAGCCGTAGGAAGCGCCTTCGGTCGCGCTATAGACGCGGCCGGTCAGCATCATGTCCATCATCCTGGCAACGCCGATCAGCCGCGGCAGCCGCACCGAGCCGCCGCCGCCGACGAAGATTCCGCGCTGCCCCTCCGGCAGCGCGAAATAGGTGGAGGGCTCGGCGACGCGAATATGGGCGGCGCAGGCGAGCTCCAGCCCGCCACCGATCACGGCACCCCGGAGTGCGGCGATCACGGGCACGCGGCTATACTGGATGCGGTCGAACACCCGGTGCCACATCTGCGAATGGAGCAGCCCGCCGGTCGCGTCGTGCTCCGTCAGTTCGGACAGGTCGAGGCCGGACGAGAAATGGTCGCCGATGCCGTGGATGACGACCGCGCCGATATCCTCGGGCAGGGACGCAAAGCACTCGCCGATTTCCAGGATGATGCCGTCGTTGAGCGCATTGCGCTTGGCCGGCCGGTTCAGGCCCACGGTCAGAACCCTGTCCGCCCGCTCGATCCTCAACAGCCCGGAGGCACCCGCGTCAGCGGTCTCGGCGTTTCCCTGTGTCATTTGCGTCCTTATCAGAATAGTTATGTTGTATAACGAATTTACAAGGAGTCAACAAGGGAGGCCCTCCCTGGCGTCGGGGCAGCTACGCTCGTCTCGGCTCCCCCCGGGGAACGGGTAGCCGCCGATGTCATCAGCCCATCGCCACCCGGTCGCCCTTGGTCCCGTGCTCGCGTCGGTCGAGCCACATCGTGCCGAGCGCAAACGCCAGCCACCCGAAATTGTAGGCAAAGCCTACGATCAGAACGACACAGCCGGGAATCGGTCCGACGGCGGCGCGATCGATAAGTTCCGTCAAGGTCATTGCAGGCGTCGGATGGATTGCAATCTTGCCGTAATAGGCTGTCGCCTGGATGGCGAATATCCAGACGTAGTTGCGACGCAACCGCCGTCCGGTAGCGCGGACAAATGAAATGTGATGGCGGGGCGCAGTGTAGTCGCGCGCGAGAACGGCCTTCCAGCTATCGTCGTGCGCTTCACCGGTGAAGATTGGCGCATAGAAATTCCTCTCCAGCCAACGAGCCCGGGCACGCCAGACATTGAAATAGCGATAACGCCGATGCCCATCGTGACGATCGCCCAATTGGTCGTGTTGTCGAGCCGCGTTCGCCAGATCGTCGATCGATAGACCTCGCCGCGGTAGAGATGAGCGATGGCGCCCATTTCGGCGGAGTCGAAGGTGTGTTGGGGGACTGGTTCGCTGGAAGCCATAAGAGACATGGTGGGACTCCCGTGGTCTGCACAACTTGGTGCAGATCACATTCTGAACCAGGTTCGCCCTGGGTCAAAGACCGATTCCTCACATCACCTGATGGACGTCGATCACGACGCGGTCCGCGTGGCGTGCGGCTGAAGCTACAAAAATGTGCTCCATCAGCCAGCGATACTTTTCATGCCCGGTCTCGAATCGCGGCACGGTCCGGAAATAGATCAGCTTCGGATCGACCGGCTCGCCGCGCTTGAGCTTTTGCAGCAGCTCGACCGGGCCGAAGCGGATGCCCTTGTTCTCGACATAGACGATGGCGCCGTCGGCGGTCTCGAAGGCGTATTTCGCTTCGAGGTCGATCAGCTCGTTGGGGCGGATGGTCTGGAAGTCGGCGCCGAACGGCAGCACCTTGCCGGTGACCGCGCCCGTCACCTCGCCGCCGATGATCGGAATGATGCGGCGGACCCCGATGCCGGTCTCGCCGGCGGTGACGACGTCGCCGATGCGGGCGGTGATGGTGAAGACGTATTTGGTGTCGAGGGTGGGGGTCATCGGTCACTCCAACGGTCACACGGTCAGAAGGCGCCGGTGTCTTCGCCTCGCCCCGCTTGCGGGGAGAGGCCGGAGTTCAAGCGCAGCTTGAATTCCGGGTGAGGGGGAGTCTCCGCGAGTCCGACTGTCACCGTCCCCGTGGAGGCTCCCCCTCACCCCAGCCCTCTCCCCGCAAGCGGGGCGAGGGAGATCACCGCCGTTGCGGCGAGAGCCCGCATTCAATCCATCATCAGTGCGCCATCATCCGCGTCGGCAGCCACGTCGCCAGCAGCGGGAAGGCGATCAGGATCACCAGCCGCACCAGGTCCGTCGCCACGAACGGGATCACGCCCTTGAAGATGGTGGAGAAGGAGACATCCTTCACCACGCTTTTTATGACGAAGACGTTCATGCCGACCGGCGGATGGATCAGGCCGAGCTCGACGGTCATCACGATGATGACGCCGAACCAGATCGGGTCGAAGCCGAGATGCATGATGACGGGGAAGATGATCGGCACGGTGAGGATGATCATCGCCATGGCGTCCATCAGGCAGCCGAGCACGAGATACATCACCATGATCAGTGCCAGCACGCCGTAGGGGCCGAGGCCGAGGCCGGTCAGGAATTCCGTCACCTTCTGCGGCGTCTGCGTCACCGTGAGGAAATAGCCGAAGATCAGCGCGCCGATCAGCACGGTGAACACCGCGGCGGCGGTGCGCGTCGCCTGGAGCAGCGAGGCCAGGATCTTCTCGCGGTCGAGCCGGCCGGTGACGACGCCGATGATGAAGGCGCCGGTGGCCCCGACGCCGCCGGCTTCCGTCGGCGTGAAGCGCGGCAGGAAGGGCAAGCCGTAAAGGCCGCCGATGACGAAGACGAACAGCAGGACCGGGGCCCAGATCTCCTTCAGGCCGGCAAAGCGCTCGCGCCACGGCAGCACCTTGCCCTTGGGCAGGAAGTCCGGCCGGAAGTATCCGATTAGGGCGATCGTGATCATGTACATGGTCATCGCCAGCAGGCCCGGAATGATGCCGGCGATGAAGAGTTTTCCGATGTCCTGCTCGGTGATGATGCCGTAGACCGCCAGCACGGTGGAGGGCGGCAGCATCGCGCCGAGCGTGCCGCCGGCCGCGATCACGCCGGTCGCGAATGACTGCGGATAGCCGAAGCGGCGCATCTCGGGATATGCGACCGCGGAGAAGGTCGCGGCGGTCGCAACCGAGGAGCCGCAGATCGCGGCAAAGCCGCCGCAGGCCCCGACGGTGGCGATGCCGAGCCCGCCGCGCAAATGTCCGACGAACCCGTTGGCGGCGCGGAACAGCTCGCGGCTCATGCCGGAATTGCTGACGAAGGAGCCCATCAGCAGGAACATCGGGATGACGCCGAACGTGTAGTCGGTGACCGTGCGCATCGAGGTCTGGCCGACCAGCTTCAGCGCCGGCGTGGCGCCGACCAGATAGGAGAAGCCGGAGACGCCGACGAGGCCCATGGCCATGCCGACGGGCACGCGCAGCAGCATCAACGCAAACAGGGAAACGAAGCCGATTACGGCGACGGCATCGGTGCTCATGATTACTCCGTCGCCTTCAGCTTGGGGTCGTGCATTTCTTCGGGATGGAAGATCAGCCGGTAGGTGCGGATCGCGATCAGCAGCACGGCGGAGACGTCGCCGATCCAGGCGATCGCGAAGAACGGCCAGGTAGGCATGTGCATGTCGAAGGTCTGGACATTGTCGTTGTAGGTGCCGCGCACCTTGTCGAACAGGGTCCAGGTCTGCACCGTGACGACGAACAGCAGCACCAGGGTGGCGAACACGTCGATCCAGCGCTGATAGCGCGGCTCGACATTGCCCCAGACCAGGTCGACCGTGATGTGGGTGCCGCGATAGGAGGTCGCAGCGATGCCCCAGAAGATCAGGATGCCGAGCAGCATGCGGCCGATGTCGAAGCTGTCGGGGATCGAATAGTTCAGCGTGTTGCGCAGCAGAACCGACACGAAGATGTCGAGCGCCACGAGGCCGACGAAGCCGGCCGCGATCCATTCGATCGTGTCGATAAAGCGATCCATCCAGGCGCGCTTCATGGGTGTGTCCTGTGTGATGTCATTCTCGCTCTCGGCTCAGAAGGCGGTCGTTCGCCTCTCCCCGCTTGCGGGGAGAGGCCGGAATGCGCGCGCAAGCGCGGATTCCGGGTGAGGGGGGCTCTCCGCGAGTCCAACTTTCACCGTCCCCGCGGAGACTCCCCCTCACCCCAACCCTCTCCCCGCAGGCGGGGAGAGGGGGAGGAAGCGTCGTGCGCTCCTAACAGCGCACTTGCAGAATGACGGCGGCGAGATGTCTTTCGCCGCCGCATCTGTTTCAACGAAGCGCTACTCCGCCAGCGCGTTGTACTTCTTCAGCGAGGCCTTCAAATCGGCCAGCGCGGCGTCCGGATCGGCGCCCGCTTTCTTGGCGCCGTCGCCCCAGGTCTTGACCAGCGGCTCGGCGGCTTTCTTCCAGGCCGCGGTCTGCTCTTGTGTCAGCTTGTAGACCTCGTGCCCCTCTTCCGCCTTCACCTTGTCGACGCCGGCGTCCTCGAACTTGCCCCAGTGCTCGCCGACCACGCCGGCCATCTCGACCGAGCAGTTCTTGTCGATTGCGGCCTTCTGCTTGTCGGACATCGCATTGTACTTGTCCTTGTTGATCACGAACACGAAGGTCGTGGTGTAGAGCGGCGCCTCCATGTCGTACTTGGTCACCTTGTCGATGCCGAACAGCACGAGGGAACCCCATGGGAAAGTGACGCCGTCGGCGACGCCGCGCTCGATGATGTCGCGCACTTCGGGCGCGGAGGACTGCACATTGGTGCCGCCGAGCGAGGTGACGAAGTTCGCCATGGTGGCGTGCGCGGGACGGATCTTCAGGCCCTTCACATCCTCCGGCATCACGATCTTCTTGGTCTTGGAGTGGAAGGAGGAGGGCGAGTGGACGAAGGCGAGGCAGTATTTGACGTCCTTCATCTCCTTCTCGGCATATTTGCGATACCAGGCGTCGAGCCCCATCGAGCCGCCCTTGGCATCCGAGATCAGGAACGGCAATTCGCCGGCACCGACGATCGGGAAGCGGCCGGGCTGATAGCCGGGATTGACATAGGTGACATCGGCGATGCCATCGCGCGCCATGTCGTAATGATCGAACGCCTTGCCGAGCTGCTGGGCCGGAAACACCTTGCCCGTAATGGTGCCGCCGGAATCCTTGTTCACCGCGGCCACCCAGTCTTCCAGCGATTTTTGCAGCGGGTGCGATGCCGGCACCCAGTGCGAGATCTTCAAGTCGAAGGTCTTGTCCTGCGCCAACGCCGGCGTCACGCTTGCTGCGAGCAATAAAGCCAGACAGGCTTTCCTCATCACACGTCTCTCCCTGTTTTCGACGGCGGGCTTCGATGGCCCGGTCTCGTTATTTAACATGTTATCTAATTGGCCGGCGCGTTCAAGCCGGAATTGGCGCGCACGTTGTCGCGTCCTGTACGTCAGCCATGTTGCATGGATTTGTCGCTGCTAGTACCCGGAATCAGAGCTGAGTGATACGGCGGCCTTTGAAACGGCGTTGACGGACCTTTTTCTTGGTCCAGACGAAGGGCTCGGCTCTGTCGTTGTATGCGTTGACGTAGGCATCGATGTGTTCCTGAAGCTGCTTGAGGCTCGTGAAGGAGGTGCCGCTGAGCGACTGCCCCTGCAAGATGGAAAACCATACTTCGACCTGATTGAGCCATGACGCACTTGTCGGCGTGAAATGAAATTGCACGTTGGGGTGGGCCTTGAGCCAGTCCTCGTTCTTTTTATGGGTGTTGAGGTTGTCGAGGATGACGTGAAGCTTGCGGTTCGGAAAAGCCGCGGTGACGCTGTTCATGAAATCGAGAAACTCGACGCGGCGCCGGCGTTTTGAATGGGTCGCGATGATCTTTCCGGTGGCGACTTCGAGCGCCGCAAACAATGTTGTGGTGCCATGCCGCTTGTAATCGTGGCTTTGGCCGGTCAAGGCGCGGCCATTGGGCAACTTCAGATAACCCTGCGCTCGCTCCAAAGCCTGGATCGAGGGCTTCTCGTCCACGCACAGCACAATGGCCTTCGCCGGCGGCGCGACATAGAGGCCGACAACATCGGCGGCTTTGGCCGTAAAGTTCGGGTCGTTGCTCTCGCACCAGGACTTGCGAGCCACCAGGTCAATCTTGTGGCTGCGCAGGAACCGCCAGACATATTGGACATCGACATCGCCCAGCGCCTCGGCCAGCAGGGGGCCGGTCCAGCGCGCAAACCCTTGCGGTGGCGGCTTATCCAGCAGCTTCAGAATCCGCTTGTCGGTCGTCTTCGTATAGATCGGCTGCTTGCCAGGCCGCGGCTTGTCTTGCAGCCCTTCAAGGCCATGGTCGGCATAGCGATGCCGCCAAAGGCTGACAATCCGCGGCTGGACCCCAACTTCCTTGGCGATCGACCGGGTGCTGCGCCCATCCGCCGCCAACAGAACTATCCGCGCCCGCTTCAAATCGCGCTGCAACGTCACCGGTGAGCGACAGCACGCCTCAAGCACCTTGCGATCTTTCCTCGAAAGGTGGACTTCTCTTGCTTCGGGTATCATCCCGACCTTGAATCACGACTCACGTTCCAAGAAAAGTGGGTACTAGCGCGACCAGCACTTCCCTTTTGCCCAACCGTTATATGATATAATTAACTTGCGCGGATCATCGCGACAAGCGAGCCGCGACGAAAGCCTATAGGATCGGGAGGAACAAGTATTGCGGACAAAAGTCGCAATCATCGGGGCCGGGCCGGCTGGATTGTTGCTTGGGCAACTGCTGCACGATTACGGCATCGACAATTTCATCCTGGAGCGGCAGAGCCCGGACTACGTGCTCGGCCGCATCCGCGCCGGTCTTCTGGAGGAGGGAACGGTCGCGCTGCTCGACCAGGTTGGCGCCGGCGCGCGGGCGCACGCGGAAGGCCTGGTGCATGAGGGCATCGAACTGGCCTTTTCCGGCCGCCGTCATCGCATCGACATGAAGGCCGCGACCGGCAAGACGGTCATGATCTACGGCCAGACCGAGGTCACGCTCGACCTGATGAACGCGCGCAAGGCGGCCGGCCTCGATACGGTCTACGAGGCCAAGGACGTGCGACCGCATGATTTCGACGGCAGTCACCCGCGCGTGACCTGGGTCAAGGACGGCGTCACCCACACGCTCGATTGCGATTTCATCGCCGGCTGCGACGGTTTTCATGGCGTCAGCCGCGCCAGCGTTCCGGCCTCGGCGATCGAGGAGTTCGAGCGGGTCTATCCGTTCGGCTGGCTCGGCATCCTCTCCGAGACGCCGCCGGTCAGCCACGAGCTGATCTACTCCAACCACGCCCTCGGCTTTGCGCTCTGCACCATGCGCTCGATGAAGCGCAGCCGCTACTATGTGCAGTGCTCGCTGGACGACCATGTCGACCAATGGCCCGACGACCGCTTCTGGGACGAATTGAAGCGTCGGCTCGACCAGGAGGCCGCCGACAGCCTCGTCACGGGACCGTCGATCGAGAAGAGCATCGCCCCCTTGCGCAGCTTCGTCGCCGAGCCGATGCGCTTCGGCAGGATGTTCCTGTGCGGCGACGCCGCCCACATCGTGCCGCCGACCGGCGCCAAGGGACTGAACCTTGCGGCCAGCGACGCGCATTATCTGTCGAGCGCGCTGCGCGAATTCTACGACGAGAAGTCCAGCGCCGGCATCGACGCCTATTCCGCCAAGGCACTGGCGCGCGTCTGGAAGGCGGTGCGCTTCTCCTGGTGGATGACCTCGATGCTGCACAAATTCCCCGACACCGGCACCATCGGCGCCCGCATCCAGCTCGCCGAACTCGATTACGTCACGCAGTCGCAGGCCGCGATGTGGTCGCTGTCGGAGAATTATGTGGGGCTGCCGTTTTAGAGAAGTGCCGTAGGGTGGGCAAAGCGAAGCGTGCCCACCAGCTTTGTGTTTGTGGAGAGATGGTGGGCACGGCGCGTTGCGCCTTTGCCCACCCTACGGGCGTTGCATTCCTCGCAACGCCGCCGCCCGTTTCAAACACCCGCGCAAATTCCGTTTAAAACTTTGTAGGTGATGCGTCCGCCACGCCCATCGCGTTCAATGCTGGCAATCAGCAACGCGAGACAGCCATGACCGCCACCGACATTCCCGCCGGCTTCGAGCCGCATTTCCGCAAAGCCCCGCTCACCGATCCCTGGGAGCCGCTCTACTCGAAGAAGGCCGACAAGGCCGTGATCATCGGCCTGCGCCTGGCCAAGCCGCACACCAACGCGCGCGGGCTCATCCATGGCGGACTGATCGCGGCGCTCGCCGATGCCGCCATGGGTTACAGCTGCGCAGAGGCGACCGGCTGGACGACGTCCTTCGTCACGATCTCGCTGTCGGTCGATACTTTGTCGGCGCCGCCGAAATCGGCCAATGGCTCGCGGTCGAGGGCGAGGCGATCAAGACCGGCAGCACGATCTGTTTCGCGCAGTGCCTGGTCAAGGCCGACGCCACCGTGATCGCGCGCGCCAGCGGAACGTTTCGGGTGGTCCCGAAGAAGGGGTAATTGTCATTCCGGGGCTCGCGAAGCGAGAACCCGGAATCTCGAGATTCTCTGGTGCGCAATTGCGCACCATGGTTCGGTCCTTCGGACCGCCCCGGAATGACGGTCATCACCCAAACCTCCACTCCGCCGTCTCCACCACGAGATCGACGAACGCGCGCACTTTGGCCGAGAGCAGGCGCGAGGTCGGGTAGACGACATGGATGGGCAGCGCCGGCTGCTCGTATTTCGCCAGCACGACCTTCAGCCGCCCGCGCTTCAAACCCTCGGCGGCCTGATAAGCCAGCACCCGCGTGACGCCGCCGCCGGCCTCGGCATATTGCAGGGCGGCGTCGGCGCTGTTGCTGGTGAAGCGCGGGTTCGTCGTCACCTCGATGTCGCGGCCGTCCTGCATGAAATGCCAGCTGGCGGATGGTCCGAACTGGATGGTCTGGTGCGAGGCGAGCGCTTCCGGCGTCTTCGGCTCGCCATGGCGCTTCAGATAGCCGGGCGCGGCCACCACGATCCGCCGCATCTCGCCGACCTGGCGCGCGACGAGGGACGAATCGGCGAGATGACCGATCCGCACCGCCACATCGACGGCGTCTTCCACGAGATTGACGAGATGGTCGGACAGCCGCAATTCGCCGGCAACCTCGGGATAGCGCTTGAGATAGGCGGTCATGACCGGCCCGACATGCAGCCGGCCGAAGCCGACTGGCGCCGACACCACCAGACGTCCGCTCGGCCGGTTACGCTCTTCCCGCGCCGAGCCGTCGGCCTCCTCGACATCGGCGAGAATGCGCCGCGCGCGCTCCAGATAGCGTGTGCCGACATCGGTCAGCGTCACCTGCCGCGTGGTCCGCTGCAACAGCCGGGCGCCGAGATGCTCTTCCAGCGCCGCGATCAGCCGCGTCACCGCCGAGGGCGACAGGTGCAGCTTGCGCGCCGCCGGCGCAAAGCCGCGCAGATCGGCGACGGTGACGAAGACGTGCATGGCTTCCAGGCGGTCTGGCATTATTGCATATATTGCAATGATGAAGTGTCAAGCCGGCGGATTGTTTTAGACGCCGAAAGGTCCACTTTAATCGCCGAAAGACGCAGAAATGCGCCGGGATTCCAGGAGATGTTCCGATGACGGCAACCCTCACCTACGCCAGCGACGTGGCGTTCACGCCGGCGGTGAAATCGATCCAGACCCGAAAGGGATCGCGCGAAGGCTATGCCCATGCCGAGCAGCGCGGCTGGCGCACCGAGGTCGATGAGAACCTCGCGGCGTTCCTGGCCGATGCCAACAGCTTTTATTTCGCCACCGCCTCTGCCGATGGCCAGCCCTACATCCAGCACCGTGGCGGGCCGAAGGGGTTTTTGAAGGTGCTGGATAAGCAGACGTTGGCTTTCACGGACTACGCCGGCAACCGGCAGTACATCACGCAAGGCAACCTGTCCGAAAATCCCAAGGCCTACATCTTCGTGATGGACTACGCCCACCGCCGCCGGGTGAAGATCTGGGGCGAGGCGCGCGTGGTGGAGGACGACGATGCGCTGACGACGTCGCTGATGCCGAAGGGATATCGCGCGCGGCCGGAGCAGGTGATCCTGTTCAAGATCGCGGCCTGGGACACCAACTGCCCGCAGCACATTCCGCAGAAGTTCGATGCGACGGATGTCGCGGCCGCGCTGGCGGCGAGGGATCAGCGGATCGCCGAGCTGGAAGCGGAGGTGGCGGCGTTGAAGGAGAAGGCGGCGAGCATCTAGGCGCGAATCTCGTCGCATTCTTCGGTGTCTTGCCCCGCGAAGGCGGGGCATCCAGTACGCAGCGACTTATCGATTCGACCACAGTCTTCTCGGAGTACTGGATCGTCCGCCTTCGCGGACGATGACAGTTGAGTTCGTGGCGACGCCTCGGACCTACAGAACGCTCGCGCCTTCGTGCTGGAAGCCGAGATAGCTCGCCGCAACGCGTTCGTTCGCGGCGATGTCGCTGGCCTTGCCGCTGAGCACGAACTCGCCGAGCTCCATCACATAGGCTTGGTCCGCGATCTTGAGCGCGGCCTGCGCGTTCTGCTCGACCAGCAGCACCGAGACGCCGGCGGTGCGCAGCTCGGTGACGATGCGGAAGATGTCGGCGACGATGATCGGGGCGAGACCGAGGCTCGGCTCGTCCAGCATCAGGAGCTTCGGCTCGCCCATCAGCGCGCGGCCCATCGCGAGCATCTGCTGCTCGCCGCCGGAGAGCGTGCCGGCGAGCTGCTTGCGCCGCTCCTTCAGCCGCGGGAACAGCGTGTAGACCCGCTCCATCGAGGCCTTCGACTTGCTCCGCTCGATGCGGAAGGCCCCGAGCTCGAGATTGTCCTCGACATTCATGGTCACGAACAATTCGCGGTGCTCCGGGACGAGGCCGAGGCCCATCGCGACGCGGTCCTCGATGTCGAGCCGGGCGAGGTCCTGGCCTGCGAAGGCGACGCGGCCCTTCAGCGGCAGAATGCCCATGATGGCGGACAGCAGCGTAGTCTTGCCGGCGCCGTTGGCGCCGACGATGGTGACGATCTGGTTCGCCCCGACCTCGAGCGAGACCGAACGCACGGCCTCGACCTTGCCGTAGGCGACATGCGCGTCGGTGACGGACAACAGCGCGCTCATGCCGCCACTCCGAGATAGGCCTTGATCACTTCGGGATTGGTCTTGATCGTGGCGGGCGTGCCCTCCGCGATCTTGGTGCCGAAATCGAGCACGACGATGCGGTCGGCGAGGTTCATGACAAAGCCCATGTCGTGCTCGACCAGCAGCACGCTCATGCCGCCGTCGCGCAATTCGCGCAGCAGCCTGGCAAGCTGCTGCTTCTCCATGTGGCGCAGGCCGGCGGCCGGCTCGTCGAGCAGCAGCACCATCGGATCGACGCACAGCGCGCGCGCGATCTCGACGATGCGCTGCTGGCCGAGCGAGAGCGAACCTGCGAGCTGGTGCATCTGGTCGGCAAGCCCGACGCGCTCGATCTGGCGTGCGGCCTCGGCGAGCAGCTTTGCCTCGTCGGCGCGGTCGAGCCGCAGCATGGAGGAGATCGGCCCCGAATGACCGCGCAGATGCGCGCCAATAGCGACGTTCTCCAGCACGGTCATGTCGGGGACCAGCTTCACGTGCTGGAAGGTGCGGGAGATGCCGAGCTTGACGATCTCCTGCGGCGGCGCGTTGTCGAGCCTCTTGCCGAGCACCGAGATCGAGCCTGAGGTCGCCGACAGCACGCCGGTGATCAGGTTGAACGTCGTGCTCTTGCCGGCGCCGTTCGGCCCGATCAGCGCGACGATCTCGCGGGCCTGGACCTCGAAGGAAACGTTGTTGACCGCGATCACGCCGCCGAATTGCTTGCGTGCCTTCTCGACCTGGAGCAGGACGCTGGCCTCGCCGGGCGCGCGGGTGCGCTGCTCCAGCTTCAGCGAGGTGTCCGGCTTCCTGCCGCGGGTAGGCTCGGGCAGGAACGACATCAGCCAGGGCCAGACGCCGCCGGGCGCGAGTTGCAACAGCGCCACCAGCATGATGCCGAACACGATGGTCTCGACCTGGCCGGAACCCGGCAGGAGCAGCGGCAGATAGCTTTGCAGCACCTCTTTCAGGACCACGACGATCGCCGCGCCCAGCACGCCGCCCCAGACATAGCCGGCGCCGCCGACCACCGCGATGAAGAGATATTCGATGCCGGCCTGTGCGCCGAACGGCGTCGGGTTCACCGCGCGCTGAAGGTGGGCATAGAGCCAGCCGGAGAGACCGGCTAGCACCGCGGCGTGGATGAACACCAGCAGCTTTGCCCGCGGCGTGTGCACGCCGAACGCCTCGGCGGCGACATGGCCGCGCCTGAGTGCGCGGATGGCGCGGCCGGTGCGGGAGTCCAGCAGGTTCATCGTGAGCAGGGCCGAGAGGATCACGGCGACCCAGATCGCGTAGTAGATCGAGCCGGGCGAGAGCATCTTGAACGCGCCGATCGACAGCGGCGGGATCGCCGAGATGCCGTCGTTGCGGCCCAAAAACTCCAGCTTGCTGAAGAGATAGAACAGGCCGAGCCCCCAGGCCAGCGTGCCGAGCGGCAGATAGTGGCCGGAGAGGCGGACGGTGACGAGGCCAAGCAGCACCGCCAGCGATCCGCTGACCACGAGCGACAACGGCAGCGTCAGCCAGGGCGACAGGCCGTAGCTCGTCGACAGCACCGCGGTGGTGTAGGCGCCAAAGCCGACGAAGGCGGCTTGTCCGAACGAGGTCAGGCCGCCGACGCCCGTCAGCAGCACGAGGCCCATCGCGACGAGGGCGGCAAGGCCGATATTGTCGAGCAGCACGATCCAGAACGGCGGCATGCCCGGGACAAACGGGATCGCCGCCATGACAAGCGCGAAGACGAGGATGGGGAGCCGGCTCTGCATCTTAGCGTCAGTCCTTCTCTTCCTCGACCGCGGGCGCGGCGAGCGAGCGCAGCAGCAGCACGGGGATCAGCAGCATGAAGACGATCACTTCCTTGTAGTTGGAGGCGTAGAAGGACGAGAACGCCTCGACGATGCCGACGACCAGCGCGGCGACGGCGGTGAGGGGGTAGCTGACGAGGCCGCCGATGATCGCGGCAACGAAACCCTTCAGCCCGATCAGGAAGCCGCTGTCGTAATAGAGCGTCGTGATCGGCACGATCATTATGCCCGACAGCGCGCCGATGACGGACGCCAGCAGGAAGGCGATCTGCCCCGACAGCGTGGTGCGGATGCCAGCGAGCCGCGCCCCTAGCCGGTTTACGGCGGTCGCGCGCAGCGCCTTGCCGTAGAGCGTCAGGCCGAAGAACAGCCAGAGCCCGACGATGAAGGCGATGGTGATGGCGTAGACGGTGATGCTCTGGCCGGTGAAGCGCAGGGCGCCGGCGGTGAAAGAGCCGGACAGCACGGCAGGTCCGCGCTGGCCCTCGGCGCCGAAGAACAGCAGGCCCAGTCCCTGCAGTGCGAGGTGGACGCCCACGGAGGCGATCAGCAGCACCAGCACCGAGGTGTGCGCCAGCGGCTGGAACGCGATGCGGTAGAGATACAGGCCGATCATCGCCACGATCACCAGCGACAGCGCGATGCAGACCGCCACCGGCGGCTTCTGGGCTGCGAAGTAGATCGTCAGCGCCAGCACGATGGCCGGCAGCACGATATTGGTGAGGACGCTGCGCAGGATCAGCCGGCCATGCAGCGCCTTGCGGGCCACGAACAGATCGAAGGCAAAGGCCCCGATGCCGAGGGCGAGCGCGAGCTTTGCCGTGCCCGGCATCTGGCCCGCGGCCAGCGAGGCATAGGTCAGCGCGCCATAGGTGACGAACTCGCCCTGGGGAATGAGGATCACGCGGGTAACGGCGAACACCAGCACCAGCGCGAGGCCGAGCAGCGCATAGATCGCGCCATTGGTGATGCCGTCCTGCACCAGGAACAGCATGATAGTGGTGTTCAAGACCGGACGCTCCCCCTCAAAGATTAAGGACCGGTCTCCGCAATCGCGGTGGATGGTCCCTCACAGCCATTGAAATACGCTGACGATATTTGATATGGTGCATAACAATTATCAAATATAACTTCAAGGGTGGCGGGCGACCCGCCCCGAATTTAGCGGGATTACGAGCACGAGGCGATGACCGTTTCCAAAACCGCTGAAAAGTCTTCAGAAAAACCGGCTGACTCGGCCAAGGGCCGCAAGGACGCGGCCGAGGCCCAGGGCCAGGGCTCTACCGATGCCCTCCAGCTCGGCGAGCTCTCCGAACAGCTCGGCTATGTGCTGAAGCGGGCGCAGCTCAAGGTGTTCGAGAACTTCCTGCGCTGCATGGCCTCGCTCCAGCTCACCCCCGCGCAGTTCTCGGTGCTGCTGCTGGTCGAGAAGAACCCGGGGCGTAACCAGACCGAGATCGCCTCCACCCTCGGCATCCTGCGCCCGAATTTCGTGGCCATGCTCGACAATCTCGAAAGCCGCGACCTTTGTGCGCGGATCCGTTCCACCAACGACCGCCGCTCGCATATCCTGGTCCTGACCGACAAGGGCAAGGCTGTGCTGACGCGGGCGAAAAAGCTCGTCGCCACCAAGCACGAAGCGCGGCTGAACGACCTGCTCGGCCAGGCCAACCGCGAAGCCCTGATCGAGATGCTCTCGAAGATCGCCAACGAGTTTTGAGCTGGGCTTAACCGCACGCTCTCTCCGCTCCCTCCCCCCTTGCGGGGCAGGGCTATCGCATGTGAATTTCACGAGGATTGTCCGGGGGTTTGCTCCGCCTCTCCCGCTTGCGGGAGAGGCGGACGCGCCCCAGGCGATGCGAAGCATCGTCCCGAGCGCGGCGGGTGAGGGCTCTCGCCACGCAGGGACGTTCTCCGCAATCCCTGGCAATCCCGACGCGGAGACACCCCCACCCCAGCCCTCCCCCGCAAGCGGGAGAGGGAGCCGAGTGCCGATGCCGCCGCATCATGCACACCACATGCGATAGCCCTGCCGCAAGGGGTGAGGGAACGCAGCGGAGCGAGAAGCGCTCGTTCAATCCACCAAAATCACCCGGATGTCGTTCACGTTGGTCAGCGTCGGGCCGGGCATCAGCAGATCGCCGGTCGCCTCGAAGAACGTCGTCGCGTCGTTGTTGTCGAGATAGGCCTGCGGCTGGAGTGCCAGCGCCTTCATCTTCGCAAACGTGGCCGCGTCGATCAGCGCGCCTGCGGGGTCGGTAGGGTGGCCGGCGCCGCCGTCGGCGCCGTCGGTGTCGCCCGCGAGCGCGGAGATGCCGGCCGTGTCCTTCAAGAGGCCGGCGAGCGCCAGCGCGTATTCCTGGTTCGGACCGCCGCGTCCCTGGCTGCGCACGGTGACCGTGAGCTCGCCGCCGGAGAGGATCGCGATGCGCTTGCCCTGCGCACGCGCCTGCAACGCGAGTCCGGCATGATGGGCCGCGACCTCGCGCGCCTCGCCTTCGAGATCGGCGCCGAGATCGATCGTCTCGTAGCCGGCCTCTTTCGCGAGCTTCACCGCGGCGTCGAGCGACTGCTTGGGCCGCGCGATCAATTCGAATGATGCGCGCGCAAAGGCGGCATCATCCGGCTTGCAGCTTTCGTTATCGGGATTGTCGAGCGCGCGGCGCACGGCATCGTCGATATCGAGCTTGTACCTGGCTACGATCGCGCGCGCATCCGCCAGCGTGGTCGGATCGGGCACGGTGGGGCCGGAGGCAATCGCGGAGGGATCGTCATGCGGCACGTCGGAGATCGCGAGCGTGACGATCTCGGCGGCGTTCCTGCCGGCGCGCGCCAGCCGCCCGCCCTTGATGCGCGAGAGATGCTTGCGCACGACGTTCATCTCGCCGATCGGCGCGCCCGAACGCAGCAGCGCCTTGTTGACCGCCTGCTTCTGCGCGAAACTGATGCCGTCCACCGGCGCGATCCAGTTCGCCGAGCCGCCGCCGGTGAGCAGGACCAGAAGCAGGTCGTCGGGCCCGGCCTCGCCCGCGAGCGCGAGCGTGTCGGCCGCGCCCTTGAGGCCGGCTTCATCGGGCACGGGATGGCCGGCTTCGACCACGCGGATGCGGCGTGTCGGCACGCCGTAGCCGTGGCGCGTGGTGGCGATGCCAACCAGCCGCTCCGGCGCGAGCTTCAGCGTGTCGAGATAATGCCGCTCGGCGGCCGCGGCCATCGCGCCGGCGCCCTTGCCGGCGGCGAGGCAGATCACGCGTCCTTTTGGGGCCGGCCGCAGATGCGGCGCCAGAATTGTACTCGGATGCGCGGCGGCAACGGCGGCGTCGTAGAGCGCGCGGAGCAGGGGACGTCGGTCGGTCATGACGATGGCCTTGAGCAGACTGAAGCGATGGCGGCGAATTCGCCGTTCACCTGCCTACCGTATCATGCGCGAAAGCGTAAGCAGGGTTTACCATCATTCGATTGTGCAATCGCGTGATCATAATCGCCGCGCGACAAAGAGACCCCCCGCGATGGTCTCGCGGGGGGCCTTTCGCGCAGCTGAATGTTGCTTGACGGCTAGCCGCCGGCGTCAGCGCTGATCACGTCGCCGAACAGCTCCCAGCGTTCGCCCTTGAACTTTTCGAGCTGGAGCTGGCTGATCGGCGCGAAGTCGTTCGGCCCGGTGTTGATCTGGATGCCGGGCAGCAGCGCCTCGGTGCGGAAGTTCTTCAGGTTGGCGGCTTCCTTCATGATGTTCTCGCGCGTGAGATTGTCACCGCACTGCTTCAGGACCTGAACCACCGTCTGCGCCACGGCGAAGCCGACGATGGTGCCCTTGTCGAGCTTGTCGCCTTCCGGGAAGTACTTGGTCATGAAGGCGAGAAATTCCTTCATGCCCGCGTCATTGTTCCATGCCGGATCGGACACGTCCTTGAGATAGTCGGCCGAGATGATGTCCTGGCCGTTCTCGAAGCCGGCGGGCTTCATCACGCTGCCGACGGAGGCGGAGACGTTGTTGAGGAAGTGCAGCGGCTTCCAGCCGATCTCGGAATTCTTCTTGATCGCCTGCGCCGCGAATTTCGGCGTCGTGATGTTCATGAACACGTCGGCGCCGGTCGATTTCAGCTTGACGATGTGGTTGTCGATGGTCGGCTCGGAGGTCTCGTAGCTCTCCTCGATCACGATCATCGAGGCAGCCTTGGCACCGAGGCCGTCCTTCAGGCCCTTGAGGTAGTCCTTGCCGTAATCGTCGTTCTGGTAGAGCACGGCGATCTTGGCGTCCGGCTTGTTCTTCAAGAGCCACTTCGCATAGATCTGCGTCTCGCTCTGGTAGTTGGGCTGCCAGCCCATGGTCCAGGGGAAGTTCTGCGGATCGTTCCACTTGGTGGCGCCGGTGGCGACGAACAGCTGCGGCACCTTCTTCGAATTCATGTACTTCTGGATCGCCGAGTTGGGCGGCGTGCCGAGCGAGTTGAAGATGAACAGCACCTCGTCGCTCTCGACCAGCTTGCGCGCCTGCTCGACCGTCTTCGGCGGCGAATAGGCGTCGTCATAGCTGATGTAGTTGATCTTGCGGCCGTTGATCCCGCCCTCTTCGTTGATCTTCTTGAAATAGGCGGCTTCGGTCCGCCCGATGATGCCGTAGGCGGAGGCCGGTCCGCTGTAGGGCATGATGTTGCCGATCTTGATCTCGGTGTCGGTCGCGCCGGTATCGTATTTCTTCTGGGCCGATGCAGTGGAGGCCGAGGCCGCAACGAGCGCAAGCGCCAGTGACGCAGCCGCAAGTTTGCCGGTGACAGCGGGCATTCCTATCTCCCTATTTTCTTGGTGTGTGTGCGTCCCGTTTCTTGTCTTGATTGTTTTTGGCGACGCCGCCGCAATTCAATACGATTTGTCCTGTGCCTTCAACAGAAAGCCCCCGCGACGGCGTCGCAGGGGCTGCTTCTTTAGTAGTCAGGGACGGGCGCGGTTTCGTGTGCGAGTGCGAGACAGCGCGACTGCTCTGAGTTGCTTAACGCGTACCAAGCGATTTTGAGTTGATCTGGCTCAGTGGCCCGTATCGCTCGAGATGATGTCGCCGAACAGCTCCCATTTCTTGCCCTTGAACCGCATCATCTGGAGCTGTTCGATCGGGGCGAAATTGTCCGGCGCGGTGTTGATCCTGATGCCGGGCAGCAGCGTGTCCGGCTCGAAATCCTTCAAGGAAGCGGCCTGCTTCATGACGTTCTCGCGGGTGAGGTCGTCGCCGCACATGTGCAGCACCTTCACCATGGTCTGGGCGGCGGCATAGCCGAACACCACGCCGGCATCGAGCTTGTTCGCCTTGGGATCGAATTGCGCGAGGAAGTTATAGAACTTCTTCATGCCCTCATCGGCGTTCCATTGCGGGTCCGAACCGTCCTTGGTGTAGCTGGCCGAGAGAATGCCTTGCGAGATCTCGATTCCCGCCGGCTCCAGCACGCCGCCGACCGAGGCCGAGACGTTGGAGATGATCTGCATCGGATGCCAGTTGATCTCGGCCGCCTTCTTGATCGCCTGGGCTGCGAATGCCGGTGTGGTGATGCTGATGAAGACGTCGGCACCCGAGGACTTCAGCTTCACGACGTGTTCGTCGACGGCCGGCTCCGAGGTGTCGTAAGCCTCCTCCAGCACGATCATCGACGCCTTGGCCCCCAGGCCGCCCTTCAGCCCCTTCAGATAGTCCTTGCCGAAATCGTCGTTCTGGTAGAGCACTGCGATCTTCGCGTCCGGCTTCTCCTTCATGACGTATTTGGCATAGATGCGCGCCTCGCTCGCGTAGCTCGGCTGCCAGCCCATGGTCCAGGGATATTGCCTGGGATCGTTCCACTTCGAGGCGCCGCTCGCCACGAACAATTGCGGCACCTTTTTCTCGTTCATGTATTTGCGGATCGCGCCGTTGGTCGAGGTGCCGAGCGAGCCGAAGATCAGGAGCACCCCGTCGCTCTCGACCAGCTTGCGCGCCTGCTCCACCGTCTTCGGCGGCGAATAGCCGTCGTCATAGGAGATGAACTTGATCTTGCGGCCGTTGATGCCGCCCTCGGCATTGATCTTGTTGAAATAGGCTTCCTCGGTCTTGCCGATCACGGCATAGGCGGAGGCCGGCCCGCTATAGGGCATGATGTTGCCGATCTTGATCTCGGTATCGGAAGCGCCGCTGTCGTATTTCTTTTGCGCCAGCACCGGGCCAGTCATCGCAGTGCACAACGCGAGTGCGGCCGCGAGGGCCGCAACCTGAAAACGAACCGCAGTCATTGTTCTCCTACCCCGGGCTGGATCAGCGCCGCATTGAACAAGATTGACGCCCGCCGTCAACAAAAAGCCCCCGCGGTCGCCCGCGGGGGCTTCTTTACGGTCGGCTTATTGCGTCAGCGTGTCACTCGGAGGCGACGTCGCCGCTGATGATCTCGCCAACAGTTCCCACCTCTCGCCCTTGAAGCGCTGCATCTGGAGCTGCGCGATCGGGGCGAAGTCGGTGGCGCTGGTGTTGATCTTGACGCCGGGCAGCAGCGTGTCCGGTACAAAATCCTTCATGCTCGCCGCCTGCTTCATGAGGTTGGCGCGGGTGAGATCGTCACCGCACATTTCCAGCGCCTTGGCCAGGGTCGACGCGGCGCCATAGCCGTAGACCATGCTGGTGTCGGACTTGTCGGCACCCGGCATGTACTTGTCGACGAACTCGTTCCACTTCTTCATGCCGGGGTCGTTGGCCCACTGCGGATCCGTCGAGTCCTTGGCATAGGCCGCCGACAGCACGCCCTGCGCGTTCTCGAAGCCGGCCGGCTTCATCACGCTGCCGACCGAGATCGACACGTTGGTGAGGATCTGGAGCGGCTTCCAGTTGAGCTCGGCGGTCTTCTTGATGGTCTGGGCCGCGAACTTCGGGGTCGCATAGATCAGCAGCACGTCGGGATTGGCGGCCTTGATCTTGACGATGTGACCGTCGATCGACGGCTCGGATACCTCGTAGCTCTCCTCCATGATGATGGTCGACGCCGCCTTGGCGCCGAGCCCGTCCTTGGTGCCCTTGAGGTAGTCTTTGCCGAAATCGTCGTTCTGGTAGAGGATCGCGACCTTGGCGTCGGGCTTTTCCTTCGTCAGCCATTTCGCGTAGATCTGCGCTTCGCTCTGGTAGGAGGGCTGCCAGCCCATGGTCCAGGGGAAGTTCTTCGGGTCGTTCCACTTGGTGGCGCCGGTGGCGACGAACAGCTGCGGGATCTTCTTGGCGTTCAGGTATTTCTGGATCGCGCTGTTCGAGGGCGTGCCGAGCGGGTTGAACACGGCCAGCACCTCGTCGCTCTCGACCAGCTTGCGGACCTGCTCCACGGCCTTCGGCGGCGAATAGCCGTCGTCATAGGTGACGAAGTTGATCTTGCGGCCGTTGATGCCGCCCTTGTCGTTGATCATCTTGAAATAGGCTTCTTCGGTCTTGCCGATGATGCCATAGGCCGACGCCGGACCGCTGTACGGCATGATGTTGCCGATCTTGATCTCGGTATCGGACGCGCCGGTGTCGTATTTCTTCTGAGCAAGTGCTGCGCCGGAGCTGAGGGTCGCGACCGCCGTTACGAGCGCGGTGGTTCGCAATATTCTTCCAAGAAACAATTTGGTCTCCTTCCTTAAGAGGGTTTCAGTTCTTTCTGAGCCTTCCGGCGAGTTGCTGGCCCAGGATTGCGATTTGCCTTGCGCCATGCGGCACGAGGTAGATGACGGCGAACAGGAGCACGCCGAACACGGCGCCGGAGAGGCCCTTCGAGATGCCTTCCGCGATGTTCGGCACGAAGATGATGAAAGCGGCGCCGACGATCGAGCCGGGCAGCCAGCCGACGCCGCCGACGACCATGCCGAGGAACAGCGAGATCGCGAGCGTGATGGTGTAGCTGTCGGGCGCCACGAACTGCACCGCGATGGCGCCGAGCGAGCCGGCGATACCGGTGATGGCCGCGGAGACGCCGAAGGCCAGGGTCTTGTACAGCGCGACGTCCACGCCCATGGCGGAGGCCGCGATCTCGTTGTCGCGGATCGCCATGAAGGCGCGGCCCGAACGGGAGCGCAGCAGGTTCACCGAGAAGATGTAGATCGCGATCACGACGACCAGCGTGAAGTAGTACAGCCACATGTCCTGCGACATCGGCAGGCCGAACGGCGCGTCGGGCTTGGTGACGACGAGGCCCTGCACGCCGCCGGTCCAGTGCTCGAGGAAGTTCAGCTTCAGAAGCTGCGGCATGGCGGTGGCGAGCGCGAAGGTCGCGAGCGCCAGATAGACGCCGGAGAGCCGCAGCGCCGGCTGTCCGAACAGGAAGCCGAAGCCGAAGCAGACCACGCCGGCGACCGGCAGCGTCAGCGCATAGTTGATGTTGAAGTGCTCCATCAGCACCGCCGTCGTATAGGCGCCGACGGCGTAGAAGGCGCTCTGGCCGAGCGAGAACTGGCCCGAGCCACCGGTCAGGATGTTCAGCGCGAGCACCGCGAGCCCGTAGATCAGGAGCATCGTCATCTGGAAGATGATGAAGTTCTTGACGAAGACGGGTGCGATCAGCAGCGCAGCCAGCACCACCAGCGAGGTGCCGGTGCCCAGCGTCATGGCGCGCTTCGGAACGGCCTCGACCGCCTGATGGCCTTCGGCGACGACTTCTTCTGCTGCGCTCATGATCAAACTCGCTTGACGATGTGCCGGCCGAACAGACCAGCGGGTTTGACGACCAGGACGGAGATGATCAGCGCGAGCGCGATCGGGAGTTTCAGCTCGTTGCCGACGCCGGGGATGTAGGTGCCGGCGAGGTTCTCGAAGATGCCGACCAGGAAGCCGCCGACCACGGCGCCGAACGGGCTGGTCAGTCCGCCCAGCACCGCGGCGGCAAAGCCGTAGATCAGCACGCCGCCCATCATGTTGGGCTCGAGGAACACCACGGGCGCGATCAGCATGCCGGCGATCGAGCCGATCGCGGACGCCATGCCCCAGCCGAGCGCGATCATCCAGCTCGTGTTGATGCCGACGAGGCGCGCCGATTCAGGCACCGAGGCGGCCGCGCGCATGGCAAGGCCGATCCGCGTGTACTGGAAGAAGAAATACAGGCCGAGCAGCAGCAGCACGGTGACGCCGATCATGCCGGCCTGGTGGGTCGAGATCAGCTGGCTGCCGAGGAACGGCGAAGAGCCGAACGGGGTCGGATATTGCTTGATGGTGAAGTCCCAGATCAGGCCGGCCGAGGAGTTGATGATCGCGAACAGCGCGATGAAGCCGGCGACGTTGGTCAGCACGGGCGCCTTCGCCAGCGGCTTGAACAGGATGCGCTCGATCGCGATGCCGCCGACGAAGGAGAGCGCCAGCGTGATGACGAAAGCGGCCCAGTAGGGGATGCCCCACTGCATCAGCTGCCAGGAGATGAAGGTCGAGAACATCGCCATCTCGCCCTGCGCGAAGTTGAGATGGTCGATGGCCTGGTAGATCATGACCACGGCGAGCGCCATGCAGGCATAGATCGCGCCCGTGGCGATGCCGGCCAGCACTTGATTGGTGAAAAGCTCCATCGTGCCGGCTCCTCAGTAACCCAGATAGGATTTGCGGATTTCTTCGTTGTTCGCGATGTCCTTGGCGTTGCCCGACATCACGATGCGGCCGGTCTCGATCACGTAGGCCTGGTCGGCGAGCTCGAGCGCGAGCTGGGCGTTCTGCTCGACCACCAGGATCGACACCTTGTCCTCGCGGTTGATCTTGCCGAGGATGCCGAACAGGTCGCGCACGACGAGAGGGGCGAGGCCGAAGGACGGCTCGTCCAGCAGCATCAGGCGCGGCCGCAGCATCAGGGCGCGGGCGACCGCGAGCATCTGCTGCTCGCCGCCCGAGAGGGTGCCGGCCTGCTGGGTGTGGCGCTGCTTGAGCACCGGGAAATGCGCATACATGCGCTCGATGTCGGAGACGATGCCGGCGCCGTCCTTGCGGGTGATCGCTCCCAGCTGGAGGTTCTCCTCCACCGTCATGTTGGTGAAGGTGCCGCGGCCCTGCGGCACATGGGCGATGCCGAACCGCACGATGCTCTCGGTGGAGCGGTTGTTGAGCGGCTTGCCGTCGAACTCGATTCCGCCGGTCGAGCGCACCATGTTGCAGATCGCGCGCAGCGTGGTGGTCTTGCCGGCGCCGTTGGCGCCCAGCAGCGTCGTCAGCGAGCCCTCGTTGAGCGAGAAGGACAGGCCATGGAGCGCCTGGACCTGGCCGTAATAGGCGCGCAGGTCCTTGACGTTGAGCAGTGTCGTCATTGGTCCTTGCTCCCGAGATAGGCCTTGATGACGTCGGGGTCCGCCTGCACCTGGGCGGGGGTGCCTTCCGCGAGCTTCTTGCCGAAATTGAGCGCGACGACGTGGTCGGCGATCGACATCACGAGGCCCATGTGGTGCTCGACCAGCAGCACGGTCATGTGGCGGTCGTCGCGGATGCGGCGGATGAGGTCGCCAAGCACGTAGACTTCCTCGTGATTGAGGCCGCCGGCCGGCTCGTCGAGCAGCAGGATCTTCGGATCGGCCGCCAGTGCGCGCGCCAGCTCGACGCGCTTCTGCGTGCCGAAGGGCAGGCCGGACACGACGGTGTGCGCGACCTCCTCGAGGTCGAGATAGGCGAGGATCTCGTACACCTTCTTGTTCACGTCGTTCTCGCTGCGCCGGACCCAGGCCAGTCTCAGGGAGTCGCTGATGATGTCGCTGGAGGTCTTCGAATGGGCGCCGACGCGGACGTTGTCCATCACCGAGAGGTTCGGAAACAGCGCCACGTTCTGGAAGGTGCGGCCGATGCCGATCTCGGCGATCCGGTGCGGCGGCCGCGACAGGATGCTCGCGCCCTCCATCAGGATGTCGCCGGACGACGGCTGGTAGAGCCGCGAGAGGCAGTTGAAGAGCGTCGTCTTGCCGGCGCCGTTGGGGCCGATCAATCCGAGGATCTGGCCCTTGTGCATGTCGAAGGACACACCGTTGAGCGCGATGATGCCGCCGAACACGACGCTGACGTCGCGAACCGCGAGCAGGGGCGATGTCCCCTGCGCGAGCTGTGCCTGCGTCATCTCGTCTCGCCCACAAATTTCAGTGGGCGACGGGGCGATGCGAACCGCTCCCGATCATGACAAAGGCTATCTGAACCCCTCGGCCACACGCGCAACTTTTCCTCCTGATTTCAGCTTTTTGCTGACTTCTTTTTTGGAATGCGGCATCAGACCCCCGAGTGCCGCTTCGATGTTCCTTACCATCGCTAAGAGACGCGGTCCAATGTCGTTGATCAAACGCTCTTCCGTGAAGCGGAATGCGGGCGCACCGCAATTGAATGCGTAAGGTCCGGTTCCATCGTTGAGCTTGAGCGCGACGCCGGCGGCGCCGATGTCGTCGTGCCAGTCGCCGACGGAAATCGCAAAGCCGTATTTCGCGACGGTCTCGCCGGAACGTTCGAGGCCATCGCGCATCTTCGGCCAGCGGCTGCCGTAATGTTCGCGCAGGACGCGCGACAGCTCGGCGCGATCTTCGTCAGCCAGCGCCCAGAAATAGGCGCGGCCCATGGCGCTGGTTGCAATCGGCACGCGGGAGCCGACGTCAAGTTGAACGCCGACCGTCTCGCTGCCGCGGCTCTGCCCGAAATAGATCATGCTGTGACGGTCGCGGCCCCCGATCGCGACCGCGCCGCCGGTCGCGCGCATCACTTCCTCGCGAAACGGTTCGGACAAATGCCGAACGCCGAGATTGGATAACGCCGCATAGCCGAGCGCCATCGCGGCCGGCGCGAGCTGGTACTTCTCGAAACGGGGAACCGGCGTCAGATAACCGAGCTTCGTCAACGTGTAGGTCAGGCGCGAAACGGTCGGCTTGGGCAGATTGGTGCGGGCCGCGATCTCCTGATTGCCGAGAAGGCCGTCGCTGGGTTGGAATGCGCGCAATACATCAAGTCCGCGGGAAAGCGCGACGACGAAATTCCGATCGGTCGCAGTCTTCTTTCCTGTACGCTTCATCCCTGATCTGCTTCTTGCGCGGAGTCGTTGACAACGTCCGTGCTTCAAAATAACCCTGCCGTCAAGATGCGGAATTAAATTCCGCACCGCGAAATCGAACAAAAGTAAATCCCCACCAAGGAGGGAAACCGTGAGCGAAGTGGTCAAGCTTGAGCGTCATGACGAAGTCGGGATCGTCACGGTCAACAGCCCTCCGGTCAATGCGCTGAGTGCCGCAGTCCGCGGTGGCATTTTGGAGTGCATCAAGGCCGCGGTCGCCGATCCCGCGATCAAGGGCATCGTGCTGATCTGCGCCGGCCGCACCTTCATCGCCGGTGCCGATATCACCGAATTCGGCAAGCCGCCGAAGGCGCCCGCCCTCAACGACGTGCTGTCCGAGATCGAGAACTCGCCGAAGCCGGTCGTTGCCGCAATTCACGGCACCGCGCTCGGCGGCGGCCTCGAGGTCGCGCTGGCCTGTCATTTCCGCGTTGCGGTGAAGGAGGCCAAGCTCGGCCTGCCCGAGGTGAAGCTCGGCCTGCTGCCGGGCGCCGGCGGCACCCAGCGCCTGCCGCGCGCGGTCGGCCCCCAGCTCGCGGTCAAGATGATCGTCGGCGGCGATCCGATCGGTGCGGCGGAAGCGCTCAAGAACGGCCTGATCGAGGAGATCGTCGAGGGTCCAGCCTTCGGCGGCGAAGCCTTCGTCCGCAAATTGCTGGCCGAGAAGCGTCCGCTGCGCCGCCTGCGCGACGACGATTCCAGGCTCGCGGCCGCCAAGGCCGACCGCTCGATCTTCACCAATGCGGTCGCCGCCATGACCAAGAAGTCGCGCGGGCTGGAGGCGCCGTTCGCGGCCGCCGACGCGGTCGGCTACGCCATCGATTTTCCGTTTGACGAGGGCCTGAAGAAGGAGCGCGAGGGCTTCCTCAAGCTGGTCGCCAGCGACCAGTCCAAGGCGCAGCGCTACGCCTTCTTCGCCGAGCGTGAGGCCGCCAAGATCGCCGGCGTGCCGGAGGGCACCAAGTCTCGCCCCGTCAACCGTGTTGCCATTCTCGGCGCCGGCACCATGGGCGGCGGCATCGCGATGTCGTTTGCCAATGCCGGGGTTCCCGTCACCCTGATCGAGACCGGCGAGGAGCAGCTCAAGCGCGGCCTCGGCATCATGCAGAAGAACTGGGAAGCGACCGCCGCGCGCGGCGGCATCCCGGCGGACGCGCCCGCCAAGCGCATGGCGCTGATCACCAGCGTCGTCGGCATCGAGAATGTCGGCGATGCCGACCTCGTCATCGAGGCCGTGTTCGAGACCATGGCGGTCAAGAAGGAAGTGTTCGGCAAGCTCGACCAGTTTGCGAAGCCCGGCGCCGTGCTCGCCTCCAACACCTCGTATCTCAACATCGACGAGATCGCGAAGTCGACCAAGCGTCCGCAGGACGTGCTCGGCATGCACTTCTTCTCGCCGGCCAACGTCATGAAGCTGTGCGAGATCGTGCGCGCCGACAAGACCGCGCCGGATGCGCTGGTGACCGCCGTCACCATCGCGCGCAAGATCGCGAAGGTGCCGGCCGTGGTCGGCGTCTGCGACGGCTTCGTCGGCAACCGCATGCTGGCGCAGCGCGGCAAGCAGTCCGAGAAGCTGCTGTTCGAAGGCGCCTTGCCGCAGCAGGTCGACGCGGTCGTCACCAAGTTCGGCATGCCGATGGGGCCGTTCGCGATGGGCGACCTCGCCGGCCTGGACATCGGCTGGCGCTCGCGCAAGGACCGCGGCATCAAGTCCGAGATCGCGGACGCGCTCTGCGAAGCCGGCCGCTTCGGCCAGAAGACCGGCAAGGGCTATTACAAGTACGAAGCCGGCTCGCGTTCGCCGCTGCCCGATCCGGAGGTCGAGAAGCTGATCGACGAGACCTTGCTGCGTCTCGGCCGCAAGAAGCGCGCCGTCAGCGACGAGGAGATCCTCGAGCGCATGATGTATCCGATGATCAACGAGGGCGCGAAGATCCTCGAAGAAGGCATCGCGGCGCGCCCCTCCGACATCGACGTGGTCTGGCTCTACGGCTATGGCTGGCCGATCTACCGCGGCGGCCCGATGTTCTGGGCCGACACCGTCGGCCTCAAGCACATCGCCGATCGCCTCGCGTTCTACGCCAAGGAGACCAACGACCCCAGCCTCGAGCCCGCGCCGCTGCTGAAGAAGCTCGCGGCGGAGGGCAAGACCTTCGCGTCGCTGGCGGCGGCGTCGAAGGCGGCGTGATGGCCGCTGGCTATCCTCTCGTCATTCCGGGATGGCCCGAAGGGCCAGACCCGGAATCCATTTCGCCTTCGAGTATGCTGCTCGATGGATTCCGGGTTCGCGACTTTGTCGCGCCCCGGAATGACCACTGAGTGTGATGTAGTAAATGACCCATCCCGGCGAACAGTTTTATCCCGAGGGCGTGCGTTGGGACGACACCATCGTCCAGGGCACGCTCCCCGACCTGCTGTCGAAAGCCGCCGCCGATTACGGCCCGCGCACCGCGCTGGAATTCCGCGAACGTCCGATCAGCTACACCGAGCTTGCCGCGATGGCCGAGCGTGCCGCGGCGGCGTTCCTCCGCGCCGGCTGCGGCAAGAACGCCTCCGTCGCGCTGTTCCTCGGCAACACGCCCGATCACCCCGTCAATTTCTTCGGCGCGCTGAAGGCCGGCGCCCGCGTCGCGCATCTGTCACCGCTCGACGGCGAGATCGCGCTGACGCACAAGGTGTCCGACTCCGGCTCGCGCCTGCTCGTCACCTCCAACCTCGCCGCGCTGCTGCCGACGGCGCTGAAATTTTTGGAGAAGGGCCTGATCGATCGCCTCGTCGTCTGCGAAGACGACAATTGGGGCAAGATCGGCACGCCCCAGGCCGCGATCCCCACTGATCCCCGCATCGTCACCTTCAAGACCTTCGTCGAAGGCGCCACCGCGCCGGCAGAATGGCCGCAAGTCACCGCCGACGACGTCGCCCTGCTGCAATATACCGGCGGCACCACCGGCCTGCCCAAGGGCGCGATGCTCACGCACGGCAATCTGACGTCGGCGGTGTCGATCTACGACGTCTGGGGCAAGCCATCGCGCGCGAGCCGCGGCGACATCGTCGAGCGCGTGATCTGCGTGCTCCCGCTGTTCCACATCTACGCGCTCACCGTCGTGCTGTTGTCCTCGCTCCGCCGCGGCAATCTGATCTCGATCCACCAGCGCTTCGACGTCGAAGCTGTCATGCGCGACATCGAGGTCAAGCGCGCCACCTATTTCCCGGGCGTGCCGACGATGTGGATCGCGATCGCGGCGCTGCCTGATCTGGACAAGCGCGATTTCTCCTCGCTTGCGACGATCGGCTCCGGCGGCGCGCCGCTGCCGGTTGAGATCGCGAACTTTTTCGAGCGCAAGGTCGGCAAGAAGCTGCGCAGCGGCTGGGGCATGACCGAGACCTGCTCGCCCGGCACCGGCCATCCGCCCACCGGCCCCGACAAGCCCGGCTCGATCGGGCTGATGCTGCCTGGCATCGAGCTCGACGTCGTGTCGCTGGAGGATCCGACAAAAGTGCTGCCGCCGGGCGAGGTCGGCGAGATCCGCATCAAGGGCCCGAACGTCACCAGGGGCTATTGGAACAAGCCCGAGGGATCCGCGGAGGCTTTCATTGACGGCCGCTTCCTCACCGGCGACATCGGCTATGTCGATACCGACGGCTATTTCTTCCTGGTCGACCGCAAGAAGGACATGATCATCTCCGGCGGCTTCAACGTCTATCCGCAGATGATCGAGCAGGCGATCTACACCCTTCCGGGCGTGCACGAGGTGATCGTGCTCGGCATTCCCGACCAGTACCGGGGCGAAGCCGCAAAAGCCTTCATCAAGCTGAAGCCCGACGCAAAACCGTTCTCGCTCGACGAACTGCGGGCGCAGCTCGCCGGCAAGGTCGGCAGGCACGAAATGCCTGTAGAGGTCGAGTTCGTCGACGATTTGCCGCGCACGCCGGTCGGAAAACTGTCGCGTCACGAATTGCGCCAGCAGCAGAAACCGTCACAATCCACTAAAACCGCATCAGGAGGTCGTTCTTGACCGACGCCGTCATCGTTTCCACCGCCCGCACGCCGATCGGCAAGGCCTATCGCGGCATGCTCAACGCCACCGAGGGCGCCACGCTGCTCGGCCACGCCATCGGCGAAGCCGTTGCCCGCGCCAAGGTCGATCCGAAGGAGGTCGAGGACGTGGTGATGGGCGCCGCCCTCCAGCAGGGCGCGACCGGTGGCAACATCGCACGCAAGGCGCTGCTCCGCGCCGGCCTGCCCGTCACGGTCGCCGGCACCACCATCGACCGGCAGTGCGCCTCGGGCCTCCAGGCCATCGCGCTCGCCGCGCGCTCGGTGATCTTCGACGGCGTCGAGATCGCAGTCGGCGGCGGCGGCGAGTCGATCTCGCTGGTGCAGAACGACAAGATGAACGGCTTCCACGCCCAGGACCCGGCGCTGCTCAAGATCAAGGGCGAGGTCTACATGCCGATGATCGACACGGCCGAAATCGTCGCCAAGCGCTACGGCATCTCGCGCGAGAAGCAGGACGAATATTCGCTGGAGAGCCAGCGCCGCACCGCGGCCGCGCAGCAGGGCGGCAAGTTCAAGGATGAGCTCGCGCCGATCACCACGCAGATGGCGGTCACCGACAAGGCGACCGGCGCCGTGTCGATGAAGGAGGTGACGCTGTCGCAGGACGAGGGCCCGCGCCCCGAGACCACGGCCGAAGGCCTTGCCGGTCTCAAGCCCGTGCGCGGCGAAGGCTTTTCCGTCACTGCCGGCAATGCCAGCCAGCTCTCGGATGGCGCCAGCGCCTCCGTCATCATGAGCGACAAGGAAGCCTCAAAGCGCGGCCTCAAGCCGCTCGGCATCTTCCGCGGCTTCGTCTCGGCCGGCTGCGAGCCGGACGAGATGGGCATCGGCCCGGTCTTCGCCGTACCGCGCCTGCTGAAGCGCCACGGCCTCACCGTCGACGACATCGGCCTCTGGGAGCTCAACGAAGCCTTCGCGGTGCAGGTGCTGTATTGCCGCGACAAGCTCGGCATCGACCCCGAGAAGATCAACGTCGATGGCGGTGCGATCGCGGTCGGCCATCCCTACGGCATGTCCGGCGCGCGCCTGACCGGCCACGCCCTGATCGAAGGCCGCCGCCGCAAGGCCAAGTATGCGGTCGTCACCATGTGCGTCGGCGGCGGCATGGGCGCGGCCGGGTTGTTCGAGGTGTTGCAGTAATTTTCTGTCGTCCTGGCGAAAGCCAGGACCCATACTCCGCAGCAGGAGTTTGGCGGACAGACAGCAGTTGCCTTCGCAAAACGAAGGCTGGTGGTAATGGGTCCTGGCTTTCGCCAGGACGACGGGGAAACAGGAGGATCCGATGGATCTCGCATTCACGAAGGAAGAGCAGGCGTTTCGCGAGGAAGTGCGGTCATTCTTCCGCGGCAACGTGCCGCCGGATACGCGGCGCAAGCTGGTCGAGGGCCGCCACCTCTCGAAGGACGAGATGGTGACGTGGTGGCGCATCCTCAACAAGAAGGGCTGGGGCGTCAGCCACTGGCCGAAGCAATATGGCGGCACGGGCTGGACGTCCGTGCAGCACTACATCTTCAACGAGGAGCTGCAGTCCTATCCGGCGCCGCAGCCGCTCGCCTTCGGCGTCAGCATGGTCGGCCCCGTCATCTACACCTTCGGCAACGAGGAGCAGAAGAAGAAGTACCTGCCGCGCATCGCCAACGTTGACGATTGGTGGTGCCAGGGCTTCTCCGAGCCCGGCTCCGGCTCTGATCTCGCCTCGCTGAAGACGAAGGCCGAGCGCAAGGGCGACAAGTGGATCATCAACGGCCAGAAGACCTGGACGACGCTGGCCCAGCACGCCGACATGATCTTCTGTCTCTGCCGCACCGACGCGACCGCCAAGAAGCAGATGGGCATCTCCTTCATCGTGTTCTCGATGAAGTCGAAGGGCGTCACCGTGCGCCCGATCCAGACCATCGACGGCGGCGTCGAGGTCAACGAGGTGTTCTTCGACGACGTCGAGGTGCCCTACGAGAACCTGATCGGCGAGGAGAACAAGGGCTGGGATTACGCGAAATTCCTGCTCGGCAATGAGCGCACCGGCATCGCGCGCGTCGGCGTCTCCAAGGAGCGGCTGCGCCGCATCCGCGATCTCGCTTCCAAGGTCGAATCCGGCGGCAAGCCGATCATCCAGGACGCCGCCTTCCGCGAGAAGCTGGCGGCCTGCGAGATCGAGCTGAAGGCGCTCGAGCTGACGCAGCTCCGCGTCGTCGCCGACGAGGGCAAGCACGGCAAGGGCAAGCCCAATCCGGCTTCCTCGGTGCTGAAGATCAAGGGCTCCGAGATCCAGCAGACCACCACCGAGCTGCTCATGGAAGTGATCGGTCCGTTCGCCGCGCCCTACGACGTGCACGGCGACGACGGCTCCAACGAAGCCATGGAGTGGACCGCCCAGATCGCGCCAAGCTACTTCAACAACCGCAAGGTCTCGATCTACGGCGGCTCCAACGAGATCCAGCGCAACATCATCGCCAAGGCGGTGCTGGGGCTCTAAACGTCATTCCGGGGCGCGCGCCAGCGCGAACCCGGAATCTCGCGCCACAATCTCTGGATTCCGGGTCCCCGCGCTATCGCGCGTGTCCCGGAATGACGAAGCAAAAATTCCGGGTACGAGGAACCAAAGAAATGGATTTTGATCTGTCCGAGGAGCAGCGGCTTCTCAAGGAAAGCATCGACGGCCTGCTGACCGATTCCTACGATTTCGAGAGCCGCAAGAAGTACATGAAGGAGAAGGGCGGCTGGAGTCAGGCCGTCTGGGGCAAGCTCGCCGAGCAGGGCCTGCTCGGCCTGCCGTTCGCGGAGGCCGATGGCGGCTTCGGCGGCGGCGGCGTCGAGACCATGATCGTGATGGAAGCGCTCGGCAAGGCGCTGGTGCTCGAGCCCTATCTCGCGACCGTCGTGATCGGCGGCGGCTTCCTGCGTCACGCCGGCTCGGATGCGCAGAAGGCTGCGCATGTGCCCGGGATCATCGACGGCAGCAAGACGCTTGCGTTTGCCCAGCTCGAGAAGAACTCGCGCTACGATCTGTTCGACGTCTCGACGACCGCGAAGAAGAAGGCCGACGGCTGGATCATCGACGGCGAAAAGTTCGTCGTGCTCAACGGCGAGAACGCCGCCACGCTTCTCGTGACCGCCCGCACCAGGGGTGACCGCCGCGACAAGACCGGGATCGGCGTGTTCCTGGTCCCGGCGAATGCCAAGGGCGTGACGAAGAAATCGTACCCGACCCAGGACGGCCTGCACGCCGCCGACATCACCTTCACTGGTGTCGAGGTGGGCGCGGATGCCGCGATCGGCAATCCCGAGGATTCGCTCGCGCTGATCGAACGCGTCGTTGACGAAGCTCGCGTCGCGCTTTGCGCCGAGGCGGTCGGCCTGATGGACGAGTCGCTCAAGACCACGGTCGAGTACATCAAGACGCGCAAGCAGTTCGGCGTCGCGATCGGCTCGTTCCAGTCGCTCCAGCACCGCGCCTCCGACATGTTCGTCGCCGCCGAGCAGGCACGCTCGATGTCGATGTTCGCAACCATGGCGAACGACTTCGAGAACGCCAAGGAGCGCTCCAACGCGATCGCCGCGGCCAAGGTGCAGATCGGCAAGTCGCTGAAATTCGTCGGCCAGCAGTCGATCCAGCTCCACGGCGGCATCGGCATGACCATGGAGGCGAAGATTGGCCACTATTTCAAGCGCCTCACCATGATCGAGAACACCTTCGGCGATACCGACTATCACCAGCGCCGCGTCGCGGATGCGGGCGGGTTGGTCTAGCGCGCGACGAGATAAGCTTGATTGTTGCAACGACGGAGGTGCACTCCCTCTCCCGCTTGCGGGAGAGGGGGGGAGAGGGTGTTTCCGCAATGGGACAATCCCCAAGAGGAGAAAGCCCTCACCCGGCGCTTCGCGCCGACCTCTCCCGCAAGCGGGAGAGGTAAGCGAGCCGCAGCGATCGATTTAACCTAAAGCCATTCCGCTCTAGCCGCACGACGGCTATCATGCCTCCCCGCGCAAGCGGAAAAACCAAAGCGAAAGCCCCGGAGACATCTCCGGGGCTTTCGTCGATCCTGACGTCGTTCGCCGTTCGGCGCCTCACGTCCGCGTGCGCATCCGCATCATGAAGCTGTCGTAGCTGAGCTCGGCGACCTGCATCCAGGCGAGCGATTCGTTCCGGAATGCGGACAGGCTCGTGTACATCTTGGCGAAGTGCGGGTTGGTCTTGGAGAGATCCGCGTAGATCTCGTTCGCGGCGCTGTAGCAGGCCTCCAGCACCTCCTGCGGGAACGGCTTCAGGATCGCGCCGGCCACCAGCAGGCGCTTCAGCGCCGGCGGGTTGACGTAGTCGTATTTCCCGGTGACCCACGTGAAGGTATCGCGCGAGGCGATCTCGATCGCGGCCTGGTAGTGCTTGGGCAGCGCGTTCCACTTGTCGAGATTCATGATGTTGTGGCACTGGCCGGTGCCTTCCCACCAGCCCGGATAGTAGTAGAATTTCGCGACCTTGACGAAGCCGAGCTTCTCGTCGTCATAGGGCCCGACCCATTCGGCCGCGTCGATCGTTCCCTTCTCCAGCGCCGGATAGATGTCGCCGCCCGCGATCTGTTGCGGCACGCCGCCGACCTTGGCGATGATCGTGCCGGCGAAGCCGCCGACGCGGAATTTCAATCCCTTGAAATCCTCCATCGACTTGATCTCCTTCCGGAACCATCCGCCCATCTGGGCGCCGGTCGAGCCGGTTGGAATGCCGACCGTGTTGTATTCCTTCAGGAGGCCGTTGAGCAACTCGGTGCCGCCGCCGAACAGCAGCCAGGAAATATGCGCGCGCGTGTTCAGCCCGAACGGCAGCGACGTGCCGAAGGTGAAGGCGGGATTCTTGCCCCAATAGTAATACAACGCCGTGTTGCCCATCTCGACGGTGCCGTTCGACACGGCGTCGAGCACCTGCAGGCCCGGGACGATCTCGCCGGCTGCGAACGGTTGGATCTGGAATTTGTTGTCGGTGACTTCGGCGACGCGCTTGCAGAAATATTCACAGCCGCCATAGAGCGTGTCGAGCGCCTTGGGCCAGCTCGCGGCGAGCCGCCATTTCACCTCCGGCGCCGACTGAGCGATCGCCGGTGCGGCAACGGCCGTGCTTGCCGCTAGCCCAGCGCCTGTCACTTTCAAGAAATCACGACGTTTCATGCGTAGCCCTCCATTGCGCCGATTCCTCGACAAGGGGAACGATCTTCTGTCGTCCTTGCTTCGCCGATACCGACGGGGTGTTGTGACGATGTGGGTGTTTCCGCTGGCCCTTGAGGGCTCTTTGTGGATCCCGTGCGTTGCGGTTCCGCTAGCGAGGATGACCGGGAGGCTCGCGAGAATCAAGCCTCGTGCCGCCCTCGCAAGTGCGAACGCCGGCGAAGCAGGCGGCCTATGCCTCTCCCGCGAGCGGGAGAGGTGAGGGAGCTAGCGGCGCAGGTCCTTCAATCCAACACGCCTTAACCCTCTTTCGCGAACGCCGCTTCCATCGCCTTTCGCGTCCTGATCGTCTCGTTGCCGGCGTCGAACTCGACGTCGTCCCAGCGCACCACCGTGCCATGCGCAACGTCATGTTTCAGCTTCACGCGATGGGCGAGCCCGATCGGCAGCGCGCCGGCCTTGAGGCTCGCGGCCGCCGGCACCAGCTTGCCCCACACGGTGTAGCCGCCTTCGCCGTCGAGCATTTCGCCGGCGCGCAAGGCCCGCTTGGCCACCGCTGCGACATCGCCGCGGAAGCCGTGGGGCTGGCCGGTCGGCTCGCCCCGCAACGCGGCTGACAGCACCGAGATGTTCAGCTCGAGCCCGATCAGGTGATAGGGCTTGTACATCGCAGCAAAGCGTCCGCTGGAATCGGTCTTGAGGCCGTACTGCTTGAAGCAGTCGGCGGCATAGTCGTTCGGAGCCTCCAGCACGACATAGACACCCCAGCGCAGGTCGCGAAACACCGGCCGTCCATCGCGTTCGAGCGAGGAGACGACTTCCACCACGCCGGAGCGCTCCAGCACGCCGCCACGCGAACGTGGCCGCATGATGTGCGGAAGATCGTCGACGCCGCAGGGCGGAAACAGCAGTCCCTCCGCCGGCACGTCGAGGCCACAGGCATTGGCGATCGCGGCCATCTCGATCGCCGACTTGGTGCCGTCGAGGAAGGAGTTGAACATCTGCGGGTTCATGCCGGCCGACTGTGCTTCGCCGGCGGTCAGGCCGTAATGCTGCCAGACGCCGTCCGGCGTCACGTCGTGATAGGCCGGCAGATATTTCGTACCCTTGCCGGCGGCGACGACGCGAAAGCCGGTGGCGCGGGCCCAGTCGACCATCTCCGCCGTCAATGCCGGCTGGTCGCCATAGGCGAGCGAATAGACCACGCCCGCCTTGCGCGCCTCCTCGGCGAGCAGCGGGCCCGCCAGCACGTCGGCCTCGACATTGACCATCACGATATGCTTGCCCGCCGCGATCGCCGCGCGCGCGTGCCTGATGCCGACGGCCGGGTTGCCGGTCGCTTCCACCACCACGTCCATTGCGCCGCCGGCAATGGCGCGTGCGCCGTCATCGGTGAACACGGTCGCGGCGATCCGCGCCGCATCCCAGCCGACTGTGCGGCAGGCCTCGCGCGCGCGGTCGCGGTCGATGTCGACGATGATGGGCACCTCCAGCCCCGGCGTGTGCGACACCTGCGCGAGAAACATCGAGCCGAATTTGCCCGCGCCGATCAGCGCGACACGGACAGGCTTGCCGGCGGACGCGCGGGCCTGGAGGAGGCGGAAGAGGTTTATGGGAAACATCCAAGAGTGCTATCGCGGTCGGGACGACGCGAACGATCAGGTTCAGTCATTCCGGGGCGACGCGACGGGAGCGCGCGAAGCGCGCCCCGGGAGCGTCGAGCCCGGAATCCATCGGGCCGCAAAGGACGCGGATAAATGGATTCCGGGCTCGCGACTTCGTCGCGCCCCGGAATGACAGCTTACTCCGCCGCCTGCCGCGGCGCACGGGCAAGGCGCAGCAGGGCGTCGTCGTCCACCGTCTTGATCGGCGCGAAATCGCGGTGGGCGATGTATTCGGGCCGCGTGGGGGTACGGATATAATTCGAGACCGCGTTCAGCGTCAGGTACACGATCTTGCGCGGGTAGGGCGTGATGTTGCCGGCCGAGCCGTGCACGAGATTGCCGTGGAACATCAGCATGCCGCCGGGCTTGCCCGTGGGCGCCACGATGCCGCCCTGCTTGACGAGGCGCGTCACGGTGTCCTCGTCCAGCGTCCACAGCGGGTAGGACGTGGTGGCAAGGTCATGCGAGGCTTCGAGATCGCCGGCATTCTGGCTGCGCGGCACCAGCATCAGGGGGCCGTTGATCGGCATCACCTGGTCAAGGAAGATCGCGATGTTCATCGCGCGCGGCTCCGGCATGCCGTCGTCGCTTCCAGGTGCCGTAATCCTGGTGCCATTGCCAGACGTCGCCGGTGAAGGCCGATTTCGCGTTGATCTTGAACTGGTGCATGTAGACAGGCTCGCCGAACAATTGCTCGACCGGGTCGATCATGCGCGGATGCGCGCCCAGAATGCGGAAGGCCTCGTTGTAGAGATGCGCGGCAAACGCCGTGCGCGGCGCGCCGCTCTTCTCGCGCCAGACCTCCGGCCGGTTGGCGTCGTAAATGCCGACCGCCTCGCGCGCGAGCAGATCGACCTCCTCCTGGCTGAACAATTCGGGCAGGAACAGCCAGCCCTCGCGGTGGAAGAACTCCAATTGCTCCTGAGACAGTCTCATGGGTCGTCCTCCCGTTGTTTTGTTCTTGTCATTCCGGGGCGATGCGCAGCATCGAACCCGGAATCCATTGATCCGCAGTCTCTGTGGCCCAATGGATTCCGGGTTCACGCTTCGCGTGCCCCGGAATGACAGCGTTTAGCTACGCCGCCGCCTCGTCCGTCGCCCGCAACCTCTCCTCGGTCATCCGTCCGGCCGTCTGCGCATGCGCCAGCGCGGCGCGTTCGGCGGCCTTCGCGTCGCCTGCGAGAATGTGAGCTGCGATGTCGGCATGCTCGGCCCAGGCGCTGTCGCGATAATCGAGCTCCGACAGCACGGTCGCCATCGAGCGGCGCATATGCGGCCATTGCGGCGCGATGGTCTCCTCGATCACGGGATTGCCGGCGAGCTGATAGATCGCGCGATGAAAATCGACGTCGAGCACGATGAGCTCGGCAAGCGGCGTCTTGCGATCGATGCGGCGCCCGGCGGCGAGCGCCACCTCGAGCCGCGCGCGTCCTGCCGCGTCGCTTGCGGCGCGCGTCGCGGCGAGCCTGGCGGCGAGTGCGTCGATGGCGCCGCGCACCTCGTAGAGCTGGCGGATGCGCGCGGGATCGAGCTGGGTGACCTCAAAGCCGCGCCGGCCGCTTTCGGCGACGAGGCCCTGCCGATGCAGCAGGTGCAGCGCATGCGACACCGGCTGGCGCGACACGCCGAGCTTGTCGGCGAGCTCGTTCTGCCGGATGCGCTGGCCGGGCTGCAACGTGCGATCGGAGATCGCCTCCAGGATCCGGCCATAGACCTGGTCGATCAGGTTCGGGAGCGGGTCGAGAGGGATCACGCCGGCGGCTCCAACAGCACTTAGATGGAATACGGAATTCCGTGTTCGAAGGTACGTCGGGGGGCGGAAGGCGTCAAGCGCGTCCCGACGCGGCGTCAGCCGCCGTTGTGGGGGCTGCTAAACGATTGATATCATTAGGGCCACCTACTGTGCATGGGGTTGTTTTCGCGATAACGGCCTTACCCGGCTGGGCGCCTACTTCTTCTTGCCCTGCTCGATCAGCATCCGGCCGGCCTAGCGTTCGAGCACCTCCACCTCAAGCGACGCAATCGCGTCTGCATCGGCGACCGCCTCGATTGCCGCGATCCGGTCGCCGCTGAAGGTCACGCGCAGCGCGATGCGCAATTGCCCGCCGAGGATGACCGCAACACCGATCTCGCCATCGACCAGTGCCGTGCGCGCGGCCTGGGCGCGGCCCTTGTAGAGCTTCGCGACCGCATCCGCGCCGCGGATCTCCGGCAGCGTACCGAGCCGCACCGCGGCCTGGTCGGCGCGAAAGACGACGTCGGGATCGAGCACGGCAAGCAGTCCCTCGAAATTGCCTTCGCGCGAAGCTGCGAGGAAGGCATCGACGATCTTGCGTTGACGTGACAGGTCCGTCTCGGGCACCGGCGCGCCCTGCACGCGCCGCCGCGCACGGCTGGCAAGTGGCGCGAGGCATCGACGGAGCGCCCGACGATCGGCGCGATCTCTTCGAAGGGCACCGCGAACATGTCATGCAGCACGAAGGCGAGCCGCTCGGCCGGCTGCAATGTTTCCAGCACGATCAGGAGTGCCGCGCCGACGGAATCGGCCATCTCCGCTTCGCGCTCCCGCGTCTCGTCGACCGGCTCCGGTACATGCGGGCCCATCGGGTCCTCCCGGCGCGACTTTCTTGCGCGCAGCATGTCGAGGCAAATGCGCGCGACCACGGTGGTCAGCCAGCCCCGCAGATTCGCGACATCGGACGTATCGCTCCGGCTGAGCCGCAGCCAGGCCTCCTGCACGGCATCGTCGATCTCGCCGCGGGAACCCAGCATCCGGTAGGCGACCGCGCGCAAATGATCCCTGTTGGCCTCGAACTGCTGGCTGAGAAAATTTTCTTCAGAGTTTTTTTGGGTCATCGGTCACATTCCTGGATCTCGATCCGTCATGCCCATGACGAAGCCAATTCGGCCAATGTGACCGGAACCTTCGAAAATCGACAGATGGAGACGACAATTATGCACGCTCGCATGAATCACCCCGTATGGTCCTGCCCGAGGCCATGAATGTTCTGCAATCTCTCGGCAACTTGACCAAACAGGGCCTGCCGGAAAAGCTCCTGGAACTGGTGCACCTGCGCGCCAGCCAGATCAATGGTTGCAGCGTCTGCGTCGACATGCACCCGAAGATCGCCCGCAAGGCCGGCGAGACCGACGAGCGCCTGTTCGCCGTCTCGGCCTGGCGCGACGCGCCTTATTTCAGCGAAGCCGAGCGCGCCGCGCTGGCTCTGACCGAGGCGGTCACCCGTCTCGCCGACCGCGAGGATCCGGTGTCCGACACGATCTGGAATGAGGCCGCCAAGCATTTCGACGAGCGCGAGCTTGCAACGCTGATCCTCTCGATCGCGACCATCAACGTCTGGAACCGCCTCAACGCGACGATCAAGATGCCGGTCGGCGTGTGGAAGGTGTGAGTCTCTTCGCCTCTCCCCGCGTGCGGGGGAGAGGCCGGAATTTGCGTAGCAAATTCCGGGTGAGGGGGAGCTTCCGCGAGTCTCACTCTCACCGTCTGCGCGTAGGCTCCCCCTCACCCCATCCTCTCCCCGCAAGCGGGGCGAGGGGGATCAACGACGGTGCGTTCCTTACACCCACCTACTCCGCCAGGAACGCGTTCACCACCTCGCCGAACTCCAGCGGCGCCTGCTCGAACATCCAGTGGCCGGCATTCGCGATCACCGCCGTCCTGGCTCCTGCGATGTGCTCCGCCAGCACGCGCCACATCACCGACAGGCTTCCCGTCGTCGCGCCGCCGCCGACCAGGAGTGTCGGCGTCCTGATCGCCTGCGCATCCGCGAGCGTATAGGGCCTGCGCTGCTCGTTGATCTGGCCGAGGAAGGTGAGCGTATTGTCGCGCAATTGCTGCCTCGCCGCCGCCGGCACGCGGCGCCAGGAGCCGTCGCCTTCGATGCCCTCGTAGAAATTCTGCAGCGCGCCCTCGATGTCGCCGGCGCGGATCATCTCGACCGAGCGCGCCGTGCGTGCCGCGAGCGGCGGGTGCGCGGGCGTGCCTTCAGGCACCGGCAGGCTGGCGTCGAGATCGCCACCGGGCTCGGCCAGCACCAGTTTGCGCAACAGATCAGGTCGTGCCTGTGCGACGCGGAACGCGATGTGGCCGCCGCGCGAATGTCCCATCAGATTGACGGGTGCGGGCTTGACCTGCTCGATGAAGGCGATCATATCGGCGACGTGCTGCGCCATCCTGTAGTCGTCGCCGCCGGCGTCCCAATGCTCGGGAAAGAAATGCCGCAGGCTGACCGAGATCACCCGATGGCTCTTCGACAGCGGGCCGAGCACCGAATACCAGGTGCGGAAATCCCCGAGTGTGCCATGCACGCAGACCAGCGGCGGACCTTCCCCGACTTCGAGATAGGCCATGTCGTAACCGTTGACGCGAAAAGTCTGCATGGTCAGCCCGCCAGGAAATCCAGAACGACTTCGGAGTATTTCTGCGGCGCCTGCTCGAACATCGGATGCGTCGCGTTCGGGATGATCGCCGTCTTGGAATAGGGCACATGCGCGGCGAGCGCATGCAGCACCTTCGGCAGCAGGCCCTTGGTCCGCGCGCCCAGGATGAACAGCGTCGGCATCAGAATCGATGCCGCATCCGCCTCCGAGAAGGGCGGGCGGTTGTCGCGGACCTGGCCGATCAACGTATAGGCGTTGTCGCGCAGATTCTGCTTCACCATCGCCGGCAGCCGCGGCCAGGTGCCGGCGCCCTCCAGCGTGTCGACGAACACGGCGAGGCCGCCGTCGACATCGCCCGCCGCGATCTTCTCCGCCGAGGCCGTGAATCGCGCCAGGAGCGGCGAGGGACCGCCGGCATAATCGGGATCGAGGCTCGCATCGAGCTCTCCGCCGGGCTCCGCCAGGATCAGCCGCCGCAACAGATCGGGGCGCGCCTGCGCCACGCGAAAGCAGATGTGTCCGCCGCGGGAATGGCCCATCAGATCGACCGGGCCGACGTCGAGCTTCTCGATGAAGGCGATGACGTCCTGGACATGCTGGGCGATCGAATAGGTATCGTCGACGCCGTCCCAGCGGTCGGGGAAGAAATGGCGCAGGCTGACGGCGATCACCCGATGCCGCTGCGTCAGCGGCCCGAGCACGCAGCCCCAGACGCGGAAATCATTGAGCGAGCCGTGCACGCAGACCAACGGGGGTCGGCCTCGGTCTTCACCCACGTCTATATAGGCCATGTCGTATCCGTTGACGTGGAAGCGTTGCATTCTGGGCTCGCGAGAAATTGGAACTCTGTGCAAGATTCCCGGAAACCGGGTGGATCGCAACTATTTCCAAGCCTAGTACCCGGAATCAGAGCTGAGTGATACGGCGGCCTTTGAAACGGCGTTGACGGACCTTTTTCTTGGTCCAGACGAAGGGCTCGGCTCTGTCGTTGTATGCGTTGACGTAGGCATCGATGTGTTCCTGAAGCTGCTTGAGGCTCGTGAAGGAGGTGCCGCTGAGCGACTGCCCCTGCAAGATGGAAAACCATACTTCGACCTGATTGAGCCATGACGCACTTGTCGGCGTGAAATGAAATTGCACGTTGGGGTGGGCCTTGAGCCAGTCCTCGTTCTTTTTATGGGTGTTGAGGTTGTCGAGGATGACGTGAAGCTTGCGGTTCGGAAAAGCCGCGGTGACGCTGTTCATGAAATCGAGAAACTCGACGCGGCGCCGGCGTTTTGAATGGGTCGCGATGATCTTTCCGGTGGCGACTTCGAGCGCCGCAAACAATGTTGTGGTGCCATGCCGCTTGTAATCGTGGCTTTGGCCGGTCAAGGCGCGGCCATTGGGCAACTTCAGATAACCCTGCGCTCGCTCCAAAGCCTGGATCGAGGGCTTCTCGTCCACGCACAGCACAATGGCCTTCGCCGGCGGCGCGACATAGAGGCCGACAACATCGGCGGCTTTGGCCGTAAAGTTCGGGTCGTTGCTCTCGCACCAGGACTTGCGAGCCACCAGGTCAATCTTGTGGCTGCGCAGGAACCGCCAGACATATTGGACATCGACATCGCCCAGCGCCTCGGCCAGCAGGGGGCCGGTCCAGCGCGCAAACCCTTGCGGTGGCGGCTTATCCAGCAGCTTCAGAATCCGCTTGTCGGTCGTCTTCGTATAGATCGGCTGCTTGCCAGGCCGCGGCTTGTCTTGCAGCCCTTCAAGGCCATGGTCGGCATAGCGATGCCGCCAAAGGCTGACAATCCGCGGCTGGACCCCAACTTCCTTGGCGATCGACCGGGTGCTGCGCCCATCCGCCGCCAACAGAACTATCCGCGCCCGCTTCAAATCGCGCTGCAACGTCACCGGTGAGCGACAGCACGCCTCAAGCACCTTGCGATCTTTCCTCGAAAGGTGGACTTCTCTTGCTTCGGGTATCATCCCGACCTTGAATCACGACTCACGTTCCAAGAAAAGTGGGTACTAGATTTGGCCTGAGATCACATTGGGGGCATGCGATGAGGACGCAGCCAGGAACCGAGCCATGACCGACCAGCATTTTGCCCTGTTCGATACCAGGATCGGCCTTTGCGCCGTCGCCTGGGGCCCGCGCGGCATCAACGGCACGCAGCTGCCGATGGGCGGCGAGCAGAAGATCCGCACCCGCATCAGTCAGCGCCACGCTGATGCCAGCGAAGCCGAGCCGACCGCCGAGGTGCAGCAGGCGATCGACCGCATCACAAATCGCTCGCAGGCGAGCCGGATGACCTCACCGACATCCCGCTCGATCTCGACGGCGTGCCCGATTTCAACCGCGGCGTCTACGAGATCGCCCGTACCATCCCGCCCGGCAAGACCGTCACCTATGGCGACATTGCCAAGCAGCTCGGTGGCGTCCAGCTGTCGCGCGACGTCGGCCAGGCGCTCGGCCGCAACCCGTGCCCGATCGTCGTGCCCTGCCATCGGGTGCTGGCGGCCGGCAACAAGCCCGGCGGCTTCTCGGCCAATGGCGGCGTCGTCACCAAACTGAAGATGCTCGAGATCGAAGGCGCGCTGGTGAACCACACGCCGAGCCTGTTTGATTGAGGATGCCGCCACCCTCCCGGGAGGGGGAGGGTAAGAGAGAGCGCTAGATCTTCGCTGTTGTCTTCGGCCAATACCTGTCGCGCAAATGCCGCTTCACCAGCTTGCCCGTCGGCGTGCGCGGCAGCTCCGCCTCGAAATCGATCGAACGCGGGCACTTGATCGCGGAGAGGCGACCCTTGCAGAACGCGATCAGGTCGGCTTCCAGCGCCTTGCCCGCACGCGTCATGTCGTGCGGCTGCACCACCGCCTTCACCTCCTCGCCCATCTCCTCGTTCGGCCGAATACGGCGACGTCGGCGACATCGGGGTGGGTGATGAGCACGTCCTCGGTCTCCTGCGGGTAGATGTTCACCCCGCCGGAAATGATCATGTAGGACTTGCGGTCGGTGAGAAACAGGAAGCCGTCCTTGTCGAGATAGCCGACGTCACCGAGCGTCGACCAGCCCTTGGCGTTGTAGGCCTTCTTCGTCTTCTCGGGGTCGTTGTGATAGGCGAAAGCAGGCGCGTCGGCGAAATAGACCGTGCCGATTTCGCCGGTCGGTTGCTCCTCGTCGTTTTCGTCGAGAATCTTGATCTTGCCGACCACGGCGCGGCCGACGCTGCCGCGATGCTCCAGCCATTGCTGCGAGTTGCAGACGGTGACGCCGTTGCCTTCCGAGCCGGCGTAATACTCGATCAGGATCGGTCCCCACCATTCGATCATTTTGGCTTTGACGTCGACCGGGCAGGGGGCTGCGGCGTGGATTGCGCCCTTGAGCGTCGAGACGTTGTACCGGTAGCGCACCTCGTCCGGCAGCTTGAGCATCCGCACGAACATGGTCGGCACGAGCTGCGACTGCGTGACCTCATACTTTTCGACCAGCTTCAAGAATTCTTCGGCGTCGAAATGCTCCATGATGATGGAGGTGCCGCCGAGCACGATCGCCATCATGTTGAAGCGCAGGGGCGCCGCGTGATAGAGCGGCGCCGGCGAGAGGTACGTGCTCGCCGCATTCATGCCGCACATGTCGGCGCAGAGCACGCGCAGGAAGGCGTTCGGCACGTCGATCTTGTTGCCCTCGAACGCCTTCTTGATTCCCTTGGGCCGGCCGGTGGTGCCGGACGAATACAGCATGTCGTAGCCGGCGACCTCGTCGGAGATCGGCGTCGTCGGCTGCGCGGCGGCTTCCTTGTCGTAGGAGCGGAAGCCGGGCAGCGGTTCCTCCATCATGTAGAAGACCGGCTCGCCGGGCGTGCCCTTGATCAGGGCCTTGATCTGGTCGGCGCATTTCGGCGTGGTGATCACGACCTTGGCGCCGCAATCGGCGATGATGTAGTCGATCTCGTCCTGCTTCAGATAGCGGCTGATCGCGGTGTAATAGAGCCCGCTGCGCTGCGCGGCCCAGCAGAGCTCCATGAAGGCAAGCCGGTTCTCCATCAACAGTGCGATGTGATCGCCGGCCTTCAGGCCGAGCGAGCGGAACAGGTGTGCGCCCTGGTTCGAGAGCCCGTCGAGTTCGCGATAGGTGATCGCCTTGCCGGTGCCCGCCATCTGGTAAGCGATCTTGTTCGGCGTGGCGCGGGCGTGGATGGAGGGGTGGGTCATGAGCGTAGGTCTCTCAACAAGAAAGGTGTCATCCCGGCGAAGGCCGGGATCCATAACCACAGGCCTCGGTTGTTGAAACGAGATGGAGCTCCAGCGCGGCATAACCACAGCCTTCTGTGGCTATGGATCCCGGATCGTCGCGCGCTTTAGGCGCGCTTGTCCGGGACGACACCGTCTGTGTCGAAGCAGCTTACAGCCGCTCCACGATCGTCACATTGGCCATGCCGCCGCCTTCGCACATGGTCTGCAGGCCGTAGCGCTTGCCGCGCTGGTGCAGCGCGTTGATCAGCGTGGTCATCAGCTTGGTGCCGGAGCCGCCGAGCGGATGGCCGAGCGCGATGGCCCCGCCATTGACGTTGAGACGCTCCGGATCGGCGCCGGTGGTCTTGAGCCAGGCGGTCGGCACCGAGGCGAAGGCCTCGTTGACCTCGAACAGGTCGATGTCGCCGATCGTCATGCCGGCCTTCTCCAGCGCGCGCTTGGTGGCGTGTAGCGGCGCGTCGAGCATGATCACGGGATCGCCGCCGGTCATGGTCATGTGATGGATGCGCGCGAGCGCTTGACGCCGAGCTGCTTCAGGCCGCGCTCGTTCACCACCATGACGCCGGAAGCGCCGTCGCAGATCTGGCTGGCGCTGGCCGCGGAAAGCTTGCCGTTCTCGGCGATCAGCTTGACGCCCTTGATGCCTTCGAGCGTGGCGTCGAAGCGGATGCCCTCGTCGATGTGGTGGGTATCCTTGGAGCCGTCGGCGCGCGTGATCTCGAGCGGCACGATCTCCTTCTTGAAGTGACCGGCTTGCGTCGCCGCGATCGCGCGCTGGTGGCTGTTGAAGGAGTATTCGTCGAGCTCATTCTTCGACAAGCCGTACTTCTCGGCCATCATCTCGGCGCCGGTGAACTGGCTGAACACGATGTTCGGATACCTCGCCTCGATGCCCGGGCTCTTGTAATTGCCAAAGCCGTTCTTGGCCGGGAGCTGCGATGACAGGCCCATCGGCACGCGCGTCATCGATTCCACGCCGGCCGCGATCACGACGTCCATCGTGCCGGACATCACGGCTTGGGCTGCGAAGTGCAACGCCTGCTGCGAGGAGCCGCACTGGCGGTCGATCGAGGTGCCCGGCACGCTCTCCGGCAGCTTCGAGGCCATGATCGCATTGCGCGCGACATTGTTGGACTGTTCGCCGACCTGCATCACGCAGCCCATGATCACGTCCTCGACCAAGGCCGGGTCGACCTTGGCGCGATCGACCAGCTCGTCCAGCACTTTGGCGGCGAGATCGGCCGGATGCCAGCCGGCGAGGCGGCCCCCCTTGCGCCCGCCGGCGGTGCGCGCAGCGGCGACGATGTAAGCCTCGGCCATTTCGGTTTCTCCCTGGATTTTTCTGGATCGGGTTGGGTTGTCGGGGCGGATTAAAAGGGTGCAACGTCATTTAGTCAATCGATCAATTAACTCTTGTGATGAGGCGCTGCTTGGGCTTATCTGCGCCCCGCTTCAAGCGGCGAGAACAGGGAACTCCGTGGCTACCAGCGTACCGACCAAGCTCCCCAGCGGAAAGAATTCCACGGCAGAGAAATTGCTCGTGGCCGCAAGCGAGCTGATGATCGAACGTTCCTCAATCGAGATTTCGCTCTCCGACATCGCCCAGAAGTCGGGCGCCAACGCCGCGCTGGTCAAATATCACTTCGGCAACAAGGACGGCCTGCTGCTGGCGCTGCTCGAGCGCGATGCGGGGACGGAGCTGTCCAATCTCGAATATCTGCTGGCGCAGCCGATCACGCCGACCGCGAAGCTGAAGCTGCATATCGGCGGCATCATCCGCGCCTATCACCGGTTCCCCTACATGAATCGGCTGATCCACTATCTCCTGCACGAGAGCGTTGCCGGCTCTGCCGACGAAGTCTCGAAATTCTTCGTCGCGCCGCTGCTGGATTTTCATCGTCGCCTGCTCGCCGAAGGCGTCAGCAGCGGCGAATTCCGCCAGACCGATCCGGTGCTGTTCTACACCAGCCTGATCGGCGCCTGCGATCACCTGTTCTTCGGCCGGCACGCGATGTCCCGCGCGACCGGCGTCGGCCCGGTCACCGACGAAGTCTGCCGGCAATACATCAAGCACATGGAATCGCTGATCTGCGGCGGCATCCTCACGCAAGCCGGGGACGCCGCCGCGGCCGGATGATCCGGCCGAACTCTTCAAGTCTAGAGAAGAAACGCCCAAGGAAAGGTATTTGCGATGCAGCTGAAAGACGTAGCCGTTCTCATCACCGGCGGTGGTTCGGGCCTGGGTGCCGCGACCGCCCGCGCCATGGCCGCCAAGGGCGCCAAGATCGGCGTGATCGACCAGAGCAAGGAAAACGCCGAGAAGGTCGCGGCCGAGGTGAAGGGCGTCGCGCTGCATGCCGACGTCACCAGCGAGGAGCAGATCAAGGCGGCGATCGCGAAGGCGGAAGCCGCCCATGGCATCGCCCGCGTGCTGATGAACTGCGCCGGTATCGGCGGCTCGCAGCGCATCGTCGGTCGCGACGGCGTTTATCCCTTGGAAAAGTTCGCGCGCATCATCAACGTCAACCTGATCGGCACCTTCAACTGCCTGCGGCTGTTCGCCGAGCGCCTCGTCACCGCCGAGCCGATCGGCGAAGAGCGCGGCGTCATCGTCAACACCGCTTCTGTTGCCGCCTATGAAGGCCAGATCGGCCAGATCGCCTATGCGGCCTCCAAGGGCGGCGTCGTCGGCCTCACGCTGCCTGCCGCGCGTGACCTCGCCAGCCAGAAGATCCGCGTCAACACCATCGCGCCCGGCCTGTTCCTGACGCCGCTGCTGATGGGCCTGAACGAAGAGGCTCGCAAGAGCCTTGGCGCCCAGGTGCCGCATCCCGCGCGTCTCGGCGACGCCAATGAATACGGCATGCTCGCGGTGCACATCGTCGAGAACCCGATGCTGAACGGCGAGACCATCCGCCTCGACGGCGCGATCCGCATGGCGCCGCGGTAGAGCTCTCTTCCCTTCTCCCCTTGTCGGAGAAGGTGGCGCGCATAGCGCGACGGATGAGGGGTTCGCTCCGCGGTCTCATCTGTGGAGGCAGACCCCTCACCCGAGCGAATGCGCGTCGAGCGACGTACATGCCCTCTCCCACAAGGGGAGAGGGCGCAGCAATCGGCACCATCGTTGCGGATGAAGAAGATCGCGCATGTCCCAACCGCTGCTGATCGAGCACAACGACGGCGTCGACCGGGTGACGCTCAATCGTCCTGACAGCCTCAACGCGCTCGATCCCGCGCTGATCGATGCGCTCAACACCTACTTCCAGGGGCTGCAGCGCAATCGCGATACGCGCGTGGTGGTGCTGAAGGGCGCCGGCAAGAATTTTTGCGCGGGCCTCGATCTCAAGGCCGCGATGGCGCGCCGTGCCGGGCAGCAGGAGCCGCCCGGCGTCACCGAGTCGCTGGACTCGCAGCGCCGCATTGCCGACATCGTGATGCTGATGCGGCGCTGTCCGCAGCCGATCCTGGCGCTGCTGCAGGGCGCGGCGGCGGGCGGCGGCTTTGCGCTGGCGCTCGCCTCCGACATCCGGATCGCGACGAAATCGGCGCGGATGAACTGCGCCTTCATCAAGCTCGGCCTTGGCGGCTGCGACATCGGCACCAGCTATTTCCTGCCGCGCCTCGTCGGTGTCTCCGTCGCCTCCGAGCTGATCCTCACGGGACGCTTCATCGGCGCCGAGCGGGCGCTCGCGGTCGGTCTCGTCTCCGAGGTCGTCGACGAAGACAAGCTCGATGACGCTGCCGAGCCTTACATCGATGCGATGATCACGGCCTCGCCCGTGGGGCTTCGCCTCTCGAAAGAATGTCTCAACATGAGCGTCGATGCCGGATCGCTGGAAGCCGCGATCGCGATGGAGGACCGCAATCAGGTCCTGTGCAGCCGCTCCGAGGAATTTTCGGAAGGCATCAGGGCCTTCCTTGAGAAGCGAAAGCCTGTCTATATCAGGCGCTGAACGACGAAGATCCGCAAAGGACAGTAATTCCGGGAGACGCAAAATGAGTGGCAGCGCGGCGGCGGTGATGACGAAGCCCGCCTTTCGCAAGGTCGAGTGGCTGGCACGCGACATCGACGTCGAGCGCCGCGGCGACGGCACGGTGGTGCTGAAGTCGCGCATTCCGCTGCAACCTTACGAGAAGCACATCCCGGCCTCGCTGGCGAAATGGGCGACGCAAGCACCCGAGCGCATCTGGCTCGCCCAGCGCGGCGGACCGAATCGCGAATGGCGGAAGGTCTCTTACGGCGAAGCCAAGCGCACCGTGGATGCGCTGACGCAAGGCCTGCTCGATCTCGGTCTCGATGGCCGCCCGGTCACGATCCTGTCCGGCAACTCGATCGAGCATGCGCTGATGACACAGGCTGCGATGCAGGCGCGCGTCCCGGCGGCTCCCGTGTCGCCGGCCTACTCGTTGATGAGCCACGATCACGTCAAGCTGAAATATTTGTTCGACCTGATCAAGCCGGCCGTGGTGATGGTGCAGGACGGCCCGACCTTCGAGAAGGCACTGAGGGCGATCGACCTCACCGGCGTCACCGTCGTTCACGTCTTGCGGCCCTGCGAGGGTATCAAGAGCGTCAGCTTTGCCGAGCTTGCGGCAACGCCGGTGACCGGCGCCGTCGAGGAGTCGATTGCCAGGATCACGCCCGACACCGTCGGCAAGCTGCTGTTCACGTCAGGTTCGACCGGCATGCCAAAAGCCGTCATCAACACGCAAGCGATGATGTGCGCCAATGCGGCGATGATGATGCAGGTGCGGCCGCGCGATCCAAGCGGTCCGATCTCGACCATGCTGGACTGGATGCCGTGGAACCACACGATGGGCGGCAATGCGGCGTTCCATCCCATCCTGGTCGACGGCGGCACGCTCTATATCGACGACGGCCGGCCGATGCCGGGCCAGTTCGAGGAGACGCTGCGCAATCTGCGCGAGATCTCGCCGACCTATTACGCCAACGTGCCGGCCGGCTACGCCGCGCTTGCCGCTGCCATGGAGAAGGACGATGCGCTCTGCCGCTCCTTCTTCAAGAACCTGTCGATCATGGCCTATGGCGGCGCGCGACTGCCTGATGATCTCTACGACCGCATGCAGGATCTCGCAGTGAAGACCACCGGCGAACGGATCGTGTTCTACACCGGCTGGGGCTCGACCGAGACTGCGCCGACCTCGACCGGCACCTATTGGGACACCGAGCGCGTTGGCCTGATCGGCCTGCCCTTCCCCGGCGTCGAATTGAAGATGGTGCCGTGCGGCTCGAAATACGAGCTGCGTCTGCGCGGTGTCAACGTCACGCCCGGCTATTTCGGCCAGCCCGAGCTGACCAGGAAGATGTTCGACGAGGAAGGCTTCTACTGCATCGGCGATGCCGGCATTTTTGTCGACGATGCCGATCCGGTGAAGGGCATCATCTTTGCCGGGCGCGTCATCGAAGACTTCAAGCTCACCACCGGCACGTTCGTCCATGTCGGCTCGCTCCGCACCGACACCATCGCAGCCACGACGCCTGTCGTGCATGACGCGCTGGTCGCGGGGCAGGATCGCGCCTTCATCGGCCTGCTCGCCTGGCCGAACCTGCATGCCTGCCGCCAGCTCGTCGGCAATCCCGATCTCAGCTTTGAGGATGCCGTGAAGCATCCCGAGGTGATCGCCTGCTTCAGGCGCGGTCTGGAGACGCACAACAAGGAGTGCGAAGGCGCCAGCAGCCGCATCATCGCGCGCGCCATGCTGATGGTCGAGCCGCCCTCGATCGACGGCAATGAGCTCACCGACAAGGGTTACATCAACCAGCGCGCGGGCCTCGAGCGCCGCGCCGCGCTGGTGGAGCGGCTCTATGCGGACAAGCCGGATCAGGATGTGGTCGTGCTGCGATGAAACACTCCTCTCTCCATTCGTCATTCCGGGATGCGCCGAGAGGCGCAGGCCCGGAATCCATAACCCCGGCTGGGGGATATGGATTCCGGGCTCGCGCTCCGCGCGCCCCGGAATGACGGCAATAAATGACAACGAATAAACAAAGGTAGCCCGCCATGAACTTCGACTTCTCCGACGACCAGAAGCAGCTTCGCGATCAGGCGCGCAAATTCCTCACCGAAAAATGCCCGCCCAAGGCGGTGCGCGTCGTGCTCGACGGCAAGGCGCCCTACGACAAGGAGCTGTGGAAGGGGCTTGCCGAGATGGGATTTCTCGGCGTCGCAATCCCCGAGGAATTCGGCGGTGCCGGCGCCGGCCATCTCGAGCTTTGCGTGATCGCGGAAGAGATGGGCCGGGCCAACGCGCCGGTGCCGTTCTCCTCGACCGTTTATCTCGCCGCCGAAGCACTGCTGATCGCCGGCAGCGACGCGCAGAAGAAAAAATGGCTGCCGGCAATTGCCTCGGGCGAGGCGATCGGGACGCTGGCGCTGTTCGAGGGCAAGGGCAATCCGTCGCCGAAGGCCATCAAGCTCGCTGCTGCGAATGGCGTGCTTAACGGCGTCAAGAAGCCTGTGGCCGATGGCGCGATCGCCGACTTCGCCGTCGTTGCAGCTCGCACGGGTTCGAGCGGGCGTGAGAGCGACATCTCGCTATTCCTGGTCGATCTCAAGGGCGGCGGCGTCGAGGTGAAAGGCCTGACCAACCTCGATCCGACTCGTGGCCAGGCGGAGATCACTTTCAAGGACTGCAAGGCCGAGCCGCTGGGCGCTGCCGGCGAGGGCTGGAGCATCCTCACCCAGGTGCTCGACCGTGCCGCCGTGCTGTGCGCCTTCGAGCAGGTTGGCGGCTCCGACCGCGCGCTGGAGATGGGCCGCGACTACGCGCTCGACCGCATTGCCTTCGGCCGTCAGATCGGCTCGTTCCAGGCGGTCAAGCACATGCTGGCCGATATGTATGTCTCGGCGACGCTGGCGCGCTCCAACAGCTATTACGGCGCCTGGGCGCTTTCGACCAATGCATCGGAATTGCCGGAAGCCGCCGCCGCCGCCCGCATCAGCGCCACGCAGGCGTTCCAGCACTGCGCCAAGAACAACATCCAGGTGCACGGCGGCATGGGTTTCACCTGGGAGTTCGACTGCCACATGTACTACCGCCGGGCGAACGCGATGGCGCTGGCCCTCGGCAGCCTGTCCTATTGGGAAGACCAGCTGATCGACCGCATGCGCAAGAAGAACGCGGCTTGATGTTGTCGTCATTCCGGGGCGCCGCACAGCGGCGAACCCGGAATCCGGAGATGAGTGAATAACATCTAGATTCCGGGTTCGCGCTGCGCGCGCCCCGGAATGACGGAAAAAGAGAGACATCATGAACTTCGACGACACCCCGCAGGAAGCCGAATTCCGCAGCCTGGCGCGCGCCTGGATCGGTGCGAACGCACCCAGGCAGTACGAGGAAGAGCTGCGCAAATCCTCGCTCGGCCGCACCCAGCTCAAGAACGCCAACATTCTCGAGGTCGCGAAGGCCTGGCAGAAGAAGAAGGCCGATGCCGGCTGGGCCTGCCTGCACTGGCCGAAGGAGTATGGCGGCCGCGGCGCCTCGCCGATCGAGCGCGTGATCTGGCAGCAGGAAGAGGGCCCGTTCGGAAAACTCTCCCATATGTTCATCATCGGCCACGGCATGTGCGGGCCGACCATGATGGCGTTCGCGCGCGAGGAGCATAAGCGCAGCTATTTGCCGCCGCTCGCCTCCGGCGAAAAGGTCTGGTGCCAGCTGTTCTCCGAGCCCGCCGGCGGCTCCGACGTCGCGGGCCTGCGCACGCGGGCGGAGAAGGACGGCGATGAATGGGTCATCAACGGCCAGAAGATCTGGACATCAGGCGCGCATTATTCCGATTACGGCATCCTGCTTACCCGCACCGATCCGACCGTGCCCAAGCACAAGGGTCTCACCATGTTCTTCCTGGACATGAAGAGCCCGGGCGTCGAGGTGCGGCCGATCAAGCAGGCGAGCGGCGCCTCCGATTTCAACGAGGTCTATTTCACCAACGTGCGGATTCCCGACCATCAGCGCCTCGGCGAGGTCAATGACGGATGGAACGTCTCGCTGACCACGCTGATGAACGAGCGCATGTCGATCGGCGCGGGCGTCTCGACCGGTTTCCCTGAGTTGTTCGACTATTGCTCCGGCCTGATGCTGGACAACGGTCCGGCGATCGAGGATCGCGCGGTGCGCTCGAAGCTGGCGAACTGGGCGGTGAAGGCGAGCGGCCTGCGCTACACCAGCATGCGCGCGATCTCGGCGCTGTCGAAGGGCGAGCGGCCAGGGCCGGAAAATTCGATCGGCAAGCTGGTGGCGGGCTCGATGATCCAGGACGTCGCGGCCTATGCGCTGGACTTGCAGGGCGCGAGCGGGGTCGTCAGCGGCCCCGAGGATGCCGAACTCGCCGGCCGTTTCCAGGCCATGCTGCTGCGTGCGCCGGGCACCCGTGTCGAAGGTGGCACCGACGAGATCATGCGCAACATCATCGCCGAGCGGGTGCTGGGCCTGCCGGGCGACATCCGGGTCGACAAGGACGTGCCGTTCAACAAGATCCCGACCAAGGGAAGGAATTAGCCGTCATTCCGGGGCGGCTCGAAGAGCCGAACTACGATGTGCAATTGCACATCTGAGAATCTCGAGATGCGTAAGTAACCTCTGGATTCCGGGTTCGCGCGTTGCGCGCCCCGGAATGACTAGGAAAAGGAAGCCGCCATGAATTTCGACGATACCCCGCAGGAAGCCGCATTCCGCGAGACTGCGCGCCAATGGGTCGAGGCCAACGCGCCGAAGGAGCTGCATGCCGAGCTGTCAAAATCCTCGCTCGGTCGCATCCGGCTTGCGAAGCACGACATCGTCGATGTCGGCAAGGCCTGGCAGAAGAAGAAGTTCGAGGGCAATTGGGCCTGCCTGCACTGGCCGAAGGAATATGGCGGCCGCGGCGCCACGCCGATCGAGCGCGTGATCTGGCAGCAGGAGGAGGGCGTCTACGGCAAGCTGACGCAGCCGTTCCAGATCGGCGAAGGCATGTGCGGGCCGACCGTGATGGCCTGGGGCAGCGAGGACGCCAAGCGTCGCCATCTGCCGAAGCTCGCCTCGGGCGAGGAGATCTGGTGCCAGCTGTTCTCTGAACCCTCGGCCGGCTCTGACGTTGCGGGCCTGCGCACGCGTGCGGAGAAGAAGGGCGACAATTGGATCGTCAACGGCCAGAAGATCTGGACCTCGGGTGCGCATTATTCCGACTTCGGCCTTCTGATCGCGCGCACCGATCCGAGCGTACCCAAGCACAAGGGCCTCACCATGTTCTTCCTGGACATGAAGAGCCCGGGCGTCGAGGTGCGGCCGATCAAGCAGGCCAACGGCATGCAGGAGTTCAACGAGGTCTATTTCACCGACGTGGTGATATCAGACAGCCAGCGGCTCGGCGCCGTCGGCGAGGGATGGAGCGTGTCGCTGACCACGCTGATGAACGAGCGCATGTCGATCGGCTCGCGGCTCGCGACCGGCGTGCCTGAGATGTTCGAGTTCTGCGCGAACCTGATGCTGGAGGACGGGCTTGCCATCGACGATCCCGCGGTGCGCTCGAAGCTTGCCAGCTGGGCGGTGAAGTCGAGCGGGCTGAAATATACCAGCTACCGTGCGATCTCGGCGCTGTCGAAAGGCGAGCAGCCGGGTCCGGAGAACTCGATCGGCAAGCTGGTCTCGGGCATGATGCTCCAGGACATCGCGACCTACGCCATGGACCTCCAGGGTGCGGCCGGCGTTCTCACGGGCAGCGACGAGGAGACGGTGCAGGGCCAGTTCCAGCAAATGCTGCTGTCCTCGCCCTCGATGCGTATTGCCGGCGGCACTGACGAGATCCTGCGCAACATCATCGCGGAGCGCGTGCTGGGCCTGCCGGGCGACATCCGCGTCGACAAGGACGTGCCGTATAACAAGATCCCGACCAAGGGACGCTAGTATCGTAGGGTGGGCAAAGCGAAGCGTGCCCACCATATGCAGGTGCGCCGAGGTAGGTCTGTTGGTGGGCGCGGCGCTATGGCGCCTTTGCCCACCCTACGAAGAGAACAATGCGAGCTGATCAATGGACGCAAAAGTGAATCAGAATAACCGCATCGGCGTGCTCGAAGAGCTGCTCAACGAGCGCTACTCCGTCCGCGCTTTCCTTCCCAAAGAGGTCGATCGCGCCACCATCGAGCACGTGCTGAGCACCGCGCAGCGCACCGCGTCCTGGTGCAACAGCCAGCCCTGGCAGGTCATGATCGCCAGCGGCGAGGCCAAGGAGCGCTTTCGCCAGCTGATCTACAAGGAAGCCTCCAGCGGACTCGGCGACGATTACGATTTCACCCCGCCGCGCGAATATGTCGGCGTCTATCTCGATCGCCGCCGTGAGAGCGGCTTTCAGCTCTACAACACGCTCGGGATTCGCCGCGGCGACAGAAGCGGCTACGCCAGGCAGGCGCTGGAGAACTACAATTTCTTCGGCGCGCCGCATGTGGCTGTGATCCACACCAACGAGCCGCTCGGCATCTACGGCGCGATCGATTGCGGGGCCTATGTCTCCAACTTCATGCTGGCCGCCCAGGCGCTCGGGCTCGGCACCATTCCGCAGGCGGCGCTGGCGCGCCATTCCGGCCTGATCCGTCGTCACTTCAATCTGCCCGACGACCGCCGCGTCGTCTGCGGCATCTCGTTCGGCTATGCCGACCACGCCCACAAGGTCAACAGCTACCGCACCTCGCGGGCGAGCGTCGCTGACACCGTGACATTCGTGGACGAGTGATCGGGCGGCGCGCCCGATTCTCAACGCGTGCATGAAGGCGGTCGCGGAAACGGCCGCCTTCATGCTTGTCGTCTCAGTCCGGTTGACGCCGGCCGCTATCCGCCGCTGCCGCCGATCACGGCGCGCACCGTCTCGTCAGGCCCGAAATCCTCGGCGCCGTCGACATAGAGCAGCGCGGCGAGCTTCGAACGTGCCCGGTTGACCCGGCTCTTGATCGTGCCGACCGCGCAGCCGCAGATCGAGGCCGCGTCCTCATAGGAGAAGCCGGAGGCGCCGACCAGGATCAGCGCTTCGCGCTGGTCCTGCGGAAGCTTCTCGAGCGCGGTGCGAAACTCCTCGAACTCGAGATGCGCGTTCTGCGAGGGCTGCGTCTTCAGCGTCTTCGCATAATTGCCCTCGGCGTCCTCGACCTCGCGCCGCCGCTTGCGATAGTCGGAGCGGAACAGATTGCGCAGGATCGTGAACAGCCAGGCCGGCAGGTTGGAGCCGGGCTGGAACGAGTCGATGTTGGCAAGCGCGCGCAACAGCGTTTCCTGCACCAGATCGTCGGCGCGGTCGGCGTTGCCGCTGAGCGAGATCGCGAACGCGCGCAGACTTGGCACGGCCGCGAGGATGTCGTTACGCAGGGAGTCCGTGAGAGGCATTAATCCCTCCCATTGTTGTTGTCGTTGGATCCGCCCTCATTTCCCACTTGGGATGTCGCTCCCGGCGCATCAAGCTTCTTGATCAGTTCTGCGAACCGATCTGGAACCCCCTGCCGTACGACGTCGTCGTACATGGCGCGGAGCTGATGCCCGATCCGGGATTGGATCTCCGGAGTGAGCCCTCCCTTGCCGGGGGTCGTGCTTTTGCTGGCTTGAGACTTGAGATCTTTCATGACCTGTTCCACGTTTCCCCGAGTGTAAGTGACTGTAAATTCGAGAAGTTTCCTCAACCGGAGCCGTTCCCTGGATAGGCACAATTCCAGGTTCGAGAAAAAGTTCCGCCGGCTGCGGAACTTTTCTTGCCCTGAGACGTAGTCAGCCCCAGCAGGGGAACCCGGGCCTCCCCTCGTGATGTCTCTAAAGTCTTCTCTAAGGTCGGTCCGAAGATGAATGGAGTGGGGATGTCCCGTTCACAGCTTGTCGCTGAACACTTGCCGTTGTTGCGCCGGTATGCACGCGCCCTGACGGGCAGCCAGGCTTCCGGCGACGCCTATGTCGCAGCCATGTTGGAAGCCATGCTCGGTGATCCCGCCGTGCTCGACGAAAGCCATGGCCCGCGCGCGGGCCTGTTCCGGCTGTTCACCCAGATCTGGAATTCCGTCTCCGTCAACGACGACTCCGAGGTGACCACCCTGCCGATGCCGCCGGAGCGGCGGCTGTCGAACATCACGCCGCTGCCGCGGCAGGCCTTCCTGCTGCTTTCGCTCGAGGGATTCTCGGAAGAGGAGGTCGCCTTCATCCTCGGCACCGATGTCGCCGAGACGCGGCGGCTTGCGGACGCAGCGGGGCGCGAGATGGCGGCGGAGATCGCCACCGACGTGCTGATCATCGAGGACGAGACCTTCATCGCCATGGACCTCGAGAGCCTGGTGAAGAATCTCGGCCACAACGTCGTCGGCGTCGCGCGCACGCATGCCGATGCCGTGGCGCTGGCCAAGAACAGGCGGCCCGGCCTGATCCTCGCCGACATCCAGCTCGCTGACGGCTCGTCGGGGCTCGACGCGGTTAACGAATTGCTGCGCACCTTCGAGGTGCCGGTGGTGTTCATCACCGCCTACCCGGAGCGCTTCCTCACCGGCGAGCGCCCGGAGCCCGCGTTCCTGATCTCGAAGCCGTTCCAGCCGGCGATGGTGTCGGCGGTGGCAAGCCAGGCGCTGTTCTTCCAGCGCAACTCGCGCAACCGCACGCCCAAGGCGCCGGCGGCGTAAGAAGACCTGTATCGAACAAGAAGACGGCGCGTCGCAAGGCGCGCCGTTTTTTGTTTGCCGATACCCTGTTCAACAACCTCGGCAGACGCTGTTGATCTTGGCCTTCAATTTGGCCTCGTCCGCCCACGGCCCGGGCTCGACCAAGCGTTGCACGCCGTCGAGAGTCATGAAGATGGTAATCCGCTGGAGGTCGTCCTTGGCCTCGGGAGGCGGCTTCGGAAATGGTTCGCTTCGCTCCACCATTTTGAGAGCTGCTGCATCCAGGGGCGGGGAGCCTGTGCTTTCCACCAAAGCGTGCGAGATCAATTTGCCCGAGCGGTCGATCACGAATGTGACGCCAGCATTGCCTATCTGACCCATCGCCTCCGAAGGAAACACCCTGTGACGCCAGACATGTTCGGTGGCCACCTTCCGCCAGGCGGCCATGGCATCCTCCTCCGTGAGCACAGGACCGGGCCTGCTCAGCACTAGCCCGGAAGGTTGCAGCTGGAATTGACGGCCATTGAAGACAATCGGCACTGTCAACGTGAGTGACTCATCCTTGAGCTCCGAAGGCGGCGCCGGAAACGGTTGGGCACGAGCGACGATCTGCAGCGCGGCAACGTCGAGTGGCCGAGAGCCGGTGCTCACGGCCAGAGCCTGTGAGATCAACCTGCCGGACCGGTCGATGACGAATGTGACCCTGGCCTCGCCGGTTTGCCCCAGTGCTTCAGCCGGAAATTGACGGTAGCCGGCTATGTGCGCCGACAGTCTTGCCTTCCAGGCCGTCGCGCGTTCGGTCTGCAAATCTGTTTGCGCGTGTGTGGGGGAAACCGCGAGTAATCCGAGAAACGCGGCCAACAAAGGGAATTTCATCTGCATCGGTGCGGATATTAGTCGCGGCCAGGTTGATTGCAAGGCTCGTTGCTCGTATCGCGTTTCTCTCGCTGTGGGCAATTCGAACGGCGGTGAAGCATCGGGCGCTTGACGGCAACCCAATTGCCCCGTTGATACGTCGGGCCGATGACATCCATCGCAGCCTCAAGCCGCCCGGAGAGACGTACCATGGCCCCGCAACTCCTCGATCGTCTCGCCATCCGCGACCTCATCGAGGATTGGGCGGTCTGGCGGGATGCCGGCGACTGGGAGCGGTTTGCGACCGTCTGGCACGAGTCCCATGATTGACGTCGGCGCCGGCCGGCGAAAGGCTGGGCAAGTCGTAATCATGGGGAGCGAGTACAGATGAAAGTGATGTCTCAGCAAGCAGCGGAAACCCGGATGGATGTAGCCAAGGCAATTTACGTCTCGGTGGAGTTGAGCCAGTCAACTTGGCTGGTGACTTCATTCGTGCCGGCCATCGATACCAAGATGGCGCGGAAGGGTCTCCCAGCCGGCCAGATCGGACGGCTGCTCAGCTTGCTCAACGAGCTCCGCGCCAGGGCGCACCGTAAGACCGATTCTTGGCTCCCCGTGATCGTTATCCAGGAGGCAGGCCTTGATGGGTTCTGGGTCCATCGCGTCTTGGCCGACGAAGGTGTTGAGAGCCATGTGGTGGATGCGACATCGATAGCGGTGCCCAGAAAAGCACGCCGAGCTAAAACCGATCGTATCGACGGAGAAACACTCGTCCGCGCACTTATGTCGTTCAAACGGGGTGAGCCACGAACATGTGCGATGGTTCGGATTCCATCCCATGACGAGGAAGACCGGCGTCGGCTCGTCCGGGAAAGGAAAGCCCTGGTTGTCGAGCGACTGACGCACGTCAACCGGATTGAGGGACTTCTGTTCGCACAAGGTATTTCGGGCTACCGACCACTGAATCGCGATCGACGATCTCGCCTCGAAGAGCTTCGCACTGGCGATGGTCGGCCGCTCGCACCTTTCTTGAAAGCCCAGATATCGCGAGAACTTGACCGTCTTGAATTGGTGATCGAGCAGATCAAAGTGATCGAGGCGGAGCGCGATAAGCTTCTGGCGTCCGAACGGAAAGAGGCAAATAGCGCCATTTCCATGCTCGAGAACGTGCGTTGTATCGGACCTGAGTTCGCATCTCTGCTCTGGACGGAAGGCTTTTACAGGCACTTTGACAATCGCCGACAAATCGCGGCTTACGCGGGATTAGCACCAACACCGTGGCAGAGCGGATCCGTTGATCGTGATCAAGGAGTGTCGAAAGCTGGCAACCCGCGGTTACGCACCACGATGATACAGCTGGCCTGGCTCTGGCTGCGCCATCAGCCTGATTCTGCGCTAACCCGCTGGTTCCGGCAGCGAGCAGCATCGAGTGGTTCTGCCCAGCGCAAGAAAATCGTTGTCGCACTCGCCCGCAAACTACTCGTTGCTTTGTGGAAATATGTGACGGTTGGCGTCGTGATTGACGGGGCGAAGCTGAAGAATGCGTAGAAACTGCTCCACATCGTCATCTACTGAAGCCTGATCAGCTTCAGCAGATCCAGGCGGGCGAACCGGAAGTCTTCTTTGGCTTAAACAGCCGAGTATGAGGATGGTAGCGCCTTCCTGAGCCCAGCCCATCGAATGCGGGAATGTGGTGCCGCTGCTTGGCGCAGCGACCGGATATAAGGTTGTCCCGGCTGTTTACCGGTCGAGGAAAGACCTGGGTTCACCTGGATACTGGAGGCCAAACTAATGGAGCAAAACAATGGAGAGCCGATGGCTTGACCAATCATCATATAAGGAAGGCTGGATGTCCGCCACCTGGTTTCAGGGGCCGGCGCGGGATTTCATCCGCGTCAGCCAGGAGGGATTCGCCAAGGGCGTGCGCATCCTGCATTTCCTCGGCGGCACCAGCATCGATTTGTCCGGCGAGCGCGCCATTGCGCAGACGAAGATGACGATCTCGCAGCGCGCGGGCGTGCACGACGTGCTCTGCGACGTCGTCTGCACCGGACGCTTCTACGATTTCCTGGAGAAGCGGCAGGGAAAATGGGGCATCGTCCGCCGCCAGCCGATCTACGAGAAGGACCGGATCGACCCGGTCGATCCCGCCGCGACGCTCCGCCTCGACCAGCAAGCGCTCGCCGCGCTGCCCGAAGGCTACCGCCATCTCGCCTACATGCAGGAGCTGATCGGCTACAAGGTGAAGCGCGACATGCCGGGCCTACCGGTGCCGAGGTCGAGAAGCTCTACGGCGAGGGGCGGGAGTGGCTGGCGGGGAAGGCGAAGTAAGCCCCGGACCAGAGTAAGCGCGACTGGCTTTGTGCCGGGCGGCTCCCGTCGATATCTTGTTGCGCATCCTTGCCGATGAACTCTCCAGGAAGCTTGGGTCGCCGATCATCGTTGCGGCAGAGCCGGTGCGAGGGAAACATTGCGGCAGATGCCGCCACGCATCGCGATGATAGCCTGTTGCCGTTGCGTAGAGGCTCCGAGAGTGGCCAGCGTAGCGCGGAACGATAACGGAACTTTCGATGCGCTATGATCGGCTTCTCATGCGGATGCCTCGCGTAAATCTTGAATGCGCGTGGTCGCCGTAATTTTCGTCACGCTGCTGATAAATTCATCCGGCAATACTCGCGCGCGCACACGTCACGGCATTGTCAGCAGAAAACGCGCAAGACGCCGTTCAAATTCTTCATTGAAAAATAGGGTCTGCTTGACAGGCATTCTCAGCTAGCGCAGTTTTAGGTTGAATGGTCGTCGCATGATTTTGCTTTGCCCGTTTGATTTTCCAGGCACCAAACGCGGAGCATTCGTATGACGGTTATTCCTCCCGCCAGTGGAATGACGCTCCATGACGGCGACACGATGGATGTCAGTGGCGGCATCTCCGTCGATAGCACGACGATCCTGGCCGGCGCCTTGCAGACGGTCGGCGGATCCTTCGCAACGAGCACGGCAACCCACACTGTCATCAACGGCGGAGAACAGGACGTCGTCTTTGACGGCGTCGCCAGCTACACGACCATCAACGCTGGCGGCGTCCAGCGTGTCACGGGCGAATATATCCATGAAGGTCCAACCCCGGGCGAGGTCGATCACACCACGATCAATGGCGGCGGCGAGCAGGACGTCGACACGGGCATCGCAACGACGACGACCGTCAATTCCGGTGGCGTTCAGAACGTGACGAATGGCGGGAGCGCCAGCGGCACCATCGTCAATTCTGGCGGTGTTCTCAGGGTTTCGGGTGAAACTGTGGAAACGGCGCCCGTGTACCCGGAGCCGGTGATCCGAAGCGTGGCGACCGTTGCAACCATCAACTACCAAGGCGAGCTCGACGTCACTGGCGGCGGGACCGCAGTGAACGCCATCGTCAACGGCGGCGTCATGACTGTCTCGGGATCGATCCCGGATCCGTTCGCCAATGTCCCCGGCCAGCCGGCCGTCGACGCCAGCATGGCGATCGGCACCATCGTTGAAGGTTTTGGAACACTAACGGTGTGGGACGGAGCGTTGGTGTCGGGCACGATACTCCAGAACTTCGGCACGCTGAATGTCGATGCAGGTGGCACGGCAACGGGCACGACGATCAATTACGGAACGATGGTGCTGTCCGCGGGCGCGACGGCGATCAACACGACCGTCAATCAGTACGGCGGGCTTGTCGTGCTTGGTAACGCCGATTTTTCGGGCACGGTCTTCAACGCCGGCAGCACATTGCAGATCGGCAACGGCACGATTGAAAACGGATTCACTGTCCCGAAGAGCGTGACGCTGGCCGTCCTGGACGGTGGCGTGCTCAGTAACAGCGTCATTTCCGCGGGCGCAACGCTCATCGCTGAAGCTGGCGCGACGCTGTCCAACACGACCTTCCAGAGTGGCGCAACGTTTGTTGCCGACTATGGCTACACGGAAAACGGCTTCACCGTATCGGACGGCATCTTGTTCAAGGTGTTCGGTACGGCCACGAACACGACGATATCAGCGGACGGTAAGCAGATCCTGGGCAACTACGACTTAGGGGCCACCGCCAGCAACACGGTCATCAATGGCGGCGAGCAGGATGTCGGGCTTGCATCCACCGCGAGCTACACCACGATCAACACGGGCGGTATTCAACGTGTCGCCGGCATTTACCTGCACGATGCGCCGGGTCCAGGGCGGGCCGATCACACCACTGTCAACTATGGCGCCGAGCAGGACGTCGATACCGGCATCGTGACGTCAACCACCGTCAATGGCGGGGGTGTCCAGAATCTCACCAATGGGGGCTTTGCCAGCGGCACCATCGTAAACTCGGGCGGTGTCATCAGCGCTTCGGGAGAGACGATCTATTATCCTCCCGGAGGGCCGTACGGCATCGTCTTCAGAAGCGAAGTCGATTTTGCCGTTGTCGGCAGCGGCGGCCAATTGCACCTGTTCGGGGCGGGGATCGCCAAGAAAGCCATCATCAATGGTGGTGTGATGACGGTTTCGGGATCCGTTGCAGACCCTACGAACGACCCGAGCGCGCCCGCGGTCGACGCCAGCGCGGCGAGCGGGACAGTCCTCAACTCAGGAAGCCTCTCCGTCTCGGACGGCGGCATCGTCACCTCCACTATCCTGAACGGCGGCACGCTTGATGTGCTCGATCAGGGCACCGCGAACGCTTCGACGGTTCTTCGTGGAGCCACAGAACTCGTCGAAGCCGGTGGCATTGCCGGCGCGACCACGATCGCCGGCGGCATGCTTGATCTCAAGGCCGGCGCGATTTCCGATGACGCGATCACCTTCTCCGGCCAAGGCACGCTCAAGATCGAGCAGAAGCTGGTTTCGGGCTCATCGGCCTTTGCAAGCCAGATCAAGGGCATTGCGCTCGGTGACCAGATCGACCTGTCCGGGCTGTCCTATACGAGCGGCGCAACGGTGACTGTATCCGGCTCGAAGCTCACGGTCAGCAACGGTGCGGCCAGCGAGACCTTTACACTGGCGGATACTTCGGTCACGCGCTTCGGCATCGCGAAAGACAGCTCCGGCGGCATTCTGCTGACAGCCGCGGCCTTGCCGGCCATCGCTGGAGCCGTATCGGGACAAGCGACCAGCAACCAAGCTGCTATCAATCCATTCGCGACCGTAACGATCACGGATCCAAACGCAGCGGCAACGGACAGCCTAATCATCACGCTCGCAGGTGCGGCTGGCATCCTGTCCGGGTCAGGACTGATCTCGCTTGGAAACGGAACCTACGAGCTGGCGGCAACCAGCGCCGCCAACCTGACCGCCGAGTTGCACGCCCTCACGTTTGTAGCCTCGCCGCACGGAGATGGCAGCGTAACGACCACGTTCACTCTGAGCGACACAAGCAGCGTCGGCTTGACCGTCAGCGACACCAACACCTCTGTCACGGACACGCATCAAGCCGGTACCACGACGATCGACGGCCCGGCCTCCGGTTATGCGATCATTCAGGGTACGACGGGCAACGACATCATCCACGCCTATGGCATGTTCAATACCATCCACGGCAATGGCGGCAGCGACACGATCTACGCCGGATTATACGGTACGGTTGATGTGCCGAGCGGCGACAGCGCCGTCTATCTGCAGGGGATCGTCAACCACGTCACCGGCGGCAACGGCAATGTTACGGTGACGGGATCGACAGGCGCCACGACGATTGCACTCGGCAACGGCAATGACATCATCGACGCCAGCGGATACGGGAACGTCATCACGCTGGGTAACGGCAACGATATTGTCCATCCCGGTGACGGTGCAAGCCAAACGACCGCCGGCAACGGCAACGACCTGGTGACGCTCTCCGGATATGGCAACACGGTCATGCTGGGGAATGGCAATGATGTCGTTGCGGGTGGAGATGGCGCCAATAGTATCACTCTCGGTGACGGCAACAGCACCGTGAATCTCGGCGGGATGGGAAACCGGATCACCGTCGGCTCGGGAACGAACACGATCATGGCCGGCAGCGGATCGGACAACGTCGTTGCTGGCGGGGGCCGCGATACAATCATGCTTGGTGGCGCTGGCAATCACGTGGTGCTCAACGGGTCCCAGGCAAATGTGACAAACCAAATCGGCCAGGACGTCATTACGGTCAATGGCGGGTCAGACCAGTTTAACTTTGCCGGGTTTGGCAATCAGGCGATCATCAATGGCCCGGCCCATGCCGACATCATCGATCACGGCACGGGTCTGACCGTCTCCGTCAATTCCAGCAGCCAGGTCGATACGATCTCCGGATTTGGCAATGACACGCTCGGAATCGTCGCTCTTGCGAACGGTGTGGGCGATTATCACTCCGTCGCCGACATCATGAGCGCGCTTAGGAGCGATGGACACGGCGGGACCCTGCTCGCGCTGGGGAGCGGTTCTAACGCAGGGTCCATTGACTTCGTTGATACCGCGATCAGCCAATTGCACGCATCGAATTTCATGATCGTGTAGAGGCTCAGGATACGCACCCGCCGCTGATGCCAGCTTGATCTGCTTGGTGTGGCCTTTCGGCCTGCCCTGATCGCGGCGGCCTCGGCTGCTCGAGAGGCGCGACTGGCATCACAACTATTCCGGAACTCCAGCCATGTGCAGGCCCTTTACGAGGCGCCTGCTTCCGGCGCGGAATGTAGGATCGTCCGAAAGCCAAACAGAGCTGGCCCCGCAAATTCGGACAGTAGCTTGAGTGGATTTTCTGCCTGACAGCGGCGAGGATTCTTGCTGCGAATCAGGAGCGAAGATGACGAAGAAGAGCCGCCGGACGCATTCTCCGGCATTCAAGGCGAAGGTTGCTTTGGCTGCGGTCAAAGGCGACAAGACACTGGCGGAGCTGGCGCAGCTGTTTGATGTTCATCCGAACCAGATCACGATCTGGAAAAACCAGCTCCTGGAAGGCGCCGCCGGCGTGTTTGGGCATGACAAGACATCGGCCGAGACGCCGGTCGATTTGAAGGCGTTACATGCCAAGATCGGCGAGCTGGCGTTGGAAAACGATTTTTTGTCCGGCGCGCTCACCAAGGCGGGCCTGCTGAGCGCAAAGCGATGATCGACCGCGGTCATGATCTTTCTATCGTGCGCCAGGCGAAGGTCCTGAAGCTGGCTCGCAGCACGGTCTACTATGAACCTCGGCCAGTTTCGGCCGAGGACCTTGCCTTGATGCGTCGGCTCGATGAGCTGCATCTCGATTATCCCTTCGCGGGAGCGCGTATGCTGCGATCGTTGCTGCGGCGGGAGGGCGTATACGCCGGTCGCCGCCACATCGCGACGCTGATGAAGCGCATGCGGATCGAGGCGGTCTATCGTCGCCCGAACACGAGCAAGCCGGCTCCGGGTCACAAGATCTACCCGTACCTGTTGCGCGGATTGAAGATCGAGCGGCCCGACCATGCGTGGGCAATGGACATCACCTACATTCCGATGCGGCGTGGCTTCGTCTATCTCGCGGCGGTCGTCGATGTGTTCAGCCGACGGGTCCTGGCCCATCGCGTCTCGATCACAATGGAGGCGGCCTTCTGCGTCGAAGCGGTCCAGGAGGCGTTGGCGAAGCACGGCAGGCCCGAGATTTTCAACACGGATCAGGGCAGCCAGTTCACCAGCCTCGAGTTCACCGATGTGCTGCTGGACGCGAAGATCGCCATCAGCATGGACGGCAAGGGCGCCTGGCGCGACAACGTGTTTGTCGAGCGGCTCTGGCGCACGGTCAAATACGAAGAAGTTTATCTCCGCGCCTACGACAGCGTGTCCGAGGCGCGAGCGTCAATTGCCAAGTATCTGGCCTTCTACAATCAGGGACGCCCTCACTCGAGCCTTGACGGGCGCACGCCCGACGAGGCTTACTTCGGCACGCAAGCTATGGTGATGGCCGCATGACCGTCGCCGACGGTTTTGTCGTCGCTCTGGTCGGGCTACGCCCTCCCGACGCAACGACAAAACCGTAAAGCCCCGCGTTCAGCATAACCCGGCAGGAATCCACTTAAATCCAGCGGGGCGCTGTCCAAACAACCGGGGCCAGCTCTAACATTCTTCAAGCGACGAATGGTGAAAGCGGGATCCAGTGCAAGTCCGTCTCGCTTGGCTGCCACCGCATCATCCATCTTTCCGATGAGGGCTAGAACCGCTGCTGATACAAAATGGGCAACGGGGTAGTTTGGGTTGGCCTTTATGCTTCGCCGTAACCACTCAATCGCCTCGGCCTCGGCTCCGAGGCACAATTTGGCTAAGCCAACGCAGCACAGCCACCGATGTGCGCCGTCGTCACGTGGGGACAGGCGCAATGCATCTCGTACGTATCCCTCCATTTCTTCTGGGTGACCGAGAAGCATTTTTGCGACGCCAAAGAGCATGAGCCTCCGCCAAATTTCGGTTCAGAGCCAGTGCGCGCTCGCATTCGGCAACTCCTTTCTCCGCGCGCTGCGTACATACTTGCACGACGCCTAAAGCCATGTGAGCGAGAGCGTGTTGCGGGTCTAACGAAAGCGCTTTCATTGAAGCCGCCTCTGACGCCGCGAAATATCGGCAAGGGTCATCAGCGAAAACAACGCTAGTACCCACTTTTCTTGGAACGTGAGTCGTGATTCAAGGTCGGGATGATACCCGAAGCAAGAGAAGTCCACCTTTCGAGGAAAGATCGCAAGGTGCTTGAGGCGTGCTGTCGCTCACCGGTGACGTTGCAGCGCGATTTGAAGCGGGCGCGGATAGTTCTGTTGGCGGCGGATGGGCGCAGCACCCGGTCGATCGCCAAGGAAGTTGGGGTCCAGCCGCGGATTGTCAGCCTTTGGCGGCATCGCTATGCCGACCATGGCCTTGAAGGGCTGCAAGACAAGCCGCGGCCTGGCAAGCAGCCGATCTATACGAAGACGACCGACAAGCGGATTCTGAAGCTGCTGGATAAGCCGCCACCGCAAGGGTTTGCGCGCTGGACCGGCCCCCTGCTGGCCGAGGCGCTGGGCGATGTCGATGTCCAATATGTCTGGCGGTTCCTGCGCAGCCACAAGATTGACCTGGTGGCTCGCAAGTCCTGGTGCGAGAGCAACGACCCGAACTTTACGGCCAAAGCCGCCGATGTTGTCGGCCTCTATGTCGCGCCGCCGGCGAAGGCCATTGTGCTGTGCGTGGACGAGAAGCCCTCGATCCAGGCTTTGGAGCGAGCGCAGGGTTATCTGAAGTTGCCCAATGGCCGCGCCTTGACCGGCCAAAGCCACGATTACAAGCGGCATGGCACCACAACATTGTTTGCGGCGCTCGAAGTCGCCACCGGAAAGATCATCGCGACCCATTCAAAACGCCGGCGCCGCGTCGAGTTTCTCGATTTCATGAACAGCGTCACCGCGGCTTTTCCGAACCGCAAGCTTCACGTCATCCTCGACAACCTCAACACCCATAAAAAGAACGAGGACTGGCTCAAGGCCCACCCCAACGTGCAATTTCATTTCACGCCGACAAGTGCGTCATGGCTCAATCAGGTCGAAGTATGGTTTTCCATCTTGCAGGGGCAGTCGCTCAGCGGCACCTCCTTCACGAGCCTCAAGCAGCTTCAGGAACACATCGATGCCTACGTCAACGCATACAACGACAGAGCCGAGCCCTTCGTCTGGACCAAGAAAAAGGTCCGTCAACGCCGTTTCAAAGGCCGCCGTATCACTCAGCTCTGATTCCGGGTACTAGCCATTGCCGCATCGACCAGCGCGATCCCTACCAATGCCTCAACGTTGTCCGGCTCAAGTCCCAAGGCCCGCTCAAAGAAGCTTCGAGCCTGCCTCAGGTGAGGAGAAGTCCAACTCTTGTTCCAAAGGGCCATTCCTTGGAAATAAAAGTCCAACGCGCTCGGTTGCAATGAGCGTTCCGCCCGCCGTGCCTCCGCAGCGATGAGTTGGGCATTAAGCGCGTTGGCCAATCTCGACACAATTTCGTCCTGCATCTCGAAGAGATCGGCTAGGGGTTTGTCAAAGCGGTCCGCCCAGAGGTGGCTTCCTGTTTCAGTGTCGACCAGTTGGACATTCACTCGAAAGCGGTCTCCGCTGCGCTGTACGGACCCTTCGAGCACGTAGCGAACGTCAAGGTCGCGGCCAATCTGCTTCAGGTCGATCGGCTTGCCTTTGTAGGTATATGCAGTGTGGCGGCCGATCACGAGCGATCCACTGATGCGCGACAGGTCGGTGGTCAGGCTCTCGGTCACGCCATCGACGAAATAATCCTGCAAGGGGTCGCCGCTAAGATTGGCGAAAGGCAGCACGACAATGGAGAGGCGGGGCGGTGAGCGGGGCACCTTCGCGCCAACGGGTCTTTGGGGGTAGAGGCCATCTAGGAGGGCGGCATAGGTTTGGATCGGAAGATCAATATTTTTGAAAGTCTGCTCTCCACAATTTGCAAACTCAATGCCGACCTTGCCCCTGATGTGATCGTAGGCAGACGAGGAAATGCAGATTCCGCCGGGGTCGGCGATACTCTCTAGCCGTGCCGCGATATTGACGCCGTCACCAAAAACATCATGCGGTTCGACAATCACATCGCCTACATTGATGCCGACGCGAAAGGCAATTCGTCGTTCTTCCGCATCGGCGGCGGTAAGCTCCCTGATGCGAGTCTGAAACTGCACTGCGGCGCGAACCGCTTCGACCGCGCTTGGAAACTCTGCCAAGAACCCATCGCCGGTGTTCTTCACGATCCGGCCCCCGTGTTCGGAGATGGCAGGCGCGACCCCTTCGGCAAGGAGACTTGTCAATTTGGAGTGGGTTGCTTCTTCGTCATGGTGCATTAGCCGCGAATAGCCCGCCACGTCAGCGGCCATTATCGCTGATAGCCTGCGTTCAAGACGAACCGGCCGCTCCTGCTCCATGGCAATATTCCAACCCACTGTCGCTGGTGGCGGATCAGAGAAGTGCCGAACGCGCTGTTCTCGTTTCCATCATGCCCACGCGGAGGCAGGGGGTCAAAATGATAGTGGGTCCAAGTCGCAATTTTTCAGCCGCTATGGCTGATCTAGCGGGCGTTTCCGAAATCCGACCTGCTCTTTTCTCCGCGCCTTCGCGCTCGCAATCCGCTCGAGCTGCCGGCCGCGGCGAAGGTTGATCCCGAATTCGGCAAATACGTCGAGCCTATTGAAGGCCCCCTTGCCCGCCGCGAACTGCAGTAATCTCAAGGCGATGATCGGGCCGGAAACCTCTACCGCGCGTCGCGGACTTCAGGGACGAGGAAAATTCGGCTTGGAAAGAGCTTCTGCCATGGGCCAGAGGCGGCCGAGAGGGTGCCAAAATTCTCTCGCCCAAATAAGAAAAAAAGTAAGGCGCGACTGGCATCACCACAGTCGCGCCCTACGTCGCCGGCTTATGGGGCAGGGGGGAATAGCCGGCTGCTGATACGACTCCCAGGCGCGGAAGTCGTTCCGGGGCTCCCGAAATATTTTTCGCGGCGCGACCTTTTTCGCACACGGTTAAGTGATCGTGACTGCCGAGAACCCCCGCTCCTCCGGCTGCGTTGTTCCCGCGATCGCCATGGGGCGAGGGGTCGACAGCCATGTCACAGATTCAAAAGGTATTTTTGGGCGCCGCCGCGATTGCCGCGATGCTCGGCGCGGCGCAGGTGCAACTGGCCTCCGGCCATGATCTGGCCGACCGCTGGCAGGCGGTCGCCGATAAGCCCGGCCACGACGTCAATCGGACCGGCAAGGCCGACCGGCTCGCCGAGATCAAGTCGGCGGCGGTTCCCACCCGCACCGTGTCGATGCGGCTGAACGACCTTGCCGATACCTCGGTGCTGCTGCGGGTCCCCGCGGTGATCGAGACCGGCAATGCAAAGCCGCCGGTGACGCTCCAGAACCAGAATCAGAAGCAGGGCCGCAACAAGCCGACCATCGCCTGCGAGCCGATGGTCAGCTCCCTGACCGAGGTCGCCAAGCTGCTCCAGCCGGGCCGCTGCGTGACCTGATCGCCCCAGGCCAAGGGACAGGTCAAGGGACAGGCTGCCTCTGCCGCGGGCAGGGACGGCTGCTCACGTCCTCTTGATCCGCCGTCCCATCGCGTTATATCCCGGTTTTCCCCTTTTGATTGACCGGGTAAACGCATGACGACGTCAGATACAGCTGTGCATACGCAGCCCTTCCAGGCCGAGGTTTCCGAGCTGCTGCACCTCATGGTGCACTCCGTCTATTCGGAGACCGACATCTTCCTGCGCGAGCTCGTCTCCAACGCCTCGGATGCCTGTGACAAGCTCCGCTACGAGGCGATCGAAAGTCCCGCGCTGCTGGGCGAGGGCGACGCGCTCAAGATCCGCATCATCCCGAACAAGACGGCCGGAACGCTCACGATCGCCGATAACGGCATCGGCATGGAGCGGCAGGAGCTGATCGACCATCTTGGTACCATCGCCCGCTCCGGCACCAAGGCGTTCGTCTCGAAGCTGAAGGAGGCCAAGGACGGCCTCGGCCTGATCGGCCAGTTCGGCGTCGGCTTCTATTCCGCCTTCATGGTCGCCGACAAGATCGTCGTCGTCAGCCGCCGCGCCGGCGAGAGCGACGTCTGGAGCTGGACGTCCTCCGGCGGCTCCGGCTTCGAGATCGCGCGGGCCAGCGAGGAAGACGCGGCGCGCGTGACACGCGGCACCGAGATCGTCCTGCACCTGAAGGACGACGCCAAGAAATATCTCGAGACCTACGAGATCGAGCGCATCGTCGGTGCCTATTCCGACAACATCCTGTTTCCCATCGAGCTGGTGCCGGAAGAGGGCGAGCCGCGCCAGATCAACTCGGCGAGCGCGCTGTGGCAGCGATCGAAATCGGAGCTTTCAGCCGAGGACTACAAGAAGGCCTATCAGCAGATCGCCTCCGCCTTCGACGACCCTGCGATGACGCTGCACTACCGCGCCGAGGGCCGCTACTCCTACGCCGTGCTGCTGTTTGCGCCGTCGACAAAGCCGTTCGACCTGTTCGAGCCCTCGCGCAAGGGGCGCGTCAGGCTCTATGTCCGCCGCGTCTTCATCACCGATGATGCCGATCTGCTTCCGGGCTATCTGCGCTTCATTCGCGGCGTCGTCGACAGCGAGGATCTTCCGCTCAACATCTCGCGCGAGATGCTCCAGAACAATCCGCAGCTCGCGCAGATCCGCAAGGCCGTGGCGACCCGTGTCGTGTCCGAGCTCGAGGGCCTCGCCGAGAAGGACGCGGAGAACTTCGCGAAGATCTGGGATGCTTTCGGCGCGGTGCTGAAAGAGGGCATCTACGAGGATTTCGAACGTCGCGAAAAGCTGCTGGCGCTGTCGCGCTTCACCACCACCACGGGCGAGAAGCGTTCGCTGAAGCAGGTTGTCGCCGATTTCAAGCCGAACCAGACCGAGATCTATTATCTCGTCGGCGACAGCATCGAACGGCTGAAGTCCAACCCGCGGCTCGAGGCGGCGACCGCGCGCGGCATCGAGGTGCTGCTGCTGTCCGATCCGGTCGATGCCTTCTGGACCTCGATGCCGACGGAGTTCGAGGGCAAGCCGCTGAAGTCGCTGAGCCAGGGCGATCTCAATCTCGACCTGATCCCGCGCGTCGACGAGACGGACGAGGCGAGGAAGGACGAGCCGGAGGCGGACGAGGCCGCCACCATCGCGGTGATCAAGGGCGCCCTCGGCGAGCGCGTCAGCGACGTCAAGGCGTCCACGCGCCTCACCAGCTCGGCCTCCTGCCTCATTGCCGACAGCCAGGGGCCGAGCCGCGAGCTCGAGCGAATCCTGTCGCAGCAGAACCGCGGCATGCGCACCAAGCCGGTCCTCGAGATCAATCTGCGCCATCCGATGGTGGGGGCGATCACCAAGGCTCAGGCCGGCTCCAAGGCCGTCGACGATCTCAGCCTGCTCCTGCTCGAGCAGGCGCAGATCCTGGACGGCGAGTTGCCGGAGGACCCGGCGGCGTTTGCGGCGAGGTTGAACCGGCTCGTGTTGCAGGGGCTCGGCGGATAGCGCCGCGGCGCACCGCCTCACCTTGCCGTCATCTGTACTTCGGAACAGTCGCCTCCGGCGTGGTGTTATGCCATATCAGGCCGTCGGCATCCGATCCGCCGACGCTACCGATTCGAGGATGTCTCCATGCGTTTGCCGATCCTGACCCTCACCGCGATTGTCACGCTGTTTGCTGCGGCAGATGCGCGCGCCCAGACCTATGACCCGCGCTATCCGGTGTGCATGCACGTCTACACGCCCGGCGGTTGGGGCGGCGGCGGCGACTATTACGACTGCTCCTTCACCTCGCTGCCGCAGTGCCGCGCCACGGCGTCGGGCCGCTCAGCGAGCTGCGACCTCAATCCCTATTACGCTTTTGACGAGCCTCCGCCGCCGCCGCGCCGGCGTCACAAGAAGGTGCAACAATAGCGATCCGCGATGCGGCACGCTGGAGCACTGCTCATGCGTTTCTCGTTCGGCCTGGTCGTAAGCATCGGTGCGGTGGTCGCGGCCGCGCCGTCGCATGCGCAAACCTTCGATCCCCGCTATCCCGTCTGCATGCACGTCTATTCCGGCTCGAGCGGCGGCGGCGGGGAGTGGTATGACTGCTCCTTCACCTCGCTGCCGCAGTGTCGCGCCACGGCGGCGGGCCGCGCCGCGACCTGCGATCTCAATCCGTATTATCCGGTCAGCGTGCCGTCGCCGCGCCAGCGTCACAGGCGAAGCGGCTAGCGCTGACTACGCGGCCACCAATCCCTGTGCTTTCACCAGTCGCCAGCGCCTCCTGCGGTTGACCCAGATCAACGCGCGGAATTGCAATCCTCGTCACCCTTGTCTCGAAGCTCGGCATCAGGAGCCCGGCATCACGCCGGCCTGTTAGATCGGGCGCTTGAGGCGAGGACATCTGCATGAACAAGCGCACCGTTATCACGCTCATCGGCGCGGCCTTTGGTTTGATCGCCGTTTCCCAGCCGGCCCGCGCGGACATGATCGCGCGTTACGAATGCAGCACCGCCGGTTTCTATAGCCAGGAGCCGATCGGCGACCGCCCCGACCACAATTTGGTGACTCAGGACTACGTCTGCGTCGGTGTCGATGGCCTGCTGAAGGGCGCGGTTTATTCCGCCTCCAATGCGGTGGAATGGGACGGCCCAAAAGCGACCATCGTATTCGGTGGTGGCGTGCACCGGATTCCCGGTGGACGTCTCGTCACGCAACTGATCGAAGGCTCCGCTCAGGCGGTCATGAAGGACGGCAAGCCCATTGGCGTCGAGTCCTCGGGCAAGGGGATCGTCAAATTCGGTTCGGGTCCGTTCGCCGGGTTGAGCGGCAAAAGCGTCAAGTTCGTCACCACTCCCGTCAATCCAATCCGGTTCAACCTCGAATTCACGGCAGACTGACGCCGCTGCGGAGGCGTGGCTTGTACCTCGGGAAACGCTATTCCTTCTTGATCCCCGACAGCTCGACCACCTTGCGCCAGCGCTCGGTCTCCGCCGTCAGCATGCCGCCGAACTCGCCGGCATTGCCGTGCAGCGGGATCGCGCCGAGTTCGGCGATGCGGACCTTGATCTCGGCGTCGGAGAGCGCGGTGTCGATCTCGCGATTGAGAAGATCGACGATCTCGCGCGGCGTGTCGTGCGGGGCGCCGACGCCGTAGAATGAGCTCGTCTCGTAGCCGGGCAGCGTCTCCGCGATCGGCGGCGCGTCCGGCAGGATCTCCGAACGCTCGCGCGTGGTGACGCCGAGCGCGCGCAGCTTTCCGGCGCGCACCAGCTCGAAGGACGAGGTGACGTTGTCGAACATGCCCTGGATCTGGCCGCTCATCACGTCGGTCAGGCCCGGCGCCGAGCCGCGATAGGGGACGTGGGTGAACCGCACGCCGGCCAGCGACTTGAACAGCTCGCCGGACAGATGCAGCGAGGTGCCGATCCCGGAGGAAGCGATCGACATCTTGCCGGGATTGGCTTTGGCGTAGGCGATGAAGTCGGCGACGGTTTTCACCGGCAGGTCGTTGTTGACGACCAGCACCAGCGGAATCCGCGCGACACCCGCGACCGGCGCGATGCTCTTGGCGAAATCATACGGCAGCGAAGGATCGAACGAGGCGTTGATCGCGTTCGCGGTCGAGGTTAGCAGCAGCGTGTAGCCGTCAGGGGCGGACGTGATGACCGCCTGCGTCCCGATATTGCTGCCGGCGCCCGGCTTGTTCTCGACCACGAAGGTCTGGCCGAGCCGTTCGGACAGGCGCTGGCAGAGCAGCCGCGACAGCACGTCGGTGGCGCCGCCCGGGGCATAAGGCACCACCCATTTCACGCTGCGCGATGGATAGGAGGGGTTGCCGATCGCAAAGGCGCGCGGCGCAACGAGCGCAGCGACGGCACAGGCGGCGGTGTGGAGGAAATGTCGCTTGGTGATCATGGTCGTCTCCAATTCCCCTATCCCCCCAGCCGAGGCGAGGACACGCGCAGCGCGCCCAAATGACTGGTTTTGGTATCGCAAGAATTGCGCTGCGGCGCACGCCGATCCCACCGGCTTGGTAAAGGATGACTAGAGTTAATCGCGCACTAACCGGCTTTTACCTTGTCTCTTAACACCTGGGCAGGGCGCGCGGGCTAAGCTTGGGGAACCAGCAGACACGTTCCGAAAGCATGAACGGCATGACCACCGGCGTCATCGAGCAACCGAAGGCCGCGCGCGCGCCATCGGCGTCAAAGATCTGGCTGAAGGCGATCGAGCTGACCGCGCGGATCGAGACGCTGCCGGGCCGGCTGTTTGCCGACGTCGTCGACGATTGGGCGCAGCGTCAGCCCGATCGCGTCGCGCTGATCACGGATGACGCAGCGCTCGACTACGAAGGTTTGTCGAAACGCATCAACCGCTATGCGCGCTGGGCGCGCTCGGTCGGTGTGAGCAAGGGCGAAACTGTCGGTCTGATCATGCCGAACGGCCTCGACTACGTTGCCGCCTGGCTCGGCATCAGCCGGATCGGCGGTGTGGTCGCGCTGATCAATACAAAGCTTGTCGGGCAATCGCTCGCGCATTGCCTCGATGTCGCGAGGCCCCTGCACATCATCGTCGCGCACGACCTGGTGGAGACGCTGGAGAGTGCGAAGCCACATCTGAAGACCGAGGCCGAGGTCTGGACCCATGGCGATGCCCGCAGCGAGCGGGCCATCGACGTCGCGCTTGCCGCGCTCGACGACGGCCCGCTTTGTCCCGGAGAGCATGGCGACGTCACCATCGATGATCGCGCGCTGCTGATCTACACGTCCGGCACGACGGGCCTGCCCAAGGCCGCCAGCATCAGCCATCGCCGCATCCTCAACTGGGGCTTTTGGTTCGCCGGCCTCACTGGCGCCGGCCCACAGGACCGGCTCTACGATTGTCTGCCACTGTTCCACTCGGTCGGCGGCATCGTCGCGCCGTGCAGCATGCTGGCCGCCGGCGGCTCGGTGGTGATCGCGGACAAGTTCTCGGCGTCGAATTTCTGGCCCGACATCGTGCGGCACGACTGCACGCTGTTCCAGTATATCGGCGAGCTCTGCCGCTATCTGCTCAAGGCGCCGCCGTCGGAATACGAGAACCGCCATCGGCTGCGGCTCGTCTGCGGCAACGGCCTGCGCGGCGACATCTGGGAGGACTTTCAGACCCGCTTCGCCATTCCCCGCATCCTCGAATTCTATGCGGCGACCGAAGGCAATTTCTCGCTGTTCAACGTCGAGGGCCAGCCCGGCGCGATCGGCCGCATCCCGCCGCTGCTCGCGCATCGTTTCCCTGCGAGCCTCGTCAAGCTCGACCCAGATAGCGGCGCGCCGTTGCGCAATGAAGAGGGTCTTTGCATCGCCTCCGCCCGTGGCGAGGCGGGCGAGGCCATCGGCCGCATCGGCACGGCGGACCAGGGCGGCGGCCGCTTCGAGGGCTACACGGACGCCGGGGAGACCGAGAAGAAGATCCTGCGTGACGTCTTCGCCAGGGGCGATGCCTGGTTCCGCACCGGCGATCTGATGCGGCTCGACGACAAGGGCTTCTTCCATTTCGTCGATCGCATCGGCGACACCTATCGCTGGAAGGGCGAGAACGTCGCGACCTCGGAGGTCAACGACGCCGTGCGCGATTTTACCGGCGTCATCGACGCCACCACTTACGGCGTCAGCATCCCCAGCACCGACGGCCGCGCCGGCATGAGCGCAATCGTCGTGAACGAGGGTTTTGACGTCACCGCACTGTCTGCCCACCTTGCGCAGCGCCTGCCAGCTTACGCCCGCCCGGTTTTCATCCGCATCTCGCGCGAGCTCGATGCCACCGAGACCTTCAAGCAGAAGAAGGGTGAGCTCGCCCGCGAGGGCTTTGACCCGGGCGCGATCTCCGGTCCGCTGTTCATGCTCGATCCGAAGTCAGGTGCCTATGTGGCGCTGGACGGGGAGGCGTATGCGGCAATCTCGGAGGGCGCGATCCGGCTGTAGCCCAACCAAAATCAGGAGATAGGTCCAATTTTATCTGAATTGTCCAAGAAGCCATTTACTTCTGTCGGGTAAACAGACGGCCATGGGGAGGCGGTCATCAAGAGCCGCCGCAAGACATACGATCGATTAACAAAGCAAGAGGCAAGCCAGCCATGTCGGTAAGGTCCAAGGTCATTGAGGCGATCCAGCAGATCGCCAAGGAACAGCACGTCGCGCTTCCCGCGCTCTCGGACGATCTGTCCCTGCACGAGACGGGTTTCGACTCGCTCGCCTTCGCGATCCTTGTCGCTCGGCTCGAGGACGAGACCGGTGTCGATCCGTTCACCATTTCCGAGGACGCAGCGTTCCCCGCCACGGTCGGCGATTTCGTGCGGGCCTACGAAAATGTCCCCGCGTGATATCTTTGCGCTTCGCGATCATCTCGGCGCGGAGCTGAAGGGCCGTACGCTGTCGGATGCGCACGATGTCGTGTCGCTGACCGACATCCTGTCGCAGACGGTCCTGGGCGGCCGCCTGCGCGAGCTGTCCGGCCGCGCGGTGCTGCTCAAATTGTCCGACCAGCTCCGGTCGGGCCTTGCCATGATCGAGCTCGACGGCATCGCCCGCCGCATGCTGCTGTGTCCGCCCGATCTCAATCCGGCGTATCTGGACGCGCTGATCGCGGATGCCGGGATCGATGCCGTCGTCACCGACGAGCCCGATCGCTGGGCTGAGACCGGCGTGCCGCTGGTCGTCACCGCACAATTGCCGCTTCAAGCCACCGCGCCTGCGCAGACCGAGTGCGCCACCGAATGGCTGATGCTGACCTCGGGCACGTCAGGCGTGCCGAAGATCGCCGGCCATACGCTGGAAGCGCTGACCGGCGCGATCGTCGCCGAAGGCCCCGCGCGCGGACCGGCACCGGTGTGGGCGACGTTCTACGACATTCGCCGCTATGGCGGCCTCCAGATCTTCCTCCGCGCCATCCTCTCCGGCGGCTCCATGGTGCTGTCGGATCCGCATGAGGCCCTCGCCGATCACGTTGCGCGGCTGAACGCGCGCGCGGTCTCCCACATCTCCGGCACGCCCTCGCACTGGCGCAAGCTTCTGATGAGCGGCTCGGCCGCGCAATTCGCGCCGGCTTACGTCCGTCTTTCCGGCGAGATCGCCGACCAGGCGGTGCTCGACGGCCTGAAGGCGGCATTCCCGAATTCCTCGGTCGGCCATGCCTACGCCTCGACCGAGGCCGGTGTCGGCTTCGCCGTGAATGACGGGCTCGAAGGCTTTCCGGCCGACTATCTCGGCAACCGCAATGGCGTCGAGATGAAGGTCGTGGACGGCTCGCTGCGCATCCGCTCGATGCGCACCGCACATGCCTATATCGGCCGCGACGCCGCCGCACTTACCGATAATGACGGATTTGTCGACAGCGGCGATATTGTCGAGCTGCGCGGCGACCGCTATTATTTCGTCGGCCGCCGCGGCGGCATCATCAATATCGGTGGGCTGAAGGTCCACCCCGAGGAGATCGAGGCTGTCATCAATCGCCATTCCGACGTCCGGATGTCGCGGGCCAAGTCGCGGAAGAGTCCGATCACCGGCGGCATCGTGGTCGCCGACGTGATCCTCGCCGACGGCACCGATCAGGCGCGCGCGAAGGAGATTCGCGACCAGATCCTGGATCAATGCCGCGCGCAGCTCGCTTCCCACAAGGTGCCGGCGGTGATCCGCTTCGTCGAGACGCTCGACGTCACCCCGGCCGGCAAACTGGCGCGCACCGATGCATAATGTCCTCGTCACCGGCGGCAGCCGCGGTATCGGCCTTGCGATTGGCAAGCGTCTGGCTGGCGCCGGCTACAACGTGATTGCCGCGGCGCGGCGCGAGAGCGACGAGCTCAGGGCCGCCATTGGCGAGTCCGAGGGCCGTCTGCATTTCCGAGCCTGCGATCTCGCGGTGATCGACGCGATTCCCGCTTTCGCAAAGCTCGTGCGCGACGAATTCGGCCCGATCTACGGCCTCGTCAACAATGCCGGCCTCGGCACCGAAGGCCTGCTCGCGACCATGCACAATTCCGAGATCGAGGCGCTGGTGCAACTCAACGTGCTGTCGCCGATCATTCTCACCAAATATGTCGCACGGCAGATGATGGCCGATGGTGCCGGCCGCATCATCAACATCTCCTCGATCATCGCGACGACCGGCTATAACGGCCTGTCCGTCTATGGCGCGACCAAGGCGGCCGCCACCGGCTTTACCCGCTCGCTCGCGCGTGAAGTCGGCAAGCTCGGCATCACCGTGAACGCGATTGCGCCTGGTTTCATCGACACCGAGCTGACTCGCAATCTCTCCGACGAAGGACGCAAACGCATCGCGGGCCGAAGTGCATTGCGCCGGCTGCCGGAGACGGAAGACGTCGCACGGATGGTGGAATATCTGCTCGGCGATGGCGGCCGCAACGTCACGGGCACCGTGTTCACGGTCGACGCCGGGAACACGGCGTAAAGCGGAACTTCACCGCCACAAATGCATTGATTCGTCGCAATGACATTCGACCGGATTTGGTCGTAAGATGCCCTCGCAATCGATTGGGTTACGTCAATCGATCTGCCCCAATCGACAGGGAGCAGTGCATGACCATGCGAAACATGACCGCTTCAAATCAGGGCCGGACGGAGCAATCGCGCGCGAAGCCGGACGACGTCCGTTGTCCGCCGATGACGCATCAGAATTCCGGCGATCACGGTCACGAGATGTACCCGCAGCAATTCGTGCGCTTGGTCGGCTGCCATGACGCGTCTCACGACGCCTTGCGCAACCGTGAGGATGAGAAGCTGCACTAGTCGCTCACGTCCGAGGCTTCGGCAGGTCAGTCCGTTCGTGTGAGAATTCCGGCGGCCCTTCGGTGAGGCGGCGGATGCGACGCTCGCGTTCGTCCTCCGGCAATGCGGGATCGAGCAGTCCCTCGATCTCATGCACCGCGAGCTCCTCGAGCCTGGTCGCGTCCGAGACGACCGTGGACCCCGATGCCGGTGTGGGAGGCGCGATCCTCAGGCCGAACTCGACCAGCTTGCAGATCGCATCCGAGCGCGACAGTTGATGGGCCTCGGCCCAGGCATCGACGGTGGCGGTCAGCAGCTCCGGCATTTTCACCGCACTGATCGCGTCCAGCCCCGTGCGTCGGCGTACCGGCGAGGTGGAGTCCTTGCTACCAAAATCAGACACCCCGATCATCCCGCGCAACCATTTCAGATGGCTCAACCGTAAACGTCATTTTCGGCCGGCTGTTTGATGCTGATCAATGACAAGCTGCGGCATTGCGGGGCGGCGCGATCTTGTTGTCCGCCGCCATTTCGGCCAATGATCGGGACTTCGAGGGGGCGCCGGCGAACCCGGATCGGTCCTGCCACGTACTTCTCCTGGACGCGTCCAACCATTCGGCATCATCCGATGACATCAGGCGAATCCTTCTATGGCGGCATCCCCGTCTTCCGCGGCTTCACCAGCCTGATGGACCCCGCGCTCTATGCGTCGCTGCCGGATGACTGGAGCATCGGTGTCGCCGACATCGTCGATTCCACCAAGGCGATCGCGGCGCAGCGCTACAAGGCGGTCAACATGGCCGGCGCTGCCGTGATCGCGGCGGTGACCAATGCGCTTGAGGGACGGGAATTCCCCTTCGTGTTCGGCGGTGACGGCGCGAGCTTTGCGGTCGCGCCCGGCGATCTCGATCGCGCCCGGGACGCGCTGGCTGCAACCGCGACCTGGGTACGGGAGGATCTCGATCTGACGATGCGTGTTGCGCTGGTGCCGGTGAGTGCGATCCGGGCGCAAGGTCTCGACGTGCGCGTCGCGCGCTTCGGTCCGTCGGCGAACCTGTCCTATGCGATGTTCTCCGGCGGCGGGCTCGCCTGGGCCGACGCCGCGATGAAGCGCGGCGAGTTCGCCGTCGCTGAGGCGCCGGCCGGCACGCAGCCGGATCTGTCCGGCCTGTCCTGCCGCTTCGAGGTGATTCCGGCCTCGCGCGGCCTGATCCTGTCGGTTCTGGTGATGCCGGCACGCGGCGCGGACCCGCCGGCGTTCCGCAAGGTGATCGAGGACATCATCCACCTCGTCGAACGCAGCCCGGACGGCGCCCGCCCGGTGCCGCCACAGGGGCCGCCGCTGAAATGGCCGCCGCAGGGGCTGGACTACGAAGCCCGCACCAAGCGCGGCGGCCCGCTGCTCGCGCGCCGCGCCGGCGTGCTGGCCTACACGCTGTTCGCCTATCTGATCATGCGCTTCGACATCAAGGTCGGCGGTTTCGTGCCCAACCTCTACAAACGTCAGGTGGTCGAGAACTCGGACTTCAGGAAATATGACGACGGCCTGCGCATGATCCTCGACTGTACACCCGAGCTCGAACGCGCCCTCAGCGATCGTCTCGCGGCTGCCGCGCGCGAGGGCGTCGTGCGCTACGGCCTCTACCCGCAGGACGCCGCGATGATGACCTGCTTCACGCCGTCGGCGCTGCGCAGCGACCACGTGCACTTCATCGACGGCGCGCGGGGCGGCTACGCCTCGGCGGCGACGGCGCTGAAGGCGATGATGGCTTGAAGCGCTAGCGTCCCGCGCGCGTCCAGGTTTCGCCCCCGCAAAGCGCGCCGACGCAGCCTTCGACCCGCAGCGAGTCTGCACCCGTGACCGAGACGCTGCTCGCATAGGTGCTGCCGTCGTCGGCATTGTAGATCTGGCCCGACCATTTGTTCGGGCCGGACGGCTGCATGCCGCTGAACAACGGCAGGCCGATCATCGGCCGTCTCGCCAGCGCGGGATTGGGATTCTTGCTGTCGGTGGCGGGCTGGCCGGTCGCGGTGTCCATGGGTTCGCGCAGCCAGATGATAACGCCGCAGAGGCCGCCGCCGCACTTGCTGATCTTGACGCGGGCGTCGCCGGCCTGTGTGAGCCAGGTCCCGTCGGCGCTCTGCGCCTGGGCGGCAGTCGCGCCAAGCAGCGCAGCCAGAAGGACGACGAGAGTAGCGAATCTGGAAATCATGGAGAGGCCCCGAAGTGGAGCGCCTCCATAGCAGCCCAGCAGGATAGTGCAACGCTGGATGGAATCACATTCCCGCGCTTACTTGCCTGCGCTCATTTGCCCCAGCGCGCGAAAGCGATGGAGACCGCGGTCGACAGTCCGAACACCACCATCGCGCCGCCGACCAGCGCGAACAAGGTCCAGGCCGGCGCTTGCGCCATCATGAGGACGCCGCCGCCGATCGCGACGATCAGAAGCCGCGCGGTGGAGGCCAGCACCGGTCCGCCGACGCGCGCGGCGCCCTGCGAGGAGAAGTACAGCGACACGCCCATGCCGAAGAACGCGAAGGCCGGGCCGGCCCAGTGGAAATAGCTGTGCGCGGCGGCGGTGACGCCGGGGTCGGCGGTGAAGAGCGAGGCCCACAACGCGGGATCGAGCGCGATGACGAGTCCGATCAGGCCGACGGTGAGGGCGGACGCCGCGGCTGCGGTCCAGGCCACGCGCCGTGCGCGCTTCACTTGTCCGGCGCCGATCGCCATGCCGACCATCGGCACCGAGGCGATGCCGAAGGCGAAGGTGATCGGGATCAGCAGAAATTCCAGCCGCGAGCCGATGCCGTAACCGGCCAGCATCTCGGTGCCGAACGTCGCCAGGATCCTGGTGAAGATCAGAATGGTGAGCACGGTCTGCAGCGGCGAGAGGCAGGCGACCGCGCCCACCTTGAGGATGTCCAGGAACATCGCGCGCTCAAAATAAAACGCGCGGAAATCCAGCGGCAGCCGGCTGCGGCCGGACAAGAGATACCAGAGGAAGAAGACCGCGGCGCAGGTAAATGCGATCAACTGGCCGGCGGCGACGCCCGGCATGCCGAATTGCTTCACGCCGAACAGGCCGAGCCCCAGCGTGCCGCCGAGCGCGATCTGGAGCACGCCTGCCCCGATCAGTGTCATCGAGGGCAGGCGCATGTCGCCGGTGCCGCGGATCACCGAGGCCAGCGTGTTGACGAGCCAGATCGCGACCGCGCCGGAGAACAGCACCTGCGAATAACCGCTGGCTTCCTCGAGCACGCGCTCGCGGCCGCCGAGCAGCGTGAAGAACGAGCGGCCGAAGACCAGCATCGTTACCGTGGAGAACAGCCCGCCGCAGAGGCCGATGATGGCGGCATGCAGCGCCAGCGTCGCGGCGCGGTCGCGATCCCCGGCGCCGAGCGCGCGGCTGATCGCGGATGAGACGCCGCCGCCCATCGCGCCCGCGCTCATCATCTGCGTCAGCATCGCGAACGGGAACACCAGCGCGATCTCCGCGAGCGGGATGGTGCCGAGTCGGCCGATGTAGGAGGTCTCGGCGATCGCAACCAGCGTGCTGCCGACCATCGCGATCATGTTGGGGATCGCGAGCCGCAGCAGCGTCGGCAGGATCGGCGCCGTCAGCAGGCTGGCGATGGGGGAGGCGACCGGTGCACGCGGCGGGGCGGCGTCTATGGGGGCGTCGATCGTCATGTCCACGGTGCGAAATATTGGATGATGATCGACATATTACAGGGCGAGGCTCTCTGGCACCAGCCCTCCGGTCACGCAGGGCTCACCACGGCAGGCCGCATAGGTCGATGGTGCCCAGCGTCGGCGCGCGGACGATGTTGAAGACATAGGGCGCCATGTAGTCGAAGCGGATCCGCCCCTCCGGCTGCTCGCAATAGACCTCGCCCTTGAAGGGCAGCCAGCTGCGGGATTCGTAGAACGAAAAATTGTGCGGCTCGCAGAACAGCAGCGCGAAGCGGACCGCCTCGTTGGCGCGCATGGTGTGCACCGCCGCGTCGATAGCCATGGTGGCGTAGCCGCGACCGCGCCGGTCCTCGCGCGTGCAGACCCCGCCGATGCCGCCGGCGTGAATCTTCTGCCCGTTCCAGGTGACGGTGCGAAAGTAGACGCCGACGTGGCAGACGAGGCCGTCCTCGGGCGTCTCGAGCAGCACGCGAAGATGGGCGTTGTCCCATTTGACGTGAGCCCAGGGCTTGTCCGCGACCATATGCGGTCCCCAGACCGCCTGATGCAGCGGCTCGGCGATCGGCCACGAGGCGTCGCCGTTCAAGATGTCGATCTCGATGGTCATGGCTTCGTCCTTCGCAGCTCCGCTTCGTGGCGCATTCGTTCTGTCATAAGCGCTTCAAAGGCAACGATATTTTATGGCGAACCGCACGGCTGATGACCAGCGCGTGCTGCGACGATTTTATGCAATCCAGCCAAGCGGCACCCATCACGCGTTTTCGCAAATTCTGAGGTATTTAACGGCCGCGGAACCTTCTATAAGGGATGACCGTTAGAACACGTTCCCCACCCAGTTGCGGACAAGAAGCCATGACCTTTACGCTGCCCCCTCTCCCTTACGCCTATGACGCCCTCGGCCAGTTCATGTCGAAGGAGACGCTCGAATTCCACCACGACAAGCATCATCAGGCCTACGTCACCAACGGCAACAACGCGCTCAAGGGCACCGAATGGGAAGGCAAGTCCCTTGAGGAGATCGTCAAGGGCTCGTTCGGCAAGAACCCCGCGGTGTTCAACAATGCCGGCCAGCACTACAACCACATCCACTTCTGGAGCTGGATGAAGCCCAATGGCGGCGGCACCAAGCTGCCCGGCAAGCTCGAGAAGAAGATCAACGAGGACCTCGGCGGCTTCGAGAAGTTCAAGACCGACTTCCAGGCGGCCGGCGTCGGCCAGTTCGGCTCCGGCTGGTGCTGGCTCCAGGTCAAGAACGGCAAGCTCGAGATCTCCAAGACCCCGAACGGCGAGAATCCGCTGGTGCACGGCGCCACCCCGATCCTCGGCTGCGACGTCTGGGAGCACTCCTACTACATCGACTATCGCAACCGCCGTCCGGACTATCTCAAGGCGTTCGTCGAGAACCTCGTGAACTGGGAATACGTCGAGTCCCTGTTCGACAAGGCGTAAGGCTTTCCTCCGTCATTCGGGGGCGATGCGTAGCATCGAACCCGGAATCTCGAGATTCCGGGTTCGGCTTCGCCGCCCCGGAATGACAGACAAGGCGGTCGCATGCGCGGCCGCCTTTTTGCTGTGCCGAATTGATTGAACCAGTCCTGCGCCATGCGCGCATCGGTCTGTGATCGTACCGTTTGCATCGCATGGACGGCGCCCTTAATCAGGACGGGCATCACCATCGAGCCGCCCCACACCCGTTGTCAGACCCTTCCCCGAAAGACCCGGCGCCTGCCGAGGACGCGGAGTCCGAGCCGCGGCCGGGCCGTGTGCGCAAGCCGATCGGCTGGTCGACGATCATCATCGCGGTCCTGGTGGCGGTCAGCGCGGCGCTGGTGTGGCGGCGTGACGGCACCGACGGCGTTCTGGACATTCTCACCCACGACCTCTCGCTGTTCGGCGGCATCCTGCCGCGCGTGCTGGCAGGATGCCTGCTCGGCGCCTTCATCTCCGAGATCCTGCCGCACGAGAAAGTCTCGCGCTCGCTCGGGCCGCAATCCGGCCTGAAGGGCCTTCTGATCGGCACCGCCTTTGGCGCGATCCTGCCGGGCGGTCCCTTCACCGCCTATCCCGTGGCGAGCGCGCTGCTGGCGGTCGGCGCCGATTTCGGCGCCACCATCGCCATGGCCGTGAGCTGGACCCTGATCGGCTACGGCCGGGCGGTCGCCTGGGAAATCCCGATCATGGACACCGATTTCACGCTGTGGCGGATCGTCATCTCGCTGCCGCTGCCGGTGCTCGCAGGCGGCCTCGGCCGCTTCGTCTATGTCCGGCTCTATCCGAAGCGTGACAGCGATGAGGAGGCGAGTTGAGCGCGGCGCTCCTCATCGACATCCTGCTGTGGGGCTCGGTCTTCGGCGTCGGCCTGATCGCTTTCCGTCGCGGCCCGCCGGTGTTCAAGGCTTCGCTGCGCGAAGGCTCGATGGACTTCATCAACATCGTGCCGCGGATCGCGTTGGGGGTGATCGGCTCCGGCTACATCGCCGCCATCATCCCCCAGGAGGTGATCACCGGCTGGCTCGGACCGGACAGCGGCTGGCTGGGGGTCGCGACCGCCGTGGTCGCCGGTGCCGCCACGCCCGGCGGCCCCGTGATCGGCTTCTCCATCGGGACCGTGGCGCTGAAGTCGGGCGGCGGGGTGCCGCAAGTGGTCGCCTATGTCGTCGCCTGGGCGCTGTTTGCCTTCCAGCGGGTGATTTTGTGGGAAATCCCGTTCATGCCGGCCCGTTTCGTCTGGTTCCGCTGCGCCGTTTCGGTGCCGTTCCCGTTCGTGGCGGCCGCCATCGCGATGGTGATCGGCAAGCCCTGAGCCCGGCGTGGACAGGCGTAATGTTATAATATAACGTCCAGACATGGTTCCCGCCGCGTCCCACGCCCACCATCACGACCATGCCCACGGCCATTCTCATGGCGACGCGCATTCGCACGGGCACGACCACACCCATGCCCACGTCCATGACGCGACCTCGCCGCATCCGGCCCAGGCGGCGCCCTGGTCGATCCTGCGCATGACCATGGCGGGCCGCCTCTCGGCCGCCGTTGCCGTCTGCGCCGTGCTCTGGGGCATCGTCTTTCTGGCAATGAGGTGACGATGGCGGCGCTGCATTTCCACAACGTCACGCTGGGCTACGACCGGCATCCGGCCGTGCACCATCTCAACGGCGGGGTTGCGCCGGGTGCGCTGGTCGCCGTGATCGGCCCGAACGGCGCCGGCAAGTCGACCCTGCTGCGCGGCATCGTCGGCATCCTCAGGCCGCTCGACGGCAGCATCCATCTCGGCGGGCTCGACTCCCGCGATATCGCCTATCTGCCGCAGAGCGCGGAGATCGACCGCAGCTTCCCCATCTCGGTGTTCGACTTCGTCGGCACCGGCCTGTGGCGCGGCACCGGCCTGTTCGGCGGAATCGGCAAAGCCGCGCGCGAAAAAATCCTCCGCGCGATCGGCGCCGTTGGGCTGAATGGCTTCGAGAACCGCCCGATCGGCACGCTCTCCGGCGGTCAGATGCAGCGTGTGCTGTTCGCGCGCGTGTTGCTCCAGGACGCGCGGCTGATCGTGCTCGACGAGCCCTTCAACGCCATCGACAGCAAGACCACGACCGACCTGCTCGCGCTGGTGAAGCGCTGGCACGGCGAGGGCCGCACGGTGCTCGCCGCGCTGCATGACATGGAGATGGTGCGCAGCCATTTCACCGAGACCCTGGTGCTGGCGCGCGGCCCTGTGGCATGGGGCCCGACGGCGGAGGTGCTGACGCCGGAGAACCTCATGGTCGCGATGCGGATGTGCGAGGCGTTCGACGACAGCGCCGCGGCCTGCGCGGCCGACGATGCCCGCTCGCGGGCGGCGTGACCGCAAATGCTCCATGACGCGCTGATCGGTCCGTTCACCGAATTTGAGTTCATGCGGCGCGCGCTTGCCGCCGTGATCGCGCTGTCGCTCGCGGGCGCGCCGATCGGCGTATTCCTGATGCTGCGACGGATGAGCCTCGTCGGCGATGCCATGGCGCATGCGATCCTGCCGGGCGCGGCGGTCGGCTTCCTGCTCTCCGGTCTCAATCTGTTTGCAATGACGGCCGGCGGCCTGTTCGCGGGCTTTGCGGTCGCGATCCTCGCCGGTGTGGTCGCGCGCTCGACCGGGCTGAAGGAGGACGCGTCGCTCGCGACCTTCTACCTGGCCTCGCTGGCGCTGGGGGTGACCATCGTCTCGATCAAGGGCACCAATATCGACCTGCTGCACGTGCTGTTCGGCAACATCCTCGCGATGGACGACCAGACGCTGCTGGTGGTCGCCTTCAACGCCACGGTGACGCTGCTGGTGCTCGCCGTGATCTACCGCCCGCTGGTGATCGAGAGTGTCGATCCGCTGTTCCTGCGCACTGTCAGCCGGGCCGGGGGGCCTGCGCATCTCGCTTTCCTCGCGCTCGTCGTGATCAACCTCGTCAACGGCTTTCAGGCGCTCGGCACGCTGCTCGCGGTGGGGCTGATGATCCTGCCGGCCGGCATCGCGCGGTTCTGGTCGCGCGATCTCACTGTCATGATCTGCATCGCGGTCGTCGCTGCCGCGGTCTCGGGCTATGCCGGCCTCGTGCTGTCGTTCCAGACCCGCGTGCCGTCGGGGCCTGCGATCATTCTGGTCGCGACCGTGCTCTACATCGTCTCGGTGCTGTTCGGCCGGGTCGGCGGTATCGTCCGGCAGCTGTTTCCCGGCCGGCATCTGGAAGCGTGACCGCAATGCGCTTCCTTCTGCTCCTTGCCTTGCTGCTGACCGCCTCGCCGCTGCATGCCGCGGAACGGCTCAACGTCGTCACGAGCTTCTCGATCCTCGGCGATTTCGTCCGCAACGTCGGCGGCGACCGGGTCAGCGTCACCACGCTGGTCGGCCCCGACAGCGACGTCCATGTCTACACTCCGGCGCCAAGCGATGCGAAGCGGATCGCGGACGCAAAGTTCGTTGTCGTCAATGGGCTCGGCCTCGAGGGCTGGCTGCCGCGCCTCGTGCAATCCTCCGGCAGCAAGGCAACGGTCGTCACCGCCAGCGCCGGCATCACGCCCCTGAAGCTTGGCTCGGCTGCCGATCCGCATGCCTGGCAGTCCGTCCCCAACGCCAAGGTTTACGTGACGGATATCGCCAACGCGCTGGCCGCGGCCGATCCCGAGGACGCGGAGTTCTTCCGCGCCCAGGCCAAGGCCTATCTGGAAAAGCTCGAAGCGCTCGACCGCGAGGTGCGCGAGGCCGTTGCGAAAATTCCGCCCGAGCGGCGCAAGGTGATCTCCACCCATGACGCCTTCGGCTATTTCGCCGCCGAATACGGTATCCAGTTCATCGCGCCGCTCGGCGTCTCCACCGAAACCGAGCCCAGCGCACGGGACATCGCCGCCATCATCGGCCAGATCAAAGGCCAGAAGATCCCGGCGGTATTCTTGGAGAATATCAGCGACGACCGCCTGATCCGGCGGATCGCGGCCGAGACCGGGGCAAAGGTCGGCGGGACCTTGATTTCGGACGGTTTGACGGGTGAAAAGGGGTCCGCACCCACTTACATTGACATGGTCAGGCACAATATAAAGGCCCTGACCAGCGCGCTTGACCACTAGGGCAGGGGCCACCCCGCCTCGCGTCGCGCGAAAGAGCCCGACCCCGGAGTAGTTATGTCTGAAGCGACCTCCCAGAAAATTCCCGTGACCGTCCTGACCGGCTATCTCGGCGCCGGCAAGACAACGCTTTTGAACCGCATCCTTTCGGAAAACCACGGCAAGAAATACGCCGTCATCGTCAACGAGTTCGGCGAGATAGGCATCGACAACGACCTCATCATCGGCGCCGATGAGGAAGTGTTCGAGATGAACAATGGCTGCATCTGCTGCACCGTGCGCGGCGACCTCGTGCGCATCATGGACGGGCTGATGAAGCGCAAGGGCAAGTTCGACGCCATCATCGTCGAGACCACCGGCCTTGCCGATCCGGCGCCGGTGGCCCAGACCTTCTTCGTCGACGAGGACGTGCAGAAGAACGCGCGCCTCGACGCGGTCGTGACGGTCGCCGACGCCAAATGGCTGTCCGACCGTCTGAAGGACGCGCCCGAGGCCAAGAACCAGATCGCCTTTGCCGACGTCATCGTGCTGAACAAGACCGACCTCGTCACCAAGGGTGAGCTCGCCGAGGTCGAGGCCCGCATCCGCGCCATCAACCCCTATGCGAAACTCCACCGCACCGAGCGCTGCTCGGTGGCGCTGGCCGACGTGCTCGACCGCGGCGCGTTCGACCTCGACCGCATCCTCGACATCGAGCCGGACTTTTTGGAGGCCGACGATCATGACCACGACCATGATCATCACCACCACGGCCACGACCATCATCATCACGGCCACGGCCTGAAGCACTATCACGACGAGGACATGCAATCGCTGTCGCTCAAGACCGACAAGCCGCTCGACCCGAACATGTTCATGCCCTGGCTCCAGAACCTGGTGCAGGTCGAGGGCGGCAAGATCCTGCGCTCCAAGGGCATCCTCGCATTCCACGACGACGATGACCGCTACGTCTTCCAGGGCGTCCACATGATGCTGGAGGGCAACCACCAGCGGAAATGGAAGGACGGCGAGCCGCGCGAGAGCCGTCTCGTCTTCATCGGCCGCGAATTGCCGGAAGAGGCCATCCGCAAGGGTTTTGAGAGCTGCATCGTCTCGTGATGAAAGAGTTTACGCCCGCCCCCGATTCCGCCTCGATCGTCTCCGTCACCGACCGCGTCAAGCCGGTCGCGCTCGGCATGGGCGTGACGTCGGTGCATTTCCTCGGTGACCGCGCCGCCTTCGTCGGCGGCGAGGAGAACGTCGCGTTCGTCGATAGCCAGGGCGAGATCACCACCGTCGCCGTCCACGGCGGCGGCATTCTCTCGACCGCGTCTGACGGCAAGCGCCTCGTCATGGGCGGCGACGACGGCAAGGTCGTGTCGCTCGATGCCAAGGGCGAGGTGACGTTGCTCGCCACCGACCCCAAGCGCCGCTGGATCGACGCGGTGGCGCTGCACGCGGACGGGGCCTTCGCCTGGTCCGCCGGCAAGACGGCGACCGTCAAGAGCGGCAAGACCGAGGAGAAGTCGCTCGAGGTGCCCTCGACCGTCGGCGGGCTTGCGTTCGCGCCGAAGGGCCTTCGGCTCGCGATTGCGCATTACAACGGCGCGACGCTGTGGTTTCCGAACATGGCGGCATCAGCCGAATTCCTGCCCTGGGCCGGCTCGCATCACGCGGTGACCTTCAGCCCGGACAACAAATTCCTGGTCACCGCGATGCACGAACCGGCGCTGTACGGCTGGCGGCTGGCCGATAACCGCCACATGCGCATGACCGGCTATCCCGGCCGCGTTCGCTCGATGTCCTGGAGCGCGGGCGGCAAGGCGCTTGCGACCTCGGGCGCCGATACCGTCATCCTGTGGCCGTTCGGCAGCAAGGACGGCCCGATGGGCAAGGAGCCCGCGATGCTCGCGCCGCTGCAGGCGCGCGTCTCGGTCGTCGCCTGCCATCCCAAGAACGACATCCTCGCCGCCGGTTACAGCGACGGCACCGTGCTGATGGTGCGGCTGGAGGACGGCGCCGAGATCCTGGTCCGCCGCAATGGCACACCGCCGGTGGCGGCGCTCGCCTGGAACGCCAAGGGCACGCTGCTGGCGTTTGCGGATGAAAATGGGGACGGCGGCCTGCTGGAGCTTTGAACTGTCATCGTTCCGGCCGTATACGGGCTCATGCGGTTTCTGACGACGTTCCAGATTGCTGATTTCGCCGACACGCTGGTCAGCCTGTTCACGGCCTTCGTGCTGGGCACGCTGATCGGCGCCGAGCGGCAGTATCGCCAGCGCACCGCGGGCCTGCGCACCAACGTGCTGGTCGCGGTGGGTGCGGCCGCCTTCGTCGATCTCGCCATGCACCTGACCGGCGCCGACGGCGCGGTGCGCGTGATCTCCTACGTCGTCTCCGGCATCGGCTTCCTCGGCGCCGGCGTTATCATGAAGCAGGGCATGGACGTGCGCGGGCTCAACACCGCGGCGACGCTGTGGGCCTCGGCCGCGGTCGGCTCCTGCGCCGGCGCCGACATGGTCGCGCAGGCGGCCGCGCTGACCGTGTTCGTCATCGCCGGCAACACCATGCTGCGCCCGCTGGTCAACGCCATCAACCGCATTCCGCTGAATGAGAAGACTTCGGAGGCGACCTACTATTTCAAGCTCGCGGTGGCGGCGGATGCCTTGCCCGACATGCGCGACCGGCTGGTCGAGAAGCTCGAGGGCGCAAAATATCCGGTGGCCGATATCGACGTGGTCGAGACCGGGGACGATCTGATCGAGATCGTCGCAAAGCTGGTCGCGACCGCGGTCGATCCGAACGAGCTGAACGCGGTGGCGACCGATCTTCAGCACCTGCCGGGCGTGCGCCACGCCACCTGGGAAGTCAGCACAACGGACTGAGGGCGGCGTTTTGGCGCGCAAGCGTGCGGTTCCAGCCTTGCCCGGCACGGAACCGCAGTCGGGCCATTTCGTTGATCCCACGGACAAAGGCGGTGATCGACATGCCCGGCCCAAATGACAAGCGCAGACTGAAATTCGACCTGATGATCGCCTGCTCGCTGTTTGCAGCCGGCGTCGTGGTGTCAGGCCTGTCGCTGGCGCAAATCCGCGCCGAGAGCCGGATGCAGACGGCGCAGGCGACAGGGCCGCTCCAGGGCACGCCGTCCGACGATCAGAGCAAGACTCCGGCTGAATCAAAGCCCGGCGGAGACCGGCCGACCACACCGGCGCCCGAGCCCGCGCGCCCCGATCCGCAGACGCAAGGCGCAGCCACCAAGCCGGCACTGCCGGCGGCGCCCGCGGAGAAGATCGCGCCGCCGATCAGGGAGAAGTAGCCCGACGGCCGGCATATTGTGACGCGCATTTGACGACCGATGCTAATTATACGATCTCGCATCGGCAGGCGGCCCGATCCATAATCCGTCACGCCAACGACAGATGGGGCCTCCCATGAAGATCGAAGACGTCCGCCGCACCGCTTATTCGATGCCGCTCACCAATCCGGCATTTCCGCCGGGGCCATATCGCTTCTTCGACCGCGAATATTTCATCATCACCTACAGGACCGATCCCGAAGCCCTCGCCACCATCGTGCCCGAGCCGCTTGAGGTGGCGGAGCCGTTGGTGAAATACGAATTCATTCGCATGCCAGACTCGACCGGATTCGGCGACTACACCGAAACCGGGCAGGTGATCCCGGTCCGCTTCAAGGGCGAGGAGGGCGGCTACACCCACGCGATGTATCTGGACGACGAGGCCCCGATCGCCGGCGGCCGCGAGTTGTGGGGCTTTCCGAAGAAGCTCGCGAGGCCCAAGATCGAGGTCGAGAGCGACGTCCTGGTCGGCTCGCTGCATTACGGCTCGGTACTCTGCGCTTCGGCCACGATGGGTTACAAGCACCGCAAGGTCGACCACGACACGGTGCTGAAGTCGATGGCGTCGCCGAACTTCATCCTGAAGATCATCCCGCATGTCGACGGCAGCCCGCGGATCTGCGAGCTGGTGCGCTTTCATCTCGATGACGTCGTGCTGAAGGAAGCGTGGACTGGCCCTGCCGCACTCGGCCTGTTTCCCCACGCACTCTGCGACGTCGCCCGCCTGCCGGTGCGCGAGGTGATCTCGGCGCTGCATTTCAAAGCGGACCTGACGCTCGGGCTCGGCAGCGTGGCGTTCGATTACATGGCCAAGTAACGAACGTCATTCCGGGGCATCGCGCCAGCGATGAATTATGGTGCGCACTCGCGCACCTGAGAATCTCTTGCTAGGAACTTCGAGATCCCGGGTCTGCGCGCCTGGCGCGCATCCCGGGATGACCCCTTCGGGGTCAACGCACCAGAATATTCCGGAACTGCCAGGGATCGCTGGTATCGATATCTTCCGGAAACAGTCCTGGACGGTCCGTCAGCGGCGTCCAGTCGGTGTAGAAACCCTTCACCGGACCGAGATAGGGCAGCTGGATTTCCAGCAGGCGATCGAAATCCATCTCGTCGGCTTCGACGATGCCCTCGTTCGGGTTTTCCAGCGCCCACACCATGCCGCCGAGCACGGCGGAGGTCACTTGCAGGCCGGTGGCGTTCTGATAGGGCGCCAGTTTGCGGGTCTCCTCGATGGAGAGCTGCGAGCCGTACCAGTAGGCATTGTTGTCATGGCCGAACAGCAGCACGCCGAGCTCGTCGATGCCGTCGACGATTTCGTTCTCATCGAGGATGTAGTGCTTTTCCTGCATCTTCGCGGCGCGGCCGAACATCTCATGCAGCGACAGAACGGCATCGTCAGCCGGATGATAGGCGTAGTGGCAGGTCGGCCGATAGACCGCCTTGCCCGAGGCGTCACGCACCGTGAAGTAATCGGCGATCGAGATCGACTCGTTGTGGGTGACGAGGAAGCCGTACTGCGCGCCGCGGGTCGGGCACCAGGTGCGCACGCGCGTGTTGGCGCCGGGCTGCATCAGATAGATGGCGGCGCCGCAGCCGGCTTCGTGGGTCCGCGCATTCTCGGGCATCCATTTTTCATGGGTGCCCCAGCCGAGCTCGGACGGCTGCACGCCTTCCGACAGGAAGCCTTCCACCGACCAGGTGTTGACGAAGACGTCAGGCTCTTTCGGCTTCTTGGAGCGCTGGGTGTCGCGTTCGGCGATGTGGATGCCCTTGATGCCGGCCTGCCGCATCAGGTCCGCCCATTCGGCCTTGGTCTTCGGCTTGGGGGCATTGAGCTTCAGGTCGGCGGCGACATTGAGCAGCGCCTGCTTGACGAAGAAGGACACCATGCCGGGATTGGCGCCGCAGCAGGAGACGGCCGTGGTCGAGCCCGCCGGGCGCGCCTTCTTGGCGGCCAGCGTCACTTCGCGCAGGGCGTAGTTGGAGCGCGCTTCCGGGCCCTTCGACGAATCGAAATAGAAGCCGAGCCAGGGCTCGTTGACGGTATCGATATAAAGAGCGCCGAGTTCGTTGCAGAGCTCCATGATGTCCGTCGAGCCGGTATCGACCGAGAGATTGACGCAAAAGCCCTGGCCGCCGCCTTCGGTGAGCAGCGGGGCCAGCAACTCGCGATAATTGTCCTTGGTCACGCCCTTCTGGATGAAGCGGACATTGTGCTTCTCGCAATGTGCCTTGCGGCCCTCGTCCTTGGGATCGATCACGGTGACGCGCGACTTGTCGTAGTCGAGATGCCGCTCGATCAGCGGCAGCGTGCCTTTGCCGATGGAGCCGAAGCCGACCATGACGATGGGACCAGTGATCTTCGCGTAGATTTGCGAGGCGGGGCTCATGGGATGGTTTCTCCGGAACGTGCTGACGGACAAAGGGTGAGGGGTGGATCAGGCGCTGCGGCGCTTGGCGGTCGCTTCGATCTCGACCTTCATCTCGGGCTTGTAGAGCGCCGAGACGACGAGGAGCGTTGCCGCCGGGCGGATGTCGCCGAGGACTTCGCCGCAAACGGCAAAGTGCGCGTCTGCATCCTTGATGTCGGTGAGGTAGTAGGTCACGCGGACGATGTCGGCCATCTCGAAACCGCCCTCCTTCAGGGCAGCTTCGATGGTCTTGAAGCAGTTGCGTGACTGGCTCGTGACATCGGCCGGCATCGTCATCGTGGTGTAGTCATAGCCGGTGGTTCCCGCGACGAAGGCGAAGTCGCCGTCGACCACGGCGCGGCTGTAGCCGGCGGTCTTCTCGAACGGGGAGCCGGTGGAGATCAGGCGACGGGACATGGGTTCGGCCTCGACTGAAAGAGGTGTTTCGCGGGGTTAAAGGGTGTTTCCGGGGCCTGCGCTCACTGCAGCTTCGGTCGTCGCCATCATGGCAATCCCTTAGGCCGCGTGCGCCTGGAGGGGGCGAACTACCCTCCGTTTGGCCAGGGCCGCGCCGGTCGGGACGATCATCCCCTCGGCGCGATCCAGCGCACCGGTCTGGAATTCGATCGCCAGCAGGCGGTCTCGCTCGAACGGGCCGGGCAGCATCAGCGCGCCGGTCCTCTCGGCTGAGAAGCCGAAACGCGCATAGTAGGGGGCATCGCCAAGCAGGATCACGGCGGCATGCCCGCGCGCCCGGGCGGCGGCCAGCGCTTGTTGCATCAGCGCGGCGCCGATCCCGAGCTCGCGGCAGGCAGGGTCCACCGCCTGCGGTCCGAGGACCAGAGCGGGCCTGCCTCCGGCGCTGACGTGCCACAGCCGCACGGTTCCCACGAGCGTCCCCTCGCGCACAGCCGACAGGGCAAGGCCTGCGGCAGGTGCACTTCCGTCGCGCAGGCGCTGGCAGGTGCGGCCATGGCGGTTCTCGCCAAAGCTGGCATCGAGCAGCGCTTCACGGGCGGCGACGTCGGCAGCACGCTCCGCACGGATCGCGAACGGAGCGGCTTTCGAAGTGAGGGCGATCTGTGGCTTCCGAAAAGCAGTCATGGCGCGTCAGTCCCCGCTTGAACCGACATGCGATCAGCACGCCGGCTCAAGACGTCGTCAGAAATCAGAAATGTGAGGGGGGGAGCCGGCAAGCCGGCTCCCGGGTTCGTCAGGCCTCAGACAGAGAGGCGGATCAGATGTGGTAGGTCTTCAGCGGCGGGATACCGTTGAACGCCACCGACGAGTAGGTCGACGTATAGGCCCCGGTGCCTTCGATCAGCACCTTGTCGCCGATCTCGAGCGTCACCGGGAGCGGATACGGGTTCTTCTCGTACAGCACGTCGGCGCTGTCGCAGGTGGGTCCCGCGAGCACGCACGGCGTCATGTCCGCGCCGTCATGGGCGGTGCGGATGGCGTAGCGGATCGACTCGTCCATGGTCTCGGCCAGGCCGCCGAACTTGCCGATGTCGAGATAGACCCAGCGCACCTCGTCCTCGTCGCTCTTCTTCGAGATGAGCACGACCTCGGACTCGATGATGCCGGCGTTGCCCACCATGCCGCGGCCCGGCTCGATGATGGTCTCCGGGATCTGGTTGCCGAAGTGCTTGCGCAGCGCGCGGAAGATCGAGCGGCCGTAGGTCACCACCGGCGGCACGTCCTTCAGGTACTTGGTCGGGAAGCCGCCGCCCATGTTGACCATGGAGAGGTTGATGCCGCGCTCGGCACAGTCGCGGAACACCTGCGAGGCCATCGCCAGCGCACGGTCCCACGCCTTCACCTTGCGCTGCTGCGAGCCGACATGGAAGGAGATGCCGCACGGCTCCAGGCCCAGGCGCTTGGCGACGTCCAGCACGTCGACGGCCATCTCCGGGTCGCAGCCGAACTTGCGCGACAGCGGCCACTCGGCGCCGGCGCAGTCATAGAGGATGCGGCAGAACACCTTCGCGCCGGGAGCGGCACGGGCGATCTTCTCGACCTCGGCGGCGCAATCGACCGCGAACAGCCGAATGCCGAGCGCGAAGGCGCGTGCGATGTCGCGCTCCTTCTTGATCGTGTTGCCGAAGGAGATGCGGTCGGGCGTAGCGCCGGCGGCCAGCGCCATCTCGATCTCGGCGACGGTCGCGGTGTCGAAGCAGGAGCCCATGGAGGCGAGCAGGGCCAGCACTTCCGGCGCCGGATTCGCCTTGACGGCATAGAACACGCGGCTGTCGGGCAGCGCCTTGGAAAAGGTCTGGTAATTGTCGCGCACGACCTCGAGGTCGACGACGAGGCACGGCTCGGTGTCCCGGCCCTCGCTGCGGCGGTTGCGCAGGAATTCCTGAATACGTTCGGTCATAGCACTCTCCCAAACGGCCCAGCGACGGGGATCCGTTCAAAAAATGACGTCGGATAAGAGCGCTCTGGCCGGATTGCGCGATGGAGGCGCAACGAAGCCAAAAGACTCAAACCAGACTGTGCTGCCGTGGATTGGTTGGGAATTTCCCGCCCGCACACCTGGCAATGAAGGACAAGCCTTTTCAGTAGCCCGCGCCGGCGTTGGACTGCCGGTAGAGACCAAAAAAGCCCGATCCGTCGTTGCTTTAAGTCGCGTCCCCCGTTGAGAGCGGGGTGCGCCGGTTCGCCTCCGGCTGCCAGTCACGGTTGCAAAGAGTGAAGTCACCTTCGACATGGCATCTCTTGAGAGAGATGCTGGACGCTCCGGGTTTGCTTCGTCGTCCGACCTTTCGGTCTTTTGACTTCCGCACTTCCGAAGAGCCCCTCGGCTTCTTCACCCCTTGGCGGCTGTCCGGCCTCTTGTCCGGATACCTACCGACTGACACACGACCACAGGCACGTGCGAAATTGGGCAAGAGCGCACATAAGCGTTTTGACTCTGCTTCGCAACAATTTTTTTAGGCTGAGAACAGATTTGCCTAACATCTGCTTGCGCAGTGTTGCGCGAGCGACGCGGAAGATGAACGCGCGTTAAGTTTTCAAGCTTGCGCGCGTGTCTCTCTCGCGCGAGCGAGCGTCAGCCGCGCTTCGTGAAGGGCTCGACGCGCTGCGCTGCGCGGACGAACGCGGTCATCACCAGCACGCCGAGTGCGAACAGCACGGCCTGGAGGATGTGCGCGCCCTGATCGCCTAAACCGAACAGGATCGCGAGCGCCCAGCCGCCGGCAAAGGCCGCGCCGAACACCTCCGCGCCGATCAGGATGGCGGCGCTGATGACGGTGATGACGCTGGGCCAGACGATCTGGCGGGAGGAGGAAGGCGCGTTCATGGGGCTCAGGGATCCCTAGTCTTCGAGGGCCGCAATCTCTCCGAAAAGGCGGGCGGGAGCAAGGCCAAATGGCCCAAAAAAGCCCGATCGCGTGCTATAGCTGGCCGCAACAAACCAGCTCGAAAACCGGGACTTGCGATGTCAGAAACCCGCCAAACTACGGACCCAGAGACCAACCCGCTGCTGAAGGCCTGGGTGACGCCGTTCGCGACCCCGCCCTTCGACGAGATCACGCCGGAGCACTTCCTGCCGGCCTTCGAGCAGGCCTTCGCCGACCATTCCGCCGAGATCGCGGCGATCACCAACGACCCGGCCGCGCCCGACTTCGCCAACACCATCACGGCGCTGGAGCGCTCGGGCAAGCTGCTGAGCAAGGTGGCGGCGGTGTTCTATGACCTCGTCTCGGCGCATTCCAACCCGGCCATCCTGGAGATCGACAAGGAGGTTTCCTTGCGGATGGCGCGGCACTGGAATCCGATCATGATGAACGCCGTGCTGTTTGGTCGCATCGCCCAGCTGCATGAGAACCGCGCCAATCTGGGTCTTTCGCCCGAACAGCTCCGCCTGCTGGAGCGCACCTATACCCGCTTCCACCGCGCCGGCGCCGGCCTCTCCGAGGAGGCCAAGACGCGGATGGCCGAGATCAACGAGAGGCTCGCCCAGCTCGGCACCGGCTTCAGCCATCATCTGCTCGGCGACGAGCAGGAATGGTTCATGGAGCTAGGGGAGGCCGACCGCCAGGGCCTGCCGGAGAGCTTCGTTGCCAGCGCCAAGGCTGCGGCGGAAGAGCGCGGCATGGCCGGCAAGGCCATCGTCACGCTGTCGCGCTCGTCGGTCGAATCGTTCCTGAAGAGCGCAGGCCGACGCGACCTGCGCGAGAAGGTCTACAAGGCCTTCACCGCGCGCGGCGACAACGGCAACGCCAACGACAACAATACGACCATCGTCGAGATCCTGAAGCTGCGCGAGGAGAGCGCGAACCTGCTGGGCTATCCGACCTACGCCGCCTACCGGCTCGAGGACTCCATGGCCAAGACGCCGGAAGCGGTGCGGGGGCTGCTCGAGCGGGTCTGGAAGCCGGCGCGCGCCCGGGCGCTCGCCGATCGCGACGAGATGCAGACGCTGATCACGGAAGAGGGCGGCAATTTCAAGCTCGCACCGTGGGACTGGCGCTTCTACGCCGAAAAGCTCCGCCTTCAGCGGGCCAATTTCGACGACGCTGCGATCAAGCCGTATCTCGCGCTCGACCACATGATCGCCGCCGCCTTCGACTGCGCCACGCGCCTGTTCGGCATCACCTTCGAGGAGCGCAAGGACGTGCCGGTCTGGCACCCGGACGTCCGGGTCTGGGAGGTGAAGGGGCGGGACGGCAAGCACAAGGCGCTGTTCTATGGCGACTACTTCGCCCGGCCGTCGAAGCGCTCCGGCGCCTGGATGACCTCGCTGCGCGACCAGCAGAAGCTCGACGGCGACGTCGCGCCGCTCGTTCTCAATATCTGCAATTTTGCCAAGGGGGCCGGCGGCGAGCCCTCGCTGCTGTCGCCTGACGACGCCCGCACCCTGTTCCACGAGTTCGGCCACGGCCTGCACGGCATGCTGTCCAACGTGACCTATCCGTCGCTGTCGGGCACCTCCGTGTTCACCGACTTCGTCGAGCTGCCGTCGCAGCTCTACGAGCACTGGCAGGAACGGCCCGAGGTGCTCCAGCAATTCGCCCGCCACTACCAGACCGGCGAGCCGCTGCCGGACGACCTGCTCCAGCGCTTCCTCGCTGCGCGAAAATTCAACCAGGGCTTTGCCACGGTCGAGTTCGTCTCCTCGGCGCTGGTGGACCTCGAATTCCACACCCAGCCGGCCGCGGCGGCCAGCGATGTACGGGCCTTCGAGAAGAAGGAGCTGGAGAAGATCGGCATGCCCGAGGAGATCGCGCTGCGTCATCGGCCGACGCAATTCGGTCACATCTTCACCGGCGACCACTATGCCGCCGGATATTACAGCTACATGTGGTCGGAGGTGATGGACGCCGACGCCTTCGGCGCGTTCGAGGAGGCCGGCGACATCTTCGATCCAGCCGTCGCAAAACGTCTGCATGACGACATCTACTCCTCGGGCGGATCGGTCGATCCGGAGGCCGCCTATGAGGCCTTCCGCGGCCGCCCGCCGGAGCCCGACGCACTGCTCCGCCGCCGCGGCCTGCTCGACGACGCCAAGGCGGCCTGATGGGTATGCGCGCCCTGCTCGGTCTGTTGCTCGCCGCCGTCCTCACGCTCGCGGCGGGTGCGGCGCGCGCGCATCCGCATGTCTGGATCACCGCGACCAGCGAGCTGCTTTACGCCGCGGACGGCAGCATCACCGGCGTCCGCCACGCCTGGACCTTCGACGATATGTTCTCGGCCTATGCCGTGCAGGGGCTCGAGAGCAAGACCAAGGGCGCCTATACGCGCGAGGAGCTCGGGCCGCTGGCGCAGACCAATGTCGAGTCGCTGAAGGAATATGCCTACTTCACCTTCGCGCGAGCGGACGGCAAGAAGGAGCGATTCCAAGAGCCGGTCGACTACTTCCTCGACTACAAGGATACGGTGCTGACCCTGCACTTCACGCTGCCGCTGAAGAACCCGGTCAAGCCCAAGCAACTGGTGCTCGAAGTGTTCGACCGTTCCTTCTTCATCGACTTCCAGATGGCCAAGGACAATCCGGTCAAGCTGGTCGGCGCGCCCGCCGGCTGCCAGATGAAGCTGGACCGGCCGAACGACGGCTCGGCCACCGCCCAGAAGCTCAACGAGCAGACCTTCCTGAACGGCGAGAACAGCAATTTCGGCATGATGTTCGCCAACAAGATCACGGTGGATTGCCCTTGACCGGTCGCCTGCATTCGCCGCTTGCCCGCGGGCTGCTCGCCTGTGCTGCGGTTGTCGTCGTGCTCGGCGTGGCCGATGCCGCGCTTCACGATCTCCTCGCGCAAAATCCGTTCGGCGCACCGAAACCCGCGCAGGCGGCCGAGCCCGAGGCCAGCGGCCTCATCGGCTGGCTATTGGCAAAACAGTCGGAATTCTATCGCCAGATGTCGGCGACCATCCGCGCCGCCAAGTCCGACGGTTCGGCGGTGTGGACGCTGCTCTTCATCTCGTTTGCCTATGGCATCTTCCATGCCGCCGGCCCCGGCCACGGCAAGGCGGTGATCGCCTCCTATCTCGTCGCCAACCGCGAGACCGCGCGGCGCGGCATCGCGCTCTCGTTTGCCTCGGCCCTGATGCAGTCGGTGGTCGCGGTCCTGATCGTCGGCATCTCGGCCTGGATCCTGAATGCGACGGCCAAGACCATGTGCAAGGCCGAAGGCGTGATCGAGATCGCGAGCTACGGCCTGATCGCGCTGTTCGGCCTGCGGCTGGTCTGGGTCAAAGGCGGCGCCTTCATCCGCGCGCTTCAGGCGACCCAGCCGGTGCCGGCGATCGCAGGCGTGCCGCAGCACCATGATCACGGCCATCACCACCATCGTGAGGCGCATGATCATCATGATCACGATCACCATGATCATGGTCACGCCCATCACGATCACGGGCACGACCACGTCCACGACGAGCATTGCGGCCATTCCCACGGCCCGGCGCCGAGCGAGCTGGCCGGGCCCGGCGGCTGGCGGCGCGGTTTTGCCGCGATCCTGACCGTCGGCATCCGCCCCTGCTCGGGCGCGATCCTGGTGCTGGTGTTCGCGCTCGCCCAGGGCCTGTTCTGGGCCGGCATCGCCGCGACCTTCCTGATGGGGCTCGGCACCGCGATCACGGTCGCGGCGATTGCCGTCGTCGCCGTCTCCGCCAAGGACATTGCCGCCCGCCTGAGCGCAGGGCGCGACGGCGGCGGCGCACTATTCATGCGCGGCATCGAATTCGGCGCCGCAGGTCTCGTGCTGCTGTTCGGCGTCGGCCTGTTGTTCGGCTACATCGCCGCCGAACGGACGACGTGTTTTTGAGCGGAGCACTTCGCTCCATCCGGGCTACGATCAACTATCACCGTCGTCCTTCGAGGCTCACCCCACGGTGCTTCGCACCGCGGGGCTCGCACCTCAGGATGACGGGTTGAAGGGCGCGCGCCCCTCACACCGGCAAGAACCGCTTCAGCATCGGCATGAAGAAGATCACGAGATTGATCGCGAAGCCGATGCTCCAGAGGATCGAGCGCAGCGTCGGGCGGTTGCCGAGATAGGTCAGCACGTAGGCGATCCGCACGATCAGGAACAGCACCGCGAGCTCGTCGATCAGCCGCTGCGGCGAGTCCCTGAATTCGGCGAGCAGCACCGCGAAGGCGAAGAACGGAAAGGTCTCGATGCCGTTCTGGTGGGCGCCGAGCGCGCGCTGCGCGATGGCGTCCTCATAGAAGGCGGGATCGCGCGGCCGGGAATTGTCGAACCCGCGAAACCGGATCCATTTGATCGAGGCGATCGTCGCAAGGTAGAGCAGCAGCGCTCCGAATACGCACCATTCCGCGAGTGTCATCTTCCCTCCCCCGCTTGGGTGCGACCCTAGCGAAACCGGGCTCATCTTGACAAGTTCGGTGCAACGCGCGACGCAACTGATCATGTCGACCGCCGCTCCCAACGAGACCACACAGCCAACCGTCCAGTCCGGCCAGAAGCGGGTCGGCGTGCTCCTGGTCAATCTCGGCACGCCCGATACGGCCGATGCGCCGGGGGTGCGGGTCTATCTCAAGGAATTCCTCTCGGACGCCCGGGTCATCGAGGACCAGGGCCTGGTCTGGAAGGTGGTGCTGAACGGGATCATCCTGCGCAGCCGTCCCCGCACCAAGGCGCTCGACTACCAGAAGATCTGGAACAACGAGAAGAACGAGTCGCCACTGAAGACCATCACGCGGTCGCAAAGCGACAAGCTCGCCGCCGCGCTGTCGGATCGCGATCATGTCGTGGTGGACTGGGCGATGCGCTACGGCAATCCCTCGATCAAGTCGGGCATCGACGCGCTGATCGCGGCGGGATGCGACCGCATCCTCGCGGTCCCGCTTTATCCGCAATATTCCGCCTCGACCTCGGCGACCGTCTGCGACGAGGTGTTCCGCGTGCTCGCCCGCCTGCGTGCGCAGCCGACGCTGCGGGTGACGCCGCCGTACTACGAGGACGAGGCCTATATCGAGGCGCTCGCCGTCTCGATCGAGACGCATCTGGCAACCCTGCCGTTCAAGCCGGAGCTGATCGTCGCCTCCTTCCACGGCATGCCGAAATCCTATGTCGACAAGGGCGATCCCTATCAGGAGCATTGCATCGCCACGACCGAGGCGCTGCGCCGCCGGCTCGGCGTGAACGCATCAAAATTGCTGCTGACCTTCCAGTCGCGCTTCGGCAATGACGAGTGGCTCCAGCCCTACACCGACAAGACGATGGAGCGGCTCGCGAAAGAGGGCGTGCGCCGCATCGCGGTGGTGACGCCGGGTTTTGCCGCCGACTGCCTGGAGACGCTGGAGGAGATCGCGCAGGAGAATGCCGAGATCTTCAAGCACAATGGCGGCGAGCAGTTTTCCGCGATCCCCTGCCTCAACGACAGCGAACCCGGCATGGACGTGATCCGCACCCTGGTGCTGCGCGAGCTCCAGGGCTGGATATAGTGAGCCTGGATCTGATGGTTCGCCCGGTGAACCGCCGCGCGTGTCTGGCGCTTCTTGGGACGATCGTCGTGCTGCCGGCTTCGGCACAGGCGCAGAAGGCGAATGCGACGCGGCGGCTCGGCGTGCTCTCGGTCACGGCCGCCGACGATGCGATCGGGCAGACGCGCAGCGCCATCCTGGTCGAGGCGCTCGCCGCCCATGGCTGGAAAGAGCACGGCAATCTCAGGATCGACTGGCGCAGCGGCGCCGGCGACCGGGCGCGGATCGCCGGGCTCGCCGACGAGCTGATCGCGCTCAAGCCCGACATCCTGCTCGCGGTCGGCACGCCCTCGGTCGAAGAGCTGCGCCGGCGCACCGCGACGATCCCGATCGTGTTCGCCGTGGTGACCGATCCCGTCAGCCAGGGCTTCGTCCAGAACCTCGCCCATCCCGGCGGCAACATCACCGGCTTCACCGATTACGACGGCCCGCTGGCCGGCAAATGGCTGGAGATGCTGACGCAAGTGACGCCGAAAGTGTCCCGCGTCTTCGTCGTCTACAATCCCGCCACCGCGCCGTTCGCTGCCCTCATGCTGCGCACGATCGAGGACGCCGCACTGACGCTTCACGTGACGGTCGAGCCCGCGCCGGTCCATGACGCAGCCTCGATCGCGGCGCTGGCCTTCCGCAAAGACGGCGGCCTGCTGATCCTGCCTGATTTCTTCACCATGGCCAACCGCGCGCATCTGCTCGCGGCGATCGCCGAGGCGCGCGTGCCTGCGGTGTTCTGGAGCCGCACCTTCGTCGACGAGGGCGGGCTGATGTCCTACAGCACCGACAGCGCCGAGCAGCTCCGCCGTGCCGCGGGCTACATCGATCGCATCCTGAAGGGCGCGCAGGCAGCCGACCTGCCGGTGCAGAACCCCACCAAGTTCGAGCTCGCGGTCAACCTCAAGGCCGCCAAGGCGCTTGGCGTCACCATTCCCCCAGGCTTGCTCGCAACCGCGAACGACGTCATCGAATAAAGTCGTCCGTGACGGACGACATGTCCGGATTCGTTAACTTTCGCCGCTAGGTCTGCGCCCGGACGCTTTCAAGAGCCTTTCGGAAATACATATCGTGACCGTTTCCGCCCGAGTTCGTCTTGTGCAGAATCGTCCGAATGCCGACGTGAATCGTAACCGCTGAAGCAGTAAGGTCGCGTTCCCGACCAATGACAGCGCGGGAAAGGGCTTTTTCCCGCCTTGGAGGAAATATGAGCGGTTTCGACATTTTCGCGATTGTTCTGGTTTTGCTCGTCATCGTCACGCTGATTGCCGGCGTGAAGACCGTCCCGCAGGGCTATGACTGGACCATCGAGCGGTTCGGCAAGTACACCCAGACGCTGAGCCCCGGGCTCAACCTGATCGTGCCCTATTTCGATCGCGTCGGGCGCAAGATCAACATGATGGAGCAGGTGATCGACATTCCCGAGCAGGAGGTGATCACCAAGGACAACGCCACCGTGACGGTGGACGGCGTCGCCTTCTACCAGGTGTTCGACGCCGCCAAGGCGAGCTACGAGGTCTCCAATCTGACCCAGGCCATCACGGTCCTGACCATGACCAACATCCGCTCGGTGATGGGCGCGATGGATCTCGACCAGGTGCTGTCGCATCGCGACGAGATCAACGAGCGCCTGTTGCGCGTCGTCGATGCGGCGGTCTCGCCCTGGGGCCTGAAGGTCAACCGCATCGAGATCAAGGACATCGTGCCGCCCGCCGATCTCGTCGAGGCGATGGGCCGCCAGATGAAGGCGGAGCGCGTCAAGCGCGCCGACATTCTGGCCGCCGAAGGCCAGCGGCAGTCGGAGATCCTGCGCGCGGAAGGCGCCAAGCAGGGCCAGATCCTCCAGGCCGAGGGCCGCAAGGAAGCCGCGTTCCGCGACGCCGAGGCCCGCGAGCGGTCCGCGGAGGCCGAGGCCAAGGCGACGCAGATGGTCAGTGAAGCCATCGCCAAGGGCGACGTCGCGGCGTTGAACTATTTTATCGCCGACAAATATATCAAGGCGTTCGGCCAGTTCGCGGACTCGCCGAACCAGAAGATCATCATGCTGCCGATCGAAGCCACCAGCATGCTAGGCTCGCTCGCCGGCATCGGCGAGATCGCCAAGGCCACGTTCGGCGAGAGCGCCGCGTCCGCGGCCGCCGCCGCGCGCCGTCCGGGCTCAGTGCCTCCGACCGGCAGTACGCCGCCGGCGGTGCCGCCGCGGCAGGGATAGTCACCGGCGTATGACGCGGTTCTTTTGAAAACGGCATGCGTCAATATTCAGAGGCGTATCATGACCGACACGTTCGTATCGCTCGGCACCTGGAACTGGCTGATCTTTGCCTTCATCCTGATGGCGCTGGAGACGATCGCACCGGGCGTATTCCTGTTCTGGCTCGGGCTCGCCGCTTTGCTGGTGGGCCTGATCTCGTTCGCCGTTCATCTGTCCTGGCAGACTCAGCTCGTGATGTTCGCGATCTTCGCCGCCGCCGCCGTTCCGGTGTGGCGCCGGCTCGCCCGGCCGAGGCCCGATGCAAGCGCAAGCCCCTTCCTCAACAAGCGCACCGAGGCGCTGCTCGGCCGTGAGTTCACGCTGGAGAAGCCGATCGTCGACGGCAACGGCACCATGCGCATCGGCGACACGGTCTGGCGCGTCGCAGGTCCCGATACGCCGGCCGGGACGCGCGTGAAGGTGGTGCAGGTGGACGGCGTGAATCTGACGGTGGCGGTGGCGTGAGGATTCTTCGCCTCTCCCCGCTTGCGGGGAGAGGCCGGATTGCATCGCAGATGCAATCCGGGTGAGGGGGGACTCTCCGCGAGTCCGTCTCTCACCGTTTGCGCGGAGGCTCCCCCTCACCCCAACGCTCTCAGCGCGAGCGAAGCTCGTCGCGGCCCCGCTTGCGGGGAGAGGGGGAAGAGCCCTTCCACCTCTCCGCGAACCTGTGCAGCGGCATGAACGTCTCGCACAAGTCCCGCCCGAGCGGCGTCAGCCCATAGCCTCCGCCTTCGCCGAGCTCCACGAACCCCGCCTCGCGCAAATCGTCCAGCCGCGCTTGCAGCACCGTGGGCGAAGCCTCGTCGCACGCCGTGCGCAATGCGCGGGAGGTGAGGGGTTCCTCGCGCAACTCCCACAGGATACGCAAGGTCCAGCGCCGGCCGAGCAGGTCGAGCAGCGCCATGATCGGCCGTCCGGTGCGCGAGCCGCGGACGTTGCGTGTTGTCGAACCGGCCTGTTTCGCCATCGTCGTCCTCTTGCGTCGCGCTACAGATAGTGTAGCGTATCGCTGCGACAATTGTAGCAACGGAGACGGCCGATGTCCCGGGCCATACCGCGCATTGCGCCGCTCGCGCCGCCTTATCCCCCGGAGATCCAGGCGCAGTTCGACCGCATCATGCGCGGCGCGCCGCCGCTGGTGCTGTTCCGGGTGATGGCGGGCCACGGCCGCGCCTGGGACAAGTTTCGCGCCGGCGGGCTGCTCGATCCCGGGCCGCTGTCCCTGCGCCAGCGCGAGATCGTGATCGACCGCACCTGCGCGCTGAGCAAATGCGAATACGAATGGGGCGTGCATGTCGCGGTCTTTGCCGGGCCGGCGCGCCTCACGGAGGAGGAGGTCCGCGCGACCGTAGAGGGCGATGCGACATCAGCCTGCTGGTCACTGGACGAGCAGGCGCTGATTGCCGCCGTCGATGCGCTGCATCACCGCGCGACGTTCACCGACGCGGAATTCGCCGCGCTCGCGGCGCATTACGACGAGGCGCAGATTCTGGAGATCATGCTGCTGTGCGGCTTCTATCGCACGGTGTCGTATCTGGCGAACGGCTTGCGGCTGCCGCTGGAGGAGAAGGCGGCGCAGTTTCCGGCGTAGCCCTCGCTGTCATTCCGGGGCACGCGAAGCGTGAACCCGGAATCTCGAGATTCCGGGTTCGATGCTTCGCATCGCCCCGGAATGACTGTGCTTGAAGCTACGCCACGCCCGCGCGCAGCAGATCGTGCAAATGCACGATGCCCACGACCTTGCCCGCCTCGGTCACCAGCAGCGTCGTGATCTTGCGGGTGTTCAGCACCTCGATCATCTCGGTGGCGAGCATCGAGGGCGGCACGGTCTTGGGCTGCCTGGTCATGATGTCGTCGACCGACACCGTCAGGAGATCAGGACGCATGTGGCGGCGCAGATCGCCGTCGGTGATGATGCCGACGGCCTCATTCGCGTCGTTGACGATGCAGACGCAGCCCAACCCCTTGGCCGACATCTCGACCACGGCCTCCGACATCTTGGTGCCTTCAGGCTTGACCGGGATCTCCGCGCCGGTGCGCATGTAGTCGCGAACGAATTTCAGCATCGCGCCGAGCTTGCCGCCGGGGTGGAAATGCGCGAACTCGAGCGCGGTGAAGCCGCGGCCTTCGAGCAGCGCGATCGCGAGCGCATCGCCGATCGCGGCCTGCATCAGGGTCGAGGTGGTCGGCGCCAGATTGTGCGGGCAGGCCTCGCGCGCCTTCGGCAGCTCGATCACGAGGTCGGCGGCCTGTCCCAGCGAGGACGCCGCCTTCGACGTCACCGCGATCATGGGGATCGCAAAGCGCGCCGAATAGTTCACGAGGGTCTTCATCTCCGGCTGCTCGCCGGACCAGGACAGCGCCATGATGACGTCGTCCGCGGTGATCATGCCGAGGTCGCCATGGGCGGCTTCAGCGGTGTGCACGAAGAAGGCGGGCGTGCCGGTCGAGGCCAGCGTCGCTGCGATCTTGCGCCCCATATGGCCTGACTTGCCGAGCCCGGTGACGATGACGCGACCCTTGGCCTGCCGGATCATGTCGACCGCCTTGGCGAAGGTCGCACCCAGCGGGCCGCGCAGGGCGGCGGCGAGCGCGTTGATGCCGCCGCTCTCCGTCTCCAGGGTGCGGAGTGCGGATTCGACGCTTGTGGGAATGGGGCCGGATGATTGGGTCATCAGCGGTTTCGAACTCGGCATGTTCAGGTCCAGGGAGGAGGGGCGATGGCCCGTTGGTGCCTGCTTAGCACGCCTCGGCGTATGAGGCGACGCGGCCGCCCCGACCCTCAACGGGTCATTAACCATAATTGTTTTAACTCCATTAACGATGGTTTCTGCCAGCCGGCGGGAACCATCGCGAAAGTATTTGATTTCGTTGGGGTAATTCCATCGTGGGGTCGTCTCCAGGCATGGGCCGGAGCAAACGCGCGCATTTCCTGCGCGCGGCTTTGCCGTGTCTTGCGCTGACGGCCCTGCAAAGCGGTCCAGTCGCCGCCCAGAGCCTCACGCCCGACCTGTTCAATCCCAACCGCGGCGGCTTCGCCGCGCCTGAGACATTGCCGACGCGCCGCACGGCAGGCGTGCCGCAGGCGCCCTCGGACGTGCTGCCGGCGCTGCCCGATCCCAATGCCGACCCGCGCAAGCGCCAGCAGACGCCGGCGACCTCGCGCGTCGGCCAGGTGCCGACCTACGGCCTGCCGGCCGCCAACGGCGCCAGCGGCTCGGGTTACGACTCGCTCAACCGCAAGCGGCAGCAGCCCAAGCTCTATCCCGGGCAGCCGAAGCCGAAGCGCCCGGTCGGACCCGGCTCGCCGGTGCCGCCGGCAACGCCGGACAGGACGCTCGGCCCGCCGCGCATCGCGCCGCCGCCGTCGGAGACCGCGCACAAGGTGCCGGTGCCGCCGGCGATGGCCGGCAACGTGCCCGGCCAGCCGCTGCGCCGTCGCCTCAAGGCCGATGACGACGCGTTCGGCGCGGTCGGCGATTATGCCGGCAGCTTCCTGATCAAGGGCGGGCTCGAGCTCTCCGCCGGCTATGACACCAACCCGGCGCGTCTGAACAAGCCGGTCGGCTCGCCGGTCTACGTCGTCGCGCCCGACCTCCTCGTGGCGTCCGACTGGGAGCGCCACGCGCTGGTCGCCGATTTGCGCGGCTCGTTCTCGGGCTACACCAACAACATGCCGGCGACGATCGACGGCTTCGCCTCGCCCTCGCCGGTCGAGATCGACCGGCCCGATTTCACCGGTCATGTCGACGGCCGCATCGACGTCGACCGCGATCTCAAGCTGACCTCGCAGCTGCGCCTGCGGCTCGCCACCGACAATCCCGGCAGCCCGAACGTGCAGGCCGGCCTCCAGAAATATCCGGTCTATGCGACCTATGGCACGACCATCGGCTTCGACCAGACCTTCAACCGCTTCCAGGTCGCCGCCGGCGCCACCGTCGATCGCACCGCCTATACGGATTCAAAACTCACCGACGGCTCGACCTTCAGCAACAACGATCGCGACTTTAATCAGTACGGCGGGGTCGGCCGCTTCTCTTACGAGCTGAAGCCTGGGCTAAAACCGTTCGTCGAGATCCAGGGCGACACCCGCGTCCACGACCAGGCCGCTGACCGCAACGGCTATTTCCGCGATTCAAACGGCGGCTATGCCAAGGTCGGCTCGTCCTTCGAGTTCTCGCGCATCCTCACCGGCGTGGTCTCGGTCGGCTATTCTGCGCGCAACTATGTCGACCCGCGCCTCAGCCAGCTCTCGGGCTTCCTCACCTCGGGCTCGCTGATCTGGAACGCGAGCGGCCTGACCACGGTGAAATTCGCCACCGACACGCAGATCGCGGAGACCACGGTCCCCGGCTCCTCCGGCGTGCTGGTGCACACCTACGGGGTCGAAGTCGATCACGACTTCCGCCGCTGGCTCACCGCCGTCGGCAAGTTCACCTACGGCACCTACGACTACCAGAACCAGGGTCGTAACGACAAAACCTACTCGCTCGAAGGCAATTTGATTTACAAGCTCAACCGCAACATCTGGATCAAGGGCACGCTGCGCCACGACATCCTGGATTCGAACCAGCCGACCTCGAGCTCGCAGGCGACTGTGGTGATGCTGGGGGTGAGGCTGCAGAATTGACGCCTGTCAGCACGCGTCTGGAGTGAGATGAGGCGCGAGAGCACGGCTCTCTCCGCTCGTCATTCCGGGGCGCGCCATTTGGCGCGAACCCGGAATCCATCGGGCGTCAGGGGGCGTGGATAAATGGATTCCGGGCTCGCGCTTCGCGCGCCCCGGAATGACCGGCGAGCGGCGAACCTACCGCGGCAGATCCGTCTTCCCCATCAAGAACGTATCAATCGACCTTGCACACAGCCGGCCCTCACGGATCGCCCAGACCACCAGCGATTGCCCACGCCGCATGTCGCCGGCGGTGAACACGTTCGGGCGCGAGGTCTGGTAGTCGAGCGTGTTGGCCTTGACGTTGCCGCGCGGGTCGAGCTCGACCGAGAGCAGCTTGAGCAGGCCCTCATGCACGGGGTGGACGAAGCCCATGGCGAGCAGGACGAGCTCGGCATCCAGCTCGAACTCGGTGCCGGCAATCGGCTTGAACTTGTCGTCGACGCGGACGCAGTGCAGCTTCTTGACCTGGCCGTTCTCGCCGGAAAACTTCTGGGTCAGCACGGCGAATTCGCGGATCGCGCCTTCGGCCTGGCTAGAGGAGGTGCGCATCTTCAGCGGCCAGTTCGGCCAGGTCAGGCCCTTGTTCTCGCGCTCGGGCGGGGCGGGCATGATCTCGAGCTGGGTCACGGACAGCGCGCCCTGGCGCAGCGAGGTGCCGATGCAGTCGCTTCCGGTGTCGCCGCCGCCGATGACGACGACATGCTTGCCGCTGGCCAAAATCTCGGTGACGCCGTTCAGCGGCTCCTCGGAGACGCGGCGATTCTGCTGCGGCAGGAAGTCCATGGCGTAGTGGATGCCTTGGAGATCGCGGCCGGGGATCGGCAGGTCGCGCGGGGCTTCCGCGCCGCCGGTCAGCGCCACGGCGTCATACTCGTTGAGCATCTCGCGCGGATCGACATTGCCGTCAGCGCCGACATGGCTGTTGTAGTGGAAGGTGACGCCTTCGCCTTCCATCTGCTTGACGCGGCGGTCGATGATGCCCTTCTCCATCTTGAAGTCGGGGATGCCGTAACGGAGCAAGCCGCCGGCCTTGGCGAACTTCTCGAACAGGTGCACGTCGTGGCCGGCGCGCGCGAGCTGCTGCGCGCAGGCCATGCCGGCGGGTCCAGAGCCGATCACTGCGACCTTCTTGCCGGTCTTGACGGAGGCGACTTCCGGCTTCAGCCAGCCATTGTCCCAGGCGCGGTCGACGATCGCGCATTCGATCGTCTTGATGGTGACCGGGTTGTCGTCGATGTTGAGCGTGCAGGACGCTTCGCACGGCGCGGGGCAGATGCGCCCGGTGAACTCCGGGAAATTGTTGGTCGAGTGCAGGTTGCGCGAGGCCTCTTCCCAGTTGCCCTGATAGACGAGGTCGTTGAAATCGGGGATCTGGTTGTTGACCGGGCAGCCCGGCGTGCCGGGCGCGACCGAGCCTGTGCCGTGGCAATAGGGAATGCCGCAGTTCATACAGCGCGCGGCCTGGTCGCGCGTTTCCCTCTCGGTCAAGGGAACGACGAACTCGTGAAAATGCTTCACGCGCTCGGCGACCGGGGTGTACTTGCGGTCGTGCCGTTCGATTTCCAGAAAACCCGTGATCTTGCCCATTAAACCCGAAGTCCCTGCCGCTTAGGTTTGTTTGCCGTCGTTCCGGGATGCGCGCGCCGCGCGCAGACCCGGAACCTGGAGGTTGCTTTGCGAGATTCCGGGTTCGCGCTTTGCGCGCCCCGGAATGACGCGAGTTGAGAATTACGCCCCGATCGCGATCTTCGGCTCGGCGTCCGCGTTGGCCGCCATTTCGCGCAGCGCACGCCGGTACTCGACCGGCATCACCTTGCGGAATTTTGGCAGCCAGTCCTTCCAATTGGCAAGGATGTCGGCGGCGCGCTTGGAGCCGGTCGCTTTCGCATGGCGCGTGATCAGGACGTGCAGCCGCTCGACGTCGGAGTCGAGTAGGCCCTTGAACACGTCGACCCGGCCATGCGCCTCGAGGTCACCGGTGTGATTGTAGGTGCCGGCGTTGATCAGCTCCTCCGACAGGACCGGTTCGAGTTCGACCATGCTGAGGTTGCACAGCTTGTCGAAGTCGCCGGTCTCGTCGAGCACGTAGGCGATGCCGCCCGACATGCCGGCCGCGAAGTTGCGCCCGGTCTTGCCGAGCACGACCACGATGCCGCCGGTCATGTATTCGCAGCAATGATCGCCCGCGCCCTCGACCACGGCGATCGCGCCCGAGTTGCGCACGGCGAAGCGTTCGCCGGCGATGCCGCGGAAGTAGCACTCGCCCTGGATCGCGCCGTACATCACGGTGTTGCCGACGATGATGCTTTCTTCCGGCACGATCGCGGAGTTCTTCGGCGGCTTGACGATGATCTTGCCGCCCGAGAGGCCCTTGCCGACATAGTCGTTGCCTTCACCCTCGAGCTCGAAGGTGACGCCATGGGCGAGCCACGCGCCGAAGGCCTGGCCGGCAGTGCCCTTGAGGCTGACATGGATGGTGTCATGCGGCAGGCCGGCATGGCCGTAGATCTTGGCGACCGCGCCCGACAGCATGGCGCCGGCGGAACGATTGGTGCTGTTGATCGTAGCGTCGATCTTCACCGGCGCGCCGCGATCGAGCGCGGGCGTCGCCTGCTCGATCAGCGTGCGGTCGAGCACAGCTTCCAGATGATGGTTCTGGCGCTCGGAGTGATAGATCTTCTGGCCCTTCTCTTCCTTCTGCTTGACGAACAGCTTGGAGAAGTCGAGCCCCTTGGCCTTCCAGTGCGCGACCAGCTTGGTCTGGTCGAGCAGCTGAACCTGGCCGATCATCTCGTTGAAGGTGCGGAAGCCGAGCGACGCCATGATCTCGCGGACCTCTTCCGCAACGAAGAAGAAGTAGTTGATCACGTGCTCGGGCTGGCCGGTGAAGCGCTTGCGCAGGACGGGGTCCTGGGTCGCGACGCCGACCGGGCAGGTGTTGAGATGGCACTTGCGCATCATGATGCAGCCGGCCGCGATCAGCGGCGCGGTGGCGAAACCGAACTCGTCGGCGCCGAGCAGCGCGCCGATCACGACGTCACGGCCGGTGCGGAAGCCGCCATCGACCTGGACCACGATGCGGCTGCGCAGCCGCTCGCGCACCAGCGTCTGGTGGGTTTCGGCAAGGCCGATCTCCCACGGTGAGCCGGCGTGCTTGATCGAGGTCAGGGGCGATGCACCGGTGCCGCCCTCGAAGCCCGCGATGGTGACATGGTCGGCGCGCGCCTTGGCGACGCCCGCGGCGACCGTGCCGACGCCGATCTCGGAGACGAGCTTGACCGAGACGTCGCCCGTCGGGTTGACGTTCTTGAGGTCGTAGATGAGCTGCGCCAGATCCTCGATCGAGTAGATGTCGTGATGCGGCGGCGGCGAGATCAGGCCGACGCCCGGCGTCGAGTGCCGGACCTTGGCGATGGTCGCGTCGACCTTGTGGCCGGGCAGCTGGCCGCCTTCGCCGGGCTTGGCACCCTGCGCCATCTTGATCTGCATCATGTCGGAGTTGACGAGATACTCCGTGGTGACGCCGAAGCGGCCCGAGGCAACCTGCTTGATCGCCGAGCGCATGGAATCGCCGTTCGGCAGCGGCTTGAAGCGGTCGGCTTCCTCGCCGCCTTCACCGGTGTTCGACTTGCCGCCGATCCGGTTCATGGCGATCGCGAGCGTGGTGTGCGCCTCGCGCGAGATCGAGCCGAAGCTCATCGCACCCGTGGCAAAACGCTTGACGATGTCCTTGGCCGGCTCGACCTGGTCGAGCGGCACCGGCTTGCGCTTCTCTTCCTCCGCGCTCTTTATCCGGAACAGGCCGCGCAGCGTCAGCAGGCGCTCGGACTGTTCATTGAGGATCTTGGCGAAGGCGCGATAGCGCTCCAGCGAATTGCCGCGCGCGGCGTGCTGAAGTAGCCCGACCGACTCGGCGGTCCAGGCATGGTCCTCGCCGCGGCTGCGATAGGCATATTCGCCGCCGACGTCGAGCGAGGTCTTGTAGACCAGCGCCTCGCCGAACGCGTCGGCATGGCGGCGCACGGCTTCTTCCGCGATCTCGGCCAGACCCACGCCTTCGACGCGGGTATGCGTGCCGGCGAAGAACTTTCCGACAAAGTCCGCCTTGAGGCCGACCGCGTCGAAGATCTGCGCGCCGCAATAGGACTGGTAGGTCGAGATGCCCATCTTGGACATCACCTTCAAAAGACCCTTGCCGATCGACTTGATGTAGCGCTTGACGATCTCGTAGTCGTCGAGCGAGCCGGGCAGGCGGTCCTTCATCGCGATGATGGTCTCGAACGCGAGGTAGGGATTGATCGCTTCGGCGCCGTAGCCGGCAAGGCAGGCGAAGTGATGCACTTCGCGCGGCTCACCGGATTCGACGACAAGGCCGACCGAGGTGCGCAGTCCGACGCGGATCAGATGATGATGCACGGCAGCGCAGGCCAGCAGTGCCGGGATCGGGACCCGGTCGGTGCCGACCATGCGGTCGGACAGGATGATGATGTTGACGCCCTCGCGCACCGCGCTTTCGGCGCGCGCGCAGAGCTCGTCCAGCACCTGGTCCATGCCGGCTGCGCCGAGCCCGGCGTGGAAGGTGGTGTCCAGCGTGCGCGACTTGAAGTGGGTGTCGGCCACGTCGGTGATCGAGCGGATCTTCTCGAGATCCGCGTCGGTCAGGATCGGCTGGCGCACTTCGAGGCGCTTGGTGGTGGCCATGCCCTGCAGGTCGAACAGGTTCGGCCGCGGTCCGATGATCGAGACGAGGCTCATCACCAGCTCTTCGCGGATCGGGTCGATCGGCGGGTTGGTGACCTGCGCGAAGTTCTGCTTGAAGTAGGTGAACAGCGGCTTGGCCTTGTCCGACAGCGCCGAGATCGGCGTGTCGTTGCCCATCGAGCCCGCGGCTTCCTCGCCCGTCGCCGCCATCGGCGTCATCAGGATGGTGATGTCTTCCTGGCTGTAGCCGAACGCCTGCTGGCGATCGAGCAGCGACAGGTTGGAGCGCACGCCGGTGGTCGGAACCTTCGGCAGCTCTTCCAGCACGATCTGGGTCCGCTCCAGCCACTCCTTGTAGGGATGGCTCTTGGCGAGCTCGGCCTTGATCTCGTCGTCGGGGATCAGGCGGCCCTGCTCGAGGTCGACCAGCAGCATCTTGCCGGGCTGGAGCCGCCACTTGGTGATGATCTGGTCCTCGGGGATCGTCAGCACGCCCATCTCGGACGCCATCACGATGCGGTCGTCCTTGGTCACGAGATAGCGCGCCGGCCGCAACCCGTTGCGGTCCAGCGTGGCGCCGATCTGGCGGCCGTCGGTGAAGGCGATCGCGGCGGGGCCGTCCCACGGCTCCATCAGCGCGGCGTGATATTCGTAGAAGGCGCGGCGCTTCTCATCCATCAGCGGATTGCCGGCCCACGCCTCCGGGATCATCATCATGACGGCGTGCGGCAGCGAGTAGCCGCCCTGCACCAGGAATTCGAGCGCGTTGTCGAAGCAGGCGGTGTCGGACTGGCCTTCGTAGGAGATCGGCCAGAGCCGGTTGATGTCCTTGCCGTAAAGCTCCGAGCTCACCGAAGCCTGGCGCGCCGCCATCCAGTTGGTGTTGCCGCGCAGCGTGTTGATCTCGCCGTTATGCGCGATCATGCGGTAGGGATGCGCCAGCGACCAGGCCGGGAAGGTGTTGGTCGAGAAGCGCTGATGCACCAGCGCCAGCGCGCTCTCGAAGTCCGCCTCGTGCAGGTCGGGATAGTACTTGCCGAGCTGGTCGGCGAGGAACATGCCCTTGTAGATCACCGTGCGGCAGGACATCGAGCAGGGGTAGTAGCCCGCAAGGCCGCGGTCGCGGCGCTGGTAGATCGCCTGCGAGATCGACTTGCGCAGGATGTAGAGCCGGCGCTCGAAATCGTCCTCGGTCTTGGCGGTGCCGTTGCGGCCGATGATCACCTGCATGCAGGCGGGCTCGGTCGGCTTCACGGTGACGCCGAGCGAGGAGTTGTCGGTCGGCACGTCGCGCCAGCCGAGCAGGGTCAGGCCCTCTTCCTTGATCTGGTCGGCGATGATGCTCTTGATGACGTTGCGCCAGGCGGTGTCGCGCGGCATGAACAGCGCGCCGATGGCGTATTCGCCGGGCTGCGGCAGCGTGAAGCCGAGCTCCTTGGCCTTGCGGCTGAAGAAGGCGTGCGGGATCTGCACCAGGATGCCGGCACCGTCACCGGCGCGCGGATCGGCGCCGACAGCGCCGCGATGCTCGAGGTTGCAGAGGATGCTCAGCGCGTCCGAGACGATCTTGTGCGACTTCTTGCCCTTGATGTTGGCGATGAAGCCGACGCCGCAGGAATCCTTTTCCAGGCTCGGATCGTAGAGGCCTTCGGCGGGCGGGCGCGAATTGTGTTCCTGAATCGGATCGGTCGTTTTCGAGGCGACCGTCGCCGACAGTTCTTCTGCCACGATGTTTGCGCGCTCGAATTGCGACCCGTTCATGTCTTCGTCCTCTCCATGCGGCAAGCTGTCTCACCGCCATCTTCGGCGCACCTTGGGCGTTCCGCGGCACCCGCCTCTGGGTCACCGCTCGTCCGCTGCGAGCCGCATTTTCTTAAATTCAGGCCAAGGCGTTCTACGTCCCCGTGAACGGCTTTGCCTGTTGCCTTCTTGGTGCTCGGAAGCACCGACTTTCGTTGCAATCCCTATGCCGGAACCGCAAGCAAAATTGAGACAGCTTTCCTGTCCTAACCATCACCTTGCCAAATTTTTGTCTATCACACAAGCGCGCGAAAGTCCCGATTCCCGATCTGTCAATCAATCGCTTTCCGAAAGTTGCGCAGCCCCGGTTTTGAAAGCAAACGCGCCCTGATCCGGCCCTGTGGACGCCGAAATCGCAAATGAAGCTTCGGATCGCCCCTTCGGAAGGCGCGCCACGCCGCGAGAAGCGAAAGAGCGCGCCCCGTCCGGGGTCTGACAGGAGCGTCTCGACCATGAAGTTTTTCACAGGATGTGTGGCCGCCGCCGCGCTGGCGCTGGCCGCAAGCACGGCTCAAGCGCAAGTTCCAGCGAACGGTATTGCGGGAGGGGCCACGATCGCCGTGTCGGATTTCGACGCGCCCTATGCGCCGCCGGACGCCGCGCCGCCTCCGCCGCCGCGATACGGCTATGGCTATGGCTACGAGGAACGCGGCGCGGCGCTGCTGCCGGCCACCGAGGTCTATGCGGTGCTGCGCGACAACGGCTTCTCGCCGCTCGGCATCCCACGGCTGCGCGGCAGCGTCTACACCATCTCGGTGATCGACCGCCGCGGCGACGACGGCCGGCTCGTGATCGACGCCCGCGACGGCCGGATCATCCGCTTCATGCCCGCCGCCGATGCCTACGGCATGGCACCGGCCTATGAGCAGCCCACGGTCGCGCCCTACGGCCCGCAAAGCGCGCTGCCGCCGCCGACCGTGGTCCGCAGCGGCCCGCCGCGCCCGCCGGCCTCGATCCCGCATGTCGCGAGGCGCACCGTGCCGCTGCCCAAGGCGGCTCCGCAGCGCGGCGAGACGCCGGTCGCGGCCGTGAAGCCAGCCGAGCCTGCGGAACAGCAGGCCCAGGCGCCGCAAGCTCAAGCACCGCAGGCACAGCCCGTGCAGCAGACCGCCGCCGTGCAGGCCAAGCCCGCCGAGGCCGCGCCGCAGGCCGCTGCGCCGACAGTGGGTCAGGCGAAGCCCGCCGCGACGATTCTGCCGACACAGGACATGCCGGCCGCGCAGGGACTGGATTAGCGCGCAGTTCGTTTGGCGCGACGGCGCTCACGACATTGGAGCAAAACAAAAGGCGCCTGAGATTTCAGGCGCCTTTTGCATCACAGGCAATCGCCTCTCAGCTCCGCGGATACCCCGCAGCTTCCAGGATCAGGTTCGCCACGTCCTTCGGATGCGACACCAGCGAGAGGTGGCCGGCATCGAGCTCGACCGTCGTTGCGTTCATGCGCTTGGCGAGGAAGCGCTCGAAATCCGGATTGATGGTGTCGTCGTTCTTCGACACCGCGTACCAGCTCGGCTTGGCGTGCCATGCAGCTTCTGTGGTGCGGCCGGCGAAGATCGAGGCCGCGGTCGGCCACTGCACGGCATAGAGCTCCTTGGCCCGTTCCGGCTTCACGCCATTGGCGAAATATTTCAGGAAGGCGTCTTCCGAGAGTTTTGTGTAGCCGTCGCGCTCGATGATGCCGGCGCGCACCGGGCCGGTCGGGAATTGCTTCGACAGCGCGACGAAATCCTCGTTCGCATCGGGCGCGCGTGCGGCGACATAGACGAGGCCGGTGACCTTCGGGTCGGTGCCGACCTGGCTGATCACGGTGCCGCCCCAGGAATGCGCGACCAGCACGGTCGGCCCGTCCTGCTCGGCCAGAGCGCGCTTGGTCGCCTCGACCGAGTCCGCAAGCGACGACAGCGGATTCTGCACGGCAGTCACGTGAAGGCCGGCGGCCTGGAGGATCGGGATCACCTCGGACCAGCTCGATCCGTCGGCCCAGGCGCCGTGCACCAGCACGACGTTCTTGGCCTTCACGGCTTGCGGGCTCTGTGCGTGAGCGAGGCTGAGGGGAGCCGCCAGCAGGCTCGCGGCGACGAAAAGGCTGCGCCAAAGTGTCATGATCGTTCTCCGTCTTGTTTTGGGTTCGATGCCCAAAGGACGGAGGGAGAGGCCGCGCTGTTACGAGGCTCACCAGTCTGTGATGCGGTGCAAACGAAAAAAACGCCCCGGGGCACCGGGGCGTTTTTGCAACCTGGAAGTGGCGTGCGTGTTTTACGCGGCGACTTGCGCGGCCGAGTTCTCGATCACCTGCGCCTTGGGCGCGCCGGCGTTGATCGCGATCTGGCGCGGCTTCTTGGCTTCGGGAATCTCGCGGACGAGATCGACGTGAAGCAGCCCGTTCTCGAGCGAGGCGTCCTTCACCTGCACGAAATCGGCAAGCTGGAAGGCGCGCTCGAAGGCACGCGCGGCGATGCCGCGGTAAATCACTTCGGACTTCGAGTTCTCGTTTGCGACTTTCTCGCCCTTGATCGTCAGCGTGTTTTCCTTCGCGACGATGGAGAGCTCATCCTTGGCAAAGCCCGAGACCGCAACGGTGATGCGGTAGGCGTTCTCGCCGGTGCGCTCGATGTTGTAGGGGGGATAACCGGGGCTGCCGTCCGAACCGGCCTGGTCGAGCAGGTTGAAGAGACGGTCGAAGCCGACGGTGGAACGATAGAAGGGGGTGAGATCGTAGGTACGCATGGTCAAGTCCTCCATTGAGCGACTGTTTGGTAACCCGCCCGCCAATCGGGCCGGGCTTTAGTCTGTGTGCAGCCTGATGTTCCGGTTCCGAAACACTGGTAGCGGCCTGCACCATGGTGATATGGGTTCAAGGGAACGGCGTTCAAGAGGGCGGCAACTTGCGCCTTTTCGGCGCTCCCGCCCTTGATTTTCAGCATTTCTCGCCCAATGACGCTGATCTCGATTCCGTCCAATCCCGTTCCCGAAGACGTCGTCAGCGGCACCATCAAGACACCCGATGGCGCCGAGCTGCGCTTTGCGCGCTGGGCGCCGCCGGCGAACCGCAAGGGCACGGTCTGCGTCTTCACCGGACGCAGCGAGCAGATCGAGAAATATTTCGAGACCGTGCGCGACCTGCGCGACCGCGGCTTTGCGGTGGCGATGATCGACTGGCGCGGGCAGGGCCACTCCTCGCGCCGCCTGCGCGATCCGCGCAAGGGCTATGTGCGCGACTTCGCCGATTTCGAAATCGACGTCGAGACCTTCGTGCAGCAGGTGGTGCTGCCGGATTGCCCGCCGCCCTTCTTCGCGCTCGCCCACTCCATGGGCGGTACGGTGTTGCTGCGCGTTGCGCATGCGGGCAAGCGCTGGTTCGACCGCATGGTGCTGTCGGCGCCGATGATCGACCTGCCAGGCCGCACCACCTCGTTTCCGTCGCGGGCGCTTCTGAAGACGATGCGCCTGATGGGGATGGGCGGCCGCTATGTTCCCGGCGGCAGCGACCGCATCACCGGGCTCGATCCCTTCATCAACAATCCCCTGACCAGCGATCCCGTGCGTTATGCGCGCAACGCCGCGATCCTGGAGGAGGATCCGACGCTCGGGCTGGCGTCACCGACGGTCGCCTGGGCCGATAGCGCCTTCCGCGCCATGCACACCTTCAAGGGCATGAACTACCCCTCCGAGATCCGCCAGCCGATCCTGATGCTGGCGGCCTCCAGCGACACCGTGGTTTCGACCGCCGCGATCGAGGAGTTCGCCTACCATTTGCGCGCCGGCTCCCATCTCGTGATCGCCGGCTCGAAGCACGAGATCCTCCAGGAGCAGGACCGCTACCGCTCCCAGTTCTGGGCCGCCTTCGACGCCTTCGTGCCGGGCACGCCGCTGTTCAAGTGAGCGGCAGTGACGGTGCGTTCCCTCGCCCCGCTCTTGCCCGCTGAAGCTTCAGCGAAGGCGGATGCGGGGAGAGGTGAAAGGACCGCGCTACAGCGTCTTCAGATACTCGATCAGGTCCTTGCGCTCTTCTTCTTCCAGCAGGCGGCCGACGACGCCGTCCTTGTGCGGCGGCCCCTTGCCCTCGAACGAATGGCCGAGATTGCTGTTGCCGTTGATCTCGGTACCGTCGGGCCAGGTGGTCGAGAACTGCGTTTCTCCGGTCTTGCAGCGCTCGCCCTCGACGACGGCGAAGCCGACCAGCTTCGGATCGTAGGCGCGCTGGCCCATGCAGAATTTCTTGGGTCGCTCGGCAGCAGGCCGCAGCATCCAGTCCAGCGAGGGCACTGAGCCGTTGTGGAGATAGGGCGCGGTGGCCCACACCCCGTTCAGCGGGCGCGCGCGATACCAGGGACCGGGCTCCTTGGGATCCGGCGGCTGCGGCCCGGGATTGGGACAATTGGCGCGGGCGCCCCACCAGCGCTTCTGCGCGTCGGGCGGGATTTGAGCGTCATTCATCGCCTTGCGGCTGACGATGTCGACGATCGCCATCAGCCCAACCGAATAGGGCATTTCGGTCGAGGTCGTCTCCGGCAGGTTGGTGCATTTCCATTGGTCGCCGAGGATGCGTGTCGGATTCAGATCGAGGAAGCCCGGCACCGAGACCGTCCGCTTCTCCAGGACTCTGGCCTGGGCGGAATCCGTCCCCATGCCCGTGACGCTCTTCTGGATCGGGTTGAGCACCATCTCGTCGCCGATGCGCTCCCAGCGCGACGACGACCACACGCTCTCCTGCGGAAACTCCTTGTCGAACTCGGGATCGTTGACGGGACCGAGGTGGCACTCCACGCAGATCTTTGCGTAGAGCTTGCGGCCGCTCTTGACGCGGTCCGGATTGATCTTCCAGTCGTCGCCGAGAATCTGCGAAGGCCATCTCGGCGAGGTCAGTCCGCCGAGCTTCTTCTGCGCGTAGGGATTGGGGCCCGCCAGCAGACTCTCGATCCAGTGCAGGTTGGTGACATCGGCCGAGGACCGGTAGAGCCTGTCCTTGGGATAGGCGTCGGACAGGTTGAGCAGCGCCGTCACGCCGAGCGCCTCGCCGGCATTGCGGATCAGCGGCTGCTCGATCGAGGCATCGTACTGCGCGAATTTGAGCCACGGCACGGTCCAGATCGGAGGGAAGCTGACCGGCGCGTCCTGGGCATGCAGGTTCTTCTCGAATCCCTTGACCCCGCTCAGCGCGAAATCCTGGGAGAACACCTGGTTGCCGATGCGATTGAGCGCATCGAGACGGCCGAAGCCTTCTTCCGTGTCCTTTTGCTGCTTGCCGTCCCAGGTCTTCTTGCCGGCGATCGTCTTGTCGTAACCCTTTTGCCAGTCGAGCAGGAATGTGAGGGTCGCCTTGAGGCTCTGCTTGAGCGCATTGCGGTCGGCGTCGCTCGCATCGGGGCCGAGTACGCGGTCGGCGAACCGCTTGAAGCGGAACGGCACGTAGAGCGTGTAGGCGATCGAGAGCCCGGTCACGCTCTCGAGCTTCTTCAGGTCGGTCATGGCCGGGCCGCCGTCGAAGCGCACGTCCACGCCCTTGTAGCGCACGTGCCCGGTGTGGCAGGCGGCGCAGGTCAGCCCGATCTTGTCTTCCTCGCGGCGGCCGGTCGCGGGATCGACGACGCCCGTCATCCGCGCGAAGCCGACCGGCAGGCCGTCGACATTCTCGACCTGCGACCAATCGGTCGACAGGCTCTTCGGCTGCGTCGTGTCGTAGACATTGGCGTAGCCGAAGCTCCGCAGCGTGGTTGCGTCGGTCTTGATGGATTGCGGGCTCTGGATGAAGCCGAAGCGCTCGAGATAGGCGCTGTCCTTCACCATGCCGGGGCGTGAGAACAGGCGAAGACGCGGCTGCTCCAGCGCCATGAACCAGGTGTAGGGAACCGGAAAGGTCGCGGTGCCCTGGCTGGTGTGGTGGAACCAGTGCCGGTCCTCCAGCGACCAGTTCTGCTCGAGCCAGAAGGCCGCCGTCGTCTCCGGGAGTTTTGGCAAGGGCGGCGGCAGCAGCTGTGCGAGGACTCCCTTCTGGGGCAGCATGGCGCGGACCTGGTCGGGGAATTCGGCGACCGCCACGAGCGCGACAAGAGCCGTCGCGAACAGGAACGCTATGATCCCGAGAGCCCAGCGAAACCTGAGCGCGCAGGATGACAGCAGCGACTGCGATAAAATCCGCTGGTTGATGCGGTCGGGGAATTGGCGCGCGTTCAGCAGCGTGCGCACGTCGGCGACGCTGAGATAGCGATCCTCCTTACCCGTGCCCTTGCCCATGATCTTCAGCAGGACGGGCCATTCGAACTGCATCAGCACGGGGTAGTACCAGCGCACGGCGCTGCCTGCGCGCTTGAGGTTCTCGCGCATGAAGGTCTTGATTTCCGCAGCGTTGAGGCCGGGCTCGCTGCTGCCGGTGTCCGGATCGGTGTAGGTCCGGCCGAAGCTCTGGAGCCGCGCGATCTCGTCCTCGTTGACCTTGCCGTCGACGCCGAGGACGCGCGAGCCGGCGCCGCGCTTGTCCAGAGGGCCACCGCGCAGTTCGTCGAGCTGCGGGCCCGACCGGATGCTTTTCAGGATGTGGCTAAATCCGTTGGCGATGAGCGCAACGCCGCGGACCTGGATCCGGGCCCAGCTCTTCATCAGCCCCGTCTCGCCGCTCGCATTCGCGATGGTCTGCGACAGCGTGTTGAGCGGGACGGTCCCGCCGTCGACGAAGCCTTCGCCGACGAGGCCGCGCAGGAATGGACAGGGATTGTTCGGCGAGACCCCGATCGAGGGGTCGAAGGGGGGCTTCGAGGCGGGGTGATGCATGGCCCAATTCCTGAAAACGGCGAATCGTGAAAATCAGACGCGCCGATCAAGCGCGGAAAGTCCTAACAAACAGCCAGCGCGGCCGCCGCCGACTATACTACTTCAGCGTGTGACAAAGTGTGGCTGAATTCACTGTGCTGTCAACAAGAGCGGACGTGAGATCGTCGCGCGGCCGCAGTCCGCCTGTCAGGACTCGGCGGCGCGTTTGACGTCGCTCTGGACCAGCGTCAGCTTGCCGAGCGGCACGCCCGCCTTCAGAAGCCCCTCGCGGTAATGAGCGAGGTCCTCGGGCCGCTTCCAGTGGAAATTGCGCAAATGGCGGTCGACATTCAGGGTCGGGTAGTTGCCCATGAGCACGCGGGTCGCCTCGACGGCCTCGCCGGTCCGCCCCAATTGCGCCAGCGCTGCGGCTCGGATCGCCAGCGCCTGCATGTGGTTCGGGTTGATGTAGAGCTGCTCGCGGGCCCACGACAGGGTCGCGTCATACTGCCCCAACAGATAATGGCTGAACGCGTTCAGTGCGGCCCATTGGTAGCGCGGGTCGCTGTTGTCGCGCTGCGCGGCCATCGAAAACAGCTCGATCGCCTCGCGGTGCTCGCCGATCACGAAATGGCAGATGCCGAGCACGCCGCGCGCGCCGTTGTCGTAGGGGTTGAGTGCGACCGCGCGCTTGGCGGCGTCCATCGCGGCCTCGTAATGCCCTTCCATCGCATGGGCCCAGGACAGGATCGAGAACGCGAAGGAGGAGCGCGGGTCGAGCCGGACGCTGGTTTCGGCGAGGTTCATCGCCTCGGCCCACATCTCCCGCGTGCCCTTGACCCAGCCGAACTGGATGCTCTGGATCTGGATCGTGGCGAGGTAGGCGTGCGCGATCGACAGCTTGGGATCGACCGCGATGGCCTCCCGGAACAGGTCGACGGCGGCGGCCAGGTCCTCCTTGGTCTGCCGGTAGTAATGCGACAGCCCCTTGAGGAAACGGTCCCACGCGGTCACGTCGGTCGAGAGCCGCGCGGGCGCCGAGGCCTCCGCGCGGACGATCTCGGTGGCGATGGCGGCGGACAGGTTGGTGGTGATCTCGTCCTGCATCGCGAAGAAGTCGCCGATGTCGCGGTCGTAGCGCCCGGTCCAGAGCTGCTCGCCGGTCTCCGGCGCGATCAGCTCCGCGGTGACGCGGATCTTGGCTCCGGCGCGCCGCACCGAGCCCTGGATCAGATAGGTGGCGTCGATCTCGCGCGCGATCAGCCGGGTGCTCGTGTTCTTGCCCTTGAAGGCGAAGGTCGAGTTGCGGCTCAGCACCCGATAGAAGGATTGCAGCGACAGCGCGTGGATCAGATCCTCGGTCAGGCCGTCGGAGAAGTATTCGTCCTGGGCGTCGCTGAGATTGGCGAAGGGCAGCACGCCGACGATCGCGGTGCGATACTGCTGCGAGAGCGCGGAGGCCTCCCTCAGCTCGGGGGCGATCGCCCGTGCGCCCTCGGGCTTCCAGGTCCAGACCCCGACCGCATCCTTGATGTTCTTGAAGCGATGGTTGCCGCCATCGACCAGCGGCACGGTGAGATGCTTGTTCGCCTCGCTGTAGGCCTTGGCCGAGATGGCGAAGCCGCCGGGGCTCGCCACCGATTCCAGGCGGACGGCAATGTTGACATCGTCACCGAACACCTCGTCCTCGTCGGCGATGACGTCGCCCATGTGGATGCCGAGCCTGAACTGCATGGCGCGGTCCGCCGGCAGATGGTGGTTGCGCTCCGCCATCAGCGTCTGCATCGCGATCGCGGCCTCGGTGGCGCCGACGATCGAGGGGAACTCCAGCAGGAAGCCGTCGCCGGTGTTCTTCACGACGCGGCCGCCGTGATTGAGGATGATGGGGTGAATCGCGCTGCGATGCGCCTTGAAGGCGGCATGGGTGCCAGCCTCGTCGCTGCCCATCATGCGCGAATAGCCGGCGACATCGGCGCAAACAATGGCAGCCAGACGTCTTTCCATATTCTCGGAGCTCCAAAGGATGGAGGACTGGCCACGGCGTGGCAGTCGCCTCGAATCCCGCATTTCAAGAACCCTGCCTTTATAGAGCAGATAAGGCCGCGGGAAAGTATGATCCGCATTGCAAATTCAAGGTAAATCCTACGCAGTCCCGGCGGTAGACGGCGGCGGCCGAACCGACTAAGCCCGATCCCTTGAGACGGACGGGGCGGCTGGGGGCATCTCACATGCTGGGCATTCACGAAATCTGGCTCTTCATCCTGTCAGGCGTGCTGCTCAACATCACGCCGGGACCGGACTCCGTCTACGTCATCGGCCGCAGCATGCAGATGGGCTGGCGGGGCGGGGCCGCCGCCGCCTTGGGCATCAGTTGCGGCTGCTTTTTCCACGTCGCTGGCGCGGCAATCGGCCTTTCTGCCCTGCTGATGGCCTCATCCACCGCCTTCTCGATCCTGAAGCTGGTTGGCGCGGCCTATCTGGTCGTCACCGGACTTCAGATGCTGTGGTCGCGCCCGTCGCTGGCATCGGCGACCGACGAGCCGGCGCGGAGCTCGCTGCGGCGGGTGTTCCTCCAGGGCGTCTTCACCAACGCGCTCAATCCCAAGGTCGCGCTGTTCTTCCTGGCCTTCCTGCCGCAATTCGTCGCAGCCGATTCACCGCACAAGCCGCTCGCCTTCCTGACCCTCGGCCTGATTTTCATCTGCACGGGAACGCTGTGGTGCCTGGTGCTGGCGGCGTTCGCGGCAAAGGCCGCGCACCGCCTGCGGGCCTCCGAGGGCGCGATCGCCTGGGTCAACCGCGCGCTCGGCGGCCTGTTCATCTATCTCGGCGTCCGCGTCGCCATGCTGGAGACGCGGTAACTCGTTCGAACGAATGACTGGTGTGGCATGCAATCGGCCCGATAGAGGCCGCGCGCGGGAGGTTTCGATGATTCGTGGAAGCTGTCTGTGCGGCGCCGTGCGTTTCGAGATCGACGAGGTTCGCACGCTGACGCATTGTCATTGCGTCAATTGCCGCAAGCTGACCGGCGCGGCATTCGCCACCTATGCCCATGTTGAAGCCGACAAGTTTCGCTTTGTCGCGGGCGAGGACATGACGGTGGCTTACGAGTCCGCGCCGGGCAGTTTTCGCCATCGCTGCAAGACCTGCGGCTGCCTGACGCCGGGCAAGGCGAGTTATTTGCCGACCGTCAGCATTCCCGCCGGCCTGCTCGATGACGATCCTGACGTCAGGCCCCGCCTCCACGTCTTCACCTCGTCGCGCGCGCCGTGGTGGACGATCCAGGACGATCTGCCTCAATACGATAAATGGGTGCCGGGCTACGCGCCGAAGGCGTGAGCCTCTTCTCAGGCGAATTCCTTCAGAAGCGCGCTGCCAGCCAGATAAAGGCCGAGCAGGATCATCGCGATCAGGAACCAGCGGCGAAACGCCTCCGCCGGCATCCGCGCCCGCACCGACTGGCCGATGAGCATGCCGGCAAAGGCCATGGGGAGGCCCACGGCGCCCGGCACCGCATTGGCCGGCGTCAGCAATCCGCCGGCGGTGAGGTTGAAGGCGAGCGCCAGCGTCGCGGTCGTGAAGAACACGCCGAGTGCCTGCACCAGCTCGTCCTTCTCCATGCCGATCGCCTGCATGAACGGCATCGAGGGGATCACCTGCACGCCGGTCGAGGCGGAGATCACGCCGGTGACCACGCCGACCACGCCACCAACCCATTTCTCGTTCTGCGGCGCGACGCGGAACTGGAATTTGTTCAGGCCTATCACCGCGTAGATCACGAGCAGGGCGCCGAGCACGATCGTGCCGTAGCGCGCATGCGGGCCGGTCAGCGCGCCGGCATTGAGCCAGCAGCCGATCACGGTGCCGATCATCAGCGGCCACAGCCGCCTGAGGATGTCGCGCAAGTACGGTCCGACGAAAGTCTGCCAAATGTTGGTGATGATGGCGGGCACGATGACGATGGCGATCGCGCGGCTCGGGGCCATGCTCACCGCGAGCAGGCCCATGGAGACGGTCGGCAGGCCGAGCCCGACCACGCCCTTGACGAATCCGGCGACCAGGAAGACGGCGGCGATGACAATGAGGAAAGGGTCGATCATGACCTGCACATTGACCGAAGCCGCGCCCGGGCACAATCTGGAGGTTACGGAGACAGCCTTCGCTATGGACGAAGGCTTGCTTGGAGGAGACCAAATGCGTTTCGATCTCGTCGATCTCCAGCTGTTCATCGCAGTCGCCGACCAGCGCAGCATCACCCGCGGCGCGGAGCGGTCGCATCTGGCGCTGGCCTCGGCCAGCGCGCGCATCAAGGGGCTGGAGGATGCGCTCGGCGTCGCGCTGCTCAAGCGCGGCCGCCGCGGCGTTGAGTTGACCGCGGCCGGCGAGAGCCTGCTCGATCATGCCCGTCTCGTCATTCACCAGATCGACGCCATGCGCGGCGATCTCGCCGGCTTTGCCAGCGGCGTGCGCGCCAGCGTGCATTTTCTCGCCAACACCTCCGGCCTGTCGGAGCATCTGACGAAGGCGCTGGCCGGCTTCCTGCGCGAGCATCGCGACGTCGCCATCGACATCGAGGAGCGCGAGAGCACCGACATCGCGGCGGCGATCACCGCCGGTGCCGCCGACCTCGGCTTCGCCGCGGAGCACGCGCTGCCCGACCATATCGAGCGCTTCGTCTTCAGCGAGGATCACCTGACGTTGGTGACGTCACGGCGCGGCCCGTTCGCCGGCCGCCGCCAGATCGATTTTCAGGAGGCGGGCGCGTGCGAGTTCGTCGGGCTCACCAGCGCCACCGCGCTCCAGGTTCATATGTCGAAACACGCGGCCCGGCTTGGCATGCGGCCGCATTACCGCGCGCGCCTGCGCGACTTCGATGCGATCTGCCAGATGGTCGCCGCCGATGTCGGCGTCGCCCTGGTGCCCGAAGCCGCTGCCCGCCGCTGCGCCAAGCTGATGCCGCTCGCCATGGTCCGCCTGCGCGATGCCTTCGCCAACCGCAAACTCGTGATCTGCGCGCGAAGCTTCAAGACGCTGCCGCGCCCGGCCAAGATGCTGGTGGAGCATTTGCGGGCCGAGGCGGTGTGAGGGTGGCGGTGATGTGAGCCTGCGGCGCGGCCGCGACCTCAACTGCGCTCCCTCCCCCCTGCGGGCAGGGCTATCGCATATGGTGTGCACGATGCGGCGGCATCGGCACTGGGCTCCCTCTCCCGCTTGCGGGGGAGGGTTGGGGTGGGGGTGTCTCCGCGTCGGGATTGTTGGGGATTGCGGATGACATCCCTGCGTGGCGAGAGCCCTCACCCGCCGCGCTCTGCGAGCGCGTCGGCCTCTCCCGCAAGCGGGAGAGGCGGAGCAAGCCCGCGGAAAATCCTCGTGAAATCCATATGCGATTGCCCTCCCCCGCAAGGGGGGAGGGAACGCACCTACCTCGTGGCGGCGTCACGACTCAAACCGTTGTTCACTTCGCCGTCTCCACCCCGGCGTCCTTGATCACCTTCGTCCACTTCCTGGTCTCGTCCGCGATGAATTGGCGAAAATGCTCCGGCTCGTCGCCGATCAGCGTCGCGCCTTGCGCGGCGAGCTTTTCTTTCACGGCCGGATCCGCCATCGCCTTCGTCGCCAGGCCATGCAGCGCTGCGACGATCTCCTTCGGCGTGCCCTTGGGCGCGACCATGCCGTACCAGTTCTCGATGCGCAGATCAGGAAAGCCCGCTTCCGCCGTCGTCGGCACCTCGGGCGCGGTCGGTGCACGCTCGACTGAACCGACCGCGATCGGCCGTAAGGCGCCCGCCTTGACCTGCGGCAGCAGCACCGGAAGATCGAGGAACGTCATCTGCACCTGCTGGCCCAGCAGGTCTTCACCGCGGGTGCGGCGCCGCGATAGGGCACGTGCACGATGTCGATCTTCGCGGTCAGCTTGAACAATTCGCCGGCGAGGTGCGGCAGGCTGCCGGGGCCGGAGGAGGCGAAGTTGAGCTTTCCGGGCTGCGCCTTGGCCAGCGCGATCAATTCGCCGATGTCCTTGGCGGGCACGTTGGTGGCGACGACAAGCATTTCCGGCACGGTTGCAACCAGCGTCACCGGCGTGAGGTCGGACAATGCGTCGTAGGCGACCCGCTCCATGCTCGGGCTGATCGCGAGCGCGCCGGCTGAGGAGATCGCGATGGTGTAGCCGTCGGGCGCGGCCTTCGAGACCGCGTCGGTGCCGAGCACGCCGCCTTGGCCGCCGCGATTGTCGATCAGCACCGGCTGGCCCGAGAGCTCGGACATGCGCTGGCCGATCACGCGCGCGATGATGTCGTTGGGGCCGCCGGCCGGGAACGGCACGATCAGCTTGATCGGCTTGGCCGGAAAATTCTGGGCGGAGGCGAGGGCGGGAAACAGAAGCAGGCTTGCGAGGAAGAGCTTACGCCAGTTTTTCATACAAGCCTCTTGGGGCGGCTATCCGTTGAGCAGTTTCATTGCTTCTTCGTGAACCCTGGCATCGCCCGCCGCGATGATGCGGCCGCCGCCCTGGGCCGGCTTGCCTTCCCAGGTGGTGACGACGCCGCCGGCGCCGGTCACGATCGGGATCAGGGCCGCGATGTCGTAGGGCTTCAGCTCGGTCTCGACCACGAGATCGACGTGGCCGGCCGCCAGCATGCAATAGGAGTAGCAGTCGCCGCCATAGCGCGACAGCCGCGCGCCCTTCTCGATACGGCCGAAAATGGCGCGGTCGCGCTCGTTCATGAGCAGCGGGCTCGTGGTGTAGGTCGTCGCCTCCGACAGCGAAGCGCAGCGGCGGACCTGGAGCCGACGCTCGCCGGAGGGGCCTTTATAGTTGGCCGAGCCGTTGTCGCCGGAAAAACGCTCGCCGATGAAGGGCTGGTGCATCATGCCGAACACCGGCGCGCCCTTGTGCAGCAGCGCGATCAGCGTGCCCCAGATCGGGAACCCGCCGATGAAGGACTTCGTGCCGTCGATGGGATCGAGCACCCAGACATAGTCGGCGTCCTCGCGCTCATTGCCGAATTCCTCGCCGACGATGCCGTGCTGGGGGAAATTGGCCTTGATCAGCCGCCGCATCACCGCCTCCGCGGCGCGGTCGGCTTCGGTCACCGGATCGAAATCCTTGGTCTTGCTCTTGTCGTCGATCGACAGCGAGGTGCGGAAGAACGGCAGGATGGTTTCGCCGGAGGCGGTGGCGAGCCCTCCGATGAAGGCTGAGAAGTCGATCACCGTCACGGCGCATCCTCAAAACGAAAGTCGGGTGAAGCTCGCATCTGCCTATCTCAATTCGCCTCTCGCGTGCAGCGCTGTCTTGATTTGCACCCTGGTATTTTGGATGCCGATGCCGGTTGCCTCATCCGAGCCATCTCCTGGCCAAATATCGATCATTGGGTTGAAAACTTAGTTCCGAACATGCCTTGTTCGTATGCAAATGACTATCAACCCATTGAATTTCCTTATCAAAGGAACTGAATCTGGGTTTCTCTGGAAGCAACAGAGCCATGTGTGTTTTGCATGGGAAATGGCTCAAAAGCCCTTGCACTTTGTGCGGCGCGGCCGCATATTGTTGCGGTGCGGTAGCGCTCTGCGTTACCGCTGCCCTCCTTGGGCGTTTCCTCCCTAGACTTGGGCCGCTTGCGTCATTCGCGAGCGGCCCTTTTTTCTTTGGGTCGCCTGTTTCACTTCGGCTGTGCGAAAACGCGAAGTGAAGATCCGGCGTCCGATACGCTCGCAGCTGTGTCTGGTCCCTGATCCGCGACGTGGTCGCGCGTCGCAGGCTTGCCGCCTATTCCGCCGCGGCCTGGAACGGTCCGAGATCGCCGAACGGGATCGTGGCCGCCAGCACGTCGGCGAGCACGCCGAAGTCGGTTGCCACTTGCGCAAAGCGCGGACTGCGCTCGCGCCGACGCTCGTCCATGTAGATCGCGCGGTTGAGCTCGAGCTGCACCGCGTGAAGCCCGCTCGCCGGGTTGCCGTAATGCTCGGTGATGAAGCCGCCGGCATAGGGCTTGTTGCGGCCGATCGAATAGCCGAGCCCGCCCATGGTCTCCTCGACCCGGTCGGGCAAGAGCGGCGTGCAGCTCGTACCGTAACGGTCGCCGATCACGATGTCGGGCCGGCGCGGCTCGTCCCTGCTGACGCCGACCGAGGGCATCGAGTGGCAGTCGACCAGCACCACCGTGCCGAACATCTGGTGCACCTTGTTGATCAGCCGGCGCAGCGCGCGGTGATAGGGCTTGTAGAGCGTCTCGATCCGCGCCAACGCATCGTCGACCAGGATACGGTCGCGATAGATCTCCTGGCCATCGCCGACCACGCGCGGGATGGTGCCGAGGCCGCCGGCGACCCGCATCGAGCGGGTATTGGCAAAGCTCGGCAGCCGGCCGGTGAACATGCGGGGGTCGAGCTCGTAGGGCTCGCGGTTGACGTCGACATAGGAGCGGGGAAAGTTAACCCGCACGGTCGGAAAGCCGCGGGCGCTGAGATGGCCGATCAGCTCGTCCATGAAGGAATCTTCCGACCGCCGCAGCGTCGGCAGGTCGATCCTGGAGGCGCTGAGGAATTCGTCCGGATAGGTCGAGCCGGAATGGGGCGAGTTGAAGATAACCGGCGCGCGCCATTCGGCGGGCTCGACGATCTCGAATGCTGGCGACATCTCGCCGTCAAACCGGGTCATCTTCTCAGGCTTCGTCCCTTATTCCCAGGCTTCGTCCCTTCACGCCACAAGATCCGGCCCCGCGGGATCCTGTAAGGCCCGGCAAAGGCTTGAACGGATTGATTCGGCCGGTCGAGCGGCTCTTATGTGTCGTCATTGTCCGGAATCGCAACCATTCTGCCAAGCGAAAAGATGTGATCTGCGCTGGAACATGTCTTAACCGTGCAGGCAGCGAGGCGGGGATCGTCCGGTCGGCTTCGATTGATTCGATCCGCATTCCGGTTCACAAGGAGCCGGCAGCGCGATCCGTCCAGGGTAAAGATTTTCACCCCAAATTTACCCTCTGTCGGGCTTAGTGACCTCTGCTGATATCCTCTGGGGATTCGACGTTTCCTGCCATGCCAAAGATCCTGCTCGCCGAAGACGACAACGACATGCGCCGTTTCCTGGTCAAGGCGCTGGAAAACGCCGGTTTTCAGGTCTCGTCCCATGACAACGGCATGGCCGCCTACCAGCGGCTCCGCGAAGAGCCGTTCGAGATGCTGCTGACCGACATCGTGATGCCGGAGATGGACGGGATCGAGCTCGCCCGCCGGGCCTCGGAACTCGACCCCGACATCAAGATCATGTTCATCACCGGCTTCGCCGCGGTCGCCCTGAACTCGGATTCGGACGCCCCCAAGAACGCCAAGGTGCTGTCCAAGCCCGTGCATCTGCGCGAATTGGTCAGCGAAGTGAACAAGATGCTGGCGGCCTAAATCGGCCTCCTTCCGTCCTTGCGCCGGGTCCCCTGAGCCGTTATAGGGACCCCACCGATGAAATGACCTCTAGGGCACGTAGCTCAGCGGGAGAGCACTACCTTGACATGGTAGGGGTCACAGGTTCGATCCCTGTCGTGCCCACCACCCACTCTCTGTAGTTGTATAGAGAGTGGGACGCTCGCAGTAGCGCCGCAATTTCAAAGACATGTCTGCCGAAATCTCTGGCTAGCACAGTCTCTGCTCCTGCAATCGAGCCGAATGAGCCCATTTCGCCAGCCTGTCTCCGCAGCAAAAAATTCCGTTCCTGGCCCGAGTTTCAAAGACTGGTTCGATGACTGCGTGGGGAGCATGCAGTTTGGTCCAGATAGTCTCAACCATTCTATCTTCGTCGAAGCGGACGTCTTTGACCGGACGAAAAGCGCGTTTCTGTTAGCTTTCCGAGGGACAGGTTCCGGAATTCCGGTCTCTGTCGCGTAGCTCGCCCGTCGCAGGGCGATATCCGGCCTCTGGTCTCTGCACCAAGAAATTCCGTTCCCGGCGGGTTTGGAGTGGGATAGAGGCGGCCGGTCGGACTCGGATGCCGATTTCTGATTCCGCGGCGGTTATTGCGGATTGAGTCCGAGCACTTCGAACTGCCGGCGCCACTCCGCGGGCGCCTCGCGCAGCCGTTCCACACCGATGCCGCGGGGCATGCGACCCTCGACGGCGGCCTTGACCAGATCCGGGGCGAGGAAGGCGAGCGAGATCGTCATGTTGACCTGACGGACGCTGCAGCGTTCACGCGACGCGATCTGGTCGACGCCGGTGATTGAACCGGAGACAATTTCGGCGAGCCAGCGCCGGCCACGCGCAATCGCGGCCACAAGCCGGGCGCGGCGCTCGGCGCGTTCCGGCCGCACTGCATTGCGAGAGACGCCGTGCGGCAGCAGGATCTGTCGCGGCCTTTTGGATGGCGGCTTCTGCCATGGGATCGAGAGATGATGCCCATCGCGGGAGCTGGCGTCGGCAAGGTCTGCTGGATGATCGGATTTGAGCCGCACTAGCAGTCGATCGCGGTAGACATCGATGCGCTCGACCCATTCGAGAATTGTTTGGCGATCAGAGGCGCGCGCAACATCGGGTGCGAAGGCCCCATTTTCTGTGGACCGATGTTCCTTTAGCGATTTGACCACAAGCTCTTCAATATTGGCCGCTGGAACGCGGGAGACCGATCCGAGCGTTGCCGACTTGGATTCGCCATGAAGATGCGGCGACGAGACATAGTAGCGATAGCGGATGCTAGCCTTGGTCGCGTGGGTTGACACCATGCGGTAGCCGGCATCGTCGAATAACAGGCCGGCCAGCAAAGGATCGGAAGCGTTGCGTATCGCCGAGCGGGTCGACCATTGATCGGTCAGCTTCTGCTGGACGGCATCGAACGTGACGCGGTCCATGATCGGCGGCTGCTCCCCCGGCAGGATCTCGCCCTTGTATTTGACTTCCCCGATGTAGAAGCGGTTCCTCAGGAGGTAGAACAGCGTCCCGCGCCCAAGCGGAATGCCGCCCCTGGTGGCACCGGTGGCGAGCGGCCTGGTCTTGGTCCGGATATCCCGCTGCCTGAGATCCCGAACCAGCGCGTTGACGCCGCTGAGCTCGCGATAGCGTTTGAAGATAAACCTGACCCGTTCGGCTTCCTCCTCAACGACGATGACCTTGCCGTCCTTCATCTCGTAGCCGAGCGGCAGCGGGCCGCCAACCCACAGCCCCTTCCGCTTGGAGGCGGCAATCTTGTCTCGAATCCGCTCCGAGGTGACCTCGCGCTCGAACTGGGCAAAGGACAACAGCACGTTGAGCGTCAATCGGCCCATCGAGGTCGTGGTGTTGAACTGCTGGGTTACCGAGACAAACGACACCGCGTGGGCATCGAACAATTCCACAAGCTTGGCGAAGTCGGCCAACGACCGCGTCAGGCGATCGACCTTGTAAACGACGATGACGTCGATCTTGTGCGCGCGGACGTCATCAAGCAATTTCTGCAGATTGGGACGGTCGGTCGATCCACCCGAGTAGCCGCCGTCGTCGTAGCGTGATCGGATCTGCGTCCAGCCGGCATGAGCCTGGCTCTTGATATAGGCGGATGCCGCCTCGTGCTGGGCATCCAAGGAGTTGAACTCCTGGTCGAGCCCATGCTCGGTCGAGACGCGCGTATAGATCGCACAGCGGACCGCCTTGCGTAAGCCCGCGTTCACGGCCGGGCCTCCACCGTCGAAGGTGTTTTGTCCCGCAAGCCAAAGAAGCGCGGCCCGTTCCATTTGGTGCCGGTGATGGCGAACGCGACCTTCGACAGGCTGTCATAAGTCTGCCCGTTCCAAGTAAACCCGTCCGCCATCACCATCACCCGCTGCGGCCTGCGGTCCCACTCCCGCACGAGGACAGTGCCAGGCGTCAGCACTGTGCGCTTCTGGTCCAGGCCTGCCAGCTGCGTGGCGATTGAGGCGCCCGGTTGCGACGCCCCGGTACGATCCAGAACTTTCCGGATCTCGGGATCGAGATCGCCTAGGCGGTCGGCTTGGAGTTGATAAGCTAGGATCGCAAACGCGAGATGCCGTGGCAGGTGGGCGGGCGCTTCTTTGCGAAAGACGCTCCGCCATCGCGCCCGTAGTCCCTTGAGGTCGAGATCGCGCAAATGCGCGATCTCCTCCGCAATGGAAGCCGTAGCCGCGCCGCGGCTGTCGCGCCGTCTGCTCATTTGCATCACGCAGCCCCGCTGACATTTCTCTTGACCGGCGCCGCCACGGCCTTGCCCTCCGTGAGGCGATAGATGCGGCCCGTCGCGCTCGTTTCAGAGACAAGATGCAGTCCGAGCTTCTTGCGGATAACGCCAGCAAGGAAGCCCCGCACCGAATGTTGTTGCCAGTGTGTGGCGGCAGCCAGGGATGCAATGGTGGCGCCCGCAGGTGTTCGCAGCAGAGCAATAATCTGAGCCTGTTTGGTGTCGGCCCGCACTGCTGATTTCGAAGGTTTTGTAGCAGAACGCGTGCCAGACTTTGCTTTGCGCGTTGCGCGAGGAGTCGAGCGGGTGAAGATTTTGGTCTTCGATTTGGGCTTGGTCATCGGGCTCTCGTGAGGTTTGCGCGGCTCTGTCCGCCGCACCACCCCAGCCCCACAAGCGGTTATTCCCGCCGTGGGGCAAGATCCCAAGCCAACCGCCCGGAGGACGATTAAGATGACCGGGACAATCGATTGAGCAGTGAGGCGGCATCCTGCAGCCGACCGGCCTCGCATAAAATTTGCTCGATCTCCATCGACATGGTCACCGCCTCGTCGACGCTGCCGAGGTCGGCGCACGCTTGCGCGGCCGTTGCGATCCGCGCGGCCTTCTGCGTCCGATGATTAATTTCGGCCAGGATGGCCTTGATCGACGTCTCTGCGGTGATGCGGTTCATCGCCTCTGTTCCGTGGATGACGGAGACAGTGACGCTCCAGTTCGCCTCGAAGTCCAGCGAAGACCGAGCAATCTTGTGGCTCTTCTCAGCCCGCTATGAGCACAAAGTGCTCATAGATCCTATCCCCGAAGACTAATCGGACAATCGAGCAGTTGCCCTAAACATGAACTCGCATCGCCGACCTCGCCATTGAGAGGGCGGTGCAAGGCGATTTCCACACCTTTTTTGAATTTGTCTCAGCAGGCCTTTTCTGGCGAAACGGGCGGAAATTCAGGCCCATTTAAAGGCCTATTTCCATGAGCCTATCCGCAGTTTGCCATCGACGAGCTGGCCGATCAGTTTCCGCGCTTGGATTTGAAACACTATCGCGATGTATGGGACCCGTCGCTTGCGCTAAGCGACATCCTCGCTGCGATTTCGCGTGCGAAAGATGAGGTAACATCACCGGAGCGTTACGCCGAGCTTGCCGATGCCATGTGGGAAACTGCAGCACCGGGTGAGACGAGAGAGGCGGCTGAAAAATGTCAGGAGGTCGCCAAGGTTTATGCAGCATACGAAGCGTTGAAAATTGAGCGTCAGTGCCTTGATTTCGGCGATCTCGTCGCGCTGCCGGTAGGACTGATTGAAACGGATGAGGAGGTGCGTGCGCAACTCCGCGCTCGCCATCGCTATGTTCTGGTTGATGAATTCCAAGACGTGAATCGGGCCAGTGTGCGCCTTCTTAAAGCTCTGTGCGGGGACGGGACAAACCTCTGGGTCGTCGGCGATGCCAAGCAGTCCATTTATCGCTTCCGGGGCGCGTCGTCTGTCAATATTGCGCGGTTTGCCACTAAGGATTTCCCAGGTGGTCAAACCGGCCGCCTCAAAGTGAACTACCGGTCGACCGAAGAGATCGTGAACGCGTTTGTCGCGTTTGCGGAGCATGGCATGAAGGCGGCGGCGGGCGCAGACGTGAAATTGAAGGCGGAGCGCGGTCCGTCCGGTGTGAAACCGAAGTACTCCGCCGTCGACATGGCTCCGGACGAAGTCGCGGCCATTGCCGAAGCCATCGAAACTCAGCGGGCTGCAGGGATTTCCTATCGAGACCAAGCCCTGCTCTGTACAGGTAATGAGCGCCTTGGACGAATGGCGGCCGAGCTGGAGAGTATGGGAATCCCGTTGCTGTTCCTTGGCAGTCTCTTTGAGCGAGACGAAATTCAACAGCTGCTCTCTCTACTCTCGCTGCTGATCGACCGACGCGCGATGGGCCTTGCGCGTGTGGGGACAATACCGGAATTCCGGCTTTCGTTGGCGGCTACCGCAGCGGTTATCGCCCACTTAAGGGAATTTGAGGGTGAGCCGCTCTCTTGGCTGAGGGAAGGTGCACCGTTGAGCAGCGTCTCCGCAGATGCGACCCCTGCGTTGACGCGGCTGCGAGATGTTCTGAACGGGTTCGGCCATGCGTCACCCCCTTGGCATGTGGTATCGACGATTCTCCTCGATCGCACGCGGTTTGCGGCTGCAATTGCGAATTCTGACGATGTCGCGGTCCGTGCGCGGGGTGTAGCGATCTGGCAATTCATGAATTTTGTCCGGGCACAGCCGGCGGCAGCCGGGCTTCCGATTTCGCGTCTTCTCGACAGGATACGCCGACTTGTTTTGCTCGCTGATGAGCGGGATCTCCGGGAGCTGCCGGCGGCCGCACAGAGCATCGATGCTCTCCGTGTAATGACGATTCACGGGAGCAAGGGCCTGGAGTTTCGCGCTGTCCACCTTCCGGGTATGAATGCTGATACAATTCCGCGTTCGCCCAACCAGATGCGCGGGTGCATACCTCCGGATGGCATGATTGAAGGTTTGTCGGGCTCCGCCGTCGATATTCTGAGGAAGGGTCACGTCGAAGAACAAGAGTGCTTATTCTTTGTTGCGATGTCCCGGGCGAGAGACCGCCTTCTTCTGTATTCGCCGACCAAGGCTAAGAACGGGCGGCGGCGCGATCCTTCCGAGTTTCTGGCTCGGCTCGGGTCGACAATCGTCAGCGGGCACGTTCACCCGCGCCAGGCAGTTCCCGCAGATGCAGATGCCGCTCCCGTTCACCTCAGTTTCCCAGCTGGGATTGTACTCACGGATCACCAGCTCGCCTTGTTCCAGCGGTGTCCTCGCCGCTTCTTCTATACGCATATTCTTGAGATCGGTGGAAGGCGAACCGAAACCCCGTTCATGCAGATGCACAATGCCGTTCGGTCGCTCGTCGAATGGTTGACCGCGGATCCAACCCTCACGCCGTCCGCCGCTGAGCTTGATGCTCGCCTTACTGAGGCATGGGATTCGCGGCGGCTCACGGACCATGGCTATTCAGAAGATTATCGCCGAATTGCCAAGCAATTGATTGATTTCTTTGTATCTTCCCGCACTGGCTACGCCCGCGCCATACCCACCGAGATGCGCTTTCGCGTTGGCGCCAGTGAGGTCATTGTTCGTCCCGACGAGGTGCTTACGGCACCGAACGGCCGGAAGCATGTTCGGGCGATCCGGACCGGCCATGCCGGCTCCAAGGATTTTGAGAACATTTCTGCGGGCGTCTTTACGCTCGCAGCGTACGAGGCCTTTCCGGGATGTACCGTTGAGTTCGTCCATCTCGGTGACGGCACGATTGGCGCGGTAACCATGTCGGACCGGGTCTTAAACAATCGGCGTGCGACCGCCGAGGAGTTTATCGCTGAAATCCGCGCAGGGCTGCTTCCACGGAAGGAAACCGCGCGCACCTGTCCCCGGTGCCCTGCTTTTTTCATCTGTGGCCCCGTGCCCGACGGCGTACTCGAAAAAAACTTTTCCTTGTAGCTCCGCCGGACTTACCGGTCGGCCTTCTTCCCATCGATTGACCCTTTGAAGGCAGGCGCAGGGCCATGCCTTACGGCGGATTTAGTGGCCGCCGGGCCTGTCAAGGCGTGCCTAGCCGGGACGACCTGCCAACCTATGAGGAAAGTAAGACATGAGTACTGCTACAGCAAAACGTGCCCCGATTGGCACGAAGGCCCGCACCGGAGAAGTATGCCCGGAGAGCGGTGTTTGGAAGGTCGACGGCTCCCCGAGCACGACCGCACCCATCGCGAAGGGCAACCGGATGCCACCCTACGACGGCAAAGCCGTCACCTGGTTGCTCAGCCAATACGCCTAAGCCTGGACGCCCGCTTCGGCGGGCGTTCACCCTTTCACTGAGAAGAACCGGTTCGCAGAAGACCAAAACGAAATGGGCATAACTGGGCTTCCCGCTAGACGAGGAGCGCATTGCTCTCTACTCTAGCGAGAATTAAGGGGAAGGGCGTCTACTATGAAATTCATCCATTCATCCGATCTCCAGATCGGCAAGGTTTTTGGCTATTTCGAGCCGGAGGTTGCGAGCGCCCTGCAGGATGCGCGTCAGGCCGTCGTTCGGACCCTTGGGGAGGCAGCGGTTAAATCCGGCGCGACGGCGGTCCTCATTTCCGGCGACATTTACGAAAAGCAACAGATGTCTCAACAGACCCTGGCACGGGCCATTGAGAACATGCGCGCGTTCAAAAGCGTTCAATGGCATCTCATGCCAGGAAACCACGATCACTTCCGTGACAACGGACTATGGGATCGGATTCTCCGCATGCAGCTCCCCTCGAATGTGACCGTGCATACGCAGGCGGGTGCGGTACAGATCGCGGACGAGGGTGGCGCTCCTGTCTTTGTGTTGCCTGCGCCCCTTCGTTTCACATCGAGCGCGGACGATCTCACGGCCTATATGGATAAGGAGGCCACGCCGGAAGGCGCAATCCGTATCGGCATGGCGCACGGCTCCATTCAAGGCTTTGGATCTGAGGGTGAAGCCAGCAACTACGTGGCGCCAAGCCGCGCAGACAGCGCGGGCCTCTCTTACCTTGCAATGGGTGACTGGCATCGGCAGATGCGGGTGAACGACCGTTGTTGGTATAGCGGCACGCCCGAGGCCGACCAGTTCAAGCTTCCGCCAAATCCCGTATCCTCGCACTGCAACGGCGGTTCGGCGCTTCTTGTCGAGGTCAACGGTTCAAATGCATTGCCGGTGGTCTCGCCGATCCCGACAGGCCGTTACCAATGGCACAAGGTCGAGAAGGTGCTGACCGAAGATGCACAAGTGGATTTGCTCGAAAGCGAGCTTCGTGCGCTCGATTCAGACCTCAGCAAAATTGTCGTCGATCTCCGGGTTACGGGTGCAGTGTCTCTCGCCGGCCGTAAGAAATTTGAGGAACAAATCCTCCAGAGCGTCGGGGCTGCGCTTCGTGGCCTGCGCTTTGACGAGGCCGGCCTTGTTCTCAATCCGACCGACCAGGATCTCGATGAGATCGATCACGCCGGCTTTGTACGTGTGGCAGCAGACCGCCTCAAGGCCATTGCGGCGGTCTTGTCCGATCAAGGCCAGGCGCCGCTTGCCGCCCTTGCTCTCAAGCGTCTTTACATCGAGCACCTTCGTCAGGGGACACGGTCATGAAGATCCGATCGATTGAGCTTACCAACTTCTGCAAATTTGTCGGAACCTTCCGCGTCGACAACATTGGCGACAACGTCAATGTCTTGGTGGGGCGAAACGAGTTGGGCAAATCGACCCTGCTGAAAGCCATCAACGGCGCCATCTTCGAAAAGGCCAAGTCGACGGCTGCGCACGTCAAGGCGTTTCGCCACTTCGTCAACGGCACCGTGCCCGAAGTGAAGCTCGCCTTCGACATTGACGGCAAGAGCTGGACCATTCACAAGCGCTTCGCGGGACAAGCTGGTAAGTCAACCTTGACCTGTTCGGATGGCCGGCTGTTCGAGGACGACGCAGCGGAGGCGGAATTGCAGCGCCTTCTCGGCTTTGCTGGCAGTCGCAGCGGCGGCGAGCCTGGTATCTGGGGAACGCTTTGGGTTCAGCAGGGACAATCCTTCGGCGATGCGGCGCTTGACGAGCATGGCCAGCGCACCATGCAAGGCTGCCTGGAAGCGCAGGTAGGCCTTGTGACAGGTGGAACGCGAGGCCAGAAAATTCCGAAAGCCATCAAAGACGCCCTTGAAACACTACGGAGTTCGAAAGGACCGCGCGGGAAGTTCAAAGACGCAATGGATCGGCTTGCCGAGAGCAAGCAGGAGACGGCCGACCTTGAAGCGAAGCGGCAGTCCGTGTTTCAGTTGATGGAAGATCTTGCGCGAAATAAGCGCGAGCTTAAGCAGGAAACGGATAGCTGGGACGACGCGGCGCACCGCAGGGAGGTCGAGGCAGAACGGACTAAGCGCACGGTTGCCGCGACGCACGCTGCCGAACTTCGAAGTGCAACGGACGCGTCCAAGCTCGCGCGCGAACGCGCAACACAAGTCCGAAGATCGGTTGATGATCGTGCCAAAGCCGTTGCAGAACTGGAATCGCTCAAATTGCAACTTAGCGATCTGAATACGGCAAGCGCCGGCGCTGTTGCCGCGAAGGCCGACGCCCAGGCCTCCGTCGATACCGGCGAAGCCAAGCTCTCCGATCTTCGCAGTAAAACAAGCCGGAACGCCGAACGAGCGCGGAATCTAGAGCGTATCCGTGCCATTGTCTCGCTGAATGCGGAAATCATCCAGCACCAGCTGACCCTCGATAAGGCTGCTTCGCTTGAGTGCGAGGCGGGGAATCTTTCGGAATTGATCGGCGCCATTGCGACGACCGATGCCGCCGTAACGAGGATCGAGGAGGCCGTTACGGAGCTATCGGCCGCAGATGCAGCCGCGAACGCGGTTGCGACCACCGTTTCATTCGCCCTGGAGGAAAGCGCGCTGCCGAGTGTTGCCTTAGACGGCAAAGCGCTCGATGCATCCGCAACATCGCTCCCAATCCTTGGCAAGACAGTAATCACCATTCAAGACGTGGGGGCGATCACGGTAGAGCCTCAAATCAAAGATCGCGCCGCCTTGGTCGCACGCCGGGACGCGGCCCATGAGGAAGTCAAAGCCGCTTTGGAGACTGCAGGCGTCATGGATTTAGCCGCCGCGCGCACGGCGGCGGCCCAGCGCAAGGAATATCTGCGGCGTTCCGCAGACGTCGGCAAGGAGCTGGCAAATCTTGCTCCCGGAAATCGGACCAAGAAGCTGGCGGCCGGGCTAGAGGCTCTCAAGGGCCATCTGGGCGAGTTGCGCGGGCGGCTCAGAGTTGAGATGGAAAAGTGCGGACTTGCGGAAATTCCCGGCGAAGATGATTTGACAAGCGACATTGCCAATAATCATACAGAAGGCGCGCGGTTTGCTGCCGAAATCGAGACAGCTGAGGCTGAATTGGCAGGGCCTCAGGACGCTCTCGCCCAGGCCGACAAAAAACTCCTGAGCGCGCGCGAACGCCTTGCTGGGTTGAACGGCACGATCGAGACCAAGAAGGCGGACCTAGCAGCTGGACGTGCCGGCGCCAGCGACGAGCAGCTCACAGCAAGCGCGGAGAGCCTTGAACGTGATGCCGTTGCGAGGGATGAGCAGTTGGCAGAGAAGCTGCGCGGTCAGGGCGAAACAGTGGAGGCTATCGACGCCCGAATTAAGCGGCTCGAAGGCGCCGCCGCCAACCACCAGCGGTCGGTCGCAAATCTCGGGATTGAGGTGACACGCCTTACCGCGCTGATCGAGGCTAACGAAGGCGCTGGCGTCGAAGAAATGCTTCTTGCCGCTGAGGCTGAACGTGATCGCCTCACGAGCGCCGTAGCCGAATTTGAGAAGGAGGCGGCTGTCCTAAAGCTCCTTTCGGAGACGTTAGAAGCAGCCGAAGGTGAGGCGAAGACCCGCTATCTCACGCCGGTTATCAGCCGTGTAGAGCCCTACCTGAAAATGCTCCTGCCAGGGGCCAATATTGTTCTCGACGAGGATTTGCGTATCGCCGCGATTCAACGTGCGGGACAACGCGAGGATTTCGATGTACTGAGCGGCGGTACGAAGGAGCAGCTTGCCGTCCTCACGCGGTTGGCGTTCGCCGAGCTGCTGCTTGGGCAGGGCCGGCCGGCCACGGTCATCCTCGATGACGCGCTCGCGTTTTCAGACGACGACCGCATTGAAAGCATGTTCGATGTCCTGATGCGCGCTGGCGACAAAGTGCAGATTATCGTTCTGACCTGCCGAAAGCGGCTTTTCACCCGGCTCGGTGCTGCCCCGTTGGAAATTCGGGAGGCGGCGTGAGGTTTGGGCTGTGCCCGGTGTCAACTAAATGGCGTCGGCTGTTTGCGGGAGGTATGCGGGAAGTGGATGGTTAGCGGGCAAAATGACCTCGCGAGAGTTGTGGTGCTACGATTATACCAGTTGAAGGGGCGCTTAAAATCCGCAACCATTCGCTCTAAAGCTGTCCATAACTTTTAGGGGTCCCGCTCGCCGTGCCCGCCCAAGTAAACGTAGAAGACGAACTGGCCGCACGGCGGTTGACGGGCTTGCTTGATTACGTCGAGGCGCTCGTCAAGTTGGATGAGCGCGTTGCGATGCGACTGTCGCAGCACAAACTCGCCGATGGGTCCCAGTTCGCTCTTCACCAACACGAAATCGCAGGGCTTCCCGCGATTCAGTGCGATACGAGTGACGCTGATGGCCCGATCTGGTTGCGGGTTCAACGCCTGCAGCGCACGACGCCGCCGGCGTTCGACGAAGGCGGCAAGGAGTGGATCGACGTCTCTAACGATCCGCTTCGCGTTCCGGTTATACATGATCCAATCCATGTCCGCGTGCCTGAGGCTGAACAGCAGCGGCTAATAGCGACCGGCGAAGCACGTCCGGAAGATTGCGTCCCATCACTAAAAACGGAGAAATCAGATACTCCCAACCAGAAATTCTACGATGTTATGTTGCGTCTGGAAGATCGGCCCGCGCTTCGCGACGCTCTTGAACAATACTGTGCCGGCCCCTGGTCGCTTTGGTCCGAGGTAGAGAAGCCGCGAAGGCGATCCATCGCCGTTTATCAGCGGCTCTTCGAGATCGCACAGAGATTACTCCAGTCTGGCGGCAGTGAATCGATCGAGTTGGTGTGGGGAATCGGTCTGGCGCGATGGAAGCACCTTTCCGAGCTCATCGACCTTCCAATGATTGAATGCGGAGTTGAAATTGAAATCGCCGAGACCGGCAATGCCGACATCACCGTTCGCCCGCGCAGCGGCGTGACGCGTGTCGAACTCCGGCCGTTCGAAAAGCTCGCCGGCGCAAGATTTGTATTGGCGGAAGATGCGGCGCGGCGGTGCCTTCGTTCCTTGGAGGGGCCGGATAGTGAAGGAATCTCTCCGTTTCGCGCGGAAACGTTTGAGCCCATTCTCAAGATTTGCGGTGGCCAGCTTGACCCCGAAGGCCGGTTTCTTCCCGATCACCGTCCGCTGCTGGCATCTGAGCCGGTTCCGGAGCCCGAGGGAGAATATCTGACGGTGAGCGACCGATACGTGCTCTACGCGCGTCGCCGGTCGAACAATTCGGTTCTGCGTGATATCGAACGTCTCAAAAAGGAAGTGTCTTCGGAGGGCGGTAATCCGATTAAGATTGAAGGTGCGACTCGGACGCTGGTCCTGGGTCCGACCGACGGTATTGACGACACGTTCAAGCCGTTGGGAGACCGCTTGGGTGCGGCTGGCGATGTTCCACTGGATGCGGACGGGGGGCCGGTTGACCCGGATCACGGCGACCTGTTCTTTCCCAAGCCTTTCAACGACGAGCAAGTTGAAATCATTCGCCGCCTGGAGAAGTCGGATGGGCTCGTGGTTCAGGGGCCGCCAGGCACCGGAAAAACGCACACCATCGCGAACATCATTAGCCACATGCTGGCGACAGGGCGGCGTGTCCTTGTCGTTTCGCATGGGGAGACGGCGCTACGGGTAATCCAAGATCAATTGCCCGAGGGTGTTCGCGACCTTGCGATCAGTGTGACAACATCCGAACGCGAGGGGATGAAGCAGGTCGAGAAGGCGATCGGCCTTATGCTGGGGGTAGTCAACACGATCGACATGAACCGCTCGCGGCAGGTGAAGATTATTCGAGACCTTGAGGCCAAAATTGTTGCGGATAGAAATCACCTTACCGAAATCGATGTACGACTTACAAAAATTGCGACCCAACATCTCTCGCCGATACCTGGCTCTGCCGAACTGCCATTTGAGGCCGCCAAACGGGTGATTGAGGACAAGGCGCGTTATACATGGTTCTCGGATCGGCCTGTGCGCTCGTTTTCGGAAACGGGTGTGACCCTGGCCGAGATCGACGCGCTTTTCACGGCGCGCAGAACGCTCAAAGGCGATCTCAAATACTTGGGAGAACAATTTCCTAGCCCCGCCAACTTACCAGATCCCGAGACCTTGCGTGCCTGGCATCTCGATTTGATTGCGGCACAAGACCTTACAGCCGAAAATGCTGCTTCCGAACCTTTAACCCGGCGCGCAATTGCGACGCTTGGCATCGACAAGGCTGCCGAACTTGGCGAGCGGCTGCAGCGCCTCGCATCGAGCATATCCTTTCTCCAGGACCAAACCTGGGCATGGGCGTTGACCGAGGCGATCCTCGGGCAAACGGCAATGGCCGGTCGACTCGAACCTCTCGCCCATGCATTTTTAGCCGATGCGCGCGATTTAGTGGCGCAGCGCGCGCCATTTATTGCAAGGCCAGTCCATCTCCCGAAGGAATTGCCGCCTGCGAAGCAGTTGTCTCAAATTTTGGCAACCCTCAGCGTCGGAAAGAACCCGTTTGGACTGATGGCCTTCGGCACCAAGAGCCATCAACCCGCTATTGAAGCGGTGAAAGTTGCAGGCCTGCGACCTAATACGCCGAACGATTGGCAGCACGTCCAACTATTTATTGAGTTCTGCGGTGCGGTGACAAGCCTTTCGGCGCGTTGGGAGACGCTCAAGGTGGAGCTATCAGCGCCAAGCCATCTTTCGTTTGCGGTAGAATCGGTATTGCTACTCGATGCCCTCTCCGACACGCTCCATGCCTGCCTGACCGGCGTACCAAGCCAAATAGCCGAAATGTCGAAGCAATTGTCGGTGGCCCTCGGTAATCGCGATGAGGCAAGCACGATTTTGCGGCATCCCACGACGACTGCCGCCTTCTCTCAAGCACTATCACGTCACGCTTCGTCGGTGAGGCTGGCCGTCGTCGCGAAGAACGTTGCAGAAGCCGTGGCACAATTCGACGGCAACAATACCGATCTGGCGGGATTTGCGCGGCAAATCTTAACCGAACTGGTCGGAAAGCCGAACGCCGATATCGAACGACTGACGCGCGTGTGGCAGGGTATCCTTTCTAAACTAGGTCAGGTTCGTGCATTAGAGCCTTTTTTCGATCGCATCACCAACACCTGTGACGAGCTCTCGAAGGCGGGAGTGCCAGCATGGGCCGAGCGTCTAAGAAACGAACCTGCCAGTGAAGCAACAGATCCAACAGCGCCGAACGACTGGCGGGAGGCGTGGGAGTGGGCGGCGCGGTTGACCTACCTCGAAAAGATTGGAGCCACCAGTCATCTCGCCCAGCTTCACCAGGAGCGGTTGGAGATAGAAAAAGGTCTTCGCGACGGGTTTGCCGCGCTTGTTAAGGAAAGAACCTTCTTCAATCTTGCCGCCACAATGAAGGGCTCCGCCAAATCCGCCCTTCAAGGTTTTGCCAACATCATCCGGCGTCTGGGTGCCGGGACCGGGCAGAGAGCCATACTGCATCGCCAGAACGCACGTCTAGCCATGCAGAATTGCTACGAGGCGGTACCGTGCTGGATTATGCCTACGTGGCGCGTCTCCGAGCAGCTGCCCGCCACGCTTGCCAGTTTTGATCTCGTGATCTTGGATGAAGCATCGCAGTCCGATGCGCGCGAGTTGCCTGCGCTGTTGCGCGGCAAAAAGGTGCTTGTTGTCGGTGACGACCGCCAGATCAGTCCCAGCTCGGCTTTCTTGTCGATCGCGAACATCGCGCGTTTGCGACATAATTTCCTTGGCGAATTTCCTTTCCGCACAGAAGTTGAACCAGGGGCTTCGATTTATGATCTTGCGCGCGTGATGTTTCCGGCGAAGTTCGTGATGCTTAAGGAGCATTTTCGATGCGTGGAGCCCATCATACGTTTTTCGATGCAGTTTTATAATCAAGACTTGGTGCCGCTTCGTATTCCAAAGCCGAGCGAGCGGTTGGACCCGCCGTTGGTCGATATCTACGTTGAGGATGGGCAGCGTCGAGGAAAGTCCAAGGTTAACCCGCGCGAGGCAGAGGTCATCGTCGAGGAGATTGCCAAGATCGTCGAGCAAGCGTCGAGGATCGAAGGTCCGGCGCGGTCAATCGGGGTGATATCCCTTGTCGGTGCCGATCAGGCTCTGCATGTTCAGAAACTTCTGATGGAGCGCATCGGCGAAACCGCCATGATGCGCCATCGCGTTGTGTGCGGCGACAGTGCATCCCTCCAGGGAGACGAGCGCGACATCGTCTTCATTTCAATGATTGCCGATCGTGCCCGCAAACAGTCGCAGACATCCATTCAGTATCAACAGCGGTTCAATGTGGCATTGTCGCGGGCACGGGATCGGATGGTGCTTGTGCGGTCCGTGAAAGAGGAAGAGCTAAATCCAAAAGACCTGAAATCGAAGGTTATCGGACACTTCCGCGAGCCGATGCCGAACGTCGTCAATCCCAGCTTGGACTTCATTGATCTCTGCCAGTCTGAATTCGAGCGGGCTGTGTTTATGGCACTTATCGAGCGGGGATACCGCGTCATTCCGCAAGTCGGATCTGTTGGGTTTTCCATCGATATGGTGGTTGAGGGAGAAGGTGGAAGGCGCCTTGCCGTCGAATGCGACGGCGACAGGTATCACGGCCCGGAGCGTTGGGCGGACGACATGCGCCGGCAGCGCATCCTGGAGCGCGTAGGTTGGAGCTTTTGGCGCTGCTTCGGTTCCAATTACCAGATCGATCAGCAAGGCGTTATGGACGATCTAATTCAGACGCTCGATCGTATGCAGATTAAGCCGTTCGGACTCGAACCGGTCAATCGAAGTTATTCCGAGCATCGTGTCATTTCGCCTGCTGCAGAAACGTCAGGCGATTTTGCAGCGACGCAGGTAAACGGGACGATCTCGGTAGCAGCCTTTCGAGCTGAACTCGATCCCACATCGAATGACGCTGAACCGGAGTACCGATTAGCTCCTGGCGACCGCGTCGTCATCCGGTATCTCGACGTGGAACCGTCGCGGCCGGAATTTCTCACAATAAGCGACATCGCGGATGATCCGATCAATGGCTATCTGATGTTGTCCTCGCCACTTGGACAGGCGCTGTCGCAGGGCTCGCCAGGAGATGAGTTAACTTTTCAGGCAGGCGAAAAGGAGCGCGATGTTCTGTTTGTGTCATTGGAAACCGTGTCGGCTCAGGCAGCTTAGCGGACATTTCTCGCGTCGGTCTTGTCGCATTAAAACGAGGCCCAATGAATTCCCGGTCGAGATGGCTAGGTTCGTTGCGGAAAGTGTCGCGCCCGTTCTGCCTCGCTTTTCTCTTCTTACCGCTCAAGGTATTCGCGCCCCGCTGGCGCAAGCGTGACGCTACTTGCGAAAGATCGCTTCCTGCTTGTCCCATTCGATCGGAATGGATTTCAGCAGTTGCGCCAGATCGAGCGCCTCTGGCTGGAAGCCGTTCAAGATGGCCTCGGTCAGCGCCGGTGAGAGCAGCGTCAGCCTGAGCACCCGGCAGAGATAGGACTCGTTGATCTTCTCTGCTTTGGCCAGATCACGCACAGTGGCAAACAGGTTCGACTCCAGCATGTTGCGCCAGCGATGGGCGCGCACCACGGCCTTGATGAGCGTATTATCGATCCGGGCTTGTGGAGGTGACCAAGACGGAGCGTGCGCCGGGGTCACCACCCGCTTGCGGCCGCCCTGGCGACGAAATGAAATCGGAATGCTGATGACCATGGTTCGGCCGTCGCGGCTCAGTTTGGGCCGGCTAACGGTTCCAAGGGTGATCGTTGTCGGGCGGTTCATTCGGCGGCTTGCTGGAAGGTGGGTTGCGGCTGCAAATCTATTGAGAGTGAGGTCAGGCCGTCGATTTTCAGTGTGATGTCGAGCTGCTCTGCGCTGAGATCGATGCGCTCGACCAGCAGTTCGACGATGCGGGCCTGTTCCGCGGGAAAGAGCTCATTCCAGAGCTCGTCAAATCCGACGAGGGCGCTGCGGACTTCGGCCTCGCTGATGTCAATCCGCTGCCTGCGCAAAGCGCGCCAGGTCTGAACGATGACTTCCGGCGTTTGGAGAAGCCGCCGGACCTGATCGACGATGATCCGCTCGAGTTCGTCCGCCGGTGCTAACTTGACCGGGCAGTCCGATCGACCATGCTTCATGGCGGTCTGGCTGATGTAGTAGCGATAGAGCCGCCCTGACTTTCGGGTGTGGGTTGGGGACATCGCTGCGCCGTCGGGACCGAAAAGAAGGCCTTTCAGGAGTGCAGGGGTCTGCGCGCGGGCATTGCCGGCGCGTTTGCGCGGGCTCACCTTTAAGATGGCGTGGACCTGATTCCAGAGGCTGCGATCGATGATCGGCTCGTGTTCGCCGGGATACGCGGTACCTTTATGGACAGCGTCGCCGATGTAGACTCGGTTGTTGAGCATCTTATACAGGACGCCCTTGTCCAATAGGTGCCCGTAACGATTCCTCTCGCCGGCCGCGACCAGTTCGCGGGCCAAGAGGGTTGCGGATTTGAGCTGAACAAACCGCCGAAAGATTGCTCTGACGCGTTCGGCATCAGCGTCATCGATAAGCAGCTTGCGGTCACGGACTTCATAACCAAGCGGGGTCCAGCCGCCCATCCACTTGCCGCGCTTGCGCGAGGCCGCAACCTTGTCGCGGATACGCTCGCCAATGAGCTCCCGCTCGAATTGCGCGAAGGTCACGAGAATGTTCAGCGCCATCCGCCCCATGGCGTCCTTGGTGTTGAAGGACTGGGTGACGGAAACGAAGGTCACGCCCTGGCACTCAAACAGCTCGACGAGATTGAGGAAATCGAGCATGGACCGAGAGAAACGATCGATCTTGTAGACCACGATCACATCGATCTTCGCAGCTTTGACATCAGGTACAGGGACAACGGCATCATTTAAGTAGAAAAACAGCTCACCAGGGACCCTGGGGGTGACGTTTTCTGAAATCGCCTTCACCCCGGGGTCTGGATCCGGCTCAAGGAAATCGACCTCACTGTCGATCGTGCCGTACCGAGCAACGGGCTGGAACCAGGGTTCGCCGTAGTGACGCTTCATCGGCAAAAGAAACGCATTCCATAGGGTCTGCGTCCACGTCAGGACAGGGCCTCGCTCATTGCGGAAGGTTTCATATCCCCGTCCGTCCGCGGCAACGCTGCCGTTGATCGCCTCTCACACTTCCGGCGAAAAGCGGGCGCCAAACGAATACCGATGACTGTCGTCGCGGGGGGGCTGCTGAGAACCCAGGCGCTCCTCCAAGCATTGCGGCCTTTGCCACGATTCCGCCCTTGTGCGACCAGCTAATCCCTTCGGGTAATGTGGCGATTCGCGCGAGGCATGGGGTGCCTGACTTGACGCTCTGGAATATGCTCCCGCGCCGGGAACAGCGAATTCTAGTCAAGCTGGTCGGCGGTGGTTCGACACGTGGCGATTATCCGGCCGAAATGGCCAACCTCATGCAGCTTGGGCTCGTCGGCCAGGACGGTTTGACCGCCGCCGGTCTCAAAGTGTTCATCGCCGCGCTTAAAGCGCAACGAGAAGCCCGCCGAATAGACTTGGTGGCGTAGATCTGACGCGTGGTCTGCTGCTGCAGGACTGCGAAATGTCGAGATCAGCTAAACGCGGTTCGAAAACCTGTTCATCGCACTCATTGTTTGAATTCTTGGATCGACGTCTTGCAGATAGATGGTCTTTCTCAAAAACTCGATCTCTGCAAGTTGATGAACCTCGTCAACGTCGATGTACCAGGATTTCGGTCGTCCATCTGCACCGTCGCTCCATCGGTAGCCTCTTTTCTTCAACATGTCCTTTAGGTCAAAGGGCGATTGCTCGGCCCATACGCGGACGGTCTTGCGCCGAGCACGTTCGAGGAGAATCCTGAAGGCGGATCGATTCTGGCTTGGTACGTCCGCAGCCAAGACTTCAATCAGAGCCCGACAATCGTCGATTGCACGATGGGCTTGGTGAAAGAGACCAATGCCGGCCAACAGGTAGCCTAGGCGCGATCCGTCAAATCCGTGACGGCGCCATTCGATTTCCGTCGCAGAACATGCCCAGGACTTCCGTTCGAAGAGTGGCCAATAGCGCTCGGCAAATTTCCGATCGAAGTTCGCGTTGTGGGCAACGATGATCACAGCATCGGAGGCAAAGGCCGAAACCGCGTTCGGATCGATCTGGTGCCCCAGAACCATTTCGTCCGTAATGCCGGTGAGCTCGGTAATCTCAACAGGTATGGGATTCTGAGGTTCATTGAATGATGAAAATACGTCCGTGATTCGCGCAATTCTGTCATTTGGCAGATAGTCGAATTTCACCATTGCCAGCTCGATGATTTCGTCTTGCGCTGTATTCAGTCCGGTGGTTTCGACATCAAGCAAAATGCCAGTCTTTGTTGCCTGTCCATCGGATGAGGCGAATTCTGTTCGGGGCACGAGCCGACGAAGGACCCGATAGTCCGGAGACTTCGATAGCATTTCGGCCATTGCTGTTAGATTGATCTCGTTCGACGTCATAGAATCAACCAAAAATCAGGCGGAAGCGCGCAAACACGATGAATGGTGCCTTTTTTTCCGGCTCGATCCAAGAGCTTGTCGATCAAACCCCTGAATCTATTCTGGGGCATCTCGCCAAACAGAATCCCTTTGCATTGGATGCGCTGCAGCGCAACGCGTGGCTGAGCCAGATCGAGCTCGCGCGGGCTCAATTTCGTGGACTCGATGGTTGGATTGCATTTGAGTTTGCAATCCCACGCATGGGCAAGCGTGCCGATGTGGTCGTGACTACGGCGGGAATCGTCTTCGTCATCGAATTTAAGGTCGGCTCGGATCAGTTCGATGCGGCCGCCCTCGATCAAGTTGTCGACTATGCCCTTGACCTCAAGAACTTTCATGCCGGTAGCCATGATCGGCGAATAGTGCCGATCGTTGTTGCGACGATGGCAGCGAACCCATCCTTCGATCTGGCATGGCAGAGTGACGGAATCTCAAGTCCGGTCAAATCGAATGGGGGCAATCTGCGGGAAATTCTCGGGCGTATCGTGCGTGAGATACCAGAGAAGCAGGCCGAACTTGACGGCGCCCAGTGGTCGCGGACTGGTTACAAGCCGACCCCCACAATCATTGAGGCCGCGCAGGCGCTGTACCAGGGGCATCGGGTCGAAGACATCACACGCTCCGATGCCGGAGCCAAGAATCTAAGCCAGACGGCGGCCTGCCTTGCTGACATCATCGAGGATGCCAAGGCCCATCGGCGCAAGGCGATCTGCTTTGTAACGGGAGTGCCAGGTGCCGGAAAGACGTTGGCTGGCCTCAATCTCGTGACGCTTCGGACTAAGGCCCACGAGGAAGAGCATGCTGTCTTCCTGTCCGGCAATGGCCCCTTGGTGGAGGTGCTGCGCGAGGCACTAGCACGGGACGAACACGCGCAATTAAAGGAGCGCGGCGAGAAGAGCAGAAAGTCTGACGCGCTCCGGAAAGTCAAAAGCTTCGTTCAGAACATCATGCATTTCCGAGACAGCAACCTCGTCACCTCTGAGCCACCGATCGAACGGGTCGCGGTGTTCGACGAGGCGCAGCGCGCATGGGACGCCAAGCACCTGGCAAACTTCATGAGTCAGAAGAAGGGGCAGACAAACTTCCAGATGTCTGAGCCTGAGTTTCTGATAAGCGTTATGGACAGGCATGACGGCTGGTGCACGATCATTTGCCTCATAGGCGGAGGGCAGGAGATCAACGCGGGTGAAGCGGGCCTGACCGAATGGTTTTCCGCGCTCAAGCGAAGCTTCCGAAATTGGAAAGTCTATACGTCGGAACAACTAGCTCATCGCGACTACCATTGGGGACAAGACCTGCCGGCCTTTCTCGAAGGGCTCGATAGCCAATCTCTGCCGGCGCTTCATTTGGCGGTCTCTGTTCGATCGTTCCGTGCAGAGAAGCTCTCGGAATTTGTAGGCGCGCTGGTCGCAGGGGAGGCCAAAGAGGCTAAAGAGCTATATCAGGCTATCAAGGAGACGTATCCGATCGTTCTGACGCGAGAGCTAGGTCACGCGCGGCAGTGGCTCCGTGATCGCGGACGGGGTTCGGAACGCATTGGTCTGGTGGCCTCGTCGGGCGCATCGCGCTTGAAGCCAGACGGGATCAACGTTCACGAAAAGATCGAAGCGACGACTTGGTTCTTGAATGGGAAAGGTGATGTTCGCTCGTCCTACTATATGGAAGATCCTGCAACCGAATTCGATATTCAGGGCCTGGAGCTCGATTGGGTAGGGGTCTGCTGGGACGCTGATTTTCGGTCGGTCGACGGCAGGTGGCAATTCTATCGGTTCTCCGGCACGCGATGGCAGAACGTCAATGATGACAACCGCAGGGTCTACCTGACCAACGCCTACCGTGTGCTGCTGACGCGCGCGCGACAGGGGATGGTGATTTACATTCCGAGGGGTGACTCGATCGACGCCACCCGTCCACCAGCCTTCTACGATGGAACGGCGGCGTTCTTAGCGGAGTGTGGGTTGCCGCTGCTTGACCGAAGAATCTGAGCCTGGCGAAGGTCGGTCACCGGCTGACTTCTTCCATAACATCTCATATACGAACGCAGCGACCGCAGTATCCACCCAAGTCTTGGCCGGCCTATCATTGGGGGTCGCCCCACGTCGTGATCATCGTCTCTCGGCGGAGAGCGTTGAGGTTGGAAAGAACAGGGATCGGCGGCGTTGTGCTTGCTCTGCCCATCGCTCTGGGAGGATTAAAGCCGAGCTTGGCGCCATCACGTGCAAATCTTGATCAGGATGATGCCATTCGGGCTGATCGTAACCAGACGCTCGAAGGGCAAACTGCACAATGGAAAATAGCTCTGCTCTTCGATAATCGTTGGTGGGGATCGTGACCCATCCTGACCGTTCCATCTAGCGTGCGCTAGGGAAGTCGCCATCACGAAATACGCGCCGATGGTGGCGGCAACGATTGAGTTGCGCATAATTTATAGCCCTGCGGTTGAATGAAATTGGCGGCTGGCGCTCGAGGCCGGCCAGCCGCCGAGCTTTTTCAGTAGCACCAGAGCCTGCCGAAAATGTCGAAGTAGTACCCATACAGGCAATACGTCGGCCAGCCGTACAGAAGTCCCTGTGCGTTCGCGGTGGAGGCCACTGTCAGAATAGAAGCAGCTACGAAAGCAGCTAGGATGGATTTGCGCATTGCATTTTCTCCGTGCTGAGAATGTGCATTCCGACACTGGTTGTGGCGGATTTGCTGGGCGGTGTTCAGCCCACCGGCTCCTATCCGGGAATGCGGCTCGCGCTAATTCATTCGGACATAGCGTTGTGCTAAATATTTTGACGATCGAACGTCCGATTTGCGTCGGCTGACGCGCATACGATTTTATGTCGTTGTTCCTTTTTGGTCAGCAAAACTTCCCTAAAGGCAACACTTTACGAACCGGGCGTGCCCTTTGGTCGCGACCCGCCCTCTGAGCCGATTGCTTGCATTTCGGACAAGCCGGGCGATACTGCTAGTTGCATCAGGAGCGTTGGCATGCGCCATCTGTTTCGCTTTGCAATCGGTCTGATCGTCGTCTTTCTGATGTGCTCAGCCGCTTATGCGGAGAAGCGGGTCGCGTTAGTCATTGGAAATGGTGCTTACAAAAACGCTCCCAGATTGCCAAACCCGACGAACGATGCATCCGATGTGGCGGCCGCATTGGCGAAGTCGGGTTTCGACGTAATTTTCGAAACAAATCTCGACCAGCTTGGGATGCAAGAGGCTTCCATACGATTTGCACGTCAAGCGCGCAGCGCGGACGTCGCGCTGTTTTACTTCAGCGGTCACGCACTACAGTTTGCCGGCGTCAACTATTTGTTGCCGGTCGATGCGGTTCTACGGGATGAGGCGGACTTGAGGCGCATGTCACGCGCGGATCAGATCCTCGCCGACCTGCAGCAAGCAAAGAACTTGCGCATACTGGTGCTCGACGCTTGTCGCGATAATCCGTTTGTAGAAGAACTCAAGCGCTCGATCGGTCGAAGCCGCAGCTTTGAAATTGGGCGCGGTCTCTCGAAATTGGAGAGCCCTGACGGGACGATCATATCCTATGCGACCCAATCCGGTCGAACCGCCGACGACGGTTCGGGTCGAAACAGTCCCTACACCTCGGCCTTTCTGCGCCGCATTGTAGAACAGGATAACGTTACAACTATATTCCAGCGCATTGGGGCAGATGTCTACGAGAAGACCAGAGGAGCACAAGTTCCCGAACTATCACTGTCCTTCTTCGGTGAGTATTATCTGAATGGAAGAGGCGAAACCGTCGCCCCGGTTGTACCGTCTTTGGCACCTGCCGATCCATGCGCCCACGCTGCGGAGCATTGGAAGAGCGCCGAACTTCTTGGAATCGCGGCCTATGAGGATCACATCGCGCGGTTTTCAACCTGTTCTTTTGCGGACCTCGCCAGATCCAAAATTGCCGCTCTGTCCAAGCCAAGCTCAACACCGAATAGATTTGACGGTGTCTGGATTGTCAAAGAGGTGTGTGAAAAAAGCGGTGTTTGGCCAGCCGATGCGTACCAGTTTGCCGGCACGATCAGGGACGGCATGTTCCACACCCATTATGGCGCGGTGGGTCAAGCCGACGGTTGGACTTTTGATGGAAAGATTCAGAACGACGGTAGCGCGGAAATTGACGTGAAGGGCCTAACTGGTAAGCCTGCCGATGATCCACTCCACCGTCCTTCGGAAACAGCAGTCCATTACAAGATTGCACTGAAACTCGAGGGCGTTCGCGGTGCGGGCATCCGCATCGAAACCCCACGCCCCTGCCGTTCCGAGTGGACGAAATTCACTTCAGAGACGACGTCAGCTCCGAACAGCACGACTTCATCTCCAACACCATCGGGCAGCGAAAAGTCGGGTTCACCTGGCAGCAAGGAAAAGCAACGTCTACAGCATGGCCCAACTGTCGACAGAAGAGCTAAGGCCGAGCCCGAGCTGAATCCTAAGCGACAGGCGCCAGCAGGGAGCTGCAGCGCAGTGCTTTCAGGGTGTCGAACGCGATGTGTGAGCAATGGGGGTCGTCCAGATTGCGCCTCGACCACATGTGTGCAGTTACACCAGCAATGCTTGCAAACGGGGTGTTGGTCGGGAAAGGCGTTCAACGGCTGCGGGTTTGCCCGACAATAGTTCAGAAGCGTCGAGGCGACCGCGACGCAAAGAGATCTCGCTTTGGTTGCCAACGCAGGAGCATCAGCGATCGCGCCGCGCACCATAAGGCAGCTGGCTGCACTGTCGGCGAAGATGTTTAAGGTATCAGAGGCGATACCTCCGATTTGACCAAGTGCGAGCGCAACAGATGCTGAAGAGCGTGCTGGCGTCTTGGGGAAAGGAAGTAAGCGGAGCTTTTCTCCCATTTGATTGACTGGTTTCGCTTCGGCTTTCGCTCTGCGATCCTTGGCTTGTCAGAGAGCCGAGAGGAGACTGAAGGCGATGGAACAATCGGGGGAGGAAGCCGAAGCTGATGGCTTTGTGGGGAAGCTTACGCGCCGGACGCGTTCTGGAGGCCGGTTATGGTCTGCGGAGATCAAGGGGCGCGCTGTTTTCGAGAGCATGAAGCCCGACGCCCGGGTATGTGATGTCGCACGGCGTTATGGTGTGAAGGCCCAGCAGTTGACGAGGTGGCGCAGATTGGCGCGTGCTGGCCGGCTCGCATTGGTCACGGACGACGCGGCGGATTTCGTGTCGATCGAGCTGAGCGATCCAGTGGCGTCAGGCAAGAGCGAGGGGCCCGTCGAGATTACGATTGGCAAGGTTTCGGTCCGCCTGGATGCGGACGTGTCGGCGGTGCGGATCGCGGAGATCGTGACTGCGATCGAGCGCGGCGCATGATCATTCCGGCGCAGGGACTGCGGATTGTGCTTGCTGTGCGTCCTGTTGACTTCCGGTGCGGGCACGACGCGCTGGCCGGTCTTGTGCAAAACACGCTTGGGCTCGATCCGCATTCGGGCCTGATCGTGGTTTTTCGTTCGAAGCGCGCCGACCGGCTGAAGATTTTGCTATGGGACGGCACGGGCCTCGTTTTGGTCTACAAGCGCCTTGGCCGCGATGGTCGTTTCGAGTGGCCGCAGATCAGCGACGGCGTCATGCATCTGACGCGCGTGCAGTTCGAAGCGCTGTTCGATCACCCATGTTGATGCCCCTCCTTGTTAGGCTGACAGATTCTTAGATCAAGTTGCGCGATGACGTGGTTTCGAAGGTCTCCGATGGCGTGAAGAACGGATGGTGTATTCGGGAAGAGATAGGCGCCGCTGGGCTGGCGATCAATTAGCAAACGCTTGGTTCGGATCTGAACATAGAGCCAGTTTACTGGAATCTCGAGCCTTCGGGCCAGTTCGGGCGGGCTGAGGTATGAGTCGTCATGCTCCCATCGGCTGCGCTGGGCAGTTACCTTGATGGCGGCGGCACGACGGAGCCGCCCAACGGTGATAGGCAGCACCTTATCGGCGCAACGGGGAGAGCGGTGACCTTCCCGAGTAAGGATTGTGGCGATCTTGTCGTCTGGGACGCCGTCGCGAGCGAGCGTCAGAAGGCGTTCCCGCATCTCTGTGCCTCGCGTCAATCTGGTGACGGAGTTGACGCTCATCTTCACTTCGAGCTCCGTCACGGCGCCTCCCCGCCAGACGATCCTAGCCAGGGCCAAGTCGCGCTCACCGCGGTCGAGAACGACCTTTTCGATGAGACATCGCAACAACGCCTTGCGATGCGCATCCGAGATAGTCTCGTCACCCCATATCTGCGGGAGGCGGCCGGTGAGGCTGATGACCTTGTCGTTGAGCTCCTTGCTTATGGCCACTTGTGTGATGGCTTTGGGCGGCGTCTGTCGGGCAAGCGCCTCTTCGGCGGCGCGCACGTCGTTTAGCGCCGCTTCCCATCGACGCTCGAGTTCCGAGGCGACCAACCGATTATCTGGATCAGCTCGGTTGAACTGCCGTTCGGCGAGCGCCGCCGTGTATCGCTTGCGCTCGAGCTCTCGTTCTGCACTGGAGCGTAGCGCATTGTTCGTCTGCTGCTGCACCCGGCGGGAGCGCGACAAGGCATCGAGTTCGGCCGGCGCTAGTGCGGTTAGGAATGCGTCGCCAACGGCTGCATCGATATGGGCGGCGCGGATGTGTTGGCAGGTTGGCTGACCTTCCTGGGTACGCAGGTGATTGCATACATATTCGCCGCCGCCCTTGTAGCGGACGTACATCTTATGGCCACATCGTGCGCACCAGGCAATGCCGTGGAGCAGGAGCTCGCCATTGCGAGGCGCGCCGCGGGTTTTGATGCGCATGTATTCGGCTCGGTTATCTCTGATGACGGATCGGATTTTTTCATAAATTGGCCAGTCGATATAGGCTGGATATCGATCTTTAACGACGATCCGCCACTCCTCCATCGGCCGCGGAGCCTTTTGTGGCAGGGCCCCCTCCCGCTTCGGCGGCCGGAAGCGGGTTCGTCCATAGACAAAGGCGCCCGCGTATGCGGGGTTCTTCAAGATCGCCGCGACGGCAGCCAGCGTCGCGCGCGTCCAGCACAAATCGCCATATCGATCACGACGCGGCAGTTCCAGGTCACGCTCGTTCAACGCTCGCATGACCTTGGCAACGCTGCGCAGCTGCAGGAATAACTGGAAGACGAGACCGAGCCGCCCTTGCACGGCCATGTCGGGATCCTTAACGACCACACCGCTCGGGTCCCGCATCAGCCCGATTGGCAGCATAACCGCAAGTTCGCCGCGTTCGGCTTTGGCCAGCAGGCCGGCGGTCAGCCGGCTGCGGATCGTATGTAGCTCAAGCTCGGAGATCGAACCCTTCAGCCCGAGAAGCAACCGTCCGTTGGGAGTGCCCGGATCATAGACACCATCGCGGTCGGCGATCAGGCAGCCACGTAGACCACAGATATCCAGGAGCGGATACCAGTCGGTACAATTACGCGCCAAGCGGGTCACGTCGATCGACAGGATGAGTCCCACTTCACTCAGGCCAACACGGCCAACGAGTTCCTTGAAGCCGTTACGCTGTGCTATAGACGCGCCGCTCAACCCGAGATCGGCATCAATCACGTCGATGGCCGCCTCACGCCATCCGAGTTCGCGGGCGCGCTGGCGAAGCGCGTATTGAAGGCGCAGGCTCTCCTGATTGCTTACGACCTGATGGGGCGTCGACTGCCGGATGTAGACTACGGCTTTGCGCGCCAAGTGGCTTGGTGTGACCAGCTCGGACTTCATGAGGGATCTCCGCCAAAATTGCGGCGACGTCTTCGACGATCTGGCGTCGGAGCGCGGGCGTCAGCGTCGACCAAAGATCGGCTGGATCCATGCTCATGTGCGTCGGGACAATCCGCTGTCGATAAAAGCTCGAGTAGAGCCTCCATACTCAGCTTAATCTGATTTGCCTCTTGCTCATAATATTCGATTGCGGTTGCTTGAATCAGAAGACTGCTTCCTGCGCGATACTCAACTTCATACGAAGCGGGAATGCCTCGGCCTCGCTGACCGATCTTCCTAATCACTCGATATGAGCGCCCCCACAAAGGATGGTGGGGGTCCCGAACCTCGACCACCTCCGGAAATGATTCGTCAGACTCACTATCAGGGACATTCCTCAATCCCCTCGTTTGAAGGGCTGAACTGGAAGCGAGTGGGCGAACGGATTGTCGCGACGCCAGCTGCGGCGAACTGACTCAGATGGGGTATTCGGCCTGTTGCTGAGCCCCGCGTTAGCAGGGTGCTGCGCTTCAGGTTGATGATAAACGTGGTCTGTTTTCGAACAGCCACAAGCATCAGACGGAGAAGCGCAGCATGAAACATTACGCTGGACTGGACGTGTCGGTCAAAGAGACGTCCCTGTGCATTGTCGACGAAACGGGCCGCATTTGCCGGGAAGCGAAGTTGGTGAGTCACCCGGACGATCTTCTTGCTGCACTCAACGATCCGATTTGGCGGTTTGATCGGATTGGGCTCGAGGCTGGACCGCTGTCGCAATGGCTGTTCAGCGGGCTGGCGGAGGCTGGCCTGCCGGTAATCTGCATCGAGACGCGACATGCCAAGGCGTTCCTCAAGGCGCAGGTGAACAAGAGCGACCGCAATGATGCGCGTGGCATTGCGCAGATGATGCGCGTCGGCTTGTTCCGGCCTGTCCACGTCAAGACCCTGATCAGCCAAAAGCGACGGGTCCTGCTTGCCGGTCGCAAGCTGCTTCAGGAGAAGGCCATTGCCATCGAGAATGACATTCGTCGGCTGTTACGCAACTTCGGCTTGAAGGTCGGAATTGTGGGGGTGATCGGCTTTGAACAACGTATCCACGAACTCGTCGGCGGTCAGCCGGAGCTGGCCGAACTCATGGAACCGCTTCTCGTCGCCCGACGCGTTTTACGCGAACAGTTCACACAACTGCATCGCAAAGTGCTTCTACTTGCCCGGGAAAGCGAGGTCTGTCGTCGGTTGATGACGATCCCTGGTGTCGGCCCCGTCACGTCGCTGGCCTTTATCAGCACGATCGACGTTCCCGCCCGCTTCAAGAGTTCGAAAGCCGTCGGGCCGTCCCTTGGATTGACGCCAGTTCTCAACCAGTCCGGCGAAAGCCACCGCATCGGCCGGATTTCGCTGTGCGGTGATGAAGCCATGCGAGCGCTACTCTATGAGGCCGCACAGGTCATGCTGACGCGGGTGCAGAAATGGTCCTGGCTCAAGGCGTGGGCCATGCAGATCGCCAAACGACGCGGGCAGCAGAAGGCGATCGTCGCTTTGGCGCGGCGGCTCGCCGTCATCATGCACCGCATGTGGAGCGACGGAACGGAATTCCGCTGGACACGGGAGGCCACGCCCGCGGCACAATAGTGCGACGCGCGGTCCACGCACCCGTTGTTTAGCGGGAGGAGGTCCCTCGCGGGACGATGGACGAGATGAGTTCGCTTTGGGCTCTTGTACGGTCGCGTCCTTGCGATCAGCACGCGAGTCAGATTGTTCCGTCTCGTTCTACTGATCCCATGTTGGGAGAGCCATACGGCTGATCCCGAAGAGAAGCACGGCCCCGCGAGCGGTACCGAACCCAAGGAGGCACCCAATCAAGCCCTTGACTAAATCCGGCCGAATAGAGAAGACCCGACAACCTGTTTCGCGCGGGGCTTTGGGATGATAGCTTGCGGATGTGCCGCCGTCCCCCATTGATCCCGCCCGTCTTGCAGCGCTGCCCGCCGATTTGCGCGCGCTCTTCCGCGCGCAGGAAGCGATGATTGAAGCCGAGCGTCGTCGCGCAGACGATGAATGCTCGGCGCGCCTTCATGTCGAGAGTGAACTGGCTGCGTCCAAAGAGAGCGTCGAACGCCTCGAACTGCTCGTGAAGGAGTACGAGCGCGCACGTTTCGGTAAACGCTCGGAGAAGTTCAATCCCGATCAGATGCAACTGGTTCTCGAGGACATCGAGATTGCCATCGCCGAAGTCCAGGAACGCCAGGACGATCGTGCGCGCCGCGCCGGCACGGCGCCGTCCAGCCGCCGGACCAGGCGCGCTGCCCGTGCCTTTCCCGCGCACCTGCCGCGCATCGAGCAGGTGATCGAACCCGAGAACCTCGAGTGTCCCTGCGGCTGCGGCCGGATGGTCCAGATCGGCGAGGATCGCTCCCGCCGTCTCGATGTCATGGCCGCCCAGTATCGTGTGATCGAGACGGTGCGACCGCGCTACGCCTGCGCAAAGGGCTGCACCGGTGTTGCTCAGGCGCCGGCGCCCGCCCATCTCGTGGAGGGTGGCATCCCCACCGAGGCGCTGCTGGCGCAGGTGGCGGTCGCCAAGTTCAGCGAGCACATGCCACTCTATCGTCAGTCGCAGGTTCTGGCTCGGCATGGCATCTTCATCGATCGCGCCGTTCTGGCAGACTGGATGGGAACGGTCGCCTTCCACCTCGCGCCGCTGGTCGAGCGCATGAGCGTCGTGATGAAGCAATCGGGCCGCTTGTTCATAGACGAGACCAGGGCGCCTGTGCTCGATCCGGGCCGGGGCCGAACGAAGACCGGCTATCTGTGGGCTGTCCTGCGCGACGATCGCGGCCACGGCGGCGCTGATCCACCAATCGTGGTCTACCACTACGCGCCAGGACGCGGTGGTGACCATGCTGAGCGCATCCTCGAGGGCTTCGACGGCATCCTTCAGGTCGACGGATACCAGGGCTATCATCGGCTCGCACGGCCCAAGCGCAAAGGCGGCGTGCCGCTGCGGCTGGCCGCATGTTGGTCCCACTCAAGGCGCAAGATCATCGCAGCGACTCCGAAAGCCGGCTCACCCATCGCCGAAGCCGTTCTCGCGCGCATCGCCGCACTCTATGCGATCGAGAAGGAGATCCGTGGCGCCGACGCCCCGGCTCGGCAAACGACCCGTAACGAGCGATCACGGCCGCTCGTCGCTGAACTCGAGAGGTTTCTGCGCGAGCAAGCCGCTCGCCTGTCGCCGGGCAGCGAGATGGGCAAGGCGATCGCCTATCTCCTGAACCATTGGGATGGCCTCACCTTGTTTCTCGACGATGGTTGCGTTGAGATGGACACCAATCCCGTCGAAAATCAAATCAGGCCGCTGACTCTGACGCGTAAAAATAGTTTATTTGCTGGTCACGACGAAGGTGGTCGTTCATGGGCGCGCATAGCTTCGCTCATCGCCACCTGCAAAATCAACAGCGTGGAGCCCTACGTCTGGATGAAAGCGACGCTCAAAGCGATCGCAACCGGTCACCCGCAGTCCCGGATCGACGAGCTCCTGCCCTGGTCGTTCGGCCGCACCTCGTAATTCTCCGTCGTTGCCGCCTCCATACCCCCCGCCAACGATTTGCAAACACGTTGATCAACAGACTGCAATCCCCACGCCAAACCTTTGCGAATGGGACGCGAACGTCGCTTACGAAAGGAAGCCGCTCACCTCTCTTTATCGGAGGCGAGGGACGCGATTGTTCGGCTTACGGCAGGCGAAAAGACCAAATTGCTGACAGCGGCTAGGGTTTACGCGAGAAGAAATCAATCGAGGTATGATTACGAAGAACTCCTCAGTGAGGCCGCCACTCGAATTCTGGAAGGAAAGCGACCTTGCCCGCGAGGGCAAAATTTCCTGCACTTCCTTTGTGGTGTGATGAAAAGCATCGCGGATAGTTGGCGGACTGTCAGGAGGGATTACGTCGAAGAAGAATGGAATGATTCCGAGGTTGAGGCTCATCAAATAAGAGAATCTTCAGGGAATAGCTCGGAAAACAGCTTGGAATTATTTGAACAGTTCTTGCGGCTCTTCGATGACGACAAGCTCGCACAAGATCTGCTGATGAGACGTTTACAGGGCCACTCAGGAGAAGATGCGTGGCGGCCACTTGGTATCACCAAAACTCGATACGAAAGCACACTCAAGAAAATTGAACGACGGGCAAGGTCTTGGCGCCTATCGGGCCGAAGCGACGGAAGAGGCGAATGATGTCCGAACGAAATCAGAAGGTGCAGCTAGATCATCTCATTGATGACGCAGTCAATGCGTTCCTTTCGGTCTCAGACGGCAAAGTACTCGAGAGGGTGAAAGAGCTCACCGGGGACGAGAATTCGGTCGCGCGCGATTTCGACCGGCGCATGCGTCCTATTCTGAATCAATACAAGGCTGACCATGGCAGAGACATCCCGGCAGAATCAACCGAAGGTCTGGGATCGGCAACATGGACAGTATTGCGATGGGATTCGATACATTATCGGATACGCTCGTTGTTTTCGCGTCCGATGCGGTCAGCTCTTGCTGCGCTAACCGTTGTTGTTGCTGGAGCGACGTTGAGCGTTCCGTTCTGGAGAGCAGCACAGGACGGGGACTCTAGCCCGTCCTATTCGTGAGAGTGCGGCTTTTGGGCCCGATTGATGCGGCCGCACATCTTGTCTGACGAGGCGCACAGGATTGCCTTCGGCTTTTCACCGCCTGACGACCCGTACTTTGCAACGCGCTTGAGGGATAGGTTGGGCGAACGGGGGGCGGACGCCCCGCCGGTCAAGGACTGAGCGGCAGCAGCGCGCCGGGCAAGCCGCAGATCAGGTCGGCTTCGGGACATGCCGCGGCGAACGCAAGGCGAATGCGGCTCGTGGTCTCGACCACACGGGCAGCGAGTTTCAAGAGACGAAGACGCAGCGTCGCGAACTCGGCAGTGGCCAATTCCCGGGCTTTGGGAATGGCGTCGCGCACGGTCAGCATCAGCCAATAAGCGGCCGTATGGAGCACGAGACGGACCTGGTTGGCGAGCGCCGAACGGCAGCTGGTGCGATCGGAGGCGAGCTGCGTCTTATGCAGCTTGATCAGATTCTCGGCTTGGCCGCGCGCGCAATACAGGCTGTCGTAGATCCACTCGGCCGAGCCGACATCGAGGCTGGTGACGACGAAGCGGATGTCGAGGCCGAGCATCGTCGCCTCAATACGGGCGACAGTGCGCCGTTCGCGATCCCAGGACTTTGCCTTGTGGCGCGTCTCGGTATAGCCACGCAGAACCGGCAGGTTCTCGATGGCGCGTCGCGTGCGGATGTCGTCGGCGACCTCGTCGACTTTTCTGGCGAGAGGCTTGGTGCCGGACAGACCGAAGATGTAGTCGATGCCGTTGGTCTCGCACCACGCCATTGCCTCCGGCCGGGCATAGTGCCCGTCGCCACGGAACGTAATTTGCGTGTTGTGCCATCGCGTCCGGATATGCCGTACCAGGCGGCGCAGATGGGCACGCACCTCGACGCCGCCCGGCGTCTTGCCGGGCCGCAGCACGACGGCCACGGGCCGGCTCTTCTCCGTGTCGTAGACGTGGATCGGCAGGAAGCAGCGTTCGTCATAATGAGCGTTGAACAGCGAGAGCTGCTGATGGCCGTGGACGACGTCGCAGGTATCATCGATGTCGAGCGTGACGGATGCCGGCTCGCGCGGGTAGCTATCCATCCATGCGTCGACCAAAGTGTAGGTCAGCCGGATCACGTCGCGCAGGCGCGGAGCATTCTCCAGCCGCGACAGCGTCGGCTGGGAACACAAATCCCGGCCCGTGTCCGGTAGGCGACCGCAGGCCAGTTTGAATGCCGGATCGGACCTCAGATGATCGAGGTCGTCGGCGTCCTCGTAGCCGCAGCAGATCGCGAACATGCGAGCGCGGAACATATCGACCAGGCTGTGCACGACCCGCGTCGGATCGCGCCGATCCGGGAACACCCGGGCCAGATTGTTGGCCAAACCGAGACGCCGCTCGGCCATCGCCAGAAGCATCACGCCCCCGTTCGAGGTTAGGCGCCCACCATCGAAGGCAGCTGTGACTTTCTTGGCGTGAACGGCTGGAAACGAGAAGGGCGGAATCGTATCGTCGGTCATGGCGGGCGTGGCGTTCGCGGTTGGAGGTGATGGGGTTGGCTTCGCAACCGAATCCTACGCCGCATCAGCGCTTTACCCCTCAGGCGCACTCTTACGAATAAGACGGGTTAAGTTGAAGAAAGATTGAGTGACTCCCGATCATTTCTGTGCCGAAGCGTGGAGTCGCGGTCGTGCCGCGTCCAAAGAAACCGGCGCGAGCGGCCTATTAGACGCGGTAGGTGATCAGCCTCCGAAACGAGACTATCAAGCATGAAGAGATCGAGCGCGAGGCAGAGGTTTTATTTGTGTTGAATTCTTGCTTCTCGATAGTGGTCTGAAATCGTATCATCGGTCATGGCGGGCGTGGCGTTCGCGGTTGAAGGTGATGGGGTGGCTTCGCAACCGAATCCTACGCCGCATCAGCGCTTTACACCACGCTCGCCAGCCTCTCAGGCGCCCTCTCGCGAATAAGACGGGCTAGTTACACGCGAGGTCAGGAGGCCACGCTCGACGAATTCGAGGCGTGTGATGCCCCGCTTCTTCGGATGTCCAGATTTGCCCGTCCCCAAGCGGGATAAACGAAATCGGCGACTCGTGATTGCTAACGATGGGGTTCATTATAATGGTCTGTTGATCCTGTCGCCTTTCGGAAGAGGGTTGCTCGACCCCGAGCGCGACCTGAATAACGAGCCATACGTGCGATCCGACAGCTGGCTAGAGCGCATACATGTAACGCCAGTCGAACACGGTTCGATGGTCCAATACACGTTAAAGGCTATTAATAGATCCGGCGAATGGGACGATTTGCTTGTTCTGCCTCGCGCAATTAGCGAGTTGCCCGAAAAGAACTTTGGCGCTGCGTTTCGTTGACGGCGGAATGAACGGTGCCAAAGCCCAGCTACAGCACACGCGGTGGAAGAGGCTTCGTCAAAAGTTGGTTGGCCACGTCTGGAAGGGGAAGGCGCCATCGCGTTTCGATCTAGGTCGTAATTTCTGACCTTCCTCTGAGTCTATCAAATGATCCGTCATCGAAGCAATGACCGCGTTAGGCTAGTGCATCGTTTGGAAATAAGCGTGCTCTGATTGCCGTGCTTCGATGGGCGTAATCCGGATCTTATCTGAATCTTGCTTGCAAGATCCGCGCAGCCTGCGATTCCGTTATTAGCTCTGAAGAAACGCAACAGGTCGGCCGGTGAGACGTCTTTATTGACAGCGTATTGGAGCGCGCGAGTCCAGCGGCTTCTTTTTCGCTGATCGACGTTGTCGCACGAGGCATCAATAATGGTACGGATCGAATGTTGCCCTGAGCGTACCTGTGTCATCAGTACGCTTGGGGCGATTTCTGCGAGGTGCTCCAGTAAGCCATTCTCCTCGAAATAGTTGTGCGCTCTGAGAACCGACCTGAGGTACTTATAGTTGGCGAATTTGCGCTTGCTCTTCGTCGTCTTTTCGTACGTTCTTCGAACTTTGCAGATCCGGGCAATGATTGCTTTCTCGGATCTTGTTGTGTGTGCCATGACAGCCTCCTTCGCTAGCAAGCTAAATTAGCGAAGGGCGAAAGCAGGTCGTTGCAGGCGTGGGCACCGGGGAAATCGACCGTTCGGACGATGTTTAGGCGACATAATCGCCTGTGCGCGGCTGGACGGCGGGGGCAGCGAAATTACTTGCGGCAAAGCGCGGCAAGAAGATCGATGCCAAAATAGCTCCTCCGCACGACATCGAACTAAAGACATACGGACGGCTAGGAGATGCCACCGAGACAAGCAGAAAAGCCGTTTGCTTGCAACAAAGCGTCGGTTGAGGCGAAGTTTCGAGCGATTATCTGACGTAACGCATCTAAAATTCAAGTTTCAGACGCGTGCATAAAGTTGTGCATTAGTTCAAAGGTGCGCCGTCCGGCTTCGACATGGCGTCGAACGCAATCCGATCGCGGAAAGAGGTGGTCGTGGAAATGCCTGGCGTCTCTAATAGTACGGAATTGCCCGACTGAAAGTTCTGTTGCGGGTTTCTTCCCGTTCAATTTCGTTCGCTGAACGTGTACTCAAATGTCCCTTTGTTGGTCTTGATCTTGACGCGGACGGTCTCGCACCTCAGGCTATCGGACGCGGATTCGCCGACCTTGAGAGGGAAGGGTGCGGTCGCGTTTCGGGCTGATTGGGGCGATAAAGAGGGTTTGCATTCAGGGCGGTTATTGATTGTCGCATCCAGGATTGTGATTGTCTCTCTGCCAACATTCTTGACAACGAGGGTAGGAACCGGAATGCCGAGCAATGATGGGTTGTTGTTTATGCTGACTTCCAATTGACCTGATCTTTCGTCGTCAAAAAGCGCGGCTAGGACGACAATCCCGACCGTTGCAAGCACGAGCCATAAAAGCCCCTTGAGAAGCCACATCTGCTGTCTCCATTGAGAATGATGATTGCCCGAGCCGCCAAAGTTGGCTCTGGAACGACAAGCGTGAAACTAAGTTCGCAACAGAAATCGGGCATATAGTCCCTAGCCCGTCCTATTCGTGAGAGTGCGGCTTTTGGGCCCGATTGATGCGGCCGCACATCTTGTCTGACGAGGCGCACAGGATTGCCTTCGGCTTTTCGCCGCCTGACGACCGGTACTTTGCAACGCGCTTGAGGGATGGGTTGGGCGAACGGGGGCGGACGCCCCGCCGGTCAAGGACCGAGCGGCAGCAGCGCGCCGGGCAAGCCGCAGATCAGGTCGGCTTCGGGACATGCCGCGGCAAACGCAAGGCGAATGCGGCTCGAGGTCTCGACCACACGGGCGGCGAGCTTCAAGAGCCGAAGACGCAGCGTCGCGAACTCGGCAGCGGCCAATTCCCGGGCTTTGGGAATGGCCTCGCGCACGGTCAGCATCAGCCAATAAGCGGCCGTATGGAGCACGAGACGGACCTGGTTGGCGAGCGCCGAACGGCAGCTGGTGCGGTCGGAGGCGAGCTGTGTCTTATGCAGCTTGATCAGATTCTCTGCTTGGCCGCGCGCGCAATACAGGCTGTCGTAGATCCACTCGGCCGAGCCGACATCGAGGCTGGTGACGACGAAACGGATGTCGAGGCCGAGCATCGTCGCCTCAATACGGGCGACGGTGCGCCGTTCGCGATCCCAGGACTTTGCCTTGTGGCGCGTCTCGGTATAGCCACGCAGAACCGGCAGGTTCTCGATGGCGCGTCGGGTGCGGATGTCGTCGGCGACCTCGTCGACTTTTCTGGCGAGAGGCTTGGTGCCGGACAGACCGAAGATGTAGTCGATGCCGTTGGTCTCGCACCACGCCATGGCCTCCGGCCGGGCATAGTGCCCGTCGCCACGGAACGTAATTCGCGTGTTGTGCCACCGCGTCCGGATATGCCGTACCAGGCGGCGCAGAAGGGCACGCACCTCGACGCCGCCCGGCGTCTTGCCGGGCCTCAGCACGACCGCCACGGGACGGCTCTTCTCCGTGTCGTAGACGTGGATCGGCAGGAAGCAGCGTTCGTCATAATGAGCGTTGAACAGCGAGAGCTGCTGATGGCCGTGGACGACATCGCAGGTATCATCGATGTCGAGCGTGACGGATGCCGGCTCGCGCGGGTAGCTATCCATCCATGCGTCGACCAAAATGTAGGTCAGTCGGATCACGTCGCGCAGGCGCGGAGCATTCTCCAGCCGCGACAGCGTCGGTTGGGAACACAGATCGCGGCCCGTGTCCGGCAGCCGTCCGCAGGCCAGCTTGAATGCGGGATCGGACCGCAGATGATCGAGGTCGTCGGCGTCCTCGTAGCCGCAGCAGATCGCGAACATGCGCGCGCGGAACATATCGACCAGGCTGTGCACGACCCGCGTCGGATCGCGCCGATCCGGGAACACCCGGGCCAGATTGTCGGCCAAGCCGAGACGCCGCTCGGCCATCGCCAGAAGCATCACGCCCCCGTTCGAGGTTAGGCGCCCACCATCGAAGGCAGCTGTGACTTTCTTGGCGTGAATGGCTGGAAACGAGAAGGGCAGAATCGTATCATCGGTCATGGCGGGCGTGGCGTTCGCGGTTGAAGGTGATGGGGTGGCTTCGCAACCGAATCCTACGCCGCATCAGCGCTTTACACCACGCTCGCCAGCCCTCAGGCGCACTCTTACGAATAAGACGGGCTAGCAGTTTGAATGCTGAACGGGAGAATGTTCCGCGTAGCGTTCCCAAAGGGCCGATAGATCACCGATTAGCTATCCCAAGTAGAGTTGGAGACTTCTCGTATATGGCCCAGCTGGTTAAGGTCGCAACGTTTTCTGAGGCTGCGGAGACATTAGACCTCATCAAGGCCAAATATCCATCTCTGTTCGAGAATCAGTCGTTGGTAATCCGTAGGGAGAGCGGCGGCGCCTATGTTGGAGGCCTTGGCGGCTTGAAATCCGCAGAGGAGGCCGAGCAGTTTTGTAGCAAGGTCCGTGGCGGCGGCGCCTCTTGCCAGGTCGTAGCTACCCCCAGAGAGTAGCTATCGAAAAAGGCGCTATTCTTAGCAGCTAAGGACACTCGCTCAGATCGATTTCTTCCATAACATTGGATTTGCGAACGCGTCGACCGAGGTTTCCCGGCAGCGCAGGCCTCTCCGCTTGTCCGCCGCGATCTCAAGTCGGGTAATAGTTGGTTTCCTTCATAAAGCTTAGTCGGGCGGCTGGCCAGTCGCGCTCCATCCGCTCATCTGGCGCATGGTCGCTAACCCGTCCTATTCGTGAGAGTGCGGCTTTTGGGCCCGATTGATGCGGCCGCACATCTTGTCTGACGAGGCGCACAGGATTGCCTTCGGCTTTTCGCCGCCTGACGACCGGTACTTTGCAACGCGCTTGAGGGATGGGTTGGGCGAACGGGGGGCGGACGCCCCGCCGGTCAAGGACCGAGCGGCAGCAGCGCGCCGGGCAAGCCGCAGATCAGGTCGGCTTCGGGACATGCCGCGGCAAACGCAAGGCGAATGCGGCTCGTGGTCTCGACGACACGGGCGGCGATTTTCAAGAGCCGAAGACGCAGCGTCGCGAACTCGGCAGCGGCCAATTCCCGGGCTTTGGGAATGGCGTCGCGCACGGTCAGCATCAGCCAATAAGCGGCCGTATGGAGCACGAGACGGACCTGGTTGGCGAGCGCCGAACGGCAGCTGGTGCGATCGGAGGCGAGCTGCGTCTTATGCAGCTTGATCAGATTCTCGGCTTGGCCGCGCGCGAATACAGGCTGTCGTAGATCCACTCGGCCGAGCCGACATCGAGGCTGGTGACGACGAAGCGGATGTCGAGGCCGAGCATCGTCGCCTCAATACGGGCGACAGTGCGCCGTTCGCGATCCCAGGACTTTGCCTTGTGGCGCGTCTCGGTATAGCCACGCAGAACCGGCAGGTTCTCGATGGCGCGTCGCGTGCGGATGTCGTCGGCGACCTCGTCGACTTTTCTGGCGAGCGGCTTGGTACCGGACAGACCGAAGATGTAGTCGATGCCGTTGGTCTCGCACCACGCCATGGCCTCCGGCCGGGCATAGTGCCCGTCGCCACGGAACGTAATTCGCGTGTTGTGCCACCGCGTCCGGATATGCCGTACCAGGCGGCGCAGATGGGCACGCACCTCGACGCCGCCCGGCGTCTTGCCGGGCCGCAGCACGACCGCCACGGGCCGGCTCTTCTCCGTGTCGTAGATGTGGATCGGCAGGAAGCAGCGTTCGTCATAATGAGCGTTGAACAGCGAGAGCTGCTGATGGCCGTGGACGACGTCGCAGGTATCATCGATGTCGAGCGTGACGGATGCCGGCTCGCGCGGGTAGCTATCCATCCATGCGTCGACCAAAATGTAGGTCAGTCGGATCACGTCGCGCAGGCGCGGAGCATTCTCCAGCCGCGACAGCGTCGGTTGGGAACACAGATCGCGGCCCGTGTCCGGCAGCCGTCCGCAGGCCAGCTTGAATGCGGGATCGGACCGCAGATGATCGAGGTCGTCGGCGTCCTCGTAGCCGCAGCAGATCGCGAACATGCGCGCGCGGAACATATCGACAAGGCTGTGCACGACCCGCGTCGGATCGCGCCGATCCGGGAACACCCGGGCCAGATTGTCGGCCAAGCCGAGACGCCGCTCGGCCATCGCCAGAAGCATCACGCCCCCGTTCGAGGTCAGGCGACCGCCATCGAAGGCAGCTGTGACTTTCTTGGCGTGAACGGCTGGAAACGAGAAGGGCAGAATCGCATCATCGGTCATGGCGGGCGTGGCGTTCGCGGTTGAAGGTGATGGGGTGGCTTCGCAACCGAATCCTACGCCGCATCAGCGCTTTACATCCACGCTCGCCAGCCCTCAGGCGCACTCTTACGAATAAGACGGGCTAACTACTGGACCCGCTCTTAAGCCCTATGAATGCGACGCGATCAGATCCACGAAATTAGAGCTGGCCCCGCAAATTCGGACAGTAGCTTGAGTGGATTTTCTGCCTGACAGCGGCGAGGATTCTTGCTGCGAATCAGGAGCGAAGATGACGAAGAAGAGCCGCCGGACGCATTCTCCGGCATTCAAGGCGAAGGTTGCTTTGGCTGCGGTCAAAGGCGACAAGACACTGGCGGAGCTGGCGCAACTGTTTGATGTTCATCCGAACCAGATCACGATCTGGAAAAACCAGCTCCTGGAAGGCGCCGCCGGCGTGTTTGGGCATGACAAGACATCGGCCGAGACGCCGGTCGATTTGAAGGCGTTACATGCCAAGATCGGCGAGCTGGCGTTGGAAAACGATTTTTTGTCCGGCGCGCTCACCAAGGCGGGCCTGCTGAGCGCAAAGCGATGATCGACCGCGATCATGATCTTTCTATCGTGCGCCAGGCGAAGGTCCTGAAGCTGGCTCGCAGCACGGTCTACTATGAACCTCGGCCAGTTTCGGCCGAGGACCTTGCCTTGATGCGTCGGCTCGATGAGCTGCATCTCGATTATCCCTTCGCGGGAGCGCGTATGCTGCGATCGTTGCTGCGGCGGGAGGGCGTATACGCCGGTCGCCGCCACATCGCGACGCTGATGAAGCGCATGCGGATCGAGGCGGTCTATCGTCGCCCGAACACGAGCAAGCCGGCTCCGGGTCACAAGATCTACCCGTACCTGTTGCGCGGATTGAAGATCGAGCGGCCCGACCATGCGTGGGCAATGGACATCACCTACATTCCGATGCGGCGTGGCTTCGTCTATCTCGCGGCGGTCGTCGATGTGTTCAGCCGACGGGTCCTGGCCCATCGCGTCTCGATCACAATGGAGGCGGCCTTCTGCGTCGAAGCGGTCCAGGAGGCGTTGGCGAAGCACGGCAGGCCCGAGATTTTCAACACGGATCAGGGCAGCCAGTTCACCAGCCTCGAGTTCACCGATGTGCTGCTGGACGCGAAGATCGCCATCAGCATGGACGGCAAGGGCGCCTGGCGCGACAACGTGTTTGTCGAGCGGCTCTGGCGCACGGTCAAATACGAAGAAGTTTATCTCCGCGCCTACGACAGCGTGTCCGAGGCGCGAGCGTCAATTGCCAAGTATCTGGCCTTCTACAATCAGGGACGCCCTCACTCGAGCCTTGACGGGCGCACGCCCGACGAGGCTTACTTCGGCACGCAAGCTATGGTGATGGCCGCATGACCGTCGCCGACGGTTTTGTCGTCGCTCTGGTCGGGCTACGCCCTCCCGACGCAACGACAAAACCGTAAAGCCCCGCGTTCAGCATAACCCGGCAGGAATCCACTTAAATCCAGCGGGGCGCTGTCCAAACAACCGGGGCCAGCTCTGGCGACCGATGATACGACTCATTAGCCACGAATTCTTCGATGTCGTGACCAGGCCGGTGCTGTGGATGGTATGCTCGCGTTCGGCGTATTTCTCATCCACGTCGTAGGGCATATGGCGGTGGACGATGAAGGGGTTCGCGTCGGTATCTACGCGACGGCTGCAGATGACAATGAAAGGCTCGCGACCTTGGGAGTTGCAGAGACACTGTTTCATGAGATGTCGGGCATTAATATGGAGGGATCCTGGAAGGTTATTGGCTCTGATGTCGCGGCTCAAGCCCTTGTCGATAATATTGATATCGCAGTGGCACGAACAGATGAGGGTTGGAGGTTCCTGATCAGATCACGGTCTGGATTGGAGCACAGCCGGTTCGTTCGAACTGCTCAAGTGCTCGGGGCCACCTTGAGTCAGCAAAGGCCCTGGCCGTTGATTGCCTACGAAGCTCTTCAATCCCCGGGGGGTGACGATTCGGAATCCAAATGGCCGACCAAGGTTCAGATTTCTGGAACTACCGCGGATCCTGGCCGTCACGCCCGCGTGTTTGTGCCGAAGACCGTCGCGCTCTTAAGCTTTCTCGCTGCATTTGTGTTTGCTTGCCGCAGCATGATCAGAGATACGGGCAACAATATGCTATTGTCTCTGTTGACGGCGTCTCGTTCAAATTGGACGGCGGTTATGACCGCAAAGATCTCTGTCGCTTCATTTTTCGGCCTGGTCTCTTTTTTGACTTTATTGTTGTTCGCAACGCTCTCCGAAGGCTTCAATCTGAAGGAGGGGCTCATAACAATAACCCTGATTCAATCGCTGGGTCTCATCACCTCAGCTTTATTAGGGATTGCTTGCGCGTTGCTGGCTAAGACCGAGTCGAGGATCTACTTGATTGCTTCCGGCTATTTGATCCTGCTAGTCCTTCTGTCGGGGATGATTGCCAAGATTCAAGCCAGTGAGCGCGTTTTGTATTGGTTGTCTCGTGTTGTCCCGTTGGGCTATGCGATGGACAATCTGTCTGATTGGATGTTTTTCGGGGTCGTTCCGCCGTTCAACAGCAACAGCATCCAGATTATGGCAGCGCTCTTGTTGCTCGCAACAACACTAGCGTTTGCGTCGGTCTTGTATCGTAGGAAGCAGGTTTGACGCAGCGCTCCCGTGGTGCACTGCAAAGCCGCCGCCAGGAGGGTTGCTTCTTGCCAGGAACTGCGGGTTGTCAGCTGCTGCTGTAGCAGCGCCACCACAGCGACCGAGCTCAGGGCAAGGCCTGCCTGGCCTGGACGATGCCCGCAATTCCATAACGTCGCATACGCGAACGCTGCCCGTCAAAAATGCTTGGCGGCCAGAAGCCCGAGCAGAACCGTGCCCGAGACGGCGGATACTGCGACCATATTGATCAGGTTTTGCGTGGCCACCGATAGCATCGATGCCGCGGAGGATGGCAACGAGTTCGCTTTTGATTTCTTGCGTTTTGGCCTTTGTGGCGTTGTTTTTGTAGGCATTGCATTCCCGAGATGGCGGGCCAGGCCGCCATGCAGCCCGACCCTGACGCTTCCCTGCCGGGATTTGCCCCCGATCTGCAGCCACCATTGCATGCTCGCGGACGAGAAAGCTTAAGGGGTCTGGTAAACCAAAGCTGACCAGAGTTGATGGTTTATGAATTCGCGATGCCTATCGCGAGGGAGCCAGTGCCAGGCCTCTGCAATATCGTTGACGATATCAACCTGGACTGCTCGCGGCAGCGTGCCACCGCGCGCCAGTGCCGCGCGTTGACACGCCACCTCATCAATGCGGCCAGTGAAAACTCGACCGGCCTGATGGGCTCCAGACGGGTTCGCCGCCATCCCCATCGCCGCAATTGATCCGCCCCAGCGTGCGACTTCTCCTGCGGTCCCCGCGCTTTATAGGTCCGGGTCCCCTCGCTCGTTATGCCGCCTCGCTTGGGAGCGTCGACGTCATTTCGGCGATCTTCTGAAACTCGATAAATAGCTCGGGCTGATACCGCTCGAGGTAACGCGCCACCCGGTCGTTGGTGATCAGCTTGCGGAGATAGCCCTTTACGACCGTGAGGTGGAGGTGATCCTGGCCGTACGAATCTTGGATCGAAGATATCGCTTCCTGCAATCGTGAGAGTTCGCGTTCCATGCGGGCAATAGCTTCGGCCGTCATGCCCTTCAACCGTTTAGGCGTCTGTGGCGTGACCAACAGGGCCTGGGGAGTGCCGGCCAATATGGCTGCCGCATAACTGACAGAAAAATTATTGGCATTGATAAGGAGTTCGGCGGCCTCGATCTGACGCAGGGGGCACATCTTGCGAAGAACATCGAAGACAGCCAGGGGGCACATCCTGTCCTTTAATAGGCCGACGACCTCCTCGCATATCCCGTCAAGCAGCTGCGCTTTACGCGATATGCTGCGGACATTGATGTCCAGGGCCTGAGCTATCTTATCCTTAGGGACGTTGCGCTCGATCGCTTTGGCGATCATTCGCTGCTCCTGGATCGGAGACAGGCGGCTAATGCGCTTGTTGTAAGTAAATGCTTCGTCATCGGTCGAGACCAGGCATTCAACCTCACTCTCCCCAAGGTCGCGAAGCACTTCGATCCGCAAATGGCCGTCAAGCAACAGGTAGGAACCGGGATCTCTTGTGTCTTGAATGACGACGGGTGGTTCGACCAGTCCAATCTCGCGAATAGAGGCTGCAATCTGGCGGTATTTGTGACTAGATTTCGCAGTCTTCTCGATCGACTTGACCGGTAAGATCGAGGCGATTTGCACCACCACGAAATCGGAGCAAAAAGCCTGGATGATCGTGTTTGAGGCACTCGTATCGTCTGGTTTGCTCATGTCGCTAGTCCATCGGCGATCCGCTGTTCTAGAAAGGCAGGCATGGTGTCGAGACGCTCGGCCTTGAGCAGATTTGCAAAGTTCTCATCATCGCGGAGCTCTCGCATAGCCTCGACGATGAACAATAATCGGCTTTGTGTGACCTCGGCCTTCTTGACGAGCAGCCTTTGGCGGTCCGCCTCTTGGCGATAGACGCGAATGATTGATTCGCCGGTAATTGGTCGCTTGGCGGCGCTACGCCGTCCAGACCGGCTATCATGAATGTGTTTGCCGCTGCGCCGTCGTTGCTCGATAATCCTGCGCACTGCGACCAGCTTCTTTCCGCGTAATTTCTTTTCTGTGTGCGCCTGCGTCAGAGCTTGCTGAACGTCCTCATCGCTCGATTTTGCAATCTCGATCGCCATATTCAGGGGAAGAATACCTGCTTCGACAGCCGTGACGAGCCGTTCCTCACCCTTTTCCAATAGGGTGCCAATCATATGAATGTATTCGACGCTAACACCGATCCTTGGTGCAATCTCGCGGTCGCTATAGCCGCGGCCGCGCAACGTGCTGATATCCTGCAACAGGTCGATCGCTCGATGCTGCCGCCTGGCACAATTTTCAACCAGGCTCATAACTAAGCAATCGCTTTCCTCGGCCTCGATGACTATGGCCGGAATCTCTGTCTGACCGAGCTGAATGAACGCTTCGACCCGGCCCTGGCCACAAACAAGATCATAGCTTGCTGAGTCTGCATCGCTCTTTCGTGGGCTAACCGTGACCGGACGCTTAAGCCCGACATTGGCGATGCTCTGCACGATCTCCTGAAAATTGCGACGATTGCGGACTCTCGGATTTAGCCCGATCTATTCACGAGAGCACGGTCGTTCTTGACGTCTGACGGGGGCTGGCGGCTGGCGTGGGTGACCGTCCGGCCTTTCTCACCGGGTTCTACATCAAGCTGTTTTGTAGGCGATGGAGGAGTGGGGCGGGTGAGCGGGCGCAGGCCCGGTCGGTTACGGACCGAGCGGGAGCAGCGCGCCGGGCAAGCAGCGGATCAGGTCGGCTTCGGGACATGCCGCGGCAAACGCAAGGCGAATGCGGCTCGAGGTCTCGACCACACGGGCGGCGAGCTTCAAGAGCCGAAGACGCAGCGTCGCGAACTCGGCAGCGGCCAATTCCCGGACTTTGGGAATGGCCTCGCGCACGGTCAGCATCAGCCAATAAGCGGCCGTATGGAGCACGAGACGGACCTGGTTGGCGAGCGCCGAACGGCAGCTGGTGCGGTCGGAGGCGAGCTGCGTCTTATGCAGCTTGATCAGATTCTCGGCTTGGCCGCGCGCGCAATACAGGCTGTCGTAGATCCACTCGGCCGAGCCGACATCGAGGCTGGTGACGACGAAACGGATGTCGAGGCCGAGCATCGTCGCCTCAATACGGGCGACGGTGCGCCGTTCGCGATCCCAGGACTTTGCCTTGTGGCGCGTCTCGGTATAGCCACGCAGAACCGGCAGGTTCTCGATGGCGCGTCGAGTGCGGATGTCGTCGGCGACCTCGTCGACTTTTCTGGCGAGAGGCTTGGTGCCGGACAGACCGAAGATGTAGTCGATGCCGTTGGTCTCGCACCACGCCATGGCCTCCGGCCGGGCATAGTGCCCGTCGCCACGGAACGTAATTCGCGTGTTGTGCCACCGCGTCCGGATATGCCGTACCAGGCGGCGCAGAAGGGCACGCACCTCGACGCCGCCCGGCGTCTTGCCGGGCCGCAGCACGACCGCCACGGGCCGGCTCTTCTCCGTGTCGTAGACGTGGATCGGCAGGAAGCAGCGTTCGTCATAATGAGCGTTGAACAGCGAGAGCTGCTGATGGCCGTGGACGACGTCGCAGGTATCATCGATGTCGAGCGTGACGGATGCCGGCTCGCGCGGGTAGCTATCCATCCATGCGTCGACCAAAATGTAGGTCAGTCGGATCACGTCGCGCAGGCGCGGAGCATTCTCCAGCCGCGACAGCGTCGGTTGGGAACACAGATCGCGGCCCGTGTCCGGCAGCCGTCCGCAGGCCAGCTTGAATGCGGGATCGGACCGCAGATGATCGAGGTCGTCGGCGTCCTCGTAGCCGCAGCAGATCGCGAACATGCGCGCGCGGAACATATCGACCAGGCTGTGCACGACCCGCGTCGGATCGCGCCGATCCGGGAACACCCGGGCCAGATTGTCGGCCAAGCCGAGACGCCGCTCGGCCATCGCCAGAAGCATCACGCCCCCGTTCGAGGTTAGGCGCCCACCATCGAAGGCAGCTGTGACTTTCTTGGCGTGAATGGCTGGAAACGAGAAGGGCGGAATCGTATCGTCGGTCATGGCGGGCGTGGCGTTCGCGGTTGGAGGTGATGGGGTTGGCTTCACAACCGAATCCTACGCCGTATCAGCGCTTTACACCACGCTCGCCAGCCTCTCGGGCGCCTCTTACGAATAAGACAGGTTAGAAAGCGAATCTGGTCAATCGGGACGGTCGTTACATGTTTCGGTCCTCTCGACTTGGATTTACTCATGCTGCCTCCAGAAATGACGATTTGGCCGCCATCGAATAGAGAAAGTCGAGCGATTCGAATCGATAAGCGTCTAGCGAAAGCGCGTTGTCTTCCGCCATCCGAATCCGACGGGTATTCATGTCGATACTTGGAAGAATGTAGTAGTCGAGAGGCTGTTCGTTCGAGCGATCCAAGCGAACGGCAACCGTGACGTCCGGCGCAAGACCCGTGTCAAACCGAATTTGCCATCGAAGCGCACCAGTCTGGGTCTCGAAGGACCGCGCGAGTACGATTGATGCGGTAAATTCCTGATTGACCAGAAGGAGATGAGTTATGGGGTCGCAGGCGACAGATCCGCCCGCGTTTTCGAGGCCCGCTACGATTTCGGCTAATAGTCCAGGGAAGGTCTCGCGTATGTGCCGGTTGATTTCGATGAACTTGTAATCACGGTCGGGCGTGTAACCTATAAGGCTGTAAGCTCTCAAAGGCTGCCGAAACGGTGCCGGTAGAGACTTGATGAGGGCATACCGTCCCGCTCGTCGATAATGAGGCCTGACAGGGAGCCCTCCTCTGCAAGCACGGCTTGAAGATGAGCGAGCAATTCCTCATCGGAATAATGATTGTGACGTTGGTCTATAATGAGTCTGGCGCGCTCAAATAGAGCGCGGTCGACTTTCGAGGGAAGGACACCATCCGCTCGAACCCAGGTGTCGCGCTGATTGACCACACGTCGCTGCTTCAACTTGTAAGAGACGCGATTGAAGATGTTGTTGCCGATATATTTTTCGTTCGTCAGAATCTGATGGATTGATGCCCGAGTCCATGGGCGACCAAAGTCGCTCATGATGCCCCGCTGATTTAGCACCAATGCGATTTCGCGCTCCGACTGACCTTCGACGAACATCGAATAGATGCTGTGAACGCGTTCGATTTCGTCATGCGGACCAGGAGTAAGGACGACGCGGTCGGTTTGGAGGCTCTTTCGATCGCCGCGGCCGAGTTCACCCTTTGGATTTCGCCGCTCATCAATTAAGAGGCGCCGCAAGCCAAATCCAGCCGGACCGCCCTGGCGAAAGCCGTGTTCGATGAGCCGGCATTGGCCAGCAAAAACCTTGACCGATAGCTCGCGGCTGTATTCACCAGCCATGACCCGCTTGACGTTCTTGAGGAGGATCGAACCGATACTGCCGTCATTATCAAACTGTTCGCCGCAATAATGGACACGTATCCCTGCCCGAGAGCAAACGTGCTCGTGGTATGCACCTTCGTCCGCATCCTGAAATCGTCCCCAGCGGCTGACGTCGTAAACTAAGATTGCTTGAAAGCCGGCGGTGCCGGATTGCACTTCCAGCATGAGAGATTGCAATCCGTCACGATCGTCCATTCTTAAACCGCTACGGCCGGAATCTTCAAGAACACGCACGATCGTGAAGCCCCGTTGCTCGGCATAGCGACGTATCGTGTTGAGTTGATTTTCAGTGGAGTATTTCTGTAGATCTGTCGACATCCGGACATAGGCAGCGGCTAGAGAAGGACCTTCTCTTCGATTTTCGCCCTTGCCGATGCTTTTGATGCGCCTTGTCAATCAGCACCCGATTCCAATGCGATTCTGTCGGCCTCCCCCAAGGCATTCATGAATTGCCGCCTGATCGTACGGGATAGGAGGGTGGAATGTCGTTTCCAAAAAAGGGTAAGTCCTTTCCAAAAAAGGGCAGAGACGGCAGTGTCGACTTCAGCGTTGACGATCATGCGTTCGCGATGAAAATTGCATCGGCATTGACGTCGGAACTCAGGGATCGAAACTCGCGTGCAAAATTAGTGGCGGGCTGGACGGGAGCGAATGAGCGCACGGTCAAAAATTGGATCTTAGGACGATATGCGCCCTGCGGCAGGCACCTCGTGGTTTTAGCTCAACATTCAGACCAGGTGCTAAATGCCATTCTGTCGATGGCGGATCGGCAGGATCTGCTCTTAGCCCCTAAGGTAGAGGACCTGAGGCGAAAGGTATTCGAGTTGTCGGCTATCCTCGGCGAGCCAAGCCGTTCATCGACAAGATCTCATACATTTTGAATTTCGTCCGTCGGCCGGCACGTGTCGAGCGGTAGCTTAGCCGGAACGGTAGTTGGCTCCTGTTGATCTCACCGAAAGGTTGCGCCTTGATATCGACAAGGGCGCTTGGTGGCTCTCTGCGTGCGAGCAGTGCACCGCACGGCAACCTGCGAACGCCTCGGACTGACGCGATAGCGGAGCTATGCTATGGCGAAGAATATCGTCGTATTCTCCGATGGCACTGGACAAGATGGTGGCGCGCGGTCGAAGCAGCGCATCAGATACATTTACAAAATGTGTCGTGCGTCTGGGGATCATACCGACACTGCAATCAACCCGTCCGAGCAGGTGGTCTTTTACATAAGGAGGTTGGCACGACGGCTCTGACCGCGCCCCGTGCGGTTCGTTCAGAAACTGCTCGGATCGGTGATCCTAGCGCCCGGTTTGGGTCACCTTCGCCGCGAAGCCTTCCCAAGGCCTGAAGATGATCTGCTTGGCAAGTTCGCCGTAGAGTTCACAAATCTTCTGCGACTCAGCGACAAAGTTTGCATAAGCTTGCCTCGCGAATTCGGTCTGAACCTCAACCGCCTTATCGAACGACCGCACAACCATGAGCTTCTCGACAAAGGACCCGGTCTCCCGGAGCGACTTGTTGCTGTAGTCCCTGTAGGCATTCGCGATAGTTTGAATATTGACTGGACAGTTGTCCGCCGGCGTGACCGCGCTGATCGAAGGGGCATCCGCCGGTGCGACTTCGCCGATCAAGGGCACATCCGCCGGGGCGGGTGCCCCGCTTGAGGGGGACTCCACCGACGCAGCTGCGCCGTTCGTCAGGGTGTCAGTTGACGCGACCATTGCGCCGATTCGATCTTCATCTCGCTGGACGAGCTTCGGACTCTGTTGTTGATCAGGTTTCTGGCCCCGCTGGTCCGCCTTCCGGCTGCGCTGGCGGGGCTTACTGCGCGGTTTGTCTTTGTGTGTAGTCGACATTGTTGAACTCCGCTGTTCCGACTCAAGCCAGACGCAAGATACTGCGCCATTTTGCGATGGAATCGCGGTTCTGCCTTGTTCCTTAGGTGGCGTTGATGTGGTGACTGGAACTCTGAATGGAACGGCGGCGGGCCTGACGACGCGCCCATCGCCGCCGGGGCCTCGTCCGCCGGGTTTCCACGCGCTCCAACTTTCCGGGTGATGGGCACCCAGCGCTTGCCCAAGATCATCGGGGAGGCCAAAGCGGTCGAGATGATTCCTTCGGGGTCGTCGAACCGATCCGCCGATCTCCTCGATGCCGCGTACGGTGGTAGCGATGAAGTCAGGATACATTCGCCGTAGACCACCCAATCGGCCATGCTGATCATCCTGCGAGTCGATCGAAGGCGCGTGCGAAAGAAATCTCTCTTCTCTTTTTTGCGATTGCTGTCTTGCTCGCTGTTCTCTTTGGTGCCATCATAGGTTGAATAGAGCGCCGGAATTGGGGAATACCGGAGATGGGGACATTTGTCAGCTTGCGCGCGTGCGCATCGGCGTATTTTGCCGCGTGTTTAACTATCGTTGGGAGCGCCAGTTTCGGCTCGGCTGACGAGCTGAAAGCTCCTGATCCATTCAGGGCTGCTTCGAGCAGGCTGAAGGATCTATCGTCATTCGTCGACAATCACCTCCAAACCGTCAAGACCGTCAATAAGGCCGCCAGTACCAAGATTGCCGGCGGCAAAAGCCAAACCATGGATATCAACGCCTTCAGCCAAATAGCTGGCAGGGGAGCGATTGCGAACATACGCACGATCGAGAATACGCTGCGTTTCCAGCAATTGGATTCGGCACCAAACATTCGCAAGCTTGATTTCCTGCAAGATCACCAGACGCAGCTCCAGGATTTCTCGAACAAACTGCATCAGGCGCAAACCGACCTGCAGACACTTGCGCCAGCCGAAGCCAAACAGCGGTTCGACGCGATCATCGTCCCGACAGATGTGCAAGAAATTCTTCAGCTCGGCACGGATGGTCGCACACTTCCACTGCCGCCCCATCTCCAAGGTCTGGGCGGGTTGAAGCCGGCGACGCTCACTCCGTACGTTGTCGGTCCCGGCTCGGCCGCCACCGTCGACTATCCCTCCGTTGTCGAGATCGCTTACGCCTGGGATGGATACGGCTCATCAGCCCTATGCACAGGTACTCTGATCTCCTCGACGGCCGTGCTCACGGCGGCGCATTGTTTTTGCGAGCAGGTCGATGCGAAGTCGGCGAAAGCCTGTCTCTCAGCGACCTACAAGCGCGGTCAGGAGGATGTGAAGCCCGACGATAAACGGTTTGTCTCAGTCTTCTTCCATGATCGCGGTGTCGTCGCCGTCGACCAGATCATTATCAACCCGGACTATGCATTCCCCAAAAAGGACCTCGCGATCCTTAAGCTGACCAAAGAGATCACCGATGTGATGCCCGCGCCGCTCAATACGGTGAGATCACTAAAGTCCGGGGAATTTGCAACCATCGTCGGCTTTGGTGTGCATAGTCCGCTCAAAGCGAACGGCGCACCTCAGCCAGGACCGCCTGTCGACGGCTCCGAAGGCATCAAACTGTGGGCGACCATTCAAGCTGCGGCCTGCAAGGATCTCAGCTTTAGCGAAGATTTCTGCTGGAGCTTCAAGCTCCGCAATGAAAACAAGATTCTTGGAAGTACTTGCCATGGAGATTCCGGCGGGCCGGCATTCGCGACCATCGACGGCGCCCTAAAGCTCGTCGGCGTCACGTCAGGGGGCCCGACGACTGCCGGGCAGGAAAGGACCTGTCCTATGATGTCGAGGTCTTCAAGAACATAACTTGGATCACGTCGGTCGCCGGATCAAATACCAACCCGGCTTTCGCTGCCAATCCAAACGCGTTCTTCAAAAACCCCGGGGGCCGGGCTTACGGTGCTCCCTACCATCTTTTCATAAATACCCCGGAACACTCGAGCGGGACCTTCGCAATTACCAACTCAAGCGGTTCTCTCACGGTCAGCGTCAACACAACGCCAACCTTCGCATCGCTGACGCTCGAATTAACGGCACCAAACGCAAACAGCCCAGCGTGTACCTCATCGGTGGCGGACGCCTTTGCGACCTGCACCGTACAATCGCCCGCAATGGGTACCTGGAGCGTTCGCGTTACTGGCGCAAGTCCTCAAGAGTCGCAAGTGGTCGCCGCCGTCGGCCATTAAACGTTGGGAATTGCAGAAAATCGGTTGTTTTGTTCTGTGCAAGGCGGTGCCGTATGCGGATAGTTAGTTACGTGGTCGTTGTCGCTAGCGGTGTCTGGATAGGCGGATGCAGCATTATTCCGCCCACGCCCGACGACACTAGCCTTCCGGTTCGCGAGATCCTTCAACACACAGCTTGCGAACTTCGCTACGCATTCGTGAAGCTTAGCGAGCCGCAATACGCCTCCTTCAAGGCCAACAAATGGCTCGTTGCCATCAAGCTATCGCCAAAGACGGATTCGGAAATCAATGGCGGCGTCGGTTCGACGGGCAAGAGCACGACACTGTCAGCGGCTAGATATTTTAACAACTGGGCGCTGGGATCGGTCGGCGCTCCCGGCGGCGCCGTCGATGCCAAAGGTACCCGTGACGTCTCCATCACTTTCAAGACAAGCTCGAAAGAGCTCATTTCGAATCCCAGGAATCAGCTGATCTGTCCGGTCGACAGTCCGCGCGCGCATGTTCTGACCGAGCACCTTGGAATCGGCGAATGGCTCGTACGCCTTGTAGAAGCGAAGGATACGGCTATGGGGTCGCTCGCCAAGCTGGACTCGCCAACCTACAGCTCGCAAATATTCGTCAAATTCAGCGGCAACGGGAGTTTCACCTATACGTTCCCATTCGGCGCCGCCTTCGGCGCATTGTCCGGCTCCTATGACATGGACGAGACGCTGCTCATAACCCTCAGTCCGGATACTACCAGCAGCGGCACTCTCGTCGTCCAAACCCTGCCGGTTGGCGGCAACTTCAAGGATGGTCCCGATCGGGTCACTGTCATCAGCCGCGTGAATGCGCAAGAAAAGCTGGATAATACGACAAACCAGCAAAGCATCATCAACGCCATCCGCAACCTTCCTCGCTAGGGCAGGCCGTACAATGTCTGGATTCATTCTCTTTATGATGTTCTTCGTCTCGCCACCGGCGGCGCCGGGAAAGCAGGTCTGGAGCCTTCACAACACAGAACATCTCGATTTCGCGTCGATGGACGCTTGCAAGAAATACGGCCTTTTGATGCAAGCCAGGTTCCAGAAGGTCGCGACTGTTAAAATCCGCGGATGGTGCGTCAACCAGCAAACTGGCGCGAGCACATATGACGTCAAGAATCCCCATCTTCCACTGAATAAGGGTGACATCTATGAGATCCCAACCGACGTAAATATCGACGACCCTAAGGAAGGTTATTAACCCGCTGTGAGGGGCAATCCGGTGCAGGATCGACGGGACTATCTTCGCTTGATGGGAGGCGCATTTGCGCTGTCGTTGTTGGCGCGATCAGAGCCGGTCAGGGCAGTCACCGGTCCGCCTCCGATGCCCGATGCGAAGCAATTTCAGAGTGGCGACTTCCTCTGGCCCAAGAAGCCAGGCGTCTTTGTGCCGTACGACGCCGGGTCGCCGCGTCCAGTCGATGCCGACAAAGTCAAATGGTACGAAGAGCGCGACCGCTTCATCGCCAATGTCGCGAACACGGCGCCTTACTTCACGCCGGCTCAAACCGAGCGCATGCGTAAACTGACTTACGAGGAATTCCGCGAACGATACACCGGCACCCGCAAGCCCGGAGGCGGGACTTACTCAGTCAGTGGTCCCATCTACGTTGGTCACGTTGCAATCATTGACATCGACGAGGCGGGCGCTCCATGGATTATCGAGGCGCTCTGGGGCAGGGGCGTCATCCGACGACCCTACACAGATTGGACAACCGAACGCGCCGACGAAGTCGTATGGCTCGGCCGTCTTGCCAAACTTTCCGCTGCGGATCGTGCAAAAATTCCGGGAGAAGCCAGGAAGCACGTTGGGAAACCCTACGACTTCTGGAATTTCAATCTCAACGACGATACGGGATTCTACTGTACCAAGCTTGCCTGGATGTCGGCATTTCGGTCGCTCAACATCGCGGTCGATGGCGATCTTAACCCAAAGCGCGCCTTTTGGTTTTCACCCAAGCAATTTCTCTACGGCGCCCGCGTGACGCGCTTGATCGATCCCGGGCCGTACGGGACACGATAGCCATATTCTCGTCAGAAGAAGGCGTCTCAAGAGATATCTTCCCCTAGCGAGAGGATCTGAGCCGCAGCAGTCGAGCAAGTTTTTTTATAGATTCTCTCCCTCCGCCAAACTGAAGAAAAACTCCTTTATATTCCAGTGCTTCTGAGTTCGGCTTTTCACGTGGCCCATACTTCAGCCCATACCCACGCGCGAAGTGCGAGGTTCAGCAGTGCAGAGCAGGGCAGGCGATTTTGGAAGCGTAGTCGGGTGATTTCAGAACTTTGACGTTCCACGTTGGGATAGAATAGTTCCCGATCAAGACCTTGAGGAGCGGCCCGTCCATGGCTGATCGACGGCGCCCCAAGCATGGCCGCTGATAAAATGGGGGTGAATGTTTAGCAAGCGTACTTTCGGCGCTCGCAACTATGGGCCTAAGAGAGGTTTCCTCCCACGAGCCGCGAAGAAAAAGGCCACAAAAGCTAGCAACTAAGTCCCGCAGCCAAGAAGGACCGGCGGGACCGTCTAAGAAAGGCTCTCAGGGAAGAAAAAGAGGCGCGGGAAATGCGCTTCCTTCGGTGGAAGGCGAAAAAGAAGCAACCCTCACCGGCTTAGCGGCTCCCGGGCGTGGTGCCGGAGGCGTCCGTACGTCGGGCAACATGAGAGATACGTTGTCAGCGCCTGCGTGGCAAAGGACCCGGAGTTCGCGCAGGTGCAGGCTGACGGAATGAAGATTTGTAGAAGTTTTCGACTTAATCTGACGGCAAGGTTTGAACTGGCAGGGAATGGAGCTGCGGGCGAGCAGGAGAGCGCGGAGGCCGCTGGACATATGCCGGCGGCCTTTTCAATCTCGATAGATTGCACTCCTAGTTGCGTTGCTCTGCGCCCGGCTCCTTCGCTGCCACCTCCCCAGGGATCTGAGGCTAAGCTGAACAAAGGATACGGGATCATAGAGTTTCTGTGCATCTTTGGCCCGCCCGGCACGTCGCGGACGCAGCCCTTCGGCCTGGTCTATTGGATTAGCTTTCGGATCGGACGTTTGATGGCCCGGCAAGCTGAATTGCCGGGCCATCGAAGGCCGTCAAGCGGCGTCCTGTTCCGGCACGGAGCCTCCTGCACGTTCCTGCGTCACCTGCGCGAAGGTCTGTCCAGTTGCCTCCAAGGTCGGATTTAGACCACAGAGCTCCTGGACTCGCCGCAAGGTAACGTCGCAGTACGCAGGATCGATCTCGACGCCGAAGCCGCGCCGGCCGGCGCGCTCAGCTGCAATGATGGTTGTGCCCGATCCAAGAAAGGGATCGAGAATGACGCCTTTCCGGCGCGAGCAATCGCGGATCGCGTCCTCGACCATCGCCACCGGCTTCACGGTTGGATGAAGCTCAAGATCGGCGCGGTCGCCACCGAAGCCGTTTACGCCTGCATAGTTCCAGACGTTGGTCCGATATCGGCCGTACCTGCCAAGTTCGACGTTATTAATGTGCGGGGCTGTGCCCGACTTGAACACGCACACGAATTCGTGCTGCGAGCGGTAGAGCGAGCCCATACCCGCGTTGGTCTTGGACCAGACGCAGATATTCTTCAATTCGCTATAAATGCCCTTGCCGGCCTCGAGCATTGCTCCGACATGACGCCAATCGATGCACTGGAAGTGAATAGCGCCGTTCACGCTATGCTCGGGCAAATGGACAAAGACGGACTGCAGGAACGCCACGAATTCTGCTTCCGACATTTCGCCGGAGGCCATCGCGAACTCGCGATGCTGAATCTTGCCAAGCCCTCCTACATGGCCAGCGATACGAACGTTGTAGGGCGGATCGGAGAAAACCATCTGAGCCCGCTGGTCGCCCATGAGCGCGGCATAAGTCGCAGCAAATGTCGAGTCGCCGCATATGAGCCGATGCTCGCCGAGCTGCCAAACGTCTCCTGCCCGGGTGATCGCAGGTCCCTGCGACGGCCCTGTAACAGTGTCGGCGCGGTCCTGAGACCCTGGCGCCGAGAGCTCGCCGATGATTACGTCGATCTCGGGCAGTTCGAAGCCTGTAATTGTCAGGTCAAGATCTTCAAGCCCAAGGTCCGATAGATATTGCAGCTCAAGGGCGAGCAGCTTGCGGTCCCAGCCGGCATTTTCCGCAAGCTTGTTATCCGCAATGACGTAGGCACGAAGCTCGGCTTCGCTCATATCCGCCAGGCGGACGGTCGGGACCTGCGACAGGCCGAGCTTGGCGGCCGCCCGGTATCGGCCGACGCCGGCGACGACAGCATTATCTTTTCCGACCAGGATAGGATTTGTGAAGCCGAAGCGCCCGATCGCATTTGCGATCTGCTCGATTTGCTTCTCCGAATGCGTTCGCGGGTAGGACGGACGCAGCTTGAGTGCGCTGAGCGGCTGGTACTCGATTGATAAGGTCTGCATGTTGAAAGCTCCAAAGAGGGGTAAGGAGCCGGCAAAAAATATGCGCAGCTCCGGTTGAACCGAAACCACGCAATCTGCCCATGCAGCGTCGAGGTACCCTAAGAACAGTTCCGGCCCATGCCGGCTATCTGCTCGCAATGAGGAGGTTGACCCGACCCATGCCGCGCAACCTTCAACTCATCTCTGGCACTTTGTAGATAACCGCCGGACACTTCGTCGTCAATCTTATCGGTGCGATCATTGCCACCATTTAATGTTCTTTCATGGCGGCAATCAGCGGGTCCTCCTTCAGCTCAGGGTTGGTCCGAAAGCGGTTCAAGAACATCTGCTGCGCGATATACTGCTCGTCAGGCATAGCTTCAGGTACCAACAAAAATCCGACGTTCTTGTCCTGGGGCAGCTGCCGCTCGCGATACTCGCCGAGCCATTTCGCGGCCTGCAGATGGCCGCTCATGGCCAGATTCCGCATCGAGAGCAGCAAAAGCTCGATGGTATTGAGCTCAACGTCTCGGCCACTCTGCTGAATCCGATGCCGTTCGCCCGCGATTTTCTGTACGATCGCCTTCTCGCCTATCGCTCCTTTCGGGCGGCCGCCAGCACGCTTTTGCCCGCGCCTAAATTGCGTCGACGGCGGGCGGCGGCGCCCGGTTTTCGAATCGTCACTCATGGCGGTGTCACTCCTGCTTCTTCGCACAATTGCTCGAGCTCTGTTTTCGTCGCTTCATATATTTTGCGCCCCCAGGCGATATGGCCCTTAGTCCAGTTCTCTGGCAGGCCGTACTTCTCGAAGATCAGCCGCGCAATTCGCCACGTCATACCGTTGGTCGGGAGGGTGACAACACCGCAAACGCGCTCAGTTGCAAAGCAGTTATGCTTTTCGAAGAGGCCGAGCAGATGAGCGATCGCTTTGAAGTCCTTTTTCTCCAGCGCGCGCTTAAGAATCTGCCGGATTTCAACCTCCTTGGCCGACATCGCCTGCACACGGCCGGCAACACTGACCTGAAACGTCTCATTGAGAATACTCTCGAGATCGACGTGAACAGTCCCCGACTTTTTTCGGCGACCGCCAGGGTTGCCGGATTGACCCTTCCTAAACCGGCTTTGCTTAGGTGGGCGCTTGTAACCGATCGAGTAGTCCTTCTGCTTGTGATCCATGACCGCCTCACAGGCTGCCTTCCCGCGTGAGCAGCAGGGCACAGCCGATGAATGTGAAAAGGTGGAAGCGCGCAAAAACGCGGTCCCGGTTCAACCGAAACCACGCAATCTGCCCATGCAGCGTCGAGGTACCCTAAGATCAGCTCCGGCCCATGCCGGCTCTCTGTCACAATGGAAGAGAACATCACGGCCCATGCCGCAGCTCGATCTCCCATCTCAGGCAATAGGTATCTAGCGTGATCGGCCGAGAAATTCAACTGCTGCATCGCTGATCGCGCGCTACTGGGTGCGAAGCTTTCCCTGCACACGCTGCCAAAATTCCCTGCTAAGTCAGCATCCCGATTCCTGGATAAATGACTGAATCACCGGAGGAATCGGGGCAGGGGCAGCCGTTTACGGGCTCCGAATCGGCATTTTTCCCAGTAAATTCCCTGATTTCAGGGAAATTCTCCCCGAGACCGGTTCGCAGCAGACTGCCTGCACCACCATCTTCTTCAAGGGTTTAGCCGCCTTGCGGCTGGCCGGCGAAAAGATGATTTCCACGAGATTTCCACGAAGGCGCTCCGTGGCGCTGGAAACCTCACCGCAGACATTGATGCCGTCCGGTCCAATGCCGGATGCCCCGCTGCTTTCCACTCGGTTAGCGACCGCGCGATGCGCGCTACTCAACCTGGGGCCCGCCCCTGCCCGACATTCATGCCGTCCAGCTTCATTCCTGGAGACCGATCTCTGTCAGCTCGGATGACGTTCGATTGATGCGCGCTGCCGAAGCAAAGGTCGGCTTCCCCCCCCGTTACTCCGAATGTAACGCAGAGCAGGACAGGCCCCTTTCTCAGCCAGCTTTTCGCCCACAACAATCACGTTCATCGCATCCTATTGCACGACAGCCTATCTCGTCTGCCAGCTTTAGTGTCAGCTGAAGTCGTCCTGCCGTCAACATCATCATTCGCTTGGAAAGCCACAGCTCTAGCTTATAATAAACGACCTTCGCGAATCGACGATTTTTTATGGCTGCGCGCCCCGGACGTATCGCAAACGATTGGCTTGCCTATATCAGGCCGCATCTGCGTCCCTTTGAAGCTTTAGAGCACGGCGAACGCGGCGACTACATCGCCAAGCTGTCGAAGAAAGTGAGGCTCAGCGACAACACGCTCCGCCGCTTTATCGCTGCGGCACAATTCCTGGAGGCAGAAGGCATCACCGAGCTGGCACCTGATGTCAGGATGCCAGTGGCTGCTGTCGAGCGGGTCGCTCGAATTGCCGCAAGGCAACCGGAGCGCCGTCGAAAATTGCTCGAAGATGTCAGCGAGGGCAAGCTGACGATTATGGAGCTTCGGGAGCTCCTGAAAAAATGCAGGAAGAGTGCCAAGCGGCCGGGTGGAGCACACTCGACTTCGTCATTAGACCGTGTCGCCCGGGAACTCGAGATCCGCAACATCTGCAAGCGAGGCGAGGTCGTGCTCGCGCGCGCTGATGAAGACGAGTTTGGATGGCTTTTGACCACACCGATGAAGCGGAGCTTCATTGTTCGCCTTCCCGAAGCGCGGCGCGCATTGATCTTGGACGCGATGATGTCGCAAGGATCCGGAACGTCGTTTGCTATGCAGCGACGGGGATTCCTGCGGAACGTCCTTGTTGGCGCAAGCCTTTATGATTTTGTGTTCGTATTCGCCGCGGCCTGGCATTACGAGGTTGAGAAGTTAGTGCAGCAGTTGCGTCCTGTGCTCCGGAAGAGTGTCATCCTAGTAGATGACAACTGCTCTCGGCGACCTCCGCCTTGAACGAGTCCTCGACATCAAGCTTGGCCTTGTCGCGTACGGCAGCAAGCGCCACCTGTACCTTCGTCTCGACCGTGAGCTCGACTTCCCGCCTGGCATCGTCGAGCTCGCGCTCCTTGCGAAGCATGCCCGCCTGGATCTTTTGGGCTGCAGCCAGCTTTTCGCCATTGCTCGTGAGCATCTGCTGCAAATCGGCCAATTGCTAGTCGCGGGTGCTGAGCTCGTCGGCGACCGCCAGACGCGCTCTCTTGGCTTCAGCTTCGGCGATGTTCGCCCGCTCCGCCTTCAGCTTGGCCGCCACCTGCTCGTCAACGGCCTCGCGAGCTTTCGCGATTTCTTCTCTGGCCTGCTTGAGTAGCGCTTCGCGCCGGCCAAAGTCTTCCTCCTTTGCAGTAAGCTGTTGATCGAACTTGCGGCGCGTCTCTGCGATGAGGGGAGCGGCGAGCGATTCCGTCAGCTTGATTTCGGTGTGGCAGTTGGGGCAGACGATCTGGGGATCGGTCACGGCATCGGTCCTCTGAGAATTGACCGTGATAGTATCGGGTGGGCGTGCGCCACTTAAGCCCTGGGGACGGGTTATCCCGCGCAAATGCGGCGGCCGAGGCAATAGCGGCCGTGGTCTTCCTGAGCCGTTCTCCTCCATGATCAGTTCCTCGATGCGTGGATGTCGCGCTCGCGCAGGACGGCTTCGACAACACGACGCAGGCGGCGCACCGAGCCACCGGCCCAGTTTCTCGCGACCGCCTCGTGCTCAATGCCATCGAGCGGCGTCACCCAACTCTGATCGAGGCCGCGCTCCCTCGCGAGATCGGTCAACACGGCCGGCAGCAGGGCGTCGAGATCCTTGGAGGTCGGTTTGGGAAAGCTCACGACCCGGAACCGGTCCCGGATCGGACCGGGCAGGGGATCGAGACGGTTTGCGGTAGCGACGTAACTTACCTGCGACAGATCAAGATTTGTCTGAAGCGCGGGATCGGGATAGCGCGAGCTCGTCTCCGCTTCGAGAAATGCGAGCAGCACGTCCCAAAGTCGGCCATTGTCGCTTCGCGTCGCAGCCTTCTCGATCTCGTCGACCAGCACGAGCGGATTGGCAATGCGTGCCTGCGCAATTGCGAGGAAGGCGTGACACGGCTCGGCTGAGTACCAGCGCCGGTCCGTGCCCCCGAAGGAAGCACTATCGGAGCGGCTTGCATCGCTCCGCCATACGGCGACACCCAAGACCTCGCCCAGTCGGCGGGCGAACCGGCTCTTACCACCGCCGGGCTCGCCAACGATCAGGAGGGGGCGCAAATGCACTGTCTCGCGTCCAACGAGATCTGCCAAGGCGAAGTCGACGACCTCGCTGGCGTACGGGAACTCGAACAGACAGGGTGTTGCGCGCTTCGTACAACGCCGGTGCCTGAACGAGCGGTAAGGCGACGTTGACGACGTCCTTCAGCGGCCCGATGATCTCCTTGAGCTTGGGGCTCTTCATCTCGTTTTCGGACAGACGCGCAACGACGAGATGATGATCGGGAATGACCTCGAGGATCGGGGCGGCTTGTCGCTCGACGGCTTCGGTCCGGTCGGCTTCCCGTTGCCTTCGGCGGTCATTCTCCTCCCTGAACTGAAGTCGCAACGCCGCTTTGGCTGCGGAGATGCGATGCTCGGCCGTGCGGTGCCCGACCAGGGAGGCGTTCATTGCCGCAGAGAACTTCTTTGGCACAAAATGCGTGCAGGCCTGTAGCGCGGCCCAGCCATAGGTGAACCGTTCAAGGTCGCAGCGAACCTTCTGTTCGACGATCAGCGAATTCAGCTGAAAGGCCTTGACCAGTGCCTTGGCGACCCTGCGATGCTGCTGGAAGTGTTCGTCATCACGTGGCGTCGGCAAGCTCACGAGCCGGACACTATCAGCAAGGCTCCTGAGAGCTGGCTCACTATGAGCGACCGCGCGGCGATCGAGTTCAGCCGCCAGCGCCATTGCGCCCTCTAACGACCTGCCTTTGGCCCATGCGAGATTATGGGACAACTGCGGGCAGAGCTCTTCGACTTCAGCGATGAGCCGCTCCTCAACGTGATCGGCGCCATCGACAATCAGCATTGCATAGCGCAAAAGCCTGGGCAGGCCCTTGAGGCGTTCGTCCCAATCGGCCGAATCGGCAGCGGCGCCGGTCGAGGCGGCGTCCTCCGCTGTCGGTAGATCCAGATGATCGGAATTGTCATCGTCATCATTCGCGCTCAAGCGAGATCCTCCTCGCAAAGAGCCAGCGAGACCATTGCCTCCGTCCGGGCAGACTGACCGGTAGCCTTAGCGTAATGGATGTGATGGGTAAGCCACAGGGTGGCGAGTTCGACCTTAAAAGGAAGATCGAACTCGAGGCGACCAAGAACGTGCGACAGCACGAGCATGGCCGCGGGGTCATCGCTGAGGGCCGAGTGAAGCAGGGCGGTCATCGTGATGTCGACGGTCAGCGAAATGTCGCGGATCGGCATCAAGGAGAGGGCGGCAGCGATCGCAGCTGCCGGATCGCCACTCAGGGCGGCCCGGAGTTTGTCGCCGCCATGAAGGACGGCGATTCGTTGCAACATGGTACCGATGATTGACTGTTCGGTGTATCGGAACTGATGCACCGAGAGCATCCGCCACCACGCCAGCGGAGGGCCGTCGTCCGTGGAGAGCGGCCAGATATCGCTCGTGGGATTGTTCGAAGCAGACATTCGCGGCCCCCTCAGTTCGCAATGATGATCGGTTGCGGGTAGCGGCGGGGGACCCACACTCTCGAACCAATATGGGCGCCCGTGATGACCTTCGCCGCGATAGCGGCGGATGGAAACCAGACGGCGACCAGAAGGCGCTTTCGGTCGGCAGCCCCGGGGATCGTGGCCAGGGCGTGCTTCGCTTCCAATTCGCTGCGGCGGGTGTCGACGATCCCCTGGGCGCTACCGTTGATGGGCCAACGGAATTCGGCGCCGGGCATGACCACGAACCCGCGATCGGATGTGGGATAGCCCCGTGCCCAGAGGCCTACATAATTCAGCTCAAGCTCACCTCCGGCGGGAGGTGTGGCGACGATGTCGATCAGCATCGGCTCCATGTCGTTCGGCCCGATCGGATCGTCGTCTCGTTCAGTTGAACTAACTACGGGAACGCGATCGAAGTAGGAATCCAGTGCCAGACAACCCGCGTCAAACAGTTGCTGACGCGCGTCCTCGAGGATGCGCTCCATTTCGGCGCGTTCATCGGCGCGGACCCTGGGAATTGTCGGGGTCCACTCGTTGGTGATGACGACGTGGTGCGCTGCTTGAGCAATGCTCCAGAGGTGATATTGAAGATAGAATGCTGGGTCCTTGTTGGACCAGGGCTCGGGATATCCGACGACAACGTAGGCTACGCGGGCAAACGCCTTTGCCGGATCGGCAGGATGCTTCGAGAAACGCATATTGATGTTTTTGGTCTCGCCGAAGTAGGCCGTCTCGCGGTTCATCAGCACGTAGGCGGCGGGGCCGACGGCCAGCGCCAGATCGGTGCTGTTGCGATCAGCGAGGGGGATGACCCAGACCCCAACACGGCTCGCGCCGTGATGCACCAGCCGAGGGCTGGTGATGCCATCCCCGGGACGGAAGATCTTGGACGTGCAGGTGGTCCGCGACGATGGCAGGTCGAATGACAATGACATGACTGAAATCCCTCTGTTGCGAGAGATCGCCGGCCGACGTCGTGAACTGAGTATCGTTGTTGCCGCCAGGTGAGCCGAAGCAACGGAGACCCAGGCATCGCAAAGGTTGGTCGTTTGGATGGAAGGCAGAGCAGCCGGTCCCAACGAGGAGGTGGCCTTTCGCCACCCCTTGCGATGCGCGACGTCGAATTGACGATCGCTAATCCGTGAACGACGAGTTGAAATTCTCGAAGACCGTCGCGAACACCGGCACAAGGCCGCCGTCCGGGAAGCGTTCACTCTTGTCAACGGCAGAAGGTAGCGGCCCAGGCCGCAGGTATCGTTGACGCATTTGCGCGTTTCGCGCTGCAGGGTCTCGGCACCCCCGCGCCCATCGCGCCGACCCGGAATCTCGTGGTGACCGGTCTCTACCGTTATGTGCGTAATCCAATATACGTCGCAGTCGTTGCCATCATCCTGGGTCAAGCGGTGCTGATGGGCGATTGGCGCCTCATCGTCTACGGCGCGCTGCTCTGGCTCTTCTTCCACGTCTTCGTCGTGGCGTACGAAGAACCCACGCTCGAGCGGACGTTTGGGAGTGAGTACGAGGCGTTCCGCGCCGCCGTCCCGCGCTGGATACCGCGGATGACCCCATGGCGGTTGAAATGATCGGTGGCCCGCGGTTGTGCGAGCCGCTGCTCGCGACCGGTCTCGGACGTTTCACCGGCGCCGCGAGCAGGCACGCTGTCTGGCGCTCGGTTGGAATGTCGCCTCTGTCGCTTCATGGCCTTAACGAACGTTGTCCCAACCGCTGGGGACAGACGGCGGCTCCTGAACGCGCTAGTACCCGGAATCAGAGCTGAGTGATACGGCGGCCTTTGAAACGGCGTTGACGGACCTTTTTCTTGGTCCAGACGAAGGGCTCGGCTCTGTCGTTGTATGCGTTGACGTAGGCATCGATGTGTTCCTGAAGCTGCTTGAGGCTCGTGAAGGAGGTGCCGCTGAGCGACTGCCCCTGCAAGATGGAAAACCATACTTCGACCTGATTGAGCCATGACGCACTTGTCGGCGTGAAATGAAATTGCACGTTGGGGTGGGCCTTGAGCCAGTCCTCGTTCTTTTTATGGGTGTTGAGGTTGTCGAGGATGACGTGAAGCTTGCGGTTCGGAAAAGCCGCGGTGACGCTGTTCATGAAATCGAGAAACTCGACGCGGCGCCGGCGTTTTGAATGGGTCGCGATGATCTTTCCGGTGGCGACTTCGAGCGCCGCAAACAATGTTGTGGTGCCATGCCGCTTGTAATCGTGGCTTTGGCCGGTCAAGGCGCGGCCATTGGGCAACTTCAGATAACCCTGCGCTCGCTCCAAAGCCTGGATCGAGGGCTTCTCGTCCACGCACAGCACAATGGCCTTCGCCGGCGGCGCGACATAGAGGCCGACAACATCGGCGGCTTTGGCCGTAAAGTTCGGGTCGTTGCTCTCGCACCAGGACTTGCGAGCCACCAGGTCAATCTTGTGGCTGCGCAGGAACCGCCAGACATATTGGACATCGACATCGCCCAGCGCCTCGGCCAGCAGGGGGCCGGTCCAGCGCGCAAACCCTTGCGGTGGCGGCTTATCCAGCAGCTTCAGAATCCGCTTGTCGGTCGTCTTCGTATAGATCGGCTGCTTGCCAGGCCGCGGCTTGTCTTGCAGCCCTTCAAGGCCATGGTCGGCATAGCGATGCCGCCAAAGGCTGACAATCCGCGGCTGGACCCCAACTTCCTTGGCGATCGACCGGGTGCTGCGCCCATCCGCCGCCAACAGAACTATCCGCGCCCGCTTCAAATCGCGCTGCAACGTCACCGGTGAGCGACAGCACGCCTCAAGCACCTTGCGATCTTTCCTCGAAAGGTGGACTTCTCTTGCTTCGGGTATCATCCCGACCTTGAATCACGACTCACGTTCCAAGAAAAGTGGGTACTAGTACCCGGAATCAGAGCTGAGTGATACGGCGGCCTTTGAAACGGCGTTGACGGACCTTTTTCTTGGTCCAGACGAAGGGCTCGGCTCTGTCGTTGTATGCGTTGACGTAGGCATCGATGTGTTCCTGAAGCTGCTTGAGGCTCGTGAAGGAGGTGCCGCTGAGCGACTGCCCCTGCAAGATGGAAAACCATACTTCGACCTGATTGAGCCATGACGCACTTGTCGGCGTGAAATGAAATTGCACGTTGGGGTGGGCCTTGAGCCAGTCCTCGTTCTTTTTATGGGTGTTGAGGTTGTCGAGGATGACGTGAAGCTTGCGGTTCGGAAAAGCCGCGGTGACGCTGTTCATGAAATCGAGAAACTCGACGCGGCGCCGGCGTTTTGAATGGGTCGCGATGATCTTTCCGGTGGCGACTTCGAGCGCCGCAAACAATGTTGTGGTGCCATGCCGCTTGTAATCGTGGCTTTGGCCGGTCAAGGCGCGGCCATTGGGCAACTTCAGATAACCCTGCGCTCGCTCCAAAGCCTGGATCGAGGGCTTCTCGTCCACGCACAGCACAATGGCCTTCGCCGGCGGCGCGACATAGAGGCCGACAACATCGGCGGCTTTGGCCGTAAAGTTCGGGTCGTTGCTCTCGCACCAGGACTTGCGAGCCACCAGGTCAATCTTGTGGCTGCGCAGGAACCGCCAGACATATTGGACATCGACATCGCCCAGCGCCTCGGCCAGCAGGGGGCCGGTCCAGCGCGCAAACCCTTGCGGTGGCGGCTTATCCAGCAGCTTCAGAATCCGCTTGTCGGTCGTCTTCGTATAGATCGGCTGCTTGCCAGGCCGCGGCTTGTCTTGCAGCCCTTCAAGGCCATGGTCGGCATAGCGATGCCGCCAAAGGCTGACAATCCGCGGCTGGACCCCAACTTCCTTGGCGATCGACCGGGTGCTGCGCCCATCCGCCGCCAACAGAACTATCCGCGCCCGCTTCAAATCGCGCTGCAACGTCACCGGTGAGCGACAGCACGCCTCAAGCACCTTGCGATCTTTCCTCGAAAGGTGGACTTCTCTTGCTTCGGGTATCATCCCGACCTTGAATCACGACTCACGTTCCAAGAAAAGTGGGTACTAGTCTGGCGGGACACAGCAGGGAGACCGCTTTGAGCACCGCGCCGCGCATCGACATCGACCCGGCCGCGTTCTGGGCCGACCCCTATCCGATGCTCGCGAACATGCGCAAGGAGGCGCCGATCGCCTTCGTGCCGCAGCTCGGCTCGACGCTGCTGACGAGCCGCGACGACATCTCGATCTCCGAGAAGCAGATCGACGTGTTCTCCTCGCACCAGCCCGCCGGCCTGATGAACCGGCTGATGGGCCACAACATGATGCGCAAGGACGGCGAGGCGCATCAGGTCGAGCGCCGTGCGATGTTTCCGACGGTGTCACCGAAGACGGTCAAGGCGCATTGGACCGCGCTGTTCCAGGCCCATGCCGACCGCATCATCGATGCGATCGAGCCGGGGCGGATCGACTTCATGCGCGATTTCGCGCTGCCGTTCTCCGGCGAATGCCTGAAGTCGATCACCGGCCTCACCAATATCGGCTTTGCCGAGATGGACGCCTGGTCGCAAGGCATGATCGAGGGCATCGCCAACTATGTCGGCGATCCCGCCGTTGAGGCGCGCTGCCATGCCGCGACGTCGGGCATCGATGCGGCGATCGACGACATGCTGCCGGTCATGCGCAAAAATCCCGATCAAAGCATCCTCGGTGTGCTCCTCGCGTCGGGCATGCCGATGGAAAGCGTGCGCGCAAATGTAAAGCTCGCGATATCGGGCGGCCAGAACGAGCCGCGCAAGGCGATCGCCGGCACGGTGTGGGCGCTGCTGACCCATCCCGAGCAGCTCGACCTCGTCCGGCGTGGTGAAGTCACCTGGCTCCAGGCCTTCGAGGAATATGCCCGCTGGATCTCGCCGATCGGCATGTCGCCGCGGCGCATCGCAAAGCCGTGGTCGATCCGCGACGTCGCGTTCGAGCTCGATGAGCGCGTGTTCCTGATGTTCGGTTCCGCCAACCGCGACGAAAAGCATTTCGAGCGCGCCGACCAGTTCGACGTGCGGCGCGACACCAGCAAAAGCGTCGCCTTCGGCGCCGGCCCGCATTTCTGCGCCGGTGCCTGGGCCTCGCGCGCCATGATCGCCGACGTCGCGCTGCCGACATTGTTTGCGCGTGCCGGCCGGATCGAGATTGCCGATGACGAGCCGGTGCGGATCGGCGGCTGGGCGTTCCGCGGCTTGCAGAATTTGCCGGCGAGGTGGCTACACTAGTACCCGGAATCAGAGCTGAGTGATACGGCGGCCTTTGAAACGGCGTTGACGGACCTTTTTCTTGGTCCAGACGAAGGGCTCGGCTCTGTCGTTGTATGCGTTGACGTAGGCATCGATGTGTTCCTGAAGCTGCTTGAGGCTCGTGAAGGAGGTGCCGCTGAGCGACTGCCCCTGCAAGATGGAAAACCATACTTCGACCTGATTGAGCCATGACGCACTTGTCGGCGTGAAATGAAATTGCACGTTGGGGTGGGCCTTGAGCCAGTCCTCGTTCTTTTTATGGGTGTTGAGGTTGTCGAGGATGACGTGAAGCTTGCGGTTCGGAAAAGCCGCGGTGACGCTGTTCATGAAATCGAGAAACTCGACGCGGCGCCGGCGTTTTGAATGGGTCGCGATGATCTTTCCGGTGGCGACTTCGAGCGCCGCAAACAATGTTGTGGTGCCATGCCGCTTGTAATCGTGGCTTTGGCCGGTCAAGGCGCGGCCATTGGGCAACTTCAGATAACCCTGCGCTCGCTCCAAAGCCTGGATCGAGGGCTTCTCGTCCACGCACAGCACAATGGCCTTCGCCGGCGGCGCGACATAGAGGCCGACAACATCGGCGGCTTTGGCCGTAAAGTTCGGGTCGTTGCTCTCGCACCAGGACTTGCGAGCCACCAGGTCAATCTTGTGGCTGCGCAGGAACCGCCAGACATATTGGACATCGACATCGCCCAGCGCCTCGGCCAGCAGGGGGCCGGTCCAGCGCGCAAACCCTTGCGGTGGCGGCTTATCCAGCAGCTTCAGAATCCGCTTGTCGGTCGTCTTCGTATAGATCGGCTGCTTGCCAGGCCGCGGCTTGTCTTGCAGCCCTTCAAGGCCATGGTCGGCATAGCGATGCCGCCAAAGGCTGACAATCCGCGGCTGGACCCCAACTTCCTTGGCGATCGACCGGGTGCTGCGCCCATCCGCCGCCAACAGAACTATCCGCGCCCGCTTCAAATCGCGCTGCAACGTCACCGGTGAGCGACAGCACGCCTCAAGCACCTTGCGATCTTTCCTCGAAAGGTGGACCTCTCTTGCTTCGGGTATCATCCCGACCTTGAATCACGACTCACGTTCCAAGAAAAGTGGGTACTAGGCCGGCTGGAAGGGAGCTTCGCGCCACAACAGCTCCCATTCGCCGATCATGCCATCATGCTCCTGTCTTGCCCGACGGGTCAAACGACTCGGCCTGCCGCGTAAGCTATTGATCCGACTATGGTCGGCTACTGTGCATGGGGTTGTTTTCGACGTTTTATGTTCCGGCCCTGCATCGTCGCACCAAATCCCCGCGGCTCTCACATTCGCGTGCGGAAAAATTCTCCCTGCATCATCGCGGCCGCTTGAAAGATTAATCATGCGCCCTGCCACGCGCGCAGTGCTCGCATCGCTATTTTTCCGCGTGTCTCGACACCTCCGGCAAGCCGCACCATCATCCCCTGGCGTGAATGAATGACGGCCGCATGCGGCCGGGAGTGTGGAATGCAGCGTCGTGACTTTCTGAGACTTTCCGTTGGAACGGCAGCCGCGGCTGCGGTCGCCTCGCGCGTCCGCGCGCAAGGCGCGGTGAAGGAAATTCGTATCGGCTATCAGAAGAACGGCGTGCTGGTCATCACGCGCCAGCAGGCCGCCCTGGAAAAACATTTCGCAGCCTTAGGCATCGAGGTGAAGTGGGTTGAGTTCTCCTCCGGCCCGCCGATGATGCAGGCGATGAATGTCGGCAGCGTCGACTACGGCGCGGTCGGCGATTCCCCGCCGGTGTTCGCGCAGGCCGCGGGCGCCGCGATCGTCTATGCCGCCGGCCAGCCCATCACCAACGGCCAGGGCATTCTGGTGCCGAAGGATTCGCCGATCCGCGCCATCGCCGAGCTGAAGGGCAAGCGCGTCGGTTTCACCAAGGGCTCCAGCGCCCACAACATCGTGGTGCAGACGCTGGAGAAGGCGGGCCTCACCTATGCCGACATCACCCCGGTCTATCTGACGCCGCCTGACGCCGGCCCCGCCTTCGCCAACGGCAGCATCGAGGCCTGGGCGATCTGGGATCCGTACTTTGCGATCGGCGAGACGAGGCAGAACGGCCGCATCCTGATCAACGCGCGCGAGGTCACCAAGACCAATTCCTTCTACATCGCCAACCGCGACTTCGCGAAGAACCACGGCGCCATCCTGCAACAGATCGTCGACGTGACGACCGCGACGGCCAAATGGGCCGAGCAGCACCGCGACGAGGTCGCCAGATCGCTGGCGGCGGTGACAGGCATTCCCCTGGAGATCCAGACCATCGCGGCGAACCGCTCGGCCTTCGTGGTCGGTCCCGTCACCGACGACATCGTCGCGACCCAGCAGGGCGTCGCCGACCGCTTCCATAAGCTCGGCCTGATTCCCAAGCCGATCGTGATCCGCGACATCGTCTGGCGCAACCCGGCAGCCTGATCGTGCCGACCAATCTCCCCGTTTCAAAAGGTCTAGACATGAGGCGCATCGTTCAACGCGTGATCGCAGCCATCGTCATGTCGATCAGCATCGTCGCGGCCGCCGTCGGCACGACCTACGGCTAGTCATCGGAGCCCGTCCATGAGCCCATCCAAAAGCAACATCCTCTGGTTCCTGCCGACCCACGGTGACGGCCGCTATTTGGGCACCGCGACCGGCGGCCGCGAGGTCAACTTCAACTATCTGCGCCAGATCGCGCAGGCGGCCGACCAGCTCGGCTATTTCGGCGTGCTGCTGCCGACGGGGCGGTCTTGCGAGGATTCCTGGATCGTCGCCTCCTCGGTCGCGCCGTTCACCGAGCGGCTGCGCTATCTCGTGGCAGTCCGGCCCGGCCTGCAATCGCCAAGCGTGGCCGCGCGCATGACCGCGACGCTCGATCGCGTCACCAACGGCAGGCTCCTGATCAACGTCGTCACCGGCGGCGATCCCGTTGAGAACAAGGGCGACGGCATCTTCCTTGGCCACGACGAGCGCTACGAGGTCACGCGCGAGTTCCTCAACGTCTATAGTGATCTGCTCGCTGGCAGGGCCGTCAATGTCGAGGGCAAGCACATCCGCATCGAGGACGGCAAGCTGCTGTTCCCCCCGGTGCAGTCGCCGCGGCCGCCGCTCTATTTTGGCGGTTCGTCGGACGCCGGCATCGATGTCGCGGTCGATACCGTCGACAAATACCTCACCTGGGGTGAGCCGCCGGCCCAGGTTGCCGAGAAGATCGCGAGGGTGAGGGAGGTCGCGAGCGCGCGGGGCCGAAAGCTGTCCTTCGGCATTCGCCTGCACGTGATCGTCCGTGAGACCAATGAAGAGGCCTGGCGTGCGGCCAACGAGCTGATCAAGCATGTCAGCGACGATACCATCGCGCGGGCGCAGAAGAACTTTGCCCGGATGGACTCCGTCGGCCAGCAGCGCATGGCGCAGCTCCATGGCGGCAAGCGCGACAAGCTCGAGATTAGCCCGAACCTGTGGGCCGGCGTCGGCCTGGTGCGCGGCGGCGCCGGCACGGCGCTGGTCGGCGACGCCCAGACCGTCGCGGCGCGCATCAAGGAGTATCAGGATATCGGCATCGATACCTTCATCATGTCGGGCTATCCGCATCTGGAGGAAGCCTATCGCTTTGCCGAGCTGGTGTTCCCGCTGCTCTCGCTCGATCACGGCAGCAACGTGACGCGGCTGCACCACAACAGCGGTCCGTTCGGCGAGACCGTCGGCAACGACTACCGTCCCTCCAGGCTGGCATCGCAATCATGAGCCTCATCGACAGTATTTCTCTTCCGCGCCGGGTCCGCCTGCCGCGTGCGGGCGGCCTGGTGCAGTGGATCGTGCCGCTCGCCATCGTCGCGATCTGGCAGCTTGCCTGCGTCACTGGCTTCGTGCCGACGCGCGTGCTGCCGGCGCCGAGCGACGTCGCACTCGCCGGCTGGAAGCTGCTGCTCTCCGGCGAGCTCGCGCGCAACATCTGGGTCTCGTTCTGGCGCGCCTCGATCGGTTTCCTGATCGGCGGCAGCATCGGCTTCGCCTTCGGGCTTGCCAACGGCCTGTCGCAGCTCTCGGCAAGGCTCACCGACACCACGCTCCAGATGGTCCGCAACGTGCCGCACCTGGCGCTGATCCCGCTGGTCATCCTGTGGTTCGGCATCGACGAGAGCGCAAAGCTGTTCCTGGTGGCGCTCGGGGTGTTCTTTCCGATCTACCTCAACACACTGCACGGCATCCGCACCGTCGATCCCCAGCTGATCGAGATGGGCCGCATCTACGGCATGAGCGACGGCGAATTGTTCCGCCGCGTGATCTTTCCGGGCGCGCTGCCCTCGATCTTCGTCGGCATCCGCTTCGCGCTCGGCATCATGTGGCTGACCCTGATCGTGGCCGAGACCATCGCGGCGTCCTCAGGGCTCGGCTACATGGCGATGCAGGCGCGCGAGTTCATGCTGATCGACGTCGTCGTGCTCTCGATCCTGATCTACGCCCTGCTCGGCAAGCTCGCCGACAGCGCCTCCCGCGTGCTGGAGCGGGCGACGCTCTCCTGGCACCCCGCCTTCCAGAAACGTTGAGCAGCAATACTGGGAATCACATGCAGACAGCCCTTCGGACCTCCCTTCCCGAAACCGAGTTCGCCAGCCGCGCCAATTTCGCGCCTCACGCCCGCGTGGTGCGCGAGGAGCGGGTGGTGCAGGCCAGCGGCCTGCCGCTCAGCATCCGGGGGCTGCGAAAGTCCTTCGGCGACAATGAGGTGCTGCGCGGCATCGACCTGCACATCCCGGCCGGCCAGTTCGTCGCCATCGTCGGAAAGAGCGGCTGCGGCAAGAGCACGCTGCTGCGCCTGATCGCCGGCCTGGACGAGATCGATGCCGGCAGCATCAGCTTTGGCAGCGACGTCCAGCCCGAGGATATCCGCGTGATGTTCCAGGAGCCGCGGCTATTACCCTGGGCTCGCGTGCTCGCCAATGTCGAGGTCGGTCTCGGCCGCGATCGTTCGTCCGCCGATGCGCATGCCCGCGCCGAGAAGGCGCTGACCGAGGTTGGCCTCGCCGACAAGCGCGACCAGTGGCCCTCGGTGCTGTCGGGCGGCCAGAAGCAGCGCGTCGCGCTCGGCCGCGCGCTGGTCTCCCGTCCGCGCGTGCTGGCCTTCGACGAGCCGCTCGGTGCGCTGGATGCGCTGACCCGCATCTCGATGCAGCGGCTTCTGGAGCACGTCTGGCGCGACCAGGGTTTTACCGCGATCCTGGTGACCCACGACGTTTCCGAGGCGGTCGCGCTGGCGGACCGGGTGCTGGTGATCGAGGAGGGCCGGATCGCCCATGACGTCGTGGTTAACCCAGCCCGGCCGCGGGAGCGCGGCTCGGCCGAGCTTGCGGGCCTCGAAGGCTCGATCCTGAGCCACCTTTTGTCGGCGGACGATCGTACCTAAATAGAGGGAACCCCGCTTCGGGGACACGCCATGAATGTAGTGCCTCGCGATCTCATGACTGAAATCCCCGTCTCTCCCGCCGATTTCCGCGGCGCCATGCGCCACCTCACCGGCGGCGTCAGCGTCATCACCGCCGGGCGGGGCAAGGACATCTCCGGCATGACGGTGACCTCGGTCACCTCGCTGTCGGTCGAACCGCCAACGCTGCTGGTCAGCATCAACCGCGATGCCTCGTCCTTCCCGCTGATCCGGCGTCACGGCGCCTTCGGCGTGAACATCCTCAACGCCGACCAGCTCGACGTCGCCGAACGCTTCGCCGGCAAGGGCGGGCTCAAGGGCGCAGACCGCTTCGCCGGCGCCCGGTGGGTGACGGCGGTCTCGGGAGTCCCGCTGCTGGTCGGCGCATTGTCGGCCTTCGATTGCGAGGTCGAGGAGATCGTCGAGCGGCACTCGCACGGCATCGTCATCGGCCGTGTCAGGGACGTCAAGAGTTCGACGCGGACTGCGGCGCTCGCCTATTGGCACGGCCAGTATGTGGCGGTCGACCAGGACGAAGACGCGGCAAGGCTCGCCGAGGTCAGCGTTCCCGCGCGCACCCGGCGCGGCGTTTGATCGCCGCAAAGAGGCATCGTGCAGGCTGGCCTTTTTTCCCTCATCGCTCTAGAAGCGCCCTGAGCCTCCCGTTCGGGACGGCAACGGAGCGGAACGATGAAGCGCGTCGCGACCTGGGCTTTCTACACCATCGGCGCGCTGGCGATCGCCTATCTCGCGCTCTACGCCTATGCCATGTTCAGCGGCCAGCCGATCATTCCCGGCGACCCCATCCACATTTTCCGCAAGCCCGACGCACCGAGTTATTCGTGACGCCCGAGATCTCGTAGGGTGGGCAAAGGCGCACTTGCGCCGTGCCCACCATCTTCGCTGCGAACGAAATGGTGGGCACGCTTCGCTTTGCCCGCCCTACGGAAGTTACGAATTCACCCTCTCAGAATCGCCAGCGCCAGCGCCTGTGCGCGCGGCACGATGCTGTCGATCTCGAGATATTCCTCCGGCGTGTGCGCGAGCCCGCCGACCGGGCCGAGGCCGCAGATGGTCGGCGTGCCGACCGCGGCGGTGAAACCGGAATCGGCGCAGCCGCCGGAGAACTCGCCCTGGAGCGTGGTGAGGCCGACCTGCCTTGCCGCAGCTTGATAACCTTCGAACAGCGTCTTCGAGGCCTCGCTCTGCACCACCGGCACGAACTCGCCCTTGATCGTCAGCGTTGCGCTCGTGCCCGGCACATAGGAGGTCGCGACGATTGTCTCGATCGCGGCCATCACCGTGGCGCGGTCTGCGGGATCGACATAGCGCAGATCGATCTGGCCCTCGGCATAGGGCGCCGTCGTATTGACGGACTGGCCGCCGGAGACGAGGCCGACATTGAGCGTGATGCCCTTGTCGAGATTGGTCAACGCGTGGACCTGGACGATCTTGTGCGCGAGCTCGCCGATCGCGCTGACGCCGGCGGCGAAATTGGCGCCGGAATGCGCAGCTTTGCCGGTGATGGCCAGATGCATGAAGATGCCACCCTTGCGGCCGGTGACGACGTTGCCTGTGGGGCGGCCCGGCTCGGAGTTGAACACCGCACGCGCGGCACGACCTTCGCGCTCGATCACGGGTCGCGACGAGGGCGATCCGATCTCCTCGTCGGAGGTGATCAGCACCTTGATCGGGTGCGGGCTGCCGCCGAACTTGTGGAAGGCGGTCGCCACGAAGATGTTCATCACGACGCCGGATTTCATGTCGGCGACGCCGGGGCCATAGGCGCGGTTGTCGCGGATCGTGAAGGGACGCCGTCCGGCCTCGCCCTTGCCGAACACGGTGTCGCGATGGCCCATCAGCAGCACCGGCTTCTCGTTGCTGCCGGGCTTTGTCACCTCGGCATGAATCGCATCGCCGAAGGTGGAGTTGCTCTCGCGCCGGAACGGGATGCCGTGCTCGGCGAAGTGCCGCTCGAACCGCGCCCCGACCGCATCGACGCCCTCCTTGTCATAGGACCCGGAATCGATGTTCACGACGTCGCGCAACAGATCGATCATCGCCTGCCGCTGCGACGCCAGCCAGTCCGTGATTTGAGCTTCAGACATGTTTACCCTCGTGTGGTTCTCACGCGGGGTTATACGGCCTTGCGCAGGCGCGACCTAGTCGGAGAACGCGGTGCGGCCATGCCGCCGTCTGCGGGTTTGGACGCACACTGTCTCCTCATCGTCGTCCTGGCGAAAGCCAGGACCCATACCGCGGAATCTACCGATGGAGGGCGGTAGGAGTACCGGACGACGAATCTTCGTCAAACTCCTCTCTGGGGTAATGGGTCCTGGCCTTCGCCAGGACGACACTGCGGATGTGGGCACCAGCCTTAACGCTTCGGCTCCGCCATCGCTTCCACACCGCGAAGCTGGGTCGCGACGGTCAGTGCGCCGATCTTCCGACCCATGTCCTTGCCGACCTCGGTCGAGAACCGGTAGTGAAAGCCGGCCCAGATGCGGGCGTTGGAGACTTCGTCGCTGTAGTCCTGGAGCCGCGACCATTTGCGCGTGACACCTGGTGCCGTGGAGCTGGTCAGCGAAAACTCGCCGAAATCTCCAACGACGCTCTGGAGCACGGTCGAAATCGCCGCCGACGTGATGCAGTGAGCACAGGGATATTCCGGATGCATCGGCGTTTCGCCGAGTGGCAGCCAGGACGGGTCGCGTGGCGTCGCCGGATTCGACGTCAGGTCGGCGTTGCGTATGGCGGTGATCGGTCGCCAGAGATTGTAATGGTATTTTGCATCGAACACCGCAACGAGGGCGTCGTTGCCGGCAATTGACGTCAGCGCGAACAGCCGGGCGCAGTCGACGAGATCCATGCCCTTGGCCATTGCAGCTTGCCTCACGATCGGATTGTAGGTGCGGGCACCGACAAAGAACCAGAATCGGCCGATCGTCGTTTGCTCCGGCGTCCGGGTTGTACTGCTTCGGCTGCCGACCTCGCGGATTTCGTTGACATCCCGGGTCCACACCTCTGAACCAAGCGCCGGCGGCGGGCCGGGGCGAAACTGCGATCCGGAAACCATGACCCAGGGCGTCGTCGCGCCCGTGGTTGAGAACAGCGGAACGGTGGTCGGAACGTACGCGCCCGGTGTCGTCAGGGGGCGGTAAGTCTCCGGAGCGGCGCTGCCATCGTTCGCACGAAGCTCGATGATCTGCATTGCGGCCTCTTTCCCGAGGCTGATGCCGGCGATCTTGGACTCGCCGTCGGCAATCGGCGCCAGAGAATTCGTCAGCGTCGCATCCAGGTCCGGCTTGAGGTCCGGATAGACCGAAAGCAGCACGTCGTGGGCGGCAACTGCCGCCGCAGCTTCCCGCGACGTCGAACGATCCGCGGGCAAGGAGAGCTTGTAGGGCGCGTACCGGCGGTCGATCGCATTGACCGCCTCGAACATCGCGACGTGCATCATGGACAAGACGCGACTGTGGGGCGCTGGAAGAATTTGCTTCTCGGCAGCGATCGCGTCGGCCTTTGCATTCCAGTCCATGATCACGTCGGCGCGTGCCAGCGATGCCGAGACTGCGATCAGCGTTACAATCAGCGAAAGGCGGGAGATGGTCCACGAGGAGCATTTCATGGCGTGCCCTTTCGATTTGAAGGACGTATCGCGCGGCCGATGCGGCTCTGGCCGACGTCGCGTCGCGCTGCCCGCGGACTCTAGTACCCGGAATCAGAGCTGAGTGATACGGCGGCCTTTGAAACGGCGTTGACGGACCTTTTTCTTGGTCCAGACGAAGGGCTCGGCTCTGTCGTTGTATGCGTTGACGTAGGCATCGATGTGTTCCTGAAGCTGCTTGAGGCTCGTGAAGGAGGTGCCGCTGAGCGACTGCCCCTGCAAGATGGAAAACCATACTTCGACCTGATTGAGCCATGACGCACTTGTCGGCGTGAAATGAAATTGCACGTTGGGGTGGGCCTTGAGCCAGTCCTCGTTCTTTTTATGGGTGTTGAGGTTGTCGAGGATGACGTGAAGCTTGCGGTTCGGAAAAGCCGCGGTGACGCTGTTCATGAAATCGAGAAACTCGACGCGGCGCCGGCGTTTTGAATGGGTCGCGATGATCTTTCCGGTGGCGACTTCGAGCGCCGCAAACAATGTTGTGGTGCCATGCCGCTTGTAATCGTGGCTTTGGCCGGTCAAGGCGCGGCCATTGGGCAACTTCAGATAACCCTGCGCTCGCTCCAAAGCCTGGATCGAGGGCTTCTCGTCCACGCACAGCACAATGGCCTTCGCCGGCGGCGCGACATAGAGGCCGACAACATCGGCGGCTTTGGCCGTAAAGTTCGGGTCGTTGCTCTCGCACCAGGACTTGCGAGCCACCAGGTCAATCTTGTGGCTGCGCAGGAACCGCCAGACATATTGGACATCGACATCGCCCAGCGCCTCGGCCAGCAGGGGGCCGGTCCAGCGCGCAAACCCTTGCGGTGGCGGCTTATCCAGCAGCTTCAGAATCCGCTTGTCGGTCGTCTTCGTATAGATCGGCTGCTTGCCAGGCCGCGGCTTGTCTTGCAGCCCTTCAAGGCCATGGTCGGCATAGCGATGCCGCCAAAGGCTGACAATCCGCGGCTGGACCCCAACTTCCTTGGCGATCGACCGGGTGCTGCGCCCATCCGCCGCCAACAGAACTATCCGCGCCCGCTTCAAATCGCGCTGCAACGTCACCGGTGAGCGACAGCACGCCTCAAGCACCTTGCGATCTTTCCTCGAAAGGTGGACTTCTCTTGCTTCGGGTATCATCCCGACCTTGAATCACGACTCACGTTCCAAGAAAAGTGGGTACTAGGCCGGGACGACACTTATTGTGTGGTGACTGGTTGCGTTCTCCTCAAAAAGAAAATGCCCGGGCCGAGCCCGGGCATTCGCATCCTCTCGATATTCGCAGAAGCCTTACGCCCCCACCATCGGCATCCGCGGGTACTCACCCGGCGTCCCGGCTGGCGTAATCGGGATGCCGCCGTCGGCGTATTCGTTGAGCTTGTTGCGCAGCGTCCGGATCGAAATCCCCAGGATGTTGGCGGCGTGGGTGCGGTTACCGAGGCAGTGCTTCAGCGTCTCCAGGATCAGGTCGCGTTCGACATCGGCCACGGTGCGGCCGACGAGCGCGCGCGTCACCTGCTCGGCGGCCATCGTGGCATGCGCCACGGCCGGTACCGTCTTGGCGAGGTCGAGGCGGTCGCCGTCCGGGGTGAGGATCGCGTCGGGTCCGATCTCGTCGCCCTGCGCCATCAGCACGGAGCGGTGCATGGTGTTTTCGAGCTCGCGGACGTTGCCCTGCCAGCGGTTGGTCGAGAGCACGCGGCGCGCTTCCGCCGAGACCGGGCGCACCGGCACGCCGTTGGCTTCGGCGTACTTCTTTACGAAGTGCTGGGCGAGCTCGAGGATGTCGAGGGGACGCTCGCGCAGCGGCGGGATCTTCAGGTTGACCACATTGAGGCGGAACAGCAGGTCCTCGCGGAACGTGCCTTCGCGCACGGCCTCGGCCAAATTGCGGTTCGAGGTCGCGATGATGCGGATGTCCACCGGCACCGGCTTGGTGCCGCCGACGCGGTCGATCACGCGCTCCTGGATGGCGCGCAGCAGCTTCGATTGCAGGCGGACGTCCATCTCCGAGATTTCGTCGAGCAGCAGCGTGCCGCCGGTCGCTTCCTCGAACTTGCCGATGCGGCGGGCGATCGCGCCGGTGAAGGCGCCCTTCTCGTGGCCGAACAGCTCGGACTCCAAGAGATGCTCGGGGATCGCGGCGCAGTTGATCGAGATGAACGGGCGCTTGGCGCGCGACGAGCGGGTGTGGACGTAGCGGGCCAGCACTTCCTTGCCGGTGCCGGATTCGCCGGTGATCATCACCGAGGCATCCGAGCCTGCGATCTGCTGCGCGAGCTTGATCACCTTGGCCATCGCCTCGTCGCGATAGACCAGCTCGCGGGAATCGTTGGCGACCGCGGCCAGCACCGCGGCGATCAGCTCCGGATCCGGCGGCAGCGGGATGTATTCCTTGGCGCCGGCGCGGATCGCGGCGACCGCGGCGCGGGCGTCGTTGGTGATGCCGCAGGCGACGATCGGGGCGTGGATGTGCTCGGCCTCCAGCCGCATCACGAGGTCGCGGATGTCGAGGGCGACGTCGACCAGCAGGAGGTCGGCGCCCTTGCCGCCGCGCAGCACGCGCATCGCCTGCTCGTGATCCTCGGCGTGGGTCACGGTGGCGCCGTTCTCCATCGCGATCTTGGTGGCGGTGGTGAGCTGGCCCTTCAATGTGCCAACGATGAGAAGCCGCATGTCAGTCTCCTGTCCGTCTGGTCGCGCTGCCGCGCGTCATTCCCTGCAATCGCAAATGATCACGTGCGTTCGGTCTTGATGATTTCGGTCATGGTCACGCCGAGCTTGTCCTCGACCAGGACGACCTCGCCGCGGGCGACCAGCTTGTTGTTGACGTAGATGTCGATGGCCTCGCCGACGCGCCGGTCGAGCTCGAGCACGGTGCCGGGCCCGAGCTTCAGGAGCTCGCCAACGTCCATCTTGGAGCGGCCGAGCACGGCCGAGACCTGCACCGGCACGTCGAACACGGCCTCGAGGTCGGCGGCGGCGCGCGCCGCATATTCGTCCTCGCTGTAGCCGACATCGGTGCCGGTTGGCGGCATCGGGCCGTTGAGATCGGGCAGCGGGACCTGTCCGTCGGTGTCGCTCATGGCTTAGCTCCCCCTGCGGGACGCGATATAGCGTCCGACCATTTCGTCGATCTTGGCCGCGATGGCGCCGCGCTCCAGCACGACGCCGCCATCGGCCCATTCGATCCGGCAGTCGCCGGTTGCAATCTCCGGCTCGGCCAGGATCACCAGCCGGCCCTCGAAGCCGCTCTGCTTGGCGAGCCGCTCGATCTTCTCGCGGGCGCTGTCGTAGAGCGCGTCGTTGATGCGGACGACGAGATGCGGCGTCGCGACCAGATGCGAGAAGCAATCCTTGACCAGCGCCACGATCTCGCCGAGCGGCTCGGCGGCGACCAGATCGGCGCACAGCTTGCGCGCCACCGCGACCGCGACCTCGACCGCCTCGGTCTCCATCTTGATCTCGATGTTGCCCATGCCCGAGGCGACGCCACGGATCGCGATGTTGATCTCTTCCATGGCGAGCGCGACGCGGCGGTCGCTCTCGGCCTTGGCCTCGCGCTGGCCGGCGGCAAAGCCGTCCTGATAGGCGCGCGCCTCCGCTTCCGCGACCTTCTGGGCGATCTCGGCCGCGGTCGCGGCCTTCTCGCGCGTCCGGTCCGGCGCGGCGAAGTCGGTGTCGAACAGGAATTTTGCCGGAGCGGCCATCAATACACCAGTTCGTCGTCGGCGCGGTTCTTGGTCAGCATGATCTCGCCCTTGGCGGCGAGATCCTTGGCGAGGTTGACCAGCAGCGCCTGCGCCTCGTCGACGTCGCGCAGGCGGACCGGGCCCATCGCCGCCATGTCGTCCTGGAGCATCTTGGCCGCGCGCGAGGACATGTTGCCGAAGAAGAAGTTGCGGACGTCCTCGTTGGCGCTCTTGAGCGCGACGCCGAGCTTGTCCTTGTCGACGTTGCGCATCAGGGTCTGGGCCGAGCCGGAATCCAGCTTCACGAGGTCGTCGAAGGTGAACATCAGCGCCTTGATGCGCTCGGCCGATTCCCGGTTGTCCTCTTCCAGCGAGGTGATGAAGCGGGTTTCGGTCTGGCGGTCGAAATTGTTGAAGATTTCGGCCATCACCTCGTGGGCGTCGCGGCGGCGGGTCTGCGACAGGTTGGACATGAATTCGGTGCGCAGCGTCTTCTCCACGCTCTCGATCACCTCCTTCTGCACCGCTTCCATCTTCAGCATGCGGTTGACGACGTCGAGCGCGAGGTCCTCGGGGAAGATGCCGAGCACGCGCGCGGCGTGCTCCGGCTTCAGCTTCGAGAGCACCACCGCGATGGTCTGCGGATATTCGTTCTTGAGATAGTTGGCGAGAACCTCTTCCTGCACGTTGGAAAGCTTCTCCCACATGTTGCGCCCGGCGGGGCCGCGAATCTCGTCCATGATGCCGTTGACGCGCTCCGGCGGCAGGTATTGCTGGAGCAGCCGTTCGGTGGCGTCGAAATTGCCCATCAGCGCGCCCGAGGCCGACATCCGCGAGACGAACTCGAGCAGCATGTCCTCGACCGTGTCGACCTCGACGGTGCCGAGCGTCGACATTTCCAGCGAAAGCTGGCGCACCTCGTCGTCGTCGAGCATCGACCAGATCTTGCCGCCGTACTGCTCGCCCAGCGCCAGCATCAGGATCGCGGCGCGCTTGGGTCCCGCCACCGCCTCGGTCTTGGCGCCCGCACGGCTGCCCTGGCGGGCGCCGAGCGTCGAGATCACGCTGGTGATGTCGTTGGAGTTGGCGTTTTGCAGGTTGGCGGCCATGTCAGTTCACTTCTCGATCATTTCGCGGGTTCGGTCAGCCATTGGCGGATGATGGCGACGGTTTCGTTGGGGTTGCGTTCGGCGAGCTCGCCGACACGATGAACTGACTGGGCATGGACCTGGCCCTGGATGGTTGCGACGTCGATCGCGCTGGCTGCGCCGCCGGGCAGCAGCGCCTGGCCGGCGGCCGGCGCGGCCTCGTCCGAGGCGGCCGGGCCGGAGAGCACGCCACTTATGGCGGCGGCGACCTCGTCGGAAGCCAGGATGCGCTTGACCAGCGGGCGGATCACCATGAACAGCACGACCAGGCCGAGCAGCATCATCACGCCGAGCTCGACGAAGTACATGACGTCGTCCTTGGTGAACTGGAGCATGCCGAGGAAGCCCGACGGCTCGGCGATCGGGGCGGTGGAAGGGGCATCGGCAAAGCGCAGATTGACGACCTCGACCTGGTCGCCGCGCTTCTGGTCGAAGCCGATGGCCGAGCGCACCAGGGTCGCGATGCGGTCGAGCTGCTCCTTGGTGCGGTCCTGATAGGCCAGCTCGCCCTTGTCGTTCTTGCTGTAGATGCCGTCGACCAGCACCGCGACGGAGATGCGGTTGACCCGGCCGGCTTCGGTCACCTCGGTCTTGGTGGTGCGGGAGATCTCGTAATTGTTGGTCTCCTCGGTCTTCTTGCTCTGGTCCTTGGCCGCGACGCCGTTGTTCTGCTGGTTGCCCGGCAGCTCGTTGTTGACGGTGACCTGGCCGTTGTTGTCGGCGGTCATGCTGCTTTCTTCGCGGGTCTGGGTAGAGCGCAGCACGCGGCCCTCGGGGTCGAACTTGTCCGAGGTCTGGGTGATCTTGTTGAAGTCGAAATCGGCGGAGAGCTGGACGCGGGCACGGCCCGACCCGACCACCGAGGAGACGATGTCCTCGACCTGCTTGCGCATCCGCTTCTCGAAGGTGGTGCGGCGCTCGTCGCCGAGCGCCTGCTCCGGATCGGTCGCGGCGCCGTCGGCGAGCAGCTGGCCGGCCTCGTCGACGATCGAGACCCGCTGCGGCTTCAGTCCGTTGACGGCGGAGGCGACGAGATGGCGGATGGCCCTGATCTGCTGCGCCTCCAGCGCGCCGCGGACCCGCACCACGATCGAGGCGGACGGCTCCGGCGCCTCGCGCGAGAACAGCGGGCGCTCGGGCAGCACCAGATGGACGCGGGCGGCCTGGATGCGGTCGATGGCACGGATGGTGCGGGCGAGCTCACCTTCCAGCGCGCGCAGATGATTGATGTTCTGGACGAAAGAGGTGGTGCCGAGCGCGTCCGACTTGTCGAACACCTCGTAGCCGACGCCGCCGCCCTTGGGCAGGCCGCCCTCGGCGAGCTTCATCCGCAGCCGCGTCACCTTGTCCTTGGGCACCATGATGATGGTGCCCTCATTGCGCAGCTCGAACTGGATGGCCTGGCGTTCCAGGTCCTTGATAATGCTGGAAGAATCTTCCACCGAGAGGTCGGTGAACAGCGTCGTCATCTGCGGCGTGGTGACCCGCATGATGACGAACGCGAAGAAGCCGACGAGCGCGGCGGTGACCGCGATCATCGCCCCGAAGCGGGCGGCGCCGATACCTTTTAAAAAGGCCGCAAGACCTTGCAAGCAACCGCCCCGAAGCTTCGATCCGCATTCCAGAGCGGTCGACTGGGCAATTATTGCCTAGGTGATGGTTTCGATATGGTTAACGAAGGTTAAGAGCTGGGACAAAAGTCGCGTCATGAAAAAAATCGGCCTCGCAGGGCGAGGCCGATTTTCGTCAAAAGCCGCAGATTTCCGGATCGCTTACTGGCGATATTGCTGGATGCGGGTGGTGCGAAGACCCGCCAGACCGTGCTGGTCGATGGAAAACTGCCAAGAGAGGAATTCGTCGACCGTCAGCGTATAACGGCTGCAGGCCTCCTCAAGGGAGAGAAGTCCGCCACGGACGGCGGCGACGACTTCAGCCTTGCGGCGGATGACCCAGCGTTTGGTGCCGGGTGCTGGCAGATCTGCGATCGTCAGCGGACTGCCGTCCGGCCCGATGACGTATTTTACCCTCGGGCGATGGGGTTCTGTCATGGCGTACTCACAAACTCTCAACCACTGAACTCACGCCGTAACCCTACGCGCGGCGGCTTAAAAATCCGCTAAGCCTAAGGCTTCAATACAATTCTCGTTGAAACTTGCGGGAACACGGCCGGCCCGGAGGGCGGGAGACGTAATCTCGGCCGGCCGGGCGGGCAGAAGGTAAATACTTTACTAACAAATCGGGCCCGAGCGCGACGCTACAAAGCTCTCAACCGTCGTCCCGGGGCGCGCGGAGCGCGAGCCCGGGACCCATAACCCCAGGGAGCAGTTTGACGACGACTCGGGGTTACGGTCTCACGCGAAAACGACGTTCTGTGGTTATGGATCCCCGCCTTCGCGGGGATGACATCTCGTGTGTGGCGGCCGCGCAGGCCTTTAATTGCTGCTCGTCGCGATGATGCTCTTCACCTGGCTCAGGGTGTAGCTGGCGCCGTCGATGGTGAGCAGCGGCGGCGACTGGGTCAGGTCGACCGACGACACCACGCCCTGCACCTGCGCGGCGATGCCGACATTGTTGTTCGCGACGTCCTTGCCTGTGGCCGAGATCGTGTACTTGCCGTCGGGCCATTGCGTGCCGTCATTGCCCTGGCCGTTCCAGGTAAAGGGAATGTCGGTGCCGGCGGCGGCGGTGTATTTGCCGGTGAACACGGTCTGGCCGCTGGAATTGGCGACGGTGATGTCGACGGTCGAGTCGCTGGGCACGTTGAGATGCCAGGTCGCCGACGAGTTCTTCATGGTCGCGGTCGAGCCGTCGACCAGCGCGGTCTTGCCGACGAAGCCCAGCGCCTGCGTCGCCTGCGTGGTCTGCTGCAGGGTGACGAGCTGGGACAGCGCATCGTTGGTCTTGAGCTGCTGCTCGACGCCGGCGAACTGCACCAGCTGCTGGGTGAACTGGTTGGTGTCGAGCGGATCGAGCGGGTTCTGGTTCTGCAGCTGCGTCGTCAGCAGCGTCAGGAAGGTCTGGAAGTTGCCGGCGAGCGTCGATCCCGTGCTCGAGCTCAGCGAGTTCGACGAGGACGATTTCGGGACGTCGGTCGTGCCGGAGACGACGGAAGGGGCGGTGGCGGCATTCGTGGTGGTCATTTGCGAATACTCCTCACACTCTGATGTCGACGCCGCTGCTCGATCCGAGCATGCGGCCGTAGCCGCGTCCCACGGGCGCTGCGGGAACGGTGTCGTCCTCGCTGATGATCAGCCGGCGGGCATTGCCGCCATTGTCGTTGTTCTGGCCGGAGTTCTGGCCCGACGAATTCTGGTCGCGCAGGCTGAACGAGAGTCCGTTGCTGCCGGTCTTGAAGCCGGCATCGTCGAGCGCGCGCTGCAATTGCGGCGCGTCCTGCCGCAGCATCTGCAGCGTCTCCGGCTTCTCGACGGTGAGATGCGAGGTGACCTGGCCGTTGCGGTCGACATTGATGCGGACGTCGATGCGGCCGAGATCGACCGGATCGAGGCTGATGTCGAAGCGGGTCTTGCCGGCGCGCGCGGCGGCCGCGATCTCGATCGGCACGGCGTTGATCGGCACGGCGGTCGAAGTTGCCGCGGTCGCGGTGAGCGTTGCGGTCGATGCCGTCGCGGCCGACGTCGTCGTGGTCAGCGGCGCCTGCACGGCGGAGGCGGCCTGTGCGCTGGTGTCGGTCGCGGCTACATTGGCCGGCGCATTCGCATGGGCGTGCGTGGCCGCTGCGCCAGGCGCTGCATCGGCGGCTCGGTCGGCGGGAGCAGCCTTCGCGTCGGTCGCGCCGGCATCGTCTTGCGGCTTGGCCGCTTGCGGATGCGCGGCGGCGCCGGTCGCGGTCGCCGGCGTTTGCGCGGTCGCGGCGTTCGCCTTGCCCGCGTCCTGGCCGATATTGGAGACGTCGCTCGCGCCTGGCGCGATGGCGGCGGCCTTGAACGAGGTCTTCGGCGTGCCCTGGTCAACGGCGGCGGCGATCAGTCCGCCATTGGTCTTGGCGTCGGTCGCGGTGCCGTCGGTGGTGCCGGTCGCGGCGTCCGCGAGCGTCGCCGAGGTCTCGGCATCGACCTTGGCGCCCGCGGCCTTGGCGCTCTTGTCGCCAGCCGTCGCGGTATCGGTCTTGGCGCCGGCGATCTGCGCCGCGGTGGAGGCGCTGGCGGCGAGGCCGGCGGCGGCGATCGTCAGCGGCGAGGCGGCGGCATCGCCGGCCTGGTTCGCCGCAGCGTTCGGATCGAGAGGCACGACCGGCGCGGCCACCACGATCGCGTTCGGATCGGGCACGGCGGCCTGGGTCGCGTCCACTTGCGCGGCCGCGGCGGCATCGATTGCGACGGCGGCGGCGAGCCCGTCGGTGCCGTCGGACTTGTCGCCCTTGGTCGCGTCGGACTTGTCCGCCGATTTGGCGTCGGACGCCTCCGGCTTGTCCTTGGTCTTGTCCTTGCTCTTGGCCGACGCCGTGTCCGTGGCTTTGGCCGGATCGTCCGTCGTCTCGCTCCCGGCGGACGCGGAATTGTCAGTGTCGTCGCTCGCCTTGCTCTGCGAGGACTGGTCGGTCGAGGAGGTGTCGCGCGGGCTCTTGTCTGCGGCAGATGACGCCGAATCGGTCCGCCGCGGCGCGCTGTCCTGCGCCTGCGAGGCCGCGTTGTTGCTGATCGCCTGGGTACTACTGTCGTCGACCAGCGAGCCGAAGGCGTCGTTCGTCGACGTTTCCTTCGGCCCTTGCGAGCGTGCAGTCTTTTGCTGCGCGCTAGGAACCGGCACGTTGGCAGCTACATCTGACGTCCGACCGACCACAGGCGACCTCTTGAAAACATCTTCGGCACAGGGGTAGCAAGGAGCGGGCCAGCGCTGAGCGTGGAAAATTTAGAAGTAAAATCAATATCTTGATGCGTCGAGCTTGCTGCCGCAGGGCCCTCCGCGACCCCGCCATTTCTGCCGCCCCGGCAAGAATTGCCCTAAGCCGGCCTCCCCTGTGATTGCTTCACCGGAATGCCCCCTATATTAAAGAGATCGCTCTCAGCCGCTTTCGACCGGGCCAGTCGCGCCCTGCGGGAACCGAAGTTCCCCGGGACCACCGATGTCCCGGCCAAAGGCACATCGCGGATCGCCGAACGCCGCCGTCACACCTTAAGAACCCATGCTCAACAGTCTGGATCTCGAAGGCCGTCCGCAGGACACCAGGATCGTCGTCGCCATGTCGGGCGGCGTCGATTCCTCGACGACGGCTGCGCTGCTCAAGGCTGAGGGCTACGACGTCGTCGGCATCACGCTGCAGCTCTACGACCATGGCGCGGCGACCCATCGCAAGGGCGCCTGCTGCGCCGGCCAGGACATCCACGACGCCCGCGACGTCGCCGCCAAGCTCGGCATTCCCCATTACGTGCTCGACTACGAGGACCGTTTTCGCGAGTCCGTCATCGACAATTTCGCCGACTCTTATGCTCTTGGTGAAACGCCGGTGCCGTGCATCGAGTGCAACCGCTCGGTCAAGTTTCGCGACCTACTCAAGACCGCGCGCGAGTTAGGGGCCCAGGCGCTCGCCACCGGCCATTACGTCGCCTCGCGCCGTCTCGACGACGGCTCGCGCGCGCTGGTCTGCGCCGCCGATGCCGATCGCGACCAGAGCTACTTCCTGTTCGCGACCACGCAGGAACAGCTCGACTATCTGCGCTTTCCGCTCGGCGACATGACCAAGCCGGAGACGCGCGGACTCGCGCGCCGCTTCGGTCTTGCGGTCGCCGACAAGCACGACAGCCAGGACATCTGCTTCGTGCCGACGGGGCGCTACACCGACATCATCACCCGCCTGCGGCCGAACGCGATGGACCCCGGCGACATCGTCGATCTCGACGGCCGCGTGCTCGGCAGGCACAACGGCATCGCCAATTTCACCGTCGGCCAGCGCCGCGGCCTCGGCATCGCCGCTCACGCGCCGCTGTTCGTGGTGCGGCTCGAGGCCGCCAATCGCCGGGTCGTCGTCGGCCCGCGCGAGGCGCTGAAGATGCACCGCATCAGCTTGCGCGACGTCAACTGGCTCGGCGGCGGTGATATCGATAGCGCCATCGGCAATGGCCTCGAGATGTTCGTGCGCGTGCGCTCGACGCGCAGCCCCCAGCCGGCGTGGCTGCGCGGCGCTGGCGGCCATTACGAGATCGAGCTCGTCGCCGGCGAGGAGGGCGTCTCGCCGGGCCAGGCCTGCGTGTTCTACGATGCGCCCTCGGGGCAGGCGCGCGTGCTCGGCGGCGGCTTCATCCAGAGCGCCGCGGCGAAGGTTGCGAGCAACGCTGCGAGGCCGCTGGTGGAAGCGGTGCGCGGCTAGAAAATTTCCGGGGCAGGGGGCATGGCAGCAGACATCTCGCGGGCCGGGGTCGAGAAGGCCTATGGCCGCTGGGCGCCGGTCTACGATCTCGTGTTCGGCAAGGTGTTCGACGCCGGAAGGCAGTCGACCATCGCGGAGGCCGACCGCATCGGCGGCCGCATCCTCGATGTCGGCGTCGGCACCGGGCTCTCACTCTCTGACTATTCGCGCACCACGAAGATCTGCGGCGTGGACATCTCCGAGCCGATGCTGCGCAAGGCGCAGGCGCGCGTGCGCGCGCTGCGGCTCAGCAATGTCGAGGTGCTCTCGGTGATGGACGCGAAAAACCTCGCCTTCCCCGAAAACTTCTTCGATGCGGTGGTCGCGCAATATGTCATCACCGCCGTGCCAGATCCCGAGGGCACGCTCGACGAATTCGTGCGCGTGCTGAAGCCCGGTGGCGAGCTGATCCTCGTCAACCACATCGGTGCCGAGAGCGGTCCGCGCAAGCTGTTCGAGCTGGCCTTCGCGCCCGTCGCCCGCCGCCTCGGCTGGCGCCCGGAATTCCCGTGGCAGCGCCTGGTCGACTGGGCCGCAAAGCACGGCGGCATCACGTTGGCCGAGCGCCGCCCGATGCCGCCGATGGGCCACTTTTCGCTGATCCGCTACCGCAAATCGTGATCGCGTTGGGGGAACACCGGGCCTTACCCCGGCGTTTCCCTCCCATGCGCACGACATCAAAACTCATCGTTGCGGGCCTCGTCATCGCGGCGTCAGGCGCCGCGATGGCGCAGGCCCCGCCGCTACCTGCGACGCCGCCGCAAGCGACCGCGCCGCCATCGGCGCAGCACGCCGCCAATTGCCTGCCCCAGGACCGCCCGAACCGCGCTACCGCGCCCGACGGCACCACCACCGGCCAGTCCCGGGAACCGCTCGGCGACAGGCTGGCCAAATCCGACGGCGTGCTCTGCCCGCCCTCGGGCGTAGACCCCGACATGCACGCCCCCGCCCCCGAAAGCGGAGGCAACACCCCCGTCATCCCGCCCCCCGGCAGCCCCGGCGGCGACCCGACGGTCCGGCCGAAATAGGCTCGCTCTTCCTTCGCCTCTCCCCGTCTGCGGGGAGAGGCCGGAGCGCATCGAAGATGCGATCCGGGTGAGGGGGGCTCTCCGCGAGTCTGGTGCCCGAAATCGCGACTCCAGCGCCAAAAGGGGCCGGTTTTCCCCTCTCAAGCGCCATATCCGTCAAAGCTTTCGCAAACCCGGATTGACAGCCCGCCGCCCCCTTCCTTATATGCCGCGCGTTCGCGAGATCGGCGGTTTCGCCGTTCGCGACCCTGTGGCGGGGTAGCTCAGCTGGTTAGAGCACGGGAATCATAATCCTGGGGTCGGGGGTTCGAGTCCCTCCCCCGCTACCATAAAGCCGTTTGAAATCAATATGATATGCGGATTCGGCGCGAGCGCCGCATCTGAGACACCTGTGCCGTAGCAAATCGGTAGCGTCTCAAGTTTCTCGCGATTCGTAATCGAATCCTTGAAGGGCTTCGGCGGCCTGAATCCTTCAATTGAGCAATCTTTTCAGTTTTTCCCCGGGCCCGGGCCCTGAGTACCGCAATGCTTTCGGGCCCTGCCAAAGAAACTGCATCAAGCTCAGACCAGAACGGAGAGGATTGCACTCCGAGGGTGCGTCATTGGTCGGTCTCAAACCTGCGGGAGCGGAGCCGCGCGGGCGCTGTTGCAAGCGTCGCACAGTCGCCAACCTCACATCTCGAACCCTAGCAGTGCATGCTTCGTGGATCGTGGATGAAATCCTCTTGCGAAGCTTCCGCCGGGCAATGTTTGTCCGGATAGTTTCACCCTTGGTGATGCGACTATTCAGCTTGCGCGGCCGTGACGGCAGGTAGGCGCCTGACCCAGTCACCTAGATCCGTCGCTAAAATAAGGGTGCGCCGTCCACGCTTGACGGCACGTAGCTCGCCCGACCGGATCGCTTGATAAAGTGATGAGCGACCGCTGCACGCGAGGTTGCAGGCTTGAGCGATGGTGTACACTCCCACTTTTCTTGGAACGTGAGTCGTGATTCAAGGTCGGGATGATACCCGAAGCAAGAGAAGTCCACCTTTCGAGGAAAGATCGCAAGGTGCTTGAGGCGTGCTGTCGCTCACCGGTGACGTTGCAGCGCGATTTGAAGCGGGCGCGGATAGTTCTGTTGGCGGCGGATGGGCGCAGCACCCGGTCGATCGCCAAGGAAGTTGGGGTCCAGCCGCGGATTGTCAGCCTTTGGCGGCATCGCTATGCCGACCATGGCCTTGAAGGGCTGCAAGACAAGCCGCGGCCTGGCAAGCAGCCGATCTATACGAAGACGACCGACAAGCGGATTCTGAAGCTGCTGGATAAGCCGCCACCGCAAGGGTTTGCGCGCTGGACCGGCCCCCTGCTGGCCGAGGCGCTGGGCGATGTCGATGTCCAATATGTCTGGCGGTTCCTGCGCAGCCACAAGATTGACCTGGTGGCTCGCAAGTCCTGGTGCGAGAGCAACGACCCGAACTTTACGGCCAAAGCCGCCGATGTTGTCGGCCTCTATGTCGCGCCGCCGGCGAAGGCCATTGTGCTGTGCGTGGACGAGAAGCCCTCGATCCAGGCTTTGGAGCGAGCGCAGGGTTATCTGAAGTTGCCCAATGGCCGCGCCTTGACCGGCCAAAGCCACGATTACAAGCGGCATGGCACCACAACATTGTTTGCGGCGCTCGAAGTCGCCACCGGAAAGATCATCGCGACCCATTCAAAACGCCGGCGCCGCGTCGAGTTTCTCGATTTCATGAACAGCGTCACCGCGGCTTTTCCGAACCGCAAGCTTCACGTCATCCTCGACAACCTCAACACCCATAAAAAGAACGAGGACTGGCTCAAGGCCCACCCCAACGTGCAATTTCATTTCACGCCGACAAGTGCGTCATGGCTCAATCAGGTCGAAGTATGGTTTTCCATCTTGCAGGGGCAGTCGAGCGGCACCTCCTTCACGAGCCTCAAGCAGCTTCAGGAACACATCGATGCCTACGTCAACGCATACAACGACAGAGCCGAGCCCTTCGTCTGGACCAAGAAAAAGGTCCGTCAACGCCGTTTCAAAGGCCGCCGTATCACTCAGCTCTGATTCCGGGTACTAGGGGGCTTGGCGTCGCTGCGGTATCCATTGTTGATCCTCCAGTGGTTCGGGATAATTCGTCCGTGCTGCCCGAGGACAAACCCTCGGAACGTTGCCTTCAAAGAAACAAACTGAACTTCGCCTGTCACCCAGGCCCCTTCACAACCGCTTTTCGCCAGACGCCCCGTTCTTCGCTTCCAAGGTAATGCCATTCGAATCCTTGGTTAAATCGGGCACTCCCGCTTCTCCCTCGGCAGACCCCGTCAAGTTGGGCTCGCGCCGATGCAGCGTTGGGGCTCGATTGCTGAACGCGGCCCCGCCGCAACACCTCCGAAACCTCCGCGCCCGCCACGCGCCCACGATCCATCAACCGCTGCGCCACAACCTCGACCACCGCGCGGTTTGCCTCGAGGAGTGACCGCGCGGCCGCGACCGCGTCAGCGAGCTCGCGAGCCACTCCCTCTCGGACCTCCGCAAATGATAACAATGTTCGCGTATCATCACGTGGACCGAAGTAGGTGATGTAATCCGCGCCAATCACTCCGAGCGAACCGACCATGGCGGCGGCCAGCGAGGTCGCATGGTCGAGGTCCGACTCCCGTGCGCCGCCCGCACCATGCGAGCCGGCACCGAGCAGCAGTTCCTCGGCAGCCCGTCCGGCCAAAATCACCTGGAGCCGCCGGCGATAGACCTCAAGCGTTCCTGCGCAAGCCGGAGCAGTGGTGCGCACCAACCTGCCGCCGCGTGAGCCGACCCGGGCCGTATTCGCAAACACGTTGTCGGGACCGAAATGGATCACGTCGGCCACAAGGTGGCCGGCTTCGTGCACGCAGTTGCGCCATCGCAGCTCGAGTGGCCGATCGTCGTTCGTCACCAGTGCGCCGCGCAGGTCGCGCAAAGCGAGAGGTCGGCCTCCGTCATTGCGCGCCGCGCGGCGCGCGTCCTTGACCACGCGCTCGACGTCCGCACCGACCATGCCGATAGCCAACTCGACGATCGCGGTCAGGTCCTCTTGCTGTAAGTCGCCGCGCAAGCGCACCCTGAACATGCGCTCCAGTTCGGCAGAGTCCGGCAAACCAATATTGACGATCTTCTCCAGGCGACCCGATCGCAGCAAGGCGGGTTCGCAGCGACTGATTGCGTTGGTCGCGCCGATGACCAAAACGCCCTCACGCCCTTTGATGCCGTCGATTTCGGCAAGCACCGCGTTCACAACTTCCACAACATAATCTCGCCATGCGTGGGAAATGCTGGCGCGGTCAGCGATCGAATCGATCTCGTCGATAAAGACGCACGATGGAACATTGGCGCGTGCATCCTCGAAATCTTGCCGCACGGAACGCAGCAGATGGCCGAGGTTGCCCTCGCCAGACCCTTGCCACTTGGCCAGCGACGCACTCATCATGTGAAGGCCGGCTTCGCGGCAAAATACGGCAGCGAACGTCGTCTTGCCGCAGCCAGCCGGGCCGTTGAGTGCGATTCCTGACGAGATTGCAGAAGACCACGAGATATGTCCATCTTTCTAGTACCCGGAATCAGAGCTGAGTGATACGGCGGCCTTTGAAACGGCGTTGACGGACCTTTTTCTTGGTCCAGACGAAGGGCTCGGCTCTGTCGTTGTATGCGTTGACGTAGGCATCGATGTGTTCCTGAAGCTGCTTGAGGCTCGTGAAGGAGGTGCCGCTGAGCGACTGCCCCTGCAAGATGGAAAACCATACTTCGACCTGATTGAGCCATGACGCACTTGTCGGCGTGAAATGAAATTGCACGTTGGGGTGGGCCTTGAGCCAGTCCTCGTTCTTTTTATGGGTGTTGAGGTTGTCGAGGATGACGTGAAGCTTGCGGTTCGGAAAAGCCGCGGTGACGCTGTTCATGAAATCGAGAAACTCGACGCGGCGCCGGCGTTTTGAATGGGTCGCGATGATCTTTCCGGTGGCGACTTCGAGCGCCGCAAACAATGTTGTGGTGCCATGCCGCTTGTAATCGTGGCTTTGGCCGGTCAAGGCGCGGCCATTGGGCAACTTCAGATAACCCTGCGCTCGCTCCAAAGCCTGGATCGAGGGCTTCTCGTCCACGCACAGCACAATGGCCTTCGCCGGCGGCGCGACATAGAGGCCGACAACATCGGCGGCTTTGGCCGTAAAGTTCGGGTCGTTGCTCTCGCACCAGGACTTGCGAGCCACCAGGTCAATCTTGTGGCTGCGCAGGAACCGCCAGACATATTGGACATCGACATCGCCCAGCGCCTCGGCCAGCAGGGGGCCGGTCCAGCGCGCAAACCCTTGCGGTGGCGGCTTATCCAGCAGCTTCAGAATCCGCTTGTCGGTCGTCTTCGTATAGATCGGCTGCTTGCCAGGCCGCGGCTTGTCTTGCAGCCCTTCAAGGCCATGGTCGGCATAGCGATGCCGCCAAAGGCTGACAATCCGCGGCTGGACCCCAACTTCCTTGGCGATCGACCGGGTGCTGCGCCCATCCGCCGCCAACAGAACTATCCGCGCCCGCTTCAAATCGCGCTGCAACGTCACCGGTGAGCGACAGCACGCCTCAAGCACCTTGCGATCTTTCCTCGAAAGGTGGACTTCTCTTGCTTCGGGTATCATCCCGACCTTGAATCACGACTCACGTTCCAAGAAAAGTGGGTACTAGGATTTGATGTCGGAGATTGTCGCCTCGGCCCAGGCGCGGGCCTCGCCCAGCCCGTGCAGATCCGACAGTGTCAGATCACGCGCCGCCTTGAGCTTGTCTTTTGCATCGCTCAAGCGCTGGAGTTCGGCAATGCATTGGGCGGGCGTACGATCGAACCGAACCGCAATGACAAGGTCTGTTAAGGTCGTTTGCGCTACAATCCTGCTGTCGATCGCCTGCCGACAGGCTCCGCCGGTCACGAGCCTTATCACCCGAACAATGGTCGCGGCGTCAAGTCTTGGAAAGTCGATCCGCGCCGTGGCGGCGTGACGCAGAGTGCTGGGACGGAAACGCTGTGCGAAGCGCTGATAGTTGGCATTGGCCTCCGCATAGCCGGGCGCGTCCTCGAGGGTGCGATTTATCGCACTCCGCAATCGGCCCAGGTTGTTCGCGAGGTCGAAGTTCCCGGATGCCTGCGCGCGCTCCTGTGCCCCGAAGTCGGTCTATAAGACTATGCGGCTACCAGCGGTCGCGGCGGCAATTTCTGAGTCGATCCAACTCGATCTCGCGGTGGTCGGCGCACCGCTGGCGTATCGAGTGGCGAAGTCACTTCTCCAGGACGCAAGCGTTAGCGCCCGCGTCTGGCGGATCTCTCAATCAAGGTTTTGGACCGGGCAGGGCACATTGCTCCTACTCGCAAGGACACGTCGTCACAACAGAAGGCGCTCTCTGAGATGTCTCGCGACGAACTCGCCGCCTTCATCGAGCGCAACCAAGCCGAGATTGACAAGGTCGAGGGCGAGCTGGCGTCGCGGGCTAAGGACGTGTCTCATTATCTTCGATGAGATCAGAGCACTGCTTCAGGTGCGATATTCGTCAATCGGCTCTGATTTCACGTTTACGGTGACTTCCATGCTGACATCCTCGCCGGCATCGCCCCAGTAGCTGCCTGAAAGTGGGATAGCCTGAGCCGGGGTTCGAGCTACGCCAACCCTAATAAGGTCCCGATTCCCGACTATTCCATTGGTTGGGTCGAACTCTACCCAGCCCGAGCCCGGGACGTAGATTGAACACCAAGCGTGTGTCGAGCCACCTCCGAGCCGGACCGGTCCATCGCGATCGGGCACATAGACGTACCCGGTGATGAAGCGGGCGGCGAAGCCGAGCGAGCGCGCGGCTTCCATCATTAGAAATGCGAAATCTCGGCAGGTCCCCTGTTGAAGGCCTATGGTTTCCGCGGGTGTTTGTGTACCTCGCATCGTGCGGCGCCGGTAGGAAAATCCCTCTGCGATCGCCTCGTTGAGCGTCATGAGTAACTGCCCGGTGGGTCGGTTAACGCCAGGCCCCATGAACTTGGAAAGCCATTCGTCGACGGCTGTATCGCTTGGATAATGGCGACGGATGTATGGGTCTAAATCCGGCAGCTCGTTGCCGTCATAAGCGAACGGATGCTCCCGGGCGTATTCCTCGATCCGAAAGTCTGGAGCGTTCTCTGGAGTATGCTCAAGACGAATTGTCGTTTCAAACTCCAGCACCTCTGCCAAAGTATTGAAGTCAACCAGCGTGAGGCAATTGCCGAAGACGTCATGTATCCAGCGAATTTCGACGGGATCCGGTTTTACCACAAGTTGGCAGTCGAGCAGCCGCTGATCAAAGCTATCTCGCGGACGAAAGAGCATTTGATGCTGCCCAAGCTTTACGGGCGTGGGATAGCGATAAACAGTGCTGTGGTGGACAGTGTAAATGGTCATCGCATGCGCTCGGAACCGCAAGATAAGACCCGGTCTTGCCCGTAGTCCGCAAGCGGAAATCGATTTGTTCGTCCCGCATAACTGTCCTTCATTTCAGCAGCATAGCCGAAGTGGAGCGAGGAACAAATCAGGGCTGGGCGCGCTTTGTCTGTCACGGTCAACGGCGACGGGTAGGGAGACGGCTGAAGGGCAATTTCCCGTGGTCGGATGCATCAAAGATCCATCCGGCGTCGCCGCGCTATATTTAGGAAAAAAGGAAGGTAAGAAGCTTGTCTATATGGGCAAGGTCGGAACGGGCTGGGACCCGACTACGTCCGGCAAGATGCGTCGGGCTCTCGACACCGTGATTAGTCCAAAGAGTAAACTGAGTAAGCAACTCAAGAACCGAAAGCTACCTGGGTTGAGCCTGTTTTTACAGCAGAAATTGAGTATCGCGATATCACGTCAGAAGGACTGCTGCGTGCCAGTGCCCTAAAAGGATTCTCCAGGTCTTGACGTTTGTTAGGTCTGGTTTCCGACTTGAGGTGTACGATGACTCTATCACCGCGCGGATCGTGCTTATATCGGTGATGAGAACGCCAATTGCGCTCCCAGCTTTCTCGAACGAAAGGAGCGCGCCATGCAGAAACGGCGTCGTTTCAAACAAACCGAAACTTTGGATGAACGTCTTGCAAGGGAAGCCGAGAGGTTGAGGGCGGAGGTCCAGGCAATGCCGCCGGGTCTCGAACGCGAACATCTTCTTCGCAAAGCGAAGCAGGCAGAAACAGCTTCGCACATGAATGACTGGCTCAGGTCCCCTGGCTTGCAGCCGCCAAAATGAAAAAATCTCCGTTGATAGTTCACGCGGCTCTACTGCTTGGGCGGGCTCGCAAGACGCCGGTCGGCCCCGCTCGAAACGATCTGCGGCAGTTGGCGCAAGGCCTCCTAAGACTTCACAAAGCAGGACTGCGAGCCAACGTGGAGGTCGTCGAGGCGAAGTACCGGTCGACAGTCCACTAGGAACGGCGGGCGGTGCTGCGGGTTCTGCTTTAATGAGCGAACCTATCCCTTGGCTGATTGAGTCTTCCATAAAGATCGCCTGGAATTATCTGGAGCGTACGGGCGAGATTGGGAATGCTTCAGAAGCCAGCCGCTTTCTCCTGAGGACTGTCGATGCGATGGTCCTCAAGGGAGAACATAGAAAGCTGATGCTCGCGAACCGCGCCATCGAAGCCTACCAACGCCATCGACGGGTGATCGCAGCATGACCAATTCCCATTGCCCAGTTTGCCATGGTCTCGGTTGGGTCTGCGAAAATCATCCGGACAAGGCGTGGACCGAAGGTGCGGGAGGCTGCCAGTGTGGCGCCGGTATGCCGTGTGTCTGCAACAGCGACGTGGATGGCGTACCCGACATCGAGGCGGTCATTGTAGAAATTGACACCGATCCCAAGCGACTCAATTGAGCACGAACAAGAAGGGGCTACAAATGAACCATCGGATTGACGAGAGCATTGCGGCCCGGGCCTACGAGTTGTGGGAGCAGGCAGGTAAGCCAGAGGGCCGAGACGAAGACTTTTGGCGTTTGGCCGAGCAGGAATTGCTCAACGAGGATCAAAGCTCACCTCGACGCACACCGGATACGCTTTAGGCGAGGGCTACCCGTCATACCCGCGCTTGCCGGCTATCATCTGCCCTGCGCAACCCTGAGGAAATTTGGCAGGCGGTCTTTCGAAGCCACCATGGAGAACTGGTCCAGTGCCGGCAAGGTCTCGGCCCTGACTGTCCGCAGACGGATCGTCCGTCATCTCCATTGAGAAGCCGAAGGGTTTGGAACGCTTTCCGTACAGATATTTTGATTTAGTCGCGGATTTCGAGCGAGTTGCCGCGTCCTGGTATCAGAGAAGGTCGAATTGATGGCTTCCGTCAAAGCGGAATTGGATAGATACTTTGAATTGTTCCGGCGACGGGTGCCCACGAAGGTGTCGACCTTCATTCTGTGGCTACAAGAACCATCCTCGTTTTTGGTCCGTGTCGTTGTCGCCTGTTTGCTCATCCTAGGAGGCGTCTTCAGCTTTCTGCCTATCTTCGGACTCTGGATGCTGCCTCTAGGCCTTCTTCTTATCGCACAGGACATCCCTGTTCTACAGAAGCCTCTTCTCATGGCATTGAGGTGGATCGAGGCCAAGTGGGAGCAGCTGAGAGCGCTCTTTTAGAAGAAACCATCACGCTGATGGACATCATCCGGCACGCTCACTCGATCCGGAGCGTCACCCGATATCCGGGCGCCAAACACCCGCGCGACCTGCGTGTCGGTGCCGCATAAGTCACCTTGCCGCGCGGTGAAAAACCGCGCGACGATGAGTAGCATTGCTTTTTTTGATCGCCCAGTTCGTTCTTCTTGGAGGCAGATCTTATCGATCGTGGGTGCGCTCTCGCGAGAGGCCAGCACATGGAACAAGTGGTACGGTGACGCTCATTGAGAGCCAGCGGCATAGGACAAAACATTGATGGGGAGGCGTCGGACAACGGTCAGCTAGACCAGAGTAGTTCAGCTGGTGAGTGGCGTTAGAAAGCTCCTATGCAGGAGGATCAAAAATGATCCTTTCTCGTGCAAGTTGGACAAACAGGAATGCTCCTTGGCGGGAAGCATTTTGCACATGCGCGGTGTTGAGCATATTGGTCACAGCTCCTGCATTCTTGATGATACTCCTGCTGGATTCCCAGCTCGTCTTACCAGCGCTCAGTATTCTATTTTTCTCAGACGCGATGATCACTGCGCTCTTTGCCTGGGCAAAGTCGGGAATTGCGACATTAGAAAATGTAACGTTATGGGATGTTGCCGGGGCATTGACCATGTTTGGTTGTGCTGCAGCGATTTTTGGCGAACCAGATCAAGTGGCACTGCTTTTCGAGCAACCGGTCGGACAACATTCGGATGCGGCTCTAGGCGATAGCGCTAGCCCGTCCTATTCGTGAGAGTGCGGCTTTTGGGCCCGATTGATGCGGCCGCACATCTTGTCTGACGAGGCGCACAGGATTGCCTTCGGCTTTTCGCCGCCTGACGACCGGTACTTTGCAACGCGCTTGAGGGATGGGTTGGGCGAACGGGGGCGGACGCCCCGCCGGTCAAGGACCGAGCGGCAGCAGCGCGCCGGGCAAGCCGCAGATCAGGTCGGCTTCGGGACATGCCGCGGCAAACGCAAGGCGAATGCGGCTCGAGGTCTCGACCACACGGGCGGCGAGCTTCAAGAGCCGAAGACGCAGCGTCGCGAACTCGGCAGCGGCCAATTCCCGGACTTTGGGAATGGCCTCGCGCACGGTCAGCATCAGCCAATAAGCGGCCGTATGGAGCACGAGACGGACCTGGTTGGCGAGCGCCGAACGGCAGCTGGTGCGGTCGGAGGCGAGCTGTGTCTTATGCAGCTTGATCAGATTCTCTGCTTGGCCGCGCGCGCAATACAGGCTGTCGTAGATCCACTCGGCCGAGCCGACATCGAGGCTGGTGACGACGAAACGGATGTCGAGGCCGAGCATCGTCGCCTCAATACGGGCGACGGTGCGCCGTTCGCGATCCCAGGACTTTGCCTTGTGGCGCGTCTCGGTATAGCCACGCAGAACCGGCAGGTTCTCGATGGCGCGTCGGGTGCGGATGTCGTCGGCGACCTCGTCGACTTTTCTGGCGAGAGGCTTGGTGCCGGACAGACCGAAGATGTAGTCGATGCCGTTGGTCTCGCACCACGCCATGGCCTCCGGCCGGGCATAGTGCCCGTCGCCACGGAACGTAATTCGCGTGTTGTGCCACCGCGTCCGGATATGCCGTACCAGGCGGCGCAGAAGGGCACGCACCTCGACGCCGCCCGGCGTCTTGCCGGGCCTCAGCACGACCGCCACGGGACGGCTCTTCTCCGTGTCGTAGACGTGGATCGGCAGGAAGCAGCGTTCGTCATAATGAGCGTTGAACAGCGAGAGCTGCTGATGGCCGTGGACGACATCGCAGGTATCATCGATGTCGAGCGTGACGGATGCCGGCTCGCGCGGGTAGCTATCCATCCATGCGTCGACCAAAATGTAGGTCAGTCGGATCACGTCGCGCAGGCGCGGAGCATTCTCCAGCCGCGACAGCGTCGGTTGGGAACACAGATCGCGGCCCGTGTCCGGCAGCCGTCCGCAGGCCAGCTTGAATGCGGGATCGGACCGCAGATGATCGAGGTCGTCGGCGTCCTCGTAGCCGCAGCAGATCGCGAACATGCGCGCGCGGAACATATCGACAAGGCTGTGCACGACCCGCGTCGGATCGCGCCGATCCGGGAACACCCGGGCCAGATTGTCGGCCAAGCCGAGACGCCGCTCGGCCATCGCCAGAAGCATCACGCCCCCGTTCGAGGTTAGGCGCCCACCATCGAAGGCAGCTGTGACTTTCTTGGCGTGAATGGCTGGAAACGAGAAGGGCAGAATCGTATCATCGGTCATGGCGGGCGTGGCGTTCGCGGTTGAAGGTGATGGGGTGGCTTCGCAACCGAATCCTACGCCGCATCAGCGCTTTACACCACGCTCGCCAGCCCTCAGGCGCACTCTTACGAATAAGACGGGCTAGCCCCTGATCACCGGTGACGTTAGGACCCCCGTTTCTTGGTGGCAGGTATCGGTCAACCGATCGTATGCGATCTCGCTTGCAGCTGCCCACTCCCCTGCAGCGGGGCCATGACCCGTGCCCGATTATTTCGATACAGATGTCCTTAGCGTATTCTTGCAGATCGTTCTGATCGACCTGGTGCTTGCTGGCGATAACGCCATCGTCATCGGTCTTGCTTCAGCCGGACTTCCTGAGGCGCAGCGAGGCAAGGCGATTTTGATCGGTATTGCTGCCGCGACGATACTGCGCCTCTTACTCGCCGGGTTGGCGACGCAATCCTCCAGATCGTCGGCCTCCTGCTTGCTGGCGGGATCCTGTTGTTGTGGGTGTGTTGGAAAATGTGGCGAGAGTTGCGCACATCCTCCACAGGGCCATAAGGTGCGATGGGGGCCGATGGAGCAATTGCAGGCAGCAAACCTCGCAAAACACTCGCTCAAGCGAGTTGGCAGATTGTCGTGGCCGACGTTTCCATGTCTCTCGACAACGTTCTGGCCGTGGCAGGCAGCACGCGAGCATCCGATAATCTTGATTTTCGGCCTAGGGCTTTCCATCGCGATGATGGGCATGGCCGCTTCTTTCATTGCACGCCTTCTGCAAACTCATCGATGGATTGCTTACGTCGGTCTGGCCGTCATCCTTTATGTGGCGGGCGAGATGGTCTTTCGCGGGACGTTGGATGTCATCAAGGTTGCGTCGATATGAGGAGCTGTTTCATCCTAGGTGTCCCAAGTCGGCAGGCAGACTTCGAACGCGGTGCGCATAAGCCGCAGATAGGGTGTGAAGCCGTCAAAGAAAGGGCCGCCTTGTGGGGCAGCCCCGTCCAAAGTCTATCGACGCCGGTCGAAAAAATAGGTTCGAGCAAAGCCAGCCCCGGGAATGAAAATAATCAGGGATACAAACCTGCGCCCGGTTGAGTGATATGTAAACAAGCGTTTGCTTCAGGAATATTTCGTCGCTGCTGTTCCGCGAAGAAACTCTGATGGCGTTGCACAGGGGCGACGGGGATGCCCACAAACTTGATCTAGAACACTATACATTTGTTAGAGCGCGCGAAGAATCCGCGGGCGGAGAGTATTCACCGGCGCCCAGCCTTGAGCCGGTGCGTCGTGGCGGTCCCGGCGTCTTCCTCCTCTCCAGCCCCGAAGGCGCTTGGGGCCGCTCAGATCCGTAATGCACCTCAGTGTCGCCAGCCGTCCTTATCGACCTCGACCTGAAATCCTTCCGGCATGCGCGACACTTCACCTTCGCCAGCTGCGTTGCAGGCCGGACAGGGCGCGCGGGCGCCGCCACAGGTGCGGCTCGCGGTTCTTGAGCGCGGCCTCGACGATCCAGGGAAAGCGGCTGGTCCAGTCGTGACCGTTGCGCGTCAACAGCCGCACGGCCTTGCCCTGGCGCTCGACGCGCAAGCGGTAGCCGTCATATTTGATTTCGTGGATCCAGTCGGGGCCGGAAGGCACGGCTTTGGCGGCGGTGGGCAGGCAGAATTCGAACGCGCGATACATGCGAACGAGATAGGCATGCGGTCGCGAATATGCGAATCTCGCTCCCGTTTCACAGTGAGGGGACCGATGACAATTGCATTGCCGTATCTTGGAATTGCGCTCTGCTGCTCGCTCGCGAGTGAGCCTGATGCTGTAGGAGGTGTCCCGCCAGGAACTCTGTTTACCCTTGGCAGTTCCAAGATGGTGAAAGCGTGGGCTGAGCGGCGCAGGGTGAAGCAAGTTCGCTCTCTTGAAGAGAGGTTGGCTGAGCAGGCAGCCAAGCTCAAGGAACAGGCCGCAATTCTCCCTGCCGGCGTTGAGCGCGAGGCTCGACTGGTGCGACATTGAGATGAAGCTGTTCGGCTATTACGAAGCGACAACACTCAAAGGCCGGACCATTGTCGCGGTTAAGATGGCAATCGATCACGCCAAACTATTAATCACGCGCATGCCGCCCCCCGTGAGACGCCTCGCCAAGAGCGTGCTCAGGCTGTTAAAATATTGACTGGTTGCTGGCGCGCGCCAAGAGCCGCCTGTCGCGACGTATGTCTGAATCTGGCCCGTTGCTGACCTCGCGCGGAGAGCCGAAAGGTCAAATGACATATTCTCTCACCCAAATGCCTTCAAAGCTCGCGGTTCCAATGTCGGTTTTGCCCCGCTAAGCCACTTTCTTTGTTCGATTAGTAGTTGCATTTTAATATCTCGCCCGGCCGCCATATGCCAAAGTACATAGATGGCTGGGCCGAGGCAGAGTCCATGCCAGACGTGTCTGCGAAGCGGATCTTCAAGCGCGACCAGCTTGTGATTGTGGATCGACAACCGATCGTTCTACTGGGGCTGAGATCGATACTCGGAGCACAGCAGGACTTCGACGTTGTCGCATCATGCCGCGATGGGACAAGCTGCCTCGAAGCCATTCGGAATTTGACGCCCGATGTCGCGCTTGTTGCCGACACCCTGCCAGATCTGACGGTAAGCGAGATCCTGGCGATTGCGAAAGCTGAGAATCTTCCCACGCGCCTGGTGTTCTTTACCGAGTCCGAATCCAACCACGATCTAACCGCAGCGGTTGCTGCCGGCGCCTGCAGCGCAATTTCGAAGTACGAGTCCCCCGACAGCATGCTGCGACTACTGCGGCTCTTGACGAAGCGCAGTATGTCGCCCGCGCATTTCGGTCTCTCGCCAGCCGGCAAGGAAGCTGACGGCGTCGGCAAAATTGAAGAGAGTCTGGAGCAAAAACTGACGCACCGGGAACGTCAAATCGCGCGACTGGTGTCAGAAGGAATGTCGAACAAGGAGATCGCGCGCCAACTAAACGTTTCACCAGGGACAGTCAGTGTACACCTGCACAATATATTTCAGAAGCTTGAGATCACCAACAGGACTGTGCTCGCTAGCCTCGCGTTGTTAAAACATCCCTGCGGCTTCGGCACACTCGCGCTGGCCTTTCTGGTGGTCGACATTGCGGACGAACTCAAGGCGTCTCAAGCGAACGACATATTTCCGAATGATGACAGCATCGGCCACGCCGGAGAGCAGGCCGGGTATGAGCCCTGGAAAAAAGCCATTCTCCAGCACCTCATCATCTGGGGATCCGGCGAGACGCCGCCGCTCAGCCAGAGAGACTTTTTGGCCAAGTTGGGCCAAGTCCCGAACACGGCGGCGGCAATGGAAGTGCTGCGCGTGGCTGAGCAATCTGCAGGCTCAAAACCGTGGAAAAACTACGGTCCTGTTGGATCGAGCACGCCCAATGTTCCTGCGCCTCTACTGCGAGGAACCGGCCAAACACAGATTGAAGGTGACCTGACCGCGGAACATCAATTCCCCTGGCTTGCTTCCAATCCGATGTCGATTCAGGGTGGGTATGGCACCTTCGCCACTCTCGCCGGTGCGTTGATCTACGCACTGTACGACCCCCATCTCGCCGTGCAGTCGCATGACCTGGGTCAAGCGTCGATCGACAGCTTCGTGGCCGTCGCCGAAGAGAACGCGGCCACAAAACTGACCGCGATCACTCATGCCGACGCCAATCATGTACACAAGCCGGCCCCGGGCCTCCCTTCGCACGATTCCCGCCCGTCTTCCGCAAATGCGACCGCTGGAAACGAGAACGCCGCTGGAGAAGACGCACAGAGGCAAGTGAGTCACGACGCCGAGGGTGACACACTCCAAAAACCTGTTGGCTTGGTCGACGCCGGTCACGATGCCAGTGTTGGCGTATATAGCCGCGATCAACTGATGGGCGGCGGCAACGTTGATGGAAACGTTGTTCATCGTTCCCCGACCGATCCCAATTCTACGTCTTGCCACTCCGCCTTCGACTTCGGATCTGGGTCGAGCAGGATCAATCTTGCCGCTTTCGGAGCGCTTGCGTGGCTGCATATGACAGCAGCAAGCAAGTCTATACCGCCACATACCCTCGCCTGGATCTACGACGTCGCAAGCAATGAAACGGTCGTCTATGTGAATCCGACCGATCGTGTTCTTGATATCGGGGATCGCGGCCTGCTGGAAATCCATCTGCAGGGGATTGTATCCGTCGCGGAACCGGATTTGTTCGACCATCGAGAAGGCGCAGCGGTCACCATCACCTTGGAGAAGCTCGAAGAAGCGCTGACATCGGCGAGCGCACTCGATGAGACTGTTCTGAGTAAGGACATTGTCCAGGCCAGTATCGAGGCGAGCGAGAGCACGCCCGGGACGGCGGGAGCTTGGGCCATTCTGCTCGACGACGGCTTGAGGTTCCAGTTCGGGCCGACCCGGACTGACTTGGGGGGAACGACCAGGTTCAGAACCTTCACTGGCGATGGTTCGTCTGGCGAGTCGGTTCGCGTATCATCGATCGAACCTGCCCATAGCGCGACGGCTGCGGCAGTTGGAAATCTCACATTGACGAGTGGTCCGACCAATGCGGACACCGGCGATTCGTCGACTGGGCTGAACGCGATCGTCCAACCGAGCGTCGCAACGGCCGCCAACGCGGACCACGGCAACTCGCAGCGCGCTTCGGAGTCAGGGGCTGCAAAGGCGGCGGCTACGGAATCGACTGAAGCTGGCTCCAAGCCGGGCAACGGCGTCGGCAATGGCGCGGGGCATAACGCGCCGGTTTCGAACGCTGCCGGGGCGTCAGCGGCAGTGAAGACAGCGGATCCGGCCGCCGTGGAACACGGCAACTCGTTGCACTCAACCGCTACGAACATACCGGAAGCAGTCGAAATCGTTCCGGGCGTTGCAACCGGAGGCAACGCCGAACGCGGCAACTCGCAGCACGCTTCGGAGTCAGGGGCTGCAAAGGCGGCGGCTACGGAATCGACTGAAGCTGGCTCCAAGCCGGGCAACGGCGGCAATGGCGCGGAGCATAACGCGCCGGTTTCGATCGCTGCCGGGGCGTCAGCGGCAGTGAAGACGGCGAATCCGGCCGCCGTGGAACACGGCAACTCGTTGCACTCAACCGCTATGAACATACCGGAAGCAGTCGAAATCGTCGATCCGGGCGTTGCAACCGGGGGCAACGCCGAACGCGGAAACTCGCAGCACGCTGCGCAATCTGCTGCAATCGCCTCTGAAGACGCGCAGCCGGCCAAAGCTGCGTCCGAAACAGGCGGCGCAGATCAAGAACCGGTGTTCCGCTTCGATAGCGAGACAGTTCCTTCCACTCTCGTCGCGGTGGTTGAGCTTAAGGAACTAGATGATGCGCGCGATCCGCACGTTCCCCTTGGTCAGAAAGAGTTCCTCGATATGCTAGGCCAAATGGTCCCCAACGCACCAGATGAACACGCGGCCAACCACGGCAATAATGGCCCGCATCACGGCATCGTACTTGCGCCTCATGACTTGCTGATTTGAAGCGTTGCATCGTCATAGGCGCGCCGGCACCGCCGCAGGTGCATGCGCGTGGGCCATCCCATGGGCGGTCCGGATGGTTCTCGCAAACCCAGCCGACGTCGTCACAGGTCGCGCACTTCACGGCCGCGTCGCCGTGCGGCTTTTCTCCGGCTGGCATCACGCGGCACCTGGCAGCGGCAGCGCGAGCTGCGCGTCGAAGTGCCTGGTTGCGTTGGCGGCGATGAAGTCCCGCAGCGCGGACGTGACCTCTGCGTCGGTATCAGTTGCGCGCTGCGCCAGCGCGTCAGCGACGTCGGACGTGGCGTCCCGTGACCAGCCTTCGCCCGGATTGAAGCACACAATCCGGACCGGATAGGCGTATTGGCCGGACAGGAGATCTCTGAGGATAGTCTCGAGGTCGGTGTCGGTTTCGTCGGTCTCGCGCCAGGCGCAGCCGGCGCGGACGCCGAAGTCCTCGAGGACCAGATAGATGTCGCGATCGAGACGATCGGCTGGCACGATCGATGGCGAGACACGCATACGCAAACTCCAACACGGACGGTATTGGAGAGACGACCCCGGCTTCAGGGGCTTCCGGCGGGGAGGGCCGGGGCCGCTCCGCCAGCTCGGGGGCGAGCCGGCGACGATTCAAATACCGCGCGCTCGCGTGGTTCCTGCGCTAGGGCGTGTACTCACAAACGTCGGCTTGCCAACGCAAAGCGGAAGTCTGCCATCTTGAGCCTGATCGGCGGCTTGTGACCCTAATGTATGGTCCGGCCGTGCGTAGCAAGAGGTTCGTCGATCAGGTGGTGTGGTCTTGCATCAATGTATCCGGCCTTTGATTGGAGCATTTTCTCCGGGCCATCATGGATATCAGCGCGCGTGCGTTCTCATTAGCGGACAGGCCTCGATTGGGCCATTTGGGTCACCAGTGTTCGCATGCGCCGGGAAGACCGAACCTCCATCTCGTCTCATCCTCTCGCAGACCTCGGCTGGAACCTGTTGATGGGGTTACGTCATCGCTTGCTCCTCCTACCTCGCAGTTCCTGTGTTCGAGCCAGGGGCCGTTCCTTCGTCCCGGCCCGCAGGACGTGCGTCGCGTCGCGCGCACGGGCGGTCAAGGCCGGCCGTTGCGCTTTGCTTGCGGCTGGCTCCGGCGTTGCCAGGCCGCGCCTTGACCGCGCCGAGCACGGCGCGACGATCAAGCGGGTCGGACGCCTGCATCGTTGGTCCTTGTCAGCTCGAAGGCGCGTCCTTTAGCCAGCACCGCCCAGGCGATGCGGGCAAGCTTGTTGGCGAGTGCGATCGCCAGCACGTTGTGGTGCAATCGCTTCTTGGCGGCTTCGATCCAGGATCTGAGTCCGTAACGTTCCCAGTTCTTGATCCTGACCAGCACAACCCATGCCGCCTGGACGAACAGAACGCGGAGGTAGCGATTGCCGCGCCTTGAGATTTTGCCGAGGATCGTGCGGTCTCCCGTCGAGATCTGCTTGGGCACCAGCCCGAGCCAGGCGCCGAAGTCACGGCCTTTGGAGAAGACGTCTCCAGTGCCGATCGCGGCCACCATGGCGCTCGAAATGATCGGCCCGATGCCAGACACCGTCATCAGGCGCGAACATGCCTGATCTTGACGGGCCAGTGCTTCGATCTCGCCGGAGAGCCTATCGATGCGCTGATCCAGCCGACGCCAGTCGCCTGCCAACTCCTCGATGACACACAACATGCGTGGCGACAGGGCATCGGTGCGCGTCGCAAGGATGGTGGGCAATTCTGTGCGCAGGAAGCCGATACCCTGGCGCACCGCGATCCCGCGTTCGAGCATGAAGGCGCGAATCTGGTTGATGATGCCGGTGCGTTGCGACACCAGCCGCTCGCGCACCCGATGCAGCGCCTGCAGATCCAGTTGCTCCGCGGTCTTGGTCGCCACGAACTTCATCGTCGGGCGCTGCACGGCTTCGGCAATCGCTTCGGCGTCATTGAAGTCGTTCTTCGGTCCTTTGCTATAAGGGCGGACATATTTGGCCGGCATCAACCTGGCATCGTGACCTAACGATGCGAGTTTGCGGCTCAAATGATGTGCGCCGACGCAGGCTTCCATGCCGATCAGGCAAGGCGGCATATTGGCGAGCCGCGCCTCGACCTGGCCACGCGACCACTTTTGCCGTAGCACGACGGTGCCGCGCGTATCGTGGCCCACGACGTGGAACGAGTTTTTGCCGATATCGATGCCGATCACGGCGATCGCGGTACTGGGTGTCTGGGACATGGCGTGCTCCTTGTCTTGGCGCCCCTGGCCAGCTTATCGCTGGCGGGGCAGGAGCACGGCCGGTCCATCCCATTAGCGGACTTCGTGCGCATCGCGTCTACGGAGCCAATATCGCAATTGATAAACTTCGATCTGCTCGGCAAGGCTTTCTTTGGAACCAGCCGATAAAACTTCCAGGCGCGAAGGATTATGTTCCATGTACCTCCTCACCGCCTGCGAGTTCGAGAAGATGACGATCTGCGGATCTATCAGTCCGGCTGTTTCAACACTCCATGCGCGTTTATTATTGGGCCGCCTTGGCAGGAAAGCGCAAGGGCCTGACCTTTGACCCGGAACTGCATTAAGGGCGGCCTCGTAACAATCGGTGGTCGAGGTGCAATGCTGCAATCGCTCCGAAAAGGCAAACAGCGCTGCGTGTTCTTCCATGCGACGGGATAGTGCCTCTCAGCTCGCTTGCGATTGGTGATGTCGTGCTGAACGCGAACCGCATAAAGAAAGCGCCCGTCAGCATCGCGGACGCTCGACGACGTCACCTGGGCCCAGATATGGCCGCCATCCTTGCGGGCAATGCGCTTTTCGATGCTGCAGCGCTCGAACTCGCCCGCGAGCTGGCGCTGGAATTGACGGCGATCCTCCGACACATCTTCCGGATGCGTCTCCTCGAAAATTGTTAGGCCCAGCAGTTGGGCCGCCGAATAACCTGTGAGCGAAGGCCTTCTAACCGCCGTCTATCAGTACCAGATCAGGGATGGCTGGACGCTGCAGCCCAATTTTCAGTACATTATTCACCCCGGTGGAGGAGCAACGAACCCTTCAGGACCTCTAGCCGGAACGCCACTCGAGAATGCTTCCGTGTTCGGCTTGCGGACGACTCTTAAATTTTAGGAGGGACTTCCGAAACGTAGTTCGCGCCGTAGGCGCCACATGAGGACGGCGACCGCGAACCAGACGAGCGAACCCGCTGCGAGGCAGAGCGCGGGCTGTAAAGCGCGTCCGTGCCAGATGAAGAGCGCGAAGCAGGCAAGGCCCAGACTTCCCCATCCGGCCCCGGCGGCATCAAGTGCGGCGGCAGCCTTTCCGCGTCGCTGCCCGCGCAGGCCGTTTTTCTCCTTGCGCTCACGCTCATGCTTCTCGATCAAGGTCGCACTGGCACAGAAGATCGCCGGAAAGGCCAGCATCAGCCCGCCGGCCTCCGGCCCTGCCCCGTCCGCGACAAGGCCAGCCACCACGGTTGCCAACCCGCCCAATGCAAAACGCACGACATATTCGTAAAGTCGTCCCTGCTTGAGTGCGGAGAACTTGAAGTGGACAACCATAGTGGTCAGCCTATCAAAAATTGCTTGAGGCCTATCGCGGCCACAAGCCAGATCGCGAAAGCGGCGAGGGTGGCCTTGAGCGCCGACCATTCGGCCCGTATCAGCAACTGACAAACAGCAACGCTGTAAGCCGCGAGCGCGATCGAACCGAGCATCATCGAGCGGCCTTCGATCGCAACATAGTCGCCGCCATGTTTTGAGAAGGCGAGGCCGAGCGTTGCTAGAGCTACGGAGGGCGCGGCGCCAAACAATCCCGCGAAGCTCTTGGGCCGCAGCACGTCGCCTATGACCGCAAACAGGGAAACGACCAAGCCGCCAATCAGAAAGCGCAGCGCGTAGTCCACCATTTCCTCCTTGATCGCCGTTTCTAGGACGATCTTGGTACCAGCATGCTGACCGCCATGCCGACGATGCAAAGAGCCATCGCCGCCGTCGACGCCCAGCCGAGCCAATACAGCCAGCCTTCGACCACGAGCTTGCCCATCACGTCACGCCGTCTGACAAGCAGCATTAAAACGGTCATTACCGGTGCTGCTAGCACCCCGTTAATGACCGCACTCCAGTAAAGCGTCTTGATCGGATCAATTGGCGTGAAATTGAGCGCCACACCGAGGCCGACCGAGAGGGCAAGCACCGAATAAAACGCCATGGCCTGCCGCGGTTTGCGGGCGAGGCCAACGGGGCATCTGCGGCCTTCGCCAATGGCATAGGCTGTCGAGCCGGCCAGCATCGCATGAATATTACATCAGGGCTGCTCAGGGCACTTTGACAGTCCTTTGGCCGACAGGCTCGCCTGACCCGTGCCGCTGGTTTAATGGTGCCAGAAGATCGCGAGCAGCAGAATGATCGGCAACGGTATGCCCAGCAACCACAACAATGCGCCTCGTCCAAAGCCCATGGCTCTCTCCTCCAGTGATCTGTCCCTCGCATCCAACGCGTCCGTCCGGCGCACAGTTCCTCGCCGGGAACGGTTTTCGAGGCGGTTGATTGAAAGACCAGGTCGACTTGCTCTGCTTTCCAATCGCTCTTTTACGGAGATTGCTGCAGGGCATAAGGACATCTGCGAGAGAAGGCAGTCGATGACGATACGAGTACATCCTTTGTCCGCCGATATCGAACTTGCGCGTGCGATTGCGCGACACACCCGTCCGCTGCCGGAGCGGATTTCGGGCGCGCTGACCTGGGGAGCGAATGAGCATATTCTGACCGCGGTAGCCGTCGGATGGTGGCTCTGGTGTCGCGCCAAACCACTGCCGCAGCGGCACGCAAGCGATCATGTGCTGCTGACGACGCTCGCCTCTGTCCTGTTGCCACACCTTCTAAAAACGCATTTTGACCAGGTGCGGCCGGACCGGCGCACCGTGCGCGGCCATCTGCATGGCATCCCACTCTCCGGCCGCGCGCTGGATGCGTTCCCCTCGGGGCATGCCGTGCATGTCGGTGCCCTCGCATCCGCCGCCGCGGTCCTGTCGCCCGCCAAGCGCAATCTCGCGTGGGGCCTCGGCGCCGTTCTGGTGTCGACGCGCGTGTTCCTGCTGGCTCACTGGGCAAGTGATGTACTTGCGGGTCTGGCGATCGGAGTCGCGCTGGAGCGCGTCATAAGGCGGCTGACGGGATTTGGTCGTCAGGGAAGATCGGGCTAGTCATGGGGCAACTGCTCGCACCCCCCGGTCCTCACGCCGTCCATCTCTGCATCGACATGCAAAGGTTGTTCGCACCGTATGCCCCGTGGGCAACGCCCTGGTTGGAGCGTGCGCTACCCGAGGCGGTCAGGCTGATTGCGCACGCGCCGCCACGTACCGTCTTCACGCGCTTCATTCCGGTCCGTAACAAGGCCGATCCGGGGTTGCTTGAGCTGATGCCGGCCCTGACACGCTTTGTGCCGCCTGCCACAGTCATCGACCGCCAGACTTACTGCGCATTCACCAATAGGCGCCTGCAAGCCTTTCTGGATGAGCATCAGGTGGACACGCTGATCGTGTCTGGCGGTGAGACCGATGTCTGTGTGCTCGCAACGGTGCTGGCTGCGGTCGATATCGGCTACCGTGTTATCCTCGCTGAGGACGCGCTCTGCAGCTCGTCTGATGAAAGTCACGATGCGCTCATCAATCTCTACACCAAGAGGTTCAGCTTGCAGATCGAGGTGGCGCCGGTTGCCAGCATCCTTGCGCGCTGGAGCGTCGTCAGGTGATCAGCCAACCTCGTAAAAAGCTCTCGTTTCTTCGGGGCGGTCGCCAGGTCACGGATGAGGGCGCACTCGGCAGCATCTGTGCGGAGCTTTTCCAATTGAGCCTGCATGCCTTTCATTGCGATCAGTTCCGTTCCCGAGCGGAACCATACCGCTTGTGTACGAAAGCGCACAGACCTGATTGCCAGTTTTTCCTAAGCTAGGGATGCTTAGCGACCCACTACCGCCAAGCACCTCCAACGGTCCCAGCATAGGGGTATGCTGGGGCCGTTTTTATGGACCTCAGCCTTGATTAAGCCGCACGAAGGTTCCGCTCTCGTGCAGCTCGAGCCAGCCTCTCTCGACCGCATGCTGGATGCCGGTGCCGAACTCCGGGCCCGTCGCCTTGCAGCCGTTCCTGGAGAGGAACGGCGCGTTGATCTTCTCGATGTGAATGCGCCCATTGACGGGCTCGACGCCGGCGGCGAGCTCGAGGAGCTTGCGTGCGGCAACTTGCGGATCTGCGAAGTGGCGGGTCTCGACGTGCTTCATGCGCTGGCGCCGGCGAGCTTGTCGCGCTCGATGCGAGCCAGTTCCTTGGCCTTGGCCTCGGCCTCGTTGCGCGTCAGCAGATCCGGTCGAAGCCGCCGGCCGGGCAGGTCGCCCCAGTAGAAATAGACGTTCGGACGGCCGTCCGCGAAGCGGACCTTATAGCTGCCGGTGTCGGGGACGCGTTCGTGCTTCTTGATCGTGATCGGCGTGGTCATGGGGGCTTTAATAGGAGCTCGGCACGGGCGCTGTCACGTATCAATCTTTGCGGTGGACCGCCAATAGCATAGGTCTAGGAGTTCGGTACCATAGAGCACGTCGCCAACGGGGTCGCGGGGCACCAGGAAAACTTGGCAGCCGCCCTGCCACATAGACAAGGGCCGCCGACTCGCCATCAGCGGCCCCGTCCGGGTTTCAATAATTCCGAGATCAAATGGTCTAGCCAGCCCCGGATTGCCGATTTTTCCCGATCCTCAAGATTCTCGCAAGCACATTTGTGAATCGTCTAATTGATTTTTTCGCTGCCACAGACGCAGCAGATTAGGCGGGTGTCTCCTGTCTGCCCCTGCGAGTGTCTTAACTAGTCACCTGAATCTAAAGTTCGCCACATAATGTCTGCTGGGCTTTGTGGCAGAAGCGTTTGACGGACGCCAAAATCTGGTCTGCGGACTTGGTCCATTTGAAGGGCTTCGGGTGTCTGTTGTGCAAATCGATGAAGGTACGGATGTCGGCCTCGAGTTGCCTGACGGAGGTGTGAACACCTCGCTGGATCTGCTTTCTGGTGAGCTCAGCGAACCAGCGCTCGACCTGGTTGATCCATGACGCGGAAGTCGGCGTGAAATGGACATGATAGTGCGGCCGGCGGGCGAGCCACGCTTTGATCTTGGGTGTTTTGTGAGTGGCGTAGTTGTCCATGACGATATGGACATCGATCCCTTCAGGGACTTGAGCGTCGATCTCTTTGAGGAACTTCAAGAACTCGATTGCCCGGTGGCGTTTGTAACATTTGCCGATGACGAATCCCGAGGCGACATCGAGCGCGGCAAACAGCGAGGTCGTACCATGCCGCACATAGCTGTGCGTGCGCCGTTCCGGTACGCCCGGCATCATCGGAAGGACCGGCTGCTCGCGATCCAGGGCCTGGATCTGGCTTTTCTCATCGACACTGAGGACAAGGGCTCGGTTCGGTGGGGACAGGTAAAGGCCGACGATGTCGCGTACCTTGTCGACGAACAGCGGATCGCTCGATAGCTTGAATGTCTGGCCACGGTGCGGCTGCAAGCCGAACGCCGCCCACATTCGGCGGATCGTGGTGTGGGAAAAGCCGGTTTCCGCAGCCATCGAGCGGATCGACCAATGCGTGGCATCGGCTGGCGTCGTCCGCAACGTCCGCTCGATCACCTCAGCAACCTGATCGTCGTTGATGGTTCGAGGGCGGCCAGGGCGTGCCTCGTCAAGCAGGCCATCACAGCGGTCCTTCAAAAATCGGCGACGCCACTTGCCAATGGTGTGTTCGTGCAGGCCGAGTTCGGCAGCCACAGACTTGCTTGGCAATCCATCCGCGCATCGCAGGATCGCGCGGCATCGCTCAGATAGCGATCGGGCAACGCGATGACGACGAACTTGCCTCTCCAAGTACGCCCGCTCCTGCGGACTAAGCACCAACGGCGCGATCGGCCGGCCTCGCTCACCTGCATTAGCCACGAGCTCTCTCCTCTGTAGAGATTCGAGCTATCAACTAATGTGACGAACTTGCGTTCCAGATGACTAGTACCCACTTTTCTTGGAACGTGAGTCGTGATTCAAGGTCGGGATGATACCCGAAGCAAGAGAAGTCCACCTTTCGAGGAAAGATCGCAAGGTGCTTGAGGCGTGCTGTCGCTCACCGGTGACGTTGCAGCGCGATTTGAAGCGGGCGCGGATAGTTCTGTTGGCGGCGGATGGGCGCAGCACCCGGTCGATCGCCAAGGAAGTTGGGGTCCAGCCGCGGATTGTCAGCCTTTGGCGGCATCGCTATGCCGACCATGGCCTTGAAGGGCTGCAAGACAAGCCGCGGCCTGGCAAGCAGCCGATCTATACGAAGACGACCGACAAGCGGATTCTGAAGCTGCTGGATAAGCCGCCACCGCAAGGGTTTGCGCGCTGGACCGGCCCCCTGCTGGCCGAGGCGCTGGGCGATGTCGATGTCCAATATGTCTGGCGGTTCCTGCGCAGCCACAAGATTGACCTGGTGGCTCGCAAGTCCTGGTGCGAGAGCAACGACCCGAACTTTACGGCCAAAGCCGCCGATGTTGTCGGCCTCTATGTCGCGCCGCCGGCGAAGGCCATTGTGCTGTGCGTGGACGAGAAGCCCTCGATCCAGGCTTTGGAGCGAGCGCAGGGTTATCTGAAGTTGCCCGATGGCCGCGCCTTGACCGGCCAAAGCCACGATTACAAGCGGCATGGGAGCTATGGCGGAATCTGGGTGATGACGGTGTGAGGAAGGCGGCGTATCGAGGCGGGTGACGAGCCTGCCAGAACCTCTCGAGGAGAGCGATACGCCATGACCGAGACTACCAATGTTCTTGCTTTCCGTCAGCCGTCCGCGGTTGATGATCCACTGACCGATATCGTTCGAGCCGGCGCGCGGGACCTGCTTGCCAGGGCGATCGAGATCGAGGTTGGCGCGTTTCTGGCCAGCACGGCCAATCTGACGCTGCCCGACGGTCGAGCGCGCCTGGTCCGACATGGGCACGGTCCGGTGCGCGAGATTGCGACCGGCATCGGTCCGGTGGAGGTCGCTCGTCCCAAGGTCCGCGACCGCGGAGCGAGCGGGCCAGGCGACCGCCTCCGCTTCAGTTCGGCAATCCTGCCGCTATGGGCGCGGCGGACGAAGAGCCTGGATGCCTTGATCCCGGTCCTCTATTTGCGCGGCATCTCGACCGGCGACTTCCAGGAGGCGCTCTCGGCGCTGCTCGGCAAGGATGCGCCGAACCTGTCGCCTTCGGTGATCGCCGGCCTGAAGGCCGATTGGCAGGTCGAGTACGAACGCTGGCAGAGACGCGATCTGTCGGCGCGTCGCTATGTCTACATCTGGGCCGATGGCGTGTACCTGCAGGCCCGCATGGAAGATCACAGCGAATGCATGCTGGTGCTGATTGGCACCACGCCGGAAGGCAAGAAGGAGCTGATCGGCTTCCAGGTCGGCGTGCGCGAGAGCGCGCAGAGCTGGCGCGAACTCCTGATCGACCTGCGGCAACGCGGGTTACGGATTGCCCCGCAACTCGCCATCGGCGACGGCGCCCTCGGCTTCTGGAAGGCACTGGACGAGGCCTTTCCCGGCACGCGGCACCAACGATGCTGGTGCCATAAAGTGAGCAACGTACTCGACAAGGTCGCCAAATCCGTGCAGGGCCCCATGAAGAACGACCTGCGGAACATCTATCTGGCCCCACACCGGGCCGAAGCTGAAACCGCGATCGACGTCTTCGTCGAGAAATACCACGTCAAATACGGACGTGCGGTGGAGTGCCTGATCAAGGATCGCCATGCGCTGCTCGCCTTCTTCGACTTCCCTGCTGAGCACTGGATCCACCTACGCAGCTCGAACCCGATCGAGAGCGTCTTCGCCACGGTGCGCCACCGAACGGTGCGGACCAAGGGATCGCTGTCGCAACAAACTGCGAAGCTGATGGTGTTCAAGCTCATCGACGCCGCATCGAAGACCTGGCGGCGATTGAAGAGCACGAACCAGTTGCCGAAAGTCATCGCCGGTGTAAAGTTCATCGACGGAATCGAAGTCATTCCGAACACTGAAAGCCACGCCGCCTGATCAGGCCGCGTCACCCAAAATCAGCCATAGCTCGCGGCATGGCACCACAACATTGTTTGCGGCGCTCGAAGTCGCCACCGGAAAGATCATCGCGACCCATTCAAAACGCCGGCGCCGCGTCGAGTTTCTCGATTTCATGAACAGCGTCACCGCGGCTTTTCCGAACCGCAAGCTTCACGTCATCCTCGACAACCTCAACACCCATAAAAAGAACGAGGACTGGCTCAAGGCCCACCCCAACGTGCAATTTCATTTCACGCCGACAAATGCGTCATGGCTCAATCAGGTCGAAGTATGGTTTTCCATCTTGCAGGGGCAGTCGCTCAGCGGCACCTCCTTCACGAGCCTCAAGCAGCTTCAGGAACACATCGATGCCTACGTCAACGCATACAACGACAGAGCCGAGCCCTTCGTCTGGACCAAGAAAAAGGTCCGTCAACGCCGTTTCAAAGGCCGCCGTATCACTCAGCTCTGATTCCGGGTACTAGTCACCTGAATCTAAAGTTCGCCACATAATGTCTGCTGGGCTTTGTGGCAGAAGCGTTTGACGGACGCCAAAATCTGGTCTGCGGACTTGGTCCATTTGAAGGGCTTCGGGTGTCTGTTGTGCAAATCGATGAAGGTACGGATGTCGGCCTCGAGTTGCCTGACGGAGGTGTGAACACCTCGCTGGATCTGCTTTCTGGTGAGCTCAGCGAACCAGCGCTCGACCTGGTTGATCCATGACGCGGAAGTCGGCGTGAAATGGACATGATAGTGCGGCCGGCGGGCGAGCCACGCTTTGATCTTGGGTGTTTTGTGAGTGGCGTAGTTGTCCATGACGATATGGACATCGATCCCTTCAGGGACTTGAGCGTCGATCTCTTTGAGGAACTTCAAGAACTCGATTGCCCGGTGGCGTTTGTAACATTTGCCGATGACGAATCCCGAGGCGACATCGAGCGCGGCAAACAGCGAGGTCGTACCATGCCGCACATAGCTGTGCGTGCGCCGTTCCGGTACGCCCGGCATCATCGGAAGGACCGGCTGCTCGCGATCCAGGGCCTGGATCTGGCTTTTCTCATCGACACTGAGGACAAGGGCTCGGTTCGGTGGGGACAGGTAAAGGCCGACGATGTCGCGTACCTTGTCGACGAACAGCGGATCGCTCGATAGCTTGAATGTCTGGCCACGGTGCGGCTGCAAGCCGAACGCCGCCCACATTCGGCGGATCGTGGTGTGGGAAAAGCCGGTTTCCGCAGCCATCGAGCGGATCGACCAATGCGTGGCATCGGCTGGCGTCGTCCGCAACGTCCGCTCGATCACCTCAGCAACCTGATCGTCGTTGATGGTTCGAGGGCGGCCAGGGCGTGCCTCGTCAAGCAGGCCATCACAGCGGTCCTTCAAAAATCGGCGACGCCACTTGCCAATGGTGTGTTCGTGCAGGCCGAGTTCGGCAGCCACAGACTTGCTTGGCAATCCATCCGCGCATCGCAGGATCGCGCGGCATCGCTCAGATAGCGATCGGGCAACGCGATGACGACGAACTTGCCTCTCCAAGTACGCCCGCTCCTGCGGACTAAGCACCAACGGCGCGATCGGCCGGCCTCGCTCACCTGCATTAGCCACGAGCTCTCTCCTCTGTAGAGATTCGAGCTATCAACTAATGTGACGAACTTGCGTTCCAGATGACTAGGGCGCGGACTCATAACGCGCAGCCAGCCCTGTCCAGACGCAACGCTTCCGGGCAGGCCCCGGTTGGACACTTACCGAGTAGAAGGGGACCGACAATTTCCGCTGAAACCGTCCCAATGGACACCTTCTTGCCTTTGCTTTCGGTGCTATGATTGGGCACTAACGGCAGTGCAACATCTGGGTTTGGGGGTCCTATTGGCGATTGAAGGAGAGCCGGGACTTCAACGCGAAGCTCTCGTCAGCGAGCCGGCCCTGGACCGTGCCGAGCGGTTGGCCAATCTGCTGGCCTCCATAGTTGAATCTAGCGACGACGTGATCGTTAGCAAGAATCTGGACGGCATTATTACAAGTTGGAATAAGGGGGCTGAGCGCATCTTCGGCTATTCGGCCGCCGAGGCGATCGGCCAGCCTATTACACTTGTGATCCCGGAGGACCGACAAAGCGAAGAACGCGAGATTTTAACCCGCATCCGACGAGGTGAGCGCCTCGACCATTTTGAGACTGTTCGCCGACGTAGGGATGGTAGCTCAATCGTCGTTTCGCTGACCGTTTCTCCTGTCAAAGATGCCCACGGCAACATCATTGGCGCATCTAAGATTGCTAGAGATATTACCGAGCACAAGCGAGCTCAGGAGCAGATTCGCATTCTGGCTCGCGAGGCGGAGCACCGAAGCAAGAACATCCTCGCGAACGTACAGGCAATCATCAATCTTTCTCAGTCCGACACCTCCGAGCGCCTCAAGGAAGTGATCAGCGGGCGCATCCAAGCGATGGCAAATGTTCACTCGCTGTTTGTTGAAACGCGGTGGATAGGAGCCGAGGTCTCGGCGATCGCCAAGCAAGAGCTCGCCCCTTATCTCCAAGAAGGCCAAGACAAGCGGATTGTGATGGAGGGTCTGCAAATTGTATTAGAACCCACCGCTGCACAGGCGATTGCTGTGGTTTTGCATGAACTAGCGACCAACGCTGCCAAGTATGGAGCGCTGTCTAACGCGAAAGGCTGGATTGGATTGGATTGGTCGCGAGCCGAGGATGGACAGCTAATGCTCCGCTGGACCGAATTGGGCGGTCCGAGGGTAAATGCGCCCGAACGCAAGGGCTTTGGTAGCCGCCTCATCGAAGGAACGATCACCCCACTTGGCGGCAAGGTGCATTTTGACTGGCGCGCGGAAGGGCTAGTTTGCGAAATCGCCGTTCCGACGTAAAACCCAATCGAGCTTGGCTTCGCTGCTCTCACGACATATTGCGCTGCCCCAAGAACTTGGTCGCTATAGGAGCAAAGCAGACGTAGTCACCAGTCACATGACGCCGCCGGGTTTATAGGTACACGGCCTAGGACAGCACCCGATAAACCTTCGCGCGTTGAGCCGCTCGATCCTCGAACAGGAGAAGCCGCCAACTGAGGCGGCCTTTATTTGGTGAGATGGAGGGCGATCTTCTCGGCTTCGATTTTCTCGACCATCGCGCCGATTGCGGCGACTGTCTGTGCATCAGTCACCTTCGCAAGCAAGCCTTTCAGGTGGTTGATCCGTCTATCTAGCTCCACGCAATGTTCGCACATGCTTGCCATCCACGGTGGGAGGCGTGAACAACGACTCGCAGTCACCGGCAAAGGCCAAATGTTGTAACGGTGATGGCGATCAACCGGCCTATGCCGGCAAATGTTCCTGAAACCGCTGAGCGGATTACTCAGGCAGTGGCAATCCGGGCGATCTCAGCCACTCGCTCACGTGCGAGCCGGTTTCGGCTTGCCAGGCTTTGCGGAGCTTTTCTTGGCGCTCCATTCCTGGGGGGAGGGATTTGGCCTCTTCACGGAGGCGTTTTGCTATTTCGGCTAAACGTTCTTCAAGGGACTGTATTTGTTTGAAACGGCGGCGGCGCTGCATGACAACACCTCGTCTCACGGGTCCTAACCGCAGGGTTTGAGTTTTCCGATTCCTAAGATGCGGATCCCGACAAGTTGGTTCCATCTGGAGGAACAACGGTGGTGGGCTATCGTTTCCACGCGGCATGCTTGTCCGGGAGGTCCGCGCCCACGCGGTCGATCTCGGTGCGCTCGTGCGTAATGTGAAAGAAATATCTCGGCATGCGCGGTAATGCGGTACGTCAGGCTCACGTTCCAATCGGGCCGAAAAGCGTGCTCATTCAGCGGGGGCTGAATAGGGTAGTTCGAAAATAACATCGAAAGATCAAAATGTTACCCGCGCCTGGGAGACTAGGGTCGGAGGTTCAAATCCTCTCGCTTTGCAGGACGCGCTTCTCGGGACACCGGCCTCGACAGCCTCCTAGCCGGGGCGAATTTCAAGGGCCTTCTTAAAAGCTTTCTCTTGCGGTGTACGTCACCGCCTCAATCTTGTTTCCATCGAGGTCGCGTACGAAGGCACCAAAATAATTCGCGTTGTAATTGTCTCGGATGCCGGGAGTCCCTTCGTCAACGCCTCCAAGCGCAAGTGCGGTCGCGCGGAAGCTCTCACTGTCTCGCGATCCGGTGCTTGAAAAGCTACGTGAGTGCCATTTCCTGCCGTTGCCCGAAGCCCGTCTATCGGGGTTTCGATACTGAAAATGATATCCGAGGCGCCGTAGTGGAGCGAACGGTCCGAGTGTTTGAGGAGCCGCAGTCCGAGAAGGGACATCAGCGGATCGTAGAAAGCTCTTGCGCTGTTGACATCGTTACTGCCGAGCGAGACGTGATGGATCATCTGGTCACCGTTTGAGGCAATACCGTCGCTTCAATCTTTCGGTCGTGGTCTCTGCGGCATAATGGATACGCCCGAAGTCGGCTTCGTCCTTTGCGGTGACATGAAGCCTCCAGGTCACGTCTCGGGCCTCGCCAGCGACGCATTCGACCTCGACAGAAACCGCATGCTCGCCGCCCGGGAAGCTCCGAATCTGCTGAAGCGCCATAAGCTCCAAGTCGGTCTTCGAGATCGATGTTCTTGCCACCGCAGCCTCCTCCCGCCGCCCCGTCCTTTCATCGGCAATCACTCGGCCAACCGACCGCGCGCGGAGATGTTCCTCGGGCGCTTGAAGGCCGCTCGTGCGGTCAGCTCCCTCAAGACTTGTCGAAACGCGAATGTGGCTGAGGACGGCTTTTCGTACGCTCGATATCGCGGCCACGTTCTTTGCCGCTGGGGCGCACCCACACAAAGATCGCTCGATAAGTCAGCTTTTCTCACAGTATTCATCCGGAGCTGTAGTTACACGGACTGGCGACGCCGGCGATCTCAACGGCAGGCGATGTGGCGAAGATGCAGCGAAGAAGATTGCGAATTCGACGAATGCAGGTCGGTATCAGCCTGCAGCGGAAGTGCGCAGTCTTCAGGCCGCGGCTTGGCTGACTGTGCGGATACGAAAACGGCGAAACAGGTGATCGCAAACATCAGCCGAGCACCTGCGAGCGGCCAGCAACCGCGCTCGCACAATATGCGCGGGTGAGCGCCAGACGGATGGCTCTCTACGACGCGCAAAGCGGACATTCACCGTCAGCGGCTTCACCTAGCTGCCGACCAATCTCGCCCATAAGAGCCCGCGGGTCCCAGTTCGTGCCGTCACTCTTGACGACTCTCTTCGCGCGCTCGAAAGCATGGCTCTCGGCCGCATCATCCCCTATGCGGATGGTCACTTGAGAATGGAAGGGGCAGACCGCGATTGCACGGGTCGTCTCTAGAGCAAAGCGCACGGTCGCGCGGAGATCATCGGCGTAATTTTCGGCGGACACGTTAGCCTCCTGTCGCACATCGCCTGCGAGATCAACACACAGTCAGGGGCGGATAGGCAGTTAAGGCGAGGCCCGGTGCGCCTAGGAGCCCAGGGCCTCATAACCTCAGAAGCCTGACAATAGGTTGTTCGGCTACGCGTCCAGTCTGTCCGACATGGCAGGATATCGCTTTGACGCTGCGCAAAGCCCCTCGGACCAGCCCGGCCCACTTGCGGCGGTACGGAGGGGACAGTTGCGGGGCCGAGCGGTCCGACGGGCTGGCGCCGTGAGGAGGCGCCACGCAATTGGAGGCTAGTCCCAGTCGGCGATATCGCTCTGTTCACTTGTGACCCGGAACAGGTATTTGTAATGTTCCCGCACTGGAACATCGAGGCCGCAGATGAAAGACATGCAGGCCCAACTGGAGAAGCTACAGCGAGACGCCGCTGAGTGCGCCCTTATTCGCGACTTGGCGACGGACCCCAAAAAGCGCGAACTGTTTGCCAAACTGGCTGAACACCTTGCGGTGCTCGCATCCGCAGTAGAGCAGGCTATCGGTGAGAGCACGGCAGCGACATCGCTCCTGATCTGCCGCCCAAGCCGTAAAAATGTGGACGCCAGCTTGACCGAGTTGCCCTAAGCTCCATCTCGTAATCAGGCATCGAATGCCTATTTTTCCTGAATGCGTTCATTTGAGTTTTGCCTTCCCAGCAGAGGTGTGGCGGTCCCTAGCGGGCCGGATTGGCTTCATGAAGTAAATTGGCTTCATGAAGTAAAGTATGACGGCTACCGTCTTCGCCTTGAGCGCGAGGGCCACCGGGTACGCCTGATCACGCGCGGCGGGTACAACTGGGCCAGTCGCTATCCTTGGATCGTCGAGGCCGCGCGCAAGGTCCGCCAGAAGCATTTCGTCCTCGATGGCGAAGCAGTCGTGCTCGGCGTCGATGGCATCTCCGATTTCAACGCACTTCACTCGCGCAAGCGCGACCACGAAGTGCAGTTCTGCGCCTTCGATATTCTCGCCGAAGGCGGCGACGATCACCGCAGGCTCTCGTTGTCGATGCGGAAGACGAACTTGGAGCGCCTGCTGGCGCGGCGTCCTGAAGGCGTTTTCGTTAATCCCTTTGAGCGTGGCCAGCTTGGACCTGACCTATTCCGCGCCGCGTGCAACATGGGTCTTGAAGGATTGGTATCGAAGCGTCGCGACCAGCCTGATCAGGCGGGCCGGAGCAAGCATTGGGTAAAGGTAAAAAACCGCAGTCACCCCGCGATGGAGCGGGAGCTGTGAGGTCGCGAACAAACAAGTTGGCAGGCACTAGCATGTTGCACGCAAGCAACTCTTCTCTTGTTCCATGATTTGCACCGTGGTTTCGGCTTCACACGATAAGCCTGACCTGCGTAGATAATCTGCGCTAAAAATTGGCTGGTAATATTATGATCGGCGGGGAAGAAGCCACGCGCATCCGGCGCCTACAGAAAGACCGTCTGTAGATGGTCTTTCTGTAACGCGCGGCCGTTCGTATTAGTCACGCAGGAAAATATTTTGGGCTTTCTCGCGAAGCCTAAGCCGCTACATTCATACTATTGCGATCTCATATTTTATGATGGGGCCGACTATGTTGGACGACGAATTTAATAGGCAACGTGCGAAAATATTACGTGAACTCGCAGAGCAAGCCGACCCATTCATCAAAAAGCGCCTTTTGAATTTAGTGCAGCGCTACGAACCCCGGCGGCAGCCAACGCCCGTGGACGAGCGGTTTGCAACCCGCGGAGATAACGTCGATAGATAGGCGGCCGTGGCGAGGCCGATCCGTTTCCCCTGACACAAAGCAGAAAGGCCCCGACGATGTCGCACGTCGTCGCCCTTCACGATCATCAGGCCGGTTACGTCCGCCGTGCCTGCTGATCCAAACAGAAACTGACCACCACCGTCTCGACCAAAGGCCAAGTGATATTGCCCAGGGCGATCCGAGACAGCGGCAGTGGCCGGCCAGAACGAAACTGACCACGGAGAACGCCCCCGAGGGCGAACTTGCAACCGCGCCCGGCTCGTCAGCAGCCGACGCCAGAGCAGACGTGGTGGGGATGCGGCCAAATGAACGCGAATGACCCAGTGTATGGTCCGGCCGTGCGTAGCAAGAGGTTCGTCGATCAGGTGGTGTGGTCTTGCATCAATGTATCCGGCCTTTGATTGGAGCATTTTCTCCGGGCCATCATGGATATCAGCGCGCGTGCGTTCTCATTAGCGGACAGGCCTCGATTGGGCCATTTGGGTGTCATTCGGCCTGCAATATTGACCCCCCGTATTGCCGCATCTGCGAATGTTACCCTGATGGCGCCGTTGCAGCGGTCGATGCGATGTCGACTGATTGGCCGCGCCAGGTTGCTTTCCAAGCTTGCTCGGTGGGAGGGGCTGTGGGCGGGTCGGGCCCTACATAGCCCGAGCCGTCCACAACCCCGGACAATGGGGCAGCGGTGGTGGCGTCGCCGAGCGACTCCTCCGCGACCAACTGCTCGGCAGCCCTCCGTCTAAGCGCCCTCAGCAGACGCTGCACGATCGAATGCTGTCTCGTCCCGAACTCCTCGGGGTGTTTCTCGCTCAGCCGGCCGACGATGGCGAGTGCAGTCAGCTGCGGCTGCTCTGCGAGCCAGGCTTCGATCGCAGCAAGATGCGGGTCGAGCTTGGACGGCATGCGAACCCTGGTCTTATAGGGCCGACGGCTTCGCCGGTGCGTGGCACGCGGCTCGCCGGCCGTCACCGTCTTGCCGAGCGTCTTCGCAAACGTCGCCGCGGTCGCCGGCGCGGTGCTCGTGCAAGCGCGTTGCAGGCAGCGCGCCTGTCCGGCACGACGATCGACGCGATTGCCGAGTTCGTCCTGGGTTGCGCGAATCTCGGCCAACAGCGCGACCGGATCGAGCGAGCGATACTGATCGCGTAGCCGCCGCTTTACAGCCGCGGTCACCTTGGGATGGGCCAGCGCGCGCTGATAGGGCGTCAACGGAGCATGATAACGCTTGATCACTTTAGCCCCTTCGCGACGCTTCTCCTTCAGCTTGAACGACGGCTGGAAGAAGTTGACGTAGAGCCGTGCCGCAGCATAAAGGCGGCCCATCATACGCGCCGTCTCGACGCCATCGAAGCGGCCATAGCCCATGAGGTGGCGGACGACGGCACCATTCTTCTGCTCGACGAACGCCTGATCGTTCTTCTTATAGGCACGCGAGCGCGTCACCTCGAGCTTCTGTTGGCGGCACCATGGCACGACGACATCGTTCATGAAGGCGCTGTCGTTGTCGAAGTCCACGCCGCGCAAGAGCCAGGGGAACAGGCTCTGTGCGCGGTTGATCGCCTCGGCAACCAGCGAGCCATCCCGCGTCAGCAACGGCAGGCACTCCGTCCAGCCCGTGGCGATATCGACCATCGTCAGGGTCTGGATGAACGAGCCAGCCACCGACGTGCCGCCATGGGCTACCATGTCGACCTCGCAGAAGCCCGGCGGCGGGCTGTTCCAGTCATTGAAGGTGCGGATCGGGACCTCGCGCCGGATTGCCGAATGGAACCCGGCACGGCGCCGCCTGCCGCCGCTCGCCGCGATCTTCACATCGACGAGCAGGCGATCGATGGTGGCGGCGCTGATAGCCAGAACACGGTCACGGTCCGACTGGCCAAGCTGCAATCGGCCATGTCGCTCAAGGGCAGGCAGCAAGGTCGGGATCATCACCTTGAGCCGCTTGCCGCACACCCGATCCGACGCCTCCCACAGCGCAGTCAGCGCGTCCTTGATCGTCGCGCCATATCTGCGTCTTCGCTTTCTTGTTGCCTCGACCTCGCCCGGTCCAACCGCCTCGCGTCGCCTGAGCGCGCGCACCGCATGCTTGCGATGCCAGCCAGTCGTCGCGCACAGCTCGTCGAGGATCCGTCCCTTCTCCGCTCGTTTGGCCGATCGGTAACGCTCCGTTACCACCGACACCACCTCGCGCCGCGCGCCCATGCTGATCTTTCCCGCCATAGACGCCACCGAACCAATTCGATGGCACCGACCCAATCATCGGCGAGAAGTTGTCCAGTAACATTCTGGGTGAGGCAATGCGCCCCCTAAGCCGGGGGATCGGCGTCCAAAATTGGCTCTGACGCATATTCGATGATCGTCTTTGTTTTTATGGCGCGCCAATCAGCCTAGCCTGAAGGAGATCGAGCTTAGCGCGCCCGTACATTTGCCGTTTGACCAGCTTGAGCTTGGTGATCTGAGCTTCCACTTGGCCATTGGACCATGGTTGCGTGATAGCCGCGTGCACCGCGCCCTTATCGTTGGCAATGCCATTCGCGAACGAGGCAATGAGGCTCCGCTTGGATTCCTCAATCCAAGGTTCGAGCTCCATCTCGGCCTTCTTTCGGATCATCGCGTGGAAGCGGCCAACGAGAGCTTGGGCATCGGCCAGCATAGGAACGTTTTGTTCGATGACGGCAAGCGTGACGGTCTCGGCCCTGGTCAGGTGGTCGCGCTTCGTCGTCATCAGCTGCGCTATCGTCCTGGCGGCGGGGACCTTCTGCAATTGTTGATGGCTGATAGTCTCGGCACGCCGCCGTCGCGTCGCCCATTCCGCCACCACGCGCAGCGATCCCATAAAGCCTTGTCCCTTCAAACGGCGCCAGAGTTCGGCACCGTTGCGACAGCCGCCTGACCATTGCGCGTCCAGGAACGGCAGATGCCCGTCCAGGGTGCTTTGACGGGTGCGGAACATATCCGTACCGCCACCGCGGCTAATTTGGCGAACCAGATTGCGACTATGTCCTGTGCGGCGGACGATCTCCTTGAACGGCACACCGTCGCTGACGAGATCCGCAATTGCGGCATGGCTGTCCTGGCGCCGCAGATAGCCCTGATAGCGCAGCTTTTCCGCATAGGTCAGCAATTCCGGGTTGATCGTTGTCGCTCCGATTGCGGTTCGGATTCTGTTCATGGAGCGGCGCACCGCATCAAGCAAGGCCGCGCTCGCATTTTCCATCAGATGCCAGCGGTCGGCGACCTGGATGGCGTTCGGGAGCGCCTTAGCTGCTGCCTCGCCGTATCCACCACCGCGATCTCGCGACACAATGTTGATCGCTGGGTGCTTCGATAGCCACGCCCGAACGGTCGCAGTCTCCCTGTCGGGCAGCAGGGTAACGATCCGCCGACGCTCCAAATCGCACACGATCGTCCCGTATCGATGGTTTCTCCGGAACGCCCAGTCATCGATGCCCACAACAAGCAATGGATCTGTCGGCATCGCCGTCCGCCGACGTACCACCCGTAGCAAGGTATCGTTGCTGACAGGCAGCATGAGCCGCTTGGCGAAGCTTGCCGCCGGCCGGCCGCCGAGCGCCAACCCCAAGTGATGGACGATGTATTCCAGCCGTGCTGTCCGGCGCCGTCGCAGCGGGACGATGTCTTCTCCGAACCGCTCCGCGAAGATCCGCCGGCGGCAATGCGGCACCTCGCACGTGAAGCGCCGCGTGAGTAATCGGAGGCGCACCTTTCTGCCCGCTGATGGCAAATCGGCAACGTGCCGGACGTAGCGGCTATGGATGCGGCTCGACGCTGTCGCGCACAAAGGGCACCGAGCCTCCGCAGCTTCCGACCTAACAGACAGAATAAGCGAATCCATTGAGTCACTTACACTATCAAACACCAAACCACTCGGTACTAGCGATGAGATTTGAAAGCCCGTCCGCATGGCGCTGATTCTCCGTTTGAGAACCACAGTCGCCCGGCAAACTTCATCAGAAATGAGTCAGATGGGGTATTCGGCCTGTTGCTGAGCCCCGCGTTAGCAGGGTGCTGCGCTTCAGGTTGATGATAAACGTGGTCTGTTTTCGAACAGCCACAAGCATCAGACGGAGAAGCGCAGCATGAAACATTACGCTGGACTGGACGTGTCGGTCAAAGAGACGTCCCTGTGCATTGTCGACGAAACGGGCCGCATTTGCCGGGAAGCGAAGTTGGTGAGTCACCCGGACGATCTTCTTGCTGCACTCAACGATCCGATTTGGCGGTTTGATCGGATTGGGCTCGAGGCTGGACCGCTGTCGCAATGGCTGTTCAGCGGGCTGGCGGAGGCTGGCCTGCCGGTAATCTGCATCGAGACGCGACATGCCAAGGCGTTCCTCAAGGCGCAGGTGAACAAGAGCGACCGCAATGATGCGCGTGGCATTGCGCAGATGATGCGCGTCGGCTTGTTCCGGCCTGTCCACGTCAAGACCCTGATCAGCCAAAAGCGACGGGTCCTGCTTGCCGGTCGCAAGCTGCTTCAGGAGAAGGCCATTGCCATCGAGAATGACATTCGTGGGCTGTTACGCAACTTCGGCTTGAAGGTCGGAATTGTGGGGGTGATCGGCTTTGAACAACGTATCCACTCGTCGGCGGTCAGCCGGAGCTGGCCGAACTCATGGAACCGCTTCTCGTCGCCCGACGCGTTTTACGCGAACAGTTCACACAACTGCATCGCAAAGTGCTTCTACTTGCCCGGGAAAGCGAGGTCTGTCGTCGGTTGATGACGATCCCTGGTGTCGGCCCCGTCACGTCGCTGGCCTTTATCAGCACGATCGACGTTCCCGCCCGCTTCAAGAGTTCGAAAGCCGTCGGGCCGTCCCTTGGATTGACGCCAGTTCTCAACCAGTCCGGCGAAAGCCACCGCATCGGCCGGATTTCGCTGTGCGGTGATGAAGCCATGCGAGCGCTACTCTATGAGGCCGCACAGGTCATGCTGACGCGGGTGCAGAAATGGTCCTGGCTCAAGGCGTGGGCCATGCAGATCGCCAAACGACGCGGGCAGCAGAAGGCGATCGTCGCTTTGGCGCGGCGGCTCGCCGTCATCATGCACCGCATGTGGAGCGACGGAACGGAATTCCGCTGGACACGGGAGGCCACGCCCGCGGCACAATAGTGCGACGCGCGGTCCACGCACCCGTTGTTTAGCGGGAGGAGGTCCCTCGCGGGACGATGGACGAGATGAGTTCGCTTTGGGCTCTTGTACGGTCGCGTCCTTGCGATCAGCACGCGAGTCAGATTGTTCCGTCTCGTTCTACTGATCCCATGCTGGGAGAGCCATACGGCTGATCCCGAAGAGAAGCACGGCCCCGCGAGCGGTACCGAACCCAAGGAGGCACCCAATCAAGCCCTTGACTAAATCCGGCCGAATAGAGAAGACCCAATATTGCAGGCCGAATGACAACGTGGCCCTAGTGGTTCGACGCCTGGCAGGCGCGGCTCGCAAGCGTCGGCAGTTGCAGGAGCAGACCCACTGCCGCAAGAGCGGCCCCATAGGCACAGACGCCGAGCCAGGACAGGTGCGTGTACGCCCAGCTCGCCCCGAGGGAACCGAGCGAGCCGCCGATGAACATTGCCGTCATGAACACGGTATTCAACCTGCTCCGGGCCTCCGGACGAAGCGCGAAGATCAGATGTTGGTTTGATACAAGCGCAGCGTTCACGCCGATATCGAGGAGCACCACTCCTACGACCAATCCCGCGATCGCGTTCCAGCCCGCGAAAACAGCCCATGAGGAAAGCGAGATGGCGGCTGCGATCGCGACCACCACGTGTGGGCCACGTCTGTCGGCGACGCGTCCTGCGAGAGGAGCGGCGAAGATGCCGGACGCGCCGATGACGCCGAACAGACCTGCGATCTCGGGTCCAAGCCCGAAGGCGGGTTCCTGGAGATGAAGCGAAAGTATGGTCCAGAAGGCAATGAAGGAGGCGAACAGCATAGCTTGCGTCGCGGCGGCGAGACGAAGCTGTGGCTCCTCGACGAGCAAGTGGACGAGGGAGCGCAGCGCGGCGAGATATCCGATGTCTTGCGTCGCATGGTGCTGAGGCAGGATCGAACGGACCAACGCGGCAGCGCCAAGCGCCAAAGGAACGCCCAGCCAGAACATCTCGCGCCATCCGAAGTGCGATCCGACGAAGCCGGCGATCGTACGGCTGAGGAGAATGCCTCCCAGAATTCCGCTGACCACGGTGCCTACGGCGCTGCGGTCGTCGGCGAGCGTCGCGGCGAAGGGGACGATCTGTTGGGCCACGGTCGCTGCCACGCCCAGTGTTAGCGACGCCGAGATCAGAGCAAGCGTAGACGGAGCGATTGCGGCAAACGCGAGAGCAGCAGACAGAACGAGGAATTGCGCCGCGATTAGGCGCCTTCTCTCCACAATGTCGCCTAATGGCACCAGAAAGAGAAGGCCGACGGCGTAACCGAATTGCGTGGCGGTGGGAATGAGGCCGATTGCGGTCGAGTCCGGATAGCTCGCTTCGATCAGGCCGAGGAGGGGCTGGTTGTAGTAGATATTTGCGACTGCGATCCCGGCGCAAACCGCCATCGCGAAGATGCGAGCGCGGGTGAGGCTGGGTGCCTGGCGGTCCGTCGTGACCGTTGAAGTCGACATGGCGGCAAAATCCTCTTTGCGCCGGCAACTTCTTTTTTCCGCGCCGGCTCATGACCTCGAACAGGATTGACAGTTAATTATCACTTGATAAATAACAAGGCGTGGCGGCGACTCCAATCTGCATATGGTTTTGGGCACGTGAGCACTAAGATCCTACGGAGCGATGTCATCCGCAGCCTCGCATTCGTCCTGAAGCGAGGCCCTTACCCACGCCTCTTACTCCGTGAACGAGCGGTCGTATTGGATTCCGTGAGCGTGGTTTGGACTGGCTCGTCGAGCAGCGATCTGGAAATCGTGCAAGCCGCGCATGAAACTCAAAAGAAGTCGCGCGGCGTCCCCTGATATGTCCTGGGTCTCGATGAAGGAACGGTGATGAAGTTCAGGTTTGTCTTCTTCGCGCTACTTGCGATCAGTGCGTTGGGCGGAACGGCGGCGCTTCTATATGCGTGGGAATCGCCTATTGCTCCGATCGATCCTCGATCGCATGTAACGCCCGATCGCGCATTGGCTCGTCGTGGCGCAAGTCTCGCTCTTCTCGGAGACTGCGCCACATGCCATACCGCGGCGGGCGGACTCCCATACGCCGGAGGGCTCGCGATGCCGACGCCCTTTGGAACGATCTACTCCACGAACATCACGCCGGATCCGGAGACGGGCATAGGTAGCTGGTCGGAGCAGGCTTTCATTCGCGCTCTACGGTCTGGCGTTGATCGCGAAGGGCGCCATCTCTATCCGGCGTTTCCCTACGAGCACTTCGCGCGCGTGACCGACGATGATGCCAAGGCGTTGTACGCCTTCTTCATGTCGATCGATCCGGTTAAGTCGCCGGCGCCGTCCAACGAACTTCCATTTCCTCTCAACGTCCGTCTCACTCTGGCCGGCTGGAAGCTTCTCTTTCTGCATCCAGCGCGTCTCGTCGCCGACCCGTCGAAGGACGAGAAATGGAATAGGGGAAAATATCTGGTTGACGGACTGGGCCATTGCGGAGCCTGCCATTCCCCTCGAAATCTCCTCGGAGCCGAGATGACATCCTCCGGCTTTTCCGGAGGCGAGGCCGAAGGCTGGCGCGCCTATGCGCTTGGCGGAACTTCGCCGGCACCGGCCGCGTGGGATGAAGCCGCCCTTGTGGATTATCTCGCGCATGGTTTCCATCCGCAACATGGCACCGCCCAGGGCCCCATGGCGAACGTGGTCGACAATCTGTCCCAGGTAGATCCGTCGGACGTGGGAGCGATGGCCTATTATCTCGCCTCTCTCGGAAAGGGGAAGGGGCGGGACGACGTCAAGAAGGTTGCTTCCGGGCCGGGCCGCCTGCCGCAGGCGGCCGGCATGCAGGCGGCTACACCTGCCATCCCGCCCGAGGCTGGCGGCGCGATCTACATCACCGTCTGCGCTTCGTGTCACGAAGGCGACAGACCAGTGCCGTTGGGGGGCTTGAGACTCGATCTCTCCACCGCGCTCGCCGATGCGACGCCAGCCAACCTGGTTAACCTCGTGATACGGGGAATCCCGGCGGCCGCCGGCGCTTCCGCGCGCCCAATCATGCCCGGTTTCGGTGAAGTTCTCGACGACCGACAGATCTCGGATCTTGCGAATTATCTGCGCACCCGACTTGCGGGAAGGCAGCGGTGGGACGGGCTGGAAAAAGCGGTCGCGGAAGCAAGAGGCGGACAATGAGGGCTATCGGTCAAGGATTAAGGAGGCTCGGCGCAACATTATGACAACTCTGATAGTCAACGGTGAGAGCAGAACGATCAAAGCAAGCGCCGATACGCCGCTGCTCTACGTCCTCAGGGACGAACTCGGTCTTAACGCCGCAAAGTTCGGTTGCGGATTAGGCCAGTGCGGTGCCTGCACCGTCATCGTCGACGGCAAGGCGATATTCTCTTGCGTGACGCCGGTGATGGTTCTGGAGGGACGTAAGGTGACAACGCTTGAGGGGATCGGGAGCCAGGACGCACCTGGTCCGATGCAACGCGTTTTCATCGAGGAACAGGCCGCACAATGCGGCTACTGCATCCCGGGCATGATGATGCGAGCCCAAGCGCTACTCGATCGCGATCCGCATGCCTCCGACGAGTCGATCAAGGCGGAACTGCAGCCCCATCTCTGCCGATGCGGGACGCACATGCGCATTCTGCGAGCGGTGCGAAGAGCCGCGGATGAATTGCGATCGAAAACTACTGTCGAAGTAAGGACAAGGCGATGACGAGAACGGTTTCGCGTCGCAGTGTCCTGGCCGGCGCCCTCGTCGTCGCCTTCCAAATATCCCGGTCGCATGCACAGACCGAAACCGGTACGGGGGGAGGTCCCTCGAAGCTTGGTTTACCGGGAAGCCTGGACGATACTCCGAGAATCGACGCCTGGATCCGCATCGACGCTTCAGGCGCGGCCACGATTCTTACCGGAAAGGCCGAACTCGGCCAGGGTCTCAAGACGGCGCTCTTGCAGATCGCTGCCGAAGAACTCAAGCTCCCGTTGAGCAGGCTTTCTCTGATCACGGCCGACACGGGGCGAACGCCGAACGAAGGCTACACGGCCGCCAGCCACTCGATGCAGGATTCCGGCACCGCGATCCGGCATGCGGCAGCCCAGGCGCGCGAACTGCTCCGCGAAGAGGCGGCCCGAAGGCTCGATGTACCTGCCGCCTCGCTGCGGGTGCATGGCGGCGAGGTGTCGGGCGAGGACGGTAGGCGCCTCGGCTTCGGCGAATTGGTGCGCGATCAGCTGCTGGCTGTCGACGCCGGTCAGATATCGCATCTGACCCCTCCCTCAGACTTCACCGTCATGAACCGGCCGGTTCCGCGAATCGACCTTCCGGCCAAGGTGACGGGGGGAGCGGCCTACGTCCAGGATCTTCGCCCGGAGGGGATGCTGCACGGTCGCGTCGTTCGCCCGCCGAGCTATGGCGCAACGCTCCGGGACTGCGATGTGGCGCGTATCGAGCGGATGAGCGGGATCGTCAAGGTCGTGCGAGACGGAAACTTCCTTGGTGTCGTCGCGGAGAGCGAATGGACCGCGGTCCAGGCGATGCGAAACTTGGCGGCCTCCACGACGTGGATCGAGCAACAGGAACTGCCCGACGAGAAAGATCTGCCGACCGCGCTGATGAATCTCCCGTCGCGCGACACGACGATTCGTGACAGCGGAAATCCAGGTAAGCCGGGCATCACGGTCGATGGCACCTTCAGCAGGCCCTATCTCACCCACGGATCGATCGGACCTGCGTGCGCTCTTGCGACGTTCGAGGAGGGAAAGCTCACGGTTTGGACCCATACCCAAGGCGTGTTCTTCCTCCGCGATGCGATCGCCGGCATGTTGAAAATGCGGACCGAAGATGTGCGCTGCGTGCACGCCGAAGGCGCGGGGTGCTACGGCCAGAACGGCGCAGATGACGTCGCGGCCGACGCCGCTATGCTTGCTCTCACTGTCCCAGGCCGACCGGTCAGGATCCAACTGATGCGCGAGCAGGAGCACGCGTGGGATCCGTTCGGGCCCGGCATGGTGGTCAAGCTCAAGGCCACGGTCGGAGCCGACGGCGCGATCGCCGATTGGCACCACGAAGTTTGGAGCCAGTCGCACATGATGCGGCCAGGTCCGCCCGGGACATTGATCGCTGCGCGTCTGAAGGCAAACGCCTTCCCGCCGGCGCCTCCTGTCGCCCTCGCGCAGCCCGAGGGAGGCGGCGACCGGAACGCGATTCCGCTCTACGCGATCGAGAACTGCAAGGTGATCAGCCACTTTCTTCCCGACATGCCCTTGCGCGGCTCGTCGATGCGTTCATTGGGCGGCTATCTGAATGTGTTCTCGATCGAGAGCGTGCTCGACGAATTGGCAGTCCGTTCGGGGCAGGATCCCGTTGCGTTTCGACTCCGGCACATGGAAGATCCGCGCGCACGGTCCGTCATCGAAACGGCAGCTTCGCGCTTCGGGTGGAGCGGACGGAAAAAACTTTCCGGAAGCACCGGATTCGGGTTCGGCTTCGCCAGGTACAAGAATCTCGAAGCCTGGTGCGCGGTGGCGGTCGAGGTCGAACTCATCCGCTCGAGCGGCGCGGTTCGCGTTCGTCGGGTCGTGGCAGCCGTGGACACCGGGCAGATCGTGAATCCGGACGGCGTCCGCAATCAGATCGAAGGCGGCATCCTGCAGGCGACAAGCTGGACGCTCTTCGAGCAGGTCAGATTCGATCGCACCCGTATCACATCCGTGGATTGGTCGTCCTATCCGATCATGCGATTCGACAGCGTCCCAGAGAGCGTCGAAGTCCATCTGGTGGATCGCCCGGGCGACGGCTTCTACGGCGTCGCCGAGGCCGCGCAAGGTCCGACGGGGGCTGCGCTGACGAATGCCATCAGGGATGCTTCGGGCGTCAGGTTCTCTCAACTTCCGATCACGTCGGCGCGGATAAGAAAAGCGATTGGTGCGTGATTGGAACGCGAGGCCAGCTCGACACGACCGGAGGTGACCCGCTTGGCACCAGCCGCGCGGGCCGAATTAAGCGCGCCAGGTCGGGCCATGTCTAGGATCTATTCATCTTTCGCGTCGCGATCTCACGGCGGCGCTATGGAGATCTGGAACGCCCAGCGACTGCGAGTTTGCAGTGTCGAGTTCACAATTTCGCCGGCAGAACGGAGCGGATGCCGCCAAGGAACGTCGTCACCTTCGCGTCAATGATCGAATTGACGTCGGCTTCCAGCGGCATGGAATAGATGAACTGACGCACTCCAAGATAGAAGATCGCCGCATGAAGTCCCCATACCATCTCGATCTCGAGGACGGTGGTCGGCACCTCTCGGGTGGACGGACGTCCGTATTCGAACCGGATTTCCTCTATCACCCTTTCGAATGCGCGTTCGCGGAGCATCTTCAGGTAGCGGGCGTTCAATCCGAGATCCTTCAGTCCCGCGAACATGAACAGGCGGATCCATTCGTACGTGAGAATGACTTCGGCATACTCGCGGTAAAACCGGGTCAGCCTCATCTTGAGGGGAACGGAACGGTCGGCAATGACCTTTTCCCATGACGGCTTCCAGCGCCCGACAAAGACCTCCTGGTAGACTCGTTCGATGAGGGCTTCCTTGCTGGGGAAGTATCGGTAGAGCAGGGGCTGTGTGATCCGCAGTCGCTTGGCGAGCTCGCGGGTCTGCCCCTCGAACCCATGCTCGGCGAAGAAGGAGACCGCCTCGCGTGCGATGATCGCCTCGCGCTCGGACGGGTCTAGCCGCTGCTGCTCTCGGACGGGTGTTTTGGGACGAGCACCGATGGATTTCTTCACATTTGCTTCTTCGGCTGGAGTGCCATTTTCCATAGTCATACACCGTACTCCCAATTCGCCCGGGCCGCCAAAACCGATCACTTTATATTTATCAAACGATAAATAATCGTTGACTCCCGTCAATGCCGCCGCAATAATTGATCAAACGATAAATAACGATCTGACGACCGTCCGATTGCATTGAAGGGAGGCCGCCTATGACCAACGATCGCAGCACAAGCAAAGCGCAGCCGAGAGCGCTTGTGATCGGTGGCTCCATGGCTGGATTGTTCGCGGCGTTGCTCCTGCGACGGGAAGGCTGGAGTGTCGACATATACGAACGCATCGGTGCCGAACTCGCCGGCCGAGGCGCGGGGATCGTTACGCACCGCGAATTGTTCGACGTGTTGGGACGGACCGGCATAGACACCGAAGCGGCCGCCGTTGGAGTAGCCGTCCCGGGCCGGCGGGTGCTCGACCGCAGCGGACGCATCGAGGGCGAACTCGGGCTGCGTCAGGTACTTACGTCGTGGGGTCATCTCTACGGGCTTTTGAGGGCGGCCTTTCCGACTGAGAACTACCATCACGGCAGGAACCTAGTGGCAGTGACCGAAGTGGGGGATCGGGTAACGGCGCGCTTCTCCGACGGCTCCGAGGCTTCCGGGGATCTGTTGATCGGCGCCGACGGCATTTTTTCGTCCGTCAGGTCCCAGCTCGCTGCGGAAGTCCGCCCCGGATACGCAGGCTACATCGCCTGGCGAGGCCTGGTCGATGAACGGGAATTGTCCCCGAGGACCCGCGCGGAATTGTGCGACTGGTTCGGTTTCAGCCTCCCGCCGGGGGAGCAGATGCTCGGCTATCCCGTAGCCGGGGTGAACGAAGAGATGGGCGTCGGCGAGCGGCGCTACAACTTCGTTTGGTACCGCCCGGCCGATGCTGATCTCGGACTGGCCGATCTCCTGACAGACATCGACGGCGTTCGCCACGAACTATCCATTCCGCCGACCCGGATTCGTCCGGAGGTGATCGCCTCGATGCGGCGAGACGCCGAGCGATTGCTGGCGCCGCAATTCGCCGAGGTCGTTCGCCTCACGCGTCAGCCGTTCATACAGGCGATCCTGGACCTCGAGACGCCGCGAATGGCGCTCGGACCCCGAACGGTGATCCTGGGCGATGCCGCCTTCGTGGCCCGACCGCACGTCGGAATGGGGGTGACGAAAGCTGCGGGAGACGCAGCCGCCCTCGTCGACGCGCTGCGGGACCATCCAGGAAATCTCTCAGCCGCGCTGGCGAAATTCGAATCGGTGCGGCTCCCGTTCGGCTCGGCGGTCGTTCGTCGGGCGCGCGATCTCGGCGCCTACATGCAGGCCCAGATCGCGACCGCAGAAGAGCGGAGGATGGCGGAACGTCATCGCAGTCCCGAGGCGGTGATGGCTGAGACCGCCGTCACCACAGGAATCGCCGCGTGACAAAGTTCAAGAATTCAGAAAGGGAGGACGACCAACCAATGGATCTGCAAGCCATCCAGAACAATCCGGCGTTCCGACAGCTCGCCAGCGAGCGGGCACGCCTCGGCGTCGGTATGTCGGTCGTCATGGCGGCCACATACTTCGCCTACATCCTGACCATAGCGTTCCGGCCGGGCCTGTTAGGCCATCCGCTCTGGAACGGCACTGTCATCACCTGGGGGGTGCTGATCGGAGTCGGTCTGATCGCCTTGGGCTTCTTGCTCACGGCCCTCTACGTCCGACGGGCCAATTCCCGCTTTGATCGCCTCAATCAACTTCTGCGGGAGAATATCCGATGATTGTACGCCCTGTTTACGCGGCTTTCGTCGCTGTCGCATCCGTGGTCATTTCAAGTCCCGCCGCGGCCGATGCGCTGGCATCCACGACGGGCGCGCGTCAATCGCTGAATGCGACCGCGATCGCCATGTTTCTCGGCTTCGTCGCCGTCAGTCTAGTACCCACTTTTCTTGGAACGTGAGTCGTGATTCAAGGTCGGGATGATACCCGAAGCAAGAGAAGTCCACCTTTCGAGGAAAGATCGCAAGGTGCTTGAGGCGTGCTGTCGCTCACCGGTGACGTTGCAGCGCGATTTGAAGCGGGCGCGGATAGTTCTGTTGGCGGCGGATGGGCGCAGCACCCGGTCGATCGCCAAGGAAGTTGGGGTCCAGCCGCGGATTGTCAGCCTTTGGCGGCATCGCTATGCCGACCATGGCCTTGAAGGGCTGCAAGACAAGCCGCGGCCTGGCAAGCAGCCGATCTATACGAAGACGACCGACAAGCGGATTCTGAAGCTGCTGGATAAGCCGCCACCGCAAGGGTTTGCGCGCTGGACCGGCCCCCTGCTGGCCGAGGCGCTGGGCGATGTCGATGTCCAATATGTCTGGCGGTTCCTGCGCAGCCACAAGATTGACCTGGTGGCTCGCAAGTCCTGGTGCGAGAGCAACGACCCGAACTTTACGGCCAAAGCCGCCGATGTTGTCGGCCTCTATGTCGCGCCGCCGGCGAAGGCCATTGTGCTGTGCGTGGACGAGAAGCCCTCGATCCAGGCTTTGGAGCGAGCGCAGGGTTATCTGAAGTTGCCCAATGGCCGCGCCTTGACCGGCCAAAGCCACGATTACAAGCGGCATGGCACCACAACATTGTTTGCGGCGCTCGAAGTCGCCACCGGAAAGATCATCGCGACCCATTCAAAACGCCGGCGCCGCGTCGAGTTTCTCGATTTCATGAACAGCGTCACCGCGGCTTTTCCGAACCGCAAGCTTCACGTCATCCTCGACAACCTCAACACCCATAAAAAGAACGAGGACTGGCTCAAGGCCCACCCCAACGTGCAATTTCATTTCACGCCGACAAGTGCGTCATGGCTCAATCAGGTCGAAGTATGGTTTTCCATCTTGCAGGGGCAGTCGCTCAGCGGCACCTCCTTCACGAGCCTCAAGCAGCTTCAGGAACACATCGATGCCTACGTCAACGCATACAACGACAGAGCCGAGCCCTTCGTCTGGACCAAGAAAAAGGTCCGTCAACGCCGTTTCAAAGGCCGCCGTATCACTCAGCTCTGATTCCGGGTACTAGGCATCACGTGGTGGGCCGCCAGACGAGGTACGAACACCGCAAGGGACTTCTACGCCGCCGGTGCCGGCCTGAAGGGGGTCCATAACGGACTCGCGATCGCAGGCGACTACACGTCTGCGGCGACCTTCCTGGGTGTTACGGCGCTCGTTTATACGTCGGGCTATGACGGCATGATCTACGCCATAGGCTTTCTCGTCGGCTTTCCCATGATCTTGTTCCTGATCGCGGAGCCGCTGCGTAACCTCGGCCGCTATACGTTCGCCGACGTCGCGGCGTATCGCCTTTCCGAGGTGCCGGTGAGGGCGGTCGCCGGCGTCAACACCCTTGTCATCGTGGTCTTCTACCTGATCGCTCAGTTGGTCGGAGCCGGGAAGCTCATCCAGCTACTGTTCGGGCTCCCTTACATCTACGCAGTCGGCATCGTGGGCGTACTGATGATGGTCTACGTGACCTTCGGAGGAATGCTCGCGACGACCTGGGTGCAGATCATCAAAGCTGTCCTGTTGATGTCGGGATCGGTATTGATGTCAATTCTGATTCTCAGTCACTTTGGTTTCAGCCTAGAGGCGCTCTTCCGGGAGGCCGTAGCACTGCACCCAAAGGCCAGCGGGATCATGGCTCCTGGCGGTCTCGTCAAGGATCCGGTGTCTGCAATTTCCCTCGGATTGGCCCTGATCTTCGGCACGGCCGGTCTACCGCATATCCTTATGCGCTTCTTCACGGTGAGCGACGCCCGTCAAGCTCGAACTTCGGTTCTAGTTGCGACCGGATTTATCTCCGTCTTCTACAGTCTGCTTTTCGTGCTCGGCTTCGGCGCCATCGCGATCGTTTCGACGGATCCGCAGTTCCGTGATCCGTCGGGTGGCTTGTTGGGTGGCGTCAACATGGTGGCCCTCCATCTGGCGGACGCCGTCGGCGGGTCGCTGCTGCTCGGGTTCATCTCCGCAGTGGCATTCGCGACCATCCTAGCGGTCGTGTCGGGATTGACGCTCGCGGGCGCTTCAGCCGTCAGCCATGATCTCTATGCACGCGTCATCCGCAGAGGGCGCGCGAAGGAGCGCGAGGAAGTGCTCGTCTCAAAGGCCGCCGCGGTCGCTATCAGCGTTCTTTCGATGGCACTGGGCGTCCTGTTCGAGAACCAGAACATTGCGTTCATGGTGGGGCTGGTCTTCGCGATCGCCGCGAGCGCCAACTTCCCGGTTATCCTTCTTTCGATCGTCTGGCCAAACCTCACGACACGGGGAGCGGTGACCGGTTCGCTCGCCGGTCTGTTGGCATCGGTCGGGCTGGTCGCTCTCAGCCCCGGCGTGTGGACCGCCACATTCAAGCTCGGTGCCGCACCGTTCCCCTATGACAACCCGGCGCTCGTTTCTGTTCCGCTGGCCTTCGTGGTGTCTTGGGTCGTGTCGATGCTGGACCGCAGCGCAGCTGCGGCATCGGTCCGCGCATCGTATGGAGCGCAGCACGTTCGGGCCCAGACGGGCCTGGCCGTCGAATGACGGTTCATCGCTAAACAACGGAGGTGCGATAATGGAAACCACTTTGGCCAAAACGGGCAGGGTCGCTTGGTCCGATGCGATTCAGAAGGAATTCGACACCAATCAGTTCAACGGGCGGGTAGGGACCCGCCTCCTATCGGAAACCGAGCGCGTGCGTGTCTGGGAAATACGACTTGCGCCGGGCGAACGCATCGGCTTTCACCGTCATGTGCTTGATTATTTCTGGACTGCAGTCACGCCGGGGCGGGCGCGGTCATATGCGGAGGACGGAACGATCGTCGAAGCAGTTTACTCGGCCGGTGAGACGCGTCACTTCGTCTACGGAAAGGGCGAGTACAAGATCCACGACCTCAAGAACGTCGGAGATGCGGACTTGTGGTTCACCACCGTCGAATTTCTTGACAGCGCGAACGTGCCGCTGGAAATCGGGACGAAGAATTCGTGAAATGACAGCGGACGGCAGCGAGAGGCGTTCGGTCCGTAAGCCCGCTACGGGTTGCCAAACTGTCGGCGCCGTTGGCCATGTGCGTCGACATAAACCGCGTCTAGAAAGACAGGCGAGCTTTAAGGTGTATCTTCTTCCCAGCCTTGGAGCCGTCCGGTGTCCGAGGCGTCGTTTCTGCCGACGACAGTGCGTACGGGCCTCACTAACGCGCCGAAAGCACATGCCCGCGGCGCATTCCGCTATGTGAGTACAGGAGTGGGTCCAGCACCAAGCCGTCGGTTTAGCATTGCGCGCTCAGTCGGCGGGGGATCGCTTTGGATCGACGGACACGTCCGCCAGTTCGGCCCGCGCAAGCCTAACGGCGCCAGGGAGCGAATCCGGAGACGCGTTACGGTGTTTATGTAGGTGCCAACAAGGCGACCGTCGTGATCGAGGTCGTCGACCACCTTGTTGCTGTCGGTCAACGACAGAGTGATGCTTCCATCCCTTGCCGCAAACGGTGCGAGCCCGTGCGAATAGCTCCTGAATCTCCTTATATGATGATTGGTCAAGCCATCGGCTCTCCATTGTTTTGCTCCATTAGTTTGGCCTCCAGTATCCAGGTGAACCCAGGTCTTTCCTCGACCGGTAAACAGCCGGGACAACCTTATATCCGGTCGCTGCGCCAAGCAGCGGCACCACATTCCCGCATTCGATGGGCTGGGCTCAGGAAGGCGCTACCATCCTCATACTCGGCTGTTTAAGCCAAAGAAGACTTCCGGTTCGCCCGCCTGGATCTGCTGAAGCTGATCAGGCTTCAGTAGATGACGATGTGGAGCAGTTTCTACGCATTCTTCAGCTTCGCCCCGTCAATCACGACGCCAACCGTCACATATTTCCACAAAGCAACGAGTAGTTTGCGGGCGAGTGCGACAACGATTTTCTTGCGCTGGGCAGAACCACTCGATGCTGCTCGCTGCCGGAACCAGCGGGTTAGCGCAGAATCAGGCTGATGGCGCAGCCAGAGCCAGGCCAGCTGTATCATCGTGGTGCGTAACCGCGGGTTGCCAGCTTTCGACACTCCTTGATCACGATCAACGGATCCGCTCTGCCACGGTGTTGGTGCTAATCCCGCGTAAGCCGCGATTTGTCGGCGATTGTCAAAGTGCCTGTAAAAGCCTTCCGTCCAGAGCAGAGATGCGAACTCAGGTCCGATACAACGCACGTTCTCGAGCATGGAAATGGCGCTATTTGCCTCTTTCCGTTCGGACGCCAGAAGCTTATCGCGCTCCGCCTCGATCACTTTGATCTGCTCGATCACCAATTCAAGACGGTCAAGTTCTCGCGATAGAGCTGGCCCCGGTTGTTTGGACAGCGCCCCGCTGGATTTAAGTGGATTCCTGCCGGGTTATGCTGAACGCGGGGCTTTACGGTTTTGTCGTTGCGTCGGGAGGGCGTAGCCCGACCAGAGCGACGACAAAACCGTCGGCGACGGTCATGCGGCCATCACCATAGCTTGCGTGCCGAAGTAAGCCTCGTCGGGCGTGCGCCCGTCAAGGCTCGAGTGAGGGCGTCCCTGATTGTAGAAGGCCAGATACTTGGCAATTGACGCTCGCGCCTCGGACACGCTGTCGTAGGCGCGGAGATAAACTTCTTCGTATTTGACCGTGCGCCAGAGCCGCTCGACAAACACGTTGTCGCGCCAGGCGCCCTTGCCGTCCATGCTGATGGCGATCTTCGCGTCCAGCAGCACATCGGTGAACTCGAGGCTGGTGAACTGGCTGCCCTGATCCGTGTTGAAAATCTCGGGCCTGCCGTGCTTCGCCAACGCCTCCTGGACCGCTTCGACGCAGAAGGCCGCCTCCATTGTGATCGAGACGCGATGGGCCAGGACCCGTCGGCTGAACACATCGACGACCGCCGCGAGATAGACGAAGCCACGCCGCATCGGAATGTAGGTGATGTCCATTGCCCACGCATGGTCGGGCCGCTCGATCTTCAATCCGCGCAACAGGTACGGGTAGATCTTGTGACCCGGAGCCGGCTTGCTCGTGTTCGGGCGACGATAGACCGCCTCGATCCGCATGCGCTTCATCAGCGTCGCGATGTGGCGGCGACCGGCGTATACGCCCTCCCGCCGCAGCAACGATCGCAGCATACGCGCTCCCGCGAAGGGATAATCGAGATGCAGCTCATCGAGCCGACGCATCAAGGCAAGGTCCTCGGCCGAAACTGGCCGAGGTTCATAGTAGACCGTGCTGCGAGCCAGCTTCAGGACCTTCGCCTGGCGCACGATAGAAAGATCATGACCGCGGTCGATCATCGCTTTGCGCTCAGCAGGCCCGCCTTGGTGAGCGCGCCGGACAAAAAATCGTTTTCCAACGCCAGCTCGCCGATCTTGGCATGTAACGCCTTCAAATCGACCGGCGTCTCGGCCGATGTCTTGTCATGCCCAAACACGCCGGCGGCGCCTTCCAGGAGCTGGTTTTTCCAGATCGTGATCTGGTTCGGATGAACATCAAACAGTTGCGCCAGCTCCGCCAGTGTCTTGTCGCCTTTGACCGCAGCCAAAGCAACCTTCGCCTTGAATGCCGGAGAATGCGTCCGGCGGCTCTTCTTCGTCATCTTCGCTCCTGATTCGCAGCAAGAATCCTCGCCGCTGTCAGGCAGAAAATCCACTCAAGCTACTGTCCGAATTTGCGGGGCCAGCTCTTTTGCTTCATTGTACACATCGACGCCGGCGAGCTTGGACGCGCGCCATTCACCCTCCTTGTGCGTGGTAGCACTGGTTGTCGAAGCCGCTTGGTTTGTGGCTGTTTGCGCCGCCGCCGCGCCGGTCATCGACGCGATAGCCAGGAATGCTATTGCAAGACATTTGGAAATCATGATGTTCCTCCATTGTTTTGGTGAACAATAACGCGGTGTGACTTTGGTTCCAGCGACGGAACAGTAAATCATCTCCCCGCAAGGTCTCAGAGAGGCGGTGGACACCCGCGCTCAAACATTGCGCTACTCATTCGATCATCTCGTCGGCGCGAGAGTAGCGTGAGTTGCGGCCCTTCTCGACACCCGCGCGGCAGATAATCAGCCGGTTTGCCCAAATCACATTCTGCACCTTAAGGTGCGTTTCGCTCGTTGGCATTGCGGCGGAGTCGACTACGATCGCTCGGCGCTACCCGGCAAACTGCGCCTGGTGATCATCGTACGAACATACAAGCACCGCCTAATTAAAAGCGAGAACTGAGATTCCGAAGCAACCATTGGTGGCGCGCGGCATTGGTCCACTGTTAAACAAACAAGGGAAAGTTCAAAAAAATGTCGAACGCAAATCAGATTCATTCGAATCAAAATTTCGAGCACCAGCAGAATAGTAACGAACAAATCGATACAGGGACTGCGTCATCTAACGCCTTCCTGGCGATTGCCACTGCTTACGGTGACTACACGAAAAAGTCGTTTGAAGACACGAAACTGTTCGTTGAGAAGCTCTCTGGCGTGAAATCGCTCGACAAGGCGATTGAAGTTCAAACCGTCTTCGCCAAGACGGCCTACGAGACGTTCGTTACGGAGTCACAGAAGATTGGCGGACTGTACAGCGATCTTGCCAAGCAGTCCTACAAGCCATTCGGTGATCTTGTTGCAAAGATGACCTCGACAAATCGATAAATCGTTCCCCGCGGTGTGTCAGAGCACAAATACCCTGCTCATCGCGAGGTTTTTTCCGATCATCACTTAATCCGTCTAATCCTGGCAGCTGAGAGCTTGCGCTCGCGTTTGCTACGAGGAGCATTATGTCCAATCCTAATCCGCTTTTCCAAGAGTTGTCCTTTGATCCAGAGCAGGTAACCGCCGTGAATCAGGCCTACGACCTGGCATGTCGAACACTTCAGAATATCGGTCAGTTGGAGGTAGATCGCGAAATTATTGCCAGGGGTATTTTGCAGGCTGCAGGCAGCGGCGAGCGGGACGCCAACAAACTATGTGAACGTGCTATCCTTGGATTGACCCCGGTGGACTATCGGCAGCATGGCACTTAAAACAACCAACGGAGCGACCGGTTTCGGCTTCGAGACGGAGACATCGGCCTGCCAATCAAGAGGCCAGGAGACGCTATTCTGATGTCGAGACCGCCAGCTGACCCGATAGGGCTTGTTACTACCTCCGTCGTGCTGCAGCGGACCATTTCACCTTGGGCTGGCTGATGCACGGCCTTCGCAAGCGATCCTTCGGGATCATCATGATCCTGCTCGCGCTGGTCGCGCTCGCACCGGGCTCTCGATCGTAGCTGGCCTGCTACTCACGATTCCCGCGTTCCAGATGATCGCGGGCAAACCCGCTCCGGTCTCTCCACGCCGCATCGCCACTCGTTCCTTGCCGACGAAACACCTCGCTGCTGTGGTGCAGCGATCCTTACCGGTGCTCAGATATCTTGAGAAGGTGGTTCATCCACGGTGGCGCACCCGTTGGAGGCAACCAAGCGCCTGGTCGGCTCGTCGTGGTACTGAGCGCTACTCTGGTCTTCATTCCAATACCCCTGAGCAACGTCGTCCCCGCTTTGGTGATTGCCTTGATCTCCCTTGCCTATCTCGAGGAGGATGGGGTCCTGTCTCTCGATCGCCTTGCTGGCCGCCGCCATTTGTGCGGTCGCGACGGCGGTAGTTTGGCAGACGGTCGTCGGCGCAAAATGGATCATCGATCTCTGGTAGCGACCTGTCGCTGGTAACGAACCGTGCGATGCCGCTTGTTGGCCGCGCCAACAATACTCGCGTCGCTTCTGTCCGGAGGACCGTTTGAAGCCGCAAACAAAGGCATCAGCGCTGCTTCGCTCGACCACACGACCAGCGGAGCTACGGAACCGAAGCGGGAAAGAATAACCTTGCTGGCGGGAGAAACCTTTCCTTCGGATCGATGTTGTCATTCCAGCAACAGAACCGGGCGACTGGCAGTTGCTCGAAAAGCCGCTCGGCGTAATGCCCGGGCGGCTTTTTCCTTTAACGTGGGAGGGTGCAATGCCAAATGATAAGCCCCTCAAGCCCGACGACTTTCCGGTTGAGGTTGAGGGCGACGAATTAATGACTGCGGACGGCAAGCCAATCGCCAAGGCGAAAACGCCAGACATCGCAGAGGATATCGCGGACCGTCTCAACGAAGACGATTGCCGTAAAGAGCAGGACAGATGGTCGCCTTGATTTTGCTTGTGGTCGCGTCGAAGCATGCCGCTTCATCGCCAGTTCGAAAACCGTTGTGTCTCCCCCTCCCGCAGATCGCCGGGTTTGGTACCCTACAGAATTCTGTTGAAATGACACGCAGCCACCGCCAGGTGCGTGCAGGTTCGCTCCGTATCGGATTCTCCTTGTCGCTTCACGCAGGCTTGCACCGACGGCAAGATCAGCCTTTCGTTTTAACCTGAACGTTCCTGATATGGCGTTGCTTATGCGGGTCTATATTTGGCCAGATCGCTCTTTGCTAGTACGCCCATTCCTTTCCGGCCTTTCCGGGTGGGTCCGAGCGAGAGCAGAGAGGTTTCCTCGTTGCTTGGCGACTGGTCGAGCCCAAGAAATGACTTAGCGCACACAGGGGTTGAAGGTTCTGGCGACAGCCCAGTGATCGACGCGATCACTCGCATTACTTCCCAATACATCTCCCAACCCAAGATAGAAGCGGAACTATAGTCTGTTGGGGCCGTTCCACTCTATGGCCGACCTTCGTCGGCATGGATTCAATTTGAATTGGAAAAATCAGATGAGAAAGTCATTAATGGTGTCTGTGGCCGTTGCGGCCTTATTGGCCACGACCGGGCTTGCGACAGCTCAAGGCGCCAATCAAGGAGCAGCGAAGGAATCTCCGGCTGCCGCTTCGCCTAAGGGTGATACTGCGGCGCCGATGAATGCACCGGCGGCAAAGGGAGCCGAGACAGCAAGCCCCGGCGCCGGGCCAAAAGACGTGGCGCCTCAACATGCGCAGGGCAAGCCGGATGCAAAAACGACTGGCGACATGAAAGCTGATGGCAAGTCGAAGGCGTCAGAGTCGATCACTCCGACCACCACTTCGAAGGACGTGAAGAATCCGACCGCCGAAACGAAGTCGCCTTCTGACGGCAAGGCGGCGAGCGAGATGAAAGCCGACAGCAAGACGAAATCGTCTGAGTCGACCGCCACATCAAAGGTGTTGAAAACTCCGACTGCCGAGACCAGGCCTTCGACCCCCGACAGTAGGACGACAGGCAATGCTGCAACCTCGGCGACAGCAGCGCCTCCCGCTGAGAAGCGCACCCAGATAACCTCGGCCATCAAGCAAGAGAAGGTCGAGGAAGCTACAAATGTGAACTTTAATCTCTCAGTCGGAACGGCTGTCCCGGCCGGTGTGCGCTATTACCCGATGCCATCACGTATCGTGGAAATCTATCCGGAATGGCGTGGATACGATTTCATCCTGGTGCACGGCAAGTACATCATCCTTCGCCCGCGCACCCACGAGATCGTTTACATCATCGAAGGTTAAGCGAACTCGCCGAGCGCACGACAGGCAGTTACGAGAAACCAGAGGGCGGCTTAAGAGCCGCCCTTATTTTCTGAGCCAACCGCCGCTGGAGGTCCTATTTTGTTCTCTTCGAGCCTTTCTTTCGAAAGCGAGCAATGTTGACCAGCGTGGATGGAGCCAAAACACTATATTAATTAGATCACCGCCCCATCATAGGCAACAATCGGTGACTGAGAGTGTCGCGCTCCCGCCTGAGTCTTAAGGGGAGTATCATGCTGTCGAGTCAATCCAATCCAAGTTTTGGTGTTTCAGACTTCAGAATTCGTCGCTGCTCAACATGCCGCACACCGATGAGGTTGGTCTGCATCGAGCCGGACAAACCTGGTTTTGATCTGCGCACCTTTGACTGCGCAAGGTGCAGCGCCGACGAAACCGTCCTCGTTGCCATTTAACTGGGTTCATGTCCCGCTTGATTGCGCCGCCTACAGAGCGGAGCAAGGATCTATCGCTAGAATTCAGGATTGTGATGCCGCAACCGCGGAAGCGATTGCGACTGATCGCATGTTGCCGCGGGGAGTTCGGTCCGAAGTGAATACAACCCGTTTCGCCGGCTTGATCATCGCAAGGGCGAACCGCATCCAATGCAGCCGGCACGATCTTGTGGAGAGTTCAAATTGAAGCTGTCCCTATTTCACTGGGGAAGGCGAAGGACGATCAGTGAGCCGCTTTGCTCCTTCCCATGTATGGGCGTTCAGCCATTCCTTGTTCTTGAACAGGGCTCGAAGGGATAAGGCAATCTGTCGCCGCTGATTGCGCTCGGCCCCCGGCGGGAATGAGCGGGCATAGCGCAACATATCGCGCCTTATCTGGATGAACTCCTCAATGCTGTGACGCTGCTCGAAGGTTGGCAACCGGTGGACAGAAGACATGATGCTCCCCTGACGTCATAGGCGAGAGCGCTACCGGACTCTCAGTCACCGAAAGCTGCCACTGACAGGGCGGTGATGAGGTAGTTTGTACCCCGGCGGCGGTGACTACTGGTCAATATTGCTCAGTTCTCGAATTTGTTCCTTTGTAGGCTTACCTCACGCACCTTCCGGACGAAGTCGGGTCGCTGAAAGGCTATGATCGGCACCGGAAGCGATCACATTCAGAGGGAAAGCCATGGTTGCCGGCATACCGCCATCACAGCGTCCTTCCTTCCCGCTGGATGTTGATCTGTCGGAGCCACATGCAGCGGCGACGGAGGCCGCCGACGAGACGGAGATGCCGCTGCCGTCCGATCCGCGGACGTTCTTTCTCGGTGGTTTGTTCGCGTTGGGTGTCTTGGCGGCACTCTATGTGGCAAGCTCGATCATCCTTCCCGTCGTGCTCGCCCTCGTGCTAAATCTCCTGCTTCAACCCGCTGTCCGCGTCTTGGGGCGTTTGCATCTACCCCGCGCTGTCGGAGCGCTCCTGACCGTCTTCCTGGTTATTGGAGCGCTTGTAGGTATGGTGGCGGCGTTATCGGTACCGGCCACGACCTGGGCTGAGCGGCTGCCCGAGGGCATACCGCGCCTAGAAGCACACCTGCGGGTCATAAGCGGGCCGATCCAAGCGTTGCAAAAGGTAATCCAACAGGCCGAGCAGGCTGCTGATGCCCCCCTGGCCGGGGTTCGATTGTTTCGGTTCGCCGCGATCTGGGCATAACGGGCGTACTTTTCGCAGGCACTCGCTCCGTACTCGATGGCTTGTTTACGACGGTCTTGGTGCTCTATTTTCTTTTGGTAGCGGGCAACATATTCCTTCGACGCATCGTTGAAATCCTGCCGACGTTTGGCAACAAGCGACAAGCTGTCGACATATCTCAGCAGATCCAGGAGGACATATCGGCCTATCTGCTAACAATCACGGCTATGAATGCCGCGGTGGGTGTCGCGACGGCGGCCGCGATGTATCTTTGCGGCCTGGGAGACCCTTTGTTGTGGGGCACCGCAGCCTTCCTGCTCAACTACATCCCGATTTTGGGTCCGCTCTTCGGAGTCTGCATCTTCGTGCTGGTCGGAATGCTGAGCTTCGAAAGCTTATGGTGGGCATTGCTGCCGCCGGCTCTCTACCTTGGCATTCACCTCGTTGAGGGCGAAACACTGACGCCGATGCTGCTGGCGCGGCGCTTCACGCTGAATCCGGTATTGATCATCCTGTCGCTGGTGTTCTGGTTCTGGATGTGGGGCGTGCTTGGCGCGATCCTGGCCGTCCCGATGCTGGCGATTCTGAAGATCATCTGTGACAGGTTGCGCCCGCTCAAGGCCCTGGGGCACTTCCTCGAAGGGGAATAGCGGCATTACCGCTGGTTTGCATGACCCGTAGCAACGGCAGCGTGTGTGACGAATCGGCCGACGGTGTCACCTCACCTGATCTCGACCTCGCGACTAAAGCCGCGGCGCGCGAGGTCCTGGCGTCGCATGCACCACGATCTCCGAGGTTTCGCACCCCCCATTTTTTAGCTTGCTCAGATGCTATTCCCGTCGGAATGCGATTGTTCCGTGATCGTGACCCTTAACCCTTCGTCGACGAGCACCTGTAACGACATCATGGCGATCTTCATCGTCCGGCATATTACAACATATCAGTACAGGCGTAGGATAAGGCTCGGCCGGCATCAATTGATGGCGCGCCCGCGGGACAGTTTCGATCAACGACTGATCAATTTTTCGCTCGATGTAACGCCCAAGCCCTCGGAGGTGAGATGGCTTCATGATGTCTTCGGAAATTGCGTTGCGCACGTCGATTTTGATTGTGCGAGCGATTACTTGCGATTCGAGTGTGTCATCAAGGTCGATCACACTCCGGAGAACGCCCCGGACTTCAGAATTGAAGATAACGCGAAAGACCATCCATTTGCGTATCATGAAGAAGAGGCGCCTGACCTGGCACCGTATGTTCAGAGATGGTTCTCCGACCCGGAAGACGATGTCGGCCGATGGCTGGACACGTTTCTCACGCGCGGACCGAGACACCCGACGGGCCGGGTCTTGATGACTCTCAATGAAGCAATCTCGGATGGATTCGCGTATGACCGCCCGCACGGCGCCAGGAACTCAAACTCTCTCCACAACACTTGAACTGAGGATAGGCACCTGTCGGGACTTTGCCGTTTTGATGATTGAAGCTGCGCGCAGTTTGGGCTTCGCCGCGCGCTTTATCACCGGCTATCCAAGGAGGGGGCAATTCCTCATGACGCCGAGGGGGCAGTTTTCCATGGCGCGCGACAACCCCCGTGCGCGGTCGCCGCTCCGGCATCTATTTCGAAAAGTTGGCTCTGCGATGCGTTTGCATGTCAACCTGTCAACCGTGTCAACCCAAGAATAGCGCGAACGGGCTGGCGGAATTTCGGGGCGCGTTTGTGCCGTAGGGGCGGGGTCCCCGGAGGGACCCGCTCCCGTCTTAGATTGTTCCTGCTTGAATCATGTGGGAGATGGTCCGCCCGGCATCAGTTGCACCCCAAGACAGGCGGCCATCGATACCGGGGTTTCACAGTGTAACGGGCAAGTTGGTGACGAACGATATCTCTCAGTTCTTCGTCTTCGATTTCGCTAGCGCTCATGTAACAATCAAACATCACAAGTGAGTTCAGGACGCTGCGCTTTTTCTTGGTCATCACCTTTGCAAAGTCGATTTGAGTTCTGGTCGGCTCAGCCACTTTAGTTCCTCATAAAGGAATGGCTTCGCTGCCGCGGTGCCCGTGCGACACCACACGCGTTCCATCACGCCGGAGTCCACTTCGATTGTTGGGCGGTGTGGAGATCATACCCGATTTTCGTCGCCGAGCGCTCGCCGTGTCCCTCGTCGTAGCGCACCGGAGCAATCTGTCGCGCCGAGTCCGCGCATTCATGAAATGGATCGAAGATGTGCTGACGCCGTATCTGGAATAGCGAGACGAACATCTTTGTCCGGCCCTCGAATCAACATTCTGCAGTTATGTCTTGGGGCGTGCGGTGGGATTTCGATTTCGGCTGCATCGATGCGATTTGCCCGGAAAGAATGATCTGCAACGGACTCGTTTCCCTGAGCGGGTTGGGCAGATATTGGGCGGTGGCGCGGCCGAAACGATTCGAACCTCCGCCCCTCAGAATCGTAGACGGCGTCGACGCCTCCAATCGACCCTGTCGACGTCCGCGCGCCGAAGGTCCGCCATAGTCGAAAGTCGGATGGAACCCGGGAACAGTCGCCGCCGAGGATCATCGAGAGTAGCTCCGCACCAGTCTGCCGAAACGATCATGGTGCAGCTCCTGACGCTCAAGGCGATGGGCGTGGCCATCGTGATGGACGATTTCGGGGCCGGCTATTCGAGCTTCAGCTATCTGTGGCGCTTTCCGTTCGATAAGATCAAGATCGATCGAACCTTCATGCAGGGCCTCGACGGTTCCCATCGCCGGGTCGGGCTGATGGTCAAAGCGATCATCGCGCTCGGACGCGAGTTGCACATGCGAGTGAGGGTCGAAGGCTGGCTCTTTCGACACGGCCGACGGTGCCCAGGTCCAGGGGGTCTTCTTCGGCCGGCCGGTCCCCGCCTCGGAGCTCGGTGCCAGCATTTTGGCGGGCTTCGCGGAGACAATGCCGCCGGCTTCGCCCGTGACCAAGCTGCACCTCGTCAACGCAACAGCTGAACGGTGACACGGACCTGCGCCTCTATGGGGCCGATGCGGCTCTTGGCGGTCCGCTATTGCGGACAATTCTCATGTTTCAGTTAGCGTGTGTCACACCAACATCGCATTTTTTTCCGCGGGGCTGCATCTCTCGCCGAGGTTGCGCATTGGTGATCAGGCCTATCATGCAAAATCAACCGCGTTTCAACTCGACACCCGAAGGCGGCGGCCCAGAGTCCGCCAAACCTCTCACGGAATCGATTGACGGAGCAAACGGCGCGCACGGTCCGCAGCGCGAGTTGGATGCGCATCTTAGTCCCGGCAAGACCGATGCCTCCGGAACTGACGCTCCGGCCGCGAATGTGGCGCAATCCAAGTCGAGCCGGACACCTCTGCGATTTGTGAAGGCCGCCGCGGGCATCGCCATCGTCGCAGTATTCGGGTGGCTGCCCCTGAGAGCGCTTTTCCAGACGTCTAGCGTCGAAGCCGTCGTCAACTCGAGACTGGTGACATTGAGGTCGCCGATCGACGGCAAGATTTCATCCGGATCCGGTCTGTCGGGCGATCCAGGCATCGTCGCCGGGGGCACGTTCATCCTTCGTGTCGTCAACCCGCGCGGCGACCGCGTGCGGCTCGACGATCTGCGCAGTCAAATATCTCGCCTGGAAAACGAAAGGCCAAGCCTCGTTTCGAAGATAGCTTCCGCCCGCGCGGCGCAGAAGGATCTGGCGCGTCAGGCGGCCCTGTTCACGGAGGGGCGGATTCGTCAGCTCGAAGCACGCATCGCCGAAATCCAAACCTCAATCGAAGCGGCCGCGGCGCGTCGCGAAGAAGCGGCGGCCGCCGTGGAAAGAGCTTCGTCGCTTATCAAATCAGGCAGCGTTTCCTCCGTCGAGCTCGGGCGCTTGACACGGGATCAAACCATCGCGCTGCAGACCGAGATCGGCGCGCGACGCCGCCTGGACGCGACCCAGGTTGAGCTCACCGCCGCGCGCGACGGCACGTTCCTCGGCGACAGCTACAACGATCGCCCGAGCTCGGTGCAACGTGAGGAGGAAATGCGGCAGCGGGCCGAAGGGCTCACCGCGGACGTAGCACACGCTGATGCGCAAATCTCGTGGCTCAACGGCGAGATTGAATCCGAGCGATCCCGTTACATCAGCCGCTCGGAGGCGGAGATCAAGTTCCCCGTTGCCGGCCGAATCTGGGAGATCCTGACGGCGCCAGGAGAGGATGTCCGGGCCGGCCAACCGCTCATTCGTTTACTCGATTGTTCCGGCGCCGTGGTGACAGCGAACGTCACGGAGAGAGTGTATAACAGCCTGCAACTGGGCTCGGTCGCGCATTTCCGACCGAGCGACGACGGGCCCGAATTGGCCGGCACCGTCGTCAATCTCACCGGCTCTGCAGGAGCCGCAGCGAACCTCGCTATCAACCCCGATGCGCTGAGTAAGGAACCGTATCGTGCCACGATTTCGGTCCCCGGCCTCAACGATGGCTCCAACGATTGTCCGGTCGGGCGAACCGGACGCGTCATCTTCTCGGCAGATAATGCGAGAAAGCCATGATCCCCGCACTGACACCGGGCCTTATTGCGCTCGGGTTCTGCGTTGCCATCCTGCCCTGGCTCCGGCATGAGAACTCTGCGGCGCGTTCGCTGATGATCGCAATCGTGTTGCTGCTCATGATCCGCTATTTTGGATGGCGCATTAGGTCCACGGTCCCGCCCGTCGGCTGGACCGCCGATTTCGTCGTGGGAGCCCTGTTCCTCATCGCCGAGGCTGCATCGCTCGCGGCGAGTGCACTGTCGCTGCTGTTTCTCAGCCGTACGACCGATCGAACGCCCCAAGTCGAAGCCAACAGGCGGTGGCTTGCCGGACGGGACGTTCCACTGATCGACGTGTTCATTTGCACGTACAACGAGGAAGTTTCTATCCTGGAGCGCACGATCATTGGCGCCACTGGAATGAACTATCCGAACTATCGTGTCTGGGTGCTAGACGACGGGCGGCGCCACTGGCTCGAAAAGCTTGCACGCTCGGTTGCCGCTATCTGGCGCGGCCCGACAACAAGGACGCCAAGGCCGGCAACATCAACCACGCTCTGCGGCACGTGGTCGGGCTCGCCGATCCCCCTGATTTCATTTCGATCCTCGACGCCGATTTCGTTCCGTTGCCCGAATTCCTCGCCCGCGCGATGTGCCTGTTCCGCGATCAGGGCGTAGGCGTGGTACAAACGCCTCAGCATTTCATCAATGCGGACCCGATCCAAACCAACCTGGCTGCGACTAAGGTCTGGCCGGACGAGCAGCGCTTCTTCTTCGATATTCTGATGCCGTCCAAGGACGCTTGGGGCGTGGCATTTTGTTGCGGCACATCGTCGGTCATCAGATTTTCATCCCTCGTGAAGATTGGCGGCTTTCCGACCGATTCCGTGACGGAAGATTACTTATTGACGCTGCGGCTGAAGGAAATTGGCGCACGCACGGTGTACCTGAACGAGCGTCTGACCTTGGGGCTCGCCCCGGAAGGACTCAAGGAATACATCACTCAGCGCGGCCGATGGTGTCTTGGCTTCATGCAAATCTTGCGGGGGCGCAGTGGTCCCCTTTCCCGAAGATCGCAGCTGGATGTTATCGATAGGCTGTCTCTCATCGAAGCATTCATGAGTTGGACCTCGACCTATGTCGTCAAGGTATTCGGTCTCGTTGTCCCGAGCCTCTATCTTCTGTTCGGCATCAAAGCCGTCCAGGCGGATCTTTCCGAACTCCTCGGATATTTCCTGCCGCTTTATCTCTGGTATTCACTCACCATGGCCTGGATTTCCCGCGGACGGTCCATGGCGGGGATGTCGGATGTCGCCCAATATATTGCTCTGCCGGCAGTTCTTAAAGCCGTTGCGACAGGGCTGCTCAAGCCGCACGGGCACAAATTCAAGGTCACCGCAAAGGGCGGGGATCGCGATCAACGCTTCATCGAATGGCCGCTGCTCAGGGTATACGGCACGGCACTGGCGATTACGCTCGCGGGAATCGCCTATGCCTTCGTGCTTCATGCGCAAGGCGACATTATCGCCTATGGTGGCCTGGCGCTGGCCTGGAGTTTATACAATGCGATCATTTTGACGATCGTCTGCTTGGTGTCCATCGAGCAGCCGCGGCGGCGGAAGGCCGAGCGGTTCGAGCGAGATGAGCCGGTTCTTTTCAATATCGGTGGGCGGCCGGGCGTCTACCGTTTGGCAGACATGTCGATCACGGGTGCCCGCTTCGTGAGCGACAATCCCCCACCTGTCGGGATTGCCGTTCATTGCACTCTTCGAGAGAGAAATGTCGCCGCTCTTGTCGTGCGGCGCACCGCGGACGGATTTGCGATCCGGTTCGATGAGACCCTCAACACGCGCGTCGATCTCATTCGAGCTTTCTATTCCGGTGACTACGTCACCGCATTCACCGGCATACGCGCCGCCCCCCTTGGCAAAGCAATCATGATGCGGATTTTCGGGTGACTGCGTATGCTGGCGACGTCGTTGGCCCAAGGCTTCGCGGCCACTCGGGTGGCAGCATGGAAAGGGTTGGACAACATGGCTGTCCTAGCATGATGTCAGCGCTCATCGGCGGCAAGGAGCGTGATGCCCGAGAGCCGCAACGGAGAGCGTCGCGGCAGATCAGGGCCTTTTGATATCCAACGCGCTCGCCGCCGAAACTGAGCAACATTGACCAGCGAATCAGCGCCTGTAAGAGCATGTAGCCTGGGGGATGTCATGCTAAGGAGCGCGAGAGGGCACGTAGGGCTGTTGGGAGGAAGGAATGATCGCCGAGCGAAAGCCGCCAACCTTTTGGCCCCAGAATCTGGACGACGAGATGCGAATGAGGCTCGCCCTTCGCTCTCTCGAAAAAGAGAATACAGCTCTGAAAGAGCTGGTCGTGCGCCTTTCGGAAACCATTCTTTCGATATGTCGAAGGGGGCGCTGAGTTCGTAGAAACCGATCTGAACTGAGCAGGTCACGGCCGTTTGCCAACCCGGGCGTCGCACTCGGCTCTTCGCGCCCGCAATGCTCATGTCGATACTTTCGGCGCTTGATCGCTTCCGGTTGCGCGCGTGCTACGTTGGCGCTCGCAGTTCGCCCTGAAACAAAGCCTAAGTATTTGCTGATTTCATCGTTGCGACCGCCTCGTCGCGGAGCTGGTGGATGAGATCGCAAGCGGGACATTCGAAGGTACGAATGCAAAAGCCGGCGGGGCCGGGCGTAATGCGCGCCAGCATCATTCTTGTCTGGCATTTGGGACACGTCGGTCGCTGAATGGTCATGGGGCTGGCCTCGATCAGGCGGGAGCGCGATACTCCCAGTCACCGCACCTGGCGCACTCAAATGTGCGGACGTCGAAGCCGGCTGGCCCAGCGCAACACACTCCAAACGCATCCTTGGGACAATGTGGTTGCTCGCTGGCGAGGAGTGATTCATGGGACGAGGGATGGGTCCTTGCCATCAACCGTCTGCCCGTGCGCGTCTACCCAACCGAGAGATCGGCGCGGGAAGGCAATCTGCGATTCCGAGTTGAGGACGCGTCCTATTGTCTTGGATCGCCGTCAGCCGGTCACTTTCGGTGCGCCCTTTTGGCTTTTCGGTAGCAACCATTTCCTCATGTCAGCGGCATAGCCAATTTGTGCGGCCTTTTCTGACGGCTTCGGATCGTATCGATCCGGGCGGCAACGTTTTTGCCTGGGCCAGAGCCTCAGCCGCCCGGGCGGCCCAATCGTGATTATCGAGATCGTTGCGTGGCAGTTCTGTCATGTCATCGTCCTCACTGTAGCCTTCGCAGCTGGCTGTGTTCCTGCGGTGCATCGGGGGCGGCCTTATTTATGAGGCGCAGGTCACCGCCGACCCGATGAAGTCAGATGCTGTCGGTAGGGAACGGGCAAGTGCTCGAACCCAGCGCGGGGCGCCGCAATGTTTCGCACCTCCGTACGCGACTGACAATTGGGACAACGAGGCTGGCGCCGCCGCGCGAGGTGATAGGGTCCTTGTTTGTGAATCGTGCAAACCTGCCCCCTGTGGGATAGGGTGGGGGCACTATCGAACTCTCTCTCACCGATGGGTGCCAACGGCCGGGCGGTAATCGCAGCAGCATGCCGTCTCGGCAGCGCGGCCCACTGGTCAATATTGCTCACTATCGAGAAATTGACGGGATCATTGCAATCAGCTGTAGGGGCAAGCCTCTTTGAGAGACGCGACTGTTAGCAGCCAAACAATGCCAAATAGCGCGGTCCTTTCGTGCCAGTTTATTTGTACCCTGGGCTCGTTATTCGAAACCTTTGATCCCCATATCTCTTTATGTCTGATCATGCCATCGAGGTGGTCGGAATGGGCCGAGACTTTCAACGAAAGGGGCCCGGCATGTTTAAATCTCAGCAATATCCTGCAAAAGCAGCCGAGTACGGCGAACTGATTAAGCGTTCGATCGGTCCGGTTGAGATCCGTAAATTTCAAGAACCGCAGGACCGACTTGCCTCGCTCGCGGAGAATGAGCAGGGACTGGCGGACGACTATGACAATGCAGTGCATGTTGCGGAGCAGGACGGATCGAGCGGCGCAGCCCTTGCGGCCGAAGAAGAGCTCGTCTTGCGGTGTCTAGGCGCGGCCATCATCATGCAATGGAACGCCCTGCCGACGACGCTGCGGCGGGAGATCTTCGACACCGCCGGGTCGGTCGGCAAGTTATTGGAGACGGCGGCGCTCCGCGGACAAATCGCCCGATTTCTGCACAAGCACAAGGATGATGCCGGCCGCGGCAAACTGCCCTGAACAGAAGACACGCCTAGCGATGCGAGATCGGTCACTCTGGCTCTGTCACGATGGGATAACGAGGGAGGTGCAGTCCGCGACGGTCTGCCGATGTAAATAAACGCCGATAACAGGAGGACTCCCATGTCACTTACACAGTTTCGGGTCGATGACGGACCACACACCATTGACGGGCTGCGGCTTTTTGCTCAGGATGAAAATGAACGGGTCGAGGCGTTCATGGGCCGGAAGGTGATGGACGTTTGGGCGGAGTCTGTCGAGCACTGTGGAGGACGACAAAGTCTGTTCCGCGATCAATACAACGCGCTCGGCAAGCTGAACCTTGCCGCACTTCAGCGGATCGTGAGCACGAAATACCAGCGAGGCGCCGCGCTCAACCGCCAACATCCCTTTGTCGAGGTTCTATTCTCGGACATTACGGAAAGCGGAGAGGCTTTAGATCTAAGTGAACTCGTGCGAGAGGCGTTGCCGCCAGCATTTCATAGGCTGGCCTGAGATATGGACCACGGGAGTGCCGTGACTGGAGCGTCAGCGTTCAGTAGCCCTACACTCGGCGTCAAGTAGACCCGCAAAAAAATCCGCATGACATTGACGCGGGCGCACATAGCTCGATCTTGGCGCCAAGATGTTGGACGATCACTACACCTACGTTTTTGACTCCCAATACGTTCGCCTCCTCGGTGGCAGGTATGGACTGATTGTCGAGCCGCCGAAGAGGGCGGCTCCGGCCACCGGCGGAGACGCGGCGCCCGAGAATGCGGGTGGCGCTCCAACGGAGGTTAAATTTTCCCTGTGGCATCTCCACATGTTGTCTATGACAACATGGACAAAAACCTTCACGCGTGAACCGCAAAGACTAAAATCCAGCTGCGCGAGATGCTGGCCGAGGCAGTCCGCAATACTCGACCCGAGACAAAAGCGCCCACCGAAAGCGATCGCGGCTAAAGGCGACGTAGCTCATTCGGGAGTACAAGAACCCTCGGCTGGAAAACCCTCCGCCGTTTGAGCGTCGCCTTGAACGATATTGGTTCCTTCCGAGGGAACAATGCGCGTGCCGACGCATTATCAATCATCGCGACAAACGCGATTTGAGGAATAACACATCATGAAACGCATTCTATTGATCGGAGTTGCAGCTTGCGCGTTTGCGCTCGTTCCAATTCTGTCTGCGTCGGCAATGCCGAGCGCAAATCCGAATGCACTCGTCGGCACCGACACTTCAATCGTCCAGGTACACGGTTGGGGCCATCACGGGGGCCGAGGTCATCACTACGGATGGGGTCGAGGCCATCATTATGGGTGGGGCCATCATCACCGTTGGTGAAACGTGACTGCCTAGTGGCGTTTGTTCTAGAAGAAGCCGCCAGTCTGGCGGCTTTTTCTTTGTGACAATTCGCATTAGAGGCAGCGATTCGCCGGATAGTAGGCAACTAGCAGAGTTCAGTTGACGGTTCAGCGACTAGCAAGGTCACCTAGGTCTTGCCCGGCACCGCTTCGGCCTCGATAGCCGCGACAAGCTCGGGCGCAAGGTGTGCGGACAAACGCTGAATGATGTTGAGTAGCTGCAAGATTTCTTGCTCACGCAAGGCGTCAATCTTGTTGTGCAGCAATTCGATCTCGAGTTCAGCCTTAACATTTATTCGGTAGTCGTGTTCTGCGTGCCTGCGGTCAATCTCGGATTGGCGGTTCTGGCTCATCATAATGATGGGCGCTGCGTAGGCTGCTTGGAAAGAAAGAACCAAGTTCAGCAAGATGAAGGGATAAGGGTCCCAATGGTTGATGAATGCTATCATGTTTAGAACGATCCAAATGCCGAGTAGGACGCTTTGGATGACGATGAAGCGCCAAGAACCAACTGTTTCAGCTACCCGGTCGGCAAGCATCGCGCCCGGCGTCAGTGCGAGCTTGGGTAAGTTGCGCGCAGGCTTTTGCGCCCGAAGTTCTCGCAACCGCTCCTGATCTTCGGGACTTAGGTGCACTTTGTGGCTTTGCTCGTTGGTCATTCGTTGCATCCACAGTTAAGGGGGGTATGACGATCCGGTACAGGCCGCTTTGGGATGGGACGCAGAAGAAGTGTACTACGTTGACGCGAAAACGGAGAACGCTGCGGGCGACTTGCCTTTGTCTATCTGGTCCAGCGCGACGATGAAGCGGACGCAAGTAGTCCCGTCACTCGTGGATCATTTCCGCCCGGGAGATGATTTCGAAGTAACACCTTATCGGCGGACTGGGGCGGCCTCGTTGACGAACGAGATTATCGCGACCTGCTGCACCGATGCCACGTCCCGAATGATCCGAAGCTAGCGGCTGAGTGCCCCGAGGAAATTCTCGCGCCACGCCGTAATGCTATTGCGGCGCAGCACCGCGATCATGGCCCCCCAACGCTCGCATCGCTCCTCAAGTGGCATCCCCAGCGCTGTCCGCAATGCTTCGGCGACGGCGTCGGGGTCATACGGGTTGGCGACCACGGCAGCGTCGAGTTCATAGGCCGCGCCCGCAAAGGGCGAGAGAATGAGCACGCCGGGGTCATCGGGGTTCTGTGCAGCGACATACTCCTTGGCAACCAGGTTCATTCCGTCGCGCAACGGAGTGACAAGAGCGACGCGACTGAGCCGAAAGAAGCCAGCGAGCGATCGCTGGGAAAAGCTCCTGTTCAAATACTGGATCGGCGCCCAATCGAGTTCCGCGAAGCGACCGGCCACGTCGCCCGCCAGCGCACCGAGCCTCTGCCGCAGCGCACGGTATTCAGGAACGTCGCTGCGCGTCGCGGTGGCGATCTGCAGCAAGCGGACATGGTTGCGGTATGCGGGATAGCCCTCGAGAAAGCCGGCGAACGCTTTGAACCGGTGCTCGAGACCCTTACTGTAATCCAGCCGGTCCACCCCAATGATGAGCTGGCGCCCCCGGAGACTCTCCTGCAGCCGGCGTGCCGTTCGGGATTTTACAGCGCGACTGGCCATTTCGGCGATCGCTTCAGTATCGATGCCAATCGGGAAGGTGCCGGCGCGCAGAACCCGATCGAAAGCGTGAACGTGGCCATCGGACGAAATCTTGCCGCCTGCGCGGCGAAGGATGGCGTCTTGGAAGGCGGTCAAATCCTCCACCGTCTGGAAGCCGACGAGATCGTAAGCGCACAGTGATTTCAGCAGGTCGCCGTAGTGAGGAAGGGTCGCCAGCACCCCCAAAGACGGAAACGGCGTATGCAAGAAGAACCCGATCCGTTGTGTGGCCCCGGCGCGGCGAAGTTCCTCGGCCATGGGGATCAGGTGGTAGTCATGCACCCAGACGAGATCGCCCGGCCTGAGCAGGGGCGCGAGGGCGTCGGCGAGTAGGGCGTTCACCCGTCGATACGCGGCCAAGTGGCGGCGGGTGAAGTTCATGAGATCGAGACGATAGTGAAATAAGGGCCACAGTGCCGCGTTGGAGAAGCCGCTGTAGTAGCCGTCGTGGTCCGCGCGGGTAAGATCGACGGTGGCGTACGTCACTCCCTCGGTTTCGAAAACGTTCGGCTCTGGTGTTGTTTCTCCTAGCTTGCCACTCCACCCAAACCATAGGCCTCCAGCCTGATGCAGAGCGTCGACGAGGCCGGTCACAAGCCCGCCGCTGCGCTGCGCAGCTTCTCCCGGCAAGGCGACACGGTTTGAGACGATGACCAGGCGGCTCAAGCGGGTCCCCTCCGCGCTGTCAGGGTTGCGTCAAGCCGAGCTGCCAAAAGATCTCGGCGAACACGGCAACGCAAATGATCGAGCGGTGACATCCGCCGGAGCCCACATTCGCCTCGGTCCTCCCGCGAAAATCCACAAGTCCATCTACCGGAACCGATGGTCCCGTCATCACGCAATCTGGGCGCTTGAGGTCGGGCGCGACGCATGGATATTAAGCGGCAAGATCAAGGCGTTACCTGTAAAACATATAGATCTTCTCGCAGTAAATACAGGAACTCTGCCGACCAGCTGGGTTGTTGGGCGCCGTCTAAAACTGATCTTCGCCGGGATTTCGACGGCAGACGCCCCGGGTGTGCCTCTCGATCTCAGCCAGTGCGGCGTCGAGCGAGGCGTGCGGCCCTTGCTGTATGCCGGCCACAGTTTCCGATGCGCGGCCCTCCGGATGGATCATGAACTGACGGGGAGCGCTTGCCGTGATGCGCCCCATCGAGCGGCCGAGCAGGTCCGCCAGCCGCCAAACCGTGCCTCCCTCTGCCGGAGTAACGATCACATCCATGGTAAACCTTGGGCCTGTACGCCGCGCGTTGTAATAACCGACGGGCGAACTACCGAGTTCCGCGGACGCGGCATTCTCGGTACTGGAAGGATTGCCGCGTCGGATCGACCCGCGATCGAGCTAATGGCGCTTAATGCCGATATGTGCGACCATATAGAATGGTCAAAAAGAAAGGTCGAAGGCCAACGTCGGGAGAAGCAATGGCAACCGCTCTCGACCGTTGGGACGAGGAAGGCGGAGCGCAGGAGCTGGCGTGGCCTTTACCCTATGAGGCCAGCGATTTGCGGGACGTGGAGCGCAGAGTCCTGGAATGTCTGGGTGCGCCCTTGTCAGCGAATGGAATGATTTACCTACTGACGTCCAGCGCAGGCTCTTCGAGCAGGCGGCCTCGGGCAAATCGCACGACGCCACCCTGTTGAAGACGCGGATCGCCCGTTTCCTGCACGATCATAAGGACGCTTCGTGTGTGCGCTAACACTACTTTGGGTGCGCCGGGAGACCGGCAAGGAATAGATGGTGGAAGTCCATTGCGATGAAGGTGTAGCGAACCACATCGGCCCCGAGCCGTGCGCAGGCGTCCGCGAGGGTGTCGGCGAAGCGTCGGTAGGGGAGCATGCAGGCCAGCCATTGAGCCGCGAAACAGTGTTATCTCGGGAGCCGACGCTGTCCAAAGAGCGGAAGGCAATATGGGCGAGTGCGCAAACGCGAGCACCCGTCCAACCCGGCGTGGTCGTAGACCCTGGCATGTATGGAAGCTCCTTGTACGGGAACCGGGATATCTCCGGGTCGGCCATCTTCCTTCTCGGAGGAGATGGTCCGCAGCGGGAAGGCGAGGAGCTGTAGCCGCTGATGCACGACACGGAGAAGTCTGACTCTGGCATAGTAGCTGAGAGAAGCCAACGAACAAAGCCGGATTACTGGCGGCGGAGTGGGCGGAGCCAAGGCCGGGGACCAAGGGAAACGCGGAACAGCAGCGCATGCACCGGACACAGGGCCGGGCTCGCATGACCCAGTCGCTGGACCGCGTACGGACAGCCGCAAGGCTGAGGAAGAAGGACCGGTTCACCGCGCTCTTTCACCACATCAATGTCGATACACTGCGGGCGGCGTTCTTTGCGCTCAGGCGTAAGGCTGCTCCCGGAGTGGATGGCATGACGTGGGAGGACTACGAGGAAGATCTCGAGCCCCGGCTCGCCGATCTGCACAAACGGGTCCAACGAGGAGCGTATCGCCCGCAACCGTCTCGCCGGACGTACATACCAAAGGCAGACGGCAAGCAGCGCCCGTTAGCGATCGCGGCTCTCGAAGACAAAATCGTCCAGGGCGCCACCGTCATCGTGCTCAACGCCATCTACGAAGGAGACTTCTGTGGCTTTTCCTACGGGTTTCGGCCCGGCAGAGGACCACATGATGCGTTGGACGCGCTCTGCACAGCGATCGAGACGCGGAACGTGAACTGGATCATTGACGCCGACATCCAAAACTTCTTTGGCGCAGTCAGTCAACCTTGGCTGGTTCGCTTCTTGGAACATAGGATCGGCGACAAGCGCATCATCCGCCTCATTCAGAAATGGCTGAAGGCGGGTGTTCTCGAAGACGGCGTCGTAGCCGCTGATGACAGGGGAACGGGTCAAGGTTCGGTGATTTCACCGCTTCTGGGCAACATCTACCTGCACTACGCTCTCGACCTGTGGGCCAAACGCTGGCGACAGCGCGAGGTCTCCGGCGGCATGATCATCGTGCGTTACGCGGACGATGTAGTAGTCGGCTTTGAGCGCGAGGATGACGCACGTCGTTTCCTTGACGCGATGCGCGCGAGACTGGAGGAGTTCGAGCTGACGCTCCACCCGGCCAAGACCCGCCTGATTGAGTTTGGTCGCCATGCGGCGGCTCAACGCAAGCAGCGCGGACGAAAGCCGGAAACCTTTGCGTTCATGGGGTTCACGTTTATCTGCGGCAAATCACGCCAAGGGCGCTTCCAGCTTCAACGGAAGACCCGTAGCGACCGCTTGCGAACCAAACTCCGCGAAATCAAGGAGGAGCTAAGGCGCCGAATGCACTGGCCGATCCCTGCACAAGGGAAATGGCTGAGGCAGGTCTTGACCGGCCACTTTGCGTACTTTGCTGTCCCGACGAATGGCCGAGCGCTCAATGCGTTTCGGTTCTATCTGACCGATCTCTGGAGGCGGACGCTTCGGCGGCGCAGTCAGCGGACCTGTCTGACCTGGGATCGCATAACGCAGATCACCGATGACTGGCTCCCCAAGGCTCGCATCCTTCATCCATGGCCGAAGCTGCGCTTCGCCGTCAAACACCCGAGGTAGGAGCCCGGTGCCTTAATTGGGCTCGCCGGGATCTGCGCGGGGGGCGCCCAGTGATGGGTGTTCCTACCGCGAACTAGATTTGTTCACGCCGTTGCTTTTCGCTGACGCGCCTTGACGGTTGCAGCCAACCGCCGCCGCGTCCAACGACTTTCGCTCCACAGGGCCTTGACCGGATCCTTAGCCGCCGCGGCCTTGGCAGTTATTTCGTGATGCTTCGAGCAGAATGTCGTTTCGGGACGGTCTTGTACGCCCCCGGTCGCGCCAAGAAGGTGATGATCGACAAGGAGAGCACCACCATCGTCAGCGGCGCCGGCAAGAAGGCCGACATAGAGGCGCGGGTGACGCAGATCAAGGCGCAGATCGAGGAGACCTCCTCGGACTATGACCGTGAAAAGCTGCAGGAGCGTCTCGCCAAGCTCGCGGGCGGCGTCGCGGTGATCCGCGTCGGCGGCGCGACCGAGGTCGAGGTCAAGGAGCGCAAGGATCGCGTTGATGACGCGATGCATGCGACCCGCGCTGCCGTCGAGAAAGGCATCCTGCCGGGCGGCGGCGTCGCCTTGCTGCGTGCCTCCGAGCATCTCAAGGGGCTGCGCACCAAGAACGATGACCAGAAGACCGGCGTCGAGATCGTGCGCAAGGCGCTGTCCTATCCGGCGCGCCAGATCGCGATCAACGCCGGTGAAGACGGCTCGGTGATCGTCGGCAATATCCTGGAGAAGGATCAGTATGGCTACGGCTTTGACTCCCAGTCCGGCGAGTACGGCAACCTGGTCACCAAGGGCATCATCGACCCGACCAAGGTCGTTCGTGTGGCGATTCAGAACGCGGCTTCTGTTGCGGCGCTCCTGATCACTACCGAAGCCATGGTGGCCGAATTGCCAAAGAAGAATGCCGGCGGTGGCGGCATGCCTCAAGGTGGCGGCATGGATGGTATGGATTTTTAAGTCCTACTCGTTCAGAGCTCAACAATAGCCAAGGCCCGGCAGAGATGGGCCCTTTTTGCAGGAACCAGCAAAAAGCCGTCGCCGAGAAGCGTGATGAATTCTCGCCGTTTCACGGATTTCCGTGAGGACGCCTTGTGCAATATCTCAAAATCAGCACTCTACTTTGCAGCCGGGTGGCGGGTGAGAACTGTTGCCAAACCAGTCAGGACGCACCTCACCGTTACTGGATTTTGGGAAGTGCATAGCTCCGCCCTGGTTGGTCGCCCCTGTGATGACCAGAGACCGAAGACCGCGATCACCTGGGACGCGGGGATCATGAGTAGCAGGCCGGCTACGATCGAGACACCCGGTGCAATAGCGACCACAGCGAGCAGCAGCATGATAAGGCCGGAGGAGCGCTTGTGTAGGCGACCCATCAGCCAGCCCAGGGGCAAAGTGATCTTGCCGGTGCCTCGTCGTGCAGCCGCTGCAGCAGGACCGAGGCAGGCACAAACACCCCTTCATCGGCGGGCATTGTCGGCTTCAGCTGGTCGGGGCTCGTTGGGACCCGGTACGCCGGGGACAGGATATTTTGGGAGGCGCCCGGTCGACACAGCCGACCCTGCGAGGGTCAGAGCCGACCCAGAAGTAGCAATACGACGAGGACGACCAGGATGGTACCGATGACCCCCATCCCACCGTGGCCATAGCCGTAGCCGTAGCCGCCGAAGCGGCCGCTGAAGCCACCAAGCAGGAAGATGATGAGGAGGATGATGAGGATAAGTCCGATCGACATTGTCCGACTCCTTTGGTGGGACCTTGTGGATATTGGGTCTCAAGTTTTGTCTGTCTTGCGATTCGTCGACCTCCTGCAAGAGCCCGCAGGCGACCCCGGATGGGAGGGGCCGATGCAGTTGACCGGATCACAAGGGCGCAGCCGCGCCATCGCGATCCAGTGCGCGCTCGAGCGCGTGTTGAGTGGGAATGGTCTGTGACAGAGGTTGCCACGCCCAAACAGCGTCGCTCGTGCCCTCAATACGGGGCGTAGTATTGGCGGCGATAGGGATACGGGCCGCCGTAGTAATCTGGCGCGTAGCCTGGCCCGTAGGCTCCGTAGGCGGCGGCTCCAGCCGCGGCACCCAGGATGCCAAGACCAATTGCGGCCCCCGGAGCGCCGTAGTAGCCGCGACCGCGGTAGTGGCGTCGGTAGTAGACTTCTGTCACTGCGGACGATGAAGCCGCTTGTGTCGGAAGAGTCGTGCTCGGCGAGATCGGAGCTGCCCCCGAAGGCAGCACCGAGGCGAGCGTCGCCGCACCGAAGAGTGCGACCGCAATCGCGTATTTCATTGTCTGCTGGTTCATGGTCGTATCCTCTCGAATTTGGAGCATCTCAAGCGGCAAGTCGAGTTGCGTGCCCCACGCTTTAAGTGCTGACCATGTTGCTACGCGTGTGAGCAGCACATTGGCCGCCTCGTAGAGGTAACTTCGCAGCATCTTATCGCCGCATTTCGAGATTCGGCCTGTCCAGTCAATCTCGCCGGATGCGTATCGGCGGGTCGTTAGCCCTGTATAGGCTCCGACGCTTCGCGATCTCTTGAAGCGAGCGGGGTCATCGATCGTCGCGAGGAAGCAAAGGGCCGTGACCGGGCCGATGCCAGGAGCCGTCATGAACCGTCGCACCTGGGCATTGTTGCGAGCCAGCCGCAGCACCTTGCGGTCAAGGTCCACAATCTGTTGCTCGACGGCCTCGCGTGCCTTCAGCAATGGATCTACCGCGGCAAAAAGCTCTGACCGATCCTCGGCTAACTGCGCGGCGCGCACGGCAAACATATTCATCTTTGCTCGTCCGATGACACGCCCGAGGTTCTTGAGGAGCCCCCGGATTTGATTTTCGATATCCCGCTTGATCTTGACGAGCAGGGCTCGACTGACAAGAAGGGCTTTGGTCGCATGACTATCGAGATCCTTGACACAAACCTCCTTATACCAGCCACATTGCATGATACGTGCTATACCAGCAGCGTCATTTCGGTCGCTCTTGTTGATCTGCATCTTCAGAACCGCCTTCGCATGCCTGGCGTCAATGCAGATAACGGGTAACCCGAGCTTATTCAGCTCGGTCCACAACCATGTCGACGTTGCTCCGGTCTCGCGTCCGATCCGAACGACCTGTGGCGCGTGCAATTTGATAAACGTCGCAATCGCCTCCGGGTCAGATGTAACCACCCCTTCGCGCTCGACCTTCCCTGTCCGATCGACGATGCAGATCGAAGTCAGTTTCAGTGACACGTCTAATCCCACATAGCGCTCCATTGCGTCTCTCCTTTATTGCAAGGCCCTGAGGTAGGCCTCGTCGAGTCCTAGTACCCACTTTTCTTGGAACGTGAGTCGTGATTCAAGGTCGGGATGATACCCGAAGCAAGAGAAGTCCACCTTTCGAGGAAAGATCGCAAGGTGCTTGAGGCGTGCTGTCGCTCACCGGTGACGTTGCAGCGCGATTTGAAGCGGGCGCGGATAGTTCTGTTGGCGGCGGATGGGCGCAGCACCCGGTCGATCGCCAAGGAAGTTGGGGTCCAGCCGCGGATTGTCAGCCTTTGGCGGCATCGCTATGCCGACCATGGCCTTGAAGGGCTGCAAGACAAGCCGCGGCCTGGCAAGCAGCCGATCTATACGAAGACGACCGACAAGCGGATTCTGAAGCTGCTGGATAAGCCGCCACCGCAAGGGTTTGCGCGCTGGACCGGCCCCCTGCTGGCCGAGGCGCTGGGCGATGTCGATGTCCAATATGTCTGGCGGTTCCTGCGCAGCCACAAGATTGACCTGGTGGCTCGCAAGTCCTGGTGCGAGAGCAACGACCCGAACTTTACGGCCAAAGCCGCCGATGTTGTCGGCCTCTATGTCGCGCCGCCGGCGAAGGCCATTGTGCTGTGCGTGGACGAGAAGCCCTCGATCCAGGCTTTGGAGCGAGCGCAGGGTTATCTGAAGTTGCCCAATGGCCGCGCCTTGACCGGCCAAAGCCACGATTACAAGCGGCATGGCACCACAACATTGTTTGCGGCGCTCGAAGTCGCCACCGGAAAGATCATCGCGACCCATTCAAAACGCCGGCGCCGCGTCGAGTTTCTCGATTTCATAAACAGCGTCACCGCGGCTTTTCCGAACCGCAAGCTTCACGTCATCCTCGACAACCTCAACACCCATAAAAAGAACGAGGACTGGCTCAAGGCCCACCCCAACGTGCAATTTCATTTCACGCCGACAAGTGCGTCATGGCTCAATCAGGTCGAAGTATGGTTTTCCATCTTGCAGGGGCAGTCGCTCAGCGGCACCTCCTTCACGAGCCTCAAGCAGCTTCAGGAACACATCGATGCCTACGTCAACGCATACAACGACAGAGCCGAGCCCTTCGTCTGGACCAAGAAAAAGGTCCGTCAACGCCGTTTCAAAGGCCGCCGTATCACTCAGCTCTGATTCCGGGTACTAGAGAGCTGATTCCCAGAGCCTGAGTATGGCTCCGAGCCCGGAATTACCCCATGTGTGAAAACGCTGCTGCTTTGCTATGATTCTCTGGTGATTCTGCGGGGGAAGCTGATGAGGCGCTTCGTTGAGCAGGCCGATCGTGGGCAATGGACATTATTGCCCGAATGCCTCGATGATTTCATTGACGAGAGCAGCCCTGTTCGAGTGATCGACGTGTTTGTCGATGCGCTTGATTTGGCTGAGATGGGCTTTGAGGGAGCGGAGCCGGCCGCAACGGGACGGCCGTCGTATCACCCCTCGGTTCCCCTGAGAGCTATGGCGGAATCTGGGTGATGACGGTGTGAGGAAGGCGGCGTATCGAGGCGGGTGACGAGCCTGCCAGAACCTCTCGAGGAGAGCGATACGCCATGACCGAGACTACCAATGTTCTTGCTTTCCGTCAGCCGTCCGCGGTTGATGATCCACTGACCGATATCGTTCGAGCCGGCGCGCGGGACCTGCTTGCCAGGGCGATCGAGATCGAGGTTGGCGCGTTTCTGGCCAGCACGGCCAATCTGACGCTGCCCGACGGTCGAGCGCGCCTGGTCCGACATGGGCACGGTCCGGTGCGCGAGATTGCGACCGGCATCGGTCCGGTGGAGGTCGCTCGTCCCAAGGTCCGCGACCGCGGAGCGAGCGGGCCAGGCGACCGCCTCCGCTTCAGTTCGGCAATCCTGCCGCTATGGGCGCGGCGGACGAAGAGCCTGGATGCCTTGATCCCGGTCCTCTATTTGCGCGGCATCTCGACCGGCGACTTCCAGGAGGCGCTCTCGGCGCTGCTCGGCAAGGATGCGCCGAACCTGTCGCCTTCGGTGATCGCCGGCCTGAAGGCCGATTGGCAGGTCGAGTACGAACGCTGGCAGAGACGCGATCTGTCGGCGCGTCGCTATGTCTACATCTGGGCCGATGGCGTGTACCTGCAGGCCCGCATGGAAGATCACAGCGAATGCATGCTGGTGCTGATTGGCACCACGCCGGAAGGCAAGAAGGAGCTGATCGGCTTCCAGGTCGGCGTGCGCGAGAGCGCGCAGAGCTGGCGCGAACTCCTGATCGACCTGCGGCAACGCGGGTTACGGATTGCCCCGCAACTCGCCATCGGCGACGGCGCCCTCGGCTTCTGGAAGGCACTGGACGAGGCCTTTCCCGGCACGCGGCACCAACGATGCTGGTGCCATAAAGTGAGCAACGTACTCGACAAGGTCGCCAAATCCGTGCAGGGCCCCATGAAGAACGACCTGCGGAACATCTATCTGGCCCCACACCGGGCCGAAGCTGAAACCGCGATCGACGTCTTCGTCGAGAAATACCACGTCAAATACGGACGTGCGGTGGAGTGCCTGATCAAGGATCGCCATGCGCTGCTCGCCTTCTTCGACTTCCCTGCTGAGCACTGGATCCACCTACGCAGCTCGAACCCGATCGAGAGCGTCTTCGCCACGGTGCGCCACCGAACGGTGCGGACCAAGGGATCGCTGTCGCAACAAACTGCGAAGCTGATGGTGTTCAAGCTCATCGACGCCGCATCGAAGACCTGGCGGCGATTGAAGAGCACGAACCAGTTGCCGAAAGTCATCGCCGGTGTAAAGTTCATCGACGGAATCGAAGTCATTCCGAACACTGAAAGCCACGCCGCCTGATCAGGCCGCGTCACCCAAAATCAGCCATAGCTCTTCCCCTGAAGCTCTACATTTATGGCTATCTGAACCGGGTGCAATCGAGCCGACGGCTCGAACGAGAAGCCGGTCGCAATGTTGAGGTGATGTGGCTGCTGGGTCGGCTCGCTCCCGATCACAAGACGATTGCCGACTTCCGCAAGGACAGCGGCCTGGCACTCCGCAAGGTATGTGCGCGCTTCGTTGAACTCTGCCGAGAGATGGGTTTACTGGCGACGGCGAGCGTTGCGATCGATGGCAGCAAGTTCAAAGCCGTGAACAACCGGGACAAGAACTTCACACGGGCCAAAGTCGAACGGCGTCGTGCTCAGCTGGAGGAGAGCGTCGCGCGGTATCTGAGCCAGCTTGACACGGCTGACCGACACGAGCCGACCGAAGCGCTGGCCGCGAAGGTGACGAGGCTTAATGAGAAGCTCACAAAACTGAAGGACGAAATGGCCAAGCTTGCTACTTACGAGAAGCAGATGCTGGCTTCGCCCGACCAGCAAATCTCTCTGACTGATCCCGATAGCCGCTCGATGGCAACCAGCGGCCGCGGGTCCGGCGTTGTCGGATACAACGTGCAAGTCGCCGTGGATACCGAGCACCATCTGATTGTCACGCATGAGGTAACGAACAGCGGCTCGGATCGGGCTCAGCTTGCCAATATGGCCAGGCAGGCGAAGGCTGTTCGAAAGACCGAGACGCTCGAGGCCGTTGCCGATCGCGGCTACTTCAGCAGCTCCGAAATCCTCGCTTGCCACGAGGCCGACATCACGGTGACGCTGCCCAAGCCGATGACTTCTAGCGCCAAGTCGGAAGGGCGCTTCGGCAAGCAGGACTTTGTCTATTTACCGGAGAGAGACGCCTATCGCTGTCCGGCTGGGGAGCAACTGCCATATCGCTTTACTGGCGAGGAAGATGGCAAGCGGGTAAGGCGCTACTGGACCACAGCCTGTCAAAATTGTTCGCTCAAATCTCAGTGCACGACAGGGCCGGAGCGGCGGATTCCCCGATGGGAGCATGAGCATCTGCTCGATGCTGTGCAGCAGCGCCTTGATGCGAACCCGATGGCTATGCGTCAACGTCGCAAGACCGTCGAGCATCCGTTCGGCACAATGAAGGCCCGCATGGGCGCGACACACTTCCTGACCAAAACGCATCCGAAAGTAGCCGCCGAGATGGCTCTTTCGGTTCTGGCGTACAATCTAACAAGGGTCATGAACATCGTCGGGATCAAGCCGCTGATCGCTGCGATCGCGTCCTGAGAACTGCGTGTCTCCTGCCTTCCGGGCCAGATACCCTTAGGCACCGTCTTTACACGACCAAGACCCAAAGCAGACGTCACTCCGGTCGTCCTCCCATCGCACGCAGGTGGCCATCGCACCATCTGGCGATGCCAATACTTCGCTGCCCCGGCAGCGCTGGCGCACGGTGATATTGGCTCGGCCCTCGACCCGCCGTCGCAGGGCGCGCTCGATCGCGGGGCGTAACGCCGCGTAGCCCGACCAGCAGAGGTCGCGTGGCGAGAACGGATCGTAACCCGGGCGTTCCCTGCGAACATCGAGGCCTGCCTGAGCGGGACGGCTCCGGAGCGCGTCGCTCAGCGCCCGCCGGCCGCTGAGCAGCAGTCCATGGACGTGTCGCGCCTGCGGCGTGCCCGCCCAGTGGGTGAGTTGCGCGGGAAAGCTGTCGCGCTCGAGGACAATGACGTGCTCGAGACGCAAGGGCACTGGCAGCCTTCAGTCCAGCCATCCGGCGGAGTCACGGGCGCTTGACCGCCGATCCGAGTTGACGCCATCGCCATCTCGTAGACTTCGTGCTCCGCAGGCCCGAGCGTGGCGCCGATTTCACCGGCCACCAATCGGAATCCAGGCGCTCAGGATGAGGGCGGCCACGCAGGCGATACCTGCCGGTGCTGCATACAAATCGGGCGCATCCATGCGTCACCTCGCCGATCAGTCGTTTGAGGCAAGAAAGTGCGGCCAGCTGGAGCAGAGTGTGAGCCGGTTAACAAGTCCGGTGCCCAAACTGCGTCAGCATGGTGATCATTATCGCAAGTCCTGGAAGGCCAGGGGCCGCTCGTGGTCCGTCGCCGACTACCGGGTCTCGCTCGGAAAGCCGCTCAAGTCGGGCGCAAGTTTGGCATGCGGTTTGTCCTTGAGGGATCTGTGCGCTAGTACCCGGAATCAGAGCTGAGTGATACGGCGGCCTTTGAAACGGCGTTGACGGACCTTTTTCTTGGTCCAGACGAAGGGCTCGGCTCTGTCGTTGTATGCGTTGACGTAGGCATCGATGTGTTCCTGAAGCTGCTTGAGGCTCGTGAAGGAGGTGCCGCTGAGCGACTGCCCCTGCAAGATGGAAAACCATACTTCGACCTGATTGAGCCATGACGCACTTGTCGGCGTGAAATGAAATTGCACGTTGGGGTGGGCCTTGAGCCAGTCCTCGTTCTTTTTATGGGTGTTGAGGTTGTCGAGGATGACGTGAAGCTTGCGGTTCGGAAAAGCCGCGGTGACGCTGTTCATGAAATCGAGAAACTCGACGCGGCGCCGGCGTTTTGAATGGGTCGCGATGATCTTTCCGGTGGCGACTTCGAGCGCCGCAAACAATGTTGTGGTGCCATGCCGCTTGTAATCGTGGCTTTGGCCGGTCAAGGCGCGGCCATTGGGCAACTTCAGATAACCCTGCGCTCGCTCCAAAGCCTGGATCGAGGGCTTCTCGTCCACGCACAGCACAATGGCCTTCGCCGGCGGCGCGACATAGAGGCCGACAACATCGGCGGCTTTGGCCGTAAAGTTCGGGTCGTTGCTCTCGCACCAGGACTTGCGAGCCACCAGGTCAATCTTGTGGCTGCGCAGGAACCGCCAGACATATTGGACATCGACATCGCCCAGCGCCTCGGCCAGCAGGGGGCCGGTCCAGCGCGCAAACCCTTGCGGTGGCGGCTTATCCAGCAGCTTCAGAATCCGCTTGTCGGTCGTCTTCGTATAGATCGGCTGCTTGCCAGGCCGCGGCTTGTCTTGCAGCCCTTCAAGGCCATGGTCGGCATAGCGATGCCGCCAAAGGCTGACAATCCGCGGCTGGACCCCAACTTCCTTGGCGATCGACCGGGTGCTGCGCCCATCCGCCGCCAACAGAACTATCCGCGCCCGCTTCAAATCGCGCTGCAACGTCACCGGTGAGCGACAGCACGCCTCAAGCACCTTGCGATCTTTCCTCGAAAGGTGGACTTCTCTTGCTTCGGGTATCATCCCGACCTTGAATCACGACTCACGTTCCAAGAAAAGTGGGTACTAGTTTGCCGCGAGGGCTCATTCTCTGTGCCACAACCTGAAATTTTGATATGTTGCCCCTTTCATTCCCGCGATTGAGTGGGTCCGATGAATCAGGTACCGGCGGTCACCCCGTCCACGATCAATAGACGGCTCGCTGCAGTCGCTTTTGCTGATGTCGCGGGGTTTTCCCGTCTGATGGCTGTTGATGATGTCGAAACGGTACGCCGCTGGAGAGCTGTACGGACGGACGTTCTGCAGCCGCACATGCTTCGGCACGGCGGACGGGTTGCCGAGATCGCCGGAGACGCGGTGTTGGTGGAGTTCGCGAGTGTCGTGAACGCTGTGCGGTGGGCGACCGATGTCCAGCGCACTCAGCACAGTGCGCAAGGCAAGAATCCGCTGCATCTGCGCATTGGAATCAATGTCGAAGACGTCATCGACGAAGACGGAATACTGCAAGGTGACGGCGTCAACATCGCGTCCCGCATTCATCAGGCAGCGGATCCTGGCCAGATCGTTGTGACCGCAGCAGTACGCGATTATGTGATGAATAGGCTGCCGGTGGTGTTCCATGATTTGGGGACGCCTCCGATGAAGAATATCAATCGAGCCGTTCGCGTGTTTGCGGTCGAGTGGGTCGAAGGCGGAAAAAGCGACCTGTTAGCGCAGCCCTATCTGCAATGGTCGTCACGGCCGACGATTGCAGTGCTTCCGTTCCGAACCGTCGGAGGAGCTGAACACGAGGATTACTTCGCAGACGGCATCACCAACGAAATCATCACGGGTTTGTCGCGCAGCCGGGGATTGTACATCATTGCGCGTAGTTCAACGCTTCGGTATCGCGACAGGGGCAAGGACTTGCGTCAAATCGCCAGCGAACTCGATGTTCGCTATATCCTGGATGGCAGCGTTCAGAGGCAGAAGAAGCGTCTGCGGATCAGTAGTGAGCTGATTGACGTAGGCAGCAACCGTCCGATCTGGGCAGAGCGGTTCGAGGGATCGACCGACGAATTGTTCGAGTTTCAGGACCGTATCACCGCAAGCATCCTCGGCAAGCTGGAGCCGCGCGTGCGAGCAGTTGAAGCGGCTCGCGTCCGTGACCATCCCACGGAGAGTCTCGATGCATACCACTGTGTGCTGAAGGCGATGGCTCTGCTCTATCTATTCACCGAGGAGAGCTACCAGTCGGCGGGTGAACTGCTTGAGCGCGCGATTGCGCTCGATCCTTCATATCCACAGGCATACGCCTATCTCGCGTGGTGGCTCAATTTCCGCATCGGCGAAGGGTGGTCCCCAAACCCTGATGCCGATATAGCGCGCGCGCTCGCCGTTTCGCAGCGCGCGATCGAGCTCGACAGCGAGGACCCGTTTGCACTCGCCGTTGGCGGCCATATTCTTTCCTTTCTCGGGAAAAAACCCCTTGAGGCGATTGATCTCTTCGATCAGGCCCTGGCGCTCAACGAAAACTCGGCGTTCGCTTGGGGTTTGAGTGCCTTAACGCTGGCATATCTCGGTCGGCCCGACGAAGCGGTGGGGCACCTTCAGAACGTCTGGCGCTTGAATCCGTTCGATCCCTTGAGCTTCTATTTTTGGATCATCGCCGGGATCGCCGAGTTCGTTGCCGGACGATACGAAGAATCAATTGCATGGCTGCGAAAGTGCAGGCGCGCAAATCCGCGGTTTATTGCCTGTTTGCGAATGCTGGCTGCGTCGCTCGCTCTGTCAGGACGGGAGCATGACGCGCAGGAAGTCGCGAGAGAATTGCTGACGATCGAACCATCGTTTCGCGTGTCAACCTTTATCTTATGGTATCCGTTACAACGGAAAAGCGATCTGGCTCGCCTTGAGGCTGGACTGCGATTGGCCGGCCTGCCGGACTAAACGACCGATGAGCGGTGAAGTTTAGGGAGGACTGAACATGGCCTCGTTTGGAGCAGGTGGTGCAACGGGAGCTGGCGCCGGTGCGGGCGCTGGTGCAGGCGCCGGTGCCGGTGCGGGAGCCGGTGCTGGTGCAGGAGCCGGTGCTGGTGCCGGTGCGGGCGCTGGTGCCGGTGCGGGCGCAGGAGCGGGCGCGGGAGCGGGCGCTGGTGCCGGAGCAGGGGCGGGCGCCGGGGCAGGGGCGGGAGGACGCGTGTCTACCGGTGCTGAAGCAGGCCCGGGCACGGGCCGCAGCTACTTCGCCACACCATGGGACCTACGCTTCAGGCCTTGGGCGCTCGACTTTACACCGGACGATGCCGGCAACCCACCATATCCGTTTTCCGAAATCGTAAATCCATATAACACCGATGACTTCCTCGAGTGGACAGCCGACGACTGGGACCCGGCTTTACGTTTCTGGACGCTGCCGTACGATCCGCAGCTGAACGAGTGGCTTAAATCAGTCGATGAGACTCGCACATACATCATGGCGGGCCGGGAATTTGGCGGTCAGCCCGAGCTTTGGCAGTTCGGGCGTAGAGAACTGCTTGCCAAGGGCTGGTTGGAGCCGCGAGATCTCGCGTGGCAGCCCGATCCGGAATTGAGAGCGGCCGGCGGTAACGACTGGACTGCCGCGAAGAACAGCGGCTGGAGCACGATTCAAGCCGAGATCGCGGAACTGCAACAACTGATGCAGGACGATCGCGATCGATACCTTGCAGAAATCGACCTGCAAGCGGACAACGGACCGGACTACATCGTCGCCTTCCTTGGTGCGCACACCGGACGGTATCCCTGGACCATCGAGCTCATCAACTGCGGGCTTTCGATCGGCAATATCGCATATTCGTTTTACAAGGCGGCGTTCAAGCGCGTTCGTCCCTCTTTTCTGTGTCCAGGGCTGGCTCCTCCATTCGGTCCGCCCGGTCATCCCTCTTTCACGAGCGGTCACTCGTTTCTGGCCCATCTCATGGGATTGCTGCTTCTCGAGATTCCCGGAATACAGTCACGCTATGGCTTTTTCCCAACTCCAAATACCGGCGCACCCGGAGGGGCAGTTCCTTTTGTGGCCGGCCCTATCGCAGTAGCTATTTCGCGGGCTAACCCGGCTGTCGTGAGTTGGCCTGGAAACACGCTACGAGCCGACGACCCCGTTTGTTTTGATTTGCCGCAACAACTGAGCTCGGCGATTAACCCAGGCCAGATCTACTACGTGTTGGCGTCGGGTCTTGTGCCCAATACATCCTTTCGATTTTCAACGAGGATCGCCGGACCGCCCGTCGACACGAGCGCAGACGCCACGCAAACCTATGTCATTCCTCAAAATCCTCTGCCCGCCAGCGGCGCGTTCAATTCCCCGCTGATGTGGCTCAGTCAGCGGATCGCCAAAAACCGCGAGCGCCTCGGCGTCCACTATTCATCGGACACGACCGGGAGCCGGCATCTTGCAGCCGCAATCTGTTATTCGCTTTTTCATGAGGCGGATCCCCAGAAACGAATCGTCTGCCCTATGCTCGAGACGGTGAAAAAGCGAGCCGAGGCCGAATGGCCGGCATAAGTTGGCTTGGGTTGCGTTACGGTCCCCGGACACGTAGTCCAAGGTTATTGTCGTTGGCGACGAGATCTACCAGCGGCGTAGGACGATAGCTGCAGGGGAGTGGGGGCAGAGATATGGTCGACGCGGTATCCGTGTTGCCCAGGTCGTCGGCGCAATTCGCTTCGGCCAGCACGATGTGGCGGCCCGCGGGCGCGTTTGTATAGGTGTACGGACCGAAACGGACTTTGCCGCCCGGCGGCACGGTTTGAACTTGACCAGTGCTGCCCAGCTCCTCCCAGTAACCGTCATTCCAAAGTGGTGGTGGCGACGGTGGGGGTGGAGAGGCTGGGTTTGGCCAATCGTGCCACCACACTCTTACCGTCACCCCCGCAGCGTCGTAGGTACCGCGATTTTGGACCCACACGTAGATTTCGCCGGTTGGAGATACTTCGATTGCGTCGTGCCCGGTGCTGCTTGGGTCTCGCCAGGCTTGCCAGGCAGGCGGAGGGTCGCTCTCTGTTTGATGCAAGTCCCACTCGAGAGAAACAGGGACGTAACTGCCTTTGCCAAAGTCCAGCGTACCGCTCACAGGGTCCGTCGTTGGTCGCTGGCTCTCGATGAAAATGTCCACAGGCGGCGGATAGCCCGGTGTGTTGGTAAAACTTCTGTAGAGTCCCTGCGCCTCGAAGGCCCAGCGGATGACCTTGTGCACGCAGCCGCCGATCCTTTCGTACGTCTCAGGAGATTCAATCCCCATCGCGCGAAAAACGACGTGCCATGAAGGCGTGTTCGACGCAGTGTTGATGTCCGCGTCAATCATCGCGGAGACGAATTGATCGGGCTCATTCGTGGGCGATACCAACGAACTGCCGAGAATTTGAATCCCTCGCATGATGAGGTAGACGCAGTAGTGTGATGCCGAGCGGCGGACATAGGTGTCAACAGGGTGCGGCGGCGGTCCCGTCTGCACGACCGTGGTATCACCTCCGATACAGCGGTATAACCGGAACAATGACGAGGATAGAATTTGCTCGCTCCAATAGCTTTTGCGGCGAGGCCCAGCAAAATCCTGCACCTGGGATAAACCGTAGTGTAACCCTCCGCTCCAGCTCCACCCATCCGTCACGCATCGATCGTGGCGGCGCGGCAGAAAGACCCAGGGGAAGGTCGAGCCGCGCCGATTCGGGTCTGTCGCAAGGCTCGATTCCGGGTCCGAGACGATAGCAGCAAGGGCATCGCCGGGGCTGTGAGCGAATCTGAACTCTAGTTCGCCGACCGAGGCCGTCAGAAGCACGTGCCCAATCTCGTGCCAGATCCAGCGCGCATCGGCGGCGATGCCAAGCGGTTCAGCGGGCGAACGGTCCTTGCCATTCCAAGGCTTACGCGCGCGCGTTGACAGATTGGCCAACGCCAGATGCATCTCGATGAGAGGCGGCGGATTGCCGCCCGGAATCGTGCCTATGAAGTTATCGGGGAAGCCCTTTACGCGAACGCGCGCATTGACGGTCTGGCCGTCTTTGCCCTGTCCGGGGCCTACACCGGAGCGATAATGGACTTCGAGCGGCAGGCCCGCGATCCGGAAATAGGCGCTTGGACTCATTCCGTAGGCGCGAAGCCGGTTGAAGAATTGCTTGACGTTCCAGTACGCCATGACGGCGGAGGCATCATTTGATCTAACCGGCGGCCCACTACCCGGCAAGGGAACGTCTTTCGGAGTCCCCGGCAGGTGAGCATGATCCTCGAGGACAAACCCCGGACAAACGACCACCACCTCATCGTCGTAGCCATCGGGAGCATAGACCAACGGGTGCGGTATGTTGTGCACCGTCCTGCGATAGTAGTAGTCGAGAACGGCCTCGGGTCGCGTCGGCCGTCGATCGCGAACAGCTGCCGCGCCCGCCTGCGATGGTGGGTCGATGGGAAAAATCCTCCCTTGGTGCGCATCGGCAACGAGTGCAACCTTGCTGACGAGCCCGAGCGGACTGTTCTCAAGGAACGGACCATCCTCAAATTCTTCTTCGCTCAGCGTAAGGACGGTGGCGAAGACGAAAGAATAGTATGGCTCCAGGTCGACATGCCCGGCCACGGCGGAATTGCTCTTTTTGGCTTGGCCGGTCGCGTAGAATTCAACGTGGAGTGGGAATTCCGGGAATTCCTTCGCCGGCAACCGTATGCCCTGAATTGCAACGGTACTCATATTCAAACCGAGTGTTGATGCGATCAAGCTCCTGAATCGCGCCGAGAACAGAAATTCAGCCAATGCGGTTGCCGTCGGGAGTGCAGTTGCCTGGGCGCGGGCCGTGGCCGCGCGGCTCGATCGTTGTGGGCGCTCCGTCGGTCGAAACTGCCCGAACGGGAGCGAAGCCGACATTCCCGAGATGCGAACCTCGAACTGCGATTCAGACGTTCGCACGTGCGCAACCACACGGATGCCAAACCCCGTCCCGATAGGTTGGGATGCCAGTAGCTGGGAGGCCATCATCACTACGATTGGATCGGAAGAATTGTCCGATGCATTTGTTCGGAGAGCTACAAACGAGGCCAGCGGACTTGGCTGCGTGCTCGGCGCTGAAAAGGCCAACCATCCGAACAAAGGGCTCGACTGGCCCGGCGCCAGCGCGTTAATCCACTCGTCGGGAATTTCGAGCGGAGGGTCAATCAGCGGATTGCGGTTGGCCGCCAAGAGGTAGTCGTGAGCGACCTTTTTCATGTCACTTTCGAACTGGCTGATATCTCCAGTTCCCACGAAAGGTCTTGTGGGATGACGCAACAAGACGGTGGTTGGATAGGTTTGATCGTCGTTGTTCAGGTTGCCCCAGCGTTGGCTCCATACCGAGTATCTGCTGTATGGCCAACCTGATTGATCGTCCGCGCTGCCTGCAACGCGCTTGGCTCGTGGCCTTGCCGCCTTTTTTTTGGCAGCTCTCTTCTTTCGGATTTTGGAGCCGGCGCTGCGTTTTGCCATTGAAGTCTCCTCCAGGTGGCGTCCGCTACCATATCACAATCCAAACAACCCCGGGGGCGTTCTAACCGTCCCCTTCGCTCCGCTTGAATTAATCATCTGTACCGGGACCAGGCAAGCATCAAACCGCGGATTTCACGGCTCCCGCGGTACGCAGCGAAAATGTGGCGGCAATATCTCGGCTGCGCGAGCGTCATCATCGTGCACGGCCGGGCGAAGAACCTTCCCATTCCTGTTCGGCGACCGGCCGAGCGCGGCGTCATCCATCGCGCAGAGGGACGTCTGTGAACTGCCTCACACGAGGGCAAACTTATTTCTACGTTCTACCGGAGATTGCGGCGATGCTCAGCGTGGATTACTTTCAGCTGTGGCTTGAGGGCATTTAGCAATGGAGGAGTTTCAAATGAGTCCAGCTACGAGCAGGCAGGCGGCGCCAACTAAAGAGCAGGTGGAATTGATACGATCCGCGATTGAGACCTCCATAGGAGGCATGCTCGAAATCATGTTCAAAAAGCAGACTTATCTGAAAATAGAACTTTTCCCGAAGGGCATAGACCTGATTGATGTGGAAGCAAAGGTTGGTCTGCCAAATGCGCCACTCGTTGAGCTTCACGTAAAGATTGCTGGTCCCGGATCGCACGCCGCGGCCCCGGAGGGACAATAGCAATCGGTCTTCGCGATCGGTCGGGCGGGCCGTCCACGCGGTTTTAGTAGTGGGCTACACGTTCAACGTGGTGGCCTTGACTCCTCGTGCCAGCTTTACAGCGTGCGCACCGCAATTTCTGAGATATCATCCGTTTGCGGGAAGTCTCGTACTCGATGCATCTTTACTGTGTGCGGGGCAGCAGCAGGAGGTGAGACCATGGCGACCAATGCCTTCTCGGACCTTACGCGGCTGATCAACGGTTATCAGATTTCGCAAGCCATTCACGTCGCGGCCCGGCTTGGCATCGCCGACCACCTCAGTCGCGGGCCGCTCAGCAGCGACGAACTTGCTCGGCTCAGCGGATCGCATCCGAGGACGCTCTATCGGCTGTTGCGGGCACTGGCTTCAGCCGGTGTTTTCCATGAGGCGGAGAACAGAACGTTCTCGCTCACCCCAATGGGCGAGTGTCTTCGTTCCGACTCGCCCACTCCACTCGACGGCTGGGCCGCCTATGTCGGCCGCCCCTATGCCTGGCAGGCCTGGGGCCATCTTGAACACAGCGTTCGCACCGGCGAGAGTGCCTTTCGGCATCTCAATGGTCAGAGCGTATGGGAGTATCGCAGCACCCGTCCAGATGAGAACGCGATCTTCAACCGAGCCATGACGGCCAATTCTCGCGGAGCGATCGAAGCTATTATCGCCGCCTACGATTTCAGCAGCTTTCGTCACGTCGCGGATATCGGGGGTGGTGAAGGCCAGCTGCTGGCGGGAATTCTCGCCGCAAACAAGGGCCTGCGCGGAACGCTGTTCGATCAGCCGCACGTGGTTGCCAAGGCGGCCGAAGTTCTGAACCAACATCGTGTCGCCGACAGATGCGAAATCGTCAGAGGCAGTTTCTTTGAAACCATCCCGGAGGGGGCTGACGCCTATGTGATGCGGGCGATTATCCACGATTGGGACGATAAGGAAGCGATTTCTATCCTGAAGACCTGCCGCCGCGCTATGACGGCTGATGCCAGATTACTCCTCATAGAACGTGTGGTGGAGCCCCCGAACGAGGGGCCGATCTCGAAATTCAGTGACCTAAATATGCTCGTCATGCTCGGGGCGCTTGAACGGAGCTACGAGGAGTATTCCGCGCTATGTCGAACGGCCGGATTTGAGATGCGCGGCACAGCTCGCGCAGGCTCGCACTACCAGGTCATCGAGGCAGTTCCCCACTCAGACTGAACCAGTGCGGGTCCTTTCTTCACGGCCGCAGGGTCTGCATCAGATGCGCTTTCACAACCTGAGGTCTGGTTATGACCCCAATGTATGGTCCGGCCGTGCGTAGCAAGAGATTCGTCGATCAGGTGGTGAGTGGTCTTGCATCAATGTATCCGGCCTTTGATTGGAGCATTTGCTCCGGGCCGAGCTGGCCCCGCAAATTCGGACAGTAGCTTGAGTGGATTTTCTGCCTGACAGCGGCGAGGATTCTTGCTGCGAATCAGGAGCGAAGATGACGAAGAAGAGCCGCCGGACGCATTCTCCGGCATTCAAGGCGAAGGTTGCTTTGGCTGCGGTCAAAGGCGACAAGACACTGGCGGAGCTGGCGCAACTGTTTGATGTTCATCCGAACCAGATCACGATCTGGAAAAACCAGCTCCTGGAAGGCGCCGCCGGCGTGTTTGGGCATGACAAGACATCGGCCGAGACGCCGGTCGATTTGAAGGCGTTACATGCCAAGATCGGCGAGCTGGCATTGGAAAACGATTTTTTGTCCGGCGCGCTCACCAAGGCGGGCCTGCTGAGCGCAAAGCGATGATCGACCGCGGTCATGATCTTTCTATCGTGCGCCAGGCGAAGGTCCTGAAGCTGGCTCGCAGCACGGTCTACTATGAACCTCGGCCAGTTTCGGCCGAGGACCTTGCCTTGATGCGTCGGCTCGATGAGCTGCATCTCGATTATCCCTTCGCGGGAGCGCGTATGCTGCGATCGTTGCTGCGGCGGGAGGGCGTATACGCCGGTCGCCGCCACATCGCGACGCTGATGAAGCGCATGCGGATCGAGGCGGTCTATCGTCGCCCGAACACGAGCAAGCCGGCTCCGGGTCACAAGATCTACCCGTACCTGTTGCGCGGATTGAAGATCGAGCGGCCCGACCATGCGTGGGCAATGGACATCACCTACATTCCGATGCGGCGTGGCTTCGTCTATCTCGCGGCGGTCGTCGATGTGTTCAGCCGACGGGTCCTGGCCCATCGCGTCTCGATCACAATGGAGGCGGCCTTCTGCGTCGAAGCGGTCCAGGAGGCGTTGGCGAAGCACGGCAGGCCCGAGATTTTCAACACGGATCAGGGCAGCCAGTTCACCAGCCTCGAGTTCACCGATGTGCTGCTGGACGCGAAGATCGCCATCAGCATGGACGGCAAGGGCGCCTGGCGCGACAACGTGTTTGTCGAGCGGCTCTGGCGCACGGTCAAATACGAAGAAGTTTATCTCCGCGCCTACGACAGCGTGTCCGAGGCGCGAGCGTCAATTGCCAAGTATCTGGCCTTCTACAATCAGGGACGCCCTCACTCGAGCCTTGACGGGCGCACGCCCGACGAGGCTTACTTCGGCACGCAAGCTATGGTGATGGCCGCATGACCGTCGCCGACGGTTTTGTCGTCGCTCTGGTCGGGCTACGCCCTCCCGACGCAACGACAAAACCGTAAAGCCCCGCGTTCAGCATAACCCGGCAGGAATCCACGTAAATCCAGCGGGGCGCTGTCCAAACAACCGGGGCCAGCTCTGACGAAGCTCGGCAACTGCAGCGTAAGCTTCACGCTCATGTCCCGTTAGTGCGTGGGCGGCGGCGAGATCTGCGTAGGCAATCCAAAGAGGCTGCACCGCGATGGAGCGGCCGCACCAATCAATCGCCCCCTCATACTGCCCGAGATGGGAGTGTGCATGGCCGATGTAGAAGTACCACGTGCTTAGCAGCGGATCACGGGGGCTGAGCTGGATGGCCATTTGGAGCGGCGCAAATGCCTCCGCGGAACGGCCGACGCGGATCTTGGCGGCGCCGAGCGCGCCATGGGCCGGGGCCAGGCTGGGGTTGATCGCGATTGCCGCTTCGTACTCGCCGACCGCGGCCTCAACATTCCTACCGCTGGCCCGCTGGATCGTAAGCGACGTTCGCGTCCCATTCGCAAAGGTTTGGCGTGGGGATTGCAGTCTGTTGATCAACGTGTTTGCAAATCGTTGGCGGGGGGTATGGAGGCGGCAACGACGGAGAATTACGAGGTGCGGCCGAACGACCAGGGCAGGAGCTCGTCGATCCGGGACTGCGGGTGACCGGTTGCGATCGCTTTGAGCGTCGCTTTCATCCAGACGTAGGGCTCCACGCTGTTGATTTTGCAGGTGGCGATGAGCGAAGCTATGCGCGCCCATGAACGACCACCTTCGTCGTGACCAGCAAATAAACTATTTTTACGCGTCAGAGTCAGCGGCCTGATTTGATTTTCGACGGGATTGGTGTCCATCTCAACGCAACCATCGTCGAGAAACAAGGTGAGGCCATCCCAATGGTTCAGGAGATAGGCGATCGCCTTGCCCATCTCGCTGCCCGGCGACAGGCGAGCGGCTTGCTCGCGCAGAAACCTCTCGAGTTCAGCGACGAGCGGCCGTGATCGCTCGTTACGGGTCGTTTGCCGAGCCGGGGCGTCGGCGCCACGGATCTCCTTCTCGATCGCATAGAGTGCGGCGATGCGCGCGAGAACGGCTTCGGCGATGGGTGAGCCGGCTTTCGGAGTCGCTGCGATGATCTTGCGCCTTGAGTGGGACCAACATGCGGCCAGCCGCAGCGGCACGCCGCCTTTGCGCTTGGGCCGTGCGAGCCGATGATAGCCCTGGTATCCGTCGACCTGAAGGATGCCGTCGAAGCCCTCGAGGATGCGCTCAGCATGGTCACCACCGCGTCCTGGCGCGTAGTGGTAGACCACGATTGGTGGATCAGCGCCGCCGTGGCCGCGATCGTCGCGCAGGACAGCCCACAGATAGCCGGTCTTCGTTCGGCCCCGGCCCGGATCGAGCACAGGCGCCCTGGTCTCGTCTATGAACAAGCGGCCCGATTGCTTCATCACGACGCTCATGCGCTCGACCAGCGGCGCGAGGTGGAAGGCGACCGTTCCCATCCAGTCTGCCAGAACGGCGCGATCGATGAAGATGCCATGCCGAGCCAGAACCTGCGACTGACGATAGAGTGGCATGTGCTCGCTGAACTTGGCGACCGCCACCTGCGCCAGCAGCGCCTCGGTGGGGATGCCACCCTCCACGAGATGGGCGGGCGCCGGCGCCTGAGCAACACCGGTGCAGCCCTTTGCGCAGGCGTAGCGCGGTCGCACCGTCTCGATCACACGATACTGGGCGGCCATGACATCGAGACGGCGGGAGCGATCCTCGCCGATCTGGACCATCCGGCCGCAGCCGCAGGGACACTCGAGGTTCTCGGGTTCGATCACCTGCTCGATGCGCGGCAGGTGCGCGGGAAAGGCACGGGCAGCGCGCCTGGTCCGGCGGCTGGACGGCGCCGTGCCGGCGCGGCGCGCACGATCGTCCTGGCGTTCCTGGACTTCGGCGATGGCAATCTCGATGTCCTCGAGAACCAGTTGCATCTGATCGGGATTGAACTTTTCCGAGCGTTTACCGAAACGTGCGCGCTCGTACTCCTTCACGAGCAGTTCGAGGCGTTCGACGCTCTCTTTGGACGCAGCCAGTTCACTCTCGACATGAAGGCGCGCCGAGCATTCATCGTCTGCGCGACGACGCTCGGCTTCAATCATCGCTTCCTGCGCGCGGAAGAGCGCGCGCAAATCGGCGGGCAGCGCTGCAAGACGGGCGGGATCAATGGGGGACGGCGGCACATCCGCAAGCTATCATCCCAAAGCCCCGCGCGAAACAGGTTGTCGGGTCTGAGTCAGTTCGCCGCAGCTGGCGTCGCGACAATCCGTTCGCCCACTCGCTTCCAGTTCAGCCCAGCTTCGAACTGCACGCGCGTCAGATGCATGACGCCGTCGCTGATCTGCGGCCACTCGAAACGACCATCGCGGCCAAGGCGCTTGTAGACCAAAACGAGGCCCGTGCCGTCCCATAGCAAAATCTTCAGCCGGTCGGCGCGCTTCGAACGAAAAACCACGATCAGGCCCGAATGCGGATCGAGCCCAAGCGTGTTTTGCACAAGACCGGCCAGCGCGTCGTGCCCGCACCGGAAGTCAACAGGACGCACAGCAAGCACAATCCGCAGTCCCTGCGCCGGAATGATCATGCGCCGCGCTCGATCGCAGTCACGATCTCCGCGATCCGCACCGCCGACACGTCCGCATCCAGGCGGACCGAAACCTTGCCAATCGTAATCTCGACGGGCCCCTCGCTCTTGCCTGACGCCACTGGATCGCTCAGCTCGATCGACACGAAATCCGCCGCGTCGTCCGTGACCAATGCGAGCCGGCCAGCACGCGCCAATCTGCGCCACGTCGTCAACTGCTGGGCCTTCACACCATAACGCCGTGCGACATCACATACCCGGGCGTCGGGCTTCATGCTCTCGAAAACAGCGCGCCCCTTGATCTCCGCAGACCATAACCGGCCTCCAGAACGCGTCCGGCGCGTAAGCTTCCCCACAAAGCCAGCAGCTTCGGCTTCCTCCCCCGATTGTTCCATCGCCTTCAGTCTCCTCTCGGCTCTCTGACAAGCCAAGGATCGCAGAGCGAAAGCCGAAGCGAAACCAGTCAATCAAATGGGAGAAAAGCTCCGCTTACGCTGGATCTCTCCCCTCACAAAATGTGCCATCGCATCACTGGGAAACTTTGACAAGACCTGGCCTACGGCGCTCTCAGCACGCCGTAGCTGATCTGCCGGCGCATCTGTCCAACGATAGTTGACCTCCATTGCCAGAGTCTCAGCCAGGCCCACCAACGCCTTCGGGAAGCCTGGATCGATTTGGAGCGCACGTTCGAAAAGGGCTTGCGACTGCGACAACTGCTCGCGCGAATAGGGTTGGTTGAGCACAGCCCACCCCCGCATCGTGAGATCGACCGCGTCAGGGTTGTTTGGCCGCATAACCTCCGCGTCGCGGCTTTCCTGGTTTGTCAGTTCAAGATCAAGCCGCCGCGCCAGTCGACCGGTGATGATATCCTGAAGCTGCATCGATTTGGACCAGTCACCGTCGACGCGCTCCGACCAGATCTCGGCGCCAGTCCGGGCATCAATCAGCCTGGCATTGATCCGGACCAGTGAGTCCGTTCTGCGCAGGCTGCCGTCAAGGATGTAGCGTACGCCGAGTTCGCGGCCAACGCGCTTCGGGTCAACATTCTTGTAGGCGCGGGCTGTGCTGGGCGCGATCACAAAGCTATCCTCGATCCGTGAAAGATCGGCACTCAGGTCGTCAGTAATACCTTCAGCAAAGTATTCCTGCTCGGATGCATTGCTTAGATTCGTGAATGGCAGCACGACAATCGACAGGCGATGGTTCAACGGCTGCGGCTCGCCTTGATGCATATACCAATAAGCTACGCCGCCGCTCAGAAGAAACAGCAAGGCAATCACTAGAGCCATCCGAGCGCGCCGCGCACGAAGCGCCGGCCACAGGCGGATCGGAAAGCCACCAAACATGTTTGGAAACCAACCAATCTGCGGCGTGTCACGGTGCAGCAACGAGGCCTGTGGGCGTGTTGCTGCATTGCATGGCCGCATTCGATAGACCCGGACCGGACGGGCAATGTTTTTGAGGTTCTGCTCGCCCAGATCGCCGAACTCAACCCCGACCTTGCCTCGGACTTGATCGTAGGCAGAAGACGAGATGCAGATGCCGCCGGGCTCTGCGACGCCCTCAAGCCGCGCCGCAATATTGACGCCGTCCCCAAAAATGTCATGAGGTTCAACAATTACGTCGCCGATATTGATGCCCACACGGAAAGCAATGCGCCTGTCTTCCACATCACCGATTGTAAGTTCATGAATGCTGGTCTGGAACTGCATCGCGGCTCGAACCGCCTCGACCGCGCTCGGAAACTCGGCCAAGAACCCGTCCCCGGTGTTCTTCACGATGTGGCCACCGTGTTCAGCGATTGCCGGCTGGACAGCTTCCGTTAGCAGCGCGCTTAGCTTGGCGTGGGTAGCCTCTTCGTCATTGTGCATGAGCCGCGAATAGCCAGCCACGTCGGCGGCCAGAATCGCCGATAACCTGCGCTCGACCCGGACTGGTCGCTCTTGCACCATGGCCCGCAATCCAACCCGGCACATTTGTACGACGGATCACACGGCTGTGCCAAACGCGGGATGCCTACCTAGAAGTGGATATCGGTCATCGCCATCTAGTCGACACGTCAGCCGCGTTGACCGATGTCCGCTCCGGCTTATCCGAACATTTTCGAAGACGCGACGCTATGTCGTCGAATGGCCCGAACGCGAAGCCCGGGCTGGCTTTGAAATCGTCCGGTTGTCGCAGCAGACCGGACGTGACCGGCGGCGGTCAGGACGGCGCCTGTTGACCTGAATTGGACTTCCTCTGTTCATGGAAAATTGAGTATTTGCTGCGGCATGGGTTGACGCAATAATACGGTACTACCAAAACGTGTGATGTTGACGTCGCCGGTCAGAAACCGAGTTTAGCATGCCGCGATCGGCCGGCCTCTATTTCGCGCTCGGCCATTCCAGCGTGGTCGTGGTCGCGACCATGCTCCTCGCGCTCGGCGTGGTGAGCCTTGGCGGTGACGGCCTGCTCAAAGAGATCGGCAGCTTCATAGGCACCTCGGTGTCGGCGCTGTTCCTGCTGGTGATTGCGGCCATTAACCTCGCCATCTTCGCCAGCCTGTGGCGGACCTTTCGCAAGGCGCGCGAGCAGGGCATTCGTGACGCCGCCGGGCTCGACGCATTGCTCGCTCATCGCGGTATCCTGGTGCGCTTGCTCGGCCCCATGTTCCGCCTGGTGACAAAACCCTGGCACATGTATCCGCTCGGCTTCCTGTTCGGGCTCGGTTTCGACACTGCAACTGAGATCGGCCTGCTCAGCATCTCCACCTCTGAGGCCGCGCGCGGCGCTTCGCTCGCCGACGTCATGGTCTTTCCCGCGCTGTTCGCCGCCGGCATGGCACTGGTCGACACCGCGGACTCGACGCTGATGGTCAGCGCTTATCGCTGGGCCTTCGTCGATCCCATGCGAAAGCTCTGGTACAACCTCACCATTACGGGCGCTTCCGTCGCGGTCGCGCTGTTCATCGGCGGCATTGAGGCACTGGGCTTGATCGGCAACCGGCTCGATCTCTCCGGCGGTGTGTGGACGCTGATCGACGCCCTCAACGAGTCGCTCGCCAATGTCGGCCTCGCCGTGATCGCGTTGTTCGCGATCGCCTGGCTGCTCTCGATCGTGCTCTACCGCCGCCTAATTGCGGGCAGCTCGGGCCTTGCCGACACGGAAGTCCTGGAATGCGCTGATGCGACCGAGGCGGTCTGAGTCTTGCCGACGCTGCGGTCCGCTGACGGTACTCTCGGCCCTCTGGCTCCTCGCGGTTGACGGCAACGCCTTCGCACAGAGCGATGGCGGCCTGCGCGAACTGCCGCCGGTCCAGATTTTTGCCGGCCAGACACCGCGTCACAAGAGGCCGCCCGCGTCGCGGCACGCCGGCACATCGACACGGGCCGGTCATCGGATCTTTGTGTATCCGGCAGCAGCGCCAGCGTCGGGCACCCGCAGCGTCGCCTCCGGCCCAGAGGGGCCGCCGGGCATGGCCAGCGCGCTCACCGTCTCCGGTGAAGAGCTCAACGCGCGCCCCTTCACACGGCCGGGCGAGGTGCTCGAAGCCGTGCCGGGGCTGATCTTGACCCAGCATTCCGGCGAGGGCAAAGCCAACCAGTATTTTCTGCGCGGCTATAATCTCGATCACGGCACCGATCTCGCAATCTATGTCGACGACGTCCCCGTCAACATGCGCACCCACGCGCACGGCCAGGGCTATGCCGATCTCAACTGGCTGATCCCGGAGACCATCAGCGCGATGGACGTGCGCAAGGGCCCGTACTTCGCCGACGAGAGCGATTTCGCCTCCGTCGGCAGCGTGCGCATCGGCCTGATCGACCGCACCGAGAAGGGCCTCGCACAGGTGACTGCCGGCAGCTTTGGCTATCGGCGTCTGCTCGGCATGGACTCCGCGAAGCTCGGTGAGGGCGCGCTGCTCGTCGCCGGCGAGATCGGCACCTACAACGGCCCCTGGGACAATCCGGACAATGTGCGCAAGCTCAACGGTCTCGTGCGTTTTAGCCAGGGCACCGCGACGGATGGCCTGACCGTCACCGGCATGGCCTATGCGAACAAATGGAATTCCACCGACCAGGTGCCGCAGCGCGCGATAACGAGCAGCTTTCTCGACCGGTTCGGCTCGGAAGACCCGACCGACGGCGGAAACACCAACCGCTTCGCGCTCTCAGGCCGCGTCGCGCAGAGCGACGATCTCGGCTCCTGGAAGGCCAATGCCTATGTCGTGAAGAGCCAGCTCGATCTTTTCAACAATTTCACCTATTTCCTCAGCGATCCCGTGCTCGGCGACCAGTTCCACCAGCACGACGACCGCCTGATGGCCGGCGCCAACATCTCCCGTACACTGAACGGCTCGTTTGCGGGCCTGCCGATGCAGACCACGGTCGGCCTGCAATCGCGCTATGACGCGATTGATCTGGCGCTGACCAACACGGTCCACCGCAGCTACCTCTCCAGCGTCCGCAGCGACAAGGTCGGCGAAGGCAGCGTCGGCGTCTACGCCGAAAACACCGTGCGCTGGACCGACTGGCTCCGAGCCACAATGGGCTGGCGCGGTGACTATTATGCCGCCAATGTCACCTCGCTGTTCAATTCCAACAACTCCGGCCGCGTCAATGCCTCGCTCGGCAGTCCGAAATTCCGGATGGTGCTCGGTCCCTTCAACCAGACCGAATTCTTCCTCGGCGCAGGCTACGGCATGCACTCGAACGACGCCCGCGGCGCCACCACGACGGAAGACCCCAGCGATCCCGCCACAAAGCTCTCGCCGTCGCCGCTACTGGTGCGCACCAGGGGCGCTGAGGTCGGCGTTCGCAGCAGGATCATTCCCGGCCTCGACACCTCGTTCAGCGTCTTCATCCTCGACCAGGATTCCGAGATCCTGTTCTCCGGCGATGCCGGCAACACCGAGGCGACCCGCGCCAGCCGCCGCTATGGCTTCGAGTGGACCAACCATTACCGGCCGCGATCCTGGATCGATATCGACGCCGATCTGGCGATGACCCGTGCGCGCTTTCGCGGCTATGACAGCGACCAGGCGGAGGTCTACGCCGCGCTCGCCGGCTATCCGGAGGCGCAGATCGGCAACGCGCCCGGCAACTACATCCCGAACGCGCCGCCGATGGTGGCCTCGGCCGGCATCACCCTGGGCGAGAAGACCGGCTGGTTCGGGACCTTGCGCTGGCGCTATCTCGCCTCCAGCCCGCTGACGGAAGACAATGCGTTCCGCTCGTCCGCGACCGGCATCTTCAACGGCCGCCTCGGCTACCGCGCTCACAATGGCTGGCGCATCCAGCTCGACGTGCTCAATCTGTTCGACGCGAGAGCGAACCAGATTACCTATGCCTATGGTTCGTTGCTCAAGACCGACGCGCTGTACACTTTCTGCACCGGCGGCGTTGCGCCCGCCGCGGTCTGCCGGAACGGAGTGATGGATTACGTGCTGCATCCGGTCGAGCCGCTGTCGTTCCGCTTGACGGTCGCGGGGACGTTCTAGCTAGTCAGGTCGGGAGTCGCGAAAGGTGCGCTCGCCGGTGATGATGGCGGACAGCATGCTCTGGCGCGACATGATTTCTTCGCGCAGCGCGGCGTAGATGTGCAGGATGACGAACACCACGATGAACCACATGCCGAGATGATGGATGGTGTGGACGTCCTGGCTGTTCGGCAAGATCTTGAACACCCAGCCGAAGAAACGATACCACAGGCTGTCGATGCCAGCGCCCTCGGCATAAAGGGCAAATCCGGTCATGATCATCCCGACCATCGCGAGGATGAACAGGAACATCGCGGTATTGGCGAGTGGGTTATGGCCGACATATTTCTTCGGGTAGCGCACCAGGAAGAGATACCAGCGCAGCTCGTATAGAAAACCCCAGCGCCAGATCCGGTTGTAGAACGGCAGCGCGAAGAGTTGCCGTGCATAAGCGTTGCCGACGATCGCCCAGTAGATGCGATAGAGGAAGGCAACGGCAAGCGCCTGTCCCGACGCGAAATGAATGAAGCGGATATAGCCCATTGTGTACCAGTTGGAAGCCTCTCCCGGCATCGACGGCAGCGGCGAGGCGATCAGATAACCGGTGATCACGAGCATGGTGATGAGCGCGGCATTGAGCCAATGCCAGATCCGCACCGACGCTTCGTACACATAGATCGATTGGCGGCTCGTTCCCGCGGCGCCGATCGCATCGAGCGTGCCGGGAATCTCGGAAATCTCAGTCATCGATTGCTCCTGCCCAAAAGCGATCCGACGCAGGAACAAACGAATCAGCTCACCCTTTCCGACAATATCGCGCGCGCTCTCTTGCAAAATCCCCGCCGCGAAAAAAATTCGTACAGCGCTTGATGCGCCGCACGATGCGTCGAAATGGAAACATGTTTTATCTCATGCTGGAAATTCGCCTTTCAGGCCTTGCTTGAAACTGCTTGCGGTTTCTTCATCGCAAGCGGCGCGGTCGTTCAATTTGCACGCGGCGCAACGCTGAGCGTCGCCGCGTTGGAGGCTTCGTTCGCTGCGGAGCAACAGTTTTCGATTTACCGATGATTAGGGGAGTGGCCGCATCGTCGCATCATTGCGAGCTTTCCGAGAACGGGTATTGCGAAATGAATCTGAGCTTCGTTGCACGCGTTTTTGCCCGGGATGGGCAGTCGATGTCAGACCTGTTTCACGGCCATGGGCGAATGAACGCCGCCGCCATGAGTCTTCCTAAGAGCGAGCCGGTCTTCGCCAACGTGTCGATCCGGGCAAAGATCATGATCGGCTTTGCGGTCGTGCTGCTGCTGTCGGCCGTCACCATGGCCGGCGCCTGGTTCGGCTATGAGAAGATCCTCGACGGCTTCGGTGTCTACCGGGTTAGCATGTCAGAGTCCGACTACGCGCGCGAGATCGACAGTTCCCTGTCCGCCTATCAGAGCAACGCGCGCTATTTCGCCATGGCTGGCACCAAGGAGGCGGAATCTGCGGCCGAGGAGGCGAGGCGAAGGCTGGAAGGAGCCATTACCGCGGCCAAGACCGAGACCGCCACCTTGAGCTGGCAGCAGTCCATCAAGGAGCTGTTCGAGGCCTATCGCGCCTATACCGACGCCTTCAACAAGGTGCTGGCCTTGCGGTCGGAGATCAGCCGGTCGGGTACCGTGATGGAAGATCAGTCGCGTGCGATCAAATCCATCCTTGCGGATGCGAAGGTATCGCCCGGCGATGCTGATGAAATCGGAGGCGCGCTCAACCGCTTTGAGGTCGTTGATCTGCTCGCAACCGCCGAGCTGAAGCGCCATGATGACGCGCTGGCGCAGGCCGCCGCGCAACGCCTCGAGACGATCAAGCGCCTGGTCGATCGCGGCGCGTTGCGCTCGATGGACGCCATCGGCGAGAAGGCGCTTGCCGATCGTCTCGCCTTCTATGGCGAAAGCGTCGCACGCGTCGTGGCGTCCGCGCAGGAAATCGACCGCCTCGTGGAAAGCATGTGGAAGCTGCGCCATGGCCTGTCGGGGGCGGCGAGCTCGCTCAAGCGCGTGGCACTGGCCGAGCAGGCCGAGGCTGAAAAGAAGACGTCGGAGCAGATCGCCAGCGGCCAGTCGGTCGAAGTGGCGCTGGCGCTGGCATCGATCGCCATCGGCCTCGTGCTGTCCTTCGCTGTCGGACGCGGCATTGCGCGTCCCGTGATCGCCATGTGCGCTGCCATGACGGAGCTCGCCCGCGGCAGGCACGAGATCGTGCTGCCGGGCCTCGGCCGCCGCGACGAGGTGGGCAAAATGGCCGGCGCCGTCGAGATGTTCAAGCGCCAGGCGATCGAGCGCACCGAGCGGGAGGCGGCCGAGATCGAGGAGCGCAACAGGTCGGCAGCGGAGCTTCGCCGTTCGGAGCTGACGCGATTTGCCGGCACCTTCGAGACCGCGGTCGGCGACATCGTCAACGACATATCGAGCTCGGCCCGGCAACTGGAAGCCGCCGCCTCGGCGCTGTCGCGCAATGCGGAAGCGACCGGCGACTTGACGACAGCGGTGGCTGGCGCTTCCCGGGAAGCGGTCGGCAGCATCCGTTCGGTCGCCGCCGCCGCCGAGGAACTGTCGCTTTCGATCAACGAGATCCGCTCACAGGTGCGCAACTCCAACGACATCTCGGAAAGTGCGGTGCAACAGGCGCGGGACACGGACGTGCGCATTGCCGCATTGTCCGAGGCCTCGCACCGGATCGGCGACGTCGTAAAACTGATCACGGCGGTCGCGGAGCAGATCAATCTGCTGGCGCTCAACGCCACGATCGAAGCGGCGCGTGCAGGCGATGCCGGCCGCGGTTTTGCGGTGGTGGCCTCTGAGGTGAAATCGCTCGCCAGTCAGACGGCGCGCGCCACGGAGGAGATCGGCGCGCACATCCAGGGCATGCAGCAGGCGACGGGTGAATCGATCGCGGCGATCAGGACGATCGCCGGCACGATCGGGGAGATCTCGTCGATATCAGGCTCGATCGCGACCGCCGTCGATCAGCAGACGGCGACGACGCAGGAGATCGCGCGCAGCGCCCAGCATGCGGCCTCCGGTACCGGTCAGGTCTCGACCAATCTCGAACAGGTCAATCGCGAGGCAACCGAGACCGGCGCGGCCGCCTCCGCCGTGCTGCAATCGGCCCGCGGCCTGACCGAGGCCAGCCAGCGCCTGCGCGTCGAGCTCGACGGATTCATGGCCAATGTTGCCGCAGCCTGAGGTCGGCCTATCGTGCCAACGGGTGATTGCAAGAGCATGGGTGTGTTGTGGTAGTGAATGGCGAGGTTCGCGGTACACCGCGGCCTGAGAGCGCCTACCCAAGGGACCACCGATGAACCGTGACCTCGATCTCGCCGGTTTTGAGCTGCACCCGCAGCGTGGTGCGGTGCTGGGCGAGGTGCATGCCCGCCCGTTCACCCGGCTGACGGCGCCGCTCACCGTGCTGCGCTTTGCCTTTCTCAGCCAGGGCGAGGTTGCCGCCGCCAATCGGCAGAAGTTCGTCGCGTTCTGCACGTCGCACGGGCAGGAGCCGCCGGATGAAGGAACGAAACATCATCAGGTCGCTATCGGCGCGATCCAGCTGCGCTGGGAGCAGCACTCGGAGTTCACCACCTTTACCTGGATCCTCGGCAACGCGGATACGTCCGCTCGGAGTTTCGGCGAGATCGGCGATGGGCCCGCCGCATTGATACGCTCCCTGTCGCAGTCCGGCCAATTGCTGGTCGCGGTCAAGCTCGGGGTCGAGCAAACCTCGGCGGCGCTGGAGCGTGCCCAGGAGGTTTTCGAACGAGGCAGCCTCGCGATGGCGGCGGTCCGCAGCGGATCTGCCGTGGTCGCCTCCGACTTTCGCGCGGACGACCATGGTTTTGTTCGCATCCTCATCTGCAACGACGGCCTGTCGCCGGGCCGCTTGGGCGCTCTGGTGCAGCGCGTGCTGGAGATCGAGACCTATCGCACGCTGGCGTTGCTCGGCTTGCCGGCTGCGCTCGAACTCGCACCATCGGTCGATCAGATCGGGCGCCGGCTGGTCGAGGTGCTCGAGGAGATGCAGGGTGCGGAGGGCCTCAAGCTCAACAATCACCTTCTGACCGAGCTGACCGCGCTCGCCGCCTCGCTCGAGCGCGGCGCCGCCGGCAGCCTGTTCAGGTTCGGGGCCAGCCGGGCCTATTACGACATCGTGCAGGCTCGCCTTGGGGTGATCGAAGGCGGCGAGATCGCAGGCTATCCGACCTGGTCGTCGTTTCTCGCCCGCCGGATGGCGCCGGCGATGCGGACCTGCGCCGCCCTGGAGGAGCGTCAGGCCAATTTGTCGATCAAGCTTGCGCGCGCCGCCGACCTCCTGCGCACCCGCGTCGACGTCGAATTGGAGGAGCAAAATCGTGACCTCTTGCGTTCGATGAACGAGCGCACCAAGCTGCAATTGCGCCTGCAAAGTACGGTCGAGGGCCTGTCGGTGGCAGCGATCGGCTATTACGTCGTCAGCCTGTTCGGGTATCTTGCCAAGGGCGCGCATGACGGCGGCGTACATGTCGAGCCGTCGCTGGCGACCGCGCTGTTCGTGCCGGTCGCTATCGGCGTCACCTGGATTGTCACGCACCGGATTCGCCAGCGGCACTTGAAGCATGACGGCGCGACGTCGGGCGGGCATGATTGAGATCCCTCAAGCCAGAGCCTTGCTCTTGTGCTACGAGCGACGGATGCTTGCGGGCTAAGGAGGCCATGAGCCGATCGGAAGGGACGACCAACGTGCTTTGGCTGCAGGGGGCCAGTTGCGGCGGCTGCACCATGTCGATCCTCGAGAGCGGCGCCTCTGGCTGGTTCGACGAGCTCAGGCAGTTCGGCATCAACCTGCTGTGGCATCCGTCGGTCAGCGAAGAGACCGGTGAGGAAGCAGTCGAGGTGCTACAGTCCGTGCTGGATGGCAAGGTGCGGCTGGATCTGCTCTTGCTGGAAGGCTCCGTCGCCCGGGGGCCGAACGACAGCGGCCGCTTCAACATGCTCGCGGGGACCAACCGCTCGATCTATCGCTGGATGCTCGATCTGGCGCCGTGCGCCGACTATGTGATCGCGGTCGGAAGCTGCGCCGCCTATGGCGGCGTGCCGGCCGCCGGATCGAACCCGACCGATGCCGTGGGATTGCAGTTCGAAGGTTCCGATAGCGGCGGCGCTCTGGGCGCGGGCTTCCGTTCGCGCCTCGGTCTGCCCGTCATCAATGTCGCGGGTTGCGCGCCGCATCCGGGCTGGATGATGGAAACCATCCTGGCACTGACCGCCAAGGATCTTGCCGCGACCGATCTCGACGCTTACGGACGACCGAAATTCATAGCCAATCATCTCGCCCATCACGGCTGTTCGCGCAACGAGTTCTACGAGTTCAAGGCGAGCGCCGAGACGATGTCGGAGCGCGGCTGCCTGATGGAGCATCTCGGCTGCAAGGCGACGCAGGCGGTCGGCGACTGCAATCAGCGCTCCTGGAACGGCGGCGGCTCCTGCACCAAGGGCGGCTATGCCTGTATCGCCTGCACCTCGCCGGGATTCGAAGGGGCGCAGAACTTCCTGGAGACCGCCAAGCTCGCCGGCATTCCGGTTGGTTTGCCGACTGACATGCCAAAGGCCTGGTTCGTCGCGCTCGCGGCATTGTCGAAGTCCGCAACGCCCCGGCGCGTGCGGCTGAATGCGACCGCCGACCACGTCGTCGTGCCGCCGGGCCGTTCGACGGCCAAGGGCAAGCCATGACGCGGATCACGATCGGCCCGTTCAACCGTGCTGAGGGCGATCTCGAAGTCCGCCTCGACGTCGAGAGCGGCCGCGTCATGCGCGCCGAGGTGACGGCGCCGCTCTACCGGGGCTTCGAACAGATCCTGGAGGGCCGGCCGCCGCTCGACGCGCTGGCGCTGGCGCCGCGGATCTGCGGCATCTGCTCGGTCTCGCAATCGGTTGCGGCCGCTGCCGCCCTGCGCGACGGCATGGCCATAGAGGCTGCGCCCAATGGCTTGCTTGCCACGAGCATTGCGCATGCGGCGGAGAACGCAGCCGACCATCTGACCCACTTCTATATCTTTTTCATGCCCGACTTTGCCCGCGAGGCCTATGCGGCGCACGGCTGGCACGCGGAGACGCGCGAGCGCTTTGCAGCAACCCGCGGCAGCGCAGCGCGCGATGCCCTGCCGGCGCGGGCACGGCTGCTCGAGACCATGGGCATCATCGCCGGGAAATGGCCGCATAGCCTCGCGTTCCAGCCAGGAGGCACGACGCGCGCCATCGACCTTGGCGAGCGCGTCCGGCTGCTGTCGATCACGACGGCCTTTCGAAGCTTTCTCGAGCGTGTCGTCTTCGCGGACTCGCTCGAGAATGTGCTGGCGATTGCCTCCGCGGACGAGCTGGATAGCTGGCGCGACGGCCGCGGCGGCGATTTCGCCCATTTCCTGCGGCTTGCGGACAGTCTTGCGTTGACCGGGCTCGGCCGGGGCACGGGCTTGATGATGAGCTACGGCGCCTATCGTGGCGTCGACGGCGAGTTGTTTCCGCGCGGCCTGTTCGGCCCGCGCGCCGCGGTCGAACCGCTGCCCCTGACGCAGATCACCGAGGACGTCTCGCACGCCTGGATGCGGGAGTCCTCTGCGGACCCAGCACATAGCAGCACCGTCCCCGATCCCGACAAGCCGGCGGCCTATAGCTGGTGCAAGGCGCCGCGGCTGTCGGGCCAGCCGATCGAGGTCGGCGCGATCGCGCGCCAGACGGTGGCCGGTCAGGCGCTGATCACGGATCTGGTCGCGCGCGATGGCACCAACGTGCGCAGCCGCGTGATCGCGCGGCTGATCGAGACCGCGCGCATCGCGCTGGCCATGGAGCAGTGGACGCGCGCGCTGCGATTGTCGGAGCCATTCTGCAACAATGCGCGCGAGATCCCCGACGGAAGCTATGTCGGGCTCGTCGAAGCCGCCCGCGGCAGTCTCGGGCACTGGATGGCGGTAAGCCAGGGTAGGATCGAGCGCTACCAGATCATCGCGCCGACCACTTGGAATTTCTCGCCGCGCGATTCCTTCGACGTCGGCGGCCCGCTGGAGCAGGCGCTGGTCGGCACCGATGTCGGCGACGCCGGCCCACGTGCGGTCGCGATCCAGCACATCGTGCGCTCGTTCGATCCCTGCATGGTGTGCACCGCGCACTGACCGGAAACTTCGTTGCCGGCTGCAAATCGAATTGTTTCCGCTTCTCGTATCTCCAGCATCCTCGTGTACCGCTCCTGCGAGCAATTCAAACACCCAACGTTCTGGAATCTCTCCACTTTTGAATCGCTCCAGGCTGTTGGCCTGCTTCTTGCTGTCCTTGGGGTCATCGAAAAGTCAAAGCGAAGGCGGGAGGATACATGGGCGCGGCGACGGAAACGTTTTACAGCGTGATCAGGCGGCAAGGCATCACGCGTCGGAGCTTTCACAAATTTTGCAGCCTGACGGCGACGAGTCTCGGGCTCGGGCCGCTGGCGGCGAGCCGTATCGCGAACGCGCTCGAGACCAAGCCGCGCGTGCCCGTGATCTGGATGCACGGCCTCGAATGCACCTGCTGCTCCGAGAGCTTCATCCGGTCCGCGCACCCGCTGGTCAAGGATGCCGTGCTGTCGATGATCTCGCTCGACTATGACGACACCATCATGGCGGCCGCGGGTCACCAGGCGGAGGCCATCCTCGAGGAGACCCGCGCCAAGCACAAAGGCCAGTACATCCTCGCGGTGGAAGGCAATCCGCCGCTGAACGAAGGCGGCATGTTCTGCATCGACGGCGGCAAGCCGTTCGTCGAGAAGCTCAAGATGATGGCCGAGGACGCGATGGCGATCATCGCCTGGGGCGCCTGCGCGTCCTGGGGCTGCGTGCAGGCGGCAAAGCCCAATCCGACACAGGCGACCCCGATCGACAAGGTCATCACCAACAAGCCCATCATCAAGGTGCCGGGATGCCCCCCGATCGCCGAAGTGATGACCGGCGTCGTCACCTTCATCACCACCTTCGGCAAATTGCCCGAGCTCGACCGCCAGGGCCGGCCGAAGATGTTCTACTCGCAGCGCATTCACGACAAGTGCTACCGCCGTCCGCATTTCGACGCCGGCCAGTTCGTCGAGGAGTGGGACGACGAGGCCGCCCGCAAGGGCTACTGCCTCTACAAGATGGGCTGCAAGGGCCCGACGACTTACAACGCCTGCTCGACCGTGCGCTGGAACGGCGGCGTGTCCTTCCCGATCCAGTCGGGCCACGGCTGCATCGGCTGCTCCGAGGACGGCTTCTGGGACAAGGGCTCATTCTACGACCGTCTCACCAACATCAAGCAGTTCGGCATCGAGAAGAACGCCGACCAGATCGGCATGGTGGCGGCGGGCGCCGTCGGCGCCGCGGTGGCCGCGCATGCGGCCGTGACCGCAGTGAAGCGGCTCGCGACCAAGCGCGAAGACGCCGACCACAACAGCTGAGCGAAGAGAAACACTAGTACCCGGAATCAGAGCTGAGTGATACGGCGGCCTTTGAAACGGCGTTGACGGACCTTTTTCTTGGTCCAGACGAAGGGCTCGGCTCTGTCGTTGTATGCGTTGACGTAGGCATCGATGTGTTCCTGAAGCTGCTTGAGGCTCGTGAAGGAGGTGCCGCTGAGCGACTGCCCCTGCAAGATGGAAAACCATACTTCGACCTGATTGAGCCATGACGCACTTGTCGGCGTGAAATGAAATTGCACGTTGGGGTGGGCCTTGAGCCAGTCCTCGTTCTTTTTATGGGTGTTGAGGTTGTCGAGGATGACGTGAAGCTTGCGGTTCGGAAAAGCCGCGGTGACGCTGTTCATGAAATCGAGAAACTCGACGCGGCGCCGGCGTTTTGAATGGGTCGCGATGATCTTTCCGGTGGCGACTTCGAGCGCCGCAAACAATGTTGTGGTGCCATGCCGCTTGTAATCGTGGCTTTGGCCGGTCAAGGCGCGGCCATTGGGCAACTTCAGATAACCCTGCGCTCGCTCCAAAGCCTGGATCGAGGGCTTCTCGTCCACGCACAGCACAATGGCCTTCGCCGGCGGCGCGACATAGAGGCCGACAACATCGGCGGCTTTGGCCGTAAAGTTCGGGTCGTTGCTCTCGCACCAGGACGTACTAGGGTAGGAACACAATGGGTATCCAGACTCCCAACGGCTTCAATCTCGACAATTCCGGCAAGCGCATCGTCGTCGATCCGGTGACCCGTATCGAAGGTCACATGCGGGTCGAGGTCAATGTCGACGCCGACAACATGATCCGCAATGCGGTCTCGACCGGCACGATGTGGCGTGGGATCGAAGTGATCCTGAAGAACCGCGATCCCCGCGACGCCTGGGCGTTCACCGAGCGGATCTGCGGCGTCTGCACCGGCACCCACGCACTGACGTCGGTGCGCGCGGTCGAGAACGCGCTCGGGATCACCATTCCGGAGAACGCCAATTCGATCCGCAATCTGATGCAGCTTGCATTGCAGGTGCACGACCACGTCGTGCATTTCTATCACCTTCACGCGCTGGACTGGGTCGACGTCGTCTCCGCGCTCTCGGCCGATCCGCGGGCGACCTCGACGCTGGCGCAGTCGATCTCGAACTGGCCGCTGTCGTCGCCCGGCTATTTCAAGGATCTGCAGACAAGGCTGAAGAAGTTCGTCGAATCCGGGCAGCTCGGTCCGTTCAAGAACGGTTATTGGGGCAGCAAGGCCTACAAGCTGCCGCCCGAGGCCAATCTGATGGCCGTGGCGCATTATCTGGAGGCGCTCGACTTCCAGAAGGAGATCGTCAAGATCCACACCATCTTCGGCGGCAAGAACCCGCATCCGAACTGGCTGGTCGGCGGCGTGCCCTGTCCGATCAACGTCGACGGCACGGGTGCCGTCGGCGCCATCAACATGGAGCGGTTGAACCTGATCTCCTCGATCATCGACCGGCTGATCGAGTTCAACGAAATGGTCTATCTGCCCGACGTGGCGGCGATCGGGTCGTTCTACAAGGACTGGCTCTATGGCGGCGGCCTCTCGGGCCAGAGCGTGCTCGCCTATGGCGACGTGCCCGAACATGCCAACGACTATTCCGCCAAGAGCCTGAAGCTGCCGCGGGGCGCCATCATCAACGGCAATCTGTCCGAAGTGTTTCCGGTCGATCACGCCAACCCCGACGAGATCCAGGAGTTCGTGGTCCACTCCTGGTACAAATACCCTGACGAGACCAAGGGCCTGCATCCCTGGGACGGCGTCACCGAGCCGAACTACGTGCTGGGGCCCAATGCGAAGGGCACCAAGACCGCGATCGAGCAGCTCGACGAGGGCGGCAAGTATTCGTGGATCAAGGCACCTCGCTGGAAGGGCCACGCCATGGAGGTCGGCCCGCTGGCGCGCTGGGTGGTCGGCTACGCGCAGAACAAATCCGAGTTCAAGGATCCCGTCGACAAGTTCCTGAGGGATTTGAACCTGCCGACGTCGGCGCTGTTCTCGACGCTCGGCCGCACCGCCGCGCGCGCGCTCGAATCCGTCTGGGCCGGACGGCAGATGCGCTACTTCCAGGACAAGCTCGTCGCCAACATCAAGGCCGGGGACAGCTCGACCGCGAATGTCGACAAGTGGAAGCCGGAGAGCTGGCCGAAGGAGGCCAAGGGCGTTGGCTTCACCGAGGCGCCGCGCGGCGCGCTCGCGCACTGGATCAAGATCAAGGACACCAAGATCGACAACTACCAGTGCGTGGTGCCGACGACCTGGAACGGCTCGCCGCGCGATCCCCAAGGGAACATCGGCGCCTTCGAGGCGTCACTAATGAACACGCCGATGGTCAATCCCGAGCAGCCGCTCGAGATTTTGCGCACCATCCACTCCTTCGATCCGTGCCTGGCTTGTTCGACGCACGTCATGAGCCCGGACGGCCAGGAACTCGCCAAGGTCAAGGTCAGGTAGGAGGGGATCATGATGGATGCAGTTGCTCCGGCCTCGGACGCCAGGCCCGACCTCGCGGCGATCGCTGCCGACGCTTCCGGCGAACGTGCGGTGGGCCGGCCCACCGTCTACGTCTACGAAGCGCCGGTGCGGATCTGCCACTGGGTGAACGCGTTTTCGATCATTGTGCTGATGGTGACCGGCTATCTGATCGGAACGCCGCTGCCGACGGTCGCGGGCGAGGCGTCCGACCATTTTGTGATGGGCTACATCCGCTTCGCCCATTTCGCCGCGGGACAGGTGCTCGCGGTATTCTTCCTGACGCGTATCCTGTGGGCCTTTGTCGGCAACCACCATTCCCGGCAGATCTTCTACATCCCGGTTCATCGCAAGCAATTCTGGAAGGAAGTGCTGCATGAAATCCGCTGGTACGCGTTCCTTGAGCGCGAGCCGAAGATGTATGTCGGCCACAATCCGCTGGCGCAGACCGCGATGTTCACGGGCTTCACGCTGTTCGTGGCCTTCATGATCATCACCGGCTTTGCGCTCTATTCCGAAGGTCAAGGCATCGATAGCTGGCAGCACAAGCTGTTCGGCTGGGTGTTTGCGATCTGGCCGAACAGTCAGGACGTTCACACCTGGCACCATCTCGGCATGTGGGCGCTGGTCGTATTCGTGATGGTGCACATCTACGCCGCGATCCGCGAAGACATCATGTCACGCCAGAGCATCATGTCCTCGATGATCTCGGGCGAACGGCAATTCCGCGACTGAAACGGGAAGGCTAACGATGCCGACATCCTCGCAAGGCGACCGCATCCTGGTGCTCGGCATCGGCAATATTCTGTGGGCCGACGAAGGCTTTGGCGTGCGCGCGGTGGAAGAGTTCCACCGCCGCTACGCCGTGCCCAACAATGTTACCATCCTCGACGGCGGCACGCAGGGCCTCTACCTCGTGAACTATCTGGAAGAGGCCGATCGCCTGATCGTGTTCGACGCGATCGACTACGGCCTCGAACCCGGCCAGTTGAAGCTGGTGCGGGACGATGAGGTGCCGCGTTTCACCGGCGCCAAGAAGATGAGCCTGCACCAGACCGGCTTCCAGGAGGTCATCAGCGCCGCCGACCTGCTCGGCCGGTGCCCGAAGCATCTCGTGCTGATCGGCTGCCAGCCGCTCGATCTCGAAGACTGGGGCGGGCCGCTGACGCCGCCGGTGCGCGACCAGATCGCGCCCGCGATCGATCTCGCCTGCCAGGTCTTGGCCGAGTGGGGCGTCACGGTCAGCCGCCGCAGGGCGCCATTGGCGGAGTCCGAGCGGCTGCTCGCCAATGACATCGATCACGCCAATTACGAGATGCGGCCGGCCTGAGAGGCGCGATCTCCGGAGAAAGCACGATGTGCCTCGGCCTGCCGATGACGATTGTCGAGACGGATGGCGTCTCGGCGCTGTGCGCATTTCGCGGCGAACAGCGCCGCGTCTCCATGCTGCTGCTCTCCAACCCGCCGGTCGGCACCCACGTGCTGGTCTATATCGACACCGCGATCCGGCTTCTCGATGAGGAAGAGGCGCGCCTGATTGGCGCCGCGATCGACGGTCTTGGTGCTGCGCTCGACGGTGAGGATTGCGACCGCTTCTTCGCCGACCTGATCGACCGCGAGCCGCAACTGCCAGCGCACCTGCGGTCCGAATAGGCCCACGTCCAGGCATCAACTGGAATCACGGCCTCCGCGGCCGGATCGGCGTGCGGGCGCCACAAGCTACCTGGAATGCGTCTTTCTATCTGCAAAGATAGCTTTCACTGATAATGGAAAGTATCTTATCATCGGGAGCCTGCGTCATCCGCGCGCAATAAAATATCTGATGTAGGTCAATGAGATAAACCCGGAAAGTCGCTAACATATCCTGGCACATGCCTTGCTAACCCCTATCCCGAACAATTCATAAGCTTGTCAGGGGAGGTCCAATGGAATTCCAGGTGGGGAAGCATGATCTGACGCGGCACGGCCTGAATGAGGTCGATGCCGCGACGGTTGAACATTTTCTTGGCTCAGCAGACGAGGCTGGTGCGATCGCCGTGCTGCTGTCGGCGGGCGATCCCAACCGCTTTCCGGAGGCGACCGACGTCGCTGTGGTGCTGCCGGAGCTGATCGCCGCATTCGGTGGCCGGCTGCGCGGTGCGGTCATCGCGCGCGGCGACGAGAGCGCGCTCGGCCAGCGTTTTGGCGTCCGCGTGCAGCCGACGCTGATCTTCGTCGCCAAGGGCGAGACACTGGGGCTGATCGCCAAGATCCAGGACTGGTCAGTCTATGTCGACCGCATCACCAAGCTGATCGACCGGCCGCGCGGGCAAAGCGCCGCGGTGGCCGTCACCATCGTGCCCCAGCACCGCACACAAGGTGTCGAGTTATGAAAGTCGGATTCTGGGATGCGCCCGAAGGCGCCGAGCAACCGGTCAGCGTGTTTCCGATCGGCGAAGAGAGTCTCAATGCATCGAAAGGAAGCCTCACGGCGGCCGGTGCGCTCGCCAAGCTTGCAACGCTCGACAGCGCGGAGCTTGCCAGGAGCTGCCCAAACGCGGTCGCGCTGCTCTCGCGGATCGCAGATGCGATCGCGGGCCAGAAAGCCGACGCGCCGTCGCAATTGTTCCGGCTCGCCAATCTCAACGATCTCGAGAGCAAGCTCATTGCCGACGTGCTCGGCGAAGGCGAGGTCGCCGGCGTCGTCGCGCTGCCGGATGGATCGCTGGCGCAGATCCAGGAATCGGTACTGGCAGGGATCTGGCGCGTGCGGCTCGAGACCGACGCCAACCACGAATATCTCGAGATCGGCGCCGTCCCGGAGATCGTCAAGCGCGCGGCCGCCGACCTGACATCCGCTGATTTCGAGATCGGACAGGTGCCTGAGGGTGCCATGAACGTGCTGCCGGTGCTCGCCGAGATCCGCGAGCGCGCGCTCGCGTGGCGGCCCGGCATCCGCTCGCAGATCATCAATTTCACGCTGTTGCCGATGAGCCCGGTCGACATGAGCTTTTTGCAGGACACGATCCGGAACGGACCGATTCAACTGGTGTCGCGCGGCTACGGCACCTGCCGCGTGCTGTCCACGGGCATCCGCAATGTCTGGTCCGTGCAGTTCTTCAACGCCATGGACACCATCATTCTCGATACGCTCGAAGTCGGCGGCGTGCCGACCGTTGCGCTGGCCGCGGACGAGGATTTCGAGGATTCCGCCGAGCGGCTCAAGGAAATCATCGAGGCCTATTTCAAATGAGCGCCTTCGAGAATTTTGGCGTGCGCCAGGACGTCACCGACGTCACGCGGCTGGAATGCGGCATCTGCTGGACCGTCTATGATCCGGCTGACGGTGACGATGTGGCGCAGATCGCGCCCGGCACGCCGTTCGCGGCGTTGCCGGAGGAGTGGCACTGCCCGAATTGCGACGCCCCGAAGTCCAAGTTCATGGCGATCGAATCATGACCGGGAGCGCGCCAAATCCGGACGCCGACGCCGTAGCATGGGGCGATCTCCTGGCCGGAAGCTATCGGGAGATCGGCGAGCGCGCCATGCGCGATCTGCCGATCTACAACGATGCGCTCGGCGTCGAAGCGGTCGGATTCCGCGCCTTCAACGGCACGATCGTCGGCATCATGGTCACGCCCTGGTTCATGAACGTGGTGCTGCCGGCGAGCGCGGTGGCACAGGCCACCTCGGGCGCGACTGCGCGTATTCGTTTTCCCGCGGGCGATATCGAGTTCACCATCAGCAGCGAGGTCGGGCAAATCGGCCGGATCGCGAGCTGCTCGCTGTTCTCGCCGATGTTCCAGTTCGCCGACATGGACGCCGCGCGGGCGACGGCTGAAGCCGCGCTTGCCGAGCTGATGCTGCCGGCCGACAGCGAGGAGGCGGTTCGCCGCCGCGAGCCCGCGACAACCCCGATCGATCGGCGTAACTTCCTGCGGGGTACCCTGACGGAGCGGCGCGGATGAGCCTCTCGTTCCGCAACGAAATCGACATTACGGTGTGGCTCTCCGGCGCCACGATCGCCGACGTCGCGATCCAGCCGCGCAGCCGGCCGCCGCTGACGCGCCTGTTTGCGGGAAAGCCGGCGGCCTCGCTGCTCCCGGTGCTGCCGCGGCTGTTCTCGCTCTGCTCGGTTGCCCATCAGGTCGCATTCCTGTCGGCAGTGGAAGCTGCGCAAGGGCAGGAGGCGGCGCCCGCGACGGTGCGGCATCGCCTCACCGTGGTCGTCGCCGAACGGCTGACCGAATTGCTGCGCGGCCTCTTCGTCGGACGGCGCGCGCTCGACGGCACAAGCGCTGTGGCGGTGCGCACCGTGATGCAGGCGAGTGCGCTCCTCGGCGGTCCGAGCGAGGCCGTGCCGCAGGCCCTGCGTCGCGATGCGGTCGCGCAGATCAGGACCGCGGTCGACACGCTGGGGATCTCCGAAGACCATGCGCTTGCGTCGGGCAGCGCGCTCGCAGCTTCCGTCGAGGGATGCGATGGCAGGCTGGTGTCGCAGCCGGTGGCCGAGCCATCGTTCCTGACGGCGGCGGACGATCTCGATATCGTCGCGCGTCTGCTGGCGGACGGGGCGGCCTATTCCGATGCGCCGGACCTCTGCGGCCAGATTCCGGAAACCGGCGTCTGGGCACGCAGGGCGCACCGCGAAGAGATTTCAGCGACGGCCGCAGGCCCCGCCGCGCGCCTGAGGGCGCGCATTGCCGAGGTCGCGCAGCTCTGCACCTGGCTCGATCACGGCGACGCGGATCTCGAACACGGCATCGTGGCGAGCTATCGGCTCGGCGCCGGCAAGGGCGCGGCCGCGGTCGAATGCGCGCGCGGCCGGCTCTATCACGCCGTCGTACTCGACGACGAGGATCGCATCGTCAACTTCGAATTCCTGGCGCCGACCGAGTGGAACTTTCACGCCCGCGGTCCACTGGTCCAAAGCCTCAAGGGCGCGACGCTCGCCGCCGGCCGACCGGGCCAGGATGCGGTTCGCGCGCTGGTCGGTTCCTTCGATCCCTGCGTCGGCTTCAGCCTGGATTTTCGCGAGGCCGGCCATGCATGAGATGGCGCTGTGCGAAGGCATCATTGGCATCGTCGAGGAGGAAGCGCGCAAGCGCGCTTTCGCCAAGGTGAACGTCGTCTGCCTCGAGATCGGTGCGCTCAGCCATGTCGCGCCGGAGGCCCTGCAATTCTGCTTCGAGGCCGTCGCCGCGCGGACCATCGCGCAAGGCGCCAAACTCGAGATCGTCGAGACGCCGGGCACGGCGTGGTGCATGGCCTGTTCCAAAAGCGTCGAGATCAAGCAGCGATACGAGCCGTGTCCGTCCTGCGGCGGCTATCAATTGCAGGTGACGGGCGGCGAAGAGATGCGCGTGAGGGAATTGGAGGTCGACTGATGTGTACGGTCTGCGGCTGCAGCGACGGCAAGGCGTCCATCGAACATGCCCATGATCATCATCATGATCACGGGCATGACCACGATCATGGTCACGACGGGCATCATCACCACCACCACGGTCATGACCATGACCACCATCATCACCACGATCACGCCCACGGCGACACCGGGCTGCTCGACTGCGGCGCCAATCCGGCCGGCCAGAAGATCGCCGGCATGAGCAGCGACCGCATCATCCAGGTCGAGCGCGACATCCTCGGCAAGAACGACAGGCTCGCCGCCGACAATCGCGCCCGCTTCCGCGCCGACGAGGTGCTTGCCTTCAACCTTGTCTCGAGCCCCGGCGCCGGCAAGACCTCGCTCTTGGTCCGTGCCGTCTCCGAGCTGAAGGACAGTTTTGCGATCGGCGTGATCGAAGGCGACCAGCAGACCTCCAACGATGCCGAGCGCATTCGCGCGACCGGCGTGCCGGCGATCCAGGTCAACACCGGCAAGGGCTGCCATCTCGATGCCGCCATGGTCGGCGAGGCCTATGACCGGCTGCCCTGGCTGAACGGCGGGCTGCTTTTCATCGAGAATGTCGGCAACCTCGTTTGCCCGGCAGCGTTCGATCTTGGCGAAGCCTGCAAGATCGTGGTGTTCTCGACCACCGAGGGCGAGGACAAGCCGCTGAAATATCCTGACATGTTCGCCGCATCGTCCCTGATGCTGATCAACAAGATCGATCTCGCCTCGGTGCTCGATTTCGATCTCGCCAGGACCATCGAATATGCGCGGCGGGTCAACCCGAAGATCGAGGTGCTGACGGTGTCGGCGCGCACCGGCGAAGGCTTTGCGGCGTTCTATGCCTGGATTCGCAGGCGGATGGAGGCGACGAGGCCGGCCGCGATGACGGCGGCGGAATGACGATGGGCGGCGAGGCTACAGCACTGGACGGACGGCGGCTGCGCCTGCATGTGCGTGGCGCGGTGCAGGGTGTCGGCTTTCGTCCCTATGTCTACGGCCTCGCCACGCGCTATCGCCTCGGCGGTTTCGTCGCCAACGATCCCCACGGCGTCATCATCGAGGTGGAAGGAGAGCGCGCGTCGGACTTCGTCGCGGCGCTGCCGCTCGAAAAGCCGCCGCTCGCCCGCATCGACGAGATCTCGGTGCACCCGGTCGGCGCCATGGCGAGCGAGGAGTTTTGCATCCGCGCCAGCAAGCAGGGCAGGGTATCGACGCGCATCGTCGCCGATGCGGCGACCTGTCCGGAATGCCTGCGTGAGCTGTTCGATCCCGCCAGCCGGTTTCATCGCTACCCCTTCGTCAACTGCACCCATTGCGGTCCGCGCTACACCATCGCCGAGCGGCTGCCCTACGATCGCCCCACCACCGCGATGAAGCGCTTCGCGATGTGCAAGGCCTGTGCGGACGACTATGCCGACGCCAGGAGCCGCCGCTTCCACGCCGAGGCGATCGCCTGCCCGCAATGCGGCCCAAGGCTCAGCCACGGAATCGAGGAGATCGCCGCCGCGATTGCCGCAGGCAAAATCGTCGCGATCAAGGGGCTCGGCGGCTATCAGCTCATCTGCGATGCCCGTGACGAAGCGGCCGTGCAGCGGCTGCGGCAGCGCAAGGAGCGCGATCAAAAGCCGTTTGCCGTGATGGTCGGCTCGGTGGACGCGGTCGCCGGCATCGCCGATGCCGACGCTGCCGAGCTTGCGTTGCTCGAAATGGCGCCGCGGCCGATCGTGCTGATGACGTCCCGCCATAGGCTCGCGCCTGCGATTGCGCCGGGGCTGTCGCGGATCGGCATCATGCTGCCGGTCACCCCGCTTCATCACCTGATCTTCGAGGCGCTGAATTCGGTGCATAAGCGGGCCGGCGAAAGTTGGGCGACCGTCGCCACCAGCGCCAACCCCGGCGGCGAGCCGCTTCTGCTCGACAATCGCGAGGCGGAGCTGCGCCTTGCCGGCATCGCCGATCTCATCGTCACCCATGACCGCGACATCGTCACGCGCGCCGACGATTCCGTGGCGGCGGTCGTCGCCGGGCGGACGCGGTTCATCCGCCGCGCCCGCGGTTACGTGCCCGAGCCGGTTCGTCTCGCGCAGACCGTGCCGCCGATCCTGGCCGTCGGCGGCGCGCTGAAGTCGACCGTGACGGTCACGCGCGGCAACGAGGCCTTCGTCTCCCAGCATATCGGCGATCTCGACACCGCGGAAGGCGTCCGCTTCTTCGAGGAAACCGTCGGCCATCTGCTGTCGACGCTGGACGTCGAGCCGGTGGTTATCGCCCATGATTTGCACCCGAACATGGCTTCGACCCGCTTCGCCGAAGCGAGCGGAAAGCGGCTGATCGCGGTCCAGCACCATCATGCCCATGCCGCTTCCGTCATGGCGGAGCATGGCCTCACGGGACCTGCGTTGGCGCTGGTGCTCGACGGCTTCGGCCAGGGTAGCGACGGCGGCAATTGGGGCGGCGAGCTCCTGCTGTGCCAGAGCGCGCAGTTCCGGCGGCTCGGACATCTGGCGCCAATGAAGTTGCCGGGTGGCGATCGTGCCGCGCGCGAGCCGTGGCGCATGGCCGCAAGCGTGCTGCATGGCCTTCGCCGCAGCGATGCGATCGCAACCCGTTTCGCGGCGCAGCCGCAGGCCGCACGTCTCTGCGCCATGCTCGAACGGCCGGGCGTGCCGGTGACGACCAGCGCCGGCCGGCTGTTCGACGCGGCGGCGGGATTGCTCGGTCTCTGCCCGGTGCAGAGCTACGAGGGCGAAGCCGCGATGAAGCTGGAGGCGCATGTTCGCACGCCGCGCTCCATGAAAGACGGCTGGACGATCGAGGACGGGGTGCTGTCCCTGTTTCCGTTGCTTGCGCAGCTTGCGGCCGAGGGCATCGATCCAGTCGACGGGGCCGGGCTGTTCCACGGCACGCTCGCCGCCGCCTGCGTCGACTGGATCGGCCGCGCGGCGCGCGAGACCGGCATCACGACCGTCGCCTTGAGCGGCGGCTGCTTTCTCAACGCGATCCTCAGTTCCGAGATTGAGCGCGGCTGTATCGCTGCCGGTCTCTCGCCGCTGTTGCCGCGGCAAATGCCGCCCAATGACGGCGGTCTCAGCCTCGGGCAGGCCTGGATCGCCGCACTCAAACTCCTCGAACCGCAAGGCCAGGAAGGAACCGCCTGATGTGTCTCGCGATACCCGCTGAGGTCACAAAACTCCTGCCCGACGAGATGGCGATCGTCTCCATCGACGGCGTCAGCAAGGAAATTTCGGTCGCCCTGATCGAGGACCTCGCCGTCGGCGACTACGTGATCATCCATGTCGGTTACGCCCTGACCAAGATCGATCCGGAGGAGGCGAGGCGGACGCTCGAATTGTTGCGCGAGCTCAGCACCGAGGGACAGGGAGCCGCGTCATGAAATATGCCGATGAGTTTCGCGACAAGGAGATCGCGCTCGGGCTCGCCAAAGCGATCCGCGCGGAAGCCGATCCGCGAAAGCCCTATCGCTTCATGGAATTCTGCGGCGGCCATACCCACGCGATCTCGCGTTACGGCCTCGAGGACATGCTGCCGAAGAACGTGCGGATGATCCACGGGCCCGGCTGTCCGGTCTGTGTGCTGCCGGCCGGGCGCATCGACATGGCGATCCGGCTCGCCGAGCGGCCAGACATCATCCTGTGCGTCTATGGCGACCTGATGCGCGTCCCGGGCTCGCAGGGCGCATCGCTCCTGAAGGCGAAGGCCCGTGGTGCCGACATCCGCATGGTCTATTCCACGATCGACGCGATCCGGATCGCCGAGGACAATCCCGGGCGCGAGGTGGTGTTCTTCGCCATCGGCTTCGAGACGACGACGCCGCCGACCGCGGTCATGATCCGATTGGCCGGGAAGAAGCAACTCGAAAACTTCAGCGTGTTCTGCAACCACGTGCTGACGCCGCCGGCGATGCAGAACATCCTGGAGAGCCCGGACATCCGCAACATCGGCCGCGTCGAGATCGATGGTTTTGTCGGACCCGCCCACGTCTCGACCATCATCGGTACCGCGCCTTACGAGTTCTTCGCCGAGGAGTTCGGCAAGCCTGTGGTGATCGCGGGCTTCGAGCCGCTCGACATGATGCAGGCGATCCTGATGCTGGTGCGGCAGGTCAACGAGCACAGGCATGAGGTCGAGAACCAGTACAGCCGCGCCGTGACCCGCGACGGCAATCTGCGCGCCAAGGAAGAAGTGTCCGACGTCTTCGAGCTGCGCGATCAGTTCGAGTGGCGCGGGCTCGGGCAGGTGCCCTATAGCGGGTTGAAGCTGAAGCGCGCTTACGCGAAATACGACGCGGAGGTCCGCTTCGACATGAACGAGCTGCGCGTCGACGACAATCCGGCCTGCGAATGCGGCGCGATCCTGCGCGGTGTGAAGAAGCCGGTGGATTGCAAGCTGTTCGGCACCGTCTGCACGCCGGAGACGCCGATGGGCTCCTGCATGGTGTCCTCCGAAGGCGCCTGCGCCGCGCACTGGACTTACGGCCGCTTCCGCGATCATCAGCAGAGGCGGGCGTCATGAAGGCCTATCAGCGCAAGCTCGACATCAGGAACGGCTGCGTCGACCTGTCCCACGGCTCGGGCGGCCGCGCCATGGCGCAGTTGATCTCCGGCCTGTTCCACGAGGCCTTTGGCAACGAATGGCTGGCGCGCGGCAACGACCAGTCGGCGTTCGACGTCGGCGCCGGGCGCATGGTGATGACGACCGACGGCTATGTGGTCTCACCGCTGTTCTTTCCCGGCGGCAATATCGGCTCGCTGGCGGTGCACGGCACCGTCAACGACATCGCCATGGCCGGCGCGAAGCCGCTCTATCTCTCGGCGAGCTTCATCATCGAGGAGGGCTTTCGCTTCGCCGACCTCAAGCTGATCGCAGAGTCCATGGGGGCGGCGGCGCGCGACGCCGGCGTCCACATCATCACCGGTGACACTAAGGTGGTCGAGCGCGGCAAGGCCGACGGCCTGTTCATCTCGACCGCGGGCGTCGGCGTCGTGCCTGACGGGCTCGATCTGTCGGCCGAGAAGGCCCGCGTCGGCGATCGCGTCCTGATCTCCGGCACGCTCGGCGACCACGGCGTCGCCATCATGTCCAAGCGGCAGAATCTCGCTTTTGAGACCGAGATCGTCTCGGACTCGGCGTCGCTGCACGATCTCGTCGCCAGGATGGTGCAGGCCGGCGGTCATGGCATCCGCCTGATGCGCGATCCCACGCGCGGCGGGCTCGCCGCGACGCTGAACGAGATCGCCCAGCAGTCCAACCTCGGCTTCCATCTCCTCGAGGAGGCGATCCCGGTGAAGCCGGGCGTGGCTGCGGCTTGCGAGCTGCTTGGACTCGATCCGCTCCACGTCGCCAATGAGGGCAAGCTGGTCGCGATCGTCGCGCCGGAGGCCGCCGGGGCGGTGCTGGCCGCGATGCGGGCGCATCCGCTCGGCCGCGACGCCGCCGACATTGGCGAGGCCGTTGCCGACGATCATCATTTCGTGCAGATGGCGACGAGCTTCGGCGGCGGTCGAATCGTCGATTGGCTGTCGGGCGAGCAACTGCCGAGAATCTGTTGAGGCTTCGAGATGCGCATCCTGCTGCTATCGCACTCCTTCAACAGCCTGACGCAGCGGCTCCATGTCGAGTTGCGCGAGCGCGGCCACGAGGTTTCGGTCGAGCTGGACATCCACGCCGACGTCACGCGCGAGAGCGTGGCGCTGCATCGGCCGGACCTGGTGATCGCGCCGTTCCTGAAGCGCGCGATCCCCGACGACGTCTGGCGGAGCGTGCGCTGCCTGGTCGTCCATCCCGGGCCGCCCGGCGACCGCGGTCCCGCCGCGCTCGACTGGGCGATTCTGGAAGGCGTCGCCGAGTGGGGCGTCACGGTGCTACAGGCGGATGGCGAGTTCGATGCCGGTCCGGTCTGGTCGTTCCGCAGCTTCCCGATGCGGTGCGCGGCCAAGTCCAGCATCTACCGCAACGAGCTAACCTCCTGCGCGGTCGCAGCCGTGCTCGAAGCGGTCGCTGCGATCGAAGCCGGACAGGCTGCCCCGCAGCCGATGCAGGCGGGTGACCCGCGCATTCGCGTGCGCGGACCTTGCCATCAGGCGGACCGGACGATCGACTGGCAGCACGACAGCACCATGACCGTGCTGCGCAAGATCAACAGCGCCGATGGCATGCCGGGCCTCGTCGATAGCCTGTTCTTCCAGGAGGTCAGGCTGTTCGATGCGCACGAAGCGCACGATATCTCCGGCGTGCCCGGCACAGTCATCGCGCAATGCGAAGGCGCGCTGGCGCGTGCCACGGTCGATGGCGCGGTCTGGATCGGCCATGTCAAGCGACTCGCGCCGAAGAGCCTGAAGCTGCCCGCGGCGAAAGTCTTCGCCGCGGAGGCGGCGTATTTGCCGCACCGGCCTGGCTGCGGCTACGCCCCGATCCGATATCGCGAGCATGGCGAGGTCGGCGAGCTCGCGTTCTCCTTCTTTAACGGCGCCATGGCGACCGGTGACTGCGAAGCCTTGCTCGGCGCCTATCGCGCTGCGCTGGAACGCCCGACCAGGGTGTTGCTGCTGACCGGCGGCCCCGACTATTGGTCGAACGGCATCCATCTTGCCGAGATCGAGGCAGCCGAAAGCGCCGCGGACGAGTCCTGGCGCAACATCAATGCGATCGACGATCTCGCCCGCGCGATCATCGAGACCACCGATCGCCTGGTCGTCTCGGTCATTCGCGGCAATGCGGGTGCGGGCGGCGTGTTCCTGAGTCTTGCCGCCGACGAGGTCTGGGCGAGCGACCAGATCATCCTCAATCCGCATTACAAGGACATGGGCAATCTCTACGGCTCGGAATACTGGACCTATCTGCTGCCGCGCCGTGCGGGGGCCGTGAACGCAACCCGGATCACGCAATGCCGGCTCCCGATGGGCGTGGCGGAAGCCCGGCGCCTCGCCATCGTCGACCGCGTGCTGTCGGGCGAGGGGCTCGCCGACGCAAGCCTCGTGCAGAGCGGCGCAGCCATGGCGTCGGATGCCGGCTTTGCCGCGCGCCTTGCCGCCAAGCAGCAGCGGCGAGCCGCCGATGAGGCCGAAAAGCCCCTGCAATCCTACCGCGACGAGGAGCTGCGGCGGATGAAGCTGAATTTCTACGGCTTCGATCCGAGCTATCATGTCGCGCGCTACAATTTCATCCATAAGGTACCGAAGTCGCGCACGCCGCTGACCATCGCAGGTCACCGTATCAGGCGTGCGCCAGGTCGGCCTGTCGGCATGGCGGTGTCATCGTGAGCATTCAGGGAACCATTCTCGTCGTCGACGACGAGGTCCGCTCGCAGGAAGCGTTGCGGCGCGTGCTCAGGGAGGATTTCGAGGTGCTCTGCGTCGGCAACGCGACCGATGCGGAGAAGCTGCTGGAGGGCGAGATCGTCCACGCGATCCTCTGCGACCAGCGGATGCCGCACGAATCCGGCGTGAGCTTCCTGAAGCGCGTCCGCGAGCTCTGGCCGGATCCGGTGCGGATGATCATTTCCGGCTATTCGGAGTCCGAGGATATTATCGCGGGACTGAACGAGGCCGGCATCTATCAATACATCGCCAAACCCTGGCAGCCGGACCAGCTGGTCGAAACCGTCAAGGAGGCGGTTCAGCTCTATCGGCTGCAGAAGGAGACCGAGACCGCCGGCGTCGACGTCAAGGCGACCTCCGGGCACATCAAGAAGGTCGTCTCGGTCAAGCGCGGAGTGGCCAAGCAGCTCTACGATTTCGACCGCATCGTGCATTCGACGGAAAGCCCGATGCACGCCGTGATCGAGCTCGGCAGGCGCGCCGCCGACTACGATATCTCGGTTCTGATCACCGGAGAATCCGGCACCGGCAAAGAGCTTCTGGCTCGCGCCATCCATTACGGCTCGGCGCGGGCCAACAGGGCGTTCGTGGTCGAGAACTGCGGCGCGCTGCCGGACGAGCTCCTGGAAAGCGAGCTGTTCGGTTGCAAGAAGGGCGCCTTCACCGGCGCCTACCAGGATCGCATCGGCCTGTTCGAGGTCGCCGATGGCGGCACCATCTTCCTCGACGAGATCGGCGAGACCTCGCCGGCGTTCCAGGTCAAGCTGCTGCGTGTGCTGCAGGAGAGCGAGATCCGGCCGCTCGGCGCGCAGCGCGTGCGCAAGGTCGACGTTCGCGTGGTGGCGGCGACCAATCGCGACCTGGAGGCGGAGGTCGAGGCCGGCCGCTTCCGGCGCGACCTGTACTACCGCCTCGCCGCATTCCCGGTGCACATGCCGGCGCTGCGCGAGCGCCCGATGGACATCCCGCTGATTGCGGAGGGCGTGCTGTCGGCGGTCAAGAGCTCCTTCAACCGGCCGAATCTGCGCTTCGCGCGTTCGGCGCTGGAGGAATTCGGCAAATATCACTGGCCGGGCAACGTCCGCGAGCTCCAGAACGAGATCCAGCGCATGGCCGTGCTCGCCGACCAAGACGAGCTGCGCACCCCGCCGCTGCTCGGCCGCCGCAATGGGAAGCGATCCGCGCCGATGCCGGCCCACGGCAGGCTGAACGGATCGGCCTCGCTGAAAGACAAGGTGGAGGATCTCGAGAAGTCGGTTATCATGAACTGCCTGGAGAGGAACGACGGAAACATCAGTCGTGTCGCCAGCGAGCTGGGTCTCTCACGGGTAGGGCTCAGGAACAAGCTGTCCAGGTATGATCTGAGAAAAAATGCCAAAGGCGACGCATTCTCCTGAAGCGAGCGAGGCGGATTCGCTGCTCAAGCTGGTCACCAGCGGCGGCGCGATCGAGTTCGACCGCGAGCGCGAAGGCGCCTGGATCGAAGTCATCCGCAAGATGGACGAGGTCTATTCGGACCTGTTGCGCTACGAGGTCGACCTCGAGCACAAGAACGCGGAGCTCGAGGAGGCGCAGGCCTTCGTCACCAACGTCATCGAATCCGTCTCGGACATCCTGATCGTCTGCGACGCCAGGGGGATGGTGCAGCAGGTCAATTCCGCGTTCCAGCATGCGCTCGGCCGCAGCGTCGGGGACGTGATCGGCAGGAACATCGCCGACGTCATCGATGCCGCCGACGGTGCCAAGCTGGTGCCGCTATTGAAGCCGCGCGGCACGCCCGACGTCGTCGACGGTGAATTGAGGTTTGCGACGGACGGCGGCAGCACCGATCTGTTCGCGATCAACAGTTCGCCGCGGCACGATCATCGCGGCCGCTTTATCGGCGTGGTGCTGACGGGGCGGCCGATCGGCGAGCTGCGTCGCGCCTATGAGGCGCTGCACAAGGCCCATCAGGAATTGCAGCGCGCCCAGCGGCAGCTGGTCGAGCAGGAGAAGATGGCGAGCCTCGGCCGTCTCGTCGCCGGCGTCGCGCACGAATTGAACAATCCGATCAGCTTCGTTTACGGCAACATTCACACCTTGATCCGCTACCGCGCGGCCATCGTCGCCTATCTCGACGCGATCCACGGCAAGGGCCGGGCGAGCGACCTCGCCGCACTGAAGAAGAGCCTGCGCATCGACGAGGTCATGGAGGATTTCGGCCCGCTGATCGAGGGCACCATGGAGGGGGCGGTCCGGATCAGCGAGATCGTGAAGAATCTGCGCCGGCTCTCCTTCAGCAAGCTCGGCGAGGTCGAGCGCGTCAATATCGAGCGTTTGATCAACACCGCTGTGCTGTGGGCCGTCCGCACCAAGCAGGTGCGCATCGACCTGCAGATGGAGCTCGAGCCGGAACTCTGGATCTCCGGCAACGAGGGACAGTTGCACCAGGTCATCGTCAATCTCGTCGAGAACGCGATCGACGCGATGCGCGACACCGAATTGCCGCGGCTGGTCGTCTCGGCGGCGCGCAAGGGGAACGAGATCCTGTTCCGGATTTCGGACAACGGTCCGGGAATCGACAAGGATCACATCAGCCACATCTTCGAGCCGTTCTTCACGACCAAGCGGGTCGGCGAGGGCACGGGACTCGGCCTCTGGATCAGTTACGGCATTGTGCGCGAGCACGGCGGCGAGCTTCTCGCCGCGAATGAGCCGGACGGCGGCGCGACGTTCTCTTTTGCCTTGCCGGCTGCGTAAACACCTGGCGCGCAGCTCTCTAACGAAGGCTATCGATACGTCCTCAGGACGTGAGTTCGCCTGTGTCGGCGCGGCGCTTTGCAGCAAGCAAGACTTTTCTCATCTGCCTGACCACCGGCGGCTCAATTGCTCCCTGGCGATTCAAGGCCGGGAGCTTGAACGATGTCCACTGCCCATCCGAGGTTAACCACCAGCCTTCTCCGCGCCTCCTGGAAATTCGCTGTCCTGAGGCTGACACAGAGCAAGGGGCGGCCATGGATTTCCTGGGCGCGTTTCCCCAGTCTAATCTGAATGCAGTACCGGCCGTCCGGACGGCGGTGGAGATAGGCCGGGCGGGCCATGTCGTTGCCTTTCTGAGGAGCCCGGCCAGGGGCGATACATCCCGGCGAGATGAATCGCCCCTGGCTCGAACTCCAAGACTCAGGCAAGACATTGTTTTTTCGATGGAATTGCTGTCGTGGGGGATGTGGTAGCGTGTCCCTCTCCCGCTACCAATTGTTCCGTACAAATCACTCGAGCGTTGCGATCCGCTCATTCTTCAACATGCGAAGCTGCGTGGCGAGAACGCTTGTGGCTGCCGGTGCCATCGGCCTTAGGTTGTCTAGAGACTGGATTGCTCTTAGATGGCAGAATGTTCGAAGTTGCTCCCTTTCGGATATGCCCCCGCTGCGAAGGCGAATCGTTCGGCACTCTGTCTGTCGGGGGCACCCGCGTTGTCAAACGCTGTAAAGCATGCGCGTACTCACATGACGAGGTACTTCCTGACGTCGATAAGCGCGTCGTTTATCTTGATCAATTTGCGGTAAGCGAACTCTACAAGACCAAAACGAAGACGCGGAAACCGGGTGCGCCTCGCGAACAATTTTGGCAGGATTGCTACGCGCTCGCCAATCGTGCCTACCTGAGACAGCAGGTAATATTTCCGGCCTCGAATCTCCATTCGGATGAGACGATTGTTTGGCATTCTCCGGCCGAGTTGCGCCTTGCACATGAAATGTTCAGTGGGGAAACCTCGTTCGAGAGGACGGATGCAATCGCCACACAGCAAGAATGGGAATTTGCGAAAGCCTATTTAAAGGGCGAGCCGCCGCCGTCCCTCGGCACAAGTGTTGACGAGATCATTTTTGGAACTCGCAATGTTTGGCTGCCCATCTACCATATCAGTGTGAACTCAGATTATTCAGTCTTCGCGCCTGGATTGCGACAGGACAAGGCGGTTGCCGAAGCGAGCCTCAAGCAGTTGGCTGATGTTTGGGTCAAGAAGAGGCCGACTTTCAATGACATTTTGCAAAACGAGTTATCGAGCTACGGCTCAGCGATGCGGGAATCTCTGAGCGTGCAAATAAGTAAAACGCAGGCGGCGATTGTGTCCGACGACCCCACCAGTGTTTTGGATATCCGTTTCGGATTGATCGGCCGCTATGCACGATTATCCGCACTGTTTGAGCGTAATGGTGTGCCTGCGAAAGACGCGTTTAAGGAGGTGCTGAATTTTCTGGAATGGCCGGGAAATCAGCAGCAGCCGGCACACAAGATTTTTGCTTATCTGTTCGCTGCGCTGGGTTGGAGAATCTCGTCGGGCCAGCGCCCGGTAATGAACGCAAGCATCCTGAACGACTTCTCTGCGATATCGACATATCCGGCGCAATTCCTTCCTCGCCTCGTGAGGAGCGACGCTGAACAACTCATTCGTACCCTCTACATTGACCTTTCGGTCAATAAAATGGCGGTGCGTTGCGCTCTCGACGACCGTGCTGTCCGTGACATGAACGAAGTCTGATAGCTCCCACGGTCCGTGAGCTGCGTACGCTTCACCCCCATTTATTCCGCGCAAGCGTTCGCTGATGGGCCGCTCAGTACGGCCGATTTTTATGTGATCACTGTTCGGCGAAACGAGAATATAGACGAAGCCATGCGGCATACGAACGCCCCTCATACCCAGGCGACACGTTTATCGAGATGACGCGGAGAAGGGAAATAGACAAATGGTCTGAGCCGGCCCTGCTTTGTGGCGTCCGTTGGCGCGAGCGCCTTCGACGGGAAAAGCATAAAGGATTGCCCGCTTCAGGACGCGTCGGTCAAAATCCGCCCTGTGTCGCCACCCCGTCAACCCCTCCCCGCGAAAATATTCCACTTTACCGAAATTCGGATTTGTCGTATGTGTCGCCCATCCCGGCTCATCCTTGAGGGGCGATCTTGTGTCGTCACGTTTCGCGAGCCGGGCTTGCGGTGGACGCGGCAGCGTCGGGCGCGAGATGTTAGGGCAGGGCGGATTGCTCTCCGTGAGCCCAAAACGTCGCGCCGGATGAGCGACGCTGTCAGGTTCGTCTCGTCTGTAAGTTTCCGGCTCCGTCGACAGGGCTGGAAAGACTGCGGCGAAATGGCGAACCGTGCGTACGGCAAAACCGTGTGGTCCTGGCCGTCGTTGCTACGGTCAAGCTCTTGTGGATGCGGCAGTCGCGTCAACCGGCGCGGCGCCGGTGAATTTCGCAAGGACGAGGGAGGCCAGCAGGAACTCGGCTCCCGGGAGAGCACGGCATAAGCCGTCCAACCACTGCGCAGGGAAGGCCGAGTGATTGGCTACACCTGTATGCTGCTGTGCGGTTCTTTTGCGCTACACCTCGCGCAGCGGACCGCGGGTGCCGTCGGGCACCCGGCCTTCCCTGCGCCCTCTTGGCTTTGAGAGGGCAGAGCGACGAAGCAAAGCTCGGGCGAATTGCGCCGCGAGAACGGAGAGGCGTGTCCGCTGTTCGACAGGTCACGCATCCTGCGGCGCGGCTGCGCCGGCGATGCGTCGCCGTGCCGGCAGGAAAAGCCCCGCAATCGCGCCGGCCAACGACAGCGTTGCGGCGAGGCTCATCGCCGCAGCAAATCCGCTCTCGAAATGCGCGGCCGAGTAGGCCCCGCCGTTGGCCGAGAAGGTCGCCACCAGCGCAGCGATGCCGAACATGCCGCCGAGGAAGCGGCCCATGTTGAAGACGCCGGACGCCTTGCCCATCTCGGCCACCGTGACCGAGCTCAGGATGGCGTTCTGCGCCGCCGGCATCGCCATCGAGACGCCAACGCCGGCCAGCACCAGCGGCGCGACCAGGGCGGAGTAGGGAACCGCGGGATTCACGATCTCGGCGATCCAGCCAAGGCCGATCGCCTGCATCAGCAATCCCGTCACCACCAGCGGCCGCTCGCCGAACCTGTTGACGACCGCCCCGGCGATCGGCGCGGTGACGAACAGCGTCGCTGTCCAGGGCAGCAGGCGAAGTCCGGCGCCGAAGGCATCGAAGCCCAGCGTGGTCTGCAGGAACTGCGGGCAGCAGGAACACCACGCCATACATCGTGGCGTAGAACAGGACGCTTGCCGACATGCCCGAGGCGAGGGCACGCGATGCAAACAGCCGCATCGGCACCATCGGCGCGGCCGTGCGCAATTCCCAGAGCACGACGCGGGCCGCGAACACCAGGCCCGACATCAGCGCGCCCATGACCTCGGCGCTCGCCCACCCCACAGCGTTGCCGCGCAACAGGCTCCAGACCAGTGCGAGCGCCGCAAGCGCCACGAGCGACAGTCCGGGGATGTCCAATGCGGCGGCCGGTCCGAAGCTTTCGCGCAACCGTGCCAGCACCAGGGCGATCGCGATCAGGCCGATCGGCAGGTTGATCCAGAACACCCAGCGCCAGCCGAGATGCTCGGTGATGAAGCCGCCGATGGCGGGGCCTATGATCAGCGCGCATCCGGTGATGCTGCTGAAAATGCCGAGCGCGCGGGCGCGCTCCTCGCGGCCGAACGTGCCGCTCAGGATCGCCATTGCGAGCGGCATCACCAGCGCGGCGCCGGCGCCTTGCAACGCGCGGGCGGCGATCAGCGCAGTGGCGCTGCCTGCCAGCGCGCAGGCCGCCGATGCAACGACGAACAGGGCGATCCCGGCCGCGAACATGCGGCGGCGCTCGAAGCGGTCGCCGAGTGCGGCGCCCGTCAAGAGCAGCACGGCGAAGGTCAGGTTGAAGGCGTTGACGGTCCATTGCAGCGTCTCGACCGGGCTGCCGAATTCGGCGCGGATGGCCGCGAATGCCGTCGTAATGATCATGGCGTCCAGCGCCATCATGAAGGATGCCAGCGCGGTGACGCCAAGCACCCAGTTCTGCTCGACGCGATTGGTCGGGGTCTGCATCGCCCTCTCTCCGTGTGTCGCGCCACCCTATCGCGGCGCGTTCTGCGGGCTAGACGAGGCCGGAGGGGCAAAGGATGCGCCCAAAAATAATCTTTCCCGGGCCGCATCCTTCGGCTGCCGGCAAACGTCCTAGGGGTGAGGCGGCCGCGAGCCAGGTCGCGACATGAAAAAAGGAGCGCGCGATGAGAAGGACGTTGATCAGGTACAAGACCAAGCCGGAACTGGCCGACCGGAACGCCGAGCTGGTTGCGGCGGTGTTTGCGGAATTGAAGGCGGAGAGCCCAGAGGGCGTGCGCTATCTGACGCTGCGGCTGGAGGACGACACCTTCATCCATTTTGTCGAGGCCGCGGCCGAGGACGGCTCGAGCCCGATCCCGAAGCTCAGGGCGTTTCAGGCGTTCCAGGACGGCATCCGCGACCGCTGCGCGGAGCCGCCGCTGGTTCGTGACGTGAGGATCGTCGGCAACTATCGTATGCTGGACGAGTCCTGAGCAGGCGAGGCGGAGGAACAATGGCGCCAGACCCCCTGGCCACCATCGATATCGAGTCCCTGCTGGCGGGGATGCGGCCGAAGCTGCATCGCTACTGCGCACGCATGGTCGGCTCGGTCATCGACGGTGAGGACGTGCTGCAGGATGCGCTGATCAAGGCGATGGAAGCGCTGCAAACGGTCACGCCCGCCGTCAATCCGGAGGGCTGGCTGTTTCGCATCGCGCACAACACCGCGCTGGATTTCCTGCGCCGCCGCAACCGGCAGGAGGCGCTGCATTCGGCTGAGGAGGTGGAGATGATTGCCGACCAGCTCGATGATTTGGAAAGCCGCCAGATCGCTGCCACCAGCCTGCGCACCTTCATGCGGCTGCCGGTGGCGCAGCGCTCCAGCGTGATCCTGATGGACGTGCTCGGCTGCTCGCTGGCCGAGGTCTGCGACATCATGGATTTCAGCCTGCCGGCGGTGAAGGCCGCGCTGCATCGCGGGCGCACGCAGCTGCGTGAGTTCGCCGGGCAGCCCGACGACGTGCCACAGGCGAACCTGTCGGACGCCGACCGCACGCGGCTCAACGCCTATGTCGGCCATTTCAACGCCCGCGACTTCGACGCCATCCGCGAAATGATCGCCGATGACGTCAGGCTCGAGCTCGTCAACCGCACCAGGTTGAAAGGCAAGGCCGAGGTGTCGCGCTATTTCGGCAATTATTCGAAGGTCAGCGACTGGCACCTGGTGACGGGGCAGGTCGACGGACGTCCCGCGATCCTGGTGTTCGATCCGAATGAGCCGAACGGGCGGCCGAAATATTTCATGCTGCTGAACTGGTCCGCCGACAAGCTCGCCACCATCAGGGATTTTCGCCACGCGGCGTACGTTATCGATGCCGCCGAGTGCGTGGTGGATAGAGGGTGAGCGGATGAGCGTACGCAGCGACCCTTCGCCGTACTTGAACGGAAAGAAAGTCGCATTCACCCTCGTCCGGAGGGCAATGATGCGGTTGAGACAGCGCGCGCGTGAAGCCAGCTTCTCCCCTCAACTCCGATACCAACTCCCCAGATTCCACGTCGTGACGTCCCAGCCCGAGATGTCGGTCATGAGGCTGTTGACGGCGCCGCCGACGATGTTGCGCGACAGCAGCGGCACGAGGACGTTGGCTTCGCAGAAGATCTCGTTGACCTTGATCAGCAGCGCGGCGCGCTTGACCGGATCGAGCTCGCTTTGCGCGGCCTTGTAGGCCTTGTCGGCCTCGGGATCGGACCAGCGCGAGACGTTGCGGCCGAGCCATTTGTTCTCCTTGGACGAAATCTCCCAGGAGACGCACTGGTTCAGGAAGCGCTCGGGATCGGGCTGCGGCTGCGTCGTGTTGTACATCTCCATGTCGCAATAGAGCTTCGAATAGGTGTCGGGGTTGCCGACATCGGACGAGAAGAACACCGATGCCGTGACCGACTTGATCTCGATGTCGATCCCGGCCTTCTGGCAGGCCTGCTTGATGATGGCCTGCGTCTTCTGCCGCGGGGCGTTGATCGAGGTCTGGAAGACGTATTTGAGCTTCTTGCCGTCCTTTTCGCGAATGCCGTCAGCGCCCATCTTCCAGCCGGCCTCGTCGAGGATCTTGTTCGCCTTGTCGACGTTGAACTCGTATTTCAGTCTGCTCGACTTGAACTGGCTGGGCTGGTTGACGAAGCTCGCCGTCGCGACGGCGGCGCGGCCGTAGATGAATTTCTGGATTGCCTCGCGATCGACCAGCAGGTTGAACGCCCGGCGAACGGCCGGATCGGACAGCGTTGGGTGCTTGGTCTTGGCGTTCGAACGCTCGCCGTCGACCTCGGTCCACGGGTCCGTCGTGTTGAGGACGATGAACTCGACGCCGCCGGAGAGCGTGAACTCCACCTTGCCTTTGCCGCTGGCCTCCATGCGCTTGAGGACTTCGTCCTCCACCAGCAGGTTCCAGGCATAGTCGTATTCGCCGGTCTGCAGTACGGCGCGCGCGGCGGAGACCGCATCGCCGCCGCCCTTGACCTCGAGCGTGTCGAAGTATGGCTGGTTCTTGACGTGATAATCGGGGTTGCGCTCGGCCAGGATCAAATCGCCCGGCTTGAACTCGACGAATTTGTACGGGCCGGTGCCGACCGGCTTTAGATTGCCCGGCGCGTCGCGCGACTTGGCGCCGGCATAGTCGCCGAAATGATGCTTCGGCAGAATCTGGCCGACCGCGCCGACAAAGGGGTCGGCCCAGAACGGGGGCGGAGCCTTGAAGATCACCTTGACGGTGTGGTCGTCGATCTTCTCGACCTTGATGTTCTGGTAGGAGCCCGTGGTGTATGCCGCCGTCGCCAGATCCGCGGCGTATTGCCAGGTGAAGACGACGTCGTCGGCGGTGAAGGGCTTGCCGTCATGCCACCTGACGCCCTGCTTCAGCTTCCAGGTCACGCTGGTGCCATCCGGCGAGAGGCCGCCGTTTGCCTTGGTCGGAACCTCCGCAGCGAGGCAGGGGATGAGGTTGCCCTCCCTGTCCCAGCCGGCGAGCGGCTCGAAGAAGATGCGCGAGGCGACCTGGTCCTTGGTGCCGAGCGCGAAATGCGGATTGAGCAAGGTGGGGGCCTGCCAGATCAGGATCTTCAGCGGACCGCCGCCGCCGGCCTTGGTCGGCTTGTATGGCAAGGTGGCATCCGCCATCGCCACGTCGTTCCAGAGCAGGATCTGGCTTGCAGCGGGCGCCGCGATCCCGACCGCGGCCATTGTCCGGATGAACGAGCGCCGCGACAGCGTGCCGTCCTTCACCTCCGCGATGGCCTTGCGGATTTCGTTCTCGTTCATCGGATGAGCTCCACCTTCGCGCAGAAAAGTCGTCACCGGCGACCCATCATGTTGCATCGCGGGCAAGGCGGCAATGCCGACAAGGCGGGGAACCCCTGCGGCGAAATGGCGAAGGTGTGTATGGCGCGGTCGTGCCGTCGCGACGATGCATCGAGCCCAGCCGGGCGGGGCATCGTCAATTCGCCTCTCTAGTCGCTCCGCACATAGCGCCAGAGCAGGTCGGCGACTTCGAGCCGGCGCTGTGCCTTCGCCTTCTGCGAGGACATGTCGGTTGCGAATTGCGCCTCGAACGTATGCCGGTTCGCGACCGAGAAGAAGCAGAGCGCGTTCAGCGACATGTGCAGTTCGACCGGATCGATGCCGGGTCTGATCGCGCCGGCGCGAACGCCCCGGTCCAGCACCGCGGCGATCTGGCTGACGATCGGCCGCGTCATCTCCTTGAGCTTCTTGCTGCCCCGGATGTGCCGTCCGCGATGGATGTTCTCGATCGTGACCAGCCGGACATATTCCGGGTTGGCCTGGTCGAAATCGAAGGTGAACTCGGCCAGCCTGCGAATCGCGGCCTCCGGCGCGAGCGCTTCGAGGTGAAGATCCTGCTCGGCGACGCGCATCTTGGCGTAGGCCATCTCGAGCACGGCCGTGAACAGCTCTTCCTTGGATTTGAAGTAGTAGAAAATCAGCCGCTTGGTGATGTTGGCGCGCGCGGCGATGGCATCGGTATTGCCGCCGGCGAGGCCGTTCTCGGCGAATTCCGCGAACGCGATCTCCAGGATCTCGCGCTTGGTGCGCTCCCGGTCGCGCCGCCGCACCGGCGGCTGCTTCGCGTCCTCCGCGACGGGCTTTTCCTTGGGTCTCATCCGGCGGTTCGGTCCTCTGCATCCGGCCAGGCCTGCTTGCCCCTCCCTCCATAGCGCAATCGGCGGTCCTTGACACCAATTATCCCGTGGGTTAATTGTAATTAACCTATGGATTAATTAGCTATGACGGATCTCGGCCTTGCTCATCTGACGGCACTGGACCTTGCGCCTGTCGCGCTTGTGGCCGAGGCCGCGCGTGCCGGCTTCAGCTTCATCGGCCTGCGCGCGATCCCTGCGACTGCCGGCGGACCTGCCTATCCGACGCGGATGGGAACGGACGCGCACCGCGAGCTCAAACGGTCTCTCGCCGGCGAGGGAGTGCGACTGAACGAGATCGAGTTCGTTCAGCTCACGCCTCGCATCGACATTCCGGCGCTCGCGGGCCTGTTCGAAGCCGCAGCCGATCTCGGCGCTGTGGCGGTCACGGCATCGGGGGATGACGACGATCCGGTCCGTCTCACCGCGCATTTCGCCGATCTCTGCGACCTCGCGCAGCAATTCGGCCTGCGTGTCGATCTGGAGTTCATGCGCTGGCGCGCGATTGGCTCGCTGCCGCAGGCCGCGGCGATCGTGCGTGGCGCGGGCAAGGCCAACGGCACCATTCTCGTCGATGCGCTGCATCTCCATCGTTCCGGCGGCAAGCCGGGCGACTTGATATCGATTCCCGCGCACTATTTGCGCGCCGCGCAGATCTGCGACGTCGTCGCGGATATGCCTGCGAGCGATGCCGCCATCATCGCTGAAGCGCGCGAAGGCCGGTTGCCGCCGGGCGAAGGCGCCTTGCCGCTCGGCGAGCTCCTCGAAGCGCTTCCGGTGGACGCGAGCCTCAGCGTCGAGATGCCGTTGCCGGCCTTGGCGGTGCGGCCCCGGCTCGCCACCGCGCTCAACGCCACCAGGCGCCTGCTCGAGCATCGGGTACGGGGAGCGTCGCGGCCAGACCATCGCCGCGAAGCCGGCGGCCCAATCCAGATACGGACGACGTGAGATGAAGAACATCACCATAGGCGTCATCGGCGCGGGACTGATCGGGCGGAAGCACCTCGCCAAGCTGGCCGGGCGCGGGGACTATGACCTCGTCGGCATCGCGGACGTGAACTCCGATCGGATCGCAGCCGATTATCCCGGGACCCCTGTCTTCGCCGACTACCGGAAACTGCTCGACGAGGCGCGGCCGGAGGCCGTGATCATCGCCTCACCCAACCAGCTTCATGCCGAGCAGGGCATCGCATGCGCCAGGCGCGGGATTCACATCCTGATCGAGAAGCCGGTCACGGACACGGTGGAGACCGCGGCAAGCCTGATTGCCGAGGTGCGCAAGGCCGGCATCCAGTCGCTGGTCGGGCATCACCGCCGCCACCATCAGCAGGTCAGGACGCTGAAGGCGACTTTGGGAGACAAGCGCATCGGCGATGTCGTCGGGGTGTCGGCGATCTGGGCCACCCACAAGCCAGCGGCCTATTTCGAGATCGCGCCATGGCGCTCGCAGGCTGGCGGCGGACCGATCCTGATCAACCTCATCCACGAGATCGACTTCCTGCGCTTTACCGTGGGCGAGATCGTCGCCGTGGAAGCGATTGCGTCGAACCGCCAGCGCAGCTTTGCGGTCGAGGATACCGCCGCGGCGCTGATCGAATTCGACAGCGGCGCGCTCGGCACGTTTTTCATCAGCGACAGCGCCGTCTCGCCCTGGACCTCCGAGCAGGGGCTCGGCGAGGCCCCCGAATTCCCGTTCAGCGGCGAGAGCAGTTATCGCTTCCTCGGCCGAGCCGGGTCGATCGAATTTCCGGCGCTCGTGCAATGGTCGCAAGCCGGCGGCGCGCAGGACTGGAACAAGCCGATCCAGGCCCAGCGCATCCATGCCTCCTCGGTTGACCCCTACGTCGCCCAGCTCGACCATTTCCGCGACATCATTCGCGGCAACGCGCGGTCATTTCAGCCGGTCGAGGACGGCGCGCGAAGCCTGATCGCGACCCTGGCGGTCGCCGAGGCGGCCGTCGGTGGACGACGCGTCGACCTGCGCCATCGCTACGAAACGCTCGCAAGTCCGGTCGTACCGGCAACGCCAGACCAACAAAGGGCTTCCTGAGCGCAAACACATTCGCCGCCGCTCGGCGGACCAGGATGGGCAGAGCCGCGGCGCGATCTCAACGACGCCGGCAAGACGGTCGCCCGGAGGGAGGAAACGAGGTGAACTACACGTTCGACTTTAGCCCCGTGCTGGACGGACTTCCGGACCTGCTGTGGGGCTGTGCCGGCACGCTGGAGCTTGCGCTGTCCGGCATGGTGCTGGCGCTTGCAATCGGGATCGGCGGCGTCGTGCTGCGCGAATCCCGCGTCTTGGCGCTGCGCTGGCTGGTCATCGCCTTTGTCGAGGCGATCCGCAACACGCCGTTCCTCGGGCAGATCTATTCATCTTCTTCGCGCTGCCGCTGGTCGGCGTTCGCCTCGATCCGACACTAACCGCGATCATCGCGCTCGGTGTCAACGGCGGGGCCTATGCGATCGAGATCATCCGCGGTGGCGTGCAGTCGATCAACAAGGGGCAGGTGGAAGCCGGTCTCGCGCTCAGCCTGAGCCGGGCGCAGGTGTTCCGCCTGATCGTGCTGAAGCCGGCGCTGCGCGCGATCTATCCGTCGCTGACCAGCCAGTTCGTCATGCTGACGCTGACGACCAGCATCGCGTCTGCGATCTCGGCCTATGAACTGACCTCGGTCGGGCAGACGATCGAGACCAATACCTTCCGCAGTTTCGAGGTCTATGGCGTCGTCACGCTGCTCTATTTCGCCATGTCGTGGATGCTGATGCAGATGTTCGCGCTGATCAACGCGCGTTACTTCAGCTATCCCGTGAAGTGAGGGGCGATGGACCGGAATCAGTTCCTGTTTCTGCTCGGTGGCCTCAAATGGACACTTGCGTTGTCCGCGATCGGCTTCGTGGTCGGCTCGATCGCCGGCCTCGGCGTGGCGCTGGCGCGCACGTCGGGCCACCGCGCGCTGGAGCGCGTCGCGGCCGGCTACATCGCCTTGTTCCAGGGCACGCCGCTTCTGATGCAATTGTTCGTGGTCTATTACGGGCTGGCGCTGGCGGGCCTCAAGCTCGATGCCTGGGTTTCGGTCTCCATCGGCTTCACGCTGCATTCCGGCGCGTTCCTCGGCGAAATCTGGCGCGGCGCGATCGAGGCCGTTCCGAAAGGCCAGGTCGAGGCCGCCAAGGCGCTGAGCCTCAACTACGGCTCGCGGATGCAGGATGTCGTCCTGCCGCAGGCGATCCGCATTTCGCTGCCGGCGACGATCGGATTTCTGGTCCAGCTGATCAAGGGAACGTCGCTCGCAGCGATCATCGGCTTCACCGAATTGATGCGGGCAGGGACCATCGTGTCCAACCAGAACTTCAAGCCGCTGCTCGTCCTCGGCTTGGTGTGTGTCCTCTATTTCGCCATCTGCTGGCCGCTGTCGCTCGTTGGCGCGCGGCTCGAACGCCGGATGGCCGTCGCCGCGCGATGACGAGGGCAACAACAGACAACAGGACGAGGACAGAGGAGGGAATGATGACCAACGCAAGGACCACAGGACTCAACCGGCGTCGTCTGCTGGCGCTCGCAGCCGCGACGATCGCCTCGCCATTCGTGCTGACGCGCGCCGCTTATGCGGTGACGCCGTCGGAGATCAAGGCGAGGGGCAAGGTTCTGATCGGCATCCAGGGCGATAATCCGCCCTGGGGATTTGTCGATGCGACGGGAAAGCAGGATGGATACGATGCGGAGATTTCGGCGCTGTTCGCCAAGGAGCTCGGTGTGCCCGCCGAGTTCACGCAATTGGCGGTCGCCAATCGTATCCCGGCCCTGACCTCCGGTCGTGTCGATATCCTGTTCGCGACCATGGCCATGCTGCCGGAGCGGGCCAAGGCCGTGCAGTTCTCAAAACCCTATGGCGCGAACATCATCACCTTCATCGCGCCGAAGGAGTTCGAGATCAAATCTCCGGCCGACATGGGCAAATACGTCATCGGCGTCGCGCGCGGCAGCGTGCAGGACAGCGACGTGACCAGGGCCGCGCCGTCGGGCACGACCATTCGCCGCTTCGACGGCGACGCGCCGACCATGCAGGCCCTGCTGTCCGGTCAGGTCCAGGCGGTCGGTGGCAACATCTTCTACGTTCCGCGCCTCGATGAATCGAAGCCCGGCTATTACGAGAACAAGCTCGAATTCACGAAACTCTACAACGGCGCCTGCACCCGGCTCGGAGAGAAGGAGATCAACGCCTTCGCCAACGACTTCATTGAGAAGATCAGGGCCAATGGCGAGCTGGCGAAGATCTATCAGAAGTGGATGAATAATCCGCTGCCGGCTTTCCCCGACGCCATTCCCGGTATTCCCTTCAACGTCAGCTAGGCAGGGAGAGAGCGCCATGCCGGGTGTAGCCGCGATGGAAACTGCTCCAGAGCCGATGATCGCCATGCGCGACGTCTGCAAATGGTACGGCACCTGCCAGGTCCTGACCGATATCAGCCTGACGGTCAGCCCGGGCGAGAAAATCGTTCTGTGCGGGCCGTCCGGTTCGGGCAAGTCCACCCTCATCCGCTGCATCAATGCGCTGGAAGCTTACCAGCGCGGCGAAGTCGTCGTCGCCGGCACGCGGCTGAACGACGCTGCCGGCTCGGTCGATGCCGTGCGTCGTGAGGTCGGGATGGTGTTCCAGCAATTCAACCTGTTTCCGCACATGACCGTGCTGGAGAACTGCATGCTGGCGCCGATGCGCTCCCGGGGTGTGCCGCGGGCGAAAGCCGAAGAGACCGCGCGCCGTCTGCTCGATCGGGTCAGAATAGGGAACCAGGCCGAGAAATATCCGGCTCAGTTGTCGGGCGGCCAGCAACAGCGCGTCGCGATCGCGCGCGCGCTCTGCATGGAGCCGAAGGTGATGCTGTTCGACGAGCCGACCTCCGCGCTCGACCCCGAAATGGTCAAGGAGGTCCTCGACACCATGATCGGGCTCGCGACGGATGGTATGACCATGATCTGCGTCACCCATGAAATGGGGTTTGCGCGGCAGGTCGCCGATCGCGTGATCTTCATGGCCGATGGCAGGATCGTGGAGGAGGCCGAGCCGCAAAGCTTCTTCAGGAATCCGAAGCACGATCGCACCAGGAAGTTTCTGGGAGAGATCCTGGTGGCGCATTGAGTCGGGGATGGGTCCGATGGTCGCCTGCACGCCGCCCAGGCGCTCGACGCGAACTGCCGTCGCTATGTCGCGATCGCCGATCGTGGAGACGCGCGTTCCCGGGTGACCGGCTGTGTCCCCCGAACATGGCCCCGCTCTTGCCGGCGAGTATGATGGATTGGTATGAACATCATACTCGGAGGGGTGACGTGATTCAGTCAGGTGGTGTTGCGAGGCAAGCGTTCGAGCCCGGCGTGCTGTTCGGCGGGCTGATCGCCGCCAACATCGCCGCATGGGTCTTCGCCTTCGCGATGTTCGGCGACCGGCCCGCGGTGATGGCTACCGCGCTGCTCGCCTGGGTGTTCGGCCTGCGTCACGCCGTCGATGCCGACCACATCGCCGCGATCGACAATGTCGTGCGCAGCTGATGCAAGCGGGCGACGCGCCGCGAAGCGTCGGCCTGTATTTCGCGCTCGGCCATTCCACGGTCGTCCTGGCCGCGACCATGCTGCTCGCGCTCGGCGTCGTGAGCCTCGGCGGCGACAGCCTGCTGAAGGAGATCGGCGCCCTGATCGGCACCTCGGTGTCGGCGCTGTTCCTGCTGGTGATCGCGGCGATCAATCTCGCCATCTTCGTCGGCCTGTGGCGGATCCTGCGCGAGGTGCGCGAGCAAGGCATTCATGACGCCGCGCAGCTCGAGGCGCTGCTCGCGGCCCGTGGATTCCTGGCGCGCTTGCTCGGCCCGATGTTCCGCCTCGTTACCAAACCTTGGCACATGTATCCGCTCGGCCTGCTGTTCGGGCTCGGCTTCGACACCGCGACCGAGATCGGCCTGCTCGGCATCTCCGCCACCGAAGCCGCGCGCGGCGCCTCGCTCGCGCATGTGCTGGTGTTCCCCGCCCTGTTCGCCGCCGGCATGGCGCTGGTCGACACCGCCGATTCCGCGCTGATGGTGAGCGCCTATCGCTGGGCCTTCGTCGATCCCTATCGCAAGCTCTGGTACAACCTCACGATCACCGTGCGCCTCGATCGCGGTCGCGCTGTTCATCGGCGGCATCGAGGCGCTGGGGCTCATCGGCGACCGGCTCGGCCTGTCCGGCGGGCTGTGGTCACTGGTCGAGGCCGTCAACGACTCGCTCGCCAATTTCGGCTTCGCCGTGATCGCGCTGTTCGCGCTCGCCTGGCTCGTCTCGGTCGTGCTCTATCGCCGTATCGCTCCGGGCGCCCGGCGGCGCATGGTCGATCCTGACGCGCTGAGCAGGGACGCCGCGGCGGGGTGATCGCACCTGAGTGTGTCGCAACGGCAACAATCGGCGATTTTCCGCGATCCGCGATCGGATCCAAATTCCTCGCGCTCTTGCGAACAACCAACTCGCTCCAACATAGCGTCCGGTAAAGTTCACACGCCAGGGGGCGGGTGAAAGAGACGGCTGTCGACAGCGAGTGAGCATCATGCGCGGGTTCTTCCGAATCGCATTCGTTCTAACTGCCCTGTGGCTTCCTGCTCATCCACACGCGTCCCAGGCCCACGCCATCATCGTCTCGTCCTCGCCGACAACCGGCGCGACAATATCCGGCGACATCGTCGCGATCCGCCTGCACTTCAACAGCCGGATCGATCACGCGCGCTCGAAATTGACGCTGCTGGCACCGGATGGTGCGTCGCGCGCGCTGAGGCCGGCTTCCGATGCGCCCGCCGACGAGCTCAATGCCGATGAGACGCTGCTGCCGGCGGGGACATGGCACCTGCGCTGGCAGGTTTTGAGCGTCGACGGGCACATCACCCGCGGCGACATTCCGTTCACCGTCCGCTGAAACCACGGCCGTGTACCTGCTCCTCGACATCTTCGGCTATCTGTCGGTGGTCCTGCGGGGCCTGATCCTGATCGCCCAGTCGTTCACCCTCGGCGGTCTCGCGTTTCAGCTGTTGCTGTGGGGGCCGCTGCAGCCGCAGCTCTCCGTCTTCGGCCTCTCGATCGAGGAGCGATGCCGCGCGTTCCTGCGGTTCAGCGCCGTCGCATGGGCGCTCCTCACCGTCGCCTCGCTGGCGCTCAACGCGGCCGCGCTCGTCGGAACGCTCCAGGTGCCCTGGAGCGAAGCGGTCACTGCCGATTTTGGCCGCGCTGACCTCGTGATCGCGGCTTGCGCAGCCGGCATCGCCGTCCTGACGAAAGGCCCCGCGCACCGGGTGCGGTCGGCCGCGCTTCTCGCCCTGTCGGTGCTGGCGCTCGCGATGCAGACCCGGCTCACGCATGCGGCCAGCCGGCCGGATGTGCGCTGGCCGCTGCTGCTGTCCGACGCAGGTCACATGGCGGGGGCGGCCGCCTGGATCGGCGGTCTGCCCTATTTCCTGATCGCGCTGAACGGCTGCAAGGACGCCGGTGACTGGCGCCTCATTGCGCGCCGCTATTCGTTGATGTCGATGGCGGCGGTCGCGGCGATCGTCTCCGGTGGTCTGGTCATGGCGGCGAACTATATCGGCTCCGTCGCGGCGGTCTACGGCACCGCCTATGGCGTCATGACACTGGCGAAGGTCGGGCTGCTCTTGATGCTGCTGATGCTTGGCGCGAGCAATTACTTCCTCGTCGAACGTCTGCGCCGCGACCCCACGACGCCGATCTTTCGCCTGAAGCGTTTCGCCGAGGTCGAGATCGGCATCGGCATCACCGTGCTGCTTGCTGCGGCGTCCCTGACGTCATTGCCGCCGGGCGCGGATCTCCCTCATGATCGCCTAGACTGGCATGAGATCGTCGAGCGCGCCGCGCCGCAATGGCCGCCGCGCCTGACCAGCCCGGATTACGACAAACTGACCGTCGCGCAGCTCCAGGCGAAGATCACGCTGGCGGACGCCGGGCGCGCGAGCGCGCAATCGGCCTACGTTCCCGGTGAGGGCACGATCCTGCCGCGAAATGCGGAAGATATCGCCTGGTCGGAGTACAACCATCACTGGGCCGGCGTCTTCGTGGTGCTGATCGGGCTCCTGGCGCTGGTCGAGCATTTCCGCTGGGGGCGCTGGGCGCGGCACTGGCCGCTGTTCTTCCTCGCGATGGCGGCCTTCCTGTTCTTCCGCGCCGACGAGCAGGCCTGGCCGCTCGGCCCGGCGGGCTTCTTCGAGTCGCTGCGTGATCCGGAGGTGACGCAGCATCGCATCTTCGTGCTGCTCATCGCCGTGTTCGGCCTGTTCGAATGGCGTGTGCGGCTGCGCGGCACCAAGGCCGGGCCGGCGGCCTTGGTGTTTCCCCTGACCACGGCGCTCGGCGGCGCCCTGCTGCTCGCGCATTCTCATGCGATCGCAATCAAGGACCAGCTGCTCATCGAGATGAGCCACACCCCGCTTGCGCTCTGCGGCGTCGCCGCCGGCTGGGCCCGCTGGCTCGAACTGCGTCTCGACGGCCGGGTCAGGCGGGCGGCGGCCTGGATCTGGCCGGTCGCCTTCATCCTGGTCGGGCTGATCCTGCTGGATTACCGCGAAGCCTGAACGCGCTATCCGTCGTACTGATCCGGCCCCATCGCCCATGACGTCTGATCATGGCCGAACGCGTAGTTCCGGTTGGTGACGACAGGATTGCGATTGACCATCGGCCGCATGAACATCGGGTGGGTCGCGCTGCGCACCTCGTGCTCGACCGTGAACAGCTTCTTGCCGCTGTCGAGATCGACGATGTCGCAGAACCGGTACTGGTATTGATTGTCCTCGCGCGAGATCAGGTTGCGCGCGAGCAGCTTGCGATAGGGGCCGGAGAAGTCGGTGATGTATATCTGCACATGGTGCCCGTCATACTCGCCCTGCGGCCGATCGGTCTCGCGGAACAGCAGGTGCTGGTCGCGGCCCGTCTTCACCGCCGCAACCGTGCCGTCGCCATTCCGCATGCCTGAGGGCATGCCCATGATGTCAGGATAGAAGGCGCAAATCGCCGATGCCGTTCCGATCGGCACGTCGAACTCGACATAGGGAATGCCGAGCGAGATGCGGCCGAACCGCGCCGCGTCAGGTTCATAGACACGCATCCGGTTGCCCCATGGGCAGACGGCCTCGACATGGTCATTGTGCTCGGCGAACGTGAATGCCGTCCCCTGGAGCTTCTTCGCGACCGATGCCAATCGCGCCAGCAACGCCTCGCGGCCCTCGATGACGAGGCCGGTATGGCCGCGCAGCACCTGCGGCCTGCCGCTCGGCAGGTGAAACTGGCTCCGCCCGGCGTTGACCCACATGTTGGTGTCCGACACCATCAGATAGGGATCGCGGGTGAGCCCAAGTCCCGTGACGTAGAATAACGTCGCCAGGCGCTGATCCGGGACCTGGATGTTGACGTGCTCGAAATGGATCGCGTTGCCGAGGTCTTCAGCGGATCGATCGAACTGTTGCGGCATGGCTGCGGCTCTGGGTGTGGGACGGACGGGTCATACTAGTACCCGGAATCAGAGCTGAGTGATACGGCGGCCTTTGAAACGGCGTTGACGGACCTTTTTCTTGGTCCAGACGAAGGGCTCGGCTCTGTCGTTGTATGCGTTGACGTAGGCATCGATGTGTTCCTGAAGCTGCTTGAGGCTCGTGAAGGAGGTGCCGCTGAGCGACTGCCCCTGCAAGATGGAAAACCATACTTCGACCTGATTGAGCCATGACGCACTTGTCGGCGTGAAATGAAATTGCACGTTGGGGTGGGCCTTGAGCCAGTCCTCGTTCTTTTTATGGGTGTTGAGGTTGTCGAGGATGACGTGAAGCTTGCGGTTCGGAAAAGCCGCGGTGACGCTGTTCATGAAATCGAGAAACTCGACGCGGCGCCGGCGTTTTGAATGGGTCGCGATGATCTTTCCGGTGGCGACTTCGAGCGCCGCAAACAATGTTGTGGTGCCATGCCGCTTGTAATCGTGGCTTTGGCCGGTCAAGGCGCGGCCATTGGGCAACTTCAGATAACCCTGCGCTCGCTCCAAAGCCTGGATCGAGGGCTTCTCGTCCACGCACAGCACAATGGCCTTCGCCGGCGGCGCGACATAGAGGCCGACAACATCGGCGGCTTTGGCCGTAAAGTTCGGGTCGTTGCTCTCGCACCAGGACTTGCGAGCCACCAGGTCAATCTTGTGGCTGCGCAGGAACCGCCAGACATATTGGACATCGACATCGCCCAGCGCCTCGGCCAGCAGGGGGCCGGTCCAGCGCGCAAACCCTTGCGGTGGCGGCTTATCCAGCAGCTTCAGAATCCGCTTGTCGGTCGTCTTCGTATAGATCGGCTGCTTGCCAGGCCGCGGCTTGTCTTGCAGCCCTTCAAGGCCATGGTCGGCATAGCGATGCCGCCAAAGGCTGACAATCCGCGGCGAGACCCCAACTTCCTTGGCGATCGACCGGGTGCTGCGCCCACCCGCCGCCAACAGAACTATCCGCGCCCGCTTCAAATCGCGCTGCAACGTCACCGGTGAGCGACAGCACTAGAGCAGAATATCGGCCAGTCGAACCGTCGGCCGATCACATCTGCTGATCGGGGAATGCCGTCGGCCACCTTGCCGCGGCAACCATTCCCTGTAATCTAGGCGGAAGACATCAAGGAAAGGGTCAATGGGGGGAGTTCTGGAAGGCGTGCGCGTCCTCGATTTCGGGCGCTATATCGCGGGTCCCTATTGCGCGACCTTGCTGGCCGAATTCGGCGCCGAGGTCATTCGCGTTGAAAAGCGCGACGGCAGCGAGGATCGCTTCGTGGTGCCGGTCGGCGCGGGCGGCGAGGGCGCGCTGTTCCTCCAGGTCAACCGCAACAAGAAGTGCATCACGCTCGATCCGATGAAGCCGGAGGGGCAGGAGGTGATGCGCCGCCTGGTTGCGACCGCGGACGTGGTCGTCGCCAACCTGTCGCCGCAGACCCTGCGCGCGATGAAGCTCGATTACGACTCGCTTCGCGCGATCAAGCCCGACATCATCCTGACGACGGCAACCGCATTCGGCGGGCCGGGGCCCTGGTCCGACCGCGTCGGCTTCGACGGTGTCGGCCAGGTCATGTCGGGCTCGGTGTACATGACCGGCGGCGGTGATCCGCCCTACCGCGCCGCGGTGAACTGGGTCGATTTCGGAACCGCGCTGCACTGCGCGTTCGGCACGCTCGCCGCGCTGATCGAGCGCGGCAAGTCCGGGCGCGGGCAGATCGTCGAGGGCGCGCTGCTGGCCACCGCGCTGTCCTTCACCAATGCCACGCTGATCGAGCAGGCCGTCATCAACGTCAACCGTGTTCCGACTGGCAATCTCGGCCAGACCGCAGCTCCAGCCGACATCTACCGCACCAGGGATGGCTGGGTGCTGTGCCAGGTCACGGGGCATCCGCTGTTCAAGCGTTGGGCCAAGCTGATGGGCGAGGAGGAGCAGTGGCTGAACGATCCGCGTTTTGCCGACGACATCAGCCGCGGCAACAACGGCCCCGTCATCAGCGAGCGGATGGCGCGCTGGTGCGCCGAGCGCACTACGCAGGAGGCCGTCGACACGCTGGGCAAGGCCATGATTCCGACCGGACCGGTGCTCAGCCCGCAGCAGGCGCTGGATCATCCGCACATTCGCGCCGCAGGCTTCATGCAGGATATCGACTATCCGGGCCTGCCGAAGCCCGCGCCGGTGGCGCGGGCCGCAGTGCGGCTGTCGGAAACGCCGGGTGACATCGCGAGCCGCCCGCCGACGCTCGGCGAGCATACCGATCGTGTCCTCGCGGAGCTCGGCTATGACGCGGCCGCGATCGCCGCGCTCCGGCAAAGCGGCATCGTCTAGCTGGGTCGGAGAGCGGCCGCAGTTGGGTCGCCGAAGATTTCGAACGCGTCACCGCCCATTCGCAAGCGTCAACGCGGCCTTCACCGCGTTCTCCAGAATTTCCTCCGACAACTGCTTGTCGCTCACGGCCCGCGACAATTGCAGCGCGCCGACCATGGTCGCATAGACCGACATCGCGCGCCGCCGGCGCTCCGCAGCCGAGCCATCCGGCATCTGCGCCGCCATCAGCATGATGATGTCGGACATCTTTGCGGTGAAGGCATCGCGCGTCGTCTTCGGATGCCGCGCGATCTCGGACGCCAGCGCCGCGGTCGGGCAGCCGGTCCCGGCGTGGTCGCGATGGCGCGGGGAGAGGTAGTCGCGGATCGTGGTCTCCAGCGCGATGCCGTTTTCGAGATTGTCCTTGTGCCGCTGCTCGCGCCGCTCAAGCGCATCCAGCAGCACCGCGCGCACCAGATCCTCCTTGGATTCGAAATGTGTGTAGAAGGCGCCGTTGGTCAGGCCGGCCTCGGACATGATGCCGGCGAGACCGACGGCGGCGATGCCGCTCTCGCGGAACTGCGCCGAGGCGACGTCGATGATGTGCCGCCGCGTCGCGTCCCGGTGTCCCTTGTCGTACCGCGCCAATCGCGCCTCCTTGGGATGCCCACCCCGGTCAACGAAATCGTGAGGAGGGGGCTATTGCATTACGATCATAATATTACATTATGGCCGTAATGCAATGGGCGGCCGATCGGCGGCGGTCCGGCAGGCACGCAAGGACCATGGCCATGTCAGTCGAGGATGCCGCCGCCCCAGCCTTGCCCGCCGCGCAAGTCGCGGCCCATGCCGCGGCTCCGCTTCGCCAGGCGGCCGCGCCAGGCGCCGCCGTCACCCCAAGCGCGGCGGAGCAGCGGCGAGCGGCACTGCTGATCGCGCCGATCCTCCCCACGCTGCTCAAGCTGGCTGCGCCGACCGTGACCGTGCTGGTGGCGCAGACCGCGGTGAACATTGCCGAGGCCTATTATGTCGGGTTCCTCGGTACCGACGCGCTGGCGGGCGCCGCGCTGGTATTCCCGATCTTCATGCTGATGACCATGATGTCGAACGGCGGGTTCGGCTCTGGCGTTGCGTCCTCGGTCGCGCGCGCGGTCGGGGCGGGGCGCCGTGATGACGCCGAGGCGGCGCTGTTTCATGCGGTCGTGCTCGCCATCCTCGCCGGCGGCGTGTTCACGCTCGGCGTGATCCTCGGTGGCCCGTGGCTCTACCGTACCCTCGGCGGCCAGGGCGATGCGCTCGCTGCGGCCACCACCTATTCCAATTATCTGTTCGCCGGCGCCATTCCGGTGTGGATCGTCAACCTCCAGGCGGCGGCACTGCGTGGTTCGGGCAACGTCAAGGTGCCCGCGCTGGTGACGCTGGTCGGCGCGATCGTGACCATCCCGGTCTCGCCGGCGCTGATCTTCGGCCTCGGGCCGATCCCGCGGCTCGGCATCGGCGGCGCCGGCGTCGCCTTCGGCCTCTATTATGGCGCGGCCATGCTGTTCCTGCTGCGCTACATGGCATCGGGTGCGACAGGCCTGAAGCTGCACATCGTGCCGCTGCGCCCAAAAATCTTCGGCGACATGCTGACGGTCGGCATCCCAACCGCCTTCAACGCGGTGTTGACCAACCTCACCGTCATCCTCGTCACCGGCGCGGTCGGCCTGTTCGGCACCTCCGCGCTCGCCGGCTACGGCATCGCCTCGCGGCTCGACTACATCATGATCCCGCTGCTGTTCGGCACAGCACGGCGACCCTGACCATGGTCGGCGTCAACATGGGCGCGGGCCAGACCGCGCGGGCGCGCCGGATCGGCTGGATCAGCGGCATCGTCGGCATGGTCATGACCGGGACGATCGGCCTGCTGGTCGCGATCTTCCCGACCGCCTGGCTCAATCTCTTCAGCCGCGATGCCGAGGTGGTGAGCGAAGGCATGACCTATTTGCGCATCGTGGCGCCGGCCTATGCCGCGCTCGGCTTCGGCTTCGTCACGTCCTTCGCCGCCCAAGGCACCGGGCGCGCCATGGGGCCGCTCGCCTCCTCGATCGCGCGGATCCTGATCGCGGCCGGCGGCGGCTGGATCGCGGTGGCAAGCTTTGGCGCGGGCATGGCGGGGCTCGCCACCATGGTCGCGGTGGCGCTCGCAGCCTATGCCGCGATCTGCGCCCTGGTCATGCTGTCGCCGTCGACCTGGCGGTCCGAATAGGCGCGGCTCACCTGATGCTGGCAACGCCAACGGCCGGCACCGGCAGCAGTAGCGCGTTGGTCAGCAACTGTAGCGCCGTCGGGCGCCGTGAATTCGTTTTCTGTTTGGCGTCGAATGGAGAAGGTGTGGCCCGCCCAGGCCGCCAATATGGATTTCCATTTTATTGATTTCATCCTGCGGAGAAGCGAATACGGTTCCAATCATTGTCGCAGACGTATGGAGACCAAGATGTCGTTTCGCCTCCACCTGATCCTCTCGACCGTGCTCGCCGCCTGGTCGGCCACAGCAACAGCCGAGACCATCAAGATCGGCGTGACGCCGGGGCCGCACGCGCAGATCCTCGAGGCGGTGAAGCCGATCGCCGCCAAGCAGGGGCTCGATATCCAGCTGCTCGAGTTCTCCGATTATGTGGTGCCGAACGCCGCGCTCGATGCCGGCGAGATCCAGGCCAATTCGTTCCAGAACCAGCCGTATCTGGACAACCAGAAAGCCGACCGCGGCTACAAGATCGAGGCCGTCGGCCTGACCGTGAACTTCCCGATCGGCGTCTATTCGAAGAAGCATAAGGCCTTCGCCGATATCCCGGAGGGCGGCAAGGTCTCGATCCCGAACGATCCGACCAATGGCGGCCGCGTGCTGCTGCTGCTGCGCGACAAGGGCGTGATCAAGCTGAAGGATGGCACGGGGTTCAAGCCCACGGTGCTCGACATCACCGAGAATCCCAAGAAGCTGAAGTTCATCGAGGTCGACGCCGCGCAGGCGCCGCGCGCGCTCGACGACGTCGACGCAGCCGCGATCAACACCAACTATGCAACCCAGGCGGGCCTCGATCCGGTCAAGGATCCGATCCTGCGCGAGGACCCGAAGGGACCCTACGTCAACCTGATCGCGGTTCGCACCGCCGACAAGGACAAGCCCTGGGTCAAGGTGCTCGTTGACAGCTACCATACGCCTGAGGTGAAGGAGTTCGTCCTGACCAAGTTCAAAGGGGCGGTGCTGCCCAGCTGGTAGGCAGCGGGCGTCGTATCTTCGGCAGGAACGGATGGCTCCGGAGTGGCAGCCCTGCGCGGCGGCTGCTTGCCTCGCGCTGCGGCAGCAGACATCATGCGGGCTGTTGCAACGTCGGGCGCGGTTGGCATGAAACGGTTCGCAAATCTGAAAAGACTGGGCTTCTTCACGCGGCTTCTCGACGAGGCGCCGCCGGCGGACCGCTATCGCTTTGCGGCCGAGCAGATCGTGCGCGCCGAGAAGGCCGGCCTCGATTCCGCGTGGATCGCGCAGCACCATTTTCACGAGCGCGAGGGCGGCCTGCCGTCGCCCTTCACCTTCCTGGGTTATGTCGCCGCGCAGACCTCGCGCATCCGCCTCGGCACCGGCATCGTCACCTTGCCGCTGGAGAATGCGGTGAGGGTGGCGGAGGACGCCGCGGTGCTCGACCTTCTCTGCGACGGCCGGTTCGAACTCGGCGTCGGCACCGGCGGCAATCCGTCGGCTTTTGCCGCCTTCGGTCTCGATGGTGCCCAGCGCAACGAGATCTTTGCGCGCAATCTCGAGGTCGTCCGCACTGCGCTCGCCGGCAAGCCGCTCACCGGCGGCGACACGCTCTATCCGCAGCGGCCGCAACTGGATGGCCGGATCTGGCAGGCGACATTCTCGGTCGCCGGCGGCGCCCGCGCCGGCAAGGCGGGCGATGGCCTCCTGCTTTCGCGTACCCAGCCGCGGGCCAAGGAGGCGCCGCGCGCAACGCTGGCCGAGATCCAGAACCCGATCATCGACGCCTATCTCGAAGCGCTGCCGCCGGGACGCGAGCCGCGCATCATGGCCTCGCGCAGCGTCTTCGTCGCCGACGACCATCGTGAGGCGATGCGCCTTGCCGACATTGGACTGCGGCGCGCGCTGCCGCAATTCATGAAGGGCGGTCACCTTCCGCCGGGCGAGACGCTGGCGGAGATGATCACCGCGTTCGACACCCATGTCGGCGCCGCCGACGAGGTCATCGCCTCGCTGCGTGGCGACGCGACGCTGGAGCGGGTGACCGACCTGGTCTTCCAGGTGCATTCGGTCGATGCACCGCACCCCTATGTCCTGCGCTCGATCGAGCTGGTCGCGGACAAAGTGGCGCCGGCGCTGGGCTGGACCCGGACGGCGGCGCAAGACGTGGCGCTGGCGGGCTAAAGCATGATCCGGACCCGAAGGGCTGCGTTCGCGCAAGGTGCGCAGGTGGTTTTCCGAAAAGATCGCGCTCAAGCAATAGTCGGAATGAACATGATCGCGTTGTACGAGGCTGAATGATGGCGACGAAGGATATCATCGACACGCTCGCCGGGATCGAACCGGGGTCCGCCCTGGACGGCATCCGCGCGAAGCGCGTGCAGGCGCGCGAGAATGCGCAGAAGAGCTATCTGTCGCTGTTCGAGCCGATCGACGCCGGCGATTTTTCGCTTTCTGAGCGCGCCGCGGTCGCGTTCTTCGTGATCGGTCTTCACCGCGAGCCCGTTGTCGCCGCGTTTTACCGGGCAAAGCTCGCGGCGACCGCCGAAGGAGCGCGCCTGGTCGAAGCGATCGAGGTCGAAATAGCGCGCGGCGCGACCTCGGGCCCGCACGGCGCTTTCCCGGCTGGACCGCTGTCGGTGGAGAACACGGCCGGTTTGATCTATCGCGTCAGCGCAGAGCGCAAACCCGACCTCGGTCCTCGGCTCGTTGCGGCGCTTGAGCATGCGCATCTGCTGGTGTTCCGGCCGCGCGATGCCGCGTCCGCCGACATGAAGGCGCTGCTGGCCGCCGGCTGGTCGAATACCGGCATCGTCACCTTCTCCCAGCTCGTTGCGTTCCTGTCGTTCCAGGTGCGCGTCGTCACGGGCCTGCGCGTGCTCGGCGCCTCGCTTGGGCGCACTGCAAACGCCGCGGCTGGCGCGTAAGGAGACCGCAATCATGAGCGCTGCAAACACCGTCAATCCGCCCGTCGTCTTCACCCAGGACGAACTCGGCTGGGTGTCGTGGATCGACCCGCTGCCCGAGGCCGAGTTGACCGAGCGGCACTTCGCCGGTCTGGTCGATCGCGCCCGCGCCAAGTCGGAATATTTCCGCCTCTTGGTGCGCGATCCCGAGGTGCTGGAAGCCCGCACCAAGACCGACAAGGACATCTTCTACAACGTCGCCGATGGCCTGCCGCGCGCCGAGCGCGAGCTCGCAGCCGCCGCGACCTCGCGCTACAACGGCTGCATCTATTGCGCCTCCGTGCATGCGCGATTTGCCAGCACCTATTCCAAGCGCCGCGACGACGTGCAGCGGCTGCTCGACGAAGGCGTCGAGGCCGATCTCGGCGAGCGCTGGAATGCCGTGGTCAAGGCCTCGGTGGCGCTGGCCGCGACGCCGATCGCGTTCGGGCCCGACAATGTCGAGGAGCTGCGCCGCGCCGGTCTCGACGATGCCGAGATCGTCGACGTCATCAACGGCGCCTCGTTCTTCAACTGGGCGAACCGGCTGATGCTGTCGCTCGGTGAGCCCTCGAAATAGGCAATCTCACCGGCATGGAAATTGCTGCTTGTTTCAACATTGAGTGGATGGAGCCGTAGATGAGCAACATCGATCGCCGTACCCTGGTCAAGGGCTCGCTCGCCGCCATGATGGCGGGAGCGGCCTTCTCGCGCAGCGCGTTTGCGCAGTCGTCCGAGCCGATCCTGCTCGGCGTCAGCGGCCCCCTGACCGGGCCGAACGCGCAATATGGCACGCAGTGGAAGCAGGGCTTCGATCTCGCACTCGACGAGATCCAGGCCGCCGGCGGCATCAACGGCCACAAGCTCGCCTACAGCTTCGAGGACAGCCAGAGCGACCCGCGCCAGTCGGTGGCGATCGCCCAGAAGTTCGTGTCCGATCCCCGGATCGTCATGGAGCTCGGCGATTTCTCCAGCCCGGCCTCGATGGCGGCATCCCCGATCTATCAGCGCGGCGGCCTCGTGCAGTTCGGTTTCACCAATTCGCACCCCGATTTCACCAAGGGTGGCGACTTCATGTGGAGCACGTCGGTGAGCCAGGCCGACGAGCAGCCGCTGCTGGCGGCCTATGCCGTCAAGCGCCTCGGTCTCAAGAAGCTCGCGATACTCCACCTCAACACCGATTGGGGCCGCACCAGCCGCGACTATTTCGTCAAGGCGGCGAAGGAATACGGCGCCGAGATCGCGGTGACCGAGGGCTACATCGCGGAGGAGCGCGACTTCCGCTCCACTCTGGTGCGCGTGCGCGACGCCAGTCCGGACGGGCTGATCCTGATCTCCTACTATTCCGACGGTGCGCTGATCGCGCGCCAGGCCCGCCAGGTCGGGCTGAAGCAGACCATCTGCGCGGCAAGCTCGGTATACTCGCCGAAATTTCTGGAGCTCGGCGGCGAGGCGGTCGAGGACGTCCATCTCGGCACGCGTTATTTCCCCGAGGATCCCAGGCCCGAGGTGAAGAAATTCATCACGGGCTTCAAGGCCAAGTACAACGGGCAGGAGCCCGACGCCTTCAACGCCTATGCCTACGACGCGATGAACATGGCGGCCGCGGTCGTGAGGATCGGCGGCACCGATCGCCGCGCCATCCGCGACGCCTTCGCCAAGGTGAAGGATGTGTCGAGCGTCATTTTCGGCTCGGCGACGTTCGACGTCGAGAGCCGCCGGGTCAAGGGCGCCATGAACGCAGAACTGGTCGTGCGCAAGGGCCAGTTCGCGCTCTGGGACGGCAAGCCGACCTGACCTGACGGCCGGAGCGCGCCGCTCCGGCTGCCTTCCTTCCTACGCGGGGACCAACGTTTGTCTTCCTGGCTCGACTACACGATCAACGGGCTGATCGTCGGCAATGTCTACGCCCTTGTTGCGGTCGGGCTCGCGCTGATCTTCGGCGTCAGCCGGCTGATCAACTTTGCGCAAGGCTCGATCTATCTGGTCGGTGCCTATATCGGCTGGGTCGCGGTGGTGCAGCTGCATACGCCGCTGCCGCTCACCATCATAGTGGTCGCGGTGGCCGCAGCGCTGGTCGGGCTGATCATCGAGCGGTTCGGCCTGCGGCCGCTCCAGAACTCGGTGCGCATCGCGCCGCTGCTCGCGACCATCGGCATCAGCTTCGTGCTCGACCAGCTGGTGATGCTGACGTTCTCGCCGAACCCGCGTGCGCTGCCGAGCCAGTTGCCGGACGTCCGCTTCCAGATCGGCGGCGGCACGATCGGCCCGCTCGATCTGCTCATCGCCGGCGTCGGCATCACCAGCGCGCTGCTGCTGTTCGTGTTCCTGCGCTACAGCAAGCTCGGCTGGGCGGTGCGCGCCACCGCGCAGGACCGCGATGCCGCGATGCAGATGGGCGTCGATGTCAACCGCGTCAATCAGGCGGTGTTCGGCATCGCCGCGGCGCTCGGCGGCGTCTCCGGCATGCTGGTCGGCATGTATTACAACCAGATCGACACCGCGATGAGCCTTCAGGCGACACTCAAGGGCGTCGTCGCCGAAGTCGTCGGCGGCGCCGGCAACGTGCCGGGCGCGGTGATCGGGAGCCTGTTGCTGGGACTGGTCGAAAGCTACGGCGTAGCCGTGTTCGGCACCAGCTACCGCAATCTGTTCGCGTTCCTGCTGCTGGTTGTCGTGCTGGTGTTGCGGCCGAACGGCCTGTTCGCCAGCGCGCGGCAGGCGCCGCCCGAGCCGCTCACCGGGACTTTCATCGCGCCGAGCCGGCCGGTGCGCATTCCGCGCTGGGCGCTGCTGGTGGCGGCCGCTGCCTTTGCGATCCTGCCGCTGTTCCCGGTGTCCTTCTACGTGCTCCAGACCCTGATCAACGCCTGGCTGCTCGGCATGCTCGCGCTCAGCCTCACGCTCGTTGCAGGCACGATCGGGCAGGTCTCGCTTGGACATGCGGCGCTGCTCGCGATCGGCGCCTACACGTCGGCGCTGCTGTCGCTGACCTTCGCCGTTCCCGTCGGCCTCGCCATCATCGGTGGCGGCCTGATGAGCGCTGCGCTCGGCACCGCTCTGATCTCGCCGTCGTTCCGCCTGCGCGGGCACTACGTCTCGATCGCGACGCTCGCCATCGGCGAGATCGTGTCGCTGGTGATCTTGAACTGGGAGAGCGTCACGCGCGGGCCGATCGGCATCTCCGGCATTCCGCCGCTGTCGCTGTTCGGCTACGACCTCGTCAGCCCGTCGTCGGTCTACTGGTTCAGCCTTGCGGTCATGGTCGTTCTGGCGCTGCTCCAGGCGCGCCTGCTCGGCTCGCATCTCGGCCGCAGCTTTCGCGCCATCCGCGACGACGACATCGCCGCGCGCGCCTACGGCCTCAGCCTGAACCGCTACAAATCGCTGGCCTTCATCTTCGGCGGGTTTGCGGCGGGTGTCAGCGGCGGCATCGCCGCGCATCTCTATTCCTACATCAACCACGAGACCTTCAACACGCAGCAGTCCATCCTGGCGCTGACGGTCGTGATCCTCGGCGGCCTCGGCAATGTCGTCGGCGCCATCGTCGGATCGGTGGCGCTGGTCGGTCTGCCAGAATTGTTCCGGATCGCGGCGGAGTACCGCATCCTGATCTACGGCATCGTGCTGCTGCTACTGGTGCGGTTCAGGCCGCAGGGCCTGTTGGGAACGATGTGATGGCAGAGCAGCACACATCCATGCTGTCGCTGCGCGGGCTGACGCGGCGCTTCGGCGGCCTCACCGCGGTCGACGAGATCGATCTCGACCTCGCCAGGGGCGAGCTCGTCAGCATCATCGGCCCGAACGGCGCCGGCAAGACGACGCTGTTCAACCTCGTGACCGGGCTCGACCGGCCCGACGCAGGTCAAGTCCACTTCGAAGGCCAGGACATCACCGGCCTTTCGCCGGAGCGCCTCGCGGCCGACGGCATTGCCCGCACCTTCCAGCTCGGCCGCGTCTTCGGCAATCTCAGCGTCATGGACAACGTCCTGATCGGCGCGCACACGCGGCTGCGCGCGGTCAATCCGGCGGTGCCGGTGATCGGCCCGCTGCTGGAATTGGGGCTGGCGCTGCTGCGTCCCGCCAGCGTCAAGGCCGAGGAAGAGCGGCTGCGCGAGGAGGTGAAAGCCATCCTCGCCCGCTTCGGCGAACGGCTGCTGCCGCGGATCGACCAGCCGGCCTACAGCCTCTCCTACGCCAACCGCCGCCGTGTCGAGATCGCCCGTGCGCTCGCTCTCAAGCCGCGCCTGCTACTGCTCGACGAGCCGACCGCCGGCATGAACCCGACCGAGACCGCGGAGATGCAGGCGCTCGTCGCCGAGCTGAAGGCGGAAGGGCTGACCATCCTGTTGATCGAGCACAAGCTGGAGATGGTGATGCGCCTCTCCGACCGCGTCATCGTCATGGACGAAGGCAAGAAGATCGCGGAAGGGCCGGGCGAACAGGTGCGTGGCGATCCCAAGGTGATCGAGGCCTATCTCGGTCACGGCCTGTCGGGGGCGGCGGAGCAGGAGAGCGCGGCATGACGAATTCCTCTTCCGGGCCGCTGCTCGCGCTGTCTGATGTCAACACCTTCTACGGCCAGGCCCAGGTGCATTTCGACCTGTCGATCACGGTCGCGCGCGGCCACATCGTCTGCCTGCTCGGCGGCAATGCCAGCGGCAAGTCCACGACGATGAAGATCATCCTCGGCCTCGTCAAGCCGCGGTCCGGTGACGTGACGTTCGACGGCGCTTCGCTGATTGGCCTCTCCACGCCGCAGATCGTCCGCCGCGGCATCGCCTCGGTGCCGGAGGCGCGGCGGCTGTTCGCGGACATGACCGTCCGCGAGAACATCCTGATGGGCGCCTTCGTGCGCAACGACCGCGATGCGGTGGCGCAGGATCTCGACAAGATGCTGACGCTGTTTCCGAAGCTCGGCCAGCGGCTCTCCCAGCGCGCAGGCTCCTTGTCCGGCGGCGAGCAGCAGATGGTGGCGATGGCGCGCGCGCTGATGAGCCGTCCCAGGATGATCGTGATGGACGAGCCGACCATGGGCCTGTCGCCGCTCTATGTCGACCGCGTGCTGGAGCTGATCCGCACCATCAACCAGGAGGGCGTGTCCGTGTTCATGGTCGAGCAGAACGCCAGCCTCGCGCTCGAGATCGCGCATGAGGCCTATGTGCTCCAGACCGGCAAGATCGTGCTTTCCGGCCCCGCGCGGGCGCTGAAGGACGATCCTCGCGTCCGCGACGCCTATCTCGGCGGGGCCGAGGCCGCGTAACGATCAGGCCGAAGCTGCGCTCTGTGCCGGCTCCGCCGGCAGATCGTCGCCATTGGGATCACCGGGCGCGGTCGCCCAGGCCAGCTCCACCAGCGTCACGATCCTGCGTCCGCCGCCGTCGAGCTGGCAGACGATGAGACCCTGCTCCTCCATGTAGCTGAGCAGGCGCTGCGCGCGGCGCAGCGAATGCGAGCCATAGGCGCGGGCGATCGCGGCATCGCCCGGGCAGGGCCAGCCTTCCTTCGCCGCGCGCGCGATCATCATGAAGACGCCCTGCATGTCGTCGGGCAGGATCGAGGCGCGCAGCGACACGTCCTGCCAGTCGTCGTCCTCGGCATGCTCGGCGCCAAGCCCGGCGCGCGCGCGCGTCAGCATGCGGCGGAATTCGTTGAGGTCAGGCACGGCCGCGCCGAGGCCCTCGATGCGGCAGCGGACCACGAACTCCTGATAGAGCACGCCGACGGCGCGGAAGCCGGCATCGGGCTCGGCGAGCACGGCACGCAGGGTCCGGTCGACGCGTTCGCGCCGCTCCGCGAGCTCCTCCGCGCTGACCTGAACCTCGACCACCTCAGGCCGGATCTCCGGCGTGGCGGCCGCTTTCGCGGCGCGGAGCTGTTCGAGCAGATCCGGCGCGGGCCGGCGCTGCGGCCGGCTGGCATCGGGCGGCGGCGCGGCCAGGATCACGGCGCGCATATCCTCGCGTGCGGAGTCCGGCATCGGCATCAGCCGCGGCGTGGAGTTGCGCGCGTGGGTATCGGTCGGGCCGATGTTCAGGCGCAGCGGACGCCGCGACAGCGCAGGTCCCAGCGCCATGAACTGGCCGCGCTCGAGATCGCGAAAGGCTTCCGCCTGCCGCCGCTCCATGCCGAGCAGGTCGGCGGCGCGCGCCATGTCGATGTCGAGGAAGGTCCGGCCCATCAGGAAGTTGGAGGCTTCCGCCGCGACGTTCTTGGCGAGCTTTGCCAAACGTTGCGTCGCGATGATGCCGGCGAGCCCGCGCTTGCGGCCGCGGCACATCAGATTGGTCATGGCACCGAGCGACAGTTTTCGCGCCTCGTCCGACACCTCGCCGGCGACCGCCGGCGCAAACAGCTGCGCCTCGTCCACCACCACCAGCATCGGGTACCAATGGTCGCGATCGACGTCGAACAGGCCGCCGAGAAACGCGGCGGCACGGCGCATCTGGTTCTCGGCATCGAGGCCCTCGAGATTGAGCACGGTGGAGACGCGATGCAGCCGCGCGCGCTCGCCCGCGACCTGAAGGCCGCGCTCGGTGTGATCCTCGGCCTCGATCACGAGATGGCCGAAGCGCTCGGCCAGCGTGACGAAATCGCCCTCGGGGTCGATGATGGCCTGCTGCACCCAGGGTGCGCTCTGCTCCAGCAGCCGCCGCAACAGATGCGACTTGCCGGAGCCCGAATTGCCCTGCACCAGGAGGCGGGTCGCCAGCAGTTCCTCGAGGTCCATGGCCGCCGCGGCGCCCGCCGTGGTCTGCCCCATCTCGATCGCAACCGTCATGTCCCGACTCAAGTCCCCATCATTCGCGGACAGGGGCTTATCAACCCGGCCGGGGCGCGTCGAGCACCACAGCGCGAATCATGCTCTGTTGCCCACGACGGCGTTCAGGCGTGATTCGACAACCGTAGAAGCGCGGGGCGATAGGGCGGGACGGGATCGTCGTCCTCGTTCGGGGGAATAGCGCAGGAGCCGAATTCCTGCCTGATCCGCTCGATCTCGGCGATGCGCTCGTGCAGCCGCTGCAGATGTTCCGGTGACGTTGCCCGCCAGAACCGGAACGTGTCGGGGGTGAGCGGCAGGAACGCGGTGCCTGATGGCGTCGGATCGGGAACGACGGTGCGTCCGAGCAGCAGGAATCGGTTCTCGCTGGAGACCACGAGGGTCGCGTAGCCGCGGTTTCCGATTCGCCTGATGCCGTTCATCGACCATTCGGCGAGCTTGCTGAAATACGGCTCCTCGCGCCAGCGATCGGGGCAGTCGTCGTCGACCGTGACGTTGACGGCGTCCTGGCTGAAATGCACCACGATGCCCGATTTCGCTGGAAACCATGCATCGTCGAGATGGCCTTGCAGCCAGGCGCAGGCGAACGACCGGCACATCTGCGGGCGGCTCGCGTAGATGGTGCATCCGGTGCCCGCCTGCCAATGCCTGCAGAGCTGGTTCACCGGCTTGTCGACCGCAGCGACTTCGAGGATATCGCAGCAGGCGTTGCACGATCCGCATTGACGCGGGTTGGGCGCTGTTCTCGGCAGACCCGTTGCCCTGAAGCCTTGGCCGTCGCGCACCAGGAGCTTTTGTTTCTCCAGCGCAGCCAACGCACGTTCGATCTTGAGACGGGATAGTCCGGTCGCGTCGATGACGCCCTTCATGGTCGTCGCGCCTGCCTCGACCGCACGGACGACGCTCAGCATCGCCTGATCCATTGCTTCTTCTCGTGTTCTTGTCTGGATCCCAAACGCAGGCATCGCAAATCAATGCCGGGCAAGGTGACTTACAAAGCTATCTTGCTCACGCCTAAGCGCGAGGCAAGACGACGAGACGTGGGCAGCGACACGATCGCGTGATCAGGACGGCGCGATCGCTCTCATCGAGTTCGGGCAACACCGAGAACCGTTCCGTGCGAACGCGGCCAAAGTCGAGCATGGCGGTGCCGCCGCATGACGCAGATCAAGATTTGCCGGCGCGATGCTGTTAGCCTGGGCTATGAACTTCCTGACCTTCTTCACGGCGACCTGTTTTCTCCTCGCCATGCCGGGACCGACCAACACCTTGCTCGCGACATCGGGGGCAGGGATCGGGATATCGCGGTCGCTCCGTCTGCTCGCGGCGGAGCTGTTCGGCTATCTCGCGGCGATTGTGCTGCTGCGGCTGGCGCTCGGTCCCGTCGTGAGCGGCATTCCGCTCGCGGCCGTCGTGCTTCGCGTGGCGGTCAGTGTCTACATCCTGGGCCTTGCCGTCATGCTCTGGCGCGTCAACGCGCGCGAGCTGCGCGGCGGCGCCGTGGTGACGTTCCGTCAGGTGCTGATCACCACGCTGCTGAATCCGAAGGCGATGGTGTTCGCCTTCCTGCTCCTGCCGCTCCAGGCCGGACTGTTCGAGCTCCTGCCGTGGCTCGGAATGATCGCGCTTCAGATCGTCACCGCGGGCGCCGCGTGGATTGCGTTGGGCGCAACGCTTGGCGGCGGCGCCCGTCGTCTCGGCTACCCTGAGATCATCACGCGCACCGGCGCGGTCACGCTCGTCGCCGTGACCGGCCTGATCTGGCTTCAATCATTCCTGAGCGCGTGAGCGCCTGCGTCGCGCGATAGCGACAGACGTGGCGCGCGGCTACTGCGCGCCCGATCCGCCCTGCACGAGTTCTCGTTCAGCTTCTGGTCCACGGTCTCGACCGTGCGGTCGATCTCGGGGTTGGGTACGCCGAGCTGATGCGAGATCAGCTTCACCAGCAGGTCGACGCGCTCGATGAAGGGCGCGCCGCTGGCCACCGCGCGCGCGGCCGACGACGGCTTGAGCAGGCTTTCGGCCGCCTTGGCGTATTTCGCGAACGGCACCTGGTCTTGCGGATCGGCGCCGAGGCGGCGGGCGATCGCGTCGACATGATCGTAGATCGTCTGCGAGCGCTTGAGATCGCCGTGCACGGCGTCGCGGATCGACTGCGGCTCGTGCGGCGTGATGCAGCGGTAGTTGCCGGTCAGCAGCATCGACCACTTCGCCAGCGGCACGAACAGGGAATCGAACATTTTCAGCTTCACCGGCACGTCGTGGCCGTCGAGCGTCACCGCGTCGATGTCGGCTTCGAGCTCGCGCAGCACCTTGTTGTGCTTCTCGTCGGCGAAGACCGATGCCTTGAAGTTGGTGGGCAGGCCGACGTGAAGCACGTTCGCGGCTTCCTCCGGCGGACGGAAGGCCTGCGGGTCGGGCGAGCACAGCGTCACCAGGCCCGGCTCGAACCGCTCCCACACCTGCGCGTTGGTATAGGCCTCCTCGAGATCCATGCCTGCGAGCGCCGGAATCCGCTTCAGATAGGGCAGCGGCGGCATGTTCATGATCGACAGGCACGGCAGCTTCGCCGCGGCGATCTTGACCATGAGCACGCGCACCGTGTGGTTGGTGTATTGCGGCTCCTGCATCGCAAGGCCGACCATGTCGTAACGGGAGACGTCGACATCGGCCGGCGTCACCGCATCGAGCTTGCCGGGCAGGTCGCGCGAGAAGATCGCCCGGTGCACCGCCTCGTCGCGCAACTTGATGCGGACCTCGGTACCGTCACGGTTGATCAGCTCCGCGGTCTTGGCGCGGCAGACGAGGGTGACGTTGTGTCCCGCCATCAGCAGCTTCGTGCCCAGCAGGGAGCCGTAGGAAGCCCCGAGAATCAATATGTTGCGCGCCATGTTTCGTCCCTTGGAAATGTCATGTGATTTTTGTGCCCCGGCTGCAATCTGAGGGCAGGTTGCCGGCATGTAAAGCGAAGTGCCCGATAATGGCAACTGGGATAATGCATACAAGGGGGCCGGCAGGCGGCGCAGCCGTGTTGCTGACGCCAGGAGTGTGACGATTCCTGGCCGGCTATGGGTCTGCAGATCCTCGCACTGCTCACAGCAAGCTGCTTATCCGAATTTCGGAATGTCGGATATCTCGATCATCCGGCTCACCTAGAAGGCGATCGTATGTCGTCACGTTTCGCGCACCGTGTGCGGATGGGCGGCGTTGATGGTTCGTCTCGCGAGTTTTCCTGCGACATCGACAGTCAAAAAAACCGCGGCGAAGACGGCCGCCATCGATGAAAGCGGCAATCCGCCGCATCTTTCTTCGCTATCTTGATTGGCGGCGCGCCGGTTCGGGTCATAACAGGTTCACGATGAAAGCCGACACAGGCCCTGCCTCCTCTGTCATCAAATGGCAGCCAATATTTAGCCCGTCTTATTCGTAAGAGTGCGCCTGAGGGCTGGCGAGCGTGGTGTAAAGCGCTGATGCGGCGTAGGATTCGGTTGCGAAGCCACCCCATCACCTTCAACCGCGAACGCCACGCCCGCCATGACCGACGATACGATTCTGCCCTTCTCGTTTCCAGCCATTCACGCCAAGAAAGTCACAGCTGCCTTCGATGGTGGGCGCCTAACCTCGAACGGGGGCGTGATGCTTCTGGCGATGGCCGAGCGGCGTCTCGGCTTGGCCGACAATCTGGCCCGGGTGTTCCCGGATCGGCGCGATCCGACGCGGGTCGTGCACAGCCTTGTCGATATGTTCCGCGCGCGCATGTTCGCGATCTGCTGCGGCTACGAGGACGCCGACGACCTCGATCATCTGCGGTCCGATCCCGCATTCAAGCTGGCCTGCGGACGGCTGCCGGACACGGGCCGCGATCTGTGTTCCCAACCGACGCTGTCGCGGCTGGAGAATGCTCCGCGCCTGCGCGACGTGATCCGACTGACCTACATTTTGGTCGACGCATGGATGGATAGCTACCCGCGCGAGCCGGCATCCGTCACGCTCGACATCGATGATACCTGCGATGTCGTCCACGGCCATCAGCAGCTCTCGCTGTTCAACGCTCATTATGACGAACGCTGCTTCCTGCCGATCCACGTCTACGACACGGAGAAGAGCCGTCCCGTGGCGGTCGTGCTGAGGCCCGGCAAGACGCCGGGCGGCGTCGAGGTGCGTGCCCTTCTGCGCCGCCTGGTACGGCATATCCGGACGCGGTGGCACAACACGCGAATTACGTTCCGTGGCGACGGGCACTATGCCCGGCCGGAGGCCATGGCGTGGTGCGAGACCAACGGCATCGACTACATCTTCGGTCTGTCCGGCACCAAGCCTCTCGCCAGAAAAGTCGACGAGGTCGCCGACGACATCCGCACCCGACGCGCCATCGAGAACCTGCCGGTTCTGCGTGGCTATACCGAGACGCGCCACAAGGCAAAGTCCTGGGATCGCGAACGGCGCACCGTCGCCCGTATTGAGGCGACGATGCTCGGCCTCGACATCCGTTTCGTCGTCACCAGCCTCGATGTCGGCTCGGCCGAGTGGATCTACGACAGCCTGTATTGCGCGCGCGGCCAAGCAGAGAATCTGATCAAGCTGCATAAGACACAGCTCGCCTCCGACCGCACCAGCTGCCGTTCGGCGCTCGCCAACCAGGTCCGTCTCGTGCTCCATACGGCCGCTTATTGGCTGATGCTGACCGTGCGCGAGGCCATTCCCAAAGTCCGGGAATTGGCCGCTGCCGAGTTCGCGACGCTGCGTCTTCGGCTCTTGAAGCTCGCCGCCCGTGTGGTCGAGACCTCGAGCCGCATTCGCCTTGCGTTTGCCGCGGCATGTCCCGAAGCCGACCTGATCTGCGGCTTGCCCGGCGCGCTGCTGCCGCTCGGTCCTTGACCGGCGGGGCGTCCGCCCCCGTTCGCCCAACCCATCCCTCAAGCGCGTTGCAAAGTACCGGTCGTCAGGCGGCGAAAAGCCGAAGGCAATCCTGTGCGCCTCGTCAGACAAGATGTGCGGCCGCATCAATCGGGCCCAAAAGCCGCACTCTCACGAATAGGACGGGTTAGTCGTCGATCGCAACAAAAAACTACAAACCTAGTACCCACTTTTCTTGGAACGTGAGTCGTGATTCAAGGTCGGGATGATACCCGAAGCAAGAGAAGTCCACCTTTCGAGGAAAGATCGCAAGGTGCTTGAGGCGTGCTGTCGCTCACCGGTGACGTTGCAGCGCGATTTGAAGCGGGCGCGGATAGTTCTGTTGGCGGCGGATGGGCGCAGCACCCGGTCGATCGCCAAGGAAGTTGGGGTCCAGCCGCGGATTGTCAGCCTTTGGCGGCATCGCTATGCCGACCATGGCCTTGAAGGGCTGCAAGACAAGCCGCGGCCTGGCAAGCAGCCGATCTATACGAAGACGACCGACAAGCGGATTCTGAAGCTGCTGGATAAGCCGCCACCGCAAGGGTTTGCGCGCTGGACCGGCCCCCTGCTGGCCGAGGCGCTGGGCGATGTCGATGTCCAATATGTCTGGCGGTTCCTGCGCAGCCACAAGATTGACCTGGTGGCTCGCAAGTCCTGGTGCGAGAGCAACGACCCGAACTTTACGGCCAAAGCCGCCGATGTTGTCGGCCTCTATGTCGCGCCGCCGGCGAAGGCCATTGTGCTGTGCGTGGACGAGAAGCCCTCGATCCAGGCTTTGGAGCGAGCGCAGGGTTATCTGAAGTTGCCCAATGGCCGCGCCTTGACCGGCCAAAGCCACGATTACAAGCGGCATGGCACCACAACATTGTTTGCGGCGCTCGAAGTCGCCACCGGAAAGATCATCGCGACCCATTCAAAACGCCGGCGCCGCGTCGAGTTTCTCGATTTCATGAACAGCGTCACCGCGGCTTTTCCGAACCGCAAGCTTCACGTCATCCTCGACAACCTCAACACCCATAAAAAGAACGAGGACTGGCTCAAGGCCCACCCCAACGTGCAATTTCATTTCACGCCGACAAGTGCGTCATGGCTCAATCAGGTCGAAGTATGGTTTTCCATCTTGCAGGGGCAGTCGCTCAGCGGCACCTCCTTCACGAGCCTCAAGCAGCTTCAGGAACACATCGATGCCTACGTCAACGCATACAACGACAGAGCCGAGCCCTTCGTCTGGACCAAGAAAAAGGTCCGTCAACGCCGTTTCAAAGGCCGCCGTATCACTCAGCTCTGATTCCGGGTACTAGTTTTGCACCGTGACGGATCTATAGTTCCGCATCCCCGTATAATCACAGCTATTTCGGGTGGTGCTGCGGGGTAGGCGTATGGAGGGGTTTTCAACCCCGGATTGACTCTCTCCACCGGTTTTCCACATGCGACAATTCGACTCATGTGTGGCGAGGCGACTCCAGCTTGGCGAAATCTTGGCGAGGGTGTGTCTTTCGAGTCGCACTCTCGCCACGTGCGTGACGCGTTTGACTCATGCGACGTCGCATCGTGCGTCATGAAAAGTTTTCGATGCGCACGTTTCGGGCAAGCTTCGACAAATAAATTCGTCGTTCGATAGATCTAACCGAACGGAGCATTCTCGCATGTTGTCCGATGGAAAAGCTCGTCCCAACGAGACCGCTGACGTTTCCTCGGCGGCGAAGCCGGCTCCGGAGCCACGCAATACAAGGGACAGCGCGACGCAAACAGCCAAGCCGGCCGCGAGCGCAAAGCGTGCGTCGGCTGCGGCGAGCGACGAAGCGCTGGCGAAAGAGGCGCTCGAGGGGCTGAAGCGCATTCGCGCCAAGGCGCGCCTCGACAAGATGGCGATACCCAAGCCCGCGCCGGTCGTGATGAAGCCGGCCGTGATCGTGGCCAAGCCGCCGCCGCCCCGTCCGACCTGGGTCGCGCCGCTCGCAACGTTGGCGGTCGCCGCCATCCTGGTGGTCTGCGCCTGCACCGGCGTGATCGCCTATCTCACCACGCAGCCCGCCCAGAACAATGTCGCGGCCAATACGGAGATCAGGAATCTGCGCGAGACGGTCGCCCAGCTGCGCAAGCAGGTGTCGGGCGTGTCCGAAAATCTCGACGGCCTGCGCACCGCGGTCGATCAATCGAGCAAGGCGACCAACGATCGCTTCGGCAGGTTTGCCGAGAATCTGGACCGCATCGAGCGGGTGAGCTCGTCCTCGACGGTCAAGCTCGACAAGCTCGCCCAGGCGCAAGCCCAGGCTCCGGCGCCGACAGTGGCGCAATCGCAGCCGTCGTCGCAGGCCGCGCCGATGATGGCTTCGCTCGCAGCGCCCGAGGTCACGGGCTCGGTGTCTCCCTCCGAGCGCGCATCAGTGCCGCGGAAGGTGGTCAAGGGCTGGTCGGTGCGCCAGGCCTATGAGGGGATTGCGATCCTGCAAAGCCCGAACGGCGTCATCGAGGCCGTGCTGGGGCAGCAGGTGCCCGGCCTTGGCCGCATCGAGGAGATCCGGAACGAGAACGGGCGCCTTGTGGTCGAATCCAGCGGGGGCGTGATCTACTCGTCGCGCAAGGCAACGCCGTGATCGAGCGCCGCCTCTATTGGCGGTGATGCTCGAAGCTGGTGCATAGCAGATCGACCTCCGGCTCCGCGATTGGCGCGCGAAACAGGCGGCAGCTGAACTCGACCGTCGTCTTGCCGTCCGCCGCGGTGCGATCTTCCCGGAGGAAGATGCAGCGCTTGCAGACGTCGGTATGGTGCCGCTGCTCGGCCGCGTCCGACTGGTCCAGCACGTGGCGGAGCGCGTCGCGGAAGCGGATCTTGGCCTCGTCGTCGAGCACGGCAATCGCCTCGACGAGAACGTTGACGGGATCGCGCGCCAGGAACTTCTTGCCCGGCTGCGTGACGCTCAGCATCACCGACCGCTTGTCCTTGGCCGAGCGCTTTCGCTCGAGATAGCCGAGCCGTTCCAGCTCACCGATGATGAACGAGGCGGTGCCGCGCGTGGTGCCGACGTAACTCGCGAGCGCCGAGGGCGCGCGGGAAAACCGGTTGGCGCGGGAGAGGAAGCGCAGCGCCATCCACTCGCGATCGCGCAAGCCGTGCTTGGTGCCTTCGAACCAGAGGATTCGTGCGACCTGCTCCAACAGTTCAATCGATTCGCGAGCCAAATTCATTTCACTTCCAAGTCGGATAAAGCTTTATTCAACTGAGCCTTCGGGGGAGCGCAATCGGGGTGGACGAGAATGAAACCCGCGGGCGATCCTTGGTCGGACGGCGCGCCCACTGGGAAGACGTCCTCCGTTTCCGGAGATGGAACTTCCGGCCGTGGAACTAGAGCGTCACAAAGAAAGTTCGAGTAAACCGCGCGGCTCAACTCTTCTGAAAATTTCAGTCAAATGACGGCGGCTCGCGCGCGGGATTCCGATAGCGCGCAACATCCCGGCAACATGATGTGTCGTTGCGGTCGCGATGGAGCCCATTTGTTGCGGCGAAGCGTTTCGAATTGCGCGAGGGGTGGAGTGTCTGCAGCTTCTGACCGCGTGAGGTGCGGCGGAAGAACCCCTATTTTCGGTTAATGGATGTTGCGCCGCAGCGCAGCCACGCGGTTAAATCGGGCACACGATCAAATCCGGAAAGCTTGCGCGTGGGCCTTGCGCGGACGATCGCCGGCCAGCGGCATCATCTCGATTCAGCTCAGGCAGGACATGGGGGAGCGGCGTCAGGGACATGCCTGAAGACCGCATGCTCGCAGGCTGGTGATTTGCGTTTCCCCGGCGACTCTTGGCGAATGCATCGCCCCCCGGGGGTACCATTGCAGGCAGCAGGAAGGGATAGACTGATGAGTTTCGAAACGATCATGACATCCGACGTCGTCGGGCTGACGAAAGTTGCCCCGGTCTCGCGTCGCGGATTCATGAGCGCGACCGCGGCCGTCGCCGCCGGCTACACGCTTGCGGCAGGTCCCGTCCGTGCCGAGGTGATCGCGACGGATACCAAGGGCCTCCAGGCCGGCGACGCCAGGATCAAGGTCGGCACCGAGGAGATGCCTGCCTATTTCGCCCGCCCCGCCGGCAACACCAAGGCGCCGGTGATCATCGTGGCGATGGAGATTTTCGGCCTGCACGAATACATCAAGGACGTGACGCGGCGCCTGGCCAAGCTCGGCGCATTCGCAATCGCGCCCGACTATTACTTCCGCAAGGGCGTCGACCTGACCAAGGTGACCGACATCAAGGACCTGTTGGCGGTCGTGAATGCCAAGCCGGACACCGAGCTGCTGTCCGATCTCGACGCGACGGTGGCGTGGGCGGGATCGCAGGGCGGCGATACCGCCAAGCTCGGTATCATCGGCTTCTGCCGCGGCGGGCGCACCGTCTGGGAATATGCCGCTCACGGCGGTACTCTCAAGGCGGGTGTCGCCTTCTATGGGACGGTGGTCGACCCCGCCAATCCACTGTGGCCAAAGAGCCCGCTCCAGCTCGCACCCGAGATGAAGACGCCGGTGCTTGGCCTCTATGGCGGCGCCGATACCGGCATTCCCGTTGCGCAGGTCGAGCAGCTCAAGGCGGCGCTCGAGCAGAACAAGAAGACGGCCGAATTCAAGATCTACCCCGAAGCGCCGCACGGCTTCCATGCCGACTACCGCGGCAGCTACCGCAAGGACGCCGCGGAAGATGCCTGGAAGCAGGCCGAGGCCTGGTTCAAGAAATATGGCGTCCTGAGCTGACGCCGGAGCATGATCCGGAAAAGTGTGCAGCGGTTTTCCGACAAGATCATGCTCAAGCAATTCAAGAGGCGGCCCGCACGGCCGCCCTTTCTGTTTCAGCGTGCCGATCTCACTTCACCATCGCGCCATAGACGATGTCCTGGACCTGCTCGCGGTAGTATTTCCTGAGCTCACCGGGCGCCGCGGTTCCGACCACGACGACGAGACGCTCCCTGGGATCGCAGAAGAACTGCGTTCCGAACGCGCCGTTCCAGGTGAACTCGCCGGGGTTGCCGGGGACCGACGACACCCCTTCGCCGGTGCGGACCGCAACCGCGAGGCCAAAGCCGAAACCGGCGCGATGCGGCTCGATGACCGCCACGTTGTTCTTGATCTCGGGGCCGAGATGGTTGGTCGTCATGTGATGCACGGTCTTCGGGCCGAGGATGCGCTGGCCGTCGAGCTCGCCGCCGTTGAGCAGCATCTGCCCGAGGCGGATGTAGTCGCCGACCGTCGCGAACGAACAGGCGCCGCCGCAGTCGAACCTGGTCGGCGTGTCCAGCAGCTTGATGGCTTGCGGCTTCCCCGTCAGCGGATCGTTGGCGAACGGGCGGGCGAGGCGAGGGCGCTGCGCGTCGGTCGGGTGGAAGGTCGCGTCCTTCATGCCGAGCGGCTGCCACACATTGGCGGCGAGATAGTCGCCGAGCCGCTGTTCGCTCACCTTCTCGACGACGGCGCCGAGCACATCGATCGAAAAGCCGTATTCGAACTCTGTCGAGGGCTGATGCGCCAGCGGCAGCTTTGTGATGCGGTCGATGAAGGCCTGCGTGTCGCCTTCGATCGCCGGCGCGACGCCATCAGGGTATTGCCGCGCCACCGGGCTCGAACTGTCCGGGCGACCGCCATACATCAATCCGGACGTATGCCGGTAGAGATCGTGGATGAAGATCGGCGAGGCCTGCGGCTCGAGCTTGAGCGAGCCGTCGGCCTGCTGAACGCCGACCTTCATGTCGGCAAAGCCGGGATAGTAGTCGGACAGCCTGGCCTGGAGCGGCAACTGGCCCTTCTCCATCAGCGTCAGGCCTGCGACTGCGGCCATCGGCTTGGTCATCGAGGCCAGCGCGAAGATCGCGTCGACCGGCATCGGCGTGCCCTTGTCCGGATCGAGCAGGCCATAGGCCTTGTAGTGTACGAGCTTGCCGTCACGCGCCACTGCGACGACGGCGCCGGGCACGCGCTTTGCGGCGATTTCGCGGGCGAAGAAACTGTCGAGCCGTGCAAGACCCTGCTTCGAGAAACCGGCGTCGTCAGGATTGGCTTCGGGCAGCGGTGCGGCGCGCGCTGCACCGAATGCGATGACGGCAGCCGCCGCCGCGATCATGGCGATCGTCTTCTTCATTGTATCCTCCCAAGGCGAGCTCGTTTCGTTGTGGCTCGCGCGGCACCTAGATCACGATCGCACTGGGGCGAAGTCAAGCGCAGGCAGGGCATGTCTGGGAGGCGTCGGAGGTGGACCCTATCGTCCTTCGCCCGCGCGCCACAGCGCATCCAGGGCGTGGCGGTAGGTCGGATAGGCCAGCGTGACGCCGAGCTCGCGCTTCAATTTCGCGTTGGAGACGCGAGCGCTGCTGGCATAGAAGCTACGCGCCATCGCCGACATCTCGGCGGTCTCGAACGCCTCTTCGGGCGGCGGCGCGACGCCCATGAGCTGGGCGGCATAGGCGATCACGTCCTGCGGCGGCGCTGGCTCGTCGTCGCAGACGTTCCAGGTGCCGCTGCCCTGGTGACGAACCGCGGCCATGATCGCGCTTGCGATGTCGTCGGCGTGGATGCGGTTGAAGACCTGTCCGGGCTTGATGATGCGCCGGGCCGTTCCGGCGCGCAGCGTCACCAGCGCATTGCGGCCGGGACCGTAGATGCCTGCAAGCCGCAGGATCGCGACATCGCCGCGCCCGATATCCGTCCAGGCCTGCTCCGCTGCGAGCCGCATGCGTGTGCGATCGAGGGCGGCCTGCGGCGGCGTGCTTTCGTCCACCCAAGCGCCTGCGTGATCGCCATAGACGCCGATCGTGGACAGGTAGATGATCTTGCGCTGACGGCCCCCGGCCAGCACGTCCGCGCAGGCCGCGATTGCGGGATCGCCGGCGCTGCCGGGCGGGATCGAGATGAGAAGGACATCGGCGTCGCTGATACGTTCGGCCGTCTCGCGAGCCGGGCGGCTGCCGGAAAACGGGTGCACCTCGATGCCTGCAAGGTCATCCCGTTTCGCGGGATCGCGCACCGTGCCGGCGATGTGCGAGAACGTTCCGCCGAATCTGCGGACGAAATGCCTGGCGCTGTAGCCGAAGCCTAGAATGAAGAGCCGCATGCCTCTCCCGTGCAGGTCGGAGTTCCCGTCGCGCCAGCTGCGCGCTTCCGCTCATAAGGGATTTTTGGGTCCGGCAAAAGATATTGCAATTTTACGCGCCCGCCAGTGCGGGCGATGATCGCTCGTCGCGGAGATGTCATCAGGGAAGCGTCGATCATGCAGGCAGAAGCGGCCACTATGCCGCCATTGGACGCCGCGGAGCTGATCCGGCGCGCGGCCGCGCTGATCTTCGATGTCGACGGCACCCTGGCCGAGACGGAGGAACTGCATCGGCAGGCCTTCAACCATGCCTTTGTCCGCCACGGTCTCGACTGGTATTGGGACCGCGCCGTCTACAAGGACCTGCTGCGGGTGACAGGCGGCAAGGAGCGAATTCGCGCTCACCTCGCCCGGCTGCGGATTGCCGGGCCATTGTCAGACGAAGACATCGCCGAACTCCACCGCGTCAAGACCGCGCATTACGCCGAGCTGATCGAGACCGGCTGTTGCCCGCTGCGGCCGGGCGTGACGGACCTTCTCGCCGCGGCGAAGGCGCGCGGCCAGCGGCTTGCGATCGCGACCACCACCTCGCACGGCAACATCGATGCGCTGCTGTCGCGGGCGCTGGGGATGCGCTGGGCCGCGGACTTCGATGCGATCGTTGCCGGTGACGACGTCCGCTACAAGAAGCCTGCGCCGGATGTCTATCTCGAAGTCCTGGCGCGGCTGACGCTGGAGGCCTCCGACTGCGTCGCAATCGAGGATTCCGCCAACGGCCTGATTGCGGCATCGCGGGCGAACATCCCGGTTCTGATAACCCGCAGCATGTTCTTCCGGGACGATGATTTCGGCGCGGCGCGGTTCGTGCTGGACGATCTGTCGGGGCTTCGATGAGGTCGCCAACTAAAAAACTGAAAAACAACCCCATGCACAGTAGAACGGGCCGGCGGGCCTGCCGCCTTCAGTGGACGCGGTGACTCGTTCTATCGTCTTCAGCCTGCTCGACAATCTGCGCAATCGGGCTCGACTGATGGTGAACCAGGCGCCAGTCGTCGCCGACGCGGCGAAAATGGTTGGCAGCGGCCAAGGCGGTGCCGTCGACGATCTCGATGCAGAGCACGCGCGCGCAGTCGCCGTCGACGATGGCCTGCGGCTCGGCGCAGACGATCTGCGGCCGCTCCGGATTTTGCAGGATGTCGCGCCAGCTCCCGATCACGGTCGCCCGCCCGATGATCGCAGGCCAGCCGGGATGGATGCAGGAGATGGCGTCGTCATCCGCCCACATCTGTTCCATTCCGGCGAAGTCGCCCGTTGAAAAGGCGGCGTAGAAGGCCGCGTTCGCGGCGATGACCTTGCTGTCCTTTGCCATGGCTCTCGGGTGAGGCAATGACAGGCAAAAATCAAGCGCGACTTCCGTCGACTTTGCGTTCGATTTGGACCGCAGTGCAGCATTACTGCCCAGTTTGTGGTCACGCAGAAACGTGCGTCTCCACCGCCCGCCGCGCGCCGTCCGCATAGAGACGGCCGAGCGCCGCGGTCACGGCCTCGCGCAGGCGCGGCTCGGCACCCAGCGGCCCGAACACTTGTCCGACCCCGAGCAGTGCGGGCGCGAGCCGTTCGGCGACAGGGCCCGCCTCGCGCGCCAAGCCTGCGAACTCGCCGGCGAGGGGATCGCGCACGTCGATGGCGCGGCCGTGCTCGTCGCGCGCGGTGACGTAGCGCATCCAGCTGGCCACCGCGAGCGCATGCGTCGCGATCGGCAGGTTCTTGGCGAGGCGATCCCGCATCGCGCCGAGCAGGCGTTGCGGCAGCTTTTGCGAGCCGTCCATCGCGATCTGCCAGGTGCGGTGATGCAGCGCCGGATTGGCGAAGCGCTTGAGCAGCGAGGCGCGATAGGCGGCAAGGTCGGTGCTCGCCGGCATCGTCAGCGTCACCGCGGCCTCTTCCATCACCTGCGCGGCGAGACGCGCGAAGTGCGGATCCTGCATGGTGTCGGCGATGGTCTCGTAGCCGGCGAGATAGCCGAGATAGGCGAGCGCGGAATGGCTGGCGTTGAGCAGCCGAAGCTTCATCAGCTCGAACGGCTTGACGTCGGTGACGAGCTCGACGCCCGCGGCGGCAAGATCGGGCCGGCCCGCCGCGAAGCGGTCCTCGACCACCCATTGCGTGAAGGGCTCGGTCATCACGGGCCAGGCGTCGCGGAAGCCCAGCGCGGATGACACCGCATCGCGGTCGGCATCCGTCGTCTCCGGCACGATGCGGTCGACCATGGTCGAGGGAAAGGCTGCGGTATCCGCGATCCACTTGCCGAGATCCTTCGAGCGCAGCGCCGCGAACTGCGTCACGATCCGTTGCACGGTGTGGCCGTTGGCGGCGAGGTTGTCGCAGCACAGCACGGTGAAGGGCGCAAGCCCCTGCGCCCGGCGGCGTGCCAGCGCAGCCACGATGAAGCCGGGGGCCGAGCGCGGCGCGTCAAAATTGTTGAGATCGTGCACGACATCAGGGTGCCGCTCGTCGAGATCGCCGGTCTGCGGCGTATGGCAATAGCCTTTCTCGGTGACGGTGAGCGAGACGATGCGAATGGCGGGATCGGCCATCCGCTCGATCAGCCGCGCCGGGTTCTCGCGTGCGACGACGCTGTCGAGCAGCGCGCCGATGACGCGGTGCTCGGTGCCTTCGGTGGCACGAACGGCAACGGTGTAGAGATGATCCTGCGGGGCGAGGGCATCGCGCGTATCCGGGCTGCGCAGGCTCGCGCCGACGATGCCCCAGGATGCGGCCCCGGTGGCAAGGCAATCGTCGATGACGACGGCCTGATGCGCGCGATGAAAGGCCCCGAGGCCCAGATGCACGATGCCGGGCGTGACGCGCGATCGGTCATAGGCCGGGCGGCGGATGGCCGGCGGCAGCCGGTCGAGATTGGCGCGGCCAAGACGCGTTGAATTATGGCGCATGGTCGTCTCTCCCTGTCTTTGGCCGCTGCTTGACATGGCGCCCGTCCTCGGTCAATGCTCCGGTCAATTGGTAAGGCCAATTATCCAAAACTGGCGGGCGGCGGGTTTGGACGACCCCGCGCGACCCTTTCGGGGAGGACCAGCGTGCCGCTGGAAGCTGTGGAGGCGAGACGGCTCTATCGCCAGGTCGCCGATCAATTGCGAAGCCTGATCGACAGCGGCGAGTACGCGGTCGGCAGCCGCTTGCCGACCGAGCGCGAGCTCGCCGAGCAGCTCAAGGTGTCGCGGCCGACGGTACGCGAAGCCCTGATCGCGCTCGAGGTCGAAGGCCGCCTGCGCATTCGCGTCGGGTCCGGCATCTATGTGATCGAGCCGGCGGCCGTTGCGGCGCCTGCAACCGCTTCCGTCATCGAGGGTCCGTTCGAGCTGTTGCGCGCCCGCGAATTCCTGGAAAGCGCCATCGCCGAGCAGGCCGCGCGCGTCGCGACCAAGGACGACGTCGCGCGCATCGACGCGTCCCTTCTCGCGATGGAGAATGTCGAGCACCCCGGCGAAGCCTCGATGGTCCACGACCGCGCGTTCCATGTCGCGATCGCCGGAAGTCTCGGCAATGCCGTTCTGGTGCGCGTGGTCGGCGAGCTGTTCGACCAGCGCCTCAATCCCTATTTCGCGCAGCTCGCGCATTATTTCGAGAACCCGGGCACCTGGCGCACCGCGCTCGACGAGCATCGCGCCGTGCGCGACGCGATCGCCGCGCACGATCCGGACGCCGCGCGCGAGGCGATGCGCAATCACCTGGCGCGCTCGCAGGAGCGCTTTGCGCAGAATTTCGGCGCCGAGACAGCGGCAGGATTGTCCCCGGCACGATCTCCGGCAACGCCGGCAAAACCAGAACGAACGCCGAAGAAGCAGGCCGAAAGACAGGCCAAGAAGCAAGCCAAGAGCGGCAGCGCGCGGCGGCGATGAGATTGGGCGGCCCGCATTCCTTGGAGGCGGGCGAACAAGAAGCAGACTTGAACGATGGAGGAAAAGTCAGTGTTGAAGAAGATGACGATGATGCTCGCGGTCTCGGTCGCGGCGATGTTTGCAACGACCCAGGCCGGCATGGCGCAGACCAAGCTCAAATGGGCCCATGTCTACGAGACCTCTGAGCCGTTCCATACCGCTTCGGTCTGGGCCGCGCAGGAGATCGGCAAGCGCACCAACGGGCGCTATGCGGTCGATGTCTATCCGGCGTCCCAGCTCGGCAAGGAAGCCGACATCAACCAGGGCCTTTCGCTCGGCTCGGTCGACATCATCATCTCCGGCTCGAGCTTCGCGGCCAAGAGCTTCCCGCCGATCGGCGTGACCTACTATCCCTACACCTTCCGTGACGCCGATCACCTGCTTGCCTACACCAAGAGCGACATCTTCAAGGAGCTCGCCAAGGGCTATGAGGACAAGAGCGGCCACCACATCGTCGCCGTGACCTATTACGGCGTGCGCCAGACCTCGTCGAACAAGCCGATCAAGAGCTGCGCCGACCTCAAGGGCCTGAAGATGCGCGTGCCCGACGTTCCGGCCTATCTCGCAATGCCGCGCGCCTGCGGCGCCAACACCGCGCCGATCGCGTTCGCCGAAGTCTATCTCGCGCTCCAGAACGGCACCGTCGAGGCACAGGAGAATCCGCTGACCACGATCGAGGCCAAGAAGTTCTACGAGGTGCAGAAGCACATCGTGCTGACCGGCCACATCGTCGACCACCTCAACACGGTGGTGGCGGGCGCGCTCTGGAAGAAGCTCTCCGACGAGGACAAGAAGATCTTCACCGACGTCGCGCAGGAGGCCGCCGCCAAGGCGACCGCGGAGATCAAGCAGAACGAAGCCAAGCTGGTCGCCTTCTTCAAGGAGAAGGGCCTGACCGTGACCGAGGTCGACAAGAACGAGTTCCGCGACACCGTGCTGAAGAACGTCGCGTTCGAGACGTTTGGCTATCGCAAGGCGGATTGGGAACGGATTCAGGACGTCAAATAGCAGTGGCTGTCATTCTGGGGCTCGCGAAGCGAGAACCCGGAATCTCGAGGTTCCGGGTTCGATGCTGACGTGTCGCCCCGGAACGACGATTTGGAGAGAGGTAACCCCATGTCGACCGCCGAAATACACCGGCAGATCACCGCGGACGAGATCGCCCACACCTTCGAGGAGGAGGCGACGCCGAAGGTCGATCTCGGCATCTACGCTTTCGAGGACTGGGTGGCGCTGGCGATCTTCTGGGTGATGGCGCTCGCCGTCTTCCTCCAGTTTTTCACCCGCTACGTCCTCAACGACAGCTATGCCTGGACTGAGGAGATCGCGACCTACTGCCTGATCGGCGTGGTCTTCATCGGCGCATCGATGTGCGTGCGGCTGTCGCGGCACATCCAGGTCGATCTGATCTACCGTTATCTGCCGCATCTCGTCGCGCGCACGCTGTCGACGGTCATCGACCTGATCCGGATCGCCTTCTTCGGCTACGCCATCAAGCTGGTCTGGGTCTACATCCAGATCATCGGCGACGAGTCGATGACCACGATCAATCTTCCCAAGGACTACGTCTATTACGCCGTGCTGGCCGGCTTCGTGCTGATGTTCGCGCGCTCGGTGCAGGTGGCGTTGCAACATCTGCGACAGGGCTACTCGATCCTCGAACGTCCCGGCGCCTACGACGGTTTTGAAGGGTAAGGTCATGCTGCTGTTGCTTGGTGGTTTTCTCCTCCTGATGCTGCTCGGCGTTCCCGTGGCGATCGCCATGGCCGCGTCGTCGCTGCTCTACATCCTGGTCAGCGGTGTGACGCCCGACGTCACGCTGGCGCAGCGCATGATCGCCGGTGTCGAGAGCTTTCCGCTGCTCGCCGTGCCGTTCTTCATTCTGGCCGGCAACCTCATGAACATCGCCGGCGTGACCGGCCGCATCTACAAGTTCGCCGTCGCGCTGGTCGGCTGGATGCGCGGCGGCCTCGGCCACGTCAACATCATCGGCTCGGTGATCTTCTCCGGCATGTCCGGCACCGCGATCGCGGATGCCGCCGGTCTCGGCACCATCGAGATCAAGGCGATGAAGGACCACGGCTACTCGACCGAGTTCTCGGTCGGCGTCACCGCGGCGTCCGCGACGCTCGGCCCGATCATCCCGCCGTCGCTGCCCTTCGTGATCTACGGCATGATGGCGAACGTCTCGATCGGCGCGCTGTTCCTGGGCGGCGTCATTCCCGGCATCGTCATGACGCTTCTGATGATGGCCACCGTCACCTACTTCGCGCACAAGAACAAATGGGGCAGCGACACGCCGTTCTCCTGGCCGCAGCTCGGCTCGGCCGGCCTTGAGATCGCCATCGTGCTGGCTTTCCCGCTCGCGATCTGGCTGATGGTGGTTGCCGGCATGTCGACCAACATGGCGGTCGTCATCGGGCTCGGCGTGCTGCTCGCGATCGACTGGTACTTCGACTTCTCCGCGGTGATGGCGCTGATGGCGCCGGTGATCCTGATCGGCGGCATGACGCTGGGCTGGTTCACGCCGACGGAAGCCGCGGTCGCCGCCGTGATCTGGTCGCTATTCCTCGGGCTCGTGCGCTACCGCACCATGACCTTGAAGACGGTGGCGAAGGCGACCTTCGACACCATCGAGACCACGGCCTCGGTGCTGTTCATCGTGACAGCTGCGTCGATCTTCGCCTGGCTGCTGACGGTGTCGCAGGCCGCCCAGATGCTCTCGGACTGGATGCTCAGCATTACCCACAACAAATGGGTGTTCCTGGCGCTTGCCAACGTGCTGATCCTGTTCGTCGGCTGCTTCATCGACACCACGGCGGCGATCACCATCCTGGTGCCGATCCTGCTGCCAATCGTGCTCAAGCTCGGCATCGATCCGATCCATTTCGGCCTGATCATGACGCTGAACCTGATGATCGGCCTGCTGCATCCACCGCTCGGCATGGTGCTGTTCGTGCTCGCCCGCGTGGCAAAGCTCTCGGTCGAGCGCACGACGGTGGCGATCCTGCCCTGGCTGGTGCCGCTGATGCTCGCGCTGATCGCGATCACCTACATCCCCGAACTGACCCTCTGGCTGCCTAAATACATGGGACTCTCCAAATGACCTCGACTGCTCTCGCCGCAACCCTGTTCGGCCCCGAAGATCTGCGCATGATCGAGCATCCGCTCGACAAGCTCGCATCAGGCATGGTGCGCATCCGCTTCGGCGCCGGCGGCATCTGCGGCTCGGACATGCATTACTTCCGCCATGCCCGCACCGGCGACTTCGTGGTGAAGTCGCCGCTGGTGCTGGGACACGAGATCTCGGGCGAAGTCGTGGAGATCTCCGGCGCCGCCGCCAACCTGAAGGTCGGCGACCGCGTCGCCGTCAACCCGTCGCGCTGGTGCGGCCATTGCGTCGCCTGCCGCGAGGGCCGGCCGAACCTGTGCGAAAACATCTATTTCATGGGCTCGGCCTCGAAGACGCCGCACATGCAGGGCGGCTTCGCCAATTACTTCGACGCGATCCCCGCGCAGTGCGTGAAGATCCCGGACCACGTGTCCTACCAGGCCGCCGCGCTCGCCGAGCCGCTCTCGGTATGCCTGCACGCGGTCGCGCGCGCCGGCAACATCGAAGGCAAGCGCGGCATCATCTTCGGTGCCGGCCCGATCGGGCTTCTGACCATGCTCGCCGCGCACCGCGCCGGCATGGCCGACGTCACGGTGGCTGACATCGCGCCGGTGCCGCTCGCCTTTGCGAGCCGGCTTGGCGCCTCTCATGTCGAGAATGTATCGGGTGGCGAAGAGGGCTTGAAGGCGCAGGCTGCTTCACGACCCTACGACGTCGCGTTCGAGGTCTCGGGCACGGCCGCGGGCCTTGCCAGTGCGATCGGCATCGTCCGGCGTGGCGGCGTCGTGGTGCAGATCGGCAATCTGCCCGGTGGCCAGATCCCGACGCCGTCGAACGCTGTGATGGCGAAGGAGATCGACCTGCGCGGCTCGTTCCGCTTCGGCTTCGAGTTCATGACGGCGGTGGAACTGATCAGCGCCGGCAGCGTCGACGTGCTGTCGCTGGTCACGGCGGAACGGCCGCTCTCGACCGCGCCCGATGCACTGCGGCTGGCGCTCGACCGCTCGCAGAGCGTCAAGGTCGTACTGACGGCGAACTGATCGGAGGGACCCATGATGCTAGAGGGATGGCGCTGGTACGGGCCGGATGATCCGGTCTCGCTCGACGATGTCAGGCAGGCCGGGGCGAGCGATATCGTCTCGGCGCTGCATCAGGTGCCGATCGGGGAAGCCTGGACGCGCAAGGCGGTCGAGGAGCGCAAGAACTTCATCGAGCGCGGCCAGCCCGGCCGCTCGCAACTGACGTGGTCGGTGGTGGAGTCGATTCCGATCCCTGACGACGTCAAGCGGCTCGGCGGTAAGGCGACGAAGTCGATTGAGGCGTGGATCGCGAGCCTTGAGGCCGTGGCCGCTTCCGGCATCAATATCATCTGCTACAATTTCATGCCCGTGGTCGACTGGTGCCGTACCGATCTGGAATGGGAGCTGCCGAACGGCGCCCGCGCCATGCGGTTCGACCAGGACCGCTTTGCCGCGTTCGAGCTGCACATCCTTAAGCGTCCGGCCGCCGCGCAGGAGTATTCACCGGAGCAGCAAGCGCGCGCGAAAACGCTGTTCGACCAGATGAGCCAGGCCGACATCGACTATCTGGTCATGGTCATCGCCAGCGCGCTGCCGGGCTCGACCACCGAGCCGATGACGATCCCGCAATTCCGCGACCGGCTCGAAACGTACCGCGATATCACGCCAAACATCCTGCGGCAGCATCTCGCCGAGTTTTTGGAGCGCGTCACCCCCGTTGCGGAACAACTCGGTGTCTCGCTCACGCTGCATCCGGACGACCCGCCGCGTCCGCTGTTCGGCCTGCCGCGCATTGCCTCGACCGCCGACGACTACCAGGCGCTGTTCGACGCCGTGCCGTCGAAGGCCAACGGCATCTGCCTGTGCACGGGCTCGCTCGGCGTGCGGCCCGAGAACAACCTGCCTGAAATGGCCGAGCGCTTCGGCCCGCGCATTGCGTTTGCGCATCTGCGCGCGACCAAGCGCGAGGCCGATGGCCTGTCGTTCTACGAATCCGATCATCTCGACGGCGACGTCGACATGGTCGCGGTGCTGAAGGCCCTGCTGAAGGAGAACGCGCGGCGTTCGCCGGACAAGCAAATCGTGTTCCGCCCCGATCACGGCCACCGCATGCTGGACGATCTCGCCGCCACCAAGCGCACCAATCCCGGCTACACCGCGATCGGCCGCCTGCGCGGCCTCGCCGAGCTCCGCGGCGCCATCAGGGCGATCGAGCATCGGTGACGGCGTGGTGCGCTTCGCCTCTCCCCGATTGCGGGGAGAGGGGGCAACTAATAGCACGCGGCCATCGCGCCGAGTTTCGGATAGAGCTTGTCGATCGCGGCGATCTCGCTTTTCATCTGCGCGATGATCCAGTCGCGGATTTCAGTGGCGATGGGGCGCATCGGCCGGTTGCGCGGCGGCAGGAATTCGCAGATGCGGCGCGTGGTGGTGAGCGTGTCGGACGCCGGCACCAGCGCGCCGGTCAGGAGCCAGTGCGAAGCGACCGTCAGCCAGCCGAGCGCAATGCCCTGGCCGAGCAGGGCAGCCTGCATCACGACGGCATAGTCGGTGAAGCTCAGCGCCTTGGCCGCGCCGCGGCGCCCGGTGAGAAGCGAGGCGTAATCCGCGGCCCAGTCGCCCGGCGTCTCGGCGAGGCGGATGATGGTGTTGCCCTCGGCAGGATCGGTCTCGTCGAGATAGCTGGGGCTGCACATCGGCAGCATCACTTCCTTCATCACCAGCGTGCCGCCAGACGACGGCTCGTCGCGGTCGCGAAAGCGCATGCCGAGATCGACATTCTCCACCGGCCCGCGCAGCGCGCCGGAGATCAGCTGGAAGCGCAAATCGACCTCAGGAAACTGCCGCTGCAGCTTGTCGATGCGCGGCATCAGCCAATGCGTGGTGAAGGCGGAGGAGACCGACAGCGTCACCGTCTCGGTGCCCTTGCGCCGCCGTTCGATCTCGACGAGGCCGCTCTCGATGCTGCGAAAGCCTTCGAGCACACGGCGATAGAGCAACTCGCCTTCCTCGGTGAGCACCGCGCGGCCGGCCTTGCGGTCGAACAGGCGGACGCCGAGATGCTGCTCGAACTGGCCGAGCATCCGGCTCACCGCGGGCTGCGTGACGTTCAATTCGGCGGCCGCCGCGGTGAAACTGCCATTGCGCGCTGCTGCGTCGAAGACGAACAGGGCGTTACTGGACGGCAGCATCCGGCGGAGCTCGGGCATAAGGTCATGTTATGAGCCGGGTGAGAATTTGGCAATTGCCGAGTTTTGCCAAGTCTGGTGTCATTCGCATGACAGCCTAAAGACAGGGGCTTCGAGCAAAGGATTGGTTGCAGTGCACGCTGCAACCAGGAGTGCTCCAAATCCCTGTCTATAAAGCAGGCTTATGGCGCGCAGTGAGGCACGCCGGCTCAGGACATGGCGAGGTCGATCGTTGGACAAACGAGCGGAAAGCGTCGAGATCAGGTCCGCAAGCAAGGCTTACGGCGCGGTTCGCGCCCTCGACGACGTGTCCCTCAATGTCGGCGCCGGTGAGTTCGTCTCCCTGCTCGGCCCCTCCGGTTCCGGCAAGACCACGCTGCTCGGCATCCTGGGCGGCTTCATCCTGCCATCCAGCGGCACCATCCTGTTCGGCGGCCGCGACGTCACTTACATGCCGCCGCACAAGCGCGACATCGGCGTCGTGTTCCAGAACTACGCTTTGTTTCCACACATGAGCGTCGGCGAGAACGTCGCCTTCCCCTTGCGCGCGCGCCACCTGCCGAAAGCGAGTTGGCCGGAGAAGGTGCGCGCCGCGCTCGCGATGGTCGGCCTCGCCGGCTACGAGGAACGCGGCATCGCGCAGCTCTCCGGCGGCCAGCGCCAGCGCGTGGCGCTGGCACGCGCCATGATCTTCGAGCCGCGTCTGATCCTGATGGACGAGCCGCTATCCGCGCTCGACAAGCAGCTGCGCGAATCCATGCAGATCGAGCTGCGCGCGCTGCACCGGCGCATCGGCGCCACCATCATCTACGTCACCCATGACCAGCGCGAGGCGCTGACCATGAGCGACCGCGTCGCCGTGATGAAGGACGGCCGGCTGATCCAGATCGACGAGCCGGCACGTCTGCACGACCATCCCGCCGATTCCTTCGTCAGCTTCATCGGCGAGGCGACGATGTTGCCCGTCCGCCGCGTCGATGCCTCCAGCGTGGCGCTCGGCAGCGCCTTGTTGCGCAGTGCCCGCGCCATTCCCGACGGCGACGCCCTGATGCTGGCCGTGCACAGCGAGAAGCTGCTGATCGACGACGGCGCGCAGGATGCCGCCTGCAACCGGCTCAGCGGCACCGTCACCGACATCGTCTACCAGGGCGAGAGCCTGCGCATCTTCCTGGCGCTCGAAGGCGGCGTCGCGCTCAGCCTGCGCCAGCCGAGCTACCACCAGGCCTACAGCCGCATCCCGCCGCTCGGCGGCAGCCTCACCGTCACCCTCCACCCCGAGGACACCATCGTCGTGCCCAGGGTGGGGGACTGAATCCAGCCTAGTCCAACCCGAGAGAAGAAACCAAAATGTCGTCCCAAGCCGCGTTCAGCAATTTCAAGGTTCTCACCTTCGACGTCGTCGGCACCTTGATCGATTTCGAGACCGGCGTGCTCTCCGCGGTGCGCAAGATCTCGGGCAAGTCGCCGGCCGAGCTCAGCGACGAGCAGATCTTCGAGCCGTACAAGCGCGGCCGCGACAAACACTACGAGCGCTCCAGCGAGGCGATGTTCCACGTCTATCGCCATCTCGCCAAGGAGCTCGGATTGCCTTCCGACGATGCGTCCTGCGACGTCTTCCAGCTCTCGGTGCTGCGCTGGGGGCCGTTCGCGGACTCGGTCGAGGCCCTGAAGCGCCTGCGCACGAAATTCCGCCTCGTGGCGATGACCAATGCGGATCGCGTCGCGCTGTCTTGTTACGCACACGCGCTCGGCAATCCCTTCGACGACACCGTTTGCGCCGACGACACCGGCGTCGCCAAGCCGAACCCGGAATTCTTCGCCTACAACAAGGGTCGCCAATCGGCCTTCGGCTACAAGCAGTCCGACATCCTCCACGTCGCGCAGAGCCAGTACCACGACATCGGGATCGCGCGGAAGCTCGGCTACAAGGTGTGCTGGATCGAGCGCCGCCAGGGCATCGCGGGTTTTGGCGGAACGCCGGCGGTGGAGACGCTGACCAAGCCGGACTTCCATTTCCCGACGCTGAAGGCGCTCGCCGACGCCGCGATCGGCCCGGCGGCGTAGACGGGTGAGCACGGGCATGACACGGGACTGGAGCGCGCTGCCATCGGCCAATTCGCTGTGGGAAGCCACGGCGGAACCGGCGCGCGCGTTTCCGGTGCTGTCGGGCGAGAGCCAGGCGGACGTGGTGGTCATCGGTGCGGGCTATACCGGCCTCTCCGCCGCGCACCACATCGCCAAGAGCGGCCTATCGCCGATCGTGCTCGAGGCCAACCGCCCCGGCTGGGGCGCGAGCGGGCGCAATGGCGGGGTGATCACCGCAAAGTTCCGCCTCTCGTTTCGCGAGATCGACGCCGTGCACGGCCGCGCCATGGCGCGGCGCATGTACGAGATCGCGCATGAATCCACCGACATCGTCGAGGAGCTGGTGTCCGAGTTCGGCATCAGCAGCGCCGCGTTGACGCGCGCCGGCCAGGTCAAGGCCGCGCACAACGAGACGACCTTGCGGGCCGCGATCGACGAAGCCAACTGGATGACGCGCGAGATGGGCGATGTGGAGGTCCGCATCCTCGACAAGCGCGGGGTGCGCGAGGAGACCGGTTCCGACATCTTCGTCGGCGGCGTGCTCAACCCCGGCTCCGGCGGCATTCATCCACTGAACTATCTGCGCGGTCTCGCCGACGGCGTGGCGCGCCGCGGTGTCCCGATTTTCCAGGAATCGCCGGTTTTCAGGCTGAGGCGAGAGCAGGGCGGCATCGTCGCGGAGACGCCGCGGGGCGCGGTGCGGGCGAAGCAGGCCATCATCGCCACCAACAGCTACTCGGACCTCACCGGCGCCACCGCGCAGATGCAGCGCACGCTGATCCCGTTCCGCAGCGCCATCATTGCGACCGACAAGCTGCCGCGCAATCTCGCCGGAAAATTGATGCCGACGGGGCGCACCTACACCGAGACCAAGCGCATGATGCGCTGGTTCCGCATGGTCGACAATCGCGTGATCTTTGGTGGCCGCGGCGCTTTCGGCAAGCAGGACTCCGAAGCCGCGTTCGACGCCTTGCGCAAGGCGATGGTCGGCATCTTCCCCGATCTCACTGAGGTGCCGCTCGCCTACAAATGGTCGGGCCTCGTCGCCATGACGCTGGACTCGGTGCCGCATATCGGCCGGCTCGACGACCGCACGCTGTTCTCGATGGGCTACAATGGCGCCGGCGTTGCGATGTCGAGCCTGATGGGCCGCTATCTCGCCGCCTTCGTGCGCGGCGAGACGCCGGATGTCGGTCTGCTCGACGCGCGGCGCATGAAGGCGATTCCATTCTATCCGCTGCGCGAGCCCGCCGTGCGCATGGTCGCCGGCTGGTACCAGTTTCTCGATGCGATCGGTCAGTGAGATCACTTTGGCGATGGAGGAGGCGAGGATGACGACGAAACAGAACTCTGCATTGGGCTACGCCCTGTTGGGCGCGATCGCGTTTGGCGGCACGGCGGCAAGCGCGGCCGAGCAGATCACCTTCGTCTCGCAAGGCGGCGCCTATCAGGCGGCGCAGACGGTGGCGATCCTCGATCCCTCCGCCAAGAAGCTCGGCATCACCATCAACCAGGATTCCATTCCCGATGCCTGGCCCGCGATCAAGACCCAGGTCGGCAGCGGCAAGCCGATCTGGGATGTCGTGGACACGCCCACCGGCTATTGCCTGCGCGGCGGCGAGCAGGGGCTGATCGAGAAGCTCGACTTCTCGAAGATCCCGAACGCCGCGGCGATGCCGGAGGCCTATCGCAGCCCTTATTCGGTGTCCTACGAGTTCTATTCCAGCGTGCTGGCCTACAGCCAGAAGACCTTCCCGAAGGACGCGCCGAACAGCTGGGTCGATTTCTGGGACGTCAAGAAATTCCCCGGCCGCCGCGCGCTGCGCAACCATCCGATCGCCACGCTCGAAGCGGCGCTGATGGCCGACGGTGTCGCGCCCGACAAGCTCTACCCGCTCGACGTCGATCGCGCCTTCAAGAAGCTGGAGGAGATCAAGCCGCACATCACGGTGTGGTGGACGTCAGGCGCGCAGTCGGCGCAGCTCCTCAACGACGGCGAGGTCGACATGGAGATGGCCTGGAACGGCCGCGTCAGCGCGGTGGCCAAGGAGGGCGCCAAGGTGTCCTTCACCTACAACCAGGGCATCCTTCAGAGCACCTCGCTCTGCATCCTCAAGGGCGCGCCGAATCTCGAGACCGCGGTGAAATTCCTCAACGAGGCCGTCGATCCCGTGCACCAGGCCAATCTGCCGCTGCATATCGACTACGGTCCGGGCAATCCCAAGGCGTTCGAGACCAATGTGATCAAGCCCGAGCGCGCGGCGCAATTGCCGAGCGAGCCGGCCAACGCGGCCAAGCAGGCGCTGATGTCCTACGCCTGGTGGTCCTCGCCGGCCGGCGAGGCGGCCGAGAAACGCTGGGCCTCGTTCATGCAGAAGTAGACGAAGAGCCAGGCGAAGCGAGGCAGCGTTGACGATATCAGTGCCAGATCCCTCCCAAAAGCATCAGCGCCGCGAGCACGGCCTGATGCTGGCATTGGTGTCGCCGGCGCTGCTGGTGATCCTGGCTCTGATCGTGCTGCCGGTCGGCTGGCTCGTCTTGCAGTCGGTCTACCATGACGGCTTCACGCTGGAGAACTATCGCCGCGTCTTCACCGAGGACATCTACTGGCGCAGCTTCGCGCTGACCTTCGAGATCAGCCTCGCGGTCACGGGAATCGCGCTGCTGCTCGGCTATCCCGTGGCCTATCTTGCCAACTCTGTCCCGAAAGGGTGGAGCATCCTCATCCTCTCGCTGGTCGTGCTGCCGTTCTGGACCAGCGTGCTGGTCCGCGCCTATGCGTGGCTCGCGCTGCTCCAGCGCACCGGCGTGATCAACCAGTTCCTGCGCTATCTCGATGTGATCTCCGAGCCGCTCGCGCTGGTGCACAACACCTTCGGCACGGTGGTTGCGACCGTGCACATCCTGCTGCCGTTCATGGTGCTGCCGCTCTATGCCACCATGCAGAAGATCCCCGGCGACCTGATGCAGGCCGGCGCCAGCCTGGGGGCGAGCCCGTCGCTCACTTTCGTCCGCGTCTTCCTGCCGCTGTCGCTGCCGGGCGTGCTCGCCGGCTGCACCATGGTGTTCGTGCTCTGCCTCGGCTTCTACATTACGCCGGAGTTGCTCGGCGGCGGCCGCACCGTGATGGTGTCGATGCTGGTGAGCCGCAATGTCGAGCTCTACAACCAGTTTGGGGCTGCGAGCGCCGTCGCGGTGGTGCTGCTCGTCAGCGTGCTCCTGATCTTCCTCGTCGTCAGCCGCTTCATTTCGCTCGATCGCATATTGGGGCAGAAATGACGCGATTGTCCCCCGCACGGATGGCCCTCTACGTGATCAGCGCGCTGGTGCTGGTCTATCTGATCCTGCCGGTGCTGATCATCGCGCCGATCTCCTTCTCCAGCGCGCGCTTCTTGACCTTCCCACCGCCGTCCTTCTCGCTGCGCTGGTACCAGCAGTATTTTTCAAACCCGGCCTGGATGCAGGCGACGCGGGTGACGCTGACGGTCGCGCTGCTGACCGTTCTGATCGCGACGCCGCTCGGGGTTGCCGCCGCCTACGCCATCAGCCAGTCCAAGCTGCGCATCATGCGCCTCATCCACATGATGCTGCTGCTGCCGCTGGTGGTGCCGATCATCATCACCGCGGTCGGCATCTTCTTCGTCTATGCCAAGGTCGGTCGCGACCCTGCCGGGCCTCGTGCTCGCCAATGTGATGCTGGGCCTGCCATACGTCATCATTTCGGTGCTCGCGGGCTTGCAGAGCTTCGATCCGGCGCAGGAGATGGTGGCGCGCAGCCTCGGCATGAACCGGCTGCGCAGCTTCTTCGCGGTGACGCTGCCGCAGATCAAGTCCAGCGTGGTGGCCGGCGGCATCTTCGCCTTCATCTCGGCGATGGACGAGACCATCGTCGCGCTGTTCATCTCCGGCGGGCAGTACCAGCCGCTGACCAAGCGCATGTTCACCGCGCTCCGCGACGAGATCGACCCGACCATTGCCGCGATCTCGACGTTGATGACGGCGGCCTCCTTCATGCTGGTGCTGCTGGCGAGCACGCGGGGGAAGCGGAGCGGGTGATTCTTGTTCGTCGTCCTGGCGAAAGCCAGGACCCATTATCCCAGGGAGATGTTGCCGCACGAGCTGGTAACCCCGAGTTTTCGCCAAACTGCGTTCGGTGGTTATGGGTCCTGGCCTTCGCCAGGACGACACGGAATATTTGGCGCTATTCTCGCCGCTTTACCCCTTCGCCCCCAGCCACGCCAAAATCATCTCCACGATCTGCGTCCGACTCCTCGCCAGCATCCTGGGTTCGCTCAGGTCGCGGTCGAACAGGGCGCCGAAGGTGTGGCGGTTGGCGACGCGGAAGAAGCAGTAGGAACTGATGGCCAGGTGCAGGTCGATGGCGTCGACGTCGTCGCGGAAGACGCCCTCAGTGCGGCCGCGCTCGAGGATGCCGTCGAGCGTCGCGATCACGCTGGCGTTGAGCTGGCGCAGTTGCAGGTTCTGCTTCAGGTGCTTGCCGTGATGGATGTTCTCGATTGAGACGAGGCGGATGAAGTTCGGGTTGCGCTCGTCGTGGTCGAAGGTCGCCTCGATCAGCCGGCGCAATCCCTCGCGCGCATCGCAGCTTTCGATGTCGAGCTGATCCTCCAGCGCGCGGATGCTGCGATAGGCCTCCTCCAGCACCGCGAGGTAGAGCTGCTCCTTGCCGCCGAAATAATAGTAGATCATCCGCTTCGACGTGCGCGTGCGGGCCGCGATCGCATCGACGCGGGCGCCGGAATAGCCCTCCGAGGCGAATTCGGCCATCGCCACTTCGAGGATGTCGCGCTTGGTGCGCTCGGGGTCGTTGGTGCGCTTCGATGGGGGCGGCATGCGCTCGAGCATCACTGTTTCTCCCGCCAGTTTCCACGGATCACCTTGAAGGTGAAGGCAAATTTCACCCGTCCGTGCCTTGATCCAACGCGTATTGCATAAACGTACTAGTTCGTACATTATCCCTCCAAACCACGGTTGCGGCAACCAGAACCACAAAACGCGCGCGCGGCGGACCGCCTGACGCGAGCCGCACCGGACACATGGGGAGGACTTGCAATGACGTTGACGTCAACCGCATCGCTGCACGCGTCATCCGCAGCGGAGGCAACACCGGGCAAGCTGCCGAAGCGCGCCGCGCTGGTCAGCTTCGTCGGCAGCATGCTCGAATACTACGACTTCTTCATCTACGGCACCGCGGCCGCGCTGATCTTTCCAAAAGTGTTCTTCGCCAATGTCGATCCCTCGACCGGGACACTGCTCGCGCTCCTCAGCTTCGGCATCGGCTACATCGCGCGGCCGGTCGGCGCCGTCATCCTTGGCCATTTCGGCGACCGCATTGGTCGCAAGACGGTGCTGCTGTTCACACTGGTACTGATGGGTGGCTCGACGCTTGCGATCGGCCTGTTGCCGGATGCCAACGCGATCGGCAATGCCGCGCCCGTCATCCTGACGCTGCTTCGCCTGTTACAGGGCCTCTCGGCCGCCGGCGAGCAGAGCGGGGCGAACTCGCTGACGCTGGAGCATTCGGCCAACTCCAACCGCGCCTTCTTTACGAGCTGGACCCTGAGCGGCACCCAGGCCGGTGCGATCCTGGCGACGCTGGTATTCATTCCGGTATCGAGCCTGCCGGAGGACCAGCTTCTGAACTGGGGCTGGCGCGTTCCGTTCCTGCTTTCCGCTCTGGTGCTGCTGGTCGCCTACCTGGTGCGGCGGACCATGCCGGAAACGCCCGTGTTCGAAGACATCAAGGACAAGGCGCAGGTTGCGCGCTTCCCCGTCGTCGCCCTACTGCGCGACTACTGGCCCGACGTGCTGCGCGTCATCGTCTGCGCGCTGATCGCGACCGTGAGCACGATGACCGCCGTGTTCGCGCTCGGCTATGCCACCAGCAAGTTCGGCGTGGCGCGCCCGACCATGCTGTGGGCCGGCGTGCTCGGCAACGTCACGGCGCTGCTCACCCAGCCGCTCTGGGCCCTGCTCGCCGACAAGATCGGCCGCAAGCCGGTGTTCATCGGCGGCGTGCTCGGCTGCGCGGTGCTGCTGTTCCCGTACTTCATGCTGGTGACGTCAGGCAACACGATCGCGATCTTCGCCGCCGCGATGATCCTGTCCGGCATCGTCTACGCCGCGCCGAACGCGATCTGGCCGTCGTTCTACGCCGAGATGTTCGAGGCGCGCGTGCGCTATTCCGGCACCGCGATCGGCACGCAGCTCGGCTTTCTCGTCGCCGGCTTCACGCCGCTGGTGAGCGCGAGCCTGGTCGGGGAGGGGCCGAACGGCTGGGTCCCCGTCGCGATCTTCGTCGCCTGCTGCTGCGTGATCTCGGCAGCCGCTGCGGCGACGGCGCGCGAAACCCACACCGTCGACATCGCCGATCTCGGCAAGCGGCGCGCTTGAGTGAAGACGAGGCACGCATGCTGACCAGCGCAGTTCAGACCACGAGTGGCCCCGTCGTCGGCACCACGCAGGCCGGTATGCGTGCCTTCAAGGGCGTGCCGTTCGCAACCGCGCCGCGCTTTGCCAAGGCAATGCCGCCGAAAGCGTGGACGGAGCCGCTCCGCTGCACGGGCTACGGCGCTTACGCGCCGCAGCCGGGCCATCTCGATCATGCGGACGAGGCTGCCTGTCTCAGCCTGAACATCTGGACGCCGGCAGAGGCCGATCGGCCGCTGCCGGTGCTGGTCTTCATCCATGGCGGCGCCTTCGTCACCGGCGGCGGCGCCGACTATGACGGCGCATTCCTCGCCGCGCACGGTCCGGCGGTGATCGTCACCATCAACTACCGGCTCGGCCCGCTCGGATTCCTGCAATTGCATCGCCTTGGGCTCGGCGAGGCCAACAACCTCGCGATCTCGGATTCGCTCGCCGCCCTCGACTGGGTGCGCGCCAATATCGCGGATTTCGGCGGCGATCCTGACGCGATCACGCTGTCCGGCCAGTCGGCCGGCGCCTCGATGGTGATCGCGCTCGCAACCCTGCCGCAGGCCAGAGGCAAGTTCATTCGCGCCCTCGCGCTCAGCGCGCCCGGGCGGAACATCATGAGCGCCGATCATGCCGACGACGTTGCACGCCGCCTGCTTGCCGAGCTCGAATTAGCGTACGACCCAACCGCGATTGCCTCTTTGCCACTGCCAAAGCTCTTCGCGGCGGTGGAGCGCGTCAGTCGCGGGCTTGCGGACGAGACCGAACAAGGCACCGTGTTCGGCCCGGTGCTCGACGGAATCGTGATTCCGCGCGAGCCGCGGGACGTCTTCGCCGAAGGAACCTTGCGCGACATTCCGCTCTGGCTCGGCTCCTGCCGCGACGAGATGGTGATGTTCCTGAAGAGCACGCCGCCGGCCGCGATGATCCGCACCACCGAACGACAAGTGCGCGCCGCAGTCGGCGATGCCGGCTGGCAACGTCTGCTGGCGTATTACCGCGCCACAGCGCGCGTCGACGAGGATCCGTACGAGGCGCTGCTGTCCGACGCGTTCTGGCATCGCCCCATGGCAGATCTTGCGCGGCTTCATGCCGCGGCTGGCGGCGCGGTGTGGCTGAGCCGGTTCGACCATCGCCCGGCGCTGGAGCCGTTCCTGTCGCAGGGGCCGACCCACGGTGCCGACAATGCCTGCCTCTGGGCGCACCCGCCGGATTTCATCGACCGCCCGATCCTGAAGCGCAAGGGCGGGCCGATGACGCCCGAGGATATCGAGGTCGCCGCGCGGTTTCAGGCAAGCGTGCTGCGCTTCGTCACATCCGGCGCGCCCGACATCGCGGAAGCCTGGCCGCGGTTCGAGCCGGCCAAGGAGCCGCTCGCAATCTTCGGCCAGCCGTTCCACATTGTGCCTCTCAATGAAGGCGTGCGCTCCCGCCTGTGGGCGGAGCTGTCGGCCCAACGCGGCGCGCCGCAGGCTCCGGCCGCGCGAGCGAAGATCGGTTGATCGCAGCACCTTGGTCATGTAAGCGTTCGTCCAGCGCCGATTTGATCCTCAGCTTGCGGGCGCTTCTAAAAATGCAGCTAAAGAGACCCGCTATCCCTGCATCGTCCCGCATTGGGTGAATCGTCGGCCATCTCGAATGGAGAGGCCAAGTGAAATTTGCTGCCATCGCGGATGTGCACGGAAATCGTCCGGCGCTCGAAGCCGTCCTTGCGGACATTGCTGCGCTCGGCATCAACGAGGTCGTGAACCTGGGCGACCATGTTAGCGGTCCGCTCGAAGCGGCCCGAACGGCTGACCTGCTGATGGAGCGAGGCTTTCCGTCCATCAAGGGCGATCAGGACCGCATTCTCGTGGAGCTGTGGCAGGCCGGCACATCGGCGCGCAGCGATTTCCGAGAGCTCGAACGCAAGCATTTCGAGTGGATGGCAAGCATGCCGTCCACGCTCATGTATAGGGGGCGGGCGTTCCTGTGCCATGGATCGCCAGGGAATGATGCTGCGTTCTGGCTCGACCACATCGCGGGCGACGGCTGCCCGCGTCCGAGCCGGATTGATTCTATTGAGGCCGGCGCCGAGGGGATCGACGCCGAGATCATCCTGTGCGCACACACGCACATTCCGCGCGTGGTGCGTCTGAAGGATGGCCGGCTGGTCGTCAATCCCGGCAGCGTTGGATTGCCCGGTTACGACGGGAAGATGCCCGTTCCCTACGTGGTCGAGGTCGGCACCCCTCATGCGTGTTACGCAATTCTGGAGCATGCCAACAGAGGCTGGTCCGCGACGCTCCGCTACGTGGCCTACGACACCACGGCCATGGCAGCATTGGCGCGGGCCAGGGGAATGCTCACCTGGGCGAGCGCGATTGCAACGGGCTGGGTGCAGCGGGATCACCTGTAATCTGCTTCACACGCGAATGCGCCGAGTAACGCTAGATGAAGTGAGGCCTCGCTTCCGCGCGGCCCGCTTCGGAGCTGGCGATGATTGCTGCACTGGCAAGAGCAATATCCCGCGCGACGGGAACCAATGTCGATGTCGAGACTCTGAAAGTCGTCGTCATATTCTCGGGAGCGGGCCTGCTGCTCTCACTCGTTGCTGCAATGATCTACGGACAGGCTGTCAACGCCGCCTTATTTTAGGCTCGTGCGCGTTCATCGCGCGCCTCGCCGCCTGTCCCGGCTGGTTCAGCGCAGGAACGGCACGGGATGGGCCGCGCGATGGAAGAAGTTGATCAGGGTGTTGATGTCGAACACCGGCAGACCCGACACCTCGGCGACGTCCCGCGAGAATGGGCACATGTTGGTGCACTCGAACAGGATCGCGCCGGGATTTTTGCAGGACGCCATGAAGGCTTCCGTCATCTCGATCATCTCGGCGCGCAGCACGTCAGTGTCCAGCTCTTCGCGGCCGAGAATGTAGGTTGCGGGAAACTGCGCATCGGGCTTCATGCCCTGGATTTGAACGAGAATGTCGTCCGGCGACCAGCCGACGCCGCGGAAGTGCCCTTCGTTCATGTGGTGGCCGCGTTCGGTGAAGATGCCGATGACCTTGCCGGGCGGCAGCATGGCGTGGATCAGCGGCGCCTGGATCAGGCTCGAGGTGAAGACCGGGATGTTCACGGCAGCCGCGAGCTGCTTCTGGAACGGCGCGAGGAAGCCGCAACTCGTCGTTATCGCTTTGACGCCGTCGGCTTCCAATTCGCGGGCCGCGGCGATGAACGGCTCGAGCAGGGTCGGATCGGGCTGGTCGCCCATGATCCTTGTGGCGTGCGCGCCGCGCACGATCTTGTAGCGCACCGGGAAGTCGTAGGAGAGCGCGTTGCCGATGTCGCCGCGCGGGCGCGGGAAGCGGGTATCGAGCATCAGAATGCCGATCGTCTCGCCGTAATTCGTGAAGCCGCCGCGGAGTTTCATGGTTCGTCCCACCGATTCGGGATGGTCGTGGCCGGCAGTCTAATGCGTTTCGTGAAACCGGCTGAGGAGGGACTTCCGCCGTTCGCTGCGCGGCTGGCGGATCATCTCCTCTGGCGTACCGATCCCGGCCATGACGCCATCATTCATGAAGCCGACGCGGGCTCCGGTACGGCTTGAGCACCGCGAATCCCCAGACATACATCGCGGATTGGCGCTCAGAACTGCACTTCGCCGGGAATGTCGTCCGCGCCGAGACCTACGGCTTCAAAACCCTTCAACATCCATTCGCGGGTCTGGCCCAGCGAGCGGTTGTAGTCGGCCCAGGCGCTGAGGAAGTCCTTGTAGCGCCGGTCGCTTTCGGCGCGGATGCCCATGTTGGTCGGCAGCGTGAGCAGCGGACGTGGCACCGCGAGCTCACCGAGCGTCGGGTTCTTCTTCAAGGTCGCGACCGAAAGCACCGCCAGCGAAATGTTGCAGTCCGCGCGTCCGGTTGCGACGGCGAGGATCGCCTCGTTGCGCTCCTTGAAGCCGAGGATCGTCGCCTTCGGGCAATAGCGGCGCGCGATCGTCTCGTGGGTCGAGCCGATGTCGACGGCGATCTTGACCTCGGGCTTGTTCAGCTCGGCCCAGGTTTGCGGCTTGGCAAAACCCTTTTTGGTGATGGCGGTGAAGGAGTGCACCAGGATGGGCGTGGAAAAGTCGATGACCAGCGAGCGCTCCGGTGTCGGGTTCACGGCGAAGGCAAGGTCGATCTTCTCGGCCTGGAGATCCAGGATCTGGTTGCCCCAGGTCGATTCCAGCGTCTCGACCTTGGCACCGAGCTTGCCGGCGATGTCGTTCGCCATGTCGATGCAGGCGCCCGACCATTGATTGGTGGTGAGGTCCTTGTGGAAGTAAGGATCCTGGCCGGCGATGACGGCGATCCGCAGCACGCCGCTCTTCTTGATCCGTTCGAGCGTCGAGCCCGGCGCGGTGTCGGCCTTGGCCGAACCGGTTGCGGCGATCGCGGCTCCGGCGAGGGCGACAGTGGTGAGTGCATCCCTGCGATTCATGGCAGTCTCCTGGGCAGTCGCTTCTGGACATTCGAACCCGGCGTCTGGACTATTTCTGTATTCAGATTAAAATGCAATACGGTATTTTAAACTGGACAGGAAAGACAGGCCCGTGCGCGCTCTCTTCGTCGATGCCAATGACACCCTTGCCGCGGTGACCGAGAAACTGCTGCGCGGGGACAGCCTTCCGGTCGGCATCAACCGCAACCCCGCGATCACTCCCGACGACCTGCCACGCCTTCTTGACGGTGTTGAGATCATGATCGTCGACCATACCGCGGTGCCGACGGCGATTGCCGCGAAATGTCCTGCCCTGAAGCACGTCGTCTTCCTCGGCACCGGCGCGCGCAGCTACATGAATCCGGAGGAGCTGGGCCAGCGCGGCATCTCGGTTCACACCATCAAGGGCTATGGCGACACCGCCGTCGCCGAATGCGCGATCGCCCTGATGTGGGCCTCTGCAAAGAGCTTCGGAGAGATGGATCGCGGCATGCGCGAGGGCAATTGGCTGCGTCGCGATGCGCTGCAGCTCACCGGCAAGACGCTCGGCCTGATCGGCTTCGGCGGCATCGCGGCGGAAGCCGCGCGCATGGCGCTTGGCTGCGGCATGAAGGTGATCGCCTGGAACAGATCGCCGAAGACGCATCCCGGCGTCGAATTCGTCCCGCTGGAGAAGCTCCTCGCGGACAGCCACGTCGTCTCGCTGCATCTGCTCCTCAACGACGAGACCAAGGGTTTCCTGTCGCGCGAGCGCATCGGGATGATGCGCCCCGGCGCCATCCTGATCAACACCGCGCGCGGCGCCGTGGTCGACGAGGAGGCGATGTGCGATGCGCTGCGCTCGGGCCACATCGCCCATGCCGGCCTCGACGTCTTCACCGTCGAGCCGCTGCCCCCGGGCCATCCGCTGACCAAACTGCCGAACGTGACGCTATCGGCGCATTCGGCGTTCCGCACGCCGGAGGCGAGCGACAACCTGATCGGCGCGGCGCTCGATCATTGCCGCCGCATCATCGCGAATGGGCGGTAGTGCAAACAGCAGGGGCGGGCATGACGCCTGCGCAGGGAGCGGGAAGCCTTTCGATCTTGCACCTCCTGTTGGCCTGTCCTACGCCACCTGCGAACGACATTTTCGCGAGGCGCCCGAGCGCGTCGCCAAAGCCTGCAGGGAGCTGTCATGACCATTCGTAACACCCGCACCGGGGGCCAGATCCTGATCGATCAGCTCGTCGCCCAAGGCGTCGAGCGCGTCACCTGCGTGCCGGGCGAGAGCTATCTTGCGGCGCTGGACGCGCTGCACGACAGCCCGATCGACGTGATGATCTGCCGCGCGGAGGGCGGCGCCGCGATGATGGCGGAGGCCTATGGCAAGCTCACGGGGCGTCCGGGAGTCTGCTTCGTCACCCGCGGCCCCCGGCGCGACCAATGCCAGCCACGGCGTCCACATCGCGATGCAGGATTCGACACCGATGATCCTGTTCGTCGGCCAAGTCGATACCGGCATGCGCGAACGCGAGGCGTTCCAGGAGCTCGACTACAAGGCCGTGTTCGGCACCATGGCGAAATGGGCGGTCGAGATCGATCGCCCCGACCGCATTCCGGAACTGGTCGCGCGCGCCTTCCGCGTCGCGATGCAGGGCCGTCCGGGCCCCGTGGTGATCTCGCTGCCGGAGAACATGCTGACCGAGACCGCCGCCGTCGCCGATGCCATGCGCATCGAGCCGGCGGTGAGCTGGCCCGCGCCCGCGGACATTGAGCGTGTCGGCGCCATGCTCGCGAGCGCCAAGGCGCCGCTCGTCATTCTCGGCGGCTCGCGCTGGACGGATGAGGCGACCAAGAGCATCGCGCGTTTTGCCGAGCGGTTCGACCTGCCGGTGGCGACCTCGTTCCGCCGGGCCTCGCTGATCGACGCCGACCATTCGCATTATGCCGGCGATCTCGGCATCGGGCCGAGCGCGGGCCTGAAGGCGCGCATCGACGGCGCCGATGTCGTTCTGCTCATCGGCGGCCGCATGTCGGAGATGCCGTCCTCGTCCTACACGCTGCTCGACATTCCGACCCCGCAGCAGAAGCTGATTCACGTGCATCCGGGCTCGGAAGAGCTCGGCCGCGTCTATCAGCCGGCGCTCGCGATCCAGGCGACGCCCGCCGCGTTCGCCGCGGCGGGCGAGACGCTGAAGCCCTCCGGGGCGGTTGCCTGGAAGGGCGAGGCCGCCAAGGCACATGCCGATTACCTCGCCTGGACCGAGAAGGCGCGCGAGCTGCCGGGCACGTTCCAGTACGGCCAGGTCATGACCTGGCTGCGCGACCGGCTGCCGAAGGACGCGATCGTCTGCAACGGCGCCGGCAATTATGCCGGCTGGATCCATCGCCATCACCGCTTCCACAGTTTTGCCTCCCAGCTCGCCCCGACCTCGGGCTCGATGGGGTACGGCGTGCCGGCGGCGGTGCTGGCAAAGCGCCAATATCCGGATCGCACCGTCGTTGCCTTTGCCGGCGACGGCTGCTTCCTGATGAACGGCCAGGAGTTTGCGACCGCCGTGCAGTACGACGCGCCGCTGGTCGTCATCATCGTCGACAATTCGCAATACGGCACCATCCGCATGCACCAGGAGCGCGACTATCCCGGCCGCGTCGTCGGCACCCAGCTCAAGAACCCGGACTTTGCGATGTACGCCAAGGCGTTCGGCGGCCACGGCGAGCGCGTCGAGCGCACCGAGGAGTTCGCGCCGGCGTTCGAGCGCGCGCTGGCTTCGGGCAAGCCGTCGATCCTCCACTGCATCATCGATCCGCGCGCGATCTCGGTCGGCAAGGACTTTGTGCCATCGGTGAAGGCGTAAACGATGCCCGAAGGCCGCCATGTCGCCATCATCGGAGCCGGCGCGGTCGGCGTGATCAGCGCCATCGAGGCGCTGCGCGAGGGCCATCGCGTCACGCTGATCGATCCCGGCGAGCCCGGTGGCGAACAGGCGGCGAGCTACGGCAACGCCGGCTGGCTCTCCTCGCATTCGGTGATTCCGCCGGCCGAACCCGGCATCTGGAAGAAGGTGCCGTTCTATCTGATGGACCCGCTCGGCCCGCTCGCGATCCGCTGGTCGTATTTGCCGAAGGCGCTGCCTTGGCTGATCAAGTACCTGCTCTCGGGCTGGACCGAGGCGCGCGTGGAAAAGACCGCCTTCGCGCTCCGCGATCTACTGAAGGACGCGCCGCTGCTGCACCGGAAGCTCGCGGAAGAAGCCGGTGTCTCCGAATTGGTCGAGCGCAACGGCGTGATGCATGTCTTCCCGTCGCGCGGCAACTTTGACCACGATCTCGGCTGGCGGCTGCGCAAGCGTGTCGGGGTCGAGTGGCTGGAGCTCAATGCCGACGAGATGCGTCAGCGCGAGCCGGACCTGCATCCGCGCTACAGCTTTGGCGTGGTGGTGGAAGAAGCCGGCCGCTGCCGCGATCCCGGCGCTTACGTTGCGGCACTGGCCAATCACGCGTTGGCCAGCGGCGCGAAGCTCGTGCGCGCCAAGGCGACGGGGCTGAAGCTTTCCGGCAACAAGCTCGTCGCTGTCGTCACCGAGACTGGTGAGATTGCTTGCGATGCTGCGGTGGTCGCCGCCGGCGCCAGATCGAAGCAGCTCACCGCGTCCGTGGGCGATTCACTGCCGCTCGAGACCGAGCGCGGCTATCACGTCATGATCGAAAATCCCGAGTCCGGTCCGCGCAGCTCGATGATGGCGTCCGACGCGAAAATGGTCGTGAACTGGACCAACAAGGGCCTGCGCGCCGCCGGCACCGTCGAGATCGCCGGCCTCGAGGCCGCGCCGAACTGGAAGCGCGCCGAGATCTTGCGCGACCATCTCTTCAGCATGTTCCCGAAACTTCCGAGGGACATTCCGGCCGCGCGCATCAAGACCTGGTTCGGTCATCGTCCCAGCATGCCGGACGGACTGCCCTGCATCGGCCACGCGCGCGCCTCGCGCGACATCGTCTATGCCTTCGGCCATGGCCATGTCGGCCTGGTCGGCTCGGCCCGCATCGGGCGTCTCGTCGCCCAGCTTCTGAGCGGCAAGCAGCCCGAGATTCCGCTCGCGCCGTTTTCGCCCACTCGCTTCCTCTGAGGTCGCACCATGACCACTCCTACCAACTCATCCTCCCGCATCGCCCGTGGCGGCAAGGCCATCTATGGCGCGCCGCTCGGTATCCTGATGCTGGAAGCGCGCTTTCCGCGCATTCCCGGCGACATGGGCAACGGCACGACCTGGCCGTTCCCCGTGCTCTATCGCGTGGTGAACGGCGCCTCGCCGGAGAAGGTGGTGCTGAAGGGTGCGGCCGGCCTGCTGCCTGATTTCATCGACGCGGCCAAGGACCTGGTGCGGCTTGGTGCGGAGGCCATCACCACCAATTGCGGCTTCCTCTCGCTGTTCCAGAAGGAGATCGCGGCGGCCGTCGGCGTGCCGGTTGCGACCTCGTCGCTGATGCAGGTGCCGTGGGTGCAGGCGACCTTGCCGCCCGGCAAGCGCGTCGGCCTCGTCACGGTGTCGGGCTCGACGTTGACGCCGGCGCATCTCGAAGGTGCCGGCGTGCCGCTCGACACGCCGCTGGTCGGCACCGAGAACGGCAAGGAATTTTTCCGCGTCCTGATCAAGGCCGAGAAGGACGACATGGACGTCGGCTTGGCCGAGCGCGACGTGGTCGAGGCGGGCAAGCTGCTGGTCGCAAAGAACCCCGACGTCGGCGCCATCGTGCTCGAATGCACCAACATGCCGCCTTATGCGGCGGCGTTGCAGGCCGAGGTCGGGCTGCCGGTCTATGATATCTATTCCATGATCACCTGGTTTCATGCTGGACTGCGCCCGCGCGTCTTCGCCTGATTCCGGGTGTCGTAAAGCTCTGAACAAACGCTGCTACGCTGTCCTTTGCATTGCAATCGTCTTCACAGCCCCGGTATATTGGGCTGTGTTCGGGCATGAATGCAGCTTATGAAAAGCAACGTGGAACTGGCTTCCGATAGCATCGTCGATCGCGTCTATGAGCAGCTCAAGGCGATGGCCGTGAGCTACGAGTTCAAGCCGGGCGAACGGCTCAACGAAGGCGAGCTGGCAAAACGTCTCGGCGTCAGCCGTACGCCGCTGCGCGAGGCGCTCAACCGTCTCAACACCGAAGGCTTCCTGCGCTTCACGCCGGGCAAGGGCTTCTTCTGCCGTGAGCTCGACGCACACGAGATCTTCGATCTCTACGAGCTGCGCAAGTCGATCGAGGTCGCCTCGGTCCGTCTCGCCATCAAGCGCGCCAAGGACGAGGACATCGACGCGCTCCTGAAATTCCTCGAAGCGACCGGTCCCGATCCCGGCGAGCGCTCCTCGGTGGAGCTGGTCGAGCTGGATGAGACCTTTCACGAACGGCTGATGGCGATGTCGAACAACGCCGAGATGCTGCGCGTGCTGCGCAACGTCAACGCCCGCATCCGCTTCGTGCGCTGGATCGACATGGACCGCGTCAACCGCTCCAACACGCAAGCCGAGCACCGCGCCGTCGTCGAAGGGTTGAAGGCGCGCAATGAGGAGGCTTGCGTCTCCGTGCTGGAGAAGCACATCGACCGCCGCCTCGACCGCATCACGTCCGCGATCAAGGAAGGCTACGCGCAGATTTATATGCCGGCCGCGAGGTCGGCGGCGAATTGAGCAGCAAGCCTCGATGATGGTGCCCTCCCTTCTCCCCTTGTGGGAGAAGGTGGCGCGAAGCGCCGGATGAGGGGTATCTCTCCGGGAATTACAAACGCGCATGAGTGCGCGGAGACAAACCCCTCACCCAAGTGAGCTCGCGTCAACCTGCGGTGATGCCCTCTCCCACAGGGGGAGAGGGCGCAGCAATGCGCATCGCGCTCGTATTAGATTCATCCGAAAGAGCGCCAGCTATACAATCCGTCGATACCAGATCGTGCCAGACGGTCAGAGCTTTCGCGCGCGAACGTCGCTAGGATGATACCCGAAGCAAGAGAAGTCCACCTTTCGAGGAAAGATCGCAAGGTGCTTGAGGCGTGCTGTCGCTCACCGGTGACGTTGCAGCGCGATTTGAAGCGGGCGCGGATAGTTCTGTTGGCGGCGGATGGGCGCAGCACCCGGTCGATCGCCAAGGAAGTTGGGGTCCAGCCGCGGATTGTCAGCCTTTGGCGGCATCGCTATGCCGACCATGGCCTTGAAGGGCTGCAAGACAAGCCGCGGCCTGGCAAGCAGCCGATCTATACGAAGACGACCGACAAGCGGATTCTGAAGCTGCTGGATAAGCCGCCACCGCAAGGGTTTGCGCGCTGGACCGGCCCCCTGCTGGCCGAGGCGCTGGGCGATGTCGATGTCCAATATGTCTGGCGGTTCCTGCGCAGCCACAAGATTGACCTGGTGGCTCGCAAGTCCTGGTGCGAGAGCAACGACCCGAACTTTACGGCCAAAGCCGCCGATGTTGTCGGCCTCTATGTCGCGCCGCCGGCGAAGGCCATTGTGCTGTGCGTGGACGAGAAGCCCTCGATCCAGGCTTTGGAGCGAGCGCAGGGTTATCTGAAGTTGCCCAATGGCCGCGCCTTGACCGGCCAAAGCCACGATTACAAGCGGCATGGCACCACAACATTGTTTGCGGCGCTCGAAGTCGCCACCGGAAAGATCATCGCGACCCATTCAAAACGCCGGCGCCGCGTCGAGTTTCTCGATTTCATGAACAGCGTCACCGCGGCTTTTCCGAACCGCAAGCTTCACGTCATCCTCGACAACCTCAACACCCATAAAAAGAACGAGGACTGGCTCAAGGCCCACCCCAACGTGCAATTTCATTTCACGCCGACAAGTGCGTCATGGCTCAATCAGGTCGAAGTATGGTTTTCCATCTTGCAGGGGCAGTCGCTCAGCGGCACCTCCTTCACGAGCCTCAAGCAGCTTCAGGAACACATCGATGCCTACGTCAACGCATACAACGACAGAGCCGAGCCCTTCGTCTGGACCAAGAAAAAGGTCCGTCAACGCCGTTTCAAAGGCCGCCGTATCACTCAGCTCTGATTCCGGGTACTAGTTTGCCGCTCGAATTTCACGGAGACAAGCGGTGCACAGCCCTCAACCTCATCTCGAAACGCGGACCAGTGACGATTGGCCGTCCGAGCTCTATCGCGTCCTGAAGGCCGCCGACGTCAGGCAGATGTCATACGTCCCGGATGCCGGCCACAGCCAGCTCATCCGCATGTTCTCGGCCGACCGCGATGTCACTACCAACGTGCTGACGACGGAAGAGGAGGGCGTCGCGATTGCCGCCGGCGCCTGGCTCGGCGGCCAGCGCAGCGTGCTGCTGATGCAGTCGAGCGGGGTCGGCAATTGCATCAACATGCTGTCGCTGTCGGCGATCGGCCGCTTTCCACTGCTGATGCTGGTGACGATGCGCGGAGAGTGGGCCGAGTTCAATCCCTGGCAGGTGCCGATGAGCCGGGCCACGCAGCCCTCGCTGGAGGCGATCGGCCTGAAGGTGATGCGGGCGGAGACGGCGGAAGATCTGGTCGAGACGGTCGAATCCGCGGCCTCGCTCGCTTACGACTCCGACCAGCAGATCGCCGTCCTGATCGGGCAACGCCTGATCGGCAAGAAGAAATGGTGATGTCGATGTCCAATATGTCTCAACTCGATCGTCGCGCCGCTGTCGCCGCGCTCCTGAAGGACCGCAAGGACACGCTGGTCGTCTCCGGTCTCGGCTCGCCCACCTACGACCTGCATTCCGTCGGCGACCACGACGGCAATTTCTATCTCTGGGGCGCGATGGGCGGTGCCGCGCTGATCGGGCTTGGACTGGCGCAGGCGCAGCCCGGAAAGCGCGTCCTCGCTTTGACCGGGGACGGCGAGCAATTGATGGGGCTCGGCGGTCTCGCCACCATCGGCGTCGCGCGCCCGCGCAATCTCGACATCGTTGTGATCGACAACCAGCATTTCGGCGAGACCGGGATGCAGGCGAGCCACACCGGGCGCGGCGTCGATCTCACCGCGATTGCCATGGCCTGCGCCTTTGCCGCGACCGGAACCGCGCGGACGATCGCCGAGGTGGAACGTCTCGCGGCGCAGATTGCCTCCCCGGGCGAGGGGCCGCGACTCTTCGTCATCAAGGTTCTGGCGGAAAATCCGCCGCGCTCGCTGCCCTCGCGCGATGCCGTCTTTATCAAGAACCGGTTCCGTGCTCATCTCGGATTTGCGGCGGCTTGAACCGGGGTCCTCTCCGGGATAGCTCGCTGCCTAAGCAGCTATCCTGGAGTGAGACCATGAGACTATCCGGCAAGGTCGCCGCCATCACCGGCGCGGCACGCGGCATCGGCAAGGCCTGCGCGAAGAGGTTCCTCGACGACGGCGTCAAGGTCGTGATCTCGGACGTCGATGCCGAGGGCCTCGCCGCGACGGCCGCCGAGCTTGGGCGGCCGGATGCCTTGCGCGCCGTCGTCGGCAACGTCGCCAAGCGCACCGACGTCGACCAGCTCGTTGCGACCGCCGTGAAGGAGTTCGGCCGGCTCGACATCATGGTCAACAATGCCGGCGTCGCCCGCAACCGGGACATCCTCGAGATCTCCGAAGAGGAATTCGACGAGATCATCGGCATCAATCTGAAAGGCGCCTTCTTCGGCGTGCAGGCGGCGGCGAAGCAGATGATCGCGCAGGGCGGCGGCGGGGTCATCATCAACATGTCCTCGGTGAACGCGCTGCTGGCGATCCCTGCGCTTGCGACGTACGCGATGTCGAAGGGCGGCATGAAGCAGCTGACCTCGGTCGCGGCCGTCGCGCTCGCCCCGCACAACATTCGTGTCGTCGCGGTCGGGCCGGGCACGATCCTGACCGACATGGTGGCCTCCGCGATCTACACGTCCGAGGATGCGCGCAAGACCGTGCTGTCGCGTACACCGATCGGCCGCGGCGGCGAGCCGAGCGAAGTGGCCTCTGTTGTTGCGTTCCTGGCGAGCGACGATGCGTCCTACATCACGGGGCAGACGATCTATCCCGATGGCGGCCGGTTGATCCTGAACTACACGGTGCCGGTGAAGGAGAAGTAGGGGGCGCGCGGCATCGCGAGCGGAGGACGAAGCAGTCGGCGATGTCTTCGATGTCGTCCTGGCGAAAGCCAGAACCCATTACCCCGGAAAGATATTTGGCGAAAACTCGACGTTCGGTACGACGACCGACCGCGCTCGATAGATCACGCGGTATGGGTCCTGGCTTTCGCCAGGACGACTCGGAGAACTATCGCTCACTCCGCCGCGATCGTCATCCCGTAGCCAAGCCGCTTCGAAATCCCGCCGGCGCAGTCGCGCAAGGCATGCGCGATCGGGCTGTCCCAGCGGGCATCGAACGTGCCTTCCGGCCCCATCGCGGTGATGACCAGCGCGACATGGCCGGCGTGATCGAACACTGGTGCCGAGAAAGCATTGACGCCGGGCAGGGGATCGCCCAGCGCGCGGGCGAGGCCGTGCTTGCGAACCTCGGTGAGCATGTCGGCGACCTTCGCGCCTTTCACCGCCCGCTTCGGATTGTAACCGACGCCGTGACGGTCGAGGCCGCTTTCGAGCGCGGCATTGACGGTCTTCTCCGGCAGGAAGGCCGCAAAGGCGCGGCCGGTTGCGGTCTCCAGCAGCGCCATCACCGAGCCGGCCCGCATCACGATGTGCACGGGCTGACCCGGCTCTTCGAGCTGCACCACGGTCGGACCATGCGTGCCCCAGACGGCCAGCGAGACCGCATGGCCGATCTGGCTCGCAAGCGCCGCGATCTTTGGTCCGGCGATCCGCACGCCGGAGAGGCGGCGCAGGCTGATGAGGCCGAGCTCCAGCGCCAGCGCGCCGATCTCGTAGCGGCCGGTGGTCTCGTCCTGCTCGATCAGCCCGATGCGCGAGAAACTGGCGAGATAGGGATGCGCCTTGGCCGGCGTCATGCCGGCCTCGCGTGCGAGATCGCGCAGCATCATCGGCTCGCCGCTGCGGACGAGGGCGCGGAGCAGTTCTCCGCCGACCTCGATCGACTGGATGCCGCGGCTTTCTCTCTTCATGCGCCTCCTGGCGTTCCGCTTACGCCGCGTTGCGCTTGGCGGCGCTGTCGGCAAGATGACGGCCGGCAATGTAACCGAAGGTCAGCGCCGGCCCAAGCGTGATGCCGGCGCCGGGATAATTGCCCCCCATGATGCTCGCCATGTCGTTGCCGGCGGCATAGAGGCCGGGGATGACCCGGCCTTCGGCGTCCAGCGCCCGCGCGTTCTCATCGGTGACGATGCCGGCATAGGTGCCGAGGTCGCCGATCACCATCTTGATGGCGTAGAACGGACCGTTCTCGATCGGCGCGACGCACGGATTGGGGCCGTGCAGCGCATCGCCCTGGTAGCGGTTGTAGGCCTTCGAGCCCTTGCCGAAGTCGGCGTCATGTCCCAGCGGCGCGGTCGTATTGAACTGCCTGACCGTCTCGGCGAAGGCCGTGGCGTCGATGCCGGCTTTCGCCGCAAGCGCCTCCAGCGTGTCGCCACGCATGAGATAGCCGGTACTGAGGTGATGACCCAGCGGCATCGGGAAGGGCGGCACGCAGCCGAGTCCGGACTTCCGCAGCGTCTTGTGATCGCAGACGAGGTACGCCGCGATCTCCTCGCCGGGTTTGGCCGCCTTGACCATGGCCTGGACGAAGTCGTGGTAGGAATTGCCTTCATTGGCAAACCGCCTGCCGTCGCGCATCACCGCGATCACGCCGGGCTTGGCGCGGTCGATGAAATGCGGCATCACGCCCTTCGAGCCGTCCTTGCGCGTGGTGAGCGACACCGGCACCCAGGCCGCGGCATTCGGCAGACGGTCCTCGACATGTCCGCCGGCGCTTTCCGCAAGGCGCAAGCCGTCGCCGGTGTTGCCGGTGGGACCCGGCGAAAAATGCTCGTTGCCGGTCGGCGCATGCGGAAACATCTTCTTGCGCCGTTCGACGTCATGCGGAAAGCCGCCGCAGGCGAGCACGACGCCCTGCCTTGCGCGAACACGCACCTCGCGTCCCTCGCGCGACACGATCGCGCCGGTGACAGCTCCGTTCTCGACCGTCAGCTCGCGCACCGGAGAAGACAGCCACATCGGAATCTTGAGATCGAGCGCGGATTTCGCCAGCCGTCCCGCCAGCGCATTGCCGTTGGTCAGCGTCATGCCGCGGCCGTAGCGCAGCACGTCCATCAGATGCCGCGACAGGCGCTTTGCGACATAGACCGCCGAGGTCAGCGATTTCGTCACCCGCATGAAATGGATGATCTCCTTGCCGGAGCCGAGCATCATGCCGAATACGGTCAGCTCCGGCAGCGGCATGCCGAGTGTCCTGATCTGCTCGCCGAGCTCGCGGCCGTCGAATGGGCGCGTCACCATGGAGCGGCCGCCTTGCGCGCCGCCCGGTGCTTCGGCGTGATAGTCCGGGAACACCAGCGGCATGTCGAAGCGCAGGGCTGTCCTGGTGGTGAAGAAATCCACCGCCTCGGGACCGGCGCTCAGGAATGCATCGACGCGCGCGCCGTCGAAATTGTTGCCGGCCTCGTGCCGCAGGTATGTGCGGGCCTGCTCCGGCGTCTCCTCGATGCCATAGGCCTTCGCCAGCGAGGTGCCGGGGATCCAGAGCCAGCCTCCGGAGCGGGCAGTGGTGCCACCGAAACGCGGCTCCTTCTCGACGATCAGCACGTCGAGGCCGCGATAGCGCGCGGTGATCGCGGCCGACATGCCGGAGGCGCCCGATCCGGCCACGAGCACATCGCACTCGTAAGTCTCAGTTGCGCTATGCTCGTTGCCGGTCATGCGTGCCTCATTTCTTGAGCAGCGGACATTTGGACTCGGAGACCGGACGGAAGGCGTCCTCGCCCTTCACCGTCTTGATGATCTCCAGGTAATCCCAGGGCTCCTTGGACTGCTCGGGCGACTTCACCTTGGCCAGATACATGTCGCGGATGACGCGGCCGTCCTCGCGCAACTTGCCGCCATGGACGAAGATATCCTCGATCGGCAGCTCGCGCATCTTGGCCATCACCTTGGCGGGATCGTCGGTGCCGGCCGCCTTGATGCCTTTCAGGTAATGCAACACCGAGCCGTAGACGCCGGTGTGGATCATGGTCGGCATGACCTTGGTGCGCTCGTAGAACTTCTTCGACCAGGCGCGGGTTGCCTCGTCCATGTTCCAGTACGCGGCCGTGGTCATGTAGGTGCCCTGCGCGGCCTTGAGGCCGATCGCATGCACGTCGGTGTCGAACATCAGGAGGCCGACGAGCTTCTGGCCGCCCTGGACCAGGCCGAACTCGCCGGACTGCTTGATGGCGTTGTCGGTGTCCTGGCCGGCGTTGGCGAAGGCGACGACGTCGGATTTCGAGCTCTGTGCCTGGAGGGCGAAGGAGGAGAAGTCCGCGGTGTTGGTCGGGTGCTTCACGCCACCAAGCACCTTGCCGCCCATCTCGTTGATGAAGCGCGTGGCGTCCTTCTCGAGCTGCTGGCCGAAGGCGTAGTCCGCAGTGATGAAGTACCAGGATTTTCCGCCCTCCTTGATCACGGCGGAGGCGGTCACCTTCGACAGGGCGTAGGTGTCGTAGGTGAAATGCACGGTGTTCGGGCTGCACAGCTCGTCGGTCAGCGAGCTCGCGCCGGGGCCGGAGAGCAGGGCGATCTTGTTGCGCTCGCGCACCATGTTGTGCACGGCGATCGCGATGCCGGAATTGGGGATGTCGACGACGGCGTCGACCTTGCCGTTGTCGAACCAGCCGCGCACGATCTGGACGCCGACGTCGGTCTTCATCTGATGGTCGGCGCTGATGATCTCGATCGGCTTGCCGAGCACGGTGGGACCGAATTCCTCGACCGCCATTTTCGCGGCTTCGACCGAGCCCGGCCCGCTGTTGTCGCGGCCCCAGCTTGACAGGTCCGTCAGCACGCCGATCCGCACCGCATCGTCGGAGACCTGCGCGGTCGCGGTTGACGTCATGGCAGCCGAAGTCATGGCCGCGAGCATGGCGCAGGCCAAAAACCCTCTCATCGTCGTTCCCTCTCTTTGTGGGCCGCTTGGCGCGGCCGATTATCATGGCGGCAAGTTAGATATTAGCGAATAAGTTTGTCAATGGCGAATTAAAGCCCGGAAGGTTCCTCCGTGCTGGCGGACGACGGGAAGCGCAACTGCCTCAACACCCGTCATTGCGAGCGGAGCGAAGCAATCCAGACTTTCTCCGTGGAGGCAGTCTGGATTGCTTCGTCGCATCAGCGCAAAATTGCCACGCAATTTTGTCGCGAGCTCCTCGCAATGACGGTGTTGATGCAGTTGTGCGCCACCATTCCCGCTGTGGTCATCGCCAGCAGCAACACCCCCGCAGGTTGCAACCGCCATCGCGATTGGCCATGATGCCGCCGGGAATCTTTGGGGCATGGAATGACGGCAGCAACGGGGGTCTCCGGCGCGACGGAGCGATCGACGACGGCGCATGTGGTGTGGGCGAGCGCGCTCGGCACCGCGATCGAGTGGTACGACTTCCTGATCTACGGCACGGCGGCGGCGCTGGTGCTGAACAAGCTGTTCTTTCCGAGCTTCGATCCCTTTGTCGGCACGCTGGTGGCATTCTCGACCTATGCGGTCGGCTTCGTGGCGCGGCCGATCGGCGGCGCGATCATCGGGCATTATGGCGATCGGCTCGGCCGCAAGACAATGCTGGTCGCGACCATGATCGCAATGGGGCTCGGCACCTTCCTGATCGGCTGCCTGCCGACCTACAGCCAGATCGGCGTGTGGGCGCCGATCCTGCTCATCGTCCTGCGCTTCGTCCAGGGCATCGGGCTCGGCGGCGAATGGAGCGGCGCGGTCGTCATGGTGATCGAGCATGCCGGCAATCGCCGCGGCTTCTACGGCAGCCTGGTGCAGATCGGCTTTCCTGTCGGCGTTGCCGCATCCACCGGCATCTTCGCCCTGATGACGAAGCTGCCTGAGGCCGACTTCCTGAGCTGGGGCTGGCGCGTGCCGTTCCTGATCAGCATTGTGCTCGTCGGTGTCGGCTTCATCGTGCGGCTGAAGCTTGCGGAGACACCGCACTTCAAGGAGGTGGTCGAGCGCAAGGAGGTGCTGGCGCAGCCGGTCTGGGAAGTGCTGCGCCGCGACTGGCGCAGCTTCCTGCTGGCGATCGGCATCACGGTCTCGGAAGTCGGGCTCGCCTACCTCCTCACCGTCTTCACCGTGGTCTACGCCACGACAAAGCTCGGCCTGCCGCGCCAGGTTATCCTGGATGCGGTGGTCTATGCGGCGATCGTCGAATTCGCCACATTGCCGCTTGCAGGCTGGTTGTCCGATATCTTCGGCCGCAAGGCACTGTATCTCGCCGGCGGCGTGTTCTCGGTGGCGCTGGCGTTTCCGCTGTTCTGGTTCCTCGACACCAGGGACCCGGCGCTGATCACGCTCGCGCTCGTGGTCACGATGACGCTGACGCATGCGCTGCTGTTCGGGCCGAAGGCCGCGTTCATGCCGGAACTGTTCCGCAGCCAGGTGCGCTACAGCGGCGCGTCGCTTGGTGCCAACGTCGCGGCCGCGCTCAGCGGCGGCTTCTCGCCGTTGATCGCAACCGCGCTGCTCGCGTGGGCCGGCTCCTATTGGGCGGTGTCGGTCTACATCATCGCGCTGTCGATCATCACGATCGTCGCGACGCTGATGGCGCCGGAGACGGCGCGCGACGCGCTCAAATAGTGAGCGCCGTCATCGGCAGGCGGAATTCGCGGCGCCCGGAATGGCGAGGAAAGTGATGGTTTCGGGTGCAAGGTGCACCGGGCCGGCCTCGATCGTGCGCCCGGCGAGGTGCGGCAGCCCATCTCCGTCGGTCAGCGCCAGCGTCTTGCCGTTCAGTTGCACGGTTGCGCCTTTCAGCCCTGCGGCCTGCAAGGTATAGCGCTCGGCGGGTAGCGGCATCATGATCGTGCGCGCTGTGCTGCGCGAGATATTGATCGCGAGCACGGTCACGGCGCCGCGCTTCGACGGATGACAGTGCGCGTAGACATGGAGGCCGGACGCCATCGCGGCGCCTGCGTCGAGTACCGTCGTACCCATCAACCGACGCCAGAGCAGCGCGCCCCAATAATTCGGCCGCGGGCGGAACGTCTTCTCGTCCAGCAATCCGTAGTCGCTTGCGGCCAGCGTGTTGTGCATCACCACTTGAACGCCGGCCCTGGCCAGGCGTCCGAGTTGGTCGAGATAGCGGAACGTATCGAGGAAAGTCTTGTCCCAGCGGTTACCGCCGCAGGCGGCGTCCGCGGTTTCGGTCAGCCAGATCGGCTTGTCCGGCGCGAATTCGTCGCGCAGCGACTTGTAGGTCGATAGCGCGGCATCGGTGCGGGCGAGCCACGCTTCGGAGAGCGCACGTGCCGGCTCGTCGCGGCCGCCGCAGCGCGGCGAGATCGTGTTGTAGTGATGATAGGAGAAGCGATCGACACCGGCGCCCGAGGCGGCGAGCAGGTCGCGCGTGCGGAGGCCGGACGCGCCGGTGGAAGCTGAGTCGCCGACCGAGCCTGGTCCGACGATCAGCGTCTGCGGCGCGGCGCGCAGCATCCACTCGCGAAAGATCCCGACATCGCGGACATAAGCCTTCGCATCGTATCCAGGCGGCGCACCGCTGGTCGCCGCGAGCGTCGGCTCGTTCATGAATTCGGCGGCGGCGATGTGGCCGCCCAGCGAGCGCGTATAGTCGATCAGGCGTTGCGCCTGATCCGGCCTCCAAAGGCCATCCGCATCGCGGCTGCCCGGGCTGATGGCAAAGGAGGTGACGATCTCTGCATCGACCGCGCGCGCAAAGTCGACGACGCCGCGCCACTGCGCGCGGCTTAGCACCGCGTTGAACCCCGGTGGCGGCGCGGCTGGCGCACTCTCGGTGTCGGCGAAGAACGTCGCATTGGCCCAGGTGCCGCTCACGCGCAGATAAGCCGGCGACAACGCCGCCGCGAGCTTGCGCAGACGCGTGTTGCCGAGATCGATCGGAGGCCTGTAACTGTAGCGATCCTTGTCGGCCCACGCGCGCATCGCTTGCGGATAAGGCTTCCAGAACCGCCCGCCGGTCACCTCCACCATCTCGATGTTGTAGGACTGAAAGCGGGGATCGATCGTACCGATCGCTCGCAGCCCCGCAGGCGCGATCGACACCGTGCCGGCGTGCGCGGCGCACGATGTCCCGGCCGCGAGCAGCGCAAGCCCTGTCACCCGTGCTGCGTCAAGAAGCCCGCCGCGTGGCATTCGCCGTCTTGTATGCACGTCCTGACGCCTTCTTATGCGTGCTGCCAAAAGCAAATGCAGCCGCCCGAACCATTAGCCCCGCCGCGTTCGAAGCGGCGCAGCCCTGGGCAAAGTTCTGGCCATAGCTGGCGTTGCGCGAGCAGAGCCTGGCGCATGTCAAGGCGTGAGTAGCCATGCGAGCGTCTACGCGGCAGATTCTATATTCACCAGGACTTCTCCGGCGATGATTTCGGGATCCCCGAGATCAAGGTCATGCATGCTTGCTTGAACGAACTCCATCACCTTATCGTTCGCCGCATTGGCGCATTCGCGGTCCTCAAATATCATCACGGCGACACCAACGCCTTCGCCCCCATCCAGCACATAGTAAGACTTGAAGCCGCGCGACTCGCTCAGGATCTGACCGACGCCGCTTTTGGCGCGGCGGGCAGCATCCGCGACCGAACGAACCTTGGTGTATTTTCGAATGAGTATGTACATCAGGCCACCCTTGCGTCTCGGTTCCTCCCCCACGCATCAAAGCATACCGGGCCGCTGCCGGACTAGGGCCTACTTATGGAATGGCCCAAAAGTGGAGGTCAACGCAGGCGCTGACAATGTCCGTCCTGCCGCATGACGGGTTGGATGCGGTTGAAGTTGGCTCATCAATAAGACGATGTCTCGTCGCGCCCGTCCAGCGTTGCTGGCATATTGAATATCGTCTAAGCAGACGGATCGGCGCGCATGAACGCCGACCTGCGAAGCAAAAAGGGAGCACAAAAGATGAAAAAGACCACGCGCCGGGATCTGCTCGCAACAGCCGCCGCAGCCACCGCAGCTTCCATCGCGGAGGTTGCGCCCGCCGCAGCGCAGGCCGGACCGAAGCCGATCTTCCCGGTGCCGATGGTCGCGATCCCGATCGTCGGCGAGACCCAGGTGTTCCAGGTCCGCCGCATCTATTGCATCGGGCGCAACTATGCGGCGCATGCGATCGAGCGCGGCTCGGATCCGAACCGCGAGCCGCCGTTCTTTTTCCAGAAGCCGACGGACGCGATCCAGAACGTCGCGGTCGGCGAGGTCGCCGACCATCCCTATCCGTCGCTGACCAAGAATTATCATCACGAGGTCGAACTGGTTGCCGCGCTGAAATCCGGCGGCACCAATATCCCGGCCGAGAAGGCGCTCGACCACGTCTATGGCTACGCGCTCGGTCTCGACATGACCCGGCGCGATCTCCAGAACGGCATGGCCGCGGAGAAGAAGCCGTGGGAAATCGGCAAGAGCTTTGACCACGCCGCGGTGCTCGGTCCGATCCACCCCGCGAGCAAGACCGGCCATTTCGAGAAGGGCGCGATCTCGCTCGCAATCAACGGCACCGTGAAGCAGAGCTCGGATCTCAGCAAGATGATCTGGAGCGTCGCCGAGCAGATCGCAAAGCTCTCGGAAGCGTTCGAGCTGAAGGCCGGCGACATCATCTATTCCGGCACGCCGGAGAATGTCGGCCCGGTGGTGAAGGGCGACGTGCTGCTGTGCAAGCTCGAGGGACTGCCGGACATGTCGATCAAGATCGTCTGATTGTCTTCGCCTCTCCCCGCGTGCGGGGAGAGGCCGGATTGCACCGTCAGATGCAATCCGCGTCGCGCGCTCGACGCTAACGGGTTTACCAGCGACAAGGTCGCGCCGTAGTTGCGCCGCGCGACCTCCGCTGGAACCGCGGTTTGAAGGCGAGGCCTCTGAATTGCCGGAGTTCCATCGGCGATTGCCCCGTGTTTGGCAACGAACAAACGTTCTGCAGCCATATTTCAGTAAGAAGTGATCTCCCGTGAGGGAGGCGCTCCGATGAACAAAGCTTTGATCACTGCCGTCGTGCTGCTGGCTGGCGTGCCTGCAAGCGCCGCCGCGCAAGAGCGCGCCGGTGCTGCAGCAATCGGAGCCGTATCAGGCGCTGTGGTGCTGGGGCCGATCGGTGCCGTCGCGGGCGCGGTGGTGGGCTATACCGCCGGACCTGCAATCGCCCGGTCCTGGGGCGCGAGAGATTCACGTTCGGCGAGACATCGGCAGCCGCCGCGCCGCGAGGCGTATCGCGCAGCCGCAACCGGAACTCCGCCGCGCGCACGTGAGGCGATGAATGCCAACGGCCAAATCAGGGCTGCCGGCAATCCGCCGGCCCAAGCCGCGCCTGCGGAGCAGCCTGTTGAAGCTGCACCGGCTGCGCCGGTACAGACTTCGGCGCCGCCGATTCAGGGATTCGAATGAAGCTTCGGCTTTAGGCCGCGGTGGTCTTCGGCCGCAGCCGGTCGACCGTGCGCGCGATCAGCGCCGCCACCTCGGCGACCTTCGGCCCAATCCGGAACTCCGGCCCCGCGACGACGACGGAGAGCCTGCGGTCGCCGATCGGCAATGGAATCGCAGCGCCCGCGAGGTCGCGGCTGTAGTCGCCAAAGCTCTGGCAATAGCCGCGCTCGATCGAGTTGCGCAGTTCGGCTTCCACCGCATCGATGCTGATCGGCGTTGACGGACCGTACTGCTTGAACTCGATCTTGCGATAGACGGAGTCGCGCTCCTCCTGCGAATATTGCAGCAGCAGCGCGCGGCCGCTCGCGGTCGCGTGGATCGGCACGCGGTGGCCGATGGTCGCGAAATAGCGGATCGCCGCCTTGGACTCGACGACGTCGATGAACACGGCCATCACGCCCGCGGGCGCCACGATCGACGCCGTCTCGCCGGTCTCGGCCGAGAGATCGGCAACCAGCGTATGCGTCCATGGCGGCAGCGGCTCGACCTCCGAGATCATCCGCGCCATGGCGAGCCAGCGCGGTGTCGGATAGAAGCCGGCGCGCGGCCGCGGCTCGTACAGATAGCCCTTCTCCGAGAGCGTCGCGAGCAGGTTGAAGGTCGACGAGCGCGGCCAGCCGAAATGATCGGCGATCTCCGCAAGCGTCGCCGGCTTCCTCGTCTGGGCGAAGAATTCCATGATCTCCAGGACGTTTGCGGCTTGGCGAACGATCATGATCCGGTCCCGTCTGTCGCAGCGCGATGCCCTTGATCTAGGACTGGCCGAGGATCTTCTTCGCGGCGCGAAGATGCGGCTTGTCGATCATCTGGCCGTCGAGCCGCAGCGTGCCGGAATTGGGATTGCTCGCGAACGCCGCGATCACCTTCTCCGCCCAGCTGCGCTCGGCTTCCGTCGGCTCGAATGCCGCGTTGACGACATCGACATGCTTGGGATGGATCAGCGCCTTCGCCGAAAACCCGTCGCGCCGCGCCGCCCGGGTTTCCTGCTCGAGGCCGGCCAGATTGTCGATGTCGGTATAGACAGTGTCGATCGGCGCGACCTCGGCCGCGGCGGCTGCCATCAGGCAGAGATCGCGCGCGAGGCGATAGGGACTGTGGAACACGCCGCCCGAGGACTTCTCTGTGGCACCCAAAGAGGCGGAGAGATCCTCCGCGCCCCACATCAGGCCGGCGAGGCGAGGGGAGCAGCCCTTGTAGCTGCCGAGCCCGAAGATCGAGCCGGCGGTCTCCGTCGCGACGCAGACGATGCGGGTTGCGCCGACCGCGATACCGGCCGCCGCCTCGAGTGCTTCGAGCCAGGTCGCGACCTGCCGCACATCGTCGCCGCCTTGCGATTTCGGCAGCACGATGCCGTCGGGCCTGCCCGGCATCACCGCGGCGAGATCGGCCAGCGTCATGCCGGTGTCGAGCGCGTTGACTCGGACATAGAGCTGGTGTGGGCCGGGACGGCTCTTCAGCATCGCCAGCGTCAACCCGCGTGCTTCCGCCTTCTTCTCGGTGACGACGGAATCCTCGAGATCGATGATCAGCGCGTCGGCCTTGCCTTCGCTCGCCTTCTCGAATTTGCGCGGGGAATCCCCCGGCACGAACAGCATCGAACGCATCAGACCGGCCTCTTGTGCATCATCGCCATGCGGCGGCATTTTCCGACGATCTCGTCGTTCTGGTTCAGGGCGTGGTGCTCGAACTCGACGATGCCCGCCTTGGGGCGCGATTTGGATTCCCGCAACGAAAGCACCTTCGTCGTCGCCCGCAAGGTGTCGCCATGGAAGACCGGCTTCGGAAAGGTGACGTCGGTCATGCCGAGATTGGCGACGGTGGTGCCCATGGTCGTATCATAGACCGTCATGCCGATCATGATGCCGAGAGTGTAAAGGCTGTTGAAAATGCGCTGGCCGAACTCGGTCTTTTCGGCGAAATGCGCGTCGATATGCAGCGGCTGCGGGTTGAGCGTCAGCAGGCTGAACATGGTGTTGTCCATCTCCGTGACGGTCCGGGTCAGCGGATGCCTGAACTCCTGGCCCACGGAAAAGTCCTCGAAATAAAGTCCGGCCATCGCGATTTCCTCCCTGTATCGTGCGGTTTGGCTGGCGCTGCCGTTAAGGCGGCGCCGCCAGATGAACTGCTTTTTGCTGCGCGAGCGCTTCGATCTCGTCTGCCGAGAAGCCGGCCTCGTGCAGGATGTCGCGGCCATGCTGGCCGAGCGTCGGCGCCGGGCCGGCCGGCTCCGGCTGGGTCACGCTCCAGGTCGAAGGCACCCGCATCTGGCGGATGCGGCCTTCCACGGGGTGATCGACCGTCCTGAAGAAGCCGACCGCGTTGAGATGCGGATCGTCCAGAATCGTCTCCAGCGTGTGCATCGGCATCACCGGAATGTCGGCGTGCTCCAGCAGCTCGCGCCACTCCGCGGTGGTGCGGGTGAGGAAGATGTGGCCGATCTCCTCATAGATCTCGTCGATATGTTTCGTGCGTGACGCGTGGTTGGCGAAGCGCGGCTGCTGCAGGAATTCCGGCTGCCCGATCGCCTCGAAGAAGCTGCGCCAGTGCTTGTCGTTGTAGATCAGGACGCAAAGATAGCCGTCGCTGGTCTTGTAGGGCTTTCGGTAGCGCGAGAGCAGGCGGACATAGCCGCCATGGTCGAGCGGCGGATCGTAGGTGAGGCCGCCGAGATGATCGACCAGCACGAACTCGGTCATCGATTCGAACATCGGCACGTCGATGCGCTGGCCCTGGCCGGTGCGCTGCTGGTGCATCAGCCCGCCCATGATGGCGTTGACCATCATCAGACCGACGACGCGGTCGGCGATGGTCACAGGGACGTAGCGCGGCGTGCCGTCACCGGCGGCCGCGAGCAGCGTCGGAATGGTCGCTGCGCCCTGGATCAGATCGTCGTAGGCGGGCTTTGCGGCGTAGGGGCCGGATTGGCCGTAGCCGAAGGCGCCGACATAGACGAGGGCGGGATTGACCGCGGCCAGCGTCTCGTAGTCGAGGCCGAGCCGCGCCATCGCCTGCGGGCGCACATTATAGACGAGCGCGTTGGCGCGCCTCGCCAGCCGCAGCAGCGTGTCGCGGCCTTCCGTCTTCTTGAGGTCGAGGACGATGCTGCGCTTGCCGCGATTGGCGTTGTGAAACATCCCGCCCATGCCGGGCGTGCGGCCGGGACCGATCTGGCGGACGATGTCGCCCTCGGGGCTTTCGACCTTGATGACGTCGGCACCCATGTCCGCCAGCACCTGGGTGCCGTACGGGCCCATCAGGACGGAGGTCAGGTCGAGAACGGTGAAGCCGGCGAGCGGTCCCATGGGGCCTCGTTGGGTGCATTCATATTCGTGGAGTTAGAATTCATAAATATGAGGTGTCAATTCGACCGTCCCGATGTTCCGTGCATGGGCCCATGCACAGTTCATATACTTGACTTATAAATTCACGTATATGTACATTTTCCTCAAGCAAGAAGTGGAGTGAGGGCCGGACGGATGGCAGCCGAAGGCTGCCGCCTTCGGCATGGGACGCGTCAGGGAGAACGAAATGAAGAAGAACAAGGTCTGGGCCGCAGCAGTGTTCGCGCTCGCGCTGCCGGTCTCGACGTTTCAGGCGCAGGCGCTGGAGCTGAAGGTCGCCGATAGCTTCCCCGCCGGCCACTATCTGGTTCGCCTGCTGCTCAAGCCCTGGATGGACGACGTCACCAAGCGCACCAATGGCGCGGTAACCTTCACCTATTATCCGAACCAGCAGATCGGCAAGGCCGCCGACATGTTGCGGTTGACGCAGTCCGGTGTGGTCGACATCGGCTACATCGGGCCGTCCTATGTCTCCGACAAGATGCCGCTGTCGGAAGTCGCGCAGTTGCCGGGGGCCTTTGAGACGAGCTGCCAGGGCACGCTCGCCTATTGGAAGACCGCGCGCGAAGGCGTTTTGGCCAAGCAGGAATACGCGCCGAACAAGATCAAGCTGCTGTTCGAGGTGGTGCTGCCGCCCTATCAGGTGTGGACCGCAAAAACCAAGGTCGACACGACCAAGGACATGCAGGGCCTGAAGCTGCGCACCACCGGCGGCGCGCAGGATCTGACATTGCGTGCGCTCGGCGCGGTGCCGGTGCGCATGGCGGCACCCGATGCGTATGAATCGCTGTCGCGCGGTACCATGGACGGCCTGCTGTTCCCGATGGAAAGCGTCGTGGCCTATGGGCTGGACAAGCTGGTCAAGCACGCCACCGAAGGCGTCAGCTTCGGCAGCTTCATCGTCGCCTATTCCATCAACCAGTCGGTCTGGGACAAGCTGCCCGACGACGTGAAGAAGGCGATGAACGAGGCGTCCGAGGCGATCGAGCCGACCGCCTGTGCGCAGGTCGACAAGGAGACGGAGACCACCAGGAAGCACCTTCAGGACCAGGGCGTCAGCTTCGAGCCGCTGCCGGAGGCGACGCGTGCCGAGATGAAGGACAAGCTGAAGGGCGTCGGCAAGGAGTGGGCGAGCGGGCTCGACAGCCGCGGCAAGCAGGCGTCCGCCGCGCTGAAGGAGTTTGAAGATCTGCTCGCCTCCGGTGGCGCCAAGTAACCGTCCATGAAATACGGCAAAGGGAGGCGCTGGAGGTGATCAAGCGGGCGGGAGATGTGCTCGGCGCGCTGGAGCGCGCGCTGACGGTGATCGCGGTGGTGTTCCTGTTCGTGATCATGCTGCTTGTCGTGACCGACGTGTTCATGCGCTACGCGCTGAACCGTCCGTTTGCCTTCACCTATGATCTGATCGGTCTCTATCTTCTGGCCGGCGTGTTCTTCTTCACGCTGTCGGACGGGCTGCGCGAGCATGCGCATGTCGGCGTCGATATCCTTCTGTCGCGCTTCTCGCCGGCGGGACGGCGACTGTCCGAGATCATCACCGCGCTCGCCGGCCTGTTCGTGTTCGTCCTGATCTGCAAGGTCGGGTTCGAGCGTGCGCTCGAGAACTACGAGCAGCACGACGTGCTGGCCGGTGCGATCGCCTGGCCGACCTGGATATCGGCGGCGCTGGTGCCGTTCGGCTGCGGCGTGCTGGTGCTGCGGCTGGCGCTCCAGCTCGTCGGCAATGTGCTGAGCCTCGTCAGCGGGCGCGACCTCTATCCGCTGCCGCCGGTGACCGGCGTCGGCGAAACGCGAAGCTTTGAGTAACGGCAGGCATCCATGACACCTTTCATCGTTCTCGCCCTGCTGTTCGGCCTGCTGGCACTCGGCACGCCCGTCGGCTTCGCCATGGCCTTCTCCGGTTCGGTCGGCCTCGTGATGGTCGGCGGATGGGGCACATTGTTCGGCATCCTGCAAACCGCGCCGCTGTCGACTGTCTCGTCCTACGAGCTGATCACCATCCCGATGTTCCTGCTGATGGCGGACCTCGTGCTGCTGTCGGGTGTCGCGGACGACCTGTTCAAGACGGCGTCGGCCTGGGTCGGGCGCATTCCCGGCGGGCTCGGCATGGCGACGGCACTGGCCGGCGCAGGTTTTGGCGCGATCTGCGGCACCTCGACGGCCTCCGCCGCGACGCTGTCCTCAACCAGCCTTCCCGCGATGATCCGCCAGGGCTATGAGCCCAAGATGGCCGCCGGCGTGGTCGCGATATCAGGCACGCTGTCGATGCTGCTGCCGACCAGCGTCGCGCTCGTCATCTTCGGCCTGCTCGCCGAGGTGAACATCGGCAAGCTCCTGATCAGCGGCATCATCCCCGCGATCCTCGTCACCATCACCATCATGGCCACGATCTACTTCCTGGTCTGGCAGGATCCTTCGCGCGCCCCCGCTGCGAAATCGGTGCCGTGGCGCGAAAAATTCGCGCTGTTGTGGCAAGTCTCGCCGATGGTGGTGCTGTTCTCGATCGTGACGGGCACGATCTATCTCGGCGTCGCCACGCCGACGGAGGCTTCCGCCTTCGGCGCGTTCGGCGCCTTCCTGCTCGCGATCGTCAAGGGCAAGATCACGCCGTCATCGCTTTACCGGACGCTGCTGCGGGCCTGCCACGGCACCTGCATGATTATCATGATCCTCGTCGGCGCCTCGATCTTCGGCTACTTCTTTACGCTCACCCACGTCACGCAGGACCTCGTCGCCTGGATCGGCAGTCTGCCGACTTCGCGCTGGGTGATCATCACGCTTATCCTGTGCGGCTACATCGTGCTCGGCTCCTTCATGGACCAGATCGCCATTCTGGTGCTGACCGTGCCGATCGTGCTGCCGCTGATCAAGACGCTCGGCTTCGATCCGATCTGGTTCGGCGTCATCAAGATCGTCACCGCCGAGGTCGGCATGATCACGCCGCCGGTGGGGCTGAACTGCTTCATCGTCGCCCGCTATGCCAAGCGGCCGGTGGCGGAAGTGTTCCACGGCACTTTCCCGCATTTCATCGCCCATCTGATCGCGATCGCGATCCTGGTGGCGTTTCCGAGCATCATTCTCTGGCTGCCCTCGCAGATGGGGCGCTAGGATCGGAGCCCTGGCGGCTCCCAATAAGGAGATCAAGAACATGGATTTCGCGCTCACCGATCAGCAGGAAGCCATTCGCGATGCCATCGCCAAGATCTGTGAAGGCTTTCCCGATGCCTACTGGCTAAAGAAGGACCATGACGGCGGCTTCCCGCACGATTTCCACAAGGCACTGGCCGACGCCGGCTGGCTCGGCATCTGCGTGCCGGAGGCCTATGGCGGCTCGGGGCTCGGCATCACGGAAGCGGCGATCATGATGCGTACCATTGCCGAATCCGGCGCCGGCATGTCCGGCGCCTCCGCCGTGCATATCAACGTGTTCGGGCTCAATCCCGTCGTCGTGTTCGGCACCGAGGAGCAGCGCAAGCGCATGCTGCCGCCGATGGTCGAGGGCCGCGAGAAGGCGTGCTTCGCCGTCACCGAGCCCAATACCGGCCTCAACACCACCCAGCTCAAGACCCGCGCGGTCGCCAAGAACGACCGCTACATCGTCAACGGCCAGAAGGTATGGATCTCGACCGCGCAGGTCGCGCACAAGATCCTGCTGCTGGCGCGCACCACGCCGCTGGAAGAGGTGCGCTCGCCCACCCACGGCCTCAGCCTGTTCTACACCGACTTCGACCGCAAGAAGATCAAGGTTCACGAGATCGAGAAGATGGGCCGCAAGGTCGTCGATTCCAACGAGCTGTTCTTCGAGGATTTCGAGATCCCGATGGAGGACCGCATCGGCGAAGAGGGCAAGGGCTTCCAGTACATCCTCGAAGGCATGAACCCCGAGCGCATCCTGATCGCGGCGGAAGCCGTCGGCCTCGGCAAGCTCGCGCTGTCGCGCGCGACCGAATACGCCAAGACCCGCGTCGTCTTCAACCGCCCGATCGGCAAGAACCAGGGCATCCAGCATCCGCTCGCGGTGAACTGGGTCGAGCTCGAGGCGGCTTGGCTGATGGTGATGCAGGCGGCCTGGCAATACGACAAGGGGTTGCCCTGCGGCGCTGGCGCGAATGCCGCGAAATATTTCGCAGGCGAAGCCGGCTACCATGCCTGCGAGCAGGCCGTGATGACCCATGGCGGCTTCGGCTATGCCAAGGAGTTCCACGTCGAGCGTTATCTGCGTGAAGTGTTGATCCCGCGCATCGCGCCGGTCAGCCCGCAGCTCGCGCTCAGCTTCATCGCGGAAAAGGTGCTGGGGCTGGCGAAGTCGTACTAGTACCCGGAATCAGAGCTGAGTGATACGGCGGCCTTTGAAACGGCGTTGACGGACCTTTTTCTTGGTCCAGACGAAGGGCTCGGCTCTGTCGTTGTATGCGTTGACGTAGGCATCGATGTGTTCCTGAAGCTGCTTGAGGCTCGTGAAGGAGGTGCCGCTGAGCGACTGCCCCTGCAAGATGGAAAACCATACTTCGACCTGATTGAGCCATGACGCACTTGTCGGCGTGAAATGAAATTGCACGTTGGGGTGGGCCTTGAGCCAGTCCTCGTTCTTTTTATGGGTGTTGAGGTTGTCGAGGATGACGTGAAGCTTGCGGTTCGGAAAAGCCGCGGTGACGCTGTTCATGAAATCGAGAAACTCGACGCGGCGCCGGCGTTTTGAATGGGTCGCGATGATCTTTCCGGTGGCGACTTCGAGCGCCGCAAACAATGTTGTGGTGCCATGCCGCTTGTAATCGTGGCTTTGGCCGGTCAAGGCGCGGCCATTGGGCAACTTCAGATAACCCTGCGCTCGCTCCAAAGCCTGGATCGAGGGCTTCTCGTCCACGCACAGCACAATGGCCTTCGCCGGCGGCGCGACATAGAGGCCGACAACATCGGCGGCTTTGGCCGTAAAGTTCGGGTCGTTGCTCTCGCACCAGGACTTGCGAGCCACCAGGTCAATCTTGTGGCTGCGCAGGAACCGCCAGACATATTGGACATCGACATCGCCCAGCGCCTCGGCCAGCAGGGGGCCGGTCCAGCGCGCAAACCCTTGCGGTGGCGGCTTATCCAGCAGCTTCAGAATCCGCTTGTCGGTCGTCTTCGTATAGATCGGCTGCTTGCCAGGCCGCGGCTTGTCTTGCAGCCCTTCAAGGCCATGGTCGGCATAGCGATGCCGCCAAAGGCTGACAATCCGCGGCTGGACCCCAACTTCCTTGGCGATCGACCGGGTGCTGCGCCCATCCGCCGCCAACAGAACTATCCGCGCCCGCTTCAAATCGCGCTGCAACGTCACCGGTGAGCGACAGCACGCCTCAAGCACCTTGCGATCTTTCCTCGAAAGGTGGACTTCTCTTGCTTCGGGTATCATCCCGACCTTGAATCACGACTCACGTTCCAAGAAAAGTGGGTACTAGGTTGCCCGCGGATCGGTCGGGAGGATTGCCGATGCCCGAGGACAGCTCGCCGATCGATTTTGCCGGCCTGGTCCGGAACGATGATCTGGTCGTGTGCGGGCAGGCGACGGCGGAGCCGGTCACGCTGACGGAAGCGCTGATGGCGCAGGCAGCACAGCTTCCGCCCTTCCGCATGATAATCGGGCCAGTGTCTCGGAGACGTTTTCGGCGTCGTGCGCGGGAAATGTGTCGTTCCAGAGCTACGGCGTGATCGGCAATTCGCGGCGGCTCGCGAAAGCGGGGCGGCTCGACGTGATCCCGAGCAATTACAGCGCCTTCTGTGCCGACTTCGCGGCGCGCCGCTACAAGGCCGATGTCGTTCTGGTGCAGCTTGCGGAGCTCGAAGGGCGGCTCAGCGCCAGCCTCTCCAACGACTACGTCATCGATGCCGCGCGCGGCGCACGCCTCGTCATCGCCGAGATCAATCCGGATACGCCCTTTACGTTCGGCGCCGAATGGCCGGAGGATGTGCCGATCCATGTTCGCGTGGCAGCCCGCAGGCCGCCGGTTGAATTGGCCTCGACGCCGCTCGATGACGTTTCGCGCCGCATCGCCGCGCATGCGGCAGGCCTGATCGCCGACGGCAGCACGCTCCAGTTCGGCATCGGCCGAATTCCGGATGCGATCCTGTCCTCGCTGTCGCATGCGCGCCGTCTCGGCATCCATTCCGGCCTGATCAACGATGCCGTCGTCGACCTGATCGAGCGCGGCGCGGTGACGAATGCGGAGAAGGGCATCGATGCCGGCATCACCGTCACCAACCAGGTGATCGGGACCCGGCGGCTCTATCGCTTCGCGCACGAGAACAAGGCGGTGGCGGTGCGGCCGACGTCCTATACGCACAGCCAGAACGTGCTGGCGCGGATCAACCGGCTGGTCGCGATCAATTCGGCGCTTCAGGTCGGCCTCGACGGCAGCGTCAATTCCGAGACGCTGAATGGCGTCGCGATCGGCGCCATCGGCGGGCAGCTCGATTTCGTGCGCGGCGCCAACGCCTCTTGCGGCGGAAGGGCGATCATCGCGCTGCCGGCGACGGCCTCCGACGGGACCAGCCGGATCGTCGCTGACGTCGAGACGGTGACGACACCGCGCGCCGATGTCGATGCCATCGTCACCGAATGGGGCGTTGCGGAGCTGCGTGGCTGCGGCCTTGCCGAGCGCGCGCGCCGCATGATCGCGATCGCGGCGCCTGAGCATCGCGACGCGCTTTCGGCGCGGCTTCGCGGGCCCGCGCGCTAGCTCAGTTCATCATCGCGAGCGTCCATGACGAGATCGTCGAGGAGGTGGCCGGCCTATTCGGCGGCAATCCGCTCCATCGCCATGGCACGAAGCCGGGCGCGCTGGATTTTCACACCGTTGGCGCTGTCGGTGACGGGGAAAGCATCGACGATATAGATTCGTGCCGGCACCTTGTACCCGGCGAGCCGTTCGCGCAGGTGCGCGACCAGCATCTCCTGTTGAGGCGGCTCCCCTGCTGGAATCACAAAAGCGACGCAGCGTGCGTTTCCCTTCAGGTCGACCGCGACGACCTGGGCGTCGGCAACACCTGCGCAGGACTTGAGCTCGTCCTCGATCTCGCCGGGCGCGACAAGGAAGCCGCCGAGCCGCATCGCATCGCCCGCGCGGGTCTCGTAGACGAAGGAGCCGTCGCCGCGCAGCCGGCCGATGTCGCCGGTGCGGAAGAAGCCGTCCGCGGTAATCGCGTCGCGCGTGGCGTCGGGATTGTTGAAGTAGCCGAGGAAGCGTGACGGCGCGCTGATCTCGATCTCGCCGGAGACGCCGGGAGCTGCGAGTTCGCCGGTCTCGGTGTCGCGGACGCGGACCCCGGCCTCCGGCGACATCGGCCGGCCGCCGCCCTCGATCCGGTCGGCGAACGCGTCGCTGGCGCGGCCGATCGAGAACAGGGCCTGCACCTCGCTCGAACCGTAGAGGCCGTAAAGCGGCATGCCGCGCGCCTCGGCCTCCGCGGCAAGCTCACGCCAGCCGGGCTGGAACGCAGCGAAGCCGAACACCTCGGCACGGGGGAAGGGACGGGCCACGTCGGTGAGGGCGAGGATGCGGCGAAACATCTCGTCGGAGCCGAAGGCGTGGGTGATCTCATGCTCGCCGAGGATCTTCAGCGCCGGCGCCGCTTCGAAGGCGTCGAGCACATGGATGGTCGCGCCCGCCGCGATGAAGCCGAGCAGGCTCGTCATGCCGAAGGTGCCGCAGAACGGCAGCATGGCGAGGAGCGAATGGTTTTGCGGCGCGAGGCTTAGCGCCCTGGCGACGGCGGCGGCGTGCGCGGCCAGCGTCCGCTGCGAATGCGCGACGAGCTTCGGTCCCTTGGTCGGGCCCGACGTGGTGTAGAGCAGCACGGGGAGGTCGACGTCATCCTGGGCGGGCGGGGCCGGCGGATAGGGTTGGTCGAACGCATCGAACCGTACACACGGCCAGTGCGCCGGGATCGTATCCGCGCCGACCACTGCAAGCTGTCGCAGCGCGGGCACCTCGTCCTTGGCGATATCGGCGAGGATGGCGGCAAAGTCGATCGAGCGGAACGCGGCCTCGACCACCATCAGCCTGGCGCCGGACAAGCAAAGCAGATGGGCGACTTCCGCGCTGCGGTAGCGGGTATTGACGGCGGAGACGATCGCACCGAGGCGGGCGGCGGCGAACAGCAGCGCGACCCATTCGATCCGGTTGACCAGCCAGACCGCGACGACGTCGCCCTTGCCGACGCCCTGCGCAGCAAGCCAGGCCGCGGTCTTTTCGATATTTGCCGAGAATTCCGCGCGCGAGACCGGCGTGCCGTCGAACACGAAGGCGGGATCCGCGAAGGCCTCGGTGCAGATCAGCGATTGCAGCGAAAATTCGTTGGAGCTCATGGCGCCCGGAGTAACCCGATCGCGCAAAACTGTCTACTTGGTGCCGAACATCCGGTCGCCGGCATCGCCCAGGCCCGGCACGATGTAGCCGTGGTCGTTGAGCCGCTCGTCGATTGCGGCGGTCCAGATCGGCACGTCGGGATGTTCGCTCTGGAACTGCGCGATGCCTTCCGGCGCGGCCAGAAGGCACACGAAGCGGATGTCGCGGGCGCCGCGGTTCTTGAGCAGGGACGCGCCGGCGCAGGCCGAGTTGCCGGTCGCCAGCATCGGGTCCATCAGGATCACGGTGCGGTCGGACAGGTCCTGCGGCGCCTTGAAGTAATATTCCACGGCCTGCAATGTTTCGGGGTCGCGGTAGAGCCCGATATGGGCAATGCGCGCCGAGGGCATCAGCGCCAGCATGCCGTCGAGGAAGCCGACGCCGGCGCGCAGGATCGGCGCCAGCGTGAGCTTCTTGCCGGCGATCTTCGGCGCCCGCATCGATGCGATCGGCGTCTCGATCTCGACCAGCTCCAGCGGCAGGTCGCGCGTCACCTCGTAGCCGAGCAGCATCCCGATCTCGTTCAGGATCTCGCGAAAGCTCTTGGTCGAGCGGTCCTTCTCCCGCATCAGCGAGAGCTTGTGCTGGACCAGAGGGTGGGCGACGACGTTGACGCTGCTTGTGCTCATGAAACCGCTCTACACGGTTCCGTGAAATTGCGCCAGATCGGCCGGGTATTTTCCGCGGGATACGTGGCCTCAAGCCGGCATCGCGACCTCCTTGCGGGCACGGCTGCTCGCCTCGTAGGCAGCCATGGTCAATTCACGCTCGATCGCCGTCCGCATGGCGTCCATGGCCGGCTGGCGCAGGCGCTTGCCGTGCTCTGCACGTCGGCGCTCCAGGGCGCGCTGATCCAGGCGCGCGTCGAACGCAGCGGCCGGCCGATCGAGGTCACGGCGGCGGAACTGGCGCGTGAAGAGGTAAAGGCTAGACCCCGAGCCCCCGCGCGACGAGCGTGATCACGATCGTCAGGACCGCGCCCCAGACCAGGCTCAGCGTCATGGTCAGGATCGTCGTGGTGACTGCGTGCTCGAGATTTCCCTTGAGGAGCTGCACGCTACTTGTCCGGGGCGGGCGCCGCGCCGATGCGCATGCCGAGCAGCAATGCTCCCATCAACACAACCAGGATCGCGATCTTGAGCTCGATCATGTCCGCCGCCTCGCGGTCACGCGTGCAAGAAGCTGCCTCGCTCCCTCCGCAAGCACGATCAGCGGATTGCCGCGGTTCTCGATGTCGAGCTCGAAGGTCTCGGCGGGAAACACCAGCGCGCACCGCGCCGGCGCGCTCTGACGGTTGGCGAAATCCACCGCCGAGCTCTTGAACAGGAACAGGCCGCCGACACGTCCGTTCGCTTCGCGCGCGACCCAGAGGCCGGCGCTGTTGCGTCCAATGAAGAACGCGGGAATGGCGGCGCTGACGACATCCGGATCGAGTGGCTTGAGCGCCGCCGCCTGCCTGGTGTCGGGGCGGCGACGGGAAGCCTGAAGCGCAATTGCGGCCATGGCGGCTTCCTCACACATCTGCAAGGTCATAGGGGCCTCCCTGCGGGTCAGCCGTGCATGTGCCAGACATAGATTGCGGTCCTCAGCGCGATCAACGCGGTGAGCACGCTACCCATCGAGAGCAGCGTCAGTGTGCCGAGAGCGAAACCTTTGAGCTGCGCCTTGCGTGCCTCGGAGATGCGCGCCGAACGCCCAGGCACGAAGGGGCGGTCAAGGCCATGTGTCAGGATCGACATTTTTTCAGTCCTTATCCGGAGTGGCGAGACGGCCGCTCCGATCTGTCCCGTATGATGGCCACCGCTGCGTATGATTGCGAGGTGACCGCCGCAGTTGCCGTATAGGAAAGTCATAAAGGCGCCGGCGGTCGCGCCAGTAGTACTCTGAAGAGGTTTTTGTCGCGTTTCGGTTGCGGTTTGGATCGCGCAGGCTTCGAACGCGCCAGCCCGACGGCGGCGGCGAAGGCGAGCCGCAGCCGCGGCTCCTCGATCTGCTTGCAGAAGCAGTCCAGGGGCGCCTCCGCGTCTTGCTGCCGGCCGTCGATGGCCGCGCAGAGACGGGAGCTGGTGCGCCGGAAGAAGTGCAGCGAGTCCTCGCCGCTGCGCCGGCCGCCGAGACGATCGAGTTCAACCGCGAGTGCGGCGACATTGTGCCTGTCGGAGTCGCTCAGCGTCACGGCAAAGCGCAGGATCGCCAGCTGCCAGGCGCCGAGCAGCCTCCGATGATCTTCAACTGATGGCGGCATGCGAGATCCGAACGACTGCGCGAGGCGTCAGGCGCCGACGCGGTCGATCAACTCCTCGTCGGCGATCGCGGCGAAGGCGCGTACCACCTCCCGCTGCGCGGCCGCGTCCAGCGGCACGATCGGCAGCCTCGTCGCCGGTGACATCAGGCCCAGCACGCTCAGCGCGCTCTTGAGCGCCGCCGGGCCGTCCTTGGAGAGGCATGTGATGAGCGGGATGAGGCGCCTGTGCAGGTACCGTGCCGATTGCAAGCGGCCTTGCCTGACCTGCGAGAAGATCATGCGGCACAGATCGGGGGCGATGTTGGAGACTTCCGAGATCGCGCCGTCGCCGCCGCTTGCGATGTAGCCGAACGCGGTGACGTCGTCGCCGGAGAGCAGGCGAAAGCCGGCCGGGAGCAACCGGGCGAGGCGCATCGGACGGGCGATGTCGCAGCTTCCATCGCGCAGGCCGACGAACTGGCGGGATTCGACGAGACGCACCAGCGTCTCGTCGGCGAGCGGGCGCAGCGTGCGGGAGGGAATATCGTGCAGGATCACGGGCAGGCCGGTTGCACCGGCGATGGCCCGGAAATGCGCGAGCATCCCCTCCTGCATCGGCTTGTTGTAGGCCGGCACCACCGCCATCACGGCATCGGCGCCGGCGGCCTCCGCACGCCGCGCGAGCGCGATGGCCTGGCTGGTCGCGTTCGACATCGCGCCGGCGATGATCCGCACCCGGCCGCGGGCGACGTCCACCGCGGCGCGAATGACGAGCTCCTGCTCGGCCGGGGAGAGCGTCGGCGCCTCGCCGGCCGTCTCGCAGACCACGATCGCGGGGACGCCAGCCGCGATCTGGCGCTCGCAGAGCGCGGTGAACGCCTTGAGATCGATTGTGTCAGCCGCGTCGAGCGGCGTCGGCAGGTCCGGAATGAAGCCTGTGAACCAGGCAGCAGGAGGAGTGAACATGGCTTTTCCGCCGGATGGCGCCGGCTCAGGCGGCGCGCTGCGAGACGATGGCGTTGGGGCTCTTGCCCATGTCGAGCTCGATCTCGCGCGGCAGCTCGACGATGGTCTCCGGATGCTGTCCGTTCTCGAACAGCGCATATTTGACGGCCTGGGCGCGGCTGACGAACAAGCCGCCATAGAGGCCGTTCTGCTCCTGCGCGACCCATTGTCCCCGGCGGTTGCGGCCGATGAGGACGATGGTTGAGGTGGAGGTGCACGAGGGAGGGTCGACGAGTTTCACGGATGTATTCCTTCTGAACGACGCTGGCGCGGGATGCACGTCCCTGCCTGCGCGCTCAATATCCCGTCTCGCGAATATGATTTCGAGGGCGGGTGCGCGGTGATCTCATAGGAAGGTCATAAAGCCGACCGCTCAGGTCACATCATTGGCAATGTGGACCAGCGCGAAGAGCGCACCGAATGCAGCAGCTTCGTCCCAATGATTGAGGGCAGGGCCGAACAGCGCTTCGCGTCTGACGAGGCCGGCGAGCGCGCACAGGATGATCGACATCCAGAGCAGAACGGCAAGGCTTCGGCCGAAACCGACGCTACCGAATGCGGCAAAGGCGGCGAGCAGCGCGATGCGGACGGCGAAGCGTGCGATCACGCGCGCCGGGCTCAGCTTGTGCGGCATGTCCGGAGCTTGCGACAAGTTGTGAACCCGTCAGGCTGCTCTAGCCGAAATTGTCGCAGGCGACCGGCTCGTAGAGCGGATCCGGCACAGGACGAACGGAGGGAACGCTCGGCCGCGATACGTCCACGGCCAATGCCCGGACCTCGACGAAGGCCGACAGCAAGGCCAGTGCGAGGTCGGCGTGGCGTGCCTCGACCGCAGCGTCGAGCCAGTCCGGCAGCTCACGCTCGCGCGAGAGCGCGCAGTGCCACTCGCCCTCGTCATAGGCGATGCGGCGGACCTGCCATAGCGGCAGCTCGAGCTCGATCAGCGCCAGCGCCGCATCGGCCCAGGCCTCGGCGTCGATCAGGCGCATGACGCGCGTGGTGCGTTCGTTCTGGCCGAGCGAGGGGATGCGCCGGCAAGCATAATCGATGACGTCGTGCATCAGCGGTCGCGTCATCGCCGGCGCCGCGTGAAGCCGCTGGCTGAGGGATGGTGGGTCGAGACGTCGGAGAGCGGCGGTCATGTCAGGCCTCCCGGAGTTGGCGTCGGTCAGTCGGCCGGCATTGCCAAGATGGCCGGGAGGGCATTTGAAAACGAGATGGGGATCGGGCGAGAGATATAGGGATTTCATAAGTGCCCGGATTCTTCCGTGTAAGACCGACAGATCCTCGCCTGCCGTCTCGGTCGTAGGTGGAGGCTTATAGAAGCAGGGCTTTTTGAAAAGACCTCGGCGCCGGCCCGCCGTAACAACGGGAGGCGAAAGCGTTGGTGGATCGCGTCGCTGCGCGGCCTGCCTGGAACGATCGCCTGGAATGCGTCGTCCGTGTCGTACGGCCGGCGGCTACGACGGGCCGGCCTTTATGAGATTCCTATAACGTCGCCATAGGCCTCATCTCGAAAACCTATGTGCGCGGTGGCACTTCGGCGCGGTGACGTTTCCCGGCCGGGAGAGACACGTGTTGCATTCGCTCGCAGCAAGCGGCCCGCCGGCGGGCAATGCCGGAGATCGTCTCGCATTGAGGAGTATCGCCATGATGGACATTCTGATGCTGGCGCTGGGCTTCGTCTTCTTTGCCCTCGCGATCGGCTACACCTACGCCTGCGAACGGCTGTGATGGAGCACACCATGATCTTCGATTATGCGCTCGCCGGTGCCGTCTCCTTCGGCCTCCTGTTCTACCTCACTTATGCACTGCTGCGGCCCGAGCGGTTCTGAGCCGTGCTGCTGCTTGCCGAATTGCTGCTGGCGGACGTCGCACTCGTCGCGGGCCTGCTTGCGCTGCTCCTGCCGCTCTTGCGCCGGACACAAAGCCTGAAGGGTTAATGCCATGACCATGATCGGTTGGCTCCAGATCATTCTTTTCTGCGTCATTATCGTCGCGCTGACCAAGCCGCTCGGCTGGTACATGACGCGCGTGTTCAACGGCGAGCGGACCTTCCTGTCGCCGGTGCTGCGTCCGATCGAAGCCGGGATCTACTGGATCTCCGGCGTCGACGAGCGTCGTGAGCAGCATTGGCTGACCTACACGGTCGCCATGCTGCTGTTCCATGTCGGCGGCTTCCTGATCATCTACGGCGTGATGCGGCTCCAGGCCGTGCTGCCCTTCAATCCGGCCGGGCAGTCGGCGGTTGCGCAGGATCTCTCCTTCAATACCGCGATCTCCTTCATCACCAACACCAACTGGCAGAACTACGGCGGCGAGAGCACGCTGTCCTATCTCGTGCAGATGCTCGGCCTGACGCACCAGAACTTCCTGTCGGCGGCCACCGGCATCGCGCTGGCGATGGCCCTGATTCGCGGCTTCTCGCGCGCCTCGGTGCGCACGGTCGGCAATTTCTGGGTCGACGTGACGCGCTGTACCCTCTACGTGTTGCTGCCGATCTGCGTCGTCTACACGCTTTTCCTGGTCTGGCAGGGCATCCCGCAGACGCTCGGCGACTATGTCGAGGCCACCACGCTCGAAGGCGCCAAGCAGACCATCGCGGTCGGCCCGGTCGCCTCGCAGGTCGCGATCAAGATGCTCGGCACCAATGGCGGCGGCTTCTTCAACGCCAATGCCGCGCATCCCTTCGAGAACCCGACCGCGCTGTCGAACTTCGTGCAGATGCTGTCGATCTTCGCGCTCGGGGCTGCGCTCACCAACGTGTTTGGTCGCATGGTCGGCAACCAGCGCCAGGGCTGGGCGATCCTCGCCGTGATGGGCGTGCTGTTCGTCGCCGGTGTCGCGGTCACCTACTGGGCGGAAGCCAACGGCACCTCGACCATGCATGCGCTGGGCCTGACCGGCGGCAACATGGAAGGCAAGGAGGTTCGCTTCGGCCTCGTCGCGTCCTCCCTGTTCGCCGTGATCACGACGGCCGCCTCGTGCGGCGCCGTCAACGCCATGCATGACAGCTTTACCGCGCTCGGCGGCATGATTCCGCTGATTAACATGCAGCTCGGCGAGATCATCGTCGGCGGCGTCGGCGCAGGCCTCTACGGCATGCTGCTGTTCGTCGTGCTCGCGATCTTCGTGGCCGGCCTGATGGTCGGCCGCACGCCGGAATATGTCGGCAAGAAGATCGAGGCGCGCGAGGTCAAGATGGCGATGCTCGCGATCCTGGTGCTGCCGCTGATGTATCTCGGCTGGACCGCGGTCGGTGTGGTCTATCCGGCGGCGGTTGCCTCCATGGCGAATGCCGGCCCGCACGGTTTCACCGAGGTGCTCTATGCCTTCACGTCGGCGACCGGCAACAACGGCTCGGCCTTCGCGGGCCTGACCGGTAACACCCTCTTCTACAACCTCACGCTGGCAAGCGCGATGTTCGTCGGCCGCTTCTTCATGATCGTTCCGGCGATGGCGATCGCGGGCTCGCTCGCCGCCAAGAAATCGATCCCTCCGTCGGCGGGCACCTTCCCGACCACGGGCGGGCTGTTCGTCGGCCTTGTTGTCGGCGTCATCCTGATCATCGGCGGCTTGACGTTCTTTCCGGCCCTCGCACTCGGCCCCATCGTCGAGCACCTCGCGATGAACGCCGGCCAAGTCTTCTGACCGCAAGTCTTCTGATCGACAATCTTCCGATTGGTTTGGAGTGACCTCCATGGATACGATGAAACTGCAAAAACGTGCTGCCGTATCGGCGATGCTCGATCCCAGGATCGTAGTGCCCGCGATCCGCGCCTCCTTCACCAAGCTCGACCCGCGACTGATGGTGAAGAATCCCGTGATGTTCGTGGTCGAGATCGTGGCCGCGCTCACCACCGTGATCTTCCTGCGCGACCTCGTCACCGGCGGCGCGAATCTCGGCTTCACGTTCCAGATCATCCTCTGGCTCTGGTTCACCGTGCTGTTTGCGAACTTCGCCGAGGCGGTCGCCGAAGGCCGCGGCAAGGCGCAGGCTGAATCGCTGCGCAAGACCCGCACCGAGAGCCAAGCCAAGCTGCTCACCGGCACCGGCCAGGCCTTCAAGCTGGTTCCGGGCACGAGCCTGAAGGTCGGCGACATCGTGCTGGTCGAAGCGGGGGACACCATTCCCTCCGACGGCGAGGTGATCGAGGGCGTCGCCTCCGTCAACGAGGCCGCCATCACCGGCGAATCCGCGCCCGTCATTCGCGAGTCCGGCGGCGACCGCTCGGCGGTGACGGGCGGCACGCAGGTGCTGTCGGACTGGATCCGCGTCCGCATCACCGCCGCGCAGGGCTCGACCTTCATCGATCGCATGATCAAGCTGGTCGAGGGCGCCGAGCGGCAGAAGACGCCGAACGAGATCGCGCTCAACATCCTGCTCGCCGGCCTCACCATCATCTTCGTGTTCGCCACCGTCACGATTCCGAGCTATGCGGCCTATGCCGGCGGCTCGATCTCGGTAGTCGTGCTGGTCGCGCTGTTCGTGACGCTGATTCCGACTACGATCGGTGCGCTGCTGTCGGCGATCGGCATTGCCGGCATGGACCGCCTGGTGCGCTTCAACGTGCTGGCGATGTCGGGCCGCGCCGTCGAGGCGGCCGGCGACGTCGACACGCTGCTGCTCGACAAGACCGGAACGATCACGCTCGGCAATCGTCAGGCGACCGCGTTCCGCCCCGTTCGCGGCGTCACCGAGCAGGAGCTGGCGGACGCGGCTCAGCTCGCCTCGCTCGCCGACGAGACGCCGGAAGGCCGCTCCATCGTCGTGCTGGCGAAGGAGAAGTATGGCATCCGCGGCCGCGACATGGCCGAGCTCGGGGCAACCTTCATCCCGTTCACGGCGCAGACCCGCATGAGCGGCGTCGATGCCGGCGGCTCGTCGGTGCGCAAGGGCGCGGTCGATGCCATGCTCAACTATGTCGGCGGCGGCGCGCCTCTGGCCGTTGCCTCCGGCAACACCGCCCGCGCGATCCAGCCTGCGGAGCTCTCGGAGGTCGGCCGCGAGATCCAGATCATCGCCGACGAGATCTCGAAAGCCGGCGGCACGCCGCTGGCCGTCGCGAAGGACGGCAAGCTGCTCGGCGTCATCCAGCTCAAGGATATCGTCAAGGGCGGCATCCGCGAGCGCTTTGCCGAGCTGCGCCGCATGGGCATCCGCACCATCATGATCACCGGCGACAACCCGATGACGGCCGCCGCGATCGCGGCGGAAGCCGGCGTCGACGATTTCCTGGCGCAGGCAACGCCCGAGGACAAGCTCAAGCTGATCCGCGACGAGCAGGCCAAGGGCAAGCTGGTGGCGATGTGCGGCGACGGCACCAATGACGCGCCGGCGCTGGCGCAGGCCGATGTCGGTGTCGCCATGAACACCGGCACGCAGGCGGCCCGCGAGGCCGGCAACATGGTCGATCTCGATTCCAACCCGACCAAGCTGATCGAAGTGGTCGAGATCGGCAAGCAACTGCTGATGACGCGCGGCGCGCTGACGACGTTCTCGATCGCCAACGACGTCGCAAAATACTTTGCGATCATCCCGGCGATGTTTTTGGCGTTCTACCCGCAGCTCAACGTGCTGAACGTCATGAACCTGTCGAGCCCGCAGAGCGCCATCCTGTCGGCGATCATCTTCAACGCGCTTGTCATCATCGCGCTGATTCCGCTCGCGCTGAAGGGCGTCGCCTACCGCGCCGTCGGTGCCGGCGCACTGTTGCGACGTAACCTGCTGATCTACGGGCTTGGCGGCATCGTCATTCCCTTCATCGGAATCAAGGCGATCGACCTCGTCGTCGTCGCCTTGCACCTGGCCTGATCGTTGTCATGCGAGGAGCAAATTCTCTCTGTCATTCCGGGGCGCCTCGAAGAGGCGAACTATGGTGCGCAATTGCGCACCTGAGAATCTCGAGGTTCCGGGTTCGATGCCTTGCATCGCCCCGGAACGACGACAGAGATGCTTCGCTCGCAATGACGAAATAACTGGAGATTTGATATGCTCAGAGAAATCCGCCCCGCCATCGTCCTCCTGCTGGTGTTAACCGCCATCACGGGCCTTGCTTATCCGCTCGCGATGACCGGCATCGTCGGCATGCTCTTCCCCGCGCAGGCGCAAGGCAGCCTGATCGAGAGGGATGGCAAGGTGATCGGCTCCGCCCTGATCGGGCAGGAGTTCAAGGACGACAAATATTTCCACGGCCGCCCCTCGGCGACCCTGGCGCCGGACCCGAATGATTCTACCAAGACGGTGTCGGCGCCCTACAACGCCGCCAACTCGGGCGGCTCCAATCTCGGCCCGACCAGCAAGGCGCTGGCCGACCGGTTGAAGGAAGACGTGGACAAGCTGAAAGCGGAGAATCCGAACGCGGCCGTGCCGGTCGACCTCGTCACCACCTCTGCCAGCGGCCTCGATCCGGATATCTCGCCGGAAGCCGCGCAATTCCAGGTGCCGCGCGTTGCCAAGGCCCGGAATATGCCGGAAGAGGCGGTGAAGCAGCTTGTGGCTTCCAACGTCCAGGGCCGTCTGCTCGGCCTGCTTGGCGAACCGCGCGTTAACGTATTGGCGTTGAATCTCGCGCTCGATCGCGCCGCCGCCAAGTAGCGGTCTAGTACCCGGAATCAGAGCTGAGTGATACGGCGGCCTTTGAAACGGCGTTGACGGACCTTTTTCTTGGTCCAGACGAAGGGCTCGGCTCTGTCGTTGTATGCGTTGACGTAGGCATCGATGTGTTCCTGAAGCTGCTTGAGGCTCGTGAAGGAGGTGCCGCTGAGCGACTGCCCCTGCAAGATGGAAAACCATACTTCGACCTGATTGAGCCATGACGCACTTGTCGGCGTGAAATGAAATTGCACGTTGGGGTGGGCCTTGAGCCAGTCCTCGTTCTTTTTATGGGTGTTGAGGTTGTCGAGGATGACGTGAAGCTTGCGGTTCGGAAAAGCCGCGGTGACGCTGTTCATGAAATCGAGAAACTCGACGCGGCGCCGGCGTTTTGAATGGGTCGCGATGATCTTTCCGGTGGCGACTTCGAGCGCCGCAAACAATGTTGTGGTGCCATGCCGCTTGTAATCGTGGCTTTGGCCGGTCAAGGCGCGGCCATTGGGCAACTTCAGATAACCCTGCGCTCGCTCCAAAGCCTGGATCGAGGGCTTCTCGTCCACGCACAGCACAATGGCCTTCGCCGGCGGCGCGACATAGAGGCCGACAACATCGGCGGCTTTGGCCGTAAAGTTCGGGTCGTTGCTCTCGCACCAGGACTTGCGAGCCACCAGGTCAATCTTGTGGCTGCGCAGGAACCGCCAGACATATTGGACATCGACATCGCCCAGCGCCTCGGCCAGCAGGGGGCCGGTCCAGCGCGCAAACCCTTGCGGTGGCGGCTTATCCAGCAGCTTCAGAATCCGCTTGTCGGTCGTCTTCGTATAGATCGGCTGCTTGCCAGGCCGCGGCTTGTCTTGCAGCCCTTCAAGGCCATGGTCGGCATAGCGATGCCGCCAAAGGCTGACAATCCGCGGCTGGACCCCAACTTCCTTGGCGATCGACCGGGTGCTGCGCCCATCCGCCGCCAACAGAACTATCCGCGCCCGCTTCAAATCGCGCTGCAACGTCACCGGTGAGCGACAGCACGCCTCAAGCACCTTGCGATCTTTCCTCGAAAGGTGGACTTCTCTTGCTTCGGGTATCATCCCGACCTTGAATCACGACTCACGTTCCAAGAAAAGTGGGTACTAGGCTCCCGGTGCGCAGATGATTATATTGGCAAAATGGTCCGAGAGCGCCGCGATTCCGAACAACGTCCGTCTCCCGAGGCACTGCTGGAAGCCGCGCGCCGGGAGGAAAGCGCGAGCGGCAAGCTGAAGATTTTCGTCGGCGCGGCTCCCGGCGTCGGCAAGACCTACGAGATGCTGCAAAGTGCCCATGCCAAGCGCAAGGCCGGCATCGACGTCGTGGTCGGCTTCGTCGAGACCCATGGCCGCGCCGAGACCGAGGCGCTGGTGCGGGGGCTCGAAGTCGTCCCGCGCAAGAGGCTCGACTACCGCGGCCAGACGATCGAGGAGATGGACCTCGACGCGGTGATCGCGCGCCGGCCGCAAATCGCGCTGGTCGACGAGCTCGCCCACACCAACGCGGCCGGCAGCCGCCATCCCAAGCGCTATCTCGACGTCGAGGAGCTGCTCTCCCACGGCATCGACGTCTACACCGCCGTCAACATCCAGCACATCGAGAGCCTGAACGACGTCGTCGCCCAGATCACCCATGTCCGGGTGCGTGAGACGGTGCCGGACTCGGTGTTCGACCGCGCGGATGCGATCGAACTGATCGACCTCACGCCCGATGACCTGATCCAGCGGCTCAGGGAAGGCAAGGTCTACGTCCCCAAGCAGGCCGAGCGGGCACTGGAGCATTATTTCTCGCCGGGCAATCTGACCGCGCTGCGCGAGCTCGCTTTGCGGCGGACAGCCGAACGGGTCGACGAGCAGCTCCTCACCCACATGCAGGCGAACGCCATCGCCGGCCCCTGGGCCGCGGGCGAGCGTATTCTCGTCTGCGTCAGCGAGGATCCGCGCGCCGCCGGCCTCGTGCGCTACACCAAGCGGCTGGCCGACCGGCTGCATGCGCCGTTTACCGCGATTTCGATCGAGACGCGGCGCTCCCTCCAGCTTTCCGATGAGGAGCGCGACCGGCTCGCCGACACGCTGCGGCTCGCCGAAGCCTTGGGCGGCGAGGCACTGACGATTCCCGCTGTCGGCCGCCGCATCGCCGACGACGTCGTCAATTTCGCACAGGGCAACAACGTCACCCAGATCGTGATCGGAAAGTCGACGCGCTCGCGCTGGTTCGAGATCACGCGCGGCTCCGTCGTGCATGACCTGGTGCGCCGTGCCGGCAATATCACGGTTCATGTCATCGCCGGCGACGATGTGCCGGGCGAGGCGGCGCCCAAGACCGCGGTGCAGACCGCGGCGCGGACGGAGCCGTTCGATCCGCTGCCGTATCTGAAGGCGCTCGGCATCGTGCTGATCGGCCTCGGCGCTGCCGAGCTGATTCAGCCGAGGTTCGGCATCGAGAACGTTGACCTCGTGCTGCTCACGGCCGTGGTGGCGGTCGCGGTCCGCTATGGCTTGTGGCCGTCGCTGCTCGCCACCGTCGCGGCCTCGCTGTCCTATAATTTCTTCTTCCTGCCGCCGATCTACACCTTCACGATCACCGATCCGACCAACGTCGCCGCCTTTGTCCTGTTCATGGTGGTGGCGATGATCGTCTCCAATGTCGCCGCGCGCGTGCGCACGCAGGCCGACACCGCGATCGGCCGGATCAGGACCACCGAGCAGCTCTATGCTTTCAGCCGCAAGCTTGCCGGCACCGCCACGCTCGACGACGTCTTGTGGGCGACGGCCTATCAGATCGCGCTGATGCTGAAGGTTCGCGTGGTGCTGCTGCTGCCGGAGGATGGGCTGCTCACGGTGAAGTCCGGCTATCCGCCGGAGGACCAGCTCGACCAGGCGGACCTTGCCGCCGCCAACTGGGCCTGGAGCAATGATCGCCCAGCCGGTCGCGGCTCGGACACGCTGCCGGGCGCGAAGCGGCTGTTCCTGCCGATGCGCACCGGCCGCGGCCCGATCGGGGTGATCGGCATCGACAACGACCGTACCGGCCCGTTGCTGACGCCGGACCAGCGCCGGCTGCTGGACGCGCTGGTCGACCAGGGCGCGCTCGCGATCGAGCGCGTGCTGCTGGTCGAGGACATGGACCGCGTCAAGCGCACCGTCGAATCCGAGCGGCTGCGCTCGGCACTGCTCACGTCGATTTCGCATGACCTCAAGACGCCGCTCGCCTCCGTGTTGGGGGCCGCCTCCACCATGCGCGATCTGGCAGGTGCCTTGTCCGACACCGAGAAGCGCGACCTGCTGGCCACCGTGATCGACGAGTCCGAGCGACTCAACCGTTTCATCGCCAATCTGCTCGACATGACGAAACTCGAATCCGGCGCCATCGTGCCCAACACGGCGCTGCATGATCTCAGCGAGATCGTCGGCAGCGCGCTTCGGCGGGCAGCCAAGATCCTCACCGCACACAAGGTGGAGCTGGTGCTGGCCGCCGATCTGCCGATGCTCCAGCTGGATGCCGTGCTGTTCGAGCAGGTGCTGTTCAACCTGCTCGACAACGCCGCGAAGTATTCGCCGGCGGAGACGACGATCTCGATCAAGAGCCAGCGCGAGCGAGATCAAGTGGTGCTCCAGATCGCCGACGAGGGGAGCGGCATTCCGCCGGACGAGGTCGAGAGCGTGTTCGACAAGTTCTATCGCGTGCAGAAGGGCGATCACGTTCGTCCCGGCACCGGGCTCGGGCTCGCCATTTCCCGCGGCTTCGTCGAGGCAATGCATGGCACGATCTCGGCCGCCAACCGCAGCGACCGGAGCGGCGCGGTCCTCACCATCCGTTTGCCCGTTCCGGCACAGACCCACGCATTGGATACCGCCGCATGAGTGCCGCCCCGATCAAGGTTCTGGTCATCGACGACGAACCACCGATCCGCAAACTGCTGCGGATGGGGCTGACGACGCAGGGCTATGAGATCCTGGAAGCGTCAAGCGGCAAGATTGCGCTGGAGAAGCTCACTGAGGAGCCTGCGCTGATCATCCTCGATCTCGGCCTGCCCGACATCCAGGGCCACGAGCTGCTCCGCACCATCCGGGCCCGCAACGAAGCGGTGCCGATCGTGGTGCTGTCGAGCCGGGGCGACGAGGCCGGCAAGGTGCAGGCGCTCGATCTCGGCGCCGACGACTATTTGACCAAGCCGTTCGGCATGGACGAGTTGCTGGCGCGCCTGCGCGCCGCGCTGCGGCACCAGCTCCAGGTCCAGGGCGAGCGACCGATATTCCGCACCGGCGATCTCTCCGTCGATCTCGTCCGCCGCATCGTCAAGGTCGGCGAGCGCGAGGTCAAGCTGTCGCCGAAGGAGTACGACCTCCTGCGCGTGCTGGTGCAGCATGCCGGCAAGGTGCTGACCCACCGCTTCCTGCTCAAGGAGCTTTGGGACGAGCTGACGGATGCGCAATATCTCCGCGTCTATGTCCGCCAGCTCCGCCAGAAGATCGAAGCCGATCCGGAACGTCCGCAATATGTGCTGACGGAGACGGGGATCGGGTACCGGCTGAAGGCGGGGGATTGACTAAGCCGTCGTTCCGGGGCGATGCGAAGCATCGAACCCGGAACCTCGAGATTCTCAGGTGCGCAATTGCGCACCATAGTTCGCCTCTTCGAGGCGCCCCGGAATGACAAGCTAACCCGCCTTCCTCTGTCGCGCCGTCGACCGGTGCACCTTCTTCGCGGCTCGTCCCCGTCCTGTCGTCCGCCGCCCATGCGACTTGGCCGACGTCCGTCCCCCGCCGCGCCCCTTCAGGCTCTGCTTCAGCGCATCCATCAGGCTGACGACATTGCTCGGCCGCTCCTCCGGCTCCGGCAGCTCGATCGTCTTGCCGCTCGCCTTCCGCTTCACCAGCGCCTTCAGCGCGGTCTCGTACTGGTCCTTGAACTTGCTCGGATCGAAATGCGCGGCCTTGGTGTGCAGGATGTGACCGGCGAGCTCGACCATGTCCCTGGTGATCTTCGGGCTCTTGATGTCGTCGAAGAACTGGTCCTCGTCGCGGAGCTCATAAGGATAGCGCAGCGTGGTGCCGAGCAGGCCCTTGCCGAGCGGCTCGATCGCCATGACATGCTCGCGGTTGGTAAGCACGATTTTTGCGAGCGCGACGCGCTCCTGGTCCTTCATGGCGTCGCGGATCACGGCAAAGGCGTCGATTGCGGCCTTGCCGTCTGGTGCGATGTAATAGGGATGGTCCAGGTAGCGCTGGTCGATCTCGTCGCTCGGCACGAAGCTCTCAATGTCGATGGTGTGGTTGCTCTCGATCTGGACCGCCTCGAGCTCCTCCGGTTCGATCTCGACATATTTGCCCTTGCGCAGCTCGTAGCCGCGTCCCTTCTGGTCGCTCTCGACGACGTCGCCGGTTTCCGAATCGACCATTTGCTGCTTGAGGCGATTGCCGGTTTCGCGGTTGATCATGTGAAACCGGGTCTTCTCGGCGGCGGTCGTTGCGGGATAGAGCACGACCGGGCAGCTGACCAGCGACAGCTTCAACGTTCCCTTCCAATAGGCGCGGGGGGCCATTCCATTCTCCAGCGTTTTCAAGGCGTTTTGGAACTCCAACCGGCGCGTCGGGTTTTGGTTCCGGATGGGACTTTTGCCGTGATAGGCTTGAAGCCGAAAGAGATGCGGGACCGGTCGTGCTGCGAAAACTCTCCACCTATCGACAGAAGCGGGACTTCGAGAAGACCCCTGAGCCCTCCGGCGAGGCCGCGGTAGCCTCTTCGAAACAGCGACGCTTCGTGATCCAGAAGCATGACGCCAGCCGGCTGCACTATGATTTCCGCCTCGAGTTCGACGGCGTGTTCAAGTCCTGGGCGGTGACGAAGGGCCCCTCGCTCGATCCGCACGACAAGCGGCTGGCGGTCGAGGTCGAGGACCATCCGCTCGACTATGGCGATTTCGAAGGAACGATCCCGGAAGGCCAATATGGCGGCGGCACGGTCATGCTGTGGGACCGCGGCACCTGGGAGGCCGATGATCCCGAGCGTGGTTTTCGGAAGGGCGACCTGAAGTTCACGCTGCACGGCGAAAAGCTGCACGGAAGCTGGGTGCTGGTCCGCATGCGCAACGATCGCGATGGCGGCAAGCGCACCAACTGGCTGCTGATCAAGCATCGCGACGAATTTGCCCGCGAGGGCGAGGACATCCTTGCCGAGGACAAGTCGGTCGCCTCCGGCCGCGCGATGGCGCAGATCGCCGAAGGCAAGGGCCGCGCGCCAAAGCCGTTCATGCTGGCGAAGGGTGCCAAGGGTAAGGCCGATGCTGTGTGGCAATCCAACCGCATCGAGGAGACGAAGGGGCGGACCGTCGCGCCGGCGCCACGCGCGGCGTTGAAGGGCGGCAAGACCGTAAACAAGGCCGCAAAGAAGAGTGCCACGGCGGCTACGAACGCCAAGACGGTCTCGGAGATGCCGGATTTCGTCGCGCCGCAGCTCTGCACGCCGGTCGAGCGTCCGCCGGCCGGCGACGGCTGGTGCCACGAGATCAAGTTCGATGGCTACCGCGTGCAGCTTCGCATCGAGGACGGCAAGGCGACGCTGAAGACCCGCAAGGGTCTCGACTGGACCGACAAGTTCGGCTCAATCGCGAAGGAGGCGAATTCGCTGCCGGAAGCCATGATCGACGGCGAGATCGTCGCGCTTGACCACAACGGCGCGCCGAACTTTTCCTCGCTCCAGGCGGCGCTCTCGGATGGCAAGACCGAGGACCTCATCTTCTTTGCCTTCGATCTCCTGTTCGCCGAAGGCCGCGACTATCGCCGCCTTCCGCTCAGGGAGCGTAAGTCGCGGCTCAGGGAGCTGCTGGAGGCACAAAAGCGGAAATCGAACCAGATCCGCTATGTCGAGCATTTCGAGAGCGGCGGCGACGCCGTGCTGCAATCGGCCTGCAAGCTCGAGCTTGAAGGCGTGGTGTCGAAGAAGCTGGACGCGCCGTACCGGTCGGGACGGACGGAGAGCTGGACCAAGGCCAAATGCCGGGCCGGCCATGAGGTCGTGATCGGCGGCTGGAAGACCACCAACGGCAAATTCCGCTCGCTGATGGCCGGTGTGCATCGCGGCAATCACCTCGTCTTCGTCGGCATGGTCGGTACCGGCTTCGGCGCCGACACGGTCAAGCGCATCATGCCGTCCCTTAAAGCCATGGAGGCCAAGGACAACCCGTTCAGCGGCAAGAACGCGCCGAAGAAGACGCGGGACGTGCACTGGCTGAAGCCGGAGCTCGTCGCCGAAATCGAGTTCGCCGGCTTCACCGCCGACGGCAACATTCGTCAGGCCGCCTTCAAGGGTCTGCGGCAGGACAAGCCGGCCGAGGAGGTCGAGGCGGAGACGCCCGCCGATACCGAGCTCGCCAGGCCGTCTGCTGGAAAGCGCGTTCCTGCGAAGTCCGGAAAGAAGAAAGATGCCGGCGCTGCCGAGGTCATGGGCGTCGTGATCTCGAAGCCAGACAAGGAGCTGTGGCCGGATGGCGGCGACGGCGAGGGCGTTACCAAGCTCGATCTCGCGCGCTATTTCGAGGCGGTCGGCGGCTGGATGATCGAGCACCTGAAGGGGCGACCTTGCTCGATCCTGCGCGCGCCCGACGGCATCGGCGGCGAGACATTCTTCCAGCGCCATGCCATGCAGGGCACCTCGGACCTGCTCGAGCTCGCCAAGGTGTCCGGCGATCGCAAGCCGTATTTGCAGATCGATCGCGTCGAGGGCCTCGCCGCGGTCGCGCAGATCGGCGGCCTCGAGCTGCATCCCTGGAATTGCGCGCCTGATGCTTATGATACGCCGGGCCGGCTGGTGTTCGATCTCGACCCCGCGCCTGATGTCGGTTTCGCCGATGTCGTCGAGGCGGCCAAGCAGATGCGGCAGCGGCTCGCTGACGTTGGCATGGAGAGCTACTGCAAGACCACCGGCGGCAAGGGCCTGCATGTGGTGGTGCCGCTGCTCCACGGCGCGCGCGACAAGGTGAGCTGGAAGGAGGCCAAGGCGTTCGCGCAAGGAATCTGCCAATGGATGGCGGATGACGAGCCCGAGCGCTATCTGCTCAACATGTCCAAGAAGCTGCGCAACGGAAAGATCTTTCTGGACTATCTGCGCAACGATCGCCTGGCGACGGCGGTGGCGCCGCTATCGCCCCGCGCCCGCGACGGCGCGACCGTGTCGATGCCTGTCACCTGGGCGCAGGTGAAGGGCGATCTCGATCCGAAGCGATATACGGTGCGGACGGTGCCGGGCCTGCTGGCGCGTACCAAGGCGTGGGAGGGCTATGACGATGCGGCCGCGTCGATCAAGGCCGCGATGAAGAAGCTTGCGGGGAAGATGAAGTAGTCGCTCTTGTAAACGTCATTCCGGGCTGCGCGAAGCGCAGACCCGGAATCCAGAGGTTTGCGGCGCGAGATTCCGGGTTCGCGCTTGCGCGCGCCCCGGAATGACCGACTTGGCTAGATCCGTCCGAGCAGCAGCAGGATCAGCAGGATGACGATGACGAGCCCGAGGCCGCCGCCGCCGTAATAGCCGGTGCCGTAGAACGGCCCGCCGCCGATGCCGCTGAAGCCGCCGAGCAGGGCGATGACCAAAATGATCAGAATGATCGTGCCGATAGACATGCTAGTCTCCTCCAGCCCTCTGTTGAAAGGGTCGTTTGCACCTGTCCCTTTGATGCGGGGGCAACTTGCCGCAGGTTTTAAAGTTCCGGTTTTGAAACGGGGCGACAGGTGCAAGTTGCATGGAACCTTTGCCGCTCGGGCCGGCATGATGAATGAGATTCAATCAGCGTAGGGCACGGCCATGTCAGCACCGCTTGTCGTTTCCATCCCCCATCGTCTCGGCCGCGAGGAAGCGGTGCGCCGGCTGAAGTCCGGGCTTGGCCGCGCGGCGGCGAGCATTCCCGTGATGCAGGTGGAGGAGGAGCGCTGGAGCGGCGACAGCATGACCTTTCGCATCCGCGCACTCGGGCAGATTGCCACCGGTCAGGTCGACGTCGCCGACGACCAGGTCAAGGTGCAAGTCGTGCTGCCCTGGCTGTTGCAGCGCTTTGCGGAGATGGCGCAGGCGACGATCCGCAAGCGCGGGCAGTTGCTGCTGACCAAGGACGGGGGAAAGTGAGTTTCAGGCGCGCACGCGCTGCCGCGCAGGCCTGATGGCGCCCGCTGTACGGGCCTCGATGACGGCCGCGGGAAAATCACGAAAAGCCTGCGCGACCGGCAGCTCGTTACCCGCAAGTCCCGGCGCGGCGTAGCCGGTGATGTCGATGGTGGCGTCAAAACCTTCGAGCGCGGGCCATTCCCGGCCGCCTTGCGAAAATGGCGCGAACAATCGCCCGACCACGACAATCGCCGCAGCGCGGTCGTGGCGACGGGCGAAAGCGATGACATGATCGGCGTGCGCGCCATGGACGTCCAGCGACTGGTAGTCGCCTTGCGTAAAAACGCCGGCGAGCTCGTTGCGCAGCTTGAGGAGGTGCCGCGTCCAGGCCAGCTTGAGCTGGCCATCCGGCCAGGCCTTGATAAGGCTGCTCCAATCCGGACCGGACAGCGAACCAAGCGCCGTATTCCGCGCGGAAAAATCCACCGGACGGCGGTTGTCGGGATCGACCAGCGACAGATCCCAGAATTCGGTGCCCTGGTAGAAGTCAGGAACGCCCGGCAGCGTTGCCTTGAGGGTGAGCTGGCTCAGCGAGTTCAACGCGCCGAGCAGCGCGACGCGGCGCGCCAGGGTTTGCAGCGCCTCCAGGAATTCGCGCGACTGCGCGGGATCGAGGATCTTCGCGATGAAGTCTCGTAGTCCGGTCTCGTAGGTCTCGTGCGGGTTGAGCCAGCTCGTCTCTTCCTTGCCCTCGCGGGCGGCCTTCAGCGCATAGGCCTGGATACGCTCGACGAAGCCGGCGTCCGCGGGTGTCTGAAGCGGCCAGGCGCCGAGCAGGGTCTGGTAGAGCATGTATTCGAACGTCGCCGACGGGGCGCGCAGATGGCCGTGGAGTGCGAGATGCGGCGCGTTCAGCACTTTCCAGCGTGAAACTGCGCTGGTCCATTCGCCGGGAATTTCGCTGAGCGCTGCAATCCGGGCGCGGGCGTCCTCGCCGCGCTTGGTGTCGTGGGTGGCGGTTGCCGTCATCCCTTGCGGCCATTCCTTGGCGCGCGCGCGCATGGCCTCGTGGAAGGCGGGAATGGCAAGGCCGGTGCTCGCGGGATCGCCGCCGACCTCGTTCAGCGCGAGCAGCCGGTGGAATTGGTAGAACGCGGTGTCCTCCAGCGACTTCGCCATCACCGGCCCGGTGAACTGCTGCACCTTTAGCGCGAAGCGGCGCACGCGTGGGGCACTGTGCGGGGGCCGGCCGGGCTTGAGCAGGTCCATGGTGAGGGCATCGCGCAGGAAATCGAAAATGCCCTCGTCCGCGGCGAACCACTCTGCCCGGGCACGCGCGATGGTATCGTCGATCAGCTTGCGATCGTGCGCGGCAGGCGCGCCGGACGTGAGATAGGTGCGATAGACCGGGAAATGCAGCACGTAGAGCTCGAGCGCCTGCCGCAGGCTGTCGGCCGAGAAGTCGCGGGTCGAGTAATGCCCGTTGGCAATGCGTGCGAGCAGGCGCGTCAGCACGATGAATTCGCTGGTGAGCAGCGTCTCCAGCACCCGCCGCTTGGCCTCCTTGACGTAAGGCGCAAGCCGCGGTGGGCGATTGCTGACTTGCCGCCAGGTCTCGTCCAGCGCCTCCAGCCCCTTGGCGTCGACCAGCACTTGCGTGATGACGTTCATCCACTCATAGCCGGTGGTGCCCTGGATGCCGGCGAAATGCGGCAGGTGCTCGTGCTCGCACAGGATCTTTTCGATCACGGTGTAGAACGGCTTGGTGTTGCCTTGCGCGTCGCGCACCAGCCGGCGCAGCCGCTGGCAGTACTGGGCGGGATCGCGCAGGCCGTCGATGTGATCGAGCCGGATGCCGTGCAGCTTGCCGTCGGCCACGAGCTGCTTCACCAGCCGGTGCGTGGCAGCGAACGTGCCGGGGTCCTCGACGCGCAGGCCGGCGAGCCCGTTGACGTCGAAGAAGCGGCGGTAGTTGATGTCGCTGGAGGCGAGCCGCCAATGACCGAGCTTGTAGTGCTGGCGCTCCAGCAGATGATGCAGCGCCAGCGTCTGCGCCGGACGATCCTTGGCGGCACGATAGGCGGAAAGGCCGCTCGCGATGATGTCGGCCGCGCCCGCGATCTCCTTCAGCTCCGCCTTGAAGCCAGGGGCTTCCTTGCGGTTGGGACGGCGAAGGCCGGTGTAGCGGGCCGCGAGCGCGAGCAGGCGCTTGCCGGCCTCCGTCTCGGCGGCATCGGCTTCCTTCACGAACATCCGCAGCATTTCGCCATAGCGCTCCGGGGCGATCGGCAGGCGATGCTCGAAATACCAGGCAGAAAGGCTGCCTTCGCCGGCATCGTAGCGCAGCTCGATGTCGCCGCGCTCCAGCGCCTCGCCATAGGACGAACCGAGGATCGGCAGCAGCACGCCGCCGCGGGCGCGGTGGGGCAGCAGATCCCAGTCGATATCGAAGGCGGCCGCGTGCGGCGAAGTCGGTCCCCATTCCAGCACGTCAAGCCACCAGGGATTGTCGGCAAAGTGCACGCCGACATGGTTCGGCACGAAGTCGATGATGAGGCCGAGGTCGTTCCTGCCGAGTGCCTCGCTCAGCCGCGCAAAGCCGGCCTCGCCGCCGAGCTCCGGATTGAACTGGCTGTGATCGACGGTGTCGTAGCCGTGCGTCGAGCCCTTGCGCGCCTTCATCACCGGCGAGGCATACAGATGCGTGATTCCGAGCGATTTGAGATAAGGCACCACTGCGGCAGCCTTGTCGAAGTCGAAATCCGCGGTGAGCTGAAGCCGGTAGGTCGCGAGAGGAATGGCCGGAGGCATGTCAACCTCCGAGGCGCCAGACCACCGACCAGGGCGGAAGCCGATCGCCGGCCGCGCCGCCCCAGATCGGCGTGCCCGCATTGTCAGTGGAAATGATCTCGTGATCCGAGAGATTGGCGACGAGGCGCAGCGTCGTGCCGTCGCCCATGCGCCAATGCGCGCGGAGCAAGCCGCTATCGGTCGCCTCGGCGTCGCCGAAGCGCGCGCCTTTCAGCCGCGGCATGATCTCCTTGCGGCGGAGCGCGAGCAGGTCACGCACCAGAGCCAGCCGCGCATCCTGCTCCGGCGTGCGGCCGCCCCAATCGAGCACGGCCGATTGCAGTGTTGCCGGATCGAGCGGGTCGGGCACCTCGGCGCCGTATTTCTCATAGGCCCAGGCATATTCCTGCCTGCGTCCCTTGCGCACGGCGTCGGCCAGCCCGCCCTGGAAGTCGCAAAAGAACGGGAAGGGGACCTTCGAGCCCCATTCCTCGCCCTGAAACAGCATCGGCACCATCGGCGCCAGCAGCGTGACTGCGAGCGCGGCTTCGATCTGCCGCGGCGATGCCAGGCTTTCGAGCCGCTCGCCGAGCGGACGGTTGCCGATCTGGTCGTGGTTTTGCAGGAAGTTGACGAAGGTCGCCGGCGGCAGCTCGCGGCTCGGCTCGCCGCGCGGCTTCTTGCCCCAGAACTCCGAGATCTCGCCCTGGTAGACGAAGCCCGAGGCGAGCGCGCGTGCGAGATCCATGCGCGGTGTCTGGTAGTCGGCATAGTAGCCGGCGAGCTCGCCGGTCAGCATCACATGCCAGACGTGGTGATAGTCGTCGTTCCACTGCGCGCGATATTTGCCGTTCGGCGGCTCCTGCGCGGCGTCGAGCAGGCTGGCGCGATTGTCGCCGTTCTCCAGCACCAGATGGATGTGCCGCCCCGTGGCCTTGGCAAGCTCGCCGGCGGCGACGCTGAGGTCTTGCAGCATCGACTGCTCGCCGGGCAGCGCCATGATGTGGTTGGCGGCATCGAGTCGCAGTCCGTCGAAGCGATAATCGCTGAGCCAGGATAGTGCGTTCTCGACCGCAAAGGCTCGCACCTGCGGCACGCGATAGTCGATGGCGCTGCCCCAGGGTGTGTGCGCGTCGGTGAAGAAGCCCGGCGCATAGCGTCCGAGGTAATTCCCTTCGGGGCCGAAATGATTGTAGACGACGTCGAGAAACACCATCAGCCCGCGCAGATGCGCCTCGTCGATCAGCGTCTTCAGGTCCTCGGGCCGACCGTAAGCGCTGTCGGGCGCGTACCACAGCACGCCGTCATAGCCCCAGCCGCGGTAGCCGGCGAAATCGGCCAGCGGCATCAGCTCAAGCGCGGTGATGCCGGTCGCTGTGAGATGATCGAGCCTGTCGATCATGGCGCGGTAGGTGCCTTCCGCTGTGAAGGTGCCGACATGGCTCTCGATCAGCACCGTCTCCTCCCAGGGACGGCCGCGCCAGTCGCGCGCGCGCCAGGCGAAGGCGTCGTGATCGATCACCTCGCTCGGGCCGAACACGTCCTCGGGCTGGAATGCGGAGGCCGGATCGGGCACGTCGATCTCGTCATCGATCCTGAACTTGTAGGGACTGCCGGTGGTCAGGTCGGCGATCTCGGCCACATACCAGCCGTCCTGCCGGCGCTGCATCGCGTGCCTTCGGTCGAGCAGGAGATCGACCCGTCGCGCGCCGGGCGCCCACAGGCGGAACGACACGCCCTCCTTCGTCGGCCTCGCGCCGAAGGACGGCCTCATAGCGCCCCCGCGAAGGCGAGCACGGAGCGCGGCGGCGCCTTGCTGTCGCTTCCGGGCTGGAAGTCGATCGTGTTCAGCTTGGCATCGGTCGTGTTGAGGATCTGCTGCCAACTCTTGTATTCGGTCATCTTGGGCAATTTGAATGCGATCTCTTCGGGAGCGGCGTTCAGGACGATAAAGATCGCGGCCCCGCCCGGTTCCATCGGCCCCATCACATAGGAGAGGAACCGCCCTTCCGGGAATTTCCAGTCGTTCTCCGTCATCTCCTCTCCGGCAGGCGTCAGCCACAGCGCGCCGTAGGAGAGGCCGTCTTTGGGGCGCCCGTCGAGCCAGCGATGGCTGCGAAGCTGCGAGAAGCGGCGGCGGATGTCGGCGAGACCGGCGACGAAATCGACCATGTCGTCGCCGTCCTTGCCGAGATTGCCCCAGCCGACCCAGCCGACCTCGTTGTCCTGGCAATAGGCGTTGTTGTTGCCGGATTGCGAATTGCCGACCTCGTCGCCGGCGAGAAGCAGGGGAACGCCCTGCGCCAGCATCAGGCAGGCCAGCACGTTCTTGCGAAGCTGGCGGCGCAGACCGAGAATCCCGGGATCGTCGGTCGGCCCTTCGACACCGCAATTGTTGCTGTGGTTGTCGTTGGAGCCGTCGCGATTGTCCTCGCCATTGGCCTCGTTGTGCTTCTCGTTGTAGCTGAACAGGTCGGCCAGCGTGAAGCCATCATGCACGGTGATGTGGTTGATGCTGGCGCGCGGCCGACGTCCGTCGTGGTTGAACAGGTCGGACGATGCCGTCATGCGGCTGGAGATGTCGCCGATCAGGCTGCCTTCGCCGCTCCAGTAGCGGCGCATGGCGCTGCGATAGCGATCATTCCACTCCGACCATTGCGAGGGGAACGCCCCGACCTGGTAGCCGCCAAGCCCGAGGTCCCACGGCTCGGCGACGAGCTTGACGGCGGCCAGCACCGGATCCTGCCGGATCGCGGTCAGGAGCGAGCTGCCGCGATCAAAACCGTTGGGCCCGCGCGCGAGGGTCGTGGCGAGGTCGAAGCGGAAGCCGTCGACATGACAGACCTCGACCCAGTAGCGCAGGGAATCCATCACCATCTGCAGCACGCGCGGATGGGTGAGGTTCACCGACGAGCCGCAGCCGGTGAAATCGTCGTAATAGCGCGGGTTCTCGCGGTTCAGCCAGTAATAGGAGGCGTTGTCGATGCCGCGGTAGCACAGCGTCGGGCCGAGGTGGTTGCCTTCGGCGGTGTGGTTGTAGACGACGTCGAGCATCACCTCGATGCCGGCATCGTGCAGGCGCGCGACCGTGGTGCGGAAGGAATCGAGCGCGTTGTCCTGGGCGTAGCGCGGCTCGGGCGCGAAGAAGGACAGCGTGTTGTAGCCCCAGTAATTGGCGAGCTTCTTCTCGACCAATATGCGGTCGTCGACGAAACTGTGGATCGGCAGCAGCTCGATCGTGGTGACGCCAAGCTTCTTCAGATGCTCGATCATCGCCGGCGATGACAGGCCGCCATAGGTGCCGCGCAAGTTCGGCGGGACGTCGTCGCGCTTCTGCGTCAGCCCCTTGACGTGGGCCTCGTAGATGATCGTGTCTTCCCAGGCGACGTTGGGGCGGATCTCGCGCCGGCCCCAGTTGAAGGTCTCGTCGACCACGACGGCCTTGGGCATGCCGCGCGCATTGTCGCGCCGGTCGAAGGACAGGTCCTCGCGCGGTGAGCCGGTGCGGTAGGCGAAATGCGCATCGCTCCAGACCAGTCGTCCGGAGAGCCGCTTGGCATAGGGATCGAGCAGCAGCTTGTTGGCGTTGAAGCGGTGGCCGTGCTCGGGCTCGTAGGGGCCGTGCACGCGATAGCCATAGAGCTGGCCCGGCGAGACGTCGTTGAGATAGCCGTGCCAGACGTCCTCGGTCCGTTCCGGCAATTCGACGCGCTCGAGCTCGCGGCGGCCTTGCGTGTCGAACAGGCAGAGCTCGACCTTCTGCGCGTTGGCCGAGAACAGCGCGAAGTTGGTGCCGCGTCCGTCCCAGCTTGCGCCGAGGCGTGCGGGCGATCCGGCAGTCAGGCGCATCGGTCAGCTTTCCGGAACGAGGAAGATCGCGGCGAGCGGCGGAATGGTGAGGCGGAGCTCGGGCGTCTTGCCGTCGACGGCATGAACCTCGCCGATGTTCCCGACATTGCTGCCGCCATAATGGGCGGAGTCCGAGTTGAGCACCTCTTTCCACTTGCCGGCAAAGGGCACGCGAACGCGATAGTTGCGATAGACGTTGGGGGAGAAGTTGACGATCACCAGGCAGCGCGCGTGCTCGTCGAGCCCCTTGCGCAGCCAGGCGAACACGTTGCGATTGGCGTCGTCGGTAATGAGCCATTCGAAACCGGCCTGGTCGCAGTCCATCTGGTGCAGCGCCGGCACCGCGCGATAGAGCCGGTTGAGGTCGCGGATCAGCGCCTGGATGCCCGAGTGATATTTGTATTCGAGCAGGTGCCAGTCGAGCGACTGGTCGTGATTCCATTCGCGGCTTTGCGCGATCTCGGCGCCCATGAACAAGAGCTTTTTGCCGGGATGGCCGAACATGAAGCTGTAATAGGCACGCAGGTTCGCGAAGCGCTGCCATTCGTCGCCGGGCATGCGGCCCAGGATCGAGCGCTTGCCGTGCACGACCTCGTCATGCGACAGCGGCAGGATGAAATTTTCCGAGAAGGCATAGTGCAGGCCGAACAGGATTTCGCCGTGATGATGCTTGCGGTGAATCGGATCCTTGCTGATGTAGTTCAGCGTGTCGTGCATCCAGCCCATGTTCCACTTGTAGCCGAAGCCGAGCCCGCCGAATTCGACCGGGCGCGAGACTTGCGGCCACGCCGTGGATTCTTCTGCCGCCGTGGTTGCCTGCGGAAAGCGGGCGAACAGTTCGGTGTTGAAGCGGCGCAGGAACGCGATCGCCTCGATGTTCTCCCGTCCGCCATACTGGTTGGGAATCCAGGCGCCGGGCGGGCGGCTGTAGTCGAGATAGAGCATCGATGCGACGGCATCGACGCGCAGGCCGTCGATCGCGTAGCGCTCCAGCCAGAACAGCGCGTTCGACACCAGGAAGTTCGTCACTTCGGTGCGGCCGTAATTGTAGATCAGCGTGCCCCAGTCGAGGTGCCGGCCCTGCAGCGGGTTGGCGTGCTCGTACAGCGAGGTGCCGTCGAAGCTGCCGAGCCCGTGCGGATCGTCCGGGAAATGGCCGGGCACCCAGTCGAGCAGCACGCCGACGCCTTCGCGGTGGCAGGCGTCGACCAGTGCGGCAAAATCCTCCGGCGTGCCGAACCGGCTGGTCGGTGCATAGAGCCCGGTCGGCTGATAGCCCCAGGAGCCGTCGAACGGGTGCTCGCTGACGGGGAGGAATTCGAGATGGGTGAACCCCATGTCGCGGGCATAGGCCGGCAGCTGCTCGGCCAGCTCGCGGTAGGTGAGCCATTCATTGTCGCCCTTGCGTCGCCACGAGCCGAGATGGACCTCGTAGATCGACATCGGCGCCGACAGCGCATTGATGCCGTCAGGCGCCGGGCGCGGCCGCGGCAGGTGCGCCTCGTCGAACACGATGGAGGCCGTCTTCGGACGCACCTCGCTCGCGAACGCCATCGGATCGGATTTCAGCGGCAGCTGATGGCCGTGCGGCCCGACGATGTCGAATTTGTAGTGATCGCCCCGCTTGGCGTGCGGGATGAACAATTCCCAATAGCCGCTGCCGCGCACCCGCATCGGATGGCGCCGCGAATCCCAGAAATTGAAATCGCCGACGACAGACACGCGCCGCGCATTCGGCGCCAGCACCACGAAGCCGATGCCGTCGACGCCGTCGAGCGTCATCGGGTGCGCGCCGAGCTTGTCATAGAGGCGCTGATGGGTGCCTTCGCCGAGCAGATAGAGGTCGAAATCGGTCAGGATCGGCGGAAAGCGGTAGGCGTCCTCGAACTCGACGACGCTGTCGCCGAATTTGGCGCGTAGCTGGTAATGCTTCGAGCCGTTCGGCAAGGCGCCGACGAACAGGCCTGCGTCGTGGACGCGGTCGAGCCGGGCGACCTCGCCGTGCTCGCCAACCGCCTCGACATTGGAGGCCTCGGGCAGAAAGGCGCGCACCACGCTCTTGCCGCCCTCGGGATGCAGCCCGAGATAGTGGAAGGGGTCGGCGTGGCGGCCCTCGATGATCGCGTAGGCCTCGGCAGGTAGTTTAGGCATGGGCTTCGCTCTCGGCATTGGACAGAATGCGAAGCAGTCCGGTCAGCGGCGCATGGAGCCCCTCAGGCCGGTGGGACAGCTCGTACTCTACTTCGTCGAACGCTTGATCAAGCAGGAAAAACCTTAACAGGCCTTCCGCGGATTGCGGATCTTCCGGCCACAGCCGCCGATCGGTCATGGCCTCGCGATAGGCGGACAGGAAGGTCGTGGTGGCGCGCTCGCGCCATTCACTGAGCGCGGCTACAAGCCGGCTCTGCTCGTCAGTGCCTCCTGACAGGGCCCGGCCAAGCGCCACGTTCACCGAAAGATCGATCGAGCGGATCAGACCGGCGACGTCGCGCGCGGCAGGCAGCTTGCGCCGCTTGTCGGCCAGCGGCAGACGCGGATCGCCGTCGAAGTCGATGATGCAGATATCGTCCTTCACGATCAGAATTTGCCCGAGGCGGAAGTCGCCATGATGACGGATGTTCAACCCGTCGATGTCGGATGGCAAGAGCGCATTCAGGCGGTCGGGCAGGCTCGTGCGCAGCGCCGTGAGCTGGTCGATCAGCGGCCGGTCCGCTTCCCGCAGGCCGTCGCGGCTGTCGGCCAGTCGCTCGAAAACCCGCCCGGCGCGTGCCTTGAGGTCGGAGACCCAGTGCCTGATGTGGGCGGAGCCGATCGGCTCCGGAGCGAGATCGTCAGGCCTTGCCGCGGCCAGAGCGACATGCAGCTCGGCGAGGCGCCGGCCGATCTGCATGACGAAGTGCAGGTAGGGCGACTGCTCCTGAGTCTCCCGCGGCGCTTCGCCCGCCGACAAGACGCGCTGCTCGTCGATATAGCGGTCGAGATAGCCCGTGGTCACCGCCCAGCCGTCGCCCTGGTTCTCGACATAGGCATGCAGCACGCCGAGTGTGCTGCGCTGATCGCCCTCGACCAGCTCGACGCTGCCGAGCAGCGCCGGCGTATTGGCAAAGCGGGCGACTTCCGTGAGGTAGTGGCCGATCTCGATCTCGGGATTGGTGCCTCCTTCGAGCTGGCGATAGATCTTGGCGACGTACTGGTTGTCGACCAGCGCGGTGCTGTTCGACTGCTCGATCGCGCGGATGCGTCCGGGCTCCTTGATGGTGTAGTCGGCAAACCGGCTGGTCGCCTTGAACTCCAGCCGCAGATTGTTCTCTTCCACCACCAGGTTCTGCGACAGGTTGCGCAGGAACAAGCCGATGAAGATCTGGTCGGTCGCGACGTCGAGCAGGGTGCCTTCGCGCGCGCCCTGGCGCACGGCGGCGAGCGCCTTCGGGTTGAAGCGCTCGCGGTCGAAGCGCACCCATTCGATCTGCATCGGCAGCACGTAGCGGGTCGCAACGGCGTCCTGTTGCGCCGCCTCGAAGAACGCGATCCAGGGCCGGTTGTCGCCGATGTCGCAGAACGGCACCGCCGAGGTCAGCGTCGGCTTGATGTGCTTGGGATTGTGCTCGGGATACCAGCGTGTCCGCGACAGAAATCCCGGCAGCACATCGTGCTCGAACACGCCGCGCTCGCGCGCCAGCGACACCCAGGTCGAGTTGACCGGCACCACCAGCGTTTCGAATTCCGGCACCGCGCGCGGCGTCACCGGCTCGGACTTGTCGCGCTCCATGAGATGGAACCAGTAGAAGCCGTATGGCCCCAGCGTGATCATGTAGGGCAGCTCGCCGATCGGCGGGAAGCGGGTGCGGCCGAGCATCTCCTGCGGAATGCGGTCCTTCCACGGCGACAGATCGAGCTCGGTCGCCTGCGCTGCGCGCGAGAGGTTGGCGACGCAGAGGATCACCTCGTCGTGGTACTGCCGGACATAGGCCAGCACGGCGCGGTTGGCGGGACGGATGAAGGTCATGGTGCCGCGGCCGAAGGCGAGCGTCGACTTGCGCACCGAGATCAGCCGCTTGGTGGCGCTGAGCAGCGAGGACAGGCTGCGCGACTGCGCCTCCACGTTCACCGATTCATAGCCGTAGACCGGATCCATGATCAGCGGCGCGTAGAGACGGGCCGGGTCGCAGCGCGAGAAGCCGCCGTTGCGGTCCGGGCTCCACTGCATCGGCGTGCGCACGCCGTTGCGGTCGCCGAGATAGATGTTGTCGCCCATCCCGATCTCGTCGCCGTAATAGATGATCGGCGTACCGGGGAACGACAGCAGGAGCGAGTTCATCAGCTCGATCTTGCGGCGGTCGTTGTCCATCAGCGGCGCGAGGCGCCGGCGGATGCCGACATTGATGCGGGCGCGCGGGTCGTTGGCGTAGGTGGTCCAGAGATAGTCGCGCTCGACGTCGGTGACCATTTCCAGCGTCAGCTCGTCGTGGTTGCGCAGGAACAGCGCCCATTGACAGCTTGCCGGAATGTCCGGCGTCTGGCGCAGGATGTCGGTGATCGGGAAGCGGTCCTCCTGCGCGATCGCCATGTAGATGCGCGGCATCAGCGGGAAGTGGTAGGCCATGTGGCACTCGTCGCCACGACCGAAATATTCCTGCACGTCCTCCGGCCATTGATTGGCCTCGGCCAGCAGCAGCTTGCCCTTGGAGTAGGAATCCAGCTCCTGGCGCAGACGCTTGATGATCGCATGCGTCTCGGGGAGGTTCTCGTTCGAAGTGCCCTCGCGCTCGCAGAGATAGGGAATGGCATCCAGCCGGAAGCCGTCGACGCCGGCGTCCAGCCAGCGCTTCATCACCTGGATGAGCGCGCTGACCACGCGCGGATTGTCGAAATTGAGGTCCGGCTGGTGCGAGAAGAAGCGGTGCCAGTAGAAGGCGCCGGCCTCGTGATCCCAGGTCCAGTTCGACTTCTCCGTGTCGGTGAAGATGATGCGCGTGCCCTGGTATTTCTGGTCGGTGTCGCTCCAGACATACCAGTTGCGAGCGCTCGAGCCCGGATGGCTGCGGCGCGCGCGCTTGAACCATTTGTGCTGGTCCGAGGTGTGGTTGACGACGAGCTCGGTGATGACGCGCAGGCCGCGCTTCTGCGCCTCCTGGATGAAGCGCTTGAAGTCCTTCATCGTCCCGAAATCGGGATTGACCGAGCCGTAGTCCGCGATGTCGTAGCCGTCGTCGCGCCCGGGCGAGGGATAGAACGGCAGCAGCCACAGCGCGGTGACGCCGAGCTCCTGGAGATAGGGCAGCTTCTCGGTCAGGCCGGCGAAGTCCCCGATGCCGTCATTGTTGCTGTCCGCAAACGCCTTGACGTGCAGCTGGTAGATGATGGCGTCCTTGTACCAGAGCTCATCCACGACCTCGGCAGCCTCAATCTTCTTGGTATCGACGGAAGACAGAACATTCATGGCGTTAAGCCTTTACGCCAGGCAGCGGAACAGCAGCGCTGGATCGCGGTCGGGATCGATACGCAACCTGATCCCGCCCCATTCGATGCGGGACTGTTCGCCGGTGAGGAGATTTTCGAGTGCGGTGACGTGGCGGCGCTCGCCGCCGGCGTCGATGGTGAGGTCGCCGAGCGGCAACCAGAATTCGCGCGCATCGCGCGAGAGGGCGATGGCGGCGACGACGGTGTTGGCCGGATCGGTCGCCTCTTTCACGAAGCTGATCGTCTCGCCGTCCTCGATGCCGAGAAACCGCAAATTCGCCGTCTGCTGGAGTGCCGCATTGTCGTTGCGGATGCGGTTGAGAGCGGCGATGTAGGGCTTGATGTTGCCCGGCTTGTCCCAGTCGCGCTGCTTGATCTGGTACTTCTCGGAATCGAGATATTCCTCGCGGCCGGGGATGGCTTCGTGTTCGAGCAATTCGAAGCCGCTATAGATCCCGTAATTGCCCGACAGCGTCGCGGCCAGCGCGAGCCGCGACTTGAAGGCCCAGGCTTCGCCACTCTGGAGATGAAAGGGCAGCAGGTCCGGCGTGTTCACGAACAGGTTCGGGCGATAGAAGTCGCGCTCGGGATAACGCGTCAGCTCGCCGAGATATTGCTCCACCTCCCACTTCGACGTGCGCCAGGGAAAATAGGTGAAGGACTGCGCGAAGCCGAGCTTGGCGAGGCCATTCATCAGCTTCGGCCGTGCAAACGTCTTCGAGAACAGGATCACCTCGGGATGCCGGCGGCGGATGTCGCGGATCAGCCACTCCCAGAACGGAAGCGGCGCGGTATCGTGATTGTCGATGGCGAAGATGGTGACACCATGGTCGATCCAGAACAACATCGCGTCGCGGAACGCATTCCACAGCCCGGCCCGGTCGACGGAGGCGAAATCGGGGATGACGATGTCCGAATAGGGGCCATCAGCCGTCCGCACCGAGCGGTCCGGCCGCCATTTGAACCATTCCGGATGCTGCGTCAGCCAGGGATGGTCCGGCGAGCATTGCACGGCGAAATCGAGCGCGAGCTCGAGGCCGTATTCCAGGCAGGTCGCAACCAGCGCGCGGAAATCCTCGATGGTGCCGAGCTCGGGATGCAGCGCATCGTGTCCGCCCTCGGCGGTGCCGATCGCATAGGGCGAGCCGGGTTCGCCTGCGGTCGCCACCGGCGCATTGTTGCGGCCCTTGCGCCTGTTATGCCCGATCGGGTGGACCGGCGTGAAGTAGAGCACGTCGAAGCCCATCGCGGCGATATCGGGCACGCGCGCGATGCAGTCGCGCAGCGTGCCGTGCCGGCCGGGGATCCGGCTCTGGCTGCGCGGCATCATCTGATACCAGGCGCCAAAGCGCGCCTTGTCGCGGTCGGCGATCAGCGGGAAGAGCGGCGAGCGCGTGAGGTCGGGCCGCGACTGGCTCTCGGCCATGGCGCTGCCGAGCTCGGTTGAGAGCAGCGGGGTGACATCGCCGGTCTGAAGATAGTCCTCGCATTGTCTGACGATCACCGCCGCGGCGTCCTGCCGCGCGCCATGCGCCTTGGTCAGGAGCCCGGCGCCCTCGATGGCGTCGAGGCTGACATCGGCGCCGGACAGCCGCTTGCGCGCGACCGCGTGAGACCAAGTCGCGAACTCGTCGGTCCAGGCCTCGATCGCGTAGAGATATTGGCCGGGCTCGACGGGCGTGAACGCGCCGGACCAACGGTCATTGCCGTGATGGATCATCGGCTCGCTCCGCCATTCCCGGTCCTGCTCGCGTCGCCAGATCAGCGCGGCGCCGACCACGGCCTCGCCGTCGCGGTAGATGTCGGCCCACACCTCGACACGCTCGCCCGCGATCCGCTTCACGGCGAAACGGCCGCCGTCGATCAAGGGGTAGACGTCTTCGATGAGGAAAGCGCTGCCGGCTGCGGCACTTTCGACAGTTTGAATTGTCTTGTTCACGGTGATGCCATTGACAAGAAAGCAGGGCCCGTTTCCCTTGTCGGGAACCTACGCTTGATACCTATATAGAAAGCCGCTTGTGTGTCATTAGTTCCGCCTGGGAACGGCAGGCCCGTTTTTGAGTTACCCCTGACTAACGTCTTCCGCCACCTCGTTAAAATCCCTGCCCCCGGCCACACAATGGCCTGCAAGCTGCGTGCCGAATGGATCTTTTAGCTCAAGCCCAGATCAAGGGTGTTCAGTCCGAATTCGTGGACGCCCTCGGAAAGCTGCGGGTCACCGATCCCGTGGCCCTCAAATCCATCCTCGACGCCCTGCCGGAGAAGCGGGTTTATCGCTTCGTCAGCGGGCCCGTGGTGGTTCGCGCCCTGGGACATCCGCGGACGGAATTGGCGGCCACCGGCGCGCCGCCGCTGCAATGGAAAATCGCCGGCAACGGCAACGTGATCGCACAAGGCGAGACGCGCGAGCCCGTCATCGCCTGGCCCGCCGGCCTGCCGCTCGGCTACCACCGCTTGACGCTGACCGATGCCGAAGGCGTGACCGAAGAGGTGCCGATGATCGTGGCGCCCGAGCGCGCCTTCGGCGGCGATTTCGACCGCGGCTGGCTGCTCGCCGTGCAGCTCTACGGCGTCCGCTCGGAGCGCAACTGGGGCATCGGCGATTTCACCGACCTTGCCGATCTCGTCCGGCTCGCAAAACAGCTCGGGGCCGACGGCGTCGGCCTCAATCCGCTGCACGTGTTGTTCGACGACCACCCGGCCGATTGCAGCCCCTATTCGCCGAACAGCCGGCTGTTTCTCAATCCGCTCTACATCGACGTCGAGGCGATCCCGGAATTTTCCGCGGACCTCGTCCCCGATGCGGCCGCGACCGCCGCGCGGCTGCGCGAAGGCGACCGCGTCCCCTATGCCGACATGGCGGCGCTGAAATGGCTGGCCTTGCGCGCTGCCTTTAACAGCTTCGTGCGGAGCGCGAGCGGCGTCCGACGCAATCAGTTCGACGCCTTCCGCGCGGATCGCGCGCCGCTGCTGTCCCGCTTTGCCTGCTTCGAGGTGCTGCGGCATCGCTTCGCCGGGCCGTGGTGGGAATGGCCGCCCGAGTGGCGGCAGCCCGACGAGACAAAATGCGCCCAGCTGCGCAACGGTCCTGACAAGCGCGAGGTCGAGTTCGTCGAATTCGTGCAATGGACCGCCGATAGCCAGTTGCACGCGGCCAAGGAGCTGGCCGGCCAGCTCGGCATGCGGGTCGGGCTTTATCTCGACGTTGCCGTCGGCGTGCAGTCCAACGGCTTCGATGCCTGGAACGAGCAGACGGCGATTTCGCGTCATCTCGCTGTCGGCGCGCCGCCCGACGTGCTCAACACGGTCGGCCAGGACTGGGGTCTTGCCGGCTTCAACGCCGGCGGCCTAGAGGCGCAATCCTTCGTGCCGTTCGCCGACATGCTGGCCGCCTCGATGCGCCATGCCGGCGCCATCCGGATCGATCACGTGCTCGGGCTGAAGCGGCTCTATCTCGTGCCGCGCGGCTTCAAGCCCGACAACGGCGCCTATGTGCAGATGCCGTTCGAGGCGCTGCTGGGCGCCGTGGCGCGCGAGAGCGCGGCCCATAAGTGCATCGTGATCGGCGAAGACCTCGGCACGGTGCCGGAAGGTTTCCGCGAGACCATGCAGGATTTCGGCATCTGGTCCTACCTCGTCATGATGTTCGAGCGCGACGATGCCGGCCACTTCCGCAACATCGACTATTACCGGCCGAACGCGCTGGTGACGCTGAACACGCACGATCTCTGCACCTATGCGGGTTGGCGCTCCTTCAGCGATCTCAAGATGAAGCTGTCGCTCGGGCTCGATCCCGGCGAGGACGACAAGGCCCGCTGGCATGCGCTCGGCATGCTCGATGAGATCCTGCGCCAGAACGGCATCAACGCCAACGATCTCTATTCGGTGCTCGCCTTCCTGTCGCGCACGCCCTCGCGGCTGCTCGCGGTGTCGCTGGAGGATCTGCTCGGCGTGATCGACCAGCCCAACATTCCCGGCACGATCGACGAGCATCCGAACTGGCGGCAGCGCCTGCCTGTCACGCTCGACAAGATCGCCTCGAAGGTCGATCTCACGGCCTTGAGAGCGGCGACGCGGGAACGTTCGTTGCTCGGCGGGAGTTAATCCGCCGGGGTTTTTAGGCTCGCACGACAGTGTCTCAGAGGATCGAGGACTATGCGCTGATCGGCGACTGCGAGACCGCGGCGCTGGTCGGGCGCAACGGCTCGATCGACTGGCTGTGCTGGCCCGCCTTCGATTCCGACGCCTGCTTTGCCGCAATCCTCGGCACGCGCAAGAACGGCCGCTGGCAGATCGCGCCGGCCGGGGACGTCACCACGACGTCACGCCGCTATCTCGGCGATACCCTCATCCTCGAAACGCGGTTTGAGACGAGGAGCGGCATTGTCGCCTTGATCGACTTCATGCCGCCGCGCGGCAAGGCGTCCGACGTCGTGCGGCTGGTCCGCGGCGTCAGCGGTACGGTGAAGCTGCGGATGGAGCTCGTGATCCGCTTCGGCTTTGGCATCGACATTCCCTGGGTGCGCCGTTGCAAGGACGGTTCGCTGCTCGCGGTCGCCGGCCAGGACATGACCGTGCTGCGCACGCCGGTCGGGACCCGCGGCGAGGACCTGACGACGGTTGCCGAATTCGAGGTGAAGGCCGGCGAGACCGTGCCGTTCGTGCTGACCTACGGCCCCTCGCACCTCGATCCGCCCGAGCCGATCGACCCGGAGATCGCGCTCCGGGAGACCGAAAGATTCTGGAAGGACTGGTGCAGCCGCTGCACGCGGGACGGCGAGTATCACGATCTCATCATGCGCTCGCTGATCACGCTGAAGGCGCTGACCTTCGGCCCGACCGGCGGCATCGTCGCGGCGCCCACGACCTCGCTGCCCGAGAAGCTCGGCGGCAGCAGGAACTGGGATTACCGCTTCTGCTGGCTGCGCGATGCCACCTTCACGCTGCTGGCGCTGATGAACTCGGGTTATACCGAGGAGGCCTTGGCCTGGCACAATTGGCTCTTGCGCGCCGCCGCCGGCTCGCCGGCGAACATGCAGATCATGTACGGCATCTGGGGCCAGCGGCGCCTGCTGGAATGGGAGGCGGGCTGGCTCGACGGTTATGAGGGCGCCCAGCCGGTCCGCGTCGGCAATGCCGCGCATGCACAGCTGCAGCTCGACGTCTATGGCGAGCTGATCGACGCCTTCCACCAGACGCGCATGGCCAGGCTCAAGCTCAATGACGAAGCGACCTGGGCGCTGGAATGCGCGGTGCTCAATCATCTCGCCGAGGTCTGGGACCAGCCCGACCACGGCATCTGGGAGCGGCGCGGCGAGCCGAAGCACTACGTCTTCTCCAAGGTGATGACCTGGGTCGCCTTCGACCGCGGCATCAAGAGCGCCGAGACCTTTGGCTTCAGGGCGCCGCTGCTGCACTGGCGCGCGCTGCGCGAGGCCATTCACCGCGACGTCTGCAACAATGGCTTCGACGCGGAGGAAAATGCCTTCGTCGAGTCCTACGGCTCAAAGCTGCTCGACGCCAGCGTGCTGCTGGTGCCGGCGGTCGGCTTCCTGCCGGCGGAGGACCCGCGCATCCGCGGCACCATCGCAGCCGTCGAAAAGCACCTGATGTGCGACGGCTTCGTGCTGCGGCACGATCCGCGCGAAGTGTCCGAGGAAAAGCAGCCGACCGAGGGCGCGTTCCTGGCCTGCACCCTCTGGCTCGCCGATGCCTATGTGCTGTCGGGCGATCTCGACACGGCGCAGGTGCTGTTCGACCGCGTGGCCGCCCTTGCCAACGACGTCGGGCTATTGGCCGAGGAATACGATTCCGTGGCGGGCCGCCAGACCGGCAACTTCCCGCAGGCGCTGACCCACATCGCGCTGGTCAACACCGCGCATAATCTATCGGCGGCAAGGCAGGAGAGCGAGAAGCCCGCGATGCAGCGGTCGAAGTAGATCGGCGCGGCAGGTTCTTCACCTCTCCCCGCTGGGGAGAGGTGGGTACCCAGCGGCAGGCGATAGTTGAGGCCATCAAGCCCTAGCCGACCCCGTTCCGCTTCAAGATCATCTCCATCGCCTCGGCAAAGCCGTCCTGCTCGTTGGTGGCGGTGACGTGGGTGGCCTGGTCCTTGACGTCGTCGGTGGCGTTGCCCATGGCGATCGAGGTGCCGCTGACGCGGAACATCGCGAGGTCGTTCTGCATGTCGCCGATGGTCGCGACCGCGTCGGTCGAGATGTCGAGGCGCTTGGCCATCGCCTCGACGAAGGTGCCCTTGTCGAAGCCGGGCGGGGTGATGTCGAGATAATAGGTCTGCGAGCGCACCGCGGTCGCCTCGCTGCCGAGCGCCTCCTGCATCGCCTTCTCGCAAGCGGCGAGTCCGGCGGCGTCGGCGCTGGCGCCGACGATCTTGCAGGCGCTCGCAAGGTACCGCGAGAAATCCGTCACGATGGTCGGATCGGAGCGGATGGTGTGCTGCTCATGGGCAACGTATTTACCGCCAGGGTTGTCGATCAGCCATTTGTCGGTGGTGAACAGCCAGATGTCGGCGCGGAACTCCCGGAGGATCTGCAAGGACCGCTCGACCGCGCCTGCGGGGATGAGGTGCTGTTCGACCGGCTTCATCTCGGGATCGACGATCGAGGAGCCGTTGAACGGGCCGACCGGCAGCCACAGCGCCAGCGGCTCGATCAGGAAGCGCATGCCGATGGCGGGGCGGCTGGAGGTGATGGTGAAGCCGATGCCGGCCTGGTGCAGCCGCTGCACCGCGGACCTCGCACGTTCCGTCAGCGTCTTGTCCTTGGTCAGCAGCGTGCCGTCGACGTCGGAGACCACGAGTGAGATTGGCGTCATGGCAGAACCTTGGGTATTGCGCCGCCCAGTTTCAATTGCCGCACGACGCCGTCCACGATCGCCTCGACGGTTTCGTCGATCGAGACGGTGACGACGTGCTCGCTCGCCTCCGGGGCTTCCAGCGTGTTGAACTGGCTCGTCAGCAGCCCTGGCGGCATGAAGTGGCCCTTGCGGTGCGCGAGGCGTTCGGCGATCAGCTCCTTCGTGCCCTTCAGGAAGACGAAGCGGACGTCGTCGCGCCCCCGCAGCAGTACGTCACGATAGGTGTGCTTCAGCGCCGAGCAGGCGATGATGACGTGCTTGCCGCTCTTGCAGACCCGTTCGATCTCGTCGGCGATGGCGTTGAGCCAGGGCCAGCGGTCCTCGTCGGTGAGGGGATGGCCGGCCTTCATCTTCTCGACATTGCTGGCGGGATGAAAGCTGTCGCCGTCCTCGAAGCGCCAGCCGAGCCGCTCGCCCAGCGCCTCCGCAACCGTGCTCTTGCCCGAACCCGACACGCCCATCACGATCAACGCACAAGGTGCTTCAACGCGGCCCACGAATTTCCTCCGGAAGCGCGGCCTGGTCGACCAGCCAGACGGTCTCACCATTCGAGCGCGCGCGTACAGCCGGCAGAGTCTCGCCATTGAGGAGGCGCGTCAAGATCGGCTGCTTGTCATGTCCCGCAATCTCGAACAGCATTTCGCGGCAGGACGCAAGGACGGGCAGGGTGAGGGAGACCCGCGGCACGAAGGGTGCCACATTGGCCTTGGGCACCCCGACGACCCAGCGCTGCATTTCCTCGATTTCGGGGTAGCCGGGAAACAGCGAGGCGGTGTGACCGTCCGGACCGGCGCCCATCAAGACCAGGTCGAACAGTGGCCGGGCCGGATCGAGGCTTTCCGAACCATAGAAGGCCTGCAGCTCGCGCGCATAGGCGGCGGCGCCTTGATCCGGGTTCTCAGTCGCGGTCGGGATCGGGTGGACATGGCCGGAGGGCGCATCGCGGTCGAGAAAGGCCGCGCGCGCGACCGCCATGTTGTTGAGGGGATCGCTCTCAGCCACGAAGCGCTCGTCGCCGATGAACCAGTGCACGCGATCCCACGGGATTTTTCCACGCCAGGAATCGCCGCCGAGCAGTTGATAGAGCTTTTTCGGGCTCGAGCCGCCGGTCAGGCAGATCGCGATACGCCCCGGATTGGCGCCAATCCGCGCCATCACCCGTTCCGCCGCGGCCTGCGCAAGGGCCTCGGCGTCGGCCGCGACAATCAGCTTCGGCTGGCCGGCCGCCGCCATCACGAAAACTTCCGCCAGCTTCGTCCGTCGCGCCGGAGCAGCTCGTCCGCGCAGGCGGGGCCGTCGCTGCCGGCTTCATAGGTCTCGATGCCGTTGGTGCCCTCGCTCTTCCAGGCGTCCAGGAACGGCTGCACCGCCTGCCATCCGGCCTCGATGCCGTCGGCGCGCTGGAACAGTATGTTGTCGCCGATCATGCAGTCGTAGATCAGCGTCTCGTAGCCGGTCGAGGGATCGACGCGGAAATAGTCGCCATAGCGGAACTTCATCTCGACGCCGTCGATGGTGATGCTCGGGCCCGGAATCTTGGCGTTGAACTGAAGCTCGATGGTCTCGGTCGGCGCGATGCCGATGGTGAGGAAGTTCTGCGACAGGCGGTCGACGTCCGTGCCCGAGAACATCGACAGCGGCGCCTGCTTGAACTTGATCGCGACTTCGGTGCGCTTGTGACCCAGCGCCTTGCCGGTGCGCAAGTAGAAGGGGACGCCGGCCCAGCGCCAATTGTCGATCATCAGCTTGAGCGCGACAAAGGTCTCGGTGGTGCTGCCGGGCTTGACGTCCTCGGTCTTGCGATAGTCCGTGATCTCCTCGTCGCCGATACGGCCGGCGAGATATTGCGCGCGCACTGAATTCTTCAGCGCCTCTTCCCGGCTGGGCTGCTGGATCGAGGTGAGCACGTCGGCCTTCTCGGAGCGCACGGAATGCGCGTCGAATCGTGCAGGCGGCTCCATCGCGACCAGCGACATCAGCTGGAACAGATGGTTCGGTACCATGTCGCGCAGCGCGCCGGTGGCGTCGTAGAAGCCGCCGCGATGGCCGACGCCGAGCTTCTCTTCCACCGTGATCTGGATGTGGTCGATGTGGTTGCGATTCCAGATCGGCTCGAACATGCCGTTGGCAAAGCGCAGCACCAAAATGTTCTGCACCGTCTCCTTGCCGAGATAGTGATCGATCCGGTAGATCTGGTGCTCGTCCATGAACTTCAACAGCTCGGCATTCAGCGCGCGTGCCGAGGCGAGGTCGGTGCCGAACGGCTTTTCGATCACGAGGCGTCGCCAGGCGCCGTTCTCCTCCATCATGCCGGTGCGGCCGAGCTCACGCGCGGTCGGCGCGAACGCGGCGGGCGGCGTTGCCAGATAGAACAGCCGGTTGCCGCCGGTGTCCTGCGCGCATTCCAGCGAATCCAGATGCTCGCGCAAGCGGTCGAAGGACGGCGGGTCCTTCGGGTCGGCCTCGACGAAGGTCAGGCATTGCAGCAGCTTCTGGGCGATATCGTCGTCCACGGGTCGCGTCGCGAACTGGCGCAGGCCCTTCAACAGGCTGCTGCGCAGCTCGTCATCCGATTGGCCCTTGCGGGCCACGCCGACGACACAGAACTTTTCCGGTAACAGGTGCTCGGCCGCGAGATTGTAGAGCGAGGGCATCACAAGGCGATGAGTAAGGTCTCCGGTCACGCCAAAGATGACGAAGGCGCAATTTTCCGGCTTGCGCTTGGCTTGCGGGTCTTTTGTCACGAATAATCGGCCTTCGCTCTGTTACTTGATACTTCGCCTTTTATTTGGGCTTCGAAGCGCCCGGCTGCTTTGGCTCCTTGTGGCCGCCGAAACCCGCGCGCATCGCGGAGAGAATTTTTTCGGCGAAGGTGTGTTCCTTGCGGGAACGGAAACGTGTGTAGAGCGCCGCGGTCAGGACTTCGGCCGGCACCGCCTCGTCGATCGCCGCATTCACGGTCCAGCGGCCTTCGCCGGAATCTTCGACGAAGCCGGAATATTCCGCCAATGCCGGGCTGTCGGCGAGCGCCGTCGAGGTGAGATCGAGCAGCCAGGACGGGATCACGCTGCCGCGCCGCCAGACTTCTGCGATGTCGGCGAGATCGAAATCGTAGCGATGGTCCGCCGGCAAGGCATCGATGTTGGCGTTCTTGAGGATGTCGAACCCTTCGGCATAGGCCTGCATCAGGCCGTATTCGATGCCGTTGTGGATCATCTTGACGAAGTGGCCGGCGCCGACGGGGCCGGCGTGGATATAGCCCTGCTCGATGCGGGGATCGCGCCCCTCACGTCCTTCCGTGCGCGGAATGTCGCCGGCGCCGGGCGCGAGCGCGGCGAAGATCGGATCGAGCCGGTCCACCACCTGTTTCTCGCCGCCGATCATCATGCAATAGCCGCGGTCGAGACCCCAGACGCCGCCGGAGGTGCCAACGTCGACATAGTGGATGCCGCGTGCCTTCAGCGCCTTGCCGCGGCGGACGTCGTCCTGCCAGAAGGTGTTGCCGCCGTCGATGATGACGTCGCCTTCCTGCATCACGCCCGCGATCGTGTCGATCGTCGTCTCGGTGATGCGCCCCGCAGGCAGCATCACCCAGGCCGTTCGCGGCCGCTCCAGCTTTGCGACGAACTCCTCCAGCGTCGCCGAGCCTACCGCGCCGTCTGCGGCAAGGCCGGCGACGGCCTTGGCGTCCTTGTCATAGACCACGGTCGAATGGCCGTGGCGCATCAGCCGGCGAACGATGTTGCCGCCCATCCGGCCGAGGCCGATCATGCCGAGTTGCATCTGAGAGATTCCCTTAATTCAGCGCGTCGTTAAGCGCCGCGTTGAGCGCCGCGAGACCCTTCTTGAGTCCGCCCTTCAGGTGGACGCGCAATGCGCGCCGCCCGCGCTCGGTGAGCACATCGAAATCGCCGCGCGCCTGCGCCGCCTTGATCACGCCGAAGCTGGCCTTCTGGCCCGGCACGGCCAGGTCCTTGGCGTCGTCAGCGGTGATCTGGAGGAACACGCCGCTGTCGGGCCCGCCCTTGTAGGCCTGTCCCGTCGAGTGCAGGAAGCGCGGTCCGAACTCGGCGCAGGTCGCGACATGGCGCTTCTCGCGCACCTCGAGCCGCATCGCCTGAAGCGCGTCGATGGTGGCCTTGTCGCGCGCGATGTAGCCAAGCAGGGCGACATAATCGCCATGGCCCGAGCGCGAGAGATGCGCCTTCAGCCAGGAAGTGAGGTCGCCGTTGGCGCCGGCGGCGCGCAGTGCCGTGGCGTTGGCCTCGTCGGTATAGAGATCGGCCTCGTCGGTGCTGACCACCGGCTGCTCCGCCGGCAGCGCGCCGGTCTTCTCGAACGACGCGGTGAGCTCGCGGGTCTTGATCTTGGCCGCTTCCACGTCCGGCTGGTCGAACGGGTTGATGCCGAGGATGCTGCCTGCCACCGCCGTCGCCATCTCGAAGCGGAAGAACTCCTGACCGAGATGGTCGATCGACTTCATGACGATGCGCACGACGGGATGGCCGGCCGCTTCGATCGCGGCAAGCTTCGAGTCATGGGCAGCGTCCGCCTCGCCCTCGGTGCGGATGTCGATGAAGAAGCGGTCGTTGCCGTAAGCCGCGGCTTCGCCCAGCGGCTCGCCGTCGATCGGGATCAGGCCCTTGCCCTCCTTGCCGGTCGATTCCGCGATCAGCTGCTCGGCCCAGGCGCCGAAATCGGTGATCTTCTTCGACGACAGGATCGTCACCTTGTCGCGGCCTTCGAGGCCGGCGAGGCCCATGGCAAGGCCGAGCTGCACGCCGGGATTCTCGCTTGGCGGCACGTCCGGTCCGCAGGAGCGGGCCATCGCGAGCGCATGCTTGACGAAGGTCTTGACGTCGATGCCCGCGGTCGCCGCCGGCACTAGGCCGAACGGCGAGAGCACCGAATAGCGGCCGCCGATCGAGGGCTCGCCGTGGAAGATACGGGCGTAGTTCAGCGTCTTGGCCGACTTCTCCAGCGACGAGCCGGGATCGGTCACCGCGATGAAGCGGTGGCCGGTCTTCACCTTGGGGCCGACCGCCTGCGCGACGCGGTCGTGGAAATAGTCCTTCATCGCGTTCGGCTCGGTGGTGCCGCCGGACTTGCTGGACACGATGAACACGGTGTTGGCGATGTCGATCTTCGCTTCCATCGCCCGCACCTGGGCGGGATCGGTGGAATCGAGCACATGCAGCTTCGGAAAGCCTGACTTTCGCGCAAAGGTCTCGGCCAGCACCTCGGGCCCGAGGCTCGATCCGCCCATGCCGAGCACGACCGCATCGGAGAATTTCTGGCCCTTCACGCGGCTCGCATAGTCCTCATAGTCGGCGACGTCCGCCTTGGCGGCGCTGTCGAGCCAGCCGAGCCATTTGTCCTCGTCGGCCCCGGTCCAGACCGATTTGTCACGCTGCCACAGCCTGCGGATCTTGGCCGACGCGCGCCATTCCTCGGTGCTCTTCGCCACCGCCTTGCCGAGCCCGTCGCCGAGCGACAACTGCTGGCGGTCAAGCGCGGGCCCGAGCACGGTGGCGCGCTTGTGCGCAACGGCGCCGTAGAGCTTGTCGGCGGCGTCGGCGAACAGCTTGACGCCATCCTTGACCAGCTCTTCGGTGATCGCGTCGAGCGAGACGCCGGAGCGCTCCAGCTCCTCCAGCACGCGCCTTGCGTCGTCGACGTTCTCCTCCAGGCTGTCGCGCGGCTTGCCGTGGTCGCGGAACGCATCCAGCGTCGCCGGCGGCACGGTGTTGATGGTGTCAGGGCCGATCAGCTCCTCGACATAGAGGACGTCGCTGTAATCCTTGTTCTTGGTGCCGGTCGAGGCCCACAGCATGCGCTGCGGCTTGGCGCCCCTGGCGGCGAGCCTCTCCCAGCGGGAACCGGAGAACAGGCGCTTGTAATCCTGGTAGGCGACCTTGGCGTTGGCGATGGCGACCTTGCCCTTCAGCGCGGCCAGCCGTTCCTTCTCGCTGGGGTCGTTGGCGCGCGCGATCTTCTCGTCGAGCTGCTTGTCGACCACCGAGTCGATGCGGCTGACGAAGAAGCTCGCGACGCTCGCGACATGCGACGGATCGCCGCCGCCTGCGACGTATTTCTCGAGGCCGGCGAGATAGGCCTCCGCGACCTGGAGGTAGACGTCCCTGGAGAACAGCAGCGTGATGTTGATGCTGATGCCCTCGCCGATGAGCGTCTCGATCGCCGGCAGGCCTTCCGGCGTCGCCGGCACCTTCACCATCAGGTTCTTGCGGTTGACGTCCTTCCAGAGCCGCCGTGCCTCGGCGACCGTCCCGGCGGTGTCCATCGCAAGATAGGGCGAGACCTCCAGGCTGACATAGCCGTCGCCCCCCTTGAGGCGGTCATAGACCGGGCGGAGCACGTCGGCGGCGTTCTGGATGTCCTCGACCGCGACGGCTTCGAACAGGTCGGCCACGCTCCGGTCGCCGCGCTTCAGCGCCTTGCCGATCGGGGCGTCGTACTCGTCCGAACTGCCGATCGCCTTCTCGAAGATCGACGGATTGGAGGTGACGCCCTTGACGCCGTCGGTGTCGATCAGCCGCTTGAGGTCGCCCTTGGCGATGAAGCCACGGGCCAGGAAGTCCAGCCAGACGGCTTGTCCGTGCTTTTCCAGTTCTTTGACGGGATTCATGATACTTATTTATCTCCAAGCCTGCGGGCGAGGGGTTTCCGCGCCGGTCCTGACGCGCTATCCTCTAGCTTACATGCTCCCGGGAGGGAACCAATCAAGGGAATAGGCGTCATACCCTCCAGTGTAACTCCGTCGCGATCATGGCGATCCAGGCGGTTGTGGTCGTGTTGCGTAAAAAGTCGCTGGCCGAGGAGGTTCGGTCGAGGTCTCGTTGCGTAACGTCTGCCGGCCGCTGCACAGAGTGCATCGGCGGATTCCGATCCGCCTGATGCTTCATCGCCCGGTCGCGAATGGCCATGCTGGGGGAAGGCATGCACGCACATCCTGACGGCCCACCGCTCGCCGTCACCGACGGATCGCAATCAGTCGTGCCGGCCGTAGGTATCGACGCGGCCCACGATCTCGAAATCAACCCATGCACGACGTATCTGCGGCTGCTGGTCGCGGCGGGCTTTGCGATGACCCTGCTCGGCGCCGGCCTTGCCGTCGACTGGTGGGACGGCCTCGGCGACTACGACACGACGGTCGGCTATGCCGGCGTCGCGGTGTTCGGCCTGGTCACCAGCCGGCTGATCTGGATGCTCCCCGCCGAACGCGGGCCGGTGGTGATCGTCACCCCCTATGGCATCCGCGATCTCCGCATCGGCAATGAATTTCTGCTGTGGGAGTCGATTGCGGAGGTTTCGACCGAGGAACGGCGCGGCCGCAAGACGATCGTGCTGACGCCGACGCCGGGCTTGCAGCGGCAGCTCTCCTGTATCCGCGCCAACATCCGGTCGACGTCGCGCGGCGTGCAGGACGATCGCATCATCATACGCCCCGACGGACTGGCGACCGATTTTGACACATTGCTGCGCGCCTGCCGCGACTGTCACGCCGCCAGCGATTCACGCACCGCATTGCGGCGGGACCGCGATCAAGGCGCGGAAGGCTCGGGTCCGGTCTCACAAGGCTTGGCCGCACAAGCGTCATAAAGCTGCCGCCGGCTGACGGCTATGCTGCACCGCCGGATAGGCTGATCCCCGGTAACGCCCGGATGTTGCGGCCGAGTGACATTTGCTGGAAATGAGCGAAGATATACATAGATTCGCATAAATAACAGGCAGGTGCCTGTTCGTAACTCACCTGGTTGCCTACGTTGTGCGTTGCGTCGAGTCGGCCCCCGGGTGTCCAATGATCGTCATGTGCTCACGCTGATTCGAAACGGCCTGAGGAACGGTCCGGTAACTGCTTTCGTTTCAGCTTGTAGCGGAACTCACGCGGAGAGGGATCATGTACAACGATTCTCTATTCAACGCTTTCGCTCGGTCGTTCGAGGCGAGAAGCCAGCACGACATGTCGATGGCGGAATATCTGGAATCGTGTCGAAGCGATCCCATGAAATACGCGAACGCGGCCGAACGACTGCTAGCAGCGATCGGTGAACCCCAGACGATTGACACGGCCAAGGACCCACGCCTTGGCCGTATTTTTTTGAACCGCACCATCCGTACCTATCCGGCCTTCGCCGGCTTCTACGGCATGGAAGAAACCATCGAGCGCATCGTTGGTTTCTTCCGGCACGCGGCGCAGGGCCTGGAGGAGCGCAAGCAGATCCTCTATCTGCTCGGCCCCGTCGGCGGCGGCAAATCCTCGCTCGCCGAGCGGCTGAAGTCGCTGATGGAAGTGCATCCGATCTACGTGCTCAAGGCCGGCGACGAACTCTCGCCCGTGTTCGAGAGCCCGCTCAGCCTGTTCGATCCCGATCAGCTCGGGCCGATGCTGGAGGAGAAATACGGCATTCCGCGCCGGCGCCTCACCGGATTGATGAGCCCGTGGTGCTACAAGCGGCTTGAGGCCTTCGGCGGCGACATTTCCCAGTTCCGGGTCGCAAAAATCCAGCCGTCGCGGCTGCGCCAGATCGCGATTGCCAAGACCGAGCCCGGTGACGAGAACAACCAGGACATCTCCTCGCTGGTCGGCAAGGTCGACATCCGCAAGCTCGAGACCTACGCGCAGAACGACCCCGACGCCTACAGCTATTCCGGCGGTCTCAACCGCGCCAATCAGGGTATCCTCGAATTCGTCGAGATGTTCAAGGCGCCGATCAAGATGCTGCACCCGCTGCTCACGGCGACGCAGGAAGGCAACTACATCGGCACCGAGAACATCGGTGCGATCCCGTTCACCGGCATCATCCTCGCGCACTCCAACGAGGCGGAGTGGGCGAGCTTCAAGGCCAACAAGAACAACGAAGCCTTCATCGACCGCATCTGCGTGATCAAGGTGCCCTATGTCCTGCGGGTCACGGAAGAGCAGAAGATCTACGAGAAGCTGATCCAGGGCTCCGAGCTGGCGTCGGCGCCGTGTGCGCCGTCGACGCTGGAGACGATGGCGCGTTTCTCGGTGATGTCGCGCCTGCGCAAGCACGAGAATTCCACCGTGTTTGGCAAGATGCGGGTCTACGACGGCGAGAGCCTGAAGGAATCCGATCCGAAGGCGCGCAGCGTCCAGGAATATCGCGATGCCGCCGGCGTCGACGAGGGCATGGACGGCGTCTCCACGCGCTTTGCCTTCAAGATCCTGGCTGCGACGTTCAACCACGATCCGCAGGAAGTCGCCGCCGACGCCGTGCATCTGATGTACGCGCTGGAGCAGTCGATCAAGCGCGAGCAGCTGCCCGAGGAAGTCGAGAAACGGTACCTCGAATTCATCAAGGCGGACCTCGCGCCGCGCTATGCCGAGTTCATCGGAAACGAGATCCAGAAAGCCTATCTCGAATCCTACTCGGATTACGGCCAGAACCTGTTCGATCGCTACGTCGACTATGCCGATGCCTGGATCGAGGACCAGGACTTCAAGGATCCCGATACGGGACAGCTCCTGGATCGCGAATTGTTGAACCAGGAACTGACCAAAATCGAGAAGCCGGCGGGCATCGCCAACCCCAAGGATTTCCGCAACGAGGTGGTCAAATTCTCGTTACGGTCGCGGGCCCAGAACGGCGGCAAGAATCCGACCTGGACCTCCTACGAGAAGATTCGCGACGTGATCGAAAAGCGGATATTCTCCCAGGTTGAGGACCTGCTTCCGGTCATCTCCTTCGGGTCGAAGAAGGACGGCGAGACGGAGAAGAAGCACGGCGAGTTCGTCGCACGCATGGTGGAGCGCGGCTACACCGAGCGTCAGGTTCGCCGGCTCGTCGAATGGTATATGCGTGTGAAGCAGGCCGGTTGAGGCGGATGGAAAAGTGCCCATTCACATTATTGACAGGCGCCTGAATCCAGGCGGCAAGAGTCTTGAGAACCGCCAGCGGTTCTTGCGTCGGGCCAAATCCCTGGTGCAGGGCGCCGTCAAGAAGACCTCGCAGGAACGCGACATCAAGGACGTCCTGGAGGGTGGTGAGGTCACGATCCCGCTCGACGGGATGCATGAGCCGCGTTTCCGGCGCGAAGGCGGAACGCGCGACATGGTGTTGCCCGGAAACAAGAAGTTCGTCGAGGGCGACTATCTGCAGCGTTCCGGCCAGGGCAGCGCCAAGGATTCCGGTCCCGGCGAAGGCGACAGCGAGGACGCCTTCCGCTTCGTGCTGAGCCGCGACGAATTCGTCGATCTCTTCCTCGACGACCTCGAGCTGCCGGATCTTGCCAAGCGCAAGATCGCGCAGACCGAGAGCGAGGGCATCCAGCGCGCCGGCTACACCACGTCGGGCTCGCCCGCCAACATCTCGGTGAGCCGGACGGTGAAGCTCGCGCTCGCCCGCCGCATCGCGCTCAAGCGTCCCCGCAAGGACGAGATCGAAGAGCTCGAAGCCGCAATCGCGGCATGCACCGACGAGGACGAGCGTGTGGTGCTTCTCGCCGAGCTGGAAAAGCTGATGGCGAAGACCAAGCGGATTCCGTTCATCGATCCGCTCGACATCCGCTACCGCCGCTTCGAGACGGTGCCGAAGCCGGTCGCGCAGGCCGTGATGTTCTGCCTGATGGACGTCTCCGGCTCGATGTCCGAGCACATGAAGGATCTCGCCAAACGCTTCTACATGCTGCTCTACGTGTTCCTGAAGCGCCGCTACAAGCACGTCGAGATCGTCTTCATCCGCCACACCGACCGCGCCGAGGAGGTAGACGAGCAGACCTTCTTCTACGGCCCGGCCTCCGGCGGCACGCTGGTCTCCAGCGCGCTCCAGGCGATGCACGACATCGTGCGCGAGCGCTTCAATCCGTCGGACTGGAATATCTACGCAGCGCAGGCCTCCGACGGCGACAACTCCTATTCCGACGGCGAGCTCACTGGGCTTCTGCTGACCGACAAGATCCTGCCGGTCTGCCAGTTCTTTGCCTATCTCGAGGTCGGCGAGTCCGGCGGCAGCGCCTTCGATCTCTCCGACTCCTCGCTCTGGACCCTCTATGAGCGCCTGCGCAACAGCGGCGCACCGCTCTCGATGCGCAAGGTCAGCGAGCGCAGCGAGATCTTCCCGGTGTTCCACGACCTGTTCCAGCGCCGCGAAACCTCTCAGGAGAAAGCCGCTCCATGACGGAAAGATTGTTCGAAGGCGCGGATTGGGACTTCCACACCTTGCAGCGCATCACCGATGCCTGCGAGGAGGTGGCGAAGAACGATCTCGGGCTCGACGTCTATCCGAACCAGATCGAGGTCATCACCGCCGAGCAGATGCTGGATGCCTACTCGTCGGTCGGCATGCCCCTGTTCTACAAGCACTGGTCCTTCGGCAAGCACTTCGCCTACCACGAGGCCTCCTACCGCAAGGGCCTGATGGGCCTCGCCTATGAGATCGTGATCAACTCCTCGCCCTGCATCTCCTATCTGATGGAGGAGAATACGGCGACGATGCAGACGCTGGTGATCGCGCACGCCGCCTTCGGCCACAATCACTTCTTCAAGAACAACTATCTGTTCAAGCAGTGGACCGACGCCGACGGCATTCTGGACTATCTCGATTTCGCCAAGAACCACGTCATGCAGTGCGAGGAGCGCTACGGCCGCGCCGAGGTCGAGCGTACGCTCGATGCCGCGCACGCGCTGATGTCGCACGGCATCGACCGCTACCCGGGCAAGAAGAAGCTCGACCTGCGCGCCGAGGAGAAGCGGGCAGGGCGTCGCCGCCAGCACGAGGAGGAGGTCTTCAACGACCTCTGGCGCACCGTGCCGGCGGGCAAGAGCAAGAGCCGTTCCGCGCTCAGCGTCGAGCGGCGCCGCAAGCTGCTCGGCCTGCCGCAGGAAAACCTGCTCTACTTCCTGGAAAAGAGCGCGCCGCGGCTGGCGCCCTGGCAGCGCGAATTGCTGCGCATCGTCCGCCACATCGCGCAATATTTCTATCCGCAGAGCCAGACCAAGGTGATGAACGAGGGGACGGCGACCTACGTCCACTATCGCATCATGACCAAGCTGCACCAGCAGGGCCGCATCACCGACGGCAACTTCCTCGAATTCCTGGGATCGCACACCAATGTGGTGTTCCAGCCCGAATTCGACGATCCGCGCTTCTCCGGCTTCAATCCCTACGCGCTCGGCTTCGCCATGATGCAGGACATCGAGCGCATCGTCACCAGCCCTTCGGACGAGGACCGCGAGTGGTTCCCTGACATCGCCGGCAAGAACGACGTGATGGGCGTGCTGCGCGACGTCTGGGCCAACTACCGCGACGAGAGCTTCATCGGCCAGTTCCTGAGCCCGAAGCTGATGCGACAGCTCCGCATGTTCCATCTGCACGACGACCCCGAGGAGCGTGCCGGCATCCGCGTCGATGCCATTCACGACGAGCGCGGCTTCCGCCGCGTCCGGCGCGAGCTGGCGCGGCAGCACGATGTCGGCTACATCGACGCCAATATCGAGGTGGTCGACGTCGATCTCTCCGGCGACCGCCGGCTGATCCTGCATCACCACGTCATCAAGGGCGCACAGCTCAACGAGACCGACGCCAAGCGGGTGCTCCAGCATCTGGCGGACCTCTGGACCTACGACGTCGCGCTGATCGAGGTCGATGCCAACGACAAGGTCCTGCGCGAATATGTCGTGAGCCCGCGCCCGATCCCGGCGGCGGTGGCCTGAGGCGCCGGCAACTTCTGGCGCTTGACGATGAGTCCCTACTAGTGCGCCGACGAAGGTGCGTTCCCTCCCCCACAAGGGGGGAGGGAACGGAGAGAGCGTTGCCTTGCCCTGGCCAGACTCGATTTGACCTCAGCTCATCACGCTTTCGTCTTCGCTGGCTTCTTCTTCACCTTGGACGCGTTCAGGGCCACGGCTGCGCGGATCAGCGCCTTCAGCGCTTTCTCGTTGATTTTCTCGCCCTCGCGAATATCGATCGCGCGCCGCACATTGCCGTCGAGGCTGGAATTGAACAGGCCGGCCGGGTCATCGAGCGCCGCACCCTTTGCAAAGGTCAGCTTCACGACGGCCTTGTAGGTTTCGCCGGTGCAGATGATGCCGTCGTGCTCCCACACGGGAACGCCGCGCCACTTCCATTCCTCGACCACGTCAGGGTCGGCGTCCTTGATCAGGGCGCGAATCCGCCCGAGCATCTCGCCGCGCCAGTCGCCGAGCTCCTTGATCCTGCCGTCGATCAGCTTGGACGCCGACGCTCCGTCCGCGTCCTTCGGGCTGCTTGTCTTCATCGCGGCGGCCTTCTTCATGACCGCGCCTCGCGCTGCACGCCGCTGCGCCGGTCAAGATAGGGCAGCGCGAACAGATACAGCCCGGTCGCGAGCAGCGGGATCAGCGGGACGAGCGCCAGGAAACCGATCCACACGGCCTGGATCTGCATGGTCATCGCGACGATGTTCGCGATGACGGCGATCGTGAAGGCGATGGACAGCCAGCGATGGATTTGTCGAATGTTCAACGAGACCTCCTTTGCAATGGTCGGAATGGATGTACGCCGCCGGCTCAATCCGGTCGCGCCAGCAGCTCGTCCAGCTTGGTGAGAAACTGCTTCCAGCCGGCATGCGCACCGCCATAGGCCTGCTTCTGCGTCGGGCTGAAGCCCGCCTGCTCGACGCGCAGATGCGTGCCCGCATTCGTCGGTGTCAGCGTGAAGGTGACGACGCTTCGCAAGTCGAACGCCGCGTCCTCATGCGCGAAATTCCAGGTGTAGGCGAGCGTCTTCTGCGGCTCGATGGTGAGCACCTCGCAGTCCAGCACGCCGCCCCATTCGCCGCGAAGATTGAAGCGATGGCCGACTGACGGCTTGAAGTCGTTCTTCATCAGCCATTCCTCGATCAAATGCGGCTGTGTCAGCGCGCGCCAGATCCGCTCGGCCGGAAAGGCAAATTCGCGCTCGATGACGACGGCGCGGGTCTCACTTGAGGTTTCGGTCATTGGTCCATCCTCTTCAGGAGATCGTCGAGTGCGTCGAGCCGGTTCTGCCAGAACCCGGCCATCTGGCTGGTCCAGTCGAGCAGCGGATTGAGCGCACCGGGCTGGGCGCTGTAATGGGTCTGGCGTCCTTCATGGCGGTCGCGCACGAGGCCGGCGTGCTTCAGCGCGCCGAGATGTTTCGAGACCGCCGGCTGGGAAACGCCCGACCGTGCCGTCAGTGCCCCGACCGTCTGCTCGCCCTCGCGGCACAACCGCTCGAAGATCGCCCGCCGGGTCGGATCGGCGAGCGTCCTGAACAGGAGGTCGGGGGCGGTGGACATGCAAATTCCATAACCATTCAGTTATGGATCAATTCATAACCGCAGGGTTATGGGTAAGTCAAGCGCGATGCGAGCAGTTTTGGCGCGTTCAGATCCGCGCTCAGGCCGCAGATAGAGATATCCCTGCGACTGGAGCTCGGCCAAGCGGACCACGCCGCCTTTCTCCGCGCTGACGAAGCCCGGCAGCAGATCCGTCAGCGTGACGTTCTGCGCCTTCATCGTGTTGCCGCAGGCCGCGAGCTCGACGCCGTCCTTGGAGAACTCGCCGACGCGCTTGCTGACATCGGGGTTGGCCTGCGCCGAGTGAAACGCCTTCAGCGCCGGCCCGTGGATCACCAGCGCGATCGTGACGTGCTCGGGGCCGCCGACGCCGTCGATGTGGTTCTGGATGTTGCCGAGCACGAAATTGACCTTCTCGGCGTCGCTGAGGTGATAGACGACCTTGAGCCTGTTCGACGGCGGAGCCTCGGTCGCGGCCTGTGCGCGGGAGGCGCCGAGCGCCGCACCTAGCGCTGAAACGGCGCTCCACAGGATGTTCCGGCGGTTCATGGCGATCTCCCTCGGCTACGCCCGAATTTGCCGGACACATATCACTTGTGGCGGAGCGCGGCGAGTTCCTTGCGGTCGGTCACCAGCGAGGCGCACTCGCCATTGTCGGTGCGGTCGAGGCGGAAAATCTTGTCGTCGGCGCCGGCGACCAGCGATTGCTCGGCCTCGTCATCCGGCTTGTTGTTCTGCCAGACCCTGACCTGTTCGAGCCGAATGATGGCGGACCTGTTGTCCTTGGACAGCGCCACTTCGATGCCGCCGCCTTCGCAGTCGACCCCGCAGCCCATGCGGACTTCGTCGCCCTCCGTGAGAAGCACCGCGTGGCTGCCGCACGACCCGCTGGAGTCGAAATCGCCGCTGCGATGGCGATAGCGGAAGCCCAGGCGAAAGGAATTGTGGAGTTGCTTGTCCTCCTTGTCGGTTTCCGCGGAGATCAGCAGCTTCATCGACGCGACCTTCTGCTTGGGATGTCGCGCCAGGTGCTCGGCATCGTAGCGGCGGACGAAGCAGGCATAGGCCTTGTCACCCGGCGCCCCCGCATAGATTCGGGCCGTGAAGGCGTCGGCTTCGGCCTTTGTGGTTTCCCGGACTTTATCGGCCTCATCGGCGTGGGCGAGGCCGGTGAATGCGGCAAGGACAAGCGGCAGGAGGAGGGCAAGCTTCATGGTCGCACCGAACGCGTGAGCCGTTGACGGCCCGCGGCGGGACGGTCAGGGCCGATTGGCCGTTAGTCGCGGGCGGAAAGCGTTGCGTTCAAGCGTTCCTGGCCGCACGCCTCGCGGGCAGCCTCGCGCAAGGTTCCCGCTGTAACAATTTGGAAGGAGGGGGGTTGGTAAGCCCCTGGTTGTTGCAGATGACTGGTGGCGGTCAAAATGTCCATAAGTCAGAACTTGCCCAACCTTGCGATCGGCTATTCCCTTGCGCGGCTGTTCAAGTTGCTGGGAGCCAGCCTGCTGGCGACGCTGCTGTGCGGCGCGCTCGCATTCAGCTGGCACTATGGCAAGGACATCGCCACGATCCAGATCGCGCTCAGCTATTTCGGCATCGTGTTTTTCGGCCTGACCACCTGCAAGACGCTCTCGACATTGATCTCCGCCAGGGAGCCGGTCCTCTTCCCCCGTGGGTCGGTCAAAATCCCCCGGGTATGGTCACTTGAAACTCCCCCACCTGATGATCGCCGTCAGCGCCGCTGAACAGCAGTAGCCGGTCAGGCAGGACGTTTATGTTCGACCCCTTTAGCCAGCAAGGGGCCGGGGAGTTGAACGTCTTGAAGCGACATCTGCAAAGCACCGTACTTACATTACTTGATCGCAACACCAGCCAGCGCGAGATTCACCGGCTGACGGGTGTCGATCGCAAGACGATCCGGCGTTATCAGGCGCTGCGGGCCGGTGCGGAGGCAAATTCCCCCGGGGAAGTGACCACCGGCTCGGTGAGCGCGGACGGCCAAATTCCTCCACCCCGACCACCGGCTTTTGGGACATCGGAAGCGACGGTCACCAGCAGCCTGGCCCGTTCGGCTTGCGAAGCGCATCGGACGTGGATCGAAGAACAGGTCCGGCTGAAGCGGAACGCGCAGGCGATTTACCAGGACCTGGTTGATCAATTTGGCTTTCCGTCCAGCTACCAGAGTGTCAAGCGGTTTGTGCGCCGGTTGCGGCACGCTGATCCTGAGCAGTTTGATCGTCTTGAGTTCCTCCCCGGCGAGGAAGCTCAGGTCGACTATGGCGAGGGCGCGCCGACGGTTGATCCGAAGAGCGGGCGGTACCGTCGTCCCCGCCTGTTCGTGATGACGCTACGCTACTCGCGGCGCAGCTTCCGGCGGGTAGTCTGGAAGTCCAGCCAACAAGTCTGGGCGCAGCTCCACGAAGAGGCGTTCCGGTATTTTGGCGGGGTCCCCAGCTATGTCGTGCTCGACAACCTGAAGGAAGGCGTCCTCAAGCCGGATTTGTACGAGCCCCAGCTCAACCCGATTTACAGCGCGATGCTGGCTCATTACGCCGTGGTCGCCGATCCCGCGCGCGTGGCCGATCCAAATCGGAAAGGATGCGTCGAGAATGCGATTCAACATACCCAGGGCACTGCGCTGGCCGGACGGCGCTTCGAGACGCTGGAGGCGCAAAACGAGTTCTTGAGGCACTGGGAGGAGAACTGGGCTTCCAAACGCATCCACGGCAGCACGCGCCGTCAGGTCGAGGCGATGTTCCAGGAAGAGAAGCCGCACCTGCGGCCGCTGCCTGTCGCTCCCTTCCGCATCTTCACCGAAGTCGTCCGGACTGTCTGCGACGACACCACCGTACGCGTCGACAACAGCTATTACGCCGCGCGGCCCGCGCCGATCGGCAGCCAGGTCGTCGTGCGCATCTACACCACCACGATCGAGATCCGTGATCGCCACACCCGTGCGCTGCTGCGTGTTCATTCCCGGATGGCGCACCCCGGTTCTGTCGTCCTGCCGACCAGCGAACGGCCGTTCAACCCGTCGCGGCAAACCGCCGTGCTGCTGGCGAGCGCCGAGCGCATCGGACCGCAGACCAGGGCCTTGTGCCAGCAGGTGTTCGACACCGAAGGGCGCCCCGGACAGCGCGCGATGTGGGGCATTGTCGGGCTGGGCCGGAAGTATCCGGCGCGGCTGGTCGAGCAGGCCTGCGCGCACGCCATCGACAACCGCATCTACCGCTACAAGCACGTGCGTGCGACCGTCGAGCGGTTGTTCGAACAGGCGATCGAGCAGGTTGGAGTGACGCCACAGCCGGCATCGCCGCTCACCCAGGATCATCCGCTGATCCGTACCCCCGCGGAATACGGCGACCTCTTCAGCCGCGCTGTGCGGCGCGATGCCGACGACAATGGTCGGCAGGCCGAGGCTCACGACGATCACGCCACGGCAATCCGCGCTCGTGTCGCCTGCGCAACCCCGGCCAACTCCGGCGCCACGAGCGCTCCCGCTGCACCTTCTCACCTTAAACTGGAGACCTAGCCACATGATGACCATGCCGGAAATTGAGCGTTGCCTACGACAGCTGCGCCTGTCGGGTGTCCGCGACACGCTGCAGACGCGCGTGCTCCAGGCGCAGGGCGCCAACCAGCCCTTCCTCGAGACCTTCTCCCTTATCCTGCAGGATGAACTGGACCGTCGTCAGTCCCGTCTTATCGAGCGGCGATACCAGCAATCCGGGCTCGACGAAAAGCTGACGCTCGCCGAGTTCGACTGGTCCTTCAATCCCAAACTGCCACGTCAGACCTGCTTCCAGCTCCACACCCTGGCGTTCATTGCCGCTGGCGAGAACGCTCTGCTTGTTGGCAAACCTGGCACCGGGAAGTCGCACATCGCCAAGGCGATTGCCTATCAGGCGATCCTGCAAAGCCACAAGGTCCAGTATCTTGAGACCGACGACTTCTTTCACCGCTACGCCCTGAACTCTCCGGCACAACGCGAGGCCCGGCTGCGAACCATCATCGACTGCGATCTCCTCGTGCTGGACGATCTATTCCTCGCACGCGCCATCCCCGACGACGCCGGCACTTTGCTGCAGACCCTGATCCATCAGCGTTACAAACTGCGCCGCAGCGTCATCGTCACCTCCAATCGCGTCGTGCAGGATTGGGGGGCATACCTTGGGGACAACACTATGAGCACGACGATCCTCGATCGCCTTATGCATCATTGCCATCTGCTTGAGTTCGACGGACGCAGCTATCGGCTCAAAGAAGCCGCTGAAGCTCTTGCCCGGGAAACAAACTCAAACTAACAGTCCCTTGTCCTGCCTCGCGGGTGGAGGAATTTGACTGACCACACCCGGAGGAATTTGAAGTGACCCGCGGGGCTTCATCACCCGTATCGGCATTCGCGACACCAGGATCGCCGATGACACCATCTCGTGGAGATCGGTGAGGGACATATCGATCTTTCGGTATCGCAGCCAGAAGATCGTCGTTCTTCAGGTCGATCCTCTTCTTGCCGGGCGGTTCGAAGGCGGCTTTCTGAAGCGCGTCTTGTCGCTGCTGAACAAGCCCATTGGCGCGGACGGCGTGCTCGTCACGGGCGGCCTGACCATGGACGGCGAAACGCTGTTCGAGACCTGCAAGCAATACTGGACGGCCGGCCGGTTGGCATATTCGGGTCGCGCCGCAGCTGAGCCCGAGCCTGTCCATTAAAGCCCGATGTGTCTTGGCTGAACCAGTGGCGGACTTCGTCGCCCTGAGTGAGAAGCACCGCGTGGCTGCCGCACGACCCGCTGGAGTCGAAATCGCCGCTGCGATGGCGATAGCGGAAGCCCAGGCGGGCCGTTAGTCGCAGGGCAAGCGTGGCGCGTTCACGTTCGCTCCTCCCAGACATCGTCATCACTGGACCGACATGAGATGGATGTTCCGAGCGGTGCTTTAGTCGCTGGTTGGGCCAGAAGGGTTCAAGGTCCTCGCTCCCTGGAACTCGATGTCGCGAGTCCTTCGACATTGTCCCAGTTTGTCAATGTGATAGCCTTCACAGACAATTGCTTCTCGAAATCGTAGGGTGGGGCCGCCTTTGTAAGTTTGTGGAGTCCCCGCGCAATGGGCGAAATTCGCAACTTCAGATCCGGGAATCAGAACGAGCCGCCTTCGCACGGCGCCATGCCTCGTCGTCTCGCAGCAATCATTGTCGGTGACATCGCTTCCTACAGCCGCTTGATGCAGGCCGACGAGGAAGGCACGCATGTCCGCGTCAAGCGGATCGAGCGGGACCTCATCGAGCCCAGTATCGTCGAGCACCATGGAAGCCTGGTGAAGACGACGGGCGACGGCTTCATCGCTATCTTCGATAGCCCTGTTGAGGCCGTTCGCTGCAGCATCGTCATCCAGCAGAATCTCATCGGCCGCAATGCCTCGCTTCCGAAGCACTCCCGGATCGAGTACCGAATTGGCGTCAATCTCGGCGATGTCATCATCGAGCCGGACGACGTTTACGGCGATGGCGTCAACATCGCCACGCGTATCGAGGGCATTGCCGAGCCCGGTCAGGTCTACATCTCGGGCGCGATCTACGAGCAGATCAAGCACAAGGTGGTGTGCGGCTACGAGGCCCTTGGCGACCGCAAGGTGAAGAACATCACCGACCCCGTACGCATCTATCGCGTCCTGCCCGACGCAGATGCCGTCGGCGGGACGCGAGGCCGGCGCGAGAATACCTTGATCTTTCTCCTCAGCTTGACGTTGCTGGTCAGCGCAGCCGGCGTGCTCTGGTATCTTCTGGCGCAGCCGCCCGGCAAGGGAAGCGAGCAGGCCGCCACGCCGACTGCCTCTCCGGTCGCATCTCCTGTCCAGCAGCCTCCGGCGCGCGAATCGGCCGTGCCGACGCCGCAACCGTCGCCCTCGTTGGCTTCACCTGCGCCGCCGGCACCGACGCCGACGCCCAGCCAATCGCCGACGCCCGCCAGCGAGCCGGACATGACCGCCATTCGCGGCGGTAGCTTCACGATGGGAAGCAACGACGATCCGACCGAACGCCCTGTTCACCAGGTCGCGATCAAGCCATTCTCGATCGGCAAATACCCTGTGACGGTGCGGGAGTGGAATGAATGCGCCGCCGCAAAGGCGTGTGGCTTTACGGCGATCGGGAAGGACGACGCCCCCGTCACGAATGCAAGCTGGACCGATGCCCAGCAATATGCGGCCTGGCTCGCGCAGGCGACGAAGAAGCCGTACCGGCTTCCGAGCGAAGCGGAATGGGAATATGCGGCGCGCGGCGGAACGCAGAGCAAATATTGGTGGGGCGACAAGCTCCAGCCGGGCATGGCCGGGTGCAAGGATTGCGGTGACGCAGCCGGCGAGCAGCCGGCGAAGGTCGGCAGCTTCAAACCCAATCCATTTGGACTCTACGATATGGGCGGCGGCGTCGATCAGTGGGTCGCCGATTGCTGGCACAGGACTTATCAAGGCGCGCCCAATGACGGTTCGGCATGGAGCGGTGGGGACTGCAGTTCGCACGTCCTGCGCTCGGGCTCCTGGAAGAACGATTCGAGATACGTGCGGCCGTCCAACCGCGACGGCTACGATACCAATGTTCGTTACCCGACGCATGGATTCCGCGTCGCGCTCGGTCCTTGAGTGCAGGAGTAGATCCGATGCAAATCCTTCGCTGCGTTGCGCTGTCGGCGGTGCTCGCATTGCTCCCGGGCGTGGCCTTCTCGCAGGGTAAGGCTGCTCCAAAGGACGCAAAGGTCTATTTCATCACCCCGTATGACGGGCAAAGGGTGCGCGCCGGTTTCCTGGTCCGGTTCGGCTTGCGCAACATGGGCGTGACGCATGCCGGCGACGACTACCAGAACGCCGGCCATCATCATTTGCTGGTGGACGTCAGCGACCCCATCGATCCGAAGGAGCCGATCCCGCAGGACAAGTCGCATCTGCATTTCGGGGCAGGGCAGACCGAAACATTTCTCGAGCTTCCGCCCGGGACCCATACCCTTCAACTGGTGCTGGGCGACGCGAAGCACTATCCGTTCGAGCCGCCTGTCGTGTCGGACAAGATCACCGTGCGCGTCAGGCCGCTGCCTCAGCGCGGCAGATGATCACCGCAGGCTGGCGTTGAACTTGTCCAGGGCCGCCGAGCCCGGGCACAGCGTGTCCGCTTCCAGCGTATTGAGCGGCGTCTCGACCGTGTTGAGATGCGCGTGCAGGTCTTCCGCGTCGGGATCGACATAGAGCAGGCCGGTGACGATCTGGCCCTTGGCGGCGTGCTTCGCGAGGAAGGTCTGGGCGCCGAGCCGGTCATGCGGATCGTAGTCCGCGTCGATCTTGCGCAGCGCGATCTTGCTGCCGTAATGCTGCTCGACCAATTGCACCGTGCCCGGCGCATAGTCCACGGCGATCGGATCGCGACCGACCAGCACGTCGAGCCGGTTCACCGCGTCGTTGTGCTCGCGGACATAGTCAAAGCTCTTGGTCGAGCCGGCATGGTTGTTGAAGGCGATGCAGGGGCTGATGACGTCGATGAAGGACGCGCCCTTGTGGCGGATCGCGGCCGCGATCAGCGGCACGAGCTGGGTCTTGTCGCCGGAGAACGAGCGCGCCACGAAGGTTGCGCCCAGTTGCAGCGCGATCGCCACGAGGTCGATGGCGTTGTCGGTGTTGGTCACGCCCTTCTTGGACTTCGAGCCGCGGTCGGCGGTCGCCGAGAACTGGCCCTTGGTGAGGCCGTAGACGCCGTTGTTCTCGACGATATAGGTCATGTTGACGGCGCGCCGGATCGAATGCGCGAACTGGCCGAAGCCGATCGAGGCGGAATCGCCGTCGCCGGACACGCCGAGATAGATCAGGTCGCGATTGGCGAGGTTGGCGCCGGTCAGCACGCTGGGCATGCGGCCGTGCACAGAGTTGAAGCCGTGCGAATTGCCGAGGAAATAGTCCGGCGTCTTCGACGAGCAGCCGATGCCGGAGATCTTCGCCACCCGGTGCGGCTCGATCGACAGCTCATAGCAGGCCTCGATGATCGAGGCCGTGATCGAATCGTGGCCGCAGCCGGCGCACAGCGTCGAGATCTTGCCCTCGTAGTCGCGATGGGTGTAGCCGAGCTCGTTCTTCTTGAGGCCCGGATGATGGAATTTCGGCTTGGCAATATAGGTCATGATACGGCCTTGCGGAGCGGGGTCACCTTGAGTTGATCCTGGTGATCGCCAATGGCTTTTGCGATGAAACGGGCGGTGATTGGTGAGCCGTCGTAATGCACGATCGGCACGAGGCGGACGGGATCGATGCCGTTCTCGTTGACGATGAGCTGGCGGAGCTGGCTGTCGCGGTTCTGCTCGACCACGTAGACGAAATCGTGCTCGGCGAGGAAGCTCGCCACGCTCGAGTGGAACGGGAAGGCACGGATGCGCAGGCGATCAAGCTGATGCCCGCGTGCCTCGAGCAATCCGATCGCCTCGTCCATCGCGGGGGAGGTGGACCCGAAATAGATCACGCCATATTTGGTCGGCCGTTCCGCATTGGCCTGCAGCGGCCGCGGCACGAGGTCCTGCGCGGTCTCGAACTTGCGCACCAGGCGCTGCATGTTGTCGGCGTAGACCGGGCCCTCCTCGGAGTAGCGCGCATAGCGATCCCGGGACGTACCGCGGGTAAAATAGGAGCCCTTGGTCGGATGCGTGCCGGGATAGGTGCGGTAGGGGATGCCGTCGCCGTCGACGTCGAGATAGCGGCCGAAGTCGCGGCCTTCCTCCAGCATCTCCGCGGTCATGATCTTGCCGCGGTCATACTGCCGCGCATCGTCCCACTTCAGCGGGCGGCAGAGGCGGTGGTTCATGCCGATGTCGAGGTCGAGCATCAGGAAGATCGTGGTCTGCAGCCGCTCGGCGAGATCGAAGGCGGCGGCTGCGAACTCGAACGCCTCCGCGGGATCTTCCGGGAACAGCAGCACATGCTTGGTGTCGCCGTGCGAAGCATAGGCGCAGGCGATGATGTCGCATTGCTGGGTGCGGGTCGGCATGCCCGTCGAAGGCCCGGCGCGCTGGATGTTCATGATCACGGCCGGGATCTCGGCAAAATATGAAAGGCCGATGAACTCGGTCATCAGCGAGATGCCGGGGCCGGAGGTCGCGGTGAAGGCGCGGGCGCCGTTCCAGGAGGCGCCGATCACGATGCCGATCGAGGCAAGCTCGTCCTCGCCCTGCACGATGGCGTATTTCGCCTTCCCGGTCTCGGGATCGTGCCGGTACTTCTTGCAATGGGCGGTGAAGGCTTCCGCCACCGACGAGGACGGCGTGATCGGATACCACGCGCACACCGTGGCGCCGCCATAGACCGCGCCGAGCGCGGCGGCGCTGTTGCCCTCGATGAAGATGCGGTCGCCCACCTTGTCGGACTTCTTCACCCGCAGCCCGATCGGGCATTTCAGGTTCTGCAAGGCCCAGTCGCGGCCGAGATGCAGCGCATGGACGTTGGAGGAGAGCAGCTTCTCCTTGCCCTTGTACTGCTCGCCGATCAGCTGCTCGATCAGCTTCGCGTCCATGTCGAGCAGCGCCGAGAGCGCGCCGAGATAGATGATGTTCTTGAACAGCTGGCGCTGGCGCGGATCGGTGTAGGTCGAGTTGGTGATCGCGGTGAGCGGCACGCCGATCACGGTGATGTCGTCGCGGAAATTCGTCGACGGCATCGGCTTGGTGGAATCGTAGAACAGATAGCCGCCGGGCTCGATACCGGCGACGTCCTTGTCCCAGGTCTGCGGGTTCATCGCCACCATCATGTCGACGCCGCCGCGGGCGCCGAGATGGCCGTCCTCCGTCACCCGCACCTCGTACCAGGTCGGCAGGCCCTGGATGTTGGAGGGGAAGATGTTGCGCGGAGAGACCGGCACGCCATGGCGCAGGATCGCGCGCGCGAACATCTCGTTGGCGCTGGCCGAGCCCGATCCGTTGACGTTGGCGAAGCGGACGACGAAGTCGTTTACGCTGCTGATCGGCTTTTTGTCGGACATGCTGAACCTGCGTGAGTCATTTCGATCAAATATTTCTGCATGTCCCAGGCTCCGGTGGGACAACGCTCGGCGCACAGCCCGCAATGCAGGCAGACATCCTCGTCCTTCACCATCACGCGCCCGGTCTTGAGATCGGAGGACACGTAAAGATCCTGGTCGGGGTGCAGTGACGGCGCCTTCAGTCGCTGGCGCAGATCGGCTTCCTCGCCGTTCTCCGTGAAGGTGATGCAGTCCATCGGGCAGATGTCGACGCAGGCGTCGCACTCGATGCAGAGCGAGGTCGAGAACACCGTCTGCACGTCGCAGTTCAGGCAGCGATGGGCTTCGCCGAGCGCGAGCTTGACGTCGTAGCCGAGCTCGACCTCGGTGCGGATGTCCTTCAGCGCGATCACCTTGTCGCGATGCGGCACCTTGAAGCGCTTGTCGACGGAGATGTCGTTGTCATAGCTCCATTCGTGGATGCCCATCTTCTGCGAGGAGACGTGCACCTCCGGCAGCGGCCGCTCGGTGATGTCCTCGCCCGACAGCAGTCTGTGGATCGACAGCGCGGCGTCATGGCCCTGCGCAACCGCCCAGATGATGTTCTTCGGGCCGAAAGCGGCGTCGCCGCCGAAGAACACCTTGGGGTTGGTCGAGACGAAGGTCTTGGGGTCGACCTGCGGCATATTCCACTTGTCGAACGCGATGCCGCAGTCGCGCTCGATCCAGGGGAAGGCGTTCTCCTGGCCGACCGCGACCAGCACGTCGTCGCAGGGAATGGTCTGCTCGGGGTCGCCCGAAGGCACCAGGTTGCGGCGGCCTTTGGCGTCGTATTCGGCTTTGACGTGCTGGAAGGTGACGCCGATGAGCTTGCCGGCGACATGCTTGAATGCCACCGGCACCATGTAGTTGAGGATCGGAATATCCTCGTGGATCGCGTCTTCCTTCTCCCACGGCGAGGCCTTCATCTCCTCGAAGCCGGAGCGCACGATCACCGTGACTTTCTCGCCGCCGAGGCGGCGCGCGGTGCGGCAGCAATCCATCGCGGTGTTGCCGCCGCCGAGCACGATCACGCGCTTGCCGATCTTGTCGGTGTGACCGAACGAAACGGAGGACAGCCAGTCGATGCCGATATGGATGTTGGCGGCGGCCTCCTTCCGGCCGGGAATGTCGAGCTCGCGGCCGCGCGGCGCGCCGGAGCCGACGAAGATCGCGTCGTACTTCTCCGTGAGCAGCGCCTTCATGCTCTCGATGCGGTGACCGCCTTTGAACTCGACGCCGAGATTGAGGATGTAGCCGGTCTCCTCGTCGATCACGGAATTGGGCAACCGGAACTTCGGGATCTGCGAGCGCATCATGCCGCCGGCTTCCGGATCGGCATCGAACACGGTGCAGTGATAGCCGAGCGGCGCCAGATCGCGCGCCACCGTCAGCGAGGCCGGACCGCCGCCGACCAGCGCGACGCGCTTGCCGTTCTTCGGCGAAGGGCGCGGCAGGCGCTGCGTGATGTCGTCCTTGAAGTCGGCTGCGACGCGCTTGAGGCGGCAGATCGCGACCGGTGTTTCCTCGACGCGTCCGCGGCGGCACGCCGGCTCGCAAGGACGATCGCAGGTGCGTCCCAGAATGCCGGGAAACACGTTCGATTTCCAATTGATCATGTAGGCGTCGCTGTAGCGGCCTTGGGCGATCAGTCGGATGTATTCGGGAACCGGGGTGTGTGCAGGACAGGCCCACTGACAGTCGACCACTTTGTGAAAGTAGTCGGGGGCCGCGATATCGGTCGGTTTCATTCCTACCCTGTCCGCGCAGGCCCAAAGACCCGGCGGCCTCTTCTGAGCTTGGCGAACGCTTAACGCGCGTCGATCTGGTTTCTGAATGACGTCATTGGGTTAGCTTATTAGAACTCTTCCGAAGTACAACGGCAAATTTGGGGGATCACCCGCTTTCATGGGAGCTGCGCGTGCACAGCATTAACGGCTGCGCGCAGCAATGCGGCGGTGCAATATGTTGCGGTGCATGGAGTCGCGTCAGCGGTGCGCGATGTCGCTCTTCGCGAGGTCCCACATCAGCGTGTAGGTGCCGACGGAGACGGGAAGCGGGAAGGGCGATGCGGCGGGGCCGGTGAAGCGTTCGGCAATGACAGCCGAGACCGCGCCGACATGCGTGCCGTCGATCAGCACGAACCAGTCGCGTGCACCTTCGTTGCGCACTGCCGGAATCCCGGGCGCTGCGCCCGACAGTTCCGGCTCGCTCTCGAGCAGATGCATCGAGATGATGCCGTCGCGCTTTTCCGGCGCCAGCCTTTCTTGCAGCGCATCACGCCATGGCGCGGCGTTGTCGGGCGTCGGCCGCAGCCGCACCACGCCGAGCGCAGCTCCGCGTCCGCTGCCGTTGCTGATGGTGACGCGCGCGACGACGCGCAGCATGTCCTTGAAACGCGCCATGGTCTGCCGCGACCAGTCGGTCGGGCTCGCGAGCCGCGCCCGGTAGGGCTGTCGAGCACGTCGAGCGTCGCGGTCGAATAGAGGCAGAGATATTTGGGATTGGCGGCGTGCGCGACATAGCGCCGCGCTTCCAGGAATCCCTCGATCGCGACACGCTCTTCCAGATGCTCGCGATCGTACCAGCGGTTGAAATCGGCCTCATCGGCCGCGTCGATATTCATCGACGTCAGCAGCATGCCTTTCCCGGCGAGCGGCATTTTTCTTGTCCTCTCATCGCGCGGACTTCGAGGCAAGGTCCGCGATCGACTTCATGACCGCGTCCCTCACGCCGGTATCATAGAGCGAATGCCCGGCTTCTTCCACGATGCGAAGCTCGGAACCCGGCCAGACTTTCGCGAGCGCATGCGCTGTCTCGGGCGGGCACAGCAGGTCGTAGCGGCCCTGGATGATGATGCCGGGAATGCCGGCGAGCCTCCCTGCATTCTGCAGAAGATGGTTTGCGGTCATGAAGCTGTCGTTGACGAAGTAGTGCGCTTCCATGAACGGGGTCGCCGGCAATGTGCGCCAGACGTTCAGCGAGGCGAGGTCGAGCCGCGTCCGTGCGGGCTTGTGCTCGGACAAGATGCGCTCGGTATCGTGCCAGGCCCGCGCCGCCGGTCCATGCACGGCCGGATCGGCATCGAGGATGCGGCGCCAATAGGCGTCCACCGGCCGGTCCCGCTCCTCGGGCGGCAGCACGCTGAGAAAATCCTCGTGCAGCCCGGGATAGAAATGCGGCAGGCGCACGGTGAAGCCGGTGACGACTTCCGCCCGCGTGCCCAGGAAGGTCGCGCGCAGCGCGATGCCGGAGACGCGCTCGGGATGCGCCTGCGCATACGCCAGCGCCAGCGTCGCGCCCCAGGAGCCGCCGACCACGATCCAGCGTTCGAAGCCGAATTTCTCGCGGATCTTCTCCATGTCCGCGATCAGATGCGCCGTGGTGTTGTGCTCGCGCGAGCCCTTCGGCCGGCTGCGGCCGCAGCCGCGCTGGTCGAACAGCACGGCATGGAGGCGCTCAGGATCAAAAAGCCGGCGATGATCGGGCTGGCAGCCGCTGCCGGGCCCGCCATGCAGGTAGATCGCAGGGATTCCGCCGGCGCGGCCGACGCTCTCGACATAGAGCTCAAAGCCGTCGCCGACGTCGAGCATGTCGGAGGTCAGCGGCGCAAAGGGATCGGCACGCCTGAGTGAGCTGGCCGCGTCGGCGTCAGGCGTCATTCTCGGGTTCCAGGGTACCGCCGGCGAAGTTGCGGTAGAGGAAGCGGTTGGTCTCGCCCTCGGCCTCGCGCTCGGCCTGCTTGAAGATGGTCTCGTGCAGCGGCGACAGCGCACAGGCCGGATCGGTGTTGGCGGCATCGCCCGTCAGCGCGAAGGCCTGGCAGCGGCAGCCGCCGAAATCGATCTCGCGGAATTCGCAGGATTTGCACGGCTCCTTCATCCAGCCGGTGCCGCGATAGCGGTTGAAGGCCTCGGAGTTCTGCCAGATCCAGGCGATCGAGTGGTTGGAGCGCACGGATTCGAAGTCGAGCCCGGTGATGCTCTCGGCGGCATGGCAGGGCAGCACCTTGCCGGCCGGCGAGATGTTGAAGAACTGCCGGCCCCAGCCGCCCATGCACTTCTTCGGCCGCAGCGCGTAATAGTCCGGCACGACGTAGTCGATCGAAAGCCGGCCCTTCAGCCGTTCCCGCGCTTCCTCGACGAGGCGGGTACATTCGTCGAGCTGCGCCACCGTCGGCATCAAGGCGGCGCGGTTCTTCAGCGCCCAGCCGTAATATTGCACGTTGGCGACCTCGAGCCGGTCGGCGTCGAGATCGATCGACATCTGGATGATGTCGGGGAGCTGGTGCAGGTTCTGCCGGTGCATCACCGCATTCACGGTGAGCGGCAGATCGAGCTCGCGCGTCCACTTCGCGACTTCGAGCTTCTTGCGGTGCGCGTTCCGGTAGCCGGCGACGCGATCGGCAAGGCCCTCCTCGACGCCCTGGAAGCTGATCTGCACATGGCAGAGCCCGGCGTCCGCCAGCTCGCTCAGCCGCTCGCGCGTCAGCAGCACGGCCGAGGTGATGAGGTTGGTGTAGAGGCCGACGTCGCTGGCATGCTTCACCAGCTCGACGAGATCCTTCCGCGCCGTCGGCTCGCCGCCGGAGAAATGCACCTGGAGCACGCCGATCTCGGCGAGCTCGCTCAACACCTTCTTCCACTCCTCGGTCGTCAGTTCCTTGCCCGAGCGATCGAGCTCGACCGGGTTGGAGCAATAGGGACATTGCAGCGGACAGCGATGGGTGATCTCGAGCAGCACGGCGAGCGGAATGCCGAAGGTCTCCGCCGTCGAGCGTTGCTTCTCCAGCACCGCGAGGCTGTCACTTGTCCCGGGCGGGATTTTGGGATTACCGAGCACATCGCTCATGACGTCTTCTCCCGGGCCTCGGTGAGGAAGCCCTTGTCGGCGAGATCCTGGAGCATGGCGACGACATCGGTGAGGATCGCCTCGCGCGGCGCGGCGTATTTCGCCGCCAGCTGGTCGGAAACGTCGCCGACGCTGCGCTCCCCGTTGCAGAGCTGCAGGACCTCGACCGCGATCTCGTCCGGTGCCAGCACGCGTTCCGGCGCCAGGATCACCCACACTTTGCGCGTCTCGTCGTATTTCAGCTTGGCATGCCGCGGCAGCACGGGGCGGCTCGCCTCGCTGACGCTGATATGACGCGGCCCGGCCATGACAGTTCCTCTTCAGCTCGCCTTTTTAGTTTTCTTTGGGCACGAACGCGCCCGGCGGAATGTGGCCCTCGACATAGGCGTGCTGGAGCGCGTCGAGCTGCACCCACAGCACGTTGGTCTTGAAGATCAGCGCATTGCACACGGAGGCTCGCTCCTCCGGCGTCCTCGCGTGCGTCCTGACATATTCGAGCGCGAAATTGGCATCGCGCGGCGCCTGCGTGAGGCGGCGCTTGAAGTAGCTCATGATATCAGGATTGACGAAATCATAATGCTGCAACATGCCGGCGATGCGCTCCTCGTGGATGCTTGGCGCGAACAGTTCCGTGAGCGAGGAGGCGATCGCCTCCAGCGGGCTCTTCTCGCGGCAGTAGTGGACATAGGCCTCCACCGCGAAGCGCGTAGCGGGGAGAATGCCTTCGGTGGATTCCACATAGGCGGTGTCGAGGCCGAGGCCTTCGGTCAGCTTCAGCCAGCGCTCGATGCCGCCTTCGGAGCCGACATCGCCGTCATGGTCCTCGATGCGGTGGCGCCATTCCAGGCGCGTGGCGCGGTCGCGGAAGCGCGAGATCACCACCGCGTCCTTGATCGGGATCGTGCTCTGGTAATAGTAGCGGTTCAGCGCCCAGGCCTGCACCTGGCCCTTGTTCAGCTTGCCGCCGTGCAGCAGCTTATGGAACGGATGCAGGCTGTGATAGCGGGTCGCGCCGATATGGCGCAGCGCCGCTTCCAGCTCCTCGGCCGAGTTGAGCTTGATGTCCTTGCCGATCGAGAGCGCGGTTATTCCAGTCAGTGATGCGGCATTCACAGCACGATCTCCGTTCCATCCGCGGGTATCTGCCAGCCCGCCTGCTCGGCCGCTTTCCGCTCGGGTGAAGCGGGCAGCAGCGCCGGGTTCGAGTTATTGATATGCAGAAACAGCTTCCTGTCGATATCGAGATCGGCGAGCCGCGCGATCGCGCCGTCCTCGCCGGACATGGCGACATGCCCCATGCTCTTGCCGGTCTTGTGGCCGAGCCCGGCTTTGATCATCTCGTCGTCCCGCCAGACCGTGCCGTCGAAGAACACCAGCGCGGCGCCGTCGATCTCGGCCTTGAGCGCGTCGGTCACTTCGGCGCACGCGGCGATGAAGTAGAAGCACTTGCCGGTCGTCTTGTCGGTGATCTTGAGCCCCAGCGTATCGCCGTCGCCGGTCTCGCCGCCCGGATGCGCCTTGCCTTCCAGGTACCAGGCCGATTTGCCGGGGACCGCGAACGGCAACACCTCGATTCCAGACCGCACACCGTCAACCAGCCGCGGCTCGAACGGCTCGCTGATGGCGATCGGCTGGCGCCGCACGTTCTTCTCGTTCAGCACGTTGAAGATGCTGTTGGCGCTGAGGATCGCCAGCACCTTCTCATGCGCATAGACAGTGAAGGGCGAGCCCTCGCGCATCGACAGCAGGCCTGCCACGGCATCCACCTCGCCATTGGTCAGGATCACGCCCGCGACCGGCGTATGACGCAGCGCGCCCGGCTTGGGGTGCAGTTGCGGCGTGGCATTCAATTGCTGGCGCAGATCGGGGGAGGCGTTGATCAGGAACCAATGCTCGCCGTCGCCGCTGAAGGCGACCGAGGCCTGGGTTCGCAAGAGCTCATCGCCGATGGCACGGGCCGTGCGGCAACCTTCGCAGCCACAATTCCATTGCGGCACTCCGCCGCCGGCCCCGGCGCCCAGGACGACGACGCGAAGCATGATCCGTCTCCTGGAGGCAACGTCGCGAGGTGGATCTCAGGCCGACACGAAATCTATCTTCCGGAAATGCATCGTGACCGGAAGACATCGTAGCCGAGAGTGCCCGACCGAAAGAACCACCTGCGCAAACGCAAACTCACCAACCGCTTACTTGCGGGTGGCGCTCACATACATGTTGATTTCCATGCCGCAGGGCACTTCGACGATCTTCGGGGCTTTCCAGGCCATTTGGCTCTCCATTTTCGTGAATTCGGACGCATCCGCCCACGGGTTAAATTACTGCGGGTGGAAAAGTTCGCCAGTGAAATTTTCCCGACCTAAGTAGTAGGCTGGCCGAATTGTTGCACTGCAAAGAGAGCGTATTGCGGCCGTAAAGTTGAGCGAATGACATAAGAAAAATTGCCGATAGGTCGTGATCCCTGTCGGGATAAACCAGTTGTGAGTATGGAACGGCTTCCAATCGGCTACAGGCGACCCAATCTGGACCTCGGTGATGCCCAAATATTTCTTCAACACCCGCATCGGCGATGAATTGATCGTGGATCCCGAGGGCGAGGATCTGCGCAATCCCGATCGCGCCTGGGAGGTCGCCCGCCAGATGATCCTGGAGGTCCTGAGATCGGAAGGGACCCAGCCGGCGCTGCTGGAGGCGGTGATCGAGGTCACCGATGTCGACGGCGAAGTCGTGCTGGAGTTTCCCTTCACCGAAGCGCTGCTGGACATGCCGGATCAGTCCGCGACGAGGCATTAGAGAGGTCCGCCGCTCTCTCCACGTCATTGCGAGGAGCGCGCGACAAAATTGCGAAGCAATTTTGCGCTGATGCGACGAAGCAATCCAGACCGGTTCCGCGGAGACAGTCTGGATTGCTTCGCTGCGCTCGCAATGCCGAAAGATGCCGCAATCCGAGCCCTTCGCCCTGCGAAATCCGCATGGCTTTACCGCGTTCCCGGCGCTAAAAGACGCCGGTTACACGGAGCAAGCCATGCAAGATCTCTGGCGCCTGTCGGCTGCCGACCTCGCCACCCTCGTCAAGACCAAAAAGGTGTCCGCCAGGGAGGCGGCCAAGGCGGGCCTCGCCCGTCTGGACGCCGTCAATCCCCAGCTCAACGCCGTGATCGACCACCGGCCGGAGGACGTGCTCAAGCAGGCTGACGCCGTCGATGCCGCAATTAGCCGGGGCGAGGACCCCGGCGTGCTGGCCGGCGTGCCCGTCACCATCAAGGCCAATGTCGACCAGGAGGGCTTTGCCACCACCAACGGCTTAAAACTCCAGCGCGACCTGATCGCGCGCGAGGACAATCCGGTGGTCGCCAACTTTCGGAAGGCGGGCGCCATCCTGCTCGGCCGCACCAATTGCCCGGCCTTCTCCTATCGCTGGTTCACCACCAACCTGGTCCACGGCGACACCAAGAACCCCCGCGATGCCTCGCTGACGCCGGGCGGCTCGTCTGGCGGCGCCGGCTCGGCGGTCGCGGCCGGCATCGGCCATATCGCCCATGGCACCGACATCGCCGGCTCGATCCGCTATCCCGCCTATGCCTGCGGCGTGCATGGCCTGCGGCCGACCCTGGGCCGCATCCCCGCCTTCAATCCGGCGCTGCCGGAACGCCCGATCGGCCCGCAGATCATGGCGGTGTCGGGACCCCTGGCGCGCACCGTCAACGACATCAGGATTTCGCTCGCGGCCATGTCGGCGCGCGACATCCGCGACCCCTGGTATGTGCCGGCGCCGCTGGAAGGTCCCGCGCGGCCGAAGCGCGCCGCGCTCTGCCTCAACCCGGACGGCCTTGCGACCACGCCGGAGGTGAAGGCGGCGGTGACCGATGCCGGCAAGCGCCTCGAGCGTGCCGGGTGGACCGTTGACGTGATCGAGAACACGCCGCCGATGCGCGAGGCGGTCGAGTGGCAGATCAAGCTTTGGCTCGGCGACGGCTATGAGGCGCAGCTCGAGATGGCAGAGCGCGAAGGCGATCCCGGTGCGCTGGCGTGCCTGCGCGGCAACCGCAGCAGGGTGACGCCGATGGACCAGGCGAATTACGCGAAGGCATTGACCCGCCGCGCCACGCTGACCCGCGACTGGATGCTGTTCTTCGAAAAATATGCGGTGCTGCTGACGCCGGTCTCCGGCGAATTGCCGTTCCCGGATCATCTCGACCGCAAAGACGACGAATCCTTCAAGCGGGTCTGGGAGGCGCAGCTGCCCCAGATCGCGATTCCCTTCATGGGTCTGCCAGGCCTCGTGGTCTCCACCGGCCTCGTCGGCAAGGCGCCGGTCGGCGTGCATATCGTGTCCGGCCGCTACCGCGAGGATCTGTGCCTGCTTGCCGGCGAAGCGATCGAGGCGGGCGGCGTGCCGCCGTCGCCGATCGATCCCGTGGGTTAGCGATGTCGGCGATTTACGACTTCAAGGCCAACTCGCTGCTCGGCGAGGAAGTGCCCATGCGCCGGTTCGAAGGGCAGGTGCTCCTGATCGTCAACACCGCGAGCAAATGCGGCTTCACGCCGCAATATCGCGGCCTTGAGGATCTCTACCGCGATCTCTCGCCGCGCGGCTTCGCGGTGCTCGGCTTTCCCTGCAACCAGTTCGGCGCGCAGGAGCCGGGGCAGGCGAGCGAGATCCAGGAATTCTGCTCGACCAATTACGACGTCACCTTTCCCCTGTTCGAGAAGATCGACGTCAACGGCGCCAACGCGCATCCCTTGTATGAGTATCTGAAACGCCAGCAATCCGGGCTCCTCGGCGCCTCCATCAAATGGAATTTCACCAAATTCTTGGTGGACCGTGCCGGCCGGGTGATCGCGCGCTACGCGCCGACCGCGCGGCCCGAAGGATTGCGGCAGCAAATCGAGACCCTGTTATGAGCGAGACAATCATGAGCGACGAATTTCCGGACCGCCTGTCGGTCGATCCGAACAGCCCCTATTACAACGCGGACATCCTGGCGCGCGACGTCGGCATCCGCTTCAAGGGCATCGAGAAGACCAATGTCGAGGAGTACTGCATCAGCGAAGGCTGGGTCCGCGTCACCGCCGGCAACGCCAAGGACCGCCACGGCAACCCGCTGACCATCAAGGTGCACGGGCCGGTCGAGCCGTATTTCAGGGATAAGAAGTAACATGCTGTCATTCCGGGGCTCGCGAAGCGAGAACCCGGAATCTCGAGATTCCGGGTTCGATGCTGCGCATCGCCCCGGAATGACGATAAGAGAAAGCCAACCCCATGTCCGTCCGCATCGTCGACGTCCGCGAGATCACCAAGCCGATCTCATCGCCGATCCGCAACGCCTATATCGATTTCACCAAGATGACGACGAGCCTCGTCGCGGTCGTCACTGACGTTGTGCGCGACGGCAAGCGCGTCGTCGGCTACGGCTTCAATTCCAACGGCCGCTACGGGCAGGGCGGCCTGATCCGCGAGCGCTTCGCCTCGCGCATCCTGGAGGCCGATCCGAAGAAGCTTCTGAACGAGGCCGGCGACAATCTCGATCCCGACAAGGTCTGGGCCGCGATGATGATCAACGAGAAGCCGGGCGGCCATGGCGAGCGCTCGGTCGCGGTCGGCACCATCGACATGGCGGTGTGGGACGCGGTGGCGAAGATCGCGGGCAAGCCGCTGTTTCGCCTGCTCGCCGAACGTCACGGCGTCAAAGCCAACCCGCGCGTGTTCGTCTATGCCGCCGGCGGCTACTACTATCCCGGCAAGGGGCTCTCGATGCTGCGCGGCGAGATGCGTGGCTATCTCGACCGCGGCTACAACGTCGTGAAGATGAAGATCGGCGGCGCGCCGATCGAGGAGGATCGCATGCGCATCGAGGCGGTGCTGGAGGAGATCGGCAAGGACGCGCAGCTCGCCGTCGACGCCAACGGCCGCTTCAACCTCGAGACCGGCATCGCCTATGCCAAGATGCTGCGCGATTATCCGCTGTTCTGGTACGAGGAGGTCGGCGATCCCCTCGACTACGCGCTGCAGGCCGCGCTCGCCAAATTCTATCCCGGCCCGATGGCGACAGGCGAAAACCTGTTCAGCCACCAGGACGCGCGCAACCTGCTCCGCTATGGCGGCATGCGCCCGGACCGCGACTGGCTGCAATTCGACTGCGCGCTGTCCTATGGCCTCTGCGAATACCAGCGCACGCTCGAAGTGCTGAAGACCCATGGCTGGTCGCCAAGCCGCTGCATCCCGCATGGCGGCCACCAGATGTCGCTCAACATCGCCGCCGGCCTTGGCCTCGGCGGCAACGAAAGCTACCCGGACCTGTTCCAGCCCTACGGCGGCTTCCCCGACGGCGTGCGCGTCGAGAACGGCCACATCACCATGCCGGACCTTCCGGGCATCGGCTTCGAAGGCAAGTCGGATCTCTACAAGGAGATGAAGGCGCTGGCGGAGTAATTCACTCCACGCCGCGCATGTATCGTTGCGATAGTCGCGAGAACTCTCCCCAACGTCGTCCTGGCTTTCGCCAGGACGACAGAACCCTACGACAGCCGCATATCCAGCAGCCGCCGTCCTTCGCCCTTCAGCAGCTTCTTCACCGCGCTCGAGGCAACGATCTCGCCGTCATTGGCGTAGGCTTCGTGGTTCTTCTCGATGTCGTCGAGGCGGTAGAGGTAGTTGACCATCACGCCGGCCGACTCGCGCACGCCCTTGGGCGAGAGGTCGCCGAGCCAGTTGATGCGCTCGAGCCGCGCGCCGTTGCCGAGATGGAAGCGGGCGACGGAGTCGATCAGCCGGCCCTTCGCCGTGCGGGCCTTCAGGAAGTAGTGCGCCGCGAGCGGCTCCAGTATGCCGCGCAGCAGTGCCGTCGTCTCGGGGTTCTCGAACCATTTGGGATCGTCGAGGCGCTTCAGCACCTCGCGATCCTCGTCCGACAGCGGCAGCTCCTTGTCCTGCTTGACCCATTGCATGAAGCCCGGCACCGGCGACAGCGTCACGAAGCTGTCGAGCTTCGGCAATTCGCGGCGCAGCTCTTCCACCACCTGCTTGATCAGGAAGCTGCCGAACGAGATGCCGCCGAGGCCACGCTGGGTGTTGGAGATCGAATAGAACACGGCGGTGCGCGCGCGCTCGATCGGCAGATGCTGGCGGTCGACCGCCAGTAGCGGCGCGATCGCGCCGGGGATCGTCTCGGTCAGCGCCACCTCGACGAAGATCAGGGGCTCGTCCACCATCGCCGGATGGAAGAAGGCGTAGCAGCGGCGGTCGACCGGATCGATGCGACGGCGCAAATCGTCCCAGTCGCTGATCTCGTGGACGGCTTCATAGCGAATGATCTTTTCGAGGATGTTGGCCGGGGTTGACCAGTCAATCCTGCGCAGCACGAGAAACCCCCTGTTGAACCACGAAGAAAGCAGATGCGAGACGTCGCGATCGAGCGCGGCGAGATCGGTGTGTCCGTTCATCATGCCGAGCAGGTCGGCACGCATGTTGACGAGGTCGCCGGTGCCGCCGGGCGCGCGGTTGAGGCGGCGGATCAGCTCCTGCCGGCGCGGCTCGGAGGCGAAATGCAGCGAGCTCGCGTCCTCGTCGCTGGGCTTGGCGCGCCATTTCTCTATCGCCTTGGACAGGCGTTCCCGGTCGGGGCCGAAATCGCGCACCAGCGCCTCGAAGAAGGCGCGGCGTCCTGCCGCATCCAGGTCCTGGTAGAGATCGAGCACCTCGCGCGCCATGGCTGTGCCGGAGGCTTCGCCCCGGCCCGACAGCAGCGCACCGCAGAGCGCGATCAGGCCGTCGGCGTCCTGTTTGGTATCCGCGGAATCGCGACGAAGCAGCGTACGGCCGCGCTCGGAGATGGTGGCGAGGAGATCGGAGAAGAAGGCGTTAGCCATCTGGGCCTTTCGAAACCGGTTTGTGCGGTGCGGAAGCTTACACGGGATTTAGGCAGAAGCCGATCACAATCAAGCAGGCGAATTTGGCAACTTTAGTCAGGGCAGGCGACTCAGGAACGTTGTCATGCCCGCGAAGACCGCCGCGCTTCACAACCGCTGTCATGCCCCGCGCAGGCGGGGCATCCAGTACGCCGCGGCGTCTCGGTTCTAGCCGCGCCGTCTCGGAGTATTGGATTCCCCGCCTTCGCGGGCAATGACACCGGGAGTGGAGCGGCGAGCAACGACACCGAGGTTGCCGCTACCCCTTCCCCGCAAACGCCGTCGGCGTCCGCCCCGTCACCTGGCGGAACGCCGCCGAGAACGCCGGCACGCTGGCATAGCCGAGCTGGGTCGCGAGCTGCTTCACCGAGACGTTCGCATCCGTGGACAGCCGCTGGATCGCCGCGGCGATCCGGGCGCGCTGGCACCAGCTCTTGAAGCTCAGCTGCGTCTCCGTGGAGAACAGCCGCGACAGCGTGCGCGCGGAGGTTCCGACCTCGCGCGCCAGCGTATCGATGTCGTGCAGGCCGGTTGGGTCGTCGAGCACGATCATCGCGGCGCGCCGGCAGCGCGGCTCGCGCGGCAGCGGCACGAAGGTCGCGGAATCCTCGGCCTGGTGCAATTCCAGCATGACGAGGCGGACCAGCAGCTCGGTGCGCTCTTCCGTGTTGCGCGCGTCGAACAGCGCGAGGATCGCCTGGTTGAGCAGCGGCGAGACCCGCACCACGAATTCCTTGGTCAGGCCTTCATAGCGTTGCTCGCGCTTCAGCCAGGGCAGGTCGAAATACAGCGTGCGCAACTCGATGTCGGCGAGCAGGTCGATGGCATGCTCGAGCCCGGCCGGAACCCAGACGGCGCGGTCCGGCGGCACCAGCCAGCGGCCCTTCGGTGTCGTCACCTGCATCGTGCCCTTGGCGGCATAGACGAGCTGCGCCTCGCGGTGCATGTGCGGATCGAGCCGCAGGCCCCTGGGGTAGTCACGCGCGACCAGATGCACGCCCGCAGGCGAGCGATGGTTGCTCCGGACCTCCCGGAGGATTGGCGTTTCCAAGACAGTCATTGGCTGCATCCCGTCATTTGCCCGAAATATAACTCATTTCGGAGCAGGAGAGGATTCGTATGAACAGCCCCAGCCGGGTCATCAGTTTCGTCAACGCAGGCCATTTCATCGACCATTATGCGATGCTGATCTTCGCCGCCGCCGTGATCATCATGGGGCCGGCGCTCGGCATGGCCTATTCGGAACTCTTGCCTTACGCGACGCCGGGCTTCATCGCGTTCGGCGCGGGCTCGCTGCTGACAGGCTGGCTCGGGGACCGCTGGAGCCGCCGCCACATGATGCTGATCTTCTTCATCGGCATTGGCCTCTCCATGATCTCGGTCGGCTTCGTGCAGACCCCGGTTCAGCTCGGCGCGGCGCTGCTGGCGATCGGCATCTTTGCCTCGATCTACCATCCCGTCGGCACCGCCATGATCGTGTCCTATGCCGACAGGCTCGGCCGCGAGATGGGCATCAACGGCGTCTGGGGCAATCTCGGCGTGGCCTCCTCCGCGCTGGTGACCGGCGTGATCGGCCAGTATCTCGGCTGGCGTTTTGCCTTCATCGTCCCCGGCGTCGTCACCATCCTGATCGGCATCGCGTTTGCGATGATGGTCGTGCACGAGGACCGCAAGGGCTCGAAGCAGGCGGCGGCGCAGGCGCGCGTCGCCAAGCAGGACATGTGGCGCGTGATCCTGGCGCTGCTGATCGTGGTGATCGCGATCTCCACGACCTTCAACGCCGTCACCGTCGCGCTGCCGAAGCTGTTCGCGGAGCGGCTCGCCGATCTCACCAGGAGCCCGGCGCTGCTCGGCGTCATCGCGGCCTGTGTCTACGTGTTCGGCGCGATGACCCAGTACACGATCGGCCGGCTGCTCGACCGCTATTCGCTGAAGACGGTGGCGCTGCCGCTGTCCTTCATGCTGGCGCCGTTCCTGTATCTGGCTGCGAGCCTGTCCAATCTGCCGCTGATCCTGGTCTCGATCGGCATCGTCATGGGCGCGTTCGGGCAGGTCACGGTCAACGATGCCATGGTCGGCAAATACACCACGGAAGAGTGGCGCTCGCGCGCCTATGCCGTGCGCTATTTCGTCGGCTTCACCGCCGCCGGCGCCTCCGTCGGCCTGGTCGCCTGGCTCTACGAGCAGGGCGGGTTCGTCACCATGCTGCACGCCTTCGCCGCGCTCTGCCTGCTCGCGATCGCCGCCGCGTTGATCCTGCCGCGCGAGATCCGGACGCCGCAAGCGGCGTGAGGGGCAGTGAGGCGGGCGGCTCGCGCCACCCCGTCATTCCGGGGCGTCGCGCAGCGACGAGCCCGGAATCCATCTACCCGCAGCCTCTGCCGCCCGATGGATTCCGGGCTCGCGCCTGTCGGCGCGCCCCGGAATGACAGAAGAGATGCGCGCAGCTGCTTCAACCTCGTCATTGCGAGCGTAGCGAAGCAATCCAGAATCGTTCCGCGGCGGGACTCTGGATTTCTTCGCTGCGCTCGCAATGACGGGGAGATGGCGGCACATCGTGCATGCCACCCATCATGCCATTCTGCCAGTGTCTTGCCCGACGGGTCAAACGCTGGCGTCGCTGAAAAAAACTCAACGCCATCAACGCCGTTCTACTGTGCATGGGGTTGTTTTCGACTTTTTTATCGGAGCGGGCCTCCGCAGAAGAAGCCTACGGCTTCACCTCCACGGCCGGCTGCACCTTCGGCGCCTTCTTCGACGCCCGCCAGTTCTCGAACCGCTGCACCACCACGAAGAACGCGGGCACGAACAGCACCGCGAGGCAGGTCGAGGCCAGCATGCCCGAGAACACGGTGATGCCGATCGACTTGCGGGCGCTGGCGCCGGCGCCGGTCGCGATCACCAGCGGCACCACGCCGAGGATGAAGGCGAACGAGGTCATCAGGATCGGGCGGAAGCGGGCGCGGGCCGCCTCGATCGCCGACTCCAGGATCGGCTTGCCGTCGCGGCCGTGCAGCTCCAGCCCGACCTCGACGATCAGGATGGCGTTCTTGGCCGACAGCGCGATCAGCAGGATCAGGCCGATCTGGCAATAGAGGTTGTTGTCGATCTTGAGGCCGTTGAGGATCAGCATCGGCCCGATCAGCGACAGCGGCACGGCGAGGATCACCGAGATCGGCGCGTACCAGCTCTCGTATTGGCCGGCGAGCACGAGATAGACCAGCAGCATGGCGAGGCCGAACACCCAGTAGATCTGGTTCGAGACCGCCTTCTCCTGGTACGACATCGCGGTCCATTCATAGCCGGTGCCGGGCGGCAGCGTCTTGTCCGCGATCTCCTCCATCAGCTTCAGCGACTGGCCGGACGAATAGCCCTGCGCCGGCAGGCCGATGATGGTCGAGGAGGGATAGAGATTGTAGAGGCTGATCAGCGACGGGCCGGTGGCCGGCGTGATCGTGGCCACCGTGCCGATCGGGATCATGTCGCCGTTCGAGTTGCGCACCTGCATGTTGGCGATATCGCGCTCGGTGACGCGGAAGGCCGGATCGGCTTGCGTGTAGACCTGGAACACGCGGCCGAACTTGTTGAACTGGTTGACGAAGGACGAGCCGAGATAGGTCGACAGCGCCGAGAACACCTGATCCGTCGTCACGTGCAGCGTCTGGGTCTTGATGCGGTCGATCTCGACGTTGAATTGCGGCACCGACGAGCGGAACGAGGACTGGACGCGCTGCAGCGCGCTCTGGCTCTGGCCGTTGCTGACCATCGCACCGGTGATGGCCTGCAGCTTGGCGAAATCGCTGTTGCCGTCGCGCAGCTCGACCTGCATCGAGAAGCCGGCGGCGTTGCCGATGCCCTGGATCGGCGGCGGCGGCAGCACGATGGTGCGCGCCTCCATGATCACAGCGAGCTTGTCGTTCAGCCCGTAGACCAGCGAGCGCAGATCCTCGCCGGGACTTTTGCGCGCGTCCCAATCCTTCAGGATGATGTAGGCGACGCCGGCATTGGCAAGGCTCGCGCTGCTGTCGAGCGCGGAGATGCCGGCGATGGTGATGACCTGCTGGACGCCCGGCGTCTCCTTGATGATCTCGCTGGCCCGGTCGAGCACCTTCTGGGTCCGCTCCAGCGAGGCGCCGTCGGGCAGTTGGATGGCGGCGATCAGATAGCCCTGGTCCTCGATCGGCAGGAAGCCGGTCGGCACCCGCGACAGGCCGTAGCCGCCGATCCCGATCAGCACCAGCGCCACCGCGACCGACACCGTGGCGTGCCTGACCAGGAAGGTGATCAGCCGCGTGTAGCCGCGCTCGACGCGGTCATAGACGTTGTTGAAGCCGCGATAGAAGAAGTTGCGCCGCTCCGGCGGCACCGCCGGCCGCAGCCACAGCGCGCATTGCGTCGGCTTCAGGGTCGCCGCGTTGATGGCGGAGAGCAGCGCGGTCGCCGCGATCACCAGCGCGAATTGCGAGTAGATGCGGCCCGTGAGGCCCGCGAGGAACGAGGCCGGCAAAAACACCGAGATCAGCACCAGCGTGATGCCGACGATCGGCGCGAACAGCTGGTCCATCGCCTTGATCGCGGCGTCGTGGCCGTTCATGCCCTGCTCGATATTGTGGGCGGCGCCTTCGACCACCACGATGGCGTCGTCGACGACGATGCCGATTGCCAGCACGATCGCGAACAGCGTGGACATGTTGATGGTGAAGCCGAGCGCCGCCATCGCGGCGAAGGCGCCGATGATGGTCACCGGCACGGTCGTTGCCGGCACCAGCATGGCGCGCCAGTCCTGCAGGAACACCAGGATCACGACCAGCACGAGCAGGCCGGCCTCGATCAGCGTCATGTAGACCTCGTGCACCGAGGCCTCGACGAATTTGGTTGTGTCGAACGGCGTGTCGTATTTGATGCCTTCCGGGAAGCGCTTGGCGAGCTCCGCCATCTTCTTCTCGACGGCCTGCTCGACCTGGAGCGCGTTGGCGCCCGGCGACTGGAACACGCCGATGCCGACGGCGGGCTGCTTGTTCAGCGAGAAGATCTGGCTGTAGGTCTGCGCGCCGAGTTCGACCCAGCCGACGTCGCGCACCCGCGTGACGTCGCCGCTGGTGCCTGACTTGACGATGATGTTCTCGAACTGGCTGGTGTCGTCGAGCCGGCCGTTGACGTTGAGCGTGTACTGGAACGCCTGGCCCGGCGGCGTCGGCGGCGCGCCGACCTGGCCGGCGGAGACCTGCTGGCTCTGCTGCTGGATCGCCTGGATCACGTCCTGCGGCACGAGGCCACGGACTTGCAGCTTGTTCGGGTCGAGCCACACCCGCATCGAATACTGGCCTGCGCCGAACACCGTGACGTTGCCGACGCCGGGCAGGCGCGAGAGCTCGTCGCGGATGTTGATGGTGGCGTAGTTGCTCAAATAGAGACTGTCGAACCGGGAGTCCGGCGAGGTCAGTGTCACGAACAGCAGGATCGAGGTCGATTTCTTCTGGACGGTGACGCCCTGGTTCTGCACGGACGTCGGCAGTTGCGACAGCGCGCTGGAGACGCGGTTCTGCACCAGCACCTGCGCGAAGTTGAGGTCGGTGCCGATCTTGAAGGTCACGGTCAGCGTATAGGTGCCGTCGGAGCCGCTGTAGGACTGCATGTAGAGCATGTCCTCGACGCCATTGACCTGTTGTTCGATCGGCAGGGCTACCGTGTCGATCACGGTCTTGGCGCTGGCGCCGGGATAGCGCGTGGTGACCTGCACGGTCGGCGGCACCACGTCGGGGTATTGCGCGATCGCGAGGTTGAACAGCGCGACGCCGCCGATCAGGATCATCAGCAGTGCGATGACGTTCGAGAGGACCGGCCGCTCGATGAAGAATTTTGAGATCATGGCAGGCAGCTCCTACTTGGCAGACGCCTGCGGCTGCTCGATCTTCGTCACTTGCGGGTCGATCTTCTGGCCCGGGATCACCCGCAGCAGCCCCGCGATCACGACGCGGTCGTCCGGCTTCAGCCCGCTCTCGATCACGCGCAGGCCGTTATCGGTGGGGCCGATCTGCACCTTGCGCTGCTCGACGACGTTGTCGCCATTGACCACCAGCAGATAGCGGCCGCCCTGGTCGCTGCCGAGCGCGGTATCGGGAACGAGGAGCGCGCCCTTCTCCTGGTCGAAGGGCACGCGGACGCGGACGAAATAGCCGGGCAGCAGCACCCGCTTGTCGTTGGGGACGAGGCCGCGCACGGCAAGCGTACCGGTCGACTGGTTGAGAGTCGGCGAGACGTAGTCGAGCTTGCCTTCATGCGGATAGCCGGTTTCGTTTTGGAGGCCGACTTGAATCGGAAATTGCTTGAGGTCGGTGGGCGTCAGTCCCCGGCGGGCCGCTTCGGCGCGGATGCGTAGCACGTCCTGCTCGTTGACGGTGAAGTTCACCCAGATCGGGTCCATCGCGACGATGGTCGCGAGCTGGGTCGGGGAGGAGACGCCGACGAGCTCGCCGATCGAGACCATGTGGGCGCTGACGACGCCGTCGAACGGCGCGGTGACCTTGGTGTAGCCGTAGTTGACCTCGGCGATCCTGGTGTTGGCCTGCGCCTGCAGGAGATTGGCCTGCGCGTTTTCGCGCGTTGACGTCGAGGTGTCGAGGGTGGCCTGCGAGACCGCCTGCCGCTGCACCAGATCGCTTTGCCGCTTGAAGTCGGCCTCCGCCTGCCGGAGCGAGGCCTGGGCGCCGGCCTCGGCCGCCTGGGCCTGCTCGAGCTTCAGCTTGTAGGTCTCGGGCTCGATGGTAAAGAGCTGGGTGCCCTGCTTGACGAAGGTGCCGTCCTGGTAGTCGATCGACTGCAGGAAACCCTGCACGCGCGCCACCAAGTCGACATTCTTGATCGGCGCGGTGTTGCCGGTGGCCTCGACATAGCGCGTCACCGGCCGCTGCACGGGCGTCGCCACGTCCACCTTGGGCGGGGGCGGAGCCACGTAGGCGTTCTTGTCCTCGCAGCCGGCGAGCGCGATCACGGCGGCCGTGGCGGCTAGCGCCCGTCCAACATGTCTCCACGCTCCATTGCGATGTGCGGGAGATGCGGGATTCGCGCGCGTCATTCGGTGGCCCCCGATTGCTGTCTGTCGGTGCGGCAGGCTACCAACAAATGTCCGGCCGTGGAACACCATAGCCATGGCGGTCGTCGGCCTTGCACGGCGAACGGCGGTGTGGCCTTTGACAGGTTTGTCATGACAAACCGCTTTTCACCGCGCGCACGATCGACCAGAATTGTGTCAAAGGTCGTGTGGCGGAAGCGAAGCGGTCGGGACGACGAGAACAAGAAAACGCGAGGAGAACATGACATGTCCGCGTCCGTCCAATCGGCCCTCTCCGGTCTCGTTCTCGCGGCGGCGGTTGCCATGCCCGCGCTAGCCGATGGGCTGAAGGACGAGATCGCGCCGACCGGTAAGCTGCGGGTCGCGATCGCAATCAGCCCCGCAGGCGGCGCATTCTGGTCGACCAGGACGGAAACCGGCTATGCCGGCGTGCCGGTGGACCTCGGCAAGGAGATGGCGGCCCAGCTCGGCGTTGGTGTCGAATATGTCGTGCACCAAAATTCCGGACAGATCACCGATGCGGCCAGCAAAGGCACCTGGGATGTCACCTGGCTGCCAAAGGACCCCGAGCGCGAGAGCAAGATGATGTTCGGGCCGATCTACGAGGTCGCGGACGCCACCTACATCGTCAAGGCTGGTTCGAACGTGACCAATTTTGCCTCGCTCGCCAGCCCGGCATCAAGGTCGCGGCCGTCAACGCCACCACCACCATGCGTGGCGCTGTCGCGCATCTCAGGAACGCTGAGGTCACCGGCTATCAGACCTATGACGAGATCTTCGGCCTCCTGAAGAGCGGCGAGATCGACGCCTTCGCGCTGTCGCGCGACCAGCTCAACAAGATGGCGCAGAAGATTCCCGGTACAAAGGTGCTGGACGAGACGTTCAAGAAGACGGTGACAGCCGTCGCGGTGCCGCTCGGCCACAGCCTGGCGCTGACCTTCGTCACCAAATTCATGAACGAGGCGACGATCAACGGCACCTTGCGCAAGGCCTATGACAACAATGGCCTGAAGGATTCTCCGATCCGCACCGAGTAGACGCCCGCTGTGGCGGACTCCTCACCATGAGGGTCGAGGAAGGCAGCTTCGGGCAAATCGCCCGTGTAGAAAATCTTGTCTGAACAACTGCGCAAAGTGTCTCTTGCGTCAAACTGACACAGCTCTGTCATCGCGCGCCATTAACGTTCCCGGGGTCGGCGTCAATCCTTCGGGGCAACACAACAATGAAATCCAGATTTCTGACGACGGCCGCGATTTTCGCGGCCGCGACGGCACTCGCATGCGCCATGCCTGTTCTCGCGGACGATTTCGGTCGGGACCGCGATCATGATCACGATCGTCACCGTCATCCGCATGACATCCACACCGAGACGCCGATCAAGCATCTCGTGATCATCTTCAACGAGAACCGCTCGTTCGACCATTATTTCGCGACCTATCCGAACGCGGCCAATCCGTCCGGCTCTATACCCTTCGTGCCGAAGCCGCACACGCCGAAGGTCAACAACCTCGTCACGGCGAACCTGCTGGTCAACAACCCGAACAACAGCCCGGCCAACGGCACCGGCGCGACGGATCCGTTCCGTCTCGACCGCACCCAGGCCAACACGCGCTCGCAGAACCATGCCTACACGCCCGAGCAGCAGGCGGTGGACAACGGCAAGGAAGACCTGTTCCCGAAATTCACCGGCCGCGGCACGGCCGGCGGCGCCGGCGCGTTCGGCACCAACGGCCAGGTGATGGGCTATTTCGACGGCAACACCGTCACGGCCTTCTGGAACTACGCCCAGCACTTCGCCATGAGCGACAATCACTGGACCGACACCTTTGGTCCGTCGACGCCTGGCATGCTCGAGGTGATCTCCGGCCAGACCAACGGTGCCAAGAACATCGTCGGCATCTCGACGCAGACCGTTCCCGACGGCCAGGGCGGCCTGACGCTGGTCGGCGACACGGATCCGGGCATCGACGCCTGCTCGAGCACGACCAGCACGATCCTGATGGACGGCAAGAACATCGGCGACCTGCTCAACGCCGAGCACATCAGTTGGGGCAGCTTCATGGGCGGCTTCGACCTGACGCTCAAGAACGCCAATGGTACAACGGGCTGCGCGCGCAGCACGTTCTCCAGCACCGTCAACGGCACCACCGCGGACTACATTCCGCACCATGCCTGGTTCCAGTACTACAAGTCGACCGCCAACCCGACCCATGCGCGGCCGAGCTCGGTCCACGCGATCGGCCATACCCACGACTTCAACGGCAAGGTCGATCCGGCCAACCACAATTACGATCTCGAGGACTTCTACGCCGCGGTGAAGGCCGGCCATTTCCCGGCCGTGTCCTACATCAAGATGCCGGCCTTCCAGGACGGTCACGCCGGCTACTCCGACCCGCTCGACGAGCAGGTCGGCAATGTCGAGCTGATCAACTTCCTCCAGAAGCAACCGGAGTGGCGCGAGACCGCGGTCATCATCACCTATGACGACTCCGACGGCTGGTACGATCACCAATACGTCGCGCCGAAGAGCGCCTCCTACGATCCGACCGCCGACCAGGTCAACGGTCCGGGCCTGTGCGGTCTCGGCCCGCAGAAGCAGCCGGCGCCGAAGGGGCTTAGCGGCAAGCCGGTGAACGGCCGCTGCGGTCCGGGCACCCGCGTTCCCTTCATCGTGGTTTCGCCCTATGCGAGGACGAACTTCGTCAGCCACACCTACATTTCGCAGGCCTCGGTGGTGCGGTTCATCGAGGACAATTGGCTGCGCGGCCAGCGTCTCGGCGGCGGCTCGTTCGACGCCAGCGCCGGGTCGATCATGGACCTGTTCGACTTCGATCATGATCATCGCCACGATCTCCGGGTGGACGCGCTGTTCCTTGACCCGACCTCCGGCACTGTCATGACCAGCCCGCCGGACGAGCATCACCATCACTAAGACGCAAGGTCATATGAACAGCCGCACCATGTGGCTTTTCGGCGCCGGTCTGCTTTGTCTGGCCGGCGCCGTCCTTGCCGTCGCGACGCAGGGATTTGCGGAAGCAAATCCCGCGGGTGCGAATCCGAACCCGGTTCGTCTCATGCGTCCGCCGGCCGCTCCGCTCTCGGCGATGGCGCAGCTCGGCAGGGAAATTTTTTACGACGCTTCGCTGTCGTCCTCGGGCGCGCTGTCATGCGCGTCCTGTCACAGCCCGGATCACGCCTACGGTCCGCCCAATGACGGGCCGGTCATGCTCGGCGGCGCGACCTTGTCGCGCCCGGGTGCACGCGCGGTGCCGTCGCTGACATATCTCGATCGCCATCCGAATTTCAGCATCGGCCCCGACAGGGGCGACGACGACAACGTCATCGACCTCGCGCAGATGGCCGCGCTCGGCCAGCAGGCTGCGCGCACCACCAAGACCGCGGGCGGTAGCGGCGCGTCGGCGAACATCGTGCCGCAAGGCGGCCTGTTCTGGGACGGCCGCGCCGATACGTTGCAGGACCAGGCGCTGTTTCCGCTGCTCGATCCCAACGAGATGGACGGCGGCAGCGCCGAGATCGTCGCAGGCAAGCTGCGCCGCGCCTCTTACGCCAGCCGCTTCGTCGAGCTGTTCAGCGCCCGCGTGCTCGACAATCAGCGGCTGCTGATCGCGGAAGCGATGTTCGCGGTGGCGCGCTATCAGGTCGAGGAGCCGAGCTTCCATCCCTACACCAGCAAGTACGACTACTGGCTCGAGGGCAAGGCGCGGCTGTCCGAGGGCGAGCTGCGCGGGCTGCAAGCGTTCAACGATCCCGACAAGGCCAATTGCGCCGGCTGCCACACCTCGGCACCGACCCGCGACGGCCTGCCGCCGCTGTTCACCGATCACCAATACGAGGCGCTCGGCGCCCCGCGCAACGCCGCGCTCGCTAAGAATCGCGACCCCAATTATTTCGACCTCGGCGTTTGCGGCCCGCATCGCACCGACATGCCCGAGCAGACGCAATATTGCGGCATGTTCCTGACGCCGACGCTGCGCAACACCGCAGTGCGCCACGCGTTCTTCCACAACGGCGTTTTCCGCAACCTCGAGCAGGTGCTGGATTTCTACAATTTCCGCGACACCAATCCGGAGAAGGTGTTTCCGCGCGCCGCCGACGGCACCGTGCTGAAGTACGACGACCTGCCGCAAAAATATCACGCCAATGTCGACGTCATCGATCCGCCCTTCGATCGTCACCCCGGCGACAGGCCGGCGATGACCGAGCAGGACAAGGCCGACATCATCGCGTTCCTGAAGACCCTGACGGACGGATACAAGCCGGAAAATTAGGGCGTGTGTGTATAAAAGCGGTCTGGGCGTGCGGGGGGCGCCGGCGCCACCAAGGCCTCGGCCGTGGTCGCCGCGGTTGAGCCAAAAGAGTCGGTTGTCGCCTGCATGAACACGCTGGCCGTTGCCACGGCGTGTCGCGGCTATATTCAAAAGAACTCGAGCGAAGGAAAGTGATTGACCAGTCTGTCCCAGAGCGAGAACGGTGGCCGTGGCTGCCTTTTGGCATCCCTGAGAGGGATAGACACCGCGGTGCCAGTCTCATCCCGTAATAAAGGTTCGCTCCGGAGACGCTCTGACCGCCCTGTATGCTGACAGTCGGATCGAAATTATTCTTTATCAGGTCTGTCGTTTGTTCCACGGAGCCCGCCGCTGAATTGTCGTAGGCCGCCACGTATTTCGTCGACGCCTTGAGGACCCGCTGTCCCTGGCAAACGTACTCGCCGTTTTCCAGATACCGTTTCACTTCCCGATCACAGGACTCGCGACGGAACAGCTCCTCAGCGATGATTGATAGGTCTTCAAGTGAGATCTCCAGCACTTGAACGTCATCGAGCTCCAGCTTTACAGCTTCCGCCAATTTTGCATCGGTATGTGACTGAATCGAACGCACGACTTTTGAGTCGAGCGAATATTGCGTCTTTCGTAGTTCGGAGGTGACTTGGGTTGCAGAAGATGACGTGCGGGTGACGCCAACCAGTCGCTCAGGCGAGACTTCGCACAGCATGTCGTAATCCTGGCCGTTCGGAGAGACATGATAGATGGAGCCTGGAGCGCGCAGGAGCACCGGCGGCGTTATCGGGTGAAAGCCGATAGCGGTGATTGCTTCGTTGAGTTTATTTGGGGGCGTGTGGTGACGTATCGCAGCCACGGATGCCAGTGGTGCGATGCTCACGATCGTCACTAATGCCCCCCACTTGATCAATGGGCGCATTGGAATTCTCCGCCGATTATCCGCAACAATAGTTTCCGCAGGGGCGCGCGCATGCGTTGGCCGAATCTGCCGGAATAGCCGTCGCGAATGCGGCGAGAGCAAAGATCAAAAGCAGTGCTGCGAACTTCATGACCTGTCCTCCTATGGGTTGACAGATGTTCGCTCGACTTGACGTCCGGAAACCCATGACGACTTGGCGCCGGGAAGCGAGACATCTTCTCGCCAAGCTACGCGCGGCATGGGGCCGCCGATATGAACCAGCTCACACTCTACATTGTGGCGGGTGATCTCGCCCTTCTGCATGTCGTCGTTACCAAGGAACGACCGCTGTCGGTCACAAGACGATATCAAGATTATGAGTCTGCCCTAGCTCGTCATGCCCGCGTGCCACGCGGCGAGCACGTCCTTCTCGTCGTCGCTGGTGAGACCGATGACCGGCCCGTTGCCGGCGCGGAGCCAGTCGAACGTATCGCGCACGGTGGCGGCCACCGGGCGCGAGGTCAATCCGGCCTCGCGTGCCGGCGAGGTGTCGCGTGTCAGGAAGCCGGCGAAGTCGGGCAGGGGCAGCCACATCGGCAGTGATCGCGGACCTGCCCAGCGCCGTACGTCATGCGCTTCCAGGAAGGCGCGATCGACCCAGGTGAAGGTGCAGGCGGAGTTCAGCGCGGATGCACATTCGGTCAGGAATTCGCCGCGCGTGCGCACCGGTCCAATCCCGTCATAGATGCCGGTCAGGCCAACCTCGGCCGCATGCACGATCCATTGTGCGAGATCGCGCACGTCGATGAACTGGACGGCATCGTCAGGCGCTCCCGGCGCCAGCACCTCGCCGCCGCGCGCAAGCCGGGCCGGCCAGTACGCGAACCGTCCCGTCGGATCCTCCGGCCCGGCGATGAGGCCGGCCCGGCAGATGAAGGCATCAGTGCCGACGGCCTGCTCGCACGCGACCTTGGCGGCGCCATAAATGGCGTCGGTGCTGTGCTCGACGTCTTCGGCCATGGGCTCGCGCAGCGGCGCCGTGTCGGCGCGTTGTCCCGGTATGCGGTTGTCTGCGTAGACGCTGATCGTGGAGACGAAGGTCCAGTGCATGCCCGGCCGCTTCAGCGCCGCGACGGCGCGGCGAACCTGGCCGGGATGACGCGAGACGTCGACGACGGCATCGAATGTCTCACCCGCGAGCGGCGCGAGACCGTCCGCGACGTCGCGATCGATCCGGATCAGTCGGCTGCCTGCCGCGATCGGCCCGGCGAGACCGCGGGCGGCGCAGGTCACGTCGTGACCGTTGGCGCAGGCATGGGCCGCAATCGCGCGTCCGAGAAACTGGCTGCCGCCAAGGATGAGGATGCGCATGAAACTGCCCGTGCTGCTGATGAGATCACGAGCCTACTACGTCCGGTAGCGGTTACAACCGATGCCTCAGTGCGCCCTGATCTCCGCGTATTTCGCCATCGCCTTCTCGAACTTCCGGTTGAACAGCCACATCGCAGCGAGAATCTCGCGGAAGCTTGCCGAGCTGCGCGATCTGTCGGCCTGGCCGAACGCGAAGATGCTGTTGTTGCGCAAGTGCCTCATGATCGTGGGGCTCGACACCCGGTAGTTCAGGAGATCGCCCGATTTGAGCGCGGACCGCGTCGGGGTGGGAACGATCTGGATCAGCTCGAACAGCTTCATCTGGTCGATCGGGTCGGGCAGCGTCTTCACGATTCCCGGGATCTCCCGGAACAGATCGGCATGCGCGTTCATCAGGCCGTCGCGCACATTGGTCCAGTGATTGAAACGGTGATCGGTGCCGCGGGCGCGTGCCTCTTCCCTGTCGTCACGCGCGGCCAGCGCGGGATCGGCCGCCGCGATCTCGCTCTTGATAGACTCCCATTTCCTGCGGCCGTTGCGGTCCTCGGACGGGCCGGTCTGGAAGCTGCCCATATAGGTGTTCGAGCGCGCATTGCGGACGTTCTGCTTGCCGTTGGTCTCGGCAAAGAACAGCCCGAGGCTGATACGTCCCGCAGCTTCGGCGTGGCCAGGCGCAAGTCCCTTGGCGCGCGCGATAGCGACTGCGAGATCGACGACGTCCTTGAACGGCGTCGGCGAGTTCTGCGCGCCGGCGGGCGGCGCCTCCATGATCTCGAAGAGTCCAGCATATTCGTCGACCAGCGGCTCGATGTCGGCGTCGAAATAGGCCGGCGGAATCTCGAACTTGTTGGGCTTTCCGATCCGCGACGGCATGGCGTCGGTGAGATCCTTGTAAGCACTGATGACCGCGACGCGTGCCAGATAGAGCGCCTGTCCCGGCAGGTTCGGCAGCGGCTCCTTCGCCGCGATCTGTCGGCGCCGCTCGGCAAGGATGGATTTGAAATCGCCGAGCGCGCGATCGTAGGTGGCGAGCGCCTCCGATTGCCTCGCCGTGAGCGTTTGTGCCTGGCTCGCCGTGAACGTCGTGAGGATCAGCCCAAGCACCGCCAGGGCTGCGGCGGCGTGACATCGTCGTCCCATGGCGGGTTCCCGTGTGCCGGAGATTCGTCGATCATGGGATCGTAAACATCAAACGCGCGGACTGGCGAGTTGCAAATCCCGCTCAGCCCGGGTTCTCCGACCTTACGCTGTGGCCCCGGTAGTCCGGCGCCGTCGCCAGGAACTTCGCATAGGCATCTGCATCCGGCGGCTGGAAGTGTCCTTTGAGCCCGCCGCGCTTCTGGTTCCTGGCGCCGATATCGGCCATCAGCTCGTCGAAATGGCGATAGTGATAGGGCGCGACGCACAAGCCGCCATAGACGCCGGCGGCCGGCCGCTCGACGCGCTTGAAGTGCAGCATCATCTCGATGTCGTCGCGCATCGCCTGCGCCGTCGGCTGGTTGGCGAGCTGGCCGTCGGCGTAGCGCACCAGCCAGTTGGCGGCGAGGTCGGCGCACAGCACGGTGCAGAACGAGGAGTTGAAGCCGACGAAGCCCAGCTCCGGCAGATCAGGGTTGGCGATCAGCCGGTAGAGCCGGTACTGCCCGTCCGCATCGACCAGTTTCTGCTGATAGGCCGCGGGCAGGAACGGCACGCCGAGCTTGTAGCCGATCGCGAGCACCGCGACGTCGGCGCCGACGCGCTCGCCGCCGCTCATCACGATGCTGTCGCCCTCGTAATGATCGAACGTGCCGAACACCGCCTTGATGCGACCGTCCGCGACCATCGGATAGAAGCCGGGCGTTGCGATCGGCACCGAGCAGTTGACGCCGTCCTCGATCCGCTCTTTCGGCACCATCTTGCACGGGCCAAGCTTGAGCTGCGCCTTCAACAGGCTCTCCAGCCCGCGCCAGTTCGCCCAGATCAGGGGCGCTGCGATGCGGTGTGCGAGCCGCGCCATCGCGCTGGCGCCCCAGCCCGGAAACATCTCCTCCTGCGCACGGATGTAGAGGATGCGCTTGAAGTTCACGAGGCCGCCGATGAAATAGGGGATCCGCCAGACCGGCTCGCGCATCACGATGGTGACTTCGCGTGCGCCTGATTTCACCGCGTTCACCGCGATGTCGGTCGCCGATTTCGAGCCGCCGAGCACGACGACGCGGCGTCCTTTCGCCAGCGCGGGATCGCTGTATTTCGACGAATGCAGGATCTGGCCGCCCTGCGCCAGAAATCCGTCCTCGCCCGGGCAATGCAGCTCACGCGGCTCGTTGAACTGCCCGATGCAGACCGCGACGAAATCGAAATCCTCGTTCGTCGCCTTGCCGTCCTTGGTGGTCAGCGCGAGCGTCCAGCCCGGCTTCCCGTCGGCGCGGCGCGCCATGCCGGCGACCTCGGTGTTGAGGCGCAGCATGCGGTCGAGGCCGAAGCTTTTGGCGTAGTCGGCGAGATAGGCGTGGACCTGCGGCCCGGTCGGCCATTCCGGATAAGCGTCCGGCATGGCGCGATCGGTGTAGCGGTAGAGATCCTTCGGGCTCTGGGTCTGCACGTCAGGATAGGAGCGCGCAGGCTCCCAGACACCGCCGAGATCGCCGCTGCGCTCGAGAATGGTGACGCGGTGGCCGCGGGTGGAGAATGCCTTTGCGGCGGCGAGACCGGAGACTCCGGCACCGATCACGCAAACATGCTTGGGACTGACCATGGGATTGCTCGCAATCAGGGTGTTTCGCGCGCAAGCGGCCACGTTCGGCCGCAAGGTGCGGCCGGCGGGGCTGCAAGCTGATGAAAGGCGACGGGGAGGCGGCTGCCTCGAGCATGATCCGGAAAAGTGTGAAGCGGTGTTCCGAAAAGATCATGCTCAAACAACAACTAAAGCGCGACGATCGCGCTTTAGTCGTTGGCCTCGGGCGGCAGGAAGTCGACCTCGTGCAGTGCCGAGATGCGCACGACTTCGGCAGGGTCGGTCAGATTGTGGAGCTGGTTGAACAGCGCCTCGAGCTTCTGCATCGGCGAGACCCAGAACAGCGCGCGGCAGGGCTTGTCGGATTTGTTGAAATAGCCGTGCGGGATGCCGCGCGGCATGCGCACGAGGTCGCCGGCATGGGCTTTGACCCAGACGCCGTCGAGCTTGAGGTCGAGCGTGCCCTCCTGCACCAGGATGAACTCGTCCTGGGTCGGATGGATGTGCACCGGCACGAACTGGCCGGGATCGCTGTTGGTCTCGAACGCGAAGGTGGAGTCGGTGACGGCCTTGGGGAAATAGACCTGACCAAGGATGTTCCAGCTCTTGCCGCCATAGCCCGTGCCAACAGCGGTTATGCCCTTTTCGAGTGCAGTCATGGCTCGCTCCTCATGGATTCCGGCGAGGATGGAGCTTCGGCCGGCGACCGGCTGCCTGTCTATCCGCTAAACGAATCCGGGTGGAGCTTTTGCCATGCAGCACGACGATTTTGCGACGCGGGCCTTTCCGCGTCCGGGGAACTATTATAGGCTTAAAGCAATTCCGTGACGCGAAGCGTGGTCGACGATGTCCGCAGCCGTGCTGGAAATGAGCGCAAGTGTGCCCGCAGCGGAACGGCTTGCGGGCTTCGCCCGCGTCGCCACCGATGATGTCGACGAGGCGGCCGAGCAGATCGGACGCATCTTCTGTCCGCACGATCTCAAGCCGGCACAGGCGCGGGCGGCCGGCTTCTCCGCCCGGCACAATTGTGCGGCGTTCGACGGCTTTTCCATCAACTACGTTGCCTATGGCGGATCGGTCAGCATCGATCCCGGCTGCCTCGAGCGCTTCTTCCTGCTGCAGGTTCCGCTCACGGGCTCCGCCCGCATTCGTGCCGGCGCCGGCGAATTCGATGCCGTACCGGACCGGACGGCGTCGCTGCTGTCGCCGACGATCCCGACCCGGATGATGTGGAGCGACTGTGCCCAAGTGATCCTGCTGCTTGAGCGCCGCATGGTCGAACAGCGCGCCGCGGCCTTGTCGGGGAGGGTGGCGGGCACGGTCGAGTTCGATCCTGTGATCGACCTGGACGCGCCGTCCGGGCGGGCCTTGCGGACCAGCCTTGGCGGGCTGATGACGCTCGCCGAACGTCTTGGCCCCACCGGCAGGCTTTCACCGGTCGCCACTGCCGATTGGCGGGAGGCGCTGCTCGATCACCTCCTCAACGGCCAGCGTCACGGCCTGTCGGATGCAATCAGGACGTTCTCGGGGCAAGCCGAGCGTCTGCCGCGTGCGCTTCGCGTGGCGCGGGACCGTCTTGCGGACAATGCCGGCGAGCCGCTCGACCTTGCGGGGCTTGCCTGCGCCGCCGGGATCGGCATCCGCGCGCTCCAGCTCGGCTTCCGCCGTCATTTCGGGGTTTCGATCTCGGAGATGCTGCTCGACATGCGCCTCGCTGGTCTGCACGCCCGGCTGGCGCAGGCCGCGCCCGATGCCTCCATCACCGAGATCGCCTTCGATCTCGGCTTCACTCATCTCGGCCGCATGGCCGGCGCCTACCGTGAAAAATTCGGCGAGACGCCGTCGGCAACGCTGCGGCGAAGGATGAGCTAGCGCGAAAGAGCTACTTTCGCGACCGCGTCGTGCCGCTGTCTTCAGCCGCCTGCCTGCGCAGGAAGCCCTCGACATCGGCCTGCACCGAGTAGGGCGTCGGGATCGGGTCGCCCACGGAATCGACGGCGGTGTCGAGAGAGCGGCGCAGCATGCGCGCGAGCTCGGCCTTGCGATAGGGTTTGGTCAGAAGCGGTGCGCCCTTCGTGGCGTGGCCCTGCGCGTGCATCGAGTCGTAGGCGTATCCGGAGGTGAACAGCACCCGCAGGGATGGCCGCGCGGCCACCATCTGCTCGGCGAGCTCGCGTCCGTTGATGCCGCCGGCCATCACGATGTCGGTGAACAGCAGGTCGAACGCATTGCCCTCCGCGGCGATGGCGAGCGCTTCGGTCGCGTTGGCGGCGGGGATGACCTTGTAGCCGAGGCTCTCGAGCTGGACCGTGACGTATTGGCGGACGTCGCGATCGTCCTCGACGCAAAGGATGGTTTCCCGTCCGCCCACGACCTTGCGATCGTCATAGCCGGCCGGGCGCAGCGTGCTGGCCTCGGCCTTCGGCAGGTAGATCGTGAATGTCGTGCCGCAGCCTTCCTCGGATGCGACCTTGATGCCGCCGCCGGATTGCTTGACGAAGCCGAACACCATGCTGAGCCCGAGCCCCGTGCCCTTGCCGACCTCCTTGGTCGAGAAGAACGGATCGAAGATCCGTTCCAGGATGGTCCGCCGGATGCCCGTGCCGGTGTCGGCGATCTCGATCTCGACATAGTCGCCGGCATAGCCGGCGCCGACCGCCACGGCCTCGCGCACGCCGAACACGACGTTGCGTGTCGTCAGGGTCAGCCTGCCGCCGTCCAGCATGGCGTCGCGGGCGTTGATCGCAAGGTTGAGCAGTGCCGAGCTCAACTGGCCGCGGTCGACGAGGGCGAGCCAGACCTTGCTGTCGAGCTTCGTCACGATCTCGATCTTCTTGTCGAAGGTCGCCAGCAGCAGTTTGGCCAGCTCCTCGAGCAGCTCGTTGACGTCGATCTCCGTCGGCTGCAGCGCCTGCTTTCTTGCGAAGGACAGCAGGCTCGAGGTCAGCGCGGCGCCGCGATCGGCGGCCTCGCTGATCAGCTTGGTGATGGTGGAAAGCGGCGGATTGTCCTTCACGGCGTCGGCAAGGATCTCGATCGTGCCGGTGATCACGGTGAGCATGTTGTTGAATTCGTGCGCAATGCCGCCGGTGAGTTGCCCGACCGCCTCCATCTTCTGGGCCTGTATCAGCTGCTCCTCGGCGGCGCGCTTCTGGGTGATGTCCTTGACGAAACTGTTGATGATGGTGCGCCCGCCGAGCCGGAGTGCCGTGCCCGACGCCTCGACCAGGATCGCATCGCCGTTCCTGTGCAGCAGGCTCACCTCGAAGCGAATGCCGATCGGCGTATCCGACAGTTCTGGCAGCAGCCGCATCATGCGCTGCCTGAAGCCGGCGCGGAGCGGCTCGGCGACGAGGAGGTCGACGACGTCGGCGCCGATGGCCTCCTGCCGCGACCATCCGGTCAGGGCTTCGGCCTGAAAGCTCCATTCCACGACGATGCCGCGTTCATCTGTTTGAATGAAGGCGTCGAGCGCGGTCTTGATGACGGCTTGCGTCATCTGTGCGCTCTCGGCGACGGCCTTCGCCCGATCGGCCAGTTGCGCGGCAGCCCGCTCGGTCTGCGACGTCTCGATCGCGCGCGTGCAGAGACGCGCGAGCAGCACCGCAACGACACCGCTCGCCATCAGGGCGATGAGCTGGGCCATGCCGAACCCGCGCGGGCCGGCGGTGCCGGTCATGGCATAGGAAGCGAGGAGGAGTGCGGCGGTCACGACGACCTGGGTGGCCATCGCAAATGTCACAACCCCGCTGAGTTTCATGGCCTCACACCCAAGACGCCAGCCGCGGACCGTACCGGCCCCGTCCTGTCGAGGAGTCCGGCATTATGTGAGCTACAGATTCCGTGCGTTTCCGTCGAGGGGCAATTTCAGGTGGCGCGGGACGGCCGGCCGTCCCGGAAACGAGGCCCGGCCTGCGGGCTTCAACCCGCCGGCGAATCGGTCTGGCGCAATGTCGTCACCCAGATCACGCGCGCCGCCTGCTGGGTCGGGTTGTCGAACATGTGCGGCACGATGCTCGGGAAACGAAAACTGTCGCCGGCCTCGAGCACGTGGGCCTGGTTGTCGAGCCACAGCCGCAGGCTGCCGGACAGGACGTAGCCGGCCTTCTCGCCGGTGTGCTGCAGGAAGTCGGTGCCGGACGAGGCGCCGGGATTGAGCGTGAGCTCGTAGAGTTCGAGCTGGCCCTTGCCGTCGGGGGTGAGGGCTTCCTTGACGACGCCGCTGGCGGTGAGGCGCAGCAGGCGGCGGCTGTTCTTGCGCACGATGTAGCGCTGCACGTCGCCGGGATCGGTGGTCTCGAAGAAATAGGAGATCGGTACGTCGAGCGCGATGCTGAGCAGGCGCAGCGTGCGGATCGACGGCATGGCGCGCGCGCGTTCGAGCTGGCTGATCATGCCGTTCGACAGGCCGGTCTTGTTGGCGACGTCCTGGATCGAGAGGCCGGCGCGCTGACGCAGCAGCCGCACGGTTTCGCCAAGGCGCTGGTCGACCGCATCGTCGGTCTCGATCGTCGGAGCGTCCTTCGGACCGTTGGTATCGCCGCGACCATCCATGTCGCTCTCCCATGCATCATCTCAGCCTTGGACCGCATCGGTCCGAGGCTTCAGTCGGAGTGAAAAGGTCGCGCATACTAGCAATGCGATTGACAGCTGTATTTAGTCATGATGAACTTTTGATCGAAAAATTTAGAAGCACTAAAGCCCACTCCTGTCCCCTGCCGGGGTCTCGGGGCGCGGGAGACGGTGCCGTGTGCGACAACGGAGAGTGGGTCATGGCAAACGACACCGGCAGGTTCGGCGTTGGGGCAGTGCATCTCGGTAGTCCGAATCGCCGTCAATTCTTCCAGCTCGGGGCCGGCGCCGCGGCGGGATGGAGCCTCGCAGGCAATGCCTTCGCCCAGACCGAGCGCCCGACCAATCCGCCGGACAAGCCGCGCGGGCAGGTGATTGCGGCGCTGTCGCAGGAGCCGACCGTCTTCCATCCGCTGATGCCCGGCATCGAGGTCGATCAGGGCGTCTGGTGGCAGGTGTTCTCGCTGCTCTGGTACATCGATCCCGAGGGCAATTTCGTTCCCGATCTGGCGCGCGAGGTCCCGACCATCGAGAATGGCGGCCTGTCGGCCGACGGCCTGACCTGGAAGATCAAGCTGCGCAGCGACGTGAAGTGGCATGACGGCACGCCGTTCACGGCCGACGACGTGAAGTTCTCGCTCGAGCTGATCAACAATCCCGATTTCCGCGCGCGCAGCCGCGTCGGCCACAGCCTCGTGAAGGACATCAAGGTCGTCGCGGTGGACGAGATCCACTGGCGAATGGAAGCTCCCTATTCGCCCTATATGTCGATCCTGGGATCGCTGACCTTCATCGTGCCCAAGCACATCCTGGAGAAGGTGTCCGATCCGAACGCCTCGCCGTTCCACAATGCGCCTGTCGGCACCGGACCGTTCCGCTGGGGTGAGCGCGTGCCCGGCGACCACATCCTCCTGAATGCCCACACCGGCTATCACGGCAAGGGGCCGTACGTCGAACGCGTGGTCTTCAAATACATCCCCGACCTCACCGTGCTCTACACCCAGTTCCGCACCGGCCAGGTCGACTACACCGGCCTGCAAGGCATCCTGCCGAACTTCGTGCAGGAGGCGAAGACGCTGAAGGGCCGCAAGATCTTCGCCTCGGCGACGTCCTCGGTGGAGCATATCGCGCCCAACCTGGATTTCGGTCCCTTCGCCGACCGCGCGGTGCGCGAGGCGCTCTACCTCGCCATCAACAAGCAGGCGATCATCGACGCGCTCTATTACGGCCTGCCGACGCAGACCGAGAGCTTCGTGCCGCAGCAGGCGTGGTCGTTCCAGAAGGGCCTGCCGCAGCACAAATACGATCCCGCCAAGGCCAATGCGCTGCTCGATGCGGCGGGATGGGTTCGCAGCTCCAGCGGCGTTCGCGAGAAGGGCGGCATCAAGCTCGAATTCACCAACTCGACGACGTCAGGCAATGCGGTGCGCGAGCAGACCCAGCAGCTCCTGGTCCAGGACTGGCGCGCGATTGGTGCTGCGATGCGCGTCAACAACATGCCGGCGGCGGTGATCTGGGGCGACTTCTGGCAGCAGTCGAAGTTCAACTCGGTGCTGGTGTCGGTGAACTTCATGCTGGGCAGCGACCCCGACGTGACGCCGCGCTTCGGCTCCGGCGCCATTCCCGCCAAGGGCGGCCGCGGCTACAACACCTATCAGTACCAGAGCCCGGAGGCCGATCGTCTTCTCGCCGAAGGCGCCAAGCAGTTCGATCTGTCGCAGCGCAAGACCACCTATGGCGATCTGCAAAAGCTGATCCGCAACGACCTCGCGATCCTGCCGATGTTCCAGGGCTTCATCGCCGAAGGCGTGAAGGAAGGGCTGCAGGGTTTCCGTCCCAACATCAACACCTCCATCAATTGCTGGAACATCCGCGAATGGTACTGGGCCTGATGGATCCGGCTCGCTGGATCGGCTGAGATGGCCCGCTATGTCGTCAATCGCCTGGCGCAGGCGATCATGCTGCTTGTGATCGTCTCGGCGATCGGCTTCGCCCTGCTGCATCTGGCGCCGGGCGGTCCGCTCTCGCAATTTGCCGCCTCCGCGCAGATGACGCAGGAGGATCTCGACCGCGTCACCAGGCAGCTCGGCCTCGATCGGCCGCTGCCGATCCAGTATCTCGACTGGTTCGGCCGCATGCTGAAGGGCGACTGGGGCAAGTCCTACCGCGACGGCGAGGCGGTGCTGTCGGTGATCTCCTCGCATCTCGGCGCAACGCTGGAGCTGATGGCGACCGCGACGATCATTGCGGTGCTGCTCGGCTGCTGGATCGGTATCCTTGGCGCGCTGCGCCGCTATTCGCTGTTCGACACGCTCGCAACCGTCGGCGCCATGATCGCGCTGTCGATCCCGACCTTCTGGTTCGGCCTCGTCACCATCTACGTGTTCTCGGTGAAGCTCGGCTGGCTGCCGGCCGGCAACCGCGAGACCGTCGGCGACGGCTCCTTCCTCGACCTGCTGCATCATCTGATCGCGCCCGCCCTGGTGCTGGCGCTGGTCGAGACCGCGATGTGGGGCCGCTTCATGCGCTCCTCGATGCTCGAGGTCATCAACCAGGATTACATCCGTACCGCGCGCGCCAAGGGCATGCCGGAATGGCGGATCCTCACCGTGCACGCGCTTCGCAATGCGCTGCTGCCGATGATCACGGTGGCCGGCCTCCAGTTTCCGACGCTGCTCGGCGGCGCGCTGGTCGCCGAGACCGTGTTCACCTGGCCCGGCATGGGGCGTCTGTTCCTCGATTCCATCGGCTACCGCGACTATCCCGTGGTGATGGGCATCCTGATGTTTTCGGCGACCATGGTGCTGATCGGCTCGCTGCTCGCCGACATCTTCTATGCCGTCGTCGATCCGCGCATCCGGGTGGGCTAGCGATGACGAGCGCGGTTCTCTCCACCGACCAGCTCGCGCCCGGCCAGGCCGCCTGGCGGCGATTCCGCCGGCACCGGCTCGCGCTTGCGGGCGCCGTGATCATCCTCGTTCTCGTCCTCGGCTCGGCGTTGGGTCCATATCTCTTGCCGTTCGACGACACCTATATCGACATCATGAAGCGGTTCGCGCCGCCGCTCTCGGGCGCGCACATCCTCGGCACCGACGAGCTCGGCCGCGACGTGCTGGCGCGGCTGATGATGGGCGGACGGGTGTCGCTCTCAATCGGCATCGTCGCGATGGTGATCGCGATGGCGGTCGGCATCGCCGTCGGCGCCTTCGCCGGCTTCTATGGCGGCGTGGTCGGAGCGGTCCTGATGCGGCTCGTCGACGCCGTGCTGTGCTTTCCGACCATCTTCCTGCTGCTTGCGCTCGCCGCGCTGACCGAGCCCGGCCTCGTCACCACCACCGTGCTGATCGCGGCGACCGCCTGGATGAGCGTTGCCCGCGTCGTCGAGGCCCAGGTTCGTTCGCTCAGGGAGCGCGAGTTCGCGGTCGCCGCCGTCGCGTTCGGCTCGTCGAACCTGCGGATCATGTTCCACGAGCTCGTGCCCAACGCGATCGCGCCGATCGTGGTCGCGGCGACGCTGAACGTCGCCAAGGCGATCCTGCTCGAATCCTATGTCAGCTATCTCGGCTACGGCATCCAGCCGCCGGCCGCGAGCTGGGGCAACATGCTCAACAACGCGCAGATCTATCTCACCAGCGCGCCGTGGCTCGCCATTGCGCCGGGCCTTGCCATCACGCTCGCGGTGACGAGCTTCAACTTCCTCGGCGACGGCCTGCGCGATGCGCTCGACCCGCGAATGAACATCCCATGACGAGCAAGAGCTCGATCGAACTGAAGTCCAGGAGTGCCCCATGTCCCCGCCGCTCAACCGTATAAATAGCGACGAACGCCTGCCGGCGCAGGCCGACGTCGTCGTCATCGGCGGCGGCGTCATCGGCGTCTCGGCTGCCTATCATCTGGCGAAGAAGGGGCTTTCCGTCGCGCTCGTCGAGAAGGGGCATGTCGGCGGCGAACAGTCGAGCCGCAATTGGGGCTGGTGCCGCCAGCAGGGCCGCGCGCGTGAGGAGATTCCGCTGGCGCGCGAGGCGCTGCGGCTGTGGGAGGACATGCAGAACGACGCCGGCGTCGATGCCGGCTTCCGCCGCACCGGCGTCTTGTTCCTGACCAAGAGCAAGGACGAGCTCGCCGGCTGGGAACGCTGGGCCGCGATCGCGCGCGAGCAGCAGGTGCATTCCACCGTCCTGACGCCGGCGGAGGTCGCCGAGCGCATGCCAGGCAATGCCGACAAGTGGGTCGGCGGCCTGCACACGCCGAGCGACGGCCGCGCCGAGCCGTCGATGGCCGTGCCCGCGCTTGCGACTGCCGCGCGAAAGCACGGCGTTACGATCCACCAGGGCTGCGCCGCGCGCGGGCTGGAGACGACCGGCGGGCGGGTCAGCGCCGTCGTCACTGAGAAGGGCACCATCCGCGCGCAATCCGTGCTGCTGTCGGGCGGGGCATGGTCGTCGCTGTTCTGCCGCCGTCACGGCATCGAGCTGCCGATCGGTCTCGTCAACGCCACCGCGTGCCGGACCACGCCCGGGCCGGAGATCACGTCGGGTGCACTCGGCACCGACTTCTACTGCATCCGCCGCCGGCTCGACGGCGGCTTCACGCTGGCGCTGCGTAACCGCGGCACGGTCGAGCTTTCGCCCGATCTGTTCCGCTACGCGCGCACCTTCTGGCCGACCTATCTGCATCGCCGCAACGGACTGAAGATGTCGTTCGGCAAGTCGTTCTTCGACCAGCTCATGCGCGGCACCAGCTGGAGCCTCGGCAAGCCGTCGCCGTTCGAGACCGAACGGGTGCGCGATCCCGCGCCCGACATGTCGCTGGTCAATGCGGCGCTATCAGCGCTGATCAAGTCCAACCCCGAATTGAAGGACATCAAGATCGCGGAAGCCTGGGGCGGCACGATCGACTGCACGCCCGATACGATCCCGGTGATCTCGCCGGTCGATGCGCTGCCGGGCTTCTTCCTCGCCACCGGCTTCTCCGGCCACGGCTTCGGCATCGGCCCTGCGGCCGGCAAGCTCGCCGCCGACATCGTGACCGGCTCGACGCCGCTGGTCGATCCTGAGCCCTACAGCCACAAGCGCATGATCGACGGCCGCCGGCTCGCGCCGGTCAGCCCGTTCTGAGGGCCTTGGCCGCATGACGGTTCTCTACAAGGCCAACATGGTGCGCGGCGCGGAGTGGGCGCGCTTCTTCGCGGAGCGCGCGCCGCATCTGCCGTTCCGGCTCTGGCCCGACATCGGCGATCCCGCCGAGGTGCGCTATCTCGTGGCGTGGGTGCCGCCTGACAACATCGCGGCGACCTTTCCAAACCTCGAGCTGGTCTTCTCGGTCGGCGCCGGCGTCGACCAGTTCGACGCCAGCAAACTTCCACCGCACATCCCGCTGGTGCGCATGCTGGAGCCCGGCATTGCCGAGACCATGGTGGAATACGTCACCATGGCCGTGCTCGCCCTGCATCGCGATCTCCTGCACTTCATCGCCCAGCAGAAGGAACAGGTCTGGCGCGAGATCCGGATCACGCCGGCGAAGCGGCGGCGTGTCGGCGTGATGGGGCTCGGCCAGCTCGGCCAGGCCGTGCTCGAACGCCTCAAGGCGTTCGGCTTCCCGCGTCTCGGCTGGAATCGCTCGCCGCGCGAGATCGAGGGCGTTATCTGCCATGCGGGCATGGACGCCTTGCCCGACTTCCTTGCGCAGACCGACATTCTCGTCTGCCTGCTGCCTCTGACCGATGAGACAAGCGGGATCCTGAACGCGGACCTGTTCGCGCGCCTGCCGCGCGGCGTCTCCCTGGTCAATGTCGGGCGCGGCCCGCATCTCGTCGAGCCCGATATCCTCGCGGCTCTCGACAGCGGCGCACTCTCGGGGGCTATCCTCGACGTCACCGATCCCGAGCCGCTGCCGGCGGGCCATCCATTCTGGAGCCATCCGCGCATCCTGCTGACGCCGCACAACGCCAGCATGACCACGCCGGATACGGCCGTCGACTATGTGCTCGACGTCATCGCACGTCACCGTCGCGGCGAGGATCTGCCGGGGCGTGTCGATCGTACGCGCGGCTACTAGGACACTCGCATGAGCATCGGCGCCAGCAGATCTGACCAAGTCATTGCCGAAGCGCAGGGGCCGGTGCTGTCGGTCGCGGGCCTGACCACGTCCTTCATGCGCGAGCGGCAATGGATCCCTGTCGTCCGCAACGTGTCGTTCGACGTCGCGCCGCGCGAGACCGTGGCGATCGTCGGCGAGTCCGGTTCGGGCAAGAGTGTCACTGCGCTGTCGATCATGCGGCTCATTCCGAAGGAGAGTGGGCGGATCGAAGGCCGCGTCACGCTCGCCGGCCGCGATCTCCTCGCGCTGCCCGAAGCGAGCATGAAGGACATCCGCGGCAACGACGTTGCCATGATCTTCCAGGAGCCGATGACGAGCCTCAATCCGGTGCTCACCATCGGCTTCCAGATTGCGGAAGCGCTGATCCAGCATCGCGGCACGTCGCGGGCGGCGGCCGAGGCCGAGACCGTCCGGCTGCTCGACCGCGTCCGCATCCCTGCCGCGAAATCTCGCTTCCACGAGCATCCGCACCGCTTCTCCGGCGGCATGCGCCAGCGCGTGATGATCGCGATGGCGCTGGCCTGCAAGCCGAAACTCCTGATCGCCGACGAGCCGACCACCGCGCTCGACGTCACCATCCAGGCCCAGATCCTGGAGCTCCTGAAGGAGCTCCAGCAGGAAGAGGGGATGTCGATCCTCTTCATCACCCACGACATGGGCGTGGTCGCCGAGATCGCGGACCGCACGGTCGTGATGTATGGCGGGCAGGCGGTGGAGACCGATGCGACGTCGCGCATCTTCGCCGCGCCCTCGCATCCCTACACCCGCGCGCTGCTCGCGGCGGTGCCTCGCCTCGGCTCGATGGACGGGCGTCCGCGGCCGATGCGGTTTCCGATTGTCGACAAGGTCACCGGCACCTCGGATGAGCCGACCGAGACACCGGATACGGTCTCGACTGCCGAGCGCCCGCTGCTCGAAGTCTCGAACCTCACCACGCGCTTTCCGATCCGCTCGGGCCTGTTCGGCAAGGTCTCCGGCCGCGTCCACGCGGTCGAGAACGTCTCCTTCACCTTGCACGCCGGCGAGACGCTGGCGCTGGTCGGCGAATCCGGCTGCGGCAAGTCGACGACCGGCCGCTCGATCCTCAAGCTGCTCGAGCCGGACAGTGGGACGGTTCTGCTCGACGGCCAGGATGTGCTGGCGATGAACGGCCGCACCTTGCGCGACTTCCGCAAGCAGATGCAGATCGTGTTTCAGGATCCGTTCGCGAGCCTCAATCCGCGCATGTCGGTGGGCACGGCGATCGCAGCGCCGCTGCTGGCCAACGGCCTCGCCACCGCTGCGCAGGGGCGCGACAAGGTCGCCGACCTGCTCGTGCGCGTCGGCCTGACCGCCGACATGGCCGCGCGCTTCCCGCATGAATTCTCCGGCGGCCAGCGCCAGCGCATCTGCATTGCGCGCGCGCTCGCGCCGAAGCTGATCGTCGCGGACGAGGCGGTCTCGGCGCTCGACGTCTCGGTGAAGGCGCAGGTCGTCAACCTGATGCTCGACCTTCAGGCCAGCATGGGCCTTGCCTACCTCTTCATTTCCCACGACATCGCGGTGGTCGAGCGCATGAGCCACCGGGTCGCGGTGATGTATCTCGGCGAGATCGTCGAGATCGGCCCGCGCGCAGCCCTGTTCGGTAATCCGCAACATCCCTATACGAAGAAGCTGATGGCCGCCGTGCCGGTCCCCGATCCCGCGCGCCGCGGCACCAAGCGCGAGGCCTCCAACGACGAGATCAGGAGCCCGGTGCGCGCGCCGGACTACCAGCCGCCGGTGCGGCAATATCGCGAGGTCTCGCCTGGTCACGTCGTCCAGGTGTGGGGCGAGGAGTGGTCGGCCTGAGGCGCGCAGGATGCGGTACGTTTCCGATGACGTGACCGAACGCATGAGTTGACGTGTACGAAGCAGGCAAGTGTAGATAGGTTTGATGTCGGCGAAAGCGCCGGGCAGATGCAGACTCGTCCTCCGGAAATCGTGACCGGATCGAACGACAGGGAGCTGCGGAATGTGAACGATCTCATATTCCATCACTCTTCTCGAGCTACCAATTCCGCAAGAAATTGCCGCACCCGAAGCTAACTGACAGACACGGGTGAGATGCAATGCCTGCGAAGCCGCGTGCTCGCAGCTTTGGATTGGCTCTCGTCTTGCTCGCGAGCAAGCCAGCCCCATCACTCAGCACAGATTTTTCAGAAATTGGAATCAGGGGAATCGCAAGACGCGTCCACGAGGCTGCCTCTATTCGGGGTCGGCCGGTAGGCTGCTACTTACCCAAGAAGGAGCTCACCAATGAAGCTAGGCGATGCAGTTTCCAGTGCAGTGTCCGAAACGAGGCAAGCCGGCAATCTTCGGATCGCTCGTTCCAGCCTGATCAAATCGGCCCATCTTCTTGAAAGAATTGGGCTCGCAGCCGTTGGGGCCTCTTGCGGCCTCTATGTGGGCGCGACCCTGTTGCGTCAGAGAGACGGACTGTTTGAAAGCGGCTGGATTGTGCTGATGACCACGCTCTACGGAGCTCTCAGCTATTATGTCGGAATTGATTTGTCTCGCAGTGTCGCTCGGAAGTCGATCTCGAGCCTCTCGGAAGAATACACCGGTTCCGAGGCGGTTGAGATCATGAGCGCGGCCGGAACGTTCGTCGCCGCCATTGCCGCAACCCTGTCAGTCAGCATCCTTGTCCTTGATCAAAATCTCCCCAACGGCCTGATAGGCTTTGTTGCCGGCTGTTGGGTGGTTGGCTCTTCGCTTCAAGTTGCGGCGGGCACGATGGCTCGCAGCTACGAAGCGTCGATGGACAAGGAATGAAGGACTGCGCTCACGGAAAGCGTCTTCCAGGCGTGGTGACGCGGGCACGAGCCGCAGTGTTGGAGGGGGCCTCAGGTACGGGGGGAGTAGCCACGAATCATCGCAACCTCCGTCGTTCAACGCTGCGTGCTGACGATTTTTGGTGGCGCTGCCGTTCGCATCGGGCAATGCCGCTGCTTGGAAGCCGTATCGGTGCTGAGCAACCTGAGTTTATCGCGCAACAAACAAGACGTGCCATCATGATGATGTTGGGATATCGTCCCCGCGCCGTGGTCCAAAATTCTGCTAACCGCCAACCACAGGATCGGTGGAGCCAATGCAGATTGCGGAGTGGCTCGAGAAGCTGGGACTTGGGCAGTACGCAGAGCGTTTTGTCCAAAATGGCGTCGACATGGGCGTCCTTCCCGAGCTGATGGACGAGGACTTCGATAAGCTCGGAGTCCTGCTCGGCCATCGCCGCAAAATGCTGCGTGCTATTGCCGACCTCGACCCCGCCGCGTTGATCGCATCGCCGGCTCCTCCTCATGACGCCGAGCGGCGCCACCTCACCGTCATGTTTTGCGATCTGGTCGGCTCGACTGCACTCTCGGCGCGTCTCGATCCCGAGGATATGTGGGAAGTGATCCGGGCCTATCGCGCTGCCTGCGCGAGGGTCATTTCCGCCTATGACGGCAGCATAGCGAGGTTCGTCGGCGACGGAATACTCGTCTATTTCGGCTATCCGCGCGCCCACGAGGATGACGCGGAGCGCGCAGTGCGCGCGGGCCTCGACGCCATCTCTGCGATGCGACAGCTCAAGACGAGCGGCGACGAACGGGTTGAGTTGCGGATCGCAATCGCGACCGGGCTTGTGGTGGTCGGCGACCTCATCAGCGGAGATGCGTCAGAGGAGAGCGCAACGGTCGGCGATACACCAAACCTCGCTGCCCGGCTCCAGAGCCTGGCGGAGCCGGGAGCGGTCGTCGTTGCCTCGTCGACGCGCCGGCTGCTCGGTGATCTCTTCACTTTTCGCAACCTCGGCCGCCGCGAGGTCAAGGGGATATCCGAACCCATCGCGGTCTGGGCGGTCGAGGGTGCGCCCGCATCGGAAAGTCGCTTCGAGGCGGTCCACGCGGCGCGCTCGATCGGCTTTGTCGGCCGCAAGGAGGAGATCGAACTCACGCTCTCGCGCCAGCGGTTGGCATGGCAGGGGCAAGGGCAGATGGTGCTGATTTCCGGCGAAGCCGGCATCGGCAAGTCGCGCATGGTCGCAATGCTGTCCGAAAGCCCCGTGCTGGGGGCGCACCGCCGCGTGCGATATCAGTGCTCGCCGTACCACACCAACAGTGCGCTTCATCCCTTTGTCGCGCAACTCGAGCGCGCTGCCGGCATTTGCTCGCACGACACGCCCGGGCAAAAGCTCGACAAGCTCGAGGCGATGCTGGCGCTTGGAACGCAGCAGGTTGCCCGGGCGACAGCGCTCATTGCGGCACTGCTTTCGATCCCAACCGGCGACCGCTATCCGCCGCTCGGTCTGAGCCCGGCGCAGCTGCGGCGACAGACCTTTGCCACCCTTCTCGATCAGCTTGAGGGATTGGCGCGAGAGCAGCCCCTGCTGATCATCTGCGAGGATATGCATTGGGCCGATGCCACGACACTTGAACTGTTCGATCTCACGGTCGACCGGATCAGGCGACTGCCGATACTCGTGCTCATGACGTCGCGGCCGGAGTTCGAGCCCTCCTGGTCGGGCCTTGCCAACGTCACTCTGTTGCGGCTCGACCGGCTCGATCGGCAGGACACGCGGGCGCTGGTCGAGCAGGTGACTGTCGGTCGCCAGCTGCCACGCGAGATGATGAAGCAGATCATCGACAGGACGGATGGCGTCCCGCTATTCGTCGAGGAATTGACCAAGATGGTGCTGGAGTCCGGATGGCTCGTCGAAGGTGCCGGGCGCTATCGCCTCGAAAGTCCGCTCCCGCCGCTGGCTATTCCCGCGACGCTGCAGGATTCGCTGATGGCGCGGCTCGACCGGCTGGCTCCGGTCAAGGAGGTGGCGCAGATAGGCGCCGCCATCGGCCGCGACTTCTCGTACGCGCTGCTGAGGTATGTGGCGGGACGCGATGATCTGACGCTGAGCGCTGCGCTGGGGCAACTCGAGGAGGCCGAACTGCTGGTGTGTCGCGGGGCTCCGCCCGAGGCAAACTACAGTTTCAAGCACGCTCTCGTTCAGGAGGCGGCCTACGAGAGCCTGCTCAAGAGCAAACGGCAGGTGCTTCACACGCGCATCGGCGATGTCCTGCGCGAAAAGTTTCCAGTCGTCGCCGAGACCGAGCCGGAAGTTCTGGCACACCACTTCACCGAGGCTGGGCTGAACGAGGTCGCCCTCGAGTGGTGGCGCAAGGCGGGCCAGCAGGCGCTGAAACGCTCGGCCTATTCCGAGGCAATTGCGCATCTCGGCAAGGCGATTGCCATCGCCGATGAGTTGCCTGACGAGCCTCGCCGGATGATGAGCAGGCTGCATCTTCAAATCGCATATGGCCGCGCGTTAAGGGGCGGCCTCGGGCACAGCGCCCCCGAAACGGTAGCCGCATGGACGCGCGCCCGGCAGTTCGCTGCCGACATCAATGATCCGGTGGAACTTGCGCCGATACATTCGGGCCTCTTCAATGCCTGTCTGACACACGGCGAACTTGCTCCAATGCGGGAACTGGCCGACGCCATCATGAGTGCCGCGGAGCGACGACCGGACGCGCCGGTGGCCGCCGTCGTTGCGCATTGGACAGGCGGCGTCACCTGCTGGTTCGGGGGCGACTATTTGAACGCGAGAACGCATCTCGAGCGGGCACTGGCGATCTATGGTGCCGAGCCGGATCCCGCGACGTTCAGGCCCTCGGCGCTGGATCTGCCGTTCGTGATCATGAGGTTTCTTGCTCTGGTGCTTTGGCCGCTTGGCAGCATCGCTCGCGCGCGCCGGCTCGCAGCCGAAGCGGTGAGCGCTTCAGGAGAACAACGGGCGCTGTCCCGGGCTAATGCGCTTGTTCATCGGGCCGTGTTCGACGGACTGTGCGGGGGCATGTTGCAGCAGACGGATACCATCCTGGCGCTCGGTCTCGCGCGCGACCACACGATGCCGCTGTATGTGGCCGCCGGTACCTATCTGAATGGCCTCGCCAAGTGGCGTGCCGGCGACCGGATGGCCGGACTGACGGAAATGCGTCGCGGATGGACCATGCTGCGCGAGAATGACTGCTACCTCTGTGAACCGTTTTGGGGGATGCAGGTCGCGATGGCCGATGCAGAGGTGGGCCAACTCGAAACCGGGCTGGAGATCTTGAGCGAATTGATCGCATGGGCGGGACAATCCGGTCAGCATTGGCTTGATGCCGAGCTGCATCGCGTCCAGGGCGAGCTTTTGTCGCGACATGACCCTCCGGACGATTCCGGGGCCGAAAATGCCTTCAACCGGGCACTGGAAATCGCACGCCACCAACAGGCGAAGACTTTCGAGCTGCGCAGCGCCATTGGACTTGCGCGCCTGCACAAGACAAATGGCCGAGCGGGCGCGGTTTTCGAACTGCTCGCTCCCGTCCTCGCCGAATTCGAGGCGGAACGAAATCTTCCCGAAGTCGAAGAAGCGAAAGAGCTGCTTAGGAATGGGCGTTAGCCGCGCCGCCATTCGATCGGCGCAACCGGCGCGCCGACTTCAAGCCGGAATAGATCGGCATCCTGGTCTTCGATTCGGGGAGCCGTAGTCTTCCGGTTTTGACACAGCTTAACCTAATGTGGTGAAAGCTAAATACGCTTCTCTTGGTTGTGAACGCGAGTCTGCTGCGGCGGCGAATCCCGATCTCGGCTAGCACCAATGTTGTCGGATTGCTCAGTGACTCAAGGCGCAGACTCCATCCCAGGGCCGGGCCATGCGGCGATTGGCTTGCCTTCGCCGGGGCAGGCGCAGCGACCAAAGCCCATTGGAGATCCAGTCGTGGTTCGCTTGCATGTCGAACGTTTCATTCGCAGCCGGATTGTTCGCCGATCCTTGGCGCTCGGGATCATCGCTCTGAGCGGATGGACCCTGTTGCCGTATGTGACCTACCGAATCGCTCCCTCCGCCTATGTCAATGCCGAGCTCATGCGGGTGACTGCACCGATGGCGGGTCAGCTCTCGTCAGATCTTCCACGCAAGGGTGAATATTTCCAGCGCACCCGGGTGGTGCCGCTGGTCGAGGCGCGTTCGCCGGATCGCCGGCACCTCATGGACCTTGATCAGCAGCTTGCCATGTCCACCAAACGCGCCGAGCTCGCACGTCGGCAACTGGAGGAAATCGCCGAGCTCGATCGCAAGCTCGGCGAGCGCAGCGAGGACTATCGTTTGGGGATGGTGGCACGCCTGAGCCACGAGATCGGCGAAACGGAAGCTGAAAAAGGCGGCTGTCTCGCCGAGGCGCGGCAGCGGAACGATGTCGCGGGCCGGATGGAGAGGCTCGTGAAGCTCGGCATCAGTTCGCAGATCCGCTCCGGTGAGGCCCAGGCCTCGCAGGAGGCAACCGCAACGCGGTGCCAGATGGCCGATGAACGCCTGCAGCGCCTCAAGACCGAGATGGGGGCGGTCGAGAAGGGCATCTATCTTCGTGGCGATGCCAATGACGTGCCCTATTCTCAGCAGCAGCGCGAGCGGCTTGTCCTCCGCCGCCAGGAGCTCGAGACGGACCTGTTGCAGAACAGCTCACGCGCCGCGCAGCTGGCCGCGGAAATCGCAGAGGAACGCACTCGACTTGATCGTCTCGATCACTACGATCTGTCCTTGCCCGCAGCCCATGTGGTCTGGTCGGTCGCGGCCAGCCCGGGCTCGATGGTCACGGAAGGGCAATCGGTCTTCGATTTTGCAGATTGCGAGCGCCGGTTCATCGTTGTTGAACTCCCCGAGCGTGATTTCGAGAAGATCAAGGCCGGAGATGCGGCTACCGTCCGCCTGATTGGGAGCCGCGAATGGAAGACCGGCCAGATCCGGCAAGTCCGCGGATCGGCAGCCTACGGCGATGATCGGCTGCTTGCGGCTCGGGTGCCGCGGCCTGATCCGGGCAACATCACCGTAGAGATATCGCTTCCGCCCAATGAGACGTCGGCCGACCGCAACGGCTCCTGCGATATCGGACGGTTGGCTGAGGTGCGCTTCGAGCGCAGCGCCGACGGCCTGCTACGATTGGTCAGCTCGAAGTTGAAATGGCTGACCGCTCGCCTGGAGCTCGACCAGTCGTCCCTGTAAGCGAGATGTTCCATGCAGGCCATGACTCTGCCTCTCTCTCAGCTGTTCGCGCCGATGCTGGGCATCTTTGCGGCGATGTACCTGTTGGCGCCGACCTTTCCAGTCGCGCGCCCTTGGGCGCGAGTCGCGGTCTTTGTCGTGGTTTGGCTCGTGGTCGCCCGCTATCTCGAATGGCGTATTTGCACCACCGTGCTGCCGGCAAGCGGGAGCTGGTATCAGGTCGGCTGGATCTGGCTCTGTCTGTTCGTCGAGCTTCTGACCTTCACAGATCAGTTCATTCTCTATCTGACTTTCCTTCGCAGGACCGATCGCCGCAGCGAAGCAGATCAGCACGAGCGTCGGCTTCGCAGCCTGCCGGATGACGAGCTGCCCTCGGTCGACGTCTTTATTCCGACCTATGACGAGCCATTCGAGGTGCTGGAAAAGACGATCACTGGCGCGCTGTGCCTGGGCTATCCAAATTTCCAGGTCTGGGTCTTGGATGATGGTCGCAGGCCTTGGCTCAGGGAACTCTGCAAGCAAAAGGGCGCGGGCTATCTCACGCGCGCCGACAACTTGAATGCCAAGGCCGGCAATATCAATCATGCCCTGACGAAGACGAGCGGCGAATTCTTCGCGATCTTTGATGCGGACTTCGTGCCGCAGCGCAATTTCCTGATGCGCACGATGGGCTTCTTCGCCGATCCAAAGATCGGAATCGTTCAGATCCCGCACACCTTCTACAATGAGGACCCGATGCAGGCGAATCTCGGCCTGCACAGGGGACTGCCGGACGAGCAACGGTTCTTCTTCGATTCCATCATGCCGGCGCGCGACGGCTGGGATGGTGCCTTTTGTTGTGGTTCCAACTCCGTCACGCGTCGCGCAGCACTCCGCGCGGTGGGCGATGCCTTGCCGACCCAGTCCATTACGGAAGACATGTTGCTGACGCTGGTCCTGCTGCGCAAGGGGTACGTCACTCGCTATCTACGCGAGCCGCTGGCGATTGGACTGGCGCCGGAAAGCCTTGACGCCTTTTTCGTGCAGCGGCAACGCTGGGCGCGTGGCGCGATCCAGACGCTGTATCTCGCCGACGGCCCGCTCGGCCCCGGACTGGGCTTGATGCATCGGCTCCTCTTCTTTCCGACGCATTGGCTCTCAATGGGCCTGCGGGCGCTCGCGGTCGTGTTGGTTCCGATCGTGTTCATGTGGACTGGGCTAGCGCCTGTCGTCGACGTCACTCCTGAGTCGGTCTTCTATTACTTGTTTCCCGCGATCCTGGCGCTTAACGGCGGCATCTCCTGGTTCGCGCCGCACGAGCACTTTCCGCTCGCCGCTCAGGTATCGGCGACTATCCAGAGCTTCAAGATCTTGCCAACGGTGCTCGGGACTCTCGTCAAGCCGACGGGGCATGCGTTCAGGGTGACGCCCAAGGGCGCTGCCGCGCGACGCGCAAGCTACGCCGCGGAGATATTCTGGCCATCGGCGGTTCTGATGGCGTTGACGGTCGTCGGCGTGGTTCTCAACACCATCCCGGAATGGCGGATCATCGATCATCCGGGCGCTTTACCGATGGTCGCCTTCTGGTCGGTCGTGAACATCGTCGTGCTCTTCTTCGTCTGCATGACCTCGCTGCAGGCGCGGATGGGACGTGCCGAGGAGCGTTTCGATGTCGATGAATCAGTCTTGATCCTGACTGGGACCGGCGAGGTGCTTTCTGGGCGCGTGAGCAACGTCTCCCTCTCTGGCGCCGGCGTTCTGCTCGGCGCCGGCATTGACTGTCCTCGCGCTGGAGAACCGCTGCGCGTGCACATCGCGCAGGTGGGGTGGATCGACGCGATGGTCGTGCAACAAAGAGGCCATCTCGTCGGGCTGCAGTTCCATTTGCCGCAGTCGCTTGAACGAGACCTGCTGATCCGGAAGCTCTTTACCGTCGCCCGCCTGAGGGGCAACGGCGTCATCGCGTGCTCGGTGAACAGGGCGATGCTCAAGAACATCTGGTCAATGGCCGCGCCGTTGCCCCACATTGTTGCAGGCGGCGCGAAGCCCGCGTCGTTTTCGCCGACCGAACGTCTGCCGGCAGAGAGCCTGGTCATTCGGCCCCAACCGCGGATCGACGACTTGGCACATCTTGCCGGAGTTCGAAGCCGTCATCCGGCGAGCTTTACTGAACCTCACTTTGGTCGAGTGGCCGGCACAGTGCTCGAGGCCGTCAAGCTGAGCTGATTGCTGTGTTATCCTTCTCGTCCGACCAGTCCATGGGCTATCGATCGACGGTCAGGCCGTTCATCGATGCCGTCAGTCTCCTTCCGGTGCTCTGCCAAAAACCTCAACCGGAACGAGCAACCATTCCTTAGCCCAAGGCGTTTACGGGGTTGAGGGTGGAGGGAGCGTCTCTTGATCGATCACCGTAGTGATGTTCGCCAGGGGCGTCTGACGCTCTGGGCCTCCGCATTTGTGGCGGTCGCTTGCTTGGCGATGGTCGCGCTCAGCGGCTGGCGGGAGTGGTCCTCGCGACAGACGCTGCTGAAGGGCTCCGAAACGGACATGGCCAATCTGGCCCGGTCGGTGACGCAACACGCGGACGATACGTTCGAACTCGCGGACACCGTTCTCAATGTGTTGGTTGGCCACTCGAACTCGAGGGAACCAGCCCGGCGGCAATCGCCAAGATTCAGACCTTTCTTTCCCGGCGCAAAGCCGCGAACCGGATCCGCGCCGTGTTCGTCTATGACGAGACCGGCCGCTGGCTCGCGACCAGCGAGCCTGTGGATTTCGCCAGTCTCAACAACAGCGACCGAGAGTATTTCCAGCATCATCGCGCCATGGCTGACCGGGGAACCTTCATCGGGCCTCCAGTGAGGAGCAGGTCGGGCGGGCAATGGATCATCATCACCGCGTCAAGGCGCTTTAATCATCCTGACGGCAGTTTTGCCGGAGTGGCTCTTACCACGATCGATGTCGACTACTTTCTGCAATTTTATCGCGGGTTCGACGTTGGCCAGAACGGCTCAATTTCACTGGCGACAGCGAAAGGCATTGTCCTCGCGCGTAGCCCGGACAACGGATACACGGGCCGCGATCTGTCGAATGCACCGCTCTTTAGGAATTTCCGCGAGCGGCCGGCTGCGGGCGTCTACTACTTCACGTCGCCTCTCGACGGCGTTCGGCGACTGAGCTTTTATCAACTGAGCAGTCGCTACCCCGTTCTCGTGGTTGCGACGGAATCGGAAGACGACGTCTTGGCGCCATGGCGCAGGGCCGCGCTGATGCGCATGGCTGCGGTGCTGGGACTGATAGGAGGGCTCGCTGTTGCGGGGCTTTTGCTGGTGCGCCAGTTGCACCTGCGGCAAAAGATGGCCGCCGCCCTGATCGCCAAGGAGGCGGATTTTCGCCTCCTTGCGGAGCAGTCGGGAGACATGGTCATGCGCATCGCGCTCGATGGACGCATCCTCTATACGTCGCCGTCCAGCGCGCGGGTTCTCGGCTGGGCTCCGAACGAATTGGTGGATACGTCGGCCCTTGCCGGCATAAATCCCGCGGACCTGGCCCGGGTTGAGCAAACGATCTCCGCGCTGATGAACGGCGAAGCCGAGGAGGCTAGAATCACTTATCGCACTCGGCATCGCGAGAAAGGCGAGGTCTGGATCGAAACCGCGCTGCGCGTCGCAAGGAGTGCGCAGAGTGGAGACATCAACGGCGTGGTGGCGATCTCGCGCGACATGACCGAACGTAAGGACCTGGAGGATAAGCTGTCGGCTCTCGCCAGTTCGGATGGCCTGACGGCCCTGGCAAACCGCAGACACTTCGACGAGCGGCTGGAGGCGGAATGGGACCGGGCGAGGCGCGAAGGAACGCCTCTGTCACTGTTGCTGATGGACGTCGATCATTTCAAGCGTTTCAACGATCAGTACGGGCATCAGGCGGGCGATGCATGTCTTCGCTCGGTCGCCGGGGTCCTGGCAGAGCAGGCCAGACGGCCTGCAGACGTAGCCGCTCGGTATGGTGGTGAGGAATTCGCCTTGCTGCTGCCAAACACCGACATGGGAGGGTGCGAGCAGGTCGGCGAGCGAATCCGGCAAGCGATTCAGGACCTCGGCATCCTCCACGCGCTCAACCCGCCATCCAAGCAGGTCACCCTCAGTATTGGTGGCGCCACACATATGTCGTTCGGCGACAAGGCGGATTGCACGTCGTTGATTGTGGCTGCGGATAAAGCGCTCTACGCCGCCAAGGAGAGCGGACGCAACCGCCTTGTGATGTCAGGGCAAGTCGTCGCGTGGCCGGGCTCGATACGGGCTTGAAGAGCAGCCCTAGCGCGGCGCGGCGTGCGCCTCACGAATTCACGTGCACGAAATCCCGCAGCAGCGGATAGATCTCGTTGTTCCAGCGCTTGCCGGAGAACACGCCGTAATGGCCGACGCCGGCCTGCATGTGGTGCACGCGGCGATAGGCGCGCACGCCGGTGCAGAGGTCTTGCGCGGCGAGCGTCTGGCCGATCGAGCAGATGTCGTCCTTTTCGCCCTCGACCGTCATCAGCCCCATGCGGCTGACGGCCTTGGTGTTCACCGGCCGTCCCCGATGCATCAGCTTGCCCTGTGGCAGCAGATGCTCCTGGAATACGTCGCGCACGGTCTCGATGTAGAATTCCGCGGGCAGATCCATCACCGCGAAATATTCGTCGTAGAAGGTCTTGATGGTTGCCGCCTTTTCCTTCTCGCCCTTGGCGATGTGGTTGGCGAGGTCCATGTGCTGCTTGATGTGCCGCTCGAGATTCATCGAGACGAAGGCCGTGAGCTGCACGAAGCCCGGATAGACCTTGCGCAGCGCGCCGCGGCACTGCACCGGCACGTAGTTGATCAGGTTCTGCTCGAACCAGTCGATCGGCCTGCTCTTGGCGAATTCGTTCACCCTGGTCGGCTGGATCCGCGTGTCGATCGGCCCTGCCATTAGCGTCAGCGTGGCCGGCCGCGAGGGATGGTTGCCCTCGCACATGACGGCGGCGGCCGCGAGCGCCGAGACCGACGGCTGGCAGATCGCCACCATATGCGGGCGCGGGCCGAGCTGGCCGAGGAAGTCGATGAGATGATCAGTGTAGTCGTCGAGCCATCAGCAGCAAGAACTACTCGTCCTGGTCGCTGCGTGGCTGGCTGCTGACGAAGTTTTCCGGGCTCGATTTCGAGGAGATCGTGACCGCGCCCGACGATGCCTCCGCGCGTGCCGAAATCCTGTTGCTGTCGTCGTCGATCCTGGTGCCATGTCTGCGCCACGACGGCGCGACTGTCTGGGATACGCTGGCGATCGCTGAATACCTCAACGAGGTGATGCCGGACGCCGGCCTGTTGCCGGATGACCGCGTCCAGCGCGCTCATTGCCGCTCGATCTGCGGCGAAATCCATTCCGGCTTCACCACGCTGCGCGCCTCGCTGCCGGTCAATCTGAAGGGACACTTCCCCGGCTTCAAGATCTGGTCGCGCGCGCAGGCCGACATCGACCGCGTCTGGTCCATCTGGCGCGACTGCCTGGAGAAATCGGGCGGCCCGTTCCTGTTCGGTGAGAGGCGCACCATGGCGGATGCGATGTACGCGCCCGTGGTGACGCGCTTCGTGACCTATGACGTCAAGCTCGACCCGCGTCTGAAGGCCTACGCCGATACCATCATGGCCATGCCCGAGATGCAGGAATGGATCGCGGCGGCCAAGGAAGAGCCGGCCGAGATCGAGGAGCTCGAGGTCGAATATTAGGCAGGCGTTGCGGTGGCCTGCCTGTTTCGGGGGCGGGGACCGGCTGGGGCGGCGGTCCACCGTTAACCTTTGGCGCCGGCTCCAGGCTCGAGCCCACCCGGCCGTCGCGCAGATATTGTGCGCGAAAACAGACCCGCGTCGACATCTAGCCGTGAACAGGCGTGGACGAGGCGATTCGGCTGATTCGGACGCGATTCGTTCGAACCGCGTTCCGAAGGTTAAGGCGGAGCGCGGCCCCGTTGCATTTTGGAACAGAAGCCGCTGTCAGGCGACGCCGGAGTGCTTCACACGCGGCAAGCGCCAGCCGATCACGGTCGCTTCGACCGCGATGCCGGCCTCGTGGTTCTGCCAGCGTCCCTCGACATAGCGGCAGGCGAACGGCAGTTGATACGTTCCGCTGTGATCCTCGCACAGCACTTCGACCGGCAAGCCAGGAGGCGGTTCACCGGCTCCGTCGAATTCCGCCAGACGTCTATCGCGCGTTGCCATTCCAAAAATCTCCCCTAATCAAAGCCGCGGAAAGAGCGCCCATTTCTTCCGCGCGCGGTTCACTGCTCCCTGTCCCAAGGGAACAAGCCAAGCTCAACGCGAGAATGCGGTACGAGTGTGGTAGCGTCCGGCGGCTGTGCGCAAACAGCGCACATTGCCGTGATCAATTTGACGAGGAACCTGCATGCCGTTTCGAAGCGCCGGCGTCTGTGTCGTGATGTTGCTGCTCGCCACGCTGGCGATCGCGCCGCTCCGCGCGCAGGACGTGCCCGGCATCGAGATCTGCACCGTCGAGAAGACCATGGAGCGGCGCACGAGCTGCCTCCAGAGCAACGTCGATTTCCTCCAGAAGACGATCACCAAGCTCAACCTCGATCACCAGCAGAAGCTGGATGCCGCCAATCGCCAGATCGACGCGTTGAAGACGAGCCTTGCCGGCTTGCAGAAGACGCTCGGCGATCTCCAGGCCGCGCAGACGAAGATCGCGGAGGACGTCAAGAAGAAGCAGGACGCGCCGCCGGCCAAGGACGCGGCGAAATAGGCGCCGCGCTCACGCGACGCGATATCGCTCCATCACGCCGCGGTCGGGCTCATAGCCGAGCCCAAGCCCAGTCGGCACCGCGACGTGGCCGGTGGCATCGACGTCGGCGCGGCCGCCCCAGAGGCAGGCTTCGCGCTTCAGGTAAAACATCTCGACGAACCCGTCGTCGCGCCCCGCCAGCAGATGCAAGGTCGCAAGCAGGCCGGGGCCGAAATACGGGGAGTGCGGGACGATCTTGACGCCGAGCCGATCGGCGAGCGCCGCGACCTTCAGGAACTCCGTGATGCCGCCGACCTTGATCACCGACGGCTGGGCGTGGCTCACCGCGCCCGCATTCATCATCTGGCGGAATTGATATTCCGTGCAGGCGTTCTCGCCGGCGGCGACGCCGAGCCCGCCCTTGCTGCGGACCTCGGCGAGCGCGGCAAAATCCTCCGGTGGCCAGACCGGCTCCTCCAGGAACATCGGCTGTGCGTCCCGGCGAACGCGATCGCCTGCTCGCCCGACAGCGGGCAGTTCATGTCCACCATCAGCGGTACGCCCGGCCCGATCGCCTCGCGCGCGGCATAGACCGCCGGCGCCGTGGTCTCGTGCAGCTTGATGGCGCCATAGCCGAGCGCGAGCGCCTTCTTGCATTCGGCCGCGATGTTGTCGGGCGAGCCGATCCGCAACAGGCTCGCATAGGCCGGAATGGCCGGGCGCCTGGTCTCGCCGAGCAGGCGGTGCACCGGCACGCCCTTGATCTTCGCGGCGAGGTCCCACAGCGCGATGTCGAGCCCGGAGATCGCGAACATGGTGATGCCGTAGCGGCCGAACAGATGCAGATTGCGCTGGATCTGCTCCATCACCGCGGGAATGCCGGCGGCATCGGGAACCTCAAGCCCAAGTGCCTGCGGTGCGATCATCTCCTCGACGGCGCTGCGCGTGGTGCGGGGGCAGACATAGGCGAAGGCATCGCCCCAGCCGGTCAACCCGGCATCGGTCGTGACCTCGACGATCACCATGTCGAGCGCGGTGATGGCGGAGGCGCCCTGGCGGAAGCTCGCGACACCGGCGTCATAGGGGATGCGGATCTGGTGCGCCCGCACATCGGTGATCTTCATGACGCGGTTCCTCCTGCTTTCTTGTGAGCGGTTTCAAGGACGTCCCGAGTGTAGCCATGAATGCCCGGACGTTGCCAGTAGCTGTGCCGGCGTTATTCTCTCGCGGGACCGCAACGCCGATCAAGCGAAGCCCGCGGCGTTCCGTGCATCATGGTCGCGCTTCGAACGAGGGCCCGAACCAGCATGAATCCAGCCCAGCGCGCGCTCTGGTATATCGAGAGCCATCTGGCCGAGCCGATGACGCTCGACGAGATCGCTGCGATATCGGGCGTGTCGCGGTTCCACATCGTGCGCGCGTTTGCCGCAGCCACCGGCCTGCCGGTGATGCGTTACGTGCGTGCACGGCGGCTGACCGAGGCGGCGCGCAGCCTTGCGAACGGCGCGCCGGACATCCTGTCGCTGGCGCTGGAGGCGGATTACGGCTCGCACGAAGCATTCACCCGCGCGTTCCGCGACCAGTTCGGCACCACACCCGAAGCGGTGCGGGTCGCGACGTGCACCGGCCATCTCAAGCTTCAGGAGCCGATCCTCATGGACTCCACCATCTCAGACACTCTCGCCCCGCCGCGTTTCGAGACCGCAACGGCCTTCCTTGTCGCCGGCATCAGTGAACGCATCTCCTGCGACAACGGCGCGATCATCCCGGGGATGTGGCAGCGCTTCCACCAGGAGGTCGCCGACATTCCGGCGCGTGTCGGCAACGTCGCCTATGGCGTTTGCTGCAACGGCGACGATGCCGGCAATTTCGACTACATCGCCGGTGTCGAGGTCAACGATTATTCCGACCTGCCGCGCCGCTTCGGCCGCATCCGCATCCCCGAGCAGCGCTATGCGGTGTTCGCCCACACCGACCACGTCGCCTCGATCAGGCGCACCGTCAACACGATCTGGAATCAGTGGCTGCCCGCCTCCGGCCTGAAGGCCGCGGACGCGCCGAGCTTCGAGCGCTACGACGAAAAATTCGATCCCGCGACCGGCAATGGCGGCTTCGAGATCTGGGTGCCGGTGCGCGGGTAGCACGATCCGCGAGGACCCTTAGTCGCGCCTTGCGGCGCAACGCTGGCATACCGTCCCGCTTGCTTGGCAAGCCCCGGTGACTTTGTCATAACCGCAGGCAAATCTTGCGTGTGGGGCCCGTGCCAGACATCCCGTGCAAGCCATAACAAGCAGCCGGGAGGGTCTCAATGTCTGACGTCCGCGTTCTCGCCACCGACCTCGAATTTCCCGAAGGGCCGGTCGTGATGCCGGACGGTTCGGTGGTGCTGGTGGAAATCCGCGGCCAGCGCCTGACCCGCGTCCATCCCGACGGCCGCAAGGAGATCGTGGCGAAGGTGCCGGGCGGACCGAATGGCGCCGCCCTCGGCCCCGACGGCAAGATCTACATCTGCAACAATGGCGGCTTCTCCTGGATTCCGACCGGCCAGATGATCATGCCGGGCCCGCAGCCGGACAACTATCTCGGCGGTTCGATCCAGCGCGTCGACCTGCAATCCGGCAAGGTCGAGACCGTCGTGACCAAATGCGGCGAGCACGAGCTGCGCGGGCCGAACGATCTGGTGTTCGACAGGCACGGCGGCCTCTGGTTCTCCGATCTCGGCAAGCGCCGCGCGCGCGAGATGGACGTCGGCGGCATATATTATCTCAAGCCCGGCATGAAAGAGGTCGTGGAGGTCGTGCACGGCGTGCTGCCGGCCAACGGCATCGGGCTCTCGCCGGACGAGAACACCGTCTACATCGCGGAGACGCCGACGGCGCGGCTCTGGGCCTATGAGCTCTCCGCGCCCGGCACGCTGAGGCCGCGCGAGGTGATCTATCGCGGCGAGCGGGGCAAGCCGATCTGCGGCCTCGGCGGCTACCAGATGTTCGACTCGCTTGCGGTGGAGGCGAACGGCAATGTCTGCGTCGCCACCCTCGTCTCCGGCTGCATCTCGGTGATCGCGCCTGACGGCACCCTGGTCGAGCAGGTGCCGACCGGCGACCGCGTCACCACCAACATCGCCTTCGGCGGCCCCGGGCTGAAGACCGCCTACATCACGCTGTCAGGCAAGGGCGAGCTGATCGCCATGGACTGGCCGCGCGGCGGTTTGCCGTTGAACTTCTTGAACAAGTGACAATCGCGTAAAACGCGATTGTCATCCCGGGGCTATGCGGAGCATAGAACCCGGGATCTCGAGATTCTCAGGTGCGCAATTGCGCACCATAGTCTGGTCCTTCGGACCATCCCGGAATGACATTCATGAGGAACGATTCAATGCCCTGGCCTGATCCCATCACCCTGCGTGGACAGCACGCCCGTCTCGAGCCGCTGTCGCGTCAGCATATCGAGGGGCTGACCGAGGCCGTGAAGGACGGCGAGCTCTCGAAACTCTGGTACACTGCGATTCCCCTGCCTGAGAACATGGGCAAGGAGATCGACCGCCGCCTGGCCTTGCAAGCCGCAGGCTCGATGCTGCCGTTCACCGTGTTCGACGCCGGCGGCAACATCGTCGGCATGACGACCTACATGAATATCGATGCCGCCAACCGCCGCGTCGAGATCGGCTCGACCTGGTATGGCAAGAGCGCGCAGCGCGGCCCGCTCAATACGCAGTGCAAGCTGCTGCTGCTCCGGCACGCCTTCGAGACGCTGAACTGCATCGCGGTCGAATTCCGTACGCACTACTTCAACCACCAGAGCCGCCGCGCCATCGAGCGCCTGGGCGCCAAGCAGGACGGCATTCTGCGCAGCCACCAGGTCGCGCCGAACGGCACGCTGCGCGACACCGTGGTCTACAGCATTACCGCCGCCGAATGGCCGACAGTGCAGGCGCATCTCGAATTTCAACTCAACGACAAGCCGCGCTGAGCGGCCGAGGCACCATGGACAGATTTGATTATGTGATCGTCGGCGCGGGCTCCGCCGGCTGCGTGCTTGCCAACCGGCTCAGCGAAGATCCGAACGTTAGCGTCTGCGTGCTGGAGGCGGGCCCGAGCGACTGGCACCCGTACATCCATCTGCCGGCGGGCTTCATCAAGACCTTCCACATGAAGAGCATCAACTGGGCCTACCAGCAGGAGCCGGGGCCCTACACCGGCGGGCGCAGCATCTACGCGCCGCGCGGCAAGACGCTCGGTGGCTCGTCCTCGATCAACGGCCACATCTACAATCGCGGCCAGCGCATGGATTTCGACACCTGGGCGCAGATGGGCAATCGCGGCTGGGGCTATGCCGACGTGCTGCCTTACTTCAAGCGGCTGGAGAAGCGGGTCGGCGAGGGTGAGGACACCTATCGCGGACGCGACGGCAACCTCATCGTCACCACCATGGACTGGCGCGATCCGCTCTGCGAGGCCTTCATGGAGGGCGCGGTCTCGCTCGGCATCCCGCGTAACCCCGACTACAACGGCGCGAAGCAGGAAGGCGTCTCCTACTGCCAGCGCACCATCGACAAGGGCCTGCGCGTCTCCGGCTCGACCGCGTTCCTGAAGCCCGCGATGAAGCGCCCCAATTTGCATGTGCACACCCACGCGCACGCGACCGAGATCATCTTCGAGGGTAAGCGCGCGGTGGGCGTGCGCTACACCAAGGGCGGCCGCGGCGGCACGCCGGTCGAGGTGCGCGCCAACAAGGAAGTGATCCTGTCCGGCGGCACCTATAATTCGCCGCAACTGCTCCAGCTCTCCGGCGTCGGCTCGCCGGACCTGCTGGCCGCCCATGGCATCGCGGTGCGCCATGCGTTGCCGGTCGGCGAAGGCCTCCAGGATCATTACGCGCCGCGCACGGTGGCGCGCGTAAAAGACATCAAGACCATCAACGAACTCCGCCGCGGCTTCTCGCTGTGGATCGAGGCGCTGAAATGGGCAACCGCGCGCCGCGGCCTGCTCTCGCTGTCGCCGACCATGGTCTATTGCTTCTGGCACTCCGGCGAGAGCGCCGAGTCTTCCGACCTGCAGCTCACCTTCACACCGGCAAGCTACAAGGAAGGCGTGCAGGGCCAGCTCGAGGACGAGCCCGGCATGACGGTGGCCTCCTGGCAGCAGCGCCCCGAGAGCCGCGGCTATGTCCGCATTCGCTCGGCCGATCCGTTCGCGCCGCCGATCATCCAGACCAATTACCTCGACGCCGAGCTCGACCGCCGCGTCATCGTCGGCGGCATGAAGCTCGCACGGCGCCTTTTGAAGAGTGCGCCGCTGTCGCCCTATTACGCCTACGAGGATTTCCCCGGCCCCAACATCAACACCGACGACGAATTCCTCGCCGCCGCCACCGAACGCGGCACCACCACCTTCCACCCCGGCTGCACCTGCCGCATGGGTCCGGCGGACAGCACGTGGGCAGTGGTCGACGACCAACTTCGCGTCCACGGGTTGGAGGGCCTCCGCGTGATCGATGCCTCCGTGATGCCGCGCATGATCTCGGCGAATTTGAACGCATCCACGATGATGATCGCCGACCGTGCCTCGGACCTGATCCGCGGCAAGGTGCCGATGGAAGCCGCGCGGATTCCGGATGCGGCGGTGGCGTGAGATCTTCGTAGGGTGGGTTAGCTAGCGGCTGCGCGAAGAGCAGTCCGCGCGGCGTAACCCACCACTTCTCTGGACGCGGAGACAAAAGAGGTGGGTTACGCTGTTGCTAACCCACCCTACTAGATTTGCTGTGTCGCTCACCCGTCAATCCCTCCCCGCAAAAATATTCCACTTTACCGAAATTCGGAATTGCGGCATACATCGAGCCAGCCCGGCCCGACGAAGAGGGGCGGTTCGCGAGTCGTTCGAAACGCGGGCCGGGTTGCGGTGGACGCGGCAGCGTCGTGTGCGAGAGGCTGAGGGCAGGGCGGATTGCTCTCCGTGAGCCCAAAACTTCGTGCGGACGAACGGCGCTGCGTGCGTACGGCAAAACCGTGTGGTCCTGGCCGTCGTTGCTACGGTCAAGCTCTTGCGGATGCGACAGTCGCGTCAACCGGCGCGGTGTCGGTGAATTCCGCGAGGACGAGGGAGGCCAGAACGAACTCGGCTCCCGGGAGAGCACGGCATAAGCCGTCCGACCACTGCGCAGGGAAGGCCGTGTGTTGGGCTTCACCTGTATGCCGCTGTGCAGTTTTTCTGCGTGTGCCTTCGCACGGCGGACCGTGGGTGCCAGCCGGCACCCGGCCTTCCCTGCGCCCTCTTTCCTGGAGGGTGTGATGGAGAGAGCAAAGCTCGGGCGAAATGCGCCGCGAGGCTGCGAAGGCGTGTCTGCGACCACACACTCGCTGTCATCGCCCGCGAAGCTCGCAATGACGAGGTTGAGGCAGCGCGCAAATGCCTCCCCAACGTCGTCCTGGCGAAAGCCAGGACCCATTACCCCAGGGAGTGGTTTGGTGGGCGGTACTGGCCCCGGAGTCTTATCGATAAATCACGCGGTATGGGTCCCGGCCCCCGTGCGCAATTGCGCACTAGTTTGAAGCGGGCGCGGATAGTTCTGTTGGCGGCGGATGGGCGCAGCACCCGGTCGATCGCCAAGGAAGTTGGGGTCCAGCCGCGGATTGTCAGCCTTTGGCGGCATCGCTATGCCGACCATGGCCTTGAAGGGCTGCAAGACAAGCCGCGGCCTGGCAAGCAGCCGATCTATACGAAGACGACCGACAAGCGGATTCTGAAGCTGCTGGATAAGCCGCCACCGCAAGGGTTTGCGCGCTGGACCGGCCCCCTGCTGGCCGAGGCGCTGGGCGATGTCGATGTCCAATATGTCTGGCGGTTCCTGCGCAGCCACAAGATTGACCTGGTGGCTCGCAAGTCCTGGTGCGAGAGCAACGACCCGAACTTTACGGCCAAAGCCGCCGATGTTGTCGGCCTCTATGTCGCGCCGCCGGCGAAGGCCATTGTGCTGTGCGTGGACGAGAAGCCCTCGATCCAGGCTTTGGAGCGAGCGCAGGGTTATCTGAAGTTGCCCAATGGCCGCGCCTTGACCGGCCAAAGCCACGATTACAAGCGGCATGGCACCACAACATTGTTTGCGGCGCTCGAAGTCGCCACCGGAAAGATCATCGCGACCCATTCAAAACGCCGGCGCCGCGTCGAGTTTCTCGATTTCATGAACAGCGTCACCGCGGCTTTTCCGAACCGCAAGCTTCACGTCATCCTCGACAACCTCAACACCCATAAAAAGAACGAGGACTGGCTCAAGGCCCACCCCAACGTGCAATTTCATTTCACGCCGACAAGTGCGTCATGGCTCAATCAGGTCGAAGTATGGTTTTCCATCTTGCAGGGGCAGTCGCTCAGCGGCACCTCCTTCACGAGCCTCAAGCAGCTTCAGGAACACATCGATGCCTACGTCAACGCATACAACGACAGAGCCGAGCCCTTCGTCTGGACCAAGAAAAAGGTCCGTCAACGCCGTTTCAAAGGCCGCCGTATCACTCAGCTCTGATTCCGGGTACTAGGCCGGGACGACACCGGGCGTGTGGTTGGCGGCGCGCCGACCTACACTTCCCTTCGGCTCAAGAACGCCAGCCGCTCGAACAGATGCACGTCCTGCTCGTTCTTCAGCAGCGCACCGTGCAGCGGCGGGATCAGCTTGCGCGGATCGCGCTCGCGCAGTTGCTCCACGCTCATGTCCTCGTTGAGCAGCAGCTTGAGCCAGTCCAAAAGCTCCGAGGTGGACGGCTTCTTCTTCAGGCCGGGCACCTCGCGCACTTCGAAGAAGATGCGCAGCGCCTCTTCCACCAGGCGCTTCTTGATGCCGGGGAAGTGGACGTCGACGATGCGGCCCATGGTGTCGGCGTCGGGGAACTTGATGTAGTGGAAGAAGCAGCGGCGCAGGAACGCGTCCGGCAGCTCCTTCTCGTTGTTGGAGGTGATCATCATGATCGGGCGCTGCTTCGCCTTGATCGTCTCGCTGGTCTCGTAGACATGGAATTCCATGCGGTCGAGCTCGAGCAGCAAATCGTTCGGGAACTCGATGTCGGCCTTGTCGATTTCGTCGATCAGCAGCACCGGGCGCTGTTCGGCGGTGAACGCCTCCCACAGCTTGCCGCGCTTGATGTAGTTCCTGATGTCGGAGACGCGGGCATCGCCGAGCTGGCTGTCGCGCAGGCGCGACACCGCGTCGTATTCGTAGAGGCCCTGCTGTGCCTTGGTGGTGGACTTGATATGCCAAGTCAGAAGCGGCGCGTTCAGCGCCTTGGCCACTTCCTCCGCCAGCACCGTCTTGCCGGTGCCGGGCTCGCCCTTGATGAGGAGCGGGCGCTCCAGCACGATCGAGGCATTGACGGCGACCTTGAGATCGTCGGTCGCAACATAGTCCTTGGTGCCGGTAAATTTCATCGCGCGTCCTTGTTGGTCGTCGTCCCAGATCTTGCCCTGCAGGCATCGCCCTGGTCCAACAAACGGAACGGCCGCTCATGGCGGCCGTTCCTGGTTCGGTCAGGCTTTCAGACCCGTTTTATCAGCGAAAGGATGACGAGCACAATCACCGCGCCGATGGTGGCATCCACGATGGCGCCGACCGTGCCGGTGGCGAGCTGGATGTGCAGCTGAGGCAGCACCCAGCCCGCCACCAGCGCGCCGATGATGCCGACGACCATGTTGCCGATCAGCCCAAATCCCGCCCCGTGGACAATCTTGCCGGCGAGCCAGCCGGCGATCGCGCCGATGATGAGTGCTGCGAGAATTCCCATTGCAAACGTCCCCAAAACAACCCCGTGAGGTGGCCAATTCTAGAGCAAAAAGCCTCCCGGTCCAGCAGCGTTCGCGATCTCGCTTCACCTCTCCCAATGGGAGAGATGAAGCGCCCCTTGACGTCCGCCCCCCGACGGGCAATCTGTCACCCATGTTCCTGCAATTCTTCACTTCTCTGCGCGATGCGCAGGTCCCCGTGACGCTGCGCGAATACCTCACGCTGATGGAGGCGCTCGACGCTGACCTCGCGGACTACACCGTCGAGAATTTCTACTATCTGTCGCGCGCCTCGCTGGTGAAGGACGAGCGCAATCTCGACAAGTTCGACCGCGTCTTCGGCACCGTGTTCAAGGGGCTGGAGAGCCTGCTCGAGGCCATGGACAAGGCCGAGATCCCCGAGGAGTGGCTGAAGAAGCTCGCGGAGAAGTATCTCACCGAGGAAGAGAAGAAGCAGATCGAGGCCATGGGCTGGGACAAGCTCATGGAGACCCTGAAGAAACGCCTCGAGGAGCAAAAGGGGCGGCATCAGGGCGGCTCGAAGTGGATCGGCACCGCCGGCACCTCGCCGTTCGGGGCCCACGGCTATAATCCCGAGGGCGTCCGCATCGGTCAGGAGAAGAACCGCAACAACCGCGCCGTGAAGGTGTGGGACAAGCGCGAGTTCAAGGATCTCGACGGCAATGTCGAGCTCGGCATCCGCAACATCAAGGTGGCGCTGCGGCGCCTGCGCAAGTTCGCGCGCACCGGCGCGCCTGATGAGCTCGATCTCGACACCACCATCCGCGAGACCGCCAATCACGGTTATCTCGACGTGCACATGCGGCCCGAGCGGCGCAACGCGGTGAAGCTCCTGGTGTTCTTCGACATCGGCGGCTCGATGGATTCGCATATCGAGCAGGTCGAGGAGCTGTTCTCGGCGGCGAAGAGCGAGTTCAAGCACATGGAGTATTTCTACTTCCACAACTGCCTCTATGAAGGCGTGTGGAAGCAGAATAAGCGCCGTTTCACCGACCGCACGCCGACCTGGGACGTGCTGCACAAATACCCGCACGACTACAAGGTCGTGTTCGTCGGCGACGCCTCGATGTCGCCTTACGAGATCATGGTGCCGGGCGGCTCGGTCGAGCATGTCAACGAGGAGCCGGGTTCGGTCTGGCTCGACCGCATCATCCGCACCTATCCGCATACGGTGTGGCTCAATCCGGTCGCGCAGAAGCACTGGGACTATTCGGAATCGACCACCATCATCAAGCGCATCTTCACCAATCGCATGTTCCCGATCACGATCGAGGGGCTGGAGGGTGCGATGAAGGAATTGACGCACTAGCGCCCTCCACCGTCATTCCGGACGGCCGCAAAGCGGCCGATCCGGAATCTCGAGATGGAGTGTGACGATCGAGGTTCCGGGTTCGATGCTTCGCATCGCCCCGGAACGACGGAAGAGAAGAAGGGAAGACCCATGCCCCAGACCATCACCCGCGGCATCAAGGCGCTGATCGACGAGGCCAATGCCGAGATCGAGACGCTCACCGCCAAGGACGCCATCGAGATCTCCAAGAACGGCGACGTCGTCATCGTCGACATCCGCGATCCCCGCGAGATCGAGCGCGACGGCCGCATCCCCGGCGCGTTCGCTTGCACCCGCGGCATGCTGGAATTCTGGATCGATCCGCAGAGCCCCTATGCCAAGCCGATCTTCCAGGAAGACAAGAAGTTCGTCTTCCACTGCGCCGGCGGCCTGCGCTCCGCGCTCGCTGCCAAGACCGCGCAGGACATGGGCCTCAAGCCCGTCGCCCACATCGCCGGCGGCTACGCCGCCTGGCGCGACGCCGGCGGCCCGACGGAGCAGTGGGAGCCGAAGAAGAAGGGTTAGATCTCTCCCTTCGTCATTCCGGGGCGCGCGTAGCGCGAACCCGGAATCCATTCATCCACCATCTCTGCCGCGCGATAGATTCCGGGCTCGCGCTACGCGCGCCCCGGAATGACAAGGAAAGACCGATGACCCCCGACCCCCTCGTGTCCACCGAATGGCTCGCCGCCCATATCAACGACGCCAACCTTAAAGTGCTCGACGCCAGCTTCAAGCTGCCGGGCGTGCTGCCGCTGCCGAAGGACGACTATCTCGCCGCGCATCTGCCCGGCGCGGTGTTCTTCGACGTCGACGCGGTGTCGGATCATTCCAACCCGCTGCCGCATATGTATCCGAGCGCCGAGCAGTTCGGCCGCGACGTCGGCAATCTCGGCATCGGTAATGCCGACACGGTCGTGATCTACGATGCCGGCGGCTGGGTCGCCGCGCCGCGCGCGTGGTGGATGTTCCTGGCTTTCGGCCACGGCAATGTACGCATCCTCAATGGCGGCCTGAAGAAGTGGCGCGCCGAGGGGCGTCCCGTCGAGAGCGGCGAGGTGAAGCCAAAGCCTGCGACGTTCAAGGCGAGCTATGATTCAAAACGCGTGCGCAGCATGCAGCAGCTCATCGCCAACGTCGAAAGCAACAAAGAGCAGGTGATCGACGCACGCGCCGCCGACCGTTTCGAGGGCCGCGCGCCCGAGCCGCGCGCGGGCATCCGCTCCGGCCACATCCCCGGCGCCCGCAACGTGCCCTACAATCTCCTGTTCGATGCCGCGACCGGAACGATGAAGCCGCTCGACGATCTGCGTGCCGCTTTCACCGGTGCCGGCGTCAAGCTCGATGCGCCGATCGTGACGAGCTGCGGCTCGGGTGTGTCGGCCGGCGTGCTGACGCTCGCGCTCTATCGCCTCGGTATCACCGATACCGCGCTCTATGACGGCTCATGGTCGGAATGGGGCCAGGCCGGCGGCCCGCCGGTCGCGACCGGGCCGGCGTAAGCTTACTGGCGCGCGCGCGTGGTCGTCGTAGCGAAGGTCTGCTGCGGCTGTCCAAACGGGTCAAGCGACTGCTGCAGCTGTTGAGGCGGCGGGCGCCGCACCACGCGGTGCCGCTTCTTCGCCTTCGCCCGCGGCTTCGTCGCCTTGCTGTCCGGTGCGCTGCTGTCCGCCTTGGCCTTGGCCGGCGGATCCTTCCAGGCCGTGGTCGCGGGATCGTTCAGTGCAGCCATCCTGGCTGAGGCGGCATCGAGCGCCGAGGATTCCAGGGCGAGGCTAGGGTCAGCCGGGGCCGGCGCGCCGGCGGTCGGGACAGGGGGGGCCTCGGGGATCGATGCCGTGGTGTCGGCAGGGGTGAGCGTGTCGGTGGGAGCTGGTGCCGTGGCTTCCGTCGTCGTCTCGGCCTTGGCCGGTTCGGCGGCCGAGGTGTCAGCCGAAGGTGTAGCGACCTGGGGCTGAGCGTCAGCCTCACTCGTCACCGCCGCGACCTGATCGGGCTCGCTCACCGGCAGGGCGATGGTCGGCACCTGGTCGCGCAGCGACGGCGCGGTGGGCTCGGCCGGCTCCGGCTCCGCCCGCAAGGCCGCGAGCACCGGCTGGGCCGGCTCGGACGCCTGGGCAAACATCCGCTCCTGCGGGCCGTTCCGCCAGGAGGGGTTGCTGACATACTGCTCGTGGCTCGCCCGCAGCAGCGCGGCGGTGCCCAAGCCGAACACCAGGATGGAGGTTGACAGCAGGATCGCGGCAAGCAGGAAGCGAAAGCCGGGAAGCATCGAGGGATTGCGAATTTCCGCCCCGGCGGCGAGCTGGCCAGGGCCAATGAGCCATCTGAACGCGGTGACGGTACTGGTTGCCGCGTTCGCCACGCGGAATCGGAGCTCAAAGCGGCGGCGAATCAGGCTGATTCGAACATATCGCAACCCCTCCGCGCCGTTCCCTTAAAATCGGGGTCGATGACTCCGGCAATCCACGGCGGAATGCGATTTCCGCCCCCGTGATGCAACGGAGCAACGGTAGTCTTGCGGATCACAAATCGGCAAATCCGGCGCAAATCGGCCTGTAATGTCTTGAATGTGCCGCTATCTTCGGTCATCTGGCCGTTAGCGGTCCGATAGGGCCTGGGGACTATACAAGAGCGATGATGATCAAACATTTTCTGACGATATGCGCTGCCGCAACAGTCGCTGCGGCGGGAACCTCGCTCGCACAGGCCCAGAGCTATCCGGTCCAGCAGGCGCCGAGCTACGGCGCTCCGGCTGAATACCGCCCCGGCGACCGCACGCCGAGTTTCGACGCGCTGGAAGATGACGACGACGCGCTGCCGCAGGCATCGCTGCCGCCGCCCGGCCCGGGCGGTCCGATCTCGCCCAACGATCCCCGCTACGGCCGCCCCGCTGGTCCTCCGGTCTATTCGGCTGCGCCGCCGCAGGGGCCGGTGATGTCGCCGGATGATCCCCGTTATGGCCGTCCCGCCGGCGCTCCCGTCTACTCGGCTGCGCCGCCGCAGGGGCCGGTGATGTCGCCCGACGATCCCCGCTACGGCCGCCCCGCCGGCCCGCCCGCTGTGATCTATGCCGACCGTCCCGCTCAGCAGGCCCCCGGCAGCGACGGCCTGCGTCCGCCGGAAGCCGTCGGTGGTCCCGCCGCGACCGGAGCGGTCCAGGCAGGGCAGCCGCCGGTTGGCGCCGATGGCCGGCCGATGGCGATCGCCTCGCTCCCGCCCGAGGAGCAGCCCGACGCCGCGCCGGCACAGTTGCCGCCGAACCTGCGCCGCCAGGAGGTCTCGCTCGCGACCAAGGAGCCGGCCGGAACGATCATCGTCGATACCCCGAACACCTATCTGTACTACGTCCTCGGCAATGGCCGCGCGGTTCGTTACGGCGTCCGCGTCGGCCGCGACGGCTTCACCTGGACCGGGGTGCAGAAGATCACCCGCAAGGCCGAGTGGCCGGATTGGCATCCGCCGACCGAGATGATCGAGCGCCAGCCCTATCTGCCGCGCTTCATGGCCGGCGGCCCCGGCAATCCGCTCGGCGCCCGCGCGATGTATCTCGGCTCGACCGTCTACCGCATCCACGGCACCAACCAGCCCTCGACGATCGGCAAGTTCGTCTCCTCCGGCTGCATCGGCATGCTGAACGAGGACGTCTCGGACCTGTTCGACCGGGTCAAGGTCGGCACGCGCGTGGTGGTGATGCCGGGTGGTCCGGCGCCGGGAACGGCGACTGCGTCCGCCGCACCCACCCCCGGTGCGCCGGCCCCGATGGCGGCCCAGGCCGGCCCCGTCCCGGGTACGCAGCCGACCGTGGTGCCGCCGCTGCCCGCACCGGTCACCGTGCGCTAAGGCGCTTCGAGACAATTCAGATCAAAAAAGGGCGTGCCGTCGGCGCGCCCTTTTCGTTTCAGGCCAGCTTGCGCGGCAGCTCGCCGCCTTTGGTCCAGGCGTCGATCGCCTCGACCATCTGGCCGTAATGGATGCGCAAGCCGTCCTCGGTGGCGTAGCCGAGATGCGGCGTCAGCACGAGATTGTCGAGCTTGCGGAAGGGATGGTCGACCGGCAGCGGCTCGACCGAGAACACATCCAAGCCGGCGCCCGCGATCTTCCGCTGCTGCAAGGCCTCCAGCAGGGCCTGCTCGTCCACGATCGGCCCGCGCGCGGTGTTGACGAGGAAGGCCGTCGGCTTCATCCGCGCGAGGTCCGCAGCGCCGACCAGTCCCCGCGAACGCTCGCTCAGCACCACATGGATGGTGACGATGTCGGCCTTGGCGAACAGCTCCTCCTTGGTGGCGTAGCCGACGCCGGCCGCCTTGCACTTCTCCGGCGTGAGGTTCGGGCTCCAGGCGATCACGTTCATGCCGAATGCTTTCGCAATGCCCGCCATCTTGCTGCCGAGCTTGCCGAGCCCGACGATGCCGAGCGTCAGCCCCTCGATCTCGACGCCGGCAAAGGTCTGCCAGGGCTCGCCGGCATGCATGCGCGCATTCTCCCGGCCGATGCCGCGGGTCAGCTCCAGGATCAGGCCCATGGTCAGCGGTGCCGTGGGATCGCGGGAATATTGCGTGCCGCCGATCGCAACGCCCTTCGCCTTCGCGGCCTCCATGTCGATCGAGGCGTTGCGCATGCCTGACGTCAGCAGCAGCTTCAGCTTCGGCAAGCCATCGAACAGGCTCTTGGGGAACGCCGTGCGCTCGCGCATCGCGCAGACGATCTCGAAATCGGCGAGCGCGCTGGCCGCGGCCTGCTCCGAGGTGAAGGGATGGCTGAACACGGTGACGTCGATGCGGTCGGACAGTTTCGGCCAGTCGGCGACGTCGAGGGCGATGTTGAAATAGTCGTCGAGAATTGCACAGCGCAGCCGCGTCATCAGCGTTCATCCATGGCGAGAGGTGATGGCGCCAGGCGGGGGCCATCGTCGGAACCGGGCCATGGTTGCGCGCAATCACACCTGCGCGCAAGCAGCTCGCGTCTTCAAAAATCCGATAGCGGGGAAAGGGCTCAGAGGTCGCGGGGCTTCAACCGGACCGGCGCATCCATGCCGTGCTTGGCGCGCCAGGCGGGGCCGGGGCCGCGCATGTAGTGCAGCTCGGGCCGGTAGGGGTTGAAGGCGGTGGCGAAGAAGCCCTTCCAGAAGCCCTTGATCTCCGCGACGAGCGCGGAGGTGCTGCCGGCTTCTGCCGGAACGGGAAAGGAATTGGTCTCGGTCAGAGCCATGGTGCGGCCTCGCTGTTCTCCCCGCCGCTTCTGCCGCGGGTGGCGTCTTTTTCGGCGCCGTGACGAGCTTTGGCCTGCTTTATTAAAAAATGGTTTCAATTGTCCGGATTGGCGTCAGCATGGTGTCCGTCCCGTATTCATCCGTGGTGAACGGAGGGAAAACGTTGCCCTTTGGGGGCGGGATCGCTACATCGGCGGCAAGCAAATTTCCTCAAATCGAAGGTTTCACGGGACCGATGGCGCGCCAGTTCATCTATTTCATGCAGGGCCTGACCAAGAGCTACCCGACCCGGAAGGTGCTCGATAACATCCATCTGAGCTTCTACCCGGACGCCAAGATCGGCGTGCTCGGCGTCAACGGCTCGGGCAAGTCGACGCTGCTCAAGATCATGGCCGGCCTCGACAAGGAGTATAATGGCGAGGCCTGGGTCGCCCAGGGCGCCCGCGTCGGCTATCTCGAGCAGGAACCGCAGCTCGATGCCAAGCTTTCCGTGCGCGAGAACGTCATGCTGGGCGTCGCCAAGCAGAAGGCCATCCTCGATCGCTACAATGAGCTGGCGATGAACTACTCCGAGGAGACCGCCGACGAGATGACCAAGCTGCAGGACGAGATCGAGGCCCAGGGCCTCTGGGATCTCGACAGCAAGGTCGACCAGGCCATGGACGCGCTGCGCTGCCCGCCCGACGATGCCGACGTCACAAAACTCTCCGGCGGTGAGCGCCGCCGCGTCGCGCTGTGCCGGCTGCTGCTCGACCAGCCCGAGCTTCTGCTGCTGGACGAGCCGACCAACCATCTCGACGCCGAGTCGGTGTCGTGGCTGGAAGGCCATCTGCGCAACTATCCCGGCGCGATCCTGATCGTCACCCACGATCGCTACTTCCTCGACAATGTCACCAGCTGGATCCTCGAGCTCGATCGCGGCAAGGGCATTCCCTACGAGGGCAACTACTCGTCCTGGCTGGTGCAGAAGCAGAAGCGGCTGGAGCAGGAAGGCCGCGAGGACGCCGCGCACCAGAAGACGATTGCGCGCGAGCAGGAATGGGTCGCGTCCTCGCCGAAGGCACGCCAGGCCAAGTCCAAGGCGCGCTACCAGCGCTACGAGGAACTGCTGAAGCAGGCGAGCGAGAAGCAGACCCAGACCGCGCAGATCATCATCCCCGTCGCCGAGCGGCTCGGCGCCAACGTGGTCGATTTCGAAGGCCTCAGCAAAGGTTACGGCGATCGCCTGCTGATCGACGATCTCACCTTCAAGCTGCCGCCTGGTGGCATCGTCGGCGTGATCGGCGCCAACGGCGCCGGCAAGACCACGCTGTTCAAGATGATCACCAAGCAGGAAACGCCAGACAAGGGCACTATCACGGTCGGCGAGACCGTGCATCTCGGCTATGTCGACCAGTCGCGCGACGCGCTCGACGGCAACAAGAACGTGTGGGAGGAGATCTCCGGCGGCAACGAGCTGATCCTGCTCGGCAAGAAGGAAGTCAATTCGCGCGGCTATTGCTCGTCGTTCAACTTCAAGGGCGCCGACCAGCAGAAGAAGGTCGGCGCGCTCTCCGGCGGTGAGCGCAACCGCGTGCATCTCGCCAAGATGCTCAAGTCCGGTGCCAACGTCCTGCTGCTCGACGAACCGACCAACGACCTCGACGTCGACACGCTGCGCGCGCTCGAAGAGGCGCTGGAGGATTTCGCCGGCTGCGCCGTCATCATCAGCCATGATCGCTGGTTCCTCGACCGCATCGCGACCCATATCCTGGCCTTCGAGGGCGACAGCCATGTCGAATGGTTCGAAGGCAACTTCCAGGACTACGAGAAGGACAAGATGCGCCGGCTCGGCCAGGACAGCATCATTCCTCACCGCGTGAAGTACAAGAAGCTGACGCGGTGATGGCGGCATGATGCGGCGGGCGCTCATCGCTGCGGTGATCGTTGTCACCTGCGGCTGGTCGTCCGCCCGCGCCGCCGACGCCGCCTTCACGCAGTTCATCGCCTCGCTCTGGCCGGAGGCGCAGGCGGCCGGCGTGTCGCGCGCGACGTTCGAGCAAGAGACGCGCGGGCTCGAGCCGGACTACAAGCTGCCGGATCTGATCCTGCCGGGCCGGCCGGCGACCGGTGCGCCGTCGCAGGCCGAGTTCGTGCAGGTGCCGGCCGACTACGTCAGGGACGCCTCGATCGCGCGCCTTGCGGGCGAGGGGCAGCGGCTCCTGCAGAAATATCGTCCCGCGCTGACCGAGATCGAGAAGACCTCCGGCGTGCCGGCGACCGTCATGCTCGCGATCTGGGGCCGCGAGACCGACTACGGCCGCTACACGCTGCCGTATGATTTGGTGCGCGTGCTGGCGACGCAGGCCTATGTCGGCCGCCGCAAGGACACCTATCGCAACGAGTTCATCCTCTCGCTGAAGATCCTCGGCGAGGGCGTGGTGACGCGCAAGGACATGCGCTCGTCCTGGGCCGGCGCCACCGGGCTCACGCAATTCCTGCCGTCCGAATATTACAAGCACGGCGTCGACTTCGACCGCGACGGCCGCATCGACATCTGGCACTCGGTGCCGGATGCGCTCGCCTCCGCCGCCCAGCAACTCGTCAACAAGGGTTGGCAGAGCGGCGTGCGCTGGACCTACGAGGTGCAGGCGCCGGCGAAGGTCGATTGCACCACCGGGGTGCCAGAGGTGACGAAGCCGATCAGCCAATGGCTGCGCGAAGGCTTCGTGCCGGTGCGTGGACAAAAGCTCAGCGCCGCGGAGCAGGCGCAGCCGGCCTCGTTGCTGCAGCCGGAAGGGATCTACGGCCCGTCGTTCCTGACCACGAAGAACTACTTCGTCATCAAGGAATACAATTTCTCCGACCTCTACGTGCTGTTCGTCGGTCATCTCAGCGACCGCATGACGAGCCCGTTGCCCTTCGCAACGCCGTGGTCGGCCTCGAAGCAATTGCGCACCAGGGATGTCGAGACCATGCAGCGCGGGCTCACGCGCGCCGGGCTCTACAAGGACAAGATCGACGGCAAGGCCGGCATGCAGACGCGCGCAGCGCTCGGTGCTTATCAAAAGTCGGCGGGCCTGAAGGTCGATTGCTGGCCGAGCGAAGAGGTGCTGCGCTCGATCGAGGCGGCGCGATAGCGCGCGGGACCAAAAGAAAAAGCCCGGCCGATGGTCTCGGCCGGGCTTCGATCGCGGCGCTCACGAGCGCCATGGCGATCAGATCAGTAGCAGACGCGAACCGGGCGGATGACCCAGCCGTAACCGTCCCAGTAACGCTGGCGCTGCCAGTAGCAGGGCGCGGGCGGCGGGGGCTCGGCGACGTAGACGGGGCCGCCATAGGCCGGACGGCTCGAGGCGATCGCGCCGCCGACGATGGCGCCGCCGATCAGGCCGGCCGCGATGCCCGCGCCGACGCCGTCATGGGCCTTTGCGGACGGAGCAGCGGTCACCAGCGAACCGGCGACCGTCGCAACCGTGAGGGCGGCAACTAAAGTCTTCTTCATGCTCTTGGCTCTCCTGGGAGATGGGTCCCCTTGTTAGAGGCGCCCGGGGTTCAAAGGTTCACGCACACTCTGATGGAATTAGCCTTGCAGCTAGGAAGCGCGCAAATGGTCAATCCACGGTAAACGCACACAGAGCTGTGACGAGAAAAAGCGGTCTTTTTCGGGCTCCGAGATGAACGGCGCATCCGTCGTGAACCGGCTTTTGGCGCCTCAGCCACAGACCCTGACGCGGCGGACGCGCCAGCCATAGCCGTCCCAGAAGCGCTGCCTCTGCCAGACGCAACCGCCGTAATAGTCGTCGGCGGCATAACCCGGGCCCGGCGCGTAGTAGCGGGGCGGGTAGTAACCAGGGCCATAACCCGGACCATACGCGTAGCCCGGCCCGGGTCCGTAATAATACGGGGAAGCGAGCGCGCCGCCGACAATGGCGCCGCCGATGATCCCAGCCGCCACGCCGGCAGCGACGCCGCGCTGCGCATGGGCCGGCGTCCCGGCCGTCAGGGCCACAGCGGTGAGGGCAGCGACTGCCAGGAGCGACTTCTTCATTGGCTTGACCTTTCGCACAAACACGCGGGAACTCTTTGGGGGGTAAAGTTCCATACTTCGTTTGAATGATCAATGAACGGCACCTTGGCCGGGTGCGACGAATTGGTGTGGACCGCAGCTCCGCCAGGGAGGCGATGATGGGCAACGCGATGATCAATGCATTGATTGCTGCCGGGATCGTCTTCGCCATCGGCTACGGCTGGATCACCCACCTCCAGAATCGCGGCCAACGCCGCTCCCGCGCAGGGGCCGGCAGCGATGGCGGCGGCGACAGCTATTCGGGGACCAGCGACGGCTTCTCGCTGGGAAGCTGGTTTTCCAGCGACAGCTCGGGGAACTCGACCGACACCGGCAGCTGTTCCAGCAGCGATAGCGGCAGCAGCGGCGGGGATTGCGGAGGCGGCGGCGACGGTGGGGGAGGCGGTGGCGGCGACTAGATCCGGCCGCCATCTTGATCCAGCGCAACACCCTGTTTTAGAGCCGTACTAGGCTGTTTCCGGGTCAGTTTGGAATAGCTTCAGATACCGGTTTTTCCCTTTGCATCCGGCTGGCCCGTTAAATATCGATGATGGCGCATCACCGAAGGGCCTGCCGCTTCCATGATCGTTTGTTCCTGTAACGTGCTGAGCGATGACGACATCCGCGCCGCTGTGGCCGAGTCCGACGACGCCGTGCGCCATGCCAAGCAGGTCTATGGCTGCCTCGGCTGTAGCGCCGAATGCGGCCGCTGCGCGCGGACGATCAAGACCATCATCGATGAAGCGCTTGGCCCGTGCGCCAAGTCCTGCTGCTCCGGCTGCCCGCACAGCCACACCGTGGCCGCCAATGACGAGACGGCCGAGTCCGCCCAGTTCGCGCTCGCGGCCTGCTGAAATCTTCCGCGCTGTCGGCTGAGCTTTTCCCCCGCTGCGTCCCCGTAGCCGGTTGCCCCCTTCCGCAATCTCATTTAGAAGCATTCTAAATTCGGTTTAGGATCGAGTTGGACTGCAAGAGCTGGAGTGAACCATGCAGGGCGACGCAAAAGTCATCGACTACCTCAACAAGGCACTGCGTCACGAGCTGACTGCGATCAACCAGTACTGGCTGCACTACCGCTTCCTCGACAATTGGGGCCTGCTGGACATGGCCAAGGTCTGGCGCAAGGAATCCATCGAGGAGATGGAGCACGCTGACAAGCTCACCGCGCGCATCCTGTTCTTCGACGGCTTCCCGAACATGCAGGTGCTCGATCCCCTGCGCATCGGCCAGAACGTCAAGGAGATCATCGAGTGCGATCTCGCCGCCGAGATGAGCGCGCGGGCGCTCTACCAGGAAGCGGCGACCTACTGCCACGGCGTCAAGGACTACGTCACGCGCGACCTGTTCGAGAAGCTGATGAGCGACGAGGAGCACCACATCGACTTCCTCGAAACCCAGCTCGACCTGATCGGCCGCATCGGCCTCGAGCTCTACACCCAGAAGCACGTCGGCGGGCTCGAGGGCGAGGGGCATTAAGCTCCGACCGCGGGCTCTCCATTCGTCATGGCCGGGCTTGACCCGGCCATCCCCGTGCTGCGCGCAATGAAGACGTGAATGCCCGGGACAAGCCCGGGCATGACGATCTGTTTGCGGAACGAAAGCGCGCCTACAGCTGCTGCTTGTAGCGCTCTTCCACGATCTCCTGACTCTCCGGTTCGCCCAAGCCCGTCTGGTCGTGAATGACCTCGACGATGCTCGGCATCACCGAGCGCTGCACCTTCTCCGGCGACCACAGCTTCGAGCGCATCAGCGCCTTGCCGCAATGGAAATAGACTTCGCTGACCGCGACGTTCAGCACCGCGCGCGGTGGCTTGCCGAATTCCACCATCGAGGCAAGCAGATCCGGATCGGCGGACAGCGTGCCGCGCCCGCCGACGCGCAGCGTCTCGTCGATGCCGGGGACGAAGAACAGCAGATGCACGAAGCCCGAGCCTTCGACGACGTTGCGAAAACTGTCGATCCGGTTGTTGCCGGAGCGGTCGGGCATCAGCAGCTGGTTGGGGCCGGCGACGTGGACGAAGCCGATGCCGCCGCCGCGCGGCGAGGCGTCGACGCTGCCGTCCGCGCCTGACGTCGCGAGCACGCAGAACGGCGACATCTCGATGAACTTCTTTGCATGCGCATCGATCGCGGGACGTGCCTTCGCGATCACGCGCGGGCTCGGCTTGGCATAGATGGTGGCGAGGTCTTCGGCGCAAAGATCGGTCAACGGCGTGCCTCCGCATCAGCTTGGGGGCAAGCTACCCGATCGGGCCGCCCCAGCCAATGAAATCCATCACGACGCGCTACACTGCATCGGCGGGCACGAAGCAGCTGATGATGATGGTGCCGCGATGGTGGACGTACCACACCACGGCTTGGCCGACCGGGTTGCCGCGGTCGCGGATGATGGCGCGTTCGGGCACTGCCATCCACTGTCCCTCGATCGGTACCCAATAGGCGCCGTTGCGCACGTCATAGTCCGTGCGATGACCGTCGGAGATGTCGCAGCAGGGCACGCCGTTCGGCGCGATCACGCTCTTGAACCAAGCGCGGATGTCGGGCGAGACGTGATCATATTGCCCGTTGTCGAACGCAAGCGCCGCGCTCGTCAGCGCCGTCATCGCAGCCAGCCAAACGCACAGTGCGAGCCTGCGCATGCGATCCTCCTCATCGCGTGTCGTGCCAATGGCGCGCGATCGCTCCGCGCCTCGATTCGTGTCGTTGACGCGATTAAGCCCGAGCTGTCAGCGCATTGCATGCTCAAATAATATGCGGTGCGAGAGGCGCCGCACATGATGCATTGCGATATGAGGACGTGCAGCCCGCCGATTCTACATCGTCCGTTGCGGCGCGGTTTGCAGCAATTGCCTGACCTGCTCGCTGTAGAACTTTGCATTGCCGGTGGTGCCGTGACCGCGCGTTTCGGTGCTGGCGGGGATCAGATACAGGCGGCCGTTCTTGACCTGCTTCATCGCCGCGTCCGTGAGGCCGGTCTCCGGCGGGTTACGCTCGTCGTCGGCGGAGTTGATCAGGAGCAACGAGGCTTCGATCTGCTCCAGCTTCTCCCCGGCATTGTAGTCGTGCGAGGACTCCCACTGGTAGACGAAGTCGTTGGCATCGGCCGTGATCGGCGTCGCGAGCCGCTCGTCGACGATCTTGTCGGCCTCGGCCGCCGTCGGCGCCTGCGATTGATAGGCCAGCGTTCCGCCGATGCTCGCGATGCCGTAGGCGGTGACGGCGTATTTCATCATGCGCGGCTGGCTGGTGTAGTTGCCGCCATTGTAGTCGGGGTCGTTGCGGATGGTGTCGAGCATGATCCGCCGCAGCATCCAGTTGCGCGATGCCATCTCGGTCGGTTGCGAGGCCATCGGGATCAGCGCGTCCATCGCCTTCGGATATTTCTCGCCCCACAGCCAGGTGTGCATGCCGCCCATCGAATTGCCGATGACGAGCCGCAGATGCTTGACGCCGAGTCCTTCCGTCACGAGGCGGTACTGCGCCTCGACCATGTCGTCGTAGTCGTATTTCGGAAAGCCGGTCTTCATGCCGTCGGACGGTTTTGACGATTTGCCATGGCCGATGCCGTCGGGAATGATGATGTAGTATTTGGTGGCGTCGAGCGACTGGCCCGCGCCGAACAGCTCGCCGGCGAAGCTTGGCGTCAGCATGCTTGCGCCCGAGCCGCCGGTGCCATGCAGCACCAGCACCGGTTGCCCGCTCGGCTCGCCGACGGTGGTGTAATGCAGCCGCAACTCCGGCATGACCTCGCCGGTGTGGAACTTGAAATCCCTGGCGATCCAGTCGCCCTGTTTCGGTGCAGGATAATCGGCAGCCATCGCCGACGCCGAGATGGACAGCAGAATGGCCGACAGCGCCGCGCAAGAAGTCTTCATGTTTCTCTCCCCATGCGGCTCGTATCCGGCGGCCGCGTTGCGGCGATCTTAGCAAAACTCTCCGGAAGGATGTAGGATTTTGGTTCCGCCGATCGTCCTCGAGGAAAACATCGGGAGAGACTGCATGTGCCGCAACATCAAGACGCTGTTCAACTTCGAGCCGCCGGCGACGGAGGACGAGATCCATGCCTCGGCCTTGCAGTTCGTGCGCAAATTGTCGGGCTTCAACAGGCCGTCGCAGGCCAACGAGGCGGCGTTCGACCGCGCCGTGGCCGAGGTCTCGGAGGCGGCGCGAAAGCTCCTCACCTCGCTGCACACCCTTGCGCCGGCGCGCGACCGCGAGGTCGAGGCGGAAAGGGCCAAGGAGCGCTCGCGGCTGCGCTTTGGCTAGCGGATCCACTGTCCCGTTCCGTGATCTGGCTCACGGTATGGGGCACCTCGACTTGCGATGATGTCTGCCGGGGTTTTGCCAACCCGGAGCACGACCATGACCCGCCCCCTTCTTCCGCTCAAAGCAGGTGCCATCATCTTCACGCTGCTGTGGACTGCGTGGATGATGTGGTGGGGCGGTTCGTTCTCGAGCGCGAGCGTCGTCATCCTGGCGCTGTGCGGCGCGGCGGTCGGCTATCTCTGGTATCGCGCCATGCGCTGGCAGTTCGAGCGCATGGGCATGCTGCCACGCAAGGATGATTCCTCAAGGGCTTCCTGATCCGGGCCCGTGTCCCGGACGCGGCGCTTCTTCAGCGGTGCGCCGCAGAGCCGGGACCCGCTCTTGCTGAGCCGCGGCCACTAATCCCTGTTGCCGTGCTTCTTCTTTTTCTTCTTTTTCTTGTGGTCGTCGTCTTCGCCGTCGTCGCTCTCGTCACCGGCGATCGGCTCGTCGGTTTCCTGCACGGCGGCCTCCAGCGCCTCGCGCTCGGCGGCTTCACGCTCGCGCTGGCGGCGGCGCTCGTCCCAGGCGTCGAAGAGCTGTTCGAGCCAGGGCAATACCTGCTCGATCGACGGCAACTGGCCGGGCGGGCCGGCCTCGCCGCGCGGGCCCTGCGGACCCACTGGGCCTTGCGGTCCGACAGGTCCCTGCGCCCCGGCAGTGCCACGCGGACCGGCCTCGCCCTGCTTGCCTTGCGGGCCGGGCTTGCCTGCGGGGCCAGCCTTTCCGATCGGTCCCGGCTTGCCTTGCGGTCCCGGCTTGCCGCGCGCGCCGTCCGGGCCGCGCCGGCCCGGATGACCCTGCGGTCCCGGCCGTCCCGGCTCGCCTTGCCGCCCGCGCGGACCCTGGGGTCCCTGCCGTTTCTGTTCGTCTGCCACGCCACTGCTCCCTTGACCGGAAGCAAGCTACTTAGCGTCGTTTGACGACAGCAGCAATTCTGTCCGCGCATCGCACCACGCTTGATCAACATCAACCGGCGGCACGCGATGGCGTGTCACTGAAGGGCGCGCGGCCACAACCTCACGAGGAGCGACCGATGCGCGAAGCGTGGAAAATGTTCTGCTTGTCTGCAGTCACTTTTGCCGCTGCGCTCGGCCTTGCCCAGCTGTTGGTGCCCGATATCGTGCCGGTTGCTTTCGCCGAAGAGCCGCAGGGGTCATGGGCTGTCATGACGGCCTTCGTTCTCCGCGCGATCGAGCTGATCGCGGCCGCGGTCGCGATCATCGCGCTCGCGGTTCTCGCCGGCGCGTACCTGCAGCAGGAGCTGCGCTGGCTGTTTCGCAGCACATCGTCGCGCCGCGCGCCGCCGCCGGCGGACTGATCGACCTCCGCGCGGCCACGCGCTGGTTAGTCCTGATAGGCCGGCACGACGATGCCGGAGGCGGCATAGAGCCTGATCTTGTTGCGCAGCGTGCGTACCGACAGGCCGAGCACGCGCGCGGCGCGTGTGCGATTGCCGTCACAGCGGGCGAGCGTCTGGAGCACGAGCTCGCGCTCGACCTCGTCGACGGTCGCACCGATCAGCAGCGGAACGATCTGGTTTGGAGCAAGGAATTCTGCGCCCTGCGGCGCGGCGACATGAACAGTGGTCATCAATATACCTCCCGACCAACGCCCGCTTCCATCGTTGGAAGCGGATCGAGAACAAACGACCCCCAAGCCGTAAATCCACGGTGGGCGGGTTTGGTTAATGAAAGGTTAACCGCGGGCGATCGCACCAATTGACCTTGGGATTGCCGCGAAGCCGCCGCGATTGGCGCGAGATGCATGGTGATGCGGACGTATCTTGCGCCGCACTCGGTGTCATGCCCCGCCCCAGTGCGCAATTGCGCACAAGGCGGACGATGACACTGAGCGGGTGGTGAAAGCGTCCCCCTCACACCGTCCGATATCCGCCGTCCACCATCACGATCGTTCCCGTGACGTAGGCCGACATATCCGACGCTAGGAAGATCGCGGGACCCACGATGTCCTCGGGCTTGCCGGTGCGCGCCAGCGGGGTGTGATCGACGAAGGCCTGCACCAGCGCCGGATTGGTGGCGCGCGCATTGGCGTTGATGTTGGTCTCGATGAAGCCCGGCCCGATCGCGTTGACGCGCACGCCTTCCTTGCCGAGCTCGGCCGCGAGCGCCTTGGTGAAGCCGAGCACGCCGTGCTTGGAGGTGGTGTAGGCCGCCGAGCTCGGCGTGCGCAGATGCACGAAGGACTGGATCGAGCCGATATTGACGATGCGGCCCTTGGCTGCGCGCAAGGGAGCGAGGAAGGCCTGCGTCATGTTGAAGACGCCGTTGAGGTTGAGCGAGATGATGTCGTTCCAGTCCTTCGCCACCGTCTCCGTCTCCGCGGTGAAGGCGTTGCGGCGGGTGATGCCGGCATTGTTGACGAGGATCGAGACCTGCCCGACCTTGTCGGCGACCTGCCTGGCCAGCGCAAAGCAGTCGTCGCGCCGGGTCACGTCGAGCGCGAAGCTCTCGGCCCTGCCGCCGGCCTTGCGGATCTCCTGCGCCCCTTCCGCGACGGTGCCGGCGTTGACGTCGAGCAGCACCACTTGTGCGCCCTCGCGCGCGTAGCCGGCCGCGATCGCCCGGCCGATGCCGGAACCGGCGCCGGTGACGACGGCGATGTGATTTGCAAGCAATGCCATGACATTTTCCTCCCGGATTCGTTTCGAAATTTCATGAAAGGCTAACTCGAAATTAAGGGGTCGGAAACGGCGGCCTTGGCATACTGATTCTCATTGCTAAACGTTGCGCGCATGATGGAACGGCTTGAATCCTGGAAATTGGCGCTCGAGCGCCTGCGGTCGGCGGAGCCGGTCGATTGGGCCGAGGCGGGCCGGCTCATAGCCGAGATCGCGCGGATGAGCACCGATGTCACGCTGCGACAGGCCGCCGAGCAGGCGCTTCCGGTGCTGCGCCAGGCTGTGGACAATGACGATCGCAGCGTCATGCTGGCAGCCCAGCGCCGCCTCGGCGTGGTCCTCGATGTCGTTCATGGTCTGACCGCGCCGCGCTTCGGCCGCCGCAACGCGACGCCGAAGAAACTCTCGAGCGAGGATCGCGCCCGCAAGGTGCTCGGCCTGCCGCTCGCGGTGCAGCTCACCTGCGAGGACATCAACCAGGCCTACCGTCGCGCCGCCAAGGGCATGCATCCCGACCGCGGCGGCAGCGCGGAAGCCTTCATCGACCTCGCCGCCGCGCGCGACCTCCTGATCCATCCCGGCGCGCACAAGGACGCGTGAGAGCGCTCAGACGAGATCTCGTAGGGTGGGCAAAGACGCATTTGGGCCGTGACCACCATCTTCGCGATGGATGGAATGGTGGGCACGCTTCGCTTTGCCCACCCTACGGCGTCTGCGCTGTTTCTAATCTCAGCTCTTGCTCACGCAACTCGGATAGGGCGCCGCTTCACCTGGTACGATCGGGCAGAGCTCGATCGGGCCGAGCTCGCGCAGGCGGATTTGCCAGCGTTCGTCATTGACCGGCGGCTCGTCGCTCTCGGGGCCGCGTTCGGCCCATTGGATGGTGTAGTAGTCGGTCGTGCCCTTCAGCGTGACCAGCAGCGCGGTCTCGCTGTGGCGGGTCGGGCCGCTGTCGACGCGGCCGCAGCCGATCACCGCGACAAAACCCTCGAAGCGGCCGAAATTCGTGGCGCCGAGCGGCTGTGCCGCAAAGCTGTCGGGGCAGGCCGATTTGAAGCCGCCGGCGATGGAGCCTGCGAGTGCCTCGGGCGAGGTGCCTTGAGTCAGCGTCATGCCCTTCTCGCCGGTGACCGTGATCATCTGCGTCCAGCGTTCCGGCGTCTCGCCCCTCAGCACGGCTTCGCGGATGTAGTGGCCGCCCTTGGTGTTCTCGAACACCGCGACGAAGTTCGACGGCATCGCGAAGCTGACGAGCTGGCCGAAGATCGGCGAGATCACGCGGAAGGATTGCGGCGCCTGCGCCGGCGATGTGGAGACGAGTGCGAGCGATGCAGCGAGGATGGTTGCCGTCGTGATGAGCGTGCGCATCGATTGATCCCGCGGGAGCTGAATAGAAACGCTGGATGGAAACGCGATCGGGCAAGGATGCTGGCATCGCATCCTTGCCCGACCCTTGTCGTCCGCCGATCGAATCCTACCAGGTGCAGTGGCCGTTTCTCAACGCGTGGTCCTTCAGCGCGAGTGCGTCGACGAAGGTCGGCACGGTGGCGCTGACGCGGGCGTAGTCGGAGGGCCACGGCGTGGTCGGGATGCTCTCGTCCCAGATCTGGCAGAAGCCGGTGTCCTGCCAGCGGATCAGGTGATAGCTGGCCTCCGCGGGGCTCGCGGCGACGCAGGCAGTGACGGCAAGACCGGCGGCAGCGCACAGCACGGAAATACGACGCATGATCAGCTCCTCAAATGAAAGATGTGATGCGCCTCCCGACAATGACGGGAGGGGTGGTGCGGGGCGCTTTGGGGGAGCGCGCCCCGGACAAGATGTGAGTAGTTCCGCCTGCTGATCAGGTTCAAGGCGCGTGCGCCGGAAATGCGGGATTTCGGCCGGAAAATGAGCGGCCGCGCGCCAAAAGAAAAGGGCGGATCGCTCGCGCGATCCGCCCTTTCAAATCCCGTCTGTCGCGTCAGGCTCAGAGCGTGCAGCGGCGCTCCCCGCGCAGCTTGATCTGGAGGTCGGAGGCGGCCGTGAAGGTCGGGAGCGGCTTGCTGACGACCTTGTAGGTCGAGGCGCCCCACTGGAACGGCTTGTACTTCAGGTCCTCGTTCCAGACCTGGCAGATGCCGGTGTTGTCCCAGCGGATCACGTAATAGCCGGGGGCTGCCAAGGCCGGTACGGCAAAGACGGAGGTGGCGATGCCGGCAACGGCACAGAGGGCGAGAACGCGACGCATGAAAAATCTCCTTGTGGGGAAGTGTGACCCGAAAATTCGTGCGGTAAAAGCCGGTCCTTTGCAAGCCGGGGAGCCGCCGTTCACGGACATGTCAGGCGATGCAGGGCACTTGGTTTGGCCGCGTGCCCGGCAAGTCACACTGCTCACTTCGAAAGCGACGCCACCGCCTCGATCTCGATCAGCATCCGCGGATCGGGCAGCGCGTGCACCACGCAGGTGGTGCGTGCCGGATAGGGCGGCGGACCGAAGGCACCGGCATAGAGCGCGTTCATGGCGGCGACGTCGGAGGCACGGGTCAGAAGCACGTTGACCTTGACGAGATCGCGGACGGTTGCGCCGGCCTCGGCCAGCACGCGCTTGATGTTGATGGCGACGTTGGCGAACTGCGCCTCGAAGCCGTCGGGCAGCGCGCCATTGCCGTCGAAGCCGGGAATGCCGGAGACGAACAGGAGATCGCCGACGCGCGTCGCAAAGGACAGCGGCGGTGCCTTCACATGCGGCGGGGGCGCGAAATGCTGGATCGGCATGGGATCACCTCGGGGGTCGTGCAGGGCCCGTCAGCGTAGCGACATGCGGGGGACTTGCAATCGCCATGAGGGGGCGGCGCAGGGGGGCAAAAACGAAAACCGCGAAAACAACCCCATGCACAGTAGGATCACGCCGAAATCATTGGGCTTTTTTGAATTCGGTAACGCCGAAGCAATCGCTTGCTCCGTCGGGCAAAACAGGGGCAGAATGGCATCATGAAGTTGCCCGTCCTGCGGCACCAAGCTCCGCCGTCATGCCCCGGCTTGACCGGGGCATCCAGTACGCCGCGGCTTCCCGTTCAGCCACCGCCGTCTCTGGAATACTGGATCGCCCGCCTGCGCGGGCGATGACAGCTGAATGCGCTGCTGCACCTAACGCCCCCCATCATGTTGCCGCCGCGATCGATCGGATAGATTCGCTGCGTCTGATTCGATCCCTCCCTTGAAAAATATCCCCCGGAGACGCCCCATGAAGATCGCATCCACCCTTCGCGCCGCGCTGGTCGCCATCGCGGCGCTTGCCGGGCTCTCGACCTCGGCGCTGGCCGACGGCGGCACCGTGGTGCTGACGATCTACAAGGCGGGCTGGATCATCGGCGGCTCCGGCGGCTCGGGCGTCCTGAACTTCCGCGGCCGCTCCTATGCGCTCTCCACCGGCGGGCTCGATTACGGCCTCGTGTTCGGCGGCTCCAAGACCGTGCTGCGCGGCCGCGTCTCCAACATCAACCGTCCCTCTGACGTCGCCGGCGTCTACGGCGCCGCCGGCGCCGGCCTTGCCGTCGGCCGCGGCGCCCGCGCCATCGTGCTCACCAACCAGAAGGGCGCGGTGCTGGAGCTGTCGGGCTACCAGACCGGCCTGATGGCGAACGCGGATCTCAGCGGGCTTGCGATCACGATGCGGTAGGTGCGTAGGGTGGGCAAAGGCGCGTAAGCGCCGTGCCCACCATCGGTGTCAGCTCGGACGCAAGAGTTGGTGGGCACGCTTCGCTTTGCCCACCCTACGGCTCCCTACGCTCCCGTCACCGCCGCATGAATCCGCTCGCAATGCGCGACGAGATTGGTGTGCGCATCGACGAACGCCTTCAGCGGCGTCGGGATCGGAAAGTAGTAAATGTTGGCGATGAAGCCGTAGATGCCCGCATCACAGCTGGTCGGCGCTTTGCCGTGCACGAAGCCCGTGGCGGGCACGATCTCGGCCAGCACCTCGAGGTCCGCGAGGCCCCGCGCATAGGCCTGCTCCGGCGTGTAGCGGCCGATGCCCTGGAAATGATAGCGCTGCGCGTTGTACGCCTTCGCCTTCTCGAATCCTTCCGCGTCGATCTGCGGATGCTGCGCGATGAAGGCGTCGCGGAACGCCGGATAGTAGCGCTCGTCCTTCCAGCGCGAGTACGACATCACCCAGTAGAGATCGTCCAGCATGCGGGTGACGAAGTGATTGGTCCTCCGTGCGTCCTGCGAAAGCCCGGCATCGATGCTCAGGTGATATTTTGCGATGGCGTGCGCGATGATCGTCTCGCTGTCGCCGATGGTCTCGCCGTCGTCGACGATGTAGGGCAGCTGCCCGCGCGGCGCGGCGGAGGCATCGAAGACATGCTCGTGCACGAACGGCACGCCGGCGAGCTTCAGGAAGGCGTAGACCTTGAGGCCGTAGCCGTTGTTGTCGGCGACGCCGAACAGCTTTGGGTAGGAGTAGAGCGTCAGCATGAGCGGGCTCCTCCGTGTTGGCGGAGGCAGCATGCAGGGGCGGGGAGACGGACGCAATGGGCCGGCGGAAATCGTCAAACCCACGTTGTCGTCCTGCGAAAGCCAGGACGATAGCGTGGGGCGCCGCTCCTACGAACGCGATGCGGCGGTGAACACCGCCAACTGCGCCTCGAACGCACGCCTGAACGCCGGCCGGGCTTCGCCGCGGGCGACGTACGCGGCGATGTCAGGGTATTCGTCCAGCAGGCCGGAGGTGTCGAGCCGGCGCAGCACCGTCACCATCATGAGATCGCCGGCGCTGAACGCGCCGTCGAGCCAGTCGGCATCGCCGAGGCGAGCCGACAATTCGCCGAGCCTAGTACGGACGCGATCCTGCAACATGGGCAGGCGCGCCTCGTACCAGCTCTTGTCGCGCTCGAACAGCAGCGCCATTCCGAGCTCGACGATCGGCGGCTCCAGCGTATTGAGCGCGGCAAATATCCACGCAATCGCGCGGCCCCTCGCATTTACCTCGAGCGGCAGCAGGCCGGCATAACGCTCGGCGAGATGGAGCACGATCGCGCCCGATTCAAACAGCGCGAGATCGCCGTCCTCGAAGGTCGGGATCTGCCCGAACGGATGCAGCGCAAGATGCGCGGGTTGCTTCATCGCCGCGAACGAGACGAGGCGGACGTCGTCGGGCTGGCCGACTTCCTCCAGCGCCCAGCGAACCCGCATGTCGCGCGCCTGTCCCCTGCCGCGGTCGGGCGAGCTTTCGAAGGCGGTGATGGTGGGCATCGGGGGGCTCCGGGGTGGTGGCGTATTGTCCAGAGGACGAACGGGCGGGGTGGGTTCCGACAACCTATCGCGTTTTCTGGCGCGTAGGATGGGTAGAACAAAGCGAAACCCATTGCCTACGCGCGTTGACCGTTTTGCGACGTGATCCACTTCGCCAGGTCGCTTTGGATCGCTATACTGCCAATCTCAGCAGGATGGTGCCCCCATGGCGAGAGAATTGGAAGGCAAGGTTGCCGCCGTGACCGGAGCCGCGTCCGGCATCGGATTGGCGAGTGCCGAGGCGATGCTGGCTGCGGGCGCGCGCGTGGTGATGGTCGATCGCGACGAGGCTGCGCTGAAGGCGCTCTGCAACAAGCACGGCGACACCGTGATCCCGCTGGTCGTCGACCTGCTCGATCCAGAAGACTGCGCAACGCTGTTGCCGCGCGTCTTGGAGAAGGCCGGCCAGCTCGACATCCTGCATGCAAACGCAGGCACGTATGTCGGCGGCGATCTGGTCGATGCCGACACCATGGCGATCGACCGGATGCTGAACCTGAATGTCAACGTCGTGATGAAAAACGTGCACGACGTGCTACCGCACATGATCGAACGCCGGACCGGCGACATCATCGTCACGAGTTCGCTGGCGGCGCATTTTCCGACGCCGTGGGAGCCGGTCTATGCGTCGTCCAAATGGGCGATCAACTGCTTCGTCCAGACGGTGCGGCGCCAGGTCTTCAAGCATGGCATTCGCGTGGGCTCGATCTCGCCCGGCCCGGTCGTCAGCGCGCTGCTCGCGGACTGGCCGCCCGAGAAGCTGAAGGAAGCCAGGGACTCGGGAAGCCTGCTGGAAGCCAGCGACGTGGCCGAGGTCGTGATGTTCATGCTGACGCGGCCGCGCGGCATGACCATTCGAGACGTGGTGATGCTGCCGACCAATTTCGATCTTTAGGGCGCATGCGCGGGTGACGGTGTCCATTCCTCATGGTGAGGAGGCGCGAAGCGCCGTCTCGAACCATGCAGGCCCCACCATCTCGCCCGCGGCCATCCTTCGAGACGACTGCGGAGCCTGTCATCGGGCCGCGCATTGCGCGGACCCGGTGGCGGTCTCCTCAGGATGAGGTCTGTGGGTGTTGAACGTCCAGCGCAGCAATCCACGCCGCCAGTTCTCGCCACGGCTCCAGCGTCCAATGCCCGGACGCAGCACCGGACGGCGAGGGCAGCACGAACACCTCGGGCCAGCTTCCATCCCGCGGCTGCCGCCCCAGCGAAATCCCGCTCGACGGCCTGCCGTAAAACAAGCTCGCCGCTTTCTTGCTCGTGAACGCAATCGTCCTCGGCCGATACTCCTCGATCTTGGCCCTGAAGCCGGGCACGTCGATCGTGTCAGTCGCGATCTGGTGATCCATCCCGGCGCCGGTCTTGGAGAGATCGGTGAAGCCGATCCCGAGATCGAGCAGCGACGCGAACTCGCCCGGCTGATAACGCCGCGGCGTGATGCCGGCCTCATGGATCGCGCGCCAGAAGCGGTTGCCGGGATGGGCGTAGTAGTGCCCGAGTTCGGCCGAGCGCGTAGAGGCGGCGGTGCCGACGAAGACGAGGCGGAGGTTGGGGCGGAGCTGGTCGGGGAGGCGATGGAGGGTGGTGGGCAAATCAAACCCTGTAGATTGTGAGGTACAACAGGCTGAACCCGGATCGACGCCGACTACCAGATTTGGGCTGTACTCGCGTCTACGTAAGTGATCTCTATATCGCCGTTCCTCGTGCTAAACGGCGCAATTCTCTCCTTGACCGCCTGCAAATTCTCGTCGGGTTTGTACACGCAAATATACAACTCATCGATGCTGCTTCTAAAAACAGCATCATAGAGATGGTAGTCGTTCTCGGCGATCGAATGGCCATAAATGAAGAGGTCTCCGGTAAGCTCACTAAGCTTGTCGTAGCAATACCGAAGATAAGGCACGGAGTTTATTCGAGCCATTTTTTGGGTCGACGATCCCTCTGACACGAAGAGTGGCAGTTGATTTCGTCGCCTTATCGTTGCTGCAATCTCATCAATTATCGCGCCCCTTGTTACAACGCGCTTCAGTGTATCGCGCTCCTCTCCGAGGAAAAGATGCAATGCTCCGTGAAGATAATAGGTGTTGCATATCCCATCCTCACTGAAGGTGCGAAAACCATCGACTTCATCACCCAATCCAAATCCGTCGGTAAAGATCTTGCCGCCGACGCTCAGGATGACCCAGTAAAGCAGTAGGTCGTAGTTTATGGTGAAGACGTTGCCGAATTTGCGAAGGAATTGACCGCAACGATCTCGCTGCTCTTGTGGAATATCTAAAGAGATCGCGGGATGAACCTCTCTTACCGCGTGGATCAGTGCTTCGCGAACTGACACAGCATCTGTAGTAAATGTCGCGGCTCGATCGTTTGCACCGTAGGCTTCCTCGATCTTTGCTGCGCTCTCTAGCGCTTCCATGACCAATTCGAAGTCAACCGTGTTCAGCGTGTTGAAAACGTTCCTAATGGAGCCCCCGGCTGAAAGATTTGATTGGTCCAAGAGATTGCCGTACGAAAACTTTCCGCCGCCCTGTGCAATCGAGAAGCCGTTTCCAATCAGCAGCGATCGGTTCGCATTTGAGTCCTTAATGGCTTGGTCAAATGGAATGGTCATGGATGCCGATCCTAGTACCCACTTTTCTTGGAACGTGAGTCGTGATTCAAGGTCGGGATGATACCCGAAGCAAGAGAAGTCCACCTTTCGAGGAAAGATCGCAAGGTGCTTGAGGCGTGCTGTCGCTCACCGGTGACGTTGCAGCGCGATTTGAAGCGGGCGCGGATAGTTCTGTTGGCGGCGGATGGGCGCAGCACCCGGTCGATCGCCAAGGAAGTTGGGGTCCAGCCGCGGATTGTCAGCCTTTGGCGGCATCGCTATGCCGACCATGGCCTTGAAGGGCTGCAAGACAAGCCGCGGCCTGGCAAGCAGCCGATCTATACGAAGACGACCGACAAGCGGATTCTGAAGCTGCTGGATAAGCCGCCACCGCAAGGGTTTGCGCGCTGGACCGGCCCCCTGCTGGCCGAGGCGCTGGGCGATGTCGATGTCCAATATGTCTGGCGGTTCCTGCGCAGCCACAAGATTGACCTGGTGGCTCGCAAGTCCTGGTGCGAGAGCAACGACCCGAACTTTACGGCCAAAGCCGCCGATGTTGTCGGCCTCTATGTCGCGCCGCCGGCGAAGGCCATTGTGCTGTGCGTGGACGAGAAGCCCTCGATCCAGGCTTTGGAGCGAGCGCAGGGTTATCTGAAGTTGCCCAATGGCCGCGCCTTGACCGGCCAAAGCCACGATTACAAGCGGCATGGCACCACAACATTGTTTGCGGCGCTCGAAGTCGCCACCGGAAAGATCATCGCGACCCATTCAAAACGCCGGCGCCGCGTCGAGTTTCTCGATTTAATGAACAGCGTCACCGCGGCTTTTCCGAACCGCAAGCTTCACGTCATCCTCGACAACCTCAACACCCATAAAAAGAACGAGGACTGGCTCAAGGCCCACCCCAACGTGCAATTTCATTTCACGCCGACAAGTGCGTCATGGCTCAATCAGGTCGAAGTATGGTTTTCCATCTTGCAGGGGCAGTCGCTCAGCGGCACCTCCTTCACGAGCCTCAAGCAGCTTCAGGAACACATCGATGCCTACGTCAACGCATACAACGACAGAGCCGAGCCCTTCGTCTGGACCAAGAAAAAGGTCCGTCAACGCCGTTTCAAAGGCCGCCGTATCACTCAGCTCTGATTCCGGGTACTAGTTCAAATGGAAAGGATTGCGTCAAAGCTGAGTGCTTGCAGCGAGAAACAATCATGTAGTACAATTATAGGTAGCTAGAAAGGCAATCACAACATTCTTTCAGCAAAAAGCCGGGCAGAATGCCCGGCTTTGATGTTCGCGGGGTGCCCAAGGAAAGGCTTGAGCTCACAGCACCCGATTGCTCTCCTTCACCTTCTCCGCATCCAGATAAACGCTGCTGCCCATCTCCTTGAACTTCGCACTCATCTGCTTCATGCCGTCCTCGGCGGTGCCGCTCATCGACATTCCCACCGAGTTCGGATCGTTCAGCGTCGCCGCGTAATCCCGTACGTCCTGCGTGATCTTCATCGAGCAGAATTTCGGGCCGCACATCGAGCAGAAATGGGCGACCTTGTGGGCTTCCTTCGGCAGGGTCTCGTCGTGGAAGTTTTTCGCGGTATCAGGGTCGAGGCCGAGGTTGAACTGGTCGCTCCAGCGGAAGTCGAAACGGGCGCGGGAGAGCGCGTCGTCGCGGAGCTGGGCGGCCGGGTGGCCCTTGGCGAGATCGGAGGCGTGGGCCGCGATCTTGTAGGTGATGACGCCGGTCTTGACGTCGTTGCGATCGGGCAGGCCGAGATGCTCCTTCGGGGTGACGTAGCAGAGCATGGCGCAACCGAACCAGCCGATCATGGCGGCGCCGATGCCTGACGTGATGTGGTCGTAGCCCGGCGCGATGTCAGTGGTCAGCGGTCCAAGCGTGTAGAACGGCGCCTCGCCGCATTCCTTGAGCTGCTTGTCCATGTTGATCTTGATCTTGTGCATCGGCACGTGGCCGGGGCCTTCGATCATGACCTGGCAGCCCTTGTCCCACGCGATCTTCGTCAATTCGCCGAGCGTCTCCAGCTCCGCGAACTGGGCGCGGTCGTTCGCGTCGGCGATCGAGCCCGGACGCAGGCCGTCGCCGAGCGAGAACGAGACGTCGTATTTGCGCATGAGGTCGCAGATCTCGTCGAAGTGCGTGTAGAGGAAGCTCTCCTTGTGATGCGCCAGGCACCACTTCGCCATGATCGAGCCGCCGCGGCTGACGATGCCGGTGACGCGGTTGGCGGTGAGGTGGATGTAGGACAGGCGCACGCCGGCGTGGATGGTGAAATAGTCGACGCCCTGCTCGCACTGCTCGATCAGCGTGTCCTTGTAGAGCTCCCAGGTCAGCTTGACCGGATCGCCGTTGCACTTCTCCAGCGCCTGGTAAATGGGAACGGTGCCGATCGGCACCGGCGCGTTGCGCAGGATCCATTCGCGGGTGGTGTGGATGTTGCGCCCCGTCGAGAGGTCCATCACGGTGTCGGCGCCCCAGCGGATCGCCCACACCATCTTCTCGACCTCCTCCTCGACCGACGACGTGACGGCCGAGTTGCCGATATTGGCGTTGATCTTGGTCAGGAAGTTGCGGCCGATGATCATCGGCTCGAGTTCACTGTGGTTGATGTTGCAGGGGATGATGGCGCGGCCGCGCGCGATCTCGGAGCGGACGAACTCCGGGGTGATGAAGGCGGGGACCTCGGCGCCAAAACTCTCGCCGTCGGCGAGCGCTGCTTCCGCGCGCTCGAGCTGCTCCTTGCGGCCGAGATTTTCGCGCGCGGCGACGTAGATCATCTCCTTGGTGATGATGCCGGCGCGGGCGAATTCGAGCTGCGTGATCTTGTGGCCATCGAGGCCGCGCAGCGGCTTGTGATAGGCGCTGAACGCGCGCGCGGCCTTGTCGGTGGAGAGGTTGCCGTTGTCCTCCGGCTTGACCTGGCGGCCCTCATATTCCTCGACGCCGCCGCGCTCCAGCACCCATTGCTTGCGGTTGCGGGCAAGGCCGGCGTTGACGTCGATGGTCACGGACGGATCGGTGTAGGGGCCGGAGGTGTCGTACACCGGCAGGTTCGGCTCGCCGGCGCCTTCGGACAGGATGATCTCGCGCAGGGGCACCCGCAGATCGGGGGCCGCATCGGGCGAGGCAAAGATCTTGCGCGAGGAGGGCAGCGGGCCGGTGGTGACGGCGGGGACGGTCTTATCGGGGTTGGAGCGGATGTTCATGGGATCCTCCGGTTAATTCGTTGATGTCGCTGCGCGAGAGGCAAATACCGCTGTCATCCCCGCCTAGTGCGCAATTGCGCGCGGGGGGGGATCCAGTATTCCGAGGCGGTGCGGCTAGAGTCGAGAAGCTGCGGCGTACTGGATCGCCCGGTCAAGCCGGGCGATGACAGTGGAGTGTGGGGTGAGAGAGCGTGCATCACGCCGCCTCCTTCGACTCGCCGAGCCATTGCCGCACCCGCGCGTCGGGGTCGGTATTTTGCGTGACGTCGCTGACGACGGCGATGGAATCGGCGCCCGCGGCAAAAATCTCCGCGGCGTGCTCGAACTTGATGCCGCCGATCGCGACCAGCGGGATGGTGCCGATGCGCTTTTTCCATTCCGTGATCTTCGGAACGCCCTGCGGCTCGAAGCGCATCGACTTCAAGGTGGTGAAGAAGATCGGGCCCAGCGCGACGTAGTCGGGCTTTGCGGCCAGCGCGGTCGCAAGCTCGGCGTCGTCATGGGTGGAGATACCCAGTGACAAGCCGGCCTCGCGGATGGCCTTGAGATCGGCGTCGGCGAGGTCCTCCTGGCCGAGATGCAGATACTTCGCGCCGGCGACGATCGCCGCGCGCCAGTAATCGTTCACCACGAGCTTCGCCTGCGTGCCCTCGGTGATGGCGAGCGCGTCGGTGACGATCTGCAGCGCTTCGGCGTCGTTCAGGTCTTTCGCGCGCAGTTGAATCGTGCCGACGCCGAGCTTGGTCAGGCGCTCGACCCAGGCCAGGCTGTCGACGACAGGGTAGAAGCGATCAGGATACGGCATGCCAGAACGGGGTCCCAACGACAGGGGTTGACGGGGAGGCGAAGTCGCGGGCGTTCATCAGCCCGGCCTCAAAGGCGGTGCGGCCGGCCTCGACACCCAGGCGGAAGGCATTGGCCATGGCGACGGGATCGGCGGCTTTGGCGATGGCGGTGTTGAGCAGCACCGCGTCATAGCCGAGCTCCAGCGCCTGCGCCGCGTGGCTCGGCGCGCCCAGGCCGGCGTCGACCACCAGCGTGATGTCCGGAAGGCGGTCGCGCAAGAGCTTCAGCGCGTCGCGGTTGGTGATGCCCTTGGCGCTGCCGATCGGGGCGGCCCACGGCATCACCACCTTGCAGCCGGCATCGACCAGGCGGTTCGCGACCGAGAGATCCTCGGTGCAATAGGGGAACACTTCAAAGCCGTCCTTGATCAGGAGGCTTGCTGCCTCAACGAGGCCAACGACGTCGGGCTGCAGCGTGTCGTTGTCGGCGATCACTTCCAGCTTGATCCAGCTTGTGCCGAACAGTTCGCGCGCGAGCTTTGCGGTCGTCACCGCCTCGCGCACGCTGCGGCAGCCGGCGGTGTTCGGCAGCACGCTGACGTCGAGCTCGCGGATCAGATTCCAGAATGCGTCCCCGGTCTTGCCGCCGGCGGATTCGCGACGCAGCGACACGGTGACGATGTTCGAGCCGGCGGCACGGATCGCTCCTTGCATGATCGCCGGCGAGGGATAGAGCGCGCTGCCGATCAAGAGGCGCGAGGCGAAGGTTTTGCCGTAGAAGGTCACCATGTCGAATTCCCCGTCATTCCGGACGGGCCGCGGAACGCGGACCGATCCGGAATCTCGAAGTTGTGGCGCGAGATTCCGGGTTCACGCTTCGCGTGCCCCGGAATGACGGGCCAATGCAGCCGTCCTCGCGAAGTGAGCGTGTGGTCATCCCCTCACCCTCCCTGCCGCGGCGTGATGATCTCGATCTCGTCGCCGGCCTTCAAGCTCGTCTCGGCCCAGCGGCTTTTCGGCACGACGTCGTAGTTCAGCGCGATCGCGAAATGGGTGCCTTCGTAGTCGAGCTCGGAGAGCAGCGCGTCCACGCTGACTGAAGCCACCTCGCGCTGTTCACCGTTGATGATCACAAGCATTGCACGATCACCCGCATTGCATCACCTCGTTGTCGATCTGGCCGCGCTGGACGTATTGCAGCGTCAGCTCGGCGAGCGCCGGCGCGATCAGGAAGCCGTGGCGGTAGAGACCGTTGACGGTGATCCTGCCGCCGCGAATGCCGATGCGCGGCAGATTGTCGGGGAAAGCGGGGCGAAGGCCCGAGCCGAACTCGACGATGCGCGCCTCGCCGAACGCCGGGTGCACGGTATAGGCCGCACCCAAGAGCTCCAGCGCCGAGCGCACGCTGACGCCGGTGTCCTCGGCCTCGATCGAGGTCGCGCCGAGCATGAACAGATTGTCCTCGCGCGGGATCACGTAGAGCGGCCAGCGCGGATGGATCAGCCGCACCGGGCGCGCCAGCTGCACCTCGCTCGTCTCGATCAGGATCATCTCGCCCTTGACGCCGCGCAGGTCAGGCTGCTCGTCGCGCGCGGACAGGCCGCGGCAGTCGATCACGATGCCGTCGAGATCGGCGGCGCTGACGTCGCTGGAGAACTTGATGGTGCCGCCGGCGGCACGGATGCGCTCGTGCAGCTTCGGCAGCACGCGGCGCGGCTCGACATGGCCCTCGGTCGGGAAGAATAGCGCGTCGCGGAAGCGGCCCTCCAGCGACGGCTCGAGCTCGGCAAGGCTAGCTGCATCGAGCCGGCGGTGCTCTTCGGTCATCCGGGCAAAGCGCTCGAAATCGTTGCGCTCGCGCGGATGGGCGACGACCAGGGAACCGTTGAAGGGTGTGTCGGGCAGCTCGCGCCGCCAGATGTCGAGGGAGCGCTGGCCCAGCCGGCTGATGATGGGCTCGGCGACCTCGGCCTCGCACCAGGGCGCCAGCATGCCGCCGGCCCAGTGGCTGGTGGAGTCCGTCATGTCAGCGTCGCCGCGCTCGTGCAAGGTCACGGCGTGGCCGGCCTGCGCGAACAGCAGCGCCTGCCAGGCGCCCGCAATGCCTGCGCCGATGATGGATACCGCCGAATCCGCTCGCTTGGTCGTCTGTAACATCCCTGTCCCTTCGCCGGCATGACCCGGATCAGGTTCAAAGGGTCACCGCGGTCCTGGGCGGATTTGCCCATTTAGCGGTATCTCAGCTCCTCCTCGGAGCACCCCTCGGAACGGTGCCAATGTATGTCAGCGGGGCGGGGTGGTCAACGCGTTAGCCACAGGGCAGTCATTCCGGGGCGATGCGAAGCATCGAGCCCGGAATCTCGAGATTCCGGGTTCAGTCCTGCGGACTGCCCCGGAATGACAGCGGTTAGTGTGGAACCTGCGCCCGCGCGTTGCGGACGCGCTGGGCGAGCTTTTTGTGCGGCGTGGTGCCGAACATCGGCTGCGGGTTGCCGTTCGGCTCCAGCCAGGCCTCGTTGCTGGCCTCTCGCACCATCTGTTGCGCCGTTTCCTGGCGCTGCCGCTTTGCAACGTAGTAATAGCCGCCCGCGAAATAACGCACGGCTCGGGCGTGGTCGCCATTGGCGGCGCGATAGGCGCCGGCGAGGTATTTGACCGCGTAAGTGAGATTGGTGTTGGGATCGCGCAGGCCGGCGGCATCGCCGGTGTAGCCGACGCCGCGGGCGGTCGCGAGCTTGATCTGCATCAGGCCGATGGTGCCGCCATGGCCGACGAGGCCGGGCTGATAGCGGCTTTCGCGCATGATGACGCGATGCACCAGCGCTTCCGGCACGCCGTTGGCGCGGGCATGGGCCGCGACCATCTCGGCGTACTCGGCTTCACCCGCGAACGCGGCCTGCGGCGACACCAGTCCGGCCGCGATGAGCGCGGCGACACGTAAAATTTTCATCAGATATCCCTGACGTCCCTGAGCGACCTGCGCCCGGCTGTTGTTATTGTTTGAGCATGATCTGTTCGGAAAACCGCGGTGCACTTTTCCGGATCATGCTTTAGGACTCCGGAACACGGCGATGATGTGACCAAACGCCGCCGCTGACGATTTTGCGGCGCCGAGCCGCTGTTACGACGCAATGCTGGCGTAGCTGAGCTTCGGGGCGGACGACCCCCGCTCGCGACAGCACGTCTGTCTATTCGCGCGCAGACGCGAAAGCGAGGATGAAAACGCTGCAAATCGGGAGAGGTGCCATGACAAAAACCAACATGGCCAACGCGGACTTTGTCAACGCGGACTTTGTCAGCGCGGACTTGGCCAAGGCACATTTCGGCGACATCCCCCGGCAAAATCCCTGTGCTCAATGCGGCGCGCCGATTCCGAAGCCCGACTGGATCGAGCCGGGCGAGGGGCGCATCTCCTATCTCTGGACGTGTCGCGCCTGCAATTATCAGTTCGAGGCGGTGGCGATCTTCGACGAGGTCGCCGTCACGCACACCCCGCTCGCGGCTTAAGCGACGCTCTACGCGGCGAGCCGCGGCTCCTGCCAGACCGGCAGCTCCATCCGCACGATCAGCCCGTGCGGCGTGCGGTCGTGCAGCGACAGCGTTCCGCCATGGGCGATCGCGATCGCGTGCGCGATCGACAGGCCGAGGCCGAAGCCGGTGGACTCGTCCATCGTGCGCGCATCGTCGCCGCGCGCGAACGGCTCCAGCATCTCCTGCTTGCGTGCATCCGAAATGCCGGGGCCGTCGTCCTCGACGTCGATGACGAGCCTGGTGCCGGATATGTCGAGGCGGATCGTGACCTCGGCGCCGTAGCGCACGGCGTTCTCGACGAGGTTGGTGACGCCGCGATGCAGGTCGTCGGGACGCGCCGCCGCGGTGGCCGAAGCGGGGCCGTCATAGTGCACGACATGGCCCATGTCGCCGAACTGATCGGCAATGAGCTGGAGCGTGCTGGCGATGTCGACCAGCGTCACCGCCTCGATGTTGCGGTCGTTGCGCAGGAGCGACAGCACGGATTCCAGCATCGAGCGCATCTGGTCGAGATCGATCAGCATGCGCTTGCGGTTGACCTCGTCCTCGATGAACTCGGCGCGCAGGCGCAGCCGCGTGATCGGCGTGCGCAGATCGTGGCTGATCGCCGCCAGCATCCTGGTGCGATCCGACATCAGCCGCGCGATCCGCTCATGCATGCGGTTGAGCGCGCGCGCCACCGAGCGGATCTCCTCCGGGCCGCGCTCGGGCAGCGGATCGGCTTCGCCGTCCAGGCTGAAATTCTCGGCGGCTTCGGCGAAGGACGACAGCGGCGCGGCCAGCGCGCGCGCCGCCCACAGGCCGAGCACGGTGACGCAGATGAAGGTGGTCATCAGCGCCGTCAGCCACGGTGCACCCCAGAACCACGGCCGCGAGCCGCCATCGACACGGCCGGCGATCACGCTGCCGTCGGGCAATTCGACGCCGACGCGGTGCGCGGTGTCGTCGGCGGCGAGCTGCACCACCTTGTAGCCGCGTCCGAGGTGACGGCGCATCCCGCGCAGGTGCTGGCTGTCGCTCGTCGCGACAATGGCCGCCGTGCCGGGCGCGTGCATCTCGATGCCGAGCTTGGGAAAGGCGCGCGCGAGGTCGGCGACGAGGCGCGGCCGCTCGCCGGCCTCGGCCGAGCCGAGCAGCAGCGCGGCATCGGTCAATTGATGGGCGCCGTCCGGCGGCGTGTCCGGGCGGTCCGGCCGGCTGATCAGGAAGGCGGCGGTGACGACGAGATGGAGCGCGATGGTGGAAGCCAGCACCAGGGCTGCGATCTGCCCGCCGATACCCTTGAGGTGGAAGAACCCGAACGGCTTCATCGTCGGCGCCCCCTCAGTTGCCCAGGGGGGCCGCGACCACTCCGGTGCTTGCTGCTTCAGTTCTCGCTGCTTCAGTTCTTGGCGTGAACAGATAGCCGCCGGAGCGCACCGTCTTGATGATGGTCGGATCGTGCGGATTGGGCTCGATCTTGCGGCGGATGCGGCTGACCAGCACGTCGATGGAGCGTTCGAACGAGCCGGTGTTGCGGCCCTGCGTGAGGTCGAGCAGGCTGTCCCGCGACAGCACGCGGCCCGGCCGTTCGCAGAACGTCCTGAGCAGATCGAACTCGGCGCTGGTCACTGCGACGCGCGCGCCCTCCGGGTTGCGCAGCTCGCGCAGGCGCAGGTCGATGCGCCAGCCCTCGAAGGCGAGCGTGCTCGCGCCTTCGATCGAGCTCGCCGCCTGGGCTGCGGCCTGGCGGCGCAGCACCGCGTTGATGCGGGCGAGCAGCTCGCGCGGGTTAAAGGGTTTTGCCAGATAGTCGTCCGCGCCCATCTCGAGGCCGACGATGCGGTCGACGTCCTCGCCGCGCGCGGTCAGCATGATGATCGGCGTCTGCGCCTCCGAGCGCACCTTGCGGCAGAGGCTCAGGCCGTCCTCGCCCGGCAGCATGACGTCGAGGATGATGAGGTCCACGCGATGATCGGCCATGGCGCGCGACATCTCGCGGCCATCGCTCACGGCGGTGACGTTGCAGGCGTTGTTGCGCAGGTACTTCGCAATCAACGTCCGCGTTTCGCGATCGTCCTCGACGACCAGGATGTTGGGATTGGGAATGGCCATGCGCTTTGTTTGTCCAAGATTCGGGCCAAAAGGCGAAGATTTTTGTTTCGGATTGTTTCTGCAGGCCCCGTCGCAATGCCGGGACACACCCGGGCACTGGCGCGGCAAGGTCTCGTTAAGGCCGTTAACCATACCGTGGCGCGGCTATCCAATAAACCCCGCAAGATCCACGGAGCCATCATGACCTCGATTTCGGCGGCCTCCGCCGGTACCTACCAGTCGCCGCTCCAGCGGCTGCAGCAGGAATTGCAATCGGAAGTTTCCGCCGGCACGATCTCGTCCTCGGACCAGTCCGCGCTCTCGACCGCGCTGACCGACATCGACACGGCGCTCCAGCAGAGCCGCTCGAGCGACCAGTCGAGCGGCACGCGTCCCTCCAGGGACGACATGAAGTCGAAGATCGACGACCTCATCTCCAACGAGGTGTCGAACGGGACGCTGACCTCGGACCAGGCCGAGGAGCTCAAGGGCGTGTTTCAGTCCGCCTTCGCGAGCGGTCCCGGTGGTGCGGGCGGAGCCGGTGGCGCAGGCGGACCGCCGCCCGGCCCGCCGCCGGACGACGGTTCTTCGGATCCGTCGTCGACGGACTCCACCAGCAGCACGTCGAGCTATTCGACGACGGCGGAGATTCTCCAGCAATTCCTCCAGGCGCTTCAGCAGTCGCAATCGTCGGCGTCGTCGTATGGTGCCAACGGCAACTCGTCCAGCAACTCGGATTTCTCCGCACTCCTGATCGACTACAAGAGCTGACCTGAGCGACGCAGGTCGGCGCGTTCCCCGCCGCGCTCGTGCTTCACCCAGCGCGCATGATCGTCGGCGGGGAACTGTGCATTGGAACGTTCCTGCGTGAGTTAAGGAACTTTCACTGCAACGCAGCGCCACCGCTGTGCGACGAAATCGCCGCAGCTTAGGAACTGCGCGTGATCGGCGCTGTTCTCTCCATACGAGTTTTTGCTGAAGGAGAGGACAACAATGCTGATGAAATCAATCGCCGCCGGCCTTGCCGGCACCGCGCTGCTCGCGACTGCTGTGTTTGCGCAATCGCCGACCGCTACCACCGACAAGGCGCCGACCGCGGCCACCACCACGACGACCACGTCGGCCTCGGGTGAATGGCGCACGTCGAAGATGCCGGGCCTCAAGATCTACAACGACGCCAACGAGAACATCGGCTCGATCAACGATCTGCTGATGGACAAGAGCGGCGCCATCAAGATCGCCGTGATCGGCGTCGGCGGCTTCCTCGGCATGGGCGAGCATCTGGTTGCCGTGCCCTATGACAAGCTGAAGTTCGTCAATGAGGCCGTCGCCTATACCGGCGCGGCCGGCACAAATCCGAACGCCAAGCCGGCGACGACCACGACCACGGGTGCCGCGACCGGCACCGACAAGACCGCGACGACCGTGACGGCTTCGTCGAAGTGGTATCCGGACCACGCCGTGTTCAACGCGAGCAAGGACGAGCTGAAGAACATGCCCGAGTTCAAGTACTCGGAGTAATGCGGTTCGCGTGACGATTTGAACGACGCGCGCCCGGTTTTGGCCGGGCGCGCTGTCATGCTCTTCTTTTCACCTCTCCCCGCTTGCGGGGAGAGGTTACCTCGCATCGAAGATGCGAAGTGGGTGAGGGGGACTCTCCGCCAGTCTAACTGTCACCGTCGTTGTGGAGACTCCCTCACCCTAACCCTCTCCCCGCAAGCGGGGAGAGGGAGAGCACTTTTAGTGCGTCACCAGCGGGCAGCCGCCCTTGTCGAGCGGACGGAACGCCTCGTCGCCGGGCACGGTGGCGATCAGCTTGTAGAGATCCCACTCACCCTTGGACTCCTCGGGCTTCTTGACCTCGAACAGATACATGTCGTGGACCATGCGGCCGTCGATGCGGATCTTTCCGTTCTTTGCAAAGAAGTCGTTGACCGGCGTTGAGCGCATCTGCTCCATCACCTTCGGCGCCTCGTCGGTCTTGATGGCCTCGATCGCCTTCAGATAGTGCATGGTCGCCGAATAGAGGCCGGCCTGGATCATGGTCGGCATGTGCCCGACCTTCTCGTTGAAGCGTTTCGAGAAGGCGCGCGTCTCCTCGTTCATGTCCCAGTAGAACGCGTCGGTGACGATCAGGCCCTGCGTCGCCTTGATGCCGAGCGAATGCGTGTCGGTGATCTCCTGCAGGAGCGCGATCATCTTCTGGCCGCCCTGAGTGAGGCCGAACTCGGCGGCCTGCTTCAGCGCATTGGTGGTGTCGCCGCCGGCATTGGCCAGCGCGACCACCTTGGCCTTGGAGGCCTGGGCCTGGAGCAGGAAGGAGGAGAAGTCCGACGAGTTGAGCGGATGGCGGACTTCGCCGAGCACCTTGCCGCCGCTCTCCTTGACCACGTTGGCGGCATCGCGCTGCAGCGCCATGCCGAAGGCGTAGTCGGCGGTGACGAAGTACCAGGTGTCCTCGCCGCGCTTCACCATCGCCTTGCCGGCGACGTTCGACAGCGCATAGGTGTCGTAGGTCCAGTGCACCGTGTTGGGCGAGCAGGCGACGCCGGTGATATCGGAGGAGCCGCCGCCGGAATTGATGTTGATCTTGTTCCTTTCCCGCGTCAGCGCCGAGATCGGCAGGGCGACCGATGAGGTCGGCACGTCGAAGATCGCGTCGACCTTGTCGTTGTCGTACCAGTTGCGGGCGATGTTGACGCCGACATCGGGCTTGTTCTGGTGATCGGCGGCAACCACCTGGACCGGCTTGCCCGCGACCTTGGCGCCGTAATCGGCGACCGCCATCTCGACGGCGGCGAGCGAGCCCTTGCCGGTCGCGTCCGCATAGAGGTTCGACATGTCCGTGAGCACGCCGATCTTGACGACATCGTCGGAAATCTGCGCCCGCGCCGTGCCGCATGTAGCGGCGAGCGCGAGACCGACTGCTGTGGCGGCGATGAGTTTTTGCATGTTGTTTTCTCCCTGTGTGTTGTTGTTTGGGGCGTTGTTGCGGGGACTGTTCTAGCGACAAACGGTCGCGGCAGCTAAGCCAAAGATGCGTGAGGGGGATGAGAAATATGGAGGGGGTCTGTCGTCATTCCGGGGCGCGCCCTCTGGGGCGCGAGCTTTGATGCGCAGTTGCGCATCAGAGAATCCATTCATCCACCGTCGCTGCGGCCCGCTGTCATTCCGGGCTCGCGCTGCGCGCGCCCCGGAATGACAGCGGGGGCCCTTCAGGTGCTGCTGCCCTTGAGCCGTTCGTTGCGTCGGCGCAAGCCTTCCAGGGTGGCGAGGAGGATGACCGATAACGTGGTCAGAATCACCGCCGCTGCCGTGATGGTCGGGCTGATGTTCTCGCGGATGCCGCTGAACATCTCGCGCGGCAGGGTGCGCTGCTCCGGACCCGCCATGAACAGCACGATCACCACCTCATCGAAGCTGGTCGCGAAGGCGAACAGCGCACCTGAGGCGAGGCCCGGCAGGATCAGCGGCAGGATCACGCGGCGGAACGCATCAAGCGGCGAGGCGCCGAGCGAGGCGGCGGCGCGCGCCAGATTGGTGTCGAAGCTTTGCAGCGTCGCGCCGACCGTGATCACCACAAAGGGCGTTGCCAGCGCGGTGTGGGCCAGGATCAAGCCGAGGTAACTGCCGGTCAGCCCGATCGGCGCGAAGAAGAAATACAGGCCGACCGCGGTGATGACGCCGGGCACGACGACCGGCGACAGCACGAACGCGAGCACGAGCGGCTTGAGCCGGCTCTTCCATTGCGCCAGCCCGAGCGCGGCCAGCGTACCAAGCACCATCGACAGAAGAGTCGAGGCGACGCCGATGATCATGCTGTTCTTCAGCGAATTCATCCAGCGCGGCGAATTGATGAAATCGTCGTACCAGCGCAAGGAGAGGCCCGGCAGTGGATAGGTGAGGTACGAGCCCGAGCTGAACGACAGCGGCATGATCGCCAGGATTGGCGCGATCAGGAAGATGAACACCAGCGTGGAGATGATGATGGTCGCGGTCCACGCGATGCGCTGGCTGGGCGTGCGGAGGGTGGAATTGTCGCTCAATTCTTCATTCCTCCCGTGACCTGCTGGCCCTGCACCAGCTTGCCGTAGACGAGAGCGAGCAGGACAGTGGCGAGCAGCAGCACCGCACCCAGCGCCGAAGCAAGGCCCCAATTGGCCGTCTCGGTCGTGTAGAGCGCAATGAAGTAGCTGATCATCTGGTCGGCGGCGCCCCCGACGAGTGCCGGTGTGATGTAGTAGCCGAGCGCCAGGATGAAGACGAGCAGGCTTCCCGCGCCGATGCCGGGCAGCGTCTGGGGCAGGTAGATCCGCAGGAAGGCGGTGAGTGGTGGCGCACCGAGCGAGGCGGCGGCGCGCATGTAAGCAGGCGAGATCGCCTTCATGCTGCTGTACAGCGGCAGGATCATGAAGGGCAGGAGAACGTGGGTCATGGCCACGCAGACGCCGAAGCGATTGTAGATCAGGCGCAACGGCTGGTCGATGATGCCAAGCCACTGCAGGCTGTCGTTCACGACGCCCTTGCTCTGCAACAGCACGATCCAGGCACAGGTGCGGACCAGAAGCGATGTCCAGAACGGCAGCAGGACGAAGATCATCAGCAGGTTCGACCGGCCCGGCGGCAGCGTCGCCAGCAGGTACGCGACCGGGAAGCCGAGGATCAGGCAGAGTGCCGTGACGCTGAGGCTGATGAGGAAGGTGCGGGCGAACACGTCGCGGTAGATGGCCTGATCCGGCGGAGCTGCGACGATCGCGTCGTCCGCGTTCCGCGTCAGGTCGAGCGCCGCCAGAAGGTAGAAGCCGGTCGTTGGGCCGCTGGCGTCCTTGATCGTTGTCCAGGTGGCGCGTTCGCGCCAGGCCGGATTGATCTTGGCTAATGTCTCCTTGGCGGCGCCGGGCTCCGGCGCCGCCTTCAGATTGCGTGCCGTGCTGGTCAGGATAGTGCGGAAGCCGTTCAGCGCGTAGTTGAGGCGCTTGGCCGCGACGGCCATGGTGCCGGACGCGCGCGCCGCCTGGATGTCGCTTGCCAGCGCTGCAAAGGCCTTTTCGTCCGGCAGGTCCTTGCCGTCCCAGTCGGCGAGAGCAGCTATGGTCTGCGGCAGAACCTGGCGCACCTCCCGGTCATCGACGGCGCGCCACAGCATGCCGGCGATCGGGCCTGCGAAGGTGAAGAGCAGGAAGACGAGAAGCGGCGCTACCAGCGCCAATGCCTTGACCTGGCGTGTCCGCTCCGCACGCCTCAATCGGCGCTTGAGCGGCACCTCGGTCGACGCATCGGCGCCGGTCAAAAGCGCATTCGTCATTGGTCGAGCCTTGCGGGGCGCGCTATTTCGCGGCCCATTTGTTGAAGCGCTCGGTCAAGCGGTCGATGTTCTCGAGCCAGAAGGCAACGTTGATCTCGACCGCGTTCTTGATGTTGTCAGGCGCTGTCGGCAGGTCCTTCAGAACGGCGGGCGCGAGCAGAGCGGCTGCGTCCTTGTTCGAGGTGCCATAGGCAATGTTCTCCGACAGTTTTGACTGGTTCTCCGCCTTGCCTGCAAAGTCCAGGAATTTGTAGGCCGCGTCCTTGTTCGGGCTACCCTTCAGGATGACCCAGCTGTCGAGGGTGAAGAGCGCGCCGTCCCACACCATGCCGAAATTCTTCTTCTCGTTCTTGTTCGCGGTGTCGATGCGGCCATTGTAGACCGAGGTCATCGCCACCTCGCCGGAGGCGAGCAGTTGCGGCGGCTGCGCGCCGGCCTTCCACCAGACGATGTCGCCCTTGATGGTGTCCAGCTTCTTGAACGCGCGCTCGACGCCTTCGTCGGTCGCCAGCACCTTGTAGACGTCCTTCGGCGCGACGCCGTCGGCCATGAGGGCGATCTCCAGCGTGGTCTTCGGGCCCTGACGCAAGGCGCGCTTGCCCGGAATCTTCTTGGTGTCGAAGAAGTCGGCCCAGCCATTGGGGGCCTGCTTCAGCTTGTCCTTGTCGTAGCCGAGAACGAAATCGTAGAGGATGGCGCCGACGCCGCAAGCGTTGACCGATGGCGGGATATAGGCGGCCTCGCCGCCGATCCTGGAATAGTCAAGCTTCTCGAACAGGCCTTCCTCGCAGCCGACCGCGAGTTCGTCGCTCTCCACCTGCACGACGTCCCAGGTGGCGGCACCACCCTGCACCTTGGCGCGCAGCACGCCGACACCGCCGTCCCAGGACTCGTCGTTCATCGGAGCCCCGGCCGCCTTCTTGAACGGCTCGAAATAGACCTTCTTCTGCGCATCCTGATACGCGCCGCCCCACGACACGACGGTGAGGTCACGCGCCTGTGCGACCGTGGCCAGCGCAGCGCTGGCGCTGAATGCCGCGACGAAACCCAGAGCAATCCTGCCAGTTTTGCGCTTCAGCATGGTCCTTGTTCCTTCTTCATGTGCGTTACGTTGACGTTGATCGTTGCAGGTTCGGATCAAACGGGATCGAGGGCGAGGCAATCTTCGGGCCGGAAGGTGATGAACACGCTTTCGCCAGGAATGAGACTGTGATGCGCCCCCGGCTGAAGCTTGACCATGAACTCCCCGTTGCCGGCGACATCGAGCACGGCCAGCGCGTGGTCGCCGAGATAGATGGTGTTCTGCACCCTGGCCGGCAGCCGGTTCGGTCCTTCGCTGGAGGTGCCGTCCGGGACAATGGCGACGCGCTCCGGCCGCACCGACAGGGAGGTCGATGCGCCCGCGCCTGATACATTGACCGCCCGTGCGGTGACGGCGCCGCCACCCGCCAGCGCGACCCGGCAATAGTCCTTGTCGACCGTCTCGACGGTGCCGGCCAGCACATTGTTTTCGCCGATGAAGTGAGCGACGAAGCTGTTCACCGGATGCTCATACAGCGCGTCGGGCCTGTCGATCTGCTGCACGATGCCGTCGTTGAACACGGCAATGCGGTCCGACATGGTAAGCGCTTCACTCTGATCGTGGGTGACGTAGACGACGGTGATGCCCATCGTCTCGTGCAGTTGCTTGATCTCCAGCTGCATCTGCTCCCGCAGGCGCTTGTCGAGGGCGCCAAGGGGCTCGTCCATCAGCACGAGTTGCGGATTGAAAACCAGCGCGCGGGCCAGCGCCACGCGCTGCTGCTGACCGCCGGACAGCTGCCCGGGCCGCCGGTGCGCCATGGTTTCCATCTTGATCATGCGGAGCGCCGCCCTGACGCGCTCCTGCGCTTCCGCCTTGTTGATTTTGCGGACGGAGAGCGGGAAGGCGATATTCTCCGCGATCGTCAGGTGCGGAAACAAGGCATAGTTCTGGAACACCATGCCGATGTCGCGCTTGTGCGGCGGCATGTTCTTGATCGGCCGGTCTGCGAGATAGATCTCGCCATGGGTCGGAACCTCGAAGCCAGCCAGCATCATCAGCGTGGTCGTCTTGCCCGAGCCCGACGGGCCGAGCAGGGTGATGAACTCGCCCTTCCTGATGTCGAGGTCGAGGTTCTTCACCACGAGGTGCTCGCCATCATAGGTCTTCTGTATGCCGGAAAATCGCACCAGTGCCGGCGCAAGCGTGACCATGCCGGCTTCCATGTTGTCCTCGCGTCATCGGCTACAGTGCTGTCAGGACCTCGTTCGAGGTTGCGAAGAACAGCTTAGCATCCTCCGATGAGAATGCTAGCGGCGCAAGCGACGAAGACACGCGCGGGCTTGGTGAGTGAAGACGCGCTACATCCCCGACAGCTTCGTCACGTACACGTTGAGCGAGCCGCCGGCTTCCGCGACCACGCGCAGCGTCTTGGAATCGAAGGCGATGTCGGCGAGCGTCAGGCTGTCGATCTTCGCGTCGACCTTGAGGCCGTCCTCGCTCTTCTGGTAGTCGGCGATCGCGGCCGCGATCTTCTCGCGGGCGTTGGCGGCGATCGGCTTCAGATCGAGTGTCGCCTTCAGCACCAGCGCCTGCTGCATCTGCGGCACCACCGCGCGCGCCGCCGCGCCGAGCAGCCCGAAGGCGGCCTCGGATTCCACCGCGAGCTGGATGTCGGCGAGCCGCAGCGTCTGCTGGGCCTGGTCGAGCATCGGCCGGCCCCAGATATGCACGGTCGCCTCGGCGCCGAGGCCGAGCCAGCTCTTCTTCTCCTTGGCGCGCACCAGAAGCGAGATCAGCAGCCGGTCGCCGGACGGAACCACGTTGACGCTCTTCACGGTGACGTCGACCGGGCCCGAGCCGTCCTCGGGATAGGTGTGGCCGACCATCTGCGCCGCAATGAGCTTGTTGATCTCGGTGAAGGGCACGTCGATCGGCACGCCGATGCTCACGCCGGTGCCGGTCGGCGGCACGATCGAGATCTTGTCGGGGAACGGGCAGTCCGGCTTGGACGGCGCCGAGGTCACGCGCGTCTCCAGCTCGAGGCCAAGCAGCAGCGTCACGTTCTGTGCGTCGACGCGCGGCTGTGCCGCGATTGCGCGGGTCGGCTTCATCTCGAGCCAGAGCGGCGGCAGCGCGGCCGACGAGCCCGAGCCTTGCAGCGGGATCGTACGGCAGGCCCTGGCCCATTGCAGCTTGGCATTCTCCCGCAGCGACGGATCGTTGCGGATGCGCTCGGAGACGATGTTGATTTGCTCGCCGACGTTCTTGTCGATCAGCGGCTTGACCTGCACCGGCACGTTGACCTTGGCGCCGGAGACGTTGAGGTTGGTGTCGCCGAGATTGACCTGCGCCCCGAGATTGGGCTCGAGATGCCAGTTGGCCGCGAGCTTCGGACGCGAGGTGACGACCACGTTGCCCTTGATCTCGGCGCTGGCATTCAGATTCTTGATGTTGACCGCGCCGATCCGTTTCGCCGCGTCACCGCCGAGCACGCTGCCGAGCGCATCGCCCAGCGCGCCGGTGGCCTTCGCCGACAGCGAGCCCGTCACGTTCAGCTTGCCGCTGAGCGGCGTCGAGATGGTCAGCACGTCCTTGTCGCCGGCAGCCGCCATCGGTCCGCGCACGGCGGACCAACCGATGTCGGCGTTCTCCAGGATCTGCGAGATCGGATTGTCGGCCTTGCCGGCGAAATTGCGCGGCGCGGCCTTCTCGGCCTGCTCGCGGATCGCCGAGATCGCGATGGCGACCGGCGCGACCACGATCGAGCTCTTCGAGGCCGGCGGCAGCGGCGGCGGCTGTGCGACCGGGGGCGCGGAATTGGTCGCGCGCGGCGACAGCCAGTCCATCGCCTTCAGGCTGATGAAGAACGACGCCGCGAGCACCGCCACGGCAATCAGGATAGTCTTGAAATTCAACGCCAGACGCATCTCACCCCCAGGCCGCCCGCGAGGGATTCTACAGGGCGGGAGAGGAGGGCGCTAGAGCGCATCGATGGGGTGGAATTGGGGCGAATGTGTTAACGGCCGCGTGCGCGCCGTTGCCGCACATTCAGGCCGTCATCGCGGGGCTAGTACCCGGAATCAGAGCTGAGTGATACGGCGGCCTTTGAAACGGCGTTGACGGACCTTTTTCTTGGTCCAGACGAAGGGCTCGGCTCTGTCGTTGTATGCGTTGACGTAGGCATCGATGTGTTCCTGAAGCTGCTTGAGGCTCGTGAAGGAGGTGCCGCTGAGCGACTGCCCCTGCAAGATGGAAAACCATACTTCGACCTGATTGAGCCATGACGCACTTGTCGGCGTGAAATGAAATTGCACGTTGGGGTGGGCCTTGAGCCAGTCCTCGTTCTTTTTATGGGTGTTGAGGTTGTCGAGGATGACGTGAAGCTTGCGGTTCGGAAAAGCCGCGGTGACGCTGTTCATGAAATCGAGAAACTCGACGCGGCGCCGGCGTTTTGAATGGGTCGCGATGATCTTTCCGGTGGCGACTTCGAGCGCCGCAAACAATGTTGTGGTGCCATGCCGCTTGTAATCGTGGCTTTGGCCGGTCAAGGCGCGGCCATTGGGCAACTTCAGATAACCCTGCGCTCGCTCCAAAGCCTGGATCGAGGGCTTCTCGTCCACGCACAGCACAATGGCCTTCGCCGGCGGCGCGACATAGAGGCCGACAACATCGGCGGCTTTGGCCGTAAAGTTCGGGTCGTTGCTCTCGCACCAGGACTTGCGAGCCACCAGGTCAATCTTGTGGCTGCGCAGGAACCGCCAGACATATTGGACATCGACATCGCCCAGCGCCTCGGCCAGCAGGGGGCCGGTCCAGCGCGCAAACCCTTGCGGTGGCGGCTTATCCAGCAGCTTCAGAATCCGCTTGTCGGTCGTCTTCGTATAGATCGGCTGCTTGCCAGGCCGCGGCTTGTCTTGCAGCCCTTCAAGGCCATGGTCGGCATAGCGATGCCGCCAAAGGCTGACAATCCGCGGCTGGACCCCAACTTCCTTGGCGATCGACCGGGTGCTGCGCCCATCCGCCGCCAACAGAACTATCCGCGCCCGCTTCAAATCGCGCTGCAACGTCACCGGTGAGCGACAGCACGCCTCAAGCACCTTGCGATCTTTCCTCGAAAGGTGGACTTCTCTTGCTTCGGGTATCATCCCGACCTTGAATCACGACTCACGTTCCAAGAAAAGTGGGTACTAGCCGCGCCGCGGACGGCGGACCGCTCTCACATTGCCGCGATCTCCGCCACCGCAGTAGAAACGGTCACCGCCATCGGACTCCAGGCCCGAGACCATCGTGCCCGCCGGCAGGTCGAGCTGCTCCAGCACCTTGCCGCTCACCGGGTCGATCCGCCTGATGTCACTGTCATCGCCCTCCCAGGTGCCGTGCCAGAGCTCGCCGTCGACCCACGTCACCCCGGTCACAAAGCGCTTGCTCTCGATGGTGCGGAGCACCGCCCCGGTCTCCGGATCGATCTGATGGATCTTGCGCTCCCGATATTGACCGACCCACAGCGAACCCTCCGCCCAGGCGAGTCCGGAATCGCCACCGCCGCCGGGCGCCGGGATGGTGTTCACCACCTTGCCGTCGCGGCGTCGATCTTCTGGATACGGTCCTCGGCGATCTGGAACAGGTGCCGGCCGTCGAACGCCGTCCCGGCGTGCGCGGCGACATCGATCGAGCGTGTGAGCTTGCCGCTGGCCGGATCGACCGCGTTCAGCTTGTCGCCGGATGCGAACCAGACATGCGTGCCGTCATAGGTCACGCCGTGCACGGCCTCGACGCCCGGAAAGGGCCCGTACTCCCTGACGATCTCGGCGGCTGAACGTTTCATGTGCGTGATCCCTGTGAACTGATCCACCTTACGTCTTCAGCAGCGGCGTGGGGAGTAACAAGCCTGTCGGGAAGCCCGGGACGGGCGGGATCATCCAGCGGCGCGCCCGTCCGTGTCCGAACGACTGCACCTTGTTCGATCGCGCGAGCTCCTCGAGCGTGCGCTGCACGGTGCGCGCGCTCGTTCCCAGCGCCAGCGCGAGCGCCGAGCTCGACCACGGCTCGCCATCCGAGAGGAAGGCGAGGACGGCGGCGTGCTTCTCCTCGACGGGCCGGGCCAGCACGAGGACGTCGCGCGTCTTGCGCGGCGCCAGCACAAAACCCTGCTTTGTCGCGCTGATTTCGGCCAGCGGCTTGAGCTGGGTGCGGAGCCGCCCGATCTCGACGCGCAATCGCGCGCGATGCGATTCATCGGCGTGCTTCGCCCGGAACGCACCTGATATCAGCGTCTCTCGCGAGACATCCGCGGGCCAGGCCTGCGCCAGAAGACGGGCGAGCGCGAACAGCACCGGCCGCGTTCCGAGCGACACGGCAACGCCTTGCCTGCGCACCACATGATGGAAGGTGTCGACGACGAGCGCCGTCGAGGTCGCCAGTCTTTCGACCTCCCCGAGCAACAGCGGGTGTTCGCTGCCGCGCGCGATCAGGCGCGCGGCCGGCGTGTCGAGGATGCGGTTCGCGCTGTCGACCTCGGCCGAGAGTGCCGGGATTCCCGCCAGCCGCGCTGCCTTCGCCGCGCGGCTGAGTGCGGTGCGCGCGGTTTCCGTCCTGAGCCGTCGGATCGCGATGCCCGCGACCACCAGCTCGCGCGCCACCTGGGACGCAGGCGGGAGCGATGCGCTGCCGACCTCGGCCAGCGTGCGCTCGGCCTCGTCGATGCGCCCGAGGAGGAGGAGACGGCGCGCCTCGATGTGGCCGGCATGGGCGGCATTGGCGAGATCGCCATGCTTTTCGAGCGTCGCCCGCGCGGCCGCGAGCGTCTTCGCGGGCCAGCTCAGGTCGCGCGAGACGAGCGCGATCTCGGCTTCCGCCACGACGCATCTTGCGCGTGCCACCGCCTCTCTCGGACCGAAGGCACGCGCGGCGCTGCGCAGCAGCGTCTTCGCCTTTGCGAGATCGCCGAGCTGCGCCATCGCGATGCCGCGCAGCGCCAGCGACGGTGCATCGTTGCGCAAGGCGACACGATTCAGTGCGCCGAGCGGATCGCCGGCTTCGAGCGCACGCGCCGCGGCGGTGATCAGCGACTCCATTTCAATCCCGCCACACTTGTTACTCCCACCACGCAACCGCTTGGTGCCAGAAATCGTTGACGGCCGACAATGTGCGGTGAGGGGCGAGCGGTTCCACGTCTGTCATAGCGCGACGCGGAATGAGCGCCCAGGAGAGAGGTTTGGAGAGCCATGATGACATCAGCAGAAAAAGCAGGAAGTAACGGACAGGCCGCCATGCAAACACCGCCGGTGGTGTCGCCGCAGGACTGGGAGGCAGCCCGTCAGCAACTGCTCGTGAAGGAAAAGGCGCATACCCGCGCCCGCGACGCGCTGGCCGCCGAGCGCCGGCGCATGCCGTGGATGGTCGTGGACAAAACCTATGCGTTCGAGGGGCCCGGCGGCAAGGTCAGTTTGCTCGACCTGTTCCAGGGCCGGCGGCAGCTGATCGTCTACCGGGCCTTCTTCGAGCCGGGCGTGTTCGGCTGGCCGGATCATGCCTGCCGCGGCTGCTCGATGGTCGCCGACCAGGTCGCCCATGTATCGCACCTGAACGCCCGCGACACCACGCTGGTCTTCGCCTCGCGCGCGCCGCAGGCCGATATCGCCAGGCTGAAGAAGCGGATGGGCTGGACCATGCCGTGGGTCACCATCACCGACAGCTTCGATGCCGATTTCGGCGTGGACGAGTGGCACGGCACCAACGTGTTCTACCGCGACGGGACGCGCATCTTCCGCACCTATTTCGTCAAGAGCCGCGGCGACGAGCAGATGGGCGGCACCTGGAACTATCTCGACATCACGCCGCTCGGCCGGCAGGAGGTCTGGGAGGATTCACCCAAGGGCTATCCGCAGACGCCGACCTACAAATGGTGGAACTGGCACGACAGCTATGTCGAGGGCGCTGCGCCCGACAAGCGATGGGTCGAGGTCACGGACGCCGGCGAGAAGGCGTTTCGCGAGGAGGCCGCGGAAGGTCGTGACTACCCACTTTTCTTGGAACGTGAGTCGTGATTCAAGGTCGGGATGATACCCGAAGCAAGAGAAGTCCACCTTTCGAGGAAAGATCGCAAGGTGCTTGAGGCGTGCTGTCGCTCACCGGTGACGTTGCAGCGCGATTTGAAGCGGGCGCGGATAGTTCTGTTGGCGGCGGATGGGCGCAGCACCCGGTCGATCGCCAAGGAAGTTGGGGTCCAGCCGCGGATTGTCAGCCTTTGGCGGCATCGCTATGCCGACCATGGCCTTGAAGGGCTGCAAGACAAGCCGCGGCCTGGCAAGCAGCCGATCTATACGAAGACGACCGACAAGCGGATTCTGAAGCTGCTGGATAAGCCGCCACCGCAAGGGTTTGCGCGCTGGACCGGCCCCCTGCTGGCCGAGGCGCTGGGCGATGTCGATGTCCAATATGTCTGGCGGTTCCTGCGCAGCCACAAGATTGACCTGGTGGCTCGCAAGTCCTGGTGCGAGAGCAACGACCCGAACTTTACGGCCAAAGCCGCCGATGTTGTCGGCCTCTATGTCGCGCCGCCGGCGAAGGCCATTGTGCTGTGCGTGGACGAGAAGTCCTCGATCCAGGCTTTGGAGCGAGCGCAGGGTTATCTGAAGTTGCCCAATGGCCGCGCCTTGACCGGCCAAAGCCACGATTACAAGCGGCATGGCACCACAACATTGTTTGCGGCGCTCGAAGTCGCCACCGGAAAGATCATCGCGACCCATTCAAAACGCCGGCGCCGCGTCGAGTTTCTCGATTTCATGAACAGCGTCACCGCGGCTTTTCCGAACCGCAAGCTTCACGTCATCCTCGACAACCTCAACACCCACAAGAAGAACGAGGACTGGCTTAAGGCCCACCCCAACGTGCAATTTCATTTCACGCCGACAAGTGCGTCATGGCTCAATCAGGTCGAAGTATGGTTTTCCATCTTGCAGGGGCAGTCGCTCAGCGGCACCTCCTTCACGAGCCTCAAGCAGCTTCAGGAACACATCGATGCCTACGTCAACGCATACAACGACAGAGCCGAGCCCTTCGTCTGGACCAAGAAAAAGGTCCGTCAACGCCGTTTCAAAGGCCGCCGTATCACTCAGCTCTGATTCCGGGTACTAGTCCCGTCAGCGCAACTGCGCCCGCCAGCTGCGATGGCGTGACTGCCGCGCGCCGCCTCGCCAGATGGCTGGCCTTGGCGGCGACGCCGACCTTCGCGGTCATGGCCATGCTGACCGCCGCGCTCGGCGGCGGCCCGGCGGACATGCTGTGCGGCGCCGGGCAGGGCTCTCTGCTCGGCGGCATGGTGCCGATGTATCTCTTGATGAGCGCGTTTCATGCGGCGGCGTGGCTGAGGCTGATCGCGGAGTGGCGAGGGGCGGGCGGCGGGTGAGAGGCGGGTGAGAGGCTATCCCGTGCACGCCTCGGCCTTCGAGACGCCGCTGACGCGGCTCCTCAGGATGAGGATCAACTGGCATCCGTGCTTCAGCAAAGTGTCGCCGCACACTCAGCCCTCATCCTGAAGGCCCGCCGCAGGCGGGCGTCTCGAAGGATGATGTGATCCGCGCTTCGCCAATTCATGCAGCTCGGCAAAATCGCCGCGCATGAAGGCTTCCTTCTTGGCGCGGCTCCATTTCTTGAGTTTGCGTTCGCATTCGATCGCGTCCGTGACCCTGTCGAACCATTGCGAGAATACGAGCGTCACTGGCCTGCGTGACTTTGTATAGCCCGCGAACGCGCCGGTGTTGTGCTGCGCGATCCTGATTTCGAGTTCGGTTCGTGTTGTACCGATGTAGTAGCTGCCATCGGTGCATCTGAGAATGTAGAGCCACACGCCTTCAGTCATCGTGCACGCCTCGTCCTTCGAGACGACCGCTTCGCGGTCTCCTCAGGATGAGGCTAACTGGCATCTGCGGCTTGGTGCAAGAGATGAGTCGTGGTTGTTCGAGCTAACGGACGCCTCGGGAATGATTTGAAGCCACACACTCAGTCCTCATCCCGAGGGCCCGCCGAAGGTGAGAGCTGGCCCCGGTTGTTTGGACAGCGCCCCGCTGGATTTAAGTGGATTCCTGCCGGGTTATGCTGAACGCGGGGCTTTACGGTTTTGTCGTTGCGTCGGGAGGGCGTAGCCCGACCAGAGCGACGACAAAACCGTCGGCGACGGTCATGCGGCCATCACCATAGCTTGCGTGCCGAAGTAAGCCTCGTCGGGCGTGCGCCCGTCAAGGCTCGAGTGAGGGCGTCCCTGATTGTAGAAGGCCAGATACTTGGCAATTGACGCTCGCGCCTCGGACACGCTGTCGTAGGCGCGGAGATAAACTTCTTCGTATTTGACCGTGCGCCAGAGCCGCTCGACAAACACGTTGTCGCGCCAGGCGCCCTTGCCGTCCATGCTGATGGCGATCTTCGCGTCCAGCAGCACATCGGTGAACTCGAGGCTGGTGAACTGGCTGCCCTGATCCGTGTTGAAAATCTCGGGCCTGCCGTGCTTCGCCAACGCCTCCTGGACCGCTTCGACGCAGAAGGCCGCCTCCATTGTGATCGAGACGCGATGGGCCAGGACCCGTCGGCTGAACACATCGACGACCGCCGCGAGATAGACGAAGCCACGCCGCATCGGAATGTAGGTGATGTCCATTGCCCACGCATGGTCGGGCCGCTCGATCTTCAATCCGCGCAACAGGTACGGGTAGATCTTGTGACCCGGAGCCGGCTTGCTCGTGTTCGGGCGACGATAGACCGCCTCGATCCGCATGCGCTTCATCAGCGTCGCGATGTGGCGGCGACCGGCGTATACGCCCTCCCGCCGCAGCAACGATCGCAGCATACGCGCTCCCGCGAAGGGATAATCGAGATGCAGCTCATCGAGCCGACGCATCAAGGCAAGGTCCTCGGCCGAAACTGGCCGAGGTTCATAGTAGACCGTGCTGCGAGCCAGCTTCAGGACCTTCGCCTGGCGCACGATAGAAAGATCATGATCGCGGTCGATCATCGCTTTGCGCTCAGCAGGCCCGCCTTGGTGAGCGCGCCGGACAAAAAATCGTTTTCCAACGCCAGCTCGCCGATCTTGGCATGTAACGCCTTCAAATCGACCGGCGTCTCGGCCGATGTCTTGTCATGCCCAAACACGCCGGCGGCGCCTTCCAGGAGCTGGTTTTTCCAGATCGTGATCTGGTTCGGATGAACATCAAACAGCTGCGCCAGCTCCGCCAGTGTCTTGTCGCCTTTGACCGCAGCCAAAGCAACCTTCGCCTTGAATGCCGGAGAATGCGTCCGGCGGCTCTTCTTCGTCATCTTCGCTCCTGATTCGCAGCAAGAATCCTCGCCGCTGTCAGGCAGAAAATCCACTCAAGCTACTGTCCGAATTTGCGGGGCCAGCTCTGTGGGCGTCTCGAAGGATGCGCTGCGATTTCCGATGCGGGCCTCAACACGTGGCACCGGCGCCGCTATTGCGCGCCCGCCGCCTGCAGATACGCAAGCACCTTGGCCGCTTCTTCCGCGGAGACGCCGCCATAGGGCTGCATCTTGTTGCCGGAGACAACTTCATCCGGCTTGACCATGAAGCGGGTGAGCTTGTCCTGGTCCCAGACGAAGCCGGCTTCCTTCATCGACGGAGAGTAGTTGTAGTCGGGCAGCGAGCCTGCCTTCCGTCCCACAATCTTGCTGAGATTGGGGCCCAGGCGATTGTCGCCCTCCTTCACCGAGTGGCAGGTGCGGCAGGAATTGTTGAACGCCTGCTGAGCTGCCTCGTCGTTCGCCGGTTGCTGGGCGCGCGAAGAGGGCGCGGACAGGAGCAGCGTCAATGCCCCGGCGCGGGCGATCGGGCGCAGCCATCTGCTTGGCGATGTTTGCAGGCGGGATTGCATCTGCGCCTCCATCGGGGATCGCGCCGCAACAGGCGCGCATCGGGATGTCGAGGGCCAACGAAAACGGCCCCGGTGGGTTCCGGGGCCGTTTGCGTCACAATGTCCTGTCGCTTTAGCGGGTCGCGGCGCCGAGCTCTGCGCGTCGCTAGGTCATCGGCAACACGATCACCTTGGTGCCGACGCTGACGCGGGAGTAGAGGTCGGTGACGTCGTCGTTGGTCAGGCGGATGCAGCCTGAGGAGACGTGCTTGCCGATCGTGTCCGGCGCGTTGGTGCCGTGGATCCGGTAGATGGTGCCGCCGAGATACATGGCGCGGGCCCCTAACGGGTTGCCGGGGCCGCCGGCCATGTGGCGCGGCAGATAGGGCTGGCGGGCGATCATCTCCGGCGGCGGGGTCCAATCCGGCCACTCGGCCTTCTTGGTCACCGACTGGATGCCGGACCAGGTGAAGCCGTCGCGGCCGACGCCGATGCCGTAACGAACGGCCTGGCCGTTGCCCAGCACGTAGTAGAGATAGGTGTTGGGCGTATCGATGATGATGGTGCCCGGCGCTTCGCGCGTCGCGTAGGAGACGGTCTGGCGGCGGAAGCGGGCCGGCATCTCGACCGCGTCCTGGTCCTCGGAGGGCGCGCTCTGATAGGTCGGCGCCTGGTAGGGCTGATAGGGCTGGATCGGCTGCGGCGCGGCCATCGGGGGCAGCGGCTGGAAGAAGGGGAAGAGCTGCACCGGCGCGGCCTTGGCCGGACCTGCGAATGCGATTGCGGAGATCGCCACTGCGCTGAAAGCAACGGCGCGCGAGTACGTCTTGAACGTGTCCAGATTGAACATGTGGTCGCCCCTGTTTGCGCGGGTGTTCGTGGTCACCCCGGCACCGTTGCGGTGCTCTGTTGCCTGGATCACTAACGGAAAGAAGTTTCGGGACGTTTGCGCGGAAAACCGAAAACGGTTTCATCGCGGCAAGGATTGTTTCATGACAGTTTCGTGGCCGCGTGGGTCCGTTAACGAACAAAACACCGGGCCGACACTTCTGTGACGTCACACGCCTGAAATATCCGTGGTTGATGGTCCAAAGCCGAGAATCATCAAACTCTCGGGATTTCCCCATGCGGGTATTAATCGCGACTGACGCCTGGCATCCGCAGGTTAACGGGGTGGTCCGGACGCTCACCTCGCTGGCGGGCGCCGCCAAGGCCCTCGACGTCGAGATCGACTTCCTCACGCCGGAAGGCTTTCCGTCGTGGCCGCTGCCGACCTATCCGGGCCTGCGTATTGCGCTGCCGAGCGCTAAGGAGATCGCGCGGCGGATCGAGAAGGCCGCACCGGAAGCGCTGCACATCGCGACCGAAGGGCCGATCGGCTGGGCCGCGCGGGCCTATTGCCGCCGCAACCGGCTCGCCTTCACCACCTCCTACACCACGCGCTTTCCGGAATATGTCTCGGTGCGGACCGGCATCCCCGCGAGCGTCGGCTATGCCGTGCTGCGCCACTTCCACGATGCCGCCGCCATGACCATGGTGGCGACGCCCTCGCTGCGGCAGGAGCTGTCCGAGCGCGGCTTCAAGCGGCTCGGCTTCTGGACGCGCGGCGTCAACACCGAGCTGTTCCACCCGGACTCTCCGGCCAAGCTCGATCTGCCGCGCCCGATCTTCATGACCATGGGCCGGGTGGCGGTGGAGAAGAATCTCGAAGCGTTCCTCGCGCTCGATCTGCCCGGCACCAAGGTCGTCGTCGGCGACGGCCCGCAGAAGGCGGCGCTCGAAAAGAAATATCCGGGCGCGGTCTTCCTCGGTGAGAAGAAGGGAGCGGATCTCACGGCGCATCTCGCGGCTGCCGACGTCTTCGTGTTTCCGAGCCTGACCGACACGTTCGGCGTGGTGCAGTTGGAGGCGCTCGCCTGCGGCACGCCGGTTGCGGCGTTCCCGGTGACGGGCCCGAAGGACGTCATCGCCGATCACCCGATCGGCGCGATCGACCATGATCTGCGCACCGCGTGCCTGCGCGCGCTCACCATGTCGCGCGAGACCTGCCGCAACTTCGCGCTGGAGCGCTCCTGGGAGAACAGCGCGCGCCAGTTCGTCGGAAACCTCACCTCACTTCAGCCCAGCCGCGCCTTGCGCGCCTCGCCGGTGATGGCGCGGCGGCCGGTGCGCGGTTGATCCCACTTTTGAACCCCAGCGAGAACCTCACCGATGGCTAAGATCATGAACCTTGACGGCACCCAGCAGCTCGACCTCACCCGCGGCACGGTCGAGCAGGCCTACGATCGCTGGGCGCCCGTCTACGATCTCGTGTTCGGCGGCGTGTTCGCCAAGGGCCGGCAGGCCGCGATCGCAGCCACCAACAAGATCGGCGGCCGCGTGCTCGAGGTCGGCGTCGGCACCGGCATCTCGCTGCCGCTCTACGCCCCGAACCTGCGCATCTTCGGCACCGACATTTCGGAAGCGATGCTCGACAAGGCGCGCCAGCGCGTCGCCGAAGGCAAGCTGAAGAATGTCGAAGGCCTCGCGGTGATGGATGCCGAGAAGCTCGAATTCCCCGACAATTCCTTCGACGTCGTAATGGCGCAATATGTCGTCACCGCCGTGCCGAACCCGGAGAAGGCGCTGGACGAATTCGCCCGCGTGCTGCGTCCGGGCGGCGAGCTGATCATCCTGACCCGCGTCAGCGCCGATGCCGGCATGCGCCGCTTCATCGAGCAGAAGCTGCAGCCGGTGGTGCGTCCGCTCGGCTTCCGCACCGCCGAGTTCGCCTGGTCACGCTATGCCAAGTGGCTGGCCGGCGCCCCCGGCATCGAGCTCGCCGAGCGCCGGCTGATTCCGCCGCTCGGCCATTTCTCGCTGGTGCGCTTCCGCAAGGTCGACGTCGCCAAGGCTGCGTGACTGCTGCTCCTCATGGTGAGGAGGCGCGTGGCGCCGTCTCCCGGACGATGCTTCGCATCGCTCGGAGAACCTTCGAGACGCGCGTTCCGCGCTCCTCAGGATGAGGGGGGAGAGTAACACGTGCGTCATCGCGCCGCTGCACATCGTCACATGACAAAATGATGATGTCACGCGGCGTACATCGAATCCCTGTAATCCCGTACCCGAAAGCATTTTGGGGGAGAGCATGATCAAGAATTATCTCGAGCAGCTGCGGATCCAGCGCTGGGACGACCATCGCTACTATCACCACAGCCGCATCAATCAGAGCCTGCACTTCATCAGCGCACTGAGCTTCCTCTTCGCCTATGTCTGGCTGTTCGTCGATCCCGTGATCTCGGCGCTGGTCGGCTGGCTGGTCTCGATGACCTCGCGCCAGGCCGGTCACTTCTTCTTCGAGCCGCACACTTACGACCACATCAACCAGGCGACGCACGAGTACAAGGAAGAGATCAAGGTCGGCTACAACCTTCAGCGCAAGGTGGTGCTGATGGCGATCTGGGCGGCCTCGCCGCTGGTGTTGCTTGCCGATCCGACGCTGTTCGGCCTGTTCACGCCTTGGGCGAGCGCGACCGACTTCATGCGGCAGGTCGCCAAGATCTGGCTCGTGGTCGGCGGCGGCGGTCTTCTGTTCCGTACCGTGCACCTGTTCTTCATCCGCGACGTCGAGACCGGCCTTGTCTGGATGACCAAAATCCTGACCGACCCCTTCCACGATCTGATGCTCTATCGCAGCGCGCCGCTCGCCCTGATGCGCGGCGAGCTGATGGACCCCGGCCTGCACCTCAACCCCGAGCACACGCTGGGCCTGATCTCCGAGCCCACGCTCGAAGAGCAGCACGCCTGAGCGCGCTGCGTACACACAACACTCCGATGTCTGATGGTTGCGTCATGCCCGGGCTCGTCCCGGGCATCCACGTCTTGGGGGCCTTTTCGCCTCTCCCCGCGCGCGGGGAGAGGCCGACGCGCGTAGCGCGGCGGGTGAGGGGGGCTCTCCGCGGGGGCGTGGCTAGCCGATCGCTCGCCAACTCTCACCGCGCTCGCGGTGAGTCCCCCTCACCCCAACCCTCTCCCCGCAAGCGGGGAGAGGGGGAGGATAGGGCGGTGTTCGGGGCGCAGCGAAAAGCCTCAGCGCCCAAAACGCTTGGCCAGCATCTCTTTCAAAATCTGCCGCTTGATGTTCTTGTTGGTGAGCGCGCCGTCGTGCCACCAGAAGCCGTCGGCCTTCATCTTCCCGGCCGCACGGACGAAGCGTTCGGCGACCTCGGTGAAGTCGGCGTCGGTGTAGTTCAGGCTGAAGATCAGCCGGCCGGTGCCGACCCAGCTCAGCGCCAGGCCTTCGGCGCGCAAATAGTATTGCAGCATCCAGTTGTAGCGGGACGGCGTGGTGTATTTCACCGTCCAGATCGACGAGAAGTTTGCGAACCGCACCGGCAGGCCGGCGCTCTCCATCATCTGGTTGAGCTTTTCCGCGCGGCCGTTCCAGGTCGCGTCCAGCCCGTCGTAGATGGCGCGGAAGTTCGGGCTGGCGAGCCGGCTCAAAAACTCGTCCATCGCCGTCATGACGTAGGGATGCGAGTTGAAGGTGCCGCGCGCGAAGCAGATGTCGGCGGGACGATCGTCGCGGAAGCGGCGCATCAGCTCGCGTTTGCCGCAGACGACGCCGACCGGCAGGCCGCCGGCGAGGCTCTTGCCGTAGGTCACCATGTCGGCGCGCACGCCAAAGTATTCCTGGGCGCCGCCCGCGGCGAGGCGGAAGCCGACGAAGACCTCGTCGAAGATCAGCACGATGCCGCGCTCGGTGCAGACTTCGCGCAACTTCTTCAGCCATTCCGTGTAGGCCGCGCGATCGAAATTGCCGCCGCGGGAGCTGTCGACCAGCGAGGAATCGCCGGGCGCGTTGGCGTTCGGATGCAGGCCCTGGAGCGGATTGACCAGCACGCAGGCGATGTCCTTGCGCGTGCGCAGGACATGCAGCGTCTTCTCCGACATCTCGGCGAGGGTATAGGTCTCGTGCGCGGGAAGCGGATTGCCGACGCCGGGCTGCACATCGCCCCACCAGCCGTGATAAGCGCCGGCGAAGCGGACGAGATGCGTGCGCCTGGTGTGGTAGCGCGCCAGCCGCACCGCCTGCATCACGGCTTCGGTGCCGGACATATGGAAGGAGACCTCGTCGAGGCCGGAGATCTGGCACAGCCGCGCCACGTTCTCGAGGATGACGGGGTGGTAGGGGCCGAGCACGGGACCCAGCGCGTGCGCCCGCTTCTCGGAGCCCTCGATGCACTCCTTGTAGAAGTCGTTGCCGAAGATGTTGACGCCGTAGGACCCCGTGAGGTCGTAGGAGGTGTTGCCGTCGACATCGGTGACCGTGACGCCGCGCGAGGATTCCATGAAGGTCGAGGTGCCCAGGTGCTCGCGGACGAGGCGCGAGAACTGGAACGGCACGCGGTAGCTTTCGGTGAAGTTCAGGTCGGAGATCTTTTCCGCGGCTTCCTTCGTCATCGCGCGCCCCTTCGGATAGCGCTCGGCGTAGCGGCTTGCGAGGCGGAAGAAGCCGTCCTTGCGCTGGGCCGCGATGTTCGCCGGCGCGCCGTCGCAGGAGAAATAGTCGTTCTCTCCGAACTCGTAGAACGGGAGCAGCCGCGCCACCCGGCGCGACATCTTGGAGTGCCCGGCGAGCGAGCGGTGCTTGGCGCGGGAGAGTTCGATCCGCGCCTTGAGCTTCGGGAAGGCGGCGGCAGCGGACGCTGCGGCGGCCACGGACATCGAGAGAATCGGGAGTGTCGTTTCCATGACAACAAGCGCTAATACTGCGAGCTGACAGATTCATGACAGTCAAAGCCCTCATCGCCTCTTTCACCCAGCAGGAAGACCTCAACTTCCTGTTGACCAACCGCATCCCCCGCGCCGCGTTGACCCGCTTCATGGGCTGGTTCTCCAAGATCGAGAATCCGTTGGTGCGGGATTTCTCGATCGCGCTGTGGAAGCTGTTCTCCGATCTCGACCTGTCCGAGGCGCGGAAAACGCATTTCAAGAGCCTGCACGACTGCTTCACCCGGGAGCTGAAGCCGGGCCTGCGTCCGTTTGATCCCGACCCATCCATTGTCGCCAGCCCCTCCGACGGCATCGTCGGCGCGCATGGCCGGATCGCGGATACCGAGCTGTTCCAGGTCAAGGGCGCGCCCTATTCGCTGCTCGATCTTTTGGGCGATTCCGCCCTGGTCGACCAGCACCGAAACGGATCCTTCGTCACGCTGCGGCTGACCTCGAGCATGTATCACCGCTTCCATGCGCCCTATGACGCCCATATCGAGCGCGTCACGGTGATCCATGGCGACGTCTGGAACGTCAACCCGATCGCGCTGAAGCGGGTCGAGCGTCTGTTCTGCAAGAACGAGCGCGCGGTGATCCGCACGCATCTGTCCACCGGCGAGGCGGTGACGCTGGTGCCGGTCGCAGCGATCCTGGTCGCGAGCATCCGCCTGCACTTCCTCGACATGGTGCTGAACGCGCAGACGAAGGGCCCGGTCAACTTCCCCTGCGACGTCAACGTGAGCAAGGGCGAGGAGCTCGGCTGGTTCGAGCACGGCTCGACCATCATCATCCTCGCGCCCGGCGATTTTGCGTTTTGCGACGGCATCGCCGAGGGCACTCGCATTCGCGCCGGTCAAGCGCTGCTCGGGAGAAAGTAGCCTTCAATCCGCCGTCCCCGCCGCCTATATGGTCGGCGGGGACGAATAGATCGATACGGATTGGGCGATGGCGCGGGCGCCGGTGATGGCGGCGGGGGGTATTGTGCTGCGGCGTGGCGCGCCGCCGCTGATCGCGGTCGTGCGCCAGCGCAAGCGCAACGAGTGGGTCTTGCCGAAGGGCAAGCTCGACGACGGCGAGACGCCGAAACAGGCCGCGCACCGCGAGGTGCTGGAAGAGACCGGTCACGAGGTCGCCATCCACGAATTCCTGGGCACGCTCGTCTATCAGTCGGGCGGCCGCTCAAAGGTCGTGCATTTCTGGCGCATGGAGGCCGAGGGCGGTCCGGTCCGCAAGCTGATGAACGACATCAAGGCGGTCGACTGGCTGACGCTGGACGATGCGATCGTGCGCCTGTCGCGCGAATACGAGCGCGCCTTCCTGATCCAGATCGGCCCGATCGCGATCGCCGCCGCCGGCCTTGCATCTTCGGCCGCACCCGAGCCGCGGCCGGCGAGCGACGACGTCGACGCAGCCTTGCAGACGCTGACGCCCGCCGAGGCCGCGTCGGTCGACGAGCTGCGCCACGGTCTGTTGCAAAAGGTGAAGGCCTGGCTGCGCGGCGAGGCGTGAGTTGTCGTTTCTTACCTCTCCCCGCCCTTCAGCGGGGGAGAGGTCGGATCGCGCAAGCGATCCGGGTGAGGGGCAGGGCACACCGTTGCAAAAATGGAAGTCCATCCGACACGCACGACAATTATCGAGCTGGGTGCTCCGCCGACAATTGAAATCGAGCTCGCGGAAGCAGCCCCTCACCCCAACCCTCTCAGCGCGAGCGAAGCTCGTCGCGCCCCCGTAAGAACGGGGCGAGGGAGCGCACCGGCGATGTGGCGCACTCGATGCCTACCGCCGCTCTTTCCTCTCCTTCGGAGCAGGCGCCGGCTTGCGCGGCGCTGCGGGGCGTTGTGCGGCGGGCGGGCGCTGCTGGAATCCGCCCTGGCGCTGGATGCGGCCGGGCTGCTGGACTGCGGGCGGCTGGCCCGGCGGCAATCCGGTGCGCGGCGCTTGCGGCTGCGGTGTCGTACCCGGCTGCGGCGGCACCGCTCCTCCCGGCTGTGCGGGAGTCTGGCCGGCGCGCGCCGGCTGGGTTTGCGGCGTGCCGCCGGGTTGGACGCCCGGTCCGGTGCGCGGTGCGCCGGCGGGCCGGCCCGCACCTTGCCGCTGACCCTGTTGCTGCTGGCCTTGGCCCGCGCGCGGCGTACCCGGCTGCACCGCGCCGCCCTGTCCTTGTTGTCCTTGGCCCTGCCGCTGCGGCGGCTGAGCGCCTTGCCGGTTTGGCGTGCCCGGCTGCTGCTGACCCGGACGGTTGTTCTGGCCAGGCTGACCGTTCGGCCGCTGCGGCTGTTGGCCCGGCGCCGTCGTCGGCCGCAATTGTTGCTGCTGCGGCGGCTGCGCCGGTCGCGGAATGCGGCTGATAGCGGTCGGATTGGCGCGGCGGAAGTCGCGCTGCTCGGTGACGATCTGGCGGCCCGTGGTCTGCGCCAGGTGCACCTGGCTGACGAAGCTGCGGTCGCGCGCGATCTGCTGCGGGGCAATGGTGATCGGCACGGCCGCAAAGCGCATGCCACTTGTGCCGCCGGCGCCCGGCCGGATCGCAAAGCCGCTTGCGGCTTGCGTCAGCGCGCCGAGCCGCGTGCCGCTGGTGCGGTCGTTGACCTCGATGTGTCCGACCCGGCCGTCGGCGTCGGGATAGAGCTTGATGTTGACGTTGCTGGCGCTGCTCGCGGCCGCACCCTCGGGCACGTCGACGACGCCGGTGGTGCCGCGGATGCCGAGCGTCGCGGTCGGCGTCGCGATCTTCATGTCGCCGGTCTTTGCCACCGCCGCCGCAACGAAGGCAACCGTGCCCTTGCCGATGTCGAAGATCGCCGAATTCTGCTTGCCGCCGTCCTCATAGACGTAATTGTCGACGGTGATCCTGGCGCTGGCGGAGAGGTTGAACGTGGTCGCATCGTTGAAGGTGATGCCGAGCGAGGAGTTCGACGAGGTCTGCACGACGTCGTTGAGATAGATGTCGTCGCGCACGCGCAGCGGATAGGAATTCTTGTCGCGGATCACGGTCGCGATCCCCGTGACGGTCGCAACGTTGCCGATCGGCTCGACGACGGCGGATTGAGCGTCCGCGGCCGGTGTCGGCGAAGCTGCGGGCGTCGGGGAGGGGGCGGGCACCGGCTGTGCCTGCGGCTGCGCCTGTGCGAGCTCGATTGCATCGGATGCACAAGCCACGCTCGCGCCGGCCAGCGGCAAGGCCAGCAGCGGAAGCGCGAACACGAAGCGGCGCCAGGCCACCATTGAAATCACGAGGGAGTCCCGGTGAGAAACGCGAGGCGAGATCGGCCGATTTCAGCCTGATTGAGCTGAATGGCGGATGAACATCTGTCGCATGGACGGGGCGAACGTTCAAACGCCACGTCCCCGCATCAGGGACGTGGCGGTCTATTCTTGCTCGTCATTCCGGGGCGCGACAACGTCGCGAACCCGGAATCTCGAAATTGTGGTGCGAGATCCTCAGGTGCGCAATTGCGCACCATAGTTCGATGCTTCGCATCGCCCCGGGATGACGCGCTCCGCGCGTCAGCTCACGCGCTTCCAGGTCTGGCCGCCGCAGAACATGCCGCCGAAGGCACAGCCCTGCACGCGCATCGCGTTCGGGCCCTTCATCGCGATCGTCGAGTCGTAGTTGCGGCCGGAGTCGGGGTCGTGGATGCGGCCGCTCCACTTCGAGCCTTCGGGCTTCATGTTGATCAGGATGCGCTCATTGGTCTTCTCGGCGTAGCCGCACAGATTAGCGCCGCACTGCTCGACGCGGACATTGCCCTTGTTCTCTTCGGTCGCCCAGACGCCGATCGGCGTGTTGGCAACCGGGGCCGGCGCAGCGACCACCGGAGCCCGAGCGGGCGCGGGAGCAACGGCGACCGGCGCGGGCGCAGCAACGGGAGCCGCGGCGGGTGCGGGCTGCACCGTGTTGTCGAAGCCGACGGACGGAGCGGCGGCAACCGTCGTGGCGGGAGCTGCGGGGGCGGCAACCGCAGGCGCGGCCGGCGCGGTCGCCTGGACCGGCGCCTGCTGCACGGGCTGCGGCTGCACCGGAGCCGGCGCGGGCTGCGCGGCGGTGGTGGCCGGAGCCGGCGTGGTGTCGACGTCATCGTCCTTGGAGCCAAGGCCCTTGAGGTTGATGTTGTTCAGCTTGATCGGCTTGTCCGACAGGCCCGGCGCGACGATGGTCACGCAGTTGAGCGAGGCGCAGTTGCGCGGCGTCTCGATGCGGATGTGCTGACCCTCGATCTGGAACGAGATCGAATTGCCGGCATGCGCGGCCGCGGTCGACGCGAGGAGGAGTGCGGTGGCGGCGACGGTGAGCTTGTTCATGACAACCTCCGGAAAATGCGTGGTCCCGATCTGGACTGAAGTCGCTCGTGGATGAAGCGTGGTTCGACCCTACGCCCGGCCCGTCCCGTCCTCCGTGATGGACATCACAAGGACCCGTGGCGCCTGGGTGAGCCAGCGCACACTTAGCCGCATTTCATCCCGCGTAACCTCGTCGCGACAGAGAGAGGGAGGCGCCGATGACGCGGCTTGCGATTTCGCTTGGCATATTGATCGCGCTGCTGGCGGTTGCGCCTTCAGCCCGGGCCGGTTCCTACTCCTTCTCGATCGGCGGCCACCGGTTCCATGTCGAGGCGCCCAGGAATTGCCGGTCCGCGTCCTGCGTCTCGATTTCCTCCAATCGCAGCTTTCGGCCGGCGGAGGACGTCGCCACGACGCCTGCTGCGCCTGTCCCACCGCCGGTCGTCCAGGCGCCGCTGCCGGTCTATCCGGCAACCCCGGCCCGGCCGCCACAGGCGATTGCGGTCGCGCCGCTACCTGCGCCGCCGCCCGTGCTCGCCGCGACGACGTCGCAGCCCGTTGTGCTGCCGCCGGCGCCAAGATCCGAGGCACCAAGGATCGAGGCCCTCAGCTCCAATCCGCCACGGGTCGAGCTGTCGCGCGTCGATCCGCCAAAGCCGATCGCGCTCGATCCGCCGCGCATGGAGCCGCCGGTCGTCGCGCCGAAGCTCGAGATCAAGCCGACTACCACGATCGCACAGCGCAGTGACGACGAGTCGCCCGGCATGCCACTCGGGCAGTGGGAAAGCGACGGCGCCAAGGGCACGGTCCGCATCGAACGCTGCGGCTCTGCGCTATGCGGCTATGCGTTGACCGAGGCGTCGAGCAGGGGCGAGAGCGTGCTCGTCAACATGAAGCAGAAATCACACGACGTCTGGACCGGCAGCATCTACAGCCGCTCCACCGGCAACACTTATTATGCGAGAATGACGCTGAAGAGCGCCGGCAAGCTCTACGTCGAGGCCTGCGCGCTCGGCCGCTTCTGGTGCTCCGGCAACGACTGGATGCGCATTGAGGAGCCGCAGGAGCAGTTGGCCACGACACCGCGGCAGTGGGGTGTGCGGTCGTAGCAATGCACTCGGCTTACGCTCGCCCTCCCGGGGAAGGTAAGCGGTCTCCGGTGTGGTTGATCGATGGCCGCTAGTACCCGGAATCAGAGCTGAGTGATACGGCGGCCTTTGAAACGGCGTTGACGGACCTTTTTCTTGGTCCAGACGAAGGGCTCGGCTCTGTCGTTGTATGCGTTGACGTAGGCATCGATGTGTTCCTGAAGCTGCTTGAGGCTCGTGAAGGAGGTGCCGCTGAGCGACTGCCCCTGCAAGATGGAAAACCATACTTCGACCTGATTGAGCCATGACGCACTTGTCGGCGTGAAATGAAATTGCACGTTGGGGTGGGCCTTGAGCCAGTCCTCGTTCTTTTTATGGGTGTTGAGGTTGTCGAGGATGACGTGAAGCTTGCGGTTCGGAAAAGCCGCGGTGACGCTGTTCATGAAATCGAGAAACTCGACGCGGCGCCGGCGTTTTGAATGGGTCGCGATGATCTTTCCGGTGGCGACTTCGAGCGCCGCAAACAATGTTGTGGTGCCATGCCGCTTGTAATCGTGGCTTTGGCCGGTCAAGGCGCGGCCATTGGGCAACTTCAGATAACCCTGCGCTCGCTCCAAAGCCTGGATCGAGGGCTTCTCGTCCACGCACAGCACAATGGCCTTCGCCGGCGGCGCGACATAGAGGCCGACAACATCGGCGGCTTTGGCCGTAAAGTTCGGGTCGTTGCTCTCGCACCAGGACTTGCGAGCCACCAGGTCAATCTTGTGGCTGCGCAGGAACCGCCAGACATATTGGACATCGACATCGCCCAGCGCCTCGGCCAGCAGGGGGCCGGTCCAGCGCGCAAACCCTTGCGGTGGCGGCTTATCCAGCAGCTTCAGAATCCGCTTGTCGGTCGTCTTCGTATAGATCGGCTGCTTGCCAGGCCGCGGCTTGTCTTGCAGCCCTTCAAGGCCATGGTCGGCATAGCGATGCCGCCAAAGGCTGACAATCCGCGGCTGGACCCCAACTTCCTTGGCGATCGACCGGGTGCTGCGCCCATCCGCCGCCAACAGAACTATCCGCGCCCGCTTCAAATCGCGCTGCAACGTCACCGGTGAGCGACAGCACGCCTCAAGCACCTTGCGATCTTTCCTCGAAAGGTGGACTTCTCTTGCTTCGGGTATCATCCCGACCTTGAATCACGACTCACGTTCCAAGAAAAGTGGGTACTAGATCATGCCGAGCACGATGGCGCCGACGAAGGCCATGGCGAGGTACGCGGTGATCACGCTCAGTCTCCCGGCGAACGTCATGCCGTTGCTCCCAAGAATCCTGGCTCCCAAGAATCCTGCGCTGGAGGATGCTCCGCTGGAGCAGGCTCCCGCCGCTCGCGCGCCCAACCAACATGGTTAACAGAAAGTCACGTTGTGAAAAAGTCAGCCTTGCTGTCGCTCATCCCCAGGAGCCGGCGCACGGCCGGGGGCCGGCATGGTTAAGGAAGGCTGAAATCAACACGTTGAAGAGTCTTTAAGTAAATTCACCGAACGTGCGTGCATGACGCGCGGAGTTCGTTTGTATCTCGTCGGCTCCATCGTCCTTGTTTCGCTAGCGGGTTGCGGACGCGGCTTCTTCCAGGCCGAACGTGAACCGTGGCGGGCCGAGGCGGAAGCCGCATGCCTGAAATCCGGCGCGGTGAAAGAGAGTGCGGACATCGTCCGCATCGACCCGATCTCCGGGCCCGGCAGTTGCGGCGCGGAGTTTCCGCTCAAGGTCGCCGCCATCGGCGAAGCCTCGAGCAGCTACGGCTTTGCCGACGAGGAGCTGCGCCCGCCGGGCAATGTCGGCAGCCAGCCGCGCTGGCCGGTGGCGCAGCCGCGATCGAATTATCCGCAGAGCCAGAATAGTCCGGCATCCTCCTATCCGCAGCGGTCGAACTATCCCGAGAGCGCGGTGCGCCAGCCGTCCGGCTATGGCGCCTCGGCCGGGCCGATGTCGCTGAACGCGCCCGGCGTGGCGCCGCAGGAAGACGAGATCGACCTGCCGCCCGAGGGCACCGATGCCGCGGGCGCGGCGCGCTACATGAATGCGCCGAGCTATCCGGCGCGGCAGCCCGGTCCCGCACCTTATTCGCAGGCGCCAGCGCAGCAGCCGCTGCCGCGGCTCGGTCCCGCGCAGGGCAATCCCGTCACCGCCGTCGGCCCCGTCGCGGTGAAGCCGACCGCGACGCTGGCCTGTCCGATCGTGTCCGAGCTCGACCGCTGGCTCGCCGACACCGTGCAGCCGTCGGCGATGCGCTGGTTCGGCGCCCGCGTCGTCGAGCTCAAGCAGATCTCGGCCTATTCCTGCCGCGGCATGAACGGCAATCCGCACGCCCACATTTCCGAGCATGCCTTCGGCAACGCGCTCGACATCGCCGCCTTCGTGCTCGCCGACGGCCGCCGCGTCACGGTGAAGGACGGTTGGCGCGGCATGCCGGAAGAGCAGGGCTTTCTGCGCGACGTGCAGTCAGGGGCGTGCGCGCATTTCACCACGGTGCTCGCGCCGGGCTCGAACGTCTATCACTACGATCACATCCACGTCGATCTGATGCGCCGGGCCAGCCGCCGGCTGATCTGCCAGCCGGCCGCCGTCTCCGGCGAAGAGGTCGCCGGGCGCGCGCAGCAGCGCAACCCTTACGCCGGCAGGCGCGATCCCTATGTCACCGGCTCGCTCGGAGCGCGCAAGGCAACGACGCGCAAGCAGGAGGAAGAAGAGTACGCCGACGATTAGGCGCGTTTGCCAGTAGCCCTACGCAGTCAGAATGTCATTTCGAGGCCGGCTTCGACGGTGCGGGGACCACCCCCATGCACAGCTGCACCTCGCCGGGGACGTTGTAGGTGCGCATGATATGGCGGCTGTCGCGCAAGCCGGACGCCTCACGTTGCACCACGAACATCCAGAGCGCCTGGCCGGCTTCCATCACCAGCTTGCGCCTCGCCGCCTGCATCGAGGCCGGCGTCCCCGAGGCTGCGTGGGCGGCGTCGAACTCGCGCAAGCGCGCAAGGCTCTGCTCGAGTGTGCGGCCCATCCGTCCAAGCGCCGAGGCCTGTTCCTGGACGATCTCATAATGGAGGATATCGACAGGCGGGCGAAGATCACGGGACATGGCCGCAAATATAATGCCGCGAGACCGGCATGCGCAACGCGTGGCGTGCTCGCCGTTACTTCGCCCGGTACGCCGCCAGGAACATCCGCGTCGCGCTGTCGACCACTTCGGTCATGCGCTCTTCCGACGGCGCGGGCGCGGCCTGGAAGACGAAGGGCAGGAAGAGCGAGGCCTTGCACAGTTCCATGAACTGCGAGGCGGCAAGGTCGCAATCGTCGATCGTGAGATCGCCGGCGGCGGCGTGGGCTTTGAGATAATCGGAGAGGCGGTTGATGGTCTTGTCCAGCACCCGCGCGTAGTAGCGGCGGCCGACATCGGGCATGCGCTCGGCGATCGCCATCACGGTGCGGATCGCCGATCCGCCGCCCGGCCGGCAGAGCAGATGGATGTAGGCCCGGCCGAACTCATTCAGCGTGGTCTCGGCATCGCGGGCGGGATCGAAATTGAACACGACCTGACCGTGCTGTAGCGCCTCCTGCTCGAGGATGGCTTCGAACAGCGCGCATTTGTCGGCGAAGTAGACATAGAGCGTGCCCTTGGAGACCTGCGCCGCGCGCGCGATCTCGCCCATGCTGGCGCCGTCGAAGCCGAGATCCATGAACACCTTGCGGGCCCCGTCCAGGATCTGGCGGCGCTTGGAGCTGTCCTCCTCCTGGATGACGTGCAGATGTTCGCTGGCAGCTACAACCATTGGTTCAGGGTCTCGGAAGGTTTCTGGACGAGGTGCCGAACTATGAAACGCAAATAAAGGATTCGGGCCAGTAGGGTCCGACGCTTGATATTATGTATATTGACCGAACGGTTCGGTCAATGATATTTGGGTTAAGCGAGGGGAACACGCCGCAGGCGGCCGTCCTTCATCGCGCTTTTTTTTGAGGAGGCCTTTATGGCCGTATCGAGAGACCAGGCTGCGCGCGTCCTTCGCCAGGATACGGTGGAGACGAATTCGGCGAACGTTGAACCTGTGACCGAGACGTCCGCCGTTCTCGCCGAGCAGTTGCGCTCCCATGTGGCCGAGGAAGCGAAGCGCCGCAGCGAGGCGCCGGGGAAGCCCGTGACCGACAAGCCGGCCACACCCGGGTCAGACGCGCCCGCTGCCAGCGGCACGCCGAAATCCGGCAAGCGCAAATTCGTCCTGATGGGCGTCGGTCTCGTGCTGGCGCTCGCGGCAGCCGGCTATGCCGGCTATTACACGCTGGTCGGCCGCTTCTACATCGCCACCGACGACGCCTATGTCCGCGCCAACAACACCATGCTCGGCGCGCGCGTTGCCGGCCACATTTCCTCGATCCTTGCTGGCGACAACACGACGGTGCGCGCCGGCGACGTCATCTTCCGTATCGACGACGGCGACTACAAGATCGCGGTCGATGCCGCCGCGACCAGGATCGCGACCCAGCAGGCCACCATCGATCGCATCGGTCGCCAGATCGCGGCGCTCGAGAGCCAGGTTGCCCAGGCCAAGGCGCAGCTCGTCTCGGCTGAAGCGGGCCTCAAGCGCGCCGACCTCGATTATGAGCGCCAGCAGGCGCTGAGCAGCAAGGGCTTTGCCTCGCGCGCCACCTTCGAGAGCTCGGAAGCCGGACGCGACCAGGGCGCCGCCGCGGTCAAGGCCGCGCAGGCCGCCTATGACGTCGCCGTCAGCAACGTCGACGTCACCAAGGCGCAGCAGGCCGAAGCCCAGGCCCAGCTTGCCGAGCTCAAGACCTCGCTCGCCAAGGCCGAGCGCGATCTCGCCTTCACCGCGGTGCGCGCGCCGGTCAACGGCACGTTCTCGAATCGCCTCGTCAGCGCCGGCGACTTCGTCGCGGTCGGCCAGCGGCTCGGCAACGTCGTGCCGCTCGACGACGTCTATATCGACGCCAACTTCAAGGAAACGCAGCTCAAGCGCATCCGCCCCGGCCAGCCGGTGACGATCAAGGTCGATGCCTATGGCATGCGCAAGTTCTCCGGCGTCGTCGAGAGCATCGCGGCGGGCGCGGGCTCGGTGTTCACGCTGCTGCCGCCGGACAACGCCACCGGCAATTTCACCAAGATCGTGCAGCGCGTGCCGGTCCGCATCCGCGTGCCGAAGTCGGTGGCGAAGCAGAACCTGCTCCGCGCCGGCATGTCGGTCTACGCGACCGTCGACACCAACAAGGGCGCGGCCGACGCCGACAGCGAGGTCGATCTCGACGATCCCACCATGATCCATCCGCAGTAAGAGCACCTTAAACGCTGCGAGGTCGGACCATGGCCAATGCCACGACTGCTTCACCTGAGATGATGGCGGCCCCCGCTTCGGAGCGCATCGCGCCGAAGCGGCTGTTCGCCTTCATCATCATGGTGTTCGGGATGTTCATGTCGATCCTGGACATCCAGATCGTCTCGGCGTCCCTCAGTGAAATCCAGGCCGGCCTGTCGGCGAGCTCGAGCGAAGTCTCCTGGGTCCAGACCGCCTATCTGATCGCCGAAGTCATCGCGATCCCGCTGTCGGGTTTCCTGTCGCGCGCCTTCGGCACGCGGCTCTTGTTCGCGATCTCGGCCGCGGGCTTCACCGCCTCGAGCCTGCTCTGCGGCTTTGCCACCACCATCGAGGAGATGATCCTCTGGCGTGCGCTCCAGGGCTTTCTCGGCGCCGGCATGATCCCGACCGTGTTCGCCTCGGCCTACACCGTGTTCCCGCGCTCGAAATTCCACATCGTCGGTCCCATCATCGGGCTGGTCGCGACCCTGGCTCCCACGATCGGGCCGACCGTCGGCGGCTACATCACCGACCTGATGTCGTGGAACTGGCTGTTCTTCATCAACGTCGTGCCCGGCATCGCCATTACCTTGGGCGTGCTGGCGCTGGTCGATTTCGACGAGCCGCATTTCGAATTGCTCGACCGCTTCGACTGGTGGGGCCTGCTGTTCATGGCCGGCTTCCTCGGCACGCTGGAATACGTGCTGGAGGAAGGCCCGCAATATGAATGGCTGCAGGACACGACAGTGGCGATCTGCGCCTGGATCTGCGCCATCTCGGCGATCGCGTTCTTCTGGCGCGTCTTCACGGCGGCCGAGCCGATCGTCAATCTGCGCACCTTCTCCAACCGCAACTTTGCGGTCGGCTGCGTGCTCCAATTCTGCATCGGCATCGGCCTCTACGGCCTGACCTACATCTATCCGCGCTATCTCGCCGAGGTGCGCGGCTACAGCGCGCTGATGATCGGCGAGACCATGTTCGTGTCGGGCATCACCATGTTCCTGGTCGCGCCGCTGGTCGGTCGTCTCATGGTGAAGATCGACATGCGCTACATGATCGCCTTCGGCCTCGTCGTGTTCGCGATCGGCTCCTACCAGATGACCTGGATCACCCGCGACTACGATTTCTACGAGTTGCTGGTGCCGCAGATCCTGCGCGGCGTCGGCATGATGTTCGCGATGGTGCCGACCAACAACATCGCGCTCGGCACGTTGGCCCCTGACCGGGTGAAGAACGCAAGCGGCCTGTTCAACCTGATGCGCAATCTCGGCGGCGCGGTCGGGCTCGCCGTCATCAACACCGTGCTCAACGACCGCACCGACCTGCACATCACGCGCCTCCAGGAGCGCGTGACCTGGGGCAATGCGACCGCGACCGAAACCCTGACCATGTTCATGCAGAAGTTCCAGGGGCTCGGCGATTCCGCGCTGATGGCGATGAGGCAGCTCTCGCAGCTGGTGCACCGCCAGGCCGTGGTGATGAGCTTCGGCGATGCCTTCTTCATGCTGACGCTGTTCTATCTCGGCCTCAGCCTGTTGGTCACGCTGCTGAACAAGCCGGCCTCGATGACCGGCGGCGGCGACGCGCACTGACGCCACGCACGCTGTCGTCGCCCGGGACGGTAGTGGTTGAGCCGAGAGGCTGCGGCGTACTGGATGCCCCGCCTTCGCGGGGCATGACAGTGGAAGATGAGATCGACGGCAGCTGCGAACCAAATTGCAACACTCGTTCGTGATCTCGCGCGGGCCCCGTTGCAAACCGCGAACGGCACATCTATAAAGCGCACCTCATTCAATCGAACCGGGAGGGATTTGCATGATTTCGTCGCATTCGCAGATCGTTCGCCCGCGTTCGTTGTTCTGGTTCGGTATGTCGGCGGCCTGTTAGAGGCCTCTTCCGCCAGATTCGATCGGGTCACGAGTCCCGATCGCCCCACTTCCCCAAGTCAAAATCACCTGTGAGTGACGCCGTCTGCCCTTCGTGGCCGACTTGCGTCCGTTGATGGAGCCGGCCCGCGCCAAAAGCGGCTGGATGATGTCATGACCTCTCTCTCAAAAAGGCCCGCGGCGATACGCGTGGTGTTGCCCTTCGTGTTCCGGCACTGGCTGAACCAGCCCGGTCGCGGCCTGATCGTGGCCGGTGGCCTGCTGGGCGCGACCGTCGCCGACCTGTTCATGCCGGTCTTCTCCGGACATCTGGTCGATGCGCTGACACGCGGTTCGTCCGATCCTGACGCGCGCCACGGGGCGCTGGTTGCGTTCGGCGCCATCGTGGCGCTCGGTGCGGCCTCCGTGGTGCTGAGGTTGATCGGTCTCCAGGCGATCGTCCCGTTCACGCTCAAGATCATGTCGGACGTCGCCCAGGGCGCCTTCACGCGTGTGCAGCGCTTCTCGACCGACTGGCACGCCAACTCCTTTGCCGGCTCCACGGTGCGCAAGATCACCCGCGGCATGTGGGCGCTCGACCTGCTCAACGACACCATCCTGATGGCGTTGGCGCCGTCTCTGCTGGTGTTGATCGGCTCCATGGTCCTGATCGGCCTGCACTGGGCCTCGCTCGGCGCGGTGATCGCGGTGGGAGCGCTTTTCTACGTCGCCATCACAGTGCTGTTCTCGACGCGCTACATCGCGCCGGCCGCGCGAATCTCCAACGCCTGGGACACCAAGGTCGGCGGCACGCTGGCGGACGCGCTGACCTGCAACGCCGTGGTGAAATCCTTTGGCGCCGAGCTGCGCGAGGATACGCGGCTCGCCCGCGTCATCAACCGCTGGCGCGTTCGGGTGCGGCGGACCTGGTTTCGCTACAACTACACGGCCATGGCGCAGCTCTCGTTGCTGCTGGCCTTGCGTGCGTCCGTGATCGGCGGCTCGGTGCTGCTGTGGATGAGCGGGCATGCCTCGCCCGGCGACGTCACCTATGTGCTGACGAGCTACTACGTCATCCACGCATATCTGCGCGACGTCGGCATGCACATCAACAACCTGCAGCGCTCGGTCAACGACATGGACGAACTGGTGGCGATCCATGACGAGCCGATCGGGATTGTCGATGCGCCGGACGCGCGGCCGATCGCGATCGAGGGCGGCGAGATCGCGTTCGACGACGTCACGTTCCACTATGGCGGCCACCGCGCGCCGCTGTACGACGGCCTGTCGGTCACGATCCGCGCCGGCGAGCGGGTTGGCCTGGTCGGCCGCTCCGGCTCCGGCAAGACCACCTTCGTCAAGCTGGTGCAGCGGCTCTACGACGTCTCCGGTGGTCGCGTGCTGATCGACGGCCAGGACATCGCGCTCGCTACGCAGCAATCGCTGCGCAGCCAGATCGCGATCGTGCAGCAGGACCCGATCCTGTTTCACCGCTCGCTCGCCGAGAACATCGCCTATGGCTGGCCCGGCGCCAGCCTGGAGGCGATCGAGCAGGCGGCGCGGCTGGCCAATGCGCACGACTTCATCCTGCGTCTGCCCAAGGGCTACGGCACGCTCGTCGGCGAGCGCGGCGTGAAGCTGTCGGGCGGCGAGCGGCAGCGCGTGGCGCTGGCGCGCGCCTTCCTGGCGGACGCGCCGGTGCTGATCCTGGACGAGGCGACGTCGAGCCTCGATTCGGAATCCGAAGCGCTGATCCAGCAGGCGATGGAGCGGCTGATGAAGGGGCGCACCTCGATCGTGATCGCGCACCGGCTGTCGACGGTGCGCAGCCTCGATCGGATCCTGGTGTTCGACCGCGGCGAGATCGTCGAGCAGGGCACCCACGCCGTGCTCGCAGGCAAGCCCGGCGGCATCTATCGCGGCCTGTTCGAGCGCCAGGTGGTGGACCTCGGGCACCTCGCAGCAGCGGAATGAGAGGCGCGCGGCGGCGGGACGAAAGTCCCGCCGTCACGCCGCCCACGGAATGCGCCAAGGATGGAATGAGATGAAAGACCTGACGAACGGCTCCATCGTGCGACACATCCTGGCCATGGCGCCTCCGATCATGGTCGGCATGGTCACGATCATGATCTGCCAGCTGGTCGATTTGTACTTCGTGTCGGGACTGGGCGATGCGGCCGTTGCGGGCGTCGCCGCGGCCGGCAATGCGGGCTTTCTCATCAACGCGCTGATGCAGGTGCTCGGCGTCGGCACGGTGGCGCTGATCGCGCATGCCGTGGGCCGCAAGGATCGGCCGGATGCCAATCTGATCTTCAACCAGGCGATCGCGCTGTCGGTGCTGTTCGGCGTGCTGACCCTGGTCATGGGCGCGGCGCTGTCGCGCCCCTACATGCGTGCGATCGCCGCGGACCAGCCCACGATCGAGGCGGGGACCACTTATCTGCTATGGTTCATGCCGGCGCTCGCTCTGGAATTCGCGATGCAAGTGCTGGCATCGGCGCTGCGGGCGACCGGCATCGTGCGCCCCGCGATGCTGGTGCGGGTGCTCGCTGTCGCCATCAACATCGCACTGGCGCCGGTGCTGATCTCGGGCTGGGGCACCGGCCATGCGCTTGGTGTCGCCGGAGCGGGGCTGGCGAGCTCGATCGCGGTGGCCATCGGTGTCCTGATTCTGCTGGCGCATTTCCGCAAGGCCGAGCGCTACGTCGCCTTCAACCCGGCGCAGTGGCGTCCGCAGCCGCATCACTTGAAGCGCATCCTCAATGTCGGCCTGCCGGCCGGCGGCGAATTCGCGATGATGTTCATCTTCATGGCGGTGGTTTACTACGTGCTGGGCGATTTCGGCGCCGCGGCTCAGGCGGGATTCGGCATCGGCCAGCGCGTGCTGGCCCTGATCCAGATGCCGGCGCTTGCCGTTGCGCTGGCCGCGGGGCCGATCGCCGGCCAGAACGTCGGCGCTGCCAACGGGGCGCGCGTGCGGGAGACCTTCGTCAAGTCGGCGTTGATCACCTCCGCCGTGATGATCGGCTTCATGATCCTGGCGCAAACGAAGCCGGAGCTGCTGCTCGCCGGGTTCTCGAACGACCGGGAGACAATGGCGATCGCCTATCTGTTCCTGCGGATCATCTCGCTCAACATGGTGGCGCAGGGCCTGATCTTCACCTGCTCGAGCATGTTCCAGGGCCTCGGCAACACCAAGCCGGTACTGCTGAGTTCGGCGACGCGCGTGTTCACCTATTCGCTGCCGGCGATCTGGCTCTCGACGCGTCCGGGCTTCCGCATGGAGTACGTCTGGTACCTGTCGATCGCGGCGACCACGCTCCAAGCGGGCTTGAGCCTGTGGCTGCTGCGCCGCGAGTTCGACAAACGCCTGGCGCCGCTCCGGCAGGACGAGGCTTCGAAGCAGGTCGAGCCCGAGCCCGTCACGCCTCCTGCGCGCGTCCCTGCGTAGCGACAGCTTGTGACCTGCCGACGCAAGGAAGGCTAATGCGCACCAAGGCTGTTCCAGACGAGGCCGAGCCCCGACAGGAACAGCAGACCGAGCACGACATCGCCAAAGTGCTTGTCGCTCAGCGCGTGATAGACGCGTGCGCCGGCCCATGCGCCGATCAACGTGCCGGGAAACGCGACCAGCGCGAGCCAGACCACCTTGAAGGCGACGAGGCCCGATGCCGTCTGCAACACCAGCGCGGTGGCGAGCACGGTGAAATTGAAGAGCTGGAAGATGCCGCGCCGCTCGTGCTTGTTCCAGCCGCGGATGTTGGCCCACAGGATCGGCAGCGGCCCCGACAATCCGGCAAGGCCGCCCAGAATGCCGCCGGCAAAGCCGATCGCACCGTCGGCGATCCGGCCGCCGAACGTGATGGCGAGCGGCCTCTTGTTCAGATACAGCGCGCTCGAGAAGATCAGCAGCAGCACGCCGATGCTCAGCTTGAACACCTTGGGATCGGCGGAGGCGACCATCATGGTCCCCAGCGGCACCCCGATCAGCCCGCCGATCAGGAACGGCCAGACCAGCGAGAGGTCAAAACTCTTCCACATCGACGGCAGCGTCGAGGTCTGGGCGATCACCGAGCAGATCAGCACCAGGGGCACCGCGAGCGAGGGCGGCAGCACGTAGAGCCAGATGCCGAGCGCCATCAGCGCCGTGCCGAACCCGGCCAGGCCCGAGACGAAGCCGCCGGCCAATGCGCCGAGCGGCAGCAGCGCGTAACCGTAGGTTTCCAACGGATTGTCCTTGTCGCCACCGGCGATCCCGAACTGTTGATCGCCACCGCCCGCATAGCACGGGTGCGGCCGTGCAGGTCAATCCATGCTGCACGCAGGCGTGATCTGCGGCGTCGGGCTTTTGGGAAAGACATGCCTACATGATGGTCGTACTTCAATCCAAAGGCCCGCCGACGCCATCGTGCGCTCCGATCGGACAGCCCCGAATAAGAAGGTGGAGAATGACCATGACCCGCACCAACATTGCCGTTGCGGCCGCGCTGCTGTCGGCGGCGGCGTTGATGCCGACATTGGCACAGGCGCAGTTTTCGGAGCCCGCGGCCTATCAGGCCGCCCATCCCGACCGCGACGTGCTCAATGGCGGCCAGCTCACACCCGCGGCACGCGCAGCCCGTGGCGAGACGGTGGCACCGAGCGAGGCCTATGCGGCCTATCCGTCAGGCATGACGCCGGTCGTCCGCCCGCGCCATCGCCGCCAGCATCAATAGGTTTCTGCTAGACGATCTGCCTTGTGTCGGCGGGCTTGTGCAGCGCGCCGACCAGGATGCGCAACGCCTCCGTCAATTCCGCCCTGTTGCGCGCTGCGCCCAGCGAGATGCGTGCCGCATGCGGCGGTGTCCCGTCGACGGTGAAGGCATCGCCGGCCACGACCGCGAGTCCATTCCGTAGCAGATGCGCCGCGACATCGGGGCGGCCCTCCGGCAGCCGCAGCCACAGATGATGGGCCGCGGGCTTGGCCAGAAACTGAAGGCCTTTCAGTGCGCGCTGCGCGAGTTGCTGGCGGCCTACTGCCTCGTTGCGAATGGCGGTGATGATGCGATCGGCGATGCCGGTTTCGAGCCAATGCGTCACCAGCGCGACCATCAGCGGCGCCGGCATCTGCACGGTGGCCTGCAAATAAGAACGCATCTCCTGCTGCGCGGCGTTGTCGGGAGTCACGAGATAAGCGAGACGCAGTGCCGGCGCGATGCATTTTGACAGCGTGGTCGCGAGATACGTCCGCTCCGGAATGAGATTGGCGATCGGCGCTGCAGAGCGGTCGAGCAGCCCGTAGGCGTCGTCCTCGATCAGGAGCGTATCGGCATCGCGGATGATCCTTGCGATCGCGCTGCGTCGTTCGGGGAGAAGCGTCGCGGTGGTCGGATTGTGCAGCGTCGGGATGAGATAGACGGCCTTCGGCTTGTGGACACGGCAGGCCTTCGCCAGTGCATCGGGCAGGATGCCGCCGTCATCCATGGCGACGCCGACGAGCTTGATGCCGAGCCGCGCCGCGGCGGCCTTGATGCCGGGGAAGGTGAGCGCTTCCGTGAGCACGATGTCACCGGGCCGCGCGAGATGGGCGAGCAGGTTGAACAGGATGGTCTGCGTGCCGGGAAAGATCACGAGCCTGTCGGCATGCGCGTGCGGGACGCGTGCGCGCATCCAGCGCGCTGCGACCTCCCGCTCATGCACGCTGCCGCCGGGTGGCTGGTAGTTCAGGAACGCGGTCAGGCCCGATTGGGCGCGGAGAGCTTCCAGCCCTGCGACGATGCGCTCGTCGAGTTGTGCCTCGAGCGGATGCGGCGGCACATTCATCGAGAGGTCGATCGCGACGGGATGCGGCAGATCGACCGCGCGGCGCGCGCTGGTCTCCGATACGAACGAGCCCTGGCCGACCCGGGCCTCCAGGATGCCGCGGCGCCGCGCCTCGGTGTAGGCGCGCGTCACCGTGGTGAGGTCGATGTCAAGCGCCTTGGCCAGCGCGCGCTGCGTCGGCAGCTGCTGGCCGCGCACCAGCCGGCCGGCTGCGATGTCGGCCTCCATGGCATCGACGATGCGCTGGTAGCGCGGCCCGCTCAGCTCCGAGATTGTAGGGGTCCAATCCATGCAATTTAGGCCCATATCCTTTGAATGTATGGATGCAGGATATTATTGTATGGATCATCAGAACGGAAGAGGTGTCGTCATGACGACCGGTTCGGTTTCCCTGGCAAAGGCGATGTGGCGCGGTTTTCGCGGCAAGTGCCCGAACTGCGGCGAAGGACACATGTTCGGACGCTTCCTGAAAGTGGCAGACAGCTGCGATCATTGCGGCGAAGAGCTGTTCCATCAGCGCGCCGATGACTTTCCGGCCTATCTCGTCATGGTCGTGCTCGGTCATCTCGTGGTCCCGGCGATCCTCGCGGTCGAGACCGCCTATGCACCGCCGGTCTGGCTGCAGTTGGCCGTGTGGCTGCCGGTGACGCTGTTCGCTTCGCTTGCGTTGCTGCAACCGACCAAAGGCGCCATCGTCGGCCTGCAATGGCAGATCGGCATGCATGGCTTTGAGGCTGGCAAGTTGCGGCGCGAAGCCGGTGCGCTCGTCCTCGCAAAAGTGAATACGCGCGCGGTCTGAGCGGGTAGCGTTTACATCGCGCGCGCGGCCGCTACACTCCATCGTACAAACAAGAACGATGGAAACGCCGATGGCCGCACGCGCGAAGACCTTCCTGCTCTGTCACGGCGCGTGGTCCGGCGGATGGGCCTGGAAGAAGATGCATCCGCTGATGGCGCAGGCGGGCCACCGCCTGGTCGCGCCGACCTACACCGGGCTCGGCGAGCGTTCGCATCTGGCCAATCCTTCGATTGACCTCGAGACGCACATCCAGGACATCCTCAACGTCATCAAATTCGAGGACCTCAGCGATATCGTGCTGCTCGGCCACAGCTATGGCGGCATGGTCGCGACAGGCGTTGCTGACCGCGCACGCGAGCGCGTGACGCAACTGGTCTATCTCGATGCCTTCGTGCCGCGCAACGGCCAGTTGCTGCTCGATCTCAACGAGAGCGGGCGCGAGCCGATGCGCAAGGCGGCGGCCGCCGGCGATGGCTACCGCATCCCGCCAAACCCGCCGCCGCCGGATACGCCGCAGGCCGATCTCGACTGGCTCAACGCGCGCCGCATCAACATGCCGATCAAATGCTTCGAGACGAAGTTGAAGCTGGAGCATGGCGAGCCGGCCATGCCGCGCAGCTACATCTATTGCACGCGCATTCCGCCGGGCGACGTGTTCGGGCAGTTCGCGAAGCGCACCAAGAACGAGGATGGCTGGCGCTATTTCGAGCTCGACGCGAGTCATGCGCCGAACGTGACGGCGCCGGCGGCGTTGATGGGCGTGTTGAACGAGATCGCCGCCTGACCCACAGCCGTCATTCCGGGGCGTGCGCAGCACGAACCCGGAATCCATCTCTCCTCCGTCTCTGCCGCCTGATGGATTCCGGGTTCTCGCTTCGCGAGCCCCGGAATGACACCATTTGAATGGCTGCGCGCTCGGACAAAATGGTGAGGGGTCCGATGCGGTCAGCATCGAACCCCTCGTCACTTCTTAGTAAGACGCGTTTTCTTCACGCGAGCCGGAAAAACCACTTCGCTCGAAAACGCTTTAGAACATCAGCCGGCCTGTAAGCCGGGTTCTGTAGGGCACCGTCCGCTTGCGCGCACGATACGTGACGGCCATTCCTCTGGGGCCATGTTTGCACATGGTCTCGAGCAACCTACCCGGACGGCGGGCCTGACATCGCCCCGCGGCGTTATCGCTTGCGCGAACAGCCCGCTACGCCGTCCCTATTCGGTTTTGCTCCCGGTGGGGTTTACCATGCCGGCTCCGTTGCCGCAGCCGCGGTGCGCTCTTACCGCACCTTTTCACCCTTACCCTGCGAAGCCCGAAGGCGAAGCAGGGCGGTTCGTTCTCTGTGGCACTTTCCCTGGGGTTGCCCCCGCCGGACGTTATCCGGCACCGTATGTCAAGGGAGCCCGGACTTTCCTCCCCGGCGGCCTTTCGACCGTTGCCGGAGCGGCCGTCCGGCCGACTGACGGGGTCAGGCATGGGCATTTGGGACGGTTTCGTCAAGCCGAGATCGTCGCGGACGCGATCTGCAAATAATTTATCCTGAAGATGTCGTTCGATGTGCGCCCCGTTCGACTGGATGTCGGTGATCCCCCGAACAACAGGAGTTAAGCGATGCAGTATCTGCTGCTGATCTACCGGAGCGAAGCGGAATTGAGCAAGATGACCCCCGCAGACCGTCAGGCGATGTCGGCGGAGTACGGCACTTATACGCAGTCCATCGTCCAGAGCGGCCATTTCAAGGCCGGCGACGGGCTTCAGCCGACCACGACCGCGACCACCGTGCGCGTGCGCGATGGCAAGACCCTGACCACCGACGGTCCGTTCGCCGAGACCCGCGAGCAACTCGGCGGCTACTATCTGGTCGAGGCCAAGGATCTCGACACCGCCATTGGGCTGGCCGCGCGGATTCCCGGGGCCAAGGAGGGATCCATCGAGGTCAGGCCGGTCATGATCTACAAGTGATCTCTCCTGCCGACATCGCTCGGATCTTTCGCGACGAGGCGGGGCGGGTGCTTGCCACGCTGATCCGCCTCGTCGGCGATTTCGATCTCGCCGAGGACGCACTCCAGGATGCCTTCGCGGTCGCGCTCGAACGCTGGTCGGCGGGCGAGGTGCCCGATAATCCGCGCGCCTGGCTCGTCAATGTCGGCCGCAACAAGGCGATTGATCGCATCCGGCGGCAGGCCGTGTTCCGCGGCAAGCAGCAGGCGTTCGTGCATGAGTTCGAGCTCAACGCGCAGGCGCCCGACGAGCCTCCGGCGACGCTCGACGACGACATGCTGCGGCTGATCTTCACCTGCTGCCATCCCGCGTTCGCGCCGGAGGTCCAGGTCGCGCTGATGCTGCGCACCGTCTGCGGCCTCTCGACTGCGCAGGTCGCGCGCGCGTTCCTCGTCGGCGAGGATGCAATGGCGCAGCGCCTCGTCCGCGCCAAGCAGAAGATCAGGCTCGCCGGCATTCCCTATGAGGTGCCCGAACGCGACGCGCTGGCGCAGCGGCTCGACGGCGTGCTCGCCGTCATCTATCTCGTCTTCACCGAAGGCTATGTCGCAACCTCGGGCGCAGACCTGATGCGGCCGGATCTCGCGGTCGAAGCCATCAGGCTCGGCCGTTTGCTCGACCGGCTGATGCCTGACCGGGCCGGGATCAAGGGCCTGCTGGCCTTGATGCTGCTGCACGACGCGCGCCGCGCCGGGCGCGAGACCGCAGCCGGCGACGTCGTTCTGCTGGAAGAGCAGGATCGTTCGCTCTGGAATTGCGTGCAGATCGAGGAAGGTCTGCGTCTCGTGGACGACGCACTGCGCATACCCGGCCGGCCGCAACCCTATGCGGTGCAGGCCGCGATCGCCGCGCTGCATGCGCGCGCGCCGAGCTTTGAGGCGACCGACTGGCCGCAGATCGGCGGGCTCTATGAGGTGCTGCTGCGGATCAATCCTTCGCCGGTGATCGAGCTTAACCACGCCGCCGCAATCTCGATGGTCGACGGCCCGGCGCGCGCGCTCGATCTCGTCGACGCGATCACCGCACGCGGCGGGCTTGGCGGCTACGAGCTGCTGCCCGCGGTGCGCGCGGATCTGTTGCGACGGCTCGGCCGCAAGGACGAGGCGCGCGAGGCGTATGTCGCGGCGACGGCAGCGACGCAGCTGGAGCCGCTGCGGCGGCTCTATGCGCGAAGGATGAGGGAGATGGGCAACTAGCACCGTCATTCCGGGGCGATGCGAAGCATCGAACCCGGAATCTCGAGATTCTCAGGTGCGCAATTGCGCACCATAGTTCGCACTTCGTGCGCCCCGGAATGACGGCTACGCCGTCACTTCGACGCGACCGCCGTCCCGTCCGGCAGGCTCGCCAGGAGCGCCTGCAAGGTCGACAGTGTCGAATGGTCCGCAACACCATCCAGCCGTGCCGGGCGGAAATGGCGCTGGAAGGCGGTGACGACCTCCATGGTCGCGGCGTCGTATTTGCCGGTCAGCGGCACGCCATAACCGTATCGCGCGAGCGCCTGCTGCAGGCTCAGCACCTCGTCGCTGATGGTGCCGAGCATCAGGCTCTCGCCGCGCACGACGGGCGTGGGCGTGACCCAGTGCCCGACGCCGGAATTGGCCAGCGAATGCCACGGAAATTTCTCGCCGGGATCCTTCTTGCGCGCGGGCGCAACGTCGGAATGGCCGAGCACGCGGTGCGCCGGCACTTTTCGGCGCAGCATGATGCCGCGGCACAGCGCGATCACGGCGGCGATCTGGCGCAGCGGAAACTCCGGATAGCCCCAGTCGTGGCCGCGATTGACGATCTCGATGCCGATCGAGCAGGAGTTGACGTCGTCCTCGCCGGCCCAGGACGAGACGCCGGCGTGCCAGGCGCGCCTCGCCTCGGGCACGCATTGCACGATGCGGCCGTCCTCGAGCACGACGTAATGCGCCGACACTTCCGTCCCCGCCGTGCACAGCCGCGCCAGCGCGCCCTCGACGTCGGGCATGCCGGTGTAATGCAGCACGATCATGTCCGGCTGGCGTCCCTTGCTGCGCTCGCCATGGTTCGGCGAAGGAATGATGTCGGAGACGATCGACGAATCCGGCTCGAACGTCCGCATGTTCGCCGCGGCCTTGGGAACCGGGAGAACGCGTTGACGCTTCGAATCAGAACCAGATGGCGTGGACGAACCGGACGACATAAACAGCTCAAGTCGGAATAGGAGAGGGCCAAGCCCTTCTCTTTACTATTCCTTTACCCTCCGCCGTGCGCAATCGCGCGTCGCGGTTAACGGATGCATTTTGGGCGGGTGTGTGGATGAGGCATCACTGCCGCTTCACCTTTTCGACTTGTAACGGGCCGATCAACGCTTTCTTAACGCTAAGGGCCGTTACTGAGGGATGAAGAGCCGACCCGCGTCCGGAGGCGGCCAAAGCGTATTTTGGCTCGAAATCCCATGGCTGCCCGACAAATTCCACTGGGAACACTGGGTTGGCGGCCCGGGACGACCGGGCTCGGTAACCATGCTGGACAAGGGTTGGGTCGTGGAACCGCCGCGACGCGGAATCATTCGAGGCGTTATGGGCTGGCTCGCCCCGGATCTGGCTTGGTTGTTCGGCAGGCGTGGCGCATGAGCTCCGCTCCTCACATTCCCGTGCTCGGTCGCGAGGCCATCGATCATCTCGCACCGCGCGAGGGCGGGATCTATGTCGATGCCACCTTCGGCGCCGGCGGCTACAGCCGTGCCATCCTCGACGTGCCTGGAACCCGACTCATCGCCATCGACCGCGACCGAACCGCAATCGCAGGCGGCGCCGAGCTGGTCGAGCGCTCTGCCGGTAGGCTGACACTGGTCGAGGACCGTTTCTCCCATCTCGCCGACGTCTGCGCCGCACAAGGCGTCGATGCCGTGGACGGCGTCGTGATGGACGTCGGGGTGTCCTCGATGCAGCTCGACCAGGCCGGGCGCGGCTTCTCGTTCCGCCTCGACGGTCCGCTCGACATGCGGATGGGGCAGGCGGGCCCGACCGCGGCCGACGTCGTCGCGCGCGCCTCGGAAGCCGATCTCGCCGACATCATCTATCTCCTCGGCGAGGAGCGGCATTCGCGCCGCGTCGCCCGCGCCATCGTCGCGGACCGGCAGGAGACGCCGTTCACGACCACGCGCGCGCTCGCCGACCTCGTCGGCAGGGTGGTTCGCTCCAAGCCCGGCGACATTCACCCCGCGACGCGGACGTTCCAGGCCCTGCGCATCTTCGTCAACGAGGAGCTCGAGGAACTCCAGACCGCGCTCACTGCGGCCGAGCGCGTGCTCAAGCCTGGCGGACGCCTCGTGGTGGTCTCGTTCCATTCACTGGAAGACCGCATCGTCAAGAATTTCCTCGCCGAGCGGTCGAAGACCGGCGGCGGCTCGCGGCACCTGCCGGAAGTCGCGCAAACCGCGCCGAGCTTCCAGCTGCTGACGCGACGGCCTGTCGTCGCCGGTGAGGACGAAGTTGCGCATAACCCGCGCGCGCGTTCGGCAAAACTGCGCGCCGCGGAGCGCACCTCGGCGCCGGCGCACAAGGACGATCAGTCTTCGTCCTGGCCAAGACTCTCCGACGTGATGAGGGGAGGTTAGCGCATGCGCTTCATCCACCTCCTCGTCATCGGCGCGCTGATCTTCGCGGCAGCCTATGTCTACCGGATCAAGATGGACTCCACCGCGCGCACGGAGAAGGTGTTGCGGCTGCATGCGGAAATCCGCGAGCAGCGCGATGCGATCGCCTCGCTCCGCTCCGAATGGGCCAAGCTCGATGCGCCCTTGCGCCTGCAAGGCCTGTCCGAGCGGCACCTGCCGCTCAAGCCGGTCAACGGCACGCAATATGACTCGCTGAAGAACCTGCCCGAGCGCCCGCCGCGGATGTTCAGGCCCGGCGAGCCTGACCCGATCGGGGCCATGCTCAACACCATCGAAGCCGCGAGCGATCCCGATACCGTGACGGGCTCCGTGCCTCAGCCCGAGGACAAGCAATGAGCCCGGCGACGCCTGCAAAACCCACCGAGCCCTGGCAGCAGCGGCTAATCCGCAGCCTGCTCTACGGGCGCAACGTCGACCGCGCCGCGAAGGCGCGCGCGCGCGTCGGACTTGCGATGCTCGCCTTCGCCTCGGTCTACGCCCTGATCGGTGGCCGGCTCGTGATGTTCGCGATCGGTGCCGACGCCCACAGTGCGCGCCGAGCGGCGGCGCAGGAGGTGGTTGCGACCGCGCGGCCCGACATCGTCGACCGCAACGGCGCCATCCTTGCGACCGACGTCAAGGCGGCGAGCCTGTTCGGCGAGCCGCGCCGCATCATCGACAAGGACGAGGCGATCGAGCTTCTGACCGCCACCGTGCCCGACCTCGACGAGGCCGAGGTGCGCGAACGCCTGAAGACACGCAAGGGCTTCGTCTGGCTCAAGCGCGAGATCACGCCGAAGCAGCAGCAGGACATCCACAAGCTCGGCATTCCCGGCATCGGCTTCCTGCGCGAGAACAAGCGCGTCTATCCGACCGGCAACGAGGTCGCCCACCTCATCGGTCTCGTCAATATCGACAACCAGGGCATCGCCGGCATGGAGAAGTGGCTCGACAATCAAGGGCTCGCCGATCTCCACCGCGCCGGCTTTGCCACCGACCGGCTGCAAAAGCCGATCGAGCTCTCGGTCGATCTGCGCGTCGAGCACGCGCTGCGCGACGAGCTCTTGAAGGCCAAGGAGAAGTACCACACCAAGGCCGCCTCCGGCATCGTCTCGAACGTCAAGACCGGCGAGATCGTGGCGATGGTCTCGCTTCCGGACTTCGACCCGAACAATCCGAAGGAAGCGCACGACCCCGACCGCATCAACCGCCTCACCACCGGCGTCTACGAAATGGGATCGACGTTCAAGGCGTTCACGCTGGCGATGGCGCTCGATTCCGGAAAGATCAATCTGAACTCGTCGTGGGATGCGCGCGGAAACCTGCACTACGGCAAGTTCACCATCCACGACAGCCATCCGCTCGGACGGTTCATCAACACCAAGGAAGTGTTCACCTTCTCGTCCAACATCGGCGCCGCGCGGATCGCGCTCGGCCAGGGCGTGGAGGCGCACAAGGCGTTCCTCGCCAAGATGGGCCAGCTGACGCGGCTGCGCACCGAGCTGCCGGAGAGCGCAGCCCCGCTGATTCCGCGCCGCTGGAGCGAGTTGAACACGGTCACCGCCGCGTTCGGCCAGGGCCTCTCGGTCGCGCCGCTCCAGGCGGTGATGGGCATCAACGCGCTGGTGAACGGCGGCTATTTGATTCCGCCGACCTTCATGAAGCGCAGCGAAGCGGAAGCGGCAGCGCTGGCCAAGCGCGTGGTCAAGCAAGACACCAGCGACAAGATGCGGTTCCTGATGCGGCTCAACGCCGAAATCGGCACCGCCAAGACCGCCGACGTCAAGGGCTACTATGTCGGCGGCAAGACCGGCACGTCCGAGAAGGTCATCAACGGCCGCTATGCCAAGAAGCGCGTGCTCAACTCGTTCACCGCGATCATGCCCTGCGACGATCCGAAATATCAGATCCTGATCATGCTGGACGAGCCGCAGGCGATCCCTGAAACGAAGGGTTTCATCACCTCGGGCTGGAACGCGGTGCCGACCGGCGGCCGGGTGATCGAGCGGATCGCGCCGCTTCTGGGCGTCGAGCCGCGGTTCGACCTGCCGCCGTCCGAGCGCCTTATTCTTGCAGCATCCAGGACAACCCAGTAATCAACCGGGTAGGCCATCGCCGGTGCTGAGTCGGGAGTTTCCGGCGATTCGGCTTTCCGGCATGTCGACTGGACGACCATGAAGCTGCGCGATCTCATAGGCAATGACGCCGCAATCGAGCCCGCTGTCGCGGCGCTCGAGGTGACGGGGCTTGCGCTCGACAGCCGCGTGGTCAGGCCCGGCGATCTCTTCTTCGCGCTCGCGGGCAGCAAGACCGACGGCGCACGCTTCATCGATGCCGCGGTTGCCGCCGGCGCAGTGGCGGTCGTCGGCGACCACGCGCCTGAAGCCAGCAAGGTGCCGTTCGTCACCGTTGCCAATCCGCGCCGCGCGCTGGCGCTGGCCGCGGCAAAATTCTTCCCCGACCAGCCCGCGACCATTGCGGCCGTAACCGGCACCAGCGGCAAGACCTCGGTTGCCGCGTTCACGCGCCAGATCTGGGAGCGGCTGGGCCATGCCTCCGCCAGCATCGGCACCATCGGGCTCGTCTCGCCGAAGCGCACCGTCTACGGCTCCCTGACGACGCCGGATCCAATCGCACTGCACCGGCAGTTGGACGAGATCGCGCGCGACGGCGTCACGCATCTTGCGTTCGAGGCGTCCTCGCACGGGCTCGACCAGTATCGCCTCGACGGCGTGCGCGTCTCCGCGGGCGGCTTCACCAACCTTTCGCGTGACCACATGGATTATCATCCGACGGTCGCGCATTATCTCGCAGCAAAACTCCGGCTGTTTCGCGAACTGGTGCCGCCGGGTGGCGCCGCCGTGATTTCGGCCGATCATGATTGCTCAGCCGAAGCGATCGGTGCCGCGAAGGCGCGTGGCCTGCGCGTGATGGCGGTCGGCCGCAACGGCGACGGGGTGGGCGAGGGCATTCGCCTCACCGAGGTCGGGGTCGACGGCTCTTCGCAAAAGCTCACGGTCGAGCATCGCGGCAAGCGTTATGTGGTCCTGCTGCCGCTGGCCGGCGAATTCCAGATCGAGAATGCGCTGGTGTCGGCCGGCCTCGCGATCGGCACCGGCAGCGATGCCGCCAACGTATTCGCGAGCCTCGAACATCTCGAGGGCGCCAAGGGCCGGCTCGAGCGCGTCGGCGAGCGCAACGGCGCGCCGATCTTCGTCGACTATGCGCACAAGCCCGACGCGCTGGCGAAGGCGTTGCAGGCGCTGCGGCCTTACGCCAAGCGCAGGCTGGTCGTCGTGTTCGGCGCCGGCGGCGACCGCGATGCCGGCAAGCGTCCGATCATGGGCGAGATCGCCGCGGAGAATGCCGACGGCGTCATCATCACCGACGACAATCCGCGAAGCGAGAAGCCGGAAGCGATCCGCGCCGCGATCCTCGCCACCGCAAAAGGGGCGCGCGAGATTGGCGATCGCGCCGCGGCGATCCGCACCGCGATCGAGGAACTGGAACAGGGCGATGCGCTGCTCATCGCCGGCAAGGGCCACGAGACCGGGCAGATCGTCGGCAGCGAGGTGTTGCCCTTCAGTGATCACGAGGCGGTTGCCGCCGCCCTAGCGTCGAGGGTTGCATGAGCGCGCCAATATGGACGGTTGCGGAGGTCGCGCGCGCGCTGGGCGCTGCCGGATCATTCCCGGACACGCCGATCGACTTCGTGACGCAGGACAGCCGCCTGGTGAAGCCCGGCAGCCTGTTCGTCGCGCTCAGCGGCACGCCGAGCGGCGGCTTCATCTCGGCCTTCGCCAGCGCGCGCGACGGCTGGGAGTTCGCTGACAAGGCGGAAGCCGCGGGCGCGGCCGCGATGATCGTGCCGCACGAGATCGCGGGCATCCGCGTCCCCCAGATCGTCGTGAAGGACACGCTGATCGACGGCCTCTGGGGCCTCGCGCGCGCCGCACGCGCGCGCTTCAACGGGCCGGTGATCGGGCTCACCGGCAGCGCGGGCAAGACCAGCACCAAGGAATTTCTGGCGGCCTATCCGAACGCCTATGCCAGCCCGTCGAGCTTCAACAATTTCTGGGGCGTGCCGCTGACACTGTGCAATGCGCGGCCCGATGCCAGCCTCTGGGTCGTCGAGATGGGCATGAACCAGACCGGCGAGATCGCGCGGCTCAGCGAGTTGACGCGGCCGACGGTTGCGCTCGTCGTCAACGTCCAGCCCGTGCATCTGGAAAAGCTCGGCTCGCTGGAGGCGATCCGGCGCGAAAAGGTGTCGATCGCGCTCGGCCTGCCGGAGGATGGCGTGCTGGTGCTGCCCGCCGGGCTCAAGGCGTCCGAATGGAAGGGCAAGGTGGTGCGCTTCGGCGAGCATGCCGAGGTGCACGAGGTCACGCACGCGCCGCATGGCGAGAGCTGGCAGGTCGTGGCGATGATCGGCAAGAAGCAGATCGCCTTCAGCCTGACGCCGGGCGCGCCGCACCGCGTGCAGAATGCGCTCGCCGCGCTCGCTTCGATCCGCGCGGCGAACCTCGATCCCGCGACGCTCGCGATCAAGCTCGATCGGGTCGGCATCATGACCGGACGCGGCGTCGAGCAGGCGGTCGGCGGCGTCACCGTGATCGACGACAGCTTCAACGGCAACCCGGCCAGCGTGGCTGCTGCGCTGCAAAGCCTGCAGGCGCGCAACGTAACCGGCGGCCGCCGCATTGCCGTGCTCGGCGATATGCTGGAACTGGGCGATGACGCACCAAGCTACCACACCGGCCTCACCAAGCATTTGGACGGCATCGACGGTGTGTACTGTGTCGGCCCCCTCATGCGTCACCTCTTCGAGGTGCTTCCATCGGGCAAGGCGCTTGGCTGGCACGACGATCCCGCCACGCTGAAGCCGGGCGAGGTCGCAAGCCTGCTGAAGGCAGGCGATGTGGTGGTTGTCAAGGGCAGCAAGAAGATGTTCTGGGTCAACAAGTTTGTGCCGGGCCTAGTGGCCGCCTTGCAGGCAAAGGCGTAAACTGCTTGGAAGGCGCTGTTTCCGAATCCTCCCTTTTCGGCGCGAAGCCGTCCGTTTTCCCACAGGTCGCCCGACCCATGATGAAGACCAGCGAATGCGCGTGAGGCACGTCGATAAGGCCAAGGCCGATAACAAGGCCGCGTGCGAAAGGCGCCATAGGACCGTCTGAATGTTTTACTGGCTGATCGAGCTCTCCAACACATTTCCGGGCTTCGGTGCCTTTCGCACCTTCCTGAACGTCTTCCGCTACATCACCTTCCGCACCGGCGGCGCGGTGGTCACCGGCGCGCTGTTCGTGTTCCTGTTCGGGCCCTGGATCATCGATCATTTGCGCATCCGCCAGGGCAAGGGCCAGCCGATCCGGACCGATGGCCCGCAATCGCATCTCGCCAAGAAGGGCACGCCCACCATGGGCGGGCTGATGATCCTGTCCGGCCTCACGGTCGGCACGGTGCTGTGGGCCAACCCGCTCAATCCCTATGTCTGGATCGTGCTCGCGGTGACGCTTGGTTTCGGCTTCGTCGGCTTCTATGACGACTACCTCAAGGTGACCAAGCAGACCACGACCGGATTCGGCAGCAAGCTTCGCCTGCTGATCGAGGCGGCGATCGCGCTGGTGGCCTGCTACGCGCTGGTGCGCTTGAACCGCGATCCCGCGTCCACCGCGCTGACGATTCCGTTCTTGAAGGACACCGTGCTGCATTTCGGCTGGTTCTTCGTCGTGTTCGGCGCCTTCGTCATCGTCGGCGCCGGCAATGCGGTGAATCTCACCGACGGTCTCGACGGCCTCGCCATCGTGCCCGTGATGATCGCGACCGCGAGCTTTGCGATGATCGCCTATCTCGCCGGCAACGCGGTGTTCGCCGACTACCTCCAGATCAAATATGTCGCCGGCACCGGCGAGCTCGCGGTGCTCTGCGGCGCGCTGCTGGGCGCCGGCCTCGGCTTCCTCTGGTTCAACGCGCCGCCGGCTTCGATCTTCATGGGCGACACCGGCTCGCTCGCGCTCGGCGGCATGCTGGGCGCGATCGCGGTCGCGGTGAAGCACGAGATCGTGCTCGCGGTGATCGGCGGCCTGTTTGTGCTGGAGGCGGTCTCCGTCATCGTGCAGGTGGTGTCGTTCAAGCTCACCGGAAAACGCATCTTCCGCATGGCGCCGATCCACCACCATTTCGAGCAGCTCGGCTGGACCGAGCCGCAGATCGTGATCCGCTTCTGGATCATCTCGGTGATGCTGGCGCTGGCCGGCCTGTCGACGCTGAAGCTGCGGTGACTTCTATGGTGGTTGATTTTCGCTGTCATTCCGGACGACGCGAAGCGGCGATCCGGAATCTCGAGATTCCGGGTTCTCGCTTCGCGAGCCCCGGAATGACAGGAACCCAATCATGATCCCGGTTACGTCCTTCGCCGGCAAGACAGTCGCGGTGTTCGGCCTCGGCGGCTCGGGGCTCGCGTCCTGTCACGCGCTCAAGGCCGGCGGCGCCGAGGTGATCGCCGCCGACGACAATGCCGAGAACGTCGCCAAGGCCGCGCAGGCCGGCTTCATCACCGCTGATTTGCGCGACGTCTCCTGGGCCGGTTTCGCAGCGCTGGTGCTCGCACCCGGCGTGCCGCTGACCCATCCCGTGCCGCACTGGAGCGTGCTGAAGGCGCGCGAGGCCGGTGTCGAAGTCATCGGCGACATCGAGCTGTTCTGCCGCGAGCGGCGGCGGCACGCGCCGGATGCACCGTTCGTCGCCATCACCGGCACCAACGGCAAGTCGACCACGACGGCGCTGATCGCGCACCTGACCAAGGTCGCCGGCTACGATACCCAGATGGGCGGCAATATCGGCACCGCGATCCTGTCGCTGGAGCCGCCGCGCACGGGCCGCGTCCACGTCATCGAGATGTCGTCCTACCAGATCGACCTCACGCCCTCGCTCGATCCCTCCGTCGGCATCCTGCTCAATGTCAGCGAAGACCACATCGACCGCCACGGCACCATCGCGCACTACGCCGCGGTGAAGGAGCGCCTTGTTGCGGGCGTGCAGGCAGGCGGCACCTCGATCGTCGGCGTCGACGACGGTTATTGCCGCGACATCGCCGACCGGCTCGACCGCGCCGGCAAGAACGTGGTGCGCATTTCCGTCAAGAACCCGCTGGCGAGCGGAATCCATGTCGAGCACGGTACCATCGTGCGCACCGCGGGCGGCGCCCGCAGCGAAGTCGCCAAGCTCGGCGGCATCGGTTCGCTGCGCGGCCTGCACAACGCGCAGAACGCGGCCTGCGCCGCCGCCGCGGCGCTCGCGATGGGCATCAGCTTTGAGGTGCTCCAGGACGGCCTGCGCAGCTTTCCGGGCCTCGCGCATCGCATGGAGCAGGTCGGCCGCCGCAGCAACGTGCTGTTCGTCAACGACTCCAAGGGCACCAACGCGGATGCCACCGCGCATGCTCTGTCGTCCTTTGCCGATATCTTCTGGATCGCCGGCGGCAAGCCGAAGGCGGGCGGTATCACCAGCCTGACCGGCTACTTCCCGCGCATCCGCAAGGCCTATCTGATCGGCAAAGCCGCGCAGGAGTTTTCCGGCACGCTGGGGACACAGGTCGCGCACGAGATCAGCCAGACGCTTGACGTCGCCGTCGAACACGCCGCGCGCGATGCGGAAGCCTCGGGTCTCACCGACGCGGTCGTGCTGCTGTCGCCGGCCTGCGCGTCCTTCGACCAGTACCGCAACTTCGAGATCCGCGGCACCAAGTTCCGCGAACTGGTGCAGGCGCTGCCGGGCGTGAAGCCGGTGGTGTGAGGGCGCACTGGCTCCACATCTCCGCTGTCGTCGTCCGGCTTGACCGGGCGACCCAGTATCCCAGAGACGGTGCTTGAGCCGAGCGGCCGCGGCGTACTGGATGCCCCGCCTGCGCGGGGCATGACGAGCATGTGGGGTGAGCGCTCCCCCTATCTCGAAACATCCGCTTTTCCTTAACCCCCCGGTAACCAACCTCGGCGACCAATGGACCGACCTCTGTCCGAAAGCGGCCGCCCATGCTCTCCCGTGAAGAACGCACCCCCTTTTCCGAGTGGTGGTGGACCGTCGACAAGCCGCTGATGGGCGCCATCCTGGCGCTGATGCTGACCGGCGTGATCCTGTCGCTGGCGGCGAGCCCGCCGGTTGCGACCCGCATCGGGCTCGACCCCTTCCATTTCTTCAGCCGGCACGTGATGTTCCTGGCGCCGTCCTGCCTGGTGCTGCTCGGCGTCTCCTTCCTGTCGCCGCGCGCGATCCGGCGAAGCGCGCTGCTCATCTTCGCGGTCAGCATCATCCTGATCGCGGTGACGCTCGCGATCGGCCCCGAAGTGAAGGGCTCGCGGCGCTGGATCACGCTGCTCGGCGTCAACATCCAGGCCTCCGAAATCGCAAAGCCATCGTTCGTCGTCATTGCTGCCTGGCTGTTCGCGGAATCGACCAGGCGGCCGGAGATGCCGGCGACCTCGATGGCGCTGTTGCTGCTCCTGATGCTGGTCTCGCTGCTGGTGATGGAGCCCGACTTCGGCCAGACCATGCTGATCCTGATGGTGTGGGGCTCGCTGTTCTTCATCGCGGGCATGCGCATGATCTGGGTGTTCGGGCTCGCCGGCCTCGGCGCCGCCGGGCTGTTCAGCGCCTATTTGTTCGTCCCGCACGTCGCCGGCCGCATCAAGCGCTTCATGAATCCGGCCTCGGGCGACACCTTCCAGGTCGATACCGCGATGGAGGCCTTCTACAACGGCGGCTGGTTCGGGCTCGGACCGGGCGAGGGCATCGCCAAGCGCAGCCTGCCGGACAGTCATACCGACTTCGTGTTCGCGGTTGCCGCCGAAGAGTTCGGCATCATCCTGTGCCTTGCCATGCTGGCGCTGTTCGCCTTCGTCGTCATCCGCACGCTGTCGCGGGCCTACGCCAATGAGGACATGTTCTCGCGCTTTGCGGCCTCCGGCCTTGCGATCCTGTTCGGCGTTCAGGCGGCGATCAACATGTCGGTCAACCTCCAGCTCATCCCGGCGAAGGGCATGACGCTGCCTTTCATCTCCTATGGCGGCTCCTCGATCGTGTCGCTCGCCTATGGCGTCGGCATGATGCTGGCGCTGACGCGGCTGCGCCCGCGCACCGAGGTCGAGGCAAGCGGCCACGCCGAGGCGATGCGCAGCTACGCGTGACCGCTCTCGTGTCCCGGACGCGGTGCGGCACGAAGTGACGCTCCGCTGAGCCGGGACCCAGAATGCCGCACCAGTGGGCCCCGGTTCAGCAGCGCACCACGCCGCGAGGGGCGGCGCGCTGCGCTGCGCCCGGGGCACGAGCACCTTCGTTGCCCGGCTCGCAATGACGGCGGAGGCCTTGTAAAAGGGCGTTCATGGATACCTCCCCTTTGATTCTTCTCGCCGCGGGCGGCACCGGCGGCCATCTGTTTCCGGCCGAGGCGCTCGGCGTAGAGCTGATCCGGCGCGGCTTTCGCGTCCGCCTCGTCACGGATGAGCGGGCGCTGCGCTATAGCGGGCTGTTCAGCAAGGATATGATCGACGTCGTCTCGAGCGAGACCGCGCGCGGCCGCAATCCGTTCCAAGTCGCCTATGCCGGCCTCACGCTCGCCGCCGGCACGCTATCGGCCTACAGCCTGATCAAGCGATTGAAGCCCGTCGCCGTCGTCGGCTTCGGCGGCTATCCGACGCTGCCGCCGCTGGTCGCGGCAAAGTTCGCCGGCGTGCCCGGCATCATCCATGACGCCAATGCGGTGCTCGGCCGCGCCAACCGGTTTCTGTCGAGCCGCGTCCGCGCCATCGCGACGTCCTTGCCGGGCGTGCTCGACCGCGACCCCGCGCTATCGGGCAAGACCACGACCGTCGGCACGCCGATGCGGCCGGCGGTCCTTGCCGCTGCCGCCGTGCCCTATGCCGCGCCCGAGGCGAACGGTCCGCTGCGCCTGCTCGTCGTCGGTGGCAGCCAGGGCGCGCGCATCATGGCCGACATCGTGCCGGGCGCGATCGAGCGGCTCGAGCCAGCGCTGTGGGGCCGGCTCATCCTCACCCAGCAGGTGCGCGACGAGGACATGAATCGGGTGCGCGCCGTCTACGACAAGCTCAAGATCAACGCCGAGCTCGCGCCGTTCTTCACCGATCTGCCGGCGCGGCTCGCTTCCAACCATCTGGTGGTGTCGCGCTCCGGCGCCGGCACGGTCGCCGAGCTCGCCGCCATCGGCCGGCCCTCGATCCTGGTGCCGCTGCCGGGCTCGATCGACCAGGACCAGTTCGCCAATGCCGGCGTGCTGGCCAAGGTCGATGGCGCGATCCGCATCCCGCAGACCGAGTTCACCTCGGATCGGTTGGCTTCCGAAATCTCCGCCCTGGCCGCCGAGCCGGCGCGCCTTACCGCCATGGCCGCGGCCGCGAAGGGGGCGGGGCGGCTCGATGCCGCCGAGCGGCTGGCCAATCTGGTGGTCAAGGTCGCGGGCCTTTAGCACTCGTCATTCCGGACGGGCCGCAAGGCGGACCGATCCGGAATCTCGAGATTCCGGGTTCGCGCGCGTTGCGAGCGCCCCGGAATGACGAAAAAGGGCCGACTTTTGAATGTTACTCGTCATGGCCGGGCTTGTCCGACCAAGTCGGATTTATCCGACTTGGTTCTTTTAAAAATGACGGCACTCGGTATACCGAGTGCCTATGCATCCACGTCTTGCAAGAAAGACGCTGGGATTCGTGGATGCCCGGGACAAGCCCGGGCATGACGACCGAACGACGGGATAGAGCATGAGACTGCCGCGCGAGATCGGACCCATCCACTTCGTCGGGATCGGCGGGATCGGCATGAGCGGGATCGCCGAGGTGCTGGTCAATCTCGGCTATGCCGTGCAGGGCTCGGACGCCTCCGACAACTACAATCTCGACCGTCTGCGCAAGAAGGGCGCCAAGGTCTCGGTCGGCCACAAGGCCGAGAATGTCGACGGCGCCGAGGTCGTCGTGGTCTCCACCGCGATCAAGCGCGACAATCCGGAATTGATGGCGGCGCGCGAACGTCGCATTCCCGTGGTGCGCCGCGCCGAGATGCTGGCCGAGCTGATGCGGCTGAAGAGCTGCGTCGCGATTGCCGGCACGCACGGCAAGACCACCACGACGACGATGGTTGCAACGCTGCTCGATGCCGGCGGTCTCGATCCCACCGTCATCAACGGCGGCATCATCAACGCCTACGGCTCCAACGCGCGCCTCGGCGCCGGCGACTGGATGGTGGTGGAAGCGGACGAGAGTGACGGCACGTTCCTGAAGCTGCCGACCGATGTCGCGATCGTCACCAATGTCGACCCCGAGCATCTCGATCACTTCAAGACCTTCGAGGCGGTGCAGGACGCCTTCCGCCATTTCGTCGAGAACCTGCCGTTCTACGGCTTTGCGGTGATGTGCATCGACCATCCCGTGGTGCAGAGTCTCGTCGGCAAGATCGAGGATCGCCGCATCATCACCTATGGCGAGAATCCGCAGGCCGATGTGCGGCTGGTCGACCTCACCCCGATGGGTGGTGGATCGAAGTTCAAGGTCGCGTTCCGCGATCGCAAGACCGGTGCCGTGCACGAGATTCCCGATCTGATGCTGCCGATGCCGGGTCGGCACAACGCCTCCAACGCCACGGCCGCGATCGCGGTCGCGCGCGAGCTCGGCGTGTCGGACGAAGCGATCCGCAGCGCGATCGCCGGCTTCGGCGGCGTCAAGCGGCGCTTCACCAAGACCGGCGAATGGAACGGCGTCACCGTGATCGACGATTACGGCCACCACCCCGTCGAGATCGCGGCGGTGCTGAAGGCGGCGCGGGAATCCACCAACGGCAAGATCGTCGCCGTGGTGCAGCCGCATCGCTACACCCGCCTGCAGTCGCTGTTCGAAGAATTCTGCACCTGCTTCAACGACGCCGATGCGGTGATCGTCGCCGACGTCTATGCCGCCGGCGAAGCGCCGATCGAGGGCATCGATCGCGATCATTTCGTCGCGGGCCTGCGCGCCCACGGGCATCGCGAGGTGGTCCCGCTGCCGGCGGCGCCGGAGCTCGCGGGCATCGTCCAGGGGCTGGCGAAGTCCGGCGATCTCGTCGTGTGCCTTGGCGCCGGCAACATCACGCAATGGGCTTATGCACTGCCCGGCGAATTGAAGGCGCTGGGGTAGGGCGGCGATGCTGCACTCGTTGCTTGCCACACGGAATGGTGCGCTCCCTCCCCCCTTGTGGGGGAGGGTGGGGGAGAGGGGTAGCCACGAACTCCGATTTCGCTTGGGGCTACCCCCCTCCCTTACCCTCCCCCACAAGGGGGGAGGGTACGGAAGCAGTCTGCGTCCCTCACTTTTGGGGAGCGTTCGCGCATGAGCTTCCCCGACATCACACCCTCACTCAAAGCGACGATGCCTGATCTGCGCGGCCGGCTGCTGGCCAACCAGTCGCTGGCCGAGCTGACCTGGTTTCGCGTCGGCGGCCCCGCGCAGGTGCTGTTCACGCCGGCGGACGAGGACGATCTCGCTTATTTCCTCGCGCATCTCGCGTCCGACATTCCGGTCTACGTCGTCGGCGTCGGCTCCAACCTGATCGTGCGCGACGGCGGCATCGCGGGCGTGGTGATACGCCTCGCGCCGCGCGCCTTTGGCGAAGCGAGCGCGAGCGGTGACATCGTCACCGCAGGCGCTGCCGCGCTCGACAAGCGCGTGGCGGAGGTGGCGGCATCCGCCAACATCGGCGGCCTCGAATTCTATTTCGGCATTCCCGGCACGATCGGGGGCGCGCTGCGCATGAACGCGGGCGCCAATGGCGGTGAGACCAAGGACGTGCTGATCGAGGCGCGAGGCGTCGGGCGCGACGGCAAGAAGCACGTCTTCTCCAATGCCGACATGAAGTTCGTCTATCGCAACAGCGGCGTCGATCCCTCCATCATCTTCACGTCTGCGCGCTTTCGTGGAGAGGTCAAGGATGCGGACGCGATCCGCGCGCGCATGGCGGAGGTGCAGAGCCATCGCGAGACCGCGCAGCCGATCCGCGAAAAGACCGGCGGCTCGACGTTCAAGAATCCGCCCGGCCATTCCGCCTGGAAGCTGGTCGACGCTGCCGGCTGTCGCGGTTTGCGCGTCGGCGGCGCGCAGGTCTCCGAGATGCACTGCAATTTCCTGATCAACACGGGCGATGCCACCGCGCACGACATCGAGACGCTGGGCGAGACCGTGCGCGCGCGCGTGAAGGCGAATTCCGGAATTGAGCTACATTGGGAAATCAAGCGGATCGGGGTTTCATGATCACCGTCATTCCGTGGCTCGCGAAGCGAGAGCCCGGAATCCATCGGGCGGCAGAGACGGTGGAGAGATGGATTCTCAGATGCGCAATTGCGCATCGTAGTTCGCGACTTCGTCGCGCCCCGGAATGACGAACTAGAGAGATTGCGGACTATGAACATGCGCATCACCATCCTCTTCGGCGGCTCCAACCGGGAGCGTCTGGTTTCGGTTGCCTCGGCCCAGGCGCTGCATCAGGCGCTGCCCGAGGCCGATCTGTGGTGGTGGGACGTCGAGGACAGGGTGCATGTCGTCCAGTCGAAGCAGTTGCTCGAACATGCCCGTCCGTTCGAGGACGAGTTCAAGCCCGGCACATCAGGCATTCCGCTGGTGCAGGCGCTCGACCAGGCCAAGGCGGAAGATCGCGTGCTGGTGCTCGGCCTGCATGGCGGATGTGCCGAGAACGGCGAATTGCAGGTGATGTGCGAGGCGCGCGGCGTGCCGTTCACCGGTTCGGGCTCGGCCTCCTCGCATCTCGCCTTCGACAAGATCGCGGCCAAGCATTTCGCCGCGCTCGGCGGCGTGACGCCGCCCGCAAACATCGCGCTGGAGGATATCGACGCGGCCTTCGCCGAATACGGCCGGCTGATCGCAAAGCCGGCGCGGGACGGGTCGAGCTACGGCCTGATCTTCGTCAACGCCAGGCAGGACCTCGTCGCCGTCCGCAATGCCGCGAAGCACGAGGAGTATGTGATCGAGCCCTATATCGCCGGCGTCGAGGCGACCTGCGGCGTGCTGGAGCGCACCGACGGCTCGATCGTCTCGCTGCCGCCGATCGAGATCATTCCGGGCGAGGGCAATTTCGACTACGCCGCAAAGTACCTTCTGTCGACGACGCAGGAGATCTGCCCCGGCCGTTTCACGCCCGAGATCACCGCCGCGCTGAAGCAGCAAGCGATGCTGGCGCACCGGGCGATGTCCTGCACCGGCTATTCCCGCTCGGACTTCATCGTCTCGGCCAAGGGGCTCGTCTATCTCGAAACCAACACGCTCCCCGGGTTGACCAAGTCCTCGCTCTACCCCAAGGCGCTGAAGGCCGAGGGCATCGCGTTCGTCGACTTCCTGCGCGGCCTGGTCGAGCTCGCCGGGCGGGGTGTACGGAAATAATTAGGACTGGTTAACGGCCAAACGGGCGAAACGGCCCGTTTTGGGCCCCAAATCCGGTAAAATGCCGGACATCGCGGCATAAATGCCTCACAGGGCTGGGCAAAAAGCGTCCCGCGTTAACGAACTTTACCTTTTGTTTACCAGGACATCCGAAGGTTAACGCTGGCGGCGCATATGGCGCTTTGGCTGCCGGCGCGTGAGCTGTTGCGGGTGATGTCACCTCCAGCGAACGCTTTGATGGGAGAGGCTTCGTCTGCTGATCCGACCCGGCAAGTCCGAGACGTCATGTTCGCCAGGACCCGCGCGATGTCGCGGGCAAACTGTTGACGAGCTCGTGCAATGGATGGTGCAGGAAGCCTCACCCGGTCGTTTTTCAGATCGCTGAGGCCCCAAGCTGATCTGAAGGCGGCCGCTATCGGAGCGGTCGTGCTTCTGCGCGAGTGGGTGCAGGACAAGCGCCAGGAAAGACTTCACGCCGCACGCGCTGCCGCCAAGGACAAGATCAAAGCGAAGGCCGTGGTCGAGCGCGAGCCGCCGCCGCGCGTGGTCGCGCTGGTCGAGCGCTATCTGCCGCGCCGGGTCGGGATCAGCATGACCGTGCTGCTGCTGATCGGCAGCTGCGGCTTCGGCATCGTCAAGGGCGGCCATCTCCAGGATTTCGTCACGGCGGTCAGCGACGCCCGCAACGCGATGGCCAATTCCGCCGGCTTCCGCATTACCTCGGTCGTGATCAACGGCCGCAAGCAGCTCACCCAGGACGAGATCCTCGCAATCGGCGGCGTCAGCGGCCGTTCCTCGCTGCTGTTCCTCGACGCCGACGCCGTGCGCGACAAGCTCAAGGCCAATCCCTGGATCGCGGATGCGACCGTGCTCAAGCTCTATCCGGGCCAGCTCATGATCGAGCTCACCGAGCGCAAGGCGTTCGCGCTATGGCAGGAGGCCGGCCGCCTCTCCGTCATCGCCGATGACGGCGCCGTGCTCGAGCCCTATGTCTCGCGCCGGTTCCTGTCGCTGCCGCTCGTGGTCGGCAAGGGCGCCGACACGCAGGCCCGCGATTTCCTCGCGCTGCTGGCGCGCTATCCGCAGGTCAACTCGATCACCAAGGCCGCGATCTTCGTCGGCGAGCGGCGCTGGAACCTGAGGCTCAAGGACGGCCTCGACATCCGCCTGCCCGAGCAGGACGTCGGCAACGCGCTTGCGATGCTGTCCAGGCTCGACAAGGAAGACAAGCTGTTCTCCCGCGACATCGTCGCCGTCGACATGCGCCTGCCCGATCGCCTGGTGGTGCAGCTGTCCGAGGACGCCGCCAAGGCGCGCGAAGAGCAGTTCAAGGACAAGAAGAAAAAGAAGGCCGGGGACGCTGCATGACCGGTCTCGATCGCACCCAGACGCCGAAGACGCGCCAGATGCCGCACAAGCGCGGCGGGCTCGTCGCCTGCCTCGACATCGGCACCAGCAAGATCGCCTGCATGATCGCGCGGCTGAAGCCGTCGGCGCCGAGCGAGGCGTTGCGCGGCCGCACCCACGCGGTGGAGCTGATCGGTTACAGCCAGATCCAGTCGCGCGGCATGAAGGCCGGCGCGGTGGTCGATCTCGGCGAATGCGAGCAGGCGGTGCGCCAGGCCGTCGGGCTTGCGGAGAAGATGGCCAAGGTGCGGGTCGAGTCCGTGCTGCTCTCGGTCTCCGGCGGCCGGCTCTCCGGCCAGCTGGTCGAAGCCGCCGCCGACATCCGCGGCGGCGCCGTGACGCCGGCCGACGTCAGCCGCGTCACCTCCACCGGCATGCGCCACGCCACCGGCGAGGGCCGCACCGTGCTGCACGCGCTGCCGGTCGGCTACACGCTCGACGGCGTCAAGGGCATCCGCGATCCCCGCGGCATGGTCGCGCATCAGTTCGGTGTCGACATGAACGTCGTCACCTGTGACGCCACCGTGGCGCGGAACCTGATGCTCGCGGTGGAGCGCTGCCACATCAATGTCGAAGCCATGGCGGCGAGCCCCTATGTCGCCGGCCTGTCGGTGCTGACCGACGACGAGGCCGATCTCGGCGCGGCCGTCGTCGAGATGGGCGCGGGCACCACCACGATGGCGGTCTATGCCGGCGGCCGCTTCGTGCACGCGGCCGGTTTTGCGGTCGGCGGGCAACACATCACGATGGATCTAGCGCGCGGACTGTCCGCGACCATTGCCGATGCCGAGCGAATCAAGACGTTATACGGGACCGTCATCACCGGCGGATCGGACTCGCGTGAGCTGATGTCTGTGCCGACAGCCGGTGACGAGCAGGATCTGCCACAGATCGTCTCCCGCGCCACCATCGCCAACATCGTCAAGCACCGTGCCGAGGAAATCTTCGAAATGGTCCGGGACCGGTTGAAGGATTCGCCCTTCGCATCAGAGCCCAACGGCCGCGTCGTGCTCTCGGGCGGCGCCTCGCAACTGACCGGTCTCGTCGAACTCGGAACACAGATTCTCGGCCGGCCCGTGCGGGTCGGACGTCCGCTCGGCTTCGGCCGGCTGCCCAACGAGGCGAAGAACGCCGCGTTCGCGGTGCCCGCCGGACTCCTCGTCTACCCGCAATATGTTCACCAGGAGCATGTCGAACCGCGGCATACGCGGCAGCAGGTCAGGACAGGGACCGGCGGTTATTTCGGAAAGGTTGGACGATGGCTACGCGAGGGCTTCTGATGACTCCTTTCCGCAATTTCTCATTTTCACCAACTCCCGCGGCCGCCGGCCGGGGCGAACCCACGCGCGCGTGATCGAGAGGCAAACATGACCATCAGCATCAATGTTCCTGACATTCACGAACTGAAGCCCCGGATCACCGTGTTCGGCGTCGGCGGCGCCGGCGGCAACGCCGTCAACAACATGATCACGGCGGGCCTGCAGGGCGTCGACTTCGTCGTCGCCAACACCGACGCGCAGGCGCTGACGATGTCGAAGGCGCAGCGCATCGTGCAGATGGGCACGGCGGTCACGCAAGGTCTCGGCGCCGGCTCGCAGCCGAACGTCGGCGCCGCGGCGGCGGAAGAGGTGATCGACGAGCTGCGCGACCATCTCTCGGGCGCCAACATGGTGTTCGTCACCGCCGGCATGGGCGGCGGCACCGGCACCGGCGCTGCTCCCGTCATCGCCAAGACTGCGCGCGACATGGGCATCCTCACCGTCGGCGTCGTCACCAAGCCGTTCCACTTCGAAGGCGGCCGCCGCATGCGCACCGCCGAAGCCGGCATCAACGAGCTGCACAAGGTTGTCGACACGCTCCTGATCATCCCGAACCAGAACCTGTTCCGGGTTGCCAACGAGAAGACCACCTTCGCCGACGCCTTCGCGATGGCCGACCAGGTGCTCTATTCGGGCGTCGCCTGCATCACCGACCTGATGGTCAAGGAAGGCCTGATCAACCTCGACTTCGCCGACGTGAGAGCGGTGATGAGGGAGATGGGCAAGGCGATGATGGGCACCGGCGAGGCCTCCGGCGACAAGCGCGCGCTGACCGCCGCGGAAGCCGCGATCGCCAACCCGCTGATCGACGATAGCTCGATGAAGGGCGCCAAGGGCCTCCTCATCTCCATCACCGGCGGCAAGGACCTCACGCTGTTCGAGGTCGACGAGGCCGCAACCCGCATCCGCGAGGAAGTCGACCAGGACGCCAACATCATCGTCGGCGCCACCTTCGACGAAGCGCTCGATGGCCTGATCCGCGTCTCGGTCGTCGCCACCGGCATCGAGCAGGCCGCGATCGCCCGCAACAGCCAGGCTACCTCCGCTCCGGTCGCGAACGCAGCGCCGCAGGTGCAGCAGGCTCCCGCAGCTCCGGCCGCCGCCGCCGAGAGCCGTCTCGCCGACCTGACCGCGCGTCTGCGTGCCGACAACCAGCGCCTGGCCGAACGTGCCCAGAAGCTGGATGCGCAGGCCCCAGTGTCTGGATTCGCGCCGGCCGCTGCCGCGCCGGTGGCGCCGCGTCCGAACGTCGAGCGTGCTGCGCTCGCCGCAATCGCGGCTGCCGTTGCCGACGTTCCGCAGGCGCCCGCGCCGATGCAGACCTATGGCGACGTCACCGTGCGCCCGATCGCGCAGAAGCCGACCTTGTTCCCGGAGCCTGAGCAGGCCCCGGTCGCGATGCAGGAGCCGATGACGCCGGAAACCTTCATCCCGCCGCAGGCCGAGCGCGCGCCGATGCGTGCGCCGCGGATGCCGCGCCTCGAGGAGCTGCCGATGCCGGCCCAGGCCGAGATTCGTCAGGCCCGCGGCGAAGTCGAAGAAGAGACCCCGCAGAAGACCCGCCTGTCGCTGCTCCAGCGCCTCGCCAATGTCGGCCTTGGCCGCCGCGACGAGGAGAGTGAGCCGCCGGTCGCCGCCCGCACCGCTGGTCCGGCGATACCGCCGCTGCCGGAGCGTCGTCCGCAGAAGAGCGTGGCACAGCAGATCGCGGCCACCGAACCGGTATCGGAGTATGCGCGGCGTCCCGCGCCGCAGGGCCTCGACGTGCATGGCCGTTCCGCGCCTGTTGCGCCGGCGCCACAGGGTGACGACCATCTTGATATCCCGGCCTTCCTGCGGCGTCAGGCGACCTGAGGATTGCTACAATAAGGCAGACGCAAAGAGGCCCCGGCAGCAAGCTTGCCGGGGCCTTTCCATTTTCACCGGGCATGCCCGGATTGCATGGCCAAGCAACTGATTTTAAATCATTAATTATGCATTGGGTGGTTCAGTAAAACCGCCGGCAGCAGCCCAAAACCTCGGTGCAATTTGGTTAAGCCTTTCGCGAATACGGCAGGTTTGGGGTAACAATCGGTAAAAAAGCGTGAGTTGGCGCTGTTTGAGGCAGTGACTATGGTTTGCCGTGACTTGGGGATACGGATTCGGACGGCGGCCTTGGCCAGTCTGTCAGGTTTGTATAAGTCGCAGTGGTCGTAGTGGGGCGGTTCCTGATGAAATTTAGCCGGCAAACAACGCTTCGTGCGCAAGCCACCGTGGTTGGCGTCGGCGTTCATTCCGGTCTTCCCGTCACCCTCACGCTTGGACCTGCGCCCGTCGACGCAGGTTTTGTTTTTGTCCGTACCGGCCTTGAGGGGAGTGACCGCGAAGTTCAGGCAACCGCCGAGCAGGTGATCGCGACCGATCTCGCCACCGTCCTCGGCGACCGCGACGGTCCGCTGGTCTCGACCGCCGAGCACGTGCTTGCTGCGCTGCGGGGTATGGGCGTTGACAACGCGGCTATCGAGATCGACGGGCCGGAAGTGCCGATCATGGACGGCAGCGCCGCGGCCTTCATTGCGGCGATCGAGCAGGCCGGCATCGTCACCCAGCCGGCGCAGCGCCGCTTCATTCAGGTTTTGAAGCCGATCTCGGTCAAGATCGGCGACTCCTTCGGCGAGATCCGGCCCCACGCCAACGGGTTCCGCGCCGAGGTCGAGATCGATTTCGCCAACCCCGTCATCGGTCGGCAGAGCTACGCCTTCGACCTCAACCCGGAACGTTTCCGCCGCGAAGTCGGCCGCGCCCGGACGTTCGGCCTGATGTGCGACGTCGCCCGGCTCTGGAGCGCGGGCTACGCGCTTGGCGCCTCCTTCGACAACACCGTCGTGTTCGACGATGAGCGGCTGCTCAACACCGAGGGCCTGCGCTACGCCGACGAATGCGTCCGCCACAAGGTGCTGGACGTGATCGGCGACCTCGCGCTGGCCGGCCTGCCGCTGCTTGGCGCCTACCGCTCGGTGCGCGGCGGCCACAAGCTCAACCACGCCGTTCTGACCGCGCTGCTTGCCGACCGTACCGCCTGGCGGGTGGTCGAGGGCGAGGCGGTCCGCCGCACCACGCGTCCCGTGGCCGAAACCGGTCGCGGTATCGTCGGCGGCCGGATTGCCGCGGCCTACGGGCCGGACGTGTCCTGAAGACACCTGTGGCCGCGGGCGTCTGGCGGCGGCTGTCCCCGGGAAACTCCTGGTAACCATGATCGACTAGCATTGCGGCACGTTCGCCTTAATCCGGGCGAAATGCCTGCCCATACGGTTGGTTAACGATCGTTTTTCGGATACATCGGCGTGGTCGCATGGCAGGCACCACGGCATCATTTCGCGCCCATGACGGGGTTCGTGGGCTGGCGGGCACCGCATCACAGGGCGTCAGGGCTTAAAACTCATGTCGGCACAGCGTATGACGCGCGGATATCTTTCGATCTCGCCTCGCGCGCGCGGGGGGCTTCAGGCCGTCACCTTCATCATGCTCGCGCTGCCGCTGGCCGGCTGCGGCACCGGCGCGCTCTGGGACAAGTTCACCGCCAAGGACGACACCTTCGTCGAGGAGCCCGCCGACAAGATCTACAATGAGGGCCTGTACCTCATGAACGAGAAGAAGGACATGAAGGCGGCGAACAAGAAGTTCGAAGAGGTCGACCGCCAGCATCCTTATTCCGACTGGGCCCGCAAATCGTTGCTGATGTCCGCCTATGCGTCCTACCAGGGCGGCGACTATGACGGCTGCATCGGCGCCGCCACCCGCTATGTCACGCTGCATCCCGGCAGCCCGGACGCGGCCTATGCGCAATACCTGATTGCCGCCTCGCATTACGACCAGATCCCGGACATCAGCCGCGACCAGAGCCGCACCGAGAAGGCGATCGCCTCGCTGGAAGAGGTGATCCGCAAATATCCGACGTCCGAATACGCGACCTCGGCCAAGGCCAAGATCGAGGGCGCGCGCGACCAGCTCGCCGGAAAGGAAATGAACGTCGGCCGCTATTACATGCAGAAGCGCGACTACACGGCGGCGATCAACCGCTACAAGGCCGTGGTCACGCAGTACCAGACCACGCGCCATGTCGAGGAGGCGCTCTACCGGCTGACCGAAGCCTATATGGCGATCGGCATCGTCGGCGAGGCGCAGACCGCGGCCGCTGTGCTTGGCCACAATTTTCCTGACAGCCGTTGGTACAAGGACGCCTATAATCTTGTAAAATCGGGTGGTCTCGAGCCGAGCGAGAATCAGGGGTCCTGGATCAGCAAGACCTTCAAGAAAATGGGCCTCGGCTAGGAAATTTGGTTCCATGCTAGCGCGTCTGTCGATCCGTGACATCGTCCTGATCGAACGGCTCGATATCGAATTCGCGACGGGCCTCGCGGTTTTGACCGGCGAGACCGGTGCGGGCAAATCCATCCTCCTCGATGCCTTTGCGCTGGCGCTCGGCGGCCGCGGCGACGCCGGCCTCGTGCGCCACGGCGCGGAGCAGGGGCAGGTCACGGCCGTCTTCGATATCCCCAAAAATCACCCCGCGGCGGCGATCCTCGCCGAGAACGGTCTCGACGACACCGGCGAGATGATTCTCCGCCGCGTCCAGCTCGCCGACGGCCGCACTCGCGCCTTCATCAACGACCAGTCGATCAGCGTGCAGACGCTGAAGGCGGTCGGCGCCGCTCTGGTCGAGATTCACGGCCAGCATGACGAGCGCGCGCTGGTCGATGCCGCCACGCACCGCCGCCTGCTCGATGCCTTTGCCGGCCTCGAGAAGGACGTTGCGGTCGTCGAGTCGCTTTGGGATGCGCGCCGCACCGCCAACACCGAGCTGGAGGAGCATCGCGCCGGCATGGAGCGGGCCGCGCGCGAGGCCGACTATCTGCGCCACGCCTCCGACGAGCTGAAGCAGCTCGCCCCCAAGGACGGCGAGGAGACCTCGCTGGCGTCCCGCCGGACCACGATGATGCAGGGCGAGAAGATCGCCTCCGACCTGCGCGAGGCGCAGGAGGCGGTGGGCGGCAACCACTCTCCGGTCGCGGCGCTGTCGGCCGCGGTGCGCCGGCTGGAGCGCCGCGGCGTCAATTCGCCGGCGCTGGTCGAGCCCGCAGTCAAGGCGATCGACGCCGCGATCAACGCGCTGGAGGAAGCCGACCAGCATCTTCAGGCCGCGCTCGCCGCAACCGATTTCGATCCGGCCGAGCTCGAACGCATCGAGGAGCGGCTGTTCGCCCTGCGCGCCGCCTCGCGCAAATATTCTACGCCGGTCGACGGGCTCGCCGCGCTCGCCGCCAAATACGCCGCCGACGTCGTGCTGATCGATGCCGGTGCCTCGCGCCTGAAGAAGCTGGAGCAGGCTGCGATCGAGGCAGATAGCCGCTATGCCGCGGCCGCCAAGAAACTGTCGATGGCGCGGCAGAAATCGGCCGAGAAGCTCAACAAGGCCGTCAATGCCGAGCTCGCCCCGCTCAAGCTCGAGCGCGCGAAATTCATGACCCAGGTCGAGACCGACGAGGCCGCGCCGGGGCCGCAAGGTTTTGATCGCGTCGAGTTCTGGGTGCAGACCAATCCGGGCACCAAGCCGGGCCCGCTGATGAAGGTCGCCTCCGGCGGCGAGCTGTCGCGCTTTCTCCTGGCGCTCAAGGTCGTGCTGTCCGACCGCGGCTCGGCGCCGACGCTCGTGTTCGACGAAATCGACACCGGTGTCGGCGGTGCGGTCGCGGACGCCATCGGCGGGCGCCTGGCGCGGCTTGCCGGCAAGGTCCAGGTGATGGCCGTGACCCACGCCCCGCAGGTCGCCGCGCGGGCCGACCAGCATTTGCTCATCTCCAAGGACGCCCTCGACAAGGGCAAGCGCGTCGCCACCCGCGTCAACGCGCTGGCCGCCGACCACCGCCGCGAGGAGATCGCCCGCATGCTCGCCGGCGCCGAGATCACCGCCGAGGCACGGGCGGCTGCGGACCGGCTGCTCAAGGCGGCGACGGCTTAGTTGCACACTGTCATTCCGGGGCGATGCGAAGCATCGAACCCGGAATCTCGAGATTCCGGGTTCGGCTCTTCGCCGCCCCGGAATGACGGGCTTAGCTGCAAATCGATTCGTACAGATCATCCCAAGTTGGGTTCGTTTTCTCGATCAACTGAACCTTCCAGGCTCGCTTCCACTTCTTCAACTCCTTCTCACGCGATATCGCTGAAATCGGATCATCATAAATCTCGAACCAGACCAGCCGAGTAATATTGTATTTCGTTGTGAATCCGGGAACAGCCTTGATTCGATGCTCGTAGGTGCGGCGTACGAGGTCGTTGGTGATGCCGACATAGATTGCTCCATCGCGGCGGCTTGCTAGGATATAGACGTAATACGCCATGAGCCCCTTCCCACCGTCATTCCGGGGTGCACGAAGTGCGAACCCGGAATCTCGAGGTTCCGGGTCTGGTCCTTCGGACCATCCCGGAACGACGAGCTAGAACCTTAAGTATGATGGCAAGAGCAGCAAAATCAAAACCGCTCCGTGACGTCGCCGAGCTCACCAAGGCGCAGGCCAAGGTCGAGCTCATGCGGCTCGCGCTGGAGCTCGAAGGGCATGACAAGCGCTACTATCAGGATGACGCGCCCACCGTCACCGACGCCGAATACGACGCGCTGCGCCAGCGCTTCAATGCGATCGAAAAACGCTTTCCGGAATTCGTCAGCGCGGAATCGCCCTCGCAGAAGGTCGGCGCGGCGCCGTCAGGCCGCTTCAGGAAGGTCCGGCATGCCGTCCCCATGCTGTCGCTCGACAACGCCTTTGCCGAAGAGGACGTGCGCGACTTCGTCGGCCGCATCGTGCGCTTCCTGAAGCTCGACGACGACAAGATCGACTTCTCCGCCGAGCCGAAGATCGACGGTCTCTCGATGTCGCTGCGCTATGAGGGCGGCGAGCTCGTCACCGCCGCGACGCGCGGTGACGGTGCGGAGGGCGAGGATGTCACCGCCAACATCCGCACGCTCGAAGACGTGCCGCAGAAGCTGAAGGGCCGCAATGTCCCCGACATCTGCGAGGTGCGCGGCGAGGTCTACATGACCAAGAAGGCGTTCCTCGCGCTCAACGAGCGGCAGAAGGCCGCCGGCGATACGATCTTCGCCAATCCGCGCAACTCGGCGGCCGGCTCGCTCCGCCAGAAGGATCCGACCATCACCGCCTCGCGCCCCCTCGGCTTCTTCGCCTATGCCTGGGGCGAGATGAGCGCGATGCCGGAGGAGACGCAGACCGGCATGATCCACTGGTTCGAGCGCTGCGGCTTCAAGACCAATCCGCTGACCAGGCTGTGCCACTCGGTCGAGGAGCTGATCGCGTTCCACCAGAGGATCGAGGAAGAGCGCGCCGAGCTCGACTACGACATCGACGGCGTCGTCTACAAGGTCGACCGCATCGATTGGCAGGAGCGCCTCGGCTTCGTCTCGCGCACGCCGCGCTGGGGCATCGCGCACAAATTCCCCGCCGAGCAGGCCATGACGGTGCTGCGCGACATCGAGATACAGGTCGGCCGCACCGGCTCGTTCACGCCGGTCGGCAAGCTCGAGCCGGTCGGCGTCGGCGGCGTGATCGTGCAGAACGTCACGTTGCACAATGAGGACTACATCAAGGGCATCGGCAACAAGGGCGAGGTGCTGCGCGAGGGGCGCGACATCAGGATCGGCGACACCGTCGTGATCCAGCGCGCCGGCGACGTCATCCCGCAGGTGGTCGACGTCGTCCTCGACAAGCGGCCGAAGACTGCCAGGGAATTCCACTTCCCCAAGACGTGCCCGTGCCCGCTGCACACCGACGTCACGCGCGAGGAGACGGCCGCCGGCGAAGAGGGCTCGCGGGCCCGCTGCACCGGCGAGTTCGCCTGCCCCTATCAGAAGATCGAGCACCTCAAGCTGTTCGTGTCGCGGCGCGCCTTCGACATCGACGGCCTCGGCGAGAAGCAGCTCCAGTATTTCTTCGACGAAGGTTTTGTGAAAGAGCCCGCCGACATCTTCACGCTGGAGAAGCGCAACGCGAAACTCAAGCTCGAGGAGATCGAGGGTTACGGCGCCACCTCCGTGCGCAACCTCTTCGCCGCCATCGAGAGCCGGCGCAGAATCGCGCTCGAGCGCTTCGTCTATGCGCTCGGCATGCGCCATGTCGGCGAGACCACCGCGCTGGCGCTGGCGCGCGGCTACGGCTCCTGGGAGGCGTTCCACGACGCCTGCCTCAAGGTCGCCAAGGACGACGAGGAGGCGATGGCGGACATGGATGCGCTCGACCAGATCGGCGACACCGTGATCAAGAGCATCGCCGATTATTTCGGCGAGAGCCACAACCGCGGCATCGTCGAGCGCCTGACCAAGGAGGTCGAGATCGTCGACGCCGAGAAGCCGAAGAGCAACTCGGCCGTCGCCGGCAAGACCGTGGTGTTCACGGGCTCGCTGGAGAAGATGACGCGGGATGAAGCCAAGGCCACCGCTGAGCGGCTCGGCGCCAAGGTGTCGGGCTCGGTGTCGAAGAAGACCGATCTCGTCGTCGCCGGCCCGGGCGCCGGCTCGAAGCTCGCCGAGGCCAACAAGCACGGCGTCAAGGTGCTGACCGAAGACGAGTGGCTGAAGCTGATCGGGGAGTGATCTTGATTCCGTCATTCCGGGGCGATGCGAAGCATCGAACCCGGAATCTCGAGATTCCGGGTTCGCCTCTTTGAGGTGCCCCGGAATGACGGAGAAAAATCCCTCTACATCATCCCGCTCTCTTCCTCCTCCGCCTGTTCGATCAGCGTGTCGCTCACCACGACCTCGCGGCGAGGGACGACGAAGATCATCATGCAGGCGCAGAGCAGCGAGATCGCGAGCACGGCGGAGGTCAGCGGCAGTGTCGTTGAGGAGTGGCCGCCGAGATAGGCGCCGAATTGCGACATCAGCGCGCCGATGCCCTGCTGGAGGAAGCCCATCGCGCCCGACGCGGTACCGGCCGCTTCGGGGCGGATGCTGATCGCACCGGCGGCGGAATTCGCCATCACGAAGGCATTGCCGGCCATCACGATCATCTGCGTGCCGAACAGCCAGGCGGGCGCTTCATTCCAGCCGGCGAAACTCCAGAACAGGTTCAAAAGGCTGCCGCCGAGCTGAAGGCCGAGCCCGAACCAGATCAGCTTTTCCAGCGAATGGCGCGGCGCGAAGCGCACGCAGAGCAGATTGCCGACGAGATACGCAAAGCCTGACGTAGCAAACCACGCGCCGTATTCGGCGCTGCTGCGGCCCATCTGCGTCACCACGATGTAGGGGCCGCCGCCGGCGAAGGTGAAGATGATCTGCGAGGCCAGCACCTGGCACATCACGAAGCCGACGAAGGCGCGGTTCCTGATCAGGGTGCCGATGTCGGCGCGAAAGCCGCTGCCGGCGGCGCGGCTGCGACGCGTTTCCGGCAGCGCCACGGCGATGCCGACGGCGACCGCAACTGCGCCGATGGTGATGGCGTAGAAGATCGCGCGCCAGCCGAACGCGGTCTCGATCAGGCCGCCGGTGAGCGGCGAGAGCATCTGTCCGATCATCAGGGCCGCGACGACGAGGCTGATCATGGAGGCGACGCGCTGGCGCTCGTAGATGTCGCGGATGATGGCGCGGCTCACCACCATGCCGGTGGCGCCGCCCAGCGCCTGGAAGAAGCGTGCGGCGATCAGTTGCGGCAGGTTCTACGCGAAGATGCAGGCAACGCTCGCCGCCACCATCAGCGCGAGCCCTGCGAGCAGCACCGGGCGCCGCCCGAACTTGTCCGACAGCGGCCCCATGATCAGCTGCGAGCAGGCGATGCCGACCATGAAGAGCGACACCGTCATCTGCGCGATCGAGATGTCGCTGCCGAAGTTCGTCGCCAGCACCGGCAGCGCCGGAACCAGCATGTAGAGCGAGATCGGCGCAATGCCGGTCATGACGACGAGCAGCAGCAACACCACGCGCGAGGTCGCGATGGTCTTCATTGCCGCTTCCGGCGGCCTGCTGATCATGCCGTGCATGCGTGTCCGTCTCTGACAGTTCGAATCGGACTGTAGCGTGCTCGCACAAGACGGATATCGGCGTTTCGGAATGCGGCTATTCGGATTTTGGGACGGTTATAATAACAGCGCGATGGAGACCGACTGGGCGCACGTCTCGTTCCACAAATGCGGTGTCTTTCCCCGCGAAGGCGGGGAATCCAGTATTCAGGGACGGAAGTGGGATAAGGAGACGCTGCGGCGTACTGGATGCCCCGCCGGAGCCTGTCATCGGGCTCGCCGAAGGCGAGACCCGGTGGCGGGGCATGACGGCTGTGGGTGAGGGAATAGCCTTGCACAAATCGCGTAGTGCTATGCGCTGCACTCTGAATGACGACCTTACGCCTTCAGCTCCGCCGTCGCCTGATCGAGCCACGCCTTCGTTGCCTCGTCCAGCGCCGGCCCTACCTCGGCCCGCACACGCGCGTGGTAGGCATTGAGCCAGTCGAGCTCGTCTTTGGTCAGCATGGCGACATCGATCAGCCGGCGGTCGATCGGTGCCAGGGTCAGCGTCTCGAACGCGTTCATCGGCTTCTCGGCGCCCTTGATGTCGGCGGCGACGACCAGCTCGAGGTTCTCGATGCGGATGCCGAAACCGTCGGTCTTGTAGTAGCCGGGCTCGTTGGAGAGGATCATGCCGCGCTTCAGCGGCGTGGTGCCGAGCTTCGAGATCCGCGCCGGTCCTTCGTGAACACTGAGATAGCTGCCGACGCCATGGCCGGTGCCGTGCTCGAAATCGACGCCGGCGGCCCAGAGATATTGCCGCGCCAGCGTGTCGAGCTGCGCGCCATTGGTGCCGTCGGGGAAGATCGCGCGCGCGATCGCGATGTGGCCGCGCAGCACGCGGGTGAAGCGGTCGCGCATCTCGCCCGTGGGCTCGCCGACCGCCATGGTGCGCGTCACGTCGGTGGTGCCGTCTTCATATTGCGCGCCGGAATCGATCAGCAGCAGGTCGCCGGGCGCGATGCGCCGGTTGCTCTTGCGGGTGACGCGGTAGTGCACGATGGCGCCGTTCGGGCCGGTGCCCGATATTGTCGGGAACGACACATCCTTCAGCGCGCCGGTGTCGCGGCGGAATGTCTCCAGCGCCTCCACCGCGTCGATCTCGGTGAGCTTGCCGCTGGGCGCCTCGCGATCGATGAAGGCGAGGAAGCGCGCCAGCGCCACGGCATCGCGGCGATGCGCCGTCTGCGTGCCCTTGATCTCGGTCGCGTTCTTGACCGCCTTGAGCAGCGCAATCGGATCGCTGCCGCGCACCGGCTTGCCGCCGGCGCCGGCGATCAGCCGGCTCAGCGCGTCGGCCGCGGTGGCATTGTCGAGCGCGATCGCGGCGCCGCTCTTGGCCAGCGCCATCAGCGTCGGCGCCATCGCATCGGGCTCGCGCACGTCGGCCGATTGCTCGAGATGGTCGCGCGTCAGGTTGGAGAGCTTGCGGTGGTCGATGAAGATGGTCGGCCGGCCGTCCTTCGGCACCAGTGCGTAGGACAGCGGCAGCGGGGTATGCGCGACGTCGGCGCCGCGGATGTTGAAAGTCCAGGCCACCGCATGACTGTCCGACAGCACCAGCGCATCGGCGCCGAGCTTGGTGATCTCGCTTTTGATCTGCGCCAGCTTCTCGGCCTCGCCGATGCCGGCATGTTGCACTCCGTGCACGGCGACGGGAGCAAGCGGCGGCTGCGGCCGGTCGTGCCAGACCGCGTCCACCGGGTTGCTGTCGACCGCTACCAGCTCGGCGCCGGCCCTGGTGCAGGCGGCGGCGAGGCGCTCGGCTGCCGCAAAAGTGTGCAGCCATGGATCAAATCCGAGGCGGTCGCCGGCTTTCAGATGCGCCGACACCCAGCTCTCCGGCGGCGGGTCGATCAGCGATTCCACCGCCCAGGCCTTTGCATCGACCTGCTTGGCCGCCTGGATCGTGTAGCGGCCGTCCACGAACAATGCGGCCTCGCGGGTCAGCACCACCGCCAGTCCCGCCGATCCGGTGAAGCCGGTCAGCCAGGCGAGCCGCTCTTCCGAGGGCGCCACATATTCATTCTGCTGCTGGTCGGCGCGCGGAATGACGAAGCCGGTCAGCTTGCGGCGGGCGAGTTCTTCGCGGAGCGCCGCAAGGCGCGCCGTCAATGCGACGCCAGCCTCGGGCTCTTCGAATGTCTGGAAGTGTGCTTCGAACATGGTGGACCACTTTAGGATTATGGGGATCGCTCCGCAATGTGGACGCATTCGCGGCGCATCTGGCATGGACTGTGCTTGAAAAAGTTCCGCTTGAGTCGAGTGGAGTAAAGGGATGCGGCCTTTGAGCTCCGTCCGGATAACAGGGAAATTCGAGCAAGTGTTTCTACTCAACGGCGAGGGGACACACGATGCCAGCGTTCACGTTTGAGAAGATTTCGCCGCCGGCCCGCCGGGCCCCGGCCGCAACCACACCGAAGAAGCCGCGCGGTCTCATCAGCCAGATGATCGACCGTTTCGCCGAGCGCCGCGCCCGGCGCGCCTTGCAGGGCGAGCGCGCGATGCGCCGGGACGAGAAGCCGGCGGAGTAGGCGGTGTTTGTTCACCTCGCCCCGCTTGCGGAGAGAGGTCGGATTGCGAAGCAATCCGGGTGAGGGGGACTCTCCGCGAGTCCAGTTCTCACCGCCCCCGTGGAGACTCCCCCTCACCCCAACCCTCTCAGCGCGAGCGAAGCTCGTCGCGGCCCCGCATCCGCCTTCGCCACAGCTTCGGCGGACAAGAGCGGGGCGAGGGAGCACACCGCCGTCGCGGATGCTTGATCAGCTTACCCTACCTTCCGCAGCAGCAGGCTGCTCCACCCCTCGATCCGCAAATGCCGCAGCGGCACGAGGCCGCGTGCGCGATAGGCGGCGATCACGGCGGGGGCCTGGTGCGTCAGCAGGCCGGAGAGGATGACGCGCGCGCCGGGCGCCAGGTGCCGCGCCATCGGACTCGCCAGGTGCCGCAGCGGATTGGCAAGGATGTTGGCCAGCACCAGGTCGAACGGGCCCGCCCGGGCAAAATCCGGCGCGGCGAAGCCGGTGGCGCGGATCACCCGCACATGGTGACCGACTTCGTTCAGCCGGCCGTTCTCGGCCGCCACCCGCACGGAGGGCGGGTCGATGTCGGAGGCAAGCACGGCGCGATGCAGTGCCTTCGCCGCCGCGATGGCCAGCACGCCGGTTCCGGTGCCGAGGTCGAGCACGTTGCTCGGGCGGGAACTCTTCAGGACATGGTCAAGCAGGAGTAAACAGCCGCGCGTGGTGCCGTGATGGCCGGTGCCGAAGGCGAGCGCCGCCTCGATCTCGATCTTGAGCTTGTTCGGCGCGACGCGGTCGCGGTCATGGCTGCCGTGCACGACGAAGCGTCCGGCCGGCACCGGGACGAGGTCTTCCAGGCTGGCCTTGACCCAGTCCTTGGCTTCGACTGTGTCGAAGGAAAGCGTGTCGGCGATCTCATTTCCTGCTGAATTTACAACGAGTTCGCGCAGCCAAGCCTGGTCCGGCGCATCCGCAAAATGCAGCGTGACGTCCCATTGTCCGTCCGGCCGTTCGAAGGCGGCGACCGCGGCATCGCCTTCGAAAAACACCTCGGTGAGCACGTCGACGACGCGCCGGGCGGCGGCCTCGCTGCCGATCGAAAAGCTGGCGCGATGGGTGGGGGAAGGCTGCATGCTAGGGTTCCGTCAGGTTCAATTTTTGGAACTTTTGTTCCCAATTTTCCGCATAACTTGCGGTTCCGGGATTAACCCGTCCGAAGGTTGCGCTCCGTAGATTTTCGGATGTGGGGGCGAACCAACGCAGCTTGAAATAGAAATGGAGGCGAGTCTTGACGCGCATGATTTTGAAGTTCTGGTCCAATGAATCTGGTGCGACCGCAATCGAGTACGGCCTTATCGCGGCCGGTATCGCGCTGGCGATCATCACCGTGGTGAACGGCCTGGGCACCACGATGAACGAAAAGTTCACTTCGATTAGCACCTCCTTGAAGTAATTTCCGCCTCCCATTTCCCAGCGGGGGCACCTTTCTTCGTAGGCAATGTCTGACTAGCGCCCGCTCGGGAATTGCTCCTGGCGGGCGAAGTCATTTTCCCGCGTGCGATTCCCGGCCGGTGTCCACGGGTTGTCCGCCATTTGCCAGAGCGTTATCCACCGGCTCGTCCCGTCGTTGGCCAGCGGTTTTCCACCGCCTTTCCCCAGACTTGTCCCGATGGTCCGGTGCCGCCATCCTCTTCCCGGGCACACACCTCTCGACAGCCTGTCCACAGCCCATCCACAGACCTATCCACGGCTTCCGAACAGCGACCGGTGATCCCGCAGGATCGCTTGTGCTGCGTTGTGGCCGGGGGCGCCGGTGACGCCGCCGCCGGGATGGGCGCCGGAGCCGCAGTGATAGAGGCCTTTCAGGGGGCCGCGATAATCGGCATGGCCCAGCATCGGCCGTGCCGAGAACAGCTGGTTCAGCGTCAGCGCGCCGTGGAAGATGTCGCCGCCGAGGAGGCCGAACTGCCGTTCGAGATCCAGCGGCGAGAGAATCTGGCGGCCGAGCACGCTTGACGCAAAACCCGGCGCGTAGCTGTCCACCGTCGCGATCATGAGATCGGCGACCTCGTCGCGATGGTCGTCCCAGGATCTGCCGTCGGGAAGCTCCGGCGCGACGTGCTGGCAGAACAGGCTCGCGACATGCTTGCCTTCGGGCGCAAGCGTGTCGTCGAGCGTGGAGGGGATCAGCATCTCGACCACGGGTTCGCGGCTCCAGCCGTGCGCGCGCGCATCGAGAAAGGCCCGGTCCATGTAGCCGAGGCTCGGCGCCAGGATGATGCCCGAGGTGAGGTGATCGCCGTCATCCGGCAGCGCCGTGAAGGAGGGCAGGCGGTCCAGCGCCACGTTCATGCGGAAGGTGCCGGAGCCGTTCTTCCAGTGCCGGATGCGGGCGAGGAAGTCCTTCGGCAGGGCGTCGGCCGCGATCAGCCGCGTATAGAGCAGCTTTGGATTGACGTTGGCCGCTACGTATTTCGCCCGGATCGTCGCGCCGTTCTCCAGCACGACGCCGACGGCGCGGTCGCGTTCGACGATCACCTCGCGCACGCCGGCGTCCGTGTCGATCGCGACGCCCCGGCCCTGCGCGGCGCGCGCCATCGCCTGGGTGATCGCGCCCATGCCGCCGATGGCGTGGCCCCAGACGCCCTTCTTGCCGTTCACCTCGCCGAAGGCGTGATGCAGCATCACATAGGCCGAGCCGGCGGCGTAGGGGCTCGCATAATTGCCGACGATGGCATCGAAGCCGAACAGCGCCTTGACCAGATCGTGCTCGAAGCGCTCGTCCAGCATCTCGCCGGCCGAGCGGGTGAAGAGATCGAGCAGGCTGCGGCTTTGCTCCAGCGTGAGGCCGCGCAGGATGTTGGCGCTCTGCAATGCGTTCACGGCCTCGCGGATCGCGTTGGTGCCAAAACCGTCGAGCAGGTTCGGCGGCGCGCGCAGCACGAACTGCCGCAGCACGTCGGCGATGTCTTCCAGCTCGCGCGAGAAGCCGTCGAGTGCGTCCGCATCATGCGCGCTCAGCCGCGCGACTGACGCTTTTGTCCGTCCCTCGCCGGTGAGCAGATAGCTGCCGTCCGGCGCTGGCAGAAAATTCTGCGCCCGCCGTTCGACGATACGCAGGCCCTGCTCGGCAAGCCCGAGGTCGCGGATCACCTGCGGATTGAGCAGGCTCACGGTGTAGGCTGCGACAGAATTGCGGAAACCCGGATGAAACTCCTCCGTGACCGCCGCCCCGCCGACCACCTTGCGACGCTCGACCACGCGCACGCGCAGCCCCGCCATCGCGAGATAGGCCGCGCAGGTGAGGCCGTTATGGCCAGCGCCGATGATGACGACGTCGGTTTCGGTCATGGGAGCTTCTGAATGTTCCACAGTCATTCCGGGGCGATGCGACGGGACCGCGTAGCGCGGCCCGTCGCATCGAACCCGGAATCTCGAGATTCCCCGGTGCGCAACTGCGCACCCGTGGTCTGGTCCTTCGGACCATCCCGGAATGACATCTCTATATCAAGCATTCCTCGCTGCAACATCACGAGCCCCTTTATTGCCCGTTCAGGCGCCTTGTGCTCCATTGCGCCCCGTCCGGCGCCCGCCGGAGGAACTATCCGACGCGTCTTCTCGCGCGAACCGGTGCCCACTTCGCCGGAAAACGCTTTTGCCGGAGCTTTCATGGATTCGATCGTGCAACCCGCCGCCACGGAGCAGCCGTCGTCGTCGCGCAACTGGCTGCTGCTGGCGGTCTACACCGCGGCGATCTTCGTCAGCGCGCTGCTGCTGTTCTCGGTGCAGCCGCTGTTCACGAAGATGGTGCTGCCGCGTCTGGGCGGCTCGCCGGCGGTGTGGTCGGTCGCCATGGTGTTCTTCCAGTCGCTGCTGCTGGCGGGCTACGCCTATGCGCATCTGTTGATGCAGGTCCGGAACCGGATCGTTCCGGTGGTGGTGCATCTGGTGTTGCTGGCCCTGGCCTTCGCCACGCTGCCGCTCGGCATCGCCACCGCCTATGGCGAGCCGCCCGCGTCGGGCTATGCGGTCTGGCTGCTCGGCCTGTTCGTGGTCTCGATCGGGCTGCCGTTCTTCGCGCTCGCCGCCAACAATCCGCTGCTGCAAGCCTGGTTCGTCCGCACCGGCCATCCCGCCGGACACGATCCCTATTTCCTCTATGCGTCCTCCAACATCGGCAGCTTCCTGGCGCTGTTGTCCTATCCGTTCCTGCTGGAGCCGATGTTCACGCTGCACACGCAGAACCGGTTCTGGACCGGCGGCTATGGCCTCCTGATTCTCCTGATCGCCGCCTGTGGCGTGCTGCTGCTGCGCTCGCCAAAACTGGCGGTGGTCGATGCGCGGACCGAGGAGATCAATGCGCCGGCCCCCGGCCTCGTGACGCGGCTGCGCTGGATCTTCCTCGCCGCGGTGCCGTCGGGACTGCTCATCGCCGTCACCGCGCACATCTCCACCGACGTCGCGGCAGCGCCGCTTCTGTGGGTGCTGCCGCTGTCGCTGTACTTGCTCACCTGGGTGGTGGTGTTCCAGTCGCGGCCGCTGCTGCCGCATAAATGGATGCTGATGCTCCAGCCGGTGGCGATCGCGGGCGTGGTCTTCCTGCTGGCCTTCGGGGGCGAACAGAATCTGCTGCTGACGCTCGGCGGTCATCAATTGTGCTTCTTCGTCATCGCCATGGCCTGTCACGGCGAATTGGCGCGGACCCGGCCGGCCGCCAAATATCTCACCGGCTTCTATGTCGCGCTGTCGTTCGGCGGCATGGTCGGCGGCCTCTTTGCAGGCCTCGTTGCTCCATTCACCTTCTCGTGGATCGCCGAATATCCGATCCTGATCGCGCTCGCGGCGCTGTGCCGCCCGTCCGCCAACGAGCGTCTTGCCGGCATCGTCAAATGGTACTGGCTGGCGCTCGCCGCGCTCGCGGTGGCGCTCGTTGCGCCGTCCTACACCACAGGCAGCCTTTCGACCTGGTTCGAGGATCACCGCGTCTGGGTCGCCGGCTCCGTCGGCGTGCTCGCCGCGCTGCTGGCATTGGCGCTCAATGCCGGCCGCTGGAAGATCTTTGCCACGGTTGCGCTCGCGCTGGCGTTGATCCGTGTCTATCCGGCGGATGAGGGCCGCGTCACCACCGTGCGCAGCTTCTTCGGCGTCCACAAGATCGTGGAGACGCCCGGCGGCTATTTCCACGTGCTGATGCACGGCACCACGATCCACGGCGCCGAGCGCTTCCGCAACAATGACGGCACGCCGGTCACCGGGCGGCCCGAGGCGATCACCTATTATCACAAGGACGGCGGCATCGGTCAGGCCATCACCGCGCTCCGCGAGCGCAAGGGCGCGCCGCTGAAGGTCGCCGCGATCGGCGTCGGATCGGGCACGCTCGCCTGTGCCGCCGAGCCAGGGGAGAGCTGGAAATTCTTCGAGATCGACCAGTCGATGGTCGATGCGGCGCGCGACCCGAAGAATTTCCGCTACATCTCGAGCTGTCTGCCGGACCTGAAGCCGGTGATCGGGGACGCACGTCTGACCTTCGCGAAGGAGCCGGACGGCGCCTATGACTTGATCATCGTCGATGCCTATTCGTCGGATGCGATCCCGATCCATCTTGCGACCGAGGAGGCGATGAAGATCTACAAGGACAAGCTCGCTCCGCACGGCGCCGTGGTGATGCACGTGTCCAACCGGCATCTCGATCTCGAAACCGTCGTGGTCGGCATCGCCGATGCCAACGATCTCAAGAGCTGGGTCTTCAACGAGGATTCCGGGCGGGATGCCGACTACATCTTCTCGACCGACGTCGTCATCTCCGCGCGCGAGGAGGCCGACGTCGGCAAGATCGCCTCGTCCAAGGTCTGGGAGCAGACCGAAGCCGACGACAGGGTGCGGGTCTGGACCGACGATTATTCCAACATTCTGGGCGCGCTGTACCGGCGCTTGAGGGATGGGGAGTAGGTTTTTGCGATGTCTCGTGCCCCGGACGCAGCGCAGCGCTTCTTCAGCGGTGCGCTGCAGAGCCGGGGCCCATCATTCCGGGTCCCGGCTCTGCAGAGCAGCGTTGCACGCTGCGCTGCGTCCGGGAGCACGAGACCGCTCAAGGCGCCACCGGCGTTCCCGCCGGCAGCGCAAGTCCCTTCTCGCCCGCAACCTGCCGCAACAGGTCGGGCCTATCCGAGATGATTCCGTCGACGCCGATCTCGATCATGCGCGTCATGTCCTCGGGCTTGTTGACCGTCCAGACCACGACGCGCAGCCCGAGCCCGTGAGCCTCCGAGACGAGGGCCGCAGTCACATCGCCGAAATAGGGCGACCAGATCGCGCCGCCCGCAGCCTTGATGGTTCGCGGCAGCGAGCCGCCGTGATCGGCGGGGCTGAAACCCGCGGTCCAGTTGGTGGCCTTGTCCAGCACCACGGTCTGGCCTGAACCGCGCTGGAGCGTCAGGTACACGGTCGGGATGGTCGGTGCCTGCTGCTGGACGAGCTGCAGGGTCCTCCAGTCGAACGACTGGATCACGACGCGCTCGGAAAACGTCTCGGCCTCGATCAGCCCGAGCAGTTTGGTGACAAAACCTTGCGGGTCGAGGGATTCGTCCGGATGGTTCGGATCGATCTTGGTCTCGATGTTGAAGCGCACGCGATCGTTGCCGGATTTGCGCACCAGCGCGAACAGCTGCCTCAAGGTGGGAATGCGTGTCCCCGGGACGGCGCGCTGCTCGGGGAATTGCCTGGCGTAGGCACTGTCCGGACGGAGCTGGCCGACGTCATAGGTCCCGACCTCTTCGAGCCGCAGTCGTACGAAGGGCGTGCCGGGCGGAGCGACATAGGCGCCGTTCGCATCCCGTGCCAGATCGGGATTGAGCCCGCGTTCATGCGAGATGATGACCGCGCCATCGGCGGTGACGCCGACGTCGAGCTCCAGCGTATCCACGCCCATCGACAGCGCGTTGGCGAAGGCCGGCAGGGTGTTTTCCGGCAGCAGCGCCCGCCCGCCGCGATGCGCCTCGAGATCCAAGGCCATGGCTTCTCCTGCTGTGAGAACCGAGAGCACGGTCAGGATCGTCGCGGCACGTGACGGCATCACAGTTCGCAGCCCAAGTGAAAGGACCAAGGGAAAGGAAAGCATATGAAATCTTCGCTTGTTCGTCCAGTCCCGTGGTCGACAGGCGGTTGACGGAGGCCGTGGAAGGCCGAAACTGGCCCTCCAAAAAAAGGATCGGTCCGGGGACGATTCATATGCGGCTTATCTTCATCGCAACGATGGCGGTTCTCATGGTCGGGCAGGCGGCAGCCAAGGATGTGCTTTCGGGCGCGAGCCTCTATGCGGACGTCGCGCGCTACGAATCCTTCGGCCTGCACCGCTTCGGCTCGCCCGGCGACCGCGCGACGGCGGACTGGATTGCCGGCGAGATGAAGCAGGCCGGGTTCGAGGTCAGCTTCCAGCCCGTCGTGCTCGGCCGGCAATATGTCGTCGAGCAGGCCAGCGCCGAGGCGAGCGGCACGAGCATCGAGGCGACGCCATTCTGGTGGCCGCCGGAAGACAAGGCCAGCTTCCATCTGTCCGCGCTGCTTGCGCGCGAAGGCGACGTTGCCGGCAAGATCCTCTGGCTGGAGCTGCCATTCGATCGCGGCGCCTATCTCGGCCCCGCCCATCGCGCCGCGATCGCGGAAGCGGCGGCGAGGAAGCCGGCGGCCATCCTGCTGACGATCGGCAATCCTGCGGACGATCGTTTCGCCTACAACGTCACGCAGGAGGATGTGCCCTGGCCGGTGCCGGTGATGGTGGTCGGCGCCAGGTCGCGCGCGACATTCGAGCGCGCAATCGCCTCGGGCGAACCCGTCACCTTCGACGTCAAAGGGCATTATGAGCGCGATGTCGCCGGCCGCAACGTGATCGCCGAGACCGGCGCCGGCCGCGGGCCGACCATCGTCGTCTCGACGCCGATGACCGGCTGGTACTCTTGCGTCTGCGAGCGTGGCCCCGGCATCGCCAACTTCCTCGCGCTGGCGCGCACCGTCGCTGCCGAAAAATGGCCGGCGCATCTCGTCTTCATCGCCACCGCAGGCCATGAAATCGGTCACGGCGGCATGGAGCTGTTCCTGAAGCACGGCGCGCCGGCGCCGAAGGACACGCTGGCGTGGATCCATTTCGGTTCGTCGAACGCGTGCTATGGCTTTGCGGAAGGCGCCCGCACCGAGCGGCCGGAGGAAGAGCGCTATCTCGTGCTGAGCAAATCCGCCGTTGCGCTGACGGACGAGGCCTTCGCCGGGGTCGCGGCAAAACGTCTGGTGACGGAGAAGCAGGCGGTCGGCGAGCTGCGCGACGTGCACGCGGCGGGCTATCCCAATTTCCTCGGCATGGCCGGCCGCCATCGCACGTTCCACACGCCGTCGGACGATCTCGGCGCGACCGGCCCCGAGATCCTCGAGCCGGTCGCCCGCGCTTTCGTCGATGCTGCGCGAAAGATCGTCGAACGCGGCGACGCCGCGATAGCGTCAGTTCAGGTAGCGTCAGTTCTGATAGTAGTAGCCGCGCGGCTGGTAGTACTGGCGGGGCTGTGGCTGATAGTAGCCCTGCTGGCCGTAGCCCTGATTGTAATATTGCTGCGGCTGCTGCTGATAGACCTGCGCGTCATAGAGCGGGCGGCTGGCCGGACGCGGCGCCGGATAGCGCGCACCGGTGTCGCTGCCGTCGGCAGGGTAGATGTAATTGTCGTCTTGCGGCATGTAGCGGCGGGCGGGCTGCGCCGGCGGCGTCAGATTCACGGGATCGCCTGATGTGGCGTACTGCTCTTCCGCAGGCTGCGGTGCGCGTGCCACCGCATTGTTGGTGCGGCCGCGCGGATTGCGCGCCAGCGCCACCTGCGCCGAGCCGGTCAGCGTCACCGTGGTGTTGAGCACGCCCTGCTGCTGCACCAGCGCATAGAGCGTCGATGCGTTCTGGCGCGACAGCCGCACGCAGCCATGGGATGCCGGCGTGCCGAGACGGCCGACCGAGTCGGTGCCGTGAATGGCGTGCCCGACCTTGGTGAAAAAGATCGCGTGCGGCATCGGCGCGTCGTCGAATTCCTTGGAGTAGTGGTCCTCTTCCATGCGGAAGGTGCGGAACGCTCCGTTCGGCGTCTCGCGCGAGGGAATGCCCGTCGACACCGGCCAGTGATAGCGCGCGACGCCGTCGACGGCGACGGTCATCTGCTGATTGTCCTTGTCGATGGTGATTTCGACCTTGGCCTGCGCGGTGCCCGCGCTCAAAAGCAGCAGGGAGGTGAAAGTAATGAAAAACGAACGCATCTGAAAACGCATTTGAGTTCTGGCCTCCGGCCTGTTCACGCTAAGCGCCGCGGCTCTCCGTCCCCCGGCGTGCACTATGCCTGCAATCCGGCTTTCGTTCCAGCAGCCGGCCCGGCCATCGTTAACGTGATGTCTGATGTAAGCAAGGCCGCTTTGTGCCGCGCTGGCTCTGGCGGCATTGACATTTTCGCGAGCGGAGATGCGTTCACGACGCCGACAATTCGTCACAAAGGCGCAACCATTTGGCCGCTCCGGGCGTTGATGATGGCCTGCCTCGATAGGCGGTTTTCGCCGCCGTTTACCTCTTGTATCTCCCTCTTGTATCTCCCTCTTGTATCTCCCTCTTGTATCTCCCTGGGACTGAAGATGAACAAAGCTCGCATCGCCGCCGTTCAATTGCCGGCCGGTTTACCTGTCCGCCTGTTTTTCGCGGCCGCCGCCATTCTGCTCGCGCTGTTATCGCTGCCGCAAGCTGGCCATGCCCAGGGCATCGTGCGCGGTGCTCAGGAAGGCGCCCATGAAGGCAACCGCATTGCCGGCCCGGTGGGCGGTGTGGTCGGAGGCGCGGTCGGCGCCGGCGTCGGCGGCGCTGTGGGCGCGGTCGAGGGCGTGCTGGGCATTCCCCACCGTCACTACCGTCACTGCCGCGGGTATTATAACGGCTATCACCGCTTCCATTGCTATCGGTGATTGTCATTCCGGGGCGCGACGAAGTCGCGAGCCCGGAATCCATTCATCCACCAGCTCTGTCGCACAATGGATTCCGGGCTCGTGCTTCGCACGCCCCGGAATGACGACAGGGGTCAATTCTTCAGCCGGTACCCGGTGCGGAAAATCCACCAGATCGCGACCAGGCAGATCACCAGGAACGCCGTCGTCATGCAGATGCTGACGGCCACACTCACATCGGCGATCTCGTAGAAGCTCCAGCGGAAGCCGGAGATCAGATAGACGACCGGGTTGAGCAGCGCCACCGTGCGCCAGGTGGGTGGCAGCATGTCGATGGAATAGAAGCTGCCGCCGAGGAAGGTCAGCGGCGTCACCACCAGCATCGGGATCATCTGCAGCTTCTCGAACCCGTCGGCCCAGATGCCGATGATGAAGCCGAACAGGCTGAACGTCACCGCCGTCAGCACCAGGAAGGCCAGCATCCAGACCGGATGGTGGATATGCAATGGAACGAAGAGCCCGGCGGTGGCCAGGATGATCAGGCCGAGGATGATCGACTTGGTCGCGGCGGCGCCGACATAGCCGAGCACGATCTCGAAATAGGAGATCGGCGCCGACAGGATCTCGTAGATCGTGCCGGTGAATTTCGGGAAGTAGATGCCGAACGAGGCGTTGGCGATGCTCTGCGTCAGCACCGAGAGCATGATCAGGCCCGGCACGATGAAGGTGCCGTAGCTGACGCCCTCGACCTGGCTGATGCGCGAGCCGATCGCGGCGCCGAACACCACGAAATAGAGCGAGGTGGAGACCACCGGCGAGACGATGCTTTGCAGCAGCGTGCGCCAGGTGCGCGCCATTTCGAACAGATAGATGGCGCGGATGGCGCGGTGATTCATGACGTCCTCACGAGGTCGACGAAGATGTCCTCGAGCGACGATTGCGTCGTGTCGAGATCGTTGAAGCGGATGCCGGCGGTGCGGAGGTCGCTCAGCAGGCTGGTGATGCCGGTGCGCTCGCCCTTGGTGTCGTAGTCGTAGACCAGCGTCGCGCCGGAATCGCAGAGGTCGAGCTCGTAATGGCCAAGGCTCTCCGGCAGCGAGGAGATCTTGTTCTGCAAGTGCAGCGTCAGCCGCTTCTTGCCGAGCTTCTGCATCAAGGTCGCCTTGTCCTCGACCAGCACGATTTCGCCCTTGTTGATGACGCCGATGCGATCGGCCATCTCCTCGGCTTCCTCGATGTAGTGCGTGGTGAGGATGATGGTGACGCCGGACTGCTGGAGCGTGCGCACCACCTCCCACATGCCCTTGCGCAGCTCGACGTCGACGCCGGCGGTGGGCTCGTCCAGGAACAGGATCTGCGGCTCGTGCGACAGTGCCTTGGCGATCATCACGCGGCGCTTCATGCCGCCGGAGAGCGTGATGATCTTGCTGTCCTTCTTGTCCCACAGCGAGAGGTCCTTGAGCACCTTCTCGATATGGGCTGGGTTCTTCGGCTTGCCGAACAGGCCGCGGGAGAAGCTCACGGTCGCCCAGACGCTCTCGAAGGCGTCGGTATGGAGTTCCTGCGGCACCAGGCCGATCAGCGAGCGCGCCTTGCGGTAGGAGGTCTGGATGTCCTCGCCGCCGACGAGAACGCGGCCCTCGCTCGGATTGGCGATGCCGCAGATGATCGAGATCAGCGTGGTCTTGCCGGCGCCGTTCGGCCCGAGCAGGGCGAAGATCTCGCCGCGCTCGATATCCAGATTGACGTTCTTGAGCGCCTTGAAGCCGGACCCATAGGTCTTCGACAAATTGGCGACGGAAATGATGGAAGACATGATGGCCGCAAGTCTGAGGGGGAAAGGCTGTGGAATGGAGCTGGAACCCGCCCAGGCGGGCCGGTCAGCGGTGCCCTGAGATAGGAATGCCATTGCCCGGTCGCAATTGACCGGAGAAAAATGGTCTCAAAACAGGCCCTTCGGTGGCAGGTTTCGGGCAAGTGTTGCGCGATGGTCACGGCTTGCTGCTAAGATTGTCGCTCACGCGGCTCTTTGTTGCGTCTGCGAGCAGGCCGTGGCTACGATTCCGGCCAATCGCAAAGCGTATTGTCCCCAGGGAAACCATCGATGAGACCGAACGGCCGTCACACCGCCGGCGCCAGCCAATTGCCCGCCATCCGTGTGTGGGCGATGTGCCTGCTCCTGCTGTCAGCTGTCGCCATGAGCCCGACCACCGCAAGGGCGGCGCCGAGCCAGGCCGCGGCCGCGACCACGCATGTCTACCTGCTCCGTGGCGTGCTCAACATCTTCTCGCTCGGGCTCGACACCATCGGCGCCCGGCTCGAGGCGCAGGGCATCCCGGTGACGGTCGCGAACTTCGTCTCCTGGTCCTCACTCGCCAATGAAGCTGCGACCGCCTACAGGGCCGGCCGCATCAAGACAATCATCCTGGTCGGCCATTCCTCGGGCGCGACCGCGCTGCCGGACATGATCGCCAAGCTCAACCAGCTCGGCGTGCCCGTGAAGCTCGCGATTGGCCTCGATTCCGTGTTCAAGACCAGGCTCTCGACCGGCGCCGAACGCTACATCAACATCTATATCGGCGATGGTCCCGGCGAGCCGGTGCGGCCGGCGGCCGGCCTGCGCGGCAAGCTCGACAATGTCGACGTGCGCGGCACCGGCGTCGGCCACATTTCGATCGACAAGAACGAGGCGATCCAGCGCCGCGTGATCGCCGAGATCGACGCCGCGATCATGCGCTCGCGCGCGCCCGCGGCACCGGTTGCGGCCGAACCCGGCGCCCCCCGGCAGGCGCGCTCGGCAGCGGCGGCGGCGCCGCGGAACTGAGGAGCTTTGCGCGGCGAGCCATGTTGTTCGACCGCGCAGCTATCTCTCTGCATTGACCGGCAAGCTCAGAGATCGCGAAGAGCGGAAGTGAGCGGACGCGCGTCATGGCGCGCTCACATCGTCACACCAAGAACGCGCGAATGCTCTCCGCGATTTCCCTCGCGTGCGTTTCCAGTGCGAAATGTCCGGTGTCGAAGAACTGAACCACTGCGTTGGGATTGTCGCGCTTGAACGCCTCGGCGCCGGGCGGGATGAAGAACGGATCGTTCTTGCCCCAGACGGCCAGGAACGGTGGTTTGTAGGTGCGGAAATAGTCCTGGAATGACGGATAGAGCGCGACGTTGCTCCTGTAGTCGCCGAACAGGTCGAGTTGCACGTCGTCCGAGCCGGGGCGAGCCAGGTAGAAATTGTCGAGGTTCTGCCCGTCCGGCGACACCAGGGACGGATCGGGGACACCGTGCGTGTACTGCCAACGCGTCGCGTCCGGCCTGAGCAAGCCGCGCAGCGCCTCACGGTTGGCGGGCGAAGGATCTTGCCAATAGGCCTTTATCGGAGTCCAGCCGTCGCTGAGACCGTCCTCATAGGCATTGCCGTTCTGCGAGATGATCGCCGTGATCCGTTCGGGGTGATTCAGCGCGAGCCGGAAGCCGGTCGGCGCGCCATAGTCGAAGACGTAGACCGCGAAACGATCGAAGCCGATCACCTCGGTGAAGCGTTCGATCACCTTAGCGATGTTGTCGAACGTGTAGCGGAAGGTTTCGCGCGAGGGCATGTCGGATTGGCCGAAGCCGGGCAGGTCCGGTGCCACGATGTGGAACCTGTCCGCGAGCAGCGGGATCAGATCGCGGAACATGTGGCCGGCGCTCGGGAAGCCGTGCAGCAGCAGGAGCTTTGGCGCGCGAGCAGTGCCGGCCTCCCGATAGAACACCTTGAAGCCATCAACGTCTGCGGTGCGATAGGTGGTCGGGGCCATCACCAGTCTCCGTTCGTCCAAGTAACCTGTTTAATGTCATTAATAAGGTTACGTCGTTGGCGAGTAACTTGTCAATTGGTATTTATCAGGTTACTTCTGCCCTGCCTCTTCAGACCGGCCAAGGACCGCTCATGGACCGCCCACCCGCCATGTTCATCGCCGACTCGCTTGGCCTCGATTTCCTGAATTCGGTGGCGACGCCGGTCGATACGCCCGTCGATTGGATCGACGATGGCGATGGCCTGATCGACTGGCTGGAGCAGGCGAAGCTGGTGCCGGCGGATGAACTGCACGCACTGAAGGCGCGCGCGGCGCCGGGTGAGCTGGATGAGGTCGCGGATCAGGCGCGTGCCCTGCGCGAATGGTTTCGTGGTTTCGTTCTGGAGCATGCCGGTCGGCCGCTCACCGCGGATGCATTGCGCGAACTCGGTCCGTTGAACGGCCTGCTGGAGCGCGAGGAGTCATTCCGCCAGATCGAGCCGGGACACGGTGATGTTGGCGGCGTTCTGAAGCTGCAAACGAAGCGGCGCTGGCGCTCGGCCGAATCCCTGCTGCTGCCGGTCGGCGAGGCCTTGGCCACGTTCGTCTGCGACGAGGACTTTTCCGACGTGAAGGCGTGCGAGGGCCACAACTGCACGATGCTGTTCGCCGACCACACCCGCAGGCGCGCGCGGCGATGGTGCATCATGGCGGTCTGCGGCAACCGCGCCAAGCAGGCCGCACACCGCAATCGGCTCAAGAGCAGGCAGTGACGAGGGCAGGCAGGTGGTCGCTTCGTGCTGCCGTGTTGGGCGCGTCCGGCAGATCATGGGATCCTGATGGAGGGACCGCGTGTCGCGACCGCGTTCCGTGCCCCAAATTCCACCCAATCGGTGGTCACTAAGCAACCGGGGGACGGCGTTTGCCTTCCGTGGTGGGACTGCTGGACTGATGCTTGATCTAAGGCGAATCCTCGTGCTGGCAGCGGTTGCGCTGCTCGCCTTGAGCATCGGTGCGGCCGTTGCCTCACCCGCCAAGTCAAAGCCTGCCGCGGCCGCGCCCGTTGCGCCGCCGCCTCCGCCGGCCGAGCCGCTGCCGCCGCCGAAGATCTACCTGTTCCGCGGCGCCATGGGGCCGATCTTCTCGACCGGCATGGACCGGCTTGGCGAGAAGCTGACGAAGGCCGGCTTCTCCGCCGACGTCTACGAATTCACCATCTGCCGATGGATCGGCGATCGTGCCATCTCCAGCTACAAGGAAACGCCGGCGCCGATCGTGCTGATCGGTCACTCCATGGGCGGGCTGTGCTCGGTCGTCATCTCCGAGATGGCGGCCAAGGAGAACATCCCGATCAGCCTCGTCATCGCCATCGATCCCGCGCATGCGACCGGCGACGTGCCGCTCAATGTCGAGCGCTTCATCAACATCTTCCTGTCCGACAGCGTGCTCGGCGGCGGCGATGTCGTGGCCGTGCCCGGCTATCGCGGCCATTACGCGAGCTACGATCTCAAGGAGAACAGCCGCGTCTCGCACATCAACATCGAGAAGTCCGACGACATCCATCGCCAGATCGTCGAGATGGTGACGCAGTTGCCGCGCATTCCCGCGCAGGCCCAGGGCGATGCCGTGCCGCTGCGCTATCTCGTGCCTGCGAATACGCTGGTGGAATTGTGGGACTCCGGCGTGCGGGTGCCGGTACGCCGAGGCGACACCATGGAGAGCATCGCCGCAGCCAATCGCGTGCCGCTGTGGTCGATCGCGCAGAGCAACTCGCTTGCAGAGAACGCGACCCTCACGCCCGGCCAGTCCATCGTCGTCCCGCGCCATCTGACGCCGCCCGAGCCGACGGCAGCGCTGACGACGCCGCCGCCTCCGGCGCGGCGGTAAGCGGTTAGCAGCGGAGATCGCCGGGACGGACGTGGCCTGACGCCGAGCGCCATTCCGTGTGTTGCCTTGTCATTCACGCAACCGCTGCCGCGGCAGCCATCTTGGTGCTGGTGTCGCCAAGGACGAGCGAGCCATGGCGGAAGCTTGGCTCGCCGGTCGATAGGGCGCGGCGAGAAGCATCAGAAACAATGCCCTTTCCGCCGCATATTTCGCCGCAGGCCGGCCATTTTCGGACCCGTGCATGACGAGGTGACCTTCGGTCGTGCAGACACGCCAGCGCCATGTCCTTCGGCCATATCTTCTCAAGAACATTTCGAAGGTGGGGAGGTTATCGGGCATTTCAATTCGCCGTGTCAGCTTGTGTCATGAGCAGGGCTGCCTTCCCGATCGTCCTCTTTGGAGCTCGAAGCGTGAGAGGAAACGCAGAGGCTGCAAGCTTTTCGATCGCGGAACGCTCCTCGGACAGGCGCCTTTCAATGAACCGCCGCTCGACCTCCGTCAGTTCGGTCTTGAGCAATCGTTGGTAACGGCCGATGTTGTTGCGGTGTGCGCGCAACAAGGCCAGCTCTTCATCAATCATCATCGCAATCCCCCTTGAGCGGTCGTTGCCTAGGCTGCGAGACCGGTTCGCAAGATGGACCGCGTGCGGACCGGCTTGCCGCCCGGAGGACCCTTTGGATGGTGGTCCAGCATCGCGAGCGCTTCCAGAATCTCGTCGATGGTGACGGGCTTGTCCGAGCCCGGCAGTTCTCTCAGCGCCGGGTTTGAGGCAACGCTGGCGGCGTCTGAAGCCCAGGACGCGAGGATCGCTCGCTTCTCGCCGATCGACAGAGCGGGATCCTCGACGACGTCGCGGGGATGAGCATAGACAGAGCCGGGGTGCAGTATTGCGTTCAGGTCGATGATGTTGTCAGCACGATCGATCATGAGAGGCCCTCCTTCTCCTTTCGCTAAAACCTCTGTTTGCATTGGGGTACGCGGCCGAAGGCCGCGGTCGATCCCGCCCGACGATCAGGCGGGATCACCAGGCCCTCGACAAACGAAAATCAGGCGGCTTTGCCCTCGATCTGATGCACGGTGCCGGACGGCGCGCCATTGATGGCAATTCGCCGCGGCTTCATGGCTTCAGGAATCTCCCGGATCAGTTCGATCTTGAGCAGACCGTTCTCGAACGCGGCGCTCTGCACCTGAACATAGTCGGCCAGGTTGAACTGCCGCTTGAAGGGCCGCGCGGAAATGCCTCGGTAGAGATACTCGCGTTCGGCCTTGTCCGCCTTGTTTCCCTCGACGATCACCGCATTCTGCTCGGCAGTCACGGAGACCTCGTCGGGCGAAAAGCCCGCGATCGCGAGCGAAATCTGGTAGCGATCCTCGCTGACGCGTTCGATGTTGTAGGGGGGATAATTATCCTCGCCGGCACGCTGTGCCGTTTCAACGAGGTCGAAAAGGCGGTCGAAGCCAATGGTCGAACGCCACAGGGGAGAGAAGTCGTAAGTGCGCATAGCCAAATCCTCCAAGGAGCAAAATGGATACGAGCGGCACCGGACACGACCGGTGCCCGTCTCAGTCGTTCCCGACCCATGAGGCGTCGGGGACGCCACCTCTCGGCGGCACCGAAAAAATAAAAAAACACAGTTTTGGTTTCAAGAGGGAGGCCAAAAATTTTGGACCCTCCCGCGCCTCGCGGAGGGAGGGGGTCGTGCCTGCGACCAAGGTCAGGCGCCGGGCGCCGCCGGCAACGCCGTCGGAGCCCACCATGGTCGCCGCGCCGGCGTTGCTGAACCCACTACACGTTCGAACCGTGGATCGCGTCGATGACGGCGTCGGTCACCTCCTTCGTCGTCGCCTTGCCGCCGACATCGGGCGTCAGCACACCGGCCGCGCAGACGCGCTCGACGGCCGTCATCAGCCGCATTGCTGCGTCCTTCTCGCCGAGATGCTCGAGCATCTGCGCGCCGGTCCAGAAGGTCGCGACGGGGTTGGCGATGCCCTTGCCGGTGATATCGAAGGCCGAGCCGTGGATCGGCTCGAACATCGAGGGGAAGCGGCGCTGCGGATCGATGTTGCCGGTCGGCGCGACACCGAGGCTTCCCGCCAGCGCGCCGGCAAGGTCGGAGAGGATGTCGGCGTGCAGGTTGGTCGCCACGATGGTGTCGAGGCTCTTCGGATGCAGCGTCATGCGCACCGTCATGGCGTCGACCAGCATCTTGTCCCAGGTCACATCGGGGAATTCGCCGGCGACCTCGGCCGCGATCTCGTCCCACATCACCATGCCATGGCGCTGCGCGTTCGACTTGGTCACGACGGTCAGGAACTTGCGCGGACGCGACTGCGCGAGCTGGAATGCGTAGCGCATGATCCGCGTCACGCCGACGCGGGTGAAGACGGCGACTTCGGTGCCGACCTCTTCCGGCAAACCTCTGTGCGCGCGGCCGCCCATGCCGGCATATTCGCCTTCGGAGTTCTCGCGCACGATCACCCAGTCGAGATCGCCGACGCCGACATTGCGCAGCGGCGAGGCGACGCCCGGCAGGATTTTTGTCGGCCGCACATTGGCGTATTGGTCAAAGCCCTGACAGATCGGCAGGCGCAGGCCCCACAGCGTGATGTGATCGGGCACGTCGGGGGCGCCGACCGCGCCGAAATAGATCGCGTCGAACTTCTTCAGCTCCGCGAGGCCGTCGGCCGGCATCATCGCGCCGTGCTTCTTGTAGTAGTCCGAGCCCCAGTCGAAGGTCTTGACGTTGAAGGCGAGGTCGCCGCTGCGCCTGGCCAGCGCCTCCAGCACGCGGACGCCGGCCGAGATGACCTCGGGGCCGATGCCGTCGGCGGGGATGGCTGCGATCGAATGGGTGCGCATGAAAATGCTCCGTTTGGGATGTCAGCGGGATTGCGGGACGGGTTCGACGAGCGCGGTTTGCGCGCGCGACAATAGCAGGGTGAGGACCGCGGAGAGAACGAGCAGGCCGGCGACGAAGTAGAGCCCGCCGACGAAGCTGCCTGTCTGGTCCTTGATCCAGCCGATCATGGCGGGCCCGACGAAGCCGCCGAGATTGCCGATCGAGTTGATGGTGGCGATGCCGGCTGCGGCCGCGGGACCGGACAGGAACAGCGTCGGCATGCTCCACAGCGGCGGCTTTGCCGAGGAGATGCCGATGTTGACGAGCGCGAGCGCAACCAGCACGGCGACGACGCCGGCCGCAAGCCCGGCATAGGCGAGCCCGGCGGCCGCAATCAGGCAAGCCCACACCACGTGCCAGGTCCGCTCTCCGGTGCGGTCCGAATGCCGCGCCCACAGGATCATGGCGACGACCGCGGCGGTCGCCGGCAATGCATTGAGGAAGCCGACCTGGAGCGAGGACAGCCCGAACTGCTTGATGATCTGCGGCGCCCAGACGCCGAGCGTGTAGAGGCCGGCCGAGGTGCCGAAATAGATCAGCGCCAGCGCCAGCACGCGCGGATCGGCAAGCCCGCGCCAGATGCTGTGGCTCGCGGTTGCGGCCTTGCTGGTGGTCTCCGCGTTCATGGTCTCGACCAGCCAGCGGCGCTCGTCATCAGTGAGCCATTTCGCCTTCTCGGGGCGGTCGGTCAGGAAGCCGAGCACGACGAAGCCGAGCAGCACGGCCGGCAGCGCCTCCAGCACGAACAGCCATTGCCAGCCCTTGAAGCCGAGCAGGCCGTCCATCTTCCAGCAGCGCACCTGATATCGGCGAGCCCAGCACGGTGGAGAGCGGCGCTGCCGCCATGAACAGCGCGGTCACCGCGGCGCGCTGGCGCGCCGGGAACCAGTAGGAGAGGTAGAGGATGATGATGCCGGGAAAGAAGCCGGCTTCGGCGACGCCGAGCAGGAAGCGCAGGATGTAGAAGCCGGTCGGCCCCTGCACGAACGCCATCGCCGCCGACACGATGCCCCAGGTGATCATCACCCGCGCGATCCAGATCCGCGCACCGATCTTGTGCAGGATGATGTTGGAGGGCACCTCGAACAGGAAATAACCCCAGAAGAAGATGCCGGCGCCGAAGCCGTAGACCGCGGGCGACAGGCCGATGTCCTTGTTCATCGTCAGCGAGGCGAAGCCGATATTGACGCGGTCGATGAAGGCCACGAAGTAGAGCAGCATGATGAAGGGAACGATGCGCCAGGTGATCTTGCGCAGCACGCGCGTCTGAATCTCGCTCGCCACCCTGGCCTCCTCAAGTTCCGGCTTGTTGTTGTGTCGGCGGACCCGGAGGTCCATGCCGGCAACGAGCGTAGTCGGGAGGAGAAGGGGGACTCAATTGGCGCTGGTTTATACAAAAAAATGATATAATCCTCGCGAGGAGAGGCGAGAGGACCCTGGATGGAATTGCATCAGCTTCGATGCTTCGTGGCGGCGGCCGAGCAGTTGCATTTCGGCCATGCGGCGCAGCAGCTCCAGATGCTGCCGTCTGCGCTCGGGCGCCAGATCAGGCTGCTGGAAGAGGACCTGGGCACGCGGCTGTTCGCGCGGACGACGCGCGCGGTCTCGCTCACCGAGGACGGCGCGACGCTTTTGCGTGATGCCCGCGCCATCCTCGCCAAGGTCGAGGCGGTCGAGAATAATCTGCGCAACCGTTCGCGTGCCGGGGCCGCCCGGCGGCTGCGGGTCGGCGCCATCGACAGCGCGGCGGCGGGATTGCTGCCGCCGCTGCTGCGCGATTTTCGCGACAAGCATCCCGACATCGCGGTGCAGCTTCTGGAGGACAAGACGGTCCGGCTGCTGCCGAAGATTTTGACCGGCGCGCTCGATCTCGCTTTCGTCCGCCCGCCCGACAGCGCGGACAAGCGGCTCGAATTCCGCGACCTGCTCCAGGAGACCGCCATCGTGGCGTTCCCGCAGCGCCACGCGCTCGCGGAGCGCAAGTCGATCACGCTGGCGCAGATCGCCGACGAGGCCATGCTGGTGCCGGACCGCCGCTCGCGGCCGCACAGCCATGACCTCACGATCAAGCTGTTCGAGCAGGCCGGCCTGACGCCGCGTATCGTGCAGGTCGCCGACGAGAAGCAAACCATCATCCATCTGGTGGCAACGAAGCTCGGGGTCGCGATCGTGCCGCGCTGGACCACGCGCATGGCGGTATCGGGCGTGCGCTTCGTGCCGCTCCGGCCGAAGCAGAGCGGCCCGGTCGGCCGGCTGCCGCTCGCCGCCGCCTGGCTGCGCGGCTCGCGCGATCCGGCCCGCGATGCCATGCTGGCGGTGCTCGAGGCCCGCCTGCGCAGCTATGCGCGCGAGGCCTGAGGGGCTATGACATTGGCTTGGATAGAAGGTGGAAGGTGATGACGGATCAGAAAGCTTCGAGCGAATTGCGGGTGGCCATCGCAGGCTTGGGCTCGATCGGCACCAAGATCGCGGCCGCGCTCGATCAGGGCATCGAGGGGCTGACACTGTCCGCCGTCGCCGTGCGCGATCCCGCCAAGCATCAGGCATTTCTCAACGGCCTGCGTCGCCCGCCGCAGGTTCTGCCGATCGACCAGCTCGGCGAGGCCGCCGACATCGTGGTCGAGTGCGCACCGAGCAGCCAGCTGCGCGCGATCGTCGAGCCGGCAGTGAAGCGCGGCAAGGCCGCGGTCGTCGTCAGCGTCGGCGGGCTGCTCGACAATTTCGATCTCGTCGATCTCGCCCGGGCCAATGGCGGCCGCATCATCGTGCCGACCGGCGCGCTGATCGGACTCGATGCCGTCAACGCCGCTGCGATCGGCACCATTCATTCGGTGAAGATGGTGACGCGCAAGCCGATCGACGGGCTGAAGGGTGCGCCCTTCATCGTTCACAACAACATCGACATCGACAAGCTGCGGGAGCCGCTCAAGCTGTTCGAGGGCACGGCGCGCGAGGCCGCGAAAGGCTTCCCGGCCAATCTCAACGTCGCGGTCGCGCTGTCGCTCGCGGGTGTCGGGCCTGATCGCACCTCCGTGCAGATCTGGGCCGATCCGACCGTCACGCGCAACGTTCACCGCATCGAGGTCGAGGCGGATTCGGCGCGCTTCTCGATGTCGATCGAGAACATCCCGTCCGAAAATCCCAAGACCGGGATCATCACCGCGCTGTCGGTAATCGCGCTGCTGCGCAAGCAGCGCGCCACACTGTGCGTCGGGACGTAAACCTTTACGCGCCCGTCACGCGCCAGATCACGTTGCCGACGTCGTCGGCCATCAGCAGCGATTTCTTGTCGGGGCCGATCACGACGCCGACCGGGCGGCCGTAGGATTCCTTTTCGTCCGGGGACAGGAAGCCCGACAGGATGTCGCGACCGGGGCCGGAAGGCTTGCCGTTCTCGAACGGGATGAACACCAGCTTGTAGCCGGACAGCTTGCTGCGATTCCACGAGCCGTGCTGGCCGATCACCATGCCGTCGGGGAAACCCGGCAGCGTGCCTGCGGGCATCCAGCACAGGCCGAGCGAAGCGGTGTGGCCGCCGAGCGCATAGTCCGGCGTGAGCGCCTTGGCGACCATTGCCGGATCCTGCGGCACGCGGTCGTCCACCGTCTTGCCCCAGTAGCAATAGGGCCAGCCATAGAAGCCGCCGTCACGCACCGAGGTGAGATAGTCCGGCGGCGTCTCGTCGCCGAGCCCGTCGCGCTCGTTGACGACGGTCCAGAGCACGCCGGTCGTTGGCTCCCAGGCAAGGCCCACTGGGTTGCGCAGGCCGGCACCAAAATGCGATGCGTGCCGGCGGCGAGGTCGAGCTCATAGACCGCGGCGCGGCCTTCCTCGACCTCCATGCCCATCTCGGCGATGTTGCTGAGCGAGCCGACGCCGGCATAGAGCTTCCTGCCGTCGGGACTGGCGAGCAGGCTGCGCGTCCAGTGGCCGCTCGGCTTGAACGTGGTGAGCCGCTTGCCCGGTGCAGTGATGCGGTCGGCATTGGCGACATAGGGGAAGGCCATCACGCCGTCGGTGTTGCCGACATAGAAGGTGTCGCCGACCAGCGCCATGCCGAACGGCTGGCTGAGGTTCTCCATGAAGGCGCCGCGAACTTCGGCGACGCCGTCGCCGTCCTTGTCGCGCAGCAGCGTGATGCGGTTGGCGGAAACGCCGAGCGCGGCGGCGCGCCGCATCGTCGCCTGCATCGCGTAGTGAAACACGGATCGCGGCGGCCCCGCGATCTGGGTCGCTTCCGCGATCAGCACGTCGCCATTGGGCAGCACTTCGATCCAGCGCGGATGGTCGAGGCCGGTTGCGAACGCATTGACCTTGAGCCCGGGCGCGACGGTCGGCTTCTGGCCCTCGCTCCAGCCGCGGGCGGTCGGCATCTTCAGCGTCGGGATCGCGCCTTGCGGCTTTGCCTCGGGAATGGCGGGCGTCTGGCCCCATGCGGGCGCAGGCTCTGTGCCGGACAGCTTCCGCCATTGCAGAGCGATGCCGCCGAGAAGCGCAACGAACTGCGCAAAAATGCTGGAAAAGGTCATGAGAAGCCCCTGTCGAACCTGCGGCACAGTCCAACGCCGGATTGCTCCAGGCCCCGCGCGGGCCCAGGCCTGATCGTCGACCTCTCCAGGTCAACGATGGGTGTCGTCGTGCCTCATTGCGCGCGCATCCAACTGGGTGGCGGTAAAAAGGTCAACCTGTGCGGGCTCGGATCGGGCCGTTTATGGCGCGGATGGCAGCACGCCGAATTTGCATGGCAAGGATGCAGGCGCCGATGCAGTGGCGCACGCTGCCTCCTCAACGTCGTCCTGGCTTTCGCCAGGACGACATCGGAGGATATGGCGGGCTTGTTACATCACCGCGGCGACAGGAACGGGATGATCATCGGCACGCGGCGGCAATAGGCGCCGTAGGCGTCCTCGCCGAGCTCCTTCGACAGGAACACCTCTTCCATCCGCCCCTTCTGCCACATGCCGAGCGAGATCAGGATCGCGCCGAGGATCGCGGTCACCGTCCCGACCGCGATGCCGGTCGCCAGCATGCCGGCGATCAGGCCGGTGTAGATCGGATGACGCACGATGCCGTACGGGCCGGTGTCGATGACGCGGTGGTCTTCCTTGTGGGTGATGGTGTTGGACCAGAATTTTCCGAGATGCAGCCGTCCCCACCAGGTGAAGGAGATGCCGGCGAGCACGATCAGCGCGACGACGTAGACGCCGGTGTTGCTGAACACCCAGAGCGGCTTCTCACCGAGCACTTCGGCGGTCCACGGCGTGAACAGGATGCCGCCGACCAGGATCGGGATGCGATAGCGGCCGGACTCCAGGGTCATCACCTGCTTTTGCGTGCGGCCCTGCCAGAACGAGGCGCCGACCCAGCTGGCGAGCCAGGCGAGCCAGATCAGGGCGAGCAGTTGCGTCGGCCAGGTCGTGGTCCAGCCACCCCAGGCGACAGAGAGAAGCTTGCTGAAATCGAAGGACATGAAGGTTCTTTGCGTTAGGCGGCGGCTTTAGCCAGCGCGCGAGGAGAGCGCGTGTTGCTTGATGGCGCCGGAGGGCTGCACGCCGCCGCGGGCGAGCAGATGGGTGATGGTTTCGCGCAGGACCGGCTCGATCGGGCGCGGCGAGTAGCCGAGCTCGGTTCGCGCCTTGCCGATCGAGAGATCGCTCGCGGCGAGCGCAATGCGCACGCCCTCGGCGGTGCCGTTGGGCGGCCGGCGCGTGAAGTTGTCGGATAGATATTCGAGCATGATGCCGGAGAGCTCGGCGATCTTGCCAGGCACGACGATCGGGAACTGGCGGCGGCCGCTCATCGCCGACATCATCCGCAGGATGCGGCCGAGCGGGACGCAGTCGCCGCCGAGGATGTAGCGCTGGCCGATGCGGCCGCGCTCCATGGTCAGCACGAGGCCCATGGCGACGTCGCGGACATCGACGAGATTGACCAGGAAGTTGAGGTGCGGCTGCACCTTCTTCTGGAGGAAGTACCAGAGCATCGCCGTCGGCGGCGTCAGGTTGTGGTCGGCAGCTCCGATCGGCATGGTCGGCGTGCCGATCACGAGCGGAAAGCCACTGGCCGCGGCCTTCGCGGCGTGATGCTCGGCGAGCGACTTCGACCGCGTATAGGCGCCGGGCATCGCGTCGGCCGGCTGGAGCGCTTCTTCGGCGGGAACGCCGTCGAGGTCGGCATAGGGGAACAGGATCGATTCCGTCGAGCAATGCAGGAAGCGCGACACGCCGCGCTTCATCGCAGCCGCCAGCACGACCTCGGTGCCGCGGAAATTGACGTCGTGAAAGTCCTGCTTGTTGGCAACCCACATGCCGGGCAGGCCGGCGAGGTGATAGACCTGATCGACGCCGGCCAGCGCGGCATCGACCGCGGCGCCGTCCAGCACCGAGCCGTGAACATAGTCGACGTCGGTATTGGCGGCGGCCGGCGGCCGGACATCGAGAACACGCACCCGCTGCCCACGGGCGCGGAGCGATTCTACGAGATGATGTCCGATGAAGCCGCTGCCACCGGTAACCAGTACGAGAGCCATGAAGAAGGTTTGCTGTTTCGCTTCTAGAGCTATCGGGTTGAAAGGGAATTGGTCGGAAGAGGCGCCAGAATCGCGGCAAGGTCGCGACGGAAGCCCAGTGCAATGAATAATTTTGCCATGACAAACATCGGTCCCAGCAAAAGATGCGACGGAAACGTGAATAACGAGGCTTCGCGCCCCTCAAAAACCTTGTGGCCGATGGTCTGCGCGGCGAGGCCGAGCACGACCAGCGTGGCGAAAATCGCCCACATCGTCATGGTGCTGACTTGCGTCGAAATGGTCGTCGCGATCGAAAACAGCACGACGGAGACGGCCAGAATGCCGACCCCGAGCGCCATGTCGAGCATCAGCCAATAGATCAGAACCGGCAATGCCAGGATGACCGCCAGGCTGAGTTCCGTTCCGAACAGCGGCACCTTCACCAACGTCAGCGGCAGCACGGCGCCCGTGAACAGCAAGAGGATGCCGACCACGTGCATCGCCGTATTCCGGGGATCGCGATGGTACTCGACGTAAACGGCAAGTTGGCGTTGGAACAAGCCACCCATCTTGGTCTCATGCAGCACAGGGTTGGGGAAGGACGAACCAGAGCCTATAGCACCTGATAGAGCAGTGCACAAACCGGCACTATTGTCGCGCAAAACCGTGCTGTCGCACTGTGAAACAGGTCACAAAACGGTCAGGACTTCAATGGGTTCCGTCAGGCGTCGAGGCGCGCCTCGTCAGCGCTTCTTGGCGGGCTTTTTCGCCGCAGGCGCAGGTGCCGCAGCCGGATGCGCGGGTGCCTCCTCCGGTACCTTGGCAAAGGTCAGGATTTGCAGCTGGCCGTTGGCGGCCGAGGTCGGCTTGGCGCGGTCGAGAAACTGCTCCTCGCCGAGGCCGATCGGATGCAGCCGCTTGGTCGAGATCTTGAACGTGTTCACCAGCACGTCGCGGATCGCGTCCGCCCGGCGCTGGCTCAGGATCGCGTTGGCCTCGCGCGTCTTCGCGTTGGATTCGACATGGCCGACGATCAGGAAGGTGTAGGGCAGCAGCGAGGCATGAACCAGCGCATCCGCGATGCGGCCGACGGTCTGGTAGGACGCCGGCTGGATGATCGGCGTGTCGGCGTCGAACTGGATCTGCGCGTTGAAGGCGGGCAGCTTGGCGAGATCCGGCGCAATCGGCGGCCGGTTCACCGGACCCGGATCGTTCTTGATCCTGGCCTTGGCGCGCTCCATCACCTGCTGCTTCAGCGCGGGAAGGTCGATTTCGGCGGCCTCTTCGAAATGATTCAGCTTGCCGACGATGTCGTCACGGGTCGGCGGCGTCGTCTGCGCGCTGGCTGCGCCCGCGAGCAAAGCCATGCCGAACGCGATGCCTAGTCCGGCGGTGGAGAGCCCCTTCGCGCGCATCATCGATACCCCGCGTCGTCCACGGCCTTCAGGCAGTTGTTGCTGATGCCCTTGGGCGTCGAGACCAGGCAGGGGATCGACCTGCTGGTCTCTTTGGTCGAGCCGCCGCAGACCTTGACGATCTCGCGCTGGCAGGCGTTCGCCACCGTGACGCGTGCGGCGACGCGCTTCTGGATGGCGTCGAAGGCGCCGAGATAGTCACTCTGGCATTGCTGGGAGAGCACATCCCGGTTGCGGGACAGGCACTCCTTCAGCCGGGTCGAGTCCGGATTGACGCCGCGGCAATTGGCGACGATTTCCGCGCCGCAGCTCTTGGCGAGGAGCCCGATCGAATCGCCAAAGCTCATGGTCTCCGCCGCCGCGAGCGACGGCATACCCAATGCCAGCAAGACCAGTGTGATGGAGCCCCGGACCATGGGCGCATCTGATACGGGGAAGTTCGCGGTGGTCAAGGGGCGTGGTGGGAAGAAACGCGGCGGCGTAACGCCGCCGCAACACCGCAAGGCCTGCCTCACGCCCGCTGCACAAAACTGTCCACGACCTTCTTCTCGCCGGCCTTGTCGAAGGCGATGGTGAGCTTGTTGCCGTCGATCTTGGTGACGCGGCCGTAGCCGAATTTCTGGTGGAAGACGCGGTCGGAGAGCGAGAATTCCGAGGTCGTGCCGGTGGATTTGGCGACCAGCTCGCCCTCGATCGTCATCGGCCCGCGCCGGCGCGAGGAGAAGCTGCCGAAATCGGGGCCGGAGGACGAGGAGGACGAGAACGTCGCGGCCTCTTCCTCGAAGCTGCCGTGGCCGCCGGCGCCGGTGCGGCCGCCGCCCCGGTTGCGGTTGGCCTGCGCCCGCTGCCAGCCCGGCGTCGTATAGCTGGAGCCGAACGCCTCCATGTCGTCGAAGCGGGAGGCGCCGTAGCCGCCGGTTCCGCCCCAGGCCGAGCCGCCCTTGGATTCCGTGATCTCGACATTGGCCGCCGGCAATTCGTCGAGGAAGCGCGACGGGATCGTGGTCGTCCAGGTGCCATGGATGCGCCGGTTGGTCGCAAAATAGATCATGGCTCGGCGGCGGGCGCGGGTGATGCCGACATGGCCGAGCCGGCGTTCTTCCTCGAGGCCGGCGCGGCCCTGTTCGTCCAGCGTGCGCTGGCTCGGGAACAGGCCTTCCTCCCAGCCCGGCAGGAACACGTTGTCGAATTCGAGGCCCTTGGCCGAATGCAGCGTCATCAGCGACACCGCGTCCTCCTCGGCGCCGCCGTCGCGGTCCATCACCAGCGAGATGTGCTCGAGGAACCCTTGCAGGTTCTCGAACTCCTCCATGGAGCGCACCAGCTCCTTGAGGTTTTCGAGCCGGCCCGCGGCGTCCGCCGAACGGTCCTTCTGCCACATCTCGGTGTAGCCGCTCTCGTCGAGCACGATCTGGGCGAGGTCGGTATGCGCGGTGACTTCGCGCTGGGCGCGCCAGCGGTCGAACTGGGCGACGAGGTCGCGCAAGGAGCCGCGCGCCTTCGGCTTCAGCTCGTCGGTCTCGACCACCGCACGCGCCGCCTCGAACAGCGGAATGCGGCGCTTACGGGCGTGGTCGTGCAGCATCTGCACGGTGGCATCGCCGAGGCCGCGCTTGGGCGTGTTGACGATGCGCTCGAAGGCGAGATCGTCGGCCGGCGAGTTGATGACGCGAAGATAAGCCAGCGCGTCGCGGATTTCGGCGCGCTCGTAGAAGCGCGGGCCGCCGATCACGCGATAGGGCAGGCCGAGCGTGACGAAACGGTCTTCGAACTCGCGCATCTGGTAGGAGGCGCGCACCAGGATCGCGATCTCGTTCAGCTTCTCGCCCTGGCGCTGGATCTGCTCGATCTCCTCGCCGATGCCGCGCGCTTCCTCTTCCGAATCCCACGAGCCTGTCACCGTGACCTTCTCGCCGTCCTGGTCCTCGGTGCGCAGCGTCTTGCCGAGCCGGCCTTCGTTGTGCGCGATCAGGTGCGAGGCGGCGGCGAGGATGTGGCCGGTCGAACGGTAATTGCGTTCGAGGCGAATGACCTTGGCGCCGGGGAAATCGTGGTCGAAGCGCAGGATGTTGTCGACCTCGGCGCCGCGCCAGCCATAGATCGACTGGTCGTCGTCGCCGACGCAGCAGATGTTTTTGACGTGAGGCGTGGCTGTCGGCGTGCCGGCCGTTTGCTCCGTCATTCCGGGGCGATGCGGAGCATCGAACCCGGAATCTCGAACTGTGGACTCATCTCCAGATTCCGGGTTCGGCTCTTCGAGCCGCCCCGGAATGACGGCTTTGGTCGCCGCCGGCGCCTGCGACAGCAGCCGCAGCCACAGATATTGCGCGACGTTGGTGTCCTGATATTCGTCCACCAGGATGTATTTGAAGCGCTGCTGGTACTGCCGCAGGATATCCGGGTGCTCGCGGAAGATGCGGATGTTCTCCAGCAGCAGGTCGCCGAAATCGGCGGCGTTCAGGATCTTCAGCCGCTCCTGATAGCTCGCATAGAGCTTGCCGCCCTTGCCGTTGGCGAAGACTGCGGCTTCGCCCGAGGGCACCTGCGACGGCGTCAGGCCGCGGTTCTTCCAGCCGTCGATCAGGCCGGCCAGCATGCGCGCCGGCCAGCGCTTGTCGTCGATGTTCTCGGCCTGAAGCAGCTGCTTCAGCAGCCGGACCTGGTCGTCGACATCGAGCACGGTGAAGTTCGACTTGAGCTGCGCCAGCTCGGCATGGGTGCGCAGGATGCGGCCGCCGATCGAGTGGAAGGTGCCGAGCCACGGCATGCCTTCCACCGCGTGGCCGAGCATCTGGCCGAGCCGGTGCTTCATCTCGCGCGCGGCCTTGTTGGTGAAGGTCACCGACAGGATCTCGGCGGGGCGGGCGCGGCCCTGGCTCAGGATGTGGGCGATGCGCGTGGTCAGCACGCGCGTCTTGCCGGTGCCGGCGCCGGCCAGCACCAGGACCGGGCCGTCCAGCGTCTCCACCGCCTCGCGCTGCTCGGGATTGAGCCCGGACAGATATTTCGGGCCTACCGAGGCGCGCGCACGCGCGGCGATGCCGCCGGCTGCGGGCTGGTGGTCGGGGACGCTTGTGATCTTGCTCGGCTCGGTCATGCGAATCATTTGGCCCCACGATGGCACCGCGGGGTGACGGGAGGGAGCCTTCATAACAGGGATTGGTCCCTATATGGGGCGGCGGTGCAGGGTTTTCCACGTACGCGGGGGGCCGATTTGTTCCTCCGACCCTGCGAATTTCCGCCTAGCGTGGGCAGGAACCATCGTTCCCGCGTCGAGATTGTCTGGACAGGTGGCGCGGCCAGCCGCGCCGACGCAGACAAACATCAAGACGAGGATTTGACCATGCTTGGCTGGGTTGTGACGTTTCTGGTTATCGCACTGATCGCCGGTATCCTGGGCTTTGGCGGCATCGCCGGCGCTTCGATCGAAATCGCCAAGATCATCTTCTTCATCGCGGTCGTGCTGTTCCTGGTTTCGGCCGTGGTCGGCCTCGCCCGCGGCCGCACCAGGATATAGGCGCCTAACGCTTCGAGGGCATCGCCACGCTCCGGCCGATGCCCTCGGGCCGGGCCAAGGCGCCGTGGGCCCTTGCCACCCCGGCGATGCGCTGCTGGATGTCGGGCGGAAACGCCGCAACGCGCCGCGCCTTCATGTCCATGTGCAGCGACATGTTTTCGGACGTCGCGGACAGCCAGCCTTCGGTGGCGTGCCTCATCTCCTCGAACGTATGCAGCCGCTTGTCGTCGGCCTCCAGCAGCCACACCAGGATCCGCACGGGATCGCCGAGATGGATCTCGCGCAGGTAGCGCACATGGCATTCGGCGGTGAAGGTCGAGCCGTGACGCTCTTTCTTGTAAGTAGGACCGATGCCGAGCTCGAGCCAGAACTCGTCGATCGCCCGGTCGAACATCACGTTGTAATAGGCCATGTTGAGATGGCCGTTATAGTCGATCCATTGCGGCTCGATCTGCATGATCGAGGCGCTGAACGGCTCGGCCTTGGGCGCAGCAGTGGCACTCTCCGGCATGTGTCCTTCCCCAGCTATGCGTCCGGTCGCTTGACTTGACCGGTTAGATGTCCTTTGCCACGGTTCTTCTGTCGGAGGAATTTCCGTGGGTACGACCATCACCAATAATCCGCCGCGGCCGGAGCCGAAAGCCCTCGCGAGCGCACTGGAGCAGCTTGCCGCACGCTTCGGCAACCGCCTCATCACCTCGCAGGCCGTCCGCGAGCAGCACGGCCATACCACCACATGGATTCCCAACCAGCCGCCCGACGGCGTGGTGATGGCGCAGGAGACCGCCGACATCCAGGACGTGGTGCGCATCTGCGCCAGGAACCGCGTGCCCGTGATCGCCTTCGGCACCGGCACCTCGCTGGAGGGCCAGGTCAATGCGCCCGCCGGCGGCATCTCGATCGACCTGCGCGACATGAACAAGGTGCTCGCGGTGCACGCCGAGGATCTCGACTGTGTGATCCAGCCCGGCGTCACCCGCAAGGCGCTCAACGAGCATCTGCGCGACCAGGGCCTGTTCTTCCCGATCGATCCCGGCGCGGACGCTTCGCTCGGCGGCATGGCCTCGACGCGCGCCTCCGGCACCAATGCGGTGCGCTACGGCACCATGCGCGACAGCGTGCTGGCGCTGAAGGTGGTGCGCGGCGACGGCGAGATCATCACGACAGGCACACGCGCCAAGAAATCATCCGCCGGCTACGACCTGACGCATTTGCTCGTCGGCGCCGAGGGCACGCTCGGCATCATCTCGGAACTGACCATCCGCCTGCGCGGCATCCCCGAGACCATCGCGGCCGGCGCGGTGTCGTTCGAGACGGTGCATGGGGCGTGTCAGGCCGTGATCCTGGCGATCCAGACCGGCATTCCCGTTGCGCGCATCGAGCTGCTCAACGCCGCGCAGGTGAAGGCCTGCAACGCCTATTCCAAGCTGACGCTGCCGGAGACGCCGCTGCTGCTGATGGAATTCCACGGCAGCGAGATCGAGGTCGCCGAGCAGTCCAAGGCCTTCGGCGAGATCGCAAAGGAATGCGGCGGCGGCGACTTCTCCTGGACCACCAAGCCGGAGGATCGCACCAAGCTGTGGCAGGCCCGGCACGATGCCTATTGGTCCGTCAAGGCGCTGCGGCCCGGCGACAGCATCGGCGTGGTCGCAACCGACGTCTGCGTGCCGATCTCGCGGCTCGCCGAATGCGTCGGCGAAACCGAGGAAGATCTCAAGCGGCTCAATTTGCTGTCGCCGATCGTCGGGCATGTCGGCGACGGCAATTTCCACTGCTCGCTGGTCTGCGACACCAACGATGCCGACGAGATGGCGCGCGGCGAGGAGTTCATGCATCGCCTCGTCGAGCGCGCGCAGGCGATGGACGGCACCTGCACCGGCGAGCACGGCATCGGCCAGGGCAAGCAGAAATATCTCAAGGCCGAGCTTGGCCCCGAGGCGCTCGACGCGATGCGGGCGCTGAAACAGGCGCTCGACCCGCTGAATATCTTCAATCCCGGCAAGATCGTGCCGGAGGCGTAGCGCGCGCCTGCTGCGTCGCGGTCGCGGAACTTTCGGCCGCCAGGCTGGTTCCAATTCCCGTCAACTTCCGATGCCTCAATGGCGCGGCTCTGCGGGGAGGATGCGATGTTGCGACCGGTCATTGGAATTGCCGTGATGGCGCTTGCCTGCATGCTGGCGGGCACGGCTCTGGGCAAGGGCGGTGGCGGCCATGGCGGTGGCGGTCATGGCGGTGGGCACGGAGGCGGTCATGGCGGCGGGCATGGCGGTGGCCACCATGGTGGCGGCGGCCATTTTGGCGGTCATGGCTTCGGGCATGCGCATGGCGGCGGACATCATGGCGGACCGCGCTTCGCAACGGGAGCTCGGCATGGTGGTCCGAACTTCGGTCAGATGCGCAATGCGGCCGTGCGCCCGGCGAATTTCCGCAACGCCCTCAACGCGCATTCCAGCGCCTTCCGCAACGGCCGTCTGATCGGTAATCCGGCGGCGCGAGCCCAGATCGCAGCGGCGGCCGCGCTCGCCGGCTGGCATGGCGCCAGCAGCGGATGGTGGCAACATCCGGGCGGCGGTTATGGCTGGGTCGGACCGCTGTTCTGGCCGTTCGCCTATAACGATCTCTACGACTACACGATCTGGGGCGACGGTCTCGGCTTCTGGGGCTACGGCTACCCGGACATCTATGCCGGCATCTTCGGGCCCTATGGCTATGACGGTCTTTCGGCCTATCTGCCGCAGCGGCCGCCGGGACGGCGGCAAGCGCGCGGCGTTGCGCTGGATCAGCTTTGCGGCAGCGACCGCCGCGAGATCGTCGGTCTGCCGATCGACCAGATCGCCGCCGCGGTGCAGCCGAGCGAGGCGCAAGGCGCAAGCCTCGACGAACTCGGCAACGCCTCGATCCTGGCGGCGGGCATGATCCGCGCGTCCTGCCCGGCGCAGGTCGCGGCGACGGCGCCCGGTCGGCTGGCGGCGATGCAGCAGCGCATCGAGGCGATGACGAAGGCGGTCGATCTCGTTCAGCCCGCCCTGGATAAATTCTACGGCTCGCTCACGGACGAGCAGAAGGCGCGCTTCAATGCGTTGGCCGAGGACCAGCGTCGTGCGACGGCTTCCAGCAACACCGAGGGATCGCTGGTCCAGAATTGCGGTGCGGCGGCTGCGCTCGATTGGCCCGGCGCCGACATCGAGGCGAGGCTGCACCCCAACGACACGCAGCGCGCGGCGCTACAGGTGCTCCAGGATACCAGCGCCAAGGTCAGTGCATCGCTCAAGGCGGCCTGCCAGCCCAACGAGGTGATGACGCCGCCGGCGCGAATGGCTGCGGTACGCAAGCGGCTCGACCTGATGCTCGACGGCGTCAAGTCGGTTCGCGCAGCGCTGGAGGATTTCTACGGCACGCTGAATGACGAACAGAAGGCGCAGTTCGAGGCCATCGGGCCACGTCGGACGTCGTGAATGCGGATCGAGCCAGGGAGCGTGGTGGAAAAATTGCCTCGCCGATCTCGATAGGCCTCTCTATGCTCAAGCGAGCCTGAGGAGCGGTAATACAGCGGCTGGAAGACCGTGGGTGGTGGGGCGATGAAGTGGTTCGCGAGGCAGAACGCGGCGGACATCTGGGACGAGACGATCGAAGGGCCGCTCGGCGACATCGAGGCCGCCGCGCGTATCCGCGCCATCTGTGAGGCCGCGGCCACGAGTGCGGCGGGTTCCGCGCGCAACGACAAGCGCGAGAGCGGGCGTTACGAGCGCGCGGCCAAGGTCGCGATGGAAATCGCGATGAAGATCTCGGACGGATTGATGCGCGATGATGCGGTCCATCGCATCGTCGATCTCTGCATGATGGCGAACGATCTCAAGACGGCGCAGATCCTGTTCCGTGCGATCCATGCCAGCTGGATCCGCGAAACGATCCAGCGGGATCACCCCACGCTGCTGCAGTGATGGCTGACTGTTGACGCATTGAAGGTGCGCTCCCTCCCCCGCTTGCGGTGGAGGGTTGGGGAGAGGGTGTTTCCACGGTGGGACTCCCCAAGAGGATAGAGCCCTCACCCGCCACGCTCTTGCGAGCGTGGCGACCTCTCCCGCAAGCGGGAGAGGTGCATCGAGCCCGCTGCTCGATCTCGCCTATTGCACTTTCGCCAGCTTGCGCACCGCCTCATCCACGCTGTGGAAGACGTGCTCGCGGGGCAGGGCGTCGAACAATCTGAAGCGTTCGAACGCGTTCTGGGCGCGGACCGATTCCAGCCGCGCCAGCGCGACCGTGACGCCCTGTTCGCTGCACGCCTTGAACACGTCGAGCAAAATCTGCGCGGCGGTGAAGTCGATCTCGACCATGCCGCTCGCTTCCAGCACCAGCAGTTGCGGCGTCGCCGCGCCGAGCACCTTGGTCACGTCGCTGCGGAAACCCGGGGCGTTGAGGAAGGACAGCGGCGCCTGCAGCCCGATCACGGCAACGCCTTCGATGCGCTCGCCGGCGATGTGCGGATGCGCGGGCCACCAGATCGTGGTGCCCGGCACGCGCTCGAACTCGACCAGCCTGGCGCGCGTGGTGCTCCAGATGCCGTGCAGCAGCGACAGCATGATGCCGAGGAACGCGCCCTGCTGGATCGGCAGCACGATGATCAGCGCGGCGGTGGCGGCGATCAGCAGGAACTCACTGAAGGACTGGCGGTAGATCGTGACGATCTGCTTCACGCGGATGATGCGTAGCGCGACGAACAGCAGGATGCCGCCGAGCGCGGCGTCAGGAACGTGCTGCAACAGTCCCGTGCCGAACGCGAGCAGCGCCAGCACGATTGCCGCGGCCGCTAGTCCGGCGAGCTGCGATTGCCCGCCGGTCTCGGCGACGATGCCCGTCCGCGGCGGGCTGGCATTGACGGGAAAGGCGCCGAACAGGCCGGACAGCACGCTGCCGGCGCCGGCGCCGAGGAAATCGCGGTCGACATCGGCGGGCTTGTCGGGATCGGACGGGAACGAGCGCGTGGTCGCGGCGGTCTGCACCATCACCACGACCGTGATCACGAAGGCGAGCGATACCAGATGCACCCAATGCTCCGGCGCAAGTTCGGGCAGGGTGAGCCGCGGCAGCGTCCCCGGCACGCTGCCGACGACGCTGACGCCCTCGCCTTCGAGGCCGAGACCGATCGTGGCCAGCGTCGCGGCGACGAGCCCGATCAGCGCCCCCGGAATCTTTGCGCTGATCTTCTCCGAGACGAAGACCGTTGCGAGCACACCGAGGCCGATGCACAGCGTGAAGGGATTGCTGCGACTGAGCTCGCCGGCGAGCACGCCGATGCGATCGAGCGTCGGCCCGCTCGGTGACTTCAGTCCCAGCACGCCGGGCAATTGCGACACGATGATATGGACGGAGATGCCGGCGAGGAAGCCGACCATGACCGGCACGGACAGGAGGTTGGCGATGCCGCCAAGTCGGAAGGCGCCGCCGGCGAGCATCATCACGCCGACCATCAGCGCCAGCGCGACCGCATACCCCTGATATTGCGGCGAGCCGACTGCGGCGAGCGCCGCGAGCCCGCCGGCGAAGATCGGCGTGATCGTGGAGTCCGCGCCGCAGGACAGGAAGCGGTTGCCGCCGAGCAGCGCAAAGCCGAGCGAGCCCGCCATGAAGGCGAAGAAGCCGATCTGCGGCGCGAAGCCGCCGAGCCGCGCGGTGGCCATCTGCTCGGGGATCGCGATCGCCGCCAAGGTCAGCCCCGCCATGAGGTCGCCGGGCAGAGAGTAAGAGGCGAGCGAGCGGAAGAGCGGCCATGCGTGCTTGGCGTGAGAATCGTGCGGCATCGAGGTCCCCGGAAAGCCTGTGTCGATCGATTAGACTACAGCATTTCCGGATTGGAAGGCGGCAGACGCAATTTCTCTACATCCGTTGTCATTGCGAGCGAAGCGAAGCAATCCGGAATCCCACCGCGGCGGCGGTCTGGATTGCTTCGCTTCGCTCGCAATGACGGAGGACATATCTGTCCTCCGTATCGCGCGAGTCCCCTTCAGTACCGGCCGCGGTCGTTGTGATAATCGCCGCCGCGGCCGCCGCCACCCATGCCCATGCCGATGCCAATTCCGATGCCGATACCTTGCATCACGGCGCCGGGCGGCGGGCCACGATCCGGCGGCGGCGCGCGCTCGTAGACCACTTCGTCAGGCGGCGGCCGGCGTGGCTTCGGCGGCGTCTCGACCACCTTGCGCTTCGGCGGGGTGTCGTCGACGCGCTTCTTGATAATGGGCGCCACTGCCGGGTTGACCGGCGTTGCCGGTGTCGATGGCGCCGTGCACGGGCAGGTCGGCGCCATTGCAACGGCGACCGGAGCGGGCGTGGCTGCGACCGTCGCGGGCAGGACGTAGTTGCGGTTCTGCACCCGGAGCAGCAGCCTGCGCGCGGTTGCGGCGAGGTCGCTGTTGTCCCAGTTCGCGAGGTAGGCCTCGAACGAGGCGCGGGTGTTGATCGCCACCGCGCGCTCCCAGGCCAGCATCTGGCGCCGGCGCTCCAGCACCGTGCGCAGGCGCGGCGTGCGGGCGTCCTGCGTGTACAGCTCGATATAGGCCTGGTACGCCTCGGCGGTGTCGTCGGCGATCACGAGCTCATAGGCGACCTTCGGCTCCTTGCCCTGCAGATCCTTGCGCCAGTCCGCGACGCTGCGCGTGCCGCCGGCGAGCGCCATCGCGGAAGCGCCCGGAATGGCAGGCTGCTGGCTGCTGCTCTCGCCGCCGAAGAACTTGAAGTCGGTCGTCAGCGAGGAGCTTTCCCACGGGATCTGCCGCCCGTCGGTCGATTGCGCCACGGCGATGCGGATGCGTTTGAACACTTCCTCGATCGGCAGGTTCGGTTGCTTTGCGACCGAGAGCGCCGCGGTGGTGTAGGGGCTGTCGATGCCGGAGCCGTCCTCGGCTTCCGCGCCGGGCGAGGTCGAATAGGAAATGAACGAGCCGGGTGCGCCCGCCTTGGTGTCGACGATCGCAAGCCCGTGGCCCGCGCCGCTCAGCGCCGGGAACGGGTTGTTGCGGCAGGCGTCGAGCATGAAGATGCGCGCCCGCGTCGGCAGCGCGCCGAGCGTGTTGAGCAGGTCGTTCAGCCGCACGCCCTGGAGCGGAATGTCGGCTTCGCGCTTGGGATCGAGATCGACCGGCACCAGATAGTTCTCGCCGTCGATCTGAAGCCCGTGGCCGGCGTAGAACACCAGCGCGACGGTGTCGGCGCCGCTGGCGCTGACCTTGCCGGCGAAATCCGAGATCGCCGTGCGCATCTCGTTCTGCGCGAGGTTGGCCGCTGTGGTGACGGTGAAGCCGGCATTGCCGAGCAGCTCGGTCATGCCCTTGGCGTCGTTGGCGGCGTTGGGCAGCTCCGGTACCGTGCGATAGGCGGATTGGCCGATCACGAGGGCGAGCCGCGCTTCGGCCGCGGCCTCCGTCGGCGTCATCAGTTGCGTGAGCGCAAGCAGGCTGCTGGCAAGGAACAAATTACGAAGCACTGGACGGCGCATGGTGTCACCTCCATCGGCAATGGGCGCGACGATGTCACCTTTTCTAGTCGTCCGCCATGACCCTGTCTGTGCACTGGATCACGCTGCGCGCTGCGGCAAAATGGGCAGCGGAGCTGTCGGAGCTGGCGCGTCAGGCCGTGCGTCGTCAGAACAGGCCGCGGTCCCAGGGCGGGTCAGGCGCAAAACGCGCGGCGAGAAAGTCGATGAAGGCGCGCACCTTGGCCGGCGGACGGCGGTCGGGCAGGTAGACCGCGTGCACGGCCGAGGTCTGGATCTCCGGCTGGTCGAGCGGAAGCGCCAGAAGCGTGCCGGCGCGAAGGTCGTCGGCGATGATGAAGGTCGGCTGTCGGGCGAGGCCGAGGCCCGCCAATGTGGCCGCGCGCAGCGCATCGCCATTGTTGGCGCGCAAGGTACCGCTGACCTGGACACGGATCTCGCCGTCGACGCCGAACAGCCATTCCGCCGCGCTCGCCTGCTGCGAAAGCGTGTAGCCGAGGCAGTTATGCGCGGCGAGGTCGGCGACGCGGCGCGGCGTGCCGTGTTTCGCCAGATAGGACGGCGCGGCGCAGACCACGAGGCGGTTCGGCGCGAGCTTTCGCGCCACCATGCTGGAGTCGCGCAGCTTGCCGATGCGGATCGCAAGGTCCCAGCCTTCCTCGGCGAGATCGACGAGGCGGTCGTTGAGGCCGAGCTCGACGGTGACCTCGGGATGGCGTTCCGAAAACTCGGCGATCGCCGGCGCGATCTGCCGCGTGCCGAACACGACGGGCACGTTGACCCGCAGCAGCCCGCGCGGCTCGACGCGCTCGCGCGCGACCGCGGCGTCGGCGGCCTCCATGTCGGCGAGGATGCGCTCGGAGGATTCCAGATAGCTTCGTCCGGCCTCGGTGATGGACAGCCGCCTCGTGGTCCGGTGGAACAGTTTTGTGCCGAGCCGGGCCTCGAGCGCGGCAACATGCTTGGTCACCATGGTCTGCGACAAGCCGATGGCCCGGGCCGCGCCCGACAGGCTGCCGATCGCCGCCACCTTGGCGAAGACTTCCAGGCTGGTCAGCCGGTCGAGCATTGATCTCACTCTAATGGTGTGAGGTATAATTCCAATATAGCGGATTATCATTCAATTGAGAATAGATCATAGCTGTCTCCAACAAGGAGACCGCCATGATCGATTCCCGTACCGCTCCCTATGCCGCGCTCGTGCTGCGCGTGACGCTGGGCGCGCTGTTCCTCGCCCACGCCGGCCTGAAGCTGTTCGTCTTCACCCCGGCCGGGACCGCAAAGTTCTTCGGCAGCCTCGGCTTCCCGCCCGAACTCGCCTACCTCATCATGACGGTGGAAGTTCTCAGCGGCGTCGCGCTGATCCTCGGTGTCTGGACCCGCTATGCGGCACTGGCCGGCATCCCGATCCTGCTCGGCGCGATCTTCACCGTGCACGGCGCCGCCGGCTTCTTCTTCACCAATCCGAAGGGCGGCTGGGAATATCCCGCCTTCTGGGCGATCGCGCTCGCGGCGCAGGCCCTGCTCGGCGACGGCGCCTACGCGCTGCGTCCGTCCCGCGATGTCGCGGCGGCACCCGGCGAGCTCAGCGGCGCGCATTCGCGCTGAGGTCACGGCATCTGCTCAAACGCGAAGCCGCGGGATCAAGATCCCGCGGCTTTCGTTTTGTCCGCTTCACATGCGGCCAATCAATCTGCGTTCGGCATTGATCCATACCTGAATTGGATCGATCCGCGTCAATCTTGCATGGCAGGTCTTGTCGCTGCCGTGCGGCATGATCGAAAACGCCTACAAATACAGGCGTTCCGCCGCGGTTTCTGCCGACGCGCCTGCCGCTCGTGTCATTACGGCAGCCCCGGCCGCGTCCCTTGCCTGTGCCGTCGCTTTGGCCATACAGTACCAAGCAAAGGCCGCACGCAACGATCGCGGACGCGAACAAAAAATACCGGGAGAGACCGCACCATGACCATCGTGCCCGTGAACCGTCGCGCGTTCATCAAGTCATCGGCGGCGGTCACCGCCGGCCTCGTGCTCTCTCCCGCCATCATCGGCCGCGCCGAAGCCGCGACGCTGAAGCTGAAATGCTCCTCCTCGCTGCCGAACGATCCCAAATATGCCAACGGCCGCGTCTACTATGACAACCTCGTCAAGAACCTGAAGGGCAACGGGCTCGGCGAGCAGGTCGAGGTCGCGTTCTTCCCTGACAACCAGCTCGGCCAGGAGATCGACGTCATCAATTCGGTGAAGCTCGGCGTCATCGACCTCATGGTGTCGGGCTCGTCGATCTCGGCCAATCTGACGCCGCTGGTCGGTACCTTCGACCTCGGCTTTCTGTTCTCGAGCTTCCCGCAACAGACCAAGGCGTTCGACGCCGGCGCCGCCAAGCCGATCGAGGACGCGCTGCTCAAGGGCAGCAACATCCGCATCATCGCCTGGGCCTATAATTTCGGCTCGCGCAGCGTACTGGCGAAGAAGCCGGTGAAGACGCCGGAGGATCTCGCCGGCCTCAAGATCCGCACCCTGCCAAATCCCGTCATCACCGAATGCCTGCGCCTGATGGGCGCCGCCGCGACGCCGCTGGCGTTCGGCGAAATCTACACCGCGCTCCAGGCCGGCGTGCTGGATGGGCTGGAGCACGATCCGCCGACGATCCTCGCCAGCAAGTTCTTCGAGACCGCAAAGTTCTACGCGCTGACGCAGCACAATTTCTCGCCGCTCGCGATCTATTTCAGCGACATGACCTACAACCGCATGGATCCGAAGCTGCGCGACGGCTTTCTCGATGCCGCGAAGAAGGCCGCAATCGACACCCGTGCCCATGGGCTTGCGGTCGAGAAGGAGGCGCTGGCGGCCCTGACCGAGAAGGGCGTGACGGTGGCCGAATGCGACCGCGAGGCGTTCAAGAAGCGCGTCGCGCCGCAGCACGAGAACTTCATCAAGGCGCGGCCGGAATCCAAGGCCGTCATCGACATCATTCGCGCGACGCAAGCCTGAGATGACGATGACAGCCGCCGTGCCCGTCTCGGGCGGCCGCCACGGGAGCATTACGCTGCTGCTTCGCCTCAGCGACGCGATCGCGGCCATCCTCCTGGCCGCCGATCTCGTGGTCGTCTGCGCGTCCGTGCTGCTGCGCTTCTGCTTCAATGCGCCGGTCGAATGGTCCGACGATGTCGCGCGCGGATTGATGGTCGGCTCGGCCTTCTTCGGCGCGGCGAGCGCGCTTGCGCGCGGCGAGAACGTCGGCGTGTCCTTCTTCCGCGATCTGCTGCCCCTGCGCCTGCGTACGCTGGTCGACGCCGCGAGCGCCGTGCTCGTCGTGCTGATCTCCTTCTATGTCGCCTACAACGCCATCAAGCTGGGCTCGCTGACGGCAGGCCAGACCACCGGCTCCGGCCTGCCGCTGGAGCTTACCTTCTATCCGATGGGCATCGGCGCGCTGTTCATGACGGTGTTCGCGATCGATCAGCTCTGCGCAAGGCCGCTGCCGGATATCGTCAGGGGTCTCGTTGCCGTCGCCGTCGTCGCCGGCCTCTATCTCGCCTGGGATTATCTGTCGCCGTCCTCGGTGCCGTCGGCGGGCACGTTGATGTTGATCGGCTTCTTCGCAACGCTGTTCGGCGGCCTGCCGATCGGCTTTGCGCTGGCGCTGGCCGCGCTGATCTTCATCTGGGTCGAGGGCGCGCTGCCGGGTGTGATCTTCGCCCAGCAGATGGCGCGCGGCATCGACAATTTCGTGCTGCTCGCGATCCCCTTCTTCATCCTCGTCGGCTACCTCATGGAAGCCAACGGCATGTCGGTGCGCCTGATCGAGCTGTTGCAGCGCGGGGTCGGCCGCATGCGCGGTGGGCTGAACGTCGTGATGGTGGCCTCGATGGTGCTGTTCTCCGGCATCTCAGGCTCTAAGATGGCCGACGTCGCCGCGGTCGGCTCGGTGCTGATTCCGGCGGCGCGCCGCTCGAAGCAGAATCCGGGCGGCGCGGTGGCGCTGCTGGCGGCGTCCGCGGTGATGGCGGAAACCATTCCGCCTTGCATCAACCTGATCATCCTCGGCTTTGTGGCGAACCTGTCGATCGGCGGCCTGTTCGTCGCAGGGCTCCCGCCGGCGGCGCTGATGGCGCTGGTCCTGATCGCGGTGTCCATCATCTTCGGCAAGCGGCCGGCGGAGGCCGAGGACGTTGCGCCGCAGATGCCGGTGTCGGGCCTGTGGAGCGGCGCGATCGCCTCGTTCGGCCTGATCTTCATGATCTTCTTCGGCTTCAAGAGCGGCTTTGCCACGGCCACCGAAATCTCCGCGTTCGCCGTGGCCTATGCGCTGGTCGTCGGCAGCCTGGTGTTCCGCGAGCTCAGCTTCAAATCGGCCGCGCACAGTTTCGTGCAGGCCGCAACGCGCGCAGGGCTCGTGCTGTTCATCGTCGCCGCCGCGCAGTCGCTGGCCTTCACGCTGACCTTGCAGCAGGTGCCGCACGCGGTCGGCGACTTCATGCTCGGATTATCGAAGACCAGCGGCGTCTGGCTGTTCATCCTGCTCGCGATCGCCGTGCTGATCGTGATGGGCTCGGTGCTGGAAGGTGCGGCCGCGCTGATCATCTTCGGGCCGCTGCTCTTGCCGGTGGCCGTGCAGCTCGGCATCGATCCCCTGCATTTCGGCGTGGTGCTGGTCATCGCGATGGGCATCGGCCTGTTCGCTCCGCCGCTCGGGCTCGGACTCTATGGCGCCTGCCTGATCGGCAACGTGCCGATCGAGCAGACGGTGAAGCCGATCATGGGTTATCTTGGCCTCTTGTTCCTCTGCCTGCTCGTCATTGCCTTCGTGCCATGGCTCTCGACCGCGCTGCCGCGGGCATTCGGCTACTGAAGGAGTCTTGCCGTGAAAGTCCTGCTCGCCCACACGCCGGAGATGCGGCGGAACTACTACGGCGATCGCAGCCTGAACGGCCTGCGCGCGGCCGCCGAGGTGATCCTGCACGAGGGCGATCAGCCGCTCGATGCGGCCGGCCTCGTCCGCGCGGCCAGGGACGTTGATATCGTCGTCGCCGATCGCATGACCGAGGGACGCGGCGAGATCTTTCCGCAGCTGCCGCATTTGCGCGCCTTCGTCCGCTGCGCCGTCGACATCCGCAACGTCGACGTCGATGCGGCCTCGAAGGCGGGCGTGCTGGTGACCCGCGCCGGCCCCGGCTTCGTTCAGGCGGTGGCCGAGCTCGCGCTCGGCTTCATGGTCGATCTCTCCCGCGGCGTGTCGCGGACGACGGCGGAATACCAGGCCGGACGTAAACCCGAGGCGCGGATGGGCCGCCAGCTCGCCGGTAGCAGGATCGGTATCATCGGCTATGGCAGCATCGGGCGCTATCTCGCCGAGATCGCCAAGGTGATGCGCATGGAGGTGCTGGTCGCCGACCCCTTCGCTGATGTCAGCGACAGCGCCATCAGGCAGGTCGGCCTCGACGAGCTCCTCGCCGCATCCGACTATGTCGTCTGCCTTGCGATCGCCAATGCAGAGACCGAGAACTTGATCGGCGAGGCGGCGCTGGCGCGCATGCAGAAGCATGCGGTCTTCATCAATCTCTCGCGCGGCAATCTCGTCGACGAGGCGGCGCTGGCACGCGCGTTGCGCGAGAGGCGCATCGCCGGCGCGGCAATGGATGTCGGCCGCGCGCCCGACCAGATGCCGACGCCGGAGCTGGCCAGGCTGCCCAACGTCATCGCCACCCCGCATGTCGGCGGGCTGACGCCGCAGGCGATCGAATACCAGTCGCTGGAAACCGTGCGGCAGGTGGAAGCGATCGTCAAAGGCGAGGCCCCGCCGGGCGCCGTCAATGCCGATCGCTGGACGCGGCGACCCTAAAACCGGTCCACTGCCCTGAACGTCCCGTCCTTCTGGATCACCGTCAGGAACACCTTCGGCGGGGCGTCGATCATGCGCATGCCGACGGTGACGATGCTGCCGCTGATGTCGAAGCGGCCGACGTCGTTGATGGCGCGCAGGAGATTCGCGCGTCGGTTGCGGTCCGGCCTTTTCCAGCGCCGCGGCTGCGAGGCGGCCGGAGAGATAGCCTTCGAGCGACACGAAGTCCGGCGTCAGCGTCGGGTCGAACGCCGTCTGCGCCGCCTGGTAGTCGGCGACGAGCTTGAGCGAGCGATCCCAGGGAAACGGCACGACCTGCGAGACGATGACGCCTTCGCCCTCGGGGCCGAGCTCCCTGGCGAGTGCATTGGCGCCGACGAAGGAGATGTTGACGAAGGTCGGATACGAGCCGCTGCGGTGTGCGAGCTTGATGAACTCGGCGCAGGGACCGTAGGTCCCGACCATGACGATGGCCTCGGGTTCGGCGCGCTTGATCATCCGCCAGGCCGCGGCGACGGCGCGGGTGTTGCGCTCGAAGGTGCCTTCGGCGGCGAGCTCGAGGCCGCGCCTGGCAAGCGCGCGCTTCACGCCGACAAGTCCATCGCGGCCGAAGGAATCATCCTGATAGAAGATGCCGATGCGGGTGAACCGGCGGTCCTCGGTGAGGTGCTTGATCCATGCCTCGGCCTCCGCGCCGTAGCTCGCGCGGATGTTGACGACGTTTGGAAGCTCGAGGTCGCGCAGGAACTCGGCGCCGGTGAACGGACCGATGAAAGGGACTTTCCTGGCGCTGGTGATCGGTATCGTCGCCATCGCGGTCGGCGTGCCGACCGCGCCGATCAGCGCGAACACCTTGTCGTCCTCGAGCAGCTGCAGCGTCTGCGCCACGGAACGATCGGGGTCATAGCCGTCGTCGCGGCTGATGAGCTGGAGCTTGCGGCCATGGACGCCGCCCTTGCCGTTGATCTCGGTGAACGCCGCGACGATGCCTTGCCGCATGCGCTGCCCGAGCGCCGAGGAGGGGCCTTCGAGTGCGGCCACCTGGCCGAACAGGATCGCATCGTCGCTGACGCCGACCTCATCGCCTTTCGCAGGCAGCATGGCCGCGGTCAGCAATGCGACGGTCAAGGCGAGGTATGTCGCGGAGCGCGATCGTGTCATGTGGATGCTTGTCGGATGCTGGACGCGTTGGGGAAACGATAGTTCTGCGGGCTGAACAGGTCGCTAACCCGCGCCGCGACGACGATCCGTAAGACTCCGGGTAAAACCGGCAACTTACTACCACTCTGCCGCAACTCGCTGGGGCAATCGTTAACTAAGCCGCGCAATGCCGGACGACCAGGTTCCGAAATTTCGCAGTTCTTAACCCCGATCCCTGTCCGATAGTGGTTCCGGCGGCTCAACCAGAGGTTCGAGCGCGCCGCGCCGATGGGGACTTGCGGATCAAGATGGGCGGTCGCGATCAGAACGATCAGGATCGGAAACGGATGACCGGATGGTGGCGGGCCGCGCCGCTGCTCGGACTGTATCGCCCTGCGCTGGTCGCGGTTGCCGTCGGCCTGCTGTTCTCGATCGTGGGCGCGGCGGCCGTCGCGCGGTGGGAAAACCGCGTCACCAGGATCGAGTTCGAGAACGCGGCCGAAACCGAAGCGATCGTCATGCAGAACGGCATGAGTGAGTATATCAGCAGGCTCGTCGCGCTGCGCACGCTGTTCGAATCGACCAACGAGGAAATCACCCGCAGCGAATTCGAGACCTTCAGCACCCGCCTGTTCGAGCGCCATCCGGGCATGCTGCGCATCGCCTGGCTGCCGCGCGTCAACCGCAAGGAGCGCGCCGAATACGAGGCTGCCGCGATCACGGACGGCGTGTCCGGCTATCGCATCAAGTCGCTTCAGGGCGACGGCTTTGCGACGGCGCCGCAGAGCGACGAATATTTCCCGGTGTTCTACTCGACCCAGCCGAAGACGTCACAGGTCTACGGCATGGATTACGCGACCGTCCCGGAACGTCGTGCGGCCCTGGAGCGGGCGCGCGACAACGATCGGATCGCGGCCATCCGCACCCACCTGTTCGAACCCAAGGAGGGCGGCCGGCTGCCCGACGTCCTCGTGGCCATTCCCGTCTACGCCAAAGGGACGTCGCGCGAGACGGTCGCGGACCGGCGCCGCAATCTGGCCGGCTTCGTCGTCGGCATCTTCGACCTGCCGATGCTGATCCAGTCCATTCGCGTGACCACCGGCGCAAGCCCCGCGGTCAGCGTGAACGTCTATCCGCCCTTCACGGGGCAGATCGTCAGCCTGGAAGAAATGTTGCCGGACTATGCGTCGGCCGCCGCGGCGCCGCAGTCGATGCGGGACGTGGCACGGGCCCTGCACTGGTCGGGCAGTCTCAAGATCGGCGACACCGACTGGCAGGTGCGCGCCATGCCGACGGCCGGCGGCGCGCTGGAGACGTCATACGACCGCGCGGCCGCGGTCCTCGTCGTCGGCATGCTGCTCACGCTGTCGCTGTCGGCCTATCTGATGCTGGCAAGCCGCAATTCGCGGCGGCTGTCGCTGGCGAACCGTCGGGTGCTCGAGCTCGCCCAGACCGACATCCTGACCGGCCTGCCGAACCGCGCCTTCTTCCTCGCCCGGCTCGACGATCTCAACGGCCAGCTCAACGACGGCGGTTCGACCTTCTCGATCCTGATGCTCGATCTCGACCGCTTCAAGAACGTCAACGACTCCCTCGGTCACGGCGCCGGCGATGCGCTGCTGCGCCAGGTGGCGCAGCGGCTGAAATCGGCGCTGCGCGCCACCGACGTGCTGGCGCGGCTCGGCGGCGACGAATTCGCCATCATCCAGGAGGGGGGCGAGGATCAACGCACCTGCTCCACCGAGCTGGCGGCGCGGATCGCGAAACTCGTGGCCGAACCGTTCCTCCTGCCCGGACATCGCGTGGAGATCGGCACCAGCATCGGCATCGCGATCGCACCGGACCACGGCAGCGACCAGGAACAGCTGCTCAAGAAAGCCGACCTTGCGCTCTATCGCTCGAAATCGGCGGGCCGCAACTGCTTCACCATCTACGACGAGGCGATGTCGGCCGAGCTCGAGGCGCGCAACACGCTGGAAGGTGACTTGCGCGACGCCATCGCGCTCTGCCAGCTCGAGGTGCACTACCAACCGTTCGTCGATGCCCACAGCAGTGAGCGGCGCGGCTTCGAGGCGCTGGTGCGCTGGCGGCATCCGAGTCGCGGCCTGATCCCGCCGGACCAGTTCATTCCGCTGGCCGAGGAGACCGGGCTGATCGTGCCGCTCGGCGAATTCGTGCTGCGGCGCGCCTGCGAGGATGCGGCCGGCTGGCCCTCCGGGCTTGCGGTCGCGGTGAACCTGTCGCCGATCCAGTTCAAGGAGGCCGAGCTGTTCGAGATGATCTGCGCGGCGCTCGCCGATTCCGGCCTGCCGCCCGAGCGGCTGGAGATCGAGATCACGGAATCCGTGCTGCTGGAACGCGGCGTCGAGAACCTCGCTTTCATGGAGCGGCTGAAGCAGCTCGGCATCGAGCTCGCGCTCGACGATTTCGGCACCGGCTATTCGTCGCTCAGCTATCTGACCACGTTCCCGTTTGACAAGATCAAGATCGACAAGTCGTTCATCCGCAACCTCACGCATCAGCCGCGCAGCTCCGCCATCATCGCCTCGATCGTGACGCTGGCGCGCGGGCTGGACATGTCGGTCACCGCCGAGGGCGTCGAGACATGTGAAGAGTTCGAGCGGCTGAAGGCGCTCGGCGTCAATTTCGCGCAAGGCTATCTGTTCGGGCGTCCGCAGCCGGTCGGCCAGATCGCATTCGACGAGTCCGTCCGGCCTTCGCAGCGCGACGCCGCCTGAGCGTTCGCCTCGAAGGATGTGCCGCAAGCAGCCGCGTTCTCTCGAATGCGATTGCGCCGGACGGGTATCCGCGAAAAGCGCTTGACCCAGGCATCGCCGGATGGTCGGTAGGATCGTCTAGGGATGAAATAAACACAACATGCGGCTTCCGTTCTTCTACGGCTGGGTCGTGGTCGCGGTGACGTTTGTCACCATGGCCATCGGCGTCAACGCGCGCACCGCGTTCTCGCTGTTCTTTCCGCCGATCATCTCCGAATTCGGCTGGGAGCGCGGCGTCACCGCCGGCGCCTTCTCGTTCGGCTTCGTGGTGTCGGGCGTGGTCAGCCCGCTGATCGGTCGCCTGATGGACCGCGCCGGTCCCCGCGCGGTGATGGAGCTCGGCGTCGCGCTGATGGGCGGCGGGCTGCTGCTCGCTCCGCTCACCAGCGAGCCCTGGCATCTCTACGTGACCATCGGCGTCATGGTCGGCGCCGGCAGCGTCTGTCTCGGCTATTCCGGCCAGTCGCTGTTCCTGCCGAACTGGTTCATCCGCAAGCGCGGTTTCGCCATCGGCATCGCCTTTGCCGGCGTCGGCATCGGCTCGGTGACGCTGCTGCCATGGGTGCAGCTCATGATCGAGGAGACCGGCTGGCGCACGGCCTGCACCGCGATGGGCCTCCTCATCCTGATTGTGCTGGCGCCGATCAATCTGTTCCTGCGCAAACGCCCCGAGGATATCGGCCGTCGGCCGGATGGCGACGCCGCACCGGTCGCAGGCGCTGCAAAGCCGGTCTCCAACATCGTCGATCCCGTCTGGGTCGGCACCGAGTGGACGCTCAAGCGCGCGGTCGGGACGGCGCGGTTCTGGTGGATCGCGGTCGGCACGCGGTGCAGGTGCACCAGACTAAGTTCCTGCTCGATATCGGCTTCAGCCCCGGTGTCGCGGTGTGGGCACTCGGCATCGTCAGCCTGCTCGGCATTCCCGGCCAGATCGTGCTGGGCCATGTTTCCGATCGCATTGGACGGGAATGGGTCTGGGCCATCAGCTGCGCAGGCTTTGCGATCTGTTTCGCGGCACTGATGGCGCTGAAGTTCCAGCCTTCGCTCTGGCTCGTCTATCTCATGGTGTTCGCGCAAGGCGCGCTCGGCTACGGCCTCACCTCGATCATGGGCGCGGTGGTGTTCGAGATCTTCCAGGGCAAACACCAGGGCAGCATCTTCGGTACGATCATGCTGGCGGCCCTGGCCGGCGGCGCGGCCGGTCCCTGGCTCACGGGTTTTCTCCATGATCGCACGGGCGATTACACGCTCGCCTTCGCGATCGCCATGGTCGTGAGCGGCTTGTCGGCGCTGTCGGTATGGCGGGCATCGCCGGGCAAGGTGCGGGCCGTGGCCGGACGGCTGCATAAGCTCCAGGGCGGACGCGCAGAGTAGGTTCCGCACACATCGGATTGCCTTCGTCTCTTTGGCGGACCGTTAAGCATGTCGCGCCTTGGCGGGGCGCGGCGGGACCGCAAAAACGTCTTGGACACCATCGAAGCGCTAGCCTCGACCGATTTCCGCCGGGTCCAACGATGTCTGCCTCCGATTGTCTCGTGACAGAAACTCCGCAACTGCTGCTGGCTGCGCTCGAACGTGCCGACGATGGCGTCGTCATCGTGGATGACACGCAGCGCATCATCCACTTCAACACCGCCGCGGAGCGGATCTGGAAGCTTTCGCGCACCGAGGTGCTCGGTCGCGATGCCGCCGTTCTCACGCTCAAATGCCTCCAGGCCGACGCGGTCACGGATTTCCGCGACGAGATCAGCCTCATGCGGCGCGACGGCAGCCGCATCAAGGTAGCCATCACGCTGTCCTCCGCGACCATCGATGGCGCGGTCCATCGCATCGTGTTCGCACGCGACGTCACCGCGGAGGCCGAGCGCCGTGCGCGGATCGCGCTTCTCCACGCCGTCTCCGACCAGACCAACCGCGTGGTGATCATCACCGACACCGAGCAGAACATTGTCTACGTCAATTCGGCGTTCACTTCGCTGTTCGGCTATACCAGCGAGGAGGCCGAAGGTCGCCGCGCGGGCGAGCTCATCGCCGGCCGCCACACCGATCGCAAGGCCGTCGCCAAACTCGTCAAGCGTCTGATGCATGGCGACTGCCGCGGCGAGGCCGAGGTACTCGCCTACGACAAGGACGGCGAGGAGATCTGGGTCTGCGCCCGGATCGATGCCTTCCGCGACAAGAAGGGCCGGGTCAAGCACATCTTCGCGCTGCTCGAGGACATCACCGAGACCAAGCAGCTCCGCTCGCTCCAGCAGCTCATCATGGGTGCGCTGGCCGACGAGGTCCCGATCGCCGAGATCGCCGACCGGCTGTGTCGCCGCGTCGAGGAGATTGCGCCCGACGTCGTCTGCTCGCTGCTTCACGTCGATGCCGCGGGCCTGATCCACCCGCTCGGCGGTCCCAGCTTGCCCGAGGACTATTGTCGCGCATTGGACGGCGTTGCGATCGGCCCCAATGTCGGCTCCTGCGGAACGGCTGCCTACTATGGCGAGCCGGTTCTGGCTGAAGATCTCGACACCGATCCGCGCTGGCAGCCCTACAAGGCGATGCCGCTCGGGATTGGCCTGCGCGCCTGCTGGTCGACCCCGGTCAAGGCCAAGGACGGCCGGGTCATCGCCACCTTCGCCTTCTACTATCGGGAGCCGCGCGCGCCGAGCAACTGGCACCGGCGCATCGTCGATGCCTGCGTCAACCTCGGTGCGTTTGCGATCGAGCGCAAGGAGGCACGCGCGGAGATCGCGCGGCTCGCCTATCACGACATCCTCACCGGCCTGCCCAACCGCGCGCAGCTGCGGCACCTGATCTCGGCCGCGATCGACGCCTGTCCGACCGGCAGCCACGTCGCGCTGGCCTTCCTCGACGTCGACCATTTCAAGGACGTCAACGATACGCTCGGCCACGCCGCCGGCGACGAGCTCCTGATCCAGCTCGCGCAGCGCCTGCGCGAGCAGATCGGGCCGGAAGACATCCTGGGCCGGCTCGGCGGCGATGAATTCGTCGTGCTGCTGCCCCATCGCGACGCCGAGGGTGCGGAGCGTGTCGCGACCGGGATCACCGAGGCGCTGGCTGCGCCGTTGCGGCTCGGCTCCCGGCAGATGCAGATGTCGGCCAGCATCGGCATCAGCCTCTATCCCGATCATGCGACCGACATCGACACCTTGATGCAGCAGGCGGACGCCGCCATGTACATGGCCAAGCAGGCGGGACGTTCGACCCATCGGCTGTTCAGCGCCGAGATGAACGGGTTGACCGAGCAGCGGCTGGCGCTGATCGCGGCGCTGCGCCGCGCCATTGCGGAGGGCGAGCTCACGCTTAGCTACCAGCCGCAGATCCGCAGCTGCGACGGCGCGATCCACGGCCTCGAGGCGCTGGCGCGCTGGCACGATGCCGAACTCGGCGACGTCTCGCCGGCAAAGTTCATCCCGCTCGCCGAGGAATGCGGCCTGATCGAGCAGATCGGCCTGTGGTCGGTGCGCGAGGCATGCCGGCAGATGGCGAGCTGGCGCCGCGCCGGGCTCAGCATTCCCTGCGTGTCGGTGAACCTGTCGCCGATCAATTTCCGCAACGTCACGCTGGCGGCGCGGCTGGCCGACATTCTCGCCGAATACGGGCTGCCGCCGGACGCGCTGATGCTGGAGATCACCGAGGGCGCGTTCATGCAGGACAGCGTCGCCGCGCTCGAGACGATGAACGCGATCCGCGAGCTCGGCGTCGGGCTCTCGGTGGACGATTTCGGCACCGGCTATTCGAGTCTCAGCCGTCTCGCGCACCTGCCGATCCGCGAGCTCAAGATCGACCGCAGTTTCATGCGCGACATCGAGACGGACGCCGGCGCGCTCGCGATCGCCACCGCCGTGGTGCGCGTGGGGCAGGGCCTCGGCATGACCGTCGTCGCCGAAGGCGTCGAGACCGAGGCGCAGCGCAAATTGCTGGCCGATCTCGGTTGCGACGTCGTGCAAGGCTTCCTCTACGCGCCCGCGCTTCCCCCGGTCGCGTTCGAGCGCTGGCTGATCGAGCACTGCGCCGAGCAGGCGAGGGCGATGCTGGGGCGGCTCGATGTTGCGCCGGCAGATCGCGACGTGGTGAAGCGCTCGGCGTAGAGCGTGGACTCCTCACTAATCGGCCCGCGAAGGCGTGCCATGTCCAAATGTGCGGTGCATCGTTCGCGTGGCACCAATCGACATCCGCCGAAGACGGGCCGCCGGCGTCGGCGCACAGCGCCGGGCGGCGATCGTGGTTCACGCCACCGCGGTGATCAAAACAATCCGGGGCTCAAATCCAGGCCATCGGTGAGCGAGAGCACGAACACGAAAGCGCACGCTCCGGCCAGCAGCAGCGCGTGTTTCGCCACGTCGGCGCGGGTGACCGAGACGACCGTCCGGGAAATCGCGTTTATGATTGCTGTCACGTCGGCCTCTCGATCTTTCACACTCAATGAAGCAGCTTCCGCCGCCGGCACCGTCAGTCGCCCCAGGCCGCGACGACCAAGGGAGGATCACCTTGCGCGGGTGCCGCGCGCGCGATGAGGACGCCGCCAATCACGTGAACGACGCCGAATCCTAGAAGAACGAGGACCATCAGCTGTGTTTCGCTCAATCGTCCCGCGTTCTTGCCCCTTCGCTTGCTCAGCATCTGACGAGCGAGCGTTTTCGTATCCGGCGATGGCGTCGGGTCGCAAAGGTTGGTTTCGACACGATCGAAACCGAGATGCCGGTAGCGATGAATGACGTTGATGGCCTCTCGGCGCCGAGATTCGTGAAGCGCAGCAACGATCGTTGACGCCAGGGAGCTCCGAAGTGGCGCGGAGACGTTGATCTTCATGGCTATTCTCCTGATGCTGCGCGGCATGGCGCAGGTGGGCGCGCGCACCGGGCCCGCCCGAGACGATTGAAACCTGCATCGAAATCTGCCGCGGCTCCGGCTCTCGCAGCGGCAAAGGCCGTCAGCGCGACGCCGATCCCGGCGAGGGCGACAAAAAGAATGGCGGCGATTGCTGGTCGCATCCGGCCGGGCTGCGCCTGAGCAGGATCGGCTCCCAGAAGAATCGAGTGGTTTCGGACGTCGCCTCGTGCGGGCAAATCCCGATGTCTCTGAGGTATTCGGGCTTGCGCCTGAGGTCGGCAAGCAGCTCCGCCCTGAAGCGGGCGCGCTGGTACCAGGTGACGAACAGCGTGAGGGGCGCCAGACCGCGCAGATGAAAATCCTTTGCGGGGGGAATAGTGTCGGAGATGCGCACCTGGGACTTTGTCCGGGGCGCAGTCGCGGCTTCATGAAATGACGCGCGACGACCTCTGGGCTTTGTTGCTTTACCCCAATCGTGAATTTGATCGTCCAGATGGGTCAATGCGATCTCCTGTTTGATGGCCGTTGTGAAGCCGGAGTCCATCAGTCGTCTCCGAAAAGGAGCGGTGCGACCGGAGGTGCCGAGTCCGAAGCCGCCCCGGCACTCGGAGCGGCAAGGGCCGTCAGCGCGACGTCGATCCCCGCAAGGACCACGAAAAGAACTGCGACCGCCGCTAGGAGGTGACGCGCGCGCATGACCGCTTTCCGGATGAAATTGCCGAGCGTCGGTTCACCATTCGGCATCCCGTCGCAATGCGATCAAAACCTGCAGGGGTCTTCGCCGGCGTTATTCAATCGTCATCGGCGCGTTAATAATGTTCGCAAGGGTGGCAATTGCTGTAGAGTGTATACCAAATGGGTGCGTCTGATTGAATCGGAGGCGGAGTGGCCACAACTACATCTGCGGCGTGCCCAATCTTTAGTCTCTCGCTTCTGGGACGTTTCGTACTGACAGGGCCGGATGGCGCCGTCAGCCTGCCGAACAAGAAGCTCGCGGGGTTGCTGGCCTTTCTGGCCTGCATGGCTCCTGACCCGCAGTCACGCGAAAAACTGTCGACCTTGCTGTGGGGATCTCACCTCGATGCGCAAGCGAAGCAAAATCTGCGACAAGCGCTCTTCAAGCTACGTCAAATCCTGGGTCAGGATGCGCTGAGGAGCGATGGCGAACTCGTGTCGCTGAATGCCATGGTGATCGCATGCGATGTGAGCCAGTTTGAGGAGCTTGTCCAGGACGGCAGCCGTGATGCATTGAGTGCGGCGGCGGACCTCTATCGTGGGCGCCTGGCTGATGACATCAGCGTCGGCGAAGAAAGCTGGAGCGAATGGGTAGCCGGCGAACGCGAGCGGTTATCGGAGCTGGCTCTGGGCGCTATGGTGACGCTCGGCGGGCATGAGCTGTCTGAGGGGCGTGCGGAGCAAGCCCTGCGAACCGGCCAGCGCGCCAATGCACTCAATAACCTGCGCGAAGATTCGCATCGCTTGATCATGCGCGCTTTGTCCGCAACGGGACGTAACGCCGAGGCGCTCAAATACTATCGGGACGTCGTTGCCTTGCTGAAGCGCGAGCTGAGCACCGAGCCCGATCTGGCAACCAGGTCGCTGGCCGCGGAACTGCGCAGCAATCACCCGCAGAACGCCGCGCCGGCTGCCGGTGAGGTCGCGCCGGAGGCCTCACCCCCGCCGGCGCTCGTCATGCACGGCGAGAGGCCGTCCTTGGTGGTTCTGCCGTTCAGCAACATGAGCGGTGACCCCGAGCAGGACTATTTCGCCGACGGCGTCACTGCGGACATCATCACGGCCTTGTCGCGCTTTCGCGCCCTTGTGGTGATTGCACGCGGGACGAGCTTTGCCCTCCGGGACAAGGGAATGACCAGCCAGCAGATTGCGCAACAACTCGGTGTCCAATACGTCTTGAGCGGCCAAATTCGCAAGGCCGGCAACCGCATTCGCGTGTCGGCCGAGCTGACCCATAGCGGCAGCGAGGCTCAGGTCTGGTCCGATCGCTATGACCGCCCACTGACCGACATCTTCGATCTGCAGGATGACGTCAGCAGCAGCGTCGCTGCGGTCGTCGATCCCGCCGTTCGCAGCGCCGAAATCGAACGCGCGCGTCGCAAGCCGCCAACCAATCTTTCTGCTTACGATCTCTACTTGCGTGCCCTTCACCACCTCTGGGGCGGCACCCGTGAGGATATCACCAAGGCGATCGACCTGCTTCGACAGTCTCTCAGCCTTGATGAGGCGCGCTCGCCGACGCTCGCGGCGCTCGCCTGGGGACTCGTCATGGCTTCGCCGCTTGGCGCACACACGTCGCCGGACGCCACGACCGAGGCGCTCAGTCTCGCGCGTCGCGCGGTCGAGCAGGACGGTACGGACGCCTTTGCCCATGCGGTGTATGGCTTCACACTGTTTGGGCCGGCCGGCGACAACGATCAGGGGCGTATTCATGCCGTCGAGGCCGTGAGGCTCAATCCCAGTTCGGCTTTCGCGTGGGGTACGCTCGGAATGATCGATAGCATGGCAGGCGATTACGAGAACGCAGTCACATGCCTTCATCGTTCTCTCGTCCTCAGTCCCTACGACAGCATGCTGCATTTGTGGATGACAGGATTGACGGCGTCTTGCTTTGCGCTCGGGCGCCACGAGGATGGCATCGCCTGGGCACGCAAGTCGGTTCAGCACAATCCGGGCAATGGCACCGGCCATCGTATGCTGGCGGCCAATCTGGTTGCCGCCGGCCGCCTGGAAGAAGCCCGCGAGATCACGCGGCGTCGCGATGCAACACAAAAAACAACGATCCGCGATCTGCGCGCCATGCGCTTTTTCAAGCAAAACGATGCTCTCGAACGCTACCTTTCGGCCCAGCAGGTTGCCGGTGTGGCCGATTGAGCGTCAAGCGCCGAGTGCAACGAGAAGCGTGCGACCGGTCATGAAGACGAGGATGAGCGAACCGACCGTCCACAGTGTCGCGCGAACTTCGTGGATTTGTCCCGTGAGATAGGCCAGAAAATGCAGCAGGCGTGAGGCAACGTAGCCGTAGAGCAGCCACTGCGCGAGCCGCAGCGACGGCTGCGTGAGGATATAGAGCAGACCCGCGACCAGGAAATACGGCAAGCTCTCGAGATCGTTCATCTGGATCCGGCGGATCCGCTCGACACGTTCGTTGGGAAGAAGCTGCGCTGGATCTGGCGCAGGATTCATCGGGGTCTTCTTGATATCCTCCGGCGAACGGTAGCCCCCCTTGGCTTGCACCATACGGATCACGGTCAGCCATGACATCGCCACGGCCTTCAAGATCATCAGGGTGGCGGCAACGACATACGTGGCGAAAAGGGGATCGTGAAGACTCATTCGGTCCAATTTGGCCCCCTTGTGACGTTTCCACGTGAGATGCGCGACCGCGCCGCGCCACCAGGCAAAGGACGTCACCCGTCCGCGTATAGCCCGGCGCGCTCGCGAACGCCACCGCCGTGGCGTGCGCGGGGCAGGGCGACATCGGCCGGGCAGCAAGAGACCGCCCGAAGGCGGTCTCGCACTCGGGAGAGAAGGCGTTCCGTCAGATATCAACCTGGATGGCCATGTTGGAGCGTACCCAATCGGATTGCCCAGCCTTTAGCCGCTTAGCCTGGAATTCTGCGAAAGCTGGATCGGCACCTAGTACCCGGAATCAGAGCTGAGTGATACGGCGGCCTTTGAAACGGCGTTGACGGACCTTTTTCTTGGTCCAGACGAAGGGCTCGGCTCTGTCGTTGTATGCGTTGACGTAGGCATCGATGTGTTCCTGAAGCTGCTTGAGGCTCGTGAAGGAGGTGCCGCTGAGCGACTGCCCCTGCAAGATGGAAAACCATACTTCGACCTGATTGAGCCATGACGCACTTGTCGGCGTGAAATGAAATTGCACGTTGGGGTGGGCCTTGAGCCAGTCCTCGTTCTTTTTATGGGTGTTGAGGTTGTCGAGGATGACGTGAAGCTTGCGGTTCGGAAAAGCCGCGGTGACGCTGTTCATGAAATCGAGAAACTCGACGCGGCGCCGGCGTTTTGAATGGGTCGCGATGATCTTTCCGGTGGCGACTTCGAGCGCCGCAAACAATGTTGTGGTGCCATGCCGCTTGTAATCGTGGCTTTGGCCGGTCAAGGCGCGGCCATTGGGCAACTTCAGATAACCCTGCGCTCGCTCCAAAGCCTGGATCGAGGGCTTCTCGTCCACGCACAGCACAATGGCCTTCGCCGGCGGCGCGACATAGAGGCCGACAACATCGGCGGCTTTGGCCGTAAAGTTCGGGTCGTTGCTCTCGCACCAGGACTTGCGAGCCACCAGGTCAATCTTGTGGCTGCGCAGGAACCGCCAGACATATTGGACATCGACATCGCCCAGCGCCTCGGCCAGCAGGGGGCCGGTCCAGCGCGCAAACCCTTGCGGTGGCGGCTTATCCAGCAGCTTCAGAATCCGCTTGTCGGTCGTCTTCGTATAGATCGGCTGCTTGCCAGGCCGCGGCTTGTCTTGCAGCCCTTCAAGGCCATGGTCGGCATAGCGATGCCGCCAAAGGCTGACAATCCGCGGCTGGACCCCAACTTCCTTGGCGATCGACCGGGTGCTGCGCCCATCCGCCGCCAACAGAACTATCCGCGCCCGCTTCAAATCGCGCTGCAACGTCACCGGTGAGCGACAGCACGCCTCAAGCACCTTGCGATCTTTCCTCGAAAGGTGGACTTCTCTTGCTTCGGGTATCATCCCGACCTTGAATCACGACTCACGTTCCAAGAAAAGTGGGTACTAGTACCCGGAATCAGAGCTGAGTGATACGGCGGCCTTTGAAACGGCGTTGACGGACCTTTTTCTTGGTCCAGACGAAGGGCTCGGCTCTGTCGTTGTATGCGTTGACGTAGGCATCGATGTGTTCCTGAAGCTGCTTGAGGCTCGTGAAGGAGGTGCCGCTGAGCGACTGCCCCTGCAAGATGGAAAACCATACTTCGACCTAATTGAGCCATGACGCACTTGTCGGCGTGAAATGAAATTGCACGTTGGGGTGGGCCTTGAGCCAGTCCTCGTTCTTTTTATGGGTGTTGAGGTTGTCGAGGATGACGTGAAGCTTGCGGTTCGGAAAAGCCGCGGTGACGCTGTTCATGAAATCGAGAAACTCGACGCGGCGCCGGCGTTTTGAATGGGTCGCGATGATCTTTCCGGTGGCGACTTCGAGCGCCGCAAACAATGTTGTGGTGCCATGCCGCTTGTAATCGTGGCTTTGGCCGGTCAAGGCGCGGCCATTGGGCAACTTCAGATAACCCTGCGCTCGCTCCAAAGCCTGGATCGAGGACTTCTCGTCCACGCACAGCACAATGGCCTTCGCCGGCGGCGCGACATAGAGGCCGACAACATCGGCGGCTTTGGCCGTAAAGTTCGGGTCGTTGCTCTCGCACCAGGACTTGCGAGCCACCAGGTCAATCTTGTGGCTGCGCAGGAACCGCCAGACATATTGGACATCGACATCGCCCAGCGCCTCGGCCAGCAGGGGGCCGGTCCAGCGCGCAAACCCTTGCGGTGGCGGCTTATCCAGCAGCTTCAGAATCCGCTTGTCGGTCGTCTTCGTATAGATCGGCTGCTTGCCAGGCCGCGGCTTGTCTTGCAGCCCTTCAAGGCCATGGTCGGCATAGCGATGCCGCCAAAGGCTGACAATCCGCGGCTGGACCCCAACTTCCTTGGCGATCGACCGGGTGCTGCGCCCATCCGCCGCCAACAGAACTATCCGCGCCCGCTTCAAATCGCGCTGCAACGTCACCGGTGAGCGACAGCACGCCTCAAGCACCTTGCGATCTTTCCTCGAAAGGTGGACTTCTCTTGCTTCGGGTATCATCCCGACCTTGAATCACGACTCACGTTCCAAGAAACTAGTACCCGGAATCAGAGCTGAGTGATACGGCGGCCTTTGAAACGGCGTTGACGGACCTTTTTCTTGGTCCAGACGAAGGGCTCGGCTCTGTCGTTGTATGCGTTGACGTAGGCATCGATGTGTTCCTGAAGCTGCTTGAGGCTCGTGAAGGAGGTGCCGCTGAGCGACTGCCCCTGCAAGATGGAAAACCATACTTCGACCTGATTGAGCCATGACGCACTTGTCGGCGTGAAATGAAATTGCACGTTGGGGTGGGCCTTGAGCCAGTCCTCGTTCTTTTTATGGGTGTTGAGGTTGTCGAGGATGACGTGAAGCTTGCGGTTCGGAAAAGCCGCGGTGACGCTGTTCATGAAATCGAGAAACTCGACGCGGCGCCGGCGTTTTGAATGGGTCGCGATGATCTTTCCGGTGGCGACTTCGAGCGCCGCAAACAATGTTGTGGTGCCATGCCGCTTGTAATCGTGGCTTTGGCCGGTCAAGGCGCGGCCATTGGGCAACTTCAGATAACCCTGCGCTCGCTCCAAAGCCTGGATCGAGGGCTTCTCGTCCACGCACAGCACAATGGCCTTCGCCGGCGGCGCGACATAGAGGCCGACAACATCGGCGGCTTTGGCCGTAAAGTTCGGGTCGTTGCTCTCGCACCAGGACTTGCGAGCCACCAGGTCAATCTTGTGGCTGCGCAGGAACCGCCAGACATATTGGACATCGACATCGCCCAGCGCCTCGGCCAGCAGGGGGCCGGTCCAGCGCGCAAACCCTTGCGGTGGCGGCTTATCCAGCAGCTTCAGAATCCGCTTGTCGGTCGTCTTCGTATAGATCGGCTGCTTGCCAGGCCGCGGCTTGTCTTGCAGCCCTTCAAGGCCATGGTCGGCATAGCGATGCCGCCAAAGGCTGACAATCCGCGGCTGGACCCCAACTTCCTTGGCGATCGACCGGGTGCTGCGCCCATCCGCCGCCAACAGAACTATCCGCGCCCGCTTCAAATCGCGCTGCAACGTCACCGGTGAGCGACAGCACGCCTCAAGCACCTTGCGATCTTTCCTCGAAAGGTGGACTTCTCTTGCTTCGGGTATCATCCCGACCTTGAACTAGTGCCGCCAAGGTGCGCCCATAAGCTTCTACGCTATCGAAGCGAGCGACGAAGGCGTAGTTCCCGACCTCGCCACCGATCACCGACCAATAGCTGACATCGGCCCCGTGTTTTTTCCAAAGTGTCGCGCCGTCCTTTGCAAGCTGTAAGATAGTCGCGAGATCGCTACCGGGCCTTGGATGCGAAACGAACTGCATGACAACTGCAGGCATTTTCCCCTCCAATGAAAAATGATGGCGCCAAACGACCCGGCTGGTCATTTGGTCCGAGGAGAATTCCAAACAGCGCGGCTCTCGCGCTTGATCTGGATCAACTCAATTTCTCCAGCCTGACGGCAGGCTGCCCGCTCTTGCGCCGCGGCATTGCATGGAGATCGCCCATGATCGAGCAGCGCAATCGAGTTGTTCAGGTCAGCCGCTTCGGTGATCCCGAGACACTGGAAGTTGTCGATACCCGCCTGCCGACCGCCGGCCGGGGCGAGGTGCGCGTTCGCGTACTCGCGTCGAGCCTCAGCTACACCGAGGTATTGATCAGGCGGCATCTGTACCCGCAAACGATGCGCCTCCGGCCGCCATTCGTCATGGGATACGACGTGGTGGGGGCAATCGATCAGCTCGGCGAAGGCGTGCACGACTTTCAGATTGGCGACCGTGTGGCCGACATGACGGTGGTCGGGTCAAACGCCGAGTATCGCACGCTTCGGGCGGACGACCTGGCCCGCGTGCCGGTTGGCGTGGACGCCGCTGAAGCGGCCGCGCTGATCTTGAGCTGGACGACCGCGTACCAGCTTCTGCACCGCGCGGCCAAGGTTCAGCGAGGCCAACGTGTGCTCGTGCACGGCGCCGCCGGCGCGGTCGGCCAGGCGCTGCTCGTGCTCGGGAGACTGGCGGGCGTCGAGCTGTGGGGCACGGTGCGCGGCGAGCACATGGCGCTCGTCCGGGAGCTCGGGGCAACGCCGATCGACTACCAGCATGAGGACTTCACGCGGGTTCTGCCGGGCGGGTTCGACGTCATCGTCGACGGCGTCGGCGAAGACGGCTATCGCCGCTCATACGCCGCGCTCAAGCCAGGCGGCCTGCTCTGCGCCATCGGCTTCTCGGCGAGCGTGCAGGCACGGCGTCGGATGCTCCCCATCGTGATGGAGATCGCGCGCCTCTATCTGTGGAGATTATTGCCCGGCGGCAAGCGAGCCCGCTTTTACTCGGTAAATGCCATGCGGGCGCGACATCCCACCTGGTTCAAGGAGGACCTGGAGGAATTGTTCGAGCTTCTGGCAGAAGGTGCCATCCGGCCGCGCATCGCCGAGCGGATCTCCTTCGACGAGGTCGCCGAAGCTCACCGTCGCCTCGAGGCTGGCGGTCTCGAGGGCAAGCTCGTGCTGTGCCCGGATCTCTCCTCGCGACGCAGCCAGCGCTCCGCCTGACGCGGTGCGACGCTGCCCGGGCGTTTCCGCTACGGTCAGGATCGCCGCTCGGCCCAAGACGCCGAGCCGGCTGTGAGCATGACGATCGGCAGGAACGGGCCAAAAGCAGCCCTTACGGTCCGGCTCGCCCTGAGCGAAGTCGGATCGCTCGCCGACCAGGGAGTGGCTCACTTCCGGGGCTCAACGACTGTCTTTGTTGATCCGTCCGGCGCTGCCTGCATCCCCGGTGGGCTTTGACCTTGCGGACTTTCCGGCTGCGCACCACCCGACTTTGTTTCAATCGGTCCGGTCCAACCTTGCGGCTGCAATTGACCTTTTTCTTCCGGCGCCGAGCGCCCGGTCGGCGTGTTCAAGTCTTTCTTCGGATCGGCTTGCGCTGTCGCAAATCCGCACGACACGGCCCAGCAAATCGTCGTTATCAGAATAATCCTCACGGCGACCTCCGCTTGGCTGAATGTAACAAACAGGCTGGACCACCCTTCAGTTCCGTATTGCAATGCGAGCGAACGACCGATCGAAAAAGAATGTCCGCTTCGGGTCCAGTCGCGTCGGTTCGAGAGGACACCGAGGACTTCCGGTCAAGCCTGGTGAACTGACATGATCAGCGCTGGTCAGCTTGTCTCAAACGGGCCAATAGGTGACATTCGAGTAGGAAGGTCGCCAATGTCGGCAAGCGAATAGCCTTCACGTTATTGCTCCCGCACGCCTCCCTTCCTTAGCCCATCGAGAATTTCATCAAATTCCCGACGAAACTGCGGGTTGCTTGAGTATCCGTAGCCAAACTCACGGAACCACTGGATCGTGAAATCTGGTCGGATCTTGTTCAATTCAGTCAAGCTCTGCCGCGCCGGCTCCAACTGCCCGCTGGCTCCGTAAGCCGAGACCAGATCTACATAGGCGTACCAGAATGCGTTGTTTATGTTGATCACTCGCCTGCAGTCCTTGGTGGCTTCTTCATATTCCTGAAGGTGCAGGTGTGCATGGCAAAGGTTGTAATACCAAGAGACGGCAATCGGATCTTTCGGGCTGAGGCGGAGTGCCAGCTGAAGCGGCGAGAACGCTTCGCGGGCCCGCCCGGAGAGGATGAGTGCAAGTCCTTTCTGAGCGTAGGCGATCGGGAAATTTGGATTGATTTCAAGCGCAGCGTCGTATTCAGGCAACGCCTCCTCAGGGCGCCCAAATACTCGAAGAGTGTCCCCCTTTACCACGTAAGCCAACGCGTTTGACGAGCTTTTCGCAAGAGCCCTGTCGATGAGATCAGTCGCTATTTCTTTATCTTCGGCCATGGACGTCGACCACCTGAAGCCCGCAGCAATGGCTAAGCACCATGCTTTCGCGATCATTGCATCGACGTTATCCGGATCGAGATGCAACGCACGGTCGAACAGGTCCTTTGCCTGCGCAATTTCCGTCTTCGACCGGGGCTCATAGAACTTTGCCCAGCCGCGCATCGTGAAGTCCATGGCGTCTGGATTTCTGGATTGGTCCTTTTCGCTGCGGCGGCTTTCGGCTTGCATGAGTTCAATGTTTAGCGAGCGTGCGAGCCGTCCCGTGATCTGGTCCTGCAAGGCGGCGAGGTTCGTGCGATCGCCGTCGAAGCGATCGGACCAGATGTCGCGACCGCTTGCGGCATCCGTAAGCGACACGTTGACCCGGATCTGATCTCCGTTGCGCCGCACCGCGCCCTGTACCGCCCATCGGATGCCGAGCTCCTTGCCGAGCGTCTTAAAGTCGATCTGCTTGTTCTTGAATGTAAAGGCCGTTCCCCGTCCGATGACGAAAGCGCCGGGCATTTGCGCGAGATCGGTTGTCAGATCGGTCGTAATACTATCGGCGAAGTAGTCCTGCTCCGGATCGTTGTTGAGGTTTGCAAATGGCAGGACGACGAGAGACAACCGGGGAGCAACGTCAGGCCGGGCCGTAGCCTCTCTTTGCGTCTGTTGCTTGTCCGGAAACACATCGGTGCGGAGCGTCTTCCACACAGTCCAGTAGCCGACGAGACCACCCGCGATCGCGCCGATAGCGGCGATCGAGGCGAGCGCTCCGCCGATCAACTGCAATCGCGCCCGGAGGCGACTCTTTAGATCGCGATCGGATGGTGGTTTCCCCAATTGCTCCTTATCGGATGTCGCTTTGTCCGGTTGCTCGTTATCGGATGTCGGTTTGTCCGGTAGATCGGTGGAGACTTCCGAGTTCGTCATCGTTGCCTCCGCGCAGGAGCCAAACGTCCGGATTCCAAAAACTAGCAGATTTTCGCGGCTTTGGGTTGGTCAAGGTTGCTGACAAGTTCAAGCCTCTCTCAAGTTGTCGCTTGGACAATCGCCGCAGCCGCTGTCACCCCGCCGCCAGCCCCGTCCTCCGCCGCAAATCCGTAATCGCGCGCAGAAAACTGTCGGCCGGCGTCGTCTCCGGATCGATCAGCCGGTGCAGGCGAAAGCCGTCTTCCAGCGCCAGCACGACGGAGGCCATCCACGGCGGGTTGAGCGTGTTGTTCTTGCCGTTGCTCTTCAACGTCGCCTCGACGATGTCGGCGATCAGCTTGCGCCGCGCGCGCAGGCGTTTGGCAAGCTCCGGCCGGCGCTTCTCGGCGCGCGCGACGTAGAGGATCATCTCCATGTGCAAGAGCGGCGAGCGGCCGAGCGGATCCTGCCGGCTGCGGTCCATCGTTCGCAGCGCCGCGATGAAATCGTCGAGATTGTCGTGCTGCGCGAGGATGTCCATATTGCGCCGGATCGACTGCTCCACATGGTCCTCGAGCATGGCGATGATCAATTCGTCCTTGCTGTTGAAGTTGGAATAGAACGCGCCGCGGGTGAAGCCGGCCGCGGCCGCGATCGCCTCGATGCTGGCGCCGCCGATGCCGTCTTCCTCGAACACCCGCGCGGCCGCCTCGAACAGTCTGTCGCGCGTGTCGTCCCTGGTCGGCCTGGTTCTCACCCTTGACATCGGACCAGGTTAGGGCAGAATGCAACTCGATACAACAATGTATCGAGTTGATAATTTCAGGGGATGGTTACGCCGGGCAGTGGGGCTGCGATCGGCGTATTCGTGTCATGCGGCAACCGATTTGAGGTCACCATGAACGAGCAAGCGCAACCTGCCGGCGGCGATCCGCTGTTCAATCCGCTGTCGCCGGACTTCATCCGCAACCCCTATCCGCATTACGACCGGCTGCGCGCGATCGATCCGATCCATGTGACGCCGTTCGGCCAGTTCGTCGCCAGTCGCCACGCCGATGTCAGCCTCGTGATGCGCGACAAGCGCTTCGGCAAGGATTTCGTCGAGCGGTCCAAGCGCCGCTACAGCGAAAAGATCATGGACGAGCCGGTGTTCCGCAGCATGAGCCACTGGATGCTGCAGGCCGATCCGCCCGACCACACCCGCCTGCGCGGCCTCGTGGTGAAGGCCTTCACCGCGCGGCGCGTCGAGGACATGCGGCCGCGCATTCAGGAGATCGTCGACCAGGCCATCGATGCCGTGATCGACCGCGGCCACATGGACCTGATCGAGGATTTCGCCTTCCGCCTGCCTGTCACCATCATCTGCGACATGCTGGGAATCCCCGAGGACCATCGCGAGGTCTTCTACAAGAGCTCGCGCGACGGCGGGCGGCTGCTCGACCCCGTGCCGCTCACGCCGGAGGAGATCGCGAAGGGCAACGCCGGCAACATGATGGCGCAGATGTATTTCCAGCAGCTGTTCGAGCTGCGCCGCCGCAATCCCGCCGACGACCTCACCACCCAGCTGGTGCAGACCGAGGAAGACGGCAACAAGCTCACCAACGAGGAGCTGACCGCCAACATCATCCTGTTGTTCGGCGCCGGCCACGAGACCACCGTCAATCTGATCGGCAACGGCCTCTTGGCGCTTCATCGCAACCCGGACCAGCTCGCGCTGCTCAAGGCCCGGCCGGAGCTGATGGTCAATGCGATCGAGGAGTTCCTGCGCTACGATTCCTCGGTGCAGATGACCGGGCGCGTCACGCTCGAGGATATCGACGATCTCGGCGGCAGGAAAATCCCCAAGGGCGAGACCGTGCTGTGCCTGCTCGGCTCGGCCAACCGCGATCCGGCGGTCTATCCCGATCGCCCCGACCGGCTCGACGTCACCCGTCCCAACGTCAAGCCGCTGTCGTTCGGCGGCGGCATCCATTTCTGCCTGGGGGCCCAATTGGCGCGGATCGAGGCCGAGATCGCCATCGCCACGCTGTTGCGCCGGCTGCCGGATCTGCGGATCGACGACGTCGAGAACCCGGAATGGCGCTCGACCTTCGTGCTGCGCGGCCTGAAGAGCTTGCCGGCGAGCTGGTGAGGCGGCGGCGCGCGTTAACCTCCGCGCGCAACAGTCGCTGTGACTTCGCCACACTTCCCCCTATATAAGGGGCTGTTCCGGCGCGCCTGAAGCCTTCCATGGGGCAAGGTTTGGCCCGGGTGCCGGTTTGGCCGAGGGGAGACCCGTGCAGACGACGCTGCTCGGATTGGCGATTGCCTTCATCATTGCGCTTCTGGCCGCGCTGATCGGGCCCTACTTCATCGACTGGAACCAGTTCAGGCCCCAGTTCGAGGCGGAGGCGGGCCGGATCATCGGCGTGCCGGTGCGGGTGGCGGGCGAGCTCGACGCGCGGCTGCTGCCGGCGCCGACGTTGCGGCTGCGCTCGGTCACCTTCGGCGGCAACAACGATCTCGGCCGCCTGCGCGCCGACAAGCTCGACGTCGAGTTCAGCTTGAGCGCGCTGATGCGCGGCGAATGGCGCGCCACCGAGCTGACTGTCAATGGCATGGCGGTCGATCTCGGCCTCGACGCGCGCGGGCGGGTCGATCTGCCGTCCACCGCGAGCGGCACCTTCAATCTGGCTTCGCTGGCGATCGAGCGCCTCAATCTCACCGGCCGCATCGCCCTGCACGATGCCGCCAGCCGCTCGACGCTGGAGCTCACCGACATCGCCTTCTCCGGCGACGTCCGCTCGCTGGCCGGCTCGGTGCGCGGCGACGGCCGTTTCACCGCGGGCGGCACGCGCTACCCGTTCCGCATCTCCTCCGGCCCGAGCGCCGACGGCAGCGCCACGCGTCTCCACCTCAACATCGACCCCGGCGAGCGCGCCATCCTCGCCGATCTCGAAGGCGTGCTCGCCTTCGACAACCGCCTGCCGAAATTCGACGGCGCGCTGACGCTGGCCGTGCCGGCGGCGAAGAAGGCCGGCGAGGCCGGGCCGACGCCCTGGAAGCTCACCGCAAAACTCAAGGCCGATCCCGCCGGCGCCAAGTTCGACCAGATCGACGCAAGCTTTGGCGCCGAGGACAATGCGTTGAAAGTCGGCGGCGTCGGCGATCTCAGGTTCGGCGCCTCGCCGCTGCTGCGCGCGGTGCTGTCGGCGCGCCAGATCGATGCCGACAAGCTGGCCGGCAAGGACGACGCCGAGCCGCTGCGCATCCTGCCGGCACTGCGCGCCGGCCTTGCCGCGATCCCGCAGGCGCCGATCCCGGCGCAGATCGAGTTCAACTCCGACCAGATCATGCTCGGCGGCCGGCCGCTCCAGAACATCGCCGCCGAGCTCAAGACCGACGGCCGGTCCTGGACCTTCCAGCGGCTCGAGCTGCGCGCGCCCGGCATGACGCAGCTCTCGCTCAACGGCGCGGCGCCCGGCGCCGACAGCTTCAGCGGCCGGCTCAGCGTCGAATCCTCCGATCCCGATACGCTGGTGGCCTGGCTCCAGGGCCGCAGCGAGGTCAACCGCCGCAGCACCCGGCCGCTGCGGCTTGCCGGCGACGTGACGATCGCCGCCAACCATCTCGCCATCGACAAGCTGAAGGCCGACATCGAAGGCGGCGCCATCGAGGGACGAATTGCTTTCGTCCAGACCGGCGCGAGCAAGGGCTCGCGGATCGATGCCGAGCTCAAGGCCGACCGTCTCGATCTCGACGCCGCTGCGAGCTTTGTGCGCGCGCTCGGCGGGCCGCAAGGCGAATGGCCGGAGGAGGCAAGACTCTCGCTCGATGTCGGCCGTGCGATCTCCGCCGGCCAGGAGCTGCGGCCGTTCGCGGCGAAGCTCGGCTATGGACCGGCGTCGCTGTCGCTGGAGCAGTTGCGGTTCGGTCAGACCAGCGGCGTGACCACCGAGGCGAGCGGCAGCTTCGACCGTACCAAAGCCACCGGCAAGCTCGCGCTGAAATCCTCAGCCAATTCGCTGCGCGAGCTTACCGCGCTGATCGAGCCGTTTGCCCCTTCGGTGCGTACGCGCTTCGATGCGATCGCGCCGCTGCCCGGTGCGACCCGCCTGAAGCTCGACCTCAGCCTCGACAGGAACGCCGAGCATGCCGATCGCAGCGACGCCCGCGCCGTGTTCGATCTCGACGCGCCGCAGCTCAAGGCCACCGCGACGCTGGCCGCACAGACGCCGGTAGCGGCCGTCAACGGCATCGACATCGACCGCCTGCGCAACAGCGACTTCACGCTGGACTCGAAAGTCTCGACCCCGCAGGCCGGCGCATTGCTGGCCTTGCTCGGCCTCGATCGCGTGGTGGCCGCGGGCGAGGGCGCTTCGCAGTTCGAAGGCCGGTTAAGCGGTGCCTGGCGCCGTCCGCTGCAATTGAACGCAAAACTGAGCGGCGGCGGGCTGGACGCAGACGCGCAAGGCAGCGTCGAATTGTCCGCGCCGGAGCCGAAGGCGTCCGTGAATCTGCGCGTGCGCAACGTCAACCTCGCGCCGCTGTTCGGAACCGGCCCGGCCGGCAAATCGGCGCAGACCGTCAGCCTGTCCTCCCGGCTCTCTCTGTCCGGCAATCGCCTGACCTTCGACGATCTCGACGGCAGCGCGGCCGGCTCGCATCTGCGCGGTCGTCTGGCGGTCACGCTCGACCAGGAGAAGAGCATCGACGGCGAGGTAGGCCTCGACACGCTCGATCTTGCGCCGGCGCTCGCGCTTGCCGTCGGCGCGGCCGGACGCGATGCCGGCGAGCCGCTGAGCGCGGGGCTCCTCGGTGGCTGGCGCGGCCGCATCGCCTTCCAGGCGTTGCGCGGCACGTTGCCAGGCGGCGTCGAGCTGCGTCCCATCGGTGGGACGATCCGGAGCGACGGCCAGTCGCTCGCGCTCGATGCGCTCAAGGGCGGCGTCGGCGGCGGCGAGATCTCGGCGAGTTTTGACGCACGCAACGGCGCGAGTGGCGTTGCGCTGAATGCACGTATCGAGCTCAGCAATGTCGATGCGACCACGCTGCGCTACCGTGATCTTGCTTTGCCCAAGGGACGCGCCTCGGTGCAGATTGCACTGACCAGCCAGGGCCGCAGCGTCGCGGCGTTGACCGGCGCGCTCGCCGGCAATGGCACGGTGACGCTGGACTCTGCGGAAATCAGCGGCCTCAACCCGCGTGCGTTCGAGATCGCCATCCGCGCCAGCGACGGCGGTCAGGTCGCCGACGACAACAGGCTGCGGCAGCTGGTCGAACCCGCGCTGGCGGCGGGTCCCATTGCGGTCGCCTCGGCGCAGATCCCGTTCACGATCCGCGACGGACGGCTGCGCGTTGGTGCCACGCCGCTTGAAGCGAAGAACGCCCGCGCCATTGTCTCCGGCGGTTACGACATTCCCGCCGACCAGGCCGACATCCGCGCCAGCCTGACGCCGATCATGACCGGGCTCTCCGGCGCCCCGCCGGAGATCCAGTTGTTCGCGGCGGGCCCCCCCGACAAGCTCAACCGCACCGTCGATCTTGCGCCGCTGTCTTCGTGGCTCGCGGTGCGCACGATCGATCGCGAGACGCGCCGGCTCGATGCCATCGAGCGCGGCGAGCCGCCGCCGGCGACCGCGGCGCTACCGACGTTGGTGTCTCCGGATGCGGCGCCCGAGCAGGTGCCGGCCAACGTGCCGCTGCCGGGCCAGGATCCACGCCGCGCGACGCCAAGGCCGAAAGCCGCGCCGACGCCGAAAGCGCCGCTGGCCGCGCCCGCAGCTCCAAGCCCGCCGCTCGCAAGTCAGCAGGTCGCGCCATTGCCGCCGCCGATCGAGGTGAGACCGGCGCCGGGCCCCGCGCCCGCAAAGCCCAAGCCGAAGCCGCCGCTGGTGCTGACGCCGTCGAACCCGTAAGCGCGAGTTCGTTTGGAGAGATCGGGCCGCGGGCCCTCTTAACCTCTCCCGCTTGCGGGATAGGTCGGCGCGAAGCGCCGGGTGAGGGTTCTTTCCATTAAGGGAGTCGCTCTGCGGAGACACCCTCTCCCCAGCCCTCTCCCGCAAGCGGGAGAGGGAGCGCACCTTCTCCCTTGCCCGCCGGTAAACCCATTCCATCGCATTTGAATGAATTCTCGTCGGCAAAACTGATCTGCCGACTTTACCGGATTCTCGCGTTTGCTCCCTAGTGTCGGGTGTCAGAGGAATTCGGCGTCGCGCCAGCACAGGCGGGATGGCTCGCCAAAGAACGACCAAGAACTGGGGTGATCGACATGAACGGGGCGAAAACGCTTCTACAGGATCTGGACGACGCGATCGCGCGCGGCACCGACGAAAGCCGGGCACGCGCGCTGTGGCATGCGACCGACATCCTGATCACCGGCCGCTACAGCGACGACGAGATCAGCATGTTCGGCGAGGTCATCGGCCGGCTTGCCGACGAGATCGAGGTTGCCGCGCGGACGCAGCTCTCCGAATTGATGGCGGCCTGCGATCACGCTCCGCTCAATGTCATCGAAAAGCTCGCTCTCGACGACGAGATCGCGGTCGCCGGTCCCGTGCTGCGCGACTCCACCCGTCTCGACGAGAAGATGCTGGTCGAGAGCGCCCTGACCAAGAGCCAGTCGCATCTGCTCGCGATTGCCCAGCGTAAATCCATCGGCGAGGCCGTGACCGACGTGCTGGTCAAGCGCGGCGACCAGGAGGTCGTGACGTCGGTCGCCAGGAACGAGGGCGCGCGCTTCTCCGGCTCGGGCCTGCTGCACATGGTCCGCCGCGCCGAGGGCGATTCGATTCTTGCCGAGCAGCTTGGCCTGCGCAAGGACGTGCCGCGCCACATCTTCCAGCAGCTCATCTCGAAAGCGTCGGAAGACGTCCGCCGCCGGCTCGAGAGCGAGCGCCCTGAGATGATGGCGCAGATCCAGAGCTCGGTGACAGAGGTCACCGGCGATCTGCAATCCAAGTTCGGCCCGTCCTCGCGCAGCTACTTCGTCGCCAAGCGCGTGGTGACGACGCAGTACCGCCAGGGCAACCTCAACCAGGACTCGATCTCGAACTATGCGCGCCAGCACCGCTTCGACGAGGTGCAGATCGGCCTGTCGCTGCTGTCGGCGCTGCCGGTCGACGTGATCGAGCGCGCGCTGATGGACCGCAACCGCGAGATGATCCTGGTGCTGTGCAAGGCGCTCAACTTCTCCTGGGACACGACGATGTCGCTGCTGTTCCTCGGCGCCAAGGATCATCTGATCACCGCGCGCGAGCTCCAGGACAACGAGCGCGAGTTCAGCCGGCTCAAGATCGAGACCTCGCGCAGCATCCTGAAGTTCTACCAGTCGCGCAAGACCGGCGCGGGTGCCGATGCGGGCCGTCAGCCCGAACTCCTGGTCCACTGAGCAAGTCCACTAAGCAGGTCCACTGAGATCACCCGGGAATTGGCAGGGGAGTATTTGCAAATGTTGCCTCAATTCGGCACCGCCGTTCGCAAGAAGAACCTCAACAATGCCTTCGGCGCCGATGTCGGCGGCGGAGCTCCGGACAAGGCCTCGGTCGACGCCGCCTGGCTCGTGCTGGAAGCCGCCAACGATCTCGGCGATCACGCCGCGATCGAAGCCTGCCGCCGCGTCATCGACGCCGAGCTGAACGGCGCGGTCGCCGGCAGCTCGGATATCGATCTGGTGCTGGGGTATTTCAGGTAGGATTCCATCCGCGTTACACAACGGCTTCCACCGTCATTGCGAGGAGCTCGCGACAAAATTGCGAAGCAATTTTGCGCCGATGCGACGAAGCAATCCCGAATCTTTCCGCGGAGACAGCCTGGATTGCTCCCGCCTTCGCCAAAGCTTCGGCGGGACAAGTCACTGCGCTCGCAATGACGGCGCAGGACGCACCTCGTTACTTTTCAGCCGCGATATTGTTCGTCGCTGACTTTCTCCAGCCAGTCGACCGTCTTGCCGTCCAGCTGCTCCTGTATGGCGGTGTGCGTCATCGCCGTCGTGGCGCTCGCGCCGTGCCAGTGCTTCTCGCCCGCGAAAACCAGACCACGTCGCCGGGCCGTAGTTCCTCGATCGGGCCGCCCCATGTCTGTGCGCGACCCGCCCCCGCTGTCACAATCAGCGTCTGGCCCAGCGGATGGATGTGCCACGCCGTCCGGGCACCCGGTTCGAAGGTGACGCTGGCGACGTTCGCGTGCGCCGGCGCGACGGCTGTGTGCAGCGGATCGTTGCGCACTTGTCCGGTGAACCACGCTTCCGGGCCTTTTTGGGACGGCTGATCTCCACTACGCTTGATCTGCATCGACTGACTCCCTTGCTTCGACACGCCGGTTTCGCTCATTGTTGCCGATCGCGACGCGGAGACGACGGCGAAGGAGCCTGCTCCCGCGATCACGCGGCGCCGCGAGATCATGCATACGACCTCAGACGGTGATCATCGTCTTGATCGCGCGTCGCTCGTCCATGGCGCGGTAGCCCTCGGCCACGTCGGCCAGCGGCAGCTTGAGATCGAAGACCTTTCCGGGCTTGATCTTGCCGGCGAGGACGCGGTCGATCAGGTCCGGCAGGAAGCGCCGGACGGGGGCCGGTCCGCCGAGCATGCGGCGTTGCGCGAAGAACATCGCCTGGCCGTCGAAGGTCACGCCGTGGGGCACGCCGACATAGCCGATCGAGCCGCCGGGCCGCGTGCACTCGATGGCCTGCGTCATCGACTCCTGCATGCCGACACACTCCAGAACGGAATCGGCGCCGACGCCGCGCGTCAGCTCCTTGATGCGGGCAATGCCCGCTTCGCCGCGCTCCGCCACGATGTCGGTCGCCCCGAACTCGATGGCGAGCCGTTGCCGGGTCTCGTGGCGGCTCATGGCGATGATCCGCTCGGCCCCCATCGCTTTGGCCGACAGCACGCCCATCAGCCCGACGGCGCCGTCGCCGACCACGACGACGGTCGATCCCTCACGGACGTTCGCGGCGTCGGCGGCGTACCATCCCGTGCCCAGCACGTCGGAGGTCGCGAGCAGATCGGGGATGAGATCGGGCGAAGGCAGCTCCGCGGTCGCAACCAGCGTGCCGTCGGCGAGCGGCACCCGCGCGTACGGCGCCTGTGCGCCGGACATGAACTCGCGCTGGACGCATGAGGAATGAAATCCAAACCGGCAATGCGGGCAGGTGTTGTCCGAGATGCAGAACGAGCCGACGACGAACTGTCCGGGCCGCACCGTCGTCACCTCGCGTCCGACCTCCACGACGACGCCGCAATATTCGTGGCCCATATGGGCGCGGCCGTCGATCGGCTGCAGACCCCGGTAGGGCCAGAGATCCGAGCCGCAGATGCAGGTGGCCGACAGCTTGATGATGGCATCGGTGGGTTTGAGGATCCTGGGGTCGTCGACCTGTTCGCACCGGACATCACCGGGACCGTACATGAGTGTTGCCAGCATTGCTGAACCTCCAAATTTGAACGTCAGGTGAGAAGCTCTATGCGAAGAGGGTATTTCCCTCTCGCGAGCAGGGGCTGAATGCCATCCTCGAGTCGGCCGAGACGGATCAGCCCTTTCGAGTAGCGATAGCTGTCATGGAAGAAGACGAGATTGCCCCAGGGCGCGTAGTAACAGAGATCGCCTGGCGCCTCGTCCGCGAACGGGCTGCCGCCGTCCTCGGTCAGCTTGCGCAGCAGATAGGCAATCTTCTCGTTGGTCGAATAGTCCTCGATCGCCAGGTCGAGCGGCAGGCGCGAGACGAGTTCGCGTGCTGACGGGCCGTCGAAGAGGACCACCGTAAAGCTGTGACGATCGAAGGCGCATCGTATCCGCATGGTCGCGGCTCCCGTGTGCCAGGAAGCGTTCGTCGCGGTCAGGCCGGCCACCGGCCTGGAAACGGCGGCCATGGCCAGGAGACCTCCAAGAACGGACCGGCGCACCGGGCGATGTCTGGGCATGGTGCGTTCCTGTAGTCGGGCCAGGACGGCGCGGGGCACAGCGAAGACCACCCGCACCGCCGGAGATAGCCGATAGCGAGCAATCGGATTAGATGGAGTAATCCGCTTGCATTAATCGATGGGCGGCATAAATGGGGACGGTCGGCGGCGGAGAACGATGGCCAAGCAAGACTTCAACGACCTTCTTTGGTTCCTCACGGTCGCCAAGGAGCGCAGCTTCACCAAGGCGGCCGCGAAGCTCGGCATTGGCCAATCGACCTTGAGTCACACCATCAAGCGGCTGGAAGACCAGATGGGCATCCGGCTGCTGACGCGCACGACACGCAGCGTCGGTCTCACCGAAGCCGGCGAACGGTTGAGGCTGTCGATGGCTCCGCGCATCGCCGAGATCGAGGCCGAGATTGCCGACCTGATGGCGTTCCGCGACAAGCCCTCGGGGCGGATCCGGATGACGGTGTCGGAGCACGCGCTCCAGAGCGTGGTGTGGCCCAAGCTGCAGCCGATCCTGAAGGACTATCCCGACATCAAGCTCGAGCTCAGTCTCGACAACGGATTTCGCAACATTGTCGAGGACGGATTCGACGCCGGCGTCCGTCTCGGAGAAAGCGTCGAAAAGGACATGGTCGCCGTGCGGATCGGACCGGATTGGCGGCTGGTGGCCGTGGGCTCACCCGGCTACTTCGCCGAACACGGCGTGCCGGAGCACCCCCACGACCTCGTGCGGCACAATTGCATCAACCTGCGGCTGGAAAGGGCAGGTGGGCTTTACGCGTGGGAGTTCGCGAAGGACGGCCAAGAACTTCGCGTTCGAGTGGACGGGCAATTGACGTTCAACACCTCCTACGCCCAGGCCGATGCCGCGCTGAAAGGATACGGCATCGCCTATGTGCCGGAGAATGTCGTGCAACGGCACATCATGTCGGGGGACCTCGCGCTGGTCCTGGACAAGTGGTCGCCGGTGTTCGACGGATACCACATCTACTATCCGAGCCGCCGCCAGAACTCGCCCGCCTTCAAGGTCATCGTCGACGCGCTGCGCCATCGCGGCGAGTGAGAAAGTGGCGGGGCGGCCGACATGCAAAAGGCCTCGCCGAAGCGAGGCCTCCTTGTTCGATCGTGCTGGCTCGCACTAATCGTCCCAATGATGATAACGACGGATCACGACGCCGCGGTCGTAATCGCGGTCGTGATTGTACCAGCCACGGTGCCAGCCGCGGTCATGCTCGTAAACGCGCGCGCGGGGGCCGTCATAATAGTCCCTGTCGCCGCCGACATAGATGCCGACGCCGGCCGCATTGGCGATGGTCGGGGCACCGATTGCAAGCGTCGCTACCGCTGCAAGAGCGTAAGTCAGCTTCTTCATCTGTTCCTCCTGTTCGCGTCGTCGGGGGTCAACGACTGCCGTCACCACCTGTTGCAGGAACGGGCAAGAAACTTTCTTGAATGACTGTTCAGGTCGGTTGCATTCAGGAACATCATCGAAGCAGCCAGATGGAACTGCGTCAGGCGAGTCCCTCTGTTTCAAGTGGTCCCATGACACGAGGCTTTGAACGGGGCTGTCGCATATGAGGCAGAATGCTGTGAGAGCGGTTCAGCCTTCAACCTTGTCGCTTCAGGCATTCCATTGTCGTTCACCGCGATCTGGCGCGACGGCTGCAACTCTCGAACGAGACAGGTGCTCCATGGATGAACGTACCGACGGTCAGGCGAGCGCTCAACAAGCAGGGTTTGCCGGTGTTACGCGCAAGGTTCTCGAACGTCTGCCATTGCCGGGCAATCAACAGGAACTCATGGTCGTCGAGGTCACCTATCCGCCGGGTGGCGTCGCGCCGCTTCACCGGCATCCCGTTGCGGGCGCGATCTACATCGTCGAAGGTGTCGCCGAGTCCGCTTATGGCGGCGACGAACCGCGACAGTACCGGGCGGGCGAGACGTTGCAGGATCGGGCGGATCTTCCACACACCCTATTTCGCAATTGTGATCCGGAACGTCCGCTCCGTTTCCTGACCATCTACGTGCTCGAACCCGGACGCTCCTACACGCTGGAGCCGTGAGGTTGCTGCGGGACCTGATGGATTGCGCGTGGCTGCTGCACGCCGCGATGGCATTTGCGGCTTTTGCCGGAAGAGGGCAGTGGTGATAGTTCGGTGTTGCGGCAGGGAAACCATGGGAGCGCGTCGTTGACGAGGCAAAATATCTCATCGGGGTATGCGTTCGAAGACGCTTATGGCTACTCCCGCGCCGTGCGCGTCGGAAACCAGGTCTTTGTCTCCGGCACGACGGCTCGCCCGCCGCACCTCGACGGCGACGCCTACCTGCAAGCCAGGGCGATACTCGCATTGATCGCCGACGCATTGGCCGAGGCTGGCGCCGATATGCGGCATGTCGTCCGTACCGTGGTGTACGTGATCGATATGGCGGACACCGAGCATGTGGCGCGCGCCCACTCTGAAGCCTTCGATGCGGTGCGCCCGGCCAGCACGCTCGTCCAGGTCAGCGCCCTGACGCCGACATCGGCCCGCGTCGAGATTGAAGTGGTGGCAATCATCTCGGCCTGACGGGCCTCGCGCCGCTTGGGCGCTGCGATCCGTCGCGGAGCGCTGCTGGTAGCTTCTCGGAATTGCCTTCGATCATGGCGCCGACACACGCCGTTGCACGCACCTGTGATCAGTGGAACTCCGGATGCAGGTAACGGCGGAAGGATCTCTTCGTACAGCTTTCAGCGAACGTATTTTCTTCGCACGCTGATGGACGCGCATTCCGGGGAGAGATCGTCACATGATGGAATTCAACGTTGCCGAGAATGGTGGAGGTTCGTATCGTCCGCTCGCCATTCTCCGCTGGGTCATGGTGGTCATATTCGTGTCCTTCGGAATGCAGAAATTCACACTGCAATCCGCGCAGGGCATCGCGCAGTTCATCACCAACAGTCCGTTCATCTCCTGGCTGTCGATCTTCGGCCTGAGGGGAGAGGCCTATGTTCTCGGTGTTGCCGAATTCGCGATTGCGGCGCTGCTGGCGGCAGGTAGCTTCAGCCCGGTCTTGTCCGCCGTCGGCTCATTCATGGGCGTGGTGACCTTCGCGATCACATGGTCGTTCTTCTTCACGACGCCGGGCGTCGTCACATGGAGCCTGTCATCCGATCCCATGGCGTGGAATCTGACCGGCGAGTTCCTGTTCAAGGACATCGTCTTGCTGTGCGTCTGCGCCGTTCTGTTTCTGGCCTCATTGCCGCGATCGGCCATTCGGCTGCGCACCGGCTGAGCGTTGGGGCGTCGCTCACCGCCGGATCCGGTAGATCACGACGTCCTCGCCGTGATGCGTCGTGCTCTTCTCCAGAATGTAATTGGAGTTCTCCAGCACGCGGCGCGACGCACCATGTTCGACGAAGACCAGGCCGATGAGCGACGGCAGCGCGAGTTGCGACAGCCCGATATGCGTCAGCGCCGCGGCGGTCTCGCTCGCAAATCCTTGGCCCCAGAGGTCGCGTTTGAACGTATAGGCAATCTCGATCTCGTCGATACCATCAACGAGGATGTGCCTGATCCCCGCCCGTCCGGCGAATGCTCCGTCTCTCGTTCGCAGCACCCAGAGCCCGAAACCGTGCCGGTCCCAATGGGCCATGTTGACGGCGAGATAAGTCTTCGTCGCCTCCGCCGAACGGACACCGCCGAGATAGCGGGACACGTCGGGATCGAGATGGAGTGTGACGAGGTCGGCGAGATCATCGTCGCGCAGTTTCTCGGCGGTCAGTCTGTTGGTGCGGAAGTGATCCAATGAGGTTAGCGGCGTTCGAAGTGAGCATCGATTGTTGCGCCGACGATGCCGTCCTGCCGACGTCTTACTCAACCTCCCGATCGCCGGTGTGACGCGCGGGGTTTGATCTGCATCAAATACGCGGATGACGATCGCGCCACAACCCGACTTCGAGGCTCACAGGTTGACAGGTGCGATGATCCCGACTTGGTACGTCAGCTTTGAAATTCGACAACGTGGCGTTTTGCCGAGGCAGCGCAGTCCGCGCGAGACGCGGACGTTCGCGACCGAGGACGAAGCCAAGTTGTTCGCGCGCGCAAAGCTCGATGAAGGCCTTTCTGTTTTTGCAGGTACGATCAATCCTCACGTTCCGAGGCGGCTCATTCCGGCGCCAGATATCCATGCGTGGCTCAACGATGACGGCGGCTCTCTACCGTCAGAAGCGTCGGGCATCGATTAAGCACGCTACAGTGCATAGAGATGGCGCTTGGGTGTTGCCATTTTGATACGGGCTTCAGGACTCCTGCCCGCGTAAAGTTCCTCACATTCGCGAACCTTATGCACCTGGTCAGCATGGGTGCTCATTTCTGGACGAGACAGCGAATTTGAACGAAAGAGCAAAAAAGGGGACGAGACCATGAGGAAGTTTTCAACTGCTGCGATCGGCTTCGTGGCACTGAGTATGGCGGCTCCGGCCATGGCGGCCGACATGGCCGTCAAGGCGCCGCCGCCGGCACCAGTGGTGGCGGTCTACAACTGGAGCGGATTCTACATCGGGGCCAACGGTGGCTGGGGGCAAAGCCATGGTTGCGTCGACTTCGTAACGCCCGCTGGGACGGTAGCAGGTGGCTGCGCCGATCGCTCCGGTGGTCTTGCGGGTGGACAGATCGGGTACCGCTGGCAAACCAATCAGTTTGTGCTTGGTCTGGAAGCTCAGGGCGATTGGGCCGAGATCAAGAACACGCGCGTCAGCCTGATCGATCCGTTGATCTCGACCACAGGCAAGACCGACGCCATTGGGCTGTTCACAGCCCAGCTCGGTTGGGCATGGAACGCTTCGCTGTTCTACGTGAAGGGCGGCGCTGCCGTGACCCGCAATCGATTCGATATATTCAACAACGTCACCGGCGTCGGACTGGCTTCGGCAGGTCACACGCGCTGGGGCGGCGCCCTGGGTGTCGGCTGGGAATATGGTTTTGCGCCGAACTGGTCGGCCGGTATCGAGTACGACCATCTCTGGATGGGACGCGACAATTTCGGCTTCGCAGGCGTGGTCACGCCCGGCGGGTTGGCGCTCACCGGCAGCGGGATCAGCCAGGATGTGGACATGGTTACGCTTCGGTTGAACTACCGCTTCGGTGGTTTCGGTGCTCCGGTCGCTGCTCGCTATTGAGTGTGTGTGTCTTCCCGGTGAACTCAGGCCCCGGCATCGACCGGGGCCTTTTCATGGGAAGCCGAAGAAAACGATGGAGGTCCGGCATCAATTCCTGCGATGTCGCAAGGCCAGGCGCGAGTGAATTGTGCGGACTTGTCGAGGATGCGGGCCGCGATCAATCGTTGGCGGACGCTTCCCGATGATGCCATCATGCCGGTGTCTTGCCCGACGGGTCAAGCGAATTCGGATAATTCGTAAGCCATTGATTTCACGACCCCGTCTACTGTGCATGGGGTTGTTTTCGCAGTTTTTGGTTTCGAGAGGGGACTCTATCCCGCCCCCAACGCCACCGCGACGTTGTACGTCACGAGGCTCGCGGCATAGGCCAGCACCAGCATGTAGCTGAAGGTCACCGCCATCCATCGCCAGCTTCCGGTCTCGCGCCGGATCACGGCCAGCGTCGAGGCGCATTGCGGGGCGAAGATGTACCAGGCCAGCATCGACAGCGCGGTGGCGAGCGACCATTTCGTCGCCAGCACCTGGCCGATCTGCTCGGCCGCTTCCTTGCCGCCTTCGATCGCATAGACCGTGCCGAGCGCTGCGACCGCGACCTCGCGCGCCGCCATGCCCGGGATCAGGGCGACCGCGATCTGCCAGTTGAAGCCGACGGGGGCGAGCAGCGGCTCGAGCGCCTTGCCGATGATGGCGGCGAGGCTGAAGTCGATGGCGGGCTCGGTGGCGCCCGCCGGCGGCTGCGGGAACGAGGCCAGAAACCAGATCAGCACCATCATCGAGAAGATCGTGGTGCCGGCGCGGTGGAGGAACATCTTGGCCCGCGTGTAGACGCCGATCGCGATCGATTTCAGCCGCGGCATCTTGTAGTCCGGCAGCTCCAGCATGAACGGTGCCGGCGCGTAGTCGCGCAGCATGAAGAACTTGATCAGGAACGAGACGGCAAGCGCGCTGATGATGCCGGCGGCGTAAAGGCCGAACATCACGAGGCCCTGGAGGTTGATGAAGCCCCAGACGTCCTTCGCCGGAATGAAGGCCGAGATGATCAGCGTGTAGACCGGGATGCGCGCCGAGCAGGTCATCAGCGGCGCGATCAGGATCGTGGTCAGCCGGTCGCGCTTGTTGTCGATCACGCGCGTCGCCATGATGCCGGGAATGGCGCAGGCAAAGCTCGACAGCAGCGGGATGAAGGCGCGGCCGTGCAGGCCGGCGCCGCCCATGATGCGGTCCATCAGGAACGCGGCGCGCGCCATGTAGCCGAAATCTTCCAGCAGCAGGATGAACAGGAAGATGATGATGATCTGCGGCAGGAACACGATCACGCTGCCGACGCCCGAGATCACGCCGTTCTGGAGGAAGCTCTGGAGCAGGCCGGCGGGCAGGGTGGTGTGCACGAACTCGCCGAGCGCGTCGAAGCCGGAATTGAGCAGCTCCATCAGCGGCTGCGCCCAGGCGAACACCGCCTGGAACATCACGAACAGGATCAGCGCCAGCACGATGAGGCCGCCGACGGGATGCAGCACCACCGCGTCGATCCGCGCGGTCCAGGTGTCAGGCCGGCTCGGCAGGCTGACGCAGTCGGCGATGATGCGGTCGGCCTCGCGCTGGGTGGAGCGCAATTCGCCGACGCTGAGCGCGCGCCAGGTGTTCTCCGCAGGCTCGGTGGCGAGCCTGGCCGAGATCTCGTCGGTCAGCGTCAACAGATCGGCCGTGCCGCCCTTGCGCACCGCGATCGAGGTGACCACGGGCACGCCGAGCTCCTTGGCGAGCCGCTCGACGTCGACCGTGATGCCGCGGCGCGCGGCGATGTCGAACATGTTGAGCACGAGGATCATCGGCCGGCCGGTGCGCTTGAGCTCCAGCAGCAGGCGGATGGTCAAGCGCAGATTGGTGGAATCGGCCACGCACAGCACGAGGTCGGGCACGGTCTCGCCAGAGGCCTTGCCGAGCACGAAGTCGCGGGTGATCTCCTCGTCCGGGCTGCGGCCGCGCAGCGAATAGGTGCCGGGCAGGTCGACCACCGAGACCTGGCGTCCCTGGGGCGTGACGAAGAAGCCTTCCTTGCGCTCGACGGTGACGCCCGGATAGTTCGCGACCTTCTGCCGGCTGCCGGTCAGGGCATTGAACAGCGAGGTCTTGCCGCTGTTTGGCGTGCCGACCAGGGCGAGATGCAGGAGGGGTGCTTCCATGATTTTCAACGATCTGGGATCAAAGGCCTGAGGTCAGGGGGCGGCCGCCTCAGGCGACGATGATGGCCATGGCTTCGCGCCGACGGACCGCGATCGTGATGCTGTCGACCCGCACGGCGATGGGATCGCGCCCGACCAGCCCCTCATGCAGGACCTCGACCCGGGCCCCCTCGACGAAGCCGAGTTCGATCAGCCGGCTCTCGAGCTCGATGTCCGAGAGCGCCGAACCGGTGTCCCTGGCGGACAGGTGCTGGATGACGCCGGTGTAGCCGCGCAGGGCCAGACCCAGCGGCATGTGAGGGCGCGTATCATTGGTGTCGGTCATGCCCTGTATTTTCAACGCAGGGCATTGAGGTCAAGCGCGCTTGCTCGCCGGAAGCTGCACCTTAGAGTGATTTTAAAGTGCGAACGCCCCGACGCGCCGAAAAGACGCCTTGCCGGCTATTGGGCCGGGACCTTGTCCGGCTGGACGGCCATGGCGCGGCTCTTGAAGTAGTCGAGCACGAACAGGCGGATCGCCGAGGACAGATTGCCCTGCTGGCGGTTGCCGTCGATCTCGCCGACGAGCTCGGACAGCGTCATGTTGCGCAGGCCCGAAATCTCCTTCATGCCGTTCCAGAACGCCTCTTCCAGGCTGACGCTGGTCTTGTGACCGGCGACGACGATCGATCGTTTCACGACGGGCGACTTCATGGCTGCTCCTCGCGATCGATCTGATGCTTGTCCAGGTGCTCCTTCGCCCTGTCCGCGCGCGTCTCCTCCGCCGACCGCTCCGCTTTCGTGCGGCCGAACTTCGCTCGATTGGCGTCCGCCTGCTTCGCCGAGGCTTCCCGCTCGGCGCGCTTCCGGAAACGATTCAGGTTGATGACGTTCCCCATGCCGCGTCTCCATCATCCGATCCTCTTCAGGCAGGATGAAACATTCAGAAACAGGGGGCCGCGTCGCGCCCCACAAGACTTGATTGTCATTTGCTCGTCCTCGTCAATCGGCCCCTTGGGCCATCAAACGATGAATTTCGCCCCGCCAAGGGCAGAATAGCTGCGTAGCACGCCGTCTTTCCGGAACATTGACGGTAATCAAATCCTGTCCTTTAAGCCTTACAATTATGAGCTTTTTGGCTCCGTATCATTACGGATGACTATCGGAATTAGGAATTACCCCGGTTTCGTCATCTTCTCCGGCTGCACCAAACGGTCGAACTCGTCCGCTGTGACGAAGCCGAGCCGCAGCGCCTCCTCCTTCAGCGTGGTGCCGTTGACATGCGCCGTCTTGGCCACCTTGGCGGCGTTGTCGTAGCCGATCTTCGGCGCGAGCGCGGTCACCAGCATCAGCGAGCGCTGCATCAGCTCACTTATGCGCTTTTCGTCGGCGCGGATGCCGCTGACGCAATGTTCGGTGAAGGAGCGCGCGGCATCGGCCATCAGGCGGATCGAGTGCAGCATGTTGTAGGCTAGCACGGGCTTGTAGACGTTGAGCTCGAAATGGCCCTGGCTGCCGGCGACCGTGATCGCGGTGTGATTGCCGAACACCTGGCAGCACACCATGGTCATCGCCTCGCACTGCGTCGGATTGACCTTGCCCGGCATGATCGACGAGCCCGGTTCGTTCTCCGGCAGGATCAGCTCGCCGAGCCCTGAGCGCGGACCCGATCCGAGCAGGCGGATGTCGTTGGCGATCTTGAACAGGCCTGTCGCGACCGAATTGATGGCGCCGTGCGCCAGCACATAGGCATCGTTCGAGGCCAGCGCCTCGAATTTGTTGGCGGCGCTGGTGAAGGGCAGTTTGGTGATTCCGGCAACGTGCTTTGCGAACAGTCTTGCAAAGCGCGGCTTCGCGTTGAGGCCGGTGCCGACGGCGGTGCCGCCCTGCGCCAGCGGATAGAGCTCCTTCACCGCGACCTTCAGTCGCGCGATCCCGCTTTCGACCTGCGCGGCATAGCCGGAGAATTCCTGGCCGAGCGTCAGCGGCGTCGCGTCCTGGGTGTGGGTGCGGCCGATCTTGACGATCTTGGCGAACTCCTTCTCCTTCTTGCGCAGCGCACGGAGCAGTTCGCCAAGGGCAGGAACGAGATCGGCGGTGATGCGGCTCGCCGCCGCGATATGCATTGCGGTGGGAAAAGAGTCGTTCGACGACTGGCTCATGTTGACGTGATCGTTCGGATGCACCGGCTTCTTGGCGCCGAGCTCGCCGCCGAGCAGCTCATTGGCGCGGTTGGCGATCACCTCGTTGAGGTTCATGTTGGTCTGTGTGCCCGAGCCGGTCTGCCACACGACGAGCGGGAAATGATCGTCGAGGCTGCCGTCGATCACCTCGCGTGCGGCGCGGATGATGGCGCTGGTCCGGCGCTGGTCGAGCAGGCCGAGCTCGCGGTTGGACTGCGCCGCGGCGAGCTTGACGATGCCGAGCGCATGCACGAGCGCGATCGGCATGCGATCCGTGCCGATGCGGAAATTCTGCCGCGAACGTTCGGTCTGCGCGCCCCAATAGCGATCGGAGGGGACCTCGATGGGACCGAAACTGTCGGTCTCGGTGCGGGTCGCGGGGCGAGCGGTCTTCGTGCGTGCAGATTTGGCCATGAGCACATCCATTCCGCCGCGCGAAATGCCGCGCGGCCTCTTCATGTGCTCCTCTATATAGGCAGTTTGGCCGGACGCGACGGTCTCGCGCGGTAGCCTAGATCATTTCTTGCGGAAACGATCGAGCCGCACGACTTCGGCGCCGCCCTGGTTCGGCGGGGTCGGCTCTTCCGCGGTCTCCGCCTTGTCCGTGGCGGGCGTGGGCACCGACAGGGCCGAAGGGGCAGGGGCCGCGGGCAACGTCTCGGGCGCGACCTCGGCGACATCGGACGTGTCGAACTGGAGGCCGAACTTCACGGACGGATCGAGGAAGCTCTTGATGGCGCTGAACGGCACCACCAGCCGCTCCGGAATGCCGCCGAACGACAGGCCGACCTCGAAGCGGTCCTCGAGCACGGTCAGATCCCAGAACTGATGCTGCAGGATGATCGTCATCTCTTCCGGATATTGCGCCAGGAGCCGCGACGACAGCTTCACGCCCTCGGCCTTCGACACGAAGGTGATGAAGAAATGATGCTCGCCCGGCAGTCCATGCGACGCGGCGTCGGTCAGCACCTTCCGCAGCACGCCGCGCAGCGCGTCGCGGGCCAGCACATCGTATCGGATATGATCGGTCGCCATGGTGGTCCTGTTGCATTCCAGGAGTTGGGCCCTGCCGGCCCGACTCGCCAAGCCGCAATAGTACCGCGCCTGACGGGTCAGCAGGAGTCCCCGTGGGGAAGGAAATCGAAGGTAAGTGGAGGCTTCTGTTGCCAGGTGCCTCCGAACCCCGCCTAACGGAGCTTAACCCGTTAGGACTTTAAGATGGTCTTTCAAACTGCGTTACGCAGCCTGAGCAACCGGAGCAAAGTTGTCGTTGGCAACTATTGCAGTAGCCCGATAACGGCGGAACAATACCGGGAAAAAGCACGCCCTTTACGCCCTCGTCGATCCTATTTCGCCCCCGCCAAAACCCGCTTCTAGGGCCTGCCCGCTGGTGGGCTTTGGTGGAGGCGCCGGGTACCGCCCCCGGGTCCGAATGGTTTATTACGACGACCGTTTATTTCCATAGCCGGCGAACCGGCACCCCCAATATAGGGGGCAAAGGTTTAGAAAGACAGGGGTTTGGCGCGGCATGGCGCGGTTCCCTTTGGATAGGTTCCGGATAGCCTTGGCCTCGCGGCGGCCCTCGTTCTAAGCTCCTGACATGTCCCCGGATTCAGCACCGGCCGCCCAAGGGCCGGATCGTGCCGCGACCAGCGGCCCTCCGCCCAGCCTGACCGCGCTGTTTGTGGCCTTCGCCCGGATGTCCCTGGCCGGTTTCGGCGGAGTTCTGGTGTTCGCCCGGCGGGCGATCGTCGAGCAGCACCGCTGGATGACGGCGGACGAGTTCAACGAAACCTTCGCGCTCTGCCATTTCCTGCCCGGGCCCAACATCGTCAATCTGTCGATGGTCTTTGGCGCACGGCTGCGCGGGATCGCGGGCGGCGTTGCCGCCTTTGCCGGGCTGCTGCTGCCGCCGACGCTGATCATGACCGTGCTTGCGATCATCTACGCCCGGTTCGGCGATGTGGAGGTGCTGCGCCGCATCCTCGCAGGCATCTCCTGCGCGGCGGTCGGCCTCCTGATCGCGGTCGTCTTCCGCATGATGACGCCGCTGCTCAAGCGGATGGACGCCGTTGCGCTCATCCTGATGCTCGGCGTGTTCCTCGCCATCGGCGTGCTCCGCCTGCCGCTCCAGGCGGTGCTGCTGGTCGCGATCCCCGTGAGTGTCGGCGCCACCTTCCTCCTGCGGCGGAAGGTAGCAGCGTGAACGCCGAGAACCCGATCTGGGCGCTGATCTCCACCTTTGCGCTGATGTCGCTGTTCGCGGTCGGCGGCGCCGCGGCCGCGGTGCCCGAGATGCACCGTATCGCGGTCGACGTGCATCACTGGATGACCGACAAGCAGTTCACTGATGCCTATGCGATCGCGCAGCTCTCGCCAGGTCCGAACGTGCTTACTATGCCGTCGCCGGCATCCCCGGCGCGCTGGCAGCGACGCTGGCCATGTGCCTGCCGACCGCGCTGGTTGCCTACTATGTTAGCCGGCTCTTGAACCGGCCGAGCCAATCGCGCTGGCCCGGCCTGATCCAGGCTGCATTGGTTCCGCTCTCGATCGGATTGATGGCGGCGAGTGCCCTGATCCTGGCCAACGCGACCGATCGCACGATTGCTGCGGTGCTTCTGACCGCGATGGTTGCGGTGCTCGCAGCGGTCTCGCGCATCAATCCACTATGGCTCCTGCTCGCCGGGGGCTTGTTGGGTTTTGCTGGCATTGTGTAATGAAAATCGCTAGGCAGTGATCCGGGCGAGGGATCCATTTCCAGCCGATTAGAACAACACTGCGCGTGACTTACGGGTCGCGGAGGAGACATGCATGGCCGATACGATGGGCCACTCAGCGACAGCCACCCGAAACACCTCGGTGGCGATCGGTTTTTGTCTGCTGGCCGTTGCGCCGCAGATATTCGAATTCATCTGGTCGATCGGGACGATCTTTGGCTGGGGCGCGGGACGCGGCCCGGCCACCGTTCTCATCAGCCATGCCACCGCGTTGGTCGCGGGCGCTCCCGCGGCACTGATCGGATCGGTCGGCGGTGAGACCAAGAAGGCGTCATCCGACGTGCTGCTGGCGCTGATCTATTCCTATCCGGTCTTAGCGGTGGCGATCGTCACGCTGTTCATGACCATCCGGTCGGCCCAGGATTATGTCGGCGGCGTCATCCTGATGGCACTCGCGCTGTTCGCGCTGTGGGCCTCGAGCGATTTGCAGGGCATGCGCGGCTTCTCCTTCGGTGCGGGCACCGCGCCGCGCATGTTCGGCGGGCTGCTGGTCGCCTTGTCCGCCGGCATTGCCTTGACCGGCCTTCTGACCGACGGGCCGGCGATGGCCCATTATTCCTGGCGCGGGCCGCTGTTCGTGATGGTCTCGATCGTGTTTTTCGCGCTCGCGATCCGGCCGCTGGGCCTCGTGGTCTCCGCCTTCGCGAGTTTCATGATCGCGGCGATGGGCTCGCATGAGACGCGCTGGCTGGAGGCTGCCATCGTCGGCGCCTGCCTGACGCTCGGCTGCGCGCTGCTCTTCCCTTACGTGCTCGGGCTACCGATGCCGATGTTTCCGCGTTTCCTGATCCAGTGAGGGCGTGATGGATATTTTTGCCAACCTCGCCCACGGCTTCGCCGTCGCGCTCTCTCCGATCAACCTCCTGATGTGCCTGATCGGCGCCCTCGTCGGCACGCTGGTCGGCGTTCTCCCGGGCATCGGCACCATCGCGACCGTGGCGATGCTGCTGCCGATCACCTTCGGACTGCCGCCGGTCGGCGCGCTGATCATGCTCGCCGGCATCTATTACGGCGCGCAATATGGCGGCTCGACCACGTCGATCCTGGTCAACATACCCGGCGAGGCGACATCGGTCGTCACCGCCATCGACGGTCACCAGATGGCCAAGCAGGGCCGTGCCGGCCCGGCGCTGGCGATCGCGGCGATCGGCTCGTTCTTCGCCGGCTGCGTCGCGACCGTGCTCATCGCCGTGCTCGGCGCGCCGCTGACCAAGCTCGCGCTGGCGTTCGGTCCGGCCGAGTATTTCTCGCTGATGGTGCTCGGTCTGATCTTCGCGGTCGTGCTGGCCAAGGGCTCGGTGCTGAAGGCGATCGCGATGATCGTGCTCGGCCTGCTCATGTCGATGGTCGGCTCGGACATCGAGACCGGCGCTTCGCGCATGGCCTTCAACATTCCGGAGCTCGCCGACGGTCTCGGCTTTGCAACGGTCGCGATGGGCGTGTTCGGCTTTGCCGAGATCATCCGCAACCTCGACGCCGGCGCCGAGATGAACCGCGACCTCGTGCAGCAGAAGATCACCGGCCTGATGCCGACCAGGAAGGATCTGCGCGACTCCGCGCCTGCGATCCTGCGCGGCACCGTGCTCGGCTCGATCCTGGGCATCCTGCCGGGCGGCGGTGCCGTGATCGCGTCCTTTGCGGCCTATACGCTCGAGAAGAAGATCGCCAAGAACCCGTCGCGGTTCGGCCGCGGTGCGATCGAGGGCGTGGCGGCGCCGGAAAGCGCCAACAACGCGGCGGCGCAGACCTCCTTCATCCCGCTGCTCACCCTCGGCATCCCGCCGAACGCGGTGATGGCGCTGATGGTGGGCGCGATGACTATCCATGGCATCGTGCCGGGCCCGCAGGTGATGCAGAAGCAGCCGGATCTCGTCTGGGGCATGATCGCCTCGATGTGGATCGGCAACCTGATGCTGATCATCATCAACCTGCCGCTGGTCGGAATCTGGGTCCGCCTGCTGCGCGTGCCTTACCGGCTGATGTTCCCCTCGATCGTGATCTTCTGCGCGATCGGCATCTACTCGGTGAACAACGCACCGGTCGACGTCATCCTCGCCGGCGTGTTCGGTCTCGTCGGCTACTGGCTGATCAAGCACGATTTCGAGCCGGCACCGCTGCTGCTCGGCATGGTGCTCGGACCGCTGATGGAAGAGAACCTGCGCCGCGCACTGCTGATCTCGCGCGGCGACTGGAGCGTGTTCCTGACGCGTCCGTTGTCGGCGGTGTTGCTGGCGATCGCGGCGAGCCTGTTGATCCTCACGGTGCTGCCCGCGCTGCGCGCCAAGCGCGACGAGGTGTTCACCGAATCCGAGAACTGATCGCGTCGGCGCGGCGCCCTGCGTCCGCGCGCCGCATTCGGAAGTCGAATCGACTTGTGTGATGTCTTCGTGAAATGAAAATGCCGGCCCTTGTGGCCGGCATTTTTGTTTGTGTCCCAAGGAGTCGACAAGGAACCGACCTGGGACCGACAAGGAGATCGACATGACCTTTATTCGCGCGCTCGCGGGCGCATGTGCCGCGGCGGCCGCATCGCTGTGCGCGTTTGTCGCACCGTCTCAGGCGCAGACCTATCCGACGCGCGGCATCACCATGATCGTGCCGTTCGCGGCCGGCGGCCCGACCGACGTGATCTCGCGCATCGTCACCGCGCACATGGCGCAGACGCTGGGGCAGAGCATCGTCATCGAGAACGTGGTCGGCGCCGGCGGCACCACCGCGACCGCGCGGGCCGCACGCGCGGCCAATGACGGCTATACGCTGATCACGGGGCATATGGGCACGCACGCCGCATCCGTGCCGCTCTATCCGAAGCTTGCCTATCATCCGGAGAAAGACTTCGAGCCGATCGCGCTGCTGGCGGGCACGCCGATCCTGATCCTGGCGCGCAAGGATTTTCCGCCGAAGGACCTGAAGGAGTTCGTCACCTATGTGAAGGCCAATGCCGAGAAGGTGAACGCGGCGCATGCCGGCGTCGGCTCGGTCTCGCACGTGTCCTGCGAGCTCTTGCACTCCATCCTCGACATCAAGCCGGTCGGCGTGCCCTTCAACGGCACCGGCCCCGCGATGAACGCGCTGGTGGCGGGGCAGGTCGACTACATGTGCGACCAGATCGTCAACGCCGTGCCACAGATCAACGCCGGCACCATCAAGGCCTATGCGATCGCAACGGCCGAGCGCAATCCGTCGCTGCCGAACGTGCCGACGACGACGGAAGCCGGCCTGCCTGCGTTCCAGGCCCAGGCCTGGAACGCGATGTTCGCACCGAAGGGAACTTCGCCGGCCATCGTGGCGAGCCTGAACGCCGCCGCCGTCAAAGCGCTCGACGACGCGACGGTGAGGAAGCGCCTGCTCGAGCTCGGCAGCGTCATCCCGGGCCCAAAGGACCGGACGCCGGAGGCGCTCGCGACCCTCGTGAAGAACGAGATCGCGAAATGGACCCCGGTGCTCAAGCCGGCCAGTTAACCAGCACAATCAAGCCGATAGGCGGGGGCGGGACGCGAGTTCCGCCCCTTGCCGTTTCACCGGAAACGCTCACTTTTTCCGGGTATAATCGGTGCAGGCAGCGAATCGCCGCTGTCGCAGCGCGGAGGTGGCCGCTAAGTTCGCGGCCTCCCCAAAGGCACACGACACATGCACCAGTATCAGGACCTGCTCGAGCGGATTCTCTCAGACGGCGCCGAGAAGACCGACCGGACCGGCACCGGCACGCTCTCGGTGTTCGGCCATCAGATGCGCTTCAATCTGTCGGCCGGCTTCCCGATGCTGACCACCAAGCGGCTGCCGCTGAAGGCGATCGTGCACGAGCTGTTGTGGTTCCTGAAGGGCGACACCAACATCAAATATCTGCGCGACAACGGCGTCACCATCTGGGACGAGTGGGCGGACGCCAATGGCGATCTCGGCCCGGTCTATGGTCATCAGTGGCGTTCCTGGCCCGCGCCGGACGGACGCAGCATCGACCAGATCGCCAACGTCGTCGATATGATCAAGCGCAACCCGGACTCGCGCCGCCTGATCGTCTCGGCCTGGAATCCGGCCGAGGTCGACAAGATGGCGTTGCCGCCGTGCCATTGCCTGTTCCAGTTCTATGTCGCCAACGGCAAGCTGTCGTGCCAGCTCTATCAGCGCTCGGCCGACGTGTTCCTCGGCGTGCCCTTCAACATCGCCTCCTATGCGCTGCTCACCATGATGGTGGCGCAGGTCACGGACCTGAAGCCCGGCGACTTCGTGCATTCGTTCGGCGACACCCATCTCTATTCCAACCATCTGGAGCAGGCGAAGCTCCAGCTCACGCGCGCACCGCGTGCGTTGCCGGTGATGCGGATCAATCCCGACGTGAAGGACATCTTCTCCTTCCGCTTCGAGGATTTCGAGCTCGTCGGCTACGATCCGCACCCACACATCAAGGCGGAAGTCGCGGTCTGACGCAGATGTCGCTCAACATCCGCCGCGTGCGTCCTGGCGAAGCCGGGCTGGTTCTTGCCTTCATCCGTGAGCTCGCCGAATACGAAAAGCTCTCGCACGAGGTCGAGGCGACCGAGGCTGACATCGCGGACGCGCTGTTCGGCGAGCGACCGCGGCTCTATTGTGCGATCGCCGAGTGGAACGGCGAGGCGGTCGGCTTTGCGGTCTGGTTCGCCAATTTCTCCACCTTCAGCGGCCGTCACGGCATCTATCTCGAAGATCTGTATGTGCGGCCGTCGCATCGGGGCAAAGGCCTCGGCAAGGCGCTGCTGGTCTATCTCGCAAAGGAATGCGTCGAGAACGGCTGGTCGCGTCTGCAATGGGCGGTGCTCGACTGGAACGCGCCGTCGATCGCGTTCTACAAGTCGCTCGGTGCCGTCATGATGGACGACTGGACGCTGTGCCGCGTCACCGGTCCTGCGCTGACGCGGCTTGCGGGGAGCTCTGTCTGATGGAGATCGTCTTCGTCGTGGCGGTCGCGGAGAATGGCGTCATCGGCGCAGGTAACGCGATTCCATGGCGGCAGAAATCCGACATGGCGCGCTTCAAGGCGCTCACGATCGGCAAGCCCGTGATCATGGGCCGCAAGACCTTCGAATCCCTGCCCCGGCCGCTTCCGGGCCGCACCAACATCGTGATCACGCGCGATCCGGCTTATCGCGCCGCCGGTGCCGTCGTCACGACATCAGCCGTGGATGCGGAGGCGATTGCGCGCGGCGATGCCCTGCGGCGTTCGGTCACCGAGATCGCGGTGATCGGCGGCGCCGAGATCTATCGGCAATGGTTCGGTCGTGCCGATCGGCTCGAAATCACCGAAGTGCATGCGCGCCCCGACGGCGACACGCATTTCGGCATCGACAAGGCAGAATGGGAGGAGACGGCGCGCATCCGTCATCCTGCCGGACCGAACGACAGCGCCGATTACTCCTATGTGACATATCGTCGGCGGCCGCGCCATTAACCGCATTCGCCAATGTTAACATTGACTTTTCTGCCCCCGGGCTTAGCTGCAAAGACAGCCCGGGCTGCGTTGTAAGGGACCTGCCTGTCCCCTATAAAGCCGGACCGGACAAAGCGGGCAGGGGCAGTTCCACCCTGCCGAGGAGAGCGTCGAATGCCGTGGAAGAATCAGGGCGGTGGCCCATGGGGCTCGGGTCCAAAGGGACCATGGGGCTCAGGCCCGCAACCGGTCGGGCCGAGGCCTCCGGATCTGGAAGACCTTCTGCGGCGCGGCCAGGACCGCCTTCAGCAGATCATGCCGGGTGGCTATTTCTCCGGCGTCGGCATCACGCTGATCATCCTGATCATCATCGCGTTCTGGCTGCTGTCGGGCTTCTTCCGCGTGCAGTCCGAGGAGCGCGGCGTCGTGCTGCGCTTCGGCAAGCATGTCCGCACCGTGGATCCGGGCCTGAACTATCATCTGCCCTATCCGATCGAGACAGTGCTGCTGCCCAAGGCGCTGCGCGTCAACACCATCTCCATCGGCATGACGCTGATCGACGATCCGGCACGGCGCGGCCGCTCCATTCGCGACGTGCCCGAAGAGAGCCTGATGCTCACCGGTGACGAGAACATCGTCGACGTCGACTTCACCGTGCTGTGGCGCATCAAGCCCGACACCGGCGGCGTCGGCGACTTCCTCTTCAACATCCAGAACCCCGAAGGCACCGTGAAGGCGGTCGCCGAGAGCGCGATGCGCGAGGTGATCGGCCGCTCGCAGATCCAGCCGATCCTCACCGGCGCGCGCAACGTCACTGAACAGGGCGTGCAGGAACTGATCCAGAAGACTCTGGACAGCTACGGCGCCGGCATTCAGATCAGCCAGGTGCAGATGCAGAAGGTCGATCCGCCGGCGCAGGTGATCGACGCCTTCCGCGACGTGCAGGCGGCACGCGCCAATCTCGAGCAGCTGCAGAACGAAGCACAGACCTACGCCAACCAGGTGGTGCCGCAGGCGCGCGGACGTGCGGCGCAGATCATGCAGGCCGCCGAAGGCTACAAGGAGCAGGCGGTTGCCGAGGCCAAGGGCCAGAGCTCGCGCTTCCTGAAGGTTTACGAGGAATACAAGAAGGCGCCCGAAGTGACGCGTGAACGGATCTATCTGGAGACGATGGAGCGCGTGCTCGGCGGCGCGGACAAGCTCGTCTATGACGGCGGCCCCTCGGGCCAGGGCGTTGTGCCCTATCTGCCGCTGGGCGAATTGACGACGAAGCGGCCGCCCGCCGCCGGTCAGCAATCGAGCGGAGGCAGCCGATGAGGTCTCCGGTCACAGGTATCGTCACCCTCCTCGGGCTCCTGCTCGTCGTGATCGTCGGCTACATGTCGCTATTCACGGTGCAGCAGACCGAGCAGACCATCGTGCTTCAGTTCGGCAAGCCCGTCGACGTCGTCACCGATCCCGGTCTGCACTTCAAGGCGCCGTGGAATTCGGTGATCAACATCGACAAGCGGATCCTCGATCTGGAGAACCCGTCGCAGGAAGCGATCGCATCCGACCAGAAGCGGCTCGTGGTCGACGCCTTCGCGCGCTACCGCATCAAGGACGCGCTGCGCTTCTATCAGAGTGTCGGCTCGATCCAGGCTGCCAACATCCAGCTCACCACGCTCCTGAACGCGGCGCTGCGCCGCGTGCTCGGCGAGGTCACCTTCATCAACGTGGTGCGCGACGACCGCGAGAAGCTGATGCTGCGTATCCGCGACCAGCTCGATCGCGAGGCCGACGGTTACGGCATCCAGGTTGTCGACGTCCGGATTCGCCGCGCCGACCTGCCGGAGCAGAACAGCCAGGCGGTCTACCAGCGCATGAAGACGGAACGCGAGCGGGAAGCCGCCGAGTTCCGGGCGCAGGGCGGCCAGAAGGCGCAGGAGATCCGCTCCAAGGCCGACCGCGAGGCGACCGTGATCGAGGCGGAAGCCAGATCGCTGGCTGAGCAGACCCGCGGCGTCGGCGACGCCGAGCGCAACCGCCTGTTTGCGGAAGCCTACGGCAAGGATGCTGACTTCTTCGCCTTCTACCGGTCGATGACGGCCTATGAGAACGGGCTGAAGTCGAACGACACCCGCTTCCTGCTGCGGCCGGACTCGGATTTCTTCCGGTTCTTTGGTAACCCGTCCGGCAAGGCGGCGACCGCGACGCCGGCAAAGCCGTAAGCTAGACAAGGGCGGCGGCAGGTCTGGCCGCCCTTCGTCCAGACAAGAACAGCACCACGGGAGGTTCCAATCCGATGAGGTCCATTGCGTTCGCCGACTTCCTCATCGGCTTAGGCATCCTGTTCGTGCTGGAAGGCTTGATGTTCGCGGCGAGTCCGAACTGGATGCGCAAGGCCATGAAGAGCGCCATCGCCACGCCGGACAACGTCCTGCGGGCGGTCGGGATCGGTTCGGCCGTGGTCGGCCTGATCCTGATCTGGGTGATGCGGCGTCCGATTTAGGCCTCGCGCCAACGCCAAAGTGAAGGCAAGGGACCGGTTTTCGCCGTATTATCCGGGTCTTGAGGCCCGTGAAGCTCCGCGCTTGCGCCGTCCCCCCGTTCGAGCGCAGTCTTGACGCCGAATCCCTTTTTCTGGAGATCACAATGACCGCTGCCATCATTGCCCCGTCCCGCTTGCGCCATCGTGCGCGACTTGGCGTGAGAATTGGGCTGGCCGCGCTCGCCGTCAGTGCTTTCGGCGCGTTCGGCACGCCAGCTCAGGCGCGCGGACCGGAGGGCATCGCCGACGTCGCCGAGAAGGTGATCGACGCGGTCGTCAACATTTCGACCTCGCAGACCGTCGAAGCCAAGGGCGGCGGCAGCAACACCATGCCGCAACTGCCGCCCGGCTCGCCCTTCGAGGAGTTCTTCGACGACTTCTTCAAGAACCGCAGGGGTCCCGGCGGCCCCGGTGGCGGCAAGGGCGGCGACAACGGCCCGCCCCGCAAGACCAACTCGCTCGGCTCCGGCTTCATCATCGACACATCAGGCGTCGTCGTCACCAACAACCACGTCATTGCGGATGCCGACGAGATCAACGTCATCCTCAACGACGGCACCAAGATCAAGGCCGAGCTGGTCGGCGTCGACAAGAAGACCGACCTGGCCGTGTTGAAGTTCAAGCCGACGAAGCCGCTGGTCGCGGTGAAGTTCGGCGATTCCGACAAGCTGCGTCTCGGCGACTGGGTGGTCGCGATCGGCAACCCGTTCAGCTTGGGCGGCACGGTGACGGCCGGCATCGTCTCGGCCAAGAACCGCGACATCTCCTCGGGTCCCTATGACAGCTACATCCAGACCGACGCCGCCATCAACCGCGGCAATTCCGGCGGTCCGCTGTTCAATCTCGATGGCGACGTCATCGGCGTCAACACGCTGATCATCTCGCCCTCCGGCGGCTCGATCGGCATCGGCTTCGCCGTGCCGTCGAAGACGGTCATGGGCGTCGTCGACCAGCTCCGCCAGTTCGGCGAATTGCGCCGCGGCTGGCTGGGGGTGCGCATCCAGAGCGTCACCGATGAGATTGCCGAGAGCCTCAACATCAAGCCGCCGCGCGGCGCGCTGGTTGCCGGCGTCGACGACAAGGGCCCGGCCAAGCCGGCCGGCATCGAGCCCGGCGACGTCGTCGTCAAGTTTGACGGCAAGGACGTCAAGGACCCGAAGGATCTCTCCCGCGTCGTCGCCGACACAGCGGTCGGCAAGGAGGTCGACGTCATCATCATCCGCAAAGGCCAGGAGGAGACCAAGAAGGTCACGCTCGGCCGCCTCCAGGATCCCGACAAAGTGCAGGCCGCGGTGAAGACCGACGAGCCCGCGCCCGAGAAGCCGGTGACGCAGAAGGCGCTCGGCCTCGATCTCGCCGTGCTGAACAAGGACCTGCGCACGCGCTACAAGATCAAGGACAGCGTCAAGGGCGTGGTCGTCACCAATGTCGACGCCAATTCCGACGCCGCCGAGAAGCGCCTGTCCGCCGGCGACGTCATCGTCGAGGTGGCACAGGAGGTCGTCTCCAGCGGCGCCGACATCCAGAAGCGGGTCGACCAGCTCAAGAAGGACGGCAAGAAGTCGGTGCTGCTGCTGGTCTCCAACGCCGACGGCGAGCTGCGGTTCGTGGCGCTGAGCGTGCAGTAAGGGGCGATACGCCCCGCACTCAACTGTCGTGCCCCCGCGAAGGCGGGGCATCCAGTACGCCGCGGCCTCTCGGTTCTAGCCGCACTGTCTCTGGAATACTGGATTGCCCGCCTTCGCGGGCGATAACAGCGGGGAGGAGGCTACCCCTCCACAAACTCCTCGCGCCGATACCCCTGCGCATAGAGCAGCGCGGTGAGATCGCCGTGGTCGATCTTTGCAGCAGCCGCAGCGGCCACCGCCGGCTTGGCATGATAGGCCACGCCCAGTCCCGCCGCCTGGATCATCGCCAGATCGTTGGCGCCGTCGCCGACCACGACCGAGTCGACGTCGTCGAGATCGAACGACTCCATCAGATCCACCAGCGTCGCGAGCTTGGCCGCGCGGCCCAGGATCGGCTCCTTGACCTCGCCGGTGAACTTGCCGTCGCGCACGATCAGCTCGTTGGCGCGGTTCTCCTGGAAACCGATCCTGGCGGCGACCGCGTTCGTGAACAGCGTGAAGCCGCCGGAGACGAGGCAGGTATAGGCGCCGTGCGCCCGCATGGTCGCGACCAGTGTGCGGCCGCCCGGCGTCAGCGTGATGCGCTTTTCCAGCACCTCGTCGACGACACTGGCGGGAAGGTCCTTCAGAAGCGCAACGCGCTCGCGCAGCGCCGGCTCGAACTCGATCTCGCCGCGCATCGCGCGTTCGGTGATGGCGGCGACATGGGCCTTCATCCCGACGAGATCTGCGAGCTCGTCGATGCATTCCTGGCCGATCATGGTGGAATCCATGTCGGCGAGAAAAAGCTTCTTGCGCCGAACGCCGGCAGGCTGCACGACGATGTCGATCGGCAGGTCGCCGCGAAGCTCGCGCAACCGCTGTTCGATGGCGTGACGGTCGCCTTCGAGGTTACTGTCGGCGCCGAAGGGAATATCGACCGCAACCCCGTCGAACAGCCAGTGCGCGGGCGCCGCCTGAGGCAGCACGGCGCGGGCGCCGTCGACGATGGTAGAGTCGAGCGCGGGACTATCGGGATTGCAGATCAGCGTGGCGACCAGGGACATTTGAGGTTTTCGTGAGCGAGGGGCAAGTCGGCAGAAGGCCTATTGGCAAGGCCGTGCTTATCGCAGGCCCGACCGCCAGCGGCAAGTCGGCGCTGGCGCTCGAGCTGGCGCTCGCCACCGGCGGCGTCGTCATCAATGCCGATTCCATGCAGGTCTACCGCGACCTGCGCATCATCACGGCGCGCCCCACACGGGCAGACGAGGCGCTCGTGCCGCATCACCTCTACGGCCATGTCGATGCCGCCGTGAATTTCTCGGCCGGTGCCTGGGTGAGCGATGCAGCCAAGGCGCTCGAAGGGGCGCGAGCCGAAGGCCGCCTGCCGATCTTCATCGGCGGCACCGGACTCTATTTCAAGGCGCTGACCGCGGGCCTCTCTGTGGTGCCGCCGATCCCTGCCGAGGTGCGCGAAGACGTGCGCGCGCGGCTGGAGCGGAACGGCGTCGAGGCGCTGCATGCGGAACTCGCGGCCCGCGATCCGCGTGCGGCCGGGCGATTGAACCTGCGTGACCGCACGCGGATCGCGCGCGCGCTCGAAGTGATCGGGGCGACCGGGCGCTCGCTGCTGGACTGGCACCAGGAGGGCCAGCCGCCGCTGTTGCCCAGGGACAGTTTTCACGCGGTATTTCTCGCCCCCGGGCGCGACGAGCTCTATGCCCGCATCGATGCCCGCTTCGACGCCATGCTCGGCGCCGGCGCCTTGAGGGAGGTCGAGCGCCTCGCCGCCCGGCAGCTCGATCCGCTGCTGCCGGCGATGAAGGCCCATGGCGTGCCGGCCCTGATCCGGCATTTGCGCGGTGAGCTCTGCTTGGACGAGGCGGCCACGATCGGCCGCGCCGACACCCGCCATTACGCCAAACGGCAATTCACCTGGTTCCGGCACCAATTGCCGGAGTTCGAATGGGTGAAGCCGGAGGAGGCGAGGGGCTGGCTCGCGGCGATCGCGAATGCGGCGCAGGACGAGGGTTGAGGCCTCCTATGCGCTGTCATTCCGGGGCTCGCAAAGCGAGAACCCGGAATCTCGGGATTCCGGGTCTGGTCCTGCGGACCATCCCGGAATGACGGCGTAGGCGACGTGCTTTTGCGCCGGGTTCCCCGAATTTACCTCTCGCCGAACCCCGGGAACACCGCTACACTGCCAAAATCGCGCGGGGACGGCCGCATCGCCTTGACATCCGGGCTTTGGCCGCTATGTTTCGCGCAACCTTTGGGAAGCCGGGCGCCTGCCATGCGTAACATTATTACCAAGCTCCTTATCGCCGTCGTACCCAGGCACACCGCCGGGGATGGCTAGCTGCCATCCACATGACAGGCGGTGTGCATGGGCCCTCTTCGGGGCCTTTTTTATTTCCCGAACCCGACATGAATGAAGCCGCTGGCAACAGCGCATCCGGAGCAAGCCAATGAGCGACAAGAGCCACGATCCGAACCAGATGACCGGCGCCGCGATGATCGTTCGCGCGCTCATCGATCACGGCGTGACCGACATCTTCGGCTATCCCGGCGGCGCGGTGCTTCCGATCTATGACGAGATCTTCCAGCAGAGCGAGGTCCAGCACATCCTGGTCCGCCACGAGCAGGGCGCGGGCCACGCCGCCGAGGGCTATGCGCGCTCGACCGGCAAGCCGGGCGTTGCGCTGGTGACCTCCGGTCCCGGCGCCACCAACATGGTGACGCCGCTGACCGACGCGCTGATGGACTCGATCCCGCTGGTCTGCATCTCCGGCCAGGTGCCGACGCATCTGATCGGCAACGACGCGTTCCAGGAATGCGACACGGTCGGCATCACGCGTCCCTGCACCAAGCACAACTGGCTGGTGCGCGACGTCAACGACCTCGCAAAGGTCCTGCACGAGGCGTTCTACGTTGCGACCACGGGCCGTCCGGGCCCGGTGCTGGTCGACGTGCCCAAGGACGTGCAGTTCGCGACCGGCACCTATCATCCGCCGCGCAAGTCCGACGTGCACCGCTCCTACGCGCCGCGCGTGAAGGGCGATGCGACGCAGATACGCAAGGCCGTCTCGCTGCTCGCGAACGCCAAGCGTCCCGTGATCTACAGCGGCGGCGGCGTGATCAATTCCGGCCCGGAGGCGACCAAGCTGCTGCGCGAGCTGGTCGAGGTCACCGGTTTTCCGATCACCTCGACGCTGATGGGCCTGGGCGCGTATCCGGCGTCGGGCAAGAACTGGCTCGGCATGCTCGGCATGCACGGCACCTATGAGGCCAACATGACGATGCATGATTGCGACGTCATGCTGTGCGTCGGCGCGCGCTTCGACGACCGCATCACCGGCCGTGTCGACGCGTTCTCGCCGGGCTCGAAGAAGATCCACATCGACATCGACCCGTCCTCGATCAACAAGAACATCCGTGTCGACGTGCCGATCATCGGCGATTGCGGCAACATCCTCGGCGACATCCTCCAGGTGTTCAAGGCGGAGGCGAAGAAGCCGGACGTCAAGGCGTGGTGGCAGCAGATCGCGCAGTGGCGCGCCCGCAACTCGCTCTATTACAAGAAGAGCAACGACATCATCCTGCCGCAGCACGCGATCCAGAGCCTGTTCGAGGCGACGCGCGGCCGGGATACCTACATCACGACCGAGGTCGGCCAGCACCAGATGTGGGCGGCGCAGTTCTACGGCTTCGAGGAGCCGCATCGCTGGATGACGTCGGGTGGGCTCGGCACCATGGGCTACGGCCTGCCTGCCGCGGTCGGCGTGCAGGTGGCGCACCCGGACAGCCTCGTCATCGACATCGCAGGCGATGCCTCGGTGCAGATGACGATCCAGGAGATGTCGACGGCGGTCCAGTACGAGCTGCCGATCAAGATCTTCATCCTGAACAACCAGTACATGGGCATGGTGAGGCAGTGGCAGCAGCTGCTGCACGGCAACCGCCTGTCGCATTCCTACTCGGAGGCGCTGCCGGATTTCGCCAAGCTCGCGGAAGCCTATGGCGGCGTCGGCATCCAGGTGCACAAGCCTTCAGATCTCGACGGCGCCATCCAGGAGATGATCTCGGTCAGGCGCCCGGTGCTGTTCGACTGCCGCGTCGCTGCGCTCGAAAACTGCTTCCCGATGATCCCCTCCGGCAAGGCGCACAACGAGATGCTGTTGCCGGAGCAGGCGAACGACGAGGCCACGGCCAAGGCGTTCGCGGGCGGCAAGGCGCTGGTGTGAGCTGGTAGGGCGATGACGCAGCAGCGACGAGCGGTCTCCCTTCGCCTCTCCCCGCTTGCGGGGAGAGGCCGGATTGCGCGTGAGCGCAATCCGGGTGAGGGGGAGTCTCCGCGAGTCAAATTCTCACCGTCCGCGCAGAGACTCCCCCTCACCCCAACCCTCTCCCCGCAAGCGAGGCGAGGGAGCAGATCATTTGCGGGGCTACCATGTTCGACCTGAAGGAGCTCGAGCGCGCACATGCGATCGTGGGGCAGGCGGTGCCGGCTACGCCGGCGCACGCCTGGCCGCTGCTCGCCCAGCGTCTCGGCACCGAGGTCGTCGTCAAGCACGAGAACCACACGCCGATCGGGGCCTTCAAGGTGCGCGGCGGGCTGGTGTATCTCGAACGGCTGAAGCGCGAGCGGCCGAACATTCCGGGCATCATCTCGGCGACGCGCGGCAATCACGGCCAGAGCCTGGCGTTCGCGGCGAGCCGCCACGGCGTGCCTGCGGTGATCTATGTGCCGCGCGGCAACTCGGTCGAGAAGAACCGGGCGATGAAGGCCTTTGGCGCCGAACTCGTCGAGCATGGCGAGGATTTTCAAGCGGCCGCCGAGGAGGCGCAACGGCGCGCCCAATTTACCGGCCTGCACATGGTGCCGTCGTTCCATCCGGATCTCGTGCTCGGCGTCGCCACCTATGCGCTCGAACTGTTCCGGACGGCGCCAGATCTCGATGTTCTCTATGTGCCGATCGGGCAGGGCTCCGGCATCTCCGGCTGCATCATGGCACGCGACCTCCTGGGCCTGAAGACCGAGATCGTCGGCGTGCAGTCGACCGAAGCGCCGTCCTATGCGCTGTCGTTCGCGGCCGGCAAGATCGTGACGACGAAGACCAGCAACACGCTGGCCGACGGCCTGGCAACGCGCATTCCCGACGCAGACGCGTTCGCGCTGATCCGGAAGGGCGCCTCGCGCATCGTGCAGGTCACCGACGACGAGGTCGCCGCCGCGATTTGCGCCTACTGGACTGATACGCACAATCTCGCCGAAGGCGCCGGTGCCGCCGCGCTCGCCGCGGCGCTTCGGGAAAAGACAAAACTGTCAGGCAAGCGCGTCGGTCTCGTGCTGTCCGGCGGCAATATCGATTTCGACCTGTTCAAGCGATGGGTGATGGCGGATGCGCCGCCCCAGAGAGTGGTCGCGTGATGACCCCAGCATTTGCCAAGAGCTCCGCTGTCATCGTCCGGCTTGACCGGACGATCCAGTACGCCGCGGCCGTCGTGGGAATCTCGGCGCCGGTGGTTACTGGATGCCCCGCCTTCGCGGGGCATGACATGGAAGAATAGAGGGGACGACAATGAACCAGCCCGCATCGGCCTATTTCATCGAGGATCGCCACGATCCCAACGAGACGCATACGCTTTCGGTGCTCGTGCAGAACGAGCCCGGCGTGCTCGCGCGCGTCATCGGCCTGTTCTCCGGGCGCGGCTACAATATCGAGAGCCTCACGGTCTCGGAGACCGAGGCGCAGAAGCATCTATCGCGCATCACCATCGTCACCACGGGCACGCCGATGGTGATCGAGCAGATCAAGCACCAGCTCGACCGCATGATCCCGGTCTACCGCGTTGTCGACATGACCCAGACCAAGCGCTCGATCGAGCGCGAGCTGGCGATGGTGAAGGTGCGCGGGCAGGGCGAGCACCGGGTCGAGGCGCTGCGGCTGGCGGATGCATTCCGCGCCCGCGTGATCGACGCCACCACCGAGAGCTTCGTGTTCGAGATCACAGGCAATACGGACAAGATCAATCAATATATCGACCTGATGCGCCCGCTCGGCCTTGTCGAGGTGTCGCGCACGGGCGTTGCCGCGATCGGCCGCGGGCCTGAAGGGATGTGAACCATGCTGGCGCGCGACTGGTACTACAACGAGCGGAACCGGATGGGCATCGAGCCCGCGGTGGCGTCGATCTACGACAGCCACGACGATGCCGATCTGCGGGCGCGCGCCGCCCTGAAAATGCTCGGTGTCCAGCGCGGCTGGCGCATCGCCGACATCGGCTGCGGCAACGGCGTGCTCGCCACCGAAGCTGCGCTGATGGGCGCCGAGGTCGATGCCATCGACATCTCGCCGGCGATGCTGGCGCTCGCCGAGATCTATGCCCGGGACCGCAAGGCGCCCGTGCGCACGCAGTCGGCCGGCCTGCTCAGCTTCGCCTACCGGCCGGAATCCTACGATCTGATCGTCAGCGAGTTCACGCTGCATCATCTGCCGGATTTCTGGAAGGTGGTGGCGATGTCGCGGATCTTCCGCGCGCTGAAGCCGGGGGCGAGCTTCTATCTGCGCGACATCGTCTATGCCTCGATGCCCGACGCGGTCGAGCGCGACGTCGAGCAGTGGGCAGAATTCCAGATCAAGAACCACGATTTCTCGCGCGAGGGCGTGGTCACGCATATGCGCGACGAATATTCCACCTTCGGCTGGGTGATGGAGCGGATGCTGTCCGATGTCGGCTTCACGCTGGTCTCGGCCGACTATCACGCGCCGATGCACGGCACTTATCTGCTGCGGAAACCCAATCCTTCCACGTAAAGGCCGGCGAGCAAGGCTAGACCAGAACAAGAAACAGGGCTGCACGACAGGGCAGAACCGGAAACAACAATGAAGCCGGCCGACATCCTCATCGCCCTCCTGGTGGCGATCATCTGGGGGCTTGCCTTCGTGGCGAGCCGGATCGCGCTCGACGAGTTTTCGCCGGAACTGATGACGGCGATGCGCTTCATTATTGCTGCGGTGCCGTGCCTGTTCATTCCCAAGCCGAAGGTCGCATGGTCGCTGCTGATCGCGATCAGCTTCACGCTGTTTCTCGGCCAGTTCCTGAGCCAGGCCTATGGCATCGCCCATGGCGTGCCGGTGGGGCTGACCAGTGTCGTCGTGCAGAGCCAGGCGCTGTTCACGATCGGCTTCGCCGCGATCGCCTTCGGCGAGCGGCCGACACAAGTGCAGACGCTCGGCATCGTCATCGCCGCAGCGGGCCTGCTGATGATCTGCGGCACCGTCGGCTACGATTTCAGCGTTGCCGCCTTTGCGGTGCTGATGATCTCGCCGATCAGCTTTGCCATCGGCAATCTGCTGCTGCGCGGCGCTCGCGGCGTGCCGATGTTCGATCTGTTCGCCTGGCTGTGCGTCGCCTCGGCCGTGCCGCTGTTCGTGCTAGCGCTGATCGCCAACGGGCCGGCGTCGACCTGGACGTCGCTGATGCACATGTCCCTGACATCGGCGCTCTGCATGCTGATGCTCGGCGGCATTTCCACCAGCATCGCCTATTGGCTGTGGGGCCGCCTCTTGCGCGACTATCCCGCGGCCCAGGTGGTGCCATTCGCGCTGCTGGTGCCGTTCGTCGGCTCCGCCGCCTCCAGCATCGTATTCGGCGAACGGTTCGGCCCGCTGCGCCTCGCCGGCATGCTGACCGTGATCGGCGGAATCGCCGTGATGGTGCTGGCGAGGCGTCCGCAAATCCTGCCGAAGACGGCGTGAGGTGAACATGGCCTACTCGCTCTTCTATGCCTTCCTCGCCTTCATGGTGGTGATGTACTTCACCCCCGGGCCGAATAACATCATGCTGCTGGCGTCGGGCCTGACCTATGGCTTCCGCCGCACCATCCCGCACATCGTCGGCATCGTCATCGGCTTTGCCTTCATGGTCGCCACCGTCGGCGTCGGGCTCGGCACCGTGTTCCTGGCCTATCCGATCCTCCAGACCATTCTGAAATATGCCGGGGCGGTCTACCTGATCTATCTTGCCGCCGTGATCGCCATGTCCGGCCCGACCAAGCCGGGCGAGGAAGATGGCCGCGGCCCGATGACCTTGTGGGGCGCGGCCATGTTCCAATGGATCAACGCCAAGGGCTGGGTGATCGTGATCGGCACCATCACCGCCTATGCGGCAATTGCCCGGTTTCCCATCAACATCGTGATCCAGACCCTGATCAGCCTGCTCGTCGGCACGGTCTCGACCGTGGTCTGGGCGCTGTTCGGCACTGCATTGCGGCCGATCCTGACCTCCGAGCGGCTGGTCCGCGCCTTCAATATCCTGATGGCGATCCTGCTGCTGGCCTCCCTCTACCCCGTTTTCATGGATGCATGATGTCGCGGATTTCCATGCAGAAACGGGTTTCCCTCAGGGCTGAAAATGCTCTAGACAGCCCCCGAAATCCGCAAATTTCACCCTTCGGACACTGACCATCGGCCGATTTCGGCCCTGAACGAGGAAACGACCTATGCGTGTTTATTACGATCGCGACGCCGACCTGAACCTGATCAAGGGCAAGAAGGTCGCCATCGTCGGCTACGGCAGCCAGGGCCACGCCCATGCGCTCAACCTGAAGGATTCCGGCGTCAAGGAAGTCGCCATTGCGCTGCGCAAGGACTCGAGCTCGGTTAAGAAGGCGGAAGCTGCCGGCTTCAAGGTGATGGATGTCGCCGAAGCCGCCAAATGGGCCGACCTCGTTATGATGCTGACCCCGGACGAACTCCAGGGCGATATCTATCGCGAGCACCTGCACGACAACATGAAGAAGGGCGCCGCCCTCGTGTTCGCCCACGGCCTCAACGTCCACTTCAACCTGCTCGACCCGCGCGCCGACCTCGACGTGCTGATGATCGCGCCGAAGGGCCCCGGCCACACCGTGCGCTCGGAGTATCAGCGCGGCGGCGGCGTGCCCTGCCTGATTGCGATCGCCAAGGATGTCTCGGGCAACGCCCACGACCTCGGCCTGTCCTACGCCTCTGCGGTCGGCGGTGGCCGCGCCGGCATCATCGAGACCACCTTCAAGGAAGAGTGCGAGACCGACCTGTTCGGCGAGCAGGTCGTGCTCTGCGGCGGCTTGGTCGAGCTGATCAAGGGCGGCTACGAGACCCTGGTCGAAGCCGGCTACGCCCCGGAGATGGCCTATTTCGAGTGCCTGCACGAAGTGAAGCTGATCGTCGACCTGATCTATGAAGGCGGCATCGCCAACATGAACTACTCGATCTCCAACACCGCCGAGTATGGCGAGTACGTCACGGGTCCGCGCATCGTCACTGCCGAGACCAAGGCCGAGATGAAGCGCGTTCTCGCCGACATCCAGGGCGGCAAGTTCGCCCGCGACTGGATGCTCGAGAACAAGGTCAACCAGACCTCGTTCAAGGCGACCCGCGCCAAGCTCGCCGCGCATCCGATCGAGGAAGTCGGCGCGAAACTCCGCGACATGATGCCCTGGATCAAGAAGGGCGCGCTGGTCGACAAGAGCAAGAACTAAGCACCGTCATTCCGGGGGGCGTGACGAAGTCGCGCCCCCCGGAACTCGATCCATATTCACCAGCTTCCGGGGCATGGAGCAGTCCCGGTCTGAAGCGGCCAGGTGATGTCCGCCTCGCGCCGGTGTGATCTCGCTGATCGTGCGCGCCGCTCCCCCCGCGCGGCGCGAAGCTCCGGCCGAAACCGACCTCGGTTTTGCAGCAGCATGGATGTTTTTCAGCGCTCCCCAAGTATTAGGGCACCGTTGCTGACCTGATTTCCGTACGACTACGGGATCGAATTGCGATAGGCAGATCAACCAAATCTTAGCGCGGCCGAGCGAGGGTGAGCCATTGCTCGTACTGCAGATGGACAATGCTGAACGCTTGGCGAAGGCTGGCCGGATCGCCGGGATCGTCCGTCACGATCCTGGGCTTGCTGTTTTCGCTCGTTGTCGTCGCTCTGTTTCTCGTTGATCTGGGCATCCGTTATCGAGAAGCGGTCGCATCAGCGAAAACCGACGCGCTCAATCTCTCGGCCATTCTTGCCGAGCATGCCGCGGTGACGTTCGAAGACATCGATCGAGTGCTGCTCGAGGCGCAGGCGATCCGCAAGGGCGCCTTGTCCGGAAAATACGCCGATCCCGGTGCGGCCAATGCCGCGTTGCGTCAACTGGTCAAGAGCTCGTCGATTCTCGTCGCGGTCGGCTGGACCGATGCGTCCGGCGCGGTCGTTGCGCATTCCTACGAGCACGCGCCGCCGCGCAGCAACATCTCCGACATGTCGCACTTCATCGCGCAGCGCGATGGCGCCGGCACCGGATTGTTCGTTGCGCCACCCTATCGTTCGGCCGGCGGCGACAAGTGGTTCAGCGCGGCGTCGCGCCGGTTGAACAACCCGGACGGGAGCTTTGCGGGCATCGTCACTGCACCGCTCGATCAATCTTTTCTCCTCAAGATCTACCGCAAGATAGATCTGGGGCAGGACGGCTCGGTCGTCCTGCTCCATCGCGTCGGGCGGATCCTGGCGCGCGTTCCGGAACAGAGCAACGTTTTGGGCATGTCGGTTGCGGGCGGCCCGCTCTTCACCCAGTATCTGCCGGTCTCCGAGTCGGGCTCATACGAGCTCACCAGCCCCGTCGACGGCGTCACGCGCATCGCAGGGTACAAGGCCGTGTCCGGCCTGCCGCTGGTTCTGGTGGTGACTTACTCGCGTAGTTACGTGTTGCAGCCGCTGTACCGGCATCTCTACACCTTCGGCCCGCTGGCTGCCGCGATCGTCACCATTATTCTGATCGGCACATTCCTGCTGCGGCGGCAAACGAATGCGCTTGCGGCTGCGAGTGCCCGGTTTGATGCTGCGTTGAGCAACATGCCGCATGGGCTCAGCATGTTTGACGCCGACGAGAGGCTATTGGTCGCCAACAGCCGTTACCGCGAGATGTATGATCTCACGGAGTCGCAGGTCGAACCTGGAACGCCGCTCAGCAGCATCGTCGGCCACTACAAGGCGACGGGAGCCGAACTGGACGCGGAGGAATTCCTCGAGGGCGCAAAGCACCGGGCGCCGCGGATCCTCACGCTTGCCGATGGCCGGATCATCTCGATCCTGCGAACGCCCATGGCCGATGGCGGCTGGGTCGCGACTCATCAGGACATCACCGAGAGACGGCGAGACGAGATCCTGCTGGCCGAAAATGCCGCCGAGCTGAGGCTCATCAACACGCGGTTCGATGTCGCGATCAACAACATGAATCAGGGCCTGTGCCTGTTTGACGCCGATAAGAACCTGGTCGTCTCCAACAGCCGTTACCAGCAGATGTACGATCTGCCGGACGAACTGGTACAGCCAGGCACGCCGCTGCAGCGGATATTGCAGCACTATGCGGATCGCGGTGAAACCAGCTCGCTGTCGGTCGACCAGCATGTCCAGATCATGCCGACCCAGCGACAGCAGGACTACGCGTTGAAAGACCACCGCCAGATCCTGATCCAGCGCAAGCCGCTGCCGGATGGCGGCTGGGTTGCGACGCACGAAGACGTCACCGAGCAAAAGCGCGGCGAGCAGATGCTGGCCCAGAAGGCAGTGGAGCTGGAGGCGATCAATATGCGCTTCGATGCTGCCCTCAACAACCTGTCCCAGGGGCTCTGCATGTTCGATGCGGACCAGAGGATCGTGGTCTCGAACGCGCGCTATGCCGAAATTTATCATCTGAGCGGCGATCAGATCGGGCCTGGCACTTCGCTGGCGCAGATTCTCGAATATCGGCGCGAAAAAGGGACGTATTTTGCCGACGTCGCGCCGGACGTCTATCTCAGCCAGAACGTGAAGCAGCTGAGCGAGATCCGGGAACTTGCCGACGGCAGGGTGGTCGCGATCGCGCGCCACATGATGCAGGATGGCGGCTGGCTCACGACCCACGAGGATATTACCGATCGGGCGAGAAACGAGAAGCGTATCGCCTATCTGGCGCAGCACGATCTGCTCACGGGTCTTGCGAACCGCGCCGTGTTCTCCGAAAAGCTCGACGATGCTGCAAAGCGGTCGCAGCGTCATGGCACGACGTTCAGCGTGCTGATGCTGGATCTCGACAGGTTCAAGGCCGTCAACGATACGCTCGGTCACGCCGCGGGCGACCAGTTGCTGGTCGAGGTTGCGCGGCGGCTGAGTTCGTCGTTGCGGGATACCGATGTGCTGGCGCGGCTCGGCGGTGACGAATTCGCGATCATCCAGGAGAACGAAAAAAATCAGAGCGAGGGCGCGATTGCTCTCGCTCTGAGGATCATCGGCCTGATCGAGCAACCCGTCGATCTTGACGGCCATCGCGTCAGCGTCGGCGCCAGCGTCGGCATCGCCTTCGCGCCGGAGCACGGCGCCGACGCCGAGACGTTGCTGCAGAAGGCGGATGTCGCGCTCTACGCGACGAAGTCTGCCGGCCGAAACGATTTCCGCATCTTCCAGCCCGAAATGACGGAAGCTGCGGACACACAGAAGTCGATGGAAGGCGAACTGCGGGAAGCGATGGCCCGCAACGAGTTCGAGCTGCACTACCTGCCGGTGATCGACGCCAGAACGCGCGCGATGACGGGCCTGGAATGTTTCGTGCGCTGGCATCACCCTTCGAAGGGGGTGCTGGCGCCTTTCCTGTTCCTCGGTGTCGCCGAGCAGGCCGGACTGATGGTGCCGCTCGGTGAATGGATATTGCGACAGGCCTGCCTGGACGCGGCTGCCTGGCCAGCGCACATCAGGGTCGCCGTCAACATGAGCGCCGCCCAGTTCCACAGGAGCAACGTGCTCGACGTCGTCCTGTGCGCGCTGGTCGAGTCGGGATTGTCGCCCGAGCGGCTCGAACTCGAAATACCGGACGCTGCGCTCCTGGACGGGAATCTTGCGGCCCACCTGCTGACGGTCCGGCAACTGAAAAACCTCGGTGTCGGCGTCGTCCTCGATAATTGCGGTGTAGGCTATTCCGCGGCGAGCTACCTCCAGAGCTTCCCATTCGACAAGTTCAAGATCGACCGCGCGATCGTGAAGGACTGCACGACGCGAAGGGATTGCGCCGCGGTCATTGCCTCCGCGGTCGCATTGGCGCGCGGTCTCGGTGTCGCCACGGTCGCCAAGGGCGTCGAGACCCCTTCGCAATTCGAGGCTCTTCAAGCAGCGGGTGTGGACTTCGTCGAGGGATACCTATTCGGGCGACCCGTGCCGAACTTTGAAATCAGTTTCGATTTGCCGTTGCCGGCACAAAACGTCGCGTGATCTCATGACCTCCGTCGGAACACAGGCAACTCAACCCCAGGGTCACGAGAGATGAATTTGGCGAACGGCCTGATCGATCAACTCGAGATCGCGCTGGCGAGCCCGGAACTGTCGAAGCGCGCCGAGCTCCTGCGCCAGGTCGCCGATCTCTTCGTGTTGGGCTCGGGCAAGTTCAGCGACGTGCAGATCGATCTGTTCGACGGGGTGATGAGCACGCTTCTCAAGAATATCGAATGCACCGCCCGGGCGACCTTCGGGGGCCGGCTTTCCAGATTGCCTGACGCGCCACTGCGGACGATCCGCTTGCTGGCGTTTGACGATGCGCCCGAGGTGGCCGCGCCGGTGCTGGAGCACTCACCACGGCTCGACGAGGTGACGTTGGCGGAGAACGCGCGGACCAAGAGCCAGGATCACCTGCTGGCCATCGCCGGCCGCAGCCAGTTGACGGAACCCGTCACCGATGTCCTGGTCGAACGCGGCAACAGCGACGTCGCGGTGCGGACTGCCGGTAACGGTGGGGCCAGGTTCTCGGTCCAGGGAATGTCCCGGCTCACCGGCCGGGCCCGGGACCATGGCGCGCTCGCCATCTGCATCTGGGCTCGCCCCGATATCCCGCGCGCGAGCTTGCTGAAATTGTTCGTCCATGCGTCCGAGATGGTGAGGCGCAAGCTGGAGGCGGCCGATCCGCGCCAGGCGGCGCTGATCCGGAGTGCCATTGCGGAGAGCTCCGATGAGCTTCATACGATGGCCCGGGCAGGCTCGAGCGAACATGCCCGGGCGTTGGCCGAGGTGAGGTCGCTACATTCGGGTGGGCAACTCGACGAGGCACACGTGCTCGACTTCATCGGCGAGCGGAGCTTCGACAAGACCGCCGTCGCGCTGTCGCTCATGAGCGATCTGCCGATCGGAGCGATCGAGCGCGCGCTGGTCCGCTCCGAGCCCGAGCAGATTCTCATTCTTGCGAAGGCGATCGGTCTGTCCTGGGACACGACGAAGGCGATCTTGACGTTTCAGCCCGGTTCACCCCACGAGGCGAAAGAACGATTGGAGCAGTGCTTTGCAAGCTTCCTCCGGTTGAAGCCAAATACCGCGAAGGCCGCGCTCCAATTCTACCGGCTCCGCGAGCGGGCCGGCCAGGGTCCTGCCCACTAGCGGACGCGAACCCAAACCACATTCCTGGTCTCGCGCCGTTTTTCAGATTTTTTCAGAATTTCGCGATCGCCAAAAGCTCGGCGCCTTCAGAGACAAGGATTCGGCTCTTCATCCGCCTTTTCAAGGCGCAAACAATCTCATTTCCCGACGTTCGCGCGCCGCTTCATCCTAAGAACCGACATCTGCCGCGCCTGCTTGAGAGCTGGGCGGCATTGCGCACCGGTGCCTTCCTCCTGCATGATCGCGGGAACTTTTGGGGGAATGACCATGCGATCTGTCGTCGTCACCGGCGCGTCCACGGGCATCGGCTGGGCCATTGCGAAATTCATGGTCGGGCACGGCTATCGCGTGTTCGGCAGCGTCCGCAAGCAGGCCGACGCCGACCGGCTCACGGGTGAGTTCGGCGCCAACTTCACGCCGCTCTTGTTCGACGTCACCGACGAGGCGGCGGTCCTCGCTGCTGCGCGAAAAGTCCGCGAGGCGCTGGGCGGCGAGACGCTGGCCGGCCTCGTCAACAATGCCGGTGTCGCCGTGGCCGGTCCCGTGCTCGAATTGTCGGCCGATGATTTCCGCCGCCAGATGGACATCAACGTCATCGGCCCAGTGATCGCGACGCAGGCTTTCGGGCCGCTGCTCGGCGCAGACCCGTCGCTGAAGGGGCCGAAGGGGCGGATCGTGATGATCAGCTCGGTCGCAGGCAAGAACGGCAATCCGCTGTCGGCGCCCTACTGCACCTCCAAGCACGCGATCGAGGGCCTTTCTGAGAGCCTGCGCCGCGAGCTGATGCTGTTCGGCATCGACGTCATCATCGTCGCCCCCGGCGCGGTGAAGACGCCGATCTGGAGCAAGGCCGAGGAGATCGATCTCTCCGTCTACAAGAACTCGCCCTATCTGCCGGCGCTCAACAAGGTCATGGCGTTCATGATGGCGCTCGGCGCGAAGGGCCTGCCCGCCGAGCGCATCGCCGAGATCGTGTTCGAGGCGCTGACCGCGGCAAGCCCCAAGGTGCGCTACCAGATCACGCCCAACCCGATGCGGCATCTGATCGGGGCCGTGCTGCCGAAACGGACGCTCGATCGGATCATCGCCAAGCAGCTTGGGCTGTTGCCGCAGGGGTGACGCCCCGCTTCAGCGCGCCGCGACGGTCCGTCCGCGCGGATGGGCGGCCATCGTGATCAGCCGCAGCGCAATCACGGCGAGCAGCGGAAGGAGGAAAGCGGCATAGAGCGGCATCGCCGGCACGCGCTTGCCGAACGGACACCATGAACTGGAGCCAGAGGTAATAGCCCCCTGTGAGGTGCAGCGCGCGCCAGGCGCGGGGCCCGAGCAGCGCGGCGGTGCGGTCGAACGAGGTCGCGCTCATCGCGATGATGAAGGCATAGCCGATGCCGCCGAAGATGTAGGAGGCGGCCGAGGTCGCCTCCGCAAAGCCGGCCGGATCCATGTTGGCGAACGCGACGATCGCAACCGCGTGGATTGCGTGGGAGGCCGCGAAGCTCAAGCCCAGATAGCGGCGGTTGCGGCGCTGCCAGCGCGTCCAGGCATTGGGCCAGAGCCGGGCGAGAGCCGCGGCGCTGAAGGCGAGACAGAACAGCATGAGCGAGCTGCGCGCGGTGAAGCGGATCACCATCTGCACGCCCTCGATCTCGAACTGCCGCATCGAGGCGATCCACAGGCTGAGGACGATCAGGCTGAGGGTGAGGGCGGCCAGCAGCCTCCAGCCTTCGAGCCAGCTTTGACGTTGTGACATGGTGGTTTCCTCCCTTATGTAATCATCGATTACATTTATGGCCGGCATATCCGTCAATGGTGTAATCGCTGCTTACATTCACGTTCGGGTGATGCTAGAAGGCCGGATGCCCGCCCGTCAGACCTCCAGGCCGCGCACCCGCCGCCAAACATCCCAGGTCCGGCCGTACCACCACGGCGACCTTCGCCGCGTGCTGATCGATGCTGCGCTGCAACTGGCGGCCGAAGGCGCCGAGGTCTCCGTGCGCGAGGCCGCGCGCCGGGCCGCGGTATCGCCGGGCGCGCCGTTCCGGCACTTCCCCAACCGCGACGCGCTGATGGCGGCGGTGGCCGGGGAGGCGCAGCGGCGCTTTCGTGCGGAGATCGAGAAGGCGCTGGGCGAGGCTCCGGCCGCCGATCCGCTCGGCCGCTTCCGCGCCTTCGGCCTTGCCTATCTGCGCTGGGCGATGCGCAATCCCGCACATTTCGAGATCATCTCCACGGGGCGCTATTTCGCCCATGGCAGCTCCGCGGAGCTGACGCGCGACAATGCCGAGCTAATCGCCCTGACGGAGCAGATGCTGGCCGAGGCGGCGGAGCAGGGCCTGCTGCCGTCGGCCGACCTCAAGCGCATCCAGATCGCCGGTCGCGCCCTGGTCTACGGTTTTGCCCGGATGAATCTCGATGGCCACTTTCCGCGCTGGGGCGTGGAGGAGGGGGAGGTCGAGCGGATGGCGGAAGGGGTCATCGACCTGTTCATCGCCGGGATTGCCAGGCGCTAGTACCCACTTTTCTTGGAACGTGAGTCGTGATTCAAGGTCGGGATGATACCCGAAGCAAGAGAAGTCCACCTTTCGAGGAAAGATCGCAAGGTGCTTGAGGCGTGCTGTCGCTCACCGGTGACGTTGCAGCGCGATTTGAAGCGGGCGCGGATAGTTCTGTTGGCGGCGGATGGGCGCAGCACCCGGTCGATCGCCAAGGAAGTTGGGGTCCAGCCGCGGATTGTCAGCCTTTGGCGGCATCGCTATGCCGACCATGGCCTTGAAGGGCTGCAAGACAAGCCGCGGCCTGGCAAGCAGCCGATCTATACGAAGACGACCGACAAGCGGATTCTGAAGCTGCTGGATAAGCCGCCACCGCAAGGGTTTGCGCGCTGGACCGGCCCCCTGCTGGCCGAGGCGCTGGGCGATGTCGATGTCCAATATGTCTGGCGGTTCCTGCGCAGCCACAAGATTGACCTGGTGGCTCGCAAGTCCTGGTGCGAGAGCAACGACCCGAACTTTACGGCCAAAGCCGCCGATGTTGTCGGCCTCTATGTCGCGCCGCCGGCGAAGGCCATTGTGCTGTGCGTGGACGAGAAGCCCTCGATCCAGGCTTTGGAGCGAGCGCAGGGTTATCTGAAGTTGCCCAATGGCCGCGCCTTGACCGGCCAAAGCCACGATTACAAGCGGCATGGCACCACAACATTGTTTGCGGCGCTCGAAGTCGCCACCGGAAAGATCATCGCGACCCATTCAAAACGCCGGCGCCGCGTCGAGTTTCTCGATTTCATGAACAGCGTCACCGCGGCTTTTCCGAACCGCAAGCTTCACGTCATCCTCGACAACCTCAACACCCATAAAAAGAACGAGGACTGGCTCAAGGCCCACCCCAACGTGCAATTTCATTTCACGCCGACAAGTGCGTCATGGCTCAATCAGGTCGAAGTATGGTTTTCCATCTTGCAGGGGCAGTCGCTCAGCGGCACCTCCTTCACGAGCCTCAAGCAGCTTCAGGAACACATCGATGCCTACGTCAACGCATACAACGACAGAGCCGAGCCCTTCGTCTGGACCAAGAAAAAGGTCCGTCAACGCCGTTTCAAAGGCCGCCGTATCACTCAGCTCTGATTCCGGGTACTAGCGTCGCCCGCCGCCAGGAATAAGCGAAGGTCGGATCGCGGCGCGCGTTGCCTGTCCTTGACTGTTCCGTTACAGTTTTATGACACGGTGCAGGCTTCCGGCTGCGCCGGACGCCCTAGTCGCCTTCGGGCCGGCCAGACGGCTAGGATCATCGTGCCGGACCAGCTGTTGCGTGTCGTCGATGGCGTCCGCGCCCAATCCAGGTCCTTCTGCCACGACTGCCGTGCTCGCGAGCGTTGCCGCGCTCGGCATCTGGCGGCTGCTCGCGGTCGCCGCGCCGCATCTGGCGGCGCTCGCGCTGATGTACGAGACCGAGACCGATTTCGGCTCGCGCCTCTCCTTCGTGCTCGCCTGGGGCATCCTCAATTTCTTCTGGATCACGCTGCTGCGCCGGCCGGCGCTGTCGGGCGCGCTGTCGCTGACCTTGGTCGTCGTGCTGGTGCTGCTGTCGCGGCTCAAGCACGACGTCGTGCAGATGACGGTCAACTTCATCGACCTGATGATGATCGACCGCGACACCGTCGCGTTCCTGTTCACTATCTTCCCGAATTTGCGCTGGTCGGTGATCCTGGCCGGTCTCGTCACGTTGCCGCTTATGTATGCGCTGTGGTGGCTCGATCCGTTCCGCATCCGCCGCCTGCCGGCGCTCGCCTGCAAGCTCGCCTGTCTTGCCGCGCTGGTCGGCTATTCGCTCTATCATCCGGACGAGGCCTGGCGGGGCTATTACGACGACGGCTATCTCTCGAAGTTCTTCCGCTCCGGCGTCAGCGCGGTGTCCGACTTCGCGCAGTACGGCTTCATGGAATCGGCCGCCTCGACCAACGAGCGGCTCAACATGCCGCTGGTGGACGCCTGCCATCCCACGGGCCGCCGGCCGAACATCATCATGATCCATGATGAATCGAGCTTCGACATCCGCGCCGCCCAGGGCATCAAGGTGCCGCAGGGCTATGGCAGCCACTTCAAGTCATGGGACGGCAAACAGCGCACTTTTCTGGCCGAGAGCAATGGCGGGCCGAGCTGGTTCACCGAATACAACGTGCTCGCCGGCCTCTCCTCGCGCTCGTTCGGCCGCTTCGCGTATTTCGTGACGCGTATCGCAACCGGCCGCGTCGAGCGCGGCCTGCCGCTGGCGCTGCGCCGCTGCGGCTACGACACCCTGTCGCTCTATCCCGCCTATGGCGGTTTCATGGGCGCACGCAGCTTCCAGATGACGACCGGCGTCGAACGCTTCCTCGATTCCAAGGACCTCGGCGCCAAGGACGTCGAGCCGGACTCGTTCTTCTACGACAAGGCGCTCCGGTTGATGGGTGAGCGGACGCCGAACAAGCCGCTGTTCACCTTCATCTATCTCGGCGCCAATCATTTCCCCTGGGAGACGCGCTTCCGTCCCGATTTGCTGCCGAACTGGCGCGCGCCGGGCAATGTGGCGTCCATCGACGAATATCTGCGCCGGCAGGCGATGAGCGCCGAGCAGTACAAGGCTTTCGTCGCCGGGCTGAAGAAGACGTTTCCCGGCGAGCCCTTCCTGATCGTGCGCTATGGCGACCATCAGCCCGAGTTTGCGCCGAACATCCTCGAGCCCGGGCTCGACGAAGGCGCCATCGGCAAGAAGCTCGACGCCTACGATCCGCGTCTCTACGCGACCTACTACGCAATCGACGCCGTCAATTTCGAGCCAGTGAAGAGCGAAGCCGTGATGGACACGATCGACGGGCCCTATCTGCCGCTGGTGATCCAGGAAGCGGCCGGCATCCCGCTCGACCCGTCCTTCGCCGTGCAAAAGGACATCATGCTCCGCTGCAAGGGCATCTTCTACGGCTGCAAGGACGGCGCCGAGGCGCGGCGGCTCAACCGGCTGCTGATCAATGCGGGGATGATCCGGGGGCTGTAGCGCTCTGACGCGTTTTGCGAGGGGGCGTTTCTTGGAGCGTCCATGTCTCTCCAATGTCGTCCTGGCGAAGGCCAGGACCCATACCGCGTGATCTATCAAATCGAGCGAGCTGCTAGTACCGTCCACATAACCAAGCCTTGGGGAATGGGTCCTGGCCTTCGCCAGGACGACACCGAATAAATAGCGCAGGCCTACCGCCCGCCCACCTTCCCCCACAGCCATTTCGCCACCGCATCCGGCGACGAATTCGCGTCGTTGCCGCTGGCGCGCAAATTGGCCTCGCGCATGGTGGCGATGTCGATCTTGCCGAGCAGCGGTCTGAGCGCGGCCTGCAATCGCTCGTCGCCGGCGCGCTTGGGTGCGAGCAGCAGGATCGCATCGTAGGGCGGGATCGCGTGCCTGGGATCGTCGAGCACAACGAGGTCGTACTTCGCGATCAGCCCGTCGCTGGTGTAGCCGGCGATGACGTCGACCTCGCCGCTGGCGACCGCCGCATACATGAAATCCGGCTGCATCTGGCGCTGGGCGCGGAATTGAAGGCCGTAGGCCTTTTGCAGCGCCGCCCATTCGGGGCGCGAGAAGAACTCGTAGTCGCCGGCGATCGACAGCGCCGATGCGTGCGCGGCGAGATCGGCGATGGTGCGGATGCCAAGCGCCCCGGCGCGCTTTTTCGGGATCACCAGCGCATAGGCATTCTCGAAGCCGAGCTCGCCGAGCAGGGTGATGTTCTCTTTCGTGAGGGCTGTCTTCAGCTCCGCGAGCAGTTCGGCGCGCGGCTTGATGTCGGTGCGATGCAGCTGGTTGGCCCAGAGCGTGCCGGAATAATCGACATAGAGGTCGATGTCGCCGGCCTTCAGCGCCTCGAAGATCACGCTGGAGCCAAGGCCGGACCGCGCGGTGGCCGGCAGGTCCGCCGCCTGGAGGCGGTCCCTCATCAACGCGGACAGCACATATTGCTCGGCAAACGTCTTGGCCCCGACGACATAGCCCTGCGACGAGCGGCCCATCGTCGGCACCAGCGTTGCGGCGACCAGTGCCGCGATCCCGACCGCGCCGAACCCGGTGCGCAGGCGGCTGCGGCGGCGCAGGCCGCTCTCGATCAGGCCGAGCAACTGATCGACGGCGAGCGCCAGCAGGGCGGAGGCAAGGCAGCCGAACAGCACGAATACCCAGTTCTGGGTCTGGAGCCCGGCAAAGATGTAGTTGCCGAGGCTGGTCTGCCCGATCGGGGTCGAGAGCGTCGCGGTGCCGATCACCCAGACCGCGGCGGTGCGGATGCCCGCCATCATCACCGGCAGCGCCAGCGGCAGCTCGACCAGGACGAGCGACTGCCGCGCGGTCATGCCGACGCCCTCAGCGGCTTCGATCAGCGCCGGGTCGATGCCGTTCAGCCCGGTGATGCCGTTGCGCAGCACCGGCAGCATCGAATACAGCGCCAGCGCCAGCATCGCCGGCAGGAAGCCGAACGCCGAGAAGGAGATTCCGAACCAGGCGAGCGTCAGGGACGCCGCCGCCAGCAACAACGGATAGAACAGCGCGAGCAGCGCCAGTCCCGGCACGGTCTGCACGATGCTGGCGAGCGCGAGCAGGATGCCGCGCGGCGCCGGGCGGTTGCGTGTCAGGATCGCCAGCGGCAGGCTGATGGCGAGGCCGAGCGCCAGCGCGGCCAGGCTCACCCGCACATGGTTGCCGAGATAGTCGGGCAGGTGCGACAGCGCCTCGCCCCAGCGTGGATCGGTGAAGAGGCTCATGCCGCACCGCTCTGCGGCAGCAGCGCGTTCAGCCGCTCGACCTGGCGCCGCGGCGTGCGCAGCAGCTCCAGCACATAGGCGTCGGTGCTCGTGGAGAGCTCCGCGGGTGTGCCCTGCGCGAGCAGCTTGCCGCCGCGCATCACCGCGATGCGGTCGGCGAGCAGGATCGCCTCAGTCATGTCATGCGTGATCATGACCGTGGTCAGGCCGAGCCTGCGATGCAGCGAGCGATAGTCGTCGCCGAGCGCGTCGCGGGTGAGGGGATCGAGCGCGCCGAACGGCTCGTCCATCAGCACGATGCGGGGCTTTGCCGCGAGCGCCCGCGCCACGCCGACGCGCTGGCGCTGGCCGCCCGAGAGCGCCTCGGGCAGCCGGTCACGATGCGCGGCACGGTCGAGCTGCACGAGCTCCAGCAATTCGTCGACCCGCGCTGCGATATCCGCTGCCGGTGCGCCCAGCAGTTTCGGCGTGATCCCGATATTGTCGGCGACGCTCAAGTGCGGGAACAGCCCGCCGCTCTGGAAGACGTAGCCGATCCGGCGCCGCAGCGCGACCGGATCGATGTTTTGCACGTCCTCGGCCTCGACCGTGATGGTGCCGAGATCCGCCTCGATCAGCCGGTTGGCAAGCCGCAGCAGCGTGGTCTTGCCCGAGCCCGAGCCGCCGACGATGGCCACGAACTCGCCCTCGGCGATGTCCAGCGACACGTTGTCCACGGCCTTGAGGGAGCCGAAGCTCTTGGTGACATGGGAATAGCTGATGGCGGGCTTGGAAAGCATCAGGACGGGGCTCACTCTTCCTTACCCTCCCCCTCCAGGGGAGGGTGAAGGAGGCGACGAAGCCCATGCGTAGCACGCTTGGCGGATTGATTGAACTTGGCCGCGCGAGCGGTTAAGGCATCGGACCAAATTCGGAGGGAACACATGACAACGCCTACGGCGGTGGCGCTGGAAGATGCCAAGGTTGCGTTCCGGCTGGGGGACGGACGGGTCTATACGGCGGTGGAGAAGGCGCATCTTTCGGTCGCGCAGGGCGAGTTCGTCGCCATCGTCGGCCCGACCGGCTGCGGGAAATCGACGCTGCTCAACGTCGCGGCCGGGCTGCTGAAGCCGGCGGCCGGAAGCGTCAAGATCTTCGACCGGCCGCTCGCGGGGCTGAACCGGGATGCCGGCTATCTGTTCCAGGCCGATGCGCTGTTCCCCTGGAAGACCGCGCTCGACAACGTCGCGATCGGGCTCGAGATCAAGGGCACGCCGCGCGCCGAGGCGCTGCCGCGGGCGCAGAAATGGCTGACGTCCGTAGGCCTCGGCGCCTTCGCGGGCCGCTATCCCCACATGCTCTCGGGCGGCCAGCGCAAGCGCGTGGCGCTGGCGCAGGTTCTGATCCGCGATCCCAAGATCCTGCTGATGGACGAGCCGTTCGGGCCGCTCGATGCACAGACCCGCCAGGTGATGGGCAATCTGCTGCTCGATCTCTGGAACGCCGACCGCAAGGCGGTGCTGTTCGTGACCCATGATCTCGAAGAGGCGATCGCGCTCGCCGACCGCGTCGTGATCATGTCGGCGGGGCCGTCCTCGCGCATCATCGGCGACTGGCGCGTCGGCTTGCCGCGCCCGCGCGACATCTTCGAGGTGCGCCTGGACAAGGAATTCCATGCGCTCCACCGCGAGATCTGGAGCGTGCTCAAGGACGAGGTGATGAAGGGCTACGCGCAATCCACCCAAGCGGCGGAGGCGGTCTGATGTCGCGCCCGACGCTGCTTGCGCTGCAAGTCCTGGTCGCAGTCGTCTGCATTGTGCTGTGGCAGGTGCTGTCGACCGTCCCCGTGTTCGGCAAGATCGTGCTGCCGCCGTTCTTCTTCTCCAACCCGTTCGACGTGTTCAGCCAGATCGTGAAGTGGTTTGCCTCCGGCGTGATCTGGAAGCACCTCGGCATCACGCTCGCGGAATCGATCCTTGCCTTCGTGATCGGATCGCTCGGCGGTGTGCTGATCGGCTTCTGGTTCGCGCGCCAGCCGCTGGTCGCCGCGGTGTTCGACCCTTACGTGAAAATGGTCAACGCCCTGCCGCGCGTGGTGCTGGCGCCGATCTTCGCGCTGTGGCTCGGCCTCGGCATCTGGTCCAAGGTCGCGCTCGGCGTGACGCTGGTGTTCTTCATCGTGTTCTTCAACGTCTATCAGGGCGTCAAGGAGGTCAGTCGCACCGTGCTCGACAATGGCCGCATGCTCGGCATGAGCGAGCGGCAGCTGATGCAGCACGTCTATTGGCCGTCGGCGCTGTCCTGGATGTTCTCCTCGCTGCACACCTCGGTCGGCTTCGCCGTGGTCGGCGCCGTCGTCGGCGAGTATCTGGGATCGGCGGCCGGCCTCGGCTATCTAATCCAGCAGGCCGAAGGCGTGTTCGACGTCGCCGGCGTGTTCGCCGGCATGTTCGTGCTGTCGGCCTTCGTCATCCTGATCGACTTCGGGGTCACGCTGGTGGAGCGGCGCTTGCTGGTGTGGCGGCCAACAGCGTTGGATGGACGTGGCTAGCCGCCGCGTTGTCCTGCTGACATTTATGTGATTGACCGGCCGGAATAGAACGCGCGCCCACGCGTCATACCCCCATGCAACCACCTGCATGGGAGTTCAGGATGCACCGGTCACAGTTTCATCGCCTCGTTGCGGCGCTCGCAGGCAGATGCCGATGGCCAAGGCCCGGCCTTGGCATGGCACTCATCGGCGCACGCATTCTCGTCGCCTTCGCAATTCCTCCGCTCGTATTCGCGCATGAAGCCCATCCGGCCAACCCGCCGGCTGCGCTGAGCGCGGAGGAGCGTGCGTTCCTGGAAGAAAACGAATCCGCCATGGCCAAGATGATGAACGACATGGCTGCCAAGCCGACGGGCGACGTCGATCGCGACTTCGTCGCGATGATGAATCCGCATCATCAGGGTGCGATCGACATGGCGGTCATCGAATTGCGCTACGGCAAGAACGAGCAGTTGCGGCGCATTGCCCAGGAAATCATCGTCGACCAGATGCAGGAGATCGCGGCCATGAAGCTCGCGATCGGCGAACCGGCAACCGATACGACGCCCGCCCCGACCCAGCCGCCGTCTGGCCCCGTTGCAAGCGTCCATCATCACCCGGACATGCAGATGGACATGTCCGCCGGAATGAAGAAGTAGGAGCGCCACATGAAGACGTCGAGAAGCAGCATCGGGAAGAGCATCTTCCTGGCGGCCACCATGCTTGCAACCGGTTCAGCCGCATGGGCAGGGCAGGCGCCGGGTGCGCTGTCCTCACCCGATATTCCGATCAGCCATCACGACCGCGTCTATGCCGCGGAGCAGCTCTCGAACACGGTCTCGGTGACCGACCCGGTCGACAACAAGCTGCTTGGGGTGATCCGGCTCGGCGACCCGCAGCCCGGCAATTTCAGCCCGCTCTACAAGGGCCAGGTTCTCGTGCATGGCATGGGCTTTTCGCCCGATCACAAGACGCTTGCCGTGGTGTCGATCGGCTCAAACTCGGTCACCTTCATCGACACCGCGACCAATGCGGTCAAGCACACGACCTATATCGGGCGGTCGCCGCACGAGGCGTTCTTCACGCCGGACGGCAAGGAGGTGTGGGTCACCGTTCGCGGCGAAAACTACATCTCCGTGATCGACCCGCAGAGCTTTGAGGAAAAACGCCGCATCACCACCCCCAGCGGGCCGGGCATGCAGATGTTTTCACCGGACGGCAAATACGCCTACATCTGCTCGTCCTTCAATCCCGAGACCGACGTCGTCGCGGTCGCCGAGCACAAGATCATCGCCAGGGTGAAGCAGGAGAGCCCGTTCTGCCCGAACATCGCGGTGACGCCGGATGGAAACCAGGTGTGGTTCACGCTGAAGGATACGGGCAGGACGCAGGTGTTCAACGCCAGGCCGCCGTTCAACCCGATCAGGACGATCGATACCGGTCCGATCACCAACCACGTCAATTTCGCGCACACTGCCAGGGGGACATTTGCCTACGTCACTATTGGTGGCCTGAACCAGGTGAAGGTGTTCCGCACCGACGACTTCTCGCAAGTCGCGACGATCCCGGTCGGCAATCTGCCGCACGGCGTCTGGCCGTCCGGTGACGGCACGCGCATCTATGTCGGGCTTGAGAACGCCGACGCGCTCGCGGCGATCGACACCGCAACCAACAGCGTGGTGGCGAATGTCCCGATCGGCCAGGCGCCGCAGGCCATTGCCTACGTTCCGGGCGCGGCTCCCAATCCGGATGACCACCAGAACCTGCAGCTCCTCGGCGTTGCCGGCAAGGTCGCTCATCTCGCGCTTGCATCCAGGGACGGTTCGAAGGACGGAAAGGCGCCGACCAGCGTCTCGCTGTTCGATCAGGGCCTGATCCAGATCTTGCAGGCTTCGGTGACGGGACTTGAGCCCAGGCAGAAATATGTGCTGGCGCTGGCGGAACGCAGTGACGGAAGCGGCCCGCTACAGCCATTGGCGGCGTTCATGACCAATCCGGCCGGATCGGCCATCGTCAACGCGGCCGGCCCGATCCGGCAGATCGTCGATCAGTCCGCCGTAGCTGGAAAGCGATATCTGGTGATCGCCTCCGGAGACGCGGCCGGGCCCGGCGAGGCGGTCCAGATCGAGACGCAATGACGCACCGTCGGGCGGCAACGAAGAGCAGGCGGAGCGCCTCATGAAGGACATGCTGGTTCAGGTCGAGCCACTGATCCCCACGCTCCGCCGCTATGCGCGCGCCCTCGTACGCGATCGCGGCCGCCGACGATCTGGTTCAGGATTGCCTGGAGCGGGCCCTCGGCCGCTGGCACCAGCGGCGCGACGGCAGCGTGCGCGCCTGGCTGTTCACGATCCTCCACAATCTGGCGGTCACTCAATTTCGCCAGACAACAGCGCGGGGCAGGCATATGCCGATCGACGATGCCGGCGAGCGCGAGCTTGTCAGTGCGGCAGCGCAGGCGCACAGGCTGATCTATCAGGATGTCCTGAACAAGCTTGCGAGACTGCCGCAGGAGCAGCGGGCTGTGTTGTTGCTTGTTGCAGTCGAGGATCTTTCCTACGCCGCCGCCGCGGACGTGTTGAACGTCCCGGTCGGGACAGTGATGTCGCGCCTGTCGCGTGCGCGGGAGCGGCTGCTGCAGGAGATGGACGGCGTTGCACCGGGGAACGTCGTGGCATTGCGGAGCATGAAATGAGCCAACGGCCGATCACGGAAAACGATCTCCACGCCTTTGTGGACCACGCGCTCGAGCCTGAGCGTCGTGCGGAGGTCGCATCCTATCTGGACGATCACCCGGATGTCGCCGGGCGCGTCGCGGCCTTTGCCGCCCAGCGCGAGCAGTTGCGCAGCGCGCTGGCGTCAATCGCCGATGAACCATTGCCGGCCGAGTTGAACCTGTCGCACATGATCGAGAGCCGGAAGCGGCGCCCTCTGCACGCATGGTGGGCAATCGCGGCGCTGTTGCTCCTGAGCATCGGCGGTCTCGGCGGCTGGACCATGCGCAGCCTGTTGCAGGATGGCTCGAACGGACTGTCCGCATTGGCGCAGGAGGCGGCCTACTCTTACGGCGTCTATGCACCGGACCGCGTGCGGCCGGTCGAGATACGTGCGTCCGACAGTGCCGAGCTCACGCAATGGGTCTCCAACCGGCTGAAGCAGCCGGTCAAGGTGCCGGATCTTTCCGTGTCCGGCTATCGGCTGATGGGAGGTCGTCTCGTTGCGACCTCGCACGGTCCGGCCGCGATGTTCATGTACGACGACGATCGCGGCGATCGCCTTGTCGTGCTGACGCGCCCGATGAGCCGCGGTGGACAGGATACGCCGATGCTGCCGCAATCGATCGGTGATGTCGCGGGTTTCGCCTGGGCGGACGGCGGCATGGGCTATACGCTCGTCGGCGAGCTTCCGACGGACACGCTCAAGCCGATCGCGAACGAGATCAGGAAGCAGGCGCGCCCGATCTAGCCGGGACATTCAGTGGACGGGCCCGCGCGTCGCGCGAGCCCCGGCAGCGCGAATGCTCAATCCAGCAGCTTGGTATCGTCGGGCGCCTGCGGCGGCGTCTTGATCGCGATTGCCTTAACCTGGCCGCTGATCGGCTTAGTGCCGCCATGCGGCGTGCCCTTGGGGATGATGACGAGGTCGCCCGGCTTCACCGTGACCTCCTTGTCGCCGAGCCAGATCGTCCCGGTCCCGTCCAGGATGTACTGGATTTCGTTGGTGTTGGGATGCAGGTGCTTGGGCACATTGCCGACCTGGATCGAGATGGTGGCGCCGTCGGCGCTTGCGAACATCTTGGAGCGATAGCCGACATTGTTGGCGGGCCCGAGCGCGTCGCCTTCCATCTCGCCGGTGTGGATGATCTGTGCGGTGACGTTCTCGGCGGCCAGCGCCGGCCGGAGCAACTGGTTTGCGCCGCATCCGGCGGCAAAGGCGGCGGCGATCGACAGTCCGGCGGCAAGGCGATTCATGGATGATTCTCCCCATCAGGAATTGTTCTTGTTTGGCCATGCTATTGCGCCCAAAGGCTGATGGCGAGTCGCACTTAGGCAGTGCTTCTCAAGCCTGTCCCGCTGCTCTATGGTGCCGCCGGCCGAACGGAGGAAACCAATGAAGAACACGATTGCCAGGCTCGCCGGCGCGCTGCTTGCGCTGACGCTCACCACCGGTCTTGCCGCGGCGCAAAGCAAGGTGACCATCGCGGTCGGCGGCGGTTCCTGCCTGTGCTATCTGCCCACGGTGCTGGCCAAGCAGCTCGGCGAATACGACAAGGCCGGCCTCAATGTCGAACTCGTGGACCTCAAGGGCGGTTCGGATGCGCTCAAGGCCGTGCTCGGCGGCAGCGCCGACGTGGTCTCCGGCTATTTCGACCATTGCGTCAACCTGGCGGCCAAGAAGCAGGAGCTCCAGGCCTTCGTCGTCTATGACCGCTATCCCGGCCTCGTGCTGGTGGTTTCGCCCGCGCACACGAACGAAATCAAGTCGATCAAGGATCTCGCCGGCAAGAAGGTCGGCGTCAGCGCCCCCGGATCCTCCACCGACTTCTTCCTCAAATACATGCTCAAGAGGAATGGCCTCGATCCCGCCGGCACCGCCGTGATCGGCGTCGGCCTCGGTGCCACCGCGGTGGCCGCGATGGAGCAGGGGCAGATCGACGCAGCCGTGATGCTGGATCCCTCCGTCACGGTGCTCCAGGGCAGCCACAAGGATCTGCGCATTCTCAGCGACACCCGCACCCAGAAGGACACGCTTGAGACGTTCGGCGGCGAATATCCGGGCGGCGCGCTGTATTCGACCGCGGCCTGGGTCAACGGCCACGAGAAGGAGACGCAGGCGCTCACCAATGCGATCCTCGCCACGCTGGCCTGGATTCACTCGCACTCGCCTGAGGAGATCATGGCGAAGATGCCGGAAGAGACCGTCGGCAAGAACAAGGACCTCTATCTCGCCGCGCTGAAGAACACGATCCCGATGTTCTCCGAGACCGGCAAGATGGACCCGAAGGGCGCGGACGCCGTGCTCGCCGTGTTCAGCGTCGGCTCGCCCGAGGTCGCCAACGCCAAGATCGACGTCAGCAAGACCTTTACCAACAGGTATGTCGAGCAGGCCAAGAAGACCACGGGGAGCGCCAAATAACTGACGCGAAGGCGTGGTAACCAGGCTTCATGACGTCCCCGGTCATTCATCGCGTCACGACGCTTGATCTCGCCGTGCGGCCAATCATCTGGCCGTTCGCCGAGGAACGGCGCGCCGAGATCGCGGCGCACTTTGCCGAGAAGCAGCGCGAGCGTCCGAAAATCTGGAACGGCCGCGTCCTGCTCGGGCGCGATGCCGTGTTCGCGGACGGCCATCTCGCCGCGACCTATTTCGAGACCGATTTCGCGAGCTTCCTCGCCTGGCGCGACTGGGGCTTCCCTGACACCGCCGTGTTCAACGGTTTCGGCATGGGCGCGCTGCGCGCCTCCGACGGCGCCTTCGTGATGGGCGAAATGGCGCAGCACACCGCCAATGCCGGCCGCATCTATTTCCCCTCCGGCACGCCCGATCTCGACGACGTCAGGGACGGTGTGCTCGACATTCCCGGCAGCGTCGTCCGCGAGCTCGCCGAGGAGACCGGCCTGACCGCGGCCGACTACGCGGCGGAAACCGACTGGCACTGCGTCGTCAGTGGCCATGCGATTGCAATGATTCAGATAATCAACCTGGACATGCCGGGCGAGGCGATCCGTGCCCGGATCGAAGCCAATCTCGCGCGCGAGACCGAACCTGAGTTGTCGGCCATTCATCTCGTGCGCGGGATGGATGATCTCACACCTACCATGCCGCGATTTGTCACGGCCTTCGTCGCGCAGCAGTTCGCCTCGCGCTGACGCGCGAGGCTTGACATCGCTGCGCGCAGCCCATGTGATGGGCGAAAAAGCAAAAGCAAGACGAATGCAATGCACAATCGTCCAGGGAGGTTTAGATGCGCCTGCGCATGGCTGCCCGCTTGGTACGGGGGCTTATGGTCGCGATATCAGCGACGGGCTGGGCGGTCTCCGCCCAGGCCCAGGAGAAGAAGATCAAGATCGGCGTGGTGTTCGACCTGACCGGCCCCCTCGCGGGCGGCGGCTCTGAGCTCGGCTATATCGGTGCAAAGATCATCCTCGACCATTTCGCCAGGACCGGCGTCGAGGGCTACAAGATCGAGGCGGTCTATGCCGATGCGCAGAGCAAGCCCGACGTCGCCATCAACGAATCCGTCCGCCTGCTCGAGCAGGAGAAGGTGGACATGGTGCTCGGCTTCTTCTCCTCGGCACAATGCGTGCCGGTCGCGGCCCGTGTCGAGCAGCTCAAGAAGTTCATGTGGATGACGACCTGCATCTCGTCCGCCGTGTTCAACGAGAAGGGCTACAAATACGTCTTCCGTCCGCAGGCGAGCGGCGATCAGTTCGGCATGATGACGATGGATTTCATCGCCCAGAACGCCAAGGCGAAGTTCGACAAGGAGCCGAAGGATCTGCGCGTCGCCATCATCCATGAGGGCGGCGCCTATGGCGTCGACGTCTCCAGGGGTAACGAGGCGGGCGCCAAGAAGGCCGGCTTCAACGTCGTGATCAAGGAAGGTTATTCGGCGACCGCGCCGGATCTCTCGTCGCTGGTGACCAAGCTGAAGCGCGCCAAGCCCGACGTAATCTTCCACACCGGCTACAACCCCGACATCACGCTGCTGCTGCGGCAGGCCCGCGAGCAGGGGCTGAAGTTCGGCGCGCTGATGGGGCATGGCGCCGGCTACGGCGTCTATGAGAAGCTGAAGGAGGGCATGGGCGCGGATGCCACCTACATCTTCAACACCGACCCGATCTCGATCTGGCTCGCCAACCAGAAGACCATGGATCCGAAGCTTCCCCCCGTGATCAAGATGGTCGGCGAGGAGTTCGACAAGATCAGGCCCGGCGTCGCCATCCGCTCCGCCCATGTCGGCATCGGTGCGTCCAATACCTATGTGTTCATGAGCGATGTGCTGCCGCGCGCGATCAAAAAATACGGCGGGGTCGATCCCGACGCGCTGCGCAAGGCGGCGCTCGACACCGACATTCCCGAGGGCGGCACCATGCTCGGCTTCGGCGTCAAGTTCTACGGCGAAGGCACGCCGATGGCAGGGCAGAACGAGCGCTCGTTCCCCGTCGTGATCCAGTATCTCGAGGACAAGTCCCATGTGGTGTGGCCCAAGAGCCAGGCGCAGCGCGAGGCCGTGCTGCCACTGCCGAAGGGCACCACCTACAGCAACCAGTAGCGCAACACGCGAAGAAACGGAGAGCTTTTGTGTTGGAAGTCAGCGGGCTGGTGAAGCGGTTTGGCGGCTTCACCGCCGTGAACAACGTATCGTTTCGGGTCGACCAGGGCGAGATCCTCGGCCTGATCGGTCCGAACGGTTCGGGCAAGAGCACGATCTTCAACATGCTCTCCGGCACGCTGGCGCCGACCTCCGGGTCGATCCTGTTCGCCGGGCACGAGATCGCGGGCCTCGCGCCGCACCGGATCATCAACCGCGGCATCGGCCGTACCTTCCAGATTCCGCGCCCCTTCCGCCGCCTGACCATCTTCGAGAACGTCGCGCTCGCCGGCTTCTACGGCCAGGGCCGCCATAGCCGCATCAAGGCCGAGGAAGCGGCCGAGCGGTCGCTGGCCATGGTCGGCCTGCCGACCGACCGCCATGCCAGCGTCGACGGCCTCGGCGCTGCCGGGCTGAAGAAGCTCGAGCTGGCGAAAGCGCTCGCCACCGCGCCAAAACTGCTGCTCGCCGACGAAAGCCTCGGCGGCCTTGACGAGACCGAGATGGACCAGGCCGCCGACATGCTGCGCAACATCCGCGACGAGCTCGGCATCACCATCATCTGGGTCGAGCACATCATGGGCGTGCTGATGCGGGTGGTCGATCGCGTCATGGTGCTCGATCACGGCGAGAAGATCTCGGAAGGGTTGCCGAGCCAGGTCGCGGGCGATCCCCGGGTCATCGAGGTCTATCTCGGCACCGATGCCGAGACCACGCAGGCCGCGGCTGCCGAAGCGCGCCGCCGCGCGGGAGGCTAGCCGATGCTGGAGCTGCGGTCCGTCAACGCCGGCTACGGTACGTTCCAGGCGCTGTTCGACGTCGATCTCGACGTGAGGGCCGGCGAGGCGGTCGGCGTCATCGGCCCGAACGGCGCCGGCAAGACCACCCTGATGCGCGTCATCTCCGGCCTGATCCGTCCCTCGCGCGGTTCGATCAGGATGGAAGGCGTCGATGTCGTCGCGACACCGCCGCACAAGATCGTCAGCCTTGGGATCGCACATGTGCCGGAGAACCGGCGGCTGTTTCCGCAGCTCACGGTCGACGACAATCTGAAGATGGGCGCATTCATGAAGGAGGCGCGCGGCCACCATGCCGAGCGGCTGGAGGTGGTGTTCGACCTGTTTCCGCGCCTGAAGGAGCGCCGCCACCAGATGGCCGGCACGATGTCCGGCGGCGAGCAGCAGATGTGCGCGATCGGGCGCGCGCTGATGTCCAATCCAAAACTGCTGCTGCTCGACGAGCCCTCCGCGGGACTTGCGCCGGTCGTGGTGCAGCAGGTGTTCGAGCTGGTGAAGCGGATCCGCGCCCGCGGGCTGACGGTGCTGATCGTCGAGCAGAACGTGCAGCAGGTGCTGCGGGTGGTCGACCGTGCCTATCTGATCGAGGCCGGCACGATCCGCAGCTCAGGCACCTCGGCCGAGATGCTCGCGAGCGACACGGTCAAGGAAGCGTATCTCGGGGTGTGAGGGGCGGGCAGGGGCATGCAGGCATTCCTGGACATTTTCGACATCTACCTGCTGGAGGCCGTGATCAACGGCATCCTGCTCGGCGGCGTGCTGGCGCTGCTTGCGCTTGGGCTCAATCTGATCTTCGTCGTCATCGACGTGACCTGGATCTGCTATGCCGAGCTCGTGATGATCGGCATGTACGCGATGTATTTCATGGTGCAGTACTACGGCGTCAGCTATTTCGTCGCGGCGCCGTTCACCATTCTTCTGGTCGCGCTGCTCGGCGCGGCGCTGCATTACCTCGTGATCGCGCCGCTGCTCACCGCGCCGCCGATCAACCAGTTGCTCGCAACCGGTGGCGTGCTGTTCGTGCTCCAGAGTTTTGCGACCGTCGCCTTCGGCATCGACTTCCGCAATCTCGGCATCCGCCTGCCGGTGCTCGCCTTCGGCGACATGAATTTCAGCTACGCACGACTCCTGTCGTTTCTGGCTGCGCTGGTCGGCATGGTCGCCGTCTACTTATTCATGACGCGCACCTTCACGGGAACCGCGATCCGCGCGATCTCGCAGGACCGGCAGATCATGGCGCTGATGGGCGTCGATACGAAGAAGCTCTACCTCATCACCTCGGCGCTCGGCGGCGCGCTCGCAGGCCTCGCCGCCTGCCTGCTGGTGCTGCAATACGACGTGCACCCCTTCGTCGGCCTGTCCTTCGGGCCGATCACCTTCCTGATCTGCGTGCTCGGGGGCCTCGGCAATTTCATCGGCGGCTTCATCGCCGCCTTCGTGTTCGCCGAGATCATCTCGCTCGGCGGCCTGTTCTCCGACCTTGAATGGGGCTATGTGCTCGCGTTCGCCTTCTTCATCGTCATGATGTTCATCCGGCCCGCGGGCCTGCTTGCGAGGCGCCGATGACGGGGCAGGGGCGGCTTGCGGCATGGGTGGTGGGACTGGCGGCGCTGGTCGCGCTGCCCTTCGTCTATCGCGATCCCTATCATCTGCACATCCTGGTGCTGATCCTGATCTGGTCGTTCGCCTACACGTCCTGGTCGATGATGGGCCGGTTCGGCTTGGTCTCGCTCGGCCATGGCGGCTTCATGGGCATCGGCGCCTATGTCACCGCGCTGCTGTGGAATCATCTGGGCTGGTCGCCCTGGATCGGCATTCCCATCAGCATGGCTGCGGCGGGTACGCTGGCGCTGATCGTCGGCTATCCCTGCTTCCGCTTCCGCATCACCGGTCACTATTTCGTGCTGGTGACGCTGGCGCTGTCGGGCATCGTGCTCCAGGTCATCACCGCCACACGTGACTATACCGGCGGCTCGCTCGGCTACACGCCGAACCGCGCCTCGGGCAACAAGCTGCTGGCGCTGCAATTCGACGACAAGACGACCTGGTACCTGATCGCGCTCGGGGTCTGGCTGTTCGGCATCGTGGTCTGGCACTGGGTCGACCGCAGCATGAGCCGCTACGCGCTGGAGGCGATCTCGGAGGACGAGGACGCCGCGGCCGCCGCCGGCGTCGACGTCGCCGCGGAGAAGCTGAAGATCACGCTGCTCAGCGCGCTGATGACGGCGCTCGCGGGCGCCATCTACTGCCAGTACCAGATGTTCATTACGCCCGACACGGTCAGCGGCATCGCGGTGTCGCTCCAGATGGTGTTTGCCGCCATCGTCGGCGGCCTGTTCGTCTCCCTCGGTCCGACCTTCGGTGCCATCATCACGATCCTGCTGGCGGAGAGCTTGCGCATCGGCTTCGGCACCAAGGCGGTCGGCTGGGACAATCTCGTCTACGGCGTGCTGCTGGTGCTTTTCATCATATTCCTTCCCAAGGGTATCCTTGGTAGCGTGCTCGACCGACTGAAGCCGCAACGCAAGGTGCCCCGCGCCCATGAACAAGAAGCCGTCCAGATCGCTCGCCCAGGAACTTGACCGTTACATCACGCCGTTCCGCTACGACGGCTCGGGCAAGTTTCACCTCAAGGCGCACAAGACCAACGAGAAGGGCGATCTCGACAAGGAGAGGGCGCAGGAGATTCTCGACGCCAACAAGAAGCGGCTGATCGAGTTCCAGGAGAAACTCTACGCCCAGGACCGCTGGTCGGTGCTGATCGTGTTCCAGGCCATGGACGCGGCCGGCAAGGATTCCGCGATCAAGGCGATTTTCGAGGGCATCAACCCGCAGGGCTGCGATGTCCACGCCTTCAAGGCGCCAAGCAGCAAGGAGCTCGACCACGACTTCCTCTGGCGCCACGTCACCGCGCTGCCGGAGCGCGGCCATATCGGCATCTTCAACCGCTCGCATTACGAGGAGTGCCTGGTGACGCGCGTGCATCCGGAGATCCTCGCCAAGGAGAAGCTGCCGCAGAAGCTCGTGACCAAGAACATCTGGAAGGAGCGGTTCGAGGACATCTCCGCCTTCGAGCGTTACCTCACGCGCAACGGCACCGTGGTGTTGAAGTTTTTTCTCAACCTGTCCAAGGACGAGCAGCGTCAGCGCTTCCTCGACCGGCTGGAGGAGCCCGCCAAGCAGTGGAAATTCTCCATGGACGACATCAAGGAGCGCGCGCTGTGGCCGCGCTATCAGGCGGTCTATCAAGACATCGTTCGCCACACGGCAACGCCGCATGCGCCGTGGTATGTCGTGCCCGCCGATCACAAATGGTTCGCGCGCGTCGTGATTGGCTCGGTGATCAATGCCGCGCTCGAAAAGCTGGACCTGCGCTTTCCCCGCGCCGACAAGGCCTCGCTGGAGGAGTTCGAGGAGGTGCGCAAGGCGCTGGAGAAAGAAGCGACGGGAAGCAAGAAGCAAGCAAAGTGACAGCCAACAGGACCGCGGATCGCAAGACCGTCAACTTCGCGCTCCAGGGCGGCGGCGCGCACGGCGCCTTCGTCTGGGGCGTGCTCGATCAGGTGCTCGAAGACGGCAGGTTGGCGATCGAGGCCGTCAGCGCGACCAGTGCCGGCGCCATGAATGCGGTGGCGATGGCCTCCGGCATGGCGCACGGCGGCGCGGAGGCCGCCCGGGAGAGCCTGCACGCATTCTGGTACGAAGTGTCGCGTATGGACATGGCGTACGATTTGATGTCGCCGCTGAACCAGTGGATACAGGCCCTGAGGCTGCCGCCGGAATATCATCCGGTCCACGCAATCATCCACACGCTGACGCACACGCTGCCGCCGGGCCTGCTCAATCCCTTTCATTTCAATCCGCTCCGCTCGCTGCTGCAGCGCGTGGTCGATTTCGACCGGCTCAATTCCTCGCCCGAGGCGCCGCAGCTGTTTCTCAACGCCACCAACGTTCGCACCGGCAAGATCAAGGTATTCCAGAGCCCGCTGCTCACGGCGGAAACCGTGCTCGCCTCGGCCTGCCTGCCGCCGTATTTCCAGGCCGTCGAGATCGACGGCGAGCATTATTGGGATGGCGGCTATCTCGGCAATCCCGCGATCTATCCGTTGATCTACCGCAAGGGCAGTCACGACGTCGTCATCGTGCAGGTCACGGCGATCCGGCGCAACGAGCTGCCGACCAGTGCAGCCGATGTCCTCCACCGCATCAACGAGATCAGCTTCAATTCGTCCTTGATGCGCGAGATGCGCGCGATCGCCTTCGCCACGCGGCTGATCGACGACGGCGAGCTCGACAGCAGCAGGCATAGCCGCATGTACATACATTGGATTGGCAACGACCAGTTGATGTCGCAGCTCGGCACGGCCACGCAGTTCCACCCCGAATGGAGCCTGTTGTGTCGCCTGCGCGACGAGGGCCGCGAGGCGGCGCGAAGCTGGCTGGCGCGAAACTTCGACCAGATCGGAAAGTCCTCGACGGTCGACCTGGCAGACATGTTTCTCTAGGCCAGCCGAGCCGGTCATCGAAAAAGTACGAAAACAACCCCATGCACAGTAGCCGGTGCCAGTGGAATCAATGGCTTGGCGAACGGTCGCTGTTGTTCGGATTTAAAGATGTCCGTTTGACCCGTCGGGCAAGACAGGGGCATGATGTCATCATCGCCGCAGACCGGGCCGGGCGGGCAAAGCGACCTGTCTGCCGCAGGTCGTAGCTGCGATCTCTGATCTCGTAGGGTGGGCAAAGGCGCCCTTGCGCCGTGCCCACCGTCTCTCCACGATCGCGGCTGGCATGGTGGGCACGCGACGAGCCGCGCCTTGCGCGTCTCGTTGCTTTGCCCACCCTACGAGTTTCTCTGCAAGCGGCTTGCTAGTACCCGCGGCCCCACCAGTAGCAGAAGCGCTCGACATTGGCGGGCAGCGCGGTCTCGTAATTCGCCCACTTCTCGTATTTCGGCAGCTTCACTTCCTTCATCGCGGTATCGATGCATTTGCCGGCGTCCGCCGCCTTCTTCACCTCGGCGGAGAGATCCTCCATGTAGGCGATGTCGTCCTCGACGTCCTTCTTGGTGCCGAGCCGCCCGCCGGCATTGGGGTGGCCGGGGATCATCCGCTCCCAGTCGAGCGACGCCAGCTTCTTCAGCGAAGCGATATATTCCAGCGGCGAGACATTGTCGGGGATGTTGCGGAACTGGACGGACTCGATCGGCGCGAAATCGACGACGAAGACGATCTTCTCCTTCGGCAGCCGCATCACCAGCGAATTGTCGGAATGGTTGCGGCCGACATAGTTCAGCTCCAGCGTGGTGCCGCCGAGCGTGATGCTCTTCTTGTCGTCCACCACCTGATCCGGCATCACGACGTCGGCGAGCAGCGCATTCTGCTTCTTCAGCTCGAGCAGGCGCTCCTTGGTCCGCCGATGCGCGATGAAGGTGGCGCCGAGATCCTTGAATGGCTGGCCGCCGGCGATGTGGTCGTAGTGATGATGGCTGTAGACGACGTATTTGATCGGCTGGTCGGTGACCGCCTTGATCGCGTCGATATAGGGCTTGGCGGGTCGCAAGTAGGAGATCGGGTCGGTTGCGATCACGCCCTTCGGCGTCACCACGAACATCGACTGATGGCCGCCATAGCGGAAGATGTAGACATTGTCGGTGCCGTCGACCTTTCTGGTGGAGGTCTGCGGCGGGGTTTGCGCGAATGCCGATCCGGTCACGAGGGCAGCGAGAACGGCCATGCAAGTCAATGCTTTCATCTCTGGCTTTCTGGAAATAATGAGGACGGACAATCTCTTCGATACAAACGCTGCTGGAAGGGATTTATTCCGTCGCCTCATGCGACCAATCTGTCGCGGGAACGGCCTGGAACACGCCCTCAAATGTGATTTCAAAGCCATTGATCCTGCTTGACAGTTCTATGTCACGGGAGGAGCATGACGTTGGTCGCGAATACGCGACGCGCAACGTCCACCTCATGAGCAAGGGGAGGTCTATGACACCACCTCCGCAGATCCAGCCGCGTTAAGTGCGATGGAGCTCGTTCGGACTATCGCATAGCGGCAGAAACCGCGAACGGCACGCCGGGTCAAGGTTTAGAGGGCTCCATCAGTGAGGCAAGGCCCCTACCTGCCCGGCGCTGTGCTTCGCAGAGCGATTGGCATCACGCTTCATTTCTCCTCCTCCTCCTCACCGTCGTTCCGGAGCCATCCCGGAATGACGGGAGAGGTTTTGGCGTGAGCATCGTGCTGTATCGACGCGCGCCCGCGAGCCGGTATTTCGCCGTGTCGGAAACGGGGTTCCTGCTTCCTGCATCGCGGCAAATGCCAAGAGAATGTCGCCTCCTTGGCCAACTTCCGACACAGCGCCGGGGCGAATAACGACCATCCGACATGACGCACGTGCTTCGGCGGTGACGGCCCCGTCGCCGCCTGCGCATTCATTTTTTCAAGGAATCCTCGTGTCGCATAAGCTTGCCTCGGCGCTTCTCGCAGCGCTCTTCCTCGCCATCTCATCTCTCTCCGGCGCCCAGGCCGAGGCGCGTGCGCCGGCGACCAATGGTGCGGCCACGCTGTCGCCGGACGAGGCCAGGCGCGCGCTGGAGACGCTGCAGGACGACCAGAAACGCGCGCAGATGATCGACACGCTGCGCGCGATCGCGAATGTATCAGGTCAGCAGCAGCCTGCGCCGTCCGCGCCAGAGCAGAAATCGCCGATCCCGCTTTCGGCCGATGGCCTCGGTGCGCAGCTCCTGCTCACGGTATCGGAGCAGATCGGCGAGATATCGGGCGAGATCGCCGGCGTGGCGCGGACGCTCACGCACTTCCCGGCCTTCTATTACTGGATCATGCGAACCGCGAACGATCCCGCGGCCTACAACCTCCTGATCGAGATCGCCTGGAAGCTCGCGCTGGTGCTCGGCTGCGCCCTCTCCGCCGAGTGGGTGATCTTTCGTCTGATCCGCCGCCCGGTCGTGTTCCTGGAAGGACGCGTGCCGCAGGCCGCGCATCTGCCGGCGCAGGCGCTGCCCATTGCAGATCCGCCGTCATCGGTGACCGATGTCACCCCGGAGCCCGAACTGCACAAGCGCCGCCACAGCCTCGTGCGGATCTGGCAGGTCGTGCTGCGGCTGCCCTTTGTGCTGGCGCGCCTGGTGTTCGAACTGCTTCCCGTGTTCGTCTTCGTGGGCATCGCCACCGCGCTGCTCGGAACGGAGATCGGCGAGCCCACGACCGTCCGCCTCGTGATCCTCGCGGTCGTCAACGCCTATGCGTTCTCGCGCGGGCTCATCTGCGTGGTCCGTGCGCTGGCGGGGCCGTCCGGCCTGTTTCCGGTTCGGGCCGAGACCGCGGCCTATATCGAGATCTGGGCGCGCCGCATCGTCGGCGTCGGCGTCTCCGGCATCGCCTTTGCCAATGTGGCGCTGCTGCTCGGTCTGCATCGCGCCGGCTACGCCGCGCTGCTGCGCATGGTGATGCTGGTCGTGCATCTCTTCGTCGTCGTCATCATCCTGCAATGCCGCCGCCAGGTCGCCGAAGCCATTCGCGCGCCCGCCGAGCGGCCGGGGATTGCGGCGCGCCTGCGCAACCGCATCGCCGGTGGCTGGCATTATCTTGCGATCGCGCTCGATCTTGCGCTGTGGGCGGTGTGGGCGCTGAACATCCGCAACGGCTATGCGCTGCTGCTGCAATATTTCGTCGGCACCATCGCGGTGGCGCTGATCACGCGCGTTGCCATCATGCTGACGCTGGGCCTGATCGACCGCGGCTTCCGCATCAAGCCGGAGATCCTCCAGCGCTTTCCGGGGCTGGAAATCCGGGCCAACCGCTATCTGCCGCTGCTGCGCAAGATCGTGTCCAGCGTGATCGCCTTCATCGGCTTCGTGGCCGTGCTCGAAGTCTGGGGCGTGGACGCCATCGTCTGGTTCTATGGCGGCCAGATCGGCGGACGGCTGATCTCGGCCGTGGTGACGATCGGCGTTGCCGTATTCGTCGCTGCGGCTATCTGGGAGATCAGCAACGCGCTGCTGGATCGCCAGATCAATGCGCTGTCCCGCGACGGGCACTACGCCCGCGCCGCGCGCCTGCGGACCTTCCAGCCGATGCTGCGCACCGCGCTGCTCTGCGTGATCGCCGCCGTCGTCGGCCTCACGGCGCTCAGTGAGATCGGCGTCAATGTCGCCCCGCTGCTCGCAGGCGCCGGCATCGTCGGCATCGCCATCGGTTTCGGTTCGCAAAAACTGGTGCAGGATCTCATCACCGGCCTGTTCCTGCTGTTGGAGAACACGGTGCAGGTCGGCGACAATGTCAGCGTGTCGGGGCTCTCAGGCGTCGTCGAGAACGTCTCGATCCGCACCATCCGCCTGCGCGCAGGCGACGGTGCCGTGCACATCGTGCCGTTCAGCGCGGTCACGACCATCACCAATGCCAGCCGCGGCGCGGGCAATGCGTCCGTCAGCGTCAACGTGGCCTACAAGGAGGACACCGACCGCGCCGGCCAAATCCTCAAGGACATCGTCGACGAGATGCGCCGCGAGAGTGAATTCCGCGCGCTGATCCGCGGCGACCTCGAGCTCTGGGGCGTCGACAAGGTCGATGGCGCGATGGTGTCGATCGTCGGCCAGATCCGCTGCACCGAGGCCGGGCGCTGGCCGGTCCAGCGCGAGTTCAACCGCCGCATGAAGCAGCGCTTCCAGCAGAACGGCATCGAGGTCGCATCGGCGACCCAGACCATTCTGATGCACGTCGCGCCGCCGGCTGACAGTGCCGCAAACCTCACGCCGCGGCGAGCCGCAGGATAACGGCTCGACAAACTTCCCCCTTGCCTCCACTCCTCCGGCAGCGTTCACTCCGGCTCCAGCGCGCTGACAACATGCGGGCGGCAAAAAGGGTGGGAGAGAACGATGCGGGGGCTGTGGGCCGGATTGCGCGGTCACCTGATCGTCATTGGCGTGTTGATCGGATGCGCGGCAGCGGCCGCGCCGGCAGGCGCCCAGCCCTTTCCATCGCGCCCCATTACGCTCGTGGTGCCGTTTGCAGCGGGCGGGCCGACCGACACGCTGGCGCGCATCCTGTCCGAGCGGATCGCTGCCGAGCTGCACACGACGGTGGTGGTCGAGAACGTCGCCGGCGCCTCCGGCAGCATCGCGGGCGCCCGCGTCGCGCGTGCAACCCCTGACGGCACGACGATCACCATCGGCCATTGGGGCACCCATGTGCTCAATGGTGCCATCTTCAAGCTGCCCTACGACGTCATCGCCGATTTCGAGCCGGTCGCGACGATTGCGATGGGGACGCAGCTCATCGTCGGCCGGAAGTCGCTCGAGGCCAACAATCTGAAGGACATGATCGCGTGGCTGAAGGCCAACCCCGGCAAGGCCACTGCCGGGACGGCCGGCGCCGGCACCGGCGCCCATGTGGCCGGCGTCTTCTTCAAGGAAAGGACCGGCACCGACTTCCAGTTCGTGCCCTATCGCGGCGCGGGGCCCGCAATGATCGATCTCGTGGCAGGCCAGATCGACATCATGTTCGATCAGGCCTCGAACTCGCTGCCGCAATACAAGAACGGTGCGATCAAGGCTCGACACATGAACTTCCTATGTCCTTGATCTCCGGGGAGCGCTGGCCGACAATGCTTGTTGTTCAATAAGAAACTCCTTGGGGGAATTCGTGAATAGACCTGCCCGGGTCGCTGCCCAGTCGCCATCGTCCGATCAATCGCACGGCATGACGCTGCTGCGCGATCCCTTGCTCAACAAGGGCACCGCCTTCACTGAGGCGGAGCGCGCCGCGCTCGGCCTGCGCGGCCTCTTGCCGCCCTGCGTGCTGACGATGGAGACGCAGGTCGATCGTGTGCTCACCAATCTGCGTATGCTGCCGACTGATCTCGAAAAATATGTCGCGCTGAATGCGCTGCATGACCGCAACGAGGCGCTGTTCTTCCGCGTCGTCGTAGACAATATCGACGAGATCCAGCCGATCATCTACACGCCGACCGTCGGGCTCGCCTGCCAGAAGTACGGCCTGATCTTCCAGCGGCCGCGCGGCATGTTCATCTCCTCGCGCGATCGCGGCCAGATCGCGGAGATCCTGAAGAACTGGCCCTATCCGGCCAGGCTGATCGTGGTCACCGATGGCGAGCGCATCCTGGGCCTCGGCGATCTCGGCGCCAACGGCATGGGTATTCCGGTCGGAAAGCTCTCGCTCTATTCGGCCTGCGCCGGCGTGCATCCCGAGCATTGCCTGCCGATCGTGCTCGACGTCGGCACCAACAATGAAGAGCTGTTGAACGATCCCTATTATCTCGGCCTGCGCGAGCGGCGGCTCACCGGCGAGGCCTATGACAGCTTCGTCGACGAGTTCATGGTCGCCGCGCGAAAGACGTTCCCGGGTGTGCTGATCCAGTTCGAGGATTTTGCCAATCACTCGGCGTTCAAGCTGCTGCACAAATATCGCGATGAAGCCTGCGTCTTCAACGACGACATCCAGGGCACCGCGGCGGTGGCGCTTGCCGGCCTGTTCTCAGGCTTGCGCATCTCCGGCGGCAAGCTGAAAGATCAGAAGATCCTCTTCCTCGGTGCGGGCGAGGCGGCGACCGGCATCGCCGATCTCGTGGTCTCCGCCATGATGGCCGAGGGCGCCACTGAGGCCGAGGCGCTCCGCCGCAACTGGCTGGTGGATTCCCGCGGCCTCGTCGTCAGCGGCCGGGATGGTCTGTCCGGCCACAAGCTCCGCTACGCGCATGCCGGCCAGGCGCCGATCTCCGACTTCCTCACCGCGATCAAGACGCTGAAGCCGACGGCGATCATCGGCGTCGCCGCGGTCGGCGGCGCCTTCACGCCCGACGTGCTCAAGGCGATGGCCGGGCTCAACGAGCATCCGATCGTGTTCGCGCTGTCCAACCCGACCTCGAAGGCCGAATGCTCGGCGGAGGATGCCTATCGCTACACCGAGGGCCGCGCGCTGTTCGCTTGCGGCAGCCCCTACGACCCCGTGAAGCTCAATGGCCGCACCTTCGTGCCGCGCCAGGGCAATAACTCCTACATCTTCCCCGGCGTCGGCCTCGGCGTCATCGCCACCCGCTCGCGTCTCGTCACCGACGAGATGTTCATGGCCGCCGCCCATTCGCTCGCCGATTGCGTCGGTAAGGAAGACCTCGCGCAGGGCAGCCTCTATCCGGCACTCCCCCGCATCCGCGAAGTCTCGGCCCGCATTGCCGCCGCAGTGGCAGACGTTGCCTATCAGCGCGGGCTCGCCGACGGCCCCGCGCCCAACGACGTGAAGGCTCTGGTCCAGTCGCAGATGTACAAGCCGAAATACTGAGGCGAACGCGCGGAGGCGGCCCCTCGCTCCCTGTAAGAACGAAAGAGAGGATGGAGGGGCGGATCAGGCAACGCGCAGCATCGTCCGGCGCGATCCGGGTGACGGACAAGTGTGAGGCCGATCCGGACGGTACTCAACCGGGGGCGCGCCCGATCGCCAAGCGCGCCGTATCAAGCTGATTTCTCGCTGATTTGTCCCGATTCAGGACATGCCAGTGTGGTGGAATCGTCACAGCCGGTTGGGAAAAAGCCCTGGCCTCAGGCCCGCTTTTGTTCCGACAAGGTTCTGCCCTCATTGCCCACCGAACTTGAGGCCGTTCGGAGGGGCGTATCATGTCTCGCTTTGCACGTGCCGAAAGTGCCCGGATTTCCCCCGCGACCTCGTGCCGGTTGCTGCTCGCCATCATTGGCGCGGCCTCGCTCGCCGCCTGCGCGCAATCTCCGGTCGGCCGCCAGAAGGCCGATCTCGCCGGCACCGGCCGGCAGGCCGCAATCGAGCGGCCGCATCGCGTGGCGGCGTTGCATCCACGGCCGATCAGCCGGGCGCGTGTCCCCAACGGTGATGACAAGCGAACCGCCTCACATGGCGTTGCCAGCTTCTATTCGGATACGGAGACCGCGAGCGGCGAGAGGTTCGACAAGAACGAATTGACCGCGGCGCATCCCAGCCTGCCGTTCGGCACGAAGCTGCGCGTCACCGATGTTTCCTCCGGCCGCTTCGTGACCGTCAGGGTCAACGATCGCGGGCCCTATGTTCGCGGACGCGTGGTCGACATCTCGCCTTCTGCGGCCGAGGCGCTCGGCATGGTGGACAAGGGCATCGCCAATGTCAGGCTCGACGTCGTGCGGTGAGGGGCGATTCATCGATGCGAGCCGCCACTTAACCGTCTGTTAGCCGCTTCTCAAGCACCATGGGTGCCCAAACAATTCGGGGCTTTTGGGGAGGCGGGCGCTTGAACACGATCCAGTATCTCGAAGATCAGGCCGCGCGTGCCGAGCGGCTCGCCAAACGGATCACGGATACGCTGACGATCGAAAAGCTCCTGGCCTTCGCCGACGAACGCCGCCGCGAGATCGAGGTCATCGCCGGCAAGTATCGGCGCGCCCAACCCTCATAAACCATGCTCTGAGCGCATTCGCCCTCACTGCAGCGCTCGGAACTTCCTCTCATTTCCCGCGTCATGTCCGTGATGCAAGAGGAGGAGAGAGCCATGGGTTTTGGACGAGGTGCTTTGCTTTGGTTGCTTGGCGTGCCGCTGCTGATCATTCTGCTGCTGGCATTGTTCTGGCATCACTGAGGTTGCCACACGAAAAGCGCCGCGGAAGCGGCGCTTTTTTGTTGCCTGCGAATTGCGGCGTATCAACAACGATAACGCGCGGTCAGGTGTGGCTCTCGACGAAATCGCTGAGATAGTCGGGCAGCGTCACGCCATCGATGTCGCATCGCGCCCGAATCTCGCCGGCGACGTCGGTCGAGATGTCCTTCATCCAGTGTTCGAGCGTGTTGAACGAGATCACCTTGATCGGGTCGTTGAAGCAGCCGGCGACGAGCTCGCCGATCGTGGTCTCGAGATCGCTTCGCTCGACGCGGATTTCGGTCGCCTCGTCGCGGCGATCGATCACCACGAACAGGGTCTGGTCTGCGCCATAAGGCACGACCGTGGATGGCACGCCAGGTCTCGGCATCTTGGACACTCACGCCTTGGCTTCCGATCTCCGTTAACGGGAAAAACCGGAAGAAGGTTCCTATGTGTGGGAAAAGCTTGTCGTGCACGTGCAGCCTTGGCACGTGCAGCCCTGGCGTCTGCACGCAATCAGAGAAATTCTCTCAGGCGCGATAGCTCGATGACGTGCTCGGGCGAGAGGATATCCGTGACTAGCGGCGGCTGCGCCGCCGTGCGGATCTCATAGAGATGCCGGGTCGCCGCCGGCTTGTCCATGAACGCCGAGATGCATTCGTCGAGCGTGCCCTCGCTTACCTGGTAGGACTCGCGGTCCGGCCGGCGCTGGTTGGCAAGTGACGGCCATTTATACAGCGCTGCACGTGCTCCGAAATCGACCTTTGAATCCGCAACCACGTCCCCCATCGCCTCGCCTCACGCAAAAAGAACCCCAGCGCGCAGACTTGCGCTCCGGGGCCCATACCTATCGCTGCATCTCGATGCCACATCTCCCAACGCGGCGGCCGGGAAAAGGTTCCCGGCTGCCTTGTCGCGACTAGCTCGCGGCCGCTGCGATTTTGTGTCCCGGGCTGGTGTGACCGTGGCTGTGCTCGTCGCCGAGGCTGACCTCCGGCGGAAGCCCGGCAAAACGCCGCAGGGCCTCGGCCATCTGCACCCGGCCTGGCACTCCGGTGATCACCACGTCGACCATCGCGAAGGACGAGTGGAAATGGCCGCGCGCCGTGAACTGCTCGACCGGGACGCCGGCAGCGGCCATTGCTTCGGCATAGGCGATGCCTTCGTCGCGCAGCGGATCGAACTCGCAGGTGACGACGAAGGCCGGCGGCAGGCCCGAGACCTTGCCGCGGAGCGGCGAGACACGCGGATCAGTACGGTCGGCCGGCGAGCAGTAGAGGTCCCAGAACCAGTACATCAGCGAGCGCGTCAGGAAGTAGCCGGTCGCATTGTCGTTGTAGGAGGAACGATCGAAGTCGCAGTCGGTGACCGGGCACACCAGGAGCTGACCGGCGATATCGGGCCCGCCGCGATCGCGCGCGAGCTGGCAGGTGACGGCGGCGATGTTGCCGCCGGCGCTCCAGCCCGCGACCAGCACCGGGCCCGGCTTGCCGCCGAGCTCGGCGGCGTGCTCGGCGATCCAGCGCGTCGCCGCATAGCCGTCCTCAGCCGCGGTCGGGAAGCGATGCTCCGGCGCGTGGCGATAGCCGACGCTGACGAACATCATCCCGGTTCGTCGCACCATGTCGCGGCAGAACGGATCGTCCGACTGCTCGTCGCCGAGCACCCAGCCGCCGCCATGGAAATAGACTACGACCGGATGTGGCCCCGGAGTTGCCGGCTTGTAGACACGATAGGGAAGCGGGCCGTCGGTGCCCGGCAGCGTGCCGTCGACGACATCGCCGATCGGTCGTCCCGCCGGACGGCCCTTGTTGAACTCGTTGACGAAGGCGCGGGCGCCGAGCGCGCCCATCGACTCGATCGGTGGCAGGTTCAGCGTTGCCAGCAGGTTCAGCACCAGCCGCACATCCGGCTGCAGCCGCACCACCTCGCCGTCATTGCACTGCGCGGCGACATCGGGGCCGGTGAGCTTGAACCCGAGCATGCCGCGGCTGACGACCTCATCGCAGATGCTGCGATAGGGGCCGACTCCGCCGGTATAGGGCATCAGGCCCTGCACCTTGCCGGGTACGTTCGCGCCCGTGTACCAGGTGTTGGCGAGCCGGTGCAGCGTCAGCATCGCGCAGTCGGCCATGTGCTGGCCCCAGCCGGCCTGCGCCATCTCGGTCGGCTCGATGGTGGTGAAGCCGGCACCGCGCAAAGTCTTGAGCCGGTCCACGACCCAGTCGACATGCTGCTCGATCGACACCGCCATGTTCGACAAGACCGATGGGCTGCCCGGACCGGTGATCATGAAGAAGTTCGGGAAGCCCTCGACCGTGAGCCCGAGATAGGTCTGCGGCCCCTGCGCCCAGACATCCGATAGCGACTTGCCGCCGCGCCCGGTGATCGGATGCACCGCGCGGATCGCGCCGGTCATGGCGTCGAAGCCGGTCGCGAACACGATGACGTCGACGTCCACGCTGCGCCTGGCCGTGGTGATGCCGGTTGCGGTGATCGCCTTGATCGGCTCCTGGCGCAGATTGACCAGCGTGACGTTCGGCCGGTTGTAGGTCGCGTAATAGTTGGTGTCGAGGCAGGGGCGTTTTGCACCGAAGGGATGGTCGTGCGGCATCAGCGCCGCCGCCGTCTCGGGATCCTTCACGGTCGCCGAGATCTTTTCGCGGATGAGGTCGCAGATCAGCTTGTTGCCGTCGACATCGACCGCCTGGTCGGCCCAGAGCTGGGTGAGGATATAGACGAGATCGCCCTTGCCCCACGCCTCCTCGAACCGTGCGCGGCGCTCGGCATCGCTGAGCTGCCAGCTGACGGCCGTCTGCTGCGGATAGGGCACGCCGGCCATCGACTGGCGCGCCTGCTCACGATAGGCCGCGCGGTCGCCTTGCAGCAGGCTCATGCGATCGGAGGGCGCGGGGCCGTTGTGCGCCGGCAGCGCGAAATTCGGCGTGCGCTGGAACACGGTCAGATGCGCGGCCTGTTCGGCGATCAGCGGGATCGACTGGATGCCTGACGAGCCTGTGCCGATCACGGCGACGCGCTTGCCCGCAAGATTGACGCCGTCATGCGGCCAGCGGCCGGTGAAATAGACTTCGCCTTTGAAGTCCTTGACCCCGTCGATCTCCGGCGGCTTTGGTGCGGAGAGGCAGCCCGTGGCCATGATGTAATGGCGACAGGAGACCGGTGCGCCATTGTCGGTGGTGAGCTGCCAGCGCTCAGCCGCCTCGTTCCATTTGGCTTCGGTGACCTTGGTCCCGAAGCGGATGTCGCGGCGCAGCTCGTAGCGGTCGGCGACGAAGCCGAGATAGCGCAAGATCTCGGGCTGGGTCGCGTATTTCTCCGACCAGGCCCAGGCCGCCTCGAGTTCCGGATCGAAGGTGTAGCTGTAGTCGATGGTCTGGATATCGCAGCGCGCGCCGGGGTAGCGGTTCCAGTACCAGGTGCCGCCGACATCGCCGGCCTCTTCAAGGGCGACGGTCGTGAAGCCGGCCTGGCGCAGGCGATGAAGCAAATAAAGGCCGGCAAATCCGGCGCCGACCACCGCAACGTCGACTTGCTGGGCTGTTCCACTGGCCGCTTTGGACTCGCGTGCGGCGACCATTGCGTCAGGCATGGCATTCCTCCCGTGTATTTTGTTTTGCCGGCAGGCTAACGCTGCAGGCTCGGCTTGTCATCAGGACAAGTGCAATCTTCGGTAGTCGATCGCGGCGTGATTTTGGCCGCGCGAAGGTTGCGGCGATACACGCACCGCGATGCACAATCGCCGGGATTGTCCGGTCTAATCAGACCACATCCTTCTGTGTATGCTTGCGATTACAAGCCACGCGTACCGACCGGGCGTCATGACAGAGTTGAGTGAGCGGACGAAAGCGAACATGGACGTCGTCCTGGAGGAGACGTGCCGCCAACTGCCGCATGGTGGCGATCACGACAGCCGCAAATTCATCGCCGAGCGCCTGATCGAGGCGGCGCAGGCCGGTCACTCCACGCTTGGTGAGCTTGGCATCGTCGCGCGGCGCGCGCTGGCGGAGATCATTGCCAAGGGCAGCTAGCCGGAGGCCGTAAATGAGTTGAGCTCTGGCCGCAGCGCAGGTGCGCTCCCTCGCTCCGCTGTCGCGGGGAGAGGTAAGACCGGAGCTTGCTTCTCCGTCAGCCGTAGACGTAACCTTCCGGGGAACTTCTCCGCGCATTGAGATCCCCAAGATGCGGTCCCTGCTTGCGCTCATCGTGGTTTCCGCATTCCTTTGCCTCGCCGGTTCGGCCATGGCCCAACCGATCGGACAGTTTCCATTCGCGTTGACGCGCGAAGGCCAGATGCTCGGCGGCGTCGAAGGCGAGGTGGCGTTTTTCAAGGGGCTCGCTTATGCAGCGCCGCCGGTCGGCCCGCTGCGCTGGCGCCCGCCGGAGGCAACGGCCGAGAGTTCTGAGATGCGCACCGCCTACGAGTACGGCGCGCCCTGCCTACAGCCGTCGCTGCCAAAGGCGAGCGAAGATTGCCTCACGCTCAATGTGTTCCGCCCCTTCGGCGTCGACGGCCCGCTGCCGGTGATGATGTTCATTCATGGCGGCGCCTTCGTCGGCGGCACCGCGAACGATCCTATGTTCGACGGCGCGAAACTCGCGCAGGCCGGCCTCATCGTGGTGACCGTGAATTTCCGCCTCGGCGCGCTCGGCTGGCTCACTCATCCGGCGCTCTCGGAAGACGGCTCCGGAAACTACGGACTGATGGACCAGATCGCGGCGCTGCATTGGGTCCACGACAACATCGCGGCGTTCGGCGGCGATCCCGGGAACGTCACCCTGTTCGGCAATGGTGCGGGCGCGACGTCGATCGCGCTGTTGATGCTGTGCGACGAGGTGCGTGGTCTGTTTCAGAAAGCTATCCTGCAATCGGTGCCCGGCCGCGTGCGCCTGTGCTCGCGGCAGGAGGCGGAGGCCTGGGGCCTGCAATTCGTCGCGACGCTCGGACCGGATGCCCAGGAAACCAACGCGCGTGCGATCGGGCCTGCACGGCTGCTTGCCGCCGAAAAGAAGCTGCTCGCGAAAGTCCCGCTCGGCTTTGCGCCAACGATCGATGGAAGCCTCGTGAGGGAAGATATCGCCGCGGGTTTTGCGGCCGGGCATGAAGGGCAGATTCCCCTGATCATCGGCTCCAACGATGACGAGACGGATTTCGACAGCGAACCTGAAATCGCCGAGGCGCTTGCATCGTCTGGCACCGCCGTCGACGACCTGCGCAAGCTCTATCCCGACCTCGCCAAAGCTTCGGACCTCGCGGCAAGGTTTTATACCGACAAGGTCTTCTCCGAGCCGGTGAGATTGTTGGCTCGTCTGCACGCCGCAAGCGGCGCGCCGACCTTCCGCTATCGCTTCGCCTACGTGCCGGAGGCCCGGCGCACCAACCCGGACGGCGGTCACGGTCGGGAATTGCAGTTCATCTTCGGCGTGGAAGGCGTGCCCGGTGCCGGCATCTTCTCACGGCGCGATCGCGAGCTCGCAAGCCGCATGCGCAGCTACTGGATCAACTTCGCCAGGAGCGGCGATCCCAACGGTCCCGACCTGCCACGCTGGGACGCGGCGGCAGGCGGCGATCGCCTGCTGCTGATCACGAATGATCGCACCGCGAGCGGAGACGATCCCTTCGCGGAGCGTCTCGACCGGCTCGCAAGTGAGAGCAGAAAATGAGTTGGACTTAGGCCGCGAGCTCGACGCGCGGCGCCGGGCTCAGCCGGTCTTCCTCCAGATAGTCCATCGCGCCGTCCTTCTCGACGGCATAGAACTGCTGGCCTTCCCGCGACTTGTAGGCGGCGCGGACGACGCCGCGGCGGCCCTTGTCACTGTTGACGACGTCCCCCAGCGCAAACTTCCTCATCTCACGTCCTCGTCTTCTGGCCGACTCCTTCGACCATGGCGGGGATTCTGGAAGGCAAATCGTTAACGACTTGCTAACCATAGGGGTTTGCCTATGCTCGCCGCCGGTTGCGCGGGCAGCTCGCACGCGCATGTTGCCAACGAGACGAGCTTTCGCCCATGACGCGATTTCCGACCCTGTTCCTGTCCCACGGCGGCGGCCCCTGGCCGTTCATGGAGGACCGGCGGGTGCAATATGCCAGGACCGCCGAGGAGTTCGGGCGGCTGCCACAGCTTCTCCCCGAGAGACCAAAAGCCGTGCTCGTCATCACCGGACATTGGGAGGCGGACGCCTTCACCGTGTCGACCTCGGCGCATCCGCCGATGGTGTACGACTATTACGGTTTCCCGGAGCATACTTACCGCCTCAAATATCCGGCACCGGGTAAGCCCGAGCTCGCCGCGGAGGTGAAGGCGCTGCTCGCGCACGCCGGCCTCGATTGCCGCGAAGATGCCAATCAGGGTTTTGATCACGGCACCTTCGTGCCGCTCGGCTTGATGTACCCGAACGCCGACATGCCGATCGTGCTGCTGTCGCTGAGATCGAGCTACGATGCGGCCGAGCACATCAAGGCCGGGCAGGCGATCGCCGCGCTGCGGGACGAAGGTATTCTGATCGTCGGCAGCGGACTCACCTATCACAACATGCGCGGCTTCAACCGGCCGGAATCCAAGCCGGTCTCCTACGATTTCGAGGCCTATCTGAACGAGGCGATCAGCGCGCCGGATGCGGCGCGCCGCAACGCGATGCTGGTCGACTGGGAGAACGCGCCGAGCGCGCGCCTGGCGCATCCGCGCGAGGACCATCTGCTGCCGCTGATGGTCGCGGCCGGCGCTGCCGGCAACGACGTCGGCCATCGTGTCTTCGTGGACGAGGTCGCAAGCGTCGCGATGGCGTCGTACATGTTCGGTGGTCAGCCTTGAACCGCGCGGCTGCAAGCATCAAGGTTCACGCCGACGTCGCGTCGATCCTGCTGGCATGATCCGTTCCCAGAGCTGTTCGTAACGAGCCCTCACGGCGGGGTGACATTCGCACGCGCCCTCCCGTAGCCCATCCGCCCGCCACAGTGCATATGCGGGTGCTTGCTTCTGACCGTATCGCTCGATTCACATTCGCTCTATGGTTGTGTCTATTGCTCTAAGATTTTTCCGAAGAAATTGATGGTGCCGGCGCTCCGACACCATTTTGGGTACTTTTGGCGTATTGGGAGAACCCGTCGCACTGGTGCACGCTGTCGTATTGGTGCCGGGTCTGGCTTTGCAGATCGAAGCTGCTCGCCTTCGCGCTCTCGCACAGCGGAGTGTCGAGTTCCGGGATGGCCTGACGCGTCACAGCCAGGCCCTGTTCGTTCAGGCCCAGCAATCCGTGGGCTGCAATGCATCCCACTCCGTCGAGGCGAGATTGGCGCGATGGCTCTTGCGCGTTCGGGATCTATCCGGCCGCGATCGCTTCAAGCTTACGCAGGAATTGATGGCCGAGATGATCGGGGTTCGCCGGAACAGCGTCTCGTTCGTCGCCCATGCCCTTCAGGAGGCGAACGTCATTCGATTCAGCCGCGGCCACATCGAGATCGTCAACGTCGCCGAGCTCAACAAGGCCACCTGCGAATGCTACCGTGCGGTGAAGTTGCAATACCAGCGGCTTCGTTTTTCCGACTGAACAAGAATCCGAGGCATCAGGAAGCTCAGCCGTATCTCAGCTTCATCACCAGAATGCCGCCGGCGAGCAGCATGGTGACGGCGTTCGAGGCGATCAGCGGCGCGTCGCCGCTGAGCAGGCCGTAGATCAGCCAGAGCGCCAGGCCCAGCACCATGACCAGGAACATGCCGAGCGAGATGTCGCGCGCCGAGCGGGTCTTCAAGACCTTGATGAACTGCGGCGCGTAGGCGACGGTGGTGCAGGTGGCGGCAGCAAAGCCGATCAGCTTGATCAAGAACGGGTCCATGCCGATCCTATAACATGGATTCGGCGTGGGCTCAGCCGGTACGTGCTAGGCGCGGCGCGATTCGATCAGGCTCCGATACAGCGCTGCATAGTCGCCGGCGCGGCTGCGCCAGGAGACGTCGGTCGCAAGGCCGTTTCGTTGCAGCTGCCGCCAGGTCAGCTTGTCGTGGAAAGCCGTGTTGGCCTTGCGCAGCGTGCCGGCGAGGGCATCCGCCGTCACCGGGCCGAACTTGAAGCCGGTGGCCTCGCGGCCGGACGCGTCCGCCTCGCCGATATCGACGATGGTATCCTCGAGGCCGCCGACACGCGAGACGATCGGCACGGCGCCATAGCGCAGCGCGCAGAGCTGGGTCAGGCCGCACGGCTCGAACCGCGACGGCACGATGAGCGCGTCCGAGCCGGCCTGGATCAGATGCGCCAGGATCTCGTCGTAGCCGATCACGACCCCGATCCGGCCGGGATGCGCGCGGGCCGCGGCCTGATAGCGATCCTGGAGATCGCGGTCGCCGCTGCCGAGCAGCGCGAGCTGCATGCCTTCGCCCAAAATGGTCGGAATGGCCTCGAGCAGGAGATCGAGCCCCTTCTGCCAGGACAGCCGGCTGATGACGCCGAGCAGGGGGGCTTCGTCCGAGGAATCGAGATTGAATTGTTGCTGAAGCACCGCCTTGTTCGCAGCGCGGAACGTAAGGTCCTCCGCGCCGAACCGATAGGCGATGTGCGAATCGGTCTGCGGATTCCACACCGCGATGTCGATGCCGTTGAGGATCCCGCTCAATGCGCCCGCGCGCGCGCGCAGCAGGCCGCCGAGCCCCATGCCGCCTTCGTCGCTCTGGATCTCACGCGCGTAGGTCGGGGACACCGTCGTGATGCGATCGGCGAATTGCAGGCCGGCCTTCAGGAAGCTGATGCCGCCGAAATATTCGAGGCCGTTGACGTCGAAGGAGCTCCACGGCAGGCCGATCGCACCGATCAGCTCAGGAGCGAACTTGCCCTGATAGGCCATGTTGTGGATCGTCATCACGGTGCCGGGACGCGGACGATTGTCGTAGCGCAGATAAGCGGGCGCGAGCCCGGCCTGCCAGTCATGGGCGTGCACGATGCCGGGCACGAAGGCCGGAACGAGGCCGTGGCCGATGTCGGCCGCCACGCGCGACAGCGCCGCAAAGCGCACGCCGTTGTCCGGCCAGTCGACCCCCTCTGCCGTGACGTATGGGTTGCCCGGCCGCGCGTAGAGATGCGGCACGTCGAGCACGAACAGGTCGAGCCCGTCATGCGCGCCGGCGAGCAGCCGGCCCGGCCCGCCGAAATAATCCGGCCAGCGCCGGATCTCCTCCGCGCCCGAGAGTAGCCGCATCACGTCGGGATAGCCCGGCATCAGGGTGCGCATCTCGACGCCGTGCGCCTTCAGCGCAATCGGCAGCGCGCCGGCGACATCCGCGAGGCCGCCGGTCTTGACGATGGGATAGACTTCGGAGGCGACCGCGAGGACGCGAGCAGGCGTCATGTATTCAGCCTGTCGATCATCGGTTGGGTGATGAGGGAGATGCCCTGCTCGGTGGTTCGGAAGCGTTTTGCATCGAGCTCGGGATCCTCGCCGATGACGAGCCCCTCGGGAATCTCGACGCCGCGGTCGATCACGACGTTCTTCAGCCGCGCCCCGCGCCCGACATTCACATAGGGCATGATCACGGCGTTCTCGACATTGGCATAGGAGTTGATGCGCACGCCGGTGAACAGCAGCGAACGGCGCAGCGAGGCGCCGGAGATGATGCAGCCGCCCGAGACCAGCGAGCTCACCGCCTGGCCGCGCCGGCTCTCCTCGTCATGGACGAATTTGGCGGGCGGCGTGATCTCCGAGTAGGACCAGATCGGCCATGCGCGGTCGAACAAATCGAGCTCCGGCACCACGTCGGTGAGGTCGATGTTGGCCGCCCAATAGGCGTCGACCGTGCCGACGTCGCGCCAGTAGGCGCGGGGATCGTCGCCGGAGCGGACGCAGGAGGTCGAGAACTGGTGCGCGATCGCGCGGCCGTTCTTGACGATGTAGGGAATGATGTCCTTGCCGAAATCGTGGTTCGAGCTCGGGTCCTCGGCGTCGCGCTTGAGCTGGTCGAACAGGAATTTCGCATCGAACACGTAGATGCCCATGCTGGCGAGCGAGACGTCCGGCTTGCCCGGCATCGGCGGCGGATCGGCCGGCTTTTCCAGGAACTCCTGGATCCAGCCGTTCTCGTCGATATGCATGATGCCGAAGCCGGAGGATTCCGCGCGCGGCATTTCGAGGCAGCCGACCGTGACGTCGGCGCCGCTATCGACGTGCTGGCGCAGCATCACCTCGTAATCCATCTTGTAGATATGGTCGCCGGCGAGCACGACAATGAAGCGGGCGTTGTGCGACTCGATGATGTCGATGTTCTGGTAGATCGCGTCCGCCGTGCCGACATACCACATGTTCTCGGAGACACGCTGGCTCGCGGGCAGGATGTCAAAGCTCTCGTTGCGCTCCGGGCGGAAGAAGTTCCAGCCCATCTGAAGATGCCGGATCAGGCTGTGCGCCTTGTACTGGGTGGCGACCGCGATGCGGCGGATGCCGGAGTTCACCGCGTTCGACAGCGCGAAATCGATGATGCGGGACTTGCCGCCGAAATAGACCGCCGGCTTGGCGCGCCGGTCGGTCAGCTCCAGAAGCCGGCTACCGCGTCCGCCAGCCAGGACGAACGCCAGCGCCTGACGGGCGAGCGGCTCATTTCCGACGGCACTCATGTCATCCTCCCACTCTTCTGGCGCAAGTCGGAGCCCTCGCGAGATGCCTCTCGGCCGCGCACCATTGGAACCAATAGTAACGGTACGAATAGTAAATCGGGAAGGTGGTTGTTGGTTGCGAACGCGCGGGAAGCTTAATGCTTTGCCGTCGTGCGCGGCGCAGGTGCCGTCGCATCGGTGTCATCCCGGCGCGGCGAGCCTGACCACAATTGAGGCATGCATGGGCTCTCTTGTGCGCCGCACGCAGAATCGAGCGTTTGACTTGGCGCAAGGATGCCCGATCATACGCCTGCGATCCTTTTTCCAGGCGAAACGTCCGAGAGGGAGCAAGACGATGAGGATCTGGACAACGGCAATTGCCTGTTCGCTGGCAGGTGCGGTCATGGCCGGCCAAATCGGGCAGGCCGCAGCAGCCCCGATGCCGACCAATGTCGCGGCCATGAAGGCTGCGGCCGGCGACGACGTCACGCAGGTGCATTGGCGCGGCGGCGGCTGGGGATGGGGCCTCGGCGGCCTCGCGGTCGGCGCGATCATCGGCGGCGCCATCGCCAGCAGCGCGCCTTACGGCTACGGCTATTACGGCGGCGGCCCGTATTACGGTGGCTATGGTTATCCTGGATATGGCTATGGTTATGCGCCGGCCTATTACGGCTACGGGCCGGCCTATGCCTATCCGCGATACTATGGCTACCGCCGGGTCTATCGGCCCTATTACGGCTATTACCGGCCGTATGCGCGCCCGTACTACCGCGGATATTGGTGATCGCGGTTAAAGCGAGAGCCACACGATCAGGCTCATGCAGGCGAGATGCGCGAGCACGATGGCGGCGAGATGCAGCGGGCCGGCCTTGAGGCGAAGCCTGTGCATCCCGCCGCCTCCGCCTAGTTCGACCCGGCGGCCGCCGCGGTGAAGCTGCGGTCGACGGCTTGGTTGACGTCGAGCTTCTTCGGCAGGATGCCGTAGCGCGTCGAGCGGTCCGAAGCTGCCTGGATCTCCTTCAACACGTTCTCGTCGATCACGATCGGGCTGGTGCGTTGCGCGGTGTAGGCCGACTGCAGCACGTCCTCCGGCAGCCTGGTCAGCTCGGCCGTGCTCCTGGCGTATTCGGCAACATGATCCAGTGACCACAGCCGTGCCTTGTTCAACCGCTGCACCAGGTCCTGCACCGCCGCGCGCTTGGTGGCGATGGCATTGTCGGAGGCGACGATGAAGGTGATCGTCGGCGTCAGGCCGTCGCCGTCGGCGATCACGCGGGCCTTGTCCTTCAGCGTCGCGTAGGAGACGTAGGGCTCCCACACCGCCCAGGCGTCGATCGAGCCCGCCACCAGCGCGATCTTGGCATCCACGGGGCCGAGCGGCGCGAAGGTCGCGTCCTCCAGCTTGATCTGCGCCTTCTCCAGCGTCGCGTCGATCAGAAACTGCCCCCAGCCGCCGCGCGTGCCGGCGAGGCGCTTGCCCCTGAGGTCGGCCGCCGACTTGATCGGCGAATCCTGCCGCACGAGGATCGCCTGCGTCTTCGCATCCGAGCGCGTGCCGCCGATCGCCTTGATCGGCGCACCCGCCGCATAGACCGACAGGAAGGACAGATCGCCGGTGTAGCCGACGTCGAGCGCGCCCGCATTGAGCGCTTCCAGGATCGGAGCTGCGGCCGGGAATTCCGACCATTCGATCTTGTAGGGCAGGTCCTTCGCGTAGCCGGAGATCTCCAGCAGCGAGCGGTTGCCGCCCTTCTGGTCGCCGACGCGCAGCACGACGGTGTCGGCCGCGAGCGATGCGGCCGCCGTCGAAAAGGTGATGGCGGCCGCCAGCAGCGACGCCGCAAGCCAGCGCGTCAGGGAATGATCGAGAGAGGAAGAGTTGATGCTCATGTGATCTGTCTTGTTGGTTTGCTCACGGCGCGTGAGCGAACGATGCAGCGGGACGATCAAGTCTATGAGCGCGCGATGCGCAGTCAATGAAATGGCCAACCGTATTGCGCGCGCGATCGGCAAGGACGTTTCAACGAACGATCGCTTTCGAGAAAGCGACGTGCGCCGGCGCAAAGCAGTGTTGCAACGATGCGGATGCCGCAGTCGTGATGGAGATTACAAACGGACCCGGCCGCGAAAATCCTTTCACCGTTCCTGCACGCGACGATGGAGAGAATGACTTCGCTGCGCGCAACATTCGAAATTCCATTTCATTGACGATGCGGCGAGCGCGCCGCATGATTTGCGCATCGCATCAACGCGGTGCCGGAAGCGCCGACGGAAAAACTTTCTCTCAACGCAGCTCCGTACGGAACATGCGCAACGACATTCGTTGCGCAAACGGCGGAGACGTGCCAGCGCAGGAGCCAGGGGCCGATGAACAACGAGAACAAGCGCGGCGGATCGAGTCTCGACCGTCGCCATCTGCTCCAGGCGGGATTGGCTGCGGCTTTCGCCGCACCGCTCGGTGCGCTCGGCGCACAGGCCTTCGCGCCGCAGCCGATCGGATCCGGCATCGATTTCTCCGAGTTCCCGTTGTGCCGGACGGCATCTGACGCGCCCGCGCTGACGGGTGCCCCGCGTAAGCTAAAGCTGTCGTGGAATGCCGGCGCGGTCTGCCTCGCGCCGCTGCCCGTCGCCATCGAGCACGGCTTCTTCCAGAAGCAGAATCTCGACGTCGAGCTCGTCAATTATTCCGGCTCGACCGACCAGCTCCTTGAAGCGATCGCGACCGGCAAGAGCGATGCCGGTCTCGGCATGGCGCTGCGCTGGCTGAAGCCGCTGGAGCAGGGCTTTGACGTCAAGATCGCCGCCGGCACCCATGGAGGCTGCATGCGCGTGCTGACGCGCACCGATTCCGGCGTCGCCAGGCTCGCCGATCTCAAGGGCAAGATCGTCGCGGTCGGCGATCTCGCCGGTCCCGACAAGAACTTCTTCTCGATCCAGCTGGCAAAGCTCGACATCGATCCGGTCAAGGACGTCGACTGGCGCGCCTATCCCGGCAATCTCCTCAACGTCGCGGTCGAGAAGGGCGAGGTTCAGGCCTTCCTGTCGTCCGATCCGCTCGCCTATCTCTGGCTGAAGGACAGCCAGTACAAGGAAGTCGCCTCCAATCTCGACGGCGAATACCGCGACAAGAGCTGCTGCATCGTCGGCCTGCGCGGCAGCCTGGTGCGCGAGGAGCCGCAGGTCGCCCGTGCCATCACGCAGGCGCTGCTCGATGCCGCGATGTTCACCTCGCAGAACCCGACGGTGGCCGCGAAATCGTTCCAGCCCTACGCACCGAAAGCGGCGACGCTCGCCGATATCGAGGGCATGGTGCGCTACCACACCCACCACCATCATCCCGTCGGCGAAGTGCTGAAGCGCGAGCTCAAGGCCTATGCCGACGACCTGAAGAGCGTGCAGGTCTTCAAGCAGAGCACCGATACTGCCAAATTCGCGGAGCGCATCTATGTCGACGTATTCGCTGTCTGACGGCCTTGCCTCCGGCGCACCACGCCTCGCCCGCGCGCCGCTGCTTGCGAGCTGGGTCCGTGAATCCGGTGTCGGTATTCTTGCCAGCGTCGCCTGGATCGCCTTCGGCCTGTCCTGCCTGTGGTGGGAAGATGTCGGCGACTGGTCGCGCACGCATTCGCTCGGCATCGCCGCCTTCGTCATCGCGGCCGTCGCGCTGTTCGGCACCTTCGGTGCCGACTATCTCGGCTCGGCGGGCAAGGCGTTGCATAAGCGCGCGCCCTGGCTCGTCGCGCTCGGTGCCTTCCTGACCTTGTGGGAAGTCGCCACCGCAAAATTCGCCTGGTTGCCGCTGCCGTTCTTTCCACCGCCGCAGTCGATCATCGAGGTCTATACCGACGATCTGCCCAAGCTGCTCGACAGCGTGTTCGCCTCGGTCAAGCTCCAGCTTGGCGGCTATCTGATCGGCGCCACGATAGGATTCCTGACCGGCGTCTCGATCGGCTGGTCGCGTGCGGTTGGCTATTGGGTGCATCCGGTGCTGCGCTTCATCGGCCCGCTGCCGGCGACCGCCTGGCTGCCGATTGCCTTCTTCACCTTCCCGTCGAGCTGGAGCGCCTCGACCTTCCTGATCGCGCTGGCGACCGGCTTTCCCGTCACCGTGCTGACCTGGTCGGGCGTCGCGAGCGTCAGCAACGCCTATTACGACGTCGCGCGCACGCTGGGTGCAAAGCCGTCCTTCCTGGTGCTGAAGGTCGCGATCCCCGCGGCACTGCCGCATGTGTTCGTCGGCCTGTTCATGGGGCTCGGCTCGTCCTTTGCCGTGCTCGTCGTCGCCGAGATGATCGGCGTCAAGGCCGGCCTCGGCTGGTATCTGCAATGGGCGCAGGGCTGGGCCGCCTATGCCAACATGTATGCGGCGCTGATCGTGATGTCGCTGCTCTGCTCCGGCGCGATCACGCTGCTGTTTTCGATCCGCGATCGCCTTCTGGTCTGGCAGAAGGGGACCGTGAAATGGTAGCCGCAGCCGCACTGGCCGAAGTCGCCACGCATCCCGCCGCGGGCGCCGCGCTCGACATCGAGCAGGTCAGCCATGCCTTCGACATCGACGGTGCCGAGCTGCCGGTGTTGAGCGACGTCAGCATCTCGGTCGAGCCCGGCGAATTCGTCGCGCTGCTCGGCCCGTCCGGCTGCGGCAAGTCGACCTTGCTGAGGCTCGTTGCCGGCCTCGACAAGCCCAAGGCGGGAAGCTTGCGGGAAGACGAGAGCCGCATCACCCGGCCGCATCCTTCGCGCGTCGTCGTGTTCCAGGATCCGACCCTGTTTCCCTGGCGGTCGGTCTGGGACAACGTCGCCCTGGGCCTCGAGGCCCAGGGCATCCTCAAGAGTCAGCGGCAGCGCGTGGATGACGCGCTCGACCTGGTCGGGCTTGCGCCATTCCGCAACGCCTATCCGCACCAGCTCTCCGGCGGCATGGCGCAGCGCGTCGCGCTGGCGCGTGCACTGGTCAACGATCCCAAAATCCTGATCCTTGACGAGCCACTCGGCAAGCTCGACTCGCTCACCCGCATCACCATGCAGGCCGAGATCGTCGCGCTCTGGCAGCGCAAGGGCTTTACCACGTTGCTGGTGACGCACGACGCCGAGGAGGCCCTGGTGCTCGCCAACCGCGTCATCGTCTTCAGCGACCGTCCCGCGCGGGTGAAGGCCGACATCCGCGTCGACCGGCCCTATCCACGCCATCGCGGCGATCCGTATCTGGCCGACCTGCGGCGCCAGATCCTCGGCCTTCTGGGACTGGATGCGACATGGTGACCTCCATAGCCAAAGGCCGCTTGGCTCATAGCGAACCCGACTACGTCGCCCGCGCCGAGGCGCTGGCCGAGGCCTTCGCCGCGCGCGCGGCCGAGCACGACCGCACCGGCAGCTTTCCGTTCGAGAACTTTCGCGAGCTCTCCGAGGCCGGCCTGCTGTCGCTGACGGTTCCCGCAGTCCATGGTGGGGCCGGCGCCGGTGCGCGCTACGCCGCGCGCGTCATCGGCATCATCGGCAAGGCCGATCCGTCGACCGCGCTGGTACTGTCGATGCACTACATCAATCATCTCGTCATGGCGCGCAGTCCGACCTAGCCCGCCCGGTTGTCGCGCAAGCTTGCGCGTGAGACTGTCGAAGGCCTTGCACTCGTCAACGCGCTGCGCGTCTCGAGCTCGGCTCGCCTGCGCGCGGCGGCCTGCCGGCGACGATCGCGCGGCGCACCGAGACCGGCTGGCGCCTGACCGGCCACAAGATCTATTCGACGGGATCGCCGATCCTGAAATGGTATCTGGTCTGGGCCCGGACCGACGAGGCGGAGCCGCGGGTCGGACAGTTCCTGGTGCCGGCGGGCCTGCCGGGCACGCGCATCGTCGAGACATGGGACCATCACGGCCTGCGCGCCAGCGGCAGCCATGACGTCATCTTCGATGACGTCGTGATCCCGCTCGATTCCGAGGTCGATGTCCGCAAGCCCACCGATTGGCGCGGACCTGACGTCACGCAGGCGACCGTGCACACCATCTTCGTTGCCGCAATCTATGACGGTGTCGCCCGCGCCGCGCGCGACTGGCTGATCTCGTTCCTGAAGCAACGCGTCCCCGCCAGCCTTGGCGCGCCGCTCGCGACTCTGCCGCGTGCGCAGGAGATCCTCGGCGCCGTCGAGGCCCGGCTCGCGGTCAATGCGCGGCTGATCGCCTCTTTTGCCGGCGACTTCGACGACGGTGTCGAGCTCTCGGCGGCCGAGTCCAACGTGATCAAGCTCACCGTCACCAACAATGCCGTGGCCGCCGTCGAGGACGCGCTGTCGCTTACCGGCAATCACGGCCTCTCTCGCACCAATCCACTGGAGCGGCACTATCGCGACGTGCTGTGCGGTCGCGTGCACACGCCGCAGGACGATTCCACGCGCACCGGCCTCGGCCGCGCCGCATTGGACCTCTAGCTTTTCCGCAAAACAATCAGGGAGACGATCATGTCGATCGAGTTCATCGGCTTCATCAGCAACAACAATTCGTCCGAAACTGTCGTCCGCGAGGGGCCGGTCCTCAACCCCACCCACATCGAGACGGTGGCCAAGGCGCATGAGAATGCCGGCTTCGATCGTGCGCTGCTGGCGTTTCATTCGACGACGCCGGACGCGCTCCAGGTCGCCCAGCACGTGCTCAACACGACCAGCCGCCTCAACGTGCTGATCGCGCAGCGGCCCGGCTTCACCGCGCCGACACTGCTGGCGCGGCAGTTCGCAGCGCTCGACCAGTTTTCCCGCGGCCGCGTCGCGCTTCACGTCATCACCGGCGGCAACGCCACCGAGCTCCGGCAGGACGGCAACACGCTCGACGACAAGGACGAGCGCTACGCCCGCACCTCCGAGTTCCTCGATGTTCTCAAGCTGGAATGGACCAGCGACAAGCCGTTCACCTACAAGGGCAAGTACTACCAGGTCGAGAATGCCTTCTCGCAGGTGAAGCCGTATCGTCCCGAGGGCATCCGTGTCTATTTCGGCGGCGCCTCGGACGCGGCGATCGACGTCGCCGGCAAGCACGCCGACACCTTCGCGCTGTGGGGCGAATCCTATGCGCAGGTGCGCGACGTCACGTCCCGCGTTCACAATGCCGCGGTCCGGCAGGGCCGGCAGACGCCGCGCTTCAGCCTCTCGGTGCGCCCGATCATTGCGCCCACCGAAAAGCAGGCCTGGGAGAAGGCGGAAGAAATCCTGGCGCGCGCCACTGCGCTTCAGGACAAGACCGGCTATCGCAAGCCCGCCAACGGCCACGCCACCGCCGGTGCGCGGCGCCTGCTCGCGCTCGCCGACCAGGGCAGCCGGATCGACAAGCGGCTCTGGACCGAGATCGCAAAGCTCACCGGCGCCAACAGCAACACCACCGCGCTGGTCGGAACGCCCGAGCAGGTGGCCGAAGTCTTCGGCGACTATTACGACCTCGGCATCAGCCATTTCCTGATCCGCGGCTTCGATCCCCTGATCGACGCCATCGAATATGGCCGCGAGCTGATCCCGCTGACGCGCGAGCTGGTGGCCAAGCGCCGGGCCGTTCGCAGCGAGGCGGCAGAATGATCCGCCTCATGTTGGCCGGCGCGCTGCTGCTCGGTTCGTTGGAACTGGCGGCAGCGCAAACCACGCTCCGCGTCGGCGACCAGAAGGGCAATGCGCAGGCTGTGATGGAAGCGGCAGGCCAGCTCAAGGATGTCCCCTACAAGATCGAGTGGAAGGAGTTTCCGGCCGCCGCACCGCTGCTGGAGGCGCTCAGCGCCGGCGCGATCGAGACCGGCCTCGTTGGTGACGCGCCCTTCACCTTCGCTGCCGCCTCCGGCGCGCCGGTGAAGGCGATCGCCGCGATCCGGCAGACGCGCGAGGGGCTCGCCATCCTGGTGCCCGAGAATTCGCCGATCAGGAGTTTTGCCGACCTCCGCGGCAAGAAGATCGCAACCGGCCGCGGCTCGATCGGCCATCAGCTGATCCTGGCCGCGCTGGAGAAAAGCGGCTGGAGTGAGAGCGACGTGCAAATCGCGTTCCTCGCGCCCTCGGATGCCAAGATCGCCTACACGCACGGCTCCGTGGATGCGTGGTCGACCTGGGAGCCTTATGTGAGCCAGGAAGAGGTACTGTTCAAATCGCGCCGCATCATCACCTCGGAGGGCCTGACGCCGGGCCTGAGTTTTCAGGTGGCGCGGCCCGACGCTATCAGGAACAAGCGTGCCGAACTGACCGACTTCATCCGCCGCCTCACCGCCGCGCGGGCGTGGTCGCTGAACAACGTTGATAGCTATGCCGCGACCTGGGGCAGGCTGATGAACATCCCGACCGCCGTGCCGCTAAACTGGCTGTCGCGTGCAAAAATCCGCATCGCGCCAATCGACGACGGCGTGGTCGCGGACGAGCAGGGCACGATCGATTTGTACCTCCGCTGGGGCCTGATCAAGCAGAAGCTCGATGCGGCGGAGATCGTCGACCGCTCCTTTGCGGATGCGATCGCGAAGGCGGGGCTGTAGCTGCTAGGCACACTCGCGTGTCCCGGACGCGCTCTGGCGTGAAGTGCTGCACCGGCGTCATTCCGGGACGCGACGAAGTCGCGAGCCCGGAATCCATTGATCTACAAAGATTGCGGCCCGATGGATTCCGGGCTCGCCCTGCGGGCGCCCCGGAATGACGGCGGCGGGGTACGAGGGCTGACGAAGCCCTCAAGCATCCGTGAAGCGAGAAGAACGTAGCCAGAGCGACCGCCGTTCTCGACAGATTCGTTCTGCGTTCCCTCCGCTTAACAACAGCTGCATTGCTATTTGCGTCACCTCCCTTGCGGCGCGCTCTACCCCGTCAAAAATCAATCCCACGACCACATCGGGAGACCGGCCATGGGCCTGCAAGAAACAAGAATCGAATCGCTTCCCTTCGTCACCGCCGAACTCAACTATCTCGCGCCGATTCGGGGCAAGCCGCGCACCTACGCGTTCGATCCGCCGCCGGGCGAGCCGAAGAGCACGTCGCTGCCGGAGCCGCATCAGGTGCCGATCTTCGACGCGCGGCTGATCGCGAACAATATCTCGCTCGACGGCGAAGGCTTTGCGCTGGTGCGCCATCCGACCCAGGTGAAGGATTTTTACAACGACGAGGAAATACGCGCGGTCTACTATCCCGCGGTCGAGGCGTTCCTGCGTGCCACGCTGAAGGCCGATCGCGTCTTGATCTTCGACCATACCGTGCGCAAGCGCGTCGAGGGCGCCCCGGATATTCGCGATGGTGGCCCGCGTCAGCCGGCGACGCGTGTCCATGTCGACCAGACCGCCGTCTCCGGCGCCAACCGCGTGCGCGAGCATCTGCCTGACGAGGCCGACGAGCTTCTGAAGGGGCGTGTGCAGGTGATCAATCTCTGGCGGCCGATCCGCGGCCCCTTGCGCGATTCACCGCTGGCGATGGCCGACGGCACCACGGTGGCGCCTGAGGATCTCATCGCCTCCGACCTGATCTATCCCAATCGCCGCGGCGAGACCTATTCGGTGAAATACAATCCGAACCACCGTTGGTTCTATTTCCCGGAGATGACGCCGGACGAGGCGCTTCTGCTCAAGTGCTACGATTCCGCAACGGACGGCCGCACCCGCTTCGGGCCGCATACCGCCTTTGTCGATCCGACCACGCCCGCCGATGCGCCGCCACGTGAGAGCATCGAGCTGCGCACGCTGGTGTTCCACAAACAGTAACAATGTGTGATGGCACTGCCGGGGTGACCCGGCAGTGTTCCCGGAACTTAGGGGAACAAGGCGACGTTTGCAGCGCGGGGCAGGGCCAACCGGGGAGCGGTGCCGTGCGAGCGCTGACCACTTTATTGTTTTGTCTTGCCACATTTTCTCTGGCGCATGCCGAAAGCGGACTTGCCTCATATTACGGGTACGGAAAAGGCAAAGGCGCCGACCTGACCTGCGCCCACCGCACGCGCCCGTTTGGCAGCGTGCTCAGGGTGTCCTACGGCGGCCGCTCGATCCAGTGTCGCGTCAATGATCGCGGCCCGTTCATCCGCGGCCGTATCGTCGATCTCTCGGTGCCCGCCGCCCGCGCGCTCGGCATGATGAGCGCGGGCGTGGTGCGCGTCTCGGTGGAATAGGCCTCCGGGCGCGCTATAGTGCCGCCCAAAGCAGGGGGGCGCTATGGCCAGGATCAGGGTGGGACTCGTCGGCTGCGGCTTCGTGTCGGAGCTGCACATGTATGCGTTCCGGCGCGTCTATGGCGTGGACGTCGAGGTCGCGGCGGTGGCTGCGCGCGGCGACAAGGTCGTCGCGTTCGCCCAGCATCACAATATCCCGCGTGTTTATCGGAGCTTCGCCGAGCTGATCGCGGACGGCGAGCTCGATGTCATCGACATCTGCACGCCGCCGAACCTTCATGCGGAGATGATCGTCGCCAGCATGCAGGCCGGCAAGCACGTGATCTGCGAAAAGCCGTTCGCCGGCTATTTCGGCCGCGAGGGCGACACGCAGCCGATCGGCAAGCACGTGCCGAAGGCGCTGATGTATGAGCGCGTGATCGAAGAGATGGACAGGACGCGCGCCGCGATCGAGCGCACCGGGAAGCTCTTCATGTACGCCGAGGACTGGATCTACGCGCCGGCCGTGACCAAGACCGCCGAGATCATCAAGGCGACCAAGGACAAGATCCTGTTCATGAAGGGCGAGGAGAGCCATTCCGGTTCGCACGCGGCCCACGCCGCGCAATGGGCGATGACCGGCGGCGGCTCGCTTATCCGCATGGGCTGCCATCCGCTCTCCGCCGTGCTCTATCTCAAGCAGGTCGAGGCCAGGGCGCGCGGTGAAATCATCCGCGTCGCCAGCGTCACCGGCGATGTCGGCAACGTCACCGCTGGCCTGAAGCCGGAGGAGCGCACCTACATCAAGGCCAACCCCGTCGATGTCGAGGATTGGGGCACGCTGACGGCGACGTTCTCCGACGGCACCAAGGCCACCGTGTTCTCCGGCGACATGATCATGGGCGGCGTGCGCAACCTGATCGAGACCTATACGAGCGGCGGCTCGCTGTTCGCCAACATCACCCCGAACACGCATCTGATGAGCTACCAGACCTCCGAGGAGAACCTCGCAAACGTCTACATCACCGAAAAGGTCGACCGCAAAACCGGCTGGCAATATGTCTGCATCGAGGAGGAGTGGACGCGCGGCTATTTGCAGGAAATCCAGGACTTCATGGAATGCGCCGCGACCGGCCGGCAGCCGCTGTCGGACCTCGCGCTGGCGTATGAGACGATCAAGGTGAACTACGCGGGGTATTGGGCCGCGGAAGAGGGACGGCGGGTGGTGTTGTAGGGGAGATCGTTACCGCGGCGGGACCGAGCTCCCTCGCCCCGCTTGCGGGGCCGCGACGAGCTTCGCTCGCGCTGAGAGGGTTGGGGTGAGGGGGAGTCTCCGCGGGGACTGTGACAGCGGAGTTCGCGGAGACTCCCCCTCACCCGGAATCCGCGCGCATCGCGCGTATTCCGGCCTCTCCCCGCAAGCGGGGAGAGGCGAAGAACCCCCTCACGCCCCGTAAGTCGAGCCCTTCGGCAGGGGAAACACCGGGTCCTGCGTGCGGATGTTGGTCGGCCACACCACCGAGATGTGCTCGCCGGCGTTCTGCATCACGACAGGCGTCGAGCGCTCGTTCTGGCCGGAGAGCGGCGTGCCCGGCGGGAAGAACTTTACCCCATAGCCCTGGATAGTGCCGCCGGCGGGGATGTCGACGTCGAGCGCGGCCTTGCGGATCGCCTCGGGCTCGAAGCTGCCGTACTTTTCCTTGGCGACCGGCAGCACGTTGTTGAGCAGCACCCAGGTCTGGTTGAAGCCCATCGAGCAGTGCGGCGGCACGTCGGTGGCGCCGGTCTTGGCCTTGTAGCGCGTGACCATGGCGTTGGTCAGATCGCCGATACCCGGTGCGAGCTTTGCCGGATCGAGCAATTGCGCCGGCACGGGATCGATGTTGCAGAAATTGTCGATGTCGGGACCGAAGGTGGCGCGCAGCTTGTCGAGCTGGCTGTAGCCGGCGCCGGCGCCGAACAGCATCTTGAAGCGCAATCCGCTCTCGCGCGCCTGGCGCAGGAACAGGGTGATGTCGGGGTTGTAGCCGGCATGAGAGATCACGTCGGCCTTGGCGCGCTTGATCTTGGTCACCAGCACCGAGAGGTCGGGCGCGGAGGCCGAATAGCCCTCACGCAGCACCACCTGGATGCCGGCCTCCTTGGCGTAGGCCTCGTCGGCGGCGGCGACGCCAACACCGTAGGGGCCGTCCTCATGGATCAGTGCGACCTTGACCTCCTTGGGATCCATTCCGAGTTTTGCTTTCGCATGCTCGGCGAGGAAACCGGCAAAAGCCTGGCCATACTGGTCGGAATGGATCTGCGCGCGAAACACGTATTGCAGGTTCTTGTCCTTGAACACGGCGGTCGAGACCGCGGTCGTGATCCAGAGGATCTTCTTCTGCTGCTCGACCTTCGCCGCGAGTGGCACCGCATGCGAGCTCGCATAGACGCCGTTGATGATGTCGATCTTCTCCTGGCTGATCAGGCGTTCGGCCTCGTTGATCGCAACGTCGGGTTTGCTCTGGGAATCCGCAGCGACTGGAGCAATCTTGGTCTTGCCGCCGATGCCGCCTTTCTCGTTGACGAGATCGATCGCGATCTGCGCGCCGATTGACGAGGCGACCGAGCCGCCGGCGGCGAACGGGCCGGTGAGGTCGTAGATCAGGCCGATGCGCAATGTCTCGGCTTGCGCCTGGGCCCTTGTCCAATCGAGGCTGAGTGCGGCGGCGGCAGCCGCCGAGCTCTTCAGCAGCTGCCTGCGTGAAGTCGGCATCCTATCCTCCCTCAAGACCGTCTTATGATTGGTTGTTATCCTTTTGCGAAGTATGGGGAGGGCGGAAAGTCAACATCGCCCAAGGTCGATACGCGGTGCTCCGCCGCACAACGCATCTGCGAAAGACAGCAAAAAGCCCACCGCTCCCTGCGGAGCGATGGGCCCGATGCCGGTGCGAGCTGGTTACTGCGACAGCTTCACGAAGTTCGGAAACTTCAGCTTACCTTCCGCGATCTTCTCGGGCCAGACCACGACCTGCTTGGAGTCCTGCCACTGGAAGACGAGACCGGTCACGGCGCCGGGGCCGGACTTGATGCCGTGGGTGAACTCGTCGTCCTTGCCGTAGAACTGGATGCGGCCGATCGTGCCCTCGTAATCGGTCTTCTCGATCTCGGCGACCATCTTGTCGGGATCGGTCGAGCCCGCGCGCTTGATCGCCTCGGTGATGAAGTAGACCTCGTCATAGGCGGTGTAGCCGGTATAGGCCGGCGGCGAGCCGAACTTGGCCTTGAAGGCGGCCGCGAACGGCTTCGTCTTGGAGGTCACGGCGACATCCGGAGTGGCCACCGCCAGCGACGGGATGCCGTCAGCGGCGCCATTGGTGTCCTTCCAGAAGGTCGCTCAGCGCCTGCGCGCTGATGCCGAACATCGGGATCGGCACCTGCTGGTTCTTCCACTGCACCGTCGGCTGCACGCCGACATGCGAGATGCCGGTCACGATCACGTCGGGCTTCTTGCCTTCGATGTTGTTGAAGATCGGCGTGAAGTCGGTGGTGTCCGGCGAGAAGCGCACGTGCTCGACGACCTTCAGCCCGGCCTTGGGCAGGCACGCCTCGTAGCCGACGTCGAGCGGCTTGGTCCAGGCGGCGTCCTCGCTCATGATCGCGACCGTCTTGAACTTGAGCTTGTCGACGAGCAGGTCCTTGGCGGCGTCGCAGACGAGCTGGGCCTGCGCCGCCGACGTCAGGCAGCCGTGGAAGGTGTACTTGTTCTTCTCATAGTCGTTGTGAATTGCCTTGGTGATCTCGTTCGAGGCGGCGCCCGGCGTGATCAGCGGCATCTTCAGCCGCGCCGCCCAGGGCTCGAGCGCGAGCACGACCTCGCTGATATAGCTCGCGATCACGGCGGAGACCTTGTCCTCGCTCACCGCACGCTGGAACGCTCGCACGGAGTCGGCCGAGGAGCTCTTGTTGTCATAGGTCACGATCTCGATCTTGCGGCCGAGGATGCCGCCCTTGGCGTTGATCTCGTCGGCGGCGATCTGCGCGCCGCCCGGCGTCGCCGCGCCCGCGATCGACTGCACTTCGGCGATGACGCCGATCTTGATCGGATCGTTCGACTGAGCGTAGGCGGGGGCGGCGAGGCACAGCGCCAGCGCGGAGGCGAGGAAGCTGCCGCTCAGGATGGTCGATGGTCGTTTCCCTTCTATGGTTTTTGTTGATGTTGACGGACTTAAAGAAAATCAGCGCCGGCCTCGCTCGCGAAGCGGCCGGGATCGCCCTCCCAGACGATCCTGGCGTGTTCGAGCACATAGACGCGGTCGGCGTGCGGTAGCGCGAAAGTGACGTTCTGCTCGCCGAGCAGCACCGTGATCGACGTGGTCTGCCGCAGCTTCGTCAGCGCCTTGGACAATTGCTCGAGGATGACGGGGGCAAGGCCCAGCGTCGGCTCGTCCAGGATCAGGATCTGCGGCTGCATCATCAGGGCGCGGCCGATCGCGAGCATCTGCTGCTCGCCGCCGGATAGCGTCTGCGCCATCTGGCCCTGGCGCTCCTTCAGGATCGGGAACAGCTCGAACAGCCAGGCGAGCTGCGCCGCGCGCTTGTCGTCGGACAGATGCTGGCCGCCGAGATCGAGATTTTCGCGCACGCTCATCTCGCCGAACAGCTCGCGCGATTCCGGGCACTGCACGAGACCGCTGCGCGCGATCCTGGCCGGGCTGGTGCCGCGCAGCCTGTCGCCGCCGCGCACGATCTCGCCGCTATAGGGCAGGAAGCCGGAGATAGTGTTGAACAGCGTGGTCTTGCCGGCGCCGTTGAGGCCGACGACCGAGACGAACTCGCCTTCGTGGACGTGGATCGAGACGTTGTCCAGCGCCTGCGCCTTGCCGTAGAACACGCTGACATTCGCGACCTGGAGCAGCGGCACCTTGTCCTTGAAGCTGGTCTCGGGCCGCGCATGGGTCTCGATGGCGCCGCCGAGATAGACTCGTCGCACCGTCTCGTTCTTCATGACGTCCTCGGCCTTGCCGGTGACGATCTCCTCGCCGAGATACATCGCGAGCACGCGGTCGACCAGCGCTGCGACGCTCTTGACGTTGTGGTCAACCAGCATCACCGCGCGGCCGTCATCGCGGAAGCTGCGGATCAGGTCGGAGAAGATATCGACCTCGGCCCGCGTCAGCCCGGCAAAGGGCTCGTCCACCAGCACGACTTTTGGATCGCGGGCGATAGCCTTGGCGAGCTCGAGCCGGCGCAGATCAGCGAACGGCAGCGTCGGCGGGCGGCGGTTCATGACGTTGCCTAAGCCCACGCGGTCGGCGATCCACTTGGCGCGCTCGACCAGCGCCTTGTCCGGAAACAGCATGAACAGGCTGTCCGGCAGCAGCGCCACCATGATGTTCTCCAGCACGGTCTGCCGGTTCAGCGGCCGCGAGTGCTGGAACACCATGCCAAAGCCCTTGCGCGCGATCTTGTGCGCGGGGAGGCCCGCGACGTCCTCGCCCTCGAAGACCACTTCGCCTGATGTCGGGCGCTCGATGCCCATCACGCTCTTCATCGCGGTCGACTTGCCGGAGCCGTTCGGCCCGATCAGGCCAAAGATCTCGCCGCTGTTGACCTCGAAGCCGAGATTCTTCACCGCGGTCAGGCCGCCGAAGCGCTTGGTCAGACCGCGGACTTCGAGCACGGCCCGGTTTGAAAGCCTCATATCCATCACGAGCGAGCCTCGCGCGAGAGGGCCGCTCCGAGGAAGCCGCCGGGGAAGAACAGCACGACGAGAAGCGCGACCGCCGAGACGATGAAGGTCGCAAGCTCGCCGGTGGGCCTCAGGAATTCCCCGGCGACGATCAGGAAGATCGCGCCCAGCGCCGCGCCGAGCACGGTGCGCCGGCCGCCGAGCACGGCCGAGACGATCACGTTCACGCCGACCGCGACGTCGACGACGGTGCCGACCGAGGCGGTGCCGAAATAGAACACCAGGAGCGCACCCGACAGCCCGGAGAAGAAGGCGCTGACGATGAAGGCGGCGAGCTTGTGCTTGACGATGTTGAAGCCGAGCGCGCCGGCCTGCACCGGATCCTGACCGCTCGCCTGCAGCACGAGGCCGATCGGCGATTGCGACAGGCCATAGAGGATCGCGGCCGAGATGGTCATGAAGCCGAGCGCGATCCAGTAATTCGTGCCGGCATTGATGCTGATGACGTCGGGGATGGTGAGCCCGATCTCGCCGCCGGTGAGGTCGGCGAACACCACGATGAAATTTTGCAGCATCAAGACTGCGACCAGCGTGGTCAGGCCGAAATAGGGCCCGCGCACCCGCAGTGCCGGCAGCGCCAGCACCAGGCCGGCGATGACCGAGGCAAGCGCGCCGAGCACGATGCAGAGATAGACCGACCAGCCGAACTGGGCGTTGAGGATGCCGGCGGTGTAGGCGCCGACGCCGATCAGGAAGGTCGGACCGAAATTGACCTCGCCGGCGAAGCCGAACAGCAGGTCCCAGGCCATCGCGAACACGCCGAAATAGAAGGCGACGGTCAGCAGGCCCAGCACGTAGCCGGAGACATAAAGCGGCAGCGTCGCCGCGATCACGACCAGCGCCAGCGAGACGAAGAACAGGCGCGAAGTGAAGAAGGTGGACATCTCAGCGCCTCCCCAGAAGGCCCTGGGGCCGGATGTACATCACGAACACGAGCAGCAGCAGCGCCGGAATGGTGCGATAGGCCGGCGAGACCAGATAGGCCGTCAGCGTTTCGAGATAGCCGACCACGAAGGCCGCGATCAGCGAGCCCGAGACACTGCCGAGCCCGCCGAGCACGACGATTGAGAACGCGCTCGCCGTCAGAGGGCCGACGCTGTAGGAGCTGACGCCGAGGAACATGCCGAGCAGCACGCCGGCGATGCCGGCGAGGATGCCGTAGATCGCCCACACGACGATGTAGATGTTGGTGAGCTCCAGCCCGAGCAGCGTGACGCCGCGCGGGTTCATCGAGGCCGCCAGCACCGCCTTGCCGGTGCGGGTGCGGTTCACGAGCAGCCACAGCAGCGCGATGACGAGGCAGCAGACGATCGCGGTGAAGATCTCGTTCTTCGGCGTGCGCACGCCGAGGATCTCGACGACGCCTTCGACGATCGGCAGCACGGTCTTGGCGTTGTTGGTGAAGAAATAGGCGATCAGCTCCTGGATCATGATGCCCCATAGCAGCGTGCCGGTGAGGACGAAGATTTCCTTCTCCTCATTCGGAATGCGCCGGGAATCCTGGATCGGCTTCACCACGGCGAAATAGGTGGCGAAGGCCGTAAGGAGGGCGACCGCGACCCCGATCAGCGCGCCGGCATAGGTGCCGACGTTCAGGATGCTGGCGGCGGCCCAGGCGGCGACGGCTGCCGCTACCATGATGGCACCGTGGGAGAGGTTGAGCACGCCGGAGACGCCGAAGATCAGCGTGAAGCCGGTGGCACCGAGAGCGTAGAGAGCGCTGATGGCAAAGCCATCGATCAGGATCTGGAAAGCTCGCATTGATGATTGGCCGGGCAGACGAGCTGCCTCCTTTAGGGAAGGTGCTGTATGGAGCGCATGTGAACGCTTCCGAGCTCACGCCCGGAGAGCAGTCCCGATCAGCCTGTGATGGGTTTGATGAGGCTGGGAAGCCAGACGTCGGCCTTTGCAACGTCCTTCGGCGCGCCGGCCGTGGCCGTGTCGCGCGCCAATTGCAATGCAACAGAGAGTCGTTTCTTCATGTTGTTCTCTCCCTTTGAACAGGCCTCTTGTGAGCCATTGTGTCGCGACTATACCGGCCGAGACTTCCCCGGCAAGTGAAACTGCGTTCAGGATTATGAGAGAGGACTAAAGTCTAGCGCTGCGTAAATTGCAGGCAAAAGAGGCGTGAGACACTGATCCTGCCGCAGGCATGCAGATTCCGTCGGCGGGCATGCGTGAGTATCAAAGGCTGAGAGCAATCGGCGGTTGAGGAGCCGCGATGTCGGCGAGCGCTTCAGCGTGCTTGCAGCAGGGATGGATCGAGCGGTGTCAGCCGGGCGGGGTCGAATGGCGACACGTCAATCTCCCGCGTTGCGCCTTCAGCGATCAGTTCTGCCAGCGCTTCCCCCGTCGCCGGCGCATTGAGGATGCCCCAGACATTGTGCCCGGTCGCAACATAGAGGCCATCGCTCCGCGGCACCTTGCCGATCAAGGGCAAGCCGTCCTGCGTCACCGGACGGAAACAGGCCTGCTGCGCGATGATCCTTTCGGGACGGAACAGCGGCGATAGCCGCTCGGACATGGTTTGCAGCCGCGCGATCGCATCGCGATCGGGCGCCACGGCGGCGGGATCGAGCGGCAGCGGCGCGATGTCGGAAAGGGCCGTGACGTGCGTGCTGCCGTCCGCGCGCGGGAAGACCTCGATCGACACTGCGCTGCCGTTTTCCTCGCACTCCAGGAATAACGCCTCGGCTGGCACGTCGGCGGCGGTGTCGTAGACGATGCTGGGGCTGCGCTGGCCGTAGACGGCGGGCAGGCTCATCCATTGCGCCGCGAGCAGCGACCACGGCCCCATTGCGATCACGACGGCATCCGCCTCGATGAGGTCGCCATCGATCTCGACGCCCGTGGCTGTCGCTCCGTCGGTGCCGCGCGTGATGCCGGTGACGCGGCCGGGGCGATGCTCCGCGCCTTGCGCCAGCGCTGCGTTCATCACGGCCGACGTGAACTTGCGGGGATGAACGATCGCAGTCGTCTCCGCCGTGCCGATGCGCTGTGCAATGACGACGCCGTCGCTGAGCCAGCCAAGCGCGGACGGTGCATCCCGGCGCGCGTCGCCGTCGGACGCAACGAAACCGCTATAGGCGGTCATCGTCCGGTAGCCCCAATCGCCCGAGATCTCCTCCGGCAGTTGCGCGTGAAGCGCAAAGCTGCGCCGGGCCAGCGCATCGAGCGGCGTGCCGGTGCACCAGTCCCGTGCCAGGAAGCCGCCGGCCTTGCCCGACGCGGCGGCCACGACCTCGGTCCGTTCCACGACGGTCACGTCGATGCCGCGGCGGCGCAGGAAATATGCCGCGCAGGCCCCGATCACGCCGCCGCCGCAGACCACAACGCGCATGTTCTCTCCCTTGTCGATCCCGCGGCGCGCGACTTCATCAGCTGTGCCGTGTTTCAAAATGTTTCACGCGGGCGTCATACCCGGTGGATACGTTCACTGCGGCAATTTGAAGCCGCAGGTGGGGGCTTCTTCTCATTTTCGTAGATCGGGTCTGGCGCAGGACAATTCAACGTTGCTGCCTGCGGCGAGCCTTGTTCTGTCCAAAGCTGTTCTGGGGAGCGACGATGACGAGACTTCGCGAAGGGAAGTTGGAAGACGTCTACGGCAGGCTGCGCAAGATGAGTTTTCTCGTGCTTGCAGCCTGCTTTGCGATTTGTTCGATCGTCAGCGCGCATGCTGACGATGACGACCGGGGCAGGGGAGGCGAGAGCCGGGCCTATGCCATCGGGCTGTGGGGCGATTTGCCATATTCCGACCTCCAGGCGCAGGTCGGCGTGCCGAATCTGATCGCCGACATGAACGACCAGAAGCTGGCCTTCACGGTGCATGATGGCGACCTGAAAGCCGGCAGCGGCACGCCGGGATCCGTGACTCCCACGACGTGCAGTGACGCTCTGTATCAGCAGGGGCTCGGATATTTCAATGCCTTGAAATCCGCTGCGATGGTGACCCCCGGCGACAATGACTGGACCGACTGCGACCGGCCGGCGAACGGCTCGTTCAACTCGCGCGACAGGCTCGACCACGAGCGGAAGGTTTTCTTCAGCACTGACTATTCCCTTGGCCAGCGGCCGATCAAGCAGCAGGTGCAGCATGACAAGCTGTGCCTCGATCACAACAACCAGCTGACCGGGTGCGTCGAAAACCGCCGCTGGATCATGAAGGGCGTCGTCTACGCCACGCTCAACATTCAGGGATCGTGCAACAATCGTTGCGATACGTTGCCGGACGACGCCGAATGGGCCGCGCGCAACAACGCCAACATCCTCTGGATGCAGCAGACCTTCGAGATGGCGAGAACATATCGCGCCGCGGCCATCATGTTCATCTCGCAGGCGGACCCGGGCTGGGATCAGTCGGACGGAACCCGCGCGCCGTTGCGTGACCCGAAGACGCTTGCGCAAACGGACGCCAATCCGGATGGTTTCCAGGCTTTCCTGGTCGCGCTGCGCGATGAGGTGGTCGCCTTCGGCAAGCCCGTCGCCTACGTTCATGGCGACTCCCATTACTTCCGTATCGACCGGCCATTCCTCGATGCCAAGGGCCGGCGGCTCGAAAACTTCGTCCGCGTCGAGACCTTCGGCGACAATCAGGCGAACGGCAACAACGACGTGCATTGGCTGAAGGTGTTCGTGGACGACCGCAGCCGCGAGGTGTTCGCGTTCCAGCCGCAGATCGTACCCGCCAATCGGACCGCTGTGCCAGCGCCGCCGAAGCGTGGCGATGATTAGCGGGCCGTGCCGCCTCCGGTGCTGACCTCAGCTGAGGTCAGCCTGGGGTCGGTCAGATCGGGCGCCGGCGGATCGCGCCGGCGCCTAGCTCGCGTAACCCCGTTCCAGCGATTGACGCTGCCGGTGCCGGTCCAGCGCCAGATCGACGAGGCGGCTCAGCAGCTCGCCATACGGCACGCCCGACGCTTCCATCATCTTCGGATACATGCTGATCGACGTGAAGCCGGGCAGGGTGTTGATCTCGTTGAAGCAGAACTCGCCGGTTTTCCGGTCGAGGAAGAAGTCGACGCGCGCGAAGCCGCTGCATTCGAGCGCCGCGAACACCCGGGTTGCGAGTGACCGGACGCGCTCCATCTGTGCCGCGTCGAGCCTGGCCGGAAGGTCGACCCGGGCGCCATCGGGATCGAGATATTTTGCCTCGTACGAATAGAACTCGTGATGGGCGTTGGGGTTCAGCTCGCTGGCGAGACTGGCGAACAGCGTCTCGTCCTCGAGCACCGCGACCTCGATCTCGCGCGCGTCGATGCCCTGTTCGACCAGCACCTTGACGTCATAGCGAAACGCATCGTCGAGCGCCGCTTCGAGCGCATCCTGCGTCTTGACCTTGTGGATGCCGACGCTGGAGCCCATGTTGCACGGCTTGACGAAGACCGGGAGGTTCAGGCCCTCGACCGCCTTCGCAAGCGATGAGATGCGGTCCTGGACGAAGGCCTTGCGGGTGAGCACGCGATAGGGCGCGACCGGAATGCCGGCGAATTCAGCGAGCCGCTTGGCGACATCCTTGTCCATGCTGACGGCGGAGGCGAGAACGCCCGACCCCACATAGGCGACGTCGGCCAATTCCAGCAGGCCCTGCACGGTGCCGTCCTCGCAAAGCGGCCCGTGGATGACAGGAAAGACGACGTCGATCTCGATCGGGGCGGCCGCGCCTTGCGTGATCGGCATGAGGACGCCGCGTCCGTCGGGTCCCCTCGCGAGCCGCATCTCCGGCGCATCGGGCAGGATCGGCAACGCCGCCGCGTGCGCCTGATCGAGCGAACCAAGATCGTTCCATTGCCACCGGCCCGTCTTGTCGATGGAGACCGGGATCACCTCGAAGCGGGTGCGGTCGAGATGCCTGAATACCGAAGCGGCCGATTTCAGCGAGACCTCATGCTCACCGGACCTGCCGCCATAGAGAACAACGACGCGAATTTTGTCTGCCATGGCTCAATTATCACGCGCTCGATCCGGAAGTCACCCTTTGTCGCCCGATTCAAGCATCGACGGAGCGATGGAAACAATTCGGCGCCGGCGAGGCACGCCGGCGCCGTGTCGCAATTAAAGGCTTGTGCCGTTCAGCCTGGCCCCGCGCCTTGCGTCGCCGTAAACACGGCGTAGAGCGACTGGCTCGCGGCCATGAACAGGCGGTTGCGCTTGGGGCTGCCGAAGCAGATGTTGCCGCACACCTCCGGCAGGCGGATGCGGCCGAGCAGCTTGCCCTCCGGCGACCACACCGTCACGCCGCTATAGCCGACGGCGCGCCCGGCATTGCTGGAGGCCCAGACATTGCCGTTGACGTCGCAGCGCACGCCGTCCGGGCCGCACTTCACGCCGTCGATCGTGCAGTCGGAGAAGCGCTTCTGGTTGGAGAGCTTGTTGTCCGTCCCGACGTCGAACACGAAAATCTCGCCCTTGCCGCCGGGGCCGCTGTCGCCCGGTCCCTTGCCGGTCGAGACGACGTAGAGCTTCTTGAAATCGGGTGAGAAGCACAGGCCGTTCGGATCCGGCACCTGCTCCTCGGTGACGACGAGGTCGACGCGGCCTGAGGGATCGATGCGGTAGCAGTTGGTCGGCAGCTCGCGCTTGCCCGGTGTGAAGCCGGCCGGCTGTCCGATCCGCGGATTGAGCTTGCCGCCCGAATTGCTCGGGCCGCCGGCGACATCGGGCTCGCCTTCGTACAACTGGCCGCCATAGGGCGGATCGGTGAACCAGTAGCTGCCGTCGGGATGCGCGACGACATCGTTCGGCGAGTTCAGCTTCTTGCCGTTGTAGTTGTCGCAGAGCACGGTGGCGGTGCCGTCGTGCTCGTAACGCGTCACGCGTCGTGTCAGGTGCTCGCAGGAGAGCTGGCGGCCCTGGAAGTCGAATGAATTGCCGTTGGAGTTGTTGGACGGGGAGCGGAACACGCTGATGCGGCCGTCGTCCTCGCTCCAGCGCATCTGCCGGTTGTTGGGAATGTCGCTCCACAACAGATAGCGGCCTTGCGCGCTCCAGGCAGGACCTTCGGCCCATAGCACGCCGGTGTAGAGGCGCTTGATCGCCGTGTTGGGCTGCGCGAGATCGTCGAAGGACGGATCGACCGCGATGATGTCGGGGTCCCAGAAATAGGTTGTCGGCGCGCCGTTGGGGCCGAAATCGCGGGGCGGGGTCGTGATCGTCGTCGGCGGTGCGGCAGGCCCGGTCTGGGCCAGCGCGGGGCCGGCCATTGTGGCCGCGGCGCCGAGCGCCAGTCCCCGGACAAGTGTTCGTCGTGAAAGCGCAGCATCCTGGTCACGCGGCTCGTGGTCACGAGCCTCCTGGCGTGTCATCGCGTCCTCCCGGTCATGTTCGGCTGGCCGGTTGATCCGGCCGAGCGCGGCGAAGGTTAGTCTGGTCCGCGTCAGGTTGCGAGTGGCAGGTTCGCAGCCTCCGCGCGATGCCGCGAGATCGCCGCAACATCGCCGCATTGCGGGGCTGTGCGAGGTGAAAGTCGACAATTCGCCTCGCCCGCGAGCTGTTAACCGGGACCGGTTTTGAGACCTGTCAAGCCTTGACCTCGCGCGCGATGCTGGCAGAACGGTGTGCGGGGCAAATACCGGAGTTCTCTGTGTTAGCCGTTGTTGCACTGGTCATTGCGCTCGCCGTCGCATTCGCCGCCGGCTATTTCACCCGCGATCTCGCCTCCCGCAAACGTCGGGCGGAGGCGCGGCGCTGGCGGGAATACAGCGAGCCGGGCTGGCTGCGCGCCACGACGCCCGCCAACACCAACGAAGTTGCGAATTCCAACGCGGTTGCGAAGGTGGCCACCGGCGAACTCGGCCAGATGCTGGATCGCTGGGAGAGCAGGGCCCGTGCCCGCCGCGCGGGATAGCTTGACGTTGCTCCGTCGTTCGGATGGAGCGAGGCGCAATCTACTCGCCGTCAGCCAGAAGTGCGCGTCACGCGACGCGATGCCGATCAGGTCAGTCTTCCTGACCATCTTTTGGCGTTGCAGTTGCGGCCATTTCTCGTCTAGAAACAGGCGTATCGGGCCTCCCGGCAACCAACCGTCAACGGTTTTGACCGAGGATTTGAGGGCTCAAAAGGGTCTGGCAATGCTGATTCGCGGCCAAATCGATGGGATTTCGGGGGAGGTGGCTCTGGCCGCCGCCACGATCCCGGCCGCGCTGCTGCCCACCCTCCTTCTTGGCGGCCTTCTTCTTACTTGCCCCTGAGGGCCGGCTGGGCGCCACGCGCCTGGGCGCTCAGGGGTTGGTCGAGATCACCGGACACCTCAAGCGCCCAGCATTGAACGGCGCAAAAGCTCAAAAGGAAATCTAGTAATGGCCCCCGTGAACAAGTCCGACAAGGACCGCGTCATCATTTTCGACACCACGCTGCGCGACGGCGAGCAGTGCCCCGGCGCCACCATGACCTTCGAGGAGAAGCTCGAGGTCGCCGAGCTCTTGGATGATATGGGCGTCGACGTCATCGAGGCCGGCTTCCCGATCACCTCCGAGGGCGACTTCCAGGCGGTCAGCGAGATCGCCCGCCGCTCCAAGAACGCCGTCATCGCCGGCCTGTCCCGCGCCCATCCCGCCGACATCGACCGCTGCGCCGAGGCTGTGAAATTCGCAAAGCGCGGCCGCGTCCACACCGTGATCGCGACCTCGCCGCTGCACATGCGGGTGAAGCTGAACAAGACCCCGGAGCAGGTGATCGAGACCTCGGTCGCGATGGTCGCGCGTGCCCGCAACCAGATCGACGATGTCGAATGGTCGGCCGAGGACGGCACCCGCAGCGAGATGGACTATCTGTGCCGCATCGTCGAGGCCGTCATCAAGGCCGGCGCGACCACGGTGAACATCCCCGACACCGTCGGCTACACGGTGCCGGAGGAATACACCCACTTCATGAAGACGCTGATCGAGCGCGTGCCGAACTCGGACAAGGCAGTGTTCTCGGTCCATTGCCATAACGATCTCGGCATGGCCGTTGCCAATTCGCTGGCCGGGGTCGTCGGCGGTGCGCGCCAGGTCGAGTGCACTATCAACGGCATCGGCGAGCGCGCCGGCAACGCCGCGCTCGAAGAGATCGTGATGGCGATCAACGTGCGCAACGACAAATTCCCCTACTGGAACAAGATCGACACCACGCAGCTCACCCGCGCCTCGAAGGTGGTGTCGGCGGCGACCTCGTTTCCGGTGCAGTACAACAAGGCCATCGTCGGCCGGAACGCCTTCGCGCATGAGAGCGGCATCCACCAGGACGGCGTGCTGAAGGACGCCTCCACCTACGAGATCATGCGGCCGGAAATGGTCGGCCTGAAGCAGTCCTCGCTGGTGCTCGGCAAGCACTCCGGCCGCCATGCCTTCGTGCACAAACTGGAGGAGATGGGCTACAAGCTCGGTCCGAACCAGCTGGAAGATGCGTTCACGCGGATGAAGGCGCTCGCCGACCGCAAGAAGGACATCTACGACGAGGACATCGAGGCGCTGGTCGACGAGGAGATGGCGGCCTCCCACGACCGCATCAAGCTGACCTCGCTGACCGTGATCGCCGGCACCCATGGCCCGCAGCGCGCGACCATGAAGCTCGACGTCGACGGCCAGATCAAGATCGAGGAGGCCGAGGGCAATGGTCCGGTGGACGCGGTGTTCAACTGCATCAAGCGCCTCGTTCCGCACGAAGCCAAGCTCGAGCTGTACCAGGTCCACGCGGTGACCGAAGGCACCGACGCCCAGGCGGAAGTCTCGGTGCGTTTGTCGCATGACGGCCGCTCGATGACGGCGCGCGCGGCCGATCCGGATACGCTGGTGGCCTCGGCCAAGGCCTATCTCGGCGCGCTCAACAAGATCGTCATGAAGCGCCAGCGCGACACGGTGACGACCGCCGCGGCGAGCTGACAAGCGAAGCTTGTCATTCCGGGGCGCCTCGAAGAGGCGAACCCGGAATCTCGAGATTCCGGGTCTGGTCCTTCGGACCATCCCGGAATGACGCCGGTTGTGGTGGCGAATAGCTGCCCTGCTAAGGGCCAATAGCGGCTCGGTCTCCCAGCCGCTATTGATGCTCGCGGCTATTGGATAAGGCGCCCCGCGTTGGGCAGCCCAAGAGAATAACAACAGGGAGAGATCATGCGCACCTTCGCGATCGCGGCGTCCGTCGCGGCACTGGCACTTGGCTTGGCCATGCCGGCATCGGCCCAATCGCCGATCATCATCAAGTTCAGCCACGTCGTCGCCACCGATACGCCGAAGGGCAAGGCGTCGGAGAAGTTCAAGGAGCTCGCCGAGAAGTACACCGGCGGCAAGGTCAAGGTCGAGGTCTACCCGAACTCGACGCTCTACAAGGACAAGGAAGAGCTCGAGGCGCTTCAGCTCGGCAGCGTGCAGATGCTGGCGCCGTCCAACTCCAAGTTCGGCCCGCTCGGCATCCGCGAGTTCGAGGTGTTCGATCTGCCCTACATCCTTCCCGACCTGAAGACGCTGCGGAAGGTGACGGAAGGCCCGCTCGGCGCGCGGCTGCTCAAGCTCCTGGACGCCAAGGGCATCACTGGCCTTGCCTATTGGGACAACGGCTTCAAGCAGATGAGCGCCAACAAGAAGCTGATCGCGCCGGCCGATTACCAGGGCGTCAAATTCCGCATCCAGTCCTCGCGCGTGCTGCAGGCCCAGTTCAAGGCGCTTGGCTCGCTGCCGCAGGTGATGGCGTTCTCGGAAGTCTACCAGGCGCTGCAGACCGGCGTGGTCGATGGCCAGGAGAACACCTGGTCGAACATCTATACCCAGAAGATGCACGAGGTGCAGAAGTACATCACCGAGACCAACCACGGCTACATCGGCTACGTCGTGATCGTGAACAAGAAGTTCTGGGACGACCTGCCGGCCGACATTCGCGACCAGCTGTCGAAGGCGATGAAGGAAGCCACCGACTTCAACAACGCGCAGTCGCAGAAGGAGAACGACGACGCGCTCGCCGAGATCAAGAAGGGCGGCAAGAGCGAGATCATCAAGCTCACGCCGGAGCAGGACGAGGCGATGCGCAAGGCGATGGAGCCGGTCTACAAGGACGCCGCGAGCCGCGTCGGCCAGCCGCTGATCGACGAATTCCTGAAGGAATCGAAGAGCACGACGAACTGATCCAAAGGATGCATGAATGAAGGCGCTTCCGTGCCAGGCGCGGAAGCCCATTTTTTGTTGCGAATGATTTCCGGTTGCGGCTGGAGGTAAAAATCAGGCGTTACATCTTCGTAAGGACGCCCTCCCTGTCCAAGTTGTAATTTGCGTGTCAGATGCCCCGGGCCCATCCTCAGCGCATCCTTCCAGAGGAGGTTCGCATGAGGAAATTCACCATCGCAGCCATCGCCGTGCTCAGTATCGCCGGCTCGGGCGCGGTCTATGCCCAATTTCATCGCCCGTGGATGGAGCATTTCCGCCACGTCCGGATGAACCCGGAAGACCGCGCCGCCTTCGTCGACGCGCGGATCGCCGCCGTCCATGCCGGGCTGAAGCTCAACGCCGACCAGGAGAAGCTGTGGCCGCCGGTCGAGGCCGCCGTGCGCGAATTCGCCAAGCTGCGCATCGACCGCGCCAATGCGCGCATGAGTGCCGTCCCCGGCGCCGCCGACAAGCCGGAGGATCCGGTCGCCGGCCTGCGCCAGCGCGCCGAGGACATGGCGGCTTCCTCCGCGGCCCTGAAGAAGATCGCCGATGCCGCCGATCCCCTCTACAAGACCCTGGACGAGGGCCAGAAGCGGCGCCTCGCCGTGCTGACCCGTCACCGCGGCCCGTTCGGCGGCGGCGAGGACGGCCCGCCCCGCCACTTCATGGAACGCGGCATGGACCGCATGATGGAGCGCGGCATGGACCACGTCCATGGCGACCGTTTCGACCGTGACGGCGGCCCGGACCGGGATCGCGAGGGCCGGCTCTGAGCCAACCTGGACTTTCCAGGGATTAACCTTGGCGAAGCCGCTGGAATCCAGCGGCTTTTCGCTTTTTTGGGCCTGTGGAAGAACCTTGGAAAACATGCGCCACATCGCTTGCCAGACCCGGATCGCTTTGCTAAACGACCGGCCTCGCAAGGCATTCACCGCCTTTCGGGCGCATAGCTCAGTTGGTAGAGCAGCTGACTCTTAATCAGCGGGTCCCAGGTTCGAGCCCTGGTGCGCCCACCATTTAAAAATCCTTCCTCATCAATACGTTACAAGCGGCAATGCCGAGAAAATGGGTCTCGTGCGACGTTTTTTTGGTCGCACGTCGCACGCCATGCGCGAGTTGCCGATGCTCTGAATGTTCTCGGCCCGGAATCTGGCACGCGAGAACCGTCGATGGCAGGACGGATCGTAGGGGTATCGTGGCTTCCGCGCGAAACCAAAGGTCCGTGACGATCCGGACACGCCGTGGACGATCGATCTGTTGCCGGCAAGCAGTGGCGCGAAAGGGTGGACCATCCACCGCGCTTAGTTTTCCAGATCGATGCTTACGCGGCCGCTGTGGAGAGAGTCCCAGTTCGCGTCCAACCGTTCCCCAAGGAGGAGACGAACCCAGTGCCGGTTATCCACGTCGATCTGCCGGAAGCTGCGACATTAGCGCGATCCATTTGTGAGATCGCGATTTCGCAATCTCCCGCGGCGGATCGCCCAGCGTTCATGGCTATGGCGCATCACGCGATCGAGCGCTGCCGGTGAACCCAAGGTCTTCTCGGGGACGCAGGCGATGACGGCATTGCGATCCTCGACGAATTGCTCATCGACGATCCATGTCCGCAATTCTTCACCGGCGAGTCTGGCTGCGATCCGGTCGGGTGTAGGATCGATGTCGTGTGCGACCGTTACGTTCATCACGATCCGGCCGCCCGGTGCCAGACGGGCGCGGATGGCGTCGCAGGTCTCCGCGTCAAACTCCTCCGCGTATCGGAATCCCGGTCCACCGACGTCGATCGCAATGCCGTCGTAATATGCGCGGTCATCGAATACGAATTTTCGAAAGTCGGAAACGACGCAGGGCAGATCGTCCGGTAGATCGAAATACCTGTGCGCGAGCAGAAACTGATCGGGTTGATGTCGACGATGGTCAATCTCTTGCCGAGACGCCACAGCCGTGTCGCGAGATTTCCGCCGCCACAACCCAGGACGAGGATCTGTTCGGACCGAGACAGAAGTTCGTCCATGAGCTTCACATAGGTGAAGACACTTTCTCCGTCGGGCGTGGCCTGACTTTGCCTTACGCCCTCCTCGAAGTACACGCGTGTTCCATCCCATGAACACTCGACGATGTCGATCTGTCCGTTCGTTCCTTGATAACGCCCCAGCAGTTTCACGGCAGACAAAGACCTTAAGATATGGGCATTAGAACGCATGCTTTAAACATCTCTTATCATGTAATTTGCTAAGAACCAATCACTTCGGGTGCCGTTGATAGTATTTCCCGTATTCTTCGATAGAAATTCGACACAGGTTTCTGGCCGCAATCCGGTTCAAGCCCGCGAGAACTGGCGGTGATATATTTTGTATCTAGATTGATGCTTGAAGCGGTAATTTAGATGGTGTAAATATATTCGATGAGAAATTTGCCGAAGGCCGCCATTTCATGATCACGGCCAATCAACTCAGGGCCGCCCGCGCGCTCCTGAATATAGACCAGCGGCAGACGGCCGAACTCGCCGGTCTCTCAGTCCCCACCATTCAGCGCATGGAAGCAAGTGACGGAGTTATCCGTGGGAATGTCGATTCTCTGATGAAATTGGTTTCTGCCCTGGAGAATGCCGGGATCGAATTGATCAATCCGGGGGTTACGAGTTCGGCCGGTGGTCGAGGCGTCCGTCTCAGGGAGCACGTCGCGAAGCCGAAAATGAAGAACATGAAGCAGTCCAAGCCCTCTACGCCGCGGAGTTTGGAACGGGTGCGATGACCCCTCGAGCCATTCGAATGACGGGTTTCTCGATCGAGGATGATGAAAACGCTGAAGACAAGCGTACTTGCAAGCGGTTTCTCACGCCTTGAGGCGCCTAGTAGCACTGCACATTGATTATGACCGGTTGGTCTTGGGGGCAGAGTAGCTCTGGCAGCAACTTTGGATCAACGAGGATCTCGATGCTGCGAGAGGTCCTTGGCGGCCTTCTGACGAGGCAAGCGCGCTGCAGCGTCAGCACCATCTGGTGAACCGACGGCGTGCTGACGCGGAAATATTCCTGCATGTCGGTTTCGGCCGGGGGCCCGCGATGCAGCCGGCTATAGAGGGATAAAGGCCAGATCCTGCCCCTGCTTGGGCGTGAAGGTTTTTGCCGCAGGACTCACGCCGGCCATCCGATTCAGTTGTTCGTGTGTGCCTCGAACGAGGAGGCACGCCATGAATGTACGCTATCGGGTCGAACTCAGGCGAATCGAGCGTACCGAACTCAGGGCGCTGCTCGGCGGCGGCAAGCATGCGTCCCGCAAGCTCAAGCACGCACGGATTTTGCTGGCCGCCGATGGCCGAGCCAGCGATGAGGCCGACGGCGTTGGATCGCGACTAGACGCGGTGGAAACGTCATCCCGATACTGTGCGAAAAGGATCGGCGTCATCGCAAGGACTATCCCGGTCTGAACGCGCCCTGCGATCACGCCGGCTTGGAATAGCCGAAGGCGCCGCCACAGCCTCAAATGGAATTGGTGTTCTTGGCCGCCTGATCGAGTAGGGCGAGAAGTCCTCGCAAGATCGTGGTGGGCGGCGGAGGACAGCCGGGAATATGAAGATCGACGGGAACCACCTGCGAGACCCCTCCTACCACCGCATAGCTGCCGGCAAAGCAGCCGCCATCCCGGGCGCAATCTCCGACGGCGACGACCCATTTCGGATCGGGGGTCGCATGATAGGTGCGCTCCAACGCGTCGCGCATGTTCTTCGTCACCGGTCCGGTCACCATCAACACATCGGCGTGACGCGGCGACGCAACGAACCGGAGACCGAAGCGCTCGACGTCGTAATAGGCATTGTTCAACGCGTGGATTTCAAGTTCGCATCCGTTGCAAGATCCTGCATCGACCTCGCGTATCGAGAGGCTTCGGCCGAGGCGCCGTCGTGCCGCGCGACCGACGGCAGTTGCGAGCTCGGTCACCGCGGCATCGTCCGGTGACGGTGCTTGCTCGGTGAACGGCCGGCGAAACAGGCTCTCAAAAAGCAGCTTGCGCATCTGGTGCCGTTCCTCAGAGATCGTGGCCCGAATAGGAGCAATTGAAGGATTTGTTGCAGAGCGGGAAGTCGGCGATGATGTTGCCCTCGATCGCGGCCTCTAGAAGCGGCCACTGAAACCACGACGGGTCGCGCAGATGGCATCGTTCGACCTTGCCATCCCGCAAGCGGAGCCAAACCAGAACGTCGCCGCGAAATCCCTCGACGATCGCCATGCCTTCCCGCGCCTCCCGCCGATGCCCCGCATGCGTTCCCAGCGGGCCATCGGGAAGCCGGTCCAATATCTGGTCGATCAGCAAAAGACTCTGTTCAACTTCGCGCACGCGGATCCAGACGCGAGCGTTGACATCACCCTCGTTCAGGACCGGTACATCGAAGCGCAGTGCGTCATACGGCGCATACCCAAGTGTCCTGCGTGCGTCGAATGAGCGGCCGGACGCGCGGCCTACGTAGCCTCCAACGGCATACTGCCTAGCCAGAGCGGCCTTGAGTACGCCCGTATCGACAGTACGATCCTGTAGCGATGCCGTATTGTCGTAGAGCTCGACCAAAGCAGGAAAGCGCAACCGGATGGTATGCAGCGTCGTCCGGATGATTTCTCTCCCTTCCTCAATGAGGTCGCGGGTCACGCCACCGGGTACGATGATATCACGCATCAATCGATGGCCGAATGCGGTATCGGACGCGCGCAGGATGCTCTCTCGCAACACGCCGCAAAGGGCGTGCATCAGCGTAAAGGAGGCGTCGTTGCAGATTGCGCCGATGTCGCCGAGATGATTGGCGAGCCGTTCGAGCTCTGCGAGCAAGGCACGCAGCCAAACCGCGCGATCGGGCACGACAAGCTGTAAGGCTGCTTCGGCCGCTCGCGAAAACGCAAACGCGTAGGCGACTGTGCTGTCGCCTGACACGCGTCCGGCGAGCTGGACAGCCCGTTCAAGATTGGCTCCAGTCATGAGCCCCTCGATACCCTTGTGGGTATATCCCAGCCGTTGCTCCAGCCGGGCCACAGTCTCACCGCTGGCCGTAAACCGAAAATGCCCCGGTTCGATAATTCCCGCGTGCACCGGACCGACCGCGACCTGATGCAGACCGTCGGCCTCCACCGGCAGGAAATGATAGGGGGATGCCTTCGACAACGCGTTGATACGGTCTCCCAAGGGGAAGCGAACGGCCCAACAGTCGTGATCGAACCACGGGCGAGTGTCGGGCAAGCCTTCCGCTGACAAACCAAACAGATCGTTGATGGCGCGCTCCAGTCGAAGCGCCGGCGGGTGGTGTTTGCCGACCGAAGGATAAGTGCGGTCGGGGCAGTCCAGGCTGACGGTGGCGACTTCTGCCGTATGTCCATCCATAATCGCCATGTGCACCGTTGAGGGTTCTCCCCAAAGGCCAAGCAGGCTCCAGCGTCCATGTGCCAGCTCGCTTGCCGCAAATGTCCAAACGGAAGCATCGACTGTAGCTCGCGGCCACGGGCTGTGTTGTTGGACCGGGCGGCCCTCCAGCATGAGATCGATCAGCGATGGCATATCCTGTTGATCTCCAAACTATCCAAGAAGGCGTGCCACGTGTTGGAACCATGTGACGAGCGGCGCCGGAAGATAGAGTCCCGCAATCAGAACCAGCGAGAGATGGGCAAACATCGGCACGTAGGAAGCCTCGGCTGACTTGGTGCTGCCTCGAGGTTCGCCAAATGCGACGCTCGTCAGGCGCAACGTCAAAGCGCCGAACGCCAACAACAGCCCGAACACCAGCACGATCGCGAGCAGCGGCTGGCGTGCGAAGGTCGAGCTTACGACCAGGAATTCGCTCATGAAGATGCCGAGCGGCGGCAAGCCGGCGATCGCGACGACGCCCGTTACCAGACCCCAGCCGAGCGCCGGATGGGTCGCGGTCAAGCCCCGGATCCGGGAGATTCGCTGGGTGCCCTTGATCTGCGATATATGCCCGACGGCGTAGAAGATCGCGGACTTGGTCAGGCTGTGCATCACCATGTGCAATAGCCCTGCGAAATTGGCGAGCGGGCCGCCCATGCCGAACGCGAACACGATGATGCCCATGTGCTCGATCGAGGAATAGGCGAACAGCCGTTTGATGTCGCGTCGGCGGTAGAGCATGAAAGCTGCGAAGAGGAGCGAAACCAGGCCCATCGTCACCATCAGGGGGCCGGGAGCGATTGCCGCCGGATTGGCGGCGAGCAATATCTTGAAGCGCAATAGCGCGTAGAGCGCGACATTCAGCAGCAGCCCCGACAGTACCGCCGATATGGGCGTCGGACCTTCGGCGTGGGCGTCGGGCAGCCATGCGTGCAGCGGCGCCAGACCGACCTTGGTGCCGTAGCCGAGCAGCAGGAATATGAAAGCGACGTTGAGAAGCGCAGGATCGAAATTCGCGGCATGTTGGATCAGAAGTGTCCAGACCATGCCGTCCTGCCCCTCGCCCATGACCGGACGCGCCGCCATATAGACCAGGATGGTACCAAACAGGGCGAATGCGATGCCGACACTCCCCAGAATGAAATATTTCCATGCCGCTTCCAGAGCGGCGTGGGTACGATATATGCCGACCATCAGTACCGTGGTGAGCGTCGCAATTTCCACCGCGACCCACATCAGCCCGATATTGTTCGACACGAAAGCTAGGTTCATGCCGAACATCATGGTCTGATACATGGCGTGGTAGAAACGCAGATAAACCGGTGTCAACCGCCCAGTCTCCAGTTCATGCGCGATGTAGCTGGCGCTGAAGATGCTGGTCGTGAATCCCACGAAGGTGTTGAGCACGATGAAGACGATGTTGAGATCGTCGACGAGCACGTACGGCCCCGGCGGCGGACGTTCGATGACGAGTAACGAGAGGGCCGAAAGAAATGTCGCCAGGCTCGCCACGACGTTCAACCGTGCCGTCAGCCGGTAACCCGGCAGAACGGCGAGCAGCGCTGCCGAGCCGATCGGAATTACCAGGATGGCTGCGACCGAATCGAAGGAAGCTATGTTCATCGCCGTTCGCCCCGGTAGTCATCGAGCGCGGAGACGTCGACGGAATCGAAACGTTCGCGGATCCGGAACAGGAAGATGCCGATGACGATGAATGCGATCAGGATCGAGAAGGCGACGCTGATCTCAACCACCAGCGGCATGCCCTTGGCGCCGGTTGCCGCCAGCACCAGCCCATTCTCGAGCGACATGAAACCGACGACCTGGCTGACGGCGTTGCGACGGGTTACCATGACCAGAAGTCCGAGCAGTACGACCGACAAGGCAAAAGCGAGATCCTCGCGCGCCAATGGATCGGCCTCCGCGGTCACCCGCAGCATCAGCACCATTGAGAGGGCAACCAGTGCCATCCCGGCCAGCATGGTCGGGCCGATCCCCACGGCGGACTCGATGTCACGATGTATCCCAAGCTGCTTGACGATGCGATGCAGCGCCACCGGAATGACGATCGCCTTGAAGACGAGCGCGATTGCAGCCGTGATGTAAAGATGAGGCGCGTCCTGGACAAAGGCCTGCCAAGCGACGGACAGCGCGAGCACCAGGGCATGAAGCGCAAAAACGTTGAGCAGCGAATAGAGCCTGTCCTGGTACAGCATCATGAAGCTGATCAGGACGAGCCCACCGGCCAGCGTGTGCGAGACGTCGAAGGAGAGGCTGTGCATCTGCATCAGAAGCTCTTTGACACGAACAGGAGGAGGGTGCCGAGCAGGCCCAGCATGAGGGCCGCACCGAGAAATTGCGGAACACGAAAGACCCGCATTTTCGCCGTGGCGGTCTCGAACAGCGCAAGGAAAAAGCCGGCAACCGCGAGCTTGACGAGGTAGGCGACGGCGCCGATGGCATAGGAAAACGGCCCGGTACCGAAGACTGCTATCTTCCAGGGAAGGAACACGCACGCGATCAGCGAGACATAGAGCAACAGTTTGAGGAAGGCGCCGAATTCGATCATTGCGAGATGACGACCGGAATATTCGAGAACCATCGCTTCGTGCACCATGGTGAGCTCCAGGTGCGTTGCGGGATTGTCCACCGGTATTCGCGCGTTCTCCGCGAGCGCCACCATGATGAGCGCGATCATCGCCATTCCCAGCGATACCCGTAAGCCGACATAGGACGAGGCCATGAAATTTGCGACCGTCGAAAGTTGGGTCGAGCCGGCAATCAGCGCCGTGCAAAATACAAATAGCAGCATCGCCGGCTCCGCAAGCGCCGCTATCATGACTTCGCGGCTGGAGCCGATGCCGCCAAAACTGGTGCCGACGTCCATCCCGGCGAGCGCAAGAAAGAAGCGTGCGCTTCCCAGCAGCGCCACGATGGCAATCAAGTCCGCCGTCCAGTTGAAGAGGAGGCCGGTAGCGAACGTCGGCACCAGGGCGGCGGCAACCCAGATCGCGGCGAAGGTTACATAGGGTGTCACGCGGAACAGCCAGGAGGCGTTGTCCGCCAGCACCACTTCCTTGCGGAGCAATCGCAGGAGATCAAGATACGGTTGAAAGACCGACGCTCCCTGGCGACGCACCAGGCGGGCCTTCATCTTGCGCACAAAGCCGGTCAGCAGCGGCGCCAGCAGCAGCACCAGAAGCATCTGCATGCCTTGCACAAGAATGTCCGACATCACGACCATATCGCGAGAACCAGAAGGAGTGTGACGAGGGTCGCAAAGACCAGGCTGAGATAGCGCCGGATGGTCAGGAACTGTAGGCGATTGAGTTTATCGGCAGAGAAGCCAACGGCGCCTGCTATCGGCTCATACATTCGCTCCCAGATCAGATCGTGCAATTCGATTCGCAGGCGCGCTGGCCTGATATCCCCGGGGGGCGGCATCTCGACATGATCGCGGGCGTGGAACACGAGCGTACCGAAGACGCGGCGGATAGGCTGAGCGAAGCTTCCGCTCGAATATTGGGCCGCGGGTGTCGGATCGGAAAAGCCACAGCCCCAGGCCGGCCCCCGCCTTAAGGCACGAGAGGCAAAGCGATGGATAAAGACGACGGCCGCTGAAGCGGATATCGCGATGAACACCATAACAAGCAGCCCGTTGTATGAACTGCGACTCTCCGCAATCGGCGCGATCGAAAGCCAGGGTTCGTTGGCCTGGATCGGCATGCGGCCGCCGAGGATCTGCAGCGTGATCGGCGAAAGCGCGTCGATCACCAGTCCCGGCAGAATTCCGGCCAGCAAGCAAAGTGCGGCGAGGATGAACATTGCCGAAAGCGAGTAGCGGTCGACTTCCTCTGCGGTTTCCGCCGCCACGCCGCGCGGACGCCCGAGAAAGGTCACGCCGTAGGCCTTCACGAAACACGCCGCTGCCAACGCAGCCGCCAAGGCCAATAGAGCTCCGACCGCAGGCACGGTGATCTTCAGCGCCCATTGCGGCAACTCCGGGCTCTGCAATACAGCCTGGAACATGAGCCATTCCGAGACGAAACCGTTGAAGGGCGGAAGCGCTGAGATCGAGACACAGCCGACGAGAACGGCGAAGCTTGTGTACGGCATGCGATGAATGAGGCCACCCAGCTTGTCCATGTCCCGTTCGCCGGTCGCGGTCAGCACGGCACCGGCGCCGAAGAAAAGCAGACTCTTGAAGAAGGAGTGATTGAGAACGTGAAACAGAGCCGCCGCAAACGCGAGCGCGGCCTGTAGTTTCAGGCCGTTGGCCTGGAAGGCCAATGCAAGGCCGAGGCTTGCGAATATGACGCCGACATTTTCGATCGTACTGTAGGCGAGCAGGCGCTTGAGGTCCTTTTCCATCATCGCATACAAGATCCCCATTACGGCAGTGAGGCCGCCAAGAGAAAGCACGATCACACTCGCCCACCAGCTCGGCTGTCCCAGGAGATCGAATACCACGCGAATGAAGCCGTAGATCGCGACCTTGGTCATGACGCCGCTCATCAGCGCCGAGACGTGGCTCGGCGCCGCGGGATGCGCGAGCGGCAACCAGACGTGCAGCGGCACCAGGCCCGCCTTTGAACCGGCGCCGAGCAACATGAGGATCAACACCAACGTGGCCACGTAGGGCGCATGTTGAGCCGTGCGAATGGCGGCAAATTCGTAGTCGCCCGCCGGCCCCGCCAAGAGGCCGAAGGCTAGCAGCAGGGCGAGCGTGCCGAAGCTCGCCATGACGAGGTAGACGTAACCGGCTTTCGCGTTGCCCGGTTCACGATGGTGCGCCATGACGAGCGCCCAGGACGCGAGCGACATGAATTCCCAACAAAGCAGATAAGAAAACGCATCACCCGCCAGCACCACAAGATTCATTCCTGCCAGGAAGGCGGGGAAGAAGGGCAACACGCGCTGCGGCGCCTCCTCATGATGACCGTAGCCGAGACCATAGAGGCTTGCCGATGCCCCTCCGAGATTGACGACGACGAGAAAGAACGAAGCCAGTCCGTCGAGGCGGAAATGGGCGCCAAGCCACGGCAATCCGATTGGCAGAATCAGATCGGCGGCGCTCGCGGTATCGCCCAGCAACCAGTGAATGGATCCTATCAACGCAATCGCAGACGCGGCTAATGTCGCGCCGTAGATGATGGTCGTGGCGATCGTTGAGCGGCTCAGAACAATCGCCAGAACTGCCGATCCAAGCATTCCGGCAACACACAGCATTTGCAAAACGACAGCCGACATTACCTGCGCGCCTTCATTCCGCTTGATGCTTTGTTCTCTATCTGATTGTTCAAATAGATTTTTGCCGATCCGGAATTGACTTTCAGCCGCACCCCGCGCCCCTCGGCGCTACTGACAGCCCCTTCGTCGATCAACTCAATGCCGGCGGTGTCGAGAGCTGTAATCAGCTTCACCAGCGAATCGACATTGCCCCGAACCATGGCCTCACTCGCCTCCATGCGCTGGATCGTTGGCACTGAAAGCCCGGACAGTTCTGCGAGCCGTCGCTGATCGATGCCGAGGAGCACCCTGGCCGCCCGCAATTGAGCCGCTGTGATCATCGATCGCCCCACCACCCGATTCGAACGAACACCAAACGTCATCCTTCTATCGTAACTAGTCATGTTATAATGTCAATATATGATAGTTAAAACATCTAATCTAAACGAAATGTCATCGCGGGCTGTCGGCATCCAATCCTGATGCGTCGGGAGCCAACATGAGTTCGGCACCCGCGTGCGAGCTCATCGACCATACGTTTGAGGTTGTCGTCGCGGGCGGTGCCGGTTTGCGCGCCACGCAGGGCGCCGTCGGGAGCGGGCCTGACGACCGCCTGCATCACAAGGTGTTTGCGACCCGCAGCGATACTGTCGTCGAACGGCTCGGGCCCGCAATGGCCCGGACGATCGATGCAGGTCGCCGCGTATCGTCGCGATTGTTCCTGACCTCGACATTCGCGTTGCCGCGCCTCCACCACGCCGCCGGACCGATCGTATGGCCACCTCGACCTTCGTCGGGGGCGACGAACGAGGGCTTGGCTTGCCCATTGAACAACGTTAGATGTAAGCGATCGTGTTATCCGTGGTTAAGTTGTTGTCTCAATCTGTTGCGCGAGTCGCGGGACCAGGCAAATCCTGCATGGTTCCCGGTTGGGATTCAGGCTGTTCTGGCTGGGTGTGAAGTCTGGGTCATGACCATTGCGATTGCGAAAGCGCCTGACGAGACTGCAGACATAACGAGCGGCAATGATCCTGATCTTCCGGCGTCGCTGCTTTCCTTCATTCTGGTAGCCAAACTCCTTGGCGTCCCGGCCGACGCTGGTCAGATCGCTCACGACCATGGCTCGCCGGGCGAGCGATACCAGCTTGAGGACCTCGCCCGGATCGCCAGGCGGCTGAAGATCGTCGCCAAGGTGAAGCCTGCGGCCACTGAGGCGCTTCACAAGGTCCCATTGCCTGCGCTCGCCGAATTGGAGGGCGGCGAAGCCGTCGTTCTGCTCAAGATCGACCAGCAGCCGGCTGGATCGCGCTTCCTGATCCAGCGCGGCAATGGCGGGCGCCCCGAGGTGTGGTCGGCGGACGATTTTGGCGGCCGGTATGCCGGACGGCTGCTGCTCATGACGACGCGCGAGCTGATGGCGGGGGCGACGCGCCCCTTCGACATCAGCTGGTTCATTCCTGCGCTCGTGAAATACCGGGGGCCGCTGCGCGACGTGCTGATCGGGTCCTTCTTCCTGCAACTGATGGGACTGATTTCACCTATCTTCTTCCAGCTCGTCATCGACAAGGTGCTCGTCCACCAGTCGCTGACGACGCTCGACGTGCTGGCGGTGGGGCTCTCTGCAGTGCTGATCTTCGAGACCGGATTGTCGGCGCTGCGCAACTGGCTGTTTGCTCACACCACCAATCGCGTCGACAGCGAGCTTTCGGCGCAGCTGTTCCGGCATCTTCTCAACCTGCCGCTGTCGTATTTCGAGGCACGCCGTGTCGGCGACAGCGTTGCCCGCGTGCGCGAGCTCGACCGCATTCGCGAGTTCCTGACCTCGAATGCCGTCACCGTGGTGATCGATCTCTTCTTCACCATCGTCTTCTTCGGCGTCATGTACGCCTATAGTCCGCTATTGACCCTGGTCGTCACGCTGTCGATCCCCCTCTATGTCGCGATCTCGGTGATCGTGACGCCGCCGCTGCGCGCCCGTCTCGACGAGAAATTCAAACGCGGCGCGGAGAACCAGTCCTTCCTCGTCGAAAGCGTCACGGGGATCGGCACGCTGAAGGCGATGGCGGCGGTCGACAATCTGACGGGCCGCGAGGGCCAGTCCACGCGCTTTGCTAGGCGCTGTGCATGGCATCGCGGAGAGTCTCTACGAGCGGTTTGTCGGGGAGGGAATGTCGAAGGACAACGCCTTCCTCAACACCGCGGAGTCGATCACCGGGCCTATCAGTAAGACGATCTCGCGCTCCGGTCTGAAGGCGGTGTACGAGCAGCTTGAGGACAAGGAGAAGGCGGCGTTCCGCGCCGCCTACAACACCTCGTACCATCCGTGCCGTGAGATTCTCGAGGAGATCTACGACGACGTTGTCTCGGGCAACGAGGTGCGCAGCGTCATACAGGCAACCCGCCGCCACGGCATCTATCCGATGCGCAACATCGACACCACCGAAATGTGGACCGTCGGCGATAAGGTGCGCGTCGATAAGGAGCGCAACTATGCGCCAGTCAATCCGGAAACCGCCGGTGTCTATCTAGCCTGCATGATGGCGCAGGTCGATGTGCTAAAGGATCACGGCCATCCGTATTCGGAGATCGCCAATGAATCAATCATCGAGGCGGTCGACTCGCTCAATCCCTATATGAGCCATAAGGGCGTGTCATACATGGTCGACAATTGCTCGACCACGGCGCGGCTCGGCGCCCGCAAGTGGGCGTCGCGTTTTGATTATATTCTGAAGCAACAGGCCTTCCCCATAATCGGGGGGGCCTCGGTAGGCGACAACACTCCGTTCGACAAGTTCCTCGCCAGCGATATCCACGAGGTGCTTGCGGTCTGCGCCGAACTGCGCCCGTCGGTTGATATCTCCTTAGTGCCGCGGTGAGATGCTGGACCGGGCCTCGCGCATATGACGTTGCGCCGTGGGCGCGGCGTTGTGGTCGGCCGGAAGGTCGGCCAGCCGTTTTCCACCGACTCTGTCTCCCCTCATTGGCTCGACGGGAACGAATCCTTATGCGGCAAGACCGAAGCGCTCTGAGCAAGCTCGGTCAACATCACTTTGACGGCGATCCCGCGGACGTTCTTCGCTAGAGGCGCCTACGTGCTCTTCGTCTCGCGACGGCCTAGACGTGGATCGCGTGGCCGAGTGCCTTGAAGGCCGCTTCCTGAATTGCTTCGCCCAGCGTGGGATGCGCGTGGATCGTGCCGGCGATGTCCTGCAGGACCGCGCCCATCTCGATCGCCAGGCCGAATGCGGCAGAAAGCTCCGAGACGCCCTGTCCAACCGCCTGGATACCGAGAACGCGTTGATTGTCGGCCCTGGCGACGACGCGCACAAAGCCGGGCTCGCCATGGCGCGTCATCGCGCGGCCATTGGCTGCAAAGGGAAATTGTCCAACCTTGATGTTGATGCCGGCCCGGCGAGCCTCGTCCGGCGACAAGCCCGCGGAGACGATCTCAGGATCGGTGAAGCAGATCGCCGGGATGCAGCGCTTGTCCCACGCGCGTGGCATGCCGGCTGCGATTTCCGCCACCATCTCGCCCTGCGCCATGGCGCGATGGGCCAGCATCGGCTCTCCCGTGACATCGCCGATCGCGTAGACGCCGCGCATCGAGGTTTCGCAATGCTGGCCGATACGGATGAAGCGACCATCCATGTCGAGGACGAGTTGCTCCAGCCCCAATGCCTCGGTGACCGGCGTGCGCCCGACCGTGACGAGAATCCTGTCAGCCGCCAGGCTGCTCTCCTGGCCATCGGGCGTCTCGACGCGCAATCCGTCGCCCTGAGCGGTCAGGCCGAGCGCCCGGGCACCGGTCAGCACCTCGACGCCGAGCGCGGTCAAGCGTCTGGCGATCGGAGCCGTCAACTCGACGTCGTAGAGCGGCAGGATGTTGTCCTGCGCTTCCACCACCGCAACCTTGCTCCCCAGCTTGGCGAAGGCGGTCCCGAGCTCGAGCCCGATATAGCCGCCGCCGACGACAACGAGGGATTTTGGCACCTCCGCGAGCGAGAGTGCACCGGTCGAGGAGATGACCCTGCCGCCGAACGGCAGGGTCGGCAGCTCGACAGGAGCCGAGCCGGTCGCGATCACCACCGTCTCGGCCTTGATCGTCTTCGGGCCGGTCTCGGTCTCGACGACGATCGTCTTGCCGTCGCGGAAGCGTCCATGGCCCTGGACGATCTTGACCTTGGCCTTGCGGAGCAGCGCAGCGACGCCGTTGTTCAGCCGATGGACGATGCCGTCCTTCCAGGCGATCGCCTGCTTGAAGTCGAGCGCAGGTTGCGCCGCCGTCAGGCCAAAGGGGGTCTTGCCATCAGCTGCCTCCGCCAGCTTCTCGAATTCCTCGGCAACATGAATCATCGCCTTCGAAGGAATGCAGCCGACGTTCAGGCAGCTTCCGCCGAGCTTGCCGCGTTCGACGAGAACGGTGTCGAGGCCGAGCTGGCCGGCGCGGATCGCGCACACATAGCCGCCGGGCCCGGCACCGACCACGAGGAGCTGACAGGTGATTTCGGTCATTGCTTGCTCTGCCTTAGGGGTCGACGAAGATCGTCGCCGGGTTCTCCAGTAGCTCCTTGAGCCTCTGCACGAAGACGGCGGCGTCCCATCCGTCGATGACGCGGTGATCGAAGCTGCAGGAGAGGTTCATCATCTTGCATGGCACGAACTGCGTGCCGTCCCAGACTGGACGTATCGCGATCTTGTTGACGCCGACGATGGCGACCTCGGGATGATTGATCACCGGCGTGGTCGCAAGGCCGCCGAGCGCGCCGAGCGAGGTGATGGTGATTGTCGAGCCGGTCAGCTCCTCGCGCGTCGCGGTGCCCTCGCGGGCGCGCTGCGCGAGACGGTTCAGCTCGATGCTGCAGTCCCGGAGGTCGCGCGCCTCCGCATGCTTCACCACGGGCACGACGAGGCCTGACGGAGTTTGGGTTGCGATGCCGATATGGATGCCGGCATGCTCGTGGACGATGCCGGCCTCGTCGTCATAGAGAGCGTTGAGCGCGGGCTGCTCGGTAAGCGCCTTGACCATCGCCCGCATCAGGAACGGCAGCAGCGTTAGCTTCGGGTGCTCCGGCGCAGGCTTCCTGTTCAGCGTCGCGCGCAGATCCTCCAGCGGCGAGACGTTGACCTCCTCGATGATGGTGATGTGCGGGATGCGAGACTTCGACAGCGCCATCTTCTCGGCAATGCGGCGGCGCAAGCCCACCACCTTGACGTCGGTGACGGCGGTCTTCGGAGCCATGCCGCGACCATGGGTCGGTGCCGGCCCGCGCGACAGGAAGGCGTCGATGTCCTCGTGGGTGATGCGTCCGGCGGGGCCTGTGCCGTGGACCTGGCGCAGGTCCAGGCCGGCTTCCCGCGCCTTGAGGCGTATGGCGGGCGAGGCCAGCGGCTTCTCGCCCGGCGTGCGGCGGACCGCAGACGTGGTCGCCGGCCGGGCCTCGATGGCCGCGGGGCGGATGCGGGCAGGGGGCGTTGGCACAGCATCCGGGGTTTCGGCGTTCGTCACGGCCGATGGTGTGGCGACGTCTTCCGTCGGTGCCTCGTCTACCGGCTCCGAGGTATCATCGCCTGCGACCTTGAGCTTCACGAGCGTCGAGCCGATCGCCACCGCATCGCCAATCCGGGCGCCGATCCAGCTGACCTCGCCTGCGAGCGGCGAGGGAATCTCGACCGAGGCCTTGTCGGTCATCACGGTGGCGAGCAGGTCGTCCTCGCGAACAAGATCGCCCTCCTTGACGTGCCACTCGACGAGTTCTGCTTCGGCGATGCCTTCCCCGATATCGGGAAGCTTGACGCTGCGCTCACCCATCAGCGTGTCTCCATGATGTCGCGCAGCGCTTGCCCGAGCCTGATAGGACCGGGGAAATAGTCCCATTCCTGGGCATGCGGGTAGGGCGTGTCCCAGCCGGTGACGCGCATCACCGGCGCTTCGAGATGATAGAAGCAGTGCTCCTGCACCAGCGCCGTGAGCTCCGCGCCGAAGCCGGAGGTCAGGGTTGCTTCGTGCAGCACGATGCAGCGGCCGGTCCTGGCGACGGAAGCGATGATCGTCTCGAGATCGAGCGGAAGCAGGGTGCGCAGGTCGATCACCTCGGCATCGACGCCCGTCTCCTCGACTGCCGCCAGCGCGACGTGAACCATGGTGCCGTACGTCAGGACGGTGGCGGCCTCTCCGGCGCGCCGCGTCACCGCCTTGCCGAGCGGCGTGGTGTAGTGTCCCTCCGGCACTTCGGAGAGCTCATGTTTGGCCCATGCGGTGACCGGGCGATCGTGATGACCGTCGAACGGGCCGTTGTAGAGCCGCTTTGGCTCCAGAAAGATGACGGGATCCGGATCCTCGATGGCCGCGATCAGGAGGCCCTTCGCATCATGGGGATTGGACGGCACTACGGTCTTCAGTCCCGCGACATGGGTGAAGAGTGCCTCGGGGCTCTGGCTGTGGGTCTGTCCACCGAAAATGCCTCCGCCGGTCGGCATGCGGATGACGAGGGGGCAGGTGAAGTCGCCAGCCGAACGATAACGCAGGCGAGCTGCCTCCGAGACGATCTGGTCGTAGGCCGGATACATGTAATCGGCGAACTGAAGCTCGACGCAGGGGCGCAGTCCATAAGCGGCCATGCCGATCGCGGTGCCGACGATGCCGCATTCGCTGATCGGCGCATCGAAACAGCGCGAGACGCCGTACTTCTGCTGCAGGCCCTGCGTGCAGCGGAACACGCCGCCGAAAAAGCCGACGTCCTCGCCATAGACCACGACGTCGTCGTTGCGAGCCATCGAGACGTCGAGCCCCGAGCGGATTGCCTCGATCATCGTCATGCGCGGCATGGCTCAGACTCCGATCTGCTGGCGCTGCCGACGCAGATGCGGCGGTAGCTCGGCATAGACATCCTCGAAGATATCGCGCGCCGAGGGCTTGCCGCCGGAATGCAGGGTGCCGAAGGTCTCGGCTTCCTTCTGCGCGGCGATGACGGTGGCAAGAATCTCGGCCTCGGTCTGCTTGTGGCGCTCTTCCGACCAGGCGCCGGCTGCGATGAGATGCTGCTTGAGCCGGATCACGGGATCGCCCAGCGGCCACTCCTCGGATTCGTGCTTCGGCCGGTAGGCGGAAGGATCATCCGACGTCGAATGCGCGCCGGCGCGGTAAGTGACGTATTCGATCAGTGTTGGCCCGAGGTTGAGCCGCGCCCGCTCGATCGCCCATTTTGCGACGGCATAGGTCGCGAGATAGTCGTTGCCGTCAACCCTGAGCGCGGGGATGCCGAAGCCGAGGCCGCGCGCCGCGAAGGTGCCCGAGCCGCCACGCGCGATGCCCTGGAAGGTCGAGATGGCCCACTGGTTGTTGACCACGTTGAGGACGACCGGCGCCTTGTAGGTCGAGGCGAAGACAAGCGCCGCATGGAAATCCGATTCCGCCGTCGAGCCGTCGCCGATCCAGGCGGCGGCAATGCGGTTGTCGCGCTTGATCGCCGACGCCATGGCCCAGCCGACCGCCTGGACGAACTGCGTGGCGAGGTTGCCCGAAATCGAAAAGAAGCCGTGCTTTTTCGAGGAGTACATCACGGGCAATTGCCGGCCCTTTAGCGGATCATGCTCATTGGAATAGATCTGACACATCATGTCGACGAGCGGATAGTCATGCGCGATCAGCAGGCCGGCCTGACGGTAGGTCGGGAAGTTCATGTCGTCGGGGCCGAGCGCGATGCGGAACGCGCAGCTCACCGCTTCCTCGCCGGTGTGCTGCATGTAGAAAGACGTCTTGCCCTGACGTTGCGCCATCTGCATGCGCGCGTCGAACGTGCGCAGGGTCATCATGTGGCGCAGGCCGGCGACCAGTTCGTCCAGGGAGAGGTCCGGCACCCATGGCCCGATTGCCCGGCCCTCGTGATTGAGCACGCGGATGATCGAGTAGGCGAGGTCACGAATCTCCTCAGGGAGCACGTCGACCGGCGGACGCCGGACCGAGCCCGCCTTCGGAATCGAGACGCCGGAGAAATCCGGCTTGCCCCCCGGACGGCTTGCAGGCTCCGGAACGTGAAAGCGAAGTGGCGTGGGGCTGTTCATGGAAGCATCCGCTCGTTTGCCGGTTCTGCAGAGACAACGCCTGGCCGACCGGATTCCTCGCGCGCGAGCCCCACGACGCGAAGGTCCGTGATCGCCGGATGGCGCGACAGCCGTTCCGCGATGTCAGCGCAATCGGCCGACGGCTGGACTTCAAGGACCATCCGTATCGTCCGGCCGCCACCGGGGCAGGTCGTCATCGCGACCTGGTCGAGGCCGAAGCCGAACCGCGCCGCGTCGAGGACGAGCCGAACGATCCCGTCAAAGGGGTCGGATGTGGTGGCGATCACGCTGACGGATCGGCGCTGTTGAGGTTGCATGTCATGTTCTCCCGCCGCACAATGATAATCTTCTGGTTCGAGAAAATTTCCCAAAATTCCGGTGTATTGGCCGGAATCGCGGAAAAGTTTCCCGCCGGAATGCAAAAAGACAGAAGGATTGACCCGTGCCCTCCAAGCGCAGCCCCGTCGAGGATCTCGATCATCTGGATCGCCGGATTCTCTCTGCGCTTTGCGAGAACGGCCGCTTGACGACGAGTGCGCTGGCGGAGCAGGTCGGGCTCTCGAGTTCTCCATGCTGGACCAGAGTGAAGCGCCTGGAGGAAAACGGAGCGATCGAGAAATATGTCGCGGTGCTCAATCACGCCAATCTCGGATACAACAACATCGCCTTCGTCGAGATCACGCTGGACAAGCATGACGATAAGGTGCTCGATCGCTTCGGTACTGCCCTGTCGCGGATTCCGGAGGTGATGGAGGCCTACCTGGTGACCGGCGATTACGACTATCTCATCAAGGTCGTCGTGCGAGACACCGATCACTACGAGCGCTTCCTGCGACAGTCGTTGTACAGGATACCGGGTATTCGGCAGTCGCGAACGACATTCGGCCTGCGCACCCTGAAGCGCCAGATTTCGATCGATCCCTCCAAGGCCGGTCCGCCGTAAGCGCGGCTGTTTCGAACGGCCCCTGAGGGGCGGGCTCCCGCGATCGGGAGCCCGACGAAAGATGCTCGTGGCGCCGCGCGCCTAAGCCAGGAGCATTCGGTTCGACGCCAGCTCCCGTGTTCGAGCGGAAGCCAGCGGAGCATCAGAACGCGGTCTTCTTGCCGATGATGCCGACATAGCTCGATCGCACCAGGGCGCCCCATCGCCCATCCTTCTTGACGATCACATAGAAGGAATCGGCCGACAATATCGGCTTGTCGTTGGCGTCATAGCGCGTGAACCGCGTGATGAAGTGCAGCTTGTCGTCGGATTCTTGCACGAGCTTGCGATACGTCCATGCCGAACGCGCCCAGGTCGAGGCCTGCGCCAACTGCTTCGCGTCGTTCGATTGCGCATATTCTTCCGGCGTGTTCCAGATCTGAACCTGGCCGGCGGCGATCCGGATGTGCGGATAATGGACCGTCTTGGCCCAGGCTTCCGCGTCTCGCGAGTTGAACGCCTTCATGAACTCGTCGAGATAGGAGCATCCCTGCTTCAAGAGTTCGTCGTTTCCGGGATTCAGGCACTCATCGTCGGCCTGAGTTTGAGCGAGCGCAACGGTGCTCATGCCAAAGAACACACCCGCGAGCGCGAGCAGTCTGCGGAATTTCATACTTTACCTCCCTGTCAGGTGAAATCGGCTCTGTTTCGTTGTGATTGGTCGAGGCGCCGATCGCGTTTCGATATTCAAGTAGGCGAAGCGCCGAGGCAATGCCGGCGAAGCGCAGTATTTCTGACGGGGGTGTCAGTTTTTCTCAACGGCCGAGATCTCGACGACACTGCCGGTGTGAGCGTCAAAATGCCGGAGGATCAGAAAAACGAAACAGGGGGTCAGAAAAAGCGCCTTGCATGAGGCGGGGAGACCTCGCTCATCTTGCCCACCAAGAAGAGCCTATTGCAGGCGGGGAAACAACGATGATCGCGAGCAGTCAATCCTGCGCGAGGGCTCGGCCCGGTCGCGCCTCCGAAGCCGGAAACGGTTGACCGGAACATGAGCCGCTCGGAGCATCTGGTGCGTGGAATTCCATCGTTCAGGCTGACGCAGGAGGAGGTCATCTTCTGCATCACGCTCGTCCTGATCGCGGCTTTCTCGATCTTCCTGCCCAGGTTTCTCACCGCCGGGAACATCCTCACGCTGCTGAACAACGTCGCGACGCTCGGCATCCTTGCGGTCGGCATGGCGCTGGTCGTCGTCGGGCGCGGCATCGACCTGACCATGAAAGCGGTGATGGTGATCGGCGTTGCGTTCAGCATCTGGCTGTCGACCACCGGCCTGCCGTTTGGCTGGGCACTGGTGGTTGGCGGGCTGCTCGTCATCCTCGTCGGCGTCGGCACCGGAACGCTCGTCGCGGTGGCGGACGTGCCGCCGATCTTCGCGACCCTCGGCCTCGCATCGGTGGTCTACGGCGCGGGGCGAATCGTCTTCAAGTCGGACGTGGTCTATGCTCCGACGGGGCACGGCTGGTTCACATTCCTCGGAACAGGGACAATCGCCGGCGTTCCCGTCTCGGTCTGCGTGGCGGCGGTGCTGGCTGGACTCGTGGCCCTGTTCCTGCGGAAGACCCGCTTCGGGCGGTTCATCTACGCGACCGGCGACAATCCTTTCGCCGCGCGCACCATGGGATTGCCGGCCCGGCCGGTCATCATCTCGCAATATGCCGCCAGCGCCCTGATGGCATTTCTGTCCGGCATCCTGATGTGCGCGGTGGTCTCCGGCATCAACACGCGCCTGTACAACTCGACGCTGATCTACGATGTGCTTCTCGTCGTTGTGCTTGGTGGCATTGGCCTTAGCGGTGGGCAGGGCGGTGTCCGCAATGTGATCGTGGGCACGATCCTTGTCGGCGTTCTCACTAACGGCATGACGATCCTCAACATCAGCTTCACGGCCCAGAACCTCATCAAGGGCGTGATCCTGCTTGGCGCTCTGGCGATCGATGCGCTGCTCAATCCGCGCGACGAACAGACCTCGCAGAGTGGCGATATCTAGGACGAACGCCTCAAGCGATTACAAACCGGGAGGACATCATGGTTTCAGTTCTGCGAAAATTGTTGTTGACGGGCCTCGTGCTCGGGGGCCTTGCGTCCGCGACGCCGAGCATCGCCGCCGAGGTGCAGCAGGTCGGCAGAGAGGCATATCTGAAGGCCCTCAAGGGCAAGAAGGTGATCTTCGTTCCGATCTCCCAGGGCTTCGACCTCAACCAGGCCTGGGTGACGGTATGGCAGCGGCATGCTCAACGCTATGGTTTCACGCTCGAAGTGCGCGATCCCAACATGAATACAGAGGCGGGCATTCGCGCGCTGACCGGCGCTATCGCCGAGAAGCCCGATCTGCTGATCGTGCAGAATCCGGACGTGCAGACCTATGCGCGCCAATTGAAGCAGGCTCAGGAGGCCGGAATTCCGGTGCTTCAGGTCAACATGCAGTCGGCGACCCAGACGGATTCGTATGTGGGAAACGATTGGATCGAGATGGGCCGGATCGAGATGGGCGAACTCGCCAAGGCGTGCGCCAAGGGCAAGGGCCCGTCCACCAAGGTCGTCTGGCTCGCCGGGGTGGAGACCGGTGCGGCCAACATCTACATGCGCCAGGGCATCAACGAGGTGCTGGCCGCCAATCCCGACCTTCAGCTCGTCTCCGATCAGGCCGCCAATTACGACTCCGACAAGGCGCGCCAGATCACTGCGACGGTTCTCCAGCAGCATCCCGATCTCTGCGGCGTGATGGGCATCTGGGACAACGCCGAGGTCGGCGCCGGAGCTGCCGTGGCAGCCGCGGGCAAGACCGGGCAGGTCACGATCGTCACGAATGGCGCAGGAAGCCAGACCGGTTGCGACAGCATCAAGAAAGGGCTCCTGACCGTCGTCTATAACTTCCATGCCGACATCCAGGGCGAGATCGCGGCAGGCCAGATATCCGAGCTGCTGCAAGGCAACCGCAAGGCGGCTGCCGTCAAGGACGTGTTCTTCGGGCCGGTGACGCGGGTCGACAAGAATAATGCGACCGGCCGCAACTGCTGGACGCTCGACGAGCTCAAGTAAGAGGCATGTCGCGCTACGGCCCCAGGGCCGGCGAGCGCAGGGAATGAGCGAGATGAGTTTTTCGACCGATATCGTTCGCTGGCGGTACAAGCTTCTCCCCGATCACGTGATCGGGGAGGTCCTCACCAAGAAGTGGGTCGATAGCGCCATCCCGTTCCTGGCGCTGGCGCTGCTCGTGTTCGGCCTGGGACCGTTCGTTCCGCACTTCTTCGAATGGACCACGCTCGGAAACCTCGCGCGCCAGTTTGCGGAGTTTGGGCTGATCGTTCTCGGCCTCACGATCGTGATGATGTCGGGCGGAATCGATCTGTCCGTCGGCTCGGTTTTCGCACTGTCCGTGCTGATGTCCCTGATCGGCATGAATGTCGAGGGATGGAGCGCTGGTACTGGTCTCGTTGCCACACTGGCTGTCGGAGCCTCATGCGGTGCTTTGAACGGGCTGCTTGTCGGCTATGTCCGGATGCGTGCGTTCCTCACGACACTGGTCACCCTCATCATCTTCCGATCGTTGTTCGAGATCGTCTTTCCCGAGTTCTCGACGGCGATTGTGACCAACATGTCCGACTCCGCTGCGTTTGAATATCTCGGCACCGCGAATATCGGGTTGGCGCCGGTCTCCTTCCTGATCACGGCCGCCATCGCAATCGGCGTTCACGTGGTACTCTCGCGCACACGGTATGGCTGGCATCTACTCGCCGTCGGTGGGGCGCGCCGTTCGGCGTACAATGCCGGCATCAATGTACGCTGGACGATTTTCAGCGCCTATGTTTGTTGCAGCACCCTCGTTGCCCTGTCCGGATTCCTGTTCGCGAGCCGAATCGGGAGCGCGGCGTCGGACGTCGGGGCGGGACTCGAGCTGCAGGCGCTCACGGCCACTGTGCTGGGCGGCATCTCGCTGGGTGGTGGGCGGGGCACGGTCTCCAAGGCGATCATGGGGGCCGTTTTCGTGCTGCTCCTGTCGAACAGCTTCCTCGCGCTCGCGATCTCCGGCCCCGGGGCCGACCTCGTGCTGGGTCTGATCCTTGTCGCCGCCGTCTTCCTTGACGTGCGCTGGGTCAAGAACCGCCACAAGCTGCTGCGGAGCGTCTACATTTCCCCGGCCTATGCCCGCATGCCCGACCCCATCCCGACGGACCTGGGCGCCGGCGCCATGGCACCGAACGACACGCTGCGCGACGTCGGCGTCATCGGCCTTGGCATTCTGGAGGGCGCCGAGGACGTCATCTTCGATCGCCACGACAACCTCTACACAGGCAACCGTCACGGCGACATCGTGCGCTGGCTTCCGCCCGATTATCAGCGCTGGGAGGTGCTGGCGCATATCGGCGGCTCGCCGCTGGGGATGGCGTTCGATCGCCAGGGACATCTCAACATCTGCGTCGCGGGAATGGGCCTCTATCAGGTCGAGATGAACGGCACGGTGCGCCGCCTGACCGCGGAGACGAACCGGAGCCTGCTGTCGATCATCGACGATTCCAACATGAAGCTCGCGGACGATCTCGACATCGCGCCCGATGGCACGATCTATTTCAGCGAGGCGACGACGCGATTCGAGATGCACGACTGGTATTCGGACGCGCTCGAGAGTCGCGGCAACGGCCGTATCATCCGCTACGACCCGAAGACCAGAAGGACCCGGACCGTTCTGAAGAACCTCGTGTTTCCGAACGGCATCTGCATGTCCTACGACAACGAATCCCTGCTCTTCGCGGAAAGCTGGGCTTGCCGGATCAGTCGGTACTATTTCGATGGACCGAAGAAGGGCGAGGTGGAGGTCGTCATTCCGAACCTTCCCGGTTACCCCGACAACATCAATCGCGCGTCCGACGGGTGCTACTGGCTGGCCTTGATGGGGATGCGTACACCGGCGCTCGACCTGTCGCTCGAGATGCCGGGCTTCCGCAAGAGGATGTCGCGGCGGTGCTCCGAAGATGCCTGGCTGATGCCGAATTTGAACACCGGTTGTGTTCTCAAGTTCAACGAGCGCGGCGAGATCCTCGAAAGCTATTGGGATCAGGGCGGTCAGAAGCATCCCATGATCACCTCGATGCGCGAGCACAAGGGCGTGCTTTATCTCTGCGGAATCTTCAACAACAGGATGGGGACATACCGGCTGGAGGGAGCCGACCCCGCGTTCTGCGGTGTGGACAGCTATTGGGGCCGCCGCTCGTGAAATGGATCGACAATGTGCTGGGGCGCCGCGAAGGCGCGGTCACGGTGCCAGTGCTCGACGGCCCGTTCCTGTCGAACCAGAAGCTCGAGGCCGCACCGGTCCTCTGCCTGGTCGATCAGGTCGACAACCTCGTGGCTCTCGGTGCCAACCTCTTTGCCTCGAGCGGCTCCGGGCTGCTCCGTCTGCGGCCGACCTCCTCCTCAGGTCCGGAGACGGTGGCAAGGTTCGATGCCCCCATCTCGGCGATGGCTGGACTGGGTGACGCGCTGGCGATCGGGCTGGACCGCAAGGGCCTCGTCGTGCGGGGCGGTCGCTTCGACGGCAAGGTGGTGCAGCATTCAGGTGATGTCCTGCATTGCCCGACCGCGATCGCGTGGCTGGACGAGTCGACGCTCGCCGTGTGCAACGGGTCGAAACATGTCGGTGCACTCGACTGGCGGCGTGCGCTGATGACGAAGGATCTTTCCGGCTCAGTCGTCGTCGTCGATCTCGTCAAGGACCGGGTTACGATCGCAGCGACCGGATTGGGGTGGCCATCCGGATTGGCGGCATCAGACGGACAGGTGTTCGTCTCCGAGTGTCTGCGTCACCGCGTCCTTGCGCTGGCGCTTCCGGCTGGAAAGCCCGTTGAGCTTGTCACCAGCCTGCCTGGCTATCCCGCACGCCTGACGCGCGCGGCTGCCGGTGGCATTTGGCTTTCCTTCTATTCCGTGCGCAACCAGCTCGTGGAGTTCATCCTGCGCGAGGATGAATACAGGACCCGTATGGTCAACGAGCTGCCGGAAGAGCACTGGGTGGCCCCGTCACTCTGTTCAGGACGCAGCTTCAAGGAGCCGATGCACGGAAGCCAGCTGAAGCAGATGGGCATCCTGAAGCCCTATTCGGTCACGCGGTCTTATGGGCTGATAGCGTATTGCGACGCGAGCATGACGCCCATCGGATCCTTCCACTCCCGCGCGGACGGCACGCGGCATGGTGTCGTGGCGGCCGCCGAATGCGCAGGCGCGCTCTACCTCGCCAGCCGCGGTTCGAACGCGGTCCTGGAAATCCGCGATCCGGCGACGGCCCTCTCGGAGTAATCGCATGCAGCCAATTCTGGAAATCCGCAACGGAACGAAGCTGTTTGGAAGGATCCCCGCCTTCCAGGAAGTCGATTTCGCCGTTTCGCCGGGAGAGGTTCACGCCATTCTCGGCGAGAACGGTGCCGGCAAGTCGACGCTGACGAAGGTTCTTGCCGGCGTCTACAAGCTCACTTCCGGAGAGATGCTCCTGAACGGGACGCCGGTGCAGTTGTCGACGCCTGCCGAAGGCCTGAAGCAGGGCGTTGTCATGGTCTACCAGGGGACCAATCTCGTGCCGTCGATGACGGTGGCACAGAACATCTACCTAGTACCCACTTTTCTTGGAACGTGAGTCGTGATTCAAGGTCGGGATGATACCCGAAGCAAGAGAAGTCCACCTTTCGAGGAAAGATCGCAAGGTGCTTGAGGCGTGCTGTCGCTCACCGGTGACGTTGCAGCGCGATTTGAAGCGGGCGCGGATAGTTCTGTTGGCGGCGGATGGGCGCAGCACCCGGTCGATCGCCAAGGAAGTTGGGGTCCAGCCGCGGATTGTCAGCCTTTGGCGGCATCGCTATGCCGACCATGGCCTTGAAGGGCTGCAAGACAAGCCGCGGCCTGGCAAGCAGCCGATCTATACGAAGACGACCGACAAGCGGATTCTGAAGCTGCTGGATAAGCCGCCACCGCAAGGGTTTGCGCGCTGGACCGGCCCCCTGCTGGCCGAGGCGCTGGGCGATGTCGATGTCCAATATGTCTGGCGGTTCCTGCGCAGCCACAAGATTGACCTGGTGGCTCGCAAGTCCTGGTGCGAGAGCAACGACCCGAACTTTACGGCCAAAGCCGCCGATGTTGTCGGCCTCTATGTCGCGCCGCCGGCGAAGGCCATTGTGCTGTGCGTGGACGAGAAGCCCTCGATCCAGGCTTTGGAGCGAGCGCAGGGTTATCTGAAGTTGCCCAATGGCCGCGCCTTGACCGGCCAAAGCCACGATTACAAGCGGCATGGCACCACAACATTGTTTGCGGCGCTCGAAGTCGCCACCGGAAAGATCATCGCGACCCATTCAAAACGCCGGCGCCGCGTCGAGTTTCTCGATTTCATGAACAGCGTCACCGCGGCTTTTCCGAACCGCAAGCTTCACGTCATCCTCGACAACCTCAACACCCATAAAAAGAACGAGGACTGGCTCAAGGCCCACCCCAACGTGCAATTTCATTTCACGCCGACAAGTGCGTCATGGCTCAATTAGGTCGAAGTATGGTTTTCCATCTTGCAGGGGCAGTCGCTCAGCGGCACCTCCTTCACGAGCCTCAAGCAGCTTCAGGAACACATCGATGCCTACGTCAACGCATACAACGACAGAGCCGAGCCCTTCGTCTGGACCAAGAAAAAGGTCCGTCAACGCCGTTTCAAAGGCCGCCGTATCACTCAGCTCTGATTCCGGGTACTAGTACCCACTTTTCTTGGAACGTGAGTCGTGATTCAAGGTCGGGATGATACCCGAAGCAAGAGAAGTCCACCTTTCGAGGAAAGATCGCAAGGTGCTTGAGGCGTGCTGTCGCTCACCGGTGACGTTGCAGCGCGATTTGAAGCGGGCGCGGATAGTTCTGTTGGCGGCGGATGGGCGCAGCACCCGGTCGATCGCCAAGGAAGTTGGGGTCCAGCCGCGGATTGTCAGCCTTTGGCGGCATCGCTATGCCGACCATGGCCTTGAAGGGCTGCAAGACAAGCCGCGGCCTGGCAAGCAGCCGATCTATACGAAGACGACCGACAAGCGGATTCTGAAGCTGCTGGATAAGCCGCCACCGCAAGGGTTTGCGCGCTGGACCGGCCCCCTGCTGGCCGAGGCGCTGGGCGATGTCGATGTCCAATATGTCTGGCGGTTCCTGCGCAGCCACAAGATTGACCTGGTGGCTCGCAAGTCCTGGTGCGAGAGCAACGACCCGAACTTTACGGCCAAAGCCGCCGATGTTGTCGGCCTCTATGTCGCGCCGCCGGCGAAGGCCATTGTGCTGTGCGTGGACGAGAAGCCCTCGATCCAGGCTTTGGAGCGAGCGCAGGGTTATCTGAAGTTGCCCAATGGCCGCGCCTTGACCGGCCAAAGCCACGATTACAAGCGGCATGGCACCACAACATTGTTTGCGGCGCTCGAAGTCGCCACCGGAAAGATCATCGCGACCCATTCAAAACGCCGGCGCCGCGTCGAGTTTCTCGATTTCATGAACAGCGTCACCGCGGCTTTTCCGAACCGCAAGCTTCACGTCATCCTCGACAACCTCAACACCCATAAAAAGAACGAGGACTGGCTCAAGGCCCACCCCAACGTGCAATTTCATTTCACGCCGACAAGTGCGTCATGGCTCAATCAGGTCGAAGTATGGTTTTCCATCTTGCAGGGGCAGTCGCTCAGCGGCACCTCCTTCACGAGCCTCAAGCAGCTTCAGGAACACATCGATGCCTACGTCAACGCATACAACGACAGAGCCGAGCCCTTCGTCTGGACCAAGAAAAAGGTCCGTCAACGCCGTTTCAAAGGCCGCCGTATCACTCAGCTCTGATTCCGGGTACTAGACGGCCTGCCACAGCATATGCCGGCTGTCCCAACACGATCATGTGGGGCACGACACCGGCGACCGGACATGCAAGAGATGAACGAGGTCACCGTGACGAGGGTCGGAATTATCGGCGTAGGCCTGATGGGCCACGGCATCGCGAAGAACGTCCTGGCGCGGGGCCGCTTCCCCCTGGCGTTTCTCGATCACCCGGGCAACCAGCCCGTCGACGATCTCGTCGGACTCGGTGCCACAGCCTGCAAGACTCCTGCTGACGTAGCAGATGTATCAGACATCATCCTCCTCTGCGTCACCGGTTCGCCCCAGGTCGAAGCGGTTCTCACGGGTGACGCGGGCGTCTTGTCCCGGCTGCGCAAGGGAACCATCATCGTCGATTGTTCGACCGCATTGCCGGAATCGACATTGCGGATGGCCGCGGCCGTCCGCACCGCCGGCGGGGCCTTCCTCGATGCGCCCATGACCCGCACGGCAAAGCATGCGGAAGATGGGGCGCTGAACCTTCTGGTTGGAGGCGACGAAACAGATTTTCAGAATGCCTGCGCGGTCCTCGCATCCTTCACCGAGCGGGTCGAAAGAGTTGGGCCGGTGAGCTTTGGTCATCGGCTCAAGCTGCTCCACAACTATGTCTCGATCGGGTTCATGGCGCTGCTCAGCGAGGCCGCCGCACAGGCAGCCGATGCGGGCGTCGATCCCGCGGTTTTCGTCGATGTCCTCGCCAAAGGAGGCGGGGCCGGCGCTGCGCTACAGCGTATGACGCCAGCCATCGTGACGGACGACGTCGGCACGGTCCCGTTCTTCATCGGCAATGCGTTGAAGGACATCGATTACTACCGGACCATGGCAAGCGCATCCGGCGCATCCAGGACGATCGCGGACGGCGTTGCCGGCGCGATCGCGGCAGTGGTCGAGAGCGGTCACGGCGGGGCGTACATACCGGAATTGGCGCGCTTCCTGCGGAAGCCGCATCCGGCCGCCTAGAGGCCCTGCCCGAGTTGAAGAATCACCGCTATGAAAGCGCGAAATCAGACAACGGCGAGGCATCCGTCCATCGCCTCTATTGAGACAGGAGTACTACGATGACGAAAGCTGAGATCCGATTTCCGCTCGACGGCCGAGCCCGAAAGATGTTCGTCGATGGCGCGTGGGTGGAAGCCCGCTCGGGCAAGGTCTTCGAGACGCGCAATCCTGCGACCGGCGAAGTGATCGGTCGTGTACCGCGCGGCGAGGCGGCCGACATCAGCGTGGCGGTCGCTGCGGCCCGACGCGCTTTCGTAGGACCGTGGAGCCGTTTCAAGCCGTTCGAGCGGCAGGCGCTGCTCCTGCGTATCGCCGACCTGTTCGAGAAGCACTGGGAGGAGATCAGCCAATCCGATACGGCCGATATGGGAATGCCGATCGCCCGGACGCGCGCAAACAAGCTTCGCGTGATCGGCATGCTGCGATACTACGCCGGCATGGCGACCGCGCTCCATGGGCAGACGGTAGATAATTCGCTTCCGGGGGACATCGTCTCGTTCACGCGGAAGGAGCCCGTCGGCGTGGTTGGCGCCATCATCCCCTGGAATGCGCCGACGGCCGCATCGGTCTGGAAGATCGGGCCCGCGCTCGCAACCGGCTGCACGATCGTGCTCAAGCCGTCGGAAGAGGCGCCGCTGACGCCGCTGCTGATCGCGGACCTGATGAACGAGGCCGGCGTGCCGCCCGGCGTCGTCAACGTGGTGACCGGAACCGGGGTGGAGGCCGGCGCGCCTCTGGCCGAGCATCCCGATGTCGAGAAGATCGTCTTCACCGGCTCCACCGCGACCGGCCAGGCGATCATCCGGGCTTCGGCCGGCAACCTCAAGCGGGTGTCTCTCGAGCTTGGCGGAAAGTCACCGGTCATCGTCTGCGCCGACGCTGATCTCGACAAGGCCGTGCCGATCGCCGCGATGGCCGCATTCGCCAATTCGGGCCAGATCTGCATCGCCGGCTCGCGCCTGTTCGTGGAGCGTAAAATCCATGATGAATTGGTCGAGCGGCTCGGGAAGTTCGCCTCGGCCCTGAAGATCGGCGATGGCGCGGATCCGACGACGGAGATCGGACCTCTCGTTTCCCAGCGACAGCTCGACAAGGTCGAGGGCTTCCTGCAAAGCGGGCGCGAGGAGGGCGCGAAGGTGGTGGCCGGCGGCCGGCGCGTGAGGGAGGGGAATCTTGCGAAGGGTAACTTCGTCGAGCCGACCGTGTTCGCCGGCGTCTCCGATGATATGCAGATCGCCCGTGACGAAATCTTCGGGCCGGTTATTTCCGCACTGCCGTTCGACACCCTCGACGAGGCAGTGGAAAGAGCCAATGCGACGCCGTACGGGCTCGCGGCAGGTGTCTTCACGCGCGACGTGAGCAAGGCCCACGTCATCTCTCGCAGCCTCCGCGCAGGGTCGGTGTGGGTGAACACCTACCACGCGCTGGATCCCGCAATGCCATTCGGCGGCTACAAGATGAGCGGATATGGCCGCGAGGGCGGCACCGAGCATCTCGACGAATATCTGCACACGAAGGGTGTCTGGATCAAGCTGGACTGACCTTGAGACGCATGCGATCGCATGCGTGCCTGCCGTGCGCAATCTGAGGCAACCACAGATGCAATTCACCGAGCGAGTATCATGAAAGACACTTACACAATTGCTGTCGTGCATGGCGACGGCATCGGCCCTGAAGTGGCGCGTGCGGCGGTCGCGGTGCTGCAGGCCGGCGTCCAGGCCGGCACGCTGCGGTTCGTGGACTATCCCGCGGGCGCCGATCATTTCCTGAAGACGGGGGACTCGTTCCCGGCAGCCTCGTTCGAGGGCTGCAGGACAGCCGACGCCATTCTGCACGGTGCGGCCGGCATTCCCGGCGTGGTCCATCCCGACGGGACCGAGGCCGGGCTCGACTTCACGTTGACGCTCCGCTTCAAGCTCGACCTTTTTGCCAATGTGCGGCCGATCAAACTCTACAAGGGCGTTCCGTCGCCCCTGGGGCGGCCGGGTCCGATCGATTACGTCATCGTCAGGGAGAACAGCGAAGGGCTCTATGCCGCGCGCGGCGCGGGTGCGCTACTGAGGGAAGAAGTGGCTGTCGATACCCTCGTCCAGACCCGGAAGGGCGTCGAGCGCATCGTACGGTTCGCGTTCGAACTGGCCAGAACGCGCAACGGCTCGCCGAAGGACGGACGGCGCCGCGTGACCTGCTGCGACAAGGCCAATGTGCTGCGGACCTACGCGTTCTTCCGTGCCGTGTTCGACGAGGTGGCGAAGGATTATCCCGACATCGAGGCCGAGCACGTCCTAGTTGACGCGATGACGGTTCATCTCGTCAACAAGCCCTCTCATTTCGACGTCATCGTTACCGAGAACATGTTCGGCGACATCATTTCCGATCTCGGTGCGGCGACGGTCGGCGGCATGGGCATGGCTCCATCGGAAGAGGTCGGTGACGGGATCGGTTTCTTCCAGGCCTCGCACGGCTCGGCGCCCGACATCGCGGGAAAGGGGCTCGCCAATCCCTATGGAACCATCCTGGCATCGATCCTGATGCTGAGGCGTCTGGATCAGCGCCATCGCGATAGCCGGCTGAAGCTTAGGGCCGACAGGATCGAAGCTGCGGTGTGCGCCGGGCTGGAGGACCCCGCATTGAGGACCCGCGACATCGGCGGCGTCGCGCCGACCAATCAGGTCGTGGATGCTCTGCTGAAACGGCTTTGATGCGCCGGGCTCAGCGGAGCTGGGCAAGGCTGGTTCGTATCAAGGTAATCAGCCGTTCGGTGTTGGGGCGGAGGATCGGCCCGCGCGCGGTGATCAGGCCGACCTGACGGAGCCCGACATGGTTGGAGATCGGCACCATGCGAAATTGCTGCACTCCGGCCTGCACCAGCGCGACCCGGGGCACGATTGCAATGCCGAGCCCGGACGCCGCAAGGGCCATTGCCGTCGTGGCCTGCTGGACCTCGAACGGGACATCGAGATGGATTCCGAGTGTCTCCAGCGTGTCATCGATCAATCCCCGGACAGCAGTCGATTTCGACAGCATGATCGTGGGCTTGTCGACGAGGTCGGCAAAGCAGACGCTCGACTGTCCCTCGTCGAAGACGGGCGGCACGCAAGCATAGAGCGGATCCTCGAGGATCGGCTCGAACTCGAAATCCTCCATGCCAGGAATCTGCGGACCAACTCCGAATTCGACATCCCGCCGTCGCAGCAGTTCAAGCATGGGCCCGGTCGGCAACTCCATGAGTTGCACCTGGGTGTTCGGATGACGGATCTTGAAAGTCGCCAGGATGTTCGGAAGCCAGCCAGTCGCAAGCGTCGGGACGCAGGCCATCTGAATGTGGCGGCTGCGCGACTGAGCTGCTTCCGTCAGCAAATCGAGCCCTGACTGGACCTCCTGCAGCGCACGCTTGGCCTGTTCGAACAGGATCCGGCCTTCAGGCGTCAGCAGGACCTTCTGCGGCGTTCTGCGAAAGAGCTGGACGCCGATCTGCTCCTCCAGCCCGCGGACCTGCATGCTCACCGCGGACGGAGACCGGTTCGATTCCTGTGCGGCTTTCCTGAAGCTTTCGTGCTCCGCCGCGAGCAGGAAGGTATGGAGAAGCTTGAGATTGATGTTCGACAACGGCTGCTACCTTGTTCGGCGTCTATGCGGCTTATCGCAGGGGGACGAGGGTTCCTCTCTTTGCCCGGAATGGGGCCACCCGCAATATCCAGTGCTGATTGGCAGGCACGCGCACGAAGAAATCTGCAGCCAGGTTGCGGTGCAGCAAGTCCCGGTCGGCCGGGCAAAAGCAGCGTTGTGATCGTGCGACAGACGCCCATTTTCGGCCGGATAAGCTCCAGTCTGAGACCGGCGAGCCATTGATTGCTCTCAACCCGTCGCAATCTCTTGATCAGCGGGTCCGAGGTTAGAGCCCTGGTGCGCCCACCAAATCGGCGGCTTAACGGGGGGAACCGTTTGAGCAGCTGATTTCTCGGACGGTCTTTTCCGATATCGGGCCCTGACGATGTGTAGGGCTACCCCGCGCTATAGCTTGAGGTCCTGCATCAAAGTGACTGCGCTGGCGGTGACGTGATCTTACCGCGCGGACGATTTCACCCGCCGGAGAGGGCGATCCGGACCTTGACGGACTGGAGCGAGAGTCCCCGTTTTTCAATCGGTAAGAAGGCAGGTGATCTTCAAGTCCATACCGGAGACGCCATCTATCAATCCGACCGTGGATGGTCGGTTCGCGCATCAATCGCGACCACATAGTCTGCGTGAAGAGTAAGCGGAGCCTTCGATCCGTCGAGAACCACACGGAGACTCTTCGGATAGTATCCAACGCCAATCACTCTCCCGGTTTTTCCAGCCAAGCGAGGGCCAGCTGTGGGCTTTACCTGAATACGCGACCCCGATGGAAATTTGGGGTTGGTTTGGGCCGATCCTGACATGGTTGGCCTACGGTTTGACGTAGGTCCAGCCCATCTCCTGCAATTCCATCACGCGCACGACGCCCGACTTCACGACCTCCGCCTGCCGAACAATCGGTATGTCCTTGCTCTCGGCCTTCTGCATTTTCTCCTGGGTGTTGCCGCAGGCCTTGAACGAAACCTCGGGCGTGCTCAGGGCCATCTCCTCGATGCGCGTCTTTACCGGCGAGGTGTCTTCACGCAGCATGTGCAGGCCGGGTCCGAACGTGACGACCTCGATCTTCACCTTCTCGCCAGCGTCCTTGTAGTATTGCGCCACATTGGTCGCGTTGTTGAGCGCGAGATTCATCGCTGCGGGGTCGTTGGTATTCACCTGCAGGATCAAATGATGTTCTCTTTTCTTTGCTGCGGCCGAATCCTCCATGCGGGCAAACGCGGATTGCTTCCGCGTCGCCGTCGCCGTCGTCGGCTTCGCCACGTGTTGCCTCGCATGGCCCGCCTTGTGCGGGACGGGTTGCCCGTCCGCCGGCGTCCAGTACTTTCCGCCCTGCTCCGCGGCCGAAAACGATGCGGAAACCAGAACGGCGATCGCTGCCATCACGACCGATTTGGCGATATGTTGAAATCTGATCATTATCCGCCTCCATCGAAGAAAATCATATGCACACCATCAACGATTTGGTGTCGCGATCGCGCGCGGCCATTTGCACGCCGCGGCGATCTTCGCACGCGCCGCATCCAGCCCGGCGAGGGAGAACGTCCCGTCACGGGCAGCGCCGCCCCGTGGTGAGAGCAGGACAATAAGGTCCCCGCTGCCTGGAAGCGACTGCAGTAAGCGAAGGACGTCCCCGGTGAACGCGACGCCGGGACCGAATGCCGGGGCGGCTGCCGAAACCTGCACCGCCGGATTGTCATTGACGCGATAGGAAATCGCATCGTCACCGCCTCCGCGGGAGATGCCGGGTCCCGCGAGTGCCAGCTCCGTCCGGCCACCGCGGCAGCGAATCGATAATTGCATCGCGGACTCGCCGGTCCCGCTGCGCGACGATGTCGTAGCGGTCGCGATCGGTGAGTAGTCGATGGGGGAGGTCGTCTGGCTGACGATCCAGTCGTCTTCGGGCGTCGGGCGATTCTGAGGCGCGATGGTACGCGTCATTTTATTCAGACACGCCAGGCGCTCCGCGTGGTCCTTCTGAAGGCAGGAACGGAGCTGCGTCATGGGATCCTGGGCCAACGCAATGCCGCCTGTAGCCCCGAGCACAATAAGAAGAAGGACCGCGGCGCGTTTCATTGCGATGCTTGTGTTGCGCGGGGCTGGCGATCCAGCCACAGCTGCGCCGCAGGGACGCGCGTGAGACCCGGAACCGTCGCAGCAAGGTTGATGGATTTCCACTTCGGATCGAAGCCTGGCCCCTGCAATCTGTCGATCCGGGAGAACAGGTGATCGATGAAGCGCGCGACGCGCTCGGAGCGGTTCGAGTTGGCCGGCCAGTTGAATGCGACCAGAGCGGTCGGCACCGCGATCGTTGAAACCCGTTCGCCCGGTTTGATCAGAGCGGGATAGTCGGCTTCACCGAGGGCAGCGGGAAGATAGTAGTCCTCGAACCTGCCGTCGTAGGGGAGAGGCAGGAACTTGAATCCCGGCTCCCAGCGGCCCCGCACGAAAGCATCCACCGGCTTCGAAGTAATGAAGACGACGGCGGCCATCTCGCCCTTGCGCATCTGCTCGAGCGCGACCTGGTGCGGAATGAACGTCTTTTCCACCTCGAGGTTGAGGCGGCTGAAGATCAGCGGCCCCGAATAGGCCGCAGCGGTGCCCTGCGTATTGAAATTGACCTTCTTGCCGGCGAGATCGCTCAAGCTCTGAATCTCCGGCCGAACGAAGATATGCAGCTCGGACGGGAACAGATTCAGGACATACGCAATTCGTCGCTGGATGTCCGGCACCTGGCTCTTGTACTCCTCGAGCGCGTCGGAGTTGATGATTGCCGCGTCGATGCCCCGCAAATAGAGCAGCGAATTCACGTTTTCAGTTGCCCCGCGGGTGACCACCGGCAGGACATGGAGGTTATCCCCATCGTCGACCACACGCGCGATCTCCGCCGCCAGGCGGATCGGCGCGCCCTCGAGAAGACCTCCGGCCAGGCCGATCGTCCAGGCGTTCATGGCGGTCACCTCAGGCCTTGGCTGCGGCGGCTCGGGCCGCGCCAGACGGACCTTGTGAGGCCGAATGTCCTGCGGCCGCGCATCCGCCCAGGGTTGAATGGCCAGGAGCAATGATGCGAGCGCCACGAGCAACAGCAGCCGTTGCAATTCCATGAATCTTTTCATCAACGAACTCCTTTACGCACGCTGCATCCGTGTCTGCGCTTTCGATCCTTGATGGCGCATGTCGGCTGGGAAAATCGCCTTATAAGACCGCGCTATCGGCGCAACGCTTCGAATCGCGCCTTCGCTTCCTTGATTCCTCCAGCTTCGGCCCGCGCATAAAGATTTTGCGCCCTCGTGGGATCGCCTTGCGTTCCATAGGTTCCGAAATTCGGAAGGATCAGCGGATCGTAGGTTTCTGCGAGCACGAAGCTTGCTCGAGCGCTGCCCATCTCGGCGGCACGTTCCAGCACGATCCGCGCCGCGCCGATGTTTCCCTGTTCAAGCAGTACGCTCGCGCGCGCAACCAATTTCGCCGCTTGCACCCCTTCGTTAGGATTGACTTCTTTAGGAATGACCTGGGCGCCGGCCTGGCTGCGCGCCGCTATGTCCTGGTCTTGGACTGGCTTGTCTCTGACCGGTTTGTCTTGGACTGGTTTGTCCTGGACCGGCCGGTTCTGGATTGGCCGTGCGGGCGCTGACAGCTCCTCGCGCACGGCCTTGCCGGTGGTAGCCGGCGGAGACGCAACGGAGGGAATCTTCGCCGCAAGCGCGCCGTTGTCTCGATGCGCCGATGCGAGGTCCCTTTCCAGTCCCTCGGCCCGCTCGCGTTCACGCAGCAACAAGTTGCGCAGCTCGGCCGAGTCGCGCTCTCCGGCTTGCTTGATCCTAGCGGTTTCCTCGGTTGCCTTGGACGCGCGCTCGGTCTGCGCGTCGAGATCGCGGCTTGCTTTCGCGAGATCCCGGGCCAGTTGGTCAGCCCGCTGGCGCTCGCGTTGCGATTGCGCCAAGGAAGCGGTATTGTTCGCCTCAGCCTGCTTGAGCTGTGCTGCTTCCGCGCTGGCTTTGGCCGCTTGAGCCTCGTATGCGTAGATCGTGCTGCGTGCCATCGAGAGATCCTGCGCCAGCGCCTCGGCTCTCTCGTGCTCCTTCTGCATCGACCGTCTCTGCTCCACGGCGCCGGCTTTTGCTACTTGCGTCAGCCTGGCGACTTCGTCGCTGGCATTTGCAGCCAGCGCCGTCTGCGCATCGATATCTCGTCGCGCAGCCGCAAGCGTCTTCTCCAACTCGCCGATCCGATCCCGCTCATGCTGCAGGGAGTTTTGCAACTCTGCCGCGCCGCTTTCTCCTGCCACTTTCGGTAGGAAGGCGTCTTCGCTGGCTTTCGCCACCGGTGCCGTTTGTGCCTGGTATGCATAAATAGCGCTTCGCGTCAGGGAGAGATCCTGCGCAAGCGTGTCGGCCCTTTCGCGCTCCTTCTGCATCGATTGCCTCAAGTCCTCGGCGCTGGCCTCCGCCGCCCGACTTCGCCGCGAAAGGTCCTCGTTCACGTTTGCCGCCAGCGCAGCCTGGGTTTCGGCATCGCGCCGCGTGGCCGCCAGATCCTGCTCCAGCCGCGCCGACCGTTCACGCTCCTGCTGCAGTGTCTTCTCTAGTTCCGTAGCGACGCCATTCCCCGCTTGTTTCAGCGCGGCCACTTCCTCACCCGATTTCGTCGCTAGCGCAGTTTGGGTTTCGACATCGCGCCGGGCGGCTGCGAGATCCCGCTCCAGCCGCGCCGACCGCTCACGCTCCTGCTGCAGCGTCTTCTGCAGCTCCGCGGCGACGCTCTCTCGCGCCTGTTTCAGCGAGGATACTTCCTCACCTGAATTCGTCGCCAGCGCGGTTTGGGTTTCGACATCGCGCCGGGCGGCTGCGAGATCCTGCTCCAGCCGCGCCGACCGCTCGCGCTCCTCTTGCAGGAATGCCTGCAGCTCGGCCGCGCCACTCTCGCCCGCTTGGTTCGGCCGGGAAGCTTCCTTCAGTCGGGAACCTTCCTCGACGGCCTTTGCTGTCAACGCCTTTTGCGTTTCGACCTCGCGCCGCGCATCGTCGAGTGCCTGCACCAGCCACTCGACCCGATCATGCTCCCGCTCGAGATGTTGCAGCAACTCTATGTCGCGCCTTGCGAAGCCAAGTTCGCACGACAGCGACTCTGCCCAGTCGCGTTGCTGTTTCGGAGGCTGCTGCAGGGCCCCTGCGTCGCCAGTCGCCGCCTGCGCAACCTGTATCGACTTGTCGCTGCCGCCCGGGCGCGGCAACAACTTCTCGAACTCGTCAGAACCGCGATCGCGGGCAGTTGTCGCCTGTTGCGCGTCTGCGAGGTGCCGCGCCTGATCCTGGGAAGCCTTCGTTTCCAACGGCCATGTCATGGCGAGCATGACCGCTGCCATCCACAGGGGGGCGCATCTTCCGCGCGTGAGGGAGATCTTCACGTCCCCGTTGAGCATGACCGTGCGAGCCATCGGCAATCACCTGTCGCGTGGCGATACGATATCCTTCAGATGCCCCCAGATGCCTCATTATGCGCTCCATCTTTACGCGAATCATATAGCTCGAATGGAGGACCCTCCCCACCACTTTTGGGTTAGGCTTCGGACTGTGCCCGATCATCCAAGCCATGAACAATGAGATGGCCTCAGCGGGCTGGAGCCTTCCGGATTTGGTTCAGTGTCCAATCCTTTTGGAGTACTCTCCTTTCGTCCACGCACATCAGGAATCCTGCACTCATATGTCAGGAGCAGGTGGTAACCATTGATCTGGTACCGCTCAGGTAGGGCATGAACTTGGTCGAAGGGAATTCCACGGCAGGGCGACGGGATTGCTCCGGAGCAGGCAGCGCCACCACCTAGTGCCACTGCAGGCGAACACACCCTGCTGCAGGCCCGTCAGCTCGGCGTGGAAACTGGCAGGTCGATCTGACTCGAACTGGGAGCGCTGCGCCGAATGGATCGTTCAAGGTTCGCGGCCTCGGCGCAGCGTGCGAGAAATGTTTGCCGAAGGGTGCGATTATTGAGGTTGCCGTTTGCGCTGAGTGGAGGGAGCATGTTCTGGAAATCGAGTCTCGGAAATGAAGAACCCCGGGTGGGGCTGCCAATTGAGGCCCTTTAGTGGTTACCGCTCTTCTTCGGCTGATCGCGTGGCTGCTCGCAGCCGCCGTCACTGTCGTAACGCTTGGACCTCAGGACGTTCGGCCTCACCCCTTTCTCGGACAGCAGGGCGATCACGCGCTCGCCTTCCTTCTGATCGGGATTGTCTTCGGCTTTGCTTATCCGCAGCGGCGCTTGACTGCTTCAGCGCTCGCCGTTGCCCTGATCGGCCTGCTTGAGATCATGCAACTATGGGTGCCGGGACGGCACGCGAGATTTGAGGATTTTATGGTCGATGCGCTCTCGGCCTGCGTCGGCTTCGCGCTTTCCGCGGCGGCCGGCTGGATGATGGCGCAATTAGGCCAAGATCCCGACGCGGTGACGCGCCAACGCCCTTAGTGAGCACGCTGATATGACTTGCACCGGGGGTGCGCGAGTTGACCGCGAGACGAAGCGCACCATCAATAGAGCTCAGTGCATTGGTGCACGGACACTCCGTCGCCGCCTGGATCGGTGCTGCGGATCGTCGAATTTGAGCTCGGCAACAAGTCGCCAAACCTGAACCTCGTGACCATCGGCCAACCGTCCGGCCCGCTTGGTTGCGGACGCGTCGTCAGGGCAGTGAAGGTTGACGACGCTTCCCAATTGGCCATGTTCATCCAGAACGTACGCACGATAGTGTGGCATCGCAAATCCCCAGGCGCGACTGCATCTTACCTGCAGGCTTGTTCCGCGGTGAAAAGATTTTGGGTCATTACGAGCTACCTCTGATGGGCGACATGCACGCTGCTGCAGCTCGTCTCGAACTCCACTCATGCGATCAGACCCGCCGGTGCACGTTTCAACACCTCGGACGCGTACGCTCAGGCATGACGACGAAGATGCCTGGACCGCTCCCGAACCTTCGGAAGCTCGCTGCCCTGATAACCGTTGGGGTTCTGCAATTGCCAACGCCAATGGTCCGCACACATTTGCTCCAACGACCGCGTCGATGTCCAGCCCAACGCGTTCTTCGCAAACGTCGGGTCGGCATAGCAGGCGGCGACATCACCGGCCCGGCGCTCCCTGATTTCATAGGGGATTGATCGCCCGCTCACCGATTCAAACGTACGGACGATGTCCAGAACGCTGCTGCCGTTGCCCGTTCCAAGATTGACCGTGATCAGACCGGGCTGTCCGAGTTGGCGCAGGGCACTCAAATGCCCGGATGCGAGATCGACCACATGAATGAAGTCGCGGATTCCGGTGCCATCAGGCGTGTCATAGTCGTTTCCCCAGATCTGCAGCTTCTCCCGCCGTCCAATCGCCACCTGTGCCACAAACGGCAGCAGGTTGCTGGGAACGCCCAGCGGGTCTTCCCCGACGAGCCCGCTCTCGTGCGCGCCAACCGGGTTGAAGTAGCGCAGATTGCCGATCCGCCAACCGTCGTCGGACCTGCAGAGATCCTTCAGCATCTCCTCGATGACGAGCTTTGTGCGGCCGTACGGATTGGTCGGACCGAGGGGATGCTTCTCGTCGAGCGGCAGGTATCTGGGCATCCCGTAGACGGTCGCCGACGAGCTGAACACGAGCGTCTTTACATTCGCCCGCTTCATGGCCGACACCAGCCGCATCGTTCCCAGGACGTTGTTCTCGTAATACATCATGGGCCGTACGTTGGAATCGCCCACCGCCTTCAGTCCTGCAAGGTGAATGACCGCAGTCACTCCGCAGGTACGAAGCATGTCGTAGATCAGCTCTTCATTCCGGATATCGGCATGCCGAAAGATGAGCGATCGCCCGCAGATGGACTGGACCCGCTCAAGCGAGGCCTTGTTGCTGTTGGAAAGATTGTCGACGGCGACGACGCCGAACCCGGCGTCCAGCAATGCGATACAGACGTGGGACCCGATGTAGCCGGCACCCCCGGTCACCAAGATCATTTCGGACAGCTTCCGCATTCGCTCAACTGGCCTCCGTGCAATGCAGCACCACATTACTTGCAAGTCGCGCCCGCGGGGCGTGGAGATTTTGGGCCTTATGAGCTACCTCCGGTGGATTGCATCGCGGGTGGTGCCGCCGTGAGGCGGTTTCGCCGATGTTGTTGCGATGGCAGAGCAGGGGGGCGGATACGCCAACGTAGGCACAGCTGGCAAAATGCCATCTCCCGCTGCGGAATTGCGACGGCGCTTGTCACCTTTGCCCGATGCGCACCGAATCGCCTGCGGTCGCATCGGTCCGGCTTGTCCCTGATGGAATGTCTGAACTGCCTGTTCTTCGAGGAGGCACGGCAGGACCATCCTGGTATCGGAGGGCGACGTCGACGGCGTCACCCGGCTGCAACTCGGTGTCTTTGCTTGCGATGATCCGTTCCTGTCCCTTATCGCCCTTCCTGATGATGGCAATCTCCGCGTGGTTGCCGGTTCCTCGCACGAGCTGTAACCGAACCATCCCGGTGTACTGAAGTTTCTCGCCGACGCTCTGCAGCTTTTCGCGGATTTGATTGAGCGTTACGCTGGCATCTTGCATCTCACAGAGCAGGTCGAGCCTCCGCTGGGGTCATCCAGCTTTGCCAGCTTCCTGACGAACTCGTCCTGCTGCTTCTTGACCTGCATCAGCTGCGCGGAGGTCTGTAGCTTCCGCGTTGATGACAGCAACACGGCGCGCCGAGCATCCGTAACGCGAGGGCTGATCAAGGAACCTTTGCCGAAGAGCTCGGTCGCTTTCTGCAGGTCGTCAAGATCTGACAGAAGTCCTTCTTCATCCTTCTTTTGCTGTTCCGACAGCACGCGGACCTCGTCGTCTCCCTGTCGAATGCCGCGCTGAAGTTGCGTCTTTTCCTGCTGATAATCACTCTGCTTGGTCTTCAGATATTCCGTTTCTGCGTTGACGATTTCCGAAATCGCCGATCGAGCTAAGGGCGCGTCCATCAGAGCGGCCGGACTGATCTGGGTTCCCTCTCCAAGTTCGGACTTGATGCGCCACATGCGCGCTTGTTCTTTGGCCAGCTCCGTCCAAAGCGAACCAAACTCGCTTCTCAGATCCGCTGACTCGAGATACGGGTTGTTCATTCTGACGCGCATGATGTCGTAGCCGCCGGCCGCGGCGACGAGCTGGCGTGCGGTGATGGACGGACGATAGGGGTACTCACCCGGCTTCGATACATCCCCGTTTACGTATATGGGCTTGTATTCCGCGATGACCGTCGTGACCTCGTCTGCGTCGATCACGACGGCCGTCTCCCGGCCATCGGCCGTCCTCTGTCGAAATACCTTCCTCGCCAGTGCAGCCCCGATTTTGGCGCGGATCTGTGGTAAGGGCAGGCCGGCCACTGGAAGCGTTCCAATCAGTGGCAACGAAACATTCCCGTCCATTTGAACGGGAGCACGATGCCGTAGCTCCGGCACGCCCGCCACCGCAACCTCCAGTACATCTCCGATGTTTACCAGATATTCCGCCCTGCTTGAGTGACGGAGATTGCCAGGCCAACAGCCACCAAGGTCCATTTGATGCAACGACCCAGGTCGCTGCCAGAGACGCCAACATGGAAGCTATTGCGCAGTCTGGAGTTCGGCATTGCGACATTCCCTGTACGAACGTGGTCCGAGGTGAAGTCTTTCAAAGTTGTCCATGGAAGGCAGCACGCCAACAACCGTCCGACTAGCCGTCCAGACGGGCGATCCGCCAAACGACGTTCTGTTCTCTCATCGACGCCGAACCGCTGGTGCCTTCCTCCCCTCTGTTCGACCGATCGGTTCTCCATCATGCCCATCGAACCCACTGGGACGGGCGCTTCCATTGCTGCCCGAATCTGATCCCGCGCGGTCGCGGCTCAATCGACCATCGTAGTTACCCACTTTTTTCCCGACCCATCCGCATTGCCAATTTTCATGCAGTGACCCGGACTGTACTGAATCAGCCCAAGTGGCGAGTGATCGGGTGGCTGACTGCGATGACTTATGCGTCCTTCACCAATTTGCCGGCCTCTACCAAGCTTCAGGCACATTCGTTCGATGACGGCAGGGCGATTGCAGGAGGCGTTGGATGGAGCAGATTGACTGCTCTGTTGGTCGTGGCAGCAGGCACAGAGTTCCTGCTCGTAGCCGGTGCGGCCTATTTCGCGGCTGTCCTTTATCATCGCGTGGTCTTGCTGGAGTCGCCGGATTCCGCCAGGTACATTCTGGAATCCCTGCTGATTTCCACATTGGAATTGCTGGTCTCCACAGGACTGCGGCAATATTCCCGGATCCTGACGCAGCCCCGCCACGTCTTCCTATGGAGCGGTGCCAGCGCCGTCCTCCTCGTATTCTCATTCTTCGTCTCGGCAATATTCGTTCTGAAAGCCTCGGGGGATTACTCGCGAGCAACTGTCATCGTTCAGGCCGGGAGTGTCCTGGTCACCGTGCTGTGCACGCGGGCAATATGGTTTTCAGTGCTGCAGCCTGCTATCGCGTCTGGCCTGATCGATGCCAGGCGCGTCATCCTCATAGGAGACCCGGGTCACTGCTTGCAGTTTTCTGCGCGAGCTAACGCCACCGGAATTCGGACCATTCGCTCGTTCGACTTTCCGCGGGCCCGCGCCGCTTCCTTAGTTCCTGCGCACCCCGACGCCGGCCAGGCGCCACCTGATGTCCGCCAATTGGTGGCGAACTGCCGACCCTTCCGGGTGGATGACGTTGTCATTTTGATTTCAGAATCAGATTGTGGCTCTGCTCTCGCGCTTGCCGCCGCCCTGTCAGACCTGCCGGTAGACGTTCACGTCGTGCTTGTTGGGTCCATCGATCTGATGGCCGTGTCGCGGAGCACCCAGTTCGGCAACATGGTGACGATGCGGATATTCCAGTCTCCGCTCACTCCTTTCAGCCGAGCAATCAAGAGGGGAGTCGACATCGCCGTTGCAAGCGTGGGCCTTGTTCTGACCAGCATCCTTTTCGTGATCGTTCCGATCGCAATCAAGCTCGAGTCTCGTGGGCCGGTGTTCTTTCGACAGACACGCCACGGCTACAACAACGAGCCCATTCGCGTGTTGAAGTTCCGATCGATGACCGTCATGGAGGAGGGCGACAACTTCAGGCCGGCCACCAGGCACGATCCACGCGTGACCCGTGTTGGACGCCTTCTGCGCCGGACCAATGTCGACGAGCTTCCGCAATTGTTCAATGTCCTGCTCGGCAACATGTCGATCGTCGGGCCCCGTCCGCACGCAACCTCGCAAAACGAGTCGTTCAACGCGCTGATTTCGTCGTTTTCCCGCCGCCACAACGTCAAGCCTGGTATAACGGGTTGGGCTCAGGTCAACGGGTATCGTGGTAACGTCGATACGCTCGAGAAGATGCAGCGTCGGGTGGAGCACGATCTGTATTACATCGACAACTGGTCAGTCCTTCTCGACTTCAAGATCATGGTCATGACCTTCTTTTCGAAGAAGGCATATTGGAATGCCTATTGATTAGTCGGTGCCGGCCCTTCACTTGGTGATGTTGAACCTTGGCACCCGCTGCCCGCAGCCCGCTTCTCATCATCAGGGAGGCGTAGAAGTGCAACCCGGGGACGACACGTTGGAGGAGGGGCGCGTGGCCCCTCCGTATCTCGTGATCCCCTGATGCCGCGCACGGGCGGCGGATGACCAGCAGGTCTACCGGGAAAGGCCGCAAGCTCGGTCGACCCGTGTCTACCGCTCTCGCAGCGATTCCTGCTTGTACCTCGCCAGCGGCGAGAGAAGATAGCTGATGATCGTGCGCGCGCCGGTCTTGACCTCGACCGTCACCGCCATGCCGGGACCGAGCTTGACGAGCTTGTCCTCCACCTGCATGTGTGTACGGTCGAGTGAAATCCGCGTCGCATATTCCAGCTCCTGGCCTTTCGGCTCGCTGCTGCCTTGCGCCGTGCCCGAAGCGCGGTCGTTCGGTCCGCCCTGCCTGTCCCGCGTGATGGCGTCGGTCGACACGCTGAGCACGTTCCCATGCAAGAGCCCATAGCGCGTGAAGTTGAACGTATCGATCTTGATCTCCGCCTTCTGTCCGGGATGGACGAAGCCGATGTCGCGGTTGGAGAGCATGGCCTCGATCTCGAGCTGACTCTCGCTTGGAACCACGATGGCGAGCGACTGCGCCGGCGTCACCACGCCTCCCACCGTGTGAACGGCAAGCTGCTGAACGACGCCGTCGACCGGCGCGGTCAACTGCTGAAGCTTCGTGCGCCGATCCGCCTTGACTACTTCCTGCGCAGCGCTCGCTGCCTTCTGCTCGGCTTTCGCGAGTGCGTCATAGGTGGCTCGCCGATACTCCGCCGCAGTCCTTTCCTTCGTTTCTTTCAGCAGGGCGATGGCGGCGTCGGCTTCGCCGAGCCGGCTCTGCTGGAGGACCAGATCCTGCTGAAGGCCGACCAGCTCCTGATACTCGGAGAGATAGACAACCTTCGAGGCCAAGGCCTTGTCGACGAGACCCTTGCGGATGTCGACCCGCTCCTGGAGCACCGGTATCGTCGCCTGGAGCTTCGCCACGCTCGCCGATGTGGTCGCTCGCTCCGCTTCCTTCTGAGCTTGCTGGCGCTCGATCTCGGCGAGCTTGGCGCTCTGCTCGGCGCGCTGGCTGATCAGAAACTGGCGATGCATCTCGATCTCCGCGGCGCTTGCGCCCTGCGGTGATCGGAAGGCGGCAAGCGGATCGCTGGTGAGCGCTGCTCGCAGCCGCGCGACGTCGAGTTCGGCCGCAACGAGATCGCTTCTCTGGCGCTCCTGATCGGCATCCGTCATCGTCGGGTCGAGTTCGATCAGAACGTCGCCGGCCTTGACGCTCTGTCCGTCCCGTACGTGAATGGCGCGAACAACGCCAGTCTCGAACGGCTGGATCAGCTTGGTGCGTCCGCCGGGCACGATCTTGCCCGTTGCGGTCGCGACGATGTCGACGCTGCCCAGTGATGCCCACAACAGCGCGACGCAAAAGACCGCGATGATGCTCGCCCCGATCGCGCGACCGATCGGCGACGGCGGCGATTCGGTGATCTCGAGTGCCGCCGGCAGAAACGCGATCTCGTGCTCGCGCCGTCGGACCTCGGCTCTCGGAAACGGAACGATATTCCGATTAGCGGACGTCATGGATACCGGCCTGCAGATAGTGGAGATTTGCGTAGCGCCCGTTCGAGCGGATGAGTTCATCATGGCTGCCGTCCTCGACGATACGGCCATGCTCGAGAGTGATGATCCGGTTCGCATTGCGCACGGTAGAGAGCCTATGAGCGATGACGATGACGGTCCGGCCGGCGGAAATCCTTTTCATGTTCTGCTGGATGGCGCGCTCGCTTTCGTAGTCGAGCGCACTGGTCGCCTCGTCGAGGATAAGGATGCGGGGGTTGGTAATGAGTGCGCGAGCGATCGCGACACGCTGGCGCTGCCCGCCGGATAGACTGCTGCCGCGCTCGCCCACGATGGTGTCGTAGCCCTCGGGCAGCTCCAGGATGAAGTCGTGAGCGCCGGCGAGTGATGCCGCCTCGATGACGCGCTCCATGGGCATGGCCGGGTCGGCGAGTGCAATGTTCTCGCGGATCGAGCGATTGAAGAGCACGTTCTCCTGCAAGACCACGCCGATTTGGCGCCGAAGCCAGGTCAGGTCGACCGTCGCGAGGTCAACGCCGTCGACCAGCACGCGTCCGCTCTCCGGCACGTAGAGACGCTGGATCAGCTTGCCGATGGTGCTCTTGCCCGAGCCCGAAGAGCCAACGATACCGATGACCTGGCCGGGCTCGATGCCGAAGGACACATCGTGCAGCACCTCGGGGCCGTCGACCCGGTAGCGGAAGGTCGCGTGATCGAATACGACCTTGCCGCGGATCGCCGGCAGCGCGGCGCGGGCCGAACTGAAGCTTGGCTCCGGGATGGTGTTGAGAATGTCGCCGAGACGATCGACTGACAGCCGGGCCTGATGGAAATCCTGCCACATCTGCGCGAGCCGAAGCACCGGCATGCTTACCCGCCCCGCCAGCATGTTGAACGCGACCAGCTCTCCGACGGTCAGGTCGCCGCCGATCACGAACTTGGCGCCGAAGTAGAGCGTTGCGGCCGTGACCAGCTTGTTGATCATCTGGACCGCTTGGCTCGCCGTGTTGTTCAGGCTGAGGACGCGGAAACTCGCCCCCACATAGCCGGCGAGTTGCTCCTCCCAGCGGCGTTGCATCTGGGGCTCAACTGCCATCGCCTTCAGCGTCTCGACGCCCGTGACGCTTTCGACCAGGAAGGCCTGGTTCTCCGAGCCGCGATTGAACTTCTCATCGAGCCGCCGGCGAAACAGCGGCGCGGCGCCGGCGGAAATTCCGATGTAGAACGGGAACGACGCCAGAACGATCCACGTCAACGCGGCCGAATAGTAGAACATGACCGCAAGGAAGACGACAGTGAATAGAAGATCGACGACCAGGGTGAGCGCCGAGCTCGTCAGGAACTGGCGGATGTTCTCAAGCTCGCGAACGCGTGCGACCGAATCGCCAACGCGGCGTGTCTGGAAATATGCGATCGGCAACGCCATCAGGTGACGAAACAGCCGGGCGCCGAGCTCGACGTCGATGCGGTTCGTCGTGTGCGCGAACAGATGGACGCGCAACGTGCCGAGAACGGTCTCGAACAAGGTCAACGCGACGAGACCCGCGACCAGGACGTCGAGCGTGCTGATGCTCCGATGCACGAGTACCTTGTCGATGACGACCTGGAAGAACAGCGGGGCGACGAGGGCAAAGACCTGAAGGAAGAACGACGCGATCAGCACTTCGCCGAGAAGACGGCGATACTTGTGGACCGCACCGAGAAACCAGCCGATATCGAATCGCCTGGACAGATCCGTCAGAGCCGCACGCCGGGTCATCAGGATGATGTCGCCATCCCAGACGGCCTCGAGTTCGGCCTGCGTCATGGATTCGGGTCGGGAAGACAATGGGCGCTGAACGAGAATCTTGTCGTCGATGACCTTGCCCAGGACCAGGAAGCCGCCGTCGCGCAGTGCGGCGATCGCCGGCAACGGCGTGACGGAAAGCCTGTTCCAGCTTGACCGCTGTGCCCGCGCCTTGACGCCGAACTCCTTGGTACAGCGCAGGATTTCGGTCACACCGATCCGCGAGGTGCCCATGCGATGGCGAATTTGCTCCGGGTCGGCCGCAATGCCATGGCAGCGCAGCAATATCGCCATCGCAATGAGTCCCGACTCATCGCCATCCGCAGGCTGAGGAGCCGGCCCCTGGACGGGCATATCGCGACGTTCGGCGGACCGTGCAGACGCCAGAGCATCGCCGGCGAGCGCAACCAGATCACGCCCGCGCGCAATCAGACCGGCAAAGGCATGCTGCGCGCGACCGGCGAGGCCATGGGATCCGGCCAGGAGCAAGCGGCCGTCCCAGATTTCTTCAAATTCCGCACGCGGCATCAGCTTCGGATGTGCCGAGGTCGGATGCAGCACAAGCGCGGCGTCGTCCTCGACCTTCCCGAGCAGCAGGAAGCCGCCATCACGCAGCGCGGCGATTCCGGGCAGGCTGATGCCTGCAAGCTGTTTCCAATGTGTCGTGCGCGAACCGACCTTCAGTCCGAAATCGCGGGCGCAGCGAAGCATCGCACGGATGCCGATTGCGCTCTCTCCGCAACGGTCGCGGAGCTGGTCGGGCTCGGCGTTCACGCCATGAAGGCGCAGGAACAGAGCAAGGGACCGAAGCCCGAGATCTGCGGCATGGGCATTTCCATTCTGGATCGCCATTTAAAATACTCAACCCTTCGCGGCTACCGGCCGCGTATGATGTTCCTTCTCATGCATTCCCAAACATTGACGGGGCCGCACCCAGGCGCTGAGCCTGGGTGCGGCTCGGCCTTAGTGTTGCGGTCGGGCCAGCAACGAGTCGTGCCCCCCCCAACCGGTCGCCCGCGACAGAGCCGCCACGAACTGACCGGGATCCACGTGGCCGGTGTGAGCGGCCAGGTACTGGTTCAGCAGCGCAAAGCTCTGGCTCGCGAACGACGCCATCGTGGTGCCGGTCGCAGCCGGATGATCCGCCGCCATGATCGGATGGGCAGCGGTCGTTGCCAGGGTGCTGGCGGCCGGGTCAAAGTGCTGCTGGAGCAGCGCAAAGCCCTGGCTTGCCAAGGACCCCGTGTTTGCAGCGGTCGTGTGCTGATGATCCGTGGACTCGGTCGTGTGCGAGGTCGTCGGGGCCACGGCCGTCGTGGTGGCAACAGGCTGCTGATTGGTCGCGGTGTGGTGGTGGTGGTGCGACGACGTCGTCGTGGTCGTGGTCGTCGCAGGCCGTGGATCCACCACGGTGATGGTCTGCGGCGAGGCCGTCGCAACCGCACCGGTGGTTGGATCCTTTGCGCTTGCGGTCAGCGTGAGCGTTGCGGTCGGATGACCCCCGCCCCTGTAGGTCGAGGTCAGCGTCAATCCGCTGTCGACCTGCGCGGCCGTCAACGTGATGTTATTCCCCCGGAACGTCTGACCATCGAGCTTGTCGGTAATCGTCTCGTACTTGGGCAACCCAGTGATGTTCACGGTCACGACGTCGTTGGAGTCGGTCGTGGTCACCTGGGTCCCGAGATCGACCTTGCCGCCTCTTCCGGCCACCCAGAGCGAGTGATCCGCGATCGTGAGGACGGGCGTGGTGGCTGACGGCGTCGTTGGTGCCGTCGGCGTGGTCGGCGTCGTCGGGGCGGTCGGCGTCACCGGTGCCGTCGAAACCGCCAGGCCGGAGAAAGTCTTCACCGCAGCCGACAGGTTCGCCGCAATACCGCTCGCGTCCTTGATGGCCGTACCGCTCGGCAGGTTCACGCCGGTGATGGCGAGCGCCGAGGTGCTGGTGTCGGTCGACGCGACAGTCGTTTTGAAGGTGAGCGTACCCGTGCCCGAGCCGCCAAAGTAGGTGGCCTTGCTGCCGTCATTGAGCGACAGCGTGGGCGTACCTGTTACCGTCACGGCCTCGTTGAAGGCGAGCGACAGCGTGATCGTGTCCCCGACGTGCTCGGTACCCGTTCCCGGAGTGGCCGCGGCCTGCGTCACCGCCGGCTGGACCGGGTTGATCTGGAGACCGGAGAACGTCTTCACGGCGCCTGAGAGGTTCGCCGCAAGACCGGATCCATCCTTGATGCTCGCGCCGGTCGGAAGGTTGACACCGGTGATCGCGAGCGCCGAGGTGTCCTTGTCAGTCGACGCGACGGTGGTTTTGAAGGTGAGCGAGCTGGTGCCCGAGCCACCGACATAGGTGGCCGTTCCGCCGTCATTGAGCGACAGCGTAGGCGTACCGGTGACGGTCACGGCCTCGCTGAAGCCGAGTGTCATGGTGATGGTATCGCCGGCATGCTCGACTCCCGTCCCTGGTGAAGCGGAGGCCTGCGTCACTGTCGGCGCGACGTTGACGGGGGCGGTTGGGGTCGTGGGCGTTGTGCCGCCCACACCCGTCCAGCCGATCGCCTGCGATCCGGTGACCAGCGTCATGTTGTGGAAGTCAACGGTGAGAGTCTGGGGCGCATCCGCCGACCGATAGATTCCTGGTATCCAATAGGTTGAGTTCCCATAGCCTAGGGGGCCTTGATAGTTCACAGCCTGAGTGCCATTTACCCAGACCTTTACATAACCGCTTGAGTTGTTGGTGACGTTGGCCTCGATTCTGATATCGCTATACTGGCCGGGAACAATTGGATTAGGGTCGGTCCAGAGCGTTTGACCTCCTGGAACGGAGTTTCCGGTCGCGCTCCTGTAGTTAATGCCAACATTCAGATGGTCGCCATCAAGTCCGATCCAAACTGGAGCCGATCCGGTGTTAGTCGAAGGGCCGTTATCATGTATTACTCCAATGTCAGCCCACGATGCCGTGTTGACGAATGTGTTGTTTGGCCCATTGGGCTGCATCATGAACTGAAAATCGATGCCGATGGGAGTCCCGAAGGGAATGGAGTTGACTTGTGATAGTTGGGCGCGATCAACATTTGATCCATCGAAGTAGGCGTGATCGCCAGGTCGAATTTCGAGTTGCAGAGTTTGGGGATCGGGATTGGTCAGGCTATAGCTCTGGCCCGCATCCTGAACTGTGTACGCATCGCCACCGATATACAGTTGCCTGTTCGGCGTAGACGTAAATGACGTGATCGTGCCAGTAGTATTCACTTTCAGGCCTCCATCGAGTTACAGAGTGAGATGTTTCTCTTGACAAGGGAATTCCACTGCCGCGCATACGATGACGCGCAACATACTGCATGTTCGCAGCGCGCAGCACTGCGAACAGAGTTCATGTGCCGCACATCGCAATGGCGAATGACACAGCGCATGGCCGCAACGCGCTTGGCGCCGCGAACAGATTCCAATGGCAGTGGGATTTTGCCCCCCCAACTGCTCAGCCGGTGGGTTAATTAGGAAGTGTGGCGAAAAAAATTTCAGAATGTGATTTTATACAAACGTATAGGGCGGCAACACGTGCACCGGTATGGCGTTGAAAACACGCACTGTTCGCCGGCCAATCGGACAAAATTGAGTGATCGTCTGTGGAGAAGTCGCGAGCGCGACGGGTGCTTGATCGGCTTCACTGGATTTTCAGCGCCAGCTGTCGTTCTTGTTCGTATCCGAGTGATGGGACAGGCGGTTCAGTAGCGCGATCGTCATCTTGGCGCCTGTGAAGACACTTGCCCATTCCGCGATGGCCAGCCTGCCGGCTGACGCGAACCGAGTTGCACTGGTGGAGCAGACTGATGAGAACACGGGACCGGGCGAACGGCAGATAAGCGAGTCGAGTTTATCGCGGACAACAAGCTCGAGGTCCCTGCAGACCCGTCAGGCTTATCCGGGGCGACAATCAGATGATTGCCGACATATGCTGGTTCTGGAACCACTGCGAGGGAGAAACACCGAATGCAAATTGTTTTCGATATCGGCACGTACGACGGCGCGGATACGGCGTACCTCTTGCAGTCCGGATGTCGGATAGTCGCGGTGGAGGCCAACTCCGGAACTGGTGCAACACGCCACCCAGAAGTTCGCCACTGAGATGGCGTCGGGACAACTGATATGCGTCAACGCGGCGATCGACGAGTCGTGACCCTTCGAGCTGGTGCTGAGCGGCGCCGACCCGGACTCGAGCTCCGTTTTCGGCGACCGCGTGGTGCACAGGCGCCCGGTCGGTTCGATCACGGTGCCTGGCATCACGATGCAAGACATGCTCTCCGGCTATGGTGCAACGCTGTTCTATGTGAAGGCCGATATCGACGGGCGGATCGACAAAGGCGCATGCCTTATTTACGGCGCTACTTTGAATAGGCTTCCTGAATTAACATCGGCCGCGCGTGCAGACACGCGGTAGTGCCCCGCCTGGCTTCGATATCAGCATAGACCGCCTGCGCCTGCTCCTCGGTCAGACTGACATGCGGCCCGAACTCAGCGTGAGCGATGCCGTTATTGTGCGCCCACAACGCGAGATCGATTTTGCAGCGAAAAGTGAAAATCATCCTGCACCTGTGCCACGCTATACGAGTCGATGGTCGGGCGCGCATTGCATACATCGTCGGGTAATTGAGTTAGCGCGCCATCGCGTGCACCTGCGCCTTGTACAGGTGCGCGATCGGCTTGACATCCGCGGAGCCGGCGCCGTTCTTCACGAACAAGCCCTGGTCGTAGCCGGTACAGCTTACCGACGACGGCACAGTTGAGGCCGCTCGGCATGGAAAATATTCCAGCGTCATGCGGATGCGCTGCTTGTAATCGGTTGCCGCCACGATCTCAGGTATTCCTTCGGCGTCTGGCGGTACTCCCTCATCTTGCCATCCGGCGACTGCACGACCAGCTTGAAGAAATGCAGCTTGCAGCTCACGCAGCTCGCGATGACGATCTTGTTCTTCCTGACCTGCCGCCAAACCTTCATCCAGCGGCGGTTAGAGTCTCGGGGTTTTGTACGTCAAGTGGCGCAGGTGGAGCAACGGACGATCGGCGGAGCTGGTCTGGGTTGCGCAGCCGATCGTCCGGGTGGGCGGCAAAGGCCGCGGGGGTGAGATATTTCAGCGACGAGTGAGGACGCCGGATACGGCGAGCCAGTCACGGATTTTGGCGCGGGCGTCGTCGAGATCGAAGAACAGGTCTCGTTGAGCAGTTCGTCGCGCATCCGGCCATAAAGCTCTCGATGAATCCGTTCTGCATCGGCTTTCCCGGCGCAATGAAGTGCCAGTCGAAGACGGTATCCTTGCTCCAGGCAAGCATGGCATGCAGGTGAATTCGGTGCCATGGTCGGACACGATCATTCCTGGCTTGCTGCGTCGCTCGACGATTGCCGTCAGTTCGCGGGCCACGCGCCGCTCCGAGATCGACGTCTCCGGAATGGCTCCCAGGCATTCCTTGGTGACCTCGTCGACGATGTCGAGGATGCGGAAGCGCCGGCCGTTCGCGAACTGGTCGTGGACGAAGTCCAGCGACCAGCGCGCGTTGGGCCTCGCCTTGACTACGATCGGGGCGCGGGTCCCCGCAGTACCCGCAACGTTTGCCAGCTCGCTGGCGAGGAGCGAGCGAAGCAAGCTGAAGGAGGCCGAGGCGGCGTTCGCGGCCATCAAGGAGACCCGCGACAGGACTGCGGCGGAGTTCAAGCGCACGCTGTACGACGAACTGGCGAAAGCCGAGCAGGAGGCCGCCGGCATCGCCCAGGACGTGATCAAGGCCGATCTGCGGACGAAGCTCCAGGATCTCGTCGCTCCCGTCGACGGCGTCGTCCAGCAGCTTGCCGTGCATACAGTGGGAGGCGTCGTCACGCCGGCCCAGGTGCTCGCCGTGGTCGTCTCACAGGATAGCCACCTCGAGATCGAAGCCATGCTGTCGAACGACGACGTCGGTTTCATCCAAGCTGGACAGGAGGCCGAGATCAAGGTCCATACCTTCAACTTCACGCGTTATGGAGTGCTCTATGGCAAGGTGCTGAGCGTCTCGCCCGACACCATCGCCCGCGACGGCCGCGACGTCGCCGAGGCCAGGCCTCGCGCCCAGAACCCGTCGGAGAGCGGGCAGCAGCAGGGGCCGGACGATCTCGTCTATGCCGCCGGGATATCGCTCGACCAGCGGCAGCTGACGGCGGGGGGATCGCGTCGTCGATCTCGGCCCGGGCATGGTGGTCACGGCGGAGGTGAAGACCGGATCCCGCCGCATCATCGGCTATCTGCTCTTCTGCTCTCGCCGCTGGCCCGGTATGAGCATCACGTCCTGCGAGAGCGATAGAGGCGCTTTGTTTGCCTCTGCGAGCTGATTGCCGAACGGCAGGAGATCTCGGTGGCCACAGCATCGGCCTCGAGATCGGACACATAGCGGATCGCCCGGCGAGTTTGGATTTGCCGGACGCCGGGTATGGAGGTCAAGATTCCGGCCGAACGACAGGGTGAGTAATCCCTACATCATGCTCGAAGGCGCCGAGGCATGGCGCTGTCGCTCCATTGTGAGGCAGAACACGCTCGTGAGGCAGTAGGCGGCAACGCGGTTGCCTAGAAGCAGCCGTCCAGGGGTTCTCAACGTGTTGAATGAATTCCATCGGATTGTCGGATTGGTGAAGCCGGCTTGACCAAGAAGGCGGGCCCACAACGTTGGCGATTGATGTTTGTGCCACTCTATCATGGGCAAGAACGGATTTTTGATGTGCAAGTCGGCAAATAGGTTCCGTTGAGCACAGTCAACGACGAGAAGCGTGGCGCCCGGACGAGCCAAAGAGGCAAGCTTGCCAAACAACTGCTTGTACGAGCCCTGCGCTTCGCTATCGCGAGGCAGACGGATGCACGCGCTCTCGTTCAAGTGATTGATCGACGCGTGGAGAAGTAAGATGTCGAAGCCGCCATCGCTAGATTCATAGTCCTGCAAGCAGTGAGGAAGCAGTTGCACGTTTCTTTGATCAAGGAAGGAAGCCGTTCGCTCGAAAGCAGCGTTCATCCCAGTGGACGAACCGGCGACCTCCGGCTCGAGGCAGATGACTTTCTCTGCTCCCGCACATGCAGCGTAGAACGAGAAAGTCCCGTTGCCGCCGCCTATATCGAGCATCGTCTTGCCTCTGAAATCGATGCCTTCAAAAAGGTAGTTCACATAGAAGCGATGATTGCCGCGAGCCGTTCCCCGCTCTGCGATATCGAAGTAAAGATCGAATGATTTCGGATCGAGTCGTGACATCGTTCCCCGCCTGTATATATTTTCAGAATTGGCAGCCAAAGTGGGACGTCGTCCACTCTACCACTTGAAAGATACAGTGAGCGACCCAGCTGTTCGGCTAGCGAAATCATTAGTGGTACCTCTGGGGTTCCCGAAGCGCACCAAGGACCAGCGTTTTTCACCGATTTCGATAATTTTCCGAGCCGTCCCCGTTCGGAAACGTCGCTGACGGCTCTGTTCCATCCGGCAGTTTGATCGGAAACGTGAGAATCGCTGTCCTGCTGGTGATCAACTGCATTTACTTCGCACAGAAACCTAGCTATTTGGGCGCGCTCAACCGCGCCGACGACCAGGACATTCTCGAATTCGTCCAAATGTTCAAGGCGCCGATCAAGATGCCGCGCCGAAAGGAATTGTCACAACCGACAAGTGTGGCACAAACTGATCTGCTGATCGCGAATTTTCCTGATTTTGAAACAACCATTTATCCCCCGTTAGGTTTTTAATAGAGGATGCCGATGGTTTCCTAACTGCCAAATTTGGGTAAGATTCCGTGAGGCAAGATATGACATAACCTCCCGGTCGTTTGTCGATCCCTCACTTGAGGTAGTCAAAAATAGCCACAACGTGCGTGCGCCTACAGTGGCTCGATCCCTATTCGCGACCACCATTCCACTTCCACGTCCTGCGCGAACGGTACGAAGCGCTTGTTGGCTTCGCGTGCCGAGAATTTGCTTGGAAACAAGAAGATCGACGCACTATTGGCGATCAGCTGAACCTACTCCGCGCCCATCGACATGACTGAATATCTCAAAGCGTGCCGCGATAAGCTTGTACCTGGTGGCTACGTTATCTTCGACATGGTTGATCGCTCGTTCGATTCCATGTCCAATAATCAGTACATGACTGATGATTGGCAACTGACGGAAGCGAAAAGGAGGCCATCGCAATGCGTGGTCCGCATATCGCCTAACGAGATGCGACTGCCAAGGCCGGATTTACTTTGCGGAGCCAACTGCGCAGTACAAGAGTCCCTCCACGCTATGTCGCTGACTTGGAGATTGGCCGATGACCCCGAAAGCGATGCCATTTGCATTGCGATGTGCGGTTTGAGCCAGGAGCCGCCGCGCCGGCAATCTCGACGTAGTCATGACGATAGCTGCCACTCAGCCTGAGCAACAACGCGTGCTGGTCGATCGGCGGCGCAGGCGGTCTTGGCCTGACATGTCCGCGCAAAGTATCCGGCCAGGCTGCGCCATGCTGTTCAGTGCCAGCGGCTGTCCCGATTTCTCTGGATCATGAAGAGAGCGCACCGATGAGCATCGTCCTGCGGGCTTGGCCGAAGGTCGAGGAATTCTGGTTCGACGAAGCGATTCCTCCGCGCGGCGTGGAGGTGGCCTGGTTGTATCAGCGGCCCGCCATTTCGGAGAATCGCTCAGCCGTCGGCCAATTACACGATCGTTGTGGATCTCATGCTGTCCGACGAGCAATTGCTCGCCAACATGCAGTCCGAAACCCAGTACAAGATCCGCCGCGCCCAGAATAAGGACGCCCTGGAATTCCGTGCGCCCACTGCTCCCGATCCATCCTCGCTGGCGGCCTTCCACGACATCCTCGCGCAGTTCGCGGCCGAAAAGGGAGTGTCGCCGGCGCGCATGAAATGCCTCCAGGCCGCCGCGAAAGCCGGCGTGCTGCGCCTGGGCGGCATGGTGCACGAGGGCGAGGTCCTCGTCTGGCATTCCTATCTGCTAATCGGAAGCCGTGTCCGCCCGATGCATTCCGCGTCGCTGTTCCGAGGCCAGGCGCCGGCGCGCCGCAACCTGATCGGCCGAGCGAATCGGCTGCTGCACTGGCTCGAAATGCAGCATTTCCGAGACGCGGGCGCCACGCTGTATGACTTCGGTGGCTGGTGCGCAGGACAAAGACCACGAAGATTTCCTGCGCGTCAACCGCTTCAAGGAAGGCTTCGGCGGCACCGTACGCCAAGAAGCTGAAGGCGTACGCGCCTTGACGTTTTTAGATTGGCTTACCTCTGCGCACGCCGCCTCGTAAATGTTTTCGAAGGCCATCGAAAGGAGCGGCGCCGAGCGCATCGCTCATGGCCGAGAGGTTGCTAAAGCGAGCGCTGCTTCCGGTACATGTCGGGTTTCACGATCTAAGCGGTCGAATTTGACGGTGTCGGGGCTGGGTGGTATCCTACTGGATAGCCTCCCAACTCTTGATGGATCCGAAGTTCGCGCACGAGGTGGAAATCGAGATCCGAATCCCGTTGTACGGGGTCACTTGTACGACATGAACGTTCAAGTCAATTTCGACCCGAGCGGAAAGGGCTATCTCAAAGTTCGGAGAGATGTCGTCCGGATCGTGAAGTATCAGGGGGCGAGACGATTCGCTGGAGCAATCTACTATTTGAAGGAGGGCATCTACCGCGCGCCGTCCCCTGAGAGATCAACGGCGGATTACGGTAACTTGCATATCACGACCGGGCCGAGACTGTGACATTGATGCAGCCGGCGACCCGCAGCGGCGCGAGGAACCGGCTCCGCCTGCTGCTCTTGAAGCCGCTCGCATGCCTGCCACGGCTCGCCAGCCGCACGCAACTTCGTACCGAAATCATTATTTGCCCGGAAGGACCCTCTCATGTTGGGTGAGACCCTCGACTATTGGGTGCTTAAAGGCCTCGCGCACCGCCGCAACCTCGCCACCGAGGAAGCGCTCAACTCGCGCGCCAGCGGGGCCAGCGCACAAACCTTCGAAGCGGAGATGCCGAAGTTGCACAAGCTGATGCGGCGCTTCGGCGGCCGGCTCAGTGCCGATCCAGCGAAGCGCTACCTCGACATGGGATGCGGCACCGGCGCGCTGACGCTCGCACTCGCGGGCATGGGCGCGGGCCAGATCACCGGCGTCGATTTTATGCCCCGCTCGATCGAGACCGCGCGCACGCACGCGGCACGCCTGGGGCTCACCAACGTGCACTTCGAATGCTGCGATCTGCATACCTGGAACCCGCCGTACAAGTACGACGTGCTGCTTTCATTTGACGCTTTCGAGCACATCGAAGCGCCGCGCCAGTTCCTCGCACGCATGAAGGAGCTCATCGCGCCGAGTGGCGTCGCTTTCGTGAGCTTCGGGCCGTTGTTCCATTCACCCTTCGGCGATCACATGTGGGATTTTTTCCGCCTGCAGATTCCGTGGCGCGGCGTCCTCTTCTCGGAGCGGGCCATACTCAGGGTGCGGCGCGAGTGCTTCCGGCCGACCGACCCGGCGCGGCGCCTGCGCGAGATCGCCGGGGGCCTGAACCAGATGCGCTATTCCGAGTTCCTGGGGCACCTCCGCACCACGGGCTGGCAGCTCGACTATCTCGATGTGAACGCGATCGAGCTGCCGCTCATCCAGCCGCTCTCCAACGCGCTCGCCCGCGTTCCGGTGCTGCAGGATTTCATCGCCCACAACGTCTACTGCGTGCTCAAGCCGATATAGGTTCGTTTGATGGCCGACATCGCAACCTGATGACCGGAGGAAGCCGAAGCCAGACGGTGGTGGCTCGCGAAGCTGCCGAGCAAACCGTGCGAAGGAGGTGAAACGAACTCGCGGGCGAGGTTGGTCCCGTAGCGGAACACTTACGCGGCCTCGGGCGGGGCGCGCGAGGGGGCGCCCGAAGCGGCCTCGAGCAGCGCCAGATCCTCAACGGGATTAGCGCTCGAGGAACTACGCTACCGCTGGATCCAGAACACACTGCGCGCAACCGTTTGCAGTTGGCCGTTGAAACATGCAAGGCATTCTCGGCGTACCCATCGATGTTCCGAAATCTTGCGGAGCGTCAGAATGCATCGCACGAATCGCGAGCAGTGAGTACAATAGTAACTCGACACAGAGGTTTTGACTCGTTGAACCTGGCCTGATTTGGCTGAGGGCTTTGGATAGGCGCGCGCCATTTTGGCGCGCGCCTTTTCGGTTGTGAACATCCATTTGACGCGGGTGCGTTCGGCATTGCGCCGTTTCTCCCAGGCGGTGGTCTCGGTGGCGAGGCGGGCGAAACTGTCGATGCGCCGATCGAGGCATTGGCGGGCGAGAACGCCGATCTCGATCTCGACCATGTTCAGCCAGCTGGCGTGCTATGGGACGTAATGGAACTCCAATCGGCGCAGTACCCGCCGTGCTTCGTCGGCCGGAAAGGCCTAGTAGAGCGCCCCGGCCGAATGGGTTGAGAGATTGTCGAGCACCAGGCGGATGCGCTCGGCTCGGGGATAATGGATGTCGACGAGGTCGCGCATGCAGGCCGCAATGTCTTCCGCGGTCCGTCGCTCGGTCACCTTCACCTTGCGCCAGGAGCGATGCGCGTCGAGGAAGACGAACAGGTTTGCGGTGCCATTGCGCCGATACTCGCAATCGTAGCGCTCGATCTGTCCCGGCGTGGCCGGGATCGGCTGGCGCTTCGCCGATGAGCTGGGTCGGGCTCTCGTCGAAGCGGACCACCGGCCGCTTCGGATCAGATCAGGCGCCTCGGCATAGAGATCGAGCACGTCCTCCATGCGGGCGACGTAGTCCGCGTCGATCTGGGGGATGCACCACATGTCCTTGCGCCACGGCTTGAGATCGTTCTCGGCCAAGCGTCGGCGCACTGTCTCGCGCGACAGGCTCTCGTGGAGCATCAACTTGACGATCGCATCGGCCAACAGCTCCAAGGTCCAACGGGCGCGGCCTGCCGGAGGGTTTGAGCGGGCGGTTGCCACCTTGGGTTTCTTCCTTGCCGGTGAGCTTGCGCTTTGCCCAGGCGGCGGCTCCTCCCTGAGAGCCGCCTCCATGTTGCCAAGGACAAAACGTCGTTTGGTGTGATAGACGGTGGACCCGCCGACGCCCAGGCTCCGGGCGATCTCCCCGCATCAGCGGTCAGCAAGATCTGCGCCCGCTTGAGCTTGCGTGCCGCGTGCTTCCCCCCGCTCAAAAGTGCTGTGAGTTCGGCGCGCTCGATTTGCCTGAGTTCGGCCCGATAGCATACATTCATCCGTGCCTCCTCGTGTCGAGGCACGGACGAACAGCTGAATCGGATGGCCAAGGTGAGTCATTCTGCAAAAACCTTCACGCCCAAGCAGGGCCAGTATCTGGCCTTCATCGACGCCTACACGCGCGTGCATCGCCGGCCACCTGGGAGATGCAACGGCACGTCGGGGTGTCCCGCCTTCCGTCCACCAGATGGTGTTGACCCCTCGACCCCGCTCGCCCCGCAGCATCGAAGTGCTGGTTCCTCCTGAGCAGCTACCCGTCTTGGAAATCCTAAATCAATCAGTCAAAACCTCTGTGTCGACGAGGGTACTAGAGGCGAGACTGGCAACTATTAGTCGAGATGTGACGCTTGGTCACTGAGTCAATCGGGAGACCATCTACGCCCAGCGTTTTTTGCCATGTCGGAAAGGTTGCCGACGGTCTGTTCCATCCCCGACATTTCGGGAATTCACCGCAGTTATTCAGCTCGCAGGGCTGAAGCCACCAGAAGCGGTCTCGATTCTTCTGCGACCGCGATCATCAGGGGGCGTCGATATCATGCGGCGACGACCATGATGGCGGTCACCAGAGCGAACGCCAATAGGCTGTTCCTATCCTTGAGGGCGAAAACGATGGGATCGTCGTTCATCAGTCGGCGATTGGCCATAAACAGGGCGCGTGCGAGCCAATACATCAAGATGGGACAGACGAGCCACAAGGCGTCGGGATGGCGGTAAAGCCGTCGAACCGCGTCGGAGGAGATGTACAGTGCGAAGACGGTCACCGCATTGAAGCCCGCCGCCGCCGCAAGGGTGGCCACGATGTCGACGTCCGACTTGCGGTAGTTGCGGTTCGAAGGGTCGGGCAGGTCAGCGTCGACCCGCGCAGCCAGTTCGACATACCGCTTCATGAGCGCCAGAGAGGTGAAGATGAACATCGAGAACGCAAGCAGCCATTCGGATACAGGCACTGAGATCGCGACCGCGCCGCCGACAACGCGGATGGTATAGAGCAATGCAAGCGCAACGATGTCGACGAGCATCCTGCGCTTGAGGAAGAAAGTGTAGGCGGTCGTAAGCGCCAGATATCCGAGGAGCACGCCGGCGAAGAGTGGCTCGACCATGAGCGCCGTAGTGAAGGCGATGAACAGCAGGAGGACGACGACGGGAAGAGCGGCCTGAATGGGCAAGGTGCCGGCGGCGAGCGGGCGACGCTTCTTGGAGGGATGCTTGCGGTCAGCCTCTAGATCGACAAGATCGTTGAGGAGGTAGACCGCCGACGCGGCGAAAGAGAAAGCAAAGAAGGCGCCCATCGCTTGGACGAGGGTAGCAATCTCCAACTTGTGGGCGGTGAGCAAGGGAACAAAGACCAACGCGTTCTTGATCCACTGATGAACGCGCATAAGCCTGATCCAGGCCTTGGCGGCGCCGCCGGACGGCTCGACGATCGCTACGTCTGCGCCGCTAGCGGCGAGAGCCCGGCGGACTGAGGCGGCAGGGTGGACAGCCCAGCCCTTGCGGCAGATCGCCCACACAGGAAGATCGGCGTGAGAGTTGCCGGCGTAGTCAAAGCCCATTTGGCCGAATGCTTCGACCAGCCGACTTGCCTTGGTGTGAGAGGAAAGGTTCTCTGATGCGGTTGACGCGAAAAAGCCATCGGCCCCGACGTAATCGGCGATCGCGGAGACGTACCGTTCGTTACTAGCCGAAGCGATGTAAATCTTCCTGCCCTCCAGGCGCGCTTTTTCGATGAGGGCCAGCACGCGTTCGTCGTACGGCAGATGAACGGGGTCGATCGGCGTCTCGGCAGCGATTCCGGCCTTAACAGCCGCCTTTCCGCTCATTAGCATTGCGAAGAGGCGGAGGATCCTTAACGGATTGTCCCCGAGATGGGCGAACGCCGACTCGACAAGGAGATCAGTGCGAATCAACGTTCCATCGAGATCGATAACCAGAGGAACGTCGATCGCAGCTTCTTGCTGCGGTCGTACGTAAGCCACAGTCGAGACGCCGGATGCCTCCGCGCCGACGACAGCTACTCGGGAATCGACTCCCATCCATTATCCGCTTGTTTAGGTGTCACTTCATCGCAAGTGTAAGCGAGAGGATTCAGAGTAAAAGGAATTCGAGCGAGCTCAGCCAGGGGCATAGTGGCTACCCAATTGTGGTTATTGAGCCCGGTTCGGCGGGATCCAACAACAGGATGCCCCAGACCGAGCGGGCAATATCATCACGCATCTGGATTCTGCTGCAGACCGCCAGCACCCCGACGGCTTCTCCGTCCTCTACAAGCGTGTCCCGCCTGTTCGTCGATCTCGCGGTAGACACCGAGCTGTGGATACTGAAATGCCGAGAACGCTCCCTTGCTGTCTGAAAGCACCCGCGCTCAGTGCTTGAATCTTCACAATTCCTTACAGCCAAACTTGGCGAGGCGGTTAGGTGGAATCGCAACCTTATCGTAGATAGATGGAAAGTAAGGATCGGCGTACAGTTGATAATTATCGAAAGAAGGCTGATTCAACATCAGCGCAACGGCGTCTTTTGGCCAGCCGGTCATCTTAACGGCGAAAGCGAAATGTCGATCCTTGACCGTGACCCTTATGACAGAAAATTCGCCAACGCGAGTGTTGACGGCTTCAAGCGGAGTGCCGCCCTTATAAAGGCGCGAAAAAATCTGCTCGGATTCGTCGCTTAAGATCAGAGTGTCTCGATCACAACTTGTCCTGACCATTTCGCCAATATCTTTGAACCTGTGGAATCTTAGGTCCAGGGCCGAGTGACGCTGCCAAAAAAATCCCACGGGCGCATGAGTGGATGTTTGGTATTCCTCAGGAGAGCGGATGTAGGGCGATCGCGCAGCGTTCATACTGAGAATCGGACGCCGAACCACTTCTGACAAGGCCTGGTTTGCCGCGATCAGGCCAAGTGCCCCGAGCACGGTCGCGATGATTCCAAAACTTGTCAAAGTACTAACCGCCCACCCGATCACGATCGAGATTCCGGCTATAGCCAGCAGAAAGTGCCTTGAGGGTGTTGGGTTCGCAATCCAGAACGCCACGGGGAACAGAATGAGGGCAATGGGGCCGATCAATTGCTCAATAGTTCGTTTTGCTGTTTTTAGATCGTTCAAAAAAATGTTGAACGTGACGACAAGCATTATCGCTATTGCAGCAATGACGGTCGCAATCCCTGCTCCTAGGGACAGATAAATCGTTCCAGGTGGAATATTAGACCAGTGCCAGAAGTGCTCGAAGAAGTTCAGTGCGCCATGCGCTGTATGGGGAACAATCCGGCGGTTGAGAATAAGAAACGTGGCAAGGGCGGCGGTCGGCGAAAGAGCATTGACCAGCGTGGATCTAACGAAGGTAGACAAAGTGTCTACCTTGAGGCCTGTCAACACAATAAAGGGTAATGCTATAAATATCTCTGCCCGAATACAAAGGCCAACGATGAGGAGGCCGGAACCGGCAATCCGCGCCACAATAAGCTTCCACCCGGCGAGAGGTGAGAATAGGCAAGTTGCTCCGGCGAACAGAAATGCGAAGGCTAGTATAACCTGGTGTCCCGAAGTGCCAAGTTCGAGCATCACTGGACTGAAAGCGAACAAGAGAACCGCGACCACCGCAGCGCGAGACCCGTGAACGATGTAGGTTGATAGCCAAAGAAAGAAAAGCCCAATTATACTGAAACAAAAACCGAGACCGTTGATAAGTTGGATCAGGCGATCCGGGTCCCGCAGCACATCTGGAGGTGCTAAGGCGTAGAGGGCTAAAATGTACCCGAAGCTAAAGTCTCGACCATAGTGGAAGTCGGAATTGATTCCCGACTGGCTGACAGCGCCGTCGAGCATTCCAACGAGCACTCGGTATAAGTCTGACTCGCCAAGAACGCCGTGATATTGACAGTAAAAATCGGTGACGGCGAACACGATTATGCAGGCGACAGCCACCAATATATCTTTTTTGGCGGAGTGCTCCAGCTTCGATACCATTCATGTCACCGCAAATTCTTAATGCATAAAGCGACATAACCTCCACCGGTCATTTGTCGATCCCTCACTTGAGGTAGTCAAAAAGGAAGCAACCGAACCAATCGCAGCTCTCAGAGCGCGTGGGGAGCTATCGCTGAAACTTGGTGACGGAAGACGGCACCGTGATTTGAAACGAGCTCTTTTCAAAAGCCGCGAAACAGCGGCAGTGCGACCATCATCGGCTATCTGCTCTTCTCCGCTCGCAAGGTACGAGCACGACGAGAACACCAGGCATCTTGCCGCTGGCCGCCAAGGTCGACATCCGTAAGTAATCGCGCAGAAAGACCCGGACGCCTACAGCTACTCGGGCAGCCCAACCGCGCCGACTAGGATATTCTCGAACTCATCGAGATGCTCAAGGCGCCGATCAAGATGTAGCCCCCTGCCCACCGTCAACGCTGGGAGCAACTACATCGAGACCGGGAATATCGGGGCGATCGGCATGGGGACATTGGCCGACAGTGGCTTAATGCATTGATGATCATCAGCCGGACAAACCTTCCCAAACGACCGGCTGAATTGATACTTGCTTAACCTGCAAAGAGAAATGACGAATTGTGGGCAGATCCTAGCGTGGGCTCGCCTAATTGGCATTTTCCCCTTAGTACGGAACCTTATCCCAAATTTCGAAGTCATCGATATGCATTTGCACCGGATAGTTCGCATAGGCGCCTGAGATGAACAAGCGATTGATAGGTGCCGCATTTTCCCCAATCGTAGTCCCCGTATGATCGAAGGCCAGCTGGCCATTGATCTTCAACCATGAACGTCCATCGCTGCCGTATCCCCGCCGCGTGTAGGTTTCGACCCGAAACCATTGACCTTGCGGGACTGGAATGTTGCAGTTCACTTCGGTGTAGAACTTTCGCCGTGGAACAGTCCCGTTAGCGTTCGTATCCCACGTGACCTCCCAGCATTGCTTACCGTGCGAATTCGGATAAGCCCCATAAACGATTCGGAAATCACCTTCTGACTTCCACTCCGGGGGGCCGAGGACCCATTGGTTAGGCCCTAAGCGCTGCGTGAGGTCGGCGGGGTACATGATCCACTCGCTGATATAGAATTCTTTCGGCGACTGCGTGACGTTGATCATGAATTGATCTTGCGAATCGGAATTGACCTTTTGCTTGAGGTCCAGTTGGAGCGCGCGCGTTGTAGCACCAGTGTGCCCGGTAATGGAAACGATTGAGTTTTGAATGACACCTGAGAGAATTCCGCCACCACTGAGCAATTGAATGGTGAACTTATTGCCGAAGACCGGTGTTGCAAAAGAAAAGCCTGTCGATGTGTCATCACCGACGACGTCTTGCCACCCTCCCCAAGAGCCGATGTTGTAGGGAGAACCGAGCGACACATTGCCCTCGAAGCCAGACTTAAACAGAAGTTTGGCGCCTGTTGGTGACGGAGTCGGTGCGGGAGCTGGGGCGGGGGCCACGCCAATTCCCGACGGTGAAGTGACATGCGGTGAATGGGGCGCATGGTCTGTCATGGTCAGTGTTTCCGATGCAGCTTGCGGAGCGGGAGCAGATGAAACTGCCATTTTGCAACTTGCTCCCGGCGTGCAAGAGCTACCCGATGTTGATGATGTCACGGCTCTCCAGGCAAAATTACTGGCCAATGTAGCGTCAACGGAACTGTCTAAAGCGAAGGAATCGTTACAGCCGACAAGTGTGGCGCAAACTGATATGCTGACGGCGAGTGTTCCTGCCGTGACCGAGCTTGAAACACACATTTTATCACACCAATTTGGGTAAGGATTCTAAAGGTACGATGGCATAACCGCCGCCGGTCGTTTGTCGATCCCTTACTTGAGGTAGTCAAAAAGAGAACAATCGAACCAATCGCAGCGAACGGCAAGAATCGGGAATGCGGCGTCGCGATTTGAATGAGATCTTTTTTACGGGCGGCGCGCGTTTTTGCGCCCATCACTGCGGTAGGGTTATGCGCGACGTGAATAGGTTCGCACGGAAAAGACGGTGCGCTTATTCGAGCGTAGGCGGAGCCGCGTGCGACGCACCGGCGGCGCAGGCGACGCTATAAGAAGCGGATCCGGATGCCCTCAAAGAGAGCTGGCCCCGGTTGTTTGGACAGCGCCCCGCTGGATTTAAGTGGATTCCTGCCGGGTTATGCTGAACGCGGGGCTTTACGGTTTTGTCGTTGCGTCGGGAGGGCGTAGCCCGACCAGAGCGACGACAAAACCGTCGGCGACGGTCATGCGGCCATCACCATAGCTTGCGTGCCGAAGTAAGCCTCGTCGGGCGTGCGCCCGTCAAGGCTCGAGTGAGGGCGTCCCTGATTGTAGAAGGCCAGATACTTGGCAATTGACGCTCGCGCCTCGGACACGCTGTCGTAGGCGCGGAGATAAACTTCTTCGTATTTGACCGTGCGCCAGAGCCGCTCGACAAACACGTTGTCGCGCCAGGCGCCCTTGCCGTCCATGCTGATGGCGATCTTCGCGTCCAGCAGCACATCGGTGAACTCGAGGCTGGTGAACTGGCTGCCCTGATCCGTGTTGAAAATCTCGGGCCTGCCGTGCTTCGCCAACGCCTCCTGGACCGCTTCGACGCAGAAGGCCGCCTCCATTGTGATCGAGACGCGATGGGCCAGGACCCGTCGGCTGAACACATCGACGACCGCCGCGAGATAGACGAAGCCACGCCGCATCGGAATGTAGGTGATGTCCATTGCCCACGCATGGTCGGGCCGCTCGATCTTCAATCCGCGCAACAGGTACGGGTAGATCTTGTGACCCGGAGCCGGCTTGCTCGTGTTCGGGCGACGATAGACCGCCTCGATCCGCATGCGCTTCATCAGCGTCGCGATGTGGCGGCGACCGGCGTATACGCCCTCCCGCCGCAGCAACGATCGCAGCATACGCGCTCCCGCGAAGGGATAATCGAGATGCAGCTCATCGAGCCGACGCATCAAGGCAAGGTCCTCGGCCGAAACTGGCCGAGGTTCATAGTAGACCGTGCTGCGAGCCAGCTTCAGGACCTTCGCCTGGCGCACGATAGAAAGATCATGATCGCGGTCGATCATCGCTTTGCGCTCAGCAGGCCCGCCTTGGTGAGCGCGCCGGACAAAAAATCGTTTTCCAACGCCAGCTCGCCGATCTTGGCATGTAACGCCTTCAAATCGACCGGCGTCTCGGCCGATGTCTTGTCATGCCCAAACACGCCGGCGGCGCCTTCCAGGAGCTGGTTTTTCCAGATCGTGATCTGGTTCGGATGAACATCAAACAGCTGCGCCAGCTCCGCCAGTGTCTTGTCGCCTTTGACCGCAGCCAAAGCAACCTTCGCCTTGAATGCCGGAGAATGCGTCCGGCGGCTCTTCTTCGTCATCTTCGCTCCTGATTCGCAGCAAGAATCCTCGCCGCTGTCAGGCAGAAAATCCACTCAAGCTACTGTCCGAATTTGCGGGGCCAGCTCTAAGCTCGACCCGCACGTGGCGCTGATCGAGGGCTGGTTCGCGGCCGAACCCCAGCTGACTGCCATCGCGGTCGCCGGTCGTCTTGCCGACCTCCATCCTCAGAACAAAACGCGCCGCGTCTATCGCGAATTGGGGCTGCGATTACGCAACAAAACGCGCGAGCGCCGGGACATGTACTTGCCGTCATGATCTTGGGTTCTGGCTCCAAGCAGCGCCCCGCGACGTCGGCAAAAGTCGTTGGTATTCCCAGTCGGGGCGCCGCGTCGCGCTTCATCCCGTCCTCTCGTGGCACAGTCGCGAAGCACTTGAGTGCCGACGTAAGCGCCGTGGCGGCGGCCCATGAGCCTCGGTTCGCGGTGAAGTCATCGTCAAGGGCTGCAGTCATGCCTGACCAAATAAGCGACGCGGACAGCACAACTTCCGCAGCATATAGTTATTATCGGCATGTTAAAGTGGCCTTCGGCCCTCGTTTATATGGCGGCGGCGATGAAGTTCATCACCGGAGTACCCCCGACTAGGTAGCCACTCAGCCCCGGCGGACACCCTTTTGCTTGCACTTGCCCGGAACGCCTCGAGGCTATGGTGGCGGGAGGAAATGCGATGATGAAGAATCACAATGAAAATTGCAGTGTTCGGACTTGGTTACGTCGGCATGACGCAGGCCGCTTGCCTCTCCAAGCAAGGTCGCGAGGTTGTCGGAATCGACGTCAGCGATGAAAAGATCGCGATCGTCAATGCCGGCAAGTCGCCAATCACGGAACCCGGCCTCGATGAGTTTGTAGCACGCGCTGTCAGGAAGGGGTTGCTGACCGCCACCAAGGATGCGAGCCAGCATCTCGACAGTTGCGACATAGCGATCGTCTGTGTGGGAACGCCCAGCGCGGCCGACGGATCTCATAACATGAGCTACGTCGTGGAGGTCTCCCATCAAATCGCGGAGTTGATCGGTCGCGGACGAGCGAAGCCGTTGACCGTCATATTTCGCTCCACGATGCGGCCCGGCACGATCGAGGACTTGATCTTTCCGATTTTCGAAAACGAATTGAGAGACAGGATCAATCTCGTCGAGCTCGTCTACAATCCCGAATTCCTGCGCGAATCCGTTGCGATCCAGGACTTCTTCAATCCGCCGAAGATCGTGATCGGGACGAAGGATGGTGAACGGTGCGCGGCTCTTGACGAGCTGAACGCGCGGGTCGATGCGCCGGTCTTCTATACGACCTACCGTGCAGCGGAGATGACGAAGTTCGTCGACAACACGTTCCACGCGTTGAAGGTTGCCTTTGCCAACGAAGTCGGTCGCGTTTGCGATAAGCTCGGTATCAGCGCGGCGACTGTCCATAAGATCTTCACATCTGACACGAAGCTCAATATCTCAGCCCGCTATTTGAAGCCGGGTGGCGCGTTCGGCGGCTCATGCCTGCCGAAAGACGTTCGCGCACTCCAATATATCGCAAGCGATGTCGGGGCCTATACCCATCTCGTAGATTCGCTTCTCCGATCGAATGACGCGCATAAGAACTTCCTGTTCGAGAATTGCGTGAAAGCAGTTCCGGCGGGCGGACGGGCGCTGATGCTCGGTCTCGCTTTCAAAGAGAACAGCGACGACCTTCGCGAGAGTCCCAACATCGATCTGGCCCGCAAGTTTCTGCAGGCGAACATTCACCTGTCGATCTACGATCCTCACGTCGATCCGTCCAAGCTGCTGGGCCAGAATCTTGGTTATGCTTTCTCGAGCTTGCCCGCGCTCCGTAAGTTACTAGTCGCAAAATCGACCGCCGAGTCGGAGCTGTTCGACCTTGTCATCGACACCAGGGGATGGGCCAAGAGCATGGCGTTACGCACGAAGTGGGTCATCGATGTTAACACGCTTTCGTGACGATCATGGTGCCGGCCGCTCCGGTCAAGCGGCTGCAGCACAATCAGCCAAGTCGGTTGCCCGTAACGGCGAGCTTTGCGAATTGGTCGGCTTGGACGCAAATCTTGCGGGCCCGGCCCGCGACGCACCGGCTGAACAAGCGACGCTCAACGGTTCGGCTCGTCGGCGGGTGCTCATTATCGTCGAAAATCTTCCAGTGCCGTTCGATCGCCGAGTGTGGGCGGAAGCGAGTACGTTGTCGCGGTACGGGTATGAAGTGACTGTCATTTGTCCCAAGGGACCGCAAGCAACGGCATCATTCGAGGTCATCGACGGGGTCAACGTCTATCGCCACTGGCTGCCGTCAGAAGGACGGGGGCTGCCAGGCTACCTGGCCGAGTACAGCGCGGCACTATTTTGGGAGTTCGTGCTGAGTGTGAAAGTTCTCGCAAAGCACGGCTTTGACGTGGTCCATGCGTGCAATCCGCCGGACCTCGTTTTCTTGATTGGTGCATTTCACAAGTTTCTGTTTGGGAAGTCGTTCATTTTCGATCACCACGACATCAATCCGGAACTTTACGAGGCAAAATTCGGACGGCGTGGTCTTCTCTGGCGCGTCATGGTTCTGTTTGAACGCCTTACGTTCGCACTGGCCGACGTATCAATAGCGACAAACCAATCATATCGGACCATTGCTCTTGAACGAGGGAAAATGAGTCCGGAGCGTGTGTTCGTTGTGCGCTCCGGCCCGAACCTTTCTCGCGTGCGGTCGCTTCCACCGGACCCGTCCTGGAAGAAGGGGCGGGAATTTCTGGTCGCTTATCTAGGGGTCATTGGAAAGCAGGAAGGGATCGATCTGTTGCTGGAATCGATCAAGCACATCCGCGAGACGCGAAACCGCGATGATGTCCAGTTCGTCATTGTCGGAAGTGGGCCGGAGCTGGAGGCAGTCCAGAAACTTGCAACTGCCCTTGATCTGGATGACCTGGTGACGTTCGCCGGTCGCGTTGATGATACGACACTGTTCACAATACTCTCGACCGCGGACGTCTGCGTCAATCCGGACCGGCCGAATGCGATGAACGACAAATCGACGATGAACAAGGTCATGGAGTACATGGCCTTGGGGAAGCCAATCGTGCAATTCGATCTCACCGAGGGGCGCGTTTCCGCTGGAGAGGCATCCTTGTATGCAAAAAATACGAACACTGCGGAGTTCGGTGACAAGATACTGGAGCTCATGGATGATCCGGTGCGACGTGACCGTATGGGCGCGTTCGGCCGGAACCGGATCTACGGCGAGCTCGCTTGGGACTACGAGATGGCCAAACTGCTAGGTGCTTATGATAAAGCCTTCAGCATGAGATATTCATCTGGCCGCCTGCGGCGCTACAGGTTCATGTGAACCGGATTAAAGCGTGGAAGAAGCAGCTTCAGGATCCGCTTCTATTGGGGGGCGAGAGGCCAGGGGAGACCGGTTCGAATGATGCGAACTGCCGCTATTCCCGGGGGCGTGCCGCGATAAGAATCATGTTGTTTGCACGGCTCGGCGAAAGAAGAGGCGCCAAGAAGCGATTGAATCGATCGGCGCCACCAAAATAAGAAAATTCAACCGGCGTAAAGCCACCAACTTCCAGATATTGTTCCAAATCAGCGAGGGTCACGAAATGCTGGAGATACTTGATGTACTCCGGCCGGCCAGTAACGCCATGCACGGCACGAACGAGTTTGCGTGAAATCGAAGCTCGATTGGACATGGAAAAAATCAGCGTGCCCTGTTTCTTGAGCAGACTGCGCGCAAACACCAGCGCATCTGGCACTGAGTCCATATACTCGATGGCGCTTGATGAAATCACAATATCGGCTTGGGGCAATGTTACCTGGCCCGGTATGGGCAACCTGCTCTGCCGGAATTCGATCCGGTCAGAAAGTCCACACGCAGCGGCATTCTTGCGCGCAACAGCGAGCATCCCCTCTGCTCCGTCGATCGCAATAACACGCTTAGCATATTGGGCGAGCAGGGAAGTGATAGCGCCACTGCCGCAGCCAAGATCGTAGGCCAAGTCGGCTCCGGAAGCGTATTTTGCCAGATGCGCTTTCCAGATCGTCAGACGCTCCAGCCGGTTGGAGTCATAGGAATAACTTTGATCGAACTTGGTTGCGATGCTGGTGTGAAAATCGAGGGCGTCAACCGGTCTCTGTTTCATGCTTCTCTCTCTAGATGCATCCATTCGGACACGCCAAAGCAGGGCTGAAATTGCATCGCGGCTCGACCAGTCTAAGTGACAAGGGTGGGAGGGGCAAGACTCGGTCGTAGGGAGAGCGAGGTACCACCTCGTATCTAAGCCGAAGTACCGCAAGAAACTGCTATAGATAAGTCGGCATCTGGGGCAGCTATTTCACGATCTCGCGCCGCAATTCAGAATGCCTTTGCGTGGAGGGCCTCGCGGGGGCAATCGGAATTGATCCGGCCATGCCGGGTAAGTCGTCATGCTGATTGAACGAACATGATGGTTGCTGATTGACAGATATGCTCGGCGCCTCCGACAATCTTGAGGCATCGGCTGATTGGCGCGCTCAAATGAACGCTACCTGGTACTTTCGACGTCTGCGTGCAATGGATCGGAATGAGATTTGCGCCCGGGTTAGAGATCGGGTCGCGCAGGAGTACTGGCGACGTCGTTTCTATGCACGCGGTGCCGTGCCGCGGCCAAACACAGTAGCTGACGAGCTGCAGTTCCGAGGAGGGCTCGATCGCTCGATAGCAGCGGAGGCGCCGGAGGCGCCGCGCGACGCCTTGATAATGGCCTCAGATGCACTTCTCGAAGGACGCTGGCCGACGTTTTCCGTCGAGCGGAAGGACGTGACACCAAACGTCGATTGGCATCTCGACCCGAAAAGCCAAGTGACACCTCCTCCCCGGAACGCATATGCATTCGACATTCGGATACATGGGGACGGAATTGGCTTCGAAACGAAGTATGTGTGGGAGCTGTCTCGGCATCACCACACGACCATGCTCGCGACGGCCTATTGGTTGACGGGTAGCGTTCCTTACGCCGAGGCCGCTGCTGGTCAGATTGAGTCGTGGCGGGCGGCCAACCTGTTTCTCAACGGCGTGCACTGGTCCAGCGGGATCGAGCTTGGGATGAGGCTGATCGCATTCGTCTGGACACGCAGACTGCTTGCGGATTGGGAATACGCGAAGTCCAATTTCGAGAATGACAAAGCCTTCGTCGAATGCGTCTACCAGCATCAATGGTTGCTGGTCCGGCGAATGAGCTCGGGGTCGTCAGCCAACAACCATTTGATCTACGAGGCTACCGGGCTTTATCTGGCGACGTGCAGTATGCCCTGGTTTTCGGAAAGCGCGGCTTGGCGCGCGAAGGCCCGGGCTATCCTGCTGAGGGAGTTCCGCAGTCAGACCTTCGAGAGCGGCATCAATCGTGAACTGGGCAGCGGCTACAACGCTTATGTCCTGGAAGCGCTCGTGCTTTGCTTGATCGAAGGGCAGTTGAGCGACGATCCTTGGCCGCCTGCCGCCTGGAATTTAGCTGCGGATATCCTTTTTCGACTGGCCGATTTTACGGATCATAGAGGTCGTCCTCCCCGACAGGGCGACAGCGACGACGCGCAAGGTCTTTTGTTGGACGCTCCAGGTTTCAGCCAATGGATCGACCTTCTGCAACTCGGTGCGGCGTGGTTCGGGCGCGCTGCCTGGTGGCCGTGTCTGAACGAGCGGCCGCTACGGTCGTGGTTATGGGATCGCATTGTGAAGCCACCGGGAGGGCTCACGGGCAAACTTCACCAGAGCAGAGATTCGCTCGCCCCCGATGCGGGGCTCGTGATCTTGCGCTCTGAGAGCAACACTTCGAATGAGATTTACTGTGTCTTTGACACCGGGCCGCTTGGCTACCTCTCGATTGCTGCCCACGGTCACGCAGATGCCCTGGCGATCGAGCTGCGCCGCGGTGGCCAGCCTATCTTGGTTGATCCTGGTACATTTAGTTACAATGCCTCCAAGGCCTGGAGAAAGTATTTCCGGTCGACTGCAGCGCACAACACGCTCGAGGTGTGCGGCGCCGATCAATCGGAAAGCGGTGGACCGTTCCTATGGACGAAGGCGGCCCAGGCGCTCCTACTTGAAGCGAGTGGTCTGGAGGAGATGCTGCCCGTCGCTGCTGCTGAAGGAAAACATGATGGCTACCAGCGACGTTTCGGAATCACTCACAGCCGGCGTGTTGAGCTCAACCGTGGATGCCGCGAGTTGAGTATCGATGATCAGATCTCCGGTGCTGGTGGTGTGCCGGTTCGACTGATGTTTCACCTGCATCCGGCCATCGGGTGCGCTCTCACCGGCAATACGGCTCAGCTTTCCTGGTCTGGCGAGAATGGACGAGAACAGGCCGAGATTCTCTTGCCCGAGCTGATGAACTGGCAGGCAGTTTCCGGGATGAAGGATCCCTTGCTCGGCTGGTACTCCCCTTCCTACGATGTCGTGGTACCAGCGATCACCCTTGTCGGGAATGCCAGAGTTGGCGAGGCTTGCAAGCTTCGAACCACAGTAAGATTTGGATTGTCGGCTATCGGCGACGGAGGGGGCGTGGTCGACGATCGCTAAGGTTGGAACTTCTTATGCTTGGCCTGATCTGACTGCGTCATAAATCGTGGGGCGTATGGACCTCGATTGAGATGCGGAAATCTGCTTGGCCTAACCAATCCGCTCGCGAGGCGCTTCCGTCGGGGCGGCCCCACGCTGCTCCGCGGTCACGTAGCGCGCCTGAACCGCCTCGATGATGCCGCTCATTCGAGCCCTAAAGCCTGAAGGACTGTAAACGCCGATCCTGGGGAGTGCAAAGTGGTTTACCTCGTGATCGTGCAATCGCCACTGTCGTGTCGTTACGGCAGTCTTAAAACCCACTTCGCTCGCCAAGCGCTCTTCACGGGGGCCGCACGAGCCATACGGATATGCAACGTGCCGAACGGGCAATTGAAGTAGATTTTCAAGATAACCGCGGTTATCGGCCAATTCGGATTGTGCCGACGACTCGTCAAGGGTCGCAAGCGCGACGTGTGATGTCGTATGTCCGCCGATTGACGCAAGCGGATGACGCGCAAGAATGCGGAGCTCGCGTTCGTCCAGGAAATATGCGTCATTCAATGCCGCCAGCGAAATCCCATTCTGCTTGAACGTCGGCGCGAGCATTGCACTACGCCGGTAGTCCTGGTGAACCCACTCAGTCACGTCGGTCAATGCCGATCGCTTGCTTCGCATGTCGAAACATTGGAACCGGCGGCCTAACGTGTCGATTGTCACCTCGTCTCTCGAGAGAAACAACTTGCGCAAACCCAACCACCACGTCTGCATGGATCGCGTAGGGGCGCCAGTGGGCACGTACACCGTGAATGGCGCATTATGCCGCTCCAGGATTGGAAGCGCTACCGAGACATTATCCCGGTAGCCGTCGTCGAAAGTCAGAACCGCATAACGGCGCGATTGATCATTCGTTGCCAGTTTCTCGAGACATTCATCGAGGCTGACGATTGACCATCCTTCTCGTTGCAGCCATTCGAGCGAATACTCAAAAAGGGAGACTGATGTTCCGGTCATCAACTCCGACTGACAATCCCGCTGTATCTCATGAAACAATATGATGACCGCTCTAGCAGCGAAGCGTGCGCGAAGGAAAGGCAGTTCTCCAACCTGACTCGCGCCGTAGTACAGGCAGTTTTTCAGAATGTGGTTCATGTCGGCTCTCCACATCCGCAGGGGCAGCGCTGCCTTATCGCGGGACTGCTGTCGCGTGCCGGGCCCGGTCGGATCCTCTGGGCGCAAGGCGACTTCCCTTGAGGTTCGCCAGTGAGCCATAATGGAGTGTGCTCCGTCACCCTAAGCAAGTGTAGGCTATGAGTTTGAGAATAAGACACGTCGAGCGAGTTCATCGAGGGCTGAGTGGTTGCCCATTGTGAGTACTCCGGAAGATGACCGCGGCACGCCCGCTCGCCTAGGCCCGCCGATCAATGCTATGAGACCACCGATCCGGTAGGCGTCACCTGCCAGGCGTGGCGAACGTCTTGGTCCGTTCGGAAAGAGAAGTGCGGTCGGAAGAATTCGCTGTTCTGTCCGACGCTCCGCGCCACACGTCTACAAGCTTATCGACGTAAGCACTGATCTCAAATCGGACAGCATGCTGGGCCCGTGCTTGCTCCCCAAGGCGGGCACGAAGAGCGGGATCCATTAGAAGCCGCTCCAACGCCAAGGCCAGAGCCGGAGCATTCTTCACGGGTACCAAAAGACCCGTCCTTTCGTGCTCCACAATCTCTGGCACGGCTCCGACTGGGGTGCAAACGACCGCCAATCCATGAGCGAAAGCTTCTACCACGCACATCGGTAGGTTCTCGACCAAAGAGGGCAAGACAAGAATATCAGCCGCCTGCAGTTCAGCCGTTACACCGTCGTCGTCGAGCCATCCGGGTACCTTCACGCGTTCGGCGAGCCCAAGTCGTTCGACCAAGATATGTGTCTCCGCTATTGCTCCGTCACCCGCAAGCGTCGCGCGCCAGTCATTGCGATGCCGAATCATCTCGAACGAATCGAGGAGATCTCCAATTCCTTTGGCCGGACTAAGACGGCCAAGAAACAAGATCGTGACCGGACCATCGGCGTGACGATGCTGTCGCTGCGTTCTGGTCGCATTGGGCATAACGACGATGCGGTCTGCCAAGTCAGGCAATTTCGAAACGACGAGCTCCGACCATACCCGACCAAGAACGACCACGAAGCTGGCTCTAGCAAAGAGGGTTTCTATCCGACGGCGCGTAAGTCCATTGCACGAGTCCCAGAAGGTGCCGAATTCACCTGAATGTAGATGGATGATGTATGGAATGCGCAACGCGGACGCGACGGAAGCTACGGCAAACTTCCTGTATGCGCTTGCATTTGCGGCGACGTTTATATGAATGACATCGATCCCCCGCCACGCTTGCATCCAAATGATTCTAAGAAGAGCCCAAACCAGCACGACCGGCGACAAATATATGTTCGCTCCGCGACTCATCACGAACTGTAGATCAACATCGTCACGCGGATGCTCGCGAAGATCGCGTCTAATGGCATCCATCATGCGATCGATTCCACCTTGCCCATCTTCGCCGAGGGGCGTGACCACCACAACGTTGAGCCGCGCCGCAGATTGCCTGTGAAGTCTATTGAACATCTGTCGCTGAACAACCTCCGTCGGCCTGTCAAACGTCCATCAGTTTAAAATCGCATCAGTCTGCGGTAGCTCAACTTCTCAAAATGAAAGCAGCGGAGATTCGAACTTCTTGGATGCGTATGATTCGAAGGAATAGCCGATACGTCCGCCCAACCGTCGACCTGTTCGATGGGGAATACCTCGGGATTCCAATCCTTCACGACGGGATCATGGCAGCGGATTTCGTATTTTTTCGAGAGAAGCTTCACACCCCGAGCATATTCTTTTGAACCGGTCCGCGGCTCGACCCTTTCGGATTACCCATTCTCGATCACAGGGGAAAACGAGGCCGGCCGGTAGGGGAATGGTATAGACGCCCTTACCGTGATTTCGTACAGGACGTAAGCCACATTGGGTTACAAACAAACCGCCAGGGCTAGTGAAGCGAAACGAAATTCAATGAAGAACCGGCTCGTCTGCCTTAAGTTGTCAGTTTTTGCTCTCCTGGGCAGGCACGGGGCTAAAAGGGTCGATCATATGACGAACGAGTCGCGCGGCGCCATTCAAATAATGGCTTCGCTAACGTCATTTGCACCCCGGGGCGCTTCGATTAATCGTCGAACCCGGTGATATCGAGGGACGCGAGATCCAGATTTGAGACGCCGTGCGGGATAAAATGGGAAGGCTTTTACATCGAACGCGGTTAGACATCGAAGTTGGCGTTGAATTCCTCGTTTCGACGAGTATTGAATCAGTCCAACCGGGAGAGCGCTGACATGCGAATATTGCACCTCACCGAATCCTTAGGCCCGGGAGGGAAAGAACGACAAATAGTCGAACTGTTGAGGGGACTTTCCCCTAACCCTGACATAGAGTCATTCGTCGCGGTTACGGACGAGGAGTTATCTGTCAAGGCGTATGGTGAGCGCTACGATGTTGACCGCGAACACGCACGAGTTATTCCGCTCAATCGGAGAGGCAAGATAGATTTTCGCCTTTTCAAGAGTTTGTACGAGCTGGTGTCCAATTCGAAAATAGATATTATCCACTCTTGGAGCTCGATGTGTTCCATCTATGCAGCGCCGGTTGCGAAGCTATGCGGCACGCCCTTCATCAATGGCTTCGTGCGAGACGCGCCGCCACATATGACTCGGTGGAACAAGATCTACTTAAGAGGCAAGTTGACCATCCCATTTTCAGACATTGTCGTCGCCAATTCGCGCGCGGGACTGGCTGCCTACCGTATTCCCGAGCGCAAAGGCCTGTGGATCCACAATGGGTTCAATCCTGCAAGAGTTCTTAACTTAACGGACGAGGCAGAGCTTCGCAGCATGTTGGGAATCACGACCCCCCACATTGTCGGGATGGTTGCTAACTTCGCGCCCAGAAAGGACTACGCAACCTTTGTCGAAATGGTATGCCGCATTTGCCATCTTAGGGACGATGTGACTTTTCTGACTGTCGGTACGGGTGAAATGTTGTCGCAGGTGCGCGATAGTATCCCACCAGAACATTCGCCGCGCATAAAGTTTCTGGGGCGCCGGAACGATGTAGAAAGCATTGCTAATCTCTTCACTGTGGGAGTTCTCGCTACCAACAGCCGTCTACACGGGGAGGGTATTTCCAACGCAATAACGGAATGCATGGCACTGGGTAAGCCGGTTGTAGCAACAAACGATGGGGGCACTCCTGAATTGGTCTTGGAAGGACAGACAGGATTCCTTGTGCCGAGCCATGACGCTGGAATGTTGTCCGATCGTGTGCTCAGACTCCTCGATGATCGTAAGCTTGCGCACGAATTCGGCAGGGAAGGGCGTCGACGTATTGAAACAGTATTTTCGCTCGATGCGATGACTAACGCGTATCTCTGCCTCTATCGGAAAGTTGCGGATAGGAGGGGACGCGCGACTTTGAGTGAGGATTATCGGTAGAGCTACAAATGCTGGCGTGGAGGTCTGCTATGGTCAGGATCGGATGAGGGGGGCGGATCGAAATACGAAGTGATAGCGGCAAGCACCATCAGAAAAGCACCGCACTTTAGGTACCCTTTTTGATGATTTCAGCCCAGCAAGACTGGCGTTTATCGCGATGCTCGAAAAGTAGTTCTATTAATCATGCGAGGCGCCTTTTGAGATTAGAGCCGGCCCCACCAAACTGAACGGTGCGATAAGTGGAATTTCTGCCTGACGGCGGGCTAAATTGGCCCGCGAATCAGGAGAGACGATGAGCAGACGAGCACGCCGGAACCACACACCGGCTTTCAAGGCGAACTGGCCGCCGTCCGAATTCGAGCCTTGACGGCGCGACGCCCGATCAAGCTTACTTCACCACGCTGCCTCTCCGCTTGGCAGCCTAATCTCGGCAGAGGCTCGACTTTTCGAGTCTCCGTGAAGAACGCGGGCGACCGCTGATTTAAGCGATCTTTTGAGCCGGACAGTTTCTGCGAAGTTCCGGATGATGGCACGCAAGATTTCTGCGAGCCACCGCAGGAGCAGGCCGAAGTTGTAGCCGGCTGCGGCGAGGACGCGTTGATGCGGCCGCCATCGCGGCCTTTGAGATAGTTTCGGTCCATGCGGTGCTCGGCCTTGACGTGGCCGATGACGGGCTCGACAGCCGCACGACGTCGCGGCTTCCATGTGTCGGACAATGCGTTGACGGCGGCCTCAAGTGCCTTCCGGTCGACGACGTTGGGATCGAATCGCTCCGGGCCCCAGAGGCGCATGTGTTCGTGCGCCGGATGGGCGGGGTCGCTGATGGCATCGAGGTATTCGGCATAGCCTGGCGCACCGCCGACATCTTCCGGAGGACAGCGACCGGCGGCCTCGAGCAAGAAGGGAAGTCCCTCCGTCGTGGTGTTCTCGAACCATTTTTCGAGCTTGATCACATGGTCCCAGCTGTCGCCGAAGTCATAGAGATAATGGATCGTCTTCGCACCGGTCTCGCGAACGATATCGCAAAGCCGCGCTTTGCTAGCATCCATGGGCTGGTGGCCGTAATCATTGTCGGGGTCGGGAATCCCCCAATGGACCTCACCAGCGAAGAACTCGAAGAGGTGGCTGCTTGTCCAGCCAAATGCCGCCTGAAGCGTCAGATGCAGCCGATCAAGACGCAGGGTGACGGGTACGACAAGGCGACGCATCACCTCCGGCTTCAGGTCCTTGAGGGTCACCTTGATCCGGACCGCGGTCGTCTTGAGGCTCATGCTGCCAGCCTCGGATCGTACGCATGCATCGCGTAAGTCGATGCCCATGGAAGCAGTTCGTCCAGTCGCGCCGCAGGCCAGCCATTGACGAGCTTGGCGAGAACGTCGGAGAGCCAGTGCTCGGCGCTGACGCTATTGAGCTTACAGGTCTCGATTAACGAAGCTAGTACTGCCCAACTCTCGGCCCCCTCGTCGCAACCGGCAAAAAAGGAGTTCTTGGCGTTGAGCTTGATCGGCCGCATCGCACGCTCAACAGCATTCGTGTCCATCTCGATGCGTCCGTCGTCAAGGTAGAGCGTCAGACCGTCCCAGTGACGCAGCGCATAACGCAAAGTCTTCGCCGTGTCGCTCTTCTGTGCAAGGTGATCAAGCGTTGCCTCAAACCACTGCTTCAAGGCTGCAGCCAGAGGCTGGGCATGCGCTTGTCGACCCGCGCGGCGCTCGGCATCCGATCGGCCTCGGAGGGCTTTCTCGACCGCGTAGAGCTGGGCGATGCGCTCAAGGGCCTCGCGGGCAACCGGAGCTGACGCAGGCGCCGCCTCGCGCTCGATCTTCACAAACTGGCGCCGCAGATGCGACCAGCAGAAGGCGAGCGTCCCGGACAGGGCGTCCGCACGCGTCTCTCGGGTCATGGTCTTGTAAGCCTGATAGCCGTCGCAGTGGATGATGCCGCGATAGCCCTCAAGCAACCGCAAGCCATGGACGGCCCCACGGCCCGGTGCATAGGCATAGACCACTCCAGGCGGATCAGGCCCGGCCCAGGGCCGGTCATCCCGCGACAGCGCCCAGAAGTAGCCGGTTTTCGTCCTGCCGCGACCCGGATCCAACACAGGCGCCGGCGTCTCATCGACACAGAGCTTCGAGGAGGCGAGCAGAAGCTGGCGCAGCCGATGCCACAAGGGCTTCAATTCCTGGGCGGCATACCCGACCCAGAAGGCGAGCGTGGAACGGTCGAGCGCTATTCCATGCGTCGCCAGCATCTGCGCCTGGCGGTAAAGCGGCAAATGCCAATGATACTTGGCATCGATCACATGCGCGACCAGCCGCTCGGTGGGCAATCCTCCCCTGATCAATCGCTCGGGAGCCGCGTGCTGCAGGACGACGCCATGACAGGCGCGGCAGGCCAGCTTGGGACGGCGGGTGACGATGACGCGATATTGCGCCGGAACGACGTCGAGCCTCTGACTCTCATTCCGACCAATCTCGAAGAGGTCGCCCTTACAAGACGGGCAACAAGTCTCCGCCGGCATCAGGGTTTCGACGATGCGCGGCAAATGCTCCGGCAGCTGACCACGATTGGTCCTGCGCGCGACAGTTCTCTTCTCGTAAACTCTGGGATTGGCGCGATCTTCGGCGGCTTCGAGAGCCGCGACAGCCTCTTCGATGTCCTCCAGAACAAGCTGTAGCTGATCAGCGTCCAGCTTTTCCGAGGATCGACCCCCCGCGGGTCACTTCAAATTCCTCCGGGTGTGGTCAGTCAAATTCCTCCACCCGCGAGGCAGGACAAGGGACTGTTAGTTTGAGTTTGTTTCCCGGGCAAGAGCTTCAGCGGCTTCTTTGAGCCGATAGCTGCGTCCGTCGAACTCAAGCAGATGGCAATGATGCATAAGGCGATCGAGGATCGTCGTGCTCATAGTGTTGTCCCCAAGGTATGCCCCCCAATCCTGCACGACGCGATTGGAGGTGACGATGACGCTGCGGCGCAGTTTGTAACGCTGATGGATCAGGGTCTGCAGCAAAGTGCCGGCGTCGTCGGGGATGGCGCGTGCGAGGAATAGATCGTCCAGCACGAGGAGATCGCAGTCGATGATGGTTCGCAGCCGGACCTCGCGTTGTGCCGGAGAGTTCAGGGCGTAGCGGTGAAAGAAGTCGTCGGTCTCAAGATACTGGACCTTGTGGCTTTGCAGGATCGCCTGATAGGCAATCGCCTTGGCGATGTGCGACTTCCCGGTGCCAGGTTTGCCAACAAGCAGAGCGTTCTCGCCAGCGGCAATGAACGCCAGGGTGTGGAGCTGGAAGCAGGTCTGACGTGGCAGTTTGGGATTGAAGGACCAGTCGAACTCGGCGAGCGTCAGCTTTTCGTCGAGCCCGGATTGCTGGTATCGCCGCTCGATAAGACGGGACTGACGACGGTCCAGTTCATCCTGCAGGATAAGGGAGAAGGTCTCGAGGAAGGGCTGGTTGGCGCCCTGCGCCTGGAGCACGCGCGTCTGCAGCGTGTCGCGGACACCCGACAGGCGCAGCTGTCGTAGGCAACGCTCAATTTCCGGCATGGTCATCATGTGGCTAGGTCTCCAGTTTAAGGTGAGAAGGTGCAGCGGGAGCGCTCGTGGCGCCGGAGTTGGCCGGGGTTGCGCAGGCGACACGAGCGCGGATTGCCGTGGCGTGATCGTCGTGAGCCTCGGCCTGCCGACCATTGTCGTCGGCGTCGCGCCGCACAGCGCGGCTGAAGAGGTCGCCGTATTCCGCGGGGGTACGGATCAGCGGATGATCCTGGGTGAGCGGCGATGCCGGCTGTGGCGTCACTCCAACCTGCTCGATCGCCTGTTCGAACAACCGCTCGACGGTCGCACGCACGTGCTTGTAGCGGTAGATGCGGTTGTCGATGGCGTGCGCGCAGGCCTGCTCGACCAGCCGCGCCGGATACTTCCGGCCCAGCCCGACAATGCCCCACATCGCGCGCTGTCCGGGGCGCCCTTCGGTGTCGAACACCTGCTGGCACAAGGCCCTGGTCTGCGGTCCGATGCGCTCGGCGCTCGCCAGCAGCACGGCGGTTTGCCGCGACGGGTTGAACGGCCGTTCGCTGGTCGGCAGGACGACAGAACCGGGGTGCGCCATCCGGGAATGAACACGCAGCAGCGCACGGGTGTGGCGATCACGGATCTCGATCGTGGTGGTGTAGATGCGCACGACGACCTGGCTGCCGATCGGCGCGGGCCGCGCGGCGTAATAGCTGTTGTCGACGCGTACGGTGGTGTCGTCGCAGACAGTCCGGACGACTTCGGTGAAGATGCGGAAGGGAGCGACAGGCAGCGGCCGCAGGTGCGGCTTCTCTTCCTGGAACATCGCCTCGACCTGACGGCGCGTGCTGCCGTGGATGCGTTTGGAAGCCCAGTTCTCCTCCCAGTGCCTCAAGAACTCGTTTTGCGCCTCCAGCGTCTCGAAGCGCCGTCCGGCCAGCGCAGTGCCCTGGGTATGTTGAATCGCATTCTCGACGCATCCTTTCCGATTTGGATCGGCCACGCGCGCGGGATCGGCGACCACGGCGTAATGAGCCAGCATCGCGCTGTAAATCGGGTTGAGCTGGGGCTCGTACAAATCCGGCTTGAGGACGCCTTCCTTCAGGTTGTCGAGCACGACATAGCTGGGGACCCCGCCAAAATACCGGAACGCCTCTTCGTGGAGCTGCGCCCAGACTTGTTGGCTGGACTTCCAGACTACCCGCCGGAAGCTGCGCCGCGAGTAGCGTAGCGTCATCACGAACAGGCGGGGACGACGGTACCGCCCGCTCTTCGGATCAACCGTCGGCGCGCCCTCGCCATAGTCGACCTGAGCTTCCTCGCCGGGGAGGAACTCAAGACGATCAAACTGCTCAGGATCAGCGTGCCGCAACCGGCGCACAAACCGCTTGACACTCTGGTAGCTGGACGGAAAGCTAAATTGATCAACCAGGTCCTGGTAAATCGCCTGCGCGTTCCGCTTCAGCCGGACCTGTTCTTCGATCCACGTCCGATGCGCTTCGCAAGCCGAACGGGCCAGGCTGCTGGTGACCGTCGCTTCCGATGTCCCAAAAGCCGGTGGTCGGGGTGGAGGAATTTGGCCGTCCGCGCTCACCGAGCCGGTGGTCACTTCCCCGGGGGAATTTGCCTCCGCACCGGCCCGCAGCGCCTGATAACGCCGGATCGTCTTGCGATCGACACCCGTCAGCCGGTGAATCTCGCGCTGGCTGGTGTTGCGATCAAGTAATGTAAGTACGGTGCTTTGCAGATGTCGCTTCAAGACGTTCAACTCCCCGGCCCCTTGCTGGCTAAAGGGGTCGAACATAAACGTCCTGCCTGACCGGCTACTGCTGTTCAGCGGCGCTGACGGTGATCATCAGGTGGGGGAGTTTCAAGTGACCATACCCGGGGGATTTTGACCGACCCACGGGGGACCGAACTGCGCATCTTTCGCAAGCTTGAGCAACCGCTCGAGTCTGGCGCAGCGATCCAGCAGAGCCGCGGCAAAGGCACGCAACTCGGCTGGATCGCTCGGCAGCTCATCAGGCAAATCACTCATCGGCCCGAGTCTGCCATGCTTCGCGCCCCGATGCAGCGAAGATTTGTATCTTTACGCAAGTGCTTTCGGCTGCGGGATTCGAGGCGCGTGCATGCGCGTCCAATCCATGCCGGCCAGAAGCGCGGACAGCTGGGCCGCATTCATCCGCATCACGCCGGCCACGATGGGAGGCCATTTGAAGCCGCTGCCATCGAGCCGCTTCCAATACATCACAAGGCCGCTGCCATCCCAGACGACAATCTTCACCCGATCGGCGCGCTTCGCACGGAAGACCACCGCCACGCCCTTCATCGGGTCGTGGCCCAGCGTCTCCTTCGCCAAGAGCGCCAAGCCCTCCGCACCCTTCCTGAAGTCAACAGGTTGGGTCGCAACGTAGACCGTGAGGCTCGCGGGCAGTGTCAGCATGAACGTGTCCGTCGGAGCGCAATGAACACATCACTCAACACAGCAAGGCCAGGCGCCCCCCGCACCTCAACGCGTGCCCCCTGGAACTCAACCGTCACAACGGCTGCTTCCGGCGACCCGGTGGGCTCCGTGGCCGCCGGTAACGCTGATTCCGACACCACCGGCACGAATGACAGTGTGTCCGCCGAAGCCGGCAGTACCAACTGGCCCAACCGCGCCCGACGCCGCCAGTCATGCACTTGCTGGGGCCGGCAGCCATGGCGACGGGCGACATCTGTGACAACCGCGTCCGGCTCGAGGCTTTCCGCAGCAATCTGCGCCTTCAAATCGTCCGGCCAGCGCTTGCGACCTGCGCCAGCATACACCTCGATACGCGGTGACAACGGTCGTCTTATGTCGTCCGAATGGTCGTCCATTGTGAGCACCCTTGCAGAAGATGACTCTTCTAACGGTGCTCTCACGATCGCGTATGAAAATTCTCAAGGGCCTCAACGCAACGCTTACGATTGTTGTGCATGTGCTTCAGGATGAACAGGCCGGCGAGAAGCCGCGTCGGCGGGCCAGGCTGCCCCGGACCGGTTTGGCACACCGAACCAAGGCGGTCACCCAGAAACTGCCAGTCGATCAGCGCCGCCAACCGCACTAGCGGGTGGCCCATATCGACGATTTGATCAAGAGAGCTGGCCCCGCAAATTCGGACAGTAGCTTGAGTGGATTTTCTGCCTGACAGCGGCGAGGATTCTTGCTGCGAATCAGGAGCGAAGATGACGAAGAAGAGCCGCCGGACGCATTCTCCGGCATTCAAGGCGAAGGTTGCTTTGGCTGCGGTCAAAGGCGACAAGACACTGGCGGAGCTGGCGCAGCTGTTTGATGTTCATCCGAACCAGATCACGATCTGGAAAAACCAGCTCCTGGAAGGCGCCGCCGGCGTGTTTGGGCATGACAAGACATCGGCCGAGACGCCGGTCGATTTGAAGGCGTTACATGCCAAGATCGGCGAGCTGGCGTTGGAAAACGATTTTTTGTCCGGCGCGCTCACCAAGGCGGGCCTGCTGAGCGCAAAGCGATGATCGACCGCGATCATGATCTTTCTATCGTGCGCCAGGCGAAGGTCCTGAAGCTGGCTCGCAGCACGGTCTACTATGAACCTCGGCCAGTTTCGGCCGAGGACCTTGCCTTGATGCGTCGGCTCGATGAGCTGCATCTCGATTATCCCTTCGCGGGAGCGCGTATGCTGCGATCGTTGCTGCGGCGGGAGGGCGTATACGCCGGTCGCCGCCACATCGCGACGCTGATGAAGCGCATGCGGATCGAGGCGGTCTATCGTCGCCCGAACACGAGCAAGCCGGCTCCGGGTCACAAGATCTACCCGTACCTGTTGCGCGGATTGAAGATCGAGCGGCCCGACCATGCGTGGGCAATGGACATCACCTACATTCCGATGCGGCGTGGCTTCGTCTATCTCGCGGCGGTCGTCGATGTGTTCAGCCGACGGGTCCTGGCCCATCGCGTCTCGACCACAATGGAGGCGGCCTTCTGCGTCGAAGCGGTCCAGGAGGCGTTGGCGAAGCACGGCAGGCCCGAGATTTTCAACACGGATCAGGGCAGCCAGTTCACCAGCCTCGAGTTCACCGATGTGCTGCTGGACGCGAAGATCGCCATCAGCATGGACGGCAAGGGCGCCTGGCGCGACAACGTGTTTGTCGAGCGGCTCTGGCGCACGGTCAAATACGAAGAAGTTTATCTCCGCGCCTACGACAGCGTGTCCGAGGCGCGAGCGTCAATTGCCAAGTATCTGGCCTTCTACAATCAGGGACGCCCTCACTCGAGCCTTGACGGGCGCACGCCCGACGAGGCTTACTTCGGCACGCAAGCTATGGTGATGGCCGCATGACCGTCGCCGACGGTTTTGTCGTCGCTCTGGTCGGGCTACGCCCTCCCGACGCAACGACAAAACCGTAAAGCCCCGCGTTCAGCATAACCCGGCAGGAATCCACTTAAATCCAGCGGGGCGCTGTCCAAACAACCGGGGCCAGCTCTCAAGGGCCGGAAGCAACAGGGAAAGCACGGCCAAAATCGAACACTTTATCGAGACAACTTCTGCCTATCCGTCAGGCCGATCTGATTCTTCACGGACGACTATCGATGCGGAAAATCCGTTCAGACAACCGGGCCCAGCTCAATCCGCTTTGTACCGATTCGCTGTAAACGGTGTGCCGCGGTCGCCTTTCGGATGAGGTGGTGGTCAGGAGCGCAAAGCGTTCAATGGCAACAATGCAGCAGCGGTGGTCCGAACACTCAGAAAGCAATCACCTGGGATCAAAGCAGCTGCAGATCTCATGATCGTTTGTTCGATGCTTTATTAGCCAATGCGGATAGATCCCCATTCCCTTCGTATCTCAGCAAACGTTCGACGATACCCCGTCGCGAGTGAAATAGTAACGTAAAGCACCAAGACCGCGGCGGGCCCGCCTATCGCAGCAACTGGAATCGATGGGTTCAGCAGGTCGACCGAAAAGCGTACCGCGACTGCGCAAGCTGCCGATACGCTCAAGAGTTTTCCAAGATTTGTCCAATCCTGCAATCTTGCGATAGGAACGCTCATTACGTTTGAAAGTCTTGTCAGAAAAAGCGCGTAGACCACGAAAGTAGCCAATACCGACCCTATAGCCGCACCCGGCAAACCATAATACCAGACGCCTATTAGACTTGAAATTACGGCAAAGGGGAAAATTGAGGCTTCATAACGCAGATTAGACGAACCTTGTCCGAACACATTCAGCAGGGTGGTAATTTCAGTCGAAATCAACGTCTGAACCAGATAAATACGCAACACCGGCGAGCCACTCACGTACTCCTTCGTAAACAGGAATTGGATGATTTCATCGGAAAAGGCGAACAACGCCGCAATAGCGGGGAACATGATCGCGCTGATGATTAGGTTGCCCTGATTATTTAGGCGCAACAGCTCTTCATGGCGACCAAGTGAATGGAGGTGGCTCATTCTGGGCAAGAGCAAATTCCCCAGTACGCCTCTCAAGACTTCAAAGGGCATGAGGAGCGTAGTTGCAATCGAAAAAATGCCGAACACCCCTGGTGAAAACACCGTCGCGACAATCCATTGCTCGGTCTGTTTCCGCATGTTGAACAGCAAAGTGGCCACGCCAAATGGAATACCGTACCGAAGCTGTTCGCGAAATTGCTGCTTGTCTAAAGGTAATAATCGAGCGCCGCAATAGCGTGCAATGAAATAGGCCAAAAGGCCAAGCCGCATGAAAGCAGCTATTAGCGTTGCAACAAGCACGTCTTCAAGCCGCTGAAAAAAAACTGCTGCAGAAATTGTGAGCGCGGCTCTTACAATAGATGTAGCCAGGATAGCTTGTGCTTGCCAGCGGATCTGGCCTGTTGCGTTGGGCAGCACGTCGAGTAATAAGCCCAAGTTCCAGGCAAATAGGAAGACCGCGAGCAAAAGCTCATGGTCACTCAGTAGCTCTTTCATGCCCGCGGGGAGGGCATCACCAGCGACAAAGATCAGAAGCACAGCAATCATCGTTGTGGCAACCAAGAACAGCACTGTCTGCCCAACATAAAGTCGGCGTCCCTCTGAATCCAGGCGGACAAAGAAGAAGAGCAAGCTGCGAGGCAAACCCAAGGGGAAGACCATGGCAGCTGTAGTTACAAGTAGCCAGAACAGTCGATATTCGCCGAAGGCCGTGACGCCGATGGTTCGCACTAGAACGATCGGCGTCAACAGCGTGATGACCTGCTCGACATAGCGTGCAACAGAGAGCTCGATGCCTTGATATAATATTGACGCCATGCGTCAGCGACCTTGATCTTGATTTCGACCGACTTAGCCCAGCAATCACGACTTTGATTGCAACTACAATTCTAACACCGTCGCCAGCAGTCACGCCGACGCATCGCCGCTTTCACGGCTTAGCAGGCGTCAATAGTGCGAGAAATCGCCAAGACGCGATGGCAAACAAACGTGGCCTGCCTCCTCAAACACCGAGGTGATCTGAATGAATCGGGAGTGGTATTTCACAATGAGCACAGAAGCGCATCCAAATTGCCGGCAACTTTGTCCCAGGTGTAGTTCTCCAGCAGCATTTTTCGGGCATCCTTAGTCATAGAGAGCCGGAGGCGTTCATTGTCTATAAGTAATTTGATCGCCAACGCTGCTCTCTCAGGTTCATCAGCTCGCATGTAATCGATGCCTTCACGTGCCACGCTAATTGCTTCAATGCCTACGCCGGTTGAAACAACGGCCAACCCCATGGCAAACGCCTCCAGCACTTTGTTCTTCAATCCACTACCGATCCGCATGGGGTTCACCATTATAGGATACTCGGCCAGTACTGAGTAAATATCGTCAACGAAGCCAGTGAGACGAATACCATGGTCTCGCTGTGCCTCCTCCTGTAGCCAGCGTTCCGCATCCCTGCCCACCACGCACCACTCAATTCCGGCCGGTGCTAAGTGCGGTCGATAGACATTCTCGTAGAAGTAACGAACAGCATCGCTGTTCGGTTTGAAGGCAAGATTTCCCCAAAAAGCGACCCCCCTGCGCTTGGCGACACGATCATTTGCGTCAAATGTCTCCGCAAGGCGAGGCGAAACTCCGTTCGGTATAGTGCTGATGTTTGTACTTCTAGCGGACAACTTACAGACCGTGTCCGTATCCGCGCCATTAACTGTCGTTACATGATTAAACCAGCGAGGCAAACACGATTCAGCCTTGGCAAAACGGGCGCGCATCAAATGCGCTTTTAGATATCTCTGTAAGGGCCAAAGTGGCAAATGCTGTATTTGCCTAGTCAGCGTTAGGACTTCACTGTCGCAGAGGTCAAAAAGGATCTTTTTACTGCCCGAAAACGGTTTTACGAATCCCGCAACATCAATGTTAAAGACCAGCATATGGCTAATATTGTTCTGTTCACAGATTTCGGCTATCGTTTTGGTAACCATTTGAAAGTAGCGCGGGTAGGAAAGCGAATAGTAATTTGAGTCATTTCGACGGAAGTGCCTTTTCAGCGAGGGTCTGTGCGCGGGAACACGTGGCATCTCGCTTATCTTTTTGAAGACATCGCTCAACCCGATTGGACCGTCATCAAATCGAGGTAAACTGATAGGAATCGTCAAAAGGTGCATCTCATGCCGCTTCGCCAATTCACGGCACAAGTGCCACACGCGTAGGTCATAGCCGTCGCTTAGGTTAGCAATCCGCTTATCGGTTACCACTAGTATGCGCATCACAAAAAATCCGTTGATTGACAAACGTCGATTGAGCGGCAGACCGTCGGCGTTGGAAGTCCACTAGACTTCGCATGATGCCGCTTTGAGCAAGTGTAAGCAAAGGCATTGAGAATAGAAGCTCTTCGATTGAGTTCACCGGGGGCTGAGTGGCTACCCAATTGTGAGTAGTCCATGGGCTCGGTTTCGGAGCCATGCGCTTGTAAGGTTCACGTCAACTTGTGGTCGTAAGATAGCAGTGCCATGAGAATGGAGAGGACAGCGTCGCGCCTCGCAACTCTGTTCGTTAGTCCTCCGTGAAGAACGCGGACGAGCGCTGATTTAAGCGATCTTTTGAGCCGGGACAGTTTCGGCGAAGGCGCGGATGATGGCACGCAAGAGTAAAGCCATCAGCTTCGGCTTCCTCCCCCGATTGTTCCATCGCCTTCAGTCTCCTCTCGGCTCTCTGACAAGCCAAGGATCGCAGAGCGAAAGCCGAAGCGAAACCAGTCAATCAAATGGGAGAAAAGCTGCGCTTACGAAGCAACAGGTCTTTCTGGCGATCATCCCGCGGTTTGCTCATCGCCGTCCCCAATGCCGATGACCCGTCCGTCAGGGAATCACGAATCGCTCGAAAGCAAAATCCCAAAACGCAAGAAACCGCGGCCCAACACCCGGCTTTCCTGCAAAATCGAATACTTTATCGAGACAACTTCTGCCTATCTCTCAGGCCGATCTGCATTCTTCACGGACGATTCGTTAGATTCCACCTGTGGCTTGGTTGTGATTCAAGCTCTGGCTGACAGACGCCCAATGGGCGAAGATGGAGCCGCAGTGTCTGGGTAAGCCGACCGCCGCTTTGTGGAAGCGGTTCTTTGGATCGTGCGGACACGTGGCGTGATCTTCCGCTGTTCTTCGGCAACCGGAACACGATTTTCAAGCGCTACCGCGACTGAGTCAAAGCGGACGTTTTCGCACGCTTCTCGAGGCCTGCTCCAACACGCCAAGCATGGAGTACGCCATGGTCGATGCCACCATCGTCAAGGTCCACCGCCACGGACAGAGCGCAAAAGGGGGCTCAGAGCCAAGCCATCGGCCGTTCCAAAGGCGGCATGACGACCAAAATTCTGGCGCTGACCGACGCGTTCGGCAATCTCGTCCGCTTTGTTCTTGCCCGGCCACCCTTTCGATACGGTGGGCGTCGTTCCGCTCATCGACGGTCTCGTCCTTAAGGGCTTCATCGCCGACAAGGCCTTCGACAGCAATTCCATCATCGCCGACCTCAACGAGTGCGGCGCCAAAATCGCCATCTCATAGCATCCTCGGCGCGCGCCTCGCCTCTGCCGATGACACTCAGATCTACAAGTGGCGCCACCTGATCGAGGATTTCTTCTGCAAGCTCAAGGAATTCAAACGCATCGCAATGCGCGCAGATAAAACCGATCAGAGTTTTCGCCGCAAATATCCAACTCGCCGCAGTCGTGATAAACTCTCGATGAATCTCAACAGGCCCTAGTCGCCGACCAAATACTGGTTGTCGACCACTCCTGAGCGTCGGGGATGTGTCGTCAGCGACGTGTCGCGATGAGCTCGATTTCAATGATACGGCGCAGGATCGGCAGGTTCGAAACGCGCGATCCGAGGGGCCGCGGCAGCCAGCCGACGACGGTTTCGAGCGCGGTCACGACGCCCAGTGGCAGCGTCGTCTGGAAGTTGCGGATGCGTGCGAAACCCTGTACGCGCGCGAAACCCACCGAACGGAATAGGCCCGCTAGTTCACGATTCGTGTACTCGCGCAGGTGAAAGCCGCGCGCAACTTCATCGATGCCGCGCGAGACGTCGTGCGGACCGCTAATGCGGTTCGGGGTGATGCAGAAGTATTTTCCGCCGGGCTCAAGGGCGGCGAACACGTTCGCGAGCTGGTCGCGCGCGTCGTCGGGATGGAGGTGCTCCATCAGCTGATTCGAGAAGATCAGGGTCGCCTTTACCGGAATGCTGACGCCGTCGGAAAGCACGACTTCGAGATTCGGCGCCGTCGCGCCGCGGGTCACCGTCTCGGAGACATCGATCGCGTAGGCCTTTCGGACGTGCGGCGCGACGAGCATCGTCAGCGCGCAGTCGCCAGCTCCGATCTCCGCATACACCGTGTCATGATTCAGGAACGGACGAAGCGTCTCGAACAGTTTCTGCAACTCGGCTCGCTTCACCGTTTCCTGGCTCTTAGATACGAGCTGCGAGTGGTACGGCACCTCACGAAACAGCTCTTCGTACACCGAGCTGTAGAGATGCGCGCGCTCGGCGCGCGAGGAATTGCGCAACCGGTCAGCGAGCCCAATTTCCACCTTATAGTGGTGCTCGCGCTTCGGATCCATCACGAGTTTGGAAGCCATAAAATATGATACCATCCAGCTCCGACGCCGTCAATTTGAAGAGCTTAGATCGTTTAGGTGATCGCTCGCAGCTGCGACGTCAAGCGTACATGGGATCGTCGAAGAACGGACCTTCCGCGGAGTCGATGATGCCGTGGAAGCGAAAATGAATGCTGATTGGTTGCGGCTTGTGGTCAGCTCTCAGCGGCGGGCGACCAGCGACAGGCGCGGCTTTCCGGGACGATCTTGAGCTTCTCATCCGACCGACCAGCGTCGCAGCACCCGTCTCCACTATTTCTAGCAGTTCGATTTAGGCACTACGCCTATCACCGGCGATGAGGACAGTTGTCAATTGCCTCACTCTGCAAGATTGGCTCCACCGGACGGATACTTCGCAACCATCTCGTCACGCCGTCATATAGTCTTCGATATGCCAAAACAGAGTTCAGGTCGGACCAGTTCTGTGTGACTGGGTCAACCCCGATAACGCAACCGCGCCAAGTTGATCATCATCGCAATGATCGGAAATACATACATGTTGTCAATTGTTGGAAAGATTTCACGATCAGTCATCGTGCCAATTCCAAAACCAATGATGCATGCGAACAGAGCCCAGTATAGGTCACTATTCAACCTTCGCCCAACCCGTAAAGCGGTGGCCACTCCAATGAAAAGAAGAACTATCAGCACGAAGGTAAAAATTGCCCCGCAATCAAGGAAAAAATCGATAATCGCATTATGCGCATGAGTGGCGTGTATGAGGGTCCCTGTGTACCAAAGTTCGCTCGTCATCATTCCATAGCGACCAGCACCGAACAAGAATAGGCCGATATCGCTTGTCCATTCATCGAGCAAAGGAGCCCAGATGTGATCAACGCGGCCCGTCAGCAAGGCATCGGCCGAAAAATCGGACCCGCTATCAAGTCCAATCGAAAGAAGGGACTCGACGGTTGGTCCCACCCACACGAGCGATACGATGCCAACCGCTGCAGCGCTAAGGCCTAGAATGACAAATTTGCGCCTCTGAATCAGAAATAAGCAGTATGCAACTGCTACTGTGACAAGTGCGCTGCGGGACTGGAGCAGGAGAATTGCAACGAGCGATAGACCGAGCGGTACGATCCAGAAAGCACTGCGCGTAAGAACCTTATAGAGCAACAAGGGCGTAGTACAAATGTATATAGTTCCTATCGTATTGCGATTGACACCAAAATAAGTTCCGCACAGCTCGGCCATTTCATCCCGGCTGCCTGAAACCAGCTCAGCCATTTCGTCCCGGCTGCCGGAAAGCAAAGCGGACGGATTTATCGCGACAAGTATGATCAAAGCGATCGATAGCAACAATATTGAGAGACAGATCACCGTCGTGATCCTCTCAAGCTCTTGAAATGAGCACATTCGTGTTAGGATAACTAAAAATGGTAAAACATAAAAGGCGGGAACGATGCAATTCGACAGTATATAATCCAAATAGGAGTCCGGAAATACATCAGGGAAGTGATCGTGAAAAAGCGGCGCATTTGGAATTGATCGAATGAGGGTGATGGTAAAGGTCGCGAAGTACAGGAGTAAAACTCTGAGGGACGTTTGCTCGATCTTGTCGGTCGCGCGCAAGGGCGCACTTTGGAATACCAAATAGGCCAAGACCACAGCCGACAGTAAGTTGAACGGCTTCAAACCTTGGATATCAAACAAATTGTCCCTGAGAAATGCTAAGCGCTGGAATGGCAACATAAAAACAAAAAGAAGAAACAGGTTTCTCCCGCTTTGCGCGGCTGAGGGCGCAAACGTGAGAGGATGAGGAGCGGGAACTGGGCCAGTATGGTTCAAAGGAATTCCCTCGCAACGAATCGGAATTGTTCTAGCGCGGCCTGATCTGGCTGTGCCGCTGAAGCAGTGCTCCTTCGGTCGGGGTCATCGCGGCAAAACTCCAAGCGTCGGCATCAGAGATGTTCGATAGGGCTGCCAGCCACGACAATGATAGTTGATATCATCATTATTGCTATTCCTCCTGTCCGCATTCTGCTCGGTGGTCGGAGCGTGATGACAGCAGTATTCTATCGTGGAATTCGGTCAACGTACTGCCGCGAAAATGCTTCGCCGCTTGCGAGAAGAGCTCGTTCAAATCTCGATATAATTTCTCGATCGATTCAATCGAGGGAAAATAAGGACTACCGCCAGGCATGAGCTCTGACGAATGCGTCATGAACTCCACATGAGACCGATCTTGTGCGATCGCGATGTCGAGAATGCGTAGCATCGATGCCAAATTCGACCCGGTGGGCCGTAGCCAATCGAGCGGCCAGATTGAGCGCTGAGCTCTATTCGGAAAGTCAGATATATCTTCACAAGCTTGGGTCACCCGGGTCAGCAAAGCAGGCGATCGGTTGATGATCGTCATTGGAACCTCGAGTAACGAAGAGGTTCCCGGAAGCGCGATATCTCGCTCACTCATCCAATAGTGATGCTCGGGAAACCTTCGATAGTCGGTTCCTCCCGCACCGTCTGGGTCTCCTTTGGAACTCCGCCAATCCACATGAGGGGTTACGGAACAGTCTACTCTATATCCCAAATCTCTTAATGCATCGGCATAAGATCCATTCATGGCCCAGCGACCCGATCGATGGCTCCGCATTTTGCCGCCGAAAACGTCCTCAAGAAAATGCGTGTGAAATTCTACTTTCTTCCGGATTTCATCTTCCGGATATTCGATCAAAAAGGGTTGGTACCAGGAATCATCGCTGGTCAGGGGATGGATTGGGGGTGAATTCCAGGCATGCAAATGCATCCCGATTTCGCCGGCACCTCGTGCGATTAGATCGCGACCAAATTCAACGAAACTAGGATCATTTGCCATTTCGTAGTTCACTAGGTAGGTCGGCTTCAGTCCGAAGTTCTCACACAACGACTGAAAGCGAGGAAGAAAGGACGCATTGCGAGTGCCAACTCCGGAACGCCTGCTCCAGACGTCATCGCCCTCTGTGTCGATTGTAATGAGAAAGCTTCTCAAGATATCTGCTCTACCTGAAAGAGGGACCGCGGGCGTGTACGAGGCACCAAAATCTAAGGTTCGAGTGGATTAAGGCAAAGTGGTTGCCATGGGCGTTTTGACCGAGCAACAAGGGGCGTCAAAGCGGCAATCAACTCACGAGCCTTTACCGTCGGCGAGTGATTCGCCTTAACATAAATCTGACATCGTCGAGCGAGCGCGTTGTATTCATTCGCGTCAATCTCCCAAATTGCCCTCACGGATTTGGATAGTGCCAGCTCGTCCTCAGCCGATGCGCCAAGGGCATGACGCAAGACGATCGAGTCCGGATCGACAGGCCGGCGCGTCACGACAGGTGTGCCCACGGCCAGAGCCTCCAGGAACACGTTCGAGAAGCCCTCGTAACGCGAGGTGCAGAGAAGCATCGCCGCTTCTGATAGGAACGGTTGAATGTCTGCCCGCCGGATATAGCCAACCAATTCGACATTCGGCAGACGGCGCAGGCCATTCACGGCGTCCACCGTCGATTGATCAGCACCTCGGGACAGCATCCCTGCCACGCGGAATTTGACGGCAGGAAGTTCCTGGGCGATCCGAAAAAGTAATGGCAAGTTCTTTTCATAGCGGAAGACGCCGAGCCAGGCGACATAACTGCGTGCTACACGCGGCAAAGGAGCGGTCGCGTCCTCTGCCACGACAATAGGATTATGAATGACGTGAATAGGCTTGCCCGGGAAAAGGGCAGTCAACTGGTCACATTGATACTGATTCTGACAGAGAAATCCGGCTGCTCGATGCCGAGCCCAAGAATAAGATAACCATTCATAATGTCGAAGCCCGATTTTGTATCGTTCATCGACATCTGCGTCGCTTACCACGCGGTAAACGAAGGGAATCCTCAATTGGCCGGCGACGAAAGCCATGATGGCGGTGCCGACCCCACGTGCGCCCTGGATGATGATATCCGGACGATAGGCGCGGGCGGCTGCCAATGTTTTGGGAATGTATGCGTAGAAATACTTCGCAACCCGCACACCCCTCGCGGGATCATAGGTCTCGATAAGTTTGATTTTCTGGTCCGAACCAACATGGGCCAAAGCGCCCTTCCAGGTAAGGACAGCAGCTTCATGACCGGCATCTTCAAGCGCGCGAAGCCATATCGAAAGTTCGATGGCCCACCCGCCGATCGGATAGTTCTCATCGTTGAGTAGATAGGGAAGGGAAAACTCTATCGAAAGAATTCGCACCTGACACCCAGAGCTTCATGCGATAGCATGCCATATTGAAACTGGACGACTTCATGCGCAACAGAGCGCATTGATCGAGGACACTGGCCTGCGCCCGCTTCGTTGACACCAATTTAAGCTAATCCGGTTTTCGGCTCAGCCTCCACGGGTCTCATAAATCCGATCCTCGAAGTGCCGACGCGTTAGATTGTACAACGCAGCTTGATAACGCCAAGTACTCACAATTGGGTAGCCATTTAGCTCCGATGTTCTATCGAAATGCTTCTATTTCTGGCATTTTTGCCTACACTTAATTTAAGAGACGTCGGCGCGCCCATGGCTAGCGTAACGGGAAGAGATGTGATGGGTGCATTCGATCTCCCCATAACTATGCTCGTGGCGGCGGTATGCGCCGAAAAGGTTCAAGGAGTGGTTTCTGCGCGCGCTGGCAGCGCACTAGCTGGTGGGATTCCTGCTGCGGACGAGGATCCAAAATGAAAACGTTCTGAAAAATTGCGTGTTCCATGGCGCCAGTCGAATTGGAGAACTGCCATTTTGGGTAAGTTTGATTCCGTATGCAACTGCGTTCGTCGGAAGTGCGCCAACCAGACCCTTGGCTGCTGCGAGCTATGGCGCTGTCCTTGCGCTAACTTCCGCCTCGCCGACCACACTACGTTACTACGTTCTCTCCCGATTGGCCGATCAGGCGCCGAGACTGTTATCGCCCGGCCGCGCTTACCAGGCTAAGTGCCGTTGTGTTTGTGCCGTACGCGGTTGCAGTGCCTTTGGCATTCGTCCGTGTAGAGGCAGCGCTGATGATTTTCGTGCTGATGCCGCTTCTGCTGTTCGCGAAGGACGCGCTTTTTCCTGCGCGTCATGGTCCCGACTGATCCCGATAAGGCGCCCGTTGAGATCTCAGCAGAGACTTGCTGGCGAGCGGTTATATCGCGAAACGGTCCGTGACGTCAGGCGAACAAAGTCCGCTTCTGGCCCTTAGCCGAAGGTCGATTAAGCGCGTGTCATGTCGGCTGTCAGGGGCAAACCGGATGCCGATCCTACTTGGCGTCCACCGCTGCTTTTGACCCAATGTATGGTCCGGCCGTGCGTAGCAAGAGATTCGTCGATCAGGTGGTGAGTGGTCTTGCATCAATGTATCCGGCCTTTGATTGGAGCATTTGCTCCGGGCCATCATGGATATCAGCGCGCGCGCGTTCTCATTAGCGGACAGGCCTCGATTGGGCCATTTGGGTCACCAGTGTTCGCATGCGCCGGGAAGACCGAACCTCCATCTCGTCTCATCCTCTCGCAGACCTCGGCTGGAACCTGTTGATGGGGTTACGTCATCGCATGCTCCTCCTACCTCGCAGTTCCTGTGTTCGAGCCAGGGGCCGTTCCTTCGTCCCGGCCCGCAGAACGTGCGTCGGGTCGCGCGCACGGGCGGTCAAGGCCGGCCGTTGCGCTTGGCTTGCGGCTGGCTCCGGCGTTGCCAGGCCGCGCCTTGACCGCGCCGAGCACGGCGCGAGGATCAAGCGGGTCGGACGCCTGCATCGTTGGTCCTTGTCAGCTCGAAGGCGCGTCCTTTAGCCAGCACCGCCCAGGCGATGCGGGCAAGCTTGTTGGCGAGTGCGATCGCCAGCACGTTGTGGTGCAATCGCTTCTTGGCGGCTTCGATCCAGGATCTGAGTCCGTAACGTTCCCAGTTCTTGATCCTGACCAGCACAACCCATGCCGCCTGCACGAACAGAACGCGCAGGTAGCGATTGCCGCGCCGTGAGATTTTGCCGAGGATCGTGCGGTCTCCCGTCGAGATCTGCTTGGGCACCAGTCCGAGCCAGGCGCCGAAGTCACGGCCTTTGGAGAAGACGTCTCCAGTGCCGATCGCGGCCACCATGGCGCTCGAAATGATCGGCCCGATGCCAGGCACCGTCATCAGGCGCGAACATGCCTGATCTTGACGGGCCAGTGCTTCGATCTCGCCGGAGAGGCTATCGATGCGCTGATCCAGCCGACGCCAGTCGCCTGCCAACTCCTCGATGACACGCAACATGCGTGGCGACAGGGCATCGGTGCGCGTCGCAAGGATGGTGGGCAATTCTGTGCGCAGGAAGCCGATACCCTGGCGCACCGCGATCCCGCGTTCGAGCATGAAGGCGCGAATCTGGTTGATGATGCCGGTGCGTTGCGACACCAGGCGCTCGCGCACCCGATGCAGCGCCTGCAGATCCAGTTGCTCTACAGTCTTGGTCGCCACGAACTTCATCGTTGGGCGTTGCACGGCTTCGGCAATCGCTTCGGCATCATTGAAGTCGTTCTTCGGTCCCTTGCTATAGGGGCGGACATATTTGGCCGGCATCAGCCTGGCATCGTGACCAAGCGATGCGAGTTTGCGGCTCAAATGATGTGCGCCGACGCAGGCTTCCATGCCGATCAGGCAAGGCGGTATATTGGCGAGCCGCGCCTCCACCTGGCCACGCAACCACTTTTGCCGCAGCACGATGGCGCCGCGCGTATCGTGGCCCACGACGTGGAACGAGTTTTTGCCGATATCGATGCCGATCACGGCGATCGCGGTACTGGGTGTCTGGGACATGGCGTGCTCCTTGTCTTGGCGCCCCTGGCCAGCTTATCGCTGGCGGGGCAGGAGCACGGCCGGACCATCCCATTAGCGGAAGTAACAGGTTAACCTGCCGCTACTCGATAAAAAGATCATCATCAGCATGAGTCGACCGAATTTGCTCCTCACGCGAAGTTCAGAGAGTTCGCGGTTTGGCATTTTGTCCAGCCAACGGCGGAAGCGAGGAGGTGGGGCGCAACCCTTTGCGCCGGTGCAGCTTACAACTGCGGTCTCACATCTCCTCAACGCGCTCCCGGTGGCTAGTTCAAGCAGGGCTTGAGGCAAGACATGACGCAAGCATCGATATTTCTTGTCGAAGATGAAGCGCTCATTCGAATGATGCTTGTCGTTGCGGCGGCCGCGGCAATGGCGGCCGTGTCTTTCCGGACTCCTGTTCCCCCATGATCAGTTCCTCAATGCGCGAACGTCGCGCTCGCGCAGGACAGCCTCGACGATACGGCGCAGGCGGCGCACCGAGCCGCCGGGCCAGTGCTTCGCGACGGCTTCGCGCTCAATGCCGTCGAGCGGCGCCAGCCAGTTCTGGTCGAGACCGCGCTCCTTCGCGAGATCGGTCAGCACGGCCGGCAGCAATGCGTCGAGATCCTTCGAAGTCGGCTTGGGAAAGGTCACGACACGGAACCGGTCGCGGATCGGACCGGGCAGGGGATCGAGACGGTTTGCGGTGGCGACGTAGCTTACTCGCGACAGATCGAGGGTGGTTTGCAACGCGGGGTCGGGATAGCGGCAGCTCGTTTCCGATTCGAGAAAGCTTAGCAGTACGTCCCAAAGCCGACCATAGTCGGTCCGCGTCGCGGCCTTCTCGATCTCGTCGATCAGCACGAGCGGATTAGCAATGCGTCCCTGCGCAATCGCGAGGAAGGCACGACGCGGCTCGGCCGAGTACCAGCGGCGGTCCGTACCTCCAAAGGAAGCGCCATCCGAGCGGCTTGCGTCGCTTCGCCAGACAGAGACGTCCAAGACCTCGCCCAGCCGGCGGGCGAAGCGGCTCTTGCCTCCGCCAGGCTCGCCGACGATCAGGAGGGGTCGCAAATGGACCGTCTCGCGTCCGACGAGATCGGCCAGCGCGAAGTCGACGACCTCGGTGGCGTACGGGAACTCGAATAGCAGGGTACTGCGCGCTTCGTACAGTGCTGGCGCCTGAACGAGCGGTAAGGCGACGTTGACGACGTTCTTCAGCGGACCGACGATTTCCTTCAGTTTGGGGCTCTTCATCTCTTCTTCGGATATCTGCCTTTCTGACGACTGTGGTCGGTCTGGCCGCTTATTGCGAGCAAGTAATCGCGATCGTCCCTCGCGATGACCCCTCCTACTGGCGGTGGCTCTATGACCACAAATTGCAAGGCCCCAATATCGTATTTTACGGTGTCCAGCGTTCGGGGAAGGACTTCAACCCTGTGAAGATCAGGCGCCCAACTCCCCCGTTACTTGGAAGGTAGTAGTTGCCGCGAGCTGCCGCTTGCTGCAGCCTGGTGCCGTGCGCAGCGGCACCGGGCGTAACGCAGCCGCACGCTGACGTGGGGCACGGTTTGCGGTTCAGTCATCGCAGGGCTCCGGCCACCGGTCCCGGCTCGACCTGATGCTGGATCCGGACGATCTTCCGGCTGGCGTTGAGCTGCCGGCGCTGCCTTCCCTGACAGTGCGCTCGGTTTGCAACTGCGGAGGGACTTGCGTCCCTGACAGCGCCAGCATGCTCTCGAGGTTGATACCGACAAGGAGGATCAATTCGTTCCATCTTCAGCCGAGCGATGTGATTCATAGCGACAACGGAAGTCGCAATTGCGCCCTTCAAGGACACACGATGATCAGGTGCATGACCGGATGGAATCCGGACGTCTCGGAGTGGACAAGGGCCAAGGCTTCGTAGCGGAACCGGCCGTCCGGTGCTCGGCGGGCGGCGGCATTGCAGTAGCCCAACGGTGGTCGCTCTCCAGGTCGGACGCCTACGAGGTCCCTAAGAAACTCAAGGCGGGCCGCGCCCACGCGAGCGTCACCAGCGTCCGTTGTTTGGAGCGGAACGGCCATCCTTCACGCGCTTGATCCTCTGAAGAATCGTCATTTTGGAGATGGATCATGAAGGCGGTTTTGGCCACTGCTTAGGACTGATTATCAATGGAAGTCCCCCTGACGGTTTGAGGTGGCGATGGCAGACCATTTCGCTGTTTTCGAGACCCATTTGAGAAAGCGCGGCCGAAGATGGAGTGGTACTTGTGCACGGCCGACGGCCGCTTGCTGATCCAGAGTTCGGAAGCCAGCCGGCCCGCCGCCAGATACAGGGCCAACCGGGCACTGTTTCAGATGCTGCTCGGCGCCGCCGCCGAATCGGTCCGGTCTAGTGTTTCGGATAAGAGCCGGCGTCGCTTGGGTCGCAGCCGTTCAGAAAGCTGAGCGGAGCCCGTCTTAACCGGCCGAATTGGGTTTACGCGGCCGCCGCCCGGCCCGCGTCAGTGATCCGGTATTCGATATCGCCGGATGGAAGCGGTTCGGTTTCAACGAGACCCAACTCCACCAGCCGAGCCACAATCTCATGGTCGAACATCGGCGGGCTGACCCAGGATTCGCCGAGCAGCTTTCTCAAAAATTCGCGCTCCAGATCGGTCAGCTCCATGCTCGAACTCCGCTCATCCAAAACAAGCCACCGAGGCTTTCAGCCAGGAACGGAGCCATCGTCCTCCCGTTGACTCCAGAAGACAACATCCGGGAGGTCAACATGGCCATCGAAGATCGTGAGACCTTCAGCCTGATCGGAAGCGACAAGGTCGAGGGCACGAATGTCTACGGGGCCGACGGCGAAAAGGTCGGCTACATCGAGCGCGTCATGATCGACAAGGTCAGCGGCAAGGTATCGTACGCGGTGCTGAGCTTCGGCGGCCTGCTCGGCATCGGCGACGATCACTATCCGCTGCCCTGGCAGGCGCTGAAGTACGACACTAACCTTGGCGGTTACGTCACCGGCATCACCCAGGACCGGCTCCGCAGCGCTCCCAAATACGCCGACGAGAGCAGTTGGAATTGGAGCGAAGCGCATGGCACTCGCGGGGGCTTTCTATCTGGCCGGTAGGCGGCATGTCGCCGTGATCGGCGTGTGCTACGGCACGGTTCCAGCTGCACAGCCGTGAAGTTGCCGCCCTTCAACCGGCGGCGTGTGATCGTCCTTACCTTAAGGGCTAGCCGGCAGTGCATCCGTGTCGAGAACGATGACCGCCGGAAGCTGGCTTGGCCAGTTTGTGAAGATAGTAGGCATCACCGCGAACCAGTAAGGCGCACGGGCCTTGCCGTGGCCGATGTTTCAGGTAGGTGGTCCGGTCGAATTGCGTCTGGAACAGATCGCTCGATCCCGTCGCCTTGTGCGCTTAGGCGAGGTTCCTGTCCGCTGACGCGGAAGCCTCGATCTAACAGATCGCGCAGCATTCCGAGAGCGATGCCAAGAAGCACTCCTGCAACGGCCCCTATTCCTAGCACCATTCGAGGCTTTGGCGAAGTGGCTCTCAACGGAGGCGACGCCACGGTGACCAGGCTCGCCTCGAACGCCGGAGCGGATCGTTGTTGCGTGGCTTCCATCTTCCGCAGCATATGACGGAAATTGTCATAGGCGTTTTTGGCGGATTCCGCAGCAGCTACCAGGTCATCGTCAGTATCCGCGGAAGCCGCCTTATTCTTATAGTAATCCTCCAGAGCCTTTTGGGCGGCCGATGCTTGAGCGCTCAATTCGTTCAAGCGATCCTTGGCCCATGTCTCATCTCGGACACTGGAATTAAATTTTGCGTCCATTTGACGCATGATGTATCTTTCCGCGACAGCATTCAGGATCTGCGCCGCCCGGTCAGGATCTGCGGCTTCGTAGGTCATTTCGACAATGTAGGTAGGGCCGACGCGCTTGGCCGAAAGATTTTGTGCGAGCGATTCCATGGCATAGCGCATGGCGCTCGAGTCTCTGTCTGGTTTGCTCCAGCCGAGCCGCTGGGATATCGACTTGGTTATGGCGCGCAGGACGCTATCTTGCGTGGCGAATTCCGGGCGTTTGGCAAGGCCGAGTTTCTCGACCACGGCGCGAGCGATACTCTCAGATTTTATGATTGCGATCTGACTTTCAACGATCGTTGACACCGACGAGGCGTCAACTGCGGCCGCTCTCGAATCAAGAAAGAGTTGCGCCTTAGCGGTAAACGTGGGTACTGCAGCAATGAGGTAGAGTAGAGCAGCGCCAATCGTTACAAACCACGTCAGCAATATGATCCAGAGGCGCCGTCGTATGAAGGCTACACCTTCTTCGAGGAACACGGTCGACGAACGAAATTCAGGCGGCAGCCCGTCCGGATCTACCGAATTATATGTTCTATTGGTGTGCAGCATTTTCTCGTACCTGCGCTGATAGTTGCCCACTCAGGCTCCGCACATCAGATGAAACGAAGCGCCCGGTGGGACGAAGGATGCCCAAGTCCAATACGCCTCAGATTTACTAAATTAAGGGCCGATTAGTAGAAGGTGCAGCAGACGGAAAGGCGTCAATAGGCATTCCACCACACGTTTCTGGAAAACAAGGTCATGACCACGATCTTTAGATCGAGAAGGAGTGACCAGTTGTCGATATAGTACAGATCGTGCTCCACCCGACGCAGCATCTTCTCGAGTATCGATCTCGCCACGGTAACCGTCGACCTGAGCCCAGCCGGTAATGCTAGGCTCGACGTTGTGGCGGCGAGAAAATGACGAAATCAGCTCGGCGAATGCTTCGTTTTGCGATGTCGCATGTGGACGGGGTCCGACGAGCGACATGTCACCGACCAGGACATTGAACAACTGCGGAAGCTCATCGATATTGGTTTGGCGCAAGAGGTGACCCCGACGAGTTACCCGTGGATCGTGTCTGACGGCGGGTCTGAAATTGTCGCCATCCGCCATCACGGTTATCGTCCTGAATCTCAGCACGTAAATGGGCTCGTTGTCGTAACCGTGCCGCCTTTGGCGAAATAGCACCAGCCTTGGGAATCCGAGCTTGATTGCAAGCGCAACGAAGACGAGGAGAGGGCTAACCATGATAAGCCCAGCGATTGCGACGGCGACGTCGAATGCTCGCTTTAGTGCTCGATTGAAAGGAATAAGGGGGCATTGGAAGATCCGCATCGTCACAATGTTGCCGAACAGAGTGATCCGCGACACGGCCATGAGATCGATAGTCCCCACAGGGACGACGTGAACGTCAACTGGCAGCTCTGATAGGGCGCTGGCAAGCGGGAGTGCAGCCGGGACATCCGGTTCCGAAGTCAAAATGACAATTTCATCCGCGCGGAGGGGCCGGCAATCCGCAACCAGTTGGCGGACATTAGGCAGCACTTGGACGGCTCCGGGTCGCGTCAGTACTGAGGAGGCGGCGCGAAACGTCGGAAAGTCGAACGAGCGGATGGTCTGAATTCCGGTGGCGATTGCTCGAGCGGAAAAATGCAAGGTGTGACTCGGGTCGCCTATGAAAACGACGCGCCTGGCGTCTATCAACCCGGATGCAATGCCAGGCTGTAGTAATGAGAACGATATTGCCCGTGCGCAGAGCACCGCAAGGAGGGCGCTCACACCTTGGGCTATAACGGTAGCGCGCGAGTAGCATTCTGAAATCTTCAGAAGGAATATTGTCGAGATGAAGAAGGAGAATACGAAGAAGACGGCGCTGACGCCGCTCCGCAAGAACACGTGTCGGGGTTGCGTCTGGATCCGGGAATATTGGTGGAGCCCTATAGAAACGAGCAACTGCATAGTGGAAATCAGAAGGGAGTCCTTGATGTTGGCGGCGTCCGACGAGTCCAGGAGGATCAGGCGATGATAGAGGACGGCTGCGGAATAGGCCGCGATGGCTACGAGTATGAATTCGGTAGTTGCTGCCAAAACCAATAGGGCAGCTAATCGGCCCTTACCGACGCCCCTGCCGCCGACGACCGAACTGGCCCGAAACTGGGTAGAGGCCGGCGAATTGGTAAAGGACGCATAACTCACCAGTCACTCCCAGGCGTTCATTCCCAGTCATTCCGCCTCAGCTAAATCAGTAGCATTCGGGTCACTGGGCGAAAATTGGCTAAAAATGGGTAGATGAGGAGTAACCACGATGGCCGGTTGAGCACGGGCGCTGCGGGACTAGATTGTCGAATAATCAAAAGAGCACGGGTCAATCGAACATAGCGAAGAAGGGCAGTGAGCGGCCGCGCGCCAATACGACGAAACGTTGGTTTGCAGATCGGCTGTTGGGATGGTTGCTTGAAGGGTAGCGATGTCGACGCGCTGCCTTCCGCGGAGAGATTTGAATTGAGTTCACTCGGTGCCGACGTCCGTACAGAGAGTTGCCGCGATGCCGAATTCCAGACCCAACCATTGTTTCCATGTCGAAGTCTTTTTCAACCTGGTTCGTTGCACCAAATGGGGATTGCTGGCTATTGGCCTTACAATTTCCCTCACTGAGGCGAAGGCCGAATATCGGGTAAACATCGGAGATGTACTGGAGGTCACGGTAGCCGGGGTGCCGGAGCTGCGGAATCGTGCTGCCGTTCAAGTCGACGGGAACGTTTCGTTGCCGCTGGTCGGAGCGCTTCCAGTCGCGGGCCTGCCGTTACCGCAGATCCGAGCAAAGATCGGGGCCGCACTGGCGAGCAAAGTGTTTCGGCAGAGGACTCTGGATGGCCGTGAGGCCGTCATCGTGATAAACGAGGATGAGGTCACAACGGTCGTGGCGGAATACCGGCCGGTCTACGTAAGCGGGGACGTCTCGAAGCCGGGTGAGTATCCTTATCGTCCGGCCACCACCGCACGCCAACTCGTCGCTGTGGCTGGTGGCTACGACATCATGCGTATCAGAATGAATAATCCATATCTCGAGTCCGCGGACTTGAGAAGCGAGTACGGATCGCTTTGGACAGAGCTCGCCAAAGAACAGGCGCGTATGTGGCGCATCAAGAGTGAGCTCGGAGAAGGGGTGCAGCTTAATCCAGGCATTCTAACGGACGTGCCTATAACTCGATCGGCGATTTCGGAAATCGTCAACGCAGAGAGGGAATATTTGAAGACGAAACAGAATGATTATCAGCAGGAAAAGGCCTTCCTTCAACGCGGCGTTCGACAGGGAGACGACGAGGTCCGCGTGTTGTCAGAGCAGCAGAAGAAAGAGGAAGAGGGATTTCAGACAGACCTCGAGGAACTGCAGAAAGCGACCGATCTCTACGGCAAAGGTTCCTTGACCAGTCCTCGCGTTACCGATGCTCGGCGCGCGGTGCTGCTGTCGTCAACCCGGAAGCTGCAGACCTCTGCGGCACTACTGCAGGTCAAGAAGCAACAGGACGAGTTCTCCAGAAGGCTTGTAAGGCTCGACGACCAGCGGAGGCTCGAGCTGCTCCGCGAGCTGCAAGACACCAGCGTAAAGCTCAACCAAATCCGCGAAAAGCTGCAGAGCGTCGGCGAGAAGCTTCAGTACACTGCGATGGTTCGGTCACAACTCGCACGAGGCGCCGGCAGCAATCCGGACATTGCCATCATTAGAAAAGGCGAAAAAGGGCCGGAACGGATTATCGCAAGCGAAGATACCGAGTTGCAGCCGGGTGACGCCGTCGAGGTCACCTTGCGATACCAGGATGGTCCCCGAGAGCTAAGCAGTTCAAACGTCCCATCGGCGACAGGCCGGACTGATGTGACCGCGGCCGATTCGTTGCGTGGCGATCCAGAGATTGCCGCGCGTAAGAGCTCGATAGAGCAATAAGGGTACGGTGCTCATATATGGTTCCAATCACATTGTAATGGACTCCAAAGTACGTTTCGCAGAACTTGGCCAGTTCGCCTCGGCTGCCTGGATCCAGCGCAGCCATTCCGCCCCGCGGGACATCCGCAATCATGCGGCGCGATACCGCATCATGCAGCAACGTCTCGAGCTCATCGACCAGTCCCTCTTTGTCGGCTCGAAGTGTATTGAGTTGCCCCTGCGAAACAACACCGGCCAGATCCCAGTACGCGCCCACTTCGGGGCCGCCGCCGCTCGCAATCTTGACGAACCCGGCCGGCGGAAGTTTGTAGACACCCTCAGATCGTGGATGGACCCGGCACATAACCATGCCGAAGAAAGGCGGCGATCGCTCCACGATTGAGTCTCGGCTTCCAACCGGGATGCGCCCGCAGCGCCTTCAATTCTGATCCGAATAAAACGAGTCCATCGAAAATCGCCCAATAGAGCGGCTTTTCGCCAATTCGATCACGAGCCAGCAACAGTTGACGCTCTCGGGTGTCCCACGCTGCTATCGCGAACATCCCGTTCAAGCGGGTGATGGTTGGCTTGACGCCCCACTGGGCGAATCCTTCGTCAATACCTCTGTATCTGAATGCCCACGAAACCGAACTCCGCAACGCTCCAATTCGGCCTTCAGTTCTCGGAAATTATATACTTCACCGTTGAACGTAATTGTATATCGGCCGTTGGCCGAGACCATTGGTTGTTGTTCCATCGAGGACAGGTCGATAATTGCCAGGCGACGCTGCCCGAAGGCAATGCCGGCTTGCTCGCCCAACCAAATTCCGCTGTCGTCCGGCCCGTGGTGGCTCAGGGTTTGGGTCATTGCAGACGCCCGCCTTTTCAGATCCTGCAGGCTGCAACCATTACGCTCCCAAGTACCGGAAATTCCGCACGTGCTTGAAAAGAGCTCCCCGATGAGAGGACGTCAACGCATGGCAACCACACTCACGCGCTCGCAGTCTAGTATTGTGGACCGATCGGCGGCTCGACCCTTTCGGATTACCCATTCTCGATCACCAGAAGCCCAGACCAGCAGATCGCGAATAGGGTAAGCGCTAAGCCGGAACGTCAATCGGCGTGGAGAGCTTTGGACCCCCGAGCGCGAGAAGTGGTTCTCCGTCACGCTCTTGGGAATGCAGTCGACCATGCGATCGAATAGGTTGAACTGTCGCCGGGGTCGAGAGCCACCATGGACGCCCGAGATCGCGCGCCACAGGCGAATCCAGCCGGTCTCGACCTAGCGGAGCTCGATGGTCTGCCTGGAGAATGGTGTGCCTGTCAGCCCATGCCGCGGACAGATGCCAGAGGAGCTGAGATGCTCCCCTGGCGAGGCACCCATAATGCCGTCGGCGCCGTCAGCAGGGTCAGGCTCACTGCGTATTCTCCGCTTAGTGTTGTCCGGGCGTCTGGCAAGTCCCCGATGCAGTGATAATAAGGGAGCACCCACTCATGATTTGCCCTCACTTAGGCGAGGCCGAGCTTATGAACAAAAACCCGTGTTCGCCTCACCGGTCACCATCCTCTGCAAGCTGAAACCAAGGTCCTTGCAAAAGGAGACGGCATTTTTGCAGGGAACTTTCGCTACGCGAGTCCGGAGCGTCCGTACCTTCGGCCGGTCCTCTACACGCCCGGCGACAACTATCATCTCGATAGAATCACCTCGCTCTGATCTGTCACTTGCACGAGGCGAAGTGCTCAGAAGGCGAGCGTTGTGGTCCGGGCACGCTGCCCTGCGGCACTCCACCGGACCTGGGCGGAGGACAAGCTCCTCAAGCTCGGCCCCGGCCTGGCGCGGTGACGGTCGAGATGAAGACCGGCGCTCGCAGGATCATCAGCGACCTTCTCTCGCCGCTGGCGAGATACAAGAAGGAAGCGCTGCGGGAGCGATAAAGAACCCGCTCCCGCAGTCCGCGTCGTCAACCTGAGGCCGAGGAGAGTGTCAGCACGACCTCGAGTACTGTGCATGCAAGAGCAGCAGGGAATCTGCTGTCGGGCGCGCCTGGCCGTCGCGGAGTCGACGAAAGTGTCGCAGCTTCACTCCGCGATGGGGCCGTTCGCGAGTCTCTGCATCTACTTGTAGAGCCGTACCGCGGCGTGAGCCCCTGAGTCGACGCCCTTACGGAGCAGGCTGTCGATACGGGGTACCACGACGTGACTGGAGTGAGGAACCAATGGCGCCGGCTCGTTGAGCTGCGCCATTTCGGAGATCACCTCGATGGGCTTCGCGATCCCTCTGCCCGCATCGACGGCTGAGGGGGCGCGATCGTTTGCCGGCCGTACCAGCGACCCGTGGTTCATTCCCCAGATCGCGGCCTGTGTCCGGTTCTGGACCCTGATCTTACGCAGGATCGCCTTGACGTGAACCTTCACGGTCGCCTCGGCGATATTGATCTTCCTGGCAACGCACTTGTTGGAATCGCCCTCGATAAGGCAGGATAGAATTGCCTTTTCTCGCGGAGAGAGCTGCGGCAGGATCGCGTCGTCTGCAGCAGCGAGGATGGTTTGTCTGCATTCGCCGGGCTCCGCCGTTTCAGGCTCGCGATCGCGACCGGCATCAAGGGCGAATGACAGGAATGCAGGCGGGAAGACGGTCTCGCCCATCGTCACGAGTTCGACGGATTTAATGAATGCGTCGCACGAATTGACGTTCACGAAGTATCCGTTGGCCCCTGCTCGAAATGCTGAGGCAAGATCGACTGGTCGATAATTGTCGGACACGATCGCGATGCGCGCGTCCGGGTACCTATCTTTCACAAATCCGATTTGTTCTATCGCGACATTGAAGCCATCGCCGGTATGGACGATGAGGAACATCAATTTCTCTGCTTGAAGTGAGTTCGGCAATTCCTCGGGGCTCGATACCGAGGCCGGGATGCGAAAATTTGCCGCGTGCAGGATTTTAGCAATACCTTCTCTAATCAAAACGTTCTTTCCAATAAGAACGGTCTCGCAAGACTGCCGCCTCCTCATTTTACCCTCCAGCCTACTACGCAATGACACAACAGCGATGGGCGGTTGAACTGATATGACTTGTGGTTTTTAGGTATATTGAGCTACCTCGGTCGTGTTCCTCCGTTCTGGTCTGGCGTTCTTTGCCTCGTCTCGTTGGTGGATTTCGAGCAATCCATCGTGCTTAAGCTTTTATGAATGTTAGATGCGAATTGGCGATCGCCCTATATACCGTTGGTTATAGACGCGGTTCTGCGTATACCCGTGTAATTGCGGTATAGAAAACCGCCTTCCGGCGCAGCCTCTGCGTGAATTAGGTGAGGATGTTCATTCAACATTGAAAGATTTGTTGGTTGTACTCGCTTTTATATACTATGTATAAGCGAACGCATTCTGCGAGCGAGTTAACGGCGCGGTATATATTGAACGTTGCGGAAATATCGAAGGGGTGCATCGTTGAGGATTACGCCGTTAGACGGACTGGATAGGTGCGGGGGGCTTGCTCGCCCCCGTCAGATCACCGGAGTCTTACGGGCATTCGCGTTGCATTGCTGCGTGAAGATACGGGAAGCGAACAGATCCTGGTTTGGATTAACCTAAGTATTGCGCTGCGATTCCAACATTGCTTGTATGCTATGCTGCGATTCCAGCGTTGCATGTATGCTGTATGGTGTGGGTGAAACAGAAGAAGGTGCGCGGAGTTTATGTTGGGGGGACTGGCTGAGGAGCGCGTAATGCGACGTATCAGTGTAGTCATTGCTGACCGGCATCCGGTGGTCTTGGAGGGGCTGAGCAAGGTGCTCGGCGCCGCGGCCGATTTCAACATCGTTGCATCTTGTAGCGATGCCGCAAGCTGCATCGAAGCGATCCGGACCTTGGCGCCCGATATGGCGATTGTCGATCCCGCAATGCCCGAGCTCGCCGCCGCGAAAATTCTTTCGACCGTCAACTCAGAAAATCGTTCGACGCATTTGGTGTTTTTCGTCGCGAGTGAGGATTGCGAACTGGTGTTCTCGGCGACGCCCGTGACCTGTAGTATCATCCTGAGAAATACCGATCCCGAGGCTCTGGTGCAGTCGTTGCGGCATATCGCCAATGGTCACAACGTGCTGCCATCGACCCCATCCGACTCGATCGTGTCGCGCGAGCAGGGCACGACTTCGGAGACCGGACTGACCGCGCTGACGGAACGCGAGCGTCAGATCATGCGGCTGGTCTCCGAAGGATTGTCGAACAAGGAAATCGGGCGCCGGTTGAATACTACCGACGGCACCATCAAGGTGCACCTGCACAACATCTTCCAAAAACTGGAAATCAGCAATCGGACGGTGCTCGCGGCCCTTGCCATCTCGCAACATGATCGCGCGACCGCGCCTCGGGAGAAGACTCAGGATTGAGTCCGACGAGTGGGGAGCGCTGAGGAGAGGCTCGTCACGCACCACCATTCCCGGTCGACGCTCCCACTGCAATGGGCAGGCGGCCTCTATTGGATGCAGCGACCCGATCCGAAAGATGCCGGTGATGAAGCTGCGTCTGTCATGGCGGCGCCCCGGCAACGCAACCAATCGACTGGAACAAGTAGCTTTAGGGGCTGAAGCCTGATTTCAAGCGCCGCTTGATTGGCGAGGTCGATGTCCGGGATGCCTAATGGGGTAGTCCCTCAGGCTTGGCGCCTGATCCAAAATCGCAGCCAGCGCGTCCGGCGGGAAGTGTACTTTATTCGTCATCTGCGGCTCTGGGTCGATCGCAGTTTGTCCGCTGTCAGGTAAAACGTAGTCGCGGGCTATGACGAACGGCTCCAGACATGATCGCAGAGATGTGCCGATTGGATCTCGGCACATCCGGAGCGACGGCCCTGGCCCTACCTTCCTGCCCCCCCAGTGGTCAGGGTCGTTCCCTCCTGACGGCCTGCCGTCAGGACCGGAACTCCGTCGTTGAGCTGAAAGCGAGTGCGCGGGCGCATCTTGATGTCCCTTCTGTTTCACCGTGCCGTCGAGGACATGGAAATCTGGAGTGCGGCCGGCGACGGCTTTTCCTTTGTGATCACCTATGAGACGCCTGCCGGTGCCGGCTTTCACGGACGTGCCGGCTACGTGGCGTCGTGGCGACCGCTCTATCGGGGTAACGGCGCGATCAAGATTGGCGGTTCGGCGTTTTCAACCTTCGCGGAGGCGGAGAAGGCCTGCAACACGATGCTTGAGTATCTGAAGGGGCTATCGCCGAATTGAAGTGTCCAGCCTGCCGTCAGGCCAGGTCGACTTCGAGTCCCTTTGAGCCGAGAGGAGAGGTCGCCCTCGACGGCGGATGCCCGATTTCCGGCGCTCAGGCAGTGTTACCGGCGTCGACCGTCACCACGGTGCCGGTGATGTTCCGGCCGCCTTCGCCGAGAAGATATTCGACCACGGAAGCGACGTCGTCGGCTTCGGGCAGGTGGCGCAATGCGCTGCGGCGAGCGATGCGTCGACGGCCTTCGTCGTCCAGGGACCTGGTCAATTCCGTCTCGATGAAGCCGGGCGCGATCGCGTTCACTGTGATGCCGACCCTGCCAACTTCCCGGGCCAGCGAGCGGGTGAAGCCGACAACCGCGGCCTTGGACGCGGCATACACGGACAAGCCGCTGTGGCCGGTCGAGGCGACGATGGAGGAAATGTTGACGATCCGCCCCGCGCCGTCGGCCATCATATGGCGCGCCACGTATTTGGTCAGGATCATGGGCGACAATACGTTCAAGCGAATCAAGGCCTCGATATCGGAATTGTGCATGGTCGCCAGCAGTCCGTCGGGACCGACCCCGGCGTTGTTGACGAGGCCGTAGATCGCGCCGAATTCGTCGCGCATCGATTTTGCGAAGGCCGGGATCGCATTGGTCACCGCAAGGTCGCAGGCGCGGAAATGCAGGCGTCGCTGCGCTTCGCGGACCGCAGCTGCAAGCTCCTCGCTCTCGCGGCGCGCGACGGCGATCACATTATACTCGCCGGACGCGGCGAGCCTGCGCGCGATGGCAAGACCTATACCGCGGCTGCCGCCCGTGACGATGACGTTACGCATCGGTGCGAGCCAGTTTTCCCGCCGCGGTGACGTCGATCCGCTCGACGAAGCGGATCACCGCAGGCACCTTCCATGCAGCCAGGCAAGCTTTGCACTGACCGAGAATCTCCGTGCGAATTCTCTCGTGCCGCTCCGCATTGGTGCCGTTGGTGAGGATGACGTCGGCGACCACAATGGCGCCGGTGATCGGGCTCCTGCGCGACCGCGCGCGCGACATCTGGACGGACGCGTGCCGGTTGATCACTGCTTCCACCTCCTCCGGATGCACCTTCAGCCCGCCGATGTTGATAATGCCGCCTCGCCGACCGACGAAGTGGTATCGTTCGCCGCGCAGCTCGACCATGTCGCCGGTATCGACGAAGCCCTCGGTGTCGGCGAGCGGCGGAGCATCGGCGCCGACATAGGCGCGCGCGGTACGCCGGGAACGGATCCGCAGTGAGCCGTCGACCACCTTCATCTCGACGCCGGCGTGATTCTGCCCGATCAGGTGGGCAGGAAAACCCTCGCGCCCGTCGTCCACGCTGAAACCGACGCCCGCCTCGGTCGAGGCATAGGCGTGCCCGATTGACGCATGCGGAAATGCACTGGCCAGGCCGTCCAGCACCGCCTGGTCGGCGATTTCGCCGGACAGGCGGACATAGTGCGGCGCGAAATTGGCGGACGCGCCGCTCATCAGGAGCTTGCGCCAGTGCGACGGCGTTCCGGAGATGTGGGTGACGCCGCCCGCGCGCAGCCGCGCCACATGGACGGCAATGGCTTCCCCGGGCTCCGAAAGCACCATCGATCCGCCGCCGATCACGGCCCGCAGGAAGATTTGCAGGCCGCCATAGCGGCGAATGTCGTAGAACGTCGCCCAGGTTGCGTTCCGGTAGCGCGCGGGCCCGTCGGCGATAATCGCGCCGGCGAGTCCATCGAGCGTGTGTCGGACGATCTTCGGCAGCCCCGACGTCCCCGAGGTCAGCATCAACCATTCGGTCGCATGGTCGACCTTCCGTCCCACGGCCTTCCGTTCGGGCAGGTCGACGCCGATAATAGCGCGCTTGCCAGCACTGCATCGGTGTAGCGGCTGATCGGTGACGATGGTGTCGATCCCGGCCTGATCGAGCAGGACCTGCAGGCGATCCCAATCGAGGTCGGGCGGGCCTAGAAGGATGCGGCGGGCAACGCCGTCGAGCTCGATCATTGCAAGCGCGGACAGCAGCTGTCTCGACGTCGCAAGCAGCACCGAGCGGCCGGACAACTCGAAGGACCCGCCGGTCAGGCAGCTGTGCTCGACCATGTCGGTCAGCGATACCCTGTGCCGGGCATCGGAAATCGTGCGGCCCTTCGGCCCCGCGCCAAGATATTGGCGCAACGCAATGATGTCAGGCGGGGACATTCTCGTAGGCCCTGACGAACTCACCGAGTGTAGACGGGAAGGCTGCGTCATCGGCGACAGTGAACGGATCGATACCGAGCTCGTCCTCCAGCCGCGCAACCAGGATGGCGAACGCCAGCGAATCGAACCCGGTTTCGTTCAGTGACAGATCGTCCTCGAGCGGCGGAAGCGTGACCTTCTGTTCTTCGGCGATCTGCTCCATCGCGGAGAAAATCTTCGATTTGACCGACATGGTACACCTCACATTTCGGCTTTCCGAGCCGATGTCAGAGCCTGATTTCGCCCTCAACGACGCGCGCGTAGACGGCCCGGTCGATCGAACGATAGCCGCCGGTCGCCGGATCACGCAGGAACAGCGGATCGTCCACCAGCGAAGGATCGAATCCCTCGCGGATCAGCCGCTGCTTTTGCTGCTTAAAGGTGTCGGTCGTCTCGAGCGCCCGGCACAGCCTGACGAAGGCTGGAACTGCATAAGGCGGCAGCCGATGCGAAAGGTGTTCGTTGAATATCCCGAGATCGAAATCTCGGTCCACCACCAAGGCCGCCATGCCGGCGCGGCCATCGGCCCCGGACACCGCAACTCCATAGGTCGAGGCGTCGAGAACGCCGGGGCAGTCCCTGATTGCGTCGTTCACTTCGCTGGTCGCGACGTTCTCGCCCTTCCAGCGGAAGGTGTCGCCGACGCGGTCGATGAAGTGCAAGTAGCCCTGCGCATCGCGCAACATCAGATCACCGGTGCGGAACCAGGCGTCGCCCACAGCGAAGACGTCGTGCAGAACCTTTTTCTTGGTCTCCTCGGGATCCGTGTAGCCCTCGAAAGGCCGGCCGTCGCGATCGCCGCCACCGATACGTCCGACAGCCTCGCCGATCTGGCCAGGTGCGCAGGCGATGCAGAGCCCTGCAGCGCTCCGGACCGGGCTGCCGCTGTCGGCATCGATCTTGACGATCGAGGCGGGAAAGCGATGCGCCAGAACTGGCGGGACCCGGCCGATCGCGCCCGGTTTTCCATCGACATTAAACAGCGAGAAATTGCCTTCGGTTGCGGCATAGAATTCGAGGATCTGCGGAATCGCGAACCGGTTGGCGAACGTCTCCCAGATGTCGCCGCGCAATCCGTTACCGACCGCCAGCCGCAGCCGGTGTCGCGCCTCTTGTTCAGACGCTGGCGCCTTCAGCAGATAGCGGCAAAGCTCACCAATATACTGGAAGACGGTGCAGTCGAAACGTTCGATGTCGTCCCAGAAGCTGCCAGCGGAAAACTTCTCCGCAATCGCGACCGAACCGCCCGCGCAGAGCATGCTGCAGGGAGCGGCGACGCCGCCCACGGAGTGATACAGCGGCAGGCAATCGTAGAGACGATCCTCGATGGACGCGTCCGTCAGTCCGGAGAACCATCCGCCCCAGGCGAGAATGCGGCGATGACTGACGTTCGCCGCCTTCGGTAGGCCCGTGGTGCCCGAGGTGTAGATGAGGAGCGCGCGTTCGTCGATCGTGACGTCGCCGCGTTCGGCGGAGGACAGCGGACGTGGCTCGAATGCGGCGAGCGCCGCATCCAGATCGCCGCTTGGATCGCCGGTGCCGAGGCTCCAACATTGCGGCTCGCGGTGCAGGTGCGGACGTGAGCTCTCGAACGCATCCACGCAATCGGCAGCGAGGATGAGGTGATCGGCATGAGCGACGTCGATACAGTGGGCGAGCGACTGGCCGACCAGCCTGGTGTTGATCAGTGCCACCGTCCCGCCGACGCTGCTGATGCCGAGCCAGCAGGCGAGGTAGTCCGGCCGGTTCGGCATCAGCACGCATACGGTGCGGCCGGCTTGGAGGCCGACGTCCCGCGCCCAGCGCGCATACCGGTTGATCCGGGCAGCGAGTCCGCCATAGGTGAAGGATTGGCCATCCGAGAGCAACGCGGGCAGCCCGGGCTGACGCTGTGCCCAATCCTCCACGATGTCGGCGAACAACCGATGCGGCTGGGCTTCGAGCCGTGCGGTGAGTGCGATGGCTTGCAGCCAGGTCTTGGCGGCGGACCGTCTGCGCCGCGGAGCGTCGCGTCTGGTCGCCTGCGGCTGAGCTGGCTCGGGGTGCGCGCGCACCCGTTCAATGCGGCTCGCCTGGTTGTCGAAGCAGAACCTCTGTTCAACTGGCTTCATCCCGACCCGGATCCCAGCTGGTTGAGGATCATCCGCTCCATTGCCTTTACCGATCGAAAATTTTCGGGCGTGATCTCGAACTGGGGAAGGATGAGATCGAACTCGGCTTCGACCTTGAGCATCAACTCGACCATCCCCATCGAGCTGAGTCCTATATCCACGAGTCGCGACTCCGGGTGGACATCGGCGCTGATCGCGTTCTGCTGGAGGACGCTCTTGACGACCGACAGAACACGGTTCTGAACGTTGATGGCAGTGTTGTGCATTTCAGCCGGTCTCCTGCCGTGGCCAGGCGTGATCACATTCGGGGCGACGATACCCAACTGTTCCTTCGGTCAATAGCTCTGCTTCGGAGGTACCTCGCCCGGGAGTGGAAGCTCCTTGACACCCACTTCTGCGCCAGCGACGCGGCAGGGGAAGTGAGCTACTTGTCAATTTTGAGCGGCATTCATCTCGATCTGGCTCGCATTGTCCAATCATGACAACCATGAAACGGGAGGCTCGGGCCCATGACTGTGCAGGAAGTTCAGTTCCGCAACGTCGCCACGGAAATTGGCCGAATAGCATTCTCTCCCGACGGCTCCTCGTTCCAGCAGCGAACGGCAAATGTCGCGCAGGTCGCCGCGGCGGAGGCCGAGGCGGTCGATCGCGAGGCGCGATTCCCGCGGAAGGCGATCGACGCGGCGCGCAAGGAGGGACTTCTGGGCGCCCAGATTCCGGTCGAGTTCGGCGGAGACGGTGCGCCTATCTCCGAGGTGGCAGATATGTGTTACGCGCTCGGCCGCGCCTGCGCTTCGGTCGGGATGATCTTCGCGATGCATCAGACCAAGGTCGCGTGCCTGGTTCGCCACGGCGCGGGCAGTGGTTGGCATGAGAGCCTCATGCGCCGCGTGGCTGCCGAGCAGATGCTGCTGGCGTCGTCGACCACGGAAGGCCAGAACGGCGGAAACATACGCTTCAGCTCGGCCGCAGTGGAGAGCGCTGGCACCGAGATTTCGCTGGTGCGCGACGCGACCGTGATTTCGTACGGCGCCGAGGCGGACGGCATCATCACCGTCGCCCGCCGCTCGGACTCCGCCGCCGGATCCGATCAGGTGTTACTCGCCATCACCCGTGACGACTATACGCTGGAGCCCACTCTCGGGTGGGAGACGCTCGGCATGCGCGGGACCTGCAGCGCCGGCTTCAAGTTGAATTTCAGGGGCGCTGCGGACCAGATATTCCCCGTAGCATACGAAAAGATCCATGCGCAGACGATGACGCCCGTCGCCCACCTGTGCTGGTCGTCGGTCTGGGCGGGGATCGCGGCTGCGGCGGTGGACCGGGCGCAGCTCTTCATTCGCAAGGCCGCCCGCGGATCGGGCGGCAACATGCCTCCCGGCGCGGCGCACTTCACCGCCGCCAAAATGACCCTGACGAAACTACGCGCCGTCATCGCCGCGAATCTCCAGGCCTATGGAGCACGCGAACGGGACGTGCGCGCGCTTTCGTCCGTCGACTTCCAGTCCTCGATCAATCTTCTCAAGGTGGAGGCCTCGGAGCTCGCGGTTGCGACCGTCATGCACGCGATGCGCGCCTGCGGCCTGTCCGGATACCGCAACGACACCGACGTCAGTATCGGTCGCCACCTGCGTGACGTGCTCTCCGCTCCGATCATGATCAATAACGATCGCATCCTCTCCAGCATGGGTACCGCCACGCTGATGAGCACCGTTCCGGGCTCTTTGTGCGATTGATCTCCTTCTGAAAAGGAAACGGCCTAATGAACCTGGCCATTGTCGAAGCACCGGCGGACTCCACTCCGCCTCCCTCCGATCCGCTGGACCATCTTGCGGATGCGCTGTTCCACGAGATGGGCTCTCCCGGCGTCTATGGCCGCACCGCACTCTATGAGGACGTTGTGGAGCGAATTGCGGCGGTGATCTCGCGCAATCGCGAGCCGAACACCGAGGTGATGCGCTTCCCGCCCGTCATGAACCGCGCCCAGCTTGAGAGGTCGGGCTATCTGAAGAGCTTTCCCAATCTTCTCGGCTGCGTCTGTGGCTTGCACGGCATAGAAAGCGAGATCGACGCGGCGATCAGCCGCTTCGATGCCGGCGGCGACTGGACCGAATCGCTATCGCCAGCCGATCTCGTGCTGTCGCCGGCAGCCTGCTATCCGCTCTATCCGATCGCCGCGAGCCGAGGGCCCGTGCCGGCAGCCGGCTGGAGCTTCGACGTGGCCGCCGACTGTTTCCGTCGCGAACCTTCGCGCCATCTCGACCGGCTGCAGTCCTTCAGGATGCGCGAATTCGTCTGCATCGGGAGCGCCGATCACGTCTCGGCGTTCCGGGAACGCTGGATCATACGCGCACAGAAGATCGCCCGAGATCTCGGGCTGACCTTCAGGATCGACCATGCCAACGACCCGTTCTTCGGCCGGGTCGGGCAGATGATGGCGGTGAGCCAAAAGCAGCTGTCGCTGAAGTTCGAACTGCTGGTGCCTCTGCGCTCCGAGGAGCGACCGACCGCCTGCATGAGCTTCAACTACCACCGCGATCATTTCGGCACTACCTGGGGCATCGTCGATGCGGCCGGCGAGCCGGCCCACACTGCCTGCGTAGCCTTCGGAATGGACCGTCTCGCCGTGGCCATGTTCCATACCCACGGCAAAGACGTCGCGCTGTGGCCGATCGCAGTGCGGGACCTGCTGGGCTTGGCGCAGACCGACCGCGGGGCACCGTCAGCATTCGAGGAGTACCGATGCGCCAAGGAAGTCGGGAGCTAGCCCGGGATCGGACAGCGGAAGGGAGCGCCTCCATGAGGAGAGAGACTCTCGCCGTTCACGGCGGCTTCGAAAGCGATCCGGCAACGAAAGCCGTTGCCGTGCCGATCTACCAGACGGCCTCGTATGCATTCGACAGTGCCGATCATGGAGCCGCGCTCTTCAACCTTGAAGTGGACGGCTTCCGCTACACCCGGATCGGCAATCCGACCAACGCCGTGCTGGAGAAGCGCGTCGCCGCCCTGGAAGGAGGCATCGAGGCGCTCAGCGTGGCCTGTGGTCAGGCCGCAGTGAACTATGCGGTCGTAAACCTCGCGGAGATGGGCTCCAACATCGTCTCGGTTCCGCAGCTCTATGGCACCACGCATACGCTGTTCGCGCACATCCTGCCCAGGCAGGGCATTGCGGTCCGTTTTTCGGACGACGACCGGCCGGAAAGCGTCGAAAGGCTGATCGACGACGATACACGTGCGGTGTTCTGCGAGAGCGTCGGGAATCCGGCCGGAAATGTCTGCGACATCCAGGCGATGGCCGATGCCGCGCACAGGCACGGCGTCCCGCTCATCGTCGACAACACGGTGCCGACACCGATCCTGCTCAGGCCGATCGAATACGGCGCAGACATCGTCGTGGAGTCGCTGACGAAATTCATGGGCGGGCATGGCACGACGCTTGGTGGAATTATCGTCGACGGCGGCAGGTTCCCGTGGGCGGAGCATCGCCGGCGCTTCCCGATGATGAACGAGCCGGAAAAATCCTACCACGGGCTGGTCTTTACCGAGCGCTACGGCGCCGCCGCCTACATTGCGCGTTGCCGCGCCGTCTCCCAGAGGACCACCGGCGCCGTCCTGGCGCCGATGAACGCTTTCCTGCTGCTCCAGGGCATCGAGACCGTCGCGCTCCGGATCGAGCGGCACGTCGAGAATGGCGCAAAGGTCGCGCAGTTCTTGCGTAATAACCGCCGTGTCGAGTGGGTGAACTATGCCGGCTTTCACGACAGCCCCTATTTCGTGCTGACGCAGAAGTATCTGGGTGGCCGGGCGTGTTCACTGCTGACTTTTGGCGTGGCTGGAGGCTTCGAGGCGGGCAAGCGGTTCTACGACGCGCTGAAGCTTTGCAAGCGGCTGGTCAATATTGGCGACGCGAAAACGCTCGCCTGCCACCCCGCATCGACAACGCACCGGCAAATGACGGCCGAAGAACAGGACAAAGCCGGCGTGCGGCCCGAGATGATCAGGCTGAGCGTCGGAATTGAGCACATCGACGACATCGTCGCGGATCTCGATCAGGCCCTCTGCGCCGCGAATTGACGTTCGTCAACCATGAAGGCACTCGCATGACTGTCTTGATCGACGTAGACTCGGACGAGCACCACCTCTTATCGAGAGCGCCCGGCAACGGCGCCCGCGCGATGGCGTCACCGGGAAACCGGGCGGAGTGCCTCGACATCGGGCTCATCAACAACATGTCGGATGCGGCCTTGATGTCGACCGAGCGCCAGCTGTTCGACCTGCTGGCTGCGGCTGCCGGACGACTTTGCGTCAGGCTGCATTTCTATACGATGGAGGCGACCCCCCGTTCGGAATGGGGGCGCGATTACGTTCGTCGATACTACCGTGGCATCGACGATCTGCTGAACAGACGCCTGGACGGAGTGATCGTGACCGGCGCCGAACCCAGAGCCGCCAGTCTGACGGACGAGCCGTACTGGACCACCTTCGCCGAGATCGCGGACTGGGCCCGGGAGAATACGGTGTCGTCGGTGTTTTCCTGTCTGGCCGTCCATGGGGCCGTCCTGCACCTGGACGGCGTTACCCGCCACAAGCTGCCTACCAAATGCTTCGGTGTCTTCGCTCAAACAAAGACGAGACATCATCCCTTGATGCAAGATGTGCCGAGGACCTTCCGAATTCCGCACGCCCGGTGGAACGAGGTGCAGGAGGAGGATCTCTCGGACTGCGGATATTCGGTTCTCACCTGGTCGGCGGAGGCTGGCGTCGATTGCTTCGTCAAGCAACAGAAGAACAGCCTTTTCGTCCATTTCCAGGGGCACCCGGAATACGAAACCCAGAGCCTGCTGGGTGAATATCGAAGGGATATGGGTCGCTTCCTCCGGGGAGAGAACGAGGTCTGTCCGACGATACCGAGGGGCTATCTGAACAAGGGCGCGGAAGAGATACTGATCGCTTTCCGACAGAAAGCCCTTTCCGACAGACAACCAGAGCTTTTTGCCGACTTTCCAGCGGATCAGCTGACGAGGGACCTGAGCAACGTCTGGCATCTGCCGGCCCAGCACATATACCGCAACTGGTTGCAGTACATGGTGTCGCAGCCAGCCGGACGCTCAAAGCCGTTGGGATCCCGAGAAGCGGCTCCGTCTGCCGCCGGAATTCCGGCACATCGCCACGGACGCAAGTTGGTTGCTGCTCGATCCGCTCGTCTGGCGCGTTCGCCAAATCCGGCGACCAAGAGGCGGCTCGGCTACTACGAGTGAGAGTTCGGACCATGATCCGATGTCGTGAGATAGGAATAGCCGATCTCGACGCCATCGCCGATCTTCTGACACGCGGCTTTCCGACCCGTTCGCGGGACTACTGGATCGAGGGACTCCGGCGCCTGTCCGTGCGCGAGACGCCCGACAGCTTCCCGCGCTTCGGCTACATGCTTGAGCATGACCGGGCGCCCGTCGGTGCTTTGCAGTTGATCCACACCGCAAGGAACGATGGTGGAAGCATTTCCATCCGCTGCAATCTCTCCAGCTGGTATGTGGAACCTGCTTTTCGCAGCTTCGCACCGATGCTGACCAAGGTAGCGCAGCGCCACAAGGACGTGACCTACGTCAATATCAGTCCGGCGGAATGGACTTGGCAAGTCATCGAAGCGCAGGGATTTCGCCGCTATTGCGGTGGCCTGTTCTTCTCCTTTCCGGCGCTGTCGCGTCCGGCCAAGGCGATGCGTGTTGAGGTCGTCCGGCAGGACGCGCAGGCGATCGACGGCTTGTCCGAGGCTGACGTCGTGTTGCTGGCACGTCATGCAGCCTACGGCTGCCTCTGCCTGATATGCCGCGCCTCCGATGGCCGCGCCTTTCCATTCGTCCTGCAGCCGATGCGCGTCCGTAGGATCAGGCTCCTGGCGATGCAAATGATTTATTGCCCCGATGTGGCCGACTATGTCGTGTGTGCCGGCGCCATCGGCCGCTTCTTGCTGCGGCGCGGCCGGATATCGATTGCGCTCGACGCCAATGGCCCTGTGCCTGGCCTCGTCGGCATCTACAGGGAGCCGATCGGCCGCAAATACTTCAAGGGCCCGCATTGCCCCCGACTTGCCGATCTGTCGGATTCCGAGCTGGTGATCTACGGACCATAACTTAGTCGACCCGGAACGGAGGTTCGTCATGGTTCCCGATACCAAGTCCATCAGCCATTCGAGGACATGGACATTCTTCCGAGGCCAGTGGCACGAGGGCAATGTGCCGATCATGGGGCCGCGTACCCATGGGCTCTGGCTCGCCTCGACCATCTTCGATGGTGCGCGCGCTTTCGAAGGCGTCATGCCCGACCTCGATCGTCATTGCGCCCGCGTCAATCAATCTGCGGTCAACTTCGGGCTCAAACCGGTCGTCGATCTCGACACGTGGCTCGGACTGGTGCGCGAAGGTATCGCCCGTTTCCCGGTCAATGCCGAACTCTACATCCGCCCGATGTACTGGCCGCAGAACGGCATCGGCGGCGGTGTGCTGTTCGATCCGGAAACGACGGACTGGTGCCTTTGCATCTACGAATCGCCGATCCCGGAGCCCGTCGGCAGCGCGATTACCCTGTCGCCGTTCCGCAGACCGACCGCCGAATGCGCGCCGGCCGATGTCAAGGCCTCATGTCTTTATCCGAACAGTTCGCGTGCGCTCAGGGAGGCCGCCTCGCGCGGCTTCCAGAATTGCCTGATGCTGGACATGCTCGGTAACGTCGCGGAGTTCGGCAATTCGAACGTGTTCATGGCGAAAGACGGCGTTGTCTTTACGCCTGCGCCGAATGGCACGTTCCTGAACGGAATCACGCGGCAGCGCGTGATCGAACTTTTGCGCGGTGACGGCATCACGGTGTTGGAGGCAACGCTGCGCTACTCCGATTTCGTCAGTGCGGACGAGATCTTTTCGACCGGCAATTTCGCAAAAGTCGCGCCCGTGATCCGGATCGACGACCGGCAACTCAGGCCAGGGCGCTTTTATGCGCGGGCACGAAAGCTGTATTGGGATTTTGCCCACGGAATGAAGCTTGCTGCGTGAGAGGGCATCACTGGGCAACATTGCGAGAGGATAGGGCGCGACTCTATATCAGCTTTCGCGGTCGCTCTGGTGAGCCAAGAAGCATCGCGAAATGTGAGAGGATGCGCGTGACGGCGAGCAGGAGACCGTCCTTGCTGGCACCTATTCAGCGGCGACCCGGCTTGTGCGGCGGGGGCGTTCCTCGTCGGATGTGACGAAGAGGTGGCCTGCGTGCTTGATCACGTTGTCGGTCGTCTCGCGGATATGGCGCTCGATCAGCTCCTCGGCCTTCGCGGCATCGCGCGCGACGACCGAATCCATGATCATCTTGTGCTCGACATCCTTGGCGCGCCATTTGGTCCGGAATTGCGAGGACATGCGGCGGTAGCGGTGCGCGCGTTCGAACAGCTTCTGGCGGATCTCCAGGAGGTTGGGCGAGCCGCACGCGGCAACAAGCGAAAAATGAAAATCGCCGTGGAGCTTGCCCCATTCTTCCGAGAGATAATAATTGGAGCCGAGCCGGTTCTGCAGGCGATCCATCCGGTGGAATGCGCCGATGATGTCCGCCTCCCAGGCGTCGTCGCCGTTCTTGATCGCGAGCGCTACGCATTCGCGCTCGATGAGCACGCGGACATAGGTGAGGTCGTTGAGATCGTCGATCGAAACCGGCGCGACGACGAAGCCGCGCTGATCCTCCGCGATGACGAGCCCTTCGGCCACGAGGCGCGACAGCGCCTCCCTCAGCGTCGAAAAGCTCACCGCGTACATGTCTCGTAGCGCCTCGAACCGCAGCTTGGCGCCCGGCTTGAGCGTGCAACTGATGATGTCTGCGCGCATCCGGTGGAGCACGTCAGCCGCGCGTGTTTCACCTGCTGGCTTGACCCTCTCACGCATCCGACGCCGTCCTGCCATCCCTCTGCTGCCAGTCAGTATCATCGATTTTCGAAAGAATATCAAACAGTTCGGGCTGCCGTTGCCCGGTTGGCACGGCGGTATCCACGGTGTTGAACGGATCGAAGCCTGCAGCAAGCGACGGGATTGCTGCGAACTCTCCGAACAGCTTCGGGTCCCATCGTCGGCGAGCAGGATCGGACGAAGTTGCATAATTTCGAAATAATACCATTTCATCGAAAATATGTTTGTGCGCATTGCCCTGATGCGGTATCAGGACATCAAACATCGTCGAGCCCTGGGAGGGGAGCAATGCCGCCTATTGTTCATGCGGTCGGGCACGTGAAAATCAACACCACGGCGATCGAGGCCGTGGTCCGGGACGCGACCGAAATCCTCGGCTTGCAGATCACCTACACGGACGAGGGGCAGACCTGGTTGAGCTCCAACGGGCGTGCGGCGGAACTGGTGCTGCTCAGGTCGCACGAGAATGCGACCCATACGATCGGATTGGAGGCGCTCACCGTCGATGCCGTCCGCGAGGCGGAGTCGCGCGTCGAGAGCGCCGGATGTCGCGTCATCTCGCGTAAACCCAGCCTCGATTGCATGGCCGCGGGCGTCACCTTCGCCACGCCGGAAGGGCTGCGCTTCGAGGTGCATACGCCGACGCGCGACCAGATCTACGGTCGGCGCTATCCGACCCACGGCGTCGGACCGAACCGCATGGATCATCTCAATCTGACGTCGCCCGATCCGATTGCAACGCGCCAGCAGCTCGAGAGGATCTGCGGCCTCCGCATATCCGAACGCATGGTCGACGACAGCCTGAGCTGGATGTACGGCGGCAATCGCCAACATCACATCGTCGGCGTCGTCCGCGGCAAGGTGGGGCTGCACCACTACTCCTTCGAGTTCAGGGAGTTCAACGACTACCTGAAGCTCGGTGACCTGCTTGACCGCTTCGACAGGCAGATGCTGTGGGGGCCGGGCCGGCATCGGCCGGGCGACAACACCTACGCCTATTACACCGATTCCAGCGGCGCGATGATCGAGTGCTCCGGATCGATGGCTCTCATCGCTGACGACGACGGCTTCGTGCCGAATGTCATCACCAATCTCGAGCGCCCGGGCAATGTGCGCTGCATGAATGTCTGGGGCACGCCCGCGCCGCTCGAATGGCGTCAGTTTCACTTTCCCTTCACCGCCATCACCTGACGGGAAGTCGGGCAGCCTTGCCCGTGTGCGCACTGCGTGAGCGCGCCGCCCCTGTCGCAGCCTACGAGAGAGATGCCAATGCAAGAGAAGCACACCTTCCGGTCTGACGGGCTCAAGCTATCGGCCGTATGGCACGTGCCGGACGCGAGAAAGCCGGGCCAGCGGCTGCCTGCCTTCATCGTCCTGCACGGCTTTGTCGGATCGAAGGACGAGTCCCACGCCGAAATCCAGGCGCGCATGCTCGAGCAGATGGGATATGTGGCGCTTCGCTTCGATTTCCGCTGCTGCGGCGAGAGCGAAGGTGAACGTGCGCAGGTGCGCTGCTTCGACCAGGTCGCGGACGCCAAGAACGCGCTGACGTTCCTTGCGGAGAGGGAAGAGGTCGATCCCGGGCGGATCGGCGTGGTCGGCCATAGCTTCGGTGCGGCCGTCTCCGTCTACGCGGCCGGCGTCGACGATCGCTTCGCCTGCGTGATCTCGTCCTGCGGCTGGGGTGACGGGGAGCGGAAATTCCGCGGCCAGCATCCGACGCCCGAAGCCTGGGCAAAATTCACCTCGCTTCTGGAGAAAGGACGCAAGCAAAAGCAGGAAACCGGCCAGAGCATGTGGATCTCCCGCTTCGATGCCGTCCCGATCCCGGAGCATCTGCGCAAGAATCTCTCGCCAAAGGCGATCATGGAGATTCCCGTCGAGACCGCGTGGAGCATGTACAATTTTCGAGCGGACGAGGTCGTCGGCAACATCGCGCCCCGTCCGATCCTGCTCCTGCACACCGCCAACGACACGATCACGCCGACGGAGCAGTCGATCCGAATGTTCGAGAAGGCCGGCCAGCCGGCCGAGCTCGTGCTGATCACCGGCACGTCGCATTTCCCGCTCGCCGAAGGCGATGCGCCGCGCACCAAGGCGATCATCAAAGGCTGGCTCGACAAGTTCTTCCCGTCTCCGCTCGGTGCCTGAGCATGACGGGCGCTTCAGACACGGTCGCGATCGGCGCCGATGCGCTCCGGCGGTTCGCGGCTGACCTTCTCAGGGCGGGCGGCTTCACGGCCGACCAGGCGGATCAGACGGCGGCCATGCTCGTCTGGGCCAATCTGCGCGGCGCCGATTCGCACGGCGTGTTGCGGATCCCGCGCTACGTCGAGATGGTCGAGCTTGGTCTGATCAATCCCGCCGCCGAACCGCGCCAGGTTTCGGGCAAGAGCGCGGTGGCGGTGATCGACGCACAACGCGCGCCCGGCGCCGTCGGAATGAGCCTTGCTGCGCGAAAAGCAAGCGAGCTTGCGGACACCCACGGGATCGGCTGGTGCGCGGTTCGCTCCATCAGCCACGCCGGCGCGATCGGATACTATGCGCATCAGGTCGCTCAGGCGGGACGGATCGGCATTGTTATGACGGCTTCGAAACCGCTGATGATCTATCACGGATCCAGCGCAGAGGGCGTCTCAACGAACCCGATCGCGATTGCCGCGCCGACCGGCAATCCCGATCGTCCCTTGCTCCTCGACATGTCGACGGCATCGGTGGCGCTCGGAAAGATCATGGCTGCGAGGGATGCCGGTCAGCCGATTCCGGTTGGCTGGGCTGTCGATGGGAATGGCCGGGCGACAACGGATCCGCGCGAAGCAAAAGCGGTCCTTCCGATGGCCGGTCCCAAGGGTTCGGGCCTCTCTCTGATGATAGAGGTTCTCGCCAGCGTCCTGACGGCCAACCCACTCATCGCCGTGGCGCTCGTCCACGGCGGCGATCCAGGCGGCAACGGTCTGGTGGCTGTGCTCGACCCGTCGGCCTTCGGCGACAACTTCACCCTTGAAGTCGATCGGCTCGGCGCGGCGATCAAGAGCCTGCCGCCCGCGGCCGGGGTGGACAGCGTATACCTGCCGGGCGAGCGCGGCTTTGAGGAAATGGAAAGACGGTCGCGCGCGGGGATTCCGCTCGCGCGGGGAACTGTTTCGCGATTGCTGGCGCTCGCCTCGAAACTGAATGTGGCGGTGCCCGAAGGCGTTGCCTAGTCGAGGACCCTCGGACGCACCCCGGGCCGACCATCCCCACCTGCCTGCGTTGCGCGCGGGAGCCCAGCGTTTCCGTCAACCCTGATCTCGACGACATCGGGACCTGGATCGGTATACTGCCACCATGTACCGGAACAAGGATCAGATGATGGACGATACGATTGGCTTCCCCGACCCCGGCCTCGACCTGTCCGACGGCTTCAAGCCGCACACCTCGCATTGGGGCGTGTTCTCGGCGCGCAACGGCGCAGCCGGCCTTGAGGTCAGGGCCTATGCGGGCGATCCTGATCCGAACGGCATCATCGGCAATTTCCCGGGCGCGCTGCGACATCAGGCGCGCATCGCCCAGCCGGCGATCCGCCGCGGTTGGCTCGAGCGCGGGCCCGGTCCCGACGATCGCCGCGGCCGCGACGAATTCGTCTCCGTCAGCTGGGAGAAGGCGCTCGATCTCCTCGGCGACGAGCTCGGCCGCATCCGCGACACGCGCGGGCCCGGCACCGTGTTCAGCGGCTCCTATGGCTGGTCGAGCGCGGGCCGCTTTCACCACGCGCAGAGCCAGGTGCATCGCTTCCTCAATATCGCGATGGGCGGCTATGTGCGTTCGGTGAATTCCTATTCCTCGGGCGCCTCCTCGGTGCTGCTGCCGCAGATTCTCGCGGGCTACGAAGACATCACCAAGCGCAACGTCACCTGGGAGCAGATCGCGACTGAGACGGACATCGTGCTGGCATTCGGCGGCATGGCGCTGAAGAACTCCATGGTGGCCGGCGGCTCGATCAGCAAGCATGTCGAGCGCGGCGCCATGGCGGCGGCGCACCGGCGCGGCTGCGAGTTCATCCTGGTCAGCCCGCTGCGTGAAGACCTGCCGGTCGAGGCCGGTGCCGAATGGATGACGTGCGTGCCCAGCACCGACACCGCGCTGATGCTCGGCATCGTCCACACGCTGGTCAGCGAGAAGCTGCACGATCAGGCCTTCCTCGATCGCTACACGGAAGGGTGGCCCGTCTTCCTGCGTTATCTCACCGGGGAGAGCGATGGCCAGCCGAAGAGCGCCGAGTGGGCCGCCGCGATCTCAGGCGTTGACGCGGACACGATCCGCACGCTCGCCCGTCGCCTTGCCGGAAAGCGCGCGCTCATCACCGTCTCGCATTCGCTCCAGCGCGCCGAGCATGGCGAGCAGCCGGTGTGGATGGGCATGGTGCTGGCGGCGGCACTCGGCCAGATCGGCTTGCCCGGCGGCGGCTACGCCTATTCGCTCGGGGCGATCGGCTATTACGGCCGCCGCGTCAACGATGTGCCGGGGCCGACGCTCGGGCAGGGCCGCAACGGCGTCCGTGATTTCATCCCGGTCGCGCGCATCGCCGACATGCTGCTCAATCCCGGAACCACCTATCGCTACAATGGCGAGACGCGCACCTATCCGGATATCCGTCTCGTCTACTGGGCCGGCGGCAATCCCTTCCATCACCACCAGGACATCAACCGCCTGCGCAAGGCTTTTGCGCAGCTCGATACCTTCGTCGTGCACGAGCTCGCCTGGACTGCGACGGCGCGCCACGCCGACATCGCGCTGCCGTCGACCATGACGCTCGAACGCGAGGACATCGGCTATTCCAGCAACGATCCCCTCATGGTCGCGATGCACCGGATCGCCGAGCCGTTTGGCCTCGCGCGCGACGACTACGAGATTTTTGCCGATCTTGCCGAGCGTCTCGGCGCGCGCGAACCCTTTACCGAAGGACGCACGTCGCGGGAGTGGCTAAAACATCTCTACGAGCCGACCCGCGCCTCGCTCGCCATGCGCGGCCACGAAGCGCCGAGCTTCGACGAATTCTGGCAGCGCGGCAGCCTGGTCGTGCCGCAACAGCCCGACGACGGCGGCCGATTGCGCCGCTTCCGCGAGGACCCGGTCGCTCACGCCCTGCCGACGCCGAGCGGCCGCATCGAGATTTTCTCGACGAAGATCGCCGGCCATGGCGATGCGGATTGTCCGGGCCATCCGGTCTGGCTCGACAAGACCGACATGCCCAAGCCCGGTGCGCCATGCTTCCTCGTCGCCAACCAGCCGGTGACGCGCCTGCACAGCCAGCTCGATTTCGGCGGACATTCGCTCGGCGCCAAGCATCGCGGCCGCGAGGTCGCGCGCATGAACCCGGTTGATGCCGACGCGCGCGGCATCAAGGACGGCGACATCATCCGCCTGTTCAACGAGCGCGGCGCATGCCTCGCCGCGGTCCATGTCACCGACGGCATCGCGCCCGGCGTGGTCCAGCTCCCGACCGGCGCCTGGTACGACCCGATGGACCCCGAGGACGACGCGCCGCTCTGCGTCCACGGCAATCCGAACGTGCTCACCCGCGACGTCGGCACCTCGTCCTTCGCGCAGGGCTGCACGGGGCAGCTGACGACGGTGGAGGTGGAGAAATTCACCGGCAATCTGCCGCCGATCCGGGCGTTCGATCCGGTGTAGCGGGGCGTTCGCCCCTTGCTCCGTCATTGCGAACGCAGCGAAGCAATCCAGAGTCTTTCCGCGGTGGCAGTCTGGATTGCTTCGCTGCGCTTGCAATGACGATGTGGAGGCTGTGAGCGCAACTTCATCCCCGTCAACAGACAAAGAAAAGGGGCCGTCCTGTGTGGGAGCAGGGACGGCCCCGAGTGGCTCGTAGGCCCGGGAGGACGAGGGCGCGAGCCGGCACAAGTGGCAGGGCACTACGTTCGAAACGTTGCAGACCAAACCAGACGCGTATTCCGCAACGCCATGTCGCCTGTCGTGTCGAAAGGACGAGCTACGCGGCCGCGCTGGCCATCCAGTCCCTGTCTGCAGCAGGACGGCGCCGCGGCAGCGCTTCCGCTGCGAGAGGCTCGGCCTTGCTGGCGAGGCGCCAGCGTGCCGGAGACTGGCCGCTGATGCGCTTGAAGACGGTCGAAAAATGCGCCTGGGTGCTGAACCCGACGGCAAGCGCGATTTCGGCCAGTGGCCGCCCGGTCGTCGCGAGCAGCGTCTTCGCATGCTCGATCCGGTGATTGAGCAGATATTCGCGCGGACGGTAGCCGGTCGCGGTGCGGAATTGTGCTGCAAAGTGCATTCTGGACAGGCCGGCGACATTGGCGAGTTCGGACAGGCTGATGCAGCGGTCGAAATTGTCCGCGATATATTCCTCAACGCGCCGCAGCCGCCATTTCGGCAAGGCGTTGACCCTGGCACGCGGCGGCTCCAGCCGGGCCAGATGCATCGCAAGGGTCTGGCCGACGCAGCGTGTGAACTCCCGGTCCGCGGCATCGCCATGCTCGGTCAGCGCCCTGGCGAGTTCGGCCGCGAGCGGGTCGCGCAGCAGGACGAGGTCGCCAAGTCCTTCCGCGGCAGGCGATTGCGCCGGGAAATGATCAACGGAGATATGGAAGTGCAGGAAGGCGCAAGGCGCCTGGAATTGTGCGGCGAGATGCTTCGACGGTGCGCTGACATAGAGCGTCCCTGCGGGCATGGTGCCGTCGAAAATGACCTGGCGGTCACGGGTCAATTTCGCACGCGTGGCCTTCAGGGCAATGCCGACGAAGTAGCGATCCTCCGGCGTCGTCGCATCGTGCGACGAGCTGTCTCTGAAATCCTCCCATCGCGAAATCGTGATGTCCTCGATCGCCGCCTCCGGGCCGCGGTCGATCCGGCGCCACCCGCGTTCCCTCGGGATCGCCTGTGCTGCCTGGCGGAGTTGGTGATCGCGCGGCTCGGCCTGAAGATCAATCCAGGCAGGCGCCGCCTGCAAGTCGGTAAACATCGCTCGTCCTCTCTTGGCATCGCGGCCGCTGGCGGCGACCGGCAAACCCCCAAGCCCGAAGCTTTCGACAAGGCTTTCGAGAAGGTTTTCCATGCTCAGAGGATAGGCGTGAGCCGGACAAGAAGCCCGTTAGTGATGATTAGGATGTGTTAGATTTTGTGTGCGCGAACATGGTGTGACAGCGCGTCGCAGAGAGGTCGACTTTCTCAAATGTTTCAAGTCTTTGGCGCGAGGATGGCGCCGGACCTGATGTGGCGATCGACCCACCGGCGTGAGGTTTGCGCTCGGCGTTCACTGGACATCGCCTCGGCGCTGGATATGGCGCGCCGCGCGTCTCGATGCGGTGAAGGTGGTCGTCAGGATGAGCGACAAGTGAACGAGCTTTCGGCAGGACATGGCCCCCGCAGCAGTGGATCGTGACGTCGAGAGCCGCGCCGGCGGAAGCCGTCGGCGCCTCCTGCCTTCGTCTTCAGCCCTTGTGTCCGTCCAGTCGCTCAAGGAAGTCGCGGACGAGCGACGCGATCTCGTCGGTCGCCTCGTCCAGCGCGAAGTGACCGGCTTCGAGGATGTGAACCTCCGCCTCCGGAACCTCGTCGCGATAGGCCGTGGCGCCGGCGCCGGCGAAGGATGGATCGTACTTGCCCCAAACCACCAGCGTCGGTGGCCGCGTCTTGCGCAGCCAGTCCTGCCATTTGGGATAGGACGCGACGTTGGTCCGGTAATCCAGGAACAGCGTGGTCTGGATCTCGGCCTGGCCCGGGCGCGTCAGAAACGCGTATTCGTCGGTCCATGTATCCGGATCATAGCGTTCCGGGCGCGGGCTGGAACCGAGGTGCCGCTGGCGTGTCGCCTCCAGAGAGGTGAAGTTGGCCTTGAGCGCCTCGAGCTCGTGCGCCGGATCCGCCCAGTATCTGCGACGCGCTTCCCAGAGCGGGCTCAGCCCCTGCTCATGCGAAACGGCGTTCTGGATGATGATGGCGCTGGTACGTTCGGGATGCGCCAGCGCCATGCGGAAGCCGACGGGGCCGCCGTAATCCTGCATGAACAGCACGTAGCGGCTCAGGCCGAGCTTCGCCGTGAGCTCGCCGATCACGCCGGCGATATTGTCGAACGTGTAGGCGAAGCCGGACGGCGGCGGCGCGCTGCTGTTGCCGAAGCCGGGATAGTCCGGTGCGATCAGGTGATATTTGTCGGCCAGCAGCGGCAGCAGGGGCTCCCACATCCGCGAGGAGGAGGGGAAGCCGTGCAACAGCAGCACGGTCGGCGCGTCGGCCGGCCCGGCCTCGCGGTAGAAGATCTTGAGGCCGTGGATCTCGATGGTGTGGTAGCTGATCGAGCGCCGGCTCGACCGCAGCTCCTGCGCCGAGGCCTGCACGGTCGCGCAGGCAAGGGCAGCAGAGAGGGCGAGGGTGGCTGGAATGCTCATATGTCGTCGCTCCGATGTCAGGCCGCCGCGCGATCGCCCGCTCCGGCGCTCGCGCGCGCGGCAGCTTCGGCCCGCCGCACGACGTCCGTGAGCTCGGGCGTAAAGCTTTCGTCGCCGTCCTCGATATGTCCCGTCAGCCGCGCCGTGATCTCCTGGAACACCCAGCCGTTGCCATCGGGATCGCTGAACGAGGCGTAGGAGGCGTAGCTCTTGCGCTGCGGGTTCGGGCCGGCGGCAAGGTCCTGGACGCTGGCATGATGGAATATGCCGCCGGGGTCGTGGAACGGCTCGCCGACGGTGATGCCGCGACGGCGCAGGTCGTCGCATGCGGCCTCGATGTCGGACACGATGAGATGGAGCCCCTTCACGGAGCCGGGAGCAGCAATGGTGAGGTTGCTGCCGAAAATGACTGAGCAGCCCGAGCCGGGAGGCGTGAACTGGATCACGCGATAATTGCTTGGGCCTGATAGTCGATGTCGAGCCGCCAGCCGAGGTCGGCATAGAAGCGCTTGGCGCGCTCGACGTCCGAGACCGGGAGGACGACGACCTCGATCTTCATATCGACCGTATCGGTGGCCGCGGGTTCGCGAAGCCCCGCCTCGAGGATGTCGACGTCCTGCTCGACGGTCCCGCCGCTGATGCCGACGCCGGCGACGAGCTGTCCGTCGATGTGCAGCGGCGCGCCGCCGCCCATCGAGCAGAAGCGTCCGCCCGCAACTCCCATCAGGGGAAACAGCGCCTGTCCCGGCTGGACCATCGGAGAGAGTTCCGCCGTTCGCAGTCCCACCAGCGCGGACGTATAGGCCTTCCGCTCCGACAGCTCGAGCGAGAAGGTCGGCGCGCCGCTCATACGGTGCTTGAGAATGATGTTGCCGTGAATGTCGATGATGCAAACCGCCATCGGAACTGTGGCGCGGGCAGCCTCCGCTTCGATGCGCTCTGCGATCGTCTTCGCATAGGAAAGCAGGTCCATGATCGTGTCCTCTCCGAGGAATATCGCGGCGTCGGGAGGCGCCGTCGCGGGCGCCTCCCGAGATGCGACCGCATCCAGAATTTTACGAAGCCTTCGCCATCGGCTTGCCCTTGAGGGCGGCGAGCAGCGTCTGCGCGGCGGGGCCCGACGAATGCGGATTCTGTCCCGTGATCAACTGGCCGGCGCTGACGACGTGCACGCCCCAGTTTGCCGTTTTCGAGAAGACGGCACCGAGCTTCAACATCTCGTCCTCGACGAGGAAGGGAACCACCTTGGTCAGGCCCACGTCCTCTTCCTCGCCGTTGGTGAAGCCGGTCACTTCCTTGCCCTGGACCAGCGGCTTGCCATCGGGCGTCTTGACGTGGCGCAGCGCTCCGGTCGAATGACACACGACGGCGATGGTCTTGCCGGCGGCGAGGAAGGACTCGATCAGCTTGACCGAGTTCTTGTCTTCGGCGAGGTCCCACATCGGGCCGTGGCCGCCCGGATAGAACAGCGTGTCGAAGTCTTCCTGCCGGACGCTGTCGAGGCGGACGGTCTCGTCGAGCTGGGCCTCGGCCGCCGCATCGTTCTCGAAACGCACCGTCAGGTCGGTGCGGAACTCGGGCTCGTTGCTCTTGGGGTCGAGCGGCGGACGGCCGCCCTTGGGCGAGGCGAGCGTGATCTCCGCGCCGGAATCCTTGAAGACGTAGTAGGGGGCTGCAAGCTCTTCGAGCCAGAAGCCGGTCCTGCGTCCGGTGTTGCCGAGCTGGTCGTGGGAGGTGATGACCATCAATACTTTCATGACACGGATTCCCTTGATTGCGTTTGCTGAATGACGCGCTCCCTCCTGGTGGAGCACATCGGTGCAAGTCTTCGTCGAGCTGCTGCGTTCGTTCGCCGCTCGCAAGCGTAATCTGCACCCAAGTTGGGCCGTTGGCTCGTTATGTGGTGTTAGACGTTGCGAGGGCGGCGTGTCGCCGCGGCTACTCGAACACGGCGTCGAAGATCTCGACGTCCATCAGCACGGGCCTGGCAATCACGGTTCCATCAGCCTGCAGCGTCTGCACGCGCCGAAGCGTCGGCACCACGATGCCGGCGAAATTGTCATGGGCCCAGGAATAATGCGCTACCTTCATCCCGAAGAGATCGTGATCCGTCCGCCGTTGCAAAGCGCTCTGGTCGAAATAGAATATCTGCTCGGGCGCGAGCGTGATCAGGTGCGTGGGGAATTGCGCCCGCAGCCGCCGCCAGGTCTCAGTGCCTTCAGACCAGGGTGGCAGCTCCTCCAACACGACATCGGGATGAGCGAGCAGGAATGGAATCGTCAGATAGTTCCAGATCGCGACGCCGCAGAAGAAGACGAGATGCAGTTCGTCCGCAAGCGCGGGGGCACTGGCCTCGGGAAATGCAAGGCTCGGATTGCGCCAGGTCCGCAGCACCTCGCCATCCAGGCTTTCGATCGTGATCGCGTCCGGTTGAAAGGAGCCTGAGTGTTCTCCCCCGGTGATGCCGGTGAAGCGGACGGATTGCGTCCGGGTCGAGCCTTCCGCGGTCACATCCTTGAATTCTCTTGCATGTCCGGCACTGGAGAACAGCATTCCGCCGACGGAAAGGTGGAGCGTGAAACGGTTCAAGCTGCTCCAGCGGTCCAAACCGCCACTAGCATCGATTACATCGTGAAGGAGAGCCATGTCCCGCCATATCCACCGTGAAACGTCACCACCATGGCGGGGCGGATGCGGCTTGGCGTGTTAGAAGTTGTTAGGAGTTGCGAGCAGGCAGTATGGCGGTATCTCGTTGAAGATACTCTCAATTCAGCGCGCCCAGGAGCTCCCTGGCGGCGACGAGATCACGGGTCTGGAGGCCCTCCTGGTACCGCGCGAGGAGCGGCGCGAGCAGATCGCGTGCGTCGCCGGCCTTTCCGGCATGACGCCAGACGCGGCCGAGGCTGATCGCCCCCCGCAGCTCCCAGCCGAGCGCGCATTGCCGGCGTGATAGATCGAGCGATTTCCGGAAGTAATTCTCGGCCCCCGCGGCATTTCCCGACCCGGCCAGGATGTCGCCCTTGACCCTGAGCATCTCCGGCATGTCGAAGGATTCGCCGTGCTCGGGGATCTGGGCGATGGCCTCATCGATCGTGCGCAAGGCCTCATCGGGCTGGTTCTGCGCCACGAGACCCTCGGCAAGCGCGGTCGCAAACACCGTCGTCATGATCCGGTGCCGTGTGGCGTATAGCGTCGCCTGGCTGCGGCGAAGATGCTCGATCCCGCCGGCGACGTCGCCGCGGCGCAGCAGCAGCTCGCCCTTCTGGCCGATGCCGACCGCGTGGTAGGGGCCGAGGAAGTGCCGCGCCGAATGGTCGATCAGCCGCTCGATCAGGCTTTCGGCACTGGCCCAGTCGCCCACCCAGAGGAACACGTAGATGGTCCAGATCAGGGAAATGCCGAGGGTGAGCGGCTGTTCGAGCAGCTCGGCCTCGCGCACCGTGTATCTGGCCGCCTCGATGGCCCGATCGGGCCGGCCGGTGAGCCAGAGCCCGCGCGCCAGCGCCACCAGTGCAACGATGCGGTCGTCATAACCGAGATGGCCGATGTTCAGCCGCTGCGAGCCGGGATTGTGCACCATCGCGCTCTCGCAGAACTGCACGGCCTTGTCCTGGTTGCCGATCAGATGGTGGGCGACGCCGAGCATCCATTCCACGTTCAGTGTGGCGGCTGGATCATTCAGCTTCCGCGCGACGCCTTCGCCCTGCTCGCCGGTTCCGAGCGCGCCGTGAAAATCTCCGACCCTGGTCAGGTAGATGTGCAAGCCGCGCAGCAGCCAGAGCTGCCAGTGCAGGTCCTCGAGCTCTCTGGCAAGCTGGAGGCTGCGCGTGAAGGCGGAGCGGACCGCCTCCGTATTGCCCTGCGTGAACATCACGGAGACGCCGAGCGCGGCCTGCAACGTCATCTCCTGGCGGCTGTCGATCACGCCCTTATCGAGAGATACAAGCGCCTGCTGTGTCCAGCGGTAGCATTCCGTCAGCAATGTTAGCTCGAGGAAGAACTGGGCCGCTGAGGCCGCCAGATCCACGCCGATCGTCCGGTCGCCGACATCCGAGAAGCTCCAGGTCAGCGCGGCCCTCACATTGGGCAGGTGGTCGGCATAGGGAAGGAAGCCGCCCGCGCTCTGCATGCCCGTGGATTTGAGCGCGATGTCGTGCAGGAAATCGCGGAAATATTCGGCGTGGGCACGCGCGACGCGGGCCGCTTCGCCGCTCTCGACCAGCTTGCCGGCGACGAAGGTGCGGGTGGTGTCGAGCAGGCGATAGCGCAGCCGCCGCTCCGCGGGCGAGGTCGCGATCAGGGACTTGGAGAGCAGGTTCGAGATGGCTTCGACGGCCTCGGATTCGCCGATACCCTGGCAGGACGCGACGGCAAGCGCGGCTTCCAGGGTGAAGGGCCCGACGAATACCGATAATCCGCGCAGCGTTGCGCTTTCGGCTGCCGGCAGCAAATCGTAGCTCCAGGCGAGCGCCGCGCTTAAGGTCTGGTGCCGCGGGATTGCGCTGCGCCGTCCCCGCCACAGCAGCGAGAAGCGGCTGTCCAGCAGCGAGGCGGTCCCGGCAATGCCATAGGCGTTCACGCGTCCGGCCGCGAGCTCGATCGCCAGCGCAATGCCGTCCAGCCGCCGGCAGATCTCGGCGACGAGCGGCGCATCCTCCTCGCTGAGCTCGAATTCGCTCAGGCTCTCGGCAATGCGTTCCACGAAGAGTTGGCTTGCGGGATAGGCAAGGATGTCGGCGACGCCGAGCCCATCGCGCTCTGGTGGGCAATCCAGCGGAAACAGCCGATGGACGCGCTCACCTTCGCTGCGAAAGGATTCGCGGCTGGTGGCGAGAATATGCAGCTCCGGCGCCTCCTGGACGAGCCGCTCGGCCACTGGTGCGAGCTCGTCGAGGATGTGCTCGCAACTGTCGAAGACCAGCAGCGTCCGCCGGCTGCGCAGGAACGCCAGCAGGCCCGGCATCGGGTCGTCGGAATTGACAGTCAGGCCCAGGGTCGCCGCAATCGTTCCGGGAACGAGTCGGGCATCCGTCAGCGCTCCGAAATCGACGAAGCTCACGTGGCCGTCGAAGGCCGTGAGCTCGCCATGCGCGACGGCAAGTGCGACCGAGGTCTTGCCGATCCCGCCGGGGCCGACAATTGTGACGAAGCGATGCAGGGCAAGCTCGGCCGAAATCTTCTCGACGGCCTCGTCCCGCCCGATCATCCTCGCAAGCGGTGAGGGCAGCGCGTGGGGCGACGCAACAGGCGGGCTCGTTCGGCTCTCCGAAGGCGCCGGGTGAAGCAGCGGGGCGGTGAAACAATAGCCGCGTCCGGGGACGTTGACGACGTAGCGGGCACCTTCGCCGGCATCGCCCAGCGCCTTGCGCAGCGTCGTGATGTGGAAGCGCAGGCTGCCTTCGTCGACCGTCACGCCGGACCAGACGCGCTTGATCAACTCGCGCTTGTCAACGACCTCGCCGGCGCGCTCGGCGAGAAAAATCAGAATGTCGAGTGCGCGGCCGCCAAGGTGAAGCGGGGCGCCGTCCTTCTCCAGCAGCCGCGACTTTGCGAGCAGCCGGAATGGACCGAAGGCAATGGTCGAATCCTGGTCGTTAGTGTCCGGCACGGGCCAATGATTCCAGTGAAAGGGCTGGCGTCTGCGCTTTGACCTACCTGAGCGAGGTTATCAGTAAACGGACCGAAAGTGGCGAAATCGCGTGGGGATCGGCCGAATGCAGGCGGGATACCCGTCGCGAATTTTGCTTAAACGCGAGCGGTTTATGACGCGACTGCGACAAATCGTCAGCAGGCTTGACCGTCGCGACGACAGCCTCCGCTGCCGGTTTGTGATGCCGCCGATCATAACAGAATCTTGCAACGTCTAACGGGCAAAACGCGCGCGATGCATCCAGTATGGCTTCCGAGTTAGGTCCTATTCCAATGGGAGGCTATCATGTCCGTTATCGGCTCCATGTCGGACGGCAGTGCCGTTCGATCTCAATTTGCCGCCAGCCTTGACGATCAGTCGCGTGATTGGGAACTCGTGCTGCGGGAGTCCCATCACCGCATGAAGAACACGCTGACGCTGCTGGGTGCGTCAGTCCGTCGCGACTTCACGCGGGCCGGCACCAGGGACGTGTCGCTTGCGGTGGATCGGTTCGAGCGGCGCGTCGTTGCTTTCGGCAGGCTCTATCAGCTCCTGTCCGACAACGACGATGACTCGGCCGTCTCCGTCGGGGCTTTCTTCGAGAATCTCTGCGGAGCGCTCTCCGAAGCGGTGCTGGAGCCGGCGGGCGTCCGCTGCGAGGCCGCGATCGAGAGCGGCGTGCTGCCGGCATCGCAATGTCATCGGCTCGCGCTGATGTTGACGGAGCTGGTCACGAACGCGGCAAAGCATGCCTTCCCGAACAAGAATGGGGCACTGATCCGCATCGACATGGACAACCGCGACGGCGCCTGGGTCTGCACGGTGGCCGACAACGGGATCGGCGCCACCGGGCCGCTTCAGGGCACCGGCATCCGCATTCTCGAAGGGCTCGCACGCAGCATCCGCGCGCGGTTGCATGGCGAGGCGGGGGAGGGCGGCACGCGGGTGACCATCGTGATGCCGGCTGCTTGAAGTTCGACTGTGTCCGGAACCGCTAACGAGCCCAAGCATTCAAGCAGGCATTCGAGAACGAGCGACATTCGTCGTTCTGCGCAAAGTTGAGCCTGCAAAGCAAAGTTGAGCCTGCAAGAATGGGTTCGGTTGAGAGCCCGCGCCTCACATCAGGGAGTTCGACATGGCTACACTCGAAATCGATCGCGAAGCCGGGACCAGACCCTCGCCGTCGCGCAGCGTTGATCTGAAGCTCGAGGTCGTCGTGATCCCGGTGTCCGACGTCGACCGCGCCAAGGCGTTCTACATGCGCCTCGGCTGGCGAATGGACGCCGATTTTTCCTCTGGCGACGACTGGCGCGTGATCCAGTTCACGCCGCCGGGCTCGGCCTGCTCGGTGATCTTCGGCAGGAACGTCACGGCGGCAGCGCCCGGCTCGGTGCGCGGCCTGTATCTGATCGTCTCCGATCTGGAGGCGGCACGACAAGATCTGCTTGGCCGCGGCATCGCGGTCAGCGAGCCGTTCCACGGCGGCGGCGATGTTCATGCCGGGCCGGACGAGCCATACCTGTTCGGCAGTATCCGGGTCAGCGGTGTTGACCCGAAGCGCGGCAGCTACAGCTCCTTCGCCTCGTTCAGCGATCCCGACGGCAATGGCTGGCTGTTCCAGGAGATCACCACACGACTGCCCGGACGCATCGCGACAGACGGCACGAATTTCCCCTCGCAGAGCGATCTGGCGGCGGCACTGCGCCGCGCGGCGGTGGCGCATGGCGAGCATGAGAAGCGAACCGGCGGACACGACGACAACTGGGCGGACTGGTACGCCGACTACATCGTGCGCGAGCAGGCCGGTCAGCCGCTGCCGTCCTGAAGTTGCTGCATCCTCCATTCACGGCGTGCGATGACTTGGTCATCGCACGCCGTGTTGCGTTGTATCGCGCCCATCGCAGGATCGTCGATCGCTAGCCTCTAGTACCCGGAATCAGAGCTGAGTGATACGGCGGCCTTTGAAACGGCGTTGACGGACCTTTTTCTTGGTCCAGACGAAGGGCTCGGCTCTGTCGTTGTATGCGTTGACGTAGGCATCGATGTGTTCCTGAAGCTGCTTGAGGCTCGTGAAGGAGGTGCCGCTGAGCGACTGCCCCTGCAAGATGGAAAACCATACTTCGACCTGATTGAGCCATGACGCACTTGTCGGCGTGAAATGAAATTGCACGTTGGGGTGGGCCTTGAGCCAGTCCTCGTTCTTTTTATGGGTGTTGAGGTTGTCGAGGATGACGTGAAGCTTGCGGTTCGGAAAAGCCGCGGTGACGCTGTTCATGAAATCGAGAAACTCGACGCGGCGCCGGCGTTTTGAATGGGTCGCGATGATCTTTCCGGTGGCGACTTCGAGCGCCGCAAACAATGTTGTGGTGCCATGCCGCTTGTAATCGTGGCTTTGGCCGGTCAAGGCGCGGCCATTGGGCAACTTCAGATAACCCTGCGCTCGCTCCAAAGCCTGGATCGAGGGCTTCTCGTCCACGCACAGCACAATGGCCTTCGCCGGCGGCGCGACATAGAGGCCGACAACATCGGCGGCTTTGGCCGTAAAGTTCGGGTCGTTGCTCTCGCACCAGGACTTGCGAGCCACCAGGTCAATCTTGTGGCTGCGCAGGAACCGCCAGACATATTGGACATCGACATCGCCCAGCGCCTCGGCCAGCAGGGGGCCGGTCCAGCGCGCAAACCCTTGCGGTGGCGGCTTATCCAGCAGCTTCAGAATCCGCTTGTCGGTCGTCTTCGTATAGATCGGCTGCTTGCCAGGCCGCGGCTTGTCTTGCAGCCCTTCAAGGCCATGGTCGGCATAGCGATGCCGCCAAAGGCTGACAATCCGCGGCTGGACCCCAACTTCCTTGGCGATCGACCGGGTGCTGCGCCCATCCGCCGCCAACAGAACTATCCGCGCCCGCTTCAAATCGCGCTGCAACGTCACCGGTGAGCGACAGCACGCCTCAAGCACCTTGCGATCTTTCCTCGAAAGGTGGACTTCTCTTGCTTCGGGTATCATCCCGACCTTGAATCACGACTCACGTTCCAAGAAAAGTGGGTACTAGCGCGCAGGCTCGCAACGGCTAACGCGGTCTAACAATCCATAACGAGCAAATCGGAAGTGCCTGCGCCAATCTCCTTTCACGACGAGCCGACGTCTCGATTTCGAATTCGGTCAACGGTGCCGACCAAAGCAAGGGAGATCCAACATGACCACGCAAGCACGAGCCGACATCCTCAACCCCGACCGCCGTCAATTGCTGGGCCAGGCCGCGATGACCGCGGTCGCCGCCAGCGTTGCGAGCCTGTTGCCGCTCCGTCCGGCAAAGGCGGCGGCGAGCGGCGCGATCCGCCCCTTCCACGTCAACGTGCCCGAGGAGGATCTGCTCGATCTGCGCCGGCGCCTCGCGGCAACGCGCTGGCCCGATCGCGAGATCGTCGCCGACCAGTCGCAGGGCGTGCAGCTGACCACGGTCCAGCAGCTCGTGCGCTACTGGCAGAACGATTATGACTGGCGCAAGGTGGAAGCGCGGCTCAACGCGCTGCCGCAATTCGTCACCGAGATCGACGGCGTCGACATCCACTTCATCCACGTCCGCTCCAGGCACGAGAATGCGCTGCCGATGATCGTCACGCATGGCTGGCCGGGTTCGATCATCGAGCAGATGAAGATCGTCGGCCCGCTGACCGATCCAACCGCGCATGGAGCGAAGGCGGCGGACGCGTTCGATCTCGTGATCCCTTCGCTGCCCGGCCATGGCTTCTCCGGCAAGCCGACGACGCTCGGCTGGGATCCACAGCGCATTGCGCGTGCCTGGATCGTGCTGATGAACGGGCTTGGCTACAATCGCTACGTCGCGCAAGGCGGTGATTGGGGCAATGCGGTGACGGAGCAGATGGCGGTGATCGCGCCGCCGGAATTGCTCGGCATTCACACCAACATGCCCGCCACGGTCCCTGATGACATCGCCAAGGCGCTGCAGCCCGGCGGAACGCGCCCGTCAAACCTCTCGGCCGAAGAGCGCATTGCCTACGACCAGCTCGACGACTTCTATCTCGGCTACGCGATCGAGATGTCGAACCGGCCGCAGACGCTCTATGGCCTCGTGGATTCGCCGTCGGGCCTTGCGTCCTGGATGCTCGATCACGATGCGCGCAGCGCCGCGATGATCGCGCGGGTGTTCGACGGCAAGGCGGAAGGGCTGTCGCGCGACGATGTGATCGACAACATCACGCTGTACTGGCTCACCAACACCGCGGTCTCGTCGGCCCGACTGTACTGGGAGAACAAGCTGGTGTTCTTCGAACCCAAGCACATCAATATCCCGGTCGCCGTCAGCGTGTTTCCGGACGAGATCTATGCCGCCCCGCGCAGCTGGACCGAAAAGGCCTACCCGAAGCTGATGCACTACAACCGGCTCGACAAGGGCGGCCACTTTGCCGCCTGGGAGCAGCCCGCGCTGTTCTCTGCGGAAATGCGCACCGCCTTCCGCCCGCTGCGCCAGTCGATCTGAACCGCATGGGGGACGCGCGCACCCGGCGCGTGTCCCAGTCCTTGAACGACACCATATCAGGAGTGCAAACAATGAACCGCCCCGAACGTACCTTCACGACCGAGGACATCCGCCTGGAGCGCCGCCTGCCGTCATATTGGCGCGTCACCTTCGATATGCCGCCGGTGAACATCTTCGGCCCGAAGCAGCTTCCGCTGCTGGGCGACATCGTCACCGCGATCGAGACCGATCCGGAAGTCAAGGTTGTCGTGTTCGACAGTGCCGTCGACGGCTTTTTCATCACGCATTACGACTTCCTCGCGCCGCTGGAGGATTCGCTGGGCATCCCGCCCGGGCCGACCGGTCTCCAGGCGCTGCCCGACATGCTGGTGCGTCTCAGCCGTGCGCCGGTGGTTTCCATTGCCTCGATCCGGGGCCGCGCCACCGGCGTCGGCAGCGAGCTCGCGCTCGCCAGCGACATGCGCTTTGCCAGCCGCGAGAAGGCGATCCTGTCGCAATGGGAAGTCGGTGCGGGCCTCGTGCCCGGTGGCGGACCGATGGCGCGGCTGCCGCGCCTGATGGGCCGCGGCCGTGCGCTCGAAGTGCTGCTCGGCGCCGACGACATTCGCGGCGATCTCGCCGAACGCTACGGCTATGTGAACCGGTCGCTGCCGGATGCCGAGCTCGATGGCTTCGTCGAGGCGCTCGCCATGCGTATCGCGTCGTTCGACAAGGAGGCTATTGCCGAGACCAAGCGCCTGGTCGATGTCGCCAGTCTTCCGCCCGATGTCGAGATCAAGCCCGAGTGGGATGCGTTCCTGGCCGCGCTTGGCCGCCCGGCAAGCCAGGCCCGTATCAAGGCGCTGATGGCGCGCGGCTTCCATCGCGCCGGCGACGTCGAGAACCGGCTCGGCTTCCACGTCGGACAGATCGGAAATTAGAGCGTTTTCGAACGAAGTGGATACCGGTTCGCGTGAAGAAAACGCGTCAAAACAAGAATCCGGAGCGCCGTTCCGATTCCATCGGAACGGGGCTCCGACGGAACCGCTGCGGCGTTCGGCCGGTTGGAATGGTGACAGGCGGTCGTGCCAATGTCGCTTTCCTCCGGTACCGAGCGCCGGCGCTAAACCCAACAAGGAGAATTGAGATGATCCGCAAAGCAACAGCAGTCTGGAAGGGCACCGGCCGCGATGGCACAGGCCATCTGTCGAGCGAATCCGGCGTGCTCGCCGAGACGCCCTATTCGTTCAAGACACGCTTCGAGAACGAGAAGGGCACCAATCCCGAGGAGTTGATCGCTGCGGCCCATGCCGGCTGCTTCACCATGGCGCTGGCCTTCGGTCTTCAGCTTGCCGGTTTCACGCCGGACGAGCTCTCGACCGAGGCCGCGGTTACGCTCGAGCCCGAAGGCAAGGGCTTCAAGATCAGCAAGTCGGCGCTCACGTTGCGCGCCAAGGTGCCGAACCTTGACGACGCAGGTTTCGCCAAGATCGCCGGCGAGGCCGAGAAGAACTGCCCGGTGTCGAAGGTGCTCAACGCGGCGATCACGCTCGACGCCAAGCTGATCTGACCGAACAGAGGGAGCAGCACCATGCCTCGCCAACATCAGCCGGATGAAGACAGGTTCCGCGCGATCCTGCCGGAGGATATCGCGTGGCAGCCGTTCCCGGCGTTTCCATCCGGCGCGCGCCTCGCCGTCATGGTCGGCCATCCCGCCGAGCCCGGACCTTACGTGGTCCGGGTGAAGGTGCCCGGCGGCACTAGGCTGATGCCGCACAAGCATCCTGAGGACCGCATCTACACGGCCATGTCGGGTGTCTTCTATATCGGGCTCGGCGAGCGTTTTGATGGCGACAAGGTCAAGGCCTATCCGCCGGGCAGCGTCATCGTGCTGCCCGGCGAGACCTGGCATTATCACTGGGCGAAATCAGGCGAATACGTCACGCAGGTTTCCGCCATCGGTCCGCTGGGCCTCGAATATCACGATGACCATGATGATCCGCGCTTGCATGCGGCTGCGGACCAGCGCTGAATATCTCGACTGAATGAATGGAGCATCAAATGACGACGGAACGCGCAGTGTTGGCCGGCGGCTGCTTCTGGGGCATGCAGGATCTGATCCGCAGGCAGCCCGGGGTGACTTCGACTCGCGTCGGCTACACCGGCGGAGAGGTCAAGAACGCGACCTATCGCAATCACGAGGGGCACGCCGAGGCGATCGAGATCATCTTCGATCCCGCCAAGACGAGCTACCGGACGATGCTGGAGTTCTTCTTCCAGATCCACGATCCCACCACGCTCAACCGTCAGGGCAATGACTGGGGCACGAGCTATCGCTCCGCGATCTTCACGACGAGCGACGAGCAGAAGCGGATCGCGGAAGACACGATCGCCGACGTCGAGGCCTCGCATCTGTGGCCCGGCAAAGTGGTGACCGAGGTCACGCCCGCCGGCGATTTCTGGGAGGCCGAGCCGGAGCACCAGGATTATCTCGAGCGCTATCCGGACGGCTACACCTGTCACTTCATCCGGCCCGGCCGGAAGCTGCCGCGGCGGGCGGCGGCTGCGGGAGGCTAGATCGCATCGTCACGTATTGCCGGGGAGAGGCTGGGTCTTGCGCGCGGACCGCTCGCGACGGCAGCCGCCTATTGACGAGGAATGCAAATGTGCCGGTTGTCGTCATTTCATTGTGCGGGAGAGTTGCTCCCGACCGTCACCGGCACGCAGGTTTTCGATCCCGAGAACGCCTCGCGGCTCAATGCGCATCTGCCCGGCATCCGCAGATCACGTCCACGGCCTTCCGGGCAAGCTCCCTTAGCTCGGCGCGGCGGGCGCCGGCGCGAGCGCGAATGGCGATGGTATGCATCGTGGCAGAGGCGAGGATTGCAAGCGCTGCCGGATCGGCATCACGCTTCAGTTCGCCCTTGTCCTGGGCAAGGCGGAAGCGGGCCTCGAAATCGGCGTCAATCGCGCGCAATCCCGCAGCTACGCTGTTCCGGATCGCCGTATCTTCTGCGACTTCGGTCACCGCGGTTCCCACCACGAAGCAGCCCCGCGCGGTTCCCTTGCCGGAAAAATAGATCGACAGCGCTGCGTCATAGGCCAGCATCAGGGCTTCGTCCAAGGGATGGTCCCCCGCGAGGGCCTCACGCGTTGCGGCAAGGCTTATCTCCCAATAGCGCGCGAGCGCTTCGAGATAGAGCGTGTGCTTGTTGCCGAACACGGCGTAGAGGCTCGGTGGGCTCATGCCGGTCGCGGCGGCGACCTTGTCCAGGGACGTGCCGGAGTAGCCGGTTCTCCAGAACGTCTCCGTCGCTCGCTTGAGGGCCGTCTCTGCGTCATAGGCGGGCGGTCGTCCGCGGCGCGCCGGGCCCGCTTCGCTCTTCTTCCGTGCCATGTCGCCAAAATCCTGGTTGTACTGTTCCACACATATATTTGTATGGACCGTTATAAAAATCAATGGCCGCGCGTCTTGATAGCGGCACTGCAGTACAATATTTGTAATGTACGTTAGTAAAAAAGATAAGACGAGGGCTCACGATGCGTTTGAACTTTGCGCCAATCGCCGGCTGGTTGGGCGATCGCAGCTTCCGCGGGAGCGAGGGGGCTGTGCCATTGTTCGGAGCGGACCTCGGCCGGCGGCTGCGCCGGCCCCTGATGCTCGCGCTGCCGACCGTGGTCGCCGTGTTCGGCGCCTTCATGTATCTTGCGCAGGAACAATATGTCTCGACCGACGACGCGTTCGTGCGTGCCGCCAAGGTGACCATCAACGCGCGGGTGTCAGGCCAGGCGGTCGAGATCGCCGTGCGCGATAACGAGCGCGTGCGACGGGGGCAGGTCCTGTTTCGGATCGATCCCGAGCCCTATCAGATTGCGGTCGATCAGGCCGAGGCGCGGCTCGGCAGCGCGCGACTCCAGATCGACTCGCTCAAGGCGACCCACCGCCAGCAGCAGGCGGAGCTGCAATCGGCCAGGGAATCGGCTTCCTTCGACGAACGCGAGTTCGATCGCAAGAAGATGCTGGTCGCCTCCGACTTCACGCCGCGTGCGGTCTATGAGCGGGCCGAGACCGATCTCAAGGTCGCCCGCCACCGCATGGCATCGATCGAACAGCAGATTGCCAACACGGTCGTCGCGCTCAACGGCGATCCCGATATCGATGCCGATCGTCATCCCACGGTTCGCGCGGCAAGAGCCCAGCTCGACCGGGCGCGGCTCGATCTCTCCTACGCGACGGTGATTGCGCCCGACGACGGTATCGTGACGAAGGTCGACGACTTGCAGATCGGGGGCTTCGTCAACGCGGGAGCGCCGACGTTCTCGCTGATGTCCAGCGGGGACATCTGGATCGAGGCGAATTTTCGCGAGACCGGCCTGACCCACATGCGTCCGGGCCAGGAGGCGACGATCGACGTCGATGCCTATCCGGATCGCAAGTTCAGGGCGCATATCGTCAGCATGAGTCCCGGCACCGGGTCGGACTTCTCGGTCCTGCCGCCGGAGAATGCGACCGGGAACTGGGTCAAGGTCGTGCAGCGGCTGCCGGTGCGCCTCGAGCTCGACGATCTCGATCCGACCCGGCCGTTGTTCTCCGGCATCAGCGTGACGGCGCGGGTCGATACCGGCCACCGCCGCAGCTGGCCGCATCTGCTCCAAGGCGCGCTCGCGACGGAGGTCAAATGAGCACGACCGTCCCATCGACCGGCGCGGCCGGCGACCATCGTGCGATCTCCGCGGCGGCCCTTATCGCGATCTACATGCAGGCTGTGAACATCTCGATACCGAATGCAGCGTTGCCGCACATTCAGGCGACGCTCTCGATGGCGAATGACGAGGTCGGCTGGGTGTTCTCCTCGTATATCGCGGCAAGTGCCGTGACCATGTCGATCACGCAGTGGCTCGCGGGCCGCTATGGCCGCAAGGCGGTCTATCAGGCTGCCCTCGCCATCTTCACGTTCGGTCTTGTCCTCGACACGCTGGCAACGACGTCGATCCAGTTCGTGCTGGCGCGGATCCTCCAGGGCGCGGCGAGCGGACCGCTCGCGCCGCTCTCCTTGGCCATCCTGCTCGAGGTGACGCCGGCGCGGCATGCGCGCATGAGCCTGGCATCGACGGTCTGCTCCCTGCTCGGCATCAGCACCGGCCCCGCCATTGGCGGCTGGCTCAGTGAATACTACGGCTGGGCGTCGATCTTCTATGTCAGCCTGCCGATGACGGCCTTCATCTTCATGACGATGGCCTCGCTGCTGAGCGAGAAGCGGGCCGAGCGAAGCCAGCCCTTCGACTTCTTCGGCCTGACGACCTTTTCCGTCGGCATGATCGGGCTACAGATGCTGCTGGACCGCGGCGAGCGCCTCGAATGGTTTGCCTCGACGGAGATCTGGGCCGAGGCGGTCGCCTCGGTCCTGGGTTTCTATCTCTTCAGCGTGCACGTGTTGACGACCCGGGAGCATTTTCTCCGCACGGCGCTGTTCAGGGATCGCAATCTCGTCCTCTCGACGGTCATCTCCTTCGCGCTTGGCTTCGTGCTGCTGCCGACCCTGGCGTTGACGTCTCCGATGCTGGAGGAATTGCTCAACTATCCCGTCGACACCACGGGCTACATGACCATTCCGCGCGGTGTGGCGCTGGTGGGAGCGCTGGTGCTGACGAGCCTGGTTCCGGGGCAGGTCGACTACCGGCCGTTCCTCATGGGCGGCATGGCGCTGGTGGTCTATGCCAATTGGCTGATGCTCGGCTATTCGCCGGCGATGGATTGGCGGCCGGTGGTCGAAGCCGGCATGCTCCAGGGTGCCGGTCTCGGCATGTTGTTGCCGGCGCTCGCGAGGGCCGCGTTCGGCACGCTCGATCCGAAGCTTCGCCCGGAAGGCGGCGCGCTGATCAACCTGTCGCGCCTTTATGGCAGCACCATCGGCATCGCGGTGGTCCAGCTCTTCTTCTATGCCAACACCCAGGCCGTGCACGTCGCGCTCGCCAAGCATCTCACGCCTTTCCGCGTCGCGGCGCATGGCGCGGACCCGATCGGGAAGCCAAGCCTTGCCGCGCTCAACGGCATGGTCACGCATCAGGCGGCCACGGTCGCGGTCATCGATCAGTTCGAGATCCTGATGTTCGCCATGCTCGTCGTGATCCCGCTGGTGTTCTTTCTCCGCAAGCCACGGCCTGCCGGTTAATGCCGGGGAGCCGCCAACCTCGATCGCTTCGTCCGCTAGGGCGGCGAGCAGACAACAAGGGAGTATCACCATGACGACCTCCGATTCGCTTCGTGACACGAGGATTCCAACTCATGAGTCCGTGACGATTCCGGCAGTGGGATTTGGCACGCTCATTCCGGATCCGCTCGTGACCAGGCAGGCCATCAGGGCCGCATTGGAGGCCGGATTTCGACATCTCGATTGTGCGGAGCGCTATCGCAACGAAGCGGCGGTCGGCGATGCGATGCAGGACGCCTTCAAGGCCGGGAAGCTCCGGCGCGAGGAGCTGTTCGTGACGACGAAGCTATGGAACACCAATCATCGGCCGGAGCGGGTCAAGCCTGCCTTCGACGCCAGCCGCCGACGGCTGCAACTCGACGAGATCGACTGCTACATCATCCATACGCCCTTTGCCTTTCAGCCCGGTGACGAGCAGGATCCGCGCGACGCAAGCGGTCGGGTCATCTATGATTCCGGCGTTACATTGGTGGAGACGTGGCACGCGCTGGAGCGCCTCGTTGACGAGGGGCACTGCAAGTCGATCGGCCTGTCGGACATTACCCTGGAGAAGCTGCGCGAGATCGTTGCCGTCGCGCGGATCAGGCCTGCCATGGTGCAGGTCGAATCGCATCCGTATCTTCCCGAATGGGACCTGCTCGACTTCTGTCGCGAGCATGGCATCGTGCTCCAGGCGTTCGCGGCGTTGGGACATGCCATGGAGCCGCGCGTGCTGGAGGATCCCGTGATCACAGCCATCGCGCGGCGCGTGCAGAAGACACCGGCTCAGGTTTGCCTGGCGTGGGCCGTCCAGCGCGGCACGGCGTTCCTGACGACCTCGACCAATCCCGCGCGAATCCGGGAGAATTTTGACATCTCGGCTCTGCCCGAGGATGCGATGCGGGAGATACGAGACGGGATCACGACGAACGTCAGGTTCAACGCAGTGGTGGAGACTGGCGTGCCCGGATTTATTCCAAGGGCCCGATGAACCGGGCAGTGCGGAGCGATCGCTCGACGGCCGAGCAGCGCTGCCTCAGTTCCGGAGCTGCGCGATCAGGCCTCGGGCCTCGCGCATGTCGGCGGTGCGGGATCCCTCGGTCAGCGGCCGGCAAACGGTTTCCAGAACCTCCAGCGCCTCTGCATCGCGGCCTTGTCCCAGTCTGAACCGCGCGAGGCCGATGGCGCATCTCAGCTCCCACGATCGTGCGCCCTGGTGCGTCGCGATGTCCATGGCCTCGCGAAAAGCCGCTTCGGCGGCGGGCAGGCCCTTGGTCTGCTTGAGCATCAATTCGGCCTTGATGCGCGTCAGCTCCGGCAGATACCAGCGCTCCTGGCGGTCGTTGCAACGCGCCAATATGTCCTCGATCATCTCCAGGCCGCGATCGGTCTGGTCGGCCTCGCCGAAACACGCGGCGAGTTCACCGAGCAGAGGAAGAAAGCGCGGCAGGAAGCGCGCATCGCCGGCGCGGTTGAGCTCTTCGCGCAGCAGCGGCAGGCCGGTCGCGACGTCGCCGCGCTTGGCAACGACTGCCGCGTTGAAGGCGCGTGCCCACAGGCCCCACAGCCGGATCGCGTGTCGCTCGGTGTGTTCGAGCAGCTCCGTGCCGTGCTGTTCCGCGGCGTCGAAATCGCCGGCCCAGAAGGCGATCGGGCAGGCCGCCTGTCCCAGCACGCTGCAGAAGGTCAGCGCGTGGCCGTTGGCGAGGCCCTCCTCGATGGTTCGTGCGGCCAGCGCCTGGGCCTGGTCGGCGAGGCCTTGCAGCCACAGGATGCGGGCCCGGAAATATTGCGTCGATATCCTGAGGTCGAGCGGGAATATCTTCGGCTTCTCCGCCAGCACATGCAGCGACGCGTTCACCCTATCGATGCACAGCCGCGTCGTTCTGGTCACCGAGATAATGCAGCGCGACGGCCATCAGCCGGTCGCCCAGCAGGACATCGGACTTGTCGGGAGAATTCGCCGCCGCGTTCGCAAAACGGTCGGCGAGTGCGCGGGCCTTGCCGAACTGTCCGTTGTTGAACTGGTCGATGCACAGGCCCCAGAGCGCGCGCAGGCGGAAATCCTTGTCGTCGAGCCTGTCGGCGATCTCGAGGGTTGTCTCGAGGATCGGGCGCGCCTCGCGCGCACGGCCCTCGCCATACATCAGCGACCAGCCGAGTGCCGACAGGAGCTGCATGCGGACGCGGCCGTCACCGCCGCTGTCTCCGAGCGCCGCCAGTGCCGTTCTGCAGCGCTCGCGGCATTCGGCGAACAGCGAAAGCCGCACCCACAGCGTGACCGCGGCCGCCGTCAGCGCGATTCCCAGCGCGGGATCGCCGTCGGGCCCGAAGGCCCAGTCCAGCGCGGAGCGCACATTGTCCAGCTCCGCACCATACACGTGCAGCCACTCGGGCAGCGGCGTCGACGTGTCGGCCTCGGCCCGCTCGAAGAAATCGCGAAAATGCTCCGCGTGGCGCCGCGCGAACTGCCTGGTTTCACCGAGCTCGTTGAGCTTTCCATGCGCGTAGGTGCGGGTGGTGTCGAGCAGGCGATAGCGCAGCGTCCGCGAGCCGGACGGCGAGATCAGCGATTTGGTGACCAGGCTGTCGATCGCTTCGAGGGTTTCCGATGCGCTGACGCCGTCGCCGGCCGCGACCGTGGCGGCCGCCTCCGGCGCGAAGGGCCCGGCGAACACCGACAGTCGCCGCAAGGTGGCACTCTCAGCCGCGGGCAACAGGTCGTAGCTCCAGTCGAGGGCCGCGGCGAGCGTCTGGTGCCGCGGCACGGCCGTGCGTCGTCCGCGCCATTGCAGCGAAAAACGGCTGTCGAGCAGGGAAGCCGTGCCTGCGATGCCATAGGCATTGACGCGGCCCGCCGCGAGCTCGATTGCCAGCGCAATGCCGTCGAGGCGCCGGCAGATGCTCGCGACGAGCGGGGCCTCTTCCGCGCTGAGCTGGAACGGACCCGAGCTCTGGGCAATGCGCTCGATGAAGAGTTGGGCCGCGGGGTAGGTGAGGACCTCGTCGACACCCAGGTCTTCCCGTTCCGGCGGACAATCCAGCGGGAACAGCCGGAAGATCCGCTCGCCTTCGCTCCGGAACGACTCGCGGCTGGTCGCGAGAACACGAAGCTGCGGCGCTTCGCGAACGATGCGCTCGACGAGCGGGGCCAGGTTGTCCAGCACGTGTTCGCAGCTGTCGAAGATCAGCAGGGCCGGGCCGGCCTTGAGAAATGTCAGCAGGGCCGGCGTCGGATCCTCCGCGCTGATGGTCAGCCCGAGCGCGGAGGCGATGGTGGTTGCAATGTGGCTGGCATCCCGCAGCGGGCCGAAGTCGACGAAGAAGACGCGGCCGCCGAAATCCTGGGAACGCCGATGCCCGACGGTGACGGCGACCGCGGTCTTGCCGATCCCGCCCGGGCCGACCACGGTCATGAAGCGATAGAGCGACAGTCCGTTCGAGATCTTTTCGATGACCTCCTAGTCCGACCATCTTCGCGAGCTGAACGGGCAGGGAGCGCGGAGGAACGATGTCGAGGGGGACCGGCGCGACCGGAGGGGCCGCTTGAGCGAGCGACGCGACGAAGCAATAGCCGCGGCCGGGCACATTGACCACATAACGGGCCGACTTGCCGGTATCGCCGAGCGCCTTGCGCAGCGCTGCGACATGGAAGCGCAGGCTGCCCTCGTCGACATTGACGTCGGCCCAGATGCGCTTGACCAGCTCTCTCTTGTCGACGACTTCACCGGGGCGCCCGGCCAGGAAGATGAGGATATCGAGCGCGCGGCCGCCGACATGAAGCGGCGAGCCCTCCTTCTCCAAGAGCCGGGACTTTGGAAACAGGCGAAATGGCCCAAATGAAATGGCCGAGTCTTCGTTATGCTCTGGCACGCGCCATTGCCCCCACGACGGGAGTCAAAAGGTATTACTTTTTGGTCTAGCAGAACGAGGCGTACAGTAAACTGTCCGAAAGCAGCATGGCTGGCAGACCTGCGCAGATCGCTTGGGTCGCCACCGGCCCGCCGGAATAAGACTTAGAACGTAAGGGGTTAGGTCGCCGTCCCATGGCGACCGCGCCGGGACTTGTCCGGGCGGAGCATTGACGGCGGTCGCGGATTGCTGCGATTGCTTGGTTCGGGAGCCGGTCCCGCCTCGACAGTGACTACCGCTCCCGGAATTGAGACATGCCCTCCTACTCGCGGCGACAGGTCGTTCATGCGTTATCGGGCGCGGCGGCGCTCGCCGCCATCCCGCGCAGCGGGCAAACCGCCGATTATCCGTCTCGTCCCATTCGCCTCGTGCTTCCGTATGGAGCCGGCGGAGCGGGCGATCAGATCGGGCGCCCCTGGGTGGACAAGATGTCGGCGCTGCTCGGGCCGACTTTCGTCGAGTACATCGGCGGCGCCGGTGGCGCGATCGGAACCGCGGCGGTCGCGCGCGAGGAGCCCGACGGCTATTCGCTGCTGCTCGGCAATGGCAGTACGCAGGTCATCATTCCTCTGACCTCGTCAAATCCCGGTTATTCCGTCGGCGATTTCCGGGCCATCTATCGCCTGATCAACAGTGCGCTGGTTTTCGCCGTCCATCCGTCGGTGCCTGCCGCAAATTTGCGCGAACTGATCGCCTACGCGAAGGCCAATCCGGGCAAGCTGTCCTACGGGACGCCCGGGATCGCCACCGGCAATCATCTCGTCGGGGAATCGTTCAAGCAGCAGGCGGGCGGACTGGACATCGTCCACGTTCCCTATCGGGGTATCGCGCAGGCGACCAACGACCTCGTCAGCGGCCAGATCTCGCTCGTCATCGGCGTCATGTCGGTTCAATTGCAGCAGCTGAGCCAGGCCGGAAAGATCCGGCTGCTTGCGGTCACGACCGAAAGGCGGCTGAGCGGCGCACCTGATATTCCGACCGCCGTCGAATCCGGCATGCCGGATCTCAGATATGAGGGCTGGTTCGGCATCTTTGCTCCCAAACTCACCGATGATGCGATCATCGATCGGATCGCGCAGACGACGCGCCTCGCCATGGCCGATCCGGCGCTTCAGGCGAGCTACCGTGCCCAGGGCATGGAGCCGGACAGCGATTCAAGTCCGGACAAATTCCAGCGCATTATCGATGCGACAACGGCAAGCCTGGCGCCCGTGATCAGATCGATTGGATTGAGCAAGTCATGAGCTCACGTGCCGGCAGGTGATACCTCGCGCTGCTCCGTCGTGACGATGCGCGCCGACAGCGTGACCAGTCCCATCAGCACAGCCAGCAGCCAGAACGCCGTCGGCAATCCGCCAAGTCGTGCGACGAAGCCGACGCCGGCGGGACCAACGAGGATGCCGGCGTAGCCCGCGGTCGTGATCGCCGCGACGGCGAGCCCCGTGGGCATCACCGTCTGCCGGGCTGCCCGGCGGAACAGCACCGGCACGAGGTTCGAGGCGCCGAGGCCGATGAGCAGGAAGCCGACTATGGCGACCGCCGCAACCGGAGCCGTGAGCAGCACCGCAAAGCCCGCGACCGCAATGATGCTCCCCCAGAACAGGGTGGTGCGATCCCCGATGCGCGCAACGACGGCGTCGCCGCCGAGTCGCCCCATCGTCATCGCGATCGAGAACACGATGTAGCCGATCCCGCCTTGCGCCTCGGAGACAAGGCCGGCGCCGATGACGAGCAGTGCGCCCCAATCGAGCATCGCGCCTTCGACCAGGAAGGTGATGGCGCCGAGCAGCGCGAGCAGAAGCACGGAGCCGTGCGGCAGCACGAACAGCGGTCCGTCCTGTACCTGCACTGAGCGAAGCAGGCGCGACCAGGTCACAAGCATCGCAATCAGCATCAGGACGGAGCAAATAAGCGTGCAGGCGAGCGCGCCGAGTTGCAGGGAGAGCAGCGCGGTCATCAGCGCTGATCCGGCGAAGCCGCCGATGCTGAACAGCGCGTGGAAGCCGGACATCAGCGGACGTTTCGCTGCGCGCTCCACCTCCACCGCATGGATGTTCATGGCGACGTCGATGGAGCCGAGCGCGGCGCCGAAGGCGAGCAGCGCCAGTGCCAGCGTCGCCGGCGAGCTTGCGATGGCCAGCAGAGGCAGGACCAGCGCCAGACCGAGCCCGCCGGCGATGATGATCGGCCTGCTGCCGTAACGCGCGCTCATGATTCCGGTCAGAAGCATTGCGACGACCGAGCCGATGCCGAGGCTGAGCAGCAGCAGTCCGAGAACGCCGTCGTCGACGCCGAGCCGTGCCTTCGCAAACGGCACCAGAGGCGCCCAGCACGCGATGCCGAAGCCCGCGACGAGGAAGGCAAGTCGCGTCGCAAGCCGTGTCGCCGGCCGGTCGGCAGAAAGCATGAGAACTCCGGAAGCAGAGGCAAGGAGGGCGCGGTCGACAAGCCCGACGATTACCGCGACTTTATGTCCTGATGTGCCCGATTTGTCGCAGCAGTTCCCAGATGTTGCGGAGCATCTCGGCGCCGGCGGATTGCCTGTCGGGCAAAACACCGGCCCTGTTTCGCTGCCCCGTCAATCCCTCGTCATGAAAATATTCCGATTTACAGAAATTCTGATTTGTCGTATGTGTCGCCCATCCCGGCTCATCCTTGAGGGGCGATCTTGTGTCGTCACGTTTCGCGAGCCGGGCTTGCGGTGGACGCGGCAGCGTCGGGCGCGAGAGGCGTGGGCAGGGCGGATTGCTCTCCGTGAGCCCAAGACTTCGTGCTGGATGAGCGGCGCTGTCAGGTTCGTCTCGTCTGTAAGTTTCCGGCTCCGTCGACAGGGCCGGGAAAACTGCGGCGAAATGGCGGGCCGTGCGTACGGCAAAACCGTGTGGTCCTGGCCGTCGTTGCTACGGTCAAGTGCTTGCGGATGCGGCAGTCGCGTCAACCGGCGCGGTGCCGGTGACTTTCGCAAGGACGAGGGAGGCCAGAACGAACTCGGCTCCCGGGAGAGCACGGCATAAGCCGTCCAACCACTGCGCAGGGAAGGCCGAGTGATTGGCTACACCTGTATGCTGCTGTGCGGTTCTTCCTGCGTGTGCTTTTCGCGCAGCGGACCGCGGGTGCCAGCCGGCACCCGGCCTTCCCTGCGCCCTCTTGATTGAGAGGTGGAGAGATCAAGCAAAGCTCGGGCGAATTACGCCGCGAGGATGCGAAGGCGTGTCTGCGACCACACGCTCGCTGTCCTCGCCCGCGAAGGCGGGCGATCCAGTATTCCAGAAGCGGTTGTGATGGAGCCGAGAAGCTGCGGCGTACTGGATTCCCCGCCTTCGCGGGAGTATCATCTGAAGAACCAGCCCATACCTCATCCTCCGTCATTGCGAGCGCAGCGAAGCAATCCAGAATCCCTCCGCGGAAAGACTCTGGATTGCTTCGCTGCGCTCGCAATGACGACCGGCAAGTCTGATACTGCCGCTGACCAAGGGCAAATACGACAACGTCCAGGAGTTCAGGTTCGGCGGCGGAACCTCGTTCCAGCGCTGCGACACCCGCACGGGACGTCGCGGCATTTTGTCGTGGATTCTTGAAAACGCGTGATCAGCTTCCGGATGGAGAGGGAACGTCAAAACCGCATTGAAGTTGCTGCCAAATCGTCCTGTTGCGCCGATGTGAAAGTGTCGGGCGAGAGCTGTTCGCCTCGTGCGCGCGTGGACAGCCTGCGGCGGATGTCCGATAATACCTTCCGCAAATTGCGGGGCGCTGTGGCCTGCACTTGGACCCGCGGAAGGACTGACCCGATGACACAGGCAGGCGCCTACGGACAGAGGCTAGGGCAGTTCCTGCGTTTGAAGGATGCGCCGCCCTCGCTGGTTACGCGCTCGCTGCGTAGCGCCGAGCTCGCGGTGACCGAAACCCGGAATGACAACCCGGTGCCCGGCCTGTCCGGATCGCTCGCCGCCGAAGATGCCTTTCTCGTCAGCCTGAAGCTTCACGACTACCCGGATTGCGAGCTCTGGGAGCGCGGCAAATGCATCATGACCGCGGACGTCCATGCGGGTACGACCTATTTGTACGACCTCAAGTGCGATCCGCGCTACGTGATCGACAAGCCGTTCCATTCCCTGTTCTTCTACATTCCACGTTCGGCGCTCGACAGCATCGCCGAACAGTGCAACGCGCCGCGGGTTGACGAGCTCGACTGTCAGATCGGCGTTGGCCATGACGACCGAATCGTCCGCCACATCGGCGCGTCGCTGCAGGAGGGCCTGCGCCGGCCGGACGAGGCCAATCAGCTTTTCATCGATCACATGATGCTCGGGCTGACCGCCCATGTCGCCCAGACCTATGGCGGGCTCCAGCGCACGCCCGGGCTCGCGCGCGGCGGTCTCGCGCCGTGGCAGGCGAAACGCGCCTGCGAGAGGCTCGAATCGGATCTCGGCGGCAAGCTCTCGTTGCAGAGGATCGCGGCCGAGCTCGACCTTTCGGTCAGCCATTTCTCCCGCGCGTTTCGAATCTCGGTCGGTGTGCCGCCGCACCAATGGCTGCTTCAGCAGCGCGTGAAGGCCGCCAAGCAGTTGATGAGCGTTCGCGACCTGCCGCTGTCGGAGATCGCGATCTCGGCCGGGTTTGCCAACCAGAGTCACTTCACGCGCGTGTTCTCCTCGATCGTCGGCGTCAGCCCGGCAGCATGGCGCCGCGAGATGCTCGGTGCATCGAACGGCGAGACGTGAATCCGGACGCCTTCCGTCCTCAGCGGCGCTTCGCGAGCGAGATCATGTAGGCGGCGCGCCGCGCTGCAAAGATCTCGTCCGGCGGGTGACCGATGCCCTCGGCGAGATTGGCCGGATTGAAGATGGTGACGTCGCAGGCCTGATCCGGCTCGAAGCCCGTGATCACGATCGTGCCCAGGCGCACCTCGTCGCGTTGATCCTCGTCGGGCCAGCGTATGGTGACATCCATGGTGGGGTCGCCGGGGCGGTCGAGCAGCGCCATGACGTTGAAGCGGACATTGCCCGCAGCGATCCGCGTGCCGAGGTCGTCGTGCAGGAAGTCGGCCGGCTTCGTCCTGGCTTCGTCCTCGCTCAGCGTGATCTCGCCGCGGGCCGGGACGACCTTGAACTTGATGAAGCGGGTCTCGCCTTGTTCGTTTGTTGCCGGAAAGGCATGGACGCCCCAATAGGTCGTGCCGGCAAAGCTTCCGGGCAACGCACGCGCGGCGATGTAATTCGCCTGGTTCAGCGTCTCGGGATTGGCCGCCGAGAACGCTTTCACTTTCGCCATGTCCGGCTTGCCATCGGGTCCCGGGATACGCGCCTTGAGAAAGGCCAGCATCTGGTCCAGCGTTCGTGCAAAATGCACCGGCGCGCTCTCCACCAGAATATCCGAGCGATGATCGTCGTCGCCAAGCTTGAAGCTGAAGCCACGCAGCACCAGATTGTTGGTATCCGCGACGTTGGGATTGCCGCCGCCGACCGAGAAGCGCGCCAGCACGCGCGATGGCCTTGTGAAGCTCTGCGACCGCGTAATCTCCTCCGCGCGGTCCGACGGGGTGTAGGTACCTCGAACGCACCAGCCCTTGGCGAAGCTGGCGCGGACCTTCGGTGGATTGCCCGCGACGGCCTTCAGGGCGTCGACGATGGAGGCGGGCGTTGCGGCATCGTTCGGGCTCTCGGCCATGGCGGATCTCTCGCGTGTGCGAGCCAGATTCTAGCCGCGATACGGACCCGCGATCTTTCCCAAAGCGGTCGGGTTTTGCCCAATCCTGCTCAAGACAGGTGCCTCGGGCCGGCCAACATAGCCGATGCTCGCAATCGCCTGACCCATCAGGGAATGTTGGGTTGCGTCTCCGCGAGCGGTATCCAGCCGCCGTCGCCACGTTGGAAGAGCGGGCACCCGAAGACTGCGCGAACCGGAAGGGCCGTGGTCGAGGCATGCCAGCGATTGGTTTGCTTCATCGCAACGACCATGCCGGCAATTTCGACGCCGATCGTCTGCAAAAGCCGCACCGCCGCGAGCGCAGTCGCGCCGGTCGAGATCGCATCGTCGACCAGCACCACCCGGCGGCTTTCGAGCAGGGGCAGCAGGTTCGGATCCAGCCGCAGCCTTTTGCCGGCGTCGGGGCTGGTGATTGAACTCACGGGCTCGGACAACGCGTCGTCGTACCAGAATTTGCGCGAATAGCCGAGCGGGACATAGCGCGGCTGTCCGAGCCGTTCTGCGACCTGCGATGCGAAGGCAAGACCAAGGGTCGGGAGTCCGACGATGATCTCAGCATCGAACGCGCGCGCCTGCGTCGCCATGTGGTCGGCCAGCGCGGCGACGACGAGGTGTGAGGCCTGATTGGCGATCAGCGATGCGACGGCGCGGTCGCCATCGGGCAGTTGGCGCAGCGGCAGAACCAGGATACGGCCGCAGGGGAGTGTCGCGGGATAGCCCAAGCGATAAGGTGGCGTAGCCGGGAAACGCAAGGGAACCTCCGGCGTCAGCTCCTGCCAGTAGCCGGTCGTCGCATCGGTATAAGTCTCGCTTGCGCTCATGCCGGCATCAGAGGCCTAACCACCGAGGATTCGCCGGCAGGCGTCGACGAAGACCTGCGCGCCGGTGACGATGTCGGCGTCCGCGGTGTTCTCGGTCCAGTGATGGCTGATGCCGCCGATCGACGGCACGAACAGCATCCCCGCGGGCATGATGGTCGCGAGCATCTGCGCGTCGTGGCCGGCGCCGCTGGGCATGCGGATGGATCGTCCGCCGGCGACAGCCTTGCTCGCAGCTTCGATCGCGTCCTGAAAGCCGGAGTTCATCAAGGCGGGAGCACCGGTCCGCAGCTTCTCCACGGTCACGGCGCAGGGGCCGCTCGCGTTGACCTCGTCCGCCATGGCCTTCAGCAATTCCTCCAGCCGCGCGATGACCGCCGGGTTGTCGTCGCGGATCTGGAACAGCATTTCGGCGCCACCCGGAATGATGCTCGGCGCGCCCGGATCGAGCGTGATGCGGCCCGTGGTCCAGACCGTGCGCGGACCGCACGCGGCCGGGAAGCGCTCGTCGATCGCGACGCAGAATTTGGCCAGCGCAAGGCCGGCGTCCTTGCGCGCAGCCATGCGGGTGGTGCCGGCGTGGTTCTGCTCGCCGACAAAGTTGATCCGGTATTGCCAGATGCCGACGATCGAGGTCACGACGCCGATCGCGAGCTGCCCGCGTTCGAGCGTGTCGCCCTGCTCGATATGCGCCTCCAGATATCCGACGTGCCGCCCCTTCTCGGCGGCGACACGCGGACGTCCGGCGAGCCCCATGTCGGCGAGCGCATCGCGCATGGGCCGTCCGTTGGTGCGGTCGCGCGCGGCGTCGATGTCGGCCTCGGTGACTTGCCCCAGATAGGAGCGCGAGCCGAGGAAGCTGCCAAAATGTCCTTCCTCGTCGCACCAGGCAGCGACTTCGACCGCGCCGTTCACGGACGGATCGGCATTGAGCACCCGCGCGGCTTCGAGCGCGTAGACGACACCGAGCGGACCATCGAGCCAGCCGGCGTAGTTCTGGCTTTCCAGGTGCGAGCCCGCCAGAAGCTTTGGGCCGGGCTTGGTGCTCGTCCCGAACACATTGCCGATGCCGTCGACCGCGGCGGAGAGAGACGCGTCGGGCAGCTTCTGAACCAGCCATTCCAGCGATTGCTTGTGCGGTTCGGAGAAGGTCGGCTTGTGCACGCCGGTCTTGTAGGCGCCGATGGCGCGCAGCGCATTGAGGTCGGCGAGAACGCGTGCGCCGTCGAAGGAAGGACCATTGTCAGGCATGTTCGGCAACCTTCAACGCCTCGGTGCGGATTTCTTCGACCAGCCGTTCCTTGAGCTGGACGAATTCCGGCGTGGTCTTGATCTTGTAGGAACGCGGATGCGGCAGGTCTATGGCAATCTCGGCCTTGATGCGGCCGGGGCGTGCGCTCATGACGATGACGCGGCTGCCGAGGAAGATCGCCTCCTCGATGTCGTGGGTCACGAACAGCACGGTCTTCTGGTCGCGCTCCCAGATCCCGAGCAGCATTTCCTGCATCAAGGCGCGAGTCTGGTTGTCGAGCGCGCCGAAGGGCTCGTCGAGCAGCAGAATCTTTGGATCATTGGCAAGCGCGCGGGCGATTGCCGTGCGCTGCTGCATGCCGCCGGAGAGCTGCTTGGGCCAGTGGTTCTCGAAGCCGGACAATCCGACCTGGCGGATGAAGGCGTCGGCGATCTTGTACCGCTCGTCCTGCGACACGCCGCGCTCGCGCAGGCCGAAGGCGATGTTCTCGCGCACGGTCAGCCAGGGAAACAGCGTGTAGGACTGGAACACCATGCCGCGATCCGCCCCCGGGCCCGTCACCTCGCGCCCATCGAGCGTGACGCGCCCGCCGGTCGGCCGGTCGAGGCCGGCGACGATACGAAGCAGCGTGGACTTGCCGCAGCCGGAGGGGCCGAGGATGGTGACGAAATCGTTGTTGCCGATGATGAGGTCGGTCGGCTCCAGCGCCCTGGTCGGCGCATTGCCGTGACGCGCGGGGAAGGTCCGTGAGACCTGTTCGATCTTCAGCGTCGTCATGCGAGCTTCCACGGAAACAGCCAGGCGTTGAACGCCTTGAACAGGAAGTCGGAGACGAGGCCGATCAGCCCGATCACGATGATGCCGAAGATGATCTGGCCGGTGTTGAGCAGCGCCTGGCTGTCGGTGATCATATGGCCGATGCCGGAGGACGAGCCGATCAGCTCGGCGACGATGACATAGGTCCAGGCCCAGCCCAGCACCAGCCGCAGGATCTCGGCGATCTCCGGCGCGGAGGAGGGCAGCAGCACACGGAGGATGATGCCGCGGTCGCTGGCCCCGAGCGTATAGGCCGCCTCGACCAGATCGCGGCGCGTCGCGCCGACGGTCACCGCCACCATCAGGATGACCTGGAACACCGAGCCGATGAAGATGACGAGCAGCTTTTGCAGCTCGCCGATGCCGGCCCACAGGATCAAGAGCGGGATGAAGGCGGAGGCGGGCAGGTAGCGTGCAAAGGAGACGAACGGTTCGAGAAAGGCCTCGACCGGCTTGTAGGCACCCATCAGCACGCCGAATGGCACCGCGATGATCGCGGCGAGCGCGAAGCCGCCGACGACGCGCCAGATCGTCATGCCGATGTCGAACATGAAGCCCTGCTTCGTCAGCAGGTCAAAACCTTCCTGCACCATGGTCAGCGGGTTGGCGAGGAAGGTCTTCGACACATGGCCGCCGAAGGTCGCCCAGGACCAGAGGGCAACGAACAGCACGAAGAACGCGAGGCCAAAGGCCACACGCTGCCTCGATGTCACGGGATCCAGGGGACGCATCAAACTGTCTATCCGAATGGTCGATCACGCGCCGGCTCCGCCTCCTGGCGGAACCGGCAGCTTGCAGAAGTCTACTTGATGAAGCTCGCGTCGTAGAGGTCCTCGACCTTCGGCGCGGCCTTGATGATGCCGATCTCGAGCAGGAGCTCGGCGGCGTCCTTGTTGAAGGTCAGGAAATCGCCCGCGAAGAACTTCTGGTTCGCGGCCTTGTCCTGCCAGCGCAGATATTTTGCCGAGTTGCCGAATTGCTCGCCGGTCTGCTTCACGTCCGCGCCCATGATCTCATAGGCCTTGGCCTGGTCCTTGGCGATCATCTCGAGCGCCTCGAAATAGCTGTTGGCGAGCGCCTGCGCCGCCTTCGGATTCTCGCTCAGGAATTTCGGCGTGCAGCCAAACGTGTCCATCACGATCGGATAGTCCAGCGTGGTGGCGATGATCTTGCCCTTGTCGGGCGCGGCGCGCACGGTCGACAGATACGGCTCGTAGGTCATGGCAGCGTCGTTCTGGCCGGAGACGAAGGCCTGCGCGGCCGCGGCCGGCTCGAGGTTCACCACGGTCACGTCCTTCGTGGTGAGGCCGTTCTTCTTGAGCATCCAGGCCAGCGCAAAATACGGCGAGGTGCCCGGCGCGGAGGCCGCAACCGTCTTGCCCTTCAGATCCTTGATCGCGGCGATGTCGTTGCGCACGGCCATGCCGTCGGCGCCATAGCTCTTGTCGAGCTGGAAGATCTGCTTGGTGGCGACGCCGTTGGCGTTCCAGGAGATCCAGGTCTCGACCGTGGTCGCCGCGCACTGGATGTCGCCGGAGGCGATGGCGAGGTGGCGGTCCTTCTGCGGGATCTTCTTGATCGTGACGTCGAGGCCGTTCTTCTTGAAGATGCCGGCTTCCTTCGCCAGCGTCAGCGGCGCGAAGCCGGTCCACCCGGAGATGCCGACGCCGACCTTGACGTCGTCGGCGAGCACGGGAGTGGAGGCCGCCAGGGCAATGATTGTCGCAAATACCTTTGAACTACGCATGATTGTCGTCCTCTTGCCGATCGATGGATTGACGTCCTGTTGATCTGTTCGTGTCGGTCCATGCGGACCGTTGCCCGAAGCGTTGCACGAATTGTGCCGACATTGATCTCTCAGCCTCCCTTGAATCGGGCGACAAGGCGGTGAGAGTCACCGGGATAGAGCAGCCGCACAGCGGTGATCGTGCGCGTGCTGCGCCAGGTGTAGCGGTCGATCACGAGGCAGGGCGCGCCGACGGCGATGTCGAGCGCTTGCGCCGCGCGATCGTCCGCAACGATGGCGCTGATCGTATGCTCGGCCTCCGTCCATGGGACATGGTGAAGCAGCCACGAGCCGGGCGGTTCGCGCGAGAAGTCCGCGGTCGCAGCATCCGGCACGGACGAGAGGTCGATCAGCCTGTCCTCGACGGCAAACGGCACGTTGTCGGCGCTATGGCGGCAGGCGATCGCGATCACCTTGCCGGCCTTCTTCACGCCAAGACGGTCGCGGTCGGCGGCGGTCGCCATGCGCAGCTTGCGATGCATCAGCTCGTAGCCGTAAGCGCGGCCGAGCGCGGTGATCTCGGCGCGGATGTCGGCGATCTTGAGCACCGCGGACTGATGCTGCGGCCGGCGGACGAACGATCCGGCGCGCCGCCGCCGCTCGATCAAGTCGGCCTGCGCGAGTTCCGACAGCGCCTTGTTCACGGTCATGCGCGAGCAGCCGTAGCGCGCCACCAGTTCGTGCTCGAACGGAATGCGATGACCCGGCGGCCACTCGCCGGTCAGGATGCGATTCTCGATGTCGGCGCGGATCCGCTTGTAGAGCGTCGGCTGGTCGGCGCCATCAGTAGCGAGGCTCATGCGAGCAGCCTCCGCACCGATGCGTTGAAGCGCTCGCGCGCCGCCTGGCGCAGCCGGTGCCGTCCGCCCTCGACGACCTTGTCGCCGCCGGCCCAGACGCAATCAATCGCGCCGCTGCCTGCCGCAAAGATCCAGCCGTCGATGGCCGCATCGCCCTGACGTCCCGCGAGCGACGGATGCGCGGCATCGAGCGTGACGATGTCGGCGCGCGCCCCCGGAGTGAGGCCGGCAGTCGGCTGCGCAAGTGCCTGCGAGCCGCCGGCGAGCGCTTGATCGAACAGCGTGCGTCCGGTCGAGGCGCCTGCGCCGCCGGAGAGCACATTGCGCTGGCGATGCTTCAGCCGCTGGCCATATTCGAGCTGGCGCAGCTCGTCGGCGACACCGACCAGCACGTTGGAATCGGTGCCGACGCCGAGCCGGCCGCCGGCGTCGAGGAACTCGCGGGCTGGAAAAATGCCGTCGCCGAGGCTCGCTTCGGTGATGGAGCAGAGGCCGGCTACCGCGCCCACCTTGGCGAGCGCGGTGACCTCCTCGTTCGTCGTGTGTGTCGCGTGGATGAGGCACCAGTGTTGATCGACCGGTGCGTGCTCCAGCAGCCATTGCACGGGGCGCCGGCTCGACCAGGCCAGGCAATCCTCGACTTCCTTCACCTGCTCGGCGGCATGAATGTGCACGGGACCGCCGTCGGCGAGCGGAATGATCGCGGCGAGCTCGTCCGGCGCCACCGCGCGCAAGCTGTGCGGCGCGATGCCGATATTGGCCCCTGGCAAGTTTGCGATCGCTTTGCGCGAGGCAGCCATCAGGGCCGCAAACCGATCGACGGAGCAGATGAAGCGGCGTTGGCCGGCATGTGGTGCTGCGCCCCCAAAAGAGCCATGCGCATAAAAACTCGGCAGCAGCGTCAGCGCAATACCCGACGCTTCGGCAGCCTGCGCAATGCGCGTGGCCATTTCGGCGAGGTCGGCGTAAGGCGAGCCGTCGCGATCGTGATGCAAATAGTGGAATTCGCCGACGCGGGTAAAACCCTGCTCCAGCATTTCGACATAAAGCAGCGTTGCGACGGCCGCGACATCGTCCGGCGTCATCGCCAGCGCAAAGCGATACATCGTCTCGCGCCAGGTCCAGAACGTGTCAGTCGAGTCGCCGCGCTGTTCCGCAAGTCCCGCCATGCCGCGCTGGAAGGCGTGGCTGTGCAGGCTCGCCAGCCCCGGAAGCGCGATGTCGTGGCGCTCGTCGCCGGCGGGCGGCGACACGCCCGGCGTCACCGCCGCGATCGCGCCGGCGGTGATCACCACCTGCACGTCATTGGCCCAGCCCGAGGGCAGGAGCGCGGAGGCGAAATGCAGTCGGGTCATGATTACACGCCGGCTGGACAGAACCGCCTTACGATTATATGTCTAGACATATAAGTCAAGCATCCCAGGGCGCAGGGACATCCGCGAAGGGACAGTTGCATGGCAGAGCGCTTCGACCGGATCTGGCACAATGCCCGCCTCGCCACGATGCGGGCCGATCGCCCCGATCTCGGCGAAATCGAGCACGGCCTGATTGCCGCGCGCGGCGGCCACATCGTCTATGCGGGTGCGGCGGCGGACTTTCCGGCGGACGCAGATGCCATCAAGCGGATCGATTGCGCGGGGCGCTGGATCACGCCGGGCCACGTCGACTGCCACACTCATCTGGTCTATGGCGGCAACCGTGCGCACGAGTTCGAGCTGCGTCTGAAGGGGGCAAGCTACGAGGAGATCGCGCGCGCCGGCGGCGGCATCGTCTCGACGGTGGCCGCGACGCGCAAGGCGAGCGAGGCCGAGCTCGTCGCAAGCGCGCTGCCGCGGCTCGACGCGCTGATCGGCGAGGGCGCCACCACGGTCGAGATCAAGTCCGGCTACGGCCTCGATGCCGAGACCGAAACGCGTCAGCTCGCAGCTGCGCGCAGCCTCGGCCGCCAGCGGCCGGTTGCGATCCGCACGTCCTTCCTCGGCGCCCATGCGCTGCCGCCCGAGGCGGATGGTGACAAGGATCGCTATATCGATCTCGTGTGCAAGGAGATGCTGCCCGCGGTTGCCAAGGCTGGTCTTGCCGATGCCGTCGACGCCTTCATGGAGGGCATCGCGTTTTCCGCCGGGCAGACCGCGCGGGTGTTCGAGACGGCGAGGGGACTCGGGCTGCCGGTGAAGCTTCATGCCGACCAACTGTCGAACCTCGGCGGTGCCGCGCTCGCTGCAAAATTCTCCGCACTGTCGGCCGATCATCTCGAGCATACCGATGAAGCAGGTGCTGCCGCGATGGCGAAGGCGGGAACGGTGGCTGTGCTGTTGCCGGGCGCCTTCTATTTCATCCGCGAGACGCAGAAGCCGCCGGTCGAGGCGTTCCGCAAGCACGGCGTCCACATGGCGCTGGCGACGGATTGCAATCCCGGTAGCTCGCCGCTGACCTCGCTGCTGCTGGCGATGAACATGGGCGCGACGCTGTTCCGGATGACAGTGGCCGAATGCCTCGCCGGCGTCACCCGCGAAGGCGCGCGGGCGCTTGGCGTGCTCGATGAAACCGGCACGCTAGAGGCCGGCAAATGGTGCGATCTCGCGATCTGGGACATCGAGCGGCCCGCCGAGCTCGTTTACCGCATCGGCTTCAATCCGCTGCACCGCCGGGTTTGGAGGGGGCAATGACGGAGCAGGACGCGGCGATCGTCGTCAAACCGGGAACGGTCAGCCTCGACGATCTCGCGCGCGTGCTTGCGGGACAGCCCGTCGTGCTCGATCCGTCGTTCTGGCCGCGTGTCGAAGCAGCCGCGACGATCGTCGCCAAGGCGGCGCAAGCAGACACCCCCGTCTACGGCATCAATACCGGCTTCGGAAAGCTCGCCTCGAAGCGCATCCCGCCCGACCAGACCGCGCTGCTCCAGCGCAACCTCATCGTCTCGCATTGCTGCGGTGTCGGTCCGGCGACGCCGGAGCCGATCGTGCGGCTGATGATGGCGCTGAAGATCATCTCGCTCGGGCGCGGCGCTTCCGGCGTACGCCGCGAGGTGATCGAGCAGTTGCAGGGAATGTTGGCGCGGCGCGTCTGTCCGCTGGTGCCGCAGCAGGGCTCGGTCGGCGCCTCCGGTGACCTCGCGCCGCTCGCGCACATGACCGCCGTCATGATCGGCGAGGGACAGGCGATTGTCGACGGCAAGACCATGTCCGGCGGCGAGGCACTCGCTGCCGCCGGGCTTGCGCCGCTGACCCTCGGGCCCAAGGAGGGGCTCGCGCTGATCAACGGTACGCAGTTTTCAACCGCCTATGCCATTTCCGGCGTGCTGCGTGGGTTTCATCTGGCCCGTGCCGCGCTCGTCACCGGCGCGCTGTCGGTCGATGCAGCGATGGCCTCCACAGCGCCGTTCCGCCCTGAAATCCAGGCGCTGCGCGGCCATGCCGGGCAGATCGCCGCGGCTGCGACGCTGACCGCGCTGCTCGACGGCAGCGACATCCGCCTGTCGCATCTCGAAGGCGACGAACGCGTGCAGGATCCCTATTGCCTGCGCTGCCAGCCGCAGGTCGCAGGGGCCGCGCTCGATCTGATCACGCAGGCTGCGCGAGCCCTGATCGTCGAGGCCAATGCCGTCACCGACAACCCGCTCGTCCTGGTCGAGACCGGCGAGATCGTCTCCGGCGGCAATTTCCACGCCGAGCCCGTGGCGTTTGCGGCCGATACGATCGCGCTCGCGCTGTCGGAGATCGGCGCGATCAGCGAGCGGCGCATCGCGACGCTGGTCGATCCCGCGCTGAATTTCGGTCTGCCGCCGTTCCTCACGCCCGATCCCGGCATCAATTCCGGCTTCATGATCGCCGAGGTGACGGCGGCCGCGCTCTATGCCGAGAACAAGCAGCGTGCGGCTGCCTGCTCGATCGATTCGACGCCGACCAGCGCCAACCAGGAAGACCACGTGTCGATGGCCGCGCATGCGGCGAGGCGCCTCGCCGATATGGCGGACAATCTCGCCGCCATCCTCGGCATCGAGCTTCTGGTCGCCGCGCAAGGCATTACGCTGCGCGCGCCGCATGCGACCAGCGCGCCGCTCGTCGCCGTCATCGCCGCGCTCCGCGAACAGGTGCCCGCGCTCGGTGCCGACCGCTACATGGCCGGCGATCTCGCCAAGGCAGCCGCGCTCGTCGAGGCCGATGCGCTGCCGGCGGCTGCGATCGGCGTGCTCCCATCTGATCCATTTCCGAGACTTGCCTGAAGAGGTGTTCCGCATGAACCGCCGACTGGACAACGACCGCACCATCCGCGCGCCCCGCGGCCGCGACATCAGCGCCAAGAGCTGGCTGACGGAGGCTCCCTTGCGCATGCTGATGAACAATCTCGATCCTGATGTCGCGGAGCGCCCGAGCGAGCTCGTCGTCTATGGCGGGATCGGCCGTGCCGCGCGCGACTGGGAGAGCTTTGACCGGATTACGGCGGCGTTGCGCAAGCTCGAAGACGACGAGACGCTGCTGATCCAGTCCGGCAAGCCGGTCGGTGTCTTCCGCACCCACGCCGATGCTCCTCGCGTGCTGATCGCGAACTCCAACATCGTGCCGCATTGGGCGACGCTCGACCATTTCAACGAGCTCGATCGCAAGGGCCTGATGATGTACGGCCAGATGACGGCCGGCTCCTGGATCTATATCGGCAGCCAGGGCATCGTGCAGGGCACCTACGAGACCTTCGTCGAGGTCGGTCGTCGCCATTATGGCGGCAGCCTTGCCGGCAAATGGATTCTCACCGCCGGCCTTGGCGGCATGGGTGGCGCGCAGCCGCTGGCCGCGACCATGGCGGGAGCCTCGATGCTCGCAGTTGAATGCCAGCCGAGCCGCATCGAGATGCGGTTGCGCACCGGCTATCTCGATCGGCAGGCCGCGACGCTCGACGAGGCGCTCGCGATCATGGAAGAGTCCGCAAAGACGAAGAAGGCAATCTCAGTCGGCCTGCTCGGCAATGCCGCGGAGATTTTTCCGGAGCTGGTGCGTCGCGGCGTCAAGCCGGACATCGTCACCGACCAGACCAGCGCCCATGACCCGATCAACGGCTATCTCCCCAAAGGCTGGACGCTCGCCGACTGGGAAGCCAAGCGCGCGTCCGATCCGAAGGCCGTCGAGCGCGCCTCGAAGACCTCGATGGTCGAGCATGTCCAGGCCATGCTGGATTTCCACGCGCAAGGGATTCCGACGCTCGACTACGGCAACAACATCCGCCAGATGGCGCAGGACATGGGCCTGAAGAACGCCTTCGATTTCCCCGGCTTCGTCCCTGCCTATATCCGCCCTCTGTTCTGCCGCGGCGTCGGGCCGTTCCGCTGGGCTGCGCTGTCGGGCGATCCCGAGGACATCTTCAAGACCGATGCCAAGGTCAAGGAGCTGATGCCGAACGATAAGCATCTGCACAATTGGCTCGACATGGCCAGGGAACGCATCAAATTCCAGGGGCTGCCGGCGCGCATCTGCTGGGTCGGCCTCGGCGATCGTCACCGGCTCGGCCTTGCCTTCAACGAGATGGTGGCGCGCGGTGAGCTCAAGGCGCCGGTCGTGATCGGCCGCGACCATCTCGACAGCGGCTCGGTGGCAAGCCCGAACCGCGAGACCGAAGCCATGAAGGACGGATCGGACGCGGTGTCCGACTGGCCGCTGCTCAACGCGCTGCTCAATTGCGCCAGCGGCGCGACCTGGGTGTCGCTGCATCATGGCGGCGGCGTCGGCATCGGCTATTCGCAGCATGCCGGCATGGTGATCGTCGCTGATGGCACGCCGGAAGCTGCAAAGCGGATCGCGCGCGTGCTCTGGAACGATCCGGCCACCGGCGTCATGCGCCATGCCGACGCGGGCTACGACATCGCGATCGACTGCGCTCGTGACAAGGGGCTCGATCTGCCGAGCCTTTCGAAGTAGCTAGCCGCTCATCAGCAGCTTTGGCATCGTCGTCTTCGCGCCATCCATGAAGGTCTGGACGGCGTCGCGGACGATTGCGTCGAGATCGGGCGGGATCGGCGTTTCGTAGATGAATTTGCGGATGGCGAGATAGAAGATGCGGCCGTGCAGGCCCCAGAACAGCTCGGTCTCGCGCTCACTCAGTGGGCGGGACTTCGCATCGGGCAGCTTGAGATCGTGACGCAGCTCGGCGGCCGCGGGCTCGATGATCTCGCGGCGGACAATGTCGAGATAGCGGCCGGTGATGCCGAACGACTTCATGCCGGAGAAGACGAAGATCCGCACCCAATTGTACTCGAAGACGCGTTCGACATAGTCGAGATAGAAGCGCGTCAGCCGCACCTCCAGCGACAGCGAGCGGTCTTGGATCATCGGCCCCCAGTCGGGCGACCAGCGGCTGAGATAGACCTCCTGGTACACCCGCTCGATCAGCGCTTCCTTGCTCGGGAAGTGGCGATAGATCGCCGAATGGGTGATGCCCATGCGTTTTGCCAGTTCGCGGGTCTGTCCCTCGAAGCCATGCTCGGCAAAGAAGCGGATCGCTTCGTCCACGATTGCGCGCTCGCGGTCGGCCGCGCGCATGTTGCGGCGCTTTGGCGCGGTCTTGCTGCCTGTCTCGGGCCGTCGTCGGACCGGTCGCTTCGCTGGTTTCTGCGCTTTTCGGGCCATTTCGTCGCTGAATCGCACGTGTTGTTGCCTTCATAGCCCAAGGTGCATTTGTGACCAAATGGTCATTTCCTGTTGACCGTTCCCCGGAGGCATGTCAGGATTTTGAGACCAGATGGTTACAAATCTGGCATCCCGGCTGATGAGCCGACGGATATCGAGGAAACGGCGGTGAAGGCGAGGGCTTTCAGCTATTTTCGTGCTGCGACGATCGACCAGGCGCTGGACGCTCATGCGCGCGCTGGCGATGAGGCACGCTTCATCGCCGGGGGCCAGAGCCTCGTGCCGGCCTTGTCGCTGCGGCTGCAGGCGCCGCGGCTCCTGATCGACATCACCCATATTGACGAGCTGCGCGGCGTCAGGCGCGAAGGCGGCTATTTGCGCATCGGCGCGCTGACGCGCCATTGCGAGATGCTGAGCGAGCCGCTGATCGCCGAGTTCGCGCCGCTGCTGCATGCCGCGGCGCCGTTCGTCGCCCATCCCGCGATTCGCAACCGCGGCACCTTTGGCGGCAGCGTTGCGCTTGCCGACCCGGCTTCCGAATTTCCAGCGATGACGCTGGCGCTTGATGCCGAGATCGAGGTCGTGGGTCCTTCCGGCGCCCGGCGGGTGAAAGCCGACGATTTCTTCATCGACCTGTTCGAGACGGCCTTGCAGCCCGGCGAGCTGATCACCGCTGTCTACGTTCCCCTGTTCAAGGCCGACCAGCGCTTTGCGTTCGACGAACTGGCGCGGCGGCGCGGCGACTATGCATTGGTCGGCTGCGGCATGCTTGTGACCTTCTCCGGCGAACGCATCGAGGACATCCGCATCTCCTTTTTCTCTGTCGGCAATACGCCGACACGGGTGAAGGGAGCGGAGGCGACCCTGATCGGCTCGTCCCTCGATGCGGAGCGTATCGCTGTCGCCCAAGCCGCGCTCGAAGGCGATCTCGCGCCGCCTGACAGCGACGAGGTGCCGCCGGCGATGCGGCTGCATCTCGCCCGTGTGCTGCTGGGACGCCTGCTCGGACGTCTGGGTGAGGGCGCATGAGCGGCTTCGACGAAACCCTGCTGGGGGACGCCGAGGCGACCGTGCGGGTCCGCCTCGTCGTCAACGGCCGCAAGGTTGCCTGCGAGGTCGCGCCGCGCGAGACGCTGGTCGATTGCCTGCGCAATGCGCTCGAACTGACGGGGACGCATGCCGGCTGCGAGATGGGCGCCTGCGGGGCCTGCCTCGTGCAGCTCGATGGCCGCGCCGTGCATTCCTGCCTGATGTTCGCGGTGCAGGCCGACGGTGCGAAGATCGAGACCATCGAAGGTCTCACCGAAAGCGGCGTGATCGCCGATCTCCAGGCCGAATTCCATCGTCGCAACGCGCTGCAATGCGGCTTCTGCACGCCGGGCATGCTGGTCAACGCCAACGAGTTGCTCTCGCGGGTGGCGCGGCCGAATCGCGAGGAGATCCGCGACGCGCTGTCGGGTAATTATTGTCGGTGCACCGGTTACGAGGCGATCGTCGATGCCATCGATGCCGTTGCCAAGGCGCGCAGCGACAACGGAGGCGCGACATGAGCGCGCCACGGACCTCGCTCGACCGCCCGAACTCTTATATCGGCCGTTCAGTGCCACGCCCGAACGCCAAGCGGTTGCTTGCCGGCCGCGGCCGTTATGTCAGCGATCTCCGCCTGCCGCGCATGCTGTACGCTGCGTTCCTGCGCAGCCCGCATGCGCACGCCAAGATCGTCGCCGTCAACACCGAGCAGACCCGTGCGCTCGAAGGCGTGCATCTGGTCGCCACAGGTGAGGACCTCGCAAAAATCTGCACGCCCTGGATCGGCACGCTCGATCATTTCAAGGGTATGACCTCGGCGCCGCAATTGCCGTTACCGCTGGATCGCGTGGTCTGGGCCGGGCAGGCCGTGGTCGCCGTCGTCGCCGAGAGCCGGGCCATCGCGGAAGACGCGCTGGAACTGATCGAGATCGATTACGAGGATCTTCCCCTCGTTGTCGATATCGACAGTGCGCGGGAAGCGGGTGGGCCGGTGATCAATCCCGGCAGCGCCAACAACACCTGCTTTCGCGCTCAGCTCGACAACGGCACCGTCGACGAGGCCTTCGCTCATGCGGCCCACGTGGTGGAGGAGGAATTCTCCTTCGGCCGCCACACCGCCGTGACGCTGGAGCCGCGCGCGATCGTCGCGGACTATGATCCCGCTGCCGGCGCGCTCACGGTGCATCACGGGACGCAGACGCCTTACCAGTTCCAGGATCTCTATTCGCGCCACTACGGCATCCCCGAGGCCCGCGTTCGCGTCATCGCAACCGACATCGGCGGTTCCTTCGGGATGAAGCTTCATGTCTATCACGAGGACATGGCGGTGGTCGGCCTTTCGATCCTGCTCGGCCGCCCCGTCAAATATGTCGCCGACCGCATTGAATCCTTTGTCTCCGACATCCATGCCCGCGACCATCGCGTCCGGGCCCGCATGGCGGTCGATGCCAAGGGCGAAATCCTGGCGATGGACGTCCTTGACCTGACCGCGATCGGCGCGTTCTCGACCTATCCGCGCACCAGCGTGGTCGAAGGCAATCAGGTGATCCGCCTGATGGGCGCGCCCTATCGCTTCAGGAACTATCGCGCCACGCTGGAGGTGCTCTTCCAGAACAAGGTGCAGACCAGCCAGTATCGCGCTGTCGGCCATCCCATCGCTTGCGCCGTCACCGAGCGGCTGGTGGATATGGCCGCAGCCAAGGTCGGGCTCGATCCCTTTGCCATCCGCGCACAGAACGTGATCGCCGATGATGCCTATCCGCAGACCTCGCCGACCGGCTACCGCTTCGAGGCGCTGTCCCATCAGGCCTGCCTGAAGCGCCTGCATGAGATGATGGATTATGACGCGTTGCGTGCCGAGCAGGCGAGTTTGCGCAAGCGCGGCATCTATCGGGGCATTGGCATCGCCACCTTTGTCGAGATCACCAACCCGAGCCCGGCCTTCTATGGCGTCGGAGGCGCGCGGATCTCCTCACAGGACGGCGCCATTCTCAGCCTGACGCCGTCGGGCGAGGTGCGCTGCCTGATCTCGGTCACCGAGCAGGGGCAGGGCACCGAGGCGATCATCAGCCAGATCGTGGCCGACCAGCTCGGCCTCGCGCAGGAGCGCGTCAAGGTCATCACCGGCGATACCGAGGTGACGCCGCATGGCGGCGCCACCTGGGCCTGCCGCGGCGCCGGCATCGGCGGCGAGACTGCGCTCCAGGCGACGCGTGCGCTCAAGCGCAATATTCTGGAGATCGCCGCGCTGATCCTCCAGGAGCAGCCATCTGCGCTCGACATCATCGATGGCGAGGTCGTCGATGCGGTGACGCGGAACCAGCGAATGCCGATCGCGGAGATCGCGCGCATCGCCTATTTCCGCTCCGACACGCTGCCGCCGGGCACGCAGGCGCAGCTCACGGTAAGCCATCACTTCGCCCCGCAGGGTTATCCCTTCGCCTTCACCAACGGCATTCAGGGCTGTTCGCTGGAGGCCGATGTCGAGACCGGCTTCATCAAGGTGCTGAAGCATTTCATCGTCGAGGATTGCGGCCGTGTCATCAATCCGATGCTGGTGGACGAGCAGCTCCGCGGCGGCGTCGTGCAGGGGCTGGGTGCCGCGCTGTTCGAGGAATGCCGCTACAGCGAAACCGGTCAGCTCATGAATGGCTCGCTCGCCGATTACCTCGTTCCGATGCCGATGGAGATGCCCGACATCGTCATCGGCCATGTCGAGACGCCGACCGCCGACACCGTGCTCGGCGCCAAGGGCGTCGGCGAGGCCGGCACGGCGGCGGCGTCAGCCTGCGTGCTCAACGCGGTCAACGACGCGCTCGCGCCGTTCGGCGCCACGATCAACTCAATTCCGATCACGCCGACAAAAGTCCTGAAAGCCCTGAAGCGTTTCTAGAAAAAAGACCCTGGAGGAAATCATGCCTAAATCCGGTTCGACCCCGAAAATAACCCGCCGCGCTGCGCTCGCCGGCTTCTCCGCCAGCGCAGCCCTGCTCGCCATGCCCCGGCTCGGCCGCGCCGCCGATGAGACGATCCGCATCGGCTTCCCGACGCCGCTGACGGGCCCGTTCGCAGCGGAAGCGCGCGACCAGGTCAGATGCGCCGAGCTCGCCGTCAAGCTCGTCAACGACAAGGGCGGCATCGGCGGCCGCAAGGTCGAGCTCATGGTGCGCGACGACAAGCTCAATGCGGGCGAAGCTGCGACCCGCACACTGGAGTTGATCGAGAAAGACAAGGTTCATGCGGTGGTCGGCGCGCTCTCGAGCGCCGTGCAGCTCGCAGTCAACGAGGTCACCCGCGCCCGCGGCGTGATCTACGTCTCGATCAGTCAGTCCGACACGATCAACGAGGCTAAGGATTTCAGCAAGTACACATTCCACGAGGCGCTCAACCCGCACATGACCACCGCTGCGGTAGCGCGGCAGGCCCTGAAGAAGGGCATGAAGGTCGCCCATCTCGTTGCCGACTATGCCTACGGCCATGAGATGCTGCGCGGCTTCAAGCGCGCGCAGACGACCATTGGTGCTGACACTGTCGGCGAAATTCTGCATCCGTTCGGGGCGGCCGACTATTCCACTTTCATGCCGCGGCTGATGTCGATGCGACCGGACGTGCTCTGCATCTCCAATTTCGGCCGGGACCAGGCCAACGCGATCAAGCAGGCGGTCGATTTCGGCGTGAAGCAGCAGATGAAGATCGTCGTGCCCGTCATCCTGCACAACCAGCGCCTCGCGGTTGGCCCTGACGTGTTCGAGGGCGTGGTCGGCGGCGCCAACTATTATTGGGGCCTGGAGATGCAGAGCAAGACGGCAGCCAGCTTCACCGCGGCATTCAAGGCCGCCAACGGCGGCGCGATCCCGACCGATTACGGTGCCTATGGCTATTCTGGCGTCGGATCGCTGCTGGCCGCCATCGAGGCCGCCGGCGGCACCGACACCGACAAGGTCGTCGATGCCCTGGAGAAGCTGCAGTACGATCTGACCAAGGGGCCGCAGCACTACCGCAAATGCGATCATCAGTCGGTGCAGTCGGTGCTGGTGCTGGAGTCCAAGAAGAAGTCCGCGATGGCCCACGACAACGATCTGTTCGCCATTCTCGCCAATGACGCCGGCTCCGACGACATGCTGCGCAGCTGCAGCGAACTCGGCCACGCGACGTAAGTCTTGTGACGATGGACCTGTCGCTGATCATCATGCAGCTTCTCTCCGGGATCGCCCTTGGGGCGGTCCTGGTGATCACTGCGCTTGGATTGACGATCGTGTTCGGCATGCTCGGGGTGGTGAATTTCGCCCATGGCGCGCTGTTCATGATCGGGGCCTATGCTGGGCTGTATCTGGCGTCGCTCACGGGAAGCTTCTGGTGGGGACTGCTGCTCGCTCCCATCCTGATCGGCGCCTTCGGCATGCTGATCGAGTTCGTCCTGATCCGCAGGCTCTATGGGCGCTCGATCGACGATCCGTTGCTGCTCACCTTCGGCCTCAGCTACATCCTCGTCGAAGGCGTGCGCATCGTGTTCGGGAGCGACGGCATTCCGTTTCCAACCCCGCCGCAACTGGTCGGTGTGCTTGATCTCGGCATCGGCTTCTTCCCGCGCTACCGCCTGTTCGTCATCGCGCTGGTGGCCGTGGTGCTGCTGGTGCTCTGGCTGACGCTGGAAAAGACCCGCATCGGCTTGATCGTGCGCGCCGGCGCGCGCGATCCCACCATCATGCAGGTGCTCGGCGTCGATATCGGCCGGGTCTGGCTTGCGATCTTCGGCCTCGGCGTCGGGCTCGCCGCGCTCGGCGGCGTGCTCGCCGGTCCCATGCGCAGCGTCAATCCGGAGATGGGCTCGCTCGTGCTTGCGGAGGCGTTCGTGGTGACCGTGATCGGTGGCCTTGGTTCGATCGTCGGGGCTGTCGTTGCCGGCCTCATGGTCGGCATATCCATCAGCATGGTCGCGCTGTTCGCCCCTGAGATGGCGACCATCGTCATGTTCGCGCTGATGGCGGTGGTGCTGCTGATCCGCCCGCAGGGCCTGTTCGGCGTCAGAGGGAGGACCGCGTGATGCTGCCTTCGAGCGGCGAGTCGGTAGCCCGGCCCTCGCGCAATGGGATCGCCTGGATTCTCGACCAGCGTGTGCTGCTCTCGATCGCGGTGCTTGCCGTGCTGCCCTGGCTGCTGCCGTCACAGGCGCTGGCCGTGAACGTCCTGATCTACGGGGTCGTGGTGATGGGCTACAATCTGTTGTTCGGCTACACCGGGCTGTTGTCGTTCGGCCAGGCCGCCTTCTTCGGCGCGGGCGCCTACTTCACCGGCATTGCGATCGGCCGCTACGGCGTACCCTGGTTCGCCGCGGTGCCGATCGCCGTGCTCCTCAGCACCTGCCTCGCTGCTGCGATCGGCATCGTCTCGACACGCACCCGTGGCATTTACTTCTCCATGGTGACGTTGGCGCTGGCCCAGCTCGTCTATTACGTCGCGCTGCAGGCCTCGACCTTCACCGGCGGCGAGAACGGCCTGCGCGGCTTCACCGTCGACCGCATCAGCCTGTTCGGCCTTCCCATCAATTTCCTCGACCCCATCAACAAATACTACGTGCTGATGGTCTTCGCGGCGCTGGCGCTGTGGTTCCAGTCGCGCATCCTGAACTCGCCGTTCGGTGCCGTCATCGAGGCGATCCGCGAGAACGAGCAGCGGGCGCGGGCCTGCGGCTACGACGTCGAGCGCAGCAAGCTGATCGTGTTCATGCTGTCGGGCGCGATCTCCTCGCTCGGCGGCTGCATGCTGGCGCTGCATCTGTCGATCGTGCCGCTGGACATCCTGCACTACCAGACCTCCGGCATGATCGTGATGATGGTGTTGCTCGGCGGCGCCCGCAGCTTCTTCGGCCCGTTCGTCGGCGCGGCGAGCTTCCTGATCCTGGAGGACGTCATCTCGCTCTGGACGCCGCATTGGCAGATCTTTGTCGGCGCGATCTTCGTCCTCTTCGTGCTGTTCCTGCCCAAGGGCATCTGGGGCACGCTGCTCGATGCGCTCGGCATCGGAAAGGCACGGCCATGAGCGGCGAGTTGCTTCGCGCCGAAGGGATCGGCAAGCGCTTTGGAGGCTTCGTCGCGCTCGAAGGCATCACCGTGTCCTTTGCGGCGGGACAGCTCACCTCGATCATCGGGCCGAACGGCGCCGGCAAGAGCACCTTCTTCAACATTCTCTCGGGTGCTTTGACGCCGACCTCGGGCAAGCTGCACTTCAGGGGACGCGAGCTGAATGGCCTGCCCCAGCATCGCTTCGTGCATCAGGGCATCTCGCGCTCCTACCAGATCACCAACATCTTCCCGGACCTGTCCGTGCACGAGAACGTGCGCGTGGCAGCACAGGCGCTGACCGTCGGCTACGACATCTGGCGCAACCGTGCCCGGCTGGCGGAGCTGAATGTGCGGGCCGATGCCGCGCTCGATGCTGTCGGGCTGCTCGGTAAGCGCAGCGAGCTGGCAAAATTCCTGTCGCATGGCCAGCAGCGCGCGCTGGAGATCGCGATTGCGCTGGTCTCCGAGCCGGAATTGCTATTGCTCGACGAGCCGACCGCCGGCATGGGACCGGAGGAGACCAAGGACATGGTCGCGCTGCTCGAACGGCTCGCCGACAAGCGCACCGTGCTGCTGGTGGAGCACAAGATGAAGATGGTGCTGGGCCTGTCCAAGCGCGTCGTGGTGCTGCATCACGGTCGCCTGCTGGCGGACGGCGCGCCCGACGAGATCAGGAGCAATCCGGAAGTCCGCCGGGTCTACCTCGGACAGAGTGAAGGCTATGGCTGAGACCGCGCTGCTCGAAATCGAGAACCTCCACGCCTGGTATGGCGCGAGCCATGTCCTTCACGGCATTTCCCTGCAGGTGAAGGAGGGCGAAGTGGTTGCGCTCGTCGGCCGCAACGGTGCGGGCAAGACCACGACCTTGCGGGCAATGATGGGCCTTATGCCGAAAGCGACGGGTCGCGTGCGCTTTGCGGGCAGGGAGCTGTTGCCGCTCCGTGCCCATCAGCGCTTTCATCTTGGCCTCGCTTATGTGCCCGAAGAGCGCCGCATCGTCCCTGGCCTGTCCGTGCGCGAGAACCTGCGGCTCGGCCTGGTTGCTGCCGGCAGCGAGATCGATGAGCGTGCCGCGATCGACGAGATCGCTGAGACCTTTCCGCGCCTGAAGGAACGCCTCGATCAGGAGGGCGTGACGCTCTCCGGCGGCGAGCAACAGATGCTGGCGATCGCGCGCGCCCTGATCGCCAGGCCCAGGATGGTCCTGCTCGATGAGCCCTCGGAGGGGATCATGCCTGTGCTGGTCGAGGAGATGGGCGTGTTGTTCCGCCGCCTGCGTGATGAAGGCAAGACGTTGCTTCTGGTGGAGCAGAATGTCGAATGGGCCCTGCGGCTTGCCGATCGTGCCGTGATCATCGACCAGGGCGAGGTCGTGCATCAAAGCAGCGCCGCGGCGCTGCTGGCGGACAAGGACATTCAGGAGCGCTACTGCGCGGTGTGACCTCAGGCCACGACCTTGGCCTCGGCGCCGTCGAGGCGTTGCCGCTCCTTCGCGAGGTACTCGCCGATTGCATCGCCCCGCATGGGCTTTGCAAAATAGTAGCCCTGGATGAAGTCGCATCCCAGGCGGCGCAGGCTGTCGAGCTGGGCGCGGGTCTCGACGCCCTCGACGACACAGGCGATTTCCATGTCGTCGCAGAGGCCCGTGAGCGACTTGATGATCTTGTGGCTGACGGGATTGTCGTTGATGTCGGCGACGAAGCTGCGGTCGACCTTGATCTTGTCGAGCGGCAGGCGGTGCACGTGGCTCAGCGAGGAATAGCCGGTGCCGAAATCGTCCAGCGAAATGCCGCAGCCCATTGCCTTCAATGCCGCGATCGACTGCTGCGCGCGCACGAAGTCGAAGGTGACGGCGGTCTCGGTGATCTCGAAATCGATCCGGTGTGGCGGCAGCCCGCTCTTCTCCACGATGCTGATCAGCGGCAGGATCCCTTCGGGCGAGCAGATGTCGTGGGCCGAGAGGTTGAACGACAGGCGGATGTGGTCGGGCCAGGTCCTGGCCGTCGCGAGTGCGCGGATCAGAAGCGCCTGCGTCAGCGGCCGGATCAGGCCGATGCGCTCGGCGGCCGGGATGAAGTCGGCCGGCGAAACCAGGCCGAGGCGGGAGCTGTGCCAGCGCGCCAGGACCTCGAAGCCGGTAGTGTGCTCGCTCATGGCGTCCACGATCGGCTGGAACACCAGGTCCATCTCGGTGCTGAAATCGGCGGTGCGCAGCAGATTCTCGATGACGCCGCGGCTGCGGATCTCGGCCTCGAGCTCGCTCGAGAAGATCACGGTGCGGCCGCGCAGATGGCGCTTGGCGTGATAGAGCGAATAGTCGGCGCATTCATAGAGCGCTTCCGCCGTCGTTGCCGACTGCGGGAACAATGCGAAGCCGATCGAGCAGGATAGACCGGTATGGGCGGTGTCGAGCTGGTAGGGAAGCTTGACCTGGTCGCCGATGCGCTCGCCGAGCCGCGTCAGATCCGCCTCCTCGGGGTCGCCGCACACGACAAGACCGAACTCGTCGCCGCCGAGCCGGGCGAACTCCACCCGCTGCGGGCCGAAGCCCTCGCAGGCCTCGCGGATGCGTCGGCCCGCCTCGATCAAGACGCGGTCGCCGACCGAGTGCCCGTAATTGTCGTTGATCGGCTTGAAGCCGTCGAGATCGATGATCCCGACCGCGACGCGGACGCTCCTGCGCTCGGCATCAACGAAGGCGCTGGACAGCTCGGCAAAGAAGCGGCGGCGGTTCGGCAGCTCGGTGAGGGAATCGAGATTGGCGAGGCGGAAGTTCTCGTCCGAGAGTGCCTGGGTCGCCGCCTGCTGCGCCAGCAGCGATTTGCGGCTGGCAACGAGGTCGGCGAAGTCGCGATAATAGATGAACAGCACCGTCACCATCGCGCCGGAGACCAGCAAATTGTTGACCGCGATCGCCTTCAGCGTCGGCTCGCCGGTGGCCCAGAAGAACAGCACATAGGGCACATCGACGGCCAACGTCACAATCAGCGCTGCCGAGCGCAGATGCATCAGTGAGAAGATGCAGCCGATCACGGTCACCGCCATGTAGAAGGCGACCTGGCTCTTGGCGAAAGGATCGCCGTAAGGGTAGAGGGCGAAGGACCAGATGGTGAAGCCTGCGCCGATCGGCAATGTCATCCAGTTGGTGGCGCGCAGATTGCGCAGGATGTCGGCGTCGCTGCGCACGAGGTGACGCTGGCGCAGCCACCAGAAGGTGCGCAGGGCCGCAAGCACGGTCAGCACGCTCGGCACGATCATCGTCAACCAGTCCGGCGCCACGTTCACATATGTGTAGGCGACCGCGATCGTGTTGCTCATGAGAATGAAGTAGAGCAGCGGGACCTGCTTGGAGAAGGCGTCGAACTGCGCGCGCGTCAGGTCCGGGTTGTCCGCCGGTACGCGAAACAGCCGCATTGCGGCGGCGAAGTGAGACTTCAAATTGGCGACAGGCATTGAAATACGCGCCCCGGATCCCTTCAAAACGAGGGCGATCTTGCACAGCGGGGGTAAAGGGCGCGTTAGACGAGTTTCGTGCGGAAAGGCTAGCGCTGGTTGCACGCTGCCGCAGCCGTTCCGCTCGCGTGCGTTGGTGAGGTCGCGTTAACGATATGAGGCCATGGAAACGAGCAGTATCGAGTGCAAAGTACTGCAAGGCTGCGGCTACACTCTGCTAACCATGTGCGGCGGCGCAACCTGTTGCCGCACCTCTCCCCGCCCGAGGAGAGGTGGAAGGCAGCATCTGATGACGCTATTTCTTCTCCAGCGCCGCGGTCTGCTTGGCGAGCTGCTTGTCGAAATCCTCCGACAGGCCGGTCGCGTAGGTCACGAGCTCGCCCGGCTTGATGAACGGGTTCGGCGCGCCATCCTTCATCTCTGCGCGCTTGGCCTGCATGCCATAGACTTCCGGATGCGGCCCGAGCAGCACGTCGATCTTCATCGCCTTGGCCTTGGCGAAAGTCGCGCGGTAGTCGTCGACGATGCCGGCATAGGTCGGCTGGCCGACCAGCCGGTTCAGCGCCACCGTGCCGCTACAGAAGAACAGCACCTCGCGGTCCTCCTTGCCGTCCTTGACGGTCATCTCCCAGCTGGTGCAGCCCGGCGAGTGGCCGGGTGTTGCGTGTGCCGTCAGCGTGGTGTCTCCGAGCGTGACCCTGTCGCCTTCCTTCACCGCGCGATCGACTTTCACCGCGGGGAAGGCGAGGTCCTCGTTTTTCTCGTCACCCGGATAGTAGCCGCCTTCGAGCAGTGGCTTGTCGCGCTCGCCGGCAACGAGCTGCGCGCCGGTCTCCTTCTTGATCTCGGCGAAGCCGCCGGTGTGGTCGAGATGCGCGTGCGTGTTGAGGATGAGCTTGATATCGGCAACCTTGAAGCCGAGCTTCGCAATATTGTCCTTGATCATGCCGGTTGACTGGGGCATCGCCGTGTCCATCAGGATCAGGCCCTGCGATGTCTTGATGACATAGACGGCAATGCCGTCGGTTCCGACATAGTAGATGTTGTCGATGAGCTGGAACGGCTCGAACGGCGCCGTCCATTTCTTCATGGCGACTGCCAGAAAATCCTTGATGGTTTGCGCCTGCGCGCCAGTCGAGAGCAGGGTCAGAGCACACAGCGCGGCCGTCAGCCTTCTCATAGTTTACCTCCCACAGTGTTCTTGGCGTTTTGGTCTGGCGCGGGCGTTGCGGCCCGAGCGGTGCGCAAGTTACGTCGTGGCTGGCGCTCGGGGCAACTGCCACGTGTCCGCAAAAATTCATGGGCCGTGCGGGAATATCGGTGCGTTTGGTGAAAGCTGAGCGCGAGCCTATCGCCCGATCGTCACGCCGGCGGTCGAGCGCATTGCGTCCCGCAGGCTCGTCGCCTTCATGTCGTCGAGGACCTGCCGCGTGAGCACGGTGGTCTGGCCGGGCGTATTGAGGATCGTCTCGCCACGCGAGGACGAGAGCCGGTCGGCTTTGTAGGGCGCCGCGGGATCGACGGCGGGTGCCGTTGCCGGAACGTGGCGCGGCCGCTTACTGGACGCCGCCAATGCTCCTTGCGAGATGCAGAGGGCGACGATCACGATCAATCGCAACGATGCCGCGGGCATGCGATCTCCCATATCCGGGGCGTCAGCCTAGCATATGGCGAGTATCCCCGCAGGGAAAAGGATCAGGCGAGAGCGGCCTGGCGTTCCCGCACCGGCTCGCGGACCCGGTCTGGCTTCCCTGGCTCGGCGAGCCGGGTAAAGCTGCGATGGCTCGCCTGTGCGGGCGCCTCGACGATGACGCCCTCGCAAACGATCTGCCCGCCCAGCATCCTGAACTCGAGCTTGTCGTAGCGCGGCATCGTCTCGCCGGGCGCGGGCGGCAGCAACTCGACCCGGCCCTGGATGTTCAGCGTGGCATCGCCGGTGCCGTGAAGCCGCGGATTCCACATCCTGATCCCGGTCTCCGCCCAGCGCTGCCGGATCAGCGCCGCGCGATCGACGGGTTCCGTCGCTTTTGCGCGAACTTTCGGTGCGTTGCGGATCTCCGGTGCAGGAGACGCAAGGATCGGCTCCGGCACGATGTCCGCGTCGACCCCGGAGGTGGCGGCAGAAGTGTCCTCCGTGGCGACCGCTGTGACTGGTGCGGGATCGCTTGCGGGGACCGGCTCGATCTCCATGGCGACGTCGGCGGTTGACCCGCTGTCGACGCTGACGGCTGGGATATCAGCCGCAGAGACCTCGATCTCGACAAGAGCGACAGGCGGGTCGTCCACGACGGCCGGCTCAACATCCACGAGGACGCTAGGAGGTGGCTCGTGGCTGACGACGACGTCGAGGGTAGCAGCCGGAGCGATTTCAACGTCGACGGACGAAACCGGTGCCGCCTCGGCGACGACGGGCTCAACGCCGGCAGAGAACTCGCGAGATGGACTGCCACTGACGATGAGTTCGGGAATGTCGACCGGCGCGCTATCGACGTCGACAGACGGGACTGAGGCCTTTTCGGCGCCGACCGACTCGACGTCCGTCCCGAGTTCCGCAGGTGCGGCCTCGCTGACGGTGAGTTCGGGAACATCAACGGGCCCGGTCTCCTCGTCGACAGACGAGATCGAAGCCCCCTCCACGACGACCGCGTTGACCTCCGTCGGCGTCTCCGGGGATGAACCGTCGCTGTCGCTGGTATCAGTTTGCACCGTCGGCGGACTCTCCGCGATGACAGAGATCGCGGTGTCGTCCTCGGCGACCGGATCCGCAACCGCGGTGCCCGGGTCGCTGAGCGTTGGATCGGCGCTGATGCTGATGTCGGGAGTGTGTGCGGCCTCTGCAACGTCGACGACGATGGCAGGCGAATCGTCCGTGGCGATCGGTGCGGCGTCAATGCTGCCGCCGTGCGGCAAGGGCCGAAGCCTCGTAAACGCCCATTTCACCGCAGGGATGCGGCGCAGCAACGATATCAGTCTCGAAAGCACAGGGAGTTGTCCAAGAGGTACTCGGCGTGAGGCAATCGCTGATTCGCCAGCAATATGGAAAACTGCCCCGGCCGCCACACCGATGTCAATCTGGGTAGGACCAATTGCAGAACATCCGCACACCATCGCGCGAGAAGCTGCGGTCGCAATGACACCGCATTATCGCCGTTCGCCATTGTGACTCCAACCACAGTGCAACCGCGCCGCCGAACGTCGGGCTTCCCTGCGTCATCCTCCCCGCGTAGTTTGAGATGTCTGGGGAGCGAGGACGTCACAATGAGGAAGCTTGCCGCCATCGCAGCGGTTCTGGTCTGGTCAACATGCGCATTTGCGCAGGATCGCACCATCATCGTGGCCTCGACGACATCGACGGAACAGTCGGGTCTGTTCGGCTATTTGCTGCCGCTGTTCTCGAAGGCCGAGGGCATCAACGTGAAGGTCGTAGCCGTCGGCACCGGCCAGGCGCTGGATATCGGGCGGAGAGGCGATGCCGACGTGGTGTTCGTCCATGACAGGCCCGCCGAAGACCAGTTCATGTCCGAAGGGCAGGGCGTGAAGCGTTTCGACGTCATGTACAACGACTTCGTCATCGTCGGGCCGAAGAGCGATCCGGCGCGAATTGGCGGCGGCAAGGACGTCGCTGACGCGCTGCGCAAGATCGCGGCGGCGAAGGCGCCGTTTATCTCGCGCGGCGACAAGTCCGGCACGCACGCAGCCGAGCTGAGATTGTGGAAAGAGGCAGGCGTCGATCTCAGTGCCGGCAAGGACAGTTGGTATCGCGAGATCGGTCAGGGCATGGGGCCGGCGCTGAACATGGCCTCGTCCTCGAACGCCTATCTTCTGTCGGATCGTGGCACCTGGCTGTCGTTCAGGAACCGCGGCGAGCTCGCCGTCCTGACCGAGGGGGACAAGCGGCTCTTCAACCAGTACGGCGTCATGCTCGTGAATCCGGCAAAGCATTCCAACGTGAAGGCGCAGGATGGGCAGGCCTTCATCGACTGGCTGGTTTCCCCGAAGGGACAGCAGGCGATTGCCGGCTACAAGGTCGGCGGCGAGCAGCTATTTTTCCCCAACGCGTCCAACTAGCAGGAAAGCGACGGTCGACACCGCCACACTGAGCGCGAGCAGGATCAGCCCGAGCCCCAGTGCCAGCGGCAGGTCGCCCTTGCTGGTTTCCAGCGCGATGGCGGTCGTCATCGTGCGCGTGAAGCCGCGGATGTTGCCGCCGACGACGATGATGGCGCCGACCTCGGCGATGGCGCGCCCGAAGGCCGCGAGAAAGGCCGTCAGCAGCGAAGTCCGTCCCAGCGCGAACAGGAGCCCCATGCTGCGCAGGACCGACAGCCCGTCGATCCGCGCCAGATCGCCATACTCCGCCCAGAGCAGGCTCGCCGGCCTGTGCACCAGCGCCACCACGATCGGTGTCGCGAGCAGCGTCTGCGCGATCACCATGGCCGCCGGCGTGAACAGCAGGCCGGCCGCCCCGAGCGGGCCGGACCGTGACAGCAGCAGATAGAGCGCGAGCCCGACCACGACCGGCGGCAGGCCGAGCAGCGCATTGGTCAGCACGATGATGACCTGACGTCCGCGAAAACGGGCGATCGCGAGCAAGGCGCCGAACGGTGCGCCGATCAGGAGCGCGACGATGCTCGCGGTCAGGCTGACGCGCACCGACAAGGCGACGATGCCCACAAGCTCGGAATCGGCCTCGCCGATCAGCGCGAAGGCGGCACCAACGGATCGTGCGAAGTCGTTCATCCGCGCCTGAACTTCAATGTTCGGGCGGCCTCCGGGGCGTCGATGTCGAGGCGGCAAAGGCGCGTCACAGACTGGTCCCTGCAACTTCCATTGTGGTGAGCAAGCGGCGGGCCGCCGCATGCCCTCAACTAGATCAACTCGCGCAGCACTTCAATCAGCCGGCCGCACTGCTCATCCGTTCCGACCGTGATGCGCAGGAAGTCCTCGATGCGCGGCTTCTTGAAATGGCGGACCAGCACGCCGCGCTGGCGAAGGGCGGCCGCGAGATCGGCACCGCTCCGGCGCCGATGACGCGCGAACACGAAGTTCGCAAGCGACGGCAGCACCTCGAAGCCGAGTTGCGCGAGATCGCGCGTGAGCACGTCGCGGCTCGCGATGATGCGGGTGCGGCTCTCGAGGAACCATGCCTCGTCCTCGATCGCGGCGACGGCGCCGGCGATGGCGAGGCAATCGACGGGATAGGAGTTGAAGCTGTCCTTCACGCGCTCCAGCGCCTCGATCAGCGGCCGCTGGCCGATGGCAAATCCGACCCGCAAGCCTGCGAGCGCGCGCGACTTCGAGAAGGTCTGGATGACGAGCAGATTGTCGTGGTGCGCAACGAGCGGCACGGCGCTCTCGGCGCCGAAATCGACATAGGCCTCGTCCACCACCACCAGCCGGTCCGGGTTTTCGGCGAGCAGTGCCGCGACCGCGTCGCGCGGAAGGGCGATGCCGGTGGGCGCGTTCGGATTGCAGAGCAGAATGGCGCTCGACGGCCGCCTGTAGTCGGCGATCTCGATCCGCATCGCGGCATCGAGCGGCACCTCCTCGTGAGCGACGCCATAGAGGCGGCAATAGACCGGGTAGAAGCTGTAGGTGACGTCGGAAAACAGAAGCGGCCTGTCGTGCTTCAGAAGGGCCGGGAAGGTGTGGGCCAGAACCTCGTCGGAGCCGTTGCCGACGAACACCTGCTCGGCCGCAACATCGCAATACGCCGCGATCGCCTCGCGGAGGCGCGTGGCGCGCGGATCTGGATAAAGGCGCAGCCGCTCCGCAGCCGACGCGATCGCCGCCAGCACGCGCGGCGAGGGCGGATAGGGATTCTCGTTGGTATTGAGCTTGACGACGCCATCCTGCTTCGGCTGCTCGCCCGGGACGTAGGGCGACAGCGTGTGGACGACGGGACTCCAGAAGCGGCTCATGATCTCCAATCCAGGTTGATCTTGGCACAGTAAGGCACGCCGGGCGTCGACGGAAGTGCGCTTCCCGTTCAGCAGCCGAGGCAGGTTTGCGCAAGCGTCGCAGCCGGGGACGTTCCCGCGAGCGTTACCTTCGTGCTAGGCTCATCGCGCAAACGTCCAGAATTGAGAACGACAACGAAGGCCGGCGCGCCCCAGGCTGCGCAGAAGAGCCGCAAAGCGAGGAACACATGCCGGGCGCAGCCCTTCTCACCGCTCCCTCCATTCCGACTGCGCCCGTGACGCCAGCCATTCTCGACCGCTTGCGAGCCATCGTGGGCGACAAGGGCCTGATCCTGGACGAGCAGGACAAGCGCCCGTTCGTGACCGATTGGCGCGGCGAGCTGACAGGGCAGGCCGCGGCGGTCGTGTGTCCGGCCAATACCGCGGAAGTCTCCGCTGTCGTCAAGCTCTGCTACGACAACGGCATTGCCATCGTGCCGCAGGGCGGCAACACCGGCCTGATGGGTGGTGCCACGCCGTGGCCGGCGCACCGCGGCATCGTGCTGTCGCTCGGTCGCATGAACCATGTGCTGAATGTCGATCCCGTCGGCTACGCCATGACGGTGGAGGCGGGCTGCATCCTCCAGACGCTCCAGGACACGGCCGCGCGCCACGACCGCTTCTTTCCGCTCAGCCTCGGTGCCCAGGGCTCGTGCATGATCGGCGGTAATCTCTCCACCAACGCCGGCGGCGTGCAGGTGCTGCGTTACGGCAATGCGCGAAATCTGGTGCTGGGTCTCGAGGTCGTGCTGGCCAACGGCGATGTCTGGGACGGGCTGCGCGCACTCAAGAAGGACAACACCGGCTATGACCTCAAGCATCTGTTCATGGGTGCCGAGGGCACGCTCGGCATCATCACCAAGGCGGTGCTGAAGCTCTGGCCCGCGCCGAAGGATTTGTGCACGGCATGGCTCGCGATCCGCGATCCCAGGGCGGCGATCGAGCTCCTGTCGGAGGCGCATGCCGCGTCCGACGACAATGTCGGCTCCTGCGAGCTCATGAGCCGCGCCTGCACCGACATGGTGCTGCGCCATATTCCCGGCACCCAGGACCCTCTCAAGGCCGAGACCGAATGGTATCTCCTTCTCGAATGGTCGTCGGCCCGGCCGCGGCAGGACGGCGGCACGTGCATGTCGGGCCGGATGGAGCAGTTCTTGGCCGATCAGCTCGAGGCGGGCCGGGTGCTCGATGCGGTGATCGCGCAAACCGAAGCGCAGTCGCGCAACATGTGGCGCATTCGCGAGAGTGTGGCCGAGGCATCGCGCGCCGAGGGGCCGGGCCTCAGCTACGACGTGTCGGTCGCAATCTCGCGGATTCCCGAGTTCATCGACAGGGGTCTCAAGGCCGTGCTCGAGATCCTGCCGACGATCCGCCCCTATCCGCTCGGGCACATCGGCGACGGCAATGTGCACTTCTCCTTCATGGGCCCGAAGGGCATGGATCGCGAGACGCTCAACCAGTACTCTGCGGCGATCACGCGGGTCGTCAACGACCTGATCACGTCCATGGCCGGCTCGATCTCGGCCGAGCACGGCATCGGCATCGAGAAGCTCGACGAACTCCAACACTATCGTTCCAGGACCGAGCTCGACATCATGCGCACGATCAAGCGGGCGCTCGACCCCAAGAACATCATGAATCCGGGCAAGGTGCTCCGTCTCGGATGAGGCGACTGACGCCGCAGGTTGCCTCCGCTGATCGATCCGGTCCTGACCGCAGCCTGGACGGGCGCATGCGCCGCATGGCGCGGGCCAAACGGGCCCGAGGCCTCCAAATCATGCCCTTTTGCGGCTTTATTCCCGCGATGGATGCTTTAAGGAAGGGGCAGGATCAGGTCGCGCCTCCCCCGCGGCGGTGCTAGACCCTGATGCAGGAACAATGGGGCCGCGCCGCTACCGGCACGCCCGCAAGGATGAGAAGGATGTGACGCAATGATCCAAACCGTTGGCATCATCGGGGCAGGGACCATGGGGAACGGCATCGCGCAAATCTGCGCAGCGGCCGGGCTCTCGGTCGTGATGGTCGACATTTCCGATGCGGCGGTGAACCGCGGGCTTTCGACCGTCGGCGGCAGCCTCGAGCGCCTGGTCAAGAAGGAGAAGATGTCGGCGGCCGACCGCGAGGCGACGCTCAAGCGCATCACCGGCACCACCGATCGGGCGAAGCTGGCCGATTGCGACCTGGTGATCGAGGCCGCCACCGAGAACGAGGAGCTCAAGGTCAAGATCCTGAAGGACCTCTGCGCGACGCTGTCGCCGCGCACGCTCGTTGCAACCAATACCTCGTCGATCTCGATCACGAAACTTGCCGCCGCAACCGATCGCCCCGACCGCTTCATCGGCATGCACTTCTTCAATCCTGTGCCGGTGATGGCGCTGCTGGAGCTCATCCGCGGCCTGCAGACCTCCGACGACACCCACGCCAAGGCGCTCGATTTCGCCCAGCGCGTCGGCAAGGTGGCGATCACGGCCAAGAACAGTCCGGGCTTCGCGGTCAACCGCATCCTCTGCCCGATGATCAACGAGGCGATCTTCGCCCTCCAGGAGGGGATCGCGACGGCGGAAGAGATCGACGCCGGCATGAAGCTCGGCTGCAACCATCCGATCGGGCCGCTGGCGCTCGCCGATCTCGTCGGGCTCGACACCATGTTGTCGGTGATGGAGGTCTTTTACAAAGGCTTCAACGACCCCAAATACCGTCCGGCCCCCTTGCTGAAGGAAATGGTCGATGCCGGCCATCTCGGCCGCAAGACCGGGCAGGGTTTCTACACTTACGGCGCCTGATGACAGGCGTAGGCGGCGGGGCCTTCGAGCCTCGCCGCCCCTCCCGCAATTTGCGCTGCGACAAAGACGCCGCGCGCAATTGACCCGACAATGTTGAACGGGCGGCCCGCGGGAACAACGGAACGGATAACAAAGGACAATGTCGGATCGACTGAAGGCCGAGCGTGAGGCGGCAGCCGCGCGCCGGAACCTGCTGACCCAGGATGCGATCGAGCGCACCGGGATCACCGAAGCGATGATCGCGGAACTCGTCGCCCGCTTTTACGGGCGCGTGCGCGAGGACGCGCTCCTGGGGCCGGTCTTCGCGGTCGTGCGGAATTGGGACGAGCATCTGGCCAAGCTCGGGGATTTCTGGTCGTCCGTCGTGCTGATGAGCGGCCGCTATCATGGCTCGCCGATGCGCGCGCATCTGCCGCTCGGTCTTGTCGGCGATCATTTCGACCGCTGGCTCGATCTGTTCGAACAGACCGCGCGCGACGTCTGTCCGCCCGCGGCGGCTGCGCTCTTCATCGACAAGGCACGGCGCATCGCCGACAGTTTTGAAATGGCGTCGGCAACCGTCGCAGGCCGCATCGCTTCGCCACGTCACGTGCTCAGATCGTGAAACACAAAATGCCTGCCTGAGAAACGTGCAGCTCACATCGTGCGATGGCGCGTTGCACCAATTCCAACATCATTGGTCTGATCTGCAAAATCATCATGCCGCTCGCGTGGTACGGCGTAGAACTGGTGAAAATACGTTTGAACGCGTTCACTCTCGTTCAATCAAAGCGAGCAGAGCCATATTGATGCACTGCGGCGCCAATTCTTCGCCTTTTTTTCGGCAGAGTTCCAGCGCCTGCTAGCGGGCATGTCGCGCGCATCGTTCAACATCAATTCCTCATCTTCCGAGCCTGAAGTTGACGCGGGCGCAGAGCAGACGCGGCGAACGCTGCTGCTGGGTGCGCTCGCCACCACCGCCTGCCTCGGCTGTTCCGCATCGGCGCGCGCAGGCGAGGATCCGCCCGGCTCCGACGAACGACCGCAGAAGGGCGATGTGCTCGTCTTCTCCGAAGGTGACCAGGAGGGAAAGCTGATCACGGCGGCCGACCTGCAGGCCGGCGGGCCGCCGGTGCATGCCTGGCCGAAGGATCCCAAGACCTCGGTCGTGCGCAGCGCCTCGCGGCTCAACGAGATCCTGGTCATCCGGCTCGATCCCGCCGAGCTCGACGAGCAGACCCGCGCGCGCGCCGTCGACGGCATCATCGCCTATTCGGCGATCTGCGCCCATGCCGGTTGTCCCGTCACCGCCTGGGTGAAGAGCGACGTCGGCGACAAGGAGGTGCTCAAGTGCATGTGCCACAACTCCGAATACGATCCTCGCGCGGGCGCGCAGGTCGTGTTCGGGCCGGCACCGCGACGGCTCGCGGCGCTGCCACTGGCGTTCGCTGAAGGTTCGCTCAGCGTCGCCGGAAACTTCATCGGAAAGGTAGGTGGCGCGCAGCCAGGATGATGGACGGTCGCGGGTTGTGCCCGCGTCACGAGAGGTCGCATCCGCCGACGGGCGGACGACGGGACGAACGAAAAGAATTCAACACAAGAATTCAAACGGATGAAAAAGGGGAACGTCCATGACCAGGAAGCAATGGTTTCTGTCCGGCTTCGTCGCCTTCACCTGTCTTGCCTCGACCGCCGCCGGTGCCGGCCCGATCGAGAATTATTCTCCGGTCACCGCGCAGCGCCTGGAGAATCCGGAACCGAGCAACTGGATGCTCTATCGGCGCACCTATGACGGGCAGGGCTACAGCCCGCTCGACCAGATCAACACCTCGAACGTAAAGGGTCTCACGCCGGTCTGGACGTTTGCAACAGGCGTCGTCGAAGGCCACGAGGCGCCGCCGATCATCAACAATGGCGTGATGTTCGTGGCGACCCCGATGGGGCAGGTGATCGCGCTGAACGCGAAAACCGGCGACGAGTACTGGCGCTACAAGCGGCAGCTCCCCGACGATCTGTTCCAGCTGCATCCGACCAGCCGCGGCGTCGGCTTGTGGGAGGACAAGCTCTATCTCGCCACCACTGACGATCATGTCGTCGCGCTCGACGCCAAGACCGGCAAGGTGGTGTGGGACACCAAGGTGCAGGACTACAAGAAGGGCCAATACATGACCCTGATGCCGCTTATCGTCGACGGCAAGGTCATCGTCGGCGGCTCCGGCGGCGAGTTCGGCGTGCGCGGCTATGTCGCCGCCTATGACGCCAAGGACGGCAAGGAGCTGTGGCGGACCTACACCATTCCCGGCGAAGGCGAGCCCGGTCACGACACCTGGCAGGGCGATGACTGGAAGAACGGCGGCGGCTCGGCCTGGATGACCGGCAATTACGACAAGGACACCAAGACGATCTATTGGGGCGTCGGCAACGCGGCGCCGTGGCCGGGCGAGACCCATCCCGGCGACAATCTCTACACCTCGTCGGTGCTCGCGCTCGATCCGAAGAACGGCAAGATCAAGACCTATCACCAGTACCATCAGAACGATTCCTGGGACTGGGACGAGGTCGAAGCGCCGATGCTGATCGACCTGCAACGCGATGGCCGCAGCATCAAGAGCCTGGTCCATCCGGGGCGCGATGCGATCTTCTGGGTGCTCGAGCGCACGCCGACCAAGATCAACTACGTGGCAGGTTGGCCGTTCGTCTCCACCGACGTCTGGAAGGGCATCGATGCCGAAACCGGCAAGCCAATCGTCGATCCCGCGCACAAGCCGGTGATTGGCAAGCGCGTGGAGTTCTGTCCCTCTCTATGGGGCGGCAAGGACTGGCCGTCGGCAGCCTACAGCCAGAAGACGGGCTTGGTTTACGTGCCCGCCAACGAGAATTTCTGCGGCGGATTCACCGGCGAGAAGGTCGCACTCAAGCCGGGCGAGCTCTGGCTCGGCACCAAGCCGGAAGACATCGGGCTGAAGACCAAGCCGGGGGCGGATCATTTTGGCGAGCTCCAGGCCTGGGATCCCGTCACCGGCAAGAAGGTGTGGCAGCACAACTTCCCGAAGTCGCAGCTGTTCGGCTCGGTGACGGCGACCGCGGGCGATCTCATCTTTGCCGGCGGCACCAACGACCGCAACTTCCGCGCCTTCAACGCCAAGACCGGCGAGCTGTTGTGGGAGCAGAAGACCAACTCCGGCATCATGGGCATGCCGGTGTCGTATGAGATCGACGGCACGCAATACATCGCGATCCAGTCGGGATGGGGTGTGGACGCGCAGCGGATCCAGGATGCGCTGGTGACCAACAACATCGGCATCGAGGCCAATGTGCCGCAGGGCGGCGTGATCTGGGTGTTCGCGCTGAAGAAATAGCTCCGCGGGCGGATCGAAAGAGGCGGAGCAGCAAGGGGGGTGGCGAATGCGGCGGACGGAAACGGCCGCCGCATTTTGTGTGTGCCGAGAGTGCTGTCTTCGCTTCTCCCCTTGTGTGGGAGAAGGTGGCGCGAAGCGCCGGATGAGGGGTCTCTATCCGCGGAGACAAACCCCTCACCCGAGCGAGATCGTAGCAACCGGCGTCGCTGCCCTCTCCCACAGGGGGAGAGGGCACATCGGTTGATGGAGACGGCGCGAGGCCGCGTGCGTTCCTTACGCCTCCAATTGCTTGCCGATCGGCAAGCTCCGGATGCGTTTTCCGGTCGCGGCGAAGATGGCATTCATCAGAGCCGGCGCGAACGGCGGAACGCCGGGCTCGCCGACGCCGCTCGGCGGCGTGCCCGGCGCGGGCGGCACGATGTGGACGTTGGTCACCATGGGAGATTCGTCGATCCTGACGACCTGGAAGTCGTCAAAGTTCTTCTGCTGCACCTTGCCGTCCTTGAAGGTGATCTCGCCATATTTGGCGAGGCTGAGACCCATGATCGCCGCGCCCTCGATCTGCGAGGCGATGCGCTCGGGGTTGACGTAGGTGCCGCAGTCGATCGCGGTGTCGACCCGCGGCACCGTCAGCTTGCCCTTGTCGTCGACGGCCACCTCGACGATGGTCGCGATGTAGCTGACGAAGCTGCGGTGTACTGCGATGCCGAGACCGTGGCCCTTCGGCACCTGACGGCCCCATTCGCCCTTCTCGGCCACCAGCTCGACCACCTTGCGCAGGCGCGCGGTGTCGATCGGGTAGCTGTCCTGCGGCTCGCCGTAGTTCCACATGTCCTTCACCGCGGGCTTGACGATCCGCGGGCTGCCGATCAGCGCGAGCAGCGTCTCCTTCTGGTCGCGGCCGGTCGCGTTCGCGATCTCGCCGACCATCGACTGCACCGCGAAGGCGCGCGGGATGTTCGAGACCGAGCGGAACCAGCCGATGCGGGTGAACGCCACAGCCTCCGGGTTCTCGCAGGAGATGTTGGCGATCTCGAACGGCATGTCGACGAGGCCCATGCCGAGCTCGAAGGGCGCCTGATGCACCGTGCCGGCCGCAAAGGTCGAGGCGATGCTGGGCGCCACGCTGCGGTGGCGCCAGGCGATCACCTTGCCGCTCTTGTCGAGACCGGCCTCGATCCGCTCGACCGAGACGGTGTGCAGGAAGCCGTTGTGGATGTCGTCCTCACGCGTCCACTGCACCTTTACCGGCGCGCCCAGCTCCTTCGACAGCAGCGCGGCTTCGAGCGCATAGTCGCATTTCGACTTGCGGCCGAAACCGCCGCCGAGCAGCGTGACGTTGACGGTGACGTTCGCTTCCGGAATGCCGAGCGTCTTGGCGACGTCCTCGCGGGTGCCGCCCGGGCTCTGCACCGGCGCCCAGATCTCGGCCTTGTCGCCTTTGACGTCGGCGACCGCCACCGGCGGTTCCATGGCGACATGGGCGAGATGCGGGACGTAGTACTCGCCGACGATCACCTTGTCGGCGCCCTTCAGGGCGGCGTCCGCATCGCCCTCCTTGCGCACGACGAGGCCGGGCTTGCGCGAGGCCTCCTCGAGCTCCTTGCGGTAGGCGACGGAGTCGTATTTGCCGTTGGCGCCGTCGTCCCAGACCAGTTTCAGCGCGTCGCGGCCCTTGATCGCCGCGCCGGTATTGCGCGCGATCACCGCGACGCCGCCGAGCGGCTGGAACTTCGACGGCCACGGCCAGCCGCGCACCTGCATCACCTTCTCGACGCCGGGTACCTTCAACGCCTCGTTCGGATCGAACGAGGCGAGCTTGCCGCCGGTCACCGGCGGGCGCGCGATCACGGCATATTTCATGCCGGGAAGGCGCACGTCCGCACCGTAGCGCGCCTTGCCAGTGGTGATGTCGTGAAGATCGACGATGCCGATCTGGCCCTTGGTCAGATAGCGGAAGTCCTTGGGGTCCTTCAGCTTGAGGCCTTCGACGCTCGGCACCGATTCCTTGGCGGCGTCGGCCGCGAGTTCGCCGAAGCCGAGCTTGCGCCCGCTGCCGCTATGGACGACCTCGTGATTGACCGCCTTGACCTCCGTTGCCGGAACGCCCCAGCGCTTGGCGGCGGCCTGTTCCAGCATGGTGCGGGCGGCGGCGCCGATCTGGCGCATCGGGATGAGGTAATGCCGCGTGCTGCGCGAGCCGTCGGTGTCCTGGTTGCCGAACTTGACCTCGTCGCCATGGGCCTGCTGCACCTTGACCTTGGACCAGTCGGCCTCCATCTCCTCGGCCACGATCAGTGGCAGGCTGGTGCGCACGCCGGTGCCCATCTCGGAGCGGTGGGCGACGATGCTGACGATGCCGTCGGGCGCGACCGCGACGAACACGCGCGGATCGACCACGACGCCATGCGGCATCTTTCCGGCGCCGGTCTCATAGGCAAATGCCTGGCGGGACATCACGGGCGCGGCAAGCACGAAGCCGCCGGTGACGCCGAGCCCCTTCAGGATGCTGCGGCGCGAGACCTTCTCGACACGGATGTTCTTTTCGAAGCTGTGAAGCTTCCGGGGATTGTCGATGAAATTCATGTCACACTCCCGTCGATGCGAGATGGACCGCGTTCTCGATGCGCTGGTAGCAGCCGCAGCGGCAGATGTTGCCGGACATCGCCTCGCGGATCTGGTCGTGCGAGGGTTTCGGGTTGTCCATCAGAAGCGCCGCGGCCTGCATGATCTGGCCGGCCTGGCAGAAGCCGCATTGGGGCACGTTGACCTGGCGCCAGGCTTTTTGAACCGGGTGATCGCCGTTCGGATGCAATCCCTCGATCGTCGTGACCTCGCGGCCGGCGACGTCGTTGATCGACGTGACGCAGGAGCGCACCGCCTCCTTGTCGACGATGACGGTGCAGGCGCCGCACAAGGCCTGGCCACAGCCGAACTTGGTGCCTGTCAGCCCGGCCTCGTCGCGCAGGAACCAGAGTAGCGGGAGATTCGGGTCGCCGTCCCAGCTCTGTTCCTGGCCGTTGATCTTCACCTTGATCATGATCGTCCCTCGCTCTTCATAAGCATGAATTAAATGCGCCGGCATGCGCCGGCGGCGGTTCGTGCGTCGTTGCCGCGTTCCGCCGTCATCCCGCGCGGGCAAATCCCGGAGGGAGGCAGGAACGCCAATGGCGATGTCTGGATGTGTTCGATACCTCCCGTTTTGTTCTTATTTGATTGAACTTCGCGCGGCATCGTCACGGCGCGATCGTAGCAGGGATCGCGCCGGTCCAGCATTCACAGCCGGTTGTTCTCGGCGTGAAGAGGTTGCATCTGTGATTTGTCAAAAGCAGGGCGCGGCATCGCGCCGCGCGCATTGCGCAATTGCAAAGCAGGCCGCAGCAAAAAAGCTTCGTCCGCCAGAAAGACTGTACGGACGAAGCAGGATGCCTCAGTCGAGGGAGGGAGAAACGCAGGTGCCGCCGACTTCAATCGGAAAGCGGGCGGCGCTGCGCAGTCATTCAGAGACCAGGACTGAGGGAGCGTGGCCCTCGTAGAAGCAGAGTGCAGAAGCGGCGGCTTCGTCGCGATCGTGGGAAGCCACCTCCGTCCGGCTCGCTGGTGCTGGTCGGAACCAGCGAGCGGACGTGGCGTGGGTCTGGCGGCCCTGCTCGGGCCGCCTCGTTCAGGTCGCGTTCGTCAGGCTGCTTTGGCTTTCGCCACGTGGGTCGCGATCGCGTCCATCAGCGCCGGCGACAGGCAGTCATAAGGCTCGAGCCCGATTTCCTTCAGCCGCGAACGGATGCCGGCCATCTGCTCCGGCTTCACGCCGGATTCGATCACCGAGGAGACGAAGGCGGCGAATTGCGGCGCCTGCGATCCCTGCTCCTGGAACAGTTCGGGATGGATGAAGTCGAGGCCGTAGAACGGATGGTTCTTGTTCTCGATGCGGCCGTACATGTGCGTGCCGCAGGCCTTGCAGGCGTGGCGCTGGATCACCGCGGAGGCATCGACGATCTCGAGCTTGTCGCCGTTCTCGAGCACGGTGACGTTCTGGCGCGGCACCACCGCGACGACGGAGAATGTCGCGCCCTGCGGCTTCCAGCACTTGGTGCAGCCACAGGCGTGGTTGTGGGCGACGTCGCCCTTGATGCCGACCTTGACCTGATGGTCCTTGCATTTGCAGGCGAGCGTGCCGCCGGCGAAGCTGCCGCTGCCCTGTTTGAGGCCGTTATCGATCGATGGGTGGAGTGCAATAGTCATGGGACGATCCTCCTTGGGGTGATGGCAGTGAGCTAGTAAACGACGACGGAACGGATGGATTTGCCCTCGTGCATGAGGTCAAAGCCCTTGTTGATCTCTTCGAGCTTGAGCACGTGGGTGATCATCGGATCGATCTGGATCTTTCCGTTCATGTACCAGTCGACGATCTTCGGCACGTCGGTGCGGCCGCGCGCGCCGCCGAAGGCCGTGCCGCGCCAGTTGCGGCCGGTGACGAGCTGGAACGGGCGGGTGGCGATCTCCTTGCCGGCTTCGGCGACGCCGATGATGATCGAGGTGCCCCAGCCGCGATGGCAGGCTTCCAGCGCCTGGCGCATCACGGTGGTGTTGCCGGTGCAGTCGAAGGTGTAGTCGGCGCCGCCGTCGGTGAGGTTGACGAGATGCGGAACGATGTCGCCGGTGATCTTCTTCGGGTTGACGAAGTGGGTCATGCCGAACCGGCGGCCCCATTCCTCCTTGGAATCATTGACGTCGACGCCGATGATCTTGTCGGCGCCGGCCATCTTGGCGCCCTGGATGACGTTCAGTCCGATGCCGCCGAGGCCGAACACGACCACGTTGGCGCCCGGCTCGACCTTGGCGGTGTTGACGACCGCACCGACGCCGGTGGTGACGCCGCAGCCGATGTAGCAGCTCTTGTCGAACGGCGCGTCTTCGCGGATCTTGGCGACGGCGATCTCGGGCAGCACGGTGAAGTTCGAGAAGGTCGAGCAGCCCATGTAGTGGTAGATCGGCTTGCCCTTGTAGGAGAAGCGGCTGGTGCCGTCGGGCATCACACCCTTGCCCTGCGTCGCGCGGATCGCGGTGCAGAGATTGGTCTTCTGGCTCAGGCAGCTTTTGCACTGCCGGCATTCCGGCGTGTACAGCGGGATGACGTGGTCGCCCGGCTTGACCGAGGTCACGCCGGGGCCGATCTCGCGGATGATTCCGGCGCCCTCATGGCCGAGGATCGACGGGAAGATTCCTTCGCTGTCGAAGCCGTCGAGCGTGTAGGCGTCGGTATGGCAGATGCCCGTCGCCTTGATCTCGACCAGGACTTCGCCGGCCTTCGGTCCTTCCAGATCGACTTCGACGATCTCGAGTGGTTTCTTGGCTTCGAAAGCAACGGCGGCACGTGTCTTCATCGTAAACTCCTCAAATTCTCGCAGGACGCCAAGAGGTGGTATCGGTCCTGGTAACGTTCATTTCTTGCCCATGCAGGCGTCTTCCGCCTTGGTGTAGGTCTCGTTCTTCTCCTCCTTCTTGGAGGGACGCTGCCGGCCCCACGCCTCGTTGGAGCGGGCGCGCAGATAGACGTAGAGATCGTCCATGTAGCAGGCGACGTTGGGGTTGTCGCCGAAGGCTGGCATGACGTTCTCCTGCGCGGTCGAGATGTTCTTGCGACCGGAGGCGACGACGCCGAGGAAGTCGCCATAGCTCATGGTCTTGACCGAATCCTTCAACGCCGGTGCGTAGGTGGATCCCATGCCGTCGGGGCCATGGCAGACGTGGCAGTCGGAGTGATAGCGGCGATATCCGGAATAGGTGAACCAGTCCACGGTGCCGTCGGCCGAAATCTTGTAGGTCGGGTTTCCTTCCTTATCGAGCCACTTTCCGTCGTCTTCCTTCTTGACGGCGGTCGGGTCGCCCGGACCGTCCGCAACGGCTATTCCCCCCGAAGTCACGAAGATGATCGCAGCAATGACAAAGCAGATTTTACGCAAGAGATTATCCTCGAAGGCGTTCGGTGGAGACGAGCCGGCGCGTGGAGTTGATCCACGCGCCGGAGCGACACGAAGGTAGGGCTAGTTCGCCGGCAGCGAGAACACGGTCAGCGTACCACCGAGTGCCGTGTAGTTGCTGAGGGCCGCGTAGCCACCGACTGCGCCGAGACCGGCGGTCGGATCGGTCAGGCCTGCGGCGAGACCGATGCCGGCCCATCCGCCGACGCCCGAGAGCACTGCGACGTACTGCTTGCCGCCGTTCTCATAGGTCGTGACGTTGCCGATGATGCCGGACGGAGTCTTGAACTTGTAGAGCTCCTTGCCGGACTTGGCGTCGACCGCCTTCAGGTAGCCTTCGAGCGTGCCGTAGAACACCACGCCGCCGGCGGTTGCGAGCGCACCCGACCAGACCGAGAACTGCTCCTTGTTCGACCAGACGATCTTGCCGGTCTTGCCGTCCCAGGCGATGAAGTTGCCCATGTGGCTTTCACCCTGCGGCGGATACATCGAGAGCGTCGCACCCACATAGGGCTGGCCCGCGGTGTAGCTCACCTTGAACGGCTCGTAGTCCATGCAGACGTGGTTGGTCGGAACGTAGAACAGCTGCGTGTCCGGCGAGTAGGCTGCCGGCTGCTCGTCCTTGGTGCCGAGCGCGGCCGGGCAGATGCCCTTCACGTTGTGGTCCTCGCCCGCCTTGTCGGTCGAAGCTGCGTCGAGCACCTTCGGACGGCCATAGGTCGGCGAGTTCTTGTCCATGTCGACGCCGGAGGTCCAGTTCACCTTCGGATCGTACTTTTCGGCAACCAGCAGTTCGCCGCTTTCACGGTCCATGGTGTAGCCAAGGCCGTTGCGGTCGAAATGCGTCAGGAGCTTGCGCGCCTGGCCATTGATCTGCTGATCCGAGAGGATCATCTCGTTGACGCCGTCATAGTCCCACTCGTCGTGGGGCGTCATCTGGTAGACCCATTTGGCCATGCCGGTGTCCGCGTCGCGCGCGAAGATGGTCATCGACCACTTGTTGTCGCCCGGACGCTGCTTCGGATTCCAGGTCGAAGGATTGCCCGACCCGTAATAGACGAGGTTCAGAGCGGGATCGTAGGACATCCAGCCCCACGTGCAGCCGCCGCCGATCTTCCATTGGTCGCCCTGCCAGGTCTTCAGCGAGGAGTCGGCGCCGACGGGCTTGCCGAGCGACGTCGTCTTGGCCGGATCGACTTTGATCTGGTCGTCCGGACCTTCGGAGAAGGCGCGCCAGACCTGCTTGCCGCTCTTGAGATCGTAGGCGGTGACGTGGCACTGCACGCCGAATTCGCCGCCGGAGATGCCGACCAGGACCTTGTCCTTGACGACCAGCGCCGCCGAGGTGCCGGTCTGGCCCTTGCTCGGATCGCCGTTCGTCGCCGACCAGGCCACCTGGCCCGTCTTGGCGTCGAGCGCGACGAGGTTGGTGTCGGCCTGATGCAGGATGATCTTGCCGTCGCCATAGGACAGGCCGCGGTTGACCGTATCGCAGCACATCACCGGGATGACGTTCGGGTCCTGCTTCGGCTCGTACTTCCAGACGATCTTGTTCTCGTTGGAAAGGTCAATAGCGTAGACCTTGTTCGGGAACGGCGTATGGACGTACATCATGTTGCCAATGATCAGCGGGCCACCTTCATGGCCGCGCAGCACGCCGGTCGAGAAGGTCCAGGCGACCTGGAGCTTGCCCACGTTTTGTGCGTTGATCTGGTTCAGCTTGGAATAGCGGGTATTGGCATAGTCGCCCGCCGGCATCACCCAGTCCTTCGGGTTCTGCGACATCTTGATCAGCTCGTCATTGGCTGAAGCGCTGCCGACGGCGAGAGCCGCCGCGGAGCCAAGATAGGTCGCCAGTAGCACCTTGCGCATAGTTATTCCTCCGTTGGTATCGTTTATTGTTTCCGAAGCGTTGCTCAATCACCGGGCTTCTCGTCCGGCGTCTGCTCGTGCAGGGCGGTCACGATTGGGACCAGAAACGATGGTGCGGTGTTTCCTCCTCCTGATGAGAGCCACGGGTCCACGTGCAGGAGCGGCCCGTTCTTGTTGTTCCTGCCGCAATCCCTAACGACTTCGTCATCGGGAAACTTGCCCAAGAGGGAAGCCGGTTTGCTTGACAGCGCACGGACGCGAAGATTTTGATTTTGCAGTAGCGAATTCAGCGGCTTCCGCGTCGCTTCGGGACCGCGCTCTGCGCTCAGGTTCCCCTTGACGGCGCTGCAACTAAGGCGGAGGATTAACCTTCAAGGGTGGCAATGAAACGATGGCGCTCGTTGCAGAAGACCGCTCAAATTCGAGGTAAACGTCACGCAATCTCGGCTGAGGGCTCCGGAAGCGCTGGTCGCGATTCGCGTCGAAATTTCCGAATCAAACCAGTGGCTGGATTAATGTCCGACACCATTCACACGCTCTCGACGACGGGAATGACGCCGAAGCGCCAGATCCAGAGCTGGATCGACGGGCTGACCAGTCTGTGTGGGCATTTCGACGTCGATCCGCTGGAGGCGTCCTCGCTCGAGGGCCGCATCGACTACACCACCGTCTCGCGCCTGAAGCTGTGTCAGATCGAGGTCAGCCAGCATCGCATCGCGCACACGCTGGCGCGCGCCAAGGCCAACGAACACCCGTACATAAAAATCCACTTCCAGACCTACGGCGTGTCCTATTTCGAGCAGGAAGGCCGTCACATCGAAATCAATCCCGGCGACATCATCGCCTATGACGTATCCTGCCCGCATTCGATCATCAGCCCCGCCTTCACGCGTCACGACGTGGTGATCGTGCCGAAGGCACTGCTGCGCGACCGCGGCTTCCCGTCGCAGCGGATGCCGGCCTGCAAATTGTCGGCGAAGACGGGCACGGGGCGGATCGCCCACGATTTCGTCCACGCGACATTCGACGAGGCGGCCAAGCTGTCGGCGAATAGCGCGGTCGGCGTCGCCGATTCGCTGATCGACCTTTTGCTGCTGCCGCTGCGCGAAGCCGACACGATGTTCGATCGGGTCGGGCCCGAGGCGATGTATGTGCGCGCGCAGTTCTTCATCCGCGAGCACCTGCGCGATCCGGATCTGTGCATCGACCAGATCTCCGCCGAGCTCGGCTGCTCCAAGCGCTATCTGCACATGCTGTTCTCCGAGCGCGGCACCACGGTGAGCGATTACATCTGGCAGGCGCGGCTTCAGAACTGCCGTCAGGAGCTCGAGGCCCACGCCGGCAAGACCATCACCGACGTGGCATTCTCCTGGGGCTTTTCCAGCTCATCGCATTTCAGCCGCGTATTCCGGAAATATTTCGGCGTGGTGCCGTCCTCGATCCACAAGGGGCAGCAGAGCGCCGCGGCCGCGAACGAGCATTAGGCGCACGCCGGGGAGCTCCCGGCGAGCGGCCAATGCGCTCATGCCGTCGTCGCAATGTAGGGAATGCTGGCCAGCAGAGCGGCAAGCAGGACCGCGTTACACAGCATCCCGCTCCAGTGCAGCCGGCGTAGCCGCCGCGGAGCCTCGGTGTCGCCCGCATCACTCGCGCTGAGCTGGTCGTCCATCCGCTGCATGAACCAGCGGCGCCCGCCAATCGCCACAGCTGCAAGCAGGCCGACCGCCGCGGCGAAGAGCAGCCGTCCGGCGAGGAGGAAAGCCGCCGTCCCGATGATTCCGGCAACGCCCATGACCAGGAAATGGGCATTGAACATTCCACGCAGCAGCAGGGCGACGGGCCGGATGTCGAGCTTCACCAGCAGGAAGGCGGGCGAGGCCAGCGTGAAATAGCCCATCGGAAAGAGCAGGATGATCATGGCGGCTATGGCGATGGCATCTGGCGTCATGCGATCGGCCTTTCTCGTTCGGACCCCGAGGTTCTCCGGCACCACCTATGATAGTGGGGGCCGTCGCCGACATCGACCTAGGCTTTGGTCGGATGCCGTGCCGCACCGCGGAAGCGTGTCCGATGCGCCATGCCCAAAGGTTCAAGCCGGCTCGAGGCCCAACGACCGCGCGCTCTCGATCCAGATCGGCAGCTCGCGCTGATACAGCGCATTGGTCTCCTTGAAGCCGATCGCGGGTTCGAGCACGAAGGTCGCGAGCACCTCCTTCACCTTCGGATCGCTGTTGGCGGCGACGCAGAGCTCGGCCAGCCGGTCGACCACCGGCTGCGGCGTTGCCTTCGGCACCGCCCAGCCGGTGAACCCGCTGACGGTGAAGAATTTCGACGTGGCGCCCTGTTCGGGGAGGGTCTTGATGGCCGGAATCGCGTCGACCTTCTTCGAATGCACCGCGAACACGGTGCCGCGGTCGCTTTGCAGGACCGATTGCGCGGCCGTGTAACTGCTCATCGCGGCATCGAGCGTGCCTTCCAGCATTCCGGTCCACATCGGGGCTTCGCCGCGGTAATGGACCGGCTCGATGTTGAGGCCGTATTGCTTGTTGAGCTCGTTGATCGTCATGTGCGGGGACGAGCCCGCGCTGTAGGTGCCGAAGTTCACCTTGCCACTCTTGCGCGCGAACGCGACGAAATCTTCCAGCGTCTTGACGCCGGTCTTGGGGTTCGCGACCAGCAAAAGGCCGGCGCCCGGAATGACGCTGACGAGTGTCAGGTCCTTGTCCATGTCGTAGCCGGGATTCTTCATCACCACCCGGTTCATGATGTAGGTGGTCGAGATCGAGCACAGGATGGTGTGGCCGTCGGGCTCCGCGCGGGCAACCTCGGCCGTGCCGATCGCGCCGGCGGCGCCGGGCTTGTTCTCGATCACGACGGTCTTGCCGACCTGCTTGGAGATGAATTCGCCGTAGGCGCGCGCGAGCAGGTCGGTCTGTCCGCCGGCCGGGTAGCTGCAAATCATGCGAATCTGCCGCGACGGCCAGGTGCCTTGAGATGTGCCTTGAGATGTGCCTTGTGCCGAGGCGCTGCGCGCGAGGAAGGGCATCGCGAGTGCGGTGGTGCCGGCGGCGACGAAGTGGCGGCGATCGAGTTTTGCGGACATGATTCTCTCCCGGATTTTTACCGAAGCTACTGCATCACGCCGTCTCTGCCATGGTCGGCAGGCGAGACAGATTGGCGCATTGGAAGGTATGGCGCTGCTTGTTCGGACCGACGATCAGCGCGCGCAGCAGCTCGCCGGTCTTGATTTCCCGGGAGAGGGTGGCGCGCAGGTCTGTGGCGAAGGCGCTCACGACTTCACCAAATGGCCGAATGAACCGCCGCATTATACGAAGTGAGACGCTGCCAGCCACACCCGCCGTCATTCCGGGATGCGTGCGTGGCACGCAGGCCCGGAATCGATTGGGCCGCATGCTCTGCGGAGAAATGGATTCCGGGCTCGCCCTGCGGGCGCCCCGGAATGACGAACAGAATCACCGCTGAATGATCTTCATCCAGACATCGCCGAGGATCGCGGGCTCGCGCGGCGGCAAATAGGTGAGGCCGGCCTGCCTGCCGAATTCGGCGATCTTGCCTTCAGCTGCGAGCTCGGTCAGTGCCTTGTTGACGGCGTCGATCAGGGCAGGGTCACTGGCAAGCCCGACATAACCACGATTGGCGCCGATCGGATAATAGTAGCCGGACGCGGTGATCGCCGTATCCGGATGCGCGGCGCGGTGGGCATCGAAGCGGCCGAGGTCGATCAGTGTCGCATCATAGTCGCCGCTGGCGAGCGCGCCGAGGAGATCGTCGCGGCCGGGAACGAGATGCGTGATGCCGTCGATCAGGCGTCCCTTGTCGAAGGTCATCAGGATCGCATCGCCGAGCGAGCCGCTCTCGATGGCGAGGCGGAGCCCGGCAAGATCGCCGATGTCGGCGATCTTGCGCCCCTTCGCCTTCGGCCCGAGCACCACCGTCATCGGCGAGTAGACGTAAGGCTGGCTCGGGGTGAGCTCGCCGAGCGCGACGCGGCGCCGCCGGTCCTCGCGCGTGGCACCGGTGAAATCCGGCAGGCGCGCCGTCTTCATGCCGGGCTTGACGAGGGAATCCGTCGTCAGCGCATAGCCGCCGACCAGCGAGCAGCGTCCGTCGGAGAGCAGCGCATTGGCCTCGAGCTGCGGGCTGGAATCCTCATCCAGCCTGCTCTCGAACCACTGGATCTTCAGCGGTCGTCCGATCCGCTCCGCGATCGCCTGCGCCAGCAGCACATCGAAGCCGGAATCCGCCTTGCCCTTGTGATGCACCGAGAGCGGCGGCCGGTCCTCGTCGAGACAGACGCTCAACGGACCATCGGCCGCATGCGCAGCATTGGCCGCGAGGACCGCGGCGAGGCTCCAGGCGGCGAGCCAGCGCCTCATGGCTTTCTCCGGCTCGAGATGAAGACCCAGAGCTCCCCGATCTGGTCGTCGCTGAGGATGTCCGCCCAGGGCGGCATCTTGTTGTTCTTGCCGTTCTTCACGGTGGTGACGAAGCGCGTCCTGTCGTCGGGGAAGGTGCGCAGGTCCGGCGTGATGGTGCCGGAGTTCATCAGATTGGGGCCGTGGCAGTGCGAGCATTTCTCGGCATAGGTCGACTTGCCATGGTCGATCTGCGCCTGCACGGGATTGCCGGTTGCGTCATCCGCGGCACGAGCGGTCGCCGCAAGCGCGACCGTCAGCACCGCGACGGCGGCGATCTTCGCCGCCGTCTTGTAAGCCACTTCTCTCAGCATCTTGCCGGGGCTATTGCTTGACCGCAAAGACCCACAGCGAGCCGCCGGGCGGCACCTTGGCGAGCCGCTCGTCGCCGGAGAACAGCGAGTAGACGCCGCCATAGCCGCTGGTGACGGCGATGTACTGCACGCCATCCTGCTGCCACGTCACCGGTTGTCCCTCGATGCCGGAGCCGGTCTGGAACTGCCAGAGCTTCTTGCCGGTGTCGGCATCGAAGGCCTCGAACTCGCCGGTCAGCGCGCCCGTGAACACGACGCCGCCCGCGGTCGACAGCACGCCGGAGAAGCGCGGGATGTCGGCGGGCGCCTCCCACTTCGCCTTGCCGGTCATCGGATCGATCGCCTTCAGATGGCCCCGCGCGCCGTCGCCGAATTCCCAGGGATCGGTGAGGTCCATGCCGAGATACCATTCGCCCTGCTTGAAGGTGACCGGTTCGGCCTTGTACTTGCCCCCGAAGGCGAGCGTGTTGGCGTAGGCCAATCCGGTCTGCGGATTGAACGACATCGGCTCCCAGTTCTTGCCGCCGAGGATCGACGGATAGACCGTGACCTTCTTGCCCTCGCGGGCGTCCTTCGAAACGTCGGTCTCGATCGGGCGGCCCGTCTTCATGTCGACGCCGGTCGCCCAGTTCACCTTCACGTAGGGATTGGCCGCGAGCAGCTTTCCGTTGGTGCGGTCGAGCACGTAGAAGAAGCCGTTGCGGTTGGCATCCATCAGCACCTTGGTCGGCTTGCCCTCGACGTTCATGTCGGCGAGGACCATCTCGGCCACGCTGTCATAGTCGAACGGATTATTCGGCGAGAACTGGTAGTGCCACTTGATCTTGCCGGTCTTGGGATCCATCGCCAGCACGGAGCAGGTGTAGAGGTTGTCGCCGGGGCGCACCGCCGAGTTGAACGGGCCGGGATTGCCGATGCCCCAATAGACCGTGTTCAGCTCGGGATCGTAGGAGCCGGTGATCCAGGTCGAGCCGCCGCCGAGCTTCCAGGTGTCGCCACCGGGCTCGTCGGGAGAGGGGATCGAATGGGTGCGCCAGAGATGCTTGCCCGTCGCCGGATCCCAGCCGTCGATGAAGCCGCGGGTGCCGAACTCGGCGCCGGAGATGCCGGTGATGACGACGCCGTCGGCGACCAGCGGTGCCACCGTCATCGAATAGCCTTCCTTGATGTCGGCCGCCTTCTGCCGCCAAAGCTCCTTGCCGTCCTTGGCGTCGAGCGCGATCACGTTGGCGTCGAGGGTGGTACGGAACACCTTGCCGTCGTAGAGCGCGGCGCCGCGGTTGATGATGCCGCAGCAGACGATGCGCGGCGTCTCGGCGGGATACTCGATCTTGGATTTCCAGATCTGCTTGCCGGTCTTGGCGTCGACCGCCATGGTCGCGTTGTGCGAGGTCACGTAGATCACGCCCTGGTACACCAGCGGCTGCGATTCCTCGCTGCGATCGTCATTGAAGGAGTAGTTCCAGACCGGGACGAGGTTTTTCACCGTGTCCTTGTTGATCTGGTTCAGGGTCGAGAAGCGCTGGAGATTGTAGCCCATCCCGTAGTTGAGAACGTTCGATGTATCGGTCGCACCCTTGACCAGTTGCTCGGTGGTCTGGGCGTTTGCATACGTTGATGCAAGCATGACGAGGCTCGCGGCCATCGCAAAGCGTTTCATCCGTTCCTCCAAATATGCGCGCCTTTTGACGCTGCGACAGCAACACTCCGCCCGAATGCAAAACGCGTCAATACGAAAGTCGTAAGCGTCATGCCGATATGTTGGACGCAGATGTCAGTTACCTTACGGCAACCTGACGACCGACTCTCACTTGTGCGCAGGCGCTGAAAAAATTCCACGGCATGAGGCAATGCCAGCGCGGGGCCGCCGCGCGCGGGCCGGCGGGTTCCGCGAGTTGTGCGGCGCGATACTTGCAATTCCAGACTTGAACCGGGCCTCGCTTGTGGACTTATGTCGTTTCGATCCGGCTCGAATCGGAGCTCTTGGTGAGGGAGGTTTTCATGATGTCACGCCGCTCTGTTGCGCTTGCGCTCACGGTTGCATTGCTGTCCGGTCCGGCCTGGTCGGCCTCCGGCAATGCCGTCAAGATGTTTGATACCGACAATGACGGCACGCTCGACCTTGCCGAGGTGAAGAAGGCGGCTACGGCGCTGTTCGCCAAGCTCGATCCCGACCCCGACCGCGACGGGACTCTCACGCTCGACGAATATCTCGCTGTGGTGGAGCAGCGCTTCAACGCTGCGAATCCGGACAAGGACGGCACGCTGGATGCGAAGGAGTTGAACTCGCGCGCCGGCCGCGCGCTGCTGCGCTTGTTGCGGTGAAAGCAGCCGCGCTTGACTGGGAGCGAAGACGGTTTGCCCGAGAGGGAAATTCGCAAGCGATATGCGACGGTTCGCTGTGTTTGCGCTCCGATTCCAGACTTGCGCTGCGCCTGACGCAGCCCTAGGTTTTGCCTCGCGCGATGTCGCGCTCAATACCTTGGGAGACCCCGGATGGCTTGGAAAGCTCCGAAGATCGTGGAAGTGCCGGTCGGCATGGAAATCAACATGTACGCCTGCGCTTCGCGCAAGTAAGGCTGACGAACCTGCCGCGGCTTCGATGGCAAACGCCGTCGAAGCCGTGGTAGTGTTCGGGATGCGCGCGAGAGCTCAAACCTTCTGGATCATGGCTGCCTGCACATTCGCGCTTGCACCGACCTGCGTGCACGCCGAGGAGGGCTTTGATACCGAGCACATCTTCGGCTTCATGATCGGCACCGATGTCGGAAATCCCGGCGAGCGCGAATTCCAGAGCCAGACCACGGGGCGGTTCGGCAAGGGCGGCGGCACCTATCGCGCCCTCGCGCAGGAGGTCGAGATCGAGGTGGTGCCGCTCCCGAACTTCCGTATCGAACTCGGCGCCACTGCCAGCCTGCACGACATCACCGGCGTCCCCGATATCGACGATCGCCGTCAGTTCAATTTCCAGGGCGCCTCGCTCGACCTGCGCTATCGCCTGCTCGACCGCGAGCGCGCGCCGTTTGGCCTGACCGTTGCCGCCGAGCTCCACGGCGATCGCATCGACGAGACCAGCGGCGCCAAGGGGCGGATGTACGGCACCGAGTTCACGCTCGCCTTCGATCGCGAGCTGATCCCGAACTTTGCCATCGGCGCCCTCAACCTGATTTATCAGCCGGAATGGGCGCGCTTCGATGTGGCGGGGCTGTCGGAGAAAAGCTCCACGATCGGCGCGGCCTTCGCCGGCCTCGTGCGGGTGCGGCCCAACATGTTGCTCGGCGGCGAGCTGCGCTACTTCCGGCAATACGAGGGCATCGGCCTCGGCGAATTCTCGGGCCAGGCCCTGTTCGTCGGCCCGACCGCCTATTTCCAGCTCTCCGAGCGCTCGCGCCTCACCCTGAGTTGGAGCATGCAGGCCTGGGGCCGCCCGGCCGGATCGGGCGCCAATCTCGACCTCGTCAATTTCGAGCGCCATCAGGCGCGGCTGGTGTTCGGCGTTAATTTCTAATGCAGGGTCGTCATGCCCGAGCTTGTCCCGGGCATCCACGTTCTCTGTACCGCGGAGCAAGGCGTGGATGGCCGGGACAAGCCTGGCCATGACGATGTGGAAGCGTCAAGGTCTCAAGTTCTAGCCTCGCATGTTAGGACCTCGCGCAGCAGAGAGATCGGCTGTTCCGGCCAACCCTCACGGCGGATTGAAACTTCCGGCTCCTCGGAACGTAGCCTTTCGTGCTAAACCTTGATCGCCCTTGCGTGAGGATTCCGGCATGAACCCGATCGACCTGGTGGTGACTGTGTGTGCGGTGCTGTCGCCTGCGACCTGCGAGGAACAGCATCTGGTGTTCAACTATGCGGGGTCGCCGCGGCAATGCGCGATGGCGGCGCCACCCTATATCGCGCAATGGGTTGGCGACCATCCGAAGTGGCAGGCGGTACGGTGGCGCTGCGAATATCCGCACGCGAACGACAAGGCGTGACGCGGCCGTCCTATTTCGTGCAGTCCTTCAGATCCTTGTCGGCGATCGAGAACACCGCGTCGGCCTTGATCTCGATGTCGCGGACGACGCACTGCCGCGCGTTGGGATAGCTGACCTTGGCGTCGTAGCGGCCGGGCTCGACGCCGGTGATGCGCAGCCGCTCGTCGTGGTCTACCTCCTTGTCCTTGTCGTTCAGGCACTGGTTCGGTCCCCACTCGGTCTTGCCGGCGGGCGAGAGCTGGAAGCCGGAGATCGTCTCCGTCGTCAGGTTCCAGAGCCGGATGCCCTTGCCCTTGCTCTGGGCGGCGGTTTCGCCGGCAAACGTCAACAAGGCGATCAAAGCCAGAAACCAACGCATCAACCGATCCTCCCAAAGGCGCGCCTTTATTCCCTGATCAGGCGCTCGCGGTTCTTTGCCTTGTCGAAATTCCGGGCGCGGTCAAGGCCGATCGGCGCGATCAACTTCGCTGAGGTAAGATCAGCGCCCTCGAAATCGGCGTCAGTGACGGTAGCTCCGGTCAGGTCGGCGCCGCCGAGCTGAGCATTTTTGAGCGACGCACCGGTCAGGTCGGCTCCCTTGAGGGAGGCAAATTCAAGATCGACGCGCGACAGGTCGGCGTTGCGCGCGTTCAGCCGTTCCAGATTGGCGGATCGCAGCACGGCGCGCATGAGTCCCATCGACTGGTTGCGCATATCGGCGCCAAGATGCGCATCCGCAATCGAGGCGCCGACCAGGCTTGCGCCGGTGAGGTCGGCCGCGATGCGAGCACCGGTCAGGTCCGCGCCGTCCAGACGCGCGCGCGCCATCTGCGAGGCGAACAGGTTGGCGCCCTTCAGGCTCGCGCCCGCGAGATCGGCGTCCAGCAGCCACGCCTGATCGAGGATCGCATGATCAAGACGGGCACCGGCGAGTTTTGTCTTGTTGAGGCGTGCCGCACGGAGAATCACCGTGGAAAGGTCGAGACCCGAGAGATCGAGCCCCGACAACCGCTTGCCGGTGAAATCGGCCGGCGCCCCGGCGCTCGCTTTGGCCAGGATGGCCTCGACCTCCTGCCGGCTCATTTCCGCGGAGATCATCGCGGGTGACGTGAGGTCGACGTCACGCATCATGTCCTGCGCGCTCGCCATGGTCGCGACGAGAGCGAGGCCAAGCGTCATGAGGGCGACCATTCGCTTCATCATCAGGCTCCGCTACCGGCCCTGTTTAGCACGCGCGTTGCGTGGCTGGCTATGAGGCATCACGCCCGGCGCGTTCGCCGCCATGTTCGCCTTGGATCCTCGCCACGAGGCCCGCCTTGATCGTGACTATCTCTGCGTCGCCGCGTGCCCCACGCGGGATGCTGATGGGCACCTCTGCCAGAATGCGCGCCGGCTGCGGCGACAGGAAGAACAGGCGGTCGCCGAGGCGGACCGCATCGTCGAGGCTGTGGGTGACGAGCAGCGTCATCACGGGGCGGCTTGCGACCAGCGTCGCGATCTCGTCGCGCAGGCGCCCCGCGAGCGCGTCGTCGAGCGAGGCGAGGGGTTCGTCGAGCACGAGCAGATCGGGCTCGACTGCGAAGGCGCGGGCCAGAGCGACGCGCCGGGCAAGACCCAGCGACAATTCGCCGGGAAAGTGGCTGCGATGCGCTTCCAGTTCCAGGATCCTGAACAGCTCCGACAGCTTCGCCTCGGAGATGTCTGGAGCCGCAAGCCGCACATTCTGCTCGACCGAGCGCCACGGCAGCAGCCGCGGCTCCTGGAACACCATACCGATCCGCGCTTCCGGCGGACGCGCGACGGTCCCGTGGAAATCGCGGTCGAGCCCGAGGATGATACGCAGCATCGTGCTCTTGCCGCAGCCGGAGGGACCGATCAGCACGCCGACCTCGCCGGATTGAACCGCGAACTTGACCGGCGCCAGCACCTCGTGCGTTTCGCCCGCGGCACTCCTGAACGTCTTGCCTGTGATATCGACTTCAAGCCGCACGGGGCCGCCACCTTGTTGCACGGGCCTCGAACGGCTGCACCAGCACGGTCTCGATCACGAGCACGACGGCGGCGAATGTCAGGGAGTAGGCGAGTAGCCGCGGTGTGTCGAACAGCTGGAACGCGACGCCGATCTCGAAGCCGACACCGTTCGGCCGTCCCAGGAGTTCGGCGACCAGCACGATCTTCCACACCAGCGACAATCCGGAGCGCGCCGAGGCCGCGATATAGGGCGCAAGCTGCGGCAGCACGACATGGCGGAAGGCACGCCAGCGCGGCATCGCGAACACGCTCGCCATCTCGTCCAGCGAACGGTCGAGCGCGCGCGTGCCCTCGCGCAAGGTGACGATGGCGGTCGGCAGCTTGTTGATGGCGATCGCGGCGATCGCCGCCGCCTCGGTCAGGCCGGCCCAGATATAGGCGAGCACGATCACGACCAGCGCAGGCAGGTTGAGCAGCAGGATCAGCCAGGGATCGCCGAGCCGGTCGGCGAGCTTCACCCGTCCCATCAGGTAGCCGATGGCGCTGCCGAGCGACATCGCCAGCACGAAGGCGAGCGCGACGCGCGCCAGCGTGGCGCCAAGATGCAGGAACAGCGCGCCGCTCGACGCTTCCGCGATGATGACGGTGAGCACGGCAGGCGGGGAGGGCAGCTTTGCGCCGCCGACGAACAGCGCCGCAAGCCACCAGGTCGCGAGGAACAGGGAAAACGAGAGCAGACGCAGCACCTCAGTCTCCGGGGACTGCGTGATAGAAGGTGCCGGGGTCGAGCTCGGCCGCCGGCCCGACCAGGTCGCGGCCGCCGGTCTCGGCCAGCACGCGATAGAGCACGCGCGCATCGGCCTCCTCGTCGGCGATGCTCCGGCGCGGAATGCCGTCGCGATAACGGTCACGGTAGGTCTTGAGCATGACGGCATCGCTCGTGCCGGTGAGCGGCGCGATCTTCTCCCAGGCGGCGTCGGAGGTGACCAGCAGCTGCTTGGCCTTGCGGGTCATCGCAATGAAACGCGCCACCGCATCGCGGTGGCTTGCGGCCCAGCCCTCGTCGAAGACATAACCGACCGCGGAGACCGCGCCCTTGGCCCCCAACTTCGGCAGGATGTCCTCGATGCCGGCGAGGCGGCGAAAGCCCTTGGCCTCGAGCTGGGCGCAGAAATTCCAGAAATTGAGGCTGGCATCCATTTCGCCGTCAAGCGCCTTGGCGGCGATCAAGGGCGGCGCGCCATAGACGATGGTCGCGTCGGACTTCAGGTCGATGCCGTCCTGCTTCATCCGCGCCTGCAGCAGCAGCCAGCTCTTGTCGATCGCGCCGCCGCCGACGGCGAGCTTGCGGCCCTTGAGGTCGGCGAGCGTCTTGATCGGCGAGGCCGCGGGCACCATTACCGCGCCAAGTGCGCTGGAATAGGGGTAGAAGGTGAGCTTGGCGCCGAGGGCCCGCTCGCGCGACACCCACAGCCAGTCCGAGAGGATGATGTCGGCGCTGCCCGCACGCAGCGCGATCTTGCCGGCTTCGGGGCTCGCAAGCTCGGTGGCCTCCAGCGACAGGTCGGCTTCCTTGTCGAGGCCGCCGGCCCGGATCGCGGCCAGCTCCCAGGAGAATGTTCCGGTCTTCTGCACCGCAAGGCGGATGGTATCCGCGGCGCGGACGCTTGCGACCTGTGTCAGCGCCAGCGTCACCGCGAGCGCCAATGTCCGACCAAGTGCTCTCATCACCTTGTGAGCCGTTTCCTCGAAGGGAGTGCTTTTCAGGACAATACGCATAGCATAGCTTTCATCGCAACCAGCGGGAGGACGCTCATGAATCTGGCGGGACAGCTACGACCGATTGTCGCCGCATTGGCGGTGCTGGCGGCGACCGTGTCCACGGCGTGCGCGCAGGAGGCCAACGACTATCCGACGGCGGCGCGCGCGGAATATGTCTATGGCTGTATGAAGGCCAATGGCGAGACACGGGCCGCGATCGAGCAATGTTCCTGCTCGATCGACGTGGTGGCCTCGATCGTCACCTACGAGCGCTACGTCACCGCCGAGACCGCGCTCAGCATGTCCCAGGTGCGCGGCAATCTCGGCGTCCAGTTTCGCACGTCGGAGCAGGCGAACTCGGCGGTGAATGATTTGAGGCGGGCGCAGGCCGAGGCCGAGGTGAGGTGTTTCTGATCTAACACCGTCATTCCGGGGCGATGCGAAGCATCGAACCCGGAATCTCGAGATTCTCAGGTGCGCGATCGCGCACCATAGTTCGGTCCCGCGGACCGCCCCGGAATGACGGCGAGACTATCAAGTCCCCGGCTTCTCCACATCCCACTCATTGCGGAACACATGTCCATCCGTGTCCTTCGCTTCCGCGCGGAAACGCCTGGCGCCGTTGGAGACATAGGTGAAGCGCAGATTGGGATCTTCGGAGATCGAGATGCCGCCTTCCATTGACAGCACGGGGCTGTCGTCCTGCGTCAGCTTCAACTGGTTGATGAAGAAGGCGGGAATATAGAGCTGCGTGACCTGGTCCATTTGCAGGCCGGAATTGTTGGGATGGCCGATCATGATCTGCGCCTCGCGGACGCGGCTCGCCGGCGCGTCCTCGCGAGCGAATTGCCGATAGCGCATCTGGCCGAGCCGGTTCTTGGCTTCCTCGACATTCTTTCCCGCCGGCGCGGAGCAGCCGCCGGAGGCCTTCACATAGGTCTTGGAAACATAGAGCTGGCCGTCGCCGAGCTCGGCCACCGCGTGGACGTCGGTGTAGTTGTTGACGCGCACGCGCGTGGAGATCTCGCCGACATTGGCATCCGGCCCGAGCTCGAATTTCGCCGCCATTGGCGCCGGATTGCGGTCGATGACCAGCGTGATCGAACGGATACGGCGGGCATCGCCCGGCGAGAGCTTGCTGCGCAGGGTCACCGGCACGATGGCCGCGTCCTCGGCGCGATACGGCATCTCGATGCCGATCACGTTGGCGCCGTCGTTCATTGGACGGTTGCTGAAGATGTCCTGCACCAGGCCCGGCCAGGGATCGTAGGTCTCTTCGGCCTGCGTCGGCGCGGCAAAGGCGACGCCGAGGAGGAGGGCGATCAGGGGCAGGCGGCGTATGCATCCCGTCATGGTCATGGTCCCGTGCGGACGAAGCAGTCAGGGTCCGCGAAGCTCATCCCTGCATAGCGTAGCGCGCCCGCTACTCCCATTCAATTTCCGAAAATGCTGCGGTTGCGTTGCGGGCATTGTAATCCTCGAACAGTTGCCAGTGCGACCGTTCCGATTCAGCGGCCTTGTCCGCGGCGGTTCGGATCGGCGCGCCCTTCTTGTTGAGTGTGCGGACGTCGGACAGCATCGTCGTGAGATAACGTCGTTCGTCGGCCAGCGCCGCAGGCCACTCGCTCACGGGGCCGTGACCGGGAATGATGCGAATTGCCGGAACCGCTTCAAGCTCCCTAAGCAGGGCAAGCCAGCCGCGAATGCTGCCGTCCATGACCGGAATGTGGCGGAGAAAGACGAGGTCGCCCGCGAACAGCGTCTTGGTCGTCTCGTCGAACACCGTCAGGTCATTGTCGCTGTGCGCGGCCGGCCAGGCCCGCAAGGTCAGGCGGCGCGATCCAGGATCGAGCGTCATCGTGTCCGAAACGAGTAGGGTGGGCGGTACGATCTTCACGGGATCGATCAGCTCGCCGCCCATGATGCGACGGAAATTGTCGAGATAGTAGGGTCCGCGCGTCGCCAGTGCCTGCGGCAGCCTGTTGTGGCCGACGAAGCTGGTTCCTTCCGCAACGAAGGCTGCATTGCCGAAGACATGGTCGGGATGGCCGTGGGTGTTGATGACGTAGCGGATCGGCTTCTCAGTGCGGGCCCGCACGGCCGCCAACAGCGCCTCGCCCTCGCGCAAGCTGCCGCCGGTGTCGATCACGGCGACCGCGTCAGTGCCCACGATGAAGCCGACATTGGCGATGTCGCCCTCGTTCTCGCGCGTCATCAGGGCAATGGTCCCGGAGTGTACGAAGATTCCCGGCGCGACTTCGCTTACAGGCAATTCGCCTGCATCAGTGCGTGCTAGCGTCGCTATCCCGAGCAGGGTCAGGGCAGCGATCATTGAAGCGATGTGAGACACTTTTCCGCCCCAGTTCAAAGGGTTTGTTGCATTGCACTGCAACAAAGGGAAGCCAGCGCAAGGTTTGGCAAAACATGGCGCGTCATGCGTTGCATGGATAACATTCAAACAAAACGAGGAGGAAGCGCGATGACGGAGGCCGGACGACATCGTCGCGGGTTGTTCTTGCTGTGGGGCCTGGTTGTGTCCTGCGCGCTGGGCGGCGTCGCCATGGCGCAGACCAGCGAGACCGGAGACCTCTCGTTCGAGCTGGTCGACCCGAAGGTGCTGCGCGTCTGCGCCGATCCGCGCAATCTGCCGTTCTCCAACGAGAAGGGCGAGGGGTTCGAGAACAAGCTCGCCGAGCTGTTCGCCGACAAGCTCGGCAAGAAGCTCGACTACGTGTTCTTCCCGCAGGCGACAGGCTTCGTCCGGATGACGCTGGGCGCACATCGCTGCGACGTCATCATGGGTTTCCCGCAAGGCGACGACCTCGTGCAGGGCACCAATCCCTATTACCGCACGACCTATGCGTTGGTCGCAAAGGCCGGCAGCGGGCTCGAAGACGTCGACACGCTCGAAGATACCAGGCTCAAGGGCAAGCACGTCGGCATCGTCGCCGGCACGCCGCCGGCAACCAATATGGCGATCGCAGGCCTGATGGGCGACGCCAAGCCCTATCCGCTGATGATCGACACGCGCTTCGACAATTCCGCGCAGGCGATGATCGACGACCTCTCGGCCGGCAAGATCGACGCCGGCGTGCTGTGGGGACCGATGGCCGGCTTCTATGCCAAGAAAGCCGGCTCGCTCCATGTCACGCCGCTGGTGAAGGAAACCACCGGTCCGAAGCTGGTCTATCGCATCGGCATGGGCGTGCGTCCCGCCGACCAGAACTGGAAGCGGCAGCTCAACAAGCTGATCCAGGAGAACCAGGGCGAGATCAACAAGATCCTGCTCGACTTCGGCGTTCCCTTGCTGGACGAGAGCGACCGGCCGCTCGGCGCGGAGACGGCCAAGAAGGCGCCATGAGGCGGCGCGTTGCCGCTGCACTGGTCGCCGCCGTTCTGGCGGCGCCGGCATTGGCGCAACAGCAGGAGCCGTTCGAGCCTGAGGGCTACCGCACCGACAATTACCGCGCGCCGGTGCCGGCGACGCTTGCCGGCGCGCGCGTGCTCACCACAGCCGAAGCGGAGGCGATCTGGCGGGATAAGAGCGGCGCGTTCATTGACGTGATGCCGCGCGCGCCGAAGCCGAAAAATCTTCCCCAAGGTACGGTCTGGCGCGATGCGCCGCGCAGAAGCATTCCCGGCAGCCTGTGGCTGCCGGATACCGGCTACGGAAATTTGCCGCCAGCCATGGACGATTATTTGCAGCGTGGCCTCGCGCAAGCGTCGCGCGGCGACAAGGCCGCGCTGCTGGTGATCTATTGCCTGGCCGACTGCTGGATGTCCTGGAACGCCGCCAGGCGTGCATTGGCTTACGGCTATTCCAACATCGCCTGGTATCCTGATGGCACCGACGGCTGGGAGCGCGCGGCATTGCCGACCGACGAAGGGCAGCCGGAGCCGCGGCCGGATCAATAGTAACCGTCATGCCCGGGCATAGCCGTCCGAAGGACGGCGTCGCTTCGCTCGCCTATGTCCCGGGCATCCACGTTCTTCGCGCTGTGGGCGAGGCGCGGATGGCCGGGACTAGCCCGGCCATGACGCCATGGAGGCCTACTGCTTCTGCAGCTTGGTCAGCGTCCCCGTGCCGTTATTGTCGGTCGCAGAGTAGTTCACCCTGTCGCCGGCATGGACGGCATCCAGCATCGCGGCATCCTTGGCCTTGTACTCCTGGAGCATGCCGGCGCCGCCTGCGCTCCCGCCGACCGTTCCCTTCTGCGTCTGCTGGATCGAGATCGTGCCGTTGAGACGGTCGATCCTGGTGACCATTCCGGTCATGTCGTCAGCAAAAGCGCTGGATGCGAGCACGCTGAGGACCGCAGCGCCTGCGAGGATGAATCTGGTGGTTCCCATCGAGGCCTCCGGGCATTTCGAGATTCACATCGACAAGACATCCTAGAGCGATTTGGTTCCGGCAGATAGCGCGGCAAAGGTTAATAGTCGCAATGAGATCGCGGGAGCTTCTGCGGAGCCGTCAGCGAGGTTGACGCTATTCCATTTCCTGCTGGATCACACGGCCGAGCGCGAACAGGCGCTGGTCGATCGCGGTCGGAACCTCGCAGACGAACCGCACCACCTTGTGGCGGTCCTCGAAAATGCGGGTCTTCCAGACCAGCTCGTTGCTGAGCGCCTCGACCTTGGCCTCGTCGCGCGGTGTCGCGCCCTGGAGTGCCTGGAGCTGAATTGTCTCGTCGCGGATCTTGTCGGCGGCGTCGCGCTGCTTGCGGCTGACCCGTTCGAGCCCGTTCATGACCTGCGAGCGCTGGGCGTTGAGGGTGTCGAACAGGCCGGCGAAGAGGAGCTTTGCGTTCGCGGTCTTGTCAGCGGCGGAGCCGGCCAGGAATTCCTTCACCGATTTCTCGGCCTCGTCCAGCGGCGTCTTGCGCGCCGACAGTTTTGAGACCAGCGCGCTGATCCTGGCATCGTCCTTCCACTTCGTCTGGACATCGTCGAGCGCCGGGCCGGCCCAGACGGCGGCGAGCGAGATCTCCGGCACTTTCGCCTGGGTGCAGGGCCAGTCCGGATAGCGCGGATCGGCCGCGCGCGCGGCCGTGCTCGCGGCGGCGAGCGCCAGAACGGCCATGGTCACGGTCCGAACCTTCATCCTTCGCCTCCCGCGGGGCCCCGTCGCGCCAGCCCGCGCGAGGGATCATAGGCCAGAATCGCGCCGATCATGAAGACGATTGTGCAGGTCGCGACCACCGCCAGCGAGATCCAGTTGATTTGCCCGTAGAGCGCAAAACGGATCAGCTCGACCGCGTGGGTGAACGGATTGGCCTCACAGAGATAGTACAGATAAGGGCTGCCCTCCTGCACCCGCCAGAGCGGGTAGAGTGCGGAGGAGGCGAAGAACATCGGGAAGATCACGAAGTTCATCACGCCGGCGAAGTTTTCCAGCTGCTTGATGCCGGACGAGATCAGCATGCCGAGCGAACCCAGCATCAATCCGGACAGGATCAGCGCGGGCAGCACGGTGAGGTAGCCGGATGATGGCGGCGTGATGTCCCAGAACCAGGCGATCAAGAGGAACGCATAGACCTGGAGCAGCGACACCGCGGTGCCCGCCAGCAGCTTGCAGAACAGCAGGAAGCCGCGCGGCAGCGGACTCACCAGCAGCGTGCGCATATTGCCCATCTCGCGGTCATAGACCATCGAGAGCGAGGACTGCATGCCGTTGAAGAGCTGGATCATCGCCATCAGCCCCGGCGCGATATAGACCTCATAGAGGATGTAGGTCTCGTAGGGCGGGATGATGGAGATGCCGAGCACCTGGCGGAAGCCGGCCGCGAAGATGAAGAGCCACACCAGGGGGCGCACCAGCGCCGAGACGAAGCGTTCGCGCTGATGCAGGAAGCGCAGCCCCTCGCGCCAGACGATGCCGGTGAGGCAAGTCATGTACTCCTGGAACGAGAAGCCGCGCGGTGCCTCGCGCGTGGTGATGCTGCTCATACGCCGCCTCCCGGCACTACTTGCGCGCCGGTCAGGCGCATGAAGGCGGTGTTGACGTCCTGTGCGCCGGCTTCGGTGACGACGCGGCTCATCGGCCCCTGCGCCAGCACCTTGCCCTGGTGCAGCACCACGAGGTCGTCCCCGGCCATGATCTCGTCGAACAGATGCGTGGCCCAGAGCACGCCGATGCCTTGCTCGGTGACGAGCTGGCGAACGTGGCTGGTGATATCGGCGCGCGCCTTGACGTCGAGGCCGACGGTCGGCTCGTCCAGCAGCAACAGGCGCGGCCGGTGCAGCAGCGCGCGTGCGATCTCCAGCCGCCGCATCTGGCCGCCGGAGAGATCGCGCACCTTGCTGCCGGCGCGCTCGGAGAGGCCGATGCGGCCGAGCAGCTCGGCGCTGCGCGCGGCCGCCTCGCGGCGGCTGATGCCGTGCAGCGCGGCGTGATAGAGCAGGTTCTGCGTCAGCGACAGGTCGAGATCGAGCGTGCGCGGCTGGAACACGACGCCGAGCAGCCGCAGCGCCTCGCCGGGGCTCTTGCTGACGTCATGACCGAAGATGCCGACGCGGCCGGACTGGATGCCGAACAGCCGCGTGATGAGCGAGAACAGCGTGCTCTTGCCGGCGCCGTTGAGGCCGAGCAATGCGGTGAAGCTCGCGGGCTGCACGTTGAAGGAGACGTCCATCAACGCCCGGCGCGGGCCGTAGGCATGGCTGACGCCGTCGATCGACAGCGCCGGCACCGCCGCCGGATCTAGCTTCGGCGCGCTGTCGCGCGGCTCGGCGATGGAGGCGGGACTGGTCATGGCGCGATCGCGATGCCCCAGGGCAGTTCGCCCACCTGAATGGTCTTGATCACCTTCTGCGCGGCGACGTCGATCACGGAAACATCGTTCGACACGCCGTTGGTGGTGAGCAGGTATTTTTCGTCCGGCGTGAACGCCATGTGCCAGACCCGCTGCCCGACCAGCAGGTATTTCGTCACCTTCCGCGTCGCGACATCGACCACGGCGATACGGTTGGCGGGGCCGAGCGCGACGAAGGCGGTCTTGTCGTCCCTGGTCATGCCGATGCCGACTGGCTGGATGGCCTCTTTCCGCAGGCCCGGAATCTCGAACGTGACCTTGCCGATCACCTCGTGCTTCCCGGGATCGATAATCGAGACCGTACCGCCGATCTCCGAGGACACCCACAATTCAGAAGCGTCGTGCTTGAACTCGGCAAAGCGCGGCCGCGCGTCGACCAGCACGTTGGCGACGATCTGGCGCGAGGCGGTGTCGATGAAATGCGCCATGTTGGTCGTCTCGGACGTGTTGATCAGCGTCTTGCCGTCGGGGCTGATGGTCATGCCCTCGGGCTCGACGCCGACCTGGATGTCGCCGAGGCGGGCGCGCTTCTCGAGATCGATCACGGTCACCGTGTTGTCGTTCTCGTTGGCGACATAGAGGATCTTGCCGGCGGCATCCTGGGCGAACAATTCGGGATCGGGGCCGGAGGGCAGGCTGTCCACCACGCTTTGCGTCTTGGCGTCGATCACCTGGATGGTGTCGTCGTCGCCGACCGCGACCATCACGAACTTGCCGTCGCGCGTGAAGTCGATGCCGCGCGGGCGCTGGCCGACCTTGATGGTCTTGGTCACCGTCCAGCTGTCGGTGTCGATCACCGAGACCGTGTTGCTCTTCTCGTTCGAGACATAGGCGATGTAGGCGTGCGCGGGCGCGGTCATGAGCGCCAGTCCGGAGAGAAGCCCAACACGCCACATGCGCGACATCTGCGTCCTCATTTCAATTTGCATTTGCTCTCCGGACGGTCGTAGCCGAGCGTATCGAGCTCGGAGACCTGGTGCAGAAAACCTTCCTGCGGCGACACCGATACCACCATGCGGCCGTCGACCAGCAGGATCGGCTGGCGCAGCTGGAGATTCCAGTCGCGCAGCGTCAGCCGCGTGCCCTTGAAGGCGGCGACGGAAAAATCCGGCCCCTTGATGAAATCTGCGACCTTTTTCACATCGCCGGAATTGGTGCGCGAGGTGGCTTCGCCGATCATCCGCACAGCCGTCCACGCCTGCATGTCGAGCGCCGTCATCCGCCGCGAGTTCAGCTTGATGAAGCGGTTCTGCATCTGGATTGCGCCCCACTGGTCCTGCGCGGCGTCCCAGCTGCGCGGCACGAGGCCCGCCGAGCCGGCGACGGGCCGCGGATCCCAGGTGCGGTAGGGCAGATAGGCGCCGAACACCTCGCTCTCGTCGGCGGCGACCAGCACATCGTAGCTAGGGGCCTGCTGCGTGAACACCGGCATCTGGCGCTGGATCAGCGTCACGCCCGAGTCGGTGCGGCGCGCTCCGCCGGCGTCTTCAAAGGTGCGCTCCTGCACGATCTTGGCGCCGAATCGTGTGGCCGTGCGCCTCAGCGCATCGGCGAACAGCTTGTCCTCGTCATGCGAGCCGACCACGAGCAGCCAGCGCTTCCACTGCTTCCACACCAGATACTGGCCGAGCGCGTCTGCCAGCATCGCGCGCGTCGGCGCGGTGTGGATGACATTGGCGCGGCAATCGGCCTCGCGCAGCCGCTCGTCGATCGCCCCGGCGTTGAACAGCAGCGTGCCGCGCTCGCGCAGGGCGTCGGCCACTTTCAGCAGCGCATCCGCCGGCAGATCGGCGATGATGAAGCCGTTCTTCTTGGCGAGCGCGGTCGCGGCCTGCACCGCGTCCTCGCCTTCCCTGATGCGGCGCTCCTCCAGCGCAAAGCGCTGGCCCAGGAATTTTCCGGTGGTGTTGTTGTCCTCGATGGCGAGGCGTGCGCCGGCGACGCCGTCATTCTCCGCGGGCTGCTCGACCAGCGACAGCGTCGATCTGGTGCCGGCGAGTCCGAGATAGCCGACGCCGATCATGACAGGGTCGGCCGCGAACGCGCTCGTCGCAGCAAGACCTAAGCCGATCAGGCCGACCAACCATCGGATCATGTTTCCTCCAGGCGTTCTCCCCGGCTTGACCGCCGATGGAGAATTGTCTCTGTTAAAGCATGACCGATTTGTCAGGGCATGCAACCCCGCATTTCGTCCTCGCGACGCGAAGCGGCGGAATCACGATCATGCGAGCGCTGCTATGTTTCGCGGCTTTGCTGTTGACGGGCTCAGTCGCGCTCGCCGATCCGCCGAAGCTCGCCGTGTTCGACTTCGAGCTGATCGACACCAGCCTGCCCGGCGAGTTCTACGGCTCCAAGCCCGAGCTGGTACGGCTGGATCACATCAGCGAGCAGCTGCGGAAGGAGCTGGCTGATTCAGGCCGGTTCCAGGTGCTCGACATCGCGCCGGTCAGGGACGCCGCCCGTCACGCCAAGCTGCAGGCCTGCGGCGGCTGCGACCTCAAGCTTGCCGGGCAGCTGGGTGCCGACCTGGAGATCACCGGCATGGTGCAGAAGGTCTCGAACCTGATCATCAACCTCAACATCTACCTGCGCGACGTGAGGACCGGCACCATGATCACGGTGGCGAGCGCCGACATGCGCGGCAACACCGACGAATCCTGGACCCGCACGATGAGCTATCTGATCCGCAACCGGTTGCTGGCGCCGAATTACGGCAAGCCGTGAGATCTTCGCCACTCCCCCGCTTGCGGGGAGAGGCCGGAATTTGCGCCAGCAAATTCCGGGTGAGGGGGAGTCTCCACAAGTACAATTCTCACCGTCTCTGCCGAAGCAGCCCCTCTCTCCTCCCCCTCTCCCCGTAAGTACGGGGAGAGGGGGAGGAGAGAGCGAGCTCACCCCTTCAATCTCTCCGCATGCCAGTTGAGATGATCGCCCATGAACGTCGAGATGAAATAATAGCTGTGGTCGTAGCCCGCCTGCCGCCGCAGCGTCAGCGGGATGCTCGCTTTCGTGCAGGCGGCTTGCAGCAGCTCCGGCTTGAGCTGCTCCTTCAGGAAGTTGTCGGCATCGCCGACGTCGACCAGGAAGCCCGAATATTTCGCGCCGTCCTCGATCAGCGCCACGGTGTCGTGGCTGCGCCAGTTGTCCTTGTTGGGCCCGAGATAGCCGGTCAGGGCCTTGATGCCCCAGGGCACCTGCGACGGCGCCACGATCGGCGCGAACGCGCTCGCGGCGCGATAGCGGTGCGGGTTGCGCAGCGCCACCGTCAGCGCGCCGTGGCCGCCCATCGAATGGCCCATCACCGACTGCCGCCTGGGATCGACCGGAAAGTTCTCGGCGACCAGCTTCGGCAGCTCGTCGGTGACATAGCTCCACATGCGGTAGTTGCGCGCGAACGGCTCCTGCGTCGCGTCGACATAGAAGCCGGCCCCGAGGCCGAAATCATAGGCATTGTTGGGATCGCCCGGCACGTCCGGCCCGCGCGGTGAGGTGTCGGGCGCGACGAAGATCAGGCCGAGCTCGGCACAGGCCTTGCGGAATTCGCCCTTCTCGGTGACGTTGGCATGCGTGCAGGTGAGACCCGACAGATACCAGACCACGGGAAGCTTTGCGCCGTCAGCATGCGGGGGAACGTAGACCGAGAACACCATGTCGGTTCCGGTCGCCTGGCTCGCATGGCGGTACACGCCCTGCACGCCGCCGTAGGATTTATTGGTCGAGACAGTTTGAATCGTCATGCCCTAACTCCAGTGGCACTTAACCACATCAACATTGCAACGCTTGTGTGACCGAATTTGTGGCGGCTGCCCGCGCGTCAGGCGACGCCGCTGTCGATCGCCAGCCGCACCAGCTCGACCGAGGTCTTGACCCCGAGCTTCTGGCGCATGATCGACGAGGTGTTGGCAACCGTCTTGTAGGACGATTGCACCAGCAAGGCGATCTCGGACAGGCTCTTTCCGGCGCTGAGCAGCCGCAGGATCTCCATCTCGCGCGCGTTCAGCTTGGACAGCGGGCTTTGCGCCAGTGCCGGCCCGGCGAAGGCGATGCTGCGCGCGATCGCGCTCGGAAGATAAGTGCCGCCGCTTCCGACGGTGCGGATCGCCTCGACGAGATCGTCGGGGTCGCCGGTCTTGGAGACGTAGCCCTTGGCGCCGCATTCGATTGCGCGGGCGGCGAAAGCGGGGTCGTCGTTCATGCTGAACATGATGATGCGGGCCTCGGGCGCGCGCTCGAGGATGCGGCGCGCCAGCTCGAAGCCGGAGACGGTCGGCAGGTTGATGTCGATGACGCAGAGGTCGGGGCGCTCGACAATGAAGACGCACTCGCCGTCTTCGGCGTCGGCGGCCTCCAGGATCTCGATCTCGCCCTCGTCGGCCAGCACGGCACGGCAGCCGGAGGCAACAATGGGATGATCGTCGACGATCAGAATGCGCATAGGCGTTCCCCGCGACAGCGCGTTCCCTGTGACTGAACTTGCCTGTTTTGCGCCGCATGATACCGACAGGAGAGCCACGCGCGTCTCATGTCGCCTCATGCAACCCAGCCGGGATTGCTGTACGCTTTCGATTAGATATCGGGCGCTTCGCCTCTGTCAACGTCATCGGACAGGTGCGGGCCGGGCTTCGCGAGGCACAGGCGACACCAATGTGGCAAAATCTATCCTTGCGCGCGCGCATCAACCTGCTGCTGGCGCTTCTGCTGGCGCTGGGGCTCGCCGTCAACATCGGCCGCCAGGTCACGGAGGCGGGGCCGCGGGTGCAGGCCGAGGACCAGAGCGTGATCCGGCTCGCGCGCGAGTTCATCGAGATGATCGTGGCGGACCTAAACGAGGCGCCCGATCCGGATGCTAGGCTGAACCAGATCGCGCGCGATCTCAGCCGGCTGCGTCATGTCAGCATCGCGCTTCATGATTCCGGCGGGAACCCGCTGACGCCGCCCCGGCCCGACGCCGATGACGACACGCGCGGGCCGCCGGCCTGGTTCGTCAGCCTGGTTCATCCCGACCAGACCGCGGTCAGCGTGCCCGTCTCGATCCATGGCAAGCCCGGCTCGCTGCGGATCACCTCGCATCCGGACGACGAGATCGCCGAGATATGGGACGGCATCGTGACCCAGCTCGAGGTCGGCTCGGTGATCGCGCTCGCGCTCTTCCTGGTGATGATGACGGTGGTCGGGCGGGCGCTGGCGCCGCTCCAGTCGCTGGCGGAGGCGATGACCGAGCTAGAGGGCGGGCACTATGAGGCGCGCGTCGCGCCGGGCGGCGCGCCCGAGCTCGCCGCGATCTGCACCAAGCTCAACCATCTTGCGGCAACCCTCGGTGAGGCGGTCGAGGACAAGCGGCGGCTCGCCGAGCGCGCGGTGTCGCTCCAGGACGTGGAGCGCAAGGAGATCGCGCGCGAGCTGCATGACGAGTTCGGCCCGTATCTGTTTTCGCTGCGCGCGCATGCCAGCGCGCTGGCGAAACAGGCGGATGGACGCGCGCCGAGCGCGGACGCCGTGCGAAAACACGGCAGCGCCATGCTGGAACAGATCAACGCGCTCCAGCAATTCACCCGCCGCGTGCTGGAGCGGCTGCGGCCCGTCGGCCTCGCCGAGCTTGGCCTCGGCCAGGCACTCGAATCGCTGTCGCGGCTGTGGCGGGAGTCGCATCCCGACGTCACGATCCAGACCACGATCGCGTCCGGGCTCGGGGCGACCGGAGAGACCGCCGACCTCACCATCTACCGCGTCGTGCAGGAAGCGCTCACCAACGTGTTCCGTCATGCCGGCGCGACCACGGTCAATGTCGTCATCGAGCCGGCGGAGCAGCTCACGCGCGATGGCCGCTTCTGTGCCCTGGTGCGGGTTAGCGACAATGGCCGCGGCATGGAGCCGGGCCAGAAGCTCGGCTTCGGCCTCGTCGGCATGCGCGAGCGGATTCTGGCGCTGGGCGGCACGCTCAACGTCGTCTCCGGCGACGGCGGCCTGACCGTCGAGGCGCTGGTGCCGACAGCGGCGGCCTGATCGGGAAAAATTCCCGATTTGGTCGGGAAAACGGGCGCGGATATTGCCCGATCTTTTGTGGCTGGCGCGTGAGCTGCTGCCGAATACACTCGTCTCGACCAAACGGCGAAAATCAAAACAGCCGGTGGTCACGGATGGGAAGGCTGGGATGGTCAAGCATCTTTGGTTCAAGCGTCGTTTGTTGATGGCCTCGGTTTCGACGGGGCTGCTGTCGGGGGTGGTCGTTGCGGGCCCTGCCGGGGCTGCGCAGGATGAGGAGACCAACGTTCAGAACCTGCCGCCGGTCGAGGTGACGGCGCCGCCGCCCGCGACGACAAGGCGCAACGTGCCGTCGCGGCCGGTGGCGCAAGCAGGAGCATCGTCGTCGAGCAGCCCCAAGACACGCATCTACGTCTACCCGACCGCGCCGGGCACCGGCAGGGGTCTCGATGTCGACAAGGTTCCGTCGGCCATCAACGCCGTCGATGCCAACCAGATCAAGCGGACCGGCTCGCTCAACGTCACCGACGCGCTGCGCGACAACATCGCCGGCGTAAATATCACCGAAGTCACCGGCAATCCGTTTCAGCCGGATGTCGAATTCCGCGGCTTCGTTGCCTCGCCAGTGACGGGCACGCCGCAGGGCCTTGCCGTGTACCAGAACGGCGTCCGCATCAACGAAGCCTTCTCGGACGCGGTCAACTGGGACCTGATCCCGACCGCCGCGATCAGGTCGGTGACGCTGGTGACCAACAATCCCGCCTTCGGCCTCAACGCGCTCGGCGGGGCCCTCAATCTGCAGATGAAGGACGGCTTCACCTATCAGGGGGCCGAGCTCGACGTCATGGGCGGCTCGTTCGGCCGCATCCAGGGCTCGGCGCAATGGGGCAAGCAGGTCGACAAGAATTACGGCGTCTACGCCGCGCTCGAAGGCCTGCACGACAACGGCTTCCGCAATTTCTCCCAATCGGACGTGCGGCGCTTCTACGGCGACGTCGGCTACAAGGCCGGCGACAGCGAATTCCACGCCAACATGGGCATCGCCAAGAACGATTTCGGGGCCAGCGCCACCGTTCCGGCCGAACTGCTCGACAAGTATTGGGGCGCGACCTACACGACGCCGCAGACCACAAGCAACCGCGTCGGCTATCTCAATTTCACCGGAAAGGTCGATGCGACGCCGACCTGGACGCTGGAAGGCACCGCGCATCTGCGCAGATACGAGCAGAAGCTGGTCGACGGCAACCCGACCGATGTGCAGGAATGCGGTGCGGATCCAACGCTGCTTTGCTTCGGCAACGACACCACGCCCGCGAACGGCACCAACGGCGTGCAGCTCGGCAATCCTTTTGCGCCGGGAACGATCCTCGGCGAGATCGACCGCAGCTCGATACGGTCGACCAGCTTCGGCGTGTCGGGGCAGGCCACCAACACCGATCAACTGTTCGGGCGCGACAACCGCTTCGTGATCGGCACAAGCTACGACGCCAGTGTCACGCGCTACAATGCGACCGCCGAGATCGGCACGATGGGAGAAAACTACGTCGTCAGCGGCAGCGGCCTCTTCCTGGGACCGACAGGCGTCCCTGACACCGTCGCAGGTCCGGTCTCGCTGCGGACCGTTAATCAGTATAACGGCCTCTACGCGATGGACACGTTCAACGTTACGGATGCGCTCGCCATCACCGGCGGCGGCCGCTTCAACGTGGCGCGCATCACGCTGGAGGATCAGCTCGGCACCAGTCTCAACGGCGATCACACCTTCACCCGCTTCAATCCGGTGATCGGCGGCACCTACAAGATCACGCCCGAGCTGACCGCCTATGCCGGCTATTCCGAGGCCAATCGCGTGCCGACGCCGCTCGAGCTCGGCTGCGCCGACCCGGTCCGGCCCTGCCTGCTCGCGGCGTTTCTGGTTTCGGACCCGCCGCTGAATCAGGTCGTGTCCAAGACCATGGAGGCCGGCTTCCGCGGTACCAAGGAGCTGAACATCGGTACGCTCGGATGGAAAGTCGGTGCGTTCCGCGCCACCAACTACGACGACATCGTCGCCGTTCCCGCAGTGGGGCGCACCGGCTTCGGCTATTTCACCAATGTCGGCAGGACGCGGCGTCAGGGGCTCGAGGCCGAGGTCAACATCAAATCGCCCACGCTCCAGTTCCAGGCGAGCTATGCGTTCGTCGACGCACGCTATCTCGACGCTTTCGAGCTCGGCTCCGAAAGTCCGTTCAGGGATCCCGTGACCGAGACCATCCAGGTCCTGCCCGGCGACCAGATTCCCGCGATCCCGCGCCACCGGGTCAAGGTCGGCATCGACTACAACGTCACCGACGTCTGGAAAGTCGGGGGCAATGCGCTGTTCGTCTCGAGCCAGTATTTCGTCGGCGACGAGTCCAACCAGTATTCGAAGCTGCCGTCCTACACGGTGTTCAATCTCCACACCTCGTACCAGGTCGCGAAGAACATCCAGCTCTATGGCAAGGTCGACAACATCTTCGACAAGCGTTACGCGACCTACGGACAGTTCTTCGACCGCGAAGCCTTGCCCAACTTCACCAATGGTGGCGCAGAATTCACCGACCCGCGCTCGCTGAGCCCGGCAAGGCCGCGCGCGTTCTATGCGGGGATGCGGGTGACATTCTGAGTTCGGCGGATCGACCTTTCGCCAGGCTCGTCATGGGGTGTCGGCACCGACCCGTTCTACCTTAGGCCGATTGACACAATGTTCATTGTTTGTTCTTATACTGGCCGTCCAGCCAGGGAGCGAGCCATGGACAACCGCATCAGTGAAATCCGTAGAGTCATCAGAGCGTTACGTGTCAGCATGCGTGAGGCTGAAGCGATCATGCATGAACAGATCAACCGGGACGAGGACTGCACTTTCGTGGCCCACGAGGTCATGAAGATGCGCACGGTGATGAGCGGGCTCGTCCAGGAGCGAGCCGCCCTTGGTGACACCGACCCGATTGTCGTCGCCAGCCTCTTCATTCCCCGCCGGCGGCCGCCGCCGCCGCGCGTCCATGCCGAGAAGCGCCGTCTTGTCCCGCCGCGAGAGGTGGCACGGGCATGAAGGGGGAGAGGCCGACCTACTTCTCCGACATGCAGGAGCCGCCGGAATTCCTGAAGGCGCTCGATCATGCGCGGCGCCTGTCTTGCTACGAAGGCTGGTGCCGGATGCACATCGAGGCCATCCAGGTCGCGATCGATCAATACGCGGAGGCGGCTCTCGGCAATCGGGATTTCTTCCTCAACAAGCCGCACAGCATCGGCGGGAGTCGCAAGGCCGGCGACGTACCGTGACATCGTGGATTCGCTTGGGCCTCAATCTTTCGCAAGCGTGAACTCGACGCGCGATCTGCAGACGGGAGGTTGGAGCGGCACGATCTACCCCCGGCTCAGCCGTTCGCGCAGAAACTCGATGAAGCGCTGCGTCTTGGCGGGGAGCAGTCTGGTCTCGGTCACGGCGTAGATGGTCATGGGCAAGCCCCGCCATTGCGGTAGAATGCGGCGCAGCCGGCCGGATGCGACTTCGTCGGCGACGATTTCCTGCGGCGTGAAAGCAATGCCCATGTCGAGCGTCGCGAGGCGGCGGAGCATGCCAATGCTGTTGAGGTGGAAACGGCCGGCAATTTCGGCTTCGACCGTTTGCGTTCCGTTGTGCAGCGTCCATGTGCTCACCCTCGTCTGACAGAGACATTGATGGCGTGCAAGATCGGCCGGTTCGCGCGGCTCGCCGTTGAGTTCGAGATAGCGCGGCGAGGCGTAGAGATTGCCGTGCAGGCGGGCGAGCGGCCGTGCGATCATGTGGGACGCCGCGGATTCTCCGATGCGGATCGCCAGATCGTACGGCTCGGAAACCAGATCGACGCGCCGCGGCGTCAGGTCGAATTCGAAATCGATACCGGGATAGTGCTGCGCGAATTCGGTGATCAGCGGGGCCAGATAGGTGTTGGCGAAGTCCACCGGCAGTGAGACGCGCAGCAGTCCGCTCGGCCGCGCCAGCATCTCGCCGAGTTGCTCGTGCGCCAGGCGCGCCTCGTCGACGATGCGCTTGCAGCGCTCGAAATAGAGCTGGCCGGCTTCGGTCAATTCGACCCTGCGCGTCGTCCGGTTCAGCAGGCGCAACCCGATTTCCTTCTCGAGCAGGCTGATCCGTCGCGACAGGGTCGAGTTGGGCATGTCGAGCGTCGCGGCTGCGCCTCGGAAACTCCTGGCCTTCACGACCTCCACGAAGAGCGCCATGTCGTTCAACAGCTCCATGTAATTATCCCATATATGGATCAATCTGATCCATTATACGGTATTTATTCCATTCGGTGGAGGGTCCATCTCCCTTCTCAGTCGTCTTCGAGAAGGAACCCGCCATGAACTCGCTATTCAGTCCCGTCCGCATCGGTGGACTTGAGCTTTCGAACCGCTTGGTCATGGCGCCTATGACGCGGTCGCGCGCCGATGCCGATGGCGTTCCCGGCGGCCTCGCCGCCGAATATTACGCGCAGCGCGCCGGGGTTGGACTGATCGTCACCGAGGGTACGCAGCCATCCGATGACGGGCAGGGCTACATGACAACGCCGGGCATCTACACGCCCGCACATGTCGCCGGCTGGCGCAAGGTTACGGACGCCGTCCACGGCAAGGGCGGCCATATCTTCATCCAGCTCATGCATGCCGGACGCATGTCGCATCCAGATAACATGCCGCATCACCGGCAGGGTGTGGCCCCGTCCGCGATCGCGCCTGATACGCCGATCTTCACGCCGAAGGGCATGCAGGATATCCCGCAGCCGCGGTCGCTCGCGACCGATGACGTGCGCCGGACCGTCGCCGACTTCCGCGACGTCGCGCGCCACGCCATCGCGGCGGGGGCTGACGGCGTCGAGATCCATGGCGCCAATGGATATCTGGCGCAGCAGTTCATTGCGCCGAGCGCGAACACAAGAACCGACGCATATGGCGGCTCCATCGAAAATCGCGCACGTTTCGCCATCGAGGTGGCCACCGCCATCGCCGGGGAGATCGGCGCGGACAGGACGGCGATCCGCCTGTCGCCTGGCATCACGATGTGGGGCATCGACGAAGGCGCCGAAGGACCGGATCTGTATCGCCATCTGGTCGGCGAGCTCGACAAGCTCTCGCTCGCCTACCTTCACATCATGCATCAGGGCGACGAGCGCCTTCTGGCCGATCTGCGCAGGCTGTGGCGCGGCAAGCTGATCGTGAACAGGCCGGGGCGTCCGCGCGATCGCATCGGCTCCGACGTCGCTGCGGGACTGGCCGATCTGGAAGCATACGGCCAGATGATCCTGGCAAATCCCGATTTCATCGCGCGCCTGAAATCCGGCGCGCTCCTGAACGAGGCCGATCGCACGACGTTCTTCGGCGGCACCGCCCGCGGGTACACCGACTATCCCGCATTGGACGCGATTGCGGCCGTCTGAGTCATCGGTCCTGTACCGCATTCGTGGTGCGGCCGCTGTTCTTCATCAATGCTTGCGGAAGGCAGACCTGCAATGAAACGCGTGGAATTGGACAAGAGCCAGAATGTCACTCCGCCGCCGCTCGAAAGCCTCCGGCTCAACGGACTGAATGTCGCGGTGATCGGTGGCACCGGCGGCATCGGTCGCGCGCTCAGCCATCAATTTGCGGCGAAGGGCGCGAATGTCCTGGTCGTCGGTCAGACTTTCCGCGATCAGGAGGTGCCGCGCATCACGTTCTTGAGGGCCGATTTGAGCTCGATGCGGGATGCGAGGCGGATCGGCGCCGAGCTGCCCGCCGGAAACATCGACATCGTCGTCTTCACGACCGGCATCATGGCCGGCCCCAAACGCGAGGTGACACCCGAAGGCATCGAACGCGATCTTGCCGTCAGCTATTTGAGCCGCCTCGTCATCCTGAACGAGATCGCACCGCGTCTCGGCAAGGACCGGACGAGGACCGACCTGAGGCCCCGCATCTTCGTCATGGGATTTCCGGGCACGGAGCAGAAGGCCGATGTCGACGACCTCAACTCGGAACAAGGTTACAGGCGCTTCTCCGCACACTCGAACACCGTGTCCGGAAACGAGGTGCTTGTCCTTCAGGCCGCCAGGCGTTTTCCCGACGTCGATGTCTTCGGCCTCAACCCCGGCTTCGTCAGGACCAACATCCGCGCCAATCTGCTCGGGTCGCGCGCGCTTGTCGCCGTCGTGGAATGGCTGACCAGCTTCATGATGATCGAGCCGGATACATACGCCGCGCGGCTGGTCCCGCTATTGGTGTCGCGCGACCTCAATGGCCGCAGCGGCGCGATGTTCAACAACAGGGCGGAGGCCATCCTGCCGAGCCCGTCAGCCAGCGAGCCGTCCTATGCGGCCGCCCTGATGGGGGCGTCCGACCGTTTGGTCAGCCGCGCGTTGGCCGGCCGGGCAGGTGAGGGAGCGGGGACATGACCGGCGTGCGTCTTTGGCTCTGACTGCCGCATGCCGCGCGCGGGTAAAGCCTGACGCCCTCTTAACGGACCGGAAACCATGGCAAATGATCCGAAAATTTTAACGAAACTGTTTGGCTGTCTGCGCGTCGGTTTGCCGGAGGGCCCGTCTGATGACAGAGCACCAGTTGAGAGAGCAGGAATCCCGGATCGCGCGTTATCGGCATCTGGAACGGGAAGTGACCGACCCGCTTGCCGCGTGTCTGCTTCATAGCATCATCGAGGATCTTGAAGCCGAGCTGCGCAGGGACCGACCGGATTGGCACGGGCCGCGCGATTAACGCTTTCTTAGCGCTAATCATGCGGATTGTTTGCGGGGGACTACCAGGGGAGACGGCTCCCATGCTGAAGGATGGCACCTACACGGCGTGGTACAAGACGCCCCTCGATCAGGGGACGGGTATCGTCCATGTCGCAGACGGCCAGATTTGGGGCCGCGACAGCCTGATGACGTATCACGGCTCCTGCAAGGTCGACGGCGATCGCTTCACCGCAACCGTGTTGACGAAACGTCATACCGATGGACGTGCGACGGTCTTCGGCGTCGATGATGAACTCACGCTGGACATCGAGGGACACTGCCCCGGCAAGATCGCGACCTACACGGCGACGGCGCAACAAGTGCCGGGAATGATCCTCCATGGAACGCTCATTCTGACGGAACAGAAGCCGGCGGCACCTGAACAAGCCGGACAGCTCCCTGCGTTCAATCCCCGCAAGCTTCCAAAGCTGCCCAAGCGCTCGCGCTGATCGCGGGAGCGCTTCGCCGGCCGGCTGGGTCGCCCGCATCCTTATGTCGCGGCCCGGGCGGCGCAATTCTGCATCCGACCTTCCTCAAAGCTCGCTTCTCAAACCGCCCGCGACCGGTCATTGTGCCGCTGCACCAGCATCATCCCGGGGGCAGCATCACATGTCGGACAAGGTCTCGCGTCGCCAGTTTGCCGCGCTGGCGGGATTGTCCGCGGCGGCAATCGCAAACCCTCTGGACGGCGCTGACGCCAAGCCGGCGGCCGCGGCCTCGCGCGACAGCGGCTTTCCGGAAGGCTTTCTCTGGGGCACGGCGACCTCGTCCTACCAGGTCGAGGGCGCCGTCAACGAGGGCGGGCGAGGGGCCTCGATCTGGGACAGGTTCGTCCGCATCCCCGGCAAGATCGAGGACGGCTCGACCGGGGATCGCGCCAACGAGCACTATCACCGCTACAAGGAGGATATCGCGCTCATCAAGGAGCTTGGCTGCAAGGCCTACCGCTTCTCGATCGCATGGCCGCGGGTGTTTCCCGACGGCGACGGCAAGCCGAACCCCGGGGGGCCTCGACTTCTACAATCGCCTGGTCGACGAGCTGCTCAAGAACGGCATCGAGCCGTGGATGACACTCTATCATTGGGACTTGCCGCAATCGCTCCAGGACCGCTTCGGCGGCTGGCGCTCGACGGAGACCTGCAAGATCTTCGGCGACTATGCCGCCTATGTCGCCGAGCGTCTGACCGACCGCGTCAAGAACGTGTTCACGCTGAACGAGAGCGGCCGCTTCGTGCAGTTCGGCTATGGGCTCGGCATCGATGCGCCCGGCGTGACGCTGCCGCAAGGAGAGGTCAACCAGGTCAGGCACAACAGCGCGCTCGCGCATGGGCTCGCGGTGCAGGCGGTGCGCGCCCATGGCCGCCGCGGCACCAGGATCGGGCCGGCCGAGAACATCGACGTCTGCGTTCCCGCGATCGACACGCCCGAGCATGTCCGCGCCGCCGAGATCGCGCTACGCGAGATGAACGCGGGCTATCTCAACGTCATCATGACCGGCAGCTACACCGAGGCCTTCCTGAAATACGCCGGCGCCAATGCGCCGAAATACACCGACGCGGAGCTGAAGATCATCTCCTCGCCGGTCGACTTCCTCGGCCTCAACATCTACGCGCCGCAGAACTACGTGGTGCCGTCCGACCAGGGCGCCGGCTTCATGCCGCTGCCGATCCCGAAATCCTTTCCGCACATGAACTCGGACTGGCTCCGCGTCGCGCCGGAGACGATATACTGGGTGCCGAAGCTGGCGGCCAAGATCTGGAAGACGGATGCGATCTACATCAGCGAGAACGGCACCTCCGGTGACGATTTGGTGACGCCAGACGGCAAGATCTACGACACCGACCGCATCATGTACCTGCGCAACTATCTCGCCCAGCTCCAGCGCGCCACCGCCGAAGGCGTGCCGGTGCGCGGCTATTTCCTCTGGAGCCTGATGGACAACTTTGAATGGGTGTTCGGGCTCAGCAAGCGCTTCGGGCTCTATCACGTCAATTTCGACACCCAGGTCCGCACGCCAAAGCTCAGCGCGAGCTACTACCGCAACGTGATCGCGAGGAACGCGGCGGGGGTTTAGCTGCGGTCTCGGTGCCTTCGCCTCTCCCCGCGTGCGGGGAGAGGCCGGAATTTGCGGCAGCAAATTCCGGGTGAGGGGGACTCTCCGCGAGTCCATCTGTCACCGTCCTTGCCGAAGCTCCCCCTCACCCGGATTTTCCGCTGCGCGTAAAATCCGGCCTCTCCCCGCAAGCGGGGAGAGGCGAAGGGGAGGCACCGCGCATTGACTCAACTCTCCCCCTGATTCACAACGCCTCTCAACACTCATAACAAGAGGACAACGCCAATGGCTGACGCGCTGATCATCGATACCTGCCGCACCCCGCGGGGCGTCGGCAAGGCCGGCAAGGGAGCGCTCTCGGGCATTCATCCGCAGCAACTCGGCGCAACCGTGCTGCGCGCGCTCGCCGATCGCACCGACATCAATACTGCCGACGTCGACGACATCGTCTGGGGCTGCAGCGCGCAGGTCGCAACGCAAAGCGGCGATCTCGGCCGGATGTCGGCGCTCGATGCCGGCTACGACGTGCGCGCCAGCGCGGTGACGCTCGACCGCTTCTGCGGAAGCGGCATCACCAGCGTCAACATGGCCGCATCCTCGATCATGGCGGGCGCCGAAGACCTCGTCATCGCCGGCGGCTGCGAGATGATGTCGATGGAAGGACGCCGCGGCGGCGGTCCGATGATGATGGATGGCGGCAATCTGCGCCTGCGTGCGCGGCATCCGCAGTCGCATCAGGGCGTCTGCGCCGATGCGATCGCGACCATGGAAGGCATCACGCGACGGGACGTCGATGCGCTCGGGCTGGAGAGCCAGAAGCGCGCCGCGCATGCGATCGCGAACGGGCACTTCAAGAAGAGCCTCGTGCCCGTTCATCGCGAGGACGGCAGCCTCGCGCTCGACCACGAAGAGTATCCGCGGCCACAGACCACGATGGAAGGCCTCAGCAGCCTGAAGCCGGCTTTCCCCGCCATTGCCGACTATGCGCTCGACGACAAGGGCACGACCTATCGCGGCCTGATCCTGCAAAAATATCCTGATCTGAACATCGACTTCGTGCACCATGCCGGCAACTCCTCCGGCGTGGTCGACGGCGCCGCCGCGATCCTCCTGGCCTCGCCCGCCTACGCCAAGGCGCATGGCCTTAAAGCCCGCGCCCGCGTCGTGGCGATGGCGAACATGGGGGACTCGCCGACCTTGATGCTGAACGCGCCGGTGCCGGCGACGCGCAAGGTGCTGGCGAAGGCGGGGCTCACCATCGACGACATCGACCTGTTCGAGATCAACGAGGCCTTCGCGGTGGTCGCGGAAAAATACATCCGCGACCTCAAGCTCGACCGCGCCAAGGTCAACGTCAATGGCGGCTCGATCGCGCTCGGCCATCCCATCGGCGCGACCGGCTCGATCCTGATCGGCACCGTGCTCGACGAGCTCGAGCGGCGCGACCTGAAGCGCGGTCTCGTCACCATGTGTGCCGCCGGCGGCATGGCGCCCGCCATCATTATCGAGCGCGTCTAGCCGACGCCTCCTCATCTCTCCCCGCAAAAACGGGGAGAGGGAGCGGCTGCGGTGCAATCCGACCCTTATTTTCCAGGGTGAAACGCACCCCTCCTCGCACAAAGAGGCCGGTCGTCGCTTGTCGAAAGCAGCGAATCAGCTTTAGCAAGGCTGCGTGCGGGCCTTTGAAACAAGGTAAAATCCGCTGCCCGAGGCTCCTCCGGCTCCGGAAGTAGCTAAAAAGCAGGGTTTTTTGCCACAGGGGGCCAAAAAAGCCCGTAAAATCGCGACATAACTGTGCAGAAGGCTCTAGGCCTTCGCCGGTTGGTCTAATATGCAACCGGCAACGAATCAGAGGAGACACGATGCCAGCCCAAATGTCCAAATCGCAGTTGATCGAAAAGATTGCGACCGCCACCGAGCTTTCCAAGCGCGACGTCAAGAGCGTCATGGAGACGCTGACCGACGTCGGTCACAAGGAGCTCAAGAAGAACGGCCTGTTCCTGGTGCCGGGCTTCGCCAAGTTCGTGGTCATCAAGAAGCCCGCGACCAAGGCGCGCAAGGGCACCAACCCGTTCACGGGTGAAGAGATGATGTTCAAGGCCAAGCCGGCCCGGAAGATCGTCCGCGCCCGCCCGGTCAAGGCTGCCAAGGACGCCGTGGCCTGATAAAGCAAAGGCCCCCTCGAAAAGAGGGGGCCTTTTGTGTTCGACGACCGCGAGGGCTGAAACGGAGGGGTTCAGCCTTTGCGGCGCTTGACCCGGACCGGGACCGGCTGAAGCCGCGGCTCGGGTCCCGCCAGCGCATCGCGAACCCCGTCGATGGCGCGATCAAGCAACTGGCGCAGCCGCTGCGTCTTGCGCGATTTCTTCGCTCTTTCCAGCAGTTTCTTCATCGCATTCACTCCGCCGCTTCGACCTTGGCCTCGGTCGGCTCGAGCGCTGCGGCGATGGCCTCGTCGACGCGCTCCAGCCAGATGAATTCGAGGTTGTCCCGCGCGCTCTTCGGGATGTCGTCGTAGTCCCGCTTGTTGCGTGCCGGCAGCATCACCCGCTTCAAGCCGGCGGCGGCCGCGGCCACCACCTTCTCCTTGATGCCGCCGACCGGCAGCACCAGGCCGCGCAGCGAGATCTCGCCGGTCATCGCGGTGTCGCTGCGCACCGTGCGATTGGTGAGCAGTGACGTCAGCGCCGTGTACATCGCGACCCCCGCGCTCGGTCCGTCCTTCGGGGTTGCGCCCGCCGGGACGTGAACGTGGATGTCGCTTTTCTCGAACAGCTGCGGATCGATGCCGAGCTGGCTGGCTCTGCTCTTCACCAGCGTCATCGCCGCCTGCACGCTCTCGCGCATGACGTCGCCGAGCTGGCCGGTCAGGATCATCCCGCCGCGGCCCGGCACGCGCGAGGCCTCGATGAACAGGATGTCGCCGCCGACCGGCGTCCAGGCAAGGCCGGTGGCCACGCCCGGGATGCTGGTGCGCTGCGCGATCTCGCCTTCGAAGCGCGGTTGGCCGAGCACCGTGGCGATGTCCTTCACCGTCACCACGACCTTCGCAGCCGAGCCTTCGGCGACTTGCACCGCAGCATGGCGGAACACCTTGCCGATCTCGCGCTCGAGGTTACGCACGCCGGCCTCTCGGGTGTAGCCCTTGACGATCAGCTTCAGCGCGTCCGGCTCGATCTCGGCCTGCTCGGCCGTCAGGCCGTTGGCCTCGAGCTGCCGCCGCACCAGATAGCGCTTCGCGATCTCCAGCTTCTCGTCCTCGGTGTAACCGGCGAGGCTGATCAGCTCCATGCGGTCCAGCAGCGGACCCGGAATCTGGTCCAGCATGTTGGCGGTCGCGATGAAGACAACGCGCGACAGGTCGAAGGGCACGCCCAGGTAATTGTCCCGGAACGTCCCGTTCTGCTCGGGGTCGAGCACCTCCAGCATGGCGGCGGAAGGATCACCCTGCACGCCACGGCCCATCTTGTCGATCTCGTCCAGCATCATGACGCAATTCCGGCTACCGGCCTTCTTGATGCCCTGGATGATGTTGCCGGGCAGCGCGCCGATATAGGTGCGCCGGTGACCGCGGATCTCGGCCTCGTCATGCACGCCGCCGAGGCTGACGCGCACGAAAGGGCGATCCATCGCGCGTGCGATGGACTGGCCGAGCGAGGTCTTGCCGACGCCGGGCGGGCCGACGAAGCACAGGATCGGCGCCTTGCCCTGCGGGGCGAGCTTGCGCACCGCCAGATATTCGATGATCCGGCTCTTGATCTTCTCCAGGCCGAAATGATCGGCATCCAGGATGCGGCGCGCCTCCTTGATGTCGATCGGCTTCTCCGCGGGCAGCGCCCAGGGCAGCTCGATCAGCCAGTCGAGGTAGGTGCGGACCATGCCGGCTTCGCCGGCGGCCTCGGGCATGCGCTCGTAGCGGCGCAGCTCCTTTTTGGCGTGCGCCTCGGCCTCCGGCGGCATCTTGGCCTGGGCGATGGCAGCGTTCAGCTCGGCGACCTCGGCCGCCTTGCCGTCGCCTTCGCCGAGCTGGCGCTGGATGGTCGCCATCTGCTCGCGCAGGATCGCCTCGCGCTGCCGCTCGTCGAAGCTGGCGCGGGTCTTCTGGCCGATCTCGTTGGAGATGCGCAGCACCTCCAGCCGCTCGGCCAGGTGCCTCGACACCTTCTCGACCCGCAAGGAGAGGTCGATGGTCTCCAGCACCTCCTGCTTGTCCTGCGGCTTGATGTCCATGAACGACGTCGCCAGGTCCGCCAGCGCGCCGGGCGCGGTGGTGCTGTGGAACATCGCGACCAGCTCGGGCGGCGCCTGCGGCAGCAGCTCGATCGCCTCGATCGCCTGGCGCTGCAAATTCAGCGCGCGCGCCTCGATCTCCGGCGAGGTCGTGGTCGGCTCCGGAATCTGCTGGATCCGCGCGGCCGGGAACGGCGTCCCCGGCAGGAAGTCGAGGATGCGCGCGCGCTGCACGCCCTGGCAGACGATGTGGTGGGTGCCGTCGGGCGCGGTGATGTAGCGCACGATGTTGGCGATGGTCGCGACCCGATAGAGATCGTCCGGCCCCGGCTCTTCGGTCTCCGGGCTGCGTTGCAGGACGATGCCGACCGGCCGCTGCTCGCGCAGCGCCTGCTGCGCGGCGGCGATGGACTTCGGCCGCGCGATTGCGATCGGCGCGATGGCGCCGGGAAACAGCACCATCTCGCGCACGGGGATGATGATCAGTGCGTCGTCGGGGATCTTCACGTCGGACTCGGTGGAATTGGTCTGGGTGGTATTCATCTGTTCGGTGGCCATGATCGACCTCAGGATTTGGCGAGGCGCAGCGCGACGCAGCCGTCCATCACGAAGCGGCTGATGGCGTAGCGGCCAAGGGGCAATGCAATGCGGCGCTCAAAACGCCCCTGCGGCAGCTCGAGCCGGTGGATGCGGGCGTTGCGAAGCTCCGGCGGAAGGGTGCGCTGGCCGGAGATGACGAGCGCGCCGTCATGGATCACCGTCTCGACATTGTCGGGATTGACGCCGGGAAGCGCGACCAGGATCAGGAGCTCATGCTCGGTTTCGAGCACGTCGATCGGCGGCTCCCAGCAGGCTTCCTGGCGGCCGAACTGCTGCCGCAGCCGTTCGGCGCGGGTCAGCGAGTCCAGGGCTTCGGACAGCATCCAGTCGAGGGGATTTTTGGGTTGCATGGCAAAACTCGGGGAAGGCGCTGCGGTTGGAAAACGAGGATATGGGGACGGTTCCCCAAAATTCCAGCATCGCGCATTTGGAGCATGCCTGTCCCCTCGAACCCGAGGAGGCCCTTGCAATCAGTCGCTGCGACGCCGCGGAGATGTTCCGCGGCGTCGTAGGCAACAGTTGGGCGGGGGCGCGCCGATCAGGCGGCGGCGCGGTATTCTTCTTCCGCTTCGAGGTTGATCACGGAGGTGGCGAGCTCGGTCAGGGTGTGATCGGTCGCCTCTTCCTCATCGAGCGTCGCCTGGAGCAGCCTGGCGGCGTCCGGCATGCCGAGCTCCTCGGCCCAGGTGCGCAGCGTGCCGTAGCGGGAGATCTCGTAGTGCTCGACGGCTTGCGCCGCGGCGAGCAGGCCGGCGTCGAGGGCGGGGGCGTTCTTGAAATCCTTCATGATCCCGGCGCCCTCGTCGGTGATGCCGTTGATCGCCTCGCAGGGCTTGCCGCGCGCGGGCTTGCCCAGCATCTTGAAGATCTGGTCAAGGCGTTTGACCTGGCCCTGCGTCTCGCGCAGATGCTTGTTGAAGGCCGCGGAGAGCTGCTTGGAGTGAGCCGCCTTCGCCATCTTCGGCAGCGTCTTGATGATCTTGTTCTCGGCGTAATAGATGTCCTTCAGCGTCTCCAGAAACAGGTCGCTCAACATCTTCGGCGCCTGACGCGGCCGGCGCGCCGCGGACTTTTTCGCGTTCGCACGTTTCTTTGCTCGTTTGGCCATAAATCCTCCTCTTGAGGCGACACGGGAAGGCGAGGCCCTCCTCAATCCTCGCGCGACCAAGACTCTGCGAGGGCAAATGTTCCTCGCGAAGGTCGCGTCGAGCCGTTATGGATTGCGCCCCACCTCGCGCGAGACCCAGCCGCATGCTCGACTTCGCCCTGTCCGCCTTCGTGACGCTGCTGCTGGTGGTCGATCCCGTCGGCCTTGCGCCGGCCTTCCTGGCCGCGACCGGGGGCATGCCCGACACGGTCAAGCGCACGATCGCGCTGCGCGCGCCGCTGATCGCAGCCTCGATCCTGGTGGTGATCGCGCTGGTCGGAAACTGGCTTTTGCGCCAGCTCGGGATCGGCATCCCCGCGTTCCAGATCGCCGGCGGGCTGCTGCTGTTCGGCGTCTCCTACCAGATGATCTTCGGCGACCGCCCGCATCGCGAGGCCCGCGAGGCCGACAAGGCGACCTCGGAGCACGCGTCCGATGTCGCGGTGTTTCCGCTGGCGATCCCCATGATGGCCGGTCCCGGCGCGATTGCGACCACATTGCTGTTGACGGGCGATGCCGGCTACGGGGCGCGGCTCGCGATCATCATCGCGGTCGTCCTCTCGGTGTGCCTGCTCTGCATGCTGTGCTTTCTGTCCGCGAGCCTGATCGCCCGCACCCTCGGGCGCACCGGAAATGCCGTGCTTTCGCGCGTGCTCGGCATGCTGCTCGCCGCCTATTCCGTGCAGTTCGTGATCAACGGCATCGCGGCCGTCCGGGCGAGCCTGCCGTAGGATTGCGACGATCCGTTAATCCGTTGATTTTACGGTCTATTTCGTGCCGCGCCGGACCGGCCGGCGAGACGACAGGCGGTCCGGTCGCTTTCGCTTGCGCTGCCATATTGCTTTGACGTACTTCCGGTCTGACAAACGCCCAGCCAAGAAGTCGAGATGAAATCGGGATGTCGATGACCGTGGACGAGCTCGCCAAGAGACAGGCCATCATCGACGCCTGCCGCCGCATGAATGCGCTCGGCATCAACCAGGGCACATCAGGCAATATCAGCGTCCGGCATGTGGACGGGCTGCTGGTCACGCCGACCAGCGTGCCCTATGAGGCCATGACGCCGGACCAGATCGTGTTCATGGCGATGGACGGCTCGCACGCGCCCGATCAGAAGCCGTCCAGCGAGTGGCGCTTCCACCGCGACATCCTGAGGGCCCGGCCCGACGTCAACGCCGTGGTCCACGCCCATCCGACCTATTGCACCATCCTGGCGATCATGGGCATGGAGATCCCGCCGGTGCACTACATGATTGCGGCCGCAGGCGGCGACAGCATCCGCTGCGCGCCCTATGCCACGTTCGGAACGGAGGAACTGTCCGAACATGCGGTGCGGGCGCTGGAGGGGCGGCTTGCCTGCCTGCTCGACCATCACGGCATGATCGCGATCGGCAAGACGCTGGACAAGGCGATGTGGCTCGCTGTCGAGGTCGAGACCCTGGCGCGGCAATATCACGGCTGCCTCCAGATCGGGAAACCGCCGCTGCTCTCTAGCGCCGAGATCGAACGCGTGCGCCAGCGCATGTCCGGCTACGGCATGTCGGAAGGGTAGGGCGGGCAGAAGGTGTTCGTGCGGATCAGACATCTCGCCGATCGCAAGGGATCGAACCGCCTCATGGTTCGCCTGCGCGCGCTCTTGCGCAGCAACGAGTTCTACCTGATCCCGCTCGCACTGGTGATCGGCACGCTGGCCGGCGCCATCGTGACGCTGATGGCCGAGATCGCGCAGATTGCCCATATGGTCATCTACGGCATTCCCGTCGACGTCCGCCTGTCGGCCAACGCCAGGGTCAGCCCCTGGGCGGCGCTGATCGCGCCTGCGCTCGGCGGATTGGCGCTCGGCATCATGGAATGGTCGCGGCGGCGGATGAAGATCTCCAGCGCGGTCGACCCGATCGAGGCCAATGCGCTGCGCGGCGGCAATCTGTCGATGCGCGACAGCCTGGTGGTGTCGAGCCAGACGCTGATCTCCAACGGCTGCGGCGCCTCGGTCGGCCTCGAGGCCGGCTATACGCAGATCGGCTCCGGCATCGCCTCGCTGCTCGGCAAGTTCTTCAATCTGCGCCGCAACGATCTGCGCCTGATGGTCGGCTGCGGTGCGGCCGCCGCGATCGCCGCGGCGTTCGGCGCGCCGATCACCGGCGCCTTCTACGCCTGCGAGCTGATCGTCGGCGTCTATTCGGTCGGCAGCGCCGCCCCGATCCTGGCGGCCTCGCTCGCAGGTGCGCTGACCGCGCAATGGCTCGGCGGCGCGCCGTATTCGCTGGAGATACCGAAGGTCAGCGCCGTCGGCGTCGAGCAGTACCTGGCACTGATCGGTCTCGCCCTCATCACCAGCGGCGTCGGCATCGCCGTGATGCGCTCCTCGCCGATGTTCGAGCGCCTGTTCGCCTGGCTGCCGGTCTGGCTGCGTCCGGTGATGGGCGGCCTCGTCGTCGGCGGCTTTGCCATCGTCACGCCGCAGGTGCTGGCGGCCGGTCACGGCGCCATGGTGCTCGATCTCTTTCACGACATGACGATCGGCCTGATCGCGCTGATCATCGCCCTGAAGGTGACGGCCTGCTTGATCTCGCTCGCCTCGGGCTTCCGCGGCGGCCTGTTCTTCGCTTCGCTGTTCGTCGGCAGCCTGATCGGAAAGTTCTTCTCCGCGGTGTTGCTGATCAGCCCGAACTTCGTGATCGATCCGCTGGTGGCGATGCTGACGGGCATGGCGACGCTCGGCGTCGCAATCGTCGGCGGTCCCCTGACGATGTCGTTCCTCGTGCTCGAGATGACCCGCAATGTCGACGTCACCGCCGTGGTGCTGGCCGGCTGCATCGTGACCTCGATCTGCGTCCGCTTCATGTTCGGCCACTCCTTCTCGACCTGGCGCCTGCATCTGCGCGGCGAGACCATCCGCAGCGCCAACGACGTCGGCTGGCTGCGCAACCTGACCGTCGAGCGGCTGATGCGCTCCGACGTCGGCAAGGTGCCGTCGACCACGACGATCGCCGCCGTACGCCGCGAATTCGTGCTTGGCTCGCGGCCGGGAGTCGTCATCGTCAACAATGCGGACGAATATATCGGCCTCGTCCTGCTGCCCGATCTGTTCTCCAGCGACCTCGACACCATCGCCGACGACATCCAGGTGATCGAGCTCGCCCGCCTGATCGACATCGTGCTGATCCCGGAAATGAACGTGAAGTCGGCGATGGCGGTGTTCGACGAGGCGGAAGCCGAGATGCTGGCGGTGGTCGATTCCACCGACAGCCGCAAGGTGGTCGGCTTCCTCACCGAGAATTTCGCCCGTCGCCGCTATGTCGAGGAGATCGACAAGGCCACGCGCGGCGTGCTCGGGGCGCTGTCGTAAAGCGCGATGAGATTGCGATGAATCGTCATCGCGCTTCACGTTGGTGTTTGCGCGTGATCTTTCGGAAGACCGCTAGGCGCTGTTCCGGATCATTGCGATGGAGACGCGACCACGCAGGCCACGATCCGGCGGACCAGTGGCAGCACCATCAGCAGCGTTGGAAAGGCGACAAGCCATGACAGCGCCCAGGCGCCGGGCCAGGTCGCGAGGAAGGCCGGCGTTGCGCCGAGGCTTCGAAGCGTCGAAATGACTGACACCACGGCTGTCATGAGGATGGACAGCACAAAGGGCATCACGATCGGCGCATAGCGCGCCGGCAGTTTGCGAACCGCAATCATCTGATTTCTCTTACGGAAAAAGACGCGTCAGTCACGTTGAACCCTGCAAATGGCATCGATCCCGACGGCGTCGGTTGATGCGTTGGTTCACGTGAACGCTTACGGCGACCGAAAAACGGCGCGGCTGTTCATTATCCGCTCAGCTTGCGTGGCGCAAGCTGGATCAGGTGGTTCGGTTTATAATCGTTCAAGGCGTGGCAGATTGCCGCGATCACGAAACCATTTCAGTGCTTTGCGCGTTACCGACGGTTTGCATCGATGTGTTTGAGTGAAAGCAGAGGAAGGTCAAAATGAGCAGACTCATGATTTCCGCAGCCGGCCGCAACACCGTCCTGGCCGCGTGCGCAGGCCTGGCGCTGCTCGCAACCTCGGTATCGCCCTCGGCTGCGGCATCCCAGGGGCCGGCACAGGCGGCGTCCGCGAAGGCAGGTCAGGCCTCCTCCGACGTCACTGATTTCAGCGCAGCACGCCGCCACCGCTACTATCGACGCGGGCCGAACGCGGCGGGCCTCGCCTTCATGGGCGCCGCGGCGGGCATCATCGGCGGGGTGATCGCCGAGCAGCGACGCCGCGACTATTATGAGGACCACTATTACTATGGACGGCGTCCTTACTATGGCGGTCCGGGCTATTACGGCGGCAGTCCCTATTATTACGACCCGGGCTACTGATATCAGCCGTATTAGTCGGCTGTTTTCGCCATAGCTGTTTCGTCGCAGCCCGGGTGAGCGCAGCGATACCCGGGACCGCTGTAGCGCGTGGCAAGACCCCGGATGTCGCTTCGCTCATCCGGGCTACGAGATCTTGCCCGACGGGCAAAACACCTGCGAAGCTGTCAATCCACTTGCGCAAAAATATTCCACTTTACCGAAATTCGGAAATGCCGTATGTGTCGCCCATCCCGGCTCATCCTTGAGGGGCGATCTTGTGTCGTCACGTTTCGCGAGCCGGGCTTGCGGTGGACGCGGCAGCGTCGGGCGCGAGAGGTCAAGGGCAGGGCGGATTGCTCTCCGTGAGCCCAGGACTTCGCGCCAGATGAGCGGCGCTGTCAGGTTCGTCTCGCCTGTAAGTTTTCTGCTCCGTCGACAGGGCCGGGAAAACTGCGGCGAGCAAGCGAGCCGTGCGTACGGCAAAACCGTGTGGTCCTGGCCGTCGTTGCTACGGTCAAGCTCTTGCGAATGCGGCAGTTGCGTCAACCGGCGCGGTGCCGGCGACTTTCGCGAGAGCGAGGGAGGCCAGAACGAACTCGGCTCCCGGGAGAGCACGGCATAAGCCGTCCAACCACTGCGCAGGGAAGGCCGAGTGATTGGCTACACCTGTATGCTGCTGTGCGGTTCTTTTGCGCTACCTTTCGCGCAGCGGACCGCGGGTGCTAGGTCAGCACCCGGCCTTCCCTGCGCCCTCTTGGCTAATGAGGGTGGAGCGACGAAGCAAAGCTCGGGCGAATTAAGCCGCGAGGACGGGAAGGCGTGTCTGCGAGTCGGGACTCGAGTTAGAGGATGACGCCGATGCGTCTCGCTCCGTCATTGCGAGCGCAGCGAAGCAATCCAGAGTCTTTCCGCGGAGGCGGTCTGGATTGCTTCGTCGCATCAGCGCAAAATTGCTTCGCAATTTTGTCGCGGGCTCCTCGCAATGACGGCATTGAAGCAGTTGCGCTCTATCGCGCTAGGCTTCCAGCATCACCGTCCCGCCGGCGCCGACATGGCGCCGTTGGCGTAGCGCGACCAGTCGGGCGCGGTCGGCTGCGGCGGCCAGAGTGCGGCGTTGGAGTCGCGTACCGATTGAGTGATGGGAGCGGGTTGCGCCTTGCGGGCGTGGTGGCGGTCGCTGGCTGCGGCGGTCTGGATGGTGGCGGCGGCAATCAGCGTTGCGCCGAGAATGGCGAAAGTCTTTTGCATCGTTGTTTCTCCCGTGACGACGCTCCGGCTGTGAGACATGATTTCGTCGTCGCGGCTGACATGGCGATGGGCCCTGCCAAATATCAGCAGCGCCGGCCTCACGATCGGAAGCGCAGCCATCACGTTGCGGCGAGCAAATTTTTTGATCCCGGCTAAATATTCGGCAATCGGCCGGTTGGGCCCGATGGACTTGCCCCCGGCAATCCGGTTGAATGGGGCGAATTGGTTTTCAGGCGACAACGATGTCGAAATATCTGCTGGTCCTTCTTCTGATCTCCTCGCCGGCCGCGGCGCAGGTCAAGCTCACTCCGAAGAGTGCGGCGGCGCATCCGGACCCCTGCGCGCCGATCGGACGGACCGCGGACGGCAAGCTGGTCTACTCGATGAAATGCGAGAACCTTCCCGCACCGCCTCCACCCCCGCCGCAGGCGGAACTCAAGGAGGCGCCGCCGCCTGCCGCCGAGCCCGAGCCGGAGACGCGGCGGAGCGGCATTTTCGGCTGGTCCTACGACCGCAGGTGAGGGGCCGCGCCCCTTGCGCGAAGCCCGATGGAATGCTCTTTGCTTGAAAGTTCCCCGTGGGGCCTTTAGCCCCCGATCCAGAGAGATGAGATGAGCAAACTCGTTATCCGTGCCGGCGACTATACCTTCGATGCTCGCTTCGAGGAGCAACTGGCGCCCAAGACCGTTGCCGCGTTCCGCAAGGCTATGCCGTTCGAAAGCCACATCATCCACGTGCGCTGGAGCGGCGAGGCGGTGTGGATGCCGCTCGGCGACCTCGATTTCGGCGTCGGCTACGAGAACCACACCAGCTATCCCGCGCCGGGCCAGATCATCCTCTATCCCGGCGGCATCAGCGAGACCGAGATCCTGATGGCCTATGGCGGCGTGAGCTTCGCGAGCAAGATGGGCCAGCTCGCCGGCAATCACTTCATCACGGTGACCTCGGGGCTGGAGAATCTGGCGACGCTGGGCAAGAGCGTGCTGTGGAAGGGCGCGCTGCCGATCCGCTTCGAGGAAGTCTGAGTGACTGATACCCGCTACCCGCGCGATCTCCGCGGCTACGGCCGCAACCTGCCGCATCCGCAATGGCCGGGCGACGCGCGGGTCGCGGTGCAGTTCGTCGTCAATTTCGAGGAAGGCGGCGAGAACAACATCCTGCACGGCGATCGCGCCTCGGAAGCCTTCCTGTCCGACGTGCTCGGCGCGCAGCCCTGGCCGGGCCAGCGCCACGCCAATATCGAATCGATGTTCGAATATGGCTCGCGCGCCGGCTTCTGGCGGCTGTGGCGGATGTTCAGTGAGCGCAAATGGCCGACCACCGTGTTCGGCGTCGCCACCGCGCTGAAGCGCAATCCGGAAATCGTCGCCGCGATGAAGGAGTCCGGCTGGGACATCGCCAGCCACAGCCTGAAATGGATCGAGCACAAGGACATGACCGAGGCGCAGGAGCGCGCCGAGATCGTCGAGTCGATCCGCGTCCACCTTGAGGCGACCGGGTCGCGGCCGCTCGGCTGGTACACCGGGCGCTCCTCGATCAACACGAACCGCCTCCTGATGGAGGAGGGCGGCTTCCTCTATCTCTGCGACTCCTATGCCGACGATCTGCCCTATTGGGTCAAGGGCGCCGGGGGCAAGCAGCTCATCATTCCCTATACGCTGGACGCCAACGACATGCGGTTCATCAACCCGCAGGGCTTTGCCGAGGGTGAGCAGTTCTACACCTATCTGAAGGACGCCTTCGACGTGCTCTACGCCGAAGGCGAGACCGCGCCGAAGATGATGTCGGTGGGGCTGCATTGCCGCCTCGCCGGCCGGCCGGGCCGGGCCGCGGGGTTGATCCGCTTCCTGGATTACATCGGCAAGCACGAGCGCGTCTGGGTGCCGACGCGGCTCCAGATCGCGCAGCACTGGCACGACAAGCACGCGCATCTTGCTGCCGACGCCTTCGAGATCGGGTGAAGGTGTGATGTCGCAAATCTCGCTCGCCGATCTCAACGCCGCCGACAAAGCCGACTTCGTCGCGGCCCTCGCCAATGTCGTCGAATATTCGCCGTGGATTGCGGAGAAGCTCGCCGGGCAGCGGCCGTTCACCGGCATCAACCAGTTGCACGCCGCGCTGATGGCCGCGATCCAGAGCGCCGAGCCCGACGTGCAGCTGGCGCTGATCCGGGCGCATCCCGATCTCGCCAACAAGACCCAGCGCGCCGCGGGCCTGACGGCGGAATCGACCGACGAGCAGGACAGCGCCGGGCTCGACCGGCTGTCGGACGCCGAATATGCCGCGTTCGAGCGCGTCAACAATGCGTACCGTGAAAAGTTCGGCTTCCCCTACATCGTCTGCGTGCGCCGTCACACGAAGGATTCCGTGCTGCGCGACTTCGAAACGCGGCTGCTCAATATTGCCAAGACCGAGACGCGACGTGCGATCGAGGAGATCGGCCGCATCTCGGCGCTGCGGCTCGACCAGCTCGTCGTCGCCGACGACAAGCTCAAGGTGCATGGCCGGCTCTCGACGCATGTGCTGGACAATCACGCCGGCAAGCCCGCGCCAGGTATCCCGGTGGAGCTGATCGAGCTTGCGAGTCTCGGCGAGAGCCGCGTCATCGCGCGCACCGTCACCAATGCGGATGGGCGTACCGATCAGCCGTTGATCGGCGGCCGTCCGCTTCCGATCGGTCGCTACGAGCTTCGCTTCCGCGTCGCCAAATATTACGCCGAGCGCAACGTGCCGCTATCGGAGCCGCCGTTCCTCGACGAGATCCCATTGCGCTTTGCGATCAGCGAGCCGGAAAATCACTACCACGTGCCGCTGCTGGTCACGCCCTGGAGCTACGCGACCTATCGCGGCAGCTAGCTAGACATGTTGTGCGGATGACGCGACTGCCGCTGCATCCGCCTCGGCCGCAGCGCCGCCGCCCAAGCCGTTGAAGAAGGCGTTGAGCAGTACCGAGACCACCGCACAAAGCAAAATGCCGGACTCCAGCAGCGGCTGTAGATCATGCGGCAGGTTCCGGAAGAACCCGGGCGCGGCGAGCGGGATCAGGCCGAAGCCGATCGAGATCGCGACGATGAAGAGATTGTAGCGGTTGGTGCGGAAATCGACCGAGGTGAGGATGCGCGCGCCTGTTGCCGCGACCATGCCGAACATCACGAGGCCCGCGCCGCCGAGCACGACCAGCGGCACCGCCTCGACCAGCGCCGCGAGCTTCGGCAACAGGCCGAGGCCGAGCATGATGCAGCCGCCCGTCACCGTCACCCAGCGCGAGCGCACGCCGGTGACGGAGACGAGGCCGACATTCTGCGAGAACGAGGTGTAGGGAAAGGTGTTGAAGATGCCGCCGAGCAGCGTGCCGACGCCGTCGGCGCGCAGGCCCCGGCTCAGGGCTTCGCGGTCGACCGTCTTGCCGGTGATGTCGCCGAGCGCGAGGAACATGCCGAGCGACTCGATCATCACCACGATCATGACGACACACATGGTGACGACGGGCACGAGGTGGAATTGCGGCATGCCGAAGCGGAACGGGATCACCAGCGCGCCCCAGGAGGCAGCACTGACCTTGTCGAAATGCATCACGCCCAGAATGGTCGCGAGCACGGCGCCGGCGACGATGCCGAGCAGCACGGAGACGTTGGCGAGGAAGCCGGTGCCCCATTTGATCAGGCCGAGGATGAAAAGCAGCACGAACAGCGAAATGCCGAGCCCCTGCAATTGCCCATAGGCCGGATTGGGAAAGCTGCCGGCAACGCCGTCGACGACCTTCGTCAAGGTCGGCAGGCCGCCGCCGGCCCAGTTGATCCCGACCCGCATCAAGGAGATGCCGATGACGAGAATGATGCTGCCGGTGACGACCGGCGGAAACAGCGGCAGCAGCCGGCTGACGAAGGGCGCGGCGACGATGCCGAACAGGCCGGCGGCGATGACGGAGCCGTAGATGCCGAGCAGGCCGATGTCGGGCGCGGCGGCCATCGAGAGCATCGGTCCGACCGAGGCAAACGTTACGCCCATCATCACGGGCAGGCGGATGCCGACGCCGGGGAAGCCGAGGCATTGCACCAGCGTCGCAAGCCCGCAGGCGAACAGGTCGGCGCTGATCAGGAAGGCGACGTCCTCCGGCGGCAGCTTCAGCGCGCGTCCGATGATCAGCGGCACCGCGACCGCGCCGGCATACATCACCAGCACATGCTGGAGCCCGAGCGCGAGCAGGCGCGGGACCGGCAGGACTTCGTCGACGGGATGGACCTCGCTGCTCACGAATGAATCCCCCAAAATAGGCCTAACCAAATTTATCGTGCAGCGCCGGAAACAGCCGGTCCGGCTTGAACGGCGGCGCCGTGAAGCGGATGCCGGTGGCGTCTGCAATCGCGTTGCCGAGCGCCGCGGCGACCGGATTGTACGGACTCTCGCTCATCGACTTCGCGCCCAAGGGGCCGATGGTGTCGGAGGTCTCGGCGAAGAAGACTTCGGTGCGCGGCACGTCCGCGAAGGTGGGCAGGTGGTAGTCGCGGAATTTGGCGTTGGTGACGCGGCCGTCCGCGTCGATCACCATCTCCTCGTAGAGCGCAGCACCAAGCGCCTGCGCGACGCCGCCCTCGACCTGGCCGCGGCACTGCATGGGATTGGCGACGACGCCGGCGTCGGCGGCCTGCACGCTTCTGAGAATCTTGAGCTCGCCGGTGCCCTTGTTCACCGCCACGCGAAAGCCCTGCACGTTGAAGCCGACCGAACGCGGCGTGCCGCCGGAATTGCCTTGTGCTGCGAGCGGCTGGCCGCGTTCGCGCGCAAGCTTCGCAAGCTCCACAAAGGACATGCGCCTGACGCCGCTCACGACGAACTCGTCCTCGAGCGCGCAGCTTCCGACATCGCAAAGCCAGGCGCCGGCCGCGGCCGCCCTCAAGTCCGTGGCAAGCTGCATGGCGGCTGCATGCGTCGCCTTGCCGGCGACGAAGGTGCCCGCGCTGCCATAGGCGCCGGTGTCGTGGCCGCCATGGGCGGTGTCGGACTGGCGCAGGCGAATCCTGTCGACGGTGGTCGCCAGCGTCGTCGCCGCGATCTGGCGGTGGACCGTGCTGGTGCCGTTGCCGAACTCGGCGGTGCCGACGGTAAGATCGAAGCCGCCGTCGTCGTTGAGCGCGATCATGGCGTCCGCGATGTGGCCGGCGGGCGGCACGGTGTCGATCATGGTCAGCGCGATGCCGTCGCCGATCAGCCATTCCGGCGACAGCTCCGGCCGCGGGCCATCCGCCTGCATCGCGCGCTCGACGAGATCGAGGCACTGGTCGAGCCCGTAGGAGCCATAGAGCACGTCGTGAAATTCGGATGGCGGCGGCGACAGCATGGGGTCGCCTGGCTTGACGATGTTGCGCCGGCGCATGTCGTAGGGGCTGATGCCGAGCTGCCCGGCCAGCTCGTCGATTGCGGCCTCGATCGCGATCAGCGTCTGCGGCAGGCCATAGCCGCGAAACGCACCCGATGGCACCGTGTTGGTGTAGACGGCGTAGCCGTCGACCCGCTTGTTCGGACAATTGTAGACGGCGATGGACTCGGACAGCGAGTGGAACATCACCGGGCCGGCGTGATTGCCGTAGGCGCCGGTGTTGGAGAGCACGTCGAGCTGGAGTGCGGTGAGCTTGCCGTCGGCATCGGCACCGGCCTTGATGTGGACCCGCATCGGATGCCGCGTCGACGTCGCGATGAATTGCTCCTCGCGGGTGAGCTCCAGCTTCACGGGGCGTCCGGTCTTCAGCGCGGCGAGCGCAAGGATATCCTCGACGAACATCTCCTGCTTGCCGCCAAAGCCACCGCCGACGCGCTCGCAGAACACGCGGACCCTGTCCATGGGCAGCTGGAAAATGTCGGACAGGGCGCGCCGGGTCAGGAACGGCACCTGCGTCGAGGTGCGGACGTTGAGCACGCCGGAGGCGTCGAGCCAGGCGAGGCCGCCATGGGTCTCCAGCGCGGCGTGCTGCACGCGATGGCTGTGGAAGGTGGCTTCGTAGGTGACGGCAGATGTGGCAAGTGCTGCTGCGACATCGCCGAACTCGCCATGGGTCTCAGCCGCAAGGTTGCGCCTGGCGTCGGCGACGCGGTTCTCGGTGGTGCGGTCGGGATGAATGATGGGTGCGCCGGGCGCCATCGCCTGCTCTGGATCGATCAGCGCAGCCAGGACCTCGTAAGTGACCTTGAGCCTCCGGCAGGCTTCCTCGGCGGCGCCTTCGCTTTCGGCGACGACCGCCGCGACCTTCTGGCCGATGAAGCGCACGACGTCGTCGAGGATGCGGGTGTCCTCGGGGTCCATCCAGTCCTTCTCGTGTCGCGCGGTCGAGATCAGCACCGATGGCGCGTCCTCATGCGTCAGCACCGCATGCACGCCGGGAACGCTGAGCGCCGCAGACTTGTCGATCGCGGTGATTCTGGCGTGCGCGTGAGGCGAGCGGAGCAGCTTGATGTGCAGCAGGCCGTCAATCTGCGTGTCGAACGTGTAGCGTGCCTTGCCGCGCACGACATCGGGACCTGCTGGCGCCGGAAGGCTGCGGCCGAAGGCGGCGCCGGCCTCGACGCTCTCCTCGACGTTGATCTTGCCGAGCAGCGCGTCCTCGATCGCGCGATAGCCGGTGCAGCGGCAGATATTGCCTTTCAGCGCGGCGCCGAGATCGGTGCGCTGCGCCTGGTTCAGCGAGGCGCAGGTCAGGATCATGCCGGCGGTGCAGAAGCCGCATTGAAAGCCCTGCGCATCGAGGAAGGCCTGCTGCATCGGATGCGCGCCGTGCTCGCCGCCGAGGCCCTCGATCGTGGTCACAGTGCGCCCCTCGGCGCGGAACGCCGGGATCAGGCAGCTGTGCACCGGCTCGCCGTCGAGCAGCACGGTGCAGGCGCCGCAATCGCCGGCATCGCAGCCCTTCTTGACGCCGAAATGACCGAGCTCGCGCAGGAACGTGCGGAGGCACTGGCCGGCGCGCGGCTCCTGCGGAAACGTCTTGCCGTTGATCTCGAAGCTCATGACGGCGTTGCCCCCAGGAGTTCGCCGCGAATCTCTTCGGCGAGCCGCAACGTCATGTGCTTGCGCCAGAGCGGCTTGCCGTGGATGTCGGTGTGGTAGAGGTCATCGGTGATCTGCTGCACGATCGCGTCGCGAACCGCGCTCGCGTCCGGGGCTTTGTGAAAGGTGAGGCGGATCGGCCGCACCGTCGATGCGGTGACTGTCAGCGCCAGCGTGCCGTCGCTATCGAGGCTGCCGATCAGGAGTGCCGCTGAGCGGCCGACCGGGGCGAGCGAGATCTGGCGAAACGCCGTACGGCGCTTCAGCGCGGCAATCGGGATATCGATCTGCCGCAGCAGGTCTCCCGGCGTCAGGCGGTTGCGCTGGTTGCCGGTGACGAAGTCGATGACGGGAATCTTCTGTTCGCCGCCGCCAGCCTTCCAGATCGTGCAGACGCCGTCGAGCGCTGATGTGAGCGAGATCATCGGTCCCGCCGGCAGCGACATGCAGAGATTGCCGCCGACGGTCGCGGTCTTCCAGATCTTGAACGAAGCGAGGAACGCGCGGCAGCACTGGCTGATCAGCGGCGCTGCGAGCCAGTCGGCCGGGCAGGCGAGTCCGTCGATCTGCGCGACGGTGCAAGTGGCGGCGATGCCGAGATGGCTCTCGGTGATCGTCAGCGCCGGCCATTTCAGATCGGTGAGATCGATCAGGCGCGTCAGCTGCGCTTGCGGCTCCGAGAACAGCCAGGTGCCGCCTGCGAGCCAAGCATCGCCTGGCGTCCAAACGGGCAGCTGCGCGCGCGTTTGCGGATGGGCTACGGCTGTGATGGTATTCAAGTCCATGGCTGCGCCAGCGCTTGCATCGAGTGATTTGTACCGAGAGAAAGTCTTGCAAGACCAGAGCCAAGTCGCAACAAGAAGTCGCAGCGGGAACGCGATTGGGCTGGCCTCCGCCTTGCAGGTCTGCCGTCAGCGGATGTGGGGAGAAACAGGATCATGAGCGACGCAAAGCCGATCTGGATCAGGGACCCCCTGGCCATCCTCGCCGACGGCGCCGGGCGCGGGATCGTGGTGAAGGATGGCCGGATCGTCGAGCTCGTGCCGGCCGGCGGCGTGCCTGCGACCGCGGATGTCGCGGTGTTCGACGCGAGCGAACACGTCGTGCTGCCGGGCCTTATCAACACCCATCATCATTTCTACCAGACGCTGACGCGGGCGCTGCCGGCGGCGATGGACCGCGAGCTGTTTCCCTGGCTCCAGGCGCTCTATCCGGTGTGGGCGAGGATGACGCCGGAATCGCTGGAGCTCGGTGTGACCGTGGCGATGTCCGAGCTGCTGCTGTCGGGCTGCACCACCACGACCGATCATCACTACGTGTTCCCGGCGGGGCTCGAGGAGTCCGTCGATATCGAGGTCGGAGTCGCAAAACGGCTCGGCGTGCGCGTGCTGCTGACGCGCGGCTCGATGAACCTGTCGCAGCGCGACGGCGGCCTGCCGCCGGACAGCGTCGTGCAGGACGAGGACACGATCCTCGCCGACAGCGCACGCGTCGTCGCGAAACATCACCAGCGCGGTGCGGATGCGATGGTGCAGATCGCGCTGGCGCCTTGCTCGCCGTTCTCGGTGACGACCTCCCTGATGCGCGCGACCGCCGATCTCGCCGACAAGCTCGACGTGCGCCTGCACACCCATCTCGCCGAGACCGAGGACGAGAACAAATTCTGCCAGCAGATGTATGGCTGCCGTCCGCTCGACTATCTCGAGCGATGCGGCTGGCTCAACGCGCGGACCTGGCTCGCCCACGGCATCTTTTTCAACGCCGACGAGATCAAGCGGCTCGGCAAGGCCAGAACGACCATCAGCCACTGCGCCTGTAGCAACCAGCTTCTGGCGTCCGGCTGCTGTCCGGTCTGCGAGATGGAGGATGCCGGTGTCGGGATCGGCATCGGCGTCGACGGCTCGGCCTCGAACGACGGGTCGAATCTGATGCAGGAGGTGCGGGCCGCGTTCCTCCTGCAACGGGCGCGCTACGGGGTGACGAAGGTCAGCCACAAGGATGCCCTGCGCTGGGCGACCAAGGGCTCGGCGGCCTGTGTCGGCCGGCCGGAACTCGGCGAGATTGCCGTGGGCAAGGCAGCCGATCTGGCGCTGTTCAGGCTCGACGAACTGCGTTTCTCCGGCCATGGCGATCCCCTGGCCGCGCTGGTGCTGTGCGGGGCATACCGGGCCGACCGGGTCATGGTGGCAGGACAATGGGCCGTGATCGACGGCGCGATTCCGGGACTGGATGTCGCCGATCTCATCCGCCGCCACAGTTCCGCGGCGCGGGCGATGCAGGCGGGATAGGAGCGGACTAAAAAGAGGGGGCAACCACAAGTGCCGGGTGCTTGTGGCTACCCCCTCCGAACCTCCTCCGGGAGGAGCAGGTGGTCCAGGCAATGCAAGAAGCGTGCTACTTGCCCGGTAGCTTGTCTTCGATGCCCTTGATGTAGAAATTCATGCCAAGGATCTGGCCGTCAGCGAGATTGGCGCCGCCCTTGCACTCGACCTCCTTGCCGTCCTGCCCAACGATCGGGCATTTGAACGGATGCAGCTTGCCGGCGGTGATCGCGGCCTGGGCATCCTCGGCCATCTTCTTCACGTCGTCGGGCATGTTGGTGTAGGGCGCCATCGCGAACATGTGGCTGTCGAGGCCGCCCCAGGTGTCCTCGGACTTCCAGGTGCCGGCCAGCTCGGCCTTGACGCGCTCGATGTAGTAGGGGCCCCAGGTGTCGAGGATCGAGGTCAGCTGGGTCTTGGGCCCGAACTTGATCATCTCGGAATCCTGGCCGAAGGCGAGCTTGCCGCGTTCGCTGGCGATCTGCATTGCCGCCGGCGAGTCGGTGTGCTGCATGATCACGTCGGCGCCCTGGTCGATCAGCGCCTTGGCGGCGTCGGCTTCCTTGCCCGGGTCGAACCAGGTGTTGGCCCAGATGATCTTGACCTTGATGTTCGGATTGATGGTCTGCGCCGCGAGGATCGTCGCGTTGATGCCGGAGACGACCTCGGGAATCGGGAACGAGCCGATATAGCCGAGCACGCCCGACTTCGACATCTTGGCCGCGATCAGGCCCTGGATGTAGCGGCCCTGGTACCATTTGGCCGAATAGGTCGACATGTTCTTGTCGCGCTTGTAGCCGGTGGCGTGCTCGAAATGCACGTTCGGATACTTCTTGGCGACCTTCAGCGTCGGGTCCATGTAGCCGAACGAGGTGGTGAAGATCAGCTTGTTGCCGGCGCGGACGAGTTGCTCGATGGCGCGCTCGGCGTCGGGACCTTCAGGGACGTTCTCGAGCGTCGTGGTCTCGATCTTGTCGCCCAATTCCTTCACCAGCGCCAGGCGTCCTTGTTCGTGCTGGTAGGTCCAGCCGAGGTCGCCCACCGGGCCGAGGTAAATGAAGCCGACTTTCAGCTTGTCGGCGGCGGAGGCGGCACTGACGCTTCCGGCAAGCAGAAGCCCGGCAGCCAGCGCAAGAAGTGATTTTCTCATCATCAATCTCCAGATAGTCGGGGAAAGCCACGATCCGCAGCGTGCGCGCCCCATCGCGCCCGCCGCGGAAATGAAAACTCAGCGGTCAGGCACGAACACGGTGCCGAGCGCGGCCGGCGCGGTCGAGCCGCCGGTGCGCGCGCGGGACAACAGGACCAGGACGATGACGGTCGCGAGGTAAGGCAGCGCCGACATGAATTGCGAGGGAATGCCGACGCCCCAGCCCTGCGCGTGCAGTTGCAGGATGGTCACCGCGCCGAACAGATAAGCACCGACCACGAGCCGGCCCGGCCGCCAGGACGAGAACACCACCAGCGCCAGCGCGATCCAGCCGCGACCCGCGGTCATGCCCGGAATGAAGAACGGCGTATAGGCGAGCGGCAGATAGGCGCCGGCAAGGCCGGCGCAGGCGCCGCCGAACATCACGGCGAAGGTGCGGATGCGCAGCACGGGATAGCCGAGCGCGTGCGCCGAGACGTGATTGTCGCCGCAGGCGCGCAGGATCAAGCCCGCCCGCGTGCGGTACAGGAACCACCAGACGCCGATGATCAGCGCGATGGAGAAATAGACGAAGGCGTCCTCGCCGAACAGCACGCGGCCGACCAGCGGAATGTCGGTGAGGCCGGGAAGGGCGAGATGCGCAGCCGGCGTGATGCGCTCGCCGACGAAGCCGGCGCCGATCAGGCCGGAGAGCCCGATGCCGAGAATGGTCAGCGCGAGGCCCGTTGCGACCTGGTTGACGGCCAGCCCGAGCGCCATCAGCGCGAAGATCAGCGACATCAGCGCGCCCGCGACGATGCCGAACAGCGCGCCGACCAGAATCGAGCCGGTCAGCCAGGCGCCGGCAAAGCCGCAGGCCGCGCCGACGATCATCATTCCCTCGACGCCGAGATTGAGCACGCCGGAGCGCTCGGTCACGAGCTCGCCGGTCGCCGCGATCAGGAGCGGCGTCGAGGCGGCGAGCACCGCAAGGATGATGGCTTCAACCAGTTCCACGGGCCACCTGTCGGTTCGGGAACACCAGCTTGAAGCGGTAGAGGATGAGGGAGTCGCAGGCGAGCACGTAGAACAACAGAATGCCCTGAAACACCTTGGTGACATCCAACGGGATCTTCATCGCGATCTGCGCCTGCTCGCCGCCGATAAAGGTCAGTGCGAGAAAAAGACCTGCAATTAATATTCCAAGCGGGTTCAGCCGGCCGAGGAAGGCGACGATGATCGCCGTAAAACCGTAGCCTGGCGAGATGCCGGGCTGGAGATGCCCGACGGGACCCGCGACCTCAATGATGCCGGCAAGGCCCGCGAGCGCGCCGGAAACCGCGAAGGTCAGGATGATCAGCTGGTCGGCGTTGAATCCGCCGAACCGCGCCGCGCGGGGCGCTGCGCCGACTACGCGAATCTCGAAACCCTTGATGGTTCGTCCGAGCAGGATCGCTGCCGCCGCAACGACGAGCAGGGCGATGATCGAGCCGAGATGCAGCCGGCCGCCTTCGATCAGCAGCGGCACCGTCGCCACCGGATCGAATTCGGCGGTGGTCGGGAAGTTGAAGCCGTGCGGATCGCGCCAGGGGCCGCGCACGAGATAATCAAGGAAGAGGTCGGCGACATAGACCAGCATCAGGCTGGTCAGGATTTCACTGGCGCCGAACTTCACCTTGCAGATCGCCGGGATCAGCGCATAGAGCGCGCCTGCAGCGGCTGCGAGCACGAGCATGGCCGGCAATACCCAGGCCCCGGCGTCAGTGCCTTGCGTCTTCACCGCGATCCAGCTTCCGGCGACCGCGCCGATCAGGAATTGCCCCTCGGTGCCGATGTTCCAGGCATTGGCGAGATAACAGAGCGACAGGCCGATCGCGATCATCACCAGCGGCGTCGCCTTCACCGCGATCTCCTGGAGCGAATAGCCGTCGGTCAGTGGCGCGATGAAATAGGCATGCAGGGCGAGGAGCGGATTCTTGCCGAGGATCGCGAACAGGATGGTCATGGTGACGATCGTCAGGCCGATCGCGATCAGCGGCGAGACCAGCGCGATCGTGTTGGAGCGCTCGGCGCGCTTCTCAAGCACCAACTGCATGCGCGGCCTCCTTCGGCTCCAGGCTGCTGCCGCCCATCAAAAGGCCGAGTTTTTCGCGGGTCGCTTCGCTTGTTGCGAGCGGCGCCGACAGGTGGCCGTGGAACATCACGGCGATGCGGTCGGCGATCTCGGCGAGCTCGTCGAGATCCTGGCTTGTCACCAGCACCGCGGCGCCGGCGGTCGCGAGATCGAGCAGCGCCTGGCGGATCACCGCGGCGGCGCCGGCATCGACGCCCCAGGTCGGCTGGCTGACCACCAGCACTGCCGGGTTGCGCAGGATCTCGCGGCCGACGATGAACTTCTGCAGATTGCCGCCGGAAAGGCTCGCAGCCTCCGGATCGCGCTTGGCCTTGCGCACGTCGAAGGTTTCGGTCGCGCGATCGACGGTCTTCAGCGTCGCGGCGGTGTCGATGAAGCCGCGATGGACCATGCCGCTGGCGGCGTGCCCGGTCAGCAGCGCGTTCTCCGACAGCTTCATGCGCGGTGCGGTGCCGTGGCCGAGCCGCTCCTCGGGAACGAAAGCGGCACCCAGCTTGCGCCGCTGCGTGATCGACAGATGCCCGGCGGCGATGCCTTCGATCACCACCGTGCCGGGGTCCTTGGACAGGCGCTCGCCGGAGAGCGCGGCGAACAGCTCGTCCTGGCCGTTGCCGGCGACGCCGGCGATGCCGAGAATCTCGCCGCCTTTCAGCTCGAACGAGATGTGCTCCAGCCGAACGCCGTGCGCTTCGCTCGGCGCGAGCGAGAGGTCGTTGACGACGAGCCGCGGCACGGTGGTCTTGCGGCCGGCGGGCGCTTTGACCTCCTTGATCTCGCCGCCGACCATCATGCGCGCGAGCGAGGCGGCGGTCTCGAGCCGGGGATTGCAGGTGTCTACTTTCTTGCCGCCGCGCAGGATCGTGGCGGTGTCGCAGAGGCGCTTCACCTCCTCCAGCTTGTGGCTGATGTAGAGGATGGCGCGGCCTTCGGCCCTCAGCCGCTGCAGCACGATGAAGAGCTGGTCGGCCTCCTGCGGCGTCAGGACGGCGGTGGGCTCGTCCAGGATCAGGAATTTCGGATCCTGCATCAGCGCACGGACGATCTCGATGCGCTGGCGCTCGCCGACCGACAATTGCCAGACCTCGCGTCTGGGGTCGAGCGGCAGTCCATAGGTCTTCGACACCTGCTCCAGCCGCGCCGACATGTACTTGAAGGATTCTTTCCCATCGAGGCCGAGCGCGACGTTCTCGGCAACGGTGAGGTTGTCGAACAGCGAGAAATGCTGGAACACCATGCCGATGCCGCGGCTGCGAGCTTCCGACGGGCCCGACAGCACGATTCGTTCGCCCTGCCAGCGAATCTCGCCGGCGCTGGGTTGGATCAGCCCGTAGATCGCCTTGACGAGCGTGGATTTGCCGGCGCCGTTCTCGCCCAGCAGCGCGTGGATTTCCTTCGGCCAGATATCGATGTCGATGGAGTCGTTGGCGAGGAAATCCCCATAGCGCTTGGTGAGCCCGAGCGTCTGAAGCAGCGGGGACTCGCCGGAATGCAGGCCGTTAGGCGTCGGATCTAACATTCGCTGATGCGCTTGCATGGGGTGAAGTGCCTCAATAGTGAGCTAGTTTGAACCGCCGCGTAAGGTGTGAAAAAGCGTCATCCCTTGCTCAACGCTTCGGCAGGCGGTTGATGACGGCGAGTCGCCGCTCTCGCCGTGCGCGGATCGTGCTCCAGCGCCTCAGGACTGTCCTTGCGGGCGCGGCTTGCGCGTGACGTCTGTTGCAAATTTGTGACGGTTCAAGCCAAATCGGAACCGGCTGTGCAGGCTTGACGTGGAGTTGAGCAAAGTCGCGCCACCGCGCGTATGCATTTGCAGGCCGACGTGACGATGGCCGCCGATCATCATGTCTGTCCTTTCGCCCCGACATGAAAAGCAAACAAAATCAAACGGGAATGTCCGGCAATGGCCCGCCCTGCCTTACCGCATGCAGGCAGGTGGGAGCGCACAAGAATCCTCAAAACTCCGCGGAGAAGAGCCACCGGCTGCCGAAACAAGCGGCATGCCTTGAAAAAAGTTGAGGCTTCTCACCCCGGGAGATCGGCGCAAGTGTCGCACCCAAGGGACATTCATTTTTACGTGTCCAAACTGGGGGTATTCAGGATGTCGTTTCGTTTCAAGGCAATTGCAGCCGCCGCGCTGTCACTTGCTACGCTCGCTACCGGTGGCCTGGCCCAGGCGGCGGATCTGCCGGTCAAGGCTGCCAAGAAGCCGGCCGACCTCCCGTTCTTCCTGGTGATCGACAACCGCGTCACGTTCTCCTGGATGCCCAAGGGCACCGACCCCGGCATGTGGAGTGTTCGCCCCGACGGCAGCATCAACGGCACCACAGCCAAGCAGGTCTACTCCTTCACCCACTTCGACCTCTGGGCCTACGGCACCAACTTCTTCACCATCTCGATGTTCAAGTCGGGTCACAATGACCCCGCCAGCCCTTGCGTCGCGCCCGGCGTGAACATCGGCGGCACCGCCAGCGACTGCGCGGGTGCGACCGAGATCTATGGCCTGTTCCGCTCGACCTTCGGCTGGAACGAGATCTTCAACACCAAGGCCTTCACCATGGGGCCGCTGCACAACATCTCGTTCGAAGTCGGCATGGACGCCAACACCGAGAACACCTTCCTCGCGCCCGCCAAGCGCGACGTCGTCGCCGGTCTCCAGTTCGCCTTCGACCTTCCCTACAAGGGCTACATCAACGTCGCTCCGTTGATGTACTGGGAGTTCTCGAACCACAACGCCTTCACCCAGTGCGGCCTGTTCGGACCGGGCGTTGCGGGCGTGACGTGTAACTCGGACGGCAATGTCAGCTACAACCCGACCTGGGCCGTCGAGATCAACTACTACATGGACCTCGGCTTCCTGCCGCCCAACATGCAATTCTGGTCGATCAGCGGCCGCGCCGGCTGGTACGGACCGAAGGGCGACTCGAACGGCCTTCCCGCGCTGTCTGGCACCGGCATCTTCAGCACCAAGTCCAAGACCGAGCTGAACAGCGAACCGATCCGCCTGACCTTCGATGCCTCGAAGGCGGTCTGGGGTGACAAGTACTCGCACTTCGTCGACCTCTGGGTTGCCTACCGCTACTGGCAGAACAAGTTCGGTCTCGACCACAACGCCATGGCGGGTGTCTGCACGGTCGCCGCGACCGGCCAGAGCACCAAGAGCTGCACCGAATCGACGGTCTACGGTGGCATCACTGTGAAGTTCTAATCGGCTGAAGACTCCAAGCTGCAACGATGGCGCCGCGCATGACCCGTGCGGCGCCATTTGTATTTACGGGAAGACGCTGCCGTAGGGCGGGCAAAGCGAAGCGTGCCCACCACTTCTGCTTCGATTGCATTCAAATGGTGGGCACGGCGCAAGAGCGCCTTTGCCCACCCTACGCTTCCGAGTTTGTGGTGGCGGCTACTTCGTCCACACGCCGTCGTGCAGCACCTCGGCCTCGTCCTCCAGCAGCGGCCCGACGACTTCCGTCGGTCGCTGGCCGCTGGCAAAGACCGTGACGCCGCGCAGGCGGTGCTCACTGAGGCCGTAGACGACGCGGCCGATGCCGGCCCAGTAGATCGCCCCGGCGCACATCGCACACGGCTCTGCCGAGGAGTAGAGCGTGGCCTCTGCCAGCACCTCGCGGCTGAGCGTGCGGCAGGCCTGCGTGGCCGCGAGGCGCTCGGCATGCGCAGTGCCGTCGCAATCAGGCATGTAGCCGTTCTCGGTCTCGATCAGCACCTTGCCGTCCGCAGCGACGACGACGCAGCCGAAGGGATGGTTGCCATGGGTGAGGGAACGGCGGGCGACCGCAAAGGACAGACGCAGAAAGTGCTCGTCGCGTGCGCCGTCCATCGGTCCTCCGCAGTCAGTGTCCCGCCATGTGCCGACCGATCACGGTGAGATCGGCCTCGCTGGTTCGTGCTTCATACACGAACTCGCCGTGGAACATTACCACGAGGCGATCGGACAGTTCGAGCAGTTCATCGAGGTCTTCGCTGACGAGCAGCACCGCCGCGCCGCGGTTGCGGGCCGCCATGATCTCGGCGTGGATCTGCGCCACCGCCGCGAAGTCGAGACCGAAGCAGGGATTGGCGGCAATCAGCACCTCGACGTCGCCGCCGAGCTCGCGGGCCAACACGGCGCGCTGGACATTGCCGCCCGAGAGCGCCGAGATCGGCGTATCGGGCGTTCGAGTCTTGATCTTGTACTGCCCGATCTTCTTCATGGCGTCGTTGCGGAAGGCACTGCGATTGAGCCACCAGCCGCCGCTGGCGAACGGCGCGCGGTCGAACTCGCGGAAGGCGATGTTGTCGGCGACGCTCATGCCGCCGACACAGGCGTTCTTCAGCGGCTCCTCGGGCAGCAGCGACATCTTGTGGCGCCGCATCTCCTCGCGGCTGGCGTGATAGGGATCGCCGGCGACGCGGACCTCGCCGCTCTCGGCCTCGCGCTGGCCGGCCAGCACCTCGACGAGCTGGCGCTGGCCGTTGCCGGAGACGCCGGCAATGCCGACGATCTCGCCGGCGCGCACGGTGAGGGAAACGTCATGGACGGCAATGGCGCCGGCGTCGTCGAGCGCGCGAATTTTTTCCAGCTCCAGCCGCGCCTGGCCGGCTTCGCCGGTGCGCGGCGGCTGCACGGTCAGCTCCTCGGCGCCGATCATGGTGCGCGCCATCGCGTCCGGCGTCAGCTCGGCAACCTTGCCGGCTCCGGCGAGCTTGCCGCGGCGCAGGATCGTGACCTCGTCGGCAAATGCCATGACCTCGCGGAACTTGTGCGTGATCATCAGGATCGTCAGCTCGCCTTTGACGACCATCTCGCGCAGCATGCCGAGCACTTCGTCGGCCTCCGCCGGCGTCAGCACCGAGGTGGGCTCGTCCAGGATCAGGAAGCGGCGCTTCAGATAGAGCTGTTTCAGGATCTCGCATTTCTGCCGTTCGCCGGCCGAGATGTCTGAGACTCTTGCGGAGAGCGGCACCTTGAAGGGCATCCGCGCCAGAAAGGCCTCGAGCTGCTTCATCTCCTTCGACCAGTCCACCACGGCCGGCACATTATCATCACGTGCCAGAACGAGGTTTTCGGCGACCGTCATGGCCGGCACCAGCGTGAAGTGCTGGTAGACCATTCCGAGGCCGAGGGCGTGAGCGTCTTTCGGGTTGGCGATCGCCTGCTCGCGGCCGCCGACGATGATGTCGCCCTCGGTTGCGTGGTAATAGCCCATAATGCACTTCACGAGCGTCGACTTGCCGGCGCCATTCTCGCCGAGCAGCGCATGGAATGACCCCGGCCGCACCTTCAGCTCGACATTGTCGAGCGCCAGGAAATCGCCGAAGCGCATGGTCATGGCGATGGCGTCGACGCCGAACGCGCCTGAGGGCGGAGGCGTTTCGCCGATGATCACGAAATCGCTCCTATGAAGGCCTCGGAGGTCGAGACCGCGCCGAATACGCCGCCCTGCATCTTGATCATCTTCAGCGCATGATCGTGATTGCACTTGTCTGTGGCGCCGCAGCAATCGTGCAGCAGGACACATTCGAAGCCGCGGTCATTGGCCTCGCGCATGGTGGTGTGGACACAGACGTCGGTGGTGATGCCCGTCAGCACGATGCTCTCGATGCCGCGCACGTGCAGGATCAACTCCAGGTCGGTGGCGCAGAACGAGCCCTTGCCAGGCTTGTCGATGATGGGCTCGCCCGGCAGGGGGCTAAGCTCCTCGATGATGTCCCAGCCGGGCTCGCCGCGCACCAGGATACGTCCGCAGGGTCCGGGGTCGCCAATGCCGGCGCCGATCTGCCGCGAGCGCCAGCGCTTGTTGGCGGGCAGGTCGGAGAGATCGGGACGATGGCCCTCGCGGGTATGGATGATGTGAAAGCCTTGGGCGCGCATCGCCGCGAGCAGCTTCTTGATCGGCTCGATCGGCGCCCGCGTCAGCGAGAGGTCATAGCCCATCTTGTCGACGTAGCCGCCGACCCCGCAGAAATCGGTCTGCATGTCGATGATGATCAGCGCCGTGTTCTCGGGACGGAGGTCACCGTTATAAGGCCAGGCATAGGGCTCGGACTTGATGTAGCGCTCGGGCATGGACGACCTCGTTGCGTGTCGCGTGTTACCGTGTGATCGAGAGTTCGGCGGGCGCGCCGGTCAGCGTGCGTTTGGGCGAGCAGGTGATGATCATGATCGCCAGCGTCAGGATGTAGGGCGCGGCGTTGAAGAGGTGATAGCCTGAGGTGACGCCGACCGATTGCAGTGCCGGTCCCAGCGCCGCGGCGCCGCCAAAGGCGAGCGAGGCCCACAGGCAGAGCAGGGGATCCCAGCGCGCGAAGATGACAAGCGCGACCGCGGTGATGCCCTGCCCGGAGGACAGGCCCTCGTTCCAGCTTCCGGGATAGAACAGCGACAGGAACGAGCCGATGCCGGCGAGGAAGCCGCCGACCATGGTGGCACGCAGGCGGATCAGCAGCACGGAATGGCCCATGGCGCGTGCAGCGTCAGAGCTTTCGCCGGCGGTGCGAATGAGAAGGCCCCAACGTGTGGTCCGGAAGGCCCAGTAAAGGATCGGCGCGAGCGCGACGCCGATCAGGAACAGGACATTGACGCGTAGCGCCGCGCGGACCTGCGGGATGTCGCTCCACCAGCCGAAATCGATCGCGGGCAACCGCGGTGCGGTGGGCTCGATCAGCGGCTTGCCGAGATAGAAGGCAAGCCCGGTGCCGAACAGCATCAGGGCGATGCCGACCGCGACGTCGTTGACGCGCGGCAGCGAGCAGATGCCGGCATGCAGTGCGCCGAGAAGCGCCCCGGTGATGCCGGCGGCGAGCACACCCAACCATGGTGATCCCGAGAGATAGGAGATGCCGTAGGCGCTCATCGCGCCCATCACCAGCGTGCCTTCGAGGCCGAGATTGATGCGGCCTGAGCGCTCCGTGATGCATTCGCCCAGGCTCACGAACAGGAAAGGCGTGGAGACGCGAATGGCTCCGCCGAGCACGGCGAGCGGGACGGTCCAGAGTCCGATCGATCCGTCTGCCATCTCAGGATCTTCCCTTCAAAAATCCGATGCGGCCGTAGAGCGCATCGCTGGCCAGCACGAAGACGAAGATGATGCCCTGGAGCACCAGCACGGAGGCGTCGGGCAGCCCCAGGCGGCGCTGCAACAGGCCGCCGCTGGCGCTGATGCCGCCGAGCAGGATCGCGACGGGGATGATGGCGAGTGGATTTTGCCGCGCCAGGAACGCAACGAGAATGCCGGTGAAGCCGTAGCCAGCCGCGAGATTGGCGTTGGTGCGCCCCTGCACGGCCGCGACCTCGACCATGCCGGCAAGGCCTGCTGCGCCGCCGGCGAGGAAGCAAACGGTCAGGATCAGCTTGCTGACGCCGAGGCCGACGATCTTCGCGGCGCGGATGTTGCCGCCGGCGACCCGCGCGGCGAAGCCGAACACGGTGTGATAGATCAGGATGTAGGCGGCGATCGCCGCGATCAGGCCGAAGACGAGACCCCAATGCACGTCGGTGCCGGGGATGGAGCCGATCATGTTGGCGGCACCGATCTCGCGGGTCGACGGCTTGTTGAGGCTGGCGGGATCGCGCATCAACCCCTCGACGAGATGGTTGAGGATCGCGAGCGCGATGTAGACGAGCAGCAGGCTCGAGATGGTCTCGTTGACGCCGCGGTACTGCCGAAGCGCGCCGGATAGCATGATCCACAGACCGCCACCGATCACGCCGGCGATGACCATGGCGATCTGCACGATGAGTGGAGGCATGCCCTGAAGCAGCAGCGCGGCGCTGGTCGCCGACAGCGCGCCGATCAGCAGCGCGCCTTCGCCGCCGATGATGACCATGCCGAGCTGCGCGGGCAGCGCGGTGCAGAGCGCGGTGAGGATCAGCGGCGCTGCGCGCGTCAGCGTGTTCTGCCAGGAGAACCAGGTGCCGAAGGCGCCGTAGTACATGTAGAAATAGAGGTCGAGCGGGTTCTTGCCGAACATCGCGACGAAGATGCCGAAGACCACGAGCGCGCCGGCCAGCGCCGCGCCCGGGATCAGGATGTATTCAATTGTCGCGCCGTGGCGCTGGAGGAAGCCGGGATCGGCGGCCGGGGCAATCGTCCCGACCGCTTCAGTGGAATCCGCCGCTTCCGTCGTCACGAAGTCGCTCCGATCACGCCTTCGACGAGGTAGTCCATCTTCTCGAGTTCAGGATCCTTCTGGCCCCGATCGGTGCCGGCAGGGATCGCCGTCTTGCCCTTGTTGTCGACGAGCCCTCCCTTGAAGATCGCGTATCCTTCCGCCGACAAGAACTTGGCCTTGATGTCGTCGGCATGCTTGCGCGCTTCGGCGGAGACGGCTTCGCCATAGGGCGAGGTCTTGACGATCTCTTCCTTGAGGCCGCCGCGATAGAAGTTCGGGATGCTCTCGCCGGCGGCGATCATCTTGACGAATTTCGGATAGAGCGCTTCCCAATTCCACTCGGCGCCGGTGAGATACGCCTTCGGCGCGAGCGGCGACTGGTTGGTGTGATAGCCGCAGACGAAGGCGCCGCGGCGCGCCGCGTTCTCGACCATCGTCTTCGGCCCGTCGACGTGGCAGGTGAGGACGTCCACGCCCTGGTCGATCAGGCTGTTGGTGGCTTCGGCTTCCTTGACCGGCATAGACCAGTCACCGGTGAAGATCACCTGCGTCGTCGCCTTGGGATTGGCGAGCTTTGCGCCGAGCGCGAAGGCATTGATGTTGCGCAGCACCTGCGGGATCGGCTTTGCGGCGACGAAGCCGAGCTTGCCGCTCTTGGAGGTGTAGCCGGCGACGATGCCGGAGATGTACTGGGCTTCGTCGATATAGCCGAAATAGCTGCCGGCGTTCTTCGGGTCCTTGTCGGTCCAGAGGCCGCCGCAGTGCTCGAAGCGCAGCTTCGGGAACTTGTTGGCCATCTTGATCATGTGCGGATTGTAGTAGCCGAACGAGGTCGGGAAGAGCAGGGTGGCGCCATCGAGATTGATCATGGACTCGATCGTCTTCTCGACCGCGTCGGTCTCCGGCACCTTCTCTTCCTCGACGACCTTGAGGCCGGGAATCTTCTTTAGCGCTGCCGCGCCCTGGGCATGCGCCTGGTTGTAGCCGTAGTCGTCGCGCGAGCCGACATAGATGAAGCCGATGGTGGTGTCGGCCGCGAAGGCCGGGCGGGCGCCCGCCGCCGCGCCGAGGGTGAGGGCCGCGCCGCCCTGCAACAAATGACGTCGTGAAATCCTGCCAATATCCATTGCTTGCTCCCCTTGGCGGATGCCCCGCCTTGATCTCGCGGCCACCGCCGGTTTGGCGGAGCCGGGATAAGTTGTCGCAAGCTTTGTGCCAGAGGCTATGAAGTGTGCATAGCGATCCAAGTATTTGAAAAATAAATGATATATATCTTGTTGGAATCCTGCTGAGGAAAATAGCAGATCAATTTATAGGCAATATCGTTCTATTGTATGCAGTGGCGTTGAGCAGTCTTAACCAGCTCTCGCATGTGCATGACTGGCGTCGGACAGTCTGCCGGCGAGGCGCATTCATGCTAACCACGCGCTGATTGGGACGGCGCCGGCCGCATTATTTTGCTGGCACCGAACTTGTATCGATCGCCGCCAGGACCGCCGCCGCCGCGGTCCCAGAAGATGGAAAGCTCGACCGAGATGGGTGCTGCTACCGCCGTTCAAGATGCATTGCTCGGCAAGGAGATCGTTCGCCGCATCAACGAGCTCGGCGCGATTTCGGAAGAGACCGACAAGCTCACCCGCATCTTTCTCAGCAAGGAGCTGCGCGCCGCTGCGGATCTCATCCTCGGCTGGATGCGTGAGGCCGGCATGAGCGCGCATCTCGATGCGATCGGCAATGTCTGCGGCCGCTATGAGGGCGAGCGGCCGGGGGCGCCCTGCCTGATGCTCGGCTCGCACTACGACACCGTGCGCGACGCCGGCAAATGGGACGGGCCGCTGGGTGTGATCACGGCCATCGCCTGCGTCGCCGATCTCAATCGCCGCGGCAAGCGCCTGCCGTTCGCGATCGAGGTCATTGGCTTTGCCGACGAGGAGGGGGTACGTTTCGCCTCAACGCTGCTCGGCAGCCGTGCGGTGGCCGGCACTTTCGACGAGAGCGTCCTGAACACGCGCGATCGCGACGGCGTGTCGATGCGCGATGCGCTCGTCAAGTTTGGCCTCGACCCGGACCATGTCGGCGCGGCCGCGCGGGCCCGGCGCGAGTTGTTGGCCTATCTCGAATTGCACATCGAGCAGGGTCCGGTGCTGGAAGCACAGAACCTGCCCGTCGGCGTTGTCACCGCGATTGCGGGCGCGACACGGCTGGCCGTGCGGCTGAACGGCATGGCCGGTCACGCCGGCACCGTGCCGATGGCGCTGCGCCGTGACGCGCTCACCGGCGCGGCCGAATGCATCGGCGCGATCGAGCAGTTCTGCCGGACCGACGAGGGCGGCCTGGTCGGCACCGTCGGCTACATCCAGGCGAGGCCCGGCGCGACCAATGTCATCCCGGGCGAGGTGTCCTTCACCATCGACATGCGCGCGCCGACCGACATGCACCGCAAGCGCGCGGTCGCCGACGTCGTCAGGCAGATCGAGGCGATCGCTAAGCGCCGGCAGCTGGCGCTCCAGCTCGATGTCACCCACCAGAACCGCACCGCACCCTGCGCGCCCTGGCTGAAAGACCAGATCGCGCAGGCGATCGCCGCGGAAGGCGTTTCCGTGTTCGACCTGCCGAGCGGGGCCGGGCACGACGGCATGGCCATGATTGACATCGCCGATGTTGGCATGATTTTCGTCCGCTGCCGTGGCGGCGTCAGCCATCACCCGGACGAGCATGTCGAGCTCGCCGACGCCGACGCCGGCGCACGGGTGCTGCTCAGGGTGATCGAGAATTTCAGGCCGCGGGAGGATCGCGCCGGCGCGAAGTGACTATCGGGAGCCCGCACGTCATCGGGACGAGACACGAATCAGTCACGCTTGGAACGGTGGCCGGCCATCGCCGGGATCCCGAGACACCAGGCGCACATGAACAGCGATATTTCCTTGCCGTCACATCGCGGAAATCGGTTTTACCAGGGGATGGCTGCGACCTTTGTCGCCAACGCTCTTCAGGCCGTCAATTTTCTCGGTGATCGATTCCTGAGAAAGTCGCATCCTTCGTTGTCGGCCATCGAGGATCTTTACCGGCACTCGATGGACAGCGCCTTCTCGGTGACCGAGTCCTTTCTCGTCACGGGAGCGCCGCACGCATCCGCCTATTATCCGCGCGACTTCGCCTGGTTCTATCCTGACGTCCTCGACCCCGAGACCATCATAGATGCGCAGGACGCGGTGCGGCGGGCGCGTCTGCTCGAAAAGAGCGTCCGTCTGTTGCTGGAGGCGGTTCGAGCCAACGTCGTCACGACGACCATCGTCCCGGCGGGACACGCACGGTATCTCGGCGTGAACTATTTCTCGCGCCCGTCGGACACGCTGCTCGGCATTCTGGCCGGCCTGCGGCAGATGATCTCTGCCGAGGAGAGAGCGTCGTCCTATCTGGCGATGTCACAATGCGCGCATGCCGGCCGCTTGTTGCTGGCCGAATACGGTGGCGACCTGAAGCGCGCGATCCTTCAACTCGCGCGTGAGCTGGAGCCGTTCGACGACGACGGTGTCAGGCATTTGCTCTGCGACGCCGGCGCGCCGCGCTCCGCGGCGACGGACACGCGTGCCGAGCGCAGGCGTTTCGTCACCAACGCCTGCGTCTACACGACGTTCGTGTGGGGCGTGCAGCTCGGGGTCGTCGACGAGAATGAGCTGAAGCGGCTGCCCGGGCACGACCTCGGACACTACAAGAGGGACCTGCTCCGCCTGTTCGGCAAGGGCGGCTATATCAGGCACTCTCTGGATGGTCCGGCGGGCTCGCCGGTGTCATCGGTCGCCCTGGACTTCGTCAGCGTGCATCGCGGATTTTGGGATATGAGCGAGGCAAGCGAGCGCGCGCTGTTCGCGGCCACGACGGATCTGATCCTCGCCGAGCCGCGGTTTCGCATCCCCAGCACCTTCCATTTCCTGGTATCCGCCGATAATCCCCGGAACAAGATGATCCACAAGATCGCAGCTCCCGCCTATCAGGGGCGTTCGTCCTGGCCGACCTTCAACGTCGAATTTGCCGATCGCATGCTGGACTACGACGAATTCTCGGGAGGCGATACCTATCGGGCCTGCGCCCAGGGGATATTGAAGGACATCCGGACCGCGACCGAGGTCCATGGCGGTTATCAGGAATTGATCTCGGAGCATGGTCTGAAATATCGCACCTGGGCTTACAAGGGCGCCGTAGCTCACTCCTGGTTTCCGCGCTTCCTGTCCGTCTGGAGGAGGGCGTACGGGACGCCGCTCCTCCAGTGGAACGATTGATCCGCGAGCGCTAGCCCGCCGTTACGTCCACCGTCTCGCCGCCTTCGAGCACCTTAGCCGCCTTGGCGCGGTCGAGGTCGCCTTCCCAGGCCGCCACCACCACCGTCGCCACGCAGTTGCCGACGAGGTTGCCGAGCGCGCGGGCCATGCCGATGAACCAGTCGACCGAGAGCACCAGCACGAGGCCGATCGCCGGAATGCTCGGCACCGCGTTGAGCGTCGCGGCCAGGATCACGATGGCGGAGCCCGGCACGCCGTGTGCGCCCTTTGAGGTGATCAGCGAAACGCCGAGCACCAGGAGGAGATCGCCGAACGACAGCGGCGTGTTGGTCGCTTGCGCGATGAACACGACGGCAAGTGTGAGGTAGATCGAGAAGGCATCGAGGTTGAACGAATAGCCGGTCGGGATCACGAGGCCGACCACGGAATCCTTCACGCCCATGCGCTCCAGCTTCTTCATGATCTGGGGCAGCACCGCGTCGGAGGACGCCGTTGCGAGCACGATGGTGAGCTCCTCGCGCAGGTAGGCGAGGAATTTGAGGATGTTGATTCCGGCAAGCGCCATCACGCCCCCGAGCACGCCGAGCACGAAGATGCCGACCGAGACGTAGAACAGCATCACCAGTGAGACGAGCTGCTTCAGCGAGCCGACGCCGTATTTGCCGACGGTGTAGGCGACGGCGCCGAGCACGCCGAGTGGAGCGATACGGACGATAAGCCCCATGACGCGGAACAGCACGGTGGAGGCTGCGTCGATGATGGAGGTGACGAGCGCGCCCTTCTCGCCGCCGACGAGCGCAAGACCGACGCCGAACAGCACCGCGAAGAAAAGCACCTGGAGCACGTCGTTGCGCGACAGCGCATCGAAGGAGGTGGTCGGGATCACGTTCATCAGAAAGGCGCCGATGCCGCCGCCGGACAGCTTGTGGGCGTTGTCGGCGTAGGTGTTGAGCGCCTTCGCATCTAACGTCGACGGATCGATGTTCATGCCGTGGCCGGGGCCGAACAGGTAGGCGAGCAGCAAGCCGACCACGAGGGCGACCGTCGTCATGACCTCGAAATAGACCAGCGCCTTGACGCCGACCCGGCCGACCTTCTTGAGGTCGCCGGCGCCGGCAATGCCGTGGACGACGACACAGAACACGATCGGCGCCACGATCATCGAGATCAGCTTCAGGAAGGCGTCGCTGAGGATCTTGAGCCCGATCGCGAAGTCCGGAACGGCCATTCCCAGGATGACACCAAGCGCCAGCGCGGCCAGGACCTGGACGAACAGTGAGGCGTAAAGCGGCTTGCGCTCGGCGGCCGGGGCCGCGGCAATGGTCGACATGGTGAACTCCCCCAATTTGGCGCGTCTCGGGCGTCAAAAGGAGCAACTACCGTGCCAGAATGTCGCGGTCGGAGTCGAAAACGGCTCTATTCCGCCGCCTTCGCCGTCTTGCCGTACATCCGTGTCGGTGCCGGGAAGCCACAGGAACTGCCGTCGGTGACCTTGACCTGGTCTTCCCACGGCAGGCGGAAGGTGCCAGCGACCATGTCCTGCATGAAGGTATAGGGGCAGTCCATCGCGCCGCCTTTCACCGCGACATAGCCGCGGTGCCAGAGCTGGTAGATGTTGTTCTCGACGCCCCAATTGATCCGCGCCTCGCGCACGAGATCGGGCCGCACCTCGGCGGTGATGATCTCGTCGGCGCGACCGGTGGTGCCGTGCGCCAGCACCGCGCCGTCGAAATTGACGATCATGCCTTCGCCCATGGAATCGAACGAGCCATCGCTGCCGCACATGCAGACATTGGCCGTCACCATCAGATTCTGGAACGAATTGGCCTGGTTGGTGAAGCGCCAGGCCTCGCGGATCGGCGCGGTGTAGCCCGCAGTGCGGATCATGATCTCGGCGCCCTTGTAGGCGCATTCCCGCGCCATCTCCGGGAACATGCCGTCATGGCAGATGATCAGCGCGATCCTGGCGCCTTTCGGACCCTCGATCACGGGAATGCCGATGTCGCCGGGCTCCCACGGCTCGACCGGAATCCAGGGATGGAGCTTGCGGTAGTACAGCTTGATCTCGCCGTGGTCGTCGATGATCAGGCCGGAATTGTAGGGATTGCCGTGCGGGTTGAACTCCATGATGGAGAAGCAGCCCCAGATCCTGTTGTCGACGCAGGCCTTCTTGAAGGCCGTGACTTCGGGTCCGTCGAGCCGGCACATGATCTCGGGATTGGTGTCCATCGAGAGGCCGTGCAGCGAATATTCGGGGAACACCACCAGATCCATGGTGGAAAGGTTGCGGCGCGCCTTGCCGACCATCCAGACGATACGCTCGGTCTGCCTTGCCAGATCGGCCCGCGTGACGACGTTCGGCAGTTGCAGCTGCACGAGCCCGATGACCACGCCCTCAGGCGATTTGTTCAACCCGCCAAGCCCGTTCATGATCAGCTCCCTTGCTGGAACCAGAGCGCCGCGCCGCTGCGTGCGATCGTTTCGTGGAAGAGCAAATCCGATTTTGGCGACGCGCAAAAGTCCATTTTTCAGGCGGGCGGCCGAGCGTGCCGACGCCCATTGTTGCGGCGCGGCGTGCCTCAAGTCTCGGCTTGACCCTCCAAATCGCCTGATGTCAGACTTCTGACATGAGTACAGCAAAGCGACATATCGCCAGTCTTCGTGACGAATATGCCGAGATGACGCGGCAGCGCATCGTTGCGGCTTTCGTCGAAACGCTGGAGGACGAGGCGGCCGACGACATCTCCATGGCCGCGGTGGCCAAGCGCGCGAAGGTGGCCGAACGAACCATCTATCGGCACTTCAAGACCCGCGCGGAACTGTTTGCTGCGGCCGGCGAGTGGATCGAGGACAACGTCTTCAGCTACATTCCCTTCACCTCGCCTGACGAGCTGCCGGAGATTTTCCGCAAACTGTGCAAGCGGTTCGACCGCCATCCGCATCTGGCGCGCGCCATTGCGATGACGCGGGCCGGCCGCCGGGTGCGCGCCGGCTTCCGGCGGCACCTGATCGACCAGCATCGCAAGGCGATGGCGCCGCTGGTGCGACATCTCCCCGCGAAGGAGGTTCGCCAGGCGGAGGCGCTCGCGTCCTATCTCAACAACGTGCTGGCCTGGAATGCGATGCGCGAGGATTTCGGCATGACCAGCAGCGAGATCGCCGATGCCATCGAGTGGGCGCTCACGACCCTCCTGAAGGATGTCCGGCAGCGCGATGCCGCTGCGGCGCGAGGCGGCAAGGCCGGCAAATCTTCGCGGACGCGGACCACGAGCCGCGAACGTACCGGCGTAGAGTGAGGCAGGTCATGAATGCGATACCCGACGATCTTCTGATCACTGCGCCCGACGAGGTTCGCATCCGCCAGGACCTGGTGCTGACGGCGCTCGGCCACCGGCCGGCCGATCGCTCCTTGCGGGTCGGCAGGCTGCTCGACGTGCACAGCCGTACCTGGAGCGAAGATCAGGAGATCGTCATCAAGGGCCGCCGCATCGCCTGGGTCGGGCCCGCCGGCAGCTATCCGGGCGAGGTCCGCGAGCGGGTGCATCGGCCCGATGTTGCCGCCGTGCCCGGCTTCGGCGAGGTGCACAAGCATATCGAAAGCTCGCATCTGACGCCGGAATGGGAGGCCGCGCTGGTGCTGCCGCATGGCAATACCTGGACCTGCGAGGCAAGCCACGAGTTCTCCAACGTCAACGGTGCGCGCAATCTCGAGTTCTGGTTCGAAGCGCGTCGCCGCGGCTCGCCGCTCAAGATCTTTCCGCAGCCTGGTTCGGCGGTGCCACCCACGGCCTATGAATGGGGTGGCGGCTGGTATGGCCGCGACGAGCAGGCGCGCTTCATGGCCGAGAGCCTGATGGTGACCGGGCTCGACGAGGTCATGGACTGGCCAGCGGTCTGGAATCCCGACAATCCGTCCTACAAGCGGCTCTGGGGCATGATCGAGGCGACATTCGCGGCGCGCGGCGTCGTCGAAGGCCATGCCTCCGGCTTGCGGGATCTGCCCTCTATCAACGCCTTTGCGGCGGCCGGGCTCGCGTCCGACCACGAAGTGCAGACTCCGGAAGAAACCTGGGACAAGCTCACCCGCGGCCTGTTCGTCGAGCTGCGCGTCTATGCCATGGACGAGATCGTCAGATGGCTGCTCGCGAAGGGTTTGCAGGACTGGTCGCAGATCGCGTTCACGACGGATGACCGCAGTGCCAGCCACACGCTCGAGCTCGGCGCCAGCGACCACAATGCGCGGCTCGCGATCGAGGCCGGCCTCGCGCCGGAAATCGCCATCCAGTGTCTCACCATCAATCCGGCGCGCCACATGCGGCTTACGCCGTTCGTCGGCAGCCTGGCTCCAGGCCGTTTCGGCGACGTGGTGCTGCTTTCGGATGTTGGCAAACTCACGATCGCCGAAGTGTGGGCCGACGGCGTCCAAATCTCCGAAGGCGAGCGCTACATCGGCCAAGTGCCCGAGATCGTCTGGCCGGACTGGGCAACGAAGACGGTCAACATCAAGCGCTCGATCAAGCCTCAGGATTTCGAACTGCGAGCCGAGCCCGGCCGTGCCACGATGAAGGCGGCCGTGATCCGTCCCTTCCATTGGCATCCCGAATTCTACACCCTCGAACTGCCGGTGCGTGACGGTGCCGTGCAGCGCGACGAGAGCGAGGCCATCACCAAATTTGCGATCGTCGACCGCTTTTCGGGCGACGGGCGCATCGCAAAGATGTTCTGGCGCGGTTGTGGACCGCGCACGCCGGAGACGGCGGTTGCCTGTTCGGTGGCGCACGACAAGCACAATATCTGGGTGGTCGGCTCCTCAGACGCGGCCATGGCGAAGGCGGTGAACGCGCTTATCGAACTTCAGGGCGGGTGGGCGCTGGTGCGTGAGGGAGAGCTCGTTGCAACCGTGCGCTTCGAGGTCGGCGGGCTGATGAGCTGCCGCTCGGCGCAAGCGCTCGATGCCGAGATGCAGGCGCTCTACGCGGAGGGGCGCAAGGTCGACTGGATGTATGAGCCGACCTACCGGCCACGCTGGTATCCGGGATTCCCCGAGCGGCTGATGTTCGCGACGCTGACCTGCGCGCCCTGGAGCTGGGTGCTGGTGGCGCCGTGTGAGCAGGCGCCGCTCGGCTTCATCAACGTGCAGACCGGCGAAGCGCACCCGGTGATCTGGTAGGGGGAGAACTGGATGAACGAGATGACGAAGCCGCAAGCCGCCTCCGCAGAGCCGGCGCCGCGCGCAGCCGCCGGACTGCTCGATCGCATCTTTGGCCTCACCGAGCGTGGCACGAGTGTCGGCCGCGAGGTGATGGCCGGCGCGACCACGTTCGCTGCGATGGCCTATATCATCGCCGTGAACCCGGCCATCATGTCCAACGCCGGAATGGATCGTGGCGATCTGGTCAGCGCCACGGCACTCGCCGCGATTTTCGGCTCGATGATGATGGGGCTGTGGGCCAATCTGCCGCTCGCGGTTGCGCCCGCTATGGGATCGAACGTCATCTTCACCTATGTCATCGTCAAGCAGATGGGCATGCCTTGGCAAGGTGCGCTCGCCATGGTCGCCTTCACCGGCGTTCTGTTCCTGATCCTCAGCCTGTCGAAGCTGCGCGAGAAAGTCGCGAAGGATGTGCCGGAAGCGCTGAAGATCGGCATCCAGGCGGCCGTCGGCACGCTCATCGTCTTCATTGCGTTGCGCGGCGCCGGCTTCGTGGTCCAGAACCCGTCGACCTACATCGCGATGGGATCGCTGCGCAGCCCGCCGGTGCTGTTGACGCTGTTTGGCCTCCTGCTCACGCCGGTGCTGGTGGCGCGCCGGGTTCCGGCGGCGCTGATCCTGTCGATCGCGGTACTCACCCTGATCGGCTTCTTCGTTCCCGGCGGCAACGGCAAGATGGTGACGTCGGTGCCTTCGGCGATCATGTCATGGCCCCGCTGGCCGAGCAGTACCTTCATGGCGCTCGATTTCGGCTATCTCTTCAGCCATTTCGTCGTCGCGCTGCCGCTGCTGTTCTATTTCCTGTGTGCCGAATTCTTCTCGACGCTTGGCACGCTGATCGGCGTGACGGGTGCCGCCAGCCTGCGCAAGCCCGATGGCTCGATTCCGAACGCCACCGCTGCGTTTGCCACCGATGCGACGGCATCCATCGTCGGCCCGCTGCTCGGCACCTCCGTCGTCACGGCGTACATCGAGTCCATCACCGGCGTGCAGGCCGGCGGCCGAACGGGGCTGACTTCGCTGACCGTTGCGGGGCTCTTCTTCCTTGCGCTGTTCTTCTGGCCGATCTTCGTCATCATCCCGCCACAAGCGACTGCGCCCGCGCTGGTGCTCGTCGGTGTGCTGATGATGCAGGGGCTTGCCCGCATCGACATGACCGATCTCGGCAACGCGGTTCCGATCGTGCTGACGCTGCTCGTCACCGTTCTGACCAATAACCTCATCAACGGAATGGCCCTGGGAACGCTGAGCTACATCGCCCTGGAAGTGACAGTCGGCCGGCGGTCGCAGATTCCGGCGATGGTGTGGGGGCTCGGCGCCGTGTTCATCGCTTACGCGATCGTGATTGCCCAGATCTTTTGATGCGCGCCCTACGCCGCGAGATCCAGCAATTTGCACGATCCGCGCACCAGCGCCTTGCGGCCGGCCGGTGTCATCGCGGGCGCGCCGTCATCGATGACAACGAGGCCGAACTTGACGAGGCTTTCGACGACATAAGCCTTCGGGAGGCGACCGTTCGACACCGGGTTACGAAGCGCCTTCAGCGCTTCCCACTGGTCGGGTGAAAGATCGAAGTCGAAATCGTTGCTCATATTGCCTCAAGCGATCGTACCGTTCGCGCGCCTCTGTTAACGGCGCTGCATGAAGACCATGCGACGACAATGAGTCGGGAATTCGGTGAGCTGTTTGGAACATCTCTTCACGAATTGCCGCACTTCGTTGCGCCACAAGAGTTAAGATCGTTCGCGCACGACTATCGTCCCGACCTGCGATCACTAATTGATGATTGGCTGTTGATCGTGTGGTGAAAGCTATCGCAGTGCACGGCAAGCATTGCTGTCCCATTCTGCGTCGCAATATGCACAGAAATCGTGAGGCGAGGGGCACGGGACTCTGCTAGGTTGATTCGCAGGGGATTGGCTTCACACAACTGGAGTGTGAGTGCATGAACAGGCTGGTGGAAATTCGCAGTCAGGAATTCCTGTGCCGGGAGCGCGCCGCGCTGGATTCTGAGCGCCGGATGTTCTGGCTCGCGCAGGCCCAGGAATGGGAGCAGCGCGCGCTCGACGAAATCGCCTATCACTTTCGAGAGTGCAACCTCGTCCAGGCCGAGTTGGCTGCCGCCTGACGCCAGACGACGGACGTGATCCCCGTCTACTGATAAGTCGCCACGATATCGGACACTGCGCGCTCGAGCTGGTGCGCGGTGGCGCATTGGCGTACCACGCTGCAAAAGGTCGCATAGCGGGGCATCTCCGAATCGCCAAAACCCCAGGCGAGCCGCCCCTCGGGATTGAGCCAGACCAGCCGCTTCGAGCGCTCGGAGATCCGGCGCAGGATGTCGGCGCGCGGATCGAGATTGTTGCTGCGGGCATCGCCGAGCACGATCACCGTGGTCTGCGGCGTCAGCGCGCTCATGAAATCCTTCTCGAAATCGACCAGCGACGAGCCGTAGTCGGATGAGCCGAAGCCGACTTTGGACATGATCTCGGCCATCGCCTCTTCCGGCGACTTCGATTCCAGAATGTCGCTGACCTCGATCAGATGTGAGGAGAAGGCGAAGGAGCGGACGTCGTCGACCACCTCGTGCAGCGAGTGGATCAGGAGCAGGAAGAAATCGGAGACCTGCGCGACCGAGCCGGAGACGTCGCAGAGCGCGACGATTTTCGGCCGGTCGCGATGCTTGCGCTTCCACGCCGTGAGGAAGGGCACATCACCCCAGGCCGCATTGCGGCGCAGCGTGCGGCGGACGTCGAGATGCCCGCGGCGCTGGCGCTTGCGCGGCTTGGAATAGCGCTCGCGCAGGCGGCGCGCGATCTGGCGGATGAGGGCGCGCATCTCGGCGACCTGGCGCCGCTCGATCCGCGCAAGCGGCGCGTTGCGCAGGATCTCGTTGCGCAGGTTTTCGGCCTCTTCGCGGGCATAGAGCGCAAGCCCCTGGGAGACGGTGTCGCGGACCGCTTCGCGCAAGGCGTCGAGCGCGGCGCGCAGGCGCTCGGCCAGCGCGGGATTGGTTGCGGTCAGCTCATCGAGTTCGTCGCGCAGGCGCTGCAGGCCCATGGCGTCGAGGATGCGGCTGGAGAAGATGCCGCGCTGCGTGGAATAGCGGATGTCGGACAGGGACGCGGCGCCGGCCCCGCTGGCGATCGCTGCCGCGATCGCATTGCGATCCTGCGACAGCAGCATCTGCGCGAGCGGGCCTAGTCCCTCCTGCGGCGAACCGCCGCCCGCATCACTGGACGCGCCGGAAGAGGGGGCTTGATCCGTCTCCTGCGAGGCATCCTCGTCGGTGCCTTCGGGCTGCTCCTGCCGCGGCTCCGGCTGGCTGAAGAACAGATCAAAGCAGTCGCCGAGCGCGAGTTTCTCGTCCTGCGATTTGGCGAGCGTCAGAAGCAGGGTGTCGCGCAGGATGGTTCGGTCTGAAAAGCCGACCTGCGCGACCGCGCGCATCGCGTCGATGCTTTCGGCGGGCGAGACGTGTACGCCCGCGCCACGTGCGGCCCGAAAGAAACGATGGATGTTCTCGCGCATCGGCGTCAATCGAAGACGTTGGATCGTGCTGCCTTGGCAATGAAGGTCGTGACCTGGGGCTGGGCCGCCTCGATATCGGCTTCGTATTTCAGGAGCACGTTAAGCGTGTCCTTGACGATCTCCGTGTCGAGCTCGGAGGCCTGAAGCAGCACCAGCACGCGCGCCCAGTCGATGGTCTCGCTGACCGAGGGCAGCTTCTTCAAGTCCAGCGAGCGGATCTCGTGGATGAACCCGACCATCTGCCGGCGCAGCGTCTGCGAGATGCCGGGCACGCGGCTCTCGACGATGCGCTCCTCCAGCCGCTGCTCGGGGAAGCCGATATGCAGATGCAGGCAGCGCCGCTTCAGGGCATCGCCCAAGTCGCGCTCGCTGTTGGAGGTGAGGATCACGGTCGGTGGTGTAATGGCGGAGACGGTGCCGAGCTCGGGGATCGTGACCTGGAAGTCGGACAGGATTTCCAGCAGCAGCGATTCAAACTCGGCGTCCGACTTGTCGATCTCGTCGATCAGCAGCACGCAGCCGCCGGGCTGCTCGAGCGCCTGGAGCAGCGGCCGCGGCTCGACGAACTCCTTGGAGAAGAACACGTCGCCGAAATCGTGGAGCTGATCGAGCGCAGCGTGCAACGTCTGCGCGCCGCCGAGGACCTCGCCGAGCTTGTCCTTGAGGATCTGCGTATAGAGAAGCTGCTTGGCGTATTTCCATTCATAGAGCGCCTTGGCCTCATCAAGGCCCTCGTAGCATTGCAGGCGGATCATCTTCATGCCGCGCCAGGCGGCGATCGCCTTGGCAAGCTCGGTCTTGCCGACGCCTGCAGGGCCCTCGACCAGGATCGGCTTCTCGATCTGCTGCGACAAATAGACGGCGGTCGCGATCTGCCGGCTGGCAATATAGCCTTGCGCGGCGAGGCCGCTCTCCACTGCCTCGATCGCGGTCGAGGGCTTCTGTTCAGCCACGAATTGGCGCTCCCAAAGGTCTTGCTTGAGGCTTGTTCTGCCTGCGTTCCGGGCAAAGAACAAGTCTCGTTTGGGAGACATCAGACCCGCGTGAACGGCGTTTTTTCCGCTTAACGCAAATACTTGAGCGGTCTGCCGATCGCGCGGTCAGTGCCGCAGCAGCGCCGGCTTCCGGATCGTCTGCCGGACCTCGGCGCCGCAATCGGCGCATTCATAGACGAAGTCGATCTTGGCAAGGCTCCAATGCGGTTCGACCTCGCGCACATACATCGGCAGGAACCCTATGCACGTGGGGCAAATCACAGGCGCGATCTCGATATCCTGATGATGCTGTACATAAGCTGGCATCTCGGCTCTCCTTCGCAGGCGACCACCAAACCCCGCGCAAAAGCTACTGCCGGTTGCCCCGGAGCCGTCATCAACTCTTTCGAACAGAGGCGGAACGGCGCGCGTTTGTCGTTTGCTGTGACATTCTTGTTACGTCTCTGTACTGTAACGGGCAGATCAAATGCCTATTTCACAGGCCGATCCGGTTCTCGGACCCTCACTGCAACGATAAGGGAGCAACCCCATGACGCATGCCATTCGCTTTCACAAGACCGGCGGGCCGGAAGTCCTGGTCTGGGAGGAGGTCAGTGTCGGCAAGCCCGGACCGGGCGAAGCGCGTATCCGCCACACCGCCGTGGGTCTCAACTTCGTCGACATCTACAACCGTTCGGGTCTTTATCCGGCGCAGTTGCCGAGCGGGCTCGGCAGCGAGGCGGCGGGCCTCGTCGAGGAGATCGGCCCGGGTGTCACCGATCTGAAGCCGGGCGATCGCGTCGCCTATGGCGCCTCGCCGCTTGGCGCCTATTCCGAGGCGCGGCTGATCCCCGCCGATCGTCTGCTGAAGTTGCCTGACGGCGTCGACGACAAGACGGCGGCGGCGATGATGCTGAAGGGGCTGACGACGCAATATCTGATCCGGCAGACCTATCGGGTGAAAGCCGGCGACACGATCCTGCTCCATGCCGCGGCCGGTGGTGTTGGCCTGATCCTGAGCCAGTGGGCCAAGCATCTCGGCGCGACCGTGATCGGCACCGTCAGCAACGACGAGAAGGCAAAGCTGGCCAAGGCGCATGGCTGCGACCATGTCATCATCTACACGCGCGAGGATTTCGTGAAGCGCGTCGACGAGATCACGGGCGGCAAGAAGGTGCCGGTGGTCTACGACTCCGTCGGCAAGGATACGTTCCTGAAATCGCTGGACTGCCTCGCACCGCTCGGCGTCGCTGCGCTGTTCGGCCAGTCCTCCGGTGCGGTCGAGCCGCTCAATCTCGGCCTGCTCGCCCAGAAGGGCTCGCTCTACGTCACCCGTCCGACGCTGTTCACCTATGCCGCCAAGCGCGAGAGCCTGGTGGCGATGGCGGGCGAGCTGTTCGACGTCGTCAAGTCCGGCGCGGTCAAGATCGAGGTCCACCAGACCTATCCGCTGAAGGACGCGGCCAAGGCGCATGCCGATCTCGCCGCGCGCAAGACGACGGGATCGACCGTGCTCCTGGTGTGATGTTCTGCCCGACGCTGACGCGGACCGCCCGGGCCCGCGTCACGTCCGTTCGTGCTTGCGCAGGTCGCGGGCGTGATCGAGGCGGCTTGCGTGGAGGTCGACATCTCCAGGCGGAACGTGGGGAAGGGTGGCCTCGGCCAGGATGGCCTCGGTGACGTCCTCGACCGAGTTCTCCGCGATCTCGTGGATGAACGAGATGTTCCGGTATTCACCCGAGGCCACACGGGAGATGACCTCGCGTCTCGTGATTTCAGGGTCGACGACCGCCTCGCGGCCGCGCCGCCCGTAGTCGATCATCACGACGAAATACTGCATGGAACGATCCTGCCGTGCCCCGACGGTCGGGAGCACGGCAGAGTATTTCCGAAAAGCAGAATTAAGTCAAGTTCGATTTCCAAAAATCAGAAATCGGTAGCCTACTTGCCCTTCTTGCGGGGGCGCGCCGACTTGGCGCGCAGCCGTTCGAGCTGACCCTTGGGCATGGAGAGGCAGATCTCCCCGACCCAGTCGAGCTTGACGCCGACGATCGGCTTGGCGTTGAAGCTGTTGAGATTGACGACGGAAGGGGATTTGCCCCGCTCGATGGTCTTCAAATAGCGTTCGCCGGTCTTGAGCCGGACCACGGCCTCTTCGCCGTAGAAGCTCGACAGCGGATGACGCTGGTCCTTGTAGACCACGATCACGTCGCCACTCTCGTATTTGGGCAGCATCGAATCGCCCACGATCTCGAATGCAATCGTCTCTTCCATGATCGGGAACGGCAGCGCGATGTCGCCGAGCCCCTCCGGGGGAACCTGCTCATAATCCGGCTCAATCACGGCGCCGGCGCCCACGCGCCCCATGATCGGCGCGAGATTGAGCTCGAGATATTCCATGATCGGAATGATCTCCGAGGCCTTCACCAGGCGCTCGCCGCCAAGAATCTCCGAGACCGCGCCGGGGCGCACGCCCATGGCTGCCGCCAGGCCGCCCTTGCTTTTACCTGTCTTTTTCAGGCCCCGCTCGATCATCGCAACGTCCAACATGGTGATTCCCTCGATTGTCCATCGTCTCGCCTCTTGTAATCCGAAATTCGGAATTGATGCAATTATGAATATCAGAATTCCGGCTTGACTCTCGCTTCGGAATACCGGAATGTGTGTTTCGCCTCCCGGTCGTGCGATCGGAGGGGGTGCATCACAGGACAGCAGCATGGAACCGGGTCATTGGCCGTCGGAGCACTCCGACGCGCTTCGCGACTATTTTCTCAAGGGAATGTCTTATGCGGAGATCGGAAGACAGATTAACGCAAGGTTTGGAACGGCTTACACGCGCAGCGCAGTCGCCGGCCGCGCCAAGCGGCTCGGACTCGCTGCGCCGCAATGGGTGATGAGTCCGTCGATCGCGCCGTCTCTGCCGGGCGAGGCCGGTCTGCTCTCGCCGCGCCGGCCGGCGCTACTGAATCTGCCGCCGAAGTCCGCACTGAAGCCGGCCGCGCAGGTCAAGTTGCGCTGTGTCGGCGTCCAGCCGCGCCTTGTCCAGCTGGTCGAACTTGCGAAGGCCGACTGCCGCTACCCCTATGGCGGCGACAAGGACGGGGAGGAGATCGCCTTCTGCGGCCACCCGTGCCAGCCGCGCTCCAGCTATTGCGCGCCGCATGCGCGCCTGACGCGCCGCTCCGGGGCTGCCTCCGCCCGTGTCGCGGGTCCCGTCGTGCTGAGGCTGGTCTCCGCCGCCTGAAAGTGCGCTCAGCCGTTCAATCGTCAATCTTGCAAGGAGTATCCGAGTGGGACGTGTCCGACGCAACAGATCCTACAAACTGGCACAGATCTACGACCGGAGGTCGCGCGAGGTGCCATTCAATGCGGAAGTGGCAGAGGTCGAGGTCGACAATCCGCTGGCGCTCGATCCCGGCGAGAAGATTATGGCGATCCGGTCGATCCGCAGCGATCCGCTCGGCCGTCTGCACTCGCACCACCAGATCGACGAGGCTCAATACCGCGGCGGGCGCGCCTTCCAGAACGATTGGGAGCGGGCGGAGCGGGGGCCTCAGGCCATGGACCCAACCCGCGAATATGTCGATGGCGCCCGCTCACGCGAGCCCGTCACCGAGAGCCAGCGGCAGGCGGTGCTGCGGCTGAACCGGGTCGAGCGCGAACTCGGCACCGACGGCGCCGCGCTGGTGCACGACGTGCTGGTCCTGGGTCTGACCATGGATCAGATCGGGCAGCGTCGCGCCGTCCGTACGCAGCGCTGGAACGACTATTTTGCGCGGCGGTTTCGCGAATGCCTGGACCGGCTGGCACTGATCTACGGCTTTGCGACGGAGGCCGGGACACAGCGTGCAGACCAGCGCAGATGATCGCGGCACGCCGGCGGTCTCGGCCGCCGGCGTGCCGGTCTGCCTGCTGCTTACGGATGCGGTACAATCTGGTAAGGCGTCGTGTAGGGCTCGACACGGAGCGAGGCGTTGGCCAAAAGCCCGATCCTGGCGGTCGGCGCCTGCTGCAATTCGCCGTTCGGGCCGCGATGCACGTTGTATTGCCAGACGGTGAGGTCACCCTTCTGCGCCAGCGCGTGCGCAATCGCGCTCGCATCATTGCCGCCGAGCGCCTGAAGCTCCTCCGCCGACAGTCCGACGACGATTTCGTCCTTGATGGTCACGATCTTGAACAGATTCATCTTGGTCTCCTGCGCCCATGCGCCTTGTATCGAGAGGGTGAGAAGCGCAACCGCGGCGCCCTTGATGAGATCGCAGCGAGAAAGCATGCCGTCGTCCTTTGGTGCTGAGGCGCGCCCGAATCGGTTGAATCCGTCAGCCATGGCGCCCGTGATCTGCGTGGCCGTATCGCAACGCTTGGTCGTCCGATCTTGAACAGCGGTTCATCGGCAGAAACATGTCGGAAGCGATGAACCTTGAAGCGAACAGGCGAGTCCAAGCCGAAGGCTCAAGGGGATACGTCAGATGAAATTCGCCGCAACTGTTTGCCTTCTCGTGTCTGTCGGTGCCGCAGGCGCCGCTGCGGCGGCAGATCCCTTCTACATCGGAAGCTGGACACTCACGGCTGCCGTGGTCGCGCCATGGGCCGATCCGCAACGCAAGCCCGACGACACCGAGCGGGCACGTCTGATGGGCAAGACAGTCGTCCTGAAGGCGAAAGAAATCTCGGGACCGCGCCCCTTTGCCTGCGCCAAGCCGCAGTACAAGGTGACGGATTATGGCCCCGACATGATCTTCCAGGGCGCATTCGACGAGATGCGACGTGCCGACAAGAAGGCCGATCCCAAGGCGCTTGCCGCCTCGCTCGGCTTCGCCGGCGCCCCGATCCGGACTTTGGAGACCGGCTGCGAGATCGACGTTCATTTCGTCGACGATACAACCGCCGAGGTGGGACTCAACAATTACGTGTATACGCTCAAGAAGCGTTAGATCGCCTCCGTCAATGCCCATTCACGCCGGAAACAAGGCGAAATGCTGCGCAGGTTGACAGCGATCAGGGCCGTGTGCGTGACTGATGCCGCTTCTTGACGCAGGTGGGTGTCGACGGTCCATATTCCTGTTATCCGGAATTGCGGTGGTGCGATGCAGACGAAGCATCGCTAGGCCGCTGGTCGGGCTTGCCGGAAGGGTTGTTTCTTGGCATAACTACAACCTGTTCGGTTGAGCCCGCCCGTTCGGATATGTAGTTGAGCGTGCTAACCCGCCGGGGCCCCCTTGGCCGAAAGTTCGTCCTCACCATGGCGCCCGCTTATGGTGTTCGGCTCCCGAGTGGGACGATGTCGGATCAGGAAGGCCGATGCTGGTCATAGGTGCGAGATGAAGAACCTCAATTTCGCGGCTGAACTGCACCTCAAGCTCGGCGCGCCGGCGAGCGGCACTGTCGAAAGCCTGCGCCTGCTCCGTGCTTTTTTGAAGCTCGCGCCTCGCCAGCGTTTCGAGGTCATCAAGCTCGTTGAAGACCTCGCCACCGAAGAAGTCCTTCCCGAACACCCCCTGTCCTGAGCTGGACCGCGCATCTTACGCCTTTTCCTTGATTTTCCTGCCCGAGCCGGGCCGCCGGGGACGTTTGCCCCGGGGGCGCCGCTGGAAGGTGGTCCGGCAAGTGTGGTATTCAGCTAAGAAAAAGGGAGGAGTGCGACCATGATCGAACCGAAAATCGAAGTTCCGGCCGAACTGCGCGACCTAGCCGAAAAGACGATCGACCAGGCGGAACAGGCATTCGGCATGTTTTTCGATGCCGCCACCAAATCGATGTCATCCGTTCCGGGAGCAGGGACGGAGGTGTCAAAGCAGGCGCTCGCTTTTACCGAGCAGAACATGAAGTCGGCGTTCGAGCACGCGCGCAAGCTTGTTCATGCCACCGACCTTCAGGAAGCGATGCGAATCCAGTCCGACTTCCTGCGTAGCCAGTTCACCAGCGCCGGAGATCACATGCGCCAGATGACCGGCAGTCTCATGCAGCCGGGCAAGGGCAAATCCTGATTCCTGGTTTGCGCGCTGCGTGCCTACAAATTGATCTTGCGCAGCATTGAGATCCGCATTTCGATGCTGGTGCAGGTCCATGATGGGCCACCGAATGGTTTCTCATTCGCCGTCCATCATCCTTTCTGCTGATCCCTGTCGGTCCTCCGGCAGGGATTTGCATTTTGCGACAAGTGTCGCGATTGGCCGGCGCTCTATGGACGCAGTGATCCGATATAGGCCGCGATGTCGCCGGCTTCGGTCCTGCTCAAGGGAAAGCTCGGCATCTTCGGATGCGGGTCGAGCAGGAAGAAGGCGAGCTTCTCCGAACTGAAGTCCGGCCGGCGCGCAACGGATGCAAAGGAAGGGACGTCGGCGCTGGCTACCGCCTGGCCATTGGCCACGACATGGCAACTTGCGCACCAGCGCTTGGCGAGGTCGGCACCGTGACCGGCATCGGCGGCGAGAGCGGACGAGGAACTCGAGGCCACGGCAAGTACCAGGCAAATTCCTCTCAAATGCAGGTGCATCGGGCAACCCTCGTGCGTTCGCTTGCAGCCACTGTGCTCATCCGCAGCACGAGCCCGGAAATTGGGAGAGATCGATGCGGGCGATGATCGACCGCAGCAGCCTGCGGGTCGAACGATACAGATGCCGCACGAATCCAGGCGTCCTTGTCGCGGGCAGGCCCAGCCGTTTCGTATCAAGGCTTTCGATGTAGTGCGACACGTGCCTCTCCGAGATTGTGAGACCCTGTCTATCGTGGCCGGCCCGGAGCCGCCTTGATCTGCCGCAAGGCGTCCCCGGCTAATAGTCGCCGGGGTTCATGATCATCGGACTTTTCGTATCGGCCGGCGCGAGCGCGCTGCTGGCGCTGTCGCGCAGGAAGCGGTCGAGCGTCGCCTGGATCTTCTCCTTGACCGCGTCGGGCCCGCGATCGCTCATCTCGGTGTGCTGCGCACCGGTGTGAACGATGTCGATGCCGCGCGCCTTGGCCTCTTCCGGCGTCGGCAGCACGCCCGGGTCGGTCAGGAAATGCGGATCCTTCGAGCGGAACGACAGGATCTTCAAGTTGTCGCTGAGCACGAAAGGCACCCGAAGATTGTCGAGCGTGATCACTTTCGACACCAGCTCCGGGTGCTGATGGGCGACATACATGGACACGTCGCCGCCGTTGGAATGGCCGACGAGGGTAATGTGGTCGTAGTCGGCGTTCTCCTGCCGCCGCTTCAGTTCGCCCAGGGCGAAGAGGATGTTGGCCTCGCAGCGGATATAGACGTCACGCCGGCCGACATATTGCTGGCCGACATGGGTCATTAGCGGTGGATCGCTGGGCAGGTCCTGCTGGATGCTGGCAACGAGATAGCCGCGCGCCGCGAGCGCGTTGGCGAGGAAGGAATACTCGGTGGCCTTGACGGTATTGCCGTTGCTGATGATGGCGAGCGGCAGCTTCCAGAGACCGAGATTGGCCTTGGTCTCGTAGTCGCGCCGCACCGCGATCTCGACCGAGATCGGCCGCTGGCGCGAGGCATCGAACAGGGTCAAAAGCTCATGGCGGATCGCAAACCGGCTGACGACGAAATATTCGCCGACGCCGAGGACGCAAAGAAACGCCAGAATTGCAAACACCCTCTTCATGGTTCCGTCCCAATCGCTTTCGACTGAAAATGGTCACTGCAAGCGCCCGGATCGAGCGATCGTGAGCAGGTTACGGGATTAAATTTAGGCAAGTCTGTGCGCAAGGCCGCAAAAGGGCCGCATGCCGGGTACGCGGCATGAGGGCTTTGCAGCTAGAGGCAGCCGCTCCTGCCGCGTTCGGGGCAGAGCCGGAATGCGCTCGACAGCGTGAACAGGAAACGTGGGCTGCGGCGCTCGTTGTCCGGCGCCCGGTAGCTCAAGGGGACGGCCACGCCGAGATCGGCTGGAGATCGTCCCACAGGAAGAACCGTGCGCCGGCCCCGGCTGATGTCAGCGACAGGCCGTCGCTCAGGCGGTAGCCGTCGTTCCAGACTGCGCCGGCGTCGCCGAAGGCGTAGAGCTGGTAGCCGGTCCAGTAGCGGAAATTGAGCTTCTGGTCGAAGCGCAACTCAAGCGAGCCGGCAAGACCGTTGTCGCCGCTGATCTCGGCTGCGCCGTAGCCCCGGCCGAAGGCCGCGCCGCCGAGATAGAACTGCTGCGAGGTGAACAGCGGCCGCGATGCAGTCTGGCTCGCCGCCGAGAGCTTGAGCGACCAGGCATCGTTGAGCGACTGGTAGCGCGTGAACCAGAGATTCAGCACCGAGAAGTTCGATGACGCACCGTCGCGCGACAACAGATCGTCGTCGAAATGCGATGCGCCGAAGACGTCGAGGCCCTGACGGTAGGTCAGCGTCGCGAAATTGGTACCGCCGAAGCGATCCTGGAGCCGATAGTCGGCGGTCAGGCTCGCGGTCCGGACATGGTCGTTGTACCAGGGACCGTAAAGGTCATGCTCGGACACGTTGCTGAAGGTCCCAGCCAAGGTAAGCGTCAGTGCCGACGATTGCGACATGAAGGGCACGGTGCTTGCCCGCACCTCGAAAGCTTCGGTCGTGGTGATGTCGCTGTCGAGGCGGCGGGCGTCGCCTGGCCGGACCGCACTGTAGAGGACGGACGCGCCGAGGCGCACGCCGTCGACGCCGACGGGTGCGTCATAGGACAGCCGCGCAAAGCCGAGCTCGCGCGGGTCGTTGGCAATGGTCGACAGGTTGACCGCCAGCGTATCGCCGGGCGTGAGGTAGGAGTTGAACGCGCCGGTCGCATAGGTCTGCCAGGGGCCGACTGAGGACGAGCCGAGATTGTCCAGGCCGAACGACGTGAACACGTGCCAGGTCTTCAAATAGACGGTGAGGCGGAAGCGGCCGGTCGCACCGCCGATCTCCTCCAACGCGGTATCGATGATCCGGACGCCCGGCCTGCCGTTGATGAGGAAAAGCTGGCGCTCGAGCGTTGCCAGGCGCGATGGCTGCTCGGCCAGGACCGGTCTGAGCATCGGCCTCACGCCGAACTGCTCGGCGCCATCGCCTTTCAGATCGGCCTGGACAATGGCGCCCTCGATCACCTGAATCCGGACCACGCCGTTGGCGATGTCCTGCGGCGGCACGACGGCCCGGCTCAGATGGAAACCGTCGGCGCGGTAGAGGTCGCTGATCGCGCCGGCGATCGCGGCGAGATCCGCCTGCGAGACCTTCTTGCCGAGATAAGGCTGATAGACCGCGGCGATGCGGTCGCGGGAGACGGCGCGGGCGCCGCTGACATTGAGGCCGCGCAGCACGAACTGAGGCTTGGTATCGCCGCCGGTGTTGGCCTGGCCGACCGTCGGTAGCTTGACCGGAGGCCGGCTCAGTGTTTCCCGCTCGGTTTGGTTTTCAAAGTATTTCTCGGGCTGGCGCGGATCAAAACCCGGCTGGTTCGCCTGTTGTGCGAATGATTGCGGAACTCCCGTGAAAATTGGTGCCAACAGCACCAACGCGGTAAGGAGACGCCGCTTCCCGACACGCGCCGCGAACCCGTTTCCGTAGTTTGACGGAGATCTCCCCATAGGGTGGTAAGGGTTCGTTAGCCGCATGATTTTTCTTAGTTTTTTATGGTCAACGATTGGTTAATGCGGCTGTTCGGCTCGCCGGTTCCGGCTAATTCTCTCTTGAGTGATTTCGGGTACGCGTCCGGTCTGGCTGTAACGCGGACTGAGGATCGTGATGCTCGGCAGAATTGGAATGCGGTGCGCCCTCGCGGCGGCGCTGATCCTGGGAATGGCTTCCGGTGCACTCGCGGCGGAGGATGGCGTCTGGTCGGTCAGCAAAGCCGCCGGCGAGGTCTGGGTCGCCACCAGCGGCGCTCAGCAGGTGTCGTTGAATCAGCAGGAGGCGCTCAAGCCCGGCGATACCATTCGCACCGGACGTACCGGACGCGTGCTGCTTGTCCGCGGCGAGGAAACGATACTGATATCTCCCAACTCGGTGGTCGGCTTGCCGGCCGAGAAGAAGGAAGGTCTCTCGACCACGATCATCCAGCAGTCAGGTTCGATCCTGCTCGAGGTGGAGAAGCGTAACGTCAAGCATTTCGAGGTCGAGACGCCCTACCTCGCCGCCGTGGTCAAGGGAACGCAGTTCAGCGTCACCGTGAATGCGGGCAGCACCAGGGTCGGCGTGCTCCGCGGCCAGGTCGAAGTCTCAGACTTCAAGACGGGACAGATCGCTCAGGTCATGCCCGGACAAGCGGCCACGGCCTTTGAGCATGGCAAGCCCGGCCTCAGCCTGAGCGGCGCGGGGACGTTCAATCCGATCGAACATGGCAAGCCGCGCGCCTCGACGATCGAGCGAATTCCTGTGCCGAAATCGGGATTGACGGCGCCGCGCAACGCGGCGAGCGGCTATGCGATCCACGCGCTCGGCCCAATCGACAAGGGGACCAAGGCAGTCGGTGCGCCAATGCAATCGCATCAGGCGGCCGGAGCGCAGGCGCCCAAAGGCGGCGTCGTGCGCATCTCCAGCTCGCTCGGCGAGGTCAAGCTGAACGTCCACAAGGTCACGCATGGGCTCGCCCACGGCGCAATTGCGCCGGGGCACGTGCGCAACGCCAACGCCAGCACCGGTACCGAGACAGTCTGGAGCGACACGAAGGCGAGCACCACGACCACAGCCGCCAACAGCTCCACCGTAACGGCGGTCACCGTCAGCAGCAGTGTATCTGCGGCCAGTGCCACATCTTCGTCGTCAAGTGCGACGACGACCGTTGCGACCACTGCCGGGTCGACCGGCGATGTGTCCGGAGGAAGCTCTGGGAGCAGAAGCAACGGGACTGGCGCGACCAGCAATGGAAGCGGTGGCACCGGCAATAATGGCAACAACGGCAACGGGAACAGCGGGAACGGGAATAACGGCAACAACGGTGACGGCAGTCATGGCCACCACTACGGTTGGTATTGGGGCAGGGGCCATCACTAGGACCGTGTCGTCGGCATAGGGGAGCGCCTGGCGGCAGGTACCGCCGGTGCAGGGGAACAAAGTGAAACGCCATCGGCCGCATATTCTTGTCGTGATCGCGCTGGCGGTCGTGCTGTCCACGGGATGGCATGGCGCGCTGCGCAATGCGCTCACCGATCTGCGGTTTGCCTGGCAATCGCGTGCCGCAAGCGGCAATGTCGTCGTGGTGTCCATCGACGCGCCCTCGATCGACCAGATCGGGGTGTGGCCCTGGCCGCGCCGGCTCCACGCAGAGCTGTTGCACAAACTCGAAAGCGCCGGCGCGCAGGAGGTGGCTTTCGATGTCGATTTCAGCACGCCCTCGGAGCCGGCCTCCGACGAGGCGTTCGTCAAGGCGCTTCGGGAGGTCGGCGGCTCGACGATCCTGCCGTCCTTCAAGCAGCCGGCGCCGAATGGTGGCCCAGCTCACGTCAATCGCCCCCTGAAGTCGTTCAGCAACCAGTCGTGGCCGGCCGTCGTCAATGTCGCGGTCGAATCCGACGGGCTCGTTCGCCGTTATCCGGTCGGCGAGAGGCTCGGCGACGCCTTTATGCCGTCGATGGCCATCGTGCTGGCTGGGCAGGACGCCAATCGGCGATCCTCCTTCCTGATCGACTTCAGTATTTGGGCGGCCTCCATTCCGCGTGTCTCCTTTGTCGACGTGCTGCATGGCGATACCGCGACACTCGACAAGCTCAGAGACAAGAAGATCATCGTCGGTGCGACCGCGCTCGAGCTGGGCGACCGGTTCAGCGTTCCGAATGGCGGCATCGTCTCGGGGCCCGTCCTCCAGGCGCTGGCGGCGGAATCGATCCTCCAGCACCGGATGCTGCGCTGGACGTCCGATGCCGGCATGATCCTCGGCCTGGGTGTGATCTGCCTGCTCATGATGTATTCGTGGCGCCGCTTCGCATCGGGATATCGCGTTGCGGTTCTCATCGCGGCCGGAGCGGCGGTCGAGCTGACCGCGGCCCTCGTGCAGGCAAGATGGCCCTTCGTCGTCGACACATCGCTATTCCACATCGCGATCATCGCTTATCTGACGGCGATCGCGCTGGACGAGATCGATTTCCGCGGTCTCCTGGGACGCATCGCCGAGAGCCGCTTTCATCGCATCGCCATGTCGCTCGGCGACGGTCTCGTCTGCACCGACGAGGATCACCGGATCACGGTCTGGAATCCCGGCGCGAGCGTGATCTTCGGCTACATGCCGGCCGAGATCATCGGCCGCCCGTTCGACACGCTGTGCGCCGTGCCGACGGACGGCGACGCAAGGCCGTCCATGCGCGATGCCGCACGCCAGGCGCTCCTCGTGCCCGGCGGGGCGGTCGTCGTCGAGTTCGAGGGCCGGCGCAAGAACGGTGAAACCTTCCCCGTCGAAGCGAGCTTCTCGGGCTGGCAGGGAACGGACGGTTTCCAGGATGGAGCGATCCTGCGCGACATCTCGGTCCGCAAGCGCGAGGTCGAACGCGTCAGATATCTCGCCGAACACGACGCGCTGACGGGTCTTGCCAACCGGAACATGCTGCATGCCGGCCTTACCGGTCTGATCGCCGCGGCGGAGCGGCGGTCTTCCGACGTCGCACTGCTCGTGCTGGGGCTCGACGGCTTCCAGCAGATCAACAACATGCTTGGACATTCGGCCGGCGACCTCGTGCTGCAGGCCGTCGCCGAGCGGTTCCGGACCGAAATCGCTGGTAAGGCGGCGGTCGCCCGGCTCAGCGGCGACGAATTCGCCATCGCACTTGATTGTGCGGAGGCTGGCGAGCCGATTGTGGCGTTCGCCGAGCGGATCGCGCGCGCGTTCGAAGCGCCGCTTGTAACGGGCACACGGCAGCACCGAGTCCGGATCAGCATCGGCGTTGCCGTCTATCCCGACGGTGGACACAACGCGGACGACCTCCTGAGCAACGGCCATCTCGCGCTGAGCCGCGCCAAGGCGACGCGACGCGGCAGCCACGTGATCTTCGAGAGTGCGATCAGGCAGGAATTGCAGAACCGTCTGACGCTTGAGAGCGAACTGGCGCTTGCCGCGGATCGCGGCGAATTCGAACTGTTCTACCAGCCGCAGGTTCGTCTGGTCGACGGCGGCCTGGTCGGGGCCGAAGCGCTCATCCGTTGGCGGCATCCCGTGCGCGGCTACGTCTCCCCCGGGGAGTTCATGCCGGTGGTCAATACTTCAGCGCTGTCCGAGCGGATCGCGAACTGGGTGATGGAGACGGCCTGCCGGCAGGCGCGTGCTTGGGAATTGTCCGGCAACAGCGTGCGCATCGCGATCAACCTCTCGCCGTCGCAGCTGCAATCCGGCGATCTCGCGCATGCGGCTGCGGCCTTGCTCGAAGGGACAGGGCTGACGCCGGCGCTGCTCGAGCTCGAAGTCACCGAAGATATCCTGCTCCATGACGAGGGCCGCGTGCTCGACATGTTCAAGCGGATCCAGGAGCTCGGCGTCCGCGTCCTGTTCGACGATTTCGGCACCGGCTACGCGAGCCTCAGTTATCTTAAGAAATTTCCGCTCGACGGCCTCAAGATCGACCGGTCGTTTGTGCTAGATCTGCTCGCCGATTCCGACGATGCCGCGATCGTCGGTTCGACCATCGGTCTCAGCAAGCAGCTCGGGCTCACCGTCGTGGCCGAGGGTATCGAGAACCGGGCTACAGCCGATTTCCTCATCAGCATGGGATGCGAGGAAGGGCAGGGCTATTTCTTCGGCCGTCCGATGCCCGCGGATGCCTTCGAACGGCAGTTCCTGACGCAGTCCCGATCCGTCACCGCGGCCTAGCTGACCCACGTCACGCGAGCTTCATTGCTAACGCCGGCGGGCGATGGCAACGCCGAACAGGAAGGCGACGAACAGGCTCGCGAGCGGCGCTTCACGTGTGATCGCGGCGACCGTTGCGAGCGGTTTACCCGGCTTTCTAGCTTCGTCGATGACATGCGCCAAGCGGTCGACAGCGGCGCGCAAGCCTCCCGCGACCTCGCCGAGCGTTTGGGAGACGTCGGCCGCGGCGTCGATGGCACGCTCGGCCATGCCGGGTTGGGACGGGGGCTGCGGAATTTCGGTGCTCAAATTCGTAAACTCCGCTCCTGACGAAGGGAATGAGGCCGGCACCTTTGGCTATCCGCGCGAGCGCTCGTTTTGAACAGCGGGTCCGAAGACCTTTGGCTATCCGCGACAGGCGCCGTAATGTACGGCGGGTGCCGGCCTTGCAGGGGAAATGCGGCGCGCGGGATTTTGTTCCGGGACGGCTTCTCGCTCGGCGTCTTTTCACCGGGAAATACCCGTGAAACGACGGGTACGAATCTCTGTTAGGCTGGCACGATCTTGTGGATGTCAGGAGACTGCCGTGACCGATCGGACCATGCCGGATCGAGCCCGGCGCATCGCCTTGCTCGGCGCGCCCATCGACATGGGGGCCTCGCAGCGCGGCACCCTGATGGGCCCGGCGGCGCTGCGCACCGCCGGCCTTGCGACGCTGCTCGAGAGCCTGGACTTCGAGGTCGTCGATTACGGCGATCTCACGGCGGCCGAGGTCAGGGACCTCGCAGACAGGCCGCCCGAAAAAGCCAATCATTACCGCGAAATCCAGCGCTGGACACGCGTGCTGAGCCGCAGAGGCTACGAGATCGCGAAAACCGGTGCGCTCCCGATCTTCCTTGGCGGCGATCACACGCTGTCGATGGGCTCGGTCAATGCCATGGCGCGCCATTGGCAGGAGCGCGGACGCGAGCTGTTCGTGCTCTGGCTCGATGCGCATGCCGACTACAATACGCCGGAGACGACGATCACGGCGAACATGCATGGCATGTCGGCCGCGTTTCTGTGTGGCGAGCCGGGCCTCGATGGCCTGCTCGGCGATGACCCGCGTGCGTCGATCGATCCTGACAGGCTCGATCTGTTCGGCGCGCGGTCAATCGACAAGCTCGAAAAGGAGCTGATGCGCGCACGCCGGATCAGGGTTGTCGACATGCGCCAGATCGACGAGTTCGGCGTCGCCGTGCTGATCCGCCGTGTGATCGAGCGGGTCAAGGCGAGCAATGGCGTGCTGCATGTCAGCTTCGATGTCGATTTCCTCGATCCATGCGTGGCGCCCGGGGTCGGAACCACGGTGCCGGGCGGAGCGACCTATCGCGAGGCACATCTGATCATGGAGCTGCTGCACGATTCCGGCGTGGTGGGGTCGGTCGACATCGTTGAGCTCAATCCATTCCTGGACGAACGTGGTCGAACCGCGCGGACCGCGGTCGAGCTGATCGGCAGCCTGTTCGGGCAGCAGATCACCGACCGGCCGACGCCAAGCAATGCGATCGCGCCGGGCGAGTGAATCGGGCGGCCGGCGATTGTGCGCTGCAAGGAAAGGAACTGCTGTTGTTGCCGGGCGATTTAGATCAACGCTGATCGAAATCGCCTGCTTTTGAAATAGCTGCGAATTGCAAATGCCGTCGTCAGAATGTTTGATGCGGTCTCAGCGCCAGCCGGGGGCCCGCAATGAGCAGCACGACACATGCCGACGATGATCCCGTGACGACCACTCGTCGTCGCTTCCTGACTGCCGGCTCGGCCGCGGTCGGCGGTGCCGTTCTCGGCACAAGCACTGCTGCTGCGGAGACCGACAATCTTCCGCCCAATGTTCCCGATTGGATGAAGGCACCGGGCGAGCCGACGGGAGGTCAGCTCTATGGTGCGCCATCGCCCTTCGAGAAGGGCGTCGTCAAGAACATCTCGAAGGCTCTCAAGCAATACATCTCGGCGTCCAGCCGGACGCCCTTGCAGGAGCTCGACGGCATCATTACGCCGAACGGGCTGTTCTATGAGCGGCATCATGGCGGCGTCCCGACCATCGATCCGGCGCAGCACCGGTTGATGCTCCACGGCCTTGTCGAACGGCCCCTGATCTTCACCATCGACGATCTGCGGCGCTTCCCGTCAGAGTCGCGCATCCACTTTCTCGAATGCTCCGGCAATCCCGGTTACACCAAGCCGTATGGCAAGACGGCATCGGATCTCGTCGGCCTGGTGAGCTGCGCGGAATGGACCGGCGTCAGCCTGAAGCTGGTGCTTCAGGAGGCGGGGTTGAAGCCGGAGGCCAAATGGGTGGTTGCCGAGGGGGCCGACGCGGCCGCGCTGACGCGCAGCATTCCGATCGAGAAATGCCTCGAGGACGCCATGCTGGTCTACAGTCAGAACGGCGAGCGGCTGCGACCGCAGCAAGGGTATCCGCTGCGATTGTTCCTGCCTGGCTTCGAAGGCAACATGAGCGTGAAATGGCTGCGCCGCCTGCATGTGACTGCCGAGCCCGTGTATTCGCGTGAGGAGACTTCGAAATACACCGATCTCCTGCCCGACGGCACGGCGCGGGAGTTCTCCTTCTACATGGAAGCGAAGTCGATCATCACCCGTCCCTCCGGCGGTCAGCGTCTGAGCGCGCCCGGCTTCCACGAGGTCACCGGCATCGCCTGGAGCGGGCACGGCAAGATCGCCCGCGTCGAGGTGTCCGTCGACGACGGGAGGAGCTGGCAGGACGCGCGATTGCAAGCGCCGGTGCTGACGCGTGCGCTGACACGCTTCCGTTTGCCGTGGCAATGGGACGGCAAGCCCGCGGTGATCCAGAGCCGCGCCATTGACGAGACCGGCTATGTGCAGCCGACGCTGGCCGAACTGCTCGCAGTGCGCGGCGAGAATTATTTCTACCACAACAATGCGATCTGGCCCTGGCTCATCGCGGCGGACGGCGAGGTGACCAATGCGCTGGCGTGAGATTTGCGGCATCGCATTAGCAATCATGCTGTGCACCTTTGGGAGCGTTGCGCAGGCGCAAAGCCCTTATGGCATCGGTCGGCCGGCGACGTCCGCCGAGATCGCGGGTTGGAATATCGATATCGGGCGCGACGGCAGCAATCTGCCGAACGGGAGTGGTTCAGTCAGCCGTGGCCGTGAAGTGTTCGCTCAACAATGCGCCTCGTGTCACGGCGAAAAAGGCGAGGGCGGCTTGGGTGATCGGCTCGCCGGCGGGCAAGGTACGATCGGAACAGCTAGGCCCATTCGCACCGTCGGCAGCTATTGGCCTTATACGCCGACGCTGTTCGATTATATCCGTCGCGCCATGCCGCAAAACGCGCCGCAATCGCTGAGCGATGAGGATGTCTATGCGGTATCGGCCTATGTCCTGAACCTGAACGGGCTGGTGGGAGCGGACGCGACGCTCGATGCGAAATCGCTTGCGGCCGTGAAGATGCCGAACCGCGACAGGTTTGTCGGCGATGCGCGGCCCGACGTCAAAAAGTGAACGCGCGCGGGGGACGAGGTTCCCTGCGTTGGCTTGGAACTTGCTTCGGCGAAGGCGGAACTCGCGGGACGTCATTGAATTAACCTGCGAGGGGAAAAAGCACGGATCCTTCGATGGCAGCTGATCGCTTCGCTAACTCCATGTCCAAGGCGCTTCGCCATCCCGGCGTGATCGCGTTGATCGTGGCCGCCTTGACGATTGCTGCGATGCTGGTCGTGGATCATGGGCCGTGGAGCCGGGCCAAGACGCAGCCGGCCCATGTCGCGATGTATGCAACCACGGGCGAGGCTGCACACGCCGCCGGCGCCAAGGTGCTTCCCACCGAACCGAAATCGCCGGTCGAGCCGGAGCGGCCGGGGCCGAAGACGTCCCCGACCGTCAATCCGGTGACGCCGTAGTCCCCGTCAGCTCTTGCGACCGTAGTTGAGGAGCCCGCCGCTCATCTTCGGCGGATGCGCGCGCAGCGCTTCTTCGTTCGGCTCGGTGCCCCAGCCGGGCCGGTCCGGAATGATCAGATGGCCGTCCTCGATTTCCGGCTCATGCGTGAACAGCTCGCGGTCCCAGGACAGGCGATCGATGTCGATCTCCATGATCCGCAGGTTCGGAACGGCCGCGCAGAAATGCGCGTTCATCATCGAGCAGAGATGGCCATAGAAATTATGCGGCGCGACGTTGACCTCGAACGCTTCCGCGGCTGATGCGATCTTCATCGATTGCCAGACGCCGTTCCAGGGCGTGTCGATGATCGCGACGTCCATCGCCTGCTCATGGAAATAGGGCAGGAATTCGCGCAGGCCCAGCAGCGTCTCGCAGGACGAGATCGGATGCGGGCTCTGCCTGCGGATGTAGCCGAGCGCTTCCGGATTGAAACTGTCGATCTCGATCCAGAACATGTCGAGGTCCGCGATGGTGCGCAGGATCTTCAGGTAACCCTCGGTCTTGGCGTTAAAATTGCAGTCGAGCAGGATGTCGACGTCGGGGCCCGCGCCGTCGCGGATCGCTTCCAGATGCATGCGCAGGTCGCGCAGGATCTTGCGGTCCACGTTGATCTCGGGCTCGAAAGGTGAGCCGAAGCCGGGCCGCCAGCCGGTCGGCTTGCCGTCGTCGTAGGAGAAGATGTTGGTCTTGAGCGCGGTGAACTTCGTCTCGCGCACCTCGCGGCCCATCGCCTTGACGCCGTCGAGGCTTTCGATCGGCGGCTTGTACCAGGACGGATGATTGATCCGCCACGTCGCGCAATGCGACCAGTAGACCCGGACACGGTCGCGGATCTTGCCGCCGAGCAGCTCATAGCAGGGTACACCGAGGCACTTCGCCTTGGCATCGAGCAGGGCGTTCTCGATCGCCCCGAGCGCTTGCGCCACCACGCCGCCAGCGGCGGGGCGCGTGGCGGCGAACAGCTCGGCGTAGATGCGCTCATGCTGGAAGATATTCTGCCCGATGATGCGGGTGGACAGGCGCTGGATCGCCGCGCCGACGCCCGGTGAGCCAAAGCCTTCATCGAACTCGCTCCAGCCGACGATGCCGTCGTCGGTCGTCAGCTTGACGAAGTGGTAGTTTCTCCAGCCGGCATCGCAGGCAAGGATTTCAAGGCTTGTTGCTTTTGACGGTTTGGTCATGTCGCTCCCTGTCGCCCAGCGGGACTTTGTTTTTCTTGTGGCAGGTCGCAAGGCCCGGTCCTGACGGCAACTGTTAGGCCAACCATGGACCGGCGTGAAGCCCGCAGCGCTGCGGCCGAGGCTGCCTCTCGCCCCTCTTTGGCGGGGAAATGCCGTGGGATCCGGCGGGACGGCCATGATCTTTCCGGGGATCGTCGCGAAAATGCGCCGGGCGCTGACGTTTTTGGCCACAATCGGGACTGACCCTCCACCCATGAAATTTCTGGGCATGATCTCGCTTCTGGCGCTGCTCACAATCAGCGGGGCCGCTATTTCCGATCAGTTTCTGACGGCCGATCAGCACGTTGCGCAAGGGGTGAAGTAGCGCGGCGAGCGAAGGCGCTTTCGTCTTTGCAGTTGTCTGGGGGGGACAGCGATGCTTTCGATAGACCAGTTCTTGCGGCTCATCAGCGTGCCGGCCGTGTTTGCGGCCTTCATCATCGCATCGCAGGTTTCGGCGGCACTGTCGCAAGGTTAGTCAGCCGACCACCGACGAGCCGAGCAGAGCGAGGACTGCCAGCGCCATCAGCGCGGTGCCGAGCCAGCCCAGCGCGACCAGCCACGTCCGGGCCCTGAAACGGCCCATGATCGCGCGGCTCGAGACGATCAGCATCATCATCGCCATGATCGGAACGGCGACGATGCCGTTGAGCACGGCGCTCCAGACCAGCATGTGGATCGAGTCGATCCCGGTGAAGCCGAGGCCGAAGCCGATCGCGGTCGCGGCCGCGATGATGGTGTAGAAGCCGGCGGCCTCGTCGGGCTTTGCCTCGAGCGTGGCACGCCAGCCGAAGATTTCCGCGACACCGTAAGCCGCCGACCCCGCCAGCACCGGGATCGCGAGCAGGCCCGTGCCGATGATGCCGAGCGCGAACAAAGCGAAGGTGAAGTCGCCGGCGAGCGGCCGCAGCGCTTCGGCCGCTTCCGTCGCCGAATTGATGTGGGTGACGCCGTTGGCGTTCAGCACGGCGGCCGTGGTCAGGATGATGAAGAAGGCGATGCCGTTCGACAGCAGCATGCCGAACGTGGTGTCGGCCTTGATGCGCGCGATTTCAGGGGCGCCGCCGCGCCGCGTCTCCTCGCGCAGCGGCTGGTCGCGCTTGCCCTGGTTCATCTCCTCGACCTCTTGCGAGGCCTGCCAGAAGAACAGATAGGGGCTGATGGTGGTGCCGAGCACGGCGACCACCATCATGAAATAGTCGGCGCTGACATTCGCCTTCGGCCACACCGCGGCGAGCAGCGCGGTGCTCCACGGGATCTCCACGGTGAAGGCGGTCGCGACATAGGCGAACAGCGCCAGGGTGAGGAATTTCAGCACCGGCGAATAGCGGCGATAGGGCAGGAACACCTGGAGCAGGGTCGAGCCCGCCGCGAAGATCAGCGCGTGCTCGTGGTTGAGACCGCCGATGACGAGCGAGAGCGCCTCGGCCATCGCGGCGATGTCGGCGGCGATGTTGAACGTGTTCGCGGCGACGAGCATGGCGACGAGCGCCAGCACCGCCCAGCGCGGCGCGATCCGCATTACGTTGGCGGCAAGCCCTTTTCCGGTGACCCGGCCGATCTGCGCGCTAACGAGTTGAATGGCGATCATGAACGGCGTGGTCAGAAACACCGTCCAGAGCAGCCCGTAGCCGAATTGCGCGCCGGCCTGCGAATAGGTGGCGATGCCGGATGGATCGTCGTCCGCCGCCCCGGTGACGAGGCCGGGACCCAGTCGTTGCAGCAGCGTCGGCTCGGACTTCGTCGGTGCGTCGGCGCGGTCGTGCTTGGCGGGGCGGTGTTTCAGGGCGGACCTTCCGGAATTGCGAATCCTGATCTTAAGCGCGTTCATGGCCGCAAAGTTCCTGCACAATGAGCGTCGTGCGTCTGCTGAAGCCGATGCTGCCAGCCCTTGCGAACGGCACGTTGAGGTTGTAGGGAGCGCCATGAACCGTGATCCGGCACCCACGAAGGTCGATCCCCTGAAGCCTGAGCAGGCTGCGGCTCTCGACCGTGACGGTTATCTCCTGCTGCGCGGCGCAGTCCCCGCGGCGTGGCGCGATGCGCTGCGCGCGGCTTTCGATTCCGGCGTGGGCACCGGCGACCAGTGGGCGGCCCCCCGGGGCGCCGGCTGGCGCCACGCCCTTGTCGATCTCGATCCGATGGTGAGCGGACCTGCCGCCTGCCGCCGCTGCTGGCGGCGGGGGCGCAGATGCTGGGCGGTCCCTTCTTCCTCTCCCAGGTCGAGGGCCGCGAGCCGCTTCCGGGCGGCGGCCACCAGCCCCTGCATCGCGATGGCGCCGGCATGAAGGCCGTCGCCGCCCTGGTCTTCCTCGACGCTTACGGGCCGGACAATGGCTCAACGCGCGTGGTCCCGCGTCATCTCGACCGCGGCGCGTCCGACGAGACCCTGTCGCTCGTCACGGCCGGCGAGGCGGGGGACATCCTGGTGTTCGACGCCGATCTGCCGCATGGGGCGACCTGCAACCGCTCCGGCGCGCGGCGGCGCTCGCTGTTGCTGAGCTTCATGCCGGCGGGCGATCGGGCGAGCATTGAGGCCTGTCGCGCCGTCCGCAACGTGCGCATGGACACCAGCGAGGTGTTTATCCCCTCCTGAGCGATAATTCCGGATGCGGAGGAACGTCGCTTCATCGCGCATGTTGTCTCCGCGGCGACGGAATCTTCGCAAGGAGCGGGACAGTCACCATCGCGGCGACGGCGGCGTCAAGCCCGCCTTGTCGCGGTTCGGCCTCACCCCTCACCAGCAGAGACACTCATGAACAGGCTCAAGCCGGCCAATCTTCGCAATGCGCTCGACTTGAGCGACAAGGTGCAGGTGAAGACCCTGCGCAAGCGCCTCAAGCTGTCGCCCGATCAGTTCGCCGACGCCCTTCGCAAGTCTGGCAATTCGATCTCGGCCCTCGTCAAGGAAGCGGCCGCTGCGCGACCCGGCAAGCCGGAGGCGTAAGCCGCCGGCCTGACAGACGCCGCCGGCGAACGGCCGGATTTAGGAACAGCGCGCCGATGACGACGTTTCCCGTTTTCAGGAAGCGAGGAATTGTCCGATGGACAATCTGACGAAGCGCGAGCAGCCGGACCGCAGCAAGATCAACATGGACGAGGCCTTCGAGGTCAAATACTGGACCCATGCGCTCGGCGTGTCGAAGGAGGAGCTGCAAAAGGCCGTCGACAAGGTCGGCAATTCGGCCGCGGCCGTCCGCAAGGAGCTCGCAGGGTAGGGCATGTCGCCGACAGCATCGTGCGCGAGCGCCATGAGAACAACGAGACGTGAACTCCGCGTCCGGCTACTTGACGCTGACGAACATGCCCCAGACCGCGGCCAGCGCCGCGCCGGTGAAGACGACCACCGGATTGTCGCAGAACGTGCCGCCGTAGCGGCACACGTCCGCGCCGAACTGGCCGAGCTCGTGATGGCTCGCGGAATAGAACAGTCCCGATAACCCCAGCAGTGCGGCGGCGACGTAGTACATCGGCGATCTCTCCGAAAACCTTTCCGGTTGCGCCCTCCTGGGAGGGCATGTCCCAGCCTGACGCGAACAGATTTCATTCCGCCAAATCCGATTTGCTGCATTTGAATAAAGTTTGCTCCGTCGGGCAAATCACTGGCATGATGGCAGCATCGGGCATTTTCCAGCGAGCCCCGCATGGCCGCTTCTCGCCCTTGCGGACTTCAGCCGTTGCGACTGCGACGCCAGCTCTTGACCCCGAGCAGAATAGGTAAGCCCGCCTCGGAAATTTGAATTCATCCCGGGAACAAGTTGCAATTCTGTGCGTTAGGTGGCGTCGTTGGGGGAAACCATCGTGCCGACCGCCGAGTACTATTTGAAGCAAGCCGAAATCGCGTCCCGGATGGCTCTAGCAGAATCCGACCCGGAAAAAGCGAGGGCCATGCATATCCTCGCCCTGGAGTATTACGACAAGGCCTACCTTGCGCAGGTCCAGGAAGCGTCGCCACCGCAGCCAACCAGCTCGGCCAACATCATCCAGAGGCAGTGAGAGCGCGATCGTTGACGGTTTCGGATCTCGCCTCTTGGGGCCCTTCGCGCACATGGTGGCCGACGGGCGGATGTTCCGCCTTGTCATTCCGCCAAATCCGATTTGCTGCATTTAAATAGAGTTTGCTCCGTCGGGCAAAACACTGGCATGATGTCAGGATTGCCACAGCGCGTAGGATGGGTAGAGCATTTGCGAAACCCATCGCTCGGTCCCACCCGATGAAGACGATAGCGGCGTGCTCGGTCACATGCAGCGGATGATGGGTTTCGCTGCGCTCTACCCGTCCTTCGGCTTACCGGAGAAAGCGCGATGATCCGTCGTGCCCACGCGTCAGATATCTCTCGGGTGGCCGCTCTCTATCACGCGGTTTGGCACGAGACCCAGGCTCCCTTCATGCCCCACGCAGAAATTATCCGTCGGTCCATGGAATTTTTCCTGGAAAGGATGACGGCACTCCTGCATTCGACTTTGGTAACGGAGTTGAACGAAGAGGTCGTGGCGTTTTCGGCGTGGAGAGGCCAGCTTTTGGGCCAACTTTTTGTGGCGATGCCACATCGAGGGACGCGCGTTGCGTCAAGTCTGCTGACAGCCGCTGAAATTGAGATGGCCAGGGGAGGCGTTGCCGAGGCAGAACTGCACTGTGTCGTCGGCAATGAACGTGCGCGCCGCTTCTACGAGCGCATGGGCTGGCATTACAAAGCGGACATAATGGAGCAGGTTGCCGGTGAGCACGGGCAAACCGATGTTCCGTTCTGGTGCATGACCAAGGTTCTCACCATCTAGCACACGTCCATCGACCGCTCTCGAGAGCCCCGCGTGGCCGCTTCTCACACTTGCGGACTTGGCCGCTGCGACTGCGACGCCAGCTTTTGACCCACATGTATGGTCCGGCCGTGCGTAGCAAGAGGTTCGTCGATCAGGTGGTGTGGTCTTGCATCAATGTATCCGGCCTTTGATTGGAGCATTTTCTCCGGGCCATCATGGATATCAGCGCGCGTGCGTTCTCATTAGCGGACAGGCCTCGATTGGGCCATTTGGGTCACCAGTGTTCGCATGCGCCGGGAAGACCGAACCTCCATCTCGTCTCATCCTCTCGCAGACCTCGGCTGGAACCTGTTGATGGGGTTACGTCATCGCTTGCTCCTCCTACCTCGCAGTTCCTGTGTTCGAGCCAGGGGCCGTTCCTTCGTCCCGGCCCGCAGGACGTGCGTCGCGTCGCGCGCACGGGCGGTCAAGGCCGGCCGTTGCGCTTTGCTTGCGGCTGGCTCCGGCGTTGCCAGGCCGCGCCTTGACCGCGCCGAGCACGGCGCGACGATCAAGCGGGTCGGACGCCTGCATCGTTGGTCCTTGTCAGCTCGAAGGCGCGTCCTTTAGCCAGCACCGCCCAGGCGATGCGGGCAAGCTTGTTGGCGAGTGCGATCGCCAGCACGTTGTGGTGCAATCGCTTCTTGGCGGCTTCGATCCAGGATCTGAGTCCGTAACGTTCCCAGTTCTTGATCCTGACCAGCACCACCCATGCCGCCTGGACGAACAGAACGCGGAGGTAGCGATTGCCGCGCCTTGAGATTTTGCCGAGGATCGTGCGGTCTCCCGTCGAGATCTGCTTGGGCACCAGCCCGAGCCAGGCGCCGAAGTCACGGCCTTTGGAGAAGACGTCTCCAGTGCCGATCGCGGCCACCATGGCGCTCGAAATGATCGGCCCGATGCCAGGCACCGTCATCAGGCGCGAACATGCCTGATCTTGACGGGCCAGTGCTTCGATCTCGCCGGAGAGCCTATCGATGCGCTGATCCAGCCGACGCCAGTCGCCTGCCAACTCCTCGATGACACACAACATGCGTGGCGACAGGGCATCGGTGCGCGTCGCAAGGATGGTGGGCAGTTCTGTGCGCAGGAAGCCGATACCCTGGCGCACCGCGATCCCGCGTTCCAGCATGAAGGCGCGAATCTGGTTGATGATGCCGGTGCGTTGCGACACCAGCCGCTCGCGCACCCGATGCAGCGCCTGCAGATCCAGTTGCTCCGCGGTCTTGGTCGCCACGAACTTCATCGTCGGGCGCTGCACGGCTTCGGCAATCGCTTCGGCGTCATTGAAGTCGTTCTTCGGTCCTTTGCTATAAGGGCGGACATATTTGGCCGGCATCAACCTGGCATCGTGACCTAACGATGCGAGTTTGCGGCTCAAATGATGTGCGCCGACGCAGGCTTCCATGCCGATCAGGCAAGGCGGCATATTGGCGAGCCGCGCCTCGACCTGGCCACGCGACCACTTTTGCCGCAGCACGACGGCGCCGCGCGTATCGTGGCCCACGACGTGGAACGAGTTTTTGCCGATATCGATGCCGATCACGGCGATCGCGGTACTGGGTGTCTGGGACATGGCGTGCTCCTTGTCTTGGCGCCCCTGGCCAGCTTATCGCTGGCGGGGCAGGAGCACGGCCGGACCATCCCATTAGCGGATATTACGGATATTGGTGGCTGCGGAAATCGACGTCGCTCAATGCTCACCTCCTGAGTTGCAAGCGGAACGACGCAAAGCATGAAGAGCGGCACAGAGTCGCTGCGGCCATGTGCACCGTGCTTCGTTCGGACAGCCGGAGAAATTGCATTTTGCATAGCGCATTCGGTCAGGATAGCTGACGGTGCGCGCTGCGTTTTCTGGGCATGACGCTGACGTCCGCCGCGTTCCATGCTATTATGTTCATATTCCAGGTCGTTCGGCTGAGCCTTGTATTGAGGTCAAAACCGATGATTGGAGCCACCATCCCCACTTCGTCAGTCCAAGGCGAAGCATCATGAAAGCATGATCACGTTGACGCTCGGCGCCGGCGTGCAACTCGATTTGACAGGAGAAAGCATACGCAGGTCGATTTCAACTCGCGGCAGTTCACGGCGGAGACCTGAACCGCCGCTTGATCTAAGGAGGCACTCATGAACTTCATCAGCGTGCGCAGAGTCCCCACATTCACCGCAGCGATGAGACTCACCAAAGCAACGGCCTTTGCTGCAGCGCTCGTGTCCTTTGCCCCCGCCTCTGTCGCGGGAGAGCCGATTGAAAAGAAGGGGACTACTCCTTATGTGACGCACTTTATTTTTCGGCCCTTGATGAGCATTGACACCGCCGAACTCGGCAAGGCCACTACGCTGGAGGCGGTCGGGACCACTCAAAACATGAAGGGGGAGAAGATGCTGGACAAGATGTCAGCACGCTGCGTGGCGCTGAACGTCGCGTCCGGAGACAAGAAATACATTGACGGAGCTTGCGTGCTCGCCGACAGCGACGGCGACAAGATTTTCTCGACCTTCGATACTCGAGACCTCGACAAGGCCCAGCCGAAGATGGATTGTGGAACGCATATCATCACCGGCGGCACCGGTAAGTATAAGGGCATCACCGGAAGCGAACCATTTGCGTGCATAGCTATGCCTGCGTTGGCTGGCTCTGGCGACTATTTTGCGATGGACATCCCGCACAACACGTCCTGGGAAATCAAGTGATCCTGAACCCGATGTCGCCGTAAAGATGGTGTTGAGGCGGCCATCAATCGCTGAACGAGAGCCTAGCCCACCACAGCTGGGCTCTTCTTCTGTTCATGATTTAGGTCAGATGGTCCGCTCCTGTGATTACGGTGACAGTGCTGGACTGCACCCCTGAAGTGAGACACGATAATTACAGTGACAGTGGGGTTGTCACGCGCGTTACCGCACGTTGTTTTGCGCGAACGCGGTTTCGAACTCAAGAGGCGACTGATATCCGAGCGCCGAGTGGAGGCGCTCCTTGTTGTAGACCTCCGCGATGAAGCTGTTGATGTGGCGGCGGGCGTCGCTGAGGTCGGCAAAGGCTTTGCCGTTAATCTGTTCGGCCTTGAGTGTTTTCATGAAGCTTTCAGCCTTGGCGCTCCGTCGGGTAAAACACTGGCATGATGGCAGCATCGGGCATTTCCAGAGAGCTCCGCATGGCCGCTTCTCACCCTTGCGGACTTAGCCGCTGCGACTGCGACGCCAGCTTTTGACCCTGGCTGTGTGAAAACGCCGCTGCTTTGCTATGATTCCCTCGTGATTCTGCGGGGGAAGCTGATGAGACGCTTCGTTGAGCAGGCGGATCGTGGGCAGCGGACGCATTGCCCGAATGCCTCGATGATTTCATTGACGAGAGCAACCCTGTTCGCGTGATCGACGTATTCGTCGATGCGCTCGATTTGGCCGAGTTAAGCTTCGAGGGAGTGGAGCCGGCGGCGACCGCTCGGCCATCATACCATCCCTCGGTTCTCCTGAAGCTTTACATCTACGGCTATCTGAACCGGGTGCAGTCGAGCCGACGGCTCGAACGAGAGGCCGGACGCAATGTCGAGGCCATGTGGCTGCTGGGCCGGCTCACTCCCGATCACAAGACGATCGCGGACTTCCGCAAAGACAATGGCTTGGCGCAAGGTATGTGCACGCTTCGTCGAACTCTGCCGTGAAATGGGTCTCCTCGCGACATCGAGCGTCGCCATCGATGGCAGCAAATTCAACGCGGCGAACAACCGGGAACAAGAACTTCACGCGGGCGAAGGTGGAGCGGCGGCGAGCCCGGCTGGAGGAGAGCGTTGCGCGCTATCTGAGCCAACTTGACGTGGCCGACCGGCAGGAGCCGGCGGAGGCGCTGGCCGCCAAGGTGACGAGGCTGACCGAGAAGCTGACGAAGCTGAAGGAGGAAATGGGCAAGCTTGCTGTCTACGAGAAGCGGATGCTTGCTTCGCTGGATCAGCAAATCTCCCTAACTGATCCCGACAGCCGCTCGATGGCAACCAGCGGCCGCGGCTCCGGCGTCGTCGGTTACAACGTGCAGGTCGCCGTCGACACCGAACATCATTTGATCGTGACGCACGAGGTGACGAACAGCGGTTCAGATCGGGCACAACTCACCAATATGGCCAAGCAGGCGAAGGCTGTTCTAAAGACCGAGACACTCGAAGCTGTAGCCGATCGCGGCTACTTCAACAGCCCGGAGATTCTCGCGTGCCACGAGGCCGGCATCACGGTAACGCTGCCTAAGCCGCAGACGTCTGGCGCCAAATCCGAGGGGCGCTTCGGTAAGCAGGACTTTGCGTATTTGCCAGGGGAGGACGCCTATCGCGGTCCAGCTGGGGAGCGACTGCCGTATCGCTACACAAACGAAGAAGACGGCAAGATGCTGCGGCGTTACTGGACCACAGTCTGTCAAAATTGTTCGCTCAAATCGCAATGTACGACCGGGCCAGAGCGGCGGATTACGCGATGGGAGCATGAGCATCTGCTCGAGGCGGTGCAGCAGCGACTCGATGCAAACCCACAGGCCATGCGACAGCGTCGCGAGACAGTCGAGCATCCGTTCGGCACGATGAAGGCTCGCATGGGAGCGACACACTTCCTCACCAAAACCCTCCCAAAAGTAGCCGCCGAGATGGCACTCTCGGTCCTGGCCTATAATCTGACGCGAGTCTTGAACATCGTCGGGAGCAAGCAGCTGATGGCTGCGATCGTAGCCTGAGACCAAGCCGGTCCTAGCTTCTCACCGACTTCCCCAGGGAACGGTGTTTTTACACGACCAAGACCCACAGCGGACATCCGTCAAACGTCTCTCGCTCAAGCCACCACTGCTTCGAGGATGCTTGCCGCTGAATTGGTGGGCACGACCCTCGTCAGGCGAAGACCGGCTTTGCCAAGAAGTGATGCATACTCGGACTCCGTTCTTTCCTGCCCTCCCAGCAGCACCAGCATTGCCATATCGAGCATCTTTCCCTGATGAGCTGCATCGCCGGATGGAAGAACCATTTCGACGACAAGCAGCCGTGCGTCGGGGGGCATTGCCTTGCGGACGTGGCCAAGGATCGTGAGACACTGGTCCTCGTCCCAGTCATGAATGATGTGCGAAAGAATGTAGGCGTCCGCCCCGGCAGGGACGCTCTGGAAAAAATCACCAGGCACTATCGTCACCCGGTCGCTTACACCCCGGGCAGTTAGCAATGCCGGCGCGTCAGTCACGACATGCGGACGATCGAACAGGATGCCGCGCGGTCCATCATGACGGGAAAGCACAGTGGCCAGCATGTTGCCGGTCGCACCGCCAACGTCAACGATGGTCTTGAAAGCCGAAAATCCATATGCAGCAGCGACGGCAGGAGGTTCCTGATTATGGAGGCCGATCATTGTCTCGCTAAATAGCGATGCCTGCTCTGGATGATGTGCGAGATATTCGAAAAATGGCATACCGTGCGCTTTGTCAAAGCCTGGTTTGCCCGTTTGAACAGAGTATTCCATATAATCCCAAGCACCGCGCTGCCAGGCACTCCCGAAAACAAGCAGGGACGATCTTGCAGAGCCCGGCGCACCGGTCTTCAGAGCCTCGCCCAAGGTAGTCAACGCAAAACGCTGCGCCGATTGCTCTGTCAGGATGCCCAGGCTCGCTAGAGTGCGCATCAATCGATGCAGTGACGGTGCATGCACCTGCATCGGACCAGCTAGTTCCGAAGCGCTCTTCGGCCCAGATGCGAGCTGATCGGCTAGTCCCAACTTTGCAGCGACGCAAACGGTTCTTGAAGTAGCCGCCGCTCCCATTTGGATCAATTGGATGTGCGGCGGCAGCTGTTCAGGAGTATTGGCGGTCATGGCAATTCTCCAAAGCGAAAACAACCAGCATACACGGCTGCCGGGTCGCCGACTACTTCCGCCCGTGGTCCTTGGCGGACGTGGTGGCCGACGGTGCGGATGTTCCGCTTTGTCTCCAGGCGGCCATCTGCAACGTGGCGGCCCCGACGAAACACGCCTGAAACAATCCTGAAACCCGATTGTCCTGAACTCCTTTTCCGTCGGCCTCGACCAACCAAAGGAGACAATCATGATCCAGATCGGTTCGAAGGAAGAAGTCGCGTTCCTGTTGGCGCTGTTCGGCACCCACACCCAGCCGGTCAAGCGGCCGAAGCCGAAATCACAGCAAGGCTGAAGGCGCTGATCCCATGCCCGGCTTGGCCGAATGCCAGAGCCTCTTGCGGCTCCTGATCGCAAGGGGAGATCCGAAGGCCATCCCGATCGCCAAGGGCGCCATCGATCAATATCTGAACACGGCGCCGGTCAGCGCCCGCGGGCGCGGCCTGCGTGTGCTCCAGCGCGATGCGCTCGACCAGCACGACCTCGCGGTCGGCGTGCAGCGCTCGTTTGCCGAAACGGTGGACGCTTATATCGAGCGGAAGCTGGCGGAGGAGTAGGGACGTCCGCGGCCAATGTTCCCGCATATCACCCGTTGCTCCAATACTGCCGCGCTCGCTGCCATCGAGGCGGGGCCGGCGATCTGCACTTGGGCCAGCTATCCCACACCAATAGCCGCCACATCTTCCTTATCGGCTCCGCGAGCCACGATCGTTAACCGCTCGTCGGGGAGGGGCCGTTGCAGCGCCTTGGCTTCATCCCACCGCGCCCGCCAAACGTCGCGCTCCTCGTTTGTAGTTAGTATCACCGGCATCGCCTTCGGATGAATCGGCTCGACGATCGCGTTCGGCGTCGTGGTGAGGAAGCCATAGACCTGATGCGGTCCGGGAATCGGCTTTGACTTCGTGCCGCGGTCACCGTTGAAGGTCGTCCAGATGCCGGCGAACGCGAACAGCGGTCGTGCCTCGGCGAGTGCAAGCCACACGACATCTTTCTTCTTCGTCTCCTGATTGGGCTCCGGCGCATATTCGGCAAAGCTATTAACCGGCACGAGGCAGCGGCGCTCCGGCTTGAGTCAAGCGCTAATGCGGTGACGAGGTGTTGCGAATGTTGGTCACAGGCGGGCCACCAGTGCGCGGCGGCGGCGGCATGCCCCATCGCATCATCACCAGTTCGCGTTCGCCGTTGCCTACGTCCCGGATGACTGGCGCAGGGTAATCCGGAAACACGCCCGGCATCGGCGGCAGGTTGCCTTCATAACGGCGGACGATTCGGAAGAGGTCGGCGATCGCGGCCTGGTTGGTGGCGATCGAATAGAGATTGCAGATGTGGACGGCCCCCCACTTGTCAGGATTGTAGCAGACTTTTGGCCAGATCGCTTGCTATCAGATGTCCGGCCTGTTTGCGCGGACAAAGCCCGCTGGCCGAGATGGTGTTCGCTACGCGCGCTCCAAGCACATGGGCGACATTCTTGTTGCCAGTGTAATCTTCGGAAGCTCGCGCGTATCGACCGATCGGTCCTTCCATCTACTGCGTCCTGCAAGTTCGTGGGCAATCCGCCGAGCAACCTGCTCGCGGGCCGATTTCAGATCAAGTCGGCATGACGGCTACCGGCTGCTTGTACACGCCGCCCGATATCATCAAGCGCCAAGCGATGCGGGCAAACTTGTTGGCCAAGGCCACCGCGACCAACTTTGGCGGCTTTCGCTCGAGCAGCGAAGCGAGCCATGGTGTGGGCTTATGACGGCCCTTTCGAATATGCCTCAGCAGTGCGGTCGCACCGACGATCAACGTCGATCGCAGTATAGAATCTCCAGCCTTTGTAATGCCGCCAAGCCTTTGCCGGCCGCCAGTTGAATGATCCTTAGGTGTCAGCCCGAGCCACGCCGCAAAGTCGCGACCCGATCTGAAGGTCTCGGGCGGCGGCGCTTTCATGCTTAGCATGGACGACCCAATCGGACCGACGCCGGGAATCGTCGCGATCCGCCTGCTGACATCATCGTCGCGGTGCCACCTCATCAGCTTGGCTTCGATCTTTGCCAGGCGGGCTTCGACCGCGGCATATTCCTCTGCTTGGAGTCGGAAGAGATCCTTTGCCATTTCCGGCAAGCTGTCATCCTCGAGTACCCGTTTGATAAGTTGCGCGACATTCTGCCGACCGGCGGGGCCGACGATGCCAAATTCAGCCGCATAGCTCCTGAAAGCATTGGAAAGCTGCGACTTCACGCTGACCAGGCGTTCCCGCACAGTCATTAACATGCAGGCCGCCTGCCGTTCCCTCGATTTGATCGGTACAAACCGCATACTCGGCCGGGTGACCGCCTCGCACAGCGCTTCGGCATCGGCCGCGTCGTTCTTGCCGCGCTTCACGTAAGCCTTCACGTACTGAGGGGGGATCAGCTTCACCTCGTGACCGAACGACTGCAGCAGGCGCGCCCAATGATGCGAGCTGCCGCAGGACTCGATGGCGACGAGAACCGGTGGAAGCCGCTCGAAGTAGCGGATCATCTCGGCTCGCCGGAACTGGCGGCGGACCACCACCACCTCATTCTCATCAACACCATGAAGCTGGAAAACCGACTTGGAAGTGTCCATACCGATGCGAACAGGAAGATTCATCAGACTTTCCTCTCATCTAGTTGTGACGCTGACAGCGCCATAGAACCGTGGGGATGAGAGGCCGTCCACACCAGCACATAACTGCCTACTTGGAAGGTCTGACACTTGGGACTCTAGCGCTCTTCGTTTGGGTGAACCCCCACTTGTATGGCGTGATGCTCTGGGACTGCGCGTCCTGAACTCATCCCCGATACTTCTGGATCGCTCTATGGCACGACAACAGGCCAGGGCGGAGCGGATGCCGGCATCGTCTTCAAGCTGAGTCCCGGCCAGGAGGGATGGACGATGACGGTCCTCCATCGTTCTGCCGGTGACAACGACGGGGCCTATCCGAACGGTGGTCTTGCGATGGACCGTACAGGCGTACTTTACGGCACGACGAGCGGCGGCGGGAAGGATGGGCTTGGCACCGTCTTCAAACTCACTCCAACTGATCACGGATGGGAGGAATCGGTGATCCAAACATTTCGGCAGTTGGATGGTTCAAATTGCTTTGGTGGATGCCTACCAATGGCGGGACTGACCTTTGGCACTGGCGGAACGCTGTATGGCACGACAGGCGGCGGCGGCAAATTTGGCGGGGGTGTCGGGTTTTCGCTGACGCCATCTGTCAGCGGCGAGTGGTCCGAACAGGTGCTCTATCATTTCAAGCGCGAAGTTGGCGATGGCCAGGTCCCGAACAGTCGGCTCGTTGTCGGGGAATCCGGCGCACTTTACGGCACGACCAAATCCGGGGGCGACAAGCCCGATATGAACGGTTTTGGCACGGTCTTCAAATTGGTCCCTACACCGACAGGCTGGCGTGAGGTCGTGCTGCATTGTTTTACGGGATCCGCCGATGGCGGAAGGCCGACAGGAACATTGATACGCGACGCTTCCGGAAACGTGTTTGGCACGACCGAAGGTGGCGCAAGGAGCGGTGTCCAACGACGGTACAGTATTCAAGATCGCTGCCGCGGGCATGTTCGGAAGTTAATCCGAGGTCGCCTATTGGGCCCTTCTCAGACTCGCGAAAGGTGAAATCCGATGTCTGCTTCTGAGTTAGATGCGGCAATCGCAGTACGCGCGCGTAGCGGACGTTTCAGCTGTCCCGAGTCGTCCAATGGGCCACTTCTTCCAAGGCATCTGATGTGCGAACGGTAGCAGCCTTCAGATCAGGTCATTCATTGCCTTCAGCCTGAACCTGCGGTTTCTTCGGGCTCTGAAAGCTCTCGCTCAGCGACGCCAGTGCAGTCTTCAGCTCGTCAGGGATAGATGTGAGATCCTTAAACTCATCGAAGGCATGCGCGACGCGCTCATTCGCTGATTTCTCGAACGGTCCGAACCCTTCAGAAATGCGCGCTCCCGCGCCAAGATCGCTGGAGGCGCCCATTGGCACGAGCAAGAGGAGTGCAGTCCCGACGATGCCGATTTTGCGGATGCGGGGGATCGGCGGCGGCTCCACGAGGCGGTCGTTGGCCATGGTCGTTACCTCAAGGCGTACTGTGCCGCCATCATGCCGCTCGTGGCGCACAAACGGTAGACCGTGCGCGTACCATTAAGAGGTACTCAAAGCAGGGGCGGTTTCTTATCTAGCTATCAGAGAAGAGACGGCCAGAATTTCTTGCAGAGGCCCCGATCAGCATGGCAAACAATGACCGTGATTCCCTTTCGAAGCCGCCGCACATTCCTAGGCTGGCTCACAATCTTAGGCGCGTCAGCCGCGAGCGTTTTCGCGTTTGTTGCCGTCGCAAAGTTCTTGGCCTGGCCAGATACGCCTCGCGCGACACCGCGCTATGACGGAGTATCTCAAGCAATCGAGGTGATCGACGGCGAGACCGTAAGGATTGAAGGTAGGACCTACCGTCTTGTCGGCTTTAACACTCCAGAAACGGGCGATCTGGTTCGTTGCGACGACGAGCGGAAAAGAGCGGATGCCGCTACTCATTGGCTGAAAGCTCTCATCGCAACGAGCGATGCGCGCTTAAGCCGCGTCGCTTGCGCATGCAAACCGGCTCTGGAGGGTACAAAGCTCTGCAATTACGGGCGCCTTTGCGGAGTGCTAACGGTCGCCGGGCGCGACGCGGCTCAGATCGTGATTAAAGAGGGGCGTGCCGAGCCGTATGTATGCAGCGGGACGACTTGCCCGCGGCGCAGATCGTGGTGTGGCTAACGTAAGATCGTATTCGAGCGGAGGTGGTCATTTCGGGGCGACCATAATCGGTGGCGGCTCAGCCGCGCTCAAATGTATTCTCATTGCAGCTTGTTCTTCGGAAAGCCTCTTTTCGAGGTATTGCCGTTCAACCTCACTCAACTTGGTCTTGAGCAAGCGCCGATACCGATCGATGTTGTTCTTATGGGGCCGTAGACGAGCAATTCTTTCTTCGGTCATCGTCCATCTCCCGACGGGCGTAGTCGCAATTATTTTCTGTAAAAATGAAGGGGTTAACCCCACCTCGATAGTGGCAGCCCAAGCAGTCCGGTCAAGATGAGAACGCGACTAGTCGCCCAAAGGCAGAGTTCTGCCATAACAAAGCATACGCGATTGCTGCTCGTCAAAAATGCTTGGCAGCAAGAAGCCCGAGCAGAACTGTGCCCGAGACGACGGATACTGCGACCATATTAATCAGGTTTCGCGTGGCACCGATAGCGTCGGTGCCGAGGAGGATGGCAACGAGCGCGCTTTTGATTTCTTGCGTTTTGACGTTTGTGGCGTTGTTTTGTAGGCATTGCATTTCAGAGATGGCGGGCCAGGCCGCCATGCGGCCTGACCCTGGCGCTTCCCTGTCGGGATTTGTCCCCGATCTGCAGCCACCATTGCATGCTCGCGGACGAGAAGGCTTAAGGGATCTGGTAAACCAAAGCGGACCGGAGCTGATGGCTTATGAATTCACGATGTCTATTGCGCGGAAAGGAGAGCCAGGCTTTGCCATCTCGGTGACTATATTAACCGAGGCCTGCTCAAGGCAGCGTGAAACCGTGCGCCGGTACCGCAAGTCTATGGAAGGTCGAGCCGATTTCGGAGGAAGTTGTTCCATGGACGAAGTGATCTTGCGCAAATTGGAGGAGCGTCTCGGACCGCTCCATGCCAGACAGCGATTGGGTATCGAGACGGACCACGAGGCACAAATCTTCGGCCGAGGCCTCCTCTCCTTTCACATAAGGAGCTGGTATCCAGTCCATTCGGTCATTCGAACTGCACTTAAGCTGACCGGTCTCTACTGGCGGGGACACCGAAATACAGGAAGCATTCTCGTCAAACGCAATGATGTTATATTCAAGGAGTTGCCACCGCTTTTCGACGGCTTCACCATACTCCACCTTAGCGACATGCATGTGGACATGAATGAAGCTGCCATGCAGCGCCTGATCGAACTCGTCGGCGACATGCGCTACGATCTATGTGTTCTAACCGGCGACTATCGGGGGAAGAACTTTGGACCGTTCGAGGCAACCTTGAACGGCGTCGCACGACTGCGAGCTCATCTAAAGGAGCCCGTTTATGGAGTTCTGGGCGACCATGATACCATCCAAATGGTTCCGGGGCTGGAGGCCATGGGAATACGTATGCTGCTCAACGAGAGTGAGGCGATTGTGCGCGGCGATCAGCAAATCTATCTAGCCGGGATCGATGACGCCCACTGCTTCAAGGCCGACGATATCGAAAAGGCTGCATTGCAAATCCCGTATGGCGAGTTCTCCATTTTATTGTCACATACACCGGAGATCTATCGTCAGGCGGCTCATGCCGATTTTAAGTTGTTGCTGAGCGGGCATACGCACGGTGGGCAGATCTGTCTGCCAGGATCTATTCCGATCATACTTGATGCAGTATTGCCTCGACGGATGGGGGCAGGAGCTTGGCGGTATCACGACATGGCTGGTTACACCTCTGTGGTGGCTGGATCGAGCGTCGTTCCTGTTCGTCTCAACTGTCCACCAGAAATCACCTTGCACTGCCTTCGTTCGGGCTAACGGGGGCTAATATGGTTCGTCGCGCAGGTGGGCTCGGAATAGAAAACGAGACAGAAGTAGCGCGCCGATAAAAAAGATCCCGATGCCAAGCGCTATGTCTGCGATCGTCAATGAAAGCGCGTCGCGGCATGCCAGCATCGGAAATAGGGATTCGGGAACCTGATCGAGAGAGCTGGCCCCGCAAATTCGGACAGTAGCTTGAGTGGATTTTCTGCCTGACAGCGGCGAGGATTCTTGCTGCGAATCAGGAGCGAAGATGACGAAGAAGAGCCGCCGGACGCATTCTCCGGCATTCAAGGCGAAGGTTGCTTTGGCTGCGGTCAAAGGCGACAAGACACTGGCGGAGCTGGCGCAGCTGTTTGATGTTCATCCGAACCAGATCACGATCTGGAAAAACCAGCTCCTGGAAGGCGCCGCCGGCGTGTTTGGGCATGACAAGACATCGGCCGAGACGCCGGTCGATTTGAAGGCGTTACATGCCAAGATCGGCGAGCTGGCGTTGGAAAACGATTTTTTGTCCGGCGCGCTCACCAAGGCGGGCCTGCTGAGCGCAAAGCGATGATCGACCGCGATCATGATCTTTCTATCGTGCGCCAGGCGAAGGTCCTGAAGCTGGCTCGCAGCACGGTCTACTATGAACCTCGGCCAGTTTCGGCCGAGGACCTTGCCTTGATGCGTCGGCTCGATGAGCTGCATCTCGATTATCCCTTCGCGGGAGCGCGTATGCTGCGATCGTTGCTGCGGCGGGAGGGCGTATACGCCGGTCGCCGCCACATCGCGACGCTGATGAAGCGCATGCGGATCGAGGCGGTCTATCGTCGCCCGAACACGAGCAAGCCGGCTCCGGGTCACAAGATCTACCCGTACCTGTTGCGCGGATTGAAGATCGAGCGGCCCGACCATGCGTGGGCAATGGACATCACCTACATTCCGATGCGGCGTGGCTTCGTCTATCTCGCGGCGGTCGTCGATGTGTTCAGCCGACGGGTCCTGGCCCATCGCGTCTCGATCACAATGGAGGCGGCCTTCTGCGTCGAAGCGGTCCAGGAGGCGTTGGCGAAGCACGGCAGGCCCGAGATTTTCAACACGGATCAGGGCAGCCAGTTCACCAGCCTCGAGTTCACCGATGTGCTGCTGGACGCGAAGATCGCCATCAGCATGGACGGCAAGGGCGCCTGGCGCGACAACGTGTTTGTCGAGCGGCTCTGGCGCACGGTCAAATACGAAGAAGTTTATCTCCGCGCCTACGACAGCGTGTCCGAGGCGCGAGCGTCAATTGCCAAGTATCTGGCCTTCTACAATCAGGGACGCCCTCACTCGAGCCTTGACGGGCGCACGCCCGACGAGGCTTACTTCGGCACGCAAGCTATGGTGATGGCCGCATGACCGTCGCCGACGGTTTTGTCGTCGCTCTGGTCGGGCTACGCCCTCCCGACGCAACGACAAAACCGTAAAGCCCCGCGTTCAGCATAACCCGGCAGGAATCCACTTAAATCCAGCGGGGCGCTGTCCAAACAACCGGGGCCAGCTCTCGAGCCCGAGCGCCTGGCTGCTCGGCGGGTAGTTTAGGCGGCGCTTCACGAAACTGGAGAACAAATCGCCCGCCATAGTCGCGCCCGCTACGATTGCACCGATCGTCAGATCCAGACCGATAAGCGGGGCGCTTGCTGTCGTGATGAGGACTGAAATCAAAATACCGCGGATGGTTTTCGATGGCCCAAACAACGGCCTCCCATCAAAAAATACGGTGCCGGTATCCAGCGGAAAGGAAAAACGTGGGCCAAAAATCTTCTTTGCAACGATCGGTGCGCCGTTCGCTAACGTCATTAAAACTAATAATTGCAGAATATGCAGAAGTTGCATTTCTTCAGCTTAGCTTATAGTTGCTCATCCTTGAAGCCGTCGCTGCTCGGCTGCGCCGACGTGATCGAATAGCGATGCAGTTTGCTGCAGTGCACGAGCCAAATGACCCAGCGCGACATTCAATGGAAGCGTGGGAATTAGCCACTGTCGGGTTGACCTTGGCCTCATGAGAATTCGCCATATCTGCCCGGAGGCCGTTCGAAAGGACTAGCTGGTGGACGAAGACATTCTGCACAAACTCGAGATCCGTCTCGGGCCGCTCCACGCCCGGCAGCGATTGGGGATTGAACGAGATCACGAAGCTCAGGTATTTGGCCAGGGCCTCACATTTTTTCACCTTGAAAACTCATCTTGGGCCGAGTGGATCATTCGAAATGTTCTGAAGGCAACAGGGCTCTACTGGCGTGCACGACAGAACGCAGGACGCATTCTCGTCAAACGAAACGAAATGAGGTTTAAGACATTACCGCCCCTCTTTGAGGGCTTCACCATTCTGCACATTAGCGACCTTCACGTGGATATGAATGAAGTTGCCATGAGCAGGCTCATCGAGCTGGTTGGCAGCATGCAGTACGATGTGTGTGTCCTTACTGGCGATTATCGGGGGCGGACTGTTGGGCCGTTCCAGCCCGCGCTGGATGGCGTCGCGCGAGTGGCAACTCATCTGAAACAGCCAATCTATGCGGTGCTCGGCAACCACGATACGATTCAAATGGTCCCAGGGCTTGAAGCTATGGGCATTCGCGTGCTGCTCAACGAATGCGAAACAATCGTTCGCAAGGACCAACGGATCTATCTGGCGGGAATCGACGATGCACATTTCTTCAGAGTGGACAACATCGAAAAGGCCGCTCTCTCGATACCCCGCGGTGAGTTCTCGATCTTGTTGTCTCACACACCGGAGGTCTATCGTCAGGCTGCGCATGCCAACTTTGATCTGATGCTGAGCGGACACACCCACGGCGGTCAGATTTGTCTCCCCGGATCCATTCCCATCAAGCTCGAGGCGGTGCTACCAAGACGGATGGGGGCTGGGCCTTGGCAGTACAGAGATATGACCGGCTATACTTCCGTTGGTGCGGGCTCGAGCGTCGTTCCCGTGCGCATCAATTGCCCGCCGGAAATTACCTTGCACAGTCTACGCCGCGGCTGACGCTGACCTCATACGGTTCATCACGTACATGAGCCTGAAACAAGAGTCAGGAGGGAAGTAGCTCGCCGACTAAAAATACCCCAACACCCGAGGCAGCTCTCGGCAACGGAGGCTTCCTTCTAAACCGGCCCTATGTCACCGGTGACGGGGAGAATGGCAGCGTGCTGCCTGACATTTCGTTTCGAAGTATTTCCTGCTTTCCCACGCTGACGCCGTTTTCGAAACGAGGCGATCGAACAAGTCATAGGCCAATGTGAGGTTGGTCCTGCGAACAGCTCCTCCACGGCACGAAAGTGCGATGAATGGGGCGCTGTCATTCAACTCGCAATCTGCTCAATGCATAAGTCTCTTCTGGCCCGAACGCGAAGCACAGACCGGCTCTGAAATCGTCCGGTTGTCGCGGTAGACCACAGGGCTTTGCGCGCTTTGTTTGATTGTTGGTTGTCTTGTATTCGACCGGGCAGAGGCCTGCGCGGTGGCGAGTTCGCAAAGTGGTGTGATGTGGTTGCACCAAGACGCGCCCGTCCTGAACGGATTGGATGCCGCTGGCGATCTCAACCAGCTTGGGAGCGGCGTTTTCCGGATTGGCTAAAGGGCGAGCTGAAGTGTATTTCATGGTGGCGAGCAATACCATTGCGTCGCCGTGACTGACCAACCGCATCGGCGGTGTTAGCCTTCGATCACGCTACTTCGGCTCTTGCTTGCCAGCCAATTCGCGAGCAGCCAAGCTAAGCTCCAGCTCTCTAAGCTGTTCGACCAACTGCTCCACGATCTCTTCACAGTCAGATGGCGTCAGTGAATGCACGCCGCGCAATGCCAGTTGGTTCTGGAGGATCGTAAGCGGAGCTTTTCTCCCATTTGATTGACTGGTTTCGCTTCGGCTTTCGCTCTGCGATCCTTGGCTTGTCAGAGAGCCGAGAGGAGACTGAAGGCGATGGAACAATCGGGGGAGGAAGCCGAAGCTGCTGGCTTTGTGGGGAAGCTTACGCGCCGGACGCGTTCTGGAGGCCGGTTATGGTCTGCGGAGATCAAGGGGCGCGCTGTTTTCGAGAGCATGAAGCCCGACGCCCGGGTATGTGATGTCGCACGGCGTTATGGTGTGAAGGCCCAGCAGTTGACGACGTGGCGCAGATTGGCGCGTGCTGGCCGGCTCGCATTGGTCACGGACGACGCGGCGGATTTCGTGTCGATCGAGCTGAGCGATCCAGTGGCGTCAGGCAAGAGCGAGGGGCCCGTCGAGATTACGATTGGCAAGGTTTCGGTCCGCCTGGATGCGGACGTGTCGGCGGTGCGGATCGCGGAGATCGTGACTGCGATCGAGCGCGGCGCATGATCATTCCGGCGCAGGGACTGCGGATTGTGCTTGCTGTGCGTCCTGTTGACTTCCGGTGCGGGCACGACGCGCTGGCCGGTCTTGTGCAAAACACGCTTGGGCTCGATCCGCATTCGGGCCTGATCGTGGTTTTTCGTTCGAAGCGCGCCGACCGGCTGAAGATTTTGCTATGGGACGGCACGGGCCTCGTTTTGGTCTACAAGCGCCTTGGCCGCGATGGTCGTTTCGAGTGGCCGCAGATCAGCGACGGCGTCATGCATCTGACGCGCGTGCAGTTCAATGTTGATGCCCCTCCTTGTTAGGCTGACAGATTCTTAGATCAAGTTGCGCGATGACGTGGTTTCGAAGGTCTCCGATGGCGTGAAGAACGGATGGTGTATTCGGGAAGAGATAGGCGCCGCTGGGCTGGCGATCAATTAGCAAACGCTTGGTTCGGATCTGAACATAGAGCCAGTTTACTGGAATCTCGAGCCTTCGGGCCAGTTCGGGCGGGCTGAGGTATGAGTCGTCATGCTCCCATCGGCTGCGCTGGGCAGTTACCTTGATGGCGGCGGCACGACGGAGCCGCCCAACGGTGATAGGCAGCACCTTATCGGCGCAACGGGGAGAGCGGTGACCTTCCCGAGTAAGGATTGTGGCGATCTTGTCGTCTGGGACGCCGTCGCGAGCGAGCGTCAGAAGGCGTTCCCGCATCTCTGTGCCTCGCGTCAATCTGGTGACGGAGTTGACGCTCATCTTCACTTCGAGCTCCGTCACGGCGCCTCCCCGCCAGACGATCCTAGCCAGGGCCAAGTCGCGCTCACCGCGGTCGAGAACGACCTTTTCGATGAGACATCGCAACAACGCCTTGCGATGCGCATCCGAGATAGTCTCGTCACCCCATATCTGCGGGAGGCGGCCGGTGAGGCTGATGACCTTGTCGTTGAGCTCCTTGCTTATGGCCACTTGTGTGATGGCTTTGGGCGGCGTCTGTCGGGCAAGCGCCTCTTCGGCGGCGCGCACGTCGTTTAGCGCCGCTTCCCATCGACGCTCGAGTTCCGAGGCGACCAACCGATTATCTGGATCAGCTCGGTTGAACTGCCGTTCGGCGAGCGCCGCCGTGTATCGCTTGCGCTCGAGCTCTCGTTCTGCACTGGAGCGTAGCGCATTGTTCGTCTGCTGCTGCACCCGGCGGGAGCGCGACAAGGCATCGAGTTCGGCCGGCGCTAGTGCGGTTAGGAATGCGTCGCCAACGGCTGCATCGATATGGGCGGCGCGGATGTGTTGGCAGGTTGGCTGACCTTCCTGGGTACGCAGGTGATTGCATACATATTCGCCGCCGCCCTTGTAGCGGACGTACATCTTATGGCCACATCGTGCGCACCAGGCAATGCCGTGGAGCAGGAGCTCGCCATTGCGAGGCGCGCCGCGGGTTTTGATGCGCATGTATTCGGCTCGGTTATCTCTGATGACGGATCGGATTTTTTCATAAATTGGCCAGTCGATATAGGCTGGATATCGATCTTTAACGACGATCCGCCACTCCTCCATCGGCCGCGGAGCCTTTTGTGGCAGGGCCCCCTCCCGCTTCGGCGGCCGGAAGCGGGTTCGTCCATAGACAAAGGCGCCCGCGTATGCGGGGTTCTTCAAGATCGCCGCGACGGCAGCCAGCGTCGCGCGCGTCCAGCACAAATCGCCATATCGATCACGACGCGGCAGTTCCAGGTCACGCTCGTTCAACGCTCGCATGACCTTGGCAACGCTGCGCAGCTGCAGGAATAACTGGAAGACGAGACCGAGCCGCCCTTGCACGGCCATGTCGGGATCCTTAACGACCACACCGCTCGGGTCCCGCATCAGCCCGATTGGCAGCATAACCGCAAGTTCGCCGCGTTCGGCTTTGGCCAGCAGGCCGGCGGTCAGCCGGCTGCGGATCGTATGTAGCTCAAGCTCGGAGATCGAACCCTTCAGCCCGAGAAGCAACCGTCCGTTGGGAGTGCCCGGATCATAGACACCATCGCGGTCGGCGATCAGGCAGCCACGTAGACCACAGATATCCAGGAGCGGATACCAGTCGGTACAATTACGCGCCAAGCGGGTCACGTCGATCGACAGGATGAGTCCCACTTCACTCAGGCCAACACGGCCAACGAGTTCCTTGAAGCCGTTACGCTGTGCTATAGACGCGCCGCTCAACCCGAGATCGGCATCAATCACGTCGATGGCCGCCTCACGCCATCCGAGTTCGCGGGCGCGCTGGCGAAGCGCGTATTGAAGGCGCAGGCTCTCCTGATTGCTTACGACCTGATGGGGCGTCGACTGCCGGATGTAGACTACGGCTTTGCGCGCCAAGTGGCTTGGTGTGACCAGCTCGGACTTCATGAGGGATCTCCGCCAAAATTGCGGCGACGTCTTCGACGATCTGGCGTCGGAGCGCGGGCGTCAGCGTCGACCAAAGATCGGCTGGATCCATGCTCATGTGCGTCGGGACAATCCGCTGTCGATAAAAGCTCGAGTAGAGCCTCCATACTCAGCTTAATCTGATTTGCCTCTTGCTCATAATATTCGATTGCGGTTGCTTGAATCAGAAGACTGCTTCCTGCGCGATACTCAACTTCATACGAAGCGGGAATGCCTCGGCCTCGCTGACCGATCTTCCTAATCACTCGATATGAGCGCCCCCACAAAGGATGGTGGGGGTCCCGAACCTCGACCACCTCCGGAAATGATTCGTCAGACTCACTATCAGGGACATTCCTCAATGAACTGGAAGCGAGTGGGCGAACGGATTGTCGCGACGCCAGCTGCGGCGAACTGACTCAGACCCGACAACCTGTTTCGCGCGGGGCTTTGGGATGATAGCTTGCGGATGTGCCGCCGTCCCCCATTGATCCCGCCCGTCTTGCAGCGCTGCCCGCCGATTTGCGCGCGCTCTTCCGCGCGCAGGAAGCGATGATTGAAGCCGAGCGTCGTCGCGCAGACGATGAATGCTCGGCGCGCCTTCATGTCGAGAGTGAACTGGCTGCGTCCAAAGAGAGCGTCGAACGCCTCGAACTGCTCGTGAAGGAGTACGAGCGCGCACGTTTCGGTAAACGCTCGGAGAAGTTCAATCCCGATCAGATGCAACTGGTTCTCGAGGACATCGAGATTGCCATCGCCGAAGTCCAGGAACGCCAGGACGATCGTGCGCGCCGCGCCGGCACGGCGCCGTCCAGCCGCCGGACCAGGCGCGCTGCCCGTGCCTTTCCCGCGCACCTGCCGCGCATCGAGCAGGTGATCGAACCCGAGAACCTCGAGTGTCCCTGCGGCTGCGGCCGGATGGTCCAGATCGGCGAGGATCGCTCCCGCCGTCTCGATGTCATGGCCGCCCAGTATCGTGTGATCGAGACGGTGCGACCGCGCTACGCCTGCGCAAAGGGCTGCACCGGTGTTGCTCAGGCGCCGGCGCCCGCCCATCTCGTGGAGGGTGGCATCCCCACCGAGGCGCTGCTGGCGCAGGTGGCGGTCGCCAAGTTCAGCGAGCACATGCCACTCTATCGTCAGTCGCAGGTTCTGGCTCGGCATGGCATCTTCATCGATCGCGCCGTTCTGGCAGACTGGATGGGAACGGTCGCCTTCCACCTCGCGCCGCTGGTCGAGCGCATGAGCGTCGTGATGAAGCAATCGGGCCGCTTGTTCATAGACGAGACCAGGGCGCCTGTGCTCGATCCGGGCCGGGGCCGAACGAAGACCGGCTATCTGTGGGCTGTCCTGCGCGACGATCGCGGCCACGGCGGCGCTGATCCACCAATCGTGGTCTACCACTACGCGCCAGGACGCGGTGGTGACCATGCTGAGCGCATCCTCGAGGGCTTCGACGGCATCCTTCAGGTCGACGGATACCAGGGCTATCATCGGCTCGCACGGCCCAAGCGCAAAGGCGGCGTGCCGCTGCGGCTGGCCGCATGTTGGTCCCACTCAAGGCGCAAGATCATCGCAGCGACTCCGAAAGCCGGCTCACCCATCGCCGAAGCCGTTCTCGCGCGCATCGCCGCACTCTATGCGATCGAGAAGGAGATCCGTGGCGCCGACGCCCCGGCTCGGCAAACGACCCGTAACGAGCGATCACGGCCGCTCGTCGCTGAACTCGAGAGGTTTCTGCGCGAGCAAGCCGCTCGCCTGTCGCCGGGCAGCGAGATGGGCAAGGCGATCGCCTATCTCCTGAACCATTGGGATGGCCTCACCTTGTTTCTCGACGATGGTTGCGTTGAGATGGACACCAATCCCGTCGAAAATCAAATCAGGCCGCTGACTCTGACGCGTAAAAATAGTTTATTTGCTGGTCACGACGAAGGTGGTCGTTCATGGGCGCGCATAGCTTCGCTCATCGCCACCTGCAAAATCAACAGCGTGGAGCCCTACGTCTGGATGAAAGCGACGCTCAAAGCGATCGCAACCGGTCACCCGCAGTCCCGGATCGACGAGCTCCTGCCCTGGTCGTTCGGCCGCACCTCGTAATTCTCCGTCGTTGCCGCCTCCATACCCCCCGCCAACGATTTGCAAACACGTTGATCAACAGACTGCAATCCCCACGCCAAACCTTTGCGAATGGGACGCGAACGTCGCTTACGGAGGATCGTCGCCATCATGGCTTTAACGCTCATTACCTCTCGCCTGAAAAGCTAATCGCCATAATAACAATCTGAAGTAGATGCCAAACGCTACGGATGCGCAATCTCCGTAGAATTACGGGCCATAACGAGGCCTTTGCACTGCATATGCGGCATGCTCGACAACCACCTTTGGCCGCCGCTCGACAATTGAGCGCGAATGAGAAGCGCCGGATTGCGCCCGTTGTTTTCGGGACGCGATTTGAAGCGTAACGAAAGCCGAATCGCGCTTCGAGAAGTAAAAATTGGTTCTGCGTAATAATTATAATGACTCCGACGCAAAAATAGAAAATAGGGTGCAAAAAACAAAATAATGGGAGGAGTAGTGGTGGATACTGTAAGTCGCCTGCGCGCAATGGCATCGCTGTGCCGTCAGACCGCCGCGCATCACCCTGATCGAAGTTGGAAACTGCTCGCCGAAGCTGAGTTTTGGGAGCATTTGGCCAATGATGCGCGCCTCGATTATTTCGAACAATGCTCAGTTGGCCCATCACTTCAGCCAACCGGAGAGCGGAGTACCACGCAATCGGAAGCGGCCCTTGTGAGATGAGTGCCCCGGCGAAAGACTCCTGCGAAATAGTTCGTTAGCTTCTGTGTGCCTGAAATATAAAGTGCCGCTCACCGCCGATTTGCGGCATTTGGAATGGGAATGCCGGCCCTGGCTGTTTGCCCCCATCCTGCGGCTGGGGCCATTTTGAACTTTGACTAAATCGTTCAAACCCGGTCCACGAGCATGTTCAAGGGCATTGCCATCGCGCTATTTGGAATAAGCATTTTTCGCAATTTGATCGGGCGCTCTTCTATGGCCGCAGCACTGATGCTGCGATCAGGCTTGTGCGGGAGATCAGCCGAGGCTTTGGGTTACAAGGCACCGCACGCGAGCGCCTCGTTCATCAGACCAGCGCGTGCGACGGCTACTTCTTCACCAGTATTCCAACCGTTCGGGCCATCCGCCTAACTGATCCGGCGTGGCGGCCCAGCTCGGCGGCTCTCTTTGACGCGCCAACTCCCTGCCGCGCCAGCCTAATCAATCGTCGGAGCTCCTGCTGGGCCCATTGCTTTGGCTTCGGTGCTTTCATGGGTACGGCGCTCAGAACCTGCCGAGTTAACCAGCGCGCCTAGTTGCCAACACTTGGGAAATTTACGGATCATGCCTTCCATCACGAGGCTCAGCGCTACGGCGGATTTGGCCCTCGCGAGAGGGGCTTGTGCGGCGTCCCGGCTATTGCGTGAACTCTATTGGGGATCGAATCGGCGCACGGATAGTTGGCGTCGCGGGCGTAAGTAGGCCCGCTATGAAAGGTAGATCGGACCTGCCGCATGCGAACGCCCGACCGCCGCTTTTGACCCCATAGCTGACTTCGACGACTGGATCAGGTGCGCTGTCCCCGAGGGACCGCTACCGCCCATATTGCTTGGTTGTCGACACCGTGCCGCCGTCCTGCGTGGGCCTTGTCACTGTGACAGATTCAGCAGATGGTTCATCCGGGTCGCGCCCGCCGTTCGCCAGCTTCTTGTCGAGGTCCGCGCGCCCGCACCCGGTTTCACTGCAATACCAGCCGATGTAATCCTTGCCGCCCGTCCCGTAGAGCTTGATGAGATGTCCGCTAGACGGCGTGACGTTGATGGCCGCCATATACGGCTCCTCGCCGGGCTGGTTGACAATCATCAGGGTGCGACCAGGGGCGAGTCCGGATACGGTAAGTTTCCGGTCGGTCTGCGGTATCAGTTCTGCCGTGCCGTGGGTAACGACCGTGGGGTCTTTGAACGGCTTTTCAAATACCAGCGTTCTGGATTCCCCGACCGCCAGATCGATCGTGTCCTTTGGTTCAAGGATTTCCGGCGGCTGAGCCAGCGCGGGTCCGGCCATGAGCAGGCCAAAAGCGATAATCACCAGACGCATAATGATGCCCCCCTACCCGTGTAGAGGGCCGGAGGGTATGCTTTGGGAGGCGGTCAGCCAATGGCGCTAACGGGGTACTCCCGGCAACCCTTTAGCCGGGCTTTTTTTGTTAGATCAGGGGCTCGGCAGAATCATTCGGGAAGCGTGACCTTAACTTTAGGAAGCGTTCTCGGGCCGCGAGTCCACGGGGTATTTAATGCAGATTAAGCTTCCTATGACCGATCTCAAGGCAGCCCAAAGCGTCGACAGTGTTGCGCTCAAGGACGAAGACGGGAGAGATGTAGGCCAATACTTCTTCGGAAAGGGCCATGGACGAACCGTCTTCCTGATGGGGAAGTACAAGGGCACTTTCAAGACCCACGCGGAGTGCCAAGCGTTCGTTGATGGAGCACTTGCGGTGATCAATCGTCTTTCTGATGACTCCGCACCTCTACTGTAGGCCAGTGTGCGTTCGCGCCGACACACCAGCTCGACCTTCGGCCCGCTACAGCGCACGTAGCCGACACCTAGCGATGATTGATCCAATTTCAGCTAGTGGCCCATGAGCGAAGTGGCGACACGTTTCATTGAGGTCCGCTTGGTGGGGTAGAGCGGACTGACTTTGCTCACTCTGAGTTCATGTATGGTCCGGCCGTGCGTAGCAAGAGGTTCGTCGATCAGGTGGTGTGGTCTTGCATCAATGTATCCGGCCTTTGATTGGAGCATTTTCTCCGGGCCATCATGGATATCAGCGCGCGTGCGTTCTCATTAGCGGACAGGCCTCGATTGGGCCATTTGGGTCACCAGTGTTCGCATGCGCCGGGAAGACCGAACCTCCATCTCGTCTCATCCTCTCGCAGACCTCGGCTGGAACCTGTTGATGGGGTTACGTCATCGCTTGCTCCTCCTACCTCGCAGTTCCTGTGTTCGAGCCAGGGGCCGTTCCTTCGTCCCGGCCCGCAGGACGTGCGTCGCGTCGCGCGCACGGGCGGTCAAGGCCGGCCGTTGCGCTTTGCTTGCGGCTGGCTCCGGCGTTGCCAGGCCGCGCCTTGACCGCGCCGAGCACGGCGCGACGATCAAGCGGGTCGGACGCCTGCATCGTTGGTCCTTGTCAGCTCGAAGGCGCGTCCTTTAGCCAGCACCGCCCAGGCGATGCGGGCAAGCTTGTTGGCGAGTGCGATCGCCAGCACGTTGTGGTGCAATCGCTTCTTGGCGGCTTCGATCCAGGATCTGAGTCCGTAACGTTCCCAGTTCTTGATCCTGACCAGCACCACCCATGCCGCCTGGACGAACAGAACGCGGAGGTAGCGATTGCCGCGCCTTGAGATTTTGCCGAGGATCGTGCGGTCTCCCGTCGAGATCTGCTTGGGCACCAGCCCGAGCCAGGCGCCGAAGTCACGGCCTTTGGAGAAGACGTCTCCAGTGCCGATCGCGGCCACCATGGCGCTCGAAATGATCGGCCCGATGCCAGGCACCGTCATCAGGCGCGAACATGCCTGATCTTGACGGGCCAGTGCTTCGATCTCGCCGGAGAGGCTATCGATGCGCTGATCCAGCCGACGCCAGTCGCCTGCCAACTCCTCGATGACACACAACATGCGTGGCGACAGGGCATCGGTGCGCGTCGCAAGGATGGTGGGCAGTTCTGTGCGCAGGAAGCCGATACCCTGGCGCACCGCGATCCCGCGTTCCAGCATGAAGGCGCGAATCTGGTTGATGATGCCGGTGCGTTGCGACACCAGCCGCTCGCGCACCCGATGCAGCGCCTGCAGATCCAGTTGCTCCGCGGTCTTGGTCGCCACGAACTTCATCGTCGGGCGCTGCACGGCTTCGGCAATCGCTTCGGCGTCATTGAAGTCGTTCTTCGGTCCTTTGCTATAAGGGCGGACATATTTGGCCGGCATCAACCTGGCATCGTGACCTAACGATGCGAGTTTGCGGCTCAAATGATGTGCGCCGACGCAGGCTTCCATGCCGATCAGGCAAGGCGGCATATTGGCGAGCCGCGCCTCGACCTGGCCACGCGACCACTTTTGCCGCAGCACGACGGTGCCGCGCGTATCGTGGCCCACGACGTGGAACGAGTTTTTGCCGATATCGATGCCGATCACGGCGATCGCGGTACTGGGTGTCTGGGACATGGCGTGCTCCTTGTCTTGGCGCCCCTGGCCAGCTTATCGCTGGCGGGGCAGGAGCACGGCCGGACCATCCCATTAGCGGACATCGTCCGATCCTTAAAAATTGAGCATTCCACGCCGCGAAGGGTTGATATATTGGCATTATGCAACCAAGTGGACCTCTGGCATTTCGATGCAGGCAATGAGTTTCCAAATCAATCTCGGGAACGCGGGAGCCTTAATCCTCGAGGAACAGTCCGCCTCAATTGTGATTGTCAGCGCAGTTGGCATTGCCGTTCTGTTGATATTGATCCTCGCGCGAGTGCAGCGGACGGAAGCTCGTCTATCGCTAGTCGCTCTCGTGCTGATCACGGTGCCGATCTTGGCACTGTGTATTCCTGCTTCCTGGTACGTCGTCAGATCGATGCTTATCCCCACCAAAGCTGCAGAGATCGAGCTTGCTGATTTGGAAGCCACACTCGGACTTGAATTTTACTTGCACTGGAGCTCCGACTCGGGGCGCTACCTCGTCGTAAGAAACTCCGCAGGTGTGGTCAGACAGCACCTGTCCGCCTTTGATTGGACGCACTGGCCCAGAACGAGCGTCTACCTCATCAATGACGGACGGGTCGCCGTTTTGGGGCCAACCTATGACGACTACATCGTTGATCCAAAGAGGCGCACCATCGAGACCCTTTGGAACGGAACACCTTCCGACACTTGGACCTATTTCGGAGCGTTTGATTTCAGGAATGAGAAGCTCGTCTTCATTCCTGCATCGGAGCAGCGCGAGTGCACCGCGACACGGGGCGTAACTGAACCATCGGCCGCTAGGCCCGAAGGGCGTAGTGATCGATGCGATCAGGAGGCACTCAAATATTGAGATGTTTGCAATAGCAGGACCTATTTCCGGTTCTGGCCGATCGCTTCCGTTGACGCGGCACAACCACATGTCGGTTCATAGGGGCAGACCGGAAGTTCGTAACCGAGCGCCAAACCGACGCTATTGACCCCGCAACGGACATTAGGTGGGAGGTCCCGCTCAAGGCATGGGGCGGCGGCCTGATCGGCCCGAAGGATCCGCTATCCAGCACCGTCTTCGCCGACTTCACCGGCCGCGCCGAAGCGGCTACATCGCCCGTTTCATTTACTGCGTCGGCAGAACCAAAACGCGAGATTGGGTTGCATTCATAGAGAAGATCCCCTCGATTTCGAGATGCATGGTGTCGCGGCATTCGCACGCCAGCGCTGCGAGCCGCGAAGGGTTGATCTCGATCTCGCCTCGCCGTTCAGATATGATCGCTCCGGAAGCGCGCAGATTCCGCATCAGGAGCGTCACCGTCGTTCGTCGCACACCCAGTATTTGCGAAAGCGCCTCCTGGGTGAGCGGGAGGACATCGTGGTCGACGCGGTCGCGAAGATGGAGCAGCCAGCGCGCCATGCGGGCTTGGACCGGATGCAGCGCATTGCAGGCCCCGCCGATTTGTAGCTGTATCAGCATCGCCTTGAAGTGAATCTGGACTGCGTGACGGATCGCGGGGCTCCGGCTGAAAGCGGCGTGGAATCGCGATGCGGGGATCCGCGAGGCGGTGCCCGCGGCACGAACGATGGCGGTAACGGCCGCAGGAGACGGCCCGAGCACGGAAAGAGTGCCTACTGCTCCCTCGCGCCCTATTGCGGCGCTGGCGACCGTCTGCCCGTTCGCCATGTCGATCATCACAGAAATGGCGCCACTATGGGGGAAGAGGACGTGCTCGGTCTGGTCACCCGCCCGCGAGACGACCGAGTCCCGATCGAGCGCGACCATCTCTAGGTCGGGTGCCAGCAGATCGAGATCCGCCGCCGGTAGTGCTGCCAAAAGTCGGTTACCGATCCCGCTGGAAAGCGTCACTGTAGCCCGCCGCGAACCATCCGCCGCATCGCATTTCGAGCGGCATAGGGCGGCAACCTCGAACTTTGTTTGAATCCGCCTACGCTTCGCCCCCGAAATCCAATTCAGCTGCGGAAGCTCTCAATGTCAAAAATTGAACTCCAAACACACGCGATCGCGAGGCGAATTTTTGTCTCGCCGGATCATTGAGGACTTAGATTCCAGCGCTACGCGGCACAATTGCAAAATGCGTATGGGTAACATCATAGGGAGTTCCAATTTCCGGGGCGCGGCAAACGCCGCGGCGATGTCGGAAGAGTGTGCGCGAACTATGCCCCGGACCGCGATCGTCGCGTTCTGCACGATGATGCGCACAAGCTACTGGAAGCTGGCGTCTTGGAATTCTGCCAGCACGCCCCGCCGAGACAGACGATGCGCGGCATTCCCCGCGCATGCCGACGAGGTGGTCGTTTGGTCCGAAAGTGGCACCTTTCTTGGACCTCGCGCGATGTCCGCATTGCGTCCGTGATGCGCAGCAAAGCGGACACTAGCGGTCCATTTGATGTCCGCCTTCCCTTGATGGACTGCAGATCAATCCGTCAGCAGATCATAGTCCCGGCGCAAAACAGTTTGGACGTGAACCGCGGCGCGCGCGGCGGTATTGGCATCTGCCGCGCCCGCTACGATCACACAGAGCGACCAGTTATTTTCAGCGTGCTTTGTAACGCGATTGATCGCTATTTCCAGGACGTTATGACAGCCAGGCTGCTTTCTCACTTCTAACAACGCTCGACGCTGCAATTCCTGGATTGAAACGCGGATCTTGGGCATAGGACTCGCTCGGAAATCTTACTGGTTGGGGGCCGCGCGCCCTATACCTAACAGAACAAGCGCAATTCGGGTTCCACTTGCGAGAGGCACGAACCTTCGATCGCAAGCTTGGCACCCGATATCCTGCTGCAGCTGACACTCGCGATGTCAGCTCATCGGGGTAAAGTGGACTTCGCAACAGAGGTGCCCAAGCCCGAAATGACCCTAAACCGACATCCCGCAATGCAAAGATCCTGGCCGCGAATTCCGCGAAAATGGACGTCGAATCCGAGTTAGCCGATAAAGCAGGAGCCATGCTGAGAAACCGAGGAATGCGGCAGCCCTCAGTTGTCCTGGCTTGCCGCGCCACAATAACTCTGAAACAGTAGACACGGCTCGTCGGATAGGGGGCGCTCATGGAGTGTCCAAATTGCCATTCCGACACACCGGACACCGGCAAGTTCTGCATAGCTTGCGGCGCCGCGGTCGAAGCGCGCTGCCCCTTCTGCGGTAGTGCAAACCGTCCAAATGCCAAGTTCTGCGCCGAGTGCGGCAGGCCTCTCACCGCGAGAGCCTCGACCACCCGTGAGGCGCCGCTGTTTGCGGCGGCCTGTCCGATCGCTCCAGTTGCCGCATCCGCCGAGCGGCGGCAGTTAACGGTGATGTTCTGCGATCTCGTCGGCTCGACACAACTGTCCGCGCGGCTCGATCCCGAGGATCTGCGCGACGTCATCGGTGCGTACCACCGTGCCGTCGCCGAGATCATTGCAAGGTTCGAAGGGTTCGTTGCCAAATATATGGGCGACGGGGTGCTGGCCTATTTCGGATATCCCCGAGCCCATGAACACGATGCCGAGAGGGCGGTCCGCGCCGGTCTGGCATTGGTCGAAGCGGTACCGAGGCTGGAGCTGATCACCGAATGTGGCCTGCAGGTCCGCATCGGCATCGCTACCGGCCTTGTCGTCGTCGGCGATCTGACCGGATCGGGCGAGGCGCAGGAACGCGGTGTCGTTGGCGAAACCCCCAATCTCGCCGCCCGCCTGCAGACGCTGGCGCAGCCCGGCATGGTGGTGATCGCGCCGAGCACGCGACGACTGACCGGCGGCTACTTCGACTACCGCGAGCTTGGCGGCGTCGCGCTCAAAGGCTTTGGCGAACCTGTCAGCGCTTGGCAGGTGGTGGCCGAGAGCGCGGTCGAAAGCCGATTTGAGGCACAGCACGAGATCGCGCTGACCCCGCTGATTGGGCGTGAGGAGGAAGTCGAGCTGCTGCGCCGCCGCTGGAGTCAAGCCGAGAAGGGCGAAGGCCGAGTGGTGCTGCTGGTCGGTGAGGCTGGCATCGGCAAGTCGCGATTGACCCGCGCGCTGCTGGAGGGGCTGGCCGCCGAGCCGCACCTCCGACTGCGCTACTTCTGCTCGCCGCATCACCGGAACAGCGCCATGTTCCCGGTGATCAGCCAGATCGAGCACGCCGCCGGCTTCCTCCGCGATAACACCGCCGAGCAGAAGCTGGCTAAGCTCGATTTACTGCTGGCTCGCGCAGCCGCCGAGCCCGAGGCGGTCGACCTGATCACCGACTTGCTGTCTTTGCCGGCGAGCCACCCTGCACCGGAGCCGAGCCCGCAGCAGCGCAAGGAGAAGACGCTCGCGGCATTGCTCGCCCAAGTCGACGGACTGGCGCAGGAGCAGCCGGTGCTGATCTTGTTCGAGGACTTGCACTGGATCGACCCGACCTCGCTCGAATTGTTGACGGCGATCGTCGATCGGGTGCAGCGTCTGCCGGTGCTGCTGCTGGCGACCGCCCGTCCGGAGTTTATGCCGCCCTGGCCTAGCCACGCCCACGTCACGGCATTGTCGCTGACCCGCCTGAGCCGGCGTGAGTGTGTGGCATTGGTTGAGCAGATCACTGGCGGCAAGGTGCTGCCGGACGAGATTCTGGAGCAGATCCTCGCCCGCACCGATGGTGTCGCACTGTTCATCGAGGAGTTGACCAAGACTGTCATCGAAGGCGACATGCTGATCGATATGGGTGATCGATACACGATGGCGGGGCCGCTGCCGTCGCTGGCCATCCCGACGACCCTGCACGATTCGTTGATGGCCCGGCTGGATCGCTTGGCGCCGGTCAAGGAGGTGGCGCAGATCGCGGCTTGTATCGGGCGTGATTTCGACTACGATCTTCTCGCGGCGGTTTCGGGCATGCCCGAAGACGGCCTCCGTTCCGCCCTCGAGGCATTGCGGCACGCCGAGCTCGTGATCCCCCGCGGGCTGTCTGGCGAATTATTCAGCTTCAAGCATGCTCTTGTCCGCGACGCCGCTTATGCCGGGCTCCTGAAGAGCCGCCGCGTGCAGCTTCACGCAGCCATCGCCCGCGCGATCGAGCAATCCTTCGCGCACCTCGTCGAGACCGAGCCGGAAACCTTGGCACATCATCTGACCGAGGCGGGGCTGCCCGAAAAGGCGGCGGGTTACTGGCTGCGCGCCGGCAAAATCGCCGCCTCGCGCTATGCCAATATCGAGGCGATCGCCCATATGCGCCGGGGCATCGAGGCTGTCCGCCGCTTCCCAAGCGGCGCAACCAATGACCGGCTCGAGCTCGACTTGCAGTTCGTGCTGGGACCTTGCCTGATCGCCACCCAAGGTGTGCGCTCGAACGCCTATGCGGCAACCGTCACTCGCGCCCGCGAGCTTTGTGAGCGGCTCGGTGATACGCCTGAGTATCCGCACGTCATTCAGTGGTCAGCATATATGCATTTCGTCCGCGCCGAGTTGCCCCAGGCGCTGGACGGATTCACGGCTGCGCTCGGGCTTGCCGAAGCGGCCGAAAACCGGCCGGCTGCGGTCAACGCGATGCGTACAGTCGGAGCGACGCTGCTGTTTATGGGACGTCTCGTCGAAGGACGGCGGATGCTCGAGCGCAGTCTCGCCGAGTTCGATATGTGCGACGAAGCCGAAAGCTTGGCGACTCGGGCGACCGCTTGGGATGCCGGTGTAGCGGGCAATTTGCAGCTGAGCTGGACATTGTGGGCGCTTGGCTACCCGGATATGGCCAGGGCCAGGATGGGCGTAGCCCTTCAGCGCGCCGAGGCGATCGGGCATCCGCACACCGAGGCTTATGGCGCATATTACGCATCCGTTCTCCACGCCTTCTGCCGCGCGCCGGCCGTTGCGCACGCGCACGCCGAGCGTTGCCTCGCATTGTCGGAAGAGCACGGCTTCGAGTTGTGGCGCAACCGGTCACGCGCCGTTCGCAGAATTTGCGCGAACCAGTTCGACCCGTCGTCGGATTCGCTGGCAGCAGTGAGCGGCGAGTTGGCCGAGTTCGTCGGCACCGGCTATCAGATCAGCAGCACGGCGCTTTACGCCCTGCTGTCGCAGGCATTTTTGGCAAGGCGTCAGCTGATGTCCGCCCGAGAAATCGTCGGCAAGGGTTTGGCAACCGCCGAGCAGACGAGCGAGCGTTTTCTTGAAGCGGAGCTCCTGCGCCAGAAGGCACGCGCACTGGTCATCGAAGGTGGACCCGGTGTGTTGACCGACGCGCAAAAACTGCTCGAAGAGTCGCGGGCGCTCGCGCAGAGTCAAAAAGCCCGGTCGCTCGAACTGCGCGCCGCCGCAGACCTGGCCCGGCTCCACCGCGATCAGGGCCGCTACGCCGAAGCCCGCGAACTCCTCACGCCGGTCTACAGCTGGTTCACCGAGGGGTTCGACACGCCGGATTTGCAGGAGGCGAAGGCCTTACTGGAGGAATTGGGGTGACACCACAATGTGAATAGATGCAGTTTCCCGCCATTAGCAGATGCGTCCTCAACGACGGGGTGATGCCGATTCCCCGTGGAAGTCATAGCGCCCATTCCTGAGAAACAGATCCTGCGATGATGTCGCCTGTTGGCCCGTTTGAGACCTTACGATGGGCACTGAACATGTCCGCTCGCCGGGGCGCACCGGAAGTCATGTGGGAGCTCGCGCCGACGGGGCGGTCAAGGCTGATCAGGGCGTTGTTGGCGATCGGCCCGGCGCTTCTCACCCGGCAAAGAGGCGCCGGGCCTATTGTTTGCGCGAATTGCACAACATTTCCGCGGGCCATCTGTGCGGCGAAAGCGTTCTGATCACGCGGGTCCTTGGTGCGACACCTGGAACATCCCAGCCTCGGACCATCCATCCGCGAGCCCCTGCTTCCTATCGGTAGCAGGGGCTTTGGCGTTCGTCGGACATTTTCCATGCCTCTGTATTCATTCAAGCTCATCAATACCCGCCTTGTCTCGGATTTCGGAGTGCATGAACTTCCAGGCGAAGCGGAGGCGCAGATAGAAGCTATCAGGCTTGCTCGGTCGCTGCGCGAAACTCGCCCGGAGCTGATCGGCCATCACTATTCGGTCTCTGTGATTAACGATGATGGCGCAGCTGTTTGCACCATTCCGTTGGATAATAAATGGGCTGATTAAGCCCGCCAGCGTGAACCGGCGGGCGGTCAGGGACGTCGCTTGTCCGCCCGGACTTCGAGTGGAGCCAACCAACGGTTGCTGCGAGGGTATCGAAACACTAAATGACCAAGGGCTGGAGGGCGTTTCGCGGATCCCGGGTGCTGCCCTAATGCGGCCACTTCAAGTTCTGCCCATGGTCTGCGGGCGTTCGCGTTTGTGACGCTCTTCTACCTCTAAGGGGTAGGTATGTCCGTGTATGTTCGATGCTGGCAGCGCTCGCGGAGGGAATCGAACACCTGGGAACCAAAGGTTCCACCGGGGGTTGGTCCAGTTCACCGGATGCCTTACCGCCGATTACCATCCGGTGCGGAATGGCGGCCCCAGCCCCGCCCCCCAGCCTAGCTGGGGCCGTCTGTTTTGCGGAAAATCCGAGGTAGATCAGCTGCCCGCAATCCGCTCTACCTCGCCGGCACGATACTTGTACTGGGGATTGGACTGGTCTCAGGGATCGCGTGGTTTTTGCTGCTTGCCGTCCTCGCTGCCTTCGCGGTGCAAAAGCTCGCCATCGAGAGGGAGGAAAGGCATCTCCAGGCGCGATTCGGGAGGACCTATGCGGATTACGCCGGGCGTGTGCGGCGGTGGATCTAGGGTCACGTGTGGCACCACTTCGCTTCTTCCGAAATGGTAAATTAGCGGATGCCAGTCTCGGCTTACCTCAAGGCAGGCTTGTTCGTGGTTGCCGCAGCCGCCGCATTGTTCGCGGCAGCCGGCACGGTCGCCATCCCGGGCTTTTGGGCGTATCTCGCAATTTTCGCCGTCGTCATGATCGTTTCGTTTGCGGCGCTCGATCCGGACCTCCTGCGCGAACGCATGCGGCCGGGCGGCAAGAAGCCGCCGCTCGCGTTGAGGGTCTTCTCGCTCGTTCTGTTTATGCATTGGATCGTTGCGGGGCTCGATCGTGGCCGTTTCCATTGGAGCGACAACGTGCCCGACTGGCTGCAAGGGGTTTGCCTGTTCACGTTCGCAGCCGGCTATGCCTTGGCACTATGGGCCATGCGCGTGAACCGGTTTTTCTCCTCTGCCATTCGCATCCAGACCGACCGCGGCCAGCACGTCGTCACCACGGGGCCCTACGCATTATTACGCCGCGCGGGTCCGATGGCGGCTCGTTCCGGGCATTTGGTGAGAGCCAGACCTCACTTGGGAAAGCATGCTGCTCACCAATCCGGGTCGTTACCATCTCAGAGAGGAAGCAAGCGAGCCATGTCTGAAAGTGGCCCACAGCATCGAACCGTGACGTTCACTCTGGCGTCGGCTGTTTGGGGAAGACCGGACGTAGTTGCGGGCATGCTAAATCGACGCGAATGACCCGAAACGGACGGCTCGTCTCTGGCGGCAACAAATGTTAATTCGTCATGCGCTGCGCAATCCAACCTTCATGACGACCGGCAACATCCACGCCCATCTTCACTCGATGACGCGGTCGGCGCGTTTCAGCATGTCGGCCGGGACGGTCACTCCCAGTTCGCGCGCGGTCTTGAGGTTGATCACGAGCTGGTGCTTCGAGAAGACTTCAATCGCGGTGTCCGCGGGCTTTGCGCCCTTGAGGATCTTGTCGACATACACCGGTACGCGCGTATATGTGGACGTGTAACTTGTACCGTAGGACATCAGGCCGCCCGCGTCCGCCTGTCCACCCCACAACATCGTCGGGATGCGCCGCGACGTGGCCAATTCCGCGACGGTTTTAGGAATAGCGAAAACGGCTGGGACTTCCAGCACCACCAGCGCCTCGGCGCCCTCGTTCGCTATGGCCTTGAACGCAGCATCAAAATCGGGCTTTGGGCCGCGCAATTTCAGGACCTGAGGCTTGAGGCCGGCCGCGCTGGCGGCGGCCACATTGGCGCGGTCGATGGGCGCCAAACCGTTGGCGTCGGCGCCGGGAATGTCTGCGTCGCTGAAAATCGCGACCCGGGCGAGTTTCGGAATCATCTCCTTGAGGAGTGCCATGTGCCGAACGGGGAGTTCGGGATCGTTGTTGGTGACTCCCGTGAGGTTTCCGCCAGGCCGCTCAAGCGTAGTCGCGGCGCCAATGGCGACCGGATCGGCGACAAGGGTAAACACGATCGGGATCGTCGTGGTCGCTTTTCGCGCCGCGTTTGTTGGCGGACCGCCATAGCTGACAATGACGTCTACGCCCTTCCTGACCAATTCAGCGGCGAAGCCAGGCAGGCGGTCGAGCTGTCCTTCAGCAGCACGCACCTCATAGAAGACATTGGTTCCTTCGACATAGTCGAGTTGCGTCAAACCAGTACGAAGCGATTCGGTTTCCGGGCTGGGGTTGTTACGGTTCAGGAGTACGCCAATCCGATATACTTTGCCGGCTTGCTGGGCGTGCAACGTGCCCAAGGTCAGGGCTAGCCCTGTAGCTGACGCCGCGGCACCCATTAGAATGCTACGCCGATTCATGGCAATTCCTTCCGAAGATGATCGTTTGGATTTCTCGGTCTGATGGTGCGGCATCTTACATGGTTGACCACCGTGGGAACGGAATATCTTGCACGAACGCGATGCACCCTATTGGCCCGAACGCGAAGCCCAGACCGGCTCTGAAATCGTCCGGTTGTCGCGATAGACCAGACGTGACCGGCGGCGGTCAGGACGGCGCCTATTGCCCCTAAGCCGAAGAGCGCCTGAGACGCCGTGATGTCCGCTGTCGCTGGTAAACCGGACACCGAGCTGAACGTGCATCGACCGCAGCTTGTGACCCTGAACGGTCGGAACGTGTGGAGTACTTGAAACGTGGCCTTCACGAGCGCCCCGCCGAGTTGCCTACTGCCATCTTGCGTTCGGCCCAGCTCTTGATATCGCCGACCGTCATCGCCTTGAGGAACGGATTGGCGTTGACCAGCTTTTCGCGCGTGGTCCGACCCGTCGCGTCAGCAGCGGCTATAAGGGAAGCAGCATCGGCACTTTCTGCGCCGGCCAATAGCGCCACGGCGCCCGCCGGTCCCGCGAAATGGGCAAGGTAGAGAGAACCGGGTGTGATCGGCAGACTGCGCTTGTTCAGCATCGCGGCATATTCCTCGACCAGCCGTGCGGCGATCTCTCGCGCAAGCTCGGCATCTCGCCGCAAGTCCAACACTTGCTTGTCGGTGCGGCCCTGGATCAGATCGCGTCGGTGCCTTCGAACGGCTTCGAGCCACGTGTCATCGAGAAACTGGGCGGCGCCAGTCGCGCTCGACCGCTTGTTCCTTGCATTCGGGTCACCATTGGACTCGGCTATGATAATGCGCTCGACCAACGCCTTGGCGGCCGTCCTGTCGATCGATTTTCCGTTCAAATGCGCGTCGCGAAACAGGACGAAACTTACGACGAAAGCCACGCCGATCGCCACTCCAAGAACGAGCGTGATGGATTCCGCCGACAGCCAGTCCCGCGCGGCGACAACGGATCCACGCTCATCGGGGCGGGGCGGCCGGATTTCGTCGGCACGGCTTGTTTGCTCTGACGAACGCGCGAGGAGCCGCGGATTGCCGTCGGCTATCTCGCCGATAAAGGGAAATCGTTGGGCTAGTACCCGGAATCAGAGCTGAGTGATACGGCGGCCTTTGAAACGGCGTTGACGGACCTTTTTCTTGGTCCAGACGAAGGGCTCGGCTCTGTCGTTGTATGCGTTGACGTAGGCATCGATGTGTTCCTGAAGCTGCTTGAGGCTCGTGAAGGAGGTGCCGCTGAGCGACTGCCCCTGCAAGATGGAAAACCATACTTCGACCTGATTGAGCCATGACGCACTTGTCGGCGTGAAATGAAATTGCACGTTGGGGTGGGCCTTGAGCCAGTCCTCGTTCTTTTTATGGGTGTTGAGGTTGTCGAGGATGACGTGAAGCTTGCGGTTCGGAAAAGCCGCGGTGACGCTGTTCATGAAATCGAGAAACTCGACGCGGCGCCGGCGTTTTGAATGGGTCGCGATGATCTTTCCGGTGGCGACTTCGAGCGCCGCAAACAATGTTGTGGTGCCATGCCGCTTGTAATCGTGGCTTTGGCCGGTCAAGGCGCGGCCATTGGGCAACTTCAGATAACCCTGCGCTCGCTCCAAAGCCTGGATCGAGGGCTTCTCGTCCACGCACAGCACAATGGCCTTCGCCGGCGGCGCGACATAGAGGCCGACAACATCGGCGGCTTTGCCGTAAAGTTCGGGTCGTTGCTCTCGCACCAGGACTTGCGAGCCACCAGGTCAATCTTGTGGCTGCGCAGGAACCGCCAGACATATTGGACATCGACATCGCCCAGCGCCTCGGCCAGCAGGGGGCCGGTCCAGCGCGCAAACCCTTGCGGTGGCGGCTTATCCAGCAGCTTCAGAATCCGCTTGTCGGTCGTCTTCGTATAGATCGGCTGCTTGCCAGGCCGCGGCTTGTCTTGCAGCCCTTCAAGGCCATGGTCGGCATAGCGATGCCGCCAAAGGCTGACAATCCGCGGCTGGACCCCAACTTCCTTGGCGATCGACCGGGTGCTGCGCCCATCCGCCGCCAACAGAACTATCCGCGCCCGCTTCAAATCGCGCTGCAACGTCACCGGTGAGCGACAGCACGCCTCAAGCACCTTGCGATCTTTCCTCGAAAGGTGGACTTCTCTTGCTTCGGGTATCATCCCGACCTTGAATCACGACTCACGTTCCAAGAAAAGTGGGTACTAGGTCTGGCATCCCGTTGACAGGTTCAATGCTTTGAATAGGCCTTCGAAGGCAGCTGACCGGCAGGGCTTGACCTCCGCGACCGATTTGGCGCGATTGGCATTCGCAGTTGCCTTGGAAGTTTCCTGCCGAGGCCGAGGTCTGGGCAGCATGACTGCGGATTTTTCTTCGCTTGCGCTGCGCTTGTGTTGCTCGATGATCTTCGACGGCTCTTGCGCAACAATCGCTGTTAGATGCGGCGGAGGCATCGGCTCGCTCGAGGGCTGCAGCGCTTCAAATTGCATGTGCGGGATTTCGAGCCGGTCTGCCGTCGTCAGTGTATCGTGTGAGGCGCGTAACCCGACGGTTGCCTGAGCGGGCGGCTCGTTCACAGGCTTTGTGGTGCGCGGTGGTGTCTCGAGCTCCATCACCGCGAGTGTACCGAGGCCAACAAGGATGAGAGCCACTCTCATCTGATTTCACGCTTTCCGAACGAGAAGCCTCGCTCAAAGCCTGCCGGAAATAAGCTCCCGAAAATCGGCGAACAATTGCAAACATCCAATAAGGCGGCTTAGCGGCAGAAGTGAACCTGCAGGCGCGGTTACGTGAGAAGATCAGAGACAGGGTTAACGCGGGTCGAGCTGGCCGGCTTGAAAAGACCGTACTCGGGATCGATCGATGGGCGACCGATATGGCTGTAGAACGCAGCCATCTCGCGATGAACGTCTGCCAATGCCTGACTGACGAACACATCGATCTTGCGTAGGAGGTCGGAGGCCGGAACGCGCTCCTCCAAATGGAAAGAGTAGGAGAACTGGGCCTGACCCGCCCGCTGGCGCCCCATCACCTCATCAACTCAACTGACTTCTTCAACAGCATCGGCCCAGAGCCGAACGGCGCTCTAACTCTCACGATGTCGGCTGTCTGAGCTGGTCCGGACATGAGGGGCGCTTGTCTCGACCGCCGCCTTGACCCCTTCGTACCGGGTCGGGTTCTTGTCCGCCTTCGGGCCTAAAGCAGAAAATCGCCGCTGTCCCACCTGCGCACGATTTCAGAGTCGGATGACTTTTCATCGAAACGTCATCCCGTCACCCCAGGACGCATTGACAGCTGCAATACACAATCGCAATCTCGTTTCTGACGTCTTTGGCGCAGCCTGCGTCAACCGCGCCGAGAGAATTCACCAGGAGTTCCGACAGTGAACAGATCAACCCTGCTCGCCGGCGTCTGCGCTGCGGCGCTCGCTGTGGCCTCGACCGCGTCTGCCAAAACCTTGATTTACTGCTCGGAGGGCAGCCCAGAGAACTTCTATCCCGGCGTCAACACCACCGGCACGTCGTTCGACGGCAATGAGCCGATCTACAACCGCATTGTCGAATTCGAGCGCGGCGGCACGAAAGTGGTGCCGGGCCTCGCGGAAAAATGGACGATCTCGCCTGACGGCGTCACCTATACTTTCAACCTGCGCAAGGGCGTGAAGTGGCATGCGACGTCGAAGTCGTTCAAGCCGACGCGGGAGTTCAATGCTGACGACGTCCTATTCTCAATCGAGCGGCAATGGAAGGACGACAATCCGTATTTCAAGGTAACGAGTCCGAACCATTCCTATTTCGGCGACATGGGCATGCCGAAATTGTTGAAGTCGGTCGAGAAGCTCGACGACTACACCATCAAGATAACGCTCAACCAGCCGGAAGCGCCTTTCCTCGCCGATCTCGCGATGCCCTACGCAGCCATCCAGTCGAAGGAGTATGCGGATGCCATGCTGAAGGCCGGCACGCCTGAGAAGATCGACCAGGATCCGATCGGCACCGGCCCATTCTATCTGGTGCAGTACCAGAAGGACGCCGTGATTCGTTACAAGGCATTCCCTGAATTCTGGGGCGGCAAGGCCAAGATCGACGACCTCGTCTATGCGATCACGCCGGATGCATCCGTTCGCTGGGCCAAACTCCAGAAGGGCGAATGCGACGTGATGCCCTATCCGAACCCGGCCGACATCGACGCGATCAAGAAGGATCCGAACGTCACGATGCTGGAGCAGCCCGGCCTCAACATCGGTTATCTCGCGTTCCAGACACAGAAGAAGCCCTTCGACGACGTGCGCGTGCGCAAGGCCATCAGCATGGCGATCGACAGGAAGGCGATCATCGATGCCGTCTATCTGTCGACCGGCATCGCGGCCAAGAACCCGATCCCGCCCACCATGTGGTCGTACAACGACAGCATCAAGGACGATCCCTTTGATCCGGAGCAAGCCAAGAAGCTTCTGGCCGACGCCGGCTACCCGAACGGTTTCGAAACCGATCTATGGGCCATGCCGGTGCAGCGCCCCTACAATCCGAACGCCAAGCGCATTGCCGAGTTGATGCAGGCCGACCTCGCCAAGATCGGCGTCAAGGCCGAGATCAAGTCGTTTGAATGGGGCGAATACCGCAAGCGGTTGCAGACCGGCGAGCATCAGATGGGCATGTTCGGCTGGACCGGCGACAACGGCGACCCTGACAACTTCCTGCACACATTGCTGGGCTGCGCCTCGGCGCAAACGGCATCGGGCTCGAATATCGCCAAATTCTGCTACAAGCCGTTCGACGACCTGGTCGTGAAGGCCAAAACGGTCAGTGATCAGGCCGAGCGGACCAAGCTGTACGAGCAGGCGCAGGTGATTTTCAAGGAGCAGGTGCCGTGGTTCACCATCGCGCACGCGGTGCAGTTGAAGCCCGTCACCAAGAGAGTGATTGACTTCAAGCTGTCGCCGTTCGGGCGCCACAACTTCTACGGCGTCGACGTCAAGGAATAGCAGGAGACAGGGGCGGAGTAGCTTGGCATGACTCCGCCCATTTTTCTTTACCCTTTCCTTTCCGGGGGAGGGTGGCTGGGCACGGCATGATCCGGTTCATCTTTACCCGACTGAGCCTCGTGGTTCCGACCTTTATCGGGATTACGCTGCTTGTGTTCGTGCTGATCCGCCTGATCCCCGGCGACCCCATCGAGACGATGGCGGGCGAACGCGGCATCGATCCGGCCCGGCACGCGCAATTGCGCAAGGAGTACGGCTTCGATCAGCCGGTTCTGGTGCAATACGGCCTCTATCTGTCGCGGCTGGTGCATGGTGACCTCGGCCGCTCGATCGTCACCCATGAGCCGGTGATTACCGAATTTGGGACGTTGTTCCCGGCGACGATCGAACTATCGGTCTGCGCGATCCTGTTTGCGTTAGGCCTCGGGTTACCAGCCGGGATTATCGCGGCGGTCCGGCGCAACTCCATCTTCGATCACGGCGTGATGGGCATCTCGCTCACCGGATATTCGATGCCGATCTTCTGGTGGGGATTGCTGCTGATCCTGCTTTTTTCCGTGCAGCTCGGATGGACGCCGGTATCGGGCCGGATCGCCGTGCAATACTACATCGAACCGGTGACCGGCTTCCTGCTGATCGATGCGCTGCTGCCTGGTGATTTCGGCGCGTTCCGCTCGGCCCTGTCTCACCTTGTGCTGCCGATGATTGTGCTCGGCACGGTGCCGCTCGCCGTAATCGCCCGTATGACGCGGTCCGCCATGCTGGAGGTCCTGGGCGAAGATTACATCCGCACCGCCCGCGCCAAGGGGTTGCCGCGTTCCCGGGTGATAGCGATCCATGCATTGCGCAATGCGCTGATCCCGGTGGTGACGGTGATTGGGCTGCAGGTCGGCGTCCTGTTTACCGGCGCGATCCTCACGGAGACCATATTCTCCTGGCCGGGCGTCGGCAAATGGCTGATCGAGGGCATCAACCGCCGCGACTATCCGGTGCTGCAGGGCGGCACGCTCTTGATCGGTGCGATCGTCATGATCGTCAATCTGCTGGTTGACGTCGCCTATGGGCTGATAAATCCCCGCATCCGGTACACAAGATGACCGCCGAAGTCTTGGAAACTCCCGTCGTCGTGGCGCAAGAAAACGCGCCGCCGCATCCGCTGTTGCAATTCTGGTCAGATTTCAAAGCAAATTTCGGTGCCGTGGCAGGCCTCGTCGTGATCGTGGTTCTGGTTCTGCTCGCGCTCTTTGCCGATTTCGTTGCGCCACATTCCCCGATCCTCACTAACAGTACCATCTTTCTCAAGCCCCCCTTCTGGCAGCAGGGCGGATCGACCGTCTATCCGCTCGGTACCGACGCGATCGGCCGCGATATTCTATCCCGTCTCATTCACGGAGCACGGCTTTCGCTTCTGATTGGCATCGCGGTGGTGACGTTGTCGGTGGTCGCCGGGACGATTCTCGGTTTGGTCGCGGGTTTTTTCCGCGGCCTGATCGAGATCGCGATCATGCGGCTGATGGACATCACCTTGACGCTGCCAAGCCTTTTGCTCGCCATCGTGATCGTTGCGATCCTCGGGCCGGGCCTGATGAATGCGATGCTGGCGGTCACGATCGTGCTGCTGCCGCACTACGTGCGGATCGCGCGCGCCGCCGTGATCAGCGAAGTGTCGAAGGACTACGTCACCGCGGCCAAAGTCGCAGGAGCCGGCCGGCTTCGGTTGATGTTCAGGGAGGTATTGCCGAATTGCGCAGCGCCCCTGATCGTGCAGGCGACGCTCGGCATTTCGACCGCAATCCTGGACGCGGCCGCGCTCGGCTTTCTGGGTCTCGGTGCGCAACCGCCCCTGCCAGAGTGGGGAACCATGCTGGCGGACGCGCGCGAATTCGTACTCCGGGCCTGGTGGGTCGTCACGCTTCCGGGCCTGGCGATCCTCGTGACCGTGCTGGCCTTCAACCTTCTGGGCGACGGATTGCGCGACGCGCTCGATCCCAAGCTCAAGCGATAGCTTCCTGAAGTCGATCTGATGCCGCTGCTCGAGATTGAAAATCTATCGGTTGAGTTTCCATTCCAGAACGGGATGGTGCGCGCCGTGGATGGCGTCAACATCACGCTCGAAAAAGGCGAGGTGCTGGGAATCGTCGGCGAATCCGGCTCCGGCAAGAGCGTCGGCATGTTGGCCCTGATGGGACTCGTGCCCTATCCGGGGCGTGTCCGAGCCGACAAGCTGCTGTTCGAGGGGCGGAATCTGCAGACTTTGTCCGACCGCGAGCGGTGCGCGCTCACCGGCAAGGACGTCGCGATGATCTTCCAGGAGCCGACGACATCGCTCAATCCCTCTTTCACGATCGGCTATCAGTTGGCCGAGACGTTGCACGTCCATGAAGGGATGGATCGCAAGGCCGCGCGGCGCCGCGTAATCGAGCTCTTGGAGCAAGTCGGCATTCCGGCCCCGGAGAGCCGGCTGTCGGCCTACCCGCACCAGCTCTCGGGCGGCATGAATCAACGCGTCATGATTGCGATGGCGATCGCCTGCAATCCGAAGCTCCTGATCGCGGATGAGCCGACGACGGCGCTCGATGTCACCATTCAGGCGCAGATCCTCGATCTTCTGCTGTCTCTGCAACGCGATCGTGGCATGGCGCTGATCCTCATCACGCATAACATGGGTGTGGTTTCGGACACGACTGAGCGAGTCGCTGTCATGTATGCGGGACAGATCATGGAACAGCGCCCGACGCAGAGCCTGTTTGCGTCGCCGCAGCATCCCTATACAGCCGCGTTGCTGGCGGCACGCCCGGAGGCGAGTGATGGCGGACGGCTCGCCACCATTCCTGGCCTGGTGCCGGGGCTCAATGATCGACCGCCGGGGTGCCTGTTTAGTCCGCGTTGCATCCATGCAACGCCGCTGGCCGACAAGGTGCGTCCCGATCTGCGCCCCTGGATGGACGGCCTGATCCGTTGTCATTATCCGCTCGGCGATCCGACACGGGATGAGCGCATCGCGGCCGATGGGGGCGGCGCGTCGATCCTCAAGCGCGAGTCCGTGTCATGACGGCGCTTGTCACCGCCACCGATCTCAGGCGCAGTTACGAGATCAAGCAGGGCTGGTTTCGCCCACCGGCGCATCTGCAGGCCGTGGGCGGAGTATCGTTCGCGCTTGAAGCCGGCAAGACGCTGGCGGTCGTCGGCGAATCCGGCTGCGGCAAGTCGACGCTCGCAAGGCTTGTGACTCTCATCGAGAAGCCGAGCGGCGGCACGCTGATGCTCGACGGCGTCGATGCGGTCAATCCTCCGGCCAGCGCTGTGAAGACATTGCGCCGCACCGTGCAGATCGTGTTTCAAAACCCCTATGGGTCGCTCAACCCCCGCAAGCGCGTTGGCCACATACTCGAAGAGCCGCTGATCATCAACACCAGACTTTCCAAGCAAGACCGGCGGGCGCAGGCGCTCGACATGATGGCGAAGGTCGGGCTGCGACCGGAGCAATATGGCCGCTATCCGCACATGTTCTCGGGTGGCCAGCGTCAGCGCATCGCAATCGCGCGCGCCTTGATGCTGCGGCCGAAGCTGCTCGTTGCCGATGAGCCTGTGTCCGCGCTCGACATGTCGGTGCAGGCGCAGGTTCTCAACCTCCTGGTCGATCTGCAGCGCGAACTGGGGCTGGCTTATCTCTTCATCTCGCACGATCTCGCCGTGGTGCGTCACATTGCCGAAGACGTGATGATCATGTATCTGGGGATCGCAGTGGAGCATGGGCCGAAAGAGCGCATCTTTGCGCGGTCGTTGCATCCCTATACTCAGGCCTTGCTTGACGCGACGCCGGGCCTCGGTCGCAAACGCCAGCGCATCGTTCCGAAGGGCGAGTTGCCTTCGCCGCTCGATCCGCCGAAAGGCTGCGTGTTCTCGACCCGCTGTCCCTATGTGACGGATCTCTGCCGCACGCAGCGTCCGCTCTTGCGCCCGCTCGACAGCCGGCTCGTCGCCTGCCACTACGCCGAGCGTTTCCTGGAAGTACAGGCGGCTTAGAGCCGATTGGCCGTGCCAAGCGATGAACTGAGCGTCCGGCTTCGCAAGCGGCTACGCCGGACAAGCTACGCTGCTTCGTGCGAGAGAACGAAGACGGTTGCGCTGCGCCGCTATGACGTGGCGAGCAGGATGCCCAAAGAATGCGTCTGGCGATGTCCGTTCGCGAGGATAAAGCAGACGTAGGAGCCGGACGGCCTGACTTCCGAGTTTGACCCGTTGCGGACCTCGGACATCCGGATTAAAAATTGGACCTTGAGGCCAAGCCGTCGGCCTCAAGTGGGCGCCGCAAAGGCTAATCTATACCGCACTCCGACACCGACGAAATGCCATCAAGAAAACAGCTTATTGCGGACGCGATGGTCGTTGATGGTCGAGGACGCGTCTTTGTGCAAAGGCGCTCATCGACGCGTGGCTTGTTTCCCGGGTGTTGGGACTTGATCGGCGGGCACGTCGAAGACGACGAGGACGTTCTTTCTGCTCTGCGCCGCGAAATACATGAGGAGACAGGCTGGCACCTCAAAAACATCGTTCTTGAGCTAACACCCAAGTATTGGAGCCATGGGCCGACACCCTACGAAGAACGACAGTTCATCGTGACCGTCGACGGGGACCTCACAAATCCAGTTCTGGAAACCGACAAAGTGTCAGAAACTCTCTGGGTTGATCGCGCGAACGTGGAAAAGCTCAAAGAGAACCGTAAGCCGGATGACCAATTGATCTACAATTCGGTGGTGGAGGCTCTGAAGGCTCTGGAGGCAGTGCGGCCTCGGATATGAGGTTGTCGTTGCGATTTGCGCTCCGCAACTGCGACGTCCGTTGTTGGCCCGTTGCTGACCTTCGCTCGGAGAGCCGCAACGTCTGCTTCCGGGAGATGGGCCGACCAAGATGAAGTAGCCTGCCAAGGGCAGCTTGTGACCCGTTGCGGACCTAGATCGATCTGAAAGCTCTTTCAGGCCGGTTGTGTGGTGCGAGCATTAACGGCTAACGGGGATGAGTGTCACCCTCATGCTTCGGCACTGCGCGAAACGTGGCGTTCGCCCGAGCGATTACACTGTCGTCGGCCTTGATTAGACTTTGCGCGAAGCAGATCGTTCTGCCGGTTTTGATCACCTCACTGTCCACGGTGAGCCATTGCCCGATCTGCGCGATGCCGGTGAAGTCGACCACAAGAGTGATCGTCGCCAGCGACGATGCCCAGCCAATCGCCTGCGCGCAGCTATAGCCCATCGCGTTGTCAGCTAGCGCGGAGATCAGCCCGCCATGAACGTTGCCACGTGCATTGGTGTGCGGCTTGGCCAGCCGTAATCCGATGATCACGGCTTTGTCCGTCTGCTTCGAATAGAGCGGTTCCCAAGGATCGGTGAAAGGGCTCTTACGGAAGTGCGGTTCGAAACCTTCGGGGATACCGGTGCTGTTCATGGTCATGCGCGAGCTCCTTTCTTGGCGAAAACCTGTGCCATTCGCTGACGATCCGCAAGAAACAATCGTACCCGTGGTTCGGCATCCAAGTGCCGCCCAAGAAAGGTGGTTTCCACTGCCGACGAGGTGATCAAACAAAGCGTAGCTCGCTGCGGAGAGCTGGCCCCGCAAATTCGGACAGTAGCTTGAGTGGATTTTCTGCCTGACAGCGGCGAGGATTCTTGCTGCGAATCAGGAGCGAAGATGACGAAGAAGAGCCGCCGGACGCATTCTCCGGCATTCAAGGCGAAGGTTGCTTTGGCTGCGGTCAAAGGCGACAAGACACTGGCGGAGCTGGCGCAACTGTTTGATGTTCATCCGAACCAGATCACGATCTGGAAAAACCAGCTCCTGGAAGGCGCCGCCGGCGTGTTTGGGCATGACAAGACATCGGCCGAGACGCCGGTCGATTTGAAGGCGTTACATGCCAAGATCGGCGAGCTGGCGTTGGAAAACGATTTTTTGTCCGGCGCGCTCACCAAGGCGGGCCTGCTGAGCGCAAAGCGATGATCGACCGCGGTCATGATCTTTCTATCGTGCGCCAGGCGAAGGTCCTGAAGCTGGCTCGCAGCACGGTCTACTATGAACCTCGGCCAGTTTCGGCCGAGGACCTTGCCTTGATGCGTCGGCTCGATGAGCTGCATCTCGATTATCCCTTCGCGGGAGCGCGTATGCTGCGATCGTTGCTGCGGCGGGAGGGCGTATACGCCGGTCGCCGCCACATCGCGACGCTGATGAAGCGCATGCGGATCGAGGCGGTCTATCGTCGCCCGAACACGAGCAAGCCGGCTCCGGGTCACAAGATCTACCCGTACCTGTTGCGCGGATTGAAGATCGAGCGGCCCGACCATGCGTGGGCAATGGACATCACCTACATTCCGATGCGGCGTGGCTTCGTCTATCTCGCGGCGGTCGTCGATGTGTTCAGCCGACGGGTCCTGGCCCATCGCGTCTCGATCACAATGGAGGCGGCCTTCTGCGTCGAAGCGGTCCAGGAGGCGTTGGCGAAGCACGGCAGGCCCGAGATTTTCAACACGGATCAGGGCAGCCAGTTCACCAGCCTCGAGTTCACCGATGTGCTGCTGGACGCGAAGATCGCCATCAGCATGGACGGCAAGGGCGCCTGGCGCGACAACGTGTTTGTCGAGCGGCTCTGGCGCACGGTCAAATACGAAGAAGTTTATCTCCGCGCCTACGACAGCGTGTCCGAGGCGCGAGCGTCAATTGCCAAGTATCTGGCCTTCTACAATCAGGGACGCCCTCACTCGAGCCTTGACGGGCGCACGCCCGACGAGGCTTACTTCGGCACGCAAGCTATGGTGATGGCCGCATGACCGTCGCCGACGGTTTTGTCGTCGCTCTGGTCGGGCTACGCCCTCCCGACGCAACGACAAAACCGTAAAGCCCCGCGTTCAGCATAACCCGGCAGGAATCCACTTAAATCCAGCGGGGCGCTGTCCAAACAACCGGGGCCAGCTCTCTGGTTGTTTTCCAGCAGACGCTGACTGGTGAGGAGGAGGATGTAGTAGCCGAATTGCTGATTACTTTGAAAGTAGATTTCAAGCAACCTTTCATAAGTTATAGTCAGGACTTGTCCGTCTTCTATGCACTCGACCGTTCCGGTTCGTCGCTTATCGGGCGCAAGGAAGCCAAGTTCTCCCATGAGACGCCCTGGGGGAAGCTCGACGCCGATTTCTTTGACGAGAAACTTCCCGGTGACGGTGAGAAACATTTCGGCCGCCGCATCACCCTTCCTAAATAATCGGTCGCCATGGCGATATCTGCGTTCGGTCATGAACGGTTTGAGCCATTCCATCGACATGTCACCTTGCGTCGCGTTACGTGCCTTCTTAACGAGCCTGAGCAGTTGACGGAGACGAAGGGCATTGACCGGCAGCAACAGCAGATAAAGCAGAAAGGTGGCGACGCTTCCGGAAAGCGCGCCAAAGGTTGCGAAGAATGCACAGCCGACCATATTCGCGACCCGCAGCGGCACCATTCTCTGCATCAGCAAGGTAGCGACAAAGAAGATTGCGCCGACCAAGGCAAACATGTTGGCGAGCGTGATGTTGGCCAACACAATTTCCAGCAGCCGATCAAGCAGTGCGTCGTAGGTGATGTTGTTGGGATCAAGCCCCATTTGAACGAGAATCTTTGCAATCCTGAGATTATCTGCCGCCGTATCAAGGATGCGGTTTAGTATCGTGGAAAGATCTGCACTGATGGGCTCCATTGGATCATCTCTCACAAAGCGGTCAGTATCCCCCGAATATATCCCGGATATTGATGATCGAGGGGCGATATTGAAGGCGCTTTTTGTTGCGGCGCATGAGTCCGAAAGTGGCCCTTTGCTGACAAGGCGGGTAACTGACCTTGCGTCCACTCGTGAATGCAAACCGGACATCCTGGAGGGTGTGCTGGCAGCCAAGGTTTGACTCGTCGGGCAAAACACTGGCAGAATGGCATCGTCGAAATGAATTTGGATCAAGCCCGCGGGGATGCCGCGGGCTTTGTTCGTTTCGAGGGTGCGCATGAGTTCGGTTTGCTATGTCGCGCTGCCGGCCCGAACCATAGTGTCAGCACGTCCTCAAGCCCGCGCTGGCGCGCGTCGCCCGTCCACGCCACGTGTCCGTCGGGTCGCACCAATACGGCTTCGGGCGCTGCGACCGGCCCGATCGCTGGCAGCTCCCAGGGGCCCTGGTAGCTGGTGTCGACGACGCCGACGCGATCCGCCCAGGGTGCGATGGCGATGCAGCCCGGCTTGTCAAAATTGAGCAGCAGGGGACGCGCGCCCTGCAGCAGGGTGAACAGTCTTTGCGAACCGCCTGGTGTGACGAGGTCGAGGTCGGGCATGCGGCGCCCAAGCAGCGGATGGCCCTCGCCGAGATCGTAGCGAATGTCGAGGCCGCTCATCATCGCGGCAAAGCGCTTGCGCGGCTCGTCCATGCCGAGCAGGTCGGACACCACCTCACGCGCGGCCTTGAGGCTGTCGTCGCCGCGGCGGAGCAGGGCGATTTGCGCCATGGTGTTGCGCAGCACGCGCGCGGCAACGGGATGGCGTTCGGCATGGTAGCTGTCGAGCAGGCTGCCGGGTGCCGTGCCCTTGACGACCTGCGCCAGCTTCCAGCCGAGATTGACGGCGTCCTGCAGGCCGGTGTTGAGGCCTTGTCCGCCCACAGAGTGATGGATATGCGCGGCATCGCCGGCGAGCAGCACGCGTCCCCTGCGATAGGAGGCGGCCTGCCGCGCCGCATCGGTGAAGCGGGCGATCCAGGCGGGATTCTTGAGGCCGGAGTCGTTGCCGTAGACGGCGACGAGGGCCTCGCTGAGATCGGAAAGCGTGGGCTCGCCGCTGCGGTCGAGTGTCGCTTCCGTCACGACGACCAGCACGCGCCCGCTCTCCGTTTTGCTGAGGCCGTGAAAGCCGAGCGCGTCGTGACGCAGGCCCCAGGCCGGCGCCTCGCTCATCTCGACCTCGGCCATGAGGTTGCTGAGCGTGGGACCAGAGCCGACGAAATCGATGCCGGCGGTCTTGCGCACCAGGCTGCGGCCGCCGTCGCAGCCGACCAGATAGTTCGCCCGCAACGTCTCGCCGCCGGACAGCGCGACGTTGACGCCGGTCTCGTCCTGAACGAAGCCCGTCACCTCGAAGTTCCGATAGATCGGGACCGCGAGCTCGCCGACCCAGTCGGCCAGGATGCGCTCGATGTGGCTCTGCCGCAGCGCCAGCCCGTAAGCGTGGCGGGTGGGGAGGTCGCTGATGTCGAGCCTGGTCCAGGCGAAGCCGGCGAGCTGCGTGACTTGCCCTTCGCGCAGGAAGCGATCCGCGACGCCGCGCTGATCGAGGATCTCGATGCTGCGGGCGTGCAACCCGCCGGCGCGCGTGCCGACGAGGGCCTGATCCGCGCGCCGCTCGACGATGGCGACGTCGACCTCCGCGAGCGCGAGCTCGGCGGCCAGCATCAGGCCGGTCGGGCCGCCGCCGGCGATCACCACGGCATGATCGGTCGGCGCTGGGTTGCCGGCGCGGGCTTGCTCGGTCCGGCCGCGTGAGCGGGATGTCGGAAGCAGTACGGGCATGTCGTGATCCCTCGACTTGTTGCTCGGGCGGGGGTTGTACGCGAAGGTCGGGGACTTGAAGCAAGCCCCTGGCGCACCACATATCTAAGTGGGAGGAAGGTCATTCTCCTGTTGCGGCCCACGGTGTTTGACACGTCGGGCAAGACACTGGCAGAATGCCATCATCGAAACGAGTTTGGTTCGGCCCGCGCGGGACAATCCGCAGCGGGCTTTTTCATGTCCACCTGGTGTGACGACAATTTCGTTCAACACAGGATTTGACTCGTCGGGCAAGACACCGGCAGAATGACATCATCGAGACGAGTTTGATTGACCCGCGCGGAGAGCATCCGCCGCGGGTTTTTTCGTTCTCGATCGGAATCGGACGGCGGCAACGCATTGCGGCCACGCACTCGACAAACCTGGAGCGCCGATCGGCGCGCCGTCGTCCGAACCATTGCTGGCCGTGCACGCGCGAACGTGCCGGCCCGCGGCGCGAGCAACGTGCGCCGCGCCGCTGCGACCTTTGGGGTGCGGAGATCGGGCACTGGTACGAGCCGGGCAAGCTGATGGGCTATTGCGTGGCGCTCTATTTCGCAAAGCTCCCGGTCTGTTCTTGGCTTTGGCTCCACTGATGCTCTGGCGGGCTTTGCGGCGATTACCGCCAATCTCGTGGTCTCCTTCTACTTCGCCAAGCGCGGCTTCGAAAATGTTGCAAGGATCATCAAGCGGTGAAGATGCCGGAAGACGAAATCAAGGCACTTGTCGTCGAAACGCTGGCTGAGCAGCACAGATTCCAGCAGGACAGCATCGATGCGATCGTATTGAAGGCGGTGGCGTCGGTGCTGGCTGCTTTTGGAATCGAAGATGATCACCGGAAGGAGTTGCGGGCGGATTTTCAGCACCTGCGACGCTGGCGGAAGAGTGTGGAGCAGGCGCAAAGCTACACATTCAAGGCGGTGATCACGGTGATTGCCACCGGTCTGATGGGGGCCGTCTGGCTCGGCGTCAAGGTCGTATTGGGCAAATAGATGTACACGACGCGAGGCCGCCGTCGTTCGCGCTCAGGAGCAGCCAATCCCGTTGGGCAACCGATGTATGGGCATTCGATGTACAGAATTCGCATCGTCCATGCGGACGACGAGGAGACCGCCGAGACCCTCGGCGATCTGCACCTGCTCACATTCTTCGATTGTGCCGTCATGCCGCAATTCGAGTTGGGTACGTGGTGGCTCGCCTATCACAATGATGATCCGGTCGCCTTCGCCGGCGTTCTGACGTCGACGTATGCGCGAAACAGCGGGTACTTCTCCAGGTCGGTGTCCTACGTCGGCATTGGGGGCGGGGGCTTCAACTCAGGCTGATGCGGGCGATCGAGGCGAGGGGGCGGCGCATCGGATGGGGCAGCATCGTCTCGGATACAACGGACAACCCGGCAGGCTGGCTATCGGCTCTATGAGCCCGAGGTACCCTGGGCCTGGTCGCATACGCTTTACTGGCGAAAACGGCTGCGCCGAGTTTGGGGGCGCCGGTGTTTCCCGTGATGCGGAACGCGGCGGAACTGGGCGCGCGAGACGCGGTGCCGGCCTGCACGCCCATAATGTCGAGAGGCCCGGCAGCTTGACAGCTGCCGGGCCTTTTTTGCGTTTTCAGACGACGTGGCTGAAGCACTTGCGAAGTCGGCGGCGCCGGGCTTTAAGTTTCCCCTTGCAGGAAATTCGGCGATTATAAGCCGATGTAAGGGAGCGCTATCGATGTCCACCAAGCCTCAATTGCCGGAACGTTCGTCGCGAGTGGCGGGAGGGCCTACGGCGCTCGATGGTCTGCTGGTCGTCGACTTCACGCGGGTGGTTGCTGGGCCGGCGTGCACCCAGACGCTTGCCGATTTCGGCGCGCGCGTCATCAAGATCGAGAACCCGGACGGCGGCGACGACACGCGCGCGTATGAACACGCCGAAACCGGCGGCGAGAGCGCCGCTTATCTCAGCCTGAACCGCAACAAGCGCGGTATCGCACTCGACCTCGCCGTGCCCGAAGCCCGCGAGATCGCGCTGGATCTGATCCGCAAAGCCGACGTGGTCGTCGAGAATTTTTCGAGCGGGGTCATGAAGAAATTTGGCCTAGACTACGAAGCGGTCGCGCCGCTCAATTCTCGGCTGGTCTATTGCTCGATTTCCGCCTATGGGCGCACCGGGCCGTTCGCTTCGCGTCCCGGTTTTGACCCGATCACACAGGCGGAAAGCGGCTTCATGTCCCTCAACGGATTTGCCGACGGTCCTCCAGTCCGCACCGGCCCGCCCATCGTGGATATTGCGACGGGGATGACGGCCTGTAACGCTATCCTTTTGGCCCTGCTGGCGCGGGATCGGTTCGGCCGCGGCCAGCATGTCGAGGTGGCCCTGTTCGACATCGCCATGGCGATGACGAGCTTCTACGGCATGGCCTATCTGATCAACGGTGAGAACCCCGGACGGTTCGGCAATTCGCCGAGCGGGTCTCCCACCGTCGGCGTCTACGAGGCTTCCGATGGACCGCTCTACATGGCCTGCGCCAACGACCGGCTCTATCGCCGGCTGGTCGTCGAGGTGCTGAACCGGCCCGACCTCATCACCGATCCGCAATTTGCGACGCGCAAAGCACGCTCCGAGAACAAGGAGCTCTTGCGGGCAGCCATTGCGGAGGTCTTTGCGAGCGATACCCTCGAGAACTGGATGACGAAAATGAAGCTGGCCAATATTCCGGTCGGCTATCTCCGCACCGTCGAAGAGGGCTTTAATGCACCCGAGGCCCGCGACCGCCATCGCTTGAGCCGGATTCCGCATCCTACGGCAGACTGGGTCCCCAACATCGAAACGCCGATTTCCATGAGTCTGACCGGCGCGATTGATCCGGTTGCCGCCCCCCTGTTGGGCGAGCATACCGAGAACGTCTTGCGCGACACGCTGGGTTACGACCAGCGTCGGATCACGGAGCTCACCCAGAGGGGTGTCTTTGGATCAGGCAAGCCCTCGGTCTGAGCCCGAGTGGTTAACCTTGAGGGGCGGGCATCGCGGCGTACCGATCGCTGCTTTGCAACACGGCTGTTCGCGACATCGCATCCTTTCAAGCAGCCTGGGTTCAGGCGACGCCACTGTGTTAGTGTTGCATCGGCTTGATTTGGCAAGGTTCCCGCCGCATAAGTGTGGGAAAGCGAGGGATGCGAATGGCGCCTGGTCAAGAACCCAGCGTGGGCCAGCCTGCGGGGCCGGAATCCGGCGAACGCGCCTATGCGGCAATGATCGCGAAGGCCCGGGCGCTCGTGCCACGACTGCGAGAGCGGGCAGCCCGAACCGAAGAGCTACGCTACCTTCCGCCCGAGACCGAACGGGATCTGCACGACTCCGGCCTGTTCCGGATGCTCCAGCCCAAGCGCATTGGCGGCGCCGAACTCGACTATGTCGCCCTGATTGATTGCGCCGATCTTCTCGGACAAGCGGACGCGTCGGCGGCCTGGAATCTCGCCAATCTGGCGAGCCATCATTGGATGCTCGGCATGTTCGAGCAAAAGGCGCAGGATCTGGTCTGGGGCAGCGACCCGGATGTGCTGATTGCATCCTCATTCATCTTTCCTGCGGGCCGCGCCACGAGGGTCGAGGGCGGATACCAATTGCACGGAAGCTGGCCGTTCTCCTCGGGCGTTGCGTCTTGCGAATGGAACATGCTCGCAAGCGTGGTTTCCTCTGATGATGAAGCAGACGGCATCGAATACCGGATCTTCTTGCTTCCGAAACATGACTACAAGGTGCTCGACACCTGGAATGTCGCAGGATTGCGCGGTACGGGGTCTTGCGACGTGGAGGTCAGGGAGGCCTTCGTGGCCGACCATATGACGGTTGCCGTCGGTGAGCTTGCCGGCGGCCCGACGCCCGGAAGCAAGGTCAATCCCAATCCGTTATACGCGCTACCCGTGTTCTCGCTGTTTCCCTACGTCCTGTCCGGCGTCGCGCTGGGGAACGCGCAGGCGTGCCTGAACGACTATATCGAGGTCGTCCGTCATCGCATTTCCACCTACAACCGCGCCAAGCTGAGCGACTTCCAAAGCACGCAGATCAAGATCGCGGAGGCCTCGGCCAAGATCGATGCTGCACGTCGGACCATGCGTTCGGCGTGTATCGATGCCATGGAGGATGCACGACGCAGCCACATTCCAGACATGGCGACCAAGACCAGGTACCGACGTGACGGTGCTTTCTCGGTCAATCTATGTACCGACGCGGTCTCAATGCTATTTGCGGCGAGCGGGGCGCGCGGGCTCTTCACGGCGGGCGTGTTGCAGCGGCAGTTTCGCGATGCGCACGCGATCAACTCGCATCTCGCATTCAATTTCGATGCGGCCGGGACCAATTATGGACGCGTGGCACTGGGCCTGCCGTCCGAGAATCTCACGCTGTGAGGCCGGCCGATGAATGATCTGCCGAAGCAGCCGGCCGTTCCAGATCCAGCCAACGAGCTCGCGAGCGACAGCTCGCCAATTGATCCCCGTGATTTTCGCAGCGCGCTCGGCACCTACGGAACAGGCGTCACGATCATCACTGCCGTCGCCCCCGACGGAAGACCCTATGGCATCACCTGCAATTCCTTTGCATCGGTCTCCTTGAATCCTCCTCTCGTCCTCTGGAGCCTCGGAGTTTATTCTTCGAGCCTGACCGTGTTTCAGAACGCGAGCCATTTTGCCGTCCACGTGCTCGGCGCTTCGCAACAGGCGCTCGCAAATATATTCGCGAAATCGTCCGACGATAAATTCGCTGGCGTCGACTGGACGCCGGGGCTTGGCAACGCTCCCGTGCTTGCCGAAAGCGTCGCCAATTTTCAATGCCGTTCCGTCAACCGCTATTATGGCGGCGATCATGTGATCTTTCTTGGGGCGGTCGAGGCCTATGCCTACAATGCCAAGGATACATTGCTGTTTGCACGCGGGGCGTATGGCCGGTTCGTGGCCAACGATGAACGCAAGAAAACACCGTAACGCGTTTCAGGTCGCACCCGGTGGCTCAATATTCTGTTGCTGAAAGCTTGTAGATCTCCAGCGCGTCCGCATCCGCGCCTCGCGCGGCCTTGGCCAGCCTGAAGAGCTGTCCCGCAAGCGTAGCCATCGGCACCGGTGTCGACGTCGTCTGCGCGACATCGGCAACCGTATCGAGGTCCTTGAGCATCGTGGCGATATGGCCGAGCGGCGGTGAGTGAATGCCCTGGACCATCCTCGGGACGAAGAGCTGAAGCGGGATCGAATCCGCAAATCCGCCCGCGAGCGCTTCGGGCAGCCGATTGGCATCAATTCCGGCGTTCACGGCGAGACGCGTTGCTTCCGCGAGAACGGCCATGGCGCATCCGACGATCACCTGGTTGCAGAGCTTTGCAGTCTGGCCGGCGCCGGTGGGGCCCATGTGAGTGAACCTGCGGGCCATAGTCAGCACATAGGGCCTCACCCTCTCGATGTCGGAAGCGTCTCCACCGGCCATGATGGCAAGCGTGCCTTCCTCGGCGCCCTTGGTGCCACCGGACACCGGTGCATCGATCCAGCCTGCGCCGTTCGCAGCTTTCAGTCGCGTTGCGAGGTCGCGCGCGGCGTCGGGATGGATTGACGAGAAATCGACGACGAGCTTGCCTGCACCGGGAGCGGTTGAAAGACCTTCGGCTCCGAAAATCACCTCTTCCACGGCCGCGGCATCCGTCACGCACATGAAGACGATGTCCGAGCTCGCCATAACGTCGCGGGGCCTGGCTCCGTGCCTTGCGCCAGCTTCGACGAGTGGAGCGACCTTGCCCTCTGATCGGTTCCAAACACTGACCTGATAGCCGGCCTTGAGCAGGCGCCGGGTCATGGGCGTTCCCATGAGTCCAAGGCCGAGATAGCCGAACCGCTCGTCGCGTTGCGGGTTTGCCTTGCTCGCATCAGCCATAGGTTGCCTCCTCCTGTCGCAGCACAACGTCACGCGACCGCCGCTTTACCATACATGGCGCGTCCCGCGGCGAAACCGGACCGCTTGCATGGCTTGCTTGATTGTTTGAACCATGAAACATTTGGGCCGGTCGGGTTGGGTGGTGCCGGTCGGCGCCGGAGCAACGGAGTGGGCGCGATGCGAACGGTTTCGAGGTTGATGCTGGCGACGGGGGCGGTGGCGGCCCTGATTGCGGGCGCAAGCCCCTCACGGGCGCAGCAGGCGATCCGCGTTGGCTGGACCATCCCGGCCGAGGAATCCAAATACTGGATGATGCGCAGGCCGGCTGAATTTCCTAATATCGGCAAGACCTACAACATCGAATGGACCCAACTTCAGGGCACCGCGCCGATGACGCAGGCATTGGCGGCAGGCGCACTGGATTGCGCGACGCAGGCGCCGCTGTCGCTCTCCAACGGTGTGGTCGGCGGCAATCTCAAGGCTTATATCGTGGCTCAGCACGTCTTTGAGAAGCCCGGCGGCTTCTCGGTCTACTGGGCTGTCATGGATGACTCGCCAATCAAGACCATTGCCGATCTCAAGGGCAAGACCGTCGGCATTTCCGTGATCGGCGGCGGCACGCAAGGGCCTTTCAACCTGCTCCTGAAGCAGAATAGCGTCGATCCGGCCAAGGATATCAAGCTGGTCGAGGTCGGCTTTGCCGTCTCCGAGGACGCGTTGCGCCAGGGCCGCGTCGACGCGGTCAACATGAACCAGCCGTTTGCCGCCCGCGCGGAAGCCAAGGGTGGCACAAGGAAACTGTTCTCGCTGTCCCAGGCGATGCCGAACATCGTGCACATCCTGGAGGCCTGCCGTGCCGATTTCGTCGACAAGAACCCGGAATTGGTCAAAGCCTATGTTCGCGACATCACTTCGGGCATGAAGAAGGCGCTGGCGAACCGCGAAGAGACCCTGAAGGTCGTGTCCGAGGTGCTGAAGGCGCCTGTTCCGGTGCTCGAGACCTACCTGCTCAAGGACAACGACTTTGGCCGTGATCCGGGGGCGGCACCGAACTTCCCCGCGATCCAGAAGATGCTGGACATCTACGCGGAGACAGGAATGCTGCCGAAGCTGGACGTCGCACAATTCAAACATCCGACGATCGTCGCACCGCTGCAATAAGTATTCGCGCCGTCTTTTGAGAGACGAAGTGGCAATGTCCCGCCGCGTGCGGGACATCGCACGAAGGTGATGCAAATATGAAGAAGTTGCGATCACGGATAACGACAGACGGCCTCGACCGGGCCCCGCACCGCGCATTCATGCGCGCAATGGGGCTGGACGATGCGGCAATCGCCAAGCCCATGGTAGGCATTGTCAGCATGAAGGGCGAGCAGACGCCCTGCAACATGACCCACGACTTCCAGGTGGCCGCGGCCAAGACAGGTATTGAGGAGGCCGGCGGCACGCCGCGCGAATTCTCGACCGTGTCGGTCTCTGACGGGATCAGCATGAATCACGAGGGAATGAAGTTCTCCCTCTTTTCGCGCGAGCTGATCGCCGACTCGATCGAGGCTGTCGTTCATGGTCTCGCCTATGACGCGTTGATCGGATACGGCGGATGCGACAAGACGCTTCCCGGCGTGATGATGGGCATGGTTCGTTGCAACGTGCCGTCGATCTTCATCTACGGCGGCAGTTCGCTGCCGGGGCGCGTGGACGGGCGAACGCTGACCGTGCTCGACTCCTACGAGGCTGTCGGCAGCTTCATGACCGGAGAGATCGACGGCGCCACACTGGAGCGGATCGAGCGCGCCTGCCTGCCGACCATCGGTGCGTGCGCCGGCCAGTTTACTGCGAACACCATGGGAATGGTGTCGGAGGCGATGGGGCTGACCATTCCCAACGTCTCGATGGTGCCCGGTGTCTACGCCGAGCGCGCGCAGATCTCGCGACGCGCCGGGCGGCTGATCATGGAAATGCTGGAACGCGGTGGGCCGCTGCCACGGGACATCGTGACGCGGAAATCGCTGGAGAACGGGGCGGCGATCGTCGCCGCTACGGGCGGCTCGACCAACGCCGCGCTGCATCTGCCCGCCATCGCGAACGAGGCCGGCATCGCATTCACGATCGACGATGTCGGCGAGGTCTTTGCCAGGACGCCGCTGATCGGAAACCTGCGGCCCGGCGGCAAATACACGGCGAAGGATGTCTACGACATAGGTGGCGCCGCCGTAGTGATCCAGGAGTTGATCAGAAGCGGTCACATCGACGGTAACTGCATCACCATCACCGGCCGGACGCTTGCCGAAGAATATGGCGCGGCCAACGCGCCGGACGGCGAGGTCGTTTACGCGGCAAGCGCGCCGATCATGCCGGATGGCGGTGTCGCGGTGCTGAAGGGCAACCTCTGTCCGGACGGTGCGGTCATCAAGGTCGCAGGTTTGAAGAGCCAGTCCTTCGAGGGCGTTGCGCGCGTTTTCGAGGATGAGGAGGCCTGTGTCGCAGCGGTTCGCGACCGCAGCTACAAGGCAGGTGAGGTCCTGGTGATCCGCAACGAAGGGCCGGTTGGCGGCCCCGGCATGCGCGAGATGCTCGGCGTCACCGCGCTGATCTACGGGCAGGGCATGGGCGAAAAGGTGGCCCTGATCACCGACGGGCGGTTCTCCGGCGCGACCCGCGGCATGTGCATCGGCTACGTGTCCCCCGAAGCATTCGTTGGCGGTCCGTTGGCCCTCGTTCGCGACGGCGACAAGATCCGGATTGATGCTACAAATCGGCGTATGGATATGCTGGTCGACGAGCCGGAGCTCGCGGCGCGCCGACGTGATTGGAAACCGCGCCCGCCGCGTCACCGCGCAGGCGCGCTCGCAAAATATGCGCGACTGGTCGGCCAGGCGCCGGGCGGAGCGGTTACCCATGAGGGGCCGGCAGAATGGCCCTGGTTCGAATGACGCGCGTACCTGTGCGAGAACGGCCACCTGTCTGGCAAGTTTCTTGCTAAGCTCCTGCCGCTGACGGAGGACATCCAGCAGACAAGTTGCGCGACGTTCGTGCGCGAGTGAAGTGAGAGACGGGATGAAGGTCGTGCCTTCGAGATCGAGCGAATGGGTGGGAGCGGTGACGCCACAAAAGCCGGCTTCTGCGATCATCGAGATCGACCGCGTCTCGCAGGTTTTTCAGACCTCGTCGCGCAAGGATCATCTGGCGCTATCGGAGATCTCGCTAACGATTGCCGAGGGCGCCTTTGTCTCCATCCTTGGTCCGTAGGGTTGCGGCAAGTCGACACTGCTCTACATCGTCGGGGGCTTCGTCAGCCCGACCAGTGGCGCGGCGAAGATCAAGGGACAGGCGATCACAGGACCCGGTCCTGATCGCGGGCCGGTGTTCCAGGAGTTTGCGCTCTTCCCCTGGAAGACCGTGCTGGGCAATGTGATGTACGGGCCGCGTCAGCAGGGCGTGCGGATCCCTGAGGCCGAAGCGCAGAGCCGGGCGCTGATTGAGATGGTTGGCCTCAAGGGCTACGAGAACTTCTATCCCAAGGAGCTGTCGGGCGGCATGAAGCAGCGCGTGGCGCTGGCTCGAACGCTCGCCTACCATCCCGAAGTGCTGTTGATGGACGAGCCGTTCGGCGCGCTCGACGCTCACACCCGGACGCGCTTGCAGAACGATCTCCTGAACATTTGGGAGCGCGACCGCAAGACGGTGCTGTTCGTCACACATTCGGTGGACGAAGCCGTCTTTCTGTCGGACAAGGTCGTGATGATGTCGAAGTCGCCCGGCCGCATCCGGCAGGTGATCGATATCGATCTGCCGCGGCCGCGCCGCCGCAACGAGCTGTTGCTCGATCCGCGCTACCAGAAGTACGTCGTCGACATCGAGCGCATGTTCGACGAGGTCGACGAGACCGGATCGCCGTCATGACATTGCTGGCTACCTCCGCCAGACGTGCTGCCCCGGTGTTCGCCTGCATCGGGCTGCTGGCGATATGGCAGGTCGCCTCGATCGCGCTGAAGAACGACAGCTTTCCGACGGCGATCGAGGCGATCCGGGCGATTCCGGATATTCTCGGCGACAAGGAGTCGCTGATCAATATCCTGGCCTCGCTCCGCCGCATGGCAATCGGGTTCGGTGTTGCAGTGCTTGTTTCGATTCCTCTCGGCCTGCTGATGGGACGCAGCCGCGCAGTTGCGGCCTTCTTCAATCCGCTTCTGATGGTGATCTACCCGGTACCGAAAGCGGCCTTGATGCCGATCATCATGCTGTGGCTGGGGGTCGGTGATATCGCCAAGACGCTGGTGATCTTCCTCGGCGTCAGCCTGCCCGTGATCTATCATAGCTTCGAGGGCGCCAGGGCGGTCGAAGAAAAGATGCTGTGGTCAGGTGCGGCCATGGGGCTCTCGCCCTTGCAACGGTTGGTTCGCATCGTGTTGCCGGCGGCGCTGCCGGAGATCCTGACTGGATGCCGCACGGGCTTGGTGCTGGCGCTGATCACAATGATCACCAGCGAAATGATTGCCCGCCAGTCCGGCGCCGGCAACATCCTGTTCAACGCGCTCGACATGGGTCAGTACGACACCGTCTTTGCGATGATCATCATCGTGGGAGCGATGGGAATCTGCCTCGATGCGATCTTCGAGCGGGTCCGCGCAAGGCTTGTGCGCTGGTCCGAGCCTCAGTTCGACATACCGTTGAGCTTCTCATGACGCCGCGTATTCTCCCATCAAATGTCCTTCTCGGAATCGCGCCAATCGTGCTGGTCATCGCGGTTTGGCAATGCCTGGTGTCATTCGGCTTTGCGCCTGCGGTCCTGCTGCCGCCGCCCGGGTTCGTCTTCAGCCGGTTGCTCCAGCAGCTCGTGACGTGGACATTTCAGCAGGAGATCGCGGCGACCTTGATCCGGTTGTTTGCCGGCTTCGCGATTGCGGTCGTGCTTGGTGTCAGCATCGGCATCGCGGCTGCTGCCAGTCCCGCGATCGATGCTGTGGTTCGGCCGATCGTCCGCGTGTTGGCGCCGTTGCCAAAGGTTGCGCTCTATCCGGCGCTCCTGCTGCTGCTCGGCTTCGGCCACGGATCGAAGATCACGCTGGTGGCCGCGGATGCGCTGTTCCCTATTCTGTTGTCCACCTACTACGGCGCCTCGACCGTCGAGCAGAAGCTGATCTGGTCGGCCATGGCGGCGGGAACGCCGCGCTATGAAGTCCTTTTCAAGGTGGTGCTGCCGGCGGCGATGCCGTCGATCCTGACCGGCTGCCGGATCGGCCTTGTCATTTCCTGCATCGTGGTGTTTCTGGCCGAGATGATCACATCGACGGACGGGCTGGGCCATGCCCTCGTCACGGCGGCCCGGACGTTCCAGGCCGTCGACATGTTCGTGCCGTTGATCACGATCTCGCTGCTCGGGTTGATCCTGAACGCGCTGCTGGGCGTCGTGCGATCGTACCTCCTACGGGGCTTTCCCGAAGCGTGATCTGACGGAACAAGAAACCACGATACCGGGAGTGAACCATGCTGGCTGATCGCATCGAAGCAAAATGGATCGACGCATTTTGTGAGATTTTCGAACGATGCGCCGTCAAGGCCGGCGATACCGCGGCGATCCTCTCGGAGACGCAATCGCGTGCGCTGAATGTACATCTGGCGGAACTCGCGCTGCTGCGGATGGGGGCGCGGCCATTTCATGTGGTGATGCCGACGCCGCGCAATCGCAATATCGTTCCGGTTCGTTCGACAGGCGCGAGCGAGGCGATCCAACGGCTCGGCCCGGTAATCAGCGCGCTTCAGCAGGCCGGCTTTGTGGTTGATTGCACCATCGAGGGCCTGATGCACGCGGTGGAGACGCCCGAGATCCTCAAGGCAGGCGCGCGGATCCTGGTGATCTCCAACGAGCACCCGGAGGCGCTGGAGCGGATGGTGCCGGACCCCGCACTCGAGAAGCGCGTTCGCGCGGCGGCGAAGATGCTGCGCGGGACCAAGCGGATGCGGGTCACCTCGAAAGCCGGCTCGGCACTCGACGTGGACATGATCGGTGCTTCAACGGTCGGCGTATGGGGCTGGACCGACAAGCCCGGCACGCTCGCGCATTGGCCGGGCGGCATCGTCGTCAGCTTTCCCAAGAGCGGGACGATCAACGGTACGCTGGTGATGGCGCCCGGCGACATCAACCTCACATTCAAGCGCTACCTGACGTCACCCGTGAAGATGACGTTGAAGGACGATTACGTCGTCGAGCTGGAAGGGGAGGGCACGGATGCCGCAATGATGCGTGCTTATCTTGCCGCCTGGGGCGATCGCGAGGCTTACGCCGTATCGCATGTCGGTTTCGGCATGAACCCTGGCGCGCGCTATGAAGCACTGTCGATGTACGATCAACGCGACACCAATGGCACGGAGATACGTGCGGTCTCCGGCAATTTCCTGTTCTCGACCGGCGCGAACGAATTCGCCGGCCGCTACACGGCGGGTCATTTCGACCTGCCGATGATGGGAACCACTATCGAGCTGGACGGCGTCGCGGTTGTGCGGGACGGCGTGCTTCAGGACGTCTTCGGTTAGTCGCGGTCGAGCACTGGCGGGCGAGCCAGCTCGAAATGCCGGAGCAGGTCGACCATGGCCTGAAGCCGCTTTGCCCGATAGGCGTCGACATCGAGCCCGGAATAATCGAGAAAGCCTGCGCCGGTTCGCAGGCCGATCCGGCCTTCGTGCATGTTGCGCGAGATGACGTCCGGCGCGCGATAGCGGTCGCTACCGAGGGCACCTTCGAGATAACGGCTCGCATAGTAGAGGATATCGCCGCCGCCCCAGTCGATGAACTCGAGCAGCCCTAGCACGGCGTAGCGGAAGCCGAAGCCGTAGCGGATCGCCTTGTCGATCTCCTCAGCGCTGGCGACGCCTTCCTCGACCATGCGCGCGGCCTCGTTCATGGCCAGCGCCTGGATGCGCGGGACGATGAAGCCGGGCGTCGCCGCGCAGACCACCGGAACCTTGCCGATCCCTTCAAGCAGCGCCTTGACCTCCTCGATGATGGCTGGATCGGTGGCTTTGCCGGGCGAAACCTCGACCAGCGGGATCAGATAGGCCGGGTTGAGCCAGTGGACGTTGAGAAAGCGGCGAGGGTTCATGATCGCGCCGGACAGATCGTCGACCAGAATGGTCGACGTGGTCGATGCAATGATCGTGTCGGGCTTTACTTGTCTTGAGGCCGCCCCCAGCACCTCCCGCTTGAGTTCGACGACTTCAGGGACGCCCTCAAAAACCATTCCGGCGTCGGCAAGCGCTGCGCCGCTCTGGCTAGCCGTCACAACCGAGACGCGCGCGATGAGCGGATCGACATCTGCCTCGGTCAGCAGCCTCAGGTTCGAGAGGCTCGCGAATGTCTTCCTGACTTCGCCGATCGCATCCGTTTCCAGCTTGGCGAAGTCCTCGGCAGAGCGGGGCTTGACGTCGATCATCGTGACCCTGTGCCCGGCATAGGCGAACGCGACGGCGATGCCGCGCCCCATGCGGCCGGCCCCGAGACAGGCGATGTTGGCGCGACTGGTCATCGATCAAAATCCATTGCGAAGCAGCGTCTGCAATTCGGCCTTGCCAAGGCCGCCGAGACCCAGCGTATCGAGCGTTCGGCCGCCTTGGGCAAAATCTTCGCCGCAGATCGCGCCACCGATGGCGAGGAAAGCCTTGGCCAGCGGCGTAGCCACGCCCGCGAGGCCGGCGACGGACACCAGCAGCGACAGCCCAAGCCGCAAATCCTCACGCATGTAGCGGTGCTCGGTCAGCACGATGCGCTCGCGCCAGTCGCCGGAGTCCGTCAGCCGGTCATGCGAGCCGCGACCATACATCCAGATTTCGCCCTCCTTCGCGTAGTGGTGAGCGAGCGGGAAATGCGGTGCACTGTAGCCGAGCGCCTCCCGTACCGCGATCCGCTCGGCGTCGAGCGCGTCGGTCACCCGGCGGATCGAGGCTTGGGTTCCTTCCTTGTGGATGTCCCATCGCTCGAAATGTTCGATCGGGCCGGCGTTCATCACGATCAGTGGCGGATGGATGATCGGACCTGCATTCATCAGCGCGCCGGACAGCGCATCTCCGCATGGTTCGATTGCGTCGGGGAAGGCGCGTCCGATCACGTCGAGCGCGTGCGGCGCCCGGTCGAGCGGAAAGACGCCAACCGGTAGCCGCTTCGCGCGGATCGTGATCGCGACCTCGAACGGCCCGTGCTTGCGGGTGAGCCAGGGCAGCGTGCCCGTTTCGGCAAAGCTCGCCTTGGCCTGGTTGCCGGCGTCGTGGGCGGCCTTCGCGAAGATCATCGAGCCGAATGTCGCGGGCGGCAGAAACACGACCTGGCCGTCCCGCAGGTGCGGTGCGACGAGCCTTGCAATATCCGGCTGTGCGAAGGCGGGAGCAGGGCACAGGATCAGTTCGACACCGTTCATGGCTTCGGCGATGTCGGTCGTCACCAGCGCGAGCTTCATGTCGTGGCGGCCGTTATGGTCCTTCACCAGAATGCGCGAGCCGTCGGCGCGATGCGCGGCGACCTGATCCGCGTCGCGGCGCCAGAGCCGGACCTCATGTCCCGACAGCGCAAAATCGCCCGCGGCCGCGAAAGAGCCGTTTCCTCCGCCCAGAACTGCAATCTTCAAGATGTCTCTCCCCGTGCGCGCGATTGCGCATCAAGCTGCTTCAGCACGAAATGCTGGACCTTGCCCAGCGCCGTGCGCGGCAGGTCGGTGACGAAGACGATGTCGCGCGGAACCTTGTAGCGTGCAAGCTGCGCCTGGAGATGCGCCCTCAGTTCCTCCGCTTCGAGCCGACAGCCGGATCGCCGGATCACATAGGCGATCGGTACCTCGTCCCAGCGCGGGTCCGGCCTGCCGATCACCGCGCATTCGCTGACGTCGGGGTGTTCCAGCAGGACGCGCTCGACCTCGGCCGGGTAGACATTCTCCCCGCCGGAAATGATCAAGTTCTTCATGCGGTCGCGGATCCAGAAGTAACCGTCGGCGTCGCAGAGGCCGATATCGCCGGTGCGATACCAGCCATCGTTCAGCGCATCGTGCGTGGCGTCCGCATTCCCCCAATATTCGAAGAACACGTTGGGGCCGCGCACCGCGATCTCCCCTGGCGTGCCCGCCGGCACCTCACGGCCGGCCTGATCAATCACTTGCGCTTCGCAGCACAGGCCCGCAAGTCCGGTTGATCCCTCTCGCGAGAGATCGCCGCCAAGCCGCGTATAGATCGCGATGGGGCAGGTTTCGGTCGAGCCATAAACCTGAAGCACGGGAACGCCGCGCGCGACAAAGCGGTCGATCAGGTGCGGCGGCACGATGGTCGAACCGGTGGCCACGGCCTTGAGCGATGAGAGATCGGCCGTGGTCCAGGCGGGATGCTCGCTGACGGCCTGAATGATGGCCGGCACCATCACCGTCAGCGTGGGGCGATCGCGCGCGATCGATGCGAGCGCCGTATCCGGCGCGAAGCGGGCGTGGATCGTGACGGTCGCGCCGAGCTGAAGCGCCGGCGTGGTCTGGATATTGAGACCGCCGACGTGGAACAACGGCAGCACCGTCAGCACGTGATCGTCGGACGTCATGCTGTGCATGTGCTGGCTCATGACGCCGTTCCAGAACAGCGCTTCCTGACGCAGCACCGCGCTCTTCGGCCGGCCGGTGGTCCCTGATGTGTAGACGATGAGGAGCGGGCAAGAGAGGTCGGTGTGCGGATTTCGGCTGGAGCCGTCGCTATGCGCCAGCAGGCTTTCGAAAGTCGTGCCGCGCGGCGGCGCAAAGTCGAGGCCGACAACGGATGTCCCCGGCGCTGTCCGCACGAGCTCGGAAAGAACTCCCTCAAATGCCTGCTCGAGCACCAGGACCTTGGCGCCCGCATCGGTGAGAATGAAGAGCTGTTCGGCGATCGCCAGCCGCCAGTTCAAGGGCACCAGCATCGCCCCGAGCCGCGCGCAGGCATAGAGCAGAACCAGATAGTCCGGCCGGTTCAGGCTGAGGATCGCGACGCGATCGCCCCGGCCGACGCCGAGCTCCTGCTTCAAGGCCGTGGCGGTCTGCTCGATACGCGCGGCAAACGCCGCGTAGCTCAGCCGCTCCCCCTCGAAGGCGATAGCCGTCTTGTCTGGCGCGAAGGCCGCGTTGCGGTCGATCAGACTACAGAGGTCCACCGTCAGTCGTCCGTTTCGCCAGCCTCATACAGCGCCTCGCGCCCGATACGGTCGAGACAGAGCTCGGCCGTCCAGGGCAGCATCAGCGAGCCGCAGCGGCTGTCGCGATAGATCCGCTCCAGCGGGAGCGAGCGAAGCATCGCCTGGCCGCCGCAGGTGCGGATCGCGAGTGCGGCGAGCTCATTGGCCCCCTCCATCACCGAATATTGCGCGGCGTAGGCGCGCAGCACCTGCTCCTTGCTCGGATTGGCGCGCGCCTCCGTGACGGCCTGGAACCAGATCGACTTGATCTGCTCGAGCTTGATCTGCATCTGCGCGACCGCGATCTGCTTGGTCGGGTACATCCGTCGCTTGACCGGCGGCATGCCCGGCACCTCGCCGCGCAAGTAACGCACGGTGAAATCATAGGCTGCTTGCGCGAGACCCATATAGGTCGGCGACAGCGTCAGGAACATGTGCGGCCAGCGCATCGCGGCTTGGAAATAGACGCCGCGCGGCATCAGCGCGGAATCCTCCGGGACGAACACGTCCTCGAACAGCAGCGTTCGCGAAACAGTTCCGCGCATGCCGAGCGGATCCCAATCGCCGACGACGGAGACGCCCTGCGACTTCGCCGGAATTGCGACGTAAAGCGTGTTGCGGCGCGAGGCCTTCTGGCCCTCCTCGATTTCGGTGCAGAGCACGCCATAATAGTCGGCGTGGCCGGACAGCGATGCAAAGATCTTCTTGCCGTTGACGATCCAGCCGCCCTTCACGGGCTTTGCCTGCGTTCCGAAGGCGACGCCGCCGGCGGCCGCCGCACCGCCTTCGGAGAAGGGCTGCGAATAGATCGCGCCGCCGCTCGTGCTCGGCGCGGGTCTCCGCGTCCATGTCGAGATCGTCCGCGAGGGGGCCCGACCACAGGGTGGAGCAGACATGCATGTTCCAGGTCAGCGCGGTCGCGCCGCAATAGCGGCCAATCTCGGCTGCGGCCAACGCATAAGTCTGGTAGTTCGCGCCGAGGCCGCCGTGCTTCTTGGGGACGGCGATGCCGAGCAGGCCGACGCGATGCAGGTCGCGATAATTCTCGGTCGGAAAGATCGCCTCGCGGTCGTAGGTCGCAGCGCGCCCGGCGAACACGCTCTGGCCGATCTCGCGGGCGCGCGCGATGATGCCGGCCTGTTCGTCGCTCAGGCGGAACGCGACGGGATCGAAGATCGGTGCATCCAGCACGACCTTGTCACTCGCGCCGATCGTCTTGCTGACTTGCATGGTCATTGCGCAGTCACCTGTGTTTTGCAACGACGGAGTCGAGGAACTTGCCGAGCGCCTCGTCAAAGGCCTCGGGACGTTCGAGGTTCGCGAGATGGCCGACGCCGGCCAGCTCGACATATTGAGCCGAGGGAATGTAGGTCGCCGTCTTCGCCATCATGGGCGCTGGTGCGTTGTTGTCCTTGGAGCCGGACAGCAGCAGCGTCGGCACGGAAATATCCTTGAGCGTGCTGCGCTGATCGAACCCGATCAAGGCCAGCATCATGGCGCGATAGCTCGCTTCGGGTACGCTTCCCATGCACGCACGCGCAAGTTCCATCCCTTCCGCATCAGGATTGTCCCCCACCAGCTCCTTCACCAGCGAGGGCGCCAGCGACCTCATCGTCTCGCCGCGATCGAGCGGTCCGAGCCGCGCTGCGATGAACGATTTCTGCCAGTCGCCATCGGCCTTGCCGAACGCCGGGCTGGTCTGCGCCAGCACGACCGCGCGCGCCAATTTCGGCGATTGCTCCAGCCATTTCTGGACGATCATGCCGCCGATCGAATGTCCGACCAGAATGGGCCTTGTTACGACGAGCTGCTCGATGAATTGCTGGAGCGCATCGGCCAGGGCAGCGATGCTGACGCGGGCAAGCGGCGCCGATCCGCCATAGCCCGGCATGTCCCATGCGATCGCGCGGAAGCGGTCGCCGAATGTGGCAAGCTGGTGCCGCCAGGCGCGCGCCGCGCCGCCAATCCCATGCAGGAAAATCAAGGGTATCGCGCCCGGATCGCCGGTGGCTTCATAGGCGAAGCGTCCGTCCTTTGTTATCATCGGCGCAGGTTGCGGCACGCGATATCCTCTTGCTGGGCCCGGCGATGCTAACAGGCCTATCGTCGATGGGAAGAGATAATTTTATACTTAAAGCAATTTTCGGGCCGGTCTTTCCCGCGTGGGCTTTCGCGACGTCGACTGGCGCCGTCGTTGCAAAAGTTTGAAGGTTAAAATATATCGGAGGCACGATCAGCAGATCCCAAGGAGCCAGCGCATGTCCGGATTGCCGCACTCGCCGCACGCACTGGTAACCGGTGGCGGCCGTGGGATCGGCCGCGCGATTGCAGCATCCCTCGTCGGCGCCGGCGCCACCGTGACGGTGCTCGGCCGGAATGCCGCAGTTCTGGACGAGGCGGTCCGCGCGGGAGCGGCGCATTTTGCAGCTGTCGCCGATGTCTCGGACGAAGCTGCGCTGAAAGCAGCCATCGTGGAGGCGCATGCGCGAAAGCCGATCGACATTCTGATCGCCAACGCGGGCAGTGCGGAGTCCGCACCGTTCTCCAAATCGGACAGCGCCCTGTTTGCGCGCATGATGGACGTCAATTTCATGGGCGTGGTCCATGCCGTTCGCGCCGTACTGCCGGGGATGAAGGATCGCCCCTATGGCCGCATCGTCGCGGTGGCGTCGACGGCGGGGCTGAAGGGGTACGCCTATGTCAGCGCGTACACCGCGGCCAAGCATGCAGTGGTCGGTCTCGTGCGTTCGCTCGCCCTCGAGATGGCCGGCAGCAACGTGACCGTGAATGCGGTGTGTCCCGGCTTCACGGACACCGATCTGGTCGCCGGCAGCATCGAAAACATCATGAAGAAGACAGGGCGAACCCGCGAGCAGGCGATCGCCGAGCTCGCCAAGCACAACCCGCAAGGGCGGCTGATCTCGCCTCAGCAGGTGGCCGACGCCGTGCTTTGGTTGTGCGGCGAGGGTGCCGGCGCGATCACGGGGCAGGCGATTGCCGTTGCCGGCGGTGAGATCTAGCGTGCGCGACGCAGGCCCAGAACGAGGAAGCTAAGGAGATCGTATGAGCAGACCAGCCAATCCCGTGACCCTGCCGCTCGCGGACTATTCGCCGCAGCACTTCCTGCTGGCCGTGGTCGACGGCGTTGCCACGGTGACGCTCAATCGTCCCGAGCGGAAGAACCCGCTGACCTTCGAGAGCTACCGGGAGCTTACTGATTTCTTCCGCGCCTGCGCGTTCGACGATGCGGTCAAGACGATCGTTGTCAGCGGCGCCGGCGGCAACTTTTCGTCCGGCGGCGATGTGTTCGAGATCATCGGCCCGCTCGTGAAGATGGATACCAAGGGGCTCACTGCCTTTACCCGCATGACGGGAGATCTCGTCAAGGCGATGCGGGCGTGCCCGCAGCCGATCGTGGCCGCGGTCGAGGGCATCTGCGCGGGCGCCGGTGCGATCGTCGCCATGGCGTCGGACATGCGCCTTGCCGCGAGCGGGGCCAAGGTCGCGTTCCTGTTCAACAAGGTGGGCCTCGCCGGCTGCGACATGGGCGCCTGCGCGATCCTGCCGCGGATCATCGGCCAGTCCCGGGCCTCCGAGCTGCTCTATACCGGCCGGTTCATGACCGCGGAGGAGGGCGAGCGCTGGGGCTTCTTCAGCCGCATCGTCACGCCGGAGCAGGTGCTGCCCCAGGCGCAGCTCCTGGCAAAGCAGATCGCCGAAGGGCCGACCTTCGCCAACACCATGACCAAGCGGATGCTGGCGATGGAATGGGCGATGTCGGTGGAGGAGGCGATCGAGGCGGAGGCCGTTGCTCAGGCCCTGTGCATGACCACAGCGGATTTCGAGCGTGCCTTCCAGGCCTTCGCCAGCAAGGTCAAGCCGGTCTTCAGGGGCGACTAAGGCGGTTGCTTTTACCCGTGGAGGGGCCAGCAATGGGGGACTTGCGCGAAATTGGGAGCTGAGAATTAAGGCTAAGCCCAAGACCCCGGCCAAGCTCAAGGTGGAGGCGACAAAGCCGCTTGCGGCGGAGTGACCGCCCATGCGACGTTAACCCCATTGCCTGGCGTATTTCGAGTGGAGTAAGGGCGATGAAGGCGATTATCGTCGGTGGCGGTATCGGAGGTCTCACCACGGCATTGATGCTGCGCTCGCGCGGCATCGCTTGCGAGGTTTTCGAGCAGGCCGACACCATTCGCGAGCTTGGTGTCGGCATCAACACGCTGCCGCACGCCATGCGAGAGCTTGCCGGCCTTGGCCTGTTGCAAAAGCTTGACGACGTCGCGATCCGCACCGATCAGCTCTACTACCTCAACCGCCATGGCCAGGAGGTCTGGCGCGAAGCCCGCGGCATCGACGCGGGGCACGACGTGCCGCAATTCTCGATCCACCGCGGTCGCCTTCAGGGCGTCATCCATCGCGCCGTCGAGGAGCGGCTCGGGGCGGACGCAATCCACACCGGCTGCCGTCTTGGTGCGTTCACGCAGGACGAAGGCGGCGTTACGGCTTACTTCTTCGATCGCTCAGGCGCACACATCCACACGGCGCGCGGCGATATCCTGATCGGTGCCGATGGCATCCATTCGCGCGTGCGCGACACGCTGTTCCCGAACGAAGGACCGCCGTGCTGGAACGGCCTGATGCTGTGGCGCGGCGCGCGCGACTGGCCGCTGTTCCTCACCGGCAAATCCATGATCGTGGCCGGTGGCCTCAACGCCAAGGTCGTGATCTACCCGATCGCGGAGGGCTCGAGCCCCGCGAGCCGTCTCACAAACTGGGCGGTGCTGGTGAAGGTCGGCGAGGGCAATGCGCCGCCGCCGCGGAAAGAGGACTGGTCGCGTCCGGGCCGGCGCGAGGAGCTGATGCCGCATGTGGCGCGCTTCTCGGTGCCCTATATCGATGTGAAAAGCCTGATCTCGGCAACGCCCGAGTTCTACGAATATCCGACCTGCGACCGCGATCCCTTGCCCTATTGGTCCTCGGGACGCGTCACGCTACTCGGCGATGCCGCGCATCCCATGTATCCGGTCGGCTCGAACGGCGCCTCGCAGGCGATCCTCGATGCGCGGTGCCTTGCCGACGCGCTGGTGCGCGCCGAGCATCCGCGTCAGGCGCTGGTCGAATATGAGAAGAAGCGCTTGCCGATGACCGCCGATATCGTTCGCTCCAACCGGCGTGGCGGCCCCGAAGGGGTCATCGACGCCGTCGAGCAGCTTGCGCCTGATGGCTTCGACAATGTCGACAACGTCCTGAGCTATTCCCAGCGCGAGGCGATCGTGCGCGGCTATGCCACCAAGGCCGGCTTCGCTGCGGTGCCGGGGCTCGCAGCGGTGCGCGCCTGAGACGCAAAGGGGCGATGAACCGTCATCGCCCTTTGGCTTTTTGATTGAGCAAGACCTTTCCGGAAAACCGCCTCGCGCTTTTCCGGGGGCATGCCGCTAGCCGCCGGGAGGCGGCGGCAGGAAGTGGATGTTGAACTCGGCGGCCATCGCCACCACGTCCTCAGGCTTCTGCTCCTTCATGTTGTGAAGGCCCCAGAACAGGTCGAACAGCTTGCGGCTCGGCGCCACCCAGAACAGCACTTTGCGGTCTGTTCCGACTTGTTGAAGATGCCGTGCGGCACGCCCATGCCGAGGCGGATCAGGTCGCCCGCGGTTGCCTGTGACTCCGAATTGCCGAGCATGAAATCGAGCTTGCCCTCCAGCATGTAGAGATACTCATCCTGGTCGGGATGAATGTGCGGCGGCACGAATGTGCCCGGCGGCAGCGTTGCGTGCCAGGAGATGCTGTTCTCGGCATAGCTCTTCGGCACATAGGTCTGGCCGAGGATGTTCCAGGAAATGCCCTGGATGCCCTCATTAGCCCGTGTGATGCCGGTGATTTCGCTCTTCATTGCAGTCCTCCCGTAACGCGATGCGGCTTAGTTTGCCGCCTTGCAGTCCTTGGCATAGCGGTCGCCGTAGTTCTCAAAGACCCTCTGGACGATCTCGGTCTGGAACTTGCCGTCCGGGCGCTTGGCAACCTTGGTGAGGTAGAAATCCTGGATCGGATAGCCGTTGGTGTTGAACTTGAAGGCGCCGCGCAGCGAGGTGAAGTCGGCCTTCTTCAGGGCGGCTGCGACGGCATCCTTGTTGGAGAGGTCGCCCTTCACACCCTTGATGGCGCTGTCGATCAGCATGGCGGCGTCATAGGCTTGGAAGGCGTAGGTGCCGGGCACGCCGTTGTAGGCGGCCTCATAGGCTGCGACGAACTTCTTGTTCTGGGGATTGTCGAGATTGGGTGCCCAGTTCGCGCCGCCGAACATGCCGACGGCCGCGTCCTGTTGCGCCGGCAGGGTCGATTCATCCACCGTGAAAGCCGAGAGCACCGGAATGCTATCGGCAAGGCCGGCCTGCCTGTACTGCTTCACGAGATTAACCCCGAGACCGCCCGGCATGAACGTGAAGAGCGCATCGGGCTTCTGCGAGGAAATCTTGGAAAGCTCCGGCTGGAAGTCCAGCGTGTTCAGCGGCATGTAGGATTCCTCGACGATCTCGCCCTTGTAGTCGAGCTTGAAGCCGGCGACCGAGTCCTTGCCGGCCTGATAGTTCGGCACCATCAGGTACATGCGCTTGTAGCCGCGATCCTGCGCGACCTTGCCGAGGATCTCGTGAACCTGGTCGTTCTGGTACGAGGTCACATAGAAGAACGGGCTGCAGTCCTTGCCGGCAAAAGTCGACGGGCCGGCATTGGGGCTGATCAGGAAGACTTTCGATTCCGTCACGGGCCGGTGGATCGCCTGGAGAATGTTGGAGAAGATCGGCCCGACCACGAAGTCGACCTTGTCGCGTTCCAGAAGTCCCTTGACCTTGGTCACCGCTGCGTCCGGCTTGAACTCGTCGTCGACCACCACGACCTCGACATCGCGGCCGCCCATCTTGCTGCCGAGATCCTTCACCGCGAGTGCAAAGCCGTCGCGAACCTGCTGGCCGAGCGCGGCGGCGGGTCCCGACAGGGTCACGATCACACCGAGCTTGATCTTCTCCTGGGCGAGGGCGGGGCTCATTGCGGTGCCGAGCAGCAAGGCGGCTGCGGCCAAGGTCGTTTGCGTCTTCATCATCTGTCCCCCCGTGACATCAGGGCCTGCGCTGCAAGCCGCGTACTCCAATACAAGCTTATGCCGATGATGGCTGCCGCGGCAAGCAAAGCTCAAGACGCCGCCATCTCGCGAGGCAGCGAGCATGCAAGCGGCGCGCCAATTACTAGAAGCCTAAAGAAATCGACGTGCGGTCGATTGCTGCAGCTTTGGACTTGCGGCCGGCTTCAATTTATTTGAAGCTCAAAACGTTGGGAATCCGTGCTGGCGCCAATGCCTGCCGTCAATGACTGCATCAGATGCTTGATTCCGAGACCAAGGCCGTCGAGACGCCGGAGGACCACGCCGAAGAGCTTCGGCTGTGGCTGCGTATGCTTACCTGCACGACCCTGATCGAGGGCGAAATCCGCGGCCGCCTGCGGCAGCGGTTCGACGTCACGCTGCCCCGTTTCGATCTGATGGCACAGCTCGACAAGGCGCCCGATGGCATGACGCTGTCCGATGTCTCCAAGCGCATGATGGTCTCCAACGGCAATGTCACCGGCCTCGTCGAGCGTCTGGTGGAATCCGGCCATCTCGACCGGCGCACGTCGGAGACCGACCGCCGGGTCCAGGTGATCCGCCTGACAAAGCTCGGGCGCGCCGAGTTTCGCCGGATGGCGGCGGAACACGAGACCTGGATCGCCGATCTCTTCGCCGACCTGACGCCGAAGGATGTGCGCGAGCTGATGCGGCTCCTCGCAAAGACCAAGGCGTCGGCGCAGAAGTCGGCTGGCCGCCGCCGGGCGTAGGTCCCGCGGGCCGATGCGCCCGTCAATCCCACCTTGCCGCAGGAAAATGCACGGGATGCCCAAAATCCACTATTGCACCAAATTGTTTTAAGCCTAAAATGTTTCCCAGTTAGTGCTGCCGGGTGCTTCCATGCGCAAAGGAGCGTGCGATGGCCAACGCCGCCAAGGTTCAAATGTCGGGCTCGTCTGACGGCAATGCTGCGACGGCCCATGTCGATACGTTCGCACGGCAACATCTGCCGCCGCGCGAGCTGTGGCCCGACTTCATCTTCACACGGCCTGAGCTGCAATATCCGCCGCGATTGAACTGCGTCGGCTATTTCCTCGATCGCTGGGTCGACGAGGGCCATGGCGACGCGCCTTGCGTCATCAGCCCCGCGGTCAGCTACAGCTATCGCGAGCTGCAAGCGCTCGTGAACCGTATCGCCAATGTTCTGGTCGGCAAGCTTGGTCTCGTGACCGGCGGGCGCGTGCTGCTGCGCTCTGCCAACAATCCGATGATGGTCGCAACCTATCTTGCGGTGATCAAGGCCGGAGGCATTTGCGTCGCGACGATGCCGCTGCTGCGCGCCAAGGAGCTGTCCTATCCGATCCAGAAGGCGGAGATCACGCTGGCGCTCTGCGACGGAAAGCTCGCCGACGAGATGGAGAAGGCGAAAGCTGCAGCGCCCGGTCTCAAGCAGGCCGTCTATTGGGGCAACGGCGCGGCCGACTCGCTCGAGGCGCTGATCGCCGACGCAAGCCCGGAGTTCAAGGCCGTCGATACCGCCTCCGACGACGTCTGCCTGATCGCCTTCACGTCGGGCACGACCGGCGATCCCAAGGGCACCATGCATTTCCACCGCGACATGCTGGCCGTCTGCGACGGCTACGCGCGCAACATCTTGCGCGCCGAGCAGAAGGATCGTTTCGTCGGCTCCGCACCGCTCGCCTTCACGTTTGGCTTCGGCGGCGTGCTGTTCCCCATGCATATCGGCGCCTCCTTCGTCGTGCTGGAGAAGACGACGCCGGACGACATCCTGACGGCGATCGAGCAGTACAAGACCACGGTATGTTTCACCGCGCCAACCGCGTATCGCGCCATGATCGGCAAGCTTCCGGGCCGGGATATTTCTTCGCTTCGCAAGTGCGTCTCCGCCGGCGAGACACTGCCCAAGCCGACATTCGATGCCTGGTTCAAGGCCACCGGCATCAAGCTGATGGACGGCATTGGCTCGACCGAGATGCTGCACATCTTCATCAGCGCGACCGAGGACGAGATCCGTCCGGGGGCAACCGGCAAGCCGGTGCCGGGTTATGAGGCGAAGATCGTCGACGACGCCGGCAATGACGTGCCGCCTGGGACGATGGGCCGCCTCGTGGTTCGCGGTCCGACCGGGTGCCGCTATCTCGCGGACGAACGGCAGCGCAAATACGTCCAGAATGGCTGGAACATCACCGGCGACACCTACCTGATGGATGACGACGGCTATTTCTGGTACCAGTCGCGCTCCGACGACATGATCGTGTCGGCCGGCTACAACATCGCAGGCACCGATGTCGAGGCTGTGCTGCTGACGCATCCCTCCGTCGCCGAGTGCGGTGTGGTTGGCGCACCGGACGAGGCACGCGGATTGATCGTGAAGGCTTATATCATCGCCGCGCCCGGCGTAACGCCGGATACCCAACTTGCGGCCGAGTTGCAGGAATATGTCAAACGCGAGATCGCGCCCTACAAGTACCCGCGCGCGATCGAGTTTGTGACGCAATTGCCGAAGACCGAGACCGGCAAGTTGAAGCGTTTTGCCCTGCGGCAACTGGCTCAAGCTGCGGCGACGTCGTCGGGCGTTGCGGCAGAATGAGGGAAGGACGGAGAATTTGTCCGTGACAACGCCGAAAGGCCCGCAGCTCGCGGTGCTGTCGACCGCCGATGAGAAGGTCACGCTTTCGGCGGCGCAGATCCTCCAGCCGGCCGGCTGGCCGGTGCCGAAAGGCTACGCCAACGGCATGGCCGCCGACGGGCGGATCGTCGTCACCGGCGGCGTGATCGGCTGGGATGCCGACGAGCGTCTCGCGGACGGCTTTGTCGCGCAGGTCCAGCAGGCCCTGAGCAACATTGCCGCGATCCTGACTGAGGCCGGCGCACGCCCTGAGCATCTCGTGCGCCTGACCTGGTACGTCGTCGACATGGACGAATACCTCGCGAACCTGAAGGAGCTCGGCAAGGTCTACCGTGCCGTCTTCGGTGCGCACTATCCGGCAATGGCGCTGCTTCAGGTGGTACGGCTGGTCGAGAAGGCGGCGCGCGTCGAGATCGAGGCCACCGCCGTCATTCCCCGCTGAGCCGCGTTTGCTCCCTCAGCTTGCCTTGTTAGCTCGCTTTGGCGAGATCGTCGTCCTCGGGTGAGTTCAGATAAACGCCGGACATGGTGTCGACCCAGCACAAATGGTCGTGCACCTTCTTCACGCCCTCGACGTTCTCCGCCGCGACGACCGCGGCCTGCCGTGCGCGTTCTTCGGTGATGACGCCGCTGAGGTGAACGATGCCGTCGCGAACGATGACGTTGAGTCCGAACGGGCACCAATCGTTCTTCTCCATGGTATCGATGATGCGGTTGCGAATATGATCGTCATCGGCCGTCGGATCCGGCACCTCGCGGGCGAGCCCCGCGACAGCCTGCAACAGGTTGGCGCGGGACACGATCCCGACGACCATGTCGCCGCGTACCACCGGCAGGCGCTTCACGTTGTTCCGTTCCATGAGGTCGACGATCTCCGCGAGCGCCGTGTCCTCGGTGATGGTCACGGGCGAGGCGGTCATCACCTCCGAGACCTTGCGGCCGTGCTCGTGGACGAAGTCGCTGGCCGATTTGCCCGGACCGAGGATGAACCGCAACCAGCGCCCCCGCTTGCGCCCGGTGCCGATCTCGCTGCGGCGGATGAAGTCTCCTTCCGAGACGACGCCGACGAGCTTGCCGGTGTCGTCGACCACCGTGAGGCCGCTGACGTGCCGCTTCAGCATGATGTTGGCCGCCTCGACGATGCTGGTATCGGGGGTGACCGAGATGACCGACCGGGTCATGATCTGATGGGCGCGCATGGACGACTCCGCTGGCTTGTCGAATTTCAATGCGCAAAACCTAGCCCGGCCGTCGGGGTGTGGTTTGACTCAGGTCAAGCGATCCAGGCCGTTTCTCCCTGGTTGAGCAATTGTGATCCGTGCCCGGATTTGATGCAGCTCAACACGTATCGGAAGCGTCGCCATATCCTGTTGCCGACATAGATCAGAAGCCCGCAGGATCATTCAGCCATGAGCGTCGTGAAGGTATTTCCACGGGCCGAAGAGCCGCCGGCACAGGCTCTCCCCGCCAATTCGGCTGCCGAAGCCCCTGCGACGATCCCCGAAAGGATCCCTGAGAAGCCGGCCGTCGCCAATTCCCTGCCTGCATCGGAGCTGTACCCTTTCGACCGCGCGTTTCATGCGATGCTGGCGCGGTTCACGGGCGGGATTTCGCCTGTGGCCTTGTCGCTCGCCTGGCTCGACTGGGGCACGCATATTGCCGCGGCGCCGGAGCGCCGGATGCAGATGTTCCGTAACGGTCTTCGCGATACCGGTATGCTCCTGCAAGCCGTCGCGCATGCGACCTCGCAAAAGCCGTGGTCCGTGATTGAGCCGCAGGGACGCGATCGTCGCTTCAAGGACCCGCAATGGGAGACCGCGCCGTTCAATCTGCTTGCGCAGGCGTTCCTGCTGTCGGAGCGCTGGTGGCACGATGCCACGACCGGCGTGCGTGGCGTGTCGCATGCAAACGAAGCCGTCGTCGAGTTCTCGGTGCGCCAGATGCTCGACATGCTGGCGCCGTCGAATTTCGCGGCCACCAATCCGCAGGTTCTCGAAAAGGCGTTCCAGAGCGGCGGCGAGAATTTTGTGTTCGGTTGGCAGAACTGGTGCAGCGATCTGATGCGGCTGCTCTCTGTCTCGAAGCCGGCGGGTGACGAGCAGTTCGTCGTCGGCAAGACGGTGGCAGCTACGCCCGGCAAGGTCGTCTACCGCAACGATCTGATCGAGCTGATCCAGTATCATCCCACGACCGCGCAAGTGCGACCCGAGCCGATCCTGATCGTGCCGGCCTGGATCATGAAGTATTACATCCTCGATCTGTCGCCGCAAAATTCCCTGGTCCGGTATCTGACCGGTCAAGGCTTCACCGTGTTCGCGATCTCCTGGCGCAATCCGGATGCGAAGGACAGGGATGTTGCCTTCGACGACTATCGCAAGCTCGGAGTGATGGCTGCGCTGGACATGATCGGCCGGATCATGCCCGATCGGAAGACCCATGCGCTCGGCTACTGTCTGGGCGGCACGTTGCTGTCGATCGCCGCGGCGGCCATGGCGCGCGACGGCGATGGCCGTCTCGGCACCATCACGCTCCTTGCCGGCCAGACCGACTTCACCGAGGCCGGCGAATTGACGCTCTTCATCAACGAGAGCCAGGTCGCCTTCCTCGAAGACATGATGTGGCAGCGCGGCTATCTCGACACGACGCAGATGGCCGGTGCGTTCCAGCTGCTGCGCTCCAACGAGCTGATCTGGTCGCGGCTGTCGCGTGACTATCTGATGGGCGAGAGTTCGCAGCCGAGCGATCTGATGGCCTGGAACGCCGATGCCACGAGGCTGCCTTATCGCATGCACTCGGAGTATTTGCGCAAGCTGTTCCTCGACAACGATCTGGCCGAAGGCCGCTATCGCGTCGAGGGCAGGAGCGTCTCGCTCTCCGACATTCACGCGCCGATGTTTGTGGTGGGCACGCTCGCCGACCACGTGGCGCCGTGGCGATCCGTCTACAAGATCCACTATCAGGCTGATGCCGACGTAACCTTCCTGTTGACCAACGGCGGCCATAATGCCGGCGTCGTCGCGCCTCCTGACGAGCCCTGGCACACCTATCAGGTCATGACCAAGGCCGCGGATGCGCCGTATGTCGGCCCGGACGAGTGGCTGAAGCTGGCGCCGCATGTTGAGGGATCGTGGTGGCCGGAATGGGCCCAATGGCTGGCGGCGCGCTCAGGTGAGCCCTGTGATCCACCGTCGATCGGTGTGGGGGGTGCTGACGGTCTGCCCGACGCGCCGGGAGACTACGTCCACAGCTAATCCTCAGGCTCCGCGTTCGGAGCAAGGTCTGACGAGCGGAAGGGCTTGGCCTTGTCCAGTTTCCGGTAGGCCGTAGAGGCGGTTCGCAGCAGCCTCTTTTCCCGCTTGCGGTCGAGGAAGCGAATGCCGGCCTCGGGGCCGGCGCCGTTCAACGACGCTGCCAGCGCTTGCCCGCGCGCATCGTCGTTCAATTGCCCGAGGGACCTCTGTGCCTTGCGCAATTGCTTGAGGATGGACTTCTGCTTCGCCAGGGAATCGTCATCGAACAGGTCCGTGAGCGACTCGATCGAATAGGTCAGCCGCTTGTTGAGAAGCCGCAACCTGTGTCGTTTCTCGACATCGAGCTTGCGCAGCTTCCTGGCCTTCCTGAGCAGCGTCTCTTCCCACTCGGTCAGCCGCGCCGTCGCGTGGTCGGCGAGCGAGCAACGGCGCAACCTGACGGCTTCCTTGCTGCGCCGGGTCGACCAGGGCCCGCTCTCGATCCACGCCGAGGTCTGCTCTACCAGGCGCTTGTAGCGCGCGGATTGCAGCGCGCGCGCGAGCAGGCGGTGGCTCTCGGCGCGCTTCTCGTCCCAGTGCTGGAGCTCGGCGATCACGGCGAGCTCGTCGCCACTCTCGGCGACGACCCGCTCGATCGCCACGTCGAGATCCCGCACCAGGCCGAGCTGGCTGTTGAGCCATTTCAGCTCGGCCCAGACGTTCGGCCGCAGCGTGTCGTCCACCATGGGCGAGAAGAAGCGGATGGCGGTGCGCAGATGCGTCAGTGCGATGCGGATCTGGTGCAGCGCGTCGGGATCGCCGCGGCAAGTGCCGTCGTGCTGGGCAAGGACCGCACCGAGGTGGCGGCGGGCGATGATCCGGAACGCCGTATCGCAGGCCATGCCGGGGCTGAGGCGGCCGGGCAGGGCATTGCGCCGCGTCGCCGGCTTGGCGCGCGCGGTCGCGGTCGAACTCGTGGTGGGTTGCGACATCCTTGCCCGCGTCAATCAGATTGCCTTATTTTGCCCTGCGATTGCGTCCCGGCAGCGCTGGAGCGTCTGCTCTTGTGTCCCGGATGCATCGATGGTCGCCCAATCGACATGGCCGATATTATAGTGCTCTTGCTGCGCAGCAACCTCTTGCGTGGCGTCGGAGGCATCGCCGTGGCGGCCGCCGATGCGCGCCTGACGGGTCGCGAGGTCGGCGACGAGGAATAGTCCGCTCAGCGGCACGTTGCATTGGCGGGCCATGGCGGCCAGTTGCTCCCGTTCGGACTCGCTTGCAAAGACGGCATCGACGAGTGCGGAATGGCCTTGCGCCAGCACCTGTCGGGCGCTCTGCACCAGCACCTCGTAGACGCGTGCCGTGACCTCGGGCCGGTAGGTGGACGGCGGCAGCCGGTGGGTGTGTTCCACCTGAAACAGCTGCTTGCGAATGATGTCGCTGCGCAGCACGACGGCTCCCGGTTGCGGCGCGACGTTGGGTGCCAGCGCGCGGGCGAGGGCGGACTTGCCGGTGCCCGATAGTCCGCCGACCGCAATTAGGCGCGGGGTGGGCGGGTGGATCAGAGCCCTCGCGAGATCGAAGTAGCGGCGCGCCTCGTGAAGAATTCCTGTCCGGTCGGCATCGGGCCGCGTCAGCCGCGCCAGCGCCACCTGGGCGCGGATTGCCGCGCGAATGGACATGAACAGCGGCAGGACCGAGAGCGCATCGAGGTTTTCGGGCGGCGTTGCGGCGAGATACCGGTTCAGGACGATATTGGCTGCGAGCGGTTGACCATGGTGCAGCAGGTCCATCAGCGTGAACGCGAGGTCGTAGAGCACGTCGACAGTTGCGATTCTCGCATCGAACTCGATCGCGTCGAACAGCACCGGCTGGTCGTCGATCGCAACGATATTCGTAAGATGCAGGTCGCCGTGGCAGCGGCGCACGTATCCCTGACGGCCGCGTTCTTCGAGCAGCGGCCGCAGGCGCTGCAATATCGTGTACGAGGCTTCGCCGAGTTGCTCGATCTCTTCGGCTTCGAGATGGTTGCCCTTCCGCAAGCCGTCGCCGTTTCCATCGACGAGGCCGGGGATTGAGGCAACCCATGCCGTGCCGTCGGCGCGAGGTGCCATCGCGTGCGACGCCACGATGGCATCAGCGGCAGCCGAGGCGAGGTTCGCATCCAGCGGGCCGGCCTTCGCCAGATGATCCAGCGTCCGGGTTTCGTCGAAGCGGGACATGTCGACCGCATACTCGACCGGCCGGCCGCGGCCGTCGACCTGCAGCGATCCGTCCGGCTCCTCGGTGATCGCCACGACGCGGTGATAGATCTGCGGCGCCAGCGGCCGGTTAATCCTGATCTCCTCCTCGCAGGCCGTCTTGCGTTTCTCGAGCGTCGAATAGTCGAGGAACGGAAATCGGACAGACCGCTTGATCTTCAGCGCGCGGCTACCGTCGAGAAACACCGACGCGGCATGCGTATCGATCCGTGTCACGCCCGGATGCGCGCAGAGCGCCGTGAAGATCCGTTCCTGGGCAGCCGTTTCGTCTGTCATCGAAGCTGGTATTCCGAGATAAGGTCAGGGTCTGAGCACGGCGGCGCCAAGAATCTGTCCATTCCGCAGCATGTCCAGAACTTCGTTGGCCTGATCGAGCGGGAATGCGGTCGTCTCGGTGCGCACGCCCGCCTGCGGAGCGATCCTGAGAAAATCGAGACCGTCCTGTCGGGTGAGATTGGCAACGGAGATCAGCTGCCGTTCCTGCCAGAGCAGGTCGTACGGGAAGCTCGGAATGTCGCTCATATGGATGCCGGCGCAGACCACGCGGCCACCCTTGCGAACGGCGCGCAGCGCGGCCGGCACGAGCTCGCCGGCGGGAGCGTAGATGATGGCGGCGTCGAGCGGCGTGTCGGGAATTTCGTCCGAGGCGCCCGCCCAGACGGCGCCGAGCCGGCGGGCGAGGTCCTGCGCGGCCAGATCGCCGCGCCGTGTAAACGCGTGGACAGAGCGCCCCTGCCAGACCGCGACTTGCGCGACGATATGGCCGGCGGCGCCGAAGCCGTAGATGCCCAGCCTCTCAGCCTGGCCGGCGAGGACCAGCGAACGCCAGCCGATCAGGCCTGCACACAGCAGAGGGGCGAGAGCCACGTCGTCGCCGGCCTCGCCCAGCGGAAAGGCATAGCGCGCATCGGCGACCACGTGCGTTGCATAGCCGCCGTCCCTTGTATAACCGGTGAAGAGCGGGCGGTCGCAGAGGTTCTCCATGCCCTCCCGGCAAAACCGGCAGTTTCCGCAGGTGAACCCGAGCCAGGGAATGCCGACCCGGTCACCCAGCGCATGCGTTGCGACATCGGGGCCGACGAGATCGATACGGCCGACGATTTCATGGCCAGGTACGATCGGGTAGCGGATGTCGGGCAATTCGGCGTCGACGACGTGAAGATCGGTCCGGCAGACGCCGCAGGCGCTGACTCTCACCCGGATCTGACCTTCGCCGGGGATTGGATCGGGGCGCTCCTCCATCCGCAGCCGTGCTCGCGGGGCAGCCAACACCATCGCACGCATCAGTCTCTCCGGGGCGAACCGCTCCGATCGAACTATCCATAGAATGACAGCGCGGGGCCAGTCCTTGACCTCCCTCAATGCTCGCCTTTGCCCGTCTGGACGGTTCCCCAAGGCTTGTTGAGGATCAAAAGGCTTGATGAGGATCAATGGTGTTGACGAAAGCCGGCCTATTCTGGTGGCAAGGAGAACCCCGATGCCCCTGAAGGACGTTTTTCTGCCGCTTGTCGGCCAGCCGCGCGGACCGGCCGTTGCTGCGATCGAGAAATGCGTGGCAGTCGCCGCCGACCTCGGCGCCAGGATCACCGCGCTCGCGCTCGAGGAAGACGTTTTCGTGCGGCCGATGGTGCTGCTCCCCGATGATCCCGATGCCGCCGTGGCAAAGGGGCCCCTTGGAGCGGACGATGTGCAGCATCTTCTGAATGCCTTCACTGATGCGGCGGCTCGCGCCAACGTTCGGACCCAAAGCCGGTCGGGCAAGGTGCCGGCGGACCAGATTGCGTTGATACTGGCCGAACAGGCGCGTTTCAGCGATCTCACGCTGGTTCCCGTGAAGTCGCACGACAGCCGAACGGAGCACATCATCGAGACGATCCTGTTTGAATCCGGGCGGCCGCTGCTGCTCTGCCCGGAGCAGCATGTGGACGTGCTGCGACCGGAATTCGAGAAAGTCATGATCGCTTGGGATCACTCCGCGCGCGCGGCGCGGGCGGTCGGTGACGCGCTGCCGATCCTTCAGGCTGCGGCCTCGGTCCGCGTGGTGACCGTGGCCGACGACAAGACCGACGCGATCGTGCAATCCGGGACCGCCCTCGTCGATCATTTGAGCGAGCACGGTGTCCAGGCCTCGTTCGAGACGGCGAAAGGCGGCGGCAGCTCGATCGGCAAGGTGCTCGGAAGTTGGGCAAATTCCAATGCCATCGATGCGATCGTGATGGGCGCCTATCATCATTCGCGCCTGAACGAGATCGTCTGGGGTGGTGTGACAAAGACTGTCATTGGCCAGCCACCGTGCTGGGTTATGATCTCCCACTAGGCTCGCCGCCAGCTTGCCGGCCTGATCTTTCAACCATCGGAACCACCACCGACGGGGCGCATTTGCTTTCATGTCCACCTATCGCCTGAAGAACCTGCTGTCGCCGCGTTCGGTTGCGCTTGTCGGGGCGAGCGCCCGTCCGGTTTCCGTGGGGCGCGCCGTTCTGGAGAACATTCGCAAGGCTGAATTCACGGGACAGTTCGGCCTCGTCAATCCGCGTCATGCCGAGATCAGCGGCGTTGCCGCAGTGGCGAGCCTCGACAGGCTGGCATTCGTGCCCGAGCTCGTGGTCATCACCGCGCCGGCCCGGGAGGTTCCCGGCATCATCGACCAGGCCGGACGGCGCGGCTCGGCGGGCGCACTGATCGTCACGGCCGGACTCGGCCATGGGCCGGGATCGCTGCAAGAGGCCGTGATCGCCGCGGCTCGCAAATACGGCATGCGGCTGATCGGGCCGAACTGCCTCGGCATCATGATGCCCGGCGTGAGCCTCAATGCCAGTTTTGCCGCGCACATGCCGGGAGCTGGAAATCTCGCGCTGATTTCGCAATCCGGCGCGATCGCCGCCGGCATGGTGGACTGGGCCGCGCAGCGCGGCGTCGGCTTCTCCGGCATCGTCTCGATCGGCGACCAGATCGACGTCGATATTGCCGACCTGCTCGACTATTTCGCGATGGATCACAAGACCCGTGCGATCCTGCTCTATATCGAGGCCATCAAGGACGCGCGTAAATTCATGTCGGCGGCACGCGCCGCGGCGCGTGTGAAGCCGGTTGTCGTGGTGAAGTCCGGCCGCATGGCGCAGGGTGCGAAGGCGGCAGCGACCCACACCGGCGCGCTTGCGGGTGCCGACGCCGTCTATGATGCGGCGTTCCGCCGCGCGGGTATCCTGCGGGTCTCCGATCTGCGCGAGCTGTTCGACTGCGCCGAGACGCTCGGCCGCGTCGAATCGCCGACCGGAAAGCGCCTCGCCATTCTGACCAATGGCGGCGGCATCGGTGTCCTCGCCGTCGATCGGCTGGTCGAGCTTGGTGGAATTCCCGCGTCCATCTCGGCGGATGCCCGCAAGAAACTCGATGACGCGCTGCCGCCGACCTGGTCCGGCGCAAATCCCGTCGACATCGTGGGCGATGCCGATGCAGCGCGCTACGCGGCGGCGCTCGAGGTGCTGCTCGCCGACCCCGACAATGACGCAGTTCTCGTCCTCAACGTGCAGACGGCGATCGCCTCGGCTTCCGACATCGCGAGGACCGTGACGGAGCTCGTCGGCAAATATCGCGAGAAGCACCGCAGTTGGGCAAAGCCGGTGCTTGCCGCCTGGGTCGGGGCCGATCAAGCGATCATTCAGACGCTCTCCGGCGGGGGCATTCCGAACTATCCGACCGAGGACGATGCGGTGCGCGGTTTCATGCATCTGGTCCGGCACCGCGAAGTGGTCGAGGAACTGAGCCAGGTTCCCCCTGCAATGCCCGACACGTTCGTGCCTGACGCCCGGGCGGCCACGCAGATCGTAGCCGCAGCCATCGCCGATGACCGCAAATGGCTCGAGCCTGTCGAGATCAAGCACCTGCTCGAAGCCTACGACATCGCGATGGTGCCAACCTATGCCGCCGCCGACGTCGAGCAGGCCGTGGCGTACGCGAACGAGATGTTCGCGCAAGGCGCCACCGTCGTGCTGAAGATCATGTCGCGCGACATCGTGCACAAATCAGATGTCGGCGGCGTCGTGCTCAATCTGACGACGCCGGAGGCGGTGCGTGCGGCTGCCTCCGATATTCTCGCCCGGGCAAGGAAGCTGCGGCCCGAGGCCCGCATCGGCGGCGTCATCGTCCAGGCGATGGTCGTCAAGGCGAAGGCGCGCGAGCTGATCCTCGGTCTTGCCGACGATCCCACCTTCGGCACGGTCGTCGTCTTCGGCCGGGGCGGAACGGCGGTGGAGATCATCAATGACAGGGCGCTGGCGCTGCCGCCGCTCGATCTGCAACTCGCCCGCGACCTGATCGACCGCACGCGGGTCTCGCGGCTGCTGCGCGCCTACCGGGACGTGCCGGCCGTCAAGCAGGACGCCGTCGCCATGGTGCTGGTCAAGCTCGCGCAGATGGCGGCCGATATCCCTGAGATCCGCGAGTTCGACATCAACCCGCTGCTTGCGGATGAGACCGGCGTGACGGCAGTCGACGCCCGTGTCGCGGTGGGGCCGTCGCAGCGGAAGTTTGCCGGCTCAGGCCCCGCCAATTTCGCCGTTCGCGCCTACCCGTCGCAGTGGGAGCGCCGCCTCAAGCTCAAGGACGATTGGCGCATTTTCGCGCGGCCGTTGCGCCCCGACGACGAGCCGACCATCCACGCATTCCTGCGTCATGTGACGCCTCACGACCTTCGCCTGCGCTTCTTCGCACCGATGAAGGAGTTCACCCACGAATTCATCGCGCGCCTGACCCAGCTCGACTACGCGCGCGCGATGGCTTTCATCGCGTTCGACGAGGTTACCGGCGAGATGGTCGGCGTGGTCCGGCTCCATTCGGACTCGGTCTACGAGAGCGGTGAATACGCGATCCTGCTGCGGTCCGATCTCAAGGGCAGGGGGCTTGGATGGGCCCTGATGCAACTGATCATCGACTATGCGAGATCCGAAGGGCTGAAGGCCATATCGGGCGACGTGCTTCAGGAGAACACCGTGATGCTCGAAATGTGCCGGCAGCTCGGTTTCGAGGTCAAACCGGATCCGACCGAGCCCGATATCTGCGACGTCCGGCTGAAGCTCTGAGCGCGCCGGCTAAAGCATGATCCGGAAAAGCGCGTGTCGGTTTTCCGAAAAGATCATGCTCAAACAACAACCCAAAGCACGATGACGATTCATCCGAATCTCATCGCGCTTCAGGAGCGCGCTTCGGCCGAGGTTGCGGCGGCAGTCTCCTTGGTCGTTTTCCGCAGGCTCTTGACGATGATCGCGATCAGCGGCACCAGCACCGGCACGATCGTGCTCAGCGGATGATGCACCGCGCCCGACACCTGGGTCTGGAGCGCGCGCGCCTCGAGCTGAAGGGCCTCGATGGATGCGCCATGAATTTCATTGGCGAGCTCGATGTCGCGGCCGGACGGAGCCCGCCCGGCGATGACGAAGAGGACCGCCGCGATGGCAAAATTGACGGCGCCGAGGATGGCCGCTGCCGCAATGGCGCTCCAGATCTGGACCAGCGCGAAATAGGCCGACAGCTCCAGCATCAGGAGCCCGAATGCCGCGATCAATGCCGCAAAGGCGCGCAGGCCGAGGCCGACCAGCAGATGGCGCAGCCTGATGTCTGCGATGATCCTGTCGGTCCGCCACAGCACGCGCAGATGTTTGACGACGTTCTCGGTATTCACCTAGTGTCTCCTCAGCATGAAGCCGACGACGACGCCGAGCGCGAAGGCGGAGGCGAGCGACGTCATCGGGCGCTCCGCGATGAGGCCCTGAAGCTGCTCCTGCTCGTCGCTGACGGTTTCGCCGAGCTCGGCAAGCGCGGCCTTGATCTGATCGGCCAGAGCCTCGGCGCGGTCCTTCGAACTCTCGAACATTTCCTCGCCGGCCGTGCTCAGCAGGCGGGTGACGTCCACCTTCAACGTCCGAAGTTCTTCGCTCATCCTGTCGCTGTCGAACATGGATTTGATGTCTCCATTGAATGGAGCGAACCTAAGACCCGCCGGCGTGACCGCGCTTGATTTGCGTCAAGGGGTGGGCAGGGGCCTGCCCTTGAGACAGGTCAAACCGCCCGCCACACGCTGGCCTAGAAGTGGCGGCTGAATGGGGACCGATTGTCCCGATGAGGTGGAAGCGTGAACTCCGAACCGCTGTTGCTGGCAACGCCGTCTGGCGACGGGCTGAAATTGCGCCCGCAAGGGTCCTGGACCGCGGCGAATGTGGCGATGCTCGAAACTCTGTCCCGCTCGGTCGGCGCGGATGTCGATCGATCCAGGGCCGTGACGCTGGACATGTCGGGGGTCAGCGCGCTGGATACGCTCGGCGCCTGGGTCCTGGAGAAGCTGTCGCGCAGGGCCGCAACGTCAGGCAGATCGGCCGAATTCGTCGGCGTCGCCGATCATTTCAGCGGCCTGATGGACGAGGTGCGTGAGGTTAACCGCCACACGCCGGCGCCGGCAGCTGCGCCAAATCCGCTTCTGCTCAGGCTCGGCGATCTCGGCAAGTCCACGGTCGGCGCGCGGGAAGACATTACGATCTTCCTGCAAATGCTCGGCGCATTGTTCATGGCCATTTTCGGTGTGCTGCGCCGGCCGCGGTCGCTGCGGCTGACGTCGCTGGTCTACCAGCTCTACCGCATCGGATGGCAGGCGATTCCCATCGTCGCGCTGATCACCTTCCTGATCGGCGCCATTATCGCCCAGCAGGGATTCTTCCATTTCCGCAGGTTCGGTGCTGAGTCCTATACCGTCGATATGGTGGGCATCCTCGTGCTGCGCGAGCTCGGCGTTCTGATCGTCGCCATCATGGTCGCCGGCCGGTCGGGGAGCGCCTACACCGCCGAGCTCGGTTCGATGAAGATGCGCGAGGAGATCGACGCGCTGTCGACCATGGGACTCGATCCCGTCGACGTCCTGATCCTGCCGCGCGTTGCGGCGCTGGTCATCGCGCTGCCGATCCTCGCCTTCATCGGGGCGATTGCCGCGCTCTATGGCGGCGGCCTGGTCGCGCAGTTCTATGGCGACATGGGGCCGGCGATCTACATCGCACGGCTGCATGAGGCCATTTCCGTCACCCATTTCGAGGTGGGCATCCTGAAGGCGCCGTTCATGGCGCTGGTGATCGGGATTGTCGCCTGTAGCGAGGGCTTGCGCGTCAAGGGCAGTGCCGAGTCGCTGGGGCGGCAGACGACGACGTCGGTGGTCAAGTCGATCTTCCTGGTGATCGTGCTCGACGGCCTGTTCGCAATCTTCTTTGCCTCGATCGGGATGTGACGATGGGCGAACCGCAGGAACAGTTCGCGATCCGCGTCCGCGACCTCGTGGTCGGCTTCGGCCGCCAGACGGTGCTCGACCATCTCTCGCTCGACGTTCGCAAGGGCGAGATCCTCGGGCTGGTAGGGGCGTCCGGCGGCGGCAAGTCAGTGTTGATGCGAACCATCATCGGCCTCATCCCGCGCCGAAGCGGTACCATTGAGGTCATGGGGCACGAGATTGGCGGCACGCAGGACCGCGGCACGCAAGGCGCGGCCGCGACATGGGGCATCCTCTTCCAGCAGGGCGCGCTGTTCTCCTCGCTGACGGTCCGCCAGAACGTCCAGTTTCCGCTGCGCGAAAATCTCGTCCTGTCGCAGGAGCTGATGGACGAGATCGCGATCGCCAAGCTCGAAATGGTCGGGCTGCGGGCGCAGGACGCCGACAAATATCCGGCGGAGCTGTCCGGCGGCATGACCAAGCGCGTGGCGCTGGCGCGCGCGCTCGCGCTCGATCCGCCGATCCTGTTCCTGGACGAGCCCACCTCCGGCCTCGATCCGATCGCCGCCGGCGATTTCGACGCGCTGATCAAGACGCTGCAAAAGACCCTGGGACTGACCGTGTTCATGGTCACCCATGATCTTGCCAGCCTCACCACGGTCTGCGACCGCGTGGCCGCGCTCGCCGACGGCAAGATCGTTGCGATCGGCCCGATGCGCGACCTGCTGCAATCCGAGCATCCCTGGGTGCGCGCCTATTTCCACGGCAAGCGCTCGCAGATGCTGCAACACGAGATGAGATGAGACATGGAAACCCGCGCTCCCTACGTGCTGATCGGCACCTTCGTGCTGGCCGCGATCCTCGCGGTGTTCGGCTTCATCTATTGGCTGAACAACACCGGCGGCATCGGGCCGCGCACGAACTACCATGTGCAATTCCAGGGACCGGTACCGGGGCTCCTGGTTGGCGCCGGCGTGTTGTTCAACGGCATCCGCGTCGGCGAGGTGGCCCAGCTTGGGCTCGCGCCGGACAATCCACGCTTCGTCAATGCGACGATTTCGGTTGCCTCCGCCACGCCGGTGCGCGCCGACACCAGGGTCGGGCTCGATTTCCAGGGGCTGACCGGCGTGCCGGTGGTGACGCTGGAGGGCGGCATGATCGTCGCCAAATCCGGCGAGCCCCTGACCTTGATCGCCGAGGCCGGCGCCGGCCAGAGCATGACGCAGGCGGCGCGCGATGCGCTGCGACGGGTGGATTCGGTGCTGGAGGACAATTCCGGCCCGCTGAAGGACACTATCGCGAATTTCAAGACGTTCTCCGACGGGCTCGCGCGCAACACCGGCAAGCTCGACGGCATCCTGGCGGGTCTCGAGAAGATGACCGGCGGCGGCGCGCCGGCGCAGAAGATCACCTATGACCTGCGCACGCCGCAGAACCTCGGACCGGCCGCCAAGACGCTTTCTGCGTCGCTGGCCATTCCCGAGCCGACCGCGGTCGCGATGCTCCAGACCCAGCGCATGCTGTTTGCGCCGGTCGGGGATAATCCAGGCTTTGCCGATTTCCTCTGGGCCGACAGCATTCCAAAGCTGGTGCAGGCGCGGCTGATCGACAGCTTCGAGAACTACGACATCGCCCATGCGCCGTTGCGCACGAGCGATCTCGGGCAGGCGGACTACCAACTGCTGATCGACATCAGACGCTTCCGGATTGCCACGGACGGCGAGACAAGGGTCGAGATCGGACTATCGGCGCGGATCGTCGACAAGAACGGCAAGGTGGTCGCGTCCCGCCTCGTCGAGACCAGCGAGAAGCTCGACAAGGTCGAACCGGCCGCTGCGGTCGCAGCGTTCGACGCGGCTTTCGCCCGCATCGCCAAGGAACTGATCGGCTGGACGGTGCTGGCGGTGTGAGGCCGCCTATTCCAGCGTCTTGAGGTAGGACAGGAGGTCGTGGATCTGGTCCGGACTGAGCTCGAAGGCGGGCATGTCGGCGTGGCCCGTGTAGATGCCTTCGGCCAGCGCCTCGCCAAGGGTCGCGATCGGATAATTCCGGTGCAGCGTGCGCAGCGGCGGGGCGATCTTGAGCGGGCTCTCGGAGACGCGGTCGATCGCGTGGCAGCGCGCGCAATTGGCCCGCGCAAAGGCCTTTCCGCGTTGTTCGGCGGTCGGCGCCGCCAGCGCAGGCGTGATCAGAAAGAGGCCAATCAGGCCCTGGCGGAGCGCGTGCTGAAGCATGGAAGGGGATCCCGTCGAACTCTCGGCGCAGAATAGAGAGAGGAGACCCGCCAGGATTGATCTGGGTCAACCGCGTTTGTGAGGGTGCAGTAAAATGCGGGTGCGTGTGGCGGACTCGGCCGGGGGGCGGAGCTGGACCGACGCTAGGAGCGGTGGATGAAGCCTTCCGTGGTCATGATTGAACCAAACGGGCATTTCTGCAGCGATTGTGCCATACGCACATCGGCGGTTTGTTCGTCGCTGGATGCGGCCGAGCTCAGGGAATTCGAGCATCTCGGACGCCGTGTCCATTTTTCCTCAGGCGAGACCGTGTTCTCCGAGGAGGACATCACGACCTCGTTCTACAACGTTCTCGAAGGTGTCATGCGGCTGTACAAGCTGCTCCCCGACGGCCGGCGGCAAATCGTCGGCTTCGCCTTGCCCGGCGATTTCCTGGGGATGAATCTGTCCGGCCGCCACAATTTTTCCGCCGATGCAATCGGCGCGGTGACCGTGTGCCAGTTCGCGAAGGCGCCCTTCGGTCGTTTCATCGAGGAGCGGCCGCAACTGCTCAGGCGGATCAACGAGCTGGCCATTCGCGAGTTGAGCCAGGCACGCGACCATATGGTCTTGCTCGGCCGCCGCTCGGCGGACGAGAAGGTAGCAAGCTTTCTGCTTGGCTGGCGCGAGCGGCTGCTCGCGCTCAAGGGGGCGTCCGACACGGTTCCACTTCCGATGAGCCGGCAGGACATCGCCGATTATCTCGGCCTGACCATCGAGACCGTCAGTCGCACCTTCACCAAGCTTGAACGCCACGGAGCGATCGCCATCATTCATGGCGGTATCAGCCTGCTCGACCCGGCTCGCGTCGAGGCCTTGGCCGCGGCCTGACAGGCTTTTCACGATGCTCTCGGATTTTTGATCCCGATCAATGACGCCGGCCACCGGCCGCAAATAATGCCCCTCAAACACCCGGGAGGAGCATGATGCCCACTGACGCGTTGCTGATGACCATTGTCGTCGTGGCGATCTTCGTCACTTTCGCCGCAGCTCTGGCATGGGCGGACCGACAAACCAGCGCGGGCCGGCTCGACCCCGATTCCAAGCGCTGAAGCCCCTGATCGTAAGCCTCCTCTGACGCGCTGAGCGCCGACGCTCGCCCGGCCGGCTCTTGGCTGTCCGGCAGCGCCTCAACGCAATCGCGGCGTGCGGTGCCTGCAACTCTGCATCGACTGGGACGCATTGGCGCATCCTTCGGATGCCGCCCTTGAGCCGGGCGGCGGGCATTTTCGCCGCATTTGCCTTAAAGCGCGCGCATGCTTTCCGGTTGAAATGCCGGGCAACACTGACTACGCAGGAACTCCAGTGCCTCGCAGTCTTAGGAGCCCAGCGGCGTGCCTCAGGACAAGACCGGCGACCCCCGACAATCGGCGGCGAACAAATTATCGGTCCTGCGCAAGCACCCGATCTTCGCGGATCTGGAGCCGGATGCGCTCGATCAGCTCTGCCGCTACGCCAAGCACACCACCGTGAAGCGCGGTGCGACGATCGCCGCCAAGGGCGACCCCGGCAACAACCTGTTCGCGGTGATCTCGGGGACGGTAAAGATATCCTCCTCTTCGCCCGACGGGCGGAATGCCATTCTCAATCTCATCGGTCCCGGAGAAATCTTTGGCGAGATCGCGGTTCTCGACGGTGCGCCGCGTTCGGCGGATGCGACCGCCAACACCAATTGCGAGCTCTACATCATCGATCGCCGCGACTTCCTGCCGTTCGTGAAGAGCCAGCCGGCGCTGGCGATGAAATTCATCGAGCTGCTCTGCGCGCGGCTGCGCTGGACCAGCCAGCAGGTCGAGCAGGTGATCCTGCAAAATCTTCCGGGCCGGCTCGCAAGCGCACTGCTCGGTCTCACCGAAGAGCGCAAGTTCGACTCCGGCAGCGGTACGCTCGCCATCACCCAGCAGGAAATCAGCGAGATGGTGGGGATGACGCGCGAGAGCATCAACAAGCAATTGCGCGCCTGGGCCGGACGCAACTGGGTTCGCCTAGAGCACGGCGCCATCGTGGTGCTCGATACCGATGCGCTGCGCGAGCTCGCCGAAAGCGGCCTCGGCGGCGAGTGATTGCTTTCGCTTAACCGTCGATGATGGCGACCGCGCGGGTCCAGCCGGCGGAGGCGCGTTCGATCTTCACCGGAAAGCACGAGACCGTGAAGCCGGCCGACGGCAATCGATCGAGATTGTGCAGCTTCTCGAGATGGCAATAGCCGATGTGACGTCCTGCCTTGTGGCCTTCCCAGATCAGGCCGGCGTCTTTTGCTTCGGCATATCTCTTCGCGGTGTAGACGAACGGAGCGTCCCAGCTCCAGCCGTCGGTGCCGGTCAGCCGCACGCCGCGCTCGAGCAGATACATGGTGGCCTCGTAACCCATGCCGCAGCCGGAATTGACGTAGTCGGCCTGGCCGAATTTGGCGCCGGCGCTGGTGTTGACGACGACGATCTCCAGCGGCGACAGCGTGTGGCCGATGCGCTTGAGCTCCTTTTCGACGTCGGCGGCGGTCACGACATAACCATCGGGCAGGTGCCGGAAGTCGAGCTTCACGCCGGGCTGAAAGCACCATTCGAGCGGCACCTCGTCGATCGTCCATGACCGCTCGCCGCGATTCATGGTCGGGTGGAAGTGCCAGGGCGCATCGAGATGCGTGCCGTTATGCGTCGACAACGAGACCTGCTCGACGGCCCAGCCCTGGCCGTCCGGCAGGTCCTGCGCCTTGAGGCCGTCGAAGAACTGGAGCATGCGCGGCAGGCCCTGCTGGTGATCGATGTAGTGGATCGTCGGGTGATTGCCCGGCGGGTCGGACGTCACGTCGTTTCTGAGCGGCACGGAGATATCGATCAGCGTCCGCGGCATGGGCATTCCCTTCGAGAGATGTTCCGGTCTGTTTCGGAGCATTTTGTCGGGGCTGCGCTGGCGGCGTCAAGTAACGCGTCGGTGCGTTAATATTCGGAAAAACGGGCATTTTCCCGATCGCCTTCGTGGAGCGACGGCGTGCCGATCGATGCAACTCCAGCATTGATCGATGCTGGATTTGGCTTGGACTCAGAATGCCGCCCGCCCTAGGGACGAGACTGGCGACATTGCGCTGATGAAGCGCGCATCGCACAAGGATGGGGCGACCGTCTCGTCCGCACCTCTAAGCCGCAGCCAATAGCGGCCGAGCCTAGAACCAGAGGAACGTCGATGGGTATGACGAGCATCGTCACCTCGCATCCGGCATCGGCCGATGGCGGGGCGGGATTTCAGGGAAGCCGGCACCTGCCGCGCAAGTCCCGCCGGAGACGGCGCGATGAAGCTCGCACCTTCCGTCGCCGCGATCACCAGCCAGTCAAATCCGCTCGACTCCGCCGCGCAATCCTACCAAGGTGGTGCGTTTGTAACGCTTGACTTTACACCTGAAGTGGAGCGACCCAAGGCGGCGCGCAGCAACTGCCCGACAACGACATAATCAAACTCAGGAGGAAGCCCAGATGAAGACACTCACCGGTATCGTCGCAGCCGCTGTGCTCGCGGTCTCAGCGCCCTTGGCGACCGCACGCGATTTCCGCTCCGCCGACATCCATCCCGCCGACTATCCGACCGTCGAGGCCGTCAAGTTAATGGGCAAGCAGCTCGCGACCGCGAGCGGCGGCAAGCTCGGCGTGAAGGTGTTTCCCAACGGCGCCCTGGGCTCCGAGAAGGACACCATCGAACAGCTCAAGATCGGCGCGCTCGACATGATGCGGATCAACGCATCGCCGCTCAACAACTTCGTGCCTGAGACCATCGCGTTGTGCCTGCCCTTCGTCTTCCGCGACACGCAGCACATGCGCAACGTCCTTGACGGGCCGATCGGCGACGAGATTCTGGCGGCGATGGAGCCCGCGGGCCTGGTCGGCCTTGCCTACTACGACAGCGGCGCCCGCTCCATCTACACCGTCAAGGCCCCGGTCAAGTCGCTCGCGGACCTCAAGGGCCTGAAGATTCGCGTCCAGCAATCCGACCTGTGGGTCGGCATGATCCAGAGCCTCGGGGCCAACCCGACGCCGATGCCGTATGGCGAGGTCTATACCGCGCTCAAGACCGGTCTGGTAGACGCGGCCGAGAACAACTGGCCTTCCTACGAGTCCTCGCGCCATTTCGAGGCAGCCAAGTTCTACAACATCACCGAGCACTCCCTGGCGCCCGAGGTTCTCGTGATGTCCAAGAAGGTCTGGGACACGCTGAGCAAGGAGGATCAGGCGATGATCCGCAAGGCGGCCAAGGAATCGGTGCCCGTCATGCGCAAGCTCTGGGACGAGCGTGAGCAGGCGTCCCGCAAGACCGTCGAGGCGGCCGGTGTTCAGGTCGTCACGATCGCCAACAAGGCGGAATTCGTCGACGCGATGAAGCCGGTCTACGCCAAGTTCGCCGGCGACGAGAAGCTGCAGGGCCTCGTCAAGCGTATCCAGGACACGAAGTAAGGCCATAGCGTCGGGTCCGGCGTCACCGCGAGGTGACACCGGACCCTCGCAGGGAGATGCGGGAATGACCGACCCTCACGTCGCAAGCCACGAGCAGGAGGTCGCCGGACGCCCGTCCACCGGCCTGCTGTCGCGGATCAATGCCCCCGTTGCGCGCGTGGGCATGTATCTGTCCGTGACCGGCCTGCTCGTCATCGTCACCATCGTGTTCTACCAGGTGTTCGGACGTTACGTGCTCAACTCCAGCCCGACCTGGACGGAGAACCTTGCGCTGGTCCTGATCCTGTATGTCACGCTGATCGGCGCCGCCGTCGGCGTGCGCGATGCCGGACACATCGGCATGGACAGCCTGCTGGTGATGCTTCCGGATAATGTGCGTGAGAAAATCGAGCTCGTGATCCACGTTCTGGTCGCCGTGTTCGGCGTTGCGATGGCCTACAACGGCTGGATTCTCGGGGCGTCGGTCGGCACCGTGAAGATTCCCAATCTCGGCCTTCCCGAGGTCATCCGCTACGTCCCGCTGATCGCCTCCGGCGTCCTGATCGTGTCCTTTTCAATCGAGCACATCATTGCTCTCCTGCGCGGCGAAGAGGTCGTCCCCTCATGGAACTGATCATCCTCGGCGCCTCCTTCTTCGGCTTCCTGATCCTCGGCGTTCCGGTCGCCTTCGCGATCGGCCTCTCGGCGATCTGCACCATCCTCTACGAGGGGCTGCCGGTTGCCGTCATCTTCCAGCAGATGATGTCGGGGATGAACATCTTCTCGTTCCTCGCCATTCCGTTCTTCGTCTTCAGCGGTGAGTTGATGCTGCATGGCGGCGTCGCCGACAAGATCGTGCAGCTCGCCAAGAATCTCGTCGGACACATCCGCGGCGGGCTCGGCATGTCGAACGTGGTCGCCTGTACGCTGTTCGGCGGCGTATCCGGTTCGCCCGTGGCCGACGTGTCGGCGATGGGCGCGGTGATGATCCCGATGATGAAAAAGGAAGGTTTCGACACCGACTACGCCGTCAATGTCACCACCCACGCCTCGCTGGTCGGAGCCTTGATGCCGACCAGCCACAACATGATCATCTATGCCCTGGCCGCAGGCGGCAAGGTGTCGATCGGCGCGCTGATCGCCGCGGGCCTGCTGCCGGCGCTCGTGCTGATGGTGTGCATGCTGGTCGCCGCTTACGCGGTCGCGGTGAAGCGCGGCTATCCGGCCGGCAAGTTTCCGGGCTGGTCCGAGGTTTTCCGTTCCTTCGCGGCGGCGCTGCCCGGCCTGCTGATCGTCGGCATCATTCTGGCCGGCATCCTGTCCGGCGTCTTCACGGCAACTGAATCCGCAGCGGTCGCGGTCACCTACACGATCCTGCTGACGTTCTTCATCTACCGCACCATGACCCTGCCGAACTTCCTGCGGGCCGCGGCGAAGGCGGTGAAGACGACGGGCGTGGTGCTGCTGCTGATCGGCGTCTCCACCATGTTCCAGTATCTGATGGGACTCTACGAGGTGGCCGATTTCGCCGGCGACCTGATGAGCAAGGTATCCACGCAGCCCTGGATCATCTTCCGGCTCATCAACGTCATCCTGTTCGTGCTCGGCACGTTCATGGACATGGCGGCGACCATCCTGATCTGCACCCCGATCTTCCTGCCGATCGCGATGAAGGCGGGCATGGATCCCGTGCAGTTCGGCATGCTGATGCTGATCAACTGCGCGCTGGGGCTGAACACTCCGCCGGTCGGAACGACGCAGTTCGTGGGCTGCGCCATCGGCGGCATCTCGGTGGGCGCGGTGATGCGCACCATCCTGCCGTTCTATGCCGCGCTGATCGCGGCGTTGATGTTCGTCACTTACGTCCCCGCCTTCTCGCTGTGGCTGCCGCGCCTGCTGATGGGATACAAGGGATAGCTGCCGTGCGTGCGCCGGCACTTGGCCGGCGCACCGCGCTTGCGTAGTTTGCGTCACAGCAACAGGGAGAATCTGTCCGTGACCGACTATCGCAAGCTCTTCGATCTCACCGGCAAGACGGCCGTCGTGCTCGGCGCCGCCTCGGGCATCGGCAAGTCGTCGGCCGAGGCACTGGCCGCGCTCGGCGCCCGTGTCGTCTGCGCCGATCGGGCGCTCGATGCAGCGGAGGCGACCGCTGCGGGCATTCGCGACAAGGGCGGCTGGGCGGAATCTGCTAGCTGCGACGCCGCGAGCGCTGCGGACGTCAACGCGCTCGCCAAGAGCGTGATGCAGAAGTTCCCGCGGCTCGACATTGCCGTGACGACGCCCGGGCTCAACATCCGCAAGACGATCCTCGACTACACCGAGGAGGATCTCGACCGTGTCCTTAACCTCAATGTCAAGGGCACGGTCTGGTTCTTCCAGGCTTTCGGCCGCATCATGGTCGAGCAGAAGGGCGGCAGCATCATCGCCTGTTCCTCGGTGCGCGCGGTGACCATCGAACCGGGCCTTGGCGTCTACGGCTCGACCAAGGCGGCGATCGGGCTTCTGGTGAAGGGCTTTGCCTCCGAGGTCGGTCATGCCGGCGTGCGCGTCAACGCCATCGCGCCGAGCATCGCCGAGACCGCGCTGACCGGCCCGTTCAAGCAGCGGCCCGACATCTACAATCTCTACGCCGGCCACACCGTGTTCAACCGCTGGAGCAGCGCCGACGAGGTCGCAACGGCGGTGGCCTATCTCGCCTCGGACGCCGCCAGCTATGTCAGCGGCAGCACGCTGTTCGTCGATGGCGGCTGGACCGCCGTCGACGGGCCGCCGACCGGTCTCACCCAGCTGCACAAATAGGGCGACGATCTGCGTCTAGTCATCTGGAACGCAAGTTCGTCACATTAGTTGATAGCTCGAATCTCTACAGAGGAGAGAGCTCGTGGCTAATGCAGGTGAGCGAGGCCGGCCGATCGCGCCGTTGGTGCTTAGTCCGCAGGAGCGGGCGTACTTGGAGAGGCAAGTTCGTCGTCATCGCGTTGCCCGATCGCTATCTGAGCGATGCCGCGCGATCCTGCGATGCGCGGATGGATTGCCAAGCAAGTCTGTGGCTGCCGAACTCGGCCTGCACGAACACACCATTGGCAAGTGGCGTCGCCGATTTTTGAAGGACCGCTGTGATGGCCTGCTTGACGAGGCACGCCCTGGCCGCCCTCGAACCATCAACGACGATCAGGTTGCTGAGGTGATCGAGCGGACGTTGCGGACGACGCCAGCCGATGCCACGCATTGGTCGATCCGCTCGATGGCTGCGGAAACCGGCTTTTCCCACACCACGATCCGCCGAATGTGGGCGGCGTTCGGCTTGCAGCCGCACCGTGGCCAGACATTCAAGCTATCGAGCGATCCGCTGTTCGTCGACAAGGTACGCGACATCGTCGGCCTTTACCTGTCCCCACCGAACCGAGCCCTTGTCCTCAGTGTCGATGAGAAAAGCCAGATCCAGGCCCTGGATCGCGAGCAGCCGGTCCTTCCGATGATGCCGGGCGTACCGGAACGGCGCACGCACAGCTATGTGCGGCATGGTACGACCTCGCTGTTTGCCGCGCTCGATGTCGCCTCGGGATTCGTCATCGGCAAATGTTACAAACGCCACCGGGCAATCGAGTTCTTGAAGTTCCTCAAAGAGATCGACGCTCAAGTCCCTGAAGGGATCGATGTCCATATCGTCATGGACAACTACGCCACTCACAAAACACCCAAGATCAAAGCGTGGCTCGCCCGCCGGCCGCACTATCATGTCCATTTCACGCCGACTTCCGCGTCATGGATCAACCAGGTCGAGCGCTGGTTCGCTGAGCTCACCAGAAAGCAGATCCAGCGAGGTGTTCACACCTCCGTCAGGCAACTCGAGGCCGACATCCGTACCTTCATCGATTTGCACAACAGACACCCGAAGCCCTTCAAATGGACCAAGTCCGCAGACCAGATTTTGGCGTCCGTCAAACGCTTCTGCCACAAAGCCCAGCAGACATTATGTGGCGAACTTTAGATTCAGGTGACTAGGGCGTATACTCATAAAGTCGGCTTACCAACGCAAAGCGGAAGTCTGCCACCTTGAGCGTGATCGGCGGCTTGTGACCAAGAGCGGACGTGCCCGCGTTCGCTAGGCCGCATTGCGGTGAATGTATCAGCCGCGCTAAAGATACATGATGATGGCTCGCTCGATACCCACGCCTCTTTGGTTCGCGGCGGCCCTTTTCCCAATGGTTGTGGCGCAAATTGTAAGACTGCAACAATTCGATCCGGCCGCATGGATCGTTTGGGATTACGCAGGCCGCCTTGGGGCTTTGGCAGTTCTGAGCGCTATACCTGCTGCGCGGACGGTAGCCTTCCGATTTGAACCACTTCGAATAGCGCTATGGGAAGTGACCGTCTGGATTGTCGGCATTGTCCTCGCGGACCACTATTTGGGTGGGTGGATCCGACGAACCATTAATGGTCTCCTACCTGCTACAGTGCTCGGGGCATATCCTGAAGTGCAAGGCTGGCTACTTGTCGTCGATATCGTTTTTGGTCTTGGGCTAGTACCCACTTTTCTTGGAACGTGAGTCGTGATTCAAGGTCGGGATGATACCCGAAGCAAGAGAGGTCCACCTTTCGAGGAAAGATCGCAAGGTGCTTGAGGCGTGCTGTCGCTCACCGGTGACGTTGCAGCGCGATTTGAAGCGGGCGCGGATAGTTCTGTTGGCGGCGGATGGGCGCAGCACCCGGTCGATCGCCAAGGAAGTTGGGGTCCAGCCGCGGATTGTCAGCCTTTGGCGGCGTCGCTATGCCGACCATGGCCTTGAAGGGCTGCAAGACAAGCCGCGGCCTGGCAAGCAGCCGATCTATACGAAGACGACCGACAAGCGGATTCTGAAGCTGCTGGATAAGCCGCCACCGCAAGGGTTTGCGCGCTGGACCGGCCCCCTGCTGGCCGAGGCGCTGGGCGATGTCGATGTCCAATATGTCTGGCGGTTCCTGCGCAGCCACAAGATTGACCTGGTGGCTCGCAAGTCCTGGTGCGAGAGCAACGACCCGAACTTTACGGCCAAAGCCGCCGATGTTGTCGGCCTCTATGTCGCGCCGCCGGCGAAGGCCATTGTGCTGTGCGTGGACGAGAAGCCCTCGATCCAGGCTTTGGAGCGAGCGCAGGGTTATCTGAAGTTGCCCAATGGCCGCGCCTTGACCGGCCAAAGCCACGATTACAAGCGGCATGGCACCACAACATTGTTTGCGGCGCTCGAAGTCGCCACCGGAAAGATCATCGCGACCCATTCAAAACGCCGGCGCCGCGTCGAGTTTCTCGATTTCATGAACAGCGTCACCGCGGCTTTTCCGAACCGCAAGCTTCACGTCATCCTCGACAACCTCAACACCCATAAAAAGAACGAGGACTGGCTCAAGGCCCACCCCAACGTGCAATTTCATTTCACGCCGACAAGTGCGTCATGGCTCAATCAGGTCGAAGTATGGTTTTCCATCTTGCAGGGGCAGTCGCTCAGCGGCACCTCCTTCACGAGCCTCAAGCAGCTTCAGGAACACATCGATGCCTACGTCAACGCATACAACGACAGAGCCGAGCCCTTCGTCTGGACCAAGAAAAAGGTCCGTCAACGCCGTTTCAAAGGCCGCCGTATCACTCAGCTCTGATTCCGGGTACTAGTCGCCTTAAGTGAGGAGATCGTATTCCGCCGCTGTGCGCGTCATCTGCTCCAGAGCTATTTGGATGACGGCTTTGCCTTGGTTCTCGCAACATCTTTTTTGTTTGGAGCCTATCACTGGTGGACGGGCTTCGGGAATATTGGCGAGGCTGTGGTGAAGGTGGCTTGTTGATGACGTTGTACCGCCGATCCGGGGCACTTTGGCCTGCAGTTCTTGGACACTACCTGACTGACATAGTGAACTTCGCGCTTTGAAAGGTCGCCTTTGGCCCGTTCGCGAAGTGGCGACACCTTTCATCGAGGTCCGCTTGGAGGGGTAGAGCGGACTGACCTTGCTCACTCCGAGTTCTTCGCATTTTGACCCTGAGCGGACTCTATGAAGCCCCGCCCGAGCAGGGCTACACTCAACTTCGATTGCAGGAAACAAGGCGATTTCTTCGCGATTAACCATCACCAAAAGCGGAAAACATCAGAAGCGCGATCGGCGCGATAGCCGATCCGCATTAGCGGTGAATAAATTGTACCAACTGGTCAATGACGAATTCTTGTTTACTGATTATGTTTTTTACCAAATCTCCAATCGATACAATTCCGATCAATTTGCCCTGATCAATAACGGGAAGGTGGCGAACTCTCTTCTCAGTCATAACGGCCATGCATTCTTCCACAGTTTGATCAAGGTGAGCGTATAAAACCTTCGCCTCCATAATGTCACGGACACGAGTTGTAGGGGATGCACGTCCTTTCAAAAACACGTTCCGTGCGTAATGTCGTTCGGTAATGATGCCAATGGGGTTTCCGTCCTCGATTACAACTAAAGAACCAGCATTCTGGTCAGCCATCTTTTGTATGGCCTCAAGGACGGTGTTGTCCGGGCCAATTGTAAAAACATCATGCCCTTTTTCATTGAGTAACTGGCGGACCGTCATCGAAATTCTCCGCCCTTCGAAAAGCGTCGTTTCCCAGCAGGCCGCCTATTGGTTTGACACAGACGCTTGAACACCGTGCCGCGTTAAACTATGCGCGCCATGCGAAAACTAAATTACTACTAATGGCTAAGTCTGATTTGATCTACGTCAAAGCGCGGGCATTCGGCTGCGACGACCCGCTGGACAAATTTGGCTTGCAGACTATGCCAATGGCTGCTCTTGGCCCATCTCGGACCTGAGGTGAGGTGCGCCAACGCGCCGCTATCAGAGGCAGAGCGGACCTCATACGAAGTGCAGCGCAAGTTTATGAGTACGCGCCCTAGCCGGCAAAGCCCGCGCGCTGGCGCAGCTCCTTTCGGTCCGCGCCGGTCAGCAAAGCGATCAGCGCGGCGGCTTCCTTCGGGTGTGCGGCGCGCGTGGTCACGCCGGCCGTGTACGTCGTCACCAGTTCGCAGCCCGGCGGCAGCGATCCCGATAGCGCAATGCCGTCGGTCGCGATGATCTCGGTCGCCTGGGTGCAACCGAGCGGCCTTTGCGCGGTGGATGTCGCAAGCTCCCGCATCGCGGTCGCGCCGTTCGGGAATATCTTGAGACGCGATGCGACCTCGTAGGCGATGCCGAGTTGATCCAGGACCTTTGCGACGTGCTGGCCCGCGGTCGAAGCCCTGGTGTCGGGCACATAGATGGCGTCTGCGGCACGCAGGACCTCGCGCAGGTCGGCTTCAGTCTTCACGGCCACCTTGGGATCGCGGTTGCGGACCGCCAGCGCGGTTTCAACGCTGCCGACATCTGCGATCGAGGAGGGGACGACGAGCTTCTCCTCGGCAAGTTTCGCGAGCAACGCCTGCGTTAATATGACGAGATCGGCCGGCGTGCTCGCACGCAGCTTGTCGGCCATGATGCCGACCGCGCCGAACTCGCCGTCGATGCCGAACCCGGTCTGCGTCTTGAAGGCCTCGCTGAGGCCGCGCACCAGCCCTTGCGCCGCGCCGCCGCTCAGAATATTCACTGTCGTCACGATGCAAGCTCCATGGCTGCGATGATCTTGTCGCGCGTGATCGGCAGGTCGCGCACGCGCACGCCGAGGCAATCGTGGACCGCGTTCGCGATCGCCGCCGTCACCGGGCCGTGTGCGGCTTCGCCGGCGCCGACCGGCTCGATCTCCGGCCGCTGGATGATCTCGACATCCACCGCCGGCACCTCGCTGAAGGTCAGGATCGGATAGTCGGTCCAAATGTCGATGTGATGCGTATCCGGTCGAAGCGGACGCGCTCCTTCAACACCCAGCTCGTCGCCTGGATCGCGCCGCCTTCGATCTGGTTGATCACGCCGTCGGGGTTGATGGCTTCGCCGACATCGACCGCCAGCGTCAGCCGCCTCACGCGGATATCGTCGGTGCCTTCGATCTCGGCAATCGCGGCGCAATAGGCGCCCGTGTTCTTGTAGCGGGCAAAACCGACGCCGTGGCCGATACCGGTTCGCTTCTGCGGCTTCCACTGCGCGCGTCGGGCTGCGGCGCGAATGACGTCCTTCGCGCGCTCATCGCGCAGATGGCGCAGACGAAACGCGACCGGATCTTCGCCGCGCAGGGCGGCGATCTCGTCGAGCAGGGATTCGATCGCGAACACGTTGCCTTGCCCGCCCAGGGTCCGCAGCGCCGAGGTGCGCAGCGGCATGGTCAGCAGGCGGTGGCTCGTGATCGTCCAGGCCGGGAGGTCATAGAGCGGAACGGAATTGCGGTCGCCGCCGCCGCCATTGGCCGCCGGCGGGTTCGTCGAGATCATGCGCGGATAGGGTTTTGCGATCTCGGTTGCCGCAAGCAGCGCCGGCTGTGCCGCCCGTCCCGGCCGCGCCGCGTGGCCGTTGCTCCAGATCGCATGGCGCCAGCCGACGATCTCGTTGTCCGCATCGAGATCGGCCTCGATCTCGATGGCCATGGCCGCGCCGAATGGCGCGTGGGACATCTCGTCGTGGCGCGACCACTGCACCCGGATCGGACGGCCGTCGACCGCTTTCGCCAGCAGCACGGCATCGAGCGCGACCTCGTCGGCCGCATTGTGCCCGTAGCAGCCGGCGCCCTCCATGTGCTCGACGACGATGTCTTCTGCCGGCAGCCTGAGCACGATCGCGAGATCGGCGCGCAGCAGATAGACGCCCTGGCTGTGGGTCCAGACGTGGACACGATCGCCCTCCCACCGCGCCATCGCACAGGACGGCGCGATCGAGGCATGCGCGATATAGGGGCGGGTGTATTGCCGGCGGAGAGTGCGCGCGGCCTTCTGTGGCGACGCGGCCGATCTGGTGTCGATGGTGGTCGTCTCGACCGGTTGGCTCTTCAGGAAGCCCGCCAGATCGTTTTCGTCGGGCAGCGGCTCGCCGGCCGACCATGTCGCGCCCTTGCGCAGGGCATTCAGCGCGGCTTCCGCCGCCACCTCGCTGTCGGCGACCACGCCGGCGAAACTGCCGTCGCGAGCGATCGCGACGAGGCCCGGAACGGTGCGCACGGCTGTTTCGTCGAGCGCGGTCAATTTGGCGCCCGAGATGTCCGGCCGTAGCACGCGGCCGTGCAACAGCTCCGGCAGCGCATGGTCGTGGATGAAGCGCGGCCGTGCGAACACCTTGTCGGGAATGTCCACGCGCTGGATCGAATGCCCTGCCACGGCACGCATTACGGCGGTCTTCGCAGTCGCGCCAGCAGTGGCATCCTGGTCGAGCGAGACGTCGCCCGCCAGCTCCCAATAGCTGGTCCTGACATTGCCGGGACCCGAGATCGTGCCGTCATCGACATCGAGCCGCGAGGCATCGACGCCGAGGCGTTCCGACGCCGCGGCGAGGAAGCGCTGGCGCACTTCGGCGCAAACATGTCGCAGCGCGCGGCCGGATTGCTGGATCGAAAGGCTGCCCGAGGTGACGCCTTCGTTCGGGCTGGTTGCGGTCGAGGCGCGGATCATTTCGATGCGGCCGATATCGACGTCGAGCTCGTCCGCGGCGATCTGGGCCAGCGCCGTGACGATGCCCTGGCCGATCTCGACCTTGCCGGGCGAGATCGCGACGCGGCCGTCGCCGGTGAACCGCACCCAGGACGACAGTCTTGGATTGGTCACGAGGCTGACCGGCAGTTTCGGCGCAGGGGGCGTCATGGGTTGGCCATCTCCGAGGCCGCGCGCAGCACGGCGCGGACCATGCGGTTATGCGATCCGCAGCGGCACAGGTTGCGGTCAAGCGCCGTTCTGACCTCGGCCTCCGTCGGCGACGGATTGCGCTTCAGCAGGGCCGCCGCACTGATCAGGATTCCCGAAACACAATAGCCGCATTGCATCGCCTGTTCGGAGATGAGGGCGCGTTGCAAGGCGTGTGGCTGCTCAGCCGTGCCGAGACCTTCGATCGTGACGACGTCTTTGCCGGCAACCGACCACATCGGCATGTCGCAGGAGGCCATCGCGCGGCCGTCCACCATGACGTAACAGGCCCCGCACTCATTGGCACCACAGCCAAAATGCGGACCGGTAACGCCGAGCTGGTCGCGCAGAACATCGAGCAGCCTCTGATCTGGATCAGCGTCCACAGCCGTCGCCGTGCCGTTGAGCTGGAATTGAATCGGCATGGTCGTTCTACGGCCTCAGGACTTGTCGAACTTCTTGACGACATCGGCCCATTTCTCGATGTCGCCGCGCAGGAACTTGTCGAAATCCTCCGGCGTCATCGACATGGGAACGGCGCCTTGCGCGGTCCAGAGCTTGACGATGTCCGGACGTTTCACCATTGCGTTCACGGCGGCGTTGAGCTTGTCGATGACTGGCTTCGGCGTGCTGGCCGGCGCCATCAGGCCCAGCCAGATCGTGGCCTCATAGCCTGCTGTGCCGGCCTCGCCAGCGGTCGGCACGTTCGGCAGCACCGTTGAACGCTGCTTGCCGGTGGTGGCGAGTGCGCGGACCTGGTTCTCGGCGATGTTCGGCGCCATCGCCGGCACGGCGTCGATCATCATCTGCACCTGCCCGCCGATCACGCCGCTGCGCGCCTCGCCGCTGTTGCGGTAGGGCACGTGGACGACGTTGATGCCCGCCATCGCTTTGAACAGCTCGCCGGCCATGTGATAGGGCGTGCCCTGGCCGGAGGAGGCGTAGTTCAACTTCCCCGGTTGCGATTTGGCGAGCGTGATGAACTCTTGCAGCGTCTTGGCTGGAACCTGCGGGTTCACCACGATGACGAGATCGGAATAATTCACCGGCGCGATCGGCGCGAGGTCGCGCATCAGCTCGTATTTGCGTTGTTCCGGCGTCAGCAGCGATTCATTCGCGGTCTGGGTGTTGGACATCATCAACAGCGTGTAGCCGTCGGCCGGCGACTTCGCCGCCTCGACGGTGCCGATGACGCCCCCCGCGCCGGTGCGGTTCTCGACCACGAAGGGCTGGCCAAAACTCTCCTGGAGCGCGTTGCCGATCAGCCGGGCCGCGACGTCGGCCGGCCCGCCGGCGCCGAAGGGCACGACGATTCTGACCGCGTGCGTGGGATAATCCTGCGCCAATGAGGGAGCTGCGGCGACTACGCCGAGCAGGCCGGCGGCCAGCGCCAGCATGAATTGTCGGGCCGTCACGCCCACCTCCCTGATATCGTTCTTGTTGGGCGCACTGTAGCGGCAGGGAACGCGGACTGTCGACGCCTCACAACGTCGATCGCGCCGGGAATATCGGGCGGCTTTCGGTGTGGCCGGGCCGGATTTCGTGCTTTCGGCAGGAACCGGCCGCGCGTGCGGTTTGAGCAAATCGCATGGGCGTTGCCGGATAAATGCTCTCGGCCGGCCGGTATTTTGGTGTTACGAACTGGGACATGAACCAGCACGCCAAGATCGAAATCCGCCATTCGACCTGTCCGCACGATTGCCCCTCAGCCTGCGCCCTCGATGTCGAGGTGGTCGAAGGCCGCAGCATCGGCCGCGTCCGCGGTTCGAAGAAGCAGACCTATACGGCCGGCGTCGTCTGCGCCAAGGTCGCCCGCTATGCCGAGCGTATCCATCACCCCGAACGGGTGATGTATCCGATGCGCCGCACCGGGCCGAAGGGCTCCGGGCAGTTCGCGCGCATCTCCTGGGACGAGGCGCTGGACGAGATCGGACATCGGTTCAACCAGGCCGAGCGCGAGTTCGGCGCGGAATCGGTCTGGCCCTACTACTACGCCGGCACGATGGGGCTGGTGATGCGCGACGGTCTCAATCGCCTCACGCATGTGAAGAAATATTCGCGCTTCTATCAGACGATCTGCGCCAATGTCGCGCGGATTGGATATGCGATCGGCACCGGCAAGATCGCCGGCGTCGATCCGCGCGAGATGGCGCTCTCCGACCTCGTCGTGATCTGGGGCACCAATCCGGTCAACACCCAGGTCAACGTGATGACGCATGCCGCGCGGGCGCGCAAGGAGCGCGGCGCCAAGATTGCAGCCGTCGACATCTACGATAACGAGACCATGAAGCAGGCTGATATCAAGATCATCCTGCGTCCCGGCACCGACGGCGCCTTCGCCTGCGGCGTCATGCACGTCCTGTTCCGCGACGGCTATGCCGACCGCACCTACATGGACAAGTACACCGATTGCCCTGCCGAGCTCGAGGCGCATCTGAAGGCGCGCACGCCGGAATGGGCCTCCGCCATCTGCGGCGTCCCGGTCGCCGAGATCGAGGCTTTTGCGAAGGCCGTCGGCGAGACCAAACGCACCTTCTTCCGCTATGGCTACGGCTTTACGCGCAGCCGCAATGGCGCCACGCAGATGCATGCGGCGAATTGCATCCCCGCAGTGACCGGGGCCTGGCAGTATGAGGGCGGCGGCGCCTTCTTCAACAATTACGCGCTGTGGCACTTCAACGAGGCCATCATCGAGGGCCACGACGCGATCGACCGGACCACGCGTGCGCTCGACCAGTCGAAGATCGGCCGCATCCTCACCGGCGACGCCGAGGCCCTGCTCGGCAAGGGACCGGTCAAGGCGATGCTGATCCAGAACACCAATCCGATGACGGTGGCGCCGGAGCAGGCGCTGGTAGCCCAAGGCTTTGCGCGCGAGGATCTGTTCGTCGCGGTGCACGAGCAGTTCATGACCGAGACAGCGCTGATGGCCGACATCGTGCTGCCGGCGACCATGTTCATGGAGCACGACGACCTCTATTACGGCGGCGGCCATCAACACATCTCGGTTGGACCCAAGCTGATCGACCCGCCCGACGAATGCCGCTCAAACCACCAGGTGTTGCAGGCGCTGGCACCGCGGCTTGGCGCCAGGCATCAGGGCTTCGAGATGACGCCGCGCGAACTGATCGACGCAACGCTGAAGCTCAGCAACCACGGCGACATCGCCGGCCTCGAAGCCGACATCTGGCGCAATCTGCAACCGGATTTCCGCACCGCGCATTTCCTCGACGGCTTTGGCCATGCCGACGGCAAATTCCATTTCAGGGCGGACTGGGCGCATCCGCCGTTCGGCCAGACGATGGGCGATGTCGACCAGATGCCGTCACTGCCCGACCATTGGGCGGTGATCGAGCATGCCGACCAGGCCCATCCGTTCCGGCTTGCGACCAGCCCCTCGCGCAGCTTCCTCAACACCACGTTCAACGAGACGCCGTCCTCACAGGCGCGCGAGGGCAAAGCGAGCGTGATGATCCACCCGCTGGACGCAGCCCCCCTCGATATCGTCGACGGCGACGCCGTGACGCTCGGCAACACCCGCGGCGAGACCACGCTGAATGCGGTGCTGTTCGAGGGCGTGCGGCGGGGAGTCCTGATCGCGGAATCCGTGCATCCGAACAAGAATCATATCGGCGGTCGCGGCATCAACACGCTGACCGGTGCGGACACCATCGCCCCGATCGTTGGCGCTGCATTCCACGACAACAAGGTCTGGATCAGGAAAGCGGCCACCTGAGCGCGCATGGCGATTGCCTTGCAATTTGTGTCGAGGCGCTAAAGCGGCGCTGCGCCGCAGTTTGCGCTTGCACCTCTCGCCCGACCTGCCGCAAATGGCAGCAAAACGGGAGCAAGGAAGCGAGCGTGCCATGACCGACACCACAGCCGTCGTCACCGAGAAGCGCGGGCAGGCGTTCTGGATCACCATCAACCGGCCGGAGAAGCGCAACGCGCTGAACGGCGACGTCATCGCCGGCATCACCAAAGGCTATCGCGATGCGCATGACGACAAGGACGTCCGCGTCATCGTGCTGACGGGCGCGGGCGACAAGGCGTTCTGCGCTGGCGCGGACTTGCAGAATTCCGGTGCGGCCTTTGCGATGGATTTCTCCAGGCCGAATGTCGACTACGCCGATCTGTTGCGCCTGTCGCAGAACGCGACCAAGCCCGCGATCGCGCGGGTCGGCGGCGTCTGCATGGCTGGCGGCATTGGCTTGCTGTGCATGACCGATATGGCTGTGGCGGCCGATCACGTCATCTTCGGCCTGCCGGAGGTGAAGGTCGGCGTGTTTCCGATGCAGGTGCTGAGCCTGTTGCAGGAGATCGCATCGCGGCGCCTCGTCAATGAATGGGCACTCACAGGCGAGCCGTTCGATGCGAAGGCGGCGAAGGACGCCGGCCTGCTCAACTACGTCGTGCCGACGGCCGAGCTCGATGCCAAGGTCGACTGGCTGATCGGCCGTATCGTCGACAAATCCCCGACCGCGATCCGCCGAGGCAAATACGCCATGCGTGCGATTGCCTCGATGTCGTTCGACGAAAGCATCGCCTACACCGAGAGCCAGATCGCACTGCTGGCGATGACCGAGGACGCCAAGGAGGGCCTGAAGGCCTTCAGCGAGAAGCGCAAGCCGAGTTGGCCGGGAAGATAGATGCCGTGCTGCAGCCTCCGTCTCGGCTGGCAGCGTCAGGAAAGCGCATCTTATCCATTGGCGCTAGCTAAACATGGGATTTTCCGGTCGAACAAAAGCGGCTGGTCAACAAGTCGGCGAGCAGACGATAAAGCTGAAGGAGGCTCGGGGGCTCAGAGATCCGGATCCGCTTCTAAGGGAAGCCGCCAGCCGAAGAGGATGTTGTGTGCGCCACTGATGCCTGACGCCAGCGAGATTCGCGCCTCGAACGATCAGGCGAAGCAGTCGAAGCGCGGCCGTGACGATGCTAGAGGGCAGTGGAGGCGTGCCCGACACGACTTACTTGAACGGACAAAACGGGCCTTTGCGATGCGCTCGCCCGCCTTTCCGGCTGGAAAGCAAGAAAGAGCGCCTCCGGAGAGACGCTCTTTTGCCACCCCATTCCGGGGTTAGGACATCTGAAATGGACCCCGGTTTTGGGACCAGAGGCTAAGTTGGAAAAGGGCCGCTCCGTTTGATAGACGGAGGGCATGATGACGAAGAAGACACGACGGAAGATCGACGCGGCGTTGAAGGCAAAGATCGCGCTGGAAGCGGTGCGGGAGCAGGCGACGGTGGCCGATCTGGCCCAGCGCTATGAGGTTCACCCGAACCAGATCTATGCCTGGAAGAAGCAGCTGCTGGACCAGGCGGCCCGGGCTTTTGACGCGGGTGTCGGGCGCGAGAGCGAGGAAACGCGCGAACGCGAGATCGAGAAGCTGCACGCCAAGATTGGACAACTGACAGTCGAGCGCGATTTTTTAGCGCGGAGGTCCGGAAGATGAGCACGCCGGACCGTCGAGGAATGCTCGATCGCGCCGACCAGGCGCTGTCGATCCGCCGGCAATGCATGTTGCTTGGCATCGCCCGTTCTGGGGTCTACCGGCCGCCACAGCCGGCCAACGACAACGACCTTGCCCTGATGCAGCGGATCGACGAGCTGTTCACCGCCTGGCCATTCCTGGGCTCGCGGCGAATGACCGCGATGCTGAAGGCTGAGGGGCTTCAGGTCAATCGCAAGCGCGTGCAGCGGTTGATGCGCAAGATGGGCATCGCGGCGCTGGGACCGAAGCCGAACACGACAAAGCCGGCGCCGGGCCACAAGATCTATCCCTATCTGCTGCGCAACATGACGATCGACCGGCCGAACCAGGTGTGGGCGGCCGACATCACGTATCTGCCCATCGGCCGCGGCTTTCTCTATCTCGTCGCCATCATCGACTGGGCGAGCCGTGCGGTTCTGGCGTGGCGGTTGTCGAATACGATGGACGTCTCGTTCTGCGTGGCGGCTCTGGAAGAGGCGCTGGCGACGTACGGCACGCCGGAGATTTTCAACACCGACCAGGGCAGCCAGTTCACCAGCGTGGCCTTCACCGGCGCGTTGGTGGGCGCAGGGATCAAGATCTCCATGGATGGCCGCGGTCGTTGGATGGACAATGTCTTCATCGAGCGGCTGTGGCGGTCGCTCAAGCATGAGGACATCTATCTCAAGGGCTATGCCGACGGCCGCGAGGCCAAGGCAGGGATCGCGAGCTGGATCGCCTTCTACAACGATCGTCGCCTTCATCAGTCCCTCGGCTATCGCACGCCGATGGCGGTCTGGCGCGAACGGATGCAGGCCGCGCAGGCTGTGGACATGGTGGACAACGCTGACGCGTTGACCACATGCCCACAGCAATTCCAGCAGAGAGAGTCTCTGGCTGCGTGATAGAAAGGGATCAGGAGCGATCCGTTTCCAACTAACAAACCGGTTCAACCGGTCCCGCTCCGCGGGTCCATTTCAATCCGATTGCACAGAAAGCACTACGCTATCGCACTTTCAACTTCCCCCACGCCTCACGTGGCATAAGGGATTCTTCAGTCGAATTGCCAGGTGGCACACGGGATTAGCTCGAACAACAACATCTAAATGCTAATGGTTAACAACGCAGGAAAGTCTCGAGATGCCCATGAACGCGGAGCACAGTTCCGAGATGAGAGGCGGGGCTCTTCCAAGGCTCAAGCTGGGTGCTCCTAGGAACTCCGATCTGATGGGCAGCATTTTACGATTCACTGCCCTTTGCGGCGAAATTCTAACGAGCGAAGTGGCGGATGCGGGATCACGGTCGATGCGCGCCTGACCCTATTATTCGCGCTGGCAGAAGGCAGCGTTGCGATGCATTAGACGAAAGCAGCAAAAGCGCCTCCGGAGAGACGCTCGGTCAACACATGCGATTGCACAGAAAGCACTACGTTATCGCACTTCAACTCCCCCACGCCTCACATAAGGGGTTCCACAATCGGGCACCTAAGTAGCCAACGAGATTAGCTCGAACAACAACATCTCAATGCAAATGGTTAACCACGCCGGAAAATCTGGGACGCTCGCGAACTGGGAGCACACTTCCGAGATGAGAGGCGGAGCTATCCTTCCAAGGCTCGAGCCGGTGCTGTAGGGGACTCCGATCTGATGGGCAGCATTTCACGATTCACTGCCCTTTGCGGATCATCGATACAGGCGAAGAGCCGGCGGTGGTGGCGCTAATCAGGACAGTTGGTGAGATCAAATCCCAATGGAGTATCGTCAGATTTCTTTATGATAGTACTAGTACCCGGAATCAGAGCTGAGTGATACGGCGGCCTTTGAAACGGCGTTGACGGACCTTTTTCTTGGTCCAGACGAAGGGCTCGGCTCTGTCGTTGTATGCGTTGACGTAGGCATCGATGTGTTCCTGAAGCTGCTTGAGGCTCGTGAAGGAGGTGCCGCTGAGCGACTGCCCCTGCAAGATGGAAAACCATACTTCGACCTGATTGAGCCATGACGCACTTGTCGGCGTGAAATGAAATTGCACGTTGGGGTGGGCCTTGAGCCAGTCCTCGTTCTTTTTATGGGTGTTGAGGTTGTCGAGGATGACGTGAAGCTTGCGGTTCGGAAAAGCCGCGGTGACGCTGTTCATGAAATCGAGAAACTCGACGCGGCGCCGGCGTTTTGAATGGGTCGCGATGATCTTTCCGGTGGCGACTTCGAGCGCCGCAAACAATGTTGTGGTGCCATGCCGCTTGTAATCGTGGCTTTGGCCGGTCAAGGCGCGGCCATTGGGCAACTTCAGATAACCCTGCGCTCGCTCCAAAGCCTGGATCGAGGGCTTCTCGTCCACGCACAGCACAATGGCCTTCGCCGGCGGCGCGACATAGAGGCCGACAACATCGGCGGCTTTGGCCGTAAAGTTCGGGTCGTTGCTCTCGCACCAGGACTTGCGAGCCACCAGGTCAATCTTGTGGCTGCGCAGGAACCGCCAGACATATTGGACATCGACATCGCCCAGCGCCTCGGCCAGCAGGGGGCCGGTCCAGCGCGCAAACCCTTGCGGTGGCGGCTTATCCAGCAGCTTCAGAATCCGCTTGTCGGTCGTCTTCGTATAGATCGGCTGCTTGCCAGGCCGCGGCTTGTCTTGCAGCCCTTCAAGGCCATGGTCGGCATAGCGATGCCGCCAAAGGCTGACAATCCGCGGCTGGACCCCAACTTCCTTGGCGATCGACCGGGTGCTGCGCCCATCCGCCGCCAACAGAACTATCCGCGCCCGCTTCAAATCGCGCTGCAACGTCACCGGTGAGCGACAGCACGCCTCAAGCACCTTGCGATCTTTCCTCGAAAGGTGGACTTCTCTTGCTTCGGGTATCATCCCGACCTTGAATCACGACTCACGTTCCAAGAAAAGTGGGTACTAGTTGGGTAGCCGGTAGGCGCTTGTCTTGATTTAAGAGGCGGGCGTCGCACAGTATAGTGCGGGCGGGTGCCCACGTCAGAGCGTGCTATGTTCGGGCTGGCTCGTTCTGATCCGGAGCGAAATGCCCAGTCCGTATTCGCGCCTCGCACGCAGGCTGTTCACGTGGCGTGTTCGCCGGCAGCATTTAGCACGGGGATTTTTTCTGTAGGGAACGAATTATTTGAGGCCGTCATGATCACGGTCGTCGCTCGATCCTGATTACAATCTCCAGCCGGCAGCTTGAGCGCGATGCGCATGCCAGGCGCTAGAGAGGTATAGCCTGCCGCCTGGCATCGATCGTTTTGAAAGCCAATTGCCACGCGCATCTGTCGAGACGACGACACATGGTCTGCGCCGGCAGTTGGCGTCTGCTCGCGACGTTCTCGAATTGGCTCTCTCTGTAATTCGGGATGGCGTCCAGTATTGCTCGATTTCGCCAGGCCGTGATTGAGAGCCAGCTTGCCTGGGTCGCGGATGCGCGGATTGAAAATCAGTAGGTCGCGCGGGGTGTCCCCCGGTGCCAATTCGGTTGTCATTCAAGGTCCGATCGTGCCGGCATTATGCGGGTATAATGCCGGCATTATACGGTGCGATCGGAATTCGAGCTTTTGACTCAAAAGCTTACCATGGGATCTGGCGCGTGTTGAAAACTCAACTCGCGGCCGCGAGAACGCAGGCCGGAGGCGCGTAGGTCGCCCTTGGAGCCCTGAGGGATGAATAGGGTGGTCCTCAACGGCAATGGGTGCAATTTCGTCTTGCAGGAGCAAGCGATGCTGGTGCGTCCGCGTCGTCCATTATACGTTGCGGCCGAAGGCCGCGGTGCAAAAGCTTGTGACCGGGATCATCAATGTGTTGATTGACGATCCAAATTCGGATTGCGTGCGGCAAGACGTGATCGGGTCCATGCTGACGATCTGGGTGTCACTCAATGATCACTTGGTGGTTGGGCAGCGGCTCTCGGTAATGCTGGATGGACGTCCCGGCGAGGCGGAATTGCCGCGCCAGCGGCGCCGGCGACGCCTTTGGCGGGCGTGTCACGCAGTGGTGATGGATTCGATTGCTGAACTCGTGCCTCGCGCCCGTATGGGCGACCATCACCAGGTGTGGCAACTTGGGAACAACCGAAACCCCCGCAGAACGAAGGGGAAAATGGCGATCGCACCGAAGGCGCCCGCGACCGGATTGCCGGTAGCCACGCTCGATCTTGCAGCGGCCGCTCAAGCGAAAACCGATGCGCAGTTTCTCTTGAAGCTGGCGCGCGCCTGCAAGCCTTGGCTGCGCGTCGGTTGAAGACGGCATCTGTAGCGCAGGGGCGCATCGCAAGCTGGATCGCTACCATGATGGAGGCGGCCCACAAGGCCTTAGTTTCCCCCGCGCCGACGAGGCTCGGCGCGGGCCTCGAACGGCTCACGCACCGGGTGACGAAGCGGTCGAGGAGTTAGTTCAGCGTCTCGCCTGCTCGACCAGCAGTCTCAAGCTGTTGAGCGATGCTCCTTTCAGCCTGCAACTGATCAAGGCGTCGCACCGCAAGTGCCTCGCGTCACTTCTGGATTGTGAGCACACTGATCCGTGCGAACGTGCGCTGAGCCGACTGGGGCGCTGGATGGACATGATTTGGACGAGCTGCAGACGCTGGAGGACTCCCGCGCCGAGCGGTGAAACAGCCGTGTCGAAAGAGGTGGTTCGCACGTTGAGGGTGAGGCCAACGAGCCAATGCGCTGCGCGAGGACTGCCGATCCGCACTCTAGAGGCGCGACGTTGAAAAGCTCATCTTCATCAAGATGCGATCTGATGTAGATCCGGACGCTCAACCAGGCGTCCTCTTAACAGGAACTGAAGGATATGGTTGCCAATACTCCCCAGATGCAGGTCACGCACGCGTGTGGGCACTCTGCAATGCGCGTCAAGTCTCAGCATGATACTCTAATGGAGATCAGGATCCGCACTGCCAGACGTACTTTGTGCGAGGCCTGCCTCACTGCGCATAAGGCAAAGCGAGATTGCATGGTCTCCAATTCGGTTCAGCGAACCAAAGAGGCGGCCGCCGCGACCAAGCTGATTGGCAGCAAGAAGCAGATCGAATGGGCCAGCCGTATTCGTGAGAAGTGGCTGTATATCGTTAAGCGCGAACTACCAACGCAGGTTCTGTTCAGTTTTGACAAAGTGCGGGGGGCTGACGTATCCCCCGAGGCCATCGAGCAGGCCGCTACCACCGTACTCGCCGTGCGCCTGGCTGCAATTGATGATGTAGTTACGCACAGCCAGGCTGCCTGGTGGATTGACTTCCGGGACCATCTTGAATCGATGGTTAATCGGCTGACGGATGTCGCCATCAAGTCTGAATGTTCGGCCCTCCTCAACAAGTAAGGCCGATCAAGCAGGCGCGGCCGTCCCTGCAGTCCTCGCGCAACTCTTTCCTTCGATCAGTCGATTCCGCTGCACGCTCCTTGTCCGAGGCAGGGAATGCGAAAATTTTTCGCATTCGGCGCGATGCGCTCCACTGAGGCTGTCGCAAGGTGCCATCATTTTGATATTGTTGACAAATTCGAAAGGGCTCTGTCATTATTGAAGCGAGGTTTGCGACGAGAGATGTCATCAGGAGTACTCATCGTGACGAGCGCGGAGCAGTTCAACTACGATCAGGTTGAGCCGGACAAGGCGGAGGAGCTGCGTGAGCTTGCTGGCGTGATCCGCCTGGGTGTGAGACTGCTGACGCGGACGGCCGTGGAAATAGGCAGATCGCTGACCGAGGCAAAGACCGGCCTGCCAGGTCGGGTGTTCCTGAAGTGGTGCCGTCTGGAAGCGGGCTTCGAGCCGCGCACGGCCCAGCTCTACATGAATCTTGCGGCTCTATACGAGCGCTACGGAGAGGATGTGTATCACGTGCCGCTCAGCGCTGCGCTGGATCTCGCCGCGCCGTCGGTTGACGAGGCCACCTGTGTCGACATCCTGGCGCGGGCCCGCCGTGGCGAACGGCTGACGGTCGAGTTCGTGAAGGAATGCATTCGGCGGGCAAAGAGCAAGGCGGGCAACCCCGACGAGTCGGTGTCCGAGGGTGCTGCCGCGATATCCAACATGCTTGCGAACGAGATCGGCATCGCCACGAAGATGGCGCTGCAGAAGTACCTCGGGGCTAGCCCGGGGGCACATGATCGGCTCTTCATGAAGAGCTTTCGGGAGCGCATCGCGAAAGACCTGCGTCAGAACAGTGTGCGCGTGCGCATGCCATTGACCCACCGGCTGCCCGCAGCCTGAGCGGCGTGTCTTGCTCACCTGGTGATGCAACTTGAGGTCACGACGGGTTGGGCCGGGCGTCTTCGGCCGCGACCTTATGTGTATGCCTTCGGGCACGCGAGCTTTGCTCCGACGGCCGGCCATGATGGCGCGGAGATCTGTTCAGCTCGTCAGCGAGCCTTTCCAATCTATTTGTGAAAGCGCCTCTGCGGAGACGGATTGCTATGGATATGGCCTGGATTGCGCGCGGCCGATGAACAGGGCGGCCCTCAGCGGGAATTGGGTGCAATTTCCGACTTGCAGGTGCGGATGCGATGTTGGCGCGTCGTCCATTATACGTTTGGAGACAACGTGTCGCATTGCTCCATCCACACCCGCGTCATTCAACCCAGCAAGGGTAATACCGCTGCGGCGCGGTTCGCTTACCAGACTTGCTCGACCGCAGACGATCGTTTCGGGCACGTCGACTACCGGTGCTATGCGCCTTACCGTGTCGGAGGCTGCGTGTTGCTGCCGATGGGGGCGCCAGCGGAGCTCGCCGAGTGGGAGAATTTCTCCAAAGCCGTCATTTCCAGGGAGACGCGGCGGAACGCACAAGAAGGCAGAGTTCTCGATTTTGCGTTACCGCGCGGGGTCGCCCGTGAGCTGCTGCTGCCGCTTGCGGCGTTTGCGCTGTTGCCGTTCGTCGAACTCGGGATGGCGGTGCGGCTCGATATCGAGTGCGTGGACGCGAGCGACGGTGAGCCCAATCCGCACGCTCACGCCTGGCTCTCGCAACGTGAGCTGAAGCAGGGCGGTTTCGGTCTGAAGGTGCGACCTTGGAACACGCTGTTCCGGCGCGACGGCTGCAGGCACATACGGGCCCTTGTCGCGGCGAGGCTGACGTTGGGCTGTGCGATCCTCGGCGTAGAAGCCTACGTCGATCCGCGCCGCAATGATGTGAGAGGAGCTGGCGCTCCGGAGCTGCGGCTGACGCGGGTGCTGTGGAGCATGTACAGTGAAGGTAGGCATGTCGAGGCGATCGAGCAGTTGAAGGCGAGCCGCCAGCCGAAGGGAGATCGCATGGCAGCGAAGCATGCCCCGGGGCCGGTGGTTGCGAGTGTAAGGATAACGAACGCAGCCGTGTATTACCGTGACGATGATGAGGAGGCTGCCGAAATCCTGAGGCGGTTTGCGGATGCCGCGCAGGAGGCCGGTTATGAGCTGGAGCTGGCATCGGGCTCGCCGGCGTTGGCGCTGAGCGGGACGGCTGTTGCCTTCGACGGTCGGGCCTTCACGATCGCAGACATCGGCAGCTCGGAAGATGCTGCAATCGTCGCGCGGTTTGCGCGCCGGCTCGAATGGCCAGGCCTGGTGGTCGAGGGAGGTGCACGCCTTGCCGATCTGATCGCGATCGCTGGCGCCGCCGAGGGCGTGTTCATGATCAATCGAGCTCCCTCGGCCGAAGCCCGTGATCGCATTGCGCGGGCGTACTATAGCGAGATGAAGGACGACATTGCGCACCACGATCCGCTCGGGATCGCTGCAGGGTTCTTCGCGAACTCTGAGGCGAACAAGGTTGCCGCGCAGCCGGCGGAGGTGCTCGATGCTGCTCTGCAGGTGAATGTGGGCTGCGATCCTCAATCGCCGGCAAACCTGGTGGTGCCGAACACCGCCCCGGCCGGGTGGAGCAATGTCGCCGAGCCGGCATCCGTCGTTGCGCCGATCGCAACGTCGGACAGTGAGAAGCGCGTGGCCGCCGGTTGGGATGATGTGAGGCGAACCGCTGCTTTCTCGTCCAAGGCGATCGCTCGAACGTCTGGAGATCGCAGTGAGGCTCGCCGGCCGCCCAGAGTGGGCGTGACCTCCAACCCTCCTCGATCGCCGGCAGACCTGAGGGCGCCGAGCACCGCTCCGCTCCGGCCGAACGAGGTCGCCGGCCTGGCTTCAGCGGTTGCGCCCATGGCGACGTCGGGCAACGACAGCCCACGCGGGGCCGCTGGTGCCGATGCGCGGCGAACCGCCGGTTCGTCGTCCCAACCCTTCGAAGGCCTCGAAATGCTCCCGCAGGACGATTCCTGGAAGGTCGCACCCGATCCAAGCAGGTCGGCGCGCGATGCGCTTGCACTCGAGGTCGGTTTCAGGCGGCAGCGGCAAACTCACGAAGAGCTTGACGAATTCCTGCGTCGGAAGACGCGGCAATCGTCCGGGCTTCGGCGTGAGGGCGCCGTTTCGCCTGGGAACGCGAAGCTTCAGCAGCCGACGAGGCGTCCCCAGCCGATCCCGCAGTGGCCTGCCGAAATTCCCGCCGTCGGTCAGGCGGTCGAGACGGAGGAGCCCGACTACCAGGCGCCGCGTCCCTGACGCGCCGACACTGCGGTCTTGCGCTCGTGCATCAGCTCATGCTCGGCATGCAACACCAGCCTGCCTCAAGGGGCTGTCGTTAACCATACGTATTGAACGAGCGCTCTGTTCGGCTGGAATATTCCGAGAACAAGCGCATATTGCAGCTCACCTCGCGGATCCCTGCGAGGCGGCCGCCGCCGGTGCTTCCAACACCGCCGGCAGCCTAACCACAACCGACTATCACGGAGTCAGCCATGGCTAAGCGCCACTATATCGCCGATTCGGCGATCCTTCTTCCGTCCTCTCCGATGCAATGTGCGCTGTCCGATGGGAGCGGCGGCTCATTCATGCCCGATCTCGGGCCCATGGTGGGCGGCATCTCCCTCCTCGCCATTACCTTTACCATCACCATCAGCTTGGCACGGATCGCGAGGCCCGACGTCATGCGGCGCGCCGGCGTCGCATGAATCGGTCCCGGTCCGTTGCCTTGCGTTGGCAATCCCGTGGGTCGGGGACGCCAATCCTGGCGGCCGCGATCTCTGCGGATCATGTCACGCAAGCTGCAATGACGCCTGCGCCCTGCGATGTCTGGCAGGACGTCCCGTGGTGCGTCAGCCGGTCCGAAGTCGACCTCGCGATCTCCCAGAGGACAGAGAGATCGATCCATGAAATTTCCCAACGAGACCATCCCGATGGTGCAGCCCTGCACCCACACGATCTATCGCCCGTTCGGTGGCGTCGAAGGCTATCGCCAGATCCACGATCCGGCCGGCCGGCTCGTCGTCACCGCCTTTCCCCTGGCGATGGCCAGGAGCCTGGCGGCGACCTGCAATCTGTGGTCCGCGTGCTACGTCATTGTCGGGCGAGACGAAGCCTATATCGGGGAGAGCAACCGGGCGGTCAGGTGCGTCGCCGAGCATGCCGCGGACTCCTCCAACGTCTTTGGCGCGGAGGCCTACCTGCTCCACGCGCAGGAGCCGCATACACTGCCATGGTCGGCGCGGCTCCGCCTTGCACACCGTCTGAACGAACTCGCCAAACAGGTGGGTCTGGTCACCTTGGCCAACACCGTTGAGCCGCGGGGGCTTCCTTGCCTGGTCGAACAGGCCGCAGCGATGGAGCGGCTGGTGGCCGATGGCCGTTGCCTGCTGTTCGATGCCGGTTGCCGGATCTTCAACGCCAACGTTGTGGGCGAGCTGCCCGCGGAAGTCGAATCCGATGACAACCAGGATGTGAACGAGATCGTCGAGATCGGCTTGCCGATTGCGCCGCCGCCCGAAGGCGAGCTCGAATTCGATTATTGCGGTATCTGGGCGCGCGGCCACCACGACCAAGAGGGGTTCGTGGTCCGGTCCGGCTCAGAGGTGCGCAACGTCGAGTGACCCCGAGCCTCAGGAAGAACATCAAAAAGCTCCGCGCAGATCTCCTCGCCATGGGTGTCGTGGTGCCGATCGCCGGCATCAAGGATCGCCTGCGCTTTCAGGTCGACTGGCACTTCTTTTCTGCCGCGGTCGCGGCCAAGTTCGTTGCGGGAGCGCATGTCTCCGGCACCAAGTGGGTGCGCCCGCGCACTCCCTGGCCGATCGCGCGCGCGGAGTAGGGGGAGCGGCCAGATGTCCAATTCCACGACGATGCCGGGGCACCAGCCCCGGCAAGATGGCGAGGCCCGTCTTCCCTGCCATCATGGTGAAGGCGGCGCGCCGATCAGGAGCACCGAGCCGTCCGGCGGGGCGACGACGCATCCGCGCGCGGGCCGTGACGGTCGCATGCTTGATGCCTCATCGCCGATCATCCGTGCGCTCGTCGAGATCTCGCCGCTCAGCTGGTGGCGGTCGATGTCGGCCGACGCCTTTCGGGCGGCGGAGTACCTCGCGGTCCGGTCCGCCCTCGAGGAGGTCGCAAGGCTGATCGAAGGCGCACCGTGCGGAAGCATGCGGAGCATGGCGCGGATGTATGCTGCGCAAAGGACGCACGAGGGGATCGAACTCGTTGCGAGGGTGCGCTCCAAGTCGCACAAGCCGATCGCGCCCTCGCTGCCGACCCACCAGCAAGGCTAGCGCTTGGGCGCCTTCTTACGCCGCTCGAGCCAGTCTCTCGCAGCTTCCTCAAGAATCTCCGAGGCGCTGGTGTCGTCCTCAAGCGCGACGCGCTTGATCGATTTGATCAGCTCGGCGTCGAGGGTTGCGAAGAAGTTGCGTCTTGGCTGCGGGACCGCCGTCTTGCCTGCTTTTGCGGATTTTCCTTGCTCGGCCATGGGCTCTCCGTGGGTGATCAGGGGCAAGGATTCGCCGGTAGTCGAATCCTTGAAGCCAGGCCGAATGTAGGCCGGGCTCAGCCAAATGGCCATAGGTAACTTGTTGGATATGGACATATCCTATATTCATATGGATACAGATGAACGTTGACATGTATGTTTGTTTATGGTTCGTTCCCGGTCGCGGCGGTAGCGAGGGATTGTGATGGCGCGTGACGAGAGGGATTGGCGGAGGGAGCTCGTGCTGGCCTATCCGGATTTATTTCACCCGGCGGGCGATCCGCCGCCAGCGCGGACCTTGCCGGACGTCGCCGACGGCTGGCGCGATTTGCTGGAGCGCGTCTGCGCGCGCATGCAAGCGGCGCTGCAGCCGGGCGAGACGATCCGGATCATCCAGATCGACAAGAAATCCGGCAGCCTGCGGGTCTACTGGCGCGGGGACGTGACGCCGCAGACCGCCGCCAGGCTGTACGAGGCGATTGCGCTTGCCAAGGCACGCTCCACCTGCACCTGCGAGTCGTGCGGCGCGGAGGGGCAGCTTTGCTTTGTCGGCAGTGGCTACATGATCCGTTGCGCCGCCCACGTCCAAGGCGAGCTGATTCCAACCCCGTCTGGCCGGGAGAACGTCCACCTTGTCCGTGTCTCGATGGCGGACGGCTACCGGATTGTGGCGCGGCGCTACGATCGCCTGGCCGACCGTTTCGCTGACGAAGACCCGGCCGTTCGAGAAACGAGGAGGCCTGAGACAACTGTCACAGCGAATTGGCGCATCGATCTCATGCAGGCTCATCCGAAGCTGTTCGCGATCGTCCAGTCCAAGCCTCAAGCGTCGTTCGGCTATCCATCCTGCAACGCAGGGTGGCGCGATGTTCTCGACCAGCTTTGCCGGAGAATTGAAGCCGCATTGGCGCACAATGAGACCTTCAAGTTCGTCCGCATCGGCACCAAACTGGGCCTGCTCTGGATCAAGTGGGAGGGCGAGGTCTCGGGCGAGAGCCGCGCGAAGATCGAAGACGCCATCAGCCTCGCCCTCCAGCGCGCGGGCTCGACCTGTGACATCTGCGGCCTGGAGAGATCGGCCTCAGCATGCTGACGCCTTCAACACGGTGCTTTCCGGACACACCATGGGCATTGCCAGAAGGCCAAGCCATGGGCGGAGCGAGAACATCCGTCGACCGCAGGGGCCTTGCTTCGCGTGCCCCCGGAAGGGGCACCCCGCCTGCGCGAGGAATGGAGCGATAGGATGGCTGGATTCCGGTGCGCGGCCTGTGAGCGCGAGGGCGCGTGCGATTATGAGCCGCACCGCCATGAATGTCCGCTCTGCGGAGCGGCGGACGTCGTGTTCGCGCTTGGCATCGATGAGTTGCCGGACGAGCTCGTGGCGGCGCTGCTTGATGTCGAGCCTCTTGATGACCACGACAATGATGAGGACTGACGTGCGTCTATGGGTTGTGTCGGATCTGCATGTGGAACTAACGCGTGGCTGGGACCTGCCGGCTCCCGATGCGCGGCCGCGGTTCGACGTCCTCGTGGTCGCCGGCGATCTGATCCCGCGCATGGAGCGGGGCGTAAGGTGGCTGCTCGAACGCGTCCCTGATCGGCCGGTGATCTACGTGCCCGGCAACCACGAATTCTATGGTGCCGATATCGATCGGACGGTCGAGAAGGCGAGAGCGGCGGCAGCCGGCACGAACATTCATGTGCTGCAGCACGACTGCGTCCGGATCGGCGATGTCACTTTCGCCGGCGCAACAATGTGGACGGATTTCGATCTGTTCGGCGACGCGGATCGCGCCATGTTTCTCGCGGGCGAGCGGATGAATGATTTCCGGAAGATCCGGATCGGCGGCTATGCCAGGCGATTCCGACCGTCCAACGCGCTGATCCGGCACCAGCAGGCCCGTGCGTTCTTCGAATCGCAGATGCGCGGGCCCCGTCCGGGCAGGCTTGTCGTGATCTCCCATCACGCCCCTCATCCCGGCGCGACTTTGCTGCCGTCCGATCCCCCGAGGCCGGACGACATGCTCAGCGCCGCCTATCGCAGCGACCTGACCGCTCTCATGCGCCCGGCGGCCAATGATGGAGGCCGCGCGCTGAAGCCCGCTGACCTCTGGATCTACGGCCATACCCACGAGTCCGACGACACCGTGATCGGCGCAACGCGCGTGGTTTCGAACGCAAAGGGCTACGGACCCTGGCCGCCGCAGCAGCGCGCCTGGGACAACCGGAGCTTCGATCCAAAACTGACTATCGAGATCTGAAGGGGCAGCGAGAATGCCATGACGGATATCGAAGACGGCCGGACGCAGGCGGACGTGCTTACGTCCTTTCCATGACGGTAAAACAAGGTGCAAGAGTATGTGTGACACGACAGACGCCCAGAGCCCCAACGATTCTTTTATCTCGGCCAAGACCGCGACTGCGATCCCTGTACGGCACCCGGCACTCCGGGATGCGCTGATTCAGGCGTCCCTCGATCCGCAGGTGCGCTCCATCGATTACGTCGCGAGCGCCCAGGTTGCCTCCGCGCAGGTCGCGCTCGATGCCGTCGTCCTCCAGCGCGAGGATGGTCGTTATGTCCTCGACATCGTGCCGGCGCGACGCACCGTCGACCTCGACGAGGGAGGCCTCGTGCTGATCGCATGGGATGAGCTCAAGCTCGAGCCGCTTGAGCTGACCCTTGAGGAAATCCGGCGCGAGCCGCGCCGCAGCAATGCGAACCTGGTCTGGGCGTATAGCGGCGTGGCAGTTCCGGTCGGCTTGCGCCTGCGCATCCAGCAAGTCCTGCTCGAGGAGGGGCCGATGGCGCTCGGCCAGCTCCTGAAGTCTTTGGACGGAGAAGGTGATGCCGCGGTGGCAGTGATGGCGCTCGCCTGCGCCAATCTCGTCTGTCTCGATCTCTTCTCCCAGCCGCTGAGCCCGACCACGCTTGTCCGGCTCTGCATGCAGGCGGAGCGCGCATGAACTCTGAGGATGAGACAGCCGATCTTCCGGCTGTCGTGGAAGACGCCGTCTCGACAGGCGCGGCGGCGGATTCCGTCGACTGTGACGAGCGCCTGAAGGGACTACCACGCCTTCTGCGCTACGCCGTGCTGAGCACCAACGGAGCCCAGCATGTCGCGGAGCGACTGATCGCAGAGATCCATGAGTTGTGCCCGCAGCTGCCGCACAGCGCCGCCTGGGCCTCGGAGCGAACGTTTGATGCCGGAGTGGCACTCGCAGCCGAACTCGATCATCGTGCCGTCACGCGAGACGAGCCGAACTTGCGGAGCCTGGCCGACTGCGTCCGGTTGCTGTCGCTGCCGACGCCGCGCAGTTCTCATCAGCTTGAGGAGCACCAAAGGGTCGGCAAAGCACTGGTTCACGCTCTTTATGAGACCCTTGGGCATGTGGAGAAGGAGCTCAGCTGCGATATCGAGCAGTTCACCTCCGGTTGGGCAGCGCTGCCGGCTTGCACAGGAATGCTGTCCGGCAGCCTTTCGGCAGCGGCGAACGCGATCTACCTCGGAGGCCGCATAGTCGAGCGCCGCCTCGCTGCTGCAAAGGCAAAGATCCGGCAGCAGTTCGAGGAAGAGTACCGGCAGAAAGCTGAGAAGGAGGACGAGAAGTCCGCCGGCGGGGAGGCGCCGGCGAGCGTCGACGCGAAAGCCATTCCCAAGCGCCACGTCATGGTCGCCCGCCTGTCCGAACTCGAGATGAAGAACACCAAGCTCAAGGAAATCCTGGTCCCTCTCAAGCATGCCATCAACACGCCCCTGCCGCTGATCGAGGCGCCGCCGTTGCACAAGGTCCGCAACGCGCTGGCATTCGAGTTTCCCTGGGCGATGAACGTGATCGACTTCGCGCTCGCCGATCTCGTCGGCCGTGCGACGGTCCACCTGCGCCCCCTGCTGTTGGTCGGCCCGCCCGGCGCTGCCAAGAGCCGATTCGCCCGACGGCTCGGTGAGACCCTCGGCGTCAGCATTTGGCGGGAGGATGCCGCGCGCGCCGACGGCGCCGTGTTCGGCGGCACGGACAGGCGCTGGAATTCCGCCGAACCCTGCCACGCATTTCTGGCTATCGCGCAAGGCAAAATCGCCAATCCGCTCGTGTTGATCGACGAATTGGAGAAGGCCGGCACGCGCTCCGACTATGGCCGGCTTTGGGACGCCTTGCTCGCCTTTCTCGAGCCCGAGACCAGTGCCCGTTTTCCCGATCCGGCCTTGCTCACGCTCGTCGATGTCTCGCACGTTTCCTACATAGCTACGGCGAACAGCCTCGATCCGCTGCCCTCGCCGATCCGCGACAGGTTTCGCGTGGTGACGTTTCCGAGCCCGGCTCCCGACGACCTCGACGCCCTGCTGCCGGCCGTGATGGTCGATCTCGCGCGGGAGCGCGGCCTCGATGCCGTTTGGGTCCCGCCGCTGGACGGCACCGAGCGCGCGGCGATCGCGCACAACTGGAGGGGCGGCTCGTTGCGGCAGCTGCGCCGCATGGTGGAGGCGATCCTGCGCGAGCGCGATCTGCGGGCGGCGAGAAATTGAAGATGGTGGGCTCTGTGAATATCGGCCTCGTCAATGTGCCTGCAGAACGCTCCCCACGGGCCGGTAGTATCGCCCTCGACGTTAGCGATGGCCTCCCAGAGCGCCCCGTCCAGCGTCGGCAAGCCCACGAAATTTGGACAAGCCGTTTATGCAAGGTCTTATTATGAGATTGCTGGATGCCCAAGTATGCGAGGGCGAGTTGCTGCTCGTCCTCCGCGGAGATTCCGCCGAGATGTTCACCGCTAAGGCGATGATCGCCGATATTCTCGGAACTAGGGTTCATCTCGTCACGCCGGGAATGATGCGCCGGATCAGGAGCGGCCAGAGCAAAGCCGGCGAATCCACGCTGGAGTTCCTCGCTCGGATCGCAATTATCGAGACCATTGCCGGCAGCCTCTCGGCGGATGAGCCGGTCATCGTGCGGTACTCCGGCGTAATGAGCGGCAATCCGGTCTTCCGGGGCACGCGCGTGCCGCCGGGGCCGGTCTTCGCGACACTGGCCAACAGATCGGCCGACGAGATCGTGCGCGTGGACTATCCCTCGCTCTCACCGGATGAGATCAAAACTGCCCTGCAGCAGGCCTGCCGTCTGCTCGAGCGCGATGCGCCGGTGGTGAAGCGGGGCTGAAATGACCCTTGTCTCCACCAAGAGCGACCGGACTACCTGCACACGGCTACGTCACAATGTTCGGCTCGGAGAGGGAGAGCTTAGGTACAGATGGACGTTTTCGGGTTAAACGACCTCACGGCTGCATTGGGTCTCCTCCATGGAGAATAGCTCACGGCCGCTGGGGCTCGAACGCCTTCGCGGCGAGCAAGATCGCTTCCCGCAAAATCGCAAAGACAAGCAGTCGAAGGAGCCGTACCTATCCGCTGAGCGCCGCGATCCTCTCTCGCATCACTGTCCGCGCTCCTCGGGATCGTGCGCGACGAACCCGAAGCGCAAGCCATTGAACTCGCGACCGGCGGCAGCCGCGACGAAATCCCCGGCCGGCCCTTCGCCGAGCCGGACCACGGGCGCAGATATCATCACCCCCAAGATCGAAGCTCAGTCCTGGCTTGCACCCGAGGCCCGATCGCGACTTTGGGAAGGGAAGAGGACGTCTTGCCGAGCTGCGTGCTTCGTTCACGTCGAAATCAGGATCTCGGGCAATTTTCGTGCGCGCTTGGAGACATCATTCTAGCCTCGCAAGTGTCTGCGTTGATTCGCAAAAATCCGATCGCACCGTATGATGCGTGTATAATACCGGCATTATGCCTGCGCGATAGACACTAACCGAGGTAATAAAGTTGCTCGCTGACTTATTGAGCCTCTGAGATCCATTTCGCGTCTTCGAACACCTGCCTTCACGCAAAGGCCCAACGCGTCCTCACAGCCACGCATGCCCAGTCGGCTTGGGCTTTGGTTGCAGGGGCCTCGAAGGAGATCACAAATCTTGCTTCCAATGAAGGAGACTGCGATTGATTCCGCGGAAGCCTAAATATCTCTGGTGGGCGCCCTGGTGCGGCGCGTTCCGGCCGAGGGATACGACTCGATCGCCGGCGCAACCATCTGGACGGACTTCGACCTGTTCGGCGATCCGCATCGCGCCATGATGGTCGCGGTCGAACGGATGAATGATTTCCGCAAGGTTAGGATCGGCCGCTATGTCGAGCGCTTCCGGCCAAGCCACGCGCTGGCCCGGCACCGGCAGGCCCGCGCGTTCCTCGAACTGGAGATGCGCAAGCCGCGCGTGGGCAAGCTGGTCGTGATCACCCATCACGCCCCGCATCCTGGCGCTGCTTTGGCACCGTCAGATCCCCCGAGGCCGGACGATATCCTCAATGCGGCCTACCGCAGCGACGGCCTTGATGCGGCCGGCGGCGGATGGCGGGCGCGGCGCCTTGAGGCCCGCCGATCTCTGGGTCTACGGCCATACCCACGAGTCCGATGATACCGTCATCGGTGCAACGCGTGTGGCGTCGAACGCCAAGGGCTACGGCCCCTGGATGCCACAACAGCGTATCTGGGACAACCGGAGCTTTGATCCCAACCTGATCAACGAGATCTGAAGGCAGAGCACTTATGAGTGAACGTTCAAGGTCATGTACGACACAAAAGAGGCCGAGGGCCTCACCGCTCTCTTCGTCTGGATCAAGACCACGACCGCGATCCCGGTGCGACACCCGGCGCTGCGCGATGCACTGGTCCAGGCCTCCCTCGATCCGCGGGTGCGGTCCATCGATTACGTCGCCTCAGCCCGCGTTGCGTTGGCGCAGGTCACGATCGATGCGGTCGTCGTCAACTATGAGGATGGCCCCTATTTCCTTGACGTTGTCCCAGCGCGGCGCATGCGCGACCTCGAGGACGAGGGCCTCATGTTGATCGCGCTAAGTGGACTCCAGCTCAAGCCGCTTGTTTTGACGGCCGAAGATATTCGGCGCGAACCGCGCCGCGCCAACGCGAACCTGGTCTGGTCCTACTGCGACGTGACTATTCCGATCGGGCTGCGCATTCGCATCATGCAGATCCTCCTCGACGAGGGGCCAATGCCGCTCGGCCAACTGCTCAAGTAAGCGATCCCGCGCCGACGGTGATGGCGCTCGCCTGCGCCAATCTCGTCCATCTCGATCTCTCCGCCCAGCCGCTGAGCTTGACCACGCTCGTGCAACTTAGCAAGCAAGCAGGCTACGAATGAACTCCGACGAAGAAATATGCGAACTGCCGGCTGCCGTCGAAGAGGTTGTCGCAATGGGAGCCGATCCGGCCGACTGTAACAAACACGTCGGCAACCCTACCTCGACTCGGCTCCGGTCCCTGTGATTGTCGAACCAGAGTGGAGATTGTTGGTCGCCGCCACCTCGGGCCCGAAAAGGCGGTCGCTCGGCACGCTACCGGGATGTTCATTGTGGCCGAATAAGCTCGCTCCCGGCCTCCGGAACGTGAACCGGAGTGACCCGGCCGCGAAGCGGCGCAAAATATCGGTTTTCCCCGCATCCCTCGTCGGGCGTTATTGACTCTTCTCGCTACAGAGGTCCGACTAAGCCGCCAAGTGATCCTCAATCCCCTGATGTCGCCAAGGAGTTGTCCGATGAGTCGAAATGCTGCCAAGCCCGTTGCGGCTCGGCCCAAGCTTGTACTCCATACGCCCCCATTCAAGGACGGACGTCCAAACTGGGTCAAATATTGGTACATCGTAGACGGAGCCAGGCTGATCCCGACCGATAAGACCTATAGCGAGGAGAAGAGTGCACGCCGCCTCCTCGCGCAGCACGTGATGGCGAATGCCAAACGTCCCCGACGAGGCGTGGCGGCCCCACGAGTTCGCTAGTCGGCTCGGCGGCCGCTGTAGCTGTCGCGGGGCGGTGTTTCCCGATTTAAGAAGCACCAACGACGATTCGGGCAGAGTAGAAGCCCTGCACCGGCGGAGATCGAAGCCGCGATGGGTCACGTGATGGGGACGGGCGTATCGTGCTCGAAATCGAACGGCCGGGCGCCCAGGGCTCTGCCGATAGCACATCATGTGTCCCAATTGTGAGTCGTCGGGCGACGCGCACTATTTCTGCCAGTTGGCAATATCGGCAGCTTGCTCGGTGCCCCCCTCGCGACTGTCAGCTCCAAGGGATCCGAGGTCATACGCTAACCCATGCGTCCCCGGGAATGCATACGTATAGGGGTTTGCCCCAGGGATCGTTCGGAACCACGTTGCCTTTCAAGTAAGGGCCGTTCCGGCGCTCGACATTGGTCGGCTTCTGCACAAGCACAGCCAATCCAACACCAGTCGCCGGATACGTGCCATTGTCGAGTTAATGCAGGTCAAGCGCCTGGGCGAAGCCTTCGATTTGAATTCTGGCTGCCTTGATTTTCGATTCCGAAAGATGGTTGGCCGACGAGGCCCACGACGAGACCTATGATGGTAATCACGACGAGCATTTCAACGAGCGTGAAGCCGTCCTGCTGTACCAAAAGGCGGTGAAGGGAGCGGTTTGACGGATTCAAACGATGCTGACGTTGGCGCATTACTCGACCTGACCTTGCTAGGAGACCGCAAGAAAAACTCGCTTGGACAGTGGATTGACGCCGCTCAGCCTTTGACCCACACCGCGACTCAGGAGTTGGCTCCGCATGCGCAATCATGCGCTCGATCGAGGCAAGCTATGGTCGCAGCTAGAGGTCCGCTTTCTGACGAGAATGCCGCGCGGATGATGGTGCGCTTCCTTCAGGGATCCCGCATCCGGTCCAGCGCACGTTGCATTTCCCTGAAGCGGCGCGGTCCAATCCTTTCGGCGATCGCCGTCTCGCATCCGGCGATCGCCGGCCGTAAGCGGCCTAAGAGTGCGGCGCCGGCTTCGGTCAGATAAAGCACGTAGTAGCGGCGGTTGACGGCAGAGGCGGAGCGCTGCACCAGACCGTGCCGCTCCAGATGGTCCACTAGCCTTCCGATTCCAGCGCGATTAATCGATAGCGATTGCGCGATGGCGAACTGATTGGCGCCCGGATTGGCCTCGATCATGGACAGCACGAAGAATTGCGACGGGCCGATCTCAAAGGCCGCGAGCCGGCGGCTGACATCTTTGAACATCCAAAGTTGTGCCCGCCGGATGCGATCGATGAGCAAATGGGATAGATCCGCAGGGGCTAGCACCGCTGGCCCGGCCGGTTTTGCGGCTGGCGCGGCTCGCGGTGGCCTTGCGACGCGCGGCCGCCTCAGTCTCTTGGCGATGCGTCTCCTATCGCCTGCCTTCTCCGGCTCCATCGACGGCCACAATTGTGTTCGGGTTCAGCACGGCTAGAATCGAGTAGTTCCGGTGACGTTTATCATGATGCTCAAATCAAAAAAGGCCGCGTCGCAACAAGTTCATTTTTTTGCTTTCAGCCCAATCTTGACCAGCCGGCGGATGGCTTCGGAGCGTGAGGGAAGGTCCGCCTGTGCGCTGGCCCATTTGTCGACGGCAGTAGCGACATCGGGCGACAATCGGACAGCGGAGACGGGATAGACCCCACCAGCCTTCTTCGGACGCCCTCGAGATTTTTTGTTTACGGAAATTGATTTTTTCATATTTTCAGTTTACAGAAAATCGAGCCGAAACGGAAGTTGCAATTCGGCTCGGCTCTAAACCTGCACCATATAAAGGGTTTTCAAGATGCCAAGGCTGACAGCGTGAATAGCACGCCACGGGCAAACTCGCCCAGAACGGCCAGCGGATTCTGCTGGTGAGCTTTACCGTCGAACCGACATTTCCCCCGAGCAGTTCTTCCAACCGCTCGGGCGCGCCCGCCGGGCCGCCCGTGACGAAATCGAGCGGCTGATAGCCCTCCTCGACGACAGCGACCTGACGGGCTTGAACTGGGTGCTTGCACTGTGCCGGAAGAAAAAATTTTCCGAGTACCTGCTCTACGGCCATTTTGTCGCGAATTCGCTGGCGCACCTGGCCTCACACCATCTCACGGAAGATGGCATCGTCGTCTCGCATTGGGACGACACCTGCCTAGATCGCTCCGCAATCGAAGCGATGATGAAGGCCGCCTCGCCCGACCAGGCCGCGCTTTGCATCCAGTCGTATTCGTCGACCTCGATCGACTACGTCTTCCGGCTGCACTCGCGCGACAGGGGGGCTCCTAATCTTGCTCCCGATCAGTTGGAAAATGCGGCTTTGGATTGAGTAAGGCATTCCGCAATCAACGCGCCGACGTAAGTACCTCGCAAATTGCCGATCTCTCGGCCACGGAGCGCGCGCGAGCTGCTGCCCGTCGTGGATCCTGAAGTCACCGGGTGGCCGAGTTAATCCTCCGCGATATCGAACGGCTGACCCACACGAAGCGCTGGCGCCGACTGCACAGGAAGCGTGACCGGCAGCGGCCGGCGGCTTTCTTTTTGAGCCGCAACTGCCGATTTGATGATTTGATGGGCTCGTCAGGCAGATCGATCTGACCTATAAGAAGGGCCGCGGTCGGTAGCTGATCGCAATCTACAGTCCAAATAAACTCCCGCTGGCTCGCAAGGCTGGCGGGTTTCTTTTTGCAGTCCGCTTGCTACGGGGCGAAATAACCTGCTTTTGCTGCTACGCACCACACTGCGGAAGTCAGGACGAAAGCCATAAAGACCTTAGGAACGATCGTGCCGTCATCCGGCATGGTACCTTGCGATCGAGCCTTGAGCCTCAGCGCTATGTTGACCACGTTGCTCGCCAATGCGATCGAGCCGACTGCTAGTGCGAGCAGGTTGAGCCCCGCTGCGAAGCAGAAAAGCGCAATGATACCTAAGAACCCAGTCCCTGGCCACCTTCGCCCACTTTAACCAACACACCGCCAAGTAATCGCGATCAGCAACGACTTCAGCTACTGTGCGCTTCCATGGAATACTGGTGGATTGCCCCAACACTGTTCATTTGCGTACTCGCGGCCATCCCGTTCTCTGACCGCCTGGCCCGCTTAAAGTGACGCACTACCTGAAATCGCTGTGCAGTGCACTGGGAAATCTACGGGTGGGCGCCGTTTCACGCTGGCGGGCCCTTCACTAAGTGCTTCGATACCGGAAATTGCGGTGGCTTGCCGCTGTCGAAATCAGGCCCGACCTCAGCCCCCCGGTTGCGGAATCCGCCACAGACAAAGAGCGGCTCGACGTCAGATGCCGGTGCCGCGCAGACCGATGTCCCGCTCGTATTTCCGACCTGGCCGGGGACCCATAGCTTCCAGTGCTTGCAGAGCACGCGGCCGTGCTCGGCCTCCTCCAGCCAACGATTCCAGCGCGCGCAGGTCGTCGTCGCTTTAGGGCGCGCCCTTTGGCGAATAGAGATACAGTTCTTCGCAGAAGCGATCGGTCGGCTTTAGCCAGCGCGGGTTGGTGAAGCGAACCGGCGCCTCCGCCCAGCGGTCGAGTTCGAGCGTGTCCGCGGTCGCGAGCGGGATGTGAAACGCGCGGCGGCGCTTGCGCGTCTTCTTCGGCCGGTACCAGATGCTGTTGCGCCCGCGGTGTTCCGGCCCCATCCGGATCATGTCGCAGCCGCGCTGGCAGGTCATGATGCCGAGCCGCAGCATCGGCACCAGGTCGGCCGGAGCGTGCGCCTGCACATACGCGATCGCCATGGCCAGCCAGGGAACGCGTCCGCGATGGGGGATGTCGAAGTTACGGACCTTGTCGAATGGGTTGGCCTCGGTGAGTGCGAGTTGAGTGGCCGTGCGCGGGACGCCAAACGCAAGGCGGAATACGAGGCCGAGCTGGCCTGTCCGCCTGTCCGCCGGCTCTCGGTCACGTCTGGAATTAGGCTTGCCGCGCGCCGCTCGGCCGGTTTCTCCGGCAATCCGATCAGTTTCCTTGAGATCGAGGCGTTCCAGCGCTTTGACCGGCTTCCGCTTCATGCCGCTCGAGGCCAGCAGACCCAGCAGCTCGTCGATTTGGCCTTCGGAAATCCCAGGGTGGTTCAACATGGAATGCATCTAGAAAATTGTCGGCCAAGCTAACGGGACAGTTTTCGGTAAGCGCGACGGCGCCGTCACTTGTGCGATCCCGCCGGAGCCGGCCGGCATAACGCGGTTGCTGTCGCTCGAGTAAAGCAGCTGGAGCGGCGATCAAGTTCTGGGGATTGGCTGGTGGCCGCGAGCACGCGCAGCGCGGCGTCGAGGTTTTCGCGCTCATAGATGCGATTGAACGTATCGGCGAACAGCACGACCTCGCGGCCGCTCTCCGGGCGGACCGCTTCCGCAGGCGGCGCGAGCACGTCGTTGCGGAAGGCGGGTAGCGCCCGGCGCGCGCTGATGCCGGCAAAGCGCTCAAGCAGTTTTCGCAGCAGTGGCTGTGATTGCGCAAATTCGCCAGCGGCGAAAAGCGCGAGGCGAGGCCGGCATAGATCCTGCGCCGCGCCCTCGACCAGGCCATCTTCGGCGGCGTCGCGCCCCCTCGCCGACAACCGGCCCTGACGGTTGTGCGATGGTGCCGTCTCAGTTAGAAGGAGGGGTCTTCTCTGGGGCAGTTTGCGTCTGTGGATCATGATTACGTACAAAGAGTACCATATCGAGCGATATGAGCGCGGGCCCAGTCGCTGGGTGGCTCGCATCAGGCGAGCGGACGGACGGAAACTTCGCACGATCATGCCTGCGTCCGAGCATGCCTTCCTGGACACGAAGCCGGCTGAGACCGCCGAAGCGGCCGAGAAGCTTGCAAAGGAAGGCGTGGATTTCGGCGGAGTCGTGTAACCTTAATGCGCCGATGACGGCACGCGGGGAGAGCGCTGGGAACCCGTGCCAGCATGTGGCACTCCAGACAATTTCCGTCAGCTTTCCGCGCGCCGATCCCAAGCTTGCGCGAAGTGCGGGTGGGCGTTGCGGGGGGGGGGGGCGGATACTCGTTCCTATGGCGCCTATTGTCTAGCCCTTGCTGTCATCCTCACCGGGCCGATCATCCGCGCGCTGGTCGTACTCTTCCCGAAGTCTGGTCCAAATGGGCTCCAGCGTCTGTTGGCGCTTCTCGCCCTCGTCAGCCTTTTGTCCTCTCCGCAGCCGTCGGCTGAGGGCGTCATACGCTTCGAGGAGCGGCGGCGTTAGCGAGAAGAACACGCCTAGACCGATCGCGATGATGACATGGCGAAGCGAGGCAGGAGGGTCACCGTCCGGCGGGTCCCCATCAGTTCGGATCGGTTCCGGCATAGGGCCGCTGATCGTGCGATCCGACGCCCGCGGCTTCCTCGGCGGGATCATGACGACAACGAACAAAATATTGATCAACAGCCAGACGCAAAGAACGATGAGCAGCGTACGCATAGACAATTCCGAGGGCAGTGCCGCCTAAATCTATGGCAGTATGATATTTTCTGAACTAGTTGCTTCTAAAACCTCACTATCCCGAAGCGGATCGCGGAAGCAACGCAAAACCTTGGGCTGAAGGACGCCTTCCAATTTAAGGCTAATTTCGACCGCGATCGGCAACGGATGCGGTGTCTTGCAGGATTTCAAACGACCGGTGCGCTCGACTTCCTTTCAGCTGCGCGTGCCCGTCCTAGGTTTTCCCGATGCCCTTCCCCAAGGGTGCCCCCGATTGACCCCAGCTCATTCCGCCCCTGCGAGCCGGGGCCTTTCGTTCACGTGCAGGTCTCACCCCTGCCAGGGCCGGCTGGGGGCGGCGCCGAGCCGGCGCGCCTCGCAGATCTGGTCGTAGCTGACGTTCGATTGCAGCTCGTCCCATGCGCTGCGGAAGTCAGCCTTCGCCGAAGCCAGTGTCGGCGCGATGCCGCGAAAGTGAGAGCGCTGCGGCACGTTCGGCAGAAAGCAGCTCCACGTCCAGCCGTGCCGCCCGCCGACCGCGATCGACTTGAAGATGCGGCCGATCGGTATCTCGTCCCAGATCACGACATAGTCGTCGGGCTTGGTTTCGCCGCCGACCATGGAGCAGGACGTCGCGCCAATCGAGGCGGGGTGGAGACGCTTTTGGGGCCGGTTGCCGAGTAAATAGACGATCCGATCGCCCAAAGCGGAGTCTCGCAGCCCAAAACGGCCAATCGATAAGACTGGCAGATGCGCTATAGATCAATAGGCTGATTTCTAGCGATAGGTCACCGATCAGATGCTGAGGTTGTTGGTGTTAGTCGCCTTCTTGCTTCTGCCGACAAATCCACTAAGGGCCGGCGCTACGATTGTCGGTGCTGGGTCTCAATCCTGCACGGCCTGGACGAACAGAGCCAAGAGCGTCGTTGTCAAAGGCGTTTTTGAATCTTGGGTCGTTGGCTTTATCAGCGGATTAAATGTTAGTGGCGATAGGGAAATTGTAGGTGGCGGCGATTTCGCCGCGATCCCCGTGGGTCGGTCAAAATCCCCCGGGTATGGTCACTTGAAACTCCCCCACCTGATGATCGCCGTCAGCGCCGCTGAACAGCAGTAGCCGGTCAGGCAGGACGTTTATGTTCGACCCCTTTAGCCAGCAAGGGGCCGGGGAGTTGAACGTCTTGAAGCGACATCTGCAAAGCACCGTACTTACATTACTTGATCGCAACACCAGCCAGCGCGAGATTCACCGGCTGACGGGTGTCGATCGCAAGACGATCCGGCGTTATCAGGCGCTGCGGGCCGGTGCGGAGGCAAATTCCCCCGGGGAAGTGACCACCGGCTCGGTGAGCGCGGACGGCCAAATTCCTCCACCCCGACCACCGGCTTTTGGGACATCGGAAGCGACGGTCACCAGCAGCCTGGCCCGTTCGGCTTGCGAAGCGCATCGGACGTGGATCGAAGAACAGGTCCGGCTGAAGCGGAACGCGCAGGCGATTTACCAGGACCTGGTTGATCAATTTGGCTTTCCGTCCAGCTACCAGAGTGTCAAGCGGTTTGTGCGCCGGTTGCGGCACGCTGATCCTGAGCAGTTTGATCGTCTTGAGTTCCTCCCCGGCGAGGAAGCTCAGGTCGACTATGGCGAGGGCGCGCCGACGGTTGATCCGAAGAGCGGGCGGTACCGTCGTCCCCGCCTGTTCGTGATGACGCTACGCTACTCGCGGCGCAGCTTCCGGCGGGTAGTCTGGAAGTCCAGCCAACAAGTCTGGGCGCAGCTCCACGAAGAGGCGTTCCGGTATTTTGGCGGGGTCCCCAGCTATGTCGTGCTCGACAACCTGAAGGAAGGCGTCCTCAAGCCGGATTTGTACGAGCCCCAGCTCAACCCGATTTACAGCGCGATGCTGGCTCATTACGCCGTGGTCGCCGATCCCGCGCGCGTGGCCGATCCAAATCGGAAAGGATGCGTCGAGAATGCGATTCAACATACCCAGGGCACTGCGCTGGCCGGACGGCGCTTCGAGACGCTGGAGGCGCAAAACGAGTTCTTGAGGCACTGGGAGGAGAACTGGGCTTCCAAACGCATCCACGGCAGCACGCGCCGTCAGGTCGAGGCGATGTTCCAGGAAGAGAAGCCGCACCTGCGGCCGCTGCCTGTCGCTCCCTTCCGCATCTTCACCGAAGTCGTCCGGACTGTCTGCGACGACACCACCGTACGCGTCGACAACAGCTATTACGCCGCGCGGCCCGCGCCGATCGGCAGCCAGGTCGTCGTGCGCATCTACACCACCACGATCGAGATCCGTGATCGCCACACCCGTGCGCTGCTGCGTGTTCATTCCCGGATGGCGCACCCCGGTTCTGTCGTCCTGCCGACCAGCGAACGGCCGTTCAACCCGTCGCGGCAAACCGCCGTGCTGCTGGCGAGCGCCGAGCGCATCGGACCGCAGACCAGGGCCTTGTGCCAGCAGGTGTTCGACACCGAAGGGCGCCCCGGACAGCGCGCGATGTGGGGCATTGTCGGGCTGGGCCGGAAGTATCCGGCGCGGCTGGTCGAGCAGGCCTGCGCGCACGCCATCGACAACCGCATCTACCGCTACAAGCACGTGCGTGCGACCGTCGAGCGGTTGTTCGAACAGGCGATCGAGCAGGTTGGAGTGACGCCACAGCCGGCATCGCCGCTCACCCAGGATCATCCGCTGATCCGTACCCCCGCGGAATACGGCGACCTCTTCAGCCGCGCTGTGCGGCGCGACGCCGACGACAATGGTCGGCAGGCCGAGGCTCACGACGATCACGCCACGGCAATCCGCGCTCGTGTCGCCTGCGCAACCCCGGCCAACTCCGGCGCCACGAGCGCTCCCGCTGCACCTTCTCACCTTAAACTGGAGACCTAGCCACATGATGACCATGCCGGAAATTGAGCGTTGCCTACGACAGCTGCGCCTGTCGGGTGTCCGCGACACGCTGCAGACGCGCGTGCTCCAGGCGCAGGGCGCCAACCAGCCCTTCCTCGAGACCTTCTCCCTTATCCTGCAGGATGAACTGGACCGTCGTCAGTCCCGTCTTATCGAGCGGCGATACCAGCAATCCGGGCTCGACGAAAAGCTGACGCTCGCCGAGTTCGACTGGTCCTTCAATCCCAAACTGCCACGTCAGACCTGCTTCCAGCTCCACACCCTGGCGTTCATTGCCGCTGGCGAGAACGCTCTGCTTGTTGGCAAACCTGGCACCGGGAAGTCGCACATCGCCAAGGCGATTGCCTATCAGGCGATCCTGCAAAGCCACAAGGTCCAGTATCTTGAGACCGACGACTTCTTTCACCGCTACGCCCTGAACTCTCCGGCACAACGCGAGGTCCGGCTGCGAACCATCATCGACTGCGATCTCCTCGTGCTGGACGATCTATTCCTCGCACGCGCCATCCCCGACGACGCCGGCACTTTGCTGCAGACCCTGATCCATCAGCGTTACAAACTGCGCCGCAGCGTCATCGTCACCTCCAATCGCGTCGTGCAGGATTGGGGGGCATACCTTGGGGACAACACTATGAGCACGACGATCCTCGATCGCCTTATGCATCATTGCCATCTGCTTGAGTTCGACGGACGCAGCTATCGGCTCAAAGAAGCCGCTGAAGCTCTTGCCCGGGAAACAAACTCAAACTAACAGTCCCTTGTCCTGCCTCGCGGGTGGAGGAATTTGACTGACCACACCCGGAGGAATTTGAAGTGACCCGCGGGGGCCGCGATTGTCGGGTGGATGGATCGACGCTGCAAATCGCATCCTGCAGACCAAATCGGGATCGCAGCTTTAGATTTAGCGATGGAGCTAGCTGGCAGCGCGGCCAAGCGCTGACTTTGAATTGGCTGGATTCCTCTTGGCTTGGCCGCTGTGCCGCGGACGCTTGCAATCGGTGCCGCCGATCGCAATTTAAAGTCCACATAAGCGCCCACCGGCTGCGGTTTCAATGCCAAGACGGTCACAGGCAACGGATCCTCTGGTGGAGGCTTATCCCAACCGGGAGCTCGTGCCCGGCGCGCCACGCGACTGCGATGGAGAGGACGGCGACAGGTTGGCGTGGCCGCGATCTAGACGAATGTGCCGGTGGCGTACGGTTAGGTCACTACAGTCGGCCGCTACCAACACTCTGGCAGACTTCGACAGGTGAGCTTCTTCAGCCGGTCCGTAATTCTCACACGGCGGGTCTTAGTGGCGAGACAAGCGTGGTTTTTGAGATCGCGGCCCCTATCGATGGTCCGAACCTGCCCGCCGACGGCAACCTCTCGCCATGCCGTGCCAGGCGGTCGGGCTGTCCTGTAGCTGGGCGTGAGCTGCTTATGTTGTTTTCCCTCAACCGGCAGGCAACTTTCGGCATAGACGCAGTCTTGTGCGTGGCGTACGACGCGGGCGAGCGCTATCCCGGTTTGGCGTCTAGCCCCGCAGCCTCGATGCCGGTTATGGCACAGGCCTCGTCATTGTCGGAGGTGTCGCCGGAGACGCCGACCGCCCCGAGCAGCGTCGCGCCGTCCATGATCAGCACGCCGCCGGGGACCGGCACCAGCGCGCCCTTGGCAATCGCGTTCACGGCGTCGATGAAATAGGCCTGCTCCTGGGCCCGCTGGTACAGTGCGCGCGAACCCATCCCCAAGGCGAGGGCGCCATAGGCCTTGCCGTGCGCGATCTCGCCCCGCATCAAGCTGGTGCCGTCCTGGGCTGCCGCGATCTTGAGCACGCCGCGCGCGTCCAGGATGGTGACGACGAGCGGCTTCAGCTTCAGCTCGGTGGCCTTCGCGAAGGCGGCGTCGAGGATCTTTCGGGCGGTGTCGAGCGTCAGTTCAGCCATGGTTGGGTTCCTTTGCAGCTGGAGAAGTCGAATTCGTCTTGGCGCGATCGAGGCTCATCGCCAGCACGCGCGCGACGTGAAGCGCTTCGCGCTTTGCGCCGTCGTGGATCTGGTGCCGGCAGGAGGTGCCGTCGGCGACGACCAGCGTCGCCTCGTCTGCGCGCCGCACGGCGGGCAGCAGCGACAGCTCGGCCATCTCGATCGAGGCGTCATAGGTCTCAGTGCCATAGCCGAAGGCACCGGCCATGCCGCAGCAGCTGGACTCGATGGTCTCGACCTCAAGGCCGGGAACGAGCCGCAGCACCTGCTCGACGGGCTTGAAGGCGCCGAACGATTTTTGGTGGCAATGGCCGTGCACCACGGCCTTGTCGGCGACGGTGCCGAGCGGCAGTTGCAGCCGGCCGGCCTGGGCCTCGCGCACCAGGAATTCCTCGAAGGTCAGCGCATGGGCGCTGATGGCCTTGGCGTCATCGTCCTTGCGCAGCGAGGCAAGCTCGTCGCGCAGCGTCAGCAGGCAGCTCGGCTCGAGACCGATGATCGGCACGCCACGTGCAGCGAGGGGGGCAAAGGCGGCCACCAGCCGGTCGAGCTCGGACCTGGCCTCGTCGACGAGACCCGCCGAGAGGAAGGTGCGGCCGCAGCACAGCGGGCGCCTGCCGCTTGCGGGCTTGGGCAGATGCACGCGATAACCGCCGGCCGCGAGCACGCGCAGCGCGGCGTCGAGGTTTTCGCGCTCATAGATGCGGTTGAACGTGTCGGCGAACAGCACGACCTCGCGACCGCTCTCCGGGCCGACCGTTTCCGCAGGCGGCGCGAACACGTCGCTGCGGAAGGCGGGTAGCGCCCGCCGCGCGCTGATGCCGGCAAAGCGCTCGAACAGTTTTCGCAGCAGCGGGCTCCGATTGCGCAAATTCGCGAGCGGCGCGAGGCGCGAGGCGAGACCGGCATAGCGCGGAAGATAGCCGACCAGGCGGTCGCGCAGCGTCAGGCCGTGGGTGGCTGCGCGTGCCGCGAGCACCTCGATCTTCATCTTGGCCATGTCGACGCCGGTTGGGCATTCGTGGCGGCAGGCCTTGCAGGAGACGCAGAGCTTTAGCGTCTCCATCATTTCGTCGGAGGACAGCGCATCGGGGCCGAGCTGGCCGGAGATCGCGAGCCGCAAGGTGTTGGCGCGCCCCCGCGTCACGTCCTTCTCGTTGCGCGTCGCGCGGTAGGACGGGCACATCACGCCGCCCTCGAGCTTGCGGCAGGCGCCGTTGTTGTTGCACATCTCGACCGCGCCCTGGAAGCCGCCGCCGGCGCCGGGATAAGCGGACCAGTCGAGTTTTGTCTTGAGCTCAGCTACGCGATAGTCGGGCTTGAAGCGGAACAGCGAGCGGTCGTCCATCCTGGGCGCATCGACGATCTTGCCGGGATTGAGGACGCCATCGGGATCGAAGCGCTGCTTCACCTCCCTGAAGTCGGCGACAAGACGCTCGCCGAACATCGTTTCGTGGAATTCGGAGCGGACCAGGCCGTCGCCATGCTCGCCGGAATGCGAGCCCTTGTATTCGCGCACCAGCGCGAAGGCCTCTTCGGCGATCGCGCGCATCGCCTTGACGTCCTTCTCCAGCTTCAAATTCAGCACCGGGCGCACATGCAGGCAGCCCTCAGAGGCATGCGCGTACATCGTGCCGCTGGTGCCATGCTTGGCAAAAACCTCGCTCAAGCGTGCGGTGTAGTCGGCGAGATGCGGCAGCGGCACGGCGCAGTCCTCGACGAAGGAGACCGGCTTGCCCTCCTGCTTCATCGACATCATGACGTTGAGGCCGGCGGCGCGGAAATCGGCGATGCCGCTCTGCAGCGCGGGCTCGGTGATCTCGACCACGCCGCCCCATTTGCGCGTGTCGTGATTCCAGCCGAAGCCGAGATCGCCCATCAGCTCGCTGAGCTGCTTCAGGCGTAGGAGATTGTCGGCCTGGTCCTCTTCGGCGAATTCGACCACCAGAACGGCGTCCGGATCGCCCTTGATCGCAGCGGAGATGATCGGCCTGAACATCGCGATGTCGCGGCCGAGTGCGATCATGGTGCGGTCGACCAGCTCGACCGCGATCGGCTTGAGCTTGACCAGATGCTGGGCCGCATCCATCGCCTCGTAGAAGCTGCCGAAATGGCAGACGCCGAGCGCCTTGTTGCGGATAACGGGCCAGAGCTTCAGCTCGACCTTGGTGGTGAAGGCGAGGGTGCCTTCGGAGCCGACCAAGATATGCGCCATGTTGTTCGGCGCATTGCGCGGCACCAGCGCATCGAGATTGTAGCCGCCGACGCGGCGCTGCACCTTTGGGAAGCGCGCGGCGATCTCGTCGGCCTCGCGGGTGCCGAGATCGAGCATGTCGCGAAAGAGTGCCCGTGCGTTGTCGCCCGCATCAATATCGGAGAGATCGCGCGACACCTCGCCGAAGCGGCTGAGCGTGCCGTCGGCAAGCGCCGCCTCCATCGACAGCGTGTTGTCGCGCATGGTGCCGTAGCGCAAGCTGCGGCCGCCGCAGGAATTGTTGCCGGCCATGCCGCCGATGGTGGCGCGGGAGGCGGTGGAGACGTCGACCGGAAACCACAGGCCGTGCTTTTTCAGCTGGCGGTTGAGGTCGTCGAGCACGATGCCGGGCTCGACCACGCAGGTGCGGCCTTCGACGTCGAGCGACAGGATCCGGTTGAGGTGCTTTGAGAGATCGACCACCAGGCCGTCATTGACGGTCTGGCCGCATTGCGAGGTGCCGCCGCCGCGCGGGGTGACCTTCCGGCCCTCGTCACGGGCGATCGCCAGGGCCCGCAGTGCCTCGTCCATGGTCTTGGGCACGACCACGCCTGCTGGCACGATCTGGTAGAACGAGGCGTCGGTGGCGTAGCGGCCGCGGCTGAAGCGGTCGAACAGGACGTCGCCGGTCAATTCCGACCGCAGGCGCCGTTCGAGCGAGGAGGCGTTTGTCATCCCTGATCCCGGACTGACCCAGCGAGGCTCAGCCTTGCTGAGTTATTCATTATTATTCATGACCGATTATATTATGAATTCAAAATGAGCAAGCCGGCCGCCGTCAGGGCGAGGCCGGCGCGTCCTCTTGGGGCTCGGTCAGGTGCTCGATCACGGCCGTCCGCTTGTTGCGCAGGTGCTGGAACAGGATGTCGCTGAGCTCACTGCCGGCGCGGCGGCGCAGCGCGTCGAGGATGGCCTCGTGCTCGCGCATGGCTTCCGCCCAGCGCTGCCGCTTGCGGGCGAAATTGGCGGAGTAGCGGACGCGGCGGATCCTTCCTGCGAAGTTGGCGTAGGCCGTCTTCAGCGTCTCGTTGCGCGCGGCCGCGACAATGCTCTCGTGAATGCGCTGGTTGGTCTGGAAATAGCCGTGCATGTCGCGGTGCAGATAGCGGCCGTACATCTCGTAATGCAGCTGCTCGATCGCGGTGATTTCCTCGTCCGTAATGGCCTCGCAGGCGAGGCGCCCGGCAAGGCTTTCCAGCCCTGCCATCACGTCGAACAGCTCCTCGAGGTCGCGCTGGCTGAGCTGGCGCACCCGCGCGCCGCGGTTCGGCAGCAGCTCGATCAGGCCTTCGGCGGCGAGCACTTTGAGCGCCTCGCGCAAGGGTGTGCGGGAAATGCCGAGCATCTCGCAGAGCTGGCGCTCGGGAACGCGCGCGCCGTCGGGAATGTTGCCTTCCACCACGTAGTCGCGCAGCCGCAGCAGGATCTCGTCGTGGAGCGAGGCCTCCTGGCGGTCGCCGCCGTTTCCGGCGGGCGGGGTGATCGGAACCCCGGTGTCGGGAATCGTGGATCTCATTTGCAGCACAGTAGTTTGCCCGTTTGGTCACGTCGACGTCCACAATCGAATACCAAATTTCGATTGAAATGACAAAAAATGAATGCAAAATAGTCGCCAGAGCCGGCCAGAACCCGCCGACACGGAGGTTTTCATGCACCAGGGACGCCATTTCCTTCAGATCCCGGGCCCGAGCCCGGTCCCCGAGCGCGTCCTGCGCGCCATGGACATGCCGGTCATCGACCACCGGAGCGCCGAATTCGGCGAGCTCGGCCGCACCGTGCTCGAGGGCAGCCAGAAGATTTTCCAGACCGTGGGGCCGGTGGTGATCTTCCCCTCGTCGGGGACCGGCGCCTGGGAGGCCGCGATCGTCAACACGCTGTCGCCGGGCGACCGGGTGCTGATGGTCGAGACCGGCCATTTCGCCACCCTGTGGCGCCAGATGGCGGGCCGCTTCGGCATCGAGGTCGACTTCGTTCCCGGCGACTGGCGCCGTGGCGCCGATCCCGCCGTGATCGAGGCCAGGCTCACCGAGGACAAGGCGCGCGCGATCAAGGCCGTCATGGTCGTGCACAACGAGACCTCGACCGGCGCGACCAGCCGCATCGCCGAGATCCGCGCCGCGATCGATCGCACGGGCCATCCCGCGCTGCTGATGGTGGACACCATTTCCTCGCTCGGCTCGGTCGACTACCGCCACGACGAATGGAAGGTCGACGTCAGCGTCAGCTGCTCGCAGAAGGGTTTCATGCTGCCGCCCGGCCTCGGCTTCAACGCGATCTCTGAGAAGGCGCGCGCAGCTTCGAAGACCAACAAGATGCCGCGCTCCTATTTCGACTGGGAGGAGATGCTGAAGCCGAACGCAAAAGGCTTCTTCCCCTATACGCCGGCGACCAACCTGCTCTACGGCCTGCGCGAGGCGATCGCGATGCTGCTCGAAGAGGGGCTCGACAACGTCTTCGCCAGGCATCAGCGGCTTGCGGCGGCCACGCGCGCTGCCGTCAATCATTGGGGCCTCGAGGTGCTGTGCCAGGAGCCTTCAGAGTTCTCGCCGGTGCTCACGGCCGTGCTGATGCCGCCGGGACATGACGCCGACCAGTTCCGCCAGATCGTGCTCGACAACTACAACATGTCGCTCGGCTCGGGCCTGTCGAAGGTCGCCGGAAAAGTCTTCCGCATCGGTCATCTCGGCGAATGCAACGCGCTGACGCTGCTCGGCGCGCTCACCGGCGTGGAGATGGGCCTGTCGGTTGCGGGCGTGCCACATCGCTCCGGCGGCGTCGATGTCGCGATGAAGCTTTTGGAGCAGCGCCCGCAGGGCAATGCGTCGCCGCATCTGAAGGTGGTCGGCACTTAAGTCGCGCGGGACACGCGGGCAGCAATCATAACAACAGCAATTCGGGAGGGGTGAGATGGGAGTTCGGTTCAAGGCCACGCATGTTGTCTTGGCGATGCTCTGCGCGATGTATTTCATCACCTATGTCGATCGGGTGACCATCGGCACGGCGGCGGGCGAGATCCAGAAGGAGCTGGGCCTGTCGAACACCCAGCTCGGCCTCGTCTTCTCGGCCTTCGCCTATCCTTATCTGCTGTTCCAGGTGATCGGCGGCTGGGTCGGTGATCATTTCGGCCCGCGCAAGACGCTGTTCTGGTGCGGCATGATCTGGGCGGCCGCGACCATCATGACCGGCTTCGTCAACGGTCTCGCCGCGCTGTTCGTCGCGCGCTTCGCGCTCGGCTTCGGCGAGGGCGCGACGTTCCCGACCGCGACGCGCGCGATGCAATACTGGACGCCGGCCAACCGCCGTGGCTTCGCGCAAGGCCTGACCCATTCCTTCGCCCGGCTCGGCAATGCCGTGACGCCGCCCGTGGTGGCGCTGCTGATCCTCTGGCTGACCTGGCGCGGCGCCTTCGTCGTGCTCGGCTTCGTCAGCCTCATCTGGGGCGTGATCTGGGTCTGGTACTTCCGCAACGAGCCGAAAGAACATGCCTCGATCACCGAAGCCGAGCTCGCCGCGTTGCCGCCGCGCCCGACCGGCGAGCGGCCGCGCGTGCCGTGGGGCCCGCTGCTCGGCCGGATGTGGCCGGTGACGCGGCGCTGTTCGCCTCCGGCGTGTTCTTCGCCGGCGTGGTCGGCGACAGCGTGGGCGGCGTGCTGTCGGACAAGATCCTCGACCGCAACGTCCGCCTGGCGCGGCTGAGCGTCACCGTTGCGGGATTTACGGGGGCGCTGCTCTCGTTGTTTCCGATCCTGTTCGTCCACGACATTACCATCGTCGCGCTGTGCCTGTCGGCCGGCTTCTTCTGCGCCGAGCTCGTGATCGGCCCGATGTGGTCGATCCCGATGGACATCGCCCCGAAATATTCCGGGACCGCCTCGGGAATCATGAACACCGGCTCGGCCTTCGCGGCCATCGTCTCCCCGCTGGTCGCGGGTTTCGTGATCGACGTGACCGGCAACTGGTACCTGCCGTTCCTGATGTCGATGGGGCTGCTGCTGCTCGGCGGCTTTTCCGCCTTCCTGATGCATCCGGAGCGTCCGTTCGCGGAGGTCGAGGGCAGGCTGCCGTCCGGAAAGGTGGTGGCCGCGGAATAGGGGCGGCGGAGGTCCGCCGCCTGTGCATGGGAGGAGCCTTAAGGAGAGGGGACAAGCCGGTCAAATGGTGCTATTCGGCGGCCATCAAAATCAAGGCAAGACCGGGAAGGACGCCGATGACCGTGCATACTGGAAGGCATTTCCTACAGATTCCAGGACCGACCAACGTGCCCGACCGCGTGCTGCGGGCGATGGACATGCCGACGCTGGACCATCGCGGTCCGGAGTTCGCCGAGCTCGGCTTCGGCGTGCTTGCCGCGATGCAGCGCGTGTTCCGCACCAAGCAGCCCGTGATCATCTTCCCCTCGTCCGGCACCGGCGCCTGGGAAGCGGCGATGGTCAACGTGTTTTCGCCCGGCGACAAGGTCCTGATGTGCGAGACCGGCCAGTTCGCCGTGCTGTGGCGCGGCATCGCCGACAAGTTCAAGCTCGACGTCGACTTCATCCCGAGCGACTGGCGCCATGGTGCCGATCTCGCCGAGATCGAGCAGCGCCTTGCCGCCGACAAGCAGCACACGATCAAGGCGGTCTGCGTCGTGCACAACGAGACCTCGACCGGCTGCGTGACGCCGCCGCTGGAGGTGCGCAAGCTGCTCGATCGCGTCAAGCATCCGGCGCTGCTGATGGTCGACACCATCTCCGGCCTCGGCTCGATGGAATACGAGCACGACGCCTGGGGTATCGACGTCTCGGTCGCAGGCTCACAGAAGGGTCTGATGCTGCCGCCCGGCCTCGGCTTCAACGCCGTCTCGGAGAAGGCGCTCGCTGTCGCCAAGGCCAACCCGGGCATGCGCTCCTATTGGGACTGGCAGGAGGTCATCAGCTTCAACAAGCTCGGCACCTTCCCCTATACGCCCGCGACCAATCTGCTCTACGGCCTGCGCGAAGCGGTCAAGATGCTGGAAGAGGAAGGGCTGGAGAACGTCTGGACCCGCCACAAGCGCCACAGCGCGGCGACCCGCGCCGCGGTCAAGGTCTGGGGCCTGGAGACGCAATGCGCCGATCCTGCCGCGCATTCCCCTGCGCTGACCGGCGTGCGCGTGCCGGATGGACACGACGCCGACGCCTTCCGCAAGGTGGTGCTGGAAAACTTCGACATGTCGCTCGGCACCGGCCTGAACAAGGTCAAGGGCAAGGTGTTCCGCATCGGCCATATCGGCCATTTCAACGATCTGATGCTGATGGGCACGCTCGCCGGCGTCGAGATGGGCCTGGATCTTGCAAAGATTCCGCACCGGAGCGGCGGCGTGCTGGCGGCCATGGACGTCCTGAAGGGACGCGATGTGGTGCCGATGGCCAAGGCCCAAGTAGCTTAAAGGCGCAGGTGGCCTGAACTAACCCAGAAAGTGAGCGCGCGATGAACGCACCGACGACGACCAACGAAGACCTGCTCTACTCCGTCCAGGACGGCATCGCGCGGATCACCTTCAACCGCCCCCAGGCGCGCAACGCAATGACCTTTGCCATGTATGACCGCATGGCGGAGATCTGCCTGGAGATCCGCGCCGACCGCTCGATCAAGGCGCTGATCCTGACCGGCGCCGGTGACAAGGCGTTCGCCTCCGGCACCGACATTTCTCAGTTTCGTGCGTTCAAGACCGCGCAGGATGCACTCGATTACGAGGCCCGCATCGACCGCGTGCTCGGCACGCTCGAGCAGTGCCGGGTGCCCGTGATCGCGGCGATCGCCGGCGCCTGCACCGGCGGCGGCGCCGGCATTGCGGCCTGCTGCGACCTCCGCATCGGGACTGAGACGACGCGAATGGGCTTTCCGATCGCGCGTACGCTCGGCAACTGCCTGTCGATGTCCAACATCAGCCGCGTCGTCGCGCTGGTGGGACCCGCCCGCACCAAGGATCTGATCTTCAAGGCGCGGCTGGTCGAGGCGCCGGAAGCGCTCGCCCTCGGCCTGCTCAACGAGGTCGTGCCCGACGTCGAGACGCTTCAGCGTCGCGCCGACGAGACCGCAAAGCTCGTCGCGAGCCACGCGCCGCTGACGCTCGAGGCGACCAAGGAGGCGGTCCGCCGCATCCGCCGCACGCTGTCGCGCGAGGAAGGCGAGGATCTGATCCTCAAGGCCTATATGAGCGAAGATTTCCGCGAAGGCATGGACGCCTTCCTCAACAAGCGGACGCCGGTCTGGAAGGGTAAGTAAAAACCAGATTGATACTGCAACTATCGAAGCCCGCTGTTCCCGTCCGGGAGTTCCTGGGCGGATTTGCGTTCAGGCCCTTTACTGCGCCTATTTCTCACGAACTTTTTGATAACCCGTAGCTTTATCAATGAGGCGTATCGTACCAGAGCCTTGGAGCTGCTCTGAGATAATTCGTACGCGGTCAGCGATGTAGCGCTGGGTGGCGTTTAGGACTCCGGCGCGTTGGGCGCGCGCAAAGACATCACAGACCTCCGGAAGCAAGTTCGCTGAGTAGCCGAACGCCTTAGCGCCTTGCTTAGTGCGGAATTCAATCTGCTTAGCGATCACAGCAAAGTCTTCGCCGATGAAGGGTTCTAGGTTCTGCAATGTCAAAAGAGAAGGCAGTTTGACGCCGCCCCGGTGATGCTGACGTCCTTTGGAGAGGCGACCTAGGCCCATCATGAAGCCACTGTACGTGATCACTCGCTGCCCATCGTTCAGTCAGAACGGCAGCCTCAATCTCGTGTCTCCAAATCGAATGTCGCCTTCATGCGTCGCCTGCGGCAAATGTCTCGCCCAACGGGCTTTAACGGCCTTGCGAGCAATCTCCCTCCGCTCGTCATCTGATAGCGCAGCTGCTCTTGCCATGCCGCCAGCGGCACGGGCGGGCACTCCCCACTGCACTCTCCACCGCGTTTTCCTCCGCTCGGGGTTGCGATCCGAGCTAACACTCTCCCTTGCACCCATATTTCAGGAGTGTTGTTGGGCCAGACAATCGCAAGCACGAAATTGCACAGACGTATACAAGCTGATGCGGGGAGCTGTTCGGCTGTAGGACGTTTCGGGGCACGGAACCAAAATTGGCCTTACGAAGCGGAGCTGACGGACAGCAACGTTACTCCTCGGGCCGCGCCGGCTCATCTAATGCGACCTTAACTCGTGCGGGTGAAGAGCAGTGCCAAACTGCTGTACAGAAAGCTTTCAATATCACGTCCTTGCACCCAATTTGTGGAACCGGCGGATACGTTGCCGTGAGAGCTTGCGCAACCCGTAGCGCTTGGTAGACATCCCGCTCCTCATAGAGCTTCGGACCAAAAAGGCCTCCCAGCAATCCGCCCCAAAAGCTATGCTTGTGAGACCGTATTAGGACTCCCTTTTTACCAACAGAGATCCAACAGGCGTCTCCGCTGTCTAAGACAATTGTCGCGTCGTGGCCAAATCTCTCGTTAATGTAGAGAAGCTGCGGCATATTTCTACCAACTATTGTCTTCGACAAATCCGCTTGAACCGACACTTCGGGGGGTAACCGATCTGCGTAAGGCTGTCGGCGAACCGCGGTGCTGCCGAGTCCAGCGCGGGGCGCGGGTATCGCATCGTTCTTTCTTTCGTCAAGCCGTCGTCTTGAATTCGATCGAACGGGCGGCATAGGCTCCGATACTTGTCATCATTTATTCGCAACTGGGCCTTAATCCTTCGCACGCGCGCCCATAGCGACCGTCTCCCTAGCCCCTCCGGACGTCGACACTCCGTGGATCAGGGGGGCGGTCGCAGGTCTTGCTCAGACCTCATCAACATCTGAGTTTCTGTTGCCGGCACAACGACACTCATGGACCGCGCGCTTGCTGCTCAATGTAGTAATTGACTTATTCTACTCAATTTTTGAATAAGTTGTTCTCATCCCAAAGTCATAAGCAATGTTGCGCCGCGTGGCTTGAATCCAGCCGAATTCGCCAGCACAATGGGCGCTGAATTCATCTTTGAATTTCCAATCCGAACAAGAAATTAGCCCGTCCTATTCGTGAGAGTGCGGCTTTTGGGCCCGATTGATGCGGCCGCACATCTTGTCTGACGAGGCGCACAGGATTGCCTTCGGCTTTTCGCCGCCTGACGACCGGTACTTTGCAACGCGCTTGAGGGATGGGTTGGGCGAACGGGGGCGGACGCCCCGCCGGTCAAGGACCGAGCGGCAGCAGCGCGCCGGGCAAGCCGCAGATCAGGTCGGCTTCGGGACATGCCGCGGCAAACGCAAGGCGAATGCGGCTCGAGGTCTCGACCACACGGGCGGCGAGCTTCAAGAGCCGAAGACGCAGCGTCGCGAACTCGGCAGCGGCCAATTCCCGGACTTTGGGAATGGCCTCGCGCACGGTCAGCATCAGCCAATAAGCGGCCGTATGGAGCACGAGACGGACCTGGTTGGCGAGCGCCGAACGGCAGCTGGTGCGGTCGGAGGCGAGCTGTGTCTTATGCAGCTTGATCAGATTCTCTGCTTGGCCGCGCGCGCAATACAGGCTGTCGTAGATCCACTCGGCCGAGCCGACATCGAGGCTGGTGACGACGAAACGGATGTCGAGGCCGAGCATCGTCGCCTCAATACGGGCGACGGTGCGCCGTTCGCGATCCCAGGACTTTGCCTTGTGGCGCGTCTCGGTATAGCCACGCAGAACCGGCAGGTTCTCGATGGCGCGTCGGGTGCGGATGTCGTCGGCGACCTCGTCGACTTTTCTGGCGAGAGGCTTGGTGCCGGACAGACCGAAGATGTAGTCGATGCCGTTGGTCTCGCACCACGCCATGGCCTCCGGCCGGGCATAGTGCCCGTCGCCACGGAACGTAATTCGCGTGTTGTGCCACCGCGTCCGGATATGCCGTACCAGGCGGCGCAGAAGGGCACGCACCTCGACGCCGCCCGGCGTCTTGCCGGGCCTCAGCACGACCGCCACGGGACGGCTCTTCTCCGTGTCGTAGACGTGGATCGGCAGGAAGCAGCGTTCGTCATAATGAGCGTTGAACAGCGAGAGCTGCTGATGGCCGTGGACGACATCGCAGGTATCATCGATGTCGAGCGTGACGGATGCCGGCTCGCGCGGGTAGCTATCCATCCATGCGTCGACCAAAATGTAGGTCAGTCGGATCACGTCGCGCAGGCGCGGAGCATTCTCCAGCCGCGACAGCGTCGGTTGGGAACACAGATCGCGGCCCGTGTCCGGCAGCCGTCCGCAGGCCAGCTTGAATGCGGGATCGGACCGCAGATGATCGAGGTCGTCGGCGTCCTCGTAGCCGCAGCAGATCGCGAACATGCGCGCGCGGAACATATCGACAAGGCTGTGCACGACCCGCGTCGGATCGCGCCGATCCGGGAACACCCGGGCCAGATTGTCGGCCAAGCCGAGACGCCGCTCGGCCATCGCCAGAAGCATCACGCCCCCGTTCGAGGTTAGGCGCCCACCATCGAAGGCAGCTGTGACTTTCTTGGCGTGAATGGCTGGAAACGAGAAGGGCAGAATCGTATCATCGGTCATGGCGGGCGTGGCGTTCGCGGTTGAAGGTGATGGGGTGGCTTCGCAACCGAATCCTACGCCGCATCAGCGCTTTACACCACGCTCGCCAGCCCTCAGGCGCACTCTTACGAATAAGACGGGTTAGGGAAGACGCACGTGGGACATGGAATGAAGGCCACGATCGTGCTGGCGGCCGCGCTTTGTGGCACGCCGGCTTTTGCCGGCTGGGAACCGACCAAACCGGTCGAGATCGTGGTGGCGGCCGGTGCGGGCGGTGCTTCCGATCAGATGGCGCGAATGATGCAGGCCGCGATCCAGAAGAACAATCTGATGAAGCAGCCGATGGTCGTCTCGCTCAAGGGCGGCGCCTCGGGCGCGGAAGCGCTGATGTACATGAAGTCCAGCGAGGGCGACCCCAACAAGGTGCTGATCGCCTATTCGCTGATCTACATGCTGCCGCTGTCGGCGAAGATCCCGTTCAACTGGCGTGAGCTGACCCCGGTTTCGGTGATCGCGCTCGACCAGTTCGTGCTGTGGGACAACAGCGCCGGTCCCAAGACGGTGAAGGAATTCGTCGAGGCCGCGAAGGCGGCGAGCTCGCCGTTCAAGATGGGCGGCACCGGCTCCAAGCGCGAGGATCACGTGCTGACCGTGTTCCTGGAGCAGAAGACCGGCGCGAAATTCTCCTATCTGCCCTACAAGTCCGGCGGCGAGGCCGCGACCCAGCTCGTTGGCAACCATACCGAGGCCAACGTCAACAACCCCAGCGAAAACCTCGAAGTCTGGCGCGCCGGCCAGGTGCGTCCGCTCTGCGTGTTCGACAAGGAGCGCATCTCCTACACCAGCAAGGTGACGGACACGCAGTCCTGGGCCGACATCCCGACCTGCAAGGAGGAGGGCGTCGACGTCCAGTATCTGATGCTGCGCGCGATGTTCCTGCCCGGCAAGGTCACGGCCGAGCAGCAGGCCTTCTATGTCGAGCTGTTCCACAAGGTGACGCAGACCGCCGAGTACAAGGACTACATGGAGAAACAGGCGTTGAAGCCGATCTTCCTCACCGGCAAGGACATGGTGCAATTCCTCGAGGAGGACGATGCCATCAACAAGGCGCTGATGACGGAAGCCGGATTCGTCGCGAAGTAGCCGTCTCTCTTTTCCCTCTCCCCGTTCTTACGGGGGAGGGCAGGGGTGAGGGCGGTCTCGGCGAGTCCAGCTTTCCCCGTCCCTGCCGAGAGTCCCCCTCACCCGGCGCTTCGCCATAGCCGAGGCTTTGCTTCGGCGTCCTAGAAAACGGCCGCGGATGCGACCTCTGCCTCTCCCCGCAAGCGGGGGCGAGGTGACATCATTCCGGCTTTGCAAAGCAGCACATGTCCCAAACCGATATAGAAATCGTCGTCGACGATCCGACCGCGCCTGAAGAGGACTCGCCCTCCATCGTCAGCTCAGGCACGATCGAAATCCTTGTCTGCCTCCTGCTGCTCGCGCTGGCCATCACGCTCGGCTACGACAATTGGCGCACCGGGGCTTCCTGGGACGCAACCGGGCCCGAGCCCGGCTATTTCCCGTTCTATCTCTCCGTCATCCTCGGCGGCGGCAGCCTCTACGGCCTGATCGCGGCGCTCGTCGCGCGCCGCGCGGCGTCCGGAAGCTTCGTCACGCGCGCGCAGGCCCGCCGCGTGATGGCGGTGTTCGTGCCGACGCTGCTGTTCTGTCTGGTGACGCAGTTCCTCGGCCTCTATGTCGCGAGCTTCTTGCTGATTGCGGCCTTCATGCGCCTCGTCGGCAAGATCGCGCTGTGGAAGTCGCTGCTCACCGCCTTCCTGTTCACGGCGATCATGTTCGTCACCTTCGACATCGCCTTCGACGTCATCATGCCGAAGGGGCCGCTCGAAGCGGCCTTCGGCCACTAGGACGGACCCGCGATGGAAGCTCTCGGTCTCCTGCTTCACGGCTTCGCCGTCCTGCTGACGTGGAAGACGCTCGTGCTGATGATGGTCGGGCTGGTGCTCGGCATCTTCGTCGGCGTGCTGCCGGGCCTCGGCGGCCCCAACGGCGTTGCGATCCTGTTGCCGCTGACCTTCACGATGGACCCGACCTCCGCCATCGTGATGCTGTCCTGTATCTACTGGGGCGCGCTGTTCGGCGGCGCGATCACCTCGATCCTGTTCAACATCCCGGGCGAGGCCTGGTCGGTCGCGACCACCTTCGACGGCTATCCGATGGCGCAGCAGGGCAGGGCGGCGGAGGCGCTGACCGCGGCGTTCACGTCCTCCTTCATCGGCTCGCTGGTCGCAGTGCTCCTGATCACCTTCCTCGCGCCGATGATCTCGTCCTTTGCGTTGAAGTTCGGCCCGCCCGAGTTCTTCGCGGTGTATCTGCTCACCTTCTGCTCCTTCGTTGGCCTGGGGCGCGAGGCCAAGCACAAGACGGTCATCTCGATGTCGCTGGGGCTGCTGCTCGCCGGCATCGGTATGGACACGGTGTCGGGCAATCTGCGCATGACTTTCGGCTCGGCCGAGCTCTTGCGCGGTATCAACTTCCTCGTCGCCGTCATCGGCCTGTTCGGAATCAGCGAGATCCTGCTGACGATGGAGGAGCGGCTGGCACTGCGCGGCCACGCGGCAAGCATCTCGCTGCGCGTCGTGCTCGGTGTCTGGAAGGACCTGCCGAAATACTGGGTGACGTTGCTGCGCTCCTCCTTCATCGGCTGCTGGCTCGGCATCACCCCGGGCGGGGCGATCGCGGCCTCCTTCATGGGCTACAATCTCGCCAAGCGCTTTTCCAAGGATCCGGAGAGTTTTGGCAAGGGTCGCATCGAGGGCGTGTTTGCGCCGGAAACGGCGGCGCACGCCTCCGGCACCGCGGCGCTGCTGCCGATGCTGGCGCTCGGCATTCCCGGCTCCGGCACAGCCGCGATCCTGCTCGGCGGGTTGATGGTATGGGGGCTCAATCCGGGGCCGCTGCTGTTCGTCGAGCACAAGGATTTCGTCTGGGGCTTGATCGCTTCGATGTATCTCGGCAACGTCGTCGGCCTCGTGCTGGTGCTAACGACGGTGCCGATCTTCGCATCGATCCTGCGCGTGCCCTTTGCGGCGGTGGCGCCGATGATCGTGGTATCCTGCGCGATCGGCGCCTATGCGATCCAGAACGCGATGTTCGACATCTGGCTGATGCTGGGCTTCGGCGTCGTTGGCTACGTCTTCAAGAAGATCGGAATTCCGCTGGCGCCGTTTACGCTCGCCCTCGTCCTCGGCAACCGTGCCGAGGACGCATTCCGCCTGTCGATGATCGGCTCCGGCGGCGACCTCAGAGTGTTCTGGGCGAACGGGCTGGTCGGGTCGATTACCACGCTGGCGATTCTGCTTCTGTTCTGGCCGCTGATCGATGGCCTGCTGGGCCACTTCGGATGGACGCAACGGGCGAAAACCGCATCACGGTAAATTCGCTCTTAAACTATAAGTAGATCAAAAGCTTAGTTTGTCGATGACGTCGCAGTCCAAGTCCTGGCGCCATCCGATTGTTTCCAAATGTTGCCGCCGCGCGACAGCCGCGCTGGAACCGAAGGCGTATGGTCCCATCCAGATTTTGGTTTTTGTGGCAGGGGCGAAGTTATGAAGCGGATTGTGATGGGAATTGCGGCAGCGGCCTCGCTGGTTGGGACGAACGCGATGGCCGCCGATCTGGCGGCGAGGCCCTATGTGAAGGCGCCGCCGATCGTCGATCCCGGTTATAACTGGACGGGATTTTATGCGGGTTTGAACGGCGGCTATAGCTGGGGCAGGACGACCGCGACGGCTGTGATCGGCGCGCCCTTTCCCGCGGGATCCATCGGCACGGCCAAGCAGAACGTGGATGGCGGCCTCGGCGGCGGCCAAGTTGGCTACAATTGGCAGCTGGACCGGAAATGGGTCGTCGGCGTCGAGGCCGACATTCAAGGCACCGGCGAACGCGGGCGATCGAACGACGTGCTAGGCACGATCCGAATCGGCAGGTTTGGTGTCACGGCGTCCACGGCGACCAGCACCGATTTTCCCTGGTTCGCAACCTTCCGTGGACGAGGCGGCTTCCTCGTTGATCCGAGCTTGCTGCTCTATGCCACCGGCGGTCTGGCGGTCGGCGAGGTCAAGTTCTCGAGCACGCCGACGCTTACGCTTCAGGCGTTCGATGGCAACGACCCCGTCGGCGCGCCCATATCGGCCACCGGCGCGACAGTGTCGGAAAGCCGGACCCGGGTGGGCTGGACGCTCGGCGCAGGCCTGGAGAAGAAGTTCGCACCCAACTGGTCGGCGAAGCTAGAATATCTCTACATCGATCTCGGCACCAAGACCTACTTCGCCGGGACAGGGAATGACATCGACGTCAAATTCCGCGACCATATCCTCCGTGCTGGCTTCAACTACCAGTTCACGGCGGGCCCGGTCGTCGCCAAGTACTGAGCCAAGTACTGATCGGCAGGCAGTTACGGATGGAAAAGCCCCGGTTTTCCGGGGCTTTTTTCATGGTTCGAAGTCCGGGCGCCTCGGCGTTCGCTTACACCACCTTGCGCTGCCTGAGCTCCGCGATCTCCTCCTTACCGAAACCGAACTCGGCCAGCACCTCTTCCGTCTGCTCGCCGAACTCCGGTGGCCGCGCCACCATCTTACTCGGCGTGCGCGACAGCGTCACGGGCTGGCCGACCAGGCGGATGTGGCGGTCCTCGTCGCTCGGCACATCCTGCGCGATGCCGAGATGCCTGACCTGCGCGTCCTCGAACATCTGGTCGATGGCGTAGATCGGCCCGCAGGGCACACCAGCGTCGTTGAACTCCTGGACCCACGTCTCGGTCGACTTCGTCACGGTGCGCTTCTCGATCTCGGCGTTGAGCGCGTCGCGGTTCTTCGAGCGGGCCGGCGCGGTCGCATAGTCCGGATGGCTGTAGAGCTCCGGCGCGCCGATCGCCTGCGCGCAGCGCTCCCAGATCCGCCCGCCGGTGGTGGCGATGTTGATGTAGCCGTCCGAGGTCTTGAACACGCCGGTCGGGATGCTGGTCGGGTGGTTGTTGCCGGCCTGCCTGGCGACCTCTTTCTCCATCAGCCAGCGCGCGGCCTGGAAGTCGAGCATGAAGATCTGGGCCTGGAGCAGCGAGGTCTGCACCCATTGGCCCTTGCCCGAGACCTCGCGTTCGAGCAGCGCGGTCAGGATGCCCATGGCGCAGAACAGGCCAGCGGTGAGGTCGGCGACGGGAATGCCGACCCGCATCGGGCCTTCACCCGGCGCGCCGGTGATCGACATCAGCCCGCCCATGCCCTGCGCGATCTGATCGAAGCCTGGCCGCTTGTGATAGGGGCCGTCCTGGCCGAAGCCGGAAATGCTGCCATAGACGATGCGCGGGTTGATCGCGGCGAGGCTGTCATAGTCGATGCCGAGCTTCTTCTTCACGTCGGGACGGAAATTCTCGACCACGACATCGGCCTTGGCGGCGAGCCGCTTGAACACGATGAGCCCGCGCTCGTCCTTCAGGTTCAGCGTCATCGCCCGCTTGTTGCGGTGCAAATTCTGGAAGTCGGAGCCCCGCCGCGGTCCGCCCGGCTGCTCACCGCCGGCATCCTCGGTCAGCGCATCGATCTTGATCACGTTGGCGCCCCAGTCTGCGAGCTGCCGCACGCAGGTGGGCCCGGACCGGACACGGGTCAGATCGAGCACGGTAAAGCGCGACAGGGCTTGTGAAGCATGCGGGACGGGCATCTGGAAAAGCTCCAAGAGGATGATTTCGGATCGACAATAGAGCTGGAGAGTTATCCAGCAAGCCTGCTCAATGCAGACCACGGTTCTTGAATTCAATGAGTTGGCCAGCTGATGTCTTTTGAAGCCTCGCTTTCATGCTGGCGCCATAGATTCTGTTGTAGAGCCGGAATAGCTTAGTGACAGAAGGCAGGGGATCGTGGAATGGAGCGGCAAAGTAGGCGCGTTCACCAGCTCGTCTGGGGAGCGACGCGCTCCGGAACGGACATTATCGCAAGGTACGCGGTTCCCCTGTTCTCGTCGCGATTTCGATTCGACGCGGGTTGATGCCGAACCGCATTGTAACTAGTACCCGGAATCAGAGCTGAGTGATACGGCGGCCTTTGAAACGGCGTTGACGGACCTTTTTCTTGGTCCAGACGAAGGGCTCGGCTCTGTCGTTGTATGCGTTGACGTAGGCATCGATGTGTTCCTGAAGCTGCTTGAGGCTCGTGAAGGAGGTGCCGCTGAGCGACTGCCCCTGCAAGATGGAAAACCATACTTCGACCTGATTGAGCCATGACGCACTTGTCGGCGTGAAATGAAATTGCACGTTGGGGTGGGCCTTGAGCCAGTCCTCGTTCTTTTTATGGGTGTTGAGGTTGTCGAGGATGACGTGAAGCTTGCGGTTCGGAAAAGCCGCGGTGACGCTGTTCATGAAATCGAGAAACTCGACGCGGCGCCGGCGTTTTGAATGGGTCGCGATGATCTTTCCGGTGGCGACTTCGAGCGCCGCAAACAATGTTGTGGTGCCATGCCGCTTGTAATCGTGGCTTTGGCCGGTCAAGGCGCGGCCATTGGGCAACTTCAGATAACCCTGCGCTCGCTCCAAAGCCTGGATCGAGGGCTTCTCGTCCACGCACAGCACAATGGCCTTCGCCGGCGGCGCGACATAGAGGCCGACAACATCGGCGGCTTTGGCCGTAAAGTTCGGGTCGTTGCTCTCGCACCAGGACTTGCGAGCCACCAGGTCAATCTTGTGGCTGCGCAGGAACCGCCAGACATATTGGACATCGACATCGCCCAGCGCCTCGGCCAGCAGGGGGCCGGTCCAGCGCGCAAACCCTTGCGGTGGCGGCTTATCCAGCAGCTTCAGAATCCGCTTGTCGGTCGTCTTCGTATAGATCGGCTGCTTGCCAGGCCGCGGCTTGTCTTGCAGCCCTTCAAGGCCATGGTCGGCATAGCGATGCCGCCAAAGGCTGACAATCCGCGGCTGGACCCCAACTTCCTTGGCGATCGACCGGGTGCTGCGCCCATCCGCCGCCAACAGAACTATCCGCGCCCGCTTCAAATCGCGCTGCAACGTCACCGGTGAGCGACAGCACGCCTCAAGCACCTTGCGATCTTTCCTCGAAAGGTGGACTTCTCTTGCTTCGGGTATCATCCCGACCTTGAATCACGACTCACTAGTTCGCCGACTTCGCCGCGCCGCGTGGCGGTCAGTCGCAGGGGTATGTGAATGGTCGGACGGCTGGGATTGATCCGATTGGCCGCGCTGTGGATCATCCCTGCCTTGGGTGCAGGGGCGACGATGGCGGCGACCTCGTCCCGAATCGAGGTAAGCACGTTCATGGCTGTTTGCTGCGCGGCACTTCAACGTGCGGGTGGAGAGAAGGCCGCCGACAGCGCGGCGCGCTTTTCGTTACTGAGCTTGTTGTAGAGCTCGACGATGGATCGGCCGATGATGTGCGCCGAGAGCTTGTCCTCGACCAGTTTCCGCGCGGCAGCGCCAAAGCGTGCGCGCAACTCCCGCGACTGCGCAAGCGTCAGGATAGCGCTGGCGAGCGCCGGCGGATCTTCGATTGGGACCAATAGCCCGGTCTGATTGGCGATGCAGATCTCGCGGCAGCCGGGCGCATCGGTGGCAACCAGCGGCCGGCCACAAGCCGCCGCTTCCATCAGTGCGACCGGCAGGCCCTCGCGATGCGAGGGCAGCACTGCGATATGCGCCGTGCGCCACAGCGTGGCGATATTGTCGACATAGCCGAGCCGGGCAACGCCGGGACGCCTGATCCAGGATTCGACCTCGTCGGGCGACACGGACGCCGGATTCGCCGGATCCGGATCGCCCCTGATAATCAGATTGATATTGTGCCCCTGAGTCCGCAAGAGATCATGGGCCGCGACCAGCGCGCGGATGCCCTTGTCGACCAGGAGTCGTCCGACAAAGCCGATGGTGATCGGGCCATCAGGCTCGGGCAGCGGCTGCAGCCTGTCAGCATCGACGCCGGAGCCCGGGATCAGCGTGATCCGCTCGGGCCTCGCGCCAAGTGCCAGCAGTGCGTCGCGGTCATCAGGATTTTCCACCAGAATGTTGCTGTGCCTGCGGTTGAGTAGCCACGGCAAAAGCAAGACCATGCCCTGTTTCAACAGGCGCGCTAGAAGACTCGGCGAGGTGAAGATGTAGCCGAGCCCGGTGATGGCATTCACGATCGGAAAATCGCGGTCGAGTGCGGCAAGCGAGCCCAACACGCAGCATTGCAGAGCGGAGTGATGCACGACCGCAGGATCGATCGCGTTCTCGATCTTGCGGATCGCAAGCACCGCACGCATGGCCGCAAGCGGCGACAGGCCGCCGCGCTTGAAGGGAATCGGGTGGAGCACAAAGCCTTCCGCCTCGATCGCGGCCCGGCCTTCGTTCACATTGCTCGCGACATGGACCTCGAAACCAGCGTCGCGGGCGGCGCGCGCCATCGGTAGGCGGCTGAGCAGGAAGGCCCAATCCTCGATCACGACATAGAGGAGGCGCGACGGTCGATTGATCGCGCCTGAGGTCATCGGATGAGGGCCGTCGGTCACTCCGTCGCCTGCTTGTTCTCGCTGAGATAGGCGCGGTAGGCCAGCGCAATGCCGTCCTCCAGCGAAGTACGGGCGCGCCAGCCGAGTGCGGCGAGGCGGCTGACGTCGAGCAGCTTGCGGGGCGTGCCGTCGGGACGAGAGGTGTCGTAGCTGATCGCGCCCGTATAGCCGACGGTGCGCGCCACGACCTTCGCGAATTCGGCAATCGAGATGTCCTCGCCGGTGCCAATATTGACCATGTCGCTCGACGAATGCACTTTCATCAGGTGCACGCAGGCATCTGCCATATCGTCGACATACAGGAACTCCCGCTGCGGCGTACCGGTGCCCCAGACCACCACGTTTGCAGCTCCGGACAGCTTCGCCTCATGGAACCGACGGATCAGCGCGGCCACCACGTGACTGTATTCGGGATGGTAATTGTCGCCGGGGCCATAGAGGTTGGTTGGCATCACGCTGATGAAATCACAGCCATACTGGCTGCGATAGGCTTCCGCCATCTTGATGCCGGCGATCTTTGCCACCGCATAGGGCTCGTTGGTGATCTCCAGCGGACCCGTAAGCATGTAGTCCTCGCGCAGGGGCTGGGGCGCGAGCTTTGGATAGATGCAGGAGGAACCGAGGAACATCAGTTTCTCGGTGCGGTTCAGATGCGCCGCATGGATGACGTTGGTCGCAATCGCAAGGTTGTCGTAGAGGAACTCCGCGCGCAGCGTGTTGTTGGCGACGATGCCGCCGACCTTGGCTGCCGCCAGGAACACCGCCTGCGGCTTTTTCTTTGCAAACCACTCGAACAGCGCGGCTTGGTCGCGCAGGTCGAGCTCGGCCCGGCTTGCAGTCAGGATTTCGACATTCTCCTGTGCCAGCCGGCGGGCAATCGCCGCGCCGACCATCCCGCGATGGCCGGCCACGAAGACCGTCTTGCCCTTCAGCTCAAACGGCGTGCTTGCCATTGGCGACCTCCAGCCGGGCCTCGCTAAGATCGCCCGCCACCATTTCCTTCACCAGCTGAGCAAAGCTCGTCTTCGGCTTCCAGCCAAGCTTCTGCCGCGCCTTGCTGGAATCGCCGATCAGAAGATCGACCTCGGTGGGGCGGAAATAGACCGGATCGATCCGCACCACGGTCTTGCCGGTCTTCCTGTCGATGCCGGTCTCCTCGACGCCTTCGCCGCGCCATTCGACGCTGCGGCCGACCTCGGCAAAAGCAAGCTCCACGAACTCTCGCACCGAGCGCGTCTCGCCGGTCGACAGCACGAAGTCGTCAGGGCTATCCGCCTGCAGGATCGCGTGCATGCCCTCGACATAGTCCCGCGCATGACCCCAGTCGCGCTTGGCCTCGAGATTGCCGAGATAGAGCGTCTCCTCCAGCCCCATCTCGATGCGGGCGACCCCGCGCGTGATCTTGCGGGTCACAAAGGTCTCGCCGCGGATCGGGCTCTCATGGTTGAACAGGATGCCGTTGCTGGCAAACATCCCATAGGCCTCGCGGTAGTTCACCGTGATCCAGTAGCCATAGAGCTTTGCCACGCCGTAGGGCGAGCGCGGATAGAACGGCGTGGTCTCCTTCTGCGGGATCTCCTGCACCAGGCCATAAAGCTCGGAGGTCGAGGCCTGGTAGAAGCGGGTCTCTTTCTCCATGCCGAGGATGCGGATGGCTTCCAACAGGCGCAGCACGCCGATCGCGTCCGCATTGGCGGTGTATTCGGGGCTCTCGAAGCTGACGCCGACGTGGCTTTGCGCAGCGAGATTGTAGATCTCGGTCGGGCGGATCTGCTGCACCAGGCGGATCAGATTGGTCGAATCCGTCATGTCACCATAGTGCATCAAAAACGGCACGTTGCCGACATGGGGGTCCTGGTAGAGATGATCGACGCGGGCGGTGTTGAAGGAGGACGAGCGTCGCTTAATGCCATGCACCGTATAGCCGAGCCCGAGCAGATATTCGGCGAGGTAGGCGCCGTCCTGTCCCGTCACGCCGGTAATGAGCGCCACGCGCTTCTTGTCCTGTGCCTGCATCTTGTCTCCACCAAACGCAGCTGCCGCGGCGCCCTCAGCCCCGTCGCATCGGCCCTGCCGCCTCCGCCGATGCCTCGGCCTGACAGCCCTTGTTCCTTTGCACCGGGAATGACGAGCGCGACCAGCAGCCTCGATAAAGCAAGGCCATAGCATCGGCGCTTTTCAAAGTCTAATGGCAAGGCAGCCGGAACGGGATGGAGACGGCCGGGGTGGCGGTCCGTTGCCGGTCTCAGCGCCTTAAACGAAATGGAAGTCGTTCTGATGGGCGGCGAGCTGGGCGGTCGCGACGCGCTGGAGCGTGATGGTGTCGTGGAGGGCGTCGGTAATGACGGCATTGCCGGAACCGTCGTCATGGGCGGCTGCCAAGAGCGCGGTGACGTCGGCAAAGACGGTCTTGCTGAATTGCAGCGTATCGGTCGCGGGCGCGAAGCCGGGCAGGGTGATGTTGCCGAAATTCGGCGCGAAAACGAAGGTGTCGTGCGCGGCGAAGTTGGAGACTTCGTTTGCGACGGAGGCCAGCGTGGCAGGCGCGGCGGCGGCGACCAACGTTCCACCATTGCCGTCGTCGGCGAAGTGAAAACTGTCCTGTGAATATTGCCCGAGAAACTGCAACGACGCCGCGCTCGACCCGCTGCTCAAGGAGAGTGTACCCGACGCGGTGTTGAAGCCAGTATGCAGGGTGTAGAAGTTGAAGCCGCGCAAATCGACCTGGTCGGAGCCCGTAAGCGTGCCGTCGCCGCCAAAGCCTACGAGCTGCCCACTGAACGCCGACGGCGTATTGAGCGTCAGCGTCTGGCCGTCGAACGAGGTTTGCGAAGCCTGCGCCGGCTGCGCCGCGGCGGGTGATGTTCCGGCAGGGATACCGATCGTGCCGTCGCCGTTGAGGTCCTGGTGGAAGATGGTCTCGAGTGACTGCAGCGCGGCGTTGCTGCCGGGCACCGCGGCAACCAAGAACGACTGCAGGTTGCCGCTGCCATCGGTGCTCCAGACCGTGTACTGATTGGCGCCGGGATTCTTCCAGGCGACATCGAAGCCGCCGCTCACCTGGATTGCGCCATAGGGCACCCAGGTGCCGAACTCGCCGGCTGTCACGGGCAAGCCGTTGTACTTCAGCTCCGGTCCTGTGACGCCGCTTCCGACAGTGTTCAGAAAGTAATTCGATCCGATCTCAACCAGGCTGGTCGTGCCGTCGGTCTGTACCACCGTCGAGAGAATGCCAATGGTGCCGTCGCCGTTGAGGTCCTGTTGGAAGGTGGTCTCGAGCGCTTCTAACGTGGCGTTATTGCCGGGGGCGGCGCTGACCAGGAACGAGACCAGGTTGCCGTTGCCGTCGGTGTGCCACACCGTGTACTGATTGGCCCCGGGATTTTCCCAGGCGACATCGAAGCCGCCGCTCACCTGGATCGCGCCATAAGGCACCCAGGTGCCGAACGCGCCGGCTGTGACAGGCGCGCCGCCATACGTTAATTCCGGTCCCGTGCTGCTGCTGCCGACGGTGTTCAGAAAATAATTCGATCCGATCTCGGCCAGACTGGTCGTCCCGTCGGTCTGTATGACCGTGGCGATGATGCCGATGCTGCCGTCGCCGTTGAGGTCTTGGTGGAAAGTCGTCTCGAGCGATTCCAGCGTGGCGTTGCTACCGGGCACGGCGCTGACGAGAAACGCGACCAGGTTTCCGTTGCTGTCGGTCTCCCACACCGTGTACTGATTGGCGCCGGCATTTTTCCAGGCGACATCAAATCCACCAGCCACCTGGATCGCACCATAGGGCACCCAAGTGCCGAACTCGCCAGCCGCAACAGGCGAGCCGTTGTAAGTCAGCTCCGGTCCGATGTTGGGGCTGCCGACGGTGTTCAGACCCGCCCATCTTGATCAGATTGGTCGTCCCATCGGTTTGCAAGATCGTCGCGGCGGGAAGGCCGATGGTGCCGTCGCCGTTGAGGTCCTGTTGGAATGTTGTCTCGAGCGACTTCAGCGTGGCGTTGCTGGCGGGCACCGCGGCGACCAGGAACGAGATCAGGTTGCCGTTGCTGTCGGTATTCCAAACAGTGAACTGATTGGCGCCAGGATTCTTCCAGGCGACGTCATATCCGCTGCCTACTTGGATCGCGCCATAGGGCGTCCAATTTCCGAACTCGCCGGCTGTCACAGCCGAGCCGTTGTACTTTAATTGCGGTCCGGCGCTGCTGCTGCCGACTGTGTCCAGAAAATAACCCGATCCGACCTGCACCAGGCTCGTCGTGCCGTCGGTCTGGATCACGACAGGCGTTTGGGAGGCTAGGTGAAATCCAAGCGCATCCAGCTGTTTCAGGTCGATGGCGGTCAGCTGCTGCAGGGTGCCGTATGAGTAGTATTCGTTGAAGGGATCGCTTCCGCCCTGCACGCCGCTGTTGAGGAAATCGCTGGGATCGGAGTTCCGGCCATAGTCCGCGATCCGTATAGCCGCCATCCAGGGAAAAATAGGAGGCGCTCGCGGGGATGTTGTCGGTGAGCAGCCTGACGCCCGGGCTCTTGAAGCGGTAGAGATCGAAAACGTCTGGCTGGGGGCCATACGGCACACGGCCCATCGCATGGGTCAGCTCGTGCAGCGCCACCCCCACCAGGAGATTCGGATCGATGTCGGTTGCGAAGGTCGCGGTGCCGTCGTCGGTCGTGGTGTCGTTGGCTCCAACCAATCCCCAGAGCTTGAGCTGTGCATTCCAGACCGCGACACTCGACTGGCCCTGGATGGTCGATGCTGTCGGCAACGCGTTGAATGAGGTGTCGCCGGGCGAGGCATTGTTGATGAGATCGGCTCTCACCGTCGAATAGCTGACCCATTGGCCGCTATCGGGACCGGCTGCCGCGCCGCCGCCCGTCCCGCTGTAGTCGATGTTGAAGTTCAACGTGATCTTGTCGGAGATCGCGGAGCTCAGGAGCGCGGCCGCCTGCTCGATACCGGCGCGGAAACTGGCAGGCGCAGCCATCGCGGCCGTGTCAAAAATGAGATTGATGGTCAGCCCACCGGAGGTTTCGGCGACCACGGAGCCAGGACCGCCAGGGCCGGAGGCGCTGACTGCCGCCTGGGCTTCGTACGTCTCGGCGGGAAGGACGACGGGGGTCGGCGGCGCGCCGGACTGCCCCTGTTGCAACAGCAACTGGAACGCCGATCCGCTCGAAAAGCTGTCCGACGGATCCGAAGCGTCCAGCGGATCGTGGAGGGTGGATTTCAAGCTCATCGCGGATTTCCAGAACCGGCTGTCCAGCGCGTTGGCTTTGACCGACGCAACGAAGGGATCACGCAATAAACTACTCGAGGACAGAACCCTGTGCGCGATTTAGGAGGATGGCGATCGACCCTTAATTTTGGGTTGTACCCAGCCCTGCAATTGAATCGAGACGCGACCTTGGATCGCAACTGCCGGCGGCGCGGTCAACCCGTTCGTCTACGGCCGATGCTTTCCAGTTGCCGCAACCATTTGCGTCAAAGCAAATGGTATCATGGGACAGCTGACGCAATGATGAAGCTCGAAGGTTGTCGCCGTCGACGGCATCTTGCCCTGCTATATGCGGTCCGGTCGCGCCGCCCTCTATATCGTCCCGCCAAACTTATTTTATCTACGGAAAAAATGTATTTGATTTCAATGGATTATATGTATTCACGTCTTGAACGTTCCGCTTGACGTTCACGGCTTGAACGCGGTAGTAGCCTTCGCTGAGGCTGGAGGCTTGAGAGGTGGAGCGCTTGCTAAACGCAGACCATGAGAACGAGCGAATCGTTCTTGGCCTGTTGAGTTCGGTGGAAAGCGATGGTGCGCGCTCGCAGCGTCACATCGCCGCCGAGCTCGGCATCGCGCTCGGCCTGGTCAATGCCTACCTCAAGCGCTGCATCAAGAAGGGGCTGGTCAAGGTGAGCGATGCGCCCGCGGGCCGCTACGCCTACTACCTGACGCCGCAGGGCTTTGCCGAGAAATCCCGTCTCACGGTTCAATACCTGTCCAATTCGTTTTCCTTCTTCCGGCTGGCCAAGAGCGATTGCGCGCGCGTGCTCGACGAGGCCAAGGCGAGAGGTTTTTCCCGCGTGGTGCTGGCGGGCCAATCGGACCTGGCCGAGGTTGCAATCCTCTGCGCGGTCGAGGCGGGCGTTGCGGTAGTGGCGGTCGTCGATCCCGCAACCGAGATTGCACGCTTTGTCGGCGTCAATGTCTTCAGGTCCTATGACGAGGTGAAGGAGGCGTTCGACGCCGTGATCGTCACCGACGTCGCGCACGCCGGTGCATCCTATGACGCGGCCGCCGCGGTGTGCGGTGCGGAGCGGGTGCTCGCGCCGGGTCTGCTGGGCTTGCGCGAACGAAACGGGAAAGCGGAGGGCGCACCATGAGCGAGGCGGTCGAGGCGCGCTGGTATGTGGTGCAGACCCAGGTGAACGGCGAGGCCAAGGCCGCGCATAACCTGTTGCGCCAGGGCTATGAGATCTATCTGCCGCGCTACCTGAAGCGCCGGCGCCATGCGCGCAAGGTCGATTTCGTCGCAAAGGCGCTGTTTCCGCGTTACATCTTCGTGGCCATCGACATGGCGACGCAGCGCTGGCGCGCGATCCAGTCGACCCAGGGCGTGTCGCATCTCGTCTGCAATGGCGAGGAGCCGGCCGCAGTGCCGAGCGGCGTGCTCGGTGCGTTGAGGGCGCGCGAGGACGAGCGCGGCTTTGTCAGGATGGAAGCCAGGCCGGCGTTCGCGCCTGGCGATAAGGTGCGGGTGCTTGCAGGCGCCTTCATGGACAATGCCGGGCTGTTCGACGGAATGGGGGACCATCACCGGGTCGCCATTCTGCTCGACATGCTCGGCCGCAAGGTCCGCGTTCATCTTGACGTGGATCTGGTCGCAGCCGCCTGAGTGCGGCTTTTCGTGCGGCGATCCGATCGCTGCGCTTTGTGTTCGCTCCCTCTGGGAGTCTCCGGGTGGAGGGCTTTTCACCCGGACTGCGGTAGCATGGACGTTTTTGACGAATGACGACTCTGGTTGGAAATCGCCACGGCTGCAGGGCCGTGCGCAAGGTTGGCAGCCGCGCGGCGAGCGCGCGGGGATCGTGGAGCTCACGATGACGATGGTCTTGGAACCGGTTGGCGAGCTCAACCCCGAACTTCGCTCATTGGAAGAAACCGCCGCCGAGGATCTGGTGCGCGGCCTCTCCAAGCGCGAGCTATGGGGGCGACTGGGCTGGCTCGATGTCAAACGACGCTATCGCAGGACGACGATCGGTCCGTTCTGGACCTCGATCACGCTTGCGATCTACACGCTGTCGGTCGGTTTCGTCGGCGCGGCACTCTGGCACCAGAATATCTATGAATACCTGCCGTTCCTGGCGAGCGGCATGGTCGTGTGGATGCTGGTTTCGACCATTGCCACGGAGGCCTGCAGCATGTTCATCGCTGGGCAGGCGTTGTTCCGAAACATCCGGTTCGACTATTCCGTCCTCGCCTACGCCCTAATCTGGCGCAACCTCCTCGTCTTCCTGCACAACCTCGTTGTCTACTTCCTGGTCGTGCTGGTGCTGAAGCCCTCGCTCATCAGCTTTACGCTGTTGCTGGCGCTGCCGGGGCTCGCGCTGGTGATCCTGAATGCCGTTTGGATCTCGCTGTTCCTGGGGCTGGTCTGCCTGCGATTTCGCGACGTGCCGCAACTAGTGACGAGCGTGATCCAGATTTCGATGCTGGTCACACCATTGTTCTGGCCGGCCGATACGCTGACGGGTATGCGGCGCATCTTGTTCGTGGACCTGAACCCGCTCTATCACGTGCTCGACGTGGTGCGCGCGCCGATGATGGGCAGGGTGCCGGACGCGATCAGCTACATGGTCATGATTGTGATGTGCATCGGTGGATGGTGGTTGAGCTATGCGATGTTCAAGCGCTTCCGCAGGCGCATCGCCTATTGGAGCTGACAGAAGTGGCGACCGTCGTCTTCGAAAATGTGAGCGCGCATTTCCCGATCTATGGAGCGCAGCAGCGTAGCCTGCGCAAAGCCCTGTTCCAGCGCGCGACAGGCGGCGCAATCGAGCGAGAGGGCAAGAATAATGACCGCGTCACCGTCAAGGCCCTGAACGACATCTCGTTCACGCTGCGTGACGGAGACCGTGTCGGACTTGTGGGCCACAACGGCGCCGGCAAGTCGACGCTGCTGAAGCTCATGGCCGGCATCTATCATCCGGTCTCCGGTACCGTTCGGGTCGAGGGGCGCGTCACGCCGCTGTTCGACGCCATGCCCGGCCTCGACGGCGAGGACACCGGTTACGAGAACATCATCACCTCCGGAATGCTGATCGGAATGACCCGACGGCAAATCGAGGCGAAGATTCCGGAAATCGAGGAGTTCTGCGAACTCGGCGAGTATCTCAGCCTTCCGGTGCGCACCTATTCGACGGGCATGACGATGCGTCTCGGTTTCGCGTTGGTGACCTCGCTCGACCCCGGCGTGATCCTGATGGACGAAGGGTTCGGCACCGGCGACCTGCGTTTCACCGAACGCGCCGAGGCGCGCATGAAGGATTTCATCGGACGAAGTCCCATCATGGTTCTGGCGAGCCACTCCGACAAGATCATCAGGTCGATGTGCAACAAGGCCATCCTGATGGAGGCCGGCCGGATCGTCGCGTTCGGTCCAGTGGACGAGATCTGCGACCAATATTACGCGAGCGTTCACGCCGCGGCCGTATCGGCGGAGCGTGCAAGGCACCTAAAGCATGGGAAAGCGGAAACGCACGACGGCGCCCTGGAGTTGGCGGAAGAAGCCGCGGCCGAGAGGGTCGCAGGCAGATCCTCGATGACTTTTGCCCCGGATGCCATTGCACCAGGCGATGACGTCGCGCGGCTCTGCAGCGCACGGCTGGTCGTCGATCAGTTCAATGATACCGATACGGTCGACAGAAACGAGCTGATCAACATCGAGATGAAGTTCGAGGTGCTGAAGCCGGGATATGTCATGGTTCCGAACTTCCACGTGTTTCTGCAGGATCAATACGTCTTTGTAAGCTCTCCGCCGCAAACCTCCGAACTTGCACCCGGTGTCTATAGTTGCACAATGTCCATTCCTCGCGGCTTCCTCAACCTTGGCTCGTTTGTCGTTGGGGTGGCGCTGACGTCCGTCAATCCTCAGAAGGTGCATTTTTACGTGCAGGATGCTCTGCGCTTTTTCGTTTCGGAGCTGCGGGCGACTGGTCTGTTTGACGCGATTCCGGGCCCCGTTCGGCCATCACTGGAATGGAACGTCACCCGTGTGTGACCAGCCGCCGCCCTACCGAAACGTCCCATGATTATCGAGGAACTTCATCTCCCCGGCGCCTTCCGTATCGTGCCGCAGTTGATCTCCGATCAACGTGGAGCTTTCGCCCGGAGATTCTGCGCCGAAACCTTCCGTGCGCATGGGCTCGAATCTGATTTCGTCCAGTGTTCGGTCTCCTACAACACGCGTGCTGGTACGCTGCGCGGCATGCATTTCCAGGCTCCGCCGTATCTCGAGACCAAGTTGGTCCGATGCACGCGCGGTGCGATTTTCGACGTTATGGTTGATCTGCGCCAGAGCTCACCAAGCTACGGTCGGTGGCACGGTGAAGAGCTAAGTGCCGACAATCGTATTATGCTCTACATTCCGGAAGGGTTCGCACATGGTTTTCAGACGTTGGTCGACGACACCGAAGTCGACTACGAAATCACGCCTGCCTACGTTCCGGATGCTGGTCGGGGTTTTCGCTTCGATGATCCGCTGCTGAACATCGGCTGGCCTCTCAACTCCATGATCATGTCCGATCGCGACAAGGCGCTGCTGCCATCGTTCAGGGGCATCACTCTGTGATCATCCGGCGACTGAAGATTCGAGCGTGTGCCGTATGACTGATCGGATCACCGTATTCGGCGCTGCGGGCTACGTCGGATCCGCACTGGTGGAGAGTCTGCGGCGGTCGGGGGCCGACGTGATCGCGGTGACGCGTGACACCATTGCACAGACGCCGGCCGATCTTGGACACGCGGTCTACGCGATTGGCCTGACGTCGGACTTTCGCAGCAAGCCCGTCGAAACCGTTCAGGCTCACGTCGTATGTCTTGCAGACTTGCTTTCGAGCAAGGACTTCACGTCCTTTACTTATCTCTCATCGACGCGCCTCTACAAGTCCGAGCGGACGACGGACGAACTGACGTCCATCGCGGCGTCTTCCGTTGATGCCGACGGTATCTACACGCTGAGCAAGCTCCTCGGGGAGGCGCTAACATTCCGCCTCGCGGGCGATCGCGGCCGCGTTTGCCGCCTTTCGAACGTTTACGGCGGGAACGATCGATCGTCGAATTTTCTGACGTCGATTCTTGCGGATGCGCGCAGTCGTCGGAGCGTTTGGATCATGCAAGCACCCGCGAGCACGAAGGACTACATACATATAGACGATGCATGTCGGGCCATCGCGGCGGTGGCGGTGCAAGGAATGGAACCGATCTACAACGTGGCGTCCGGCCAAAACACGAGCCACCGACAAATTGCGGATCAACTCGGGAAGGCCGGAGTCTCAGTTGAATTCGGCTCGGGTCCGATCGTCAGCTTTGAGCCGATCAACGTTCAGCGACTGCGCGATTTGCTCGACTGGAAGCCGCGGTCTCTTGTCGATGATCTGCCTGGGCTCTTGTCGACGCCAGATGCGATCAAGGAGTTTTCAACGTGATCTTGATTGATGAGAAAGACGGCTGGATTTCTCCGGATAATGGAGCGAGCAAGCTCACTTTTGCCTCAAAGGAGGGCTTCGAGCTGATCTCCAAGGTCTGGCTGCGGGCGACGTGGGACGCAAAATATGTCTATAATTTTGCTTGGATGGGGCGCCCGATCATCCAGTTGCCCGACGATTTGATCAGGCTTCAGGAGCTCATATGGCAATTGAAGCCTGACGTCATTGTCGAGACTGGCATTGCGCACGGTGGCTCGCTGATCTTCCATGCCGGGCTGTTGCAGGTGATCGGGCGCGGTCGCGTGATCGGTGTCGATATCGAAATCCGTCCACACAATCGGAAGGCGATCGAGGAGCACAAGCTCTTCCCCAGCATAACGCTCATCGAAGGCTCGTCGGTAGCGCCGGAGACGATCGCGAAGGTAAGTTCCCTGATTGCTCCCGATGAACGCGTGCTCGTCATTCTGGATGCGAAGCACAGCAAGGATCACGTACTGGCAGAGCTCGCGGCCTATTCTCCGCTGATCAACGTCGGATCCTACATTCTTGCATGCGACGGTATCATGGAGATGGTCGAGGGTGCCCCGCGATCGGCGCCCGATTGGTCTTGGAACAATCCGCGTCAAGCGGCGCTCCAGTTCGTAGAGCAGAATCCCGATTTCAGGATCGAGGAGCCCGAGCTGCCGTTTCGCGAGGGAGTTTCGGCAGCTCGCGTCTCTTATTGGCCGGACAGCTATATCAAGCGAATCGCCTGAAGAGAATCGGCGATGGGCGGCCAAGTCAGATACGGATATATCGACGCGTTGCGCGGCTACGCAATTCTGCTCGTTATTTTTGTGCACTCATCGCAGATGATCGGTGGGCTGCAAGGCTATGTTTACCAAATCGGTGACCAAGGCGCACGCGGCGTCCAACTGTTCTTTGTGGCGAGCGCGATCACACTTTGTATGTCGTACCACAGACGCACCGACGGTGTGGGCGCATTTTACATTCGGCGGCTCTTTCGTATTGCGCCGATGTTTTGGCTTGCCATAATCTACTTTACCCTAAAGGACGGGGTAGGGCCAAGGGGACTTGAGCCCGACGGGATCGGCGCTACGCATATCATTCTGACGACGCTGTTCGCGCACGGCTTTCTGCCGAGTACATTCAGCAGTGTCGTTCCTGGTGGCTGGAGCATCGCTGTCGAAATGATGTTTTATGCCGTCTTCCCGATCCTCGTGAGCTATATCAAATCATGGCGGGCTGCAGCGGTGGCGGCCTTGATTGCGCTGGCGCCGGCCGCAATCGCCTACGCATCGATCCAAGCGGCGGCAAAACATGTCACGCCACAGTCGTGGAACGTCGTATACCAGGTTTTTTCAACGTTGAACTTCGTCCATCAGCTTCCCGTGTTTCTGATCGGGATGACGGCTTACTTCATCATCCGCGATGAGGGGCATGAAGTCGTGCGCCGGCCATTTCAAGTGGCCTTCATCTCGCTCATGCCAGTTGTCATTGTACTCGAAGCGTATTATCGGTTCGGTATCGGGTGGGCCGAATTCGGCTTTCACGCCTCTTTCGCGGTAGCTTTTGCGGGGATTGCGATCACACTTGAGAGATTCCGTAGCACTACCTTCGTCAATCAGTATATCGTTTGGATCGGAAAGATCAGCTTTAGCGGATACCTTTGGCATCTTGCGTTGATCCACGCAGTTCCCGTCAATATCTCCTGGCTATCGCCCATGGCAAATTTCGTTTGGTTTTACCTGGCTCTAACGGGCCTCACGCTAGCCGCATCATCAGTCACATATTTCGTGGTCGAAAAGCCCTTCATTGCGTTTGGCAATGCGTGGCTGCGTCGCTCGCTCGCTCGCCAGGACGTACGGAAAAGCGCAGCTACGGCGTGACCGTCTCGATGATTTGCAGTCAGGCGTGACCGAACCACTCGTCACAGTCGGCATACCGACGTTCAACCGAACGGAAGGCCTGGCGCGGACGCTGGCGTCGATTCAAGCCCAGACCTACCGGCATATCGAGATCATCGTATCGGATAACGCGTCGCCGGATCCGGCTGTTCGGGCGACGGTCGACGATTTCGCCAGCAGAGACGAACGGGTCACGTATTACCGGCATCCGGAAAACATCGGCGCGATGCGAAATTTCTCCTCTCTGTTGCCGAGGGCCCGCGGCGAGTTTTTCATGTGGGCAGCAGACGATGATCGCTGGGAGCCGTTTTTCGTCGAGCGCTGCGTCGAGCGGTTGAAGGCGGATCCCCGGCTCGTCGTGTGCCAGATGGAAGCGCAATACGAAGTCGACGGGAAGATGTTGTTTCCGTTCTTTTTCGAAGGCGCCCCTTTTAAAGCGTTTTCCTCACGGTCGCCGGTGGAGCGGGTGAAGCATCTGCTCCGGCACGTCTACGGCAATCTGGTCTACGGCGTGTTCAGGCGGGAGGCGCTGTTTCACAACGGCAAGCCGATCACAGAATGGATCGGTGCGACGCTCAACGAAATTCCGATGCAGATCTTGTTGGCTTTCCGGGGAGACATACGGGTTATTCCTGAAATCGGTTTCTACAAGACGGCGCCCCGCACCGTTTGCGAGCAGGCGAGATGGGAACAGGTCGGCGGCCGGCTGCCCAACTGGCGGGGATGGCAGAACTACATCAGGGATTGCCGGTCGTTGCACCGATATCACAAGATGGTCATGCACGAGAATTTCGCGGCAATCGACGCGCTCGGTCTGGAATCGCGAACGACCGGGCAGTTGCGTAAGTTCGCCGCGTATTGCCTGTTCAGGCACGAACTCCTGCTGGCCCTGCGCTGGAAGCCGGCCGGCCCTGGCCTGTCGCATCCCATTGCGTCGCATGTGGCTCCACAGAACTGACCGTTAGATGACCGATAGCGTACCTCGTGTTTCCGTTGGCCTTCCAACCTACAATCGCCCCGAACTGCTCGCACTGGTGCTCGAGAGCTTCCAACAGCAGACATTTGCCGATTTCGAACTCATCATCTCGGACAATGCCTCGACCAATCCCGCGGTCAGGCGATTGTGCGAACGCTACGCTGGCACCGACCCGCGCTTCCGTTATATGCGCCAGGAAGCCAACCTGGGGGCGGAAAAAAACTTCTGGTTCGTATACGATCAGGCGCGGGCTCCGCTGTTTCTCTGGGCCTCCGACGACGATTTGTGGCCGGCCGATTTCCTCGAACGGGGGGTCGCAGCGCTTGACCGAAATCCGCGTGCCTCGGCCTGGTTTTGTCAGGTCGTCAATATCAACATGAACGGCGACGTTGTCCGGTCCTACCCGAGTTTCAAACGCTTCCAATCGAGCGCCTTCAAATTCGTCGATTTGGCGCGATTTCTCTGGGAGCCTGAAATCATGGGTAAGGCCAACCTGATCTATTCGATCTTCCGACGGCAGGAGCTGGCGCGGGTGATCGACCTATTTCGCGATCGCCCCTCGACCTGGGGCAGCGACATGAACCTAGTCTATGCCTATTTGTGTCGCTCCAACCTCGTCATCGACGATGGACTGGTGCTGCAGAAGCGCGTCCCAACGGACATCGTCGATTCCGTGGTCAGCCCGCGCTCGCAGATCTATCCGCGGGAAGAGCGCTCGACTTATTTCGAGAACTATCACCGCGCAGCGGCGGATAGCTATTATCGACCGCTGACAGTGGCGGTACTGGCCGTGAGATCTGCGTACGACTATCTCGCATCGGGCAGAGCTGCATGGGACTACGAACATTCGGAGTTGAAGCGCGACCTCGATGAGCGGAAGCACGATTTTGAGAAGTGGAAGACGACAAGGTCGCAAGAGTTCCAGACGTGGAAGGCCCACGCTTCCGGCTTTATCGCGCGGAATGTTGCCAGAACCGCCGGACTTTTCACGCGAAATCTGGCGCGAGCCTCCCGACTTCTCGCGCAGAATCTTGCACGAATTAGAGCTCGAATCCCTGGATCAGGGGGCGGCAGGTAGGGAGTCATGAAATGAAAGCAGTCATTCTCGCAGGTGGCATGGGTACGCGAATATCCGAGGAAACACTGGTGCGGCCTAAGCCCATGATCGAGATCGGCGGGCGACCGATCCTCTGGCACATCATGAAGCTCTATGCGCATCATGGGATCACGGATTTTGTGATCTGCCTCGGCTACAAGGGGTACATGATCAAGGAATACTTCATGAACTTCGTGCTGCATCACTCCGATGTCACCATCGATGCCACGAAGAACAGCGTCACCTACCATCAGAGCAGCGTCGAGCCCTGGCGGATCACGCTGGTGGATACGGGCGAGACTACGCTCACAGGCGGTCGGCTCAAGCGTGTGCGCAACTATCTCGATCCGCAGGAGCCGTTCTGCTTCACTTACGGCGACGGACTGTCTGATATCGATATTGCCGCCAGCATCAAGTTTCACCGCAGCCATGGCAAGCAGGCGACAGTGACGGCGGTGCGACCGCCGGGCCGCTACGGCGCGTTGGAAATCGATGAGTCGACGGTGAAATCCTTCGTCGAGAAGCCACCCGGCGACAATGCCTATATCAATGGCGGCTTCTTCGTGCTCAATACAGCGGTGATCGACCGGATCGAGGGCGACAAGACCTCCTGGGAGTCGACGCCGCTCGAAGCGTTGGCTCGCGACGCGCAGCTCGCCGCTTACCGACATTACGGTTTCTGGCAGCCGATGGATACGCTGCGGGACAAGATGATGCTGGAAGAACTCTGGCAGTCGGGTCGTGCGCCTTGGCGGCATTGGGGCTAGGTGCGATGGCCATTGGCTCTCCGATGTGTCGGTCTTGCGGCGCGCCGCTTACGGCTGTGCTGGTGGATCTCGGCATGACGCCGATTTCGAATGCGTTTGTTCGCGCCGAACATGCCTCGCTCAGCGAGCGGTTCTATCCGCTCAAGAGCTTTGTCTGCGACCATTGCTGGCTGGTGCAGCTTGAGGATTTCGAGACACCGGAGACGCACTTCCACGCGGATTACGTCTACTTCTCGTCCTTCTCGGATAGCTGGCTCGTCCATGCGAGGACCTTTGCGGAAAAGGCCACGGCTCGCCTTGGTCTCGGTGCCAGCTCTCGCGTCGTGGAAGTCGGCAGCAACGACGGCTATCTGCTGCAATATTTCGTTCAGCGTGGCATCCCCTGCCTCGGGGTCGACCCGGCGGCCAACTGTGCCAAGGCGGCCTGGGAGCTGCGGCGTGTACCGACCGAGGTGGCGTTCTTCGGATCAAAGTCGGCGACGCGGTTGCGCGAGCAGGGTGGCACTGCCGATCTGATCATTGCCAACAATGTGCTTGCGCATGTGCCCGACATCAACGATTTCGTTGCCGGTTTCAAGATTTTGCTCGGCGAGAAGGGCGTTGCGACTTTCGAATTTCCGCACGTTCTGGAAATGATCCGCAATGTCGAGTTCGATACCATTTATCACGAGCATTATTCCTATTTGTCGCTGTTGGCACTGGAGCCGCTGTTCGCGCGCCACGGCTTGCGGGTGGTCGATGTCGAACGCCTCTCTACTCATGGGGGCTCGCTTCGACTGTATGTTGCGCACGACGACCGCACGGAAGTGCCTGATGAAGTCAAGCAGCTCAGGCGCGAGGAAGCTCAGGCCGGTCTGGACCGGCTTGCCACCTATGAGACGTTTGGGCATCGGGTCCGGCAATTGAAACGATCGCTGCTGCGTCTTCTGATCGAGCTCATAGAAGCTGGGAAATCGGTAGCGGCCTACGGCGCGCCTGCGAAAGGCAATACGCTGCTCAACTACTGCGGAATCGGCCGCGACTTCATCTCCTTCACGGTGGATCGCAACGTGCATAAGCAGGGTTTGCTGTTGCCGGGCACCAGGATTCCAGTCCTTGCCCCGAGTGAGATTGCAAGCAGGCGACCCGATTATGTTCTCATCCTGCCCTGGAATTTGCGGCAGGAGATCGTTCAGCAGATCAACCAGATTCCCGATTGGACAGGGCAATTCATCATTCCGGTGCCTGAGCCCGTGATTCTGGACAGCCGTGAGAATTCATATAATGACTGATCAGGATCGCGCACCCACCGTCAGCGTCGTGTTGTCGGTGCGTAACGGCGGCGTCGACTTGCCGGAGGCGCTCGGCACGATCCTCAATCAGTCATTCACCGATTTCGAGCTGATTGCGATCAACAACGGCTCGACCGACGGTACGCGAGAGTTCCTCGATCAGGTCGCTGATCCAAGGGTGCGCGTGTATCATCAAGAGGACAGGGGCCTCGCCGCCGCGCTCAATCGCGGCATTTCACTGGCACGTGGCCGGTATATCGCGCGGCAAGATCACGACGATTGGGCGTTGCCGACCCGCATCGCGCAGCAGGTGGCGTTTCTTGATGCCAATCCCGATCATGCGCTGGTCGGCACCCGCGCCGAGGTTTGGATCGGGAATAGCCCGACCGGCCGGTTTCACGATCATCCCACGAATGATGCGGACCTGCGCTTCGCGCTACTGTTCAACAATTATTTCGTCCATTCCTCGGTGATGATGCGCAAGACTGCGCTCGATCAGGTCGGCGTCTACACCACCGACCGCTCGCGCCAGCCGCCTGAAGACTATGAGCTTTGGTCGCGCATCGCACGACAGTTTCGGGTCGCCAACCTTCCGGAGCGGTTGACGATCTATCGCGAGGTGCCGACCAGCATGTCGCGCGAGGGCGCCAATCCGTTCATGGAGAAGCTGATCTTGATCTCTGCTGAAAACCTGGCGGCTGCGGCGACCGGCGTGCCGCAGCCTCAGCCCGTTCATCAGGATATCGCGTGCCTAGTCCACGGTCAGCCGGACAAGATGTCGCGAGACGCTGATATCGAAGCCATGTGTGCTGCAATTGCCATGGCTGGGAAATTGATCTTCGGTGATCGGAGCTTTGACCAGGACAGTGATCCCGTCGCGTTCTGGTGCCGGAACCTGCGGCATCATTTCGCCATTCATCGCTATCGGCTGAATGGCGCGCGGACTGTCGCTCGCAGCGTGAGAACAGCGTTGCGTCGATTTGGCTTTCCGATTTAAGGTTGATCGCGTTTGAGCGGCAAATCATCGTTGCGGATAATGAAGGGACATTGATTGCGCCTCCTGCTTTGCTGTGAATCCTATCCGCCGCACCGAGGCGGCGTGCAGGAGGTCATGCGGCAGATCGCCGAACGCATGGCCGCGCGGGGCCATGACGTCACGGTGGCCACGAGTATCCATCCGGACAGGCGATCGAAGGTTGTCAACGGCGTCAGGATTCGCGCGTTCGATGCGGGCGGGAAGTCGGCCTATGGCCTGAACGGCGAGATCGAGGCTTATCGCGAGTTCGTCAGGACGTGCCCCGTCGACGCGATCCTCATCATGGCCGCGCAGCAATGGAGCTTTGATGCGCTGTGGACTGTGTTCGACGACATCAAGGCGCGCAAAGTATTCATTCCTTGCGGCTTTTCGGGGCTCTACGAGCCCGATTTCGCGGACTATTTCCGGAAGCTTCCGGACATCCTCAAGAAGTTCGATCATCTCGTCTTCAACGCCGAAAGATATCGCGACATCGATTTCGTCCGAAACATCGGCCTGACTAATTTGACGGTGCTGCCCAACGGCATCAGCGAGGCCGATTTCGAGCGGGAAGCGGATCCTGACTTTCGCCAACGGATGGCGATACCGGAAGATGCGTTCCTGTTCATGACCGTCGGCAATCCGATCGAGGCCAAGGGCCATCGCGACGTCGTCGAGGCGTTCTTGCACTTGGATACAAGTGGACGATCCGCGGTGTTGCTGTCGATCGCGGGATGGCCCGCCATCGAGTCGGGATATCTCCGGCACGTAAAGGCCGCCGTTCGCTTTGCCATGACCCTAGCTACTCGTGCGGTCGCCGTGACCAGGCGCGAGGGCTGGCCCGGGTTGCGACGGCTTGTGCGGCGGGCGCTGGAAAAATTGCGCCAGGCTATCGTCATCCGTCTGGTCAACTCGCGGCTGGGTCACGTCGCCCGCTTTATCGACTCTGCCGTCCGGCGCGTTGCTCACATCGCGCGGGTCGAAGGATGGCCAGGCATCAAGCAACTGGCCCTGCGCAAGCTTGGCAGGAGGCCGCGCGCACCCATCGGCGTGGCCCCTTGTTCCGATATGCAGCGTGAAGGCGCACACATAGCGACCACGGGCACGCCGCCGCCATCTGCACGGCTTGAGAGCATCGAGAGCATAGCTGCAAGAGCCTCCGCGCAACCGCTGAAGCGGGCGATCCTGACCGATCTGACGCGGCCGGAGTTGATTCAGGCCTACATGGCTGCCGATCTCTTCGTCTTTGCCTCGCGGATCGAATATTCTCCGCTGGTATTGTACGAGGCGGCCGCGGCCGGAACGCCATTCCTGACGGTTCCGGTCGGCAATGCCGACGAGATCGTGCGCTGGACCGGGAGCGGACTGCTCTGCGAGGCTTCAAAAGACACTTTCGGCTATACCCGCGTCGATCCGCAAAACCTCGCCAAGGCGATGGCAAATTGCATGCGCAAACCGGACATGCTTGCCCGGTTGGGGACGACCGGACGAGAGCGGTGGCGCAAGCACTTCACCTGGGAGGTCGTTGCCGGGTACTATGAGGACATTCTTTCGGGCAAGACGCCCGATGTCTGTATCACTGACCTGCAGTCCCGGGATCAGCCAGCGCTGGATCCGCCGGGGCAGCCAATCTCGAGCGTAGCATGAAACACGCAGTCATCCTGGCCGGCGGTCGGGGCACCCGCCTCCGGCCCTACACCCTGACGCTTCCGAAGCCGCTGGTCCCGCTGGTGGACACGCCGATCGTGGAGATCGTGATCCGCAAACTAACGAATGCCGGCTACGATGGGGCGACGCTGGCGATCAATCACATGGGCGATCTGATCAAGGCCTATTTCGGAACCGGCGAGCGATGGGGACTGAAGCTTCGCTATTCCCTTGAAAACGAGCCTCTGGGCACGATCGCGCCTCTTCGACTGATCAGTGATCTTCCGGACAATTTTCTGGTCATCAATGCCGACGTGTTGAGTGATCTGAATCTGTCAACATTTCTTGCAGATCACGTCGCATCCGGCGCGATCTTCACCATCGGTGCGACCAGTCGCGACCAGGTCCTGGACTATGGCGTTCTTGGCGTCGAGGGTGAACGCCTGCTGGAATTCCGGGAGAAGCCGAAGCTGCCCCAACTTGTAAGCATGGGCATCTATGGCGTCAATCGGCGCGTGCTTGATCATATCCCGCCGACCGGCCCCTTCGGGTTTGATCAATTGATGCTCAAACTCATCGCGACCGGCGAGCCGGTCAATGTCAAACGGCATGATGGCTACTGGCTCGATATCGGTCGACCGGACGACTACGAACGCGCCACCATCGAGTTCGAGAAGGACCGGAAGCGCTTCCTGTGACCGACCGTGTGCTGGTGACGGGCGGCCGCGGCTTTGTTGGCCGCAGGCTCGTCCAGCTTCTGAGAGAGCGGGGCGTCGAGGTCCATGCACCGGACCGCGGCGTGCTCGACGTAGCGGCAGGCGCCTTTCCAGACGTTACCGTCGACTGGGTCATTCATCTCGCGGGCCGAACCTTTGTGCCGGCATCATGGAGCGAACCGGCCGATTTCTACCGCATAAATGTGCTCGGCACGGTCAATGTGCTCGACTATTGCCGGAAGACCCAGGCGAGGCTGATCCATGTGAGCGGCTATTGCTACGGCATTCCCGAGACGCTGCCGATCCCGGAAACCGCGCCGCTGAAGCCGAACAATCCCTATGCCTTCTCGAAGAAGGCCGCCGAAGACGCCTGCCGCTTCTTCTTCGAATGCCTGCAGGTCTCGGTGATGATCGTGCGTCCGTTCAACATCTACGGCCCGGGACAGCCGGTGAATTTCCTGATTCCGCACATCGTCGAGCAGGCGATCGATTCTAGCGCCGCCATCGTGGTGGAGGACGATACGCCGAGGCGCGATTACGTGCATCTCGACGACGTCGTCGGCGCTATCGACTGCATTCGCAGGAATCCCAGACCCGGGGCTGTCTTCAATATTGGTTCGGGAAAGTCCTACTCGGTCGCGCAGGTGGCGGAGATCGTGCGCAGCGCCGCCAATGTCGGCAAACCGTTCGTCAGCCGTGGCAACCGGCGCGTCAACGACATACCGGACGTGATCGCCGACATTGCGGCGATCAGGGATGCGACCGGCTGGTCGCCGTCGATTACGCTCGAGGATGGGCTGCGTGGCCTGGTTGCCCACGCCAAAGGCCGGGGCGCCTAGGTGCGGTCGTCCAGGCTGCGGCCGGTCTCGATGTGCTTGAAGCCGGGAACGACAGAGGCGACGTGGCGCGCGATGTCCGATTTCTCCAGTTTCATGCCCGCATCCGTCGCGATCTCGTCGAAAAACGCCAGGGCCGGTTCGAGGGGGATCGGGGGCGGCACGTATCGCAACGCGCTCAACGCGGCGAAGTCCGTCGGTGCTGGCTTCTCGTCGACGGCCACGAACTCTTCGTAGGGTTTTTCGCCACTGGTATCGAGCGGGGTCAGCAGAACGGGATAGGAGCCGCGCTTGAGTTCGGTCTCGGTTGCCGCACATGCCTCCGCCTCGTGCTCGTAGAACGCAGGCTGCAGACCAAGTTCTTGCAGCAGCGCCACGGCAATATCGACCAGGGGCCGCAAGTGTTCGTTCGGATCAAGTCGGGGAAAGGTGATGTGTCCGGGTGCGGCGGCGCCCGCGGTCAACAGACAGATCTCCGCCGCTTCCCTCGGGCTCACAAAGTAGCGGCGTACCTCACGCGGCACGGCCAGGGGCTGTCGGCGGGCGAGCCGGTACAGAAAGCCTTGCAGCAGGCTTCCATTGGAAAAGGCGACATTGGCGAAACGCGTGGATGTCACCGAAGCGCCTTCGTTGCCGATCGAAAACAGCACATGCTCCATCAGACGTTTGCTCGCGCCCATCAGGCTGGTCGGGTTCGCCGCCTTGTCGGTGGATACCGCGAAATAGCGCTTTCCATGGCCGTACTTCTGCAGCCATTTGGTGAAGCGGTGCATCTTGACGACGTTGGTGTCGATCATCTGGATGACCGATGGAACGTCCTTCTCGGACCGGACGTGTTTGTGGGCCGCAAAGTGCAGCACCAGATCGTAGGGCTTCTCCGTCTGCAACAGGCGCTCGGCGGCGGCGCTGCCATAATCGATTGGCAACAGGCGGAATTCGCCGCTGACCAGCGACTGCGGGCGCGAGCGGAAATCACGGACCAGTTCGACAAGGCCGTTTTCGGCAAGGTCGATGACGTGAACGGCGGCAGGGGCGTAAGGGAACAGCAGCTCGAGCGTGGCGCTGCCGATGCTTCCGGCGCCGCCGGTCACCAGGATGCGCCGGCCGGCGATGGCCGACCTGAGCTCAGCATCGTGCGCTTTGATGTCCTCGGCAAAAAGCGAGGTGGTCCGACTTGTGGTCAGACGGCTCAACTCGGGATTAAAGAACAGGGACCCCGTGTCCATCAAACCGTTGCCTGAGAAGGCTTTCATAGCATGTCCCATTCTTGCTAAAGGGGGGCAGGTCGGAATCCCGGCTCGGGCGATCCTCGGGCAGGCTCCCATTCGCAACTTTTTCGTCAGCCCGTGCTCTCTTTAAGGTGATCGGTGTCCATTCTGCAAGGTCGTAAATGAGTGCCATAAGCCCTGAATCTCCTCTGCTCGACTTCGAGCTCGTATTGCGGGGAGCGCGTGTATTCGTGACTGGACACAGCGGCTTCACCGGCGGCTGGCTCGTCAGCTGGCTGAAGCGCATCGGCTGCGATGTCGCGGGGCTTGCGCTTGAACCTGCGACCGAGCCCAGCCTGTTCGTGGCGGCAAACATCGCAGACGGTATCTCTTCGACCATCGGCGATATCCGCGATTTCGCCACGGTGCGCGGCGCGATTGCAAGGCATCGGCCGCAGGTCGTCATTCACCTCGCGGCGCAGCCGCTGGTCTCGAAATCCTTTGCGGACCCGATCGAGGCTTTCGCCACCAATGCGCTCGGCACCGCGCATGTGCTAGAGGCGGCGCGACTCACGCCGGACGTCAAGTGCGTCGTTTGCATCACCACCGACAAGGTCTATCGCGACCAGGACTGGGTGTGGGGCTATCGCGAGCAGGATCCGCTCGGCGGCAAGGATCCCTACAGCGCCTCCAAGGCCTGCGCCGAGCTGGTTGCAGCCTCCTACCGCGCGACGCTGGCCGAGCGCGGCAATGGTGTGCTCATTGCTAACGCCCGCGGCGGCAATATCATAGGCGGCGGCGATTGGTCGGCCGACCGGATCGTCCCGGACTTCGTTCGCGCCGTGACGAAGCGCCAGCCGATCTCGCTGCGCAACCCGGGCGCGGTGCGTCCGTGGCAGCATGTGATGGCGCTGGTCCATGGCTATCTGGTGCTCGCGGCTCGGCTGTTGGGCGGCGACCGCTTGGCCGCGGACAACTGGAACTTCGGTCCGAGCGATGAGGCCGCCCGGACAGTTCGGGATTTGGTCGAACAGCTCAGTGCTAGCTGGACAACGCCGGAAATTACCTACGCGCCCGGCAGTTTCCCCGAAACACGCTTCCTCCATCTCGACAGCACCAAGGCTCGAAGCCTGCTGGGTTGGGCGCCCCCTTTATCCTTCAAGGATACGATCGAACTGAGCGCTGGCTGGTATCGCGACTTTACAGCCAATCCAGCAGACGCTGCGCAAATCACCGATCGGCAAATCGAACACTATCGTAACGCCTTGAGGAATCATGCCGACCGTTAACGTTCTCGTCACTGGCGCCTCGGGCTTTATTGGGGCTCATCTCGTCGCTCGCCTGCTGTCGGAAGGCAGCCGCGTCACGGTTTTGACGAGATCATCCAGCGCGCTGCCGCCGGAATGGCACGACCGGATCAGCGTCATTGCCTGCGACGATTTCACCGAGACGGGCTTGCGGCGGCTGCTTCATGCGCCCTTCGACACGGTCTTCCATCTGGCGGCTTATGGTGTCCGACCGAACCACCGCGACATCGATGAGATGATTCGTATCAATGTGGAGCTACCGGCGACCCTAGTACGGCTTTGTACCGAATGGCGTGCGCGGATGATCATGGCGGGCACCTTTTCGGAGTATCGAAGTCCATCGACCCAGGAACCGCTTACGGAAGATTCGCCCCTAGAGCAGGGCAAGCTCTATGGTTCATCGAAGGCGGCCGGCGGACTCATGGCAAGCGCGATCGCTAAAAGCAACGGCGCCGATTTCCGGCTGTTACGTCTCTTCAAGGTCTATGGTGCGGGTGAAGCACCTCATAGGCTTCTGCCGGCGCTCGTCAGCGGCCTGACGAAACGCGAGCGGGTTGCCATATCGGCCGGCACGCAGATCCTCGACTTCGTCTACATTGACGACGTTATCGAGGCCATGCTTCGGGCCGATTCGCATTGTCGCGACAAAGGTGGCATCGCGACCTGGAACGTTTCTACTGGTCGCGCCCATTCGGTTCGAGATTTCGCCGAGCGCGTCGCGGCGGCGATGGGCGCGGATGCGTCCCTGCTTGGTTTCGGTGCAATCAACATGCGCAGGGACGACGAGCCTTGGCTCGTCGGCTCGCCAGATTTGCTTCGTTCGGAACTCGGCTGGCAGCCTTCGGTCGGGCTTGATGAAGGCGTACGTGCTGCGGTCGCCGTGCTTTGCCGCGCCCACTCAGCGGAATAGGTGCCAAGTGATTACGGTGTCTCTCATCGGCGGGCTAGGTAACCAGATGTTCCAATATGCGGCCGGCAAGGCGCTTGCGGAGCGTCATGGCGTCCCTCTTGCCCTCGACCTCAGCGGATTCCGCAATTATGCGCTCCGCTCGTTTCTGCTGGACCGCCTGCTTGTGCCGGAGGCCGTCGCCTCGTCGGCGCAAGCTGAAATTGCGCCGCAGCCCGATAAAAATTTTTCGCCCGTCAAATGGAAGGGGCGGATCGATCGGCTGCTCGGGCGGGCGGGCCTGCCGAAGCTTGCACCGTCGCCGCATGAATATCGCGAGCCGCATTTCCACTACGACGCTGCGTTCGAGGCGCTCGGGCCGCAGACCTCGCTGTTCGGCTATTTCCAGAGCGAGCGCTATTTTGGCTCGATCACGGAGAGCTTGCGTGGCTGGTTTTCTCCCCGCGAGCCGTTCGGCGGCGCGGCCGCTGACGTGCTTTCGCGCATCGAAGCCAGCCGGCTGCCCATATCGGTGCATGTCCGGCGCGGCGATTATCTCAATCCTGGAACGGCCGAATTCCACGGCATTCTGGGCGAGCCCTACTACAGCGAGGCGCTCGGCCGCCTCGAAGGAGAGATCGGCGAGCGGACGGAGCTTTTCGTATTCTCCGATGATCCTGCCGCGGCGGAACAGATCCTGAATTTCGTGCCGAAATCGCGCCTCGTTCACGTCCGCGGCGATCCGGAGCGGCCCTGGGAAGACATGGCGCTGATGGCGCGTTGCCGCCATCACGTCATCGCCAACAGCTCCTTCAGCTGGTGGGGGGCGTGGCTCAATCGCGCGCCGGACAAGATTGTCGTCGCGCCGCGGGCGTGGTTTGCGGCGACTGAATTGGCCAAGCGAAAAACTGGTGATCTTTATCCCCCCGGATGGCTTCTGGTCTGATAGACTGGTGAGTGACCAGCGCGCGCGATACGGAACAAGGGGGCATCATGCCGCTTCCGAGTGCACGCGTGTTCGTCGGCAAGCTCCCCGCAAGGCTCAGGCCATCAAGTCCCGGACCGTCAAGTCTCGGACCGTCGAGGCTCAGGTTGTCAAAAGCTCCTGGCCCGATCCCGTCCGCAACCCGATCGCGTCCGAGTTCAAGGTCGATCTTCTGGACGCTATCGAGCTTGCTTTTGGAGAAGATCGTACAGGTGGCGGGCACGCACCCATACCCGAAGAACGAATTGCTGCTCATGACTGTCGCGCCATGCCACCTCAAGCCATCGGTGGTGTTCGACTGGGGAACGCATATCGGCGTGTCCGCTCGGATCTTTTACGAATGCGACCAGGCGTTCAAGCTCGGCTATGAAATCCATCACGCGCCGTCGAGGAGACCATGGAAAAATTCCCCTTACGCTTCTGCGTCATCAAGTCCGGCCTCGGGCTGCCGGGCATGACGCTACTGGCCACGATGTGATGCCAGCGCGAAAACTGCGGCGATCACCGGCCTGCAAATGAGCATCCCGGATCGGCCGCCCCTCGTTTCCGTCATCATGTCGATGCGCAACAGCGCCGTGACCGTGGAGGCGGCTGTGCGCTCGGTGCTGCAGCAGACGCTTGCGGATTGGGAGCTGATCGTCATCGATAACGGCTCCTTCGACGAGAGCGGTGCCATTGTCGCTGGCTTCAACGATCCGCGCATTCGGCTGGTCCGCGAGGCGAGCACGTCGTGCCTTGCGGTCCGACTGAATCAGGCGGTCACGCTCAGCCGCGGTGAGTTCATTGCGCGGATGGACGCTGACGATATCTGCTTCCCGGATCGTCTGTCCCGGCAGGTCGCGAGGTTGCGCGAGGATCCCAGGCTCGATCTTATCGGCTGCGGCGCCGTGGTCTTCACCAGCGCGGGTGAGCTCGTCGGCGAGTTGCCGGTCGGTCGTGTCCATCAGGACATCGTGGCGCGGCCTTTTGCCGGCTTTCCGTTTCCGCACCCCACCTGGTGCGGGCGCGCGACCTGGTTCAGAGACAACCCATATGATTCCAGCATTGGCTATGCGGAAGACCAGGATCTCCTGCTACGCAGCTTCCGACACTCCAGGCTGGGCGCCGTCGATGCCGTGCTGCTCGCCTATCGCCAGGATCGGCTCTCCCTGAGGAAACTGGTTACCGGCCGCCTGACCTTCATGGGATCGCTCTGGCGCCATGGGCTTGCGACCCGCGAAGTCCTGCCGGTGCTCGCAGGAATGACAAACCACATCGTCAAGGCGGCGGTCGATATTGCGACCGTAAGCACCGGCCTGAACCGATCCATGCAACTTCGTCGGTTGAGGCCGATTTCGCCGGCGATTGCGCCTCAGTGGCGTGAGCTGCGACAGGTGCTCCTGGCGCCCACGAACCTCGCCGGAAATCCCGGTCCATGCGCGGCATAGCGGGCCGACCTAACGTCGGCGCGCGATCAGTCCTCTACGGCGTGAGCTACCTCGATATGGCCTGACGCTTTCTCTGCGCTGAAGATCCAGACCAGCCCGCCGTGCGCGCCCACGATGAAGTAGACTGCGCCGAACAGGATCGATACCACGGTGCCGTCGGTCTGGGCGAGCCCGGCATAGCCGAACGCCACCATCGTGGTCGCCTCGCGCACCTCCCAACCGGCGATTGAGATCGGCAACATGGTGATGAACGGCGGGGTCAGCATGAACAGCTGCTCGAAATCGCCGGCCGCTGCGATCGAGCGCACGCAGCACCAGGCGATCACCACCGCGAGCACGTGAATGGTGAGCGAGAGGACGGCGATCTTCGGCCCGCTCTTTCCTTGAGAAAAGCACCTGATTGGCAATCACCGAGCAGGCATGGATATGCTTGGTCGCCCACCAGTGCTTCAGCCAGGCCCAATGCAGGCGGCCGAGCAGCAGGAAGCCCAGGCCGCCGGACAACGCCGTGGCCGCGGCGTTCGCGCGCGCGGGCAGCCCGGTGATCGGGTTCGACATCGATGCCGTAAGGGTCCGGGAACTTCAGGCGGGGCAGCACCGCACCGTGAGGTCGAGGCTTCCGACCTTACGCGCGACGCTGGTTTGACTAGCGAGAACGCCAGGCTCCCGCTTGCGACTTTTTCATCATCCCGGTCCCGACTCCGATCGATGCTGCCAACAGGCCCGATTTGAACGCCATGTGCGAGTGGCGACCCAGGCCGCCGTGCTGGTGTCGCGGCAGAGGGACGCCAACGGCCTGAAGCGGCTTGTGGCAAACTCAAGAGGGTGGCGCCGCAGGTCACCATCGATCATCTCAAGGTGCACCGACCCTGGGGCAGCTACCAGTCGGTCGACAATGCGCACGCCCTCAGGTCAAGCGCATCATCGTCAAGCCGGGCCAGCGACTGTCGCTGCAGAAGCACTATCATCGCTCAGAGCACTGGATCGTTGTGCGGGGCGCTGCGCGCGTCACCGTCAACGAGCAAGACCGTGCACGAGAACGAATCGATTTATATCCCGATGGACGCCGCGCATCGGCTTGAAAATCCTGGCAAGATCATGCTGGAACTGATCGAGACCGGCGGCTATCTCGGCGAGGACGACATCATCCGCATCGAGGACGACTACACCGCTCGTGGAGCGGAATTCGCGGGGCGTTATCTTGGAATACCGTACGCAGGCGGCAAAGCCGACGACACCGAATCAAAGAGGCAAAGAAAGTGTTTTGAACCGCCATCGCGCTTTAGGTCTTTGATCCGGCTTGCTCCTTTTGGAAACCCGCAGCATACTTTTCCGGATGTTGCTGTTATGCTGCGCTTGGTTTCCAAAGAGGCTGCATGTCCGATAGATTGCCGCAACCCGCGGTTCGCGATGGATTTCTCGACTGCCTGAAGGGTTTTGCGATCCTCACCGTAGTGGCCGGTCATACGTTCCAAGGCGCGACCCTGGAATTTGACGACTACTGGCCGTTCAAATTCATCTACGCATTCCACATGCCCATGTTCATGTTCGTTTCGGGCATGACAGCAGCGTTTTTCTTCAAGCGGCAAGTCCTGGAACGGCACGTCACCGCGCAAATCGATGTTTCCGTCTTTGGCCTTGACCTCTGGAGGAAGGCGCAGCGTCTTCTCATTCCGTTCTTCACCTGGGCTGTTGTCAGCTACGCGCTGAATCCTTCGGGTGACTTTGTCTCCTACATGGTCAAGATCATCCAATATCCGGACAATGGGCTATGGTTTCTGCCAGTTCTTTTCCAATGCAGCATTGGCTTGACGGCGGCAGGCCTGCTCGTGGTTGCGTTCCGTCGCTTGTGTCCGGAAAACTGGTCCATCTCCTGGGACGATCGTAGGACCCAGGCTCTTGCCTTCATCGTTGCAACTGTCCTTGTGAACTACGCCAGTCGTTGTCTTCCCAGCGGGCTTGGTCTTTATCTTGCGCGGCTGCACTTTCCCTACGTTGCCGCCGGCCTCGTTTACCAGATCGGGCTTTCGCGCGGTTTGCCGGCTATTCTTCGTCCGCTTCCCTACGTGATTTTCCTGGCGCTTGTTCCCTTCTGGCACCGCACCGACGTGTCGTCGCTCGTCGCTTATTTCCCGCCTTCCTGGGGGCATCCGCGGTCGATCAATGGCATCTACCTCATGATCGTCGCCATGGCCGGTACTCTGGCATTCGTCGATCTTGCAGGAATTATCTATCGCCGCTTGCCAGCCTTCCTGGAGCGCTCGCTGGTGTTTCTTGGCCAGCGATCCCTGGATATCTATGCCGTCCATTTTCATTTTCTCGGAACGTGGCCTCCGATCATCGCTCCGACATTGTACAGCCTGGCGGTCTCGACGGTGCTGAGACTGAATTCATCGACCGCCTGGATCTTCTTTGGCCAGCGGCAAAGCCTATTGTCGCGAGGTTCGCGTCTTGCCGATCATGCTCCCGTCGTGGTTGATGCGAGGCCGATTGGGCGTGCTGCGCCGTGAAGTGTGTGGCAGGGACGTGGCGCCGGCACCACAACTGGTCCAGGCTCCCAAAAGAGCCGCGTCCGTGCTAGGCTGCTCCGCGATGGATTGCGCCATGGCGAAGGGCCGAGGAGGAGACGCGCGATGCTGATCAATCCGTTTCGCCGTTCGCGGTCCGAAGGCCCGTTTCGGACCCGCGCGCCTGCCCGAGACCATGAGGCGGACAACCAGCTGGTCGGCCAGGTCGCATCCGCCATTGACGAGGCGCTGCAGAAGGTCGCGGCGCAACGAGACGGTCTCAGGCGGCGGCTCGCCCTCGACCATGTGCATCGCCGTCGTAGGTATTGAAAGGCTTTGCTCGCTTCGCTATGAGCGACTTGGATGAACTGAAGAGTGTTGTCGAAACACTTCGGCATGGTTTCGACCGGGTCGCGAGCTTCCATCCGCGAACGAGTAGGGAAAATTTAGCCAATGCGCGGCGCTGCGAAGAATCGGTCTCTGATGAAGCAGCTAATCCGGTCGTCAGATCGCAGGCGCACTCCCTATTTGGGAACAGAGAGCTGACCGCCTGTTGGCATGAGAGTTTCGGCACAGGAGGGCGAACGTTGGGAGACTATTTGTGGCGAGCGGCTCCACGCTCGTGCGTGGTATGACTCTGACCGCTGTCGTCTGTGGGAACGAAGATATTGAAAACCATACGTCCGGCAGTTTTCTTTGATCGTGATGGCGTCCTCAACGAGGACGACGGCTACACTTTTGATCCGAACAAGGTTCGGTGGGTGGAAGGAGCCCAACAGGCCGTAAAAGGAGTCAATGACGCCGGGTATTTTGCGTTTGTAGTGACGAACCAATCGGGAATCGCTAGGGGATTTTACGAGGAGCGACATGTTCGCAACTTGCACGAATGGATGTCGCGTGAGCTTGCTATTGTTGGTGCCCATATCGATGCGTTCGAATTTTGCCCACATCACCCTGATGGCCTGGTTGAGCGTTACCGTGTCCGCTGCAACTGTCGTAAGCCGCAGCCGGGGATGATTAGAGCTCTGCTTGAGCGGTACCCCGTAGCTATCGACGCTAGTTTCATGATCGGCGACAAGCAGAGTGATCTTGCTGCGGCGCAAGCAGCCGGCATCGCGGCCTATATGTTTGACGGGTCAAACCTCCATGCGTTCATCGCCCCGCTGTTAATAGATCGATCCGCCGATCTCCCGCAGCAACCACGGCCGGATCGCGGTGGCTCCGGAACCGAAGATTGATGCCGTCGATTTCGTGAGCGTTTGATCGCTAGCGAAATCAAGGAAGCAAGTTGCGTCAGAGCGACAGCTCGAATCCAATCGCGCGAACGCAGCGAAGAGTACCGGCCCGCAAACAAGGGATGGGTAAGCGTGGAGCCCAGCCAATAGCCGACGAATGCAAGGCTTTATCCGATTTGCCGGAGGTAGGCGAGGGCCAATGGATACGGCCCGCCCAATTTAGCGCCCTGATTCTGATCCCGAAATGGACGAAGGCGACACCTCCGCAAGCCAAGAACTCACTTGGGCGCAGGACCTTCGAGAAAACAACCTCGGCGGATTCAAGAAAGCGATCGGAAAAGGGTTGAACGAAATCGTCTCCAGGCACAAGGATCTTGCTAGGTACGAGGCGCTATTCTGTTCGATGACGGTTCGATAGGTGATTTTCATACAGATCGCCTCTCCGCCGCCGCTCGGGGCATGTCGGAGGGAAGACACTCGACAGTCTAGGCGGTTCTCTCGAGCCGGCTTATCTCATTGGCAAGACGCTCAAGCGTCTGGCGGCGAAGAAGTTTGCTGCGGCGGTTCCGAGACGAGCCAAAGGCCGCGGCGACATTGATTTGCCTTGGAGCCGATGAGATCCATACACCATTGCGCGCCCCTCGCGCGCCGATCTCGGCCGGTGTTTCCGCGTCACAAATCTGCGGAAAGGCACGCTGATCGAGGCGCTGTCGACCGATTTAGGCCGTTCATAGCCGGCCGCTGTGTCGATCTGGGGCGCGCAGCCGCCGATGCGCTTGGCATCGGCGGTCTAGGCTGGGTGCGCGTCGAGACGTTGGATTGATTTCTTAATCAGCAAGACTTGCAGTTCGCGCATTGCCTCCGTAGCCTGTCAAAATAGCCAGATCAGTCTGAATTGAGCGTATGGAAGATGGTGGAATCGAAGAGCTTAGTCATTGGTGCGTCCGGGATAGTCGGATCGCGCATTGTAGAGCGGCTTTTGGTTACCGGCGAGAGGCCGACCGGGCTGTCGCGAAATCATCGAAGATCGGCAGGCGTTACATGGATCAGAGGCGATCTCTTAGATCCTCAGAGCGTTGCGTGGCCTGATGTTGAGATTATCTACTGCACTGCGAGCGCAAGACTTCTAGCAGACGCCATCCCCAGCATGGCACGGCCTTCGCTGAGGCGTGTCGTCCTTTTCACGACCACCAGTATTTCGACCAAAGTCGATTCTGCGGACCCCGAGGAACGGGCCGGCCTCGCCGAATACGCGAGGGCAGAAATGGATGTCATAGAAGGCTGCGAGAGCCGCGGTATTGGTTGGACGGTGTTGCGGCCGACTCTGATCTACGATGAAGGCAGGGATGTAAATGTCACTCGGATAGCAAGCTTAATTTCAAAGATCCGCTTTTTCCCATTGTGCGGTCGTGGGCATGGCTTGCGGCAGCCAGTGCATGCAGCGGATTGCGCTATTGCCGCTGTAAGTGCCGTGTCTACAGCTAGGGCGGAGAACAAAATATATAACCTGCCCGGCGGAGAAACTATAACTTATCGCGAAATGATTGGTCGCATTTTTGACGGCATCGATCGAGCCCGATGCATCGTGCCGGTGCCTCCATTCTTGTGGGAGGCGAGCTTTCATCTTTTGCGTAGTAAATTCCCCCACATCAAACCCGAGATGGGGAAGCGAATGGCCAAGAACATGGTCTTCGATCAAGCGCCTGCCAGATCTGATCTCGAATGGAAACCTCGACCGTTTAAGCCGTCATTCCGAGGTGTACTTGACAGGCGCGCGCCTACGGCGGACCTCGGCGGCGTCGACTAAGCTTCCAGCTCCCGAACGCGAGACCGCAGAGGCTGCGCATCGGCGAACCTAGGATTCCAGTCGGGCCGGAAGGAACGGCTTTGGCGGCCGCGGGCAGGCAGAATTCGAACGCGGTGGCCATGATCGGCAGATGGGGGAGAGACAGTGGAATCGCGAATCCCTTTAGAGTGTTTTGCGGCTCACGTCCGCCGCGAAACATCGCTCGCGTGTCAAAACCAAATTCACGCAAGTATGAAACGCGCCGCCCGGTGTTCTTCGTCGCCCCGGCGTTTTACCGCTCGTCCGCGATCACCTTGCCGTCGTTCGGCAGCGTGCCGGGGCCGACCAGCTCGACCGCGCCACCGAGCTTTGTCACCATCCGCAGCGTGCCCGCGATCTCCTCGCGCAGAACCTCGCTTGCTGCCGCTGCTTCCGCTTTCAGCGTCATCGCATCGGTCTCGCCCTGGCGCGTGACGACGAGACGCAGGCGGCCGAGTGCGGAATGCCGCTTGCTGATTTCGGCGACCTGCTCGGGACGGACGAACATGCCCTTGACCTTGGTGGTCTGGTCGGCGCGGCCCATCCAGCCCTTGATCCGCATGTTGGTGCGACCGCATTTGCTCGAGCCCGGCAGCGCCGCGGTGAGGTCGCCGAGCGCGAGGCGGATCCAGGGATGATGCGGGTCGAGCGAGGTGACGACGATCTCGCCGACATCGCCTTCCGCAACGGGATCGCCGGTGCCGGGCTTGACGATCTCCATGATCAGGCCTTCGTTCACGACCATGCCCTCGCGCGCCTCCGTCTCGAAGGCGATGAGACCGAGATCGGCGGTTCCGAAGGCCTGGTAGGCGTCGATGCCGCGCGCCTTGATCTCGGCCTGGAGCGAGGGCGGGAAGGCCGCACCCGAGACCAGCGCGCGCTTGATCGAGGAGACGTCGCGGCCCGCGGTCGCCGCTGCATCGAGCAGGATCTTCAGGAAGTCGGGCGTGCCGCTATAGCCGACCGGCCGGTAGGCCTCGATCAGCTCGAATTGCTGCTCGGTATTGCCGGGCCCGGCCGGGATCACCGCGCAGCCGAGCGCGCGCGCCGAAGCATCGAAGATGAAGCCGCCGGGGGTGAGGTGGTAGCTGAAGGTGTTGAGCACGATGTCATCGGGCCGGAACCCGGCCGCGAACAGCGCCCGTGCCCCGCGCCAGGGATCGGCCTGCCGGCCCTCCGGTTCGAAGATTGGGCCCGGAGAGGTGAAGAGCCGTGCGAACGAGCCCGGCGCCGCCGCCACGAAGCCGCCGAAGGGCGCGGAGGCCTTGTGGAGGGCCGGCAGTTCCGACTTGCGCAGCACCGGCAGGCGCGCCAGCGCCGCGCGGGTGGTCACTGTGGCCGGATCCACACCTTTGAGCCGTTCGGCGTAGGCGGGCGCCGTCATCGCGCTGCGCAGCACGCTCGGCAGGCGCGAAAACAGCTCGGCCTCGCGCGCGGCTTGCTCGCGCGTCTCGAGGGCGTCGTAATGGGCGGTCATGGCTGATCTTTCCGGGTTGGCATCCGTTGCACGCCGCCGCTGGCATGGGTATCAGACGGCCATTGTCGGGACGTGGAGAGCGCGAGATGGCGGACGAACGGATCAAGGCGGCGGGGGAGGCGGCTGGCGTCGTCGCGCGCCTGAAGCGCCGCATGATCGACGACGCGATGCCGCTGTGGTCGACGGTCGGCTGGGACCCTGTCGCGGGCGGCTTCATCGACCGGCTGCACCGCGACGGCACGGCGGATGCCGCCGCGCCGCGGCGCGTGTTCGTGCAGGCCCGCCAGATCTACTGCTACGCCAAGGCGGCGCAGATGGGCTGGTATCCTGAGGGGCGCGGCATCGCGCTGAAGGGGCTGGAACACCTGCTGGCACGCGCGAAGGCGCCCGACGGCAGGCCCGGCTATGTGCACCGGCTGACGCCGGAGGGCGCGGTGCTGGACGGTCGGCGCGACGCCTACGACCACGCTTTCATCCTGTTTGCGCTCGCGACCGTCTATGCGCTCGACAAGGACGCGCAGGTTCGCGCCGAGATCGACACGCTGCTCGCCTTCCTCGACGGCCACCTGCGCTCGCCGCATGGCGGCGTCCACGAGGGGCTGCCGGTCTCGCTGCCGCGCCGGCAGAACCCGCATATGCACCTGTTCGAGGCGATGATCGCGTGCTTCGACGCGACCCACGATCTGTCGTTCCAGAACCGCGCCGGCGAATTCTTCGCGCTGTTCCTCGCCAACCTCTACGACAAGCAGAAGCACGTGTTGTCGGAGTATTTCGAGGAGGACTGGTCGAAGATCGAGCCGGTCAGTGTCGAGCCTGGCCATCAGGCGGAGTGGGGCTGGCTGCTGAAGGGATTCGAGCGCATCACGGGCTGCCCGACCGGGCAGCGGCGTGCGGAGCTGCTGGCGACCGCGCTGCGCTATCGCGACGAGGCGACGGGCTGCCTGATCGACGAGGGTGATGCCGCCGGCAACATCCGTCGCAGCACGCGCCGGCTGTGGCCGCAGACCGAGATCGCGAAGGCGTGGATTGCGCAGGCCGAATCCGGCGAGGCGGGCGCGGCGGACGAGGCGCGCGCGGCCCTGGTGCGGCTCGAGCGGCATTATCTCAGCCATCCCGTGCGGGGCGGCTGGTACGACCAGTTCGATCGCGACGGCAAATCGCTGGTCGACACCATTCCTGCGTCGTCGTTCTATCATGTTCTCTGCGCAGTCACGGAAGCGGAGCAGGTGTTGGACGGTTAGAGCCAGCGCTTGCGCCGCTTGAAGCTCTTGAGGTTCTTGAAGCTCTTGCGCTGGTCGCCGGCGCCGCCCAGGTAGAACTCCTTGACGTCCTCGTTGTCGCGCAATTCGTCCGCGGTGCCGTCGAGCACGACCTTGCCCTGCTCCATGATGTAGCCGTGGCTCGCCACCGACAGCGCAGCGCGCGCGTTCTGCTCGACCAGCAGGATGGTGACGCCGAGATCGCGGTTGATCTTCTGGATAATGGAAAACACCTCTTTCACCAGCAGCGGCGACAGGCCCATCGACGGCTCGTCCATCAGGATCATCTTCGGACGTGCCATCAGCGCGCGGCCGATCGCGAGCATCTGCTGCTCGCCGCCGGAGAGATAGCCGGCAAGGCCGGTGCGCTCCTTCAGGCGCGGGAAATAGTTGAAGACCATGTCGATGTCGGCATCGACCTCGCGGTCCTTGCGGGTGAACGCGCCGAGCTTGAGGTTTTCCAGCGAGGTCATGTCGGAGACGATGCGGCGCCCCTCCATCACCTGGAAGATGCCGCGGCGGACGATCTTGTCGGGGTCGATGCCGTTGATGCGCTCGCCCTCGAACAGGATCTCGCCGCGCGTGACCTCGCCGTCCTCGGTCTTGAGCAGCCCCGAGATCGCCTTCAGCGTCGTCGACTTGCCGGCACCATTGGCCCCGAGCAGCGCCACGATCGCGCCCTTGGGCACGTCGAGGCTGAGGCCGCGCAGCACCAGGATGACGTCGTCATAGACGACCTCGATGTTGCGCACGCCGAGAAGGGGTGGCGCGGGCACGATACTGGGCGAGGGACGAGTGGCTTCGTGAATTTCGGTCATTGGGTGTGCCGCCAATCTGGTGCGCTCGTCATGCCCGGGCTTGTCCCGGGCATCCACGTTCTTCGTGCCGAGTGGTCAGACGTGGATGGCCGGGACATCTGCGCGAAGACGCGCTTCGCGCTTTTGCCCGGCCATGACGTCGAAGGTTACTGTCACCACCCCAGCAATTCCGCCTTGCGCGGCAGTTCGACCGTCTTGACCTTCTCGAGCTTGATCGTGCCCTTGGCCATGAGATCGTTGAGGTCGCCGTCGGTCGCACCCGCGATCTTGGTGCGATAGAGGTCGACCTTCAACGTGCCGCGGTGGTCCTTGTCCGTCCAGGTCGAGGGATTGCAGACGCCGTCCATTCCAGCCGGCACCCAGTCCTTCTTCTGGTAGAAGCCCTTGGCGACGTTGTCGCCGGTGGCGCCGCCGTTTTTGACAGCCCAATCGAGTGCCTCCTTCATGTACAGCGCCGAGCAGACTGCTGCGATGTAATGCACGGGCCGGTAGACCTTGCCGGTCGGGTCGGACATCTTGGAGATCTCCATCACCGTCTTCATGCCGGGCGCATCGCCGCCCCAGCTGACTGCGGTGCGCAGCGGGAAGATCACGCCGTTGGCGGCGTCGCCGGCGGTCTTGGCGGCGTTCTCGTCCATGCCCCAGACATTGCCGAGGAACTGAATCTCGACGCCGGCGGTCTTGCAAGCCTTCATCACCGAGATGTTGGAAGCGGCGGTGTTGCCCAGATAAGCGTAGTTGGCGCCCGAGGATTTCAGGCTCAGGCACTGCGCGCTGTAGTCACCCGGCGCGAGCGCGAACACCAGCGGCGGCAGCACCTCGAAGCCGAGCTCCTGCGCCATCGCTTCGCCTGCGGCCTTCGGCGCGTTCGGATAGGGATGGTTGGCGCCCATGTGCACGAACTTCGGCTTGCCGGGCCTGCCCTTGGCCTTCCAGTCCTCGGCCGCCCACATCAGCATCGCGCGCAGCGAGTCCGAATAGCTCGGGCCGTAGAAGAAATTGTAAGGCGCGGGCTTGGCCTTGCCGCTGACGCCTTCGGGATCGGTCAGTGCGGCGGCATAGGAGCCGGAGAGATCGGGGATCTTGTCCTGGGCGAGGAAGCCGGTCAGCGCCTCGGTGTCAGCGGTGCCCCAGCCCATGATCGCCGCGACCTTGCTGTCCGGCGCCGACCATTTCTTGTAGAGCGCGATCGCGCGCGGCACCTGGTAGCCGTAGTCGTTGGTGTCGACACTGAGCTGCTTGCCGCCGACGCCGCCGTTCTTGTTGACCCACGCGAAGGTGTCGGCGACGGCCTGGCCGTAAGGCGTGCCGACGTCTGAGGTGCCGCCGGAATAGTCGGCGAGATGCCCGATGGCGATCTGGGCCTGCGCGCCCGCCGAGAATGCGGCGATCACCAGCGCGAGCGATGCAGTGCTCAAAAGGGATTTTGTCTTCATTGGTTGCCTCCTCCTGTTTATTCGTTGGTTCGTAAGTTACCCGTTCTCAATGCGAGAACGGGTAGAGTTTCCAGTACGCCTTGATCTGCCGCCAGCGATGCGCGAGCCCGTCAGGCTCGAACATCAGGAACGCGATGATGATCACCCCGATCGCAATCTCGCGCAGGAAGGTAATGTTGTTGTTGAGCGACAGCGCCTTGTCGATCGCGCCGCCCTTCAAGTAGATGCTGAGGAATTCCATCGACTCCGGCAGCAGGACCACGAAGGCGGTGCCCATCAGCGTGCCCATGATCGAGCCGGTGCCGCCGATAATGATCATGGCCAGGAACAGGATCGAGCGCTCGATGCCGAAGCCTTCCTGGGACACCACGAGCTGGTAGTGCGCATAGAGCGCGCCGGCGATGCCGGCGAAGAAGGCGGCGAGCCCGAACGACAGCGTGCGGTATTTGGTGAGGTTGATGCCCATGATCTCCGCGGAGAGATAATGGTCGCGGATCGCCACCAGCGCGCGGCCGTCGCGCGTGCGCATCAGATTGGTGACGAGGATGTAGCTCGCCAGCACATAGGCCAGCACGACGTAGAAATACTGCTTGTCGCCGCGCAAGGTGAAGCCGAAGATCGAGAACGGATTGGCGCTGGCCGGTACCGAGCCGCCGGTGAACCATTCGGCGCGCGAGAAGAAGTCGAGCAGGATGTATTGCGCGGCGAGCGTCGCGATGACGAGGTAGAGTCCCTTCAGCCGCGCCGCCGGAATGCCGAAGACCAGCCCGACCAGCGCGGTGACGACGCCTGCGAGCGGGATCGCGAAAAACACCGGGATCGGCGCATTGTTGGAGATGTAGGCCGAGGTGAAGGCGCCGAGCAGGAAGAAGGCGGCATGCCCGATCGAGATCTGGCCGGTGAAGCCGACCAGGATGTTCAACCCGAGCGCCGCGATCGAGAAGATGCCGATCTGGATCAGAATGCTGAGCCAGTAGCCGCCGAGGAATTGCGGCACGAGGCAGAGCAGAAGTGCGCCTGCGATCGCAAAATTGCGGCTGGTGGCCGTCGGGAAGATCGTGGTGTCCGCCGCATAGGAGGTGCGGAAATCACCAGCAGGGATGAGGGCAGGGCCGGCCATGGGTCAGATCCGCTCGATGTCGTGGGTGCCGAACAAGCCGTAGGGCTTGATCATCAGCACGATGATGAGGACGTAGAACGGCGCGATCTCGTAGAGATTGCCCCAGTGCAGATACTCGCTGTCGACATATTGCGCGACGTTCTCGAGCAAGCCGATGATGATGCCGCCGAGCACGGCGCCGCCGACGGAATCGAGCCCGCCGAGGATCGCCGCTGGAAACACCTTGATGCCGTAGGCGGCGAGGCCCGAGGACACCCCGTTCACCACGGCGACCACCACTCCGGCGACCGCTGAAACCGTTGCCGAGATCGCCCAGGCCATCGCGAACACGCTTTTCACGGAAATGCCGAGCGACTGCGCGACCTGCTGGTTGAATGCGGTGGCGCGCATCGCAAGGCCGTATTTGGATGCGCGGAAGAACCAGGCCATGCCGATCATCATGGCGACCGAGACCACCAGGCTCATGACATAGACGGTCTGGATCTGAAGCCCGAACAAGCTGACGGACTGGCTCTCGAACACGCGCGGGAAGGGCTGCGGGTTGACGCCGAACATCCATTTCAGCGTGGCCTGGAGCACCGTCGAGAGGCCGATCGTCACCATGATGACCGAAATGATGGGCTCGCCGATCATCGGCCGCAGGATCAGCACCTGGATGGCGATGCCGAACACGAACATGAACACCAGCGTCATCGGCATGCCGATCCAGAACGGCACCTGGTATTTCGCAAGCAAGGCCCAGCACACCCAGGCGCCAACCAGCAGCAGCTCGCCTTGCGCGAAATTGACGACCTGCGTCGCCTTGTAGATCAGCACGAACGACATCGCGACCACGCCGTAGAGCGTGCCGACCACGAGGCCGTTGACCAGGAGCTGGATGAGGAAGGCGGTGTTCATGTTATGCTATCCTTCGCCTCTCTCCGCTTGCGCAACGAGGGGGGATCGATTTGCTGGTGCGGCCTGTATCGGAAGCGAGTTCACTCCGCAGCCTCCGCCAGGTGCCCGGGTCCGCCCAGATTCACCACCCGCAGCGTCGTGCGCACTCTCTGCGTGGTGCCGTCCTGGAAGCGGATCACGGTGTCGACGGGGATGTCGGCGTCGCCGCGGTAGATCGCATCGATGATGCCGGCGTATTTCTCGTTGATGACGCTGCGCCGCACTTTTCGCGTGCGGGTGAGTTCGCCGTCATCGGCATCGAGCTCCTTGTAGAGCAGCAGGAAGCGCGAGATGCGTTGCGCCGGCGGCAGCGTGGCGTTGACGGTCTCGACCTCCTTCTGGAGCAGCGTGTAAACCTCGGGCCGCGAGGCGAGGTCGCTGTAGGTCGTGAAGGAGAGGCGGTTCTTCTCCGCCCATTTCGAGATGATGGAGTAGCGGATGCAGATCATCGCCGCGAGCGCGTCGCGGCCCGCGCCGAGCACCACGGCTTCGGCGATATAGGGCGAGAACTTCAGCTTGTTCTCGATGAATTGCGGCGAGAAGCGCTCGCCGCGCGAGGTCTCGGCGAGATCCTTGATGCGGTCGATGACGACGAGCTGCCGGTTGGAGTTGAAATAGCCGGCATCGCCCGACAGCATCCAGCCGTCCTTGATGTCGGCAACGCTTGCCTCCGAGTTCTTGTAATAGCCGAGGAACATGTTGGGATGCCGCACCACGATCTCGCCGACGCCGTGGACGTCGGCATTGTCGATGCGAATCTCGACGCTGTCGGCCATCGGCACGCCCGTCGTGTCAGGATCGACCTTGCCCTCGGGATGCAGCGTATAGGCCCCCAACAGTTCGGTCTGGCCGTAGAGCGTGCGCAGCGGCACGCCCATCGCCTGGAAGAACTTGAAGGTATCGGGCCCGAGCGCCGCGCCGCCCGTCGCAGCCGAGCGCAGGCGGGTGAAGCCGAGCCGGTCGCGCAGCGCGCGAAACAGGATGGCGTCGGCAAAACCCGAGCGCTTGCCGTCGGCAAGCGCGGCCAGGCCCGACTTCATCCCGATATCGAACAGGCGCTGCTTGAAGGGCGTGGCGTCCATCACCTTGGCGCGGACGTCGGCGGCGATGGATTCCCAGACGCGCGGGGCGAACAGCACGAAGGTCGGCGCGATCTCGCGCAGATCGTTCATCATCGTGTCGGGCTCTTCGACGAAGTTGATCTTCATCCGGCACAAGAGGCCTTTGCCGAGCACATAGACTTGCTCCATGATCCACGGCAGCGGCAGCACCGAGACGTATTCGTCGTCGGGTCCCTTCGGATCGAAGGCGAGATAGGTCGCGCAATGGCCGAGCACGCGGCCGGCGGCGAGCATTGCGAGTTTTGGATGCGAGGTGGTGCCTGACGTGGTGCAGAGGATTGCGACATCCTCGCCCTTGGTCGCGTCGACGAGCTTGTCGTAAAGCCCCGGCTCGCGCGCAGCGCGGGCGCGGCCGAGCTCGGCGAATTTCTCCGCCGACAGCAGCCTGGGGTCGTCATATTTCCGCATGCCGCGCGGGTCGGAATAGATGATGTGCTTCAGCCGCGGCACGCGGTCGGCGAGGGTGAGCAACTTGTCGACCTGCTCCTCATCCTCGGCGAAGACCAGCTGCGCCTCGCCGTAATTGAGGAGATAGGAGGCCTCTTCGTCCAGCACGTCGCGGTAGAGCCCGAGGCTCAGGCCGCCGATCGCGTGGGTGGCGATTTCCGCGGCGACCCAGTCCGGCCGGTTGTCGCCGATGATGCCGATGACGTCGTTGTGGCCAAGGCCGAGCTCGACGAGGCCGAGCGCGAAATCGCGCACGCGCGTCTGGTAGTCGTTCCAGGTGAAGACACGCCACAGCCCGAGATCCTTTTCGCGCAGCGCAATCTCGTGGCCATGCTCCCTGGCGTTGAGCCGGAGCATTTTGGGATAGGTATCGGCCTGCGCGACGCGGCCTGCATAATCCATCATGCCGCGCTCTCCTGCGCCGGCGGCGCATCGTCCGGATCGACCAGCACCTCGTCCTCCTCGCCGAGATAGGCGCGCCTGACGTGGGGATCGGCGAGCACCGCACCCGGATCGCCCTCGGCGATCTTGCGGCCGAAATCCAGCACCATGACGCGGTGGGAGATGTCCATCACCACGCCCATGTCGTGCTCGATCATCACCACCGTCATCCCGAATTCCTCGTTGAGATCGACGATGTAGCGGGCCATGTCCTCTTTCTCCTCGAAGTTCATGCCGGCCATCGGCTCGTCGAGGAGGATGAGGCGCGGCTCCAGCGCCATGGCGCGGGCGAGCTCGACGCGCTTGCGCAGGCCGTAGGAGAGGGTGCCGGCTTGCGCTTTCCGCACTGACTGGAGGTCGAGGAAGTCGATGATCTCCTCGACCTTGCGGCGATGCGCGAGCTCTTCCTTGCGCGCGCCGGTGAGCCAGTAGAGCGAGCCCGTGAGGAAATTGTTCTTCAACAGGTGATGGCGGCCGACCATGATGTTGTCGAGCACGCTCATGTGGTGGAACAGGGCCAGGTTCTGGAAGGTGCGGCCGATGCCGAGCGAGGCGCGGGCGTTCGGCGTCAGGCCGGTGATGTCGCGGCCCTGATAGAACAGCTGGCCCTCGGTCGGCTTGTAGCGGCCGGAAATACAGTTCACGATCGAGGTCTTGCCGGCCCCGTTGGGGCCGATGATCGAGAACAGCTCGCCCTCCTTGATGGCGAAGCCGACATCGGTCAGCGCACGGACGCCGCCGAACCGCAAAGACACGCCGCGCACTTCAAGACTGGTAGCCACCAAACAAGTCCCTCCCCGGTGATGGCGCTTTCTGTGGCGCTCTTCGTCGGTTCCTGTCGGGCGATCCTAGTACGGTCGTGCCGGCCAGACCATGCAGCTATTGGTCTCGACCGGACCCGCGAGGCTCTCGCTCCCGTTAGGGATCAAAAGCCGCATCGCCCGAGGTGGCCCTCAATAGGGGAAAGCGCTATTTTGAAATGTCTCCGGCCTGACAATTCTGCGACAAAGTTTTTCAGGCGAGACGGCCTTCATCTTTCGTCGGATGGCGGTCGATGCGGTCGTGTTGCAGTGCAACAGAAGGGCGGAGTGACGAAACGGTGCGGCTGGCTTCGGGATCATGATTTCAGAGGATCAACTGAAGCGCATCGCCGCTTGGTCGCGCGAGCTCACGCAAGCGGAGATCGAGGTCGCTCGCGCCGGAATCACGGAGCGGTCCTACGGCATCGGCGAGGCTGTGTTCATGCGCGGCGACACGTTCGGCTATTGGGCCGGCATGGTCTTTGGCCTTGCCCGGATGGGCGGGGTGTCGCGCGACGGCAAGGAGGCGAGCCTTGCCGGGCTGACTGCGGGGGCCTGGTTCGGCGAGGGCAGCGTGCTCAAGAACGAGCCGCGCCGCTACGACGTGGTCGCGCTGCGCAACAGCCGTGTCGCGCTGATGGAGCGCAGCGCCTTCATGTGGCTGTTCGAGAACAGCGTCGGCTTCAACCGCTTCCTGGTCCGCCAGCTCAACGAGCGGCTCGGCCAGTTCATCGGCATGCTCGAGGTCAACCGTACGCTCGATGCGACCTCGCGCCTCGCGCGCGGCATCGCCTCGTTGTTCAACCCGATCCTCTATCCGGAATCGACCGCGCATCTGGAGATCACCCAGGAGGAGATCGGGGCGCTCTCCGGCATGTCCCGCCAGAACGCCAATCGCGCGCTGAACCGGCTGGAGAAGGAGGGCCTGCTGCGACTCGAATATGGCGGCGTCACCATCCTCGATATCGAGCGGCTGCGCGGGTACGGGGACTAGGGCGCCCCGTCATCGCGCATTGGCGGGGGCGTGCAGGGGCCAGAGGTCCGCGCGCCAGCGCACCGCGATCGCCGCCATCGCGATGAACCCCGAGACGGCATAGAGCGAGCCCGTCGCGGAATAGCCGATGAGGTCGATCAGGCTGCCGGCCGCGAGCAATCCGAGCGGCAAGCCGTAGATCACCATCATGCGGACGCCCATGACACGGCCGCGCAGATGCGCGCTCGCCGTGCGCATCAGGATCACGGCGGCCGATATCATCGACATGCTCTGGGCGATGCCAGCGAGAGCGAGGCAGGCCATGGCCACCGGCATGGTCCTGATTTCGACGAACACCAGCAGCATGGCGTACCAGGCCAGCGTCGCGCCGATCAGAAGCCGGGCAATGCGCAGGCCGCCGACCAGGCTGAGCGTGATGGAGCCGATCAGCGAGCCGACGGCGAAGCTGGCCGAGAGATAGCCGAGCCCGGTCTGGTCGGTGTGAAAGATTTCGCGCGCGATGTAGGGCAGCAATCCGCCCGTGAAGGGAAATGCGGTGAGATTGGCGAGGAAGGCGACACACAGCGCGGCGCCCATTCCGGGGCCATTCCAGGCGTAGACAATCCCTTCCTTCAGCTCGTCGAGCAGTTTTGAAACGGCGCGGCTGTTCGCCGGCAGGTCCATCGTGGCAACGGTCCTTTCCGGTCGGGTCAGGCAGGACATGAGAATCGCGGCCACGAGGTAGAGGCTGGCGACTGCCGCATACACCAACCCAATGCCGAGCACGGCGAAGAGGCCGGCGCCTGTCAGCGCTCCGGCAATGCGGGCGCTGTCCTGGGTCGTCCGTGACAGGCCGATCGCGCCCACCAGCTGCTTGGCCGGCATGATGTCGGCGAGCAGCGCGCTGCGAATGCCGAGATCGGAGGAGCGGATCAAGCCCATGATTGCAACGATGATCATGACGTTGAGTGGCGCCAGACGGCCGGTCAGTGCCAGCACCATGATGGTCGAGGCGAGCGCCGTATAGGTGAGGCGCAGCACGACAAGGAGATCGCGATGACCCATGCGGTCGCCGATCATCCCGAGCACCGGTGCGACCAGCGTTCCCACATATTGCAGCGAGGCGAGAATGGTCAGCAGCAGCACCGATCCGGTCTCGACCAGGATGTACCAGCCGAGCACCAGCGTTTCGATCTCGAAGGCCCAGGAGGTGAGCAGGTCGGACGGCCACTGGAAGCGATAGTTGCGGATGCGGAATGGCGCGAGCGCGGATGTGCTCAAGATGCAATGACGGGTTTCACGGCGATTCCCTGCCCTTATTCTTGTTCTTTCTAATCCGGCAACGTAGCGCTGACACTGCTCGTGTCAATCAGCGCTGCCGCATACCAACCCGCTCGAACGCCACAAGGTTTGCCGCGCGGCTTCTGGGGGCGCTGTTTCTCGTGAGCGTCGTCGTGTCGCCTTCCCAGGCGGGTCCGCAGGACATGCTCGCCTTGATGCAGCGCTACGTCGCTCGCGAAGGAGACCGCTATGGCGAGGCGGTGTGGCTTGCGCGAAAGCTCGTCGGAGAGGCCGAGATAAGTGCGGGCGACGATCGCCGGGGGTGTCTATCCTCAGCACCGAAAGACGGTCCGGTTGCGGGGAGGGGTGAGGCCGCGCGCGCGGCCGTTAACCGACCACCGCTTGCTCTTCCCGTGCGACGAGCCCATGCTTGCCCGGTTCCTGGGCCCGTCCGGCAGGTCCAGGAGATGGCGCCATCGCGGCTTCCGCGAGGTCTTGACCCATGAACTGCTCTTGCTGTGGTTTGGAGGTCCAGAGCGGCTTTGCCTTCTGCCCGAAGTGCGGCACGAAGCAACCGAACGCGTGCCCTGGCTGCGGCTTTCCATGCGCGCCGGATTTCGCCTATTGCCCGAAATGCGGCGCCTTCGTCTCTGAGACCCCCACAGGCGGGCAGGCATCGGCGCGGACGAGCCCGACGACGCTCCCGATCCGGTCCTCCTCTCCGCCGCTCGCGCCGGCGGAGGAGGCTCAAGCCGCATTTCGACCTCAGCTGGACAAGATCGACAGCGAGGCGAACCGCCGCACCATCACCGTGCTGTTTGCCGACCTCAGCGGCTTCACTGCGATGAGCGAGCGGCTCGACCCCGAGGTCATGCAGACGCTTCAAAACGGGTTGTTCGAGGAGTTGACGGCCGCGGTGCAAAGCTTCGGCGGTTTCGTGGACAAATTCATCGGCGATGCGCTGCTTGCTCTGTTTGGTGCGCCGGCGGCGCACGAGGACGACCCAGAGCGGGCGGTGCGCGCTGCTCTCGACATGATCGACCGGACGGCGCGCCTCAGCGAACGCGCGAAGGCGTATGCAGGTTCACCGCTGCTGCTCCATGTCGGCATCAACACCGGGCACGTCGTCGCGGGCGGGCTCGGTGCGGGCGTTGCCAAATCCTATTCGGTGACCGGCGACACGGTGAATACCGCCCAGCGACTACAATCGATGGCGGCTCCGGGCGAGGTGCTGGTCGGGCCGTTGACCCACCGTCTGACGCGGCATGCGTTCTCCTATGACTCGCTTGGCGAGGTCTCGCTCAAGGGCAAGATGGGCAGCGTACTGGTCCACCGTCTGAAGGAGCCGCTCGACACGCCCCGTGCGGCGCGAGGTCTCGACACGCTGGGCCTTAATGCGCCGTTGATCGGGCGCGACGCCGAGCTTGCGCGCATGATCGCCAGCCTTGATCTCGCGTGCGGCGGCGCGGCTCAACTGGTGCGGCTGGTCGGTGAGGCCGGCATCGGGAAGACGCGCCTGGTCAGGGAGTTCGTCGCCCGCATCCGCGATCAGGATCGATTCGCAGGCGTGGCGATCCGGCAGGCGGCGTGCTCGCCGCTCGGCGAACAGTCCTACGGCACACTCGCCGCCGTGCTGCGCAGCGCCTATGGCATCGCGCAGAAGGCGGGCGCCACCGAGGCGGAGGCGAAGGTCGCCGAAGCGCTGTCGGAGCTTGGCCTCGCGACTGACGAGGCCGACCGCCTGATGCCCCTCTATCTGCACGTACTCGGCCTCGGCGACCCCAACGCCGTGCTCAGGCATGTCGAGCCCGAACAGCTCCGCCGGCAGATATTCTTCGCGATCCGCACCGTCTTCGAACGCCGCCTGGCACTGTCGCCACTGCTGATCATCGTCGAGGATCTGCATTGGGCCGATGCGGTGTCGCTTGAAGCGTTGCGCTTCCTGATGGACCGACTGGAGCGGACACGGCTGATGCTGCTGTTTACGCATCGGCCGATGCTGGAACTGGACCAGTTCGGTTCGAGCAGGATCAGTCACGCGACCCTCCGGCTGCCCCCGCTTGGGGACGCCGACGGACAAAGGCTGCTCGCGGCCTATTTCAGTCACGGTTGGCGTGAACCACCGGGACGTCTGTTCAATCGAATCCTCGATCGCGCCGGCGGCAATCCGCTTTTCCTCGAGGAGATCATACGCGCCCTGATCGAAGCCGGCACCCTGGAGCGCGACGGCGTGCAGTGGCGGATGACGTCGGATGAAGCCGCCGCCGATATTCCGGCAAGCATTCAGGCATTGTTGCTGGCGCGTCTCGACCGGTTGCCGCATCAGGTGCGCCGCCTGGCACAGGAGGCCGCAGTGATCGGCCCGCGTTTTGATGCGGCTGCTCTCGGTGCGGCGGCAACCGAGCCGGCAAGGGTCGAAGCAGGGCTCGAACTTCTGTGCGACGCGGAAATCGTCGAGGAGATCGCGGGCTCGAATTCGATTTCGCTGCGGACCTACCGCTTCACGCAGACCATGCTTCAGGACGTGATCTATCAAAACCTGCTTCTGCAGCGCCGGATCGAGCTTCATGGACGGATTGGTGGGGCGCTCGAGAGGCTGTATGGCCATGAGCCCGAGCGCCTCGAAGATCTCATACTGCTCGGACATCACTTCAGTCTGAGCGCGAGCAAGCCGAAAGGCGCGCGCTATCTGCGCGCGGCCGGCGATCGCGCACGCGCCAGCTATGCCAATGACGATGCCATCCGTCTCTACCAACAGGCCCTCGCCGTGCTGTTGGCCGGCGGCGAACGGGAGCCGGAACGTCTGGTTCTATACGAGCGGATCGCGGACCTCTGTGGCGCGGCTGGCCGCCGGAACACGGCCGAGGAGCACTATCAGAGCGCGTTGGAGGGGCACCGCGCCCTACAGGACCGGATCAGCGAAGCGCGAATTCTTCGCAAGCTTGGCCGATTGCTGTGGGACGCCGGCAAGCGGATCAAGGCAGAGACGCATTACGCCGAGGCGGCCAACCTGCTTGGAGGGATCGACGCGCCCATCGAGTGGGCGCATCTCTTGCAGGAGCGCGGCCGTCTCGCGTTTCGGACGGGCGATCACGTGGCCGCCGCAAGATGGGCAGACGAGGCGCTCGGCTATGCACGGTCCGTACCGGCGGACGCGGACGAGCAGGGAAGGCTCGAGGCGGCACGTGCCATTGCGGAGGCCCTCAACACCAAGGGGGTTGCGCTGGCGCGGCTTGGACGACACGAGGAGGCGGTGCGCGAGGTGGAGCAAAGTGTTGCAGCCGCCGAAACTGCCGGCCTCCTCAACGTAGCCTGCCGCGGCTATACCAATCTCGGTGTGCTCTACACGATTGTCGACCCGGCGAAAGCCGTGGAGGTCTGCCGGCGTGGACTCGATGTCGCGCGTCGGATCGGGGATCTCGGCTTCCAGGCGCGTCTTCTTGCCAATTTTGCCGTTGCTTGTTGCACCTTCACGGACAGATGTACCGAAGAAGGGGTGCCGGCTGCCGAAAAGGCGATCGAAATCGACCGCGCGCTCGATCAGCGCGAGCATCTCGCCGTGCCCTTGATCGTGCTCGGGCAAATCCATCAATGCCATTTCCGCCCCGATCTGGCCGCCCTCTGCTACAACGAGGCAATCGAGGTGGCGAACGAAACCGGCGAACCGCAGCAGCTTTTTCCATGCTATGATGGTCTCGCCACGCTGAGCCTTGATCGAGGCGACATGCCCGAGGCCGACCGATATTTCGCGCTGGCCCATGATGTCTGCGCCCGCCACGGGCTTGATCCCGCCGGGCTGATCGTACTGCCGTTTCTCGACTAGGTCATATGAAGGAGTTCAACCATGTCAGAACTTCATGTCGACGGACCGCTTCAACCGGGCGATCGCGCACCGAACATCGTGCTGGACGCCATCACACGCGATGGAACGATCGCGCTCCAGGATTTTCGCGGGCATAGTCCGATATTGATCGGCCTGTTTCGAGGGCTGCACTGCCCGTTCTGTCGACGCCATATCGCGGCGCAGGCGCAACTTGGCGCAGCGCTGCGCGACAAGGGCGTCGAAAGTCTCACGGTCGTGAACACGCCTATCGAACGCGCGCGGCTCTACTTCCGCTATCATCCCTTGCCCGAGCTGCTCGCCGCGTCCGACCCCGAGCGGGTCTCGCACCGCGCGTTCGGCCTGCCCAATCTCGAGTTTACGGACCACGAGACCGAGTGGCCGCGCAAGGTGGGTATGGACGTCGTCATGAGCATGCAGGTCGATATGCCCGGCGAAACGCCGGGGCCGATGAATCGGCTGGCGGCTGCCGAATACCTCAACAACAAGGACGGCTACGAGATGATGGAGGCCGATCAGCGCATGGCGGCAACCGGCCAGGGCCAGCTGTTCGGCCAGTTCCTGCTCGATCGCGAGGGGATCGTGCGCTGGACCTTTACCGAGGTTCCTGAAGGCGGCCAGCGCATGTTCGGGGCTCCGAGCCCCCAGGAGTTGATGTCGGCCGCCTCGCAGGTGGCAAGCTAGGCATCGTCGCCTGGTGATTAACCCGCCACCTTCGGCCGTTTCTCGGCGAGCGCTGCGGCCATCGCCGAAATCAGCGGCCGCATGAAATACGCATCTTCCGCCGGTGCGATGTCTGTGCGCAGGCCATGCGCGGCGAGCTCCCCCGACACCGCAGGGCCCACCGACGCAATCAGCGTCCGCTCCAACCCTGCGCGCAACTTCGCTTCGCTGCCATGTGCCTTTGCGGCTTCGATCAGGCGGCGGACCTGGCCGAGATTGGTCAGCGCGATGGAATCGATCCGTCCCTCCGCCATGTCGTCGATGGCGGCGACGATGTTGGCATCCGCCGCCTTTGAATCGTAGACATAGGGCAGCACGGTATCGACCTCGGCGCCTTGCGCCGAGAGTGCGCCGGTCAGGGGGCTGTGGTCCTTGTCCGGATAAAGCTGGAGGCCGAGGCGCCGCCCCTTCAGGTCGAGCTTGCCCAGCATCTCGATCACGCCCTCGGTGGTCGGCTTCTCCGTGGTCTGCTGCGCCTCGAGCGAGATCTCGCGCAGCGCCTTGCCGGGCTTCGGCCCGCGGGTGAATTTTCGCGATTTGGCGAGGGCCGCGACCAGAGCCTGGTCGAGACCACGGGTCCGCGCGAGCTTCATGATCCGCCGCAGGCCTTCGCCGGTCATCAGCACGAGATCGTCAAACGGCCTGTCGATGGCGCGGCGGATCCAGGCCTCGACCGGGGCCGGGTCCGGCGCATCGTGGATGGTGAACATCGGGCACTGCACGACATCGGCGCCTTGCTCGGCGAGGAGCTTTGAGAACTGCGCCTCCTCGCGCGTTTCCAGGATCAGGATGCGGTAGCCGTTCAAGCGGTCGGCCATGGGCGTGCTCCGGTACAAATCGCAATGGTCCGTTCATCCTGACTCTGCACTTTATGTAGAAGCAAGTCTTGGGATTGGCGCAAGGGCGGGGTCGGTGATAGAGCAGGGCGCAAATCGCGAGTTGTTCCGCATCATTTGCCCAAACCTTCATCAAGAGCCATGCCCGATCATCAATATGTCCTGACCCTGTCCTGTCCGGATCGCCCCGGCATCGTCTCGGCGGTGTCGACCTTCCTGGCCCACAACGGACAGAACATTCTCGACGCCCAGCAGTTCGACGACGTCGAGACCAAGAAGTTCTTCATGCGGGTGGTGTTCACCGCGGCCGATCTCGCCGTGGAACTCACCGCGCTCCAGACCGGCTTTGCCGCGATCGCGGAGCGCTTCGGCATGGAGTGGCAGATGCGCGACCGCGCCGCGCATCGCAAGGTGATGCTGCTGGTGTCGAAGTCCGACCATTGCCTGGTCGACATCCTCTATCGCTGGCGCACCGGCGAATTGGCGATGGTCCCGACCGCGATCGTCTCCAACCATCCGCGCGAGGTCTATGCCGGGCTCGATTTCGGCGGCATCCCGTTCCACCATCTGCCTGTGACCAAGGAGAGCAAGCGCGAGCAGGAGGCGCAGATCCTCGATCTCGTCGCCAAGACCGGAACTGATCTCGTCGTGCTCGCGCGCTACATGCAGATCCTGTCGGACGATCTGTCGGCCAAACTGTCGGGGCGCTGCATCAACATCCACCACTCGTTCCTGCCCGGCTTCAAGGGCGCAAAACCCTATCACCAGGCCCATGAGCGCGGCGTGAAGCTGATCGGCGCCACCGCGCATTACGTCACGCGCGATCTCGACGAGGGCCCGATCATCGACCAGGACGTCGAGCGCATCAGCCACCGCGACACGCCCGAAGATCTCGTCCGCAAGGGCCGCGACATCGAGCGCCGCGTGCTGGCGCGCGCGATCCGCTACCATCTCGACGACCGCGTCATCCCCAACGGCCGCAAGACCGTGGTGTTTATGGATTGATGTGTCTTCACCTCTCCCCGCTTGCGGGGAGAGGTCGGATTGCATCGAAGATGCAACCCGGGTGAGGGGGACTCTCCGCGACTCCAACTGTCACCGTCCCCGTGGAGACTCCCCCTCACCCCAACCCTCTCCCCGCAAGCGGGGCGAGGGAGCGCACCGACCTAGCGCACCGCGCCGCTCGACGGAGTGCCCGTCGCGCCCTTCTGCGCCTGCTCTTCCTTCTCGCGATCGGCCGCCGGCAGCAGCCGCTTGCGCTCGCGCTCCTTCATGTAGGCGTCGTATTGCGGCGTGCCTGCCCGCGGCGGGGCGTCGGCCGGCAGGCCTCCGGCCCATTGCGGGACGTAATCGCCGACGCCGGCCGACAGCTTCTCATTGACCGTGCCGCAGCCGGACAGCCCCACGGCAAGCGCGAGGAGGGGCAGGAGGGAGCGGAAAGGCTTGGGCATTGTGGGGGCGCGCTGGTTCGGTCTGGTTGGACGCCGGGTCAGGCTGGCGCCGCGAGAGTAGCCTTCAACAAGGTAAAATAGACTTATTCGAGGTAGGTAATAAGTTACCGGGTTGGAGCCGGCGCGAGGCCCCGGATGTACCAATTCTGCAAAAGAAAGACGAAATCTTCCATCCACGCGGCCCGTCGCGTTTCTAGACTGCGGCGCCGGCCTCGCGACAACGTGGCTTGGCCCGGCGAGGGGGCTTTTTCGTTGACAGGTCCATTTTATTTGTACAATCGTACAAATAAAAGCGGCCAAGGTCGGGGCGTTCGGGTCACCTCGACGTAACCGCGACATCACTCGCCGCCGTCGGAAATCGGGACGCTCGGCTTGCGCCGAATGGTCGCCAAACGTCCGATTGACAAGGGGGGCGCCAAGGACGCCATGTGGCGCGCGATAAGGCTCGCGCATGAGCTAGAGTGAGGCAAGGACCGGGCACTCGGTTCGCCGCACAAGAGGTCGGGAATCAAGGGGAGGGACACTCTGATGTTCGAACGCAAACAACTTTCTTGGGCAGCCGCGGTGGCCGCCGTTGCAGGCCTGGTAACCGTCGCGCCGGCCAGGGCCGAGGACACTGTCAAGGTCGGCCTGATCCTGCCGATGACCGGCTGCCAGGCCTCGACCGGCAAGCAGATCGAGAACGCGATCAAGCTCTACATGCAGCAGAAGGGCGACACCGTCGCCGGCAAGAAGATCGAGATCATCCTCAAGGACGACGCCGCGATTCCCGACAAGACCAAGACCGCTGCGCAAGAGCTGATCGTCAACGACAAGGTCAATTTCATCGCCGGCTTCGGCGTGACGCCGGCAGCCCTCGCCGCCGCGCCGCTGGCAACGCAGGCCAAGATTCCGGAAGTCGTGATGGCGGCCGGCACCTCCATCATCACCGAGCGCTCGCCCTACATCGTGCGCACCAGCTTCACCCTGGCGCAGTCCTCGACCATCATCGCCGACTGGGCGGTGAAGAACGGCATCAAGAAGGTGGCGACGCTGACCTCGGACTACGCGCCGGGCAACGACGCGCTGAACTTCTTCAAGCAGAATTTCACCGCCGGCGGCGGTGAGGTGGTCGAAGAGGTCAAGACGCCGCTCGCGAATCCCGATTTCGCGCCGTTCCTTCAGCGCATGAAGGACGCCAAGCCTGACGCGATCTTCGTGTTCGTGCCGGCCGGTCAGGGCGGCAACTTCATGAAGCAGTATGCCGAGCGTGGCCTCGACAAGGCCGGCATCAAGGTGATCGGACCGGGCGACGTCACCGACGACGACCTCCTCAACAACATGGGCGATGCCGTGCTCGGCACGGTCACCGCGCACCTTTATTCGGCGGCGCATCCGTCCGCGATGAACAAGGATTTTGTCGCGGCCTACAAGAAGTCCTTCGGCACTCGTCCGGGCTTCATGGCGGTGAGCGGCTATGACGGCATCCACCTCATCTACGAGGCGCTGAAGAAGACCGGTGGCGACACCGACGGCACCAAGCTGGTCGAGGCGATGAAGGGCCAGAAGTGGGAAAGCCCGCGCGGCCCGATCTCGATCGACCCCGAGACGCGCGACATTGTGCAGAACATCTACATCCGCAAGGTCGAGAAGGTCGACGGCGAGCTCTACAATGTCGAGTTCGCGACCTTCGAAGCCGTCAAGGACCTCGGCAAGACCAAGAAGTGACGCGCGAAAGCGCGTCATCCCGGGGGGCGCATTGGCGCGAGCCCGGGATCTCGCGCCCCGCTCTCGTCATGCCCGGGCTTGACCGGTGCATCCACGCGAGAGCCGAAACAAGAACGTGGATGGCCGGGACATTTGTTTGAAGACGGACGCACTTCGTGCTTTTGCCCGGCCATGACCGATAACCCAAGCTGAGACGATGACCTCTATCCTCACCAACCTGTTCGATGGCGTTGCCTACGGCATGCTGCTGTTCGTGCTCGCTTGCGGGCTCGCGGTCACGCTCGGCCTGATGAACTTCGTCAACCTCGCTCACGGCGCCTTCGCCATGACCGGCGGCTATGTCTGCATGGTGCTGGTCAACCGGATGGGCTGGCCGTTCTTCGCCGCGCTGCCGCTCGCTTTCGTCTCGTCGGCGGCGATCGGCATCGTGCTCGAGCGTACGCTCTACCGCCATCTCTATACGCGCAGCCATCTCGACCAGGTGCTGTTCACCATCGGCCTGACCTTCATGTCGGTCGCGGCGGTCGACTACATCCAGGGCTCGTCGCGGGTCTTCATCAACCTGCCGGCCGCGCTCCAGGGCCAGTTCGACCTGTTCGGCGTCGGCATCGGCCGCTACCGGCTGATGATCATCGTGATCTGCGGCCTGCTCACCATCGCGCTCCAGATGGTGCTGGCCAAGACCCGTTTCGGCAGCCGGCTGCGCGCCGCCGTTGACGATCCGCGCGCCGCCAGCGGCCTCGGCATCAACGTGCCGCAGGTGTTCGCTTTCACGTTTGCATTCGGTTGCGGGCTCGCCGGCCTCGGTGGCGCGCTCAGCGCCGAGATCCTCGGCCTCGACCCGTATTTCCCGCTGAAGTTCATGATCTACTTCCTGATCGTGGTCACCGTCGGCGGCTCGTCCTCGATCACCGGCCCGTTCCTGGCCTCGCTCCTGCTCGGCATCGGCGACGTCGCCGGCAAGTACTACGTGCCGAAGATGGGCCCCTTCGTGATCTACACCATGATGATCGTGATCCTGATCTGGCGCCCGAACGGCCTGTTCGGCCGCACGGCCGCGCGTTGAGTTCGCCGATGAGCGCTTCCTCCGACGTCGGTTATCACGCCCAGCGCCATGCGCGCTGGCACTATGGCGAAGTCGCCTTCTGGCTGATCGTGCTGGCCTGCGGCTTTGCATTTCCCACGCGCTATCTGATCATGACCGACATCCTGCGGCTGGCGCTGTTTGCGATGTCGCTCGATCTCATCCTCGGCTATGCCGGCATCGTCTCGCTCGGCCACGCCGCCTTCTTCGGCGTCGGCGCCTATGCGGCGGGGCTGCTTGCTCTTCACGGGATCATCAACGAGCCCGTGCTCGCGCTGATCGTGGCCGGCCTTGCCGCGATGGTGCTGGGCTTCGCCACCAGCTTCCTCGTGATCCGCGGCGTCGATCTCACCCGGCTGATGGTGACGCTCGGCATCGCGCTGCTGCTGGAGGCGCTCGCCGAGCGCTTCTCCAACATCACCGGCGGGACCGACGGCCTGCAGGGCATCGAGATGCAGCCGATCTTTGGCGAGATTCCGTTCGACATGTTCGGCAAGGCCGGCTTCTTCTATTCATTGGCCGTGCTGTTCGTGTTGTTCCTGTTCGCCCGCCGCGTCGTGCATTCGCCGTTCGGCCTGTCGCTGCGTGCGATCAAGAACAATCCGCTGCGGGCCGCGGCGATCGGCATCCCCGTCAACCGCCGCCTGATCGCGATCTATACGCTGGCGGCGTTCTATGCCGGCATCGCAGGCGCGCTGTTCACCCAGACCACCGCGATCGCCTCGCTCGACGTGTTCGCCTTCGAGCGCTCCGCCGACCTGATGCTGGTGCTCGTCATCGGCGGCACCGGCTATCTCTATGGCGGGCTGGTCGGCGCGGTGGTGTTCCGTATGCTCCAGGAATTGTTCTCCACCATCACCCCGCAATACTGGCAATTCTGGATCGGCCTCGTGCTGGTCGTGATCGTGCTGGTCGGCCGCCAGCGCCTGCATCGCTGGGTGCTGTATGTGCCGAACCTGATCATCAAGCAGGTTGCCGGTCGCAAGGCGGTCGTCGCCGTGCCGGAGAGCGACGCATGACCATCGCGCTCGAAACCCAGAACCTCGAAAAGCAGTTCGGCGGCCTGCGCGTCACCCGCGATCTCTCGCTCAGAATCGAGCAGGGCGCCCGCCACGCGCTGATCGGCCCGAACGGCGCCGGCAAGACCACTGTCATCAACCAGCTCACCGGCGTGCTGAAGCCGAACTCCGGGCGCATCCTGCTGGAAGGCCAGGACATCACGGACGTGCCGGTGCACAAGCGCGTGCTGCGCGGCCTGTCGCGCACCTTCCAGATCAACCAGCTCTATCCCGACCTGACCCCGCTCGAGACCATCGGCCTTGCCGTCTCCGAGCGCCTCGGCCATGGCGGCGACTGGTGGCGGCGGATGGGCACGCGCAGCGACGTCAACGGCGAGATCGCCGATCTGCTCGCGCGTTTCCATCTGCTCGACGTCATGAACGAACAGACCGTGACGTTGCCCTACGGCAAGCAGCGCCTGCTCGAGATCGCGGTCGCGATCGCGGCCAAGCCGCGCGTGCTGCTGCTCGACGAGCCCGCCGCAGGCGTGCCCGAGAGTGAACGCCACGATATTCTCGCCGTCGTAGGCAGCCTGCCGCGCGACGTCACGGTGCTGCTGATCGAGCACGATATGGATCTGGTGTTCTCCTTCGCCGACCGGATTTCGGTTCTGGTCTCCGGCGCGCTGCTCACAGAAGGCCCGCCCGAGCAGGTCGCGCGCGACCCGCAGGTCAAGGCGGTCTATCTCGGCGAGGAGGCGGTCAATGTCTGACCTGCTCGAGATCGAAGCCTTGCGCGCGGGCTACGGCGAGGCGGTGGTGCTGCCGAAGATGTCCCTGCGCCTCGCCGAAGGGCAGGTGCTGGCGCTGCTCGGACGCAACGGCACCGGCAAGACCACGCTGATCAACTCCATCGTCGGCGTCACCCGCCGCTTCGCCGGCACCGTCGCGCTCGCCGGCACGGATGTCACCATTCTCCGACCCGACCAGCGGGCGCGCGCTGGCATCGGCTGGGTGCCGCAGGAGCGCAACATCTTCCGCTCGCTCACGGTCGAGGAGAACATGACCGCGGTGGCCCGGCCCGGTCCCTGGACGGTCGAGAAGGTCTACGAGATGTTTCCGCGGCTGAAGGAGCGGCGGGGCAATTTTGGCAACCAGCTCTCCGGCGGCGAGCAGCAGATGCTGGCGATCGGCCGCGCGCTGACCCTCAACCCGAAGGTCCTGCTGCTGGACGAGCCGACCGAGGGCCTTGCCCCCATCATCGTCGAGGAGCTGTTGAAGGCGATCGGCACCATCACCCGCGCCGGCGGCATCTGCTCGATCATCGTCGAGCAGAATGCGCAAAAGATTCTGGGGCTCGCCGACCGTGTTGTGATGTTGGAACGCGGAACGATCGTCCACGACGCCCCGAGCGCTGCGCTGAAGGCCGACCCCTCGGTCCTGGAGCGCCACCTCGGAGTCGCAGGGGCGGCGGCCCACTAAAAAATCCTCGGGAGTTCAAGAATGCAGCGAACCAAAGCCCCCTTCCGCGCCGACGAGGTCGGCAGCCTCCTGCGCCCCGCCAAGATCAAGGAAGCCCGCGCCAGGCTTGAGAAGGGAGAGATCTCGGCCGACGATCTGCGCAAGATCGAGGACATGGAGATCGAGAAGGTCGTGCACAAGCAGGCCTCGGTCGGGCTGAAGCTTGCGACCGACGGCGAATTCCGCCGCTCCTGGTGGCATTTCGACTTCTTGGCCAAGCTCACCGGCTGCGAGCTGTTTCACCCCGACACCGGCATCCAGTTCGCCGGCGTGCAGACCCGTCACGATGCGGTCCGCGTGATCAGCAAGCTCGACTTCCCCGACGACCACCCGATGCTGGACCATTTCCGCTTCCTGAAGAAGTGCGCCGACCAGGCCCACGTCACCGCCAAGATGACGATCCCCTCGCCGGCGGTGCTGCACTTCCGCGGTGGCCGCAAGTCGATCTCCAAGGACGTCTATCCCGATCTCGATGCCTTCTACGAGGACCTCGGCAAGACCTATCGGAAGGCCGTGAAGGCGTTCTATGACGCCGGCTGCCGCTATCTCCAGTTCGACGACACCGTGTGGGCCTATCTCTGCTCGCCGGACGAATTGCAGAAGGCGCGCGAGCGCGGCGACAATCCGGATGGTCTCCAGCAGATCTATGCGCGCATCATCAACTACGCGCTGGCCGAGAAGCCCGCCGACATGGTGGTGACGACACATGTCTGCCGCGGCAATTTCCGCTCGACCTGGATCTCCTCGGGCGGCTACGAGCCGGTGGCCGAGACCATGCTCGCCGGCACCAATTACGACGGCTACTTCCTGGAGTACGACAGCGACCGCGCCGGCGGTTTCGAGCCGCTGCGCTTCCTGCCCAAGGGCAACAAGGTCGTCGTGGTCGGCGTCATCACCTCGAAGTTCGGTGAGCTCGAGAAGAAGGACGACATCAAGCGCCGTCTGGAAGAAGCCGCCAAGTTCGCGCCGCTGGAGCAGCTCGCACTGTCCCCGCAATGCGGCTTCGCCTCGACCGAGGAGGGCAACATCCTCTCCGAGGAAGAGCAGTGGGCCAAGCTGAGCCTTGCGGTGGAGATCGCGAAGGAAGTGTGGGGCAACTGAGGCACAGCGTCATCCCGGGGCGTGCGTAGCGCGAACGATGGTGCGCGCTTGCGCACCTGAGGATTTCGAGATCCCGGGTCTGGTGCTTGCGCACCACCCCGGGATGACGATGCGCAAGCGCATCGTCACTTCTCCGCCAGGTAGACCTCACCCAGCAGCGACGAATTCGACCACGGCACCTGCTTGTTCTTCGTAGTCGAGACCACTTCCGCCCGCACCCGCGTGAGCATCTGCTGCACCTCCAGCCCGGGCGTGCCGATGTGACGGGATAGCGCGGCGGAGAACGGCGAGTTGGCGCCGTCGCCGTCGAGCGCGACCTGGCCCGGTGCGGTGGCGAAAGCGATCAGCGTGCCGGCGCCGAGTGTCGCCCCGGCGCCGAGGCTCGTCGGAGCTGCGAGGCCCGAGGCGCCCTCGATGCCGCGATTGGCAGAGGCTGAAGCCACCTGTTGTGCCATCGGGTTGTTGCGGCAGGCATCGAAAATCAAAATGTTGGTGCGAACCTGATCGTCGAGGCCGGCCATGATCGTGTCCATGTCGATCATCGCCTCTGTCATGGCCGTGCCCGGCTTGAGTTCGACGTCGACGGGAATGAGATAGTTGCGGCCGTCCACCTGCACGCCATGGCCGGCATAGTAGACCACGGCGACTTGCGCCCGGGCCGCATCGCGCAGGAAGTCGCGCGTCATCTTCTGCATCGCGGCGCGGTCGAGGTCGACGCCCTCCGACACGGTGAAGCCGATGTCGCGCAGGCTCTTGGCGACGGCGCGGGCGTCGTTGGGTGGATTGGGCAGCGCCTTCACATGCGCATAGGCGCCGTTGCCGATAATCAGCGCCATGCGCGTGCCGCGCACGGCCGGAGCAGGCGAGGGCGCGGATGCCGCGCCGGTCTGCTGCGGGGCAGGGGCCGCTGTCGGCTGCGTCGTGGGCGAGGGCGCATCGCGCGGGATCGGCACAGCTGCATCGCTCACCAGCGACAGCCGCACTTTTGCGGTCGCCTGGTTGGCCTTACTGCCGGCGTCCGACGCCACGATCGCCAGCGTCGCCTTGTAGTCGTCGCGTGCGCGTGCGTAGTCGCCTTTCGCTTCATAGGCCAGCGCGCGATGGGTATAGCCCGAGATCAGCACGCTGTTCGGCGGCGTCATGATGTTGGCCGGCGGCTTTTCCTTGGCGAGCCGGATCGCCTCGCTGCCATCGGCGATGGCGCGATCGAGATCGGCCTTGGCGCGCCAGATCGAGGTACGGTTGATCAGCGGCTGCGGCAGCGTCGGGTCGAGCCGGATCGCTTGGTTGATGTCGGCGAGCGCGCCGTCGAGATCGCCGAGTGCTTCTTTCGAGATGCCGCGGTTCTGGAACGAGAACGCCGATTTCGGATCGGCTTTGATCGACATGTCGTAGTCGGCGATCGCCTTGGTGTAGTCGTGCTTGCCCCGCCAGGCGTTGCCGCGATTGTGGAAGATGATGCCGCTGGGAGGTCCGAGCTTCAGCGCATCGTCGAAATCGGCGATCGCGATGTCGTAGTCGCCCTTGTCGTAATAGGCCGAGCCCCTGAGGTTATAGACCGCCTGGCTCGGCTGCAGCCGGATTGCCTCCGTGGCATCAGTGATGACCTTGGCGTAGTCGCCCTTCTTGTTCCAGCCCACCGCGCGCCAGAAATAGACGGTCGCTAGCTGTTCGCCCTTGAACACCTTCAGCGCGATGATCTTGGTGCAGGCGTCGACCATCTTGTCCGCCGGGGTGGTCTCGGTGGTGCAGAGCGGCCCGAGCTGGTTGCGCGCCTGCGCCTGGGCCGACGTTGACCCCAGCACGACGGTGAGCAGGCAGAGCGCGACGAGCAGGCGGCGCATGGCGGTCGTCCCGTAAGAGGAGAAGTGCTTGTTTGTTGCCCGGCGGTACGCCGGGGTTCACGCTCCCGTCGTTGGACCTGGGGTAAAGCAAGCGAGGGTATTCCCCCGGTGGGCAGACTTTGCTAAGAGGTGGGACCCAACATCGCTGCCCACCACCTTCCCACTCATGAAAAACGACGAAATCCTGAGCCAGATCACCGAGTTCTGCCGCAAGGCGGATATGGCGGAATCGACGTTTGGCCGGCGCGCGGTGAACGATGGGAAGCTGGTGCATCGCCTGCGCGAGGGAAAGCGCATCACCATCGACACGCTGGAGCGGATCCAGGCCTATATGGCGGCGTCGATGGCCGGCGGCGTGCCGCCGCCACGAGGCCTTCAGGTGCCTCCGGAAAAGCGCGATCCGCGTGGTAATTTCCGTTTCTTCGAGAACCGGCAGAAATATCTGCTGTTCGTCCACACCTGTAGCGAAAAGCGGGTGATCGCGGACCGGGTTGCGCTGGAACTGGCCGCCATCCATCCGCGCCCGCCGGCGCTGCGCCTGTTCGACGCCGGCGTCGGCGACGGCACGGTGCTGGCGCGGGTGCTGCGCGCGACGCACCAGCGCTTTCCGCACATGCCGTTCTATGTCGCCGGCAAGGAGCTCAGTCTCGAGGACCTGCGCCTGACGCTGGAGAAGGTGCCGGATCGCATTTTCGAGCATCCTGCGTCGGTGTTCGTCTTCACCAACATGTTCTATTCGGAGGCGCCCTGGCTCACGCCGGCATCGCCCGCAGCGGCGGCCGCCACCGTCTGGCACGAGGTTCCGCTACGTGGCGCCTCGTCGGGCGAGTTCGAGCAGCAGATCGCAGAGCTGCGGCCGTTCCTGGAGCAGAACTGGCGCGCCGCGATCAGCCCGCGCACGGCCATGCCGCTCTACGCGCGGCCGGTCGTCCTGGTGCTCTATCGCGAGGATCACCGGTTCCTGCTGGATTCGACCATTCCGCGGCCGGGCCAGACCGAGGCCAATTTCGACCTCGTTATTGCATCCCAGCCATACCGTGCGCTGTCCTCGGTCAATTTCCGGGCAAAGCGGATCATTGCGCCTCTGGCGCGGGCATTGCGGCCGGGGGGGCGCCTGATCGGTATTCACTCCCATGGTCACGATCCGGGCATGGAAATGATCCAGGCAATCTGGCCCGGAGAAAATCCTTTCGCGGTCAGTCGTCATGAGCTATTGCGCGCAGTTAAGTACGAGCTCGGATCGTTGGGCCGCGACCTAAACTTTAATGCCTACGCGGACAACCGCTCGATCTTCAGGTATGATATGGAAGCGCTGCCCAACGAGGTGACGGGTACTATCGGAACCTCGACGGCCTTTGCAGCGTGGAATGCGGCGGTGTATGTCGCTCAGATCGAGGACGACCGGTTGGCAGAAATGACTCAAAACGGCCGCACTCTGGATGCCGCCAGGGACGTGCTGAGAAAGTACAACGGGCTCTGGTTTCTTGACGAATCCTACGTCATCTCGCGCCGGCGTGATTGACATAATCCAAAGGTAAACATCGCAAACGAACCGCCGTGCAGTGGCGGAACAAGGGGTTTCTTGATGCGCGCGTCCTATCTCTTCACCAGCGAGTCCGTGTCCGAGGGCCATCCGGACAAGGTCTGCGACCGGATCTCCGATGAAATCGTCGATCTGTTCTACCGCGAGGGGCCGAAAGCCGGCATCGACCCGTGGCAAATCCGCGCCGCCTGCGAAACGCTTGCGACCACCAACAAGGTCGTGATCGCCGGCGAGACCCGCGGCCCGAAGTCCGTCACGAACGAGCAGATCGAGGGCGTCGTGCGCGCCGCGATCAAGGACATCGGCTACGAGCAGGAAGGTTTCCACTGGAAGACCTGCGACATCGAGATTCTGCTGCATCCGCAGTCGGCCGACATCGCCCAGGGCGTCGATGCGCTTCAGCCGGGTGAGGTCAAGGAAGAAGGCGCGGGCGACCAGGGCATCATGTTCGGTTACGCCACCAACGAGACGCCTGACTTGATGCCGGCGCCGATCTTCTACGCCCACAAGATCCTGCGCCTCATCTCCGAAGCGCGCCACTCCGGCCGCGAGAAGGTGCTGGGCCCGGATTCCAAGAGCCAGGTCACCGTGCAGTACGAGAACGGCAAGCCGGTTGGCGTGCGCGAGATCGTGGTCTCCCACCAGCATCTGGTGCCGGACCTCACCTCCAGCCAGGTGCGCGACATCGTCGAGCCCTATGTGCGCGAGGCGCTGCCGAAGGACTGGATCACGCCGAAGACCATCTGGCACATCAACCCGACCGGCAAGTTCTACATCGGCGGTCCCGACGGCGACGCCGGCCTGACCGGCCGCAAGATCATCGTCGACACCTATGGTGGCGCGGCCCCGCATGGCGGCGGTGCGTTCTCCGGCAAGGATCCGACCAAGGTCGACCGTTCTGCGGCCTACGCCGCGCGCTACGTCGCCAAGAACATCGTTGCCGCCGGTCTCGCCGACCGCTGCACGCTGCAGCTTGCCTATGCCATCGGCGTGGCGCGGCCGCTGTCGATCTACATCGACACCCACGGCACCGGCAAAGTGCCGGAGGAACAGCTCGAGAAGGCGGCGGCGCAGGCGATGGATCTCACGCCCCGCGGCATCCGCAGCCATCTCGACCTCAACCGCCCGATCTACGCGCGCACCTCGGCCTACGGCCATTTCGGCCGCACGCCCGACAACGAGGGCGGCTTCTCCTGGGAGAAGACCGATCTCGTCGAGCAGCTGAAGCGCGCGCTCTAGTTCACTTGCGTCATTCCGGGGCGCCGCGACAGCGGCGAACCCGGAATCTCGATCCTCCGGATTCCGGGTTCGCTCTTTTCGCGAGCGCCCCGGAATGACGAGTCAAACAAACAGGAACCCCCTATGAACGCGAAGCCCGGCTTCACCGATTACATCGTCAAGGACATTTCGCTCGCCGATTTCGGCCGCAAGGAACTCTCGCTCGCCGAGACCGAGATGCCCGGCCTGATGGCCACCCGCGAGGAGTTCGGCCCGAAGCAGCCGCTGAAGGGCGCGCGCATCGCCGGCTCGCTGCACATGACGATCCAGACCGGGGTGCTGATCGAGACGCTGGCAGCACTCGGCGCCGACATTCGCTGGGTCTCCTGCAACATCTATTCGACGCAGGACCACGCTGCCGCCGCGATCGCGGCCGCCGGCATTCCCGTCTTCGCCGTCAAGGGAGAGACGCTGACCGAATACTGGGACTACACCGCCAAGCTGTTCGACTGGCACGGCGGCGGTCATCCGAACATGATCCTCGATGACGGCGGTGACGCCACCATGTACGTCCATCTCGGTCTGCGTGCCGAGAACGGCGACACCGCCTTCCTCGACAAGCCCGGCTCCGAGGAAGAGGAAGTCTTCTTCGCGCTTCTGAAGAAGCAGCTCAAGGAAAAGCCGAAGGGCTACTTCGCCGAGATCGCCAAGAGCATCAAGGGCGTTTCCGAAGAGACCACCACGGGCGTGCATCGTCTCTATGACATGCAGAAGGCCGGCACGCTGCTGTGGCCGGCGATCAACGTCAACGACAGCGTCACCAAGTCCAAGTTCGACAACCTCTACGGCTGCCGTGAATCGCTGGTCGACGGCATTCGCCGCGGCACCGACGTAATGATGTCGGGCAAGGTCGCGATGGTCGCGGGCTTCGGCGACGTCGGCAAGGGCTCGGCCGCCTCGCTGCGCCAGGCCGGCTGCCGCGTGATGGTCTCCGAAGTCGATCCGATCTGCGCGCTCCAGGCCGCGATGGAAGGCTACGAGGTCGTGACCATGGAAGACGCCGCGCCCCGCGCCGACATCTTCGTCACCGCGACCGGCAACAAGGACATCATCACGATCGAGCACATGCGCGCGATGAAGGATCGCGCCATCGTCTGCAACATCGGCCACTTCGACAACGAGATCCAGATCGCGGGTCTGCGTAACCTGAAGTGGACCAACATCAAGCCGCAGGTCGACGAGATCGAATTCCCCGACAAGCACCGCATCATCATGCTGTCGGAGGGGCGCCTCGTGAACCTCGGCAACGCGATGGGTCATCCGTCCTTCGTGATGTCGGCGTCCTTCACCAACCAGACGCTGGCGCAGATCGAGCTGTTCGCCAACAACAAGGACGGCAAGTACAAGAAGGAAGTCTACGTGCTGCCGAAGACCCTCGACGAGAAGGTAGCGCGCCTGCACCTCGCCAAGATCGGCGTCAAGCTCACCGAGCTGCGCAAGGACCAGGCCGACTATATCGGCGTGAAGCAGGAAGGCCCGTACAAGAGCGATCACTACCGCTACTGAGCCAGCCTCATCGAAACATCAAAGCCCCGGAGCGATCCGGGGCTTTTTTGTTGCCCACCCGTCTGATACGCTCTCAGGTAGAGCCAGAAAAAGCCTGCCACCTTTGCAGCGGGCGGCCCATTGCCCGGCACATATTGCCTGGCACCGAAAGCATTGTGGAGGAAGTGCGATGTCCAACGAGGCCGCTAACGTCAAGATTTTGCAGGACGCCTATCACCGGTGGAACGAGAGCAAGGGAGGTAGCGTCGACCATTGGTTCGACGTCGTCGTTGCTCCGAAGATCAACTTTGCCTCGATCCCGCGCGGCGTCGAGCCGCTGGCATTTGCCACGGAATACCACGACAGCGTGAAGCTTCGCGCTTATTTCGACACGCTGCTGTCCGAGTGGAGCATGCAGCATTACACGATGAATGAATACGTGGCGCAGGGCGACGCGGTCGTCGCGCGAGGCTCCTGCGCCTGGATCAACAAGCGGACCGGAAAACTCGCCGAAACGCCCAAGCTCGATTTCTGGCGCTTCAAGGACGGCAAGGCGATCGAATTCTACGAGTATTTTGATACGGCCTGCGTGGTCGCCGCAGCGACCTGATGGTTGCAATTCGGTGCGGCGCCGCCCATCCTGTGTGGAGGGAGAAACGCGATGGCCGAAGCCAAAGAACATGTCGACGTGTTGATCGTCGGTGCCGGCCTGTCCGGCATCGGCGCGGGCTATCATCTTCAGTCCAAATGCCCGACCAAGAGCTACGTCATCCTGGAGGGACGCGACTGCATCGGCGGCACCTGGGATCTGTTCCGCTATCCCGGCATCCGTTCGGACAGCGACATGTTCACGCTCGGCTATTCGTTCAAGCCTTGGACTGATCCGAAGGCGATCGCCGACGGGCCGCAGATCCTGAACTATGTGCGCGAAACCGCGGCCGAGAACGGCATCGAAAAGCACATCCGCTTCCGCCATCGCGTCAAGCGCGCAGCGTGGTCGACGCCGGACGCGCGCTGGACCGTGGAGGCCGAGCGCATCACGGGCGAGGGCGCGACCGAGCTGGTGCGCTTCACCTGCAATTTCCTGTTCATGTGCTCTGGCTATTACAAACACGAGGCGGGCTATACGCCGGAGTTCAAGGGCGCGGCGGATTTCGCCGGCCGCATCGTGCATCCGCAGAAATGGACCGAGGACATCGACTACGCTGGCAAGCGCGTCGTCGTGATCGGCTCGGGCGCGACCGCGGTGACGCTGGTGCCGGAGCTCGCCAAGAAGGCGGCGCAGGTCACCATGCTCCAGCGCTCGCCGACCTATGTGGTGTCGCGTCCGGCGCAGGACCCCGTCGCCAACAAATTGCGCCGCAACCTGCCGGCGCGGCTTGCCTATCATCTGATCCGCTGGCGCAACGTGATGTGGGGGATGTTCTTCTTCCAGCTCAGCCGGCGCAGGCCCGCGAAGGTGAAGGACCTCATTCTCAAAGGCGTGCAGATGGCGCTCGGCCCGGACTACGACGTCGCGACCCATTTCACGCCGCGCTACAATCCCTGGGACCAGCGGCTGTGCCTCGTGCCGGATGGCGACCTGTTCAAGGCGATCCGCGAGCAGCGGGCTTCCGTCGTCACGAGCGAGATCGACAATTTTACCCGCGACGGGATCCGCCTGAAGGACGGCCGGGAGCTCGCGGCCGATATCATCGTCACCGCGACGGGGCTGGTGCTCCAGGTCGTCGGCGGTCTCGAGATCAGCGTCGACGGCCGCGCTGTCGATTTCGCCAATACGCTGACTTACAAGGGCATGATGTATGCCGACGTGCCCAACATGGCGTCGGCTTTCGGCTACACCAACGCATCCTGGACGCTGAAATGCGATCTCACCTGCGAATATGTCTGCCGGCTCATCAACTACATGGACCGGCACAATTTCCGCCAGTGCATGCCGCACAATGACGATCCGACGATCACCGCGCAGCCGTCGCTCGATTTCACCTCGGGTTACGTGCAGCGCTCGGTCGCCAAGATGCCGAAGCAGGGCTCGAAGCAGCCGTGGCGGCTGTACCAGAACTATGCCCTCGACATCGTCTCCTTGCGCTTCGGCCGGATCGACGACGGTGTGATGCAATACTCCTGATCTTGCTACGTAAATCACCGGGAGAGGCTCGCGATCGCTTGAGACGAATCGCGACTTGGGGTAGAATTTTTGCGCTGCAAGAAGTTTATTTCCGGCGGTGTCTGAGTTCCACGTTGTTGCCGTCCTGAGGAGAACGCGGAACATGTACATCCTTGCTCTGGTCACGCAGAAAGGCGGAAGCGGCAAGAGTACGCTGTCCGTTGGGCTGGCGGTGGCAGCGATGCAGCGCGGCGAGCGCGTCGCTCTCATTGAGGCGGATGCGCAAGGTACGATCTCGAGATGGAAAGGGCGCCGTGAGAAGCCCTATCCTCGCGTCGATTGCGTTACCGATCCCACCGAAATCGAGCCGGTGATATCCCGCCTCAAGGCCGAAGGGGTTTGGCTCGCAATCATCGACACAGCTGCCACGAACAATGCCTTGGCGACGCGCGCCATTGCCAGTGCCGATCTTTGTCTCATCCCGGCTCGTCCGAGCCCGGCCGATATCGAAGCCGCAATACCAACGCTGATCGCTACCCGCAGGCTCGATCGCCGGTTTGCCTTCATCCTCAATCAGGCGCCCACACGGGGAGGCCGGTTGAGCGAAGCTGCCACGTCGCTCAACTCGCTCGGCTTGCTTGCGCTCCCCTTCATTGGGCAGCGCAACGACCACCAGGATGCGCTCGGGGCAGGGCTGGGCGTAACCGAGTACGCGCCGGAGGGAAAAGCCTCGGAGGAAATTGCGGCCCTGTGGGGTTGGATCTCGGAGCGCCTTATCGTGGAGTCGAATGATCATGGGCAAGCCGCGCTCAAGACAGCCTGCTGACGTTGCACGCGCCGGGCGTCGCTCGCTGGTGGAGCTGGCGGCCGAAGTGAGCCGCGCCGTCGACGAGGGCTTGGCGATGCCGCCGGGCTCGGTCTCCGCCGTCCTGCAAGATGCGCCGCAGATCGCGCAAGCTGCGCCCGCTCCGATGACTGTTCCGGTACAAGAAGCGGCCGGCGTCATCGCTGCAAGACCTGAACCTCCGGGCACTACCACCATTGATCTCATCGTGGACATCGCCAAGGATTGTCAGGCGCGTGCTTTGGACGGCATGAAGACTGGTGCTCACGCTGCGCTGGATTATGCCAGGGACCTCGCCAAGCCACGGCTGGCCGATGTGGCATCGGAGGCCAATGGAATCGCCGCCGGAGAAGGCCACCTCATCGAGGCAATTGGAACGGCGGCTGAGTGTCGCGTCGTCGTGCTCGAACTGATGAAAGTCAATGCGGGCGCGACCTTGGAGTATGCGCGGGAGTTGGGCCGTGCGAGAACCCTGGCGGAGTTGGTTGAGCTGTCGAGCACGCATGCGCGACAGCAATGTGAGTTGGTCCTGAAGCAAACCGAGCTGCTGCGATCGCTTGCTCAAATCATGACAAAGCCCGGTGCCGGGTAGCACCGCTCGCCTGCCGTCATCGCGCTCAGGATCTGCGCGGGACGATCAGTGCGAGGCCGAGATCAATCGCGAGCGCCAGGACCGCTGCGCCGCCGCCTAAACCGAACAGCACGAGATAGTCGCCCCCGGTCTGCGCATAGATCCAGGAGAAGCCGTAAGCCGCGGCCGCCTGGAACAGCGCAAAGCTGGTGGTGGCATGGCTCCATGTCGCGCGCTGCTGCTCGGTTGCGTGCGGGACCAGCTCGTGGATTCGTCCGAGCACCAGCGGCACGATGCCGGGCGTGAAGCCGCCGACCACGACGCTCGACACGATCAGCGAAACCGGCGCGGTACTGACGGTCGGCAGCAGCACGGCCGCCGCCTCGATCAGGAAGGCTGCGCGCAGCGCCGGACCGAAGCCTGACCGGTCGCCAAGATGGCCGGTGACGAGCGGGCCGACGATCGCGCCGAGACCATACAGCACCCAGTAGCGCGATCCCGCGGCAATGCCCTGGCCGAGCCCGCGCGCCACGAAATCGACGATGAACACCATGTGCGGCACCAGCGCCACCGCGTTGAGGCCGTATTGGACCAGCAGCGCGCGGGCCGCCGTCGATGCATGGTGGTGCTTCGCGTGATGCAAAGGCGCAGCACTAGCCTTCGTTTCCGCAGGCCAGTTCCACCAGCTTGCGAGGGTGAGCAGGGCGGAGAGGGCGCCAAGACCATACCAGCTCTGCTGCAGGCCTTGTTGCAGCAGCAGCGGCACCAGCGTGCCCGACGCGGCGACGCCAAGGCCGACACCCGCGAAGATCACGCCGCCGACGATGCCGCGCCTCGCGGCAGAAATGTGCGGCAGGATGACGGACGCCGCCAGCACCATGATGACGCCGCCGGTGAGACCCGACAGGAAGCGCCAGGCGAAGAACCAGGAGAACGACACCGGGGCGGAGCTGGCAAAGAAAGAGAGCGTTGCGAGCAGCATCATCGCACGCAACGCGCCGACCGCGCCGACGCGGGTGGCGACGGCCCGGGCCGCGAGTGCGCCCGCAAGGTAACCGGCAAGATTCGCCGCGCCGAGATAGACGACATCCGACGCGCTGAACCACTTTGCCGCGATCAGCGCCGGGATCAGAGGCGTGTAGGAGAAGCGGGCGAGGCCAAGTCCGACCAGCGAGGCGGACAAGCCCGCCACCGCATATCGCCAAATCTGCCGTGATTCCGATCCCGGCCGCTGATGCGGCCGGGTCTCAACGTGCTGCTTCGTATCTGCGTTGGTCATGTCATCCTCCTGCGCGCTCGATCGCGCGCGAATCATCCTGTCTGGGCGGCGCGGCGACGCCGGAATTCCGGCACGGGCAGGCCGCCCCGGCCCCAATTGTCGGTGTCGACTTCCTCGATCACGACGAAGGTGGAATCGAGCGGCTTGCCGAGCACGTCGAGCAGGAGCTGGCTCGATCCCTTGATCAGCGCGGCCTTCTCTTCCGCCGTGAGTGACGCCGCGCCCGGCGTCGTTCCCTCGCGGGTCACTTGAATGGTGACGATGGGCATGGTGTCTCTCCTCTCGCGCTCAGTGGCCGGCGCTCTGGCCGCCGTCGACATGCAGGATCTCACCGGTGACGAAGGACGCACCCTCGAGATAGAGCACGGCATCGACGATGTCGGACATCTCGTCCATGTGGCCGACCGGATGCAGCGCGCTGAGCTCGGCATGCGTCGAAACCGGATGCATAGGCGACCTGATGACGCCGGGCGCCACTGCGTTCACGCGGATGCCGCGCTTTGCGTATTCGATCGCGAGCGACTTGGTCGCGGCGTTGAGGCCGCCCTTGCTCAGCGAAGCCAGCACCGAGGGCACGTTCGAATTGGCGTGATCGACCAGGGTCGTCGTGATCTGCACGATATGGCCAGAACCCTGCTTCTCCATCTCGGCGATGGCGAGCTGCGTGATGTTGAAGAAGCCCGCGACGTTGGTGCCCATCACCGCCGCATAGTCCTCGGCGGTGTACTGCGTGAACGGCTTTGCGACGAAGATGCCGGCATTGTTGACCAGCGTGTCGACGCGGCCGAAGCGGGCGACGGCTTGCGAAACCACGCGCTCGGCGGTGGCCCGGTCGGCGATGTCGCCGGGAACGGCGAGGACGTCGTCGTCGCCCGACGGCTTGATGGAGCGCGCCGTTGCAACGACGCGATATTTGCGATCGCGAAAACCCTGGACCAGGGCGGCGCCGATGCCCTGCGATGCACCGGTGATGATGGCGACCTTCTGCTCGATACCCATGACGGACTCCTGTTGTTGGGTTTCAGAACCCGTGCCAGCGGCTGCTGGCCTGCGCGCTGAGGTACGCCGCGGCGGCCCGGCTGCGAATACACGTTGTCCGGCAGACACTGTTACGCGGCGCGAACGAATGCCGGATCGGCCGCGGCGACGGTTGTCGCGGCACGGGCGAACGCCTAGCTTGTCACCGGAATTTGATGGTGCGGCGGGAACGTATGGATCGTCTGGATGCGATGAAGGTGTTCGTCCTTGCGGTGGACGAGGGCAGCCTCGCCGCCGCCGGGCGCAAGCTCGGCCGCTCGCCGGCGGCGGTCAGCCGCGCCATCGCCTTCCTGGAGGAGCGGGTCGGCGCCGAGCTGCTGCACCGGACGACGCGGTCGATCAAGCTGAGCGAGGAAGGCGAGCGCTATGTCGCGATCTGCCGCCGCGTGCTCACCGAGCTGGAGGAGGCCGACGACATCGCGGCCGGACCGCGCGCGGCGCCTCGTGGCCTGCTCACGATCACGGCGCCGGTGGTCTCGGGGGAGATGGTGCTGCGGCCGATCCTCGATGCGTTTCTCGACGCCTATCCGACCGTGTCGGCAAAGCTCCTGCTGTTCGACCGCGCGGTCAACCTGATCGAGGAGGGCGTCGACATCGCGCTTCGCATTGGCCATCTCGCGGATTCGGCGATGGTGGCGATGCGGATCGGCGAGATCAGCCGTGTCGTGGTGGCTGCTCCCCGCTATCTCAAGCAGCATCCGCGCATCACCGAGCCCGGCGATCTCGCCAAGCATCAGATCGTGGCGATGGCGCATCTGCCCAATTCCTGGACCTTCGCGCCACAGGCGGGCTCGTCGGCAGCCCGCACGGTTCAATTCACGCCGCGGCTCGTCGTCAACAGCACCTATGCGGCCGTGGCGTCCGCGGTCGCCGGGCGCGGCGTCGCGCGGATGTATTCGTACCAGGTCGCCGAGCAGGTCGCGCGCGGCGAGCTCGAGATCGTACTGGCCGCCGACCAGGATCCGGAGATGCCCGCGCATTTGATCTGCCCGCAGGGGCGGCTCTCGGTGCCCAAGGTGCGGGCGTTCACCGACTTTGCCGTGCCTCGGCTGAAGAAGCAGTTCGCGCTGCTGAAGAAGAGCATCAATGCGCGCTGAGCCGCTGCGCGCCCGGCAATGCGTTGTTTTGCGTATACGGCCGCCGGGCTGAATCGGCGATGCTGCCCTGACGGTTAACGCCGATTTAACGGATGAGTCCTAGCCTGTCTCGGCCGGGGTTACTCGCAAGGCCGAGGTGAGCCCAATGGAAGCCCAGAAGATCGCGGTCGACGCCGTCGTCGCGCTGACCGATTGCGACCGCGACGCCGTCATCGCGTTCATCCGCCGGCTCTATCTCGCCGGCGTAACCGACCCCAAGCGCCTGACCTTCAAGGGTCTCCAGGCACTGGCGCGGGCGTAATTCGGCTCGTTTCGGCCGGTTTCAGCCCCAGGGTTCCGTACCCCCGCTCTCCCCAGCGTGATTGCAACCTACCGGCGAATATCTTGCCGCTCGGGCCGGCTCGGAGTAGATCACGTCCCCGGCTGGGTCACTCGGGAACTGGGGAAATGCTGAAACAGCTTTTTGCGCCGCAACTCGTCATTCTGTATGTACTCGCGGCATCGACGATCTACGTTCACTTCCGCGGCAAGCAACGGCTGCGCTTCGCGCGCCAGCTTGGCGATCACTCGACCTATCTCGCCCCCTACAATGTGCTGATGTATGCGGGCTCGGCAGTGCCGAACAAGCCGGTGATCCCGGTCGAGCAGTTTCCCGAACTCAAGCCGCTCAGCGAGAATTGGGAGACCATCCGCGACGAGGCCGTGCGCCTGTTCGACGAAGGCTTCATCCGCGCAGCCGCCAAGAACAACGACTGGGGTTTCTACTCGTTCTTCAAGAGCGGCTGGAAGCGGTTTTACCTGAAATGGTACGACGACTTCCTGCCGTCGGCGCGCACGCTGTGCCCGAAGACGGTGGAGCTGCTCAATTCGATTCCGAGCGTGCACGGCGCGATGTTCGCGATGCTGCCGCCCGGCGGCAGGCTGGGCGCGCACCGCGATCCCTTTGCCGGCTCGCTGCGCTATCACCTCGGCCTCGTCACGCCGAACTCGAACAAGTGCCGCATCCTGGTCGACGGCGTCGAATGCGTCTGGCGTGACGGCGAGGCCTTCATGTTCGACGAGACCTTCATCCACAGCGCGGAGAACGCGACCGACGTCAATCGCATCATCCTGTTCTGCGACGTCGAGCGCCCGATGAAGTTCGGCTTCATGACCGCGATCAACCGCTGGGTCAGCCATCACATCGTCAAGGCATCGGCGACCCAGAACGTCGACGGCGAAAGCGTCGGCGTGCTCAACAAGGTGTTCGGCAAGCTTTACGAGATCCATCTCGCCAGCCGCAAGGTCAAGGAGTGGAACCGCAACGTCTACTACACGCTGAAATACTCGCTGACGGCGCTGATCCTCGGTCTGATCGTGATGTCGGCGTTGCGGTAAACCGAGGTGCGAATGGTCCCCTTGCCGACCGCGAACACCGAGATAGTGCAATTCTTCCGCCAGTGGCTGGAAACCTTCGCGGGCTATGTCCGTGAGGTCGACTACGCTTCGGCAAGGCCGCTGTTTCATCCCGAGGTGCTTGCTTTCGGCACGCACAACGATGTCATCCCGGGCCTCGACCAATGGGTCTCAACGCAATGGGACAACGTCTGGCCGAAGACGGCCGACTTCCGTTTCGTGCTCGAGCAGACCTCGGTTCTGGCATCCCCCCGACGGCGCGATGGCGACCGTGATCGCGCCGTGGACGAGCACGGGCTATCATCCCGACGGCAGCGCGTTTCCGCGTCCGGGCCGGGCGACGATGGTGTTCTCCAAAACCGCCGACGGCTGGCTGTGCGTGCATTCCCACATGTCGCTCAATCGCGGTGTGCCGCAGGTGAGCCACGCCAATCGGCCGGTGAAGGCCCGGTAGATGCGATCCGAACAGAAAGGCCCCGGACATGTCCGGGGCCTTTCGATTTCGAGATGTCGTGCAGCCTATTCCGGCTGACCGATCGCAACCTTCAGGGTGCCGACGCCGTCGACGCCGCATTCGAGCTTGTCGCCGGGCTGGAGCTGCGACACGCCGGCCGGCGTGCCCGTCATGATGATGTCGCCGGCGGCGAGCTTCACCTGCTGCGAGAGCTGCCAGATGATTTCAGGCACGTTCCAGATCAGCTCGGTGAGGTCGCCCTTCTGCGCCTCCTTGCCGTTGACCGTAAGCCAGATCTTGCCCTTGGCGGGATGGCCGATCTTCGCGGCCGGCTGCACGGCGGAGCAGGGCGCGGAATAGTCGAACGACTTGCCGATCTCCCACGGACGCTCCTTCTTGCGCGAGGCGATCTGGAGGTCGCGGCGGGTGAGGTCGATGCCGACGGCGTAGCCGTAGACATGGTCGAGCGCCTTGTCGGCGGGAATGTTCAGCCCGCCGCTCTTCATCGCGACGATCAGTTCAACCTCGTGATGCAGGTCCTTGGTTAGCGGCGGATAGGGGATGGTGGCGCCATCGGGCACCAGCATGTCGGCGTGCTTGGCGAAGAAGAACGGCGGCGCGCGCTCGTCATTGCCCATCTCGCGGATGTGCTCGAGATAGTTGCGGCCGACGCACCAGATGCGGCGCACCGGATAGCGGCCGCTTTCACCGACGACGGGAAGCGAAGCCTGGGGCGGAAGCGGGATGACGTAGGAGGCGGCGTTCATGAAGCGGTCTCGCTGCTCTTAGGGTAAAGGGAACTCTATGCGGTTGCGCTGATCGGCGCCAGAGTGCCGGCGTCGTGATGTTGCAGGCGGAAGAACGAGGCGTAGCGGCCCGAGCGGCGCAGCAGCTCGTCGTGCCGGCCCTGTTCGACGATCTCGCCGCCCTCGACCACCAGGATGCTATCTGCGTGCATGATGGTGTGCAGGCGGTGCGCGATCACGATGGTGGTGCGGTTCCGGCAGAGATGCTCGATCGCTTCCTGCACCTGCTTCTCGGACTCGGAGTCGAGCGCGGCGGTGGCTTCGTCCAGCAGGATGATCGGTGCGTTCTTGACCAGCGCGCGCGCGACCGCGATGCGCTGGCGCTGACCGCCCGAAAGCTGCGTGCCGTGCTCGCCGACCGGCGTGTCGTAGCCGAGCGGGAAGCTCATGATGAAATCATGCGCGCAGGCCGCTTTCGCGGCGTCGATGATCTGGTCTTCGGTCGCGCCCGGCTTGCCGAAGGCGATGTTGTTGCGGATGGTGTCGCGGAACAGATAGACGTCCTGGCCGACATAGGCGGTCTGAGCCCGCAGCGACTTGCGCGAGACCGCGCCGATCGACTGGCCGTCGATGACGATGTCGCCCTGCGTCACCTCGTAGAAGCGCAACAGCAGCCCCAGCACGGTCGACTTGCCGCCGCCGGAGGGGCCGACCAGCGCGGTGACCTTGCCGGGCTCGGCGGTGAAGCTCATGCGGTTGAGGACGGTCTCGCCAGCGCGATAAGAAAAGCTGACGTCGCGCAGCTCGATCCGCGCGTCCGACAGCTTCAGCGCCGGCTTGTCGTCGTCGGAATGCTCGCTCGCCGGGCTGTCGACGACCTCCAGCAGCATGCGCGCGCCGACGAGCTGGCTGTTGAGGTCGATGTTGAGCCGCGCCAGCCGCTTGGCCGGCTCGGTCGCCATCAGGAAGGCGGTCATGAAGGAGAAGAACGCGCCGGGCGTGGCGTTGAGCGCGACCACGCTGTAGCCGCCGTAAAGGAGACAGCCGGCGACCGCGAAGCCGCCGAGCATCTCCATCAGCGGATTCGACCGGTTGGCGACGCGGGCCATCTTGTTGGCGTTGCGCTCGACGATCGCGATGTTCTCGTCGATGCGCTTCTGCATGGTCTCTTCGAGCGTGAACGCCTTGACGGTGCGGATGCCTTGCAGCGATTCCTGCATCGTCTCCATGATATCGGCGGTGCCGGTGAACTGGTTGAAGGCGAGGCCCTTGATGCGCTTGACCAGCTTGCGCAGCACCAGCATCGCCGGCGGCACCGCAACGAGGCCGATGAACGACATCAGCGGGTCCTGCCAAACCATCACGCCGATCATGGCGAGCAGCATCAGCAGGTCGCGCCCAATGGCGTTGACCAGCATGTTGAGCACGTCGGTGATGGATTTGGCGCCGGCCGTCAGCCGCGCCAGGAATTCCGAGGAGTGCCGCTCGGAGAAGAAACCGATGCTCTCGCGCATCAGCTTGGCGAACAGCTGGCGCTGGTTGGTGGCGAGGATCGCGTTGGAGATCTTGGTCAGGATCACCATGTGGCCGTAGGTCGCCACGCCCTTGATGAACAGCAGGATCACCGTGATGCCCGAGAACATCGCGATGCCCGGGATGTTCTTGTCGACATAGGCCTGGTTGATGACCTGGCCGAGCACGTAGGTCGCGCCCGCGGTCGATCCGGCGGCAAGCGCCATCAGCGCGAAGGCGGCAAGGTAACGCCGCCAATAGACGATCCCCTGTTCCGTGACCAGGCGGCGAATCAGGACCGCGGCCGTATAGGGATCGTCGGTGATTTTCTTTGGAAACTGGGCCATCCGTAGTCCATTGACGGCGCAGGACAAAGCCTGCCCGCGCGTCAGGGATCGAAGGGCCTCTGTGCCCGCTAGAGCGGGGTTTTTCAAGCCCAATTAAGGGCTTGCGTCTGGATGGAATCTAGGCCGAGACGGCGTGGCGGAGCTCGCCATGGCGCTCGCGGTACAGCTTGTCCTCCCAGGCCAGCGCATGGGCTGCGATGGTCTCGAGGTCGTCGTATTGCGGCTTCCAGTCGAGCAGGCCGCGGATGCGGCTGGTGTCGGCGACCATGGTCATGATGTCGCCGGGCCGGCGCGGAGCGTATTGCACGGCGAAGCTGCGGCCCGAAACCCGGCGCACCGCGTCGATGGTCTCCAGCACCGAATAGCCGCGGCCATAGCCGCAATTAAGCGTCGTCGAGGCGCCGCCATTGCGCAGGTAAGCGAGCGCCGAGCGGTGCGCCTGCGACAGGTCCGTGACGTGGATGAAGTCGCGGATGCAGCTGCCGTCCGGGGTCGGATAGTCGGTGCCGAACACGTCGATCTTGGCGCGCTGGCCGGTCGCGGCCTCGACTGCGATCTTGAGCAGATGCGTGGCACCGACGGTGGCGAGGCCGATGCGGGCCTGCGGATCGGCGCCCGCGACGTTGAAATAACGCAAGGTCACGTACTGCATGCCGTAGGCAGCGGCGACGTCGTGCAGCATGATCTCGGTCATCAGCTTGGACGAGCCGTAGGGCGACAGCGGCCGCGTCGGCGCATGCTCGGGCACCGGCACCTGGTCCGGATCGCCATAGACGGCGGCGGTCGAGGAGAAGATGAAGCGGCCAATGCCGCGCTTGACCGCGACATTGAGCAGGTTGCGCGCGGTCATGAAGTTGTTGCGGTAGTAGCCGAGCGGATCGCGCATCGAATCCGGCACGACCACCGAGCCCGCGAAATGGATGATGCTCTCGATGTTGTGCTGGGCGATCACACCCTCGAGCAGGTTCTCGTCGCCTGCATCGCCAATGAACAGCGGCACGCCTTCCGGCAGATAGGCCGAGAAACCGGTGGAGAGATCGTCGATCACGACGACGTCCTCGCCGGCTTCCGCCAGCGCCAGGACCGTGTGACTTCCGATATAGCCGGCGCCGCCGGTGACTAGAACAGTCATTGATCTCACCCGTCTTCGAGCAACGCGCCAAGTTAACGTTTGCGCGGTGAAGAGGGGGTTTCGGCGCGGCTGAACTGGTCACTATGCTTAATGTTGCGTATAGGGGGTCCGCTAAACGGAGCGTGACGTGGCGAATCCCCCGGACGATCTGCAAGTGATCGTGCCAAATCTGCACAGGCGCTATTCCGGGGTCACCGCGACCAACCGGATGGTGGCGCCGCGGCTGGCGAAACTATATCGCGCGGCGTGGTTCGGCTCCGACGCGCCGGAGGGGATCGCGCGCCTGAGCGGTGCCGATTTCCTCAAGCTATGGCGCCGCAAGACGCCGCTGATCTGGCATGCGCGCCGCAACAACGAGATGATCGCCGGCGTCGTGCTGCGCGCGCTCGGCTGGCCGTTGAAACTCGTCTTCACCTCGGCGGCGCAGCGGCACCACAGCTGGATCACGCGATGGCTGATCCGCCGGATGGACGCGATCATCGCGACGTCGGACATCTCGGCCTCGTTCCTGAAGGTGAAGGCCACCGTGATCCCGCATGGCGTCGACACCGACGTCTATGCGCCGCCGACCGATCGCACTGCTGCCTTCGCGGAAGCCGCGCTGCCGGGCCGCTACGCGATCGGCTGCTTCGGCCGGGTGCGCGCGCAGAAGGGTACTGACGTGTTCGTCGATGCGATGTGCCGGTTGCTGCCGCGCTATCCGGATTTCACCGCCGTCATCGTCGGTCAGGTCACGCCCGAGCAGACGCCCTTCGCGAACGACCTGAAGAAGCGCATCGAGGCAGCCAACCTTCAGTCGCGCATCGTCATCACCGGCGAGCTGCCGATCGAAGCGGTGCAGCGCTGGTACCAGCGGCTGACGATCTACGCCTTCACCTCGCGCAACGAGGGCTTTGGCCTCACGCTGATCGAGGCGATGGCGGCCGGCAGCGCGCTGGTCGCCGCGCGCGCCGGTGCGGCCGAGCTGGTGGTGGAGAATGGCGTGACGGGCGTGCTGATCCCGACGGGCGATGCCGATGCGCTCGCGGCGGCGCTCGAGCCGCTGATGCAGGACGTCACTGCGGCCACTGCGATGGGCGAGCGCGGACGGGCGCGGGTGCTCGCAAAGTTCAGTCTCGATGCCGAAGCGGCGCGGATCGGCGAGGTCTATCGGCCGCTGCTCTGAGGCGCCGCTGTCGCGTCCCCAAACAAAAACCGCGAAAACAACCCCATGCACAGTAGCCGGTGCCAGCGGAATCAATGGCTTGGCGGCGGGGTCGCCGCGCTGCGGATTTTACGAAGCCGATTTGACTCGTCGGGCAAGACACTGGCAGGATGTCATCATCGGCGCAGCCCCAATGGCCTCAAGTCGTAACGCGCGCGCCCGCCTCACTCAGCACCCTTTGCGCGATCGCCACCACCTCTGACGCCGCGATATCGCGCATGCAGCGATGGTCGTTCATCTTGCAGATGGTGCTCTGGCAGGGCTGGCACGACAGCACGCTCTTGTCCTGGACCACGGTCGCGGCAAGGCCGTTGAGGGGGGCCCAGAGGTAGGGGCTGGTCGGGCCGAAGATGCCCATGGTGGGCGTGCCGAGCGCGGCCGCGATGTGCATCAGGCCGGAATCGTTGGAGATGGCAACGCCCGCCGCGGCCATGGCCAGTACGCCGTTGCGCAAATCGGTGCCGGTGAGGTCGCGGACATCAGGGCCGCCGGCCGCGACGATCTCCTGGGCGAGGCCCTTTTCCGAGGGGCCGCCGACCACCCAGACCTCCAGCCCGCGCTCGACCAGCAAGCGGGCGGCCTCCGGATAGTAGGTCCAGCGCTTTGAGACGCCGACCGAGCCGGGGGCAAGCGCCACGGCTGCCCCGGCGCTGAGACCATTGGCCTGCCGCCAACGGACGATGTCCTCGGCCGGGACCCGCAATTGCGGCACCGGCCATTCCGGGGGCAGGGGCGCGCCGTCGGGCTGGGCCAGGGCGGCGTTCTTATCGATGAAGCGGGGCAGCTTCTTCTCGCCCCAGCGCCAGCGGTTGAGCAGGCCGAACCGAAACTCGCCGACGAAGCCGACCCTTTCCGGAATCCCGGCCAGCGCGGGCGCGATGGCCGCCTTCCAGGTTCGGGGCAGCACCAGGGCCGTGCCGTAGTTCCGCTCGCGCAGGAGCTTTGCCAGGCCGAACTGGCGGCCAACGGCGAGCCGGCTGCGCGGCAGGTCCCAGACGATTCCAGCGCGCACGCCGGGCATGTAGTCGACCAGTGGCGCGCACAGGGATGTGGTCAGGAGATCGACCGGCCGGTTCGGCCAGCGCTCTTTCAGGACCCGTACCACGGTGTGATTTCGGACGAAATCGCCGATCCACATGTAGGGAACGATCAGGATCGGGCGGGTGTCGCTCCGATCTGCGCTTCCACTAAGTTGCGAATCTCTGTTCATTCGTTAATAGGACCGAAGGCGAGCTGATGTGGCGGTTCGGTTAGCCGCTCCGGGCCGGCAGGTAAAGCCGGGAGAGCGCTGGTCCCAAAATGCTTACACTTTGGCAAATGATGCGCTACGGCAGGGATCGGGCCGCAAACATCGGGCAGGGTAGTTGGAATGTTGCTGGTGACCGGCGGAGCCGGTTTTATCGGGTCGAATGTCGTGGCTGCGTTGAACGACGCCGGCCGCAGCGACGTCGCCGTCTGTGATTTCCTCGGCACCGACGGCAAGTGGCGCAATCTCGCCAAGCGCCAGCTTGTGGATATCGTCCCCCCGGCCGAGCTGCCCGACTGGCTGAACGGCCGCAGGCTCGACGCCGTGATCCATCTCGGGGCGATTTCCGCGACCACCGCGACCGACGGCGACCTCGTGTTCGAAACCAATTTCCGCCTCTCCATGCGCCTGCTCGACTGGTGCACGGCGAATGCGGTGCCGCTGATCTACGCCTCCTCGGCCGCCACCTATGGCGACGGCGAGGCAGGCTTTGACGACGATGCGTCGCTGCCCGCGTTGAAGAAACTCCGGCCGATGAATCTCTATGGCTGGAGCAAGCACATGTTCGATCTCGCCGTCGCCGAACGGGTCGCGCGCGGCGAGAAGCTCCCGCCGCAATGGGCCGGCCTGAAATTCTTCAACGTGTTCGGCCCCAACGAGTACCACAAGGGCTCGATGATGAGCGTGCTGGCGCGGCGCTTCGACGACGTCAAGGCGGGCCGCGTCGTGCAATTGTTCAAGTCGCTTCGCGAAGGCATTGCCGACGGCGACCAGCGCCGCGATTTCATCTATGTCGACGACGTCGTGCGCGTCATCATGTGGCTGCTGGCAACGCCCTCGGTGTCCGGGCTGTTCAACGTCGGCACCGGCAAGGCGCGCAGCTTCAAGGAACTGATGCTGGCTGCCTATGCGGCGCTCGGGGCGAGGCCCAACATCGAATATATCGACATGCCCGAACAGATCCGCAACAGCTATCAATACTTCACCCAGAGCGAGGTCGATCGCCTCTGCCGCGCCGGCTATAACGGCGGCTTCACGACGCTCGAGGATGCGGTGAAGGCCTATGTCGGGGATTATCTCGACCGGCCCGACCGCTTCCGCTAAGGCTCCAGGATCATGCCGACGCCCATTCTCGATTTCGACGCCCTAGCGCAAACGATCTCAGGCCGCACGGTGCTCTGCATCGGCGACATCATGCTGGACGAGTTCGTCTATGGCGAGGTGTCGCGGATCTCGCCGGAAGCGCCGACGCCGGTCATCGTTGCCCAGCGCAGCGAGATCCATATCGGCGGCGCCGGCAACGTCGCGCGCAATGTCGCCTCTCTCGGTGCGCCCTGCATCTTCGTCGGCCTCGTCGGCGAGGACGATGCGGGCAAGCGGCTCGCGGCCGCGCTTGCCGACCAGGCTGCCATCGAAAGCGTGCTGGTGTGCGATCCGTCGCGGCCGACCACGCGAAAAGTCCGCTTTGTTTCCGAGCATTTCTCCACCCACATGCTGCGCGCGGATTGGGAGCAGGCGCAGCCTGCTTCCGACGAGGTCGAGGCGAAGCTGATCGAGGCGATCCTGCCGCAGATCGCGCGCGCCGACATCGTGCTGCTGTCCGACTACGCCAAGGGCGTGCTGACGGCGCGGGTGATCCGCCACACCATCGACGCCGCGCGAAAGCTCGGCAAGCCCGTGATCGTCGATCCCAAGAGCCTGAACTGGGCGATTTATCGCGGCGCGACGCTGCTCACGCCCAATCGCAAGGAGTTTGCCGAGGCCACCCGCAGCCGCGCCGACACGCCGCAGAGCATCGTCGATGCCAGCGAGGACGTGATGCGGCTCGCCGATTGCGAGGCGATCCTGGTCACGCAAGGCGAGCACGGCATGACGCTGGTGCCGCGCAACGGCGCTGCCGTTCACGTTCCGGCCGTTCCCGTGAAGGTGCGCGACGTCTCCGGCGCCGGTGACACCGTCGCCGCCGCGCTCGCGGTCTCGCTCGCGGCGGGCGCGGACTGGGACACGGCGCTGCGCGTGGCCAATGCCGCCGCTTCCGTCGCCGTCAGCAAGCTGGGCACCGCCATTGTGAGCACGGCCGAGCTGCGGCGAAAGATCCTGCCGCACGCCTATCTCGCGGCCGAGGAGAAGATCGTGCTCGAGCCGGCGGCGCTCGACGCGCAGCTCGCGGAATGGCGCACGCAGGGCTTGCGGGTCGGTTTCACCAATGGCTGCTTCGACATCCTGCATCCCGGCCACGTCAAGGTGCTGACCGCGGCGCGCGGCGCCTGCGACCGCCTGGTCGTTGGCCTCAACAGCGACGCCTCGGTGCGGCGGCTGAAGGGCGCCGACCGTCCGGTCCAGGACGAGCGCGCCCGGGCCGAGGTGCTGGCCGCGCTCGAAGCGGTCGATCTCGTCGTCATCTTCGAGGAGGACACGCCGATCGACCTGATCACCCGGATCAAGCCCGCTGCACTGGTGAAGGGCGGCGACTACACCCGCGAGCAGGTGGTCGGCCATGAGGTCGTCGAGGCCGCCGGCGGTGCGGTCGTGCTGGTCGACATCCTCCAGGGTTTCAGCACGACGGCGCTGGTGCATCGCGCGCGGGGAGGGACGAAGTGACGGCAATTGCCCGCGAGACGGCGAGCCAGATGCTGTGGCGGCGCCTGCGCAGCCCGGCGGCCTGGAGCGAGACCGTCGATCTGCTTGCCATCCTCACCGCGGCCTCGCTGCCCTGGTCGACGTCGCTTGCGGGCATCTTCAACGCCCTGATGCTGCTGTGCATGGTGCCGTTCCTCGACGTCCGCGCGTTCGTGCAGTCGCTCAAGCGTCCGATCTGCGTTGCGCCGATCGCGCTGGTCCTGCTCGCGCTGGTGGGAACGCTGTGGTCGGACGCCACCTGGGGCGCGCGTTTCTATGCTGTCAATCCGACCGTCAAGCTGCTCGTGCTTCCGGTCCTGCTCTATCATTTCGAGCGCTCGCGGCGCGGACAATGGGTGTTCATCGCTTTCCTGGTGTCTTGCGGGTTGTTGTCGGTGATGTCGTGGCTGGTCGTTTTCTACCCGAGCCTCGCGCTAAAGACCGACCCCATGGAGCGCGGCATCTTCGTCAAGAACTACATCGACCAGAGCCAGGAATTCACGCTTTGCGCGGTGGCGCTTGCCTATCCGATCGTGATGCTGCTGCGCCAGAAGCGCTACTGGTTCGCCGGGCTGCTCGCGGCGCTGGCGCTGAGCTTCTTCGTCAACATGGCCTTCGTGGTGGTGTCGCGCACCGCGCTCGTCACCGTTCCGATCATGGTCGGCGTATTCGCGCTGCTTCACCTGAAGGGGCGCGGCATCGCGATCATCCCCGCCATCCTGCTCGCCAGCGCCGTTCTCGCCTGGCAGGCCTCGCCGCAATTGCGCAAGACCGCCGACAGGTTTGCCGACGAGTACACGCGCTATGTTGAGAAGGGCGAGCCGACCTCGGCGGGCTTGCGGCTCGAGTTCTGGCGCAAATCTCTCGGCTTCTTCGTTGAGGCGCCGATCGTGGGACACGGCACGGGTTCAACGCGCGGATTGTTCGAGCGCGACGCGACACCCAGCGGACAGTACCTGGCTTCCGCAGAGGTGATCGGCAATCCGCACAACCAGACGCTGAACGTCGCCGTGCAATGGGGTGTCATCGGCGTCGTCGTCCTCTACGCGATCTGGATCCTCCATCTTCTCCTGTTTCGTGGCGACGGGCTTGCCAGCTGGGTCGGCCTTCTCGTCGTCGTGCAGAATATCTTCACCTCGCTGTTCAACTCCCATCTGTTCGACTTCCACGAGGGCTGGATGTACGTCATCGGCGTCGGGGTCGCCGCCGGCATGGTGATCCGGGCTCAACCGCCAGCCGCAAATGTAGGAGAAGCTGGTTCCTGAACGGCCCGGGCGGCTGGCAAGTCTTGTCGAGATGAGCTATCAGCGCGGTCAGGTTGCACCTAACGGGATATTCATCGGTCGGCGGATGACGCGTCTTTCGCATCTCACCTTGCGCAATTTCCTGATCGCGCTCCACGACCTGCTGGCGACCACCGCGGCGCTGTTCGCAGCATTCTACCTGCGCTTCGAGGGCGGCGATGGCTTCTACGACCGCCTGCCGCTGCTGCTCCAGATCCTGCCCTACTTCCTCGCCTTCAGCGTGGTCGTCTTCTTCGTCTTCAACCTGACCACGACGAAATGGCGCTTCATCTCGCTGCCTGACGCGCTGAACATCATCCGCGTCGCGAGCGTGCTGACGGTTGCCCTCCTGGTGCTCGACTACATCTTCGTCGCCCCCAATGTGCGCGGTGCCTTCTTCCTCGGCAAGGTGACGATCGTCCTCTACTGGTTCCTTGAGATCTCCTTCCTCAGCGCGTTGCGCGTGACTTACCGCTACTTCCGCTATACGCGGGTGCGGCGCCACGCGAGGACCCAGGATACCGCGCCGACGCTGCTGATCGGCCGCGCTGCGGATGCCGAGGTGCTGCTCCGCGGCATCGAGAGCGGAGCGATCAAGCGGATCTGGCCGGTCGGCATGCTGTCGCCGTCAAGCTCGGATCGCGGGCAGCTCATCCGCAACGTTCCGGTGCTGGGCGGCATCGATGATATCGAGGACGTCATCGGCGACTTTGCCAAGCGCAACAAGGCAATTGCGCGCCTCGTCATGATGCCGTCGGCGTTCGAGCCGGAGGCGCACCCGGAATCGATCCTGATGCGGGCGCGCAAGTTAGGGGTGATCGTCAACCGCATGCCGTCGCTGGAGAGCGGCGATACGCCGCGCCTCACCGCCGTCGCGGTCGAGGACCTGCTGCTGCGGCCGAGCGAGACAATCGACTATGCGCGGCTCGAAGCCCTGATCAGGGGCAAGGCAGTGATCGTCACCGGCGGCGGCGGGTCGATCGGTTCCGAGATCTGCGAGCGCGTCGTCGCGTTCGGCGCCGCGCGCCTCCTGATCGTTGAAAATTCCGAGCCGGCGCTCTACGCGGTGACGGAGGCGCTGGCCGTGCAGGGCTCGGCTGCCGCGATCGAAGGGCGCATAGCCGACATCCGCGACCGCGAGCGCATCATGCGCCTGATGGCCGAGTTCAAGCCGGACATCGTGTTTCACGCCGCAGCGCTCAAGCACGTGCCGATCCTGGAGCGCGACTGGAGCGAGGGCGTCAAGACCAACATCTTCGGCTCGATCAACGTTGCCGACGCCGCGCACAACGCCGGCGCCGAAGCCATGGTGATGATCTCGACCGACAAGGCGATCGAGCCGGTGTCGATGCTCGGCCTGACCAAGCGCTTCGCCGAGATGTACTGCCAGGCGCTCGACCATGATCTCGCCGCAGGCAGCGGCGGCGCCAAGCCGCCGATGCGGCTTATCTCGGTCCGGTTCGGCAATGTGCTCGCGTCGAACGGGTCAGTGGTGCCGAAGTTCAAGGCCCAGATCGAGGCCGGCGGCCCCGTGACGGTGACGCATCCCGACATGGTCCGCTACTTCATGACCATCCGCGAGGCCTGCGATCTCGTCATTACGGCGGCGGCGCACGCGTTCGGAACGCAGCGTTCGGACGTCTCGGTCTACGTGCTCAACATGGGTCAGCCGGTGAAGATCGTCGATCTCGCCGAGCGCATGATCCGTCTCTCCGGCCTCCAACCCGGCTACGACATCGAGATCGTATTCACGGGCATGCGGCCCGGCGAGCGCCTGCACGAGATCCTGTTCGCCTCCGAGGAGCCGACCCGCGAGATCGGCGTCGCCGGCATCATGGCCGCGCAGCCGAACGAGCCGCCGATGCAGACGCTGCGTAAGTGGATTGCGGCGCTCGAGCAGGCGATCGCGCGCGACGATCGCGCCACCATCAGGACCATCCTGAAGGATGCAGTTCCGGAATTCGGGTCCACCGCTGCCTGACCATATAGTTGGCAGCATTGTTGCCGCCTTACCTTAGCACAACCGCGGCGCTAGCGCGCGAGGGCTGGTCGGTCCGCCGTGCCGTGCTCAGCCCGGAAGGGGAGCGTCGACGAGGTCGTGATCAAATCGACCGGTCCTGAAACCCATTGGCAGACCGCACTCGAAGGCGTCGACGCAGTCGCCGCGCACGTGCATCACAAGCGGGAGAAGCACTCGGTCCAGCTCTATCCGCAACATCAACATTGCCGGCACGCTGCACCCGACTCGCTGCGCGGCGATGGCCGGCGTCCGCCAGTTCATCTTCATCAGCACGGTGCTCGTGCACGGCCGTAGCAATGACGGCTGCACCCCATTCAGCGAGAAGACATTGTGACGCCGCGCGGCCTCTACGGCATGTCCAAGGCCACGCCGAGGCGGGCTTGAGGACGCTAGCGCGCCAACGACATGAGATCTTGGGAATCAGGCCGCCGCTGATCTATGGCGCAGACGCCAAGGGCAATTTCGCGCTGCTAACGCGCGCGGTGAGCCTGGAACTGCGGCTGCCCTTTGCCGCGATTCGCAATCACCGCGCCTTCCCGGCCGTGCAGAACTTGTCCGGCTGGGAGCCGCAGGTCTCCCTCGACGGGGGCTTGCAGCTCGCGCTGTCGGCTCAGGACGCCTGAGGGTGGGAGAAGCGCCGCAGGACGAAGCCGACGGCGATCGCGCCTGCGAGCAGGCAGGCGATCGTGACCGTGATCGAACCGGCGCGAACGGTGAGGATCGCCAGCAGTGCCAGCACGAGATTGAGCGCGAACACCTCGCCGACCACTCGCCGGACCTTGAAGCCATGGTCGGTCGCGCGCTGGTAAAAGTGCGAGCGGTGCGCCGACCAGAATTGTTCGCGGCGGACGATGCGGCGAAACAGCGTGATGGTGGCATCCGCGAGGTAATAGGCCGGCAGCAGCAGCGCCGCGGCCGGCTGCCCGTGCCAGGCGAGCTCCAGCAGGCACCAGCCGAGCAGAAGGCCGATCGGCAGGCTACCGACATCGCCGAGAAACACCTTGGCGACGGGACGATTGAACGGCGCAAAGCCGAGCGTGGCGCCGCACAGGGTGGTGGCGAGCAGGGCGGCCGGCCAGGACAGGTCGCCGAGCCATCCCAGCAGCAGCAGCGCCGCGGTGATCGGCACCACTTCCACGACCGTCATCAGGTCGAGCCCGTCCATGAAATTGACGAGGTTCACGAACCAGATTCCGGCGAGCAGGAGGAGGCCGCGCTCCAGCGCGAGCGGCAGCGCCGGGACGATGCGCGCCGTTTCGGGCGCGGTGAACACGACGGCTCCGACGGCGGCGGCTTGCAGCAGGAGCCGAACCAGCACCGGCAGCGAGACGATGTCGTCGGCGAATCCCACCAGGGTGATCACGACCGTCGCAGCGATCAGTGACGGCGGGATCGCGACGTTTGCCCAGGCCGCCCAGGCCGATGCGACCAGCAACGTCGCGGCAATCACCGCGATGCCCGCGCCCTGCGGGGTCGGAACGCGATGCGAGGACCGCGCGTTGGGCCGCGCCAGTGCGTAGCGCTGGAGCAGGGGACGGCTGGTCCAGATGATGATGGCCGACACCAGCGCGGCGATCGCAACGGCAAGCAGCGAGGGTACGGCGGCGAGCGCGTCGGCGGCGGGGTTCACTCCGGCACTCCGATCGGAGCCGACCCTTGCGCGGCCTTCTCCGCGCTGAGGATCCAGACCAGGCCGCCGATCGCGCCGACGATGAAATACACGGCGCCGAACAGCAGCGAGACGTTGACGCCCTCGCTTGCGGCAAGTCCCGCGAAGCCGAACGCCAGGCCCATCGTGGCTTCACGCAGGCCCCAGCCGGCGATCGAGATCGGCATCATCGTGATCAGCATCACCGGCGGCACGAGCAGGAAGACGTCGCTGAAGCGGACCGGAGCGGCGATCGACTGCACGACGCACCAGGCGACGACGGCGGCGAGCCCATGCACGGTCAGCGACAGGATCGCAACGATCGGCCCGCGCCTGCGGCTGAAGATCACGCGGTTCGCGATCACCGCGCAGGCGTGGATGTGATGGGTGGCCCACCACGTCTTCAGCCATTTCCACTTCAGCGCGCCGAAGACCAGGAAGCCGAGGCCACCCGCGAGCGCGGCAAGGTCGACGAGCAGCAGGGCCGAGCGTCCGTGCGGATCGGTGATGAGGGTATAGCTCCACGGCAGGCTCGCGACGATGAGGATCGCGAGCGCGACGAGGCCGATCGCGCGATCGACGAAGATGGAGTAGGTGGCCGCACGCCATCCGGCGCCGGCGCGCGCGACCAGCCACAGCCGGACCGCATCGCCGCCGATCGCGGATGGCAGGGTCTGGTTGAAGAAGGATCCGATCACGTTGTAGCGCATGGACCGGCCGAGCTCGAGCGGCGCACCGCATTCGGCGCTGATCTGACGCCAGCGCAGCACGCCGACGAAGATTTGCAGGAACGTGACGGCGATCGCGATGCCGATCCAGAACAGGCTGGTTACGGTGAAGCGCGACAAAAGTTCGGACAGATCGACCTTGCGCAGCGCCAGGTAGAGCAGCGCTGCGGAAATCAGGATCTTGGCCGTCGACAGCAGGATTCGGCGCATCTCGCCCGCATGACAGGGTTTGCGAAGATTTGAGGCAACCCGACGCGAGGCGCCGAATTAGGCCGCTTTGGTATGGTCTTGGCGCCGATCTTGCAATAGCGGTTATCATGCGCGGTTATCCCGACCCGTCATGGCGGGCGGCGGGGCTATTGCGACCCCCTCGATGCGGCGGCTAAAGAAGCGCCGCAGGCGATCGAGCTAGGGATCCCTTGGGAACAGGATGATGGATCAGGCGATTTTGGTCACGGGTGCCGCCGGCTTCATCGGCTTTCACGTCGCCCGGCAGCTGCTCGCCGAAGGTCGGCCCGTGATCGGGCTCGACAATCTCAACAGCTATTACGACCCGGCGCTGAAGCAGGCGCGGCTCGAGCTGTTGCGCAGCGATTCCCGCTTCTCGTTCGTCAAGGCCGATCTGGCCGACCGCGAGACCATTGCGGCGTTGTTTGGACAACACGGGTTTGCCAAGGTCGTGCATCTGGCCGCCCAGGCCGGCGTGCGCTACTCGATCGAGCATCCGCAGGCTTACGCCGATTCCAATCTCCAGGGCTTTCTCAACGTACTGGAGGGCTGCCGCAACAACGGCTGTCGTCATCTGGTCTACGCCTCGTCATCCTCCGTTTACGGCGCCAACACAAGACTGCCATTTGCCGTGCAGGACCGGACCGATCATCCGGTAAGCTTTTACGCCGCGACCAAAAAGGCGAACGAAGTGATGGCGCAGTCCTACAGCCATCTCTACCGGCTGCCGGTCACGGCCTTGCGATTCTTTACCATATACGGCCCGTGGGGACGGCCCGATATGGCCATGTTTCTGTTCGTGAACGCGATCATGGCGGGGACGCCGATCCGGCTCTTTAACCATGGCAGGATGCGACGCGACTTCACCTATATTGACGACGTAACCCGTGTCGTGTCCAAGCTGATCGATCGGGTGCCCGCCGATGACCCGGCTGCCGCAAATGCGCCGTCTAAGGTCTACAATGTCGGCAACCACCGCCCCGAGGAGCTGATGCATGTCGTCGGACTTCTGGAGCAGGAGCTGGGTCGGACGGCGATCAAAGAATTGCTGCCGATGCAGCCGGGAGACGTTTTGGAAACGTTCGCGGATGTCGAGGACCTGATGCGCGACACCGGCTTTGCACCGTCAACGCCGATCGAGCACGGGGTTCGTAATTTTGTCACCTGGTATCGGGACTACTTCAAGGTTTGAGATGACGATGGACAAACGCATTATCCCCCTGATCATGTGCGGCGGTGCCGGCACGCGGCTGTGGCCGGCCTCGCGCGAGGTGCGCCCCAAGCAGTTCCTGCCGCTGTTCGGTTCGCGCTCGACCTTCCAGGACACGCTGCTGCGCGTCTCGGACGCCTCGCTGTTCGATCGTCCGATCGTCATCACCAATGCGTCCTATCGCTTCATGGTGCTGGAGCAGCTCGCCGAGATCGGCATCGAGGCCGACGTGATCCTCGAGCCGATGCGCCGCGACTCCGGCCCTGCGATTGCCGCGGGCGCGGTGTTCGCGCAGAACCGCGCCAGTGAAGCGATCGTGCTCGCGCTCGCCGCCGACCACGTGGTGCAGGACAAGGCCGCCTTCGTCGCGGCCTGCCGCGAAGGCCTCACCGCCGCGAGCGCCGGGCGCATCGTCACCTTCGGCGTCAAGCCGGAGCGGCCGGCGACCGAATACGGCTATATCAGCATGGGCGAGGTGATCTCCGGTGAGGTGCACGCAATCGCGCGCTTCGTCGAGAAGCCGGACGCGGTGAAGGCGGCCGACTACGTCAATTCGGGCTACCTGTGGAACAGCGGCAACTTCATGTTCCCGGCGACCGTCCTGCTCGACGAATACCGCAAGGTCGATGCGGCGAGCGTGGAGGCGGTCTCCAATGCGGTCACCAACGCCGGCCGCGATCTCGGCTTCGTGACGCTGGAGCCCGAGGCGTTCGGTTCGGCGAAGGCGATCTCGATCGACTACGCGGTGATGGAGAAGACCTCGCGCGCGGCCGTCGTGCCGGTGTCCTGCGGCTGGTCCGACGTCGGCTCCTGGCACGCGGTTTGGGAATTGTCGGAGAAGGACGCGCAGGGCAACGCCGCGCACGGCGCCGCCGTGTTCGAGGATTCGCGCAACTGCAACGTCACCACCGATTCCGCGCTGGTCGCGCTCGAAGGCGTCGACGATCTCGTCGTGGTCGCGACCGCCGATGCGGTCCTGGTCTCGCGCCAGAAGGATGCCAACGGCCTGAAGCGCCTGGTGACCAAGCTCAAGGCGGTCGCGCCGAAGGTCACCGAGGAGCATCTCAAGGTGCATCGGCCCTGGGGCAGCTACCAGTCGGTGGACAATGGCGAGCGTCACCAGGTCAAGCGCATCGTGGTCAAGCCCGGCGGGCGGCTGTCGCTGCAGAAGCACCATCACCGTGCCGAGCACTGGATCGTGGTTCGCGGCGCGGCGCGGGTCACCGTCAACGAGACCGTGAAGACGGTGCACGAGAACGAGTCGATCTACATCCCGATGGGCGCCGTGCACCGGATGGAGAATCCCGGTAAAATCATGCTGGAACTCATCGAGGTCCAGACCGGCAGCTATCTCGGGGAAGACGACATCATCCGGATTGAAGACGACTATCAAAGGTCGTAACCAGCAGGCTCCGAATCACGCGACCCGGGCCGAAAGAGCAGTATCTTTCAGCGGCTTAAGGCCCGGAGAACGTGTAACTTTTTGAATCAAATCGTGTCCGGGCCGGAAGCTCTGCATTCGCCACAAATGTGGCGCCCGTGCTAGAAGCGGCCCGGGGATTTGCGGTTGAATCGGGGTTTGCTCAGATGAGTTCCAAAGGGTCAGCACCTGCCAAAGCAGGCTTGCGCGTCGGTGTCGTCGGCGCGGGCGTGATGGGCAGCAACCATGCGCGCGTGCTCGCGGGTCTTCCCGGCGTCACCCTCGTCGGCGTGGTCGATCCCTCGCCGACGCACCTGACGCGCACCACCGAGCTTGCCAACTGCCAGGGCTTCGAGACGCTCGACCAGCTCCTGGCCGCCGGCGTCGATGCCGTCACCATCGCAGCGCCCACCCATCTGCATCACGAGGTCGCGCTCGCCTGCATCGCCAAGAACATCCACGTGCTGGTCGAGAAGCCGATCGCCTCCACGGTCGCCGAAGGCCGTGAGATCGTCGCCGCCGCGCAAAAGGCTGGCGTCACGCTGATGGTCGGCCATGTCGAGCGCTTCAATCCGGCGGTCGCCGCGGTCAAGCAGGCGATCGCGGGTGAGGACATCCTCTCGATCGCGATCACCCGCGTCGGTCCATTCCCGCCGCGCATGTCCAATGTCGGCGTCGTCATCGACCTCGCCGTGCACGACATCGACCTGATCCGCTGGTTCACCGAATCCGACATCGTTGAGGTGCAGCCGCAATTGTCGAGCGCGGTCGCCGAGCGCGAGGACATCGCGCTGCTCCAGTTCCGCACCGCCAACGGCGTGCTCGCCCACATCAACACCAACTGGCTGACGCCGTTCAAGGCACGCAGCGTCACGGTCGCGACCCGCGGCAAATACGTGATGGGCGATCTGTTGACGCGCCAGGTCACCGAGTGCTTTGGCTTCAAGCCCGACGGCAGCTACTCGATGCGGCATCTGCCTGTCGGCCATGACGAGCCGCTGCGCGCCGAGCTGATCGCGTTCCTCAAGGCCGTACGCCACGGCGAGACGCCGGCGGTCACGGGCGATGAGGGCGTTGCCAGCCTCGAGATCGCCACGCAGTGCCTGGAGACGCCGTCGCGTCCCGCCGCGACGTCGCCCGCCCGCAAGGGTCCGCGCCGCGTCGCCGGCTGATCTCCATCCATGTCGGCTTCCCAAACTTCGCAAGACAATCAGCAAGGCGCCATGAACCAGCATCTGCGGTCCGAACCCATTCCCTTCATCGACGTCGGCTCGCAGCGCCGCCGGCTCGGCGCCTCGCTCGATGCGGCCGTCAAGCGCGTGCTCGACCATTGCCAGTTCGTCAACGGCCCTGAGGTCGCCGAGCTCGAGAAGCAGCTCGCGGCCTATTGCGGCGCCAAGCACGTCATCGGCTGCGCCAGCGGCACCGACGCGATCCTGATGGTGATGATGGCGAAGAATGTCGGGCCCGGCGATGCCGTGCTGTGTCCGTCCTTCACCTTCATCGCGACCGCCTCGCCGGTGGCGCGGACCGGCGCGACGCCGGTCTATGTCGACGTGGACGAGGCGACCTTCAACATGAGCCCGGAATCGCTCAAGCGCGGCATCGCGTCCGCCCGCAAGGCCGGCCTCAAGCCGGCAGCGGTCATTCCGGTCGACCTGTTCGGCCAGCCCGCCGATCACGACGCCATCGCCGAGATCGCAAAGGCCGAAGGCCTGTTCGTGCTCGACGACGCCGCCCAGGGGTTTGGCGCGAGCTACAAGGGCCGCAAGCTCGGCACCCTGGCGCTTGCTACCGCCACCAGCTTCTTCCCGGCAAAACCGCTCGGCTGCTTTGGCGATGGCGGCGCGATCTTCACCGATGACGACGAACTCGCGGCGACGCTGCGCAGCATCCGCGTGCACGGGCAGGGCGTCGACAAATACGACAACGTCCGTCTTGGCCTCACCGGCCGGCTCGACACCATGCAGGCTGCGGTCCTGATCGAGAAGCTGAAGATTTTTGACGACGAGATCGCTGCCCGCAACCGGGTTGCCGAACGCTATGAGCGCGGGCTCAGCAACGTGGTCACCGTGCCGCGCCTTAGCCCCGGTAACACCTCGGTCTGGGCGCAGTACACCATCCGCCTGCCCGAGGGGACCGACCGTGACGGCTTTGCCGCGGCGCTGAAGGCCCAGGGCGTGCCGACCGCGATCTATTACGGCAAGTCGATGCATCAGCAGACCGCCTACAAGCAGTATCCGGTCGCCGAGGGCGGGTTGCCGGGTTGCGAGAGCCTGTCGCAGGACGTCATCAGCCTGCCGATGCACGCCTACCTGACCGAAGCCGATCAGGAGCGAATCATCGCCGCCGTGCGCGGGGCGATTGCGGGTTGATCTTGGTTCACCTCTCCCGCTCGCGGGAGAGGTCGGCGCGAAGCGCCGGGTGAGGGTTCTCTCCTCTGGGGGAGTCTTTCTTGTTGAGACACCCTCTCCCCAACCCTCCCCCGCGAGCGGGGGAGGGAGCAGACCGTCCTCGCGGTTTGCACCTAGACCTGATCTCGCCATGCTCTAAAACAGACGCATGCTCGGACGCATCTTCACGGTCGGTGGTTACACGCTGCTTTCGCGGCTGACGGGATTTGCCCGCGACATCATGCTCGCGGCGATCCTCGGCGCCGGCCCGGTGGCCGACGCCTTTTTCGTGGCGCTGCGGTTGCCGAACCATTTCCGCGCGATCTTCGCCGAGGGCGCGTTCAACGCCGCCTGGGTGCCGGCCTATGCGCATGTCCATGGCGAGCGCGGGGAGGGGGCGGCCAAATTGTTCGCCGACCGCATCTTCACGCTGCTCTTGGCTTCGCAAGTCGTGCTGCTCATCGCCGCCTGGCTGTTCATGCCGCAGGCCATGAGCATTTTGGCGCCCGGCTTCAGTGAGGATGCCGAGCAGCGCAAGCTTGCGATCGAGCTGACCCGGATCACCTTTCCCTATCTGCTGCTGATCACGCTGGTGACGCTCTATGGCGGCATGCTCAACGTGATGCAGCGCTTTGCCAGCGCCGCGGCCGCGTCGATCTTCCTCAACGTCGCGATGATGATGACGCTGGCAGTTGCCGTCTGGTTTCCGACCGCGGGCCACGCCGCGGCCTGGGGCGTCCTGATCTCGGGCTTCCTGCAATATTTCCTGCTCGCCGGCGATCTCGCCCGCCATGGCGGCCTGCCGCGCTTTGCGCCCTTGAAGCTCGACGAAGACGTTCGCGGCTTCTTCAAGGCGCTGGGGCCGGCGACTCTGGGCTCGATGGGCACGCAGGTCGCGCTGTTTGCCGACACCATCATCGCGACCTTCCTGCCCGCGGGCGCGCTGTCGGCGCTGTATTATGCCGACCGCCTCAACCAGCTCCCGATCGGCGTCATCGGCATCGCCATCGGCACGGTGCTGCTGCCGGAGATGTCGCGGCGCATCACCGCGAACGACCATGACGGCGCGATGAAGGCGCAACGCCGCGCGTTCGACTTCACGCTGCTGTTCTCGATCCCGTTCGTCGCGGCCTTCATCACCGTGCCCGATGCGATCATGCGCGCACTGTTCGCCCGCGGCGCGTTCTCCAAGGCGGATGCCGCCGCCGCCGGCGCCACGCTCGCCGCCTATGCCATCGGCTTGATCCCCTTCGTGCTGATCCGCAGCGCGGTCGCGACCTTCTATGCCCGCAAGGACACCGCAACGCCGGTGCGCGCCTCTCTGACCGGCATCGCCGTCAATGTTGCGTTGAAGGTGGCCCTGATGGGATCGCTGGCCCAGATCGGCCTCGCGCTGGCGACCGCCGTCGGCGTCTGGACCAATCTCTTGCTGGTGCTGTTCTTCGCGGTACGCCGAGGCTTCCTCGTGCCGGACCGCGCCTGGCTACTGTCGCTCGCGAAGTTCCTGCTGACCGGATTGATCCTCGCTGCGGCCTTCTTGCTGATTGCGCGCTTCAGCCCGGCCGCTCTTGCCTCCGTGCACGCCTTCCGGGACGAATTGGCTCTGGTCCTGCTGGCCGTCGGGGGCACGATCGTCTATGCGCTCGCGATCCTCGTTCTGTTCGGCCGCCGCTGGCTGATCGCGCTGGTGCGCGGCTAGGCGCCGGAGCGTAGCACTCGTCTCCAGGGTGTAAGTGACCTCCGCACATCCCTTGATTTTGCACGATTGCTGTGGTACGGTCGCCTCATGATCAAATCAGTGCGCAATATCAACTCGATGCACGTGACCCGCTTCGGCTGGGCCGTGGGAGGAGTCGCGCGCTAGGAATTCGACGACGACATCTTTCCACCAGGCCCCGCCGGCATCGGACGGGGCCTTTTGTTTGGCCACGCTCCCTGCCGGCACAACAGCAGGAGCGTCCCATGCCACCGCAACAGACTAACATCACCTCCGAGACGGGGGGTGATGCTGCGCGGCTTCGCCTCGACCTCTCCACCGTCTTGAGCTTGCAAGCGATATTGGCTTGCATTTCGGGATCGGCGTCAGAGCCCGCGCGTCTCCTTGCAGGACCTGAGTGACAGGGAATTGATGGATATCGGCTTGACACGTGGCGAGATCGACTACCTCACGCCAGAACGCGCAATAGACAGGCTTAGAGATGGCACGACGGGCCTGTGGGGCCGTGGTGTGATGTAACTGACCATAAATCTCTGCTTATGCGATCCCGCGCCATTACAATAGAAAGGTGGCGATCATGACGTCACATGTTGCTGTTGCTCAGGCGGACGTAGAAGTCCGGCGATTGACTGTCGATGATCTGGATCTCTTTCGCGAAAGGCGCTTCAGAAGTACCCTCAAACGTTTGGTTCTCCTGAAGAGGACGAAGGCGGTGAAGCGATGCTGATGGCTTATCGCCACTGGCTCAGTGGCACTATTCTTGGCGCGTTTGAATCCGGGAGCTTGATCGGCATCGCGGGCCTCCATGTCTCACCCTACAAGAGATCGCAGCACCGGGGTCAAATCTTCACGGTCTATGTAAGAGAAGACGATCAAGGGAAAGGTGTCGGAGATCGGCTCATCAAAGAGATTCTTGCCCCATGCCGAGGCACGTGTCGAACAGGTGCATCTTGCCGTCTTGTTAACAGCAACCGCTGCAATCAAGACCTACAAGCGGAATGGGTTCGAAGTCTACGGCACCGATCCTGGCGCCATCCGCATCGGGGATATCACGTACGACCAGTACCTTATGATGAAGAAATTCATCCGCTGAATTCGATTTGGCGTGGCCTGGTTGGGCTGGAAACCGGGCGCAGCGGCGGAGCGCCGAATCCTAGGACCCACGGGAAATGAGCGGACTTCAGCCTTTCCAAGCAAATTCCGTTGACGGATGAACGGTGCTTTTCCCGGCCTGCGATCAACGTTCACGCCCAAACCCATTTGCCTTGCCACTTTTTCCACGGCAATATGCCGGCAAAACAACCATGAGAACGGGATAAAAAATGGCTGCTCCCATCAAGTTCGGCGTTGGCCAAAGTGTGCTGCGCAAGGAGGATGACGCGCTCATCCGCGGCAAGGGCCGCTATACCGACGATTACGCGCCGCAGGCCGCGCTCCGCTGCTTGATGCTGCGCTCGCCGCATGCGCATGCCAAATACACCATCGATGCGAGCCGCGCCCGCGGGCTTCCCGGCGTCGCGCTGATCCTGACCGCCGACGACGTTGGGGATCTCGGCAATCTGCCCTGCCTGTTCAACCTCGAGACCGATCCCTTCACCGGCCCGCCTTACCCGATCCTGGCCAAGGACGAGGTGCGCCATGTCGGCGATTCCATCGCCTTCGTGGTCGCCGAGACCATCGACCAGGCTCGCGACGCGATCGAGGCGATCGAGGTCAAATGGTCGCCTCTGCCGGCGGTGACCGGCGTCGTCAACGCCGTGAAGAAGGGCGCGCCGCAGGTCTGGCCGGACAAGGCCGGCAACGTGCTGTTCGACGTTTCGATCGGCGACAAGGCCGCGACCGAAGCCGCCTTTGCCAAGGCGCATGCGGTCGCCGAGATCGCCATCGTCAATCCGCGCGTGGTCGCGAACTTCATGGAGACGCGCGCGGCGGTCTGCGAATATGACGCCAAGCGCGACCATCTGACGCTGACGGTCGGCAGCCAGGGCAGCCATCGCCTGCGCGACATTCTCTGCCAGAACGTGCTGAACATCCCGACCGAGAAGATGCGGGTGATCTGCCCCGACGTCGGCGGCGGCTTCGGCACAAAACTGTTTCCGTACCGCGAATACGCCCTGATGGCGGTCGCGGCGCGCAAGCTGAAGAAGGCGGTGAAATGGGCGGCCGACCGCTCCGAGCATTTCATGGGCGACGCGCAGGGTCGCGACAACGTCACGACCGCGAAGATGGCGCTGACTGAAGACGGCAAGTTCCTCGCCATGGATTGCGACTTGATGGGCGACATGGGCGCGTATCTGTCGACCTTCGGGCCCTATATCCCGCATGGCGGCGCCGGCATGCTGCCGGGCCTCTACGACATCCAGGCCTTCCACTGCCGGGTGCGCACCATCTTCACCCACAGCGTGCCGGTCGACGCCTATCGCGGCGCGGGCCGGCCCGAGGCGGCCTATGTCATCGAGCGCCTCGTCGATGCCTGCGCCCGCAAGCTCGACATGACGCCGGACGCCATCCGCCGCAAGAACTTCATCCAGCCAAAGGCGCTGCCGTACAAGACGGCCACGGGCAAGGTCTATGATTCCGGCGACTTCGCCGCGCATCTGAAGCGCGCCATGGAAATCGCCGAGTGGAAGGAGTTTCCCAAGCGCGCCAAGGCGGCCAAGAAGCAGGGGCTCATTCGCGGCATCGGCCTTGCGAGCTATGTCGAGATTTGCGGCGTGATGGGTGAGGAGACGGCCAACGTCCGCCTCGATCCCAATGGCGACGTCACTGTCCTGATCGGCACGCAGTCGAGCGGACAGGGGCACCAGACCGCCTATGCGCAGATCGTCGCCGAGCAGTTCGGCGTGGCGCCGGAGCGCGTCCACGTCCGTCAGGGCGATACCGACGAGATCGCGACCGGTCTCGGCACCGGCGGCTCGGCTTCGATCCCGTCAGGCGGCGTCAGCGTCGAGCGCGCCACGCGCGAGCTCGGGCAAAAGCTGAAGGAGATCGCGGCGCAGGCGCTGGAAGCCAGCGCCGGCGACCTCGAGATATCGGAGGGCGTGTTGCGCATCGCCGGTACCGACCGTTCGATCTCGTTCGCCGATCTCGCCAAGCGGCCGGGCGCCGATCCGTCGAAGCTGAACGGCAGCGCCACCTTCGCCAGCGCCGACGGCACCTATCCCAACGGCACCCATGTCGCGGAGGTCGAGATCGATCCGGCGACCGGCATCATCAAGATCGTCCACTACGTGATCGTCGACGATTTCGGCAAGACGCTCAACCCGCTGCTGCTCGCTGGCCAAGTGCATGGCGGCGCCATGCAGGGCATCGGCCAGGCCTTGATGGAGCAGGTGGTCTACGGCGCCGGTGACGGCCAGCTGATCACCGCGACCTTCATGGACTACGCGCTGCCGCGGGCGGCTGATGGTCCGGACTTCGTGTTCGAGACCGCCAACGTTCCATGCAAGACCAATCCCATGGGCGTGAAGGGGGCGGGCGAGGCCGGCGCGATCGGCTCCTGTCCGGCCGTCGTCAACGCCATCGTCGACGGGCTCTGGCGCGAGTACAAGATCGACCACATCGACATGCCGGCGACCCCGGAACGGGTGTGGATCGCCATCAGCGAGCACCGTCGCCGTCACAGCCTGTAAGCCACAATCCTGCCGCGCGGGAATAAACGCCCCGCGCGGGGTTCTATCCATGGATGGATCGCGACTCCCGTGAAGCGGGTGGAGGGTCCAATCCCAAGGCATCTGCGAGTCGGAGAAACTAACCAATGAAACGGACGATGATTGTCGTGACGACCCTGCTATTGGGCGCGGGCGCCGTGATGGCGCAGCAGGAGGTCGCGGTTCAACAGGATAATCTGATGCGCTCGCAGGCCAAGAGCCTCTATACGGTCATCCTGAAGATGACCAAGGGCGATATCCCCTACGACCAGAAGGCCGCCGACGAGGCGATCGCCAATCTCGAGACCGACGTCGCCAAGATCGCCAAGACCTTCGAAGTCAATCCCAAGCAGGACGTGGTGAACGCGACCTATGGGGCCTCGCCGAAGGTCTGGAAGAACAAGGCCGATTTCGACTCCAAGATCCCGCCGGTGCAGAAGGCGATCGCGCAGGTCAAGGGCAAGATCACCGACGTCGCGAGCCTCAAGGCCGCCTATACCGCGATCAACGATCGTTGCACCGACTGCCACGAGACGTATCGGCTGAAGTTGAAGTAGCCACCTGAATTTTTTCCACGCTCGACCTCGTAGCCCGGATGAGCGCAGCGATATCCGGGGAAGGCGACCCCGCATGTCGCTTCGCTCATGCGGCTCCGAGCGTTGCTTCAATCAGCACGGCCTGCCGGACCTGGTAGTTGCGGCAGGTGCGCAGGTCAGCTAGGTTGTACTTCACGAAGAGCCTCCGTGCTCATTCGTCCTATCGCGCGACTGGCGAGCTAACGTGGAATCGACCACGGTGAAGCGCGAAGGGTTCCGACGCCGATCGCCTGGGCAACCAATCTGCTGGAAAAACAGCGTGTTGAGGAGCCCGAGCATGCCGTCATTTCGCAACGAACTGTCCATCAACGATCAAGAGATCGCCGCTGCCCTTGTGGGGGAAGAGCGCCGCCAACAGGACGGCGTCGAGCTGATTCCGTCCGAGAATTACACCTACCCGGAGGTGCTTGAGCTGCTCGGATCGGTCTTCACCAATAAATATTCCGAGGGATATCCGGGACGCCGATACTACGGCGGCCAGCAGTATACGGACGAAATCGAGCGCCTCGCACGCGAGCGGGCTTGCTCGCTTTTTCGTGCCGAGCACGCCAACGTTCAGCCTCTTTCCGGATCGCCGATGAATCAGGCCGTCTATCTCGGCCTGTTGGAGCCCGGCGACACCATTCTCGCCATGGACCTGTCCCATGGCGGTCATCTCACCCACGGCGCGCCGGTGTCCCATATGGGGCGTTTGTTCAACTTCATTCGCTACAAGACGGACCCGTCAAACGGCGGCGCGATAGATTTCGACGAATTGCGCGCGATTGCGCGTGAAGCGCGTCCGAAGATGGTGTTGTGCGGCTACAGCTCCTATCCGCGCGACCTGGACTATGCGGCATTCAAGAGTATTGCCGACGAAGTTGGCGCGCTCACGATGGCTGACGTGAGCCACTATGGCGGATTGGTTGCCGCGAATGTCATGCGCAATCCGATTGATGCCGGCTTCGACGTCATGACGACGACATCCCACAAGACACTGCGCGGCCCCCGGGGCGGGATCATCCTATGCCGGAAAGAAAATGCCGGTCGGATCGATGCTTCCGTATTTCCCGGTTTGCAGGGCGGACCTCACATGAACGTCGTGGCCGGGATTGCCGTGACGCTCAAGAAGGCGGCGACCCCGGATTTCCAGGTCTACGCGCGGCAGGTCTTGCGCAACGCGAAGGTTCTTGCCGGCGCGCTGATGGAGCGCGGGATGAAGCTGGTCACGGACGGGACGGACAATCACATGATGGTCGTCGATACGGCAGCGTCCGTCGGAATGGACGGGCGGGCCGCCGAGGATGTGCTTGATGCCATAGCCATCACCACGAACAAGCAAGTGATTCCGGACGATCCGCGCCCGCCGCTCAGGCCGAGCGGTATTCGCCTTGGGACACCGGCGGCGACCACGCGTGGCATGGGAGAGCCCGAAATGCGTCGTATCGGCGAGTTCATTGCGGCGGCTCTGCAGGCGAACGGCAACGATGTGGTCGTCGCGCGCCTCAGGTCAGAGTGCGTCGAGATGTGCCGGGCTTTTCCTGTTCCGGGCGTGGTGTCCGGAGCAAATTCTGTTCCGAAGGCCTGACGGATCGTTCTCAGAGTGGTTATCTTCGGTCGAGCCGCCGCGGCGTTGATTCGACCTGCTGGATGCCGGCGCATCTCGCTCCCGATTGCCTCACGATGTTTGGAGTTCCAACGCGCGGCGCGGATCCTAGTCAACAGCGAGACTGGCCATGGTAAAACCCTTTCCGTCGAAGACCCACATCGGCAACCATATGCTGCATCCGGAAACGCTGATGCTGACCTATGGCTATGATCCGCAACTGTCGGAAGGCGCCATCAAGCCGCCGGTGTTCCTGACCTCGACCTTCGTGTTCAAGACCGCCGAAGACGGGCAGGACTTCTTCGACTACGTCGCCGGCCGGCGCGAGCCGCCGGAGGGGATGGGCGCGGGCCTGGTCTATTCGCGCTTCAACCACCCCAACAGCGAAATCGTCGAGGACAGGCTCGCGGTCTATGAGCGCACCGAGAGCTGCGCGCTGTTCTCCTCCGGCATGGCGGCCATCGCAACCACGATCCTCGCCTTCGTGCGCCCCGGCGACGTCATCCTGCACTCCCAGCCGCTCTATGGCGGGACGGAAACCCTGCTGACCAACACGCTTGCGCGCCTGTCGATCGGCGCTGTCGGCTTTGCCGACGGCATCGACGAGGCGGCGGTCAAGCAGGCCTCGGAGGAGGCGATGGGCAAGGGCCGGGTTTCGATGATCCTGATCGAGACCCCGGCCAACCCGACCAATGGCCTCGTCGACGTCGCGATGATCCGCCGCATCGCCGACGCGATCGGAAAGACCCAGGGGCATACGCCGATCATCGCCTGCGACAATACGCTGCTCGGGCCGGTGTTTCAGCGGCCGATCGAGCATGGCGCGGACCTTTCGCTGTACTCGCTGACCAAATATGTCGGCGGTCACTCCGACCTGATCGCGGGCGCCGCTCGGCGCGAAGGCGATCATGAAGGGCATCAAGTCGCTGCGCGGAGCCATCGGCACCCAGCTCGATCCGCATTCCTGCTGGATGATCAACCGCTCGCTCGAGACGCTGAGCCTGCGCATGGAAAAAGCCGATGCGAATGCGCGCCTCGTGGCGGCTTATTTGCGCGATCATCCCAAGGTGGCCAAGGTCCACTATCTCGGTCATCACGAGGAGGCATCGCCAGCGGGGCGTGTGTTCGCGAGGCAGTGCCTGGGGGCGGGATCGACGTTCTCGTTCGACATCGCCGGCGGCAAGGAGGCCGCGGTCAAATTCCTCAACGCGCTGCAAATCCTCAAGCTGGCGGTGAGCCTCGGCGGCACGGAGTCGCTGGCCAGCCTGCCGGCGACGATGACCCATTCCGGCGTTCCCGCCGACATCCGCCAGAAGATCGGCGTGCTCGATTCCACGATCCGGCTGTCGATCGGCATCGAGAACCCGTCGGATCTGATCGCGGACCTCGCGCAGGCGCTGAACGCGGCTTGAGCGGGGGGATCAAAGCGGATTGGACGCGCGGCATGCCGACATGATCGCCGCGGCAGCCTCGTTGCTCTGCGCGCCCGAGAGCTGCCGCACGAGGCAGACGTAATAGCCCTTGCTGGATGCGTTCAACAGGGAATCGCCGTTGACGACGAGCCAGTTGCAGGCGGAGCGGATGTACTGCACGGCAAGGGGCGATCGTGTATCGCGGATTGCGGACAGCTCGCATTGAGCTTGCTTTTCCATGTCGCTCTGCGCGAGCACCGGTCCGAAGAAGCAAAGAAACGCTCCGGCGGCGACGAGGCCTGGCACAACGTGCCACGGCGCGCGCGCCGATCTTCTGATGCCGGCGTCGCCGGGCCGATCGAGAACGCTGGAAACGAGCCGCACGGTGCCACTCTGGAAATTGGTGAGGCCGAAGTTTACGGCGGAACGCGCGAGGCTGGCAAGGCACGAGGTTCGGACATTCCCGCACGTTAAGGTCCTCGCCCGAATCGAAAAGGCCGGACGCTCCCTCCTTGCGTCCGGCCTTTCCGCGACGAAGCCGCGTTTTCGCTTACTTCGTCACCTGGCCGCGGATCTCGCCGCCCGGGTTCGCCGCCGTGTGGATGTTGACGTAGAGCTTGCCGGCCAGCAGATCGGCGGCCTGCGCGTCGGTCAGCGTCGCAGAGCCCTCGACCGGGCTCGACGTCGCATTCGGGATCGCGATCGCTACGCCGGCGTTCTTGCCGGCCTCGGCGGGCCCGTGGAAATGAGCGGCGGTGGCGGGGCCGGAGAGGCCGGAATAGGTCACCTTCCAGGAGAGCTTCTTGCTGGCGGCGTCATAGTCGAGATCGGCCGTTCCGGTGCCGCTGGTGGTGGTGGCGGGCACCTCGGACTTGCCGTCCAGCGTCGCCTTCAGTTTCTCCGCGCTGGCCGGGGCGGCGAACGCGACGGCAGCTCCGAGTGCCAGCGTGGCAAAAATTGCTTTGTTCATGGGTCTCTCCCTGTTGACGTCTGATTGCGGTCAACTTGCAAACAGTGCGCGCAGGAGTTTATTCCCGGATCAAGCTCAAACCATCTAAATTATTCGTGGCTGGAGCGGCCACCGGCGAATCCGTAAGTTCGGCCGATCTCCATGGGATACCTCGATGCTGCGACGAACAATTCTTGTCATGCTGATCGCTGCCGTTGCAGGCTTCGGCGTCTATTGGTGGCTGACGGCGCCGGCCGCATCGGCCGTGCCGTTGCCATCCCGGGCGCCGGATCTTGCCAACGGGCAGGAGATCTTCAATGCCGGCGGATGCTCCTCCTGCCATGCCGTGCCCAACCAGCCCGACCGCTTGCGGCTCGGCGGGGGCCTGGCGCTCGGCTCGCCATTCGGCACGTTCTACGTGCCCAACATTTCCCCCGATGCCGCCGACGGCATCGGGCGCTGGAGCGAGACCGAATTCGTCAGCGCCGTGATGCGCGGCGTGTCGCCCGAGGGCCAGCACTACTTCCCGGCATTTCCCTACACGTCCTATCATCTGGCGAAGGTGGAGGACGTTCGCGATCTCTTCGCCTATCTGAAGACGCTGCCGCCGGTGTCCGGCAGGGTGCGCGACCATGACCTGCCGTTTCCCTTCAACATCCGCCGCAATGTCGGCATCTGGAAATTGCTGTTCATGCAGAGCGGGCCGTTCGTCGCGGACGCGACGCACTCGCCGCAATGGAATCGCGGCGCCTATCTCGTCAACGGCTTCGGCCATTGCGCGGAGTGTCACAGCCCGCGCAATCTGCTCGGCGGCATCATCACCGCGCAGCGTTTCGCCGGCGGGCCCAATCCGGAAGGCGAGGGGTGGGTGCCGAACATCACGCAAAAGGGCATTGGCGAATGGAGCGTGAAGGATGTCGCCAATTTCCTGAAGACCGGCGAATTGCCCGAGGGCGACAGCGCCGGCGGCGCGATGGCGCGCGTGATCAAGAACACCTCGCAATTGTCGGATGAGGACATTGCGGCGATGGCGGATTACCTCAAGTCGCTGCCGCCGGTCGATGGACCGCCGCGCCCGAAACGCAAGGATGCTGGTTAGAGGCTAGCTCGCGCCGAACGCCTTGAAGGTGATGATGGTGAGCGTGTCCTGGATGCCGGGCAGCACCTGCACCTTTTCGTTGATGAAGTGGCCGATGTCGGTGTCCTTGTCGACGTAGAACTTCACCAGCAGGTCGTAATGGCCGGCCGTGGAGTAGATCTCGGAGGCGATCTCGGCTTCGGCGAGCGCATTGGCGACCGTATAGGACTGGCCGAGCTTGCATTTGATCTGGACGAAAAAGGGAACCATTGCAGTCACTCCGAAGGCATATCTGGCGGCTAATAGGCCAAAACCGGGGGGGCCTGGCAAGCGAACTTGCCGCCTCGCGGCTGCCCGAAGGATTGGTCCTGGCCAAGCCCCTCTACAAGGCCCTCTAGTACCCGGAATCAGAGCTGAGTGATACGGCGGCCTTTGAAACGGCGTTGACGGACCTTTTTCTTGGTCCAGACGAAGGGCTCGGCTCTGTCGTTGTATGCGTTGACGTAGGCATCGATGTGTTCCTGAAGCTGCTTGAGGCTCGTGAAGGAGGTGCCGCTGAGCGACTGCCCCTGCAAGATGGAAAACCATACTTCGACCTGATTGAGCCATGACGCACTTGTCGGCGTGAAATGAAATTGCACGTTGGGGTGGGCCTTGAGCCAGTCCTCGTTCTTTTTATGGGTGTTGAGGTTGTCGAGGATGACGTGAAGCTTGCGGTTCGGAAAAGCCGCGGTGACGCTGTTCATGAAATCGAGAAACTCGACGCGGCGCCGGCGTTTTGAATGGGTCGCGATGATCTTTCCGGTGGCGACTTCGAGCGCCGCAAACAATGTTGTGGTGCCATGCCGCTTGTAATCGTGGCTTTGGCCGGTCAAGGCGCGGCCATTGGGCAACTTCAGATAACCCTGCGCTCGCTCCAAAGCCTGGATCGAGGGCTTCTCGTCCACGCACAGCACAATGGCCTTCGCCGGCGGCGCGACATAGAGGCCGACAACATCGGCGGCTTTGGCCGTAAAGTTCGGGTCGTTGCTCTCGCACCAGGACTTGCGAGCCACCAGGTCAATCTTGTGGCTGCGCAGGAACCGCCAGACATATTGGACATCGACATCGCCCAGCGCCTCGGCCAGCAGGGGGCCGGTCCAGCGCGCAAACCCTTGCGGTGGCGGCTTATCCAGCAGCTTCAGAATCCGCTTGTCGGTCGTCTTCGTATAGATCGGCTGCTTGCCAGGCCGCGGCTTGTCTTGCAGCCCTTCAAGGCCATGGTCGGCATAGCGATGCCGCCAAAGGCTGACAATCCGCGGCTGGACCCCAACTTCCTTGGCGATCGACCGGGTGCTGCGCCCATCCGCCGCCAACAGAACTATCCGCGCCCGCTTCAAATCGCGCTGCAACGTCACCGGTGAGCGACAGCACGCCTCAAGCACCTTGCGATCTTTCCTCGAAAGGTGGACTTCTCTTGCTTCGGGTATCATCCCGACCTTGAATCACGACTCACGTTCCAAGAAAAGTGGGTACTAGGAGGGCAGGGGCGCGCCGGCAAACGCCTCCCTCAGCCGCCGGGCCAGCTCGGCATTGCGATAGGGCTTGGTCAGGACGATCGATTGCGCGTGCGCGCGGCCCTGCTCGACCAGCGTCTCCAGGGCATAGCCGGAGGAGAACACGACCGGGAGTCCGGGCCGGATGCGCCGGGCCTGGTCGGCGAGCTCCCAGCCGCTCATTCCGCCGGGCATCACGATGTCGGTGAACAACAGGTCGATGGCCGGGTTGGTGCGAAGCTGCTGCAAGGCCTCCTTGCCGTTGACGGCCGCGACCACGCGATATCCCAGCGCCTCCACGCGCAGCGTGACGGAGGAGCGGACGAACGGATCGTCCTCGGCGACCAGGATCGTTTCGTGGCCCCGGGGCGCTGCCTCCTCGCGCGCCTCGATGTCGGCGAGCGACTGCTCGCCGCCGGCATGCGGCAGGTAGATGCGGACCGTCGTGCCGAGGCCCGGCTCGCTGTAGATCGAGACGTGTCCGCCTGATTGCTTGGCGAAGCCGTAGACCATGCTGAGGCCGAGGCCCGAGCCCTTGCCGACCTCCTTGGTGGTGAAGAACGGCTCGAAGGCGCGCTCGATGACGTCAGGCGTCATGCCCTCGCCGTCATCGGTGATCGAGATCAGGGCGTAGCTGCCGGACTCCACCTCCGGATGCTGGACGCGATAGTGCTCGTCGATCGCGGTGAGCTCGGTGCTGAGGGTGAGATGCCCGCCCGCCGGCATGGCGTCCTGCGCGTTGAGCGCGAGATTGAGCACGGCGGATTCGAGCTGGGCGCGGTCGGCGAAGGCGAGGATGGAGCCGGCGCCGAATGCCGTCGTGATCTCGATGTTTTCGCGCAAGGTGCGCTTGAGCAGCTTGTGCATGGAGGTCAAGAGCTCGCGGCACTCGATCGCGCGGGGTTGCAGCAATTGGCGCCGGCTGAACGCCAGCAGCCGCTGCGTCAGCTCCGCGCCGCGTTCGCCCGACTGGCAGATGTCGTCGGCGAAACGCCTGAGGTCGGGACGGGCCCTGAGCTGTTCGCTGAGAAACTCCGCGTTGCCGATGATGACGGTGAGGAGATTGTTGAAGTCGTGCGCGATGCCGCCGGAGAGCTGGCCGACCGTCTCCATCTTCTGCGCCTGCTGGAGCTGCTGCTCGGTCAGCTTGCGCGTGGTCAGGTCGTGGACGATGCCGACGTAGATCAGCTCGCCGTCCTGCCACGCCTGGCCCACCGACAGATCCATCGGAAAGGTCGATCCGTCCTTGCGCACACCGGCGGCTTCCCCGGTTGCGATGCGCAGCGTATGACCCGTGGATGAGGGCCTCTCCTCATTGGACATCAGCATACCGATGTCGAGATTCATGACCTCGTCGGCGCGATAGCCGAACAACCGTTCGCAGGCGGGATTGAACAGGAGAATGCGGGCTTGCGCGTCGAACAGGATGACGCCGTCGACCGCGGTCTCGACCACGGCGGTGAGGCGTGTCATGCTCTCGCGCAGCGCGCGCTGGGCTTCACGAACCTGGCCGAGGAGCTGGGCCGCATCCCGGTTCTTGCTCTCCTCCTCCTCGAGCGCGGCCTGGACCTGCCGGAGCTCGAACGGCGAGGGGATGGTCAGGATCTTCGGCAGAAGCGGCCAGAGCGCTCCCGCGGTGATGACCGACGCCACGGCGGTGAGCGCCTTGACGATGCCCTCGACGCCGTAGACGGGCACCCAGAGCGTGTAGATCGACAGCACATGCGTCAGGCCGCAGGCCATGATGAAGACGGCGAACGCCCAGAAGACCCACCCGAATTCGAGGTCGCGCCGCTTGGTGACGAGGATCGCGAGTGCAAACGGGATCGAGAAATACGCAAGCGCAATGCAGGCATCCGAAACGACATGCAGCCATATCAGCTCGGGCTCCCAGAGCAGGCAGATGCCGTGCGGGGAGAGCATCGAGGAGTCGAGGATACGTTCGAGGTAGGCCAACATGTGATTGCTTCCCGAGAGGATTGCGGCCGGGGCCGGCCCGCAACATGGCATCGCTGGACGAATCCGCCAATAAACGTCTCACTCACCGGGATGGGCGCCAAGGCCGGGCGATGCCGAGGGCATATTTCGCGGGATCTGCACACTCGCGGGACGACAAGGCTGGCCGGGCCTTTATCCGGCTGATTCGCCAGGGCCGGACCGGCATAGGTTAGCTCGTCGCGGCGCCCGCGGCCGGCCCGGCTTGCTGGCGCATCCGCGGCACGCTAGGACAAGGCATGGCGGTGTCCCTCTCAAACCAATGTATCCGGCGATGACGACGCCCGTGGCTCTCACCATTGCAGGTTCCGATTCAAGCGGCGGCGCCGGCATCCAGGCGGATCTGAAGACCTTCGCGGCGCTCGGCGTCTACGGCGCCTCCGCGATCACGGCGCTGACGGCGCAGAACACGCGCGGCGTCACCGGCATTCATGCGGTGCCGGCTGATTTCGTCACCGCGCAGATCGATGCGGTGTTCTCCGATCTCGACGTCGGCGCGGTGAAGATCGGCATGGTGGCCCAGGCCGCCAGCATCGATGCGATCGCAGCCGCGCTGGCACACTGGAAGCCGCGCCATGTGGTGCTCGATCCCGTGATGGTCGCGACATCGGGCGACCGCCTGCTGGCGTCCGAAGCCGTGGAAGCCCTGCGCATGCGACTGATGCCGCTGGCCTCGGTGATCACGCCGAACCTGCCGGAGGCGGCAGCTCTCCTCGGCGAGCCCGCCGCGGCCAGCGAGGCCGGGATCGAAGGCCAGGGGCGCCGGCTGCTGGCGCTCGGCTGCCGTGCGGTCCTGATCAAGGGCGGACACGGCGAGGGCGCCGAGAGCATCGACTATCTCGTCACGTCCGAAAGCACGATCGCGCTCGCCGCGCCCCGCGTCGCGACCAAAAACACCCATGGCACCGGCTGTTCGCTGTCCTCCGCCGTGGCGGCGGGTCTCGCCAAGGGCGAGACTCTCGAGCAGGCGGTGCGCAACGCCAAGGCCTGGATCAGCGCCGCGATTGCCGCTGCCGACCGCTTCGGCGTCGGCCACGGCCACGGGCCGATCCATCATTTTCACAAATTTTACTGACGCCGGCTTCGAGCTGCGCGCCGGCCCCGGCCGTTAACCAACAAGGCGACGGGGACCGGGCTTTTGCGGACAGCCATGGCCGCTTCGTGTCGCCTGATTGTCGCATGCGACTGATATTCGCGGGGAGGGCGAGGCGAGGTTTGATTCGTATCTGAGGGTGCCTCAAAGGTTCAATCGGTCATCCCCCTGTCACGGGATATTGTTACAGGCTGTCGCATGGGAAGCTACGATGTGAGTGACGAAAGCCCTGAAAGGCGCTTTCGCACCTTGTTCATCTCCGACGTTCATCTCGGAGCCCGCGGTTCACAAGCCGACCTTCTGTTGGACTTCCTGCGCTACCATGACGCCGAGACGATCTATCTCGTCGGCGACATCGTCGACGGCTGGGCGCTGAAATCGAGCTGGCACTGGCCGCAATCGCATAACGACCTCGTGCAGAAGCTTTTGCGCAAGGCGCGCAAGGGTGCCAAGGTGATCTACATCCCCGGCAATCACGACGAGTTCCTGCGCAACTATTACGGCACGCATTTCGGCGGCATCGACGTGGTCGAGAACACCGTCCACACCGGCGTGGACGGCAAGCGCTATCTCGTCATCCACGGCGACATCTTCGACCTCGTGGTGCAGAACGCGCGCTGGCTCGCCCATCTCGGCGACAAGGCCTACGACTTTGCGATCCAGATGAATCGCTTCGTCAACTTCTTCCGGCGCATGTTCAAGGTGCCCTATTGGTCGCTGTCGCAATGGGCCAAGCAGAAGGTCAAGAACGCCGTCAACTATATCGGCGCGTTCGAGCAGGCGCTTGCCGCCGAAGCGCGCCGTCACGACGCCGACGGCGTGATCTGCGGCCACATCCACTATGCCGTGATCCGCGACGAGGCCGGCATCCGCTACATGAACTGCGGCGACTGGGTGGAGAGCTGCACCGCGCTGGTCGAGCACGACGACGGCCATTTCGAGATCATCACCTGGGCGGATCAGTTGCAGAAGCCCGCGCAGGTGCCGCAAGTGGCAGCAAGGGCCGCCTGATGCGCATCCTGGTCGCGACCGACGCCTGGCACCCGCAAGTCAACGGTGTGGTTCGGACGCTGACCAAGCTTGCTGACGCCGCCAAAGGGCTTAGCGTTGAAGGTCTTAGCATTGAAGGTCTTGGCGTCGAGTTCAATTTCCTGACGCCGCAGTCGTTCCGCACCTTCGCGATGCCGAGCTATCGCGACGTGCGGCTCGCGATGCCGCGCCCGGCGCGAATCGCGAAGCTGATCGCGGAAGCCCGTCCCGACAGCATCCATATCGCGACCGAAGGGCCGATCGGCCTGATGGTCCGCCGCTATTGCCGCCAGCGCAAGCTGCCGTTCACGACCAGCTTCCACACCCGCTTCCCTGAATATGTCCGCGCCCGTGTGCCGGTTCCGGGCTCGCTGATCTGGCGGGCGCTGCGTCGCTTCCATGCGCCCAGCCGCGCCGTGATGGCGGCGACCCCGGCGCTCGCCCGCGAGCTGACCGAGCGCGGCTTTGACAATGTCGTGCTGTGGCCGCGCGGTGTCGACACGCACTTGTTCCATCCCCGCGCGATCGATCTCTGCCTGCCGGCTCCGGTGTTCCTCTCGGTCGGCCGCGTCGCGGTGGAGAAGAATCTCGAGGCGTTCCTCGACCTCAAGCTGCCCGGCACCAAGGTGGTCGTCGGCGACGGCCCGGCGCGGGCTTCGCTCGAAGAGGCCTATCCCGACGCGATCTTCCTCGGCGAGAAGCACGGCGAGGCGCTGGCGGAAATCTACGCGGCCGCCGACGTCTTCGTGTTCCCCAGCAAGACCGACACGTTCGGCCTGGTCCTGCTGGAAGCGCTCGCAAGCGGCCTGCCGGTCGCGGCCTTCCCGGTGAAGGGCCCCCGCGACGTGATCGGCGATGCACCGGTCGGGGCGCTGGATCATGACCTGCGCAATGCATGCTTTGCCGCGCTCGACATCTCCCGGCAGGCCTGCGTCGAATTCGCCGCCAATTACACCTGGGAGGCCTCGGCGAGGGCCTTTATCGACAGCATAAGGGCGGTCGGTGCGGTGCTGCCGGGCCGGAACGGGGCGGAGCAGCCACGCTTCGTCGCCTGAAGAAGAAAAACCCTCGCGCGGAGGTGTCTTGCCCGGGCGTCATCCGCCGCGATAAGGTCGGCCATGACCGAACAGCCCCTTCCGATCGGCCCTGCCGATATCGATGCCGCAGCGCGGGTGATCGCACCCTTCGCCATCCGCACCCCGCTGTTGTCCTTTCCCGTGCTCAACGAGCGCGTCGGCGCAAAAGTGTTCCTGAAGCCGGAGATGCTCCAGCGCACCGGCTCCTTCAAGTTCCGCGGCGCCTTCAACAAGGTCGCCTCGATCCCGCAGGACAAGCGCGCCGGCGGCGTCGTGGCATTCTCTTCCGGCAACCACGCCCAGGGCGTGGCGGCGGCGGCCAAGATCCTCGACATGCAGGCGACCATCGTGATGCCCGCGGACGCGCCGCTGTCCAAGCGCGAGCGCACTAAATCCTACGGCGCCGAGGTCGTGCTGTACGACCGCGACCGCGACGACCGCGAGGCGATCTCGCGCGGCATCGCCGAGAAGCGCGGCGCGACGCTGGTCAGGCCGTATGACGATCCCTTCGTGATCGCTGGCCAAGGCACCGCCGGCCGCGAGATCGCGGACGACATGGCAGCGCTGGGCCTCAGCCCCGACATCGTGGTGGCACCGGCCTCCGGCGGCGGCCTGATCGCCGGCGTCGCGACCGCGATCAAGGCGCGATATCCGCTGGCGCAGATCGTGGTTGCCGAGCCGGAGGCGTTCGACGATCACGGCCTTTCGCTGACCGCCGGCCATCGCGAGCCGCATGGGCCGGCGGGCCGCACCATCTGCGACGCGCTGATGGCGCTGATCCCCGGCGAGATGACGTTTGCGATCAACAGCAAGCTGCTCGCGCGCGGCGTCACCGCATCCGACAAGGAAGTCGGTGCGGCGGTCGCGTTCGCCTATCGCGAGCTGAAGCTGGTGGTGGAGCCGGGCGGGGCCGTCGGCCTTGCCGCACTGCTTGCGGGACGTCTCGACGTCGCCGGCAAGAACGTCGTCATCGTGCTCTCCGGCGGCAACGTCGATGCGGATTTGTTTGCCGAGCTGGTGGCTTGATTTTTGGAGAGTCTGCTACTGCGACGTAGCATCGTTCTTGAAACCCGCGAGGGCCAGGTAGAGATCGTCGATGAGCCGACGTATTCGTTTGGCTCCGCGGACAATCTGCGAAAGTACGGTACGGAATCCGTCTTGATAACGCTCATCTAAACTCCGTTCACGGAGTCCGCGCGGACGGGAAGTGGTCCGCGGTCTTTGGCGCCAGTGGAGGGTGTTCTGGCGTCCATCAACACTCTGCCATCGAAGTGGACCGCCATCTATCTCGCGGTGGGTGATCAAGTCGTCTGCTTAGACCTTGCGACAGGTTCGAGGGAATGGTCACGACGCGTTGATCCGGCGACGTGCTTCGGCGTCTATTGGGACTGCGCTCACGAAGCTCTCATATCCCACGGTGAGCTGCAGATTTCTCGTCTTTCCCTGACAGGCGAAGAGATTTGGAGTGCGACAGGCGCAGACACTTTCTCCGAAGGGTTCAGGTGCCTAGCCCGTCTTATTCGTAAGAGTGCGCCTGAGGGCTGGCGAGCGTGGTGTAAAGCGCTGATGCGGCGTAGGATTCGGTTGCGAAGCCACCCCATCACCTTCAACCGCGAACGCCACGCCCGCCATGACCGATGATACGATTCTGCCCTTCTCGTTTCCAGCCATTCACGCCAAGAAAGTCACAGCTGCCTTCGATGGTGGGCGCCTAACCTCGAACGGGGGCGTGATGCTTCTGGCGATGGCCGAGCGGCGTCTCGGCTTGGCCGACAATCTGGCCCGGGTGTTCCCGGATCGGCGCGATCCGACGCGGGTCGTGCACAGCCTTGTCGATATGTTCCGCGCGCGCATGTTCGCGATCTGCTGCGGCTACGAGGACGCCGACGACCTCGATCATCTGCGGTCCGATCCCGCATTCAAGCTGGCCTGCGGACGGCTGCCGGACACGGGCCGCGATCTGTGTTCCCAACCGACGCTGTCGCGGCTGGAGAATGCTCCGCGCCTGCGCGACGTGATCCGACTGACCTACATTTTGGTCGACGCATGGATGGATAGCTACCCGCGCGAGCCGGCATCCGTCACGCTCGACATCGATGATACCTGCGATGTCGTCCACGGCCATCAGCAGCTCTCGCTGTTCAACGCTCATTATGACGAACGCTGCTTCCTGCCGATCCACGTCTACGACACGGAGAAGAGCCGTCCCGTGGCGGTCGTGCTGAGGCCCGGCAAGACGCCGGGCGGCGTCGAGGTGCGTGCCCTTCTGCGCCGCCTGGTACGGCATATCCGGACGCGGTGGCACAACACGCGAATTACGTTCCGTGGCGACGGGCACTATGCCCGGCCGGAGGCCATGGCGTGGTGCGAGACCAACGGCATCGACTACATCTTCGGTCTGTCCGGCACCAAGCCTCTCGCCAGAAAAGTCGACGAGGTCGCCGACGACATCCGCACCCGACGCGCCATCGAGAACCTGCCGGTTCTGCGTGGCTATACCGAGACGCGCCACAAGGCAAAGTCCTGGGATCGCGAACGGCGCACCGTCGCCCGTATTGAGGCGACGATGCTCGGCCTCGACATCCGTTTCGTCGTCACCAGCCTCGATGTCGGCTCGGCCGAGTGGATCTACGACAGCCTGTATTGCGCGCGCGGCCAAGCAGAGAATCTGATCAAGTGCATAAGACACAGCTCGCCTCCGACCGCACCAGCTGCCGTTCGGCGCTCGCCAACCAGGTCCGTCTCGTGCTCCATACGGCCGCTTATTGGCTGATGCTGACCGTGCGCGAGGCCATTCCCAAAGTCCGGGAATTGGCCGCTGCCGAGTTCGCGACGCTGCGTCTTCGGCTCTTGAAGCTCGCCGCCCGTGTGGTCGAGACCTCGAGCCGCATTCGCCTTGCGTTTGCCGCGGCATGTCCCGAAGCCGACCTGATCTGCGGCTTGCCCGGCGCGCTGCTGCCGCTCGGTCCTTGACCGGCGGGGCGTCCGCCCCCGTTCGCCCAACCCATCCCTCAAGCGCGTTGCAAAGTACCGGTCGTCAGGCGGCGAAAAGCCGAAGGCAATCCTGTGCGCCTCGTCAGACAAGATGTGCGGCCGCATCAATCGGGCCCAAAAGCCGCACTCTCACGAATAGGACGGGCTAGCTAGTACCCGGAATCAGAGCTGAGTGATACGGCGGCCTTTGAAACGGCGTTGACGGACCTTTTTCTTGGTCCAGACGAAGGGCTCGGCTCTGTCGTTGTATGCGTTGACGTAGGCATCGATGTGTTCCTGAAGCTGCTTGAGGCTCGTGAAGGAGGTGCCGCTGAGCGACTGCCCCTGCAAGATGGAAAACCATACTTCGACCTGATTGAGCCATGACGCACTTGTCGGCGTGAAATGAAATTGCACGTTGGGGTGGGCCTTGAGCCAGTCCTCGTTCTTTTTATGGGTGTTGAGGTTGTCGAGGATGACGTGAAGCTTGCGGTTCGGAAAAGCCGCGGTGACGCTGTTCATGAAATCGAGAAACTCGACGCGGCGCCGGCGTTTTGAATGGGTCGCGATGATCTTTCCGGTGGCGACTTCGAGCGCCGCAAACAATGTTGTGGTGCCATGCCGCTTGTAATCGTGGCTTTGGCCGGTCAAGGCGCGGCCATTGGGCAACTTCAGATAACCCTGCGCTCGCTCCAAAGCCTGGATCGAGGGCTTCTCGTCCACGCACAGCACAATGGCCTTCGCCGGCGGCGCGACATAGAGGCCGACAACATCGGCGGCTTTGGCCGTAAAGTTCGGGTCGTTGCTCTCGCACCAGGACTTGCGAGCCACCAGGTCAATCTTGTGGCTGCGCAGGAACCGCCAGACATATTGGACATCGACATCGCCCAGCGCCTCGGCCAGCAGGGGGCCGGTCCAGCGCGCAAACCCTTGCGGTGGCGGCTTATCCAGCAGCTTCAGAATCCGCTTGTCGGTCGTCTTCGTATAGATCGGCTGCTTGCCAGGCCGCGGCTTGTCTTGCAGCCCTTCAAGGCCATGGTCGGCATAGCGATGCCGCCAAAGGCTGACAATCCGCGGCTGGACCCCAACTTCCTTGGCGATCGACCGGGTGCTGCGCCCATCCGCCGCCAACAGAACTATCCGCGCCCGCTTCAAATCGCGCTGCAACGTCACCGGTGAGCGACAGCACGCCTCAAGCACCTTGCGATCTTTCCTCGAAAGGTGGACTTCTCTTGCTTCGGGTATCATCCCGACCTTGAATCACGACTCACGTTCCAAGAAAAGGTACTAGTGGCATCGAGGTTATCGATTTCAATCAGTCGGTGTACCTTTTTGACTATCGCAGTGGTGCGCGTCTAGCCAGCCCGTAGAGTTCGTGCCGCGAACATGACAAAGGGGCAGAGCGTTTCCGCTCTGCCCTTTTGTCGTTTCGCTTGCCGCGATCAGTGCATGAAGCCGCGGTGATTGTTGCCGCCGCCCATGGCGGGCGCCTGGTTCATCGACTGCCGGAAGTTGTTGCCGCCGTTGTTGACCATGCGGTTGGTCGCATTGAACTGCGGGTGGTTGTTCTGCTGGGTGTTCTGGACCTGCACCTTGTTCACCGGGTTGTTGTTGAGCTTCACGATGCCGGTGTTGCCGTTGTTGACGCGGCTCGGGTTGTTCTGCGTCTGAACATTGACAGGCTTGGTCTCGACAGTTGAACCGGCCTTGCCGACATTCACCGGCATGCTCACGATCTTGCCGGGGGTGCCATTGCCGGCGTTCGGCGTGTTGTTGGTCGCGGGCAGCGTCACGATCTTGCCGATGCCGCCATTGTTGTTGGTGGTGTTGGTCGGCGCAGGCAGGGTGACGATCTTGCCCGGGGTCTGCGAGGGCGTGCCGTTCGGCTGGCTCGGCTGGTTGTTGCCCGCCGGCAGGTTGACGACCTGGCCGCCATTGCCGAGCTTGCCGATGACGTTGCTGTCCACGGGCTTCTGCACGACCGGCAGATTTCCATTCATCTGACCACCGCCATTGCCCTGCTGCAGCGGCATGTATTTGGGCTGGCCGAGATTGCCGATCTTGAAGGTCGGCGCAATGTTCTGCGGCGCCAGGAACTTCGTCGCCTGCATCAAGGGGACCAGCTTCGGCTGGGCTGCGAGCTTCAGCGCGGACACGGCGTAGGGGCTGTTGCCATAGCTGTCGTAGAAGGTCTGGTAGCCGACCGGCGAGTTCGCGAGCACCGCCTTGTGCCAGGCCTGCGTGAGCAGGAGGTTGTTGAGCAGCCACCGGATGTGATCGCACAGCGGGTCGTGCGGGTACATCTGGATGAACTCCTGATAGTACTCCGGCCGTCCCTCCGAGACGACGTAGTCATAGGCCTGGCGCGTCGAACGGCTCGGCAGGTTGGAGGCCATCTGCACGACGGGCGCATTCACCGGCGCACGGTTGGCGGCGACAGCGGTGTCGCCGAAGAAGGTGAAGTCCGACGTCAGCGAGGAACTCTCCCACGGGATCTGCGCGCCGCTGGTGGTCTGGTTCACTGCGAGACGCACGCGCTTGAACAGCTGCTCGATCGGCACGTTGGGCTCGCGCGCGACGTTCAGGAAGGCCTGGGTGTAGGGGCTGTGGCCGCCGGTGCGTCGAGTGCCTCGGCGCCCGGCGCGGTCGAGTAACCCACGATCGAGCCGTTCGGCGCATCGACGATTGCCAAGCCGCGGCCGGCATCGTTCACGGAGGGGAAGGGGTTGTTGCGGCAGGCATCGAGGATGACGATGCGCATGCGGCTCGGGATCGTCTCCAGCGTCGACATCACGTCGACCAGACGCACCGAATTGTTGACGAGCTCGGTCGGGCTCGAGACCCTGGCGTCCACGGGAACGAGATAGTTCTCGCCGGCGAGCTGCACGCCGTGACCGGCGTAATAGACCATCGCCACCGTGTTCGGACCGCGCGCGGAGACTTTGGCGGAAAAGTCCTGCACCACGCGGAGCATGTCGTTCTGCGTGAGGTCGGTCGCGGCGACCACCTCGAAGCCGGCCGAATTCAGGAACTTCGCCATCGACTCGGCGTCGTTGTCGGGGTTTTGGAGCTGCGGCGCGTTCTGGTAGTTCGAATTGCCGATCACCAGCGCCACCCGCTGCTCCGGGCCTTGCAGCGCGGTGGGGGCCGGCTCGACCGGGGCGACTTGCGCGGAAACAGGCCCGCAGGCAAAGCCGAGCAGGCTTCCCAGGAGGCCTGCAATCATCAGGAAAGGCTTTAGGCGGAACATGGCGTGCTCCTCTGGCACTGATCTCGATGCGAGATTGGTTGCGAGGAAGCCTGGCCGCGTTCGAGCCCGGGGTCCGTGATCCCTGTCACCATGGGTGGCAGCGTGATCTGAATCACGCTTGGAACCTGCTATGGTGAATGGCCGGTTTCGCCGGCGAAAGACAAGCCTTCAGGGGAAATACCGTCACATGCTGAAATCGATCGATCCGATCCTGACGCCCGATCTGCTCTGGCTCCTGGCCTCGATGGGCCATGGCGACGACCTCGTTTTCGTCGACGCCAATCATCCGGCAACGCGTATCGCCGCTGCGACATCCTCGCTGCGCCTGATCCAGCTGCCGGGCATGCGCATGGAGACCGCCGCCCGGGCCATCATGTCGGTCTACCCGCTCGACGATTTCGATCCCGATCCGGTGCGCGTGATGATGCCGGTGGACGATCCCGATCGCGTGCCCGACGTGCAGCGTGCGGTGCTCGCGGAAATCGAGCGCGCCGCCGGCCGCACTGTCGCTCCCGGCAAGCTGGCGCGTCCGGATTTCTATCGCGCGGCGGCGGCGGGCTTTGGCGTCGTGCAGGTCGGGGACAGCAGGGGCTATGGATGCTTCCTGATCCGCAAGGGCGTGATCGGATAGCGGACGCCTTGCGTTCGATCAACAGATCGCCGCTTCTCACGCAGGGTGTGACGCAATTCCCGTCTGCGATATCCTGCGCATGGCTGCAAACAGTTCTGCACTCGAATTTGAATGGTCATCTCGCAACCGGCTGTCTATGGTCGATCCATGTCGCGCCTTATGTGTCTATTCGTTGCTGTCATCCTGTCTCTGCTGCCGGCCGTCGCGCCCGCCGAGCCCGCTCAAAAGCGCCCCAAGCCGGTCTGGCACGGCTACGGCTTCCTGCCGGGCTATCGCCAGCCGCTGAGCAACAGCATTCCGCTCTACAAGCAGAAGGACGCGATGCGCCGCCTTGCGCGCAACGACCGGCGCCACTGGTACATCGATCCGGTTCCCCAATATTATCGCTGGGATGACGAGTGGCATTATTTCGGCCGCCCCGGCTTCGGCGGCGGCCGCTACAACGGCGGCAGCTTTGGCCCGTGCTGGACGCGGACACCGATCGGCGCGGTATGGAATTGCGGGTGACGCTGATCGTCACCATTGCGAGCGTCCATCTATCACCGTCACCCTGAGGTGCTTGCCTCTTCGGCGAGCCTCGAAGGGCGACGGCCCGGCTGCATCGGGGCCGTTCATCCTTCGAGGCTCGGCTTGCCATGCTTCGCATCGCAAGGCTCGCACCTCAGGATGACGGGGCCAACGGCGCCTCCATTGCGAGTGGAGCGAAGCAATCCATACTGTGGCCGCGGAAAGACTCTGGGTTGCTTCGCTGCGCTCGCAATGACGATATTGAGAGAGCGCGCCCTTACGAGAAGAACGCGATCTTCTCGGCCTGGGTCATGCGGCGGATCGGCGCGAGCGGGTCGTTGGCGGGCGCGCGGGGTTTTTGCAGGATGCCGCTGGCGAGGATGGTGGCGCCAAGCGAGGACTCGGACAAGGACGCCGACAAGGGCGAGGGCATCGGCAGCGGCGCGGTCGGCGCGGCTGCGAATGAGGCCGTGGCCGCCATGGCCGGGGCCGGTTGCTCCATCACTTCGGCGGCGGCTTCCGCGATGGCATTGGTGAGGCGCGCCAGCGATTCCATCGCGATCGGCGCTTCTTCCGCGTGCGCCTCCACGATCGGCGCGGCGGCGGGCTCCGGCGCGACCGGCTCAGGAAGCACGGCAGCAACGGGCGCTACGACCTCCGCGGCCACCGGCTCGGGAATGACCGCTGCCATCTCGACCGGCTCGATGATCTCGTCGAATTCCGGATCGGGCGCGGCCATCTCCAGCGCGATGGCCGCGAGCACGGCTTCGTCCTCGGCTTCCGCGGCGGCGTCGAGTGAAAACTCGTCGGTGACTTCCGCGAACGCGACGGGCTCTTCGAAAGCTGCGCCTTCCGGCGCGGCATCTTCGAGCGCGATCGGGCTTTCGGCTGCAATCTCCAGCTCGACGGCGGCATCCATTGCCTGCTCGGCAATTGCGAACGCTTCAGCGTCGCCGGCCGTCTCAGCGGCGGCTTCGGGCTCGGCAGCCACCGTGATGTCCTGCGACGGCTCCGCAAAAGCCACGGCGGTTTCGCCCGCCATCGCGGCGGGCGCGGCCGCGAGAGGCGAAGCTTCTGCGACGGACGGCGGTGCTTCCTGCACCGGAGCTGCCGAGGAACGCACTGCCGTCGCCTGCGGCGTTGCGTCGCCGTCGGCATCGAACTGCTCGACCCGATCCCTGAGCAGATCGAATGCGGCCTTGAGCTCGACGCGGGGGTCGATGGTCGAAACCTGTCCGCAGGCGGCCTCGATCGAGGCGAGCTGCGAATCAATGAGGTCGCAGATTCGCCCGTCGGCGCCGATCTCGCGCCAGCGCCAGGAGATCTCCTTGATGATGCGCACGCCGCGCGGGATCGGGGCAAGGCTCGCCTCGATCGCCGCGGGGTCGAACGCCGCGATCGCGATCGTCTCGGCTTCCCGGATGGCGCGGCGGATCTCGACCAGCGCCTCGGGCAGGCGGTCCTCGACGACGGGTTGTCGCTGTGCCGCAAGGGTTTCTTCGATTTTGGCGACCGCATCGAGCACCATGCTCGTGTCGGCATTGCGGTTGCGCTTGGCATATTCGCCGAGGAACCAGCGGCCGCGCGCGGTCTCCATGAAGGCTTCGCGGATCGCGTCGTAATCCTGCTCGTTCGGCTCGGCCGCGCGGGCAGACATGGGCGAGAGGGCGAATGCTTCGTTGGCCATGACAATCTCGTCGCGCAAATCACCGCGCGTTACTGTAACGATCACCACGATATCGACCGAATCGCAATTGGTTTGATGGCAGGCGAATCACAAATCCCCACGCAAGCCGCCGTGAAGCGGCGATTCGCCGTGAGCCTTGCCCTGTTCTACTCGGCCTTCTTCGCGGTCCTGGGCACGCATATGCCCTTCTTCCCGGTTTGGCTTAAGGCAATCGGTATCGACGCGGCCTGGATCGGCCTCATCAACGCGCTGCCGGCGATCACGCGCTTCACCACGCTGCCGCAGGTCGCGGCCTTCGCCGAAAAGCGACATGCCATTCGCGCCGGCATCATGGTGTCGGTGCTGGCGACCGCGATCGGATTTGCGGCCGTCGGCCTGCAGCAGCAGCCGCTGGCGCTGTTCCTGATCTACGCGCTGACCTGCATGATGTGGACGCCGACGATGCCGCTGACCGACGCCTATGCGCTGCGCGGTGTCGCCCGTTACGGACTCGATTACGGACCCTTGCGGTTGTGGGGCTCGGCGGCGTTCGCCGCCGGCTCGCTCGCCTGCGGCTATCTCGTCGACAGCATCGCGGCGCGCGACCTGATCTGGGTGATCGTCGCGTGGGCCGTCGTTGCGGTTCTCGCCAGCCTGCGGCTTCAGCCGCTCGACGATCTCGGGCGGAGGACGACGGAGACGCATGCCGGCAAGGCGCTGCTGCACGATGCCGGCTTCTGGGCCGTGATCGCCTCGGCGGCGCTGATTCAGAGCAGCCATATCGCCTTCTACACGTTCTCGGCCATCACCTGGCAGCTCCATGGTCACGGCGGGCTGACGATCGCGGGGCTGTGGACGCTGGGTGTGATCGCCGAGATCGTCGTGTTCGCGCTGTCGCCGCGCTTCTCGCTGCATCCGTCCTCGCTGATGGCGATCGGGGGGCTGAGCGCCGTGGTGCGCTGGATCGTCACCGCCAGCGAGCCGTCGCTGGCGCTGCTCGCGATCGTGCAGCTCGGCCACGGCCTCTCCTTCGGCATGACCATGGTCGGCACCATGAATTTGCTGGTGCAGCGCGTGCCCTCGCATCAGATCGCGCGGGGGCAGGGCTACTACGCCGCATGCAACGGGCTGCTGGGCGCGACGACCTCGATCGCGTCAGGCGCGATCTACGCCCGCATCGGCGAGGGCCTTTATTACGTAATGGCGGCGATGGCCGCGGCCGGCGCGCTCGTGATCTGGTCGGCGCGGCACCGGCTCAAGGCTCATCCCCACAGCGAGGACTCCGGCGGATAGACCAGGCTGTCGTCATAGCGCAGGCCGTGATCGCGGTCGCGCGCCAGCAGCAGCGGGCCGTCGAGATCGACGAAGCGCGCCTGCGGCGTCACCAGCATCGCGGGGGCCATCGACAGCGAGGTTGCGACCATGCAGCCGATCATGATCTCGAAGCCGAGCGACTGCGCCGCATCCGCCATCGCAAGCGCCTCGGTGAGGCCGCCGGTCTTGTCGAGCTTGATGTTCACGGCGTCGTAGCGCTCGCGCAGGGGAGCGAGGAAGCTGCGGTCGTGCACGCTCTCGTCGGCGCAGACCACGAGCGGCCGCTTGATCCGCGCCAGCGCGTCGTCCTTTCCGGCCGGCAGCGGCTGCTCGACCAGGGTGACGCCGACGGCGTCGCAGGCGGCGAGATTGTGCTCCAGATTGGCCTCGGTCCAGGACTCGTTGGCATCCACGATCAGCTCGGATTCGGGGGCCGCCTTGCGCACCGCTGCGATGCGGGCGTCGTCGCCGTTGCCGCCGAGCTTGATCTTGAGCAGCGGCCGGTGCGCCGCTTTCGCTGTCGCCGCGGCCATGGCTTCAGGAGTGCCCAGCGAGATCGTGTAGGCGGTGGTACGCTCGCCCGGGATCGGGCGGTCCAGCAGGCTCCAGGCCCGCAGGCCCGCCGCCTTGGCCTCGAGGTCGATCAGGGCGCAATCCAGCGCGTTGCGGGCGGCGCCCGGCGGCATGGCGGCTTGCAGCGCCTGCCGGGTGATACCGCCTGCCACGGCCGCCTGCATGGCCTGGACGGCGGCCAGGGTTGCCTCGGGGGTCTCGCCATAGCGGGGATAGGGCACGCATTCGCCGCGGCCGGTGAGGCCGTTCTGGCTCACTTCGGCCACAACGGTCACGGCCTCGGTCTTGGCGCCCCGGCTGATGGTGAAACTGCCGGCGATGGGAAAGCGCTCGATTCGCGCCCGAAGTGCCGGAACTTTGCTGGAAGTCATTTTGAACTCTGGCGAAATCTGAACCTGCTAGTTACCTCTAGCAACTAACATTAACCAGTTGGGGATACCTTCTCCGGGTAAGGGCGCGTGCGCAACTATCTGATTTCCTCCGCCCCGGCACGGGAGCGGACATCTTGAGCAGCGATCCGAAGCTGGAACGGATTGCGAAGGGCAATGCGCTGGCACTCTGCGCCACCGGAACCTGGACCGCGAGCTTCGCGCCGGTCCTGGAGCGGATGGTGGCGGATGCCGAGAAGTTGGCCGGCAGCCCCCAGAGCATCTTCATCGACGTCTCCGAGGTCGCCAAGCTCGACACGTTCGGTGCGTGGCTGATCGAGCGGCTGCGCCGCAGCCTGACCCAGGGCACCGTCGAGGCGCAGATCGCGGGTCTCTCGGCCAATTATTCGAGCCTCGTCGACGAGGTCCGGCGGGTGAGGGCGACGCCGGTGGTCGACGCCGGCACGATCACCATCACCGGCATGCTGGAGCAGATCGGTCGGGCCGTGGCCGGTGTCGCCGGAACGGTTGCGGGCCTGATCGACATGCTCGGCGCGGTGCTCGCGGCGGGCGGCCGCGTGCTGATCCATCCGCGCTCGTTCCGCCTGACCTCGACCGTCCACCACATGGAGCAGGTCTGCTGGCGCGCGGTGCCGATCATCGTGCTGATCACCTTCCTGATCGGCTGCATCATCGCCCAGCAGGGCATCTTCCATTTCCGCAGGTTCGGCGCCGACATCTTCGTCGTCGACATGCTCGGCGTGCTGGTGCTGCGCGAGATCGGCGTGCTCCTAGTCGCCATCATGGTCGCGGGCCGCTCGGGCAGCGCCTACACCGCCGAGCTCGGCTCGATGAAGATGCGCGAGGAGATCGACGCGCTGCGCACCATGGGCTTCGACCCGATCGAGGTGCTGGTGCTGCCGCGCATGCTGGCCCTGGTGCTGGCGCTGCCGATCCTGGCCTTCCTCGGCGCCATGGCCGCGCTCTATGGCGGCGGACTCGTCGCCTGGCTCTATGGCGGCGTCGATCCCGAAGCCTTCCTGCTTCGCTTGCGCGACGCCATCTCGATCGACCATTTCATCGTCGGCATCGTCAAGGCGCCGGTCATGGCCGCCGTGATCGGCATCGTCGCCTGCGTCGAGGGGCTCGCCGTGCAAGGCAGCGCGGAATCGCTGGGACAGCACACCACCGCGTCGGTGGTGAAGGGCATCTTCTTCGTCATCGTCATGGACGGCGTGTTCGCCATCTTCTTCGCCTCGATCGGGATGTGACGATGGCCCAGGAAACTCAAAACGGGATCCAAAATCCCATCATCCGCGTCCGCGACATCACCGTGCAGTTCGGCGCGACGCGCGTGCTCGACGGCCTCAACCTCGACGTCAAGCGCGGTGAGATCCTCGGCTTCGTCGGCCCATCGGGCGCGGGCAAGTCGGTGCTGACGCGCACCATCATCGGCCTCGTGCCGAAGGTGGCAGGCTCCATCGAGGTATTCGGCGTCGACCTCGATTCCTCCAACACCTCGCAGCGCCGCAACGTCGAGCGGCGCTGGGGCGTGCTGTTCCAGCAGGGCGCGCTGTTCTCCTCGCTGACCGTGCGGCAGAACATCCAGTTCCCGATGCGCGAATATCTGCGCGTCTCGCAGCGGCTGATGGACGAGATCACCATGGCCAAGCTGACCATGGTCGGCCTCAAGCCCGAAGTCGCCGAGCGCTTCCCGTCGGAGCTCTCGGGCGGCATGATCAAGCGTGTGGCACTCGCACGCGCGCTTTCGCTCGATCCGGACCTCGTTTTCCTCGACGAGCCGACCTCGGGCCTCGACCCGATCGGCGCCGGCGACTTCGACGAGCTGGTGAGGACGCTCCAGCGCACTTTGGGCCTGACCGTTTTCATGGTAACGCACGACCTCGACAGCCTTTACACCGCTTGCGACCGCATCGCCGTTTTAGGGAACGGTAAGATCATTGCGGCAGGGTCGATCGCCGACATGCAGGCCTCGCAGCATCCCTGGCTGAGGCAATATTTCCATGGCAAGCGCGCCCGCGCGGTCATGGGCTGAGTGGTAGCCGGAGTACCTGATGGAAACGCGGGCGAATTACGTACTGATCGGATCGTTCACGCTGGCAGTGATTGCCGCGGCGATCGGCTTCGTGCTGTGGTTCCAGTCGCTGCACACCACCAAGCAGCGCAGTCCCCTGCGCGTGGTGTTCGAAGGCCCGGCGGCGGGCCTGCGCAACGGCGGCAGTGTCAATTTCAACGGTATCCGGGTGGGTGAAGTGGTCTCGGTGAAGCTCGACAACCCGCGGCGGGTTGTCGCACTCGCCATGGTCGAGAACAACGCGCCGATCCGCAAGGACACCCTGGTCGGCCTCGAATTCCAGGGCCTGACGGGCGTCGCCGCAATCTCGCTCAAGGGCGGCGAGGAGGCAGCGCCGCCGCCGCCGCTCGACGAGGACGGCATCCCGTCGCTGACCGCCGATCCCAACAAGCTCCAGGACGTCACCGAAGCGATCCGCGGCACGCTCCAGAACATCAACAAGATCGTCGCCGACAATCAGGAATCGGTGAAGAACTCGCTGAAGAACCTCGAGACATTCACCAACTCGCTCGCGCGCAACTCCGAGAAGATCGACGGCGTGATGGCCAAGGTCGACGGCGTGATGCTCAAGGCCGACAACCTCATGCTCGGCCTCAACACGCTCGCCGGCGGCAAGGACGGCGGCGAGCTGTTCCAGGCGGTGAAGTCGATCCGCGAACTCGCCGACGATTTCGACAAGCGCTCCGGATTGCTGATCTCGGACGGCCGCCGCACCCTCGGCGACATCAGCCGCGCCGTGAACAATTTCGACCGCAACCCGACCCGCGTGCTGTTCGGCGCCAGCAACAGCGCGCCGGCAGCCGCCCCGCCGCCAGCCGAGCCGCCGAAGCCGGCGGCGAGCGAGCGCAAGCGGCAGTAGCGGTCCCTCCGTCCATCATTCGTCTCACGCGCGACACGCATCGGCGTCGCGCGATGACCGCGGCGTGCGCGCCGCTCAGGACGGCGAGAGTCCGGTAACGATACGAAAGTATGGGGGTCTGGCCGAGCCAAGGTAGGGGGCGGGGCCAGCGGCGATGTCAGCTATATCGCGCTCAAGTCGCGCGCCAAGGACGCGCGTCGTTTCACTCACAGGGGAGGAGAGCGCGTGGTACGCCTATTGCTGTTGTTGCCGTTCATCGGTCTGATGATCGTGCCGTTCTACAATATCCGGGAGCCCCAGCTGCTCGGCTTCCCGTTCTTCTACTGGTACCAGCTCGCCTGGGTGCCGCTGACCTCGCTGCTCACCTACATCGTCTACAGGAGCGTGCGTCGTGCTGACTAATGTCGATAGCGCGGCGTTCGCCGTTTTCCTCGCACTGTTCGTCCTCGTCACCGGCATGGGCTTCGTCGCAGCGCGCTGGCGCAAGCCGGAGACGCTCGCCCATCTCGACGAGTGGGGCCTCGGCGGCCGCAAGTTCGGGACCTGGATCACCTGGTTCCTGGTCGGCGGCGACTTCTACACCGCCTACACGGTGATCGCCGTTCCGGCTCTGGTCTATGCGGTCGGCGCCTACGGCTTTTTCGCGCTTCCCTACACCATCATCGTCTATCCCTTCGTATTCGCGGTGATGCCGGTGTTGTGGAAGGTCGCCAAGGAGCGCGGCTACGTCACCGCAGGCGACGTGGTTCGCGGTGCTTACGGCTCGCGCGGGCTCGAGCTCGCCGTTGCGGCGACGGGCGTGCTTGCGACGATGCCTTACATCGCACTCCAGCTCATCGGCATGGAGGTGGCGATCAAGGCGCTGGGGCTGAGCGGCGAGGTGCCGCTCGTCCTCGCCTTCCTGGTGCTGGCGCTCTACACCTATTCGTCGGGCCTGCGCGCGCCGGCGCTGATCGCCTTCGTCAAGGACATCATGATCTACATCGTGGTGATCGCCGCGATCGCGATCGTGCCGTCGAAGCTCGGCGGCTACGGCGCGATCTTCACCGCGGCGGATGCGGCATTCGCCGCCAAGGGCTCGGGCGGCATCCTGCTGTCACCGGCACAGGTCGTGCCCTACGCCTCGCTGGCGCTCGGCTCGGCGCTCGCCGCCTTCATGTACCCGCACACGCTGACCGGCATCTTTGCCTCGTCCGGCGGCAACACCATTCGCAAGAATGCGATGCTGCTTCCGGCCTATACGCTGCTGCTCGGCCTGCTTGCGCTGCTGGGTTACATGGGACATGCGGCGGGACTGAAGCTCGCGAGCAACAACGACGTCGTGCCCGCGCTGTTCAAGACGCTGTTTCCGAGCTGGTTCGCGGGCTTTGCCTTCGCCGCCATCGCCATCGGCGCGCTGGTGCCGGCGGCCGTGATGAGCATCGGCGCGGCCAACCTGTTCACCCGCAACTTCTGGAAGGTGTGGATCGATCCGAAGGTGACGCCGTCGGGCGAGGCGAAGGTTGCCAAGATCACTTCCATGCTGGTGAAGGTCGGCGCGCTGCTCGCCATCCTCTTGATGCCGACGCAGTTCGCGCTCGACCTGCAGCTGCTCGGAGGCCTCTGGATCCTGCAGACGCTGCCGGCGCTGGTGTTCGGCCTCTATCTGAACTGGTTCTCAAGCACCGCGCTCCTGGCCGGCTGGGCCGTCGGCCTCGCAGGCGGATCGTGGCTGGCCTGGTCGGACGGGTTGAAGCCGCTGCACGGCATTGACCTCGGGGCTGGCCCGGTTGCGATCTACACCGGTCTGTTGGCGCTCGCCCTCAACATCGTGGTTGCCGTCGTGGTCAACTTGGTGCTCAAGCGCATGCCGCAGGAGCGGCTGTCCCGCGAGGCAGCCTGAGGTTGGCCTCACCGGCGGCCGGAGATCTCCGGCCGCCAATCCCTCCGGCATGAATAGCCTTCCATGCGATTGAAAACACTCTAGTATCCGCCCCGGCGCTCCGGCCGCTCGTCGGGGGCGGATCGGATGGTCTCGGGTGAGGATGTCTTGCAGGCGTGGTTCGTTCTTGCGGTCGCTGCCGGCTATGTGACCACGCTGTTCCTGGTGGCCTGGTGGGGCGATCGGCGGAGCGCAGGTGGGCCGCTGGTCTCGCCAAATTCCTGGGCGGCCGCGATCAGCTATTGCCTGACGCTTGCGGTCTACAACACCTCCTGGAGCTTCTACGGATCGGTCGGGCGTGCCGCCACCAGCGGACTGGACTTCGCCACGATCTACATCGGCCCGACCCTGGTGCTGTTGTTCGGCCAGACGCTCCTGTCCAAGGTCATCGCGATCGCGAAGGCGCAGAACGTCACCTCCGTTTCGGACTTCATCGCCGCGCGCTACGGCAAGAGCCAGGTGCTCGCGGCCTTCGTGACGCTCGCATCGCTGCTTGGCGTGCTTCCCTATATCGCGCTTCAGCTCAAGGCCGTCGGCAAGAGCTTCGATTATCTGATCCTCCAGCCGGAGCGGGCGGGCGGCGAGGCGCTGCGGTTCTGGCAGGACTCCGCATTCGGCGTCGCCGCCTCGATGGCGCTGTTCGCGATCGTGTTCGGCGTCCGGCATGTCCACGCCAGCGAGCATCATCGCGGGCTGATGCTCGCGATCGCGTTCGAGAGCGTCGTCAAGCTGATCGCGTTCCTGATTGTCGCGCTGTTCGTGCTGTTCGGGCTGTCCGGCGGGCCGGGCGCCCTGCTGTCGCAGTTTCAATCGGATCCGCAACTGACGGGAATCCTGAGCTTCGACCCGATGCAGCCGGTCTGGCCTTCGACGATCATCATCTCGGCTATCGCCTTCCTGTGCCTGCCGCAGGCATTTCACGTGGCCGTGGTCGAGAACGAGGCGCCGGCGCATACGCGCACCGCGGCGTGGCTCTACCCGGCCTATCTTGCGCTGTTCAGCCTGCTGATCCTGCCGATCGCTGCGGCGGGGCTCGCCAGGTTCGGCGCCATGATGGACCCCGACACCTACGTCATCTCGCTGCCGATCGCGGCGGACGCGAGCACCGTCAGCCTGATCGCCTTCCTGGGCGGTCTGTCGGCCGCCACCGGCATGGTGATCATGACATCCGTCGCGCTCAGCACCATGCTCTGCAACGATGTCATCATGCCGCTGCTGCTGCGCTCGCGGTTCTTCGGCCTGCGTGCGCAGAGCCGGCCGATGACCTCCGTGCTGGTGGCGGTGCGCCGGCTCTCGATCCTCGGCATCCTGCTGCTCGCCTATCTGACGCACCGCCTGGTCAACCAGGCCTATCCGTTGACCGTGATCGGTCTGTTGTCGTTCGTCGCCGTCGCACAGTTCGGACCGGCATTCGTCGGTGGCTTGTACTGGCCGCGCGCCAACAAGGTCGGCGCGTCGGTCGGGATCGCGGCCGGATTCTGCATCTGGGCCTATACGTTGCTGCTTCCCTCGGCCGCGCCGCTCTGGCCCGCGGTCGGGGAGATCGTTCGCCTGGGCCCATGGCAGCTCGCCTGGCTCAAGCCAAACGCGCTGTTCGGTATCGACGGGCTCGATCCGATCTCGCATGCGACGCTGTGGAGCCTTGCGGCCAACCTCGTCTGTTTTCTGGCATTCTCGACGCTCGGACGGCAGTCGACCGTCGAGCGCAACCAGGCCGCCGCATTCGCCGACGGCGTCGTCCGCGAGATGGTCCCGAAGCTGTCGTCGCGCGTGGTGGTTCGCCTCGACGATCTCCGCGCGCTGACGCTGCGTTTTGTCGGCGTGGAGCGGGGCTCGGCGGCTTTCGACGGCTATCTCGCCTCCCGCACGACCGGTACCGGGCCGCGTCTCGACCCATCGGGTCTCGTCGATCTCGACTCGATCCGATTCACGGAGAACCTTCTCGCCGGCGCAATCGGCGCGGCGTCGGCGCGCGTGGTGATCGCAGCTTCGCTGGAAGGGCACTCGCTGTCGCGGCGGGAGGCGATGGCGATGCTGGACGAGGCCTCCGAGGCGTTGCGCTTCAACCGCACGCTTTTGCAGAGCACGCTCGAAAGCGTACCGCAGGGCATCTGCGCGTTCGATGCCGATTTCAACATCACGGCCTGGAACGGCCGCTTCATCGCGCTGTTGGACCTGCCTCCGGACTTCGTGCGTGTCGGCCTCCCGCTGGCGGACCTGATCGCCTTCAACGTCGAGCGCGGCGAATATGCCGCATCCGAATTCGCCGCACTCCTGGTCAATCGTGACGTCGCCACGCAGAGCTGGCCCTATCGGTACGAGCGCAAGCGGCCGGATGGCACCGTGCTCGAGATCGTCTACGATCGCATCGCGGAGGGCGGCTACGTCTCGACCTATACCGACGTAACCGAGCGTCACCGCGCGGCGGAAGCCCTGCGGCGGGCCAATGAGGATCTCGAGCTGCGTGTCCGTGAGCGGACCGAGGCGCTCGAGCGGGCCAAGGCGGAGGCCGAGCAGGCCAATCTCGGCAAGACCCGCTTCCTGGCGGCGGCCAGCCACGATCTGCTGCAACCGCTGAACGCGGCGCGGTTGTTCCTGTCCGCGCTCGACGAGAGTCTGCACATCTCCGCATCATCGGGCGGAGTCGACAAGGAGCGCAACCTGGCGAGCAGCGCGATCACGGCGCTACGCTCGACCGAACATGTGCTCGACAGGCTGCTCGACATCTCCTCCTATGATGCCGGCGCCGTTCGTGCCGAGCCGTTCGAATTCCCGATCGCGGATCTGCTCGTGCAGCTGAAGGTGGAGTTCTCGGCGATGGCGCGGGAGCGCGGGCTTGTCCTGCGCGTCGTCGATTGCGGGCTCGCGGTGCGCAGCGACCCGCATCTGTTGCGGCGGATCCTCCAGAACCTGCTGTCGAACGCGCTGCGCTATACGCCCAAGGGCCGTATCCTGCTCGGCTGCCGGCGGCGCGGCGGCGACCTGCGGATCGAAGTGTGGGACACCGGCGTCGGGATCGCGGCGGAGGATCAGAAGCGGATCTTCGAGGAGTTTCAGCGTCTCGCGCCCGGACCGGAGAAGGGCCTGGGCCTCGGCCTTGCGATCGTGGATCGTGTCTCCCGGCTGCTGGGCCACGCCGTCGACGTCCGATCGCGGCCGGGACGCGGTTCCGGCTTTGCCGTCACGGTGCCGCTGGCACGCGGCGCGGGGACATCGCTTCAGCGCAAGCCGGCAAGCCCGGCGCCCGCGGCCGCCGAGCGCGCGATGACGATCCTGTGCCTCGACAATGATGTGACCATTCTCGATGGCCTGACGGCACTGCTCGGCGGATGGGGGCACCATGTGCTGGTCGCTGCGGACGCTGACGGAGCGATGCTCGCTGCCGCGGCCAGTCCGCCGGATATCGTGCTGCTCGATTATCACCTCGATGGCGGCCGCAGCGGCTTGGACTTTCTCGATGATCTCAGGCAGAAGTCGGGTCGCGACGTCCGCGCGCTGGTCGTCACCGCCGATCGCAGCGAGGCGGTGCGCAAGGAGGCGGGGGCACGCGGCTGCGCGATCCTGTCGAAGCCGGTCAAACCGGCGGCGCTGCGGCGCTTCCTCGGCGGCGAAGCCCTGAGCCGGCAGTTCGGTGCGAAACAGAGGACGTCCTCGGCGTGACCATGCGCATCCTCATCGGTGACGATCACCCGCTGGTACAGGCCGCTTTGCGCAGCGCGCTTTCGACCGTGCTGCCCGATCTCGACATCGTCGCCTGCCAGTCGCTCGACGAGGCGCTGAGCGTGCTGTCATCCCAGTCCGACGAGATCGACCTGATCCTGTGGGACCTGACGATGCCCGGCATTCAGGGATTTGCCGCGCTGTTCATCTTGTCGGCGCAGTTCCCGACGGTGCCGGTCGCGATCATCTCGGCGCGGCAGGATGCCGCCACGATCCGCCGCGCCATTGCCTATGGCGCGTCCGGCTATATCCCGAAATCGCTCAGCCTGCCGGAGATGGCCGACGCGATCACAAAAATCCTCGCCGGTGAAATCTGGATGCCGCCCAATGTCGGGGGACGGGGCTCGATCCAGAGCGCCGATGTCGAGCTGGCCGCGCGCATGGCCACGCTGTCGGCGCAGCAGCTCCGCATTCTCGCGATGATCGTCGAGGGCAAGCTCAACAAGCAGATCGCGGGCGAGCTCGACATTGCCGAGCAGACGGTGAAGGGCCATGTCTCGACCATCCTGCGCAAGCTCGGCGTCGGCTCACGCACGCAGGCCGCCGTCCTGGCCGAGCGGCTGTCGTTCGGTCAGCCCGGCGGCAATTGAGCCCAGGACATCCAAACGAAAACGGAGGCCACGAGGCCTCCGTTTTTTATTCGCGATTGGCTTGAGTGTTACCCCAGCCGTCCCGCCGCGTGCGCGAGCAGCGTGTACACCAGGCCGGTCTCCGAGGTCAGGTGGCTGCGCAGCTCCTGCGGGCCGCGGCCGTCGCGGGCGACTTCGTCGAGCAGGCGTTCGAACTCCGCGACATAGCGGTCGACCGTACCCTTGAAGTTGCGATCGGCGCGATACTTGCGGGCGACCTCGTCGAAGGCCTTCTGGCCGGCGGGCGTGTAGAGGCGCTTGGTGAAGGCCTTGTTCTCGCCGCGCTGGTAGCGGTCCCACATCTCGGCGGCGAGGTTGCGGTCCATCAGCCGGCCGATGTCGAGCGACAGCGATTCCAGCGGATTGCTGCTACCTTGCGGAGCCTGCGGCTGCGGAGCCGGTGCAGGCTGGCGGCCGCGCGGGGCCTCGCGGCCGTTCGGAGCGCCCTGGTTGGCGTCCGTGCGGTTCAAGAGGTCCGACAGCCAGCCGTCGCGGCCCTGGTCGTTGCCAGCCGGCGCAACCGGCGGAGCTTCGGTGCGGCGCGAAGTGGCCGGCATGCCGAGGTCCGGCGGCGGCAGCGTCGAGGCGCTGCCGGTGTCGCGCAGGCGGGTCTCGGTGCTGCGAGCGCCGACGGCCGCCAGCAACGGCTCTTCCTGGCGCTGCACGCTGGCGCGGCCCGCCGTCGAGACGTCGAGGCCACGGCCATGCTGGGCCACGATGCGGTTGAGCTCGGCGAGGGCCTCGATCTGGTCGACGATCACCTTGCGCATCTGCGCAGTGCTCTCGGCGGCCTCCTGCGGCATCTCGAGCACGCCGCGGCGCAGCTCGTTGCGGGTGGCTTCGAGCTCGTTGTGCATCTCGAAGGCCATCTGCTTCATGCTGGAGACGAGGTTGGAGAACTTCTCCGTCGACTGCTTGAACATCGCATCCGCCTCGTCCGTGGTCTGGCGGTAGATGTCGTGCATGGCGTCGAGGGTCTGCCGGTGCTCTTCCTCGGAGGCCGCGCGCACCGCCTCGAACTGGCGGGTGATTGCGGCGGAACCTGCGCCGGCGGTCTCCGCGACGACGCGGGCGATGTCGCGGGCGCGCTCTTCGGCCGCGGCCAGCGATTCATCGAGCAGGCCGGTGAAGCGCGACAGGCGCTGGTCGAGATCGGCCGTGCGCAGGTCGATCGTGGTGACGAGCGATTCCAGCGCCTGCTTGCGTTCGGCGAGCGAAGCGGTGGTGTTCTTGTTGCTCAGCTCGACGACCTGGGCGGCCTCGACGAGTGCCTTGCCGTGCGCGTCGAACTGGGTGGACAGCTCGCCGAGATCCTGGAGCGCTCGCGTGGTCTTCGTGTTGAAGACGTTGAGCTGGTCTTCCAGGTTCTGCGTCGCAGCGCCGTTGCGCGAGGTGACGTCGTTCATCGCCGAGACGAAGTCGGCGACGCGCGTCACCAGCGCCCGCTCGAGCGAGTTCAGGTTGTCGTGCGCACCGGTCAGCACCTCCTGGAGGAGGATGTTGCCTTCGCGCAGACGCTCGAACAGGGCGACCGTGTCGGTGCGCAGGATCTTGCTGGTCTCCTGCATCTCGGTGACGGCCGCGATCGAGACCTGGCGCGACTGGTCGATCGCCGCGCGCGAAGCCTGCTCGAGGTCCTTGAGCGACTTGCCGACCGCGCCGGTGGCCATCTCGCTCGCCGCGTTGATGGTGCGGGCGACTTCGGAGCCGTTGCCCATCATCGTCTGCGAGAACGCATGGCCGCGCGTCTCGATCGACTTCAGCGCGTCCGAGGTGACGCGGTCGATGTCGAGCGTGAGCTGGCTGGTCTTGGAGCCGATCGCATCGACCAGGGCGCCGCGCTTGGCGTCGATCATGTTCGACAGACGGTCGGCCTGCTGCTGCACGTAGGTGACGATCTCGTCGGTCTTGCCGGTCATGGCCTGGCCGAAGCTGCTGCTGGCGGCGAGCACGGAGCGCTCGACGTCGGCCGAGCTCGATTTGACCCGCGAGCTCGCCTCGTTGGAGGCGGAGATCAGCGCGTTCTGGGCGTTGAGCGCGCTGGTCTGGATGTCGTTGGTCGCGTTCGCGGTGGCCGCGCTCAGCGCGCGCTCGATCTCGGTCGAGATCGTGCGGATCTGGCTCGCGGCATCCGCCGAGGTCGAGGTCAGCGAGGTCTGGGCCTCACGCGCGCTGTTGAGGATGGTCGAGGCGGTGTCGGCGCCGACCGCGGTCAGCGTGCGCTCGATGTCCGTGGTCAGCGACTTGATCTGGCCTGCCGCGTCCGTCGAAGCGGAGATCAGCGTGCCCTGGGCCTCGCGCACGCCGCTGGTGAGCGCCTCGATGGTGGCGCCGCCGGCGGTCGCCAGCGCGCGCTGCATCTCGGCCGCGAGCGAACGGACCTGGCTGGTCTGTTCGGCCGAGACCGCGAGCAGGGTGCTCTGGGCGTCGCGGGCGCTGGTCGTGATCGTCTCGGCGGTCGACTGGCCGACCTGCGAGAGCGAACGGTGCACTTCGGCCGCGAGCGACTTGACCTGGCTCGCCGCATCCGAGGACGCCGTGACCAGGGTGTTCTGCGCCTCGCGGGCGCCGGTCGTGATGGTCTCGGCCGTCGCGGTGCCGGCCATCGAGAGCGAACGCTGCACGTCCGACGACAGCGCCTTGATCTGGTTGGCGGTCTCGCTGGAGGCCGCGATCAGCGCGCTCTGCGCATCGCGGGCGCCGGCGGTGATGGATTCCGCCGTGGTGGCGCCGGCCAGCGACAGCGAGCGCTGCACGTCGGCGGTGAGCGTCTTGACGTGGGTGGCGGCATCCGAGGAGGCGGTGACGAGCGTGGTCTGCACCTCGCGGGCGCCGGCCAGGATCGAGGCTGCGGTCGCAGAACCGGCCGCCGACAGCGTGCGTTCGACGTCGGCCGCGAGCCCCTTGATCTGGTTGGAGGCATCGCCCGAGGCGGCAACCAGCGTCGACTGCGCTTCGCGGGCGCTGGTCAGGATCGAGTTCGCGGCACCGGTGCCGACCGCGGTCAGCGCGCGCTCGACCTCGGAGGAGGTCATCTTGAGCTGGGCGTTGACGTCGGAGGAGACCGTCATCAGCGACTGCTGCGCCGTGCGCGCCCCGGTCTGGATGGTCTCGCTGGTGTTGACGACGAGGTTGGTGAGCGAACGCTCGGCGTCCTCGACATGCGAGCGGATCGCGGTCGAGATCATCTCGGCGCGGGACATCATGTCCTCGCTGGCCTGGCGGCCGCTGCTCTCGATGCGGCCGGCGACTGCCTCGACGCGCGAGCCGAGCAGGTCCTCGAACTGCGCCACGCGCACGTCGATGTCGCTGGCGACCGAGCCGACCTTGGTCTCGATGGCCTGGTGGATGTCCTGGAAGCGCGCCGTGACCGTGTCGGTCAGGTGCATGCTGCGACCGTCGATGATCTCGGTGACGCCGGTGATGCGGCGGTCGACCGCCTCGATCGCCTGCGCGGTGCCGTCCGTGAGGGTCGAGGTCAGGAGGCTGAGGCGCGAGTCGATCGACTGCACGGCCTGCGATGCGCCGTTCGTCACCGCGCTGGTCAGGTAGGTGAGGCGGGAGTCGATGGATTCGAGCGCCTGCGAGGCGCCGCCGGTGAGCGTGGTCGTGAGGTGCGTCAGGCGCGTATCGATCGTCTGGATCGTCTGGGATGCGCCGTCGGTCAGCGTGGTCGTGAGGCTGGTCAGGCGGGAGTCGATGGACTCGAGCGCCTGCGAGGCGCCTCCGGTCAGCGACGTCGTCAGATGGGTGAGGCGGGAGTCGATCGACTGGATCGCCTGCGCGGCACCGTCGGTCAGTGACGCGGCGAGCGTGTTGAGTCGCCCGTCGATGGTCTCGGTGACGGACCTCGCGCGGGTGTCGAACGACTGTTCGAGCGCGGTGACGCGGCCGCCGAGCTGCTGGTCGAAGGTCTTGATGTGGCCGTCGATCGTGCTGTCGAGGCTGGTGATCTTGCCGTTCAGCGAGTCATCGAGGTTGGCGACGCGTTCGCCGACCGTGGTCTCGAACTGCATCAGGCGCTGGTCTAGCACGGCCGTGATCCGGCCGCCGTGCGAGGTGAAGCGGGTGTCGAAATTGTCGACATAGGTCTTCAGCGTCTTGGCAATGTCCTGCGTGCGCTGGCCCATGCGCTCCACGACCTCGCCGCCGAGCGTCTTCACGGTGCGGTCGAACTCGGAGATGTGACGGGTGATCAGCGCGCCCAGCGTGCCGGAATCGCGGGCGAACTTCTCGACCAGCTCGGTGCCCTGGTTCTTCACCAGTTCGTCGAACGCGCTCATCTGGAGCGACAGCGAGTCGTGCGCGGTCTCGGTCTGGCTGACGACCTTGGCGACCAGGGTGTTGACGGTGGCGTCGAGCGCGTCGCTCGCCTTGTCGCCGGAGGTCATGATCTGGTTGGCGAGCCGGTTGCCGGCATCGTCGATCTTGGCGGAGAGGTCGTTGGAGCGCAGCTCGAGCTCGAGCAGCAGGGAGTCCGACGAATTCTTCAGGCTGTCGTGCACCTGCTCGGTGCGCTCGGAGATGCCGTCGACGATCGCGGCGGAGCGCTGCTCGAACTCGCCGGTGATGCGGTCGATGCGCTCGTTCAGCATCTCGTGGACGCGGTCGGCGAGGTCGACGAACTCGTCGTGGACGTGGCCGGTCTTGAAGTTGAGGCTGGTGGTCAGCCGCTCGCTGGCGTCGAGCACGGCGCGCGTGGTCTCGTTGCTGGCTTCCTCGAGGCGGTCGAGCAGGTCGCCGCCGCGCTCGCCGAGCGCGAGGATCATGTTGTCGCCGGCATTGCTCAGGGCGCCGGTGATGTGGGCGCCGCGCTCTTCGAGAGCGCCGGTGATGCTCTTGGCGACCTCGTCGACGCGCGAGGCGATCGCATCCGAGATCAGTGCGATGTCGTGGCGCAGGTCGATCTGCACGCCGGAGATGGCGCTGCGGACCTGCTCGGCCTGGCCGACCAGGTTGTCGCGCTGATGCGCGATGTCCTGGAGCAGGGCGCGGATACGCACCTCGTTGTCGGAGTAGGCGCGCTCCAGCGCTGCGACCTCGTTGGCGACCAGCGTCTCGAGCTCGCCGGCGCGCGCGATCGCGCGCTCGATGCCGTCGCCCATCGCCGCGACCTCGCGGCGGATGGCTTGGCCGACGGTGACCATGGAATCGGAGGCCGAGCCTTCCGGCTCGGAGAAGCGGATCGCAACCTGCGCCATCGCCTGCGCGATCATGCGCATTTCCTGGCCGCGCCAGACCAGGCTCGCGAGGAAATAGAACAGCATGATCGGCGCGAAGAACATCGCGATCAGGCCGGCGATGACGAGCACGCCGCCGCTCTGGCCCATGGCGGCCTGGATCGAGGGCAGGAAGCCGACGGTCAGCGCGGCGCAGGCCGCGAGCCAGACGCCGGCGAAGATGGTGGCGAAGGTATAGACGCTGCGGGCAGGGCGGCCCTTCTGGAGCGCCTGGAGCAGCTGGCCGATGGTCTCGCGGTCGTCATTGGCGGCGCGGCGCGTCGAGCGCGGCTCCTCGATCGTATCGAACACGGTGGCCCGCTCGTTCGCGGCAGGGCGCGGCTCGAAGCTCGGCTCGTCAAAGATCGGGGGCTCCGGGGGCGCCACCGAAGACGCCGTTTCGTTGCGCATCGAGGCGTTGCGGCTGGTGTCCGCAGCGGTGTCGCTGATGTTCAGAGCTTCCTGGATCGCAGAAAGCGCAACTTCTGTCGGGTCTTTGACCTTTTTCGGAGTGTTCGCCATGTTCAGTCCGAGCCCTCGTTACTTGTACGCGTCCCCCCGCGAGCCCCGCGCGCTACGCAAGCCCACAGACCGGATCATGCCGCTTGCGCGGATCTTTCAGCCGTCCCCACCCGGACGGCTTGTCCGCCAATTTCTCCAACATCCTATTGGCAGAGCGTCGCGAATGAAATGCCCGCGATTAAGACAATCTTAATCATCGTTAACAGGATCGGGCCGTAACGCCTTAGCAATAAATGCAATTCTCCACCGGACTCGGCCGATTGCGGCAACTTTTCGTCAATAAACGGGCGGATTTACGTAAGGCGGCCCAAACATTTCGTTAACCACTTCCATGCTTGGCTGGGAGGAACCGCACCGCCGAACCGGCGGAACCGTCGCGCGATGCCGGGGTCCTGCGCCATGACGCCTGAACTGCAACGGATGGAATGGATGCCCTCGCCCCCGCTTGCGCCCGTCGACAGCCCGCTCGATCTCGACCACCTCTCCCGCATGACGCTCGGCGACGCCGAGCTGGAGCAGGAAGTGCTCGCAATGTTCGCCGAGCAGGCGGTTCGCCTGCTCGCCGCGATGACCAATTTGCCGGCCGAGGCCGGCGCGCTCGCGCACAAGCTCAAGGGCTCGGCCCGCGGAATCGGCGCCTTTGCGGTAGCGGATGCCGCCGCTCACCTGGAGACCGCGATCCGGACCGGCCACGACCGGCACCACGCCTTCGCCGCGCTGAAGGAGGCCGTGGCCGAGGCCCGCGCCGCCATCGAGGCGATCCTGAAGCACTAGGCCGGCACCCCCGCAAACGGCGGTGTCTCTAGTCTTTTGTTTTGACGCGTTTTCTGCCCGCAAACCGGGATCCAGCTCGCATCAAAACGCTATGGCGCCGGGCTAACCGACCCGTTATAGGACAGCCCGGACCCTCCTTCATTCCCAACATCGCGGCAGCACGAGCACACATGGCCAAGATTCACTTTGTCGACCACAAGGGCGAAACCCGTACGGTGGAAATCGAGAACGGCGCAACCGTGATGGAAGCCGCCATCCGCAACAGCATTCCCGGCATCGAGGCCGAATGCGGCGGCGCATGTGCCTGCGCGACCTGCCATGTCTATGTCGACGAAGCCTGGCGCGAGAAGGTCGGCAGCCCGACGCCGATGGAAGAGGACATGCTCGACTTCGGCTTCGACGTGCGCCCGAACTCGCGCCTGTCCTGCCAGATCAAGGTCTCCGACGAGCTCGACGGGCTGGTCGTGTCGACGCCGGAACGCCAGGCCTGATCCGACCGTCCCCCTGCGTCAGGTGCCAGGCGGCGCGACCTCGATGCCGCGCTTGTGCCAGGGTCTGAGCTTCTCGACGATCTCCGCGGCCAGCGGCGCCGGCCGCCGCGTCGCCTCGTCGAGCATGACGCCGACCGACGTCGCCGAGGCGATGCATTTTCCCTGCGAGAACACGACCTGTTCGAAGGTCACTGACGTCCGTCCCAGTTTCACCACGCCGAGGCCGAGCTCGATCGTGTTCGGCCAGTGCAGCTCGGCGCGGAAATGGATGTCGAGCCGCACCATGATCCAGGCGAGGCCCGGCGGCGTCAGCCCGTAGTCCGGGCTCTTCATCAGGGTGACACGGCCGGTCTCGAAATAGGTGGCATAGACCGCGTTGTTGACGTGCTGGTTGGGATCGAGATCGCCGAAGCGGACGTTGTCGCTGAGGCGGTAGGGGTAGTCCTCCAGGCGCGGCGTCGTATCGAGGCGGCTTGGTGCGTTCACCGATTGATCTCCGTCATATCCAGCCTCGTTACAGCCCAGTTATTTTGACCCGGCAAGTGGGCGCGGTTGCGGGGCGCTCCCGCTTTTATGCCTTCCCTGATCCATCCCCGTTGGCTAGACAGGCAGGGTCACCTCGGCCCAAAGGGCGCCGTCCAACCGATAACGATAAAGAGACGACATGAGCGACGTGATCAAAACCGATGTGCTGATTATTGGCGCCGGCCCCTGCGGTCTGTTCGCCGCCTTCGAGCTCGGCCTTCTCGATATGAAGGCCCATTTCGTCGACATCCTCGACAAGGTCGGCGGCCAGTGCGCCGAGCTCTATCCGGAAAAGCCGATCTACGACATTCCCGGCATTCCGCATGTTTCGGGGCAGGGGCTCACCGACGCGCTGATGGAGCAGATCAAGCCGTTCCATCCGACCTTCCATCTCGGCGAGATGGTCGAGACGGTGGAGAAGATCGGCGATCCCGCATTTCGCTGCACCACCGATGCCGGCAAGGTGTTCGAATGCAAGGTGCTGGTGATCGCGGCCGGCGGCGGCTCGTTCCAGCCCAAGCGTCCGCCGGTGCCGGGCATCGAAGCCTATGAAGGCACCTCGGTGCATTACGCCGTGCGCAAGATGGAGACGTTCCGCGACAAGAACGTGCTGATCGTCGGCGGCGGCGATTCCGCGCTCGACTGGACGCTCAATCTGCATCCGGTGGCCAAGCGCATCACGCTTCTGCATCGTCGCGACGAATTTCGCGCAGCCCCTCACAGCGTCGAGCAGATGCGCGCGCTGGTCGCAGCCGGCAAGATGGATCTCCGGCTCGGCCAGGTCACTTCGCTCGCCGGCACTGACGGCAAGCTGACCGGCGCGACGATCAAGGGCAACGACAACAACGTCACCGAGATCGCCTGCGACGCCATGCTGCCGTTCTTCGGGCTGACCATGAAGCTCGGTCCGGTCGCGAACTGGGGCATTGCGCTGGAGAACAATCTGGTGCCGGTCGAGACATCCGCGTTCGAGACCAACATATCAGGCATCTTCGCCATCGGCGACATCAACACCTATCCCGGCAAGATCAAGCTGATCCTGTGCGGCTTCCACGAGGGCGCGCTGATGTCGCAAAAAGCCCATCGCTACGTCTATCCGGAGAAGCGGCTCGTGTTCCAGTACACGACCTCGTCCTCCAGCCTGCAAAAGAAGCTCGGGGTCAGCTGACCGCGAGCGGGGCGGGAAGGATGCCCCATGTTTCTGGTGCTGGAACCGTTCGCGAAATCGCCGTAGTCTGCGGCCATTCCAGTCGTGGAATAGCAAGGTGATCATAATGCGGAATCCGTTTCCCAGCTTTCGGCTGCTCTCGCTCCTCACGCTCGCGCTGTCGCTCCTCACGCTCGCGCTGTCGCTCGGCGCGGTGAGCCCGGCTGCGGCGCAAGCCCCGGTTGCGACGTCGGCCCAGCCAACCGCCGCAGGGCTCTGGCAGAAGGTCGAAGACGGCAAGACGGTGGGATGGTTCCTCTTCGTCGACCACAACGGTGTGTTCGAAGGCGTGATCGCCAAGACGTTCCCGCGGCCCGGCGACGATCCGAACGAGGTCTGTGCGAAGTGCACGGACGATCGCAAGAACGCGCCGGTGCTAGGCCTGTCCTTCATCCGCGACATGAAGCGCGACGGGTTGAAGTATGATGGCGGTAACGTGGTCAATCCGCGCGACGGCAATATCTGGAAGGCCAAGATGACGGTGAGCCCCGATGGCCAGACCCTGACCATGCGCGGCTTCCTCGGCATCTCCCTGTTCGGCAAGGACGAGACCTGGACGCGCCTGCCGGACGCCAACATCGCGCAGGTCGATCCCGCCATCGTCGCCAAATATCTGCCCGCACAGGCCGCAGCGACCAAGCCCGCACCCGCGCCCGCGGCGAAGAAGGGCGGCGCAATGATGGCGCCGGCGCCGAAGCAGTAGGCTCTACAGTCGTTGTTTCACATGCCGCTGTCATTCCCCGCGCAGGCGGGGAATCCAGTACGCCGCAGCCTCTCGATTCAATCACGTCCGTCACGGAGTACTGGATCGCCCGCCTTCGCGGGCGATGACAGCTGAGTGCGTGGCACGTGCGCGCCTCATCTCGTCATTGCGAGCGTAGCGAAGCAATCCAGTAAGGTTGCTTCCGCATTCTCTTGTCGCCCGCATGAGCGAAGCGATATGCGGGACCACTTGTCCCTGATATCGCTGCGCTCACCCGGGCTACGGAATTGTCAATACGTCCGCGCCTTCTTGCACGGCGCATAGAAGGTGCCGTTGCCGGCAACGACGCGTTCGAGGCATTGCCGGGGATCGGTGATCTCGCCGTCGACCTGGAAATAATAGGCCTGCGTGCCCAGGCTCAGGACGTAATGTCCGGGCGCAAGTTCGAGCTCTGAATCGCCGGTGTGAAGCTCGTGCATCTCGGGTGTCCCTGGAATCGGTGACACCCGGAACGGATAGGCGAAGTTGCGGATGACGCCGACGTCGTCTCCGCCATTCAGCGTCTTGCCTGCGGCGTCGGTCGAAAACTCCCTGGCGATCTTCGCCACGACCCGAACCTCGACGCGTTCGGGAATCGCGTGTGCGGCGTCGCGGCGGAACACGATGAATTTGACGCGGCCGTTCGGCAGATGCGGCCGATCGGGCTTCTTGAACTCCGGTGAAATCGCGACGCGCATGTCCGGCGCCATGACGCCGGTCGCATTCAACTCCGCCAGCGATTTGTCGTCGATCAAGGCGTAGACGCCGTAGTCGGTTGGAAGCACGCGCGTCGGTTTCAACGGCGGTGCGACGGCGGTCACCATTTCCGGCTTGCTGACCGTGATCGTCGTCTCCGGTCTGGGCGGGACCAGCGCGATCTCCTGGGCCTGGGACGAAACCAGCCGGCGCAGCGCGGCGATATGGTCTCGCTGCGAGATGAGAAGAACGATGGCGCCGGCGGCAAGCAGGATGGCCCCCGTACGCTTCATCACCGGCCAGAGCGGACCCGAGATCGCAGGCCGCCTGGATGTCTCGATCGCCGATCGCAGGACCGGAGCGTCGGCGGACAGAAGTGGGCCGCCTGTCTCGCCCGCCTTCGCCGATGTGAGTTGATGTTGCGGCAACCGCTCCAGCGGCGCCTCTTCACGCGAGAACTTCTCGACCTCCTCGATTGCGACCTCGAGCGCCCGCTTCATCTGGTCGATGTTCTTGGCGTCGGCGTAGGTGAACTGCTCCTGGAGCTTGTAGCGGGCAAGATCGTAGACGAGCTGCCGCCTGAACTCCGGATCATCCTTCACCGTCTCCAGCATGCGCGAAATCACCAGCGCAAACTGCACCTCGTTTGCGGGCAAATCGGTCGCGTCCTGCTGGCCAGGGAGCAACTCTCTCGAACTCATAGCGCTGCCGGTCCAATGCCAGTCACGCCGTCACCTGATTTCTCTAATCGAAACAGCCGGTTAAACAAATGCGATAGGTCTCGCGGCCACGTTCGTACACGTTGAGGTGCGACAAGGAAAGCCTCGAAAATGCGCGACAAATCGCCGGCACCCGGAGCATGCAGGACGTGCGTGCCGACATGGGCAACACCGTGCGAGCAGTAGTTCTCCGGAATGCGCGCTGGCGCCGGATTTGCATAGCTGTCGCAAAGCCGCTGGGGAGCGAGTCGCCGTCTCCACGCCTGCCGCCACCGTGCGGAGGGCCGACGGCGGCGCCTGTCCCTCGCGGCGCTGATTGCGATCTGCGGGAAGACGACATGCGACTTGCCAGACTATGTGCGGCGGCGCCGCTGGGGCTGATGGCGCTGCTTGCGACCTCGGCGCTGGCGCGCGACGACGGCCGCTACGCCAACTCGCCGCTCAAGCCCTGGTTCGAGAGCCTGCGCAGCGAATACGGACAATGCTGCTCGGATGCCGACGGCTACGTGGTCGCCGATGTCGATTGGGAATCCGACAAGGGGCGTTACCGTGTGCATCTCGACGACGAATGGGTGGTCGTGCCCGACGGTGCCGTGATCACCGAGCCGAACAAGATCGGCCGCACCATGGTGTGGAAGCACTATATCGACGGCCATCCGCGCGTGCGCTGCTTCATGCCGGGCAGCATGACGTAGAAACGTGCGAGCGCCGAACTCCTGACGGCGCGGAAGAGGTTCGTCATGCCCGGGGCTCGTCCCGGGCATCCACGTTCTGAGTGGCCTCGGCAAGACGTGGATGGCCGGGACGTGCCCGGCCATGACGTTGTGGAAACTTCAGCTCAACGATGCGATCGTTGTCCGGTGACGGACGCTTAGCGCGCCTCGCTCGCCGAACCGGCGCTCGCGAGCCGCTTGACCCGCGGCGACAGCACCGAGACTTGCGCGGGCGAGGCGGGCATGCCGGCGACGGTCATCACGGGCGAAGCCGACTGCTCCTCGACGCCGGCGCCGCCGAGCACCTGCACCTGCGTTGCCGAGATCGGAAACGACTTCATTTCGTAAGAAGGAAGCTCGCCGGCGAACGCCCCGGCCGAGCTCGCAATCATCGCGCCGGCAATGGCAATCATCGAGAGAACACGCATTGGAAAATCTCCGTGAAAGATGGCAATCGGAGGTTTGGTCGCATCGATGTCGCAACAGGTTCGCTGGTGTGCGAGCATTCGATCGCCGCCGGCGCTCTATTTGATTGCGTGATGCGACAGGCGCGAAACGCGGAAGAAGTTTTCCGCGCCAATGTTTCCGGACGGTTTCACGGAAGGGCCGAGGCGATCGCTAGCGCGTTTGCAGATCGAGCTGCCGGGACCTGGTCGTCGCTGCGGCCTCGGGAAAGCACAGGCGCATCGTCGTGCCGCGGCCGGGCTCGGAGGAGATGACCAGCTCGCCGCCGTGGGCGGCCATGATCTCGCGGACGATCGACAGGCCGAGGCCGGCGCCGTCGCCCGCGCTGTTGCCGGTCTGAAACGGCTCCAGCAACTTGTGCTCCGCATCGTCGGGCAGGCCCGCGCCGTCATCGTGGATCGAGATGCTGCCGCGATCGAGCGTGGCGGTGATGCGTCGCGCGCCGCGGGCGTGGATGAGCGCGTTGCCGACGAGATTGGCGAGCGCGCTGCGGATGGCGGCGTCCACGCCCTGCACCAGCAACGGTCCCTGGTCGGCCCGCTCCAGCGCAAGCTCTATGCCGGCGTCCAGCGCCGAGGGGCCGAAATCGGCCAGCACGTCCAGCGTGATCTCGGCAAGGTCGATCGGCCGCTTCTCGATCGCGTGATTTTGCAGGCGCGCGAGGTCGAGCATGGCGGACACCAGCGAGGTGAGGCGGCGGACGTCGCGCACCAGCTCGACCTTCAGGGCTGGATCGGGCACGTCGTCGATCTTCGCGCGCAGCAGCGTCAAAGGCGTGCGGAGCTGATGGGCGGCATTGCCGAGAAAGCGGCGCTGCATCCTGATATAGGCGTCGATCTCGCCAAAGGCGCGGTTCAGCGCCTCGACCAGCGGCTTCAGCTCGCGAGGGACCTCGCACAGGGAGATCAGACCTTGCGGTGCTGCAGGGTCGATTGCGAGCGCGCGAAGCGCACCCGTTCGATACCGCGTGAGACGAAACGCGCGGCCAGCGTCGCGCCGACGGCAACGGTCGCGGCAAAGGCCAGCGCCAGCAGCGTGATCGAAAAGACACTGCGGATGAGAAAGTTTCTTGCAAGCCGGGCGAAACGGACGTGAGGCTCGCCGACCATCATCGCGAGCTGCAGCGAACCCCTTTGCACGACGGCGAGGCAGAAGGTGCTCTTCTGGTCGAGCGTGCTGAAGACCGATGAGCCGACAGGCCCGTGATAGGGAAACGCGAAGGGGAGGGCCGGCCGGCGTTCGCTGCCGTACTCGCTGACCATGTCGCCTGCGGACACGACGTACCAGAGGTTCGGGCTGTCCACCTTTAGCTCTTCGAGGGCGGGCGTCGGGCGCACCGTCAGGTTTTGCCCTTCGACCATGGTGGCGCGATCGAGAACGGCGGCCACGACCCGGCAAGCCCTGAACTCGCGTTCCTCCATCGGATAGCGCCAGATGAAGAGGCCGAGCATGATCAGGAAAATCGTCGTCGCGGCGATGCCGAGCGACAGCGCAAAGGTCCGGGCGATCGACGTCATCGCGGCGTTGCCAGCCGCAGGATGTAGCCGATGCCGCGCATGCTGCGGATCTCGACCTCGCCGCCGAGCGCGGCCAGCTTCTTCCTGAGGCGCGAGACCTGCGCTTCGAGCGTGTTGGATTCGATCTCGTCGTCGAAGCCGTAGATCTCCTCGATCAGGGCGGCGCGGGTGATGACGCGGTCGCGGCGCATGAGGAGCGCTCCGAGGATCAGCGCCTCGCGTCGCCGCAGCAGGATTTTGGTGTCGGCGACCACCGCCTCGTTGCTGCCGAGATGCAGCTCGACATTGCCGAGCGACAGCACCGCGGGTGCGAGCAGGCGAGGCCGGCGCAAGACGGCGCGCACCCGCGCAATCAGCTCCTGCGGCTCGAACGGCTTGCCGAGATAGTCGTCGGCGCCGCCGTTGAGGCCGTCGACGACATCCTCCTTGGCGTCCTTGGACGTCAGCATGATGATGGCGGGGCGTTCCGGCGACCGGCTCAGCGCCGTGACCACCTCGAGCGCATCGCCGTCCGGCAGCATCCGGTCGACGATGGCGAGATCGTATTTGAAGTTGTCCAGCGCCTGCCGGGCATCGGCAATCGAGCCGACAAGGTCGACGACGCCGTGCAATTGCCCGAGCAGGCGGCTGACATAGGCGCCGATCTGCGGTTCGTCTTCGATCACGAGGGAGCGCACGCGGGTCGTCCTTGACTCTGCTGGGGCAACAAAACCCCGACCTTGACGCTCGCTGGCCGAATTCCGGCAGTTCGGTTCGTGCGCGAGGTTCCCTTTAAGGCAGCGAGCTTGGCGAATAAAAGGCAGGGACGAGAGCGCTCACCTCGCGCGCGGTCAAAGTTAGGAGCGTGAACGTGGCCCGGGCAACGTTCGGGCAATGTTGATCCGGCGGCGCATCTGGCGCGCGGAATGTCGCAGGGACGGTTGCCCGTTGCAATCTTGGGGCAATTTTGCCGGATCACATGCTGGGCTCCTGACCACACCAGTCGACCGGCCAGCAGGGCCGGTCCGGGGCCCAGTAATGAAGCATCTTGACGAAGCCGCTCTCGATCGTGCCGCGCGCGCGCAGCAAAGCTTGCTGAGCGTATTCCTTGCCGCACTCGGCGCGATCATGGCGATCCCTCAGTCTGCATCGGCGCAGACCGCGTTCACGCTCCCGGCCCCGCCGTTCGACCTGCCGATGCTGCCCTCGCCCTCCGGCAACTGGACCGTCATGGTCGGCATCGGCGGCGAATACACGCCAGACTTCGTCGGATCGGACAACGGGAAATTCCGCCCGATCCCGATCTTTTCCATTCGCCGCGCCGGATCGTTCGACCAGTTTCGCGGCCCCCGCGACAGCGCCAGCATTGCGCTGCTCGACGTCGGCAATTTTCGCGCAGGGCCTGCGTTCAAATACGTCTCGTCGCGCAAGAGCGACAAATATTCCGAGCTGACCGGTCTCGGCGACGTCAAGGCCGCATACGAGCTCGGCGGCTTCGTCGAATATTATCCGGTCGACTGGTTGCGTCTGCGCAGCGAACTGCGCCAGGGCCTGGGTGGCCATACCGGCACCGTGGCCGACGTTTCCGCCGACGTCATTGTGCCGCTGATTCAAAGGCTCACGATCTCGGCCGGCCCGCGCTTCACCTGGAAGAGCACCAAGGCGACCGCGCCGTATTTCGGCGTCGATGCGGCGCAGGCGCTGGCGTCGGGACTGCCGACGTACGATGCCAGGGGTGGTGCGCACTCGGTCGGCTTCGGCAGCCAGATCTCCTATCGCATCAATCCCCAGTGGGAGGTCCATGCCTATGTCGAATACGAGAAGCTGCTTGGCGACGCCGCGGACAGTCCGCTGGTGAGGCTGCGTGGATCGTCGAACCAGACCACGATCGGCCTCGGTGCGTCCTATTCGTTCGACTTCAGGATTCGATAGTCGTCATGCGCCGTCATGTTGTTCTATGGATCGCCTTTGCGGTGACTTCCGTCGTCCTCAGTGCCGCCGCGGCGTTCGAGACGCGCGAGAGCCGGCTCCAGGCGATCAAGACCGTCGGCATCGTCTCGGCCATCGGCGAGCAGATGAGCCTGACGCAGGCCGGCCTGACCGCGCTCGGCAACACCGGGCAAAGCGCCTCGATCAGCGCGTGGGGGCTGGACGAGATGATCGTCCAGCAGGCGACGAGGCTGCTGAGCCCACGCTTCCGCGTGCAGGCCGTGAGCTACAGGCGCGCCGCGTTCGCCGCGATCAGGGATTCGGCGGTCGCGCCCGTCAATCTCCTGCGCAGCGATCCGTTCAAGGAGCTGGTTCGCAGCGATGTCACGCCACAGGGGCTGGATGCGTACATCGTCATCACAAGGGCAAGGTCGAAGCTTGGAAACGGCCGCAACGTCGAGGGTGTCGGGCTCGCCGAATACCGGACGCTGCTTGCGGATTACGGCCTGATCCACGCGCTCTATGAAGTTCGTGTCATCGACGGCAAGTCATTCGACGTGATCGAGAAGCGGGCGGCTGCGCCGCTCGACAACACCGGCACCCTCCGGCTCGCCGGCCCGAGCGGGCCGGTTGACGAGACGTTCGGCGGTTCGGCTTCGGGCGAACGGCTGCGCGCGGCGATTGCGGACCTCATCACGCGCAGCCTGCCCATCACGCTGGGCGACATGCACCTGACCGACAGTCCGTGACTCTCAGGTCACCGGCGCCGGATTGAACAGCGTGAGGTCGTTGTGGATGCCCCAGCGATCCGACCACGGTTTTGTGCGGCCGGAGGCGACGTCGAGGATCAGGCGGAACAGGTCCCAGCCGCATTCCTCGATGGTCTTCTCGCCGGTGGCGATGCTGCCTGAATCGAAGTCGATCAGGTCCTTCCAGCGCCGCGCGAGCTCGCTGCGGGTTGCGACCTTGATCACGGGCGCTGCCGCAAGGCCGTAGGGCGTACCGCGGCCGGTGGTGAACACTTGCAGAGTCATGCCGGAGGCGAGCTGGAGCGTGCCGCAGATGAAGTCGGAAGCGGGCGTTGCCGCAAACAGCATGCCCTTCTGCGTCGCCTTCTCGCCGGGCGCGAGCACGCCGGTGATCGCGGACGAGCCGGACTTGACGATCGAGCCCAATGATTTCTCGACGATGTTGGCGAGGCCGCCCTTCTTGTTGCCGGGCGTGGTGTTGGCGCTGCGGTCGGCGCCGCCGCGGGCCAGATAGGAATCGTACCAGGCCATCTCGCGCACCAGGGCACGTCCGACATCCTCGTTGATGGCGCGTCGCGTCAGGAGCTGAATCGCGTCGCGCACCTCGGTGACTTCCGAGAACATCACGGTGGCGCCGGCGCGCACCAGGAGGTCGGCGGCAAAGCCGACCGCGGGGTTCGCGGTGACGCCGGAGAACGCGTCGCTGCCGCCGCATTGCAGGCCGATGACGAGATCGGAGGCCGGGCAGGTCTCGCGGGTGCGCTTGTTGAGAATCTTCAGGCGCGCTTCGGCCTGTGTCATGATCGCATCGACGATCGCGCCAAAACCGTCGAAGGCTTCGTCCTGCATGCGGACGATGGCATCGCTGATGCCTTCCGGCACCAGCCGCTCGGGCGCGAGCTTCTCGCAGCCGAGGCTGATGACCAGAATTTCGCCGCCGAAATTGGGGTTGAGCGCGAGGTTCTGCAGCGTGCGGATCGGCACCACCGCGTCGGGCGCGTTAATGGCGACGCCGCAGCCATAGGCGTGCGTCAGCGGCACGACGTCGTCGACGTTCGGGTATTTCGGCAAGAGCTCGGCGCGGATGCGCTTCACCGCATATTCCATCGTGCCCTTGACGCATTGCACGGAGGAGGAGATGCCGAGGATGTTCTTGGTGCCGACCGAGCCATCCGGATTGCGGTAGCCCTCGAAGGTGAAGCCTTCGAGCGGCGGCAGCGGAGCGGGCACGGCGGTCGAGATTTCCAGCTTGTCGAGGGCAGGGGCCTCCGGCATGCGAATGCGCGCCTCATCCACCCATTCGCCGGCCAGGATCGGCGAGAGCGCGTAGCCGATCACCTCGCCGTAGCGGATGATCGGTGTGCCTTCCGCGATGTCGACCAGCGCCGTCTTGTGCCCCTGCGGCACGAAGGCGCGCAGTGTCAGGCCGCAGGCGAAGCGGGAGCCGGAGGGAAGCCCGAAATCATTGACCACGATCGCGACATTGTCGCGCTCGTTGAGCTTGATGTAGCGGGGCTGCTCTTTCGCTGCGACTGACTGGTCCATCTGCGCTTGCCTCCGAAATCGTAGGGTGGGCAAAGGCGCAACGCGCCGTGCCCACCGTCTTCACACCGAGCGTAAGTGGTGGGCACGCTTCGCTTTGCCCACCCTACGATGTCTCAACCCGGATACGTATAAGCCGTCTTCACCGTCGTGTAGAACTCGCGGGCATAGGAGCCCTGCTCGCGGGCGCCGTAGCTCGAGCCCTTCCGGCCGCCGAACGGCACGTGATAGTCGACGCCGGCGGTCGGCAGGTTGACCATCACCATGCCGGACTCGCTGTTGCGCTTGTAGTGCGAGGCGTATTTCAGGCTGGTGGTGCAGATGCCGGAGGCGAGGCCGAACTCGGTGTCGTTCGAGATCGCGAGCGCTTCCTCGTAGTTCTTGGCGCGAATGACCGCGGCGACCGGGCCGAAGATCTCTTCGCGCGCAATGCGCATGTTGTTGTTGGCTTCGGTGAACAGCGCCGGCTGGAGGTAGTGGCCGGGCGTCTCGCGCTGGAGCAGCTCGCCGCCGAAGGCGAGCTTTGCGCCTTCGTCCTGGCCGATCTTGATGTAGCGCAGGTCCTGGTCGAGCTGGCTCTGGTCGACGACGGGGCCGATATGCACGCCGGCCTTGAGCGCGTCGTCCACCGACAGGCCCTTCAGGCGCTCGGCCATCGCGGCGACGAAGCGGTCATGGATGCCTTCGGTGACGATCAGACGCGAGGAGGCGGTGCAGCGCTGGCCAGTCGAGAAGTAGGAGCCGTTGACGGCGACCTCGACGGCGGTCTTGAGGTCCGCATCGTCGAGCACGACCAGCGGATTCTTGCCGCCCATCTCGAGCTGGAATTTCTTCATCGGGTTCGACAGCACGCAGGCCTGCGCGATCTTGCGGCCGGTCTGCACCGAGCCGGTGAAGGAGATCGCGGCGACGTCGGGGTGATCGAGCAGGGTCTGGCCGACCACGGAGCCGGAGCCGACGACGAGGTTGAACACACCCGCCGGAATGCCGGAGCGGGTGATGATCTCGGACAGCGCATGCGCCGAGCCCGGCACCAGCTCGGCAGGCTTGAACACGACCGTGTTGCCGTAGCAAAGCGCCGGCGCGATCTTCCAGGCCGGGATCGCGATCGGGAAATTCCAGGGCGTGATCATGCCGACGACGCCCATCGGCTCGCGGGTGAGCTCGACGTCGAGGCCGGGGCGGACGGATGCGCCCTTCTCGCCGATCAGCCGCAGCGCTTCGCCGGCGAAGAACGCAAAGATCTGGCCGGCGCGCGCGACCTCGCCGATGCCTTCGGGCAGGGTCTTGCCTTCCTCGCGGGCGAGCAGGCGGCCGAGCTCCTCCTTGCGGGCGAGGATTTCGAGAGAAATCTTGTTCAGCGCGTCGTAGCGCACCTGCGGGGTCGACTGCGCCCAGGCGGGGAAGGCGGCCTTGGCGGCTGCGATCGCCATCTCGGTCTGCGCCTTGTCGGCCTTGGCGTATTCGCCGACGAGGTCGTTGGTGTTGGAGGGGTTGATGTTCTTGGTGACGCCGGAGCCGTCGACCCATTCGCCGCCGATGAAGTTTTTCAGGATCGCAGTCATATCATTCCTCCAGGGAAAGTTTCTTACCGAACGAGGCAGGGACGCTTGTCGTCGAAGGTCCAGCCGGGGATCAGGTCCTGCATGGCAATAGCGTCATCGCGGGCGCCGAGTCCATGCTGCTTGTAGAGGTCATGCGCGGCGTCGATGGCCGCCCTGTCGATTTCGATACCCAGGCCCGGCCTGTCGGGGACCGCAATCTTGCCGCCCTTGATCCGGAGCGGCTCCCTGGTCAGCGCCTGGCCATCCTGCCAGATCCAGTGGGTGTCGATCGCGGTGACCTTGCCGGGGGCGGCGGCGCCGACATGGGTGAACATCGCGAGCGAGATGTCGAAGTGGTTGTTGGAGTGCGAGCCCCAGGTCAGGCCGTTGTCGCGGCAGGTCTGGGCCACGCGCACCGAGCCCTGCATGGTCCAGAAGTGGGGATCGGCCAGCGGAATGTCCACCGCGCCGAGACGCAGCGCATGGGAGAGCTGGCGCCAGTCGGTGGCGATCATGTTGGTCGCTGTGGGCAGACCCGTGGCGCGGCGGAACTCGGCCATGATCTCGCGGCCGGAGAAGCCGGCCTCGGCGCCGCAGGGGTCCTCGGCATAGGCGAGGATGCCGTGCATGTCCTTGCAGAGGCTGACAGCCTCGTCGAGCGACCAGGCGCCGTTCGGGTCCAGCGTGACACGCGCGTTGGGGAAGCGCTTGGCGATCGCGGTGACGGCCTCGATCTCCTGCTCGCCGCGGAGCACGCCGCCCTTGAGCTTGAAATCGGCAAAGCCGTAATGATCCTCGGTGGCTTCCGCGAGCCGCACCACGGTCTCCGGCGTCATCGCCTCCTGATGGCGGAGGTTGAACCACTCCGCCTTGCCGGTCTCGCCCGTGACGTAGTCGAGCCTGGACTTGCTGATATCGCCGACGAAGAAGAGATAGCCGAGCGTCTCGACGCTCTTGCGCTGCTGGCCTTCGCCGAGCAGCGCGGCGACCGGCAGGTTGAGATGCTGACCGAGCAGGTCGAGCAGCGCGGACTCGATCGCCGTGACCGCATGGATCATGACGCGCAGGTCGAACGTCTGCTTGCCGCGGCCGCCGGCGTCACGATCGGCGAAGGCGGTGCGGACGTCGGCGAGGATGTTGTTCATCGCGCCGACGGTCTTGCCGATCACGAGATCGCGCGCGTCCTGGAGCGTCTGCCAGATCTTCTGGCCGCCCGGCACCTCGCCGACGCCGGTGTGGCCGGCATTGTCGGTGAGGATGACGATGTTGCGGGTGAAGAACGGCGCGTGCGCGCCGCTTAAGTTGAGGAGCATGCTGTCGCGGCCCGCGACCGGGATCACCTGCATCGCCGTGACGACCGGTGCGCCGGCGACTGGCGCGCCGGAGATGTCAGTCTGGGCCATCGCATGCTCCTCCCTGTTGTCTTGTTATTCTGCAGCCTGTTGTGACGATCGGATGGCGGGCAGCTTCTTGACCAGCGCGGTCAGCTCCGCAATCTCCTGCTCGGTGAGATCGGTCAGCGGCGGGCGGACCGGGCCGGAGTCGCGGCCGATCACCTTCATGCCGGCCTTGATGATGGAGACCGCATAACCCTTCTTGCGGTTGCGGATCGCGATCAGCGGCAGGATGAAGTCCTTCAGCCCGGCATGGATCGTGGCGTGATCGCGCTTGCGCACCGCGGCGTAGAAGTTGGTCGCGAATTCCGGAACGAAGTTGAACACGGCCGAGGAGTAGGTCGTCACGCCCATGTCGAGATAGGGCAGCGCGAAGGTTTCCGCGGTCGGCAGGCCGCCGATATAGGTGAGGCGGTCGCCGAGCTTGGTGTAGACGCGGGTCATCAGCTCGATGTCGCCGATGCCGTCCTTGTAGCCGACGAGGTTCGGGCAGCGCTCGGCGAGACGGGCGAGCGTGTCGGGCTGAAGGATGGCGTTGTCGCGGTTGTAGACGATGACGCCGATCTTCACGGCGGCGCAGACCGCCTCGACATGGGCGGCAAGGCCGTCCTGCTCGGAATGGGTGAGATAGGGCGGCAGCAGCAACAGGCCGTCGGCGCCGGCCTTCTCGGCGCCAACAGCGATCTCGCGGGCGATCGCGGTGCCGTAGCCGGTGCCGGCGAGCACGGGCACGCGGCCCTTGGTCTCCTCGACGGCGATCTTGACGATCTGCGGGACCTCGGTCGGCGTCAGCGAGAAGAACTCGCCGGTGCCGCCTGCGGCGAACAGGCCCGCGACGTCATAGCCGCACAGCCAGTCCATGTTGGCGCGGTAGGTCGCCTCGTCGAAGGAGTAGTCCGCCTTGAACGGCGTGACGGGGAAGGACAGGAGGCCCGATCCGATCGTCTGGGCCATTTCCTGCGGGGTCATCTTGCTCATGGGCGCGGCTCCCTAATTGCGTGTTGTGGAGGACGCAAGCCTGCGCGTCCATGCGCCGTGGTTTAGGAGACCGTTCGATGCGCGTCCAAGCCAAAGCCTATATCGACTGATGCGAAATCAGCATCAATCTTCCATGGTCTCCGCGGAGGACAATTCACCGGCGATTTTGACCAGCGCCGACAGCAGCGGATTCTCGTCATCGCGGCGCCAGACCATGAACAGCTCGACCGGGACGCGCGTGCGCAACTTGAGCGGCCGCAGCCGCACGTCGGAGATCTTCAGGCTTGCGGCCGCGGCCGGCACGATGGCAAGGCCAAGGCCGGCCCGGACCATGGCGAGGATCGAGTGGATCTGGCTCAGATGCTGGACATAGCGCGGCAGCACGTCGGCGCGGGTGAACAGCGCCACCAGGAGATCGTGGAAGTAGCGGCTCTCATAGGGCGAATACATCACGAAGGGCTGGTCGTCGAAATCCTTGATGGTGATGCTGTCGGCGCTCGCCAGCGGATGCTTCTTCGGGATCGCGGCAAGCAGGGGCTCGGCGACGACGCGGCGGCTGGCCACTTCGGGGCGCGCGATCGGCGGCCTGAGCAGGCCGGCGTCGATCTGGCTGGAGCTGAGCGCCTCGAACTGGTCGCCGGAGACCATCTCCTTCAGCGAGAAATCGACTTCGGGCAGCTTGGCGCGGCAGGCCGCGACGTAAAGCCGATCTTGAGCGAGCCGGTCTTGCCCAGCGCGATGCGGCGGGCGACCTGCGAGGCGCTTTCCGCAAGCTTCAGGATGCGCCGCGCCTCCGGCAGGAAGCTGCGGCCGGCCGGCGTCAGGCGCACCGAACGGCTGGTGCGCTCCAGCAGCGGCGCGTCGATGATGTGCTCGAGCACCTGGATCTGCCGCGACAACGGCGGCTGGGTCATGTTCAGCCGCGCGGCGGCGCGGCCGAAATGCAGTTCCTCCGCCACCGTGACGAAACAGCGGAGCTGGTTGAGGTCGAACATCGATACATGCCTTAGATGAATAAGGCGTTTCCCCGGCACTTCTAGCATCGATCATCCCCAAAACAAAGACGGCGGCTTTGTGAGCCGCCGTTGAGTTGCCTGGTCAAGCTCCCGCGGGAGCCCTCAGGAGGAACGTTTGAGCACCACCCGCTCGATCTTGCCCACCACGACGAGATAGGCGAACGCGGCGACCAGCGCATTGGCGCCGACGAACAGCAGCGCGCCGTTGAAGGAGCCGGTCGCGGCCAGGATGTAGCCGATCACGATCGGGGTGGTGATCGAGGAGAGGTTGCCGAAGGTGTTGAACAGGCCTCCGGAGACGCCGCCGGCTTCCTTCGGCGAGGTGTCGGAGACGACAGCCCAGCCGAGCGCGCCGATGCCCTTGCCGAAGAAGGCGAGCGCCATGAAGCCGACCACAAGTGCATGTCCGTCGACATAGTTGCAGGCGATGATCGACATCGACAGCAGCATGCCGCCGACGATCGGAATCTTGCGCGCCATGGTCAGCGAACCGGTGCTGCGCAGGATGGCGTCCGAGATGATGCCGCCGAGCACACCGCCGATGAAGCCGCACAGCGCCGGCAGCGTCGCGACGAAGCCGGCCTGCAGGATCGACAGGCCGCGCTCCTTGACGAGGTAGACCGGGAACCAGGTCAGGAAGAAATAGGTCAGCGTGTTGATGCAGTACTGGCCGAGATAGACGCCGAGCATCATGCGGTTGGAGAGCAACTGGCGGATGTGGTCCCACCCGGAGCCGGACTGAGGCGCACGTTCTTCCTTGGGCGCGTCGAGATCGACCAGCGCGCCGCCCTCCTTGATGTAGTCGAACTCCGCCTCGTTGATCCCGGGATGCTCCTTCGGGCCGTAGATGGTCTTGATCCAGACGAGACCCATGATCACGCCGAGCGCGCCCATCACGAAGAACACGTAGCGCCAGCCGTAATCGTGGGCGATCCAGCCCATCAGCGGCGCGAAGATCACGGTCGCGAAATACTGTCCCGAATTGAAGAAGGCGGACGCGGTGCCGCGCTCGTTGCCGGGAAACCAGGCGGCGACGATGCGGGCATTGGCGGGGAAGGACGGCGCTTCCGCGACGCCGACAAGGAGGCGGAGTGCGAACAGCACGACGATGGCAGCGCCGGCGCTGAGGAAGCCGACCCAGCCCTGCATCAGCGTGAACAGCGACCAGACGATGATGCTGAAGGCATAGACGAGGCGCGAGCCGTAGCGGTCGAGCAGCCAGCCGCCCGGCACTTGGGCGATCACATAGGACCACCCGAAGGCCGAGAAGATCCAGCCCATCGCGACGGGATCGAGATGCAGCTCCTTGGAGAGCGCGGGGCCCGCGATCGAGAGCGTGGCGCGGTCGGCGTAGTTGACGGTCGTGACCAGGAACAACATGGTCACGATGAACAGCCTGACGCGAGACCTCCTCACGTCCGCTGCGGACACCACTGCGCTCATCACGCGCCTCCTTAGAACTCGAAATGTTTCCTCACCACGACTCCTAGAGGCGCGCGCGGCAAAGTGTCCAAGTTCAAGGGAGTATCGATCGATGCCGTTTTTGGATTGATGGAACGGCAGGTGGGAGGGAACGATCGTGAGGATGGAGACCGCGCTCGTCCCAATCGTCGTTCTGGCGAAAGCCAGGACGACTCGGGGAGATAGTATTCGTACTCACAGCGCGTCATTGCGAGCGCAGCGAAGCAATCCAGAATCTTTCGGCGGATGGACTCTGGATTGCTTCGCTGCGCTCGCAATGACGGTGTGGAGAGCGCTCGCTCTTGCTTCTATTGCCGCGCGCTCGGTAGCAGCTGCGGCAGCAGTCCCCGCGTCACGGGCGGCGGTACTGCGTCCAGCCCGAGCACGCTGCTTGCGGCCGGCAGCGCCGCATCCGCCATCGCGGCGTGGCCTTCGGCGCTTGGATGCACGGCGCCGCCATAGACGGCGGAGAGCACGCCCCAGGTGGCGTCGTGGATGTCGGTCGGCTGGCTCGCGGCCGGCAGGCCTTGCGGATAGGTCATCGCGGCGAAGTAGCTGTCATTGGCGTCGCGGATCCAGCGCGCGCGCGGCAGATAGGCGCGATACTCGGAGGCGCCGCGGCCGCACAGCATCGGCTGGCTCGCCGCGCTCACGATATCGGGATTGAAGCTCTGGCCGTTCTCGGCAAAACACGTGCGGTCGAATTCGGGATCGTTGCCCGCATGCGCGCAGAAGCCGTGATCGGCGAACGCTGCCTGATGCGCATCGACGAACGTCATGCGGTCGGCTTCGGGATCGCGGCACAGCGCGCCCCGGGTGCAGGTGGCGAGCCCCTTCAACTGAGGCAGGAATTCGGTGTCGACGAAGGTCGAGACGCGGGCGAGGCGCTGCGGATCGGCGTTGAAGGACGGATGAATGTCGAAGCCGGCGCGGCCGCCGCGGCAGGGCACGCCGCCATCGGCAAGCGCCGGATTGGCGTAGGAGACATAGACCACATGCGAGAGGTCGCCGCCGACCAGCGGCTTCAGCGCCTCGCGCAGCTTGACGAAATTCTGCGGCAGCTCGCGCGCCAGCGCATCGCGGGAATCGTCGACGCTCGCCATCACGCCGGAGCGGCGGAACAGCGCGCGCTCGGTCGCGGTGTCGACGATGACGTCGGCGACGAGACCCGAGAAGTAGACATCATTGGCACCGATCGAGAGCAGCACGAGATCGAGCGTGCGGTCCGGCTGGCGCTTCTTCGCCGCGGTGAGCGCCTCGCGCAGCTCGGCGACCTGCGCGTTCACGCTGGTCTGGCAATTGCCGTTTTTGCTGGGCGCGCATTCGCGGGCGCGCTGCGAGCCGAGCAGCCCGTCGCCGATGCTGGCGCCGGTGCAGGCGAGCGGCAGAAAGGTCACCGCGATGTGGGTGTAGCGCACCGCGAGCGCCAGCGCGGTGCGGGCCTGGTAGCTGTAGAGCGAGCGGTGGCAGGGGGAGTTGAACCAGAGCGCGCCGTAGCGCTGCCAGTTGGCGAGCGTATCCGGCGCCTCGCAGGCGCGGCCGCCTTTATAGCCGGCGCGGCTCGGCCGGTAGTACTGCGCGCCGGCGGTGCCGAGATAGGAGCGGAAGCAGAAACCTTCGTCCGACAGCGCCAGCGGCCGGTCGGGATTGCCTTCGCCCGAGGCGATGCTGTCGCCGAGGCCGGCGACGAAGATGTCGCGGACCTGGATCTCGGTCTGAACGCGCTGGGTCGGATCGGAGCCGGAGGAGACGTCGAGGCTCGCGACCGTCTGCCGGCCGTAGCGGACGCGCAGATTGACCGGCTCGGCACAGTCGAAGGTCGAGGTCTGCGGCCCGTCGCCGTCGTCGAACGACCAGGCGCAGGTGGCGCCGACCGGCACCGCGCCGGTCAGGCGCACGGTCACCGGATGGTCGATCGGAGTGAGGTAATTCTCTTTGACGTTGTCGCGGGTGCAGGGCTGGTTGACCCGGCCCTGGAGGTCGATGCAGAGCCGGTTGACCATGTTGCGGGCCCAGCCGCGGCCCTCGCTCTGGAGCTCCAGCGACTGTTCGGCGGCGAGGATGCTGCGGTTACGCGCGTTCTCCACATGAAGCAGAAAGTCGCGCTCCTCGCGGAACAGGCGGAAGCGGTTGCGCACCTCCCAATTGATCTGCATGGCGCCGGCGTCCTGCGCGACTGCGCGCTCGGGCGGCAAAGCGGTCAAAATCCCGGCAAGCAGCAGGGCGCCCGCGAAGAAGGTGCGAAGAGATGGTCGGATCATGGCCCGCGTGTTCAACGGCAAAGTTGAGGCGGAAATAAGAGAGGATTGCTCCCCCCGCCCGCAACCTTGTCTGACGATTTTTGCGGGCGCCGTCCAGCGCCCTAGCGCTTGCTGGCCTGTCGCAGCGACCGCTCGCGCTCCATTGCCGCCACCTGCTTGGGCAGGTTGGCCTGGGCGCAGGCCTCCGCCAGCCGCCGTCGCTCCTGCCAGGGCTCGACCACGTTCATCCAGAGCTCGCGCGTGCCCATGATGGAGATGGCGAGGCCGAACGGGATCACGAAATAGAGCAGGCGGAACACCAGCAGCGTCGCCAGAAGCTGCTCGCGGCCGAATTCCGGCAGCGCCACCAGCATGGCGGCATCGAATACGCCGATCGAGCCGGGGGCATGGCTGGCAAAGCCGAGCAGCGTCGCCAAGATGAACACGACCGCCAGCGACAGGAAGTCGATCGGCGGATTGGCCGGTATCAAGAGGTACATCGCCGTGGCGCAGAAGCCGAGATCGACCACGCCGATCAGGATCTGCACCAGCGTCAGCGGCGCCGAGGGCAGCACCACTTTCCAACCCTTCTGGCCGAGCTCGCGGCGCTTCTCGCCCATGCAGAGCCAGACCAGATAGGCGCCGATCGAGGCGAGGCCGCCGAACGCGATCAGCCGGTTGATCGACGACGGCAGCTGATCCATGTAGGAGGCGGCATCGGGATGGACGGCCATGCCGATCGAGAGCACGAAGATGTTACCGAGCCAGAAGGTCAGGCCCGACAGGAAGCAGATCTTTGCGACGTCGATCGCGTTCAGCCCGTAATCCGAATAGATCCGGAAGCGGATCGCGCCGCCGGTAAAGACGGTGGCGCCGATGTTGTGGCCGATCGAATAGGACGTGAAGCTGGAGAGCGCTGCAATGCGATAGGGCACGTGCTTCTTGCCGATCGTTCGCAGTGCAAAAAAATCGTAGAAGGTCAGCGTACAGAACGCGAAGAAGACGCAGATCGCCGCCAGCCCGATATTCCCGCGGGGAATCTCGGTCAATGCGGTCAGGATGACGCCGGTATCGATACCTTTGAGGGTCCGCACCAGCGTGGTGATTGCGAAGGCGATGATGAAGACGCTCGCGGCAATTCCGAGCCGTCGCCAGCCAATCCATCTCTTGAAGCCGCGTTTCAACGCGGGCAGCAGTCCGTGCATTCATCCTCCCGGCAGGGGGCAAGACCGACAAGGCCAGGCATTGGCCAGTCGGGCGCGATGGTTGCCAAAGGCAGGCGTCGATCGCTAGGCATGATCCAGCTCATTTAAGACAAAAACGGTGACTTGTGCAGCCCTTGACAAGGATAGGTTCTGTGCCGGACCGGCGACTTTTGTCATATGTGGTTCACATCGGACGCGCGTTAAGCATATGAGTCGCCAAACCGGCCAGGCCCGCGCGTTCGTATATTGGCATGCTTTCATATCGTGCCGTCCGCGGCATTGTTCCAGCGCAAGCGATGCCGGCTTTTTTGGAACGTCGATGCCGCGTGCCCGTTAGCGCCCCATCAGCAATCGAACATGGCGGGAATATGCGGCTATTCGTGCGAGCCGGTGCCCCCGTGTTCCCGAAACCCAAGAGGATCGGAACGATGGGACTGTTCACAAAAGACATCAAGACCATGAACGACCTGTTCGTGCATCAGCTCCAGGACATCTACTATGCCGAGCAGCAGCTCACCAAGGCGCTGCCGAAGATGGCCGACAAGGCCACCGACCCGCAGCTGAAAAAGGGCTTTTTGACGCACCTCGAGGAAACGAAGCAGCACGTCAAGCGGCTCGAGGAAGTGTTCAAGATGCACGGCGCACAGGTGAAGGCGGTCGACTGCCCGGCGATCGACGGCATCATCGAGGAGGCCGACGAGACCGCCGGCGAGGTCGCCGACAAGGCGGTGCTGGACGCTGCGCTGATCAATGCGGCGCAGGCCGCCGAGCATTACGAGATCGTGCGTTACGGCAGCCTGATCGCCTGGGCCAAGCAGCTCGGCCGGAGCGACTGCGCCGCCGTGCTCGCCAAGACGCTCGAGGAAGAGAAGGCGACCGACAAGAAGCTCACGGCGCTCGCCGAGAGCAAGGTGAATCTGCGCGCGGCGAGCTAGCGCTGGTGTAGGCAGGAAAGCGCCGCACGGTGGTTCGCGCCTCGGCCGTCGTCATTCCCCGCGCGCGGCTGCAGAGTACTGGATCGCCCGCCTGCGCGGGCGACGACGCCGAGTTTCGGGTGGGCACGCTCGCCACACATCCATCCTTCGGCCATTGTCGAAACATGACGGCAGGCCGGAAGCCTATATGTCGCGTGGGGCTGCAACCGAGGTGGCAGCATGCGAGCAAGCACCATCAAATACGAAGCCTTCGACGACGGAGCCGGCGCGCCGCGCGCCTCATCTCGTCCTGCAACCTCCCTGACGCTGGCCGCGATGAGCCTCGGCTATGGCGTGGTGCAGCTCGACGTCACCATCGTCAACACCGCGCTCGACGCGATGGGCAGGACGCTCGGCGGCGGTGTCGCCGAGCTGCAATGGGTCGTCAGCGCCTATACCATTGCCTTTGCCGCCTTCATCCTGACGGCCGGCGCACTCGGCGACCGGATCGGCGCCAAGCGCGTCTTCATGGCCGGGTTCGCCATCTTCACTGCGGCCTCGCTCGCCTGTGCATCGTCCCCCAATGCAATCGTGCTGATCGCGGCACGACTGGTCCAGGGCCTAGCGGCGGCGATCCTGGTGCCGAATTCGCTGGCGTTGCTCAATCATGCCTATGCCGACGACCGCGCGCGCGGCCGCGCCGTCGCGATCTGGGCTGCCGGAGCGAGCCTAGCGCTGACCGCGGGCCCCTTCGTCGGCGGCGCGCTGATCACGCTGGTCGGCTGGCGCGCGATCTTTCTCGTCAACCTTCCGATCTGCCTCATGGGCCTTTGGCTGAGCTGGCGTTATGCGACGGAGACTACGCGCGCGCCCTCGCGCGAGATCGATCTGCCCGGCCAGCTTACGGCAATCGGCGCGCTGGGGGCGCTCGCCGGCGCGATCATCGAGGGCGGCGCGCTTGGCTGGGACCATCCGGCCGTGCTCGCGGCCTTCGCTTCAGCCCTCGTCCTCGCCGTGCTGTTCGTCTGGCGGGAGAGCCGCGCGGCGCAGCCGATGCTGCCCTTGTCCCTGTTCGGTCACCGGCTGTTTACCTTGACCGCGCTCGTCGGCCTGCTCGTGAACATCGCGATCTACGGCCTGATCTTCGTGCTCAGCCTGTACTTCCAGAGGATCAACGGGCTGTCGGCGTGGTGGACCGGACTCGCCTTCGTGCCGATGATGGCCGCGGTGCTCCCGGTCAATCTGCTGGCGCCGCGCCTCGCCGAGCGCGTCGGTCCGTGCCCGACCATTGTCGTCGGCGCCTTTATCTCGGCGCTCGGCTGTCTCGGCCTGATCTGGATCGAGGCTGACACGAGCTATTGGATGATCTGCGCGCAGATGATCGCGATCAGCGGCGGACTTGGGCTGCTGGTGCCGCCGCTGACCTCGACCCTGCTGGGCAGCGTCGAGAAGGCGCGCTCCGGCATCGCGGCGGGCGTCCTGAACGCGACGCGGCAGACCGGCAGCGTGCTCGGCGTTGCGCTGTTCGGCTCGCTGGTGGCCTCGGAAGGTGCATTCATGACCGGCCTGCACGCATCGCTGGTGGTATCGGCCACCGTCCTGCTGCTCGCCGCCGCCGTGATCGGGATCGGCGCGCCTTCGCGAAGATGAACAATGTGAGCAAACGCACACATCTTCCGTTCACCATCGCCGAACCCAGCACATAGCCGGTTACCGACCGTCCATCTCTGCCCGCTCTAGTGCGGGTCGGATAGGGGCCGGCAATGTATCAAGTTCTTTACTGTCTCACGGACCAGCATGACTGGCGCCTCGTCGCACTCGGCGGCGCAGTGTGCCTGCTCGCGAGCGCGGCGGCGATCAGCCTGTTCCAGCGCGCGCGTGCGGCAAGCGGCGGTGCTCGCGTATCGTGGATCGCGCTGGACGTTGTCGTCGCAGGCTGCGGCATCTGGGCAACCCATTTCATCGCGATGCAGGCCTACGGGCCGGGCGCCGGCGGCGCCTACAACATCCCCGTGACCGTTCTGTCGCTGATCTTCGCTATTGCGGTCACCTTCGTCGGGCTGAGCATCTCGGTGTCAGCGACGCGGACGATTCCGGTCGCGCTCGGTGGCGCCGTCGTTGGCGGCGGCGTTGCCGCAATGCATTACACCGGCATGATGGCGCTCGAGATTCCCGCGCGCATCGGCTGGGCGACCGACACCGTGGCGGTCTCGATCGTTCTCGGTATCGTCTTTGGATCGCTTGCGCTGGTCGTCGCGGGGCGGCGCGACGGCGTGGCGAATGCGCTCGGTGCGACGGTGCTGCTGACCGTCGCCATCGTCTCGCATCATTTCACCGCCATGGGCGCCGTGGAGCTGACGCCGGATCCTTCGATCGTCATCAGCGGCATGTCGATCCCGCCGGCCTCCTTGTCGGTCCTTACCGCCAGCGCGGCCGTCGCGATCATCGCGATCGCGCTCGCAGCGGCTGTGCTCGACCGCCGCGCCAAGGGCGAATTGGGACGCCAGCAGGTCGTGCTCGATACCGCGCTCGAGAACATGTCGCAGGGGCTGTGCATGTTCGACGCGGACGGCAAGATCATGCTGTTCAACGAGCGCTACGCGGCGATGCTTCGTCGCACCGATATCGCGCTGACCGGCCGCCTCTTGGTCGACGTGCTGCGGGAAGAGCAGGCCAAGGGCCAGTGGCAGGGCGATGCGGATGAATTCTTTGCGCGCCTCGTGGTCGACGCGCGCGAGGGCCGCACGACCAGCCAGGTCGTCAACCGGTTCGGCCGCTCCATCCGGGTCGTCAACCAGCCGATGCAGGGCGGCGGCTGGGTCGCGACCTTCGAGGACATCACCGAATGGCTGGAGGCGCAGGCGAAGATCTCGCACATGGCGCGTCATGACGCGCTGACCGGTCTGCCGAACCGCGTGCTGTTCCACGAGCAGCTCGAGCAGGGTCTGCGCCGGACGGGTTCGGGCGACCAGCTCGCGGTGCTCTGCCTCGATCTCGATCACTTCAAGGACATCAACGACTCGCTCGGCCATCCCATCGGCGACGCGCTGCTCAAGGAGGTCGGCCGCAGGCTGAAGGCCACCGTCGGCGAGAGCGACACGGTGGCGCGGCTTGGCGGCGACGAATTCGCAGTGGTCCAGATCGGACGGTCGGAGAAAGCCGCAGCGAGGTGCCTTGCCGGCCGCCTCGTCGAGGTGATCTCGGCGCCTTACGAGATCGACGACCATCAGATCGTCATCGGTGTCTCGATCGGCATCTCGCTGTCGCCGCAGGACGGCAGCAATGCGGACGAGCTTCTGAAGAACGCCGACCTTGCGCTGTACCGCGCAAAGGCGGACGGCCGCGGCACCTACCGCTTCTTCGAGACCGGCATGGATGCGCGCGCACAGGCGCGCCGTCTGTTGGAGATGGATCTCCGCGCAGCGCTGCAACGCGACGAGTTCCAGCCGTACTATCAGCCGATCCGCGACGTCGCCAGTGGTCGCGTCGTCGTCTTCGAGGCGTTGCTGCGCTGGAACCATCCGCAGCGCGGCCTGATCGCCCCCATCAACTTCATTCCGCTGGCCGAGGAGACCGGACTCATCGTCCAGCTCGGCGAATTCGTGCTGCGTTCCGCCTGCACCGACGCGGCCACCTGGCCCGACGATGTCGATGTCGCGGTCAACCTGTCGCCGGTGCAGTTCAGGAATCCGAACCTGATCGCATCCGTGACCGCGGCGCTGACCGTCTCGGGACTGCCGGCGCGCCGGCTCGAGCTCGAGATCACCGAATCCGTGCTGCTTCAGAATAGCGAGGCGACGCTGACCACCCTGCACGAGCTGCGCGCCATGGGGGTGCGGATCTCGCTCGACGATTTCGGCACCGGCTATTCGTCGCTGAGCTATTTGCGCAGCTTCCCGTTCGACAAGATCAAGATCGACCGCTCCTTCGTGTCGGAGCTCGCGACGCGGGAGGATTCCATGGCGATCATCCGCGCCGTGACCGGGCTCGGCCGCAGCCTCGGCATCGTGACCACCGCGGAAGGTGTCGAGAACGACGCGCAGCTCGAGCTGCTCAGGCGCGAGGGCTGCACCCAGGCGCAGGGCTATCTGTTCAGCAAGCCGCGGCCTGCCTCGGATGTGGCGTTGATGCTGGAGCGCCCGCGGCTGCGCGCCTCGGCCTAGAAAGGCTAGCCGCGGCGCAGCGCGAAATGCGCGCCGCAGAATGCCATCACGGCGCCAAGGCACAGCGCGGCAAGCCCGGCAAGCACGCCCGAGACCGTCGGGATCGGGCTCGGGGCCGAGGCCGCCTGGCCGGCGCCCGCAAGCAGGAGCACGCCGACCGCGATCAGGAATTGCCGCATCCGTTGCGGGATCTGGCCGTGGGCGGCGCTCTGCATCAATGTCGCCGTGAAATACCCGCCGGAAAAGCCGACCGTGGCGATCAGCCACCAGGCGATCGCAGCGCCCGCCGGAATGAACTCATGCGTGTCGGAGCGCCAGAGGCCGCCGAGGTCGAGCCCGTAGCGCGCGCCCAGCATGTGCACCGCGAGCGCGAGCAGCACGCCGCAGATCACGGCAGCCCCGAGAATCAGGCGGCGCGGAAAAAAGGTCGTCTCAGCCATGCCCCGCTTGTAGGATGGGCGAGGGCGACCGCGCAAGCGGGTCGCAGACCGGATTGCGCGGTCGGGATTGCAGACGGGATCGATTGTCGAGATGCGGGTTTCGGACGCGCAGGGCGCCCCAGGCGCGAGCTATGCCTACAAGGCGTCGCTGATCGGTTCGGCGCATCGTTTCGAGCTGACTGACGCGGGGCTGTCCTGGCACATCGGCGGCCGTTCCGGCCTGTGGCGCTACGACGAGATCAGCGCAATCCGGTTGTCGTTCCGCCCGGTGTCGATGCAGCAGCATCGCTTTCGCGCCGATGTCAGCCGCAGCGGTGGCGGCCGCATCGCGATCCTGTCGACGAGCTGGCAGACTGCGGCGCTGATGGCGCCGCAGGACAATGGCTTTCGCGACTTCATCGTCGAGCTCCATGCGCGGATGGCGAAAGCAGGCAGCCGCGCGGTGCTGACGGCAGGCCTCGGCCGCAACACCTATGCCGCGGTGCTGACGTTCATGGCGGTGCTGACGGTGGCGATGACCGGGCTCCTGATCCGCGCGCTCATGATCGACGCCTTCGCCGGCGCGTTGTTCATCCTCGGCTTTGCCGCGCTGTTCGCCTGGCAGGTCGGCGGCTTCGTGCGGCGCAACCAGCCGCAGAGCTACAGCTTCGATCGCGTGCCGAAGGCCTTGTTGCCTTAGCTGCAATCGGTCGCAATCAAACGTGACTTCGCGCCCCGGTGCCGGTGTCGCATCGTGCGGCCATGTCAGCGATGGATTGCAGCACGCGCCGGCCTGCGGCGGATGAGATCGCCAGGATCAACCGCACGCATCTGATCGACACGCCGCTCCGGCCGGCCGACCTCTTGTTCATGTTCGGCACCCGCGAGGACATCGCACTCCGCGCCGACACCGCTGCAAGGCTGTGGCGCGAGGGCTTGTTCCGCTGGTCGATTGTCAGCGGCGGCGTGACGCCGGGCTCGGAGCAATCCGAGTGCACCATCATCAAGGCGGCGATGGTCGCGGCGGGCATTCCGGCGGACCGGATCCTCGAGGAGCATGGCGCGACGAATACCGGCGAGAACGTGATCTTCTCGCTGCCGGTCATTGACGCGGCGCTTGGGCTGCAAAATATCCGCAGCGTGATCTGCCTCGGCAACACCTGGACCGCGCGTCGCTACTCGATGACGCTGCACCGGCACTGGCCCGAGGTCGAGAAGATGCTGCTCACCGTCGACAGCTTTGCGACGCCGCGCGCGCTCTGGCACACCGATGTCGAATTTCGCCGTCGTGTCCTGCATGAATGGGACAAGATCGAGCCGTACAAGGCGAGGGGCTTTATCGCGGAATGGCCGGAGGGCTGACGGGCAAGATTCTAGTTTTGACGCGTTTTCTTTACGCGAACCGGCATCCACTTCGCTCGAAAACGCGCTGGTTACTCCGTCGAGTCAAAGTCCTCTTCCTTGGTGCCGAGCAGCGAGACGAGCGATCGCGCTGACGCCGTCCTCGACTTTTGCAATCGCGCATGGTCACGCGCCGAATGCGGTGCGGCTCGCGCTCGCCCCGCCCACGTTCGAGCAGCTCGATTCCGGCCTGCGCACGTCTTTCGTTGGGCGTGACGCGACGAAGCAAAGCTCGGGCGAAACAAGCCGCGAGGATGCGAAAGTGTGTCTGCGAGTGAGATATCAGTTGATAGAGCGATGCACCTTCATCTCCGGCGACATCAGGCGCGAAGTCGAGGCGCTGAGCGAGCCGCGCGACGCGCGGATCGACTGTGCATCGTAGCGCAATCCGCTTCTCGCATGGCGGTCAATGGGAGCCAGCCGGCTCCCGGTCTTCCCTGCGCCCCTTCGAGGTCATTTATCCGTTATTGCCGCAGCAATGGGCCATGATCGCCAAGAGCCTTGCGGGGCTCGAGCGCGTCGACGCGCTGGAATCCGCGCTGCGCGTCTCGACCAGCACAGGCACCAAGAGCGCGCGCAATGCGGCGGCCGCCTATCTCGCGCGCAAGGATTTTGCGCCGCAGGCCGAGCAGATCGTCTTCACCGCCAACGGCAAGCAGTCGCTCGCGGCCGCGCTCACGGCGCTCGTCCCCACCGGCGGCCGCTGCGGCGTCGAGGCGCTCACCTACCCTTACGTCAAGAGCATTGCGGCGCGGCTCGGCGTGACGCTGGTCCCGATTTCGATGGACGAGCATGGCGCGCGGCCCGACGCCATCCAGAAGGCGCATCGCGAGGCGCACCTGTCGGCGCTCTATCTCCAGCCCATCATCCAGAACCCGCTCGGCGTCACCATGAACGCGACGCGGCGCGCCGACATCATGCGCGTCGCCGAGAAGCTCGATCTGACCATCATCGAGGACGCCGTCTACGGCTTCCTCGCCGACGACACGCCGCTGGCCGCGCTCGGGCCGGACCGCTGCATCGTGATCGACAGCCTGTCGAAGAAGGTCGCGCCGGGCCTTGCGCTCGGCATCCTCGTCACCCCGCCGCGTCTGCGCGAGAGCGTGATGAGCGCGGTCCGCACCGGCGGCTGGATCGCCTCCGGCCATGCGCTCGCATCGGGGCAGCGGCTGATGGCCGACGGCACCGTCGCCGAGCTGACGCGCCTGAAGCGCATCGACGCCGCGCGCCGCCAGCAGACCGCGGCAAGGCTGGCTGGCCGGCTACCAGTTCGCCGCCGACCCGCGCTCCTATCATCTCTGGCTCACGCTGCCGCCGCACTGGCGTTCGCAGACCTTCGTTGCCGCAGCCGCCAGGCGCGGCATAGCGGGAAACAGGGCAACCGGAGACATCCCGGCCTTCCCTGCGCAGTGGTTGGAACGGCTTATGTCGTGCTCTCCCCGGGGAGCGATGCACTATTGCCCCCGTCGCCTTGCGGATGGCTGACGCGCGCGGTCCGGTCGGGCCGCACACATCACCGCAAGACTTGGCGCACAGACCCCGGGCGCCAGGACGACACGATTTGGCCGTACGCCGATCACACCGGTCGTGCGCGCGACGTCCTCGCTCACGGTTGCCCGCCCTGCGAAACCCTTCGCGCCGATGCAACTAGCGTCCACCGCCGCCCGGCCCGCGTTCGTGACGATCGCGATACGCCCCTCAGAGCTGGCCCCGCAAATTCGGACAGTAGCTTGAGTGGATTTTCTGCCTGACAGCGGCGAGGATTCTTGCTGCGAATCAGGAGCGAAGATGACGAAGAAGAGCCGCCGGACGCATTCTCCGGCATTCAAGGCGAAGGTTGCTTTGGCTGCGGTCAAAGGCGACAAGACACTGGCGGAGCTGGCGCAACTGTTTGATGTTCATCCGAACCAGATCACGATCTGGAAAAACCAGCTCCTGGAAGGCGCCGCCGGCGTGTTTGGGCATGACAAGACATCGGCCGAGACGCCGGTCGATTTGAAGGCGTTACATGCCAAGATCGGCGAGCTGGCGTTGGAAAACGATTTTTTGTCCGGCGCGCTCACCAAGGCGGGCCTGCTGAGCGCAAAGCGATGATCGACCGCGGTCATGATCTTTCTATCGTGCGCCAGGCGAAGGTCCTGAAGCTGGCTCGCAGCACGGTCTACTATGAACCTCGGCCAGTTTCGGCCGAGGACCTTGCCTTGATGCGTCGGCTCGATGAGCTGCATCTCGATTATCCCTTCGCGGGAGCGCGTATGCTGCGATCGTTGCTGCGGCGGGAGGGCGTATACGCCGGTCGCCGCCACATCGCGACGCTGATGAAGCGCATGCGGATCGAGGCGGTCTATCGTCGCCCGAACACGAGCAAGCCGGCTCCGGGTCACAAGATCTACCCGTACCTGTTGCGCGGATTGAAGATCGAGCGGCCCGACCATGCGTGGGCAATGGACATCACCTACATTCCGATGCGGCGTGGCTTCGTCTATCTCGCGGCGGTCGTCGATGTGTTCAGCCGACGGGTCCTGGCCCATCGCGTCTCGATCACAATGGAGGCGGCCTTCTGCGTCGAAGCGGTCCAGGAGGCGTTGGCGAAGCACGGCAGGCCCGAGATTTTCAACACGGATCAGGGCAGCCAGTTCACCAGCCTCGAGTTCACCGATGTGCTGCTGGACGCGAAGATCGCCATCAGCATGGACGGCAAGGGCGCCTGGCGCGACAACGTGTTTGTCGAGCGGCTCTGGCGCACGGTCAAATACGAAGAAGTTTATCTCCGCGCCTACGACAGCGTGTCCGAGGCGCTAGCGTCAATTGCCAAGTATCTGGCCTTCTACAATCAGGGACGCCCTCACTCGAGCCTTGACGGGCGCACGCCCGACGAGGCTTACTTCGGCACGCAAGCTATGGTGATGGCCGCATGACCGTCGCCGACGGTTTTGTCGTCGCTCTGGTCGGGCTACGCCCTCCCGACGCAACGACAAAACCGTAAAGCCCCGCGTTCAGCATAACCCGGCAGGAATCCACTTAAATCCAGCGGGGCGCTGTCCAAACAACCGGGGCCAGCTCTCTCTTCCTTGGGCCGGAGTGAGGCGACACATACGCCGTTTCCGAATTTCGGTAAAGTGGAATATTTTGGGCGGCGGGAATTGACCTGTCGTTTGGGTGTTTTGCCCGACGGGCAACGCAAGGGCTTGTAGCCCGGAACAACAGGCTACGGAGCAGCCCTCAGTGCCTGACCACCAGCACCGAGCATTTCGCGTAGCGCACCACGTGCCCGGCATTGGAGCCGAGGAAATAGGTGCGCATCGCCGGCCGGTGCGAGGTCATCACGATCAGATCGGCCTTCATGTGCACGGCTTCCTCCAGAATCTCGTGGTAGATGCCGCCCTGGCGGACCACGCTGGAGATGTGGGAGGCCTCGATGCCGGATTCGCGCGCGACGATGGCGAGCGCTTCCTCCGAGGTCTGGCGCTGCTGTTCGTCGAAATCGGCCGGCACGTATTCTGCCAGCATCACCGGCGTCATCGGCAGCACGTTGAGCAGGCGCACCGTGCCGCTCCAGGTCTGCGACAGCGTTGCCGCGGTCGCGATCGCCGGCTTCGCGAGATCGGTGTCGGCGAGGTCGATGGGCACGAGGATGGACTTGAACATCTGCGCCTCCAAATCTTCCAGTCAGCTCTCGATCAGCTGCATCAACCGGTCGAGACCCGCGGGTCTCATCCCGATCGAAGCAGCTTGGGGCTGACGAACAGCACCAGCTTGCCGCGGCGGTAGGCCACGTCCCCCCAATCCTTGACGTCAAAGTCGAAGATCGCAAGCCCCGCGGTGGGCAGGTTGTGGGTGAGCGCCTTGGCGCCGGCCGGATCGCCGCCGCCCATCAGCATCAAGGCGATCTCGTGCATGCCGGGATTGTGGCCGACCAGCAGCAGCCGCTTCGGGTTGCCCGGGTTGGTTGCAGTGCGAATGGATTTTAGGATCTGCGCGGGATCGGCGCCGTAGAGTTCCGGCAGGACCTCGACCTCAGGCGCGGGGACGCGGCCCTTCATCGTCGCCCAGGCGATGTCCCAGGTCTGCCGGGCGCGGACGGCATGCGACACCAGCACGGTATCGGGGAAGGGGGGATGGGAGGCGATCCAGTCGCCGATTTCGGCGGCATCCCTGTGGCCGCGGTCGTCGAGCCGGCGATCCTGGTCACGGCCGCTCGGCGCGTCAGTCTCGGTCTTGGCGTGACGCAGCAGCATCAAACGGCGCATGGCACTCTCGAATCGTTGCACGTCCAGAATAATCTACAGGCGCCGGTTGAGGACAAGGTGACAAGCGCCCGATCGGTCCTTTAAAGCGCGATGAGATTTGGACAAACCCTCATCGCGCTTAAAATTTTTGTTCTGAGCATGATCTTTTCGGAAAACCGCTGCACACTTTTCCGGATCATGCTCTAAGAAAACGATATGAGCGAGACTTTCACAAGCGTGTCCCAGGAAGAAGCCGGCTTTCGCGAGCGCGCGCGCCTGTCGTTCGATCTCGACGCCGATATCTGCGTGATCGGGGCAGGGCTTGCCGGGCTCTCCATTGCACTGGAGGCGGCCCGGCTCGGGGCCAGTGTCGCGGTGCTCGAGGGCCGCCATATCGGCTGGAACGCCTCCGGCAACCAGCTCGGCACCGTGATGCCGGGCTTTGCGCTGCCGCTCACCGAGCTGATCGAGCGCATCGGCTTCGAGGACGCGCGCGAATTGTGGACGCTGTCGAAGGAGGGAGCCGAGTTCGTCCGCGCCAACGCCACCGAAGAGAACATGCCGGGGATCGCCCCGAGCGACGGCGTGCTCGAGGTCTCCAACGTCGACACCGGCGACAGGTTGATCAGCCGGTTGCAGATGCTGCACGAGGATTTCGACACCGAGGTCGAGGGCTGGCAGGTCGATCGCGTCCGCGAGGTGCTCAAGACCGATCATTACTTCCACGGCGTGTACTATCCGAGGGCATTCCAGGTCGACGGCCGCAAATACGTGCATGGTCTTGCGGCGCTGGCGCGGCGGGCTGGCGCCCGCATCTTCGAGGATACGCCGGTGGTCAGCATCGACCATTCCGGCATCCGCAAGCGGATCGTCACGCCGTCGGCGCGGCTGCGCGCGACGCACATCGTGCTCGCCGGCAACATCCATCTCGGCGCGCCCTTGATGCGCCTGTCGGAGACGCTGCTGCCGGTCTGGCGCTATGCCGGCATCACCGCGCCACTCGGCGAGCGCGTGCACGAGATCATCGCCTTCAAGGGATCGGTGATGGATTCCGACGGCGTCGATCATTTCCGCATCGTCGACGGCGACCGGCTGATGTGGGAGAGCCCGGAGACCACCTGGGCCGCACGGCCGCAGCGCTTTGCAGGCGGCGTCAGGCGGCGGATCCGGACGATCTTCCCCCAGTTCGGCAATGTCGAGATCACCGATATGTTCGGCGGCGCGACCGGCCAGACCGTGCACGGCATGCCGCAGATCGGCCAGTTGCGCAAAGGCCTGTGGGTGGCGAGCGGGTTCGGCCGCCAGGGCATGAACACCTCGGCCATGGCCGGGCAGATGATCGCGCGCAGCATCCTGTGGGGCGACGAGCGCTGGCGGCTGTTTTCGCCGTTCGAGCTGGTCTGGGCGGGCGGCGCGACCGGACGGGTCGCGGGTCAATTGGTCGGGATCTGGGGCAGGACGAGCTCCGCCGCCGCAGGTACGCTCGCCCGCTACCGCGAGCGGGCGCGGGTCAAGGACAGGGAACGCGAGGCGCGGCTGGCCGAAGCCAACCGGGCTGCCGGCACCGGTCCGCGCCGTCCGCCGCCGGGTGTACGGCCGCGGCCGGCCCCGCCGCCGAAACCCGCGACTGAAGCCTTGGAACCGGCCTCGCACGACGACAGCGTCTCGCAATAAGTTGAGAAAAATCGCGCCTGGACGTGTAACGTCGGCCGTTAGAACCCGTATCTCAGGGCGTGGACTCGCGCACGGAGAATGAGATGTTTGACCGCCGCATCCTGCTAACGACTGTCGCCGGCCTGTTCGGCCTTTCCGCCTTCCGCTGGCTGAGAGGGACACCTGCCGAGGCCGGCGAGAAGGCCGCGGAAACGTTCGAGATCACGAAGACCGAGGCCGAATGGCGTGCCCAGCTCACGCCGCAGCAATACGAGATTTTGCGCAATCACGGCACCGAGCGGCCCGGCTCAAGCCCGCTGCTCAAGGAGCACCGCAAGGGCGTTTTCGCCTGCGCCGGCTGCGACCTGCCGCTGTTTGCGTCCGACACCAAGTTCGAGAGCGGCACCGGTTGGCCGAGCTTCTACCAGCCGATCGAGGGCAATGTCGGCAAGACGGAGGATCGGACCTACGGTATGCTCCGCACCGAGGTGCATTGCCGGCGCTGCGGTGGCCATCTCGGCCACGTCTTCGACGACGGTCCGAAGCCCACTGGATTGCGCTACTGCATCGACGGTTTCGGGCTGGTTTTCCACCCGGCCGCCGCGTCCGCGACGTAGCTCTCGCTGGAGTCATTCCGGAGCGATGCGTGAGCATCGAATCCGGAATCTCGAGATTCCGGGTTCGGTCCTGCGGACCGCCCCGGAATGACCCGATGCCCCGGCAATTGTTGCCGGCCCGGCAATTGTGCCCCGGTCATCCGACCGGGGTCCATTCATTTAAGCCATTGATTTCATAGAAATACCCGCCTTGGCATAGCCCTTGCGACTGTCTCTCCCGACTGCGGCCCTGGTCGACCGGCCGCCGAGATCGGATTTGGAGACAAAGTTATGGGTATCTTCGATGCAATGAACACCTCGGTGGGTGGTCTGCAGGCGCAGTCCTACGCGCTTCAGAACATTTCCGGCAACATCGCGAACTCATCCACCACCGGTTACAAGGGCATCGGGACCAGCTTCGTCGATCTCATCCCGGACGCCTCGGTGCCGAGCAAGCAGGTCGCGGGCGGTGTGACGGCCAACGCGAAAGCGACCATCACCACCCAGGGCACGATCTCGTCCTCCTCCGTCGCGACCAACATGGCGATCACCGGCGACGGCTTCTTCTCGATCCAGAAGGCGACTAGCGTCGTCGACAACTTGCCGCAGTTCGGCGGCGTCACCTACTACACCCGCCGCGGCGACTTCCAGCTCAATTCCAACGGCAATCTGGTCAACGGCGCCGGCTACTACCTGATGGGCGTCACGGTCGACCCGAAGACCGGCAACCCTCAGGGCAACGTGGCGACGGTCCTGAAATTCCAGAACAACTTCATTCCGGCGCAGGCGACCACTTCGATCCAGTACGCGGCGAACCTGCCGACCCAGCCGAACACGGCGGCGAGCTCGACCGCAGCCAGCAAGACGCTGCTGGCGGCTGGCGGCCTGAACCCGTCGGACTTCCAGGCCAACCCGCTGCCGGTGGGCACGCCGCCCGCGCCCTATACCAGCGCGACGGTGTCCGGTGCAGCCGCCACCGGCAACATCCGCTCGGCCTATTCGTCGACGACGGGGACGGGCACGGTTCCGCTCCAGAACAACTCGTCCGCAGTGGCTTCGACCTCCACGTCCCTTGACAACACCGTGGGCACGCATCTCGCCTCCAGCATTCTCACCGCGCTGAGCGGCCAGGTCCTGACGATCAACGGCAGCAACACGATCACCTTCAACGGTGGTACCACCGTCTCGACGGTCGGCAACAACACCACGATCGGTCTCGGCGCAGGCACGACGGCCACGGTGGCCAGCATCCTGAACGCGATCCAGACCGCCGGCGGCGCCGGCGTTACGGCCTCGCTCTCCGCCAGCGGCAACATCCAGATCTCGACCGGCACCGGCACCGACGTGTCGATCGGCAGCGGCACGGCAGCCACGGCGCTCGGCATCAGCAGCGTGACGCGCGGCGGCAACGTGCTGTCCTCGCCCGCGCTCACCGGCGCCACGGTGCTGAGCGGCAGCGCGACCGCCGGCGGCGCCGAGGTGCTCTCGTCCGGCTTTTCGGCAGGCCCGCCCGCCGACACCATCACCGTCAACGGCCAGACGCTGACTTTCATGGCCTCGGGTGCCTCCGGTCCGAACCAGATCAACATCACCGACAACATCACGACCCTGCTCGGCAAGATCGACGCGCTCTCCGGCGCCTCGGGGTCTTCGATCAGCCCCGGCGGCGTGATCACGCTGAACACCGGCACCGTTTCCAACCTGTCGGTGTCCAGCTCCAACAGTGCGGCTTTCGCCGCGCTCGGCTTCACCTCGACCATCACCAAGAACCGCGACGGTGGCGGCACCGCCGGCACCGGCGGCGTGATCGGCAACGACATCGCGACCTTCACCAAGGAATCGATCAGCGGCGGTGCGGTCACCGCCTACAACGCCGCGGGCACGCCGGTGAACCTGCAATTGCGCTGGGCCAAGACCGACAGCGCGTCGCTGGGCACGGGCCATTCCGATACCTGGAACCTGTTCTACCAGACCGATCCGAATGCGACCGGCACGACGGTCGGCTGGGTCAACACCGGCCAGGCCTTCACCTTCGCCGCCGATGGCTCGCTGACCTCGCCGAGCGGTTCGGGCATCACCATCAACAATGTCAGCGTCGGCGGACAGGCGCTCGGCTCGGTCGCCTTCAACATCTCCTCGGGCGGGCTGACGCAATATGCCAGCACCAGCGGCGCGGTGACCATCAACACCATCACCCAGAACGGCTACGCCGCGGGCCAGCTCCGCTCGGTTGCCGTCAACAACAACGGCCTCGTGGTCGGAACCTTCTCCAACGGCCAGAACCTTGACCTCGCACAGGTATCGCTGTCGCACTTCAACGGCACCAATTACCTGAAGGCGCTCGACGGCGGCGCCTATGCCGCGACCGAACAGTCAGGACCGGCGATCGACGGCGCATCGGGCACCATCAGCGGCTCGTCGCTGGAAGGCTCCAACACGGACATCGCCGACGAATTCACCAAGCTGATCGTGACCCAGCAGGCCTATTCGGCCAACACCAAGGTGATCACGACCGCGAATTCGATGGTGCAGGACCTCCTGAACGTATTGCGCTGATCGGCGCGTGACGTAACCAAAGGCGGCCAGTGATATGGGTTTGAGTTCAGCCCTCGCCAGTGCGATGAGCGGTCTGCGTGCCAACCAGGCCGCGCTCTCGATCGTCTCCTCGAACGTCGCCAACTCGCAGACGCCAGGTTACGTCGTCCAGACGCCGAACCAGATCGAGGTCACCACCGGCGACTTCGGCTCGACGGCGATGACGACCGGCGTCAGCCGGGAGCTCGACAGCTACGTGCTGAACCAGCTGCGCACCGAGACCGGCGGCAGCGGTTACGCCGACCAGATGGCCAACATCCTGAAACAGCTTCAGAGTGTCTATGGCACGCCCGGCAACAGCGGCACGCTCGAAACCGCGCTGAACAAGTTCACCACCGCGCTGCAGGCGCTGTCGACCAGCGCGGGTGCGTCGTCGGCGCAGACCGTTGCGCTGGGCGCGGCGCAGGCGCTGGCGCAGCAGCTCAACGTCACCACCAAGGGCATTCAGTCGCTGCGCTCCAACGTCGAGCAGGATCTCGGCACCTCGGCGCAGCAGGCCAACGCGTCGATGCAGCAGATCGCCGACATCAACACCAAGCTCCAGGGCCTGTCGGCAAACGACCCCTCGGCCGCGACGCTGATGGACCAGCGCGACCAGGCCATCAACACGCTGTCGAAATATGTCGACGTCCGCGTCACCACCGACGGCTCGAACCAGGCCAACATCTACACCACGACAGGCATCCAGCTCGTCGGCGCCGGGCTCGCCTCGCAATTTACTTTTGCGTCTGCCGGCGCGCTGTCGGCGACCTCGCTCTACAACATGGATCCGGCCAAGTCCGGTGTCGGCGCGTTGAACATCAGGCTTCCGAACGGCTCGCAGGTCGACGTCGTCGCCAACAACGTGGTTTCCTCGGGCCAGATCGCGGCCGACCTCAAGCTGCGCGACCAGACGCTGGTGCAGGCGCAGAACCAGATCGACCAGCTCGCCGCCACGATGTCGAGCGCGCTGTCCGACAAGACCACGGCCGGCAGCACCGTCTCCGGCCCGCCGGCCGGGTTCGACATGGACCTTGCCGGGGCGGCGCCGGGCAACACGGTCAACATCACCTACACGGACACGACGACCAACACGCAGCGCCAGGTCACGCTCGTCAACGTGACCGACCCGGCGGCGCTGCCGCTTCAGAATGCGACCAACGCCAATCCGATGCGGATCGGCGTCAACTTCTCCGGCGGCATGGGCGCGATCGCCTCGGCGCTCAACACCGCGCTGTCGGGCTCGCACCTGTCGTTCTCCGCCGCCCCGTCGCCGGCAACCGCCACGACGCTGCGGGTGACCGACGACAACACCGGCCTCGCCAAGGTCAACTCGTCCTCGATCAGCAAGACGATCTCGTCGTTGACCTCGGGCAACCCGCAACTGGCGGTTTTCACCGACGGCGGGCAGGCGCTCTACACCGGCGCGATCACCGCATCGGGCTCGCAGATGACCGGCCTTGCCGGGCGCATCGCGGTGAACACGCAGCTGGTCAGCGATCCCACGCGGCTGTCGGTCTACAACACCTCGCCGGTGACGCCCGCGGGCGACACCACGCGTTCGGACTATCTTTATTCGCAGCTCACCAACGCGGTGTTCTCCTATTCGCCGACGACCGGCCTCGGCTCGGCCAACCAGCCCTTCACCGGCAGCGTTTCGAACTACCTCCAGCAGTTCCTGAGCATCCAGGGCAACGCCGCGACCCAGGCGACCCAGCTCCAGCAGGGCCAGAGCGTCGTGGTCTCGACGCTGCAGGCGAAATTCAACTCGACCTCCAGCGTCAACCTGGACTCGGAGATGTCGAACCTGATCCAGCTCCAGAATGCCTATGCCGCCAACGCTCACGTGATGTCGGTGGTGCAGAGCATGATGAACACGTTGATCCAGGCTCAAGTGTAACAAGTAACAGGGCTCTGAAACATGTCGATCAGCAGCATCAACTACTCCTCGTCGGTTCTCGGCTCGCAGATCCGCAACATCAATCAGCAGCTCACCGACCTGTCGACGCAGCTCTCGACCGGCAAGCTGTCGCAGAACTATTCCGGCATGGGCACCAACGAGGGCTTTGCGATCGCCGGGCGCGCGCAGCTCTCCAACATCGCCGCCTATACCGACACCATCACCAACGTCAACGTCAGCATCAACCTCGCCAATACCGCGCTGCAGTCGCTGACCAAGATCCGCAACACGGTGCAGACGGGCTCCGCCAACACCGCGCAGGATCTCAACGTCAACGGACAGACGGTCGCGCAGAACACCGCTGCCGCCCAGTTCGGCTCGATGGTCGGCGTGCTCAACACGCAGACGGGCAACCGCTATCTGTTCTCCGGAACCGCCGTCAACACGCAGTCGGTCGCGGATGCCGGCGACATCATCAACGGCACCACGACGCAGGCGGGTTTCAAGGCCGTCATGGCGGAGCGCCAGGCCGCCGATCTCGGCGCCACCGGCATGGGCCGGCTGGTGCAGACGCAGCCGACGCCAAGCTCGGTGCAGGTATCGGAGGACGTCGCGGGATCGCCGTTCGGGCTCAAGATCAAGGCGGTCTCCTCGACGTTGACGGGCGCGACCGTCACCGGCCCGAGCGGCTCGCCGGTGTCGTTCTCCGTCGATCTCAACGGAACCAATCCCAGCAACGGCGACAAGCTGAGCGTCCAGTTCACGCTGCCTGATGGTACGACCGAGCAGATCGACCTGACGGCGTCGACGGCGACGCCGACGCCGCTCGGCAGCTTTGCGATCGATGCAAGCGTCCCGGTTAACCCGAACAATACCGCGGCGAACCTCAACACCGCGCTGAACACCGCGATCAAGAAGCTCTCCAACACCTCGCTTGTGGCAGCGTCGGCCGTGACCGCCGGCGACAATTTCTTCAACACGGCCAGCTCTGCGATCGGTACTCCGAAGAGCAACCAGGCGGCTCCACCCGCACCGATCAGTGGGGCGACGGCGCTGTCCGGCACGAGCCCCTCGGATTCGATCTCGCCGGGCTTCGTCGCCGGCGACACGATCACCGTCAACGGGACCGCGCTCACTTTCGTCAGCTCGGGTGCGACCGGCAACCAGCTCAATGTCGGCGACAGCATCCAGACCCTGATGAGCAAGATCGACCAGATCACGGGGACTTCGAAGCCCTCGACGATCCATGGCGGTTCGATCACGATCAACACGGACGATGCGGCGACCCTGAACATCACGAGCTCGAATACCGGGGCGCTGGGTTCGCTCGGTTTCAGCGCGACGCCGGTCACCGCGACGCAGCCGCCGCTGCGCGTCGGCTCTTCGCCTGCGAGTTCCGCGACGACGCTGGTGAATGGCTCGGCCACTACGGTGAAATGGTATCTCGGCAATGACGGGCCCGGTTCGCCGCGCTCCACCGCGATGGCGCGGGTCGACGATTCCGTCACGGTGCAATATGGCGCGCAGGCCGACGAGGATGCGATCCGGCGGCAGTTGCAGGCGATCGCCGTGTTCGGGACGTTCTCGACCTCGCCGACCGGGCAGTATTCGGGCGGGCAGGTCTCGGCGCTGAGCCTGCGGGTGACGCAGGCGCTGACCCAGCAGCCGGGCCAGCAGCGTATCGAGGACATCCAGACCGACATCGCGATGGCCCAGAACACGATGAAGGACGCGAGCACGCGCCAGACCCAGGCCAAGGCGCAGCTCCAGACCATCATCGACCAGGCGGAATCGGCCCCGCCCGACCAGGTCGCGAGCGAGATCCTGTCGCTCCAGAACGCGCTCCAGGCCTCCTACCAGGTGACCTCGAAGCTGGCGCAGCTCTCGCTCGTCAAGTTCCTGTAGGGATGCGTTAAGGCGCCGTTAACCATGCCTGTTTACCTCTTGGTGAGGATTGGAGCGGGGCGGGGCTTTCGATGTCGGACAAGATGCAGCTGGTGGTGGCAACGCCTTGCTTCGGCGGGCAGGTGTCGAGCATCTATGCGAGCTCGATCTTCGCGCTCCAGCGCGCCGTGCACGGTATGTCCAATCTCGAGCTCAAGGTGCTGCTGCGCGACGGCGACGCCCTGATCACGCGCGCGCGGGCCAACCTGGCCGCGATGTTCCTGGACGATCCCAAGGCGACGCATTTCCTGTTCATCGATGCCGATATCGGCTTCAAGCCGGAGCAGGTGTTCCGGCTGATCGAATGCGGCGCCGACGTCGTCGCGGGCTGCTATCCGATCAAGCGGGTCAACTGGGACAAGGCGAAACGCGCGGTCGAGGCGGGCCGCGCCGACGTGCCGGCGGCTTCGCTCGACTACGTGCTCGAGATCGAGGACCCCGACCGCATCGTGGTGGTCAACGGCTTCACCCGCGTGCGCTATGCCGGCACCGGCTTCCTGATGATCCGGCGCCACGCGCTGGAGGCGATGTGCCGCCATCCGAACTACGCCGGCCTGCAATTCTTCCGCGAGCACTCGCACGATACGCTGGCGGCGAGCCAGAACCGGTTCGCGCTGTTCGAATGCATGATCGATCCGGCCACCGGCACCTATCTCTCCGAGGACTTCGCCTTCTGCAAGCGCTGGACCGATATCGGCGGCGAGATCTGGGCCGACATCCAGAGCTCGCTCGACCATGTTGGGCCATCGGTGTTCCACGGCGACATTGCCTCGCAATTCGCGCCGGCGCCCGCGGCGGCGGCCGATGCGGCGTGAGCCTCTCGGGATGAGCGTCGGCGCATCCCGTCTGGCAGACCTGGAGCGAGCGTCCGACGGCGGCTCGCGCTACCGCTTGCGCGATCTGTTCACGCCGCTCGACACGCTGCTGGTCTGCGGCGGAGATCCGCGCCTGACGCTCGATCCGAAGGACCGCGTCAACGCCTATGGCTGCGCGGCCTCTCCGGAGCCGGAGATCTGGAATTTCGCCTCCTCGACCGCGTCGGTGATCTCGCAATCGGCCTATGACCGCGCTGCGCTGGCGCGCGAAGAGCTGATGCACAAGTGCCTGTTCGACGAGGTCGAGGTCGCCTTCGATGCGCGCTGCGAGGACATGCGCGACGAGCTGCGCGGACACCTCCAGGTCTCGCCGCGCGTCGACGTCGTGTTCTCGCCGTCCGGCACCGACTCCCAGCTCCACGCCCTGTTTCTGGCACGCGCGGTGCTCGGCGCCTCGCCGGTGACGATCGTGGTCGGCACTGATCAGACCGGAAGCGGGACGCCCCATACCGCACGCGGGCACCATTTCAGCACGATGACGGCGAGCGGCTTTTCGGTCCGCAAGGACGGTGCGGTGGCGGGGCTCGCCGGCGACAGCGTCGCGGTGCCGCTGCTCGACACGGCGCCCGGCATTGCGATGCGCCCGGATGCGGATGAAGCGGTGCTGCGCGCGGTCGAGACCAGCCTCGCGCAAGGTCGGCGCGTTCTGTTGCAGATCATGGATTCTTCAAAACTCGGCTGGCGCGCGCCGAGCGTGGCCTGCCTCGACGAGATTGCGCGACGCTGGCCCGGCAAGGTCCAAATCGTCGTCGATGCCTGTCAGGCGCGGCTCGGCCGTCGCCGGCTGCGCGCCTATCTCGACCGCGGCTATATGGTGCTGATGACGGGCTCGAAATTTTTCGGCGGCCCCGCCTTCAGCGGTGCGCTGCTGGTGCCGAAAGGCCTGTCGCGCTCGCTCGGCCGGATCGGCGAGATCGCGCCGGGCTTCTTCGATTATGCCGGCCGCAGCGACTGGCCGAAGGCCTGGACGGGGCTGCGCTCGCGCTTCGAGCGCCGGCCGAATTTCGGTCAATGGCTGCGCTGGGAGGCGGCGCTCAGCGAGATCGGCAGCTACTATGCCGTGCCCGGCGCATTCCGCGCCAAGGCGCTGGCCGAGCTCGCGGCCGGCATCGACAGCATGATCGCGCTGTCCCCGTCGCTTCGGGCCGTTCCGGCCGCGATCGGGATGTCCGGGACGGACGACGAGGAATTCGCGCAAGCCACGATCTTTCCGTTCACGCTGCTGCGCGACGGCAAGCCGGTCTCCATCGCCGAGACCGGCGCCGTGCATCGCGCCCTGGCCCGTGACATGAACGGCGACATCGACGGCAGTGCGGCGGATCGGCAGGTTGCCGCGCAACGCTGCCTCGTCGGCCAGCCAGTACGGTTTGACCAGCCGGACGGCAAGCCGCAGGCCGCGCTGCGGCTGTGCGTCGGCGCGCGGCTCGTCACCGAATCCTGGTCCGCGGACGCCGCGCAAGCGCAACGCAATTTGCAGCATATCCTCGATCGCATCGCCCACGCTGTGGTGAAGATCGAGCTGCTGCTTGACAGTGCCGCGGCTGCGCCGGGAAAGCCTGTGTTCGAGGTCTAAGATGTTGCATCCTGTTTCAGCGCCGAACGGCGCGACGGCGCCGGACTATTCCGACCGCATCGGCTTTGCGCAGTTGACGCGCCGGGCCTTCGAGGGCGGCGATCTGCATCCGTTGCGCGAGCGGCTTCTGGCGCGGATCGCGGAAGGGACGGCGGAGGCGGGCGAAGGCCTGGATCTGTCGCTGATCGCCCAGCTTCTCGGCGAGAAGGAGGCCGGGCTCGTGATCCAGACCGAGGTGCTCGCCTTCCACCAATTGTTTCGTACGCCTTGCGCGGTTGCGAAGCCCCGCCTGCGCGTGCTCGCGCTGGCGGCCGATATCGACATGGGTGGCAACACGCCGATCGAGTTTCTGCTCGAAGGCTCCGATATCGAGTTGTTGACGCTCTACGTGGTCAAAGGCGTCGGCCTGCCGGAGACATTGCCTGATCACGACGTCGCCATCGTGGTCGCATCCGATTCCGAGGAATGCCGGGAGGCGCTCGCCGTCATCGAACGGGCCGCGCCGCACTGGCCGCGGCCGTTGCTCAATCGCCCCGAGCTCATCGGCAATCTCGATCGCGACAAGCTGTACCGGCTGTTGGCGGGCATCCCCCGTCTCGACATTCCCGCGACCGTCCATGTGACGCGCGCGCAATTGTCGGATATTTCGGAAGGGAAGATCGCCTGCAAGGACATCGTGAGCGAACTGCACTTTCCGATGATCGTGCGGCCGCGCGGCACGCATGCCGGTGTCGGGCTCGCGAAGATCGACGATGCTGCGGCGCTCGCGGCCTATCTCTCTGATCGGCAGGAGCAGGACTTCTTCGTCGCGCGCTTCGTCAACTACGCGAGCCCCGACGGGCTTTACCGCAAATACCGTCTTACCATGGTCGACGGCAAACCCTACGCCTGCCACATGGCGATCGCCGACCGCTGGGACATCTGGTATCTCAACGCCTACATGGCGTTCAGTGAAGAGAAGCGAGCTGAAGAAGCCGCCTTCATGCTCGAGTTTGATCATGCATTTGCCGCGCGTCATCGCAACGCGCTCGACGAGATGAGTCGGCGCGTCGGCCTCGACTATTTCATCGTCGATTGCGCCGAGAATCAGGACGGCGAGCTGCTGGTGTTCGAGGCCGACAACACCGCCGTCGTGCACAACATGGATCCGCCGGCCGTGTTTCCATACAAGCCGCCGCAGATGCGCAAGATCTTTGCCGCGTTCACGGCAATGCTGTCGCGGCACGCAAGGGCCGGCGAGGAGAGTGCAGCATGAACGAGATCGTCCGCAAGACGCAAGCCGCCGCCACTGACACCTCGCTCGATCCGCAGGACTGGAGCGCGTTTCGTGCGCTCGCCCATCGCATGCTGGACGAGACGATCGACGGCATCGCCAACATTCGTGCGCGTCCGGTGTGGCAGCCGATCCCCGATGACGCCCGCGCGGCATTCAAGGCCGACGTGCCACGCGAGGCAAGCGATCTCGCCGATGTCTATCGCGAATTCGTCGAGCATGTCGCGCCCTATGCGACCGGCAACGTCCACCCCGGCTTCATGGGCTGGGTGCATGGCGGGGGCACTGCGGTCGGCATGCTCGCGGAAATGCTCGCCGCTGGCCTCAACGCCAATCTCGGCGGCCGCGACCACATGCCCATCGAGGTCGAGCGCCAGATCGTCGACTGGATGCGCCGCCTGTTCGCCTTCCCGGAGAGTGCGAGCGGCATCTTCGTCACGGGCACGTCGATGGCCAATCTGATGGCGGTGCTGGTGGCGCGTACCAGCGCACTCGGCACGCTGGTGCGGCAGCACGGTATCGGCAATGACGGCGCGCTGCTCACCGCCTACACGTCGCGTGCCGCGCATGGCTGTATTTCGCGGGCGATGGACATTGCCGGTCTCGGCACCGATGCGCTGCGCAAGATCGACGTCGATGCCGATCATCGCATCGATGTCGCCGCGCTGCGTGCGCAGATCGCCGTCGATCGCGAGGTTGGCTTCAAGCCGTTCCTCGTCGTCGCCTCCGCAGGCACGGTCGATATCGGCGCGATCGACGACCTCAAGGCCGTCGCGGAGCTGTGCCGCGAGGAAGGAATCTGGTTTCACGTCGACGGCGCGTTCGGTGCGCTCGCGATCCTGGCGCCCGAGCTCGCGCCGCTGCTCGGCGGCATCGAGCTTGCGGATTCCATTGCGCTCGATTTCCACAAATGGGGACAGGTGCCCTACGACGCCGGCTTCCTGCTGGTGCGCGACGGCGAGCAGCACCGGCAGGCCTTTGCGCAGCCGGCGGCCTATCTGAGCCGCGAGGCGAGGGGGCTTGCGGCGGGCACGGTCTGGCCCTGCGATCTCGGCCCCGATCTGTCGCGCGGCTTCCGCGCGCTGAAGACCTGGTTCACGCTGAAGACGTTCGGCACCGACCGGCTGGGCACGGTGATCGCGCGAAGCTGCGCACTGGCAAAATATCTGGAAGCGCGCGTGCTGGCCGAGCCGCGGCTGGAGTTGCTGGCGCCGGTGAACCTCAACATCGTCTGCTTCCGTTACCGCGCCAATGATACGGTCAATCGCGAGATCGTCGCTGATGTCCAGGAATCCGGCATCGCTGCGCCATCGGGCACCACGCTGGACGGCAAGTTCGCGATCCGCGCCGCGATCGTCAATCACCGCACCGACGAGACGGACATCGATGCGCTGATTGCGGCCGTCCTGGATTTCGGCGCACGGCGGGTTGGCGAGGGAGTGATCGAGGTCGAGGCGCCGCCGCTCGCGGCGCAGTAGCATCGATGCATGGCCGAAACGACAACGGCCCCGGAGGCGATCCGGGGCCGTTGTCGTTGGGCAGCGTTGTCGTTCGCACGGCTCGGCCGCGTGAACGCCGTGATCAGGCGGCGGTGCTGACGTCGTCCTTGTCCGCTTCCGCCTTGGGATGCGTGGCCTCGTACTGGCCTCGCAGCTTCTCCTCATAGGCGATCAGCTTGCGGGCATCCTTCAGCGCCCGGTAGAGGTCGCCGTTCAGGATGTTGTTGTTGATGGCTTCGATGATCGGCCAGGAACTCGGCACCGCGGTGACGATGTCCCGCACGAGGTTGAAATAGGTGCCGTGCTGGGTCTGCGGATCCGGCGAGATATACATGAGCTGGACGGCCAGATAGACGAGCTTGGCGGGCGTGTTTGCAGTTTCCGGGGTGAGGATGTCGCGCTCGCGCAGGATCGGCACGTTCTCGCCGTCGATCAGGAGGCGGGCGCGCTGGTCCGTACTAGTGATCACCGAGTTGCCGACGATGATGCGTTCGTGCGGTTTGAGCTCGACCTTGAGAGCCATGCCTGTTCTCCATCAACGCTTTCGTAACCGAGCGCTCGTTGCGGCTTATCAGGGCATGATTCTCGCTCGGAATTAGTTAACGAGCTGTAAATCTCCCGCATCTGCGCGAAAAAACTCAATATTCCCAACGCCATGTCCGTGCGGCGGCGCGGCGACGTGCGGGGCTTCCCCCGGCCGAATCACGCGGCGTTCGGCAAAAGCACGGGTTTCATTTCATGTTTCGTTAGAGGTCTCGACGCCAGGGTCCGCCGGTCGCTGGGTCAATCTCGATCCAAGCAGACGCGTAACAGTAGCGTCGTTTACCAGAAGGGTAACAGAGTCATGTCCGGTATCGTCCTCTCCGCATCGGTTCGTCAGAACCTCCTCTCCCTCCAGTCCACCGCCGACCTCCTCGCCACCACGCAGAACCGTCTGTCGACCGGCAAGAGCGTCAACTCGGCCCTGGACAATCCCACCAACTTCTTCACCGCCCAGTCGCTCGACAACCGCGCCAGCGACATCAACAATCTGCTCGATGGCATCGCCAACGGCGTGCAGGTGCTGCAGGCTGCCAACACCGGCATCACCTCGCTGCAGAAGCTGATCGACTCCGCGAAGTCGATCGCCAACCAGGCGCTGCAGACCACGGTCGGCTACTCCACCAAGTCCAACGTCTCCGCCACCATCTCCGGTGCGACGGCGGCCGACCTGCGTGGCACGACTTCGTTCGCGAGCGCGACGGCGAGCAGCAACGTGGTGTTTAGCGGCGCTGCCGGCGGCACCACCGCGGCGAGCGGCACCACGACCCTCGGCGCCACCATCGGCTCCTTCACGGGCACCGCGGGGACGGCCGGCGACGGCTCCACGGCCCTGACCGGCGCCATCACCCTGATCGCCACCAACGGCACCACGGCAACCGGCCTGGTCGGCAACGCCCAGCCCGCCGACGGCGATACGCTGACCGTGAACGGCAAGACCATCACGTTCCGCTCCGGTTCTGCTCCGGCGTCGACTGCGGTTCCGACCGGCTCGGGCGTCAGCGGCAACCTCGTCACCGACGGCAGCGGCAACACCACGGTCTATCTCGGCACCGCTGGCACTCCGGCTGCGACCGTCAACGATCTCTTGACCGCGGTCGATCTGGCCAGCGGCGTGAAGACGGCCTCCATCACCGCGGGTGCTGCGACGATCGCGACAAGCCTCAACCAGACCGCTTCGAGCGTTGCTGCGGGCGCCGTCACGCTGAAGAGCTCGACGGGTGCGGATCTGAGCGTCACCGGCAAGGCCGACCTGCTCAAGGCGCTCGGCCTGAGCTCGTCAGTGGGCGGCGGCAACGCCACCGTGAGCGTCAACCGGACCACGACCTCGGGCTCGCTGGGTGCGACGATCGCTGATGGTTCGACGCTGAACGTCAACGGTCACGTCATCTCCTTCAAGAACGCGCCGATCCCGGGCACGACCGGTGCTCCGAGCGTTCCGAGCGGATATGGTGCGAACGGTGCGGTCGTCACCGACGGCAACGGCAACTCGACGGTCTATCTGCAGGGCGGTACGGTCAACGACGTGCTGAAGGCGATCGACCTTGCCACCGGCGTGCAGACCGCGACGATCAACGCCAGCGGCGTCGCGGCGCTTGCGACCGCTACCGGCCAGACCAACTCGTCGATCAACGCCTCCGGCCAGCTCAAGATCTCGACCGGCGTCAATGCCGATCTGTCGATTACCGGCACCGGCAACGCGTTGAACGCGCTCGGCTTCGCCGGCAACACCGGGACGTCGACTGCCTTCACCGCGGCCCGCACCTCCGGCGTCGGCGGCCTCACCGGCAAGACCTTGACCTTCGCCTCCTTCAACGGCGGCACGGCGGTCAACGTCACCTTCGGCGACGGCACCAACGGCACGGTCAAGACGCTCGATCAGCTCAACACCAAGCTTCAGGCCAACAACCTGACGGCGACGATCGACGCCAACGGCCTGCTGACGGTCTCGACCACCAACGACTACGCCTCCTCGACCATCGGCTCGAGCGCCGCGGGTGGTGCGATCGGCGGCACGCTCACCTCGGCGCTGACGTTCTCGACGGCTTCCAGCCCCGTCCAGGATACGGTTGCGCAGACCTCGCGTGCGAACCTGGTGTCTCAGTACAACAACATCCTGAACCAGATCGACACGACTGCGCAGGACTCTTCGTTCAACGGCGTCAACCTGCTCAACGGCGACCAGCTCAAGCTCGTGTTCGACGAGACCGGCAAGTCGAACCTCAGCATCACCGGCGTGACCTACAACTCCAAGGGTCTGGGCCTCGCCGCGCTGACCAGCGGTGTCGACTTCATCGACAACGCTGCCACCAACAAGGTGCTGACCAACCTGAACGCCGCCTCGAGCACGCTGCGCTCGGAAGCGTCGAGCCTCGGTTCGAACCTCTCGGTGGTGCAGGTTCGTCAGGACTTCAACAAGAGCCTGATCAACGTGCTGCAGACCGGTTCGTCCAACCTGACGCTGGCCGACACCAACACCGAAGCGGCCAACAGCCAGGCGCTGTCGACCCGCCAGTCGATCGCGGTCTCCGCGCTGTCGCTGGCCAACCAGTCGCAGCAGAGCGTGCTGCAGTTGCTCCGCTAACAGGCGGCAGACATCGCAAGCAAGATCCGGCGGCGGGGCTTCGGCCCCGCCGCTTTCTTTTTGCGCCGGCATCGCGGTGCCGTCCGGCGATGAGGACGCTGCATTCGGATGCAGCGAATTGCTCACTCTGAGTTATGGTTGACAAGTCGCAAACGCCTCGTCGCTGCACCAAAAAGCATCATCCTATCATGACGATATCGGCGAGCACGATTTGGCTCCGGAGGTGCGTATGGTGAATCCGCGCAAGGATTGGAGCGACACGCTTCATGCTTTGTTAGCCCACAACGTTCACCGTCCCGGCCATCGATTAATCCTAATCGAAGTTTGTTGCGTTGCGTACCAGAAGGGTAACACTCAATGTCCGGTATCGTTCTCTCTTCATCGGTTCGTCAGAACCTGCTCTCTCTCCAGTCCACCGCTGATCTTCTCGCCACCACGCAGAGCCGTCTGTCGACCGGCAAGAGCGTCAACTCGGCCCTGGACAATCCCACCAACTTCTTCACGGCACAGTCGCTCGACAACCGCGCCAGCGACATCAACAATTTGCTCGATGGCATCGCCAACGGCGTGCAGGTGCTGCAGGCTGCCAACACCGGCATCACCTCGCTGCAGAAGCTGATCGACTCCGCGAAGTCGATCGCCAACCAGGCGCTGCAGACCACGGTCGGCTACTCCACCAAGTCCAACGTCTCCACGACCATCTCCGGTGCGACGGCGGCCGACCTGCGTGGCACGACGAGCTTCGCCAGCGCGACGGCGAGCAGCAACGTGGTGTATAGCGGCGCGGCCGGCGGCACCACCGCGGCGAGCGGCACCACGACCCTCGGCGCCACCATTGGCTCCTTCACGGGCACCGCGGGGACGGCCGGCGACGGCTCCACGGCCCTGACCGGCGCCATCACCCTGATCGCCACCAACGGCACCACGGCAACCGGCCTGGTCGGCAACGCCCAGCCCGCCGACGGCGATACGCTGACCGTGAACGGCAAGACCATCACCTTCCGCAGCGGCGCTGCTCCGGCATCGACTGCGGTTGCGTCCGGTTCGGGCGTCAGCGGCAACCTCGTCACCGACGGCAACGGCAACACCACGGTCTATCTCGGCACCGCGGGCACCCCGGCTGCGACCGTCAACGATCTCTTGACCGCGGTCGATCTGGCCAGCGGCGTGAAGACGGCCTCCATCACCGCGGGTGCTGCGACGATCGCGACAAGCCTCAACCAGACCGCTTCGAGCGTTGCTGCGGGCGCCGTCACGCTGAAGAGCTCGACGGGTGCGGATCTGAGCGTCACCGGCAAGGCCGACCTGCTCAAGGCGCTCGGCCTGAGCTCGTCAGTAGGCGGCGGCAACGCCACCGTGAGCGTCAACCGGACCACGACCTCGGGCTCGCTGGGTGCGACGATCGCTGATGGTTCGACGCTGAACGTCAACGGTCACGTCATCTCCTTCAAGAACGCGCCGATCCCGGGCACGACCGGTGCTCCGAGCGTTCCGAGCGGATATGGTGCGAACGGTGCGGTCGTCACCGACGGCAACGGCAACTCGACGGTCTATCTGCAGGGCGGTACGGTCAACGACGTGCTGAAGGCGATCGACCTTGCCACCGGCGTGCAGACCGCGACGATCAACGCCAGCGGCGTCGCGGCGCTTGCGACCGCTACCGGCCAGACCAACTCGTCGATCAACGCCTCCGGCCAGCTCAAGATCTCGACCGGCGTCAATGCCGATCTGTCGATCACCGGCACCGGCAACGCGTTGAACGCGCTCGGCTTCGCCGGCAACACCGGGACGTCGACTGCCTTCACCGCGGCCCGCACCTCCGGCGTCGGCGGCCTCACCGGCAAGACCTTGACCTTCGCCTCCTTCAACGGCGGCACGGCGGTCAACGTCACCTTCGGCGACGGCACCAACGGCACGGTCAAGACGCTCGATCAGCTCAACACCAAGCTTCAGGCCAACAACCTGACGGCGACGATCGACGCCAACGGCCTGCTGACGGTCTCGACCACCAACGACTACGCCTCCTCGACCATCGGCTCGAGCGCCGCGGGTGGTGCGATCGGCGGCACGCTCACCTCGGCGCTGACGTTCTCGACGGCTTCCAGCCCCGTCCAGGACACGGTTGCCCAGACGTCGCGTGCCAATTTGGTGTCCCAGTACAACAACATCCTGAACCAGATCGACTCCACGGCGCAGGACTCCTCGTTCAACGGCGTCAACCTGCTGAACGGCGACCAGCTCAAGCTCGTGTTCGACGAGACCGGAAAGTCGAACCTCAGCATCACGGGCGTGACCTACAACTCCAAGGGTCTCGGTCTCGCCGCGCTGACCGGCGGTGTCGACTTCATCGACAACGCCGCCACCAACAAGGTGCTGACCAACCTGAACTCCGCGTCGAGCACGCTGCGCTCGGAAGCTTCGAGCCTCGGTTCGAACCTGACGATCGTGCAGGTTCGTCAGGACTTCAACAAGAACCTGATCAACGTGCTGCAGACCGGTTCGTCCAACCTGACGCTGGCCGACACCAACGTCGAAGCGGCCAACAGCCAGGCGCTGTCGACCCGCCAGTCGATCGCGGTCTCCGCGCTGTCGCTGGCCAACCAGTCGCAGCAGAGCGTGCTGCAGCTGCTCCGCTAATAGGCGGCAGACATCGCAAGCAAGATCCGGCGGCGGGGCTTCGGCCCCGCCGTTTTTTCGTTTATCGCTCGAGGTTTCGAGAGGGCAGGCGACACTCTGAAAAGTAACCAGCGGTTATGGTTAATGGAGCGTAAGCGCAAAGAATTGCCAATGATTTCAGGCTGATTGCCATCTCACTCCGCGCTTCCCACCCGCTTATGGTGAACCGGCGCTTATGCAGGCGAGGTTCGTTTCACCCTTTGTTAGCCATGTCGCGGCACGCTGGCCCCGTCACTCGATCCGAAGCGATCGAACGAAGACGCGTAAGCCAGAAGGGTAAGAGTCATGTCAGGTATTGTTCTCTCTGCGTCGGTTCGTCAGAACCTGCTCTCTCTCCAGTCCACCGCCGACCTCCTCGCCACCACACAGAACCGTCTGTCGACCGGCAAGAGCGTCAACTCGGCCCTGGACAATCCCACCAACTTCTTCACCGCCCAGTCGCTCGACAACCGCGCCAGCGACATCAACAACCTGCTCGATAGCATCGCCAACGGCGTGCAGGTGCTGCAGGCCGCCAACACCGGTCTGACTTCGCTGCAGAAGCTGATCGACTCCGCGAAGTCGATTGCCAACCAGGCACTGCAGACCACGGTCGGCTACTCCACCAAGTCCAACGTCTCCACCACGATCTCGGGTGCGACCGCCGCTGATCTGCGCGGCACGACGAGCTTCGCCAGCGCAACGGCGAGCAGCAACGTGCTGTATAACGGCACGGCCGGCGGCACGACCGCGGCGAGCGGCACCACGACCCTCGGCGCGTCCATCGGCTCCTTTGCAAGCACCGGCGCAACGGCCGGTGACGGCACCACGGCGCTGACCGGCGCCATCACCCTGATCGCCACCAACGGCACGACCGCGACCGGCCTGCTCGGCAACGCCCAGCCGGCCGACGGCGACACGCTGACCGTGAACGGCAAGACCATCACGTTCCGTAGCGGCGCTGCTCCGGCGTCGACTGCGGTTCCGTCCGGCTCGGGCGTCAGTGGCAACCTCGTCACCGACGGCAACGGCAACACCACCGTCTATCTCGGCACTGCTGGCACCCCGGCGGCGACCGTCAACGATCTCTTGTCCGCGATCGATCTGGCCAGCGGCGTGAAGACGGTATCCATCAGCTCCGGCGCTGCGACGATCGCCGTGAGCGCCAGCCAGCCAGGTGCTGCGGTCTCGACCGCCGCCGCCGGCGCCGTCACGCTGAAGAGCTCGACGGGTGCGGATCTGAGCGTCACCGGTAAGGCTGACCTGCTCAAGGCTCTCGGCCTGACGACGTCCACAGGTGCTGGAAATGCCACCGTCAACGTCAACCGGACCACGAGCGCGGCCTCGCTGGGCGCGACCATCGCGGACGGCTCGACGCTGAACGTCGACGGTCACGTCATCACCTTCAAGAACGCGCCGATCCCGGGCTCGACCGGTGCGCCGAGCGTTCCGAGCGGTTACGGTGCCACCGGTAACATCCTCACCGACGGCAACGGCAACTCGACGGTCTATCTGCAGGCCGGCACGGTCAACGACGTGCTGAAGGCGATCGACCTTGCCACCGGCGTGCAGACCGCGACGATCAACGCCAATGGCACCGCGACGCTTGCGACCGCCACCGGCCAGTCGAACTCGTCGATCAACACCTCCGGTCAGCTCAAGCTCTCGACCGGTATCAACGCCGACCTGTCCATCACCGGCACCGGCAATGCGTTGAACGTGTTCGGCTTGGCCGGCAACACCGGCAGCGCAACCGCGTTCACCGCGGCACGCACCTCGGGCATCGGCGGCATTGCCGGCAAGACCTTGACCTTCACCTCCTTCAACGGCGGCACGGCGGTCAACGTCACCTTCGGCGACGGCACCAACGGCACGGTCAAGACGCTCGATCAGCTCAACACGAAGCTTCAGGCCAACAACCTGTCTGCAACGATCGACGCCAACGGTTTGCTGACGATCACCGCGTCCAACGACTATGCGTCATCGACGCTCGGTTCGACGTCGGCAGGCGGAGCGATCGGCGGCACGCTCACATCGGCGCTCACGTTCTCGACGGCTTCCAACCCCGTCCAGGATGGCGTTGCGCAGACGGCCCGTGCGAACCTGGTGTCTCAGTACAACAACATCCTGAACCAGATCGACACGACCTCGCAGGACTCCTCGTTCAACGGCGTCAACCTGCTCAATGGTGATCAGCTCAAGCTGGTGTTCGACGAGACCGGCAAGTCGAGCCTGAACATCACCGGCGTGACCTACAACTCCAAGGGTCTGGGCCTTGCTGCGCTGACCGTCGGCGTCGACTTCATCGACAACGCCGCGGCCAACAGGGTGCTGACCAACCTCAACGCCGCGTCGAGCACGCTGCGCTCGGAAGCCTCGAGCCTCGGCTCGAACCTCTCGGTGGTGCAGATCCGTCAGGACTTCAACAAGAACCTGATCAACGTGCTGCAGACCGGCTCGTCCAACCTGACGCTGGCCGACACCAACGTCGAGGCGGCCAACAGCCAGGCGCTGTCGACCCGCCAGTCGATCGCGGTCTCCGCGCTGTCGCTGGCCAACCAGTCGCAGCAGAGCGTGCTCCAGCTGCTCCGCTAGTAAGTAGCGGAAATAACTTGGTAAAATAGAGCGGCGGGGTTTTGTGCCCCGCCGCTTTTTTGCGTCCGGAGGCGGGCAGGGGCGTTCATTCGCCATTAACCCTATCGCTTAAACCGGCGTTAACCATACTTTAAAGGACACCTCCTAAAACTGGACCAAAGCCCGCTTTCGAGACCGCGCGGCCGATTCGTATCCGGTTCAAGAGGAAGACTCGCCAATGTCCAACATCGTTCTCTCGGCGTCAGTTCGCCAGAACCTGTTGTCGCTGCAGTCGACGGCCGACTTGCTGGCCACGACGCAGGAGCGGCTGTCAACCGGCAAGAAGGTCAACACGGCGCTCGACAATCCCACCAACTTCTTCACCGCGCAGGGGTTGGACAACCGGGCGAGCGACATCAGCAACCTGCTCGACGGCATCAACAACGGTGTGCAGGTGCTCCAGGCCGCCAACACCGGCATCACCTCGCTGCAAAAGCTGATCGACAGCGCGAAATCGATCGCCAATCAGGCGCTGCAGACCACGGTCGGTTACTCCACCAAGTCGAACGTCTCCACCACGATTCCCGGTGCGACACCGGCCGATCTGCGCGGAACGACCTCCTACGCGAGCGCAACCGCCAACAGCAACGTGCTGTATACCGGTGCAGCCGGTGGCGTGACCCCGGTGACGGGGACTGCCGCGCTCGGCGCCTCACTGGGTTCGAACGCGGGCTCGGCGGTCGGTTTTGCCGCGACGGCCGCCGACGGCACCACCGTACTGTCAGGTACCGCCACGCTGCTCGGCACCACGGCATCCACCACCTTCGGCGCGCCACCCGCGGACGGCGACACCATCACGGTGAACGGCAAGACCATCACCTTCCGCACCGGTATCCCGCCGACGACGCAGCCGACCGGCTGGGGTCTCGACGCCAGTGGACACATCGCCACCGACGGCAATGGCAACTCGATCGTCTATGAGGGAACCGCGGTTGCGCCCAGGGCGACCGTCAACGACGTCCTCAGCGCGATTGACCTCGCCAGCGGCGTCAAGACCGCAACGATCAGCGCAGGCGCGGCGGCCATCGCTGTCAGCGGTTCGACCGGTCCCATCGGTACGCTTCAGGTGGCATCGTCCATCTCGGGCGGCGGCCAGGTCACGCTGAAGAGCTCGACCGGCGCCGATCTGAGCGTGACCGGCAAGGCTGACTTCCTCAACAAGCTCGGTCTGACGACGGCGACCGGCGCAGGCAATGCGAACGTGACCGCGAACCGGTCGACGACCGCGGGCTCGCTCGGCACCCTGGTCCAGGACGGCTCGACGCTGAACATCGATGGTCACACCATCACCTTCAAGAACGCCCAGACGCCACAGTCGGCGGCCAGCGTGACCTCGGGTGGCGTCAACGGCAACATCGTCACGGACGGCAACGGCAACTCGACCGTCTATATCCAGAGCGCGACGCTCACCGACCTGCTCAACTCGATCGACCTTGCCACCGGCGTCAAGACCGCCAGCATCTTCAACGGCGCGGCGTCGCTGACGACCACTGCGGGCCAGATCCCGTCGTCCGTCAACAGCAGCGGCCAACTTGCGCTCTCCACCGGCATCAACGCCGACTTGTCGATCACCGGCACCGGCAACGCGCTCCACGCGTTCGGCCTCAGCGGCAACACGGGAACGGCGACCGCCTTCACCGCGGCGCGCACCTCCGGTGTTGGCGGTGTCAGCGGCAAGACCCTGACCTTTACCTCCTTCAACGGCGGCACGCCGGTGAACGTCACCTTCGGCGACGGCACCAACGGCACCGTCAAGACGCTCGACCAGCTCAACGCGCAGCTTCAGGCGAACCATTTGACGGCGACGATCGACGCCAATGGCTTGCTGACGGTGACCACCGTCAATGAATATGCCTCCTCGACGCTCGGATCGACAACTGCGGGCGGCACGGTCGGCGGCACGATCACCGGCATTCTGGCCTTCACCACCGCGCAGCCGCCGGTCCAGGATCCCGTCGCGCAGACCGCGCGCTCGAACCTGGTCAACCAGTTCAACAACATTCTGGCGCAGATCGACACGACGTCGCAGGACTCCTCCTTCAACGGCGTCAACCTGCTCAACGGCGACACGCTGAAGCTCGTCTTCAACGAAACCGGCAGCTCCACGCTCGGCATCAACGGCGTGGTGTTCAACGCGGCAGGTCTTGGCCTCAGCAACCTCGTCAACGGCGTCGACTTCATCGATAACGGCGCCACCAACAAGGTGCTGACCAGCCTGAACGCGGCCTCGAGCACGCTGCGCTCGGAAGGTTCGGCGCTCGGTTCGAACCTCTCGATCGTGCAGGTGCGTCAGGACTTCTCCAAGAACCTGATCAACGTGCTGCAGACCGGCTCATCGAACCTGACGCTCGCCGACACCAATGAGGAAGCGGCCAACAGCCAGGCGCTGTCGACCCGCCAGTCGATCGCGGTCTCCGCGCTGTCGCTCGCCAACCAGTCGCAGCAGAGCGTGCTGCAGCTGCTCCGCTAATTTCGCAGCGCAAGACCGCTACTCGAGATATCGCGGCGGGGCTAACGCTCCGCCGTTCTTTTTACGGAGATCGCTAAGGCAGGATTAGCTGAGATTGATGCCCATCACGCGAAGCAAGTTTACAGCGTGTGTGCGTGCATCTAGCTTTGCGCTGACGAAGAAACTCCGCGACCCGTAATTATCCGGAGTGCTTCCAAGCGCACACGTAAGCAAATCTTAAGCGGTGCTGCCTAGGGTTGGGAAAGAAATCCTTAAGCGCGTTCAACGGGCTAGGTAACCTCCAGGGTGTGATTGATGTCGAATTCCGCTGCCTCGGCTTACGCGCGTGTTGCAACGACCACCGCATCTCCTCGCGACATCGAGGCGCAGACCCTGCTCAAGGCCGCCAACAAGCTCCAGGATGCGGTGAACAACGCTGATCCGCTCAGCGAGCAGACCATGCAGGCGCTGATGTTCAACCGCAAGCTCTGGACGATCTTCCTGAGCGAGGCGATGCGCGACAACAATCCGCAGCCGATCGATGTCCGCCAGAAGATCGCCAACATCAGCGTGTTCGTGCTGAGCCAGACCGCGGCGCTGCAGATGAGCCCGCAGTTCGATCACTTCCGCCCGCTGATCGAGATCAATCGCAATATCGCTGCCGGTCTGTCCGGACGGCCGTGATGGAGGCCCGTCATGGCCGACCTCTGGCGCATTGGTTGGCCGTGTATCAGTTGAACGTTCTATTGGGGGCCAACATCCCGGGCTCGTCGAGGGCGGCCCGTTCCGCTTCGGCATTGCCAAGTGCACGCTGACGGATACAGGCAAGGCGCAGATCAGGATCTTCGTGACCAATCCTGCGACCGGCTCGACCTATTCCCGACAAGACCTTTGCGGCGCCTGAGCGTCAGGCGCTGACATCCGTATTGAGCGGACGCGAGGGTTTGGACTTCAGATCCTCTGCATGGAAATAAGCTCGCCGGCGCAGCATCGCTTCGTCGGGGAACTGATTGACCACGGCGTCGGTCCTGTCGTTGACGACCTGGAAGACGAAGGATGCGGCGGCCTGGTCGAACACCACCTGCCGCGAGATGTTCTCGCTGTTCGGCAAATCATTGCGCACGGGCGCGCTCGTATCGCTCGCGGCGACCGTCTGGCTCACCGGCAAATCAGTTTGCACGGCCTCGTTCGCCGCCGTATTCGACGTCGTTATGATCTGCGCGGGGGCCGGTATCCCCACCGGCCTGATGCTGAAATCTGTACTCATGGCAGCCTCCTGGTTGCCTCGTCCGAGTCAAATCCCAACCCCTCTCAATGCGCAACCGTGGAACACCAGGATTGAAGACCCGGTAAGGAAACGTGACTAACCGCGCGACGATATCGCCGCGCGGTTTTTCGTAAAATTGTCGCTTGTTTTCTGCGCGCGCTCAGAGCGAGCGGCTGACGGTGAGCGGGGTGATGTGGCGCGGGCCCGGAGTGGCGCGGCGTCCCGCGGCCGTATAGGTGTTCGGCACGTTGCGCTTCTGGATCTCGGCATTGACGCCGCGCACGACGCTCTCGGAGACCGCGTGCGCGGTCGCGAGCACGGTGAGATTGACCTGGAGCATCGCGCGGAACGCATCGTGATGCCGATGCAGCGTCGAAAGCAGCTCGGGCGCCGATTTCGCGAGCTGGGCCTGGTTGGCCTTCAACTGGCTGACGGCGCCGACATAGTTTCGCGACAGCTCCTGTTTCCTGCTCTCGAGCATCATCGCTTCGCGGACGTTGCCGGCGCGAACGAGTTCGGTCTCACGCTCGATCAGTCCGAGCAGGGCGCTCATCGCATCCATCAGGTCTTCGGCGAGCTTGCGCGCCTGGGCGTTGCCGGGCGCGGTGTTCGGGCGCTGCGCTTGCATCGGCTGACGTGAGGCGGTGAACTGGTTCATCTCGTTTGACCTTATGCCGTGCGGACGGTTTTCGCCTGCTGCATGATGAGAGTGCGATAGACCTCGGTGGCGACGCCGACGCCGCCGGCCTTGGCGAAGTTCTTGGAATACTGCTCGGTCAGCATCGAGCGCCATACGCCGGTGCCCGTCGTGTCGCCGAACGGGCCTTCGCCCTTCAGGCCCGAGGTCATCTGCGAGAACATGCTGTTGAGGAACATCGCCTCGAAATCGGTGGCGGTCTTCTGCGCCTTGGCCTGCTGCTGCGGCGAGACCTTTTGCAGCGCGGCGGCGAGCTCGAAGTCGGGCCGGCCGTTGCGGCTTTCCACCGAGAAGGCCGAGGAGGCGGCGGCGCGCGGGGTGTTGATCATGCTCGTCTGCATCACATCACCTCGATATCGGCTTCGATCGCGCCGGCGGCCTTTATCGCCTGGAGGATGCTGATCATGTCGCGGGGGCCGATGCCAAGGCCGTTGAGGCCGTCGACGAGCTGCTGGAGCGAGACGCCATCCTTGACGAGTGCCAACTTCCTGCCGTCCTCGGTGACGCTGACGCTGCTGCGCGGCGCGACCACGGTCCGCCCTCGGGACAGCGGATTGGGCTGGCTCACCTGCGGGCTTTCGGAGATCGTGACGGTGAGGTTGCCTTGTGCTACCGCGACGGTGGCGACGCGAACGTCGCGGCCCATCACGATGATGCCGCTGCGCTCGTCGATGACGATCTTGGCGGCGAGATCGGGGTCGACCTGGAGCTGCTCGATCTCGGTGAGAAAGGCGACGACGTTGCCCTTGAACTCCGGCGGAATCGAAAGCTGCACCGTCGATGGATCGATCGGCTCGGCGGTCTTGACGCCGAGATAGTCGTTGACAGCCGCCGCGATGCGCTTGGCGGTGGTGAAGTCGGCATTGCGGAGTGCCAGGCGCACGTTCGGCAGCCGGTTGAGCGCGAACTCGATCTCGCGCTCAATGATGGCGCCGTTGGCGATGCGCCCCACGGTCGGAACGCCGCGCACGATCTTCGCCGCTTCGCCCTCGGCCTGGAAGCCGGAGATCGCGAGCGAACCCTGCGCGACCGCATAGACGTTGCCGTCGGCGCCGAGGAGGGGCGTGACGAGCAGGGTGCCGCCCTGGAGGTTCTTGGCATCGCCGAGCGCGGAAACGGTGACGTCCATGCGCGTGCCTTGGGTGGCGAAGGCCGGCAGATTGCCTGTCACCATCACGGCGGCGACGTTGCCGGTGCGGATGGTGGCGCCGCGGATGTTGACGCCCATGCGCTCGAGCATCGCTTGCAGCGACTGCTTGGTGAAGGGGATGTTGTTGAGGGTGTCGCCGGTGCCGTTGAGGCCGACGACGAGGCCATAGCCGATGAGCTGGTTCTGCCGCACGCCCTCGATATTGGCGAGGTCCTTGATGCGCGAGGTCGCGCTTGCGGACGTGACCGACAGCGCCAGCGCTGACAGCGCGGCGCAGGCCACCCCAACAATCCTCACCCAACGAACGCCTGGCATCCTCTGCTCCCCGAGGCTCCTCAAATCTCGGACCATCCTCGACACTCCCATGACGAGCTGGTCCGACGCTTTCCTTGCGAGTGCTGTGCCAACGCGGGGCAGTGGGCGTAGGTCGCTGAATAGGTTGACTAAAGCTGTTTCGACCGGTGTCAGCGGGCGTTGTCCCTGAGGAGCGAAACTGCCGCCCGTCGGCAGATTTTGCCGGGCTGTTTACGCGCCGTTAACCATAAAACAGCGAAGGTGAGGCATCGATCACCCGGATTGCTTCCGATGCGCATCTACGGACCGAACGGCACCACGCTTGGAACGCCGGCCAGCCAGGCCAGGCGGACGGGCTCCGGCACCTTCGTCTTGCCCGACACCTCGTCGGCGCAGGAGACGCGAGCGGCTGCGGCGCCGAAAGCAGCGGCCAACATCGATGCCCTGCTCGCGTTGCAAGGCATCGAGGAGGATCCGGTCGAGCGCCGCAAGCGCTCGGTCGCGCGCGGCAGGACCGCGCTCGACGTGCTCGACGATCTCAAGATGGGCCTCTTGTCCGGCAATCTCGACGCGTCCACCGTGATGCGGCTGCGCGATGCTGCGGCGAACCTGAAATCGTCCTCGGGCGATCCCGGGCTGGACTCCGTGCTCTCCGAGATCGAGCTGCGCGTCGAGGTCGAGCTGGCGAAGGCGGGACAGGCGTAGTCGGGCAGACTGTCGTCGCCCGGCTTGACCGGGCGACCCAGTATTCCAGAGACAGTAGTTTTGAATCGAGACGCCGCGGCGTACTGGATGCCCCGGTCAAGCCGGGGCATGACAGCGGAATTTCGTGTGAGCGCGCCGCGTACGTTTGAGAAAGGGCTTACGCCGCTTCCTCCTCCTTCTGCGCGTCGTAGCGGCGCTGGGCGGCGAGCACGTCCTTCAGGTTCTGCTCGGCCCAATCGCGCAACGGATCGACGGCCGCGGCGAGTGTCAGCCCGAGCTGCGTGATCGAATATTCCACCGTCACCGGTACGGTCGCGATGGCGCGGCGCTTGATCAGGCCGTCGCGTTCGAGCGATTTGAGAACCTGGCTCAGCATCTTCTGCGAAATGCCTTCAATCGTGCGACGCAACTGATTGAAGCGCATCGGCTCCTCGCGCAGCAGCAGGAGGATCAGCACCGCCCATTTGTCGCCGACGCGATCGAGAATCTGGCGCGTGGGGCAGTTCGCCGCATAGACGTCGGGCTTCATCTTCGGGTCCTCGATCCATTGAAGTCGCTTGCCGGCTCGCTTGCCGGTTACTCCTGCGTAATCAGGTGAGCACAAAGTGCTCTCTTAACACCAGCTTTCTTTGAGATATCTAGTCGCTGCCAGTTACTACAGAAGCAAAGGAACCTTCCATGAAAATCGCAGTCGCCGGCGCCTCGGGCCGGGCCGGGTCGGAGATCACCAAGGAATTGTCCCGCCGCGGCCCTAGCGTCACGGCCATCGCCCGGAACCCCGAGAAGATCGCGGCCCTGCCGAACGTCACACCCACCAAGGGGGATGTGCTCGACCAGGCGGGTCTCGCCAGGCTGTGGGCCGGGCACGACGTCGCCGTGAGTTCCGTGCACTTCTTGGCCAGCGACGCGCTCAAGCTGATCGGGGCAGCCAAGGACTCCAAGGTCGGCCGCTACCTCGTCGTTGGCGGGGCTGGCAGCCTGGAGGTTGCACCAGGCGTGAAGCTGGTCACAACTCCCGGTTTTCCGGCCCAATACAAGGCCGAGGCGGAGGCTGGCTCCGCCTTTCTCGACCTGCTGCGGCAGGAAAAGGAACTGAACTGGACCTTCATCTCGCCATCGGCGCTGTTCGTCGAGGGCGAGCGCACGGCCAAGTTCCGGCTCGGGACCGATCAGCTTCTCGCAGATGCGAACGGCAAGAGCTGGATCAGCTTCGCCGACTACGCCATTGCGCTTGCCGACGAAGTCGAGCGGCCGGCCCATTTGAGGCAGCGTTTCACGGTCGGATACTAGGCCTTCGGCCGCTCCCGGGCCCTTGCGGATAAACCTTCCTGTGCAAGGGCTTGGGGGCGCCGGCTGGGCGATCAGGGAAATATTGTCTGTCACAGGAGGCCGCTATATAACGCCCCGCTCAACGGACCCCGTTCCGTTTGCGAGTCGTTGCTTAGACAGATAGGCCGCCCTTGGAAAAGTTGAAAAACTACCGACCGACCGAAAAAGAGCCTTTCATGAACGACCGGCAGAAGGAGTACTTCCGGTTGAAGCTCCTTGCCTGGAAGGATGAGATCCTCAAAGAGTCCAAGCTCACCCTGCAAGCCCTGCAGGAGGAGAACGTGAACCACCCCGATCTCGCCGATCGGGCATCGTCCGAAACCGACCGCGCCATCGAACTCCGCGCCCGCGATCGCCAGCGCAAGTTGATCGCCAAGATCGACGCCGCGCTTCAGCGTATCGAGGACAACACCTACGGTTATTGCGAGGACACCGGCGAGCCGATCTCGTTGAAACGGCTCGAGGCCCGGCCCATCGCAACACTCTCGGTGGAAGCGCAGGAGCGCCACGAGAAACGCGAGAAGGTCTATCGCGACGAATAGAGTCAGAGCCGCAGCGATGCGGCTCTTTGTTTTTGGACGCAAGGCGCCATTTCGCGCCGCGGTCAGGATATTGCCCGTCGCTTGCCGTCGCGCTTCAACGCGCGACCGCAATCGCGAAAAATGAATCGCGATCAATGAGCTAGTACCCGGAATCAGAGCTGAGTGATACGGCGGCCTTTGAAACGGCGTTGACGGACCTTTTTCTTGGTCCAGACGAAGGGCTCGGCTCTGTCGTTGTATGCGTTGACGTAGGCATCGATGTGTTCCTGAAGCTGCTTGAGGCTCGTGAAGGAGGTGCCGCTGAGCGACTGCCCCTGCAAGATGGAAAACCATACTTCGACCTGATTGAGCCATGACGCACTTGTCGGCGTGAAATGAAATTGCACGTTGGGGTGGGCCTTGAGCCAGTCCTCGTTCTTTTTATGGGTGTTGAGGTTGTCGAGGATGACGTGAAGCTTGCGGTTCGGAAAAGCCGCGGTGACGCTGTTCATGAAATCGAGAAACTCGACGCGGCGCCGGCGTTTTGAATGGGTCGCGATGATCTTTCCGGTGGCGACTTCGAGCGCCGCAAACAATGTTGTGGTGCCATGCCGCTTGTAATCGTGGCTTTGGCCGGTCAAGGCGCGGCCATTGGGCAACTTCAGATAACCCTGCGCTCGCTCCAAAGCCTGGATCGAGGGCTTCTCGTCCACGCACAGCACAATGGCCTTCGCCGGCGGCGCGACATAGAGGCCGACAACATCGGCGGCTTTGGCCGTAAAGTTCGGGTCGTTGCTCTCGCACCAGGACTTGCGAGCCACCAGGTCAATCTTGTGGCTGCGCAGGAACCGCCAGACATATTGGACATCGACATCGCCCAGCGCCTCGGCCAGCAGGGGGCCGGTCCAGCGCGCAAACCCTTGCGGTGGCGGCTTATCCAGCAGCTTCAGAATCCGCTTGTCGGTCGTCTTCGTATAGATCGGCTGCTTGCCAGGCCGCGGCTTGTCTTGCAGCCCTTCAAGGCCATGGTCGGCATAGCGATGCCGCCAAAGGCTGACAATCCGCGGCTGGACCCCAACTTCCTTGGCGATCGACCGGGTGCTGCGCCCATCCGCCGCCAACAGAACTATCCGCGCCCGCTTCAAATCGCGCTGCAACGTCACCGGTGAGCGACAGCACGCCTCAAGCACCTTGCGATCTTTCCTCGAAAGGTGGACTTCTCTTGCTTCGGGTATCATCCCGTAGAGTCACATCCTCCGAGCTCACGTGAGTTCGGATGAGAAACAGCCTTCACTTCAGGTGCGGGAGATTTTGCGAGTCGCATCAACGGGATCGACTCGAACGCTGAGACACCGATCCAGCTGCATCAAGCATCGCTGCAATCAGGCCTGGTGCGACGCCACGAGGCGCGCGGCCCCATAAAGCCTGGACCAGCTCAATATTTCCTTAAACGCCGGCAACAGGCCGTAGGCCGCATCCGTCAGCTCGTACTCGACCCTCAAGGGCTTCTCCGCGAAGACGGTTCGCGACACCAGTCCGTCCTGCTCGAGCTCGCGCAGCTGCGTGGTCAGCATGTGCTGGGTGATGCCGCCGATCGATCGCCGTAATGCGCCGAAACGGACCGCGCCGTTCATCAGCGCGAACAGGATCTCCAGCTTCCACTTGCCGCCGAGCGCGTGGATGGCCCGCTTGAAGTCGGCGAGCACGGCAGGGTCGGGGCTGCAATCGCAGTCGCCGTCGCAGGCACTGGTCAGGTTTTCCATACCGGTCTCGAAATCCATTCTACTTGTTCGCAAGCACATAGTGACCAGATGCCGCCTTGAGCAGGGCCTTGATGGAACCAATTCGCCGGCCCGTGCAACGAGGGGAATTTGGCAATGAGCATTGTTCTGGTCACGGGCGGGTCGGGTTTCGTCGGCATCCACGTCGTCCTGCAACTTCTGGCCGCCGGCCACACGGTGCGGACAACGGTGCGCCGGCCGGAGCGGCAGGCCGACGTGCTGGCCATGCTGCGCGAGGGCGGGGCGGCATCGCCCGAGAGCCTGTCCTTCTCCACCGCCGACCTCGTCCGGGACGAGGGGTGGCGTGAGGCCGTCGCGGGCTGCGACTACGTTCTCCATGTTGCCTCGCCGCTCTCGACCAGTGTTCCCAAGGATGAGGACGAGATGATCATCCCGGCGCGCGACGGCACGCTGCGGGTGCTGCGGGCCGCGCGCGAGGCCGGCGTCAGGCGCGTGGTGATCACCTCGTCGCTGGGTGCGATCGGGTATGGCCACAAGCCGCGGGAAAAACCGTTCGACGAGACCGACTGGACCAATCTCGGAGGTGCCGACGTGCAGGCTTACATCAAATCCAAGACGCTGGCCGAGCGGGCGGCCTGGGATTTCGTGGCGCGCGAAGGCGGCGGGCTCGAGCTCTCGGTCGTGAACCCAGCCGGCATTTTCGGTCCCGTGCTGGGGCCGGACTTCTCCGGCTCGATCGAGATCGTCAAATCGCTGCTCGACGGCGCCATGCCGGCGGTGCCGCGGGTCTATTTCGGCGTGGTTGACGTGCGCGACGTGGCCGACCTGCATCTGCGGGCGATGACCGCGCCTGAGGCGAAAGGCGAGCGCTTCATCGCGGTCTCCGGCGAGGCGATGTCGATCCTCGATATCGCCAGGGTGCTGCGGCGGGAACTCGGACCGAGGGCACGCCGGGTTCCACGGCTCCAGGCGCCGGACTGGCTGGTGCGCCTGGCCGCCAACCGGATTCCGCTGCTGCGTGCGGTCGTGCCGATGCTCGGAAGGGTGCGGCATTCCACCAGCGCCAAGGCTCGGTCGCTGCTCGGCTGGCAGCCGCGTTCCAACGATGAGGCGATCCTCGCGACGGCCGAGAGCCTGATCCGGCTTGGCCTGGTCAGGGCATGAAGCCGCTGTTTGGCCGACCTTAGGACCGTCCTTTGGGCCGCGCTTGTCAGGCCGCAGCGGGGATGCTGAAGTGCCGCCCTCGAATGCGTAGCGTGGGAGGCGGCGCCGATGGACAACATTCTCGAAGCCGCAAAGGCGATCGCGCTGGCGCGCCGCAACCATGCGCCGCTTGCGGCGCTCGAGGTTCCGCCAGCCGACGAGGCCGAGGGCTACCAGGTCCAGCGTGCGCTGCATGATCTCCTGCTGCCGCATGCCGGGCCGCTCGTCGGCTACAAGATCGGCTGCACCAGCCAGGTGATGCAGGACTATATCGGCATCCCGCATCCCTGCGCCGGCGGCGTGTTCCAGAAGGGCGTGCACGATAGCGGGGTGAAGCTCGCGGCTTCCAAATATGTCCGGGTCGGCGTCGAATGCGAGATCGCGGTGCGGCTGCAGCGTGACCTTGCCGCCGGCGAGGCGCCGTTCACGGCCGAATGGGTCGGCGAGGCCGTCGATGCCTATCATCCCGCGATCGAGATCGTCGACGACCGCTATGTGAAGTGGGAGACGATGGGCGCGCCGACGCTGATCGCCGACGATTTCTTCGCCGCCGGCTGCGTGCTGGGGCCGTCGGTTCCGCGCTCGTCGGTGCCGGACCTGAAGGCGGTCAAAGGCCGCGCCATCGTCAACGGCGAGGAGGTCGGCCACGGCACCGGCGCCGACGTGCTCGGCCACCCCCACAACGCGCTCGCCTGGCTCGCCAACCATCTCGCCGCCGAGGGCAAGGGTCTTCACGCGGGGCAGCTCGTGCTCACCGGGAGCCTGGTGAAGACGCTGTGGCTGAAGGCCGGCGACAAGGTGCGGATGGAGCTGGACGGGCTGGGCGTGGTGGAGGCGGAGTTCAAGTGAGGGGCGCAACCGCGCTTCTCCGTCATTGCGAGGAGCTCTTGCGACGAAGCAATCCAGAATCCTTCCGCGGGCGCATTTCTGGATTGCTTCGCTACGCTCGCAATGACGGAATTTGAGGCAACTGCGCCGCTATAATCGCACGACCGGCCTGGTTGAGTGTGGCGCACCACGCCAAAATACATGCGGCCTCCGGCAGGGGAGCTACCGGAGGCCGCGTAGTACATCGTCGTTCGCGCCTAGGTTCGCGAACACGATGTGGGAGCTCTTAAAGAGGCTTAGAAGGGCAGCAGCACGTCCATGACCTGCTGGCCGTAGCGCGGCTGCTGCACGTCCATGATCTGGCCGCGGCCGCCATAGGCGATGCGGGCCTGCGCGATCTTGCTGGAGTCGATGGTGTTGTCGCTCTGGATGTCTTCGGGGCGGACGATGCCGGCGACCACGAGCTCGCGGATCTCGTAGTTGACCCGGATCTCCTGCTTGCCTTCGACCACGAGGTTGCCGTTCGGCAGCACCTGCGTGACCACCGCGGCGACGTTGGTCTGCAACGCTTCCTGGCGATTGACCGAACCCTTGCCGTCGGCGGAGGATGTCGAGTCGGTGGTGAGAAGGCGGCCGGGCAGGACCTTGAGCGGCTGCGTGACCGTCTGGCTGCCGATAAAGTCGGTAATTCCCGAATCTTCCTTGGCGGTGCGGCTGCGCTGGGTTTCGTTGGCGATGTTGGCCTTGTCGGTGATGTTCACGGTCACGGTGAGCAGGTCGCCGATCTGGTGGGCGCGCTGGTCCTTGAAGAAGGCGCGGCTGCCGCTGCGCCACAGCGAGTTCGGATTGTAGGAGGCGACTTCCGGCTTCGGCATCGGCATCTGCACCGGCTTGTAGCCGGGCTGCGCCGTCGGATTGTCGATCGCGGACAGTTTCGGTTGCTCGCCGATCTGCGACAGGCGGTCGATCGAGGAGCAGCCGCTTGCCAGCGCGCCAATGGCCAGCAGCAGGGCAGAGATCGCGATGCGACGAGGACGGAAAGCCGAACTGAACGGGGACATGACTTACTCTGACTTGGCTGGAGCTTGCGAGACGCGGGCTTGCGGGATCTGGGCTTGTGCGATCTGGGCCGGAGACGTGGGCGCCTGGATCAGGCTTTGGGCGAGCGCTGCGGCCGCAGCCGCAGGGGCAGGCGTTTCGTCACGCTTGAGCGAGGAGGTCTGCTCGACTGCAGGCGCCATCGGCGGCGACTGGCTCGCGCCCTGGACCGTGATCTGGCCGCGGCCGGTGACGACGCCGGTTAGCGTGCGCTTGGATTGCAGGTTGAGCACGCTGACGGTGTCACCCTCGGCGCCGCTCTCGATCGCCTTGCCGCGCGTGGTGAGGTAGAGCCCGGGCACCTGGTAGATGATGGTGACGTTCTGGTCGCGCTGCACGAAGTCGGGCTTGACGATGTCCGCGACGCGGATCGGCGTGCCCGCCCGCATCGGCCGGCGCAGCTGCATGCCGATGGTGCGGTCGCGCGAGGCGGCCTCGCCGGTGACCTCGGCCTTGGGCCGGCGCTCCAGCGTGACGTCGGAGGATTTCAGGAGGTCGGCGCGGTCGATGTCGCGCGTCAGCACGGCCACTTCCACGGTCTCGATCGCGGTGCCGGTGAAGCGCAGCTTGGTCGGCGCCGGATTGTTGTCGTTGTTGATCTCGAAGGCGATGTCGAAACGGCCGCCGCGGGCGTCGTAACGCGTCGCGACCGGCTGGAGCGCGCCGGTGTTGGAGGCGTCCAGCCGCATGTCGGCGACGCCGCGGTCGAAGGTGACGGTGATGTTGGCGGCATCGCCAAGGCCGAAGCGGCGCTCGAGCGCGGAAGCCACCGCGTTTTCGAGGTCCTTGTTGGCGAGGGTGCGGGCGAGGCGGGTGACCTGGACTTCCCTGATGTCGCCGGTCATCACGCCGATCACCTGCTTCGCGCGCAACACCGACAGGACATGCGCGACCGGCAGCGCGCCGGTGGTGCCGAGATCGGGCGAGCGGTAGACCGGGATCAGCGCGGCCGAGCCGGCATTGTCGATGAGATCGCCGACCCGCACCACGTCGGAGGTCACGGTGACGCTCGCGCGCAGCGTCGGCGCCGCGATGACGTCGTCGGCGGCCTGCGCCGGCAGCGCCAGCAGCAGGAGAGCGGAGATCGTGGCGAGGGTGGTGCGGATCATCGTCATTGCCTCAGCGGAACAGCGCCGTGGTCGATTGCATCATCTGGTCGGCGGCGCTGATGACCTTGGCGTTCATCTCGTAGGCGCGCTGCGCGGCGATCAGGTCGCTCATCTCCGAGACGACGTCGACATTGGCCTGCTCCAGGCTGCCCTGCGTGATCTTGCCGTAGCCTTCGGTGTTCGCGGTGCCGTCCTGCGGCGGGCCGGAAGAGGGCGTCTCGGTGAATTGATTGTTGCCGACAGGCTGGAGGCCCGCCTTGTTGATGAAGCGGGTCAGGCCGAGCTGGCCCTGAACGGCCGACGTCGAGGAACCCGGCAGCGTCACCGAGACCTGGCCCTGCTCGTTGACGGTGAGGCCGGAGGCGTTGTTCGGGATGGTGATGGTCGGTTGCACCGGGTTGCCCTGCGCGGTGACGACGCGGCCCTGGTTGTCCATCTGGAAGGTGCCGTCGCGGGTGTACTGGAAGGTGCCGTCCGGCATCAGGATCTTGAAGAAGCCTTCGCCCGAGATCGCGAGGTCGAGGTCGTTGCCGGTCTGCGACAGCGTGCCCTGCGTCATGCTGCGCGGCGTGCCGACGGTCTTGACGCCGCCGCCGATGTCGACGCCGACAGGCACGATGGTGCCCTGGTCCGAGGCCTGCGCGCCGACGCGGCGGACGTGCTCGTAGATCAGGTCCTGGAACGCCGCGGTCTGCTTCTTGAAGCCGGTGGTGCGCAGGTTCGCGATGTTGTTGGAGATGACCTGGACGTTGAGTTCCTGGGCCGCCATTCCGGTCGCAGCGGTGTGGAGCGCTTGCATGTCAGTGATCCCCTAATCAGGCCGGAACGTCGGCGAGCTTCTCGATCGCCGATTTGTGGAGGTCGCTCTGCTGCTGGAGCAGATTGGCGATGGCGGTGTAGCTGCGCATGACTTCGACCATGCGGCTCATCTCGCCGACCGAGTTGACGTTCGACTTCTCGATGTAGCCCTGTTGCACGGTGGACTTGGTGTCGACCTGCTGGTTGGCCGAGCCGGCGCTGTAGAGGTTGGCGCCGAGCTTGGTGAGCTTGGCCGGATCGTCGAAGGTCACCATGCGGATCTTGCCGCGGATCGAGTCGGTCTTGGCCGTGCCCTCGAGCACCGTGACGGTGCCGTCGGGGGCGATATTGATGTCGTGGTCGGTCGGCTGGAAGGTGATCGGGCCGGCGGTGCCGAGCACGAGGTTGCCGTCGGAGGTGACGAGCTGGCCGGTGCTGCTGAGCGTGAACTTGCCGTCGCGGGTGTAACGCTCGGCGCCATTGGCCTGCACGGCGAAAAAGGCGTTGCCGTTGATCGCCATGTCGAGCGGGTTGTTGGTCGCCTCCATCGGCCCCTGGCCGACGTCGCGGAAGGTGCCGCGGTCCTGCACATAGGAGACCCGGCGGTCGGAACCGACGAAATTGTCCTCACGCGCGTTCGAGTTGAGAAACTCCTCGAACAGCGAATGGTCGGCCTTGAAGCCGTTGGTGTTGGCATTGGCGACGTTGTTGGCGATGACATCCATCTGCCGTTCCAACGTCATCTGCCGTGACAAGCCGATCAGAAGCGCGTTCTGCATCGGAAGATCTCCCCTGAGTGAGATCTGCCTCCTCGCTCTCCCAAGCGCGTTGGCGGACCCCGTGAACGAGACCGTCAGGTTCTCCCAAACCCCCGGGCCTCGGTCCCTTCTCAGCGAAAGCCGTGCCAACGTAGAAAATTGTTAAATATCAACGTCTTGTTGATTTTTCGAGGGTGCGGGAGGGCGGCAGAAAGGTTCTGTTAGCCATGTTTGCCCGGCAGATTTTTCCTAGTGGCGGCCCAATCGAAAGGTTCCGTTAACCATTATTACCGTAGCGTTTGCGTGCAAGAGGAGCGCATTGCGCTGGGGCATTTGTATCGCGTCATTGTCTGCCAGGGGGCTTCGCTCTTTCGATTCCTATAAGAGATGAGCGAGCCGGGCGACCATGGCAGAGAATGAAGCGGAAGGCGGCGCAGCCACTGAGGGCGCTGAAGCCGCTCCCCCGAAGAACAAGCTCAAGCTCATCATCATGGCCGTCGGTCTGCTCGCCGTCCTCGGCGGCGGCGCGGCGACCTGGTTCTTCTTCTTCCGCCACGGCGACGACGAGCACCATGCCGAGGCGGCGCCCCCGCCGAAGCCGCCGGCCTTCGTCGAGGTGCCCGACATGATGGTCAACCTCGCCGGCGCTCCGGGCGAGCGCGTGCAATATCTGAAGCTGAAGATCGTGCTGGAGCTGAAGGAAGAAAAGCAGATCGAGGCGATCAAGCCGGCGATGCCGCGCGTCACCGACATCTTCCAGACCTATGTGCGCGAGCTGCGCTCCTCCGACCTCAACGGCTCCGCCGGCATCTTCCGCCTCAAGGAAGAGCTGACCAAGCGTGTCAACGCGGCGGTCGCGCCGGTCCAGGTCAGCGCGGTGCTGTTCAAGGAAGTCGTGATCCAGTGACGGCTCAGGGAAGGTAATGGTCTAGCGTCATGGCCGGCAACGAGCAGATGGACCAGGATGCGATTGCCGCCCAATGGGAGGCTTCGCTCGATTCCGAGGATCCCGCGGAGGCCGCGAAGGCCGCTGCCGAAAACGAACTCTCCGAGACCATGGCCCTGCAATGGGCGGCCATGGTCGAGGACGGTAGCCGCGACCTCGGCTCCGGCAAGAACTCCGGCGAGCGGGTGCTGTCGCAGGAGGAGATCGACAACCTCCTCGGCTTCACCGTCGGCGACGTCACGCTCGACGATCATTCCGGCATCCGCGCGATCATCGATTCGGCGATGGTCTCCTACGAGCGTCTGCCGATGCTCGAAATCGTCTTCGACCGCCTGGTGCGGCTGTTGACGACGTCTTTGCGCAATTTCACCTCGGACAACGTCGAAGTCTCGCTCGACCGCATCACCTCGGTGCGCTTCGGCGACTACATGAACTCGATCCCGCTGCCGGCCGTGCTCTCGGTGTTCAAGGCCGAGGAGTGGGACAATTTCGGCATGGCGACGGTCGATTCCAACCTGATCTACTCGATGATCGACGTGCTGCTCGGCGGCCGCCGCGGCACCAGCCAGCTCCGCATCGAGGGCCGGCCCTACACCACGATCGAGACCGAGCTGGTCAAGCGGCTTGTCGAGGTGGTGCTGGCCGACGCCGAGCAGGCGTTCCGGCCGCTGTCGCCGGTGACCTTCACGATCGACCGGCTCGAGACCAACCCGCGCTTCGCCGCGATCAGCCGTCCCGCCAACGCCGCGATCCTGGTGCGCCTGCGCATCGACATGGAAGACCGCGGCGGCAATATCGAGCTCTTGCTGCCTTACGCGACCATCGAACCGATCCGGGGCGTCCTGCTCCAGATGTTCATGGGCGAAAAGTTCGGCCGCGACCCGGTCTGGGAAGGCCATTTCGCCACCGAGATCGGCCAGGCCGAGATCTCCGTCGATGCAGTGCTCTACGAGGCCGACATCCCGCTCAAGCAGCTGATGCGGCTGAAGGTCGGCGACACGCTGCCGCTGGACATGCGCGCGGATGCCAATGTCACCGTGCGCTGCGGCGACGTCACAATCACCGAAGGACGCATGGGCCGGGTCGGCGACCGCGTCGCGATCAGGGTGACGAAACCCCTGCGCAAGCCAAGTACGACACTTGCGATGTTCGAGAAGGTGGACGAGCAGAACAAGATGATGGAGGCCCCATGAACCACTCCCTTGGAATGGCGATCGAGACGCTTGTGGCTATCTTGCTGATGCTCACGATCGGCTACTGCATCCTGCTGAACAAGCGGCTGACGCGGCTGAAGGCGGACGAGCATTCGCTGAAGGCGGTCATCGCCGAGCTGATCACCGCGACCGAGATCGCCGAGCGCGCGATCGGCGGGCTGAAGCTCGCCGTGCGCGACGTCAACGAGAACCTCGGCAGCCAGCTCGCGGCGGCGACCCAGATGTCGGACCAGCTCTACAAGCAGCTGGGCGAAGCCGACAACGTGGTGCGGCGCCTGTCCAAGATCGCGATCGCCGCGCGCCCCGTGACCAGTCCGGAACCGGTTGCCGTGCCGGTGGCCAAGCCCTCGTCGGCGAAGGCGGTGGCGGCTGCGGCCGAAGCCTTCTCCGAGCGCCGACGATCCAACGGCCTTGCCGCATGAAGTCAGGGGTATGAAGTCCTTTCGTAACATCCGCGTCATACCGGTCGTCCTGGTTGCCGTCGCAGGTCTCGCCACGCTCAAGGTCGCGGGCCTCGTGATCAATGGCGGCTATGTCTTCGACTACCAGCCAAACCAGGCCAAGAAGTCCTGGGCGCAGGAGAATCTGAACTTTCCGACGGGACGGGAAGACCCCGACATCACCGGCTCGACCCATGGCGCGCCGAAGGAGGCGCCGAAGCCGGCCGCGCCCGAGACCAAGGCCGAAGGCACCGTGGTCAAGGTGGAGGAAGCCCAGCCGCAGGTCTCGGCCTCGGAGCGCGCGATCCTGGAGCGGTTGCAGTCGCGCCGCCAGGAGATCGAGGCCCGCCAGCGCGAGATCGACATCCGCGAGAGCCTGCTGAAATCGGCCGAGAAGCGCATCGAGAACAAGGTCGAGGAGATGAAGGCGGTGGAATCCCGCATCTCAGCGACCCAGGCCGAGCAGAAGGCCGCCGAAGCCCAGCGCATGAAGGGCCTCGTCACCATGTATGAGGGCATGAAGCCGAAGGACGCCGCGCGGGTGTTCGACCGCCTCGAGATGGGCGTGCTGATCGAGATCGCCTCGGCCATCGCGCCGCGAAAGATGTCGGACATCCTGGGGCTGATGTCACCGGAGGCCGCCGAGCGGCTGACCGTCGAAATGGCCCGCCGGGCTAATGGCGGCGGCGATCAATCCGCCTCGGCCGGCGACCTGCCCAAGATCGACGGCAAGCCGACGCAAAAGCCGAATTGAGGGCTCGAGAGCCGCGGCGCGTTACGGCAACCTGCGCGCAATCGCGCGGTCGTTCGGCCTGCACGCGGCTAGACGCCTTGCGTGTCTAGCTCGCGAACCGCTGCTGAACCCTGCGACCTGCCGAGCTCAGCGGTTTCTCGACGGGAAGGAGGGTCTCGCAGTGCTGCTTGATCAGCGCAGCCTTCGTCATTCGAGTCACGAGATGAAGGGTGCTGTGGCAGCAGGAGCACTCTATACCTTCAGTGCATAACCCCGCGCGATTGGAAAGACGGCTACGACCGCTCTTGCCTGGCTACATACAATGCAGTTGGCTTCTTCGCTCATTGATTGCTCCCCCAAAAAGTTGACCAATCGAATTCGCATCGCAATGATCACATCTGATTCAGAGTCGTTGATGGACCGCAACACCCCTGAGGTTGTGCGCGCCTGTTCGGCAACCGAGCACGCAGATCAAACGCGCCGGGGAGTGGGGTGATCGCCGCGAGTTTGACGTCCTTGCCGCACGAGGCACGTCGACTCGCGTTGCGGATGCAGCCGAAGCAAGAGGCATCTTCTGAGGCTGCGATGAGTTGACGCGTACAAATGTGAAGTGGAGTACAGTGGCGCCGCAGAGTTCGTCCTAGGCTCCCGCCATTCGCAATCCGCAGCGCGGGAGGAAGCTATGAACTACTCGTCCGTAGCAGAACGCGCAATCGAAGCCGTCAATCGGCTGCTCATCGCGGCGATGACGTTCGCCTGGACATCCGCGCTAGACCATCAGCATGCATGGCCGCCGCAGGGGGAAGATGGCGACGCTGAAGATGACGCTGGTCTCGAGCGAGAGAACTCCTCCGCGCCGGATTGCGCGGGACCGCAACACTGAAGAGACGGTCGCCTTGTGTGCGTCACACGATCAGATCGTGCAGCACGTGAGCGCCAGTTGTGCCTGCCCCGTGAGCCGGATCAATATGCGACGGGGACAGTTCGTGCATTGACGCCGCCTCGGATTCGTGGGCTTTCCCGGCGTGCTCGTGATGACCGGACGGGTCTGAGGGATCATCCAATTGGACGCCGTGCTCCGGACCCTGGCCATGCGAAGCGCCATCCTTGAAGTCAAAGGAGTCGCCGACCTGGTGCGAACCGGCAGGCGCAGAGCCGTGCGCTGCATGACCGGCAGAGGGCGGATCGACATCCACCGGGCCGTGCTTCGGCGCATCGTGCTGTCCGGCTGCCTCGCTTGGAAGCGAATGACTGGCGCCGCCGTGGGCATGAGCAGCATTGTGGGCGCTGTCTGGAGCCGATGCACCGTGGTCCTCGTTGCCCTTCTCCAGCGTACGCCCGTGCCGGGCGAGCTGTTCGGCCGCATCTTGCAGCGCCGCGAAAGCAATCTCAGGCATGGGGGCACTTCCGGCGATCGCGTCATTGTTTCCGATCGTCGTATCGGTGCTGTCGGGCAGCGTTAGCTGATCGAAGACAAAGCTGGTCGCCGTCGGTGCGGCCTCGTCGTGCAAGATCGTGGACAGCCCGCTCGGTGCGGGCGTTACCGCGTCACTGCTGGTAATCTCTGCAGCGTGCGGCTGCACCCCGTCTGAGCTGGCGAAGCTGGGATGTTCGGTCCATGCAAACTGGTCCGAACTGGCAAAGACGCTGTGGGCCTGGTCGGTTGATCGGTCCGTCGCGTTCCAGTCAGCGAGGAGCGTGCCGTCGCTGAGTGTGGTCTCGGACGAACTGGTCGTCGTCACGGCGGTGGCGTCGCTTTGTGTCGTTGCGCTGAGATCGAGCGGGTCGCTGCCGGCCGCCAGCACGGCTGCCGCCGCCGGCGTCAGGGTGAAATCCGACGCGTCGATGGTCGCAATGCCCTGCAGATGGATTTCGATCAGGCCGGAATCGCCAATGTGCAGGGTCTGGTCGCTCGGATTGACATACACGATCGTTTCATTGGCCGCGCTGTCGTAGAGCCAGGCGATCGTATGAGCCGGCACGGACGTGCTTGCCGAGCTCAAGGCCAGGAGAACGAAGCCAAGCCCGCCGAGAGCCGTCAAGTCGATCTTGTCGGACCCCGGGTCGAGATCGGTGATGGTGCCGAACTGGCCGGCCTTGGAATCCGCCGCGGACAAATGGACGAAGCGGTCGTTCCCGGCGCCGCCGGTCAATTGGTCGGCGCCAAATCCGCCGATGATCGCTTCATTGCCCTTGTTGCCGTTGACCGCATCGATTCCCGCGCCACCGTGCGTCGTGTCATCGCCGTCATTGCCTTTGATCGTGTCGTTGCCGGAGCCGCCATGAAGAATGTCAGCCTGGCCAGTGCCGTTGACGGTATCTTTGCCGGCGCCCGTGGAGATGATCTGGCCCACATCGCCACCGGCCGCGATGGTTTCACTTCCGTGAGTCACAGGGGCGAAGGGAGGATCGCTCGTCACGGCCGGTCCAGCGGCCAGGTTATCGAAACCGTTGGGGGCGTCGCCGGCGCCATGGGCGGCGATGGTCACGACCTGCGTCGTCCCGTCGATGCTGGTCACGGTGAACGTGTCGGTCGGCGTGTCGCCAACATCGAGCGCCTGCACCACCCTATTGTTGTTGTCCAGCGTGTAGGTCCACAGGCCCGCCGCGGTCATCGTGAACATACCGTAGCCGCCGTCGCTCGCCGTCGGCGAGCGCACCGCCGTGAAAGTGTTGGGCGGATTGACGTCGGTGTTGGCGAGCGCACCGGAAGCGGTCGGCGTGCCAGGCGCGCCGCCCGCAGCCTCGATCATGGAGCCGGTCGCGGTCCCGGAGAGAGTGGCCCCATCGTTGGTGCCGTTGACGGCAGTCGTCACCGGCTGTGGGGGATCGCTCAAGGTGACACCACTCGCAACGTTAGTGCTGCCCAGAAGGTCTACTTGCAGGCCGGTCGTTGACGCATCGCCGTCACGGTCGACGGCCGTCACGTCAAACAGCAGATCGGTGCTGGGGATCCTGGATCCCTCGCTGTATGTGATGTTGTTGACGGTAAACGTAGCGTTGCCGGCTACCGCGTGATCGTACGACACCTCTATTCGGTTGAATTCCGATCCAACGTAGAGCGTATAGGTCGAAGTTGCGCCATCAAACGAGTAAGTGTTTACAAGCGCGAGATTCGAAGTCTCTTTCACCACGACGTGGGCGTCACCCGATGGCTTTGGAATGTTTATGCTGAAGTCGTGGATGTCATTGGTGCCAGCAAAGACCTTGAAGACGACGTCCGCAGCTCCGTTTCCTTGCCACTGCATCAGCGCGAAACTGACGTCCGTTTGCACCGGCGTGAAGGCCAGATTCAAGGTTTCGTGTTGATCCATTTGCAGTCCGGTGTCGCCGACCGCGATGCCGTTGCTCGACGCTTTGACGTCAGCAGGGGCACCATTGAAATCGCCGGTGATGACGAGCAGACCGTCCGGAGCGGTGAGTGACGGCTGGCCACTGCCGGATGCTCCGAAATCGGAGCCGGTCACCGTCGTCTGCTGCAAGAAGCCGACGGTCTCGATGTCAAACGTGTAGGTTCCGTCTGGATTGATCAGCAGCCTAAAGTATGGATCGCTCAGCGTCCCGCTTGTATCGGTGAAGAACGCATCCAGCTCCACGCCGCCGCTCACCGCCTTGGTCGTATAATAGAAGGTGTAGTCATCACCATTCCCGGTCACGTGTACCGACGTGATGCCGCCGCCCAGATCCGTTGTCGCCAGATCGTACCCATTAACAGTGCCATTGTGGACGGCCACGCGCATCGCGCCCTCGCCATCCGCACCGAAGCTCACGTTGTAGGTGCCGTTCGCGACTTGATCGTCCTTGGCGACGATGGTTGCGATGCCAAAACCTCCAATCGTCGGGCCGTCGTCGGTGATGGTCAGCCGGCTGCCGAGATCAAGGCTCGCCGTCTGGAAGTCACCGTCCTTGTCAGTGATTGTCGCCGTCAGGTTCACAATCCCGGCGGTCAGCGAGACGCCTTCCCCGGCGTCGGGGTTGGTACCGAAAGGCTGCGTCACCGCACGGTACTCGGTGAAGGTCACGATTCCTGTCGCCGGATCGAGCGTGATGGTGAACGCCAGCGTGCCGCCGACGGTGCCAACATGGCCTTCAATGGTATTGCCTTTTTGCACCAGCACATCGGCCTGGCCAGTGTGCGAGTCGAGCAGACCCGACGCCATGCCGTTGCCGCCGGTGACAGACAGCGCATAGCCGATCGTCGCACCGTCCGCCCCCTGGATCGACGTGAACGCTGTCGAGAAGTTGCCTGACGTCGTCGTCAGCGTCGCGTCCGGCGTCGCGCCGGCGATGTTGTCGTCCAGCGCCGTAGCTGTCAGATGCGTCTCGCTCAGCGTCAACGACGGAGCCGTTCCCGTCGCCGCAATCGTCGGGCCGTCGTCGGTGATGGTCAGCCGGCTGCCGAGATCACGGCTCGCGGTCTGGAAGTTGCCGTCCTTTTCGGTGATCGTCGCCGACAGGGTCACAGTCCCTTCGGTCAGCGAGACGCCTTCCCCGCCGTCCGGGTTGGTGCCGGAAGGCTCCGTCACTGCACGGTACTCGGTGAAGGTCACGATTCCTGTCGCCGGATCAAGCGTGATGGTGAATGCCAGCGTCCCGCCGGTAGTGCCAACATGGCCTTCGATGGTGTTGCCGTTCAGGATCAGCACGTCGGCCTGGCCGGTGTGCGAGTCGATCAGGCCCGATGCCGTGCCGTTGCCACCGGTGATCGAAAGCGCGTAGCTGATCGTCGCACCGTCCGCCCCCTGAACCGAGGTGAACGCCGTCGAGAAGTCGCCTGACGTCGTCGTCAGCGTCGTGTCCGGCGCCGAGCCAGCGATGTTGTCGTCAAGGGACGTCGCGGGCAGATGCGTCTCGCTGAGCGTCAGCGACGGGGTCGTTCCGCTCACCTCAACCAACGGGCCGTGGATGGTGATCGTGACCACCTGCGCGGTGCCGTCGATGCTGGTCACCGTGAAGCTGTCGGTCAGACTGTCGCCGACATGGAGCGCTTGCACCTGACTGTTGGCCTTGTCGAGCGTATAGGTCCACACGCCGGCCGATGTCATCGTGAAGGTGCCGTACTTGCTCGCGGCCGGCGAGCCGATCGCCGTAAAGGTATTGGGCGGGTCGTCGGGATCGGTATCAGTGAGCGCTCCGGTCGCGATCAGCGTGCCGGGCGAGGCATTGACCACGCCACCGGCCGCGATCGCTGAGCCGGTCGTCGTACCGGAAATGATGGCCGCATCTTCGACGCCGTTGAGGGTGATCGGGAAGGGCTGACTGACCAAGAGCGAGCCATCCGCCACTGTGATAATGAAGCTTGTGGTCGTTGGCGCCTTCAGCGCATTGATCGCATCACTGTTTGGGACGAAGGTGTAGGCGCCGCTCCCGCTGTTGAGGTAAAGGGTGCCATAGGGGCCGGTTTGCGATACATCATACGTCACCCCGCCCAACACCGTGTTGCCGTTGGTGCCGCCGCTGATACCGAAGGTCAGTGTGGCATCAGTGTTGCTGCTGCTTGCGGTGAACGTCCCGCTCGTCGCCGTGAATGTGTCAAACACCACGGTATCGAGTTCGGCCGGGCCGGCTCCGGTGTTCAGCGTCGGCGGCGGATGTATGATCAGAGGCGGAGGGAGGAAAAACGGTGAGACAGGCGCCAGCAAATCTTGCGCCGCGGGAGCCTCGGGCGGAATGAAATTGATCGGCTGTAGCGGCTGGGATTTGACGAAAGGAGGTGTGCCCGACCCGTGGGGGTCTCGCCCTTCCAGATTGGCAAGCGCGTCCTGCTGTGCCGCCCGCAACTCCTCCATGCGAGCAGCCGTGTTCGTGACCTGGTTCACGCTGACCGAGGAGCCGACCTTTTTGACGACGATCGTTTCGCCGGGATCCTCGACGATGATGTGCCGCGGGATCGGCTCCTTGGTCACAAGCTCGTATGCACCGTGCGCAAGGTCCTTGTAAGTAATGGCGTCGTCATCCAGGAACGTTACGTTCGGGTCTGCGGCCTTGACCTGTTTGATCATCGAGAAGAGCATTGCCGTGAGCGACAGCATCCCGAAGCCGCCGGCAGAGGCCCGCTCGCGAATCTGCGCAACGGGTCCATCAAGAGGGCCGCTCTTGGCCGCGTTCACTCGGTGACGCCTGATCGCAGCGGCTTCGCGCTCGTCCCCGGGCCTTCCAGCGGGCGTGACGGACATTGTTCGACCTCGATTGCCCAGCGTCGACCTCAGACATCGCCGTAGCTTTGCTGGCTTGCCGCGTCACGCGATCGGGAGCAATTTTGCGCCGGCAACCTTGGCCAGGCCCGCTGAAGGTCGTTGTTTCCGAGAATTCCGCCCAGGCCAGTCACGGCAGAATTGCTGTCGCTTCGCCTGACGGCACGGGGGAAAAGCTCGTTGAAATTGCCCGGCACGGATAGTGGCTCTTTCGGGCACGGCGATCAGCCGTTCGGATTAATCCGGAATAACCAGTTTGCCTGTCGTGGTTTGTTGCCGCTGGTCTGCCATGATGCCCGGTGGTGCCGACACCGTCGGAGCCGTTCGGATGCTCAAAACAACATCTTAAAAAAGGGGTGGGCCATGCGCACTCACGCAGCGACTGTTCTCGTGACAGGTATCGCCCTTGCGCTGGCCGCCTCGTCACCCCACCCAGTCCAGGCGCAGAGCGATTCTCCGCGGCGGGCCGTCCTGGATTCGTCGTCAAAGCCAATCGGGAAAGTTGTGGCAGCCGAGGGCTCGGTCATCATCGAGCATGTGGGAGCTGTCATTGTCCAGGCAAAAGTCCCGGGCGAATCCATCCAGACCAAGATTGGCGATCCGGTCTATTTGGGCGATGTGGTTCGAACCGATGCCGACAGTCGGGTCGGCATCAACTTCGTGGACGGAACTTCGTTCAACTTGTCGAGCAACGCCCGCATGAAATTGGACGAATATGTCTACGAGCCGGCTGGAAAGTCCAATTCGACGAGCTTCAACCTGACCAAGGGGACGTTCGTCTTTGTTGCCGGCCAGGTTGCGAAGACCGGCGACATGAGGATCGAAACGCCGGTCGCCACGATGGGCGTTCGAGGCACGACACCTCATGTCGAAATCTCAGATGACGGAACCACCAGGTTTTCCACTCTTATCGAAGAGGGCAAGAACAAATATCTGAAGAAGTCCGGCGGCACGGGGGCGCCGCGACCCGAGCAAAGGGCCGAGCACAAGCTCAATCTGAACATCTGCCGCGGGTGCTAACGCTGGTTCTAGCCTCCGCGCAATCGCCAGATCTCAGGGGACGGGGGCCTGACATGGAACCAAGATCGTCCGTCGCAAAAAGCGGAGTGGCGCTTGGCGTCCTGCTGTTGATTGGCTTGCCAGTCGCGGCCCAGAATTCCAAGGTGAAGACCAACTATCTCAGTCATATTGAACCGTGCAACGGGGTGGGTGCCACCCCGCTCGATGTCCGGATCGATGCCTGCACGGCTTTCATAGAGGCGAGTCAGGGTACGACGGCAGCTCTGGCTATCGCCTATAACAATCGCGGCAATGCCTACACCGCAAAGGGCGACTACGACAAAGCCATCCGCGATTTCGATCAGTCGATCGCGCTCAAGCCGACATACGCAAAGGCCTTCAACAACCGCGGTGTGGCTTACTTGAGGAAAGGCGAGTATGAGCTCGCGATCGAAGCCTTTGATGATGCGATCAAGCTCGATCCCGACTATGTCGCTGCCTTCGTCAACCGCGCCGGAGCCTATCTGAAGAAGAATGACCACCAGCGCGCGGCGCATGACTACGACGAGGCCATTCGTCTCCAGCCGGATTCGCAGGCCGCACGGAGCGGACGATGCTGGACCCGGGCGGTGCTTGGTGCCTGGCAGGCCGCGCTGGAGGACTGCGACAGAGCGCTTCAATCCGGATCGACCAGTGCTGCCGTGTACGACTCGCGCGGGCTGATTCACCTGAAGATGGGTGAGTTCGGTGCGGCGATCGCCGACTACAATTCTGCCTTGCGAGCCGCCCCGGAATTGGCGAGCGCGCTTTTTGGCCGCGGGCTTGCCAAGCTGAAGCAGGGCGACGCGATTGGCGGAGATTCCGACATTTCGGCTGCAAAGACGATTCAGGGCAACATCGGCGACGAGTTCGCGCATTATGGCGTCGGTCGCGACTGAGTTCACGACTGGATCTGGCTCGTCGATCATCGTGGAGGATTTTGTCGAGACGGCAGGCTGCGGCCCGGGCCGCGCCGGTCCCGCCCGGCGCCGGTGACGACGTGGTGTTAACGTCTCCTTAACCACTTGCTCTCCAGATTTGGAGCGCGAACGCCTAAGCCCACACGCGAGGTGTCGCGACGCGCTGAGCCGGATCAAGTCGCCATTACAGCATTAACAAGTCCTTAATTGGCAAAACCTACATTCGACGCCATGTGCCGGCGCCATGTGCCGGTATGGGTCGTCGAACCGGAAGAAATGCCGCCAATGGCGCAGAAGGCTGCCGCTGGATTTGTGTCGCGAGCCCGCGCCCTGGCGTGGGGGCTGTCGCGTCATGTCCGCAACGCACCTGCGCTGGCAACCATCCTCCTGATCGCCGCAAGCCCGGCGCGGGCGGACTCGATCCGGGGCGAGGCCAGTTTTTCGGCCGCCGGCGGCTTCGCGCGTCTCGTGATCAGGCTCGGCGAGGGTGTTCCCTCCGAGGTCACGACGGCCGGCTCCATTCTCATCATCCGTTTCGACCGGCCGGTCGACGTGCCCGTCGACCGGGTTCCGGAGGGGGCGCCCGACTACGTCAACTCCGCCCGCCGCGATCCCGACGGCGGCGCCATCCGCCTCTCGCTGGCGCGGCGCGTCACCGTCAACACCATGAATGCCGGCGAGCGCACCTTCATCGACCTCTTGCCCGAGGGCTGGAAGGGGCCGCCGCCGAGCCTGCCCATGGACGTGGTCAAGGAACTCGCCGAGCGTGCGCGCGTCGCCGAACGGGCGCTGCGTGCGCAGCGCGCCGCAGCCGAGACCAGGAAGCGTCCGCAGATCCGTGTGCGCGCTTCGGTGCAGCCGACCTTCGTACGCTTCGTGTTCGAGATGCCCGACGGCGTCGGCGTGTCTTCCGTGCTCAACGAGCAGAAGCTCACGCTCGCCTTCAACGCCAACCTCAGTTTCGACCTCGCCGACGCGGTGGTCGCCGCGCCGCCGAACGTTGCCTCGATCAAGCAGAAGGCCGACATCGACCAGACCAATGTCGAGATCGCGCTGATCGGCGATTCCGACGTGCACTCCTTCCGCGACGAGAAGAACTACGTCGTTGACGTCTCCTTCCAGCCGGACAGGGGCAAGACGGCTGCGACGCCGGAGGCCGCGATTGCGCAGGCCAAGCCTGCCAGCCAAGGCCATGGACCGGCACCGGCCGCGGAAAAGCCGGCGGCAGAGAAGAAGGACGCCCATCGCGAGATCGCACCGCCGACCTCCGAGACGATCGCGCGCGAAGCCAAGATCGATATCAAGCCCGAGGTGAAGCCGGAAGCGCCTGCCGCGATGCCCGCCGCCGAAGCGCCGAAACCGGCGGCGGCTCCCGCGGCCGAAGCTGCGCACGCTGCGGAAGCGCCCAAGGAAGCGGCGAAGGAAGCGGCGAAGGAAGCGACGAAGGAAGCCGCGAAGCCGACCCCGCCTGTTGCCGAAGCTCCGGCCGCGGCTGCCAAGCCGGCAATGGTCGAGGCGCCCAAGGAGGTCGTGAAGGAAGCGGCGAAGGAGCCGGTCAAGGAAGCAGCCAAAGCTGCGCCCGCCGAGGCGCCGGCCGCGCCGCAGCCGGCCGCACCAAGCGTCGATGCGCGCCGCGACAGCGACGGCTTGCGCGTGACGTTCCCGCTTCAGGTCACAACGCCTGCGGCGGCGTTCCGCCGCGGCGATACCGTCTGGCTGGTGTTCGACACGCCGAAGCCGATCGACGTCGAGGCGATCCGGACCAAGGGCGGGGCGATGATCGGCGAGGTCGGCCGCATCCCCCTCGACAAGGGGCAGGCGGTACGCATCCGTCTCACCCGGCCGCTGGTCTACTCGCTGACGAGCGAGGAGGTCGGCAAGGAGACCAACTGGCTGCTGACGCTCGCCGACAAGATCCAGGCGACGCCGCTGCCGCTGATGATGTCGCGCAACATCACCGATCCCGCGCTCGCCAACATCGCGATTCCCTTCGCCAATCCGGGCCTGCTGCACAAGCTCACCGATCCCGACGCCGGCGACATGCTCTATGTTGTCACCGCGCAGCGGCCGGTGCGCGGCTTCATCAAGCGTCAGGACCTCGTCGATCTCTCGCTGCTGGAATCCGCCCATGGCATCGCGATCCGGCCGAACTCCGACGAGGTCGGCGTCGAGGTCGGATCCGACAAGGTCATTCTCGGCAAGAAGGGCGGACTGACGTTGTCGCCGGTCGACATCTCCGCCGAGCGCGCCCCGACCGCGGTGCGCCCGATCTTCAGCCCCGAAGCCTGGCGCAAGGGGCAGTCGGAAAACTTCATGACGCGCCAGAGCGATCTGATCATGGCGATCTCGGCCGTCGAGCCTGCGCTGCGCTCGCTGCCGCGGCTCGACCTCGCGCAGTTCTACATGTCACGCGCGATGTATCACGAGGCCAAGGCCGTGACCGAATTGATGCTGAGCGATCCGCTCAACAAGGAGGAGAGCGGCGCGCTGATCATGCACGCGATCGCGAGCATCCTGATCGGCCGGCCGGCGCAGGGCCTGAAGGACCTCGCCAATCCCGTGATCGGCAACAGCCACGACTCCCAGCTCTGGAAGGCGCTCGCCCATGCGCGTCAGGGCAAATGGGCGGACGCGCGCGAGAAGTTCAAGAACGTCGAATTCGCGATCGCCTCGCTGCCGCTCGACATCCAGCGCATCGTGACGATGGACGCGATGCGCGCCTCGCTCGAGGTGAAGGACTATGCCGGCGCCTCCAAGCGGCGCAGCGAGCTCGAGATCGTCGGCGTATCGCCCGAGGCTGCGCCCGGCTTCGCCGTTTTGCGCGGCAGGCTCGCCGAGGCGCTCGGCCACGACAAGGATGCGCTCGACGACTACAAGTTCGCGGTCGCCTCGAGCGACCGGCCGGCCGCGGCCGAGGCCAAGCAGCTCGAGATCGCGTTGCGGCAGAAGCGCGACGAGATCAGCAAGGAAGACGCGCTGCGCGAGCTCGAGACGCTGTCGATGACCTGGCGCGGCGACGCGATCGAGGTCAAGACGCTCCAGATGCTGTCGCAGATGTATGCCGAGAACGGGCGCTACCGGGACGCGCTCACGGCGGCGCGCACCGCGACGAAGCTGCAGCCGAATGCGGAAGCCTCGCGCCAGGCGCAGGATCTCGCCTCCGACCTGTTCACGCAGATCTTCCTGGGGCCCAAGGGTGACGAGCTGCCGCCGGTCGAGGCGCTCGGGATGTTCTACGAGTTCCGCGAGCTGACGCCGATCGGCCGCCGCGGCGACGAGCTGATCCGCCGTCTCGCCGACCGTCTCGCCTCGATCGATCTGCTCGATCAGGCCGCCGAGCTCTTGCAATACCAGGTCGACCACCGCCTCGAAGGCGCCGCGCGCGCCCAGGTCGCCGCGCGTCTTTCCATGATCTATCTCGCCAACCGCAGGCCGGACATGGCGATCTCGGCGCTGCGCGCGAGCCGCATCAGCGATCTCTCCGGCGAGCTCAGGCAGCAGCGTCTGCTGCTGGAGGCGCGGGCGCAGAGCGACGTCGGCCGGCACGATCTCGCGCTCGACATCGTCTCCAACGTCTCCGGACGCGAGGTGCTCCGCCTGCGCTCCGACATCTTCTGGGCGGCGCGGCGCTGGCGCGAGTCCGCCGAGCAGATCGAGCTCTATTACGGCGAGCGCTTCCGCGACTTCAAGCCGCTCAATGCGGTGGAGAAGAGCGACATCATCCGCGCCGCCGTCGGCTACGCGCTCGCCGACGATTCGATCGGCCTGTCGCGCTTTCGCGAGAAATACGCGCCGCTGATGAGCGAGAGCGCCGACCGTCTCGCCTTCGACATCGCCAGCAAGCCGGCCGCGGCCTCCAGCGCCGAATTCGCCGAGATCGCCAAGCTGGCTGCGAGCGTCGACACGCTCGACGGCTTCCTGCGCGAGATGAAGCAGCGCTTCCCCGACGCCACCGCCCGCGCGCCAGCCGGGCCGCAGGCCAAGGAAGAGACCGACCACACCGGCTCGCTGCCGAAGATCCCCGCCCTGCGGCAGATCAAGATGACGCGGTAGCAATCTCGCGACGCGAGACAGGTCCGGCTTCGTCGCCTGAGGGTGGCTTTTGCCTCATCCCCCGTAGCTCTGCACCAAGCTCCCAGCCACCAGCGACCAGCCGTCGACCAGGACGAAGAAGATCAGCTTGAACGGCAGCGATATCGTTGCCGGCGGCAGCATCATCATGCCCATCGACATCAGCACGGAGGCGACGACGAGGTCGATGATCAGGAAGGGCAGGAACAGCAGGAAGCCGATCTCGAAGGCGCGCTTCAGCTCGGAGATCATGAAGGCGGGGATGAGGATGCGGAGCGCGAGCTCGTCGGGGGTGGCCGGCGGCGGCTCGCCGGAGAGGTCGAGGAACAGCTTGAGATCCTTCTCGCGCACGTTCTTCTGCATGAAGCCGCGCAACGGGACCGAGGCGCGCTGGAGCGCATCCTCGACGCCGATCTGGTTGGCGACGAGCGGACGGATGCCTTCGTCGTAGGATTTTTGCAGGACCGGCCCCATCACGAAGAAGGTGAGGAACATCGCGAGCGCGATGATCACCGAGTTCGGCGGCGCGGTCGCCGTGCCCATCGCGGTGCGCAGGAGCGACAGCACGACCACGATGCGCGTGAACGACGTCATCATGATCAGGATCGACGGCGCGATCGACAGCACCGTGAGCAGCGCGATGAGCTGAATCGCGCGCTCGGTGACGCCGCCGCCCTGGCCGCCGAGATTGATGCTGATGTCCTGCGCATGCGCCAGGCCTGCGAGCGAAGCCGCGCCGATCAGGACAGAAAGAAAAAGAACTCTACGCGGGAGGGCCGGCAGCCTCACGAAGACGGCTTCGGACGGCCGAGCAGGGAGGCCATCTCGTCTTCGAGATTCTCAAAGCTGGTCTTTTCCGGGGCGGGCTTCGGCGGCGGGGCCGGGGGTGCCGGCGGTTCGCTGCGTGCGGCGCGCGGGGGAGCGGCCGGCGGCTCCGGCGCAACCGGAGCAGCGACCGTTTCGCCGGCCGGGCGGCGCAGCGCAGCCTCTAACCGCTGCGCCATTTCGGCCAGATTCTGTTCGGCGCTCGAGGGCGCAGCAGGAGCGGGGGGCGGCGGCGGAACGGGCGGAGCCTGCGGCACGGGCGGAGGTGGCGGCGCAACCGCGCGCTCGGCGCGCACGGGCGGCACCTTCGCCGGCTCGCTTTGGCGCGGCGGACGCGGCATCAGCGGCGGCTCGCTGCGGGCAACGCGCGGTGGCAGCGGCAGCGGCTCAGGCCGCGGCTCGCGCTCGGGACGCGGCGCGATCGGCTCGGGCGGAAAGCCCGCCAGCGGCGGCTCGCTGCGGCGTTCGGCCAGTGCGGGCGCGGGCCGGCGGACTTCGTCGGCGAAGGACGGGCGCGCGGGCCGCGGCGGCGGCTCGGGCATTTGCGGCTCAGGATGATCGAGCATTTCGGGCCGCGGCGCTTCGTCGGCCCAGCTGCCGGCATCGGGCATCGGGGCAAGGCGCGGCGGTTCGGCGGCGTTGGGACGCTGCGGAAGCTGGTCGCGGCCGGGCGCGGCGCGCACGATGTTGGGCTCGACGACGATGTCGGTCGGGCCGCCGATCATCAGGAGGTGTTCGACATTGTCGCGCCGGACCAGCACCAGGCGGCGCCGGCCATCGACGGCGGCAGCATCGATCACGGCGAGCCGGGGCATCCGGCCGCGCTGGGTGTTGGCGCCGAGCCGGCTGCTGGCGAATCGGCGAACCAGCCATGCAGCGACGCCGATCAACGCCAGAACGACGATGAACGCGACGATGAAGGTGATAGGGCTGCCTTGCATACTTGTCCCCGAGAAATGGCGCTCTTCTCGTGCCAATGGTCAGACGCGCCAACCACCGGCCTACGATGCCCCAAACTGCGTTCTCTTAACGTCCCACGGCAAGTTTTGCCGTCCCCAACTCTTAATAACCTATGAATCGCCCGATCCAAAACGACTTCTTGGCCTGTGCATGCGCCGCCAAGCGGTTGGGTTAATGCCACTTTTGGAGGCGTAGAATCACGGGGGAACGAATCCGTGTCCCGGCCCGGGACATGCATCTGTGACATCCTTAACCACCTGTTAACCATACAGGCGGCAAATTCTGCCTAGCTTCGGACCCTGGGTCCGGAAGAGGCGGAAGGAGCCGCGACGATGTCCATCAACGACCTCCCGGTGCTGTCGGCGCTTCGCACCAAGATGCAGTGGCATCAGGAACGCCAGCGCGTCCTGTCCGAGAACGTCTCCAATTCCGACACGCCCAAATTCCGGCCGCGCGACCTGGTCGAGCCGAAGCTCGACAAGGCTGGCGCGGTCACGGGGTCGATGGGCCCGCTGGCAATGACCGTCACCAGCGCGTCTCACATGACGCCATCGGGCGCGGCCTCGGGTTTCGACCAGAACAGGAATGCCGGCTTCGAGACCCGCCCTGCGGGCAACGCCGTCAATCTCGAAGAGGAGATGATGAAGGCCGCCAGCAACCAGATGGACTACGCGGCGGCGACCTCGCTCTATTCGAAAAGCCTGCGTCTGCTCAAGACCGCGATCGGCAAGGGCTAGAGCATGATCCCGGAACAGAAGAGCTAGAGGAGGCGCATCATGGCCAATGACAGCAGCGACTTTGCCCGCTCGATGGCGATCGCGACCTCCGGCCTGCGCGCGCAGGCCGGGCGCATGCGGGTGATCTCAGAGAACATCGCGAACGCGGATTCGACGTCGCAGACCGCAGGCGGCGATCCCTACCGGCGCAAGGTGCCGACCTTCTCCTCCGCGCTCGACCGCACGCTCGACGCGCAGGTCGTCACCCTCGGCAGGATCAAGCCGGACCAGTCGAACTTCCGCACCAAATACGAACCGAACAATCCGGCCGCCGATGCGACCGGCAACGTCAAATATCCCAACGTGAACTCGGTGGTCGAGATGACCGACATGCGCGACGCGCAGCGGTCCTACGAGGCCAATCTCAACATCATCAGTGCGACGCGCCGGATGATCCAGCGCACGCTCGACATCCTCAAGAGCTGAACAGGACATTTGAGCCATGGCATCACCGACAATTGCCGCCAACGCCTATGCCAACCTTGCCCGCGTGCTGGAGAACAGCGGCGCCGGCAAGGGCAGCGAAGCAAGCGGGCAGTCCTTCGCCTCGCTCCTGAAGGACGCCGTCGGCAGCGTCATGGAGTCCGGCCGCAAGTCCGACGCGCAGACCGTGGCGATGGCGGCCGGCAAGGCCAACGTGATGGACGTGGTGACGGCGGTCGCCGACACCGACGTTGCCGTCTCCACGCTGGTCTCGGTCCGCGACCGCGTGATCTCGGCGTATGAAGACATCATGAAGATGCCGATCTGATTTTTGGCGCGTCACTCCGGCGCGGTGCGAAGCACCGAACCCGGAATCCCGAGATTTCGGGTTCTCGCTTCGCGAGCCCCGGAATGACGACAAACAACTCAAAGTGAGAAATCGAAAATGACCGGACCCGAGACCCTCGACGTCGCGCGCGATGCGATCTGGACGATCGTGATCGTGTCGTCGCCCCTGATGGTGGTCGGCCTCGTGGTCGGCGTGATCGTGTCGCTGTTCCAGGCGCTGACGCAGATCCAGGAGCAGACGCTGATCTACGTGCCGAAGATTCTGGCCATCTTCGCCACAATGCTGTTGGCGCTGCCGTTCATGGCCGACTCGCTCCACGCCCACATGCTGCGGATATCGTCGCGAATCATCGGCGGCTGAGGCAAGATGCGTAGATTATGCGCATCGACGTCTCGCTGCTGCCGGCGCTTGCGGCGGCCTTCATGCTCGTCTTCGCCCGGGTCGGCGCGATGGTGATGCTGTTGCCGGGCCTGGGCGAGACCAACATCCCGACTCGGGTGAAGCTGTCGATCGCGCTCCTGCTCACGCTGATCATCCTGCCGCTGCATCGCAGCGCCTATCACGTCGACATGGGCTCGCTGGCGCCGCTTCTGGTGCTGATGTTGCATGAGATCGCGATCGGCATCGTGCTGGGGGCAACCGCGCGCGTGACGCTGTCGGCGCTCCAGGTTGCGGGTTCCGTGATCGCGCAGCAGATGGGGCTCGGCTTCGTCACCTCGGTCGATCCGACGCAGGGACAGCAGGGCGTGCTGGTCGGCAACTTCCTGACCATGCTCGGGGTGACGCTGCTGTTCGCCACCGACAGCCATCACCTGGTGATCGCGGCGCTGAACGACAGCTATGCGATCTTCTCGCCGGGCGAGACCGTGTCTAGCGGCGATGTCGCCTCGCTTGCAACGCGCGCCTTCGCCGCCGCGTTCCGCCTCGGCCTGCAGCTCTCCGGACCGTTCCTGGTGTTCGGCCTCGTCTTCAACATTGGGCTCGGGGTGCTGGCGCGGCTGATGCCGCAGATGCAGGTCTATTTCGTCGGCGTGCCGCTGTCGATCTTCGCCGGCTTCCTGGTGCTGGCCGTGGTGCTCACCGCGATGATGGGCACCTTTCTGGACTATTTCATCGGTGTCATGCACCAGATGATGCCGCTCAAGTAGGTGATCGATGGCGGAAGACAACGATCCAGAGAGCCAAACAGAAGACCCGACGCAAAAACGCCTCGACGAGGCGCTCGAACGCGGCGACGTCGCCAAGAGCCAGGAGATCAACACCTGGTTCATGATCGCTGGCGGCACGCTCGTGGTCTCGACCTTCTCGGGCTCGGTGGGCAGCGGGCTGGTGACGCCGATGCGCAACCTGCTCGCCAATTCCTGGATGATCAAGACCGACGGCCGGGCCCTGCTTGCGCTGCTGCAGCAGATCGAATTCGCGGTGCTTGCGGCGATCGGCGTGCCCCTGCTGATGCTGGTGCTGGCGGCCGTCGCCGGCAACATGCTCCAGCACCGCTTGGTCTGGTCGGCCGAATCCCTCAAGCCCAAATTCAGCAAGCTCTCGCCCGCGGCCGGTTTCAAGCGCATCTTCGGCAAGCAGGCGGCCGCGAACTTCCTGAAAGGCCTCGGCAAGCTGATCGTGCTCGGCGTGGTCATGGGCACGATCCTGTGGCCGGAGCGGCATCGCATGGAGGCGATGGTCAGGCTCGATCCGGCCGCCATGCTCGGCGCCACCACCAGCTTGACCATTCACCTGCTCGGCGCGGTGGTCGCGGCGCTCGCGATCATCGCCATAGGCGACTACTTCTTCCAGTACCGAAGCTGGTTCCAGCGGCAGAAGATGTCGCTCCAGGAGATCAAGGAAGAGTTCAAGCAGTCCGAAGGCGACCCGCACATCAAGGGCAAGATCAGGCAGCTGCGGCAGCAGCGCGCCAAGAAGCGCATGATGGCGGCGGTTCCCAAGGCCTCCGTGATCATCACCAACCCGACCCACTATTCGGTGGCGCTGTCCTACGAGCGCGGCATGCAGGCACCGATCTGCGTCGCCAAGGGCGTCGACAATCTCGCCTTCAAGATCAGGGAGATCGCGCGCGAGCACGACATCCCCATCGTCGAGAACGTGCCGCTGGCCCGTGCGCTCTACGCCACCGTCGAGATCGACCAGGAAATCCCGACCGAGCACTACCATGCGGTCGCCGAGGTCATCGGCTACGTCATGCGGCTGAAGCGCGGATTCGGCGCCGGGCGGGGATAAAATACCCGAAAAGTACCGGAAATGGCCGTAATCTGGGAATCAGCGTACCTTTCGCCCTTGCTGCCCTTGCGCCTGCGGGTCCGATTCAGGCAGGGAGGACCCCACGCGCGCCGCAGCGCGTTGATTCTCTGCCGACAGGCTGCGCCAGCTCGAGATGACTGCTGAGACCGACCACGACCTCACACGCGAGCCCGTTGCGGCGCACGAGCCTTCGCCGCGCTCGGGCAGCATTGCGCTGGTGCTGCTGGTGGCCGCCGGCCTGGTCGCGGTCGCCGTCGGGCTGATGACGCTCGGCCGTGCGCAGGCGCAGCCCTATATCCTCGGTATCCTCGCCGTGCTGGCGATGGTCGGCCTGTTCAACCTGTTCGCCTTCGCTGCCGGCATCATCCGCTTCGCCGACCGCAGTCTCGACGATCCAGTCGTGGGTCGTATCGCCGATCATGGCTTCGACGGGCTGGCCGTGACCGATCCGCGCGGCCATGTGGTCTATTCCAACGCGGCCTATCTGACCCTGACCGGTGCCACGGGCCCGCAGGACGTGCGCCCCGTCGAGCGCGTCTTCATCGGCAATCCCGACGTCTCCGAAGCCGTGTTCCGTCTGCTGAAGGCCGCCCGGGAAGGCAAGCGGCAGCAGGAAGAGGTGCGCATCTCCGGCCATGACGGCAGCCAGGGCCGCTGGCTGCGCATGCGGGTGCGCCCGCTCGGCACCGGAAAGCGCGAGGCGAAATACGCGGTGTGGTCGATCGCCGACATCACCCGCGACCGCGAGCGCCAGGAGGACGTGTTCCAGGAGCTCCAGCATGCGATCGAATATCTCGATCACGCGCCTTGCGGCTTCTTCTCGGTCAATCCGGCCGGCGAGCTCGCTTACGTCAACGCGACGCTGGCGAACTGGCTCGATTACGACCTCGCCGAGATCGGCTCGGGCGGGCTGAAGCTCTCCGACATCGTCTCCGGCGATGGCGCTTCGCTGCTCAGCTCGATCGTGGCGGTGCCGGGCGAGGTGAAGACCGAGGTCTTCGATATCGACCTGCGCATGCGCACCGGCAAGACCATGCCGGTGCGGCTCTATCACAAGCTCGCCTTCGGGGCCGACGGCGCGCCGGGGCCGTCGCGCACGCTCGTGATCAGCCGCGCCCGCGACGAGCGCAGCGATCCGGACCGCGCCGCCGAAGTGCGTTTCATGCGCTTCTTCGACCACACGCCGATGGCGATCGCCACCGTCGACCGCGGCGGCAACGTCGTGCGCGCGAACGCGCGCTACGCCAAGCTCGCGCAGGGCCTCGGCCTCGACAGCGCCAGCAAGTCGATCTTCCGCGCCATCAATTCACGTGACCGCCACCTGGTGATCACGGCCATCAACCAGGCCGCCGAAGGCAAGGCCGACATCGCGCCGGTCGAGGTGGCGCTGGAAGGAACCAAGGAGCGCTGGGGCCAGTTCTTCGTCACGCCGGTCGACGCTGCCGAGAACGACGCTGAAGCCGCCATCGTGCACATGCTCGAGACCACCGAGCGGCGCGCGCTGGAGAACCAGATCAACCAGTCGCAGAAGATGGAGACGGTCGGCCAGCTCGCCGGCGGCATCGCCCACGACTTCAACAACGTGCTGTCCGCCATCATGATGGCGAACGACTTCCTGCTGAACGCGCACAAGCCGACCGATCCGTCGTTCCAGGACATCATGCAGATCAAGCAGAACGCGACGCGCGCCGCGACACTGGTGCGGCAGTTGCTCGCGTTCTCGCGGCGGCAGACGCTGCGCCCGCAGGTGCTGGATCTCGGCGATGCGCTTTCCGACCTCACCATGCTGCTGCGCCGGCTGATCGGCGAGAAGGTCAAGCTCGATCTGATCCACGGCCGCGACCTCTGGCCGATGAAGGTCGACGTCTCCCAGTTCGAGCAGGTGATCGTCAATCTCGCGGTGAACGCCCGCGACGCCATGCCCGACGGCGGCAAGCTGATCATCCGCACCGCCAACGTCGCCACCGAGGATGCGGGCAAGCTCGCCTACAAGGGCATGCCGGCGGCGGACTATGTGCGGATCGAGGTCGCCGACACCGGCACCGGCATCCCCGCCGACATCCGCGACAAGATCTTCGAGCCGTTCTTCTCGACCAAGGAAGTCGGCAAGGGCACCGGCCTCGGCCTCTCCACCGTCTACGGCATCGTCAAGCAGACCGGCGGCTTCATCTATGTCGACTCCGAGCCGGGGCAGGGTACCTCGTTCCACATCTTCCTGCCGCGCCACCATGCCGAGCCGGAAGTGCAGGTCGAGCAGCCCGCGGCAGTGGTCAGCACGGCCAATGGCGCCGCGAAGGAAGCCGTTCCCGCCACGGCCGAAGCGAAGCCGCGCACCGATCTGACCGGACAAGGCACGATCCTTCTCGTCGAGGATGAAGAAGGCCTGCGCGCCCTCAACGCACGCGGCCTGCGCTCGCGCGGCTACACCGTGGTCGAGGCCGAGAACGGCGTCGAGGCCATGGAGATGCTGGAGGAGCAGAGCGGTGCGATCGATCTCGTCGTCTCCGACGTGGTGATGCCGGAGATGGACGGCCCGACGCTGCTGAAGGCGATGCGCGAGAAGAACCCTGATATCAAGTTCATCTTCGTCTCCGGCTACGCCGAGGACGCGTTCGAGAAGAGCTTGCCCGAGGGCCAGCAGTTCGACTTCCTGCCAAAGCCGTTCACGCTCAGCCAACTCGTGGCGGCGGTGAAGGAGACGATGACGAAGCAGGGGTGAGCGTTGCGCGTGGGATGCACACACCGCGCGGCAATCTCCGCCGTCGTCCTGGCGAACGTCAGGACCCATACCGCGTGATCCATCGATTGCGCGCGGGGCCAATCCGGAACGACCAGTCTTCGCCAAACCGCTTCTTGGGATAATGGGTCCTGGCGTTCGCCAGGACGACATCGAGGAGACCGCGCGCAATTGTCCCAACACCGTCATTGCGAACGTGGCGAAGCAATCCAGACTGTCTCCGCGGAACCAGACTGGATTGCCTTGTCGCAAGGGCTCAATGACGAGGAAAAAGCGGAATTTTAGCCCTAAAGGCCGCCGGTAACGGGCGACCATGGCCCTTCGCGCGCGGCCCGGCCAAACCCCCGCCAAATATGGGCTTTTGCCACATCCCCGCGACTGAGGGCCGCAGCTACAAGTTCCGAAACCGGCTTCACTTTTCGCTCCGGCTGCCCATCTTAGGGGCACGTCCCCATGCCGGGGATTTGGGAAACGAACATGAATTTCTCGCAACGCTCCCGCAGTCTCTTCAAGACGATCGCCGTCGTGCTGGCGCTTGCGCTGCCGACAGCGCTGGCGATCTCGTCCGCCGACGCGCGCGTCGGTGGCGGCATGTCGTCGGGTTCGCGCGGCTCGCGGACCTATTCGGCGCCGCCGTCAACCACGACCGCGCCGGGCTCGACCTCGCAGTTCAACCGCACCTACACCCAGCCGGGCGCAGGCATGAATTCGGCCGCGACCGCGCCCGCGCGCGGCGGCCTGTTCGGCCGCGGCGGCGGTTTCCTGGGCGGCCTTGCGGCCGGCTTCCTCGGCGCAGGCCTCTTGGGCATGCTGTTCGGCGGCGGCCTGTTCGGCGGCCTCGGCGGCCTGTCGTCGATCCTGGGCCTGATCATCCAGATCGTGCTCGTGGTGTTGGTGGTGCGGCTGGCGATGTCGTGGTGGCAGCGCCGCCACACGCCGCAGGCGGCCTATGCCAACGCTGATGCAGGTAGCGGTCCGGGACCGCAGACGAGCTATCGCAGCGGCCTCGGTGGCGGTCTCGGCGGCTTCGGTTTCGGCGCCAACAACGCGCCGCTCGAGATCAAGCCGGTCGACTATGAGGCGTTCGAGCGCCTGCTCGGCGATGTCCAGACCGCATGGTCGAACGAGGACGTGGCCAAGCTGCACACGCTCGCGACGCCGGAAATGGTCTCCTATTTCGAGCAGGACCTCGGCCAGAACCGCGCGCGCAACGTCGTCAACAAGGTCACGAACGTGAAGCTGTTGCAGGGCGACCTCGCGGAAGCCTGGCGCGAGGGCGAGACCGACTACGCCACGGTGGCGCTGCGCTTCGCGCTCACCGACAAGACGCTCGACCGCAACACCGGCGCTGTGGTTGCCGGCAGCGAGCAGCCGGGTGAGGTCACCGAAGTCTGGACCTTCGCCCGACGCCCGGGCGGCACCTGGGAATTGTCGGCGATCCAGCAGACCAACTGATCGCGAGCGAATTGAACAATCAGGGCGTCGTGCTTCGGTACGGCGCCTTTTTCTTTGAGCCGCATATATCCCCGATCCGGCCGACCATTTGGGCGAAGCACTTAATTGCTTGTTGCCCGCGCGCAGCTCCCGCAATTTCGCGCCTGCCGGTCAGCGAAGGAGATATTCGGTGAGTCAGTCTGTCGCGCGCTCCAGGACAAATCACGAAACCATCGCCAGGAATTCGTCATCGGCGCTGGAGGCGATCGAAACGGCGTATGACCGGATCGAGGCCGAGCGCGACCGCAATTGCTGGATCTATCTCCGCCCGCGGAAGGAGGCACTGGAAGAATGCCGCAAGCTGGTGGCGCGCGCGCGGACGGGCGAAAATCTTCCGCTGCTCGGCATTCCCTTCGGTGTGAAGGACAATATCGACGTCGAGGGAATGCCGACCACCGCCGCATGCCCGGCGTTCAGCTACACGCCCTGGCATTCCGCTCACAGCGTCGAACGCCTCACCGCGGCCGGCGCAATTTGTCTCGGAAAGACCAATCTCGACCAGTTCGCCACAGGCCTGTCCGGCGCGCGTTCGCCCTATGGCCCCTGCGCGTCGGTTGCCGACGCGCGCTATGTTTCGGGCGGCTCCAGTTCCGGGTCCGCGGTCGCCGTGGCGGCCGGGCACGTCGCGTTCGCGCTCGGCACCGATACCGGCGGATCCGGCCGCATACCTGCCGGCTTCAACAACATCGTCGGAATCAAGCCGACCGTTGGGCTGGTGTCATCACGCGGGCTGGTGCCGAATTGTCCGACGATCGATTGCGTCTCGGTGTTCTGCAATACCGTCAGCGACGGCGAGGCGATCATCGAAATTATCGAGGGGTTCGATTTCGAAGATCCCTACAGCCGCGTGCCCAGGGCCTTTTCCTTCGCCACAGGGACGGTGCCATCGTTCCGGTTCGGCCGCATCGCGTCCGCCGATCTCGAATGCTTCGGCATGCCGGAATGCGGCGAGCTCTATGAGCGCGCCTGCGAGCGTTTCACGCAGATCGGAGGAACGGCGATCGAGGTGGACTTCGCCCCGTTCCGCCAGGCCGGGGAGTTGATGTTCAGCGGGCCCTGGGTCGCGGAGCGGCACTCGGCCATCGCTTCGCTGATGGACATCGATTCCGGCTCCCTGCTTGACGTCACGAGGACCGTGCTGGGCTCAGCCGCCGGCTATTCAGCGATCGACACGTTTGGTGCCATTCACCGGTTGCACCGACTTCGCCGCGACGCCGAGGCGATCTTTGCGGGTATCGATGCGCTGGTGGTCCCGACCGCACCGCGGCCGTTCACGCTGGAGGAGATGGATCGCGATCCGATCACGCTCAACAATCGCCTCGGCTACTACTCGTACTTCGCCAATCTGCTCGATCTCTGCGGCGTGGCGGTTCCGAACGCGACATTGCCGAACGGCATGCCCATGGGCGTGACCCTGCTGGCGCCGGCCTGGCATGATCGCGCGCTGATCGGACTGGCGCGGCGGTTCGAGGCCAGTGCAGGCCGAGCGGCTTTCGAATTGAAGTCTGGCGGCTGAAGGGCGGATATTATTCCATCCCTTGCCCGAGCGTCGAAAGAGCCAGGATCGAAATCACGGATCTGTCGTACCTGATCACGCCTTCCTCCTGGAGCCGCGCGAGTTGTACTGTTACCCATTGGCGGGTGGAGCCGATGAGATTGGCGAGATCGCCGTGGGTAAACGGCATCCCGACGACGATCTCGCCGCCGCGCTTCACGCCGTAGACGTGCGACAGGAAGATCAACAGGCTGTGCAGCCGCTCGGTCACCGAGCGCGTCCCGAGCATCTGGGCCATCGCCGAATAGCATCGCGCCTTGAATGCCAGGGCATCCAGCAAGGCGACGGCGATCGTCGGCGATTCGAGCGCAAGCCGCCGCAGCGCCGGTCCGGGCATGAACGTCAACCGGCTGCGTTCGGCCGCAACCGATGTCCACATGTGCGGGCCCGTTCCGAATATATCGGGGCCGCCGACGAAGTTGCCGGGAAACCAGTAGGCGAGCGTGACCTCGCGCCCCGACGGCGCCGCATAGTAGCTGCGGATGCGTCCCTCGCTGATCAGGTAGATCCCGGCCTGTGTGTCGCCCTGAGACCAAACGAGTTGGCCGGCTTCCAGGGCCTTCTCGCGTCCGATCGCACGCAGCCGATTGCAATCGGCCCGGCTGAGACCGTCCAGCAAGCCGGGCAGCGGCCTGACGAGATTGTCCGACTCGGCCAGCATCACGCCTGCCGCTATCGCGCTATTCGCCCTGTGCATCGCCGGCTCCACTGTGAGACCCGGCATCGATTATTCAAGAACCATGCCAGCGCGCTGCCGGCTGCTGCTCGATTTCCGAGTTCTGGGCGATCAGCTCGCGTCCGACTGATTGAACGCCCGCAGCCCTTCTGCGCGGATGACGTCGAGACAATCCTTCTTGAGGGAAAGATAGGTTGGCTCGACCATGACGGCACTCGACCGCGGGCGCGGCAGCTTGACCGCGACTTCGCGCAGGATGCGGCCGGGTCCCGCGCTCATGATGAGAACGCGGTCGGCCAGCACGATGGCTTCATCGATGTCATGGGTGACGAACACGATCGTCGCCTTGATCCGGTCGCGCAGCTCCAGCAGATTGTCTTGCATCACCGCCCGGGTCTGGGCGTCGAGGGCTCCGAAGGGCTCGTCCATCAGCAACACGCGGGGCTGATTGGCCAACGCTCGCGCGATCGCCACGCGCTGTTGCATGCCGCCGGACAGCGTGTTCGGATAGGCGTCGGCGAAACGCTTGAGACCGATCATCGCGATCAGATCGTCGGCGATGGCATTCGCTTCCGTCCTGGACTTCCCAAGCATCCTGGGGCCGTGGGCGATGTTCCTGCGGACAGACTTCCAGGGGAAAAGATGCGGCTGCTGGAACACCATGCCGACATCGGGGCGCGGGCTGTAGACACGCGAGCCCTCGACCAGGATGTCGCCTTCAAACGGCACTTCCAGTCCGGCGATCGTATTGAGCACCGTCGACTTGCCGCAGCCGGAGGGCCCGACGATGCAAACGAACTCGCCAGGCGCCACGTCAAAGGAAACGCGATCCACCGCGATGGTCTGACCGCGATTGGTGTCAAAAACGATGCTCAGGTTTGAGACTTGAATGGCCGGTTGTTTCCGTGCCGATTCGACGGAGGCGGGCGAGCTTGCCAGAGCCAGTTTCATGATCGATCGAGGTCCCGACATCAGCGCCACCAGACGGTACGTTCTGCAAGCGCCGAAAACAGCCGGTCGGCCATGAACGAAGCGCTGCGAGCCCGCCCATGACCTGGCCCGTTTGCAAATTCTGCTGCGCAATCTCGATCCTGTAGACAATGCCGGCGAAAGCGCCGGCAAGTTCGGCCGCGACAAGCGTGTAGAAGGAGATGCTGACGGCGGTGCGCAATCCGACCACGATGTAGGGAAGCGCGCCCAGCAGCACGATCTCCTGGAGCATCTGCCGCCGTGGCGTGCCGAGCATCAACGCCGCCCGAATGAGGCCGCGGTCGACCTTCTGCACGCCGATGTGGGTCGAAAGCCAAACCGTGAAGAACACGCCCCATACGACGAGGAACAGTTTTCCCGCCTCCGACAGGCCGAACCAGAGGATGACGATCGGCACGAAGGCAATCGGCGGAATTGGCCGGAGGATATGGAATAGCGGGGACAGCAAGCTCGAGATGACAGGGAATTGGCCGGTGAGGATGCCGAGCAGGATGCCGAGCGCGCCGCCCACGATGAACCCCGTGGTGACGCGAAAGAGGCTGGCCAGCAGATCGCCAAGGAACTGTCCGCTTCGTATCCACTCGAGGACCGCCGCAGCAACCACCGTCGGCGGCGGAAACAGCACCATGTTGACGGCCCCGGAACGAGAGACCAGTTCCCAAAGGCCGACGAACAAGGGAAGCGAAAGCGCCCCGATCAGAATGTTGAGGCGGCGAAGACGGGCTGAATCCGGCCGCCGACCGCGACCGTCGGTCCGGAGAGCAATCTCCTGTCGTGCTGAAGTGCCGTCCTGCATGGCTGTGCGGGTGCCTATTTCCACGAGAGGGTGACGCGTGCGGAGTCGACCTTCTTCAGTGGCTCGGCGACGACGACCTTGCTGAAGTCGGGCATCGCCGCTCCCGGAGGATGGTTGCCGCTCTCGAGGCGCCATGCGGAGTGAGTCTTGAGAATCTCGATCAGCCGATCGTCGAGACGCACCCGGTAGACATAGTCGGCCCAGATGGGAGCGAGGTCGTCCCGCTTCATGCCGACCGCGTCCGCCACCACCGTGATCGCTTCGTCCTGATGTGCCTTCATCCAGACCTCGGCATCGATCAGTGCGGCGATGAACTTCTCGACCACCGCAGGGTTGGCATCCAGATAGGTCCTCATGACGACGATGTTGAACGTCTCGGAGTAGGTGCCCGTTGTATCGAGCTCAGCGACGGCTTCGCCCAGGGCCTTCTTCGCGTTGGCGATGTGGGGTTCCCAAGTGTCGATCGCGTCGATGCTTCCGGCTGCCAGTGCCGGCAGCATTTCCTGCGGCCGCAGGTTGACGAGGGTGACATCCTTGGGCGTCAATCCCGCCGACTTCAGCAACGTCGCCGTGTAGACCTCGCTGCCTGTGCCGGCCGTGAATCCGATTCGCTTGCCGCGAAGCTCTGCCTTGGTCTTGACGCCGGCCTTGGCCGCGACGACCGTCTTGAGGTCGGAATATTCCATGCCGGCGACGAAGGCGATGGGTTGGTTTGCCATCGCCGAAGCGGTGACCGGCGCCTCCGCCGTCGTCGCGATGTCGGCGCCGCCCCCGATCACGGTGTCCAGGCACTGCTTGCCGGACGTGAAGTTCGAGACCGTGATGTCCAGTCCGTTCTTTTCGAAAATCCCCTTCGATTTGGCGACGATCGCAAGGCCGGAGATCGGTCCGAGGTTCTGCGCCAGCCGGGCTTTGAGCAATTCCGCGGCCGAGGCGCAGCCCGGACCGATGGCAACGCAGCAAAGCGCGGCATAGCCGGCAATTGCCGCAATTGGGCGGACGGTGTTCCAGTGCATGACGATCTCCCCTCGCGCCGCGCCCGGCGGCAGCCCCGATATGATCGCGGATGCCGCCCTGAACGGCTCCGCAACGGACTCCCGCGTCCTCCCGTGGGCGATCGCTTGAGGATCGGCCCGTGCTGGCATGCTCACCCGGCGCTACGGTCCCGGGAAGCAATTAATCGACACGGCCTTCGGGGGCGGCCGGTCCCGCGCCTCCGCTCGAGGTGACGCGCGGTGGGCGGCCGGAATAATGTCCGTCGTGACGGGTTCGTGTCAGAGGGTCAAAGACGGGCCAGCCAAGAGCAATCGCAGGACCAAACGGGAGGATAGGATGAACTTTATTGCCAGGGTCATCGTACCAGCAGGCGCTGCGCTCGCGGTCTTCGCAAGTCCATCGGTGCTGGCGCAGTCAGCCGATATGACCTTCTTCGTGACCTCGAGCGGGCCGGGCAAGGGTGCCGATCTCGGCGGCCTGGAAGGGGCCGATGCGCACTGCCAGAAGCTCGCTCAGGCCGTCGGCGCCGGCGCCAAAACCTGGCGCGCCTATCTCTCGACCCAGGCCGCCGACGGCAAGCCGGCCGTCAACGCGCGCGACCGCATCGGCAAGGGGCCGTGGCAGAATGCGAAGGGCGCGGTCATCGCCAAGGATGTTGCCGAGCTTCATGGCCCCGCCAACAACCTGACCAAGCAGACGGCGCTCAGCGAGAAGGGTGAGGTCTCCAACGGAGTCGGCGATACGCCGAACCGCCACGACATTCTCACGGGGACGCAACCCGACGGCACCGCATTTGCCGCCGGCGACGACAAGACCTGCAAGAACTGGTCGTCCAGCACGCAAGGTACTGCGGTGGTCGGCCATGCCGACCGGCGGGGCCTGCGTGACGACGAGCCGTCGAAATCGTGGAACAGCTCGCACCCCTCGCGCGGTCCCGATGGCGGCTGCTCGCAGGCCGATTTGAAGAGCACGGGTGGCGACGGGCTGCTGTATTGCTTCGCGGCGAATTGAGGCGCGGAACACCGTCCACCGTCATCGAGTTCGTGGTTGCGTGCTACACTTGCCGCAATGCAATCACGGACTGTTTCCATGAAGTACGAGCTTTACTACTGGCCCGAGATTCAGGGCCGCGGCGAATATGTGCGGCTGGCGCTGGAGGAGGCGGGTGCGGCCTACGTCGACGTTGCGCGCGGCCCGCGCGGAACAGCTGCGATGATGAAGATGATGGACGCGCATGAGGGCACACCGCCCTTCGCGCCGCCATTCCTCAAGGCCGGCAAGCTCGTCATCGGCCAGACCGCCAACATCCTGCTCTATCTGGGCGCCCGCCACGCCCTTGCGCCGAAGACGGAAGCAGGCAAACTCTGGGTGCACCAGCTCCAGCTCACCATCGCCGATCTCGTGCTGGAGGTTCACGACACCCATCATCCACTTGGGCCCTCGCTCTATTACGAGGACGCGCGGCCCGCGGCGAAGAAGCGCACGGCCGAGTTCTGGAGCGAGCGCGTGCCGAAATATCTCGGCTATTTCGAACAGCTGCTCGCCGGCAATGGCGGCACTTACGTCACCGGCCGCCGGCTGACCTATGTCGACCTCTCGCTGTTCCAGATCGTCGCCGGGCTGCGCTATGCCTTCCCCAGGCGCATGAAGGCGTTCGAGGCAGACATCCCGGGCCTCGTCGGCCTGCACGACCGCGTCGCCGCGCGACCGAACATCAAGGCCTACCTTGCGAGCGAGCGTCGCATTGCCTTCAACGAGCAGGGCATCTTCCGGCGCTACAAGGAGCTCGATAGTTAGCCGGTCCGGAGGGAGGCTGGCGGCAGCCCCCGTTCCGGACCGGCCGTTTCGGGCGCGATCAATCGCCCGAACGCGTCGTGGCTCCCGAGCATCTGTGAACGCTCCGGACCAGATCGATCGTTTGAATCATGAGGGGCGGGAGCGAGGTCATGCTCGTCAGGGCAGGGGGGCTTGCAGAACATCGTCGCGTCTCCCGTTCACGTGGGTGCGGGCTCCCTCTAGCGGGCTTCGGTTGCGGCGACGTCAGTCGATCGGAGGAGGGCAGGCGCTTTTCCCTGGAGTTGCACGGGACAGAGATGCGCGCTCACCACACGCCGGGTAGCAGACGGTAGCGCACCCGCATCGCATAGTCGGCATAGCCCGGCAGGCCCGCGCGCAGCGTGCGCTCCTCGATGCGGATTCGGACTGCTAGCAGCGCGAGGAAGAGCGGCTCCATCGCAAGACCCCACCACGAGCCCAGCAGCAGCGGGACGCCGGCGAAGAACAGGATCATGCCGCTGTACATGGGATGGCGCACATGCGCGTAGGGCCCCGTCGAGATCACGTGCTGCGCGCGTTCGGCTTGCAGCTTCACCACCGGCGCGGCGAACGAGTTTTCGCGGAACACCCACATCGTGAACAGCGTCGAGGCGAGGAACAGCACGAGGCCGAGGACCTGCAAAGCGAGCGGCATGCCGGAGGCAAGCTGGCGCCGGTCGAGGCCCATCGCGACCAGCCAGGCCAGTATCGCGAGCACGAACACGGCGATGAACGCCTTGTCGGCGGGCGGCTGGTCTTTCTGGATGACCGGACGGAGACGCTCGGCGAGCAGCGCCGGATCAAGCCGGTAGAGCCACCAGCCGCAGAGCGGGCCGAGTAGCGCGGAGGCGATCAGCATCACCCAGGCGCCGGGCCACTGCAGCGTGCCGGCGGACGCGAACAGCAGCGCGCCCGTCGCGACGACGAAGACCGTGTTCTGCAACAAGAGCCGTGCGATCATGCGCAGGTCCCGGGGCAATCCCGCGCCATATTGACCCGGCTATCCGGCAAAGATGCGGCCGGACACGCGAAAAGCCCGATCGACCGGATCGGGCGCTTCAACTTCGGCAGGCCGGATCAGGCGAGCTGATCGATCCGCGTGCCCTGACCCGGCGGCAGCGGCACGGGCGGCTGCGGCTTGTAGGTCGGGTCGGTGTCCTTGGTCTTGGCCTGATCGTCCTGCTGCTTGGTCGTGTCGTAGCTCGGGACCACGATCGCGATCGGCGGCGGCGCAACGGTAGAAACGCTCATCCACAAATCCTCACACATGGAAACAATTGAGTCTGTCCTGCGAGGAGCGAAATTTCCCTCAAGCCAATCGTTAAAATGCGAGGGATCTGGTGCGGTGGGAGGCGTCTTCGCGCCTGTCATTGTGCAATTTCAACGGGCGCCAACTCTCTCATCCGTCATTGCGAGCGCAGCGAAGCAATCCAGTCTGTCTCCGCGGAGGGACTCGCAATGACGGAGTATGCAGCGGGCGACGTTACGACACACGCGAGTCGCGCCTGCGGAAAGCGCGAGGCCTGCGGCAGACGCGCCGGCCTACTCGTCCTTCGGACGCGTGATCGCGATCGAGGCTTCCGTCTTGGTGCGCGAGCAATCCATGTTGAGGCGCTTGAAGCGCATCGACACCTTGTCGCCGCGGAGCAGGCCCATGCGCTTCAGGCAGCGCGTCGCGCCTTTCGCGGTGTCGTCCTTCGGCACCGTGAAGATGATCGCGGCCGCGGACGCGACGAGGTCATAGAACTGCGGCGTCGGCTTGCGGTCGCCCTTGGCATAGAGCTCGTTGGAATAGTTTTGCCCCTGCGCGCGGCAGCCGAGCGAGAGCTCCTTCGCCGCCGGGTGGGTGAGGTAGATGATGTTGGCGGCCTTGAAGTTGACCTTCAGCCTGTCGATGCCGCTCGCAAGCTGCTTTGCGATGTCATCGCACTGGTCCGCGCGGGCAGGCGAGGCGAGGGTCACAAGGCCGGTGATGGCGGCGGCGACCAGGATCGCGCCGCGGACGTTCAGTTTGAAAATCATGATAAAAAGCCCCTTTGGGCGCGCATTCAACCTTCGTCGCGCGCCGAGCGCAAGGGGTGGACGCAAGGCCTGCCGGGCACGATCATCGCCACCTGCGTCCGGCCGACGGTGACCGAAAAAGGACCGTCATGACGTCGAATCGGGATGCCCCGACCGCGCCGGAACGCCTTCCCTTTACGGCAAAAAAGCTTAGAACGCTTCTATGCCAGGGGCCCGCGCGAGGGCTCCAAAACCCCGAGATTCGCTCCATGAACGCTCCCACCGCCTTCCCCGACCCCGCAAAGCCCGTTCCGCCCTACAAGCACACCCCGCTGTTCCCGTTGGGCAAGGACGAGACGCCCTACAAGAAGATTTCGTCCGAGGGTATCCGGGTCGAGAAGGTCCTGGGCAAGGACATGCTGGTGGTGTCGCGCGAGGCGCTGCGGGCGCTGTCGGAGGCGGCTTTCGGCGACATCAACCATTACCTGCGCCCCGGCCATTTGAAGCAGCTCCGCGCGATCCTGGAGGACGGCGAGGCGAGCCCGAACGACAAGTTCGTCGCGCTCGACTTCTTGAAGAACGCCAACATCGCGGCCGGCGGCGTGCTGCCGATGTGCCAGGACACCGGCACCGCGATCATCATGGGCAAGAAGGGCTGCAACGTCATCACCGACGGTGACGACGAGGCCGCGCTGTCGGAAGGCGCGCGCGATGCGTACCTGCGCCGCAATCTGCGCTACTCGCAGGTCGCGCCGCTCTCGATGTACGAGGAGAAGAACACCGCCAACAACATGCCGGCGCAGTGCGAGATCTACGCCGAGGGCGACGACGCCTACAAGTTCATGTTCATGGCGAAGGGCGGCGGCAGCGCCAACAAGAGCTTCCTGTTCCAGGCGACGCCTTCCGTCCTGACCAAGGACCGCCTGCTCGCGTTCCTGAAGGAAAAGATCCTCACGCTCGGCACTGCGGCGTGCCCGCCCTATCACCTCGCCATCGTGATCGGCGGCACCTCGGCCGAGCTGTGCATGAAGACCGTGAAGCTGGCATCGGCCCGCTATCTCGACGCGCTGCCGACCCACGGCTCGCCCGACGGCAACGCCTTCCGCGACGTCGAGATGGAGAAAGAGATCCACAAGATGACGCAGTCGCTCGGCGTCGGCGCTCAGTTCGGAGGCAAGTATTTCTGCCACGACGTCCGCGTGATCCGCATGCCGCGCCATGGCGCCTCGCTCCCGATCGGGCTCGGCGTGTCCTGCTCGGCCGATCGCCAGGTGCTCGGCAAGATCACCAGGGACGGCGTCTATCTCGAGGAGCTCGAGCACAACCCGGCGCAATATCTGCCGCAGGTCGAAGAGGCGCTCGGCGGCGAGGTCGTCAAGATCGACCTCAACCAGCCGATGAAGGACATCCTGGCGACGTTCTCGAAATACCCGATCAAGACGCGGGTCTCGATGACCGGCACCATGATCGTGGCGCGCGATTCCGCCCATGCCAAGCTGCGCGAGCGGCTGGAGAAGGGCGAGCCGCTGCCGGACTATTTCAAGAACCATCCGGTCTACTATGCCGGTCCCGCCAAGACGCCCGAGGGCTACGCCTCCGGAGCGTTCGGTCCGACCACCGCGGGCCGCATGGATTCCTTCGTGGACCAGTTCCAGGCCGCGGGCGGCTCCATGGTGATGGTGGCCAAGGGCAACCGCGCGCCGGCCGTGCGCGAGGCCTGCAAGAAATATGGCGGCTTCTATCTCGGCTCGATCGGCGGCGCCGCGGCGAACCTCGCCGAGCATTGCATCAAGAAGGTCGAGGTGCTCGAATATCCCGAGCTCGGCATGGAAGCGATCTGGCGCATCGAAGTCGTGGATTTCCCGGCGTTCATCATCATCGATGACAAGGGGAACGACTTCTTCAAGGAGTTGAATCTGGGCTAGCTCTTCACCTCTCCCCGCTTGCGGGGAGAGGTCGGACTTTGCGCGTCGCGCAAAGTCCGGGTGAGGGGGACTCTCCACGAGTCCAACTGTCACCGTCCTCGCGGAGACTCCCCCTTACTCCAACCCTCTCAGCGCGAGCGAAGCTCGTCGCGTCCCCGCAAGCGGAGCGAGGGGGAAGAGTTCAACTGCAATTCGTGACCTGGTTGGAGCACAGCGAGCGCCACCAGCCGCGGACGCCGTCGTGGCTCTCGACGAGGCCCCAGAGACCGCTGCAAGCGAGCAGGCGCTTGGGGCCGCCGTCGGTATCGATCGCGCCGCCGAGCTCGCGCTGGGCGGGCATCCATTTGGCATCGACGAAGGGCGCCTGGAACAGTCCGCCCATGCGCGTGGCGCCGTTGGCATAGGCGGCGCCGACCTTGTTGGAGGCTACCCAGCCGCGCCCGGCATAGGGCTTTGGCGCGCTGCGCGGATATCTCTTGTCGTCCTCGTAGTCCTTGCCCGGCGGCTTGGCGCCTTCGATCAGAAACCAGCCGTCCTTGAATCCGATGATGCGGAATTCGGTCAGCCAGCCGCCGTCCGGCGTGTTCTCGCTGCCACCGAGCTTGAGCCGGTAGGGCGGCGGCAGCGTGCCGAGCACGCGCGCCTTCACTGACGGCTCGGCGCGCACGTTGAGACCGCTCGGGTCCTTGTCGATCGACCAGGCGCCGAGATCGCAGGGCTCGGTGCCGTCGAGCAGCGACGAACGCTTGGCGGCGAGATCGGCGTGCAGTTTTGCGAAATCGGTGTCGTCGTTGTCCGGGTCCGGCCCGGTGCGCGGCTTCAGCTCGGCTGAGACGGCGCGCGTCGCATCCGGCGTCAGTGTGACCACGAGCGCCTGGCGTGCGGCGAACACGCTTGCGGGCGTCTTCGGATCGTTCGATGTCGCCGGATAAACGGCGAGGTAACCGGTCGAGCCATCGGTGCGATAGGCGGTGCCGGCCACAAAGCCCGCCGGCACCATGGCGAGCGCGCTTGCGCGCCACGCCGGTTCGGTGTCATCCGCGCGCGCTGCTTGTGTGACGACGCACAGCATCGCCGCCGCGATGAAACGGAGCACGCGCATGGCTGCGTGGCCTTACGCCCGCGCGCCCGTGAACGGGAAGCTGCCCATCGGGCCGATGCCCATCTCGCCGCTGATGCTGTCGCCGGAGACGGTACCGCTGAATTCGAGCGTGAGCGGCATCGGTTTGTCGATCGAGACTTTCCAGGAGACGTTGTCGCCAGAGACGCTGCCGTCGAAGATCTCGGCGGAGTTACCTTCCGCAACCTGCGCGCCCGTGAGCGTGCCGCCCGCGGCCTTCAGGCTGAGCGTCGAGTTGCGCTCGCCCATCGGCGTCGTCATGGTCAGATTCCAGTTGCCGTCTACGGCCATTCCCGTCTCCCGAACAAATCCCGGCGGGCCGCGACGATCCGCGGCCAGTCCTGAGCGAGCCTATAACCCAACTCGGCGCGCCTGCCTAACGCTGCATTGGAGGCATTTAGGCGCGGGCCGCGGCGCGCCGGCGGCTGGTGACGATGAGCCGGAGCACGACATACCGCACGGCAAAGGCGAGGATCTTGGCGCCGCCCGCGACCACCGTGATGTAGAACGCCCACAGCTTCAGATCGCCCGTAGCGGCGACCGCGATCATGCCGGCGCCGATCACGAACATCAGCGCCGCCCAGGCATAGCCCGCAGCGGTGACATATTCCGGAACGGTCTCAGCGACGATCGGCGGCATGTAGCGCAGCATCCAGCCGCGCTTGAGCATGATGGCGCCGATCGCGAAATGCGCGATCGAGGGCTTTGCCAGCATGAAGCGGGGATCATTGGTCAGTAGCGTGACCGTGCCCAGCACGACGACGAGCGCGAGGCTTGCATAGGTCATGTAGTTGAGCTGCTGCCCCTTGACGCGGGCGTAGATCACCTGCGCGATCGCACCGGCAATCGCCACCGACGTTGCCAGGACGACGTTGTCGGTGATGAGGTAGACGACAAGGAAGACGATGGCGGAGAGGAAGTCGGAGGCGAGGCGGGCGAATACGTCCTTCATCGTCGATCCTGTTCAGCGGGCGTTGGGCAGCGCGGCGGCCGGCGTACCGTACTTGATCTGGCGATACTCGGGATACCATTTTGTGAAGTAGATCGCGCTGTTGCGGGCGGCGAAGGCGACCGCAAGGCTCGACCAGAGCGGCAGGCCGGGGACGTAGAGCAGCACGAGATTGGCGGCCGCCATCAGTAGCGCCGCCGCGGTCCAAGCGCCGGTGATGACGTAATTGGCATAGAGAAAGCCGGGCATCGCCGCGGTCTCGGCCGGGACCGATTCGATCGCATATTGCAGGGTGAAGGGTCGGCGGACCAGCATCGAGCCGAGCGAGATGACGAAGATCCCGACATCGACCGACAGCTTGACGCCGAGCGTGCCGAGCGCGGGGTCGAGCAGCGCGAGGTAGAGGCCGATCGCGGCGAACTCGATCGCCGAGCCCGCAGCCAGGATCTTCACCGAGCGGCCCTGCGCCACGTCGATGGCCACGGTGGCGAGGCAGATCGCGGAGGCCGCGAAGACGCTGACCGTGGCCGACGTCACCAGCATCAGGAAGGTGTAGGCGCCGTAGGGCGCGAGGATCAGGAAAATCGTCATGGGCCGCCTCGGTCGAGCCGATCTTTACAATGGAAAGATTACTGCTTCAGGGGCGCGCGTGGGTCAAGCAATATCTTTACAGTGTCAAAATCACGTAGGCGACCTCCAAAAGATGAAGGCCTGCAACGACTTGGTCCGATGCCTCCGCGGCCAATTCCGCCCAGGGCAGGAGCGGCAGCGCGCAGCCGGTCATGAAGCCGGCGGAGAGCAAGATGCCGCCGTTGAAGGTGCCATGGCTGCCCCGCCACAGCCAGGTCATCCGGAGTGCGAGCGCGGCGCAGGCCAGGGCGAGGACGGCGAGACAGTCGGCGGTGATCGAGGGCATGTGCATGGGAAACTCCTCTTTCCGTCATTCCGGGGCACGCGAAGCGTCGAGCTACGATGCGCAATTGCGTGTTTGAGGATCCGTCGAGCCGCAGAGCACGCGGTGAAATGGATTCCGGGTTCGCGACTTCGTCGCACCCCGGAATGACGGTTATGCCGCTCCCACCCAATTGCCGTGAAAGCCGTCGGGCACGCGGTGGCCGAGCTGCACCAATGCGGCGGGGCCGGCCTCGATGTCGGTGGCATTGAACACGGCGAGGTCGCTGCGGTTCTCCCGCGCGCGCCACACCACGGCGAGCAGCCAGCCATCGCCTTCGGCTGCATCGCTCGATCGCTCGACGAGACCGGCTCGGAGATGGTGTCGCCGGCCGGCAGCAGATAATGGCCGAGCCGCCGGCCATTGCCGTCGACATGGACGATGCCGGACAGCGCGCCGAACATCGGTAGTTTTGGATTGGCGCAGGCGTACCAGCCGTGACGGCTCTTCAGCCCGGCGCGGCGATCGTCGATGCGCGGGAATTCGCCGGTGAGGTCGTCCAGATACGTCTGCTGGAAGCGATCGGTATTCCCCGAGAGATCGAAGGTCCAGCGGCAATGGCGGGCGCGCGATTTCTCCGGATCGGTCGGCCGGCCGTCGGGATGCGGGAACAGCGGCGCCTCCTCGAACTGCATGACGTCGGCGATGATGCGGCCATTGTCCTCCCACGCGTTCATGACGTGGAAGACGTAGCAGGCTTCACCGCGGAACCAGACGATGTCCTTGGCCGTGCCGTTGCGCTTCATCACGCCGACATAGGCGCCCTTGTCCGGCTCCCAGGCATAGGGCGGCCGTCCGCTCATCGCGCGCTCCATGCTGCCGGCGATGGGAAGGATCGGAAACAGCACATGGTTCGCGGTGACGATGAAGTCGTGCACCATGCTGGCATAGGGCGCCTCGAAACGTTCGAACCGCGTCGCCTTGCCGGCGGCATCGATCGATCCGTAGGAGAGGGCAGGCGTCAGCGGTCCCGCGGCGTTGTAACCGAAGAACAGCATCTCGCCGGTGACGGGATCGACCTTCGGATGCGCCGTGAAGCTGCCGGCGATGCGGCCCCGATAATTGTGATAGCCGCGCGTGGCCAGCGTGCCCGGCTCGATCTCGGTCGGCAGATGCGCTTCTTCCAGCGCCAGCAGCTTGCCGGCATGGAAGATGATGTTGGTGTTGGCGACGCCGCCATCGGTGAGGTTTTTCGGGGCATCCGGCAGCTTGCGGCCGAAGCCGCCGAATAGCGCGCGGCCGGCGTCGTGCTCGGCGAGCCATTTCGGCGTGCGGACCCAGCGGTTGCGGTAGCTGGCGCGGCCATTCTCGAGGTGGAAGGCGTGCAGCATGCCGTCGCCGACGAACCAGTGCGCGCCGGGCGCATCGAACTGCGGATTGGGGCCGTTGCGATAGAGCGTGCCGTTCAGCTCGCGCGGCAATTCGCCGATGATCTTGAGGAAGGGCGCGTCGGCCTCGAATGGAATCGGCGCGATATTGTTGCGGCGCTCAGCGATGGCGTCGTGCTGCACGGCGTGCCCCCCTTATCTTTACATCGTAAAGATCAATTAGCCGCGTCGGCAGTTCTGGTCAAGTGAAATCTTTACACTGTCAATATTGCGTCATATAGCTTGCAAATGGCCAAGACCGACACCAAAGGCGAAACGGCGCGAAGCTCGCGTGCCCCCAGAAGAACGACGTCGACCGCGGCATCGCGCCCGGTGCGCCGTGCGGCGAGTGCGAAGACGGAGGCGCCGTATCATCACGGCGCGCTGCGCGAGGCGCTGCTCCAGGCCGCCGAACGGGTGCTGGAGCGCGACGGGCTTGCGGGCCTGACGTTGCGCGCGGTGGCGCGCGAGGCGGGTGTATCGCATGCTGCGCCGACCCATCATTTCGGCGATCTCACCGGCCTTCTCAGCGAGCTCGCGGCCGTCGGCTTCCGCCAGTTCAACGCGGCGATGGCGTCAGCCTGCGACACCGCGACCACGCCGCTCGCGCGCGCGCTGGCGCGGCCGAAAGCCTATGTCGCCTATGCGCAGGCCCATCCCGGCATGTACGGCATCATGTTCCGCACCGAGCGGCTCGACTATTCCAGGCCCTCGCTGCACGAGGCTGCCGAAGCCTCCTTCGCCGGACTTGCCAACGCCATCGGCGCGATGCGGCAGGAGCAGATCAGCGGCGACGCGCTGACGCTCGACCAGGGCGCCGCGATCGCGCGCGCCTGGTCGATGGTGCACGGCTTCACCACGCTGCTGCTCGACGGGCGGCTCTCGGACATCCTCGAGCGGCTGCCCGAGGGGACGACGGCAGAACAACTCCTGGAAGCGATCTTGAAGTCGACGGTGCCGGGAAAACTGCCGGCCGTCTGATCGATCGGGACGACTGTAACCTCTGCCTCATGGCTCAGGTAGACTTTATTGAATTGTACACCTTGAAGTGGACAATTGTTTCGCTGATACTGAGTTCTTTTCTCTGTCATATCAGCCGTAGATTTCCCATGTCAGACATTTCTCCCGAAATACTGAGCAAGCTTACTGAGCTGATTAAGGCCGCCGGCAGCGGCGGTGCGCCCCGTGGTGCAGGCCCCTCAGGGATCGAGCTGCTCAAAAGCGTCACCGAGTTTCTCAACGCGGTCGCTTGGCCGGCTGCTGCTGTCTTTTGCGCGCTCCTTTTCCGTCAGCAGGTAACCAGCTTTCTCGGTAATGTGGAAACCGTCAAAGTGTTCGGGGCGGAAATATCCCGGAAGATAGACAAGCAAATCGAGCAATCGGCGAAGGAAGCCCAGAACAAATCGGAGGCCGAGCTGCTTTCGGGCCCGTCGGAGGGAGAACTCGAACGAGCGATGACGGTCAAGAAATTGGCGGCAAACGCAAGTAGCGGCGTGGTCATGGCGCAAGCAGAATCCCTCGCTGCAGATTATGAGCACGTGCGTGCGTCGATGCCGCCTGGCAATGACCGAACGCGCGCTATGGAGGTCGTGGTCTCCAAGATGCGTACAATCGGTCAGGCCTTTTTTCCGCTTCGCCACGAGTTCGCTGGGGTCGCCTCTCCAGGCAAGCGGCTCATGGTCATTGCAACGCTCCAGATCTGTTACGATTTCGAGATGTTGGACTGGCTGGTGCAGCGCGTTGGCTCGGAAAAGCCGTTTCTACAATATCAAGCCCTCGTAGCCATTCTACTCGCGATGCAGGGAAAGAATGCGAAGGCTTACATTCCGAGTTTGGACGCCGCGGTCAGCGAGTTGGGCCGGTTCAGGGATAGCTTTGGCGGCGATACAAGTCGGAGGGGAACGCTTGATGAAATCGAGAAGGTCCTGAACGACCTTAAACGTGCGACCCAAAAGAGAGCTTGATCGAGCCAGAGCTAGCGCATCGTCGCGAGCTCGACGGCGCGGCCGCGCGTGCCGATGACCTTCACCTCGTCCTTGCCGCAGGTGAAGCCGCGGGCGAAATCGTCCGCGGCCTTACGCGCGAGCTCATTGGCGTTCGGGTTGGCGATTGCATCGACATAGGCGACATGGCAGACCGGGCCCGGCGGCAGCCGTGTCACGACCAGCATGGCCTTGGTGTTTGGCCGTCCCTGCTTGTCGGGATCGCTGCCGTCGGCGATGTGCCAGCGCTGGATGATCGCAAACGGCTTTTGGCCGGCGGCGTGCCACTCGACGGTGGTCTCGGATGAATTGAACGGGGCGAACCAGGTCTTGGCCGCCGGCTCCTCGGCCGCTTCCTTGCGATTGCGCCCGACCGAGACGATCTCGCGAAGATCGTCCTCGGCGATCAGCACCATCAGGCCATCTTTGCCGGGACACATACGCGTCGTGCTGCCGTCGAGCTCGCTGGGCTTTCCGAGCTGGCGGCAGTCCTTGGGCGCCGTCGAAGTGTACGTGCTGCCCACGGATTGGGCGTTTGCGCCACCAAGGACGGTGCACATCAGCAACACGGCCAGGCACGTTGTGGTGATGCGGGTCATCATGAGGCTTTGATGCATCGGGAACTCCGTACCATCAGACGTCTTGATTGTGGGCAAGGTTCAAACAGGCCTACCTGAGACCTGACAGCGGCGCGGAATCGTTCTAGAAGAGCGGCTTCGCTTGGGCCCGTCCGGCCTTGTTCGCGTCCTCGTTCTCCAGATCATGCCAGCCATTTCGTCGAACAAACCTTATCGCGTCGGCCGCTCCAAGACCGGGCTCGGCCTCTTCGCCACCAAACCGATCAAGAAGGGGACCCGGATCATCCGTTATTTCGGACCGATCCTGGACTCGCGGATTCCTGCGCACGACGAGATCGAGAACAAATATCTGTTCGAGCTCAACGGCCGCTGGACCATCGACGGCTCGGTGCGCAAGAACCTCGCCCGCTACATCAACCATTCCTGCCGGCCCAACGCCGAGTCCGACGTTCGCCCGCGCGAGCGCAAGGTCTTCATCCGTGCCATCAAGAACATCGAGCCGGGCGACGAGATCAACTACGATTACGGCACCGACTACTTCAAAGCCTATCTGAAGCCGATCGGCTGCAAATGCGCCTCCTGCGAGACCAAGCGCAAGAAGCTGCGCGCCGAGGAGCGGGCCGAACGCGCCAAGGTGAAGGCGCGCACGGAAGCCAAGGCCAAGAAGGCAGGCGCCAAGGCCGTCAAAAAGAAGAAGCTCAACGGCCACGCCGTCGGCAAGGCCAACGGCAGCGCGCGGGCGTAGCCGTTCATCGCGGTGTCATGCCCCGCGAAAGCGGGGCATCCAGTACGCCGCGGCTTCTCCGTATCCCTCAGGCGTCTCTGGAATACTGGGTCGCCCGGCTAAACCGGGCGACGACAGCAGCGGATGCGGCCTCACGCCGCCACGACGCGCCCGCTCTTCCGCAATCCCACATATTGCAGCTCGGCGAAGACGCCGGTGGCGATCGCCTGGGCCACGACCATGAGCTCGCCCGCGATGTTCGGCGAGACCGCGCCCGAGAGCAGCAGCGCGATGCTGCCGACCGTCCAGGCCGCGTTGCCGACCACAACGAGCAGGACGAGCGGCTTCGGCACCGCGGCGCGCGCGGCAAGCCAGCCGACCAGCGCAGTGTAGGCGATCAGGAACAGACCGGTCTCGCGCAGCAACGCTTCGGGCAGGTTGAACAGCGTTGCGACGGCGCCTGCGCCGAAAGTGAAGCCGAGGGCGGCCGCGCCGCTGAAGATCGCGTCGGCGAGCAGGGCGCGACGCAGGAAGGTGGATGCGTCAATCATCGTAGGTCTCCTTGCTTGGGTTGGGCTTGGGGGTGGAATCTTGGGGTGGAATTCAGCGCAGTCCGCGCCACCAGGCGCTGAGCAGGCGGGCGATGCGGAACGGGCAGAGGCTCCTTCCGACGCCGTGCTCGAAGGCGAGCACCTGTGCGACCACATAGTCGCCGGTCGAATGCACCAGCGGCTCGGGCATGTTGAGGCTGCGCGCCAGCATGCGGGTGGCGAGCGCCATGGCCCAGGGAACAAGGTGGTCTGCAACGGTCCGGTAGAGCAGCAGCGCGATCATGGTCATCTCCTGTGCTAGGGAAGATGCGCCGCAGCGACGCCGAATTCGATTACCTCGCAGGTAAGCGGGGCGGCTCTGCGGCTCTTTCGGCCTGGAGATCGACGAATGGCAGAGCCTGCCTTGACGCGATCAGGCTTCTTGGATTGATTGGGCCATCCGACCGCCGTCGTCCATCCGGCGTCGGCAATTGTTCGCATCCATGTATCTCGGCATCGATCTCGGCACCTCGGCGGTCAAGACCGTTCTCGTCGACTCCGCGCAGCGCGTGATTGCCAGCGAAAGCCGGCCGCTCGCGACCGCTTCGCCGCGGCCCGGCTACTCCGAGCAGGATCCCGCGCAGTGGGTCGAGGCGACCTTCGCCACGCTGGATGCCTTGAAGGCGACGCATGCCGGCGCGTTGGCCGTGGTCGAAGGCATCGGACTGTCGGGCCAGATGCATGGCGCCACGCTGCTCGACGCGAGCGCAAGACCGCTGCGGCCTTGCATCCTCTGGAACGACGGGCGGTCCGTCGCCGAGTGCCGCATCCTGGAGCAACGCTGGCCCGCCTTGCGCGCGACGACGGGCAACAAGGCGATGCCCGGATTCACCGCGCCGAAGCTGCTCTGGATTGCGACGCACGAGCCCGAGGTTTTTGCAGCGACGAAACGCGTCCTGCTTCCGAAGGCCTATTTGCGCCTGGTCCTGACGGGCGAAGCCGTCGAGGATGTCTCGGACGCATCGGGCTCGCTGTGGCTCGACGCCGCGCGCAGGGACTGGTCGGATGCAGCACTGGCCGCGACCGGCCTGTCGCGCGATCACATGCCGCGTCTGGTCGAGGGCTGCGCGCCCGCGGCAACATTGCGCAGCGAACTCGCGCAACGCTGGGGCATGGTCAGACGGCCGAGCTTCGCGGGCGGTGCCGGTGACAATCCGGCGGGTGCCGTCGGCATTGGCGCGATCAGGGCGGGAACCGCGTTCATCTCGCTGGGAACCTCGGGCACCTTGCTGGCGCCGACGAGCAGGATCGCTGCCAACCCGGATCGCGGGGTGCATACGTTCTGCCACGCCATCCCCGGAATGTGGATTCAGGCCGGCGCGATTCTCTCCGCGGCCTCCTGTCTTGCCTGGATCTCGCGCTTGTTCGGCATTGCCGAGGCGGAATTGCTGGCACCGCTTGGGTCGCGCCCGCAGATGCCCTCGCCGGTGAGCTTCCTGCCTTACCTGGCGGGTGAGCGGACACCGCACGACGATCCTGCCGTGCGCGGCATGCTCGATGGCTTGAGCCACGGCACCGATCGCGAGGCGATCGTGCAGGCCGTGCTCGAGGGCGTTGCCTTCGCGCTCGCGGATTGCCGCGACGTGCTCGCGGATGCCGGCATTGCGGTCGCGGAAGCCGATGCCATCGGAGGCGGTTCACGGTCCCGGTTCTGGTTGTCGGTGCTGGCAAGCGTTCTGAATGTTCCGATCCATCGCTTTGCCGACGGTGAAACCGGCGCGGCGTTCGGTGCGGCAAGATTGGGGCGTCTTGCTGTCACGGGTGAGGCAATCGACGCCGTCTGCACGCCGCCGCGACGCATCGAGACGTTCGAGCCTGATCGCGTGCTCGTCGATGCCTATGCCGATCGGCTTCCCGCCTGGCGCGAACTGTATCGGCCACGCCGCTAGCGCCGTTTCGATTTCGCTTTCCCGTCTGTTCGGTATTGCCCTGTGCCGCGGCGTTTTGTTTAATGCGCGAACCGCGCTGAGAAAACGAGACGCGGGTGGGAAACGCATTGTGCGTCGGGAGGCACGATGAACGATCCGATCCTCGAGATGCGCGGGGTCTCGAAAAGCTTCTTCGGCATCAAGGCGCTGCGTGCCGTCGATCTCACCGTCTATCCCGGCGAAATCCATGCCCTGATGGGCGAGAATGGCGCCGGCAAATCGACGCTGATGAAGATATTGTCCGGCGCCTACCGACCCGATCCGGGCGGAGAGATCCGCATCGAAGGCAGGCCGGTGCGGATCGAAGGCCCGCTCGGCGGCCGCGCCGCGGGCATCTCCATCATCTATCAGGAGCTGTCTTTGGCTCCCAATCTCAGCGTCGCGGAGAATATTTATCTCGGCCGCGAGATCTCGCGCTCGGGCCTGCTGGCGCGCGGCGCCATGCGCCAGGGCGTCGGCCCCATCCTGGAACGGCTGGGCGCGGACTTCCAGCCGTCGACATTGGTGGCGCATCTGTCGATGGGCCAGCGCCAGCTCGTCGAGATCGCGCGTGCGCTGCACGCGAGGTCGAAAATCCTGATCATGGACGAGCCGACCACTGCGCTGTCGGCCGGCGAGAGCGAACGGCTGTTCGCGCTGATCCGTCAGCTCCGCGCCGAGGGGCTCGCCATCATCTACATCTCGCATCGCATGGACGAGGTCTACGCGCTCGGCGACCGCGTCACCGTCTTGCGCGATGGCCGTCTCGTGGGCTCGCTCGACAAGCCGGAGATCCGCGCCGATACCATCGTGCGGCTGATGGTGGGGCGCGACGTCTCCTCCTTCTACAAGAAGGACCATGACCCGGAGGCGGGGCGGGGACACCCTGTGCTCAGTGCGATCGACATGTCTGACGGCCAGCGCGTCAAGGGCTGCTCGCTCACCGTGCATGCCGGCGAGGTAGTGGGGCTTGCCGGCCTGATCGGTGCCGGACGCACGGAGCTTGCGCATCTTATCATCGGCGCGGCGGCAAAAACGTCGGGCCGTCTCGAACTCGAAGGCCGCCCGATCGACATCCGCACGCCCGGCGAGGCGCTCGAGGCCGGCATCGCCTATCTGACGGAGGACAGGAAGGCGCTCGGCCTGTTTCTCGACATGTCATGCCTGGACAACATCAATCTCGCGGTGCTCGGGCGCGATGCGAAACTTGGCTGGTTCCTGGATGGTGACAAGGCGCGCGAGCGCGCCGACAGGGCCTTCGCGGGGCTCAGCATCCGCGCCGCCAATGTCGGCGTGCCGGCCGGGGGCCTGTCCGGCGGCAACCAGCAGAAGGTGCTCTTGTCGCGGCTTCTCGCCATCGCGCCAAAGATCCTGATCCTCGACGAGCCGACGCGCGGCGTCGATGTCGGCGCCAAGTCGGAAATCTATTCGATCATCGACAATCTCGCCAAGGCCGGCACCGCGATCCTCGTCATCTCGTCCGACCTGCCTGAGATCATCGGCATCTGCGACCGCGTCATCGTGATGCGGTCGGGACATATCGCAGGCGAGGTCAGCCGAACCGAGACGGCGCCGCTCAATCAGGAGGATATCACGGCACTTGCTACGGGGATGGAGCATCTCGATGCCTGATAACGGATCGACGCAGGCGAAGGCCGCCACGGCAAACGGCCTCGCCGCCGCCCAGGAGACCAGGCGTCAGCGCATCAGGCTTCTGATCCGCGCGGCCGGCATGCTGCCGGTGCTGCTGCTGCTATGCGCCGGCTTTCACTACCTGTCGGATGGCCGTTTCTTCACCGGACAGAATCTCGGCATCGTCTTGCAGCAGGCCGCCGTCAACACCGTGCTTGCCGCGGGCATGACCTTCGTCATCCTGACCGGCGGCATCGATCTCTCGGTCGGCTCGATCCTGGCGGCGTCCGCGATGGCCGGCCTGACGATCTCGAAACTGCCGGAGCTCGGGGCGCTGTGGCTGCCTGCCGCCGTTCTCACCGGCCTCGGCTTCGGTGTCGTCAATGGCGCGCTGATCGCGCTGTTGCGCCTGCCGCCGTTCATCGTGACGCTGGGTTCGCTCACCGCCGTGCGCGGTCTGGCGCGGCTGCTCGGCGCCGACACCACGGTGTTCAATCCTTCCATTCCCTACGCTTTCATCGGCAACGGCTCGCTGACGCTCGTTCCGGGCGTTGCTTCGATCCCGTGGCTCTCGGTGATCGCTTTGCTCGTCATCCTCGTCTCGTGGCTGGTGCTACGCCGGACCGTGCTCGGCGTGCACATCTACGCGGTGGGCGGCAACGAGAGCGCGGCGCGGCTTGCCGGCATCAAGGTCTGGGCCGTGCTGATCTTCGTCTACGGCGCGTCGGGGCTGCTGGCCGGACTTGGCGGCGCCATGCAGGCGGCGCGGCTCTATGCGGCCAACGGTCTTCAACTCGGCCAGTCCTATGAACTCGACGCCATCACCGCCGTGATCCTCGGCGGCACCTCGTTCGTCGGCGGTATCGGCTCGATCTGGGGCACGCTGGTCGGCGCGCTGATCATCGCGGTGCTTTCGAACGGCCTGATCCTCACCGGCGTCTCGGACATTTGGCAATATGTGATCAAGGGCGTGGTGATCATCGGCGCCGTGGCGCTGGACCGCTATCGGTTGCAAGGCTCGGCCAGAACCTAAGGGGCTCGGCCAGAACCTGAAAGGTGCGGCGCGCAGCTGAGCGCGGGTGGTTCGATGTGAGATTCCGGTACGGCAACTGGTCAGCCGTGCCGGAGATGAAGACAGACCAGGGAGGAAGCCAATGTTGAAGACGATCACGCTTGCCGGCGCCGCGACGGTGCTAGCCCTAAGCACCGCGCCGTCCTTCGCCAAGGAGCTCAAGTCGATCGGCGTTTCGCTCGGCTCGCTGGGCAACCCGTTCTTCGTCGCGCTGTCGAAGGGCGCCGAGTTCGAGGCCAAGAAGGCCAATCCCAATGTGAAGGTCACCACGGTCGGCTTCGAATACGACCTCGGCAAGCAGGTCACCCAGATCGACAATTTCATCGCCGCCGGCGTCGACCTGATCCTGTTGAACCCCGGCGACCCCAAGGCGATCGGACCGGCAATCAAGAAGGCGCAGGCGGCGGGTATCGTCGTCGTCGCGGTCGACACCGCGGCCGAAGGCGCCGATGCCACCATGACCACGAACAACGTCCAGGCCGGCGAAATTTCCTGCCAGTACATCGTCGACAAGCTGGGAGGCAAGGGCGACGTCATCATCGAGAACGGGCCGCAGGTTTCCGCCGTGATCGACCGCGTTGTCGGCTGCAAGAACGTCTTCTCGAAGAATCCCGGCATCAAGGTGTTGTCCAACGACCAGGACGGCAAGGGCTCGCGCGAGGGCGGCCTCACCGTTGCGCAGGGTTACCTGACCCGCTTCCCCAAGATCGATGCCATCTTCGCCATCAACGATCCGCAGGCGATCGGCACCGACCTCGCAGCGCGCCAGCAAAACCGCACCGGCATCGTCATCACCGCGGTGGACGGCGCGCCCGACATCGAGGCCGCGCTGAAGGATCCCGCATCGCTGCAGATCCAGGCTTCCGCGTCACAGGATCCGTTCTTCATGGCGCGGCGCGCCGTGCAGGTCGGTGTCGGTATTCTCAATGGCCAGAAGCCGGCATCGACCGTCGAACTCCTGCCGTCGAAACTTGTGACCCGGGACAATGTCGCCGAGTACAAGGGGTGGACGTCGGATCGGTCGCAGTAGTCATTCTGCATCGGTCGCGGGACTTATCGGCCGGTGGCGCTTGGACGGTGCAGGCTGCGCGTCCGAGGCCACCGTGGGCGCGCCGGAAGACGGCCCAGGAAATGCCCGGCAATGGTCTTGCATGACCATTGCGCGGACATCGACGCGCGTCGGCAATCCAGCGATTTCAGGAACTCAAGCGCCAATTCGATTACCTCGCGGGTAATGGAAGGGCTGAAATCCGCGTGCTAGGTTTTCGACCATGAACGCACATGCATCCACGGCGCACGCCGAACGCAGCCAGCCGATCCATATCGGTGACCATTTGCGCGAATGGCGTCAGCGCCGCCGGATGAGTCAGCTCGATCTGGCGGGCGAGGCGGAGATTTCCGCACGGCATCTGAGCTTCGTCGAGACCGGCCGCGCCGCGCCCTCGCGCGACATGGTGCTGAGGCTCGCCGAACGTCTCGACGTGCCCTTGCGCGAACGCAACGTGCTGCTGGTCGCCGCCGGCTTTGCGCCGGCGTTTCCGCAGCGCCCGCTGGAGGATCCCGCCTTGAAATCAGCCCGCCAGGCGATCGACCTCGTCCTCAAGGCACACGAGCCCAATCCGGCGCTCGCGGTGGACCGGCACTGGAACCTGGTCTCCGCAAACCGCATGGTGGCGCCGCTGCTCGACGGCATTCCGCAGCGGCTGCTCGGCCAGCCGTTCAACGTGCTGCGGCTCGCGTTTCATCCCGAGGCGCTGGCGCCGCGCACGGTCAATCTCGCGGAGTGGTGCGGGCATCTGCTGGAGCGGCTGCACCGGCAATGCGAGGCAACGGCCGATCCGGAGCTAATCAAGCTCTACAACGACCTGAAGAGCTACCCGATCCCGGCACGATCGGCGCCGCTGTCGAGCGACAATGTCGCCATCCCCTTCAAGCTGCGCCACAACGGCGAGATACTAAGTTTCTTCTCCACCACCATGGTGTTCGGCACGCCCGTGGACATCACCCTGTCGGAGCTTGCGCTGGAGACGTTCTTTCCGGCCGACGAGCGTACCGCGGAGCGGCTGAAGCAGATGGCAGCAGCTATGACATAGCGCTCTTGCCTCGGGCCGGGTTCGGCCTATCTTTGGGCGAACCCTTAAAGTGCCCGAAGGAGGCGCCTGACATGAGCACGCTGAAACCGCTCCAGATCGACGTCGTCTCCGACGTGGTGTGCCCGTGGTGCTATATCGGCAAGCATCGCATCGAAAGCGCGCTGGCGCTCGTGCCCGACGTTCCGGTCAAGCTGAATTTCCGCCCCTTTTTCCTCAATCCGTGGGTGCCGCGCGAGGGCATCAGCCGCGAGGACTATCTCACTCAGAAGTTCGGCTCGGTCGAGGCCTATAAGGGCATTGCGGGGCGCGTCGTCGCGGCCGCGAGCGAAGAGGGCCTCGTCTACAAGCCGGAGCTGGTCGCACGTCAGCCCAACACGACCGACTGTCACCGCCTGATCCTCTGGGCGGAAGCGATCGGCAAGGCGCCCGAGATGAAGCAGCGCCTGATGGAGCTCTACTTCCGCGATGGCGGCGACCTCACCGACGTCAACGTGCTGGTGCAGGCGGCCGCCGATGTCGGCCTCGATGCCGACGACGTGCGCAAGCGCCTTGCCACCGACGAGGACGTCGCGCGCGTCTCGGCCGACGCGCAGGAAGCCTCCGAGAAGGGCATCTCCGGCGTGCCGACCTATGTCTTCGCGCAGAAATACGCCGTCTCCGGCGCGCAGGACCCGAACCTGCTCGCCCGCGCCATCCGCCAGGTCTCGGCGGAGATCAACGCGCAGGCGGCGGAGTAGGTTTCGCTTATTTGCGGACCCGGCGGACCACGCGTCGCGTGGCCTCGTGCGCGGCGTTGAGGCCGACCAGTGCTGCGTGAACGAGCGGCACGACCGGATCGTTCCGCCGCAGCGGAATCAGCACGTCACCGATCGCAAAGCGCCCGCGCCAGATCGGGTTGATCATGGGGTGGTCGGCGCTCGCGGTGGAATCCGCGCTGGCGATGGCGGGGTCGGCGCAGAGGCGACGGGTGAGGTCGAGCGTGAGCTGCACGCCCGGCGAATATCTTGCAAAGCGTTCGTCGATGCCGAGCTTGAAGAAGAAGGCGCGGTCCTGATGGCGCAGCACGATGCCGGCGGCGACCGGAATCGTGCCGGCGCGCAGCGTGACGATCTCGCACTGCGCGGTCTCTGCCAGCGCCGGCACCGCGCGGCGGATGAAGGTCGCATCGCCCGCATGCTGGATCAGCGCGGTGCCGCGCTTGCCCTTCCAGCCGCTGGCTTCGAGCTGCAAGAATGTTTCGAGTGCGGGCCCGATCTCGTCAGGCCGGCGCGCGACCTCGAACACGACGGGGCCGTGCTCTTCGAGACGATGGCGCTGGCGACGTAGCTCCTTGAGCTTCCTGGCGCCGAGCGCCTCGCGCAGCAGCGTCTCGCCGTCCTGCGTCGCATCGAGGCCGGCGCGGATGTAGGAGCTGAGAACACGCGGCTTCAGGCCGTCGCGATTGAGAGCCTGTTTGAGCGACGCCATGGCCGCGCCGTCGAGCGCGACGTCGTTCAGCACGAGCGCATGCGCGCCGGTCTCTCGCGCCTGCTGCAGCAGACGCGTCGCCGCCTCGATCGGCGCGTCGCGGTCGATCAGCGGGCTGCACAGCGTGCCATAGGGATGCGCGCTCACCAACGCGGGCAGGGGAATCTTCCATGCCCGCCACAGCGAGATCACCGGCATCAGCCCGATCAGTCGCGTCGAAGATCCGTCGAATGCGGGCAGTGCCGAGGCCCCCGTGCGGCCGCGCGCGGTCGCGCTGACGGCGAGTTCCCAGGCGGGCAGGTAATATCCGTTCGGCTCGACCGCCCGCTGCGCGAGCGCGCGCCATTGGCCGGCTTCAATTGCATCAAGCGGGACGAGCGCGCGCGTCGTCGTGGCATGCTTTGCCGATGCCGGATTGATCGCTGCCTGGTGCGCGATGTCGACCACGTCCCGTCGTCCCCGTTCACGCGGGCTGAGCCCGGGTTACGCGGTCATCCTTAGCGCAAAGATTGGAAAATCCCGTTGGGATACCGCTTCAATTCGAGCGGTAGTGTTAACGTCTCGTTCAGCATCCGGCGGCAGCCGCCGGATGCGCCATGGCATGTGGGAGCTACTGCTCGCCCGGCACGAAATGATCGCGGGCGCTTGCGCGTCCGCCACCGGCGGTGTCGGTGATGGCGATGCCGACGTCGCGGGAGGTCTTCGGCAGGTCGCCGGGACCGACCTGCACCGACAGCCTGACCTCGCGGGTCTGATCCTGCCCGACCTCGATGACGGGCTTGCCGTCGGAGCCGGCTTCGATGCCGGCGATGCGAACGGTGGCGCCGGGCAGGCCGGAGACCTCGAGCGCAAACGATCGCTGCGCGCCCTTGTTGAGGATACGGACGGTGTAGTCGTTGCGCACCCCGCCATCCGAGAGCTGGACGAAGAGGGGATTGCGCTCATGCAGCACGTTGACGTCCATCGTCGTACGCGTCGCGAGGGCATAGAGCATGATGCCGCCGACGATGGCGATGGCCGCGGCATAGGTCAGCGTGCGCGGACGGATGATGCGGTAGAGCGGCGCCTTGCCCTCGCGCCGGCGCTGCATGTTGATGTCGGTATCGTAGCCGATCAGGCCGGCGGGCCGGCCGATCTCGCGCATCACGTTGTCGCAGGCGTCGATGCACAGGCCGCACTGGATGCAGCCGAGCTGGATTCCGTTGCGGATGTCGACGCCGGTCGGGCAGACATTTATGCACTGATGGCAATCGACGCAGTCACCGGCGCGATCGCCATGCGCGCGGGCCGCGTCCGCCTTCTTCACCGACATGCGCGGCTCGCCGCGGTCGCGGCGATAGGTGACGTTGAGCGCCCATTCGTCGGTCAGCGCCGCCTGGATGCGCGGCCACGGACACATGTAGATGCACATCTGCTCGCGGGCGTGACCGGCAAAGACATAGGTCGTGGCGGTGAGGATGCCGATCCAGAGATAGGCGATGAACGGGGCCTGGAAGGTAGCGAGCTCCTTCACCAGCGTCGGCGCGTCGGAAAAATACAGCACCCAGGCGCCGCCGGTCCACCAGGCGATCATGATCCAGAGAAAGTGCTTCAGCGCGACCTTCCGGATGTGATCGAACGTCCAGTAGCGCTTGTCGCCCTGCATGCGCTCGCGCCGGTCGCCCTCGACCCAGCGCTCGACCGCGTAGAACAGGTCGGTCCACACCGTCTGCGGGCACATGTAGCCGCACCACAGCCGGCCGGCGACCGCGTTCATCAAAAACAGCGTCATCGCCGCGATGATCAAGAGCCCGGTGAAATAGTAGACCTCCTGCGGCCACAGCTCGATGAAGAAGAAGTAGAAGCGCCGATGCGGAAGGTCGATCAGCACCGCCTGGTCCGGCAGGCCGGGTCCGCGATTCCAGCGCACGAAGGGCAGGAGATAGTAGGTCCCGAGCGTGACGCAGAGGATCGCCCATTTGATGCGGCGGAAAGGGCCCTGGACGGATTGCGGATAGACCTTCTTCCGCTTCTCGTAGAGAGGTCCCTCGATGAAGGTGTCGTCGCTCATGGTCGGCCTCTGCAATCTGCGAATGGTTTCACGCAATCTCGGCGACGACTTGCTTCAGCAACTCGCGAACCTGTCCGGCGACGGCGCCGAGCTTCGGATTCTCGATCGCCGCCATCGAGGCGACGGGATCCACTGCCGAAATCTCGACCTTGCCGCCCTCCCGCTGCTGAACTACGACGTTGCAGGGAAGCATCGTACCGATCTTGTCCTCGAGGGTCAGCGCCTCATAGGCGAGCTTGGGATTGCATGCTCCGAGGATGAGGTAGGGTCGAAACTCGGCCCCGAGTTTCTTGTTCAGGGTATCCTTGACGTCGATTTGGGTGAGCACGCCGAAGCCATGGTGCTTCAGCGCTGCGGTCGTGGCCGCAACCGCTGCGTCGAACGGCAGGTCGACCGTTTTCGAGAAGTGATAGGTCATGGACTGTCTCCGTGGAATTGGGCTGTCTTCGCCGCGTCGCGCTCAGGAGAACGCGCAGCCGCTGCTCAGGCCGAGCTTCTTGAACACGATCGCAGCGGGGCAGAAGCCCGTGAACGAGGCCTGCAGCATGTTCAGCCCGGCGAACGCCGTCAGCAGATACCAGTACGCATTCACGTAGGTGCCCAGTGCGAGTCCAAGCAGGACGACGAAACCTGCGAAGGCGAGAACGGCTTTGTCGACATTCATGGCATGCTCCTCTTTGACTATGTTGGCGTTACGAACGGGTCAGGCTGGCTTGGGTCCACAATGCTGCGTGCATCCATCGCGCCGGCGTGGCGGGCGATCTCGCGGCCGCCGCGCATCAGCAGCAAGGTCGGGATGCTGGTGATGTTGAGGCGCGACGACAACGCAGGAGCGTTGTCCGAATTGAGCTTCAACAGCCGGATCTGCGGCTCCAGTTGCTGCGCGGCGCGTTCGAACATCGGCGCCATGGCGCGGCATGGCCCGCACCAGGGCGCCCAGACGTCGACCAGAACGGGAATGTCGCTGTTGACGACATGACGTCCAAAGGCTTCCTCGTCCACCTCAATGGGATGGCCGGTAAACATCGGCTGGTGGCAGGCGCCGCAGCGCGCGCCTTCCGGCGTACGCTCGGCTGGCAGGCGGTTGGTCCGCCCGCAATGCCCACAGACGATCTGGCGTGTCTCGCTCATGTGCCCGTCCGGACCTCCTTGATCTTGGCGATGTTCAGCTTGTCGAGCAGGAAGCGTTCATAGAACGGTTCGCTCTCGCCGCGTCGCATCTTGCGGAGGAAATACTTCTCGAAGGCGACCTTGGCGTAGTGCACCCACTCGCCCTTGGACGACCAGTTGACATTACGCGGCGGAATCTGCGGTTGCGCCAGGAAGGCGACGCCGGAATCGCCGAAATCGGCAAGGCAGATCGCATTCCAGGTCGGCTGGGCGCTCGGCTCCTTGCCCCGGAGCAGGGCGCCGATATTCAGCGCGGTCGCGGTCACCATGGATTCGATCATGAAGCCGGTCTTCGGCACGCCTACCGACACCGGCGTTGCACCGACCGGCGCGATTGCCACGCAGACGCCGACGGCAAAGACATTTGGGAAGGCGGGGTTGCGCTGGTGCTTGTCGACTATCACGAAGCCGCGCGGGTTGGTCAGCTTGTCGATGCCGCGAACCGCCTCGACGCCGCGGAACGCGGGCAGCATCATGGAATATGCAAAGGGCAGCTCGTGTGTCTTGTGCACCGCGCCGCCCTCGCCGAGCTCTTCGACGACCATCTTGCCCGCCTCGACGCCCTTGACGCGTGCGTTGGTAATCCACTTGACGTGCTTCTCGCGCATCTCGCTTTCGAGAAGGCCCTTGGTGTCGCCGACGCCGTCCAGGCCGAGGTGGCCGACATAGGGCTCCGAGGTGACGAACGTCATGGGGACCTGGTCGCGTAGCTTGCGCCGGCGCAACTCGGTTTCCAGGATGAACAGGAATTCGTACGCCGGGCCGAAGCAGGAGGCCCCTTGGACCGCGCCGATCACGACCGGGCCGGGACGGGCTGCGAGCTTTTCGAATGCGTCCTTGGCGTGCGAGGCGTGATCGACGTGGCAGATTGATTGCGTGTGGCCTTGCGGGCCCAGGCCGGGAATCTCGTCGAAGGCAAGCTCGGGCCCCGTCGCGACGACCAGATAGTCGTAGTTGATCGACGTGCCATCGCCGAGTTCGACGCGGTTCTCGGTCGGGTGCAGGCGCTTGGCGCCCTGCGTCAGCAGCCGCACGCCCTTGCGCTTCATGATGTCAACGAGATCGATCTCGATCTCGTCGCGCTTTCGCCAGCCGACCGCGACCCAGGGGTTCGATGGGACAAAGTGATAGATAGCGCCCTGCGAGATCACGCTCAGACGATCGTCCTTTCCGAGCTGGGGCAGCAATTCATAGGCCATCAGCGTCCCGCTAAGACCGGCTCCAATTACGACAACTTCCGCCATGGGTTACCTCCGCTGGATAAGCGGCTCCGCCAGTTGGGCCTGGCTGTTCTGCCGCAACGCTTGACAAGATATTCATAAATTCGTATATACGCAAGTATGAAAATAGATAGCGAAACCATGGAGCGGGCGGCCGACCAGGCGAGCGACCTGTTGAAGGCGCTGTCCAACCGCCACCGGCTTCTCATCATCTGCCAGCTCATCGAGGGTGAGCGCTCGGTCGGCGAACTCGCCGAGTTCCTGAACCTGCGAGACTCCACGGTCTCTCAGCATCTTGCGCTCCTCCGCAAGGATGGCCTTGTGTCATCACGTCGCGACGCGCAGACGATTTTCTATTCGATCGCGAGCGAGCCGGCCCGCGAGATCCTGAAGACGCTCTATCAGGTGTTTTGTGCACCCAAGTCCGCAAGGTCGAAGTGAAATCTACGAGCGCTCAAGTTGCGGCGCGTTGAGCAAGATCAACGCGCGACCCCGATAAAGCTGAACGAAATCACACACAAGGACACCGCGCCGCGGTGTAATGGTTCCATGATTGCCCGGACACGCCCCATGCGACTCCTAGGATTGTTGGCGGTTCTTGCGGCCACCGCCCTGCAGACCGGTCTCGCCGCTGCGGAAGCGTTCACCGTGACACAGCACCCCGTCGCAGACGAAAAGGCTGTGTTTGCAACGGTGGAGAGTGTCAGCGTGGTGCCCGCGCGCGGACGTATCGGCGGAATTGTGGTCCAGCTCAATGTCGGGGAAGGGGATCCTGTTACTGCCGGCCAGGCGATCGCGATCATTGGTGTCGAGAAGCTGGCCCTTCAGATGAAGGCCCTCGATGCGCAGATCGAGGCGCTCCAGGCTCAAGCCAATCAGGCGCAGATCGATTTCTCGCGGATCGAAGGCCTTGTCGAACGCGGCACCCTCCCGCGCGTCAAGCTTGACGAGACGAGGACCGCGCTGAACGTCGCCGAGAACGGGCTGCGCGCGAAGACCGCCGAGCGCGCCGTGATCGCGCAGCAGCTCAGCGAGGGTCAGGTGCTGGCGCCTTCCGGTGGCCGGGTGTTGAGAAAGCTCGTGACTGTCGGCTCTGTGGTGATGTCCGGCGACGCGATCGTCACCGTCGCGCAGCAGCACTTCAAGTTGCGGTTGCGGGTGCCGGAGCGGCACGCGCGTCTGCTCAAGGCCGGCGACAGGATTCGGGTCGACGGCGCCGAGCTTGGCGAGGATGCGTCCAAATGGGGCGTCATCGATCTCGTCTATCCGCAGATCGAGGAAGGTCGTGTCATTGCAGACGCCAGCGTCGAGGGTCTCGGCGAATACTTCGTCGGGGATCGGCTGCGGGTGTGGATCTCCGGCGGCTTGCGGCAGGCATTCGTCATTCCGGCAGGCTACGTGACGACCCGGTTCGGCATCGATTACGTGCGGCTTCAGAAGGCGGGCGGGGTTGTCGACGTGCCGGTGCAGCGCGGTCGCGAGCTGCCGACGCCCGCGCTTCCCGATGGGCTTGAGATCCTGTCCGGCATCCGTGCCGGCGACCAATTGGTGCGGCCGTGAATCTCGGACTCTCGGGCCGGCTTACCAAGGCGACGATTGCCTCGCCGTTGACACCGTTGTTCCTGCTCGCGGCGCTCGTGGTCGGCCTCATCGCCGTCGTGGTGATCCCGCGTGAGGAAGAGCCGCAAATCAGCGTGCCAATGGTCGATATCCGCGTCAATGCCGATGGCTTGCGCGGTCCCGACGCAGTTGAACTCGTCACGAAGCCGCTGGAAGCGATCGTCAAGGGCATCGACGGCGTCGAGCATGTCTACAGCCAGACCGAGGACGACCGCGTGATGGTCACCGCGCGGTTCCTGGTCGGAACGAAGTCGGAGGATGCGATCCTCCGCGTCCATGAGAAGATCCGCGCCAATATCGATCGCATCCCAGTCGGCATCCCCGAACCGCTGATCGTCGGTCGTGGCATCAATGATGTCGCGGTGACGGTATTGACACTGGCGCCGAAGCCAGAGGCGGCCGGGCGCTGGACGGACAAGGACCTGTTCGAGCTCGCCGACAAGCTGCGCTCGGAGCTCATAAAGATCGACAGCATCGGACTGACCTACATCTCTGGCGGCGCAGCGCAGCAGATCAGGGTCGAGCCAGATCCGGAAAAATTGTCGCTGTTCGGCGTCACGCTGCAGCAGCTCGTGGCCAAGGTGAAGGACGCCAATCGCTCGTTCCTGGCTGGCCAGGTCCGCGATGCCGGCGTCGTGCGCAATGTTGCGGCCGGCCAGACGCTCGCGGGCATTCCCGACATTGGATTGCTCTTGATCTCGACGCGCGACGGTCGGCCGGTCTATGTCAAGGACGTCGCTTCCGTCATCATCGGACCAAATACGGCCGAGCATCGGGTCTGGAACGACGCGCGCGACGAGAAGGGGCAGTGGACGCGTGTACCCGCGGTCAGCCTGGCGCTCGCCAAGCGCGCCGGCGCCAATGCAGTCGTGGTCTCGGCCGACATCGGCCGGCGCCTCGAGGGATTGAAGGGGCGCCTCATTCCCGACGACGTTCAGGTAACGGTGACGCGCGACTATGGCGAGACTGCCAACGAGAAGGCCAACGAACTCCTATTCCACCTTGGGCTCGCCACGGTCTCGATCGTAGTGCTGATTGCGATCGCGATCGGATGGCGCGAGGCGGTTGTGACCTTCGTCGTCATTCCTACGACCATCCTGCTCACGATGTTCGCGGCCAATCTGATGGGTTACACCATCAACCGGGTCAGTCTGTTCGCGCTGATCTTCTCGATAGGCATCCTGGTCGATGACGCCATCGTCGTGGTTGAGAATATCGCGAGGCATTGGGGCATGCGCGACGGCCGGCCGAGATTGCAGGCGACGATCGAGGCGGTGGCGGAGGTCGGTAACCCGACTATCGTTGCCACGCTCACGGTGGTCGCTGCGCTGTTGCCGATGCTGTTCGTCTCTGGATTGATGGGCCCTTACATGGCGCCGATCCCGGCGAATGCCTCGGCGGCGATGCTGTTCTCCTTCTTTGTAGCGATGGTCGTAGCACCTTGGCTCATGCTCAAGCTGGCGCCGAAAACTGAGGTTGCAGGGATCGAGGCCGGCCACCAGGAAGGGCGGCTGGGGCGGCTCTATCGGCGTTTTGCCACTCCCATCGTTCGGAGTAAGCGCGCCGCCTGGACATTCCTGCTCGGCGTCGGCATAGCGACTCTGCTGTCAATGATGCTGTTCGCGACCAAGTCGGTCACGGTGAAGCTGCTGCCGTTCGACAACAAGTCGGAAATCGCCGTTGTGGTCGACCTTCCGGAAGGGGCGAGCCTGGAGGCGACCGAGCGCACGCTGTTCGGCGCGGCGGAGATCGCGCGGCAATTGCCGGAGGCAACCTCGCTACAATCCTATGCCGGCACGCCGGCGCCGTTCAATTTCAACGGCCTGGTGCGGCACTATTATCTGCGCGAGAAGCCAGAGATGGGCGAGCTGCAGGTCAACCTGGCTGCCCGCGGCGAGCGCAATCGGGCAAGCCATGATATCGCTCTGGAGCTGCGGCAAAGGCTGAAGGCGCTTGACATCCCGAAGGGCACCAGCATCAAGGTGGTCGAAGTGCCGCCCGGGCCGCCGGTGCTGGCGACGCTGTTGGCCGAAATCTACGGTCCCGACGCCGCGACGCGCCGCGCTGTGACGGCCGAGCTGAAGAAGGTCTTTGCCGAGGTCCCCTTCATCGTCGATGTGGACGATTCCATCGGCGAGAAGCGGCCGCGGCTGCGGCTGTCGATCGACCAGGACCGGCTCGAGTTTTTCGGCGTCGAGCAGCGCGATGTCTATGACACGATCCAGGCATTGTTCGGCGGCATCTCGATCGGCTACTCGCATCGTGGCGAGGATCGCAACCCGATCGAGATCGCGGTGCATCTCGGCAAGCGCCACTTGGTCTGGGACGAGGCTCGGGCCTCGACACCGGTGCCGGCCAACACGCTGCCCGGCAGCAAGACGGTCGTCGAGCTGGGCCAGGTCGTGAAGGCGACCATGGAGGAGGGCTCGCCGACGATCTTCCGCCGCGACGGGCGCTTCGCCGACATGGTGATGGCTGAGCTTGCCGGGCGTTTTGAAGCGCCACTCTACGGCATGCTGGCTGTTGCGGATCGCGTGGATGCGCATGATTGGGGCAATCTGCCGAAGCCTGCGATCAGCCTGCACGGTCAGCCGACCGATGAATCCCGTCCCACTTTGCTGTGGGACGGCGAATGGGAGATCACATGGGTGACGTTCCGCGATATGGGTGCCGCCTTCGGTGCAGCCATTCTCGGCATTTACGTGCTGGTCGTCGCTCAGTTCAAGAGCTTCCGCCTGCCGCTCGTGATCCTGACGCCGATCCCGCTGACGCTGATCGGCATCCTGGTGGGACATTGGCTGCTGGGCGCGCCGTTCACGGCCACCTCGATGATCGGCTTCATCGCGCTTGCCGGCATCATCGTGCGCAACTCGATTCTGCTTGTCGATTTCATCCGGCACAGTGGCGGGGAAGGCAAGTCGCTTCGTGAGGTCGTGCTTGAAGCCGGCGCCGTTCGTTTCAAGCCGATCTTGCTGACCGCACTTGCCGCCATGATCGGCGCCGCGACCATCCTGCTCGATCCGATCTTCCAGGGATTGGCGATCTCGCTTCTCTTCGGGCTCGCGTCCTCGACGCTGCTCACCGTGCTCGTCATCCCTGCGATCTACGTCGCCCTGCGCACGCCGCACAAGGCGGCTTCCACGACGACTAAATTCAGCTAGCGAGGATTTGATGGACAAGAACTACGTTGATATCACCCGGAATATCTCCGCCAATCTGCGCAAGCTGCGGAGTGACATTCCCGACACCATGAAGGGATTTGCCGCGCTGGCCCAGGCCGCGACGCGTGACGGCGCGCTGGACAAGAAGACCAAGGAGCTGATGGCGCTGGCGCTCGGCGTCGCCGCGCATTGCGACGGCTGCATCGGCTTTCACACCGAGGCCCTCGTCAAGCTCGGTGCAACGCGCGAGGAGATCGAGGAGACGCTCGGCATGGCGGTCTATATGGGCGGTGGGCCGTCGCTGATGTACGCCGCCGATGCGATCGCAGCCTACGAGCAATTTCAGCAGCAATCGGTTGCCGCCTGACGCCTGTGACCGGATGCAATCATATGTGATGGGACCGGGCGAGTTGCCTCGTCCGGTCCCATCCGTCTTGGTTCTACTGATTACCAGCGGTCGCCGCCGACGCCGACGCCCACGCTGACGCCGGGAGCGCGAATGCCGACGCCGCCTCGCGGGCCGTCGTCCCAGTCGCGATAGGTGCGGCGCTCATAATAGCGCTCGCGCGGCATGGTGTTGTAGGAGTCGCGCACGATCACGCGCGCCCCGCCGCGGGTACGATAGCAATTGCCGGCGTCATCGCAGACGAGCCGGACTTCCTGGATGAGATCGGGGTTGGCGTATTCGCTGGTCGTGTAGATGTCGGCAGCCTTCGCGCCGCTCGCCGCAGCGAGGGCCGCGACGCCCGCCAGCAGTGCAATCGAAAATGTCCGCATCATATCCTCCTCCGAAACTGCCCACTGCGGTAACAAGAATGGGAGGCGGCGATCGTTCCGGCCCCAATGCAGGATTTTCCCGGAACTGGATTTGGCACGTCGGCAATGTTCCCGGGGGCGAAACCCATCAATCCGGCGAATCATCATGATTGCTTGGAGCCGTTTGCCGATTTCCTTTCTGGGGGAGGCTGAAGCGCTACTGGATGCCGACGGCCGCCATGATCGTCCAAGCCTGCCTTAACGGCGCACGTCCAAATGACATTCACCCTCAACTGCCGGTATCGCGATTGCTCTTCATGATGCAGCTTGAGCGAGCGGAAACGCCGATCTGGTCTCGGATGCCCTCAGGATATTCCACCTTACACAGAGCTGACGGCGCCGCTTGTTCCTAGATCGGCTCGTAGGTCTCGGTCCCGCAGATGTCGTCGGCTTCTGCGCGCCGGCGATCGACGACCTTTCCGCCGCTGATGGTCACGATGTAGGTCTGGGCACCGAGCGCGGAGCCCGTTGCGGAGGTGAGCTGCGCGCGGACGCAGGCCGTCCAGCCGGGTCCTCGCACCTCACGATGCGGCGGGGCGACGTGCACTTCGCGCGGATAGGACGTGTTGACGAAGACGACATCGATCTGCTCGCGCACCACGCGCTTGACGTCGGGGGGCGGCTCGGGCGGTGGCTGCTCGGTTTCCTTCATGCGCATGAACTCGGGCACCGGCGCGCGGCTGTCGGCAAAGCCGCAGGCACCGAGCGCGAGCGCGCCGGCCAGCAGCGCCGCATGAGCAATGATCCGCAACATCCGTGAAGGTCCCCCTGCGGGCCAACAGATAGGCACGAATGCGATCTGGCAAAATCCCGGCCGATCAAGATTTGCTGAAGGCCTGGAACCCCCGGCATTTGCTATTACGGGATTGCGGGCTAGTTTGTATCCCAGACGAGGGGGATTGCACCAATGAGGATTTTGGTCATAGCGGCGGCGGTGCTGGCGCTGACGGTTGCCTCGGCGCAGGCGCAGATGGGTGGCGGCAGACGCCAGCCGAACGAAGGCGCCCAGAAGACGGACAACAAGCCCAAGGTCGACGAGAAGGCCTACAAGGCCGCGCTTGAGCGCATTCCGGAGCCCAAGGAGAAGTACGATCCGTGGAGCGGAGCCCGTCCGCCTGAACCTGCCAAGAAGCCCAAATGAGCGCGATGGGCACTGGCGACACGCCTGTGCCGTTTGACCGCTCGCATCGCGCTGTTCTTGTCGTCGTCGCGGCCGGGCAACGCGTGAGAAGCGTCGGGGTGGCGATGGGGCGACAAGCGCCCGAACGATAGCGGGCACGCCTCGATACTGGCGACAGTCGGCGCGACGCCGTGATCCGGCCGACCAAGCAGGGTCTTGTCGTCGTGCTCGACCCGGACACCGGCGAGCCGATGTGGCCGGTCGAGAGCGAGATGGTTGCAGTCGATCTGACGGCCGGCAGGATTCTCCGGCGCTCGGCGCCGCCGATGATCTCGAACGTCCCAGTGCAAGAGTTTGCGGCATCGTCGGCGATCGCACGCGCGATGGCGGGCCTGCGCCTTGCGCCGCTGCCATCGTAGCAGGCACTCATAACCGCATTGTGGATGCGATACGAACAGTCGTTCACATCGTGCGCGCTATTGCACGAAAGCGAGACCGACGCGCCTGTCGCTGCGCCACACGGGGCGGCAAGTCCGCACGAAATTGTCGCGCGCGATCGAGAGTGTGAACGATTGCGGCAATGTGCCGGGGCCATCGAGGTCGATCGCCGCGCCGCCTGCGGACATGTTTCGCACGGTGCACGCGATGCCGTTGTTTTCAAAGGTGATCGTTCCACCCTTGAAAACACGGTAGCGTTGCGCTGCACGCTTCTCGGTCATCTGCGTTAATCCACAATGATGATTGTGAAGTAGTGCATAGAAATTACGTTGAACTAAACTCAATACTGGCGCTATTTGCACAGCGCTTCAGACTTCGTTTACGACGTTGAAGCGGTCAGTCACGTCCCGACGACTTTCCTCACAAGCCTTTCCTTTGTGGCCTTATGCGCCGATGGAGATTCCGATGAAGACCATGCTTTCGATCCTGTTCGCCGCAGCGCTCTCGCTGTCGTCGATGCCCGCCCACGCCGTCAAGTGGGACCTCTCGACCATGACCTGCAAGCAGTTCCTCGAGAGCGGCGAAGACAACATCGCGGTCGTGCTGACCTGGATGGACGGCTGGTACAAGGGCGACGAGGACAACGCGATCATCGACACCGAGGTGTTCATCGAGAACGCCAAGAAGTTCGGTGCCTATTGCGGAAAGAATCCGACCGTCAGCGTCGTCACCGCGGCGGACGAGATCCTCGGCAAGTAACTCTTGAAGCGGACTGAAGTGCGGACGCAATCGCGCTTCGGCCTCTCGCTTCGATGCGAACGTGATGGAGAGCCGCGATGCGCCTTGCGTTCACGCGGCTCTCTTCATTTTTCGTGGGGCTCATCCCGGCAACATCGCGAACGCGCTCGACACCATCGCCACCGGCTTGTTGTCGGCGGCCGAGAGCAGCGTGACGCGGCCAAAGCTCATGGTGCGCCCGAGCCGCACCACGCGGGCGTCTGCGAGCACGTCCGACGAGGTGGCGGCGCGCATGAAATGCGTTGTCTGGTCGACCGTCGTCATCGGACGGTAGCCGCGATTGGCGGCGAGGATTGCGATCACCATCGCGGTGTCGGCGAGGGCCATCAGCGCCTGGCCGCAGACCACGCCGCCGTTCCGGCACAGCCGCTCCGAAAACGCCATCCGGAGCAGCGCGCCCGGCTGCCAGTCCGTCACATCCGCGGGCTGCGCGTGCTCGATGCGCTCGACCGAGAGGTTGAGATCCTGGACCCAGGGTGCAAAGACCTCGCCGAGGATGCGTCTGGCCTCGGTGATGCCGAACTCGGCTTCTGGCTGCGATGGCATTGCTGTCGTGTCCTCCATTGTTGCCGGATGTTTCGGCCATTCTGCGCGGATCGGCGCGGCAAAGTCACCCGGTCTGATGCCGGTCCGGTCGGCTTGAAAATGCCCGACTTCGCCCGATATGATGCCTTGGTTGGGTAAGGGTGGGTTATGTTGCGTCGGTATGTCCTCGTCTTTTGTCTGATTGCGCTTGGTCTGGCGCTGAACGGGTGCACCAGGTGCGGCCCGATCTGGGACGACTGGCTGCACGCGCCGAAGTCGTGCCGATCGTAGCGGTTCCTGCGGCCCCTCAGCGGCCGCACTGGGATGACAAGGCACGGGCGATCCGCGCCTCCATGAATGGTCTAAGGAGTCAAAGATGAAGCTTTTCCGTATGGCGGCGGTGCTGCTGGCCGTGCTGGCGGGACCGGCCTACGCGCAAATGCCCAATCTCAATTTGCTGCAGGAGGGCCCGGGCAAGACCCCGGAGGAGAAGGCCGCGGAAGCCGAGCGTGACAAGGCCTACAAGGAAACGCTGAAGAAGATTCCGGACGCCAAGGCGTCCAACGACCCCTGGGGCGGCATGCGCTCCGATCCGCCGAAGCAGGCTGCGCCGAAGGCGTCCGCCGCAACCACCGGCGCGCCGAAGAAGACCAAGACCGGCACGGCCGCCAACTGAAGCTGGCGGCCGGAGGCGGCATGCGCTTTTCGGCCGGAACTCCTCATCGTCCGGCCCGTTCCCTACATTATTGGCAGGTGTTGCGTAGAGGAGGACAGGTCATGGCCGATCGTCCGCGAGATCTCGCCGAGCGGATGGCGCGCCGGCGCAGGATCGGCGGCAAGCCGGGCGAGCGCACCGGCGACGGCTATCTGCGCGAGACTTTCACGCTGCCGCGCGCGGCGGCGCGGGCGAGGGCGCAGGCTTTCTTCGCCCGCTACCCCAAGGCCGGCTATATGAGCGCGGTCGAGACCTGGCGCGAGCTGCCCGGCGGCGACATCGAATTCACCATGCGGCGGCTGCCCAGCGCCGATTGAGGTCCGCGTCTAGTCGAGCGTCTCGGCGACGATGCGGATGCGGAACACCGGCTCCTTGGCCTCGTCCAGGAGCTCCATGTGCCATTCGGAGTTTTCCTGGAGCTTGCGGGCGATGCCAGCGGCCATGTCGGCGCAGGCGCTGGTCATCTCCTTCCAGGCCAAATCGCGATCGGCAAATTCCGACGCCTGGTCCGCACAGCCGGAATAGCGGCCGTTTCGGATTCGAAAGAAATAGAGCGGCATGGCTGGCCCGATCGCGTGACGGCCCCGCCCCCAAGGCCGTGGCGCGCAGTGCAATCCCAAACCACAGGCAGATCAATTCCGGGCGGCTACGGGATGCGCCGGGGCGCCGCCGATCTGGTGCGTCCGGTTCAGGCCGTGTTGTTCAGGCTGTCTTGCGCCCGATGGCCTTCAGTTCCCGATCGATGCGCAGCTGCACCCGCCGGATCGCCAGCTGGTCGATCTTGGTCTCGGTCTTGCCGGTCTTGACCTGCTCGCCGATTCGGAACTGCCATTGCCAGATTCCAGGAATGGCCGTCTTGGCGACGGTGAACTCGATGCCCCTGTGATTCATGGTTACCTCCCCACGATTCACCTTCGATCACTCTAACATGGTGAGCGTGATTATATTCCCGGGACAAGCAAAATCAGCTGTTAAGCCTTGGACAGTTCACGGAAATTTCGAAAGCGCGCGCGCTCCGAAGCAAACGAAATCGCATTCCGAAAGATGCCAACCCGCCAAGCGGTGCAAGTCCATCGCCCGCTGCGCTGATGCAGCTGTGCGCGGCTCAGGAACTCTGTTCATGGTCGGAGAACCACGGGGCCATTCGATGGTCATCGGTTAACGATCGGTTGCTCCAGGACTCAGCGCCGGGAATCTTCGCGTCGATGGCCGCAGGCGACATGCCAGGTTGAACGCGGGAGTGGCGAGACATCCTGCGCTCCATCGCAGATGTGAGGAACCGCAACTGTGCGGGCGCGGCTATTCGAAGCGAGCATGTGCGCTTGAAGCATTTCCACTTTTGCGTGCCGGGCACCTATGCTGTGCTGACATCGAAGCACGGCACGAGCACGCCGTCAGCGAAGAGGACCGCGTGAACTGGCTGAGGCGTCTTGCGTTACGTTGGGGTGTACGGAAGTTCTCGCTGGTCTGTCCGCATTGCCGGCATCCGGCGTCGTCCCCGATATTCAGGCGCGGCCGCTTCATGCTCGGTGACGAGACGCTCGTCTGCGAAGAGTGCGGCGAGGCCAGCCTCGTCACCTTCTGGCGCTTCGAAGGATTGTCGTGCTGCTCCGATCGCACCGAGCCGATGCGGGGCGCGCCGCTGTCCAACGCGCGGCACTGACTGACGATCCCGATCGAACGGGAAGAGTCCAGGCCCGCCGCGATGCGGGCCCCGGCATGTGCCTTGCTTGGCCTCGTGACGGCAAGCAACATGGGCGCGTCATGCTCGGCATTCCCCGCCGCTACAGTCATTTCGTCTTCGGTGTCCTCCAGTCCGGACTGACCTCGCTGATCGCGGCGGGGATCGCCAGCCTGCCCGCTGACGGCGCGATGCTGTTCGCCCGGCACTGGATGGCGTCATGGCTGATCGCATGGGCCGCGATGCTGCCCGTGGTGCTGCTGGCGGCGCCCGCGATCCGCGCCTTCTCGCTGCGGCTGACACGGGAGGAGAGGGGCTCGTGAACCGGCCGGCATGAAAAAAACCCGCCCGGGGAGAGCCAGGCGGGTCAGAGGTTATTGGAGGCTGAGGTGCTGGGCTGCAACACCATAAGCCGGACGACCCTAGCGGGCTGAGCTTACGACAGCCTGACAAGTCCGCGAATCGAATCCTGGCCGGCGCCCACCAATGCCCGCAAACAGAAAACCCCGCTCGGGGGTGAGCGGGGTCGTCGGTTGGGTATGGAGGCCCGGTGTTGGTCCACCGGGCGGGACGACACTAGGCGATCAGGCTTACGGGTGCCTGACGGCCGCATCGAGGCCCGCGCGGGAGAGAGCCGCAGACTGGCCCCGCACCGGTCCCAATTTGGTCACCCGATCGCAACACTCGAGCCACAGCCGCAAGCGAGATTCCGCAAGGTCCGGTGCTGCCATGGGGAAACGTGGCACGCCGGCAACGGGGTGGCATCATGGATAACGTAGAGCGGTCGTTCGCCGCCGCGACGGCGATTGGCTTCGTCGTGCTGGTGATCGGCATCGGGCTGCTGGCGCTGATGTAGGTCCGGCCGGCATGCGCGGGTGGGGAGATGGCAGCGGGGCCAGGCCGGCATGCGCCGGCGGCTGGCACTGTCTTTCAAGAAATTGGAAAACAACCCCATGCACAGTAGCTGGGCCGGGGATTTTGCTGTTCGATCAATGATTTGGCGGTAGTATTTAGGTACCTGTAGCATGCGATCGTCCCTGAGGCGGGCGCTGCCTGTCACTTCGCCGGCGCGCCTGGTCGGCTCCAAAGCCGGTCGCTAATGAACCTTGATCACGTCCAGGGGCAAATGGAGCTCGGCGGCACGCTCCTGGCGGTCCTTCTTGCGGAACTCGTTTTCCTTCCGCTCGAACTTGACCATCTCCTCATGCGCCGCCTCCAGCAGGCGATTGCGCCTGGTTGCATCCTGGTGCGTGTTTTCCGTCATGACCGAGATCCCCACTGTTGCGGTCCAATCCAGAGAAGCCGCAGACCGCGAAAAGGTTCGATGCCGCAAGATTGCGGAAGCATGACGGCGCCCTGCTCATGCGTCTTTGATGCACGTCAGCTTCAGTCGAAGAAGGGCGCTGCGAGATCGGAATCAGAGGCGTTGATGCGCAAGTTCTGAGAGCCTCACCGAGAGGCCTCCAACCGAAGCGGTCTCATTGCCGCCTGCTGATATCGAAGACGAACCTGACCTGCATCACAGGGCCATGGGTGTCCCTGACTTCAATCGACATCCTGTGACTTTGCGCGCCTTTGAAGTTTTGCACGGAGTCCCACGAGAGGCCGGCGAGCGCGCGGGCGGCTTCTTCCTGCACCGCGAGCAGGTCTCGCAATTCGAGTCCTTCTTCGTCGGGAACAATCTCGTCCCCGTCGCGCAGGTCGAAGTAATAGATGGCCATCGCAGGCGCTCTCCAGAATGCAGGCGGGAGCGCGCATCTCTCTCAGTCACCGGCGCCTACGGCAGAGCCCCGGCCGGTGATGGGGGACAATGAGTTGGCTGCCAGTTGGTTGCAGCCTTCAATCCGGCGGTTGCAGTCCGGGCGATCTCAGCCACTCGCTGATGTGAGCGCCGATCTCGGCTTGCCGGGCTTTGCGGATTGTACGCTCACGCTCGATGCCTGGTGGAAGCGATCTGGCTTCCGCATGAAGTCGTTGCGCTTGTTCGGCAAGGCGCTCTTCAAGGGACGTGGTGTGCTTGACATGGCGTCGCTGCATGGCGCTGCTCCTTTCCGGAGGAGACGGGAGCGCTGGTGGCGTTCTCATCACCGATCAAAGCCAGGGGGCGCGCGGTGACGGCACAGTCTGACATGTCCGCTACCGGACACATGGTCAATCTTGACCACCTCGGGAAAAGTCAACGAAAGCAAATCAGCCTCCGCGATCTTCAAACCGGCCGCTGAGACCGGCCACTGCCACGGCCTTAATTCGAGGCGAGAGGCTTGGACGGTTCCTTGCCGCTCCTGCCAGCACCAAAATCCGGGTGCTGTCCAATTGGGACACCCGCAATACCGAATTGGGACACCCGAGGGATGCCCCTTTTGAGCAGTCACGACTTCCCGCTAACGGGCATAGGCTGAATTGGCCCACCGGACGGATCCAGCCCCAGTCCGGAGAGCAGGCGGCCCCACCGCGCATCCAGCGAGGCGGGGCCGCTGCATGTTGGGCACTCGCTTGCAAATCCTGACTAAGCCGATTGCCCCATCGCCCGGGGATGGCGCCCTGGTGCATGTTGATGCGCCTGGGCCGGCGGTAGCCTTGGCTGGCCCAGTACCTTGGCCCCAGCTCCCCGTTCCCCTTGAGTTGGGGCCTTTTGCTGTCCGCAAATAAAAACGCCGCCCGCTCAAATATGGCGCGGGCGGCGGCTTTCCAGCCCCAGGGGGGATGATGCAAAACCCCGGTAATCCTTCGTCTGCACACGCCATGCCAAGGTTCATTGTGCCGGAGAAGGACACCCGCGGAGGGGGAATCAGGACCCAATTCGGTTTAATGCCGATCGAACTCCAGAAGGACCCCAACGTCATTCAGCCTGGGACACTGGGGATCAGCGAAGGAGCCGCCGACAAACAGGGCTACTGGCCGCCAACTGAGGCGGCCTTTATTTATTTACTTCCAGGGATCTGAGCAAAACCGAACATGCAGGATCGCCGAAGCGGTTCATGCTGAGGTCATGACCGCAAAAGCGAAAAAGCTCACCCATGAAGAGTTCGCCTCTTTGCTCGCGGTCGGTCATGCGGCTGCAAATAGCGCTGCGCCTGCGATCCCTGCCAAACATCGCGCCCGATTGATCGCGCTAAGCTACATGGTCTTTCTTCAGGGCAGGCTGCGAATGACCACGCCGGGACGAATCCGGATCTATGCCGGGCAACTCGATACCTGAGGCGTGCTTTGCGCCTACGCTGGCTTTGGCGGTTGAAGCCCCGGCGATGTGAGCCACTCGCTCATGTGCGAGCCGATCTCGGCTTGGCGGGCTTTGCGCAGGAGGTCCTCTCGTTGAGGACCATGGGGGAGGGCTTTGGCCCGTTCGCGGAGACGTTTCGCTTCTTCGGAAAGTCGCTCCTCAAGAGGGACGGTTTGCGTGAAACGACGGCGCTGCCTCATGACACAACCTCGTCTTGGTCTTTACGGGTCCTAACCGCAGGGTTTGAGTTCTTGCGAGCTTAATATGCAGTCAGCCTGCCTTCTGTTCCAAAGTGAACGTTTCAGGGTGTTCTTCTGGTGGCCAGGGTGTTCTTCTGGCGGAACGCCCCGGCCCTTATACGCTACACCCATAACGAGTTAATCCTAAACGCGCATGAACAGGTTGTGTCCGATCAAGAACAAATTAGGACATTTCCGAATTCAGCTTAGGACACTGGGGGTTAAATACGGACAGTACCGAAGTCCGCAAAAGAACATATTGCGAACCAGGAACAAATAGGGTACATTGCTTTTATCGCCGGCCCGCCTCGCCAATCGTTTGTCCCCCTAGCGAATCCTCGCCATAAGGAGCACGACCCAATGTCCGCAACTGCCCTGCGTATCGTCGAAGGATCTTCCATGGACAAGAGTAAAGCTCTGGCCGCCGCGCTCTCCCAGATCGAGCGCCAGTTCGGCAAGGGCTCGGTGATGAAGCTCGGCAAGAACGATCGGTCGATGGATGTCGAGGCGGTGTCCTCCGGTTCCCTCGGGCTCGACATTGCGCTCGGCATCGGCGGCCTGCCGAAGGGGCGCGTCGTGGAAATCTACGGGCCGGAATCCTCGGGCAAGACCACGCTGGCGCTGCACACGGTGGCGGAAGCGCAGAAGAAGGGCGGCATCTGTGCCTTCATCGACGCCGAGCACGCGCTCGACCCGGTCTATGCGCGCAAGCTGGGCGTCAATATCGACGAGCTGCTGATTTCGCAGCCGGACACCGGCGAGCAGGCGCTGGAAATCTGCGACACGCTGGTGCGCTCGGGTGCGGTGGACGTTCTGGTGGTCGATTCGGTCGCGGCGCTGGTGCCGAAGGCCGAACTCGAGGGCGAGATGGGCGATGCGCTGCCGGGTCTCCAGGCCCGCCTGATGAGCCAGGCGCTGCGCAAGCTGACGGCCTCCATCAACAAGTCCCACACCATGGTGATCTTCATCAACCAGATCCGCATGAAGATCGGTGTGATGTATGGCTCACCGGAGACCACCACCGGCGGCAACGCGCTGAAGTTCTACGCCTCCGTCCGCCTCGACATCCGCCGCATCGGCGCGATCAAGGAGCGCGACGAAGTGGTCGGCAACACCACGCGCGTCAAGGTGGTGAAGAACAAGCTGGCGCCGCCCTTCAAGCAGGTCGAGTTCGACATCATGTACGGCGAGGGCGTTTCCAAGATGGGCGAGATCCTCGATCTCGGCGTCAAGGCCGGCATCGTCGAAAAGTCCGGCGCCTGGTTCTCCTATGACAGCCAGCGCCTCGGCCAGGGCCGCGAGAACTCGAAGGCGTTTTTGAAGGCCAACCCCGACATCACCGCCAAGATCGAGACCGCGATCCGCCAGAACTCGGGCCTGATCGCCGAGCAGATCCTGGCCGGCACCCCCGAGCGTGACGCCGACGGCGAGGAGCCGGCGGACGAGTAAGTCTTAACGCGGAGAGTTTTTCGCGAGGAGCGGGCACTGAGGACGTTGAGTTGCCGACGTCTTCGGGGCCCGTTTCGTTTTGTGTGGGGGCGGGCGCATCGACGATGAAGCGTATGATCCTGACCAGTTCGTCCGGCGTCGGTCTCACACCTACGCGGACCGCGCCGACATGGTTGTCCCGCTCATCTTTCGGTTCGTGTCAGGACCGCTGCCGACGTCGCACCACCTCGATAACTACCTCAAAGGGGGCTCTTTCAGAGGCGAGCCGGACGTGCGGTGGTCCGATCTTGTTGTCCAATCGCCCCAGACCGGTCGTGCGCACCGAGAACTCGGACTGGTCTGGTTCTGCGAGACCTGCGGTGTCGAGCTCATCGAGCTGTGGTTTGATCCCAGCCCGAACAATCAATTGCAGTTGGTCTGGATCCTCGACTATCTCCGCGCCGAACCCTACATGGTCGAGCGTCTGCGATTGCGGCTGGTCGATTTCGATTTGCTCGGAGCAGACGTCGCGGGGCTCCGCGAGCGTACCGTGCGGGCGCTCGATGTGACGGAGCGCGACTTCGAGGTTGCCCGCATGGCCTGGGAGGCCTACCGCGCGCCAACGCCTGAGCTCTGTCTCGGGCTCCTGAGCAGGGATTTCCCCAGGCTACCTTTCCTGAAGCCGGCGATGGAAGAATTGCTGGCAGAACTGCCGTCACCAATCACCGGACTGGGTGCGACGGAAGCGCGGCTTCTCGAATTGATTGCGAGGGGACACAACCGTACCAGGGAGCTGTTTCAGCCGGGCGGCCTGCTCGAAACACGTGTGTACGACCAGTGGGAGCTCGGCCCTTTGCTCGAAGGGCTTGCGTCCGGTCCGATGCCGGCGGTCGCCGGTCTCGATCCGAAGCTCGCGACGCTTGCCCCGCACGATGCGCGAGGTCGCAACGCCGCCTTTCGCCGGAGCCGGCTGTTGCTGACGGAGTTCGGCAAAGCGGTGCTTGCGGGCCGGGAAGACTTCCGCAGCCACAATCCGATCCGGCGCTGGTGGGGCGGCACGCTTCTGACCAACGAACGGCTCTGGCGCTGGGACGGGCAAAGTCGTTCGCTGGTGGCGCCTTAAGCTAGGTTGTAGGATGGGTAGAGGGCAGAGCCGTAAGGTGGGCAAAGGCGCGCGAGAGCCGTGCCCACCATATCTCAATGTGCACAAATGTGGTGGGCACGCTCTGCTTTGCCCACCCTACGAAACTTCCGTCGCGTCTTACTCCGCCGCTTCCGCGTAGTCGCTCACCGGTGGGCACGAGCACACCAAATTGCGGTCGCCATAGACGTTGTCGACGCGTCCGACCGGGCTCCAGTATTTGTCGGTGCGCGAGACGCCGTCGGGGAAGCAGCCCTCGGCACGGCTATAGGCGCGGGCCCACGCATCGTCCGCGATGTCGTGCACGGTGTGCGGGGCGTGGCGCAAGGGCGAGGCCTCGATCTTGAAGCGGCCGGCCTCGACCTCGGCGATCTCCTTCCGGATCGCGATCATGGCGTCGCAGAAGCGATCCAGCTCCGCCTTCGATTCCGATTCGGTCGGCTCGATCATCAGCGTGCCCGGCACCGGGAAGCTCATGGTCGGCGCGTGGAAGCCGTAATCGATCAGCCGTTTGGCGATGTCGTCCACGGTGACGCCGCTGGTCGTCTTCAGCGCACGCGGATCGACGATGCACTCATGCGCGACGCGGCCCCTCGCGTTCTTGTAGAGCACCGGGAAATGCGCATCGAGCCGTGCGGCGATGTAGTTGGCGTTGAGGATTGCGATCTCGGTGGCGCGCTTCAGGCCTTCGCCGCCCATCATCAGGATGTAGATGTAGGAGATGGTCAGGATCGAGGCCGAGCCGAACGGCGCGGCCGAGACCGGGCCGACCGGTGCGTCGCCTCGCGTCGCCGGATGGCCCGGCAGGAACGGGGCGAGATGCGCCTTCACGCCGATCGGGCCCATGCCCGGGCCGCCGCCGCCATGCGGGATGCAGAAGGTCTTGTGCAGATTGAGGTGGCTGACGTCGGCGCCGTAATCGCCGGGCCGGGACAGGCCGACCTGCGCGTTGAGGTTGGCGCCGTCCAGATAGACTTGGCCGCCATGGCCGTGGACGATGTCGCAGATCTCGCGGATATGCTCCTCGAACACGCCGTGGGTCGAGGGATAGGTGATCATGACCGCGGCGAGGTCATTCGCGTGCTTGTCGGCCTTGGCGCGGAGATCGTTGACGTCGACGTCGCCGTTCTTCTCGCAGGCAACCACCACCACGTCCATGCCGACCATCGCGGCCGAGGCCGGGTTGGTGCCGTGGGCGGAGGAGGGGATCAGGCAGATCTTGCGATGCGCCTCGCCGCGCGCAGCATGATAGCCGCGGATCGCGAGCAGCCCGGCATATTCGCCTTGCGCGCCGGAATTCGGCTGCAGCGAGATCGCGTCATAGCCGGTGATGTCGCACAGCCACTTCTCCAGCCGCGCGAACAGCGCGTGATAGCCCTTGGCCTGCTCGCGCGGGGCGAACGGGTGCAGGCTGCCGAATTCCGGCCAGGTCAGCGGCATCATCTCGGTGGTCGCGTTCAGCTTCATCGTGCAGGAGCCGAGCGGGATCATGGCGCGGTCGAGCGCGAGGTCGCGGTCGCTGAGCTTGCGCATGTAGCGCAGCATCTCGGTCTCCGAGCGATGCGCGTGGAACACCGGGTGGGTGAGGAACGCGGTCGTGCGCTTCAGCGCCTCCGGCAGCGCCTCGCGCGTGGTCGCGTCCAACTCGGCGTAAGCGAGCTGGCCGCCGAAGGCGCGCCAGACCGCCTCGACGGTCGCCGGCGTGGTGGTCTCGTCGAGCGCGATGCGCAGCGCGGTTTCACCGACGCCGAGATTGATCTTCTCGGCCGCCGCGCGCGCGACGATCTCGGCGCGTTTGGCGCCGGCATCGACGCTGAGCGTGTCGAAGAAGGTTTCCGATTGCGCCGCAAAGCCGAGCTTGCGCAGGCCCGCGGCGAGCACCGCAGCGCGGCGATGCACCTGGCGCGCGATCTGCGAAAGCCCCTCGGGGCCGTGATAGACCGCATACATCGCGGCGATCACGGCGAGCAGCACCTGCGCGGTGCAGATGTTGGAGGTCGCCTTCTCGCGGCGGATGTGCTGCTCGCGGGTCTGCAGCGCGAGGCGATAGGCCGGCATCCCGCGCGAATCCACGGAGAGACCGACGATGCGACCGGGCAGCGAGCGCTTCAGCGCATCGCGCACCGCCATGTAGGCCGCGTGCGGTCCGCCGTATCCCATCGGCACGCCGAAGCGCTGCGCCGAACCGATGGCGATGTCGGCACCGAGCTCGCCGGGCGAGGCGAGCAGTGTCAGTGCCAGCAGGTCGGCGGCAACGATCGCAAGTGCGCCCTTGGCCTTCAACGCCGCGATCGCGGGCCTGAGGTCGCGCAACGCGCCCGATGAGCCCGGATATTGCAGCAGCGCGCCGAGCACGTCGGCCCTGTCGAGATCGGTGAGGGGATCGCCGACGATCAAATTCCAACCCAGCGGCTCGGCGCGGGTGCGCATCACCGCCAGCGTCTGCGGATGCACGTCCTTGTCGACGAAGAAGGCCTTTGCTTCGACCCGCGAGTGCCGCTCCGCCAGCGCCATCGCCTCGGCGGCCGCGGTGGCCTCGTCGAGCAGCGAGGCGTTGGCGACGTCGAGCCCGGTAAGGTCGCAGATCATGGTCTGGAAGTTGAACAGCGCCTCCAGCCGGCCCTGGCTGATCTCGGGCTGGTAGGGCGTGTAGGCCGTGTACCAGGCCGGATTCTCCAGGATGTTGCGCTGGATCACCGCGGGCAGGATCGTGCCGGAATAGCCTTGGCCGATCAGCGAGGTGAAGACCTGGTTTTGGGCAGCGAGCTCGCCCATATGCGCGATCGCCTCGGTCTCGCTCAGCGGCTTGCCGAGATCGAGCGGGGCGGCCTGCCGGATCGAGGCCGGCAGCGTCTCCGCCATCAGCGCGTCGACGCTTTTGGCGCCGACGGTCTCCAGCATCGCGGCGACGTCGCGCGCCGACGGGCCGATGTGGCGGCGAGCGAAATTGGTGGTGTCGCCGTTGGATTTGCGGTGCGCGGTCATCATGGGTCCTCGCTTTAGATTTCGCTGTCGCCGTCATGCCCCGCGAAGGCGGGGCATCCAGTAAACGCAGCCATCACGGCTAGAACCGAGAAGCCGCGGCGTACTGGATCGTCCGCCGTCGCGGACGATGACACCGAATGTGAGGTCAGAGTTCGCTTCATCTCACGCCGTGTGTGCCTTGTACGCGGCTTCATCCATGAGGCCGCCGAGTTCGCTCTTGTCGGCAATCTTGATCTTGAAGAACCAGGCCTTGCCTTGCGCATCCGAGTTCACCAGCGCCGGCTCGGCGGCGAGCGCATCGTTGGTCTCGAGCACCTCGCCCGTCACAGGCGCGTAGACGTCGGAGGCGGCCTTCACGGACTCCACCACGGCGGCGGCTTCCGCCTTCTTCAGCGCGCGGCCGAGCTTGGGCAGCTCGATGAACACGACGTCGCCGAGCTGCGACTGCGCGTAGTCGGTGATCCCGACGGTGGCGACATCGCCCTCGATGGCGAGCCATTCATGGTCGGAGGTGTACAGCGTCGTGGTCATTTCTGAAGTCCTCAGCGTTTGTAGGTGTTTTTCACGAAGGGCATGGCGGCGACCGTCATTGGCAGCCGCTGGCCGCGCACCTCGGCGAACAGGCTCGTGCCGAGCGCGCTCGATGCGGTGGGCACGTAGCCCATCGCGACCGGCGCGTTCAGGCTCGGGCCGAAGCCGCCCGATGTGACTTGTCCGATCGGCTCGGCGGATGCGCTATCAGCAAACAGCAGCGCGCCCTCGCGCACCGGCGCGCGGCCTTGCGCGCGCAGGCCGACGCGGCGGCGGGCCGCACCCTGGTCGAAATGAGCGAGAATCTTCTCGGCGCCGGGGAAACCACCCGCGCGCGCGCCGCCGCTGCGGCGGCTCTTCTGCACCGACCATTCCAGCGCGGCCTCGACCGGCGTGGTGGCGGTGTCGATGTCGTGGCCGTAGAGGCAGAGTCCGGCTTCCAGCCGCAGGCTGTCGCGGGCGCCGAGCCCGATCGGCATCACGTCGGGGTTTTCCAGCAGCGTTTTGGCCAGACGCTCGGCGTCCGCAGCGGGAACCGAAATCTCGAACCCGTCCTCGCCGGTGTAGCCGGAGCGCGAGACGAAGCACTTGATGCCGGCGACCTCATGCGGACCGGCGTCCATGAACTTCATGGACGGCGCCTTTGCACAGAATTTCGCCAGCACCGCTTCCGCCTTCGGGCCCTGCAGCGCGATCAGCGCGCGGTCGGCGAGCGAATCGATGACGCAGTCGTCGGAGAGATGCGCGCGCAGATGCGCCTCGTCCTCTGCCTTGCAGGCGGCGTTGACGACCAGGAACAGGTGGTCGCCGAAATTGGCCACCATCAGGTCGTCGAGAATGCCGCCATCGGCATTGGTGAACTGGGCGTAGCGCTGCCGCCCCGGCGCAATGGCGACGATATCCTGCGGCACCAGCCGTTCCAGCGCGCGGGCGGCGTCCTCGACCTTGCCGGATTTCGGCAGCAAGCGGAGCTGGCCCATGTGGGAGACGTCGAACAGGCCGGCCTGGCTGCGGGTATGGAGGTGTTCCTTCAGCACGCCAGCGGGGTACTGCACGGGCATGTCATAGCCCGCGAACGGCACCATCTTGCCCCCGAGGGACACATGAAGGTCGTAGAGGGGCGTACGTTTCAGGGAGTCTTGGTCGTGAGCTAGCATCACAGGGGCCCTCGGCGGTTCCCCGGGGACGATTCCCCGAGCCAACCAGTCGAAGCCCCATCTGTCGCTGTGCCTGAGAGTATTATCCCGTCGGCGGACGCTGTCCGAGCCTCAAGCTCGTCGGCGCCTCTTTCCAGATGCTGTCAAAGCCACGCGGTCCTTTTGCCTGAGAGTTTCCGGGGCGGTTGCTCCTTCGGCGCCGGCTGCCTAAAGCCGGTCTCTCCCGACGTGGCCGTACGATACAGATGGGTACAGACCACAGGCCAGCCAAGCCTGTCAACGCGCACCTGGCGTCTTTCAACGGGATTGAGCGCCTGCGGCAACCCTCTGATCTCTCTGCACAGTTTCTGGACAGCGAAGCTGGCCTTGTCTAAAAGCGCTTTGGCCCGCAGATATCAGCCTTAATTTCCGGTTTGGACGGCGGTCGCGGGTCCGAACACACCCGATTGGATGAACATGAGCGGCGTCAACGAGATCAGGTCGACCTTTCTGAACTTCTTTGCCGAGAACGGCCACGAGATCGTGCCGTCCTCGCCACTGGTGCCGCGCAACGACCCCACGTTGATGTTCACCAATGCCGGCATGGTGCAGTTCAAGAACGTCTTCACCGGCGTCGAGAAGCGGCCCTATCAGCGCGCCACCACCTCGCAGAAATGCGTGCGCGCCGGCGGCAAGCACAACGACCTCGACAATGTCGGCTACACCGCGCGCCATCTCACCTTCTTCGAGATGCTCGGCAACTTCTCGTTCGGCGACTATTTCAAGGAGCGCGCGATCGAGCTGGCCTGGACGCTGATTACCCGCGAGTTCGGGCTGAAGAAGGACAAGCTGCTCGTCACCGTCTACCACACCGACGACGAGGCGGCCGGGCTGTGGAAGAAGATCGCCGGCTTCTCCGACGACCGCATCATCCGCATCCCGACCTCGGACAATTTCTGGGCGATGGGCGACACCGGGCCGTGCGGCCCGTGCTCGGAGATCTTCATCGATCGCGGCGAGCACATCTGGGGCGGACCTCCGGGCTCGCCGGAAGAGGACGGCGACCGCTTCCTCGAATTCTGGAATCTCGTGTTCATGCAGTACGAGCAGGTGACGAAGGAGGAGCGCGTGGATCTGCCGCGTCCCTCGATCGACACCGGCATGGGCCTCGAGCGCATGGCCTGCATCATGCAGGGCGTCGACAGCGTGTTCGAGACCGACCTGTTCCGTCACTTGATCGACGCGACGGCCTCCGCGCTCGGCAGCGGGCCGAACGAGCAGACCGTGGCCTCGTTCCGCGTCATCGCCGACCACTTACGCTCCTCGGCCTTCCTCGTCTCCGACGGCGTGCTGCCCTCCAATGAAGGCCGCGGCTACGTGCTGCGCCGGATCATGCGCCGCGCGATGCGCCATGCGCAGCTGCTGGGTGCGAAAGAGCCGCTGATGCATCGGCTGGTCTGGGCGCTGGTCCGCGAGATGGGCCAGGCCTATCCCGAGCTGATGCGCGCGGAGAAGCTGATCGAGGAAACGCTGCGGCTGGAAGAGACCCGTTTCCGCAAGACGCTGACGCGCGGCCTCGCCATCCTCGACGAGAAGAGCGCTTCGTTGAAAAAGGGCGACATGTTCGACGGCGACGTCGCCTTCACGCTCTACGACACCTACGGCTTCCCGCTCGACCTGACGCAGGACGCGCTGAAGTCGCGCGGCATCGGCGTGGACCAGTCCGCCTTCACCGATGCGATGGAGCGCCAGAAAGCCAAGGCGCGCGAGTCCTGGAAGGGCTCGGGCGAGGCGGCTTCCGAAGCGATCTGGTTCCCGCTGCGCGAGAAGCTCGGCGCCACCGAATTCCTCGGCTACGAGACCGAGAGCGCCGAAGGCGTGGTCTCCGCGCTGGTCAAGGACGGCCAGGAAGCCGCCAGCCTCAAGGCCGGCGAGACCGGCGCGCTGGTGCTGAACCAGACACCGTTCTACGCGGAGTCCGGCGGCCAGGTCGGCGACACCGGTGTGCTGCTCGGGGAGGGCGGCGTCAAATTCCGCGTCACCGACACGCAGAAGAAGCTCGGCGATCTTTTCGTCCACGTCGGCACGGTCGAGAGCGGCGAGCTGAAGCTCGGCACCGCGCTGCAGCTCGAGGTCGATCATTCGCGCCGCTCCTCGATCCGCGCCCATCACTCGGCGACGCATCTCATCCACGAGGCGCTGCGCCAGGTGCTCGGCGACCACATCGCCCAGCGCGGCTCGATGGTCGCGCCCGACCGGCTGCGCTTCGACTTCGTGCATCCGAAGCCGATCACGGCGGAGGAGCTTGCCCGCGTCGAGGACATCGCCAACGACGTGGTGCTGGAGAACGACGAGGTCACGACCCGCGTCATGGGCGTCGATGAAGCTCGTGAGGCCGGGGCGCGCGCGCTGTTCGGCGAGAAATACGGCGACGAGGTCCGCGTCGTCTCGATGGGCAGGACCGCGCGCGAACGCGGCGCCAACGCGCTCGGCTGGTCGGTCGAGCTCTGCGGCGGCACCCATGTGCGGCGCACCGGCGACATCGGCCTGATCACGCTGACCGGTGAGAGCGCGGTCGCCTCGGGCGTGCGCCGCATCGAGGCGCTGACGGGCAACTACGCGCGCAAGCACGCCAACGACACCATGGCGCTGGCGAAGACCGCGGCCAACGAGCTGCGCACCTCGATCGACGACGTGCCGGCGCGCATCACCGCGCTGATGGAGGAGCGCAAGAAGCTCGAGCGAGAGCTTTCCGACGCCCGCAAGAAGCTCGCGATGGGCGGCGGTGCTGCCGCCAGCAATGGCGCAGCCTCCGGCGTGCGCGAGGTCGGCGACGTCAAGCTGATGGCGCGTGCGGTCGAGGGCATCGAGATGAAGGATCTCAAGAGCCTCGCGGACGACGGCAAGAAGCAGATCGGCTCCGGCGTGGTCGCCATCGTCGGCGTCACCGGGGACGGCAAGGCCGGAATCGTGGTGGGCGTCACCGCCGATCTCACCGCGCGCTTCAACGCCGTGAACCTCGTGCGTGTCGCCTCCGAAGCGCTCGGCGGCAAGGGCGGCGGCGGCCGCCCCGACATGGCGCAGGCCGGTGGCCCCGACGGTGCCAAGGCGCCCGAGGCGCTTGCGGCGATCGAAAAAGCCATGGCGGGCGCGTGAGGCCGTGGGCCTCGTTCCGCGAGGACGTGGGCTTCGCGACCCCAATTTAAGGGATCGCCTCTACGAATTGCTGGAGCACGATCCGCTGGCCTATTCGGTCGGGTCGCGCTTCATCCAGCTGATCATCGGCGTCATCGTGCTCGACGTGGTCGCGATGGTCCTCGCCTCGGTGCCGGATCTGGACGCGCAGTTCGGCACGCTGTTCTCGGCGATTAAGGTCTTCGCCGTGATCGTGTTCGCGCTGGAATATGCCGCGCGGCTGTGGACGGTCGCCGGACACACCCAGCGCAAGGCGTCCGCGCTGTCCGACCGGCTCTCTTATGCCTTCTCCGCGCTCGGCATCATCGACCTCATGGCGTTCCTGCCCGCGGCAATCGTGCTCGCCACGGGCCGGCATGCGACGCTGGCGGCGCTCGGCGTGCTGCCGTTCTTCAAGCTGATCCGCTATTCGCCGGCAATGCGCTCGCTGCTCGCCGCCGTGCACGCCGAGCGGCGGGCGCTGATCGGCTGCATCGTCATCCTGATCGGCGTGGTCCTGACCTTCGCCTCGCTGCTCTACGCCATCGAGCGCGACGTGCAGCCGGACAAGCTCGGCACCATCCCGCAGGCGATGTGGTGGGCCATCGTGACGCTCGGCACCGTCGGCTATGGCGACGTCGTGCCGGTGACGGCGCTCGGCAAGTTCGTCTCGGTGTTCGCGATCATCTCAGGCTTCGCCATGATCGCGCTGCCGGTCGCGATCATCTCGACGGCCTTCGCGGAAGAGGTGAAGCGGCGCGACTTCGTCGTCACCTGGGGCATGCTGGCGCGGGTGCCGCTGTTCTCGCATTTGTCGGCCTCGGAGATCGCCGACATCATGCGGCTCTTGCGGGCGCGCACCATCGAGCAGGGCGAGATCCTGGTGCGGCGGGGCGATGCCGCCACGTCGATGTATTTCATCACCGCCGGCGAGGTCGAGATCGCGCTGCCGACCCAGAATGTGCGGCTCACCGACGGCACTTTCTTCGGCGAGATCGCGCTGCTGCACAAGACCAAGCGCAGCGGCACGGTGACGGCGACTCGCAAGACGCGCCTGCTGGTGCTCGACGCCCAGGATTTCCACGCCCTGATCGAGCGCATGCCGACGCTCGCGGCCCACGTCCACAAGACCGCGAAGGCGCGGCTGGAAGAGACCGGCGATCTCGCCGCGGCGGAACTGGCGCAGGCGGAGCGCGAGGGCACCGACCGCTGAGCGGTCAGCCCTTCTTCAGGAAGACATAGTCCGCCGAGTACGGCGCGCTCTTGAACTCGCCGGCCTTGTCGCAGGCACCCTCGAGCTTGCCGCCATGGGTGTTGATGCGCTGGACGGTGGTGACCGGCGTCAGGACGCCGCTGCCGCGGCGGGAGGCGACCTCCAGCTTCAGCCAGGGGATATCGGCGGCCGTGGCGCCCGGCGCGTTGCCGATGGCCTTGCCGACCACGGCGCTGCTGTCGGCAAGCTCCCAGCTCGGCCCGGCATAGTGCCGGCCGACGGTCTTGCCTTCGGACAGCAGCGTCGCGACCGGTTCGCGGAAGGACCAGGCGAGCTTGCCGTCGGCGGCTGCCTTGCACTCATAGACCTGCGCGCCCTCGGCGTGGACGCTCAGCACGACGGTCTCGCCCGGTGCGGCGATGGCCTCGGGAAGCGGCTCCGCAGCTCCCGCCGGTCCGATCAGGGCCGCGAGCATCAGGGTGGGGCGGCAAGCTTGCTGAACATAGCGGTCTCCGCAAAGGGTTTCAAAAAACAAACGGGCCGCGCTCAAAGGCGCGGCCCGTGATGATGTCCGGCCCAGTCGGGCGAAATTGCGGTCGGCTTACGCCGCCATCGCCTTGGTGAGGTTCTCCGCGACTTTGTCGAGGAAGCCGGTGGTCGAGAGCCAGCGCTGGTCGGCGCCGACCAGCAGCGCGAGGTCCTTGGTCATGTAGCCGGCCTCGACGGTGTCGACGCAGACCTTCTCGAGGGTGTTCGCGAACTTGGCGAGCTCGGCGTTGTTGTCGAGCTTGGCGCGGTGGGCGAGGCCACGGGTCCAGGCGAAGATCGACGCGATCGAGTTGGTCGAGGTCTCCTTGCCCTTCTGGTGCTCGCGGTAGTGGCGGGTCACCGTGCCGTGGGCGGCTTCCGCTTCCACGGTCTTGCCGTCGGGGGTGAGCAGCACCGAGGTCATCAGGCCGAGCGAGCCGTAGCCCTGCGCGACCGTGTCGGACTGCACGTCGCCGTCGTAGTTCTTGCAGGCCCAGACATAGCCGCCGGACCATTTCAGCGCCGAGGCCACCATGTCGTCGATCAGGCGGTGCTCGTAGGTCAGGCCCTTGGCCTCGAATTCCTTCTTGAACTCGCGGTCGTAGATGTCCTGGAAGATGTCCTTGAAGCGGCCGTCATAGACCTTCAGAATCGTGTTCTTGGTCGAGAGATAGACCGGGTAGTTGCGCAGCAGGCCGTAGTTCAGCGAGGCGCGGGCGAAGTCGATGATGGAGTCGTCGAGATTGTACATCTCCATGGCGACGCCGGCGCCGGGGGCCTTGAACACTTCCTTCTCGATCACGGTGCCGTCCTCGCCGACGAACTTCATCGAGAGGGTGCCCTTGCCCGGGAACTTGAAATCGGTGGCGCGGTACTGGTCGCCATAGGCGTGGCGGCCGATGATGATCGGCTTGGTCCAGCCGGGAACCAGGCGCGGTACGTTCTTGCAGATGATCGGCTCGCGGAAGATCACGCCGCCGAGGATGTTGCGGATGGTGCCGTTCGGCGACTTCCACATCTGCTTGAGGTTGAATTCCTTCACCCGGGCCTCGTCGGGAGTGATGGTGGCGCACTTGACGCCCACTCCGACCTTCTTGATGGCCTCGGCGGCGTCGATGGTCACCTGATCGTTGGTGTGGTCGCGGTATTCCATCCCCAGGTCGAAATACATCAGCTCGACATCCAGGAACGGGGTGATCAGCTTGTCCTTGATGTACTGCCAGATGATCCGGGTCATCTCGTCGCCATCGAGTTCGACGACGGGATTGGATACCTTGATTTTTGCCATGATCGGGGAAGCCTCTTGGGAACGGCGCTATTGGCGCGCCACGGGAATATCCGCCGCCTCTTAGCACCGCCGCGCGGCGGGCGAAAGCCAAGGGATTATGCACTTTTAGCTCATCCAGCTTCCCCAGATGGGGGGCGGGGAGCGGCCCGCCGGCGAGGGCCGGCCTGAGGCTTCAGAAGAGATTCAAAAGTCGAATCCAAGTCGTTATTTCCCTTGAGAATTTCGTCAGGACAGGCAAACGACAGGCGGCAGGGCGCGCCGGCTCGCGGCGGGCCTTGAATCAATTCCTGAGAGCGCCTTGCCAAGGCCTTGAGACGAAGAGTGAAAGCGAAACGAAATGTCGGGGACTGACAAGAGCAAGGCGGGTCTTTCCCTCGACGGTCCGATCGTGATCCTGGTCGAGCCGCAGCTTGGCGAAAACATCGGCATGGCCGCGCGCGCCATGGGCAACTTCGCCCTGAGCCGCTTGCGCATCGTCAACCCCCGCGACGGCTGGCCCAACATCGCCGCCCAGCGCGCTGCCGCCGGCGCCGACTACATTCTGGAAAAGGTCGAATTGTTCGACACGGTCGGTGAGGCCGTCGCCGATCTCGACCTGCTGTTCGCCACCACGGCGCGCCCCCATGACCAGGCCAAGCCCGTGGTGGGTCCGGAAGCCGCAGCGGCCGAGATCTCCGGGCACGTCGCGACCGGGGGCAAGGCCGGTATCCTGTTCGGCCGCGAGCGCTGGGGGCTGACCAACGAGGAGGTCGGCCTCGCTAACCGCATCATCACCTTCCCGGTCAATCCGGGCTTTGCCTCGCTCAACCTCGCCCAGGCCGTGCTGCTGATCGGCTATGAATGGTTCAAGCTGGCGACATCCGGCGAGCTGCCACACGCCATGCCGGAGCGCTCCGAGCGCGCCTCGCAGCACCAGATGCAGGCCTTCTTCGACAATCTCGTGCGCGAGCTCGACAAGGTCGAGTTCCTGCGGCCGGCCGAGAAGCGCGACACCATGCTGGTCAACCTGCGCAACATCTTCAGCCGGATGGAGCCGACCAAGCAGGACATGCACACCCTCCATGGCGTCGTCATGGCGATCGCGGAGGGGCGCAAGGGCCCGGCCAAGGGCGGCGTGCTGGACGGCGAGCAGGCAACCCGCCTGCGCGCGCTCTTGGCCGAGCACGGCCAGGGCGGCGGTGTCCCCGACAGCGGCTCGACCGTGCGCGGGCTCGCCCGCCTGCTCCGCCGCAACCCGACCGACGCCGAGCGCCTGCTCTGGCAGGCCCTGACCCGCGACCGCCGCTTCGCAGGCCAGTTCAAGCGCCAGACCCCGGTCGGCCGCCACATCCCGGACTTCGTCTCGTTCCCGCACCGGATCGCGATCGAGTTGGTGAACCCGGGCGAGGGCGAGACCATCGCGGCGGACCGCGCGGGACGGCGGACGTGGCTCGAGGCGCGCGACTATCGCGTGCTGGAGATCCGGGCGGCGGATGTGGAGCGGGATCTGGAGAGTGGCCTTACGGTTCTCCAGTCCATGATGTCCAAGACCTGAAGTACCCAAGACTTATCCACCACGGCCCATGCCTCAGCGGGCTGAACTGTTCCGAAATCCAGCTTTTGCCTTTCCGTCCACGGACAAGCGGCTAAGATTGTCGGGCTTGTTCACCTCATTCGCTGGTTGTGGGGGCGCCTGTGCTTTTTCGAAAAAGGGGCTTGACGCAGGCGGGGGCCACAGCGATCGCGCGGCAGCACGAAGCCGCCGTTTTGCAGGATGAACGCGCTGCTGTGGCCGTGGGCCGGAAGAGAGCTGTAACCGGCCCCTGGATTGGGCTCGCGCTGTCAGGGGGAGGCATTCGCTCGGCGACGTTCTGTCTCGGTGCATTGCAAAGATTTGCCAACAGCGGCTTGCTCAAGCATTTCGACTACATATCGAGCGTGTCCGGCGGCGGATATGCCGCGTCGGCGGTGCAGTGGAAATGGCATGACGATCCCAACACCGACGCGGGCGCAAACTTTCCCTATGGCAGCGAGCAAACGCAATCTCTTGCAAGTGAAAATGAGAGCCTGAAGTATTTGCGCTGGCACGCCAGCTTTCTCGCGCCAGGCGGCGGCATCTCGATCTGGTCGGGAATCGCGGTTCTGCTTCGCACGTTTCTGATCAGCGTTTTCTTCTGGCTGCCACTGGCGATCGCGTTCATGCTGGTCGTATTCGTGGCCACCGGCTTTCACGCCTTCTACGAATCGTACGGGACCATGGGAGAGCTAACCGTCCCAAAACTGGAAGCCATGACCCTGTCGTTGCCATGGATCGGCATCTGCGTTTCGGCGTTTGCCGGTGTCTTCATTTTCGCCATTGTGTTGCTTCTGGCGATTGCGCTGATCGGGACGATATTCCTTGCGATCATCTCGATCCTCATTCCTCCCGAGACCACGGAAAACCGCGGTGACCGCATCGCCCGGGCCGGGCGTTGTGCCGCCGTCGGCATCGCCGGGCTGCTGGTCTCCTACTTCACGTTCGGTCACTTCGGAGCACGTTTCGATCTGGCTACTGTCGATCCCGTCACTTCGGCGCTGTTGATTGCGACCGCCGGATTCGGTCTGTTCGGCGCGTGCGCGATTATTGTCGGCATTCTGCAGCTTTCAGGGATACTGGAGTTCGGCGTCAACTATGCGGTGCGGCGCAAATACGAGTTGGCCGCGACGGTGTGGTTTCCCACCCTGATCGCGTGCCTCACGTTCGGATCTCTTCCCTTTGTGTTCGAGGCAATCGCGGATTCCACCAAGAGCTATCCAACCGGGGGAAAGGCGCTGATCGGAATCTTCACCGTCGCCAGCGGATTTCTTTCCGGTCTTTATGGTCACTTCGTGCAGGCGCAGCGGCTCGCGCCCTCTCTTGCCACCCGCGTCGCGGCCACTTTGGCGGCCGGTGCCTTTCTCTATCTCATACTCGTGATCGCTTATGCTGGAGTGAGATTTCTAATCCAGCCGCAACATCTCACCGCAGACCAGGCACAATATTGCCGCGAGTTTTTCGCTGCGCTCCTGGTGTTTTCAGTTGCCTTTGGATGGTGGAGCAACGTCAACTACCTCGGTCTGCATCGCTTCTATCGCGACCGCCTGATGGAAGCCTTCATGCCGACGATTGAGCAAAAGGCGGCGGATGCGCCAAATTATAGCGATGCGGACCGGTTGCCGTTGGCGGCGATATGGCCACCCAAACAGACCAGTCCGCTTCCTTATCCACTGATCAACACCAACGTCATTCTGGTCAACGACCTCGATCAGACGGTCGCCTCGGCCTTTGGATTGGCGCTCCCGGCGCATCTCGGGGAACGCCGAACTATTTCTCGCCGGGCCTCAAGTACGGGGTGTTTCGGTCCGGCTATCAGCGCGACAGCGATTTTCTCGAGCTGAGCGACGGAGGGCACTTCGACAATCTGGGAGCCTACGAGCTCATCCGGAGGCGCTGCGATGTGGTGATCGTGCTCGACTCGGAGGAGGACCCGTCAACGGCAATGTCGGCCCTCGCCTCGGTATGTCAGCGAGTGCGCGAAGATTTTGGTGTCATCATCAAGATCGAGGCAGAGGCAGATACCATCGCGCCCGCAGGGGACATGGGCTATCCGGCCGGCGCGAAGTTCGCGAAGAAATCCTACTTCGTGGCCTCGATCGATTATCCTGCCGAGCACCGTGCCGGGATTGCGGACCAAGCGAAGACCGGAACATTCGTTTATCTGAAATCGGGAATGATCAAGCAGCTCAGCTTTTCCACCAAAGGGTACAAGGCCAAATATCCTGATTTCCCGAATCAATCCACTGTCGATCAGTTTTTCGACTCGGCCCAGTTCGAGGCATATCGAGACCTGGGCTGGTCCAGCGTTGAAATGATGGCAAGTGCATTTGGGTTGGATGCCGCTGCCACAGCAGACGACTTCGTTCGGCGGTTGACGGGGGCCCCGCCTTTTGCTGCTCCGGCTCCGAGCGCGCCCGCTGGTTGATGAGTCGCGCAGCCGGCGCTTCTAAGGCTCCCCTCCGGTTGTCGGACCTAGCCGGATTTCCTTCACTCTGCCGAAGTCGAACCCAACCTGTTTCCTGCGATCGAGATCGTTAACCCGGATCACCTGCGCGGTGCCTCGTGGGCTGATCCGGAAGGGTACGCAAGCGATGCCGGCAACTGTCTGATAGGGCTTGATCTCAACCCGACGCTCCCGCAAATTTTCTCTGTTGGCAGAAGCTGGAGGAACAATCAGGGACGCGACCCACCGAAAGCCCCCCGAGGCCGCTTGCGAAGCCGCGCCGCTGATGCCGTGGTCGACGATATCTGTCACAAACGAAAATTGTGAGCGGTTACTTCGCGCTTCGTAGCTTCCATCGTAACGCTTTTTGTCATCCGTTCGCCTGCATTTCTGGTCACGAGAAGCATAGTCCGTTGCGTCGTAGCCAGTATGGAAGTGTTGCAAAGTAGTGAGGCCAGTGTCGCTCCCGTCCGGGCGCTCCAGGATCTCGCCGCGATCGTAACCCAGGTCGTGATAGGCCTCGTATGCGAGCGTTGAAACGCTGTTCAAATATGAACGCTGGCTTCCACAATTCGAGCCGACGCCGGATCGTCGCAACAAGACGCGGCCATAGTCCGGCCGGTCGGAGGTCAGTTGCGGTCCAAGCCTCGCCGTCTTTATCACGATCGCACCGGCCCGGTCATCGCCGGCCGTCTTGACGACGAAATAGAGAGTTGTCCACTTTCGCTGGGGGGCCTCGAACTCATTCGCGGAAATGACCGGGGTCATCGTTCGACCGTCGAATGCGTACAGCGTGTCATCTTCAAGCGCGGCGGATGCAATGGGACAGACGTAGGTTGGGTTCGCCGGCGCCGAACTGTCGCACAGTAGGAAAAATCCAAACAGGCTGGTCGAAAAGAGCAGAGAGGCTGGGGCAAGACGCATCAGGCACTCCTATCGCATAAGCACTATATTTTTGCAGGCGGCGCATTTCGAAACTGCAGCCGCGAGCGCACCAAAGTGATTTTCGAAGCAATCGCACAGCGCGGCGGAAGCCGCCGTCCGAAGCCCGGACGGCCGGCAGAGTAACACAGGTTGCGGTAGTTAAGAATGCCCGATTGAGGTGTGAACAGCCTCGGGAGAGCCGCTTACACCCGCCACGGGCCGTTCGGCGTGGCTTGGTCGCATCGCGTTTGGTTGGCCGAAGTCAGCTCATCGCCGCGGCGCTTTTGCTCTTGAAAAGGTATGGGGCGGGGGCTTCTCCCGTCGCCCGCCGAGCATCACCCGCACCCCAGCTGCACCTCGCGCTCCACTGCAATCCATGTCGCGCGCGCCACGGCCAGCAACCTCCCGGTTTCATCATGCACTGCGGCCTCGGCCGTGCGCTTGCGGCCGTCGCGGCCGGTCGGCCAGGCCGTGATGACGCAGCGGTCGCCGGGGCGCGGCCGGGCCTCGATGCGTGCCGACATCCGTCCCAGCAGGAGCGGCGCCTGGTCGAAGCTGTCGCTCTCCTGATTGTAGTTGCAGGCATAGCCGGTGGGACAATCGAGCGCCGACCAGAGAAATTCGCTCGCGACAAGGCCGTCCTCGGCGGCCAGATTCGGATCCGGTATCCAGCTCGCCGCGAGAACGGCATTCCGCACATCACGCCCGAGCGGTCCGGCGAAAATGCGAAGGCCGTCGCCCTTCGCCCTGGCGGGTCCGCACACGAAGCAGGTCGGCAACGGGTGCTCGTGCGGCTTGACCGGCGTCCGCAGCTCGGCGGCGCGGGCCTCCTCGAAGCTGGCTTTCTCCAGCCGCGCCAGTTCGACATTTGTCGGCCGCCCGGTCGCGACGAGCTTGGCGCCATCGCGGAGCTCCCATGTGCCGTCGTCGGTCGCGACCGCATCGAGCGGCCGGTCCAGCGGCGGCGGTGCGCGCAGCGTCACCTCCGCAGCCCCGGGAATGTGCCGTGCCAGCCGGCCGCAGACATAGCCGCCGTTGCCGGAGTTCGGAGGACCGCAATAGCGCTTGTCGATGATGATCCAGGTCATCAGTCTTGTTCTCTCTTCCTCGTCGGCACACTCTACCTGATCTTGAGGACAATTCGTCCCTGAACCGTGCGATTGGCCACGGCGCGCATGGCGTCCCCGGCCTCCTCCAAAGGGAGGACACGGTCGATATGCGGGCGGATTCGTCCGTCGGCCAACAATTGCATCAGAGTGACGTTCATGCGCGCGGCCTCCGCGGAAAACCTCTCCGCCCAGGCGCCGACGAAGACGCCGAAGATGGAATAGTTTTTCAGGAGCGGCAGGTTCATCGGGACCTGTGGAATCTCGCCGCTGGCGAAGCCGATCGGCAGCAGCCGTCCGCCCCATTTCATCAGCCGCGCCATCTGCTCGAAGACCGCGCCGCCGACATTGTCGAAGCCGACGTCGATGCCTTGTCCCGATGTGATCGACTTGATCCGGTCGCGCAGGTCCTCGCTGCGGTAGTTGACGATTTCGCTGGCGCCGTAACCGCGCACCAGGGCGGCCTTGTCATCGGAGCCGACACCGGCGACGACGCGCAGGCCGAAATGGCGGCCGAGGTCCACGGCGGCTAGTCCAACGCCGCCGGCAGCGCCGGTGATGAACACGGTTTCGCCGGCTTGCGCCCGTGCGCGCTCGACCAGCGCATAATAGGCCGTGCCGTAATTGTGCAGCACCGTCGCTGCCGCTTCGAACGCGACGCCGTCGGGCAGACGCACGCTCTTCGATTCCTTCGCGGTCATCCGTTCGGCGTAGCCGCCGGTCCAGCTGCTGCACGCCACCCGATCGCCCGGGGCGAATGCCGTGACCTTGTCGCCGAGCGCGACGACGATGCCGGATGCTTCCGTGCCGGGCACGAAGGGGGTCGGCGGACGCATCTGGTAAAGGCCCGAGACCATTAACTGATCCATGAAGCTCACGGACGCCGCGTGGACGTCGATGAGAATCTCGTCGCCGGCAGGCCTCGGCTCGTCGATCTCGCTGAGGCGCAAGTCCGCAGGGCCGGTGAACGAGCTGCACAGAACCGCTTTCATCGGGGTGCTCCAACGGGACGAGGCGATTTCCGATCGTCCGTCCGGCGGCGGGCGAAAAGGCGCGGCACCAGCATGGGAACGCGGCGGCGATAGTCCTGGTAGGTCGCGCCGAACTCGGCGATCAGATCCCGCTCCTCGAACTGCAACGCCACCAGGATGTAGGCCGTGTTCGCGAGCGTGAACAGCAAGTGGCCGGCGGTCATCGCGGGCGTCGCCCAGAACGCGAGCAGGAAGCCGAGCATGAGCGGATGCCGCACGATCTTGTAGAGCAGCGGCGTCCTGAAGGATTGACCTGATATCTCGGTCCCGCGGAACGCGACGAAAGCCTGACGCAGACCGAACAGATCGAAATGGTCGATCATGTGGGTCGAGGCAAACGCGATCAGCCAGCCGAGCCAATGCACGCCGATCAGCAACCAGGCCGCTATTCCGCTCGTTTGCCAGACCGGCGTCGGGATCGGACGCCACTGCCAGAACAGCAGCAGGAGGATCAGGCTGGAGAGCAGCACGTAGGTGCTGCGCTGGCAGGCCAGGGGAAGGAATTTGGCCCACCATCGTTTGAAGGCCGGGCGCGCCATGACGCTGTGCTGGATGGCAAACAGGCTCATCAGCAGCAGGTTGACGAGGATGGCCTCGCCCAGATTCGTGGGGCTGCCGACGTCGATCGACTTCGGCACGACATAATTGCCGACGAAACCGAGGGCGTAGAGAAATGAGACCGTGAATACGGCATAGCTCACGATGGCGTAGAGCAGGATTGCGAGGCGCGCGAACATGTTTTTTCCTATTGTGCGGACGGCGGCAGTGCCGCATGCAGGAGCCTCAATCGCTCACCGGCGAGCGGGCTCGATCTGACCCGACTGTTATCGCTGGACCGTCCCCTGAGCGTCCCCCGGCCGGGGAGGGAGGATTTCCATGACGGCCTTCTCGCTGGGAACATTTGGCTTCCCCGAGGTTCATGCCGACGACCGCCCGATCAAGCTGGCCTTACGCAAGGGTCTTGCGCTGCTGGTCTATGTCGCGGAGGCCAAGGGTGCTGTGGCGCGGGACGTCGTGGCCACGCTGCTGTGGCCCGAGAGCCCCGGCGAGACCGGACGTGCGCGATTGCGGCGGCTGCTTCACCGCATCGAGCAGACGCTCGGCCAGCCGGTGTTCGAGACTGATCGCGCCAGCGTGCGATGGTCACCCGCGATCGCGCTGAAAGTCGATACGCATCTGTTCGAGAGCGCCTGCGACCGCGGCGACTTTGAGCAGGCCTGCCGGATCTACCGGAGTGACTTCCTGGCCGGCTTCGCGCTGGACGACTGTCCCGAATTCGACGATTGGGCGTTCTTCCGCCGGGAGGCGCTGCGGGGGCGGCTCATGAACGCGCTGGAGCGGCTGGTGCAGGACAAGAACGCCGCGGGCGAGCATTTTGCCGCGACAGCGCATGCGGGACGTCTGGTCGAGCTCGATCCGCTCAGCGAAGTCTATGGCCGCCATCTGATCCGCAGCCTGCTGCTGGCCGGTGACCGAAGCGCGGCTGAGCGGCACCACGCGGCGCTGACGCAGCGGCTGCGCGACGAGCTCGGGGTTGCGCCGGAAGCCGAGACCGAAGCGCTGATGAGTCCCGCGGCGGCAGCGCTCGCCGTTCCGGCGACACGCTATGTGAAGGGCGCCGGCGTGCATCTGGCGTATCAGACCTATGGCAGCGGCCCGCTCGATATCCTGGTCATGCCCGGCTTCGTGTCGCATGTGGAGCGCGCCTGGGAGCATCCCGCGAGCCGGACGTTTCTGGCGTCGTTGATGAAGCTCGGGCGGCTGATCGTGTTCGATCGTCGCGGCATCGGGCTGTCCGACCGGGTCGGATCGGCCCCTGGCATCGACGTCACCGCGGAGGATATCGGCACGGTCCTGCGCGCGGCGAATGCGCGCCGCGTCGTGCTGTTCGGCGCCTCCGAGTGCGGGCCGGCCTGCATCAAATTTGCGGTCGATGAGCCGCGCCTCGTGGCCGGGCTCATCCTGTTCGGCGCCCTGGCCAAGGGCTGCTGGTCGCAGGACTATCCGCATGCGCTGCGCGCCAGCCAGTATGACGCCTGGCGCCAGCAGCTCGTCGCGCAATGGGGCGGTCCGGTCGGGATCGAAACTTTTGCGCCGAGCCTGGCTCGTGATGCCCAGGCGCGCGCCTGGTGGGCGGGGCTGCTGCGCGCGGCCTCGAGTCCCGGCGGCATCTCCGCCGTGCTGGAGGCGTTTCGCGACGCCGACGTGCGGCATCTCCTGGCGCAGATCGCCGTGCCGACGCTCGTGTTGCACCGGCGGGGCGACCGGGCGGTGCGGATCGCGGCCGGCCGCGACATCGCGAGCCGGATCAGCGGCGCGGAGTTCGTCGAGCTCGACGGCAACGATCACTGGTTCTTTGCCGGCGATCAGCAGCCGGTGCTGGCGGCGATCGGGGGATTTATGAAACGGACATTGTAGGGTGGGCAAAGCGAAGCGTGCCCACCATCTCGATCAACAAGGCCGCGAAGATCTGGTGGGCACGGCGCTTTGCGCCTTTTGCGCACCCTACGGGATCATGGCGAGCTTACACCGCCTCGAGCTGATCCGCGGCGCGCTTCTTCTTCGTCCTGGACTGGCCGAGCAGGGGGCCGGCCGTGAGCGCGGCCGTATCCGCCACGCCCGGGTCGCGCGAGATCATCGCTGCGACGATCGCGCCGTCGATGATGAGGCCGAGCTGGTGCGCGAGCACTGCGGGCTCGCTCGAGCCGAGCTCGCCGGCGAGCTTCTCGATGTGGCCGAGCACGATCTTCTTGTGCTTCAGCGCGATGTTGCGGAATTGTTTTGCGTCCTTGTCGTGCTCGCCGACGGCGTTGATGAAGGGGCAGCCGTAGAAGCGTTCCTCGGCGAACCAGCTCTTCAGCGCGGGGAAGATGCGCGTGAGTTTTGCCTGCGCGTCGCCGCCGCCTTGCTCCATGGCGCCGATGAACCATTCGCGCCACTGCTTGCCTTCGCTCTCCAGCACCGCGTTGACGAGGTTGGTCTTGGAGCCGAACAATTTATAGAGCGTGGTCTTGGCCGTGCCGGCTTCCTCGATGATCGCGTCGATGCCGGTGGCGTTTATGCCGTTCTTGCAGAACAGATGCGTCGCGGCGCTCAAGAGGCGCCCGCGCGCGGATTCGTCTTCGCCGGCACCGGCGTGGGGCGGAGATCTTCTTCGATGACGTCTTTGCCATGAGTCCAAACTTACCCGCAGCGACGCCGCATCAGCAAGCCGCATCTGTTCCGCGCTGAAAAGATTCGCAAAGCGCAACCCATCTGCATCGCCTTTGAGCAAGGGGCGGCTGATCAATCCGCAGGCAGCGCCGGCTAAGCGGCTCCAATGCTTCGCCTTTTGTTTTTGGCCGCCTCTGGCACGCTCCATGCGAGGAAACAGACCGTTCGGTATCCTGCCGATTTCCTCGGCTGCCAGGGAGAAAACTGATGACTGCCGTCGTTCAAAAGACCGTGCTGACGGGTTGCCTCGCGCCCATCGACAAGAATGGCCTCGAGCAACTGATCGCGAGCGGCAAGGCCAATCCAAAGGTCGTCAAGACCTTGAAATGCAAGACGGTCGCGGAAGGAAAATTCCGCCACGCCAACTACATCCGCAATCTGCAGCCCTACATCGTCGACGAGCCGCCGGGCCTTCTGGGTGACGATACCGCGCCCAATCCGTCGGAAGCCTCGCTCGCCGCGCTCGGCTCCTGCCTTGCGGTCGGCCTGCACGCCAACGCCGTGCATCGCGGCTGGATCGTCAACAAGCTCGAGCTCGAGCTCGAGGGCGACCTCAACATCACGGCCGTGTGGGGCACCGGCGATGTCTCCGACAAGCCCGTTGGCTTCACCGACGTGCGCGTCAAGGTCGACATGGAGTGCGAGGGCATCTCGCAGGACGAGATCAACGCGCTGGTCGCCCATGTGAAGAAATGGTCGCCTGTCGCCAACACCTTCACCCGTCCGGTCAATCTCGAGGTCGGCATCTAGGCTGACGGCAACAGGACAAGGTGCGGGAGGCGATCATGGGTTCACTGGCTTTATCGCGGGTCGACGTTTTGGATCAGCCCGCACCGTCCATTGCAGGCGAGGTAGCGCGGATCGCGCGCGAGCAGCTCGCGCCGCTCGCCGCCGGTATCGACGACGGCTCGGTCTATCCGGCCGAGGTGCTGCGCGAATTCGGCGCGGTCGGCGCGTGGGGCAGTCACATGCCGCACGAAGGTCCCGCGGATTTGCGCTGCGCCATCCAGGCGATGGCGGCGATCGGCGAGGTCTGCGCGCCACGGCGTTCATGGCCTGGTGCCAGAACACGCTGGTCTGGTACGCCGCCAACTCCACCAATATGAAGCTCGCGAGGCGCTTCGGCGATGCCTTCTCGACCGGCCGGGTGCTCGGCGGCACCGGGCTCTCCAATCCGATGAAGAGCTTCTTCGGCATCGAGAAGCTCAAGCTGAAAGGGCGGAAGGTCGAGGGCGGCTACATCGTCCGCGGCGCGCTGCCCTGGGTCTCCAATCTCGGCCCCGATCATTATTTCGGCACCATCTTCCAGTGCGAGGACGATCAGGGCATCGCAAGTGGCGAGCCCGGGACTGTGATGTTCCTGGCCGACTGCTCCGATCCCGCCATCACGCTCACGCCCTGCAAGCCGTTCCTCGCCATGGACGGCACCGGCACCTATGGCGTGCAGTTCCGCGACGTCTTCGTGCCGGACGAGCTGATCCTCGCCGATCCCGCAGGTCCCTTCGTCAAGAAGATCCGCGCCGGCTTCATCCTGCTCCAGGCCGGCATGGCGCTCGGCGTTATCAGGGATTGCATCAACATCATGGACGAGGTCGGCGGTCCCCTCGGCCACATCAACCGTTATTTGCCGCAGCAGCCGGTGCACTTCCGCGACCTCGCCGCCGAGCTCGAGGCCGAGACCATGGCGCTGGCGCGCGATCCCTACAATGCGGAGGAGACCTATTGGCGCAAGGTGATCGCGCTCCGCCTGCGCGCCGGCGAAGCCAGCGTCGCGGCGGCGCATGCGGCGATGCTGCATTGTGGCGCGCGCGGCTATCTCAAAAGCCACCGCGCGCAGCGACGCCTGCGCGAGGCCTATTTCGTCGCGATCGTCACGCCTGCCACCAAGCAGCTGCGCAAGATGCTCGCCGATTCCTGATCTTTGCGAGTCCACCCGAAGACCCCCAACCTCAACGGAGAGGCTGCCATGACTGACGTTCTGATTACTGCCGTCGAACTCGCCGATCTCTTGAAGCTAGAGCCGTGTGTCGTCATCGACACCCGCAACCCCGATGCCTATGCCGCAGGCCACCTGCCGGGCGCCGTCAACGTGCACGAGATTTTCACGTTCCTCGCGACCTCGACGCCTGAGGGCATGACTGAACTGAAGACGAAATTCGCCGACGCGTTCGGCGCCGCCGGTCTCTCCGGCAAGGAGACGGCCGTGATCTACGAGCAGTCGATGAACTCGGGCTTCGGCCAGTCCTGCCGCGGCTATTACCTGCTCACCATGCTCGGCTATCCCAAGGTCAAGGTGCTGCATGGCGGCTTCGATGCCTGGTCGGCCGCGGGCTTCCCGGTGACGAAGGACGTGCCGACGCCGGCCAAGGCTTCGTTCGCGATCGTGCCTGAGGCGGGCGAGATCCTGATCGATGCGAAGACCATGCTTGGCGCCGTCGGCAAGCCCGGCATCGCCATCCTCGACGTGCGCGATGTCGACGAGTGGATCGGCGACAGCTCGTCTCCTTATGGAAAGGATTTCTGCCCGCGCAAGGGCCGTATCCCCGGCGCGGTGTGGCTGGAATGGTACCGCATGATGAAGCCGACTGCCGAAGGCCCGCGCTTCAAGTCCAAGGACGAGATCTTGGCGGAATGCGCCACCGTCGGCATCTCGCAGTCCACACCGGTCTATCTCTACTGCTTCAAGGGGGCGCGGGCCTCGAACACGTTTCTGGCGCTGAAGAACGCCGGCGTGAAGGACGTGCGGATGTATTTCGGTTCCTGGAACGAATGGTCGCGCGATCCCTCGCTGCCGATCGAGCAGCGGCTGCCGATCGCATCCGAGGTGACGACCAAGGCGGCGTGAGTGTCGCTACGTGATTGTCGCTAACCGAAGGCCCGCGGACGGGACGCGATCCCCAGCGCCTTGATCCGCGAGGCCAGCGTGGTCGGCTTGATATCAAGCATCTCCGCCGCGCCGCCGGGGCCGAAGACTTTTCCGGCGCAGGCCTCGAGCGCGGCGAGAATATTGGCGCGCTCGTGATCGCGCATCTCCGCTGACGTCATGACCGCGGGCCGCGCGTCGGCCTTCTGGCGCGCGGTGCCGGCCGGAGCTGGCGCGCCGGAGGTATCAGGCAGGTCGATGCGCAGGCGGCCGTTCTGCGACAGGATCGCGGCGCGCTCGATCACGTTCTGCAATTCGCGGACATTGCCGGGCCAGTCGTAGCGCGTGAGCCGCCGCGCATCGCCTTCCGACAGGCGCAAATTCGATTTCAGCGCCTTGCCCTCGCGCGTCAGAAAATGCTGGGCGAGCAGGGGAATGTCCTCGCGCCGCTCGCGCAAGGGCACCGTCTCGATCGGAAACACGTTGAGGCGGAAATAGAGGTCCTCGCGAAAACGTCCGCGCTGGACCTCCTGCTTGAGGTCGCGGTTGGTCGCGGCGATGACGCGGACGTCGACCGCGCGGGTGCGCTCCTGGCCGACACGCTCGAAATTGCCTTCCTGCAACACGCGCAGCAGCTTGCCTTGCAATTCGAGCGGGATCTCGCCGACCTCGTCGAGGAACAGCGTGCCGCCGTCGGCGAGCTCGAACCGGCCGATGCGGTCGCGCGTCGCGCCGGTGAAGGCGCCGCGGACATGGCCGAAGAACTCGCTCTCGAACAATTCGCGCGGGATCGCGGCGCAGTTGACGCGGATCAGCGGCCGGTCGCTGCGGGTGGAATCCTCGTGGATGGCGCGGGCGATCAGCTCCTTGCCGGTGCCGGACTCGCCGGTGATCATCACCGCCGCGGTGGTCGGCGCCACCAGCTTGACCTGGCGCAGCGTCTTCTGGATCGCCTCGCTCTGGCCGATGATGCCGCGCGGGTTGGTCTCGATGCGGATTTCTTCCTGGAGATAGGCGTTCTCGAGCTCGAGCCGCTCACGCAGGCGGTCGACCTCGGTGAGCGCGGCGTGCAGCTTCTCGTCGGCCTCGCGGCGCTGGCTGACGTCGCGAAACACCACGACGGCGCCGACCACGACGCCGCGGTCGCGGATCGGGGTGGAGGTGTATTCGACCCAGGCCGGCGAGCCGTCCTTGCGCCAAAACACCTCGCCGTCGACCTGAGGCACGGCGCCGTCGCGGAACGCCGCGTAAATGGGGCAGTCGTGGTTGTGATAGTGCCGGCCGTCGTGATGGGTATGGTGGACGATCGGGTGGATCTCCTTGCCGACCAGCTCCTCGGCGGTCCAGCCCAGCATGCGTTCGGCCGCGGGATTGACGAAGGTGGTCTTGCCTTCCGCGTTCACGCCATAGATGCCCTCGCCGGCGGCGCGCAGGATCAGCTGGTTCTCGCGCTCGATGTCCTGGAACACCCGCTCGACCCGCTGCCAGGTCGAGATGCCGCTGCGCATGTGGTCTTCGGCGGCGGCATCGACATTGCGGCGCCGGCGCGCGTCGAGATCGGTCAGGGTGAGCTGCACCAGCGTGCGGCCGTCATGGGGCAGCACGCAGCCGGCATATTCCAGCCGGAGATTTTGCCCGGTGGCATGGCGGGGGGTGAGCACCGTGGTCCAATAGGCGCCCTTGTGCAGCACGGCCTGGGTGAACACGGTCAGGGCCGGAAGCTCGCCGGCGTGCAGGGTGCTCGCCCTGGTCTGCCGCAGCAGCGCGCGGTCGTAGCCGAGCAGGGCGCAGGCGGCCGGATTGGCATCGATGATCTGGTCGGCATAGGGATCGACCAGCAGCGTGGCCTCGACCGAGGACTCGAACGCGGCGACGCGCGGATCGATCGCCTCGGCGGTATCATCGGAAACGAGCATTGGCGTCGTTGCCATCACGAAATCTCGTAATCGAACTACGAATTCTCGTTTATCACGATTTTTCGTAGCGACCAAGTGTGATGAAAAGCGCTGCGTCATCAAGGCACTGGCCGACCGAAAGGCGATGGCATGCTCCTTGCGTAACTCCTTCTGCAATGACGCGCAGGAGGTCCGATGTCCACGTTCGACAATCCGTTTGATCCCAATCGCAACCTTCGAGCCGGCTGTGCCTGCGGCCAGCACCAGTCCGCGGCGGAGCACGAGCAGGCCACGGCGTTGCGCTGCGCGCAGATCGAGAGTGAGGAGAAGCGCTACGAGGGCATCGTCGCCTCCGCCGTGATGCGCGCGATGTTTCCGCAGGACGTGGCCCGGCGCGCCTTCCTGAAATCGGTCGGCGCATCGACCGCACTCGCCGCACTGTCGCAGTTCTTCCCGCTTCAGACCGCGACCGAGGTCTTCGCGCAGGCCGGCACGCCGGAGAAGAAGGACCTCAAGGTCGGCTTCATCCCGATCACCTGCGCGACGCCGATCATCATGGCGGCGCCGATGGGCTTCTATGCCAAGCACGGCCTCAATGTCGAAGTGGTGAAGACCGCCGGCTGGGCCGTGATCCGCGACAAGACCATCAACAAGGAATACGACGCAGCTCACATGCTGGCGCCGATGCCGATCGCGATCTCGCTGGGGCTTGGCGCCAACGCGATTCCGTTTGCAGTGCCTGCGATCGAGAACATCAACGGGCAGGGCATCGTTCTGGCGACCAAGCACAAGGACAAGCGCGATCCGAAGGACTGGAAGGGCCTGAAATTCGCGATCCCCTTCGACTACTCCATGCACAATTATCTGCTGCGCTACTATCTCGCCGAGCACGGGCTCGACCCCGATACCGACGTGCAGTTGCGCTCGGTGCCGCCGCCGGAGATGGTCGCGAACCTCCGCGCCGACAACATCGACGGCTTCCTCGCGCCCGACAACATCTGCCAGCGCGCGATCTATGACGGCGTCGGCTTCATGCACCTGCTCTCGAAGGAGATCTGGGACGGCCATCCCTGCTGCAGCTTTGCCGCCAGCCGCGAATTCATCGCCACGGCGCCGAACAGCTTTGCCGCGCTGACGCGCGCCATCGTCGATGCCACCGCCTACGCGTCGAAGGCGGAGAACCGCAAGCAGATCGCGGAGGCCATCGCGCCCGCCAACTACATCAACGCGCCGGTCACGGTGCTGGAGCAGGTCCTGACCGGCACCTATGCCGACGGCCTCGGCGGCGTGAAGACCGACGCCAAGCGCGTCGATTTCGATCCGTTCCCCTGGCAGTCGTTTGCGGTGTGGATGCTGACGCAGATGAAGCGCTGGGGCCAGATCAAGGGCGACGTCGACTACAAGGCGGTGGCCGAGCAGGTGTATCTGGCGACCGACACCAAGAAGCTGATGACCGAGATGGGCCTGTCGCCGCCGGCAACCGCGTACAAATCGTTCGCGGTGATGGGCAAGACGTTCGATCCGGCAAAGCCCGAGGACTACCTCGCGAGCTTCAAGATCAGGAAGGCGTCGTGATGGGCGCTCTCTCTTCACCTCTCCCCGCTTGCGGGGAGAGGTCGATCGCGAAGCGATCGGGTGAGGGGGACTCTCCGCGAGTCCAACTCTCACCTCCCTTGCGGAGGGCCCCCCTCACCCCAACCCCGCAAGCGGGGAGAGGGAGATGAGCACCAACCTCCGCCTCCGCGCCGGCCTCGTCTCGATCGTGCTGCTGGCCGCGTTCCTCGGCATCTGGCATCTCGCCACGCGCTCGACGGCGCCGGTCGCCACGATGAGCCCGGAATACGCCAAGCTGATGGGCCTGACCGCGACGCAGGGCAAATCCGCCATGCCTGGGCCGCTCGATGTCGGCGCCAAGCTGTGGGAGCACCTGAGGCGGCCGTTCTACGACAACGGGCCCAACGACAAGGGGCTCGGCATCCAGCTTGCCTATTCGATCGCGCGGGTCGGCACCGGTTATCTGCTCGCCGTGCTCGTCGCCATTCCACTCGGCTTTTTGATCGGCATGTCGCCGTTGCTGAGCAAGGCGCTCGACCCCTTCATCCAGGTCTTGAAGCCGATCTCGCCGCTCGCCTGGATGCCGCTGGCGCTCTACACCATCAAGGATTCCTCGATCTCGGCAATCTTCGTGATCTTCATCTGCTCGATCTGGCCGATGCTGCTCAATACCGTGTTTGGCGTTGCCAGCGTGCGCAAGGAATGGATCAACGTCGCGCGCACGTTCGAGGTCGGCACCATCAGGCGCGCCTTCACGGTGATCCTCCCCGCAGCGGCGCCGACGATCCTGACCGGCATGCGCATTTCCATCGGCATCGCCTGGCTCGTGATCGTCGCGGCCGAAATGCTCGTCGGCGGCACCGGCATCGGCTACTTCGTCTGGAACGAATGGAACAACCTCTCGATCACCAACGTCATCATAGCGATCCTCTTGATCGGGATCGTCGGCATGCTGCTCGACCAGATCCTCGCGCGCTTCACGCGCATGGTCACGTTTCCGGAGTAGGGGCCGATGACCGACAAATTCATCTCCATCGAAGGCATCGCAAAACGCTATCCGGGTGCGGGCGGTGCCACGACCACCGTGTTCGAGAATCTCTGGCTGTCGATGCCGCGGGGCGAGTTCTGCTGCGTGATCGGCCATTCCGGCTGCGGCAAGACCACCGTGCTCAACATTCTCGCCGGCCTCGATGCGCCGAGCGAGGGTGCGGTTATCGTGGACGGGCAGGCGATCTCGGGCACCAGCCTCGACCGCGCCGTGATCTTCCAGAGCCACGCGCTGCTGCCCTGGCGCACCGTGCTCGGCAACGTCGCCTATGCCGTGAGCTCGAAATGGCGGAGCTGGGATCGGGCGAAGGTCAAGGCGCATGCGCAAACCTTCATCGATCTCGTGGGCCTGACGGGTTCGGAGCACAAGCGTCCCTCGGAACTCTCCGGCGGCATGAAGCAGCGCGTCGGTATTGCCCGTGCGCTCTCGATCACGCCGAAAATGATGCTGATGGACGAGCCGTTCTCGGCGCTGGACGCGCTGACGCGCGGCACGCTTCAGGACGAGGTGCGGCGCATCTGTCTGGAGACCGGGCAGACCGCGTTCATGATCACCCACGACGTGGACGAGGCGATCTATCTCGCCGACAAGATCTTCCTGATGACCAACGGGCCCGGCGCGGTGCTGGCCGAGGTCGTTGAAAATCCGCTGCCGAAGGATCGCGGCCGCACCGATCTGCATCGCCATCCTCTGTACTATGCGCTGCGCAACCACATAATCGATTTCCTGGTGACGCGCAGCAAGACATTCGCGGCCGAGAAGCCCGATCACGATCCGCGCAACGTGCCCGTGGTGCATATCGGCAAGCCCGGACTGACGGTCGCAACTGGCGGCGAAGAGCAACGACAGACTTGGACACCCGGGACCAGTCCCGGACTCACTGCCTAAAAAGGAGACCCTGACATGAAACGCGAAGACCTCACCGAGAAGCTGCTCGACATCAAGCGCGAGAAGGGCTGGAGCTGGAAATACATTTGCGAGCAGATCGGCGGCTATGCGGAGGTGCTGATCGTCGGCGCGATCCTCGGCCAGATGAAACTGACAAAACCCCAGGCCGCCAACGCCGGCGAGCTGTTCGGCCTGTCGAAGGCCGAGACCGCGATGCTCAACGAGGTGCCGATGCGCGGCACTGGCACGCCGATGCCGCCGACCGATCCCTTGATCTACCGCTTCTACGAGATGGTGATGGTGAACGGCCCGGCCTGGAAGGCGCTGATCGAGGAGGAATTCGGCGACGGCATCATGTCGGCGATCGACTTCGACATGGGGATCGAGCGCGTCGCCAACCCCAAGGGCGACCGCGTCAAGATCACCATGAGCGGCAAGTTCCTGCCGTACAAATATTACGGCGCCAGCGGCAACGTGCCGGAGTATGGCTTCAAGGAGGGGTGATCTCCCGCTCCGTCATTCCGGGACGATGCGAAGCATCGGACCCGGAATCTCGAGATTCCGGGTTCGGTCCTCACGGACCGCCCCGGAATGACTACGAGTGTGGGACGCGCGCGGCGCTACTTCCCCGCTTTCACCTCGGCCGCGGCCACAGCGAGCAACTCGCTCATCTTGGCGCGAATCGCCTGCTCGGTGACGACGACGCTCTTGGTGGCGAAATCGGCCATGAGCTTGCGCAGGACGTCGGCGTCGCCAGCTTCCTCGAAATCGGCCGCGACCACCTCCTTGGCGTAGGCCGTGGCGGCTTCCCCTGATATGCCGAGCTTTTCCGCGGCCCACAGCCCGAGCAGCCGGTTGCGGCGGGCCTCCGCCTTGAACTTCTGCTCCTCGTCGAGGGCAAACTTCTTCTCAAAGCCTTCCTCGCGCTTGTTGATCTCGCTCATGCCTTTTTTAATTCCCTGCTGACTGGACCCGGCGGCCCTCGTTGCGAGAGCCCCGGCGCATGCCTAGATAAGGAGCACGAATCGGCAAAACAACGAGCCGTTAAGCCGCAGGCAAAACGGTATAAGTTGGTGCCGGACGGCCGGATCGATTGTGCTCGGACAGCCAATCGGATAGGTTGCCTAAAGGCTTGGTTCCCGTTCTGTTTCTACGGGTTCCCGGCTGTTCACGGCAGCTCCGCTGTGGGTCGTAATCCTAGTCAACCGGAGCACACCAAATTCATGGATTTCAACAAAACACGGTACATCCCAATGAGCCGTCGGCGTCGCATTTATGAAGGCAAGGCAAAGGTTCTTTACGAAGGCCCGGAGCCCGGTACCCTGATCCAGCACTTCAAGGATGACGCCACCGCGTTCAATGCGAAAAAGCATCAGGTGATCGAGGGCAAGGGTGTCCTCAACAACCGGATCTCGGAGTACCTGTTTCAGCACCTCAACGACATCGGGGTGCCGACCCACTTCATCCGCCGCCTCAACATGCGCGAGCAGTTGATTCGCGAGGTCGAGATCGTGCCGCTGGAAGTGGTGGTGCGGAACGTTGCCGCCGGCTCGCTGTCGCAGCGCCTCGGCATTGAGGAGGGCACGCAGCTGCCCCGTTCGATCATCGAATTCTACTACAAGAACGACCAGCTCAACGACCCCATGGTGTCGGAAGAGCACATCACCGCCTTCGGCTGGGCGACGCCCCAGGAGATCGACGACATCATGGCGCTCGCCATCCGCGTCAACGACTTCCTCACCGGCCTCTTCCTCGGCATCGGCATCCGCCTCGTCGACTTCAAGATGGAGTGCGGGCGGCTGTTCGAGAACGAGATGATGCGGATCATCGTCGCCGACGAGATCTCGCCGGATTCCTGCCGCCTGTGGGACATCAAGTCGAACGAGAAGCTCGACAAGGATCGTTTCCGCCGGGATCTCGGCGGGCTGCTGGAGGCCTATACCGAAGTTGCAAAGCGCCTCGGCATCCTCATGGAGAACGAGCGTCCGGCGGGCTCCGGCCCGGTGCTGGTGAAGAGCTAAAGGGGTTTTCGACGTGAAGGCACGTGTCACCGTTACCTTGAAAACGGGCATCCTCGATCCGCAAGGCAAGGCCATCGAAGGCGCGCTGAAGTCGCTCGGCGTCGAGGGCGTCGCCAGCGTCCGCCAGGGCAAGGTGTTCGACATCGAGCTCGCCGGCGCCGACAAGGCCAAGGCAGAGGCGGCGCTGAAGGAGGCCGCCGACAAGCTGCTGGCGAACACCGTGATCGAGAACTACCGGGTCGAGATCGTTTAGCCCTGCCTTGTCGCCCCTCATGGTGAGGAGGCGCGAAATGCGCCGTCTCAAACCATGCAGGCCCGGCTCTCGCACCTTGGCCTTCATCCTTCGAGAGGCGCGCAGAGGGCGCGCTCCTCAGGATGAGGAGCTACGTCTACGTTCGCGCTCACAGCCACCCGACGCGGCGGAAGCGCCAGTACAACCCGAGGCAGGCGAGCGCCATCAATCCCAACACGATGAAGTAGCCGTATTCCAGCTGCAGCTCCGGGATGTACTTGAAGTTCATCCCGTAGATGCCGGCGACTGCGGTCGGGACGGCCAGGATCGCGAGCCACGAGGCGAGCTTCTTGGAGACCGCCGTCTCCTGCGCCTGGCCCACCAGCAGGCTTGCTTCGAAGGCGAAGGCCAGCACCTCGCGCATGGAATCGATGCGCTCCTGGATGTTCCTGACGTGGTCGGTGACGTCGCGGAACAGCGGTTGCATTGTCGCGCGCACCATCGCCAGCTCGTCATGCTCCAGACGGCGGCAGACCTCCACCAGCGGGCCGATCGCATTCCTGAGCCGCAGCAGGTCGCGGCGCAGCATGTAGAGCCGCTCGATCTGCGCCTTGCTGATCGGCTTGGAGAGCACGTCGTCCTCGATGCCCTCGACCTCGTCGTGGATGCTCTCGAGCACCGGCGAGTAGTTGTCGACGATGAAATCGAGGATGGCGTAGAGGATGTAGTCCTCGCCGCGCGCGAGCGCCCGCGGGCAGCTTTCGCAGCGCTCGCGTACCGGCGTGTAGGAGGTCGAGGCGCCATGGCGAACCGAGACCAGATAGCCTTCGCCGACGAAAATGTGCGTCTCGCCGAAGGCGATCCGGCCCTCGATCAGCTGCGCCGTCCGCGCCACGATGAACAGGGCCTCGCCGTATTGCTCGATCTTGGGCCGCTGGTGGGCGTGGGCGGCGTCCTCGATCGCGAGATCGTGCAGGTCGAACTGCTTCTGCACGGCGCCGAGCAGGGCCGTGTCCGGCTCGTGCAGCCCGATCCAGACCACGTGGCCGGGCTTGGCCCGCCAGCTCGAGGCCTCGCTGATGGCGATGTTGGCGACGCGCCGGCCGTCGACATAGAACGTGAGTCGTGATTCAAGGTCGGGATGATACCCGAAGCAAGAGAAGTCCACCTTTCGAGGAAAGATCGCAAGGTGCTTGAGGCGTGCTGTCGCTCACCGGTGACGTTGCAGCGCGATTTGAAGCGGGCGCGGATAGTTCTGTTGGCGGCGGATGGGCGCAGCACCCGGTCGATCGCCAAGGAAGTTGGGGTCCAGCCGCGGATTGTCAGCCTTTGGCGGCATCGCTATGCCGACCATGGCCTTGAAGGGCTGCAAGACAAGCCGCGGCCTGGCAAGCAGCCGATCTATACGAAGACGACCGACAAGCGGATTCTGAAGCTGCTGGATAAGCCGCCACCGCAAGGGTTTGCGCGCTGGACCGGCCCCCTGCTGGCCGAGGCGCTGGGCGATGTCGATGTCCAATATGTCTGGCGGTTCCTGCGCAGCCACAAGATTGACCTGGTGGCTCGCAAGTCCTGGTGCGAGAGCAACGACCCGAACTTTACGGCCAAAGCCGCCGATGTTGTCGGCCTCTATGTCGCGCCGCCGGCGAAGGCCATTGTGCTGTGCGTGGACGAGAAGCCCTCGATCCAGGCTTTGGAGCGAGCGCAGGGTTATCTGAAGTTGCCCAATGGCCGCGCCTTGACCGGCCAAAGCCACGATTACAAGCGGCATGGCACCACAACATTGTTTGCGGCGCTCGAAGTCGCCACCGGAAAGATCATCGCGACCCATTCAAAACGCCGGCGCCGCGTCGAGTTTCTCGATTTCATGAACAGCGTCACCGCGGCTTTTCCGAACCGCAAGCTTCACGTCATCCTCGACAACCTCAACACCCATAAAAAGAACGAGGACTGGCTCAAGGCCCACCCCAACGTGCAATTTCATTTCACGCCGACAAGTGCGTCATGGCTCAATCAGGTCGAAGTATGGTTTTCCATCTTGCAGGGGCAGTCGCTCAGCGGCACCTCCTTCACGAGCCTCAAGCAGCTTCAGGAACACATCGATGCCTACGTCAACGCATACAACGACAGAGCCGAGCCCTTCGTCTGGACCAAGAAAAAGGTCCGTCAACGCCGTTTCAAAGGCCGCCGTATCACTCAGCTCTGATTCCGGGTAATAGGCACCCGCGGCGACGACGCCCTCGGTGGACACCGGCTGGGAGGAGGATGCAGGCAGCGACGGGACGTTCATGGCTGCAATCCCGGGCAAAATCGTCAGGCAAAAGCGCCGTGGCTATGGCCTGTGTACAAGGCCGTCCGGCGAGGCTAGCACTGGTAAAATCCCCGTCAAATGGCTATGTCTCTGCACGAATTGGCCCTTTGGCCAGCCCGATTCCCGTCACCGTCGGAACCCCTGCCATGAAAGCCGCCATCCTCGTCTTTCCCGGAATCAACCGCGAGCGCGACATGGCGCGCGCGCTGAGGCTGATCTCCGGCAGCGAGCCCGCGATGGTCTGGCACGCCGAGACGTCGCTGCCCGCAGGCACCGATCTCGTGGTCGTCCCCGGCGGCTTCTCCTATGGCGATTACCTGCGCTGTGGCGCAATCGCCGCGCGTGCGCCGGTGATGGATGCTGTGCGCGACTATGCGGCGAAGGGCGGCCTCGTGCTCGGCGTCTGCAACGGCTTTCAGATCCTCTGCGAGTCCGGCCTGCTGCCCGGCGTCTTGATGCGCAATGCGCGGCTGAAATTCATCTGCCGCGACGTGCATCTGCGCGTCGAGCGTTCCGACACGCCGTTCACCCGTGGCTACAATGCCGGCCAGGTGATCCGCGTGCCCGTCGCCCATGGCGAGGGCAATTACGAGGCGGACGAAGAGACCATCAAGCGGCTCGAAGGCGAGGGGCGGGTGCTCTACCGCTATTGCTCGGCCGAGGGCGTGGTCGACGAGGTCGCCAACATCAACGGCGCGGCGCATTCGATCGCCGGCATCGTCAACGACAAGGGCAATGTGCTCGGCATGATGCCGCATCCGGAAAACCACGTCGAAGACATCATGGGCTGCACTGACGGCCGCGGCCTGTTCGCCGGTCTCGCCCAGCATCTGGAAAAGGCCGCGTGATTTCACCCGTGTTGAAGCGGCTGTCGGTCGCTGCCGCCGTCGCTGCGTTCGCTACGGCCGCGTTCGCCCAGGATTTCCCCAAGCGTCCGATCACCATGATCGTGCCGTTCGCGGCCGGCGGCACCTCGGACGTGATCGCGCGCACCGTCGCCGAGCAGATGAGCGTCGCGCTCGGCCAGACCATCGTGATCGAGAACGTTGCGGGTGCCGGCGGTTCGACCGCGCTGGCGCGCGCCTCACGCGCCGAGCCCGACGGCTACACGATTGCGATCGGTAATGCCGGCACCAATGCCGCGACCTACACGATCTATCCGAAGCTGCCGTTTACGCCGGACTCCTTCGTGCCGATCGCGATGGTGGCGAAGACGTTCGGCATCATCGCGCTGCGCAAGGATTTTCCGGCGAAGGATCTCAAGGAGTTCATCGCCTACGCCAAGGCCAATCCGGCCAAGATCAATCTCGGCCATGCCGGCGTCGGCTCCTCGAACTATCTGATCTGCAAGAGCTTCGTCACCGCCGCCGGGATCGACGCGACGCTGGTCGGCTATCGCGGCGCAGCCCCTGCGCTGACCGATGCGATCGGCAGCCAGATCGACGGCGTCTGCGACGCGGCGGCCTCGGTCTCGCAGTCGATCAACGAGAAGCTGGTGAGGGGACTCGTGGTCGGCTCGACCGTACGGCTCGCGACGTTGCCGGACCTGCCGACGTCGTCTGAAGCCGGGCTGCCGGAGTTCGAGGCGCAGGGCTGGAACGGCCTGTTCGCGCCCAAGGGCACGCCGCCGGCCGTCATCGCCAGGCTGAATGCGGCGGCGCGCACCGCGGTCGAGACCGATGCGGTCAAGAAGCGCTTTGCCGACCTGTCGACCGTCGCGCCCGACGACAACGAGCATACGCCGGAGCTGCTTCAGCAACTGGTGACGCGCGACGTCGAGAAATACCGGAAGATGCTGGCGGACGACGCCAAGCAATAGCGCCTCGCGCTAGCGCCGCTTCAGCCGCTCCGCCGGCACCGTCATCGCGGCGACGCCGGCCATGACCAGCAGCAGGCCCAGCGCCAGGTTCGAGGGCACGCTTTCGCCGAGCAGCAGCACGGAAAGGCCGACGCCGATCGGGATGCGCAAATAGCCTTGCGCGTTCGTGGTAAGCGTGCCGAGCCGGCCGAGGCAGACGTAGAACAGCATCAACCCCAACGCGCTGGAGACGATGCCCATGACGATGGTGGCGACGATCGCCTGAAACGTCGGGTGCAGCGTCCAGGGCTGATCGATGATCAGCGAGGGCGGGAGCAGGATGAGGCCGCCGAACAGCAGCGAGCCGGCCGCCACCACCATCGGGTCGTAGTCGGATAGCCGGAGGCCGAAGATCGTCGCGCAGGCAAAGGAGATGGTGGCGAGCAGGATCGCGATCTCCGCGACGATCTCGCGGCCGAAGCCGCCGAGCGCATCGAGGCCGACGATGGCGACGGTGCCGGCGAGGCCGAGGATCGCGCCCGCGAGCTTCAACAGCGTGGCCGGCTCGTGCCGCGTGATCAGCGAGGTGATCAGGAAGGCGAAGATCGGCGTAGTCGAGGCCAGCACCACCGTGTTGGACGCCGGCACATATTGCTGCGACCAGGTGATGACCAGGAACGGGAAGGTCGAGTTGATCAGCTGCTGGGTTGCGAACAGCTTCCAGGCCTTCGCATCGGTCGGGATCCTGACGCCTCGTATCCACAGGATCGCGAACAGGAAGGCGGCCGCGATCAGCGAACGCGCCGAGATGAAGGTGATGGGCGGAATGGTGTCCAGCGCGAGCTTGGCCAGCGGATAAGTGGAGCTCCAGCAGCAGGCGAGCGCGAACAGCAGCGCATAGTCGCGCCAGCTGCGTGCGCCGGTGGCGGCCATGGACGACAGCGGCGTTGATGCGGACGCCGTCGTGCGACCCGCCCCCGATGTGCTCTGCGGCACCTTGTTCTTGCTCCCCGGCGCGACCGCGCTTCTCGCAAGTCTGGGCGAGGGGGCGCCAAAAGGGAAGGCGTCGAGCTATGCGTTTGGCTGAGGGAGCGACTTCCGCTTGGCCCGCTTGATCGTCCCGGAAAAGGTGAACAGCAGGCGCTCGCCGGAGGCCATCTGCCCGCGCAGGAAGATCAGCGAACCACCGGCGCGGGTGACCTCGCCGGTGCACTCGATCAGCTCGCCCTCATGCCCGGCATCCAGGAACTCGCAGGCGAAATTGACCGTCACGCCGCGGCCGTTCAGCGCGTTCCGGCCGATCGCGAACAGGCAGTAGTCGGCGAAGGCCATGAAGCAGCCGCCATGGACGTTGCCGGAGCCGTTCAGGTGCTTCTTTTCGACCCGGAAGGCGCAGCGGACGCTGCCGTCCGCCTCCAGGCGGTGCCAGAAGGGGCCGATATGGTTCTCAAAGCTGTCCCTGATCCAGGTCTGCCAGCCCTTGAACTCACCCTCGGTCGCGACATGCAGCTCGGGGCGGGGCGGGGCAGCCATTTTGGTCAATTCGTGCAAGGAAATGGGCCTTCAATTGCGGGTCTTCAGCCCTTAAATCCGATCCGTCCGCGCCGTGCAATTCCCGTTCCCGCACCCCTCGGCCGCAAAACGTGGGACAGTGGGAAAATGCGCCATAAAGGGCTTTTCGCGAGGCCCCGATCTTCCTAAGAACGGCAAAACGCCGTCGAAAGCCCCGAATCCATGAAGAACGAACCCAAGATCACCCCCGAACTGGTTGCCGCCCACGGGCTCAAGCCCGACGAGTACGAGCGCATCCTGAAGCTGATCGGGCGGGAGCCGACCTTCACCGAGCTCGGCATCTTCTCGGCGATGTGGAACGAGCACTGCTCGTACAAATCCTCGCGCATCCATCTCCGCGGCCTGCCGACCAAGGCGCCCTGGGTGATCCAGGGCCCCGGCGAGAATGCCGGCGTGATCGACATCGGCGACGGCCAGGCCGTGGTCTTCAAGATGGAGAGCCACAACCACCCGAGCTACATCGAGCCCTACCAGGGCGCAACCACCGGCGTCGGCGGCATTTTGCGCGACGTCTTCACGATGGGCGCACGGCCGATCGCCTGCCTCAATGCGCTGAGCTTCGGCGCGCCCGAGCATGCCAAGACCCGGCACCTCGTCTCCGGCGTCGTCGCCGGCGTCGGCGGCTACGGCAATTCCTTCGGCGTGCCGACGGTCGGCGGCCAGGTCCGTTTCCACACCCGTTATGACGGCAACATCCTCGTCAACGCGATGGCCGTGGGCCTCGCCGATGCCGACAAGATCTTCTATGCGGCCGCCTCCGGCGTGAACATGCCGATCGTCTATCTGGGCTCCAAGACCGGCCGCGACGGCATCCACGGCGCCTCGATGGCCTCGGCCGAGTTTGACGACAAGTCCGAGGAGAAGCGCCCCACCGTGCAGGTCGGCGATCCCTTCGCCGAGAAGCTGCTGCTGGAAGCCTGTCTCGAGATCATGGAGAAGGGCTGCGTCATCGCGATCCAGGACATGGGCGCGGCGGGGCTCACCTGCTCTGCAGTCGAGATGGGCGCCAAGGGCGACCTCGGGGTCGATCTCGATCTCGACGCGGTGCCGACCCGCGAGACCGGCATGAGCGCCTACGAGATGATGCTCTCGGAGAGCCAGGAGCGCATGCTCATGGTGCTCAAGCCCGAGAAGGAGCAGGAAGCCGAGGCCATCTTCAAGAAGTGGGGGCTCGACTTCGCCGTGGTCGGCTACACCACGCCGAGCAAGCGTTTCGTGGTCAAGCATGGCGGCGACGTCATGGCCGACCTGCCGATCAAGGAGCTCGGCGACGAGGCGCCGCTCTATGACCGGCCGCATGTCCCCTCCGCCGCGCTGCCGGTCGTGCACGCGCGCGAGGTGACGGCACCGATGGGCGTAGGTAGCGCGCTGGAGAAGCTGATCGGCACGCCCGACATGTGCTCTAAGCGCTGGGTCTGGGAGCAGTACGACCACGTCATCCTCGGCAACACCATGCAGCGCCCCGGCGGCGATGCCGCCGTGGTGCGCGTGCAGGACGGCCCGAAGGGCCTGGCGCTGACCGTCGACGTCACGCCGCGCTATTGCGAGGCCGATCCGTTCGAGGGCGGCAAGCAGGCGGTGGCGGAAGCCTGGCGCAACATCACCGCGGTCGGCGGCAAGCCGCTCGCGATCACCGACAATCTCAATTTCGGCAATCCTGAACGGCCCGAGATCATGGGCCAGTTCGTCGGCTGCCTGAAGGGCATCTCGGAAGCCTGCCGCACGCTGGACTTCCCGGTCGTCTCCGGCAACGTCTCGCTCTACAACGAGACCAACGGCCGCGCGATCCTGCCGACGCCCTCGATCGGCGGCGTCGGTCTGCTCGACGATTTCACCAAGTCCGCTTCGCTCGCCTTCAAGGCCGAGGGCGAGGCGATCCTCTTGATCGGCGAGACCCATGGCTGGCTCGGCCAGTCGGTGTACCTGCGCGACGTCTGCGGTCGCGAGGAGGGCGCGCCGCCGCCGGTCGACCTCGCTGCCGAGAAGCGCAACGGCGACTGCGTGCGCGGCATGATCCATGCGGGCACCGCGACCGCCGTGCACGACCTCTCGGACGGTGGCCTCCTGATCGCGCTCGCCGAGATGGCGATGGCGAGCGGCATCGGCGCAAAGCTGCTGGCGGCACCGACGGCGCTCGTGTCGCAGGCCTATTGGTTCGGCGAGGACCAGGCGCGCTATCTCGTCACCGTGCCGGAAACGGAGGCCGGCCGCGTGCTCGCCAAGATGCGCGGCTGCGAGGTGCCCTGCGTGCGGATCGGCACCACCGGGGGCGATGCGATCGCGATCGCCGGCGAAGCGCCGGTAATGATCGATACGCTGCGCACCTCGTTCGAGCGCTGGCTGCCGGAGTATATGGGCGGGAAGGCGGCCTAGCGACGCCATCTCCCCGTCATTGCGAGGAGCGAAGCGACGAAGCAATCCACACTGCTGCCTGCGGTGAGATGGATTGCTTCGCTGCGCTCGGAATGACGATAGAAGGCCGGTGCCGTTTCCTCAAAGCACCTTCGTCGCGCCCGGGATCTGCCGCAACGCTCGCGTCAGCGCCCAGCTCGCCGCGACTGTCAGTACAAACCCGAGCGTGGCCTTGACGATCGCCGGCAGGTCGTAGTCGAACAGCCAGTATTGCAGCCACAGTGCGATCGGATAGTGCACCAGGAACATGCCGTACGCGTCGCTCTGCATTGGATCGAGCAGCTTGGCTGAGCCTGATTGCTTGAACCTCTGGAAAAAGGCCAGGATCAGAAACATGATGGCGACGCTGAAGACAGTGAAGCAGATGGCATAGAGCGCTTCATACCAGTCCGGCAACGGCGACGGGTTGCCCAGGATTTCGCGCTTGATGAAGATCAGCACCCACAAGAGGCAATAGGGAACGATCGCCAGTACCATCCAGTCCCAGCTGACCCTCGCCATCCGGCCGTCTGCAGCGAGCAGCCCGCGATCCATTTGCGCAACGCCGATGCCGGCACCGAAAAAGAAATAGGTCGCGTAGAGCATCACGCGCCCGTGCTGGACCGAGAACGGCCCGAACTCGAACCAACTGCCTGCTCCGAAGTGAACCCGCCCGGGAATGTAGAACGCCGCGGTGACGGCAAGCATAACCGCGAAGAACACGGCGGGCCGACGGCGACCATATAGCGAGAGGCGATTGATCGGATCGAGCAGATTGGGCGACAGCCGGTGCAACAGGCAGGCAACCAGGTCGAAGGCGAACAAGACCCAAAGGAACCAGATCGGCCCGCTCGGCCACGGGCCCTTCGTGACCATATTCCACCAGAACTCCGAAAAGCCGATCTCGGGATGGTGCCGCAGGGAGATCGCGTAATAGGCGAGCGGAATGACCGTAAGGGCGCAGATCGCGAAGGGTAAGCCCAGCCGAAGCAGGCGATCTGCCAAATAGCTCCGCGCTCCCTTCCGGGCGATACCAGACCAGGCGAACAGTCCCGACAGGAAGAAGAACATCGCCATGAAGAAACTGTCGGTGGCGAGCACGATCATGTCGAAGCCGAAGAAGTACTTCGGATCGGTATGACCGAAATAAGTATAGGGGATCACCGCGTGATGCAGCAGCACCACCAGTGTCAGGAAGGTGCGGGCGCGATCGAGCGACACATTGCGCGTCTTGCTCTTCGGCGCGGCGTGAGCCTCTGCACCGATCGTCGCTGAATGTGACATCGTCATCATGGCCGCCCCGGTCTTGCTCCTGTCCCGGCCAGACTGTGCCGCCGGGAACCCGATTCAGCAAGGGCAGTCTGTGCTGCGCCTTGACCCTGCTGTGCCGTTAGGAACCAGTTCCGTGCAGCGAAGTTAGCATCCGCGCATTGGAGGGCCGCGGTGCGGCGCCCAAGTCGGAGTTGGCGATGACGATCCTGAAATGGGCGCTGATCTTTCTCTTGGTCTCGATCGTGGCTGGCGTGCTCGGCTTCACCGGCATCTCGGCCGCCTCCGCCGACATCGCCCGCTTCCTGTTCTACGTCTTCGTCGTGATCTTCCTGGTGCTGCTGATATTGGGGCTCACGATCTTCAGGGCGTAGCTTTCCGGGGCGGTCCGCAGGACCGAACCCGGAATCTCGAGATTCCGGGTTCGCGTCTGCGACGCGCCCCGGAATGACGCCGCCTCCAGACTACCCCACTTCCTCGATCTTCACCTTGTCCGGATAGAAGGCGAGGTGGCCGGAAATCTCCGTCATCGCGGGGAAGGGCGTTTCATAGGTCCAGATCGCGTTGTCGAGCGTCTTGCCGTCGGCCTTGATGCTGTAATAGCTCGCGTCGCCCTTGTAGGGGCAATGGGTGACACGGTCGGTGCGCTCCAGCAGCGTCATGTTGGCATCCTGTCGCGGTACATATTGCACCGCCGGATATTTGGCCTCCTTCAGCGTCAGCGCCTTGCTGGTCTCGGCGATCACGATGTCGCCCGCCGTGACGCGGACGCGCTTCGGGTTTGGGGTGATGGTGATGGGGTGGTCGGGCCCTGGAAGCTTCATGATTTCACGCCTTTTCGATCAATCTGCCGCGCGCGGCACTTTGTCGTGCCTTTATCCTGATGGGATCAGGGATATAGTGCCTGAGTGCGTGACGTAGAAGGCCGTTCACGCTAAGTTTGGCCCTGCCGGTCCGGGGACCCCGGCAGCGATTCGACGACGAGGCTGATCTCAGCCGAGATAAGGAGCAAGACCCGAATGCCCATGGACGCCCACGATATCGAGGCGATGATCAAGGCAGCGATCCCCGATGCCGAGGTGACGATCCGTGACCTCGCCGGCGATGGCGACCACTATGCCGCGACCGTGATCTCGGAATCCTTCCGCGGCAAGTCCCGCGTCCAGCAGCACCAGATCGTCTATCAGTCCCTGCGCGGCCAGATGGGCGGCGTGCTGCATGCGCTGGCGCTGCAAACCGGGGTACCCGGCACCTGACCTGATCGCAGCGGGGACCGATGATGGCTGCGGACAATCCGCGCGGCGCGATGTTTCGCGTCATCCTGCCGAACCAGCCCAGCCGCGTCACCAATGCCGAGCTGTTCTTCGATCTCGTCTTCGTCTTTGCCGTCACGCAGGTGTCGCACACGCTGCTGCACCATTTCACGCCGCTCGGCGCCGTCGAGGTCACGCTGCTGTTCCTGGCGGTGTGGTGGGTGTGGGTCTACACCGCCTGGGTCACCAACTGGCTCAATCCCGATCTGACGCCGGTCCGAATCCTGATCTTCCTGATGATGCTGGGCGGCCTCGTGCTGTCGACGACGATCCCGACCGCCTTCGATGGCCGCGGTCTCTGGTTCGCGATCGCCTACGCAACCATGCAGGTCGGACGCACCGCGTTCTGGCTGTTCGCAACCCCGCGCCACCGCACGGAAGTGCGGCACAACGCGATCCGCATCCTGGTCTGGCTCTCCGGCTCCGCGATCTTCTGGATTCTCGGCGGCCTCGCGCACGGGGAGGAGAGGCTGTGGTTCTGGATCGTGGCGCTCTCGATCGAATACGTCTCGCCCGCCGTGCGATTCTGGGTGCCGAAGCTGGGGTTCTCCTCGGTCGAAGCCTGGGCCGTCGAGGGCGGCCACATGGCCGAGCGCTGCGCCGGCTTCATCATCATCGCGCTCGGCGAGGCCGTCGTCGTCAACGGCGCGACCTTTGCCGAGTTGGAGTGGACCGCGGACAACATCCTGGCCTTCGTCTCGGCGCTCACCGGCGCCATCGCGATGTGGTGGATCTATTTCCACAAGGGCGCGGAGGCCGGCTCCGAGCGCATCTCGAAATCCGCAGAATCCGGCCGGCTGGCGCGGCTCGCCTACACCTATCTGCACATGCCGATCGTCGCCGGCATCATCCTGACCGCGGTGTCGGACGAACTGGTGCTGAAGCATCCGACCGGCCATTCCGACGTCCGCACCATCGTGAGCACGATCGGCGGCCCGCTGGTGTTCCTGGTCGGCACGATCCTGTTCAAGCACGCGATCCGCGGCTTCCTCCAGCTCTCGCACGGCATCGGCATCATCCTGCTCGCGGCGCTGTGGTGGTTCGCGGCGGAGCTCTCGCCGCTATGGCTGTCGGTCGCGACCACGGTGATCATGATTGTGGTCGCGGTGTGGGAATCGGTGTCGCTGGGATCGAAGCCCGAAGAGGCCGAGGAGCACTGAAGCACGGCAGGCCGGAGGGCGTCGTACGTGGCCTCGCGGAGCGGTCCGAGCGCGCGCCTCGTCCTTCGAGACGACCGCTCCGCGATGTCCTGAGGATGAGGCTAATCGGCCTCGGTGCTCCTCGAAACTGCTGCCGCGCACTCCGTCCTCATCCTGAGGAGCCCGCCCGAAGGCGGCCGTCTCGAAGGATGCGCCGCAGGGAAACCGCCTATATTGAATAGGCCCTCAGGCCGGCTGTCCGGGGGAAGCGGTGAGAGCGTTTAATCCGCAACCTGCAGCGCATGCACCGAGAACATCTTCGCCGCATCCGTCCAGCTCTCGCGCACCTGCCAGCCGGCGCCGTGGGCCAGCGCGGCGAAGCGCTCGAGGCTGTATTTGTAGCTGTTTTCGGTGTGGATGCTCTCACCGGGGCGGAACGAGAAGCTGGTGCCGAGCAGGCGCACGGTCTGGTTCTTCTTGCTGATCAGGTGCATCTCGATGCGGTGCCGCTCGCGATTGTAGATGGCGCGATGGGTGAAGGCGGAGAGGTCGAAATTGCCGCCGAGCTCGCGGTTGATGCGGACCAGCACATTGAGGTTGAAGCGCGCGGTGACGCCGGCAGCATCGTTATAGGCGTCATAGAGTACGCGCTCGTCCTTTTCGAGGTCGGCGCCGATGATCATCTGCGCGCCCTTGCCCAGGATCTGGCGCGCGCTCTTCAGAAAAGCCTGCGCCTCATGCGGCTCGAAATTGCCGATGGTCGAGCCCGGGAAGAAGCCGACCTTGGGCATCGATGCGACCGCCCTGGGCAGCTCGAACGGCGTGGTGAAGTCGGCCGCCACCGGATAGATGCCGAGCGAGGGGAAGTCCCGCTTCAGGCCGTTCGCCTGCGCGTTCAGGAAGTCGCCGGAGATGTCCACGGGGACATAGGCGGCGAATTGGCAGTGGTTCAGCAGCAGGCGGACCTTCGTGGTCGCGCCGGCGCCGAACTCGACCAGCGCCGCATGCTCCGGAATGATCTTTGCGATCTCGCTGCCGCGCTCCTTCAGGATCGATAGCTCGGTGCGCGTCGGATAATATTCCGGCAGACGCGTGATCGCCTCGAACAGCTCCGAGCCGGTCGCGTCGTAGAAGTATTTCGGCGACAGCTTTTTCGGCTGCTGCGAGAGGTCCTCGATGGCCTCGCGGGCGAAAGCGGTGGTCTGCTCGTCGGGAAGATGGGCTTCGGCCAAAGCGCTGGCGTGCACATTCATGATACTCTCCTGAACGCGCTGTCCGGCGCGCATTGATCGTCGGATGAGAACTAGTTGTAATCGGCGAGCCGCAGTCCCGTGAATTGCCAGCGGTGGTGCGGATAGAAGAAGTTGCGATAAGTAATACGGCTATGCCCCTCCGGGGTTGCAAGCGAGGAGCCGCGCAGCACCAGCTGGTTGACCATGAACTTGCCGTTGTATTCGCCGAGCGCGCCTTCGATGGCGCGGTAGCCGGGGTAGGGCGAGTAGGACGACCGTGTCCACTGCCAGACGATGCCGAAGGCATCGTTGAGTTGGCCGGCGCGCGCAGCGACCTCCCACTCCATCTCGGTCGGCAGATGTTTTCCGGCCCAGCGCGCGAACGCATCGGCCTCGTAATAGCTGACGTGGCAGACCGGCGCGTCGGGATCGACCGGCCTGAGGCCGGCGAGCGTCATCACCTGCCAGGCGCCATCGACCTCGCGCCAATGGCCCGGCGCCTGCCAGTCTTCCTTGCTGACCACAGCAAAGCCGTCCATCAGCCACAGCGTTGCGTTCGCGTAGCCACCGTCGCGCATGAAGGCGAGCCATTCGCCATTGGTGACGAGATTGCGTGCGATCTTGACCGGGCCGACGAGGGCGCGATGCGCCGGCTTCTCATTGTCGAAATGAAAACTGTCGTCGACATGGCCGACGGTGTGGATGCCTTCGTTGAGGATCAACCAGTCATCGCCGGTGCGCGTCGCGGATGGAAAGCGCCAGTCCGGATCGTAGGCCGGATAGACCGGATTCTGCGCAAAGGCGTGCAGGATGTCGGTGAACATCAATTCCTGATGCTGCTGCTCGTGATTGAGCCCGACCTCGACCAGTGGCGCGATGGCACGGAGCTTGTCCTCACCGGCCTCGCGGAAGAATTTGACGACCGCCGCATCAACGTATCTGCGATAGGCGCCGACCTCGCTGGCACCGGGCCGGGTGATGTCTCCGCGGTGATTCCGGGCATGACGGGGGCCGGCGCTGACGTAATAGGAATTGAACAGGAAGGCGAAATCCGGGTGGAAGGGCTGATAGCCCTGGCAATGCTCGCCGAGCAAAAACTGCTCCCAGAACCAGGTGGTGTGGGCCCGGTGCCATTTCGCGGGGCTCGCATCCGGCATGGACTGGATCTGCTGGTCCTCGGGCGACAGCGGCGCGGCCCGGCGCTCGGTCTCGTTGCGGACGGCGAGAAAGGCGTCCTGAAGCCGCTGGGCGAGCTTGCCTGGGGCGGAGGACGGTGACGAAAGCGGGGCGGGGGCCGTAGCGGAAGCTTGTTTCGTCACGTTTTTCTCCAGACAGGACAAGAGAACGTTGTTGGCGTTGCCCGGTTCCAAAACCAAGGTTCGTCCTAGATAGGGGCTCCGTTACGGTATGAAAGTCCTCCCCGGTGATGATATTCGTGTCATCATGCAATGGCTTCGGGGCTGCCCAGGCCGCTCGCCCAGGGCCTTTTCCCCCCATTTTACTTTGGATGCACAACGGTTTGGGCTACATATATAGGAAGGTATCGGGTTAAATCGGCTGAGCCGGCCCGGAGTGGTTGTTGAGGGCTCCGCCCCAGAAGGACATGGATATGAGCATCGAGGAATTCATCGCCAACGAAGTGAAGTCGAACGACGTGGTTCTGTTCATGAAGGGCACGCCGCAATTTCCGCAGTGCGGTTTCTCCGGCCAGGTCGTGCAGATCCTCGACCACCTCGGCGTTGGCTATAAGGGCCTCAACGTCCTCGAATCCGCAGAACTGCGCAACGGCATCAAGACCTTCTCGAACTGGCCGACCATTCCACAGCTCTATGTGAAGGGCGAATTCGTCGGCGGCTGCGACATTGTCCGCGAGATGTTCCAGGCCGGCGAATTGCAGCAGCTCCTCTCCGAGAAGGGCGTCGCGGTTGCGGCCTAATACGTGACCCAGCTGACGCGCCGGATTGGTGGCGCTGAGTTCGAGGTCATTGTCGCTGACATCACCACACTGAGCGTTGACGCCATCGTCAACGCCGCCAACACGTCGCTCCTTGGCGGGGGCGGCGTCGATGGGGCGATCCATCGGGCCGCCGGGCCCGATCTGGTCGCCGAATGCCGGATGCTCCACGGCTGCAAAACGGGCAACGCCAAGATCACCATGGGCTATCGGCTCAAGGCCGCGCACGTGATCCATACCGTTGGTCCGGTTTGGAATGGCGGCACGCTGGACGAAGACGGTCTGCTCGCCTCCTGCTATCGCCGTTCGATGGAGCTGTGCGGGAAGCACAAGCTGACCTCGGTGGCATTTCCCGCGATTTCGACCGGCATTTTCCGCTTTCCCGCCGACCGGGCGGCGGAGATCGCCGTACGCACGACGATCGAGGCGCTCCCTGCCGCGCCATCCGTTGCGCGCGTGGTGTTCTGCTGCTTCGCCGAGCCGAGCGCCAGGCTCCATGCCGAGGCGCTAGCACGACACAGCAGCCCTTGTGCCTGATGACGCGGTCAGTACACTCCGTCCAGCCATGTTCCGGGGAGGGGATATGATTTCACAGTCTGGACTGCGTGCGCTCGCCTGCGGCGCGCTGATGTCGCTTGGCGCGATGTCGTTCGCACGGGCAGAGGGCACCTACGAGATTCCGGCCGGCGCGCATTTCAATCAGGACAAGCTCGCCAAGGTCAGCGAGTTCTTCAAGAACGAGGTCGCGACCGGCAAGATCGCCGGCGCAACCGTGCTGATCCAGCAGCACGGCAAGCCGGTCTATCACGAAGCCTTCGGCGTGCAGGATGTGGCCAGCAAGGCGCCGATCACCGACAAGACGATTTTCCGCCTGTTCTCGATGAGCAAGGCGATCACGTCCGTCGTCGCGGTGCGACTGATCGAGGACGGCAAGATCAAGCTCGACGATCCTGTCTCGAAATACATCCCGTCCTTCGCCAATGTGAAAGTCGGCGTCGAGAAGAAGGCCGACGACGGCACCAAGTCGCTTGAGCTGGTGCCGCCCACGCGGCCGATCACGGTGCTCGATTTGATGCGCCATACCTCCGGCATCACCTATGGCTTCTATGGCGACAGCCTGGTCCGCAAGGCCTATCGCGACGCCAACATCTATGCCGGCGATTTCGACCTCGCCGAGTTCGCCGAGCGCATCGCGAAACTGCCGCTGCACAACCAGCCGGGCGCGCTGTGGCAATATGGCCATTCCACCGACATCCTGGGGCGGGTGATGGAGATCGCGGCGGGCAAACCGCTGACAGATATCATGCGGGAGAAACTGCTCGATCCGCTCGGCATGGTCGATACCGGCTTCTTCGTCACGGCCCCCGAGAAGCAGAAGCTTCTGGCGCAGCCAGTGCCGAACGATGCCGATTTCCGGGTCGGCCGCATCAACGATCCGACGGTGGTCAAGAAGATCCAGTTCGCCAGCGGCGGCATGGTGACGACCATGGCCGATTACGAGCGCTTTGCGCAGATGCTGCTCAATGGCGGCAGCCTCGACGGCAAGACCATTCTCAAGCCCGAGACGTTCAAGCTGATGGTGACCGATCAGGTCGGCCCGGGCTCCGGCGTGGACCGCGACTATTTCTACTTCCCCGGCGACGGTTTTGGCTTCGGCCTCGGCCTTGCGGTCCGCACCGACCCCGGCAATGCCAAGCCGCCGCCGCCCGGCGATCTCGGGGAATTGAAGTGGGACGGCGCCTCGGGCTGCTATTTCGTGGTCGACCCCAAGCAGGACATGTTCTTCGTGCTGCTGGAGCAGACCCCGACCGAGCGCCAGCGCGTGCAGCGGACACTGAAGCAGTTGGTTTATGAAGCCATGGAGAAGTGACATGAACGGGCGCCGCGCGCTGATCGCGGCGCTCGTCGTTCTGGTCGGTGTGGTCGGCGCGAGAGCAGGTTACGAGGGACGCCCCGCGCACAGCCTCTCGCCTGAAGGCTTGGCAAAAGTCTCCGACTACATCCGCAACGAGGTCGCGACCGGCAAGATACCCGGCGCGATCCTGCTGCTCCAGCAGCACGGCAAGCCGGTCTATTACGAGAATTTTGGCGTCCGCGACGTCGCGACCGAGATCTCGATGAGCGCGGACACGATCTTCCGCCTCTATTCGATGTCGAAGCCGATCACCTCCGTGATGGCGATGATGCTGGTCGAGGAGGGCAAGCTCGCGCTCGACGATCCCGTTTCAAAATACATTCCGGCCTTTGCCGGCATGAAGGTCGGCGTCGAAAAGAAAGCCGAGGACGGCAAGGTCGGGCTGGCGCTGGAGCCGCTCGATCGTCCGGTGACGATCAAGGATCTGATGCGTCACACCTCCGGACTGCCTTATGGCTATTACGGCGGCGGCGCGGTGCGCGAGCTCTATGCCGAGGCGAAGCTCTTCAACCGCAATCTCAGCAATGCCGACTTCGCCGCGAAGATCGCCACGCTGCCGCTGGTCGAGCAGCCGGGCACGGTGTGGGATTACGGCTTTTCCACCGACGTGCTCGGACGCGTCGTCGAGGTGATCTCGGGAAAGACGCTGCTCCAGTTCGAGAGGGAGCGGCTGCTGGGTCCGCTCGGCATGACCGAGACGGCATTCTTCGTCGCCGATCCCGCCAAGTTTCCCCGCATTGCCGAGCCGATGCCGGAGGACCGCAACATCAATCCGACGACGCAGGTCCGCGATATCAGGCGGCCGGCGACCTGGGAGCCGGGCGGTGGCGGGATGGTTGGCACCGTCGGCGACTACGCCCGTTTCGCGCAGATGCTGCTGAACGGCGGCACCTATGACGGCCGGCGCTATCTCAAGCCCGAGACCATTGCGCTGATGGCGTCGGACCATATCGGACCGGAGACCAGAATCGCGCGCGACCAGAACTATTATCCGGGCTCGTCCTCCGGCTACGGCCTCGGCTTTGCGGTGCGCACGTCGGTGCCGGCGGGTACGTCATGGCCACTCGGCGAATATCGCTGGGACGGCGTCGGCGGCACCTTCTTCTTCATCGATCCCGAAGACGATCTGTTCGGGATATTCATGGTGCAGACCCCGTCGCAGCGCGGCCGGATCCAGCTGGCGCTGAAGACGCTGATCTATCAGGCGATGGGGCGCTGATCGCGGGCTACGGGACTTACGCCCCGCGCACGATCTCGCGCACGTATCCGATCGTTTCCTCGATCTGGCTCGCATTGACGTCGAGATGCGTGCAGGCGCGGATGCGGCCGTCCATCATCGCGAGCGTCACGCCGCGCTGGCGCAGTGCGGCGACCATCTTGTCGCCGGGGACGCCGGCGCCATCGGGCTTGAAGAACACGAGGTTGGTCTCGGGCTCCTGCACCTCGATGCCTGCGATCTGCGACAGTCCGCGGGCGAGTGCGCGCGCATTGGCATGATCGTCGGCAAGGCGATCGACGTGGTGGTCGAGGGCGTAGATGCAGGCGGCGGCGCAGATTCCGGCCTGCCGCATCGAGCCGCCGAGGCGCTGCTTCCACTGCCAGACCGCGTCGATGAAGGCGCGCGAGCCGGCGAGCACACCGCCGATCGGCGCGCCCAGGCCCTTGGAGAAGTCGATCCAGGCCGAATCCCAGCCAGCGGTCATGTCGCGCGGAGAAATGCCGCTCGCCACCGTGGCGTTGAGCAGCCGCGCGCCGTCCATGTGGGTGACGAGGCCGTGCTGCCTGGCGATCTCGACGATCTCGTCGAGTGCGGCCTTCTTCCAGATCGTGCCGCCGCCGATATTGGCGGTCTGCTCGACGCTGACGACGGTCTGCGGCGGCTGGTAGCGCGTGCGCGGGTGCAGAGCTTTCCGGAACGTCTCCGGCGTGAACTGGCCGTCGGCGCCCTTGAGCTGCGTAACCTGGAAGCCGCCGATCGCGGCATGCGCGCCGCCCTCACGGGCGATGATGTGCGCGGTCTCGTGCGCGAGAATCTCGTCGCCGGGCCGGCAATGCACCAGCGTCGCGGTGACGTTGCACATCGTGCCCGAGGGCATGTACACGGCGGCCTCCTTGCCGAGCAGATCCGCAACGCGCTCGCACAGCGCGTTCACGGTCGGATCGTCGCCGACCTGCTCGTCGCCGACCTCAGCGCGCGCCATCGCCTCGCGCATCGCGGCCGTCGGCTTGGTCTGGGTGTCCGACAGCAGATTGATGCGCACCGGCGGCGCCTTGGGATCGATCGGGGGCGGGGTGTAGAGCATGGCTGGTCTCGTCATTTCATCTAGTCGAACAATTGCGACGTACTGCGTGCATCGTTTCTCAGCCACGGGAACGTTGAGCGATGCGGTGTCGCGCGGCAAGAAGGATGTCGTCTGGCGTGTCCGCTGTGAACATATTGCAATCGGGATGAGCGAACAGCCCCCGATATCGGCAGACCTGCTGGTCGCGGGAGAGGGCCGCCCACGCCCGAATCGCCGCTTCAGTGCCGAAGGCAGAGCGTTGGCGAACTGGCCGGCCATCCGAGACATCGATGGCATGCTACCAAACAAAAAGGCCCCGGAAAACCGGGGCCTTTGAACGTTGGTGTGCCGAGTTATCAGCGCGAATAGAATTCGACGACCAGATGCGGCTCCATCTGCACCGGGAACGGCACGTCGGAGAGGCCGGGGATGCGAATGTACTTCGCGGTCATCTTGCCGTGGTCGACGTCGAGATAGTCGGGGGTGTCGCGCTCGGGGAGCTGGCTGGCTTCGAGCACGTGGGCGAGCTGCTTGGAGGCTTCCTTGACCTCGACCACGTCGCCGACCTTGAGCTGGTAGCTCGAGATGTTGACCTTGCGGCCGTTCACCTTGATGTGGCCGTGGTTGATGAACTGGCGTGCGGCGAAGATCGTCGAGACGAACTTGGCGCGGTACACGACCGCGTCGAGACGACGCTCCAGGAGGCCGATCAGGTTCTCGCCGGTGTCACCCTTGAGGCGGCTCGCCTCGACATAGATGCCGTGGAACTGGCGCTCGGAAATGTTGGCGTAATAGCCCTTCAGCTTCTGCTTGGCGCGCAACTGCACGCCGAAGTCGGAGAGCTTACCCTTGCGGCGCTGGCCGTGCTGGCCGGGGCCGTACTCGCGGCGGTTCACGGGGCTCTTCGGGCGGCCCCAGATGTTCTGGCCCATACGGCGATCGATCTTGTACTTCGCCTCACTGCGCTTAGTCATCGCGTCCTCTTCGGTTGCATGGTTTGAGGAAACGCGCCCTCCTGTGTGACAGGCCAAAGCCCGGCACCGACAGGTCCGATCCCCAAAGCTTAAGGGAGAGGACCACGGGTCGCGAAACGCTTCGCGGGCCGAAATCGGCCCGCGAGCAGGCGGCTTTTAGGGGAGTTTGGGGTTCGCTGTCAATTCTTTAGCCGTCATTCCGGGGCGCTCAAAGAGCGAACCTGGAAATCTCGAGATCCGGGGCTCGGTGCTATCGCACCGCCCCGGGATGACCGCTGCGCGGTCAAGTCCCGACCACCCGGATCGGCTTCGGGCCGGCCGCCCGCAATTCGGCAGCGATTTCAGTGTTCAGGACCTGTTCCAGCCGGGTCAAGACCCGGGCGATGGGGGCGGCGTCGGTGACCCGGTGGTCCCAGCGGATCACGACATGGATGGTCTGGTCGGGCTCGACCGCCCCATAGCTGACGATGAAGGGGCCGGGCGTGACGGGATGCAGCTCGCCGCCGCCATAGGCGGCCACCGAGCTCACCGCGAAGCTGCCGAACCAGTTGCCCCGCTGCCGGCCGAAATTGAGCCCGATGGCCCAGGACAGCCGCCGCAGCGGCAGCGGCAGGCGGGTCGCCCGCATGATCTTGCGGAACATGGGAACGTCGTTGATCGGCGCTGTCTTGCCGCGCCGGATCTCGGCATCGACCGCGGCCAGGGAAAGAGCCTCCGGGGCTGCGATTCGCTGCGGCAGCACGCATTCCTCGCCGTCCTCGACCCGCGCGATAGCCACCAGCGCGACGCTCTTCGGCAGCTCGTAGAGCATGGGCCAAGGCCATTTGGCGTAGACCGTGCGCAGAATCGGCTCGTCCCTGGCGACCAGGGCGAAGGCCTTGACGAACATCGCCGCCCAGCCGGCGGGCGCCATCGCGCCCGAGCGCGCCTCCAGCAGGGGGCGGATATTGAGTGAACGGGACAGCGAGACGAAGGGCACGTCCATCGACGCGCGCATCAGGTCGCAGATCAGGCGGCGCGGCAGCGAAATGGTCTTGGGCGTCCCGCGCATGGGTCTTTCGGTTCCTGCGGACTAAAATATGTGCAGCGAGCGGGTCGCCCGCTCGCCGCGTGCTCTAGCACGAACCAACCCGCTTGGGGTCGGTCGGTTCGCCGCATCAGGGGGCTGGGGTCGCCAGCGGCTTGGTCTTGTCGTAGACGTAAATACCAATGATTTTCAATGATTTATCGCCGTGGGTCTTGGCGTCGTGGACGACGCCGGCCGGGATCAGATAGGAATCGCCGACCTTCAGGTGCTTGTCAGGCTGGCCTTCGACGAGGAGATCGGCCTCGCCTTCCAGCACATAGCCGGTCTCGATCCCGGGATGGGTGTGACGGCCAGCGGCGCCGCCGGGCGGCACTTCGGCGATGGCGGTCAGGGTCGTGTAGCCGTCCGGGAAATCGGTCTTCTGGAGTGGGGTGCGCTTGATGGCGGGCTGCTGGGCGAAGGCCGCAAAGGCAAGGCCTGCGAAGGACAGAGCGAGCAAAGTCTTTTTGAGCATTATTTCCTCCCTGGAAGGGCCGACCCTAGCAGCGCGGCAGTTCCCGGCAAGGTGGCAATCGGCCTGTTCAGCGCCTGATGCCCTCGAACGCCGCCATGATGCCGCGCTGGAACAGCGACCAGTCGAAGCCGAGCGCGATGGCGCGGTAGCCACGGTCGACCAGGGCGTTGGCCTGGTCGGCGGTGCGGGCGACGCCGCCGATCGGCACGCCGCTTCTGAGGATGCCGGCCTCGGCGCGCGCGACCAGCTCCAAGAGCTCCGGATCGTCCATCTGGCCGCGCTTGTTGATGGAGGTGGCGAGGTCGCCGGGGCCGATCACCGCGACGTCGATGCCGGGGGTGGCCATGATCTCGTCGATGCGGTCGACGGCGTCGACATGCTCGATGGTGATCATGCAGATCATCTCGTCGTCGGCGCCGGCCATGTAGTCCGGCATCGACTGGCCCCAGCGGAATGGCGCGTGGAAGGGACCCCAGAGACGATCGCCGCGCGGCGGATAGCGCACGCTGCGCACCGCTTTCTCCGCCTCGCTGCGGTTCGTGATCATCGGAAAATTGATGCCGAAGGCGCCGATGTCCATCGGCGCTTTCGCAAGCCACGGTTCGTTCGCCGCGATCCGCACCAGCGGCGTGCACGGCGTGCCGGTCGTGGCGGCGATCATCGCATGCGCTTCGGTGAGGCCGATCGGCCCGTGCTCGAGATCGACCATGATCCAGTCGAGCGAGCGCGCCATGATCTGCACGGTCTGCACGCTCGGGATGGTCGCGATAGCGCCGAAGGCGGGGCGGCCCTCGCGCCACAATTGGCGGAGACGGTTGAGCGGCGTGGTCTGGACGACATGAGAAAACCTGCGCGGAGATGACGACGGCGAAGCCTAGCAGCGCGTCGTTGGCGCCGAAAGTCAGGCCAGCGCGCGGCCGCCGAAGAACGGCGTCAGCGTGGCCGAAAGGTCATGCACACGGTTCGAGGTGAAGATCATTTCGGCGCCGGACTGCATGATGCCGCCGATAGCCGGGCCGAGCAGATCCGATACGCGGCGGGCGATGGCGGGTGCCGGGTCGATCCAGTCCACCGGCCAGGGCGCGAGCCTGGTCAGCCGGTCGAGCAGGAGCGGATAATGCGTGCACGCCAGCACCACCGTGTCGGTACGCGCGCCTGCGTCGGCGGCATCGCCGACGAAGCAGGGGGTGAGCTCGGCAAGGATGTCGTCGTCGCTGATCGGATGGCCGCCGAGTGCGCGTTCGGCGAGCGAGGCGAGTTCGGGCGAGCCGACCAGCGTCACCTCGCATCCCTGCGCGAAGTCGCGGATCAGCGCCTTGGTGTATTCGCGCTTCACCGTGCCCTTGGTGCCGAGCACCGAGACTCGCCGGCTCTTCGACTGCGCACAGGCCGGCTTGATCGCCGGCACCGTGCCGACGAAGGGCAGGGAATAAGCGGTGCGCAGGTGCGATAGGACCAGGGTGGACGCCGTGTTGCAGGCGATGACGACGAGGTCCGGATCATGGGTGCCGATCAGTTCCCCCATCAGCGGCACGACACGGGCGATGATCTCGTCCTCGCCGTGGTGGCCGTAGGGGAAGAAGGCGTCGTCGGCGACGTAGACGTAATGCGCGTCCGGGCGCGCGGCCACGACCTCACGGAGCACCGTGAGCCCGCCAAGGCCGGAATCGAACACCAGGATCGTCGGGGAATTGGTCACGTCGTTACCTTAAAGCGTCATGGTTACCATTCGGTTTTTGGGGCGGTTTTGCGGCGGTGGCACCTGGGGCCAATTTTGAACGATTCAATTTCGCGATTGCCGCATGTTCCCGCTATCAGCACCGGTGTTGCACTGCGGACGGGGACATATCCGCAGAATTCCGGGGAGCCGACATGATCAGAAACACCAGTAACGGCTGGGGCAGCGTTTCCCGCTGGCTGCACTGGATTTTGGCGCTGACGATCATCGGTATGATCGGCTTCGGCTGGTGGATGAACCACATCCCGGCGCGGCCCGACCGCTTCTTCTACCGCTCGATCCATGCCGATATCGGCTATGTGATCCTGCTGCTCACGGTGCTGCGCCTGGTCTGGCGCGTCGTCAACCCGACGCCGGCGTTGCCGGCCGACAGCCAGCCCTGGCAGAGGCTGGCCGCCCGCATCAGCCATGGCGCGCTGTATCTCGCCGTGATCGTGGTCATCATGCTTGGCTGGGCGCATTCCGGCGCGCACGCGCCCGATTATTCGGACTTCTTCGGCCTGTTTCACGTGCCGCAATTCACTTCTCCCGACCGTGCGGCGGCGAACGCCTATGAGGACCGCCACATCCTCTTTGCCTATGTGCTGCTCGCCCTGATCGCGGTTCACGTCGTCGCCGCTCTCTGGCACCACTTCATCCGCCGCGACCGTGTCGTGACGCGGATGGTGGCGGACGAGGCGGGGTAGGGCTTTCCCAAACGCGTTGCTCTCAATCCCGTCATCCCCGCGCAACCGCGAAGCGGTTGTCGCTGGAGGCGCGAGGCTTGCGATGCGCACGCATCGCAAGCGGAGCCTCGATGGGTGACGGCGATGCTATGATGCGGCATCACGATCCATCCCACGGCCGCAGGAGGCGCCATGCTCACCGTCCATCATCTCGGCAAGTCGCAGTCCGAGCGCATCGTCTGGCTGTGCGAGGAGCTCGAAATCCCCTATGAGCTCAAGCGCTACGCTCGCGATTCCGTCACCATGCTGGCGCCTCCCGACTACAAGGCGCTGCACCCGATCGGAGCGGCGCCCGTCATCACCGACGGCGATCTCGTGCTCGCCGAATCCGGTGCGATCGTCGATTACATCATGGCCAGATACGGCAATGGGCGCCTCGTGCTCCGCCCGGACGACCCTGATTTTGTGCAGTTTTTGTACTGGTTTCACTTCGCCAACGGCACGCTGCAAGCCGGCATGGGCCGCTTGATGATCCTGAACCGGCTCAGGCCCGCCGAGGACAATCCGATGCTGGTCGCGACCAGAGGGCGCGTCGACCGCGCCTTCGATCTGGTCGACGCGCGGGTTCGTGAGGCCGAATATCTCGCCGGCAACACCTTCACCACCGCGGACATCATGATGGGCTTTTCGCTGAGCACGATGCGCTACTTCCAGCCCTATGATCTCCAGCGCTGTCCGAACGTGGTGAAATATCTCGGCCGCATCGGTGCGCGGCCGGCCTACCGGCGCGCGATGGAGAAGGGCGATCCCGGCATGGCGCTGCTGCTGAGCTGAGCGGCGGTCACGCGATCCTGTTCGTCGTCGCCGCCCGTTCCGTGGCGAGCTGCTTCTGCAAGCGATCGATGTTTTGCAGCAGGCGCTGGCTGGTCAGCACCAGGAAGTAATAGCCGAACTGCGGATCCTGGAAGTAGATCTCGAGCAGCCGGTCATAGGTGATCGTCAACACCTGGCCGTCGTCGACGCATTCGATCGTTCCGGTGCGCCGGTTGTCCGGCGTCAGGAAGCCGAGCTCTCCCATGAGAGCTCCGGGCCCGATCTCGACATTGATCTCCTTGACCAGGAATTTTCCGGTGACCGTAAGGAGCATCTCCTTGGCCGGATCGCCCAGTTTGAACAGCGTGTCGCCGCGGCGATATTTGCGCTCGGTCATGAACGGCTTGAGCCACTCGATCGACATGTCGCCTTCGGCCGCATGTCGCGCCTTCTTGACCAGCTTGAGCATCTGCCGCAGGCGAAGAGCGTTGATCGGAAGCAGCAGCAGATAGAGCAGGAAGGTCGAGACGTTGGCGGAGAGCGCGCCGAACACGGCGAAGAATGCGCAGCCGACCATGTTGGCGACGCGCAGGGGCACCATGGTCCGCATCAGGAGGGTGGCGACGAAGAAGCCGGCGCCGACCGCGGCGAACAGATTGGCCAGGGTGATGTTTTGGACAAAGATCTCCAGCATCCGATTGAAGATCGCGTCGTAGGTGACGTTGTTGGGATCGAGGCCCATCTGGACCAGGATCTTCGCGATCCTGAGGTTGTCCGTCGCCGCATCGAGAATGCGGTCGAGGATCGACGAAATGTCTGCGCTGCCGGACGGCATGGTACTAACCCCGCGTAAGGCCTTCAGTCCTGGTCGGTATTCGTATAGCCGAAATCGAATGACGACCGCTTGAATGGAGCCTTCGGCCGTCATGCCGCAAGAGGCAAATTTTAGCCTGATCGTGCGTTTCGGCAATTGCCCGTTGGTTGCGCGTATCGCCGTGGCGACCTGTGATTCGGCCCCGGGGCGCGGACTTCGGCGCCGTTGACCGACCTGAGGCCCCCGACGAGGGGGCGTGAGGCGATCTTCGCCTTACGGCTTGCTGGCGGGCTGGATCACCTGCTGCTCGACCAGGCCGAGGTGCCCCGGCAGCGAGCCGGCGCGCAGCATCATGGCGACGCTGCTCGCTTCCTCCAGGGTGAAATTGCCGGAGATCTGGCCCGAGCCGCCGGTGATGGGCTCGCGGATCACGGGAGCGGAGATCACCCTGTCGTCGAGCACGATAGCGAAGGGTCTTCCGACGTTCTCTGCGGTGATGTGGGCGAAGCGCCGCGTGCCGCGGCCGTTGAAGCGGAACGAGGCGATCGGGTCCTTCGTGCCGCTCGCAAAGCCGGGACCGGCATAGCTGATGTCGTCGCCGTCGAGCGCGCTCTCCTTGGCAACCAGATAGGGCTGCTTGTCCTTGAAACCGAGCAGGACTTCTGTGCCCGCGGGCGGCGCACCGGATTGGGCCTGCTCCGCCGGCATCGAGAGGTCGACCAGGCGGAGGCTGACCTTGACCTTGGTGGCGAAGATCCTGGTCACCTGCTCGGGCTCCATCATGCCGGGCAGGAAGATGCGGATGCGGTCCGTGCCGTCAGGCTGGACGCTGGCGAGCCTGATGCCGGCATCCTTGAGGCGCTGCTCGATCATGGCGATGGCGTCTTCGACGAGATCGCGCAGCCGCGCGGCGGATGCGGCATCGGTCGGCGCAAGCCGGACCAGTCCGTCGCCGCCGTCGGTCATGGCGAGCGCATGCGATGGCAATCCCTCCGCGGCTGAGGCGAGCTTGCGCTTCAGCTCTTCGCGGCCCTTGGCGTCCACGATCTTCAATTCGACGCCGCCGTCGCGGATCGCAAGACCGGAAAAGGCGATCTTGCCCTCGCGCAATGACTTGTAGACGTCGTCGCGCAAATCCGTGACGACGCTCTCGCGCAAGCCGTCGGTGTCCACCTTGTAGATGATGCGCGAGCCGCCCAGCTTCTCCATCTTGTCCGCGATGAAGGCCGTGATCTTGGCGCGCATCTTGTCGAGCTGGCTGTCCTCGGCGAGCCCCGCGCGGGGCAGCGCGATCGCCGCTGCGATGGCGAGCGCAATAGTAAGCCGTCCGATGCGATCCCGCAGGGGCATAGTCATGATGACCTCAAGTCTTGCGGCAGGACGCTGGCAGGCGAATCCTGTGCATGGTCTTGGTCCCCGGATCGGGCGCGGAGGTTCAAATTCCGTCCGGATGAGCCCTGTCGCTGCAGCCGTTAGGCAATGGACGAACGGCAAATCATCCCTCATTGTGTTGGCGCTCGACCGGCCATCGGTCGAGGCCTCGCCGACCAAAATGTCAAAAGACAGGAGGCGGGGAAATGCACCTGAGGGAGGACGGAATTCCATGGCGGGCATCCACGCGCTCGATCGGCTGATTGGCAACGACTATCCGGACCTGGCGACTGACGAAGAGGTCCGGGCCTTCGAGCAGGTCCCCTACGCGGATCGCGTCGCGGCCGAGAGCACCTATGACGCGATCAAGCTAGGTGCTGCGCGCAACCCGGACGGCGCAGCGATCCAGTTCCTGCAAAACGCCGATCCGGCCGATACGCCGGTTGTGGTCACGTACCGCGACTTCGTGGCGCGCGTCACGCAGGCCGCCAACATGTTTCACGCGCTCGGCGCGGAGAAGGGCGACGTCATCAGCTTCATGCTGCCGCTGGTGCCCGACGCCTTCGTGACGCTGTTTGGCGCGGAAGCCGCCGGCATCGCCAACCCCGTCAATCCGCTGCTCGAGCCGCACCAGATCGCGGAAATCCTGGAGGCCGCGAACACGAAGATCCTGGTGGCGCTCGGGCCGATGCCCGGCACCGACATCTGGCAGAAGGTCGAGCAGATCCGCCCGCAGCTCAAGCATCTCAAGGCGATCGTACAGGTGTTCGGTGGCGGCGACCCGGCGAACGGCGTGTTTGCTTTCAACGATTTGATCAAGCAGCAGCCGTCCGACCGGCTGATCAGCGGACGCAAGATTCTCGGCAGCGATATCGCCGCTTATTTCCATACCGGCGGCACCACCGGTACGCCGAAGCTGGTGCGGCACACCCACGCCAACCAAGTCTACCAGGCCTGGGCGCTCAATCTGCTGCTGAAACCCAAGCCCGGCGCCAACCTGTTGTTTGGCATGCCGCTGTTTCACGTCGGCGGATCGCTGACGCAGGTGCTGCTGACGCTGTCGAGCGGCGGCTCGCTGGTCGTGCTGTCGCCGAGCGGCTGGCGCAATCCGAATGCGGTGAAGAACATCTGGGGGCTCGTCGAGCGCTTCAAGCCCGAGGCGCTGTCGAGCGTGCCGACGGTGCTCGCCGCAACGCTGGCGGTGCCGCCGGGCAATGCCGACATCTCCAGCCTGAAATATGCCGCCGGCGGCGGCTCGGCGATCCCCGTCGCCGTCGGCTCGGCGATCCAGGACAAACTGAAGCTGCCGGTGGTCGAAGTCTACGGCATGACCGAGACCTCGAGCGTGCACACGCTCGCTTATTCGTCGCGGCCGATCCGGCTCGGTTCGGTCGGCCTGCCCATGCCCTATGCGCGCGTGCGCATCGTGCAGCTCGATGCCGACGGCCGCCTGATCCGCGACTGCGCGCCGGACGAGATCGGTGTCGTGATCATGGCGGGGCCCGGCGTTTTCGGCGGCTATCTCAACGACGAGCACAACAAGGGCGCCTTCGTCGACGAGGTCTGGGTCAATTCCGGCGATCTCGGCCGGCTGGACGCCGACGGCTATCTCTGGATCAACGGTCGCGCCAAGGATCTCGTCATCCGCGGCGGCCACAACATCGATCCGGCGCCGATCGAGGAGATCATGTTCCGCCATCCCGCCGTTGGCATCGCCGCGGTGGTCGGCCAGCCCGACGCCTATGCCGGCGAACTGCCGGTCGGTTACGTGCAGTTGAAACCGGGTGCCAAGGTCGAGCCGGGCGAGCTTGAGGCGTGGGTGCGCGAGCGCACGCCGGAGCGCGCCGCCGTGCCGGTGCAGGTCATCCCGATCGATCCGATGCCGGTCACGGGGGTCGGCAAGGTGTTCAAGCCGCAGCTGCGCTGGGACGCGGCCGAGCGCGTGTTCACGAAGGTGCTGGCGCCGCTCGCTGCGCGCGGCATCGACTGCAAGGTCAGGGTCGGCGCTCATGGCAGCCACGGCTCGATCGCCACCGTGACGCTGGCGGGCCTGCCGGCCGACCAGCGCGAGGCGGTCGCGGGCGAGGTGCACACCCTGCTCGCGCCGTTCGTGATGCGGCACGAGGTGGTGCAGGTGTAGCAGGTCCAAACGCAGCCCGGCGTCGGTCTGACCGCGCCGGAAGGGCGACGCTCCCCCGCTCGATCATGAAGGTCGTTCGAGCCCCTGTGTGACTAATGTCACATATGGAGGAATTGGCATTCGGCCATACTCCGAATAGTCTCATGGAATTGCATCCGGGGGGACGCAAAGTGATTCCGCTTCGGCTATTTGCTTTGTTGATATTTGCGATGGGCCTAGCCTGCGGACCGGCGCATGCCGACCGGCGGGTCGCGCTCATCATTGGTAATTCCGCCTACAAGAGCGCGCCGAAGCTCGGCAATCCCGTGAACGATGCCACCTTGGTTGGCGGCATGTTCAAGAAGGCCGGCTTCGATTCCGTGGACGTCAGGCTTGATCTCAGCGCCAGCGAGATGCGGCGCATGCTGCGAGAGTTCGCCGGCAGGGCGCGCGACGCGGACATGGCGGTGATCTACTATGCCGGCCATGGCATCGAGCTCGACGGCAACAACTATCTCATTCCGACGGATGCGACACTGGAGACCGATGGCGACGTTCTCGACGAGACTATCCCGGTCGAGCGTGCGCTGTTCGCGGTCGAGCCGGCCAAGCAGCTCCGTCTCATCATCCTCGACGCCTGCCGCGACAACCCCTTCTCAAAGACCATGAAGCGCACGCTGGCCTCGCGCGCGATCGGACGCGGCCTGGCCAAGGTCGAGCCGACCAGTCCCAACACCATGATTGCCTTCGCGGCCAAGGCCGGCTCGACCGCGTCCGACGGCGACTCCCGAAACAGCCCGTTCGCCACCGCGTTGGTCGAGCACCTGCCGAAGCCGGGCCTTGATCTGCGCAAGGCCTTCGGCTTCGTGCGCGATGACGTGCTCAAGGCTACCAGCTACAAGCAGGAGCCTTATGTCTACGGCTCGCTCGGCGGCGACGACGTGCCGCTGGTCCCGACGCGCCCGATTGCGACCGGTCCACAGGCCAATCCGCAGGATGCCGTGCGCAGGGACTACGAGCTCGCGCTCCAGCTCGCCACGCGTGATGGCTGGGAAGCGTTTCTGGCGCAATATCCCGACGGATTCTATTCCAACCTTGCCAAGGGCCAGTTGAACAAGATCGCCGCCGAAGAGACGCGCGCGGCGGCTGAACAAAAGGCCAGAACGGCCGAGCAGGAAAAGGCGCGGCTGATTGCCGAGCGCGCCCAGAAGGCCGAGCAGGAGAAGGCGGCCGCGGCGGCCAAGGCCGCCGAAGAGGCGCGGATCGCGGCGGAAAAGAAAAAGGAGATCGAGCAGGCGAGGGCTGAAGCGGCCGAACGCGAGCGCAAGGTGGCCGAGGCAGCAGCCGCGAAAGCACTGGCCGAGAAGCAGGCCGCGGAGAAGGCGAAGGCCGAGCTCGCCGCCAAACAGGCCGCCGAGAAGGCGGAGCAGCCCGCTAAGCCGACGGCTGATCGTCAGATACCGGAGGCGGAGCAAAAAGTTGCCGCCCTTTCGCCCGCGCCAGCATCCACATTGTCGGCGGCCGATCTGGCAAAATCCGTGCAAAGCGAGTTGCGCCGCGTCGGCTGCCTGTCCGCCGCTGCCGATGGCGACTGGAGCGCCACCTCGCAGCGCTCGCTGACGCTGTTCAACAAATATGCCGGTACCCAGTTCGACGTGAAGCTCGTCAGCGTCGACGCACTCGATGCGCTCAAGGCGAAGCCGGGACGAGTTTGTCCGCTGGTGTGCAATTTCGGCTTCAAGGCCGACGGCGATCAATGCGTGAAGATCACCTGCCGCGCCGGCTATCGCGTCGGTGACGACAACGAATGCGAGAAGATCCCGGAGAAGAAGCCGGTCGCGACGCGGGAGGATTCGAGGAGGCGGGACGCGGATCGAAAGCAAACGGAGGCCGCCCCGTCGGCGCCGCAGGCTTCAGGACAGATGATCTGCAATAACGCCGGATGCAGGCCGATTGCGAAGGGATGCCGGCTCGGAACGACCAATCATCCAGCCACTCCTACGATCAAGATACCCGCCGAAATATGCAACTGATGATGAAGCATACTCTTCGGGCCTGCTCCCTCGCGCTCGGAGCTCTTGCTTATTTTGCTTTCTGCTGCAGCCCGGCGCTGGCCGAGAAACGCGTCGCGCTCGTGATGGGCAATTCCGTGTACAAGAACACGCTGCGGCTCACCAATCCGGTGAACGATGCTGCCCTGATCGGCGACATGTTCAAGAAGGCCGGCTTCGATGCGGTCGACGTCAAAACAGACCTGAACGCCTCCGAGATGCGGCGGGCGCTCCGTGAGTTTGCCGGAAGGGTCCGCGACGCCGACATGGCGGTGATCTATTACGCCGGCCACGGCATCGAGCTCGACGGCACCAACTACCTGATCCCGACCGATGCCGCTCTTGAGACCGACGCCGACGTCTACGACGAGGCTTTGCCGATCGATCGCGTGCTGGTGAGCATCGAGCCTGCCAAACAGCTTCGGCTCGTCATCCTCGATGCGTGTCGCGACAACCCCTTCGCCAAGACGATGAAGCGGACGGTCGCCTCTCGGGCGATTGGCCGCGGGCTCGCCAAGGTCGAGCCGACCAGCCCCAACACCATGATCGCCTTCGCGGCCAAGGCCGGATCGACGGCGTCCGACGGAGATTCCAGAAACAGCCCGTTCGCCACGGCGCTTGCAGACCACCTTCCAAAGCCCGGGCTGGACCTGCGCAAGGCGTTCGGCTTCGTGCGCGACGATGTGCTGAGGAGCACCGCGAACAAGCAGGAACCCTTCGTGTATGGCTCGCTGGGCGGCGATGACGTGCCGCTGGTTCCTGCCAAGCCGGCCGCAACCGGTCCGCAGGCAAATCCGCAGTCTGAGCTCAGGCGCGACTATGAACTCGCGCTTCAGCTCGGCACGCGGGATGGCTGGGAAGCATTCCTGGCGCAATATCCGGAGGGCTTCTACGCGAATCTGGCCAAGGGCCAGCTGAACAAGATCGGCGCCGAAGAGACGCGCGGCAGCTGAACAAAAGGCCAGAACGGCCGAGCAGGAAAAGGCGCGGCTGATTGCCGAGCGCGCCCAGAAGGCCGAGCAGGAGAAGGCGGCCGCGGCGGCCAAGGCCGCCGAAGAGGCGCGGATCGCGGCGGAAAAGAAAAAGGAGATCGAGCAGGCGAGGGCTGAAGCGGCCGAACGCGAGCGCAAGGTGGCCGAGGCGGCGGCCGCGAAAGCGCTGGCCGAGAAGCAGGCCGCGGAGAAGGTCAAGGCCGAGCTCGCCGCGAAGCAGGCCGCCGAGAAGGCGGAGCAGGCCGCAAGGCCGGCGGCCGATCGGCAGATGCCCGAGGCCGAGCAAAAACTTGCGACGCTTTCGCCCGCGCCGACATCGACATTGTCGGCGGCCGATCTGACGAAGTCGGTGCAAAGCGAATTGCGCCGCGTCGGCTGCCTGTCCGGCGCCGCGGAGGGCGACTGGAGCGCGGCATCACAGCGCTCGCTGGCACTGTTCAACAAATACGCCGGCACCCAGTTCGACGCGAAACTTGCGAGCGTCGACGCACTCGATGCGCTCAAGGCGAAGCCGGGACGAGTTTGTCCGCTGGTGTGCAATTTCGGCTTCAAGGCCGACGGCGATCAATGCGTGAAGATCACCTGCCGCGCCGGCTATCGCGTCGGCGACGACAACGAGTGCGAGAAGATCCAGGAGAAGAAGCCGGTCGCGACACGCGAGGATTCGAGGAAGCGCGACCAAGGCCGGAAGGAAGCGGAATCTGCTGCCCCAAAGTCGCAAGCCTCGGGACAGATGATCTGCACTTCTACTGGATGCAGGCCGGTTTCCAAGGGGTGTCGCATTGAGCGAGATCCAAGGCCGGGTAGCGCCGGCATGTCACAAGTGGAGGTGTGCCATTGAACGGTAGCAGGAGGGGAGGCTAACGACACTTTTTTCGTTCTGTGCGTCTGACTGGTTCTATTCCGCGCATCACGGTCCGCGGGTGATTGCGTGAATATCATTCGATCTGTTTGTGCATTGATGTTTGCAGCTTTCTTCGCCTGCGCGCCCGCGCAGGCCGAGAAGCGCGTTGCGCTCGTCATCGGCAATTCCGCCTATAAGAGCGCGCCGGCACCGCTGATGCGAGCTCAGTGATGGCTGGCCGGACCAGAGAAGTCCGCGATTGAGGTGAGGGCGGACCGCGAGGCTTGCATGCCTCGCCGCAAGCGCGCATCATCCCCCAAAAAACTGGGGGGAAATCGATGCGTCAGTTCTCTCGCCGCCGTCACCTTCAGCAATTGTCGGGCGTGTTCGGATCTGCCGCGCTGTCCGGGTGGTCGAGGTCCGCATGGGCTTCAGAGGCGGAGATTCCGCTGGAAGGTATCGGCAAGGGCATCCAGCACATCTCCTACAGCGACATCGGCGGCCGGCTTGACAGCGTGCAGGTGATGTTCAATCGGCAACACGTCTATGTCGGGCACATGTTCAGCGACGGCGTGACGATCCTGGATGCGACGGATCCGCGCGCGCTGAAGCCGGTCAGTTTCTTCACCGCGGGGCAATACACCCGCACCCACCATTTGCAGGCGGCAGAAGACCTGCTGCTGGTTGCGAACGGCGCCAACATCGTCGCGATGCAGTCCTACGACAACATGCGCGGCTATTTCGAGAACACGCTGGTCGACAGCATCACCAAGGCGAAGAAATTCCGCTGCGGCCTCTCGATCCACGACATCTCGAAGCCGAACGAGATGCGCGAGATCGCGTTCCTCGAAATGCCCGGCTTCGGCATCAACCGGCTATGGTGGCCGGGTGGCCGCTATGCCTATGTGTCGGCGCATTTCGACGGGTTCACCGACCACATCCTGTGCGTGGTCGATCTCAAGACCATCACGAAGCCGGAGATCGTCGCGAAATGGTGGCTGCCGGGCATGAACCGCGCGGCCGGCGAGCCGGCGACGCCCAAGGGCAAGCGCTTTGCGCTGCATCACATGATCACGGCGGGTGATCGCGGCTATGCCGCCTGGCGCGATGGCGGCTTCACCATCCACGACATCAGCGATCCCGCAAATCCAAAGCTGTTGTCCCACATCAACTGGTCGCCTCCCTTCGCCGGCGGCACGCATACGCCGCTGCCGCTGCCCAAGAGACAGCTCGCGATCGTCGCAGACGAAGCCAATGCGGAGAAATGCGCCAAGGGCCTGTTCCACACATTCGTTCTCGACGTGCGCGCGCCGGAGAATCCGGTGCCGATCGCAACCCTGCCGACCCCGCGCGACCGTGATTTCTGCACGAACGGCACCTTCGGCCCGCATAATCTGCACGAGAACCGTCCGGGCTCGTTCCAGAGCGAGGAGACGATTTTCGCGACCTACAACAATGCCGGCGTCAGGGTGTTCGACGTCAAGGACGCCTTCGCACCGAAGGAGGTCGCGTACTGGGTGCCGCCGACGCCGAAGAAGCTCGTCGACCCGCGCCCGAACATCGGGCTCGCAGCTAAGACCTGCGACGCCTATGTCCGGCCCGACGGGCTGATGTTCGTCTCCGACTGGAACGCCGGCATGCACGTGCTGCAATATCAGGGATGAGGTGGCTACCCGCGGATCGCCGCATTGGCCCTTTCGGCAGCACCCGTCATCGCATCCTTCGCCGATTTCGCGCCGTTGACCACTTCATTCACGCCGATCATGAAGGCGTCCAGGATCAGTCTCGACTGCGGATGGAAAAGAACTGCCTTGGCGCGGTCGACGTCGGCATTCTGCAAGTTTGTCAGCGCCGCCTCGGCGGCCTGCGGGCCGAACGCCTTCTTGAAGCCCTCGCTCGACCAAGCCGACACGCGTGTCGTCGCCAGCCCCGCTGCGGCGGTCCGCAGCGAGGTCGCCTTGCTCGTCGCCCAGAGCAGGAACAGGAAAGCCGCCCGCTTGTTTCGAGATCTGGAATTGATGCACGCCTGCCAATGCGACATGAAGGGGACGGGTCCGCGACCGGCGAGATGCGGAAAAGTTGCAAACCCGGCCTGGTTGGCGACACGGCTTTTCGCGGGATTGGAGATGTCGGTCGCGAAGTTGCTGCTGTCGATCGCCATGGCCGTCCGCCCCTGCAGGAAGTCGTCCAGCACGTGGTACCATTCGTAGCTGCCGACGCCGGCGGGCCCGGCCTGACCGAGCAACTGTCCGTACATCTCGATGGCCGCGATCCCCTCCGGGCTCGCGAAAGCGACCCTGTTGTGCTCGACCATGGCCCCGCCGTAGGAGAACAGGAAGCCCATGGCCGGTGGGGAGGAATTGCCGCTGGCCTGAGCCCGCATCGCGATCCCCGACATCCCGTTGGTCTTGACCGCCTTGGCGGTGACGAGCAGCTCCTCAAAAGTCTGGGGAACCGGCAGGTCCTTGGCCGCCAGCGCATCGCTGTTGATGAACAGGGTCATTGCCTCCGAGGTAATCGGGACGGCGTACCGTTCGCCGTCCGACCACAGCGGGAAGGCTCGGGCCGTCTTGAGCAGGTCGCTCTCGTCATACCAGGCGGGGTCGGTCAGCGACCTCTGGGAATAATACCCGTTCAGCGGCTCCACCCATCCGTTCGAGATACCCTGGCCATAGGTCGTGAACATGAAGACGTCGGGCGTGCTACTGCCGCGAGCGAGCCTGATCGGCAGCGCGCCGAGGTAGCTGGTCTCCAGCTGGAAATCGATGGTGACGTTGATGCCGGTGAGTATGGTGAACTCCGGCAACAGCGGCGTGATCGCATTCGACCACGGATGGATCGCGCCCGAAAGCGCGATCGTCTGTCCCGCAAATTGCTTCCAGTCGATCGCGGCGTTGGCGTAAGCCGCAGCGGTATCCTCGGCAAAGCTCCAGCGCGGCAGCGCGGTCAGGCTCGCGCCAGCCGCCCCCAGTCCCTTGATGAAACTGCGCCGGCTCGCCGGATGGCTCAGTGAGTTTTCACCCTGTGCCATGATGATGCTCCTTGAATCGACCAAGGGCATTCATCCATAGCACACGCACGGGGCCGCAGCCCTGCGACATCACGGCCTTCACGCCTGGCGTACCCGATGAATGTCGGGTTCCCGACCTCCCTATCCGTGCTATTGTCCTATCATGCTCTGGCGTCGGCACCAGAACACGCGCGGTCACACGAGCATCGAAGACCCACGGCCAATGTCCGTTCCTGTTCGGGCCCTGCCTCTGCGATGGTTTGCTCGTCCGCTGATCCTTGCGGTCGCAGTGCTTGTGACCCTGTTTGCCGCGACCAGCTTCCTCGGCCTGCAATATTGGCAGGAGCGGCAAGCAGCTCATCACTTCATCGAACATAGCCGCCAGGTCCTCGAAACGCTCGATCGACTGCGGGCGATCGTCGCGGAACTGGAGACTGAAAGGCGCGGGTATCTCATGACCCTCGACCCCGCCTATCTCAAGGCCTACGGCGTCTCCGACGAAAGCGTGCGGCGGGAGGCTCAGGCGCTGCAGATGTTGGTCGCGGACGATCCGTTGCAGGGCCTTCGGGCCGGGCATCTGGCGCTGACCGTTACAGCCACGCTGCGCGAGATTGACGAGCTGCTGAAGACGGCCGGTACCTCCGGGCTCGCCGCGCTGGCAATGATCCGCAGCATGGACGAGATCCGCTCGCAAATCGACCAGATGGTGGATCACGAGCGCTTTCGGCTCGCCGGCCGGGAGGCGCGCGCCGAAGCATTCGAGCAACGCTGGACCTGGCTGATCGCCGGCGCCGTTGTCCTCGTCGTCGCGCTGGCCGCAGCGGCGCTGGCGCTCGCGCGGCTCGAAGCGAAACGGCGGAGAGAGGCGACCGAGGAGAACATCCAGCTCCAGAGTGATCTTGCAGCACGGGATATCAAGATCAGACGCCTGTTCGATGCCAACATCATCGGCATCATCATCTGGGAAGTCGAGGGGCGCATTCTCGAGGCCAACGATGCATTCCTGCGCATCGTGGGATACGACCGGGAAGATCTCAACGCAGGGCGCCTGCATCGGACCGACCTCACGCCGCCGGAATGGCGCGCCCGCGACGTGCAAACCGTGGCGGAACTGAAGCGGGTCGGGACGGCCCAGCCATTCGAGAAGGAGTATGTGCGGAAGGACGGAAGCCGTGTGCCGGTGCTGATCGGCGGGACCATGTTCGGAGCAGGTACGGAGAATGGCGTCGGCTTTGTCCTCGATCTGACGCCGCTCAAGCGCGCGGAAGCCGAAGGCCGCGAACACGAGCGGCGCTACCGTGAAGCGCTGATGGAGCTCGCGCACGCCAATCGCGTCACCACGATGGGGCAACTAACCGCTTCGATCGCCCACGAAGTCAACCAGCCGATCGCCGCGATCGTGGCGAACGCCGAGGCCGGGGTGAATTGGTTGGAGGCTCAACCGCCAAATCTGGAGCGGGTTCGACAGACGCTCGACTGGATCACAAAGGACGGCATGCGAGCCGGCGATATCATCGGCCGGATCCGGGCGCTGATCAGGAACGCGCCCCCGCAAAAGGAGACTCTGGAGATCAACCAGGCGGTGCTTGAGGTCATCGCGCTGACACGCAGCGAAGCGTTCAAGAACGGCGTGTCGGTGCGAACGCAATTTGCCGAGGGCTTGCCGCCGGTTCAGGCCGATCGGGTTCAACTTCAGCAAGTGGTGCTCAACCTGATCGTCAACGCGATCGAGGCGATGGCCGCGGTCGGCGAGGGGGGACGGGAGTTGGTGATCAGCACCGGTCGGGATGCATCGGACGGCGTCCACGTCACCTTGCGGGATTCCGGTCCGGGGCTGGATACGAAGAACGTGGACCGCCTGTTCGAAGCGTTCTACACCACCAAGCCCACGGGCATGGGGATGGGTCTCGCGATCTGCCGCTCGATCATCGAGGCGCATGGCGGGCGGATGTGGGCCGGTGCAAACGAGCCGCGGGGCGCCTTCTTTCAGTTCACCCTGCCTCTCGCGTCAGACGAGATCGCATCTCGCCCGCTGGAGGCGGATGAGCCGACGGAGCAACGCTCCGCGGCCCGATGACGGGCTCCGCGCAGCCCGGTCCTTTGCGCGAATGTTGCCTGCTGCGAAGCCGGCCTTAACCCGCCGGCATCCTCGTCTCGATCAAGCGCACCCAGAACGAGGCGCCGTGGCCGAGGATGTTGTCGTTGAAGACATAGGACGGGTGGTGGCATTCGTTGCCGTCGCCCATGCCGACCAGCACCATGGCACCGGGACGCGCCTCCAGCATGAAGGAGAAGTCCTCGGCGCCCATCATCGGGATGAACTTGTCGTTGACGCGCTCGGCGCCGACGATGTCGCGGGCGACGTCGGCGGCAATCCCGGCCTCGCGCGCATGGTTCATCGTCACCGGGTACATCCGTGTGTATTTCGTCTCCGCCGAGCCGCCATAGGCGCGCGCGACGCTCTCTGCGACCTCGCCGATGCGGCGTTCGACCAGATCGCGCACCTCGGGATCGAGCGTGCGCACGGTGCCGCCGAGCTCTGCGACCTCCGGGATGATGTTGAAGGCGGTGCCGGAGTGGAATTGCGTGATCGAGATGACGGCGGATTTGAGCGGATCGATGTTGCGCGCGACGATCGATTGCAGCGCATTGACGATCTGCGAGCCGATCAGCACGCTGTCGACCGATTTGTGCGGACCCGCGCCGGCGTGACCGCCCTTGCCATGGACCGTGATCTGGATGTTGTCGGAGGAGGCGAGCATCGCGCCGGGCGTGGTGGCGAAATGGCCTTCGGGCAGGCCCGGCATGTTGTGCATGCCGTAGACCTCCTGGATGTTCCAGCGCGTCATCAGGCCGTCCTCGACCATGGCCTTGCCGCCGCCGCCGCCTTCCTCGGCGGGCTGGAAGATCACGATCGCGGTGCCGTCGAAATTGCGGGTCTCGGCGAGATATTTTGCGGAGGTCCGGTCCTGCACGGCAAATGGCAGTCTTGTGTTGGCGCCGTGCCCAGCAGCATCGCGGTGTGACCGTCATGGCCGCAGGCGTGCATCTTGCCGGGGACCTTGGAGGCATATGGCACGCCCGAGGTTTCCGTGATCGGCAGCGCGTCCATGTCGGCGCGCAGGCCGATGGTCTTGCCGGAGGCCGATTTGCGGCCGCGGATCACGCCGACGACGCCGGTGCGGCCGATGCCCGTCACCACCTCGTCGCAGCCGAACTCGCGCAAGCGATCGGCGACGATGCCGGCTGTACGGTGGACCTCGTAGAGCAGCTCCGGGTTCTCGTGGAAGTCATGGCGCCAGGCGGCCATTTCGTCGGAGAGGGCGGCGATGCGGTTGACGATGGGCATGAGGGGGATCCGTTTCTTTTGGGTTCTCTCGTCATCCCGGGGCGATGCGTCGCATCGAACCCGGAATCTGGAGGTCGTCGCGCGAGATTCCGGTTTCACGCTTCGCGTGCCCCGGAATGACGAGAATAATCAGCTCTCGCCGAACACGCGCTTGAAGATCGTGTCGACGTGCTTGAGGTGATAGCCGAGGTCGAACTGCTCCTCGATCTCGGCGTCGGTGAGATATTTCTTCACCTCGGCGTCCTGCTTCAGGAGCTGGAGGAAGTCGCCTTCGCCGCGCCAGACCGGCATGGCGTTGCGCTGCACCAGCTTGTAGGCGTCCTCGCGGCTCGCGCCCTTCTGCGTCAGCGCCAGGAGCACGCGCTGCGAATGCACGAGGCCGCCGAGGCGGTCGAGATTCTTCTGCATGTTGGCGGGATAGACCAGCAGCTTGTCGATCAGGCCGGCAAGGCGCACCAGCGCGAAGTCGAGCGTCACGGTCGCGTCCGGACCCATCATGCGCTCGGCGGAGGAGTGCGAGATGTCGCGCTCGTGCCAGAGCACGACGTTCTCCAGCGCTGGCGTCACATAGGCGCGCACCATGCGGGAGAGGCCGGTGAGGTTTTCGGACAGCACCGGGTTGCGCTTGTGCGGCATGGCGGAAGAGCCCTTCTGCCCCTCGGAGAAGAACTCTTCGGCCTCCAGCACCTCGGTGCGCTGCATGTGGCGGATCTCGACCGCGATGCGCTCGACCGAGGAGGCGATCACGCCAAGGGTCGAGAAATACATCGCGTGGCGGTCGCGCGGGATCACCTGGGTCGAGATCGGCTCGGGCACGAGACCCATGGCTTTTGCAACGTGCTCTTCGACCCGCGGATCGATCTGCGCGAAGGTGCCGACGGCGCCGGAGATGGCGCAGGTCGCGACCTCCTTCCGCGCCGCGATCAGGCGTTCCTTGGCGCGCGAGAATTCGGCGTAGGCATAGGCGAGCTTGAGGCCGAAGGTCACGGGCTCTGCGTGGATGCCGTGGCTGCGGCCGATGGTCGGCGTCATCTTGTGCTCGAAGGCGCGCTTCTTCAGGGCAGCCAACACCTTGTCGAGGTCGGCGAGCAGCAGGTCGGCGGCGCGGGTGAGCTGGACGTTGAGGCAGGTGTCGAGCACGTCCGAGGAGGTCATGCCCTGATGCACGAAGCGCGCCTCGGGGCCGACGATCTCGGCGAGGTGGGTGAGGAAGGCGATGACGTCGTGCTTGGTCTCGCGCTCGATCTCGTCGATGCGGGCGACGTCGAAGGTGGCGTTCTTGGCCTTCGCCCAGACCGTCCTGGCGGCCTCCTTGGGAATGGTGCCGAGCTCGGCCAGGGCGTCCGCCGCATGCGCCTCGATCTCGAACCAGATCTTGAACCGGGTCTGCGGCTCCCAGATCGAGGCCATTTCCGGACGGGTATAGCGGGGGATCATCTGACGGCTCCAGCAAAGGTGGGCGGGCGGCCCTGAGGGGCGGCACCGGCCAAAATGTTTTTTACGCCGTGATTTAACAGAGCGGGGAGGGCGAAACAAACGGCGGAGGCAAGGTAACGGGGGATGACCACCGGACCCGCCCGCCGGGCGGGGGGCAAAAAAAGTAACTGTCAATCACGGATCATTGACTGACAGATATTGAAATCTGTCATCGAGACGTGTATATCCGTTCCCGGACGCTCCGATTGGGCGTCCCGCGGCTACCCCCGGAGGCCCTGAGGTCCGAAACAAATGCGGATCGAGGGACGAAATTGAAGAGAGGGGACCGTGGACGAATGGAGACTTACGACAATGACGACCGAAATCATCAATTTGACCGGGACGATTGGGCATTGGCTCAATTTACTGGTGGCGCGCCAGATCGCGGCGCAGGCTGCAAAACTGCCTCATTGAGGCGAGAGCATTCCGAACGACCGGCAAGGGCGCTTCGGAAGCAGCGCCATCGCCGGATAAATGAACCCCGAGCGGGAACATGGTGCTGGCATGAATGAAGCCGTTGTCTTGACGCCGGAGCGGATCCTCGAAGTCACCGAGGACGTGCTCAGGCGCTACGGGCTTGCCAAGGCCACCGTGGTCGACGTTGCCCGTGCGCTCGATGTGAGCCACGGCAGCGTCTATCGCCATTTCCCGAGCAAGGCCTCGCTGCGCGAGGCCGTTGCCAAGCGCTGGCTTGACCGGATCGACGCGCCGTTGCTCCAGATCGCCAGGGAGGAAGGGCCCGCGCCGGTGCGGCTCGACCGCTGGCTGCGCACGCTGTTCGCCGCCAAGCGTTCGCGTGTGCTCGACGATCCCGAGATGTTCGAGACCTATCTCACGCTGGCGCGCGAGGCCTGCGCAGCCGTCAAATGTCACAAGGACACCATGATCGACCAGATCGCGGCGATCCTGACCGACGGCGTGAAGCAGGGCGTATTCGCTGTGGACGACGTCAAGGCCACCGCGCGCGCGATCTTCGATGCCACCGTCCGCTTCCACCATCCGGCCCATGCCGACGAGTGGAAGGACGCCGATCTGCCCGCGCGCGTCGATGCAACGCTCGCGCTGCTGCTGCGCGGGTTGAAGGCGGCATAGACCGCGACGCCTAACTCACCCTCTTGCCTTGTGAAGAAGCGCGCCCTCGCGAACGGAGGGCGAGGCAGTTGCGTGCCTGCGCGGGTGAAGCGCGCCGTTGGCTGCTGGAACGACCGGCGGGCTCTCCGGATACGCATTGACCGCGATTTCGACGACATCCTTTGACCGCTTTCGCAGGCGGTAGAATGTCAGTTCCTGTTCGAGCATGGGGCAGTGGAAGTGGACGACGGCCGTATCGGGCAAGCGGCAAAGTTCGTCGATAAGCTCGCCTACGGTGATGATCGGGGGATGGTCGATTGCCTTGTGATGAGCCTTACTCATGGCGATTCCTCCACTACTACTAACCGGAGCTGGATGGCCTCCGTTCCATCCCGCTCAGCAGATTCAAGAACAACACGTCGCTTGAGGAATCCGGCAGCCCCGCTGCTAGATCTTCGTCAGCCCGCAACTCGCCGCCAGCCGCACGAGCTGCGCATCGGTGCGCGCGCCGGTCTTGGTCTTGATCAGATAGTGATAATTCTGCACCGTCTTGACGCTGAGATTGAGATGCGTCGCGATCTGCTCGGTGGTGGCGCCGCCGGCGAACTGGCGCAGGATCTCGATCTCGCGTTCGCCCAGTTGATCCAGCACTGAGCCGGTCGGCGACAGGCTGTCGTCGGCCAGGATATGCGCGATGTCGTCACTCATGGCGCGCTCGCCGCGGGCGACGCTGCGGATTGCATTCACGACCGCGGACGGCTCGCTGCTCTTGGTGACGAAGCCGGAGGCGCCGGCGCTGAAGGCGGCCTTCACCAGCACGGCCTCGTTGTGCATGGTGAAGACGAGGATCCGCGCCCGCGGGCTGCGGGCGCGGATGTTGCGGATCGCCTCCAGCCCGCTGGCACCGGGCATCGAGATATCGAGCACGACGACATCAGGATCGTGCGCCTTGAAGGCGCCGTAGGCATCCGCGGCGTTGTCGGCTTCCGCCACGACATGGAGGTCACCCTGGCTTTCCAGCACCCGCCGGTAGCCCTGCCGGACGATGGGGTGGTCGTCGACCAGCAGCACGGAGATGCCTGTTGCCGCAACCTCGCTCATCTCGGCCTCACGCGGCGAGCGGGATGGTGGCGGCGACGCTGAGGCCGCCTCTGGCCGGCAGGATCGACAGCGACCCGCCGGCGGCTGCGACGCGCTCGCGGATGCCGGTGAGGCCGAAGCCCGCCGACCGCGCCACGCGTTCCGCATCGCCGCCGCCGTCGTCCTCGACCCGGATCAGCAGCGCGTCGTCCTCGCCGGCGCGCCGCTCGACGCGCAACGAGATCTCGCGTGCCGCGCCGTGACGCAGCGCATTGGTCAGGCATTCCTGGGCGACGCGATAGGCGGTGGTGGCGGCCGGGCCGCTGATGTCGGTAAGATCTCCCCTCAGATCGAGCTGGATGGTCGGCCGCGCCGCGCTCTGCGAGCGCCAGCTGTCGACGAGATTGACGAGGCTCGCCTCCAGCCCGAGCTCCTCGGGCAGGGGATTGCGCAGCCGCTTCAGCGCATCGCGAGTGAGGCCATCAGATGATGGGTCGCCTGCGAGATCATCCTTGCGTCCTGCGCGATGCCGTCTTCCCTGTTCTGCTTCGCGCTCGCCGTCTCGATGGTGTCGGCGAAAGCGAGGATGGCCGCGAGGTTTTGCCCGAATTCGTCGTGCAGCTCGCGGGCGAGGGCGCGGCGTTCGTCGTCGCGGATCTCGATCAGCCGCCGCGTCAGCGCCGCGCGCTGTTCGGTGGCTTCTTCCAGCCGGGTGCCGAGCTCGCTGACGGCGCCCCCGATCATTGCAAGCTCCATCGAGCGGAAGCGCGGCAGCTTGGTGCGATAATGGCCGCGCGCCATGCGCTGGAGCGCGGTGACGATCGCGCGTGCCGGCGCCAGCGTATGCGCGATCGCAAGCGACGCCAGCAGCGCAATCGCCGTCGCCATCAGCAGCGCGACGTCGATGACGTTGAGGATGTATTCCCAGGCGAGCGAGATCGCGGCCGCGGCATCGGGCGTCGCAACCACCGTGCCGGCGGCCGCGGCGCGCGGACTGACCGGCCGCACCACCTCGGCGTGGCTGCCGAGGAAGATCGGCACGATCGATGCGAACCAGCGCGGCGGCGCCTTGCCTAGCCCCTCGCTCTGGCCGCACAGCGGCTTTTCGAATGCGGCGGCGGGCTGGAACTCGACGCAGACGCCGGGCGAGATCAGTTTCATCGTGTCCAGCGTGCGCCACTCCGGAACCGGCAGCAGATGTTCGCGCGCCCTGCTGCTGCGCAGCAACAGCTCGTGCCAGTACAGCGCCTGAAGTGCCTGCGCGACCCGCTGCGCCGAGGCCGCAGTCGCCCGGTCGACGCTGCGATAGGCGTCGAACGTGGCCCATACGGTCGCCGCGCCCAGGCAGAGCGCCACAATGAGAAGCAGACGGGCGACAAGCTGAAGCACGAGGCGCATGCGATCACCCCAAAGTTTGGTAAGGTCAGCCTAACAACGCCGCCGCGCCTTGCCAATCGCAGGGTTTGGGCCGGATTGCAGCTCGGGCAAATTTCCCAAGCCGGATTGGGCATGGGTCTTTGGACCGGGCGTGGCGGCTTTGATCTAATCGGGGTGGAATCGTTGCAGGACAATCCTGCAAGCCGGGAGCGGTGCAGCATGAGTTCGATGACGATTGGACCGATCGCAGGGTCTGCTGCCGACCCATCCGAGCGCAGCGCGCTCCTGTTCTGGATGATCTTCACCGGGCTGTGGATCTTCGCCGTCGTGCTGTTGTGGCGCTTCGGCCTGATCCACCTGATGCTGACCTCGGACCGGACCTACATTTCCAGCGTGATCGCGCTGCTCTATGTCCTCACCTGCGGCCATTGCTTCCTGCGCACGCGGACGATCGCGCGGGAGGGGGCGGCGGCGCGGCGCTGCAGGGCGGCGCTCGCGGCGCCCGGCGGCAGCAAGCTGCTCGATGCGAGCGCGACGGCTCTGCCGCGCGGACTGGTGCGCGATCATATCGACAGCCTGGTCACCAAGGCCGCCGCGCAGGATTACCGGCCGGTTGACCAGACGCTGTTGCTGCGGACGCTGGCCGACCGCCTGCGCGGCTCCAACGGCTTCGGCGCCTTCGTCTCGGACACGCTGATGAAGCTCGGCCTGCTCGGTACCATTATCGGCTTCATCATCATGCTGGCGCCGATCGCCGGGCTGGATGCCGCCGACAAGGTCGCGATGCGGTCCTCGATGGGGCTGATGAGCGACGGCATGGCGGTTGCAATGTACACGACGCTGGCGGGCCTCGTCGGCTCGATCCTGGTCCGCATCCAGTACTACATGCTGGACGCCGCGACCCAGCGGGTGTTCTCGGATGCGGTGGTGCTGACCGAGACGTACGTGACGCCGGTGCTGGAACGCAAGGGCGCCGGAATCCCGTCATGATGGACGATTTCGGTCTCTATCCGCGCGAGGAGCCGTTCGATCCCCTGGGCGTGATGCTGTTCAAGGCGCTCCAGGTGATCGCGTTCCTGTTCTTCCTGGCGCTGCTTGCGGTCTCGCCAGATGCGAAGGACGGCAAGATCGACTCCAAGGCCGAGTTCATGATCACGCTGGACTGGCCGGACAATCACCCTGACGATCTCGACCTGTTCGTGCAGGATCCGGCCGGCAACATCGCCTGGTATCGCCATCGCGAGGCCGGCTTCCTCACGCTCGACCGCGACGATCGCGGCGGGGCCAACGATTTCATCATCGTCAACGGCAAGAAGATCGCTTCGCCCATCCGCGAGGAGATCGTCACCGTGCGCGGCATCGTTGCCGGCGAATACACCGTCAACGTCTCCCACTTCGTGGCCACGACCGGCGAGCCTGTGACGGCCAATGTGAAGGTGCAGAAGCTCAATCCGACCGCGCAGGTCATTTTCGACAACAAGTTCACGCTCGACCACACCGGCGACGAGAAGACCGCGGTGCGGTTCCGGCTCGATGCGGAAGGCAAGGTCGTCAATGTGGACCAGCGGCCGAAATCGCTGCTGGAGACGTTCCGCAGCAGCTGGCGCAACGGCGCCGACGTCGATGCGAAGACCGGTGTGAGGATACGCCGTGAGTAACCTGCAGACGGTCATCCTCACGCTGTCGGTCGCCTATGCCGTCATCGGCGCGCTGCTGCTGGCCGTGCTGGTCTATGCGCGGCTGCACTGGGCGCTGAAGGCGGTCGCGGTGGTCGTGACCAGCGCTTTCTACGTCGTCAGCTTCACCGAAATGCGCGGGCTGCTCGGCTGGGCCAGCGCCGACCGGCTGCCTGCTGCCTTCAAGCTGCTCCAGGCCCGCATCGTCGAGCCGCATTCGCTGGAGGGCGATCCAGGCTCGATCTATCTCTGGGTCGAGCAGCTCGACGAGGACAATCGTCCGAGCGGCATCCCCCGGGCCTTCCGCGTGCCCTATGACGACCGGCTGGCCAACAAGACCCACGCGGCGCAGAACGAGATCGCGGCCGGGCATCCGCAGGGCGGCCGCGCCGCGGATTTCGGCGGTGGCGAGGGCAGCCTGATCGACATGGTCCGGGAGTATGTGACGCCCAAGACCATCCTCGAGACCAGCGGGGGCGATTCCTCGACCGGCGAGTTCAACGCCCCGCCGGCCGGTGCGCAGGGCGCGGTATTCACGCCGCTGCCGCCGCCCCGGATGCCGCCGAAGGACGAGCAATAGACCCTTGACCATCGCGGCGGGGGCACGCTGGAAAACGGCCCCGCGCTGGCGCATCTTCTTGACGTCCCTCAATTTGGCCTTATCGGCTTTCGATAAGAACCTGAGGGTGGAGGGTGCGTGCTTCTCGCTGTCTTTTCGGATATCCACGGCAACCGACAGGCGTTCGAGGCTTGCCTGAAGGTTGCCCGTGCGAAGGGCGCAGAGCGGTTCATCCTGCTCGGCGACTTCGTCGGCTATGGCGCCGATCCGGAATGGGTCGTGGATACCGCGATGGAGCTCGTCGCCGGGGGCGCCGTGGCCGTGCGCGGCAATCACGACCAGGCGGTCAATTCCTCGGCCGAGACCATGAATGCCGAGGCGCAGATCGCGATCGAATGGACCCGCGGCCGGCTTGATGCCGCGCAGCGCCGGTTCCTGGCCGAATTGCCAATGCTGGTGGCGGACAGCGACCGGCTGTTCGTGCATTCGGAAGCCTCCAGTCCCCAGCGCTGGCACTACGTCCGCTCGACGGCGGATGCCGCCAAGAGCCTGATCGCGACGCCCGCCCATGTCACGTTCTGTGGTCACATTCATCGTCCGGCGCTCTATTCGATGTCGGTGACGGCGAAGATGACGAGCTTCGTGCCGAAGACCGACGTCCCGGTGCAGCTTTTGCGCGGACGGCAATGGCTCGCCGTGCTCGGCTCGGTCGGCCAGCCCCGCGACAGCGATCCATCCGCATCCTTCGTGCTGTTCGACACGGTCTCGTGCCAGATCACCTATTGCCGCGTGCCCTATGACATCGCGAGCGCGGCGAACAAGATCCGCGAGAACGGCCTGCCGCCCTGGCTCGCCGACCGGCTGTCGCAGGGACGCTAGAGGCCGATGCCGAAACCCCTGGTCAAATCAGGCGCGGAGATCGACGGCTACACCATCGGCGAATGCGTCCATGCCGGCGGCATGGCGACGCTGTGGACCGTTACCCATCCCGGCATCGACGTCCCGCTGCTGATGAAAATTCCGCGGGTGTCGGAGGGTGAGGACGCCGCCGCGATCGTCTCCTTCGAGATGGAGATGATGATCCTGCCGCGGCTCGCGGGCCCGCACGTGCCCTCGTGTTTCGGCACCGGCGATTTCGCCCACCAGGCCTATGTCGTGATCGAGCGCATCCCCGGGACCACGCTCTACAAGCGGCTGGCCGACCTGCCGCTGCCATACGAGGAGGCGCGGCTGCTGGTTGCGAAGATCGCGACCGCGCTCGCCGATCTGCACCGGCAGAACGTGATCCATCACGACATCAAGCCGAGCAGCATCATGTTCCGCGAGAGCGGCGAGGCGGTGCTGATCGACTACGGCCTGTCGCACCACAACCATCTGCCCGATCTCCTGCAGGAGGAGTTCCGCCTGCCTTACGGCACCGCGCCCTACATGGCGCCGGAGCGGCTCCTGGGCGTGCGCGACGATCCGCGCAGCGACCTGTTCTCGCTCGGCGTGCTGCTCTATTTCTTCACGATCGGCGAGCGGCCGTTCGGCGAGGGCGAGACGCTGCGCGCGATGCGGCGCCGGCTGTGGCGCGATCCGCATCCGCCGCGCGCACTGCGCGCCGACTATCCCCCCTGGCTCCAGGAGGTGGTGTTGCGGTGTCTCGAGATCGAGCCGGTGCGGCGCTATCCGACGGCGTCCCAGCTCGCCTTCGATCTGACCCATCCGGACCAGGTCAGGCTCACGACACGCTCGGAACGGATGAAGCGCGACCCCCTCGGCGTCGCCTGGCGGCGCCGCTTCAACCAGGGCGTCATGCAGCCGCGCGCGAAATCGGATGTCGCAGCCCAGATCGCATCGAGCCCGATCCTCGCGGTCGCGCTCGACACGGCGGAAGGCGCGCCCGAGCTGAACGAGGCGCTGCGCGTCACCGCCGAGCGCATTCTCGCCACGCTGCCCTCGGCGCGGCTTGCCTGCCTCAACGTCCTGAAGCTCAACCGCATCGCGATCGACCGGACGCTGGACGAGCAGGGCTCCAACAAGCATATCGACCGGCTGGTGGCGCTCCGGCATTGGGCCACGCCGCTGAAGCTGGACGAGAGCCGGCTGTCGGCTCATGTGCTGGAGGCGGTCGATCCGGCCGCTGCGATCCTGGAATTCGCCGAGGTCAACCACGTCGACCACGTCATCATCGGGGCGCGGCAGGGCTCATTCAGGCGCACGCTGCTCGGCAGCGTCTCGGCCAAGGTGGCCGCGGAAGCGGCCTGCACCGTCACCGTGGTGCGGCCGCCGCGAATGGCGGGTGATGAGGCCGATGCCGGCGAGGCGGCGGGATAGGCGCGCCCGGCGTCGCCGAGAAGAGATCAGGCCGCGTGGGCGGTATGGCCGGTGCGCCTGCGGCGGATGGGCCAGGAGAATTGCGGACCGGGCTCGCCGTGATCCGCGCTGCCGCCGAAATACTGGATGATCTCGCGGCAGGGCTCGCAATTGAACAGGTTACGCGACGCGGATGCCTTGGTCATTTCCTTCAGGCAGTTCGGGCAATGCGGTTTCATGGATTTGATCCGGAAAGGAGGTTCTCAGTGTCGGCGCTGCGAGGGCAACGAATGGTCGAGCTCCGAATTGTCGAGCTCGGCATCGTCATCCATGGCGCCGTCGGCGCGCTCGAGGCGGCCGAAGAAATAATCGAGGCTCGGATGCGGGCGACGCGGAATCCGGCACCTGCGCTTCGGCTGACATTTTACGACCGCGATCTGCATGGACGTCAGCCCCGGCGATGAAGGCGATGGACGCGAGCGGAACGTGCCGCAACCTTCTCCGGTCCGACCGTTGGGCCAAACACCACAAATGCACTGAAACCAAGCCACAACGCCACGCCAGTCCAAACCAGGGTCGTCGTCATGATGTGCTCCCGTCAAAAGCAGGCAGGAGCCAGTAGCGGTGATTTGCGCGAATCAGTGAAGCCCGGATGAGTACGGGTCGCAGTTGCAATTTTAGGCATCGCGCGCTGCGGCACCCGTAAGAGCCGCAGGTTTTCGCCGCTCGTGCAGAGTCCGATGCGGCTCAGATGGCTTCGCCGCGGGCGCCTGCGGCGGCATTGCGGATCGCGGCAATATTGGTCCTGTAGGCGTCCTGCGTGCCGCCCCTGAACACGGAGGTGCCGGCGACGAAGGCGTTGGCGCCGGCCGCGGCGAGCGCGCCCGCGACGTCGGGACCGACCCCGCCGTCGACCTCGATGTCGATCGGACGGCCCGCCGTCATCGCGCGGATGTCGCGGATCTTGCCGATCGCGGAGGGAATGAAGGCCTGGCCGCCGAAGCCGGGATTGACCGACATCACCAGCACGAGATCGACCAGGTCGAGGACGTATTCGAGCGCACTGATGGGCGTGCCCGGATTAAGCGAGACGCCCGCCTTCTTGCCGAGCGCGCGGATCGCCTGGAGCGAGCGGTGCAGATGGGGACCTGCTTCCGCATGGACCGTGATGTGGTCGCAGCCGGCTTTGGCGAAGGCCTCGAGATAGGGATCGCAGGGCGAGATCATCAGGTGCGCGTCGAAGACCTTCTTGGTATGCGGGCGCATCGCCTTGATGACGTCGGGGCCATAGGAAATGTTCGGGACGAAGTGCCCGTCCATCACGTCGAGATGGATCCAGTCGGCACCGGCGGCGTCCACCGCGCGCACCTCTTCGCCGAGCCTGGAGAAATCCGAGGCCAGGATCGAGGGGGCGATTGCCAGGGGGCGGGGGGTGAAGGCTTGGGTCATGGCGCTGTTTCCCGTGGCGGCCGGAAGAGGAATGGGTCTCGCCTAACATGGGCCTCCGTGGCGGGCAATGCAGGACAGGCGCGCTGCCTGTGGGCGGAAATTTCTGCCGTCACCGGCACGAATTGCCGATATTGCTGGGCCGCGCCAGGTGCGCTGGAAGCGGAATTCATTGAGCTTTTCGCGCTGGCACGGCGCTTGCTGACTTCCTCCCCGGAACATTGACCGCGGCATGCCGCATCGGTTGGAGTTGTGCAATGCTGTTTGCTCTTGGCGCCGTCTCGACGGCGCTCGACGCGATCCAGTCGCTGACAAACCCGAAATCGTCGTCCTCGACACAGAAGACGGGATCATCGCAAAGCGCGCCGACCAATCCGTTCGCGATCGACAGCGGCAGCAACAGCACGAGCAGCGGCGCGACCTCGTCGGCCAACTCGGGCAATTGCTCGCAGATCGCGCCGGAGACGATGAGCGCGCTGATCGCCGCGCAAAGCCAATCGTCGGACGGCACCAGCAGCGCGACGACCTCGACCTCATCGAACTCGTCGTCCTCGACCCGCCGGGACGCTGCGCTGAAGGACCTGTTCTCGCAGATCGATGCGGACGGCGACGGCAAGATCACCAAGTCCGAATTCGAGAACGCGCTGGGAGCCGGCGGCACCAATCTCGCGCAGGCCGATGACGTGTTCTCGAAGCTGGATTCGAATTCCGACGGCAGCGTCAACCTCGACGAGATGTCGAAGGCGCTGAAGAGCGGACATCGCGGCCATGCCCACGGTGCCAGCGGCTCCGGCGAGGGATCGGATTCCTCCTCGAAGCCGAGCGGCGGATCGACCTCGACCACGACGACCGCCGCCGACGGCTCGACCACCACCACCGTCACCTATGCCGACGGCTTCAAGATGTCGACGACGGTCCCGGGCGCCTCCAACTCCTCCGCTAATTCGGCTTACGATCTGTTCGCGCAGTTGATGCAGCGGCAAGGCGGGCAGGGGCAAGGCGCCTCAGCGACCGCCGGCTCGTCGATGTCGATGAGCGTGTGAGCTAAGAACGCTCTCTCGCCAAATTGCGCTGTCATGCCCCGCGAAAGCGGGGCATCCAGTACGCCGCGGCCTTCCGGTTTAATCACAACCGTCTCTGGAATACTGGATCGCCCGGTCTTCGCCGGGCGATGACACCTGATGTGTGACGGGCGTTCAACTATCCACCAAACCGGTCCCGCCATGCCGGCTGCGCGCCGCCGAACGGCAGCGCGGTTGCGCAATACACGCCGCGTGCGATTGCGCGCGCGACCACGTTGGCGGCGACGGTGCCGAGCTCGGTGAGGCCGACCAGCGGCTCGATCGACTTCTCGCAGGTCGCAGCCGCGTACAGCACGTCGCCGTCGGTCGGTGCATGCACCGGATAGATGGCGCGGGCGAAGCCGGTGTGGGCGATCATCGCCAGCCGCTTGGCCTGTGGCTTGGTCAGCACCGCGTCGGTGACGACGGCCCCGATGGTGGTATTTTCGCGCGCGCTCGCGGCGGGACCGCCCTTGATGCGCATGCGGAGCATGTCGTCGGTGAACTTGTCGGGCAGGCCGCGTCCGCCGTATTCGCCGTCCACCTCGAACGGCGCCGCCCAGAACCACGGCCCGTTGCCGACGGTGACACTGCCCACCGCGTTGACGGCGACGATCGCCGCGACCTTGACGCCATCAGGCGTCACCGCCGAGGCTGAGCCGAGCCCGCCCTTGAACGTCGCGGTGGTGGCACCTAAGCCCGCGCCGACGCTGCCGATTGCGAAGTCCGTGCCGGCGGCGGCTGCCGCGGCGTAGCCGAGGTCGCGATAGGGCGAGAAGCGTCCCCAGGCCTTGTCGCCGCCGTTGAGGAGATCGAACAGGATCGCGCCCGGCACGATCGGGATCAGGGCTTCGCGAACCCGGTGACCGCGGCCCTGCTCGGCGAGCCAGGCCTGCACGCCGCCGCCGGTATCGAGGCCGAAGGCGGAGCCGCCCGACAGCGCGATCGCGTCGACGCGTTCGACGGTATTGGCGAGATCGAGCAGTGCGTCCTCGCGCGTGCCGGGTCCGCCGCCGCGGACGTCGATCGCCGCGACCGCGGGGGAATCGAAAATGATCGCGGTCGTGCCGGAGGCGACTTTGGCATCCTCGGCATGGCCGACGCGGACGCCGGCGATGTCGGTCAGCAGATTTTTCAAGATGGCCTCGCGCGCTGATGAGGAGTTCGCTTCTGCGATAGCGCAGAGATGCCGCAGGCTCAACTGGCGAGCGCCGTCCTGAGCATCTTGGCCAGCTCGGACTTGCGGTAGGGCTTGGCCAGCAGCAGCACGCCGGAGTCGAGCCGTCCGTGATGGACGATGGCGTTCTCGGTGTAGCCCGAGGTGAACAGCGTCTTCAGATCGGGGCGGCGGCGGGCCGCTTCATCGGCGAGCTGGCGGCCGTTCATGGCGCCCGGCATGATGACGTCGGTGAAGAGCAGGTCGATGTCCTTGTCGGCGTCGATGATGGTGAGGGCGTCGGCCGCGTTGGCGGCTTCGAGCGCGGCGTAGCCGAGGCTCTTGATCTGGGTCACGACGTATTGCCGTACCAGAGCATCGTCCTCGACGATCAGGATCTTCTCGCTGCCGCCGGCGACGGGCGCGTTCTGAAGCGCCTCGAACTCGGTCTCCTGCACGCCGGTGGAGCGCGGCAGGTAGATCTTCACGCTCGTGCCGTGGCCTTCCTCGCTGTAGATCTTGATGTGGCCGCCGGACTGCTTGACGAAGCCGAACACCATGCTGAGCCCGAGGCCGGTGCCCTTGCCGACCTCCTTGGTCGTGAAAAACGGATCGAACACCCGCTCGATCAGATCGGCCGGAATTCCAGTGCCGGTGTCGCTGACCGCGATCATCACGTAATTGCCGGCAACGATGTCGGGATTCATGCTGGCATAACCGTCGTCGAGGAAGACGTTGCGGGTCTCGAGCACCAGGGTGCCGCCGTCGGGCATGGCATCGCGCGCGTTCAGCGCGAGGTTGAGGATGGCGGTGGAGAGCTGGCCGGGATCGACCAGTGTCGGCCAGGCGTCCTCGGTGAGCTGGGGCATGATGGTGATCTGCTCGCCCAGCGTCGGATGCAGCAGCTTGGCGGCCTCGAGCGTCAGCGCATTGACGTCGATCTCGCGCGGCTGGAGCGGCTGCTTGCGGGCGAAGGCGAGCAGGTGCTTGGTCAGCTGCGCGCCGCGCTCGGCGGCGTCGTCGATCAGCTTGGTGATGGCGGCGAGCTCGGGACGATCGGCGACCGCATCCGCCAGAATACCGATCGTGCCGGTGATGACGGTCAGCACGTTGTTGAAGTCGTGGGCGACGCCGCCGGTCAACTGGCCGATCGAATCCATCTTCTGGACCTGCCGGAGCTGGGCTTCGGCGGCCTGCTTCTCGGTGAGGTCGCGGCCGATGAAGAAATGGCGCCGCACCGGCTCGGACCAGGTGCCCATCCAGTTCAGCGTAACCTCGTGACCATCGTAGTGATAGTAGCGCGCCTCGAAGCTGCGCTTGACCGCGCCGCGCCGGGCCGCGCGCATCTCGCTGCGCGTTTTCTCGAGGTCATCAGGGTGGATGAACTCGATCGCACTGTGCCCGACCATGTCGTCCGGGCTGAAGCCGAGGATGTCCTTCACACTGGGGCTGACCTGGATGAAATTGCCGAAACCATCGGTGACCAGGATCAGATCCTGCGAGGTCTCGAAAATGCGCTGGCGCTCCTCGATCTCCCGATTGAGCGCCATCTCCGCTCGCTTCCGCTCGGTGACGTCGCGGGCCACCTTGGACGCGCCGATGATCTTGCCCTCGGTCGATCGCAGCGGGACCTGGCTCAGCACCACGTCGATGGGTTGACCGCTCTTGTGCAGCCGTACGGTCTCCTGCTGGTCGATGACCTCGCCGTTGCGGGTGCGGGCCAGATTCTCGGCGACATCGTCACGCTGATCGTCCGGCATGATGATGTCGATGGAACGGCCGACCGCCTCGTCGGCGGAGTAGCCGAAGACGCGCTCGGCCGCGCTGTTCCAGGTCGTGATGGTGCCGTCGAGCGACTTGGTGATGATGGCGTCGTTGGAGGATTCGACGACGGCGGTGAACAGCCGCTCGCGCTCGGCGTGATAGTCGCGCTCGGCGTCCGATCGGCGCTTCAGCGCGCCGACCATGCTCGCGGTCTGCGCCTGGAGGCGGACATTCTCGACCAGGAGCACCGCGAGCACGAAGGTCGCCGCGCAGAGGCCGTAGAGGCGGCCGACGTAGAAGCCGAGATCGAAGCGCGCGACGTTCACGATCGCCGAGAGTGCGATATCGAACAGCCAGGCGCACATCACGACCATGAGCCAGACGTCGATCACCGAATGCGGCCTGCGGAACCAGAGCGAGACGAGGGCGGCAAAGCTGAGCGACCATACGAAGGATACGACGCCGATCATGGCCGGCATGTAGTGGCCGTCGCGCAGCAGGACCGGGAGCAGATCGTGCCAGGCGGTGACGATCCAGGCGAAGACGGCCATGGCGGCGGCGACGCCGAACACGATGGCGCAGATCGCCCTGATTGTCGTGCCGCGGATCCTGGCGCCGCCGTCGGCCTCCTTCAGCCAGGCATAGCCCAGCACGAACACCGGGAAGCCGCCGTGCCAGATCATGTAGAGCCAGACCGTGGTTTGCCCGCCCGCGCCGAAAAGTCCGGTCGGGGTGAACAGTCCGGGGAAGGTGAGGGCATGAACCAGCGCCGCGGCGGCGGTGAACAGATAGCCGCTCGCGAGCCACAACAGCGCGCGGGTCCGCAAGACCGAAAACTGCGACAGCAGCAGCACCGCGGTGACGATGTCGCTTACGGCGAGGGCCGATTGATAGCTCGCGACAAAGGCCGGGACGGGCAGGAGCGGGGTACCCGCGAAAGGGACGGCCAATGCGAACAGGATTGCTGATATGCCGACGATCGCCAATGCGGCGGTGCGGTCGGTCGAGGTGGCCGGCAGGGTCGAAAGGAATGTGCTTCGGTCGATCGTCGCGGGCACGTCCACCTCTCGCAGACCGGTCTTCGCCATTTTCATCGACGTCATTCGGATCCCCGCAGGCCGGCGCTATGGTAGCGGGTTACGGGCGCACATCTTGAACTGTTGCGACCGCGACTCAACCGAAGGTTACAGATTACTTAATTCTGGTGGGACCACGGAATAGGGGTCGGGTTAGATGCGCTTTACTGGACGGTGCCATAATGCCATCCCGCCGGAGTGGGTTCCAGGTTTGAATCATCGATTTTGATCGATATCCGGGAGTTCTTCCCTATGCCCCGTGTTCTCATCATCGACGACCAGAAGGACGTCCGTGCGATGGTCGCGATCGTGCTTCGGGTCCATCGCTTCGAGGTCGCGGAGGCCGAAAGCGGTGCGGCCGGGCTGAAAGCCTTCGCGGAAAGCCCGTTTGACGCGGCGATCGTCGATATCTTCCTTGGCGACACCAGCGGCGTCGACGTCATCGCGAGCCTGCGGGAGCGTGCGCCGGGCCTCCCCATCATTGCGGTGTCCGGGATGACGGCGCTGGATTTCATGGAACAATCGCCTCACCTTGCCAACGTGGTCTGCCTGCAAAAGCCGTTTCGGCCGAACGATCTCCTGCAAGCGCTGCGGAAGGCCCAGGCCGCGGCGGGCGGCGAACTGCCCGCAGCTGTCTGACCCTTGTCCAGGACGCTTGCCCAAGAAGAACGCCCCGGGCAAGCCGGGGCGTGATGATGCTTGGATAACGGCCTTGGGGCCCGGCAAGCGCGTTAGGTGCCGTTGCCTTTGATCTCGGCGTAGCCGCCCTTGGCATCCCATTTGTAGACGACGTAGTCGATCTGCTTGATGTCGCCCTTGGCGTCATACTCGATCGGGCCGATCACGGTGTCCCACTTGCCGGCCTTCATCGCCTCCATCACCTTCTTGGCGTCGGTGGTGCCGGCCTTCTTGGCCGCCTGCGACCAGACCTGCATCGCCGCATAGGTGTAGAGCGTGTAGCCTTCGGGGTCGATGTTCTTGGCCTTGAAGGCATCGACGATCTTCTTGGCGGTCGGCTTGTTGCGCGGATCGGGGCCGAAGGTGAACAGCGTGCCTTCGCCGGCCGGGCCGGTGATGGAGGCGTACTCCTTGTCGGCGAGCGCGTCGCCGGCCATCAGCACTGTCTTGAGACCCTGGTCGCGCATCTGGCGCAGGATCAGGCCGCTCTCCTGATGGTAGCCGCCGACATAGACGAGATCGATGTTGTCGCGCTTCAGGCGCGAGACGATCGCGTTGAAGTCCTTGTCGCCCTTGTTGTAGGACTCGTACATCTTCTCGGTGATGCCGGCCTTGTTGAGCGCCTTCTTGGTCTCGTCCGCAAGACCCTTGCCGTAGGTGGTCTTGTCGTTGAGGATCGCAATGTTCTTGCCCTTGTAGTTCTTGGCGATGTACTGCGCCGCGATCAGGCCCTGCTGATCGTCGCGGCCGCAGACGCGCGCCACGTTCCACAGCTTGCGCTCGGTGAAGAGCGGGTTGGTCGAGGCTGGGGTGATCTGGAGGACGTTGCCGTCTGCATAGGCCTCCGAGGCCGGGATCGACGACGACGAGCAGTAGTGTCCGGCGACGAAGGGGATCTTGGCGCCGGCGATCTTTTCCGCAATCGAGCGCGCCTGCTTGGGATCGCAGGCATCGTCCTCGACGTTGAGCGAGAGCTTCTTGCCGTTGATGCCGCCGGCGGTGTTGATATCAGCCACGGCCATCTCGGCGCCGTTCTTCATCTGGCGGCCGAAGGCGGACTCTGTGCCTGTCATCGGGCCTGCGACTGCGATGGTGACATCCTGCGCGAATGCCGCGCTCGACAGCGCGATCGACGCGCCGAATGCCAGACCGATGAGCTTCAGTGATTTCATGAGATACCTCGCGGGTGGTCGCCTGTGGAAGTTGCCGGGCATGCCCGGTCCAAACCGGCGCCATTCTTGAATGAATTCGAGGAGAAGTCACCAGCAAAATACGGGCATTGGCGGAGATATCTCGCCACATTCGGCCGCACATGGCCCGCCTCAGCCGTGCCGGCCGCCTTCCAGATAGGCGGCGCGAATCTCGGGGCGCTGCAACAACTCGGCGCCGGTCCCGGCCAGCGTGATCAGGCCATTGACCATGACATAGCCGCGATGGGCGAGCTTGAGCGCATGGTTGGCGTTCTGCTCGACGATCAGGACGGTCAGGCCGTCCTGCCGGTTCAGGGTGCGGATCGCATCGAAAATCTGGCGCGCGATCAGCGGCGCGAGCCCGAGCGAGGGCTCGTCGAGCAGGAGCAGGCGGGGACGACTCATCAAGGCGCGGCCGATCGCCAGCATCTGCTGCTCGCCGCCGGACAGGGTTCCGCCGCGCTGGGCGTAGCGTTCCTTCAGCCGTGGAAACAGATTCAAGACGCGTTCCAGCGTCGCGTCGCGCTCGGAATCGGTGCATCCGGTGGCATCGGCACCCATCTGGAGGTTTTCCGCCACGCTCATGCGCGGGAAGATGCGCCGTCCCTCCGGCGATTGCGCGATGCGCAAATGCGCGATCTCGTGGGTGGGCACGTCGGTGATGTCGCGGCCTTCGTACAGGATCTGGCCGGCACGGGCCCGCGGCTTGCCGAAGATGGTCATCATCAGCGTCGACTTGCCGGCGCCGTTGGCGCCGATCAGCGCCACGATCTCGCCGGCATTGATCTCGACGTCGACGCCCTTCAGCGCCTCGATCTTGCCGTAGGCGGCGCGAAGGCTGCGGATCGCGAGCAGGGGAGTGGGTGAAGTCACGACCCGCTCTCCATCACGGCCACGGCTTCTTCCTCGTCGGCGCCGAGATAGGCGGCGATCACCTTGGGGTCGTCGCGGACCGCGCGCGGCGAACCTTCGGCGATCTTCACGCCGTGGTCCATCACCACGATATGGTCGGAGATTTCCATCACCACCGACATGTCGTGCTCGATCAGCAGGATCGAGGTGCCGAGCTCGTTGCGGATCGAGAGCAGGAGCTCGCTCAAGGCGGCGCTCTCGCGCGCGTTGAGGCCGGCGGCGGGCTCGTCCAGGCACAGAAGCGCGGGCTCGGTGCACATCGCGCGCGCGATCTCGAGCCGGCGCTGGTCGCCATAGGCGAAATTGCCGGCGGCATCGTCGGCGCGGTCGAGCAGGTTGACCCGCCTGAGCCAATCGGTGGCCAGATCGATCGCGCGCTTCTCGGCATCGCGATAGCCGGGCGCACCGATCAGGCCGAGAAAGGTGAGGCCGGAGGCCCGCATCAAGGCGTTGTGCTGCGCCACCATCAGGTTTTCCAGCGCGGTCATGCCGGGAAACAGGCGGATGTTCTGGAAGGTGCGCGCCACCTTGGCCAGCTTGGCGATGCGGAAATCGTTCAGCCGCTCCAGGGCGATCGTCCGGCCATCGTCATGGGTGAGGCGAATGGTGCCGCCGCTCGGCTTGTAGAAGCCGGTGATGCAGTTGAAGACCGTGGTCTTGCCGGCGCCGTTCGGCCCGATCAGCGCGGTGATCTTCTTGCGCTCGGCCGAGAGCGACAGGTCCTGCACGGCAACGATGCCGCCGAAGCGCATGGTCAGCCGGTCGACGTTGAGAATCTTGTCGCCGCTCATCCGTGCCCTTCCTTGACGAGGTCGGAGGAGATCGCCTGCTCCTTGGTCAGATACACGGTCGGCGCGCGATGGCCGACCAGGCCGCGCGGCCGCCAGATCATGATCAGCACCATGGCCATGCCGAACACCAGCATGCGGTAGGTCTCGAGGCTGCGGAACAGCTCGAAGCCCCCGATCATGGCCAGCGCGGCGAGCGCCACGCCGAGTTGCGAGCCCATGCCGCCAAGCACGACGATGGCCAGCACCAATGCCGATTCCTGGAAGGTGAAGGATTCCGGGCTGATGAAGCCCTGGCGGGTGGCGAAGAACGCACCGGCAAAGCCGCCGAACATCGCGCCGGTCGCGAACGCGGTAAGCTTGGTGGTCGTGGTGTTGATGCCGAGCGCGCGGCAGGCGACCTCGTCCTCGCGCAAGGCCTCCCAGGCGCGGCCGATCGGCAGGCGGCGCAGACGGATCGTCACCCAGTTGGTGAGCAGCGCGAGCGCCAGGATCAAATAGAATAGGAAGACGATGCGGTGGGTCGCTGAGTACTCGATGCCGAGCTTGGCGGCGAGCCCGTCGTCGCTGTTGTCGAGCGGGATGCCGAAGAAGGTGGGGCGGGGAATGCCGGAGACGCCGTTGGGGCCTCCGGTCAGGCTCTGCCAGTTGATGATGACGAGGCGGATGATCTCGCCGAAGGCCAGCGTCACGATGGCGAGATAGTCGCCGCGCAGCCGCAGCACGGGAAAGCCGAGCAGCACGCCCCAGAACGCGGCGAGGATGCCGGCGAGCGGCAGGCAGATCCAGAACGACCAGCCGAAATTGGTGGCGAGCAGGCCGTAGGAATAGGCGCCGACCGCATAGAAGGCGACGTAGCCGAGATCGAGCAGGCCGGCGAGGCCGACCACGACGTTCAATCCCCAGCCCAGCATGACATAGGTGAGCACGAGGATCGCGAGGTCGAGGATGTAGCGCTGGTTATAGAAGATGACGGGCACCAGCAGCGTGAAGATCAAAAGCGCGGGCGCGAGGTAGCGGCCGACGAACGACATCCCGCGATGCACTGCGGGCGGCACCAGCTTCTCGGCGCCGGTCGGGCCGAGCCATTGCCGGAGCAGCTCGATCACGATCGAGCCGCCGAACACGGCGGCGACAAGCGCTGCGACCTCGCCGAAGCGCGTCCAATAAGTGAGCTGGCCGTCGGAACCGGCCTCGGTCCGGACGCCGACCATCAGTGAGAACAGCACCAGCGCGACCAGTGCACTGAGCAGGGATTTCTTCAGGATATAGGTGATGCCGGCGGTGCGGCTTGCGTGCTTGGTCTCGTGCGGAATGGCTGTCACGCGGCGGTCCGTCAGACTTTTTCGACTTCGGGACGGCCGAGCAGGCCGGTCGGCATGAAGATCAGCACGACGATCAGGATCGAGAATGCCGCGACGTCCTTGTATTCGACCGAGAAATAGGCCGACCAGAACGTCTCGATCAGGCCGATCGCAAGGCCGCCGAGCATGGCGCCCGGCAGCGAGCCGATTCCGCCGAGCACGGCTGCCGTGAAGGCCTTGATGCCGGCGACGAAGCCCATGAAGAAATCGACCAGGCCGTAATAGAGCAGGTACATGAAACCCGCGACCGCGGCGAGCGCGGCGCCGATCACGAAGGTCATGGAGATGGTGCGGTCGACGTCGACGCCCAGCAGGGCCGCCATGGTCTGGTCCTGCTCGCAGGCGCGCATATCGCGCCCGAGCCGCGTGTGCGACACCAGCCAGGTGAAGATCGCCAGCAGCACGATGGTTGTGATGACCACCATGATCTGGATGTTGGAGAGCTGGATGACGAAGCCGTCCGCGCTCTCATGCAGCGTGTAGCCGCCGGTGATGAAGGGCGGGATCGGCTTGACGCGGGCGCCTTGCGCCACCTGCGAATAGTTGGTCAGCACGAACGACATGCCGATCGCCGACAGCATCGGGGCGAGACGGAAGGAATGCCGCAGCGGCCGGTAGGCGATGCGCTCGATGGTCCAGCCATAGAGCGCCGTGATCGCCATCGCGACCAGCAGCACGACGAGCAGGATCACCGGGATCGCGGTCACGCCGAGCGAGATCAGGATCAGGAAGGTGATCAGGGCGATGAAGCCGCCGATCATGAAGACGTCGCCATGGGCGAAGTTGATCATGCCGACGATGCCGTAGACCATCGTGTAGCCGATCGCGATCAGGCCGTAGATGGAGCCGAGCACGAGGCCGTTGATGAGCTGCTGGGCGAAATAATCCACAGGCTGCCGTTACCCAAACTTGACGCGGGCTCAAAGGGAGCTCTTCGAGAGAGTTCTTGGGCCCCGGCAGCCCTTGAGCATTCTTCTCGTTTTGTAACAGGAGGGAACTGGCGGCCGCAACTGGGCAGGCCTAGGCATAACGGCTTGTACAGAACTCATTTGGTTCCGGATGTCGTCTCCCGGTTCCGCAGCTGCGAGGAACCGGGTTCCGCGTGGCAACCAAATCCGAGGGCGGTTGTTAGCTTCCCTCTGACGTCCAACAAGGGAGCTCCCCCCGATGACGAAGCAGCAGAACCAGAATCCGGGTCAGCAGACTCAGAACCCCGGCCAGCAGCGCCCAGGTCAGCAGCCAGGGCAGCAGCAGGGCGGTGGGCAGAAACCCGGACAGCAGCAGCAGGATCCGATGCGCCAGGGTGACAAGCCCGGCCAGCAGCATGGTGGCCAGCGCGGTCAGGACAACTAGTTTGGGAGCCCAGTGAGTGAGCAGGAGTGAAGAAGGGCCCCGCTGCAAGGTGGGGCCTTTTTTCGTTGCTTGGCGTCATTCCGGGGCGGCTCGAAGAGCCGAGCCCGGAATCTCGAGATTCCGGGTCTGGTGCTGACGCACCATCCCGGAATGACGACGTGTGCGGGTGCCCTGTTAAGGTAAAAAAAGGGTTTAAATTGCCGCCACGGACTGATGCGAGTTAGCTCCCGGCAAAGCCTTCCCATTGAAGGCGCGTGGCAGGCGAAGCGGGAAGCGGCATGTTCAGGAATTGGCGGATCGACTCGGTCAACGGCGCGCTGCTGGCGGCCTATTTCATCCCCGCCTGGACGCTCGTCGCCTTCAACATCATGGTGGCGCCGGTGCACGGCCTCTACGAACGGCCGAGCGTCGCGGTCGCGCTGTTCCTCAGCGACAATCTCCAGATGGCGGGGATGGACACGGTGCGCGCGGCCTGGCTGCTGGCGCTGGGACGGTTGACCGTGGTGGCGTTCTTCGCGATCTACCTCGCGCTGCTGTGCATTCCCCGCGTCCGCAGGAACGGCGGCAGTGACGAGGCGCTCGGCATTGCGCTGGCGATCGGCAGCGTGATCTCGTTTGCGAGCATGGTCATGGCCTCGAAGGTCGGCGAGATGGACGCGCTCCGGCTGCACGCGACCGAGCTCTTGCTGCTGCTGGGGGCTGCGATCGTGATGGTGATCGAGCGCCCTGTGGCGGCACCCAAGAGCGCCGAGGCCGCCGCGCCGCTAGGTCTTGAGCAGGCCGAGCTCCTGCACAATCGCTGAGGCCTCCTTGACGGCGTGGTTCGCCGCCGGCACGCCGCAATAGATCGCCTGCTGGAGCAGGATTTCCTTGATGTCGTCGGGCGTGAAGCCGCCCTCGGCGAGCGCCGCGCGCACATGCAGGCGGAATTCGTCCCATTGCCCAAGCGCGACCATGGTGCCGATCACCAGCACCCGCCTTGTGCGCTCGTCGAAATGCGGCCGCGTCCAGATCTCGCCCCAGGCGTAGCGCGTGATCAGATCCTGGAAATCGGTGTTGAAGGCATTGCGATTGGCGACTGATTTGTCGACCCAGGCATTGCCCAGCACCTTGCGGCGCACGTTCATGCCGGCATCGCGGCGCTTCTGGTCGTCCATGTTTGTTTCTCCGGATCAGTCATTCCGGGGCGCCTCGAAGAGGCGAACCCGGAATCTCGAGGTTGTGAATGCCGATCGAGATTCCGGGGGCGATGCTTTGCATCGCTCCGGAATGACGACAGGCGCAATCAGCGTTGCGTCAGGAACCCCACCACCGCATCGGTGAACGCGTGCGGCTGCTCGACATTGGAAATATGGGCGGCGTCGATGATGGTCATGTTGGCGCCGGGAATTTTCGAGCGGATCAGCTCGCCCGCCGAGATCGGCGTCGCCATGTCGTGGCGGCCGGCGATCACCAATGTCGGGCTCTTGATCTTTGGCAGCAACTCGCGTTGGTCGAGCGTCGACAGCGCCTCGCAGCAGGCGAGATAGCCCTCCACGGGTGAGGCGAGCAGCATCGCTTTCATCCGGGCGGTGATGTCAGGCTCGCGCTCGCGGAAATCCTGGGTGAGCCAGCCCGCGATCACGGCATCGGCCACCGCCGCGATGCCGCCCTTCTTCACGGCATCGATGCGTTCCAGCCATTTGGTCGGCTCGGCATAGTAGCAGGAGGTGTTGGCGAGGACGAGCTTGCCGAAGCGCTCCGGCGCATTCGCGCCCAGCCATTGTCCGACCATGCCGCCCATCGACAGGCCGCACCAATGCACCTTCTCGATGTTGAGATCGTCGAGGATCGCCAGCACGTCGCGGCCGAAGCGCTCCATCGTGTAAGGGCCGGGGGGAACGTTCGACTTGCCGTGGCCGCGGCGGTCATAGCGGATGACGCGGAACACCTGTGTCAGCGCCTTCATCTGCGGCTCCCACATCTGAAGCGTGCTGCCGAGCGAATTGGACAGCATCAAGGTCGGCCCGCCGTCGCGGCCTTCGACGGAGACGTTGATCAGGCAACCGTCGGCATCGATCATGGGCATGCGGCGTCTCCGTTCTGGAGCATGATCCGGAAAAGTGTGGAACGGTTTTCCGAAGGGATCATGCTCAAACAATCAATCTCGCTCGAGGCTGTCGAGCAGCCGGTCGATCATGGCTTGGGAAGCCCCTTGATAGGCCATCGGCTCGAACAATGCCGCAATTTTTTCCGGCGAAAGATGCGCTGTGACCTGCGAATCGGCCGCGAGAACCTCGCGCAGATGCTTCTTCTCGGCGACCGCGCGCTTGCTCGCGGCCTCGATGAGATGATGCGCATCGCTCTTGCCGATCCTCTCGGCCAGCGCAAAGGTGACCGCCTCGGCCATGATCAGCCCGTGCGTCGCATCGAGATTGCTGCGCATGCGCGCGGCATCGACGTCCAGGCCCTCGGCGATGTCGACGATGGCGGCGAGCGCGCCCGAAGTGACCAGCATCAGTTGAGGCAGCGTCGGCCATTCCGCATGCCAGGGGCCGGCGCTGCGCTCGTGGTCCTGTACCTGCGCGGCAAAAATCGTCGCGGCGAGCTGCGGGGCCATGGTGGCACATCCCAGCGCGCTTGCGGCCGCGACAGGGTTGCGCTTGTGCGGCATGGTCGAGGAGCCGCCGCGGCCTTCGCCGGCCGGCTCGAACGCCTCGGCGACATCGGTCTGCATCATCAGCGAGACGTCGCGCGCGATCTTGCCGCAGCTGCCGGCGAGAATCGCGAGAACCGATGCGGCCTCCGCGATGCGGTCGCGATGGGTGTGCCAGGGCGCCTCCGGCAGCGGCAGGTTGAGCTCCTGCGCCAATCGTTCGGCGACCGCGAGCCCCTTGTCGCCGAGGGCCGCGAGCGTGCCGGCCGCGCCGCCGAATTGCAGCGCGAGGCCCTCGCGGGAGAGCCGCCTGAGGCGGCAGCGGGCGCGAGCAAGGCTCGCGGCATATTCGGCGGCCTTGAGCCCGAACGGCATCGGCAGCGCGTGCTGGAGCCATGTCCGCGCCACCATCGCGGTGTTGCGGTGATTGCGCGCCAGTGCGGCAAAACCCTTGATGGCGCGGCTGAGGTCGGCGTCCAGCGCGTCGATGGCGGCGCGCAGCGTGAGCATGGTCGCAGTGTCGATGACGTCCTGGCTGGTCGCGCCCCAATGCACGTAGCGTGCGGCCTCCGCGTCGGCCTTTGCGACGTTGGCGGTCAGCGCCTTGACCAGGGGAATCGCGAGATTGCCGGACCGTGTCGCGGCCTCGGCCAGCGCGGCGATGTCAAAGGCATCCGCCTTGCAGGCGGTTTCGATCGGGCCCACGGCGGCCGCGGGAATCACGCCGGTGGCGGCTTCGGCGCGCGCCAAGGCTGCCTCAAAATCGAGCATGTTCTGGAGCGTTGACCGGTCGTCGCAGACGGCGCGCATGGCGGCGCTCGACAGCATCGGCGCGAGCAGGGGGGAGAGGGCTGTGCTCATGTTGCGCGGGACCTAACCATCATGGCCCGCCTGTGCCAATCCAAAACCGACCGCGCAAGATTTTTTGCAGTTGCGAATATGCATTGCACGTGGCCGGAGGCCGCCCTTTCCTTTGCAGCCTACGTGCGTTACTTGAGCAGCATTATAATTGCACGATCCCGGGAGGCACCCCATGGCCATGACGATGAACGGCGAAGTCCAGCTTGCGGCGCCGCGCGAGGCTGTGTGGGCCAAGCTCAACGATCCCGAGGTGCTGAAGGCCTGCATCCCCGGCTGCGAGGAGCTGGAGAAGACCGACGACGGCGGCTTTCGCGCCACAGCGAAAATGAAGGTCGGCCCGGTGTCGGCGCGCTTCAAGGGCAAGGTGACGCTCTCCGATCTCGATCCGCCGAACGGCTACAAGATCTCCGGCGAAGGCGAGGGCGGGGTGGCGGGCTTTGCCAAGGGCGGCGCCGTGGTCAAGCTGGCGGAGAAGGACGGCGGCACGCTGCTCTCCTACGACGTCGAGGCGCAGATCGGCGGCAAGTTGGCGCAGCTCGGACAACGCCTCATCAACGGCGCCGCCAAGAAGCTGGCCGACGAGTTTTTCGCGAACTTCGCCAAGGCGGTACAGGGCTGAAGGCTATCGCCTTTCGGCATGGCGCCTTGCGTCCGGGGTGATGTTGCCCCGGGGCATAATGGCCCATATGATGGGTTGGAATAATTATAAGAACCGCTTCGACGGGACCCGTCGGGGCGCTGATAGAGAGTGCTTATGGCGAAAATCTCCCTCATCGTGAACGGCAATCCTGTGACGGCCAACGTCGATCCCCGCACGCTTCTGGTGCAGTTCCTGCGCGAGAATCTGCGGCTGACCGGCACCCATGTCGGCTGCGACACCTCGCAGTGCGGCGCCTGCGTCGTGCATCTCGACGGCAAGGCCGTGAAGTCCTGCACCACGCTTGCCGTGATGGCTGACGGCCACGAGGTCAAGACGATCGAGGGGCTGGCTGCCGACGGCGCGCCGCTGCATCCGATGCAGGAAGCCTTCCGCGAGCACCATGGCCTGCAGTGCGGCTTCTGCACGCCCGGCATGATCATGACCGCGATCGACATCGTCCATCGCAAGGGGCACGAGGTCGACGACCACACCATCCGCGAGGAGCTGGAAGGCAATCTCTGCCGCTGCACCGGTTACCAGAACATCGTCGCCTCGATCTCCGCCGGCGCCAAGGCGATGGCGAAATCCGACCTCGCCTAAATCGACACGCGCGCATCCCGCGATCAGGACATTCAGATGTACGAATTCAAATATCATCGCCCCGGGACCGTTCGGCAGGCCGCCAACCTCCTGGTGAAGAACGAAGACGCCAAGGTGATCGCCGGCGGCCACACGCTGATTCCGGTCATGAAGCAGCGCCTCGCGAGCCCTCCGCATCTGGTCGACCTCTCCCACATCGAGGGGCTCAACGCGATCGAGATGAAGGGCCGCTCGCTGGTGATCGGCGCCACCGCCAAGCACGCCGAGGTCGCGACCTCCGCCGTCGTCGGCGAAGCGATCCCGGCGCTCGCGAGCCTTGCCGGCGGAATCGGCGATCCCGCCGTGCGCCACAAGGGCACGATCGGCGGCTCGCTCGCCAACAACGATCCGACCGCGGACTATCCGGCCGCGGTGCTTGCGCTCGGGGCGACCATCGTCACCAACAAGCGCCGCCTCAAGGCCGAGGAGTATTTCCAGGGCCTGTTCACGACGGCGCTCGAGGCCGACGAGATCATCACCAAGGTGATGTTCCCGCTGCCGAAGAAGGCCGCCTACATCAAGTTCCGCAACCAGGCCTCGCGCTACGCGCTGGTCGGCGTGTTCGTGGCGCGGCGTCCGTCGGACGTGCGCGTTGCCGTCACCGGCGCCGGCTCCGAAGGCGTGTTCCGCGTCACCGCGTTTGAGGAAGCCCTGAAGAAGCGCTTCTCGGCGAAAGCCCTTGATGGCATCGAGGTGCCGGCCGAGGGTCTCAACAGCGACATCCACGGCAGTGCCGAATACCGCGCGCACCTCATCGGGGTGCTGACGCGGCGGGCCGTCGACGCCGCCAATGCCAAGGAATGATGGGCCTCACCAACTGGCCCAACGACTTGCCCCGGTGAGGGCGTAACCAAGACTGGCCTTTCATGACTTCAGCCGCCCTGCCGGCATCGGTTGATGCGATGCTCGAACTCCTGACGTCGCGCGGCTATCTCGCCGAGCGGTCGCTGGCGACGGTGACGTATCTGTCGCTGCGCATGGGCCGGCCGCTGTTTCTCGAAGGCGAGGCCGGCGTCGGCAAGACCGAGATCGCAAAAGTGCTGTCGGCGGCGCTGGGGCGGAAGTTGATCCGCCTGCAGTGCTACGAAGGCCTCGACGTCTCCTCGGCCGTGTACGAGTGGAACAGCGCCGCGCAGATGATCGCGATCCGGATGGCGGAAGCCGCCGGCGACACCGATCGCGATCAACTGTCGAGCGACATCTTCGCCGACCGCTACATGATCAAGCGGCCGCTGCTCCAGGCGCTGGAGCCTGACGTCGCCGGTCCGCCGGTGCTCCTGATCGACGAGCTCGATCGCGCCGACGAGGCGTTCGAGGCATACCTGCTCGAAATCCTCAGTGACTTCCAGGTGACCATCCCCGAATTCGGCACCGTGAAGGCGCCGTATCCGCCGATCGTCATCATCACCTCCAACCGCACCCGCGAGATCCACGACGCGCTGAAGCGGCGCTGTCTCTATCACTGGGTGGACTATCCCGCCGCCGAGCGCGAACTCGCGATCGTCAAGACGCGCGTGCCCGGCATCTCGACAAAGCTGTCGCAGCAGGTGGTGCGCTTTGTCCAGGCGCTGCGCAACCAGGACTTCTACAAGTCGCCGGGCGTCGCCGAGACCATCGACTGGGCCACCGCGCTGTCCGAGCTCGACGCCCGCTCGCTGACCCCGCAGGTGGTCGGCGACACGCTGGGCGCGCTGCTCAAGTACCAGGACGACATCACCCGCATGCAGGGCGACACCCTGCAGAAGGTGCTGAAGGAAGCGACGAGCGAGGATTGATCTCGCGTCAAATTGCGCCCGTCATTCCGGGGCGCGCGTAGCGCGAACCCGGAATCCATCGGGCCGCAGAGTTCGTGGATGAATGGATTCCGGGCTCGCGCCAAAGAGGCGCGCCCCGGAATGACGAGGGGATGGATACGACCCATGGCCATCGACCACCTGGCGCCCGAGCAGACCGAGCAGTTCGCCGACAACATCGTCGGCTTCGCCCGCGCGTTGCGCTCTGCGGGCATGCCGGTCGGGCCGGGCGCAGTGATCGATGCCATGAGCGCGCTCCAGGTGATCGACATCGGCAACCGCGCCGATGTCTTTGCCACGCTGGAGGCGATCTTCGTCAAGCGCCACGAGCATGCGCTGATCTTCAAGCAGGCCTTCAACCTGTTCTTCCGCGCCTCGGAGGAGTGGAAGCACATGCTGGATTCGGTGCCGCTGCCGGAGCAGGCCAAGAAGAAGCCGCAGGCCGGTGCGCGCCGCGTGCAGGAAGCGATGTCGCAGCCGCGCATGACGGAGACGCCGCAGCACCAGGAGCAGGATCTGCGCCTGTCGGTCTCCGACAAGGAAATCCTTCAGAAGAAGGATTTTGCCCAGATGAGCGCGGCGGAGATCAGCGAGGCCCTGCGCGCCGTCGAGCGGATGCGGCTGCCGCAGGCCGAGCTCCTGACGCGCCGGCACCGGCCCGATTCCCGTGGCCTGCGCCTCGATCTGCGCCGCACGCTGCGTGCGTCATTGCGCACCGGCGGCGACATCATCGACATTCATCGCCTGGGGCGGATCGAGAAACCGGCGCCGATCGTCGCGCTGCTCGACATCTCGGGTTCGATGAACGAGTACACGCGCCTGTTCCTGCATTTCCTCCATGCCATCGGCGATGCGCGCAAGCGCGTCTCGGTGTTCCTGTTCGGCACCCGCCTCACCAACGTCACCCGCGCGCTGCGCCAGCGCGATCCCGACGAGGCGCTGGCGAGCTGCTCGGCCTCGGTCGAGGATTGGGCCGGCGGTACGCGGATCTCGGCCTCGCTGCACAACTTCAACAAATTGTGGGCGCGCCGGGTCCTGAGCCAGGGCGCCATCGTGCTCCTGATCTCCGACGGGCTGGAGCGGGAGGCCGATTCCAGGCTCGCCTTCGAGATGGACCGGCTGCACCGCTCCTGCCGGCGGCTGATCTGGCTCAACCCGCTGTTGCGCTTCGGCGGCTTCGAGGCCAAGGCGCAGGGCATCAAAATGATGCTTCCGCACGTTGACGAATTCCGCCCGGTACATAATTTGAGTTCGATCCAGGAGCTGATCACGACGCTCTCCCGGCCGCTGCCGCCGCATCACCGCAGCCTGATCCGCTCCGCAGCTTGAGAGGTTACCCCATGCTCGATCGCGACGAGGACATTCTGAGGGCGGCGGAGGACTGGCAGAAGGCCGGCCGTGGCGTCGCGCTCGCCACCGTCGTCGAGACCTGGGGCTCGGCGCCGCGCCCGGCGGGCTCGAGCCTCGTCACCAACGACGAGGGCACGTTCTTAGGCTCGGTCTCCGGCGGCTGCGTCGAGGGTGCCGTGGTCACCGAGGCCATGGACGTGATCGAGAGCGGCAAGCCCAAGATGCTGGAGTTCGGCGTCGCCGACGAGACCGCCTGGAATGTCGGGCTGTCCTGCGGCGGCACCATCCGTGTCTTCGTCGAGAAGGTCGACTAGCCGTGAAGCTCGCGATTTTGCACGAACTCAATGCCGAGCGCGCCGCGCGCCGCCCGGCGATCTTGGTGACGGACACCGAGAGCGGCGAGCAGCGCCTGGTCAAGGCGCAGGATTTTGCGAAAGACCCGCTGCGCGTCGAGCTCGAAAAACAGCTTCGCATGGGCAAGAGCGCCAATGTCGAGGTCGGCGGCAAAAAGCTGTTCCTCAACGTCTACGCGCCGACCGCAAAGCTCGTCATCGTCGGCGCGGTCCATATCAGTCAGGCGCTGGCGCCGCTGGCGCGCTCGCTCGGTTACGACGTCACGGTCGTCGATCCGCGCACAGCCTTTGCGAGCGCAGAGCGCTTCCCAGACATTCCGCTGGTGGCCGAATGGCCCGACACCGCGCTGCCGCCGCTCAACGTGGATGCCTACACGGCTTTCGTCGCGGTGACGCACGATCCCAAGATCGACGATCCTGCGCTGCTGCACGCCTTCGAGCGCGGCTGCTTCTATATCGGCGCGCTGGGCTCGCGGAAGACCCATGCCAAGCGCGGCGACCGGCTGCGGGCGCAGGGCGCCAAGGACAGCGACATCGCGCGCATCCACGCGCCCATTGGCCTTGCGATCGGCGCCGTCTCGCCGTCGGAGATCGCGGTGTCGATCATGGCCGAGATCACGGCGGTGCTTCGGCTGCCACCCAAAGAAAAAGAAGAAGCGGCATGAAATTCGGCCCGGCGAGCCCCAAGGATGCGATCGGCGGGGTGACCGTCCACACCCTGCGCCAGGGACCGCTGGTGCTGAAGAAGGGCACGACGATCGGGCCCGCCGAGGTCGAGGCGCTGGAGCGCGCCGGCATCAAGGACGTCGTCGTGGTGCGGATGGAGGAGGGCGACGTCTCCGAGGATATCGCCGCCGCCAGTATCGCGCTTGCGGTCGGCGGCGAGGGCATCCATGTCGAGCGCGCCTTCACCGGCCGCGCCAATCTGTTCGCGGCATGCCCGGGCGTGCTGGTGATCGACCGCGCCGCGGTCGATCGCATCAACAATATCGACGAGGCCATCACCTTTGCGACGCTCACCGCCTACAAGCCGGTGGTCGAGGGCGAGATGGTCGGCACGGTCAAGATCATCCCGTTCGGCGTCGAGGGCGCTTTGCGCGACGCCGCGGTGAAGGCGGCCGGCCGGGACGTCCTGAAGATCGCGCCCTACGTGATCAAGCGCGTCGGCGTGGTCTCGACGCTGCTGCCGGGCCTGTCCTCCAAGGTGATCGACAAGACGCTGCGCGTCACCGCCGAGCGGCTGGCGCCGGCCGGCGCCGGCATCATCGCGGAGCGGCGGGTCCAGCACGACGAACACGCGCTGTCGGCCGCGATCAAGGAGCTGCTCGCGCTTGGCGCGGAACTCGTCATCGTGTTCGGGGCGTCCGCGATCGCGGATCGCCGCGACGTGATCCCGGCGGCCGTCACCGGGATCGGCGGCGAGATCGAGCATTTCGGCATGCCGGTCGATCCCGGCAATCTGCTGCTGATCGCCCGCGCCGACGGCGTGCCGGTGCTGGGCGCGCCGGGCTGCGCGCGCTCGCCGGTCGAGAACGGGTTTGACTGGGTGCTGATGCGGCTGCTTGCCGGCATCAAGGTGACCCGCGCCGAGCTGATGGGCATGGGCGTCGGCGGGCTCCTGATGGAGATCGTCACGCGTCCGCAGCCGCGCGCGAGGCCCGAGATCGAGGGCAACAGCCAGGTCGCCGCCATCGTGCTCGCGGCTGGGCGCTCGACCCGCATGGGTGGGCCGAACAAGCTGCTCGCCGAGCTCGACGGCAAGAAGCTGGTGCGGATCGCGACCGAGCAGGCGCTGGCCTCCAAGGCATCCGAGGTGATCGTCGTCACCGGCCATCAGACCGAACTGGTCGAGCAGGCGCTGCAAGGCTTGAAGGTGAAATTCGTCCGCAATCCGGATTTCGCCGGCGGCATCGCGAGCTCGGTCAAGGCCGGCATCGCGGCCGTGCCCGAAGCTTGCGACGGCGCCGTGGTTTGCCTCGGCGACATGCCGCTGATCGATGCCGGCCTGATCGACCGTCTCATCGACAGCTTCGCACCGGACCGCGGCAATCTCATCGTCGTGCCCGTCAGCGAGGGCCGCCGCGGCAACCCCGTGCTGTGGTCGCGCCGCTTCTTCCGGGAGCTGATGACGCTCGATGGCGACGTCGGCGCGCGCCACCTGATCGCCAAGCACACCGAGGCGGTTGCGGAAGTGCCCGTCGACGGCGAGGGCGCGTTCCTCGACATCGACACGCCCCAGGCGCTGGAAGCGGCAAGACGGGGATAGTGTGTAGGGTGGGTTAGCCTTGCGGCTGCGCGCAAGCGCAGTCCGCTGGGCGTACCCCACCAACTTGGTCCCGCATTCGTTGAAGCGTGGTGGGTTACGCTGCGCTAACCCACGCTACGAAGCGGATTCGCTTCGCTCGCCTACTTCTTGGTGTTCGACAGCTTCTCGCTGCCGGCCTTCAGATCGACGCCGCTCTTGGTCAGGAGGGCCTTGTCGCCGCTGCTGAACGTGAACGTGTCGGCGCCCGCGCTGATGCCGTTCCACGCCACGGCTTCGGCGAGGGACAGATACCACAATCCCTGGAATCCCGACGCATTGTTCAACTGCCCCGTCCAGACGGTGGTCGATCCGCAGCCGAGGAAGTTCACCGAGAAACTGATCGCAGTGCCCGTGTTGCCGTAGGCCAGCCAACCCGTCACACCTTGCGGCTTGCCCTCGTCGCAACTGTTTGCAGCGTTGTTGGTATAGGTCCCCGCGATAGCACCCGTGTTCGAGTTGAAGCTGGTGATGGCCAGGGTCGAGCCATACTGGTTGGTCCAGGTCCAGTTCACCGACTGCGCATATGCGGGCAGGGGTCCGATCAGGGACGCCGACGCAATCATCGCCAAGAGCATTCCGTTGAAGTGACGCATGGTTGTTTCCTCCGGCTCTCTGCTTGGAGAGTCAACTACTTTAAATGATGCGCTTCACAAATACAACTAAAAAATGTATGAGGTCGCTCGGTACGTCCGTCAGGGTTTTCAACCACTCGTTCACCATCTGGAAACGGTCCCGCGCTTAGAGTTCCCTCCACCTGCCTTGGGGGGAGGGGTTTTTTCCATGGCTTCGAATGTCGTCGCGCGCCGTTGCGCGATGTTTTTCTTTGCGTTGTCTGTTTGTGTCGCGGGCGCTCGCCACATCACGGATGCACGCGCCGCCGGCGCGTTTGCGGTCGGCAAATGCGGTGCCTATGGCCAGGCTTTCGATTACGGCGCCGAGCACGAGGCCCGCGCGGCGGCGCAGAAGCAGTGCAAGGGCGACTGCACGACGGTGACGATGAAGCGCGCCTGCGCGGCGATGTCCGTCGATCTGTCCAATCCTTGCGGTGCCTATGGCTATGCCGTCAAGCCGAAGATCTCCGCCTCGCTCAACGCCGCCACGCGCGAATGCTACAAATACGGCGGCAAGGAATGCGTGATCCGCGCCTGGGCCTGCGACGCGAAGGGTTGAATTCTCCTCCGTCATTCCGGGGCGTCGCGCAGCGACGAACCCGGAATCTCGTGCGATAATCTCCAGATTCCGGGTCTGCGCCTGACGGCGCATCCCGGAATGCGATTTGTGGAGACATGTATGCAGTTCGATACCAAGATCGCCGTGGTGATCCCCAGAGATCTCCAGGCCTGGCAGAAGCTCAACGTCGCGGCTTTCCTCACCAGCGGCATCGCCGCCGCCTTTCCGGAATGCATCGGTGAACCCTATGAGGACGCCTCGGGCACGACATATCACGCGCTGATCGGCCAGCCGATCCTGATCTACGGCGCCGAAGGTCCGGCACTGTCGCGCGCGCTCGACCGTGCGCTCACCCGCAACGTGGTGCCGGCGGTCTACACCGAGGACATGTTCAAGACCACGCATGATGCCGCCAATCGCGAGGCGGTGAGGGGCGTGGCGCGTGCCGATCTCAACCTGGTTGGTATCGCCGTTCGCGCCGAGCGCAAGGTGATCGACAAGATCGTCGACGGCCTCAAGTTCCATAGCTGACACGATCCCGCGCTTCGCGCCGCGTCGTCATCGTGATGTCACGATCGCGCGAGCCTTGCGCAAACTTTGTGCTGTTTGACCCCAATCAAAGGTGCCTCGCATGGTGACGCTAAAGCCGCAATCGTCAGACAATTCGGCAAGCCGCTCGTGATCGAGGACGTGCCGGTGCCGCAGCCCGGACCCGGCGAGGTTCTGGTCAAGGTCAAGGCGTGCGGCGTCTGCCATACCGATTTGCACGCAGCCTCCGGCGACTGGCCGGTGAAGCCGGTTCCGCCTTTCATACCGGGCCATGAGGTTGCCGGCATCGTCGCCGCGCTCGGATCCGGCGTGAAAAATCTGAAGGTGGGCGATGCCGTCGGCGTCGCCTGGCTGCACGATGCCTGCATGTCCTGTGAATATTGCGAGACCGGCTGGGAGACGCTGTGCGAGCACCAGCACAACACCGGCTACAGTGTGAACGGCGGCTTCGCCGAATATGTCATCGCCTCGGCTGCCTTCGCCGCCAAACTGCCGGCGACGATCGATTTTGCGGGCATCGCGCCGATCCTGTGCGCGGGCGTCACCACCTACAAGGGCTTGAAGGAGACGGAGGCAAAGCCCGGCGAGTGGGTCGTGATCTCGGGCGTCGGCGGGCTCGGCCATGTCGCGATCCAGTATGCCAAGGCGATGGGCCTCAAGGTCGCGGCCGTCGACATCGCCGACGACAAGCTCGAGCTCGCGCGCGAGACCGGCGCCGACCTCGCCGTCAACGCGCTCGCGGCCGATGCCGTGGACAATGTGTTGGCGGTAACCGGGGGAGGGGCGCACGGCGTGCTGGTGACGGCGGTCTCGACCGCCGCCTTTGCCCAGGCGCTGAAGATGGTGCGCCGGAAGGGCACCGTCAGCCTCGTCGGCCTGCCGCCGGGCGAATTCCCGACGCCGATCTTCGACGTCGTGCTCAAGCGCATCACCGTGCGCGGCTCCATCGTCGGCACCCGCCGCGACCTCGACGAAGCCATCGCATTCGCCGCCGACGGCAAGGTCAAGGCCGAAGTGACGAAGGTGCCGCTCGCTGAGATCAACGACGTCTTCGACCGGATGAAGGCCGGCAAGATCGAAGGCCGCATGGTGCTGGATTTTGGCTAGTGCGTTGTGAAACGCGCCGTTGCCGCGAAGGAGGTGCGCTCCCTCCCCCGCAAGCGGGAAAGGTGCACCGAGTTTGCGGCGATGCTTTTCGTATCAAAGGGACGTCGCTCTCTCGCTGCCTACCCCGGCGGCATACCTTCGAATTTCGGCAAGTCCGGATCGAGACGATCCCAGTCGTGGCCGCGCGCGACGAAAGTCACCACCTGCGGCTTGTAGCGGGCGGGCTCGTCGAGGCTTGCGGCGCGGATGGTGAAGATGTCGGGCATTGCTGCAAAGGTCAGGTAAACCGGCAAGCCGCACCGGGCGCAGAAGCCGCGCGTCTTCACGTTGCCGCTGTCGCCGACCATGTCCCAGTGCTTCGCCTCGCCGGTTACGGTGACGCCGGCGCGCGCGAAGGTCGCGTAGGAGCCGTGGCCGCTGCCGCTTTCCCGCTGGCAGTCCCGGCACTGGCAATGATTGCTGAATATGGGCTCACCGACAATCGAATAGCGGATCGCGCCGCAGGCGCAGCCGCCTGTATAGGGCTTGTCCATCGCGATAACTCCTTACTCGCCACTGATCTCGTCAAGCTGGCGGACGACCTTCTTCCAGCCGCCACTCATCACCGTGTAGGCCGACTCGTTTATGGGCAGGACGAAGCCGGCATGAACCAGACGGATCCGCGTGCCGGCTTCGACCGGGGTGAGGGACCACGTCACGACCGTGTCGAGCGGCGCGCCGTAGCCGGTGTTGCGCTCATCGCCGCCCTTCCAGGCGTAGACAAGGCGCCGGTTCGGCACGACCTCCAGAACCCGGCAATGGATGACGCCGTCCCAGTTGCCGCCCGGGGTAGTCTGGAACGTGAAGGCCTTGCCTTCGACGGCTTCAAAACCGGTCGGCGGCATCAGCCAGCGCGCGATCAGCTGGGCGCTGGTCAACGCCTTCCAGATCGTCTCCGGCACGTGAGGGAACACCTCGTCGATGACGATGTCTTTGGTCTCGGCTTTCAACTCGGCAGCACTCACGGATCGATCTCCTTCAAGAGGTCACGCAGGTTCTGGAAGCGCTCGCGCCAGAAGACGCCGTAATGATCCATCCAGGTCACCAGCGGCTCGAGTCCTTGCGGCGCGGCGCGGTAGTAGACGTTGCGGCCCTCCGCGCGCTCGGCAACGAGGCCGGCCTGCTTCAGCGACTTCAGGTGTTGCGAGATCGCGCCTTGCGTCACGCCACTGCCGCGCGTCAGCTCGGCGACGCTGATCTCCTTGCTCTCGAAGACGCGTTCGAACACGGCGCGGCGGGTCGGATCGGCGAGGGCGCGCATCACGGTGGTGACGGGGTTTGGGGCGGCTTCGATCATGGCGATAAATTAGTGAGGGCTAATTCATTAGTCAATGCTAATTTAATTCGGCCGCTCTGGCTGGCATCAATAATTGACTTTGACTGACTAGTCAGTCATAAATTGACTATGACGAAGAAGCCCACCAAAGCCGCCGCGGCATCTGCAGCCCAGGCTGGGAGCCAAATGCTCGAAGCCGCGCCCGCCTCGAACCGTGCCACCCGCGCGGCGGAGCGGCGTGCGGCGATCGTTGAGGCGGCGATGGAGGAGTTCATTGCGCGCGGCTTTGCCGCGACGCGGCTCGACGACATCGCCAGACGTGCCGGCGTCGCCAAGGGCACGATCTACCTGCACTTCAAGGACAAGGAATCGATGTTCGAGGAGCTGGTGCGCGTCGTGATCGTGCCTGTGGTGGCGCGGCTGACGACGTTGCCGCCGCCGGTGGGCTCGGTGCGCGACCTCATCGAAGCCTTCGCCGGCAACTTCCTCAAGGAGGTGATCGGCACCAGGCGCGGTGATCTCGTGCGCCTGATCGTGGCGGAGGGGCCGCGCTTTCCCTCCGTCGCCGACTTCTACTACCGCGAGGTGGTCTCGCGCGGCGTTGCCGCCATGCGCGGGCTGATCGAGCTTGGCATCGCCCGCGGCGAGATCCGCGAGAAGGACCTTGCGCGCTATCCGCAGATCCTGATCGCACCTGCGATGATCGCGGTGATCTGGCAAAGCCTGTTTGAGCGCCACGCGCCGCTCGACGCGCGGGACATGCTGCGCGTCCATCTCGATTTGATTTTTGGCGAACGGAGGACGACATGAGGTCGTCGCAAGTAATTTTCAGATTTGCATTGGCCGTCCTTTTCGCAACCGCGCTGGCGGCTTGCAAGGAGAAGCGCGATCCCGGCTTCCAGGGCTGGGTCGAGGCCGACATGATCTTCGTCAGCCCGGACGAAGCCGGCCGCGTGACGAAGCTGAACATCCGCGAGGGTGACGAGGTCAAGATCGGCGACGCCCTCTATTCCGTCGACGACGATCTCCAGCTTGCCGATCTCAACCAGAACAAGGCGACGCTGGCCAACGCGCAGCAGACCTATGACCGTGCGGCCTCGCTGAACAAGACCGGTTCGGGCACGCAGGCCAATCTCGATTCCGCCGTCTCCGCCCTCCGCGTGGAGGAAGCGCGGGTGGCGACGTCGGAGACGCGGATGGCGCGGCGCAGGGGCTTTGCGCCGGTCGCCGGCATCATCCAGCAGATCTATTTCCGCGAGGGCGAGATGGTGGCGGCGCAGCGGCCGGTGCTCTCGATCATGCCGCCCGGCAACATGAAGCTGCGCTTCTTCGTGCCGGAGACCGAGCTGCCCAAGCTTGCGATCGGCGACACGGTGCGGATCGGCTGCGACAATTGCGCGGCCGACCTGACCGCAAAGATCTATTTCATCGCGACCTCGGCCGAATACACCCCGCCGGTGATCTACAGCCTCGATGAGCGCAACAAGCTCGTCTACCTGATCCAGGCGCGGCCCTCGCGCCCCGATGCCTTGCGCGTCGGGCAGCCGATCGACGTCTATCTCAATCCAAAAACCCCGGTGGCGGACAAGCGATGAACGGCGGCAACGGCATCGCAATCGACGTCAAGGGCCTGACGAAGTCGTTCGGCGGCCGCGAGGTCGTGCACGATCTGTCGATGCAGGTGAAGCGCGGCTCGATCTACGGCTTCCTCGGTCCCAACGGCTCGGGCAAGACCACCACCATCCGCATCCTCTGCGGCCTGCTCACGCCCGACAGCGGCGAGGGGACGTGCCTCGGCTACGACATCCGGCGCGATGCCGAAAAGATCAAGCGCCAGGTCGGCTACATGACCCAGCGCTTCAGCCTGTACCAGGACCTCTCGGTGCGCGAGAACCTCGAATTCGTGGCACGGCTCTATGGCCTTGCCGATCCACGCGACGCGGCGCGCGACATGATCAAGCGGATCGGGCTTTCGGGGCGCGAGGAGCAGCTCGCTGGCGAGCTCTCCGGCGGCTGGAAGCAGCGGCTGGCGTTAGGTGCCTGCACGCTGCCCAATCCGCAATTGCTGCTGCTGGACGAGCCGACCGCCGGCGTCGACCCCAAGGCGCGGCGCGATTTCTGGAACGAGATCCACGCGCTCGCCGCCGACGGCCTCACCGTGCTGGTCTCGACCCACTACATGGACGAAGCCGAGCGCTGCCACGAGATCGCCTATATCGCCTACGGCCATCTGCTCGCGCACGGCACGGTGGAGGAGGTGATCGCGAAATCCGCGCTGACGACCTACACCGTGACGGGTGAGGATTTGAACGGGCTCACCGCCGAGCTTACCGGCAAGCCTGGAATCGACATGGTGGCACCGTTCGGCACCTCGCTGCACGTCTCGGGGCGCGACGTCGCCGCGCTCGAAGCCAGCATCGCGCCGTGGCGCGAGAAGAGCGGCCTGCACTGGCAGAGCTCGCATCCTTCGCTCGAAGACGTGTTCATCGAACTGATGAGCCGCTCCAAGGACAATTTCCAATGAGCACCGTCGATCATCCGGCTCCCGCACGCGAAATCCGCGAGCGCTTCGGCTTCCTGCGACGCTCCTATGCGATGCTGATCAAGGAGTTCATCCAGCTGAGGCGCGATCGCGTCTCGTTCGCGATGATCGTGATGCTGCCGGTGATGCAGCTCATGCTGTTCGGCTATGCCATCAACACCACGCCGCACCATCTGCCGAGCGCCGTGCTGCTCCAGGAGGACTCCGATCTCACCCGCTCGATCCTGAAGGCGCTGGAGAACACCGCCTATTTCCGTTTCATCTACGAGGTGCACGACGTCGACGATTTCGACAATCTGCTGAAATCGGGCAAGGTCCTGTTCGGCGTCGAGATCCCGCGCGGATTCGAACGGGCGGTGCGGCGCGGCGACAAGCCGGCGCTGCTGGTCGCGGCCGACGCCACCGATCCGGTCGCGGCGAGCTCGGCGATCGGCTCGCTCGGCATGGTCGTGCAGACCGCGCTCAAGCACGATCTCTATATCGGCAATCCCCCGGAGATGCCGTTCGAGATCCGGGCGCATGCGCGCTACAATCCGGCCGCAGCGTCGAGCCTCAACATCGTGCCGGGTCTCGTCGGCACCATCCTCACCATGACCATGCTGATCTTCACCGCGCTCTCGGTCACGCGCGAGGTCGAGCGCGGCACCATGGAGAGTCTGCTGTCGATGCCGATCAAGCCGGTCGAGGTGATGTTCGGCAAGATCATCCCTTACGTACTGGTCGGCTTCGTCCAGGCCTTCCTGATCATCAGCATCGGCGTCGGCCTGTTCGGCGTGCCCGTGCTTGGCAATCTGTTCCTGCTCGCGCTGCTCTCGACGCTGTTCATCACCACCAACCTGTCGATCGGCTACACGATCTCGACCGTCGTGCAGAACCAGCTCCAGGCCATGCAGATGTCGATGATGTTCTTCCTGCCGAGCATTCTGCTGTCCGGCTTCATGTTCCCGTTCGCCGGCATGCCGGCCTGGGCGCAATATGTCGGCGAGGCCTTGCCGCTGACCCATTATTTGCGCATCGTCCGCGCCATCATGCTGAAGGGGGCGAGCATGCAGAATCTGCGGTTCGACACGCTGGCGCTGGCGGCCCTGATGCTGATCGCTATGACCATCGCCGTGACGCGCTTCCGCCGTACGCTAGATTGAGGCAAACTAGTCCTTGAGAGTCATTCCGGGGCGTACGACGTGCGAACCCGGAATCTCGAGATTCCGGGTTCACGCTAGCGTGCCCCGGAATGACTGGGGGATGGAATGGTCAAGTTTGCGAGCAGGAAAGCGCGGCAACACGCCGCCTTGTCGGAGGACTTCGAGCGCGAGCTGACGCGGGAAGTGCTGCGCACCGAGCTGTTGCGGGTGCGGACACTGATCATCACCGGCTGCGTCATGATCTTGTTCCTCACCTCAACCTTCCTGATCGACCCCGCTCTGGTGAACCGGGTCTGGCGCGGGACGGAGGGCCTCGTCCGCGAATACATCCTCTTGGGAGGTTTCATCCTCTTCGAAGTCTGGATCCACAGCCAGATCAGGCGAAACCTCAAGCTCGATCGCGACCTGCCGGTGATCAGGCGCTACGTCGGCGCCTTTATCGAAACGTCGCTGCCGACGATCATCCTGATCCTGCAGATCCGCAGCATGGGTGCGAGCCAGGCGCTCGGTTTCGTGCTGCCGCTGGTCTATTTCATCTTCATCATTCTTTCGACGCTGCGGCTCGACTTCTGGCTGTCAACCTTCACGGGATTTGTGGCCGCAGCCGAACTCCTGGCCGTCGCGCTATATTACAACTCGGCGAGCGAGGCCGGTGAACCCCTGATCTACTTCCACGCCGTGCGCAGCACGGTCATTCTTGTCTGCGGCGTGCTCGCCGGCTCCGTCGGTGCGCAGCTGCGGCGGCAATTCGCCGCGAGCATTGCGGCTGCCACCGCGCGCGACCGGGTCACCAATCTGTTCGGCCAGCACGTCTCGCCGCAGGTGGTGGAGCGGCTGATGGCGGAGGGGACGAGCGCGGCCGGCGACCTCCGCCGCGTCGCGGTGATGTTCGTCGATTTCCGCGGCTTCACCGCCGGGGCGCAGTCGCGCACCCCGCAGGAGGTGGTCGACCGGCTCGATGGCGCCTTCGCGGTGCTGGTCGACATCCTCGACCGCCAGGGCGGCATCGTGAACAAGTTTCTCGGCGACGGCTTCCTCGCGCTGTTCGGCGCGCCGCTGGAGGCCTCCGACGCCGCGCACCGCGCGGTCGCCGCGGGCCGCGAGATGCTGGCCGCGATGGACCGCATTAACGCGGAGACGAGCTGGCCGCTGCGGATCGGCATTGGCATCCATTTCGGCGAGGTCGTCGCCGGCAATATCGGTTCGCCCCGACGCAAGGAGTACACGGTGATCGGCGACACCGTGAACTTTGCCTCGCGGCTGGAGGCGCTGAACAAGGAGTTCGGCTCGCAGCTGCTGATCTCGGCGTCCGTGCGCGAGGCGCTCGGCGATGACGGCGAGGATGCTGTCGCGCTCGGCGAAGTCGAGGTGCGCGGCTACGAGCAGAAGGTGGCGGTGTTTCAGCTGGGGTGAGGGCCGCCTCCTGCGCCTTCAAATGTGAGCCGCGTTTCGTTGAAGCGGATCGCGTTTCGTTGAAGGCGCGTGATGAAATATCCTTGGCAGCTTTCAGGTCATGCACGGTGGAAGCCGAAACGTCTCGGCTTTCCTTTGTCACCCGGAGAAAACCAATGACCCGACTGACCCTGGTTGCGGCCGCCCTGATCGCCGCCGCCGTTGCCCAAACCCAGGCGGCATCCGCACGCCAAATCGCCCCACCGCGCGCTGCAACCCGGGCGACGGCCGACTCCTGCGTCAGGGCTCCGGCGGTGGGCGCGTATGCCTCCGCGCCCTACAAGCAACCGCCTTGCCTGCCCAGTACGACGACGATGAACTGACGATCACAGCAGACGAAGCCGGGCTGGTGGAGTCCGCCAGCCTGGCTTCGTGTCATCCGCGGCGGCCCTCCCGCCGGCGGTATTTTCGTAGCGCTTGACTCTCGCATCATCTAGTCATCTATATGACTATATGAATTCAGCGCCGCTCGACGACCGCCTGCCACGCTACCAGCGCCTGCGCGACGACCTCGCCGCGCGGATCAACCGCAATGAATGGCGGCCGGGCGAGCCGATCCCGTCGGAAGCCGAGTTGGCTGCGCATTACGGCGTTGCCATCGGCACCGTGCGCAAGGCGATCGACCAGCTCGTCGCGGATGCCGTGCTGGAGCGCCAGCAGGGCCGCGGCACCTTCGTGCGCCGCGCGCGCTTCAACTCCTCGCTGTTCCGCTTCTTTCGCTTCCAGTCGGAGAGCGGCGAGCGGCGCGTGCCGAAGAGCCGCATCATCAGGCGCAAGAGCGTGCCGGCGACATCGGCGGTCGCATCCGCACTCCGCATCCCGGTCGGCGAGCCCGTGATCAGCCTGTCGCGCCTGCGCCTGATCGACGACGTCCCGCTGCTCGCCGAAGAGATCTGGCTGCAGCAATCGCGCTTCGCGCCGATCCTCGACATCGACACAGCCGAGTTCGGCGACCTCCTGTATCCGCTCTACGAGGAGCGCTGCGGCGAGGTCGTGGTCTCCGCCGAGGAAATCCTGACGGTCGAGACCGCCAACGAGATGCAGGCACGCCTGCTGCGGCTCGAGGCGCATGCGCCTCTGATTGTCATCGAGCGTCTCGCGCTCGACCTCGAACGGCGGCCGATCGAATGGCGCCGTTCGCGCGGGCCGGCCAACCGCTTCCGCTACCACGCCGAGATCAGGTGAAGCGGCTCTTCAACGACACCAAGCAATAAACGAGTACAGGGGTAGGAAAAATGTCGAACTGGTACAGCGAAAGCTCGCCGCTGGAGCGGCGCACGTTCTGGGCAAGCTTTGGCGGCTGGGCGCTGGATGCGCTCGACGTCCAGATGTTCGGCCTTGCCATCCCCGCGCTGATCGCGGCGTTCGGCATCAGCAAGGCCGATGCCGGCCTGCTCGGCTCGGTCACGCTGTTCTTCGGCGCGTTCGGAGGCTGGCTCGGCGGTGCGCTCGGCGACCGCTTCGGCCGCGTCAAGGCGCTTCAGATCACGGTTGCGACCTTCGCACTCGCGACCTTCGCCTGCGCATTCGCGATGACCTACACCCAGCTCCTGATCCTGAAAGCGGTCCAGGGCCTCGGCTTCGGCGCCGAATGGGCCTGCGGCGCGGTGCTGATGGCCGAGATCATCCGCCCCGAGCATCGCGGCAAGGCGCTCGGCTCGGTGCAGAGCGCCTGGGCCGTGGGCTGGGGCGCAGCCGTGCTGCTGTCGGCGCTGGTCTTCACCTATGCGCCCGCAGACATCGCCTGGCGGCTGCTGTTCGCGCTCGGGCTGTTGCCCGCGCTCCTCATCATCTTCATCCGCCGCGGATTGAAGGAGCCGCCGCGCGCCATCGCCAGCGAAAAGACGCCGTTCTTCGCGACGCTCTCGGGCATCTTCCATCGCGACGTGTTGCGCGCGACGCTGATCGGCGGCCTGTTCGGCATCGGCGCCCATGGCGGCTACGCGGCGCTCACCACCTTCCTGCCGACTTACCTGCGCGAGGTGCGGCATCTGTCGGTGCTGGGCTCCAGCGGCTATCTCGCCGTGATCATCGTCGCCTTCTTCTGCGGCTGCGTGGCGAGCGGCATCATCAGCGACCGCATCGGTCGCCGGGTCAACGTCGCCTTCTTCGCCAGCGCCTGCATCATCACCGTGCTGATCTACATCTTCGCGCCGCTGACCAATGGCGAGATGCTGGTGCTCGGCTTCCCGCTCGGCTTCTTCTCCGCCGGCATCCCCGCCAGCATGGCGGCGCTGTTCAGCGAGCTCTATCCGGCCGGCGTGCGCGGTACCGGCGTCGGCTTCTGCTACAATTTCGGCCGGATCGTCTCCGCCGCATTCCCGTTCCTGGTCGGCTTCCTCAGCGATCATATCGGGCTTGGACCTGCGATCGGCATCGATGCGGCCTTTGCCTATTCGCTGGTGCTGATCGCGGTGCTGCTGCTGCCCGAAACCCGCGGCAAGGTCTTTGAACAAGCCGCCGCGACGCGCGCCTGACGCGGGATGGGGAGGAGCCACCATGACATTGTCCCAGCGCGGCCTGACGCGCCGCCAGTTTGGCGCGGGCCTCGGCTCGCTCGTGACGCTGGCCGCGACCACAGCCAGCAGTGAGGCGACCTTGCCGACGATCGATACCCACGCCCATGTCTTTCACCGCGGCCTCAAGCTCGCACCTAGCCGCCGCTACGCGCCGGACTACGACGCGCCGCTGTCGCTCTATCTGGAGCAGCTCGACCGCAACGGCATGTCCAATGGCGTGCTGGTGCAGCCGAGCTTTCTCGGCACCGACAATTCCTATCTGGTTGCATGCCTGAAAGAGGCGGGCGGCCGCCTGCGCGGCATCGCCGTCGTCGATCCCGCTGTTAGCGCGGACGAGCTGCGCATGCTCGATCGCGCCGGCATCGTCGGCATTCGCCTCAATCTCGTCGGCCAGCCCTTGCCCGATCTCGCTGCCGGCGAATGGAAGGCGTTGCTCGCGAGCGTGAAAGTGATGGGCTGGCAGGTCGAAATCCAGCGCAACGCGGCCGATCTCGCCGCGCTTGCGCCGCAGCTTCTGGATCTCGGCGTTGCAGTCGTGCTCGATCACTACGCGCTGCCCGATCCAAAGCTCGGTGTCGCCGATCCCGGCTTCCAGTCTGTGCTGAAGCTCGGCGCGACGCGGAACGTCTGGGTCAAGATCTCGGCGCCGTATCGCAATGGCGCGGCCGGCGAGAGCTTTGCGAAGCAAGCCTATCCGCTGCTGCGCAAAGCTTACGGCCTCGACCGCCTGTTGTGGGGCAGCGACTGGCCGCATACGCAGTTCGAGGCGTCGCAGGCTTACGAAAAGAACCGGCAGTTTCTCGACACGCTGATCACTGATCAGAGCGAGCGTGCGCAAGTGCTGGCATCGCCGTATCAGCTCTTCCGCTTCTGACACGTCCGGTCGCAATTGCTCCGATTGCTCCGAATTTTGGGGCATGACGGACGATGTCGCCGGCTTGTAGACTGCCGGCGATGCAGCCGACCCGCGGCTGCGATTTGCATGAGGAAAGCAAAGATGCAGCGCCGCTACATCACCGTCGACGTGTTCACCGACCGCGCCTTCGGCGGCAACCAGCTCGCCGTGGTGCTCGATGCCGGCGGCTTGTCGACGACGCAGATGCAGGCGATCGCGACCGAGTTCAACTATTCCGAGACGACCTTCGTGCTGCCGCCGCGCGACAAGGCGAACGATGCGGAGGTGCGCATCTTCACGCCGGTGCGGGAGCTGCCCTTTGCCGGTCACCCCAATGTCGGCACCGCCTTCGTGCTGGCGACGATCGCAAGGGAGCCCAAGCCGCGCCTGCTGTTCGAGGAGAAGGCGGGGCTCGTGCCGGTCGAGATCGTACGGGAGCAGGGAAGGGTGGTCAGCACCGAGCTGACCGCGCCGCAGCCGCTGGCCCGCCTCGCGACATGTTCCGCCGAAGAGGTCGCGGCCTGCATCTCCCTGACCGCGGAGGATATCAAGATCGATCGCCATGCCCCGCAGATCGTCGGCGTTGGAACGCCCTTCGTGGTGGCGGAAGTGGGGTCGCGTGAGGCCGTGCGGCGGGCCAAGCCTGATGCTGCGGCGTTCAGCCGGATGTTGCCGCGCGATGGCGCCTTCTCGGTCTATTTCTACACGCGCGACGTGCCGGCGGCGGAAGCGCCATGCGAGCGGCAGGCGCGGATGTTCTTCCCCGGCGCCAGCGGCCTGATCGAGGACCCCGCCACCGGCAGCGCCACGGTCGCCGCCGCCGCGCTGTTCGCCGATCTCGATCCCGCGCGCGATGGCGAGTTGAAGCTCACCATCGGCCAGGGTTTCGACATGGGCCGTCCGAGCCTGCTCCTGACGCGCGTGCGCAAGCAGGACGGCAAGATTGTCTCCGCCCATGTCGGCGGCAGCTGCGTGCAGATGATGGAGGGGACGTTTAGGCTGGTGGGGGAGGGGTAGGTCCATCAACCCGTCATTCCGGGGCGCGCGCAGCGCGAACCCGGAATCCATTCCTCCACTAGCTCTACGGCCCGATGGATTCCGGGCTCGCGACTTTGTCGCGCCCCGGAATGACAGCGCAGCTAAACCTGCCGCCCCGCCAAATTCCTCACCGTCACCCCATCCCGCTCCTCGATCACCTCCGCGATCATCTGGCGGTGGCAGTGGGTGTGGTCGCGCTCGTAGCAGAGCAGGCAGACGGGGCCGGCCTTCTTCACCAGGGCCGAGAGCTCGTCCATCTCTTCCTTCGCCTGCGGCGTCTTCAGGTGCCTTGAATAGATCCTCTCCAGCACGTCGTACTGGCCGCTGCGCGCGGCAAGGCGCCCCTCCTTCGGCGTGCCGAGCGCGGCGAGATGGACATAGGCGATGCCGCGCTCGTCGAGCCCGGCGGACAACTGCTTCTTGGAAAAACCCGGCCGGCGCGACGACGTCACCGCGCGCACGTCGACCACGAGCTTGACGCCGGCGTGCTCCAGCTCGTCGAGCACGGCCTTGGGCGGCGTCTGCTCATAGCCGATGGTGAAGAGCTTCTTCGCCTTTGCCATGAACAATCCTCAACTCACCCGCGCGATCAGTTCCATGGCGCCGTGCGGTGCGCGCACCTTGCCCTCGTGGATGACGTAGGCGAACACGTCGCGCGGCTCCTTCTTCGGCTTTGCCTTGTCGACCTTCGGCAGATCGTCCGGTTCGCTTCCTTCGGCCCAGTCCTTGAAGCGCTGGGCCCAGGCATCGAGCTGCTTCGGCGGATAGCAGGTCTTGATCTCGTCATTGCCCTTCTGCAGCCGCGCGTAGACGAAATCGCCGGCAACGTCGGCGATGGCGGGATATTTGCCGTGCTCGGCGAACACCACCGGCGTCTCGAATTCGCGGATCAGCGCGACGAAGTCGGGCGTGCAGAAACTGTCGTGGCGGACCTCGACCACGTGGCGCAGCGCGCGCCCGTCGAGCTTGCGCGGCAGCAGCTCCAGGAACTTGCCGAAATCGGCGCCGTCGAACTTCTTGGTCGGCGCGAACTGCCACAGCACCGGCCCGAGATGGTCGCCGAGTTCCAGCACGCCGGAATCATAGAAGCGCTTGATGGAATCGCCGGCTTCGGCCAGCACGCGGCGATTGGTGGCGAAGCGCGGCCCCTTCACCGAGAACACGAAACCTTCAGGCACCTCGCTCGCCCATTTGCGAAAGCTCTCCGGCTTCTGCGAGCCGTAATAGGTGCCGTTGATCTCGATCGAGGTCAGCTTCGAGGCCGCGTAGGACAGCTCCTTCGCCTGCGTCAGCTTCTCCGGATAGAACACGCCGCGCCATGGCTCGAATGTCCAGCCGCCGACGCCGATGAAGATATTGCCGGATTTTTTGGACACGGTTTTTGTTTTGGCCACGGAAGGATCTCGCATCGACGTGGAGGGGAGGCCGGCATCCTAGTACCCGGAATCAGAGCTGAGTGATACGGCGGCCTTTGAAACGGCGTTGACGGACCTTTTTCTTGGTCCAGACGAAGGGCTCGGCTCTGTCGTTGTATGCGTTGACGTAGGCATCGATGTGTTCCTGAAGCTGCTTGAGGCTCGTGAAGGAGGTGCCGCTGAGCGACTGCCCCTGCAAGATGGAAAACCATACTTCGACCTGATTGAGCCATGACGCACTTGTCGGCGTGAAATGAAATTGCACGTTGGGGTGGGCCTTGAGCCAGTCCTCGTTCTTTTTATGGGTGTTGAGGTTGTCGAGGATGACGTGAAGCTTGCGGTTCGGAAAAGCCGCGGTGACGCTGTTCATGAAATCGAGAAACTCGACGCGGCGCCGGCGTTTTGAATGGGTCGCGATGATCTTTCCGGTGGCGACTTCGAGCGCCGCAAACAATGTTGTGGTGCCATGCCGCTTGTAATCGTGGCTTTGGCCGGTCAAGGCGCGGCCATTGGGCAACTTCAGATAACCCTGCGCTCGCTCCAAAGCCTGGATCGAGGGCTTCTCGTCCACGCACAGCACAATGGCCTTCGCCGGCGGCGCGACATAGAGGCCGACAACATCGGCGGCTTTGGCCGTAAAGTTCGGGTCGTTGCTCTCGCACCAGGACTTGCGAGCCACCAGGTCAATCTTGTGGCTGCGCAGGAACCGCCAGACATATTGGACATCGACATCGCCCAGCGCCTCGGCCAGCAGGGGGCCGGTCCAGCGCGCAAACCCTTGCGGTGGCGGCTTATCCAGCAGCTTCAGAATCCGCTTGTCGGTCGTCTTCGTATAGATCGGCTGCTTGCCAGGCCGCGGCTTGTCTTGCAGCCCTTCAAGGCCATGGTCGGCATAGCGATGCCGCCAAAGGCTGACAATCCGCGGCTGGACCCCAACTTCCTTGGCGATCGACCGGGTGCTGCGCCCATCCGCCGCCAACAGAACTATCCGCGCCCGCTTCAAATCGCGCTGCAACGTCACCGGTGAGCGACAGCACGCCTCAAGCACCTTGCGATCTTTCCTCGAAAGGTGGACTTCTCTTGCTTCGGGTATCATCCCGACCTTGAATCACGACTCACGTTCCAAGAAAAGTGGGTACTAGTCAAACGAGTTGTGATTGGCCAGTTGCCGCGGCCCGTCTAAGCTTCCGACAAGATCATCTGCGAAGAAGGAGAACAAGATGCGGATGCTGATGCTGGGGGCGGCGCTCATGATGATGACGTCTGCTGCCATCACATATTCTGCCATGGCGGATGACGACGACGCCAAGGGCGCGCAGAAGCTCGCCATGCAGGGCCGCGACGATTACTGGCATTGCCTGGCGCGGGAATATTCGCGCGACAGCAATCAGGGCCTGTCGGAACAGGATTTTGGCCGCTCGGTTGCGGGCGCCTGTCCGTCGGAGCGGCAATATTACCGGGTGGCATTGCTCGACTATCTCACCACGCAATATCCGAACATCGATTCCGGCGCCCATCTCGCGACCGCGAACAGGGCGGTGGAGTCGGCGCAGAAGGACATCGTGACGGCTTTCATCAAGCATAGGCCGCCGCAGAAATAGGTCGACAGCGGTCGCGGTCCCGTGGCCCTTCCGGCTCCGCGTTCATCCGTGGTATCAATGATCGCATCTGGAACAGGGATGGGCTTCCATGTCGTCTGAGTCGGTGGGTGGCATTTTGGGCGCGATCGTCGCGGCGGTCGTGCTCGCGGTCGCCGTCGTCCTCGGGCCGATCGGCCAGTACGGCAAGCCGCCCAAGCCGGCAAAGGTCGATCCGGGCCCGGCGGCCATGGCGCCGGCAGCCCCCGCCGCGCCCGCGCCGCGCGGCCCGGTGATCAAGGAAGTCCCGAACTAGTCGTCGGCCTGAAAAAGGGTGCTTTTGCCCCTTGAAAAGCGGCTTTGCCGTCCCCACTTAGTTGTCAACGGCAACGTTGAGTCACGATCTCCGTTGCTGGGACGACCTTGGAATAGCTCAGGCTGCGCCGGATGTACGCGCGCCCGCCGTTCCGGGGTCGTTGGCATTTTAGGGCCCATTTGGGCCCTTCCCCTTGGAAACCCCGGCTTGGCAGCGCAGGACGCGGCGGATATACGCTGCCGTCATGAATGAAGCGATCAGACCGGGCCCCGACAATCCGCCCCAGGCTCAAGAGGGGCCGGAACTGTCGGTCATCGTCCCGACCTTCAACGAGCGCGACAACGTCACGGTGCTCTACCGGCGCCTGGAGGCGACGCTCGCCAGCGTCGCCTGGGAGGTCGTGTTCGTCGACGACAATTCACCCGACGGCACCTGGGACGTCGTGCGCGCGCTGGCCCAGCGCGACAGCCGCGTGCGCTGTGTCCGCCGCATCGGCCGCCGCGGCCTGTCCGGCGCCTGCATCGAAGGCATCCTGGCCTCCAGCGCACCCTTTGTCGCCGTGATCGACGCCGACCTTCAGCACGACGAGACGCAGCTGCCGAAGATGCTGCTGCTGCTCGCCAGCGACGAGGCCGATCTGGTGGTCGGCAGCCGCTATATCGAAGGCTACAAGAGCGAAGGTTTCAACAAGCAGCGCGCCGGCGCCAGCGCTCTGGCGACCGAGGTCGCCAGGAAGATGCTGCGGGTCGAGATCGCCGATCCCATGAGCGGATTCTTCATGGTCCGCCGCGATCGTTTCGAGGAATTGGCGCCGAAACTTTCGGTGCATGGCTTCAAGATCCTGCTCGACCTGGTCGCGACCGCGCATGGCAGCTTGCGGGCCGTCGAGATTCCCTACACCTTCGGCGCCCGCCAGCACGGTGAGAGCAAGCTGGATTCCATGGTCGCGCTCGACTTCCTGGGCCTCGTGCTGGCCAAGCTGAGCAACGACATCCTCTCGCTGCGCTTCATCCTGTTCGCGATGGTCGGCGGCATAGGTCTCGTGGTGCACCTGGCCACGCTGTTCATCGGGCTTCACGTGTTCAAGGCGCCGTTCGCGGAAGCGCAGGCGGCAGGCGCCGTCGTCGCCATGACCAGCAACTTCGTCCTCAACAACTTCCTCACCTATCGCGATCAGCGGCTGAAGGGCTTTGCGCTGCTGCGCGGCCTGATCGCCTTCTACATCGTGTGCAGCGTCGGCCTGCTCGCCAATGTCGGCGTCGCCTTCTCGGTCTACGACCAGGAGCCGATCTGGTGGCTGGCCGGCCTGGCCGGCGCCCTGATGGGCGTGGTGTGGAACTACGCGATGTCCGGACTGTTCGTCTGGCGCAAGAAATAGCGCGCCAAGGAAACCGGTATGGGCGGGGCTGACGCGCGGATTGTCCGCAACACGGCGCTGGTGATTCTCGCGCTGGTGGCCCTGCGGCTCGTCGCTGCCGCCTTCACGCCGATCACCTTCGACGAAGCCTACTACTGGATGTGGTCGAAGAACCTCGCCGGAGGCTATTACGACCACCCGCCGATGGTCGCCTATGTCATCCGCGCCGGCACCATGATCGCCGGCGACACCGAGCTCGGCGTCCGCCTCGTCTCGATCCTGCTCGCGCTGCCGATGAGCTATGCGATCTTTCGCTCGGCCGCGATCCTGTTCGGGGGCGCCCGCGTCGCGGCCACCAGTGCCATCCTGCTCAACGCGACGCTGCTGGCCGCGGTCGGCACGCTGATCGTCACGCCCGATGCGCCGCTGCTGGTCGCCTCCAGCTTCGTGCTGTTCTTCCTCGCCAAGGTGCTGGAGACCGGCCGCGGCGTCTGGTGGCTCGCGGTCGGTGCCGCCGTCGGTGCGGCGCTGCTGTCGAAATACACCGCGATGTTCTTCGGGCCGGCGATCCTGATCTGGCTCGCGGCCGTGCCGAAGCTCAGGCGCTGGTTCCTCTCGCCCTGGCCCTATCTCGGCGGCCTCGTTGCCCTTGCGCTGTTCTCGCCGGTGATCCTCTGGAATGCGGATCATCAATGGGTCTCGTTCGCAAAGCAGCTCGGGCGCGCCAGGATCGAGGATTTCCGCCCCGTCTTCATCGCCGAGCTGATCCCGACCCAGATCGCGTTCGCGACCCCGCTGGTCTTCATTCTTGGTGCGATGGGGCTGCACGCGCTGACCTGGCGCCGCGCCGGCGCGCTGGCCTCGCGGGTGCTGATCGAGACGATGTTCTGGACCATTGTCGCCTATTTCGTCTGGCATTCGCTGCATGCGCGCGTCGAGGCCAACTGGTTCGCGCCGGTCTATCCGCCCTTCGTGATTGCGGCTGCGGCCGCCGCCAACCTCGTGCAGTGGAAGCCGCGTGCGCGGCGCCTGGTCGATTTTTGCCTGCGCTGGGCTGCACCCGCCGGCATCGTGATGTTTGCGGCCCTGATCGTGCAAGCCAACACGGGCATCTTGTCCGGCTATCGCCGTGACGCGACCGTGCGCAGCGTCGGCGTCGGCTGGCGCCAGCTCGCCGCGGAGATCGAAGCCGTGCGCGCCCGCACCGGTGCGACATGCGTGCTCGCGCCGGACTACGGCACCACCGGCTGGCTCGCCTTCTATCTGCCGCGCGGCACTTGCGTGGTGCAGCAGAACCAGCGCATCCGCTGGGTCAACATGCCCGAGCCCGATCCAAAGCAGCTTGCCGGCAAGCTGCTCTATGTCGATGAGCTGCGTGAGGGCGGCCATCCCGCCGTCAACGATCTCTTTGCGCAGGTGACGCAGGTTGCGCAATTGCAGCGCAAGCGCGGGCCGCTCGTGATCGAGACCTACGGCATCGATCTGCTCGAAGGCGCCAAGGGCGACGTGCTGGACCGTTCGCCGCCACCGGAAGCGCGGTAATCACCGTCGTCCCGGCGGAGTGTTGGGCGGGTAGCGGTGGCTATTCAGTCGATCATCTCGGCTTTGGCGGTGGCCTGGCTGGGCCTGTGCCGGTCGCGCCAGAACCAGACGGTCACGACGCCGGAGCGGCCGCGGACCTGCGTGAGCGGGGGGCCTGTCAGGACGCCGTTGGGAGTGCCGTGGAAGTCGGCCGCATCCAGCAGCGTGTCGGTCAGCGCGAGCCGCGCATCGTTCTGGGCGGCGACCTCCATCAGCCGGCTTGCGACGTTGACGGTGTCGCCGGTCGCCGTGATGTGCTGGTGGCTTTCGCCGAGACGGGAGGCGACGATCGGGCCGAAATGCGCGCCGATCTTGAAACCGAGCTGGCCCCCGATCGCAGGGGGCAGCGAGGCGATCCAGCGTTCGACGCCGCGATTCAGGTCGATCGAACATTTCAGCGCACGCGCCGCGTCATCCGGCATGGCGTGCGGCAGTCCGAACAGGAGCATGGCGCCGTCGCCGAGAAAGCCGGTGACCATGCCGCCGCAATCGACGGCCGCCCTGTCGATCAACGCGTGAAACGCCTTCAGGAGATCCCTGAGCGCGTCCGGATCGGTCCGTTCGCTCAGCGCCGTAAAGCCGGAGAGATCGATGAAGACCACGGCGGCGTCCTGCCGGACAGGCTTCGACAGGAAGTTCGGATCGCGCGCCAGCCACTCCTGCACGGCGGGTGCCTGGAAGAGCGCAAGCGACCTGCTCTTGGCGGCGAAATACTGCGTGCGGCGGCCTCCCGCCCATAGCTGCACGCCGGCAAAGATCGCAACGGGCGGAACCGCGGCCGCAAGCGTGGTCGCGGCGTTCAGCCAGACCCCGTGCGTGAACGCGAACAGATTGAGCCCGGCCCAGGCGATCATCACCGCCGCCGCCGCCATGATGCCGAGCGCGCTGCGCCGCCAGGCGAGCAAGCCCACCAGCAGCACCGGCAGCAGGACGGCGGCAAGCGCGTCGGCGATATGCACCTTGCGGTCGCGCACGATGCCGTCGCCGGCGATGAGATGGGTGATTGCGGTCGAGATCACCTCGACGCCGGGCATGAGGGAATCGAACGGCGTCGGATAGAAATCACCGCCGCCGGCGACCGAGGCGCCGATCACGACGATGCGGTTCTCGATGGCGGCGCGACTGAGCGTGCCGTCGAAGATGCTCTGCGCGCTGACGGTACGGATGGTGCGGCGCGGGCCGTAATAGGTGATCGGCAGCGCGAAGTCGGTGTCGGTCGGCACCGCGCGATCGCCGAGCATGAGATGATCCGGCGCGATCGTCAGCGGCTTGTCGAGCGCGCGGGTCGCGACCCGCAAGGGGAACGACAGCTCGACCTTGTCGTGCGTCCGGAACAGCATCGGTATCGAGAGCGGCGAGCCGGATTGTCCCGTCGCGACGTTGACGACGCCGACCTCGGCGTGGTCGGCAAATGCGGGCAAGGGCAGCAGGAAGCGCTCGGCTTGCGGCAGGACGGCGAGGGGGCCCTGGCTGCTGGACTCCACGGTCTCGCTGGCGGACGGGAAGATCGCCGCGGCGGCGAGGACCATGGGACCGGTGGCGAGCGTGTTGGCCAGCGTGGCGTCGCCGATCGCGGCGCTGCGGTCGACCAGCAGGAGGTCGATCGCGACGACCTTCGGCTTGAACTGCACGATGGTGTCGACGATCCGGGCGAGATCGGCGCGCGGCAAGGGATAGCTGCCGCCGCGTTTGACGACGGTGTCGTCGATCGCGACGATGGTGACGAGATCGGGCGGAGCCTGCACGCCGCGGATTTGCGTCCGCAGGTCGGTCAGCGTCGCTTCGAGGTGGTCGAGAAAGCGCAGATGGCCGTTGGCGTGAGCGGCATAGATGCCTGCACCCCACAGCGCGGTGAGGACGAGTGCCACCAGGATCTGAACGCGTCTAGTCATTACGTACTGCAATCTTCTTCACGTACTGCAATCTTCTTCGCTTTGTCGTCCGGGCCTTATTGACCCAGTCTTGCCATCAGCGCGTCGACGCGCGGCTGGCCCCATGTCTTGACGGTCAATGGACCGGTTGCCTCGACATCGACGCCTTCGCCAGGGCCCAGAACGACGCCGCGTCCGCGGCTCCTGCGGCTGACGCCGACACGGCCGTCGGCGACGAAGACCGAGGTTTTTGCATCGGCGACGTCCACGGCCCATTTGGTGCCCCGCACCGCGGCGATCGCTTGCGGTGTCAGCACCTTGAAGGGATTGCCGCCGGGCTTTTTGGGAACCTCGACCAGCAGCGCTTTGCTGCTCAACTCCACGGAGTCTATATGTCCGTCGCGGTTCGCGTCCTTAAGTTCAAATCTGGCGCCGTTTTCCGCAACGATGGTGATGCCGTTGTTGCAGCGCCAGGTTTGAGTGCCGGCGGCGGATGGCGACGGCGTGCAGCCCGCATTGGCGGGCTGCGCGGCCACGTATCCCGTCAACAACGACGACCACGCCAGGGCGAAAAACCCGGCACGTGCGATCCCTCTCATGCCAGCCTCCGTTTGCGTGCGTGGCACAGTTCAAGGCGATGTTGATACGGTACCGTATCACGCGCAGAGGCTGCTGAAAAGTGCCGGGTCTGGCAGCTATTTCGTCGCTGCGGCCTTTTCCAGACCGGCGCGATCAACTTTCGGTCACGGCGCCGTGCTGCATGAGCGCTCAGTGCGATGTGTGATGTGTGTGTGCGTTGCCGCCATTCCGCTGACATCGGTGCGCCGAAAGACGGAGGGATGGCTAGCGCGACCAGCCTCGCGCAACGCTTCACCGCTATGGTCAGGCCGCATTGAAGACCACGAAAATGACTTGGTTGGATGCGCCTAGCCCGATCTATTCACGAGAGCACGGTCGTTCTTGACGTCTGACGGGGGCTGGCGGCTGGCGTGGGTGACCGTCCGGCCTTTTCTCACCGGGTTCTACATCAAGCTGTTTTGTAGGCGATGGAGGAGTGGGGCGGGTGAGCGGGCGCAGGCCCGGTCGGTTACGGACCGAGCGGGAGCAGCGCGCCGGGCAAGCCGCGGATCAGGTCGGCTTCGGGACATGCCGCGGCAAACGCAAGGCGAATGCGGCTCGTGGTCTCGACCACACGGGCAGCGAGTTTCAAGAGACGAAGACGCAGCGTCGCGAACTCGGCAGTGGCCAATTCCCGGGCTTTGGGAATGGCGTCGCGCACGGTCAGCATCAGCCAATAAGCGGCCGTATGGAGCACGAGACGGACCTGGTTGGCGAGCGCCGAACGGCAGCTGGTGCGGTCGGAGGCGAGCTGTGTCTTATGCAGCTTGATCAGATTCTCGGCTTGGCCGCGCGCGCAATACAGGCTGTCGTAGATCCACTCGGCCGAGCCGACATCGAGGCTGGTGACGACGAAACGGATGTCGAGGCCGAGCATCGTCGCCTCAATACGGGCGACGGTGCGCCGTTCGCGATCCCAGGACTTTGCCTTGTGGCGGGTCTCGGTATAGCCACGCAGAACCGGCAGGTTCTCGATGGCGCGTCGGGTGCGGATGTCGTCGGCGACCTCGTCGACTTTTCTGGCGAGAGGCTTGGTGCCGGACAGACCGAAGATGTAGTCGATGCCGTTGGTCTCGCACCACGCCATGGCCTCCGGCCGGGCATAGTGCCCGTCGCCACGGAACGTAATTCGCGTGTTGTGCCATCGCGTGCGGATATGCCGTACCAGGCGGCGCAGATGGGCACGCACCTCGACGCCGCCCGGCGTCTTGCCGGGCCGCAGCACGACGGCCACGGGCCGGCTCTTCTCCGTGTCGTAGACGTGGATCGGCAGAAAGCAGCGTTCGTCATAATGAGCGTTGAACAGCGAGAGCTGCTGATGGCCGTGGACGACGTCGCAGGTATCATCGATGTCGAGCGTGACGGATGCCGGCTCGTGGGGGTAGCTATCCATCCATGCGTCGACCAAAATGTAGGTCAGTCGGATCACGTCGCGCAGGCGCGGAGCATTCTCCAGCCGCGACAGCGTCGGCTGGGAACACAGATCCCGGCCCGTGTCCGGTAGGCGACCGCAGGCCAGCTTGAATGCCGGATCGGACCGCAGATGATCGAGGTCGTCGGCGTCCTCGTAGCCGCAGCAGATCGCGAACATGCGCGCGCGGAACATATCGACCAGGCTGTGCACGACCCGCGTCGGATCGCGCCGATCCGGGAACACCCGGGCCAGATTGTCGGCCAAGCCGAGACGCCGCTCGGCCATCGCCAGAAGCATCACGCCCCCGTTCGAGGTTAGGCGCCCACCATCGAAGGCAGCTGTGACTTTCTTGGCGTGAATGGCTGGAAACGAGAAGGGCGGAATCGTATCGTCGGTCATGGCGGGCGTGGCGTTCGCGGTTGGAGGTGATGGGGTTGGCTTCACAACCGAATCCTACGCCGTATCAGCGCTTTACACCACGCTCGCCAGCCTCTCGGGCGCCTCTTACGAATAAGACAGGCTAGAGAGGCCGTCAAAGACGTCCGCTGACCGCACCGATCCAGCCGAGAATTATAGTTAACAGACGCGTCTAAGTCCGTAGTTCTGCGGGCTTTTTTCTCGAAATGGGACGGCACTAACGAGTTGCCCCATATCTGCCCGAACTTAATCCGCATTTAACTAAAAGTCGCCTTAATGACGCTCCGACCCTCTGCGAGATGCTGTTCCCGGAACCTGACCAGCAGCGGCACTTCGAAGGGGGACTGAGTGACACCGTCCTGGACGCAAGGCGAATGAGTACGAGTATCGCTGCGCAGAGTAACGCGGCACGGAAGTCCAAGAATCCTGGCAAGAATCCACATCGGAAGCCTTCCCGGAAAATGACCACCAAAAACGTGCTTGGCGCCGCTTTGATCGGCTGCGTCGTGCTTGGCGCCGGCTGGACCGTCTACAGCAACATCTTCGCCGCCAGCGTCTACCCGTCCGTCGGCAGCGCCGGTTACGACGAGCCCGTGATCAAGCGCGCGCCGAAGGTCGCGCTGCGCGAGGCGGGCGATGCCATCAAGGAAGCCTTCGCTCTCCTGCCGGACCGCTTGCAGGTCGCCGCGCCGATCTCGCGCGAGATGTTCAACGAGCGCTTTGCCGCGGCCGCGACGCAAGGGGTGGAATCCAATGCGGCGAGTGCCGTAGCTCAGGCTCCCGCGACGAAGGTCGCCGACACCGCGAAGCCGGGCGTGATCGCGAAGGTCGCCGAAGCGCTGAAGCCGTCCGCCCCGGCCAAGGCCACTGACAAGGCCACTGAAAAGATCGCCGATGCCGCCAAGGCCAAGCGCGCTCCGGATGCGCAGATGCAACTGGCTTCGGCCGATCCGGCCGAGATCGTGCCGGCGCCCGAAGCGAAGCCAAAATCCTTTGCCGATCGCGCCAAGGCCGCGGTGATGTCGATCACCGGGCCGCGCCAGTCGATGGTCGAGAAGCTGTGGGGCAAGCGCGAGTCCTCCGGCGGACTGCTCGCCTATGCCTCGGCCGATGCCAGCGTGACCGCGTCCATCGCGCCGAGGGAGCAGAACCCCATGCTCGGCGGTTCGGCGCCCTATGAGCGCGACACCGCGGTCTACGACATCACCGCCAAGACGGTTTATCTGCCCGACGGCACCAAGCTCGAGGCGCATTCCGGCCTCGGCTCCAATCTCGACGATCCCCGTTCCTCGCGCGTCCGCATGCGCGGCGTGACCCCGCCGCACATCTACACGCTGAAGCCGCGCGAGGCGCTGTTCCACGGCGTGCCGGCGCTGCGCCTGACCCCGATCGGCGGCGAGAGCGCGATCTACGGCCGCGACGGCCTGCTCGCGCACACCTTCATGCTCGGGCCGAACGGCGACTCCAACGGCTGCGTGTCGTTCAAGGACTACTACGCGTTCCTCGACGCCTACCGCAACAAGGGCATCCGCAAGCTCGCGGTGCTGGCGCGGGTCGATTGATCCCGGTTCATTCCCGATGAGAAAAGGGCCGCTTGCAGCGGCCCTTTTCTTTGTCCTGCGTTGTGGACGCGCTTCAGCCCGGCCAGCACTGTCCGCCGCCGTCGATCCTGAGGACCTGGCCGGAGACGAACGCGCCCATGGGACCGGCGAAGAATTCGACGACGCGCGCGACCTCGTCAACGGTCGCGATGCGGTCGAGCGTGCCGGTCTCGACCATCCGGTCAGGGTCCACCGCGCGCGTGCCGAGGAAGCGGCCGGTGCGGGTATCGCCCGGTGCGATGCAGTTGACGGCGATGTCGTAGGGGCGGAGCTGGTCGGCCAGGCATCGCGTGTAGTGGGTCACGCCGGCCTTCGACACCGCATAGATCGCACCGTTGGTGCGCCCCTTGAAGGCGGCGACCGAGCCAAGCGTGACGATGCGGCCGCGGCGCCGCTCCATCATGCCGCGCGCGACCGCCTGGCAGGTCAGGATGGTCGAGAGCAGATTGCGCTCCAGCACCGCGCGCACATCGGCCTCCTTGATATTCACCGCGTCGTTCGGATCCGGCTTGCCGCCGGCGGCTGCGATGTCGCCGCCGGCGTTGTGCACCAGGATGTCGATCGGTCCGAGCGCGTCTTCTGTCTCGGCTATCACACGCGCGATGTCCTCACCCTTGGTGAGATCGCCGAGCACGCGCCGGGTGCGGACACCGAATTGCCGGCCGATCTCCGCGGCGACCGCGGTGAGGGTGGTACCCTCGCCATATTCCGCCGGCCCGTTCTCGCGCATGCCGTGGATGGCGACGTCGGCGCCGAGCGCGGCAAGCTTCTCCGCAAAGGCGCGACCGAGCCCGCGCCCCGCCCCGGTCACCAGCGCAGTCTTTCCTGCCAAAACCTTCGCCCTGTCATGCGACGTCATGATCTTCTTCCTGTCGTGAGGTGTCAGTCCGCTGCGGGATCGAGGCCGATCGCCTTCGCCTGCACTGCGCGATATCGCACGATCAGCGTTTGACGAAAACCAGGTTGCAGGCACGCGCCTCGTTGCGCTTGCCGCTGCCGCGGGTGCGTTCGAACTGCGCATCGACCGTAAAGGCGTAGGGCGAGCCGGGCGGCAGGTTATTGAGGGTGTAAGTGCTCGCCCCTGTCGTGCCGCGCGCGCTCAATGTCGTCTTGCCGTCCGGCGGGATCTGACCATCGATCTCCAGCCGGTTGACGCCGTTCAGGCTCTGAGCCTCGGCGTGGAACACGCCGTTCGCAACGGTGGCGGACAGAGGCCTGGTGAAGCCCTGCGCCTTGCCGGTCGCCTGGCAGTTCAACGTCACGTCCCAGTTGCCGTCGAAGTCCTTGCTGCCGCCGGTTCGGGCGTTGCCGGCCGCCGGCGCAAGCGCCGTCTTCTGTTTCAGGCCTTCAATTCGCGCCTTGGCGAGGGTTGCGAAGATGCAATTCGGAAATCGGGCGAGATGGTCTTCGTAGGCACCCAGCGTACCGATGCCATCCGCAGCCTTCCAATGGGCCTCCGCGGCGGCGCAGGGATCGAGCCGCGGCGCGGCTTGCGGGGCCGCCGGCGCGACCGTGACCGCCACCGGCCCGTTCAGGTAGAACTTGCCGATGATCGAGAGCGACAGCTCCGGCAGCTGGGTCTTGCCGCTGGCGTCATAGACGTCGCTGCTGATGTCGCGAAATACGTCGCCGATCTCCTGCGGCTCCTCGATGTGCTTCAGGAACGCCGTCGTGTAGGGGCTGTTGCGACCGGTGCCATCGGCGGCGACCTGCCCTGATTGCGTCGAGAACGACACGATCGTGCCGCGCGGCGCTTCGACCTTCGACAGACCGCGTCCGAGCGAGGCGGCGCGAGTCGCGGAGCGCTTGAGGCTTTCCGCCAGCGGATTGTCGCGGCAGGAATCGAGCACCAGGATGCGCAGGTTCTTGGCCTGTTGCAGGTCGTTCACGATGTCGTCGACCCGCACGAAGCGTTTCAGGTCGGCTTCGTCGGTCAGCACGGCGTCAACAGGCATCAGGTAGTTCACGCCGTTGTACTGCATCGCATGGCCGCTGTAGTAGAACATGGCGACGTCGGCCCGGCTCGCCGCGCGCGCGAAGCGGATGGTCAGGTCCTGCATGTCGGCCTGGCGCAGGTCGATACCCTCCAGCACCTCGAAACCGCTGCGCCTGAGCGAGCTTGCTACGTCTTCGGCATCGTGCGGCGGGTTGGGAAGCTGCGCCGTCGAGGCATAGGCGCCGTTGCCGATCACCAGGGCGACCCGCGTTTCCGCCGATGCGGGACCCAGGCACAGCCAGCAGGCGAGGAGGGCCAGGAAAAATCGAGGCAAAATTCCAGAAGGAGCACGCATGAATGCCTTCCAGGGAAATATCGAAAAATATCCCTCCAGATTAGCGCATGTCGCGCCGGCATCAATGGCCTCGCTATGGAACCGTCAATTTTGCCGGCCGTGACATCCTGTCACGCCGGGTTCGCCGCCACGGTCTTGCGCAGCGCCATCTCGGTTGCGATCGCCTCCCTCACGGCGGGCCGCGCCTGCATGCGTTCGAGATAGGCCGACAGGGATGGCCATTGCGCGATGTCGACCCCTGCGGGACGAAGCAGCAGCAAGGCCCAGGTGAGGTGGGCATCCGCGACGGTGAAGCTGTGACCGACGAGGAATTCGCGGCCCGCAAGGTGCGCGGCAGGTACCGACAATGTCTGCGCGATGCGTGCACGCGGCTTGGCGAGCGAGCCGTCGTCCTTGTACCAGAAGGTCGGAAACAGGAACGCCTTGTGGATCTCGGCGTCGATGAAGCTCAGCCATTCCTGGAGGCGATAGCGATCGGGATCGGCGAACCGCGGCGCGAGCCCCGTCTCCGGCTTCGGATCGGCGATGTATTGCAGCACCGCCGCGCTCTCGGTCAGCCGTTCGCCGTTCTCCAGGACCAGGACCGGCACCGCGCCCTTCGGCGAGGTGGAAGTCGCTGTCGTCGTGCACGACCTTCTTCGTCAAGAGATGCACCTGACGATAGTGCGCATCGAGGCCGGCTTCCATCAGCGCGATGCGGCTCGCGAGCGAGCAGGCCATCGGCGAGAAATAGAGTTGCAGCATCGCGTTGCTCCGTTATTTCAGCGCGTCGCCGCGCGCGATGATCGCGAAACGGTCGGATAGCTCGGCGAGTGCAACCTCGTGGATGGTCCGGGCGTCCAGCGTGCCGCCGCGGCCGTCGGGCAGGTCGCGCGTGGCGCAGGCGTCGGCGTCGATGGTCGTACGAAAGCCGAGGTCGAGCGCGGCGCGCGCCGTGGAGCTGACGCACATATGCGTCATGAAGCCGGCCAGTACGATGTTCTTCCTGTCGGTTGCGGCAAGGCGCGCCTGCAAATCCGTGCCGGCAAACGCATTCGACAACTCCTTCTCGATCACCAGCTCGCCGGCACGGGGGCTTAGCTCGGCGACGATGGCGCCGCGCTCGGTGCCGCGATCGAACAGGCTGCCGGCCTTGCCGCGATGGGCAATATGGATGATCGCGGCTCCGCTCTCGCGTGCCCGCGCCAGGAGCGCAGCCGCCCGCGCGATCGCAGCGCGGGCGTCGGGCAACGCGAGAGGGCCTGCGAGATATTCGTTCGGATATCGATCAGCACCAGCGCGGCGTCGCCAAGACGCGGCGGGTTGAGATCGGCACCGGCGAGCTGCAGCAGGGTCTTTGCGGTCGTCATGGTCTTGGAAATCTCCGGGGCAAAAGGCGCTGCGAACATAGCCCCGGGAGTGCCTGCCGATATGCAGGGATATTGCAGCGGGTGGCTGCAATATTGCAGGCTGCGCCCGGCCGGTATAACCTCAAACAATGAACTGGGACGATCTGCGCATCATCGCTGCCGTCAGGGACGAAGGCACCTACGCGGGCGCCAGCGCGCGGCTGCGCATCGACGAGACGACGGTCGGGCGCAGGCTGTCGCGCATCGAGCGTGCGCTCGGTTTGCGCCTGTTCGAGGCCGCCGACGGCGTCCGCAGGCCGACGCGGAGTTGCGAGGCGGTGCTGGCGCATGTCGAGGCGATGGCCGCACATGCCGCCGAGATCGGTCGCGTCGGCGAGAGCCTGGCAGGTCCGGTGGGACGCCTGCGCATCGCCTCCACCAACACGGTCGCCGAGGAGGTGCTGTCGCCGCGCGCGAGCGACTTCCTGCGCGCCAATCCCGGCCTGACGCTGCAATTCCTTACCTCGAGCGAGAACGTCAAGTTCTCGCGCTGGGAGGCCGATCTCGCCATCCGGCTGCGCAAACCCGACAAGGGTGACTTCGCGATCTCCAGGCTCGGCGACGTCAAGCTCTATTATTTCGAGCCTGTTACGACCGAGGGCGAGCCGATGCTGTGCGCCTATCCGGACGAGCTCGGTGCCATTCCCGAGATGCAATTCCTGCGAATGAAGCAAGCCCGCGCGCGCTGCGTCACCGACAACGTTCGCGTCATCCGTAACCTGATCCGCGCGCATCAGGCCGCCGGCGTGTTGCCGGAGCATGTTTGCACGGACCTGCTCGGCGATCGCCGCCTGCGCGCCACGCTGCTGCCGAAGCGGCGCGACGTCTGGCTGCTCGTGCAAAACCACCTCAAGCGCGACGCCGCAACGCGCGTGACGATCGACTGGGTGAGAGCGTGTTTCCAGGAGATGTCGCGCAGTTGACGTCACGCTTCGATCTCGCGATGGCAAAATGTGGCTGCACATCCGTTGGTTGAAACTATCTTCGCCTGCCCCTAACATCCGGTCGTCATTCCGGGGCGGCGCGAAGCGCCGAGCCCGGAATCCATAACCACAGGCAGATGGAATGGCGTACTACGTCTACATCCTGGCAAGTAAGAAATACGGCACGCTGTACATTGGCGTAACGAGTGACCTTGTGCGACGCGTCCACGAGCACAAGACCAAGGTCGTCCCGGGATTCACGAAGCGATACGGGGTCGACAAGCTGGTTCTGTTTGAGATTTTCGATGACCCGGTAAGCGCAATCGCTCGCGAGAAAGAGCTCAAGAAATGGCGGCGGGATTGGAAGACGCGATTGATCGATGAACAGAATCCGAATTGGGATGATCTCTACAGCGGCATCTCCAGTTAGGGCTTGTGGTTATGGATTCCGGGCTCGCGGCTTCGCCGCGCCCCGGAATGACGAATGGAAAAATCTTTAACCACCCCCTTGCAACCCGAACCTGCCTCGTCTATTAGCCCGCTCCTTCGCTAGGCCATGGGTTCGGGCTCTCTGAGATCCCGACTGGCGCGGGCCGGTCTCCGGTTTCGTGTTCCGCCGAATGAAGGAGAAACGCAGGACGTAGCTCATGGAGAGCGTTGGGCTGAACGCCCGAAGGCATCGGTTCGATTCCGGTCTCTTGCACAAAGGATAGCTCAGTTGGTTAGAGCAGATGACTGTTAATCATCTTGTCGCGGGTTCGATTCCCGCTCCATCGCTCCGGGTCAGCCTGAAAAACTGACACCTCTGACGAGGACCGGACGCGCGCTTCAGTCGCAGTCCGGCCGTTTTGCCGAAAGGCTTTCCGTCCGAACCTAGACACTGTGAGACCGGCTTTGCGCCGCGGGTAGATACCGCTTGCGCCGATGCCGGGTGGCTCCGCATGACCGCTCGACACGCGTCGAGCGATCGCGCGCGTGCGCCCGCCGTCACGCAAGCTTAAGCCCAGGCCCGCCGATTTCCCGGGAAGCGTCGTCCGCGTCCTCACGTCCTTTGCTGACGAAGCCCGCTGTCCGGCCGCCTTCGGCCGGAGGCAACATGAAGGAGGCGTGCCATGACCTGGCATTTGCTGATGCTGAACGTGACGGTGAAGGATGGCGAGCGTGCGTTGCTGACGCGCAACGGGCAGCTCGTGCGCGTGCTCGCGCCCGGCAAGCACCGGCTGTTCGATCCCCTGCACGAGCTGAAGGCCGAGGTGCTCGACGTGGTTCGCAGCGAATTCTCTGCGGATCGCTACGCGGTGCTGAAGGCCGCGCGGCCTGATCTCGCCGCCGAGCTGTTCGAGGCGGTCGAGACCAAGGCGGACGAGATCGCCATCGTCAGCCTCGACGGCCGGCCCGTGCATCTGATGACGCCCTGGCAGGTGCGTGTCTACTGGAAGGTCGCGACCCGCATCGATGTCGAGCGCATCGATGTGTCCGCCGATCCCAAGGTTAGCGCGCGGCACCTGACCATGATCGAGCGCAACCGCTCGACCGTCGTGATGGAAGCGGTGGTCGAGAACCACGAGGCGGGCCTGCTCTACGTCGAGGGCCGGCTCGTGGAGCGGCTTGCGCCCGGCCGGCACGCCTTCTGGACCGTCGGCCGCAAGATCGAGGTGAAGCGCCTCGACCTGCGGCCCCAGGCGGTCGAGATCACCGCGCAGGAGATGCTGACCAAGGATCGCATCGCGCTGCGGGTGACGCTGACGGCGTTCCGCCGGATCGTCGATCCCGAGCGCACGGTTGCGACCGTTCCCGACGTGGATGCGTGGCTGTACCGCCTGGTGCAGTTCGCGATCCGCGAGGCGGTCGCCGGCCGGACGCTGGACGAGGTGCTGTCTGCGAAGGCGGCGCTGGATGCGGAGCTGCGCGACTATGTGCGTGCACGCATCGCGGAGTCTGGCGTCGAGGTGACCGAGCTCGGCGTCAAGGACGTGATCCTGCCCGGCGAGATCCGGGAGCTGGTGAACAAGGTGGTGGAGGCGGAGCGGGTCGCGAAGGCGAACCTGATCCGCCGGCAGGAGGAGACCGCGGCAACGCGTTCGCTCCTGAACACCGCCCGCCTGATGGAGGAGAACCCCCTGCTGCTGCGGCTCAAGGAGCTGGAGTCGCTGGAGCGGCTGGTCGAGAAGGTCGGCCGCATCGACCTCCATGCCGGCAACGGCGAGGGCCTCGATGCCCTCCTGACCCGGCTCGTGCGCCTGAAGGCGCCCGAGAGCGCGTGAAGCAGAGGGGCCGCCCACGGGCGGCCCCTCACATCTGCGTTGTCCTCTGTCGCGGTGAACGCGCAAGCGGGCCCGTGCGACCAAAATCCTGCGAGGGGATTGCGCGCCCGCAAGGGTTGCGTAATCTCACGATGACGATCACGGTCTTGATCAGGGCAGGCCCATGACCACTCTTGAGCAAACGATCCGCCCCTCGGCGCAATCGCGGGAATGGAAGGCGATCGTCATCCTGGTCCTGTTGATTCCGGTGCTGTGGTCGCCGCCGTTCCTGTTTCGCTTCTTCCTGTACCAGCCGTTCAACATCCCCTCCAATTCGATGGCGCCGACGCTGATGGTCGGCGACTACGTCTTCGCCGCAAAATCGGCCTACGGCTACGACCGCTATTCGTTTCCCTATGCGCCATCCTGGATCTCGGGCCGTTTCTTTGCCGCCGATCCCGGCTACGGCGACGTCGTCGTGTTTCGCACGGCGAAGGACGCCTCGGTGGACTACGTCAAGCGTGTGGTGGCGCTGCCGGGCGACCGGGTCCAGATGCGCGGTGGGCAACTCGTCCTCAACGACAGGCCGGTGACCCGCGTCGCGCTGGCGAGCGTGGCGGGCGGGGCCGTCTGCGGGACCGACGACGGCACGAAGATCAAGCGCTGGCGCGAGACGCTGCCGAACGGCGCGAGCTATGTGACCTACGATTGCGTCGACAATGGCTACCTCGACAACACCAGCGTCTACACGGTGCCGCCGGGCCATTTCTTCGCGCTCGGCGATAACAGAGACAACTCCACCGACAGCCGCATGATGTCGGCGATGGGCTTCGTCCCGATGGACCATCTCGTCGGCAAGGTGACGCGGATATTCTGGTCGCTCGACGCCGACGGCCGCTTGCGAGGCGAGCGGATGGGGAAGGTGTGGTGAGGTGCTGTCATTCCGGGGCGTCGCGAAGCGACGATCCCGGAATCCATAACCCCAGGCGGATGGAATGGCCTACTACGTCTACATCCTCGCGAGCAGGAAGCACGGCGCGCTCTACATTGGCGTGACCAATGATCTCGTGCGCCGTGTCTACGAGCACAGGAGCAAAGCCGTCCCCGGCTTCACGACGAAGTATGGCGTCGACAAGCTCGTCTTGTTCGAGATCTACGACGAACCCGCGAGCGCCATCGCACGCGAGAAGGAGCTCAAGAAGTGGCGTCGGGATTGGAAGACGCGCTTGATCGAGGAGCATAACCCGAGTTGGGATGATCTCTATTCCGGGATAGCCAACTAAGGTTCGTGGTTATGGATTCCGGGCTCGCGCTTCGCGCGCCCCGGAATGACGAGGTGGGGAGAGTTGCGCCACAAACAAAAACCCCGGCATCGCTGCCGGGGCTTCGTATTTGTAGAGCGAGATCCCGGATCTGCGGTGCATCGCTTCGCGCTGCACCGCGTCCGGGACGACTTCGTCGCTTAGAAGTCCATGCCGCCCATGCCGCCGCCCGGAGGCATCGCGGGGCCGGCGCCGCCCTTCTTGGGCAGCTCGGCGACCATGGCTTCCGTGGTGATCAGCAGGGCCGCAACCGAGGCTGCGTTCTGGATCGCGGTGCGGACCACCTTGGTCGGGTCGATAATGCCCTTGGTGACCAGGTTGACGTACTCGCCGGTCTGGGAGTCGAAGCCGTAGGCGTACGTCTTGTTCTCCAGGATCTTGCCGACGATCACCGAGCCGTCTTCACCGGCGTTGATCGCGATCTGGCGAGCGGGAGCCGACAGCGCCTTGCGCACGATCTCGACGCCGGTCTTCTGGTCGTCGTTCTTGGTGCGCAAGCCCTTGAGCTGCTCGGAAGCACGGAGCAGAGCGACGCCGCCGCCCGGGACGATGCCTTCTTCCACAGCCGCGCGGGTCGCATGCATCGCGTCATCAACGCGATCCTTGCGCTCCTTCACCTCGACCTCGGTCGCGCCGCCGACGCGGATCACCGCGACGCCGCCAGCGAGCTTGGCGAGACGCTCCTGGAGCTTCTCACGGTCGTAGTCCGAGGTGGTTTCCTCGATCTGCGCCTTGATCTGGGACACGCGCGCCTCGATGTCGGCCTTCTTGCCGGCGCCGTTGACGATCGTGGTGTTCTCCTTGTCGATCATCACCTTCTTGGCGCGACCGAGCATGTTGAGCGTGACGTTCTCGAGCTTGATGCCGAGATCTTCCGAGATCGCCTGGCCGCCGGTCAGGATCGCGATGTCCTGCAGCATGGCCTTGCGGCGATCGCCGAAGCCCGGAGCCTTGACGGCCGCGACCTTCAGACCACCGCGCAGACGGTTCACGACCAGGGTCGCGAGGGCTTCACCCTCGACGTCCTCGGCGACGATGACCAGCGGCTTGCCGGTCTGCACCACGGCCTCGAGCAGCGGCAGCAGCTCGTTCAGCGAGGAGAGCTTCTTCTCGTTGATGAGGATGTAGGCGTCGTCCATCTCAACGCGCATCTTGTCGGCGTTGGTGACGAAGTAGGGCGAGATGTAGCCGCGGTCGAACTGCATACCCTCGACGACGTCGAGCTCGGTCTCGAGCGACTTGGCTTCCTCGACGGTGATGACACCCTCGTTGCCGACCTTCTTCATGGCGTCGGCCAGGAACTTGCCGATCTCCGCGTCGCCGTTGGCCGAGATGGTGCCGACCTGGGCGATCTCGTCGTTCGAGGTGACCTTCTTGGAGTTTTTGACGAGGTCCGCAACGACGGCTTCGACCGCGAGGTCGATACCGCGCTTGAGGTCCATCGGGTTCATGCCGGCGGCAACCGACTTGGCGCCTTCGCGCACGATCGCCTGGGCGAGCACGGTCGCGGTGGTGGTGCCGTCGCCGGCCGCATCAGCGGACTTGGAGGCGACTTCGCGCACCATCTGCGCGCCCATGTTCTCGAACTTGTCCTCGAGCTCGATCTCCTTGGCGACGGTGACGCCGTCCTTGGTGATGCGGGGAGCGCCGAACGACTTGTCGAGCACGACGTTGCGGCCCTTCGGACCGAGCGTGACCTTCACCGCGTTGGCGAGAATGTCGACGCCGCGCAGCATCTTGTCGCGCGCATCAACCGAGAATTTGACTTCTTTAGCTGCCATCTGGATTTTTCCTTGAGGTTGGCTGGGGGCGAGAGGGGGCTCTTAGGCCGCCTTCTTCTTGGAAGCGGGGACGTCGAGGACGCCCATGATGTCGCTTTCCTTCATGATCAAGAGATCGACGCTGTCGATCTTGACCTCGGTGCCGGACCACTTGCCGAACAGCACGCGGTCGCCGACCTTCAGGTCGATCGGGATCAGCTTGCCGGCTTCGTCGCGGCCACCGGGGCCGACGGCGACGACTTCGCCCTGGGAGGGCTTTTCCTTGGCAGTGTCGGGAATGATGATGCCGCCAGCGGTCTTCTCTTCTGCGTCGATGCGCTTGACCACGACGCGGTCGTGAAGCGGACGGAATTTCATGCAGTCCTCCTAAGCAATTGCTCGGGTTGATGATTTCAGATTGTTAGCAGTCTGTGCCCGCGAGTGCTAGCACGGGTGAGGCTGAAATAGGACAGGAATTTTGCGGGGGCAAGGGCTTCTAGCAGAAAAATAAGCACTCGGAAGGCCCGGCTGCCAGAATCTCTTTCCCATCGTTAACCGTCCGCCGGACCGTATTAGCACGGAGCCGTCTCTGCTGCTAACGCATTGAATTTCAACAGCTTGTTAAACTTTTGGGCTTGAGATGGATTATCAGTTTGCGTCACATTTCTCTCATGTGAGCGCATCTCCACCGGGTGGCTCGTAAGCAGCGTACCGGATCAAGCCACCCCTGAATGCGCTCCTGCAAAGGAGGTTGGCATGGTCTCGCGGGTTGGGGTTGTTTCCGACGACTTCCGGAAACAGGTGCTGGGTTACGGGCTGACGACGGCTGAAATTCTCTATCGGATGCCGGATCATCCTTCGCTGCTTCAGACCTATGTCTGGCAGAACTACGATCTCTTCCCGAAATTCCCGGCGCTGACCGATTTCCTGGCGTTCTGGCAGCAAAAGCTCGACGGTCCCCTCTATTCGGTCACCGTCGCGCATTCCAAGCTGATCAAGCCGGCCGAGCTACGTGCGGTGGACGGCGTGTTCAGGCTGCATTGACGCAGCGATCAGGCGTCGCTGCTGCAATAGCGCTTCCACATCGCGCGATAGGCCTCGTCCGCCGCTTGCGCGTAGGCGACCGGGTTGCAGGCGGGCGCAGCCCTGACCTGTCCGGGCAACTCGCGGCGCAATTTGTCGAGGTCGTCGATCTCAGTCGCGCGGCTCACCGCGATGTCGACATATGCCTCCTCGCTGTCCGTAACCCAGTCCGGCAGGCCAAGCGCGGTGAGGATGGAGCCGGCGGCACGGCTGGGCAGACTGTTCCCGAGCTTCGCCACCACGGGCACGCCCATCTGCAAGGCTTCCAACGTGCTGACGCCGCCATTCTGCGGGAACGGGTCGAGGGCAATATCGACGCGATTGAACGATGCCAGATGATCGACTCGCAAGGTGGTTCCGAGCAGATCGACGCGTTCGGCCGGCACTCCGCAAGTTGCAAGCCTCGCCAGCAGATTGTCGCGGACCAGTTGATCGTCCAGCGCAACATCCTTGATCAGCAGTCGTGACCCCGGCACCCGCTCGAGAATCCGGGACCAGGCCTGCGCGGCCTGGTCCGAAATCTTGCTGATGCGGTTGAAGACACCGAATGTGACGAAGCCGTTCGAGATCGCCGGCGTTGACGCCCGCGCAAGCTCGATCGGCAGCGGCTCCAGCGTCACAAAGCACGGCAGGTCGACAACGGTTTCCGCAAACAGATGCCGGACCGCGGCAGGAATCGCGACCGGGTCGGAGAACAGATAATCGATCGTCGGCAGCCCGGTGCCGGTGCCGTGACCCCAGCCATGGGCCTGGATCGGCGCCGGCTTGCGCGCAAACACGCCGAGGCGGTTTCCTTTGGTGTGGCCGGATAGATCGATCAGGATATCGACGCCATCGGCGCGGATCTCGGCGGCGAGGCGATCGTCGCTCCATTGCGAGGCGTCGCGCCAGCGATCGGCGATCTTTTGAAATTCGTCGGTCGCCGCATCCACTTTCGACGAACAAGAGTAGCATACGATCTCGAATTGTGCCCGGTCACGGTATTGCAGGACCGGCTTGAATATGAACGCGGCCGAATGCGCGTTGAAATCCGACGAGACATAGCCGAGCACCAGGGGGCGATCCGGATCGCGGCTGTTGTCGTGCGGTCTCGCCGCTTCTGAGGCGAACTTCGCGCCGATCCGCTCCCACCAGACTTGCCGCGCTCGCTGATGCTGCTCGACGCTGGCATCCGCCGCGAAATCGAGCGTGAATATCTTGTTGGAGATCGCGCTCGGGAAGTCAGGCTCGATTTCAAGGGCTCTGTCGTAACTGGCCAGGGCTTCGTCGACCCGCCCAAGTGCGGCAAGACAAATGCCCCGTACCAGGTGAGCTTGAACAGCATCGGGATCGACAGCGATCGCTTTCTCGCTATCGTGCAGTGCTTCGGCCATGTGCTGGACCTGGAGCCAGACACTGGCGCGCCCGAGCCACCCGTTCATATCGTTGGGCTCCACGGCGATTGCCTGATTGCAATCCGCCATGGCTTCGTCAATCCGCAGAAGCTCCTGCAAAGCGAGGGCGCGGTTCGCCAGCGCCGAGGCATAGGCGGGCTTGATCGCTAGCGCGCGGTTCAAGCTGGCGATGGCCTCGTCATAATTGCGCAGACGGCAGAGCACCCAGCCCCGGCCGTTGTGGGCTTCGGCAAGGTTTCCGTCGATTGCGAGCCTTGTCGAAGCATGCGAGCGCTTCCTGAAGATCGAGGGTCACGCTCGCGTTACCGAGATTGGACAGGGCTACGGCGAAGTTGGGGCGCAAGGCGAGGGCCCTTCGATAGCTCTCACAGGCCTCACCGTGACGTCGTAGCCCGTTCAGCGCGACGCCTCGGCTCATGTGAGCATCGGCAGATCGCGGATCCACTGCAACCGCCCGGCTCAGCAGAATTTCGGCCTGCTGATAGTTTTTGGTATCTGACTCCAAGCTACCGAGCATATGCAGCGCGATGAATTGGTCGGGCGCCAGCTGCAGAACCTGGCGGTAGGCAGCCTGGGCCTGGGCGAGAAGCCCTTGCTTGTGCAGCTGGAGGGCCTGCCCGAGCAACGGCAGCACATCGGCTTTCTGCCGCTTCTGAAGCCGGGCATTTTGAAATGCACGCTGACCTACGCTGTTGCTCATGAATCAATCCCCCAGAATCTCCCGGCGAGATTAAATCGGCGAGGGAACGAATACGAGACGACGGCCGTTCGCGACGACAGCTTCGGACAAGCTACGAACGATCCCATTATCGCGCTGCTGATCCAAGCCCTGCAATTGCTGCCTCGTCCAGGACTGGCTAATCTGCCGTCCGGTTGCACCCATCCGGCGGGCGCGGCTCAGATCAGGGAGGCAGACAATGGCCAAGCAAAAGGCATCAAGACCCGCAACGAAGGCCGCGGCGAAAAAGCGGAGCGGCACCAAGGCCGCGGCGCGATCCTCGGCACGCAAGGCGGTCAAGGCGAAGGCGCGCACAGCCTCTCCGAAGAAGCCCGTACGTCCGAAGCAGCGCATCGCGATCAGTCATCACCGCGAGGAAGACTTCAAGGCCGATGGCCTGCGCGCCTACGCGAAGTACCGCGACCTCGGTATCGCCGAAGCAAGCCACGGCCTCGCGCAAGCGCACGTGATCCGGCTGCAGGGCCCCTGCAATCCCGCAGAAGTCTCGAAGCTTCACTTCCACGACGTCGAATTCCAGATGGTCTACGTGCTCAAGGGCTGGGTGAAGACCTACATGGAAGGCGAGGGCGAGACGCTGATGAAGGAGGGCAGCGCCTGGACCCAGCCGCCGAAGATCAAGCACATGATCCTGGATTACTCGGACGACGTGGAACTGCTGGAGGTGATTTTGCCGGCGGAGTTCAAGACGGTGGAGCTGAAGGCGTAGGGCGCTCCGTCGGAGACGCTGCACCCTTCTCTCGACATTCCGGGGCGCGCCTCTTGGCGCGAACCCGGAATCCATCGTACCTCATCACGCGTGGCGAAATGGATTCCGGGCTCGCGACTTCGTCGCGCCCCGGAATGACGGTGGAGAGACTTACGCCAACACCCCCACCACCGCTCCCATCAAGCACGTCGTCAGCGTCCCCGACACGATCGACTTCAGCCCGAGCGCGTTGATCTCCTCGCGGCGCTCCGGCGCCATCACCCCTAGGCCGCCGATCATGATGCCGAGGCTGGCGAAGTTGGCGAAGCCGCACATCGCGTAGAGCATGATCAGGCGCGAGCGTGCGTCCAGCGCCTCCGGCGCGAGCTTCGACAGGTCGACATAGGCGATCAGTTCGTTGAGCACGGTTTTGGTGCCCATCAGGCTGCCGGCCGTCACCGCCTGATCCCAGGGCAATCCCATCAGCCAGCACACCGGCGCCATCACAAGGCCCAGCAGGCGCTGCAACGAGATCGCCGCGCCGCCGATGTGCGGCAGCAGGCCGAGGATGGCGTTGACGAGGTAGACCAGCGCCACCAGCACCAGCAGCATCGCAATGATGTTGATCAGCAGCTCAATCCCGGCGCCGGTGCCCTTCACGATCGCATCCATCGTGCCGGAGACCGCCATCTCGGGATCCTCCAGCGCGCCGCCGGTGCGCTTGTCCGACGTCTCCGGCACCATGATCAGGCTCACAAGGATCGCGGCCGGCGCGCCCAGCACCGAGGCGATGACGAAATGCGCGGCGGCGTCGGGGATGAGGGGAGCAAGGAGCGTGGCGTAGAGCACCAGCACCGTGCCGGCGATGCCGGCCATGCCGCCGGTCATCACCAGGAACAATTCGCTGCGTGTCATCTGTGCCAGATACGGCCGCACGAACAGCGGCGCCTCGACCATGCCGAGGAAGATGTTGGCCGCGGTCGACAAGCCCACCGCGCCGCCGACGCCGAGCGTGCGTTCGAGCAGCCAGGCCATGCCGCGCACGATCGGCGGCAGAACCCGCCAATAGAACAGCAGCGTCGTCAGCACGCTCATCACCAGCACGATCGGCAGCGCCTGGAACGCCAGGATGAAATCGGCGCCCGGTACCTTCAGGTCGAAGGGCAGGGGACCGCCGCCGACATAGCCGAACACGAAGGAGGAGCCGGCGCGCGAGGCCGCCGAGATCGCGCCGACCGCGTCGTTGATGGCGCCGAAGGCATGGGCGACGGCCGGCAGCTTCAGGAGCACGGCCGCGGTGACGAAGGTCATGACAAGGCCGATCGCCGCCTGGCGCAGCGAGACCGCGCGGCGATTCTCTGCCAACGCCCACGCGATCAGCAGCAATGCGAAAATGCCGAGTGCCGATTGCAGCCGCAGCATGATGTCCCCAAACCCTCTGTGATTATGGCCGCGCGTGCGTTGCAAACGCAATGCCGGGACATGCGGGAAACGCCCGGCTGTTGACAAGCCGGCCCGCCTCAGTCACGCGGGGGCATGTCGACGTCAAGGGGGCGAGCGGTCCGAGGGTGACCCAAAAGGCGATGCCAGAGCAGCCAATATCCGAAAATCCGCCGGTCAGCGCCGGCGTGCTCCTCTCCCACCGCGCCTTCCTGTTCTTCCTGCTCTCGCGCAGCCTGTCGCGCTTTTCCAGCCAGATCGCGGCGGTCGCGATCGGCTGGCAGATCTACGACCTCACCGGCTCGGCCTTCGACCTCGGCATGGTCGGCCTCGTGCAGTTCCTGCCCACCGCGCTGCTCGTGTTCGTCGCCGGCCACGCCGCCGACCGCTTCGAGCGCAAGCGCGTGGTCCAGCTCTGCCAGCTCGTGGAGGCCGCGACCGCGCTCTATCTCGCAATCATCACCTATCTCGGCGCAGTCAGCGAAGTGCAGATCTTCATCGCGACCTTCGTGCTCGGCATTGCCGGCGCCTTCGAAAGCCCGACCACCGCGGCGCTGCTGCCGCTGATCGCGCCGCAGGGCTCGCTCCAGCGGGCAACGGCCGTCGCGAGCGGTGCGGGGCAGGTCGCGACCATCACGGGTCCCGCGCTCGGCGGTTTTGCCTACGCGGTCGCGCCGCATCTTGCCTATGCCGTGATGCTGCTGTTCTGGATTCTCGGGATGATCCTGACCGGTTTCATCCGGCCGCGCCCGCAGGCGGTCGCCAAGGAGGGCACGGACGCCGACAACATCTTCGCCGGTGTTCGCTTCATCCGGAGCAATCCGGCGATCCTCGGCACCATCTCGCTCGACCTGTTCGCGGTGCTGTTCGGCGGCGTCACCGCGCTGTTGCCGATCTATGCCCGCGATATCCTCCAGACCGGCCCGATCGGGCTCGGCGTGTTGCGCGCCGCGCCGGCAGTTGGCGCACTGCTGATGACCATGGTGCTGGCGCGCCACGCCATCTCGCGGCATGTGGGCCTGCGCATGTTCCAGGCCGTGATCGTGTTCGGCATCGCGACCATCGTGTTCGCGCTGTCGTCATGGATGTGGCTGTCGGTGCTGTCGCTCGCGATCCTCGGCGCCGCCGACACGATCAGCGTCGTGATCCGCTTCTCGCTGGTGCAGCTCTCAACGCCCGACGAGATGCGCGGCCGCGTCGGCGCGGTGAATTTCCTCTTCATCAACGCCTCCAACCAGCTCGGCCAGTTCGAGAGCGGAGTGGCAGCCGCGCTGCTCGGCGCTATGCCGGCGGCAGTGTTCGGCGGCGTCTGCACGGTCGCGGTGGCGCTGCTCTGGATGAAGCTGTTTCCGACCCTGCGGCGGGTGGAGAGCCTGGAGTAGACTCCGCTCTCTCCACGTCATTGCGAGGAGCCCTTGCGACGAAGCAATCCAGAATCTCACCGCGGAGGCAGTCTGGATTGCTTCGCTGCGCTCGCAATGACGATTGTGGAGGCAGCGCGGGGCTTTAGTTCACGTCACCCCCACGGCTGACCGCCTGCTGGCGCCCCTTGACGCCTACTGTGCATGGGGTTGTTTTTCACTTTTTGAGTCAGGCAGGAGCGAGGCCCGTTTCAGCGGCGCCACACGAACGGCGTATTCCGGACGGCATGGTAGTCCGAGGGATCGGTCTCCACGTAGGATAGAGGGGGAGATGGGCAGGCGATCAAGGCTGCTAGTTCTGGCGTGGCTCGTTCTGGCCGGCGGCGCTTTCGCTGCTCATGCAATGACCAGAAGCATCGTCGAAATGACCTGTCCCTACGACGGCGTCAAATTCACCTACAGCGCGCAGAACTCCGGCACGTCCTTTGGCAAGCAGCTCGATTGGATGCCGGTCGGTGCGATTGAAAGCCCCTGGCCGCTCGCGAGTTGCCCGACCAACGGATTTGTCTTCGTCAAGGCGAAGTACGAGGACGACGAGCTGGAGAGGCTTCGGCCTTTGATTCTGTCACCGGAGTTTCAGGGCATCCGGAGTGAGACGCCTTATTACCGCGCATCCTGGATCATGGAGCACACCGGCTCATCTCACGCGGAAGTATCCAGTCTGCTGCTGCAGGCGACGTGGGAGGCGGGACGAACCGAGCTTGGCGAACGGAGCCGGGTGAACAGACCTGGCCTGTCCGCCAAGGATGCTCAGGATCTCGTCCGGCGCCTGATGGCGGAAGGCACGACCGGCGAACGCTACACTCGCTATGCGACTGAACTGCTGGCGCGGCTGGCAGTGGACGTTGCCGACACAACCAGGAGCGCAGAAGCGCGCCTCGACGATCGGCTTCTGACCGGCGAGATGCTGCGGCGTCTCGGCCGGTTCGACGAGGCCGATAGCCACTTCGCTGCCCTGGCCAGCGAACTTGCGCCCGACAGCAAAGAAGCGACCTTGGCCGCATTTCAACGACGGTTGATCGCGGCCAAGGATCGCGGGCTTCATTTGGTGTCAGAAGCCCTGGGCAAGAACCAGTAACGGTCTTAGCCCCGTCCAACGAACGGCATCTTGGTCGCCATGACCGTCATGGTCAGCACGTTGGCGTCCAGCGGCAGGCCGGCCATGTAGGCGACAGCATCGCCGACCGCTTTGGCGTCCATGCGCGGCTCGTGCTTGGTGGTGCCGTCGGGCTGGAGCACGCCGGGGCCGTTGACCATGCGGTCGGTCATCGGGGTTGCCGCATTGCCGATGTCGACCTGGCCGACCGCGATGTCGTACATGCGCCCGTCGAGATTGCTCGCCTTGGTGAGGCCCGTGATGGCGTGCTTGGTCGAGGTGTAGGCCGCCGAGAACGGCCGCGGCGCATGCGCCGAGATCGAGCCGTTGTTGATGATGCGGCCGCCGCGCGGGGTCTGGTCCTTCATGATGCGGAAGGCGTGCTGGGTGCACAGGAACGGGCCGGTGAGGTTGGTGTTCACCACCGCCTGCCACTGCTCGAGGCTGAGATCCTCGAAGTTCACCGCCGGCGCGCCCATGCCGGCATTGTTGAACAGCACGTCGAGGCGGCCATAGGTCGCCTTCACCTTGTCAAACAGCGCGGCGATCTGGTCCGGCTTGGTCATGTCGGCGGTGACGCAGAGGCTCTTTCCTGCGGGACCGAGCTTCGCCGTTTCCTCGAGCATCTCCATGCGGCGCCCCACGAGCACCACGGTGAAGCCGGTGTTCATCAGCGCCAGCGCGGCCGCGCGGCCGACACCGGTGCCGGCGCCCGTCACCACTGCGATCTTTTTTGCTTCACTCATCGTTTCCTGCCTTTTCTCTAAGCTGTCAGGTTTTGGGTTCTTTTTCGTTCTTGTAGGGCGGGCGCGGAATGTTCTGGTGCGCGGCGCGCAAGGCTGCCGACCAGCGCGAGCGCAGATCGTGGAAATAGGGCTCGCCCGCCTCGATGCGGTGGTTGAGATCGGCATCGCAGGCGTCGGCGCGCACCACCAGCACGTCGATCGGCAGGCCGACGCCGAGGTTGGAGCGCATGGTCGAGTCCATCGAGATCAGGCCGGTCTTCAGCGCCTCGTAGAGCTCGACGTCGTAATGCATGGCGCGGTCGAGCACCGGCTTGCCGTATTTGTGCTCGCCGATCTGCAGGTAGGGCGTGTCCGTAGTGCACTCGATGAAGTTGCCGGCGGTGTAGACCATGAACAGCCGCATGCGCGCGCCCTTGATCTGGCCGCCGAACAGGAAGGAGACGTCGAACGAGACGTCCTCGGATTTCAGCGCGGGCCCTTCGGTCGCATGCACCGCCCGGATCGCCCGGCCGATGCGCTGGGCGGCCTGGAACATGGTCGGCGCGTTCATCAGCGTCTCGATCTCGCCCGTATTGGGGTCCTCGAGGCCTTCGGTCAGCGTGGACAGCACCGACTGGCTGATGGCGAGGTTGCCGGCGCTGGCGATCGCCATGATGCGGTCGCCGGGCTTGGAGAAGATGTGCAGCTTGCGGAAGGTCGAGACGTTGTCGAGGCCGGCATTGGTGCGGGTATCGGCGATCATCACCAAACCGTCCCGAACCAGGATTCCGCAACAATAGGTCATTTCCAGTCCCCGAACGCGTTTGCGCGGAATTACTAGCCAATTTCGGGGGCCGCTCCAACCCCAATTCCCGGGATGAGGTCGTCATTCCCGGGCGCGACGGCTGACCTCAGTCGGCGGCGCCGACGAGAAACGCCTCGTCGACGGGAACGCCGAGCGCCGTGACCAGCCGGTTCGTCTCCGCAGCCATGCCGACGATGGCGAGCAGCTCGCCATATTCGGCCTCGGTCATGCCTTTGGCTCGTGCGCCGGCGGTGTGCGAATGGATGCAATAGCTGCAGCCATGCGCCACCGAAACCGCGACATAGAGCATTTCCTTGACCTTGGGATCGAGCGCCCCCGGCGCCATCACCTCCTTGATGCTCTCCCAGGTCCGCCGCAGCGTCTTCGGATCATGCGCCAGCGCGCGCCAAAAATTGTTGACGAAATCCGACTGCCGCACCTTGCGGATGTCGTCGAAAACGGCGCGCGCCTCGCTCGACAGTTCATCGTCCGAAAGCAGTTTCACAGTCGCCATGGGGGGCCTCGCAGGGTCTGATCTGACCCTGCGATCATAGCACGCCCCATGCGGTCAGCCGGCATGTTCAGTTGAGCGGCGCAAGGCCAGCTTGCCGACATCGACATATTGCCGCTGCTGCGCGTGGGCGTGCTGTGCTGCGACGTGAAGGTCACGCAGGCGCCGCTGCAGCGGCGAGCTGTCGTAGACCGCACTGCTTCCGGCCAGGCTAAAGCAGGCGTCGGCGATGCCGACGCAGGTCGTGGCGAGCCAGGTCGCCGATCGGGTCCCTTCGACGACAAGGTCTTCGTCATTCAACGTTCCGGCCAGCGCGTGACGCCAGTGACTGGCAGCCTGGACCTCGTGAAACGCCTGCGCGGCCCCGAGCTCGGCGGAGATCCGGCCGAGTTCGTACTGGAATATCTCGGACTACCGCATCGGGACAGCCGCATACAATTGCTGCCTCCCGGTATTGGCCAGCGCGAGCAGTTCATCGACGGTGCTCTCGGCCATGCCTACCACAAATGCGCCGTGCACCAACGGCAGCAATTGCCGCAATGCTCGATAGAGCGGACCCGATTGGCGCGGGGCAGCATCGAGATCGAAGAAATTGGCCTCGGGAACCAGCGTCTCCCGCAGCGTGACGTGATGGCTGCCGGTGCCCTCGAGCCCCGCCACGTGCCAGGTGTCCTCGATCTCCCAGTCGCGAGCCGGCAGCATAACGGCGCGAAGCAGTGGCTTGCCCTGCGGGCCGGGGACCGGTTTGCCATTTTCGGTGACAAAGCAGATTCCACCGATCCAGTCCGCATGCATGCAACCGCTGGCGAACGGCCAGCGGCCCTTGACGCGGTAGCCGTCGGCCACGCGCTCTGCCTTTCCACCCGGCTGGGATGAGCCGCAGATCGCCGTATCAGGTCCGTCCTGGTAGACGCGCTTGTACAATTCCGGGGGCGACGCGGCGACGAAGAGGCTGCTGACCCCGGCGACAGCCGCGATCCAGCCGATCGAGCCGTCGAGACGGGCCAATGTCTTGATGACCTCCAGTCCCGCCGGAAACTCCAGCTCCAGCCCGCCATGGCTGTGCGGCACGAACATCCGAAAGAGACCGATCGACCTCAGCCGCTCCACCAGGTCGGGCGGGATGCGGCGTGCAGCTTCTATCTCGGCGGCACGTGCCTTGATCTCGGGAGCGAGCTCCCGGATGCCCACCAGCATGTCTTGGTGGGGATCGCGCAGGGGCGCCGAATGGCTTTTGTTTTTTTCGTGAAGCTGCATCTGTTCAACCTCTGTTGCGGAAACGGATCGCGAAAGACGTTGAATAGATGGTGCTACGGGGCGGTTTCAGCGCGGCGGTCGTGGATTACAGCTGTAACGTAGCGGCTTGATTACGCCGCAGATGTCTCGCGACGCGATCTCGCCGGATTTAGCTCTGCCGCTGCGACTGCGATTGCCCGCCGCGGCCGGCCTGCTCGACCTTGACCGCCACCGACAGCGTCTCCGCGCCTCCGCCATAGCGGGTGCCGCGCACGGGGGCTGCGCCGAGATAGTCGAGCCCGATCGCGACGCGGACATGGGCGTCGGTGGCGCAGATGCTGTTGGCGGGATCGAAGCCGACCCAGCCGAGATCGGGGACATAGGCCTCCGCCCAGGCATGGCCGGCATCCTGGTGCACCGTGCCGTCCGAGCGCAAAAAGTGGCCGGAGACGAAGCGCGCCGGCACCCCGCCGGTGCGCGCGCAGGCGATGAAGATATGCGCGTAGTCCTGGCAGACCCCGCGCTTGAGCGTGAAGGCTTCCGCCGCCGACGTGCCGCTGTTGGTCGGATCCTCGTCGAACGTCATGTGGTCGCCGATCTCGCTCATCAGCGTGTGCAGGAACCCGAGCGTGTCGCTCTCGGCCTCGCTGCGCAACTGGCGCGCGACTGCGGCCATGGCCGGATTGACGGAGGTGAGGTCGGTGGTGCGCAGGAACATGCCGGCCGGAAAGCGCTCGTCGGCGCCGCGCAGCACGCCGCCGGTGTCGTGGGTTTCGATCAGGCCCTCGGCCGTGATCTTGATATCGCCGACGGGCCCGCAGGACAGCACATGGGTGACGTTGCCGAAGGCGTCCTCATGGGTGTCGAGCTTGGTGTCGGTCGAGACGTCGATCTGCCATTCCGCCACATACTGCCCGTCATGGCTGCACGGCGTCATGCGCAGGATCTGGATCACGCTGGTCGCCGGCGGTTCGTAGCGATAGGTCGTGGTGTGCTGGATTCGCAGGCGCATGGTGGACCGTTGTTCTGGCGTCATTCCGGGGCGGTGCACAGCACCGAACTATGGTGCGCAATTGCGCACCTGAGAATCTCGAGATTCCGGGTCTGGTCTTTCGGACCATCCCGGAATGACGGCGTGTATCAGATCAAATACTGCTTCGTGATGATTTCGCCCAGCCTGGAATTGTCCGCGATGAATTCCTGAATGAATTCATGCACGCCATGCTGGAAAATGTCGTTCATATTGCTGTGTTCCAGCCGGTTGCGGATGCCGCGGGCGTGGCGCTGGGCCGGGCCCTGGCGGCCATAGGCGACGCCGATCTGGTCGAGGTTGCGCACGAGATTGCCATAGCAGCTGGCCAGCGAACGCGGCAGCGTGTCGTTGAGGATGAGCAGGTCCGCGATCAACCAGGGCTTCAGCGTCTCGCGATAGACCCAGTGATAGGCGGTCAGCGCCGAGACCGAGCGCAGGATCGAGCTCCACTGATAGAAGTCGAGCGGGCCACCAACATGCTCTTCCTCGGGCAACAGCACGTGGTACTTCACGTCGAGAATGCGCGCGGTGTTGTCGGCGCGTTCCAGATGCACGCCCATCCGCGAGAACCAGTAGGCGTCGTTGCGCAGCATGGTCCGGTAGGCCGAACCGTCGAAGCGCAGCGAAGTCTCCTGCACGAAGCGCAGGAATTTTGCGAGGTCCTCGCGCGTGGAGGTGCCCTTGCTCCAGACCTCCTGCAATTCGATCCAGGCCGAGTTGATGGTGTCCCACATCTCGCTGGTGAGCGCGGTGCGCACCGAGCGCGAGTTCAGCCGCGCCGCCTCGATGCAGTTCCTGATCGAGGACGGATTGTTCGGCGAGAACGAGAGGTATTCGACGACGTTGTGCTCGTTGGCTTCCTCATAGGTCTGATAGAAGCTTGCGGCGACGCCGGCGGTCAGCAGCGCCGAGTCCCATTCATTGGTCTTGCCGATATAGGCGGCGGGAAGCGCGGTGACGCGCAGCGTCGCATCGATGGTGCGCGCAAGATATTCGGCCCGTTCGACGTAGCGGGCGAGCCAGTAGAGGTTTTCGGCGGTACGCGACAGCATCTGACTACTCGTCCAAAATCCAGGTGTCTTTGGTGCCGCCGCCCTGGCTCGAATTCACCACCAGGGAGCCTTCCTTCAGCGCGACGCGTGTGAGCCCGCCCGGCACGATCGTGGTGCTCTTGCTGCCGGTCAGCACGAACGGCCGCAAGTCGACATGGCGCGGAGCAAGGCCGGTGGCCGTACAAGTCGGGCAGGTCGAGAGCGCCAGCGTCGGCTGCGCGATGAAGCCTTCCGGCTCGCGCTTGAGCTTCTCGCGGAACGCTTCGATGGTCGCTTTCGTTGCGGCGGGGCCGATCAGCATGCCGTAGCCGCCGGAGCCGTGCACTTCCTTGACGACGAGCTCGCTCAGATTGTCCAGCACATAGGCGAGGTCCTTCGGCTCGCGGCAGCGCCAGGTCGGCACATTCTTCAGGATCGGCTCCTCGCCGAGATAGAACTTCACGATGTCGGGCATGTAGGAGTAGATCGCCTTGTCGTCGGCGATGCCGGTGCCGACCGCATTGGCGAGGGTGATGTTGCCGGCCGCGTAGGCCGACATCAGCCCGGGCACGCCGAGCACGGAATCGGGGCGGAAGGTGAGGGGGTCGATGAAGTCATCGTCGACGCGGCGATAAATCACGTCGACCCGTTTCAGCCCCTCGGTCGTCCGCATGAACACTTCGTTGTTCTTGATGATGAGGTCGCGGCCCTCGACCAGCTCGATGCCAAGCTTGTCGGCAAGGAACGAGTGCTCGTAATAGGCGGAGTTGTAGACGCCCGGCGTGAGCAGGGCGACCGTCGGCTCGCCCGAAGCGCCTTGCGGCGCGACCGAACGCAAGGCCGCGAGCAGCTCGTCCGGATAGCGCTCGACCGGCGCCACCCGGTGGCGGGCGAACAGATCCGGAAACAGCCGCATCATGATCTCGCGGTTTTCCAGCATGTAGGACACGCCCGAGGGCGTGCGCGCATTGTCCTCCAGCACGATGAAGTCTTCGGCGTCGACCCGGACGATGTCGATGCCGGCGATGTGCACGTAGACGTCGTGCGGCACCTGCTGGCCGTTCATCTCGGGGCGGAAGACCGGGTTCTGGAAGATCAGATCGTCGGGCACGACCTCGGCGCGGAGGATGTCGCGGCCGTGATAGATGTCGCGCAGGAACATGTTGAGCGCGCGGACGCGCTGCTTCAGGCCCTTCTCCAGCAGCGCCCATTCCTTGCCCGACATGATCCGCGGGATCACGTCGAAGGGGATGAGGCGCTCGGTCGACTCGGATTCGCCGTAGACGGCGAAGGTGATGCCGATCCGGCGGAACAGGAGCTCAGCTTCCTGGCGGCGATATTCGAGCGCCTCGGGAGGCGTCTCCTTGAGCCAGCGAGCCAGCTCCTGATAGGCGGGGCGAAGGTCCCCGCCGGGAATGTTCATTTCATCAAACGCGACTGCCATAGATCCCGACTTGTCCCCGCAAGGCGTTGCGCCATTGGACAGGTCGTCAGGCCTTGGTGAAGACCGCAACGTCCTGGCCATGCGGCAAGAGTGCATGACTTTCAGGTGGTAGCAAGGGGCGGGCCAGCGCGATAAGCATGGACTGGCAGCATTTACCGGGGATGGCCGGCGGCTTGCCTGAAAAAATGGCTGAGGACTGCTTATTTCGGCAGCAAAACCACGTGACTTCAACGCGTTACCTCGGCAAAGTCGGCGCTACAGGTGAGGGACTTAAGGCATGAGCGAGATCGTCACGGCGGGCATTCTGGTCATTGGGGACGAAATCCTGTCCGGCCGGACCAAGGACAAGAATATCGGCTTCATTGCCGAATACCTGACCAATATCGGCATCGACCTGAAGGAAGTCCGGGTCGTCTCCGACGACGAGGACGACATCATCGCCGCATTGAATGCACTGCGGCATCGCTACACCTATGTCTTCACCACCGGCGGGATCGGGCCGACCCATGACGACATCACCGCCGACAGCGTCGCCAAGGCGTTCGGCGTCGGCATCGACCATCACCCGGAGGTGGTCGCCCGTTTCCGCGAGCGCTGGAGCGAGCAGGATCTCAACGAGGCCCGCCTGCGCATGGCCCGCATCCCCGACGGCGCCGAGCTGATCCAGAGCGCGACCATCCTCGCGCCCGGCTTCAAGATCGGCAATGTCATCGTGATGGCGGGCGTGCCCTCGATCATGCAGGCGATGATGGACATCGTCTCGCCCAAGCTGAAATCGGGCGTGCGCATGCTCTCCGAATCGGTCCGCGCCAATGCGCGGGAAGGTGACATTGGCAGCCCGCTGCGGGCGATCGCCGCCGCTCATCCCGACACCATCATCGGCAGCTATCCCTTCATGGACGAGGACTCGAAGCCGAACACCAATCTGGTGGTGCGTTCGCGGGATGCGGATAAGCTCGCCGCAGCCATGGCCGCGGTGAAGGAAATGCTGGCAGGATTGAACATCACCCGGTAGCAGAAAGGCCGCCGGACGACGATTTGCAGGAGAGGATGATGGGCGGTGAAGCACCGGAACTGAGCGCGCAGGAGCGGGCAGGCAAGGCCTTTCCGGTCTCGTGGGACCAGTTTCACCGGGACTGCCGGGCGCTGACCTGGCGGCTCAACGAGGTCGGTCCGTTCCACGCGGTGATCGCGATTACCCGCGGCGGCCTGGTGCCGGCCGCGATCGTGGCCCGCGAGCTCGGCGTGCGCGTGATCGACACGGTCTGCATCGCCAGCTACGACCACAACAAGCAGGGCGAGCTTCAGGTCCTCAAGGGCATCTCAGAAGCTGCGATGAAACTCGGCGGCGGCACCGGCAAGGGGCTCCTGATCGTCGACGACCTCGTCGACACCGGCAAGACAGGCAAGCTGGTGCGCGAGATGCTGCCCGATGCGCATTTCGCCACGGTCTACGCCAAGCCGAAGGGGCGCCCGCTGGTCGACACCTACATCACGGAGGTGTCGCAGGACACCTGGATCTTCTTCCCCTGGGACACCGCGCTGTCCTATCACCCGCCGCTCCGCGACGGAGCGGCGTGAGGGACGGAGACATTCCGGGGCGATGCAAGGCATCGAAATCTCGAGATTCCGGGTTCGGTCCTGCGGACCGCCCCGGAATGACGTCAGTTTAACGGGCGCGCACCCATGCCCCTGCAAAATCGCGTCACGCCGACCGGCGAGATCATCGCCACCCCACACCGCGGCATGTTCACCGGCAATCGCGGCATCATCCACGATCCCGCGACGAAGACGCTTCTGAAGAAGCGCTGGTCGTCGCCGGCCTGGATTACTTGCCTCTGCGAATTCCGCGGCTGGCGGCGCCCGGTGATGGCGCGCCGGAGCTGGACCGAGCTGTTCTTCCTCGACGAAGCCACCTCGTTTGCCGCGGGCCATCGGCCGTGTTTCTTCTGTCGCCGCGACGATGCCAGGCGCTTTCGCAGCGCGTGGGAAGCGGGGAATGCCGCAAGCGATGTCAGCGCGAGGGCGATCGACGCCGCGCTGCATCGCGAGCGGCTTGATCGCGGCAGGAAGCAGCTGCACGTGCTGCCGATGCCGCTGGCCGAATTGCCCGACGGCGCGATGGTGCAGCAGGGCGAGGAGAGCTTTCTGGTGGCGCGGGGCAGGGCGCTGTTGTGGTCGCCGGCAGGCTATGCGGCAGTTAACCGCGAGCTCGCCGAAGCCAAGCTGCTGACGCCGCCTTCTACGCTGCGCGCAATCGTCGCCGGCTATCGGCCTGCGTTGCATCCGACAGCGCGCAGCTAGCGCAGCGGCTTACCGTCATCATCCCAGCTTCTCGCGCGCCATTGCGGCACCTGCGCCGAGCGCCATCAGCTTGGCTTCGGCGATCTCGCGCCGCATCGGCGCCATGCCGCAATTGGTGGTGGCGATGATGTTGCTCTTGGGCACGAATTTCGACACCGCGTCGATCACCTTCACGACGTCCTCGGCGGTCTCCACCGTGTCGCTGGCGACGTCGATCACGCCGGCCTGCACGATCTTGGTCTTGAGCAGCGCCAGCAGGTCGAGCGGCACCTTGGAATTGCGGCACTCGATCGCGACCTGCTGGATCGGGCTCGCGTCGATCGCGGGGAAGATCTGCTCGTACTGCCGCCACTGTGCGCCGAGCGTCTCCTTCCAGTCGGTGTTGGCCTTGATGCCGTAGCCGTAGCAGATGTGCACGGCGGTGGCGCAGGTCAGCCCCTGCGCGGCGCGCTCCAGCGCCTTGATGCCCCAGTCGTTGACCTCGTCCATGTAGACGTTGAAGGCAGGCTCGTCGAACTGTACGAGATCGACGCCGTCGGCCTGGAGTGCCTTGGCTTCCTCGTTGAGCAGCTCGGCGAACGCAAAGGCCATCTTGACGCGGTCGCCATAGTAGCGATCGGCAATCGTATCGATGATGGTCATCGGGCCGGGCAGGGTGAATTTCAGCTTCTTCTTCGTGTGCGTGCGCGCCACGCGCGCCTCAAAGGCATGGACGCGGCCCTTGAGCCGGAGCGGCGCGACCACCTGCGGCACCATCGCCTTGTAGCGGTCCTTGCGGATGCCCATCTCGACCTTGTGGGCGAAATCGATGCCGTCGATCTTCTCCAGGAAACCGTGCACGAAATGCTGGCGGGCCTGCTCGCCCTCGGTGACGATGTCGATGCCGGCGTCCTCCTGGATCTTCAGCCAGATCAGTGTCGCGTCCCGCTTGGCGCGGAGCAGCTCATCGCCTTGCGACTTCCAGGGCGCCCAGAGCATGTTGGGCTCGGCGAGCCATTCGGGCTTCGGCAAGGAGCCGGCGATCGTGGTTGGAAACAGCATGGCGGCTCTCCCGGCAGGTTATCTTGCGCCTCTTCCTGCCATGTCTTAACGTCGAGGTACAGAACAACAAAAGTCGCTCTCTATTCCAGCGGCGACGACAGGGAAGGCGATGATCGATCTCTATTATGCGCCGACGCCGAACGGCTGGAAAATCTCGATCATGCTGGAGGAACTCGGGCTCCCCTATCGCGTGAAGCCCGTCAACATCCGCGCGGGCGAGCAGTTCAACCCCGAGTTTCTCGCGATCAGTCCGAACAACCGTATTCCCGCGATCGTCGATCACGAACCCGCAGATGGCGGCGCACCTTTCTCGGCCTTCGAGACCGGCGCGATCCTGATCTATCTGGCAGAGAAGACCGGCCGTTTCCTGGCCGGAGATTTGCGCGGCCGCTCCACCACCATCCAGTGGGTGATGTGGCAGATGGCGGGGCTCGGGCCCATGCTCGGCCAGCACGGCCACTTCGCGCTCTATGCGGCCGAGAAGATCCCTTACGCGATCGAGCGGTACCGCGACGAGGCGGCGCGGCTCTACGGCGTGCTGGACCGGCAGTTGGCCAAGACCGGCGCCTATGTCGCCGGCGACTATTCCATCGCCGACATCGCCTGCTTCCCCTGGACCATGACCCACAAGGCGCAGGGCTTTACGTTAGAGGACTATCCGAACGTGAAGCGATGGTACGCCGAGGTCCGTGCCAGGCCGCCGGTGCAGGCGGGGCTCGCGATCGGCAAGTTCGTGAAAGAGCCGTTCGACGAGGAATCACGCAAGATCATGTTCGGCCAGCGTGCGAAGGAAGTGTTGGGAAAGAAGTAGTAGGCTGCACCCGTCATTCCGGGGCGGCGCGAAGCGCCGAGCTAAGGTGCGCAATTGCGCACCTGAGAATCCATCGGGCCGCAATAAAACTGGTGGAATGGATTCCGGGTTCGCGCCCAAAAGGGCGCGCCCCGGAATGACAAGAGCAAAGGAAACGCCATGATCGAATTCTTCTTCGACTGTTCCAGCCCCTGGACCTATCTCGCCTTTCACAACATCCAGCCGCTGGCCAAGGAGCTCGGCGCGGAGATCGTCTGGCGGCCGATCCTGGTCGGCGGCATCTTCAACACGGTCAACCCGAGCGTCTACGCGCAGCGGGAAAAGTCGGTGCCGCTGAAGGCACGCTACATGAAGAAGGATCTCCAGGACTGGGCGCGCTCGGCCGGCCTGTCGATCAAGATGCCGCCGACGGTGTTTCCGGTGAACAGCGTCAAGGCGATGCGCGGCTGCATCTGGCTGGGTCGGGATATGGTGCCGTTCGCGACCGCCGTGTTCGAGACCTATTGGAGCGGCGACAAGGACATCTCGCAGGACACGGTGCTCGCCGAGATCTGCAGGACGGTTGGCATCGATGAGCAGAAATTCTTTGCAGGCATTTCGGAGCAGGGGATCAAGGACCAGCTCAAGGCCAACACCGAAGAGGTCGTCGCGCGCGGCGGCTTCGGCTCGCCGACGATCTTTGTCGATAAGACCGACATGTATTTCGGCAATGACCGCCTGCCGCTGATCCGCGAGGCGCTCAAGCGCCGCAGGGCGAGCGCGGCCTGATGGTGCGCGCTGTCGTCTGCCGCGAGTTCGGCGCGCCCGAAAGCTTGCTGCTGGAAGAATCCCTCGCGTGCCCTGAAGCCGGGCGAGGTGCGCGTCGCGATCCGCGCCGCCGGGCTGAATTTTCCGGATGTACTGATGGCGGCCGGGGAATATCAGCTCAAGCCGGAGTTGCCGTTCACGCCCGGCATGGAGGCCGCCGGCGACGTGACCGAAGTGGGCGCGGAGACGAGGGGCGTGCCGTCGGCGACAAGGTGATCGTGAAGATGCGCCACGGTGCTTTCACCGATGAAGCGGTCGTCGCGCCGTCGCAGCTCACGCCGATGCCGTCCACCTTCGATTACGCGGAGGCTGCGACCTATCTCGCCGGTCACGGCACCGCCTATCACGCGCTGATCGACCGCGGCCGCGTCGAGCCCGGCGAAGTGCTGCTCGTGCATGGCGCCGGTGGCGGCGTCGGCCTTGCCGCCGTCGAGATCGGCAAGATGCTGGGCGCGACCGTGATCGCGACCGCCTCCAGCGACGAGAAGCTTGCGATTGCCAAGGCACGCGGCGCCGATCATCTCGTGCGTTACGACTGCGAGCCGTTTCGCGATGCCGTCAAGCGCATCACCGACGGCCGCGGCGCCGACGTGGTGTTCGATCCCGTCGGCGGCGAGGTGTTCGAGAATTCAATGCGCTGCATCGCCTGGGGCGCGCGGCTGCTGGTGATCGGTTTTACGGGTGGCATCGGCTCGGCCAAGACCAATCTGCTGCTGATCAAGGGCGCCAGTGTACTCGGCGTGCGCGCCGGAGAGGCCGTGCGGAAAAATCCGGCGCTGGGCGAGGTGCGCCTGAAGGCGCTGCTTCAGTGGGCGGAGGAAGGCAAGCTGCGCCCCAACGTCTCGCACCGCCTGCCGCTTGGGGATTACGCGAAGGCGATGCGGTTGCTGATCGACCGCAAGGCGATCGGTCGCGTGGCGCTGGTGATGGAGTGACGGTGCCGTAGGGTGGGCAAAGGCGCTCTTGCGCCGTGCCCACCCTTTGTCACTAGCCGAAACCAGAATGGTGGGCACGCTTCGCTTTGCCCGACCTACGAGAGCGCTATTTGTACTCCCGCTCCGTCCACCACGGGAAATAGTCCGGCATGTCGCTGGACACCTTGTTCTTGAACTGCGCCGGACGCTTCTCCAGGAACGACACCACGCCCTCCTTGACGTCGTCCGAGCGGCCGCGGGCGTAGATGCCGCGGCTGTCGACCTTGTGGGCTTCCATCGGATCGTCCGCACCCATCATGCGCCACATCATCTGCCGGATCAGCGCCACCGATACCGGCGCGGTTTTCGCCGCGAATTCCTTGGCGAGCGCGCGGGCGGTCGGCAAGAGATCATCCGGCGGCACCACCTTGCTGACGAGACGCCCCGCAAGCGCTTCCTGCGCCGGGAAGACGCGGCCCGAATAGCACCATTCCAGCGCCTGCGAGATGCCGACGATGCGCGGCAGGAACCAACTCGAGGCGGCCTCGGGCACGATGCCGCGCTGGGAGAACACGAAGCCGAAGCGGGCGGCGTCGGAGGCAATGCGGATGTCCATCGCGAGCTGCATGGTGACGCCGATGCCGACGGCAGGGCCGTTCACCGCGGCAATCACGGGCTTGAGGCATTTGAAAATACGCAAGGTCACCTGGCCGCCGCCGTCGCGCACCTGCGGATCGCTGTAATCGACCTTGCCGTCGGCGAGGCGCTTGACGGGACCGCGCCGCGCGTCGCGATCAAACGTGTCGGCGCCGGAAGAGAGGTCCGCGCCTGCGCAAAAACCACGGCCGGAGCCGGTGACGATGATGGCGCGGACGTTGTCGTCCTTGTCGGCGGCATCGAACGCGTCGATCAGCTCTGCTTGCATCTGCGCGTTGAAGGCGTTGAGCTTGTCGGGCCGGTTCAGCGTGATGGTGAGGATCTGCTCGGCGACCTCGTATTTGATCGTCTCATACGCCATGGGTTATTTCCTTCCTTTGTTTCTTATTCTCTCTGTAGCACGTCATTCCGGGGCGCGCCTCTTGGCGCGAGCCCGGAATCCATACTCACGATGGTGGTTATGGATTCCGGGCTCGTCGCTTCGCGACGCCCCGGAATGACGGAGGATATTCAGCGTGCCGGCGGCTTCGGCCAGGGCCGCTGCGGGCCGCGCAAGCCCTCGAAGGCCTTGGCCATGCCGAGCACGCCGATGTCGTCGAAGCGGCGGCCGACGATCTGCACGCCGATGGGAAAGCCGTTGGCGTCGAAGCCGCCGTTGAGGGAGACCGCAGGGTTCTCCGACATATTCCACGGCACGGTATAGGCGATGTGCTCGAACGGCCTCATGGGATCGTTGGTCGGCGACGCCCAGTCGGCCGGATAGTTCACGTTCGGCGCGGTCGGCGAAATCACGTAGTCGAGCTCGCAGAACAGCTTTGACGCCGCGGCGCGGATCGCCATGGTCTGGTTGAAGCCGCGGATGACATCCACACCCGAGAGCTTTGCACCGGATGCGCCCCATTTGAAGATGTAGGGCAGCACCTTTGCCTGCTCGGCCGGCGTCAGCTTGGACAGATCGTCCCACATCCGCGCGCGCCAGAAATTGTCGAGGCCGTCGAGCATCTCGCGGGTCAAAATGCCGTCGACCTCGGTGACGACGCTGCCTGCGGATTCGAACGCCTTTGCGGCTTTCACGGCAACGTCACGGACCGGCCGTTCTGCCGGCAGCCCGACGCCGGCATCGAGCATCAGGCCGATGCGCAGCTTTCGCGGAGACTTCTCCGGCCCTTTCCAGTTGAGGGGTTCGGCGGGCAGGCTCATGCCGTCGCGCCGGTCGGGCTTTGCGATCGCGCTCATCATCAGCGCGCAATCGTCGACGGTGCGGGTCATGGGGCCGGCGACGCGGCCGACATAGGTGGGGTCGATCGGTACGCGGCCGAAGCTCGGCTTCAACCCGACGAGGCCGCACCAGCCCGCGGGCAGGCGCACCGAGCCGCCGATATCGGTGCCGAGATGCAGGGGGCCGTAGCCGGCCGCCGCGGCGGCGCCTGCACCGGCGCTGGAGCCGCCGGGATTCTTGCTGAGATCCCAGGGATTGCGCGCGAGCGCGTGGAAGCTGGAGAGCCCGGAGGACAGCATGCCGTAATCGGGCATGGTAGTCTTGGCGAAGATGATCGCGCCGGCCTCGCGCAGCCGCGCGGCGGGCGGGGCGTCCTTCTCGGCCGGCACGAGCTTGACGCTGGCCGCCCCCAGCGGCACCGGCACGCCCTTGGTCGCGATGTTGTCCTTTACCGTGACAGGCACGCCGTCGAACGGGCCGGACGGCTCGCCGCCGGTCCAGCGCGCGGTCGAGGCCTTTGCGGCCTCGCGCGCGCCGTCGGGGTCAAACGCATAGAGCGCCTTGAGGTGCGGCTCCCACGCGGCGACGTGCGTGAGCACGTCCTCCAGCACCTCGCTCGGCGAGAATTGCTTGGCGCGATAGCCCGCGATCAGATCGACCGCGGAGAGATCGTGCAGCGAGGTGACCGCCTCTTCGACACTCTTTTTATGCATTGCTAAACGACCGGCATGCGCGTTTCGATGATGCGGGCGAACATGCTGGCGCCGATCGGCAGGATCTTGTCGTCGAGCACAAAACCGGGATTGTGCACCGGCACCGAGCCGTCATGGCCGACCCAGAAATAGGCGCCGGGAATGGTCTCCAGCATGTCGGCAAAATCCTCGCTGCCCATCTTCGGCTGGGTGCGGGTGATCACCTTGGCGGGGTCGACGACGGTGCGCGCCACCTCCTCGACCACCTTGGACTGCTCGACCTGGTTGACCAGCACGTTGAAGGTGTCGCGGATGTCGACGTCGATCGCGCACTGATAGGCGCTCGCGATGCCGGCGCAGATGGTGCGGATGCGTTCGCTGACCAGGGTGCGGATTTCTTTCGAGAAGGTGCGGATGGTGCCGCAAAGATGCGCGTCGCCGGGAATGACGTTGTAGGCGGAGCCCGCATGGATCTGGGTGATCGACACCACCGCAGCCTGCAGCGGCTCGACGTTGCGGCTGACGATGGTCTGGATCGCCTGCGCCAGCGTGGTTGCGATGATCACCGCGTCCTTGGAGCGTTCGGGCATTGCGCCATGCGCGCCATAGCCGGTGATGCGGAGGTCGAAGAAGTCGGCGCTGGCCATCGCCGGACCGGGCAGGATCGCGATCTCGCCGTGGTTGAGGTCGGGCGCGTTGTGCAGGCCGTAGAGCTCGTCGCACGGAAACTTCTCGAACAGCCCGTCCTTGATCATCGCGCGGGCGCCGCCGAGGCCTTCCTCGGCCGGCTGGAAGATCAGGTGCACGGTGCCGTCGAAGTTCCTGGTCTCGGCGAGATAGCGCGCGGTGCCGAGCAGCATGGTGGTGTGGCCGTCATGGCCGCAGCCGTGGAAGCGGCCGGGGATTTTCGAGCTCCATTTCAGATTGGTGTTCTCTTCCATCGGCAGCGCGTCCATGTCGGCGCGCAGGCCGATGCGCTTGCCGCTCGACCCCTTGCCCTTGATGACGCCGATCACGCCGGTGCCGCCGAGGCCGCGATGCACCTCGATGCCCCAGCCCTTCAGCTTGTCGGCGACGATGCCGGAAGTGCGCACTTCCTCGAAGCCGATCTCGGGATGGGCGTGGAGGTCGCGCCTGATAGCGGTGAGTTCGTCGGCATAGCCGTCGATGCGGTCGATCGTGGGCATGTGTCCTGTCCGGTTAGCGTGAAGGGGGATTGAAAGCGGGGCCGTTCGGCTTGATGCGGATGCCCGGGCGCAGCTTCGTCCAGGGCAGGGAGGCGGTATCGGCCGGCATCGCGCCGGGGGCGGCGCAGATCATCAGCTGTTCCGCGATCGGCTCGAAATCGGCGCGGAAGTGCACCGAGCTCTTGTTGACCAGGATCTTCTGTTCGGTCGGCTCGATGCCGACATAGCGGTACATCGCCTGATCGGCGAGCTGCGCCTTGTGCGAGGAGACGACGACACGAACGTCGCCGATGCGCAGGGCCGCGGAAGGACCCATCTCCATCTCGCGGCCGCCGTAATAGGGGCCTGGCGCAATGAAGCGGCCGTCGGACAATTTTTCGACGACGAAGGTCTCGCGATAGGGCTCGTCGCCTGGAATGCCGGACTTGCCGCCGAGCGACAGCGTCACCGTGGCGCCGACACCGGCCGCATGGGCGGCCTTGGCCGATTCCGGATCGTAGATCGCGCCGGTCGCGGCGCTGGCCTTGTTGCGCACCAGCGCGCGCAGCATGCCGGTGGTGTCGGAATCGCCGCCGGCGCCGGGATTGTCCTGGGTGTCGGCGATGATGATCGGCTTGCTGGCGCCCTTCGCGAGTTCCATCGCATGGCGCACGCCGTCGTCGGGCGACCAGATCTTGCCGTCGAAATCGTCCTCGTGGCTTTCGATCAGCTTGACGATCGCATCCGCGGCGCGATCGGCGTCGGCTTGCGTCTTGCCATAGGCGAACACGCTCGGCCCGCAATCGCGGAAGTCGGCGGCGGGGAAGCCCGGCGCGAAGGACAGCGTCGGAACCCCGTCGCTCTCGAGCGCGGCGAGCTTCTCGTAGATGCCCTTGGTCGGCTGGTCGTTGGTGCACTGCCAGCTGATCGGGATCAGGAACGGCAGTTGCCGGAAGGCTTTCGCAAAGCGCTGCTTGGTCTTCAACAGCAGCGCGAGATGTCGCGCCGAGGCGCGGCCCGTCTCGGCCATGTCGACATGCGGATAGGTGCGGTAGGCGATCAGCGCGTCGGCATGCCCGATCATCGCGGGCGTGACGTTGGCGTGAAGATCGAGGCTTGTGACGAGCGGAACATCCTCGCCGATGACGCGGCGTACTCGTGCCAGGATTTCGCCTTCGCCGTCGTCGAGATGCTCCGTCACCATCGCGCCGTGCAGGTCGAGATAGACGGCGTCGATCGGGCCCGCGGCTGCGATGCCGTCAACCATCACCCTCACGATGCGCTCGAACGCATCCTTGGTGACATGTGCGGAGGGGCTCGCGCCGCAGGCGATGGTCGGAATGAGTTCCCAGCCGTTGGCTTCGGCGCTGTCGACGAAACCGGCGAGTCCGACATTGATGCGGCGCATTACCTTCAGCACGTCGGCACCTTCAGTCATCGCCGGCCAGCCGCCGCCATGCTGGAAGTCCGCGAATGTCGCCTTGGTCGGGGCGAAGGTGTTGGTCTCGTGCAGGAAGCCGCCGACGGCGATACGTGTCATCAATTCAAGTCCAGTCGATTGAAAGTGCGCGCGCTAGCCTTCGACGTTAGCCTTGCCCTTGCGGCGAGAGCAAGGTGAGAAGCAATCGCGCCGTGCATAGGGTCAGATCGTTTTGGGAATGCTGCTCCGCAGTCATTCCGGGGCGCGCAACGTGCGCGAGCCCGGAATCCATCATGCGACAGAGTCTGCGGCCTGATGGATTCCGGGCTCATCGCTTCGCGATGCCCCGGAATGACGAGGAGAGAGTGGAGTTACGCCGTCGCCACCAAGCCCTCCGACACCGGCCGGAAGTTCGCAAAGTCCCAGCCGCGGCCGGGGGCTGCCTCCAGCAGGGCCCTGGTGTAGGCCTCCTTCGGATGCGTCAGCACCTCGGCGGCGGGGCCCTGTTCGACGACGCGGCCGTGCTGCATCACCACGACCTCGTCGCAGATTTGCGCGGCGACGCGCAGATCGTGGGTGATGAACAGGATCGCGATGCCGAGCCGCTTCTGGATCTCGTCGAGCAGTTCCAGCACCTGGGCCTGCACCGAGACGTCGAGCGCGGAGACCGCTTCGTCCGCGACCAGCACGTCCGGATCGAGCGCGAGCGCACGCGCAATCGCGATGCGCTGGCGCTGGCCGCCGGAGAACTGGTGGGGATAGCGCGACACCGCATCGGCCGGCAGGCCGACCAGCTCGAGCAGCTCGCGGGCGCGCTTCATCGCGTCGGCATGCGCGACGCCGTAATTGATCGGGCCTTCCGCGATGCTCTCGCCCACCGTGATGCGCGGGTTGAGCGAGCGATAGGGATCCTGGAACACGATCTGGATCTTCTGCCGGTGCGGCTGGAGCAGGCGACGCGAGATGTCGGAGATCTCGCGACCGGACAGGCGCACGCCGCCGGAGGTCGGGTCGATCAGGCGCACGATGCAGCGTGCCACCGTGGACTTGCCCGAGCCGCTCTCGCCGACGATGCCGAGCGTACGGCCCTTGCGCAGCGTCAGCGTCACCTTGTCGGCGGCGACGACCTCGCGGCCTTTGCCGAAGAAGGCGCGCTCCTTATAGACCTTGCTGAGGTCGTTGGCCTCCAGCACCACCGGTTCCTTGGTCTCGGGCCGCGCCGCGCGCGGCACGAGGCTCGGCACCGCCGAGAGCAGGTTGCGGGTGTATTCCATGGTCGGATTGCGCAGCACGGCGTCGAGCTGACCGGTCTCGACGAGGCGACCCTGCCGCATCACGGCGACACGGTCGGCGATTTCCGCCACCACGCCCATGTCGTGGGTGATGAACAGCACGGCCGTGCCGTGATCGCGCTGGAGGTCACGGATCAGGGTCAGGATCTGCTTCTGCGTGGTGACGTCGAGTGCGGTGGTCGGCTCGTCGGCAATGAGCAGCTTCGGCTCGAGCACCAGCGCCATCGCGATCATGATGCGCTGGCGCTGGCCGCCGGAGAGGCGGTGCGGGTAGGAGGCGAAGATGCGCTCGACCTGGGGCAGGCGCACCTGCTCCATCATGTCGAGGATGCGCTTCTTCCGTGCCCTGGCATCGAGATTGGTGTGCGCGCGCAGCACTTCGTCGATCTGCCGGCCGACCGGCACGACCGGATTGAGCGCGGTCATTGGCTCCTGGAAGATCATCGCCATCTGCGTCGCGCGGAGCTGGCGCAGCCGGCGGTCGGTCGCGGTGAGCAGCTCTTCGCCGACCAGCTTGACGCTGCCGGCGGTGGGCACCAGCGTGCCCTTCGGCAGCAGGCCCATCGTGGTCAGCGAAGTCACCGACTTGCCCGAGCCGCTTTCGCCGACGAGACACAGCGTCTCGCGTTCGCGCACCTGGATCGAGATGCCGTCGATGATGTTCGCCGCCTTCGGCTTCTTGCCGACGGAAACGACGAGGTTGTTGATGTCGAGAACAGGGTTGGTCATGCCGCAAAACTTTCGCTCGTCATTCCGGGGCGCGCGCTAGTGCGAACTAAGGTGCGCAATTGCGCACCTGAGAATCCATCGGGCCGCAGTACATGAGGTGAAATGGATTCCGGGCTCGCGACTTCGTCGCGCCCCGGAATGACTGAACTCTTGGTCATCACTTCCCCTCCCGCTGCTTCATGCGGGGATCGAGGGCGTCGCGGGCGGCGTCGCCAATCAGGTTGATGCTGAGGATGGCGATCGAGAGCAGGAGGCCCGGCCAGAAGATCAGCGACGGCTTGATCTGGAAGTACTGGCGGCCCTCGGCCATGATGTTGCCCCAGGTCGGTGTCTCCGGGGAGATGCCGGCGCCGAGGAAGGAGAGGATCGCCTCGGTGAGGATCGCGGAGGCGCATACGTAACTGCCCTGCACGATCAGGGGCGCGATCGTGTTCGGCATCAAGTGCCGCCACATGATCTTCGGCAGGGATGAGCCGACCGAGATCGCCGCCTCGACGTAGGGCTCTTCACGCGCCGAAAGCACGACCGAGCGCACCAGGCGCGCCACGCGCGGAACTTCGGGGATCGTGATCGCGATCAGCACGGTCCAGATGCTGGCACCGGACAGCGACACCACGGCGATCGCGAGCAGGATGCTCGGCATCGCCATCAGGCCGTCCATGACCCGCATCAGGACGGAATCGACCAGCTTGAAGAAGCCGGAGACGAGGCCGATCGCCAGCCCGATGACGATCGACAGGATCGCCGAGCCGACACCGATCAGCAGCGAGATGCGGCCGCCATAGATGACGCGCGACAGCAGGTCGCGTCCGTAGGCGTCGGTGCCGAGCAGGAATTGCGCCGAGGTCGGCTTCAATCGTTGCGACGGCGCGAGCTGGATCGGATCGTGCGGCGCGATCAGCGGCGCCAGAATCGAGATCAGCACGATCAGCGCGAGCAGGACCGTCGCCGTGGCGATGATCGGCGTCGAGGTGAGGAATCCGAAGCGCGGCCGCAGCGGCGACGTGATCGGAATGGACGACTGGGGAAGGGTATCGACCGACATTTTTGTCCTTATCCTTGCCTCAGTACCGGATCCGCGGATCGAGCAGGGTGTAGGCGACGTCGATCAGGAGATTGACGACGACATAGATCAGCGAGGTCAGCAGGATCATCGCCTGTATCACCGGATAGTCGCGCGCCAGCACCGCATCCACGGTGAGGCGGCCGATGCCGGGGATGTTGAACACGCTCTCGGTGACGACGACGCCGGAGATCAGAAGCGCAAAGCCGGTGCCGATGACGGTGATCACGGGCACGGCGGCGTTGCGCAGCGCATGGCGCATCATCACGGCGACTTCATTGATGCCCTTGGCGCGCGCGGTGCGGACATAGTCCTCGCCGAGCACGTCGAGCATCGCCGCGCGCGTCATGCGCGCGATCAGCGCGATGTAGATGAAGGAGAGGGCGCAGGTCGGCAGGATCATGCGCTCGAAGAACGGACCGAAGCCGTTCGAGATGCTCTTGAAGCCCTGCACCGGCACCCAGCGCAGGTCGATCGCGAAGACCTCGATCAGGACATAGCCGACCACGAACACCGGGACCGAGAAGCCGAGCACCGAGAGACCCATCACGAAACGGTCGATCCAGGTGCCGTGCTTCCACGCCGCGATCACCCCCAGGGGGACCGCGACGATGACGGCGAGGATGATGGTCGACAGCGCGATCGAGATCGACGGCTCGACGCGCTGGCCGATCATCTTCATCACCGGCAGGTTGGAGATCAGCGACGTCCCGAGATCGCCGTGCAGCAGTTTGTTCACCCAGGTGATGAACTGCACGATCAGGGGCTCGTTGAGGCCGAGTGAGGTCCGGATGCGCTCCAGCCGTTCCGGCGTCGCGTTGTCGCCGGCGAGGATCGCGGCGGGATCGCCGGGGGTGAGGCGGAGCAGGAGGAAGACGAACAGCGCGACGACGCCCATCACGGGCACGGCGGCGAAGATTCGGCGAAGGAGATATCCGAGCAAGTTGAATCCGTCAGATTAGAGTCAAATCGGCGGCAGCGGTCGTTGCCTGTTCTGCCATCAGCCTAACATTTGAGCAATTCCCGTGCCATCAGGGCCACAGGTTTTGCAGTGCGGCCAGTTATTTTCTTGCGGCGTCATTCCGGGGCGACGCGCCAGCATCGAAGAATCTCGAGATTCCGGGTTCGCGTCTTTCGACGCGCCCCGGAATGACGATCTAATCACTCCAGCGTGGCCAGCAGTCCTGCCATCAGGCGGCCGCGTTCGACCAGGCTCTCGACTTCGATATACTCTTCGAGCGTGTGGACATTGCCGCCGCGCACGCCCAGGCCGTCGAGCGTCGGGATGCCCATCGCGCCGGTAAAGTTGCCGTCCGAGCCGCCGCCCGAGCTCGCATGCGGCAGCTCGGCGCCGAGCGATCTGGCGATGTCGCGCGCCTTTTCGTACAGCGCCATGGTGCCGGCATCGGGTTCCCACACGGGCCGGGTGACGCCACGCGTCACCTTGAACGCAACATCATTGGTTGTGCCTGACAGCGCCAGCATCCGCTCGACGCCGCGATCGAGATCGGCCTGGCGCTTGGCCATCGAAAGCGCTTCGCCGGTGGCGATCGTAGCAACGCAATTAACCCATTGTCCGCCATGCACGACGCCGACCGAGAAGGTGCAGTCCTCCGTCGTCATCGCATCGATGGCGAGGATCTGCCGCGCCATCTCGCGAATCGCCGAGCGGCCCGCCGACAATGTCGAGCCGGCGTGGCTGGGCCGGCCGGTCGCCTCGAGATTGAATCGCGCGATGGCGTAACGTCCGGTGGTGACGCCGTTGTCGGCACGGCCGGGCTCGGGCACCAGCACGTATTTGTTGCGCGCAGCCTCGGCCTCGATGATGTCGCGTGTCGAGGGCGTGCCGACCTCCTCGTCCGGCGTGAACAGCACGGTGATCGGCAGCGGCGTGGTGAAGGAGGCGCGCGCCAGCTGCCGGATCGCTTCCAGCGAGAGATAGTTGCCGCCCTTCATGTCGCAGATGCCGGGGCCGTAGCACTTGCTGCCCTCACGCCGCCATTTCAGCTTCTCGATGGTGCCGACCGGGTGGACGGTATCCATGTGTCCGGCGATCAGGATGCCGGGCTCGCCCTGCTTCGGATGGGGAAAGCGCGCACGGATCACGCCGCCAAAGCCCTGGCGGCCGGCGATGCGTTCGATCGTCGCACCCATGATTGCCATATCCCGCGCTGCGATATCGAGCATGCGGTTCACGGCGCCCGCGTCCCAGGTCGGGCTTTCGCATTCCACCCAGCCGCGCAGGCCCTCGAGCATCGCCTCGGAATCGAAGGGAAGATTGGCTGGATTCATCGTCATGTCTCTCAAGCTTCGAAAGATGGAACGCGCATTGCATCGGCGCGGGGCAGGACAAGCGGAGAGCGTTGTAGAGCCAAACCGATCTCTGGGGAGCCCGTGCGCGCGCCGCCTGGGCCTGCAGCGAAACCGGATTGACGCGCTCGGCACTGTCTGCAAGTCTCGAAAAGATAAAGGCATTGCATGAGGTTAGTTCGCCCAAAGAACGAACCGAATGCCCAACCAATAACCTGCCTTTGAACAGTTTCACGTCAGGAGAAACTTTTTATGTTCCACTTCATGCGCCGGGCGCCTCGCGCGTTCGCCTCCAAACTTGCGCTGTCGGTCGTCGCGCTCTCGACCGCGCTGGCCTCGCCAGTGCTTGCAGCCGGCAAGACCCTCACCGCGGTAATGCATTCCGATCTGCGCATCATCGATCCGATCTTCACCACGGCCTATATCACGCGTGACCACGGCTACATGGTCTACGACACGCTGGTGGCCACCGATTCGAACTTCAAGATCCAGCCGCAGATGGCGGACTGGAAGATCTCCGACGACAAGCTCACCTACACCTTTACACTGCGCGACGGCCTGAAGTGGCATGACGGTGCGCCGGTGACCGCGGAAGACTGCGTTGCCTCGCTGAAGCGCTGGGGCGCGGTCGACGGCATGGGCCAGAAGCTCATGGACTTCACCGCGAGCCTCGAGGCGACCGACGCCAAGACCATCACGTTGAAGCTGAAGGAGCCCTACGGCCTCGTGCTCGACTCCATCGGCAAGCCGTCATCGCGCGTTGCCTTCATGATGCCGAAGCGCCTCGCCGAGACGCCGCCGGACAAGCAGATCCCCGAGCAGATCGGCTCGGGCCCGTTCAAGTTCGTGCAGTCGGAATTCCAGCCCGGCGTGAAGGCTGTCTACGTCAAGAACACCGATTACGTGCCGCGCAAGGAGCCGGCGAGCTGGACCTCCGGCGGCAAGGTGGTGAAGGTCGACCGCGTCGAGTGGATCACGATGCCGGACTCGCAGACCGCGGTGAACGCGCTGCAGTCGGGCGACATCGACTTCGTGGAGAACCTTCCGTACGACATGCTGCCGGTGCTGGAAGCGAACAAGGAGATCACGATCGAGGTCTCGAACAAGCTCGGCTTCCAGACGCTCGGCCGGATGAACTTCCTGTATCCGCCGTTCGACAACGTGAAGGTGCGCCGTGCTGCCTTTCTGGCGATGAACCAGAAGGACGTTCTCGATGCGCTCGTCGGCAACGCCAAATATCAGAAGGTCTGCGGCGCGTTCTTCGTGTGCGATACCCCGCTCGCGACCGACGTCGGCGCCGAGACCCTGGTGAAGGGCAATGGCATGGCGGAAGCCAAGAAGGCGCTCGCCGAGTCCGGCTATGACGGCACTCCGGTCGTGGTGATGGCGCCCGGCGACGTGACGACGCTCAAGGCGCAGCCGATCGTTGCGGCCCAGTTGCTGCGCGAGGCGGGCTTCAAGGTCGACCTGCAAGCGACCGACTGGCAGACGGTGGTGAGCCGCCGCGCCAGCCAGAAGCCTCCGAAGGAGGGCGGTTGGAACATGTTCTTCACCAACTGGGTCGCGGCCGACGTCTCCAACCCGATCGCCAATCTCTCGATCGGCGGCCAGGGCAAGAAGGGCGGCTGGTTCGGCTGGGCGGAAGACCCCAAGATCGAGCAGCTCAAGGATGCTTTCGTCCGCGCGCCGTCGGTCGACGAGCAGAAGAAGATCGCCGCCGACATCCAGAAAGAAGCCTATGAGCAGGTGATCTACGTTCCGCTGGGGCAGTATCTGCTGCCGAGCGGCTGGCGCAAATCGCTGAGCGGTGTGCTCGACGGCCCCGCAACGCCCCTGTTCTGGAACGTCGACAAGTCGAAGTAGGCGGGCGGGTCCTTCCGCCTTTCGTCCGGATTATCACGCGGCGCCGCTGTCACCAGCGGCGCCGTTGTCGTTTGCCGGCTCGAGACGACCGTGGAGCCTTTAACTCTTCCAGTTTCCAATCATTGCTATTTGTTTCCAACCTGAAATAGATGTGCCGTCTTCGCGCATCACTTTCCGTGTCCCAATTGATTCCTGTGCCAGTCGATTTTGCATTCCAGGCGATGGCCGAACGGTCCGATCGCGCGCCGGCGCGATGGCGCCGGCCCTTCCTGCGCTGGCTCGACGGCGTCGAAGCGGGCTGGGCCGTGCCGCTTCTCATCGCCTGCTTCGTTGCGATCTGGACGCTCTATCTGGCCATCGCCTATGCCGGCGGCGGCCTGCACCCCGATACGCTCGAGGCCTGGACGCTCGGACGGAACTTTGCCTGGGGCTATCACAAGCATCCGCCGTTGATGGGGTGGGTCGCGGCGGCATGGACCTTCGTCTTTCCGCTCAGTGACGGGTCGCTGCAACTGTTGGCGATGGCCAATGCCGGGCTTGCGCTGTTCTTCGTCGATCTGATCTCGCGGCAGTTCGTGACCGGGCACAAGCGCGTCCTGGTGCTGCTGCTGTTGATGCTGACGCCGGCCTATCAATTCCACGCCCAGCGCTTCAACGCCAATGCGGTGCTGCTCGCGACCTGGCCGCTGGCGACCTGGTGCTTCCTGCGCGCATTCGAGACGCGCGGCAAGCTGTGGGCGGTCGCTGTGGGATGCACGACGGCGCTCGCGATGGTCGGCAAATATTATTCGATCTTTCTCGTCGCGAGCTTCGCCTTTGCCGCGCTGGCGCATCCGGCACGGCGCGCCTATTTCACCTCGGCTTCGCCCTGGATCTCGGTCGCCGTCGGGCTCGCGGCGCTGTCGCCGCACCTCTACTGGCTCGCGACGACGGGCGCGTCGGCCTTCACCTATGCGCTGGCTCACGCCAACGGCAACGCTGTGAGCTCGCTCGGTGAGGCGAAGAATTTCCTGCTGGGGCTGGCCGCGGCCATGAGCGTGTCGGCCGTGTCCTGGATGCTCATCGCCGGCACGCGGCTGAAGCAGTTTCCGGCCGACTTCATGGCGATGAGTCCGGGCCTGCGGCTTCTCTTCTACATTGCGATCGGCACGATCGTGCTGCCGGTCCTGACGTCGCTGGTGGTGGGGACGGATCTGCCGTCGCTGTGGGCGTTGCAGGGGCTGTTCCTGTTCGTCATTCTCGTGGTCTGCGGCACGCGCTATCCGATCGAGCGGTTCTACACCGTCAACCTCGCGGTGACCGCGGCCGGCGTCGCGCTCGCCGCCGTCCTGGTCGCGGCCCCGATCCATGCCGTCTATCGCAACAATCACGGCTACGAAGAGGGCCGGAACTTCTACGCGCAGGCGGCCGGCGAATTGACGCGCGAGTGGCGCGAGCTGACCGGCGAGCCGCTGAGCGCCGTGAGCGGCGATGATGCGCTGGCTTTTGCGGCGGCATTCTATAGCCCCGATCATCCCTATTATGCACGGCCGCTCGCGTATCAATACATTTGGGGTTTGCCGCGCAAGAGGACGCTGGATCGCGGCTGGGCCGCGCTCTGTTTCCGCGGCCAGGACTATTGCAACCGTTGGATGGAACGGGTGTCCTCGGGCGCCGGACAGTTCGTCAGGCGTGAATTCACCGTGCAGGCCACGCTGTGGGGCCGGCCCGGTCTCACGCGGGAGGTGGTCGTGCTGATGGTGCCGCCGCGCGGAAGCAGCGCCGCGCCCGAGAGCAGCGCAAACGATTTCAGTGCGAGCCGGCGTCCGACAGAATAGGCTGCGCGCTCAGCAATGGCTATCGCGCAGCCGCTCGAGGCCTTCGCTTGCGAAAGGCGCGTTGAACGCAGCCTGCTCGGCGTCTGGCTCGGAACGCCCCGTATCAGGCCGATCCGGGGTGGGGTCTTCGCGGTGTTCCGGTTCCATGGCGGCGGCCTCTCGAATTGCTGCGCTACAACATCGAGGCCGGCCGGAAGTTCCTCATGCGGTGGGGCGATGATGCGGCTTGAACAGCCGACCCTTCTCCACCACCAGCACGATCGCGAGCGCAGCCAGCGTCGACAGGAAGAAGCCGACCGAGAACGGCAGCAGCGTGCCGTCAAAGCTCTGCCCGATCGCCATGCCGACCACGATGCCGATCAGCGTCGTGATCGAGCCGTAGAGCGAGGAGGCGGTGCCGGCGATATGGCCCTGCGGCTCCATCGCGAGCGCGGTGAAGTTGGCGACCATCATGCCAAACGAGAACATCATCAGCGCCGACAGTGCCATGAACAGAGCAAGCGGCAGCATGTTCAGGATTTCGGTGACCAGCATGACGCTGGCGACCACGGCATAGAGCGTCAGGGCGCCGTGCGAGATCACGCGCATGCCGAGCCGCCCGACCAGCCTCGCATTGAGGAAGCCGGCAATGGCGGTGCCGGCCGCGATCGCAGCGAAGGCGAGCGGGAAGTAGTGGCCGAGGTGATAGACGCCGGTGAAGACCTGCTGGGCCGAGAACACATAGGCGAAGAGTGCGCCGATGACGCTGCCGGCGGCCGTCGCATAGCCGATGGTCTGGCGATTGGTCAGGGTCTGCCGGAACGCCGAGAGCACGTCGACGGGCGCCAGCGACCTGCGTTCTGACTGAGGGAGGGTTTCGGGCAGCCGCAGCACGGACCATGCGAGCGCGAGCAGGCCGTACAGCATCAGCACGACGAAGATGCCGCGCCATTGCGTGACGAGCAGCACCGCCTGTCCGAACGACGGCGCGATCACGGGCACCGCGATGAACACCATCATGGCAAGCGACATCACGCTCGCCATGCGGCGGCCGACATAGCAGTCGCGCACGATCGAGGTCGCGATCACGCGCGTTGCCGAGGTGCCGAGCCCTTGCAGCGCGCGCGCCAGCAGCAGCGTCTCGAACGAGGGCGCGGCAACCGCCAGCACGCTCGCCACCGCATAGACCGCCATGCCGCCGAGCAACACCGGGCGACGGCCGAAGCGGTCCGACAACGGACCCATGACGAACTGACCCACGCCGAAGCCGATCAGGAAGGTCGACAGCACGAGCTGGAGATGGTTGGCGACGGGAATCTTGAAGGCGGTCCCGATATTGGGCAGCGCCGGCAGCATCATGTCCATCGCAAGCGGATTCAGCGCCATGATGGACGCGATCACGATGACGAATTCGGGAAAACCCATGGGCCGGTGTCCCGAGGACACCCAGCTGTCGGCATTGACGTCGGACAAGAAGCTCACCTCTGATTGGAAGGCTTTATGTATTGTCCATGCTGCGGCGCACAACCCATGTTTTGAGATGGCTGTCAGGCGGAGCGGGAGCGGACAAGGCTTGGTGAGGCCCGCCGTCGCTCCGGGACAGGTCGGCTGGGGCGCGAGCGCCGTTGCACCGGCCACGCCGCCTGGAAGGCGTTCGGGCAACAGCCTGACGAAGCGGCGTGGCGATACCACCCAAGGTGGCAGGATTCTTGCTACGGTATTCGTCGCCGGAATGGCTGCGGAGAACCGTGATGCTCTCTACGCAACGCTCGCTCGCGACGGCCCAGCTCGGCCGCAACAGCTTCGAGGAGATCTTCGAGTCCCGGACGCCGTTGCGTGAGGCCGCCCTGGAGTCGTTTCGCCGCAGAAACGCGGTGCTCGACGGAATCTTCTACGACATCGGCAAGGTGACCCAAGAGGAGGCCCACGAGACTGCGCCTTGGCTCGCGCGCGAGGGCGCGATCCTGATCGTCCCGCCATCCGGCGCCGGATCGCTCAAGCTCTGCAACACCGTGGAAGACTTCGCCAATGCTGGCGGCGCCGATGTCCGTATCCTGGCGGTGGCCGGCGTCGGCAGTTCGGCGCTGGGGGCGGCGGCCTTCGCACGGAATGTCGCCGACGCGTTTGGCGTGTCGGCTGCTGCCGTGGTGTCGGGCTACGGGCTTGCCGATCTCCTGACCGAGGCGCTCGGTGGCTGGTTCTGGTTCGGCACGCTCAACCGCCTGCGCCATCAGTTCGAGGAGCTGGACGACGTCAGCCGGGCGCTGAACCGGCCCGAGACCGTCAGTCCGCCGACATCACCGCTCGAACTCGGCCGCGTCAGCCTGGATACAAGGACGGTCATGGCTTTGCTGGCCGATGATCGCTTCAGCTTTTCGCTGGTGACCGGACACTCCAAGGGCAACCTCGTGGTCTCGGAAGCGCTGTACGAGCTGAGGGAGCAGCCGGCGATCGAACAGACCATTCCCGACGACAAGTTCTGGATTGTCACGGTGTCTGCGGCGGTCGCGATGCCGCCCCGGTACAAGAAGATCGTCGACGTGATGGGCACGATCGATGGCTTCGGCGCGCTCAACTCGACGCCGGGAATCTCGATCGAGAAGTCGTGCCCATTCAGCTGGCACCACACCAACACGGATTTGCCGCTTCACCTGCCGGTCACGAAGGTGTTCAGGGAGCTCAGGGTCGAGCGGAATGTCGCCGTCTGAGTTACGCCGGGACTCGAAATGACGTCAGCGTACCGGGACGAAAGCGATGCGATTGCAGACGGCGCCATCCGCCGTCCTCGCGCCGTCAACTCTCGTGGTGCGGGCAGCCGGGGTCGAACCGGCACAGCGCTTGCGCACCGAGGGATTTTAAGTCCCTTGCGTCTACCAATTCCGCCATGCCCGCTTGATCCAACGAGATCAAACACTTAAGTCCACCTTCGGCCGTTTGGAATTGGCGCTTCGCGGGCCGGGTGGGTGGTTCTTCCTTAAGCGAGCCGGCCGCACAAGGCAAAGCCTCAATCCGGACATCTGTTGCTGCTTTAGGCATTCTCAATCCACGGGGACTATTCATCCGGCATGGTTGCTTCGCTTTCCCATCGCCTGCGCTTTTGCGGCGCGCTTTTCGTGCTGCTCGCGGGCGGCGCGCTGTCCGGCTGCGCGAGCATGAGCGAGACGGTCGCTCCGGCGTTTGCCGATCCGGCAAGATACGATCTGTATGATTGCAAGCAGCTCGAGTCCGAGCGCAAGGGGCTCGCCAGCCGCACCGCGGACTTGCAGAGGCTGATGGACAAGGCGCAGACCGGCGCCGGCGGCGCCGTCGTGGCCGAACTCGCCTATCGCAACGAGTACGTCGCGGTGCGTGGTCAGGCGCAGCTGGCCGAAGAGGCCTGGCGCCGCAACAGGTGCCGCGAAACGCCGCCCGAGCCGGCACCGGCTGCTGCGCCGGCGCCTGCAGCTGCCGCCAAGCCTGCGCCGAAATCCGGGAAGGCGGTCCGCTGAAGCGCCGCGCCTGCAGCGCTTCGCATCAGGGGCGCCAGCCGTAGATCCAGTCCTGCCGCGCCAGCATGCGCTCCGGGCCGAGCGCCCGGATCGCAACATCGCGCGCGATCGCGAGCGGTCCACTGAAATGATAGATGCGGCCCTGCTGCCGTGCGGTCCGCTGCACCCGTCGCACGCGCGCCTGGCGTGCACGGCCATATTGTTTCAGCGCTGCGACGATGCCGTCCGTGCTCTCGGCAGTCTCGGGGCTCAGATGCCGTGCCAGCACGGCGGCATCCTCGATCGCCATGCCGGCGCCTTGCGCGGCGAACGGCAGCATCGCATGCACGGCGTCGCCGAGCAGCGCGACCGGGCCTTTGCTCCAGGGGCAGCCGTCGGGCACGCCGAACAGCGCCCATTTGCGCCAGCTATCGACTGCGGCGAGCATCATCCGCGCCTGCGACGGCCAGCGCGGCGCGGCGAACGCATCCATCACCTCGCGCGGATCGCCGGGCGTGCTCCAGCCCGGCCTGTTCCAGGTGCCAGGCAGCACCGCGACCACGTTGATCTGTCGTCCGCCCGCGATCGGATAGGCGACGAGGTGGGCGTTCGGGCCCATCCAGAGCTGGACCCGGCGCGCGGTGTAGTCCTTCGGCAGCTGCGTGGCGTCGAGCGTACCGCGCCAGGCGATCAGCCCGGAGAAGCGCGGCTGCACCTCGGGAAACAGATGCTGGCGTACCGTCGACCAGATGCCGTCGGCGCCGATCAGCGCGCTGGCGAGATCGCTGCGGCGGATCGTGCCGCTGCGATGGACGACGGTCAGCCCCTTGGCATGAGGCGCGACGTCTTCGAAGGTCGCACCTAGCTTCAGGTCGATGTCGGGATGGTCGGAGACCGCGCCGGCGAGCGCGGATTGCAGGTCGGCACGGTGCACCACCCAATAGGGTGCGCCGGCGCGCACCGAGGCTGCTTCGCCGAGCGGCATGCGCAGCAGTTCGCCGCCCGCCCGCGCGCTCATGATCGAGACCGCCTCCGGGACGACGGCACGCAGCTTGAGCCGTTCGGTCAGGCCGAGCCCGACCAGCACGCGGCTCGCATTGGGGGAGAGTTGCAGGCCCGCACCGACTTCCTCGAGGCGCTCGGCTTTTTCCAGCACGACGATACGGAAGCCCCGGGCGGCCAGCGCAAGCGCGGCCGTCAGTCCACCGATTCCGGCTCCGGCAATGACAATCGTTCGGGAGAGCGCCACCCCTGACCGGTGGACGCGGTCAGGCCACCTTGTCCTTCAGAACGCATTCCGGCGGACGGGCTTCGCCGGCCTTCAGGTCGGCCGCGAAGCGGTACAGCGTCGAGCAGTAGGGGCAGATGATCTCGTTGTCGTTGCCGAGGTCGAGGAAGACGTGAGGATGATCGAACGGAGGGTTGGCGCCCACGCACATGAACTCTTGCGAGCCGATCTCGATGACGGGAACACCGGCATCGTTATGGAAGTGCGGGACGACATGGTCGGACATCGTAACTCATCCTGGAGTGGCAGTGGCGGCAGACACAATCACAACTGACGCGGCATCTTTGAGGCGCCGCGGACCATACTGGCGGGTGCAGATGATTGCTAGCCCGGCGGAACCGAAAGGTTCGCAACTGCCCCATGCTCATTTGCTCATGCAAATTCGACACAATCTTGCGGCCTGAGAGAAGCCCTTCTTTCGTCGGGGACGTTGTGTCGCAATTTTGGCATACTATATCTGTGGACGAGTGGAATTGCGGCAAAAGATCAACCTTCGGGCGCAAACGATCTGGGAACATCCGGGCTCTTGGCATGAAGTGGCTGCGAATCAGCACAGCGTTGACCGGCATCGCGGCATGCAGCTTCATGCTCGCGCAGGTCGCGCCGCACGCCCGCGAGGCCGGCGCGATTCTCGCCGCCCAGGATGATCCGGCCGCGCTGTCCGAGCTGAAGCTCGACGCCGTACTGCGACAGAACGACCGCCTGGTTCAGGACAATATCGAGGCCGCGCTCGCCGCCGGCGATGCCGATCTCGCCGACAGTTTTGTTGCGCTGGCGCGTGACCGCAACATCGCGCTGCCCGACGACCTCCTCGCCAGGGTGAGCGATGCGGTCAAGGACGAAAACTCCACCTCGCATTTCGCCAGGCGCTTCGCGACCGGTCTCGTCACCGGCAGCGCCGACGATGTCGCAAGCCTGTCCGGAACCGTGGCCGGCGATCTCTTCGTGATCGGCGACGTCAGGGACGTCGTGCGCGAGGGCAAGCATCTCGCCATGGGCGAGGACACCGACCGCCTGGTGCTAGGCCTTGCAGCCGCCGGCCTTGCGGTGACGGCGGCAACCTATGTGTCCATCGGCGGCGCCGCGCCCGTGCGCGCCGGCCTGACGCTGGTGAAGGATGCGCGGAAAGTCGGGCGGCTCGGCGAGGGCCTCGCGGCCTGGGCCGGCCGGTCCGCGCGCGAGGTTGTCGACACGCCGGTGCTCCAGAACGCGGTGGCGTCCGGCTCGGTGCTGCGGCCGGGCCAGACCGTGAGCGCGATCAAGGCCGCGTTCCGTGCCGAGAAGGCAGGTGCCCTGGTCCGGCTCGGCAAGGACGTCACGCGCGTTGCCGAGAAGACCGGCACGCGCGGCGCGATGGACAGCTTGCGCATCGCCGAGGGCCCCAAGGACGTCGCGCGCGCGGCGCGGCTTGCTGAAGCGCAGGGCAGCAAGACCCGCGCGATCATGAAGCTCTTGGGCCGCGGCGCGCTGCTGCTCGTCGGCGGCGCGTTCGATCTTGCGCTCTGACTGTTCGGTGCGGCGCTGACGCTGTTCGGCCTATTGTCTTCGATCAAGGCCACCACCGAGCGCCTGACGCAGGCCTGGTGCGATCGCAGACGGGCGAGGCGGCTTCGCCGGGCGCAGGTCGCCGCCGAAGCCGCTCTGGCAAGTGCGGCCGGTCCGGCCTAGAATCAACCCTTCCCCTCAACACCGCGGAATATCTGATGCCGAGCTTTCACAACGGCGCCGTTGAAATTGCCTATCTCGACGAAGGCGAGGGCGATCCGATCATCCTGGTGCACGGCTTTGCCTCCAGCAAGAACGTGAACTGGGTCTATCCGACCTGGGTCTCGGAGCTGCGCAAGAACGGCCGCCGTGTCATCGCACTCGACAATCGCGGCCACGGCGAAAGCGCAAAGCTCTACGAGCCCGCGCAATACTCGATTCCGACCATGGCCGGCGACGTGCTCGCGCTGATGGACCATCTCGCCATCCCGCAGGCCGACATCATGGGCTATTCGATGGGTGGGCGGATGACGGCGTGGCTCTCCCTGAACGAGCCTCAGCGCCTGCGCTCGGCGATCCTCGGCGGCATCGGCATCGGCGGCCTGATCGAGGGCACCGGGCCCGGCGAGAATGTCGCGAAGGCGCTGGAAGCCCCCGCGCTCGACGACGTCTCCGATCCCGTGGGGCGCACCTTCCGCGCGTTTGCCGATCAGACCCGCTCTGATCGGAGGGCGCTCGCCGCCTGCCTGCGCGGCACGCGCGACCTCATGACCAGGGGCGAAGCTGCACGCATCGACGTGCCCGTGCTGATCGCGGTCGGCTCAACCGACGACGTCGCTGGCTCGGCCAGCGCGCTCGGCGCCATCATTCCGGGCTCGGAAGTGCTCGACATTCCGGGCCGCGATCACATGCGCGCGGTCGGCGACAAGGCCTACAAGACCGGCGTGCTCGATTTTCTCTCACGCCGCGGCTGAGCCTTTAGGTTCCTCGTCGCCGAACGCGCGCGCCAGCGCCATCAGCACCACGAAGGTCGCAACCCACACCATGCGCGCGCCGTAGCGGTCGTGCGGACCGGAGATGACGGCGCAGATGAAGGCGTTGCCGAGCAGCGCGAGCGTCACCGTCGCCGCCAGCAACGTCAGATCGTCGAGCCGGCGGCGCGCCAGCGCATGCGCGAGCAACCCGACCAGCGCCAGCATCGAGGCCAGCGCGACGGGAACATGCAGCCAGTTGACGTAGTCGAAATTGACATCCCATTGCTGTTGCCGCGCCGCGCGCATCGGCGCGATCTGTGCGGGGATGTAGCGCTCGATGATGCCGTAGGTGTGCGGGATCCAGCCGCTGGTGCCTTCGCCGGTCGCCACGTGCAGCAATTGCTGGCCCACCGCCCGCATTGCGGCGCCGGCCTGCCAGGCCGGATAGTCGGCGAGCGAGTGCACGACGATATAGCTCATCTCGTCGTTCATGCCCTCAAACCGGCCGAGCGCGTTGAACACGCTCTTGCCCCACAGGAATTCGTCGGCGGTCGCCGGCAATTCGTTCCGATAGGGACAGAGCTTGAAGCTCTCGCGCGGGCAGTGGTCGTTGAGATAGCGCGCGACGATGCCGTCCTGCATCATGCGGCCGAAGGCGACGCCGTAGCCGCCCGGCGTCCAGGCCCATTTGCCCGACAGCGCATGGTTCGCCGACACCAGCATCAGGCCGCCCGCGACGATGGTCATGCTCGCCTGCGCCAGTCCGGCGAGCGGAAGCCTGCGGCCCACGAACGGCCGCGCCATCCAGCCGGCGAGGCAGAGTCCGAGCAGCACGCCGAGCGTGGCGCTGTGGGTTGCGGCGGCAAAGGCGGTGAAGACGAACAGCGCGATTTTTTCGTGCGGCGACGTGCGCTGGGCTCCGACGACGAGAAGGAACAGCGACAGCACCGACAGTCCCGCGAAGATGTCCGTGAGCAGCATGCTGGCCAGCCAGGGCAGCGCGGTCGACAGGATCAGGAGCAGGCTGATCGCGACGAAGCGGAACGTCTGCAACAGGCCGAGGACGCGCAAGCTGAGCTGCAACAGCCACAGCGTCGCCAGCGACTGGATCGCGAGGTTGATCCAGAAGCCGAAGCTTTCGCCGGAGTGGAGATAGAGGCCGAACACGGTGGACCGGCTGGGGACGAGATAGCCCTCGTACCAGCGCGCCAGATAGCCGCCGGTATCCCACTGCAACAGCGGATAGCCGTTCCAGAACGCCGGCGCGATCATCAGGAGGGGTAGGGCCAGAGCGGCGAGCCGCACCCAGAACGAGCCCGCGGGGCGCGCGCGCAAATGATCGGTGGTGGTGGTCAAATCCGCTCCGTCGTCGTCCGGACCATGCCTGCAATAAGGGGTGGGAGCGAATTCACCAATAGTTTGACGCTGCCCGGCTTGAATTTGGCAAAACCCTGACCACTTTTAGCCGACCTTGCCGCCTGGGGGCGTCAGAAGAAATTGTTGTGTTACAACGCGTTGGCGGCTTTCGCGGGGCAAGGTGCTGTTCACTCTCAGGCAAGCCCGTCAGGACTTTGTCGCCTAGACTGTGCTATAGAACCAACAAAACGAGCCCATTCGAAAGAGCAGATCCCATGGCAGTGCATCAGGTCAATCCGGGAGGAAAGCTCGCATCCCTCGATCCGATCTGGGACCGGATCCGGAGCGAAGCGGAGGACATCGTCCATCGCGAGCCGGAGCTTGCGACCTTCATCTATTCGACGGTGCTGCATCACAGCCGTCTCGAGGATTCGGTGATCCATCGTCTCGCCGACCGGCTCGATCATTCCGCGCTGTCGGGCGATCTCGTGCGCCAGACCTATGACGAGGCGCTGCGCGACGATCCCGATCTCGGCAACGCCTTCCGCGCCGATCTCGTCGCCGTCTACGATCGCGATCCCGCGACCTCCCGCTTCATCGATCCGTTGCTCTACTTCAAGGGCTTCCACGCGATCCAGACCCATCGCCTTGCGCACTGGCTCTGGCTGAAGGGCCGCAAGGATTTCGCGTATTATCTCCAGAGCCGCGCCTCTGCGGTGTTCCAGACCGACATCAATCCCGCCGCGCGCATCGGCCGCGGCATCTTCCTCGACCATGCCACCGGGTTCGTCTGCGGCGAGACGGCGGTGATCGAGGACGACGTCTCGATCCTGCACGGCGTCACGCTCGGCGGCACCGGCAAGGAGAACGAGGACCGTCATCCGAAGATTCGCCATGGCGTGCTGATCGGCGCGGGCGCGAAAATCCTCGGCAACATCGAGATCGGCCATTGCGCGCGCATCGCGGCGGGCTCGGTCGTGGTCAAGCCCGTGCCGCACAACGTCACGGTCGCGGGCGTGCCCGCCAAGATCGTCGGCGAGGCCGGCTGCGCCGAGCCGTCGCGCACCATGGATCAGATGATCAACGCGATGGGGCTTTGAGTTCAAGAAGAGGGGCCGGATTCTCCGGCCCTGTCCGTCCCCAAATTCTTTGGCAATTCATGCTGGCGGTTCGTCGCGTCTCGGCCTAAAACCCCGCCAACCCAGATTTCGATTGGAGACTTGCCGTGGACGTCAAGGAAGTAAGGAAGCTCGACGCGTATCTGAAACGCGTATTCGGCAATCCCAAGATCCGCGTCGTGCCGCGGCCGAAGAAGGACGATTCCGCCGAGGTCTATATCGGCGAGGAGTTCATCGGCGTGCTGTTCGTCGACGACGAGGACGACGATCGCTCGTTCCAGTTTCAGATGGCGATCCTCGAGGACGATCTCGTCGATCAGGAATAGCGCGGCGATCGTGTCGCTCAAGGGGGCCGCGCACACCGCGACCCCTCATTCTATTTCCTTGCAAGAATACGCAGCCGCGCCGTGGCATCAGCGACAGTGATGTCCTCTGCATCGACGAGGTCGGCTTGCACGACCATGTCGCGCTCCGTCCGCTCGATGACCCGTGCCCGCGCCGTGATCGGTCCGACCGTTGCGGGCTTCAGGAAGCGTGTGTCCAGGCTCCGCGTGATCACAGTCTGGTCAGGGGATAGCGCTGCGAGCGCGCAGATCCCGGTGGCGGAGTCCAGCATCGCCGCAAGGAATCCGCCCTGGATGGTCCCGTGCCTGTTGGTGAATGCGGGCTGAGCCTGGAAGCGGATCAGCGCATGCCCGCTCTCGTCGAAGCCGAGCCATTCGCGTCCCAGCAGCTGGGCGCCCGGTGGGAGATGTGTGGCCGCATCGTTCAATCGGTTACCCCATGCTGACATCATGCCCCTGTCTTGCCCGACGGGTCAAGCGCGACTTCGAAAAATACGAAAGCACTCTATGCTGCCGATGTTTGGCTACTGTGCATGGGGTTGTTTTCGACATTTTTTATCGGGAGGGCCCCCAAGCCCGCCCCGGCAAACTGGTCTCGCCACGGGCGTAGAGGTCGCGCTCAGCTCTTCGGTCCGCGCAACTGCGCCGTCAGCCGGTCCATCGCCTCCGCCGCATCGCGCCATTGCGACAGCCAGCTGCGCGGAAAGCGGAAGGTGAGGTCGGCGCCGCCGACGCGGCGCTCGGAGAGGCACATGCCCGGGGTCGCCGCATCGCGCGTGCAGCGTGCGGTCAGCGCGGGGCTTGCGGCAGAATAGAGATCCTCGCTGCCGTAAGGTGTGTCGGCGCGGAACATCCGCATCGTCAGCCCGTCCTCGGGCATCGTCGCGCCCGGCTCGAGATAGCGCGGATAGATCGTGGCGGTCCGCTGCTCGGGCGAGAGCGCATCGTGATGGGCCGCGATCGACAGGAAGATGCGGTCGATCGGCAGCAACGACGCATCCACCGTGTCGGCGGTGACGTGCTTCGGCGTGCCGGGCGGCTCCAGCGAGGGATAGAGGAAGTCGAGATCGATGCGCTCCTGCGGCCCCGAGTGACGCTGGATCTTCATCCGGATCGCCGTCGTCGGCAGGTTGAACAGCGTGCCGCCGACGCTCACCGGCAGCTTGTCGGGAGCGTTGGCGCCGCTGGTGCCCCAGGTCGGCCACAACAGATAGGCGACGAGCGCGACGGCGCACACCGCCGCCGCGCCGCCGAGCACGATCGGGACGATATGCGCCCGGGTGCGCGTCCGGGGGGACCGAGGGGAGGCTGCCGAAAACACCGTCATGACTAGCGCGCGTGGGCCCGTGGTCGGCCGATGTCCGACGAATCAGCGGCGAATATGCCATGCGGCGGCGATTTCGCGGAGCGTTCCCCGGCTGCGGGGAAAGGGGGAGGGCCCTGCGCCGGATGGCCGGCGGCGTTAACCTTCCCTTAAGGATAATGTAGCGTTAACCGGCACTATTTGTCACAGGAAAGCTCCGGCGTTGCGTAAGGGCGGACCGTTCCGATGACACCTGAAGCTCTCAATTCCTTCTTCTCGATTGGCATCGGTTTCGCGCTCGCTGGCGCACTCGTGAACGGATACCAGGCGGTCGCGCAGCGGCCCGCCGGCTTCGGCCTGTTGCAGGACGGCGTGGCCCCGAAGACCTTCGCGGCGGTGCCGTTCCTGGTGTTCGCCGCACCCTTCATCATCATGCGCAACACGCTGCGCGGCATGCGGCTGGAAAGCCGTCGCCTCGAATTCGTGATGATGGCGACCGTCATCGCCGGCTTCTGGAGCATGATGAGCGGCACCTTCTTCCTGATGACGCTGCGGGCGACCGGCGTCCTGGGCTGACGCTTTGCAGGGCTGCCGGTGCGGGTGGCCCTTTGCCTCCGCGCCGCCGTTTCGCTATGCCAGTCTCAGCGTGACAGGAGACCTCCATGGCGATCTACGAGCTCGACGGGCAGGCGCCCGATCTTCCCGCCGACGGCAACTATTTCATCGCGGAGACCGCAACCGTGATCGGCCGCGTGCGCCTGAAGCCGGGGGCGAGCGTCTGGTTCGGCGCGGTGCTGCGCGGCGACAATGAATGGATCGAGATCGGCGAGGGCGCCAACGTGCAGGACGGCTCGACTTGCCACACCGATCTCGGCTTTCCGCTTGTCATCGGCAAGAACTGCACCGTCGGCCACAACGTCATCCTGCACGGCTGCACGATCGAGGAGGGTGCGCTGATCGGCATGGGTTCGATCGTGATGAACGGCGCGAAGATCGGCCGCAACAGCATCGTCGGCGCCGGTTCCGTCATCACCGAGGGCAAGGAGTTTCCCGAACGCTCCCTGATCATCGGCTCGCCCGCGCGCGTGATGCGCACGCTCGACGATGCCCAGGTGCAGAGGATGGGAAGCGCGGCGAAGTTCTACGTCGCCAACGGACCTCGCTTCACGAAGGGCCTGAAGCGGATCGGGTGAATTCAGCTTCCTTCTGACTCGCGCGCTTCCATCGCGCCTGCGCCCTTCTCGTGCCCCGCAGCCCAGAGCGCATGTTCGTCGCTGCCGTCCGAGTAGGGATTGGCCTCGGCCGGGATGTTGTCGCGCGCGGCGCGCTCGCCTTCTGCAAATGGATCGCGATCGGTCATCGTGATTTGGCCTTTCCGGACTTCGGACGCGCGGCCGGCTTGTCCGGTTCGGCGCCGAGCCTGGCGCTCTTGCGCAACGCGTCCCGGAGATCGATGGGGATGCCATGCTTCTTCAGCAGGTCGGCGAAGGCTTCATCCGCAAGCTCTTGGAACGTCGCCATCCGGTCGCGTCCCAGCTGCTTGAGCTTGTCGAACGTGTCCTCGTCGAACGCGATCAGTTTGCGCATGATCGGGCCTGCCTCCTCGTTTCAAGCTGATGTGACGGCATTTGTTCCGGAACGGTCGTGGTCGGACCGTCTGCTCGACAAGAAGATGAAGAGCATCTGCCGCGGCCGCTGATGCTCGCGCGGAAGTGAGTCAGGATGGCTGTCACGAGTGCCCCGATAGCATTAGCTTGATCCTGCGTTGAAGCGTGGAGCGTGTCCACGCGGAGGATCGAGTAGATGCTACGGAAGATGATGATGGCGGCGCTGACCGTCGCGGCGGTCGGGCTCTCGGCGCCGCAGGCGGCCCAGGCGGGCGGCGGTTTTGGACATGGCGGCTGGGGCCATGGCGGCGGCTGGGGCCACGGTGGTGGCGGCTGGGGCCATGGCGGTGGCGGATGGGGCCATGGCGGCCATTGGCACGGCGGCGGCTTCTGGCCCGGCCTCGCCATCGGCGCGGGCATTGCCGGTGCCGGCTACTACGGCGGCTATTACGGCTATGGGTACCCCTATTACGGCGACCCGTATTATTATGGTACCGGCTACGATAATGGCGGCTATGGCGGCTGCTATGTCGTGCGCAAGCGCGTGATGACGCCTTCGGGATGGCGATACCGGCGCGTCGACGTCTGCGAGTGAGGCGGGAAGACCTGCCAGCCTGCTAAAAAACAAGGTCGTTGACGCAGTATACCGTCAACGACCTTGCCAGCCCCGGATATTGAAATCGGCTCACGCCATCCGGTAGCGGAGAGCATGGCGTGGAATCATACGGGCAAATGTGATCCAGTTCACAAGTGGAGAAAATTAAACCCGCAGGCCGTGATCCGCTCAGCCGCGCGAGCGCTTGCGCGCGCTGGCATGGACGCGGTGGCGTGCCGGTTTCCTGCGGGTAACCGACGGCGTTTCGGCCTCGGTGGCCCGGGCGCTGGCAAAGGACTGGCGCAGGCCGTCGATGGACTCGTTCAGGGTCGCCACCTGCTCCGACAGGCGCTTGGTATCGGCCTGTTGAGCTGCGAGCAGCCGCTTCACGGTCTGGAGCTGGTCCTGCACGACCTGGAGCTGGTCGATCGATTCCTGCTGGGTTGCCTCCAGCCCCTTGGTCTTCTCGACCAGCTGCTCGGAGGCCTGGGCGGTGCGGGCCTGGAGCTGCCGTGACGCAACCACCCTGTCGGCCTCCGGCGCAGCGCCGGTATAGGCGCGCCAGATCGCGATCGAAGTCACACCGGCGATCAACAGGAGAAGGGCGGCGGCGGTCAGCGCGATGGGCTGGGCGCCGAGGCGAAGCAGGGGGTTGGACGGTGTGTCCTGTGCGAGATCGATCATCGCTGACAAAACCCAAATTGAAACTTGGTGAGTGGCGAAGACCGGCAGCCCAAGGGCCGCCGGGATGTCCCGAAAACGTAACAGTTCGGCAACAAATGGGACCAAAAAGAGGCTGAGGGCGAAAAACCAGCGATCTTCTGGCCTTGAGACCTCCTAAGGCCCCGCCGGAAGCAGCCATCAGGGCTGAAACGGCGAAAACGGCCCGGAATAGGTCTTCAATCGTGGCGCAGCGTAGGGCCCGAGCCGGGACGTCTTCAGGCCGAGTCGCACCAGCGCTTCCGCCAACGTCACGGCGGCGGCGACGCCGTCGACCACGGGCAGGCCGTGGGTTGCGGCGAGCTCAGCGGCGAGATCCGCCATGCCGGCGCAGCCGAGCACGACAGCCTCCGCACGGTCGTCGCGGATCGCGGCCGTGATCTCCGCGGAGATCTTTGCGAGCGCATCGGCGTTGCGCTCTTCGAGCGCGAGCACCGGCACCTCGGCGGCGCGGACGCGGGCGCAGCGCCCGGCGAGACCGTACTTCGTCAGATTGTCCTCGATCGGCACGATGGAGACACCGAGCGTCGTCACCACGGCAAAGCGCGCCGCGATCAGGCTCGCCATGTGAAAGCCCGCTTCGCCGATGCCGATCACCGGCGCCTTCGCCACCGCGCGTGCCGCGTCGAGGCCGGTGTCGTCGAAACAGGCGATGATGTGCGCGTCAGCGCCGTCTCGGTCGGCCTCGCGGATGCAGCCGAGCATGCCGGGCACGGCGAAGGCCTCGTCGTAAAAGCCCTCGATCGAGACCGGGCCCATCGTCGGCTGGCGCGCGTCGATCTCGGTGCCGGGCAGGGCGACGCTGCGCGCTGCAGCGGCGATCTTCGCCGTCATCGACGCGGTGGTGTTGGGATTGACGACGTGAAGTCGCATCGGATCAGACCAGCCCCTTGCCGGCGTCCGAGCCCTTGGCCGCCTGCCGCTTGTTCAGCACGTGGATGGTGCCGAGCGCAAGCGTGATCACCGTGAACGAGACGGCGGAGATCACGGTGCCGAGCGCGTAGATGTCGGGGTTCGTCACGGTGGTGGTGAGGCCCTGGAGATCGAGCGGCAGAGTGTTCACCGCTCCGATCGCCTGGTGGAGCGCGCGAGCTCGTCCCAGGATAGCGTGAAGCCGAACAGGCCGATGCCGATCACGGAGGGCAGGATGATCGGCAGCACGACATGACGGAACGCCTGCCACGGCGTCGCACCGAGATCGCGCGCTGCTTCCTCGAGCCTGGGGTCGAAGCGGTTGAAGATCGCGAACATGATGAGCAGCCCGAACGGCAGCGTCCAGGTCAGATGCGCGCCGAGCCCGGAGGTGAGCAGGCCCATCGAGGTCTCGAAATTCTCGTTCCAATGCGCCTTGATCAGATCGTCGATGATGCGGAATTCAAGCGAGATGCCGAGCGAGGTGATGATCGAGGGAACGATGAGGCTCGCGATCGCCGAGTAGAACAGGATGCTTTGCGCCTTGAACCTGCGGCGGAAGGCCATGCCGGCTGCGACGGACAGCACGACGGTGACGATCATCACGATGAGACCGAGCAGCAGTGAGCGGCGGAAAGCCGCGCCGAGATCGACGATGCCGGTGCCCTGGAATAATTTCGCGATCCAGAAGGTCGACACCCCGTTCATCGGGAAGGTGAGGCCGCCCTGCGGCCCCTGGAACGACAGCACGTAGATCGCGATCATCGGGCCGTAGAGAAACAGCACATAGGCCGCGAAGAAGATCGCGAGCACGTAGAAAGAGCGCGGGCGTCCTTCCTTCATGCTCAGAGCTCCTTCTTGATGTCGACGATGCGCGACATCATGGTGATGATCAGGAAGGTGATCGCGAGCAGGATGACGGCGTTGGCCGCTGCCGCGGGGAACTGCAGTGCGTTCACCCGCGTCTCGATGATCTTCCCGGCCGCCGCAATCTGCTGGCCGCCCATCACGCCGATGGTGATGAAATCGCCCATCACGATGGTGATGACGAAGATCGAGCCGATCACGATGCCGGGCTTGGCGAGCGGAATGACGACGTTCACGAGCGTCTGGAAGCCGGTGGCGCCGGCGTCATAGGCGGCCTCGATCAGCGACTTGTCGATGCGCACCATCGAATTGAAGATCGGAACCACCATGAAGAAGGTGAAGAGGTGCACCAGTGCCAGCACGACCGAGAACTCGGAGAACAACAGCCATTCCAGCGGCTGGTTGATGAGACCTGTCTTGACGAGGCCGGAATTGACGAGGCCGTTGCGGCCGAGCAGCGGAATCCACGCGATCATGCGGATCACGTTGGAGGTCCAGAACGGGATCGTGCAGAGCAGCGACAATCCCATCTGCCAGGTCTTGGACTTGACGTGGAAGGCGAGGAAGTAGGCGACCCAGAAGCCGATGAACAGCGTGATGGCCCAGACCAGGAAGCACAGCTTCAGCGTCATCAGATAGGTCTTGCCGATCGTGCAGAGATCGGGGAGCTGCGCGATGCAGCCTTCGAACGTGTCGGTGTAGCCGCGGCCCGAGAAGGCCGGCAGCAGCTGGTATTCGTTGTAGTCCCAGAACGAGACGACGACGACGAATACCAGCGGGATCAGGAAGAAGGCGAGGAACACCAGCATCATCGGCCCGGCCTGGAGCCAGGAGATGAAGGACGGCGACAGGCGCGTCGGCTTTGCGGCGCGCGCTGTGCCCGACCCCGGGATCAATCCCGGGGACGCCTGTTGCAGGATGTCCTCTGACGTGTCCATCAAATTACGCCGCGATGAACTCGTTCCACTTGCGGACCATGTAGTCGTTCTCGTCCATCACCGCGTTCCAGCAGGCGACGCCGCCCATGCGGTCCTCGTAGGAGCCGCCGTCGCGCACCGCGCCGGCTTTCTCCAGCAGCGAGCCGTCGGGCGCCTTGATGTCCTTCTCGGCCGGCTTGCCTTCCATCCAGTAGGCCCACTCGTAGGGCTCCATATGCGCCTTCGCGGTGGAGAGCACGGCGGAGTAGTAGCCCTGGCGGTTGAGATAGGCGCCGGCATAGCCGGACAGGAACCAGTTCACGAACTCGTAGGCCCATTCGAGCTTGGCGCCCGACACGCCCTTGGAGACGCAGAAGCCCGACGCCCAGGAGCGATAGCCCTCCTTGAGCGGCTGGAAGGTGCAGGGGATGCCCATCGAGCGCACCTTCGTGACTGCCGGCGACCACATTGACTGGATCACGGTTTCACCCGAGGCCATCAAATTGACGCTCTCGTTGAAGTCCTTCCAGAAGGCGCGGAACTGACCGGCCTTCTTGGCCTCGGTCATCACCTTCATGGTGAGATCGATCTCTTCCTTGGTCATGTTGCCCTTGTCGGCATATTTGTATTTGCCGGTGGCTTCGACGACCATCGCGGCGTCCATGATGCCGATCGAGGGGATGTTGAGGATCGACGCCTTGCCCTTGAATTCGGGATTGAGCAGCTCGGACCAGGAGCTGATCGGCCGCTTGATCAGGTCGGGACGGATGCCGAGCGTGTCGGCGTTGTAGACGGTGGGGATCAGCGTGACGAACTCGGTCGCCGAGGTGGCGAACTTCTTGGAGTCCTTGCCTTCGAGATAGAGCACCTTCCAGGGCGCGGTGCCCTGGTTGCCGATCTTCTTGCCGCCGGGCGTCTGGCCCTTGGTGAAGACCGGCGTGATGTTGTCGAACTCCTTGATCTTCCTGGCGTCGAGGGCAAGGATGTTGCCGGACGGCACCAGCTTCTTCAGCGAGAAATATTCGGTGTCCAGCACGTCGAAGGAGTTCGGCTGGGTCATCACGCGCTTGGTGACGTCGTCGGTGGTCGCGGTGATGTATTCGATCTTGATGCCGGTGTCTTTCAGGCACTGCTTGGAGATGTCGTCACCCTCGTTCACGGCGGTGCCGAGATAGCGCAGCACTTTCGCATCGGCCGACTTCACATAGGGAAAGCCGGTGATGGCGCCGGAGCCGGCGGCAAGGCCGGCGAGACCCGCGGTGCCCTTGAGCAGCGTGCGGCGGCTGACGCCCTTTGTCCTGGTGGTCTCGGTCATATCAGTCACTCCTCTGTTGCGCATTCCAGTGATCGATCGGCGCTATTGCAGGCGCTGCGCCTTGGCGGGATCCCAGGTGGCCAGCACGCGATCGCCCGGTCGGAACGGGTGAACGTCGAAGGCAGCCTCGGGGAGGTGGGAGAACAGGGCGGTGCCGTCGTCGAGCGTGAGCGAGACGGCGATGTAGGAGCCCTGGTACTCGGTCTGGGTCAGCAGCGCCGGCGCGCCGTACGCACCGTCGGCGAACGGCACGATGCCGAGCTGATCGGCGCGCACGGCGATGAGGTTGCCGGCGTCGCTGAGGACGTTGTGGCCGCCGATGAAGCGCGCCACGAATTCGGTGCGGGGGTGGTGGAAGATGTCGCGGGCGGTGCCCTGCTGCTCGATCTTGCCGTGGTTCATCACCACGATGTGGTCGGCGAGCGCCATCGCCTCTTCCTGGCCGTGGGTGACCTGAATGAAGCTGATGCCGAGCTCGCGCTGCAGCCGCTTCAGCTCGCCGCGCATCTTCACCCGCAGGAACGGATCGAGCGCGGAGAGCGGCTCGTCGAGCAACAGGATCTGCGGCTCGGTGATCAGTGCGCGGGCGAGCGCGACACGCTGCTGCTGGCCGCCGGAGAGTTGCGCCGGCAGCCGGGCCGCATAGGGGGTCATCGCCACCAGCTCGAGCAGTTCGCCGGCACGCTTGTGCCGCGTCGCCCGGTCGATCCCGCGCATTTTCAGGGCGAATGCCACGTTGTCGAGCACGGTCAGATGCGGAAACAGCGCGTAGGACTGGAACATCATCGCGGTGCCGCGCTTGGCAGGCTCGAGATCGGTGACGTTCTGCGCACCAAGGATGATGTCGCCCCCGCTGACCGCCTCATGGCCTGCGATCATGCGCAGGGTCGAGGTCTTGCCGCAGCCGGAGGGGCCGAGCAGGCAGCAATAGGTACCGGCCGGGATCTTGAGGTTGACGTCGTCGACCGCCAGCGTCGTGTCGTAGCGCTTGGTGACGGCGACCAGTTCGAGAGCGGCAGGAGTGGCCATGGCGTGTCCGCTGGGAGGGCGATGCTCCGGCTTTCTCCGCAAGGTCCGTGCCAACCGCCCGGAGACTGCCGAATTCCAAAACTGTGCAGTGGAGTCAGGTCGTTAGATCGAATCCGGCGCAGCGGCGCGGCTCGCCGGGTAGGCAGTAATATGCACACAAAATGTGCTCGGATTGTATAAAGTTTCGCCTGTGATTGGATACAGCTGGTCGACTACCATGCGGGGCCGAACGTCGCCGATCGAGCCCTCAAACCCAAGCCCCTAGAACCGATGGCCGCCAAGACCCGCCAGAAATCCGATGCGCCAGACGCGAGCGATCGCGTCAGCCGGATCAGTGAGGGCGTGACCGCGGCGATCCTCGAGCATCGTCTGCTGCCGGGCACGAAGCTCGGCGAGGACGAGATCGGCGAGATCTACGGCGCGAGCCGCACGCTGGTCCGCACCGCGCTCCAGCAGCTCGCGCATGAGGGCATCGTCAACATCGAGAAGAACCGCGGCGCCTTCGTCGCGCGCCCGACGCCCGCCGACGCGCGCGAAGTGTTCGAGGCGCGCCGCCTGATCGAGCCCACCATCGTCGACCACGCGTGTGAGGCGGCGTCGCCGGCATGGCTCGAGCGCCTCGGCCGACATCTCACCGAGGAACGCGACGCGGAGCTGCGCGGTGACGCGCGCGCCTCGGTCCGCCTCTCCGGCGAATTTCACAAGCTCGTCGCCGAGATGAGTGGCCACAGCATCTATCTCGGCTTCCTCAAGGAGCTGATCGCGCGCTCCTCGCTGATCATCCTGCTCTATCGCCGCCACGACACGCCGGCCTGCGGCACCGATCACCACGCCGGGATCGTCGCGGCGATCCGCAAGCGCGACAAGCAGGCTGCCCGCGCGCAGATGCTGTCGCATCTGAACGAGATCGAAGCCGAGCTGTTCCTGAAGGATCCCGCCGCCGACGAGACGCGGCTCGCGGATGTGCTGGGCACCTAAGCGAGCCGCACGGTCTTCTATGGCAGCGAAGATCCTTCGTTTCGCCTGACGATCTTCAGCACGAGCAAACCAGCGCCAAGCACCAGGAAGAGGACGCCGACGAAAGTCGTGCCGCTGGATTCAAAGGTCACGCCGACCGCGGTCAGCAGGCATCCGATGATGATTGCGAAGAGTCCGCCGAGCTTCTTGACCAGCAGGACGTGTCCGTCACTCGTTTGTGTCACCATGTTACGCCTCGTCATTTGAGATGCTGCAAAATCCCCTCTGCCAAAAATCCCCCTGCCAAGTGCCCGCAGTCGCGTCGATCGCGCAGGATCGTACTCCTGAGCGAAGACGTTGCAATCTGTCGTTGATCACGCGCCTGGTCGGATATTCGCGTTTTGATTTGAGTTCGACGCATGTGCGGCAGTCGCGCTTACCCATTGTCTGTAGAGCTTGACGCCGGGCAGGCCGCTCATCGCGTCGTATGGCTGATTTGCATAATCTCCTGTGGTTGCAAATTGACTCGATGCGGTTTGCGGGCATCAATCCGCAGATAACATCGCGCACCGCGCGACTGGCTGATTTTCGCTCCGGCAACTTGCGGCCAGAACTGCGCAGCGGCGTATCTGCGTGGAGATTGGATATGCGGGATTTGACCACGCCGGCCGGACTCTTCAGAGTCGCCGCACTGCTCATGTCGGTTGGAACGAGCCTCTGTCTCTCGTCGCAAACGCGGGCCCAACAGGACTCCGCCGTTCTGTTCCGCAACGTCCGGATATTCGACGGAAAGAGCGGTGCGCTCTCCGCCGCGTCCAATGTTCTCGTCAGGAACAGGAAGATCGAGAAGATATCGACCGCGAACATCACGGCTGACGCCCAGGCAATCGACGGCGGCGGCCGGGTGCTGATGCCGGGGCTGATCGACGCGCATTGGCACGCGATGCTGGTCCGTCCGACGCCGGCCGCGGCCCTCGGCGACGTCGGCTACAACAATCTGCTCGCCGCGAGCGAGGCGACCGCGACGCTGATGCGCGGCTTCACTACGGTGCGTGACATGGGTGGGCCCAGTTTCGGCCTCAAGCGGGCGATCGACGAGGACCTCGTCGCCGGTCCGCGCATCTATCCCTCCGGTGCCATCATCACCATCACCAGCGGTCATGGCGACTTCCGGCAGCTCTCCGATCTGCCGCGAACGATCGGCGGCATGCTCAGCCGCATGGAGCAGGTCGGCGGCAGCATGGTCGCCGACAGTCCCGACGAGGTGCGTGTTCGCGCGCGCGAGCAGCTCATGCAGGGCGCCTCGCAGGTCAAGCTCACGGCGGGCGGCGGCGTGGCGTCGCCCTTCAGCCCGCTCGATGTCTCCACCTTCACCGAGCCGGAGCTGCGGGCGGCGGTCGAGGCCGCCGACAATTGGGGCACCTATGTCGCCACGCACGCCTATACGCCGGTCGCGATCCAGCGCTCGATCGCAGCCGGCGTGAGATGCATCGAGCACGGTCATCTCATGGACGAGGCGAGCGCGAAGCTGATCGCGGAGAAGGGCATCTGGCTCAGCACCCAGCCGTTCCTGGATATGTCCATGGCTGCCGCGCTCGGACCTGCGGAGCAGGACAAGATGCGGCAGGTGGTCACCGGCACCGACCGCGTCTATGCGCTGGCGAAAAAGTACGGCATCAAGACCGCGTTCGGCACCGACGTCCTGTTCTCGAAGGCATTGGCGGACAGACAGGGCTCGATGCTGGCCGCACTGACGCGCTGGTACACGCCGGCCGAAGCGCTGGCCATGGCGACGTCGGCCAATGCCGAATTGCTGAGCCTGTCCGGTCCGCGCAACCCCTATCCCGGCAAGCTCGGCGTGGTCGAGGAGGGCGCGCTCGCCGATCTCCTCCTGGTCGACGGCAATCCGCTCGACAACATCACCCTCGTTGAAGATCCCGCGAAGAATTTCGTCGTGATCATGAAGGGCGGCAAGGTCTACAAGAATATCGTTCCGCGCTGAAAACCCTGTTTCCCAAAAAAGTTGCGGCCAGCCATTGGGGGATGGCTGGCCGCGCGCGAACCGGTCTGGGACGGGGAGGGGGGGATGTGACCGGGTCGCGTAACTCGCTTTGTTCCTGACTGCTAGTCCCTGGCGCTGGCGGTGGAGACCGCCGGCCGGGTATCGCCGAGCGAGACCCAGACATTGGGATCGCTCTGCGACTGGCGCTTGACGAAGCGGTAGCCGGTCTCCGTCCAGGCAACGACGTTCTCGTTCTGATTGTCGAGAACGAACTCGCCCTTGTCGGTCTTCACCGTCAGCACCGCGTGCCCTTCGCCCTTCTTGTCGCGCACGACGGTGATGAGCAGCGCCTCGCGAGGCCAGCCGGCATCCATCAGCATCTTGCGCTTCAACAGCACGTAGTCTTCACAGTCGCCGTAACCGTCCGATGGCAGCGACCACTTCTCGATCACGCCCCAGTGCTCCTGGTCGGTCAAAGGCTTGACGGTCTCGTTGACCCAGCGATTGACCTTGACGAGGTCGCGCCATGCGGTCTGCGACATCACGATGTCGCGCGGTTGCGTCGACCCGCCCTGGCACTGAGCGGCATTGTCGGCACAGAACTCGACCCAGCCGATCGGCGCACGCGTGGTGTCGCCAAGGCTCGCGTAGAGCAGACGGTTCTCACCGGCCTGCACCGTCGCGCTGATTCCGAAGAGCATGGCGGCGATCGCCAGCCTCTTCCCCTGTCCCCTGAAATCAAACATTGCGGCCCCCGTTTCTTGTTGGGACCACATTTCGCACGGAGCTTTTGCGTTGCCGCTAAGTCAGCCAAGTCAAGTCGAGACGAATGCAAGTAAAATGAGCGGCGAATTCGATCTATACTTGAATCGAATTCGAATAAAATTTGAAATGACTGCAATTGATTCAAGTTTTATCGATTAACGCGGAAACGCTGGCGGAACGGCCGTTCCGAGGCGCAAACAGGTCCCGCGTTAACCCGCACAGACCCGTCCCCGCGCACGAAAAAGGCGGCGTCCGCATCGCGGAGGCCGCCTTTGAGGCTGGAAAATCAGTGGTTTTGGCGCGCTTTCGCTTTACCGCGCGGTAACGCTCTCTTCGAGTGTCTCGATCGGCTGCTCGTGCATGAACTCCAGCGCGAAGCCGTCTTCGAGGTTCCGGACCACGCGGCCCTGGACCCGGCCGAGCAGCACGATCGATTTCAGTGGCGGGCGGTTCTCGGCGGCGATGGCCGCGCCCGACAGCGACAGGTCGATAATGCGGCAGGTCATCTTGGTGCCGTCCTCGAGCGTCAGCACCGCGATCGGGTTGCGCGGCACGATACGGTCGTGGCGGCGATCCTCCGGCAGGTTGAGGATGTCGCGGTTGGCGAGCCAGGTGAGCTGGGCGGCGAGCTTGTCGCGCTTCCTGGGCGTCGCCCCGATCGTCATGGCGAAACCATTGTCGATGATACGGGTGATCTTGCCCTCGACGCGGCCGATATGGTCGAGATAGGCGACCACGCGGTCGCCGACATTGCCGATGCCGGGGGCGAGCAAAGCGAGGCCGCCCGGCGACATGTTGATCACCTGGCAAGGGAATTCCCGGCGGTCCGGCAGCATGTAGCGGCCGAGCAGGTGCACCTTGACCCGCTGGAAACGCCGACGTTCCTCGGCGGCCGGAAGAAATTTTTTGTTCGCCAACGCCATTTTCACAACCCGACCCCCCGCCTGGCGGAGTCCGGGACGACCCTAAGGTGCATAGGGTTAATGCCGCGTTAGCCCGTCCTATTCGTGAGAGTGCGGCTTTTGGGCCCGATTGATGCGGCCGCACATCTTGTCTGACGAGGCGCACAGGATTGCCTTCGGCTTTTCGCCGCCTGACGACCGGTACTTTGCAACGCGCTTGAGGGATGGGTTGGGCGAACGGGGGCGGACGCCCCGCCGGTCAAGGACCGAGCGGCAGCAGCGCGCCGGGCAAGCCGCAGATCAGGTCGGCTTCGGGACATGCCGCGGCAAACGCAAGGCGAATGCGGCTCGAGGTCTCGACCACACGGGCGGCGAGCTTCAAGAGCCGAAGACGCAGCGTCGCGAACTCGGCAGCGGCCAATTCCCGGACTTTGGGAATGGCCTCGCGCACGGTCAGCATCAGCCAATAAGCGGCCGTATGGAGCACGAGACGGACCTGGTTGGCGAGCGCCGAACGGCAGCTGGTGCGGTCGGAGGCGAGCTGTGTCTTATGCAGCTTGATCAGATTCTCTGCTTGGCCGCGCGCGCAATACAGGCTGTCGTAGATCCACTCGGCCGAGCCGACATCGAGGCTGGTGACGACGAAACGGATGTCGAGGCCGAGCATCGTCGCCTCAATACGGGCGACGGTGCGCCGTTCGCGATCCCAGGACTTTGCCTTGTGGCGCGTCTCGGTATAGCCACGCAGAACCGGCAGGTTCTCGATGGCGCGTCGGGTGCGGATGTCGTCGGCGACCTCGTCGACTTTTCTGGCGAGAGGCTTGGTGCCGGACAGACCGAAGATGTAGTCGATGCCGTTGGTCTCGCACCACGCCATGGCCTCCGGCCGGGCATAGTGCCCGTCGCCACGGAACGTAATTCGCGTGTTGTGCCACCGCGTCCGGATATGCCGTACCAGGCGGCGCAGAAGGGCACGCACCTCGACGCCGCCCGGCGTCTTGCCGGGCCTCAGCACGACCGCCACGGGACGGCTCTTCTCCGTGTCGTAGACGTGGATCGGCAGGAAGCAGCGTTCGTCATAATGAGCGTTGAACAGCGAGAGCTGCTGATGGCCGTGGACGACATCGCAGGTATCATCGATGTCGAGCGTGACGGATGCCGGCTCGCGCGGGTAGCTATCCATCCATGCGTCGACCAAAATGTAGGTCAGTCGGATCACGTCGCGCAGGCGCGGAGCATTCTCCAGCCGCGACAGCGTCGGTTGGGAACACAGATCGCGGCCCGTGTCCGGCAGCCGTCCGCAGGCCAGCTTGAATGCGGGATCGGACCGCAGATGATCGAGGTCGTCGGCGTCCTCGTAGCCGCAGCAGATCGCGAACATGCGCGCGCGGAACATATCGACAAGGCTGTGCACGACCCGCGTCGGATCGCGCCGATCCGGGAACACCCGGGCCAGATTGTCGGCCAAGCCGAGACGCCGCTCGGCCATCGCCAGAAGCATCACGCCCCCGTTCGAGGTTAGGCGCCCACCATCGAAGGCAGCTGTGACTTTCTTGGCGTGAATGGCTGGAAACGAGAAGGGCAGAATCGTATCATCGGTCATGGCGGGCGTGGCGTTCGCGGTTGAAGGTGATGGGGTGGCTTCGCAACCGAATCCTACGCCGCATCAGCGCTTTACACCACGCTCGCCAGCCCTCAGGCGCACTCTTACGAATAAGACGGGTTAGGATCGGGTGCAGCGATGTTGGACGCACGCAATACGCGCGAAAAGCCACATCGGCGGCCGCCAGGCCGGCCACCGTCAGCGCGACCGGGGTCGAGGGCGACCGGTCAGGCCTGTCTTGTCCCCCGCCGATACAGCCACAGCAGCAGCGCCAGCAGTACCGCGGCCGAGAGGCCGAGCGACCAGTGAATGCCGATCGCCGCGCCGAACAGCCCGACGGTGATGCCGCTGAAGGCCCGCATCCCGAGCCCGGCCATATTATAAAGGCCGACGACCCGGCCGCGGATGTCGGACGGCGCGTTCAGCTGCACCAGCGCCTGCGCCATGGTGTTGAAGGACAGTTCGAAGAACCCCGCAAAGAACAGCAGCACGATCGCGATGGGATAGATCCGCACCGCGGCGAAGCCGAGCAGCGCGGCGCTCCACAGCATCGCCAGCAGGATCGCGGTGCGCGGCGTGCCCTTCAGCCGCCCCCACGATTCCAGCGCGATGCCGGCGAGCAGCGCGCCGGCGGCGTCGGCCGCGAGCAGCACGCTGTAGGACACGCCGGGATCGCCATGGCCGAGATCGCCGGCAAAGCCCGGCATCTGGGCGTGATAGGCGTTGCCGATCATGAAGGAGGTGAGGCCGGCGAGCCACGTCATCGCCGTCAACACCGGCTGGGTGCCCATGGCGCGCATCGTCAGCACGATGTCGGCGAGACCGCGCACGGCGAAGCGCCGTACCGCGACGCTCTTGTCGCGGACCGGCGCCCAGAACAGCCAGATCAGCATCGGCAGGTAGAACAGCGTGTTGAAGATAATGCCGTGCGAGGTGCCGAGCGTCAGCATGATGACGCCGCCGACCGCCGGGCCCACCAAAATGCCGAGATAGCGCGCCATCGCGTTCAGCCGCACCGCGCTCGGCAGATCGGCGGGGCCGACGAGGTCGTAGAGCAGCAGCTGGTTCGGCGTCTGCCACAACACGCCGGCGCAGCCGTGGATCACCAGCAGCAGCATCGCGTGCCACATCTGGATGCTGTCGGTGATGAAGAAGAAGCCCCAGCCGCTCGATGCCACGATGAACAGCAGCATGCCGCACTGGATGATGCGGCGCGGATCGAACCGGTCGGCGAGCCCGCCGACGGCGACGGAGAACAACAGGAACGGCAGCCAGTGCGACAGCACGGCAAAGCCTCCCAGCGTCGGCGAATGGAATTTCTGGAACACCACCCAGTAGCTGATCACGTGCTCGATATTGTCGGCCATCATCGCCAGCACGTAGGCGATGAACTGGAGACGATACGGCACGGACTTCATCGCCGCGAACGAACCGGACGCGACCACGGGATTTTGGGGAAGGGGGTTCAAGGGGCACCTGGGTGGGACTTAAGTCGTCCCTACACGGTCGGCGCCGACCGCTCAAGACACTTGGGTGTGCTTGGAGATCAGCCATGCACTGCGGCCGCAAGCTCAACCGTCATCCTGACGCAGACGCGTCGCAAGGCTCGCACCTCGTGACGGTTGAGCTTGTGGCAGGCAGGCGCTGTAGCCCGGATGGAGCGCGGCGAAATCCGGGACCGCTGCTCCCGCGTGTCGCTTTGCTCATGCGGGCTGCGAGACTCGCGCTTGGCACGACTGCGCATCTCACATACGCTTCGCCTCAGCCCGCGCCAATCAATCATAACAGACGGGCATCGAGGACACACCATGGAGCACATCCGCGTCTGCACTCACGCAGGACCGGGCTCGGAGCCTGTGATCCGCACCGTGCCGTGGCCGAAGGTCGGCCGCAAGGCTGCGCTGATCAAGATCGGCGCCTGCGGGGTCTGCGGCACCGACCTGCACATCCTCAAGGGACACTGGCCGAAGCCGCTGCCCTGGCCGTTCACGCTGGGACATGAGCTCGGCGGAATCATCGTCGAATGCGGCGACGAGTTCACCGAGGACTTCATGAGCAAGCCGCTGACCGTCGGCTCGAAAGTGATGATCCCGCCGCTGATGCCGTGCGGCCGCTGCTATTACTGCATCCATTATCCGCAGACCGCCAACAAGTGCCTGACGCCGGTCTATTACGGCCGCTATCTCGGCTTCGACAAGGCGCCGCACATGTGGGGCGGCTGGGCCGAATATGTCTATGTCGACCTCGACATGCTGCCGGGCACCAAGATCTACAAGCTGCCCGACGACATGTCGTTGCGGCTGGGCGCGCTGTCGGAGCCGCTGACTTCCTGCATCCGCGCCTTCAACCGCGCCAGCCGTGCCGGCGGTTTTTCCTGGGGCGACACGGTGGTGATCCAGGGCTCCGGCCCGATCGGCATTCTCGCAGTCGCGGCCGCAAAAGAGATGGGGGCAGGGCGGGTGATCTGCGTCGGCGCGCCGGAGGAGCCGCGGCTCAAGCTCGCGCGCGAGTTCGGCGCGGAGGCGACGGTGAATATCGACGAGCTGAAGTCACCGCAAGAGCGCATCGCGCGTGTGCGCGAGATCGTCGGCGGCTTCGGCGCCGATCTGGTGATGGACTGCTCGGGCCATCCGACCGCCGGCCCCGAAGGCATCGAGATGCTGCGCGACGGCGGCACCTATGTCGAGATGGGCCAGTTCACCGATGCCGGCTCGATCGAGACCTCATGGCATCGCATCTGCACCAAGGACCTCAACGTGCTCGGCTCCTGGGGCCTTACCGGCAACGACCTGCCGCTCGGCGTGGACATGCTCTACCGCACGGCGGGCAAATACCCCTGGCTGAAGATGCAGACGATTTACCCGTTCACGGAAGAGGGCGTCGCGCAGGCGGTGAGGGATGCGATGGCGATGAAGACGGTGAAGTCGACGATCGTGCCGTGGCCGGAACTGGTGGAGTGAAGATCTGTAGCTCGGATGAGCGAAGCGATATCCCGGGCCTTGGCGGGGATTTCCTGCTTCCGCGACCCAGACGGCAATCTATTGGAGGCTACGCGGAGATCTGAGCAGGAGCGATGCCCCAAAAGTTCCATCCGATATCCCCGAACTATCCACGCAGAGGTGAAACTTAGGCCCAAGTTCCGACTTTCACTTCGCGGGAGAGGTGCCGTGAAGCAAATCCTGAAGCCTGTCACTTACATCCTGGCTGCGATCTACTTCCTGGTGGATGCGGTCTTCATGGCCGTGGCGAGGCCGATTGGGCGCTGGATCGGGCGGCATTTCGAATTCAGGCGATTGCGCGCCTGGATCAAATCGCTGCCGCCTTATCCGTCGCTCGCCTTGTTCTCCGTGCCCGTCGTTCTTCTGGAGCCGGTCAAGCCGGTTGCTGCGTACCTCGCCGCAACCGGTCAGGTCCTGAGCGGTGCCGTGACTTTCATTGTCGGCGAATTGCTCAAGCTGGTGCTGGTCGAGCGCCTGTTTCATCTCACGCGCGACAAGCTGATGCGAATTCCCGCTTTTGCCTGGACGTACGGAAAATACGCCGCGGCGAAGGCGTGGCTGCAGGCGACCGAAGCCTGGCGCGCCATCCGAGCCCTGTCCCGCGCGGCCAAGAACACTGTTGCGCGCGCAAGAGCCAAGCTGGTTGGCAGCTTCAGCAAACTGGCGACCTCCAGGGATTAGGGCCGCGCCAGGCGCGTTGCCCGCTATGCCAACTTGCGCGCCGCGGCGGTTGCCTTGTCGCCCGTGTTCGGCGTGCCGGTCGGCTCGATCAGCATCAGGTGAACCTCCTCGCGCGCCACCGGGCGATGCTCGACACCTTTGGGCACGACGTAGAGCTCGCCCGGGCCGAGCGTCACCGTGCGATCCCGCAATTCGATGTCCAGATTGCCTTTCAGCACCAGAAAGAAATCGTCGGTGTCGTCGTGCTTGTGCCAGGTGAATTCGCCCTTCACCTTCACCACCATCACGTCGCAATCGTTGAAGGTCGTAATCGTGCGCGGAGACCAATAATCCCCAAAGGTCGCGAGCTTCCAGCGCTCGTCGAGGAGATCGTTGACCAGCCACAGGCAGGCGAAGTTCTCACATTCGGCCGGCCGCTCGGCGTAGATCGCGCAGCCGCGGCCGGGCTTGCAATGCCGGCACCAGGCATTCGCGGGCTTGGCCAGCGCCTCGATGGCCATCACCTTGCAGCAGAGCGTGCAATCGCCGCAGGTGCGTTTGATGGAAGAGATCATGCGCGCATTCCCGGCACGTCCAATCGCGCACAATTTAAGCGAGGCGGCCGCGAAAATCAGCCGCTTTGGAGCAAAAGCTCACTATATGCAGCAAAACGGCCCGGAAACGCTGCATGTAGTAGGTCGGACCGCCGGTGAGCTTATTCGCGATGTCGCCAAAGCCATGCGTCATAGGCATGGTGATTTGCCCGCGCTTGGCGTAAAGAGCGTCCAAATCAAATCACCACGCGTGCGGCCGGACCATTTGCCGAGCACGCAGCTTCAGGTCGCGCGGCTCGACGTTCCGCGCCTGGACCAACCAAGGTTTATCCCGTGTCATTCCCGACCATGAGTCCGCCGCTCGCCCGAGCTTTGGCCGAGCGCAACTACGACCGTCCGACCCCCGTTCAGCTCGCCGTGCTCACCGAGGAGGCCGCAGGCCGCGACCTCCTGGTCTCGGCCCAGACCGGCTCCGGCAAGACCCTCGCTTACGGACTGGCCCTGGCCAAGGATCTGCTTGATGGCACCGAGCGGTTCGCGCGGGCGGGCGCGCCGCTCGCCCTGATCGTGGCGCCGACCCGCGAGCTTGCCTTGCAGGTTCAGCGCGAACTGGCCTGGCTGTACGAGCATGCTGACGGGCGCGTCGTCTCCTGTGTCGGCGGCATGGATCCGAGGCGCGAGCAGCGCGAGCTGGCCGCTGGCGCGCACATCGTCGTCGGCACGCCGGGCCGGCTGTGCGATCATTTGCGCCGCGGCCGTCTCGACATCTCCGAATTGAAGGCCGTCGTCCTCGACGAGGCCGACGAGATGCTCAATCTCGGCTTTCGCGAGGACATGGAGTTCATCCTCGAGACCACGCCGGAGACGCGCCGCACCCTGTTGTTCTCGGCGACCTTTCCGCGCGGCATCGTCGCGCTGGCCAAGCAATATCAGCAGCAGGCGTTCCGGATCGAGGTCGCGGGCGACGAAGGCGGTCACGCCGATATCGAGTATCGCGCGATCCGGATCGCTCCCGCCGATGTCGAGCACGCGGTGGTCAACGTGCTGCGCTTCTTCGAGGCGCCGAGCGCCCTGGTGTTCTGCAGCACGCGCGATGCCGTCCGGCATTTGCAGGCGGCACTGCTGGAGCGCGGCTTCTCCGTCGTCGCGCTATCGGGCGAATTGACGCAGAACGAGCGGACCCTGGCGCTCCAGTCGCTTAGGGACGGGCGTGCCCGCGTCTGCGTAGCAACCGACGTCGCCGCCCGCGGCATCGACCTGCCGAGCCTCGACCTCGTCATTCAGGCCGATCTGCCCAACGACGCCGAAGTCATGCAGCATCGCTCGGGCCGTACCGGCCGTGCGGGGCGAAAGGGCACGAGTGTCCTGCTGGTGCCGCCCGCACGGCGGCGGCGTGCGGAGCTGCTGCTCAATCTCTCAGGCATCGACGCGGTCTGGGGAACGGCACCCCAGGCGGACGAGATCCGCAAGCTCGATCACGAGCGCATGAAGGACGTGCTGTTCACCGAGGAGACGACCGCCGACGATCTGGTGCTGGCGCAGGCGCTATTGGCCGAACGGTCGCCCGAGGATATCGCCGCGGCGCTGGCGCGGCTCTATCGCGCGCGGCTGCCGTCGCCCGAAGACATCATCGATCCCGGCGAGCGGGCTGGCCGGCCGCGCGACGATCGCGGTCGCGACAATGTCCGAGCCCAGGGCAGCGATGATCGCCCCGAAAGAGCCCGCCCCAAATCGGGGAAATCGTCGTCGAAGCACGGCATGGCGGAGGGCAGCGTCTGGTTCCGGGCCAACATCGGACGAAGAAAGAATGCGGAAGCACGCTGGCTGTTGCCAATGATTTGCCGTCGTGGCGGCATCGACAAGGGCGACATCGGCGCCATCAAGATCATGGACACGACAACCGAGTTCGAAATTTCCGAGCGGGTCGCGGACTCCTTCGCTGCCAAGATCAAGCGTCCGGACAAGGAAGACAATATCCGCCTCGAACCGATGGCGGATGCGCCGCAGCGGCAAGCGCCTTCGGAAGAGCGGTCAAAGCCGCCTCGGCGCGAGAGCGGTGACAGTGATCATCGTGAACGTCGCGACGATCGCCCGCGCGAGGCGGGATTCAAGCCGCGCAGCAAGGCTTTCGGCGAGCGCGGGCCGAAATTCGACGATGCTCCTGCTTTCGGGAAGAAAAAGAAGCATAAGAACAAGCCCGGCCACGCCGGACAGCCGCCTGCGGTCACTGCGTGGCCTGTGAAGGGCGCGCCCGGAAAGAAGGCAAAGAAGAAGCATCGGGGCTGAAATACCCCGCGTGTCCTGGCCGGAACGAATGAACGCCGCTGGCACGAACCAGCGGCGTTCCCGCAAGATCGGGTGGGCTTAGCGGCCGCCGCCACCACCGCCGCCGCCGCCTCCGCCACCACCACCGCCGCCGGCATCACGCATCGCCGAATTGTAGCGAGGGTCGGTCTGCTTCATGTAGATCGGCGAGGTATCGTGAGTGAGGCGAACGACGCGTCGTCCGGCCTGCTGCTGCGGCACTTCGACAAAGCCGGCGCAGCCCTCGAAGAAGGCCGTGTCGCAGCCATAGGTCCGCAACTGCACCGCGTTGGCGCTGGTCGCCGTGAACGCGGTCGCCGCAACGCATGCAATGAAAGGAACTTTCGACAATGAGAGTCTCATGAAATTCTCCAGCCTCGGGTCGGCGAGACCGGAACGGCTCGCACGAACCTTCGACGGAAGCTGATCGAAACCGGTTCGAGCCGGTGGCTTCACGCCCGCGTGAGCGGGGAATCGGACGGCGAGCTCATGTGCCGGCGCTCGACCGCTCTGTGAGATCGCGGAGCATGTAGGTCGCGCTGGCGCCGTAGGATTCGAGCTTTGCGCGCAGCTCCGCATCCGCCGTGACGGGCCGAAAGCCGAAACGTTCCCACAGCGGCCGCGTGGCGTAGACCGAGACCAGCGCGAGAGCCGCGATGCCCGACGCGCGCGCCAGGTTCTCGATCGTTTCGACATAGGCACGCGCTATGCCGCCACGATGATCCGGCAGCACGGCGACGTCGTGCACGTAGAGGCAGTCCGCGTCATCGGGCAGTCGTTCGAGGAATCCATCGAGCGGCGGAATCCGGTGCCGACGCCAGGGATGCGATATCCCGTAGCCGGCGATCTCGTCGTCCGCGATGAGCACACGGCAGCCATCGGGATAGAGCCGCATCTTCTCCGCGAACACCTCGAGGCGTTCAGGCAGACCAGGATGGATGCGCGCTGCGATCGCGCCGATCGCGGGCAGGTCGGAGGCGTGCGCGGGACGCCAATGCAGCTTGCTCATGTCGGTCCGTCTCACTCATTCCAGTTTATTCCGGCGCAATGATGCGTGCAGCGAAAAATTTCTTTGCCGCGCTCAAAGGAATACGACGGCTCGCGCGGCGTCCTACCCATGCAAGCCAATTGCATGACAGGAGAGATCATGACGACATCCCCGATTCGCCTCGCGCTCACGCTAGCCGTGTCGCTCGCAATCATTCCCGCCGCGTTCGCCGCGCCGCCGACGAAAACCGGCAAGACCGACAAGGGCAGCGTGCTCACTGACGCCAAGGGCATGACGCTCTACACCTTCGACAAGGACGCGGACGGCAAGTCGGCCTGCAACGGTCCGTGTGCGACGAACTGGCCGGTGCTGAAGGCCGAGGCCAGCGATGCCGCCGGCGACGGCTACACCATCATCACGCGCGACGACGGCTCCAGGCAATGGGCCTACAAGGGCAAGCCGCTCTATACTTTCGCCAAGGATACCAAGCCCGGCGACATCACCGGCGACGGTTTCCTCAACGGCGCCTGGCATCTGGCGATGCCGTGAGCGATTGACAGCACGGGCCGGGGATCGCCGTGGCAGGCGATGTCCGGCCCGATAGCGCAGGCGGCGTGTCGCGCGACGGACTCTATCGCGCCGGGGGAGGGCTGGCGGCCGCTTCCGGCAGTTCCGGCGTCGCGTCCTCCTTGGGGTCGTACCAGCTTGCCGCGTCCGAGCGCCAGATGTGAGCGCGCGCGGGGCCCGCGACCGGCGTATCCAGGCATCCCATGCGCAACAGCACGTTCGGCTGCGCGATCCGTTCCGCAATGATGTGCGAGCCGCAGCGGGTGCAGAAGCGGCGGAATTTGCCGGGCGAGGACTCGAACGCGGCGAGCAGCTCGTCGCCGCGCACCCACCGGAACGCCGCGCGTGGCACTGGCATCACGCTGGAAAACGCCGAGCCGTGCGTCTTGCGGCAGGTCTGGCAATGGCAATGCACGAAGGGCGCGGGCTCCGCATCCACTTCATACGCAACGCCGCCGCACAGGCAACTTCCGGTCAGCATGCTCTTCCCATAGATCAAATCCTTTTGGGGCGCACAGCTTAGCCGCGCGGGCCGCGCCGGTGAAGCTGTCAAAACGAACTCGCCAGCCCGTGCGCGAACTGCAATGATGGCGCGGAGCACGCGCAAGTTCGCCTGCATGCCTTGTAATCGGCGGATTCATCGCCATTTCGAGCTGACACCCAGCAAAAAGGCATTTCGAATGAAATTCCGTGTCGGATTCGAAATGCTCTACGATTTCCCGCAACCGACTCCGATGATCATGGTGCTGGGCACGCATTTCACGCGCGCCTCCGATGTCATCGTGCCGGACTTCCTGACCACCACGCCTGCGGTCGAGATCACGCCCTATCGGGACATGTTCGGCAATTGGTGCAGCCGCATGGTCGCGCCGGCCGGTCGCATGCGCCTTGCAGCAGATGGCGTGGTTCGCGACAGCGGCCTGCCGGATCCGGTGGTTGCGTCGGCGGTTCAGCACAGGATCGAAGAGCTGCCTTCCGATACGCTGGTTTATCTGCTCGGCAGCCGCTACTGCGAGACCGACCGGCTCTCGGAGATCGCCTGGAAGCTGTTCGAGAAGACGCCTCCGGGGTGGGCGCGGGTGCAGGCGATCTGCGATTTCGTTCACGGCCACATCGCTTTCGGCTACGAGCATGCGCGCGCGACCAAGACGGCGTGGGAGGCATACCAGGAGGGCAAGGGCGTCTGCCGCGACTATGCCCACCTCGCCATTGCGTTCTGCCGCTGCATGAACATTCCCGCACGGTATTGCACCGGCTATCTGAGCGACGTCGGCACGCCGCAGCCTTGGGCGGTGGGCGATTTCGCCGGCTGGTTCGAGGCCTTCATCGGCGGGCGCTGGCACACTTTCGACCCGCGCAACAACGTGCCGCGGCAGGGCCGCGTCCTGATCGCTCAGGGGCGCGATGCCTGCGACGTTCCGATCACGCAGACCTTCGGCCCGAACGAGCTGGTCAGCTTCAAGGTCTGGACCGACGAGATCGCATGATGCTCGGTCATTTCCATTCGCCGGCGAGCTTGGCTCACGCGGCCGGCGCCGGCACCAGTCCGTAGCGCAGCATCGTCTCTTTCATCTTCACGGGATCGGGTGGCGCGCCGGCCGACAGGAGCTTTGCCATCTCGGTGAAATATTGCGGTCCCAGCACCCCGGGGCTCAGGATGCACAGGCATGTCGCAGGCCCCGTCGAACGGTTCGTAAAGCCGTGCACGATGCCGCGCTTGATGAAGACTGAGGCTCCGGGGCCAACATCGGTCTGCTGGCCGTCGATCGTCCAGGTCGAGACGCCGGACAGCCCGTAGATCGTTTCGTCCCAGCGGTCGTGATAGTGCGGGATCGGCATCCGCGCATTCGGCTGCAACGTCATTTCGAAGATGTCGACGCTGCCGCCGGTGTCGTCCTTGCTGTGCAGGAAGCGGAGCTCGAGCGTACCGAAATTGATGATGTCGGGCATGGCTGCTTCGTCCAGGTGAGAGAGGCTGCATCGAGATTGTGGCGCTCGCTCGCGTCGAAACGAAATCTACCGCAGCCCTTCATACACCATCAGCCCGCGTAGACCGGCCAATTTGTCGCACAGGGTCCGTTGCAGACCAACTTGCCGGCTGCGCAGGCGGTAGAACATTCCGGCTCAAACGGCTCCGGGGATCGACGCCTCTGAATAGCTCGCCGGCGCTGATCTGAAGTTGGCGCATGCAATTGCCGCAACTTTAAGGGCGCAGGATTCTCGCTGCGCCGCTTCGTCGCAATATTCGAATAAATTCAAAGCGAGAGTCCGAAAGCGAACCGAAGCGTCGATTGTCGTCGGCCATAGTTGGCTCCGGCAGGGGGCGAGAGCGGAATATCCGCAGCAGCATCCCACCATCGTGAAAGTAGGGGCAGTGGCGTCCCGTTGCAGCACGCACCTGGACGCGTCGGGGAGTCTTCAATCCATTATCTAGTTTCGCTTGAAAGGATGAAAGCCCGTGAGTGATGCCGATATGAAAGCCGAGACGAAAGCCGCTCCGCTGAATGGAACGGCGAACGGAAATACAAAGCTCAAGTTCGACATGCCGTTTTTCAACATCCAGGCGATCTTCGGCGATCTCGCCGCGCCGGCCGCGACACGGGCCAAGGCAAATTTCGAGCAGATGAAGGTGACGTCCGAGGAGATTACCGCGGCACTCTGCGACGCCTGTTCGACCAGTGCCAAGCGTTCCGCCGATTACGGCACCAAGGTCATCGAAATATCCAACGCCAATACCAGCTCCGCGCTGGAATTCTTCTCCCAGCTTGCGGATGCGAGGTCGTTTGCGGACCTCGTGAACCTCTCCACCGCCCACGGTCGCAAGACCTTTGAAGCGGCTTCCGCCCAGAATCGGGAGCTTTGGGATCTGGCCCAGAAGGTCGCGACCGAGACGGCCGAGCCGATCAAGAACAGCTTCAACCGGGTTCTGCATAGGGCTGCTTGAATCGAAGCTACTGGCCACGTGGATCGGCTGGACGAGCGTCTTCGCGAGAAGAGACGCCGTCCAGCCGATGGCGGCCAGCCTCGCCGTGAGGTGATGCCAAGCTGGAGGGAAATCAGGGATGGGTATGGTGATGATCAAGTGCCCGGAAACGGGGAGCGCTATTCCGACAGGCATCGAGGTGGATAGCGACAAGTTTCGCTGCAGCGCGGTCTTTTTCTCGCGCACCTATTGCCGGATGTGCGCGGCGACGCACGAGTGGTTCGCCAGGGAGGCCTGGGTCTACGAGTCGGTCTTGGCGAACGGGAAGTCCGGGGGCGGGCAGCCATTCCGCGCCGGCGCGGCGTGAAGGAGCCTTACCGCATCCTGCGACACGATCCGATCGATCCTGCGGCTCATCACCTTGTAGCATTCGCAAGCGACGACCTCGAGCCGTTGCCTGTCGATCTCGAGCTGGCCGCGCCGATTGGATTTGATGGCCCTTGATGCTCGCAGTGCGCTCACGACGTGCGTGACCGTGGTGCGCCGTACGCCGAGCAATTCCGACAGCGTCTCCTGGGTCAGGGGCAGGATGTCACCGCCATCCGTCCGGTCGTGAATGTGAAGCAGCCAGCGGGCGAGGCGCGCTTCGACGGAGTGCAGCGCGTTGCAGGCCGCGACGTGCAAGAATTGCGTCATCATCGCCCTGGTGACAATCTGAACCGCGTTTGCGATGGCAGGACTGCGTTCGAGCGCCGCTTGAAATCGCGCGGGTGAGATCTGCAGTGCGGTCCCGGCCACGCGGACAACCGCCGTCAGGGGAGATCGGACGGGGCCGAGCGCCGTCATGAGTCCGACGGCGCCGTCGTTGCCGATCACCGCGGTTGCGGCCGTCTGTCCGTTCGGCAACTCCATGATGAGGGCGATCGCGCCGCTGCAGGGGAAGTAAAGGTGCTCGATCCGGTCGCCCGATCGAACGAGCACTGCGTCGTGCAGGAGCGGTACTTTCCGTAAATGCGGTGCAAGCAAAGCGAAGTCGGCCGGCGGTAACGCAGCTAACAGGCGATTACCAACTCTTGTCGCGCGCTCCATCACGGGAGTAGCCCCTCGACGGAGGCTCGGCGGCGGGCGAAAGCATCGTCACCGGCCGAGCCGCGTTGCCGCGCCGACACTTGCCACGGCAAGTGGACAAACGCACTTCGGCAGGTAAGGTTCCAATAACGGATCGCGCGCCGCGCGCCGACGCGGTCTGACCTTCAATCGACTCGCGCGCTGAAAACTTGGTCGGCCGTTTGCAAAGACTGCGCGCGCGACACGAGGGCTGCTCCTACCGCAACCCCTCATACACCATCAGTCCGCGTGCGATCTGCAATTTGCGGATGGCGCGCGGCAGTAGCTTCTCCGGCTGGTGCAGATAGCGCCAGGAGGTGAGGGTGAACGGGCCAAGCGCGCCGCATTCGTCGTCGAAGGGGGCGAGCACGCCGGTCACGCTCACGGGGGTGTGCGGTCGGGCGTTGAAAGGCAGCAGCAACAGTTCGAGATGCGCCTTGCTGCCGTCCTCGCGCGCGGCGGTGACGCCGGCGATGGCGCCGAGCGTCTCGTCGGCGACGACAGTCGTGATCTCCCCGATCTCGCTGCGGCTGGCCTCAGTGAACAGCGCCGCAAAGCTCTGGTCCTTGAGGTCGAGCCCGGCGAGCGCACAGACGCGCGTGCCGGCGACGCGGAACGGAAACCCGAGGTTCTGTTCGCAGGACAGCACGAAGATGTCACCGAGCAGGCCGCGGACTGCGGCCGGGTCGATGTCGGCCCGGTCGGGGGCCCGCGCAGCGCCGCGCTTCTTGTCCCAATACGCGAAGAATGCGCGGCTCGACGGATGTTTCATGACTGAACGCTTACCCCGGGACCACACCATGTGGGACAGACCTGTCCCGCTTCAGTGCACCCGCGATCCCTTCTGTTGTTGTGCAGGAGGGGATTTGCAGCGTCCATGCCGCAGGGGCGTTTTCACGCCTGTTAAGCCGGTCTTTGCGTCGTTAACGTTAAATTAACCTAGGCCGCCCGACAGGGGGTTGTAGCGCCTCGAGTTTTCGTGTTAATTCGCTTCAAGATATTGATTTTACATAGGTTTTTCGTTTAATGCCATTAATGGCCGTAAGCCCCAATTGGGTGGTCTGCCTTAGCCAGACCTTAGCCAGAGGAGATTTCGCAAGTGCGCACGCAGCCAACCAAGGTCGAGCTTACCGACCTGATGCTACGCCGCCTCATCCTGACCGCGCGCGAACAGAAGTGCCCCCGGTACGCCTTGTGGGACAAGCGCCAGGAGCATCTCGCGCTGCGGGTAGCGCCGACGGGCCGGCTGATCTGGAACTTCGTGTATCAGCATCACGGGCAGTCGCGCTGGCACAAGTTCGGATCGTTTCCCAACATCGGCGTGGCCGATGCGCGCAAGCTCTGCCGCAAGCTCGTCGTGCAGGTGGACGACGGCGGCGATCCGCAGGCCGATCGGATGGCTCAGCGGAAGGAGGGCACCGTCGAAGAACTGATACCGGACTACGTCAAAGATCGAAAGAACGGGCCTCAGGGCAAGGCGTGGAAGCAGACGGAGCGGCTGCTTGTGAACCATGTGCAGCCGAGCTGGGGCAAACTGCGACCGGGGGAGATTAGGGAGCCGGATATGCAGTCGCTGCTGCGCAAGTATGCGGGCAAGCCTGCGATGCAGAACGCGGTGCGCAATGCTGCCTCCGTTTTCCTCACGTGGACCAAGGGCGAGTCGAAGCTCAACAAGCTCAAGCCGCGTGAGCGCAACCTGAGCGAGGCGGAGCTTGCCCGGTGGTGGGCGGAGTTCGAGACCGCTGGCATTCCCGGCAGGGCGCTTCAGGTGCTGTTGCTAACGGGGCAGCGCCCCGTCGAAGTGGCGCGCATGCGCACTGAGCACATCGACAAGGAGGGATGGTGGGAGCAGCCGGGGCAACCCGAGGAAAAGACCAAGTGGCCCGGCGTCAAAAACAAGAAAGATCATCGGGTCTTCGTGTCGGAGCCAGCGCGGGTGATCATCGAGAGCATGGGAACCAAAGGATTTGTCTTCACGGGACCAACCGGCGTCGGTGCCGTGCGGTCGCTGGACAAAACGATGCGCGAAATATCAAGGCAGCTGGGCGAGAGCGGCATTCAGCCGGCACGACCGCACGACTTGCGAAGGACGTTCGCGACTATCGCATCATCGCTCAACTTCAGCACCGAGCTGGTCAACAGACTCCAGAACCACCTGCCAACCGACGTGGGTTCGGTGCACTACAACAAGTACGACTATGCAAAGGAGAGGGCCGCAGCCATGGCGGCCGTGGCGGACAGGATCATGGCGGTGCTCGGGCGCAGCGAACCCAACGTGCTAACACCAAATTTTGCCAAGCGCGCCAGCTAGCCCGATCTATTCACGAGAGCACGGTCGTTCTTGACGTCTGACGGGGGCTGGCGGCTGGCGTGGGTGACCGTCCGGCCTTTTCTCACCGGGTTCTACATCAAGCTGTTTTGTAGGCGATGGAGGAGTGGGGCGGGTGAGCGGGCGCAGGCCCGGTCGGTTACGGACCGAGCGGGAGCAGCGCGCCGGGCAAGCCGCGGATCAGGTCGGCTTCGGGACATGCCGCGGCAAACGCAAGGCGAATGCGGCTCGTGGTCTCGACCACACGGGCAGCGAGTTTCAAGAGACGAAGACGCAGCGTCGCGAACTCGGCAGTGGCCAATTCCCGGGCTTTGGGAATGGCGTCGCGCACGGTCAGCATCAGCCAATAAGCGGCCGTATGGAGCACGAGACGGACCTGGTTGGCGAGCGCCGAACGGCAGCTGGTGCGGTCGGAGGCGAGCTGTGTCTTATGCAGCTTGATCAGATTCTCTGCTTGGCCGCGCGCGCAATACAGGCTGTCGTAGATCCACTCGGCCGAGCCGACATCGAGGCTGGTGACGACGAAACGGATGTCGAGGCCGAGCATCGTCGCCTCAATACGGGCGACGGTGCGCCGTTCGCGATCCCAGGACTTTGCCTTGTGGCGGGTCTCGGTATAGCCACGCAGAACCGGCAGGTTCTCGATGGCGCGTCGGGTGCGGATGTCGTCGGCGACCTCGTCGACTTTTCTGGCGAGAGGCTTGGTGCCGGACAGACCGAAGATGTAGTCGATGCCGTTGGTCTCGCACCACGCCATGGCCTCCGGCCGGGCATAGTGCCCGTCGCCACGGAACGTAATTCGCGTGTTGTGCCATCGCGTGCGGATATGCCGTACCAGGCGGCGCAGATGGGCACGCACCTCGACGCCGCCCGGCGTCTTGCCGGGCCGCAGCACGACGGCCACGGGCCGGCTCTTCTCCGTGTCGTAGACGTGGATCGGCAGAAAGCAGCGTTCGTCATAATGAGCGTTGAACAGCGAGAGCTGCTGATGGCCGTGGACGACGTCGCAGGTATCATCGATGTCGAGCGTGACGGATGCCGGCTCGTGGGGGTAGCTATCCATCCATGCGTCGACCAAAATGTAGGTCAGTCGGATCACGTCGCGCAGGCGCGGAGCATTCTCCAGCCGCGACAGCGTCGGCTGGGAACACAGATCCCGGCCCGTGTCCGGTAGGCGACCGCAGGCCAGCTTGAATGCCGGATCGGACCGCAGATGATCGAGGTCGTCGGCGTCCTCGTAGCCGCAGCAGATCGCGAACATGCGCGCGCGGAACATATCGACCAGGCTGTGCACGACCCGCGTCGGATCGCGCCGATCCGGGAACACCCGGGCCAGATTGTCGGCCAAGCCGAGACGCCGCTCGGCCATCGCCAGAAGCATCACGCCCCCGTTCGAGGTTAGGCGCCCACCATCGAAGGCAGCTGTGACTTTCTTGGCGTGAATGGCTGGAAACGAGAAGGGCGGAATCGTATCGTCGGTCATGGCGGGCGTGGCGTTCGCGGTTGGAGGTGATGGGGTTGGCTTCACAACCGAATCCTACGCCGTATCAGCGCTTTACACCACGCTCGCCAGCCTCTCGGGCGCCTCTTACGAATAAGACAGGCTAGTTACCTGGGCCTTTACATTAATTTGCTTTTGGGTACACTTGTTTATAGCGGTTGGGTAAGAGCTACGTATTGCTGGCTGTAGTAGGCCCACTCCCGGCCGCCACGCTAACCTGCGTTCTCCCGGCCAAAATCGTTCGCCGGCCTGCCGACCAGCAACAAGGCAAGCAAGGGAGCCGCCTCAACGCTTAGAGCGTTGAGCGGCTCATATTGTGTTTGCTCCGCTCAGCGCTCCCGTTTGATGGGAGCACCTATGCTTAAGAAGAGATCCACCGCTGTTCAGCAGGACGGCGGCGAACTCACGCAATTCGTCGAAACCGCGACGATCAGCAAGCCGGGTGGCGTCGGCGAATATTTTCTCACGAAGAAAGCACTCTGCGAAAAGGTCGGACTGACCTTCCCGTTCATCTGGCAAATGATCCGTGAGGGAAAATTTCCCGAGGGGCGGGCCGTCGGATCGCGAACGCTCTGGGTCGGCAGTGAGATCGACGATTGGATTCTTGCTAGACCGGCGCGTGTGTATCGTAGGTTGACGGGGGCCGCGTGAACCATGGCCCCCAACAGCAAATCGGCCGGGCCGGCGGCACGCCCGGCCGACTTGAAGTACTTCGCTGATGGTAACGTAGCGGTGGTGCTTATACCCCGCCAATTGGGCGAGGGCCATGACGTAATCGAGCTGCGCAAGAACCCAACGGCCAATAGCAAGCGGCGCTTGCGAGTACAATTGAACGGCCACCCGAGGTTCTCAATCTCGGAGCGACAACTATTGTCGCTGTACCGCTTTCAGAAAGTCGCCGCCCGGCAACTCTCGGCTCGCCCGAGCGACCATGAACAATGGCTGCGGGATATACTCGGGCTGCAGGAAAGTGGTTGGGGGGCCATAGTCGAGCGCCTCATCGCTATGCTCCTCGCGCAGGGAGGTGGCGAATGATGGACGCTCGCACCTCTGCCACGACCATCAATGTGCACAAGATCGTAGTTACCACGTTTCGAGATCATCGGGCGAAGGAGAGCGAGCGGCGGCACTGGTCGCTCCCGGAAATCTGCGACATCGTTTTACGAACCGTCGCCGATACCAAGGAGAAATTACCCTGGTTGAAGTGTGCCGAGTTCGGTGAGACAAAGACTGCTAAGGGGTCGCTTCGAAACGACGCCAATGTAGTCTCGGTCTCGGGGCTCGAACTCGACTACGACGAAAAGCTCATCAGCATCCAAGAGGTTGTCGCCAAGCTCGAGAAGTTAGGCATTCGCGCACTCACCTACACGTCGCCGTCAAATAAAAAGACGGAGTTCAAGTGGCGGGTCGTGGCGCCATTTTCGCAGGAACTGCCGCCCAAGGAACGGGCGAAGTATGCGAAACGCCTTGCGGGCGCGCTGGGGATTGCGTTTGATAAGGCTTCCTTCACGCTCTCGCAATCATTCTACTACGGCAGGGCGCTCGGCAACGCTGAAGCCGACCACAAAGCGTTTGTGGTTGATGGGGACTTCGTTGACCTGCGCGACGATCTTGTGCAGTTCGACCCGCCACCGCCTTCGGGCGAGGGCGAGAAGCCGCGGGGCGGGCACCTCGGTTTCGAGGGATATCTCGCGATGGTCGGCGATGGACCAGGACGGGACGGCATTAACGGTCCGCTGACGCGCGCGACAGCGGTGTACGCCCGACTACGTGGCGAGGGGCTGGACCGCGCGGCACTCAAGGAGCGTTTGCGTGAAGTCATTCGGGCCGCGCCCAAGAAGGCAGATCGACCACCAAGCGATATTGAGAGGTATTTGGGGGACGAATACCTCGATAATCTCATCGCGACTGCCATCGCGAAGTACGGCAACACAGGTATCGTAGTTTCCGATAAGGACCACGTTGCGCGTGCTCGCACGTTTCGGGAGCAACAGCGCCCGCATCTGCTGCACTATCGCGGTTCGTTCTGGGATTACCAAGCTGGGGCGTACTCGGCGGTCGGCGAGGACGTGGTCAACGCTCATGTTTGGACGTTTCTCGACAGCGCGGCCACCATTCGTGGCAAAGAACGCGTACAGGTGCGGTTTCAGCCGAACCGAAGCTCGGTCGCCGAGACGCTAGCGGCGCTAAAGGCCCTGTCGATTCTCGATCCTAATGTTGTCTCGCCGTCATGGCTCGATGGCGGTCGAGAAAAATTGCCGCCGGAAGAGATCATTTCTTTCCCAAATGGCCTGCTCGATCTGCGCGACAACAAACTGTATCCGCCGGACCCATCTTTCTTCACGACTGCCGCGCTCGGCTTTGACTACGTCGCGGAAGCAACGGAGCCCGTCCAGTTCAAGCAATTCCTTGAGGAGATCTATGGGGGTGATGAGAGTGAAGTTCAGCTGGTGCAGGAGATCAGAGCTGGCCCCGCAAATTCGGACAGTAGCTTGAGTGGATTTTCTGCCTGACAGCGGCGAGGATTCTTGCTGCGAATCAGGAGCGAAGATGACGAAGAAGAGCCGCCGGACGCATTCTCCGGCATTCAAGGCGAAGGTTGCTTTGGCTGCGGTCAAAGGCGACAAGACACTGGCGGAGCTGGCGCAACTGTTTGATGTTCATCCGAACCAGATCACGATCTGGAAAAACCAGCTCCTGGAAGGCGCCGCCGGCGTGTTTGGGCATGACAAGACATCGGCCGAGACGCCGGTCGATTTGAAGGCGTTACATGCCAAGATCGGCGAGCTGGCGTTGGAAAACGATTTTTTGTCCGGCGCGCTCACCAAGGCGGGCCTGCTGAGCGCAAAGCGATGATCGACCGCGGTCATGATCTTTCTATCGTGCGCCAGGCGAAGGTCCTGAAGCTGGCTCGCAGCACGGTCTACTATGAACCTCGGCCAGTTTCGGCCGAGGACCTTGCCTTGATGCGTCGGCTCGATGAGCTGCATCTCGATTATCCCTTCGCGGGAGCGCGTATGCTGCGATCGTTGCTGCGGCGGGAGGGCGTATACGCCGGTCGCCGCCACATCGCGACGCTGATGAAGCGCATGCGGATCGAGGCGGTCTATCGTCGCCCGAACACGAGCAAGCCGGCTCCGGGTCACAAGATCTACCCGTACCTGTTGCGCGGATTGAAGATCGAGCGGCCCGACCATGCGTGGGCAATGGACATCACCTACATTCCGATGCGGCGTGGCTTCGTCTATCTCGCGGCGGTCGTCGATGTGTTCAGCCGACGGGTCCTGGCCCATCGCGTCTCGATCACAATGGAGGCGGCCTTCTGCGTCGAAGCGGTCCAGGAGGCGTTGGCGAAGCACGGCAGGCCCGAGATTTTCAACACGGATCAGGGCAGCCAGTTCACCAGCCTCGAGTTCACCGATGTGCTGCTGGACGCGAAGATCGCCATCAGCATGGACGGCAAGGGCGCCTGGCGCGACAACGTGTTTGTCGAGCGGCTCTGGCGCACGGTCAAATACGAAGAAGTTTATCTCCGCGCCTACGACAGCGTGTCCGAGGCGCGAGCGTCAATTGCCAAGTATCTGGCCTTCTACAATCAGGGACGCCCTCACTCGAGCCTTGACGGGCGCACGCCCGACGAGGCTTACTTCGGCACGCAAGCTATGGTGATGGCCGCATGACCGTCGCCGACGGTTTTGTCGTCGCTCTGGTCGGGCTACGCCCTCCCGACGCAACGACAAAACCGTAAAGCCCCGCGTTCAGCATAACCCGGCAGGAATCCACTTAAATCCAGCGGGGCGCTGTCCAAACAACCGGGGCCAGCTCTATCTTCGGCTATCTACTCACCGCCGACACATCGCTGGAAAAAGCATTCTTCTTCATTGGTCCCAGGCGGTCGGGCAAGGGCACAATGATGAGAATACTGCAACATCTACTCGCCAAGACGGCCGTGGCAGGACCGACGCTCAAGTCCCTGTGTACGCAATTTGGTCTGGCGCCCTTGATCGGGAAGCAGGTTGCGGTCGTGGACGACCTGCGGGTCAGCTCTCCCAAGGACACCGATCTTTTAGCCGAGAACATGCTGAAGATTACTGGACGCGGCCACTTCACCATTGATCGGAAGTTTATGACGGCTTGGGAGGGCGCGCTGCCTGTTAAACTCGTATTCGTCTCGAATGTGATGCCGAAGCTTGCAGACGATTCCGGTGCACTAGCCAGTAGATTCATCATTTCGAACACGAGGCAGTCGTTCTACAATCAAGAAGATCCACTTCTCTTTCGCGACAAGCTGCTGCCTGAACTGCCCGGTATATTCCACTGGGCTCTTGATGGGCTTCGACGGCTGCGCAAGCGCGGTAACTTCGCCGAGACGGAACTCGGCACCCAGGCGAAGGAGCGGCTGGCGCTGCTCGGGTCGCCCGTGCTGGGCTTCATCGAGGCCATTTGCGAGTTGCACCCGGACAAGAGCGTGCCAAAGGCGGTGATCTACCGCCACTGGTGCGACTATGCGCAAAGCAATGGCTTGCACCGGCTCAGTAACGAGCAGTTCTTCGCCGCCTTATACGCGGCAGCGGAGGGCAGGGTGCGGCAGGGCAAGAGGCGCGACGGGGGGAGACAGGTGCCGAGCGTGTACGGCATCGACCTGGGGACCGATCAGGACGCCGACGAAGAATTGCCGTTTTGAAGTCGGTGGGCTGGGCGTGCCGGGTGTTTGGCAATTTAACCCAAGGGCTGCAAGGGGGACGTGTTCAGTAACAGGCCCTTTCTTCCCGCGATTTATATATGGGCGTGGGCCCGGCACACCCGGCACACCCCGCCCAACTACGCGCACGGGCCGCCTATCCACAGCCCGGTAGGCTCCCCCCGCACTTGCCCGCTGCCAATGCCCAGGCCTGGCTTGCGGGAGCCATACAGAGGGTCGCGCGCCCCCCTAGCCCTCTGCGCCCCTGGGGCGAGGGATCACCAGTAGCTCCGAGGGTGCGCGTGGCGACGCGCGGTGCGGCCACCGACGCGCAATCCTCGATACCCCCCTGCGACTGTGTCGGCTTTAGCCCGGCACACCCGGCACACCCTGCCTAATTGCCACACACACACCTGCCGTCAACTGCTCTGCCTCGCCAATAGCGGCATTTTTCGCTAGCTTACCCGCCACCGGAAGCCGGATGTATGGTTACGGGTAACAGGTACACAAAATATACGAGCCGAGCCGTATCGCCACCACATCCACCACCGCGGCCGTCGTAAACCTAAACGAACCCCGACGCCGTGGTGCGGGCGCGTCGTGGGTCGCATTCTCATTGCGCGGTTAGCTCAAAACCGGCTTAGCGCATTCGAAACAAGAGCTTCCGTAGAGAGTAACAGAATCGATGGAAACAACATGCCGCGACATATGCAACGGATGCCCCTCGAACTGGGGCTTCAGCTCAATATAAATCGACTAATCAGTGACGGCCTCGTTCAACCCGAAAAGGTGACTAAGCCGTCAGACTTCTCTTGGCTGAACGACGAAGGCGACGTGAGAGCCACAGCGCAAATCTCAGCCGACCTCACAAGCACGCAGGTCGACAACGTACGTAACGGCACGATGCGCATTCATGCCAGCTGGATCGATCAGACGATCCGGCTGATCGGCTGCACCCGTCACTTTGGTGGACTGCAGTGGTATGCAGTTTGTCCCGTTCAACACCGCTGCGTTTCCGTGCTGTGGTCACTCCCCGGTAGAAGATTCTTCGCCGGGCGAAAGTCATTGGGCAAACAGGTGGCATATGTGTCGCAGTACCATTCACCAGCGGCTCGGGCACAGTACATGAAAGACAAGCTTTGCGACCGCATCGCCGGGCCGGAGGCGGATGAGTGGGATGTGCCACCAAAGCCGAAGTGGATGCGGTGGCGGACCTACGAACGACTGTCTAACAGGATTGAAATACATCGTAGCGAAGCTGGTCCGCTACCACTGCTACCGCGAAGGTTCTTGCTTGACGGCGACGTGGTTTAGGCCGCTTGCAACTTGAAAAACCGCCTAATCAATCGAAATATGTTGGCTAACTCAGCGGACGTTTGGCAGTACGCTCGGGCATCGGCATGGGCTTAGCCAGTTTCGCGTGGCCCACGTTCATGAACAGTGTGCGCGCTTGCGCCGCCAATCAAGAGCGACCACTCCTTCGCTCACCTCGCAATGGCCATGCAGAAGAACCACTCGCATTTCTCGCGTCTTCGACAATTGGTCGACGCTCGACCCCGAGCGTCAGATGCAACAGATTGAGACTGCACGCGGCAGCCATCTTCGACAAGTGGTCACAACGTCGACGCCGCGCGGCACAGGCGGGGCGGCGGCTATCGCGCGAAGGCTGTGCATTTCGACGCTGCGACGAAGCTCCACATCACTGGGTTCGCCGATGCACCCAAGGAGCCGTGGTGGCTCCAGCATCAGGCGATGCTGGTGCTGACCCGTTCTGGCCCGCCCGCCCAGCAGCCATAGCGCCCAGCAGCCGCAAAGGCCCGGCGCTGGGCCGACCGGGTGCCTAACCACTTGCGCCAGAGGCCCTGCCTAGCCCGATTCCGGCCCCGGTGGTGCGACGAACGCCCCGTCCGGTACCTAACGGCCCGCCCGGCTGCGAACGCCAGTTCGCAGGCCGGGGCCACGCGGCGCGGACGCGCCTGCTCCGCGCCTGCTGGGCGGGACTAGCGGGGTGCATACGGCGTCTCGGGGGTGCGCTTACTAGGCCTCTCATGGGCGGGGCCGCCGCTTGCGACGGCGGCAGCCCGTTGCTGCGAAGGCGGCGTTTACGCGATACATGGGTCACCTCCGCGGTTATAGGTAAGCCTCAGCCCGGCGCTCGCCTTGCGCAATGATCTACTTGTTAGTCTTAACGGACGGCTTGCGGACGTCGTTCGTGACGCGTTTCTCGATATCCGCAATCGTTCTGGCGAACGCTTCGCGCAGCTGCTCCGCGTGAGCTGCGCTCTCCGGTTCACTGAGATATGCAATCTTGATCAGCAGCCTGTTCAACAGATAGGTGATGCGTAGATTTTCCGAGTGCCGGGATCGCAGGGCCGTGATCTGCCGCCGGATCTCGCCGAGATCGAGTGTCTCGTGTTTCGACGGCCTCTTCAAAATGATACTCGCGCGTGGCCAGCGAACGAATCCGACGCGAGAGTATGATGGCGCGAGGGCTTCGCCTGGTGGACCCGGACGGGACAATGTCCGGTACGCAAAACTAACGCTCTAATGCGCAGCTGCAATCAAAGACTCAAATTAAGATTGATGTCCGCACTGCGGGTTAATTCTGGAACTGGTCAGGTTTAGTCTGCTCACGATGCTTCTGCGGGGGGAGGCTAATTCTCTTTCGCCACGATGCTCGCAGATTCATCCAAAGCAGCATCAAAGTTTCTCGCGAGTGCAGACTCGATGCTCAGCGATGCTACTTTTTCAACAGTATCCCCATCGTTCGTGCCATTCGCCTCAGCGACCAGGCGCGACGGTCCAGTTCGGCGGCTATCTTCGATACGCCAGCTCCTGCCCGGGCCAGCTTGGACAATTGCTGGACCTCGCGCTCGGCCCATTGCTTTGGCTTCGGCGTTTTCATCCGTACCGACCTAACCCGCAGGCTGGCAAATTCGCTCCTACTTCTGGGCTTACCGAGCTGACATCAGCGATCAAAACGTCGGCGTTGGCAATGCCATCGAAAATGGGGTCCGTTAGAGGTCGACCCGAGATATCGTTCTCCTCCCAAAGGTGAAGTTGCGGGTCGCGCGTCGTCCTTGCTAGAGCGCCATGGGCGGCATGGATTGTCTGCCGCACGTGGGGTAGAGACGAGGCATATGCAAAGAATGCTTTCATATGAAGCTCACAAAGAATCCGAATCGGTTGTCCTCAGTCTATACACAGCCGTAAAGGGAGCCTCGTCGCACGGCACATCCGGCGATTGTGGACAGGTCTATCCAATCTGCTCGGTGAGGGCGGCGGCCGATTTCGCGGCAATTCCCTGTGGTTACACGCTACCTTGCTAACAACCCTTCTCGGTCAAGGCCGAGTTGTCAGGCATGTGAGAGGATATGTCGTAGAGCCGGGGGCGCCATTCCGATTAGTCTTCGCCGAGAAATACCGCGCCAAGTACAGCCGGGTGGTCGAATGCCTCGCCAAGGACCGCGACGCGCTGCTGGCCTTCTACGACTTCCCGGCCGAGCATTGGAATCACTTGCGCACGACCACCCCCATCGAAACTTGGCGGCGACTCAAGGCACAAATCAGTTGCCCAAGGTGATTGCGGGTGTCCGGATTCAGCGACGGCATCGAGTTCATCCACACGCCGACAAAACAGGCCGGTCGGGCAATGCCGGACCGCGGTCGAATGACGGCGGAAACGACGTGAAGGTGGGGCGTCGCTCCCGGAACATCAACATCGCAAAACTCCACTGACGCGGGATGAATCTCCGCCGAAGCTTATCGTTCCGGCGCTTAACACAGGGCAGGGATTCGCAAATGCGGGCAGTCGGCTTTGCCCACCTCTTCCCGCGGGGCGCTGTGGATAGCTATCGATCAGCTTTCATGAGCTGTCTCGGCAGAACCAGGACCACGGTCTAGGATCTTCGAAGCAATAATCGAAATATGTAACGCGAACTCGTCTTCCATCTCGGCTGCGGCGTCCTAATCTCGCGCGAAAACGTAGAGGATGTCGCCATCGACTTCGTCGAACCGGGCAGCTCGAAAGAAGCTGATCAAACCTATCTGTACCGACAATAAGCGCCATTCGCGCGGCTATAGCTTGGTCTTAGACTTCGGTCACAATCATGGTTTTACCGGGTCGTTTCCCCCGGCCCCGAGGGCCGATGAAATTCCACCGCTCGCTGTTTCAGCGAAACCCTAGCCGCGAACCCAGCGTGCAGCCACGCCATTGCCTGCGTGTGACGCGCTTTGCGCGAGCTCTCATTTCCCCACCAAGCACTGAACTTGTAGGCAGAAACCGGCAATGGCCTTCCGAGAATGTCTTCAATTTCCGAGAACGTGAGCCGGACGGTTTGCTCCCTCGTGCTCTCCAGTTCCCTTCGTAGTGGATCGTAAATGGACATAACACCTGGCTCGTCACGTTGGTCCGTCGCCGCCGCTCGGGGGGATGTTGAAATCCCGGGCGGCAAGCTCCAGCTCGAGCTCGGTGATCCGCTCAAAGATGCGAGCAGCAATCGCCTCCGACTCTTCCGCGGTTAAGGATCGAATGCCCCGCAAAGCAAGCTCGTCTCTGAGAACCTTCGCCACAATCAATTGGATGGCCATTGGATCAATAGTCCTAAAACCATGATCCAACCGCAACCGAAGGGCGAGCGCAAGTGGTTGGGCAGTCCTGCGGTGCTCTGGCTAGCCGTCTCGGCACGGAATGCCGAAGCTGCCGCAAGTACTCGCGAAGATCTCTTTTGCCTTCGCATCTTCAAAGCAGAAGCGCGTGCCGGCGTCTGCACGATCGATCCACCAGTCGATCTTGCTCCCTTTTGCAATGCGAGAGGCTTCGCCGCGCAGCAGATCCAACTGTTTCCCAGCTGCCTGAACGATCAAGCAATTTTCCTTTGCCATGAATACTTTCCTCTCAAACTATAAAACAGGCCGCTCAATTGACCCGACGAAAATGAGAATCGTGTGGCAATGTCACTTGGAAGAGGTGCTGTGCCCAGGGTGAGCTTCACTCATCACGCTAGGTCGCCCGTCGGTTCACGCTGAAGGGCATATGTCTTATACCCTGCGGCCCCCTCAGGCGACCTAGCCTAGGTGGCTATGTAAGTGGTCTCGGAGCATTTCTCCGCTTGAGAACGAGCGGACCAATATCTCCAGCTTCGATTGCTCTTCGTTCAAACGCCTTTCAACAAACTGGCGTTCAAACTCTGTCAGATTGGTTTGCAACAAGCGGCGATAACGTTGAACGTTGTTGCCATGTGCACGCGCCAACTCATCGTCAATCATCATCGTCGTCTTCCCGTGAAGGATACTAATTAATTCCCATTTGTGCTTCACGGGGTGAGACGACCCCGAGGCAACATTCCAAGACGTCGCAATATCTCCGCGCCGCGAAGCCGGCATTCTGCCGGCGGGGCATAAATCCCGGTTGTCTAATTTCTGACGGACTTAGATGACAGAAACAAGAAGTCTTTGAAAGGACGACGCCCCGCGCTCTCGTTTCACGGTAGTGGGCTTTTCTGTTCCGATCTGTGAACTACTTCACAAGCCCGTGGCCATCGCCTGTCATAGCTCATCATTGCTTAGATCAGATGATTGCTCAGAAAACAGGGTTTTGCTTGTCAGCCCCAACGCATTCGACCTAGGCTGTTGTCATTGTTCAACCGGGAGGCCGACGTGGCGACAGGCATTGTGAAGTGGTTTAACGCGACCAAGGGATTCGGTTTCATCCAGCCCGATGACGGCGGCCAAGATGTTTTCGTGCATATTAGCGCAGTGGAGCGCGCCGGCTTATCGGGCTTGGCTGAGGGCCAGAAGGTCTCTTATGAAGTCCAACTTGATCGTAAGCGCGGCAAGAGCAGCGCAGAAAATCTGCGCGTTTGACGACTGCCCCGCAACATTAGCGCGGCTGTTTTGATCACTGCGCTTTTTTCCCGAGGTCTCTCAAGAGCGCGTGGAGAAAGTCGCTGGCATGGTCGTAACGCGCGCTGCCATCCGTGATTTGACGGGCGCGCGGCTCCATTATGCGGCCAACGGTTTCGGAGCCGAGCAGCTCAACTCGGTCCGACCACTGCAGGAGTAAGCTATCAGGAATGTCTTCCGCAGATCCGAACAGCTTCAAAAGGCAATGTTCGCCCTCGGGTTTATGGTCGTGATGAGCCTTCGCCGCATAGAAAGCGAACAACCCACGAAAGGCATCACGGGAAACCGCAGGTTTTCCCATCGCAATATCCTGAAAAATTGAGTTCTCAATGGGAGCAAGTCTGAAGCCCTCGTGTGGGAAAAGCCAGCAAAAAGTTCAATTTCGCACTGCACCTCATGCAAAGAGGCTGCCCGAAAGGCGGCTTCAGTATTTCGTTACATTCATCGAAAATCGTGCTCAAACCAGCCGTCGCAGCGTGTGCCAACCAGGCGCCGGGTGAAAAATATTTGCAATAAAACGTGCCAACTCCCGGTGCCGGGAGATGGCGAGGTGGCTTGCCTTGCCCAGCAAGATCTGACAAACTTTCGGGGAAAAGTCGCAACTCTTACCCAGATGCTGCGCCTGATCGATTTCCAGAAAATTTCACGCCAGGACGCGCGGCGCACGGTGGTGTTGTACGTGGAGGAACAGGCCGAGAAGCAACAGGAGAAGTCGCGGCAAAAGCTTGGCCGGACGGAGCACTAGCGTTATAGATCCGCCAGGACATCTACTCCACCGCCAAATGGTGCTAGCGCTCCTGGGCCAGTGCGGGGAGGGAGCGCGCAGGGGCAGCATGTTGGAGTTGCGCCAATTGCGCGACCGGCGCTAATCTTGCCCCATTGCAAGTGCCAGTTTTGTGGGTAGGTCATGTCGAGTGCGATTGAGTTGATTGTGGACGGCTATGCTAGGCTTAAGGATCGCCAGTCGCTTGAGGATCTGCGGATGCACCGCCGGCGATTGGTTGTCGACCTTAAGGCTAGGACAGGCTTCGACTGCCGTTCGTCGATCGCGCAGGTAGAGCAGGACATCGCTGCCATTGAGGCGGGGCTTGAGAGCCTTTCGGGGCCGGTCGGCGGGTAGTCTGTCTCGGCTGAAGCGAGTCATGAGCGGCACCAAAAGTGCCGTTCAACAAACCCGACAATTCGCGGCGCGGCTTTAAACCAGCTGCTGAATTCTCTTCTTTAGAACTCACAACTCCCACAATTTGACAGACACCGCTTGCGCGTGGCCGGCTTCCTCCGGAAGGAAGAGCGCCATGTCAGATCCGCCACTGTACGAAGAGTAAGAGCTGGCCCCGGTTGTTTGGACAGCGCCCCGCTGGATTTAAGTGGATTCCTGCCGGGTTATGCTGAACGCGGGGCTTTACGGTTTTGTCGTTGCGTCGGGAGGGCGTAGCCCGACCAGAGCGACGACAAAACCGTCGGCGACGGTCATGCGGCCATCACCATAGCTTGCGTGCCGAAGTAAGCCTCGTCGGGCGTGCGCCCGTCAAGGCTCGAGTGAGGGCGTCCCTGATGGTAGAAGGCCAGATACTTGGCAATTGACGCTCGCGCCTCGGACACGCTGTCGTAGGCGCGGAGATAAACTTCTTCGTATTTGACCGTGCGCCAGAGCCGCTCGACAAACACGTTGTCGCGCCAGGCGCCCTTGCCGTCCATGCTGATGGCGATCTTCGCGTCCAGCAGCACATCGGTGAACTCGAGGCTGGTGAACTGGCTGCCCTGATCCGTGTTGAAAATCTCGGGCCTGCCGTGCTTCGCCAACGCCTCCTGGACCGCTTCGACGCAGAAGGCCGCCTCCATTGTGATCGAGACGCGATGGGCCAGGACCCGTCGGCTGAACACATCGACGACCGCCGCGAGATAGACGAAGCCACGCCGCATCGGAATGTAGGTGATGTCCATTGCCCACGCATGGTCGGGCCGCTCGATCTTCAATCCGCGCAACAGGTACGGGTAGATCTTGTGACCCGGAGCCGGCTTGCTCGTGTTCGGGCGACGATAGACCGCCTCGATCCGCATGCGCTTCATCAGCGTCGCGATGTGGCGGCGACCGGCGTATACGCCCTCCCGCCGCAGCAACGATCGCAGCATACGCGCTCCCGCGAAGGGATAATCGAGATGCAGCTCATCGAGCCGACGCATCAAGGCAAGGTCCTCGGCCGAAACTGGCCGAGGTTCATAGTAGACCGTGCTGCGAGCCAGCTTCAGGACCTTCGCCTGGCGCACGATAGAAAGATCATGATCGCGGTCGATCATCGCTTTGCGCTCAGCAGGCCCGCCTTGGTGAGCGCGCCGGACAAAAAATCGTTTTCCAACGCCAGCTCGCCGATCTTGGCATGTAACGCCTTCAAATCGACCGGCGTCTCGGCCGATGTCTTGTCATGCCCAAACACGCCGGCGGCGCCTTCCAGGAGCTGGTTTTTCCAGATCGTGATCTGGTTCGGATGAACATCAAACAGCTGCGCCAGCTCCGCCAGTGTCTTGTCGCCTTTGACCGCAGCCAAAGCAACCTTCGCCTTGAATGCCGGAGAATGCGTCCGGCGGCTCTTCTTCGTCATCTTCGCTCCTGATTCGCAGCAAGAATCCTCGCCGCTGTCAGGCAGAAAATCCACTCAAGCTACTGTCCGAATTTGCGGGGCCAGCTCTAGTACCAGGTGCTCAGGCGCCTGAAGCTGAGAGCATCCGAGCTCTTCGACCTCCTCAACCTCGGCATCCTCGCGCCGGTCGCGCGCAGAGGTCGCGACCCGATGTACTGTGCGGCGACGATCGGCGCTCTAGCGACAGAATACCATCACCAGCGCACGGGCTGCGCGATTTGGTGGGACTTCGATCTCAAACGACCCGGCTTCCTTCCGGCGCATGCCGAGTGGTCCGCGCCAGACGTTCCCTTCTATCCCTTCGACGACGAAGAGCAGCAGTCCCTGGGCGCGCCGGTTCTACAAGCTCAGGAAGGGGTGTCGCCCCGTTCCCATATCCCTATCCCGAGCGCCTGGCGCGCTACCGATCGCGAATGGAGGACAAGGCCACGAAGGCGTTCGAGCGAAAGCACGGGATCAAGCGGCCGCGGAAGAGCAGGAGCCGAAATGTCTCGCTCACCATAGGACGACTCCGCCACATTGCGATTTCGCGACGGGAGCTGCTCGACCTCGCCAGGACCAAGGTCGAGGAAGCCGCCATGTGGGCGATCAAGGGCGTCGTGGAGCAGTAGCGCTGCGCCGGGAAAGATGGCACCTAATGTTAGTGAAACAATATGAAGTCTGACGCGCTCATGGTTGTCACGCCGGTCAGATTGATCTGCATGTCCTCGTGGCCATTGGAAATGGTTTCCGATTTGCTGCTCTCGTTCGCATAGATGATGGCGTTGTTTCCGATAATGACGACATCGATCGTGTGGGCGGCGATGCTCTGCGGCGTTGGCCCGCCGTTCATGATGTTGATCGTGACGTTCTGGTTGTTGGTGTTGAGGCCCGCGATGGTCGAAAAATCGAGCTTGTCTGAGCCGGATACAAAGTCGGCGATCGTATCGAACGAGGCTTTCGCTTGTTTTGAATCACCCGTTGCAGCATAGGCGAACACGTCGTTGCCCAATCCTCCTGCAAGGTTGTCGGCCCCTGCCGCTCCGGTGATCAGGTCGTTGCCGCTAGTGCCGGAGATGGTGTCATTGCCGTTGCTGCCGTAAATTGCAGCGCCCGTACCGGTGCCGACGTTTCCGGCGGCGTCCGTTCCGGTTACCGAGAACGTATGAACGACGTTGGACTCCTTACCCGTCGTGAATGTCCACGCGCCCGACGCGGTAGTCGTCGTCATTCCGATTTGAGTATCATTATCAAAAATCTGGATGGTACTGTTCGCCTCGGAAGTTCCGCCCAGCGTAGCGGATCCGTTCTTGTTGATTAGCTCAGACGTGATCAGCGGGGTTGGCGCTTTCGTATCCACCGTCCAGCCGTAGCTTGCCGGCGTCGCATCGATGTTGCCGGCGGCGTCGATCGCCACGACCTTGAGGCTGTGGCTGCCGTCGGAAAGGGTAGTGAATGTCTGCGAGGTCGAATTCGTCGAAGTCCATGACCCGTTGTCGAGCTGATACTGATAGCTGACGACGCCACTCCCGTCCGCCGTATCCGTCCCGCTCCAGCTGAAACTTGCCGAGGTGGCATTGATCAGGGCCGGAGGCTTTGCCGTGATGGTCGTGTCTGGCGCCTGGGTGTCCAGCGCCACTGTCAGGCTGGTGTCGGTCGAGACGTTGCCGGCGGTATCGGTCTGATGCACCAGCACTGTCTTCGGCCCGTCGCCGGAGAGAATGAAGCTGCTGCCAGCGCCCGTGGCAAAGGCGCTGCCGTTGACCGAGTATTGCCAGGTGGCGCCGGTTTCGAGGCCCGAGACGTTGACGGTACCGAATTTGGTGATGCCGTCGCTGCCATTGTTGCCGCTGTCGGTGGCCAGCGCCACGGCAGGCGCGGCCGCCAATGTGTCGAGCGTGAAGGAAAGCGTTGCAGGATCGGATATGTTGCCGGCAGCGTCGGTCTGGCGCACTTGAACGATTCTCGGCCCATCGCCGGTCACAATGATGCTGCTGCCGGTGCCCTTAACGAAGCCAGTGGCGTTGATCGAGTATTCCCAGGTTGCGCCGGCTTCTAGGCCAGAGACGTTCACCGTGCCGACATTGGTGATGCCCTCGCCGGCCGGGCCGCTGTCGGTCGCAAGCACCAGGACAGGTGCCGCCGCCGACGTGTCGAGTGTGAAGGAAAATGAAGTAGGAGCGGATGTGTTGCCGGCAAGATCGGTCTGGCGCACGAGCACGGTCTTCGGCCCATCGCCGGTCACCGTGAAACTGGTGATGCCGCTGCCGGTGCCCGCGACGTAGGGACCGCCGTTGACCGAATATTCCCAGGTTGCGTCGGTTTCGAGCCCAAAGACGGTGAATTTGCCGGCTTTGGTAATGCCGTCGCCAAGGATGCCGCTGTCCGGTAGCGACAGGAGAGGTGCTTGCACAAATGTGTCGAACTTGAACGTAAACGAGGTGTCGGCGGATCTGTTGCCGGCGGCATCGGTCTGATGCACCACCACGTGGTGTTGCCCATCACCTGACCCAAGCCCGGTCACCGTGAAGCTGCTGCCAATGCCCGCAACGAAGGGATCGCCGTTGTCCGAATATTCCCAGGTTGCGCCGGCTTCGAGGCCAGACACGTTGACGGTGCCAACGTTGGTGACGCCGTCGTCACCAAAGCGGCCGCTGTCGGTGGCCAGCGTCAGCCCAGGCGCCGCCGCTGCCGACGTGTCGAGCGTGAAGGCGAACGAGGTGTCGCCGGATATGTTGCCGCCGGTGTCGATCTGATGCACCAGAACGGCCTTCGGGCCGTCGCCGGTCAGCATAAAGCTACTGCCGGTGCCCGTGACGAAGGTGGCACCGCCGTCGACCGAGTACTGCCCGGCTGCGCCGGCTTCGAGGCCCGAGACGTTGACGGTGCCGTCTTTGGTGATGCCGTCGCCATCGGTGCCGCTGTCGGTGGCCAGCGCCAGCGCAGGCTTGGCCGCCGACGTGTCGAGCGTGAAGGCGAGCGTCGCCGTGCTGATGACGTTGCCAGGGGCGATCTCCCGCACCAGCACATTCTCTGGGCCGTCGCCGGTCAGCGTGAAGCTCGCCCCGGTGCCGGGCGTGAAGGTTGTGCCGCCGTCAGTCGAGTAGCTCCACGTCGCCCCCTGCGTCAGGCCCGTGACATTGAGCGTGCCGTCATTGGTGATGCCGTCATCCGGCGTCCCGCTGTCGAACGCGAGCGTCACGCCGAGGTTGTTGTCGGCGATCACGTCCACTGTCGTGATGCCGGCGGTTGTCATCGTTCCGCCGATGCCCTGACGCCCGTTATTTCCGTCAGAGAACGACCACGCGATCTGGATCGGCGTTGTCGTGCCGGCGGCGAAATCATGGGAGCTGTTGGCATAGGTAATGGCGTCGAGCACCCCATTGACCTGCGCCTGCGTGGCGCCATCGGCGAACGTGATGACGAGCTGCCCGCCCGACTGGGTGAACGAGCCGACGGTGACGCCCGCGACCATGACGTTGCTACCGGCAAAGGCCAGGTTACCCGAGGCGCCGAACACGTCCTCCGCGTTCGCGCCGCCAGACCGCGCGAGCGTCACGGACGCTCCGCCGTAATTTCCGGCGCCGCCATTGAGCGCGGCAAGATCGGAATCGAAGATTTTCGCCGTCGCATCGAGGACGATGGCAGCGCCGCCCTCGGTATAGCTCACCGTGTTGCCGAGCGAGTTCGTGCCGCCGAATTCGGGATCCTGGCTGCCGTCCGCGTTGTAGCGGGCAACGGCAAAAGCCCGGGAGAAGGTTCCTTCATCGAAGGAATCGCCGGCGACCACGATCTTACCATCGGCTTGCAACCTGACGCTCACCGCCACCGACGAGTCGCGGATCTCCGTCACGACGACGCCGGCGTCGCCGAATGTCGTATCGAGCGTGCCGTTGGCGTTGTAGCGCGCGACCGCGAATTCCTTGAAGGCATTTGGGTCCAGATCCGAGATGAGGGTGTAGCCGCCGACGAGAATCTTGCCATCGGGCTGCACCACGACGTCCGTCGCCGCTTGGCTCTTGGCGTCGATGAGGTCGGTAACGACCTTGCCGTCGCCATCGAAACTGGTATCGAGCGCGCCTGACGACGTGTAACGGACCAGCGCGAGCTTGAACTGGCTGCCGTCATATGTCGATCCTGCGGCGAGGATCTTGCCGTCGGGTAGCAGCTGGATTTCACTCAGGAAGTCGCCTGACAAATTGATTGCCGTCTGGACTTTGCCGTTCGTGCCGAAACTCGAATCGAGCGTTCCATCGCTGTTGTAACGCGCCAGCGCAAATACGGATTCATTGTCGCTCAAAGCCGACAGCCCACCGACGACGATCTTGCCGTCGGTCTGCACTTTGACGCTTGTCGCAGTTTCGCCTACCCCGGCCGGAGACCCGAAGTCGGTCGTGACGATGCCGCCGCTTCCGAACGTTGGATCGAGCGAGCCGTCCGCGAGATAGCGCGCCAGCGCAAAATCCGCATAATTACTTTGGGTACCATAAAATGCTGTCCCCACAGCAATGATCTTGGTGCCATCGACCACGACGCTAAGAATCGCGCTGGAGAGGGCGCTATTGAAAGAGGTCGTGACCGTGCCGCCGCTTCCGAAGCTGGTGTCCAGGGTGCCGTCGTCATTCAAGCGCTGCAGCCCGAAGCTTGGGCCAATGTAGCCAGCGAGGATCGTCTTGCCGTCCGTTTGCAGGGCAGAGTCGTATTCCGTGCCGGCCGCGGCAATAACGATGCCCCCGTCCCCAAAGGTCGCGTCGAGATGTCCGTCCGCTTCGTATCTCGCGGCCGCGAAACTCTGCAACTCGCCACCACTATTCGTCCATCCTCCGACGACGATCCGCCCGTCGACCGCAATGGCGAGGCTCGTCCCTGCTGAGTCATACGGTTCGCCGACAGGCGTGACAACGTAACCGCCGCCGACAAAGAACGTCGGCGCGGCATCGTGCGGTGTCACCTTGTCGAAGAAGATCGACCGGTCGTTCTTGTTGCCGGCGTCATCGAAAACGGAGAATTCGATCTCGTGCTGGCCGTCCGCCAGGTTTGTGCCGTCATAGACGAAATTCCATTCGCCGGTTGCCGTCACCAGCGCATTGCCAATGAACTTATGGTCGATCGAGAGCGAGACCTGATGACCGTAGGCATCGGAGGTGCCGTTGATGGTGATCGCCGAGAGTTCTCGGCGCGCGACGATGTTGTCGCCGGCGACGGCTTCCAGCACGAGAGCCGGCGGGGTGTAGTCGAAATCGACGGATTTGGTCGCGGTGCCGTGAATGCCGAAATCGTTGGAAACGTCGGCCGTGAAGTTGCGGACTCCCTCCGCAACTTTGGTAGCGCCGATGAACGTCGTCCATGTCCCGTCGGCCTGTACCAGCGCGGTCGCCGTCGAGCCGTTCGGCGACGTGATGTGCACGGTCTCGCCGATCGCGTCGGACGTGCCCGTGACCTTGACCGGGACCAGGTCCTCGGTCGGGTTGACGTAGTTGTCGCCGCTGACCTCAGTGATCGCCAAAGCAGGCGGCGCGGCAGTGTAGAAATTGCCTGAGGAGCTGAGTAGCCGGCTTCCGTCAAATGACATGGAAAAATCCGACAGCACCCCAGCGCCGGAAGCGACGCGCGTAACGACGCCCGTGTCGAGATTCTTGATAAAAATGTCAACATCGCCATCCGCATCGCCGGCTACGAGATTATTCGCCTCGCTGATGAACGCGACGTGACGCCCGTCGCCCGAAATCGCGAGAAATTCACTCCTGGAATCGGCCGCGACACCATCGGCATTTTCAGAAACCAGGCTCCAGAGAACGTTCGAGCTTTGGCGATCGCGAACATAAACCTGATCATTCAGTTCAAACGCAACGAAGCGGCCATCATCTGAGATGCCCCCTCGACGAGAGTCAAACGACCAGGCAAGAAGCCGTAATTGCCGTAATGCGTTGCCGATCTCGTCTGTGTATCGAACACGGTCAAGTTGGGAGGATCATCGCCCGCCGCTATGAAGGTCACAAATCGACCGTCGGGCGTTATTCTGAAGTCCTCATGATTGTAACCTTCTATCCTCGTCTCCGTTTGGGTAGTCACATCGAGTACAGCTTGACCAAAGAAGTTTGGGGTGTTGTGGGTATTGTCGATGTACCTGATGTCATAAACGACATGCTCCCCGTCTGCGGAAATGGCAAGCGGCATGAACCCGACATCTGTGCCCGGGAAGGGTTGGGGCGGACAATAAGGCGTCACATCTGTGGCCGACGCGCCGGACTGCAAGTCCTTTACCCACAACTGCGAGTCGTCCGGATTTGTCGACGAGCCTCCGGTGCCGTAAAAAACATATCGCCCGTCGGCCGAGATAGCAGCGCCGGCAATGCCCTCTGTTGTCGAGGCAACCGTCGTGGTCGCGCCGCTCGTCACGTCCCGTACGTAAAGAGTTGCGATCCCATTTTCCTCGACGATGTAGGACACATAGCGTCCATCGCTCGAAAAACCGCTGACAATGGCATTGGGAACGCCGAGCGAGGTCACGTTGAAAGTCGTCATGGCAATTGCTTCCTGTCAGAGTGAATTGGTGCCGCCAATTTGAAGGTCTCGAATAGTATAAGTGCTGCCGTCAAAATTGGCGGCGTATCGACCGTCAACTGACAGATCCCAATCTAGTACTAGTACCCGGAATCAGAGCTGAGTGATACGGCGGCCTTTGAAACGGCGTTGACGGACCTTTTTCTTGGTCCAGACGAAGGGCTCGGCTCTGTCGTTGTATGCGTTGACGTAGGCATCGATGTGTTCCTGAAGCTGCTTGAGGCTCGTGAAGGAGGTGCCGCTGAGCGACTGCCCCTGCAAGATGGAAAACCATACTTCGACCTGATTGAGCCATGACGCACTTGTCGGCGTGAAATGAAATTGCACGTTGGGGTGGGCCTTGAGCCAGTCCTCGTTCTTTTTATGGGTGTTGAGGTTGTCGAGGATGACGTGAAGCTTGCGGTTCGGAAAAGCCGCGGTGACGCTGTTCATGAAATCGAGAAACTCGACGCGGCGCCGGCGTTTTGAATGGGTCGCGATGATCTTTCCGGTGGCGACTTCGAGCGCCGCAAACAATGTTGTGGTGCCATGCCGCTTGTAATCGTGGCTTTGGCCGGTCAAGGCGCGGCCATTGGGCAACTTCAGATAACCCTGCGCTCGCTCCAAAGCCTGGATCGAGGGCTTCTCGTCCACGCACAGCACAATGGCCTTCGCCGGCGGCGCGACATAGAGGCCGACAACATCGGCGGCTTTGGCCGTAAAGTTCGGGTCGTTGCTCTCGCACCAGGACTTGCGAGCCACCAGGTCAATCTTGTGGCTGCGCAGGAACCGCCAGACATATTGGACATCGACATCGCCCAGCGCCTCGGCCAGCAGGGGGCCGGTCCAGCGCGCAAACCCTTGCGGTGGCGGCTTATCCAGCAGCTTCAGAATCCGCTTGTCGGTCGTCTTCGTATAGATCGGCTGCTTGCCAGGCCGCGGCTTGTCTTGCAGCCCTTCAAGGCCATGGTCGGCATAGCGATGCCGCCAAAGGCTGACAATCCGCGGCTGGACCCCAACTTCCTTGGCGATCGACCGGGTGCTGCGCCCATCCGCCGCCAACAGAACTATCCGCGCCCGCTTCAAATCGCGCTGCAACGTCACCGGTGAGCGACAGCACGCCTCAAGCACCTTGCGATCTTTCCTCGAAAGGTGGACTTCTCTTGCTTCGGGTATCATCCCGACCTTGAATCACGACTCACGTTCCAAGAAAAGTGGGTACTAGGGGGAAAGAGTTCGAAACCAGCGTGTACTGAATCTTCGCCATCTAAGTCACCTCAAGGCTGATTGACCGCGACGTAGGTTGCATCATCGATCCACGATTCACCCTCACACCAAGCCGCCCATCACGAGCAGCAACGAGAGCAGCAAGCCTGCGCCGGAAAAAATGCCGAGCGTCTGGAGCGTCGCGACGTCAGCCGCCCTTTCGACGCGCGCGAGTGAGAGCGATCTTGAGCCAACGGTCATTTGTGACCTATGGATTTTCAAACGAGGCGCTTGTCGATTGGGGGGGAGCCACCGCCTGGAATTGAATTGCGAGCGCTGTGCGTGCAAGAAAAAGCACGAGCAGAATTAGCCACCGCCCAGGCATGTACGGAATCACCCCTCTCGGCCCGCAAACAGACGACAAATGCCAATCAAGCCAACGGCCTGATGTTTTGATTCATTCGGAAAAAATTCTTGGGATCGTATTTGCTCTTCAACTCGCGAAGGCGACGGTAATTCGATCCGTAGGCAGCCGGAGCTGAATCGATGCCTTCATCATCCCCGAGATAGTTGACGTATCTTCCAGCCGCAGCAAAGGGTTTCATCTGTGCGTAGGTATCACGCGTCCAAGCGATGCAACGATCGGTCATCGCAGCATCCAACCATTGAGTCAGGATAAAAAAGTTATAACCCTCGTGTCGATGTGGGAATGCGGTCTCTTCGACGCCGACGCGAACTGCAGCACCATGAACGTGCTCGATGAGAAGCTGCCCCATGGGGGTCGGGCAGCGCGCGAAACAGGCGATCATTGTCCCGATTGCGTCGTCGCTGAGTTCGCGCAGGAACGTTGATTTCCAGTAATTGAACGCACCCCTGGGATAACCTGCGTCCAGCATGCTGTTGAGTTCGCAGTAGCCCATGGGGCCAATCCCATCCATTACCGGGGTGCCGAATTGCTTGAGCGGACGCAACGCCAGTTCGCCGGCCGCGAGTGGACCGCAATGACATGTCACCATCGCCGCCAGTTTCATGCCCGAGCCATCAGGTGCATGAGCCAACGTGCCGACAAGGATTTGCTCATCCGGCAGCGATAATGTGCTGTCGCGGAACAGCGACAGCACATCGCGACTCCGATCGAACGGGTGCGCGATCAGGCCGCCTGTAATGGTGGGCCCTACCGGGTGGAGCTGATATTCCAAGGTGGTGGCGATGCCAAAATTGCCGCCGCCGCCACGAGCCGCCCAAAACAGGTCAGGTTCGTTGGTTTTGCTGGTGCGTACCATGTCGCCCTGGGCATTCACCAACTCGAGCGACGTAAGATTGTCGATAGCCAGGCCATATTTGCCCATGAGCCATCCGAGACCTCCGCCAAGGGTCAGCCCCGCGATGCCGGTGCTCGAAACGACGCCCCCAGTGACCGCCAGGCCGTGCCGCTGCGTTTCGCGATTGAGCTCCGCCCAAGTGACGCCGCCCTGTGCGCGCACCCTTCGGCGTTCGGGGTCGACACGGATTCCCTTCATCTGCGACAGATCGATCATCACGCCGCCGTCGATCGTAGCGTGCCCTGCCACGTTGTGACCGCCGCCGCGAACCGCAACTTCGAGTCCAAGCCGTTGGGCGAGCACTGTCGCATCAATTACATCGGAGGTGTCGCGGCATTGCGCGATGAGCGCTGGCCGTTTGTCGACCAGTCCGTTGTGGACCCTTCTTGCGTCTCCGTACCCCGCATCGCCTGGCCGCATAAGCGAGCCGCGAAAGGTCTTGCCAAACTCCGCCGCCTCAGCGGCAACCGATCGAACTGTGGTCATTGCGCGCTGTCCCTTGGTTGTGGCTCGCGACTGTCACATCCTCATTACGGGAAAGGCAAATTCAAAGAATTTGGTTTGCAGATGAATATCATTCATCTAGACTGGGACATGACCAAGTTGCCGCCGCTTATCGAACTGCGGGCGTTTGAGGCTGCCGCACGGCATCTCAGCTTCAAGAAGGCTGCGGCCGAACTCGGCGTAACGCCGACTGCCATCAGCCACCAGATCCGTTTGTTGGAGCAATATTGCGGGCGGACACTGTTCCGGCGCAGGCCAAGACCACTGTCGTTGACGGATGCCGGCGCTCGGCTCTTTCCTGTCGTACGCGACGGTCTCGAAGCCTTCGCTACCGTTCTCGGCACGATCAGGCGCAATGACGACCGACAGGCCCTGCGAATCACGACAACGAACGCATTTGCCGCTCGATGGCTCGTGCCGCGCTTGCCGCAATGGAGAAAACAGCACCCCGATGCATCGCTTGATATCACCGGCACTGACAGTGTTCTTGACTTACCTGCGGGAGACGCCGGATGTCGCTATCCGCTATGCCACGTCGCGCCAAGAACCGCGCGAGGGCATTGCAGAAGAATTTTTGAGCGACACGTATTGGCCGATGTGCAGTCCGGACCTGCTTCCCGCCGGAGGCCGGCTGAACAATGCGAGGGATCTTCAAAAGCAGGTCCTCGTTCATTCCTACTGGTTTCCGTCTGACATCGACCCTCCAAGTTGGCAGCGGTGGTTCTCGGTGGCCAAGCGCAGGTGGCGCAACCTGCCAGATTTCACGGACATCCAGCATCTGAGTTTCCGAGAGGAGCTTCACGCCATCGAGGCGGTCGTCGCTGGCCAGGGCGTCGGGATTTTCAGCGATGTGCTTGTGGCCGCCGAACTCGCATCCGGCGCGCTTGTAAAGGCGTTTGACCTCAGTTTGCCCGGATATCGGTTCTACGTCGTCCGCAGGCCAAGCCATCCCCGCGAAAAGGTCATTCGCGCATTCTCTGCCTGGTTGCTATCGGTTCGATAGGCTCGGATCGACGCCGCACTCCAACGGCGCAGAGGCAGGTCGAAGCCGCTCTCGCCGCCGAGCGCACAAAATCCAGCGCCGGCAAGTAATCCTGCCTCGCCCACGAATAGTAATACCCGCGGCACGGCGGTGGATTCTAAGTCGGCTAAGGGGCAAGTGTGGACGATGGTAAGGACTTTCTTCACGTTTTGCAGCATTAGTCGGTGCAGCCATGTGCATTGATCACCGAGGTCTGTGACGGATGAAAAGATGGCGCGTGCGGTGCAGCACCAGGCCGCTTTGCTGCTCGGGAGTTTTGGTCGGCACGAACCGCATGTTGGCCCTGGTGACCGCCTCGCAAATGGCCTCTGCGTCAGTCGCGTCATTCTTCTGCCGCTTGACGTAGGGCTTCACGTAAGCCGGCGCCATCAGCCGGACAGTGTGACCAAGTGCCTGGAGCCCGCGTGCCCAGTGGTGCGCCGAGACGCAGGCTTCGATACCGACCAGACAAGGCGACAGCTTCTGGAAGAACGTCAGGACGTAGCGCCGCTTCAATTGCCGGCGAACAATCGCTTGGCCGCCAGCGTCAACGCCGTGGACCTGGAAAACCGACTTGGCGATATCTAACCGATTGTCGTTATCGTCTGCATGGCTCGCTCCTCTGAATCGTGGGAGCCCTAACAGCGACCACATCCATGGCACCGATGTGCCGGGTGGAGGAGCCGTCCACAGCATCAAACTAGTACCCGGAATCAGAGCTGAGTGATACGGCGGCCTTTGAAACGGCGTTGACGGACCTTTTTCTTGGTCCAGACGAAGGGCTCGGCTCTGTCGTTGTATGCGTTGACGTAGGCATCGATGTGTTCCTGAAGCTGCTTGAGGCTCGTGAAGGAGGTGCCGCTGAGCGACTGCCCCTGCAAGATGGAAAACCATACTTCGACCTGATTGAGCCATGACGCACTTGTCGGCGTGAAATGAAATTGCACGTTGGGGTGGGCCTTGAGCCAGTCCTCGTTCTTTTTATGGGTGTTGAGGTTGTCGAGGATGACGTGAAGCTTGCGGTTCGGAAAAGCCGCGGTGACGCTGTTCATGAAATCGAGAAACTCGACGCGGCGCCGGCGTTTTGAATGGGTCGCGATGATCTTTCCGGTGGCGACTTCGAGCGCCGCAAACAATGTTGTGGTGCCATGCCGCTTGTAATCGTGGCTTTGGCCGGTCAAGGCGCGGCCATTGGGCAACTTCAGATAACCCTGCGCTCGCTCCAAAGCCTGGATCGAGGGCTTCTCGTCCACGCACAGCACAATGGCCTTCGCCGGCGGCGCGACATAGAGGCCGACAACATCGGCGGCTTTGGCCGTAAAGTTCGGGTCGTTGCTCTCGCACCAGGACTTGCGAGCCACCAGGTCAATCTTGTGGCTGCGCAGGAACCGCCAGACATATTGGACATCGACATCGCCCAGCGCCTCGGCCAGCAGGGGGCCGGTCCAGCGCGCAAACCCTTGCGGTGGCGGCTTATCCAGCAGCTTCAGAATCCGCTTGTCGGTCGTCTTCGTATAGATCGGCTGCTTGCCAGGCCGCGGCTTGTCTTGCAGCCCTTCAAGGCCATGGTCGGCATAGCGATGCCGCCAAAGGCTGACAATCCGCGGCTGGACCCCAACTTCCTTGGCGATCGACCGGGTGCTGCGCCCATCCGCCGCCAACAGAACTATCCGCGCCCGCTTCAAATCGCGCTGCAACGTCACCGGTGAGCGACAGCACGCCTCAAGCACCTTGCGATCTTTCCTCGAAAGGTGGACTTCTCTTGCTTCGGGTATCATCCCGACCTTGAATCACGAGGAGGTCCGGGCGCTCAGCCGACAGGTCGGCTTTACCCCCAACTCCAGACAAACCGCTGCATCGGACTAACTGACGCGATGTGTGGACGGCTCCGGGTTGGCAAGGAGAATCTTCACTTTGCAGCATTGGTCGGAGCAGCCATGTGTTCGGCCTGTTCGCGCGGTACCCATGACCGCTGGCCATAATGCCCTCCGCGGATCAGATCCCGGTCAAAAGCACGCATTCGATGATGCTGTGGCCCATGTGGGTTGTCCTGATCGCCGGATCGACCGGCACTGCATTACGTGCTGTTCGCCCTCCCAACCGTTACGTCACACTGGGCTGTCCGGTGTGATTTCGTTTACGCCGCAAGAGCGGCGGGTTCCTTGTAGCCTTCATTCCTCGCCATCATCGCCCATGCCATCCTCGCGAGTTTGTTGGCGAGCGCAATTGCGGCGACCTTGGTTGGTCGGCGCGCCAACAGCGCGGTGAGCCAGGGCCGATGCTGGGTGCCGTGGATCTTGGCATAGCGGATCACGGCGAGTGCGCCTGCCGTGAACAGGCTGCGCAAATAGCGATCGCCTTGCTTGCTGATACTGCCAAGCTTGTCCTTACCCCCGCTCGAGTTCTGCTTCGGCACAAGCCCGACCCAGGCCGAGAAATCCCTCCCTGATCGGAAGGCTTCTGGGTCAGCAATGCTGGCGACAAGGGCCGTGGCCAGCGCCGGCCCGACGCCGGGGATCGCATCCAGCCGCTTGCTCGTCGCATTTGATCGATGCCAGGCGATGATGCGTCTGTCGAACTCCAGTATCTGAGCCTTCAGTGCTCGCAACTGACTGCCGAGAGCAGCAAGACATGCACGGCCGACCTCTGGAAGCCGGCGGTCGGCTGTATCGACGACGACTTCCAGCAGCTGCTCGACACCCCTGCGCCCGACAGGGGCGACGATCCCGAACTCGGCAAGATAGGCGCGGGTCGAGTTGATCACGGCTGTCTGCTGGCGAATGAAGAGATGGCGCGCGGTGAAGCATCAGACAGCTCTGTTGCTCGACCGTCTTGGTCGGCACGAACCGCATGTTGGGTCTCGTAACCGCCTCACAAATCGCTTCCGCGTCCGTGGCATCGTTCTTCTGCCGCTTGACGTAGGGTCTCACATAAGCCGGAGGCATCAATCGCACCGAATGCCCCAACGCCTGCAGCTCGCGGGACCAATAGTGTGACGACGCGCAAGCCTCGATCCCGACGAGGCATGGCGGCAGCTTCTGGAAGAACGCCAGGACGTGCCGACCCCTCAACTGACGGCGTATGACCACCTGGCCGGCTGTATCAACGCCATGCACTTGAAAGACCGACTTCGCGATATCCAGACCGATTGTCGAAATTGACTGCATAGCTTGCTCCTCCGAATCGTGGGAGCCTCAAACGGCGCCCACTCCTTGGCACTCTCGTGCCCGTGGAGGAGCCGTCCACAGCATCACAAGCCGACGTAGGCTAGGTGCGCGAGCGTCGACCAGTCGGCACGCCCTTAGCCGCGACATAGACTGTCTCGCTTTCCCGCCAGCCTGGGGCTTGAAACCATTGACCCGCGCGCTTACTCGCAGTCCTGGTCGGCCGCCGTAACCTTTTTCTGGGACGGTGCAGGCTCGGCCGTGCCTGCCGTTGCCTTCTTTGATTGTTCAGTGGGCGCAGGGCGGGTCTGCTCGACGGTGCCTGCCGTCCGATCCGGTGACTGCGCAGAGGGTGCGGGGTGGGTCGCCTTTGATTGTTCGGCAGCGGTGGGCTGGCTCTGCATCTGGCGCTGCGCATCTTCCGACGACGTTGCGGTATTCTCCGAGGCTTTGCTCATCGAAGATGTCGGCGGTTGCTGCTTGGAATCAGTTGCTGTGGAACCAGTGGTTTGTCCCGTATAGCCCGGAACGTTCCCTGATCCTGCATCGCGGCTCACCGTGGTGCAGGGACCGGCATAAACGGAGTTGGCGCTGAAGGCGAGCACCGCACTCAAGATCATAAGTCTGTTAGCGATCATAGCCCTTCTCCTTTGAACTCTCTGGACGATTGAACAAAGGAGTGGCGCCTTCCGTTCCGGACGCGCGAGAGCGGCGCCAACATTGACGAGTGGCTGAGTTCGCCGGGGCTAAAATCGCCTACCTAAAATAAGGCCGCTCAGTTGGCGGCCTCATTATCCTCGTCTTTTGCCCACTTCGCCTTCCGATACAGGTCTTCGCCATGCGATCGGAGCTGGAGGTTGTTTGAATCGATGTCGACGACGATAGATTGATGATTGGCGTGCGACATGTTCTCCGAAGCTAGGAACACCCCTGGAGCGGCCGAGTTAAGCCAACAAAACCTACCTGTGAGGGAGACGAAGCCATGGCCCGCGCAACAGCCCATCCGGATCATCAATGCATCTCAAGCGAAGATGTTCAAGGGACCGAGGTTTATGGAGCAGATGGAAAGAACATCGGTGAGGTTGATCACCTCATCATCGACAAGGTGTCAGGTCGCGTGGCTTATGCTGTCATGAGCTTTGGCGGATTTGTTGGCTTGGGCCACAGCCACTATCCCATTCCGTGGGCCGCTCTGACATATGATGCGTCGCTTGGTGGTTTTCGAACCAACATCACCGAGCAACAGCTGAGAGACGCGCCTGAGTTCAGTGATGACTCATGGCAGGATCGAGACTGGGAAACGCGCACCCACCAGTACTATGGGACGCCGACGTACTGGGAGCGTCGCGGTGGCTTATAGAGCTGGCCCCGGTTGTTTGGACAGCGCCCCGCTGGATTTAAGTGGATTCCTGCCGGGTTATGCTGAACGCGGGGCTTTACGGTTTTGTCGTTGCGTCGGGAGGGCGTAGCCCGACCAGAGCGACGACAAAACCGTCGGCGACGGTCATGCGGCCATCACCATAGCTTGCGTGCCGAAGTAAGCCTCGTCGGGCGTGCGCCCGTCAAGGCTCGAGTGAGGGCGTCCCTGATTGTAGAAGGCCAGATACTTGGCAATTGACGCTAGCGCCTCGGACACGCTGTCGTAGGCGCGGAGATAAACTTCTTCGTATTTGACCGTGCGCCAGAGCCGCTCGACAAACACGTTGTCGCGCCAGGCGCCCTTGCCGTCCATGCTGATGGCGATCTTCGCGTCCAGCAGCACATCGGTGAACTCGAGGCTGGTGAACTGGCTGCCCTGATCCGTGTTGAAAATCTCGGGCCTGCCGTGCTTCGCCAACGCCTCCTGGACCGCTTCGACGCAGAAGGCCGCCTCCATTGTGATCGAGACGCGATGGGCCAGGACCCGTCGGCTGAACACATCGACGACCGCCGCGAGATAGACGAAGCCACGCCGCATCGGAATGTAGGTGATGTCCATTGCCCACGCATGGTCGGGCCGCTCGATCTTCAATCCGCGCAACAGGTACGGGTAGATCTTGTGACCCGGAGCCGGCTTGCTCGTGTTCGGGCGACGATAGACCGCCTCGATCCGCATGCGCTTCATCAGCGTCGCGATGTGGCGGCGACCGGCGTATACGCCCTCCCGCCGCAGCAACGATCGCAGCATACGCGCTCCCGCGAAGGGATAATCGAGATGCAGCTCATCGAGCCGACGCATCAAGGCAAGGTCCTCGGCCGAAACTGGCCGAGGTTCATAGTAGACCGTGCTGCGAGCCAGCTTCAGGACCTTCGCCTGGCGCACGATAGAAAGATCATGACCGCGGTCGATCATCGCTTTGCGCTCAGCAGGCCCGCCTTGGTGAGCGCGCCGGACAAAAAATCGTTTTCCAACGCCAGCTCGCCGATCTTGGCATGTAACGCCTTCAAATCGACCGGCGTCTCGGCCGATGTCTTGTCATGCCCAAACACGCCGGCGGCGCCTTCCAGGAGCTGGTTTTTCCAGATCGTGATCTGGTTCGGATGAACATCAAACAGTTGCGCCAGCTCCGCCAGTGTCTTGTCGCCTTTGACCGCAGCCAAAGCAACCTTCGCCTTGAATGCCGGAGAATGCGTCCGGCGGCTCTTCTTCGTCATCTTCGCTCCTGATTCGCAGCAAGAATCCTCGCCGCTGTCAGGCAGAAAATCCACTCAAGCTACTGTCCGAATTTGCGGGGCCAGCTCTTATAATGCTCGGCAGCGCATTCTGAAAATTCCCAGTCGTGTGTTGCCAGCTACCCCACTGAACAACTGATCGACCAGCCCTTGGGACCCGCGCTCAATTGACCTTCGGCTAAGTGACCCGCTCGCTGTGTGTTTGCTTCGGGTTCATTGTCGAAGAACTTGAAGCCGACTTGCGACGAAGACATCGCGAAGTCGGTCAGAGCTGTACTGAACATGGGCTCGCCAGGGTCCAGGCGCGGAAGCTGGCCCCAATGAGCGGGCTTGCCCTTGAACGAACCGTGCGGCCTATTTCCGCCGAAACACCTGCGTACACCACGCCTGTTGATCTTCAGGCTTGCCCACAAAAGCACACGCAAAAGGGCCGCCGGTTATTCCGGCAAGTTTTCCAGTTCCCGTGACGATGTTCTCGCCTGTCGCCTTGCCATCAGCAGCCGTGATGGTAAACGTCCCCTTCAGTTGGTCGTCGCCGGTACCCCAAGTGAGTTCGCCCTCGCCCTTGCCGGTCTCCTGTGCAAGATTATAGGTGCCGGAAGCAGGTGCCATATGCAGAGGACCGCTGCCCGTGTCGTTGAACGTGATCGCCCACAGAGTGCCGTAGGCGACACCTTTGTCCACACGTTCTTGGATCAGTTTCCAACCACTGTGGAGTTTGATCGTGCCCACCTCGTCCGCCGATGCCGACGCGACCAAACCCACGACCAACATCGAAGCAAAAAGGGCCTTACGCATTTTGCAGTCTCCTCTTGGACTTGTGTCTCGAAAAGGAAAAGGCGGAATCACAGTCCAACCAAACGCAGACTGTATTTCGTCAGAATATACTTACAGCAAAAAATCCGACGCGCTGAGACCGAGATTGGTGCCAGTCAATTGGATCAGAAGGTCCGCGGTCGTATTGCCATTCACATCGGCCTGCACGAAAGTATTGCCGCCGCTCTCGTACCAAGTCGCGCTGTTAGCAATGGCGCTGCTGTTTTGACCGGCGAACACAAATGCTTGGTCGCCCTTCTTCGAGGCGTTCGCGTCGATCCCGGCAATATCAATCATGTCGATGCCATGAACGAAACCTTGCACGATATCGAAGTTGGCAATCGTGCTGTCCGCGAAGGCGGAAAAGACAAACCTGTCGGCTCCGGCTCCTCCATTCATTGTGTCTTTCCCCGATCCACCGTCGAGGTAGTCGTTTCCTCCCAGGCCCTGGAGATTGTCGTTACCGCCCTTCCCGTAAAGGAAATCTTCTTCGCCCGATCCGGTGAGTGTGTTTACCTTATTGGTACCATTGATCGTCGACCCAGCAACATTCTGCACCGTGACCGCAACCGCCTGAGTATCGGTACCACCGTTGCCGTCCGAGACCTGCACGGTCACGTTGTAGACGTTGTCGGGATCGGCATCCGTCGGATTCTCGAAGTCGGGCGCGGTTTTGAAAGAGAGTGCTCCGCTGGTCGGGTCGATCGCGAACCAGAAGGCGTCGGCGCCGCCGCTGATCGAATAGCTCAACGCTTGCGCCGCGTCCGGATCGGTCGCCTCCACCGTCGTCACGGCGCTGGTGTTCTCCATGATCGAAATGGCCGCCGTCTCTCCGCCCCCGTTCGAAGTAATCGCCGGCGCTGCGTTGTTCGGAATCGTCGCCGATCCGACGGGCTGCCCCGCCCCGTCGTTCCAGAGCGCCGCTATCTCGCTCGCGGACAGCGCCCGGCCCCAGATCGCGACGTCATCGACCGTGCCATTGAGCCGAAAACCTTGGCCGCCATCACCATCAGTCCGAGCGCCGATCAGAAGCGGATTTGAGGAGACCGGCAAATCGCCGGAATAGGGGCCGTAGGTGGCGACCAGGCTTCCGTCGTAGAACATGTTGAATTCGCTTCCGGCCCTTTCAATGATGAACTCGTGCCATGTCCCGGTCGATGGGGCGCCACCGCCGTTCAGCACCGGACCTGGATACGAATAGAATTGGAGATTTACAGGCATGGTGAAGGTCCATCCAGGCCCTCCTGCCCCGGTGAACTTTTCGATGAGCGTCTGTTCGCCGGAGAAGAAGTTGAACTCCGCCCAGATCTGGACCGTAAAATCGCCGGATTCGAACGCGAAGGTGGGGTTGGCGTCGACCTCCTGGGCGAGACCGTTTCCATCAAGGCTCAGCCCCTGGCCGAACAGGCCCTGGTCGAAGGTCGCGTCGCCGATCAGCACGAGCCCATTGCCGTTGCCGGAGACGTCGTCGGCGGTGCCGTCGAAATTCCAATAGGCGAGCAAGCCGTCGGTGATGGCCATGGTGCTTCCTCCTGTCGCTGCGTGATCCGGCCCGTGGGCCCGCAAAACGCGCACGCCGACGCGGGCGCGCGCCGAGGCATTCAGAAAGGCGGAAGTTCGAAAGGCCTGCCGATGGCACCGACGCTGCCACTTCGAAGCAAACGGAGAACTCGGTACGTCGCCGTTTTACGGACAGCAGATGGCAAGAAATGCCTTGCCGGCGTGGGCGTATGCTCTCGGCTTAGGAGAAAAGCAATATGGCGGATGGGGTACTCAAGGATGATTACTGGGTTCTTTGATTCGGCGGTGTGATTGCTCAGGACGACGAGGGTAATCTTCATCAATCCATTCGAGCGGGGCGAAATTGGTCCTGAGTTCTTTCGCGCCGCATGCGCGCTCGCCTACCTCCCGCTGCCCCACCAAGGGATTCGATACCGTTCAAGAATGTCGAAGCCGCGCGCCGTCAGCTCCGGGTCAAAAGCAGCGGCGGACGCCAAGTTGGATCGGCGTCCGGTTTGCCCCTGACAGCCGACATGACACGCGCTCAATCGACCTTCGGCTAAGGGCCAACAGGCGACGTGAATCACAATGGCAAATGAAACAAGCCGCCCAACTAAGGCGGCACTTACCCGGCTGGTGGGATCGCGTTGAGAAGCTGAGAAATGGCAGTGACAAGCTGCGCGGGCGCGAACGGCTTCGCCAACATGATGCTGTTAGGTACGCCCTTTGATGCCCAATCGTCTGCTTCGATGCCGCTCATGTAAACGACGGGAAAGTGGGGGTCGATCTCTCTGGCGTGTCGCGCGACCTCCCACCCGTCGATCTCACCGGGCTTCAGATTGATGTCCGTGACGAGCGCCCGGTATTTGCCCTCGGCCGCATCAAGTAGCTCAATGGCCTTTTCGCCGGACGGAGTTGCTACAGTCTCGAACCCGCCCTCGCTCAGGCAGTCTTCGACAAGGTTCTGAACAAGCTGGTCGTCTTCAACGACCAGGATAAAAAGCTGTTGGTTTTCCACTCGGGGACCTCAGTGCGCCGCAATAGGAGCGCAAGGGTACACGCGGGGAACAGACTATCGTTCCGGGGAAAGTGAGCAATATTGCTCACAATGAAATTGGGCCCACTAGGGGTTAAAACACCCTTCTTGAGAGAACAGACGGGGAAAGTGAACCAAAGCCCGGACGCGAATGCCTCTCTGGGCGGCCTCGCAGTTTCCCATGGTCTGCTTGAGGCCCCTAGTCGGCAGCCTATTCGGAACAATGCTGTCTGGAAGCACTTGGCGCACTAGAGGTTGCCAATGCCCCGGTACTTTTTTGATGTCGAGGACGGCCACAGGCTTTTTGATTCATCGGGGTTTGTTTGCGACGACGATATCGCTGCAATCATCAGGGCGACGGTGCTGGCCATCGGCGTTTCACTTGATAAGCCCGAAGATGATCCTGAGCGTCGCATCGCAATAATCAGCGATGACGGACGTGAGATTGGCACCGTGCCCGTGTATTCAAGGCCGTCATACGAAAACCCGGCCCCATAAGGTGCAGCCGCTACGTCGGCGCGTGCAGTTGACCGTGAAGCCAGCCGGTTGTTCGTGGGGATTTCATCGGATCAACCAGATCGGCCACAAGTTGGTGGACGTCCTTGCACGCGGGGCACTCAAACGTCCGGATATCGAAGCCAAAGGGGCCGGGCGTAATCCGAGCCAGCACCGCTTCTGCTCGACACATAGGACATAGCGTTCGGGGATGGCGGAACATGTTGCACGCCTTGATCAGGCGGGAGCGTTACAGAACTCTCAGTCACCGGTAGTTGCCGTGGTGGGCGGTGATGGAACCCACTGTGGAACTGCCACTGGGCTCGGCGCTGGTCAGTATTGCTCACATGCCAAAAGAAATTAACGCGTCGTTAGTGAGTTAGGTCGCCGCTAGATTCAAATTAGGGCAATTGCTCGCAACCCCAGTGATCACGCGTCGAGGACGCTCGTCGCTACTGACCTTACGTGCTGCAGCACTCCCAGCTTAGTCGAATGTCCTCCTTGGGTCATTCGCGACGTTCGAGCGGCGCGCCTCGATCTACAGGCCGACTTCTTCAACACAAACGCCCAGAAGTGGACAGCTTGAGATCATCATTAGCGGGCGTCCCTGAGACGACGCCAAACCCCATCAGCCATCGTCCGGGGCCGGCGTTCATTCCCGCAAGCACCCGGTCGCGCAAGACTGTGGGGCAACGTTCGCCGCGCTGGGCCAGCTCGATGACTCTCGCGGCGATGGTCTCGCGAGCCCGCGCGTCGCCGTTGATATGAAGGTAATGGCAGACTTCCTCACAAGCCAGGGACATCGCCTCAATATCGTTGGGCTCGAATGCGCCGGCTGATACGAACGGAAGGATGACACCTGTTACTGGGACGCCTCTTGGTTCGGCATCTCCATAACGAACGAGTCTGCGCACATTTGGAGCCGAAGTCTGAGCTTTAGTGCTCACTTGGCCGCCGGGGACACGTGCCACTACACTGCCACCGACATCCGGGCCGGGTTTTCCTGATGTTCGGTTTGCCCTAGAATGTAAGCCAGTTGATAATTAAAGGCGGGAAGCGTGGCCAAGGCAACGAAGAGGCAGCCCTTCGACGTCCAGGAGTTCCTCCACACCGTGGCCTCGGGGAGGACCGTTTCAAACTATCGGAAGAATCGGAAAGTCTTCTCTCAGGGAGACCCCGGTGATGCGGTCTTCTACATTCAGGAGGGCAAGGTCAAGGTCTGCGTCGTCTCCGAGCAGGGCAAGGAGGCGGTCGTCGCGCTCCACGGAAATGGGGACTTCTTCGGTGAGAGCTGCCTAAATGGGCATCCGCTGCGGGTGGCGACGGTCGTGACGGTGACGGAGTGCGTCATCATGCGGCTCGAAAAGGCAGCTATCGTGCGTGTGCTCCATGACGAGCCGAAGTTCTCTGAGATGTTCATGGCTCACCTGTTGTCTAGGAACGCCCGAGTCGAGGAGGACTTGGTCGACCAACTTTTTAATTCCAGTGAGAAGCGTCTGGCGAGGGTGCTCCTCTTGATGGCGAACTTCGGCAAGGAGAGTAAGCCCGAGCCGGTCATAGCGAAGATAAGCCAGGAGACACTCGCGGAGATGGTCGGGACCACCAGGTCGCGCGTCAGCATGTTCATGAACAAGTTCCGCAAGCTTGGGTTCATCAAATACAACGGATCACTGGAGGTCCATAATTCCCTGCTGAACGTGGTCTTGCACGACAGTCCTCACCTAAGAAGGCGTGCCGAAAAGGAAAAATGAATTGAACCTGCTCGGACGTTGCCCCTCTGGTCTAGCTGCCGCACCAGCGTGGGGTCATCTTGCCCGCTTGTGAACCTGACAGCCTCACGACCGCTACGGGTCAAACTCGGAAGTCGGCGGGTCCAGATAGATGGTCTGCTCTGCCACTGTGAGCGGACATCGCCGGACCCGCTGTTCAGGTCCGCGAAGGGCCCCAAGCAGACCTTCGGACGCCTTGCAGTGGATCGCCAAGTGGGTAGCATCGACAATAAATCGCGTCTCTTTTGTACTTTCCAATCCCGGACACGGTGGGGGAAGTCATGTCGGCTCATGAACATTGGCAAATGGATGCCAGCGCACCGGAGCTTTACGAGCGCTACCTCGTTCCAGCGATCACTTCCATATGGGCCAATGATCTGCTTGACCGTGTCGGGCCAAGGCGTGGGGAAAGCATACTCGACATCGCCTGCGGGACAGGCGTCGTGGCGAGGCTCGCTGAGCAGCGCGGGCACGCCGGTCGGCTAGTCGGCATAGACCTCAACGCGGCGATGCTCGCGGTGGCGAGGGTAAAGTCTGCGACTGTTGAATGGGTCGAGGGTAGCGCACTGGACCTGCCGTTCAATGCAAACAGCTTTGACGTCGTGCTCTGCCAACTCGGGCTACAGTTCTTCCCAGATCGGTCGCTAGCGCTCAAGGAGATGGTGCGGGTCCTCAAGCCGAGAGGCCGAGCTGGGTTCAGCGTCTACAGCGCGATCGAGAGAACGCCAGGAGCCCACGTTTTTGTGCAGGCTCTCGACAAGCACCTCGGAGCAGAGGCGTCACGAACCAAGCGTTCGGAGCATCTCTCTTGCGATGCACAGGAGGTCGGCGTTTGGGCGAAGCATGCTGGATTCGATGTCGTTGATGTGGAAACCGTCACAAAACAGATCACGTTCCCCTCGATGTTGGATTATGTCCGCTTTCAGCTCACGGCGACGCCGATGGCTGCGCTCTTGAAGGACAAAAGTGCGCCTGACCGTGAGCGCCTAATCATGTCGATTGCCGATGACGCCGCCTCTCGCCTCGACCCTTCGATGCTGGCGGGGAGCAAGCTGACATTCCCCCGGCAATCGTTCGTGGCAACGGCTTCGATCAGCTGACGTCTGCTTCCGGTCAAACTGAGAAGTCCGGGCCCCGTGGGTCGGTCAAAATCCCCCGGGTATGGTCACTTGAAACTCCCCCACCTGATGATCGCCGTCAGCGCCGCTGAACAGCAGTAGCCGGTCAGGCAGGACGTTTATGTTCGACCCCTTTAGCCAGCAAGGGGCCGGGGAGTTGAACGTCTTGAAGCGACATCTGCAAAGCACCGTACTTACATTACTTGATCGCAACACCAGCCAGCGCGAGATTCACCGGCTGACGGGTGTCGATCGCAAGACGATCCGGCGTTATCAGGCGCTGCGGGCCGGTGCGGAGGCAAATTCCCCCGGGGAAGTGACCACCGGCTCGGTGAGCGCGGACGGCCAAATTCCTCCACCCCGACCACCGGCTTTTGGGACATCGGAAGCGACGGTCACCAGCAGCCTGGCCCGTTCGGCTTGCGAAGCGCATCGGACGTGGATCGAAGAACAGGTCCGGCTGAAGCGGAACGCGCAGGCGATTTACCAGGACCTGGTTGATCAATTTGGCTTTCCGTCCAGCTACCAGAGTGTCAAGCGGTTTGTGCGCCGGTTGCGGCACGCTGATCCTGAGCAGTTTGATCGTCTTGAGTTCCTCCCCGGCGAGGAAGCTCAGGTCGACTATGGCGAGGGCGCGCCGACGGTTGATCCGAAGAGCGGGCGGTACCGTCGTCCCCGCCTGTTCGTGATGACGCTACGCTACTCGCGGCGCAGCTTCCGGCGGGTAGTCTGGAAGTCCAGCCAACAAGTCTGGGCGCAGCTCCACGAAGAGGCGTTCCGGTATTTTGGCGGGGTCCCCAGCTATGTCGTGCTCGACAACCTGAAGGAAGGCGTCCTCAAGCCGGATTTGTACGAGCCCCAGCTCAACCCGATTTACAGCGCGATGCTGGCTCATTACGCCGTGGTCGCCGATCCCGCGCGCGTGGCCGATCCAAATCGGAAAGGATGCGTCGAGAATGCGATTCAACATACCCAGGGCACTGCGCTGGCCGGACGGCGCTTCGAGACGCTGGAGGCGCAAAACGAGTTCTTGAGGCACTGGGAGGAGAACTGGGCTTCCAAACGCATCCACGGCAGCACGCGCCGTCAGGTCGAGGCGATGTTCCAGGAAGAGAAGCCGCACCTGCGGCCGCTGCCTGTCGCTCCCTTCCGCATCTTCACCGAAGTCGTCCGGACTGTCTGCGACGACACCACCGTACGCGTCGACAACAGCTATTACGCCGCGCGGCCCGCGCCGATCGGCAGCCAGGTCGTCGTGCGCATCTACACCACCACGATCGAGATCCGTGATCGCCACACCCGTGCGCTGCTGCGTGTTCATTCCCGGATGGCGCACCCCGGTTCTGTCGTCCTGCCGACCAGCGAACGGCCGTTCAACCCGTCGCGGCAAACCGCCGTGCTGCTGGCGAGCGCCGAGCGCATCGGACCGCAGACCAGGGCCTTGTGCCAGCAGGTGTTCGACACCGAAGGGCGCCCCGGACAGCGCGCGATGTGGGGCATTGTCGGGCTGGGCCGGAAGTACCCGGCGCGGCTGGTCGAGCAGGCCTGCGCGCACGCCATCGACAACCGCATCTACCGCTACAAGCACGTGCGTGCGACCGTCGAGCGGTTGTTCGAACAGGCGATCGAGCAGGTTGGAGTGACGCCACAGCCGGCATCGCCGCTCACCCAGGATCATCCGCTGATCCGTACCCCCGCGGAATACGGCGACCTCTTCAGCCGCGCTGTGCGGCGCGACGCCGACGACAATGGTCGGCAGGCCGAGGCTCACGACGATCACGCCACGGCAATCCGCGCTCGTGTCGCCTGCGCAACCCCGGCCAACTCCGGCGCCACGAGCGCTCCCGCTGCACCTTCTCACCTTAAACTGGAGACCTAGCCACATGATGACCATGCCGGAAATTGAGCGTTGCCTACGACAGCTGCGCCTGTCGGGTGTCCGCGACACGCTGCAGACGCGCGTGCTCCAGGCGCAGGGCGCCAACCAGCCCTTCCTCGAGACCTTCTCCCTTATCCTGCAGGATGAACTGGACCGTCGTCAGTCCCGTCTTATCGAGCGGCGATACCAGCAATCCGGGCTCGACGAAAAGCTGACGCTCGCCGAGTTCGACTGGTCCTTCAATCCCAAACTGCCACGTCAGACCTGCTTCCAGCTCCACACCCTGGCGTTCATTGCCGCTGGCGAGAACGCTCTGCTTGTTGGCAAACCTGGCACCGGGAAGTCGCACATCGCCAAGGCGATTGCCTATCAGGCGATCCTGCAAAGCCACAAGGTCCAGTATCTTGAGACCGACGACTTCTTCCACCGCTACGCCCTGAACTCTCCGGCACAACGCGAGGTCCGGCTGCGAACCATCATCGACTGCGATCTCCTCGTGCTGGACGATCTATTCCTCGCACGCGCCATCCCCGACGACGCCGGCACTTTGCTGCAGACCCTGATCCATCAGCGTTACAAACTGCGCCGCAGCGTCATCGTCACCTCCAATCGCGTCGTGCAGGATTGGGGGGCATACCTTGGGGACAACACTATGAGCACGACGATCCTCGATCGCCTTATGCATCATTGCCATCTGCTTGAGTTCGACGGACGCAGCTATCGGCTCAAAGAAGCCGCTGAAGCTCTTGCCCGGGAAACAAACTCAAACTAACAGTCCCTTGTCCTGCCTCGCGGGTGGAGGAATTTGACTGACCACACCCGGAGGAATTTGAAGTGACCCGCGGGGGTCCGGGCGCTCAGCCGGCAAATCGGCTTTCCCCCCAACTCCAGACAAACCGCCGCATCGAACTAACTGAGCCATGGGCCATTTCCGGACTAACCACGCGCCCCTAAATCATACTACCCGGCATGAAACAGCGAATAGTGGGATGGCCGTCCTCATAGTAGGGCCAAACAACCGTTCTCCCGAAGCGGTTGGGTCCCTTCACGACCGCAACGTCCGGAACGTCAATCCACTCGTTCGCAAGAAAGACTTGGAAATGCCCGTTCTGGCTTCGCCAATCTGTGTCCCGCAAAGTATTTCCGTCGGAAAGAGCGCAGCAGGCCTCTCCTCCTTCGGATTTCAATTGCTCGAACCATCTGTGCATTTCCGGATCGACTTGCGCGTATTTGCCTTCTGGATCGCGAGCCGCCACGGGGATGGACATCAGCAGCAATGCCACCATCATCGATCTTACGGTGTGGGTATTCTGCAACCGGGCTCTCATAAAAGCCCCTGTTCAAAATTCAATTGTTTGAACGCGATCACGCCGAGTAATAAACTTGCCTCCGGGGCAATGGGAACGGAGGGAAATGCATCAACGACATCGCCCAGCCGACTTTGAAATGCGCCCGGAGGCGGGGCGCCAAGGCCCAAATATTCCCTATTCCAACTGAACGGGTTGACAGTCAGTAAGCCCGATCGCCCGCCCCATCACAACCAGAAGAATGATTGAGCCTCGAAACGTAGCAATGGTTTTCCGCCAGTTCAACCTGAAGTCAGTTCGGCGCGGCTACGGGCCTTCTGTGGAAGTGCAACGACGCTGACCTTTCTCAACGCAATTGAACCTTTGCGGAATGCCTCGGACCAAAAGTGAAGCAGTTCACATGGTTTCAAGTGGGCCAAGATTAGGATGAGTATGGAATTTGTGGTGGGAATATCTTCTAATCCAAGAGAGGGGAAATCCCATGAAGAGAATGTTTCTGATGGTGACCGCCATTTCGAGCATTGGAAGCGTGGCCGTCAATCACGCCAACGGATGCGCACTACAGCGCCCAACTTTTGAAGTTACAGGCTTCCCGATCTCCGGGCATCAAGTAGCGGTGCTGGGCTCGGCCCGGGTGGAGGAGAGCGCGGCTGCACCGACGCTCATGTTAGCTGGGATGCCGGCTTCTCCCAGTCAGATTGACATTCTGACGCCACGCCCGAAAACAAGAAAAATAGTCGAGGCTTCAGCAGATGCCAGTCTCCTCACCGTTGGTGTGGCGAGACCGAGCGCGCGCAGAAGCACGGGAGAGGCATCGTGCGGCTCAGAGTGATCTAGCCCGTCCTATTCGTGAGAGTGCGGCTTTTGGGCCCGATTGATGCGGCCGCACATCTTGTCTGACGAGGCGCACAGGATTGCCTTCGGCTTTTCGCCGCCTGACGACCGGTACTTTGCAACGCGCTTGAGGGATGGGTTGGGCGAACGGGGGCGGACGCCCCGCCGGTCAAGGACCGAGCGGCAGCAGCGCGCCGGGCAAGCCGCAGATCAGGTCGGCTTCGGGACATGCCGCGGCAAACGCAAGGCGAATGCGGCTCGAGGTCTCGACCACACGGGCGGCGAGCTTCAAGAGCCGAAGACGCAGCGTCGCGAACTCGGCAGCGGCCAATTCCCGGACTTTGGGAATGGCCTCGCGCACGGTCAGCATCAGCCAATAAGCGGCCGTATGGAGCACGAGACGGACCTGGTTGGCGAGCGCCGAACGGCAGCTGGTGCGGTCGGAGGCGAGCTGTGTCTTATGCAGCTTGATCAGATTCTCTGCTTGGCCGCGCGCGCAATACAGGCTGTCGTAGATCCACTCGGCCGAGCCGACATCGAGGCTGGTGACGACGAAACGGATGTCGAGGCCGAGCATCGTCGCCTCAATACGGGCGACGGTGCGCCGTTCGCGATCCCAGGACTTTGCCTTGTGGCGCGTCTCGGTATAGCCACGCAGAACCGGCAGGTTCTCGATGGCGCGTCGGGTGCGGATGTCGTCGGCGACCTCGTCGACTTTTCTGGCGAGAGGCTTGGTGCCGGACAGACCGAAGATGTAGTCGATGCCGTTGGTCTCGCACCACGCCATGGCCTCCGGCCGGGCATAGTGCCCGTCGCCACGGAACGTAATTCGCGTGTTGTGCCACCGCGTCCGGATATGCCGTACCAGGCGGCGCAGAAGGGCACGCACCTCGACGCCGCCCGGCGTCTTGCCGGGCCTCAGCACGACCGCCACGGGACGGCTCTTCTCCGTGTCGTAGACGTGGATCGGCAGGAAGCAGCGTTCGTCATAATGAGCGTTGAACAGCGAGAGCTGCTGATGGCCGTGGACGACATCGCAGGTATCATCGATGTCGAGCGTGACGGATGCCGGCTCGCGCGGGTAGCTATCCATCCATGCGTCGACCAAAATGTAGGTCAGTCGGATCACGTCGCGCAGGCGCGGAGCATTCTCCAGCCGCGACAGCGTCGGTTGGGAACACAGATCGCGGCCCGTGTCCGGCAGCCGTCCGCAGGCCAGCTTGAATGCGGGATCGGACCGCAGATGATCGAGGTCGTCGGCGTCCTCGTAGCCGCAGCAGATCGCGAACATGCGCGCGCGGAACATATCGACCAGGCTGTGCACGACCCGCGTCGGATCGCGCCGATCCGGGAACACCCGGGCCAGATTGTCGGCCAAGCCGAGACGCCGCTCGGCCATCGCCAGAAGCATCACGCCCCCGTTCGAGGTTAGGCGCCCACCATCGAAGGCAGCTGTGACTTTCTTGGCGTGAATGGCTGGAAACGAGAAGGGCAGAATCGTATCATCGGTCATGGCGGGCGTGGCGTTCGCGGTTGAAGGTGATGGGGTGGCTTCGCAACCGAATCCTACGCCGCATCAGCGCTTTACACCACGCTCGCCAGCCCTCAGGCGCACTCTTACGAATAAGACGGGCTAGGGATCACGCAGTATCTTGCGCCCCGCCTCCGGGCGGGCTGTTTTTTGCGCTTGCACGTGAGCGACAGCCTTATTGGGATCGCATCGATTGCAGAAAACGCACGATCTTCTTTCGATCCTCAACGGACGCAAGACCTCCGTAGGGAGCCATTCTATTCCCGGGAACGACCTCATCTGGATTGGCTATGAAGCGCGCGAGTTTTGCTTCATCCCAGATGAAATCACTGTCTCTCATCGCTGACGAGTAATTGTACTCCGACAGCGATCCCGCTTTCCTTCCAATAATCTGGTGCAAATTAGGACCAAGACGATTGTCGTCCTTTTGGATCGAATGGCAAGTTCGACAAGCGTTGTTGAATAACTGTTGCTCTGCGCCTTTCGAGAGAACGTCCTGAGCCGAAAGCGAGGACGACGATAGCAGGTACAACATTGCGCTCGATATCACGAGGTCCAGCCGGCCGATACGCTTCATGCCAACCTCCCGTCGCCTGCGAAGGGCGAGAAACCGCCGCCTGAGTCATTCCAGCTTGTAACGGAAGTCCAGCCTCAACCGGCCATCTGCCTCCAGTCGGCTCTGGGTCAAAATGCGAAGAACTCGGAGTGAGCAAATCTCGTCCGCTCCGCCCCAGTAAACGGACCTCAATAAGGAATGATGCCACTTCGCGGCCGGGCCAGAAGAGGGCATTCCGCTGACCGCGTGGCGGGTGAAATCGTGCTAGGTGGTCACCGCGCGGTACTGAAATGGACCCCGGTTTTGGGACCAGAGGCTAAGTTGGAAAAGGGCCGCTCCGTTTGATAGACGGAGGGCATGATGACGAAGAAGACACGACGGAAGATCGACGCGGCGTTGAAGGCAAAGATCGCGCTGGAAGCGGTGCGGGAGCAGGCGACGGTGGCCGATCTGGCCCAGCGCTATGAGGTTCACCCGAACCAGATCTATGCCTGGAAGAAGCAGCTGCTGGACCAGGCGGCCCGGGCTTTTGACGCGGGTGTCGGGCGCGAGAGCGAGGAAACGCGCGAACGCGAGATCGAGAAGCTGCACGCCAAGATTGGACAACTGACAGTCGAGCGCGATTTTTTAGCGCGGAGGTCCGGAAGATGAGCACGCCGGACCGTCGAGGAATGCTCGATCGCGCCGACCAGGCGCTGTCGATCCGCCGGCAATGCATGTTGCTTGGCATCGCCCGTTCTGGGGTCTACCGGCCGCCACAGCCGGCCAACGACAACGACCTTGCCCTGATGCAGCGGATCGACGAGCTGTTCACCGCCTGGCCATTCCTGGGCTCGCGGCGAATGACCGCGATGCTGAAGGCTGAGGGGCTTCAGGTCAATCGCAAGCGCGTGCAGCGGTTGATGCGCAAGATGGGCATCGCGGCGCTGGGACCGAAGCCGAACACGACAAAGCCGGCGCCGGGCCACAAGATCTATCCCTATCTGCTGCGCAACATGACGATCGACCGGCCGAACCAGGTGTGGGCGGCCGACATCACGTATCTGCCCATCGGCCGCGGCTTTCTCTATCTCGTCGCCATCATCGACTGGGCGAGCCGTGCGGTTCTGGCGTGGCGGTTGTCGAATACGATGGACGTCTCGTTCTGCGTGGCGGCTCTGGAAGAGGCGCTGGCGACGTACGGCACGCCGGAGATTTTCAACACCGACCAGGGCAGCCAGTTCACCAGCGTGGCCTTCACCGGCGCGTTGGTGGGCGCAGGGATCAAGATCTCCATGGATGGCCGCGGTCGTTGGATGGACAATGTCTTCATCGAGCGGCTGTGGCGGTCGCTCAAGCATGAGGACATCTATCTCAAGGGCTATGCCGACGGCCGCGAGGCCAAGGCAGGGATCGCGAGCTGGATCGCCTTCTACAACGATCGTCGCCTTCATCAGTCCCTCGGCTATCGCACGCCGATGGCGGTCTGGCGCGAACGGATGCAGGCCGCGCAGGCTGTGGACATGGTGGACAACGCTGACGCGTTGACCACATGCCCACAGCAATTCCAGCAGACAGAGTCTCTGGCTGCGTGATAGAAAGGGATCAGGAGCGATCCGTTTCCAACTAACAAACCGGTTCAACCGGTCCCGCTCCGCGGGTCCATTTCAGTACAGACGCCATTCGTCGGGCACGCCTTTGAGAACGTGACGGCCGCGCTCTTCAAACGTCAATCCGGAGCCTGCTACGAGATCGCGAACCGTCTGTGATACCAGAATTTCACCCGGCGCAGCTAGCGCCGCAACACGCGCGCCAATATGAACGGCAATGCCAACAATATCTTGAGCGACGAATTCGCACTCGCCGGTATGCAAACCGCAACGGACCTTCAGGCCGAGCGGACCCACCGCATCGCCGATTGCGCTGGCGCAACGCACGGCGCGCGCTGGCCCGTCGAAAGTGGCAAGGAAACCGTCGCCGGTTGTGTTGATTTCGCGCCCGCGATACTGGCCGAGCACATCCCGAACTTTGGCATAGAACGCGTCGAGCAACGCGCGCCAGGCGCCGTCGCCGAATGCGGCGGCGCGTTCCCGTCGCCGAATGCGGCGGCGCGTTCCGTCGATCCCGCAATGTCGACAAACAGCACGGTCGCAAGCACCCTGTCTGGCTCGGCTGTATGCCGATGCCCGGTGACGAACTCTTCGACCTCATCAAGAATTGCGTTCTGGTTGCCAAACCAGACCGTATGGTCCTGACCGCTGAGCTCAACCAGTTTGGCGCAAGGAATCTGCTGCGCCATGTAACGCGCATGCTTCACATCAATGACGCGCTCATCGGTTCGATGCAAAATTAAAGTCGGTACGCGCGTGACGGGCAGGATGTCTCTGACATCGATCTCCCGGTTCATGCGCATGATCGAAGATGCCGCGCCTGGGCTTGCTGAAGCCCTGAAGTAGGCGGCGATTTGCTCAAGTATCTGCTTATTGCCTGCAACACTGGGCGCCCACATCAGCAAACTCATTGCATCCGTCGTGCCCCAGTGGTGCTCAATGTCATCGAGGAAAGTGCTCCACTGCGCATCGGTCCATCCGAATGTGTAGTCAGGTGCCCACGAGCGCCGCGCATACGTGCCACAAAGCACCAGAGCCGACGTGCGCTCGGGATAGGTCGCTGCATAGAGCAGCGACATCGGACCGCCCTCGGACACGCCAAACAAGGTGGCCCGCTTGGAACCAACCTGATCCAGCACTGCCTGCACGTCGTGCATCCGCTGTTCAAGTGTGAAAATCTGGGAACCGCGATCGGACATTCCGGTGCCGCGCTTGTCGAACATGATGACTCGAGAAAATGTTGCAAGCCTACGGAAAAAGGAGGTGCGCGCCGGCGATTGCCAGAGCGCTTCAACATTGGAGACAAAACCCGGGACGAACAGCAGGTCGCGCGGACCATCGCCAATCACCTGATAGGCAATATGGACATCGTCACTTTTAACGTAGTGAGTGGCTGGGACGTCAACCATGTTGGCCTACTGCGTGACAAGACTGCGCGGCGCGAGTGTCGCACCTCATTCCGCGTCAGGCCAGCGAAATCAGGTCGCAAATTTAACGGGCTCGACCGCCGACCGCCCGTTGACGGCGAAGTCCGACGACCTGATCCATGCCGACCGCCATGGCGCGATCGTGATCGCGCTCGGCGTCGCCGCCAAGCTGCCGGAGGCCACCGAACTCTGCGGCCGCCGCGAGACCCCGATTCTGGGGATCGCTCGCAGCCCCGACTTCTCGCTGGAGAAGCTGAAGGCGGCGCTGATGCGCTCGGCGGAGATTCATTAAAGGCGAAAGAGGGCAAGTCCGCGCCGCAGCCAGGGCTTGTGAGGTCCGCTCTGTCCCTGAAACCGGCGCAATAGCGGACCTCCCCGGAGGTCCGAGTTGGGCCAGGAACAGACGCACGCACCGCAGCAAAATTGGACGTAGGTCAACCGGTTCTTGGCAGACTACCTTTGGCTTGTCCGCGGTAATACGACCGTGAACTCAGTGAACAGCCCGGGCTCCGTCTCGACGTCGATGCTGCCGCCGTGTTGCTTTACGATAATGTCGTGGCTCATCGACAGGCCAAGCCCGGTACCTTCCCCGGAAGGCTTGGTCGTGAAGAACGGGTTGAATATTTTCCCTTTGATCTCTTCCGGGATGCCGGTGCCGTTATCGCGAATACGGATTTCAACCTTGTCTCCGAGATTTTTGGTCGTAGCGGAAAGCATCGGCTCGAAGCCGTCATCGGCTTCCACTTTGCGTTTCGTCGTGGCGTAGAATCCGTTCGATATCAGATTGAGCATTACCCGCGTGATCTCTTGCGGATAGACATCAGCCATACCGACGGACGGGTCGAGATCGCGATGGAACGCGATACTGAAGCCTGCCTTTTCTGCTCGAGCACCATGATAAGCCAAGTCTAGGCTCTCATCGACTATCGCGTTGATGTCAGTAGGTCGATGCTCGCCGGATCCTTCACGGGAGTGCTGCAGCATGTTTTTCACAATGGAGTCGGCTCGTTTGCCGTGCTGAACAACCTTTTCGAGGTTGTCTTTCAGCATCTTGGTCAGTTCGTCGACTTCCGCACGGATATTGTCGGTCAGCGCGGCGGATCTGAGCACGTCGTTCAACTCGTCCGTTAGCTCCGCCGAAAGAGCTGAGAAATTATTGACGAAGTTGAGAGGGTTCTTGATCTCGTGTGCGATACCGGCGGTGAGCTGGCCGAGCGAGGCCAGCTTCGCGGTCTGCACCAGGCGATCCTGCGCGGTGCGCAGATCGTCGAGGGAAGCCGCGAGTTCTTTTGTGCGAGCCTGAACTTCGTCGAACAGACGCACGTTTTCGATGGCAATCACGGCCTGGTCTGCAAAGGTTGTGACCAATTCCACCTGCTTGTGAGTAAACGGCCGCATGGTTCGGCGCAACAGCACGAGCGCGCCAACCGGATTGCCTTCGCGCAGAAGGGGTACCCCTAGAAATGTCCGGGGATTGCCGCTTAGTCTCTGTCCTTCCGAAAAAGTGTAATCGGGATCGGCAAGCACGTCGGGCACATGGATCACCTTTCCCTCGAGCAGGGTTCGGCCGGTTATGGTCGAGCGTTCCGGCTTGACGGGGATTTCTTTTACGTAATCCATGAACTCCGCCGAAAATCCGTATGATCCGGCGCGGAAATATTCGTTCCCTTTCTGCCGCGTAATCGCCGCCATATCCGCCTCGCACAATCGAACCGCCGACTCGACGAGAGTGTCCAGCACAGTTTGCAAGTCGAAGGCAGAGCGGCTGATGACCTTGAGCACGTCGGCGGTCGCACTCTGCTGCTGTAGCGACTCTCGTAGATCCTCGGTGCTGGCGCGCAGCTCACGAAGCAAACTCGTGTTTTCGATAGCGATGACCGCTTGAGCTGCGAACTGTTTCAAGAGCGATATCTGCTTCTCCGAGAAACGCGCCGGCTCCTGCCGAAAGATCATGATATTGCCGACCACCCGATCGTTCTTCAGGAGCGGAACGGCGAGAATACTACGCGCACCGCCTAGATCGACCAGCGCGCGCCGGTTGGGTTCGCCTCTGCGATAGGCATCCGACTCGCGGAGATCGAGAATTTCTACAATCGGTTCGCCCTGCAACAGGCGGGCCGGTGCCGTGCCCGGGCCGTACGCCAGCGGCTGGCTGCGCCGATATTCGTCATAGGCGGGAGGGAGCCCGCGCGTGGCAGCAGTATGGAATAGCTCGCCGTCGAATGTATTGAGCACGCCGAAATCGGCAGCGCAAAGGTCCATCGCCTTGCCGAGCATCGCGTTGAACACGGGTACTAGGTCGCCGCGAGACGACGAGATAATTTGAAGAACCTCGGTGGTTGCCGCCTGCTGCTCGCGTGCTTCAGCCAGCTCGACGGTACGGCGGCTAAGTTCCCGCCGCAAATCGGCAGCCGACCGACCGCTCGGGTGCCGGGTTTTCGCCTTAGGCTTGCGCTTCGCCTTGGGAGCCTTTCCGCCGAATTTGCGTGCACTACTCTGTTCCGGGGAACGTTGCGCCATATACAGCCCCTGATCTCAGGAGCAGGCATTCTATCGGCTTAAGGCGTTATGCCGGAAGGCAGAAACTCCAAAATATTGCGTGCCATTAACGAGCCCATCCGATGTCCGAGATGGGTCAAAAGCAGCGGTGGACGCCAAGTAGGATCGGCGTCCGGTTTGCCCCCGACAGCCGACATGACACGCGGCTTCGATTAGTTCGATGGTCTCGATTGTGTGCCGAACACCGGAACGTCGGTGCGATCAACGAGCAATTCGGCCCCTTCGTGCGGCCGCACCTCAGCAAAGTTCAGTGCGGCGTCGATGTCGCCCTCCCAGACTTCGCGTGGCAGTTCGTAAACCAACTCGACGCCATAACCATTGGGATCGTGGAGATAGAGGCTGTGCGTCATGCCATGATCGATGCGACGGTCGAATTTCACGCCCATCTTTTGGAGATAGGCAAGCTGACGCAACCACGCCTCGCGGTTTGGATAAGAATCACAATGTGATTGATTGCCATGGGCGAGTCCCACATTTGCCATCCGGCAGGCGGCGCCGGCAGGTTCGGGTTCTCAACGAGCGCGAGATCGTGGTGACGGAGGCCATCGGGACCCACGCCGCTATAGAACCACATCTTGCGACCCGGTCGTTGCCTGAATTCGCCGACAAGACGTAGGCCAACGACCGCCGTCCAGAATTGATGACTTTCCTCAATGTTGCGGACGTTCAACACAATGTGGTTTACCCCGATGGGTGCAACTGGTGCCGAATCTGCTGCTGTCATGCTAGCGGCTCCTCACCCTTGAAAACGGTTGAATGGATAAAATCAGAAATCTGAAGAGGATCGTTTTCGCAATTCTACCCTAGATCGTCACGAGCATGTCTACCACGGCAAAATAGGTCAGAAGAAATGTCGCACAAGATAAACTGCCTGTCTTGAATCATCATCGGTTCGACCTGTGGCTCTAAGACCGCTACGGGTCATGAACGACAAAACTCAAGGCGAGCATAATAGGTCCGCTGTCGGGTACATAGCGACCAGTGAGCCTAACGGCCGAACCATGATTCAAGCCATCCGACGGAAGGGGGCCGAATCATGCGCTACGAACTCACGGATAATGAGTGGTTTGCCATTAAGCCGATGCTGCCGAATAAGTCGCGCGGCGTGCCACGAGTGAATGACCGTCGTGTCCTCAATGGCATCTTCTGGGTCTTGCGATCCGGGGCGCCATTGCGCGACCTGCCAGAGAACTTTGGTCCGTACACTACGTGCTACAACCGCTTCGTCCGTTGGCGGCGGGCTGGCGTCTGGGGCGGTATCATAGATGCGCTTGCGACTGCCCATGATGCCGCTGTCCAGATGATCGACACCTCGATTGTCCGTGTGCATCAGCAGGCGGCCTGCATTGGAAGGAACCGGCGCCAGTCGATGGGAAGATCACGCGGTGGCTTGACGAGCAAGATCCAAGCGGTAGTCGATGGCAATGGTCTGCCGGTACGGCTTGCGTTGAGCCCTGGCGAGGCGCACGACGTTCAACTGGCCGGAAAACTGCTGTCTCGTCGCAAATCTGGATCAATGCTGCTTGCCGACAGTGGCTATGACGCCGACTGGATCAGGGAGCTTGCCACGAAGAAAGGCACGTGGGCCAATATCCCGCCGAAAAGCAACCGCAGCGATCTGATCTGCTTTAGCCCTTACCTCTATCGAGCTCGCAACCGCGTCCGGCCGCTGCTATAGCGCCGGTCGCGCCGTTTCGAGACCAGGCCCTCGAGGCCCAGGCGGCAGGCGGCGCCGAACAGTTCGGTGCCGATCTCGCCGGGCTCGAAGGGCGCGACGAACATGCCATTCGGCCGACCGCGTAGCAGCCGCGCCAGGTTGGTCTTGCGCAGGCTCAGCGGCAGCTGGCGCAGATCTTCGCCGCCGAGCGCGAGGACGTCGAATGCGTAGAGCTGCACCTCGTCGTCGTGCCGGCGCGAGTGCAGGGCGTTGAAGTCGGAGACGCCATCGACACCGAGCAGGCAGGACAGCACTTCATTGCTCGCATTCAGGGCCTCATCCCTGGCGAATACAGTAGGTCTCAGTTTGAAATCTTCGGCTCACTGGGCAGAGCTACCAGAAGGCTTCTCGCCACGATCTTTCCGCAGTTGGGGCACTCAAAACTGAACAGATCGCGGAGCGAACTTTCCATTTCGATCCCGAACAGGCGCATTTCCACCTTGCAGGTTGGACAGAGTATCAGCGGCTCAAATTCGATCAATTCAGTCATGGTCGCACTCCCTTGCGAAGCTTACCGCTACTGCGACATGAGTTTCTGGCATAAAAAAAATAATAGGTAGTGATTGCCGTATCTTGGGATTGCGTTCTGCTGCTCTCTCACGCTTTGGTTGGTGAGCTTGGTGCTGTAGGGCGTGTACCCGCTTGGAACTGTACCTACCCTTGGCAGTTCCAAGATGGTGAAAGCATGTCAGGAGGCATGTCATGGCTGGGCGGCGCAGGGCGAAGCAAGTTCGCTCCCTTGAGGAGAGGCTGGCCGAGCAGGCTGCCAAACTCAAGGAACAGGCCGCAAATCTCCCTGCCGGCGCTGAGCGCGAGAAGTTACTCAGAAAGGCACGCCTCGCCGAGACTGGCGCGCATCTACCGATTGGCTGACCTCGCCCGGGCGCCGGCCGCCCAAGCTCACGTGACCATTCGTCTGCAGAAGGTGCGACGAACGTCCCATTCGAGATGGGGGCGATGAAGTCTCTGGGCAGGCAAGTTGGTCTTCGGGCGCCATCGAACAGTACGGTGATGCCCGTGGTCCGGTGGCCCACTTCGACGACGATGCCGCTCCGATGAGCCAGGTCTGGACATCGAGCGGCACCAAGCTCGCTCATTTTGAAAAGTGTACCGACGGCAATTGCTTCGTTCTTCCGGTAAATCATTCAACGACTGGCAGATAGAACTTCACAATCGACAAAATCAAAAATCTCAATTCAGGCAAAAATTCGATCAGATCGATCCGGCTTGGCGTCGGCGCCGAAGGGCGCAGCTTCAGTGTCGCCAGCCATCTTTGTCGACCTCGACGTGGAAGCCTCCCGGCATCCGCGGCGCCTCGCCGTCGACCGGAGCGTTGCAGGCCGGGCAGGGCGCGCCGGCGCCGCCGCAGGTGCATGCGCGTGGGCCATCCCATGGGCGGTCCAGATGGTTCTCGGAAACCCAGCCGACGCCGTCACAGGTCGTGCACTTCACGGCCGCGTCAACGTGCGGCTTTCCTCCGGCTGGCATCACGCGGCACCTGGTAGCGGCAGCGCGAGCTGCGCGTCGAAGCGGGAGGTGGCGTTGGCGGCAATGAAGTCCTGCAGCGCGGACGGGACCTCTGCGTCGGTATCAGTTGCGCGCTGCGCCAGCGTGTCAGCGACGTCGGAGGTGGCGTCCCTTGACCAGCCTTCGCCCGGATTGAAGCACACAATCCGGACCGGATAGGCGTACTGGCCGGACAGGAGATGCCTGAGGATAGTCTCGAGGTCGGTATCGGCTTCGTCGGTCTCGCGCCAGGCGCAGCCGGCGCGGCCGCCGAAGTCCTCGAGGACCAAATAGATGTCGCGGTCGAGGCGGTCGGCCGGCACGATCGAGGGCGAGGAACGCATACGCAAACTCCAACACAGACCGTGGCGGAGAGACGGCCCCGGCTTCAGGGTGGCTTCCGGTGGTAGGCCGAGGCCGCTCCGCCAGCTCGGACAGCGAGCCGGCGAGATTCAAATGCCGCGCGCTCGCGTGGTTCCTGCAAGGAATATCAACCCGTAATTCGCGGCTCCATCTGCGGGTGTCTTGATTAGGACAGCAGCGCTGGCGCTTTATGGCGCGCTGGTCAAAATTGCTCAGACTTCGGCCTGCCATAGGTGTTAAAAAAAATCTGTCACCGCGCGGTCCCTCGGGCATCTATCGATGATGAGAACGCCATCACGCGCTCCCGCCTTCCCCTCAGGAATGGAGCCGTGCCATGCAGCGACGCCGCCTCAAGCAAACCTCGTCCCTTGAAGAGCGCCTTGCCGAACAGGCGCACCGCCTCCGCGAGGAAGCCAAATCGCTTCCACCTGGTTTCGAGCGCGAGCGAGCGATCCGCAAAGCCCGGCAAGCCGAGACCGGCGCGCATATCAGCGAGTGGCTAAACTCGCCCGGATTGCAGCCGCCGAAGTAGCGGCCTCCATCGGTCTTTGATTTAGCTCAATGACCCCGCTTGGTCCCGCCTATTCGCTGGACCATGAACCAATCCGACAAGCCGGATTCAGCTAAGCCGCCACCTCCTCAGCCGACACGCTTGGATGAGGTGCGCCAGGCCGTTGAAGAATACGCTGCTGACCTCCGGGAAATGATCAGAAAGCTCCGGCAGAGGCTGCTGCATTGAGGCCGGCGTCCAGCAAGGTCGCCAGCTTCCGGTCGTTCGTTGCGCAAGAGTTTGCCATTCCTGTCCGGAACACTACTGCCAATGTTGGGAAACGAACAGAACGGCGCTCAGAGCTGTGAGTAAGCTCGGACCTGCTTGAGCTTCCCCAAGGTCCAAGCACCCACGGCCCCGGCCTCAACGCCCACCACGACACCCCACGGCCGGGGCCGTTTTTCCCCGCTATCGATAGCCCATTGCCGGCATCGGCGGCCTGACCCAATTAAAGTTTGGCCTGACGTCGGCGCCACGCCCGCTGCAGGCGGTGCAGACGAAGCGCGGCTCGATATCTGACAGCCGGGCATCGTCGGGCCAGCGATCGGCGCTCAGTGCAACGTGATGGCCGCAATGGCAGTAGGCAATTGCCGAACACGTCGTGTATCCAACGGATCTCGATGGGATCCGGCTTTATCGCAAGTTGGCAGTCGAGCAGCCGCTGATCGAAACTGTCCCGCGGGCGAAAAAGCATTTGATGCGGGCCAAACTTTACTGGCCTGAGCCTTTTTTACAGCTGAAATTGAGTATCGCGATATCACGTCAGAAGCACTGCTGCGTGCCAGTGCCCTAAAAGGATTCTCCAGGTCTTGACGTTTGTTAGGTCTGGTTTCCGACTTGAGTGACTCTACCGAGCACCATCTGATTGTCACGCATGAGGTAACGAACAGCGGCTCGGATCGGGCTCAGCTTGCCAATATGGCCAGGCAGGCGAAGGCTGTTCTAAAGACCGAGAGGCTCGAGGCCGTTGCCGATCGCGGCTACTTCAGCAGCTCCGAAATCCTCGCTTGCCACGAGGCCGACATCACGGTGACGCTGCCCAAGCCGATGACTTCTAGCGCCAAGTCGGAAGGGCGCTTCGGCAAGCAGGACTTTGTCTATTTACCGGAGAAAGACGCCTATCGCTGTCCGGCTGGGGAGCAACTGCCATATCGCTTTACTGGCGAGGAAGATGGCAAGCGGGTAAGGCGCTACTGGACCACAGCCTGTCAAAATTTGTTCGCTCAAATCTCAGTGCACGACAGGGGCGGAGCGGCGGATTCCCCGATGGGAGCATGAGCATCTGCTCGATGCTGTGCAGCAGCGCCTTGATGCGAACCCGATGGCTATGCGTCAACGTCGCGAGACCGTCGAGCATCCGTTCGGCACAATGAAGGCCCGCATGGGCGCGACACACTTCCTGACCAAAACGCTTCCGAAAGTAGCCGCCGAGATGGCTCTTTCGGTTCTGGCGTACAATCTAACAAGGGTCATGAACATCGTCGGGATCAAGCCGCTGATCGCTGCGATCGCGGCCTGAGAACTGCGTGTCTCCTGCCTTCCGGGCCAGATACCCTTAGGCACCGTTTTTACACGACCAAGACCCATTACAGACATGCGACATCGTCTTGGACAATTACTCAACGACGCGGTCTGCTCGTGCAAGATGCTCGCGGGTACGGTGATACCAACAGCTTTTGCTGCCCGCTGATTTACGATAGGCGGGCACGGTCATGGCGGGGGCCATGGATGGGGGCATCGCCGGTGGCCGTGGTCATCATTATGGATGGGGCAGAGGCCGTGGGCATCACTATGGCTGGAGGCACCATCATCATTATTGGTAAGCTCGATTCTATGATCCAGGCCGCTCAATAGCGGCCTTTTTCATTCCGTGGGAATGCTACGCGAAAACCCAAAGGATCGTTCGCAACTCAGGCTACTCGAAATCGTGGCCCACGACCGGCTCTTCCCAGGAGGATCCGCCCCAGCAGCGGGGTGTCCGGCCCAATTCACGATCGTCAACCGCTGCTCCCCCTTTTGCGAAGGTCTCACTCTTTTAGTCACCAGCAAGTGCCAGGCCGCGCGAGGAACGATTCAACAAAGCGTGAGTTCGTTCTCAAACTCAACAAATAAAATAAAGGAAGAGGGTAACGCGATGTCACGATCGGTGGAGGAGTTGAGACGCGAGTCCGAGCGCAGCCGTGCAGAACTGGCGACTACGGTAGGGCGACTAAAGGAGCAGATATCGGACACCGCCGACGACATTCGCCACAAAGTCTCGCCGCATCACATCAAATCCGAAGTCACCGAATACGTCAGCCACAAGACCCAGAGTTGGGTCGAAGGGCTCAAGCAACAGATCATGGACAATCCGATGCGCGCAGTGGCCGCCGGCGCCGCGGTCGGCGTTCCGTTGCTGCGGTTGGCGCGGGGTGTGCCGTTGCCGCTTCTCATGATCGGTGCCGGGCTCGCCCTGACGTCGAAGACAGTGCGTGATCGCGCAGCAGAGGCGACGGGCCCGGTCAAGGACAAAGCGGGGCGCATGCTTGAGGAGGTGGCGGAGGGCGCTCGGGCCATGCAGGACGATGCCAAGGAGACGCTATCCTCCGCTCAAAGCCGGGCCGCCGGGATGGCTGGTGACGCGCAGGATAAGGCCGCTGGTCTTGCCGCTGATATGCGCGCTGGCGCGGCTCGGGCTGCCGGTATCGCGGGTGAAGAACTCAAGAGCGGCATGGAGGCAATCAAGGATGCCGCTGCGAGCGCGCCTGACCAGGCCCGCCAGACCATCGGCGACAATGCAGCGCTGATCGGAGGCCTGGGCATCGCGATCGGCGCCATCATTGCTGCGGCTCTTCCCGAGACCAGGGCCGAAGACAAGGTGATGGGGCGGGCAAGCGATGGAGTGAAGCAGGCTGCGGCCGCGGCTGCGCAACCCGGATTCGAGGCGGCGAAAGATGCGGCCACATCGGCGGTCGATGTTGCGGCGCAAAAGGTCGCCGAGGCTGATCTCGGCTCCCACGTTGGCGGTATGACCCAGAAGATGGCGGACACATTGAGAGAGGCTGCCGACGACGTGGTCAAAGCTGCCTTTAGTCCCTCTCCAACCGATACTTGAAGGAAAGGAAAACATCATGAGCGATTTAGACCCGCACAACGTGACGCAGTTCGCAAAGGACCAGGACAAAGGCACCGCGAAGAATCTGAGAGAACAGATTGGCGATGCCGGAGCGGAGATGAAGCAGCGCGCCGGTGATGCTTTCCAGGCAACGGCCGATCTTGCGCGAGACAAATTCGGTGAAGCCGCGGATGCAGCAAAGGGGGTCGCCGAAGGAACCGTGGACCAGATCCAGAGCCAGGCGCGCGAGCAGCAGCGGTCGGGCGCCGACTTCGTCGCGCGCCTGGGAGGCAACATCCGCGAAGCCGGCAGAGCTTTTGAGACCGACGTACCATTCGCCGCACGTGGCATCGATTCCGCCGCCGACTATGTCGAGAACGCCGCGCAGAAGATCCGGGAGGGGAGCTTCCGAGATCTCGTCGAAGGCGCAACCGATTTCGCCAAACGTCAGCCTGCGGCCTTTCTCGGGATATCGGTGCTGGCAGGCTTCGCTGCGGTCCGCTTCCTGAAGGCATCGGGCGGGCATCCGTCGTCCCCAGAGCGGCGCGACGCCACGGACAGATCGTCATCGGGAAGCGCCCAGCAGCCGGGCGGGACCTCGTTTTCGGCGGGAGAACAAACCCGGCCTCAGGAGACCGTGCGACCTGGCTCCAGCACGCAACAAACCTCATCCACACAGGGCAGCACAGTACCATGAGCATCGAGCGCGATATCAAAACCAGTCAAAGCGAGTTCAGTGCGATCTCGGCGCTGCTCGGCGATGCCATGTCGCAGTTCGCCAAGCTCTTCCAGAACGAGATAGACTTGGCAAAGGCGGAGGTTGGCGACAAACTTCAGAAGATCGGCGGCGGGCTAGGCTTGATCGTAGGTGGCGCCATTTTGGTGATCCCAGCGATCGTCATGGCACTGTTCGCCCTGTCCGCAGGATTAATCTCCGCGGGATGGTCTCAGCCGGTCTCTTATCTGACGTCGGCGGCCATCGCCGCGGCCATCGCCGCCGCGCTCGTCGCCGTCGGCATCAACCGGCTTGATGTCCGTCATCTGGCGCTCCGGGAAACGATCGGCCAGCTCGAAAGGGATAAGGACACCGTGAAGGGAATGGTGCGATGAGCAGCACAAAAACCAGTTTTATGGACAATTTGGTGACGGCCGCCCGTGAAAACCCGCTTGCAGCCGCGCTGATCGGAGGCGGAGCGCTCTGGCTGTTGGTCGGCGACCAGAAGCTGAAGACTGCGGCGCGTTCGACTGTGGAGGCCGTTGCACCCGTCGCCGACATGGGGACGAGTGGTCTCAGGTCGGCGGCATCCGCCGTCAAGCAGACCGTGGCGCCTCCGACCGCACCTGAAATGGACGACGATGGCTCGATCGGCATCGGAGAAACCTTTCGAGGCGCGACCGCTGCCGCTTCCGATGCGGTCTCCGGAGCCGCCGACAACGTCCGGGATCGTTTCGACGAGGGCGTCGCCTTTGCGCAGGAGAAATTCAGCAAGCTTGGCAATCCGTTTCCGGACAAGGAAGCCATAAGCAGCGCGAAATCGTCACTCACCGATATGCTTGAACGGCAGCCCCTCGTGCTTGGGGTCGTGGGCATCGCGATCGGTGCAGCGGTTGCGGGCGCGTTTCGCGCGTCCGAGACCGAGAACAAGTATATCGGCGAAGTCAGTGACGATGTGAAAGTTGACCTCAATCGGCGGGCCGGTGCGGTATCGCAGGCCCTGCGTGAAGCCTCGGACACGGTCGTCGCAGAAATCAGCGACACCAGCGCCGAAGTTGTGGACCGAGTTAGGCAAGCCGGCATGGACGCCGCGGCAGCTGCCCGTGCCAAGGTGAAGTCACCTTGATGAGACGAAGAGGGGACGCTGCCAGTCGACGGCGCGCCCCCTTTGCTTGAACTTGATCAGGCAGATGCTGCGCACGCAGGTCACTGCGGACAAAGCCCTGTCTTCTGCTCGTCAAATCGCGCGCCGTTGTCGTCCGGCGAAGAGGCCATACACAAAGAGCACGATAATCGCGCCGACCACGGCACCGATGAGTCCGGCGCCCTCTCCCGGACGGTACCACCCAAGGGCTTGGCCAAGGTAAGAGGCAACGAAGGCGCCGACGATTCCGAGGATAGTGGTCAGGATGAACCCGGAGGGTTCGTTGTCACCAGGCATGATGAATTTTGCGATTACCCCCGCGACAAAGCCGATAATGATGGTCCAAATAATGCTCATGTTCCACTCCTCCTGAATAAACAATGGCGCCAGCTGGAAGGCTACGAGGTGGGTAAACGCCCCTCGGGCGTGTATTTGTCGATCGCCTGGGGAAGCTCACGCGATAACCTTGCGAGGATCTCCTCCTGAGAAAGCCCAGTTTCCTTCTCAAGCTTGTCCAACACGTCGGGGCCGATTGCTTCCCGCAGCTGCGTCGGCAAGAGGTCCTTATTCGGCCCCGAGCTGACCCAAGACCGAGCCGCGTCCCCGTAGCCATTTTGGTTGAATTTCTCCAGTAGCTCGCCAATTCCTCCCTGGAGTAGACCTCCGACACCAGCACCGCTCAGCATGCCTGTGAGATTGCTGAGCAGGCCGCCCAGCGGCTGTTGAGCATTGGCGGGCTCGAGCGATCCAGATCCCGGGCCTTTGAGCAACTCCGCCAGCTTGTCTCGATTCTGATACCCGGCGATAGCGAGCAGCCCGAGCAGTGCGGTCATGGACGGCATTCCGCGGCTCATCTTGTAACTCCGTTATAAGGTTGCACAGGCCGAACTCGGAGGCTCCGGCTCTGTTCCTAGGCATAACGTCGCTGGTCGCTCGACAAACGCGAAGGATCGAAGCGCAACGTCGATTCAGGCCTAGGGCTTTGTGGCAGAAGCGTTTGACGGACGCCAAAATCTGGTCTGCGGACTTGGTCCATTTGAAGGGCTTCGGGTGTCTGTTGTGCAAATCGATGAAGGTACGGATGTCGGCCTCGAGTTGCCTGACGGAGGTGTGAACACCTCGCTGGATCTGCTTTCTGGTGAGCTCAGCGAACCAGCGCTCGACCTGATTGATCCATGACGCGGAAGTCGGCGTGAAGTGGACATGATAGTGCGGACGGCGCGCGAGCCACGCTTTGATCTTGGGTGTTTTGTGGGTGGCGTAGTTATCCATGACGATATGGACATCGATCCCTTCAGGGACTTGAGCGTCGATCTCTTTGAGGAACTTCAAGAACTCGATTGCCCGGTGGCGTTTGTAACATTTGCCGATGACGAATCCCGAGGCGACATCGAGCGCGGCAAACAGCGAGGTCGTACCATGCCGCACATAGCTGTGTGTGCGCCGTTCCGGTACGCCCGGCATCATCGGCAGGACCGGCTGCTCGCGATCCAGGGCCTGGATCTGGCTTTTCTCATCGATACTGAGGACAAGGGCTCGGTTCGGTGGGGACAGGTAAAGGCCGACGATGTCGCGTACCTTGTCGACGAACAGCGGATCGCTCGATAGCTTGAATGTCTGGCCACGGTGCGGCTGCAAGCCGAACGCCGCCCACATTCGGCGGATCGTGGTGTGGGAAAAGCCGGTTTCCGCAGCCATCGAGCGGATCGACCAATGCGTGGCATCGGCTGGCGTCGTCCGCAACGTCCGCTCGATCACCTCAGCAACCTGATCGTCGTTGATGGTTCGAGGGCGGCCAGGGCGTGCCTCGTCAAGCAGGCCATCACAGCGGTCCTTCAAAAATCGGCGACGCCACTTGCCAATGGTGTGTTCGTGCAGGCCGAGTTCGGCAGCCACAGACTTGCTTGGCAATCCATCCGCGCATCGCAGGATCGCGCGGCATCGCTCAGATAGCGATCGGGCAACGCGATGACGACGAACTTGCCTCTCTAGGTACGCGCGCTCCTGCGGACTCAGCACTAACGGCGCGATCGGCCGGCCTCGCACAACTCCATTCGCCACAAGCGCTCTCCTCTATAGAGATTCGAGCTATCAACTAATGTGACGAACTTGCGTTCCAGATGACTAGCGCCATTCCGGCCTAAGTTCCTAAATCTTACGTTTGACCGTTCGACGCGCCGATTGCTAACGAGCGGCTCTTTTCTCCGGGTCGTCGCGGCGCTGCGCCATCTCTGTGTTTCGGTCGAGCTGCGCACGCTCGCTGCGGCGCAACCTTCCCGTCTTCATGACGCCATAGAGAATTGTGCCACCCAAGATGAAGGCGCCGATAAACATCATCCAGAGCGCCGTCACTGAGGTATCGCCGAGTAGCATTCCCACGCCACTGTTTCCCATTTTCGCTCTCGCTGTTTGTCTTGAGAATCAACCCGCATCGGAGCGGAGGTTCCCTGTGGAGCTCGGCTCAGCAAGCCTTCCCCCTCGAAATCCCATCTCTTTTTGGAGCCCCCAAAGGTACGTTGGCGATCGGCAAGCCGTTTTCGGTCGACCAGTTGAGGGCTAAATTGCGGACGCTGTTGCCGCTCCCGTAGGAGCGCAGCCATCCAGTCCTGCCGACGGAAGCAAGCAATTCCGGTGCGCTTTGGCGATTGGTGGCGCGCTTACTTAGGCACAATTCATGAGGCCCGATGTTAGAAACGAATGGAGGACCACCCGACCGAACACACTGACGGCGATGTGCTGGACAAACTCCGGCGCCACATCCGCATTTTGGTCGATATCGGTCGTCTTTCGGTCGAAGACGCCGGAACAGAGCGCTTCTTGGACCAAGCCGTGCTGCAAATTGCCCGAGCCGTGGAAATCGACCATGTTAAGGTGCTTCAATATCGTCCAGACACGTCCGATCTTCTGTTGATTGCGGGAGTTGGCTGGAAGGAGAGCGCCGTCCGCACCGCCACGCTGTCGGCCGACCTCCGCTCGCCGCCTGGCCGCGCCTTTCAAACGGCCGAGCCTGTCAGCATCAGAGATTTCGCCGAGCAGAAGGAATTTGTTCGTTCCGAGTTCTTGGCGGAGCACGGCATTGTGGCTGTCAGCAACGTCCCGATCCTCATCGGCGGTGCCGCATGGGGCGTGCTGGAGGTGGACAGTACGAAGCCGAGAGACTTCTCGCAGGATACGACCGAGTTTCTGACCGCCGCCGCCGCGCTGATAGGTGCTGTACTGCGTCGCGATGCGCGACCGGACGAACATGCAAGCCTTATGGCTGCGGTCGCCGAAGTTAAAAAGGGGCAGATCTTGCTTCGGGAGATGCAACATCGGGTCAAGAACAATTTTCAACTCGTCCTGTCCTCGATTTCCATCCAGAAGCGCCGCTATCTTGGCTCGGAATCACACCGCGCTCTAGACCACGTGGCCAGCCGCATCAACGCCATCTCGCTCGCACATGATCAGCTTGCCCCTCGCCAAGAAGGGCAGATCGTCAGACTTTCCCATTACATCCGGGCTCTTTGCAGCGCGATCCGCAATCAGGTGGATGAGGTTGAAGTAGACGTCGAGTGCGACGAACTCGAGTTGGCGATCGACCGCGCCCTCCCGGTTGGCCTCATTTTGAATGAGACTGCGATGAACAGCATCAAACATGCGTTCGGTGCAGAGGGAGGCAGGATCAGCGTAAGTTTGGTGGGAGGCGTCGGCTACGGCGAGGCCCGATTGACAGTGACCGACAACGGTCGCGGCATTCAACATCCAAACGAAAACGGATCGGGCCTTAAGCTGATGACCTCTTTGGCGAGACAAATTGGCGGTACCGTCGATCAGACCAGCAGCGACGCGGGTACAACAACAACGCTTACATTCCCTTTGATAACGTAAAGTGGGACCTGCTGAGGTAGGCACGGGATAGGCTGCGCCTCAGCTATCGCGGGCGGGGTCGGCCGATGGTACACCTGCGGACCACAAGCAAAGCCCCACACGTCGCCGAGGTGGGGTAGTCCGGTTGTGGCCCTTCGCGGACCTTCGCTCGGAGAGCGGAAATGTCTGCTTCCGGGGGATGAGCCCACCAAGGTGAAGCAGCCTGCCAAGGGCAGCTTGTGACCCTGGCTGTGTGAAAACGCCGTGCCGCTGTATGATTCTCCCCGTGATTCTCCGGGGGGAATTGATGAGGCGCTTCATTGAAGGGGCGGATCGTGGGCAGTGGACGCTATTGCCCGAATGCCTCGATGATTTCATAGACGAGAGCAACCCTCCCAAAAGTAGCCGCCGAGATGGCACTCTCGGTCCTGGCCTATAATCTGACGCGGGTCATGAACATCGTTGGGAGCAAGCAATTGATGGCCGCGATCGGCGCTTGAGACAGGGCGCAGTCCCTAGCTCCGGACCGACGTCCATTGAAGCCGTTTTTACACGACCAAGACCCTAAGCGGACATCAATGACCGCTCGCCGATGCCGTCTTTGACGCAAAGCGGACATTCGGCACCATTCTAAGCCGCAACGAGGGCGGTTTCAGCCAATACGCTGGCGCTAAGGGTGCCGCCGGCCGAGCTTACTTGCGGAGCGTCTCAGCATCTCCCGCCCGTGCCCCGCCGTCACGCGCGCGCGATATTCGCCCGGTGACTCACCGAACCAGCAATGGGTGGCGCGGAAAAACGTGCTCTGGTCGGAATAGCCTACCAAGTAAGCGATCTCCGAAGAGACTCGTCCGGCTCAAGTGAACGAGACCCACAAGCGCGTCATCTTCGAGTATCAGGACTGGTACGCCCGCGACTTCCGGTGCGTGCCGGCGGGGCAAGAGGTGTGGGGTAAACTGCGCGACCTTCGTGTTCACCGCTGGCGGGCCATCCCGCTGATTCGTCCAGCCCGGGCCGGGACACGCCCAAACAAAGCAGCCGTACCCGGCAAATCCGTGGCTGCGGACGACTTTTCCAAATTTTGGACGAGGGTTTTGGTAGGCTCCGCAGCCGCTGTGCAATGCATAACATATTGAAATAGCTAAAAAGGCGCTTTCCGGGCGCTGTGTGGCTAGTGCGTTGCGGTTGCTGAAATAATCATTGCTGTTGGATAAAGCGTCAAAGAGGATTTTCCAAACTGCAAACCCGACCGGGGTCGTCGTGGTGCGTTATTAGCGGTTGACGGCTGGGAAATGGTCCTACGGTACGAGCCGGGGATCTCCCGGAGGCTCACTTTCGGAGACGGGCATGGCTAAAGCCACGCAAAAGCATGAACCGACCCTGGCGAGGTTCGCGGTAGGCTTGGGCGGACTCCTATCTCAGTCGGAGACGGTTGTTGGAGCCTTTGGCCGGGACAGGGGGTTTATCCTCATGCTGGTAGCTGTGCTGGCCGGCGTGCTCGTACCTCTGGGTACGGTACTCCTGATTGCCCACGGCATTGCCCGACATCTCGGTTGAGTAGTGGGGATAGTGGGTGACGCTCCTACCTGTCCGATCCGGTTTTGATAAATTGCTTTCGTAGTGATTTGCCGCAGCCTCTAAGGTCAGATGATGAAACCTCGGGAAGTCCGCCTGCGTGAATTTCTCAGCAACTCGAATCTAGCCAACCCGAAAAGTCCGCCATGGGTTCATAGCACGCCATCCAGCAAGCTCATCAAAATCATCCAGGACGAGACGCTTCTTGCGATGAGGTGCGATGTCTTCAAGGGCGAAAAGCTTTGCTACCTGTTTGCCTGGCAGCTTCCGTCGGTGTTCGTCATGCGGTTTGCGACACCGCCACCGATCAAGCGTATCTATCCCTTCGACACCGGCGCCTTCGACCGCAACAGGATGCCCTCATATCTCACAGCCTTCGATATGCAGAATTTCGATCTTGGGTCGGATGATGCTTTGATCGGGAGGCTCATCTCTCTGTATTTCGACACCCCACGCAGGTACGTGGATCGCAAATCGGTCGACGAAGAGAGGATCAAGGACGAGCACGTTCTCGACATGAGCCATGCTGAAATCCTGGCTCTGGGAAAGTTGTATCGGGAGGGTTCGACCAGGAACTACGATGACCGCGCCGCAGCCATCGAGGTGCAAGTCGGCGAAGACATTCCTCTGCGCAAGGAAGACCTGCTCGGTGTCGTGATCCCGGAGGAGTATATGCGCACGGAGGGGGTGCGTGAGTCGTTGCTAAAGCTTACAAAGTACATCGAGACCTACCGGTTGCTGCCGCTGAGTCTCAGTCAGCACTACTCGTCGATCTACGATGCCGTTGAACGGATTTACAAGAGGGCCGGAGTGAACATTTGACCCCGGATGGGTTGAGGGTGACCGCTGCTCTTCGGCTTTCTCCAGCCGACTCTATCGGCGTGCCAATATTCGAGGCCGGAAACGCCATGTACGTTCCGGAAATGGACGCTGATTACAACATCAGCGCCTTCCTCCTGTATGAGAATGTGGACCACTACGATGTAACGCGTGATGTCCCGGACGCTTACAGAGACAGGGTGTTCAGCGTAGGAGATCCTGCGCCGATTATATTTTGGCACAAACAAACGCCCTATATCATCGAGGGAGATGCTGAGAAGGCCAGACTAAAGGTCATCTTTGGGCTAAGTGCGCTCACTCACCCAGTGCTTCGCGATTTGGGCGAGATGCTTGATGACGCACGTAGTGGCAAGGTTAAGGCCCAACAAGAGGAATGGTTCGCCCAGGAGATCGAGGCTTCCTATAATGACGTGTTCTTGGAGGAGCCAAGCAGGACCCGGTACTGGGTTTCCAGATATCGGGTGGCGTTGGAGAACGCGAGGAAGCTGACGCAGCCACCGCACCCGATCGACGTCCGCTTGAGGCGAGTCTCCTCTAGGTGGCTTGAGCTGTACGCGACCAAAGCCGAGTTCTCGATGCTGACATCGATCCTGGGGGAAGCGTCACAGGGGATTTATTCCCTTAAGCAGATCACAGACATCATGTTTGCGTACATGGCTCACCGGGTGGGGGCCGTCAACAGCATAGAAATCACCCGTTGGCTAGAAGATGATACTGTCCGGAGCCTCTTCGGTCGCGGCCTGTACGATATGTATCTGCTCGATGGGTGGCCACACGTCCCATTCGAATATATCAAGCCGGATTTCCTTGCCATTCTGAAAGAACGTTTGATCCAGGGGTGGGAGCGTGAGTCTTGGAAGGTGGCGCGGCTCGTTTCGGTGCTGATCCTCGGAAACAAGGAAGCTCCAAGAGAGATTGACGACCTGGCCATGGTCTACATCAAGGAGGTTCTTAAGGATTACGGAGCGGCTCTGTATCATGCGCAGAACAATTTCGGCCGCAATCCGACCTACAGCAACGAGCTTCCGCTCGAAGTTGCCAAGACCATCGTGGCCCGGCATGAGCAGGCGACCGACCTGAGTTGCATTATGCATGGAGATGATCGAACGAGGGGCAGGGTGCAGCTCAACAGGTTTGGGCTCGATGACGAGCGCGCCGAAATGTATCGGGAGTACATCGCTAACTTTCGGGGATATTAGGGAGTGCCCGGCGGCTGCGACGTGGTCTGATGCGGCGTCTCTCCTCCTGCTCTTCGTCGGAATAAAGCATCGTCGCCAGCGCCGCCTCTATGTCCCGCTGGAATCGACCTAACCCAAACCTCTCGCGAAAGTTCATACTGCGCCTGCCCCTCTCGGGGCGGCTCGGGTGTATATCTGAGGTCGAGGATTGCGGCGAGAGCCATGCGGTAGAGCGGCGATGCGTACATCACCATGGACTGCTTGCCGGGTGGCACGATCAGGCGTTCGGGCGTAAGTGGATTCCTGTCGCTGCTCGACCTGAGCGATGGGCATCCGGCGAGCTGGGACGAGCGTCGCGATAATAGCGGAGCAGGCGGGGTGCCTTGGGGGCGGAGGTGGCACACCGGTTGGCAGTGGTAGCGATACATCGCGGCCAAAGACGGAGTGGGTCTCGGGCTATACCCGCAAGGATGGTACTTATGTGCAGCCCTATGCACGGGCATCGCGATACGGAAGGCGGGTTTCCGGCGTAGCCCGCGGCGAATCTTGCGGGCTTAACAGTGGAAGGCCAAGGCTACTGATCTCGATACCTTTGTGTTGGCCGTGTGCAGGGCGACGGGTGTCATCGCTTCCAATCTATCGAGATAAGAGCGGCCAAACGGGCACGTTGTAGAGGCTGGTTGTTGAGCGCCGCGGCTCCGCCTGTGCGCTGACCAACGCTTGCCGGTGCAAGGCACCGCGGGGCACCGTCAAAGCATCTGCGCAGCTCCAAGCGCATTAGCCCGCCCTTAGCCAGCCCAGGGGAGAACAAACGGGTTCGCAAGCATTTACAGGCAGTTAGTGCTGGGCTACCCGTTAACGTTAAATTAACTATGCGCTTTGCGCCTCCCGCAGCGCTGCTATGGTGACCGCGGTCGCAAGCTTCGCCGCTTTTCTCCAGGTTCTCGGCGGGGCCTGTACACAGGCGTCAAACAGTTTGGTCACGGGCCGCGGGGAGGGGTGGGGATACACCTTAATCCCTGGGGGTACCGGAAGTCCGACACGGACAGGCAGGGCTTTCCCAGGGCCCTGCCTTTTCCTTTCTCAGGCACACTCTCTCGTGCCCCGGACGCAGCGCAGGCCGTTTCGTTTGCTCGCGAGGATATAGACGAAGAAGGCGGTTTGCATGGGCGTGAGGCAGATCGTTGCAGCTACCTAAAGTTGTACAATTCGAACCCGCCGCCAATCTGGGTCCCGGCTCGGCGGCGCGTCACTTCGTGCCGCACCTTGTCCGGGACACGAGATCGGTCCGGATCGCTAAGGCTCCGTGCCCCGGACGCAGGGCAGCGCCTTAGCGATGCACTGCTGAGCCGGGACCAAGTGCCTCGCTCGGTTCGAGACGAGCCCCTCGTTCACGATTTCCTTTTGTGCACTTGCGCGAGGCCGGCAAAGGCGACTATCTCCAAGCGTATCGCTCCGATTGCGCCTGAAAGCGAAGCCGCCTTGGATTCCCCGCAAGATTCGCACGATGCTCAGCCGGACGTACCGGCCCTTGTTGAGGCGGCTCCGCGCGAGCCGATCCTGACGCTGCCGTTCGCGCTGACCGCCTATATCGTCCTGCTGGCGCTGATCCATCTGCGGGTGCTGCTGCCGCCGGAACTGGAGAACTGGACCATCGACGTCTTCGGCTTCATCCCGAAGCGCTACGATTCCTCGCTGCTCAACCTGCAGATCCCGGGCGGCGCCGGCGCCAAGGTCTGGAGCTTCGTCACCTATTCGCTGCTGCACGCCAATCTGACCCATCTCGGCTTCAACGTGCTGTGGCTGCTGCCGTTCGGCAGCGCGCTGGCGCGGCGTTTTGGCGCGATCAGGTTCTTCCTCTTTCTCGCGGTGACGGCGGCGGCCGGCGCGCTCGCCCATCTCGTCACCCATGAGCATGCGGTGGCGCCGATGATCGGCGCTTCGGCCTCGGTGTCGGGCGCGATGGCGGCGGCGATCCGCTTTGCCTTCGTCCGCGGCAGCTTCCTGTCGTTCAGCCGTTCGGACGCCGATACCGCCGCAAAGGTTCCAGCCCTGCCGCTGTCGCGCGCGCTGCGCGACGGGCGGGTGGTCGGCTTCCTCGCGGTGTGGTTCGGCGTCAACATCATCTTCGGCGTCGGCGCGATCGGGGTCGATGCCGAGACCACGAGCGTCGCCTGGCAGGCGCATATCGGCGGCTTCTTCGCCGGCCTGTTGCTGTTCGCGCTGTTCGATCCGGTACCGCGCGTGCGAAGCGATGCTGCGGATGCGTCATCACAGGACGTTTCAGACCGTATTTGAAGCGGCGCTTGCGGCGCGGCCCGAATTCATCCATCATTCGCGTGAAGAATGTTCCGAAGCGACAAGCGGGTAGCGGCTTTGCTTCGTAAAGCGCCTGAGCGTGAAACCGGCGCTGAAACTGTTAGTTGAAGACTCGAGGAACAAGTCCCGACTGCCAAAAGGCGGACGGCTCCGATTCAGGGAGGCGACAATGACGGTACGTTCCATTCTCAACACCAAGGGCCACCAGATCATGAGCGTCGAGCCCGACGCCAAGCTGGCCGCCGCGATAAAGCTGCTCGGTGAGAAGAAGATCGGTGCGGTGCTGGTGATGAACCAGAGCCGGCTGGAAGGCATCCTGTCCGAGCGCGACATCGTGCGCGTGATCGGCGAGCGCGGCGCCGGCGCGCTGGACGAGCCGGTCTCCCAGGTCATGACCCGCAAGGTCGTGACCTGCAAGGAGACCGACACGGTCGCCGAGCTCATGGAGACGATGACGACAGGCAAGTTCCGCCATCTGCCGGTGATCGACAACGGCAAGGTGGTCGGCCTGATCTCGATCGGCGACATCGTCAAGCGCCGCGTCCAGGAATACGAGTCCGAGCAGGAAGCCCTGCGCGACTACATCAAGACGGCCTGACCGCCGTCACTCGCCGGCTTTGGGCGCCGCGCCCTCGGGCGGCGGCGCCAGCGCGTGGATCGCCTCCTGGATCGAGTCCAGCGCACGCTCGGCGGCGCGGGTGCCCAATGCGATGAGGTCGTCGGTGCGGTGGAAGTCGAACCAGCCGAACTGGCCGACCCGCGGCGTGATCAGCAGGTCCGGAGGATCGCCGGCGAGGCGGGCGCGGGTGATGCGGTCCTGCATGATGTTGAAGGCATCGACCATCACCGAGGAGAGGCCGGGCCGGTCCCCGCCGCCGAAGAACTCGCGCTTCACCGTCTTCTCAGGCGAGAAGAATCTCGGGAAGCGCCGTTTTGGCGTCGTCTCTTCGGCCGCAGGTGCGGCCGGTCCGGGTGCCGCGCCGTGCGAATAGACCGTCGTCGAATAGGTGAAGATGTCGCTGGAAAGATTTGCAGCGATGACGATTTCAGCGCCGAGCGCGCGGGCGGCGGAGACCGGCACCGGATTCACCAGCGCGCCGTCGACCAGCCAGCGATCGCCGATCAGCACGGGTGAGAAGATGCCGGGCAGGGCGTAGGAGGCGCGCATCGCGTCGACCACGCGGCCGCGTGTCAGCCAGATCTCGTGGCCGGTGCGAACCTCGGTCGCGACGGCGGCGAACTTGATCGGGAGGTCCTCGATCAAGGTCTGGCCGCACGCTGCCTCGAGCCGGGTCGCCAGCTTCTCGCCGCCGATCAGACCGGAGCCGTTGAGGCGGATGTCCAGATAACCAAGGATGTTGCGCATGCCTTGCAGACCGCGGCCCCATTCCTCCAGCGTATCGAGCTTGCCGGACGCGTAGAGGCCGCCGACCACGGCGCCAATCGAGGTGCCGACCACGACATCGGGCACGATACCGTTGGCGAGCAGGGTCCTGATGATGCCGATGTGGGCGAAGCCGCGCGCTGCGCCGCCGCCAAGGGCAAGGCCAATGACCGGCCGGCGGATGCTGCCGAGGCCGATCTTCTCGCTGTTCGAGCCATTCGCGCCGCGGCCCTTCAATCTGTCCAGCACCAAAACTCTCCTACGCGTGGCCAGCCGCACCACCAGACTAGGCATAGCACCTGCTCTGCGCCAGAACCGGGGCGAAGCATGGTTTATGCCGCTTTGGAAAGGGCACTGGGCAGGAGTATGGCGAGGGGCGGTTGCCTCCTGTCTAATCACGCAGGCGTCAACCAGGTTCCATCAAACCGTGGCGGGGCCGTATTTCCTGGGGTTTCAGAGGCTTGAATTTGCCGCGTTTTCGGTGAAAAGCAGGTGGCATGACTATCGGGGGTGACGGCATCATCGGATGGCGGCGCAGCGTATCGCTGCTGCCGGCGTTGATCCTTGCCGCGTGCCTCGTCATCCTGGGGCAAGGTGTTGCCCAGGCGCAGCTTTTCTCCGATCGGCCTCCGCCGGTGCCCCCTGCATCGGTGCCCGACCCCGGCGGCGCCGTCAGCCTGGCGCCGCCCTCCGGGCCGGGGGCGGCTCCCCCCAGCCTGCCGCCGACCCTGACCCAGCCGATTTCCCCCAGCATGCCGCCACCCGCGGTCACGACCGTGCCGCCGGCCGCGCCGCTCAATGCGGCGGCGCCGGGACAGGGTGTGCTATCGCTGACCGCGAAATACGGCAAGGACTCGGCCCCGATCACCAGCGGCCTGGTCTGGCGTGTCTTCGCCGACCGTCCCGACGAGAACGGCACGTTCAAGCTGATCCGGGAGGACCGCAACGCGACGCCCAACATCGTGCTGCCGCCCGGCAATTACGTCGTGCACGTCGCCTTCGGGCTCGTCAGCGCGGTGCGCACCGTCAGCCTGAAGGCCGAGACCGACCGCGAATCCTTCGTGCTGCCGGCAGGCGGCCTGCGCATCGAAGGCCGCGTCGGCACCAGCATCATCCCGCAGAACCAGATCTCGTTCGCGATCTACAAGGGCAGCCAGTTCGAATCCGGCGAGCGCGCCTCGCTGGTGCCGAACGTCGCCGCCGGCGACGTCGTGTTGATCCCGGAGGGCACCTACTACATCGTCTCAAACTATGGCGATGCCAACTCGGTGGTGCGCTCGGACATTCGCGTCCAGGCCGGCAAGCTCACCGACGTCACCATCACCCATCGCGCCGCAGTCATCACGCTCAAGCTCGTCAGCGACAGGGGCGGCGAGGCCCTCGCCAACACCGCCTGGTCGGTTCTGACCCCCGGCGGCGACGTCATCAAGGAATCGATTGGCGCCTTCCCGCGCGTCGTGCTCTCCGAAGGCGAATACCGCGCCATCGCCAAGAACGAGGGCAAGGTCTACGAGCGCGGCTTCAACGTCGTCAACGGCGTCGACGGCGAAGTGGAAGTCGTCGCGCGCTAATTAGCCCGACCGGTGCGGCTACTTCGCCTCTCCCCGCTTGCGGGGAGAGGCCGGAATGCGCGCTGGAAGCGCGGATTCCGGGTGAGGGGGCTCTCCGCGAGTCCAACTCTCACCGTGATTGCGGAGGCACCCCTCACCCCAACCCTCTCCCCGCAAGAGCGGGGCGAGGGAGCACACCGTCTGCGCGGCCCCTCACTTCCGATACCTCAACGCCTCCACCAGCACGGCAAACGCAGGCGTCGGCTGCCGCCGGCTCGGGTAATAAAGGTGATAGCCCGCGAACGGCGCGCACCAGTCGGCGAGCACGCGGATCAGCCGCCCGTCGGCGATCTCCCGCTTCACCAGATCTTCCGGGATATAGGCAAGACCAAGCCCCGCCAGCGCGGCATTCATCCTGAGCAGCCCTGTGTTGAACACGAGCTGGCCGTCGACCCGCACCTTCATGGCGTGGCCGCGCTTCTCGAACTCCCAGGCATAGAGCCCGCCATAGGTCGGCAGGCGGAGGTTGATGCAATTGTGCTCGGTCAGATCCTGCGGCTGCTTCGGCTTGCCGCGCGTGGCGAAATAGGCCGGCGCGCCCACCACCGCCATGCGCATCTCCGGCCCGATCCGCACCGCGATCATATCCTTGGCGACCTGCTCGCCGAGCCGCACGCCGGCGTCGTAACGCTCGGCGACGATGTCGGTGAGGCCGTAGTCGACGACGAGTTCGACCTTGATATCGGGGTAGCGCGGCAGCAGCTTGGCGAGCGCCGGCCACAGGATGGTCTGTGCCGAATGTTCGCCGGTGGTGACGCGCACGGTGCCGGCCGGCGTCTCGCGCAGCGCGGTCAGCGCTGACAGCTCTGCGTCGATCTCCGCAAAGCGCGGCCCGATATTGCGCAGCAGGCGCTCGCCGGCTTCCGTCGGTGCGACGCTGCGGGTGGTGCGGGTGAGCAGCCGCAGGCCGAGCCGCTCCTCCAGCGCGCGCACGGTGTGGCTGAGCGCGGATTGCGACACGCCGAGCTGGGCGGCCGCGCGGGTGAAGCTGCGCTCGCGGGCGACCGCGAGGAAGGCGAGGAGGTCGTTGACGTTGGTGCGGGCCATTCATGAATCCGGGTCATGAGTACATGCCGGTTTTATCACCTAATCGCAGGCTCGCGCGCGACCTAAATTCGCAGCCGAACGTGATTGCAAGGAGAGCTGCGATGCAGATGCGTAAACTGGGCAAGAGTGGTCTGGAGGTCTCGGCGCTTGGCCTCGGCTGCATGGGACTGAGCTATGGCTATGGTCCGGCGACGGAGACCTCGCAGGCGATCGCGCTGATCAGGACCGCCTTCGAGCGCGGCGTGACCTTCTTCGACACCGCCGAGGCTTACGGCCCCTTCGTCAACGAGGAGCTTTTGGGCGAGGCGCTGGCGCCAATCCGCGACAAGGTCGTGATCGCCACCAAGTTCGGCTTCAAGGGCGGCAAGGTCGAAGACGGGCTCGACAGCCGGCCCGCCAACGTCAAGGCGGTGGCGGAGGCCGCCTTGAAGCGGCTGAAGACCGACCGCATCGACCTGTTCTATCAGCACCGCGTCGATCCCGATGTGCCGGTCGAGGACACCGCGGGAGCGGTGAAGGACCTGATCCGCGACGGCAAGGTCCTGCATTTCGGCATGTCGGAGGCGGGCGCGCAGACCATCCGCCGCGCCCATGCGGTGCAGCCCGTGACCGCATTGCAAAGCGAATATTCGCTGTGGTGGCGCGAGCCGGAGCAGGAGATCCTGCCGACTCTGGAAGAGCTCGGCATCGGCTTCGTTCCCTTCAGCCCGCTCGGCAAGGGCTTCCTGACCGGCGCGATCACCGAGAGCACGACGTTCGACAAGAGCGACTTCCGCAACATCGTACCGCGCTTCTCATCCAGCGCACGAAAATCGAACCAGACGCTGGTCGATCTGCTCGGCGAGATCGCAACAGCGAAGAAAGTGACGCCGGCGCAGATCGCGCTCGCCTGGTTGCTGGCGCAGAAGCCGTGGATCGTGCCGATCCCCGGCACCACCAAGCTGCACCGGCTCGAGGAGAATGTCGGCGCGGCCGCGGTGACGCTGTCGGATGCGGATCTCGCTGCCATCGCGGCCGTGCTGGCCAAGGTGGCGGTGCAGGGCGATCGCTATCCTGCGCATCTCCAGGCGCGAGTCGGCCGCTGACATCGTGCATGAACGCCCGGTGAGCGTTCGCTTACCGGGCGTCCTCGTCCTGTGTTCTGATTTGAATACCTCTGTCAGCGCTATCAGGCGCCCGAGCGGCCGCAAAACACCGCAAACATCGGCTTATTCCACGGGCGTCGCGACTTCGTCACAGCCGGTGCAAGATACGCATTTCCGATAATCAATTTTATTCTCTTACCATCCTGCTGCGTTATATGTCGGGCATCCGTCTAATGGGGAGGCCGGAGCAGGCGTGTGCGCTTGCGAGACCGGCAGGAGCAGGGACCAAGCCCGTCGGTATGTTCGAAGTGATCCTCACCAGGCGTAAGCGGTTTGGCTGGCGATGGCAGGTGTGCGACCAGTCCGGCAAGATATTTGCCGACGGCTTCGAGCGCACCCGGCCGTCCGCCAAATATCATGGCGAGCGCGCATTGTTCTTCCTGTTGTCGCAGGCCTATTTGCGCAACCGCTCGGCCGCGTCCAGCGAGGACTAGCGCGACCGTCGTTCCGTGGCCCGGACACGCGCGCTCCATCCGGGCTACGAGCCCAACCTCAGACGTCAACGACCAGCTTGCCCTTCGCAGCACGATCCCTGATCAGTGCGTAGGCGTCGCCAACGCTCTCCAGCGTGAAGTGCCTTGCATCGAGCAGCGGCACGAGCTTGCCGGCCTCCACCAGGCGTGTTGCCTCGCGCATGATCTCCCCGTGATGCGCGCGACCTTCGCCTGTCAGCAGCGGCAGCAGTGTGAACACGCCGGAATAGGTGGCAGCGCGGAACGACAGCGGTGCCAGCGCATGCGTGCCCCAGCCGAGCGCGCTCACGACATGACCGAAGCGGCGCACGGCTGCGAAGGAGGCATCGAGCACCTTGCCGCCAACGGTGTCGTAGACGATGTCGAAGCCGCGCCCGCCGGTGTGCTGCGCAACGTAAGTCTCAACCGCGATGTCGCGGTCGATGAAGACGGCGCCAAAGCCTTCTATCGTGGCGCGCTGCGACGCTGAGCCCGTCGCGAACACGTTTGCTCCGAACGCATGCGCGATCTGGATCGCGACATGGCCGACGCCGCCCGCACCGCCATGGATCAACACCTTCTGGCCGGCCTTCAGCGAGGCGCGGTCGATCAGGCCTTCCCAGGCCGTGATGAAGATCAGGGGCAGGGCGGCCGCCTCGCGCATGCTGAGATTGGCGGGCTTGGTTGCCAGCAGATCGGCATCGACGCTCGCGAATTCGGCGAGCGATCCCGACACACCACCGACGCCTCCGGTCATGCCGTAGACCTCGTCGCCCGGCTTGAATCGCGTGACGTCGCGCCCGGTGCGTTCGATCACGCCGGCGAGATCAAGGCCGAGAATAGCAGGCATTGGATGGCGCGCATGCGCCGCGGAGCCTGCATGGATCTTGGTGTCGAGCGGATTGATCCCGCTCGCGCACACCCGGACCAGCACCTGATTGGTGCCAAGCTCCGGCGTGGAAATCTGTGAGACGCGCGGCGGTGCGTTGTACGCCTCCAGGACGCTTGCGCGCATGGTCGAGTGTCCGGTCATGATCGTCTTGCTCCGTTGTCGGCCTCCAATATGCCCATTATTTTTTGCATGGAAAGAAACGAAGATGTACGGTTGTCGTGCATTTATGTATGGGAGGGTTTTGATGGACTGGAGCGATCTGCGCATCTTCCTCGCGATTGCCCGCGAGGGTACGCTCGGCGCTGCCGCGCGAAAGATCGGTCAGACCCAGCCGACGATGGGCCGGCGGCTTCGCGCGCTCGAGACGGCGCTTGGCCAGACACTGTTCCAGCGCACCGCCGACGGCTTTGTCCTCACCGACGAGGGCACCGCCGTGCTGCGGCATGCCGAGCGGATCGAGGAGGAGGCGCTCGCATTGGAGCGGCATGCGACCGGCGCGGAGACGCAGCTCGACGGGTTGCTGCGCCTCTCGTCGTCGGACTGGTTCGGGACGGTGATGCTCTCGCCGGTGATCGCGGCCTTCGGCAAGCGTCACCCCAAGGTGACTGTCGAGCTCCTGACCGACGCGCGCCTCTACAGCCTGCCGCGCCGCGAGGCCGATCTCGTCTTCCGCATCAAGCCGTTCAGTGAACCCGAGGTGATCTCGCGAAAGCTGCTTCACATTCCCTACGCGCTTTACGACAAGAAGGGCAGCAAGCCGCCGCGCGCCGGCGACGGCAGCGGCGTCCGCGTCGTCACCATGAACGCAGAATTCGCCGACATGCCCGATGCAGTGTGGCTGAAGCGCGTGCTGCCGAGGGCGGAAATCGCCTCACGCAGCAATAACCGCCAGGCGCAGGCCGAACTCTGCGCCGGCGGCGGTGGATTGGCCGTGCTGCCGCGTCCGCTCGGCGACCGCGACCGCCGCCTCGTCGCGCTCGACATCGGCTCGACGCCGCCCGGTCGCGACACCTTCGTCGGCTATCACCGCGACCTCAAGCGCCTTGGCCGCCTGCGCGCGATGCTCGACCTTGTGATCGAGCGGCTGGCGGGATGATGGTCTCGTAGCCAGGGTGACAGTCTGGATTGCTTCGCTGCGCTCGCAATGACGGTGGTGATGCAGTTTGTACACACCTCTCCAATGTCGTCCTGGCGCAAGCCAGGACCCATCACCCCGGTCGGCGTTGCCGAAGCGCGATGTGGCCACCAGCGTTCGCCGCAACCAAGTTCGGTGGGTATGGGTCCTGGCTTTCGCCAGGACGACACTGAGAGTGGCGCGACGCTATCGCCATCTCATCGCGCAGCCCGCAAAAACAAAACCGTCATAGTCTCTAACGGCTACTAACCAACGCCTGACTTAAAACTGTCATAATCGCCGAATGGAACCCGCGCCCGCGCGCTCTTTACACGCCGTTAAGTGCACCTGCATTGGATGCGCTCGGAAAGTGCGTTGGGGACTGCGATGAGTGCCGCGAAGAAGATGCCGGGAAAACCGGCCGCCGAAATGTTTGACGACATCCCGGTGCTTCAGCGCAAATGGCGCGCCGCGTTGAAGCCGGGCGAACGGCTGCCGCGCTACGAGGACGTGATGCTCGGCAGCCTCGGCCGGCTCGCCGACCATATCGCACTGCTGAAGAACGACGGTGCGCTCGAGCTATCGCGCAGCGGACGCTACGTGCAGAAATGGCTCGGCGAGGAGCGCTGGGACATCCCCGTCGCCGAGCTCTCGCCCGATTGCGCCACGGCGCTGTCGGAGGCGGCGGCGATTGCGCTTGCGAACGGACGGCCGCATCAGGCGAGCGCGCATTGCGTGCGCGACGGCATGGTCAGGACCTACGATGTGCTGGCGCTGCCGACCGCCTCGCGCTGGGGCGCGACGCTGGTCGGCGCCTATGTCAACGAGCGCGGCACGCAATACAATCTGCTGGATGCGATTTTCGCCTCGACCGACGACGCGGTGATCTCGCTGGCGACGCTGCGCGATGCCGGCGGCAAGCCGTTCGATCTCCAGATCGTGCATCACAACCAGAGCGCCGCCACGCTGCTGAAGGTCGCAAGTGCCGGCCTGCTGTGGCGCCGGATCGGCGAGGGCAACACCCTGCTGGCTGCGTCCGACATCATGGAATTCCTTCTCAAGGCCGTCCGCGGCGGCCGCGGCGAACAGCTCGAGATCGAGCACGAAGGCCGGCATCTCCGGCTCAGCGCCACCGCCTTCGCCGACGTGCTCTCGCTGACGATCTCCGACGTCACCGCGTTGAAGCGGCGCGACGCCTCGTTCCGGCTGCTGTTCGACAACAACCCGATGCCGATGTGGGTGTTCGACGCCGAGACCAAGCAGTTCCTCGGCGTCAACGATGCCGCGGTCCAGCATTACGGCTACAGCCGTGCCGCCTTCCTGCGCATGAAGCTGCACGAGATCTGGCCGGAGGACGAGTGGGACAGCCACGCCGAAGCGCTCGATCGTGTCGGCGACACCTATCATTCCTCGCGCAACTGGCGGCACCTGCGTGCCGACGGCAGCGAGATCGAGGTGCTCACCTTCGGCCGCCGCGTGGCCTTCGACGACCGCGACGGCTATCTGGTCGCGGTGGTCGACATCACCGAACGGCGCAAGGCCGAGGCGCGCATCGCCCACATGGCGCACCACGACGGGCTCACCGACCTGCCGAACCGCGAATACTTCCAGGAGCGCCTGAAGCAGGCGCTCGACCAGGCCGGCGGAAAGCGGGTCGGCGTGCTCTACATCGATCTCGACCTGTTCAAGAACATCAACGATTCCTTCGGGCATCCGGCGGGCGACCGCCTGTTGAAGGAGGTCGCCGAGCGCCTGACCACCGCGGTCCGCGGCGCCAATCTCCCAGCCCGGCTCGGCGGCGACGAGTTCGCCGTGATCCTGGCGGCCGATGTCTCGCCGAACGAGGCCAGCGCCTGCGCGACCCTGTTGATCGACATGCTGAAGGCGCCATATCAGATCGACGGCCAGGAGATGGTGATCGGCGCCAGCATCGGCATCGCGCTGTCGCCCGGCGACGGCGTGACGTCGGAGGAGTTGATGCGCAACGCCGACATGGCGCTGTACCGGGCCAAGTCCGACGGCGGCGGCGTGCACCATTTCTTCGAGCGCGAGATGGATCTCCAGGCGCAGAAGCGCCGCGACATGGAGCTCGATCTGCGCCGCGCCTTCGCCAACGGCGAGTTCGAGCTGCACTATCAGCCGCTGGTGTCGATCGCCTCCGATCGCATCTCCGGCTTCGAGTCGCTGCTGCGCTGGCGTCATCCCGACAAGGGCATGATCTCGCCGGCGGAGTTTATCCCGGTCGCCGAGGACATCGGCCTGATCACCCAGCTCGGCGAATCGGTGCTGCGCGAGGCCTGCGCCGAGGCGGTGAAATGGCCCGTCGACGTCAAGGTCGCGGTCAATCTGTCGCCGGCGCAATTCCGCAGCCGCAACCTGGTGCAGGTCGTGATCTCGGCGCTGGCGCAGTCCGGCCTGTCGCCGAAGCGGCTCGAACTGGAGATCACCGAGTCGATCTTCCTGGCCGAGACCGATGCCAATCTCGCGATCCTGCATCAGCTGCGCGAGCTCGGCGTCGGCATCTCCATGGATGATTTCGGCACCGGCTATTCCAGCCTCAGCTATCTCCGCAGCTTCCCCTTCGACAAGATCAAGATCGACCGCTCCTTCGTCAAGGATTTGGCGCAGCGGCCCGATTGCGTCGCGATCGTGCGCGCGATCTCCGGGCTCGGCCGCAGCCTCAACATCACCACGACTGCGGAGGGCGTCGAGACCGAGGACCAGCTCGACTGGCTGCGCGCCGAAGGCTGCAACGAGGTGCAGGGCTTTCTGTTCAGCGCGGCGCGGCCCGCCGCCGAGATCGAAAAGCTGCTGGCGGATTTCGGCCAGCGCGCCTCACGGGCGGCGTAACGCGGGTGGAAAGCAGTCGTAGACCAGCGCCTTGAAGGCGGGCGTGATGCGGCTGCGTTCGTTCTGGGTCTGCTGCATCATCAGGTAGACCATGTCGAGCTTGGGATCGACGCCGAAATAGGTGCCGCTGCCACTGTCCCATTTCAACTCGCCGATCGAGCCCGGGGGCGGCGGCTTCGCATTGCCGGGATCGGTGCGCACCGCAAGGCCGTAGCCATAGCCGAAGCCGTCACCCGGGAAATAGAAATAGTCGCGTCCGACGCCGGATCCGGGACCGACGTGATCGGTCGTCATGGCCTTGAAGGCGGCCGGGCTGAGGTAACGCCTGCCCTCGAACTCACCGCGGTTGAGCAGCATCTGCGAGAAGCGCTGATAGTCGTTGATGGTCGAGAGCAGGCCGCCGCCGCCGGACTGCCATTCGGGATGGTCGAGCCGGTCGCGCTCGGCGGCGAGCAGGATGTAATCGTTCGGCAGCGGCCGCGCCATCCGAGCCAGTTCGTCTTCCGTCGCGAGTGCAAACTTGGTGCTGCTCATGCCGAGCGGGTCGAGGATGCGCTGCTTCAGGAAGTCGTACAGGGTCTGGCCCGAGATGATCTCGATGATGGCGCCGAGCACGTCGGTTGAATGGCCATAGCGCCACAGCGTTCCCGGCTGCCGTGCCAGCGGCAATTTTGCGATGCGATCGGCGAATTTCCTGTTGTTGAAGGGATCCTCGAAAATGTTGGCAGCCTTGTAGGCCTGCTCGACCCATTTGCCGCCGATATAATCGTAGCTGATGCCCGAGGTGTGTCGCAGCAGATCCTCGATGTTGACGGGACGGACCGGGGGCACGAGGTCCAGCTCCAGCTTGCCGTCCGGCTCGGTGACCTCCAGTCCCACCTTGGTGCCGGCGAAGAGGGGGACGTATTTCGATGCGGGATCGGTAAGCGCAAGCTTGCCCTCGTCGATCAGCATCATCGCGCCGAGGCAGGTGATCGGCTTGGTCATCGAGTGGATGGCGAAGATCGTATCCGGCGTCATGGCGAGGCCCGTCCTGACGTCGCGCACGCCGAATGTCTTCAGATAGACCGGCTTGCCGTGCTGCTGGACCATGATCACGGCGCCCGGCAACCGGCCGCTCGTCACCTCGTTGTCGAAGAACGCCGTGATGCGGTCGAGCCCTTCGGGCGCAGGTGCAGGGATATCGGCGGCTCGGCTTCGCGCCATGGTGCCGGCGAGCAGCGCGGCTCCGACCAGAAATTCACGCCGCTTCATCTGGGCTCCCTCCCTCGCCGGGATCAAAGCCGCAAGATATTCAGGGCGTCAACATGTCATCGATCAAAATCGTGTCACGATTTCCGAAAGGAACGGTCGCGGACGGTCCTCGCTCGGCTTGGTCGGCGTGCCGATATGGATGAAGCCGGCGAGCTTTTCGTCCGGCTTGAGGCCGAGGCCGTCGAGCACGTCGCGGTCGAACGAGAACCAGCCGGTCAGCCAGCATGCGCCGTAGCCGAGCGCCGTTGCAGCCGTGACGATGTTCATGGCGCTGGCGCCCGCCGACAGTTCCTGCTCGAAGGCCGGTACCTTCGGATGCGGCCTGGTGAAGCTGACGATGCCGATCACGAGCGGGGCATCGGTGAGCCGTTTCCGCTCGATGTCGACATCGGCCGCCGGCGCGCCGGGATTCTTCCGCGCAAAGACCTTCGCAATCACCTCGCCGGCACGCTGGCGCGCATCGCCTTCGAAAATGATGAAGCGCCAGGGCGCGAGCTTGCCGTGATCCGGCACGCGCGCGCCGATGGTGAGGATCGTCTCGAGCTCGGCCTCCGAAGGGCCGGGCCCGGTCATCTCGCGCGGCTTGACCGAGCGGCGGGTCTTCAGGAGTTCGATGGCGTCGGGCACGGGCGTCTCTCTCATGGAACCAATTGGGCACCGCATAGCATGCGATCCTGCCGGCCACGAGACTGAACAGGCTCATTTAGACCGATTGTGATCGGGGCCTATTTGTGCCTCGTCGGCGCAGCGACAGCTGGCGTGCCCGGCATACAGTTGATGCTACCGATGCCGTTCGGGCCGTATTGTACGAAACCCGTTGCCGTCGTCGGCGAGTGCGGCGCCGAGATCGGCAGATACACATAGCAGATGGTGCCGTCGACCGGATCGCGCAAGCGCTGGACCACCGTATCCTGGAGCGGGCCGGCGAATTGCCGTTCCAATTGCATGCGCGGAAGCTTGGCCCATTCGCCCGATGGCTGGAATTGTTGCGGCGGCGGTTGTTGCGGCTGTTGCGCGACGACAGGGGGGGAGCCGAGCACGACTGCGGCCAGCACGAAGGCCGGGAAGGGAAGCTTCATCTGCGGCACCAACGTCAGAACTCGACCGCCATACCGGCGCGGCCGATATGCTCGCTTCCACCGCCATTGGAATAGCCGCCAAACAGCACCGTCGGCGTCGTCCAGTCCAGGCGATGTGAGATGCCGATGCCCACGCCGGATTGGCCGCGATAATATCCGGCGTTCACTGCGACTGTGGTCCTGCCACGCGCCGACGGCATCAGCACCGGTGCGGCTGACACCGCGGCGACGATGCCGCGCCGGGCCTCCTGCTGGTTGGCGGCGATCTCGCTTTGCAGGCTGCCGATCTGTGACTGGAAGCCTGCGACAGCCGACTGGAGCTGGCCGACATTGACTGCATCGGTCTGGTTGACGCCGGCGGCGACATTGGTGAGGCGGCGCTCATTGCCGGCCGAGCCGAACGACACGGTGTTGGCGACGGTGTTGGTCGAGCCTGTACCGATCGCCACTGAGTTGGCCGCGGTTGCCGAGGCATTGGTGCCCAACGCGGCCGAGTTCGAGCCCGTCGCAACCGCACCGTCGCCGAAGGCCGCGCCGCCATTGCCTGCGGAGGCTGCTGCGCCGACGGCTACCGAGCCGGTTGCCACCGCACCGGTGCCGATCGCAATCGCATTGGTGCCGGTCGAGGCGGAATTCAACCCAATTGCGATCGAGCCGGACTGGGTGGCCTGCGCATTGCCGCCGATCGCGATCGCATCGGTACCGGAGGCGTTGGCCGCTGCGCCAGCGCTGTTGACCTTGGTGTACTGAGTTGTCCCGGCGATGCCGGCCACCGTCGCACTCAGCGAGGCAACGGTCTGGTTCGTGGCGTAGAGCTGGCTGCCGTTGACGGCGTCGGTGCTGGTCGCGTCAACGGCGCCCGCGGCGACGCCAGTCACGGTGCGGTTGCCCGATGTGCCCGACACGTCGACCACGGTGCCATCCGTGCTGCTGCCGATACCGATGACCTTAGTCGACGAATTCTGCTGCACGAGGCCGATCGACCCGTTGTCGATCTGCGTCTGCAAGTTGCTGATGCTGGTCGCCGTGCTGCTTAGCGCAGCGTTCACGGCAGAGAACGCGCTGCCGACGTTGTTATAGGAGACGCCCTGGATCATGTAGCTCGGCGCAACCATCTGTCCGCCGGCATCGAGCGTTGTGCCGAATGCTGCGGCGACCCTCTGGTTTGCAGTGTAGAGCTGGCCGCCATTGACGACATCGGTGCTGGTGGAAGACAGCGTGCCGGCGGCGACATTGACGATCCTGCGCTCTTTGCCGGCCGAGCCGACCGAGATCGTGTTTGCGACATTGGCGACGGACTTGGAACCGAGCGCAACCGCGTTGGATGCAGTCGTTTGCGCACCTTCACCGATGGCGACGCCCGAAATTGCCGCCGCTGAAACATTTGTATTGAAACCAAGAGCGGTCGAGTCCACGGCGTTGGCGCGCGCGTTCCAGCCAAATGCCGACGCAGCTGTGGCGCCCGCGACACTTGTGTAGCCGTAGGCCGAACTCCCCTGGCCGGTTGCCGCCGCCGCTTGCCCGACGGCCGTACTGTAGTCGCCATAGGCGTGCGCCGTCCGTCCGACAGCGGTTCCGGCGAGATGGGCTTGCGCGGAACTGCCGATTGCGATTGCGCCTGAATTGTCGGCAAGCGCATCCGAGCCGAGTGCGACGCTGTCCGCTCCGGTTGCCTCGGCGCTCTGCCCGATCGCCAGCGCGCTCTGCATCGTCGCCTGACTCTGCCGGCCGAACGCAATGGCGTAATCACCACTGGCGCTCGCGGCGTAGCCAACGGCGACGGAGGCTACGCCAGTTGCTGTGCTTGAAGCGCCGAAGGCGGAGGACTGTGTCCCGCTCGCCGTGCTCGAATTACCGAAAGCCGAGGCTTGCTGGGCGGTCGCGCTGCTGTAGGAGCCGAAGGCGGAAGTCTGCGCTGCTGTCGCCTCGCTTCCGTAGCCCACCACCGTCGAATCCGTCCCGCTGGCATTGCTCGTCGCTCCGACCGCGGTGGCGTGGCTTTGCGACGCACTACTCAGAAAACCGACCGCGACACTATAGGCTCCCGCGGCATCTGCATAGTTCCCCACCGCCGTACTGCTGGAAGCCGAAGCGGATGCAGCGTTGCCACAAGCGAATGAATCGGCAACGGGCGCGCTGCCACCGCCGGAATCGAGCAGGCAGGTTTCGGCGTAGACAGCTTCGGGCAAGACAATGAACCCGACTGCGAACATGACAAGAGCGACAACGGCACCTGAAGCCGGCCGCCGAAACCCGGCCGCCTCGGGCTCGGCTCGCAAATTCGTATCGAGTTCACCAAACATGACCAATGTTCGCGCGGAGCCCGGTACGTCGGTATCCCCAATTCATGGGGTAGTGCTCCGGAAGTCGGGCTGGTATCGCGCTCTGAGGGCGGCCACCTTGCTGCGCAGACGCGCAGACGCGCAGACGCCCAGACGTGCAGACGTGCAGACGTGCAGACGTGCAGACGTGCAGACGTGCAGACGTGCAGACGCGCAGAGCGCGCCGGCAGGCGCGCCCTGTTCGTCAAGTTCAGTGGCAGGTTCTAAACGATGCCCCGTGCCCGCACGACGTCGGGCGGGGTCGCTTCCTCGACCAAGGCGGCGATCGCCTCCGCCGTCGTCATCACCTTCTGGCCGTCGCTGCCGAGCCGCCGGACGGAGACCGAATGCGTCTCGGCCTCCTTCTTGCCGACCACGAGCAGTGCCGGGATCTTGGCCAGCGAGTGCTCGCGGACCTTGTAGTTGATCTTCTCGTTGCGCAGGTCGATCTCGACTCGAAGCCCCGCGCGCCGCGCCTGCTCCAGGACCTGCTTGGCGTACTCGTCGCCTTCGGAGGTGATGGTCGTGACCACGGCCTGCACCGGCGAGAGCCAGAGCGGAAAATTGCCGGCATAGTGCTCGATCAGGATGCCGATATAGCGCTCCATCGAGCCGCAGATCGCGCGATGCACCATCACCGGCGGTTTCTTGCCGCCGTCATGGTCGATGTAGAACGCACCGAACCGCTCCGGCAGGTTGAAGTCCACCTGCGTGGTGCCGCACTGCCAGTCGCGGCCGATGGCGTCGCGCAGCACGTATTCGAACTTCGGCCCGTAGAAGGCGCCTTCGCCCGGGTTGATCTCGGTCTTGATGTGATCGTTCTGCGACTGGATCTCGCGCAGCACCGTCGCCATCACGCGCTCGGCGTGATCCCACATCGCATCCGTGCCGACGCGCTTGTCGGGCCGGGTCGACAGTTTCACGGTGAGATCGCCGGTGAAGCCGAAATCCGCGTAAGTCGACAGGATGAGATCGTTGATCTTCAGGCATTCCTCGGCGAGCTGGTCCTCGGTGCAGAAGATGTGCGCATCGTCCTGGGTGAAGCCGCGCACGCGCATCAGGCCGTGCATGGCGCCGGATGGCTCATAGCGATGCACCACGCCGAACTCGGCGAGCCGCAAGGGCAGGTCGCGGTAGCTCTTCAGGCCGTGCTTGAAGATCTGCACATGGCCCGGGCAGTTCATCGGTTTCAGAGCGAACCAGCGCTTGTCCTCGGCCTCGTCGCCGGCCGACTGCGCCGCGAACATGTTTTCGCGGTACCAGCCCCAATGGCCCGAGGTCTCCCACAAGACCTTGTCGAGGATCTGCGGCGCGTTGACCTCGCTGTAGTCGCCGGTCAGGCGGCGGCGCATATAGGCGATCAGCTGCTGGAAGATGGTCCAGCCCTTCGGATGCCAGAACACGACGCCCGGACCTTCCTCCTGGAAATGGAAGAGGTCGAGCTCGCGCCCGAGCTTGCGATGGTCGCGCTTTTCGGCCTCCTCGATCTGCTTGAGGTAGGCGTCGAGATCCTCCTGCTTGGCGAAGGCGGTGCCGTAGATGCGGGTCAGCATCGGGTTGTTGGAATCGCCGCGCCAATAGGCGCCGGCCACCTTCATCAGCTTGAAGGCATTGCCGACCTTGCCGGTCGAGGTCATGTGCGGGCCGCGGCACAGATCGAACCAGTCGCCCTGGTAGTAGATCTTGATCGGCTCGTTGCCGGGAATGGCGTCGACCAGCTCGACCTTGAACGCCTCGCCCTTGTCGCGGAACACCTGCTTGGTCTTTTCGCGATCCCAAACCTCTTTCGTGAAGGGTTTGTCGCGCGCGATGATCTCGCGCATCTTCTTCTCGATCGCGGCAAAGTCTTCAGGCGTGAACGGCTCGTTGCGGAAGAAGTCGTAATAGAAGCCGTTCTCGATCACCGGACCGATGGTGACCTGGGTGCCCGGCCACAGCGTCTGCACGGCTTCGGCGAGCACGTGCGCGCAGTCGTGGCGGATCAGCTCCAGCGCGCGCGGATCGTCGCGGTTGATCAGCTCGATCTTGGCATCGGCTTCGATGGGATCGTCGAGGTCGGCGACCACGCCGTCGAGCGCCATCGCGACCGTGCGCTTGGCCAGCGACGGCGAGATGCCCTTGGCGATCTCGAGGCCGGTGATGCTCTTGTCGTATTCGCGCCGGGCGCCGTCGGGGAAGGTGAGGGTGACTTTGGCTGCGGGGGTCACGGGCTTCAGATTCGAGAGGCTGTACTGGAAGCCGGATTCGGATTTGGGCTGGTCGGTCATTGCTTTTCTCCTGAAGCTCACTCCTGCGAACGAGCGCAGGTAAGCGGGAACGAGCGATATATCAGGCGATTCGGCCTGCGCAATCCGGCATTTCCAAGAAAGTGGCACGCAAAAGCTGCGGCCTTGCACCAACTATTTCGGGCAGCGGCCTTTAACAGGCGGCAAGCCGGCTCTACATGCAGTTGCATGCAAAAATCCCCCGCCGCCGGCCGTTTCGCGCCAACCGCCCTCATGCTCGGCAATCTCGTCACCGGCTGCTCGGTGCTGGCGCCGGCGGGGATGCTGCCGGAATTGTCGGCGGGGCTCGGCATCAGCATTCACGCGGCCGGGCTCCTGATCACCTTCGGCGCGATCACGCTGTGCATCGGCTCGCCGCTGACGGCCTGGCTCACGAGCCGCATCGAACGGCGGACGCTGCTTGCGACCACGCTGGCGGTGCTCGCCTTCGGCAATCTCGCCTCGGCGTTCGCGCCCGACTATGCGAGCCTCCTCGTCATCCGCCTGGTGATGCTCGCGGTCGGCGCGCTCTATACGCCGCAGGCGGCCGGCACGGCGGCGCTGATCGTGCCGGCGGAGCGGCGCGGCAGCACGATTGCCTATATCTTTCTCGGCTGGTCGCTGGCGGCCGCCGTCGGCCTGCCGCTGATCACCTTCATGGCCAGCCGCTACGGCTGGCGCGCGGCCTATGGCGGGATCGGCGCGCTCGGCTGCATCAGCTTCTTGTTGTTGCTGCTGCGCCTGCCTGCCGGACTGAAGGGCACGCCGGTGGACCTGAAGACCTGGAGCGCGGTCGGCCGCGACAGGACGGTTCTGCTGCTGCTTGCGATCACCATGCTGCAAATGTCCGGGCAGTTCGTGGTGTTCACCTTCATGGGCCCGCTGCTCAAGAAGCTGACCGGGGCGGGGCCGGACGCAATCGGCATGGTGTTCGGCATCTACGGCCTCTGCGGTTTCCTCGGCGTCGTGATCGCGACCCGCATCGTCGATACCTGGGGTCCCTATCGCACCTCGCTGCTGTTCACCTGCCTGCTGCTTGCGGGCATTGCGGGCTGGGCGCTCGGCGCCGGCACGTTCGTCCTGATGGCAGGTGCCGTCGCGATCTGGGGCCTCGGCTTTGCCTCGACCAATTCGATGCAGCAGGTGCGGCTGGTCGCGACCGCGCCGCCGCTTGCGTCCGCCACCGTCGCGCTCAACACCTCCGTCCTCTATATCGGCCAGGCGGTCGGCTCCGCCATCGGCGGGCTGCTGTTCGCCCACGAGCTCCTGCACCCACTCGGCTTCGTTGCGGTCGGCTTCGTCGTGCTGGCGCTGGTGCTGGTGATCCTGACCCGGCCCGGGCCGGCTGCCGCCGCCTGAACCGGCGTTTTCGTGCGTGCAAGGTGCTTGGCAAACCGCGCGCGGGAGCGCTAGAAGGCCGGTCATGGGGACCAAAGAGAGTTGACTGAGATGAGGATGATTCTGGCGGTTGCCGCGGTGCTCTATTCAGCCTCCGCGTTTGCGCAAGCCGACAAGCCACCGATGGTGGGGGACAAGCCCTTGGTGCAGGTCAAGCCCAAGGGGACCAAAGCGGGGACCAAGGAGGCAGCGGCCAAGCCGGCCGCAGCGCCGAAGGGCAAGCCGCAATCGATCGCCGCACGGCTCCAGGCCTGCCTCGATCTCGATGACGGCACCAAGGACCGCCTCAATTGCTACGACGCGGTGATCCCGCCGGCGCCGAAGCCGAAGCCGGCGAAGGCCAAGGGCTACGCCGATTGCCGTTTCTTCAAGGAAGAGGACGAGCGGCTGGCCTGCTTCAACGGTTTTGCCGAGAGCATTCCGAAGCTGCCCAAGACCTAAGGTCAAGACGCCGGACGGCTAGTCGCTGATCCGGCTCAGCACAGCCCTGAAGGCAACGCCCGGCGCTTGCAGCGCGTTGCCTTCGAATTCCGCCGCGTCGCCGTCCTCGCGGCCGGTGAGCGTCAGCGTGATCCGGTCGATGCCGAACAGCCCCTTGAAGGACGGGTCGTCGTTGTAGCGCTGGGTCGAGATCTTGACCTTGATCGCGTCGCCTTCGCCCGTATAGGTGCCCATGAAGGCGAAGGCGGAATTGCCGCCGCGCATTTTGCCATCCACCACATAGACGACACCGCACCCGGTTCCGTGAACCGTGTGGAAGTCGACCTTGTACAGTCCCTGACGCACGACCTGTCCCCGCAGAAATTCCAAATCCAACGTGGCCGGCAAACTATGATCGTTGCCAGCGGAAACAATCCGGTGGCTCACGGGGATGTCGGCCATCAACATCACATTTTGATCACGGCTTGAGAGAATTGCAGGCAGCACACGGAAATACCGGCCGGCGCAATATCGGGACTATCGGTTCGATGCCGATGGAGTGGTCGCCGCCACGCGCGTCAGCGCCAGCGCCGGCGTCGCCGACATCTTCACCAGCACGTCCTTGAGCGGATACTGCGTCCACGCGCGGTTCACGTAGTCGCGATGGGTGATGCCGTCACCGGTTTCGACGAACACCACGCTGCCGGGACGCAAGGGGCCGTCCATGTCCTCGGAGACGCTGATGCCCTTCTGCCTGAGCATGCTCATCAGCTCGCGGTCGCGCCGCGCCGTGTAGTGAGTGTAGGAGCTGACGAAGAAGCCCGAGCGGTGGCTCGCGATCCAGGAGGCGAACTTGTCCATTTCGCCATAGACGGCGTCGAGCAGCACGACGCCGCGGACGCGGTCGCTGATGCCCCCGACCTCGAGGCTCCAGGCCGTCGGCAGGAAGCCGCCGCTATAGCCGACGATGACGATCGGCATATTGGCGAACGCGCGCGCGCTGTTGGGATCGCCGGTGAGGCGGGCGAGGTGGCTGGCCGATTCATCCATGAAGCGCTTGAGGCCGCCCGCCTGCCAGAATTTTCCGGCGCTGGAATCGGCGGCGTCGACGGCCATCTGCGGCGCAAGCAGGACGGCATTGGCGCCGGAATCGGTAATCTGCTGCGGCACCAGCTGCCGGTCGCGCACATCGCGCTCGAGCGTCGCGCCATTGCCGTGGAAGAACACCACGATCACGCCCGGCTTGCGGGCGTCGAAATGCTCGGGGACGTGCACCAGCACGCGGCTGTCGCTGTAGGTCTCGTCCTGCCAGTAGACGCGCCCCGAATAGCTGCGGTGGCCGCGGCGGTCACCCTTGGAGATGTTGAGGAACGGCGCGTCGGAGGCAGGGTTGTTGCCGAAATAGGGGAAGGCCGACGACTTCATGCTGACGAGCGTCGTCAGGTCTTCGCGGGGCGGACGCTGGTAGGGCGCCTGCGGTGCGAGCGAAGCGACCTTGTAGGGTGCCTGCTCCGGCTGCGGCTGCTGCTGTACGGCGCGCTTGGGCGAGAAGTCCGACATCTGCCGTTGCAGGAAGCTCTCGCCCACCGAGGGGAAGCGCTCCTTGAACTGCGGGGCAGGGAAGCGATCCTCGAGCGTGTCGCCGCTCGCAACTTGCGGATTGGTCTTGGCGACGACCTGGACATTGGCCTGCGAGTTGGCTGCGAGCGCCGTCGGATTCGGCGCTTGGCCGCATTGAACCAGCGTGAGCGACAGCGGCACCAAGGCTGAGATCATGCCGATCCGGAGCGCACGACCGCGCCGATCGGACGGCGTCCGATCGGCACGAATGTCAGCTCTCGTTTTCGGAACGGCCCCGACCATCCACCCATGACCCCAAGTCATGACCACAAGCCCAGCGGCAATCTTGAGATAATTGAGCCGACTGGCGTTTAGGTGACGTTAAGTGTCCGGAGAAACTTCCCCACATCCGGAACGCTCAAAAGGACCACGCAATCGTGTCGTGATTGTGGGGATCGGAAACGGGATTCTCCGGTGTTTGCGCAGCTTTATCGCCTAGGACCGTGCTAAGAAGGTGCCGTGATACCTATTTCCCTTGCCTCATTTAACCCTTGTTAACCCTGCTTGAATTGACTGGATCAAACTGCACGATGCTTCCCACGAGACGTGAGGCCTGAGGTTAAGGACCCCGATGACGGCATCAGATGCGGGTACTGCGCCCTGGACTGGCCGGTTGACCGGAAGAGGGGCGGGTGTCTCCGTTCTGGTCGCAACCGCCATCGTCGTTGCCGACATGATCGGGGTCGGCGTCTTCACCAGCCTCGGCTTCCAGGTCAAGGACATCCCGTCCGGCTTCTCGATCCTGCTGCTGTGGAGCGTCGGCGGCATCGTCGCACTGTGCGGGGTGTTCTCCTACAGCGAGCTCGGCGCGATGTTTCCGCGCTCGAGCGGCGAATACAATTTCCTCGGCCGTGCCTATCATCCCGCCTTCGGCTTTCTCGCCGGCTGGGTCTCGGCGACGGTCGGCTTTGCCGCGCCGGTTGCACTCGCCGCGATGGCCTTCGGCGAATATGCCAAGTCGGTCGTCCCCGACCTGCCGCCGATTCCGCTCGCCATCGGCGTGGTGTGGCTGGTCTCGCTCGTGCAACTGACCGGCGTCAGGCACTCCTCGACCTTCCAGCTGATCTCGACCATCCTGAAGGTCGTGCTGATCGTCGCCTTCCTGGTCGCCGGCTTCATCATCGGCGTGCCGCAGCCGATCGCCTTCACGCCGCAGCCGGGCGACCTCGCGCATATCGTCAGCGCGCCCTTCCCGATAGGCCTCGTCTTCGTGATGTACTCGTTCTCGGGCTGGAATGCGGCGACCTATATCATCGGCGAGATGAACATGCCGCAGCAGAACCTGCCGCGCGCGCTGCTAGCGGGCACGCTGATCGTGCTCGTGCTGTATGTCGCATTGAATGCGGTGTTTCTCTACTCCACGCCGGTCGGCGCGCTCGCCGGCCAGCTCGATGTCGCCAGTGTCGCCGGCAGCGCCATCTTCGGCAGCCTCGGCGGCCGGATCGTCGGCGCCATGATCTGCGTCGGCCTGATCTCCTCGATCAGCGCGATGATGTGGATCGGTCCGCGCGTGATGATGACGATGGGGGAGGACATTCCGGCGCTGCGCGTGTTCTCGCGCAAGTCGACGAGCGGCGCGCCGGCCTATGCCATCCTGTTTCAGCTCGCGGTCGCGACCCTGCTGCTGTTCACGCGCAGTTTCGAGGCGGTGCTCGACTTCATCCAGTTCGCGCTCTTGTTCTGCTCGTTCTTCACGGTCGCCGGCGTGATCAAGCTGCGCATCACCGATCCTGACCTGCCGCGGCCCTATCGCGCCTGGGGATACCCCTTCACCCCCCTCGTTTTCCTGCTCGTGACCGCGTTCATGATGTACTACCTCTTGACCGAGCGGCCGGTGCAGTCGCTGTCGGGGATGCTCGTCATGCTCTCGGGCCTGTTGATTTATGCTGTTTTCCGCAGGCGGCCGGTCGCCGCTGGCACGTCACACAATCGCGAATAGACATGTTTCGACCCTTGAGAATTGCGGCTGTCGCTGTTGCCCTCCTGGCTGCGGCCGTCTCGTCCGTGCGGGCCGCCGACGTCACCTTCGACGACACCGCGCGCTTCCTTGCGGGCATGCAGCCATCGGCGGACTCGCCGCTGGTGGCGCTGACCAGAGACCCGTCCTGGCAGCATCACGCAAAATTCTTCGACGGCGCCTTTGCCCAGCTCGAGCAGCGGCAGCTCTCGAAGATCCGCACCTGGTCCGACGTCAACCTGGCCGCGCCCAGGCCGACCATGTTCTACATGTTCAGCGGCCCGGACTTCCTCTACGCCGACGCCTTCTATTCCAAGGCCAGCACCTACGTGCTCGGTGCACTGGAGCCGGTTGGCGCCGTGCCCGACCTGACGCGGCTGCCGCGCGGTTCGGTCGGCGCCGCGCTCTACAATGTCGAACGCTCGCTCGGCTCGATCCTGAGCTTCTCCTTCTTCATCACCAAGCAGATGAAGGTCGACCTGCACGCCAACCAGGTCAACGGCACCTTGCCGATCCTCTATGTCTTCCTCGCCCGCTCCGGCAAGACCATCCGCAACGTCGAGATGATTGCGCTCGACGACAAGGGCGGGATTCACGCGGGCAACGACAATCCGGGACCGAACGCGACGCGCGGCGTCCGCATCACCTTCGCCGGCAGCGATGGTGAAGTGCGCACGCTGTATTATTTCTCCACCGATCTCTCCAATCCCGGCGCGCGCGCGGCTGGATTCCTGAAGTTCTGCGAGACGCTCGGGCCCGGCAACAGCCTGCTCAAGAGCGCGTCCTATCTCTTGCACTCTGGCAACTTCACCGTCGTCCGCGACTGGCTACTGGCCAACAGCGCCACCATCATCCAGGACGATTCCGGCATTCCGCTCGCGAACTACAATGCGCGGCAATGGCGGTTCTTCCCGTTCGGCCGCTACCTCGGACCGATCGCCGAATTCCCCGGCCGTTACCAGGAGCGCTATGCCGAACTGTTCGCGCGCGCCCAGCCGATCGATTTCGGCGTCGGTTATCGCTGGCGCACGCATGAATCGAATCTGCTGCTGTCGGTGAAGGTGCCGGGAAGCGACACCGCGCCGGGGGCGGAGACCACCTCGTCCGCTGAACCGACGCCAAAGCCACCGCGCCCGAAGCGGCCGCGTCCGCCCGAATCCGTCCCGCCGTCCGGGCGTTTCTTCTGGTTCCGCTAGGCTATTTGCCGAAGTCCGGGGTTACGTCGTCGCGTTCTGGGCGACAACGACCAGAACCTCCGCCTTCTGCCGGCCGAGGCTCCGGACCTCGTGCGGCGTCTCGCCCGAAAAATACAGACAATCGCCCTTGCCGAGGACGAGCTCTTCGCCGTCGAGCTTGATCGCAATTTTCCCGTTGACGACGAAGAGCAGCTCCTCGCCGGCATGCGAGGCGCGCGTCGCCGATTTGTGCGGCGGGCTGAGGAGGAACGGCTCCATCATCTTGCGGGTGCGGCCGGTTGCCAGCGGCACCACGCCAAAGGTGTCCTGGAACAGCGGGACATTGCCGCCTTCGCGGCGGAACAGCGTGTAGCGCGGCGCGGGCTCGGCGTTCGGGTCGAAGAAGTTCGCGACGTTGACCTCGAGGGCGGCGGCCATCCGCAGCAGCGCGGCGAGCGAGGGGATCTTGAGGTTGCGCTCGACCAGCGAAATGTAGCCGCGCGTGAGATCGCTCTGCCTGGCAAGCTGGTCCAGCGTCAGGCCCTTGGCAATCCGCGCCTGGCGGATATTGGCCCCGACCGCTGTCGCTTTGCTGACGTCAAGCACGCATGAGTCTCCTGAACTGCTGATGCCTCTTTTGCATCAGATGTCGCCGAACTGCCAGCCCGGTGGCGCGCGCAGGGCAGTTCCGGGGACGTGCCAGGTGTATTCCAAAGGAAAACTATCGCGCGGAAATTTCGAGCAGCGCCGCGGATATTGTGGGCATGAAAGCTGGTATATCGCGAAAATCAGCCGAAAAATGGTGCAATGGATGCGCTCTGCCGCGATCGGCGGCATTTGCCGCGTTCCGCGGCGTTGATTTCCAACAGTAAACATGGTCGATTTTACCGCCGCGGCTGCCGATGGGCTCCGCGACAGAACCAACTGCTTTTCCCAGGCGCCGGTACCTTTTGGAGAGATCGATGACCGTAGCAGACGACGTAACCCTGAGCGTAGCGCCGGACGAGGCGGCGAGCTTGCGACGGATCGTGTGGTCGAGCGTGATCGGCACCGCGGTCGAATGGTACGATTTCCTCATCTACGGCACGGCGACCGCGCTGGTGTTCAACAAGGTCTTCTTCGCGGCCGGCAATCCCACGCTCGCCACCATCGCCGCCTTCGGCACCTATGCGGTCGGCTTTTTGGCGCGGCCGCTGGGCGCTGCGATCTTCGGCCATTACGGCGACCGGGTCGGCCGCAAGGCGATGCTCGCGATCACGATCATGGTGATGGGCATCGGCACCTTCCTGATCGGATTGCTGCCGACCTACCAGCAGATCGGCATCGCCGCGCCGCTGCTGCTGATCGGCCTGCGTTTCCTCCAGGGCATCGGTCTCGGCGGCGAGTGGGGCGGGGCGGTGCTGATGGTGGTGGAGAACTGCCCGACCCACCGCCGCGGCCTGCTGGCAGCATGGTGCAGGTCGGCAACCCCATCGGCAATCTCGCCGCGATCGGCATGTTTGCGCTGGTGGCGAGCCTGCCGGAAAGCGACTTCATGGCTTACGGCTGGCGCATTCCGTTCCTGATCTCGATCCTCCTGGTCGGCGTCGGGCTCTACATCCGCCTCAACATGGAAGAGACCGCGGCCTTCCGTCAGGTCCAGGCCAAGAAGGACGTCGCAAGCATGCCGCTGGTCGAGATCTTCAGGCATCACCGCAGGCCGTTCTTCACCGCGGTTGGTCTGAAGATCTCCGAGATCGCCTATGCCAGCATCGGCGGGGTGTTCGTGATGTCCTACGCCACGGCTAATCTCGGCCTGTCGCGCACGGTGGTGCTGAACGGCGCGTTCGCCGCATCGCTGGTCGCGCTGCTCGCCATTCCCTTGTTCGGCTGGCTGTCCGACCTCGTCGGCCGCAAGACGATGTTCTACGCGAGCTGCCTGTTCTCGGCGCTGTTTGCCTTTCCGCTGTTCTGGCTGCTCAACACCCGCGATCCCGCCGTCGTCATCTGCACCATCGTGGTCGCGATCACCTTCGGCCAGATGGTGATGTTCGGCATCGGCGCGCCCTGGTACTCCGAGCTGTTCTCCGCGCGGCTGCGTTACAGCGGCGCCTCGCTCGGATTTCAGGTTGGCGCGGCCCTGAGCGGCGGGTTGACGCCGCTGATCGCGGCGTCGCTGATGGCCTGGAGCGGCGGCGCAACCTGGCCGGTCTCGCTGCTGCTGATCGCCTGCGCGGCCATCACGGCAACTGCGACCACGTTCGCGCCGGAAATGGCGAACAAGGAACTGACCTGATCCCGCGGCGCGCCGCTGCCGGCGGCGCGCCAACGCCTCTCACAAGGATTTTGTCATGCTCGACACCATCAGCGCCGGCTCGGCGCAGACGACAACGCAGCTCGGCTGGACCGGCGTGGTGCGCTTCCTCCATCTTGCCCCGCGTGCGTTCCTGCCGATGCGCGCAGTGGAAACGATCACGCTCGTCGCAGGCCGGGGGATCGGGGGCGACCGCTACATGATCGGCAACGAGGAGGGTTTTTATTCGCACAAGCCGGAAGAAGGCCGGCAGGTCACCCTGTTCGAGCTCGAGACGCTGGTCGCGCTCAAGCGTGATGCCGGCATCGAGCTCGGCCCGGAGGAGCATCGGCGCAACGTCACGGTCGAAGGCGTGCCGCTGAACCATCTGGTCGGCCGCCGCTTCTGGCTCGGGGAAACCCTGCTGGAAGCAACCCGGCTGTCGGTGCCGTGCCGGCATATCGAGGAGATCACCGGCAAGGCCATCTTCGATCCCCTCATCAATCGCTCCGGCCTGAACTGCAAGATCCTGCAAGGCGGCATCGTCAAGGTCGGCGATACCGTGCGGAACGCGGCATGAAGGTGCGTCCGATCACGACGATCAAGACGATCGTCACCGGCATCGAGGAGGCGGGGGCAGGCACAAAACTGTTCACGCTGGCCGACCCCGATCGCTGGGAGCTGCCGCCCTTCAAGCCCGGCGCGCATATCGACCTGCATCTGCCGAACGGACTTGTCCGCACCTACTCACTGTGCAACGAGCCCGCCGACAATGCGCGCTATGTTGTTGCGGTCAAGCGTGAGGCTGATGGGCGTGGCGGTTCGCGCGCGCTTCACGATGAGGTCGGTATTGGCGACGTGATCGGCGTCTCGTTGCCGCGCGGCGGGCTCGATCCCGGTGCAGGCATTGCGCGCCATTTGTTCATCGCGGGCGGCATCGGCGTGACGCCGTTCCTGTCGATGGCGCGGCACCTCGTGCAGACGGGCGATGCCGGCTTCGTGCTGCATCTGATCGTGCGCGAGGAGGTGCCGCTCGCCGCGCATCTCGCGCCACTGATCGACGCGGGCCGTGTCGTCGTGCACTGCACGTCCCGGGCCGGGCGTCCTGATCTCGCTGCGCTCATCGGGGAGGGCGGGGCGGACACGCTGGTCGCCTGTTGCGGGCCGGAAGGCATGACTGAGGATTTCGAGCAGGTCACCGCAGGCTGGCCAGCCGCCAATGTCCATATCGAGCGTTTCGTCGCGCCGCCGCCGGTCATCGATCCGGACACAAAGCCCTTCACGCTGTCACTGGCGCGCTCGGGCGCCGAGATCCAGGTCCGCGCCGGCCAGACCATGCTGGCCGCGTTGCAGGAAGGAGGCATCGACATCGCAACCTCCTGCTGCGGGGGCATCTGCGGCGCCTGCAAGGTCGGATGGATCGAGGGCAAGCCCGTGCACCGCGACCGCATCCTGTCGCCATATGAGCGCGAGCGCTATCTCATGGTTTGCGTCGCCGGATCAGACGCGGAGCGGCTGGTGCTGGATCTCTGAGCTACCAGTGCACGCTCTGGCTCGGCACGATGAACGCCGTGTTGCTGGGCGGCGTGGCCAAGCTTGTCGCCAGATACCAGCCGGAGCCGAGCACGAGCGCCAGCAGGGCGACCATGGCGAGCACATCGATTGTTCTTGGATCGTGCCCCCTTGGACTGAATTTGGGATGCGGACCAAGTCTGAAGTGAAGATGAGGGCTGATTTTCCAGCGCATTGTTGTTTCCTCCCGCGGGAGCATCAAAACAACGCGAGGAGAAAGTTCCGGTTCCACTCAGGGCAGCGATGCGCAAGCACCGCAACAAACTTAGGGTGCGTTGACGCCGCGCCAGCGGCCGTAGCGCCAGGGCAGATACCAGCGTGCGTCTTGCGGCGCGGCGAGGGGCACGTTGTCGATGCCCGACGTGCCGAACGGATTGCAGCGAAGCAGGCGCGCGAGCGTCATCCAGCCACCGGCCCAGAGCCCGAAACGTTCGATCGCCTCGTCGCCGTAGACGGAGCAGGTCGGCAAATGCCGGCAGTTGTAGCCGACCAGCGGCGAGAGTGTATGGCGGTAGAGCCAGATCAGCGCGCGACCGAATCTGCGCAGGAGGCGAAGCGCGCCCTCGACGGGAGTGGAACAATGCTCGCAGGCTGAATGCTTCATGTGCGCTTTGCTGCGACGTTAAGCGAGGTGTTGCGCGGTTCCCGAGCAGGGAACAGCAAGCTGTTGTGTGCGCGCCATATTTTACGTGCTTTTTGGGAGCAGTGCAGCAAGTACCTGTGGACGATCTGTATTCCCCCGGATACCATTTTTATGACGCCCGAGTGTAGAAACATACGCCTGTATGATGGACTCAGAGGGCGCTACCGGGGATTGTTGGGGGACCTTTGGGGCTTGGGGAAGGAACCAGATTGAGACTTCTGAACTCCCTTGATCGTCGCGGCTGGTTGGTGCTTGGGGCCGCCGCATTCGGCATCGCCCTGACCGGAGCTGTCGCTACGACCGGCACCAAGGCTCACGCTGGCGCGGCCCTCGAAGAGCGCAAGCTGCCGATGAAGTTCAGCTGGGTCGCCTGCGAGCCGAACTGCCGCGGCTGGGTCAGTGCGGTTGGCATCATCACCGCCGATACGCCTAAGGACTTTGAGGAGTTTTCGCGCGGGCGCCAGCTCGGCGGCGCCACTGTCGTGCTCGATTCCAGCGGCGGTTCGGTCAACGACGCGATCACGCTCGGCAGGCGCTTCCGCAATCTCGGGCTTTTGACCACGGTCGGCATCAGCGTTCAGAACCGCGGCGGGCAGTCGGCCCGTCCGGCGGTCGCGCCCGAGGCCTATTGCGAATCCATGTGCGTGTTCCTGCTGCTGGCCGGCAAGAAGCGCTACGTGCCGGACGCCGCCCATGTCCGCGTCCACCAGATCTGGATGGGCGATCGCGCCGACGATGCCAAGGCGGCGAACTACAGCGCGCAGGACCTGATGATCGTGGAACGCGACATCGGCCGGCTCGCCAAATACACCTTCGACATGGGCGGCGTCGGCGATCTTTTGTCGCTCGCGCTCAGCGTCCCGCCCTGGGAAGATCTGCATGAGCTGGACACCGGAGAGCTCAAGCTCACCAATCTCGTGACGACGGATCTGGTGGCCGACGTGCTGCCGCATGTGGACGTCACAGCGCCGGCCATGGCGGAGCTGGCGCCGAAGACGCAGGCCAGGTTCGGTGTGGAACCGGAGCAGCCGGCCAAGTCGACCAAGACGGCGGAAGCCGTGGTGCCGACGGGTGGGGTGGCGACGCCAAGCGCGGCCTCGCCGAAGTAGGATCTTAAATCTTGGCAGTCCATTCCGGGGCGCGCGTAGCGCGAACCCGGAATCTCGCGCTGTAATCTCCGGATTCCGGGTTCGTCGCTTTGCGACGCCCCGGAATGACGCGGGCGGTTCAGCCCTGCGCCGTTGCCGGCTGCTTCGCCTTGGCCTCGATCTGACCGATGGCATCGACGACGGCATCGAAGGTCAGGAGCGTCGAGGCATGTCGCGCCTTGTAGTCGCGCACCGGCTCGAGGAACTTGATCTCTTCCCATTTGCCTTCAGGAGGCGCGCCGTTCTCCTTGAGCATCTTGCGAACGGTTTCGCGTAACTCACGGAGTTCACTCGCGGTCGAGCCGACGACGTGACTTGCCATGATGGATGAGGAGGCCTGTCCGAGCGCACAGGCCTTCACGTCATGGGCGAAGTCGGTGACGGTGTCGCCGTTCATCTTGAGATCGACCTTCACGGTCGAGCCGCACAATTTGGAGTGGGCGGTCGCGGTGGCATCGGGGGCGGACAGCCGCCCGAGGCGCGGAATATTCCCGGCCAACTCGATGATCCGCTTGTTATAAATGTCGTTCAGCATGTGATGGAGTCCAACACTTCCGCACCGGATCGGCCTTGGCGGGCGCCGTCCAGGGTCCTATATAGGGTCGGAACGGGTGGAAAAACAGTCCAGCGGCCCGGCAGTGGTGATCCAGGACCACGCGGGCGACGTCAGAGATTGCGGACCTTTTTCGCCAAAACTGTAGTCTTCAGGCGTCCGGCGGCTTGCCGCCCCGTCTGCCGGTGACACTCCGGCCGCAAGGCCGTCGAACGGAGTCGATATGGACGCTACGATCAAATCCATCCGCCCGAGCAAGCCCTCCGACCGGCAGCCCGAGAGCCGCCCGGCCGAGCTTGACCCTGCCGAATTCCTCGCGGCCGCCGTCCGCGCCGACCAGCCGCGCCCCGCGCGCGCGCAGGCGGAAGCGGCGGTGAAGACGCTGCTGGCCTATATCGGCGAGAACACCGAGCGCGAGGGTCTCTTGGACACGCCGCGCCGCGTGGTCGAGGCCTTCGACGAGCTCTATCAGGGCTACCACCAATGCCCGGCCGAGGTGCTCGACCGCACCTTTGGCGAGACCGCCGGCTATGACGACTTCGTGCTGGTGCGCGATATCGAGTTCACCTCGCAGTGCGAGCACCACATGATGCCGTTCTACGGCAAGGCGCACATCGCCTATACGCCGGTGGAGCGCGTCGTCGGCCTGTCGAAGCTTGCCCGCCTGACGGATATCTTCGCCCGCAGGCTCCAGACCCAGGAGCATCTGACGGCGCAGATTGCCGCGGCCATCGACGAGGTCCTGAAGCCCCGCGGCGTTGCCGTGCTGATCGAGGCCGAGCATACCTGCATGTCGGTGCGCGGCGTCGCCAAGCATGGCGCTTCCACGTTCACCAGCCGCTTTACCGGCATGTTCCGCGACAATCCGGCGGAGCAGGCCCGTTTCCTGTCCCTGGTGCGAGGCACGCGCTGACCTCGCGAGTTGACTGGCGAGGTTCCTGTGTCCGCTCACTCCCATGAGATCGAGGAAGGGATATCCTTCCAGCCGCGCTTCGACGCAAGCGGCCTCGTGACATGCGTGGCGACCGACGTCGCCACCGGCGACGTGCTCATGGTCGCCCACATGAACGACGAGGCACTGCGCAAGACGATCGCGACCGGCGAGGCCTGGTACTTCAGCCGCTCGCGCAATGCCTTGTGGCGAAAAGGTGAGACATCGGGTCAGACCCAGCGCGTGGTCGAGATGCGTACCGATTGCGACCAGGACGCGGTCTGGATCCGCGTCGAGCAGATCGGCGCGGCCTGCCACACCGGCCGCCGGTCCTGCTTCTACCGCAAGGTCGAGGCCGAGGACGGGGGAGCGAAACTGGTCTTTGTCGACGCCGACAGGCTGTTCGATCCGGACGCGGTCTACAAGAAGTAGCCCCTCTGTCATTCCGGGGCGTGCGCAGCACGAACCCGGAATCCATCGTGCGGCATCACGCGGGGTTGGATCGATTCCGGGCTCATCGCTTCGCGATGCCCCGGAATGACTTGGGGAGGGGGGCGATCCCCGAATTAACCCCGCATTAACCATACCTGTCTCACGGTGAGACGACAGGACGCCGAATTGCCGGCGTCGCTCAACGCCGCGCGGGGCGGGCACTTCATCATGTCGGTCGACAATTCCAGTGCCTCTCAGACGGCGGTTCTCGATCCGTCGCGGGCGCGTGTCGCCGGTGCGATCAAGCAGGCCTCGAACGTCAGTGGCGTCAGCTTCCAATACATGCTGACCACCGCAAAGATGGAATCGGATTTCGATCCGACGGCGGGGGCCACGACATCGTCCGCGCACGGGCTTTACCAGTTCATCGACCAGACCTGGCTCGGCACGGTGAAGGAGGCGGGGACCCAGCTCGGCTATGGCAACTACGCCGACGCCATCACCAGGACCTCGTCGGGCACCTACACCGTCGACGATCCCGTGACGAAGCGGTCGATCATGAAGCTGCGCGACGACCCGGAGGCTGCCTCGAGCATGGCGGCGGCGCTGACGCAGTCGAACAGCTTCAAGCTCACCGGTCTGCTCGGCCGCAGGCCGTCCGACAGCGAACTCTACATGGCGCATTTCATGGGCGTCGGCGGCGCCGCAAAACTGATCGCCAATGCCGAGGACAATCCGCAAGCGGTCGGCGCGCGGCTGTTTCCCAACGCGGCATCCGCCAACCGTTCGATCTTCTACGCCAGGGATGGCCGCGCCCGCAGTGTCTCCGAAGTCTATTCGGTGCTGGACGCGCGCTATGCGAGCGCTGCAAATTCGAAGACCACGCGCAGCGCGATGGCGATGTATGGCGCCACGCCGTCGACGACGCAGGTCGCGAGTGCAAATGCCGTGCTGCCCACCACGCCGGTGATCGACAACGCCGCTTATCTCCAGACCTTTCCGGATGCGCGCGGCGTGACGCCGGTGAGCGCGACATCCTCGACGACAGTCGCGGACAATGCACCGGTCGCGCCGGCCTTCCGTTCAATCTATCAGCCCGGCGATGCCACGCAGCCGGTCTCGACGACGGTGCAGAAATTGTGGGGCAACAACGCCTCGCTCACCTCGGTCGCGCCCGCGACCTCGGTCGCATCGGCGACGCCGGATGTGCGGCCGCCGCAGCCGCTCGATCTCTTCAGCGATCGCAGCGGCACGTTCTCGAGCTGACATTTCGCCTTTCGCGTCCGGGGCACGTCAACAGGCCGCCTTGGTTCCCTTAACAAAACGTCAATAAAACCAGCCAGTTATGGTGAACGCTTTGTTAAGCGTCGTGGTTTATTTTGTGTTGCAGGTGACGAGCCGTCACCATTTTCGTTTGTTGTGTAAGCCGGAAGCAGCATGATTGTTCGGCAGTTCATCAATTGGATCAGGACGGCGCCCGCCGGTGAGCGGGCCGAGGCAACACGGGCACTGGCCCGGGCCTGGCTGATCTCAGACTTGTCCCATGACGATCGCGTCGCCGCCGAAGGCGCGCTTCTGATGCTGCTCGACGATCCCTCGCCGCTGGTGCGGCAGGCGATGGCGGAGGCCTTTGCGCGCAGCACGGATGCCCCGGCGGCGATCGTGCGGGCGCTGTCGGCGGACCAGCCGACCGTCGCGCTGCCCGTGCTCGAGCATTCTCCGCTGCTGATCGATGCCGATCTCGTCGACATCGTCGCAACCGGCAACGACGAGGTGCAGTGCGCGGTCGCGCGCCGCATCGCGCTGCCGGTGTCGGTCTGCGCCGCCATCGCCGAAGTCGGCTGCGCGGCGGCAGCGCTCGAGCTGATCGAGAATTCCCACGCCGAGCTCGCGCCGTTCTCCTGGAACCGCATCGTCGAGCGCCACGGCCATCTCGCCGCGATCCGCGAGGCGATGCTGGTGCTGGAGGATCTGCCGGCCGCAACGCGCGCGGCGCTGGTGGCAAAGCTCTCCGAGACGCTGGCGCAATTCGTCGTCGCGCGGAACTGGCTGAGTGCCGATCGCGCCGACCGCATCACCATCGAGGCGCGCGACCGCTCCACCATCACCATCGCGGCGCGCTCGCGCGGCGAGGACATGCAGGGGCTGGTGCATCATTTGCGCGTCACCGGCCAGCTGACCGCGGGCCTGATCCTGCGCGCGCTGCTGTCGAGCAATCTCGACCTGTTCGACGCCGCGCTGGCTGAACTCGCCGATTTGCCGCTGGCGCGCGTCACCGCGCTGCTGCACGACCGCGGCGGCAACAGCCTGCACGCGCTGCTCCGCCGCGCCGGGCTTCCCGAGGCGACGTTTGCGGCGTTCCAGGTGGCGCTCGATGCCTGCCACGAGCAGGGCTTCGTCGACAGCGACGACGGCGCGGTGCGGCTGCGCCGGCGCATGGTCGAGCGCGTGCTCACCCATTGCGAGACCGACCGCGGCGCCACCGAGCCGCTGATGGTCCTGCTCCGCCGCTTCGCCACCGAATCTGCGCGCGAAGAGGCAAGGCTGTTCTGCGACGAGCTGGTCGCGGACGACACGGTCGATCCGGTTTATGACGATCTGATCGCCGCGTAGAGACGCCGTAGGGTGGGCAAAGGCGCGTAGCGCCGTGCCCACCATCTCTCCACGCAGCTCATGTTGATTGGGGGGCACGCTTCGCTTTGCCCATCCTTCGTTCTGGTCGTGTCGATGGAGCAGCCTGAGGCCCCGTCATTGCTTCGCTGAGCTCGCAATAACAAGACGCGAGAGTGTTTACTCCGCCGGCACGATGCTCGGCGCCAGGATCACCTCAAGGTGCTCGGGGCGGTCGCGGTTGACGTCGGCGAGGTAGTCGTCGGCGACCTTGCGCAGGCGCCGGCTGAGCTCGGCGGAGACGCTGATGCTGTCGAGCTTGGTGTTCTCGTGCACGATGGCCAGGATGGCGTTGATATGGTGCGTGAACAGCTCGGCCGGCACCCTTTCGAGATCGGGCGCGTGCTCGATGACGCGGCACAGGCTCTCGGCGACGCCCGCCGCGGCCGGGTAGCCGAATGTCGCAGCGTCGCCCTTGATGTCGTGTGCGGCGCGGAACAGCTCGTCGCGCCTGTCCTTGGTGAAGCCGTCATGGCGGATGGCGACGTAGGCGGCGGACAGGCGGTTGACCTCTGTCGTCATCCAGTCCTTGAACTCGCCGGCGAGGCCGGCGAGCGCCTGCTCGGCGCGGCTGACCGGGTCGTCCAGGTCCTTTTCTTCGACACGACGCAGAACCCTGCGCAGCGGATTGGGCTGCGTGATGATTTGATGCGTGGCGAAGGCCGTGACCTCGATGTCCTTTGCGCTGTTCTTCGCCATGATACCTGCCTCGCGTGAGACGTTGCGCTAGATGGAGGAGCGGGCCTTGTCGAGCAGCGAGGGCTGCTGCAGCACCTCGTGCTTTTCGCCGACACGGCGCTCAGGGCCCATATAGGCGGAGTTGGTGTTGCGGCGCCGGTCCGGACCGAAATAGGTCTTGGTCTTGATGAAGGGCCGGGGATTGGCGACCACGTTGAGGATGCGCTGATAGAGCCCCTTGGCCGAGATCGGCTTGGCCAGGAATTCGGTGACGCCGGCATCGCGCGCGACCGTGACGCGGCGCTTCTCGGAATGGCCGGTCAGCATGATGATCGGCGCGTAAGGATTGCCCTTGGATTCCGGCTGCCGGATCATCTGCGCGAGCTCGAGCCCGTCGAAGATCGGCATCGCCCAGTCGGTGATGACGATGTCGGGCACGTAGTGGCTGTACATTTCCAGCGCCGTGGCGCCGTCCTCGGCCTCGTAAACTTCGCGCGCGCCGAAGGAATGCAGCAGCGTCCGCAGGATGCGGCGCATGTGCGGATTGTCGTCGCAGACGAGGAAGCGCAGCTTGTTGAAATCGATGCGGAACATGACGCCTGGGCCAGAGCGGTCAACCTTCGTTAACCATATCGTGGCGGGGGTTAACGAAGGGTTGCGACCGGGCGTCCCAAAGCGCCGGTCAAGGCGCCGGGCAGGGGGCTCAGTACCCGAACTGCTCGCGCAAAATACGCTCTTCCAGGCTGTGGCCGGGGTCGAACAGCATGCGCATCGAGATGGTCTTGTCGGACAGCACCTCGACGCGGCGGACGTCGCGCACCTCATCGTGGTCGGCGACCGCGGCGACGGGGCGCTTGTCGCCCTCCAGCACCTCGATCACGACATAGGCCGTGTTGGGCAGCAGCGCGCCGCGCCAGCGGCGGGGGCGGAAGGCGCTGATCGGGGTCAGCGCCAGCAGCGCGGCGTTGATCGGCAGGATCGGTCCCTGGGCGGACAGGTTGTAGGCGGTCGAGCCTGCCGGCGTCGCCACCATGATGCCGTCGGCGATCAGCTCGGGCATCCGCTCGCGCTCGTCGATCAGGATCCGCAAGCGTGCCGCCTGGTAGGTCTGACGGAACAGCGCGACCTCGTTGATAGCGTGGTGCAGGTGGACGCGGTCGTTGACGTCGGTCGCGCGCATCAGCAGCGGATTGATCTCGGACTCCTGTGCCGCCTCGAGCCGCGCACGCAAATCGTGCGTCGAGTATTCGTTCATCAGGAAGCCGACCGTGCCGCGGTGCATGCCGTAGATCGGCTTTCCCGTGTGCATGTTCTGGTGCAGCGTCTGGAGCATCAACCCGTCGCCGCCGAGCGCGACCACGATGTCGGCTTCGTTCGGGTCGCAATTGCCATAATCGCTGGTGAGCTGGCCGAAGGCGGCCTGCGCCTCGCTGCTCGGGCTGGCGACGAAGGCGATCCGGTCGTAGCGCGCTGGCTTGATCATGGCTTCCGGGCAGGGCCGCTGGCTCGAGTAAGTTCCGCCGGGCTCGTCTATACACCCGGGCCTGCATTGTCGAGGATGACCGCCCTTCAAGGCAAACGGGCGGCTGCCGATTCGGGACGAAACCGGGTCGTTTCGAGCCCGATCGGCCTCCTTGGGCGCCCTCGAGTCCACAATCCCCCAAACCGTCGCAATTTTGCGCTAGTCTTTTGGGCTCGCCGGGCTCTCACAGCCGGCAGGGAGAACGATCATGACCACGAGTTTGCCGAGCCGCGCGATCCTGGTGCTGGCGGTGTCGGCCTTCGCGCTTGCGGGCCTTGCGCGTGCGGACGATCCGCCGCAGCCGCGATCTGAGACGGCGGCGCCGGCCGGACAGAAAGGCGGACGCGGCGGCGGCACGCAAAGCGCGCCGCAAGCTTCGCCGTCGGCCGCCGAGCCGCACCGTCTTCCCTCGGATTCGACCACGAAGCAGACGCTCGATCTGCCCGGTCGCACGCTCAACTTCGCCGCAACCGCCGGCTCGATCCGCGTGTTCGATGGCAAGGGCGAGCCGCTGGCCGACATCGCCTACACATCCTATGAGCTCGACGGTTCAGACCGCGCGACGCGTCCCGTGACGTTCCTGTTCAACGGCGGACCCGGCGCGTCCTCGGCATGGCTGCAGTTCGGCGCTGCGGGCCCGTGGCGGCTGCCGCTCGATGGCGAAGCCCTTTCGCCATCGGCCTCGCCCGAGGTGAAGCCGAACGCGGAGACCTGGCTTGATTTCACCGATCTCGTCTTCATCGATCCCGTCGGCACCGGCTACAGCCGGTTCGTTGCGACCGGCGAGGACGCGCGCAAGTCCTTCTATTCCGTCGACGGTGACGTCAATGCGATCGCGCTGGTGATCCGCCGCTGGCTCGAGAGGCATGACCGGCTGGTCTCGCCGAAATACGTTGCAGGCGAGAGTTATGGCGGCATTCGCGGGCCGAAGGTGGTGCGCCAGCTGCAGATCCAGCACGGCGTCGGCGTCAGGGGATTGATCCTGGTGTCGCCGCTGCTCGACTTCCGCGAGTTCACCGGCACCAGCCTCCTGCAATATGTCGCAACGCTGCCGAGCTATGTGGCGGTGGCGCGCGAGGCCAAAGGACCGATCAAGCGCGCCGATCTCGCCGACGTGGAGGCTTACGCGCGCGGCGAATTCCTGGCCGACCTCGTCAAGGGCGAGGCCGACAAGGAGGCCACCAATCGCCTTGCCGACAAGGTCGCCGAGCTCACCGGCATCGACCGGGCGGTGAGCCGCAGGCTCGCCGGCCGCTTCGACATCGGTGAATTCCGCCGCGAGTTCGACCGCAAGAACGGCAAGGTGACGGGACGCTACGATGCCTCGGTCCGCGGCCTCGATCCCTACCCGGATTCGGGCAATTCGCGTTTCGGCGATCCCTCGGGCGACGCGCTCCAGGCGCCGTTGACGAGCGCCGCGGTGGACGTCCTGACACGCAAGCTCAACTGGCGGCCGGACGGCTCCTATGAAGTCCTCAACGGCGCCGTCGAGGGGCAGTGGGATTTCGGCCGCGGCATCAACCCGCCGCAGTCGGTGTCGGATCTGCGGCAGGTCCTCGCCGCCGACGCGAAGCTGAACGTGCTGGTCGCGCATGGCCTGTTCGATCTCGCCACGCCCTATTTCGGATCCAAGCGGGTGCTCGACCAGTTGCCGGCCTTCGCGACGCAGCGGATCAAGTTCGTCGTCTATCCCGGCGGCCACATGTTCTATTCGCGCGACGGCTCGCGGCAGGCGCTTCGTGGCGAGGTCGAGGGATTGATCAGGGAGTAGGCCGACGCTTGCGCGGTGGATATTGGCGCGCGATCTCGCGGGCGACGACGCTCGCAGGCTTGACGTTGGCGCCGGCGAGCCAGATGTCGCTGACCTTGCCGCGAGCATCGCGGACGCGGCGCACCGGCTCGCCATGACTTGAATGGCCGGCGGCGGCGGCAATCCTGCCGGTATCGCGGCCGGTCACCTCGATCTCGCCGGCATCCATGAACGGATTGTTGAACTGCGGGTTGGCGATGAGCACACGGTCGCCCATCGGCACGAGGTCAGTCGCGCCCCAGATCGTCCACCAGCGGCCGGTCCAGTCGCTTACGCGCCGGTCGGGTGCGCCGCGGGTCTTGAACGTTCGCAGGATCTGCATCGCGCCGTCCATCCAGAACGGCGCAGCGCCGTCGATGGAGTTGCTGATGATGCTGATCGCGAGCTCGCAGGCGGGAATGGCGCAGGTCCGCGAGATATAGCCCTGGAAGTGACCGCCATGGCCGAGCCAGTCCCAGCCGTCGAGCTTGCCGGCGCCGATGCCCAAGCCGTAATAGGCCTCGAAACTCTGCGGGATACGCCAATGATGTCGTGTCATCTCGCGGCGGCTGGCGACCGACAGCACGCTCTTTCTTGCGTTGGGCGCGAGCTGCGCGAAGAAACGCGCCGTATCGGCGGCGGTGGCGGCGAAGCCCGTGGCGGACGCCATCGCATGTGTGGGATTGTCGCCGGGGATCACGCAGCGCTCGCCCAGCGGCACTTTTCGCGTGTGACCGCGTGCGAACGCCGCACCTTTGGGGAGCAGCGCGTCCGGCTCGGTCTCGCGCAAACCCGCGGGTTCGATGATCTCGCGCTTGATCCAGGCGGTGTAGGGCTCCTTCGTCACCGCTTCGATCACGAGACCGAGCAGGCCAAAGCCGTGATTGGAATATTTGAAGCGCGTGCCGGGCTCGATCGCGGTCGGTAGCTTCAGCTCCGCGAGCAACTCCTCCGCGTTCAGATACGGACGACGATCGATGAACTGTCCGGAATCGGCGCCGTCGCGCGTCAGCCCGGCGCGGTGCGAGAGCAGTTGCGCGATCGTGGTCTCGGCGACGCGCGGATGCAGGCCGCCGACATACTGCCCAACGGAATCGTCGAGTCGAAGCTTGCGCTGCTCGCGCAGCTTCATGATGCCAGCCGAGGTAAAACTCTTGGAGTGCGAGGCGATGCGGAAGCGGTGGCGCGGCGTGAGCTTTTCGCCGGTGTCGAGATTGGCAACGCCAAATGCATGCTCGGCGACGACCTCGCCGCGATGGGCGAATGCGACGATGACGCCCGGCTGCTGGATTGTCGTCTGCTGGAATTCGATCCAGGAGCTGATGTAGTCGATCGCGGATCGCAGCCACGTGTCCATTGCGCACCGATTTGCGAGGGAAGGATTGGTGCGCGAGGCTAGCCGAGAAAGCAGAACCGGCACAACCCCTAGGTTGTGCCGGTTCGCGTCGTTCGGAAACGGGATGGCTTAGTAGACGAGCGTCGCGCCGGTCGGCTTGTCCAGCGCCGCGGCAAGCGAGCGATACTCGGAGCTGTCGGTGCCGGCGAGCGAGGCGATCTTGTTCAGGTGATACTGCGCCTGCTCGCGGTTGCCCTGCTCGAGCTGCCAGAGGCCGTAATACTGCCAGGTGCGGACGTGGTTCGGATCGTCCTTCAGCGCCAGCTCGTAATAGACCTTCGACGACTGGTAGTCGCCGAGCTTGCGATAGGAATAGCCGATCAGATTGGCAACGTCGGCGACGTCGTCGCGCTTGAGCGACTTCAACTGATCGATCGCGCCGGTGTAGTCATGATTGTCGTAGATCGTGGTGTAGGCGGTGCGATAGGCAGCAAGGAATTTCGGATCGCTGACGGACGAGCTCTTCTTCTTGCCCTTCTTGGTCGAAGTGTCCGACTTCGGCGGCGACGAGGGCTCGTCGCTCCCCGCGGCATAGGCGCTGGTCAGCACCGGCCCGGCTGCGAGCGTCATGGAAACGAGCCCCGGCAGCAGAAGCATTGAGAGTTTGCGCATCTAAGTTCTCCCGTATGGAACGTGGCGATCCTACACGATTGCCCGAAGACCGGAACACCCAACGGGCGAAAACATTCCCGCTTCGCACGATCTATTCGCCCTGGGCAGATGACAAACTTGTCATCCAGATGAACGGAAGCCTGCAACCGGCTTCAGACTGGGTTCAGCGCGCGAGGCCTAGGCTCCCACCTACGATCGAAGGGTTGGCGAGAGGGCGCCCGCCTGAAGATCCTTCCAAGAGGAGACCAACCATGTTGAAGACCATTTCCGCAGCCTTGCTCGCAGCTTCCGTGATCGCAGCCCCGGCCTTCGCCGCCGAGGCCGGCAAGACCACCACGACCGCGCCGGTGATCAAGGCGGACCAGAGCCAGACCAAGGTGTCGAACACCGCCGCGAAACCGGATGCCGGCGTCAAGGCCGCCGACGTCAAGGCGGACGCCAAGGTCGACACCAAGTCGAAGACGATGAATGCGAACGCCGCGGTCACGCCCGACGAGCACAAGACCGTGCGGACGCATCGCCATCACCACAAGCATCTGTCGGCCAAGAAGTCGCTGAAGGCGCAGCCGGACGCGACCAAGCCGGTGACGACCGAGAAGCGCAGCTAACGACTGATCCCGCGCGGCGGCATCCCTGGCATTGCCCCGCCGCCGCGTGCGGAATTCAGGCCCGGTCCGCTGTCTCGGTGCCTTGCGCGAAAGCGCAAGGCACCGGCGGCGGGCCGGTGCGCCTGCAAGCGAATTCCCTTCGTGCAACCTTGGGGCTAGAACATCTCCGAGTCTGAACGAGCGGAGAGCGTGACCTGTGGGGCGATTGGCGAAACGTGCGGTGAGCCTGCTATTGATCCTGGCATTGCCGCTGACGCTCGCAGCGTGTTTCGGCAGCGACGGTGACCGTCCAACCCTGATGGATGGGACCCAGGCTGGAGGTCCTCAGCCTTTTCCCGACAATTTCCGCGGTGACACGCTCGCCCTGATGCGCGCCTATCTGAACAATCCGGTCGGCTTGCGCGAGGCCGGCATGGCCGAGCCGGTGTTGCGCGAGCTCGGCGGCCGGCAGTTCTACGTGAGCTGCCTGCGCTTCACGCCCCGCGAGACCGACGGCAGCTACAAGGGCATGCGCGAGCGCGCCGTCGTCTTCGTCAACGGACGGGCCGACCGTGTTCTCGATCGCGCCAGCGAGCTCTGTACCGGTGCGGTTTACGCACCCTTTCCGGAACTGGAAAAGATGATGCGGTAGCGCAAAGCCCGCCTTCATCGGCTGGTGCTAGGACTGCAGTCGCCGGAGCCGCTGGATCACATTTTGGCGAGCTTTGAACGGGGCGGGTTCGCCTTGCGACAGATTGTTACGGCAAGCCTTGCGCAGGCGACAAAACAGCCGGTGCAGGGCAACGTGACGGAACAAAATCGCGATGTTGCCACCCCGTCACAGTAGCGAACGATCAACGTTCCGGCATCGCCGCGAAGCAACCTAATTCACGCCACGTTGTTTCCTGAGTGTCGAATTTGAAAGAACGGGGATGATCATGAAAACGATCTTGCTGGGCGCAGTCGCTCTGCTTGCGCTGGCCGCGCCGGCCGCAGCGGCCGACATCCAGCCGCGCGCCTATACCAAGGCACCGGCCTATACGCCGCCGCAGGTGATCTACAACTGGACCGGGTTCTACATCGGCGGCCATGTCGGCGGCGCGTTCGCCGGCGACAGCAGCTTCCAGTCGAGCGACGCCCGCTTCCTCGGCGGTGTGCAGGGTGGCTTCGACTACCAGTTCGCGCCCAATTGGGTCGTCGGTGTCGAGGCCCAGTATTCCTGGCTGCCGACCAACAACAACGGTGTCACGTTCCCGCTGGGAACGCAGGTGACGTCCAATACCGACCAGCTCGGGTCGGTGACTGGCCGGATCGGCTACACTTGGGGTCCGGCGCTGGTCTACGCCAAGGGTGGTTACGCCTGGCGCAATGGCGGCCTTGGCGTCAACGTCGCCGGCGTGCCGCAGGGCTTCACCGCCACCGGTAACAACAAGGACGGCTACACCGTCGGTGCCGGCCTCGAATACATGTTCGCGCCGAGCTGGTCGGCCAAGGCCGAGTACCAGTACTACAATTTCGGCAGCACCACCTTCACCTCCGGGCCGGCCGACATCGTCGGCGTCCGCGGCCGGGAGGACGAGCATACCGTCAAGGTCGGTGTGAACTACCGCTTCGGCTGGGGTGGTCCGTCAGCCTCGCGCTACTGACCCGCCAGCGGCAATCCCAGCTCTGACAAAGGCCGGCTCCCGCCGGCCTTTTCTCGTGTGCCGGCCCGTGCTGGCGGCCGGTTCTTTGCTTTGCGTGAACCATCTGGCGCGTCATTTGCAAGCAAACATTCCGGCGCGCGCCTTCTCACGCGTGTCATGGGGCTGGCGTAAAGCAAAAATAATTTTTGCCGCTTACGGAACTCGCGCTCCGGAACGCGTTATATGAGAATTATCGGGCTGGTGGGACGACGGTCATGCGTATCTTGGTGTCGGCAGCGGTGCTCGTGTGCTTCGTCGGCGGGCCGTGCACTGCTCAAACAATCCTCAAATCCGAGCCTCTGATGCTGGCACCTTACGAGGTGGCCTTCGTCAAGGACGCGTCCTGTCCGTCCGGCAAGGTGTTGAAGGTCACCGGCGCGATCCGCGGGCTGCACCGCCGCAAGGCCTGCGTGGCGCTGGCCGGCGAGCAGGCATCGCTGGCGACCGCGACGCCCTGAACCCCGGCTTCCGGCCCGACCTCACAAATTCAACTGAAGCTCTATCCTGGACTGGCGCTCGGCCTCCGCCTTGTTCGTGGCGGGGTCCTCGCCCTGCGCTGCCCGGCAGGGCTTAATCTCGTAGTCGTTGTCGAGCACACGCCGCGGCCCGGCACGGTTGTCGTCGGCGCTGACATCCACGACGAGACCGCTCCGCTGCGCCAATTTCCAGACGTCGGACTCATCAGGATAGGCCTTGCTGATCTGGGCATCGTTGCAAAACAAGGCGTAGGGCATTCTTCCCGCTCCCGGAAAGCGCGTTAACGACTTCAATGGCGAGGGGTTCCGGCCGGCGGTTGATCACGGCGCCGTGATCGCGGTGCCCGGGGTCCTTGAGTCGTAAACGAGTCCTGAATCTCCAAAAAAAGAATCCCTGGGACTCTCCGGCCGGAATCAGCGGATGTTTTCGGCCATGACGAGCGACCTGAAAACCTCCTGCGGGCACATGCTCCTGCCGCTGACGGTGGCGCTGCTCGGCGCCTGCGCAGCCAATCTCTGGCTGGTTTGGTCCTGGCTGTAGGTCGCCAGACGGACGGCCTGCCTTACTTGGCGGCCGGTGGACGAGGGCCGGCGTCGCGGATGGCGGCGCGGACTTTTGTCAGGGTCGCCGCGCAATATTCCTCGCGCTCGCGCTCGAACCGCTCCTGATGCTTGCGGAAATTTGCGATCCTGGCCTGCATCTCGGTACGGAAATCGCCACCCGTGCGGGGCGGCGGGACCTGGACGGGCCGAGCTTGAGGGGCGGGCGGAGATACGGCCGGTGGCGGGTCGGTTTCGATCGCGATGGCCTGCACGGTCACGATTTCCGTGGTCACCGCGAATGCAGCAGGCGGGCTTTCCGGCGGATGGAGGTCATCCTTCTTGCCGGTTACCGATTGGACGAAGGCCAGTGTCTGCGCGATCAATGCGTCGCGCTCTCGGATCCACTTCATGGGCCACCCCCGTTAGGGGTACTCCACCAAAGCTCGAGGGACGAATCAAGAAGATATCCTCCGAGGGATTGCATATTTTTCCCGGTCGCCCGACAGTGGGCGGATGGATGCCGGAAAAGAGCAGGCGGATGAAGCCGAAGGATTGAGGCTCGTTCGCGCGTTCCTGTCGCTGCCGCCCGACAAGCGGGCGGAGGTGATCGCGTTCGCCGAGGAATTGGCGCGGGCCCATGGCCAGCCCGGGGAGGGCGAGGGCACGTCTCCGAAGGGCACATCCCAGAGGTGAGCGCTATCGCTCGCGCGGGTTGACGTTGGGCACGAAGGGCGCACCGACCACCCGGACCGCCGCCGGGGCTGCGGCCTCGACCGGCCTGCTGTCGGCGACCTGCCTCTCCGGAGCCTGTCCAAAGACGGGCTCGTACAGCGCAAGAGCGCCGGCCACGACGACGCAGCACAGCGTCACCGCCCCAAGTAACAATATGTCTCGATGGTCTGCCCCGATCCGCATGGGGCAAGAACGAGCGACGTATGTGCTTGGTTCCGCACCAGATCGGCGACATGGCCAGGACGGTCGAAGTGTTCAAGTCCAACGGACTCGAAGTGGAGCGGCTCAAGGCGGCGCAGCCCGAGAAGCAGGCGGCCGAGCAGCGTCGCCGCGACATGGTCCGTGCACTCGGTTGCCACCGCCACGGAAGAGCTGCCCTCCTCGGTCAACGAGATCAGCCTGCAGATTTCCGGCATCCAGACCGCGACCCAGGAATCGGTGAACGCGATCCGCGACATCTCCGCGACGATCGAGCGGCTCTCGGAAGTGTCCTCGACCATTCCCGCGGCGGTCGAGGAGCAGGGCGCCGCGACCCAGGAGATCTCGCGCAACGTGCAGCAGGCCGCCCACGGCACCCAGCAGGTCTCCTCGAACGTCACCGACGTGCAGCGCGGCGCGGCCGAAACCGGCTCGGCCTCCTTGCAGGTGCTCTCGACCGCAAAGATGCTGGCGACCGACAGCAACCGGCTGAAGGACGAGGTCGGAAAATTCCTCCGGACGGTGCGTGCCGCCTGAGTCCGCGCGGCGGCATCCGCCGCGCCAAGAGTCTCTATTGCGGCAGCAGCAACGCTAGCGCGATGACGAACAGCATGGCCGTCATGACGACGGCCGTAATCGCGCCGGCGGCGATCCTGGCGTTCTCTTTGGGCGTGGTAGGGCGCATCGGGTGCGCATGCTACCTGATGTTGAATTCTGATCCAATCTGTGATCAGTAGCCGTCCCCGCGGCGTTCGGCGTCCGCGCCCCTTCGAAGGCAGCCCATGACCGACGATGTCGACGACGGCTGGGCCGCGTCCGCGGCCGCCTGGATCATCGAGCAGGGTGAGGACGGCGACTACGGCCGCCGCTTCGTGCTGGATGCGCCGATGCGCGCGCGGATCGAGGGCCGCGGTTTCCGCAATGCGCTCGACGTCGGCTGCGGGGAGGGACGCTTCTGCCGCATCATGCAGCGCGCCGGCATCCGCACCACCGGCATCGATCCGACCGAGGCGCTACTCGCGCGCGCTAGGGAGCTCGACCCCCGCGGGGATTATCGGCTCGGTCGTGCCGAGACGATGGATATCGATGCTTGTTTCGATCTGGTGGTCAGCTATCTCAGCCTGATTGACATTCCCGATCTCGGTACGGCGATCGCGAAGATGGTGGGGGCGCTCCGGCCGGGCGGCACGCTGCTCATCGCCAATCTGACCAGCTTCAACACCGCGGGCCAGCCCGACGGCTGGGCACGTGACCGCAAGGGCGAGATGCGCTTCGCCATCGATCACTACATGGACGAGCGCCCGATCTGGCTGAGCTGGCGCGGCATCCGGCTCCAGAACTGGCATCGTCCGCTCGGCACCTACATGACGCTGCTGCTCGACCACGGCCTCCAGCTGCGACTGTTTGTCGAACCGGAGCCCACAAGCGGCGACCCCCGCAGAAACGACCTTCATCGCCGGGTGCCCTACTTTCACATGATGGAGTGGCAGAAGCCGGCTTGAGTGGAAAGGCCTGTGATTTCTGACGCGACGTTTCGCGTGTAGACTGCGCTCGCGATGGAATCTGGATTTGGAAGCGTCCGATGATCCCCAATCGTCCGCCCGTGCTCGCCCACGAACGCTTCGTTGCCGACCGTGACAATTTCGCGGCCCTCGATCTCGCCGCGCGGTTCGAGCGGATCGAGAAGACGAACCTGTGGGGCGCGGCCGGCTCGGTCTCGGGCCTCGGCTCGGAGGATCCCGCCACGGCCGCGATCCGGGAGGCGCTTCCTGCACTGCTGCAACGGCTCGGCGCGCGCTCGCTGCTCGATGCGCCCTGCGGCGATGCGGGCTGGATCGGCCGCATGAAGCTCGATCTCGACTACACCGGCATCGACATCGTGCCGTCGCTGATCGAGGCCAATAGCGAGCGCGCGGCACGAGGTGAACTGGCCGGCCGCTTCCGCGTCGCGGACATCACGCGCGATACGCTGCCGGCGGCCGACTTGATCCTGTGCCGCGACTGCCTGGTTCATTTGAGCTTCGACAACATCGCTCGCGCCGTCACGAACTTTCGTGCGAGCGGCGCGCGCTTCCTGCTGGTCACGACGTTTCCCGAATGGGATGCAAATCGCGACTGCGAGGACGGCGACTGGCGCGCGCTGAACATGGCGACGGCGCCGTTCAACTGGCCGGCGCCGCGCGAACTGATCAACGAGCGCTGCGAGGAGGGCGGCGGTGGCTGGCGCGACAAGAGCCTCGGGCTCTGGCGGCTGGATGAATTGCCTGATCGCATCCGCATTGCCACGGGGATGTGACGGACGCACGCGGGACGCCCGTTGCCTCCGCGAATGCCGTCGCGCTACACTTTGGGTTGCATGAAGCCATCTCGCGTTGCGGTGACGATGGAGCACGCCATGAGACCGAGTGTTGCGATTGCCGCCATGCTGATCTGGTGCTGCGCGCCGGCGCTGGCGCAGCAGGAGGGCGCTGCGCTCTACGCAAGCCACTGCGCGCAATGCCACGATGGCGGCGATGCCCAAAGCCGTGTGCCGGGCCGTAGCGCCATGCAGGGAATGTCGTTCGATCATGTGCTGGGGACACTGACCACCGGCAGCATGGCCGCGATGGCGAAGGAGCGCAGCGACGAGGAACGCCGCGCGATTGCTTCCTTCGTCACTGGCAAGACTGCGACCGGCGGCGTCGCAGCCGACGCAGAAGGACGCTGCACGCAGCAGGTCCGTGGCTTTCCAGAGCCGCTTGACGGTCCACGCTGGAACGGGTGGGGCGTCGACGCTGGCAACAGCCGCTTCCAGCCGGCCGACATGGCGGGGCTGACCGCGGAAGAGGTGCCGCGCCTGCGGCTGAAATGGGCTTACGCCTTTCCCGGCGCCTCGGTGTCCTTTGCGCCGCCGACGATCATGGGCGGCCTGCTGTTCATCGGCGGCACCGACCGCAAGGTGCACGCGCTCGATGCGCGAAGCGGCTGCACGCTGTGGACATTCGCGACCGATGCCGCGGTGCGCGCAGCGATCAGCTTCGCGCCGCTTCCCGGCACCGATCAGTTCGTGATCTTCTTCGGTGACTTGCGCGCCAATGCCTATGCCGTGAACGCGCTGACCGGTGCACTGATCTGGAAAACGAAGGTCGAGGAGCATCCGGCCGCGCGCATCACAGGCGCGCCGACGCTGCACTCCGGCGTGCTCTACGTCCCGGTGTCCTCGCTCGAGGAGGCCGCCGGCTCGCAAGCCAGTTACGAATGCTGCACTTTCCGCGGCAGCGTGGTGGCGCTGGAGGCTGTGACCGGCAAGCCGGTGTGGCAGGCCTACACGATCCCGGAAGTGCCGCATCCGACCGGCAAGAATACGAAAGGCACGCAGCTGTTCGGCCCGTCCGGCGCCGCGGTGTGGTCGGCACCGACGGTCGATCCGAAGCGCAACGCCGTCTACGTCGCGACCAGCAATTCCTATTCGAATCCGCCGGCCGCAACCGCCGATGCGATCCTCGCGTTCGAGCTTGCGACCGGAAAGCTGCTCTGGAAGCAGCAGGCGACCCCGAAGGACGCCTTCATCGTGGCATGCTACGGCGCGGACAGGACCAATTGTCCTGACGAGCACGGCCCCGATCACGATTTCGGCCAGTCGCCGATCCTCGTGACCTTGCGCGACGGCAGGCGTGTTCTTGCCATCGCGCAGAAGTCCGGTGTCGTGCATGCGCTCGACCCGGATGATGGCGGCAAGATCCTGTGGCAGACGCGGATCGGGAAGGGCGGTGCGCTCGGCGGCAGCGAATGGGGCTCGGCCGCCGATCAGGACCGCATCTACGTCGCGAACTCCGACGTGCGTTTCCTGCACGATGGCACGCGGCGGCTGGATTCCACCCAAGGTGGAGGCCTGTTCGGTCTCGATCTCGCCAGCGGGAAGATTGCGATGGAAGTGCCTCCCGTCGCCTGCGGCGATCGCCTCCAATGCAGCCCCGCGCTGTCGGCGGCGGTCAGCCTGATCCCCGGCGTCGTGTTCTCCGGCGGCGTCAGCGGCGTCCTGCGCGCCTACGCCACAGCCGATGGCAAGCTGCTGTGGGAGTTCGATACCGCGCGAGACTATACGGCCGTGAACGGCGTCCCCGCCCATGGCGGCGCGATCGACGGCCCCGGGCCGGTCATCGCCGGCGGCATGCTCTACACCAATTCCGGCTACGGCCAGTGGAGCGGCGTGGCCGGCAACGTGCTGCTGGCGTTCGAGGTCGGGAAGGAGTGAGGGCGAGCATAGGTGCATCGCTCCACCAACTCGTCATCGCGAGCGTAGCGAAGCAACCGCAAAGTCTTTCCGCGATGACAGTCTGGATTGCCTCGCTGCGCTCGCAGTGACGGAGCAAGATGAGAAGTCATGGTCAATCCAACTCGCATCTCAAACACGGGCACAGCTCTTTCGTAGCGCGCTCCAAGCAGCGGAATGCGGGAACACCGTCCCGTATTGCGCTCCACTCCATCCGGGCCGCAGCACCCGCCGGCCAACCCAGAGGAAGGAATTTCGATGATCGACGCCCGATGTAATTGCGGCGCTCTTGCGCTGTCGCTTCCGGGGCCATCAAGCCTCGTCGCTGCCTGCCATTGCATTGACTGCCAGCGGCGAACAGGCGCGCCGTTCGGTGTCGGTGCCTTCTATCCGGCAGAGGCCGTCACGATCTCAGGCGCGTCGAAGGAATACGTCCGCACAGCCGCAAGCGGCGGCAAGGTCCGCAACTATTTTTGTCCCGACTGCGGTTCAACGGTCTGGTGGAAACCCGACAATCTGCCTGCGATGATCGGCGTCGCCGTTGGCGCCATCGCGGATCCAAACTATCCGGCACCGATCAGATCGGTTTTCGAGCAGTCGAAACATGCCTGGGTGGAAATCACCGGCGCCCAGCATTTCCAGCAGAGCAGCGCGCAGAAGAATTCGGACTGAGTGCTCCCGCCTCGAGCGCTGGTGCCGGCTGAGGGGATTGAACCCCCGACCTTCGGTTTACAAAACCGCTGCTCTACCGCTGAGCTAAGCCGGCGACGCGGGGCAGGGCTCGGCATGTGCCGGAGTTGTCCGCCCGCTCGGGCGTCGCAATATCAGACTTGGTCGGAAAGTGCCAGAACCTGGCAGTGGCGTTTCGCCGGCAAGAAACAGGCGGCCCGTCGGGCCGCCTGCAAGCTTTCAGCCTGATGGCCGGGGCCTTACTGGCAGAGGTGCCGCCGTCCGTCTTCGCCCTTGAACCATGTGCCGGGTCTGCACACGATGCCGTTGCGGGCTGCGTAGGCGTCCCAGTTGCCGTACCAGGCGGGGCCGCCGCTGTCATAGCGCGCGTAGGAATTGCCCCAGCCCTGGAACGGTGCAGCCGCAATCGTTGCGGCGGTGCCGACTGCCGCACCAGCCACCGCGCCCGCGGTATCGAGCGGCCAGAAGCCCGATTGTGTTCCATCATTCGGATTCACTTGGCCGCGGGCCATGTGCCGGCGGCGATAGGCGCGGTCGGCGGTCGCATTGCCGGGACCGAGATTCTGGCAATTGGGATCCTGGAAGAGCCCCGTGCAGCGGCCCGAATTGTCGACTGTCGCTTGCGCGAAGGCCGGTGTTGCCAGCGTGGACGCGACGATCGCGGCCAAGCCAAGAAGCTTCAGGCTCGTCATGGCATTTTCTCCATGTTGTTGAGACCTGTGCTAAGTGCGGCATCTGGTAGTCGTTCCGCGGATTCTCGCACGCGGGGTCACATCGACGTGAGCCCGCCCAGGATGTGCAGTTTGTGCCACGCAACCTTGCGCGCTCCGGCACGTGCGGCGAGCTTGCGCCGCGTTAACGCTTCGCTAGCGCAGCTTGCGGCATTTGAGCGGCCCGCGCCCCTTGCGCGTTAGGCTTACCGGCATTTGGTGAGCCGGCCTTAACCCTCTCTGTGCCGCGATCGGTTAGGTTGTGTTCCAGACAACCGGGATCCCACCATGCGCGCTCTGGCGCTCGCAGCCTTTCTGATCGGACTGCCCGCGACGGCGTTTGCCGGCGGCGGCTTCGATATCGTCGTGCCCGGCCGCCCCGGCGTGCCGATCATCATCAATGGCATCGACGCGTCCTATAGCGTCGTCGAAGGTGTCTGGGGCCTCGGCAAGAACGTCCAGGTGCAGCCGACGATCTATGGCGGACGCTATATCGCCGAGCGGCAGCCCGACGACGTCGGCCATTATTATCCGACACTGGGCCTGCGGCCCGGCTACGGCCGGCTCGAGGTCGAGCCGCCCGCGAACCGCAGATTGCCGAAGCCGGCCGAGAGCTACCACCAGAGCTGGGGCGCGCAATCGGCGCCGCTGCCGCCGCAGATGGACGTGCCCGCCGATCCGCCGCCGGTGATCCTGGCGCCGGAGATCAATGTGAATCCGCAGCATCGTCGGCCCCGGCCGCGTGCCGAGGTGCCCGGCAAGCCGCCGGGTTAAGAAACGTCAAAAATCCGAGATACGGAAATCAACAGGAGAGAGTAATGCGTCAGATGATTTCGGGACTGGTCGCGGCGGCTGCCGTGATGTTCGTCGGGGCCGCGCCGGCCGCGGCTTGCGGCTTCAATCCGTGCCAGCCGGTTGCGCCCGTCTATTCCGGCTGCAACACCGGTTGCGGTGGTTACGGCTATGGCTATGGCGCCTATGAGCGTCTCGCCGAGCCGACCACGCAGTATTACTACGTCAACCAGGGCCCGACCTACACCGGCCCGGGCGCCTTCGCGCCGTATCCGACCTATCGTGAGGACGCGGTCGTCGCCCCCGCCAACTATGGTTATGGCTATCGCGCCGCCGCCTATCCCTATCACCGCCCGTACTACCGTCCGTATCGCTACGGCTATGGCCCGCGCTACGGCTATCTGCCGCGCGTGCACTACGGCTACGGCCCGCGCTATGGTTACGCCCATCGCCACGCGCCCGCGCCGTACTATTGCGGCCACCGCGTGCTGCGCCGCTACTACTGATCACTCGATCGGTTGAGTTTTTCGAAGCGCCCGTCCGCGTCATGCGGACGGGCGTTTCTTGTTTGTGTCTCTTCGCTTGCGGGGCGAGGGAGCGTAGTTGCGTCCGCGGCCGCAGCTACCGCTTCATCAGCCCGAGCCGGCTCGCGCCGACATAGAGCGAGAGCGCGGCTGCGTTGGAGACGTTGAGGCTCTTGATCTCGCCGGGCATGTCGAGCCGCGCCACGACGCTGCAGGTCTCGCGCGTCAATTGCCGCAGGCCTTTTCCTTCCGCGCCGAGCACGAGCGCCAGCGGTTCGCGCAGTGCGACGTTTGAGAGGTCCTCGCTGCCTTCGCTGTCGAGCCCGACGGTCTGGAAGCCGCGCTCGTTCAGCGCGGTCAGCGCGCGGGCGAGGTTTTGCACCGTCACGACGGGCACCAGCTCGAGCGCGCCGGAGGCGGCTTTCGCGAGCACGCCGGTCGCTTCCGGGCTGTGGCGCGCGGTGGTGACGATCGCCTTCACCGCGAAGGCCGCGGCGGAGCGCAGGATGGCGCCGACATTGTGCGGATCGGTGATCTGGTCGAGCACCAGCACCATGCCCTCCGGCGTCAAGGTCTCGATGTCGGGTGAGAGCAGGGGATCGGCCTCGGCGAGCAGGCCCTGATGCACGGCGTCGGGCGACAGCAGGCGGTCGATCTCCTGGGGCCGGACGATCTCGGGCGTGACGCGGGTCTCGATATTCTCTTCGGCGAGGCGCCTTGCGGCGTTCTCGGTCAGCGTCAGCTTGCGGATCCGCCGCGCCGGGTTTTGCAGCGCCATGGTGACGCTGTGCCAGCCATAGAGGATGACCGGCCCGTCGGATGCCGAATCACGGTCGCGCCAGGCCGGCCGGCCGGCCGATTTCCCGGGCCTGTTGAAGGGCTTAGCCCCGCCGCGGGAGCCCTTGGAGGTGAATTTTCGATCCTTCATGGGCTCGCTTGTGTCACGGGTCCCGGAATATGGCAATTTGAGCGCCTCCGAGGGCGATTTTAGCTGTTCGCCTCGGTTGACTTTGCCCCACCGCTTCGCCCATAAACGCGCCCGGTCGCGCCCCCATCCGGGCTGTCGCGGCCTTCACGTTCCATGGCCGTCTTCGGTCCGCCGGCAAGGTCCGGCCCGATTGTGCTGCCGTCGAGCGGGGGAGTGTCCCGAGTGGCAAAGGGAGCTGACTGTAAATCAGCCGCCTCATGGCTTCGCAGGTTCGAGTCCTGCCTCCCCCACCAGCCTTCGCTCGCTTCGCGAGCTACGGCTGGGCAAGCCAGCCCCAATCATCGTCACGCGAAGCTAGCGAAGGCTGTCACGCCGTAGCCCGGAGGGCGTAGGCGGACTGCCTCGGAGCGTAAGTCACCCCATCATCTCCCGCACCATCGGCACCACCTTGCGCCCATAAAGCTCGATACTCTTCATCAGCTTCTCGTGCGGCAGGGGGCCGGCCGAATATTTCAACTGAAACCGTGAAATCCCGAGCGCCTTCGCGGTCGCCGCGATCTTGCGCGCCACGGTTTCCGGCGAGCCGACATAGAGCGAGCCGTGCTCGGCTTCGTTCACGAACTCGTCGCGGCCCATCGGCGGCCAGCCGCGTTCCTTGCCGATGCGATCGCGCATGGCCTTGTAGTCGGGCCAGAGCTCCTCGCGCGCCTCTCCATCCGTTTCCGCGACATAGCCGGGCGAGTGCACGCCGATCGGCTGGGCCGGGCGGCCGAATTCCTTGAAGGCGCGGTGATAGAGATCGACGTAAGGCGCAAAGCGCGCGGGATCGCCGCCGATGATCGCGAGCATCAAAGGCAGGTCGTAATGCGCCGCGCGCACCACCGATTGCGGGCTGCCGCCGACACCGATCCAGGTTTTGAGCTGGCCGTTCTCGACGGGGGGATAGACCAGCTGATCCTTCAGTGGCGGGCGCAGCTTGCCGTGCCATGTCACCGGCTTCTGCGACAGCAGCGCCGCGAACAGATCGAGCTTCTCCTCGAACAGCGCTTCGTAAGAACGCAGGTCGAAGCCGAACAGCGGAAAGGATTCCGTGAACGAGCCGCGGCCGAGGATCACCTCGGCGCGCCCGTTGGAGAGCGCATCGAGCGTGGCAAAGCGCTGGAAGACGCGGATCGGATCGTCCGAGCTCAGCACCGTCACGGCAGAGCCGAGATGGATGCGCCTGGTGCGCGATGCGATCGCGGCGAGCACGGTCTCGGGCGAGGAGATCGCGAAATCGGCGCGGTGATGTTCGCCGAGCCCGATGAAGTCGAGGCCGAGCTCGTCGGCCAGCACCGCCTCATCGACGACGTTGCGGATCACCCGCGCATGGGAAAGCATGGCGCCGTCGGCGTCCCTGGTGACGTCGCCAAAGGTATCCAGTCCGAATTGAAGCGATGCGGTCATCGATCGGGTCTCTGCAGGACGCGGGCGGCGCCCGTCATGTGGGAGGAAATGGCTCGCCGTGCAGCTAGGGCGCGGAGGCCGCTTCGGCAATGCCGCTCCGGGAAAGGCACGGTTTCCGGTTTTGCATCACGCCGGCGGGTTCAATCGGATCTGGCGAACATCTCGACCAGGGTCTCGCGCAGCCAGCGCTGCGCCGGCACGGTGTCGTTGCGCTGGTGCCAGAACAGGCTGACGATGCGCGGCGGCGCCTGAAGCGGAAGCGGCATGGCGTGCAGCAACGGCGCATGCCTTGATTGCGAACGCAGGTCGCTCGGCAGCACGGCGATCAGGTCGGACTGGCGCACGACCTCGTAGGCGGCGCTGTAGTGATTGACGGTCGCGACCAGGTTGCGTGACAGCCCGCGCGAGGCGAGAAAGAGGTCGTAGGACGGCATGGTCTTGCCCGCGAGGCTCACATCGACGTGGCCCGCGTTGAGGAAAGTGCGCGTGCTGAGCCGCTTCATGCCCGCGAGCGGATGGCCGCGCCGCATGAAGCAGGCATAGTCGACGGTCCACAGCGAGCGCGAGCGAATGGCGGCCGGTTGTTGCGCCTCGTTGACATAGACGCTCATGACGCAGTCGACCCTGTTGTCCTCGAGCTGGTCGGCGATCTCCAGGATGGTGTTGGGGACGGTATGGACCCGCGCCTTGGGCGCGACCTTGCCGAGATGGCCGAGGAGGTCCGGCATCACGAGCGAGGAGACGTAGTCCGACATCGACAGGCTGAACTCGGTCTGCGCGCGGCCGGGATCGAACACCTGCTCATCGAGCGCACCACGCACGCTTTCCAGCGCTTCGCCGATCGGCTCCCACAGCACCACGGCGCGCTGGGTGGGACGGATGCCGGTGCCGGATCTCACGAATAGGGGATCGCCGAGCGCGTCGCGCAGCCGCGCCAGCGCGTTGCTGACCGCGGGCTGGGTCATCGTCAGCGCGCTCGCCGCGCGCGTGACGCTGCCCTCGGTCATCAGCGCCTCGAAGACTTTCAGGAGGTTGAGGTCGAGTGCACGGAACGACACGAACATTCACCATGGTGATATATTAGATCATGATTATAAATTATGACGATAATATCTCCTTGTCTATGGTTCCCCCCAGGGACACGCGGAGCGCCGGGCCGCCAGACTGAGGGGACTTTCATGTCGATGATATCGGCGCGCATCGAGCGCCTTCCGTTCGCACGCTTCCACACGCATCTGCTGCTGATGGGCGGGCTCGGCTACATGTTCGACGCGATGGATGCGGCGGTGCTGGCCTTCATCCTGCCGGTGCTGCGTACCGCGTGGAATCTGTCGAGCGTGCAGATCGGCGTGCTCGGCAGCAGCACCTATATCGGCTTCCTGTTCGGCGCGTTGCTGGCGGGCACGCTGGGTGACCTGATCGGCCGCCGCGCCGTGATGATGTCCGCGCTTGCGCTGTATTGCGCGGCGTCCATCGTGAGCGCGATGGTCGATACATGGCCGTCCTTCTTTGCCGCCCGCGTCGTCGCAGGCATGGGCACCGGCGCGGAGAGCGCGATCATCGCGCCCTATCTCGCGGAGTTCGTCGCGCGGCGCTACCGCGGCAGCTTCACCGGCGCACTGGCCGGCTTCTTCTCCTTCGGCTTCGTTGCGGCGGCGCTGCTCGGCTACTTCATCGTGCCCGCCTATGAGAACGGCTGGCGCATCGTGCTGGTCATCACCGCGGTGCCGGTCGTCATGCTGTTGTGGTGGCGCAGGGCCTTGCCCGAATCGCCGCGCTGGCTCGAAAGCCGCGGCAGGGAGAAGGAAGCCGAAGCCTTGCTGGACACGATCGAGGCGGGCTTTGCGCGCCAGGGCCATGTCCTGCCGCAGCCGGTCGTCGAAGCCGTCGCGCCGCAGGGCGCGACCGGAACGCTGCTCGCCAATTTCGCCGCGCTCCTCGCAGGCCGGCAGGCGCGCATCACCATCATGACCTGGATCATGTGGCTGGCGATCACCTTCAGCTATTATTCCTTCTTCGTCTGGATCCCCGGCCTGCTGGTTCAGAACGGCATGAGCATCACCAAGAGCTTCGCCTATTCGATCGCGATCTATTGCGCGCAGATCCCCGGTTATTTCAGCGCCGCGTATTTCAACGAGCGTATCGGCCGGCAGGCGACGATCGCGACCTACATGGTGCTCGGCGGCGCCAGCGCGCTCGGGCTCGCCTTCGCGCAGAGCGACCAGCAGATCATGGCGGCGGGAATCTTCCTGTCCCTGTTCATGAACGGCACCTATGCGGGCGTCTATGCCTATACCGCTGAGGTGTTCCCGACGCCGGTCAGGACCACCGGTGCCGGGCTTGCCTCTGCGATCGGCCGCATCGGCGCGATCGTCTCGCCGATCCTGGTCGGCTATCTCTATCCCAATTTCGGCTTCGCCGGCGTGTTCGGCGTCACCACCACCGTGCTGCTGCTCGGGGCGGTGACCGTCGTGCTGATGGGCGTGCCGACGCGCGGCCGTTCGCTGGAAGAGATCGCGGCGGGTGAAGTTGCATGACGCCGACCAAACGCCAGGCCGATCCGTTGCTCTGTGCCGTCGCGGCGGCGCAGGGCAGGGTCGATCAGCCGGATGCGCTGTTCGCGGCGCTGGACGAAGCCGTGAAGTCGGCGATCGGGCACAAGCTGTTCACGATCCTGACCTATGACGGCGACAGCGGTGAAGCGGCGCGGATCTATTCCAATCTCCCCGGCCCATATCCGACCGGAGGACGCAAGCGCCTCGCGCCGGGCCCCTGGACCGAGGCCGTTCTCGATCGCGGCGAGGCCTATATCGGCCGGACCCAGGCCGATCTGCGCATGGTGTTCTCCGACCACGAGTTGATCGCCTCGCTCGGCTGCGAGAGCGTGCTCAACATGCCTGTGCGCTGGCGCGGACGTACGCTCGGCTCGCTCAATCTGCTTCATGAGGCGGGCTGGTACGGCGAGGATGATGTCGCCGCGTGCCTTCCCTTTGCTCAGCTCACATTGCCGGCATTGCTTGCGCCGGCCCACTTCTGACAGGACGCCCGCGATGCCCCGCATCCTCTTCAAGAACGCCGCTCTGCTCGATCCGCTCCAGGCGGACCTGATGGACGGACATCACGTGCTGGTCGAAGACAATTTGATCAAGGAGGTCTCGGACCGGCCGCTCCAGGTCACCGCCGACCGCACCATCGATCTGAAGGGCAAGACGCTGATGCCCGGCCTGATCGACCTGCATGTGCACGCGGTGGCGGTCGAGCTCAATCTGGCGCAGCAGGTGCACATGCCCAACGTGCTGGTGACGCTGCGCTCGACGCTGCTGCTGCGCGGCATGCTGCGGCGTGGCTTCACCACCGTCCGCGATGCCGGCGGCGCCGGCCATGCGCTGAAGCAGGCGATCGAGACCGGCCTCACTGACGGCCCGCGGCTGTTCGTCTCCGGCCGCGCGCTCAGCCAGACCGGCGGCCACGGCGACATGCGGGCGCGCTCGGATTATCTGGCGAGTGACGCACCATGTCCGTGCTGCGTGCGGGTCGGCGCACTGGCGCGCGTCGCCGACGGCGTCGACGGCGTGCGCAGGGCCGCGCGCGAGGAGCTCCAGATGGGCGCCGACCAGATCAAGATCATGGCCTCCGGCGGCGTTGCCTCGCCGACCGATCCGGTCGGCGCCTTCGGCTACTCCGAGGACGAGATCCGCGCCATCGTGGAGGAAGCGCGCGGGCGCCAGACCTATGTGCTGGCCCACGCCTACACCGCGGCCGCCATCGCGCGCGCGGTTCGCTGCGGCGTGCGCACCATCGAGCACGGCAATCTCGTCGATGAGCCGACCGCGCGCCTGATGGCCGAGAAGGGCGCCTATGTGGTGCCGACGCTCGTCACCTATGAGGCGCTGGCCAACGAGGGCGCCCAATATGGCCTGCCGCCGGAGAGCGTCGCCAAAATCGCCGATGTCCGCGACGCGGGTCTCCGGTCGCTCGCGATCTATCGCGATGCCGGCGTGAAGATGGGGTTTGGCAGCGATTTGCTCGGGCCGTCCCAGCGTCTCCAGAGCGATGAATTCCGCATCCGCGCCGAGATTCTCGGCCCGCGCGCCGTCATCGCCAGCGCCACGGTGATTGGTGCCGAGGTGCTCGGCATGGAGGGCAAGCTCGGCCGGATCGCACCCGAGGCCATCGCGGACCTGCTGGTGGTCGACGGCAACCCGCTGCGCGATGTCGCCTGCCTGCTCGGCCAGGGTGAGCACATTCCGCTGGTGCTGAAGGCCGGCAAGGTCCAGTTCGACAGGCTGAACGCGTAGTCGGCCTTACCGCCACATCCCGCGCATGCGCGCGCCGATGTCGATCTTCGGCCCTTGCGCCGCGGTACGGGCTCCGCCGGCGGCGGCTTTGGGCCAGGCGGTGCGCTCGAACAGATAGACCAGCTGCTCCGGGATGAAGCGGGTGCGCGAGGCGTAGACGTGGCGGTCGCCCTTGGCGGCCTGGCCGTGGGTGAAGAAGCGCTGCGGCACGACGAGATGGAGATCGTCTTTGGCGCGCGTCATCGCGACATAGAGCAGGCGGCGTTCCTCCTCGAGCTCGGCGCTGGTGCCGGCACCGAGATCGGAGGGCATGCAGCCGTCGACGACGTTGAGCACGAATACCGACTTCCATTCCTGGCCCTTGGCGGAATGGATGGTGGAGAGGATCAGATAGTCCTCGTCGCGGAGCGGTGGCCCGGATTTGTCGCTGGTCGCGTCCGGCGGATCGAGCGTGAGCTCGGTCAAAAACTTTTCGCGCGAGGCGTAGCCGCTCGCGATCTGCTCGAGCTGCATCAGATCGGCGCGACGCGTCTCGGACTCCTCGTGGATGCGGTCGAGATGCGGCTCGTACCAGAGCCGCACGCGCTCGAGATCCGCCGGCCATTCCGAATAGCGCAGATTCTGGGTCGTGCGGACGAAGTCGGTCCAGTCCGCGCCGGTGCGCGGCGGCACCGGGAGCTTGCCGAGTGCAGCAAGCGGATCGGCGCTCTCCGCCATCTGGTCGAGCACGCGCTGCGCGGTCGCGGGGCCGATGCCGGGCAACAGATGCAGGATGCGGAAGCCCGCAACGCGGTCGCGCGGGTTTTCGGCGAAGCGCAGCATCGCCAGCACATCCTTGACGTGCGCGGCGTCGAGAAACTTCAGCCCGCCGAACTTTACGAACGGGATGTTGCGGCGGGTCAGCTCGATTTCCAGCGGCCCCGAATGCGAGGACGTCCGGAACAGCACCGCCTGGTGCTTCAAAAGCGCGCCTTGCTCGCGGTTGGCCAGCACCGCTTCGACGATGTAGCGCGCTTGATCAGCCTCGTCGTGCACGGTGACGAGCTGCGGCTTTTGCGCGGAGGTGCGGTCGGTCCAGAGGTTCTTGGTGAAGCGCTCGCGTGCGAGGCCAATGACACCGTTGGCCGCCGCGAGCACGGCTTGCGTCGAGCGGTAGTTGCGGTCGAGCGTGATCATCTCGGCGCGGGGCGAAAAGCTTTGCGGAAACTCCAGGATGTTGCGCACGGTGGCGGCGCGGAACGAGTAGATCGACTGCGCGTCGTCGCCGACCACGGTGAGGCCGCGTCCGTCGGGCTTCAGCGCCAGCAGGATCGAGGATTGCAGGCGGTTGGTGTCCTGATATTCGTCGACCAGCACGTGATCGAAGCGGCCGATCTCTTCGGCGATCAGCGCGTCGCTCATCATCTGCGACCAGTAGAGCAGGAGGTCGTCGTAATCGAGCACGTGCTGGGCCTGCTTGGCCTCGACGTAAGCCGCGAACAGGCCCTTCAGCTCGGCGGCCCAGCCCACGCACCAGGGATAGTGCTGTCCCAGCACCTTCTCGATCTCCATCTCGGCGTTGACGCAGCGGGAGTAGATCGACAGGCACGTGCCCTTGGCTGGAAAGCGGCTCTCGGTCTTGGACAGGCCGCGCTCGTGCCGAACCAAATTCATCAGGTCGGCGGAATCCTCGCGGTCGTGGATAGTGAAGGCGGGATCGACGCCGATCCGCTCGGCATATTCGCGCAGCAGGCGCGCGCCGACATGGAACGTGCCGGCCCAGGTCAGCGCATCGCGCATGATCGCCGCGTTGTTCTCCCCGAGCACCTTTCGGGCGATCCGCTCGACGCGGCCGGCCATCTCGGCCGCGGCGCGGCGCGAGAATGTCATCAACAGGATGCGGCGCGGATCGGCACCCGCAACGATCAGATGGGCGACGCGATGGGCGAGCGTGTTGGTCTTGCCGGAGCCGGCACCGGCGATGACGAGCAGGGGGGCGCCGACGGTCGCGCCATCGGCCACGCCATGCTCGACGGCGCGGCGCTGCTCCGCATTGAGCGTGTCCAGATAGTTGCCACGAATCGCCCCGGTGAAACCGTGAGATTCGGCGATCTGCTCGCGAATCGCAATGCGGCTGGACGGAACCTTATTTAACACCTAGGGAAAAGACGGCCCAAGGTTCCAGCCCGAGAAGAGCGCGCCCGGCATGACTGAGCTCAGGCCCGACCAGTTCGAGATGCGGCGGCTGGAGTCGCTCAGCAACACAATTTTCGGCGTCGCCATGACGCTCCTGGCCTACGATCTGCCCAAGGCCGCGGTGTTCGCCGGCGCGCCCGGCTGGAGCGATCTCGCCCATGTCTATTCCGGCAAGCTTGCCGGCTTTGCACTCAGCTTCATCATCGCCGGGGTGTTCTGGATCAGCCATCACCGGCGGCTGGCGCGCCAGCCGGTGGGCAGTCGCGGCGCGGTGATCCTCAACCTGTTCTTCCTGCTCTCGATCGTGCTGCTGCCGGTGACCAACGGCCTCTATACCAACTACGCCATGAGCAGCGCCGTTGCCGTGCTCTACGGCTTGCACCTAACCGCGATCGCCGGCCTCAATGCCTGGCTGTGGTGGACGATCCTGGGCGGCTGGCGCCATGAGATCATGGCATCGCTGTTTCCGCTGCTCGTGTTCATCCCGGGCACGATCGTGGCGGCGTTTGCGCCGCACGTCGCACCCTTCGTGTGGTTCATCGCCTTCGGCGGCCTGCTGATCCAGCGCTTCTACAGTGCGCAAACCGAACCGGATGCGTAAGGTGGTCGCTTCCCTTATGTCGCGCCGAACCCGTCGGCCGGCACATAAAGCTTGACCGGGCGGATTTCGTAGACCGCACTCGGATTGACCTGACGCAGCTTCCGTGCCGCCGCGATCGCCTCGTCATCCGTGTCGTATTCCACGAGGTGGAAGCCCAGAAGCTGCTCCTTGGTCTCGGCAAACGGGCCGTCCATCACCACGCCCGCGCCGGGGCCGCGCAAGGTGCGGGCCTTACGGGTCTCGTCCAGACGGGCGGCCGGCCCAAGGTGTCCGCTTGCCCTGAGGGGCGCCTGAACCTCGATGACCTTGGCCACGACCGCGGCGTCCTCCTCCGGAGTCCAGGACAAGATCTCGTCTTCCACGTGATAGGCCAGGATGGCGTAGAGCATCGTCACCTCGTTTTTTTGCTGCGCGGGTCCAAAGGACGTATCACGACGGCCCGCGCCGACAATCCCCGAGCGCAAAATATTGCGTCGTGCAGGCCTCGACGAAACCGTCCTGAAACCCGATTACCGCCTTGCGGTGTGAACGCTGCCCAAAGCCGAGGCGACTGATGGCCACAAGAACACGGAAGGCCATCGGAGGCGGCAATGTCGGGTCACACCATCAAGATCATCTGCGACGCACGGCGGGCGGCACAATCGGAGCCCGCCGATTTGCACGACCAGAGCGGTCATCACCGCTATTACGGCAGCTCGGCCGAGAACGGCGGCGAACGCATCGTGGAGAGCCGCCGCGGCAAACGCCCGCGCGCGGTCAATGTCTGTGGCTTCTGAAGCCTTTTCTGAAGCTTTGGGCGAGACCGGTCTCCGCTGATGGGTGTCCTGCAAATATCGGTTGCCGCGCTGCCGTTCCTGGTCTCGCTGGCGAGCCGGAGCAGCAAGGCGATCGCGCCATGCCTGCTCGCGAGCATCTTCACAGTGCTGCTTGGCGAGGAGCCTCACCGGGCGGTCTTGGCCTGGTGTGTTGGCGTGCTGATCGCTGCTGTGGCGTTACGCGAACGGCTTCGCGAGACCTGAGCGGCGCTGTTACGGCGCGCTCAGGACCTGCTTGACGAGGGCCTCACGCAGCGCCGCGAGCTCACCGCTCGCCTCCATCTGCGCGATCACCTTGCCGACCTTCGGCACCAGATCGCGATGACGTTCGTGCAGGTAGTGGTAGATGTGGATGCGCTCGAGCGGCGGGGAGAGCGGGTAGATCCTGGCCTGGAGATTGAGCTTCCTCACCGCGACGAGTCCACTGAAGAGGTCGGTGACCATCACGTCGAAACGGTCGGCATCGAGCATCTGGATCATGTTCTCGAGGCTGGTGGTCGCCGTGACACGGGCCATGTCGCGGGTGCCGGCCTCCGATGAGCCGACGCCGCGGACGATGCCGATGTTGTAGTCCCTGATCGAATTCCAGCCGGCGACGTCGAAACGCAGTTTCGTCGTGAACACCGTGGGCTCGATGTAGTTGATCGCCGGCGTGACCTGGATCAGCGTCGGGTAGTCGCGCGAGAGCGTTCCGATCCGCTGGATTTCGCCGTCGACCTCGCCGGCGCTCGACAGCGCGAGTGCCCGCTTGCCGGGGACGTCCTCGAATTCGAGCCTGATGCTGAGCTTGGCGTAGACGGCCCGCAGCATCTCGCCGCCGACATATTGATCGGGGATGTCCGCGATGCGCGCCAGCCGGATCAGCTCCTGCGCCTGCGTTGGACCGGCTGCGAGCAACGACAGGCAGGCGATGGCCATCCGCCACATCACGCGTCTCCTTGGTCGTGCCTTGCTACCACTGGATTCGGAGGCCCGCGCGATCTACCGGGAGTGGCGCGCGCCTGCGCGCCAGCCGCAACGGCCATCACTCGCCGCCATGCAGGCGACTCCGGACTTTAACCGATGTTATTCTAGCACGCGAAGTGATAGTTTGCGCCGGAATCCTGCTGCTGGGCGCAAGATATGACCCCGCCGACCTCAAGCCGCCCATGGGCCGACAGGAATCGCCACGCGCATCGCGTGGAGGGGAAAGTCTCAACGATCGAATTGCTCGCGACCGCTGCCGGCCGGAGCAGGATGCCGCCATTCCGGGGACGTGGTGCATGGGCAACGCAGGCGACGAGGATTCCAAGCGCGGCCGCGCCGTTGCCCCGGCGGCCGCGAAGCAGGATTTGAGCGGGATCGGCGCCGCGTTTGCGCCGGCGATGATCGGAGCGTTGCTGTCGCGGATTTTCAACTGGTCGCGCAGCGGCGTCGGGCCGCGCCTCCTGGCCGCCGTGCTGCTGTTCTCCTCAATCGTCACGCTGATGCTGACCGCGCTTCAGCTCTATCTCGACTATGACCGCGAGGTCGGCGTCATCGAGACGCGGCTCGACGAGATCGGCCGGAGCACCACCGGCAGCCTCGGCGAAAGCCTGTGGAATCTCGACCAGAACCAGCTCAAGCTCCAGCTCGACGGCATCCTGCGGCTGCCCGACATCCGCGCCGCCGAGGTGCGCGAGATCGCTGATCGCCCCAATCCGGTCCGTGTCGCGGTCGGCGAGCCGAACACCCGTTCGATCGTGACGCGCGATTACCCGCTGAACTACTCCGTGCAGGGGGCCGCGCGCCCGATCGGCGTGCTCCATGTCGAGGCGACGCTGAGCGAGGTCTATCAGCAATTGCTGCACCGTGCCCTGATCATCCTGGCAAGCCAGGCGGCGAAGACGTTCCTCGTCTCGCTGTTCATCATCTACATGTTCCATCTCCTGGTGACGCGGCACCTTGTTGCCATCGCCGACTTCGTCAGCAAGTACAGCCTGGTGCGGCCGCCGCCGCCTTTGCACCTGGAGCGCCGGCCGCCCTACGATGCGGACGAACTGGACAAGGTGATCGACGCCTTCAACGCCATGTGCGCCAATCTCGAGCGGGCCTATGGCGAGCTGCGTGAGGCCAATACGAATCTCGAGCGCGACCTGAAAATCCGCCAGCGCGCCGAAGGCGACGCGCGCGCGAGCGAGCAGCGCTTCCGCGACTATGCCGAGACCGCGTCCGACTGGTTCTGGGAGACCGGGCCGGATCATCGGTTCACCTACATATCCGACCGCGCAGGTGCCTTCGGCATGGACCATAAGGCGCTGATCGGCAAGCGCCGCACCGATGCCGCCTTCGACCACGACGCCGAGCCGGAGAAATGGCGCGCGCACATGGCGGTGCTGGATCGCCACGAGCCGTTCCGGAAGTTCGAGTATCGCGGCCGCGATATGACCGGACGCGTGCGCCATTTCAGCGTCAACGGCCAGCCGGTATTCGCGGCCGACGGACGCTTCATGGGTTATCGCGGCTCCGCCACCGACCTCACCGAGCAGCACGAGACCGAGGAGCGGCTTCGCCAATCCCAGAAGATGGACGCGATCGGCCAGCTCACCGGCGGCGTCGCGCACGACTTCAACAACGTGCTCACCGTCATCACCGGCACCATCGAGATCATCCAGGAAGGGCTTGCGGACAGGCCCCAGTTCGCCGCGATCGCGCAGCTCATCGACGATGCGGCCGCGCGTGGCGCCGAGATCACCTCGCAGCTGCTGACCTTCGCGCGCCGCCAGCCGCTGGAGCCGCGCGAGATCGACGTCAACGCCCTCGTGGTCGAGACGGCGAAGCTGCTGAAGCCGATCCTGGGCGAGCATATCGAGATCGTGACCCGGCTCGCGGACGACGCCTGGTCCGCGATGGCGGATCCGTCGCAGCTCTCTTCAGCGATCGTCAATCTCGCCGTCAACGCGCGTGACGCGATGCCGGACGGCGGCAGGCTCACGCTCGAGACCGCGAACCGGGAGCTTGACGGCGTGCGCAGCGACGGCGACGTCATGCGCGGCGCCTTCGTGATGATTGCGGTGACCGATACAGGTCACGGCATCCCGGCCGACATCCGCGAGCGCGTGTTCGAGCCGTTCTTCACCACCAAGGGGGTCGGCCGCGGCACCGGGCTTGGGCTGAGCATGGTCTACGGCTTTGCCCGCCAGACCGGCGGCACCGTCGCGATCGAGAGCGAGGAGGGACAAGGCACGGTGATGCGGTTGTTCCTGCCGCGATCGGAGGGCGAGGCGGCAACCAGGACGGGATCGGCTCAGGCGCCCGCCGCGGCGCGCGGGCACGAGACGATACTCGTGGTCGAGGACGATCCGCTGGTGCAGGGCTATGTCATCGCCCAGCTCGGGAGCCTTGGCTATCGCACGCTCGTGGCCGGCGACGGCGCAGCCGCCCTCGCGCTGGTCGACCAGGGCGCCAGTTTCGATCTGCTGTTCACGGACATCATCATGCCCGGCGGCATGAACGGGCGGGAACTGGCCGAAGCCGTCCGGCTCCGGCGGCCGGGGGCGAGAGTGCTCTACACCTCCGGCTATACCGACAACACCATCGTCCACGAAGGACATCTCGATCCCGGCGTGGCGCTGCTTCAGAAGCCATACCGGAAGTCGGAGCTGTCGCAGAAGATTCGCGAGGTGCTTGCGGGCGAGCCGGCCGCCTGAGCGGCGCCCGCCCACGAAAAAGGCGCGGCGGGGAGGCCCCGTCGCGCCCGATTTTGTGCTCGCTGGTCCAGGGCTGAGAGCGCCCCGATGCCAAGCCTTGTTCAAAGCTTAGCGGGCGATCCCAGCGAGGTGACAGCGCTTGAGATAAGACACTGGATCACCTCCTTTCGTTGGTTTCGGGAGACTCCAATATAGGGCGAAATACCCGCGTCGTTAAGAGGTGGGGCGGGCGGCCGGGAACAAGCCTGTTCGCGAGGCGGGAAAGACCGATCCGGGGCAGTTGAGGCCGCCGCGCGGCCGTGTTAGGGGAACGCGAGATGCGGGTGTAGCTCAATGGTAGAGCAGCAGCCTTCCAAGCTGAATACGAGGGTTCGATTCCCTTCACCCGCTCCAATGTTTTCAATGGCTTAGCGCGTCAAGAGTTTTCCATTCTGACAAGTCGCGCATTCTCATTCTGACAGACGTTCGCTTTCCTATCGCTTGTCTTGCGCGGCGCTTGACGCGTTTCACTTGCGCGTCTTGCTTTGCTTCATCGTCGTCATGCACATCAGGCGCCATGGCCGCTGCGTGACGTGTGCATCAAGAGGTCAAGAAAGACCATTGAACGCAAATGTCAGCAGTCCTTCCACGGCGCACCAGAGGACTGGAGCGAGGAACAGCCGCCCCGGCGATGAACAAGAGATGATCAAGAGAAAGAGAGATGTGAGAGATCTCACACGGGAACTTCGAGTCTTGCACTAGTCAGAGCTTCGACTCTCTCAGAACCCACGGAGGTTCGCGTGAAGCTCCTGATGATCTCTGGCTTGGCCGTGCTCGCGGTTTTCGTGGCCGCGACGAATATGCTGCGATCGCATCCATTACCGGTAAGTCGCACATCGGTAGCAGGGATGCCGGTGCAAGAGATGCAAAGACAAGCGCAACAAGGCAAACTGCCGGTTGAAGATTTCGTAGATCGATCTCTTGTGTTTCCAAGGGGAACACAGGAGTAGACGCGTCTCAACCAATCGTGGTCGAGCTGGACGTCTTGGACGGTTCGTATGTTCTCTGACGGCTCAAGCGGCTGTCGGGTCGCGAGCGCAGCAATTGTCGCAGGCGCTGTCTCAAGGACCCATGAAAATCGGGTTGATCCCGATGGGATCGCCGAGCAGTCCCAGGGATTGAAGCTGCGCGCTGTGGATGTCGATTTCAAGGACAGCCAAGAGCAGCGCTAACACGACGGCGATGTAGACGAGCAGTGCCGACGCATCCTGGCTGTCGGGATCGCGATTTCGCGGCGGCGACGCGCGAAAGTGCCACAACCGCGCGATGAGCTGCAGATAGGCTTTCGGGTGTACTTGCATGTCCGGCCTCGCTCTCTGAGGCGCCTTTCGCAAGACTGCGACCACGTCGATCGCCAATCAAGGCGCCGCTTGTCGCACCTGGAACCGAATATGAGCTACCCCCGTTGAGCTGGATCAAATGGGTGCGCTTTTGCCCAGAGGCCAGGCCAGTCGGCCACGGACACGCCACGGAAGATCTCCACAGAACGATCGCCGGCAAGAAGCGCGGGACGTCACGGGACGGCATTTGGCCATGGTGCAAAGGCCGGGCAAAATGGCACGGTGGGTGCTTTGCTGTGAGTGTCTCCGACGGCCAATGGATTTGACCTTGCGTCTCGCCACCGCCCTTCTGACGGCATCGCTGCTTCTTCCACTGCGGCCCGCGCAGGCGCAATTGGCGGGGCACGGCGGGCCTGTCCGCGCAATCGCCGTTTCGAGCGATGGTAAGACGGTTTTGTCGGGGAGCTTCGACACGGCAGCGATCCGATGGTCCCTGGCAACCGAGTCGGCCGAGCAGGTCCTTCGCTTCCATTCGGGTGCGGTGAACGCGGCTGCCTTCCTCGGAGACGGACGAATGGCAACGGCTGGTGCGGACGGCCAGATTGCCATCTGGACGGCGGGCGGACTGCAGCCGGACCAGGTTCTCGAAGGTCATACGGGACCCATTGTGGGACTCGCCGTTTCGCCCGATACATCGAAGCTCGCGTCGGCCTCGTGGGACCACACCGTGCGGATTTCATCCCTGTCCGACGGTGGGACGCGCGTTCTGCAAGGTCACTCGCAAAGCGTGAACGGTGTGGCCTTTGCCCCCGATGGAAAATCGCTGGTGAGCGTTGGCTACGATCTGACGGTGCGGATCTGGCCCTTGGCAGGCGGCAGCCCCGAGATCGTTGTGATGCCGGCGCCGCTGAATGCCGTCGCCATCTCGCCTGATGGCGAAATCGTCACCGGCGCGGCAGACGGGAAGCTGCGCATGATGACCGCCGATGGCAAGGAGAACGGCGAGGTCATGGCTGGCGCCAGGCCGATCGTGGCCCTGGCGATCTCGCAAGACGGGGCTTTGATCGCCACGGGGGCAATTGACGGCACCGTTGCGATCGTCGATCGCAAGGCGCGCAGCGTGATGCGCACGCTCGCCGGGCTCGGCGCGCCGGTCTGGTCGGTCGCGTTCCTGCCCGATGGTGCGACGCTCCTGACGGGCGGTGCTGACGGCAAGATCAGGCGCTGGAATGCACTGACCGGCGCGGCGATCGGGTCGAACGTGCTGGGCACGCCGGCGGATCCGCTCGCTGCCTATGTCGGCGATCACGGCGCCGAAATGTTCAGGGCCTGCGTTGCCTGCCATACATTGTCGGAGAATGAGGTACAGCGTGCCGGGCCGACGCTTGCGGGGCTCTTCGGCCGGAAGATTGCCTCGCTGCCGGGCTATCGGTTCACCGACGCGCTCAAGGCGATGGATATCGTCTGGACGCCGGAGACCGTGTCAAAACTGTTCGAGATCGGGCCGAACGCCTACACGCCCGGCACCAAGATGCCGGAGCAGCGGATCGGCTCGGCCGAGGATCGCCGCGCGCTCACGGACTTTCTGGCGCGTGCGACGTCGAAGTAGCCCGCAGCAACGCCTTGCGCGAAGGCGGCAAGGTCTTGATGTCAACGCCCTAATAGCCCGGCCATCGCTCCACGGGAATATTCGTCAGATCCGGGTTCTCCTCGAGCATGCGAGCCACGTTGACGCTGGGACGTTCCTTGAGCGCCGTCACGACACACTGATTGACGTATGTCCGGCGTGACAGCCACTTGATCTTCTTGCCCTTTGCCTCGGCCTTGCAGGCGACGATCGCCTGCTTGAGCGCGACCTTTTCCGCCTTGGCGAGGGCGGCGGCCTCGACGGCTGTGCCAGCGAGCACTGTGATGACGAGGCATGTTCAAAAAACCATCATGAAACGAGGCATACGGCTAGTCCTTGTTCTCGCGTTGACGCAGATAGTCGTCCGTCGTCCGTGGTGGCGCGCGTTCCGGAACGTCCTGGATCGGATCGAACTGCTGTTCGCTCATGACAATGACGCGGCAATCGGCGCACATCCGCAAGGCCTCGGTCCGGCGGTCCCCGGTGGGATACATCCAATGGTGCCCCTCGAGCTTCGTCGCGATCCGATCGATCGTGCTCTTCACGCCGAAGGGCGTGCCGCAGCGGACACACAGGGCCGGTTCTTCTTCCTTGATCACTTGCGCCTGGGCACGCCTTGCCCGGAAGTCGATCTGCGGGGTGAGCGTGATGACCTTCTCAGGACAGGTGCTCTGGCACAGACCGCACTGCACGCAGGCGTCCTCCACGAATTTGAGGACGGGACGCTCGGGATCGGCACGAAGCGCGCCGGTCGGGCAGGCCGAAACACAGGACAAGCACAGCGTGCAACCGCCGGTGTCAACGGTGATTGCACCGATCGGTGCGCCCTCGGGCAAGGCGATCACGTCGACCGGCTTGGGCGCGAGGCGATGCAATTCACTCAGGCCAAAGCGAAGCAGGTCGCCGCGCTTGCCGACCGTCCGGAAAGTCGCAGGATTGTCGAGGCCGGCGAGGGGACCAATCCCCGTCAGTTGGTCAGCCAGCTTGTCGGGATCGTCAGTTTCGATCGTGGCCACGCGTCGGCCCTCAAATCCGAGCCCGGCGAGAATGGTCTCGGCCATGACGATCGTCTGCAGCAATCCGGTCACGCCGTGTCGCGGCTTGGCGCGCAGGAGAAACCGCACGGCCGCCGCGCCATGCGCGAATGCGCCGATAACGGCCTCCAGGCCGACCTGCGTCAACTCGTTGACGGCGAGCGGCAGCACGTTGGCCTCCAATCCGTCGCCATGACGGGCGAGCGCATCGATCAGCGGCGTGCCGTGCCCGCCGTCATGCAGCAGCAGCACCGGATGCGTGCCGCCAGCTTCGCGATAGGCGAGCAACATGGCGCGAAGGATCTGCAGCTGGGTGTCGGCGGGCGGCAGCGCGTAGGATGCAGCTCCCGTGGGGCAGGCGGCCGCGCATTGCCCACAACCTGCGCAGACGTCCGCGTTGACAGCGACATGGTCGCCGTCCGGCGTAATCGCGCCGGTCGGGCATAGGTCAAGGCAGCGATGGCATCCGGTCAGCTTCGAGCGCGAATGCGCGCAGAGGCTGGGCGTGAAGTCGACATATCTCGGCTTGTCGAAACTGCCGACGAGGTCGCGGGCGGCCAGCACAGCGCGCAGCACCGCCGCCGGATCTCTCGGATCGGCGCGGAGATAGCCGTCCCGCAGGTCGTGCGCCGGAAACAGCGGCGGCTCGCCGGAGAGGTCGAGCACCAGATCGCAGCGCGAGGTCGCCCCGTTGCGCGGGGCCTCGAACACGAAGCGGTCGCGCGAAGAGGGGCGCGGTTGCGCATAGTCGTCGATCGTGAGCTCGAAGGCGCCAAAATGTCCCCGCGCGTTACGGATCTTGCCTTTGACGATCGGAAACACTGCCGCGGCAGGCGGCGTAACGTCTGCCAGCTGCATGAGCATGACCGTGACGTCGAGATGGTCTGCGAGCAGCCGCCCGGCTTCGATCGCGGCCTCGTCGCGGCCATAGATCAGGATGATGCCGTCACTCGACAATGTGACCAGCGGAAAGTCCGGTGCGGGAATTGCGGCCGCCGCAAGCAGCGCCGCCATCTTCGCGCCCGCATTCGCACCGTCGCGCGACCAGCCCGCCGTCTCGCGGATGTTGACGAAGGTGATCCCGCCAGGGCGTTCGCCCATCTCATGGGTGAATTGCGCAGCCTGCTGCGTGCAGGCAACCGTCAGCGGGCCATCCGCCTTTGCCGCGTTGCGGAAATGATCGAGCTCCGCGCCGCAGAGATGGCGAAAGCTTCTGATCTCGCAATTGGGGCATCCACGCCGGATCGCGGCCGTGTCGAGGCGCATCGTGTCTTCACACGAGCAGATCAGGACGGTCTTCGCTGGCTGCTCCAGGTGAATCCCTCCGTCAGTGCGGCGCCGACTTCCGGACTCGCGCCGTTCCTGCACCTCGTATAGATTTTCACTATTGGGAAGAAAAGGAAAGTGGAGGACGGCCTTGCGGTCGACCCCGATCAACCACGTTTCCCTGGTAGAACCGATCCAGCTGCCGCCGCCCTTCACGCTCGTCCGGCTGCGGGAGAGCGGAGACGCCTTTGCCCACGCTTGCGGCATTGCACCCAAGTGCGGCGCCGGCACGCTGGTGTGCGTCGGGCGGTTCGATCTCGCCGAATTCGCCGTGGTGCTCGAGCCAGGCGAACTCTTGAGCACCGCGCGGCGCGCCTTCTACGCCGGCATGGTCGCGCTGACCGACGCTCTTCGCGCCTATGCCCCGCCCAACAAGACGGTTGCGATCGGCTGGCCCGGCTCCGTCGAGATCGACGGCGGGCTGGTCGGCGGGGGGCGGATGGGGTGGCCATCGTCCGCGCGCGAGAATGAGCCGCCCGCCTGGCTGGTGTTCGGCGCCATGATCCGGACGGTCGCAATGGCCGATCAGGGGCCCGGCGTTCATCCGCTCGCGTCCGCGCTGGATGAGGAAGGGTTCGGCGAAGCGGGCGCCGTGCAGGTTACCGAGAGTTTTGCGCGGCACCTGATGCGGGCGATCGATCGTTGGCAGGTCGATGGCTTTGACAGCGTCGCACGCGATTATCTCAGCCGGGTTCCCCGTGAGCGGCGAACCGTCCTCAGCATCGACGAGAGCGGCGATCTCCTCACCTGTCACGTCGGTACCGGCAAGGTTGAGCGGAGCGAGCTCGTCAAGGCGCTCGCCAAGCCATCCTGGCTCGATCCGAAGCTCGGAGGGCCAAGGACGTGACAAGTGCCGTGAAACTGCTGCGCGCCATCGCGCTCGATCCCTCCGACACCTTCGTGTTCGACGCGGCGGCAGAGCCCGGCGAATGGGCCGTCTCCGGCGCGTTCCGCTTCTGCGACCAGGATCCGGCGACGTTGAGCGGCAAGGCGCGCGCGGCGTTCCGCAGCGGCTTCCTCGGGGTGCAATCCTGGGGCTGGTCGACGCTGGTGCAGATCGTGCCGGCAACGGAGAGCGATTGCCGGGCGCTGATCGAGCTCCTCGCCGGACAACTCATCGATCGTTTCGGCGCGCCGGATCCGGCAACCGCGCGGACGGCCGCCGAAGAGGAGGTCGCCTTCGTGCGGTCGCTCTGCACGCATCCGATCAGTTCGCTCATTGCCGTCCACCGCTCGGTAAGCGACGGCGAAGTCCGCGAGTCGTTCCGCAGGCTGCAGCTGCGGCAAGGGCAAGGGCACGGCAAGGCGTTCTCGTTCATGGAAGCCGAGGATGATGTCGAACCCGACAGCAATGTCAGGCTTGCCGATATGAGCCAGGAGCCGCAGCATCGATGAATGATTTCTGGATCGCATGCGGCCACCATCTGCTCGATCGCGAGGCGGGCGGCGGGCTGTGCGTCACCGATGAGTTCCTGAAGGTCTATTTCGCCCGGCCCGAGCTGATTCCGCCGGACGAAGCATGCCCGGTCGAGCGGCGGCTGCACCGCGAGCTGCTTGCCGCTCCCCGCCGGGCGGTCAGTGCGGACGAGATCGCAGCGATTGTCGATGCGGATGCCCGGGAGAACTGGCAGTTCGTGCTTGCCGTTCGCGATCTCCTGGTGCGGCATCCGACCCTGGAGGCTGCCTATCTTGCGACCGTCCGGTCGGGGGGAAACGGATTGCCGCCGCTGTTCGTCAATCAACTCGTGCATGTCATCCTGCGCAATGCGCTGGATGGCTGCGATGACCCGTTCGTGCTGCGCGCCGCCGAGCTGTTCTTCCGCCCACAGCGCATCCTGCCGCATGAACGGGCCTTGCTGCTCGGCGATGAGGAGGTCGTCGGTGGGCAGAGCCCGACCCCGGTGCTCTCGCTGATGTCGATGCTCGGGGCCGTGACCGATGCCGAGCTGGACGTCTTGAACGAGGATAACGCCGACGACTATTGGCACCGAAGCGACCATTTCGACATGGCTTTCGATCTCACCGCGGGCGGGCGCGGGCCGAGGGCGCTGGCGCAGGCGATGGCGCGCTGGATCTCCCATCTGCTCGGGATCGACGTCGGCATTGAGCCGCTGCGCGAACTGCGTGATGCGCGGCTCACCTGGTATGTCGGGCTCGACGCCGATGCGACCAGGCTCGGCGACCATCTCTGGCATGGCGAGCAACTCGACGACCGCAGCGCCGGCCGCGTGCTTTCATTGTTCCGCCTGACGTTTGCAGATGCGAGTGCGGTCGCAGACGAGATGCAGGGCGAGCCGGTCTATCTCATCCTGTCGATGAACTCCGATCAGAAGCTCCGGATGAAGCCGCAGAATTTGCTGACGGGGCTGCCGATCAAGCACCTGGAGAGGGTGACATGAGCCCGGCTGCGCTGCCACTTGTGCGCATCCCCGTCGGTATCGTGGTCGGACGGTACAAGGCGGACTCGCCGTGGACCGACTTTGTCTGGCGCGCCGTCGCCGTGCTGCCGGACGAGCCGGACACAAAGTCCTGGACGGTGCTCCGTGACGAGGGCGGTGGGACGACGCTGTTCTATGCCGGCAGCACTATGGTCGATCTCTACATTTCCGAGACGGCGCGCTATCGCGACAATCTTGCTTCGGGTTGTCCGAGCATCTGGACAGTGTTGTCGCCTGCGGAAGGCACCTGGCCCTATTCGGTGGCTGCCGCCACCGCCGATCCTGCGGAAGGCGAGGCGTTCACCGGGGCCGCTGCGAATCTGGTCGAGGCCGTTCCCATGCCGGACGTGCTGCGTGAGCAGATTGAAAGCTTCGTTGCCGAGCACCACGTCGAACGGGAGTTCTTCAAACGGAAGCGGCGGCAGGCCGATCCGGAGGCGCTGGCGCGCCGGCAGCATGAAGGCGGACACGAATGAGTGAGGATAGGTTCCTGACGCGCTGGTCCCGTCGCAAGCAGCACGCAAAGGCGAACCCGACGCAATCGGATCCGGCAAAGCGCGACGACATGCAGTCGGCACTGCCGCCCGCCGCGAAGGATGACGAAGCGGAGTTCGACCCCTCGAGCCTGCCTTCGATCGACTTGATTACGTCGGCGACCGACATCAAGGCGTTCTTGCGCAAAGGGATTCCGCAGGAGCTGACGCGTGCGGCGCTTCGTCGCGCCTGGAGCGCTGATCCCGCCATTCGCGACTTCGTGGGGCTTGCCGAAAGCGCGTGGGACTTCAACGATCCGACCGCGATGCCGGGCTTTGGTCCGCTGGATTGTTCGGAAGCAGAACTGGCCGCGTTCGTGGACAGAATCGTCGGCGGCCTCCGCAAGTCAGCCGAGGCGCTGTCCGAGACTCCGGTTGAAGTCACGGATTCTTCGCGGGAATTGCGCCAGGCCGAGAGATCGAATGTCGAGGTCGTCGCCGAAGAAGCTGCGCCCACCAAGCCCGCACCTGTTCCTGCTGCAGCGCAACTAACGGTCCCTGAAAGCACTGAAGGCGAACACCTGTCGCTTCCCCGTCGCCCGCATGGCGGCGCGCTGCCCCGCTAGGGCTCCCCGACGAAAGGCCATAGCCTCAGACTATGTGATGCGATTGACCCTCCGCTGGGCCGGGATTACGCTTGGTCTAGCGCTTTGTAGCAAAAGCAAAATCAGCACCCGGGACTTGGATGGGAGGTCCACGTGCGTGATGATGGCCTTGAGCGAGCCATTGACGCCGCCGGCGGCGTTGCTGGGCTTGCGCGCAAAATCGGCATTAGCCAACCCTCCGTTTCGAACTGGAACCAGGTGCCCGCGCAACGGGTGATTGCGGTCGAAGCGGCGACCGGCGTATCGCGCAAAGACTTGCGGCCTGATCTGTACGGCGAGCCGTTTGTGTCCAATGAGCTGATTGAACCCGTCGATGCGGCGCGTGCGCAGGAATATCTGCTGCTCGCGACGCTCTTGTCTGCAGCACCGTCAAGAAGGCTGCTCGATCAACTGGCCGCATTGACCGGTGATGCGACGCCACTCGGGCGCGCGCATGCTGGGCTGGCCGCGGCCGCCGCCAATGCAGTCGCAACGCAGGTCGAACGCGAATATTTCGATCTGTTCGTCGGTCTCGGCCGCGGCGAGCTCTTGCCCTATGCCTCCTACTATCTGACCGGATTCCTCAACGAACGGCCGCTGTCGCGCCTGCGCGCCGATCTCGCCGCGTCCGGGATCGAGCGCGCCGCGAATAATTCGGAGCCGGAAGATCACGCCGCCATCCTGTGCGAGATCATGGCAGGTTTCGCGGGAGGCCGCTTCCCTACGTCGTTCGAGGCGCAGCGCGCATTCTTTGTCAAACACGTCGAGCCCTGGATAGGGCGGCTGTTCGCCGACATCGAGGGCGCGGAGAGCGCCGTCTTCTATCGTGCGGTCGGCGCGCTCGGTCGCGCCTTTATCGAGATCGAGGCGGAGGCATTCACGTTCGCCAACTGACCTGCACCGGCGGGTCCAGGAGAGATGCGATGAGTGAAGACACGAAAGCCACAGTCGGGCGTCGCGATTTCCTGCGCAAGGTCGGCGCCGGCACGTTGGGCGCCGGCGCGACGCTCGCGACACCGCTGGTCGGGTCCGCGCAGGCCGATAGCGAAACCAACGATGAGAAGCGCAAGGCGCGCTACAAGGAAACTGATCACGTCAAGGCTTTCTATCGCGTCAATCGTTATCCGGCCAAGGGAGGTTGACCGTGCTGATCAAGCGAGCAAACCAGCGTTCCCTGCGCCATGGTTCCGTTGCCGAGTCCCTTGCAGGGCAGGGCGGCGGTCTCGACCGCCGCAGCTTCTTGCGCAAATCCGGTCTCGCCGGTGGCGCGCTCGCCGTGCTCGGCACGCTGCCGGTCGGCGGCGTGCGCAAGGCGGAGGCGGCGATGGCCGGTCCGCTCACCGCGGGTGCGAGCGTCCGCAAGAGCGTCTGCACGCATTGCTCGGTTGGGTGCACGGTGACTGCCGAGGTCCTGAACGGGGTATGGATCGGCCAGGAACCGAGTTGGGATTCTCCGATCAATCGCGGCTCGCATTGTGCCAAGGGCGCATCCGTGCGCGAGCTCGTGCACAGCGAGCGACGGTTGCGCTATCCGATGAAGCTCGTCGGAGGGCAGTGGACCCGCGTGTCCTGGGATACCGCAATCAACGAGATCGGCGACAAGCTTCAATCCGTACGTGAGAAGTCGGGCCCCGATTCCGTCTATTGGCTTGGCTCGGCCAAGATGACCAATGAAGGCGCCTACCTGTTCCGCAAGCTTGGCGCATTCTGGGGAACCAACAATACCGATCACCAGGCCCGCATCTGCCATTCGACCACCGTCACCGGCGTCGCCAACACCTGGGGCTACGGCGCGATGACCAACAGCTTCAATGATATCCGCAATGCGAAGACGCAGGTCATCCTGGGCGGGAATCCGGCAGAGGCGCATCCGGTCTCGCTGCAGCACCTGCTCGAGGGCAAGGAACTGCAAAAGGCCAACTTCGTCGTCATCGACCCGCGCCTGACGCGCACCGCCGCGCACGCGACGGAATATGTGCGGATGCGGCCGGGCACCGACATCCCCGTGCTTTACGGCATGATGTGGCACATCCTCCAGAACGGCTGGGAGGACAAGGAGTTCATCCGGCAGCGGGTCTACGGGTTCGACGATCTCCGCAAGGAGGTGGAAAAGTGGAATCCGGAAGAAGTTGAGCGCGTCACCGGCATTCCCGGCGAGCAGCTCAAGCGCGTCGCCAAGATGTTTGCCACCGAAAAGCCGGCCACGCTGATCTGGGCCATGGGCCAGACCCAGAAGACCGTCGGCACCGCCAACGTGCGTGCCAGTTGCATCCTGCTGCTGATGACCGGCAATGTCGGCGGCGCGGGCATGGGAGCCAACATTTTCCGTGGCCACGACAACGTGCAGGGCGCGACCGACGTTGGGCTCGATATCGTCACGCTGCCGTTCTACTACGGCCTCGCCGAGGGCGCCTGGAAGCACTGGTCGCGGGTTTGGGAGGTCGACTACGACTTCCTGAAGTCGCGGTTCGATTCCAAGCAGATCATGGAAACCCCCGGCATCCCGCTGACCCGCTGGTTCGAGGCGGTGACGCTGCCGAAGGATCAGGTCGCGCAGAAGGACAATGTGAAGGCGGTGTTCGTGCAGGGACACGCCTCCAACAGCATCACCCGTATCCCTGAATCCCTCAATGGCCTGAAGGCGCTGGAGCTGCTCGTCATCGCCGATCCGCATCCGACGACCTGGGCCTCGCTCGCAGTCGAGGCGGGACGCAAGGATGGTGTCTACATTCTCCCGGTCGCCACCCAATTTGAGTGCAAGGGCTCGCGCGTCGCCTCCAACCGCTCGCTGCAATGGGGCGAGCAGATTGTGAAGCCGGTGTTCGAGTCGAAGGATGATCTCGAAATCATCTACCTGCTGGCCAAGAAGTTCGGCTTCGCCGACCAGATGTTCAAGAAGATCAAGGTCGAGAACAATCTTCCTGAAGCAGAGGATGTACTTCGCGAGATGAACCGCGGCAGCTGGTCGACCGGCTATTGCGGGCAATCGCCCGAGCGCCTCAAGGCGCACATGAAGAACCAGGCGAAGTTCGACATGCTGACGATGCGGGCGCCGAAGGACGATCCCGAGGTCGGCGGCGACTATTACGGCCTGCCCTGGCCATGCTGGGGATCACCGGAGGTCAAGCATCCCGGAACGCCGCTGCTCTACAATACCAATCTGCACGTGATGGATGGCGGCGGCACGTTCCGGCCGCGGTTCGGCATCGAGCGCGAGGAGAAGCTGCCGGACGGCACGACGCGTAAGGTGAGCCTGCTCGCGGACGGCTCGTACTCGCTGGGGTCGGGCATCCAGGACGGCTATCCGGAATTCACGCTCGCGAGCCTGAAGAAGCTCGGCTGGGACACCGAGCTCACCGAAGCGGAAATGGCCGTGATCAACAAGGTCAACCCCGCCACTCCGGACGCGGTGTCGTGGTCGCTCGACCTGTCGGGCGGCATCCAGCGCGTCGCGCTGGCGCATGGCTGCGTTCCCTATGGCAACGGCAAGGCGCGCATGAATGCCTTCGGCTTGCCCGATCCCATCCCGGTTCACCGCGAGCCGATCTACACGCCGCGCGTCGATCTCGTCGCCAAATACCCGACGCTGCCCGACGCCAAGCAGTTCCGGATGCCCAATATCGGCTTCTCCGTGCAGAAGGCTGCGGTGGAGAAGGGAACTGCAAAACAATTCCCGCTCATCCTGTCGTCTGGCCGCCTGGTCGAATATGAGGGCGGCGGCGAGGAGACCAGGACCAACCCGTGGCTCGCCGAATTGCAGCAGGACATGTTCATCGAGATCAATCCTGCCGACGCCGCCGAGCGCGGCGTCAAGGACGGCGGCTGGGTCTGGGTCACGGGTGCCGAGAACAATTCCCGGGCGAGGATGAAGGCGCTCGTCACGGAGCGCGTCGGCAAGGGCGTTGCCTGGATGCCCTTCCACTTCGGTGGCTGGCTTGCCGGCAAGGATCTCCGCGGCAACTACCCGAAGGGTACCGACCCGATCGTGCTCGGCGAAAGCGCCAACACGATCACCACCTACGGATACGATCCCGCGACGAACATGCAGGAAACCAAGGTCACTCTCTGCCAGATCGCGGCGGCATAAGGAGCAACGACGATGGCACGTATGAAGTTTCTCTGCGACGCCGACCGTTGCATCGAGTGCAACGCCTGCGTCACGGCCTGCAAGAACGAGCACGAGGTCCCCTGGGGCATCAACCGCCGCAGGGTCGTCACCATCGCCGATGGCAAGCCGGGCGAACGATCGGTCTCGATGGCTTGCATGCACTGCACGGATGCGCCGTGCGCGGCAGTGTGCCCGGTGAACTGTTTCTATACCACCGCCGATGGCGTGGTCCTGCACTCCAAGGATCTCTGCATCGGCTGCGGCTACTGCTTCTACGCCTGTCCGTTTGGCGCGCCGCAATATCCGAAGGTCGGCAATTTCGGCTCGCGCGGAAAAATGGACAAATGTACCTATTGCGCCGGCGGACCCGAGGCCGATGGCAGCAAGGAGGAATACGAGAAATACGGTGCGAACCGCCTGGCCGAGGGCAAGCTGCCGCTGTGTGCCGAGATGTGCTCGACCAAGTCGCTGCTCGCCGGCGACGGCGAGATCATCGCCCAGATCTATAAGGAGCGCGTGCTGAAGCGCGGCTACGGCTCAGGAGCGTGGGGCTGGAAGACCGCCTATCGCGAGACGATCGAGTCCTGAAGCAGGCCGCGGGCGACGCGGCACAGATGCCGGGGAGAAGTCCATGTCCTCATTTGCAAGGTTCATTCGACCAACCATCGGCGCGTGGGCGTTGCTTCTGTTGATCATGGCAGCTCCGGCACCGTCGCTGGCCCAGCAGATCAATCCGACGGCGAGCTCGGTCAACGAGCGCCAGTTGCTCCAGGAGATGGATCGGATCCAGGGACGCGTCAGCATCCCCGACCAGCGCTCCAGCGTGCTGATACAACCTGCTGGCCGTGAGTGGCGTGAATTCCGCAACGTTGTGCTGCGGTGGATCGGCGGCGTTGCTGTGCTCGGCATGCTGGCGGTGCTGGTGATCTTCTATTTGACACGCGGCATGATCCGCCTCGAAAGCGGACGATCCGGCCGCACCATCGTACGGTTCAACACCTTTGAGCGCTTCGTGCACTGGATGACCGCGACCTGCTTCGTTATCCTGGCGATCTCGGGGCTGAACATCACGTTCGGGCGGCCGCTGCTGCTTCCGCTGATCGGATTTGACGCCTTCTCCGATTGGTCGCAATGGGCGAAATTCGCGCACAACTACCTGAGCTTTCCCTTCACGATTGGCGTCGTGCTGATCTTTCTGATGTGGATCGGCGGCAATATCCCCAACAAGGTGGATCTGGAGTGGATCAAGCGCGGCGGCGGCCTGATCGGTCACGATCATCCGCCGGCTCGCCGCTTCAACGCGGGGCAAAAGGGGATCTACTGGATTGTTGTGATCGGCGGTGGTCTCGTCGCCGCGACCGGGTATCAGCTCATGTTCCCATTCTACGTGTCGGGAATCGAGGGCATGCAGATTGCCCAGATCGTTCACTCCGTCGTGGCCGTGCTGTTTATCGCCGCGATGCTCGCTCACATCTACATCGGCACAATCGGGATGGAGGGGGCTTTCGAGGCGATGGGATCAGGTGAGGTGGATGTCAACTGGGCGCGCGAGCACCATAGCCTGTGGCTCGACCAGGAGTTGGCACGGAGCGGACCGAACGATTCTCAGCCGCGGCCTCGCCCTGCTGCGTCGGCAGCCGAATAGAGCTGACGGAGCATTGCTTAGAGACGCACGCCTGTCGTCGCAAAGGCCTCTGCGACGGGTTGCTGTATGCTGTCGAGAACGGCAACTCCAGCCGCCGCGATTACGATCGTCGCAACACAGGCAAGGATGAAAGCCTTCATCGCGATCCCTCCTCGCGAGTATTATACAGGACGTCTGGCCGCGAATAAACGCTGTGGTTGGGCAGGTTCGCCTTGTTCACCTGTAGAACCCCAAAACGCTCGCGGCGTCTTGATACTAGATGTTGGATTCGAAACCGGTGTTTCGTGTCTCCGCGGCTCGTTCGAGATCCCACGCCCGCTGCAGGCGCTCGGCGCTTGTCGACTTCAATATGCCGGCCCAAGCGTTGCCGAGTGCCTTGATGCCGTCGTGCAGACTGGCAGCGTTTCCGACCGACCAATCAGGCAAGCCCATGGGAACGCTTATCGACCAGGACCAGCTGTCTCCGGACCGATGTACGTTGCCGATCACATGCCCCTCGTAGATGACGACGTAGTGGTCCTTGACGTCCGGCCACCGAAGCTTGGCATTGAGGGAAATAGATTGTTTCATGAACAATGCTTGTGTGTAGGGCGAGTGGGCAAATCACTTCGAATGCAATGCTCTGAACGCGCTTGCGATCGACGCGTCCGGTCAACAATTTCCAAAAGAGGCCCACGCACCAGGCGAATGGCCTCGTGATATCGTGGCTGGCCGCTTGCCGAGGAGGGGAATGCCGGGACGACCGAAGTTTCCAAGCTTGATCCCGACCTGCCAGTTTGACACTATGCCGACATATTCGGAGAAAGTCATGTACAAGTCATGTTTTGTTGCGATCGCAACCGCCGTCTGCTTGTACGCATCGCCCGTCAGCGCTCAGGGGCCGTACCCCTTCGGTGATGAACCGTATCGGCTGAACTGGTATCCCGATCCCGAGATCGCGGCTGGCTGCTGGAAATGGAATTGGCAGCAATACCAGTGGGACAACTATTGTCCGGTCTACGTCCGTCCCAAGGCTTACATGTACCCGCGAGCGCGGGCGGTGGCCGTTCGCGCGAAGGGCTAACGGGCGAGGCCGGTGCACGGCGCCTTGCGGAGGCGCCGCTCGGTCCTATCGATCAGTAGTTCTCGATCGTGCAGGCGATCTGGCTGTGCTTGCCGAAATTGAGCAAGGCATTGCCGCGGAAGCCGTCGACCCAGACGCCGGGACCGGCATAGCGGTATCCGACTCCCATCGGGACCAGGCGCACATGCACGCTGCCGGAGTGGCTCGTATGCAGCGATGCGGTCACAACCTCACCGGCAATGGACACCGCGATCGGGCACAGGGGGTATTGCCTGCCGTTCTCGCAGGTGAAGACGAGTTCCGAGCAGCTGCCGATCGCGCTCGGTGAAGCCCGCAGGGCCATATCGGCGGCGGTGGCTGCGCCGGGATTGGCGGCCAAGCCACCTCCGATGAGAATGGCTGCAGTGAGACTCTTGGCCATCAAATTGCGCATCGTTGCCCCCAATGGATTCTTAAAATCACCGGCTAACAGAGCAAAAATCCCTAACAGCGTCAAACCGCAATGAATGGCAACACGGCCGGCGGCTTGATCAGCATCGTGAAGAGGTCGCGCGCCTAGATCTTCTGCTGCGCTCCGGGGCCGGCAACGTTGATCGTGATCTTCTGAATTTCCGTCCGACCGCCGGCATATTTGACCTCGATGGTCAGAACGTCGTCGCCGATGAAGTCGGGCTGCGACCTGTAGAACGCGACATAGGCGGGCACCTCCAGCGCGAGGCATGACTTGTAGTTGGTGGCTTTCACCTTCGCCGACTTGACCGTCACCTTCCCGGATGCGGGCGCATTGACCAGGCGGATCGTCGGCAGGGGACCTGACGTGCAATCGGGTAGTACGTTGATGAAGACGCCGACCCGCGTGTCCTTATTGGGGGCGGATTTGACCGTTCGCTCGACGGGAGACAATGCGTCCTCGGCCAAGGCTGGTGCGACGAACCCAGACAACATTGCGATGCCTGCGGACAATAATACCCTCATTGGTGCTCTCCCGCTTACCGGGTTTTCCCGGTCAGTTCGCTGCAAGATGCTCAATCTAAATGCCTTTTCGGCGCCCGGTGTCCCGATTAGCCAATTTACCACGGCGCACCAAAAACCCCTCGTTAACTAGTTGATTTCGTTGACCCCCGCCTCGGTTAACAATAGCTTAATAGCGAAATTTTTCGGATTGCTTTCTAAAGACTTGATTTGAACTGCATAGAGTTTTGGCAGGGGCAGATAATGAACGCACAATTTCAGGTAGCGCAGGCTACCGGCACGGCTATTCCTACCAACACAACTCCAGTTCGAACTTTCACGCTGGCAAAGCCGCTAACAGATCAGGCGGTGGTCGTACATCTCGGATATGACCAGAAGGTCAAGCTCGATTTTTCGGCGATAGCCAACGAAAAGATCACGCTCGTCCATGTCGGCGAGAAGCTGATCATTCTGTTCGACAACAAATCGACGATCACGGTCGATCCGGTCTTCGATTCCCGACACGACGATCAGCACCTGCTGTCCATCGAGCTGGCGCCCGGACGCGACGTCAACGTGCAGGAATTCGCGAGCCTCTTCCCCATCACCACAGACCAGTCCGTGCTGCCTGCAGCCGGTGATGGCAACGGCAACGCCCAGGGAAGCGGCGCCAACTTCTCCAATGCTGCGGTCGATACCCTAAACGCCGGCAATCCGTTGGACCTGCTCGGGCAGGAACAGCTCGGCAATTTCGCCCTCAATCCCGAGACATTCGCCGGACTGCCTGCAACGACTCCGCCGAGTGCAGGCTTTACGCTCTCGGATACGATCGTCATCCACGATGAAACCGTCGATGTACAGATTCTGAACGGCGCGAACGATCAGCCCAGTGCTGGTCTGCCGGCAGTCTTCTCCGCCGTCGGACTGATCGGATGGGCCCAAAGCGCCGTTTCGGAGATCGCGTCGTCGAGCGCCGGTTTCGGCAGCGGCGGGACCGGAACGATCGCCTATGCGCTGACGACCTCGACCGGCGCGGCGTTCGCCGGCGTCGATTCCGGTCTGCAGGCCACGGTCACCGGCAATGAAATCTTCCTGTTCACCGAGGGCAATCTGGTCGTCGGACGTGAGGGCGCCGGCGGCGTGGCCGATCCGAACGGTGCGGTCGCCTTCCAGCTCTACCTCGATCCTGCGAGCCTGAAGCTTGACGTGGCCCAGTATGAAGCCATCAAGCACGGCACCGCGTCCGCCCCCGACACGAGCGAAGGCGCGCAGCTTGGCCATGTCGTTTTCGTGCAGCAGACGGTGACGGACGGCTCCGGCAACACGGCGACCGCGCTGTCGACCGGCTCGCTCGGCGTGTCATTTCTCGACGATGGTCCGACGATCCTGGTGACGGTGGCTGACGGAAGCGAAGGACCCACGCGTCTTGCAACCTTGTCGCTAGACGAATCGATCGCCAGTGACCGCGGCGCGAACGGCTTCCCGGACGGAACGTTCGACGACGTCTCGGGCAATACGAGTCCGGATCCGACCGGCACCCATCCCATCGGCACGATGAAGACCGATGTCGGCAATGTCGAAAGCCCGGGCGATCTGGCAGCCCTGTTCAATGTCGTCAAGGATGGCGGCACGGACACCGAGAAGACGACCGACTATGCCTATTCGTTTACTCTCAACGCCGCCGGCTTCTCGGAGGAATCGAAGGGTGGCATCGCCACCACGTTGAAGGTGACGGACCCGAACCACACCTATTCTGACGACACGATCTATCTGTTCAAGGTCAGCGACACCGAGATCGTGGGCCATGTCGGCGACGATCCGAACGGCCCGGTCGCGATTCGCATCACGCTGGATAACGCAGGCAGCCTCTCGGGAGGCCAGCTCGTCGTCGACCAGTACATGGCGATCGACCATGGCGCGGACCTCAACAATTTCGATTCGACGCAGTTCCTCAATCTGGTCGGAGAAGGCGCGAGCCTCGGCATTACGCTGACCGCGACCATCACCGACGGCGACAATGATACCGCGACGTCCTCGGCCACGATCGAGATCGCGGGGCCCCAACAGTCAAGCATCGGCTTCCAGGATGACGGCCCGTCGATTGATGTGACCGTGCATCAGCCGGTGGAGGGTTCGGCCCATCTAGCCACACTGTCGCTCGACGAATCGATCGGCGGCGATCGCGGCGCCAACGGTCTTCCTGACGGCACGGTCGACGACGTCTCAGGCAACACGGGCCCGGATCCGACCGGCACCAATCCGATCGGCGAGCTGAAGACGGTGGCCGGCGAAGGCGAGCTGAAGGGCGATCTGGAGGCGCTGTTCGACGTCACCAAGATTGCCGGCACCGACGGCGAGAAGTCGACCGACTATGCCTATTCGTTCGCGCTCTCGGGCGCCAAAGAAGCGGAGAACGGCGGCTTCGCCACCACGTTGAAGGTGACGGACCCGAACCACACCTATTCTGACGACACGATCTATCTGTTCAAGGTCAGCGACACCGAGATCGTGGGCCATGTCGGCGACGATCCGAACGGCCCGGTCGCGATCCGCATCACGCTGGATAACGCAGGCAGCCTCTCGGGAGGCCAGCTCGTCGTCGACCAGTACATGGCGATCGACCATGGCGCGGACCTCAACAATTTCGATTCGACGCAGTTCCTCAATCTGGTCGGAGAAGGCGCGAGCCTCGGCATTACGCTGACCGCGACCATCACCGACGGCGACAATGATACCGCGACGTCCTCGGCCACGATCGAGATCGTGGGTACCGAGGACTCCAGCATCAGCTTCCAGGACGACGGCCCCGCGGTCTCGGTTTCCGCCAATTCGGCTTTCCAGGTCGTTCACGACGAGACCCTGCTGCTGCAGAGCCCGCCGTTCGGCGACGACAATGACATTCTGTTCACGCCCGTGTTCAACGGCGTCAGCAATCCCGGACACGATCCGCAGGTTCTCTTTGGCCTTCCGATCGGGTACGCGCAGAGCAACGTCGCCGCGCTCACCATCGACAATGTGGATTTCGGCACCGACGGCGCGGCCAAGACGGGCGCCCAACTCTTCTCGCTGACGCTGACCGACGCGCAGGGTCAGAGCACGACCGGCCCGATCGATTCGAATCTCGCCACGACGGAAGGGAAAGAGATCTTCCTGTTCCTCGAGAACGGCCTGATCGTCGGCCGTTACGACGGGGGCGATCCCGGCAATGACGTGACCAGCACCAACGATCCGGCCGCGTTTGCGATTGCGATCGATCCGGTGAACGGCAAGGTGTCCGTCGTCCAGTATGTCTCGCTTCACCATAACAGCGCTGATATCGGCGGCGATATCGATGAGGCGGTCTCGCTTGGAGGCGCCCTCGGCCAGGTCAAGGCGACCGTGACGGTCACCGACGGCGACGGCGACCACGCTTCGGCGTCCGCCAACATTGGCGGTGGTATCCAGTTCGAAGACGACGGCCCGCTGGTGGCGGCGACGCTGTCTCGCAATTTCGGGGTGACGGCGGACGAGACACCGGGCAACCAGGCCAATGACGTCACGGGTCCTCTGGCGGTCTTCGCGGACGTTGCCAACCCCGGCGTTGATCCGGATGAGCCCGGAACACCGCTCGCCTACGCGACCAGCAGTGGCGCAGCCCTGAGCATCCTGCCGTACTTCGGCGTCGACGGACCCGATCCGGCTGCGGCGATCACCTATTCGCTCGAACTGAAGTCTTCAAACTCCGGCGTGACGTTGACGGACGGAACGGCGATTTCGTTGTCGCTGGACAGCGCCGGCCGGGTGATCGGCACGGTGGGTACGGATAACGTGCATCCCGAGCTGAGCGGCACCACCGCCTTTGCCGTGGCCATCGATCCGCTCTCCGGCAAGGTGTCGGTGGTCGAATATCTCTCGCTGCATCACTCCGATTCGTCCAATCCGAACGATCAGGTTTCGCTCGCTGCTGGCTCGATTTCCGCCGTCGTAACCATCAAGGATGGCGATGGCGACACGGCGTCCGCGTCGGCGGATATTTCGAGCAAGATCCACTTCAACGACGACGGTCCGGCGCTGACCATCGGCACCGGCGTGACCACGCCGGAACTTGTCGCGCTCGCACTGAATCTGGACGAGACGATCGGCCATGACGGGTCGCCGCCGGATCAATACAACATCGGCGAGGGCGAGTCGGGCGGCGGAGCGCCGAACGGAACGGCCGACGACACCGGCAACGCCACAGTCACGTTCACGACGGACGCGACCTCGACGGCTCAGATCGGCGAGCTGATGACGGGCGCGGGGCTGCTGGCGCCGTTGTTCACGAATGCGGTGATCGATTACGGGGCTGATGGTCCCGCCCTGGTCAATCCCGTCACGTCCGCGCTCAGCCTCGTCCTGACGGGCGCGCCCGAGGCGGGCGGCATCAAGACCAACCTTGTCGCGACCGCGCTGGCGGATAGCCTGCTCGAAGGCACGTCGCAGGAGCATCGGACCGTCTGGCTGACGATCGAGGGCGGTCAGATCGTCGGCCGCGTCGGTCATGATACGCTGTCCACGGCCGATGATTTCGTCGTGCTGCGTATCTCCCTGAATTCGACCGATCCGGCCACGGCACAGCTCGTGGTCGATCAATTCCTGCCGATCGATCACGACGCGTCGGAGCCTGCCGGGGCCCAGTTGCCCGAGAATCCCTCGCTGTTCGACGAGTCGATCTCGTTGCTCACGGCGATTGCCGGCCAGAGCGTCGGCGTGAAGCTGACCGTGACGGTGACCGACGGCGATGGTGACCATGTCACGAAATCGGCCACCGCGACTGTCATCGACCATAGCAATTCCATCGTCTCGATCGACGATTCTGGTCCGACGATCTCCGCTTCGCAGGATTGCGTCGATACGCCGCTCAGCTATGTCGGCATCAAGGCGGGCAACGTCGACGAGCGCGGTCTCGATGGTCCGAGCGATCAGGACGTGCTGATGTCCGGCGTCGGCCAGGGCAATAGCCCGAACGCGAACACGATCAACACGACAGGGAGCGATATTGGCGTCGGCAACCAGTCGATCGAGGGCCACGAGGTCCACGGAGGCAACGACCTGGCTGCGGAGATACTGCGGCTCGACTTCGTCAACAATGTCACGTTCCCTGCCAATACCTTCGCCTATAATGGGCACTATGAGGTTGATGCGGCCTCGTTCACGATCCACCAGATCCAGGGCAATCCGAGCAATACGGCGACGGTTTTCGTCCAGGTCTTCAATGCCAATGACAACAACGACTTCACCGATGACGGCAATCCGCTGCCGATCACGCTGAACGACGTCACCGTGACCGGGGATGCCAGCTACACCAAAATTCCGGTGTATGACGGCAATACGCTGGTCGGCGTCGTCATCGTCGGCCTGAACGAGGGTGCCACCGTCACGGTTGACACGTCGAACGATTTCAATCGTCTCGTCATTTCCAATTACGACAATGTCGCCTTCTCGAGCACGCCGAACGGCGCGCCGACCCTTCCGGTCGACCCGAACGATTCGCAAGAGCTCAATGTCGGTCATCCGTTCTCGGTGAGCGGCATTTCGTCCGTGGTGTGCGCGCCCGCCACGCTCAGCGTCACCCATGACGAGAGCGCGGGATTCGCTCCGCAGTCCGGCCCGAACCCGGAGAACGACGTCGATCCCGCGACCGCTCCGAGCGTGCTGACAGTCGCGATTGCCGGCGCCCAGATCGGTACGGTTCTCGGCTACGCCGAGTCGACCGGCGCCGCCAACACTCTGTTCACGACGCCCGATTTCGGCACGGATGGACCCGGCCCGGCCGGAGGTGTGTCCTATCAACTGACGAATTCCACCGGTGGCGGGTTCACCGGCCAGGATTCCGGGCTGAACACCACGGTCGGCAACCGCGACATCTTCCTGTTCACGGATTCCGCCAACCCGAACATCGTCTGGGGCGTCGACAGCAACAACCTCCAGACCGGCGAGAAGGTGTTCGCGCTTTATGTCGACACCGACGGGCATCTGTGGGTCGCACAGTTCGCGGCGATCGCGCACAATGTCGATGGCTCGACGCCCGCCGCCTATGACGACGAGGTCTCGATCACCAACGGCCTCGTGTACATCTCGGCCACCGCGACCGACGGTGATGGCGACACCGCCCATGCCGTTTCGCCGGCCGGGCTTCACATCAATTTCCAGGACGATGGTCCGCATGCATTTGCGGAAGCGCCGCAAGATGTCCTCGAAGGTTCCGCGCCGGTCACCGGACAGCTCGACTTCGATCCGGGCGCTGACGGCGCGACCGTCACTGAGATCAACGGGGTGAACTTGTCCTTCGGTGTGGACGGGTATTCCCAGGCGATCGCGCTCGCCCATGGCAGTCTCCAGGTCACGGCGGACGGCGCCTACAAGTTCGTTGCGCAGCCCGACGACGTCTACAAGACCGGCGGGCCGGCGAACTTCACGTACACCGTGACCGATGGTGACGGCGATACGTCGGCATCGACGGTATCGTTCGTGGTCACCGACGACAGCGACCCGACCAAGGTTACGTTGAACGACGTGACGGTGAACGAGGGCGTCGGCACGGCGACGATCTCGGCCAGCGTGGACCATGCGCCGCAGGGCAGCAATCTCGTGCTGACCTTGAGCAACGGCGCGACGATCACGATCCTTAATGGCCAGACGACGGGCACCTCGACGCCGTTCGCGGTGCAGGGCGACGACCCCTATGTCGATCACGAGACCTACCCCGTCTCGGTCACCGGCGCGACCGGCGGCAATTATGAGCTCCTTGACACCACCGACACGTCGACGGTGACGGTCAACGATACGATCACCACCAACTTCGTGACGCTGGACAACGTCGTGGTGTTCGAGAACCAGACGTTCGTCTACACGGCGCACATGGACTACGCCTCGCTGACGCCGTTCACGGTGACGCTGAACAATGGCGTGAACATCACCTTTGCGCCCGGTCAGTTCACCGCGATGTCGGCTCCGCAGGCGGCGCAGGGCGAAGACGTCTATGTGGACGGCCAGGTCATCCCGGTCTCGATCGCCGGCACGTCCGGCGGCAATTTCGAGGCGGTGAACACCACGACCTACGGCAATGCCACGGTCACGTTCAAGGACACGATCGACCCGACCAAGGTGACGTTGAACGACGTGACGGTGAACGAGGGCGTCGGCACGGCGACGATCTCGGCCAGCGTGGACCATGCGCCGCAGGGCAGCAATCTCGTGCTGACCTTGAGCAACGGCGCGACAATCACGATCCTTAATGGCCAGACGACGGGCACCTCGACGCCGTTCGCGGTGCAGGGCGACGACCCCTATGTCGATCACGAGACCTATCCCGTCTCGGTCACCGGCGCGACCGGCGGCAATTATGAGCTCCTTGACACCACCGACACGGCGACGGTGACGGTCAACGACACGATCACCACCAACTTCGTGACGCTGGACAACGTCGTGGTGTTCGAGAACCAGACGTTCGTCTACACGGCGCACATGGACTACGCCTCGCTGACGCCGTTCACGGTGACGCTGAACAACGGCGTGGACATCACCTTTGCGGCCGGTAGTTTTACCGCAATGTCGGCTCCGCAGGCGGCACAGGGCGAAGACGTCTATGTGGACGGCCAGGTCATCCCGGTCTCGATCGCCGGCACGTCCGGCGGCAATTTCGAGGCGGTGAACACCACGACCTACGGCAATGCCACGGTCACGTTCAAGGACACGATCGACGACACCACGGTGAGCCTGACGGCGACGCCGAGCATCACGGAGGCGGACACCAGCATCACCTACACGGCGACGCTGAGCCATCCGGCGCAGGCCGGCCAGCCGGTGACGGTGACGCTGTCGACCGGCGACGTCATCACGATCGCGGGCGGCGCCAGCAGCGGCTCGGTGGTGCACACGGTCGTGCCGAACGAGGACGTCTATCTCGACCCGACCTCGGTCAGCGCGACGATCAGCACGGCGAGCGGCGGTAATTTCGAGCACCTGGTCGTGAACAGCACGCCCGCGGTGACGCAGATCACCGACACGATCGACGACACCACGGTGAGCCTGACGGCGACGCCGAGTATCACGGAAGCGGACACCAGCATCACCTACACGGCGACGCTGAGCCATCCGGCGCAGGCCGGCCAGCCGGTGACGGTGACGCTGTCGACCGGCGACGTCATCACGATCGCGGGCGGCGCCAGCAGCGGCTCGGTGGTGCACACGGTCGTGCCGAACGAGGACGTCTATCTCGACCCGACCTCGGTCAGCGCGACGATCAGCACGGCGAGCGGCGGTAATTTCGAGCACCTGGTCGTGAACAGCACGCCCGCGGTGACGCAGATCACCGACACGATCGACGACACCACGGTGAGCCTGGCGGCGACGCCGAGCATCACGGAAGCGGACACCAGCATCACCTACACGGCGACGCTGAGCCATCCGGCGCAGGCCGGCCAGCCGGTGACGGTGACGCTGTCGACCGGCGACGTCATCACGATCGCAGGCGGCGCCAGCAGCGGCTCGGTGGTGCACACGGTCGTGCCGAACGAGGACGTCTATCTCGACCCGACCTCGGTCAGCGCGACGATCAGCACGGCGAGCGGCGGTAATTTCGAGCACCTGGTCGTGAACAGCACGCCCGCGGTGACGCAGATCACCGACACGATCGACGACACCACGGTGAGCCTGGCGGCGACGCCGAGCATCACGGAGGCTGACACCAGCATCACCTACACGGCGACGCTGAGCCATCCGGCGCAGGCCGGCCAGCCGGTGACGGTGACGCTGTCGACCGGCGACGTCATCACGATCGCGGGCGGCGCCAGCAGCGGCTCGGTGGTGCACACGGTCGTGCCGAACGAGGACGTCTATCTCGACCCGACCTCGGTCAGCGCGACGATCAGCACGGCGAGCGGCGGTAATTTCGAGCACCTGGTCGTGAACAGCACGCCCGCGGTGACGCAGATCACCGACACGATCGACGACACCACGGTGAGCCTGACGGCGACGCCGAGTATCACGGAAGCGGACACCAGCATCACCTACACGGCGACGCTGAGCCATCCGGCGCAGGCCGGCCAGCCGGTGACGGTGACGCTGTCGACCGGCGACGTCATCACGATCGCGGGCGGCGCCAGCAGCGGCTCGGTGGTGCACACGGTCGTGCCGAACGAGGACGTCTATCTCGACCCGACCTCGGTCAGCGCGACGATCAGCACGGCGAGCGGCGGTAATTTCGAGCACCTGGTCGTGAACAGCACGCCCGCGGTGACGCAGATCACCGACACGATCGACGACACCACGGTGAGCCTGGCGGCGACGCCGAGCATCACGGAAGCGGACACCAGCATCACCTACACGGCGACGCTGAGCCATCCGGCGCAGGCCGGCCAGCCGGTGACGGTGACGCTGTCGACCGGCGACGTCATCACGATCGCAGGCGGCGCCAGCAGCGGCTCGGTGGTGCACACGGTCGTGCCGAACGAGGACGTCTATCTCGACCCGACCTCGGTCAGCGCGACGATCAGCACGGCGAGCGGCGGTAATTTCGAGCACCTGGTCGTGAACAGCACGCCCGCGGTGACGCAGATCACCGACACGATCAACCCGGTCACCGCCACCCTGACGACCTCCACCACGACCATCTCGGAGTACGGCGGTTCGATCACCTATACAGTGACGCTGTCGAGCGGGCTGAGCCCGTTCACGCCGAAGTCGCCGCTGGATGTCCTGTTGAGCAATGGCGAGCACGTCATCATTGCCGCGAACGCGAGCAGCGGTTCTGTCACCAGGGCGTACACTGACGCCGAGATTACCAGCCAGGTCTCGATCGTCGATTCCATCAACAGTGTCAGTAACGGCGCGCAATATGAGCAGTTGCTGACGACGGGATCGACGATCGTCCCGGTCGTCTATTCGCCGACAATTGCCGTCGGGCCGAACAACGGCTTGCCCGAAGACACGCAGGAGGGAATCCAGTTCACGGCGACCGTCGGCGGCAGCTCGCACGTCACGCAGATCGTGGTCTCCGGTCTCACCGGATGGAACGTGGATGCGACGGCGGCCAACATTGCGCTCACGGGAGGCGGTGGCACTGCCTCGGTCAACAGCGCTTCGTTCAACAGTGGTGTGTTGACCATCAATATCACCGGTGCCGCCGATGGTGCGGCCGTGACGGCTGCGGTGCTGATGTCGCCGCCGCTCAACAGCGACGTTGACGCAACGGTGTCGATGACGGCGACGGCCGCGCAGGGGGCGACGACGTCCACCAGCGCCGCAACCCCGGGCACGATCTACGTCGACGCCGTCGCGGATGCGCCCGCACCGGTGACCGGCCAGAGCCACATCATTTTCGTCAAGGACTCGGCCAGCGACACCAACTCGGCATTCAGCAATGGCGAGACCGGGTCGCTGCAGGTCAAGGCGACGCTCGGGGACGTGCACGACGGGTCGGAGACCCACGTGCTGGACATCCACCTGCAGACCGGCTTTACGGCCGCCCTTGCCGCCAGCGGCACCATCGCCGGGACCTACAACGGTGTCGGCACGAATTTCAGCTACACCTACAGCAGCGGGACCGGGGATATCCACATCATCGTTCCCAACGATACGGCCCTGAACCAGAACACAGGCCAGACCGCCACGATCGATCTGAGCTTCGCCGTGACGGCGCCATTGACCGGCACGCTGCCGGACAACCTGAACTTCAGCATCACGGCAACCTCGACGGAAGCGACCCTGTCCGGTGGCGGCGTGGGCGCTGCCAACGCCGACCTGACCACCGATAACGTGGCCACGTTCCTCGACAGCACGGCCATTCCGGCCGCCAGGCTGCTGTCGGGTGCCTTCAAGACCAACACGAACAGCAATGTGCAGGAGGCGATTCTCAGCTTTGTCGACGAAGCGCAGCCCCTGGATGCATTCGCGCAGCTTATGACGTTCCAGGGCACCGGCCAGGCTTCCACTTTCGCAGGCGATGCGGGTTTCAATATCACCGGCTCGCATACGTTTGAGGTCGTCCTGGAAGCCGCCTTTACCGCCACGAGCCAGGTCAACGTAACCGATTTCACGTTGAACAACGTTACGATGGACAAGGGCGGGTCTGGTGTCACAACCAAGATCGAATATCTGCTGAGCGGCAGCACCGCGGAAGCGCTGACATCAGAGATCGTTCCCGACGGCGCTCACAACGCGGACACCTATGTGAACTCGCAGGATGGATCCAGTGCCGGCAATAATCCGCTGACCGGGACCAGCGTCAACGGCAACTATGTCTATGGTTTCAGTGGCGATGACACTCTGGTCGGCGGGACCGGGAATACGTTCCTGAACGGCGGTGCCGGCGCCGACGTCATCACGGGCGGCAGCAAGAACGACGTCATCGTGTTCGATACGAACGATACCAGCGTCAACGGTGGCGCCGGCTTCGACATCCTGCGTATCGACGAGGGCGCGATCTACAACAGCTCGTTCCAGGTAAGTGGCGCGCCGACCGGCGGTCTCTCCGCCGCCAATTCGCACGTCACCGGCGGCGTCCGGCTGTATGACGTCGATTTGTCGACCGAAAACCTGACCAACCTGGAAGCCATCCAGCTCACGGCGGAGGCTTCCGCCAGCAGCTTGTTTGGCACCGAGCTGCACGGTCTGACGGCTTCCAATGTGGTGGCTTTCACCGGCGGGGCAGGCGCGATCAACAGCCAGACCGGCACGGCCAATACGCTGTTCGTGATCGGATCGGCGGGCGACGACGTCGAGCTGACCGGCTTCTCCGAGACCGCAGCGACCTACACCTCGGCGGGCGGGCAGGTCTTCCACCAATGGGTCTCGACCAGCGGCCCAGCGGCCACGTTGTTCATCGACAATGATCTGCAGGTGAACCACGCCGCGCAGGCCTAGCCGACAGGCAGGTGCCGACGATACCGGAAGCGGCTCGATGAGAGCCGCTTTCTTTCTGTCTCACATCAGCAGCGGGAGCGCGCCCGGCCAGGCACCGCCCGCGGCGACGTCCGTGTCGCCCCATTCGGCGCCTTCATTGTTGGCTGCCGGCGCGGCCTCTGTGGGACCGGCGAACCGGTGCTGGGCGTAGGGCGCGGCGAACAGGTGGACGCCGGCGTGGTCGATGGCGAACAGCGGGGCCAGGTTCGTCGCCCCTGAATCCTCGATCAGCTCGGAGCGCCGGTTGTCCAGCACCAGCCACTGTCCCTCGAGGCGCGCGGCGAGCACGGCGTGGTCCTGCCGCACCGCGCGGTCGCGGACCAGTACGAGCCGCAGATCCTCGCGCGGAAATCCGGCTTCGTGGAGCGCGACATATTTCGCGATCGCATAATCCTCGCAGTCGCCCTTCGCCGTGGCGAAGGTCTCGAGCGGCGAGCTCCAGCGATCGGCTTCGCCGTGCTGCGCATAGTCGCTGACGTAGCGGACGACCATGTTGACCGCGCGATTGACCTCGTCGAGCCTTGCGCGTCCCGATTTCGCTTTCGCGGCGCCGATCAATCGCAGGAACTGCGCTGCGTTCGAGGGGCAATTGGCGGCGTCAGACTCGCACCGCTTCAGGGTCTCTGCGTCCCTGACCAGCCTGGTCTCGAGGCCCCGCCATTTCTGCCACAACAGGCCTTCGGGCGCGCGGAAGGTGAAGAGGCCGAACGGCTCGTCGCCTTTCGCCGGCACGGGCCTGGGCTCCGGGGCCGCGTCGGTCGCGATGTTGGAAGGTGTCAGCGCCGCGAGACGGACGGCATTCGGCCCGCGGCCGCGCATGGCATCGAGCTTCGCCAGCACGTCGTTGATGCGGAAGAACGTCGCCGGCGCACGCGTTGCCGCGTCAATGCCGGGAGCGAGAGTGTCCTGGGCGTCCTGAGCCAGGGCGTCTTGAGTCAGGGCGTCTTGAGTCAAGACGTCCCGAGCCAGGGCGTCATCGGCCCGGGCGGGCGATGTCACGCCGGCAACGACCAATGCAACCAGCCCCACGCCGAGCGCGCACAGGCCTTTGCGCTGCAATTCCCAATGCAGTGTCATAGACGACGTCCCCTGCGCCGGGAGCGTCGTCAACGTCTATTGCGTCGATCCACGCCCCGATCCTGTTGTCGGATCGAGACTGAGGTCTGCGACGCTTAGGTGAGGTTAAAGCGGGGGGAGGGCGGCAGCCTTGTCGCAAAGGCGGTCAATCGCGCGCTTCGAGCGACCGGCAAATTGTCGCCGCGACCTTTGCGCCCTGTTAACCTTGTCGAAGCCTCAACGCTCGCGCAGGGCTTCGTCGCGCAGTGTGCGGGCCGGCCTCACCAGATAATCGAGAACCGATTTCTCGCCGGTCAGCACCTCGACCGTCGCGATCATGCCGGGAATGATCGGGAGCGGCTTCTGCTCCGTGCCCAGGTGGTTCTTCTCTGTCCGCACCATGACGCGGTAGAAGCTCTCCTGGCGATCCGGGGTCTTTTCGGCCTTGTCGTCGACGATCGTATCGGCGCTGATGCGCTCGACCTTGCCCTTCAGCGAGCCGTAGACGGAGGAATCGTAGGCCGAGATCTTCACCACGGCGTCCTGGCCGGGCCGGATGAAGGCGATGTCCTGGGGCTTGATGCGACCTTCGACCAGCAGCGTGTCGTCGAGGGGGACGATGTCCATCACGTTGGCGCCGGGCTGCACGACTGCCCCCACGGTGGTCACGTTCAACTTGTTGACGATCCCATGCACGGGTGCCTTGAGGTCGGTTCGCCGGACCCGGTCCTGCGCCGATTTGATATTTTCATCGAGCACGGCCAGGTCGCCCTTGGACTTCGCAAGATCTTCGTCCGCCTGGGAGCGGAAGGAGGAGACCGTGCTCGCGATCTTGGATTGGGCCTCCGCGAGTTGTCCTCTCATCTCGGTCGCCTGGCGGTCGAGCCGCAGCATCTCGATTTCCGGCACCACCTTTTGCTCGTACAGCTTGCGCGTCAACGCCAGCTCCCGATCCAGCAATTTGAGCGTGCCGCCGAGCCGGGCGACCTGCTGGTTCAGGACGTCGACATCCTGCGCCAGTTTCTGCGCGCGCATCTTGAACACGCTGCTTTCCGTAGCCACGGCCGACGGCACCACCTGATCAAGCTGATCGGGAAAGATCAGCTCGCCCTTTCCCCTGGCTTCGGCCTCTAGTCTGGTGACACGGGCCGCCATCGCAGCCCGCCGTTCCCTGATCTCGCCGAATTCGGATGCAAACTTTGTATCGTCGATGCGCATCAGGGATTGTCCCTGCTGGACGATCGATCCCTCCTGGACGAGGATATCGCCGACGATCCCGCCTTCGAGCGACTGCACCACCTGCATCTGGCGCGCGGGTACGACGCGGCCGTTGCCTCGCTTGACTTCATCCAGCACGGCGAAATGAGCCCAGGTCAGGAACGTGGCGAGCAGGGCAAGGGACGCTACAAGCAGCATGCGGGAGGTCCGCGGCGCACGAAGCGCGGCGGCAGCCCGAACATCGTTGGCAAACGCGAAATCAGACGACATTGGTTCTGGCCATGGGTGAGACGGGGTGCTCGGCAGCCGCCGGCATCGGGGTCTGGCTCGGCGTCGATGGCGCCGGCTTGCCCTGCAGGAGCGCGAGAACCTTGTCGCGGGGGCCGTCGGCGATCAGTCGGCCGTTGTCGAACAGCAGCAGGCGGTCGACCATATTCAGCAGTGAGAGCCGATGCGTCGAGATCAGAATGGTGATCTGCTCTTCGCGCAACGCCCTCAGGCGCTCGAGAAATTCGGCTTCGCTGCGAATGTCGAAATGGGCTGTCGGTTCGTCCAGAAACAATATCCGCGGCTTCCTGATGAGCACCCGCGCAAGGCCGATGGCCTGCTTCTGGCCGCCGGAGAGGCTCCGGCCGCCTTCCGAAATGGGCATGTCGTAGCCCATGGGATGGCCCGCGACGAACGTCTCGACGCCGGCCAGCCGTGCCGCGGCCAGGACTTCCTCGTCGGTTGCCTCGGGTTTGCCCAGCGCGATGTTGTCGCGCAGCTTTCCGAAGAACAGCTCGGTGTCCTGCATCGCAAAGCCAACCCCGGACCGCAGGTCGGACGGATCGTATTGCCGCGAGTCGACACCATCGACGAGGATGCGGCCCTCCTGCGCCTCATAGAAGCCGAGCAGAAGCCGCCCCACAGTCGTCTTGCCGGATCCAATGCGTCCGATGATGCCGACCTTCTCGCCGCCTTCGATCTTGAAGGATACCTTGTCGAGGGCCTTGCCGGGCGCGTTGGGGTAAGTGAAGCTGACGCCGTCGAAAGCGATCGCGCCTTCACGGATCTGTCGAGAGACATAGGCACGCGCAGGGGATCGCTCGCGCTCCAGCGACATAATGCGATCGATGGCCTTTAGCGAACTCAGCGTTTGCGTTCCGCGCGTGATCACCGAAGCGATCCCGGCGATCGGTGCCAGAACGCGCCCCGCCAGCATGTTTGCCGCGACCAGCGCTCCGACCGTGAGCTTGCCGTCGAGTATCAGGAATACGCCGACGACGATCAGGGCGAGGCTGGTGAGCTGTTGGGCCGTATTGGCGCTCGTCAGCGCGAGCGAGGCCCAGAAATGGACGTCTTCGCCCGAGCGGGCCGTTGCCGCGACGGATCGCTCCCAGGCCGTTTGCATGCGCGCTTCGGCGCCGGTCGCGCGTATCGTCTCGAGGCCGGACAGCGATTCGACCAGCACGCCATGACGTGCCGCAGCTTCAGCCTGCTGGCGTTTCATGGCCCGGTCCAGCGGGCGCTGCAAGGCCAGGCCGATCAGGAGCATGACCGGCAACATCACCAGAGGTATCCAGGCCAGCGGCCCTGCGATGACAAAGAGAATCCCGACAAACAGCATCGCGAACAGCAGATCCGTCGCGGATACGACGCTGCCGGACGTGAAGAACTCGCGAACTGAATCGAAGTCGCGCAACTGATTGGCGAGGATGCCCACCGACGCGGGACGCTGCGCCATCTTCACGCCCATCACGTGCTCGAAAATGTTGGCAGCGAGGATGACGTCGATCGTCTTGCCGGTGACATCGATCATACGGCTGCGAACCGTCCGGAAGATGAAGTCGAACGCAATCGCCAACCCCATTCCGATCGACAGGGCGATCAGCGAAGGAAGCGCGCCATTGGGGACGACGCGGTCGTAGACGCTCATGGTGAAGAGGGGCGTCGCCAGCGCGAGCATATTTATCAGGAAGGCTGCAAGCGCGATGTGACCGTAGCCGCGCCAATGCAGCTTGACCACCGACCAAAACCAATGGCTTCGCGGCAGATCGCCGGCAGCGACGGCGCGTGCGTTGCTCTCAACCGTAGCCCTGACGAAGAAAGCGTATCCGGTGTAGCCGGCCGAGATGGTCTGGATCGCGTGAAGCTCAGGGATGCCGGCCTTGAGGGACGGATTGAGGACTTTGACACTGCTTCCGGATTTGTCGAACCCCAGCAGGATCAGCGTCGTGCCATTCTTCATGATAAGGACGGCCGGCAGCACCAGCGCGGGAATATCGGCAATGTCCCGTTTGACCGCTTCGGTCTGGAGGCCCGCGCGCTGAGCCGCACGGTCATAGAGGGGAACTGACAACCGGCCGTCGAGGATCGGCAGGCCGCCTAGCAATGCCTCGCGACTAACAGCGCGGCCGTGGTACGACGCCAGGAAAATGAGCGATGATGCAAGTGGGTCGTCGCTTTCGAGGCGACCTGTCGCTTGCTTCGGTTCAGACGCAACGGCTTGCTCCGCGACGAAGTGGCCATGCATGTGCGTTGACTCGGATGCTCGAAACAACAAATGCGAATGTCCAAAATGAAATGATGCGGAGCGAAAAGCGAACCGTCATTCCAGCATAGCGGAAAACGCACGAAATCATTTGGTTAATCGGCAAAAGCGCAACTAAAGGTTAATCTTCGAACCGCCTTTCGCCGATCACGGACGCGCTCGCGGAGTTGGAACTATCTCTGAACCGGCTCGAATGCCGTCGCTAGCCAGTGCGGCTTTCTATCGGCCGCGTACGCGGTAGCGGGAGAGGTGTTGAATATGACCGGATCGTCGGTGCTTCGCCGCTGCGTGATCCATTCGGATGCTCCCACCATGGTCGGCAGATTGGATCGTGTCGGCCATCTATCCTTGAACGCATCAGGTTCGGGCGCTTCGCTCGCGTAGCCCAGACGGGCGGTAACTCGTTCCGGTGCAGGCACCGGGACGTTCAGCGGTTCGGAACCGGTCTGGGGCAGCTTCACGCGGAGCGTCGGCGCCTTGTAGTCGGGCGTTCCGAAAACCCCAAGATCCACCGGCGCTGCGTCAACAGGCGGCGGAGATTTCAAATATTCAAGCAGCGTGCCCATGGCCGCCAAAAGTTGATAGTCGGCGAATACCACGACGCCACGAGCCGAGGTCAACGAAACCAATGCGTTGAAATACTGGTTCTGGGCATTCAAGAGGTCGATCAGCGAACGCTGGCCCAGCTCATATTCCTTTTGGAAGGCCGCAATCGTCTTGCGATCAGCCTCGAGTTGCCGCGTCAGCGCGGCGATTCGTGTCACGGTGACCGTCCGCGCTGCCCAAGCCTTGTCGATGGATTCGATTGCATCGCGCTGAAGGCGTGCATGCCGCGCGGTACTTTCGACGTAACGTTCGGACATCTCCGACCGCCGCCAGACATCCTGACCGCCGCGGAAGACATCCCAGGACATGACAACCTTGCCGCTGTAGTCGTCGTGAGTAACCCCAAGATAGGGGTAGGTGTTGTCGTTGTGCGTCGCCCGGCCCTCGAGCGAGAAGGTCGGAACAAAAGCGCCGTCCGTCACGCGAAACGCATGCTTTGCCGCATCGGCGTCGGCCTGCGCGGCCTGAATGGTGGGGTTGAACCGTACCGTGGTGGCAAGGGCCTCGTCGCGGGTCGTGGGCAAGCCGCCCAGTGGTCCCGGGAAGCGAAGATTGATGGGTTCAAGTCCGACGACCTTGCGGAATCTGGCGCGGGACTCTTCCAGGCTCCGGCGGAATTCGGCGAGCGTCGCACGCGCATTTTCAACCCGTTCGCGGGCCTGCTCGAGATCGCCTTCACCGGCGCGTCCGCCGGAAAAGCGCGTGTTGACGTTGCTGAAGATCTTCTCGTGGGTGACGACGTTCTGCTCGCTGAGCGTGACCAACCGCAAATAGCGCACGACGTCGACATAGGCTTCCGCTGCGTCCAGAGCGATCAACTCGGTCCGCTCGCGAACGCGGAAAGCCGCTGCGTTGACGCGCGCCGTCTGCCGCCAGATGTCGTGAATCGAGGCGAAGCCGTCGAACAAGATCTGCCGGACGACGACGGATTCCTGCGATCCGTTTCGCCACGAGCCATTTCCGACGATCGGGACGGGCAGGGCGGTGCCGGTTGATACGGCAGCACTCTGGTCGAATTTTTCGGGACCCCAGCGCGCTTCCACGCGAACCTGCGGAAGCAGCGTGCTCTGGGTCTGGCGAAGCTCGCTCTCGGTAGCGCGGCGGTTGGCCGAGGCTTCACCAACTCCAGGGTTGGTACGTACGGCCTGTTTCAACGCGTCATTGATCGAGAACGGTTCGGCTAATGCGCCGCCGCATGGAACCACAGCCAATGCTGTGAAAACGAAAATGTACTTGAGCAATTTTACCTCCGCCCGTTTCCGAAATTCGGTCGCGGGGTCCCCCATGAAATTGCCTCAAGTCTCGCAAGGACTGAACCGACAAGCTAGGCGCAATGCGGGAAAATTGAGCAATTGTACCGGGTTGTCGCATTTCTGCCACGTCGGAGGCAGAGCGGAGGTTTAATAATACCTCTATCTTCGGAGTGGAGGGCGGCGCCAAACCTGGGTGTGACGAAGCGCAAGATTCCGCTGTGCCGCTTTACCTCTCAGCCTGTTGTCGATCCACGATGCCCGTACTGTTCCGCCAGCGGACCATTCTGTATTGGCGAACAGAAACCGGGCTTCACGCTCAACCGATCGTCCGAAGGAGCCCGCTGCCACAGCGCGAGGACAGGTCGCGGCCGACACGCGGGCCGGCTTCGGCGCCTGTCATCACAGCCATCGTTGCATGCGGGTGTCGCCGATGCAGAGCGTCGGCGCTGGTAACACTGCACGGTCCTTTAGGCGAGGAGGGCGCGCATTTTGCTTGCGTCCGGCAAGGCACCTAGTGATTGTGACGGAAAGCGTGAACGAATATTCGCAGAAATGACGTGACTGATTTTTTTTCGATTGATATTTTTCGGATTTTCGATGCGAACTCTGCTCATTATTCTTGGCATTTGGCTGCTCATCAATGTTCTCTTCGCCGTGATCATGATCCCCCCGCGGAAGTCGCGGAGGTCGAATGGCGAGCGAGGACAGAGCGGCCTGTCGCCTGCATTGATCGATCCGAAAAGCCGGCTGGAAGAGGACGAGGGTTTTTCGCTTCGTCACGCGATTATTGCAGTCGCGCTCGGCGCCTTCTTTTCTCTGAGCCCGCCGTTGCTGCAAGCTTATGATGCGATCGCGGCATTCGTCAGAAAGCTCCGTCGAGGCGAGGGGGCCGGCGTGAAGCCTTCGGACGACGAATAGGTCCTGAAATCCGTTCATTCGAGGATCCGTGCCGAGCATGAAATGCGGTTTCCCTGACGTCGATTGACGCCGGCTGCATCGCCGCAGAATGAAGAAACTTCAAAGCGGCGTGTTGGGTGGGTGAAGCGCTCGACATCCTTGGCATGCGTGCGGCGCTATCCGGACAGAGGCCGCGAGCGATCGACAATGGCCGGTTTGAGCAGAACCTGCGCCGGCGAGCGCCCCCCGCCGCGTCATGGGTGCCGGCCGTCTTGCGCAGCACACGCGCCAAAGTGAGCCGCGGCTGGAACGTCCAACACGAAACTTGGGGATGATGTAACTTCTTGGAATTACGTATAAAAACGGGAAAGAGATTCTGAGTCGGAGCGCTTCACCCGCTTCAATCTCCATTGCGTCCCGTACGTGTTGACCGGGGCGGCCGTTCTGTCAAAGAAGGGCGTCACATCGACGGCCACGAACGCGCGGACCGCCCCGCCAATGGGTACCAGGAGATCGGGATAGCTATGACCGAGCGGATCGCTCTCATCACCGGCGTGACCGGCCAGGACGGCGCCTACCTCGCCGAATATCTGCTGTCGCTCGGCTATGTCGTGCACGGCATCAAGCGGCGCTCGTCTTCGTTCAACACCGCGCGGGTCGATCACCTTTATCAGGATCCCCATGTCGGCAACGTGCCGTTCCTGATGCATTACGGCGACATGACCGACTCGACCAATCTGATCCGCCTGGTGCAGCAGATCCGACCGACCGAGATCTACAATCTCGCCGCCCAGAGCCACGTCGCCGTGAGCTTCGAGAGCCCGGAATACACCGCCAATGCCGACGCGATCGGCGTGCTGCGGCTGCTGGAAGCGATCCGCATCCTCGGCATGGAGAAGGAGACACGGTTCTACCAGGCCTCGACCTCCGAGCTCTACGGTCTCGTGCAGGAGATCCCGCAGAAGGAGACGACGCCGTTCTATCCGCGCTCTCCTTACGGCGTCGCCAAGCTCTACGGCTACTGGATCACGGTGAACTACCGTGAGGCCTACGGCATGTTCGCGTCCAACGGCATCCTGTTCAACCATGAGAGCCCGATCCGCGGCGAGACTTTTGTCACGCGCAAGATCACGCGCGGCGTCGCCCGCATCGAGGTGGGATTGGAGGACACGCTCTATCTCGGCAATCTCGAGGCCAAGCGCGACTGGGGGCATGCCAAGGACTACGTCGAGGGCATGCACATGATCCTCCAGGCCGACAAGCCCGACGACTTCGTTCTCGCCACCGGTGAGACGCGCTCGGTGCGGGAGATGGTCGAATTGTCGTTCGCGCAGGTCGGCCGGCGCATCGCGTGGCGTGGCGCAGGCGTCGAGGAGACCGGTGTCGATGCCAAGAGCGGCAAGACGGTGGTGAAGATCGATCCGACCTATTTCCGCCCGACCGAGGTCGATCTCCTCATCGGTGATGCCAGCAAGGCGCGCGAGGTGCTCGGCTGGAAGCCGAAGCGGAGCTTTGCCCAGCTTGTCGAGGAGATGATGGCGAGCGATCTGGCACAGGCGAAACGGGACGCTGCCCATGACAAACGCTCCGTTTGAGCTGAAGGGCAGAAGCGTCTACGTCGCCGGCCATCGCGGCATGGTCGGCAGCGCGCTGGTGCGCCGGCTCGCAGGAGAGGATGTCAAGCTCGTCACCGCGGACCGTCGCGAGGTCGATCTCTGCAACCAGGCTGCGGTGTTCGACTGGTTCGCAAAGGTGCGGCCGCAGGTCGTGTTCCTCGCGGCGGCGAAAGTCGGCGGCATCGTCGCCAACAACACGCTGCGTGCCGAGTTCATCTACGACAACATCGCAATCGCGGCCAACGTGATCCACGCCGCGCATCGGAACGGCGCCGAGAAGCTGATGTTCCTCGGCTCCTCCTGCATCTATCCCAAATTGGCCCCGCAGCCCTTGCGCGAAGAGTCCGTGCTGACCGGCCCGCTGGAGCCGACCAACGAGCCCTATGCAATTGCAAAAATCGCCGGCATCAAGATGGCCGAGGCCTACCGCAGCCAATATGGATGCGACTTCATCAGCGTGATGCCGACCAACCTCTACGGCCCCGGCGACAATTATCACCCTGAGATGAGCCACGTCGTCGCCGCGCTGATCCGCCGCTTCCACGAGGCGAAGGTTTCGGGCGCCAAGGGCGTCGTCGTGTGGGGCACCGGCACGCCGCGGCGCGAGTTCCTCTATGTCGACGACATGGCGGATGCCTGCGTGCACCTGATGAAGACGTATTCCGGTGCCGGGCTGATCAACATCGGCACCGGCGAGGACATCACCATCGCCGAATTCGCGCGCGTCGTTGCCGAGGTCGTTGGTTACAGCGGCGAGATCTCTTTCGACACCTCGCGGCCCGACGGTACGCCGCGCAAGCTGCTCGACGTCAGCCGCCTTGCAGGACTCGGCTGGCGCGCGACCACCTCGCTCGAGGACGGCCTGAAGCGCGCCTATGCGGCGTATCAAGCCGCGCAGCTAGCTGCGCAATAATCCAGCGACTGCTCGCCCGCGTTGTTCGATGCAGGGGGAGATCAGAACAAATCCCCATGGGAACCTTCACCGCAAGCACGAGTTGGCTGGTCGGAGGGGGTGACGGCTAACTCGCGCGCGGCCGCAACCCGGGCAGCGACAGGATTTGGACAATGGGCCTTGCTCAATACGCCATCGTGCCGGTCCGGGACCAATGGGGTGTGCTGCACGACGGCAACGTCAACGGCAAATATGCGACCAAGGAATCGGCGTTCGAAGCGGCCGTGGTCGCCGCCTCGCTGGCACTCCGGCAGGGGCACGAGGTCCATGTCAGTGCGCCCGGCCGCGAAGACGGCGAGGCTGACCTCGGGAGCTAGCATCGTCAGTGTGGTGGGCCTCTTGCGCGCCGCATCAAACGATCAATCGCCCGCGCCGCGCGGCAATTCCGATCGTGACCTCGGCACCCGCATTGGAATAGAGGCGGTCGGCTTCGACGCCGCCGCTGAAGATGGCGCCGTTTTCCGACATCAGCGAGCGGATGCGCAATTGTTCAGCGGGGGGCGAGTTGGCGGGGAGGGCTGACCAAAGCTGCTGGCGATCGCAAGCGAGCCGGTGACGATGCTCTCCCGCGGCGGCATGCCGAGCCGCGGTCCGCGAGCCCGCTGCCCGACGTTCGCGCTCCGACGCAAATAACATCATGTTAGGTTTATCGCATAACTGGGTAATTGTGTTAGCCCAGCGAAAGCCTATTGTCGCGATCAATCAGACACCCGTCGGCAGTGACCAGCGCTCGCGAAGCTTCGCAGAACGCCCGGAGATTGCTGCTCAATTTTCAACGAAGCCCGCCAACGGGACGCCAGAAAACCAGGGAGGAATTTTGAAATGGTCACGACTCGCGCGATGCACCACATGAGTCAGTCGAGGAAGGCTGCTGCCAGCGGCTGGATCGGGTCGGCTCTCGAATATTATGACTTCTTCATCTACGCGACCGCTGCGTCGCTGATCTTCCCGCAGATCTTCTTTCCGTCGGACAATCCCACCGTCGCCATCGTCGCATCGCTGGCGACCTATGGTGTTGGATACGTGGCCCGGCCGATCGGCGCCTTCGTCCTCGGACATTGGGGCGACACCCATGGCCGCAAGACTGTTCTCATCGTCTGCATGTTCCTGATGGGCATCTCGACGATGGCGGTGGGTATCCTGCCGACCTATCAGCAAGTCGGCATCCTGGCGCCGATCCTGCTCGTCATCCTTCGCCTCGTGCAGGGATTTGCCGTGGCCGGTGAGATCTCCGGCGCAAGCTCGATGATTCTGGAGCATGCGCCGTTCGGCCGGCGCGGCTTCTATGCAAGCTTCGCCCTTCAGGGCGTGCAGGCCGGACAAATTCTCGCGGCCGCGGTCTTCCTGCCGCTGGCGGCCTATATGCCGACCGACGCCTTCAATAGCTGGGGCTGGCGGATTCCCTTCCTGCTCAGCTTCTTCGTCATCGTCGCAGGCTACATCATTCGCCGCGAAGTCGACGAAACCCCCGCCTTTGCCCGCGAAGGCGAGCTGGGAGAAACGCCGCGGGCGCCCATTGTCCAGGCCATCAAGCTGAGCTGGCGCGACATGCTCAGGGTCATCTGCATGGCTCTGATGAACGTCATCCCCGTCGTTGCGACCATCTTCGGTGCGGCCTACGCGGTCCAGCCCGCCTATGGCATCGGCTTTGCCAAGGACGTCTATCTCTGGATCCCAGTGCTCGGAAACATGCTGGCCGTGTTCGTCATTCCCTTCGTCGGCCATCTCTCCGACAAGGTCGGCCGCAAGCCTCCGATCATCGTGGGCGCGCTGCTCTCCGGCTTGCTCGCCTTCGGCTATCTCTATGCCATCAGCATCCGGAATGTGCCGCTGGCGATCCTGCTGTCCCTCCTGATGTGGGGCGTCGTCTACCAGGGCTACAACGCGATCTTCCCGAGTTTCTACCCGGAGCTCTTTCCGACGCGCACCCGTGTGTCGGCAATGGCGATCTCGCAGAACATCGGCACGACCATCACCGCGTTGCTTCCCGCTTTGTTTGCGACCGTGGCGCCTCCCGGCTCGGCCAACATTCCGTTGACGGTGGGGGCGATCGCCTTCGGCATCACGATCATCGCCGCGCTGGCGGCCGTCACGGCCCGGGAGACCTACCGGATCAACATTGAGGATCTCGGTAATCCCGAAGCCGTTCCGATGGCGCGCGCAGACTATGAGCGGCAGCGTGCCGGAGCGGCGAGCGGGGCTGCCGCAGTTCCGACCTGACGGGTATGGTATGAGGCGATTGCCGCTGCGATCGATGATTGTCGCAGCGGCAGGGTTTCGCAGCACTGCGTGGCTGCCGATCCAGAATATGTGCGCGTGAGCGCGATCATCATGAGGTTGCAGGATGAACCCCGTTGTCGTTGCCGTCGCTATCACCGGCTCCGTTCCGCGCAAGAAGGACAATCCCGCGGTGCCGATCTCGCCGTCCGAGCAGATCGAGTCGACGCAACAAGCCTTCGAGGCCGGCGCCACGCTTGCCCATATCCATGTTCGCAACGATGACGAGACGCCGTCCTCCGACCCGGAGCGCTTTGCCCTGGTGCAGGAAGGCATCAGGAAGCACTGCCCAGGGATGATCGTTCAGTTCTCGACCGGCGGGCGGGGCCGCGATCCCTCGGCGCGGGGATCATCGCTCTATCTGAGGCCGGACATGGCCTCGCTGTCCACGGGATCGGTGAACTTTCCGACGATTGTCTACGAGAACAGCGCTGCCCTGGTCGAGACCCTCGCCACCAGCATGAAGGAAGGTGGCATCCGGCCGGAGATCGAGATCTTCGATTTGTCGCATCTGCATGGCGCCCGCCGCCTGATCGAGGCGGGGCTGATCGACCCTCGTCCACACGTGCAGTTCGTCATGGGCGTCAAGAACGCGATGCCGGCGGACGAGCATGTCCTCGATATCCTCCTGGGAGAGCTCAGGCGGCTGATCCCGAAAGCGACGTGGACCGCGGCCGGGATCGGGCGCCACCAAGCCGAGGTCATGGGCTGGGCGCTCGCGCGCGGCGCCGACGCGGTTCGCACCGGGCTCGAGGACAATATCAGGGTCGACAAGACGCGCCTCGCCGCCAGCAACGCGGAGCTCGTGACCATCGCGGGCGAGGCTGTCGCGCGCCACGGCCGGCGCGTCGCGACCGCAGTCGAGCGCGATCCGTGCTCGGGATCGCGCGGTAGGGGCTACTGCCTCCGCCTGACATGCTCCCGGCTGCCTTCTGCCATTCGGCGGCCGGCGTTCCCGTGCGCTGAGTCTCCGGGTAAGACGAGTGCCACAGGCGCGATCTGCGCCTGCCGGGCAGGCGACGTTTGGAATGCGGTTCTTGAAGACTGACGGCAGGCTCATCGGGGTCCTGCTGGTGCTTGCAATCACCCAGCTCATCGGATGGGGAACGATCGGTCTTCCGCCGATCGTCGGCCGCGACCTTGCGGCCGATCTCGGCATGAGCCTGCCGATGGTGTTTGCGGGCACCTCCACGCTCTATGTCACCATGGGGCTGTGCGCGCCCTGGCTCGCCAAGGCGTTTGCGCGGCACGGTGCACGCAAGGTGATGATGGTGGGCACCGTCGTTGCCGTGCCGGGCTATGTCGTTCTGTATTTCGCGCGCGAGCCGCTGCTCTATTTCGTGGCCTGGGTCATTCTCGGCATGGGCGGCAGCGCCACACTGTCGACCGGTGCCTATATCATGCTCAACGAGGTTGCCGGACGCCAGGCCAAGAACGCCATCGGCGCGCTGATGCTGGTGACGGGCCTCTCCAGCAGCATCTTCTGGCCGACCACCTCGTTTCTCAGCGGCCATTTCGGCTGGCGGGGCACCTGCCTCGTCTACGCCGCCATGCTGATCCTGGTCTCGCTTCCGCTCTATGCCTTTGGTGCGCCGCGCCGGAATATCATGAAGGACGACGGCGGCTCGGCTGCAAGACCTTCCGATGCGCCCGCGATTCCGCGAAGCACCTTCAATCTCGTCGTCATCGCGATCACGCTGAACGCCTTCGTGAATTTTGGTCTCGGCGCCGTGCTCATCGAGCTGCTGCGGGCGGAAGGGCTGGCGCCGGCCCAGGCCATCGCCTTCGGTTCGATGCTCGGCGTGATCCAGGTCAGCGCCCGCGGGCTGGACTTCCTCGGCGGGGGACGATGGGACGGAATCACGACCGGGCTTGTCGCCGGCACGGCGCTCCCCGTCGCCATGCTGCTGCTGATGCTGAGCGAGGGGGCGACCTGGGCGGTCGCAGCCTTCATCCTGCTCTATGGCGCGGGCAGCGGTGCCATGGCGGTGGCGCGAGCGACGATTCCGCTCGTCTTCTACGACCAGGCCGAGTTCGCCAAGGCGATGTCGATGATCGCGCTGCCGCTCAATCTCGCTTCCGCGATCTCGCCGCCGCTCCTTGCAGCTCTGCTCACCCAGTTCGGCAGCCGCGGCGCGCTGGGCCTGACGCTGGTGTTTTCCTGCGCGACCGTGCTGATCCTGGTCCTGCTCGGCCGCCGCCGGCCGCAGGTGGCTGCGGCTGCCGTAACCTGAGGCAATATTCACGGCGCGGAATTCGCTCTCGATGGCCGGTCCGGCCGCCGGGGCAGGGATGGCCGTATGCCCGGAGTGCAGTGCTCAAGGCCCGAAAATGGTGTATCCGCAGGGAGCGCAGTCACGGCCGAACCTCAGCACTCGGGCCGCCGCGCCAACACCAGTTCCCCGGAGGAAACCGACATGTCGGCCTTGCCGCTCTCAGGCATCAAGATCCTTGACCTTACCCGCGTGCTCGCCGGGCCCCTGTCGGCCCAGATGCTGGGCGATCTCGGTGCGGAGGTCATCAAGATCGAGCGGCCGGGCACCGGCGACGACGCGCGTGCCTTCGGCCCGCCTTATCTGACCGACCCCGAGGGCAAGGCGAACAACAACAACTCGTTCTACTTGTGCGCCAACCGCAACAAGAAGTCGGTCACGGTCAACATCGCCAAGCCCGAGGGCCAGGCGATCATTCGCGAGCTTGCCAAGGACGTCGACGTCTTCATGGAGAACTACAAGGTCGGCGATCTCAAGCGCTACGGCCTCGACTACGAGACCATCAAGGCGATCAACCCCGGAATCATCTATTGCTCGGTGACCGGCTTCGGCCAGACCGGCCCGTACGCGCCGCGCGCCGGCTATGACGCCATCCTGCAGGCAATGGGCGGCCTGATGAGCGTCACCGGCCATATCGACGGCGAGCCGGGCGAGGGCCCGATGAAGGTCGGCCCGTCGATCGTCGATTACATGACCGGCATGAATTCCTCGATCGGCATTCTCTCGGCGCTCTACCATCGCGACGCCAATGGCGGTGTCGGACAGCATCTCGACGTCTGCCTGCTCGACACCGTGATTGCCTCGCTCAGCCATTGGCTCCAGATCTACCTCGTCAACGGCAAGACGCCGCCGCGCCGCGGCACCTGGGGCAATGGTGGCATGCCGGCCGGCGTGTTCCGCTGCACCGACGGCGAGCTGATGCTGGTGGTCGGCAATGACGGTCAGTTTCAGCGCACCTGTGCGGTGCTCGGCGAGCCCGAGCTCGCCAACGATAAGCGCTTCATCAAGAACAACGACCGCGTCGTGCACGGCAAGGAGATCATGGCGATCTTCGCCGGCCTGTTCCTGAAGCAGCCGGTGGCCTACTGGCTCGACAGGCTGGAGGAGGCCGGCGTGCCGTCAGGTCCGATCAACAATTTCGAGCAGGTATTTTCCGATCCGCACGTCCAGTCGCGCGGCATGCGGGTGAAGACCGAGCACAAGTTCGAGCCGGAGCTGTCGTTGATCCGCAACGCGCTGACCTTCTCGGAGACCCCGATCAAGAACTACCGCGCCCCGCCGCTGCTCGGCGAGCACACAAAGGAGGTGCTCGGCGGCAAGCTCGGCTATGATGCCGGGAAGATCGAAGCGCTGAAGCAGCAGGGCATTATCTGATTTCATGACCGGCAAAACCATCATCACCTGCGCCATCACCGGCAACCTGACCAAGCCCGAGCAGTCGCCGTATCTGCCGATCACGCCCGAGCAGATCGCGACATCTGCACTGGAGGCAGCTGACGCCGGTGCCGCCATCGCCCATATCCACGTGCGCGATCCCGCGACCGGTCGGCCGTCGATGGCGATCGACCTCTATCGCGAAGTGGTGGAAAAAATCCGCGCCCGCAACAAGAGCCTCGTCATCAATCTCACGACCGGCCCGGGCGGACGCTTTGTGCCTTCAATCGAGGATCCCCGCATCGCCGCTGCAGGCACCACGCTGCTTCCTCCCGAAAAGCGCGTCGAGCATGTCGAGCTGCTCAAGCCCGACATCTGCACGCTCGACCTCAACACCATGAACTCCGGCGGCGAGGTCGTGATCAACACGCCGCGCAACGTCCGTATCATGGCCGAGCGCATGAAGGCGGCCGGCGTGCTGCCGGAGATCGAGCTGTTCGATTCCGGCGACTGCCACCTGGCGCGCGATATGTTCGCCGACGGCACGCTGAAGGGGCCGGGCCTGTTCTCGCTCGTGCTCGGGGTCAAATACGGCTTCTCGGCGACGCCGGAGACGATGTTCTACGCCCGCGGCCTGCTGCCGCCGGGCGCGGTCTGGTCAGGCTTCGGCATCGGCCGCGCCGAATTCCCGATGGTGGCGCAGGCGTATCTGCTGGGCGGCCACGTCCGCGTCGGCATGGAGGACAATCTCTATCTGTCCAAGGGCGTGCTGGCCAAGACCAATGCCGAGCTGGTCGCGCATGCCACAGGCATTTTGAAGAGCCTGGGTGCGAGCGTCGCAACTGCGGCGGAGGCGCGTGCGATGCTTGGGCTCGGCTGAGCGCCGTCGAACCAAAAGTGACCGCAGCGTGACGCTTGCTGGCCTTGCGTGAGGCTTGCGCGCAATCCCCAGATAAACCCGGTCCGTACTTACACAGGCTTCCGCTCCGCGCGCGACTCTGATTCGATCTCCCTGCGAGTTCCGGGAGGGGAAGTGCATGTCCTATACGATCGGGTTTCAGTCCAAGAACCAGAAGGCCGTTCTGGCGACCGAGGCGGCAACCGCCAATCAGGCCGTCGCTATCATTGCCGCGCTGCGGCAAAGCGCCGACGAAATAAAGTTCATCCGTTCGCCGCAGGAGGGCGAGATGGGTATCGAGATGCTGCTGCTGCTCGCCAAGGAAGAGGCCGAGGAGATGCCGCAGCGGGCCTGATCCCGCTACGACCACACTTCGATCAGAAGCGAAACATGCCGGCTGCAATATAATGTAGCAAGGCGCCAGTCTCGCTCGAACCTAAGGTGGCCGCCATGAAACGCGAAGCGCTCCGCGTCGAACCGATCTCGTCGTTTCTCGACCGCTGGAAAGCGCCGACCTCGCCGGTGACGCGCGCCGGCAACATGATCTTCGTCGCCGGGCTGCCGCCATTCGATCCTGACACCGGCGAGATCGCCTCCGCGCCGATCGAGCGGCAGAGCGAGATCATCATGGAACAGATGAAGCTGTGCCTGGAGACGGCCGGCGCCTCCCTCGACAACGTCATGAAGTGCAACGTCTACTGCACCTCGACGAAGCACTTCGCCGCGTTCAACGCGGTCTATGCGCGTTATTTCCCGGTCGATCCGCCGGCGCGGATCTTCGTCTGCACGCCGGAATGGTTCGCCCCCTTCGACGTCGAGATCGACTGCATCGCGATGATGTGAAGGCTAGCGCGCGTCCCTCGCCAGCGCGCGTGCCGGCGCCTTCGTCTCCGCCTTTCCCGCCGTCAGCGCCATCGTCGCCACGCTGACCACGCGCGCGACCACGTCCTCGACGTCGTCGAGATCGCATTTGCCTTCGGACAGTTTCGTCAGCCGCTCGCTCTCGCGGATGGTGTGGTGGGCCATGGCGAGCGCGAAGTTGAGGCCCCAGTAGATGTCGACGTCGCTGCGATCGGGCAGGGATCTTCGCATCGCGCCGGCGAATTTGCGCAGATGGTCGATCTCGCGGTTCTTGATGCGGCGGATTGGCGGCACGGATTCGATCGAGGCGCGGATCATGAAGCGCGCCGCCGTCGAGCGCTGGTTCTCAGGGCCGAGGCAGCCGCGCAAGGTCGGGCCGACGAGGGCGCGCAGGATCACCTCGATCGGCGCGCGGCCGCCGCCTTCTTCTTCCGCCGCCTTCAATTCGCGCAGGCGCTCGCGGTTGGTGGCGATCGAGCGGGAGACGAACAGTTCCGCGATCAATTCGTCCTTCGAGCCGAAATGATAGTTCACCGCCGCGAGGTTGACATTGGCCTCCGCGACGATGTCCCGCAGCGTCACGTCGCCGAAGCCGCGATCGGCATAAAGCCGTTCGGCTGCGGCGAGAATGGCAGACCTCGTATGATCGCTGGCCATGACTCTTTATCCCGTCATTCCGGGGCGCGACATCGTCGCGAACCCGGAATCTCGCGCCGCAACTTCTGGATTCCGGGTTCGACGCTTCGCGTCGCCCCGGAATGACGAGTGGGCGCGAAGGGCCGAGGGAGTTGCAATTCAAACAGTTGTATGAAACTATCGTTTGAAGGCCGGGAAAAGTCAATCCGCAATCGGGACTCGTTCGCAACTGCGATCTGGTTCCGGTGCGCTTCGCAAGCCGCGCATTCGCGCTTGCGGGCCGTATGCAGCGGGAGGACAGTCCGGCGCAAAACCGGTTCGAACGAGAGAAAACGAGGAGCGTCCCATGGATTTCGATCTGTCCCCCAAGCAGAAGGAATGGCTCGACCGCGTGCGGTCCTTCATGGCCAAGCACGTACGTCCCGCGGTGCCGGTCTATGACGAGCAGGATCGCAGCGGCGAGCGCTGGAAGGTGATCCCGATCCTGGAGGACCTCAAGAAGAAGGCGAAGGCCGAAGGCCTCTGGAACATGTTCATGCCGCCGTCCGAGCATGAGGATGATGAATTCCGCGGCGCGGGATTGACCAATCTCGAATACGCACTGCTGTCGGAAGGGATGGGCCGCGTCACCTGGGCCTCGGAAGTGTTCAACTGTTCCGCGCCCGACACCGGCAACATGGAAGTGTTCATCCGCTATGCCACCAAGGAGCAGAAGCGGAAATGGCTGCGGCCGCTGATGGACGGCGAGATCCGCTCGGCGTTCCTGATGACGGAACCGGCTGTGGCATCGTCCGATGCCACCAACATCGAGACCCGCATCGAGAAGGACGGCGATCACTACGTCATCAACGGCCGCAAATGGTGGTCGTCGGGCGTCGGCGATCCCCGCTGCAAGATCGCGATCCTGATGGGCAAGACCGATCCGAAGGCGGCCAAGCACCAGCAGCAGTCGCAGATCCTGGTTCCGCTCGACACGCCAGGCATCAAGGTCGAGAAGATGCTCCCCGTCTTCGGCTTCGACGACGCGCCGCACGGCCACGCCCAGGTGCTGCTCGACAATGTGCGGGTGCCGAAGGAGAACATCCTGCTCGGCGAAGGCCGCGGCTTCGAGATCGCGCAGGGCCGCCTTGGCCCCGGCCGCATCCATCACTGCATGCGCACCATCGGCAAGGCCGAGGAGGCACTGGAGAAGATGGTGAAGCGGCTCTCCTCGCGCACCGCGTTCGGCAAGAAGATCATCGAGCATTCGGTGTGGGAGCAGCGCATCGGCGAGGCGCGCACCGACATCGAGATGAACCGTCTGCTGTGCCTCAAGGCCGCCGACATGATGGATAAGGTCGGCAACAAGGCGGCGCAGCTCGAGATCGCCATGATCAAGGTCGCAGGCCCCAACATGGCGCTGAAGATCATCGATCAGGCGATCCAGGCCTTTGGCGGCGCCGGTGTCTCCGACGAGGCCGGCCTTGCCAAGGACTACGCCCACATCCGCACGCTCCGTCTCGCTGACGGTCCGGACGAGGTGCACAACCGCGCCATTGCCAGACTTGAAGTTCGGAAGTATGCAAACTCTTCCACGCACTAAAATGGGGGAGGGCACAAGCCGCTCTCCACGCCGTCATTCCGGGATGGTCCGAAGGACCAGACCCGGAATCTCGAGATTCCGGGTTCGCCTCTTCGAGGCGCCCCGGAATGACGGACAAAAGAATTGAGGGAGCGTCATCGTGGCCGACGGCGTCAGGAAAGACGAGGAGTTCTCGGGCACCAAGCCGGTCGAGGAGCGGCATCGTTTCGACGAGCTGCGCCTCGAGGCGTGGATGCGCGACAACGTCGAAGGCTATGAGGGACCGCTGGTCGTCCTCCAGTTCAAGGGCGGCCAGTCCAACCCGACCTACCGGCTGAACACGCCGAAGCGCTCCTACGTGATGCGCCGCAAGCCGTTCGGCAAATTGCTGCCGTCGGCGCATGCGGTCGATCGCGAGTATCGCGTGATCGCGGCCCTTGGAAAACAGGGCTTTCCGGTCGCGCGCGCCTATGCGCTGTGCCAGGACGACGGCGTCATCGGCGCGGCGTTCTACATCATGTCGATGGAGGAGGGCCGGGTGTTCTGGGATCCGGCGCTGCCGAGCCAGGATGCCGACGCGCGGCGAAAGATCTTCACCAGCAAGATCGAGACGCTGGCGAAACTCCACATGTACGATCCCGTCGCGATCGGCCTTGGCGACTTCGGCAAGCCCGGCAACTATTTCGCGCGCCAGATCGACCGCTGGACCAAGCAATACCGCGCCTCCGAAACCCAGCACATTCCGGAGTTCGAGAAGGTCGCCGAATGGCTGCCCAAGACCGTGCCGGAACAGGCGCGCGTCTCGATCGTGCACGGAGACTACCGGCTCGACAACATGATTTTCCACGCGACGGAACCGCGCGTGCAGGCCGTGCTGGATTGGGAGCTGTCGACGCTCGGCGATCCCATGGCCGACTTCACCTATCTGCTCATGCAGTGGATCATGCCGGGCCTGCAGGGCGTCGATCTCAAGGCGCTGAACATACCGAGCCTGGAGGAGGCCGCGCAGATCTATTGCAACGCGACCGGGATGAGCGTGCCGGATCTCAACTGGTACTTCTCCTACAACCTGTTCCGTCTCGCCGGCATCACGCAAGGCATTGCGGGGCGCATCCGCGACGGCACCGCCGCCAACGCCAAGGCGCTCGAATCCGCCAAGCGCACCGTGCCGCTGTCGCAGGCGTCATGGGAATACGCGCAGAAGGCGGGGGCGGTCTGAGGAGCTATGAAGGCGCGGTCGATGGCCGCGCCTTTTTGTTTGTGGTTCACATTCCTCGACACGCTCCGCGTCATTGCCCGCCTTGTGCGCAATTGCGCACTGGGGCGGGCAATCCGGTATTCCAGAGCCGGCAGTGCCTGAACCGGGCCGCCGCGGCGTACTGGATGCCCCGGTCAAGCCGGGGCATGACAGCGATGTTGCGGTGACGTAAGCTCGCTACATGATCGACCACACCACCCTCGTCACCTACGTCCTCATCGTACTCGGCTTTGTCTTCATTCCCGGCCCGGCCACGCTGCTCACCATGGCGCGGGCCGCAAGCTCCGGAGCGAAGGTGGGTATCGCGACGGGCGCGGGGATTGCGGCGGGTGACGTGATTCACACCAGCATGGCGATCGTCGGCCTCTCGGCGATCATCGCCACTTCGGCGCTCCTGTTCAGCATCGTCAAATATGCTGGGGCCGCGTTCCTGATCTATCTCGGCATTCGCGCCATGCTCGACAAGGCACCGATCGAGCTGAATGGCGGAGCGCCCACGATCAGCGCTGGTCGCGCATTCCGCGAGGCCGTGCTGACCGAGGTGCTCAATCCCAAGACCGCGTTGTTCTTCCTCGCCTTCCTGCCGCAATTCGTCCGGCCGGAACACGGCGCGACCGCGCTTCAGCTTGCGGTCCTCGGCATTGTCTTCGTGCTGCTCGGCCTGTTGAGCACCGTCGTGTTCGCCGTGGGTGCCGGTCGTCTCGGCAATTTCCTGCGCCGCCATCCGGCCGTCGTGAAGTGGCAGGGCAAGGTGGTTGGGACCATCTACTGCGCCGTCGGCGTGCGGCTGGCGTTGCAGGAAAGATGAGGTGGCCCGCGCCAGCTCTCGTAGGGTGGGCAAAAGCGCGCAGCGCTGTGCCCACCATCTTGCCGCGATCGCGGTAACATTGGTGGGCACGCTACCGCTTTGCCCACCCTACGGCAGCGTCGCTTACCCCTTCGCGCAATGCGCGATCAGCTTCTCGACGAACCCCGCGCATTTCAACAGCTCCGACATCTCCACGAACTCATCCGGCGTGTGCGCCTGTGCGATCGCGCCGGGGCCGATCACGACCGAGGGGATACCGGCCATGCTGGCAAACAGGCTCGCCTCGGTGCCGAAGGCGACCTTGGCGTGGTCGTTGCGCCCCGCGAGGCTCTTGGCCAGCGTGACGATTGTCGCATCGGCGGCGGTGTCGAGCGCGGGATAGTCGAGGATCTCCTCGAAATCGATGCCGCATTCCGGATGCCGCGCCTTCATCGCCGGCTCGATCTCGGCCTTGGCCCAGGCGACGATCGCATCCGTCACCTCGCGCGACTCGGTGATGCCGATGCCGCGGCATTCGAAATCCACCGTGCAGGTATCGGGCACGATGTTCAGCGCAGCGCCGCCATGGACGATGCTGGTGAGCAGCGTCGAGTGCGGAACGTCGTAGAGGCTGTCCGTCGATCTCTTGCCAGCGAGCAGCACGGCGCGGCGGCGGATCTCGACAATCAGCTCGGCGGCATATTCGATTGCGTTGACGCCGTCGGGCGCGATCGAGGAGTGGCGGGCAAGACCGCGGAAGGTGGCGCGTACGCCGTGCTTGCCCTTGTGGCCGATGATGACCTGCATCTGCGTCGGTTCGCCGATGAAAGCGCCGAGCGGCCTGACCTTCTTCCTGGCGACCTCGCCGAGCATCGGCCGCACGCCGACACAGCCGATCTCCTCGTCATAGGAGATCGCCAGATGAATCGGCGTCTTGAGCCTGGCCTCCACCATGTCAGGCACCATGGCGAGGCACACCGCGACAAAACCCTTCATGTCGGTGGTGCCGCGGCCGTAGAGCCTGCCGTCGCGCTCGACCAGCTTGAACGGATCGTGGCTCCAGTCCTGGCCCACGACCGGAACGACGTCGGTATGGCCCGACAGCACGAGGCCCGGGCGGTCCTCCGGCCCGATCGTGACCCACAGCGAGGCTTTCTGTCCGGTCTCGTCGACGATGCGCTCAAAGCCGACGCCGAGCGCCGCGAGATAGCTTTCGATATGGGCGATCAGGGGCAGGTTGGTGCGGTCGCTGATGGTGTCGAAGCCGACGAGGTCGGCGAGGAGCTTGCGAATCCGGTCGGGTCTTGTGTCCAGCATTCTCGGGATCATGTGATGGGAGGGATCGTGGTCGGCTCTGCCGCCTGCACGAACCATACCAACGGAACGGCACGACGTGCAAACCCGCCGGGCAGGGGGCGAGCCCGCTCGGCCGTCCGAATGCGCTCAGTTCTTCTGGGTCGCGTTCTTCTTGGCCGGCGCGGGCGCCGGCGCCGCGGCGGTTTCCGGCGGCGCCTGCGGTGTCGCAACCGAAATGCCGTAGGGCCGCCATTGATTGCCGACGTTCTGGAACGTCAGGTCGAAATTGATCTGGAGCGGGCGGGTCGGAAAGAACCCTGTCAGCCGCAGCATCTTGTTGGGATCGAGATAAGGCGGCGTCGAGAGCTGCGGCGCGGCAAGCGCCACCGAGAACAGGTCGAAATTCCGTCGCCGCAGGTCGGTGAATCCCAGCGCGAGGTCGGCGGCGCTGTTCCTGGCCTGGAAGTCGGGCGCGGCGAGATCGCGCAGCACCGAATAGTTGCCGGAGCGGTTGGCATCGTTCAGCGTCAGCAGCGTCGAGCGGATCAGGTACAGCGCCTGCTCGGCGCTGACGGGAAGCTGTGGCTGCTTGGCGGCGGCCTTGTCGTCCTCGGCGCTGATCGGGTTCATCACGATCGGCGACAAGGCGACCACCACGCCCAAAGCGAGGCCGAGATATTTCCGCGAGCGCACGGCCCAACCCAGCCTCACCATCCGGGCCTGACCCCGACACGCGCGCCGAATCCCATCGATCCAGGTCGGGCTCCCACACCCGAGCCAATAAAAACATGCATCGCTATTCCTCAGACCAACCGAGCCCAACGACACTATTGGAACGTGAGTCGTGATTCAAGGTCGGGATGATACCCGAAGCAAGAGAAGTCCACCTTTCGAGGAAAGATCGCAAGGTGCTTGAGGCGTGCTGTCGCTCACCGGTGACGTTGCAGCGCGATTTGAAGCGGGCGCGGATAGTTCTGTTGGCGGCGGATGGGCGCAGCACCCGGTCGATCGCCAAGGAAGTTGGGGTCCAGCCGCGGATTGTCAGCCTTTGGCGGCATCGCTATGCCGACCATGGCCTTGAAGGGCTGCAAGACAAGCCGCGGCCTGGCAAGCAGCCGATCTATACGAAGACGACCGACAAGCGGATTCTGAAGCTGCTGGATAAGCCGCCACCGCAAGGGTTTGCGCGCTGGACCGGCCCCCTGCTGGCCGAGGCGCTGGGCGATGTCGATGTCCAATATGTCTGGCGGTTCCTGCGCAGCCACAAGATTGACCTGGTGGCTCGCAAGTCCTGGTGCGAGAGCAACGACCCGAACTTTACGGCCAAAGCCGCCGATGTTGTCGGCCTCTATGTCGCGCCGCCGGCGAAGGCCATTGTGCTGTGCGTGGACGAGAAGCCCTCGATCCAGGCTTTGGAGCGAGCGCAGGGTTATCTGAAGTTGCCCAATGGCCGCGCCTTGACCGGCCAAAGCCACGATTACAAGCGGCATGGCACCACAACATTGTTTGCGGCGCTCGAAGTCGCCACCGGAAAGATCATCGCGACCCATTCAAAACGCCGGCGCCGCGTCGAGTTTCTCGATTTCATGAACAGCGTCACGGTACTAGCGGTTCGATCAAACGGAATCTGTCACCGTCCGGCAACATCCGGACACTCGAAGTTGTCGCGGCCCGCAAGATCGGTCGGTAACATCATCCTCAGTTCAGCGTCCACGACGCGCCGGCCCTGACGCCGATGGCGCCTTGCTGTGCGGCCGTGAATGCCGCGTTGAAGCGCATGGCGTCCGAATAGGAATAGCCGAGGCCGACCGCGAGGCCAGATTGTCCCTGGAAATTGCCGAAGCCGCCGGAGACCGAGATCTTGCCGGGGCGAGGATCGAATTGCAGGCTGGACGCCGCGAGCGCCAACGCCACGCCGCCGCGCGACTCCCGTGTCAGGTTGTCGACGCGGCCGTTGAGGGCGGCCAGTTGGGAGTTGATTCCGTTGATGTCGCCGGCGGAGGCAAGTCCGAGGCCAGCCAGCGAGGTGGTCGCCAGATTGCCGGCCGCGTCCGATGTGACGAGCTGTGTCGGTCCCGACTGCGCCGCCTTGCTCGCAGCCGAGGTGATGCCGCTCATCGTGTAGGTGCTGCTGGCGGTGCCGACTGCGACCTGGTTGGCGCGCGTCGTGGTCGCGCCGCTGCCGATCGCGACCGAGTTGTCGAAATTCGCGCCGGCGCCGGTGCCCATCGCGATCGCGTTGATGCCGGTAACGGCCGTGCCATTGCCGATCGCGACAGAGGACGCGCCGGAGACGGTGCTGTTGTTGCCCATCACCACGGCATTGGTGGCGTTGACGGTGTTGCCGCTGCCGAACACGGATGAGCCGGCGGCGCTGGACGTTGCCGCAATGGTGTTGTTCGAGCCGACCAGCTGGATGTTGTCGCCGCGACCCGCCACATTGGACCCGTTCACCGTGTTGTTGTCGCCGAACACCAAACTGTTGTTGCCGTTGACGATGTTGGGATCGCCGATGGCGAACGTGCCGTTACCGCGGACGTTCTGTCCGGTGCCAAAGGCGCCGCTGTTATTGCCGCTGACGTTGTTGAAGGAGCCGACAGCCGCGCTGTTGCTGCCGGTGACGGTGCTGAAGGAGCCGACAGCCGCGTTGTTGCCGCCGGCGATGCCGATACTGGAGCCGAAGGCCGCGGTGTTGTCGCCGGTGACGCCATTGCCGGAGCCGACAACCGCGCCGTTGTTGCCGGCGACGACGTTGTTGGAGCCGACGGCCGCGTAGTTGGTGCCGTTGATGGCGTTGCCGGAGCCGAAGGCCGCACTGCCGTCGCCGTTGACGGCGTTGGTCGAGCCTACGGCGGCGCTGTTGTTGCCGCTGGCGGTGTTGTTGGTGCCGAGCGCGGCACTGTTGCCGCCGTTGGCGGTGTTGCCGAGGCCAAATGCGCTGCTCTGACTGCCGAACGCGTGGGCATTGGCGCCGAACGCCGACGAATTCGTGCCGGTGGCGATTGAATTGGAGCCCACGGCCGTATTGCTCATGTTGTTGCCATTGGCGGCGGCGTTCACGCCGATTGCGATGTTGGTCGCATTGTTGCCGCTGGCATTTGCATGGTCGCCCGTGGCGACGTTCTTTCCGCCGATTCCGGCGGCGTTGGAGCCGAAGCCGGTCGCCACGTTCGCGCCGGTATCGCCGGCGGCGCTGGCGCCGTTGCCGATTGCGACGTTGTTGCTGTTGTCGCCGGTCGCGCTTGCATTCACGCCCGCGGCGAAGTTCGAGCTGGCGTCTCCGCTGCCGTCGGAGTTGACGCCGGCGGCGAAATTGGCGCTGACGAGGCCAAAGGCGTTGGCGTTCGGTCCACAGGCGAAGTTGGTGCTGGCGAGACCGCCCGCGGAGGCGCCCATCGTCGCACCGCCGGACGTGGCGCAGACGAACTGCGCTGTCGCCGGCCGTTTTCCGGACAGCAGACAAAGCGCCGACAAAGCAAAGACCGCGACCAGGCGCACAATGCGGACCGGGCAGGATCGGCCTCGGGCATTGGATGCGCGCCACCTGCGATCCTCGGTTGATCGATACGCTGTCGGCCCCGCCCAATTCAACATCATGTCGCATCGGGCCGAGGCCTACGACTGCAATGATTTGTGGCTGACGAAATTATCGCCCCGGCCGGTCCGCCTCTACCGCTTGGCACGCAACCACATTGCGTCTATTGCAAATTATTGCCGGAAGATGCGCCGTTCTTCTTCTTCCGTGTTATTTTTTCGTTTGCAACTGTGGGGCGGGGGGATGTCGGTCTTTCAGAGCCTGATTTTCGATACGACTGTGCTTGACGGCATTACCGATCCCGCCATTCGCGCTCGCGTGTGGGCCGAGTGTTTCGAGCAGATCGTCACCGGTATGGACATGGGGTTTGCCGAGGGGGATGCCCGCATCATCGGGACGCACAAATTCCTCATGAACGAGACGGTCGCGCTGGGGGAGATGTTCAGCTCCTCCTTTATCGGCGCGCGGACCAAAAAGCACATCAACCGCGACGACGAGGACCACGTCTATCTGAGCTTCAACATCGGCGCGACAACTCATATCGGCCGCCAGCTCGGGCGCGAGATCGATGTCCAGCCGGGACAGGCGGGGCTGCTCGTACTGGACGCGAGCACACAGGCCATTGCCCCGAACAGCGGCCATTGCATCAGCCTGAAATTGCCGAACGCGATCTTCAGGGAGTGGGGCCTGTCCCCGGTCGACCTGGCCTGCCGCCCGCTCGATTGCACCGGTGCCGACTATCAGCTCCTGACCGGTTATGCGCGGCTGTTGATCGCGAACGGGGCGGGGCTGGACGAAGGCGGCGTCGCGGAGGCGACGCAGCACCTGATCAAGCTCACTGGCCGCTGGCTCGGCGCCAGGGACGGCGTGCAGGGAGTGGACGGTGAGGAGGCCGTCTACCGCGCGCGGCTCGCCTTGGTTCGGCAGACGATCAGCAAGCAGGCGTTCGATCCCGAGGTCAGCCTCGAGCGGGTGGCGCGGCGGCTCGGCATGCCCTCGCGCACCGTGCAGCACATGCTGGCGAAGGCCGGCGAGAGCTTCTCGCAGGTGGTGATGGCGGCGCGGCTGCGGCGGGCCCGCGTCCATCTGCTCGATCCCGTCTACGCCGATCTGTCGGTCGCGGACATTGCGTTCCGCTGCGGCTTTCTCGACGTCTCGAGCTTCTACCGCGCGTTTCGCGCCGCCTATAACGTCACGCCGAAATCGCTGCGCGAGCAGGCCGGGACGATTCCACCGGAATGAGGCGGGCCGCCGGCGCCAACCGGGCCACAAGACCTTGCGTTGCCCGTCGGGCAAGACACCCAAGATGCCGGTCAACGCGCCTTGTCGAAAATATTCTACTTTACCGAAATTCGGAAGCGGCGTATGTGTCGCCTCACTCCGGCCCAAGGAAGAGGGGCGTATCGCGATCGTCACGAACGCGGGCCGGGCGGCGGTGGACGCTAGTTGCATCGGCGCGAGGGGTTTCGCAGGGCGGGCAACCGTGAGCGAGGACGTCGCGCGCACGACCGGTGTGATCGGCGTACGGCCAAATCGTGTCGTCCTGGCGCCCGGGGTCTGTGCGCCAAGTTCTGCGGTGATGTGTGCGGCCCGACCGGACCGCGCGTGTCAGCCATCCGCAGGGCGACGGGGGCAATAGTGCATCGCTCCCCGGGGAGAGCACGACATAAGCCGTTCCAACCACTGCGCAGGGAAGGCCGGGATGTCTCCGGTTGCCCTGTTTCCCCGCTGTGCATCGTAGCGCAATCTGCACCTCGCATGGCGGTCAATGGGAGCCAGCCGGCTCCCGGTCTTCCCTGCGCCCTCTTTCATTGGGCGTGACGCGACGAAGCAAAGCTCGGGCGAAACAGGCCGCGAGGATGCGAAAGTGTGTCTGCGATGGGAATGCGAGTTGAAAGAGCGACGCCGTCTCCCACACTCCGTCATTGCGAGCGCAGCGAAGCAATCCAGAATCCCTCCGCACCCCGGTCAGCGTTGCCGAAGCGCGATGTGGCCACCAGCGTTCGCAGCAACCAAGTTCGGCGGCTATGGGTCCTGGCTTGCGCCAGGACGACAGCGAGGGTGTTGCCGCGGTCTTGCGCAAAACGCCGGTCCGAAAATGGCCGGGCTCGCCCGGCCATTTTCAACGTAGAGAACGACTTTGCTAAACCGGCTTGCCCGCATACGGCATCGATGCCGTCAGGCCGCCGTCCACCGGGAACGCCTGGCCGTTGACATACGAGGCTTCGTCGCTGGCCAGGAACAATCCCATCGCCGCGAGCTCGTGCGGCTGGCCGGGGCGCTTCAGCGGGTTGAGCTGGCCGATCTTGTCGGCGGTGCCGCGCTCCTTGGCGCGGTCGAAGATCGGTTTCGTCATGCCGGTTTCGATCAGGCCGGGGCAGACCGCGTTGATGCGCACGCCGGTGCCGGAGAGCGAATAGGCCGTGGTCTGCACCAGGCTGATCACGCCGGCCTTGCTCGCGGCATAGGGATGACCGCTGGCGCCGGCCTTGAGGCCGGCGACCGACGCCGTCAGCACGATTGCGCCGGACTGCTGCTTCACCATGTGCGGCATCGCGTGCTTCACCGCGAGGAACGGACCGATCAGGTTGACGCGCAGCACCTCCTGCCAGTGTTCCACGGTTTGCTCGCCGAGCGGGATGAGCCCGCCGGAGACGCCGGCATTGGCCCAGATCACGTCGAGCCGGCCGTGCGTCTTCACCGCCCTGTCGATGACGGCGATCACGTCCTTCTCGGAACCCGCATCCGCGACCATCGCTTCCGCGGCACCGCCGGCCTTCTTCACCTCCTCGACGGTCTCCTTCACCGCCTCGGTGCGATCGACCGCAATCAGCCTGGCGCCTTCCCTGGTGAACAGCAGCGCAGCGGCGCGACCGATGCCGCTGCCGGCGCCGGTGATGATGACGGATTTGCCTTGCAGACGGCCCATGCGTTTCTCCCTTTGACGCGTGCGCGACGCTTGCCGCGCGACGGAATTTCAAACAAGATTTCAAACGGTAAAGTGTCTTGAGACACGTTCACACCTGACGTACAGCGACATCACACGGGATGGAAGGGTTTCGATGGCAGGCGCAGACAAGCCGAATGTGGTCACGACACGGTGGTGGTGGGTCCGTCACGCGCCGGTGCGCAATGACGGCGGCAATATCTACGGTCAGAGCGACATCGCCTGCGACACCAGCGATACCTACGTGTTCAATGCTGTCGCCAAGGTGCTGCCACGCAAGGCGGTCTGGTATTCGAGCAATCTGATGCGGACGCATCAAACGGCCGAAGCGATCTGGGCGGCCGGCTTTCCAAGGCCTGCGTCCATGACGTGGGAAGCGGACCTCGCCGAGCAGAATCTCGGCCGCTGGCAGGGCATGAACCGCGCCCAGTTCATCGCCAGCCGTCCGGTCGGCACGAGCTGGTTCGCCGACATCAATGAGCCCGCGCCCGGCGGCGAAAGCTTCATGGATCTCTACCACCGCACGCGCCGCACCATCGAGCGGATCAACAGCGAGGCGGCGGGGCTGGACATCATCGCGGTCGCGCATGGCGGCACCATCAAGGCCGCGCTGGGACTCGCGCTCGACGGCCAGCCGGAGCGGGGGCTGTCGTTCGACATCGACAATTGCTCGGTGACGCGGCTCGACTATTTTGCGAGTCCCGAGCGCACGGTCTGGCGGCTGCCGATGGTCAATCAGCAGCCGTGGATCGCGGATGATGCGCACGCGGCGATGCATCAACTGGCGGGCCCGGAAGTCAAGAAGCTCGCCTGAGCAAGCTGTCATTCCGGGACGGTCCGCAGGACCGGACCCGGAATCTCGAGATTCTCAGGTGCGCAACCGCGCACCATAGTTCGATGCTTCGCATCGCCTCGGAACGACACTGAATACGTAAATCAATCTGGGAGAGAAACATGACCTTGTTCGACATGAAGGGGAAAGTCGCCGTCATCACAGGCTCGACGCGCGGCATCGGGCTTGCGATCGCCGAACGCATGGCCGAGCACGGCGCCAAAGTCGTGATTTCCTCACGCAAGGCCGACGTCTGCGACCAGGTAGCCAAGGGCATCAACGACAGGTTCGACAAGGGCACCGCTGTCGCGATCGCGGCCAACATCTCCTCGAAGGAAAATCTGCAAAACCTGATCGACGAGAGCAACCGAGCGTTCGGCAAGATCGACGTGCTGGTCTGCAACGCGGCGTCGAACCCGTATTACGGTCCGCTCGCCGGCATCTCCGACGATCAGTTCCGCAAGATCCTCGACAACAACATCGTCGCCAACAACTGGCTGATCTCGATGGTGGTGCCGCAGATGATCGAGCGCAAGGACGGCTCGATCATCATCGTGTCCTCGATCGGCGGCCTCAAAGGCTCGACCATCCTCGGCGCCTACGCGATCTCGAAGGCCGCCGATATGCAGCTCGCGCGAAATCTCGCCTGCGAATACGGCAAGCACAACATCCGCGTGAACTGCATCGCGCCCGGCCTGATCAAGACCGATTTCGCCAAGGCGCTGTGGGACAATCCGGAGAACCTGAAGGCCTCGACCTCGCGTTCGCCGCTGCTCCGCATCGGCATCCCCGACGAGATCGCCGGCGCGGCCGTGTTCCTGGGCTCGAAGGCCGGCGACTTCATGACCGGCCAGACCATGGTGATCGACGGCGGCGCGACGATCAGTTGACGCGATAGAGCGTCATCCCGGGGCGCGCTTAGCGCGAACCCGGGATCTCGAGATTCTCAGGTGCGCAATTGCGCACCATCGTTCGATGCTTTGTATCACCCCGGAATGACCCTTCGGGTCAATCCACCGCCGCGTAAACCAGATCCCGCACCAGCGTGCGCGTGTAGTCGCGCTGGCCCGGACCCTGGCTCATGAACACCGCGAGCAGATCCTCCTTCGGGTCGATCCAGAAGAACGTTCCCGCAATGCCGCTCCAGAAATACTGGCCGACGCTGCCGGGGAAGGGCGCGATGCCGGCCTCGCGGCGCACGGCGAAGCCGAGGCCGAAGCCGTGGCCGGGCGAGAGCAGGGTGCCGTTGGTCTTCACCTCGGGCCCGAGGTGGTCGGAGGCCATCAGCTCCAGCGTCTTGCGGCCGATGATCCTGTTGCCGTCGAGCGTGCCGCCGTTGCGCAACATCAGCGCGAAACGGGCGTAGTCCATCGTGGTGGAGACGAGGCCGCCGCCGCCGGATTCCATCACCGGCTGCTCCAGCATGTTGAACAGCGCGACCTTGTCGCCGGTCCAGGGATCGGCCGCGAGCGGTTCGGCGAGCCGGCCGGCATTGGCCTCGGATGTCGAGAAGCCGGTCTCGGCCATCTGGAGCGGCGCAAGCACGCGTTCGGCCAGGAAGGTGCCGAGCGAATTGCCGCTGACGACCTCGATGATGCGGCCGAGGATGTCGGTGGAGCGGCTGTAGTTGAACTCGTCGCCGGGTTGGCAGACCAGCGGGAAGCTCGCCACCAGTGCGGCGTGCTCGGCATTGGTGATCTTGCGGCTGCGCACCCGCGAGTCCTGGTAGATCTTGTGCACGGGCCCGTCGCCCTGATGCTCGTAGGTGAGGCCAGAGGTGTGGCGGAGCAGGTCCTGCACCGTCATCGGCCGCTTCGGCGGAACCAGGTCCAGCTTGCCACCGCTGACGATCCCGACCTTCTGGTCGGCAAACTCCGGAATGAACTTGGCGACGGGATCGCCGAGCAGGAGGTGGCCGTCCTCGACCAGCGCCATGACGGCGACGGAGACGATCGGCTTGGTCATCGAGAAGATCCGGAAGATCGAATCAAGCGCCATCGGCGTTGATACGGCCGGGCTCTGGCGATCCAGCGCCTCGAACCAGCCGACCTGGCCGCGGCGGGCCACCAGCACGGTGATTCCAGGGACGGTGCCCTTGTCGATCTCGCGCTTGAAGGCGTCCGACATCGCCTGGAGGCGCGGCCGCGACAGGCCCAGTGTCTCGGGCTTGGCCTCGGGCAAAGGCGGTGTTTTCGGCGCGGTTGCGGGGCTAAGGGCGGCTGTCGCGGTCATGGTCACTCCCGGGGGCACATTATTATCGGGAGCGAAATGTGGCCCAGAAGGTGCGGCACAAACAAGCGAAGCGGGCGCGCTTCTCCCTTGCAATCCGGCCGTCCCCTGTGCTTGAAAGCGGCCGTGATCCTAAGGCGACGCAGGGTCCGTAGGAGTGTAGCTCAATTGGTAGAGCACCGGTCTCCAAAACCGGGGGTCGCAGGTTCGAGCCCTGCCACTCCTGCCAGCGAAATCAACCACTTAGACTAGATACTGGCGGGATGGGGCAAGATTGCCCCGGCAGGCGCTCGCGGTCGCCCGCAGCGATGAGGGCCTCGGCCGGGGACTAGCGTGCGGGGGTCCGTCCGGCGTCAACCGGAACCTGATCGCGATCGACATCCCGGATGGGAACGCGGCGGAGCAGCGAGACGATGGTCCCGATGAGCTCCAAATAGGTGCGCAGCCGCAGCGCGCGCGATGACCCCTTCAACTCCGCGTTCAGGCTCACGGGGACCTGGACATAGGTGAGGCCGAGTTGGAGCAGCGAGATCAACGCGCAGATCTGATAGCCGTAGCCGTCGGCCCTGACCGCGATCTGGCGCAGCCATTTCACGGGGTAGACGATCATGCTGTGGTAGTCGGACAGCCAGAAGCCGAACATGCAGTTCAGGACGAAGCGCAGCGAATGCGACTGGATCGAGCGGTTGACGGAACGGTCCGACTGGTTGTCACGATAGGTGATCACCATGTCGGCGGCGCCAACCGCCTTGAACATCCTGGCAATGCCTTCGTTCTGGAAGGCATGATCGCCGGGGATCAGGGTAATGGCATCGAACTTCGCGCGTGACAGGGCGTATTCGAAGCCGGCGCCGACGCCTCGCCGCTCGGCGTTATGATGAACGGTGATCCGCCGGTCGCTGGCCGCGAATTCGTCCATGATCGCGCCGGTGGCATCGGTGCTGCCGTCGTCGATCAGGAAAATCTCGAAATCGTCCAGCAATTCGCGGGCGAGCGGCAACACGCCGTCGATGGTGTCGGCGATCTTGTCCTGCTCGTTCAGCGCAGGGATGACGATCGTAAGACTTTTTTCCGCCCTGGAAGGTGTCATCACATACCGCCGTCGCCGGCCACTCAGTACTGTTGGAACCTCACCTGCAACGCTAGGTGATCAAAATCCGGCCAACAATATCGGTCCAGTCAATCAGGTCAACGCAACTGCGTTGCATTCGGGCAACTAGTCGGCAAAATCGTAGAGTCCGGTATCGCCGATGCCGAAGGCACGCCGTAGCCGCGCGATCCGTTTTGCCATGGTCTGTCCGGCCGCCGTCGCGGCAAACCGCGGATCGACCTGCTCGACCAGACCCCCGTCAATCAAGATCTTGGCCCGTCCGCGGAACAGTGCTGGAACTTGCCCTTCGACGACGTCCGACAGCGGAGCCGTCCGGTCGGGCCGCTCGGCAAGACCCAGCAGGATGTCCAGCGAGACCGATTTGTAGACTGCGCCGAAGGCGAAAACGTAACCCATGACGCCAAAGCCGAAAATCGATGCGGCGTCCCAATAGCGGAATTGCGGAAGGATCAGGACGCCGAGCAGCACGCCGAGAAGATGCGCAACGACTGCGGCGATCGCGAGCACGATCACCGGTGCCAGCGACCATCCCCGAGCGCGAGCGACGAACTGCAGGACAGGCGCCAGCACGGCAAATGCGACGGCAGCGATGAGACCGACAGCAAATGACATCGTGTCGCTATCCAAGACCCGTTGAGAAACGAACGAACTTGACGAGATGCGCCACCGCAAGTCCTTTGGCCGTCGGCGCCAATTTGCCGTCGGCTATCATCACCATCCCCGAACCGATCAGCAGCTTCAATCGATTGTGTGCGAAGGTGCCGAGATCACCCCCCTGCATGTAGGCCGCAGCCCATTGCTCCAAGGTGAGGGGAGATCCGGCCCGGACGAGTGCCGTGAGCAGCGTCAGGGTGAAGCCCCAGGCCAGCAGGCTGAACAGGACGTAGCAAAGCATCATTGCCGTCGCCAGAAGGAAGAGGCCGCTGACCACGTCGTCGAGAAGCCTTGGACCCGGAATTGCGATGCAGGCGATCACAAAGAGCACGACCACGCTGAGACAGCCCAGCCGAAAACGGCGGCCGGCGCCTCGAATGGCGGCGATACGTGCATAGCAAAGCAAGAGCAGCGGAAGCGCGGCACTGAGACAAATCGCAGTGGTCTGCGCCGGGCCCGGTAGGAAATTCATCGCGGAAATCGCCTCGGACGCCTCTGTGGTGCCCAGCCTGTACGGCGTCTATAGGAGGTCGCATTTTGGGGGTCAATGCCCGTCATCCGGCCCTTGCGGCGGTCGGGTGGGCGTGCGAATTCTTGCCGTCGATGCCATCTCTCTCCCGTCCCAGCACATCCGCAACGCTGCGCGCGACAGTCGTTCTGCTGGCGCTGCTGCTGGTCGCGCATGCGCCGATGCTGCTGAACGACGGCCTCTTCATGGACGACTGGCTGGTGCTCAAGCCGCGTCCGGATTTCGTGATCGACATCGATTTTCTCCTGAGCGCTGCGGGCCATCCGATCTTCTTCAGCTACGACACCTTCGCCAACTGGACCGGCGCGCCCATCGCCGTGATGGTGGCGCTGGCGCTCGCCGGAATTCTCCTCGGTGCGATGTGCCTGGCTCTGACCGCAACGCGTCTCGGTCTGCTTGACCGTGCGGAGGCGGTCGGCTTCGCGCTGATCGTCTGGACCTATCCCGGCTATCAGCTCTGGGCTGGCAAGGCGAACGCGGTCTACGTGTTTAGTTTCGGGCTGCTGTTCACCGGTGCCTGGCTGTTGACGCTCGCCTTCACTGCTCGCGGCCTGCGACGTGTTCTGCTTCGTGTCGCCGCTGCGCTCGTGTTCCTGCTGAGCTTCGCGCTCAACTCGACGATCGTGCTCTATGCCTTCATGGTGCTCGGCCTCTTCGTCGCGATATGGCGGGGCGGGGATGCGGCGCATGGCTTCGTTCGCCGCACATGGCTCGCGGCCTGGCGCTGCGCTCTGGGCTATCCGGAATTGATGGTGCTTCCTCTGGTCTATTGGGGCACGCTCAATATCTGGTTCAAGCGGATCGGCGCGTACGCGCAGCACTATGGCGCCCATTTTCCGACGCTCGGCGAGTTGGCGAGCGGCTGGAAGGCATTTTTCATCACGAGCTATTGGGACGTCGTGGCTGGCGCGCTCAAGATGATGATCGAGGTACCGGCGCCGCTCGGCGTTGCCGCACTTCTCGTCGGCGCCGCCCTATTGTTGTTGCGGTCCGAGACGGAGCCGACCACCGCGAAATATACGGTTGCCGCGCCGCTCCTGCTCGCCGTCGTGTTGTTTCTGGCCTTGTCGTTTCCCTATCTGGTCGCCGGCCTGCGGCCCTCCAGCTTGCACTTTTATGAGAGCCGTCATCTGCTGATGTTCGGCCTGCCATTGGCGTTGATCCTTCTCGGTCTCAAGCGATGGGTCGAACACGCGATCGGTCCGAAGGCAGCCTTCGCGGTCGTGCTGGGATTTGGATCGGTGCTGTCGATCGGCCTTCTGTGGGACACATACATCTTCATGCAGGCGAGAACCCTAAAACAAGAGGCCCTGGCGAACGAGCTTGTCAGCCGCGCCCAGCCGGCAGCAACGGTGTTCGCGCTCGATGACGGATTCGTCGACTACCCGTCGCGCCACGTGCCGTTCGGCTTCGCGGAGGTCACCGGCATGCTCCGCCTTGCCTGGGGCAATCAGCCATTTGTCGGCTTCGCCTTGCGCGGCGAGAGGTCGAGCGTTCTCCAGGACGTCGAACTGGCCCGGACAGCGCCAGGAAGTGCGTTTCATCATGTCGACCCGTCGGGCCCCCAGGCGACGATCTCGTTCCAGCCGGGGCCCGGCGCGGCGCCAAACTGGGTTCTGGTGCGCAAGTTCTATGCATGCCGGTTGCTGGCGCGCTGCGACATATCGCAGTTTCTGCATCAACTTACCGAGGTCACCATCAAGCCAGGGCCGATCGCGGGGATAACGCCGCTCGATCGCCCGAAAGCGGATGCGATGCCTAGCCGATGACCTGCCGCTTCCAGATCGCCTCGGCGAGCGCGATGTCAGCCACCGAATCTTGGCCGGACGCCAGGGGCGTTCCTTGTTCGACAATATCGGCGACGAAAGCGTCGGCCTGACGCCGAAACGCCCAACTCCCTTCGCGCACCAGCCGCGTGCGTTGTCCGCCTTGGTCGAGAATGACCTCCGCCTCCTGCTCGGCAAAGGGCGGGGGCAGTTCGATGGTCAATGCGCCCCGCTCGAAATCGATCGTCAATCCCTCGCGCCACGCACCTTCGGATCCATTCACCAGATCCAGCGCGCACGCGACGCCGTCGAAGTCGAGGGTTATGCGCGCCGCGCCCGCGATCTCGACGGTGCTTTCGGTGACTGCCGGCGACGATCCGAGCAGGTAGCGCGCCAGATTGATGATATGGCTGAACACGTTCAGAAAATTATCGTAGCCGGGCCGCATCGCGTTCGGCATCCAGTCGGGGCCATCCTGCCAGAGCTCGAGCCCGTCCGGCCGGGCTTCGCCGGTCATGACGAAATTGTCGTGCGATCGGCCAGTGTCGCCGCCGAAGCACCAGCCCCTTGCTCCGACAACGCATCCGAGCGAACCGTCTGTGCGCAAACGCGCCAGCTCGGCCAGCGCGCGCGCTACGCCGGCGTCGTGACGCTTCATGTAGCCGATGCTGTAGACGAGGCGCTGCCGCCGCGCAGCCTCGACCAGCGACGCGGCCTGAACCGTCGTGTAGGCCATCGGCTTCTCCGACAGCACGTGCCGGCCGCTGTTTAACGCGTCCAGCACGATCGGGCCGGTGGCGCGACGCTTGGTCACGACGACGACGGCGGATACCTCGCTGTCCGCGAGCAATTCCAGGTGCGTGCCGTAGACCCGCGAGATGCCGAATTTCTGCGCCGCGGCGGTTGCCAGGTCAGGTCGGAGATCTGCAATCGCAACGACGCGGCAGGCGGGATTGGCGACGAAATTGGCGAGGTGGCACATCTGGCCGACCATGCCCGTTCCGATGATGCCAATGCCTGGCCTCACTTGCTACGATCCCTCGATGCGCTTCCGGACGACGAGGAAATGCGCCGGCTGCCCCCAGGTGTCGATGAACGCCTGGTCTGACTGGGTGAGGGCGGCGATCGCGGACGCATCGCGCCGTCCGATCGCGCTGAAGATGCGATGGAAACTGTCGAGCGTTGCGGTGATGGCTTCGATGTCGGAAGCATCGTCGGCGAGAATGTCCGTCGTCAGGATCGTCTCGCGTAACGAGGCGAGGCTGGTGATCACGCGGGGCAGGCTGTCGCCGAAGGGCTCGTCGATCATCCTGTCCACATCGAGCACCAGAGCTTCGATCGAAGCCGAGATCGCGCTCACCGCGTCGGCCTTGCCGACCAGATAAAGCTTTCGTCCCCCGAGGAAGCTCAGACGGCTGCGGTCGAGATGGCGTGTGGCGCGACGCAGTTTCTCGTCCGCCGACAGGACCTTCTTGTGCCAGTAGACGTCCAGGCTGTCGCGATAGGCGGGCCATGCCGAATGGATGTCGAACCCCTGCTCATGCGCCGCCGTACAGAGGGCCTCCGCATCGAGGAAGTAGCGGTACCGGACGAACGGATTCTCGAGCACGTCCATCAGCCAGGATTCGAAGCTGCGGGTGTGCGGAATGCTGTTCCACTTCGGCTCGAACAGCAGCTTCGCCGTCTCCAGCGCGGGGCGGCCCGTCAAGACCTTGCCGGCGGCATGGATCGCCTTGAGTGCGAGCTCGAAGAAGCCGCCGTAACGTTCGTAATAGGAAACGACGGCGTAACCGTCCGGATTGAGCAACCGATGGAAGATGCCGAGCCATTTTTCGCTCGGCTGCACCGTGTAGATGAACCCTTCGGCGTCGATGACGTCGAAACGGCGGTCGCTGCGAAACCCCTCGACGTCGGACAATGCGAGTTCGCGAAGATGTTCCGCCTGGCCGAAATGCGCGAAGTAGGCCTCAATCTTCGGGTGCGCATGCCGGTTCGGTTCGGCGAGCGTCATGTTCGCGCCCCAGCCGGCAAACACCAGGGCGTTCTCACCGGAGTCAGGACCGAATTCGAGAACCTCCGCATCGCGGAACAGCCGCGCAGGCAGCACCAGCTTGTCCGAAAAAAGCTCGCGACGCTGGCCGGCGTAGGCGGTGAGTTCGGCAGAGGATTTGAAATTGCCGAACGTCGGCAGGATGTCCTGGCGTTCGTAGTAGTTGAAGAGCTTGTCGTCAGCCATGCTGCGACCCTGCGGCCGCCTCGAGGCGATCGAGCTCGCTCCAGATATCGGACGGCGCGAAGATGGGGACGATGTGCAGCGGACGCTTCACGTTTTCGCGCAGCCGGCTGCTGACCTTGGCTTCGTTCTCCTGGTTCACGGCAAGAAGGCAGACGAGCGGTTCGGACTTTCCAGCGAGATCCTCGGGCGATCGGATCGGAATCCCGGTGCCGGGCAGGAACAATCCCTGACGCTCCTTCTGATCGTCGACCGAGAGATCGACGAGATCCGCAAGTTCGTGGGCATTGGTGAAGGTGCAGGCGCGGCAGCCCGCGCCGTAGATGGCGATCTCGGCGCCGCTGGCGCGGGCCTTGGCGAGAATCGGTCGCAGGCGGGCGCCATACTCCCTCGCGCGCTGGCCGAATTTCTCGCCGACGCCGGCGGGGGCGGGCGGTGGCGTCACGTCGCGCGTCGCACGGCGGGCCGCGATCGCGAGGGTGCCGCCGCTGAAATTGTATTTCTTCACGGACACCGCCTCGAAGCCGTGGCGCGCCAGCAGCGCGACCAGGGTCGGCTCGGTGAAATAGCTGACGTGCTCCTCCCAGAGGACTGAGAGGTCGCCGGCCGTCGAGCCGGGCGCGAAATCCGGCACGTCGATGAACAGCAGCCCGTCGTCGCTGAGCGCGATCTTCACGCAATCGAAAAAGTTCTCGAAATCGACGATGTGCTCCAGCACCTGGCGCGAGACGACGAGATCGAACTTGCCGGCCTGCGCCACGGCGTCGTGACACATCGCAGGGCTGATCATGTCGGCATAGACCTTGATGCCGCGCTCGCGGGCGATCTTGCCCGACACCGGGTTGGGCTCCACGCCGACCAAAACCTTCGCGCCGCGCTCGCGAAGCTTGTCCATGAACAGGCCGTCGTTGCAGCCGATCTCGAACACGGATTGATGGCTCGAGAATTTCGCGATGGTATCGAGCTCGTCGACCTGGTGCGGCTCAGGCTTCCAGCTGCTGAAATTGTAATTGAACTGGCGATACAGGATGTCGGGATCAATCGGCTTGACGATCTGCGGCAGACCGCAATCGCCGCAGGCGAGCACCTCGAACGGATACCGTTCCTCCTGCTCGTTCCGGCTGTGCCGAAGCCGATGCGCAATCGGCATCTGCCCGAGGTCGATGACCGGTCGCAGGTTGGTCGAATGGCAGAGGCGGCAATGGTCGGTCACTGGTTGTTCTCGCATTTGGCGGGTCTGACGGGGCGATTTTCAATGAAACCGGCGCGGCCCGCAATGAGATGGTCCCGGATACATCCAACCCGGGGTGCACGGCGCAGCCCTCTGGCCGTTGCGTCCTCAACCAATGCAGGTAGCAGTCGTCGGTAGGTCCCGCAAGACGCGCGGCAGTCCATTGAAGGGAAGCGGGTACGGCGTGGCTTCCGCCGTGTCGGCGGTCCCCAATGCGATCTTTCTGAAGTCGCGCGTAACGTAGGCAGCTTCATCGGGTAGGTCTTCCTCGAACGTTCAAGGCGGTATAGTCGAGTAGCGGTATCAGTCGAAATCTAACGTCCCGCCAGATGCTCCGCGGCGAGCACGCCAGTCTTCGCGACATAATCCTGAACCGCGGCGGCATCGCTGCCATCCGGTGCCCAGTCGGGAAAAGCCGTGCGGGAGGGGTCGAAGGGACCGGCGGTGGTTTCGTGAAACACCAGCCACTCCGAGGTGATCAGGATCGAGTGGAAGACCTGTTCGGGCATCCGGTAGTAGCAGCGCTTGCCCTGGCCGTAGGGCGCCATCTCGAGCACGTCGCGAATGCGGCCGTCATCCTCGAAGATCACGACCTGCGCGGAGCCCTCGATCACGTGAAACGATTCAGGTTTGCCAAAATGCATGTGGGGTCGCACATAGGCCTCGCGATGATGCACGATCAGCATCTCATGCAGGCCGGACGAGGGATCGGGATGCGTGCACAGCCGGCTGCGCAGGCGCGGGTTGCCGGCGGCAATACGCTTCAGCTCCGCGATCGTGGCGTCGTCCGCCGTGACGATGGCGTCGTCCGAATAGTAGACTTCCGGATTTTGCGCGCGCAGCGAAGTCGGTGGGCGCGGACGCGCCGTCTCATTCGAAGAAGATGAACCCATGGTCGCCCCGATAGCCGCATTTATCGTAGATCCAGGCCCATGTGTCCGGGCCATGGAAGCTCAGGCAGGTGAGTTGCCAGTAGAGGAGATTTGCCTTCTCGCGCTCGTTGCGGAACGATTCCACCATCAGATATTTCGAGGCGCCGCGTCCGACACGCTCGATCTCCGACACCGCGCGGAAGACGTCCTCGAGTGGAAGGTTGTGCAGCACGCCGAGCGACACTACGAGATCGAAGCTGTGATCGGGGTAGGGCAGCTCGACGGCGCTGCCGACCCTCAACTGCGGCCGCACGTCCTCCTTGGCGTTGGCGATGCCATACTCGGAGACGTCGATGCCGGCGATCGTGAGGTCGGGGACGAGTTGGGTGAACTCGTAGAGCAGATAGCCCTTGCCGCAGCCGACATCGAGCACGCTCATGCCCGGCTTGATGCCGTAGCGGTCGATCAGGGTCTGGGCGAGCGGGCGCCACCGTCCGTCGTAGCGATAGCCGCCATAGCCGTAACGGCGGTCGCCGTCCCAGTAGTCGCGCCCCCATTGCCGCGCCACGGCGGCGGATTCGGCCTTGTCATGCTCGAGCACGCGCTGAACGTAGTCCCGCTTGGTCGATGCGTGCATCGGCTGGAGCAGGTTGATCTCGGTCATGATCGTCAACCGGTCCGCGGCATAGTCACAGGATGGTCGCGAATTTATTGACGAGCAGGATGTCCTCGACGGCCTGGACGTCTTTCTGCGACGAGAGCGTGATCTCCTCCACGGCCGCGTGCAGATCGCAGCCCTCGCGCAGCACGCGGTCGTAGATCTCCCGCCGCCGTGCCTCGTCGGGCGGCAGCATAAAGATGCTGTAAAGGATCAGGCCACGCAGCCGCGGCAGCTCATCCAGGATATCCTCGAGCACCATGTAGCTGCCGGGCATGGTGTGCTCGGCGGCGCTGAGCAGATAGTGCAGGTTCTTCCGCCGGGCATAGTCGCGGATCACGATGTTCTGGACGTGCTGCGGGGTACGGCTGCCGTTCAGCGGGCGGGCGCCGATATAGCCGCGATGGCCGGCTCGCTCAGCCATGGAAGCCTCCGGGCAGCTTGTATTGCATGCCGACCCGTGTCGCCGGGCGCAGCAGGATCGGTTCGAAGAATTCGCCGAAGCGCTTGTCCGCGTAGGGGGACATGATGCTCTTGAAGCGGCAGTTCATGCTCCAGCGCGTGCCGGGCTCCTCGTTGACGCGATTGCCGTGCATCAGGGTCTGGTTGAACAGCATCACGTGACCGTAGGGGATCTCGATGAAGGTCGCGTGCGGCTTGATCGTCTTGTACAGCTCCTCGGCGCTGCGCAGGCTGGCCATCCGGTCCTGCATCTCGCCGTTCAGGGACGGCGGCAGCAGGTACATCGACTTGGTGTGGCGGACGTCGACCAGCGGCACCCACACCACGACCTCGAACGGCGAGTCCCCCGACCAGACGTCGGAATGGGTGGCGAGCAGCGATGAGCTGTCGCCGGGAAGCTGGATGCTGAGATTGACGCGGCGCTGCATGCAGAGCTCGTTGCCGACGATGGTCTCGATCGTCGAGCGCGCCAGACGGAAATAGGTCGGCCGGAACCAGGGCTCGGCGTTGAGGCCGTTGAAGACGTGCAGCCGCAATCCGTTGAGATCATCCACGTTCACGCGCGTGTGGATGGTGTCGAGCATCGCATAGGGATCGTTGCTGTGCGGCAGCTTGAGATAGTCCGCCGCGAGTTCGGCGGCGCGCCGCTGGATGCGGTCGAGCCCGGCGCGGTCGTCGGCCGGCGTGGTGACAAAACCATCGTCGATGAAGCGCTGCGCCAGCGCCTGCTCATCGGCCTCGAGGAAGTCCGTATCCGTCATGCGAAGTACTCCCGGGCGGTCGCGCAGATATAGCTGATATCGGCGGCCGAGAGGAACTGGTTGATGGGAAGGGTGAGGATCTGGTTGGCCTGCTGCTCGGTCACCGGAAATGCGCCGCGACCATGACCCAGATGCGCTGCCGCCGGCTGCAGGTGGATCGGGACCGGATAATGGATCGCGGTCTCGATGCCGTTGTCGGCAAGATATTTCTGGAAGTCGTTGCGGCGGTCGGTCTGCACCACGAAGGTGTGGAACGTGTTGAACTCGATGTTGCGGCAGGGCGGAATGAACAGCGGCAGGCCTGCGAGCTCGGCGCGGTATTGCGCGGCGTTGCGCCGCCGGCGCTCGATCACCGAGGGCAGGTTGCGCAGGCGAATGCGAAGCAGCTCGGCCTGCAGCGTGTCGAGCCGCGATACGATGCCCCATTCCTGGACGTCGCTGCGGTTGATCAGACCGTGATTACGCAGGCGGCGAATTCGTGCGGCAAGCTCGGCGTCGGCGGTGACGAGGAAGCCGGCATCGCCCGCGGCATTGAGGTTCTTCAGCGGATGCGCGGAGAAGCAGCCGAAGGTTCCGATGGTGCCGCTCATTCGCCCGTCATAGGTCGAGCCGACGGCCTGCGCGCTATCCTCGATCACGGCGAGGGCGTGCTTGCTTGCGATCGCCATCAGCGGGTTCATGTCGGCCATGCGCCCGGTCAGGTGCACCGGCATGATCGCCTTGGTCCGCGGCGTGACGGCGGCCTCGACCGCGGCCGGATCGATGTTCTGGTCCGGCAGCACGTCCGCAAAGACCGGCGAGGCGCCGACTGCGATGATCGCGGCGGTCGATGCCGCGAACGAATTCGGCGGGGTGATGACCTCGTCGCCGGGACCGATGTCGAGCGCCCTCATCGCGAGGATCAGCGCATCGGTGCCGGAATTCAGCGTCACGACATGCGGCGAGCCGAGATAGGCGGACAATTCCTCTTCGAGCTTTCCGACCGCCGCACCGCCGATGAAATCGCCGCGCTGGAACACGCCCTCGACCGCCTGCATGATCTCGGCGCGCTCTTCCTCGAATTGCGCCGGAAGGTTGACGTAACCGATGCGCCGGCGGCCGGTGTCAGCGTCCATGGCAGAACTTCCGAACAGTCTCGATGACGCGGTCCTGCTGCGCGCGTGTCAGGTGCTGGTCCACCGGGAAGCTGATGACTTCCTTGGCATGACGGTCGGTAACCGGGAACGTTCCGGGGGCGTAACCGAGATGCTTGAGGCCTTCCTGCTGATACAGCGGGATCGGATAGTGGATCTTGGCTTCGATGCCGTTGTCCAGGCAGTACTTGTAAAGCTCGTCGCGGCGTTCGGCGAACACCATGTAGAGGTGATAGACGTGCTTCACGTTGGGCCGGCGCGGCGGGACGCGCAGGCCGGGCAGGCCGGCGAGGCCTGCGTCGTAATAGGCCGCGTTCTCGATCCGGCGCCGCGTGATCTCGCTGGTCTGGCCGATCAGCCAGTTGCCGACGACGGCCTGCAAGGAATCGAGCCGCGAGTTGCAGCCGAGGATCGCGATCTCGTCGCGGTTCTTCATGCCGTGGTTGCGGATGAGCCGGAGCTTCTCGTTCATGCCGTCGTCATTGGTGACGACGACGCCGGCATCGCCCCAGACGTTCAGGTTCTTGAGCGGGTGCAGGGAAAAGCCGGCCGCGATGCCGTGGGTGCCGGAGCGCTTTCCCGCGAACTCAGACAGGATGCCCTGGCAGGCGTCCTCGACGACGGGGATGTTGTGGCGCTGCGCGATCGCCATCAGCTTGCCCATGTCGGTGACCTCGCCGGTCAACTGAACCGGCATGATCGCCTTGGTCTTCGCTGTGATCGCGGCTTCGACATAGTCGACGTTCATGCAGAACGAATCGTCGCAGTCGACCAGCACGGGCTTCGCCCCGGTCTCCGCGATGGCGCCGACGGTCGCGATGAACGTATTGGCGGCGGTGATGACTTCATCGCCATGGCCAATGCCGAGCGCCTTGAGCGGCAGTTTGAGCGCGTCGGTGCCCGATCCGACGCCGATGGCGTGGCGCACGCCGATCAGCTCGGCAAAGCGCTTCTCGAATTCGGCGACGGGCTTGCCAAGGGTGAAGTCCCCGGTCGCGACCAGCCGGCCGATCTCGGCCAGGATGGGGGCAGGATCGGAGAATTGCTCGAGCAGATAGGAATATCGAACGTCGTACATGTGGCCCGTCAGGTGGAATGGAGTTGAGGGGAGGCGGTGTGCGAGGCGGCAAGCGCGCGCTCGATCGAGGCGGCAATGGCGCCGGCGGAAAGCCCGTGCTTCTTCAGCAGCGAGTCCTGCGAGCCGTAATTGTGCATGAAGCTGTCCGGCAGCGACAGCCGCAGCATCGCCGGCAGGCCTGCCCCGAGCTTGTCGATCAGCGTCTCCGCGACCGCGCTGCCGAGGCCGCCGGACGGGACATGCTCCTCGAGAGTTGCCACAAGCTTGATGCCGCGGATCGCTTGCAGCAGCGCCTCGGTGTCGAGCGGCTTGACGGTATGCATGTGCAGGATGCCCGCGCGGACGCCTTGTGCCGCCAGCAGGTCGGCTGCAGCCAGCGCCCGCTGAAGCATGATTCCGGTGGTCACCATGAGGACGTCACCCGGCGGCCGCATCAGGATGGCCTTGCCGATCTCAAAGCCGTGCTCGGCCTTCGAGACGACGGCATCGCCGCCCTTGCCCAGGCGGATGTAGATCGGTCCCTTCCAGTCGAGGGTCTGCTCCATCATGCGCGCCGCCTCGTCGGCATCGCACGGGCAGACCACCGTCATGTTGGGCAGCGCCCGCATGATGGCGATGTCCTCGATCGCCTGGTGGGTGGGGCCGAGCGGCGCATAGACGAGCCCGCCGCCATTGGCGATCAGCCGCACCGGCAGATTGTGCAGGCAGAGGTCGACGGCGACCTGCTCGTAGCAGCGGCGAGTGAGGAATGTCGCGATTGTGTTGACGTAGGGCACGAAGCCTTCCATCGCGAGGCCAGCCGACATGCCGATGATGTGCGCTTCCGAGATGCCTTCGATCAGATGGCGCTTCGGAAACTCCTTGCTCATCGCGCGCAAGGTGCCCGCGCCGGGATCGGAGCCGATGTAAAGCACACGCTCGTCGCGCGCGGCGAGCTTGTGGACCATGTTCATGGCGGTGTTGCGCATGGGGTGCCGATCAAAAATCGCCGACAGCAACGCGTATCGCGTCGAGCTCGCTGTCGGTCAGCTTGTTCTTGTGATGCCAGTCGGCGTTGGATTCTGCGGCCGGCAGACCCTTGCCCTTGACGGTATGGCAGATGATCGCGGTGGGTTTCCCCGCAACGGGCGGGACTTGCTTCAGGACGGTGCGCAGGGCGCCGACGTCGTGGCCGTTGAGCTCCTGCACGGCAAAGCCGAAGCTGCGCCACTTGTCCGCAAGCGGCTCCAGCGGCAGCACGTAGTCGGTGGGTCCGTAGCTCTGGAGTTTGTTGTAGTCGATCAGCGCGACGAGGTTGTCGAGCCCGTGCTTGGCCGCGCCCATCGCCGCCTCCCACACCGATCCCTCGTTGATCTCGCCGTCGCCGAGCAGGACGAAGGTGCGGTAAGTGCGTTCGCGCATGCGTGCGGCGAGCGCAAGGCCGACACCGATCGACAGACCATGTCCAAGCGCGCCAGTCGAGGCCTCGACCCCAGGCACCATTCCGTATTCGGGATGTCCGCCCAGAATACTGTCCGGGCCGCAAAAGCCGTCCAGCTCCGACAGGGGGAAGAAGCCGCGATCGGCCAGGAGCGCGTAGAGCGCCAGACAACCGTGTCCCTTGCTGAGAATCGCGCGGTCGCGGTTCGGATCGCGCGGGTTCTTCGGATCGATCCGCAGCACATCGTCGTAGAGCACGCGGACCATCTCGATCAGCGACAGGGCCGGACCGACATGTCCGCGTCCCGCCGAACGGACAGAACCGAGGACCAGGCGGCGCAGGTAAAGGCTGCGCTCGTCGAGCGTGCAGGTGAGGGCGGCTTCAGCGTGGGGTGAGATCTGGATCACGTTGGCAAATCGTTTGATGGAGCTGGCGGGCTTTGTCGAGCTGACCGGCGAGGCGGACCGTCAGGTCGCCACCTTGCGCAGCCAAGGCGCGCCGGGAGCGGCTTTCCGGCAAATAGGCATTCAGGACAATCAGGCACCAAATCGCTCCAAAGAGAGGATACAGTACGTCAAGGCGGATCGCAAACGCGTCATCCCTAGCCCGTCCTATTCGTGAGAGTGCGGCTTTTGGGCCCGATTGATGCGGCCGCACATCTTGTCTGACGAGGCGCACAGGATTGCCTTCGGCTTTTCGCCGCCTGACGACCGGTACTTTGCAACGCGCTTGAGGGATGGGTTGGGCGAACGGGGGCGGACGCCCCGCCGGTCAAGGACCGAGCGGCAGCAGCGCGCCGGGCAAGCCGCGGATCAGGTCGGCTTCGGGACATGCCGCGGCAAACGCAAGGCGAATGCGGCTCGTGGTCTCGACCACACGGGCAGCGAGTTTCAAGAGCCGAAGACGCAGCGTCGCGAACTCGGCAGTGGCCAATTCCCGGGCTTTGGGAATGGCGTCGCGCACGGTCAGCATCAGCCAATAAGCGGCCGTATGGAGCACGAGACGGACCTGGTTGGCGAGCGCCGAACGGCAGCTGGTGCGGTCGGAGGCGAGCTGTGTCTTATGCAGCTTGATCAGATTCTCTGCTTGGCCGCGCGCGCAATACAGGCTGTCGTAGATCCACTCGGCCGAGCCGACATCGAGGCTGGTGACGACGAAACGGATGTCGAGGCCGAGCATCGTCGCCTCAATACGGGCGACGGTGCGCCGTTCGCGATCCCAGGACTTTGCCTTGTGGCGGGTCTCGGTATAGCCACGCAGAACCGGCAGGTTCTCGATGGCGCGTCGGGTGCGGATGTCGTCGGCGACCTCGTCGACTTTTCTGGCGAGAGGCTTGGTGCCGGACAGACCGAAGATGTAGTCGATGCCGTTGGTCTCGCACCACGCCATGGCCTCCGGCCGGGCATAGTGCCCGTCGCCACGGAACGTAATTCGCGTGTTGTGCCACCGCGTCCGGATATGCCGTACCAGGCGGCGCAGAAGGGCACGCACCTCGACGCCGCCCGGCGTCTTGCCGGGCCTCAGCACGACCGCCACGGGACGGCTCTTCTCCGTGTCGTAGACGTGGATCGGCAGGAAGCAGCGTTCGTCATAATGAGCGTTGAACAGCGAGAGCTGCTGATGGCCGTGGACGACATCGCAGGTATCATCGATGTCGAGCGTGACGGATGCCGGCTCGCGCGGGTAGCTATCCATCCATGCGTCGACCAAAATGTAGGTCAGTCGGATCACGTCGCGCAGGCGCGGAGCATTCTCCAGCCGCGACAGCGTCGGTTGGGAACACAGATCGCGGCCCGTGTCCGGCAGCCGTCCGCAGGCCAGCTTGAATGCGGGATCGGACCGCAGATGATCGAGGTCGTCGGCGTCCTCGTAGCCGCAGCAGATCGCGAACATGCGCGCGCGGAACATATCGACAAGGCTGTGCACGACCCGCGTCGGATCGCGCCGATCCGGGAACACCCGGGCCAGATTGTCGGCCAAGCCGAGACGCCGCTCGGCCATCGCCAGAAGCATCACGCCCCCGTTCGAGGTTAGGCGCCCACCATCGAAGGCAGCTGTGACTTTCTTGGCGTGAATGGCTGGAAACGAGAAGGGCAGAATCGTATCATCGGTCATGGCGGGCGTGGCGTTCGCGGTTGAAGGTGATGGGGTGGCTTCGCAACCGAATCCTACGCCGCATCAGCGCTTTACACCACGCTCGCCAGCCCTCAGGCGCACTCTTACGAATAAGACGGGCTAGCCGCGAAGGCTTGCGCGAGGCGTTCGGTCAATCGATTTGCTTTGGCTTCAGGCAGATTGCTACCGGGGTGAATCGCGGTGTCCGACACCAGCTTGACCGGATCGTCCCAGCCGAAATATTCGAAGTCGATGAAGCGCAGCCGGCCGTCCGCGGCGCGCAGCGCATTGTGTAGTCCGAAATCCGACGGGCTCAACGCGCGATGCGCGGGCGCAAGGTCCGCTGCGGGATCCCGGCCGAGTTCCGCATAGCGCTGGCGGAGCCGCCGAATCGCGATGGCAGTGCTGGGAACCAGGCTGTCGTCCATGAACGCGCGCAGGTCCGGATGATCATCCGAAGCGCGCCTCAGTCCGTCCAGGCGCTGCTCGTACTGGGCGACGGCTTCCTCGGGCGAGAAGATGCTGGCCGAAGCGTTCCGCAAAGTTTGCGCCCCGTCGGCGTTGCGCAGTTTCTGCAACGCGATCAGGAAATCAGCCAGTTGATCGGCATCGCCGTCCTGAGGGCGCAGCACCGCCGCTTCGCCGTCGAACCATTGATACAGCGCGCAGAACGCACCCGAATCCTTCGCGATCGGGCGCGGTGTCGACATGATGCCGTGGCGCGACAGAAACGACAGCGCGTCATATTCCTGTCCCAGGCGATCGCGCCCGTCGGACGGATAATGCTTGAGGGCGAGGGGCGGTCCCTCCGCCATCTCCAGCCGAAACACCCTGTTGTTGCCGCCGGCCCGCGCCGGTTGGGCGGCCGCGACCCGCGCTCCGGCCAGGCGGCTGCCGATCGCCATTGCATCCGGCGCGCTGATCTCGGGCTCGCTCATTCCGCAAACACCTCGTGGCGGATGCCGGTCCATGTCGCGATCGGCTTGCAGTGTTCGGGGTGGGGAGGCTGCGAACGCGTGAACAGGATCGATCGCGTGCCCTTCGGAAAATGCGGTTGCTCGAACACCTCGACGAGATCGTCGATGAAGATGTCGAGCTCCAGGCTCACGAGTCGCTCGACCTTGGCGGCCATCGTGTCCTCGAAATACACGTCGCCGGCAGCCACCGCCGCATCCGCAGCGTCGATCAGGCCGGCACCACGCAGCCAGCCGCGCGCGGCTTCACGCAGGTCGGTATGGTCGGGATCCTGATGACCGAATCGGGTCTTGTGGCTGACGATGTACACCTTCGCGCCAGCGTGCCTGCACGCCGCCAGGTATTCCCGCACGCCCGGATAGATTTCGGCGCCGCCAATGCCCTTGCCGTAGACGAAGCCTTGCAGCCCTTGCCAAGCGAGCTCGCCGCCAGTGCGGGATCGCAGATGATCCCGCACATCGGTCTTCGGCCCCTCCCAGCCCTCGGGCACCAGCCCGCGCTGACGCGCGACGGCGGCAAAGACCTTGTCGTAGCAGATGATCGTGTTGTCGAAATCGATGCCGATCCGCACGCCGCTCACTTCAGGCTGATATTCTGCATCATCTTGATGTTGAAGTACCGGGGGTCGTTGAGCGAGTTCGGCAGGCGGCCGGCCTTGAAGGCGTCCACCAGTCCGGACACGGCTTGTTCGATCGTGTGCGTCGGCGCAAATCCGAGTTCGCGGCGGATCTTCTCCGAGGACACATGGTAGGAGCGCAGGTCGTCGGTCGGCTCGACCGCGATGTCGACGTTGTTGCCCACCACCGATTTCACGATGTCGGCGATCTTCATGAGCGAGTGGTTTTCGTAGCCGATATTGTAGGTCTTTCCGTCGATCTTTGCGTCGTCCTGCTGAAGCAGGAACAGATAGGCCGCGGACATGTCCTCGATGTGCAGGTTGGGCCGGCGCTGCGTTCCGCCGAACACGCGGATGCGGCCGGTGTTGACCGCGAGATTGGTCAGGATGTTGACGACGACGTCGAGCCGCTGCCGCGGTGCGTAGCCGCAGACGGTGGCGGGACGAACGGTGCAGGCGACGAACCCGGACGCCGCCTCGTCGGCAAGGTCGGTCTCGCACATCGCCTTGAACTTGGAGTAGTCCGTGAGCGGCTCGCAGGACAGCTCCTCGGTCACCTCGGCCTCGTCCTTGATGCCGTAGACGCTCGAGGAGGAGGCGTAGATGAAGCGCTTGATGCCGGCCTTCTTCGCGGCGCGCACCATCGGCCGGAAACAGTCGTAGTTGATGGACTTGCCGAGCGCCGGATCCAGCTCGAACGAGGGGTCGTTGGAGATGCAGGCGAGGTGGATCACCGCGTTGTTGCCGCGCAGGGCCTCGTTGATCGCGGCCTCATCGCGGATGTCGCCCTTGATCAGCCGGAGATTCGGATTGTTGCGAACCGCGTCGAAGACGGATTCGCCATACATGAACAGGTCGAGCACGGTGACCTTGTGGCCCGCGGCCAGCAAGTGGGGAACCAGCACGCTGCCGACATAGCCGGCGCCACCGGTGACCATCACGTTCCATTTCTGATCAATCACTGTCGTTCTCCAGAATTCTTTGCGCTACTTCAGCAACGCGGTGACAAACTTGACCAGGGGGGCCTTTTCGACCGAGTTGCGGTGACCGACGATGCCGACCTTGATCGCGCCTGCGGCATTGCCGATGAAGGCGACGTCCTCGATATTGCCGCCCGCGGCAACCAGCGGCGCCGTGATCGTCAGGAAGGCATCGCCCGCGCCGACGGTGTCGACGACGGTCTTGGTGAAAGCGGGGACACGCGCGACACCCGTCTTCGACGAGAAGGGGTAGCAGCCGAAGGAGCCGTGCGTGATGATCATGTTGTTGCAGTCGATCTTGCGGTGCAGGCCGTTCTCGATCACCGACGCGATGTCGTTGAACTTGTCGGTGGCCGCCAGGCGCGCTTCCGGCGCGTCGATGCAGATGTAGTCGGCGCGCGGATACTTCGTGATCAGATTGTAGCCGTGGTTTCCGCTGTTGCTCTGGGCGTTGATCGCCAGGAACCTGGAGTTCGCGATCAGCGTGTCGATCGTGCTGGGTGCGATCATGCCGTGACCGAAGTCGGTGACGATCACCACATCCCCGCCGCGAACGCGCTCGGCGGTGATACGGTCGATCTCCTTCCGCTCGGTCTCGTCGAGCGGCGTGTCGTCCATGGTGTAGACTTCGAAGAGCTTGTGCAGATAGCCCAGCTCGACGTACCGCAATTTGCGGGTCGTCGGACGGCCCTGAACGCGGATCGGCGTGAGCGTGACATTCGGGCGGACATGCGCGCGGATGAACTCTTCAGGGTAGTCGTTGCCACCCAGCGTCGTGACGATCTCCACCGACTTGCAGAAGCTCGCCACGTGATTGGCCGCGGCGATGACGCCGCCGGCAAATTGCTCGCCGTTCTTGAGCAGGGTGGCGACGATGTTTTCCTTCGAGGCCTTTCCGAGCGCCGTGACGTACTGGTATTCGTCGATGATGGTGTCGCCGACCAGCACGACGTGCATGTCCTGGATCTTGTCGATCAGCTTCAGCAGTCGTTCGGCGCCACCGCCTTCGCGCACCTTCTGGAGGTAGTCGCGCAGAGGGGGATCGTAGATGTCGAAGTAGCGGTTCATCAGCGACGACGAGCTGAAGGTCACGTCGCGCGTGAAGACGATGCGGCCGCCATGACGCTCGACGGCCTCTCGCTCGGTGGCGATCTTGCCGGTGACGTCATCCTCGGGGTTTTCGTAGTCAGAACCCTTCACGTAGATGTCGGGGCGCACGGTATCGAGGATCGGCTCGGCGCTCGATGTCTGGTTGATGCCGACCCAGTCGACCGTGCCGAGCGCGGCCAGCATCTCGGCGCGCATGTTCTCCGGGAAGATCGGCCGCCCGGGGCCCTTGTTGACAAAACGGTCGGCCGTAACGGTCACGATGACGACGTCGGCCTCGTTGCGCGCCGCCAGGATGTGCCGGACGTGGCCAAGATGCACGAGATCGAACACGCCGTGGCAGAGCGCAACGGTGCGGCCCTCGGCCTGCGCGGCGCGCGCGACCGCTCCCAGTTCCTCGATCGTCTTGATCTTCTCGTGCGGCGCCGGATGGACGGCCGCCTTGTCTGTCGCAGAATTGCCCATGTGAGTTACCCAAAAGCGCCGGCCGGCCTCAGCCGGCTGGTCCGAAATTGATCGATTCGCGGTAATGATACCCGGCGAACCTGTTCAATAGCTTGCCTTCTGCGGGGTACCGGGCGCCGAATCGCTGTCGTCACCGAGATATTTGAACCAGTCCTTGGTGGCGTCGGCAATCTTGTCCACCGTCCACAGGGGAGCGTCCTTGTACTGGTCCATCGACTTCAGCATCGTCGCGACGCCGTCCTCGAATTTCACCTTCGGCGTCCACTTCAGGACCCGCTTGATCTTGGTGATGTCGGCGTAGGTGCAGTCGGGCTCGCCGGGGCGCTTGGGAATGTGGACCTTGTCGCCGCCGAGCAACTCGACCAGCCGGTTGACGCTGTAGGTGTTGTCCGAGCCGACGTTGAAGATCTCGTGCGAGACGTCGGAACGCGCTGCCGTGACGAAGGCGTCGGCGACATCGCTGACGAAGGTGAAATCGCGGGTCTGCTCGCCGTCGCCGACCACCGTGAAAGGCTTGCCGGCGAGCTTCTGCGCCATGAACACGCCGAACACGGCACCATAGGTCCCCGTGGTGCGATGGCGTGGCCCGAACACGTTGAACAGACGGAGCGCCACCGCCGGAAGCTTGTAGACCTGGCACCAGTGCATGACGCACTGCTCGCCGAGATTCTTGGTGAGCGCGTAGGGGTACATCGGCCGGATCTCGGCGCTCTCCGGCGTCGGATAGATGTCGGGGATGCCGTAGCAGGACGACGACGCCGCATACACGAAGCGGCTGACGCCTGCCTCCCGCGCAGCCTCGAGAACGTTGACCGTGCCGTCGACATTGGCGCGGTGATACGGGATCGGCGATTCGATCGAGGGAACGATGTCGGCGAGTGCCGCGAGGTGAAACACCCAATCGATACCGGAGAAATACGGGCTGATCGACTCGCGGTCAGTGACGTCGGCACGGACGATCTTCAGCCGGCTCGAATCGGCGCGCGACGATAGATTTTCGGAACGTCCGATGACGAAATTGTCGAGCGCGATCACCTCGTGGCCGTCATCGAGGAGGCGATCAACGAGGTGACTGCCGATGAAACCGGCGCCGCCAGTGACGATGCATTTCATAGGAACATCCGTAGCGCGAATGCCCTGCGGGCGTCGCCAATGTTGAGTGAAACCCTGAAGCCGACTAACAGTCGGTCGCAACTTTTGCAAGTATTATACCTTTGCAATCGCTAGTAACAGCCGGCATCAGGGCGTCATGTTACAGTCGAGCCGTCACGCCATGCCCGCCGAATCTCTCGATCCCGATCACAAGGCTTTCCTCGACGATTACGTCGGACGCCTTCATCGCGCGACGGCGATTGACGACGGTGTTTTTGCCGGCATCTCTGCCACTCGCACGGCCTGGTTGCGCACGCGCGAGCAGGGCGGTCGAGTCATCTTCATCGGTAATGGCGGCTCGGCCGGCATCGCCTCGCATCTGGCGATCGACCTCGCAAAGAACGCATCGGTGCCTGCGCTGTGCTTCAGCGATGCAAGCATGATGTCGTGCCTCGCCAACGACTACGGTTTTGAGGACTGGATCGCGCACGCCGTGCGGCTGAGCGCCCGCGCCGGCGACTGCCTCGTTGCGATCAGTTCGTCGGGGCGCTCGAAGAACATTCTCAATGCGGTCGCGCAGGCGCGTTCGATGAAGCTCGATGTGATCACGATGTCGGGCATGAATGCGGGCAATCCCCTGCGTAATCTCGGCGACGTCAATTTCTGGGTGGACAGCCGCAGCTACAACATTGTCGAGACCACGCACCAGTTCTGGATGATGGCCGCGATCGACCTCGTCATCGGTCGCGCGGAATACCCGGCGTCCTGAGGCGGGTATCGGATGCAGTCGCGCTTTAAACAGACGGCTTTGTTTTCGGTGAAGCTGTTGCTGTCGATCGCGGTGCTGGCCTATATCGCGCGCGGCCTCGATCTGGGCCGGTTGCGGACTCATCTCGTCTCCGTCGACCCCTTCCTGTTCGCTCTCGCGCTGGCGCTGATCTTCTTTCAGACCTTCGTGCTCAACGGCCGGTGGGAGCTGATCATGCGTGCGCTCGGCGTGTCGCTGGACTGGTTCGCCGGCTGGCGGATCCTCATGATCAGCCTCTGGTTCAACCAGGTGCTGCCGTCGTCGGTCGGCGGTGACGCGGTTCGGATGTGGCTGCTGCGCCAGCGTGGCGTGCAGTGGCCGGAGGCGGTCAAGGGGGTTGCCGCAGACCGTTTCACGGCGTTGATCGGGCTGATCGTGCTGATGGCGGCGGGATTGCCGCTCCTGATGTCGCGCGTGTCCAACGAGGCCGCGATCCTGGCGATCGGCGGGCTGACGCTGGCGGGTGTCGCCGGCACCGTGGTCCTGTTGACGCTCGATCGCCTGCCGAAGCGTCTCATCGCGCTTCCCGCGATCGCAAGCTTCGTCCGGTTCGGAACGCTCGTCAGGTTTCTTCTCGTGCGATCCGAGTGCCGCGGTTTGCTGCTCGGGTCGGCGCTCCTCATCCATCTCGTGACGGCAGCGGCCTGCTACGTCCTGGCGCGCGGCGTCGGAGCGCAGCTCTCGGTGCTGGACGCCGGCATCCTGATTCCGCCGGTGGTGCTGTTGACGGCTGTTCCGATCTCGATCAGCGGCTGGGGCGTTCGCGAGGGGGCCATGGTCGCCTGCCTTGGCCTTGCGGGCGTTCCTTCCGAGGAGGCGCTGTCGGTTTCGCTCCTGCTGGGGGCCGTCAGCGTGTTCATCGGTCTTGCAGGCGGCGTGATCTGGCTGGCAAGTCCGGAGCGCGGCTCGTATTCCGCGGGCAAGGCGGCGAAGGCTGCCGAAGAATCACCGAACTACGGGCTGGCGAAGGCCGAGGAGGTATCGAGCCACCCTTGACCCGCTTGAACCAGTTCTGTCCATCTGATCTTCACAGGGTGGGATTGCCCCACCTGCGCGCATCTCTCCGTTTTCCGGTTCCACGATGAAAAACCTGTTCTACGTCCGTCATACCTGCCGCCTCTGTCACTCGGACAAGCAAGAGCTGGTCGTCCCGATGGCCGGCATGCCCATTGGCACGCCGAACTTCCAGGTGCCGGACGCCAGCGTTGACGATCCCGTCTTCAGGGCCGCGGTGCCGATGGCGCTGCATCTGTGCAGGGACTGCGGCCACCTCCAGATTCTCCATGTCGGCAATCCGGAGGTCCAGTACCGCAACTACGTCTACACGACCTCGCTCTCGCTCGGCCTGCGGCAGCATTTCGAAGGCTATGCCAGCGACGTCGTCAGCCGCTTCGGAATCGCGCCGGGCTCGCTGGTGGTCGAACTCGGCAGCAACGACGGATCGCTGCTCGGCTTCTTCAAGGAGCGTGGCATGCGGGTGCTGGGCGTCGATCCCGCCGTCGACATCGCGCGGCGCGCGACCGAGGCGGGGATCGAGACCATCGGCGATTTCTTCACCGACGCTGTCGGGCACCGCATCCTGAAAAGCCACGGCGCGGCGAGCGTCGTGATCGCCAACAACATGATCGCGAATGTCGACAATCTCGATCCGCTGGTGATCGGGGTTCGCGACGTGCTTGCGCCGGACGGGTTGTTCGTCTTCGAAACGCAATATGGCGTCGACGTCACCGAGAAGAACCTGCTCGACACCGTCTATCACGAGCATCTGTCGTATTTTAACATCAAGCCGCTGACGCGCTTCTTCGCGCGGCTCGGGATGGAAGTGATCGACGTCCAGCACATCTGGACCAAGGGCGGCTCGATCCGCGTGACGGTGCAGCGCGCCGGCGGCGCGAAGAAGCCGTCGGCGGAGGTCGCGCGGTTCATCGCCGAGGAAGACCGGCTCGGCGTTGATCAGCCGGCCTATTATGCGCCCTATGTGAAGCGGATCGCGGCGATTCGCGACGAGTTGGTCGCGATGGCCGATGCCGCCCATGCGCGCGGTCAATCTGTCGCCGGCTATGGCGTCTCCGTCGGCACCACGACGTTGCTTCCGCAGTTCGGCCTGGAGAGCAAGATCGACTTCCTGGTGGATGACGATCCCAAGAAGGGGAACGTGATGGCCGGCCCCGGCTACGACATCCCGATCCTGCCGCCCGCCGCCCTTTACGAGCGCAAGCCGGCGTTCGTCGTCGTGTTCGCCTGGCGCTACGTCGACCCGATCCGGGCCAAGCATGCCGGTTATTTCGCTGACGGCGGAAAGTTCGTGGTGCCGTTGCCGGGCATTTCCATGATCGACCGGGCCGATTGACGCGCCTCCTGCGGGCGCCGTCAGCGTGAGGCGGGTGGTGAGGTCGGTCCGAGCGTCAGGAGGACGCTCGACCCGGCCCGGTAAACCGTTGATTCGCATGGGCTCTGCCGTAGGCCGTCCGGGGACGAGGGACGCTGGACGGGTGAGCCGTGACCTTGACGTTTGGCCCCGTTCGCAGTAGATACCCGCCACCTGCAGCCGGCCCGTTAGACGCGGATCTCCGGCGCGGCTTTGAAATCCCCCGAACAATCGAGCCCGGTTTCCGGCTCATCCTTCGAGACAGAGGGCTGGGCCAACGGCGGCTGTTCGGATCCATGAAATTCATTCGCGTCTGTCGACGGACGTTGGACATCAAACGATGGCAGTCAGCCCGTTCAAGTTCTTGCAGGAAGTGCGCTCGGAGACCGCCAAGGTCACCTGGCCGACCCGTCGCGAGACCACGATCACCACCATCATGGTGTTCGTCATGGTCGCTGTGGCCTCGATCTTCTTCTTCGCCGCCGACCAGATCATCCGTTACCTCATTACCTTCCTCTTGGGCATTCACTGATGGCTACAGCAACCGCTCAATTGTCCGACAAGCGCTGGTACATCGTCCACGCCTATTCGAACTTCGAGAAGAAGGTCGCCGAATCGATCCGCGAGCAGGCCAAGCAGCGCGGGCTCGAGGAGCTGTTCGAGCTGGTGCTGGTTCCGACCGAGAAGGTCACGGAAGTGCGTCGCGGCCGCAAGATCGACGCCGAGCGCAAGTTCTTCCCGGGCTACGTGCTGGTGAAGATGAAGCTGACCGACGAGGCGTTTCATCTGATCAAGAACACGCCGAAGGTGACCGGCTTCCTCGGCGCGGAAAACAAGCCGATGCCGATCTCGGAAGCCGAGGCCATGCGCATCCTGCACCAGGTGCAGGAAGGCGTGGAACGACCGAAGGCGTCGGTGTCGTTCGAGATCGGCGAGAACGTGCGCGTGGCCGACGGCCCGTTCGCCTCGTTCTCGGGTGTGGTCGAGGAAATCGACGAGGCGCGCTCGCGCGTGAAGGTCGCGGTGTCGATCTTTGGCCGCGCCACGCCGGTCGAGCTGGAATTCGGTCAGGTCGAGAAGGTCTGATCGGGTCGCGCGTGAAGCCGAAGGCTTCGCGCAAAGAGAGGCCGTGGGAGGGAGAGGGCGGTTGCCAGCCGCATCCGACCCAGACCACGAACCTGAAACCGCCGGCGACATGCCGGCACAACAGGAGTGATACATGGCAAAGAAAGTGACCGGATACCTGAAGCTTCAGGTCCCGGCCGGTGCGGCGAATCCTTCGCCCCCGATCGGTCCCGCGCTTGGTCAGCGCGGTCTCAACATCATGGAGTTCTGCAAGGCGTTCAACGCCCAGACCCAGAAGGAAGAGAAGAACACCCCGATCCCGGTGATCATCACCATCTATGCGGACCGTTCCTTCACCTTCGAGATGAAGACGCCGCCGATGTCCTACTTCCTCAAGCAGGCCGCCAAGATCCAGTCCGGCTCGAAGGCGCCGGGCCGCGACAAGGCCGGCAAGGTGACCAAGGCGCAGGTGCGCGAGATCGCCGAGAAGAAGATGAAGGACCTGAATTGCGACACCATCGAATCGGCCATGAAGATGGTCGAGGGCTCTGCCCGTTCGATGGGTCTGGAAGTGGCGGGGTAAGCGGTCATGGCAATCGGAAAGCGTTTGAACAAAGCCCGCGAAGGTGTTGACCGCGAAAAGCTTTACCCGCTCGCGGAAGCCATCAAGATGGTCAAGGAACGCGCGAAGGCGAAGTTCGACGAGACCATCGAGGTCGCGATCAATCTCGGCGTCGATCCCCGTCACGCCGACCAGATGGTCCGTGGCGTCGTAACCCTGCCGAACGGCACCGGCCGTACGCTGCGCGTCGGCGTGTTCGCCCGTGGCGCCAAGGCCGATGAGGCCAAGGCGGCAGGTGCCGACGTCGTCGGCGCCGAAGACCTGGTCGAGAAGGTGCAGAACGGCTCGATCGATTTCGACCGCTGTATCGCCACCCCCGACATGATGCCGCTGGTCGGCCGTCTCGGTAAGGTGCTGGGCCCGCGCGGCCTGATGCCGAACCCGAAGTTCGGTACCGTGACCATGGACGTCACCGGTGCGGTGAAGGGTGCCAAGGGCGGCTCGGTCGAGTTCCGCGTCGAGAAGGCCGGCATCCTGCAGGCCGGCGTCGGCAAGGCCTCGTTCTCCGAGGAGAAGCTGGTCGAGAACATCAAGGCCCTGGCTGACGCTGTCTCCAAGGCGAAGCCGGCCGGTTCCAAGGGGACCTACATCCAGCGCGTTGCGGTGTCCTCGACGATGGGCCCTGGCGTGAAGGTCGAGCCGGGCACCATTCTCGGCTAAGGTTTGCCTCGGCTAGAGGTTTGGAAATTGCACGAGGCGAGGGGCGGAATTGGGCAACCGATTCCGCCCCTCTTCGTTTGTGGCGGCGTTCACTGGAAACAAGAACAATGGCTGACAAGGTCCTGATCTACTCGCGCTTCCCCAAGACGATGATGGCGCGCTTCGCCGAGCGGTTCGAGCTGCTCGACACCGGCGGCAAGCCCGTGCGGGAGGTGTTTTCGGCGGACGAGCTCGGCGGCATTCGCGCGATGCTGACTGCGGGCGGCACCCCGCTCGGGGCCGAGGCGATGGACCTGTTTCCGAATCTCGGCGCCATCGTCTGTTACGGCACCGGCTATGACGGCATCGACCTGAAAGCGGCCGTTGCGCGCGACATCGCGGTCGGCCACAGCCCGGGGGCCAATGCGGCCTCGGTTGCCGATATCGCGATGACCCTGATGCTGGCGACGACGCGGCGGATCCTGGTCGCCGACCAGTATGTCCGCAGTGGCGATTGGGCCGCGTCAAAGCCCTCGCCGATGATGCGCCCGCAGGCCGGCATGCCCGGCCGCCGTATCGGCGTCTACGGCATGGGCGAGATCGGCCGCAAGATCGCCGCGCGCTGCGCCGCCTTCGAGAGCGAGGTCGGCTATTTCAGCCGCAGCAAATACGATCTGGCCTATCAATATTTCCCGACGCTGGAGGCGCTCGCCGACTGGTGCAGCGTGATGATGATCGCGGTCCGGGCAGGGGCCGAGACACAGCACGTCGTCAATGCCGATATCCTGAAGCGCCTGGGCGCCGACGGCTATGTCGTCAATATCTCCCGTGGCTCCGTCATCGACGAGAAGGCCCTGGTTGCGGCGCTGACCGACAAGACCATCGCCGGCGCCGGCCTCGACGTCTTCGAGAAGGAACCGCACACGCCCGACGCGCTGACCGCGCTCCCGAACGTCGTGTTCGCCCCCCATATCGGCGGCCACACCCTGGACTCGCACGCCGCCATGCAGAACTGTGTACTTGCGAACTTGACCGCGTTCTTCGCGGGCAAGCCGCTGCCTTACGCGGTCAAATCGGCCTGAATCGGTCCTTGTTGGGCCATCTCAAGCCCGCCCGGCAACGGATTGGAACTGGTGTGAATTTTGCTCTTGGCAAGCAGGCCCGGAGCGGTTAAAGAACCGCCTCCGGACGTGCCGGCCTCGCTGGCGCGTTCGTGCACGCATTCCGAAAACCCGACAAGACAGGAGTTCATTCCTTTTCAGGACGTCCGCAAGGATTTGCCGGAAAAGGAAGGAAAGCCCGTCGGTTGGTGGAATGCGGGCAGGGGTCGGGCGGTTCGCCGGCTGACCTTGTCCTGTCCAAGACTGCAGGCGCCCGCGGGAAATTTCGATTTCTCAACGGCTTAATCGCATGGCCTGCATAGACGGGTGAAGACCGGATTTCACTTCGCATCCAGCTTTAAGGGCTGGCTTGCGGAACGGGTCTGGTTCGGACCTCGACACGCCGTGGGCTCTAGCGGGCTCCCGGAGGGCAGGCTTTGAATTGTCGTCTTGCCCGGCGTGTCCGAAGGGTTTGCCCCCTGAGGTTCAGGTTTGGGCGGGACGATGGGTGCAACCCGGCGGTCCCGCTTTCGCGATGACCGCCAACCGGAAAGAGCTTGCTGTGGAACGAGCGGCAAAAAAAGAAGCGGTCGAACAGCTCAATGGGGTCTTCAAGACCACGAGCGTCGCGGTCGTTGCTCAATATTCCGGCCTCACCGTCGCCCAGATGCAGAAGCTGCGCCAGCAGATGAAGCAGGCGGGTGCCTCGGTGAAGGTCTCGAAGAACCGTCTCGCCAAAATTGCTCTTGAAGGCACTGACGTCGTTGCCATCGGCCCCATGCTGAAGGGACCGACCGTGATCGCCACTTCGAACGATCCGGTAGCGGCGCCAAAGGTCGCCATCGAATTCGCCAAGGCGAACGAAAAGTTCGTCATCGTCGGCGGCTCGATGGGGAAGACCGTCCTGAATGTCGACGGCGTGAAGGCGCTTGCCTCGCTGCCGTCGCTTGACGAACTGCGCGGCAAGATCGTCGGCCTGATTGTGGCCCCGGCGACCAAGCTCGCTCAGCTCGCCAACGCGCCCGCGGGCAAGCTCGCGCGTGTCATCCAGGCTCATGCCTCAAAGGGCGAAGCGGCCTGACGCCCTTCGCAAAACTCAAACCCGAACCAGACTTACACGTAAGGAAACTGAACAATGGCTGACTTGCAGAAGATCGTTGACGACCTCTCGAGCCTCACCGTGCTCGAAGCTGCCGAACTTGCGAAGCTCCTCGAAGAGAAGTGGGGCGTTTCGGCTGCCGCGGCTGTCGCCGTGGCCGGCCCGGCTGGTGGTGGCGCTGCCGCCGCTCCGGCGGAAGAGAAGACCGAGTTCACGGTCGTCCTCGCCAGCGCCGGCGAGAAGAAGATCGAGGTCATCAAGGAAGTTCGCGCCATCACCGGCCTCGGCCTGAAGGAAGCAAAGGACCTCGTCGAGGGCGCGCCGAAGCCTGTCAAGGAAGGCGTGAACAAGGACGAAGCCGAGAAGATCAAGGTCCAGCTCGAGAAGGCTGGCGCGAAGGTCGAGCTCAAGTAAGCGCAAGCTTGCTGGCATGAGATCCCGGGCGAGCGCCAAGCGAGGCCCGGGATCTTGGTCCACCCTTACGAGGGCGGGCCAGATGCAAAAGGCGTGCGACGGAACGTCCCGACGCGGGCCGAACACGAAAAAGTGTGGGGATTTGAGGGTTTACCCCTCGAATCTGCACTATTGTCGCCCCATATCGGGTCGGCAGCACGAAAGCGCGGTGGGCAGGGATGCGGGATTTCCCTGTAAGCCGTTGGGAGAGCAGGCTATTTCGGGCTTTTGCAGTCCGTGAAGACAATCGTTGTGACGGGCGGGCGTGCCTATGCGCCCCGCGCGTCGTTTTGCGTTTTGAAGGTCTGAAGAACAGATTCAGGACATGACGGCCTGAAACTGGATTTTTGGTCCCCAAAACGGGTTCGAAAAATTCAACCCGGGGAGCGGCGGCAGCTGCGTCCTGGACGGCGCGCCCAGAGCGGGCGACGAAATGAGAGGCCACGATGGCGCAGCAGACATTCACCGGTCGCAAACGCGTTCGCAAGTTCTTTGGACACATCAAGGAAGTCGCCGAGATGCCGAACCTCATCGAGGTTCAAAAGGCGTCCTATGATCAGTTCCTGATGGTCGACGAACCCCAGGGCGGGCGTCTCGACGAGGGTCTGCAGGCGGTGTTCCGCTCGGTGTTTCCGATCTCCGACTTCTCGGGCACCTCGATGCTGGAATTCGTCCGCTACGAGTTCGAGCAGCCGAAGTATGACGTCGACGAGTGCCGCCAGCGCGGCATGACCTTCGCGGCGCCCCTCAAGGTGACGCTGCGCCTCATCGTATTCGATATCGACGAGGAAACCGGCGCGAAGTCGGTCAAGGACATCAAGGAGCAGGACGTCTACATGGGCGACATTCCGCTCATGACGATGAACGGCACCTTCATCGTCAACGGCACCGAGCGCGTCATCGTCTCGCAGATGCACCGTTCGCCCGGCGTGTTCTTCGACCACGACAAGGGCAAGACCCATTCGTCGGGCAAGCTGCTGTTCGCCGCCCGCGTGATCCCGTATCGCGGCTCCTGGCTCGACATCGAGTTCGACGCCAAGGACATCGTCTATGCGCGTATCGACCGTCGCCGCAAGATTCCGGTGACGTCGCTGATGTTCGCGCTCGGCCTTGACGGCGAGGCGATCCTGTCCACGTTCTACAAGAAGATCCTCTACAAGCGGACCAAGGAAGGCTGGCGCGTTCCGTTCGACGCCAACCGTTTCCGCGGCTACTCGACCATCAACGACCTGATCGACGCCGACACCGGCAAGGTCGTGCTCGAGGCCGGCAAGAAGCTCACCGTCCGTGCCGCCCGTCAGCTCCAGGAGAAGGGGCTGAAGGCGCTGCGCCTGTCGGATGAGGAGCTCGTCGGCAACTACCTCGCCGAGGATCTCGTCAATCCGAAGACCGGCGAGATCCACGCCGAGGCCGGCGAGGAGATCACCGACAAGAACATGAAGGCCCTCAACGAGCAGGGCTACAAGGAACTGCCGCTGCTCGACATCGACCACGTCAATGTCGGCGCCTACATCCGCAACACGCTCTCGGCCGACAAGAACATGACGCGCGAGGACGCGCTGTTCGACATCTACCGCGTGATGCGTCCGGGCGAGCCGCCGACGCTGGATTCGGCGCAGGCCATGTTCCAGTCGCTGTTCTTCGACGCCGAACGCTATGACCTCTCCGCGGTCGGCCGCGTCAAGATGAACATGCGCCTCGACCTCGATGCGCCGGACACCCAGCGCACGCTGCGCAAGGAAGACATCCTCTCCGTCATCAAGACGCTGGTGGACCTTCGCGACGGCAAGGGCGAGATCGACGACATCGACCATCTCGGCAACCGCCGTGTGCGTTCGGTCGGCGAGCTCATGGAGAACCAGTACCGCATCGGCCTGCTGCGTATGGAGCGCGCGATCAAGGAGCGCATGTCCTCGGTCGACATCGACACGGTCATGCCGCAGGACCTGATCAACGCGAAGCCCGCGGCTGCCGCGGTGCGCGAGTTCTTCGGCTCCTCGCAGCTTTCGCAGTTCATGGACCAGACCAACCCGCTGTCGGAGATCACCCACAAGCGTCGCCTGTCGGCGCTTGGACCGGGCGGTCTGACCCGCGAGCGCGCCGGCTTCGAGGTGCGCGACGTGCATCCGACGCATTACGGCCGCATCTGCCCGATCGAGACGCCGGAAGGTCCGAACATCGGCCTGATCAACTCGCTCGCGACCTTCGCGCGCGTGAACAAGTACGGCTTCGTCGAGACGCCGTACCGCAAGGTCAAGGACGGCCGCGTCACCGACGAGGTCGTGTACCTCTCGGCGATGGAGGAGGGCCGCTACACGGTCGCGCAGGCCAACGTGCCGCTCGACCCGAAGGGCCGCTTCACCGAAGACCTCGTGGTCTGCCGTCACGCCGGCGAAGTCTTGCCGGTGACGCCGGACAAGGTCGACTACATGGACGTGTCGCCGAAGCAGCTCGTTTCGGTCGCCGCGGCGTTGATCCCGTTCCTCGAGAACGACGACGCCAACCGCGCGCTGATGGGCTCGAACATGCAGCGCCAGGCGGTGCCGCTGGTTCGCGCCGAGGCGCCGTTCGTCGGCACCGGCATGGAAGGCGTCGTTGCCCGTGACTCGGGCGCCGCGATCGCGGCGCGCCGCTCGGGCGTGATCGACCAGATCGACGCCACCCGCGTCGTGATCCGCGCCACCGAAGATCTCGATCCGACCAAGTCGGGCGTCGATATCTACCGGCTGATGAAGTACCAGCGCTCCAACCAGTCGACCTGCATCAACCAGCGTCCGCTGGTGAAGGTCGGCGACATCGTCAAGAAGGGCGACATCATCGCGGACGGTCCGTCGACCGATCTCGGCGAGCTCGCGCTCGGCCGGAACGTGCTGGTCGCGTTCATGCCGTGGAACGGCTACAACTTCGAAGACTCGATCCTGCTCTCCGAGCGGATCGTGAAGGAAGACGTCTTCACCTCGATCCACATCGAGGAGTTCGAGGTGATGGCCCGCGACACCAAGCTCGGGCCTGAGGAAATCACCCGCGACATTCCGAACGTCTCGGAAGAAGCGCTCAAGAACCTCGACGAAGCCGGTATCGTCTACATCGGCGCGGAAGTGCGCGCCGGCGACATCCTGGTCGGCAAGATCACGCCGAAGGGCGAAAGCCCGATGACGCCGGAAGAAAAGCTCCTGCGCGCCATCTTCGGCGAGAAGGCCTCCGACGTTCGCGACACCTCGCTGCGCGTTCCTCCGGGCGTGCAGGGCACGATCGTGGAAGTGCGTGTGTTCAACCGCCACGGCGTCGACAAGGACGAGCGTGCGCTGGCGATCGAGCGGGAAGAGATCGAGCGTCTGGCCAAGGACCGCGACGACGAGCAGGCGATCCTGGACCGCAACGTCTACAACCGTCTTGCCGAGCTCCTCGAGGGGCGGCAGGGCATTGCGGGTCCGAAGGGCTTCAAGAAGGACACCAAGATCACCCGTGCGGTGCTCGAGGAGTACCCGAAGTCGCAGTGGTGGCTGTTCGCGTCGCCCAACGACAAGCTGATGGCCGAGATCGAGGCCATGCGGAAGCAGTACGACGAGTCGAAGAAGGGGCTCGAGCAGCGCTTCCTCGACAAGGTCGAGAAGCTCCAGCGCGGTGACGAATTGCCGCCCGGCGTGATGAAGATGGTCAAGGTCTTCGTCGCGGTGAAGCGCAAGATCCAGCCCGGCGACAAGATGGCCGGCCGCCACGGCAACAAGGGCGTGGTGTCGAAGATCGTGCCGATCGAGGACATGCCGTTCCTCGAAGACGGCACGCATGCTGACATCGTGCTCAATCCGCTCGGCGTGCCCTCGCGCATGAACGTCGGACAGATCCTCGAGACCCATCTCGGCTGGGCCTGCGCCGGCCTCGGCAAGCGTATCGGCCAGACGGTCGATGCCTACCTGTCGAAGCAGGACATCAAGCCGCTGAAGGAAACCTTGAAGAAGGTCTACGGCGAGGACGAGACGATCAAGTCGCTCAACGACAACGAACTGATCGAGCTCGGCCACAATCTGAGCCGCGGCGTGCCGATCGCGACGCCGGTGTTCGACGGCGCCAAGGAAGCCGACATCGAGGAGATGCTGAAGCTTGCCGGTCTCGACGCTTCGGGTCAGTCGACCGTCTACGACGGCCGCACCGGCGATCCGTTCGATCGCAAGGTGACGGTGGGCTACATCTACATGCTCAAGCTGCACCATCTGGTCGACGACAAGATCCATGCGCGTTCGATCGGTCCGTACTCGCTCGTCACCCAGCAGCCGCTGGGCGGCAAGGCGCAGTTCGGCGGCCAGCGCTTCGGCGAAATGGAGGTGTGGGCGCTCGAGGCTTACGGCGCGGCGTACACGCTCCAGGAGATGCTGACGGTGAAGTCGGACGACGTCGCCGGCCGCACCAAGGTGTACGAGGCGATCGTGCGCGGCGACGACACGTTCGAGGCCGGTATTCCGGAATCGTTCAACGTGCTGGTCAAGGAAATGCGCTCGCTCGGCCTCAACGTCGACCTGCACAACTCCAAGATGGGACCGGCGCCGACGTCGGAAGCGGCCGAGTAATTCGACCTTTCATGCCCGGCCTTTAGCGGCCGGGCATCGGTGCCCCTTCCCAATGCCTTGAGGGCAGGGCGCCCCGCTTGAGTGATTTTCGAATTTGCGGCCGGAGGCGACCGGCACGCGAGGAGAAGACGATGAACCAAGAAATTATGAATCTCTTCAATCCGACGACTCCGGCTCAGGTCTTCGACCAGATCCGGATCTCGATCGCGTCTCCAGAGAAGATTCTGTCCTGGTCCTACGGCGAGATCAAGAAGCCGGAGACCATCAACTACCGTACCTTCAAGCCCGAGCGCGACGGCCTGTTCTGCGCCCGCATCTTCGGGCCGATCAAGGACTACGAGTGCTTGTGCGGCAAGTACAAGCGCATGAAGTACAAGGGCATCATCTGCGAGAAGTGCTCGGTCGAGGTCACGCTGTCGCGCGTGCGGCGCGAGCGCATGGGCCATATCGAGCTCGCAGCCCCGGTCGCCCACATCTGGTTCCTGAAGTCGCTGCCCTCGCGCATCGGCCTCCTGCTCGACATGACGCTGAAGGATCTCGAGCGGATCCTCTACTTCGAATACTACGTCGTGCTGGAGCCGGGCCTCACCGCGCTGAAGGACCGTCAGCTGCTGTCGGAAGACGAGTATCTAAAGGCGCAGGACGAGTACGGCCAGGATTCCTTCACCGCCATGATCGGCGCCGAAGCGATCCGCGAGCTGCTCAAGGGCATGGACCTCGAGAAGCTCGAGGCCTCCTTGCGCGTCGAGATGCAGGAGACCGACTCCGACATCAAGCACAAGAAGCTCGCAAAGCGCCTGAAGATCGTCGAAGCGTTCCGCCACTCCGGCAACAAGCCGGAATGGATGATCATGACCGTGGTTCCGGTGATCCCGCCGGACCTGCGTCCGCTGGTGCCGCTGGACGGCGGCCGCTTCGCGACCTCGGACCTCAACGACCTCTACCGCCGCGTCATCAACCGCAACAACCGCTTGAAGCGGCTGATGGAGCTGCGCGCGCCCGACATCATCATCCGCAACGAGAAGCGCATGCTTCAGGAAGCGGTCGATGCTCTGTTCGACAACGGCCGCCGCGGCCGCGTCATCACGGGCGCCAACAAGCGCCCGCTGAAGTCGCTCGCCGACATGCTCAAGGGCAAGCAGGGCCGCTTCCGCCAGAACCTGCTCGGCAAGCGCGTCGACTATTCGGGCCGTTCGGTGATCGTGGTCGGTCCCGAGCTGCGCCTGCATCAGTGCGGCCTGCCGAAGAAGATGGCGCTCGAGCTGTTCAAGCCGTTCATCTATTCGCGGCTTGACGCCAAGGGCCTGTCCACCACCGTGAAGCAGGCCAAGAAGCTGGTCGAGAAGGAGCGGCCCGAGGTCTGGGACATCCTGGACGAGGTGATCCGCGAGCATCCGGTGCTGCTCAACCGCGCGCCGACGCTGCATCGTCTCGGCATTCAGGCGTTCGAGCCCGTGCTGATCGAGGGCAAGGCGATCCAGCTGCATCCGCTGGTCTGCGCCGCGTTCAACGCCGACTTCGACGGCGACCAGATGGCCGTGCACGTTCCGCTGTCGCTCGAAGCGCAGCTGGAAGCGCGCGTCCTGATGATGTCGACCAACAACATCCTGCATCCCGCGAACGGCCAGCCGATCATCGTGCCGTCGCAGGACATCGTGCTCGGTCTCTACTACGTCTCGATCATGCGCGAAGGCCTGCCCGGCGAGGGCAAGATCTTCGGCGACATGGCCGAGCTCGAGCACGCGCTGCACGCGAAGGTCATCCACCTCCACACCAAGATCAAGTATCGGTGGCAGGGCATGGACGAGACCGGCAAGGTCTCGACGCGCTGGATCGAGACCACCGCGGGCCGCGTCATGCTCGGCAACCTGCTGCCGAAGAACCCGCGGATTTCGTACGAGATCATCAACAAGCTGATGACCAAGCGCGAGATCTCGGGTGTGATCGACCAAGTCTATCGTCACTGCGGCCAAAAGGAGACGGTGATCTTCTGCGACCGCATCATGGCGCTCGGCTTCTACAACGCGTTCAAGGCCGGCATCTCGTTCGGCAAGGACGACATGGTCGTGCCGCACGGCAAGTGGAAGATCGTCGACACCACCCGTACGCTGGCGAAGGACTTCGAGCAGCAGTACAACGACGGCCTGATCACCCACGGCGAGAAGTACAACAAGGTCGTCGACGCCTGGTCGAAGGCCACGGAAGAAATCGCCAAGGCGATGATGAAGGAGATCTCCGCCACCAAGAAGACGGCGAGCGGAGCCGATGCCGACATCAACTCGATCTACATGATGGCTCACTCCGGCGCCCGCGGTTCGCCGGCCCAGATGCGCCAGCTCGCCGGCATGCGTGGCCTGATGGCCAAGCCGTCGGGTGAGATCATCGAGACGCCGATCATCTCGAACTTCAAGGAAGGCCTCTCGGTGCTCGAGTACTTCAACTCGACCCACGGCGCCCGCAAGGGCCTCGCGGACACCGCGTTGAAGACCGCGAACTCGGGCTACCTGACCCGTCGTCTCGTCGACGTCGCGCAGGACTGCATCATCACGCAGGACGACTGCGGCACCAAGCTCGGCATCAAGATGCGCGCCATCGTCGATGCCGGCACCGTGGTCGCTTCGCTCGGCTCGCGCATCCTCGGACGCACGGCCTGCGAAGACGTGCGTGACAGCTCGGGCAAGGTGATCATCAAGCGCGGTACGCTGATGGAAGAGAGCCACCTCGATGCCATCCACCAGGGTGGCGTCCAGGAGGTGAAGATCCGCTCGGCACTGACCTGCGAACTCGTCAACGGCATCTGCGGCAAGTGCTACGGCCGCGACCTCGCCCGCGGCACGCCGGTCAACCACGGCGAAGCGGTCGGCGTCATCGCGGCGCAGTCGATCGGCGAGCCGGGCACCCAGCTCACCATGCGCACCTTCCACATCGGTGGTGCGGCGCAGCTCAACGAGCAGTCGTTCGTCGAATCCAACTTCGACGGCAAGATCGTGATCCGGAACAAGGCCATCGCCCGCAACAGCGAAGGCCACCTGATCGCGATGGTGCGCAACATGGTGGTGGCGATCGTCGATGCCGACGGCACCGAGCGTGCGACGCACCGTATCCAGTACGGCTCGCGCCTGCACGTCGACGAGGGCGACACGGTCAAGCGTGGCCAGCGCATCGTCGAGTGGGATCCCTACACCCGTCCGCTGCTCACCGAAGTCGAAGGTACCATCGGCTTCGAGGATCTGGTCGAGGGGCAGTCGATCTCGGAAACGCTCGACGAAGCCACCGGCATCGCCAAGCGCGTGGTCATCGACTGGCGCTCGACCCGCGGCGGCTCGGACCTGCGTCCGGCCATCGTGGTCAAGGGCAAGGACGGCAAGGTGCTCAAGCTCGCCCGTGGCGGCGATGCCCGCTACATGCTGTCGGTCGACGCCATTCTCTCGGTCGATATCGGGGCCAAGGTTGCGCCGGGCGACATCCTCGCCCGTGTCTCGACCGAAAGCGCCAAGACGCGTGACATCACCGGCGGTCTGCCGCGGGTGGCGGAACTGTTCGAGGCACGGCGTCCGAAGGATGCGGCGATCATCGCCGAAATCGCGGGCACCATCCGGTTCGGGCGCGACTACAAGAACAAGCGTCGCATCTCGATCGAGCCGATGGACAAGACCGACGAGCCGCGCGAGTACCTGATCCCGAAGGGCAAGCACATCCACCTTCAGGACGGCGACGTCGTCGAAAAGGGCGACTTCATCGTGGAAGGCAACCCGGCGCCGCACGACATCCTGGCGGTCAAGGGCATCGAGGAACTCGCGGCCTATCTGGTCAACGAGATCCAGGAGGTCTACCGGCTCCAGGGCGTGCTCATCAACGACAAGCACATCGAGGTGATTGTCCGTCAGATGCTCCAGAAGGTGGAAGTCACCGACCAGGGCGACACGGATATGATCTCCGGCGAGCAGGTCGACAAGATCGAGTTCGACGCGCTCAACGAGAAGGCCAAGGAAGAGGGCAAGAAGATCGCCACGGGTACGCCGGTTCTGCTCGGCATCACCAAGGCGAGCCTCCAGACCCGCTCCTTCTTCTCGGCGGCCTCGTTCCAGGAGACCACCCGCGTCCTCACGGAAGCGGCGGTCAATGGTAAGGTCGATCCGCTCGAAGGCCTCAAGGAGAACGTCATCGTCGGCCGGCTGATCCCGGCGGGCACCGGCGCCTCCATGGCCAAGATCCGCGAAGTCGCGATGAAGCGCGACAAGCTGATCCTGGACGAGCGCGAGAAGCAGGCGGCCGTCGTGTCGCCGGCGCCGGAAGCGGAGCTTCCTGCGCTGCCGCCTGCGGAATGATCGTTCATCCGTAGGAATACCGAGGACAATGAAAAGGCCGGCGCAAGCCGGCCTTTTTGCTGCTTTGTTTCCCTGTTGCGGTGCAGGATCAACCTTTGTTCATCTTTCCTTCAGGCGTAAAAGCGCTTCTGCTAGGGGAGTTTAGACCGGTGGTCCCGTGACGGGGGCAGGGCCGGAGACCACGGAACTCACATGCTTGATCTCGCAATCGTAGGCGGCGGCCCCGGCGGGCTGATGAGCGCCTGGTATCTGAAGCGTAAGCTCGGCGACCTCTGCCGCGTCACCATCTACGAGGCGTCCGATCGGCTCGGCGGCAAGATCGTCACCCGCAAATTCGATTCGGCGCCGGCGATATACGAGGCCGGCGTTGCCGAGATCTACGACTACTCGATGACCGGTCCGGATCCGCTGCGCGAGCTGATCCAGCATTTCGGGCTTCAGACCATTCCGATGGATGCCGAGCAGGTGCAGTTCGGCGGCGAGCTGCTGAACGACGTGCCGGGCATGCGCCGCAAATATGGTGCCAAGACCGCGGCCGCGATCGAGGCGTTCCGCAAGCGCTGCACCGAGGCGATGTCGCCGATCGAATATTACGAGGGCGTCGGCGCGCACGACAACGAGAATCCCTGGGCCTACAAGACCGCCGAGCAGGTGCTCGACGAGGAGGTCGAGGACGAGACCGCAAAGCGCTTCTTCAAGGTGATGGCGCGCTCCGACATCGCGACCGAGAGCCACAACACCAATGGCCTCAACGCGCTCAAGAACTACCTGATGGATGTCGACGGCTATATCGGCCTCTATTCGATCCAGAACGGCAACGAGCAGTTGATCGAGTGCCTGCAGTCGGAGGTCAATGCCGACATCCAGCTCAATCACCGCGTGCTCGCCGTCGGCAAGGCGCCGACCGGCCGCTATCAGCTCAAGATGATGAACGGCAAGGGGCCGGAGACGCGCGATTTCGATCTCGTGCTGGTCTGCCTGCCGCATTCCTGGCTCGCGACCATGGGCTGGGAAGGCGAGCAGCTCCGCAAGTCGATGGTCAAGCACGTCTCGTATTTCGACCGTCCGGCGCATTATCTGCGCGTCTCGATCCTGTTCGACACGCCGTTCTGGGGCGACAAGATTGCCGGCGCCTGGTTCATGTCGGAGGCCTTCGGCGGTTGCTGCGTCTACAACGAGGGCGCGCGCCACGACGTCGGCAAGCACGGCGTGTTGAACTGGCTCATTCCCGGCTCCGACGCGCTGGCCTTCGCCAACCTGTCGGACCAGGAGTTGATCGACGCCGCGCTGAAATCGCTGCCGGCCTCGCTCGGCGATGCGCGCGCGCATTTCATGGAAGGCAAGATCCACCGCTGGCTGTCGTCGGTGAACGCGATTCCCGGCGGCCTGCCGGTGCGCGACGTCATGACCAACCACCGGCCCGAGCCGAAGGAGCATCCCGGCATCGTCGTGGTCGGCGACTATCTGTTCGACTCGACGCTGAACGGCTTGCTCGACTCCTCGGACGCGGCGACCGACATTATCCTCACCGAGATGATGCGCCTGCGCCGCGAGCGCGCGCAGGACGACAAGCCGCTCTCCGACAGGATCGATCGCGACTATTTCGAGAACTATCGCGGCCTCGGCCCCTATAGCGAGGCATGGCGCCATTTCACCGATCCCGATTACCTCACCAAGCTGATCGGTATCGTCTGGGGCAAGGCCAAGGGCGCGAAGCTGCTGATCGCGGGCTCGGCCAGTGGCGAGCTGGTTGGCGCGCTGCGCGAGCGCGGCATCGATGCCTTCGGCATCGAGAACAACCGCGCCATCCACGCCAAAACGCCGAAGGCGCTGAAGAAATACAACAAGCTCGGCTCGATCACCGACATGCCGTTCAAGGACGGCGCCTTCGACTTCGTGTTCGAGACCAGTCTTTGCCACGTTTCCCCGAAGCAGGTAGTCCGCGCGATCCGCGAGCTCAACCGCGTCGTCAAGACCGGCCTCGTGTTCGGCTCGATCACCTCGGACATGGCCTCGGCCGTGATCGACCGCTACGACCTCCTGCGCGGGGTCAAGAAGCTCGGCACCTGGTGGGAATGGTCCGAACTGTTCTTCGGCAATGGGTTCGATCTGTCGATGCACCGCAGGGACTGCACCGATGCGCTCTGGGAGGCGACGCTCGCCGCCAACAAGGGGCCGGGCCAGTGGTATGCCGACGCCGACAGTCTGCGCTACTCCTTCTTCGACAAGGTCGAAAGCGAGGACGACGACTAGCCGCAACGATCGGACCGGATTCGCCAATTGCTTTGCCGAATTCATTCTGATCGCATAGAATCAGTGCAATAGCGGTTGCCGCTATTTCCTGCTTTCTCTGCGGTCATGCCGGCCGTCAGCATCCGTTGGTTTCATGGCGTCCAAGCCTCCTTCTCCCGACAAACAGAAGCCCCCCGTGGAAGAGGCGGCCGAGCTCGACAAGCTTGCCCCCACCGCCAAGCCGGACCTCGAAGACGACGAGGACGACGAAGGCGAGGAGGATGACGAGCTGGAGCTCGATGACGACGACGAGGACGAGGACCTCGTCGTCTTTACCGCGCGCGAGGCCGCCGGCGCGCTCGCCACCATCCTGGGTTTCGTCAAGCCCTATCTGGCCAACTACAAGCGGATGCTGTCGTTCGTGGCGTTCGGCGTCGTCGTCGAGACGCTGTTCAACGTCATCATGCCGCTCAGCCTGAAGTTCTTGATCGACGACGCGCTCGGCGAGGAGGATTTCCAGGCGCTGTACAAGATCCTCGGCGTGCTCGCGGCCGCCGGCATCTTCACCTCGATCGTGGCGGTCTGGTATGAGCGCTGGGATGCGCGGCTCGCGGCCTGCATCATCTCCGACGTCCGCAAGCACCTGTTCGAGCACGTCCAAGACCTGCCGGCGGCCTATTTCGGCCGCACCAAGCGCGGCGAGATCCTGTCGCGCTTTTCCGTCGACCTCGCTGCCTTCGAGGGCTCGGTCAAGACCTTCGCCAACAGCGCGGCGCTGCCGTTCCTGGAGTTGTTCGCCGGCATCATCCTGATGGTGTTCCTGAACTGGCAGCTCGCGGTGGTCGCGCTCCTGGTGTTTCCGATCACGCTGATCGGGCCGCGCATGCTCACGCCGAAGGCGGTGCAGGCCAATTACGAGCAGAAGCTCAATGAATCCGCGCTGCTCGGCATGGTGCAGGAGAACGTGGCGGCGCAGGCCGTGATCAAGGCGTTCAGCCTGCAACGCCGGATGTTCGGCTTCTTTACCTTCCGCAACGACGAAACCCGCAACAGGATCGCCTCAGCCGCGTTCCTGTCGACCATGGTGGAGCGGACGGTCACCATCTCGGTGCTGCTCCTGCATCTCGTTGTGCTGGCAATCGGTGCGTATCTGGCGACCAAGGGCCAGATCACCATCGGCACCTTCGTCACCTTCGAGAGCGCGTTCTGGGAGGTCTCCTACAACATCGCCCATGTGATGCATTTCATCCCGGTGTCGATCTCCTCGGCCGCCGCGATCCGGCACATCCAGGAGCTGCTCGACGAGCCGACGCGCGGGGCCGATCGTGCCGGCGCGCCCGATCTGCCGCGCATTACCCACGACATCACCTTCGACCGCGTCACCTTCCAGTACGAAGGCAGCCAGACGCCGATGCTGGACAATCTCAGCCTCAAGCTCAATGTCGGCAAGAGCATCGCCATCGTCGGCCCCTCGGGCTCCGGCAAGAGCACGCTGCTCAACCTGATCCTGCGGCTCTACGTGCCCGACGAGGGGCGCGTCACCATCGACGGCGTCGACGTCCGCAAGGTGACGCTGGATTCGCTACGCCGGAGCATGGCGGTAGTGTTCCAGGAGAACATGCTGTTCAACATGTCGATCCGCGAGAACATCCGGCTCGGCAAGGAGGGCGCGACCGACGCGGAGGTGGAGGAGGCGGCCAAGAAGGCCGAGATCCATCGCTACATCATGAGCCTGCCGCAACGCTACGACACGCCGGTCGGCGAGCGCGGCGATACTCTGTCGGGCGGCCAGCGCCAGCGCATCGCGATCGCGCGCGCGATCATCCGCAACCCGTCCGTGCTGCTGCTGGACGAAGCCACCTCGGCGCTCGACCAGACCACGGAGGCCGCGATCAACCGCACGCTGCTCAAGGTCGCCAAGGGCCGCACCATGATCTGGTCGACCCACCGCCTGACCTCGGTGGTCGAGATGGACGAGATCATCGTGATTTCAGGGGGCAGGGCGATCGAGCGCGGGTCGCATGCCGAGCTGCTCGCCAGGAACGGTACCTATCGCAAGCTGTGGAACGACCAGATCCACCAGCCGCATGGCGCTGTGGCTCAGGCCGACGACGACAGCGACGATGACGAGGATGAAGACGACCTCGAGGGTGATGAGGACGAGGACGACGAGGAGGAGTGACCGAGGAAGTTCGGCTCCAGATGGAACGCTCCTCCAAGCGGCCGCAGCAGCCCTTGAGCCGACCAGGCGATGAAGCGCGCCCAGCGCTGCGCCGTCCAGTAAGGGCTCGTCGCGATCGAGACTGAGCGGAAGTCGAACGCCTTCGCCGCCGACCATTGATCGCAAGCTTGCTTGACCGGATCGGCGTAGAAGCCGGCGATCTTGGCCGCATTCATCCCGTCGGAGGAAAGCCACTGCGGGATGTAGACGTTGCAGAGCCGCTCGACGTCGGTGAAGACCTTGTCGCAGCCGGTGCCGGCGACGGGGCACGAGGTCGCGAAGGCATCCCCGACCAGCACGATTCCCGGCTGGCCGCGAGGGTCGTTCACGTAGAGATCGACCGGACGGACCTTCAGCTCACCGGGGATGTCGAACGCGCCGGTGATGCGCTTGAGCCGGGGCAGGGTGGCGTCCAGCGTCTCAGCGGGTGCACGGCGCAGCTCGCGCAGCCAGGGATCGTCGAAGCTTCGGTAGACGAACAGATTGGCGCGCATCCGCGTGTCGACCGGAAACAGCGAGATGTAGGGGGTGCGGTCGCTCGGCCGCTCCGAGAAATAGGTCAGCGCCGGGAAGTCGAACGAATTCCGACCTGCCGGCATCACGTCGAACCCGATCGAGATCGAATGGCAGGCGCTGACGACCTTGCGGGCGATGCCGAGCTGGTGGCGCAGGCCGACGTTCAGGCCGTTGGCGAGCACGACCAGGCGGGCCGAGATCGTCTCGCCGTTGGCGAGCGTGATCCTCTGCCGCTCCGGACTGGTCTCGACCGCCAGGGCCTTGGCGCAGACGCGCTCGACGGTGGCGGGGATTTCGTCGCGGACGGCGTTGACCAGCGAATCGTAGAGGATGTTGAACTGCCGGCTCGGCGCCTTGTCGAGCAGGCGGCCGAATCGGGCGATCCAGTTCTCGCCGGCAAAGGTCGCGCGGCGCAGCACTGATTCTGCGATTCCGGTCTTCAGGAATCGCTCGACTTGCACGTGACCGCTGAGTTTTTCGACTCGAAAGTCCGCCGGATAGCTCTCATGCGGATCGATCAGCACCGTCGAAATGCCGGCGCGGCCGAGCATTGCGGCGGCGGTTGAGCCGGACAATCCCCCGCCGATAATGGCAATGTCGGTGTACCGCATGGCGCCAATCCCCGCCGAAGGCGGCAGTTTGACGCATCAACAGGAAAAAAAGCCTTAGCGCGGGTTATAAAAGTATATTTCACCCGGGCAAAAATAGATCTAGGGCTAGCGGAATGGGCTCGTCGTTCCCACATCGTGGAAGCGCGGTGAGGGCGGCAAACGGGCGAATTCCATAGGCGCGAGAAGCGCTTTGTGACTGTCGTTTCGCCTTGACTTGATCGATTCCCACTTATAGAAAGCGCCTCACTTAACGACAGGCGGTGAGCATCGCCAACGTCGGAACGGGCCACCCGTTGATCCCTCAGGGGTCGTTGAAGACGGGCACCAACCTCGACGAATGCCGCTCAAACGCTGTCGATCATAGCTAGGCAATGCCAGTGCGATTCTAGTTCTCTTGAGCTTGTTCTCTTGAGATCGAATTCGGATGCATGACCTCGGTGCACGGGCCACAGCTTTACGCTGATTGACCCGGAAACTGCGGTCCTCTGTGGCGTCGTAACGCTTTCCGCTCGGTGATGGAGCGGTTGGCGCAATTTCGCTTTGTGCGGATTGTTCCGCGGAAGGCGGGCCCATCGAGCGGGTGGCTCGAAACGAATTTGCGGTTCCGGCAACGGGCCGCGGCAAGACAGCGGACCCGGAAGGGGCCGCGGCAGAACAAAGGGTAAGGCCAGGATGCCGACGATCAACCAGCTGATCGCTCAACCGCGGGAAGTGCAGAAGTCGCGCAAGAAGGTGCCGGCGCTGCAGCAGTCGCCTCAGAAGCGTGGTGTTTGCACCCGCGTCTACACCACGACCCCGAAGAAGCCGAACTCGGCGCTTCGTAAGGTTGCCAAGGTGCGCCTGACCAACGGCTTCGAGGTGATCGGCTACATCCCCGGCGAGGGCCATAACCTCCAGGAGCACTCGGTGGTCATGATCCGCGGCGGCCGCGTCAAGGATTTGCCCGGCGTGCGCTACCACATCCTCCGCGGCGTTCTGGATACCCAGGGCGTCAAGAACCGTAAGCAGCGCCGTTCGAAGTACGGCGCCAAGCGTCCGAAGTAAGCGGGAACCACGTCCATGTCTCGTCGCCACTCAGCGGAAAAGCGCGAAGTTCTCCCGGATCCGAAGTTCGGGAACATCGTGATCACGAAGTTCATGAACTCGGTGATGTACGCCGGCAAGAAGTCGGTGGCCGAAGGCATCGTCTACGGTGCACTCGGCATCATCGAAACCAAGACCAAGCAGAACCCGCTCGGCGTGTTCGAGCAGGCGCTCGAGAACGTCATGCCGACGATCGAGGTTCGCTCCCGCCGCGTCGGCGGTGCGACCTACCAGGTTCCGGTCGAGGTTCGTTCGACCCGCCGGCAGGCCCTGGGCATTCGCTGGCTGATCTCGGCCGCGCGCGAGCGCAACGAGAAGACGATGACCGAGCGGCTCTCGGCGGAGCTCTTGGACGCATCGAATAACCGGGGGAACGCCGTCAAGAAGCGTGAAGACGTGCACCGGATGGCGGAAGCCAACCGCGCCTTCTCGCACTATCGCTGGTAACGGCGACACACTCGGACTCGCAAGGAACGACCTATGCCCCGCCAACATGCCATCGAGGACTACCGTAATTTCGGTATCATGGCGCATATCGACGCCGGCAAGACCACGACGACCGAGCGCATCCTCTATTACACCGGCAAGAGCCACAAGATCGGCGAAGTGCACGAAGGTGCCGCGACGATGGACTGGATGGAGCAGGAGCAGGAGCGTGGCATCACGATCACCTCGGCTGCGACCACCGCCTTCTGGGCCGGTAAGCGCCTGAACATCATCGACACTCCCGGCCACGTCGACTTCACCATCGAAGTCGAGCGTTCGCTGCGCGTGCTCGACGGCGCCGTCTGCGTGCTGGACTCGAACCAGGGCGTCGAGCCCCAGACCGAGACCGTCTGGCGCCAGGGCGACAAGTACAAGGTTCCGCGCATCGTCTTCGCCAACAAGATGGACAAGACCGGCGCCGATTTCTTCAAGTGTCTGGCCGACATCGTTGACCGCCTCGGCGCCAAGCCGATCGCGATTCAGCTTCCGATCGGTGCCGAGAACAACTTCAAGGGTCTCGTCGACCTCGTGAAGATGAAGGGCATCGTCTGGAACGATGAATCGCTCGGCGCGAAGTTCGACTATGTCGACATTCCGGAAGACCTCGTCGAGCAGGCCAAGGAATATCGCGAGAAGATGGTGGAAGCCGCCGTCGAGCTCGACGACGATGCGCTCGCCGCTTTCCTCGACGGCAACGAGCCGGACGAAGCGACGCTGAAGCGGCTGATCCGCAAGGCGGTGCTGACCGGCGCGTTCTATCCCGTGCTGTGCGGTTCGGCCTTCAAGAACAAGGGCGTGCAGCCGCTGCTCGACGCCGTCGTCGACTACCTGCCGTCGCCGATCGACGTGCCCGCGATCAAGGGCACCGACGACCGCGGCAACGAGGTCGTGCGCAAGGCCGACGACAAGGAGCCGCTCGCGCTGCTCGCGTTCAAGATCATGGACGACCCGTTCGTCGGCACCATCACCTTCTGCCGCATTTACTCCGGCGTTCTCCAGAGCGGCACCGGCGTCGTGAACTCGACCCGCGAGAAGAAGGAGCGCATCGGGCGCATGCTGCTGATGCATGCGAACAACCGCGAAGACATCAAGGAAGCCTATGCCGGCGACATCGTCGCCCTGGCCGGCCTGAAGGAAGCGCGCACCGGTGACACGCTGTGCGATCCCGACAAGCAGGTGATCCTGGAGAAGATGGAATTCCCCGAGCCGGTCATCGAGATCGCGATCGAGCCGAAGTCCAAGGCCGACCAGGAGAAGCTGGGCGTGGCGCTAGCTAAGCTCGCCGCGGAGGATCCGTCCTTCCGCGTGTCGACCGACCAGGAGTCCGGCCAGACCATCCTCAAGGGCATGGGCGAACTCCATCTCGACATCAAGGTCGACATCCTCAAGCGCACCTACAAGGTCGACGCCAACATCGGCGCGCCGCAGGTTGCGTTCCGTGAGCGCGTCACCAAGAAGGCCGAGGTCAAGTACACCCACAAGAAGCAGACCGGCGGTACCGGTCAGTTCGCGGAAGTGTCGATCGTGGTCGAGCCGAACGAGCCCGGCAAGGGCTACGAGTTCGAGTCCAAGATCGTCGGCGGTGCGGTTCCGAAGGAATACATCCCCGGCGTCGAAAAGGGCCTCAACAGCGTGATGAGCTCTGGTGTCGTCGCGGGCTTCCCCGTGGTCGACGTCAAGGTTCAGCTCGTCGACGGCAAGTACCACGACGTCGACTCGTCGGCGCTCGCCTTCGAAATCGCATCGCGCGCGGCATTCCGCGAAGCCTTGCAGAAGGGCAAGTCCGTGCTGCTCGAGCCGATCATGAAGGTCGAAGTGGTGACCCCGGAAGACTATACCGGCTCGGTCATCGGCGACCTGAATTCCCGGCGCGGTCAGATCCAGGGTCAAGACATGCGCGGCAACGCCAACGTCATCAACGCGATGGTGCCGCTCATGAACATGTTCGGTTACGTGAATAACCTGCGCTCGATGAGCCAGGGGCGCGCAACCTTCACCATGCAGTTCGATCACTACGCAGAAGCGCCGGCCAACGTGTCGGCAGAAGTCCAAAAGAAGTTTGCCTGATTGTCGTCGGTCTCAAGCTGACGATTGAACGGAGAGTCAAATGGCCAAAGCAAAGTTTGAACGTAACAAGCCGCACTGCAACATCGGCACCATCGGTCACGTCGACCATGGCAAGACGTCGTTGACCGCGGCGATCACCAAGATCCTCGCCGAGACCGGCGGTGCAACGTTCACCGCGTACGACCAGATCGACAAGGCGCCGGAAGAGAAGGCGCGCGGCATCACGATCTCGACCGCGCACGTCGAGTACGAGACCAAGAACCGCCACTACGCCCACGTCGACTGCCCCGGCCACGCCGACTACGTGAAGAACATGATCACCGGCGCCGCCCAGATGGACGGTGCGATCCTGGTCGTGTCGGCCGCTGACGGCCCGATGCCGCAGACCCGCGAGCACATCCTGCTCGCCCGCCAGGTCGGCGTGCCCGCGCTCGTCGTGTTCCTCAACAAGTGCGACATGGTCGACGATCCGGAGCTGCTCGAGCTCGTCGAGCTCGAAGTCCGCGAACTGCTCTCGAAGTACGAATTCCCGGGCGACAAGATCCCGATCATCAAGGGCTCGGCGCTCGCCGCTCTCGAAGATTCGGACAAGAAGCTCGGCCACGACGCCATCCTCGAGCTGATGCGCAACGTCGACGAGTACATCCCGCAGCCGGAGCGTCCGATCGACCAGCCGTTCCTGATGCCGGTTGAAGACGTGTTCTCGATCTCGGGCCGCGGCACCGTGGTGACCGGCCGTGTCGAGCGCGGCATCGTCAAGGTCGGCGAGGAAATCGAGATCGTCGGTCTGCGTGCGACCCAGAAGACCACCGTCACCGGTGTCGAAATGTTCCGCAAGCTGCTCGATCAGGGCCAGGCCGGCGACAACATCGGCGCTCTGCTCCGCGGCACCAAGCGCGAGGACGTCGAGCGCGGCCAGGTGCTGGCGAAGCCGGGTTCGGTCAAGCCGCACACCAAGTTCAAGGCTGAGGCCTACATCCTCACCAAGGAAGAGGGCGGTCGCCACACCCCGTTCTTCACCAACTACCGTCCGCAGTTCTATTTCCGCACCACCGACGTGACCGGTGTCGTGCATCTGCCGGAAGGTACCGAGATGGTGATGCCGGGCGACAACATCGCGATGGAAGTGCACCTGATCGTGCCGATCGCGATGGAAGAGAAGCTCCGCTTCGCGATCCGCGAGGGCGGTCGTACCGTCGGCGCCGGCGTCGTCGCCTCGATCATCGAGTAATACGAGAATAGGGATCGGCGAGTAGCGAATGGTGACATTCGCTATTCGCTATTCGCCACCCACTGAAGAGAGACCACGGCAATGAACGGCCAAAACATTCGTATCCGTCTCAAGGCGTTCGACCATCGTATCCTCGATACGTCGACCCGCGAGATCGTGAACACGGCGAAGCGCACCGGCGCGCAGGTCCGCGGACCCATTCCGCTGCCCACCCGCATCGAGAAGTTCACCGTCAACCGTTCGCCCCACGTCGACAAGAAGAGCCGCGAACAGTTCGAGATGCGCACTCACAAGCGCCTGCTCGACATCGTCGATCCGACCCCGCAGACCGTCGATGCTTTGATGAAGCTCGATCTGGCCGCCGGTGTCGACGTCGAGATCAAGCTCTAAGATTTTTGGATCCCGTTCGCGTAAGCGGACAGAAAGAACAGGAAGCAAGCCGATGCGCTCCGGAGTGATCGCACAAAAGGTCGGGATGACGCGGGTCTTCACGGAGGCCGGCGAACATATCCCCGTGACCGTGCTGAAGCTCGGCAATTGCCAGGTCGTAGGCCACCGTACCGAAGAGAAGAACGGTTACGTCGCGCTCCAGCTCGGTTCTGGCAGCCGCAAGACCGTTTACATGCCCAAGGCGGAGCGCGGCCAGTTCGCGGTCGCCAAGGTCGAGCCGAAGCGCCGGGTCGAGGAATTCCGCGTCACCGCGGATGCCATGATCCCGGTCGGCGCCGAGATCCAGGCCGATCATTTCGTCGTCGGCCAGTTCGTCGACGTCACCGGCACCTCGGTCGGTAAGGGCTTCGCCGGCGGCATGAAGCGCTGGAACTTCGGCGGTCTGCGCGCCACGCACGGTGTGTCGATCTCGCACCGTTCGATCGGTTCGACCGGTGGTCGTCAGGATCCCGGCAAGACCTGGAAGAACAAGAAGATGCCCGGCCACATGGGTGTCGACCGCATCACCACGCTCAACCTTCGAGTCGTTCAGCTCGACGTCGAGCGCGGCCTGATCCTCGTCGAAGGCGCCGTTCCCGGCTCCAAGGGCGGCTGGATCCGCGTGCGCGACGCCGTCAAGAAGCCGCTGCCGAAGGAAGCTCCGAAGCCCGGCAAGTTCAAGGTTGCGGGTGGCGAAGCCGAGGCTGCGGCCCAGCAGGAGGGTGCGTGAGATGGAATTGAAGGTCACCACCCTCGAAGGTAAGGAAGCCGGCTCGGTCCAGCTTTCCGACGCCATTTTCGGCCTCGAGCCGCGCCAGGACATCATTGCGCGTTGCGTGCAGTGGCAGCTCAACAAGCGTCAGGCCGGCACCCACAAGGCCAAGGGCCGCGCCGAGATCTGGCGCACCGGCAAGAAGATGTACAAGCAGAAGGGCACCGGCGGTGCTCGTCACGGCTCGGCCCGCGTGCCGCAGTTCCGGGGCGGTGGCCGCGCCTTCGGTCCGGTGGTGCGTTCGCACGCCACCGACCTGCCGAAGAAGGTCCGCGCGCTGGCTCTCAAGCATGCGTTGTCGGCCAAGGCTAAGGACGGTGATCTGCTGGTGATCGACAAGGCCGCGCTGGAAGCCGCCAAGACCAAGGCGCTGCTCGGTCACTTCTCGGGTCTGGGCTTGACCAACGCGCTGATCATCGACGGCGCCGAGCTCAACAACGGCTTTGCCGCCGCGGCTCGCAACATCCCGAACATGGACGTGCTGCCGATCCAGGGCATCAACGTCTATGACATCCTGCGCCGTCAGAAGCTCGTTCTGACCAAGGCCGCCATCGATGCGCTGGAGGCGCGCTTCAAATGACGAAGAACATTGAGCCTCGCCACTACGACGTGATCGTTGCTCCGGTCGTCACCGAAAAGGCGACGCTGGCGTCCGAGCACAACAAGGTCCTGTTCAAGGTGGCCGCGAAGGCGACCAAGCCGCAGATCAAGGAAGCGATCGAGAAGCTGTTCGACGTCAAGGTCAAGAGCGTCAACACGCTGGTCCGCAAGGGCAAGACCAAGGTCTTCCGCGGCAACCTCGGTTCGCAGTCGAACACCAAGCGCGCGATCGTGACCCTCGAAGAGGGCCACCGGATCGACGTAACCACCGGTCTGTAAGGTCGTACGACGATGGCACTGAAGACATTCAATCCCACGACGCCGGGCCAGCGCCAGCTGGTCATGGTCGATCGTTCGGCCCTGTACAAGGGCAAGCCGGTCAAGGCCCTCACCGAAGGCAAGCATTCCTCCGGCGGTCGCAACAACACCGGTCGCATCACCGTGCGCTTCCGCGGCGGCGGTCACAAGCAGACCCTGCGCATCGTCGACTTCAAGCGCGACAAGGTCGATGCGCCCGCGACTGTCGAGCGGCTGGAATACGATCCGAACCGCACTGCGTTCATCGCACTGGTCAAGTACGAAGACGGCACCCAGGCCTATATCCTGGCGCCGCAGCGCCTTGCGGTCGGCGATTCCGTGGTGGCCGGCAACTATGTCGACGTGAAGCCGGGTAACGTCATGCCGCTCGGCAACATGCCGGTCGGCACGATCATCCACAACATCGAGGTCAAGATCGGGAAGGGCGGCCAGCTCGCCCGTTCCGCGGGCACCTACGCCCAGCTCGTCGGTCGCGACCAGGACTACGTCATCATCCGCCTGAACTCGGGTGAGCAGCGCCTGGTGCACGGCCGTTGCCGCGGCACGATCGGCGCGGTGTCGAACCCGGATCACATGAACACCTCGATCGGCAAGGCCGGCCGCAACCGTTGGCTGGGTCGCAAGCCGCACAACCGCGGTGTTTCGATGAACCCGATCGACCATCCGCACGGCGGTGGTGAAGGTCGTACCTCGGGCGGTCGCCACCCGGTTACTCCGTGGGGCAAGCCGACCAAGGGCAAGAAGACCCGCTCCAACAAGTCGACCAACAAATTCATTCTCCTAAGCCGCCACAAGCGGAAGAAGTAAGGAACGCCGGACATGGTTCGTTCAGTCTGGAAAGGCCCGTTCGTCGAGGGTTCTCTGCTCAAGAAGGCAGATGCCGCGCGCGCGTCCGGCCGTCACGACGTCATCAAGATCTGGAGCCGTCGTTCGACGATCCTGCCGCAGTTCGTCGGTCTGACCTTCGGTGTCTACAACGGTCAGAAGCACGTGCCGGTGGCCGTCAACGAGGAAATGGTCGGTCACAAGTTCGGCGAGTTCTCGCCGACCCGGACCTTCCATGGCCACTCCGGTGACAAGAAAGCCAAGAAGGCTTGAGGATTAAACGATGAGCAAACCTAAGCGCGAACGGAGCCTCGCCGAGAACGAGGCCAAGGCGGTCGCCCGGATGCTGCGGGTGAGCCCGCAGAAGCTCAACCTGGTCGCCCAGCTCATTCGCGGCCGGAAGGCGGCTGCTGCGCTCGCCGATCTGCAGTTTTCGCGCAAGCGGATCGCGGTTGACGTGAAGAAGTGCCTGGAATCGGCTATCGCCAATGCCGAGAACAACCACGACCTCGACGTTGACGATCTCGTCGTGGCGCAGGCCTTCGTCGGCAACGGCCTCGTGATGAAGCGCTTTGCCGCCCGCGGCCGTGGCCGTTCGGGCCGTGTCTACAAACCATTTTCGCAGCTGACGATCATTGTTCGTCAGGTCGAAGCCGAAGCAGCAGCGGCTTAAGGGTCGCAGGAGAAAACGATGGGTCAAAAGATCAATCCGATCGGTCTGCGTCTCGGCATCAACCGGACCTGGGATTCCCGCTGGTTCGCCGGCAAGCAGGAATACGGCAAGCTGCTGCACGAGGACGTCAAGATCCGTGAGATCCTGCACAAGGAGCTCAAGCAGGCGGCCGTCGCCCGCATCGTGATCGAGCGTCCGCACAAGAAGTGCCGCGTCACCATCCACTCGGCCCGTCCGGGCGTGGTGATCGGCAAGAAGGGCGCCGACATCGACAAGCTGCGCAAGCGGGTCGCGGACATCACCTCGTCCGACGTCGTCATCAACATCGTCGAGATCCGCAAGCCGGAGCTCGATGCGACGCTGGTGGCCGAGTCGATCGCGCAGCAGCTGGAGCGCCGCGTGGCGTTCCGCCGCGCCATGAAGCGCGCCGTGCAGTCGGCGATGCGTCTCGGCGCGGAAGGCATCCGCATCAACTGCTCGGGACGTCTGGGCGGTGCGGAAATCGCGCGCATGGAGTGGTACCGCGAAGGTCGCGTGCCGCTGCACACGCTGCGCGCCGACATCGACTACGGCGTTGCGACCGCGTTCACGACCTTCGGCACCTGCGGCGTCAAGGTCTGGATCTTCAAGGGCGAGATCCTCGAGCACGATCCGATGGCCCAGGACAAGAGAATGGCCGAAGGCGAGACCGGCGGCGGTGGTGATCGTGGTGGCCGTCAGCGCCGCGACAACGCTGCGGTCTGAGCCAGCACAGGAATTTGAGGGCTTAAAGCCATGATGCAACCTAAGAAAACGAAGTTCCGGAAGGCGCATAAGGGCCGCATCCACGGCGTTGCGTCTTCGGGCGCGACGTTGGCGTTCGGCCAGTACGGCCTGAAGGCGACCGAGCCTGAGCGCGTCACTGCGCGCCAGATCGAAGCCGCTCGCCGCGCGCTGACCCGTCACATGAAGCGCGCCGGCCGCGTCTGGATCCGCGTGTTCCCCGACCTTCCGGTGTCGAAGAAGCCGGCCGAAGTCCGCATGGGTTCCGGCAAGGGTTCGCCGGAACTGTGGGTGGCGCGCGTCAAGCCGGGCCGGGTGCTGTTCGAGATCGACGGCGTCAACACCCAGACGGCGCGTGAGGCGCTGACCCTGGCGGCCGCCAAGCTGCCGATCAAGACGCGCTTCGTCGAGCGCATTGCGGAGTAATGGCCATGGCCCAGATGAAGATCGAAGACATCCGCGCGATGAGCCCCGACCAGCAGGATGACGCCATCCTGAACCTGAAGAAGGAGCGCTTCAACCTGCGCTTCCAGCGCGCCACCGGGCAGCTCGAGAACACCTCGCGCCTGCGCGAGGCTCGCCGCGACATCGCCCGGATCAAGACCGTCGCCGCGCAGACGCGCGCGAAGAAGAAGTAAGAGGCTTACGAAGATGCCGAAACGTACTTTGCAGGGCGTGGTCGTCAGCGACAAGACAGCCAAGACGGTCGTTGTGCGCGTCGATCGCCGCTTCACGCACCCGATCTACAAGAAGACGATCCGCCGTTCGAAGAACTACCACGCGCACGACGAGAACAATGAGTTCAAGCCGGGCGACATGGTTTGGATCGAGGAATCGAAGCCGATTTCGAAGTTGAAGCGCTGGGTCGTGATCCGGGGCGAACACAAGAAAAGCGCCTGATCTGTTGGCTTTAGCCGACTGTCTTCAGGGAAATGTTGAGCGCCGGCTGGGCTGGCGCAAGAGAGAAGAGGACGAGGTGCATCAATGATTCAGATGCAGACCAACCTCGACGTGGCCGACAATTCTGGCGCACGCCGTGTCATGTGTATCAAGGTGCTCGGGGGCTCCAAGCGCCGCTACGCCACGATCGGCGACATTATCGTCGTCTCGATCAAGGAAGCGATTCCGCGTGGCAAGGTGAAGAAGGGCGACGTGATGAAGGCCGTCGTGGTGCGCGTCCGCAAGGACATCCGCCGCGCCGACGGTTCGGTCATCCGCTTCGACCGCAACGCCGCCGTGCTGATCAACAACCAGTCCGAGCCGGTCGGCACCCGTATCTTCGGGCCCGTGCCGCGCGAGCTGCGCGCCAAGAATCACATGAAGATCATTTCCCTCGCGCCGGAGGTGCTGTGATGGCTGCGAAGATCCGCAAGGGCGACAAGGTCGTCGTGCTGACCGGTCGCGACAAGGGTCGCACCGGCGAAGTGTTCGAGGTTCGCCCCGACGCCGGTACGGCGCTCGTGCGCGGCATCAACATGGTCAAGCGTCACCAGAAGCAGACGCAGGCCCAGGAGGGCGGCATCATCTCGAAAGAGGCGCCGATCCAACTGTCCAACATCGCGTATGTCGGCAAGGACGGAAAGCCGACCCGCGTCGGATTCAAGATTCTGGCGGACGGCAAGAAGGTCCGCATCGCCAAGAGCTCGGGAGCTGAGATCGATGGCTGAGGCTGCTTACACGCCGCGCCTGCGCGCGGAATACGATGCGAAGATCCGCACGGCGATGACCGAGAAGTTCGGTTACGAGAACGTTATGCAGGTTCCGCGCCTGGACAAGGTCGTGCTGAACATGGGCGTTGGCGATTCCGTCAACGACCGCAAGAAGGCCGAGACCGCCGCTGCCGAGCTGACCCAGATCGCCGGCCAGAAGGCGATCGTGACCTATTCGCGCATCGCGATCGCGACCTTCAAGCTGCGTGAGAACCAGCCGATCGGCTGCAAGGTCACGCTGCGCAAGGCGCGCATGTACGAGTTCATCGACCGCCTGGTGACGGTCGCGCTGCCGCGCGTCCGCGACTTCCGCGGCCTGAACCCGAAGAGCTTCGACGGCCGGGGCAACTACTCGCTCGGCATCAAGGAGCACATCATTTTCCCCGAGATCGACTTCGACAAGGTCACGGAAGCCCGAGGTATGGACATCACCGTCTGCACCACGGCCAAGACCGACGAAGAGGCGAGGGCCTTGTTGACCGCTTTCAATTTCCCGTTCCGGCAGTGAGACGCTGACCTAAAGCCTCTCAAACGCGGATACCCAGGAGCCAAGCATGGCAAAGAAGAGTTCAATCGAGAAGAACAACCGGCGCAAGCGGATGGTGAAGAACGCCGCCCCGAAGCGCGAGCGGTTGAAGGCGATCATCGCCGACAAGACGTTGCCGATGGAGGAGCGGTTCGCCGCGACCCTGAAGCTCGCCGAGATGCCGCGCAATTCGTCGGCGACCCGCGTGCGTCTTCGTTGCGAGCTGTCGGGCCGTCCGCGCTCGAACTACCGCAAGAACAAGCTGTCCCGTATCGCGCTGCGCGAACTTGGCTCCAAGGGCATGGTCCCGGGCCTCGTGAAGTCGAGCTGGTAAGGAGGGTCGTTTAGATGTCTACGCACGATCCAATCAGCGATCTGATCACCCGCATCCGCAACGCGCAGATGCGCTCCAAGACCAAGGTCTCCACGCCGGGCTCGCGGATGCGCGAGAACGTGCTCGAGGTGCTCAAGAGCGAGGGCTACATCCGCGGCTATGCCACGGTCGAGCACTCCTCGGGCCGCAGCGAGATCGAGATCGAGCTGAAGTATTTCGACGGCGAGCCCGTCATCCGCGAGATCGAACGTGTTTCCAAGCCCGGGCGTCGTGTTTACGCCTCGGTGAAGAACCTGCCGCGGGTCAACAACGGGCTCGGCATTTCGGTGTTGTCGACGCCGAAGGGGATCATGGCCGACCACAGCGCGCGCGACGCGAATGTGGGCGGTGAAGTCCTCTTCACGGTGTTCTGAGAAGGATTTTTGATCCATGTCACGTGTTGGCAAAAGGCCTGTGGCGGTTCCGTCGGGTGTTACCGCGACCGTCGACGGGCAGACCGTCAAGATGAAGGGGCCCAAGGGCCAGCTTCAGTTCGTCGTCCATGACGACGTCGAGGTGAAGCTCGAGAGCGGCCAGATCAAGGTCAAGCCGCGGCTCGAGACCAACCGCGCCCGGGCGCTGTATGGTACCGCTCGCGCCCAGGTCGCGAATCTGGTCGAAGGCGTCACCAAGGGCTTCGAGAAGAAGCTCGAGATCACCGGCGTCGGCTACCGCGCCGCGATGCAGGGCAAGAACCTGCAGCTCGCGCTCGGCTACAGCCACGACGTGATCTACACGATCCCCGAGGGGATCACGATCACGGTGCCGAAGCCGACCGAAATCACGGTGACGGGCAGCGACATTCAACGCGTCGGCCAGGTCGCGGCCGAAATCCGCTCATACCGCCCGCCGGAGCCCTACAAGGGCAAGGGCGTGAAGTATGTTGGCGAATTCATCTTCCGCAAGGAAGGCAAGAAGAAGTAACGGAGCCGGTCATGTCGAAAGCCAAGGTTACGAATGCCCGGCGCAAGCGGAGTGTGCGGCTGAAGCTGCGCCGCTCCGGTGGTGGCCGTCCGCGTCTGTCGGTGTTCCGCTCGTCCAAGCACATCTACGCCCAGGTCATCGACGATCTGAAGGGCGAGACGCTGGCCTCCGCCTCCTCGCTCGAGAAGTCGATGCGCGACGGCGGCAAGACCGGCGCCGACATCGATGCGGCGAAGGCGGTCGGCAAGCTGCTGGCCGAGCGCGCCGCCGAGAAGGGCGTCAAGGAAGTCGTGTTCGATCGCGGCAGCTATCTCTATCACGGGCGCGTCAAGGCTCTTGCCGATGCGGCGCGTGAGAGCGGGCTGAGCTTCTAACAGAATTTGAGGATTGAGGCGTAAGCCTCTGAAGGATTGGAAAAATGGCAGAACGCGAACAACGTGGTGGACGCGATCAACGCGGCGGCGGACGCGAACGCAAGGAGCGCGAGGAGCGCGACAGCGAGTTCGTCGACAAGCTCGTCCACATCAACCGCGTGGCCAAGGTCGTCAAGGGCGGCAAGCGCTTCGGTTTCGCAGCGCTGGTCGTGATCGGCGACCAGAAGGGCCGCGCCGGCTTCGGCCACGGCAAGGCGCGCGAAGTGCCTGAGGCGATCCGCAAGGCAACCGAGTCCGCCAAGCGCAACCTGACCCGCGTGTCGCTGCGCGAGGGCCGCACGCTGCATCACGACATCGCCGGCCGTCATGGCGCGGGCCGTGTCTACCTGCGTGCCGCTCCGGCCGGTACCGGCATCATCGCCGGCGGCCCGATGCGCGCCGTGTTCGAGACGCTCGGCGTCCAGGACGTGGTGGCGAAGTCGATCGGCTCTTCGAACCCGTACAACATGGTGCGCGCGACCTTCGACGCGCTGAAGCACCAGGATTCGCCGCGTTCGGTCGCAGCCCGCCGCAATATCAAGGTGTCCACCCTCCAGTCGCGCCGTATCGGCGGCGATGCCGAGGCGGCTGCCGACTAACGGAAGCTTTTTGGAGTAGATCAAATGGCCAAGGCCGCAAAGACGATCAAGCTCGAGCAGACCGGCAGCGCGATCCGCCGCCATCACTCGCAGCGTTCGACGCTGATCGGGCTCAAGCTCAACAAGATCGGCCGCACCAGCGAACTGCCGGACACTCCGGCCGTGCGCGGCATGATCGAGAAGGTTCACCATCTCGTCCGCATCGTCGACGAGAAGTAAGCAAAGGCGCATGATCCCGAAAAACGGGTGCCGGTTTTCGGTGAAGATCATGCGCAAGACACAAGGAGAAGGGCGATGAAGCTCAGCGATATCGCCGACAACGCCGGCTCGCGCAAAAAGCGTATGCGCGTCGGCCGCGGCATCGGTTCGGGCAAGGGCAAGCAGTCGGGCCGCGGCGGCAAGGGCCAGACCGCGCGTTCGGGCGTGCGCATCAAGGGTTTCGAAGGCGGCCAGATGCCGATGCATCGCCGTCTGCCCAAGCGCGGCTTCAACAACATCTTCCGCGTCGAGTTCGCCGAGATCAATCTCGACCGGCTCCAGGAAGCGGTCGATGCCAAGAAGATCGACGCCGGCAGCGTCGTGAACGTCGAGGCCCTGGTGAAGGGCGGCGTGCTGCGCCGCGCCAAGGGCGGCCTGCGGCTGCTCGGCCGTGGCGAGCTCAAGTCCAAGCTCAACATCGAGGTGCACGGCGCCACCAAGACCGCGATTGCCGCGGTCGAGGAGGCGGGCGGCTCGGTGAAGATCCTCGCCCCTGCCAAGGAAGAAGGCGAGGCGGCGTAACAACTGCGTCATTGGCCCGCGGCTCGCGGGCCTTTACGCATGCGGGACGTGGACTTATCGATGCCGAGCCCCAGATAATGTCCGGCGTCCGCTAAAGTAGCCCGGCCGCGGGCATGACGGCGCAACAGGCGGCGGGAGAAAGTCCAAGATGGCCTCAGCAGCGGAACAACTGGCAGCCAACCTCAATTTCGGTGCGTTTGCCAAGGCTGACGAACTGAAGAAGCGCATCTGGTTCACCCTGGGTGCGCTGCTCGTTTATCGGCTGGGGACCTACATCCCGTTGCCGGGCATCGATCCCAACATCTGGGAGCAGGTGTTCCGCTCCCAGGCGGGCGGCATCCTCGGCATGTTCAACATGTTCGCCGGCGGCGGCATCCACCGCATGGCGATCTTTGCGCTGAACATCATGCCGTACATCTCGGCCTCGATCATCATCCAGCTCCTGACCACCGTCTCGCCGCAGCTCGAGGCGCTGAAGAAGGAAGGCGAGGCCGGCCGCAAGACGCTGAACCAGTACACCCGCTATCTGACCGTCATCCTGGCGGCGTTCCAGTCCTACGGCATCGCGGTGGGCCTTGAGGGTGCCGGCAACGTCGTCAGCGACCCCGGCATGTTCTTCCGCCTGTCCACGGCGATCACACTGACCGGCGGCACCATGTTCCTGATGTGGCTGGGCGAGCAGATCACCTCGCGCGGCATCGGCAACGGCATCTCGCTGATCATTCTCTCCGGCATCGTCGCCGAGCTGCCCGCGGCGCTCGCCAACATGCTCGAGCTCGGCCGTCAGGGTGCGATGTCGACCGGCCTGATCCTGGTCGTCATCATCATGGCGGTCGCCGTGATCGCCTTCATCGTGTTCATGGAGCGCGCGCAGCGCCGCCTGCTGATCCAGTATCCGAAGCGCCAGGTCGGCAACAAGATGTTCGAGGGTCAGTCCTCGCATCTGCCGCTCAAGCTCAACACCTCGGGCGTGATTCCGCCGATCTTCGCGTCTTCGCTCTTGTTGCTGCCGACCACGGTTGCGAACTTCAATGCGGGCAGCGGGCCGGAATGGTTCCAGTGGATCACCACCCAGCTCGGCCACGGCCGTCCGCTGTTCCTGATCATGTATCTCGCGCTGATCGTGTTCTTCGCGTTCTTCTACACCGCGATCGTGTTCAACCCGACCGAGACCGCGGACAATCTGAAGAAGCACGGCGGCTTCATTCCGGGCATTCGCCCCGGCGAGCGCACCGCGGAATATATCGACTACGTGCTGTCGCGCATCACCGTGCTCGGCGCGATCTATCTGGCGATCGTCTGCTTGATCCCCGAGATCCTGATCTCCTACGCCTCGGTGCCGTTCTACTTCGGCGGTACCTCGCTGCTGATCGTGGTCAGCGTGACCATGGACACGGTGGCGCAGGTGCAGGGCTATCTGCTGGCCCATCAGTACGAGGGCCTGATCCGGAAGTCGAAGTTGCGGGGCCGCCGCCGCTAAGCGCGGCGTCCTCTGAAGGCGGCGCGACTGCGCCGCCGATTCGCCCGCGCGAGAGCAACGCGCGGCGCCCGCAGAGACGACCAGCCAGCCGTTCGATCGCATCGGCGGAGCTGCTCTCAGCGCGATGCAATCCCTGATTTCAAAGGCCTTCTTGGCGACCGGGTATTCGCTCCCCTATGATATGGGTAGCGGTGCGGCGCCGATTATGGTTTGCACTGTTCTTGATCTTCAAACACAGGTGCGCGACGTATCGCTCACCAATCCGGGGGGCGTACGCCGATGAGAATTATACTTCTGGGACCGCCGGGGTCGGGCAAAGGGACCCAGGCGCAGCTGCTGGTGGAGCGCTATGGTATCGTCCAGCTTTCGACCGGCGAGATGCTGCGTGCGGCCGTGGCGGCGGGAACGCCGGTCGGTCTGAAGGCCAAGGAGATCATGGCCAGCGGCGGCCTCGTACCCGACGACGTCGTGGTCGGAATCATCTCCGACCGGATCGACCAGCCGGACGCCAAGAACGGTTTCATCCTCGACGGTTTCCCGCGCACCGTGCCGCAGGCCGAGGCGCTCGATGAGCTGCTGAGGCAGAAGCACCTCAAGCTCGATGCAGTGATCGAGCTCCGCGTCAACGAAAGCGCGCTGCTGAGTCGCGTCGAGACCCGAGTCGCCCAGATGCGGGAGCGCGGTGAGGAGGTTCGCCTCGACGACACCCCCGAGGTCCTGACCAAGCGGCTTGCCAGCTACCGCAGCCAGACGGAGCCGCTGATTCACTACTATTCCGAGCGGCGGAAGCTCTCGACCATCGATGGCATGATGGCCATCGATGAGGTCACCCGTGCGGTTCACCGCCAGCTCCTGGCGCTCGGGGCAGTCGAGCCCAAGACGCATGGCAAGGGAACTGCCAAGGGAACTTCCAAGAGCGCGGCCAAGGCAGCGCCGGCCAAGAAGGGCGCGGCCAAGGCCAAAACAGCCAAGAAGTCGGCGAAAACGGCCAAAAAACCCGCCAAATCCGCTAAAAAGGCGGCCAAGAAGGCCGCGAAGAAGACGGTAAAGAAGGTTGCCAAAAAGACCGCCGGGAAGGCTGTCAAAAAGGGTGCCAAAAAGGCCGCAAAAAAGGTCACGAAAAAGCGAGCCAAGCGCTAGCAGCGGTTGACGAAAGCCCCCGGAATCCCTTAATAAGCCCCGCATCCAAGTCGGATAGTTTCAGACGATGCCGGGCCCCAGGAAGACCGGGGGTGGGCGTCGTGTTCGCGTTTGTGAACACCTGCCCGAGAACACAAGCACTTAAAGCCTGGTCCTGACGAGGACCGGCAACAGGAGAGAAGGCCGTGGCCCGTATTGCCGGCGTGAACATTCCCACCAACAAGCGCGTGCTGATCGCGCTCCAGTACATCCATGGCATCGGTCAGAAGATCGCCGGTGAGATTCTGGAGAAGGTGAAGATCCCGGTGGATCGTCGCGTCAGTCAGCTCAGCGACGCCGAAGTGCTTCAGATCCGCGAAGTCATCGACCGCGACTATCTCGTCGAGGGTGACCTGCGTCGTGAGGTCGGCATCAACATCAAGCGTCTGATGGACCTCGGCTGCTATCGCGGCCTGCGTCATCGTCGCGGTCTGCCGGTGCGCGGTCAGCGTACCCACACCAATGCGCGGACGCGCAAGGGCCCGGCCAAGGCCATCGCCGGCAAGAAGAAGTAAGTTTTCGCATCCAATCGCGGCGTGTGGCGAGCCGGGGATAACCCGTTCGCCACGCGCCTTTCGTTCCACAGGTGTAGCCGCTGGCACTACGGCGGCGTTTGAGATCTCCAGGAAAGGTACTCAATGGGCAAGGAAGCCACCCGCGTTCGCCGTCGTGAACGCAAGAACATCGCCTCCGGCGTTGCGCACGTGAACTCGTCGTTCAACAACACGACCATCACCATCACCGACGCGCAGGGCAACACGATTGCCTGGTCTTCCGCCGGCACGATGGGCTTCAAGGGCTCGCGCAAGTCGACCCCGTACGCGGCGCAGGTTGCCGCCGAGGACGTGTCGAAGAAGGCGCAGGAGCACGGCATGCGCACGCTGGAAGTCGAAGTCGCCGGTCCCGGTTCGGGCCGCGAATCGGCACTGCGCGCGCTCCAGGCCGCCGGCTTCACCGTCACCTCGATCCGCGACGTGACCACGATCCCGCACAACGGTTGCCGTCCCCGCAAGCGTCGGCGCGTTTGATACGAGGTTGCGGGTGCATCGGCGCCCGCAATGACTTTTGCAAGAAGCCGCAGGTGCGACCTGCGGCCTTTCTCCAACGCCAGTGTCTGCAACGGCAGTTCGACTGGCCTGTATGGGTGAAACAGTGACGATCCAGAAAAATTGGCAAGAACTGATTCGGCCGAACAAGCTCCAGGTCACGCCCGGCAGCGATCCGGCCCGTTTTGCGACCATCGTCGCCGAGCCGCTCGAGCGCGGCTTCGGCCAGACCCTCGGCAACGCGCTGCGTCGCATCCTGCTCTCCTCGCTCCAGGGCGCGGCGGTGCAGTCGGTGCACATCGACGGCGTGCTGCACGAGTTCTCCTCGATCGCTGGCGTCCGTGAGGACGTCACCGACATCGTGCTCAACATCAAGGACATCTCGATCAAGATGCAGGGCGAAGGCCCCAAGCGCATGGTCGTGAAGAAGCAGGGCCCTGGCGTCGTCACCGCCGGCGACATCCAGACTGTCGGCGACGTCGTCGTGCTCAATCCGGACCTCCAGATCTGCACGCTCGACGAGGGCGCGGAGATCCGCATGGAGTTCACCGTCGCGACCGGCAAGGGCTATGTGCCCGCCGAGCGCAACCGTCCCGAGGATGCGCCGATCGGCCTGATCCCGGTCGACAGCCTGTACTCGCCGGTCCGCAAGGTCTCCTACAAGGTCGAGAACACCCGCGAGGGCCAGATCCTCGACTACGACAAGCTGACCATGACGATCGAGACCAACGGCGCGATCTCGCCGGATGACTCGGTGGCTTACGCCGCCCGCATCCTCCAGGATCAGCTCAACGTGTTCGTCAACTTCGAAGAGCCGCGCAAGGAAGTCGCCCAGGAGATCATCCCGGACCTCGCCTTCAACCCGGCCTTCCTCAAGAAGGTGGACGAGCTCGAGCTGTCGGTGCGTTCGGCCAACTGCTTGAAGAACGACAACATCGTCTACATCGGCGATCTCGTGCAGAAGAGCGAGGCGGAAATGCTCCGCACCCCGAACTTCGGCCGCAAGTCGCTGAACGAGATCAAGGAAGTGCTGGCTCAGATGGGTCTGCATCTCGGCATGGAAGTGCCGGGCTGGCCGCCGGAGAACATCGACGAGCTCGCCAAGCGCTTCGAGGATCACTACTGAGATTCGGCGTTCCGGGGCGATGCGACGGGACCGCGCAACCGCGGCCTTGGAGCATCGAACCCGGAACCTCGAGATTCCGGGTTCGGCTCTGCGAGCCATCCCGGAATGACTGACTGGGCGAACGCAGGCAGCCCACCTGAGCAACATGTCCGACGAACCGTCGCGGCAGTTTTAACGTAAGGAATAGTTACATGCGTCACGGCAAGGTTCATCGGAAGCTCAACCGCACGGCCGAACACCGCAGGGCGATGTTCGCCAACATGGCGGCCGCGCTGATCAAGCACGAGCAGATCGTCACCACGCTGCCGAAGGCCAAGGAGCTCCGTCCGATCGTCGAGAAGCTCGTCACCCTCGGCAAGAAGGGCGGGCTGGCCATGCGCCGCCAGGCGATCTCCGAGATGCGCGACAAGGATCAGGTCAAGAAGCTCTTCGACGTGCTCGCGACCCGCTACAAGGACCGCCAGGGCGGCTACACCCGCATCATCAAGGCCGGCTTCCGCTACGGCGACAACGCCGCGATGGCCGTGATCGAGTTCGTCGATCGCGACGTCGATGCCAAGGGCCAGGACTCCGGTCCGGTGCAGGAGAAGGAAGCCGCGGCGGCGTAAGCCGTTTCAGCAGGTACGGAATTGAAAGCGGCGCCCTCGGGCGCCGCTTTTGTTTTTGGGGCTCGCGAAGATCAGCGCGACTATTCTTCCTTGATCCCCGCCCTTTGCGCGATCTCCTTCATCTCGGCGGTCTCCTTGCCGATGGCTCCTGCCCAGTCGCTGTAGCGCATGAAGCCCGGTTCGAAGCCGACCGTGGTGAAGCGCTCGATGACGGAAGGGCTGTTGACGATCTCCTCCAGCGCCGCCGTCAGCTTGTCGTGAACGGCCGGCGGCAGCCCCTTGGGCGCGACGACCGCGCCCCAGGACGCGAAGTCGATGCCGGTGTAGCCGAGCTCGGCAAGCGTCGGCACGTCGGGCAGGTAGGGCGTGCGCTTGCCGGAGAACACCGCGAGCACCTTGACGGTGCCCGCCTCGATCTGCGGCTTCACGGCGATCACGGTGTCGACGTGGTACTGGATGTGCTTGCCGATGAGGTCGTTCATCGCCGGTGCGCTGCCCTTGTAGGGCAGGTGGACCATCTTGACCCCGGCACTCGACTTGAACAGCTCGCCGGCGAAATGCGAGACGGTCGCGACGCCGAAGGATGCGAGCGACAGCTTGTCGGGATTGGCCTTCGCCTCGGCGACGAGCGAAGCGACGTCCTTGACGGGATTGTCCTTGTAAGTGACGAGCGCCAGCGTGATCTTGCCGACTTGGCCGAGCGGCTCGAAATCCTTGGCCGCGTCGTAAGGCACGCTTTCCTTCACGGCTGCCGGCAGCGTGAAGCTCGAGTTCGAGCTGAAGAACAGGGTGTATCCGTCAGCCGCCGAACGTGCGACTTCCTTGGCCGCGATCGTGGTGCCGCCCCCGGGACGGTTCATGATGATCACGGGCTTGCCGAGCCGCGTCTCCAGCTCGCCGCCGATGATGCGCGCGACCACGTCGGAGGCGCCGCCCGGCGGGAAGGGGACGATCAATTGCAACGATTTCTCCGGATAGACCGTTTGAGCCGGCGCGAGCGAATTGCCGCCCATCAAGCCGACCAGTCCGAGAAAAATCGTGAGAGCCGTCCGCTTCATCGCATAGTTCTTCCGTGTTCACATGAGACGCCGTGCTGCTTAGCAATAATCGTTCCAGCCGCGGTTCAGGCGGGGTGTCTACGTTGTCGCAGGAAAAGTGCTCGGCGTCTCACTGATTGGTGAGCGCCGATTGCGGCCCGATCCGCCGCGTCCGATATTCCCATCATCGATCTGATGGAGATACTACATGAATATCGATCTTTCCGGAAAAACTGCGCTGGTGACCGGCTCGACCGCTGGCATCGGCCACGCCATTGCCAGAGGTCTCGCCGCCTCCGGTGCGAGCGTCGTGATCAACGGGCGCGGCCAGGACAAGGTCGACGCCGCCGTGCGCAAGCTGGAAGCGGCGGGTGGCAAGGTGCGCGGCGTCGCTGCCGACGTCTCGACCGCGGCGGGCTGCAAGGCGCTTGTGTCCGAGCTGCCCGAGGTCGACATCCTCATCAACAATGCCGGGATCTTCGAGCCGAAGGACTTTTTCGATATCCCGGACGAGGACTGGAGCCGCTTCTTCGAGGTCAACGTCATGAGCGGTGTGCGGCTGTCGCGCGCGTATCTGAAGGGCATGCTCAAGCGCAACTGGGGCCGCATCGTCTTCATCTCGTCGGAATCCGGCCTCAACATTCCCGTCGAGATGATTCACTACGGCATGAGCAAGACCGCCCAGCTCTCGGTCGCGCGCGCCCCGTGGGTCGGTCAAAATCCCCCGGGTATGGTCACTTGAAACTCCCCCACCTGATGATCGCCGTCAGCGCCGCTGAACAGCAGTAGCCGGTCAGGCAGGACGTTTATGTTCGACCCCTTTAGCCAGCAAGGGGCCGGGGAGTTGAACGTCTTGAAGCGACATCTGCAAAGCACCGTACTTACATTACTTGATCGCAACACCAGCCAGCGCGAGATTCACCGGCTGACGGGTGTCGATCGCAAGACGATCCGGCGTTATCAGGCGCTGCGGGCCGGTGCGGAGGCAAATTCCCCCGGGGAAGTGACCACCGGCTCGGTGAGCGCGGACGGCCAAATTCCTCCACCCCGACCACCGGCTTTTGGGACATCGGAAGCGACGGTCACCAGCAGCCTGGCCCGTTCGGCTTGCGAAGCGCATCGGACGTGGATCGAAGAACAGGTCCGGCTGAAGCGGAACGCGCAGGCGATTTACCAGGACCTGGTTGATCAATTTGGCTTTCCGTCCAGCTACCAGAGTGTCAAGCGGTTTGTGCGCCGGTTGCGGCACGCTGATCCTGAGCAGTTTGATCGTCTTGAGTTCCTCCCCGGCGAGGAAGCTCAGGTCGACTATGGCGAGGGCGCGCCGACGGTTGATCCGAAGAGCGGGCGGTACCGTCGTCCCCGCCTGTTCGTGATGACGCTACGCTACTCGCGGCGCAGCTTCCGGCGGGTAGTCTGGAAGTCCAGCCAACAAGTCTGGGCGCAGCTCCACGAAGAGGCGTTCCGGTATTTTGGCGGGGTCCCCAGCTATGTCGTGCTCGACAACCTGAAGGAAGGCGTCCTCAAGCCGGATTTGTACGAGCCCCAGCTCAACCCGATTTACAGCGCGATGCTGGCTCATTACGCCGTGGTCGCCGATCCCGCGCGCGTGGCCGATCCAAATCGGAAAGGATGCGTCGAGAATGCGATTCAACATACCCAGGGCACTGCGCTGGCCGGACGGCGCTTCGAGACGCTGGAGGCGCAAAACGAGTTCTTGAGGCACTGGGAGGAGAACTGGGCTTCCAAACGCATCCACGGCAGCACGCGCCGTCAGGTCGAGGCGATGTTCCAGGAAGAGAAGCCGCACCTGCGGCCGCTGCCTGTCGCTCCCTTCCGCATCTTCACCGAAGTCGTCCGGACTGTCTGCGACGACACCACCGTACGCGTCGACAACAGCTATTACGCCGCGCGGCCCGCGCCGATCGGCAGCCAGGTCGTCGTGCGCATCTACACCACCACGATCGAGATCCGTGATCGCCACACCCGTGCGCTGCTGCGTGTTCATTCCCGGATGGCGCACCCCGGTTCTGTCGTCCTGCCGACCAGCGAACGGCCGTTCAACCCGTCGCGGCAAACCGCCGTGCTGCTGGCGAGCGCCGAGCGCATCGGACCGCAGACCAGGGCCTTGTGCCAGCAGGTGTTCGACACCGAAGGGCGCCCCGGACAGCGCGCGATGTGGGGCATTGTCGGGCTGGGCCGGAAGTATCCGGCGCGGCTGGTCGAGCAGGCCTGCGCGCACGCCATCGACAACCGCATCTACCGCTACAAGCACGTGCGTGCGACCGTCGAGCGGTTGTTCGAACAGGCGATCGAGCAGGTTGGAGTGACGCCACAGCCGGCATCGCCGCTCACCCAGGATCATCCGCTGATCCGTACCCCCGCGGAATACGGCGACCTCTTCAGCCGCGCTGTGCGGCGCGACGCCGACGACAATGGTCGGCAGGCCGAGGCTCACGACGATCACGCCACGGCAATCCGCGCTCGTGTCGCCTGCGCAACCCCGGCCAACTCCGGCGCCACGAGCGCTCCCGCTGCACCTTCTCACCTTAAACTGGAGACCTAGCCACATGATGACCATGCCGGAAATTGAGCGTTGCCTACGACAGCTGCGCCTGTCGGGTGTCCGCGACACGCTGCAGACGCGCGTGCTCCAGGCGCAGGGCGCCAACCAGCCCTTCCTCGAGACCTCTCCCTTATCCTGCAGGATGAACTGGACCGTCGTCAGTCCCGTCTTATCGAGCGGCGATACCAGCAATCCGGGCTCGACGAAAAGCTGACGCTCGCCGAGTTCGACTGGTCCTTCAATCCCAAACTGCCACGTCAGACCTGCTTCCAGCTCCACACCCTGGCGTTCATTGCCGCTGGCGAGAACGCTCTGCTTGTTGGCAAACCTGGCACCGGGAAGTCGCACATCGCCAAGGCGATTGCCTATCAGGCGATCCTGCAAAGCCACAAGGTCCAGTATCTTGAGACCGACGACTTCTTTCACCGCTACGCCCTGAACTCTCCGGCACAACGCGAGGTCCGGCTGCGAACCATCATCGACTGCGATCTCCTCGTGCTGGACGATCTATTCCTCGCACGCGCCATCCCCGACGACGCCGGCACTTTGCTGCAGACCCTGATCCATCAGCGTTACAAACTGCGCCGCAGCGTCATCGTCACCTCCAATCGCGTCGTGCAGGATTGGGGGGCATACCTTGGGGACAACACTATGAGCACGACGATCCTCGATCGCCTTATGCATCATTGCCATCTGCTTGAGTTCGACGGACGCAGCTATCGGCTCAAAGAAGCCGCTGAAGCTCTTGCCCGGGAAACAAACTCAAACTAACAGTCCCTTGTCCTGCCTCGCGGGTGGAGGAATTTGACTGACCACACCCGGAGGAATTTGAAGTGACCCGCGGGGCGCGGGCTGGCGCAGCTCACCCGCGGCACCGGCGTCACCGTCAATTCCGTGCTGCCGGGCCCGACCATGTCGGAGGGTGTCGAGACCTTCGTGAAGGATCTCGCGAAGCAAAACGGTCAGTCGGTGGATGAGGCCGCCGCCAATTTCGTCAAGCAGCATCGCCCGAGTTCGCTGATCCAGCGCTTCGCCAGCGTCGACGAGATCGCCAATATGGTGGTCTATGTTGCGTCGAAGGAAGCGTCCGCGACCAATGGCGCGGCGCTGCGGGCCGAGGGTGGTATCGTCAACACGATTGCCTGAGGCTGCGCACGTGCCGGCTTATGTGATCTCCGAGGTCGAGGTGCGCGATCAGGCGATGATGGAAGCCTATCGCGCGCTTGCGGCGCAGACTATCGCGCAATACGGCGGCCGCTACCTCGCGCGCGGCGGTGCCGCCGAGGTGGTGGAGGGCGGCCCGCCGCCCAAGACCATCATCATCGTGGAGTTTCCCACGATGGCCCGCGCGCGCGAATGGTACGCCTCAGTGGAATATGCCGAGGCGTTGAAGCTGCGACAGACGGCGCTGGAGCGGCGGTTGATGTTCGTCGAGGGCATCGCTCCAGGAGCACAACTGCCGTAGGGTGGGCAAAGCGAAGCGTGCCCACCACCTTTCTGCGCCCGTTGCGTGATGGTGGGCACGGCGCAGCGCCTTTGCCCACCCTACGCAGCGGCGCTGTGCTCGCCTACCACCCCTCCAGCACGATCTTGCCGCGCGACTTGCCGCTCTCGAGCAGCGCATGCGCGCGCTTGAGGTTGGCCGCGTTGATCGTGCCGAAGGTCTGGTCGAGCGTGGTGCGCAACACGCCCTTGTCGATGAGGTCGGCGACGTCATTGAGCAGATGATGCTGCGCGATCATGTCAGGCGTCTGGAACGAGGAGCGCGTGAACATCGATTCCCAGTGCACCGAGATCGCCTTGCCCTTGAACGTGCTCATGGTGAACTCGGGCGGATCGTCGATCAGGCCGAACCGGCCTTGCGGCGCCATGAACTCGGCGATGCTCTTGTAGTGCTGATCGGTGAAGGTGAGGCTCGCCACCAGCGCCACCGGCGGCAGCTTGAGCTTCTCGATCTGCTCCTTCATCGGCTTGCCGTGGTCGATCACCGCATGTGCGCCGAGATCGAGACACCACTTTTGCGATTCCGGCCGCGTCGCCGTCGCGAGCACCGTGAGGCCCGTGAGGCGGCGGGCGAGCTGGATCAGGATCGAGCCGACGCCGCCGGCGCCGCCCGTGATCAGCAGCGTGCGCGGATCGACGCTCTTGCCCGGCACCGCGCCGAGGCGGTCGAACAGCAATTCCCACGCGGTGATGGAAGTGAGGGGGAGGGCGGCGGCCTGCGCGAACGACAGGCTCTTCGGCTTGTTGCCGACGATGCGTTCGTCGACCAGGTGGAATTCCGCATTGGTGCCCTGGCGCAGGATCGAGCCCGCGTAAAACACCTCGTCGCCCGGCTTGAACAGCGTGACCTCGGGCCCGACGGCGTCGACCACGCCGGCTGCGTCATAACCCAAGATCTTCGTCTCGCCCTCGGGCGGAGCGGCGCGCTTGCGCACCTTGTAGTCGACCGGATTGGCCGAGATCGCCTTCACGGCGACGCGTATGTCGCGCCCCTTGGGCTCGGGCTTTGCGGTCTCGAAATCGAACAGCGCGTCCTGATCCTCGATCGGAAGCGATTTCTTGTAGCCAACGGCCTTCATGGCTTGTCTCCATCAGATAGCGCGCAGCTTGTGACGTGCGCCCGGCCTGCTAACTGTCCCGCTGGCTCCGGTTTGGCAAGTACTGTAAATTCGGGGATATAGTCCCTGTTTGGATACTATTGGGAAAACACGCATGAAGCGGCGAGATTTTACCCGGCGTCCCGGCTGCTCGGTCGAGGCGACGCTGGACCTGATCGACGGCAAGTGGAAGGGCGTGATCCTCTACCACCTCCAGGACGGCACCCAGCGCTTCGGCGAACTGCGCCGCCGGATGCCCGGCATCACCCAGCGCATGCTGACAAAACAGCTTCGCGCGCTGGAGGAAGACAAGCTCGTCATCCGCAAGGTTTATGCGGAAGTGCCGCCGCGGGTGGAGTATTGCCTCTCCGAACTCGGCGAGAGCCTCAGGCCCGTGATCGACATCCTGAAGGCGTGGGGCGAGAGCCATCAGCAACGGCTGTCCTGCGCGCCGGCGCCCGAGGCGGCGGAACCGGTCAGGAAGCCGAAGCGAGCAGCGTGAATGTCCGGGAGCGGACTGCGCCGCTCCCGGACAAGATTGCGTCAGAACGCAAACTGCGTGCGCATCGCGACCGCGTCGAACTTCGAGCCGACGTCGGCGGTCGAGACCGGCGAGGCTTGCTTCGACACCGTGCCATGCAGGTAGTCCAGCATGAAGCGGACATTGCCGTTGACGTACCAGTTGAGCGCGAGCGTGTAGACCGTCTGGCGTCCGCCGGCGATGCCGGCGGCAGTCGCGAGCTGATTATTCAGATCCATAGTGGAATAGCGGCCGGCGATCTCCCAGGCGCCCCAGCCACCGCCATCGAGCGAGAACGGATGATCGGGCTTCACGCCGCCATAGGAGGCGTTCGCTGGATTGTACTTGCGCGATTCCCCGGTCAAGACGTAGGCCGCTTCCGCGTAGCCGCCCTGGAATTTCAGGCTTGGCGCTCCGATTAACGGCACGCTGGTGTTCGCGTTGCGATCGATGTTGAACCAGTAGTATTCGCCCTGGAGCAACAGCGATCCATAGGTCGCGGCGGCTTCGACACCATAAACCTGCGCGCCCGCGACATTGGCAATCGCACCGGTCGAGATCAGTGTCGTAGGGTCAATTCGCAGCTCAGGCCGGTCGCTGAGCGTGAGCGTCTGCGTGTTGGCGACCAGATTGCGCGGCGGCTGAATCAGCCACTGTGCGTCGCCGCCGAGATGCAGCGAATAATCCTTGCCGCTGACGAGCTGGCCCGCAACGCGGGCCGTCGCGCCGTACTGCTCGCTGGTGCCCGGAGGTGAGACGCTCGACGCTGAGTGAATCGCACCCGTGGTCGGACCCGTCACGTACGCGCCGGCCCAGAACACGTCGTTGTACCAGCGGGCGCCGACGGCAGAACGGAAATCGCCGGCGGCGATATTTTGCGCGATCACGCCGACCGAGGCGCGCTCCATGAAGGGAATGTCGTTGGAGCTCGAGGACTCATCGAGGGTCCAGGCAAGGTCCATGATGCCGGCCTCGATCGCCATCTTGCCGCCAAAAGGCTTCAGCCCGGTGTAGCTCACATACGCGTTCTCGATGCCGGATGTGCCACCGCCGGGCAGGAAGCCGACAGGAGTAGCGCCGGCGGCCCCCGTGCCGCCGAAGCCGTCAGCCGAACCGCCGAAGTCGTAGATCAGGGCAAAATTCCAGTCTTCGAGGAACTTGCCGACGACGCCGATGCGTGCGCGACGGACGTTCTCGCCGCTGTCGAGTTTCTGCGGCACGGTGCCTGCCGTATTGGGACGATAATCGTAGCCGCCGACATCCCAGTGCACGCGGCTCGTGATCGCGACGCAGTTCGCTCCGTCGGCCGTGCAGATGGTCGGCCGGTTGTTCGGCATCGTCACGACGACGCCGGAAGCCGGCGCCGGGCCCTTGAGCGGGATCGCCGCATTGGCATTGGCGACGACCGCTTTCGCCTCCGAGCGCGCTTCGGCTTTTGCTTCGGCCTTGGCTTCAGCCTTGGCTTTCGCCGTCGCTGCGGTGTTCGCTGCGGTCTGGCTCTGGAGCTTGTCGAGCTTCTGCTCGAGCATCTTCAGCTGCTGCTTCAGGAGTGCGATCTCCTGTTCGCTGTTGCTGGCCGATTGGGCCTGGGCTTGCGATGCCGCCAGCACGCCGGCGAGACCAATCGCCGTGGCTGCAATTCTTGTCCTGCTCACGTTACGCCTCCATCGTTTGACGAACTTCCCCAAGTCGCGAACGGAGAGCCTAGGAAGGATCGATGACTGCCCCGCGACGCTGCGTCCGGTTGCGTGGTTCCCACTGATGCAAATTCGCCGCAACCGAATCCGCCTTGCATCACCATGCAAGATGACGCGTATCATGCCAATCCGTAGCGCCGGGCAAATTGCCATTTCGCACACCGGGCCGGTATGCGGCGGGCGCCGGAAGGGGGGTGAATATTGCCATCCCGCGCCCTTCTATTGGGGGGCGAACGCGCCTATATTCCGGCGTCTTTTCCAAGAGGTAGGAATGTTTCGATCGACCTGGACCGCCGTCGTCACGGCATTGTGCATAGGCTTTTCGGCCCACTTCAATCCGGCTGCGGCGCAGGACCGTCGGGTCCCGTCGTCGCCGGCCGAGCTGCGGCTGTCCTATTCGCCGATCGTGCAGCGGGTGCAGCCGGCGGTCGTCAACGTCTATGCCGCCAAGGTGGTGCAGAACCGCAATCCGCTGCTGGATGATCCCATCTTCCGCCGCTTCTTCGGCGTGCCCGGCCAGCAGCCCGAGCAGATGCAGCGCTCGCTCGGCTCCGGCGTCATCGTCGATGCGTCGGGCCTCGTCGTCACCAATGTCCACGTCATCGAGGGCGCGGACCAGGTCAAGGTGTCGCTGTCGGACAAGCGCGAGTTCGAGGCCGAGATCCTGCTGAAGGATCCCCGCACCGATCTCGCCGTGTTGCGCCTGAAGGACACCAAGGAGAAATTTCCAACGCTCGACTTCACCAATTCCGACGAGCTGCTGGTCGGCGACGTCGTGCTCGCGATCGGCAACCCCTTCGGCGTCGGCCAGACCGTGACCCACGGCATCATCTCGGCGCTGGCGCGCACGCAGGTCGGCATCACCGACTACCAGTTCTTCATCCAAACCGATGCGGCGATCAATCCCGGCAATTCCGGCGGTGCACTGGTTGACATGAGCGGCAAGCTTGCCGGCATCAACACCGCGATCTATTCGCGCTCCGGCGGCTCGCAGGGCATCGGCTTTGCGATCCCCGCCAACATGGTGCGCGTGGTCGTCGCTTCCGCCAAGGGCGGCGGCAAGGCGGTGAAGCGTCCCTGGCTCGGCGCGAAGTTGCAGGCGGTGACGCCCGAGATCGCCGAAAGCCTCGGCTTGCGTTCGCCGACCGGTGCGCTGGTCGCGAGCGTGGTCTCGAACGGTCCCGCAGCGAAGGCCGGCCTGAAATCCTCCGATCTCATCACCGGGATCGACGGCCAGACCGTGGATGATCCCAATGCCTTCGACTACCGCTTCGCGACGCGTCCGCTCGGCGGTTCCGTGCAGATCGACGTGCAGCGCGGCGGCAAGCCGCTCAAGCTCGCGATCGCGCTGGAGACCGCACCCGACGCCGGCCGCAACGAGCTCGTCATCACCGCGCGTTCGCCGTTCCAGGGCGCGAAGGTCTCGACCATCACGCCGGCGGTTGCCGACGAGCTGCATCTGGACGCCGACACCGAGGGCGTCGTGATTGCCGATCTCGGCGGCGACAGCGCGGCCGCGAATGTCGGCTTCCAGAAGGGCGACATCATCCTGGCCGTCAACAACCAGAAGATCAGCAAGACCGGCGATCTCGAAAAGGCCGCGGGCGAGCGCCCGCGGATCTGGCGCATCACGCTGGTGCGCGGCGGGCAGCAGATCAACGTCACGCTGGGCGGATGAGTCCGAAGCGACCACAGGAGACGCTAACTCTCTTTGCCGCGGCGGGGCTCGATCACGAGGCTCCGCATCCGCTGCCGGACCGGCTGCGCCCGCGCGCGTTGTCGGAGGTCGTCGGCCAGGATCACATCCTCGGCCCCGACGGCGCGCTGACGCGCATGCTGGAGACGCGCACGCTCGGCTCGCTGGTGTTCTGGGGCCCGCCCGGCACCGGCAAGACCACGGTGGCGCGGCTGCTGGCGGACGCGACCGACCTGCATTTCGAGCAGATCTCCGCCGTGTTCTCCGGCGTCGCCGACCTGAAGAAGGCATTCGACGCAGCGCGTGCCCGCCGCGAGATGGGCAAGGGCACGCTGCTGTTCGTCGACGAGGTGCACCGCTTCAACCGCGCCCAGCAGGATTCGTTTCTGCCTGTCATGGAAGACGGCACGGTGGTGATGGTCGGTGCCACCACCGAGAATCCGTCCTTCGAGCTCAACGCGGCGCTTCTGTCGCGCGCGCGTGTGCTGGTGTTTCGCTCGCTCGATGCTGCCGCGATCGAGAAGCTGTTTGCGCACGCCGAGGAAGTCGAGGGCCGCAAGCTGCCGCTCGATGCGGAGGCGCGCGCGGTGCTGGTGCGCATGGCCGACGGCGATGGAAGGGCCTCGCTGACGCTTGCCGAAGAGGTTTGGCGCTCTGCACGGGCTGACGAGATTTTCAATGCCGCGCAGTTGCAGGACATCCTGCAGCGCCGCGCCCCGATCTATGACAAGTCGGCCGATGGCCATTACAACCTGATCTCGGCGCTGCATAAGTCGGTGCGCGGCTCCGATCCCGACGCGGCGCTGTATTATCTCGCGCGCATGCTCGATGCCGGCGAGGACCCGCTGTTCCTGGCCCGCCGCGTCGTGCGCATGGCGGTCGAGGACATCGGGCTTGCCGATCCGCAGGCGCTCGTCATCGCCAATGCCGCCAAGGACGCCTTCGACTTCCTCGGCCATCCCGAAGGCGAGCTCGCCATCGCGCAAGCGGTGGTCTATCTCGCCACTGCGCCGAAATCGAACGCGGTCTACACCGCCTTCGGGGCCGCCATGCAGACCGCAAAGCAGGCCGGCTCGCTGCTGCCGCCAAAGCACATCCTCAATTCCCCGACCAAGCTGATGAAGTCGGAAGGCTACGGCGCAGCCTACGAATACGACCACGACGCCCCCGACGCCTTCTCCGGCCAGGATTATTTCCCGGAAGCCCTGGGCCGCCAGACCTTCTACGATCCGCCCGAGCGCGGTTTCGAGCGGGAGATCCGGAAGCGGCTGGATTACTGGGCCAAGCTGCGGAAGGAGCGGGGCGGCTCGCGCTAGAAACGGCCATTTCGCCGTGACGGGAGCCGGCTTTTAGGGTACGCAGGCAGCCATGAGCCGCCGCATCAAGAGAATGAACCCAAAGCCCCGTTCGCGTGACGAGCGCGACGATTCGCGTCCGTTCAAGGCGCGCACCGCAAAGAAAGCGGGACCGCGGCCGGGTGGCAAGCCGGGGACGAAGCCGCCGCGCTTTGCGGGCGAGCGCGCCGAGCGGCGGCCGCCCAAGGCTGCTGCACAGGAAAGGCCTGCGCCCGAAAAGCCGGTCGAGGCGCTGCTGCCGACCAAGGTGCAGACCGTCAAGGTGACGGCCGACGAGAACAACATGCGGGTCGATCGCTTCCTCGAGGCGCGCTTTCCCGGCCTGTCGTTCTCCCACATCCAGCGCGTCGTCCGCAAAGGTGAGCTCCGCGTCGACGGCAAGCGCGTCGACAGCAAGGACCGGCTGGAGGAGGGGCAGAGCGTCCGCATCCCGCCGCTGAAGCTCGACGCGCCCAAGGCCGTCGGCGAGCTCTCGGAGGCTGCGCAGAAGACGCTCAAGGCGCTGAAGGAGATGACGATCTACGAGGACGACGACGTCCTCGTGCTTAACAAGCCGTTTGGGCTTGCGGTGCAGGGCGGCTCCGGCACGACGCGGCACATCGACCAGATGCTGGAGGTGATGCGCGACTCCAAGGGGCAGAAGCCGCGGCTTGTGCACCGGATCGACAAGGACACGTCGGGCTGCCTCCTGATCGCGAAGACCCGTTTCGCTGCTTCGCACCTGACCGGCGCGTTCCGCTCGCGGTCGGCGCGAAAGGTCTATTGGGCGCTGGTGCCGGGGCTGCCGAAGCCGAAGCAGGGCCGCATCTCGACCTTTCTCGCGAAAGAGGAGAGCGAGGACGACACCATCATGCGTATCGCCCAGCACGGCGATGAGGGCGCCAGCCACGCGGTGACCTATTACGCCGTGGTCGAGACCGCCGGCAACAAGCTGACCTGGGTGTCGCTGAAGCCGGTGACGGGCCGCACCCACCAGCTCCGCGCACATATGGAGCATATCGGCCATCCCATCGTCGGCGATCCCAAATATTTCAACATCGAGAACTGGCAGCTGCCGGGCGGCCTGCAAAACCGGCTGCATCTGCTGGCGCGCCGCATCGTCATTCCGCATCCGCGCGGCGGCGTGATCGACGCCACCGCCCCACTGCCGCCGCACATGCAGCAGTCGTGGAATCTGCTCGGGCTCGATGCAAGCCGGTTTGATCCGATCGAGAACGCGCCTGAGGAATAGTGAATCCGTAGGCTAGGGAGTTTCCGCGACGTCGTCCTGGCGAAAGCCAGGACCCATTACCCCAGGGAGGGGTTTGGCGAAGACTCCTCGTTCGGTATTCCGACCTCTCGCGATCGATAGATCACGCGGTATGGGTCCTGGCCTTCGCCAGGACGACATCAGGTGTTTGGTGAGCGGCTTACCCCTCAATTCCGGAACTGTTCCAGAAACATCCGCAAGCTGTCGTGCGAGCTCTCGACATCGGTGATCAGCCAGCCCTCGGGTCCGTTGACGAGGATGAAGTTCAGCGTCACCCGGCGGCCGTGATTGTCGAAATTCGCCGCGACATAGGTCTTGTCGTATTGCCTGCGGGCCACCGCGATCGCGACCGGGCCGAGCTTCCAGCTCGGGCTCTGCACCAGGAAATCATAGGGCTCGGCCCTCGGCGTGCTCCAGGCCTTGCGCAGCGGGAAATCGAAGAATTGCCGGGCGGTGGTGCCATCCCGCGGCAGGCCTTTTGACAGCTCCGGCGCGCCCTGGCCGTAATGGGCGTAGACATTGCGAACCAGCGATTCCGGGCTACGAAAGCCTGCCTCCGCCGCGGCCAGTCCAAGTCCCGCACATAGGGCGACAATGCCCGTAAGTTCCCTCATGCCCGCCGCTCGCTTTATCGGCCACAGGTCTTAGCTTAAAAGCCTAGCATCCAGCCGCGGAGACCGAAAACCCAAGATGCGTGAATTGTTCGATGAAGCTGCGGGCCAGCCTCCGCGCGATCCGCGGGAATCGGCCCGCCAGTCCGCGCGCACGCCGCAGCGCAAGCGCTTCTACAAGGAGGCCGGCTTCGCCGAGGCCGAAGGCGGCTTCGCCATCACACTCGACGGCAGGCCGATCCGCACGCCGTCCGGCCGCCAGGTCGTGATCCCCTCGCGCGCGCTGGCCGACGCGGTCGCCGCCGAATGGGCGGCCCAAGGCGAGACGATCGATCCCGTGACCATGCCGCTGACGCGGATCGCCAACAGCGTGGTCGAGGGCGTAGTCGACCGCGTCGAGCTCGTCAGCGACGACCTTGCGAAATATTTCGAGTCCGACCTGCTGTTCTATCGCGCCGGCCATCCCGAGGCGCTCGTGGCCCGCGAGGCCACGCATTGGGACCCCGTGCTGTTCTGGGCCGCGGATACGCTGGGCGCGCATTTCATCCTGTCCGAGGGCGTCATGCATGTGAAGCAGCCGGACGAGGCGGTCGAGGCCGCGCGCGCGGCGCTGCCGGGCGACGCCTGGTCGGTCGCCGCGCTCCATGTGGTGACGACCCTGACCGGCTCGGCGCTGCTGGCGCTGGCGCTGGCTCATGGCGTACGCGATGCCGGCCAGGTCTGGGCCGCCGCCCATGTCGACGAGGACTGGAACATCGACCAATGGGGCGTGGACGAGGAAGCTGCGGCACGCCGGGCCGCCCGCGCGCAGGATTTCGAGGCTGCCGTGGCGGTTCTAGACGCGGTGAAGGTACCTGCGGTCAAAGGTCCTTAACGAGAGGTTTACGAGGGCGGCCTTAGGGTGGGACCAGCGTTCCCTGGGCCCCCCGAGATGCCGACGCCGATAAGCTCGATCGTTCCCGTCAGTGCTGCCAGCCCCGTGGCTGATGCGGCGACGCCCGATCTCGTGCTTCAGGCCGGCAGCGTCGTCGACGCCAGAGTGGTCAGCGTGCTCGCCGACAATCTGGTGCGGATCGCGATCGCAAACCTCTCCTTCGACGTGATGTCGGAAGTCGCGCTGTCGCCTGGACAAAATCTTCAGCTCGCGGTGTCGCAGAACGACGGCACGATCCGGCTCGCCGTCGTCAACGGCGCAGGCGAGGCGGCGGCCGACCAGGTCACGCTGACGCCGGCCGCGGCTTCGCTGGTAGAGAGCCCGCCGCTCGCGCCGTCCGCAAGCGCCGCCCGCAACACCTTGACGCCGTCGGAGCAGGTTGCTGTCACAATGGCTTCGGCGGAGGCCGCGAGCAAGCAGGGCAGCCAGGCGCCGCTGTTCGCCAATCTCGCCTCCGTCGTGGCCGGCAGCGATCTGCCGGCGGGATTGAAGCAGGCGGTGCTGGACGTGCTGGCGCAGCAGACGCCGCTCAATGCACAGCTCGACGGCGGCGACATCGAATCCGCCTTCCAGAAGTCCGGCCTGTTTCTCGAGGCCTCACTGGCCGCGGGCGCGACGCCATCGCCAGGCGCCGTGCCGGACCTGAAGGCGGCGCTGCTGGTGCTGCGCCAGACGCTGGCCGCGACCTCAGGCGCGCTCGAGACCGGCGTGCCGCAGGCACCGGCGCAAGGCACTGCGCCGCCGACAAGCGTCACGACCACACCGCAGACCGCAGCGTCCGCACTTCAGGCGGCGGGCGAGGCTGCGCAAGCGGCATTGCCGTCGCCTGATACGGAGATCGCCCAGCCGACGCAACCGCCGCGCGGCGCTGCGCTCGCAGCCGCCGTGCTGGCCGACATGGTGGGCGAGACGCCGCAGACGGCGGGCCCGCGAACCATGTCCGCAGGCCTTGCCGCGAGCCTCCTGCAGGAGGTCACGCAAAACCTGCCGCGCATGATCGGCAACGTGCCGGGCTCGAACAAGGCGGTGCCCGATGGCCAAATCTTCGAGGCCGCCGCGCGCGGGACGCCACCGCCGGTCCGAGGCGCGCTGCCGTCGCCGCAGTCCATCGCCTCGCCGTCGCTCGCGCCGGACACGCCGCTCGCTGCGACCGTGCACCGCCTGCTCGACGACACCGATGCCGCGATCGCGCGGCAGACCTTGCTTCAGGTCGCCTCGCTCCCCGATCGCACCGATGCCTCCGGCCATCGCGTCGATCCGGCCGTGCCGCAGTGGAATTTCGAGATTCCCTTTGCGACACCGCAGGGCACCGCCATGGCGCAGTTCGAGATCTCGCGCGACGGCGGTAACGAATCCGCCGATCCCGCCAAGCGCGCCTGGCGCGCGCGATTCACGCTCAACGTCGAGCCGGCCGGCCCCGTGCATGCGCTGATCACGCTGAACGGCGACAAGACCTTCGTGCGGATGTGGGCGGAGCGGCCGGCGACCGCGCAGCAGCTCCGTGCCGGGATCGGTGAGCTCAGCCAGGCGATGATCAGGGCCGAGCTCAAGCCCGGCGACATCGTGGTGCGCGACGGCACGCCGCCGCAGCCGGCGCCGGCCCGCGCCGGCCACTTCCTGGACCGCGCAACATGAGTGATCCGTCCAAGCTCGCGATTGCGCTGCATTACGAGAAGGGCTCTGGCGCGCCTGTCGTCGTCGCCAAGGGCAAGGGCACGATCGGCGAAAAAATCGTCGAGATTGCCAAGGCCAACGACATCCCGATCGAGGAAAACGAGATTTTGGCCGGCGCACTGTCCAAGGTCGAGCTCGGCGAGGAGATCCCCCCGGATCTCTACAAGGCCGTCGCCGAAGTGCTGGTGTTCGTGCTGCGGCTGTCGGGCCGGGGGCGCTGACGCGCTGTCATCGTTTCACCACGATAGCGGCTGCATGGTCGCGTGGCATTTCTCAGTTCAACGGACATCGCCCTTGCTCACCCGCCGTTCCACTCTCGGTCTTCTCACTGCTGCCGCCACCATGCCGCAGCGCGCGCTCGCCCATGTCGCGCCGCCGCGCAATGAGATCCGCGACAGCCTGGCAAAACGCTTCACCGATCTCGGCACATCAGGCACCTTCGTCGGCTACAAGGTCGAGGACTATCTGATCGTCGCCAGCGACAAGGAGCGCTCGGGCGAGGGGAAGCTGCCGGCCTCGACCTTCAAGATTCCGAACTCGCTGATAGCGCTGGAGACCGGCGTGGTTGCCGATCCTGACAAGGACGTGTTCCCCTGGGACGGCGTGAAGCGGCCGATCGAAGCGTGGAACAAGGATCACACGCTGCGCAGTGCCATCGCGGTCAGTGCGGTGCCGGTCTATCAGGAGATCGCGCGCCGCATCGGGCAGGAGCGCATGCAGAAATACGTCGACCTGCTCGACTACGGCAATCGCGACGTTGGCGGCGGCATCGACCAGTTCTGGCTCACCGGAAATTTGCGCATCGATCCGGTCGAGCAGGTCGATTTCGTCGACCGGCTGCGGCGCCGCGCGCTGCCGATTTCCAAACGCAGCCAGGATCTCGTCGCCGACATCCTGCCGGTGACCAAGGTCGGCGACAGCGTCATTCGCGCCAAGTCCGGCCTTTTGGGCGCCGAGCGCGGCGAGCCGTCGCTGGGCTGGATGGTCGGCTGGGCCGAGAAGGGCGAGGCGCACACCGTGTTTGCGCTCAACATGGATTGCACCGAGCCGCGCCTCGTCGGCGAGCGCATGCCGGTGACGCAAGCCTGCCTTGCCGAGATCGGCGCCGTCTGAGCGCAACCGCGCTGATCTGCATTGCGAGCGCAGCGATGCCGTAGGGTGGGCAAAGGCGCGTAGCGCCGTGCCCACCATCTCTCGATACGGTCACCTGTAGTTGGTGGGCACGCTTCGCTTTGCCCACCCTACGGTATCGCGTGCGGACCAGACCCTCTCAGCCCAGCCTGAACAGCGCCTGCAAAAATTCCTCCACAGCCTTGCGCGACTCCACGGCGGTTGCGGGATTGCCGCCGACATGCGGATTGAGCTCGACGCAGGAATCCTTGTAGGTGAAGGGCGCTTGCGTGCTGGCGTTCATCAGCACGCCGCCGTCGCCTTCCCTGATCTGGCAATTGCGCACGGTCTGCGCGTTGGCGGAGACAGCCACGGTGGCGACCCCGAGCAGGCCGCTGTCGAAGCCGTGCGCACTATCGGGGTATTCGGTCAGCACCACGTCGCGCCCGGCGGTCCTGAGCCGCTCGACGAAGGCCTTGCAGCTCTTCACGGGGTTGTAGTCATCAGGCGTGCCGTGGAAGATGCGGATCGGGCGTGCCGCGACCTCGGTATCGCCGGCGTAGCTCGTCGAGCAATCCGGATAGAACGGGATGTAGGCGGCGAACTGGATGCCGGACTTGTTCCAGAGCTTGTTGAAGCGGTCGAGGCTCGCATAGAGCGTTGCCTGTCCGCCGCGCGAAAAGCCCATCAGCACGATGCGGTCGGGGTCGACGCGGGGATGCTTCGCCAGAATCTCGAGCGAGCGGTAGATGTCGACGATCAGGTTGAGCCGGCCGAGCAGGGCCTGGTTCGGTCCGACCACCGTCAGTCCGCGGCCGGTAAAGCCGTCGATCACGAAGGTCGAGATGCCCATGGCGTTGAAGGCGTGGACCCAGGCTTCCGTGGTGGCGCCGACGCCGCTGGAGCCGTGCATCAGCACCACGACCGGGAGCTTGCCGGTGCCCTGCGCAACGCGGAATTCGCCGGCAACCGTCACCGCCTTGCCGGCGGCCGCATCGCCGCTCAAAAATTGCTGGTCGGAGAGGGTGAGCGAGGGGATCGGGTAGATCTCGGCGCGGGTGGCGACTTCCCTGGGAAGGGATTGCGCGTTGGCGAACGCGGCTGAGACGCAAAGCGCGATGGGCGCGGCAGCGGCGCGGAATGCCCACGGCATCGGATTCTCCCTGATTTTTTTTGTAGTAGAACAACAGGCCCGCGCGCTGTCAATTTGGCGCGCGGCGGCCTCAGGCCTTTTCGGCCGTCTTGTTGGTCGTCAGCGCCTGGTCGATGGCAAAGCCGCCGATCTCGCTCATGGCCTGCGAGATCACGTCGCCGCTTCTGGCAAAGCCGCTGGAGAGATAGTCGAACTGCGTCCGCGCCAGCCGCAGCACCTCGATCGGCACGGAGACCGCGGTCTCGTTGAAGCTGTCGACGGAGGCGCGCAGCGTCTCCAGCTCGGTGCTGAGCTTCCCGATGTGGCTTTCCGCGTCCTGCATCAGGCCGAGCAGCTTGCCGCGCTCGGCATCGAACGCCGCACGCTCGGCCGCCGCAGCCGCCGTCACCTCGGTCAACTGCGCCCGCAGCGCCTCGATCTGGCTGACCATGGCGTCGGAGGCAAGCTCGGCCGGCTTCGCGCAGCTCGACATGGCGTCTGTTCTCTTCATGCTGCTGATGATAGAGCCGCTCGGCTGACATCGCCCGCTGCGTCAGGGACTCGATCAGGCTTGCGGCACGCAGCAGCATCTCGCCGTTCCGCCCTGACACCATGCTGGCCATGCGCCGCAGGAAGTCGACGGTTTCGGACGACGAGTTCGGCGGCAGGGGGACGACCGTCGCGGACATGAGGTGATGCTTGCAGTCAGACGTGAGGACCGCCGCCGTACCGACTGGGCTCACGCAACATTCGGCGCCTGATCGTAAGCCTGGAGCAAGCCTGAATCGCCGCGCCGGGTCAACCGACCAGCACGGACAAAATCGACCCTCCCGCCGCCAAGTCGCGCGCGGGATCAGGCGTCCTTCTGCCGGCCAATCCGCCCGAGATGGGTAAAGCCGAACCCGGCTGAATATTTCAGGCCATAGCCCAGCGCCCGGTCTATGCCGATATGGGCCAGCCAGATCAAGGCGATGGACAAGGTGAGCGGCGAGGCGAGGCCGAAGCCCAGCGTCAGCAGCGCCACCGGCGCCATGTAGCTGTGGGCGGCGTTGTAGACCAGCGCGCCGAACCTGGCGCCCGAGAGGTATGCCAGGAAGCTCAGATCGGGGACGAAAAAGAGCAGGGCAAAGACGAGCCAGGAGCCGTCCCAGGCCCAGTAGAGCACCACCATGCCTGCAAACAGCGTCAGGCCCTCCAGCCGCAGCAGGATGTTGACACCGCCCGTCACAGTGCCGGTCTCGGCCGTTCCTTGGTCCATCGTCGCCTCCCAGGCAAAACTCTGTAATTCCTTGCGCTTTCCCGCTGCGGCAAGGCAGCCCTGCGGGCCCGAAAGCCGCTTCCCGGCCCGCAAAATGCCGTGTTAGAACCCCCGGCAATCGCATTTAGGCTAAGAACTGGCGGGAGCAAATGAAACATATCCTGGACGCCCTTGAAGATCGTCGTGCCGGCGCAAAGCTCGGCGGCGGGGAGAAGCGCATCGAGGCGCAGCACGCCCGCGGCAAGCTGACCGCGCGCGAGCGCATCGAGCTCCTGCTCGACAAGGGATCGTTCGAGGAGTTCGACATGTTCGTCGAGCACCGCTCCACCGAGTTCGGCATGGAGAAGACCAAGGTGCCCGGCGACGGCGTCGTCACCGGCTGGGGCACCGTCAATGGCCGCAAGACGTTTGTCTTTGCCAAGGATTTTACGGTGTTCGGCGGGTCGCTCTCTGAAACCCATGCGCTGAAAATTACGAAACTCCAGGACATGGCGATGAAGGCGCGGGCGCCCATCATCGGCCTCTACGACGCGGGCGGTGCCCGCATCCAGGAAGGCGTCGCCGCGCTCGCCGGCTATTCCTACGTGTTCCGCCGCAACGTGCTGGCCTCCGGCGTGATCCCGCAGATCTCCGTCATCATGGGTCCCTGCGCCGGCGGCGACGTCTATTCGCCCGCCATGACCGACTTCATCTTCATGGTGAAGAACACCAGCTACATGTTCGTCACGGGCCCCGACGTCGTGAAGACCGTCACCAACGAAGTCGTCACCGCCGAGGAGCTCGGCGGCGCCTCGGTGCACGCCACGCGCTCCTCGATCGCCGACGGCGCCTTCGAGAACGACGTCGAGACGCTTCTGCAGATGCGGCGCCTGATCGACTTCCTGCCGTCCAACAACACCGACGGCGTGCCGGAATGGCCGAGCTTCGACGACATCGGCCGCGTGGACATGTCGCTGGACACGCTGATCCCCGACAATCCGAACAAGCCCTACGACATGAAGGAACTGATCCTCAAGGTCGTGGACGAGGGCGATTTCTTCGAGATCGCGGAAGCCTTCGCCAAGAACATCGTCACCGGCTTCGGCCGCATCGCGGGCCGCACCGTCGGCTTCGTCGCCAACCAGCCGATGGTGCTGGCCGGCGTGCTCGACAGCGACGCCTCGCGCAAGGCCGCGCGCTTCGTCCGCTTTTGTGATGCCTTCAACATCCCGATCGTCACCTTCGTCGACGTGCCGGGCTTCCTGCCGGGCACCGCGCAGGAATATGGCGGCCTGATCAAGCACGGCGCGAAACTTCTGTTCGCCTATTCGCAGTGCACTGTGCCGCTGGTGACCATCATCACCCGCAAGGCCTATGGCGGCGCCTTCGACGTCATGGCGTCCAAGGAAATCGGCGCCGACATGAACTACGCCTGGCCGACCGCCCAGATCGCCGTGATGGGCGCCAAGGGCGCGGTCGAGATCATCTTCCGCGGCGATATCGGCGACCCCGACAAGATCGCGGCGCGAACGAAGGAATACGAAGACCGCTTCCTGTCACCGTTCATTGCGGCGGAGCGCGGCTACATCGACGACGTCATCATGCCGCACTCGACCCGCCGGCGCATCGCGCGGGCGCTGGCGATGCTGAAGGACAAGAAGGTGGAAATGCCGGCGAAGAAGCACGACAATTTGCCGTTGTGAGATCTCGTAGCCTGGATGAGCGAAGCGACATCCGGTTTTCCACTCAAGAGTCCCGCATGTCGCTTCGCTCACGCGGGCTACTGGCTACGCTACTGATTTGGCATCCTCGATCAAGATCCGATGACCGAACACGATCCGACCGACGAAATTTCACAGATCGAAGATCGGATCGAGCGGCTCGCCGAGATTGCCGAGCGGTGCCGGAAGTACATTCTCGCGTCCAAGATCGCCATCGGCGGCGGGGGCGCGCTGCTGTTGGTCGCGATCCTCGGCCTGTTTGGGACAGGTCAGACCGCCGCGCTCGGATCGATCGCTCTGGTGCTGGGCGGGATCGTGTCACTTGGCTCGAATGTCAGCACGTTGCGGCAGACGGAGAGCGCGATCGGTGATGCGGAGGCGCTTCGATCTCGGCTGATCGGCAGGATCGACCTGCGCGTGGTTGCCGATGCGCCGATGAAGCTGGTGTGACGCGCCGGCCGTTCGGCACCTTTGTTCACTGCCCCAGCTTCGCCCGTTCCTTGCTTCGCTGCCAGTGGCTTCCGGCGCGAAATCGGCTGTCTCTGGCCGCTTGCAATTACCTTCTGGTGGCCTACCATGAACAACGTTGGGACCTTGAAGGAGTGCAGCCATGGAACTCACCGTGGTGCCGATCGTCAAGCCGGACGCAACCAACTTCATCTTCGGCCAGTCGCATTTCATCAAGACTGTGGAAGACCTCCATGAGGCGCTGGTGGGCGCAGTTCCGGGGATCCGCTTCGGGCTGGCCTTCTGCGAGGCCTCCGGCAAGCGGCTGGTGCGCTGGTCGGGGAACGACGAAGCCGCGATCGCGCTTGCACGCGACAACGCAATGGCCATCGGCGCCGGCCATACATTCCTGATCTTCCTGGGCGACGGATTCTTTCCAGTCAACGTGCTGGCTGCGGTGCGTGCGGCGCCGGAGGTCTGCCGCATCTACTGCGCGACGGCCAACCCCACACAAGTGATCGTCGCGCAAACGGAGCAGGGCTGCGGCGTGCTCGGGGTGGTGGATGGCGCCTCACCGCTGGGTGTCGAAACCGACGAGGACATTGCGTGGCGGAAAGACCTGCTGCGAAAGATCGGCTACAAGCTGTAGTGGCTGGATGCAGCCGAAGCGGCGGGCCTGCATCGACAAGACCGTCGAACCCACAACCGCAAGATGCCCGGCACATTAATCACCGGCGCTCTCAAGCTCCAGACCCGAGGAGCAACACCATGAAGCAAAACACCCCCGAAGAATTTCCCACCGGCTTGATGGATTGGAGTCGCTTTGTGATCAAGGGCAGCAAGATGCCGCCCCGGGATCCTGATGACGATGAAGAGGACGAGGACGAGGAGGGAGAAGAGGAGGGGGACGACGACGAACCGGCGGTCGTACGCGAGCCGGACGAAGACTAGAAAAGTGGATGGCAGTTGGCGTACAATATCTCCCATGAGTTGGGATGCGAAAGACGTAGCGCTGCTCAAAAAACTCTGGGTCCAAGGACAGAGTGCCGCGCAGATCGCGCGCCGTCTCGGGTGTAGCCGTAACGCTGTCTGCGGCAGGCTAACTCGCTTGGGCCTGACGCGTGGCCACAAGCCGCCAACAGCAAAACCCAAGATAAGGTCGGTCCGGAAGCGAGAGCCGGCGTTGTTGGTTGCCTGTGCCCAACCGGCAGCCAAGAAGGTGTCGCGGAAGACAACAAACAAGCAGCCCAAGGAATTCAGCAAGCACCAGCTTTACGCCATGCTAGCTGAAGCGGTCAGGAATACGGGCTAACGGGCTACCGCGACGTTGTTGCGGCGCGGGCTCAATGAGCCGAGTCCGACCGGGTTGGGAGGGGCAATGGATCATTGGACCCGCTGGTTGCCAGGTCTTGGCACCCTTCGTCGATATCAAGGGAAGTGGCATTCGTACGATATCTTCGCTGGATTCGTATTGGCGACAATGCTGGTCCCGGTTGGCATTGCCTATGCGGAGGCGTTGGGCTTGCCCGGTATCTAGGGTCCATACGCAACGATCACAGCGCTCCTCGCTTACGCGCTGTTCGGTCCAAGCCGCATCCTCGTCCTGGGACCAGACTCGGCTCTGGCAGCCATTGTATCGTGGGTGTTGTCGGGTGGCGATCCCATGCGCGCCATAACCTTGGCCGGCATGATGGCAATCGTTTCCGGCACGGCATGTATTCTGGCAGGCATTCTACGCCTGGGCTTTGTAACCGAACTTCTCTCCAAGCCCATACGCCACGGTTACATGAACGGAATTGCATTGACCGTATTGATCAGTCAACTGCCAAAGCTGTTCGGCTTTACGATCGAAAGCGAAGGACCTCTGCGGAGCCTGTGGGCGATCGCCGGTGCAATCACCGAAGGAAAGACAAGCTGGGTAGCCCTTGGGCTCGGGCTCGGCACGCTGACGGTGATCCTTCTGCTCGAGAGCAACAAGCGGCTGCCAGGCATTCTGATTGCCGTCGTCGGGGCAATGGCCGTCGCGGGCGCGCTGGATCTTGGGAGGACTGCGAGGACCGAGCCAAAGCCTAGTCTCGATGGACCTTGGTGCGCCCTGCGATCGTGGCGTCCTTTCAGCGCCGATATCGTGCTAGGCTCGACTGTGGCAGGGAGCACCTGCTTCCTGCTTCATACCGAACGGGAGGACGACATGCCTGAGAGCGTCTACAAGGTCATAGAACTGATCGGCACCAGCAACGATTCCTGGGAAAAGGCCGCCGCCAACGCGGTCGAGCAGGCTGCAAAATCTCTTCGTGACCTTCGTGTCGCAGAGGTCGTCAAGCTCGATATTCAGCTGGACGCCAAAGGAAAAGTAGAGGCCTATCGCGCTAAACTCAACGTGTCGTTCAAGTTCGAGGGCACCTGAGCTTAAGCAAACCTCGCCTCGCATGCGGGGCGAGGTCGGATCTTACGCGCAGGGTTAGCGCTCAAACGGTCGACGTGAATTGTGTCCCTCTTGGAGAGCGCACGATCATGAAGGTCTTGCCACTGCTCGTGGTCGCCATGGGTGTCGTCGCGTGGGAAGCGACCGCACAGGACGCACAATGCGTCCGCGAACGCGCCGCCATGGTCGAGGCCATCCGGGCCTACGCCCGGTCCGCTGCCGGTGTTTTGGGACAGCAAGGCCTGTCGGAGAAGGTCCTTGAGGCCATGGCGCAAACGAAACGCCACCTGTTCATCCCTGAGCAATCTTGCTCTATCGCATACGCCGATAGACCGATACCAATCGGCCTCGGCCAGACCATATCGCAGCCGTACATTGTGGCCTTGATGACCCAGTTGGCCGAGGTCGCGCCCGATCACGTTGTGCTCGAAGTCGGTACCGGTTCGGGCTACCAGGCCGCCATCCTCGCGCAGCTCGCGCGAAAGGTCTGCAGCATCGAGATCATCCCGCAATTGGCCGAGACCGCCGCGAAAACACTAAGGGACCTCGCGTATGACAACGTGAGCGTCAGGCTTGGCGATGGCTACGATGGCTGGCCCGAATGTGGTCCTTTTGACGCAGTCGTCGTGACTGCCGCGCTCGGGGAGCCACCGCCGCCGCTGATCGAGCAGCTTAAAGTAGGTGGCCGACTCGTCATGCCGGTGGGCCCCGGTTACGGCACCCAGCAGCTCACGGTCGTCGAAAAAATCGCTCCTGGCAAGACGACGACGCGCGCCGTCGCCCTCGTGCGGTTTGTCCCGTTTACGCGTTCGCAGAACTAGAAGCCAGGGTGGAACAGGTTGAGCGCGTAGGGTGGGTGAGCCTTGCGACTGCGCGAAGCGCAGTTCGCTGGGCGTAACCCACCAATTTTGTTGAGGCGGACATTGGCGGATTGCGCTTCGCTAATCCGTCTGCGTTAGCGTGCCTCATCCGCCGCAGCAAAATGCGCCATCTGGTCGGCGCGGGCCTTGGCGAAGGCCGGGCGGCCCGTGGCGCGCGCGACGTAGTCGCGGCAAGCCGGATGTGCCGCCAACCCATCGAAGCGATCGACGACGCGCAGCACGTCCGACATCAGGATGTCGGCGACGGAGAAGGAGCCCGCCAGCCATTCGCGGCCGGCGAGCACCGGCTCCATGTGCTTGAGGCGGAGCTTGAGGAAGTCGTCGACGAACTTCACGGCAGGTGAGCCATCGTCACTGCCGGTGAACTTGAACAGCGTCCACGGCAGGGCCGGCATCTCCACCGAATTGAGCGCCGCGAACATCCATTCGACCGTGTCGCTGCGGCCGCGCGGATCGGTGGGCATCAATGCCGGGCTGAGCTCACCCAGATGCAGCAGGATCGCGCCGCTCTCGAAGATCGAGAGGTCGCCGTCGGTCAGCCACGGCACCTGGCCGAAGGGCTGGTGCGCGAAATGCGCGGCGTCCCGCGGGCCGAACGGCACGCTCGCGACGCGGTACGGTAACGCGGCCTCTTCGAGAGCCCAGCGCACACGGAGGTCGCGCACGAAACCCCTGGGCATCTCGGGAACCCAGTCGAAAGTGGTAAGGGTGAGGTCGGCCATGCGGTGTCTCCCAGTGCTGCTCAAGGCATAGGACGGGCGAGGGACGTGCGTTCCGACACCGGTGTCAATTCTTTTTGTCGCCGGCGACTTGAGCGGTTAGTCTTGCCCCAAAACAACAGGAGAGAGTCGATGCCATCCGCCTTCTTCGTCGTCCGCGCCACCGTCACCGACGCCAGCAAGCGTGCCGCCTTCGACACATGGTACGAGACCGCGCACCTGCCCGACGCGGTGACGGCGTTCGGCGTAGCCAAGGCCTGGCGGTTCTTGAGCCTGGACGATCCCTCCCTGCATCAGGCCATGTATCAGTTCGACGACGAGGCCAAGCTCGCGGCGATGCTTAGAGGTGACGCGCTGAAAAAGCTCGTCGCCGATTTCAACCGCGACTGGCCCGACGTGAAACGGGCGCGCGAGACGCTGGTGCTGGCGCAGGAATTTGCGAAGTAGTTCCTGTCGCCTTTGCAACGAATCTGAACGGACGATTCAGCCGCAGTTCATATCGCAGGCCCGACACTTGCTCGGCATCATCAACGCGTGCCTGAGAGGAAGATGTCATGGAACGCCGCAATTTTTTGAAACTTGCATTCGGTGCCGCGGCGGGAGCTGCCGCGTTCACCGCCGCCGCGCAGGCCGCGCCGCTGGCGCCGCAGCCGCTCGGTGATCCCCGTATGCCGCAAGGCAATCCGGATGCTCATCCGGCGGTCACCAGCAGCGATGAAGCCGCGCAGCTCAAGCCCGAGCAGGTGCACTGGCACGGTCGTGGCCATCACTGGGGCTGGCGCCACCGCCACTGGGGCTGGCGTCGCCGGCGCTGGCATCGCCGCCACTGGTAAGCGCCCGGCCGTCGAGGCCTGGACGGGGATCGCGGTTCGCGATCCCCGTTTTGATTCGGCGCTCCTGCAAGCCGATGTGCTGCAGAGCGCTGAAAAGAAAATGGCCGCGCAGGCTGTCGCCGCGCGGCCATTCGCGATGCGAAAGGACGAGATCAGAACGGCCGGCAACGGCCGGCGTACCAGCGGAAGCCATAGGGGCACACGCGCGGACGCACGACCACGACCGGCGCGGGGCGGGGCGCCACGACGACAACCGGCGGGCGCCCGGCCATCGGACGGCAGCCGCCATAGGGGCCGCGATACCAGCCCGGGCCGCAACCGCCGGCGGCGCTGGCCGCTTCGCTGAAACCGACGACAGCGCTGGCGAGCATGACGGCGGCGAAGAGATATTTCATTTGAACTTCCTTCTCGTCCTCGGGACAGAATGTTTGGGCAGCGCGCTTGCGGCGCACAATGAATCAAAAGACACGATTCGACACGTTAAATCTGGGGAGAAACGTGCCGACACGTCGCGATCCAAACCTGCCAATCATGACCTGAATGCGGCATGAACGTTGTCCGCATACGGCTTCGGGCGACAGCAATGGCGCCAGCGGCCCGTTCCGATGGAATCGAAACGGGCCTCCAGGTTCTTTGTTTTGACGCTACGCGAACCGGTATCCACTTTGCTCGAAAACGCTCTACCGGCCGAGAAAGCCGAGCACCAGCTCCCGGTACTTCTCCGGCGCTTCCAGGAAGACGAGATGGCCGGTGTCGGGAATCACCTCGGCCCGCGCATTCGGCATCTTCGCAGCAAACGCCTTCGCGAGCTCGGCGTTCTGCCCCATCTTCGCGCGCAGCGCTTCCGGTGCGTTCGGCCGGCCCGGTGCGTTGTGGTCGTCGGCGCCCATGATGAACAGCGTCGGCTCGGTGATCAGCGCGACCTCGTGCGCGACCGGCTCGCGATAGATCATCTGCCCGGAGCTCACGAAGGCGCGCAGCCAGCGCGGATAGTCGGGGCTGCCCTTGATGTTGAAGCGGGCGTCGATGAACGGCGTGATTGCATCCGGCGGCAGCTTGATCGCGTAATTGGTCTGGAGCTGCTTGCGATAGCCCTCGGCCGTCAGCTTGTCCTCGCTCTCGATCATCTTCTCGGTCGGCGTCGGCGGCACGTAGAGGCGGTAGTCCTCCAGCCCGATCGGCGCGGTCAGCACGAGGTGGGCGACCCTGTCGGGATAAGCGCGGGCGATGCGCACGCCCAGCATGCCGCCGAGCGAATGCGCGACAACCTCGGCCTTGTCGATCTTGAGGTGATCGAGCAGCGCGATGGTGTTGCGCGCCAGCGTGTCGAAATGCAGCTCGCCTTGCGGCTTGGAGGATTTGCCGAAGCCGATCTGGTCCGGCACCACGACGCGGAATCCGGCCTCGCTGAGCATCTTGATGACGGGCGCCCAGTAGCTCGACGGGAAATTGCGCCCGTGCAGCAGCACCACGGTGCGGCCGTTCGGTTGCTGAGGCGCCACGTCCATGTAGGCCATGCTGAGCTGCTCGCCGTCGTTGACAACAGGCAGCAGGTGCACGGGATAGGGATAGGCGAAGCCTTCGAGCGCGATGCCGTAAGGCTCGCGTGGTGTGGTGTCGACGGCGTATGCGGCAAGAGGGGCGGCGAGGAAGGCGGCGGCAAGCGCGGCCGGGAGGAAGCGGATCATTGGGCTCTCTGGCTTTTGCAGAACGTCATTCCGGGGCGCGTCGAAGACGCGAACCCGGAATCTCGAGATTCCGGGCCTGGTCCTTCGGACCATCCCGGAATGACGGTGCCAGTAAACCTGTGAACAGCCGGGTCAAGCCCGGCCATGACGAGAGTGAGAGCTAACACGCGATTGTGTGCCGTCACGCTTCCGGCGTGATCAGTCCTTCCCATTCCCGAACAGCGCGGCAAACTGTTTCTCGCCGGTGCGGGTGAAATTCACCACGCGGCTGCCGGGCGTGGCGTCGCGCGCGGCCCATTTCAGCTCGGTGAAGCGCTGCATCATGGTGGCGCCCAGCGTGCCGGCGAGATGGTGGCGCCGCTCGCTCCAGTCCAGGCAGGCCTTGCACACCGGCCGGCGCGGATGGGCGAGCATGTCGGGCGAGATCTGCAAATGTTTGGCGAGGAAGCGTTCGCCCTCGGCGGTCAGCTCGATGTCCTGTTTCTTCTGCCTGACCAGGTTTCGCTCGCGCATGGTGTCGAGCATCTGCACGCCGAGATCGCCGGCGAGATGATCGTAGCAGATGCGCGCGCGCCGCAGCGCCGGATCCTTCGGTCCCGTGCGCACGCGCATGTGGCCGGTGCGCGCGGCGAGGCCCGCAAGCCCTTCGAGCACGCCGGCGACGTCGTCGTCGGTGAGGCGGTAGTAGCGGTGCCGGCCCTGCTTCTCCGGCTCGACCAGCCCGCCGGCCTCGAGCTTCGAAAGGTGCGAGCTCGCCGTCTGCGGCGTGATGCCGGCCTCCTGCGCGAGCTCGCTCGCGGTCAGCGCGCGTCCGTTCATCAGCGCCGTGAGCATGTTGGCGCGGGCGGGGTCGCCGACCAGCGAAGCGACCATGGCGATGTCGGGTCCTGATTTCATGCTTCGATGGTAGCCGAAGCATTGCGGTCGGGCAAGCGCGTAGGCTCTCACCAAGTCGTCATTGCGAGGAGCCCGTGACAAAATTGCGAAGCAATTTTGCACTGGCGACGAAGCAATCCAGGCTGTCTCCGCGGAGAGATTCCTGGATTGCTTCGCTGCGCTCGCAATGACGAGGTGGAAACACAGGAGCCTTACATGTCCGTCACCGTCTTCATCCGCTACCAGCTCGATCCGTTCAAGCGCGCGCCGTTCGAGGAATACTCGAAGCGCTGGCTCACTATCATTCCGAAATGCGGCGGCGACCTGATCGGCTATTTCATGCCGCACGAGGGTACCAACAACATCGCCTTCGCACTGATCACCTTCGAGAGCCTGGCCGCCTACGAGGCCTACCGCGCCCGGCTGCGCCAGGATGCGGAAGGCATGGCGAACTTTCATTTCGCCGAGGAACACAAGTTCATCCTCGCCGAAGAGCGCACCTTCCTGCGCAAGGTGGTATTGTAGGCCACGACACCGTCAGCAGAAGACGCCCATGATCGCCGTGATCTTCGAGGTCTGGCCCAAGCCCGAGCATCGCCAGACCTATTTCGACCTTGCAGCCGATCTGAAGCCGATCCTGCAAACCATCGACGGCTTCATCTCGGTCGAGCGTTTCGAGAGCCTGACCGAGAAAGGCAAGATCCTGTCGGTGTCGTTCTGGCGGGATGAGGCAGCCGTGCAGGCCTGGCGCAATACGATGGAGCACCGGCGCACCCAGGCCAAGGGCAGGGCACAGATCTTTGCCGACTATCATCTGCGCATCGCCAGCGTCATCAGGGACTACGGCATGAACGATCGCGACGAGGCGCCGAAGGACAGTCGCGCCGTGCACGATGCGCACTAGCGCGTTCGGGCGCGCACTGGCGCTGCCCTGAATGCGTGCCTATGTCTGCGCGGCCAACAAGGGAGAGAAACATGCACGTGACGACCGCGGACAAGCGCGCGACCTTCAGGAAGGTGCACGAGAGCGGCTGCTTCATTCTGCCCAATCCGGTCGATGTCGGCAGCGCCAAGGCGTTGCAGCATCTCGGTTTCAAGGCGATTGCGTCATCGAGCGCGGGCTTTGCGTGGACCATCGGCAAGGCCGACAACCACGTCACCGTCGAGGACGTCTGTCAGCATCTGGCAGCATTGAGCTCGGCGGTCGACATTCCCGTGAATGCGGATTTCGAGGGCGGCTTTGCGGTCGAGCCGGACAAGGTCGCTGACAATGTCGAGCGCTGTGTGCGTACCGGCGTCGCCGGCCTGTCGATCGAGGATTCCACCGGCGACAAGGACAGGCCGCTCTACGATCGCGCGCTCGCGGTCGAGCGCATCATGGCCTCGCGCAAGGCGATCGGCGACAGCGGCACGCTGCTGGTCGGCCGCTGCGAGGCCTATCTGTGGGGCGTGACCGACCTCAAGCTCGTCATCGACCGGCTGAGCGCCTACGCGGATGCCGGCGCCGACTGCCTCTACGCGCCGGGCCTGAAGAGCCGCGAGGACATCGCCGCGGTGGTCAAGGCTGTCGCACCGAAGCCGTTCAACCTCTTGATCGGCGGTTCCGGCTTGTCCTTGCAGGAGGCCGAAGATCTCGGCGTGCGCCGGATCAGCGTCGGCGGCTCGCTCGCCCGCGCCGCGTGGGGCGGCTTCATGCGCGCGGCAAAGGAGATGGCCGAGAAGGGGACCTTCACCGAGCTCGGCAGCGGCTATCCCGGCGGCGAGCTCAACAAGATGTTCAGCTAGAGCCAAACGAAAGGCGGCGGGATGTGAGATCCCGCCGCTTTCTTATCCTCTCGGTGTCATGCCCCGCGCAGGCGGGGCATCCAGTACGTCGCAGTTTATCTATTCAACCACGACCGTCTCGGAGTACTGGATCGCCCGGTCGAGCCGGGCGACGACAGTTGTGCATTACGCGATGACATTCGCGAAGTTACTGCGACTTGCCGCCGTTAGACGGTGCGGCCGGATCCGGCGCGGCCGGCTTGCTCGGCGCAGCACCCGTGGTCACGCCCGGCGCGGTGTTGTTGCGCGGCGTCACGTCGCGCATGCCGGGAGGCGCCGCTGGATTGGCCGGCGGAGCCTGCTGGGCCGTCTGCTTCGCCGGCTCGTTGCTCGCCTGGTTGCCGGTGGTCGTGTTGTTCAAGCCGTAGAACACGGCGCCCAGCACCAGGGCGACAGCCACGGCAAACAGTGCGACCTTGCCGCTGGAGGCGGGGCCTTCGCCCAGCTCGGGGTCGACCTGAAGGTCGGCATCCCGTCGCGCCGCACGGAGATACTCATCATCGGCGAGATTCGGGCGATACGGATCGTTGGGAAAACGGTCGTCAGCCATCGATTGGGTCTCCTCGATTATGGCGGCTGGACAACCCATAGATGCGAGATTCTGTTCCGCCCCCTCTGATGCTTTCGTCGCATGTTGCCCCCGCGTCGGGAATCGGGAACCTGCTCATTCCGGATGGACCCCTTGTTCATCCTGGAACAGCGGACGTAAGTTCCACGGCGAATAAGGGAACAAAGCGATGTGGAGCCTGCCGCCAAGCGATAGCGTGCTGCATCTTCTGGCGTTTGTTGCCTTGACGGCGCAGGGCATGACCGCGGCGCTTGCTGCGGGGCGGCGCAGCATGGACTATGTCGGCGTCTGCATGCTCGGCAGCATTACCGCGCTCGGCGGCGGCACGCTGCGCGACCTGTTTCTCGGCCACTATCCGCTCGCCTGGGTCGCGAACCCGATCTATCTCGTGCTCCCTGGCGCTGCAGCGCTGCTGACCATCCTGTTCGCGCGCCTCGTGCACCGGCTTCAGCTCGCCTTCATCGTGCTCGATGCCATCGGCCTCGTCGTCTTCACCATGACCGGCTGCGACATCGCCTGGCAGATGGATGTCTCGCTGCCGATCGTCATCGTCTCGGGCATGGTGACGGGCTGCGCCGGCGGCGTGTTGCGCGACGTGCTCTGCAACGACGTGCCGCTCTTGTTTCGCTCCGAGCTCTACGCCAGCGTCTCCGTGGTGACGGGGCTGTTCTACGCGACGGCCTTCGGCCTCAATCTCAACGCCGAGCTCTGGACGATCCTGACCTTCATCCTCGGCATCAGCTTCCGCCTGCTCGCGGTGCGCTACAAATGGGAGATGCCGAAATTCGTGTTCAAGGAGGATGAGCGGTAGCTCCATCCACCTCGCGAAGCAATCCAGGATCTTTCCGCGGAGGGACTCTGGATTGCTTCGCTGCGCTCGCAATGACGGGAGAGAGAGCTGGCTACGGTTGCTTCCGCGCCTTGGCCACCTGCGCCGGCGTCACCAGCGGGCCCGAATTGCCCCAGGAATTGCGGATGTAGTTCGTCACCGCCGCGATCTCCCCGTCGGACAATTGCTTGGCATAGGCCGGCATCTCGCCGGTGTTGGGCGCGCGCGGCGTGGTCAGGGTGCGAGCGCCGTCGAGGATGATGCGCAACGTCGAGGACGGATTGACCGATTGCAGCAGCGCGTTGGCGGGCAGCGGCGGATAGATGCGCGGCGCTCCCGTGCCATCGGCTTCGTGGCAGGCGATGCAGAGCTTGGCATAGACCGCCTGGCCGGCCTTCATCTCGGCTTCGTCAGGCGGCGTCACGATCGTCTCGCGCCGCGCCGGCGGCAGGCCCTTCAGGTAGACCGCGATCGCGCGCGCATCGGCGTCGCTCATCTTCGAGGTCGAGTTGACCACCACCTCCGCCATCAGCCCGTCGGCATGGCTCTTGGCATTGCGGCCGCTCTGCAGATATTCGGCGATGTCCTCCACGCTCCACGACTTCAGCCCGGTGCGCGGCGCGCCATCGAGCCTTGGGGCGTACCAGCCGCCGATCTCGTTGCCGGCGAATGCCTGCGCCTGCTTGTCCGCGCTAAAATAGTTCTTCGGCGTATGGCAGGCGCCGCAATGGCCGAGCCCGGTGACGAGATAGCCGCCGCGATTCCACGCCGCGCTCTGGCTCTGGTCCGGCTCGAACAGGCCGGGCTTGAAATACATGGCATTCCAGATCCGCATCAGGCCGCGGTAACCGAACGGCCAGCGCAACTCCGGCGGCTTGTTGCGGCTCACGACGGGCGCGAGCGTGCCGAGATAGGCCCGGATCGCCAGCGTGTCGTCCTTCGTCATCTTCGTGAAGTAGGGATAGGGGAAGGCCGGATAGTAGTTCGAGCCGTCGGGCGCGACGCCATAGCGGAGGGCGCGGGTGAAATCGGCATCCGCCCAGGCGCCGATGCCGGTGTCTCGGTCGGGCGTCAGGTTCGGCGCATAGATCGCGCCGAAGGGCGTGTCGATGCGCTTTCCGCCCGCGAACGGCTTGGCCGGATCGGCGGTGTGGCAGCCCGCGCAGTCGCCGGCCTCGACCAGCGTCTTGCCATAGGCGATCAGCTCCGGCGACGGTTCGGCGGCGAGGGCCGCGCCTGCAACCGCACTGCACAACGCCAAACCCACAGCCAGGCCAGCCAGAATCGTCCGCATCGAGAGCCTTTCCTGCGACCAATCGACGTCGCCTGCGTGACGGGGGCATGAATTCATTTCGCGACGGCGGGGGTATGGTGACACAAATTGAAAATGCCTGATGCCTTTGCAGCCACGAAATTGCGATTTTTACCTGGCGCTCGCTTTGGTCCAGATTTGTGGTGCGGAGCGTTAAATATCCGACATAGAGTGGCGGAGATGGTCGGCGCGCCCTAGCTAAAAACAACGGGCAGGCAACGGCTTAAGCGACGTTGAGTGACAAAGACCTGAACAGGGCGTGGAAAGAGGACAGCATGGGAATCAACCAGGGTCCGATCAGTCTCGATCAAAAATACACCCAGGACACCGGACACGTCTTCACCACGGGCATCCAGGCCCTGGTTCGCCTGCCCATGGCCCAGATCCGGCGCGACCGCGCCAATGGCCTCAACACCGCGGGCTTCATCTCCGGCTATCGCGGCTCGCCGCTCGGCGGCTACGACCAGCAGCTCTTTGCGGCGCGAAAGCATCTCGAGCAGTACAACATCAAGTTCCAGCCCGGCGTGAACGAGGACCTGGCCGCGACCGCCGTCTGGGGCTCGCAGCAGCTCAATCTCTCGCCCGGCGCCAAGTATGACGGTGTGGTCGGCATCTGGTACGGCAAGGGCCCCGGCGTCGATCGCTGCGGCGACGTGTTCCGCCACGGCAATGCCGCGGGCTCGGCCAAGAACGGCGGTGTGCTGTGTCTGGCCGGCGACGACCACGGCGCAAAATCCTCGACCGTCCCGCATCAGTCCGACCACGCCTTCATGTCGGCGCTGATGCCGTATCTCTACCCGTCCAGCATCCACGAGATGATCGAGATGGGCCTGCTCGGGATCGCGATGTCGCGCTACTCGGGCTGCTGGGTCGGCATGAAGGTGATCACGGAGACGGTGGAGACCACCGCCGAGATCGACCTCACCGACGAGATGAAGCCCTTCATCATCCCGCCCGATTTCGAGCTGCCGCCCGGCGGCCTCAATCTGCGCTGGCCCGACGACCGCTTCGAGCAGGACCGCCGCCTCCAGGACTACAAGGGCTTTGCCGCGATCGCCTTCGCGCGCGCCAACAGGGTCAACCGCGTCACCATGGATTCGCCGAACGCGCGCTTCGGCATCATGGCCTCAGGCAAGAGCTATGAGGACGTGCGGCAGGCGCTGCGCGAGCTCGGGGTCACCGAGGAGGTCGCCGCCAAGATCGGTCTCCGTCTCTACAAGATCGGCATGCCCTGGCCGCTGGAGCCGGAAGGCGTGCGCCAGTTCGCGGTCGGGCTCGAAGAGATTTTCATCATCGAAGAGCGGCGCGAGATCGTCGAGAACCAGGTCAAGCAGGAGCTGTTCAACTGGCGCGACGACGTCCGCCCGCGCATCGTCGGCAAGATGGACGAGCACGACAAGCGCTTCCTGACCTTTGCCGCCGAGCTCAGCGTCGCCTCGCTTGCGACCTCGATCACCGAGCGCCTTCTCCGACTTAATCTCAACCCAGAGATCGCGGAGATGCTCCGCGTCAAGGCCGACTGGTTCAACGGCCGCCAGGCCACCCAGATGCAGGCGACCGCGCCTGTCTCCCGCACCCCGTATTTCTGCTCCGGCTGTCCCCACAACACCTCGACCAAGGTCCCCGAAGGTAGCCGCGCGCTTGCCGGCATCGGCTGTCACTTCATGGCGCTGTGGATGGACCGTTCGACCGAGACGTTCACGCATATGGGCGGCGAGGGCGTGCCGTGGGTCGGCATCGCGCCCTTCACCAACGAGAACCACATCTTCGCCAACCTCGGCGACGGCACCTATTTCCACTCCGGTCTGCTCGCCATCCGTCAGGCGGTCGCCTCCAAGACCAACATCACCTACAAGATCCTCTACAACGACGCGGTGGCCATGACCGGCGGCCAGCGCCATGACGGCGATCTCTCGCCGCAGCAGATCACCTTCCAGCTCCACGCCGAGGGCATCCGCGAGATCTATCTGGTCTCGGAGGCGCCCGACACCTATCCCGCCGACACCATCGCGCCCGGCGTGAAGAAGTATCACCGCGACGAACTCGACAACGTCATGAAGATGTGCCGCGAGTACAAGGGCACCTCGGCGATCGTGTTCGTGCAGACCTGCGCCGCCGAAAAGCGCCGCCGCCGCAAGCGCGGCCTGATGGAGGATCCGGCGCGTCGTGTCATGATCAACCCGGCCGTCTGCGAAGGCTGCGGCGACTGCTCGGTGCAGTCGAACTGCATCTCGGTCGAGCCGCTGGAGACCGAGTTCGGCCGCAAGCGCGCCATCAACCAGTCGTCCTGCAACAAGGACTATTCCTGCGTGAAGGGCTTCTGCCCGTCCTTCGTCACCGTCGACGGCGGCGCGCCGCGCCACCGTGCGCCGGCCGAGCTTGAAGAGATCGGCGCGCTGCCCGAGCCGGCCTCGCGCCCGACGCTCGACAAGCCCTACAACATCGCCGTCGGCGGTGTCGGCGGCACCGGCGTGCTCACCATCGGCGCGCTGCTCGGCATGGCCGCCCACATCGAGGGCAAGGCCTCGATGATCCTCGACATGTCGGGCCTCGCGCAGAAGGGCGGGGCGGTGCTGAGCCATGTCCGCCTGTCCGATCATCCGGCTGAGGTAACGTGCTCGCGCATCGTCACCGGCACGGCCGATCTCGTCCTCGCTGCCGACGAGGTGGTCGCGGTCGCCAAGGACACCATCTCGCTCTGCGACAGCAGCCGCACCCGCGGCATCATCAACAGCCACGTCATTCCCACCGCCGACTTCGTCCTCAACCGCGACTTCAACTTCCAGACGCGCAAGCTGAACGGATTGCTGGAGACGGCACTGCACAAGGACTCCGTCTTCTTCGACTTCACCAAGCCCGCCGAGCAGCTGCTCGGTGACAGCATCGCTACCAACATGATGATGATGGGCTACGCCTATCAGAAGGGGCTCTTCCCGCTGGCGGCCGAGTCGATCGAGCAGGCGATCGAGGTCAATGGCGTCGCGATCAAGATGAACAAGGAAGCCTTCCGCCTCGGTCGCCTCGCGGTCGCCGATCCCGAGCGTCTTGCGGGCATGCTGAAGGGAACGGGCGAGGTTGTCGCACCCAAGACGCTGGATGCGATGACGCTCGACGAGATCGTCGAGCATCGCGCCAAGCATCTGACCGCCTATCAGAACGGCCGCCTGGCAAAACGCTATCGCAAGCTGGTCGATCAGGTTCGCGATGCCGCGAGGCAAGGCGGTTATGACGACGCGCTGCCGCGCGCGGTCGCGGTGAACTACGCCAAGCTGCTGGCCTACAAGGACGAATACGAAGTCGCGCGCCTCTTCACCGACGGCGCCTTCGAGCAGCAGCTCCGCGACCAGTTCGAGGGCGATTTCAAGTTCAGCTTCAATCTCGCGCCGCCGATCCTGGCGTCCGGCGTCGATGCCCTGGGCCGCCCGAAGAAGCGCGCCTTCGGCCCGTGGATGCTGAAGGTCTTCCTCGTGCTGGCGAAGTTCAAGTTCCTGCGCGGCACCCCGCTCGACATCTTCGGCCGCAGCGCCGACCGCAAGCTCGAGCGCGACTTGATCGTGGGCTACGAAAAGGACGTCGCCACCGTGCTCGGCCTGTTGTCGCCGCTCACGATCGACACCGCGGTGGAGTTGCTCTCGCTGCCCGACCGCATCCGCGGCTACGGCCCGGTGAAGGAGAAGGCCGTCGCTGACGCCAAGGCCCGCTACGCCCAGCTCGCCGCGGACTTGGCGAGCCCGCCGCCCGCGCCACGGCAGATCGCGGCGGAGTAGGGCAAGTCCCGTAGGGTGGGCAAAGGCGCGAAGCGCCGTGCCCACCAACTCACCAGGATTGAGTCACAAGAGGTGGGCACACTTCGCTTTGCCCACCCTACAAGACCTACGTTTGACAAGGGTTGTGACCGCGCGATATCAGCAACTTGCGATAGTGGCGCGCGGCGGGTGATGCGGTCGTGCGCTATGCGGAGCGACGATCGATGTCATTGCGCGGTGTCTTGATTTTACTGGTCGCTGTTGGTGTATTGGCGACGTTGGGGATGTACTGGAATCAGCATGATATCGAACGTGTCATGCGTGATGGCTACGGCACCACGGGCAAGATCACGTCCGCTGAAGTCGTCTCGACGCGATTCCCGTTCGTGTTCGACGGGTTCTGGCCCCGCTATGTCGACGAAAATCTGTCGATCGGATTGCAATGGATCGGAAAGGACGGCGTTCAGCGCGAGCGCAAGGGCATCGCGGTCAGCGCCGCCTATGCGGCGCGCATCACGGTTGGCAATCAGCTCAAGCTCCTGACGGTCCCCATTCAGGCTGTTGACGATGATTCATCGCTTCCGGTGATCGTCGAGGATATCGACGATCATCTGAGCCATATCCGGTCCACGTCCAGATTTATGGCGGCGGGAGCAGGTATCTGCGCCGTGATCCTGGTGCTCGTGATCGGATGGCAGGCATGGTCGGCGCGTCGAAGCGGGCCGGGAAGCGCCGCAATCGCCGCCGGATCGCGGCGGCCCTTTCCTTTCATCCTCGGGATCTTGACCGCCGTAATGCTTCCGTTCGGCGGCTACATGCTGGTGACCTCCTATTTCGAGCAAAGCACGTTGAAGGAGATCCTCGACCACGGCGATGAGGCCACCGCCGATATTACGCGTGCCTACGGTGAAGTGAACAAAGCCGGCGACGCGCCGAGCTATCTCGTTACCCTGGCGTGGACCGACAAGAGCGGACAACAGCAAAGCTACGGGCCGACCCACATCAGCCCTGCCTTCTGGCGGCAGATCACGCGGAACGGCGTCCAGACGGTCAGGCAGACCAGGATCCGCTATCTCTCAGGCAGGCTGGATGCGCGGCCTTTGATCGTCGATGACGCAGCCGAAGCCCAATACCAGAACAGTTTTGGCGTGAAGGGCGGCGCGGTCTTTCTCGTCTTCGGCCTGATCCTGGCCGCGGTGACCGCGTTCCGCTATCGCGCGCGTCCGAGCGCGGCTTGATCGCAGGAGAGGGACGTCGGTTGGGTTAGGCAGATCCCCCTCGCGATTTCCTGTTTGATATCAATCGTCGTTCTACTGTGCATGGGGTTGTTTTCGTACAACGGGTTCTTTCGATAAAACGAAAATCGCTTGTGCCGTCGGGCAAAACACCTTTAGGATTCTGCCTGGCTGGAGCAGCGACGTGAGGCTGTCCGCGCTGAAATGGACCTGTGGTTGAATATGGATTTTGCTTGGCGCATCGTGACGTGCCTGCCGCTTACCGAGCTTTGGAACAGCGAAGGTCTGTTGGATGTCCGGCCTGACCAAAGAGTGGGCGCGGCTGAGATCGAGCTGCTTCTGTGGGACGGTGCGAGTTTCGTGGTCGCGGACGTTGGAAAGCCGTTGCGATGGATATCGGCCGCCGACCGCTTTTCGTTCTGGAAGACCGAGGTGAAGGGGCGGCTGATAGCCCGGGACGCTGATTGCTTCAGTCTCGACGACTATCCTGACAGTTACTGCTACGTCGCGACCGCTTGGAGCGGCACGGCGCCGATGCCGATCATTGTTCTAGAGATCCACCATTGACGGGGCTGTGATCGACGGCGGGGCAATATCGCCCACTTGCGCCAACCCGCTGCCCTCTCGCCCGACGGAATATTTCCGCGCTTGCCAACCGGGCCAGTGCGGTTCAGAAAAACGGGGCAATAAGAAACGCGAGCGGAGACCTCTGTTTTGACCATCAAGGGCAAGGCCTACATTGCCGGGATCTACGAACACCCGACCCGGCATGCGCCGGACAAATCCACCGCCCAGCTCCACGCCGAGGTCGCCAAGGGTGCGATCGAGGATGCCGGGCTCAGCAAGGACGATGTCGACGGCTATTTCTGCGCGGGCGACGCACCCGGCGGCGCTTGGCCGATGGTCGATTATCTCGGCCTGAACACCAAGAAGCTCCGCCACGTTGATTCCACAGAGACCGGCGGCTGTTCCTACATCATCCATCTCGGCCATGCCGCTGAAGCCATCGCGGCGGGCAAGTGCTCGATCGCGCTGATCACGCTCGCCGGGAAACCGCGCACCGGCGTGATGCCGCCGCGCGCGGCCGGCGCGGAAGCCGATTTCGAGTCCGCTTACGGCGCGACTACGCATAATGCCTATGGCATGTGTGCCATGCGCCACATGCACGACTATGGCACCACCAGCGAGCAGCTCGCCTGGATCAAGGTCGCGGCCTCGCACCACGCGCAATACAATCCGCATGCAATGCTCAAGGACGTCGTCACGGTCGAGGACGTCTTGAACTCGCCGATGATCTCCGATCCCTTGCATCGCATGGATTGCTGCGTCGTCTCCGACGGCGGCGGCGCGCTGATCGTGACCACGCCCGAGATCGCCAGGAGCCTGAAGAAGCCGCTGGTCAAGCTGATCGGCCATGGCGAGGCGATGAAGGGACCGCGCGGCGGCAAGGATCTCGATCTCACATACTCCGCGGGCATCTGGTCCGGCCCGCGCGCGTTCGAGGAAGCCGGCATCACGCCGAAGGACATCAAATACGCCTCGATCTACGACAGCTTCACCATCACCGTCTTGATGCAGCTCGAGGACCTCGGCTTCTGCAAGAAGGGCGAGGGCGGAAAATTCGTCGCCGACGGCAATCTGATCTCGGGCGTCGGCAAGCTGCCGTTCAACACCGACGGCGGCGGCCTCTGCAGCAACCATCCCGTCAACCGCGGCGGCATGACCAAGATCATCGAGGCCGTCAGGCAGCTGCGCGGCGAAGCGCATCCGAAGGTGCAGGTCAAGAATTGCGACCTCGCCATCGCCCACGGCACCGGCGGCCTTCTGGGCGTTCGCCACGCCGCCTCGACGGCCATTCTGGAGCGCGTGTGATGAGTGAAGCGAAAAAGTATCCGGCCCCGGTGACGAACCCCGAGACCGCCGCGTTTTGGGACGCAGCCAAGCAGGGCAAGTTCATGATCAAGCGCTGCACCGCGTGCGGCGAAGCGCACTACTTCCCGCGCTCGATCTGCCCGTTCTGCTACTCCGACAAGACGGTGTGGGAGGAGGCTTCGGGCGAGGGCACGATCTACACCTGGAGCTTGATGCGGAAGTCGCCGACCGGCCCTTACGCCATCGGCTACGTCACGCTGAAGGAAGGCCCCTCGGTGCAGACCAATTTCGTCGATTGCGATCTCGAGAAGCTGAAGATCGGCCAGAAGGTGAGAGTGGTGTTCAAGCCGACCGACGGCGCACCGCTGCCGTTCTTCACGCCGGCCTGAGGCGCTCTACCCATCCTACGAATTCTTCCTTCCCCCCTTGTGGGGGAAGGTGGCGCGAAGCGCCGGATGAGGGGTATCGCTCCGCGGAAAGACTTTCGATGCGGAGCTAACCCCTCACCCAAACGAGTTTACCGCACGGTTCTCGTGGCCCTCTCCCACAAGGGGAGAGGGCACATTAACGAGCGCCGCTGCTCGCTAAGAATGCCGGGAGGAAACCAAAAAATGTCCGCCAGATATGAAGAACTCAAAGGCCTGAAGAACATCGGCCAGAAATACGCCTACACCGATCGCGAGGTGATGCTCTACGCCTACGGCATCGGGCTCGGTGCCGATCCGATGGACGAGAACGAACTCGCCTTCGTCAACGAGGGCACGTTCACGCCGCGGCCGCTGAAGGTGGTGCCGACCTTTGCTTCCGTCGCGGCGTGGGGCTCGGGGCCGGGCGAGATGAACCTCAACCGCGTGATGGTGGTCGATGGCGAGCGCGACATCACCTTTCACCAGCCGCTGCCGGTGGCCGCGAACATCACCGCCGATTCCTCCGTGCTCGAGGTCTACGACAAGGGCAAGGACAAGGGTGTGGTGATCAGCCACCAGACCGTGCTGAAGAACGGGAAGGGCGAGAAGCTGGCGACGCTGGTCGCTTCGCGCTTCGCTCGCGGCGACGGCGGCTTTGGCGGGCCGAACCTGACCCAGCCCGATCCGCACAAGATCCCGGCGCGCGCGCCCGACAAGACGATCGACATCGTCACGCGTCCCGACCAGGCGCTGGTCTATCGGCTCTGCGGCGACCGCAACCCGCTGCATTCAGATCCTGAGTTTGCGAAGAAGGCCGGCTTCCCGCGCCCGATCCTGCACGGCATGTGCACCTACGGCATCACCTGCCGCGGCGTGCTCCAGACTTATGCCGATTACGACGCCTCCGCCTTCCGCCAGCACGTCGCGCGGTTCTCATCCCCGGTCTATCCCGGCGAGACCGTGACCATGGACCTCTGGAAGGACGGCAACACGATCTCGTTCGAAGCCAAGGTGAAGTCGCGCGGCGTCACCGTGATCAAGAACGGCAAGACGGTGCTGGGTTAGCTGCCTCCGTCATTCCGGGGCGCGCGAAGCGCGAACCCGGAATCTCGAGCTACAATCTCCGGATTCCGGGTTCAGCGCTGCGCGCTGCCCCGGAATGACAATAATAAAACAGGGAGAAGCCACCATGGGACTACTCGACGGCAAGGTCGCGCTGATCACCGGTGCGGGCGGCGGGCTCGGTGAGGCCTACGCGAAACTGTTCGCGCGGGAAGGGGCATCCGTCGTCGTCAACGACCTCGGTGGCCCCCGCGACGGCTCCGGCGCCGACAAGTCGATGGCGCAGCTTGTGGTGGACGCGATCAAGGCGGAAGGCGGCAAGGCGGTCGCCAACGGCGCCGACATCTCCACCATGGAGGGCGGCCAGTCGGTGTTCGACGACGCCATCAAGCATTTCGGCCGCGCCGACATCCTCGTCAACAATGCCGGCATCTTGCGCGACCAGACCTTTGCCAAGGCCTCTGAATCCGACTGGGACAAGGTCATCAAGGTGCACCTGAAGGGTACCTTTTGTTGCACCATGCCGGTGTTTCGCTGGATGCGGGAAAACGGTGGCGGCGTCATCGTCAACACCTCCTCGACATCAGGGCTGATCGGCAATTTCGGGCAGACCAATTACGGCGCGGCCAAGGGCGGCATCTGGGGCCTGTCCAACGTGCTGGCGATCGAGGGCCGCAAGTACAACATCCGGATCTGGACGCTGGCCCCGGGCGCCCTGACCCGCATGACCGCAGACCTGCCCCGCTATAAGGAGAACCCCTCGGCGGCGCTGGGGCCGGACGGCATCGCGCCGGCCGTGCTATACATGGTCAGCGACTTGTCGGGCGACCAGACCGGCAAGGTGCTGGGCGTGTCCGGGCCCCGCGGCGTGCGCGAAATGCGGATGATGGAAATGGAAGGCTGGAAACCGCCGCACTCGGGCTGGAATGCTCAGGACATCGCCGATCATGCCAAGGAGATCTTCTTCTCCGAGGAGCAGATCAAGATGGGGGCGCGGCGGTTTTAGCCGTTGTTGTCGTTCCGGGGCGGCTCGAAGAGCCGAACCCGGAACCTCGAGATTCCGGGTTCGCGCTGCGCGCGCCCCGGAATGACAGAGAAAGAGAGAGACTGATGAAACTGACCGCCGACGCCAAGGGCACCTTCGCAATCGCGCCGACGCCGTTCCACGACGACGGCCGGATCGACGAGCGCTCGATCGACCGCCTGACGGATTTCTACGAGGAGGTCGGCTGCGATGGCGTCACGGTGCTGGGCATCCTCGGTGAGGCGCCGAAGCTCGATGCCGCCGAGGCCGAGCAGGTCGCGGTTCGCTTCGTCAAGCGCGCCAAGAAGATGCAGGTGATCGTCGGCGTCTCCGCGCCGGGCTTTGCCACCATGCGTTCGCTGGCGAAGGCCTCGATGGATGCAGGCGCGGCCGGCGTGATGATCGCGCCGCCGCCCTCGCTTCGCACCGACGACCAGATCGTCGGCTATTTCAAGCAGGCGGCGGAAGCCATCGGCCCCGGCGTGCCGTGGGTGCTCCAGGACTATCCGCTGACCCTGCAGGTGGTGTTCACGCCGGCGGTGATCCGCAAGATCGTCATGGACAATCCGAACTGCGTGATGCTCAAGCACGAGGACTGGCCGGGCCTGGAGAAGATCACGACGCTGCGCAACTTCCAGAAAGACGGCTCGCTTCGCCCGCTCTCGATCCTCTGCGGCAATGGCGGCACGTTCCTGGATTTCGAGATGGAGCGCGGCGCTGACGGCGCCATGACCGGCTATGCTTTTCCCGAACTTCTGATCGACGTCGTGAACCTCTCCAAGGCCGGCAAGCGCGATGCGGCGCATGATCTGTTCGACGCGCATCTGCCGCTGATCCGTTACGAGCAGCAGCCGGGGGCCGGCCTTGCGGTGCGCAAACACGTGCTGCAGAAGCGCGGTATCATCGCCTCCAGCGCGCAGCGCAAGCCGGGCGCGACCATCACGGCGACGGCGAAGGCGGAGGTCGAGTATCTGCTCGCGCGCGTTGCCCGCGTCGACAAGCGCGCCAATCTTGGCCCGCAATCCAGCGCTGCAGGTTAGGTAAATGGCCGAGACATCAGCATCACGCCCGGCGTCGACGATCCTTCTGCTCCGTGATGGAACGGAGGAGGTGGAAGTCTTCATGATGGTCCGCCATCATCAGATCGAGTTCAACTCGGGCGCGCTGGTGTTTCCCGGCGGCAGTGTCGATGCCGGCGACAACGAGATCGTCGCCCGCGCCGACCTGTATTCGGGCGGCGAGGGCCTGAGTGAATCGGACCGCGGCTTTCGTATTGCCGCGATCCGCGAAACCTTTGAAGAGAGCGGCATCCTGCTGGCGCGGTCGAAGGACACGGGCACGCCGGTCGATGCCAGGCGTGCCGGCGAACTCGCCGACAAGCATCGCGTCGCGCTCAACGAGCACAAGATCTCGTTCCTCAGCATCCTCGCCGACAACGGCCTCCAGCTCGCGCTCGACACGCTGGTGCCCTACGCACACTGGATCACGCCCGAGGGCATGCCGAAGCGGTTCGACACCTGGTTCTTCCTGGCCGCGGCGCCCCCGGACCAGCTCGGCGCGCATGACGGCCGCGAGTCGACCGACTCGATCTGGGTGTCGCCGCGCGAGGCGGTGGAGGGCGGGGAGAGCGGCCGCTTCAAGCTGCCGTTCCCGACCACGCGCAACCTGATCCGGCTTGCCAAGCAGGGCAGCGTGGATGCCGCGCTGGAGCACGCCCGCGGCATGTCCATCGTCACGGTGATGCCGGTCATGACCAAGACCGAGACCGGCCGCCAGCTCCGCATCCCCCGCGAGGCCGGCTATGACGGCGAGGTGTTCGAGGTCGGCGCGGTCGGCTGATACACTTCGACACGCAGCGAAGTATTGGCGCTTGCGGGCGCGCTAGGTTCCGTCCATCGCGGAATGGACGGAGCGCACAATGGACAACCGGCAGGACACCAACATCGCCGTCGAGCTGGCGCTGCTCGTCGCGCTCGCAACGCTGTGGGGCGGCTCCTACACCTTCATCAAGCTCGGCGTCGCCACCATTCCGCCGATTACGCTGATCGCGGCGCGCACCGCGATCGCCGGCCTGCTGCTGCTCATCGTCATGCGGGCGCGCGGCATCAAAATGCCGACGGATGCCGCGACCTGGCAGCGCTTCGCGTTCCAGGCCGTGCTCAATAGCGTCATCCCCTGGACGCTGATCGCTTGGGGCGAACGCCATGTCGATGCCGCGCTCGCCACCATCCTCAACTCGGCCGGGCCGATCTTCACCTTCCTGCTTACGGCGGTCGTGACCCGCCACGAGGCGACGACACCGCGAAAGCTGTTCGGCGTGGTCGCCGGCATGGCCGGCATCCTCCTGATTGTCGGCGTCGATACCGTCCACGACATCGGCAGCGGCATCATTGCGGAGGCCGCGATCGTCGCTGCCACCATCTGCTACGCCTGCGCCGCGATCTTCGGCCGCAGCTTCATGGGCCTCGACCCGATGGCGCCCGCCGCCGGCTCGCTGCTGGCGGGCGCGGCCGTCCTGATCCCGGCCTCGCTGGTTGTCGAGCAGCCCTGGACGCTATCGCCGTCGCTGAGTTCCGTGCTGGCGCTGCTCGCGCTCGCGGTGTTCTCGACCGCGGCGGCGTTCGCGATCTATTTCCGCCTGATCCAGACCCTGGGCTCGGTCGGGATCACCGCGCAGGCTTATCTGCGCGTGCCGATCGGGGTCGCCATCAGTGTCGCCTTCCTCGGCGAAACCCTGAGCCGGACCGCCTGGATCGGGCTGGCCTGCGTCGTCCTCGGCGTTGCCGCCATGACGATCCCGGCCTGGCGGCAGGCGAGCGTCAAAACGTCATAAAGCCGGCGCGGAGGACGGGCCGAGAACCACGATATTAAGGATATTCCGAGGCGGGAGGCAGGTTCCCCCGGGCGTGCAATACGTCGTATATTGGGCTTCCAACAGCCCGGTCCCTCAACGCACCAATGTCCGCCGACTTGACGCCGCCCCCCGAGAAAAAGCGAATCTTCTCGCTGTCCATCGGCCAGCTTACGTTCGGAAGCTTCATCCTGGTGCTGGCGGTGATCATCGTCACCTCGACGGCGAGCGTGATCGCGATCCGGCACATCGACACGACCTTCGCCGAATTGCAGCGGCTCCAGAGCGTCGGCGACCTTGCCGAGGACATCGACCGCCGCATGAACGAATTGCGCCTTGCTGCGCGCGACTTCGTCACCGACCCCGGCGCCGGCATCCAGTTCAAGCAGGTGGGCGAGGCGGCCTCGACGCTCAGCGACATCCTGAAGAAGACCCGTATCGAGCTCGCGCCCGAGCAGCAGGACATGATCGACGGGGTCACCGAGCGCCTTGCGACCTATCGCAACGGCCTCGAGCGGATCTCCACCCTGATCGACCGCCGCGCCCAGCTGCTTGCCGGCCTGCCGCCGCTGCGCGACCAGTTCGACGCGGCGGTCTCCGGCACCGCGGACCGCGAGCTCGCCTCGCGCCTATCCGAGGCGCAGAGCCGGATCGCGCTCGGGCTGCTCGCGCGTAATCCCTCCGCGGCCGAGCAGGCCGCGCAGAACATGCGGACGATGGACATCGCCGACGCAAAGCTCCGGACGGCCGTGAATGATTACGCCGAGGCGATCATGGCGGTCGCCGTCCGGGAGCGGCAGATCGCCGACATCGACCGCGAGGTGCTGGGCACCGAGGGCCGGCTGATCGGCCGCGTCACCGAATTGCTGCGCGAGGTCAGCGCAAGGCGCGGCCATGTGCTGTCGCGCGATTTTGCCCGCACGCTCACGGAGGCGCGGTGGCAGAGCATCGTGCTCGGCAGCATCGGCGTGCTGATCGGCATCCTCGCGGCCGGCTTCGTGGTGCGGCGGACGGTACGTCCGCTGGCCCAGATCGCACGATCGATTCGCGCGCTCGCGGCCGGCCAGAAAGACACTTCGATCCCGTCCGCCGACGTCGACAACGAGATCGGCGACATCGCACGCGCCGCCGAAGTGTTCCGCCGCGCGCTGGAAGAAGCCGACACCGCGCGCGAGGCGGCGGTGCGCGCGCTCACCGAGCAGCGCCTCGCCGAAGAGAGCTACCGGAAACTGTTCGAGGGCTCGGTCGACGGCATCTATGTGACGACGCCGGCCGGCGACCTCCTCAACGCCAATCCGGCGCTGGCGCGGATGATGGGCTATGACAGCCCGCAGCACCTCATCGACAGCATCAACGACATCGCCCACACGATCTACGTCCACCCCGAGGCGCGCGTCGAGTATCAGCGGCTGATGCATCGCGACGGCATGGTGCGCGAGTTCGAGTACCAGGTGCGCCAGCGCAGCGGCGACATCCTCTGGCTTTCCGACAGTGCGACCGGCGTGCGGGACGAGCAGGGCAAGATCATCCGCTACGAGGGCACGCTGCGCGACATCACCGACCAGAAGCGGGCGGAAGACGCCATCGCCGAAGGCCGGCGCCTGCTCCAGCAGGTCATCGATACCGTGCCCGCGGTCATCAACGTCAAGGACCGCGACCTGCGCTATGTGCTGATGAACCGCTATATGGCCGGCATCTTCGGCATCGAGCCCGGCGATGCGCTCGGTCGCACCACCGCGGACCTGATGTCGCGTTACGGCGCGGCCAAGACCGACGAGAACGACAAGCGCGTGCTGAGGCTCCGTAAGGGGCTCGGCTTCTACGAGGAGGAGTACAAGGACGCCTCCGGCAACATGCGCCAATGGCTTGTCAACAAGCTGCCGCTGCTCGATGCCGAGGGCGAGATCGAGCGGATCGTCACGGTGGCGCTCGACATCGGCGAGCGCAAGCGCGGCGAGCAGGAGATGCGCAAAGCCAAGGAATCGGCGGAGACCGCGCTGCGCAATCTGCGCGAGACCCAGGCCTCGCTGATCGAGGCGGAGAAGCTCGCCGCGCTCGGACGGCTGGTCGCCGGCGTCGCTCACGAGGTCAACAATCCCGTCGGCATCAGCCTGACGGTCGCCTCCGCGCTGGAGCGCAAGACCGCGATGTTCACGTCCGAGGTCGAGCGCGGCGAGCTCCGCCGCTCGACGCTCAACGAGTTCCTCAACACCAGCCGCGACGCATCCTCGCAGCTCGTCTCCAATCTCAATCGCGCTGCCGAGCTGATCCAGTCGTTCAAGCAGGTCGCGGCCGACCGCAACTATTCGGACCAGCGCAGCTTCGATCTCGGCGACCTCACCGAGCAGGTGGTGATGAGCCTGCGGCCGGGCCTGCGCAAACACAACCTGACGCTCAACGTCGATTGCCAGCCCAACCTGACCATGAACAGCTATCCGGGCCCGTACGGGCAGGTGCTGACCAACCTGTTTCTCAATTCGGTGGCGCACGCCTTTCCCGACGGGCGTCCGGGGATCATCGACATCCAGGTGCGCGAGTCCGGCAAGGACAATGTCGAGATCATCTTCTCCGACAACGGCTGCGGCATGTCGCTCGACGTCCGCCGCCGCGCCTTTGATCCGTTCTTCACGACGCGGCGCGACCAGGGCGGCACCGGACTCGGGCTGCACATCGTCTACAGCATCGTCACCAACCGGCTCGGCGGCCGGCTCGATCTCGATTCCGAGCCGGGCGGGGGCACGCGCATCCAGATCATCCTGCCGCGCACGGCGCCGCTCGAGCAGGCTGCGGAATAGCTAGTCGACTTCGGCGAGCTTGTGCAAAGTAGCGCCGAAAATCAGGCTGGCCTTGCCGACGAGCGCCGTTCCCGTCATCTCCGCGCGCGTGTCCGTGTAGGTCCCACTGACGCCGATGCCGACCGGCGCCGGTCCGCCGAACAGCGGATTGTCGTCGCCCCGCGGTGAGGTGTGCCGCTGCACCAGCACCTCGCCTTTGAAGGAGTGATCATCCTTCACCACGTAGCTGCCGGTGTAATAGAGGTAGGCATCGCCGCCAAGGATCTTGCCGTCGCGGAAAAGAATCACGCCGCTGCCCTTGCCCGCTCGACCATCGAGCAGGTTCACGTGGATCGAATAGAGGCCGTTCTTCATAACGTCCCGCAGGCCGGCCGCCATCGCCCAATGGCGTAACCGGTAGAGCTTTTATGCCAAAGCACATCCCCTCGCGCAACGCGGCAGTTTGCCGGCCGGCCACGATAGCCGGCGGCCGCGAGCCGTAGTTGTCCCGGCTTGTTTGTGACGCGGTTATGACGGTCTCATCATGAGGCGAGGCCCGTCGTTGCGAATCAAGTTGGCCCGCGAAATGCATAACCATTGTTGCACTGGCCGCGGGGTGCTGGAGCAAGACAAACGTGAGCAACTGGATCGATTCCGGCGGCGATCAGCCGCGTCTGTACAGTGCGCGTCCCACGAATTGCAAAAGCGAACGACGGCGGATAGGCAGCGCGGTACGCTGGCGAAGCGTGACGAAGCTGGCATGCGCCTCGGCCTTGATCGCGCTAGCAGCCCCCTTCGGGCACGCCCGTGACCGCGGCCAGTTCGTCAACACCAATGCGGATTTGAAGGCCTGGTTCGACGGCCTGCGAAGCGGCAAGGGGCCGTGCTGCTCCGATGCCGACGGCTCGGCGCTCTCGGACACCGACTGGGACAGCAAGGACGGGCACTATCGTGTCCGCGTCCCGCGCTATGGCTACGCGCTTGAGGGCCAGATGCAGGAACTCGTCTGGGTCGACGTGCCTGAGGAGGCCGTGATCTCGGAGCCGAACCGGGTCGGGCGTACCATGGTGTGGCCGATCTACGGCTATATGGGCGTCACCATCCGCTGCTTCATGCCCGGCAGCATGACTTAGCTGCGCCAAGCGGCACGCCGCCTGGTCTCGCTGATGGCCGATGTGGCGTGCGCCGCGTCAGGTGTATTTCTTGTCGCGCTCGAGCAGCTCGACGGAAATTCCTTCGGGGCCACGGATGAAGCAGATGCGTACGCCGGGCCGGATCGTCGTCGGCTCACGCGTGAACGTGACGCCCTAGGCCTTGATCTCGGCCGCGACGGCGTCGATGTCCTTCACCGTGAGTCTGAAATGATCGAGGCCCTGGTGCGGATGCGGCGGCGGCGGGCTGACGGCGTTGTCGCCCTCGAGCGGGGCGATGAAGATCCTGGCACCGCCGAGGTTCACGTCGATCCGTCCGGGCGCGCGCACGATCTCGCCACCGAGGATGTCCCGCAGCCAGGTCGCCGTGGCCTCCGGATCGGGGCTGCGCAGGTGGACGTGATCCCAGGTGACGGCGATTGGCATTTCATGTTCTCCCAACAGGGTCTTTCGATATTGCGGCGCATGTTAGCGACCCCAGCCGGTGATCGCCACCGTCCTTGCCGACTCGCTTGAAGCGCGGGAACCTTAGTTCGTCTCCCGGATTAAGGTAAGCAGTGGCCCAGTCCGCCGTCGAACCTTCTGCGGCCACGATCGGTGATACAGCCATGAGGGCAGGGCTTGAGCGGGTCGGGTTGGGACGCTTCGCCGCCATTGGTGAGCGCACGGCGCGGGTCGTGACGGTCGCGAGCGTATCATTTGGCCGAAGCATTCTGTGGCTGCTGGCCGCCATCATCGTGGGCTGCGGCGTCTGGATGCTGCTGCCGCTCTCCAAAGGCAACAGCGCTGAACCGGTGAAGCCGGAGTTGGCATCCGTCGAGATGGCGCCTTCGGGCGATGCGGCAGTTGCGGTCACGCCGGGGTCCGAAGCCCAGGCTGCGGCAGAACTCGACCGTCTCAGGATTTCCTCCCAGACCTGGCGCCGCGGCGGCCTTGGCTCGAAGGCGCTGGTGACGTTCACGCTGCGAAATGACAATGACTATGCCGTAACGGATTTGGCGATCGTTTGCGCGTTCGCACGGCGCGACGGCAGTCATCTCACCGACCGCAGCCGCGTTCTGGCCGACACAGTCAGCATGAAGAGCCGCAAGACCTTTGCGCGCATCCCTGTCGGCTACGTCAACGTCAATGCCGATCAGGCGAAGTGTTCGCTGGTTGCAGCCCGTCGCGCGTAAAGGGCGGCATTTTCGGGTAGCGGAAAAGTTACCCTTACCGGGCCTTGGCAGAAAAACCTGGGGTTGCCATTTGAACCAAAGGGCTGGGCCAGGAACCAATTATAGTATCGCCTGTTAAGGCGGAGTGCCCACGCGGGGATTGCGGGGGGCGGAGCGCGGCCAATGCCCATCTTTCGGTATTTCATGTTTGTCGGCGGAGCGTTGCTCGCACTGCTGTTTGCGGTGAACTTCGTTGTGCCGGCCTCGCCCGTGACGCCAGTCGTCGCGACCGCAAACAATGACCAGCCGTTGATCCGGATCCGGTCCGATCGGCACCTGCCTGAGCGCGTCGTGCTCGACACCACCCAGCCGACGATTGCCCCGCCTGCGGTCAAGACTGCTGCCGTCGTTGCGCCTCAGCCGCCGGTGCAGGACAGCACGTCGGCGGAGCTCGCCGAGATGTCGGCCAAGGCGCGGGTCCGCGAGACCTTCGCCCAGTTTACGCCGGGCTCGAAGGCCGATGCCGCTGCAGCCAGGAAGACGGCCCAGGCCCAGGCGGAGATACCGGCGGCTTCGCCGGCCCGGGCTCAGCCCAAGCGCAAGATCGCAAGGGCGCATCCGGCGCCGCAGCATTATGGTGGGCCACAGTTTGGTGGGCCACAATACGGCCGGCCGATGATGGTGGCCCAGCAGCCGCATTTCGCCCTCTTCAACACGACCTGGTGAGAGCGCCTCTGACCCGTCTCGAAACGAGACGGGAAGGGCTTTTTATTGGCCAGCCTCTCTGCTAATTCGAACGCGTCCGAACGCCGCCGGTACGCTGGTTCGCCAGCAACGGTCCGGCGCTTCTCGGTTGCGGCCCGATGTACGGGCCGGGGCGCTCGTAGCTCAGCTGGATAGAGCATCGGATTTCGATTCCGAGGGTCGGAGGTTCGAATCCTTCCGAGCGCGCCAGTCTTGATGTTCCGGATATGTTCCGAACTGGCGCCAATGCCGGTCAGCGTCGCACGGCGTGCGTTGTCAGCTTGCCGGAAGTCCGATCTGCCGGCCCCGCGCCAGCGTGTCCGAGGGCGCCTCGTGGAAGGTCGCACGGTAGGCCGCGGCAAACTCGCCCATGTGATGGAAACCCTGGGCACGTGCGCAGGTGGCGACGGTGGCGCCGCCGCCTTTCAGCAGCCGGGCGCGTGTCGCCCACAGTCTCTTCAGGCGGATGTACTGGTGCAGGCTCATGCCGCGCACCTTGCTGACTGCGCCGCCGAGCGTCCGAATCGAGACGCCGAACTCGCCGGCGAGGTCGGCCGTATAGATCGGAGCGGTCGGATAGGCCGCGACGTATTCGTCGATCCACTGCACGAGCTTGGCCGACCGCCCGCCCTGGACCGAGGTGCTCCGCTCCGGTCGCGCGTCGATCCGAAACAAATCGTCGAGCGCGAGCAGCAGGCCTTCCTGGAGATGGGCGGCGGCCTCGGTGGTCTCGAACAGGAGCGGCTGCACCGACGCGGTTCGCAGGATGTCGAGCAGGAGTTGCCGTGTGTGCAGCAGGGCCGGCCGGTTCGCGACATAGGCCCGCAAATCGTCGGCATGATCGAACCAGCCCCGGTCTTTCAGGCCTGGAGAGAAGATGATCATCGCATGATAGTTCGTGCGGGGTTCGACGAAATGGCATTCGTCGTTGCCGCGGAGCGCAACGAAGAAGCGCGCGTCGAGATCCATTCCCTTGGAATTGACCAGAAGGTCGTCGGTCATCGACAGGATCACCATCCCGCCCGGCATGCGATAGGCGGTGTCGAGGATGCGCGCGAACGATCTCATCACGATGATGCGGCACGCCGGCAGAGAGACGACGGCGCGAGCGGCCGCGAAGTTCGGGACGTCGAGCGGAATGCTTCGAGCGTCCTCCATCGACTCGATCGGCCGAAAGGCATCGACATCGGCAAAGTCGATCAGTTGAAGCGCGGAGGACGGGGCGAAGGCGTCGAACATGCGTCTGGCCGGCTGCTGCAATGTGACAATAAAATGAACGTCGGTACATCGCCATCAATGGCGAAACATCGCGCTTCAGTAAACCGGATTCCGGGCCGTAGTATTGCGGACATCATGCCAAGGCGTCCGTCAGATCATTGTCACCGTCAACGTTCCCGGTTCATCGGTTGGCCGGAGGCGAGGTCGATGAAATGGATGCGCGTGCAGGCGGGGCAGACGAAGGACTCGAAGCTCCGTCCCTCCGGTATCTGCTGCTTCTCCAGATGCGTCTGCACATTCATGCCCGTCTGGGGGCATCGAAAAACAATCAGGTCGGCCATCGTCGCAGAATGTCGGCGCGGCGAATTTTTCTCTTTGATCTAGATCAGTTTTGGAATTGCTCCAGACCGGCCGAACAGGCGCGCGTGGACCATCCGCGATCTTGCAAAAGCGAAGGGGCCCCGAGGGCCCCTTCGAATGTTACCAGCGGCGATAGCCGTAACCATAATAGCGCGGGCCGTAGCCGCCGTAGTAGCGCGGCGGTCCATAATATCGGGGGCCGTAGTACGGCCGCGGGCCGTAATATCCATAATAGTTCGGACGCCAGAAACAGCGCCCCCAAGCATCGCAGACCATGCGGACCTGCTCGACGTCGGAGACCTGCGGGACCGCAGGTGCAGGCGCGATGGGCATGGCGGACGCCGCCGGCGATGCCGCGAGGGCACCGAACAGGGACGCGGCGACGAGGCCAATCTTCAGATTCATAATGTCTTCCTCCGCTTACGCGATGCAGGATATCGAAGTTGTTCTGATCAAATTGTGGCGGAACCGAAATGTAATGCTGATGAACAAATCTTCAGTTGCTCCGCCGCGGGTCTGATCCCAGCTCTGCCAGATTACTCCAGCTCCGCGCTTCTGGCCATGTCGTGCTTGCCTCGCGGCCGCATCGCGGGACATCGCCACCAACCTTGATCCTGCGCAATTCATCTTCGGTGCATCCTCCCTAGTACCCGGAATCAGAGCTGAGTGATACGGCGGCCTTTGAAACGGCGTTGACGGACCTTTTTCTTGGTCCAGACGAAGGGCTCGGCTCTGTCGTTGTATGCGTTGACGTAGGCATCGATGTGTTCCTGAAGCTGCTTGAGGCTCGTGAAGGAGGTGCCGCTGAGCGACTGCCCCTGCAAGATGGAAAACCATACTTCGACCTGATTGAGCCATGACGCACTTGTCGGCGTGAAATGAAATTGCACGTTGGGGTGGGCCTTGAGCCAGTCCTCGTTCTTTTTATGGGTGTTGAGGTTGTCGAGGATGACGTGAAGCTTGCGGTTCGGAAAAGCCGCGGTGACGCTGTTCATGAAATCGAGAAACTCGACGCGGCGCCGGCGTTTTGAATGGGTCGCGATGATCTTTCCGGTGGCGACTTCGAGCGCCGCAAACAATGTTGTGGTGCCATGCCGCTTGTAATCGTGGCTTTGGCCGGTCAAGGCGCGGCCATTGGGCAACTTCAGATAACCCTGCGCTCGCTCCAAAGCCTGGATCGAGGGCTTCTCGTCCACGCACAGCACAATGGCCTTCGCCGGCGGCGCGACATAGAGGCCGACAACATCGGCGGCTTTGGCTTGCGAGCCACCAGGTCAATCTTGTGGCTGCGCAGGAACCGCCAGACATATTGGACATCGACATCGCCCAGCGCCTCGGCCAGCAGGGGCCGGTCCAGCGCGCAAACCCTTGCGGTGGCGGCTTATCCAGCAGCTTCAGAATCCGCTTGTCGGTCGTCTTCGTATAGATCGGCTGCTTGCCAGGCCGCGGCTTGTCTTGCAGCCCTTCAAGGCCATGGTCGGCATAGCGATGCCGCCAAAGGCTGACAATCCGCGGCTGGACCCCAACTTCCTTGGCGATCGACCGGGTGCTGCGCCCATCCGCCGCCAACAGAACTATCCGCGCCCGCTTCAAATCGCGCTGCAACGTCACCGGTGAGCGACAGCACGCCTCAAGCACCTTGCGATCTTTCCTCGAAAGGTGGACTTCTCTTGCTTCGGGTATCATCCCGACCTTGAATCACGACTCACGTTCCAAGAAAAGTGGGTACTAGGGTCCAGACTCAATTGAGCCAATATGCGACGAGAGCGGCGAGATGAACAGCGGCCAAAAAATTACGGGCGAGCTTGTCATATCGCGTGGCGATGCGCCGGAAGTCCTTGAGCCTGCAAAAGCAGCGTTCGATGACATTTCGTCCTTTGTAGGCGCGTTTGTTGAAGCGATGGATGACGACACGGTTAGATTTATTGGGGATTACGGGCTTGGCGCCACGACGAATGATTTCGCCGCGAAGCTTGTCGCCATCATACCCTTTGTCGGCGAGGAGCACGCTCATGGGTGGCGCGAGCGCCAGGACATCGGGAGCCGCAGCGATATCGGCATCCTGGCCTGGAGTCAGATGCAGGACGACCGGCCGGCAGAGCGGATCGCTCAGCGCATGGATTTTTGTCGTGCGGCCTCCGCGCGAGCGGCCGATTGCTTGATTGTGCTCCCCCCTTTTCCGCCGGAGGCACACCGGTGAGCTTTAATCGAGGTCGAGTCGAGCGACAGTACGACGCCGTCTTCGCCAGGCTTGGCCAGCGCTTCGAAGATTGCGCACCATCGTCCTCGCTTGGCCCAGCGATTGAAGCGATTGTAGATCGTCGTGTAAGGGCCGTATTCACGTGGACAATCACGCCATCGTGCACCCGATTGCAGCATGTGAATGATGCCGCTGACGATGCGTCGGTCGTCGTCCCGATCCGGCCCCGTCAGTCCCCTCGGCAGATGCGGTTCGATACGCGCCCATTGCCTGTCGTTCAGCCAAAACAAACCAGCGCGCATTCTCTCGCCCCCGAATCAACACGTAGGCAAGAGAATCACGTGGCGCTATTTAGGTACAGACCCTAGTCTTGTCGCCGTGGGCCGTCCTTCGCGGAATACGAAGAGCGCGTTCGGCCGGTCGTCCGCATCGGTCCGGGGCCCACCGTTTGCTTGGAGCTGTGCAATGGACAAGATGAGAATCGACAAGGGTGACTGGCTGGTCGTGTGCGACGGGCGCAAGGCGCTCATTCTGGAAAACCTCGGCGACGAGATGTTTCCGAACCTGCACACCAGGGAGGTGCACGAGCAGCCCAATCCCCCGACGAGCGCACAAGGGAGCGATGCGCCGGGCCGATTGCATGGCGCAGCCGGCGGTGCGCGCAGCTCGGTCGAGCAGACCGATTGGCACGATGAGGCCGAGCGCGCCTTCCTACGCGGCCTGGCCAGCCGGCTCGACGCCGCGGTCAGCTCGGGCGAGACGTCGGCCCTGACCATGGTGGCCTCACCGCGTGCGCTCGGCATGATCCGCGCCGATTATTCGGACGTCGTGCGCAAGGCGCTTCAGGGCGAGGTGAGCAAGGACCTCGTCAAGCTGCCGGTCTACGAGATCGAGAAGCAATTGCTGCTGTCGGGCGCCGCCAGATAGGGACGCCCGCAGCGGACGCGCCGGCGCCCCTTCAGAAGCAGGGGTGCCGGCGGCGGTCCTGGCCGACATAGGCGGCCGCGCTCTGGTAGCAGCGGTTGGTCGAGGGGCCGTCGTAATAGGCGAAGGTGCCGGGGGTGATGCCGGGGCCGTAATTGTGCAGATAGCTGATCGGGTAGGGCAGCGGGTTGACGTAGGAGCGGTGGTACCGGTGATGTGCCCGCGCCTCCGCGAGACCAGGGGCTAGGATTGCGGCCGACAGGGCAGCAACCGCGGCTACAAGCTTCAACTTGCTCATCTCGATTCTCCGGAACCCGCGCGAATAGGTCGTCCGGTTATAGCCATTTCAAGCCGCCAGGACACCTGTCCGGCGGCCGGAAAACGGGGCCAGTCCCGCCGATTCCCGGGTGGGTGTGACAGAATTGCCGGAAGTGCGGCCGGACCCTGCCCATTTTTGGCCTTTTCGGGATGCTTAACGAATTCCCCACACAAGTATGACCAAAGAGAATTCGGTTAGAATCCTGTTGCCGGCCCTTTGGGGGTCCTTCGAGGCCGGTCCCATTCCTGAAGGCTTTCGTCGTCCGCCGCCATGCGCATCACGCTTTTGAGCCTGCTGTTGCTCTGCCTCGCCGCCGCCACGCCGGCGCGGGCCGAGCTGCACATTACCCGCGACCATGGCGGCTATGTCGAGGAGTACAAGGCCAAGTACAAGCGTGTCCGCGAGAAGGGCGAGCGCGTCATCATCGACGGCATCTGCAATTCGGCCTGCACGCTCGTGCTCGGCATCGTGCCGATGAACAAGATCTGCGTGACGCCGCGCGCCAGCCTCGGCTTCCATCAGGCCTATTACGACAAGGCCTTCACTTTCGGCATCAAGGTCACCAGCTCGGAAGGGACGTCCGACCTGATGTCCTACTATCCTGACACGGTGAAGGACTGGATCCGCCGCAATGGCGGACTCACCACCGACATGAAGAAGATCAAGAACGGCGTCGAGCTTTGGAAGATCATCGACCCCTGTCCGGAAGAATGGTGAGCGGCTGATCCGAGCCGCTGCCGCTCGTCGCAGCGCAGCATCGCTAGGCGAGAAATTCGCATTGCCGCATCGGCCCCCATGGGGCAATGAGGGCGGCAATGAACCATAATCAAGAAGCCCTGACCGCCCGCGCCGCGCCGATCCTGTTCGTCCTGCTCTGGAGCACCGGATTCATCGGCACCAAATACGTCATCAGTAACGCCGATCCCTTGACCTATCTCGCCATCCGCATGGCGATCGTGGTCGGCCTGATGGCGATCATCGCAGGCATTGCGCGGCCAAAATGGCCCGACCGTATTGGCATCGCGCACAGCGCGGTTGCCGGCATCCTCGTCCATGGCTTCTATCTCGGCGGCACCGCGATCGCGATCGCCCATTCGATTCCGGCCGGGCTCTCCGCACTGATTCCGGGCCTGCAGCCGATCCTGACCTCGACCATCGCCAACCGCTGGCTGGGCGAGAAGGTGACGCCGGTGCAATGGGCGGGGCTCGTGCTCGGCCTCGGCGGCGTGGTGCTGATCCTGCACAACCGCCCCATGACCGGCGAAGCCGGGCTCGGCTGGCTTGCCTCGGTGGTCTCGCTGATCAGCATCACGCTCGGCACGCTCTATCAGCGTCGCTACTGCAACCACATCGACTGGCGCGCCGGCAATCTCGTGCAATATGTGGCCGTCACCGTCTTCTTCGCGACCGGCGCCTTCCTGTTCGAGGATCGCGTGGTGCACTGGACGCGGGAGTTCGTGCTCGCGCTCGCCTGGCTCACTGTAGCGCTCTCGATCGGATCGATCGGGCTGTTGTACTGGCTGATCCGCCACGCCGCGGCGACGTCGGTCGCGAGCCTGTTCTATCTCGTGCCCGCCGTGACCGCGCTGATGGCTTACGCACTGTTCGACGAGAAGCTCGATGCGATGGCGATTGCCGGCATGGCGATGTGCGCGGCCGCGGTGTTCGTGGTCAACCGGCGCGTCTAGGCTGACGGGGCGAGGCGACGGCATACATCCCTGACGTGCGCGGCGCGCCGTGTTAGGCTGGCCGCATTTCAGCTTCCCTTTCACGCGGTGACCTCCATGAAGAAGGCGAGACGTGCGCTGCTCGGCCGGTCCCTGAAGCCGGTCCGGATTGCCTGCATCAACTACGCGGAGGAAACGATCAGCGGCCGCATGATGAGCCAGCTCACCGCGGCGCTCCAGAAATGTTACGACAAGCATTTCCTGCCGGTGTGGGGCTATCCGGTCGACCTTTATGTCACGAAAAGGCCGAAGCCCACCGATTGGCAGCTCGTCTATTTTGACGACGCCTCGCATGAGGGGCTGCTCGGGCGCCATGAGCTGACGCATCGCGGCCAGCCGATCTCGAAGATCTTCGTCAAGGCGCTGGGCGAGGAGCCCGTCAGCGTCGCGGCCTCGCACGAGCTGTTCGAGATGGTGCTCGACCCCATGGCCAATCTCTGGGCCGACAAGAATAGGAACACGCAATACGCCTACGAGGTCTGCGACGCCGTGGAGGAGGACTCCTTCTTCGTCGGCGGCTTCGAGATGTCGAACTTCGTCTATCCGTCCTGGTTCGAGCCGTTCGAGCATCCGCGCGGCACCAAGTTCGACCACAAGGGAACGCTGAAGGAGCCGTTCTCGATGACCGAGGGCGGCTACGTCATCAAGAAGGTCAACGGCAGGCGGGTGATCAAGCAGTTCGGCTCGCCCGAGAAACGGCGGCGCTTTGCCAAGGAGGACCGGCGCGGCCATCGCAGCGAATTTCGCGACCCGCGAGGGGTCCATCATCCGGGGCGGCGCGCAGCCAAGCGGCGAGGATAGGCTATTGCGGGGAGAAGCCTCCGGGGGCGCGTCCGCACCCGAAGGCTTGTTCGTGTCTGCTCTCGGGAGCGCGATCAGCGCTTGGCCTTCTTGGCCTTCTTTTTCTTCTTGGCGGCCTTCTTCGCGGATTTCTTCACGGCCTTCTTCGCGGTCTTCTTGGCCGCCTTTTTCGACGACTTCTTTGCGGCCTTCTTCGGCGCTACTTTCTTCGCGACCTTCTTGGCGGCTTTCCTGACCTTCTTGACGGCCGTGACTGCGGCGTCCTTGGTCGCATCCACGGCGGTGGTGATCGTCTCCATTGCCTGTTCGGTGATCGGCTTATCGTCGTCCATATCGTCCCCCACGGTTTGTATGGAGCGATGACGATAGCGGGTTTCAAAATTGTGTCAAAGCAACCCTCAACCTTTGCGGATCTTTGCGTAGGCGGAGAGCGCGCGCTCGCGTCCCCGGGCGTGATCGACGATCGGCTGCGGATAGGTCTTGCCGAGCGTGACGCCGGCGCTCGCCAGCTCGATCGGCGTCGCCTGCCAGGGCTGGTGGATCAGCTTCGCCGGCAGTCCTTGCAGCTCCGGCACCCAGCGCCGGACATAGGTTCCATCGGGATCGAACTTCTCGCCCTGCAGCTGCGGATTGAACACGCGGAAATAGGGCGCAGCATCGGCGCCGCAGCCCGCGACCCACTGCCAGTTGGCGGGATTACTGCCGGCATCCGCATCGACCAGCGTGTCCCAGAACCAGGCCTCGCCATCGCGCCAGTCGATCAGGAGGTGCTTGACCAGGAAGGACGCCGCCACCATCCGTACCCGGTTGTGCATCACGCCGGTGTGCCAGAGCTCGCGCAGGCCGGCATCGACGATCGGGTAGCCGGTGCGGCCCCGCTGCCAGGCGGCGAGCGCCTTGGTGTCGCGCTTCCAGGGGAAGCCGTCGAAGTTCGTTTGCAGGTTTTCGGTGGCGAGGTCGGGGTGGTCGTGGAGGAGGTGGCGGCAGAATTCGCGCCAGCCGAGCTCGCTCAGGAACTTCTCGATGCCGGGCCCGAGCGCCGCATCCTCGGCCGCGGCGAAGCGCGCGGCGTGCCAGACCTGCCGCGGGCTGAGCTCGCCGAACCGCAAATGCGGCGACAGGCCTGACGTGCCCACCCGGTCCGGGCGGTCGCGGTCGCCGGCATAGCCGCGCGCGATCGTCTTGAGGAAGTCGCGCAGGCGCGCGCGGGCCGAGGCTTCGCCCGGCGTCCAGCGCTCGCGCAGGCCGCCCGCCCAATCGGGCTTGGTCGGCGCGAGCTGCCAGCTCTCCAGCCTGTCGCTCACGATCTTTGGACCCGGGCGCAGCTGCTTCGGCGCGGGGAGGGGTTTTGGCGGATCGCCGAGCGACAGCACGCGCCGCCAGAACGGCGTGAACACGCGCAGGCCCCGGCCTTCTTTGTTGCGGATCGCCGAAGGTGGGGCGATCAAGTCTCCGGGGAAGCTTTGCGACTCCACGCCGAGCTTTGCCAGTGTCGCTTCGAGCTGCCTCTCAACTGCCTGATGCGGCGCTTGCGCGATCCCGTTCCAATAGACGGCACGGGCGCCGCTTTCGCGCGCCACTTCGGGGATCACCTTGGCTGCGGGCCCCTTGCGCAGGATCAGCGATCCGCCCCGCGCTGCGATCTCGGCGCCGAGCGCCCGCAGCGACTGTGCCAGCCACCAGCGCGCCGCGCCGCCGGGTGCCCGGCCGGCTGTGTCGTCGAGTACGTAGAGGCAAACCACCAGCGCACCGGTCTTGGCGGCGGCATGGAGGGCGGGGTGATCGGACAGGCGGAGGTCATCGCGGAACCAGACGACGATAGGCGGCGCGCTTGGTGTGGTCAGGGCGTCCTCGTTTACAATTTGTAAAGCATGGGGCGGCGTGAACCGCCGTTAATGCGGCCGTAAGCCCCTTGCACGATTATGCAGGAATTACGGGGGTCATTCCATTCATGTCCAGCCTTTCGACGGCGAAGTTCCTGCCGCAGTTCAAACTTGGCACCAAGGCCGTCCTGTGCGCCGTGCTGCTGATCGCCGTAAACACGGCGCTCGTGGTTGGCGCCGGCTATTGGTCGCTGACCAACGCCTTCAATGACCGCGCGCTGCGCGACATCGAGGTCAATCTGCGCACGCTGGCGCTGGCCTTTGCCGAGATCGTGCCCGACGCCAAGATCACTGTGCGGGATGGCGCGGTCGCGCGCGCCGAGATCCCCAAGATGCCCGAATTTAGGGATCACGCCATCGTCGACCGCGCGGTGTCCTATGTCGGGGGCAACGCAACCCTGTTCGTGTTCGACGAGGCGAGCGGGCAGTTCGTCCGTCGCTCGACCAATGTGAAGAAGGAGAATGGCGACCGCGCCGTCGGCACCCAGCTTGCCGCCGATCATCCGGCGCAGGCCGGCTTGCGCCGTGGCGAGGCCTACAAGGGCCCGGCCGTTCTGTTCGGCAAGTCCTTCATGACCGCCTATTTCCCGGTCGCGGACGCGACCGGCAAGGTCGCCGGCATTCTCTACGTCGGCATCCCGATGGCCCAGTTCGAGAGCATGCTGACCCAGGCGATCTCGAGCATGGCCGCCGCCGCCGGGTTCGCCGCGCTGCTGGTTCTAATCCTCACCCTGCTGATCGTCCGCCGGGTCACCCGGCCGCTGACCTCGGTCACGCGCTCGCTCACGGCGCTGGCGAACGGCCAGAGCGATGTCGAGATCGATTGCGAGGATCGCGCCGACGAGATCGGCGAGATCGCCCGCACCGTCGCGGTGTTCAAGAGCAATTCGCTGGAGCGCGCCCGCATGCGCAGCGAGCAGGCGGCGGCTTCGGCTGCCGCAGTCGAGCAGCGCAAGGCCGACCTGCGCAACTTCGTCGAGCAGTTCCGCGGCAGCGTCGGCGGCATCCTCGACAAGGTGCTGACGTCGTCAGGCGAGTTCGAGCGGGTGGCGCGGCAATTGACCGACACCGCACGCTCGACCGCCGATCTGTCCGCACAGTCGGCCGGGGCGTCCGAGGACGCCTCCGAGCACGTGCGTTCGGCGGCGTCAGCCTCCGACGAGCTGAGCCAGTCGATCTCCGAGATCACCCGGAGAGTGCAGGAATCGAACGAGATCTCCGCCGAGGCGGTGAGGCAGGCCGAGGTCACCGACCAGCGCATCGCGCAGCTCTCCGAGGCGGGCACGCGCATCGGCGACGTCGTCAAGCTGATCACCTCGATCGCCGAGCAGACCAACCTCCTGGCGCTGAACGCCACCATCGAAGCCGCGCGTGCCGGCGATGCCGGCCGCGGCTTTGCGGTCGTGGCTCAGGAGGTCAAGACGCTCGCCGGCCAGACCGCCAAGGCGACCGACGAGATCTCGAACCAGATCGCCAGCATGCAGCTTGCGACCGAGGAATCGGTCGCCGCCATCAGGGCGATCAGCCAGACCATCGAGCGCATCAGCGGCATCGCCGGCTCGATCTCGGCTGCGGTCGAGCAGCAGAAGAGCGCGACCCACAACATCGTGGCCAGCGTTCGCGCCGCGGTCTCGGGTACGGCCGAGGTCGCCGTCAACGTCCGTCACGCCGCCAAGGGCGCGAGCGAGACCGGCGAGACGTCGAGCCGGATGTTTGCCTCCGCGCAGGCGCTGTCGGGCGAGAGCCTGCATCTGAAGGCCGAGGTCGACGGCTTCCTCGAGCGCGTTCACGCGGCGTAGGGCTCCAACGCGGTCATTCCGGGGCGGTGCGTCAGCACCGAGCCCGGAATCTCGAGATCCCGGGTCTGGTCCTTCGGACCATCCCGGGATGACTTTTAGCGGTCGCTATTCGCGACCGCCAAAAGTCACTTAGGCTGCGGCACGATCCGGATGTAGGGCTTCGGCTCTTTCCAGCCCTGCGGGTAGATCGTCTTGGCCTCGTCGTTGGAGACCGAGCCTGCGATGATCACGTCCTCGCCCTGCGTCCAGTCGGCCGGGGTCGCGACGCGATGCTTGGCGGTGAGCTGGAGCGAGTCGACGACGCGCAGGATCTCCTGGAAGTTCCGCCCCGTCGTCATCGGATAGACCAGCACCAGCTTGATCTTCTTGTCCGGCCCGATGATGAAGACGTTGCGGACGGTCTGGTTGTCGGCCGGCGTGCGGGTGAGGGGATCGCCCGAGGTCGAGGCCGGCAGCATCTCGTAGAGCTTGGAGACGTTGAAGTCGGTGTCGCCGATCATCGGATAGTTCGGAGCCGCCCCTTGCGTCTCCTTGATGTCCTCAGACCACTTCGCGTGGCGATCGACCGGATCGACCGAGAGGCCCATCAGCTTGACGCCGCGCTTGTCGAATTCCGGCTTCAGCTTTGCCAGTGCGCCGAGCTCGGTCGTACAAACCGGCGTGAAGTCCTTGGGGTGCGAGAACAGCAGTGCCCAGCTGTTGCCGATCCAATCGTGGAACTTGATCTTCCCTTCGGTCGTCTCAGCTTCGAAGTCGGGGGCGGTGGTGCCGATCGGAAGTGTCATGGTTCTACCTCATCACATTGAATTTGCTTGAGAATTGGTCTTTGGCCGTCGCCGTCAGTATAGGGGCTTGGCGAGGCTAAGTGAACGTTGACTGAACCGCTTGAAGTAAAATGTGAATTCCTTCTCTGAAGAGCCGATCTCCTAGCACTTTTCTGTTACAGCGGCACCTGCGGCGAAACATCTCCACCGGGGCCTCACGGTCTCGATTGCCCCGATAAAGCCTTTTATGACCCGCATCACGCCCGCCCGACGCTCTCCGGAACCGAAATGGTTCTCATAGCGACTAATCGGCAACCATTGAGAAAAGTCGCGATCTCCGTATCGAATCATTAACCACCTCTTTACGCCCGCATGAAAATGCTGGTCGGTCAGAAGAAATCTGGAAGTGAACTATGTCTGCCGCTGCGCCTAAGTCTGTTGAGTCGCCGTCCCTCGAACCGTCCTGCCGCGATACCGCGGCTCATGCTCTCTCCATCGTGCGCGACGGCGTGATCACGGGCGAAGGCCCGACCACCAAGGGGCGGGTGCACTTCTCCCGCTCGCTCGATGCCGATGACACCGCCTGGTGCACGCGCATCCTGACCGCCACCGCCGTCAACGACCAGCCGGTCAGCCGCGCCGAAGCCGAGACGCTGTTCGAGATCAACGAGGCCGCGACCGAGCGCACCGACGGCGGCCGGTTCGACGACCTGCTTGCCAAGGCCGTGGCCCACTACGCCGCAAGCGCCTCGGGCCTGAAGGTGCCGCCGCGCAGCGTCGCGCTGTCGGCCGACACCGAGATCGAGAGCTGGGCGCCGTCCTATGCCTCCAAGGTCAACAGCGAGATGCTGGAGTGGATCGCCGGCCAGATGCGCGGCAAGCGCCAGAACAATCGTCGCCTGATGGCGATGGTGGCGACCTTCCTGGGCGCCACCGCGCTGCCTCTGGCGGGCCAATTGCCGAACGTGTTCGACATCGGCATGTAGCTTCACGCGCCTCTCATGAGGACGACGCTATTGAGCGGCGGGGTTATTTCCCCGCCGTTTTTTGTTTGCCGGCGTCCGGTTCGAGCCCGAGCGTGCGGCCCGGGAAGCCGGCGGCGTCGAAATAGCGCTGGCTGCCGACGCGCTGGAGGTTGAGCACGGTCTGAAGGCCGTTCTCGGACATCTTCGACTTCTCGACGCCCTTGAATGGCACGATGCCGTTGGGCAGGGCCTCCGACATCACGCGGCCGATCAGGCCGCCGTTGTGTGCGCCGCGCAGGCCCATCAGCTGGGCGGCCGTCATGCCGACGTCGGCATTGCTGACCGGGATCAGGCTGACATAGCCGGCTTTGAAATCCGGTCCGATCGCGGCCATGAAGTTCATGGTGTCGCCGCGGCTGAAGCTGCCATGCATGCCCTGGCCCTGGCGCAGCACGGTGTCGGCGACCTGCACCGAGCAGTTGGTCGGCGCCTCGCCGCAATCGCTGGCATAGGAGCGGAAGTTGACGACGATCGACGGCGTCGGCGTCGCCGACTTGCCGCGCAGGTTGAGGCTCGACAGCGGCAGCGTGCCGGGGAAGCGGCCGAGCTGGTCGTCGACGAACAGGCCGGAGACGTAGTCCTGCTCGAGCAGGGCCTTGATCGTTTTCGCCGCGAGCTTCTTGTCCTTGCTCGGCAGGTAGACCAGGTCCGAGCCGCCATTGGTGGCGACGACGAGATCGGGCTTCTCCGGATCCTTGCCGAGCACGCCGTTGCCGGCCTTGGGATGCTTGTTGCCCTCGACCTTCGCATTCTTGTCGTTGGGGTCGAACAGCGGCAGATCGAGCGCTTTTGCAAGGTCGAGCGCCAAAAAGCCCATCGGCAAGAAGTCCTTCGGCGTGTCGTCATAGCTGACCTTGGCCGACGGGCTGGTCTTGCTTTCCTTGGAGATCGTCGAGAAGCCGTGGTCGGCCGAGATGATGATGTTGGTCGAGGCGGCGAGCCCGAGCTCGTCGAGCGCCTTGCGGAGCTGGGCGAGGTTGTTGTCGGCGTTCCTGATGCCGGCCATCGAGGTCGGCCCGTTGATGCCGGGCATGATCTGGTTGAGGCTGTCGCCGGTGTTGTGCTGGCTGCCGTCAGGGTCGCGCGACCAGAACACCAGGACGAACGGCTTGTTGCGCGCCTTGAACATCGGCAGCACCACCTTGGCGGCGACGTCGGCGAAATAGGCCTGCTGCGCGACATTGGCGACGGTGGTGCCGGGCGTCTTGGCATCGCCGGCCTTGCTGTTGTCGCCGCGCGGGGGCGTCGCAAGGGGCAGGCCGGCCTTGGTCAGCGCCGCCTTCACCTCGTCCGACAGCGCCACGCCGTTCTTGCCGCCGGTTGAGTCGTCGAACACGACCGAATGCAGGCCGGGCTTCTCGGGCTTGTCGGTGTGGTCGAACTGGTAGGTCGGGCCGACCTTGCCGATCGCCGCCGTGCTCAGCCCCTTGTCGCGGGCCATTTTCAGAATGGTCTCTTCGTTGAGATAGTCGCCCTTGAAATGCTCGTCGATGTCGCCGAGCACGGCGTCGTTCTCGATGAAGGGGACCACGGTGTCACCGGCGGGGACGGAGGTGTAGTTGGTCCAGATCGTGTTGGAGAACACGCCGGTGTCACCGAGATAATGGCCGGTCGACATCGCCGAGCCGTTGGCCATGGTGAAGGTCGGGAAGAGGGAATGCGGGTTCTTGAAGTTGACGCCCTTGTCGCGCACCTCGGCCATCGCGGGCGCCGTTTCAGGGGTGACCTTCAGCGCGCGCAGCCCGTCCGGGATGAACAGGATGAGGTTGCGGGGGGTGTTGTTTTGGGCGGAGGCAAGTCCAGCGGAAAGTCCGGTGGACAGCACTGTCAGTCCGGCGGACAGCAACACCAGTGAACGGCGCATCAAATCTCTCCTAACGGTGAGGCGGCAAGGCCGCGACCGCGGCCCCGGCCTTCGTTTAGTTTTGCTGGATGACAGTTTTGTTACAAGGCCTGTTACTAGTGCAAGAGGGATGGGGAGGGGGGCGGCAACACCCTCGTGTCCCGGACGCGACGCAGCTCGTAGGATGGGTAGAGCACTTGCGAAACCCATCATGCTTCCCCGTAGACGAAAGGTGATGGGTTTCGCTTCGCTCTACCCATCCTACAACCCCGCAGACACACCTCCGCATCCTCGCGGCTTGTTTCGCCCGAGTTCTGCTTTGTCACTTCACCCTCATCAATGAAAGAGGGCGCAGGGAAGGCCGGGAGCCGGCTGGCTCCCATTGACCGCTATGCCAAGAGCAGGTTGCGCTACAATGCACAGCGGGAAACAGGGCAACCGGAGACATCCCGGCCTTCCCTGCGCGGATGGTTGGAACGGCTTATGTCGTGAGCTCCCCGGGGAGCGATGCACTATTGCCCCCGTCGCCCTGCGGATGGCTGATGCGCGTACCCGGTCGGGCCGCAACATCACCGCAAGGCTTGACGCACAGACCCCGGGCGTCAGGACCACACGATTTTGCCGTACGCAAGCTGCACCGGTCGTGCGCGCGACGCTTTTCGCTCACGGCTCTCCGCCCTGCGAAGCCTTCGCGCCAGTGAAACCTGCGTCCACCGCTGCCCGGCCCGCGTGTCGTGACGATCGCGATACGCCCCTCTTCCTTGGGCCGGAGTGAAAAATGTCTAACAAAAATCCGAATTCTAATAAATAGAATTATTTGATGCCGGTCGCTTGACCCCGGTCTTGAGTGTCTTGCCCGACGGGGTGCACAAGGGGTTGTGCCGGGACACTTATTCCGGCGCGGTCGTCACCCGCGGAGTCTGCGCGAGGGCCTGTGCCGGCTTGACGGACGCCGGGTCGGCTCCGCTCCTGGTCCGATCGCGCCGCAGCGAGAGCGGGGCCGTCTTGAGCGCATAGATGATCGCGATCTGGGTCCGGTTCTGGAGACGGTACTTGCGCATGATGTTGCCGATATGCGCCCGCACCGTGTTCTCCGAGATCTTGAGCTCGTAGGCGATGTTCTTGTTCTGCATGCCTCGCGCGATCAACATCATCAGCTCACGTTCGCGCGGCGTCGGTGTAATCGAATCCTTCGGATCCGGGCTCATGACTGGCTCCTCCCTGGTCTTCTGGTTGACGTGGCAGCCCCCCGGCATCTTCTCACTCCGTCTTGAGCGCCTCGATCGGGCTCAGCCTGGATGCCTTGTGGGCGGGGTAGAAACCGAAGATCAGGCCGGTCGCGATCGAGAAGACGAGGGCAAGGCCGATCGCTTCGCCGTCGATCGAGGTGATCCATCCGGCCATACGGGCGACGGTCATCGAGAGTGTGATGCCGCCGGCAACCCCGATGGCGCCGCCGAGCAGGCAGAGGACGAGTGCCTCGCAGAGGAACTGGAGTCTGATGTCCCGCATCCGGCCGCCAAGCGCGCGGCGGATTCCGATCTCCCGCGTGCGCTCCGTAACCGACACGATCATGACATTCATGATGCTGATGCCGCCGACGAGCAGCGAGACCGAGGCGATGGCGACGAGCAGGAGCGCCACGGTGCGGATCGCGCCCTGCTGCGCTTCCATGGCGGCGGCCGGATCCTGGACCTTGAAGTCGTCCTCCTGGCCGGCGGGGATGCGGTGGCGCTGCCGCAGCAGGCTTTCGATCTCCGATCGCGCGCCCGCCATCTGACTGTCCGCAGCCACCTTGGCGATGATGTAGGCGACCGAATCCCGGTTGATGTTGCTCGCGCTGCCAAGGAAGCGCAGCTTGGCCGTGGTGAGGGGGACGAAAGCGACGTCGTCCTGCGCCGGGCCCTTGCGATCGAGCACGCCGACGACTTCGAGCGGCACCTTCATGATCCTGATCTGCGCGCCGATCGGATCGTCGCCGGGCGCGAACAGCTCGCGCGCGACGGTGCTGCCGAGGATCACGACCTTGCCGGCACCGGTCTCTTCGGTGCCGGAGAAATAGCGCCCGGCCGCGAGCTGCCAGTCGCGCACCATGAAGTGACCGGTCGTCGTGCCGTTGATGGTCGTATTCCAGTTCTTGCTCTCGTGGATGACCTGCGCCGTTCCGGCGATCGAGCCGGCCGCGGCCTGGATCTCCGGAATCTGCTCGATGATGGCCTGCACGTCGCTCTCGGTCATCGTCAGCTTGCTGCCGTCCTTGAGCCGCACGCCGCCCTGATAGACCGCGCCCGGCGTGATCATCAGCACGTTGGCGCCGATCGAGCGGATCTGCTCCTGGAGGCGAAGCTGCGCGCCGGACCCGATCGCAAACACCGTCACGATCGAGGCGACGCCGATCACGATGCCGAGCATGGTGAGGAAGCTGCGCAATGTATTGAGGCGCAAGGCGTGCAGGGCGATCTGAAAGCCCTGGAGCATCGTCATGACACAGCGCTCCGTTTCGGCAGCAGCGGGGCCACCGTCTCGTCGCTGACGAGCTCGCCGTCGTGCAGGCGGATCGTGCGCCGGCACCGCGTCGCGATGCCTGGGTCGTGCGTGATCATCACGATGGTCTGGCCGGTCCGGTTGAGCGCGGCGAACAGCGCCAGGATCTCGGCGCCGGTGCGGCTGTCGAGCGCGCCGGTCGGCTCGTCGGCGAGCACGATCAGCGGAGAGGCGATCAGTGCACGCGCGATCGCGACGCGCTGCTGCTCGCCGCCCGAGAGCTGCCGCGGAATTAGGAATTGAGCGACATCAGGACCTCGGCCTCGCGCTCCTGGGCCAGCCGTGCCGTGAACTCGGTCTGCGCGTCGTCGACCGTCGTCGTCGCCACCACGTTCTGCGACTGCAGCGCCAGCTTGCGCTGCAGGGTCCTCTGCGCCGAGGCCTTGACGGCTTGCGCGCTCTCGAGCTTGGCGGCGAGCACGTCCCGGCTGCCCCTGGCGTTCTGCAGATCGATCCTGGCGCGATCGAGCTTGGCGCGCGCGATGTCGACCAGGGAATTGGCGACCGCCAGGGAAGCCCTGGCTTCGTCGACCTTGGCCGCGAAGCTGCGCGGATCGATCAGGGCGAGCGGCTGGTCCTTGGCGACGGTGTCGTTGAAGTCGACATAGACCCGGGCGAGCTGCCCGGACAGCTGGGAACCGACCTCGATCGTCTTGACCGGCTGCAGCGCGCCGGTGACGGTCTGCTCGATGCTGCCGCGCTGGATCGCGGCATAGCGGAACATCGGCGCATCCGACCCGAAGGCCGAAGCTTCGCGCCCGCCGGGCACGAGCAGCCGTTTCGTCGAGTCGTAGGCGTGAGCCGCCGTGTCTGCCGCGCTCCCGGCGGCGCCGGCGATGACGGCCGGCTCCGCGGCGAAGACCGCGGCAAGGCCGCATGCAGTTCCAAGCACGGCAATAATTGGCACAAATCGCATATCAAAAACTCGCCTGCTTGAAATGGCTTCGTTGGCGGCGCGGAGCGAGATCGCGCTATGGTTGTAAATTGTCAAAAGCAATATCGATCGTCAGTATGTCGTCGTTGCCGGGGCGACGGTCGGGTGCGCTGAGCGATCCAGAAGTAAAGTGCGGGGGTGCGACTTTTCGTGATTTGCGTGAAATGTATACCCGGCGTATACCAAAGGTTGCGCGCGGTATCGAACTCGATAGGCTGACTGAACGTCCCGTATGATCTGGCCGATGCGGCCAGTCGCCGGCGTTCAAGTCGGCGTATGGGTGGCGACGCCATGACGCAGTCGGCGATACCGCGGCGACGACGTCGGATTGCTTCATTCGCGATAACGCGCCTCGCCGTGATGCCGCCGGTGGCGAGATCGAATCTCTGCAATCACGAAGCCCGATATGTGAACGCCTTCACTCGTCTTCACGGAGTGTTGGCCCTAAGACGTCGAACCGGTGGACCGACGCCATTCGTTCGATCCCCGCGAATTCAACCAAGCACCTTGTTCTCGCTTGCAAGAAGAATGGATGGCTCGCTGCTTGCTCATCGAGCCCCAAGCCGGGGAGTCCGTCTGCCATGAGCTCAGGTCAAGCCACCGTTTACGTCGTTGACGACGAGGTTCAGATTCGAACTGCGATTGGAAGTCTCTGCGAGGAGACCGGACACCAGGTGAGATTGTTTGCGTCGACCGACGAATTTCTCGCGGAGAGACTTTCCGGCGGGCCTTCGTGCCTCGTGCTCGACGTTCGCTTTCCCGGGACCTCGCCGACCGGCCTCGAGCTGCAGCGCCGGCTCGCCGAGACGGGCGTGCCGATTCCGATCGTCTTCATCAGCGGCCACTCAGACGTCCGTGTCTCGGTCGAGGCGATGAAGCGCGGCGCGGTCGAGTTTCTGCCAAAACCCTTTCGCGAGCAGGAGATCCTCGATGCGATCAGGCATGGCATCGAGCGCGACCGCAGGCGGATGGAACGCGAATACGCCGTGCGCGAGGCCCGGCTGCGCATCGAGACGCTGACGGCGAGGGAGCGCGAGATCATGCTGCTGATGGCCGAGGGGCTTGTCGCCAAGCAGATCGCGGCGAGGCTTGGCGTGAGCGAAGTGACGGTGAAGGTCCATCGCGCCCGGATGATGCGAAAGCTGGAGCTGCGTTCGCCGATCGAGGTGGCGCGGCTGATCGACAGCATGGGACGCGAAGCGGAGACGGCGCGCTCCGGTGCAGGACAGCCGCAAACCTGAGGCTGCGCGTGGCGACATGCAGCGCTTCGTCTAGTCCGTACCGATTAGCATGAACTGCAGTCTGTCGCGATCGCCGCGATCGGTTCAGAGTCATCCCACGATGTCGGTCGCATTCAGGACCAGCATCCGAAACCAGTCAGACAACTTGGCCAGAAAGGGATACTCCATGCGCAAATTGTTTTTTGCTTCCGTTGCCGTGCTCGCTCTGTCTTCCGCGGCCCAGGCCGCCAATACTTCGACCACGGTGCAGGTCGGCTTGGTGAACGGTTCGAGCGTCACGCAGAACGGCCTCACCAACGACAGTTCGTCGACGACCCAGATCGGCATCCTGAACGGTGCGTCCACCATGCAGGGCACCAGCTCGCCGTCGCTCAACAACGTCAGCACTGTGAACCAGGCCGGCGTGCAGAACTCGGCGACCACCGGCCAGGTGGCCTTCGGCAACAACGGCAGCGCGATCACCCAGAATTCGTTCGGGCCGCCCGCGCTCCAGAACAACTCCGCCAGCGTCGGCCAGCTCAGCTTCGGCATCAACACGAGCACCGTCTCGCAGACGGCGCACTGAACCATCTCGTCGGCCGGATGCGTCACGGCGCGTCCGGCCAATTCTCGCGGAGGAACATGACATGCGGATCACCTATCTCGTTGCGACGGCCATCGCGCTCAGTGCCCTGACCACCGTCGATGCCCAGGCCGGCAACTCGGCCAGCGTGCTGCAGTTCGGCACGACCAACAGCTCCTTCATCTCGCAGACGGGCTCGACCAGCAACAACGCCACGACGTTGCAGTTCGGTGCGACCAATACGGCGACCACCTTGCAGACAGGCTCGCTCCTCACCGTCAACACCGCGGTGACCGGGCAGGGCGGCACCACCGCGACGGCGTCCAACACGGCGCTGACCGGCCAGGTCGGCGGCTCCAATTCGAGCCTGATCGGTCAGATCGGCGCGAACAACACGGCAGGCGTCGGGCAGCTCGGCATCCTGAACGGCTCGACGATTCTCCAGCAGACTCCGTGAGCAATTCTGAAGTGGTGAGGCACGTCATGAAACGTCTCTCGAAACGCCTCTCGAAACGCCTCTTGGCAAGCAGCTGCGCCGCAATGTTCGCCTTGTGCTGCGCCGGCGCCGGATCAGCCGGCGCCCAGACCGCCGACATCAAGACCATCGTGTCGGTCGGCGGACCGCCGGTCGTGCTGAACCAGAACAGTCAGCTCAACATGGCGGGCGTGTTCATGGTCGGCGGCAGCACCAGCGCGACCGTTGTCCAGAACGGCACCAACAATGCCACGGGCGTCCTGCAATTCGGCGGGACGAATTCGGCGTCGGTCGGGCAGGCCGGGATGAACAATTTCGCCTTCGTCGGCCAGACCGGCCAGTCGGCGACCAGTCTCGTGTCGCAGCTCGGCGCCATGAACACGGGCACGGTGGCGCAGTTCAGCACGGTCAATACGTCGACGATCGTCCAGACCGGTCCGTAAAGACGCGCGAACTCATCGGCGTCGGGAACCAGCGGGGAAGCGCGATGCGGAGCGGCAGAGAGGTCTCGAAGCGGGTTCTGGCCGTGGCGGCGTTGCTTGCCGCCATCGGCGCGGCGACGCAGGCGTCGGCCGGATCCATCCAGCGCAGCGTGACGAACCCGAACGTGAGCATCGAGACGATCGTGCAATTCGGCAACGACGTTCAGCCTGTCACGATCGAGGAGAACAGCCGCGTCAATATCGCGCGGGTGATCCAGATCGGCGGATCGGGAACGGTGGATGCGACCATCATCCAGAACGGCACGCGCAACTATGCCAACGTGATCCAGATGGGCGGCACCACCAACGCGGCGGTCGGTCAGTCCGGCCTCAGCAACACCGCCGACATCACCCAGATCGGCAATTCCACCAATGCGCTCCTGCTTCAGATCGGCGACATGAACTCGGGAGCGGTGAGGCAGTTCGGACGTTTCAACTGGCTGGCGATCTTCCAGTTCGGCCGATGATGGAGGGATGACATGAGGTTGCTTCTGCTCGCATCCGGAATAGGATTCATGGGCGTGGTTGCGATGGCGCCGGCCGGGGCCGGCGACGGTCACACCACGGTGGTCCAGGACGAAAACGGGACGGCGGCGATCACGCAAAGCGGCGATCCCGCGCAGGCCGAGGTCAGGATCGAGAAAGAGCCCGGGCGCACCACGGTGTACCGGCGCAGCGGCGGAAACACCGCGATCGTGACGCAGGGCACCGGAAATGCGCAGGACATGCTCGATTGGCTGCGCAAGCACCAGCAAGACCACTGACACGTCCTGCTGACGCAGAGAGGCCCATCGTCCCTGAAAGGACGACGGGCCACCCGCGTTGGCCGGAACGACGTCGCTGAAACAGGCCGGGACTTCCGGGCGTTCTGCCGCACCTTGTTCCCCGTTAATCCCGTGTCTTAACCAACAATTAACTATACGTTTGCGGGTGGGCGACAGCCCGGCCTAGCGTGTGGTGGGGAGCCGCCGAAGCCAAACGAGTTGGTGCGTATCATGATGTCCAGATCATATGGGGCGCTGCTCGCCTCGCTCAGCGCAGCCGCGCTGCTCCTTTCTTCCAGCGACAGTTTTTCAAGACCCGGCGGCGTTGCTGCGCATGGGCTCGCTGCGGCGCCGCCGACTGCGGCAATGCGTCCGCCGATCGCGCCGGGTGCCCGGTTCCGCGGCCGCAACACGCCGTGGGTCTATTGGCCGGGCGGCGGCGGGTTCTTCTACGACGGCGCGGGCTACGGCCAGCCCTTCGCCGACGCCGGGCAGCCGCTCTCCAACGACGTGCGCTACACCTATACCTATGACGTTCCCTGGGACTGGACGCATCGCTTCCCGCCGAACGTGGTGCCGTCCGATCGGCCCTACGTGCCGAGCTGCCCGACGGAGCAGGTGACGGTGCCCGGCCGCGGCGGCGGCGAGCACACCGTCAACATCATGCGGTGCTACTAGCCCAGCTCAAAGCTGCTCACGCCGAAGACGCGGTCGATCCGCAGCGGCGCGATCGGCCCCGTGTACATCCGCGCCGTCTCGAACACCGGCTTGAGGCCGAGCTGTTCCGCGAGCGCGATGGCCTCGCGATTGACGGCGGGGACATCGAGGAAGACTTCGCCGTCGCCCGCACTCGCCAGCAACGCCTGCACGACCGCTGCGGCCGCGGCGCGATCATCGGCGACGAGCGGGCCGATCTTGTGGCCGCTCCGGCACCGGCGGATCACGCCCCATGCGGCAAGCTTGCCATCACGCAGCAGCGCGCGGCCGACATGTCCTGATGTGTTGATCCAGGCGCGCAGGAAGGCGCTGCGCGGCGCTGGGAACACCGTGGCGTCGTCGGCTTCGACGAGCGCGAACGGGATCGTGTCGAGTGCGACGAGGTCAGTGGGCGGCCCTGGCGGCGCGGCGACGATGCCGCCATAGCGGATATTGGCGTAGGCAAGCTGGAAGCCGGACTTTCTGTAGTTGTCCTGCTGCGCCACGACGCCGTCGAGGCCAATCACGCGGGGGCGCGCATGCGCGATCGCCGCATTCCAGATGCGCAGGCCGTGGCCGGAACCGCGAAAACTTTCACGCACGATGTAGAAGCCGAGAAAGGCGAAGCGGTCGTCGTAATTGACGCAGGAGACGGTCGCGACCGGCTCGCCGTCGATCTCGCCGACGAAGAAACCTTGCGCATCTGATATTGCGAAGCAGGCGGCGTCGGCGAGGCCCGGATTCCAGCCCTCGGCCGCGGCCCAGTCGACGGCGATCGAAATCTCCTCGGGCCGCAAATTGCGGATCTGCAAATCGCTCATCACGGATGCCTTCGACGGTGGACCTGCCGGCAAGTCTGGCGGTAGAAGGCCTCATGATAGGCCGGGCCCGCGGCTCGCCTCAAGACAGGGATGATCAGTCATGGCAGCAGAGAAAGTCGCACTCGTCACCGCCGGCGGCAGCGGCATGGGGGCAGGGGCTGCGCGGCGGCTCGCGGCCGACGGCTTCCGCGTCGCGATCCTGTCGTCCTCCGGCAAGGGCGAGGCGCTGGCGGCCGAGCTCGGCGGGCTTGGCGTCACCGGCTCCAACAAGTCGAATGAAGATCTGAAGCGCCTCGTCGACGGCGCGATGGCGAAGTGGGGGCGTATCGACGTGCTCGTCAACAGTGCGGGCCACGGACCGCGCGCGCCGATCACGGAGATTACCGACGAGCAGTGGCACACCGGCCTCGATACATATCTGCTCAACGTGATCCGGCCGACCCGGCTGGTGACGCCGGTGATGCAGGCACAGAAGGCTGGCGCCATCATCAATATCTCGACCGCCTGGGCATTCGAGCCGAGCGCGATGTTTCCGACCTCGGCGGTGTTCCGCGCGGGCCTTGCCGCCTTCACCAAAATCTTCACCGACACCCATGCCGCCGACAACATCCGCATGAACAACGTTCTGCCGGGCTGGATCGATAGCCTGCCGCAGCTAGATGCGCGCCGCGACAGCGTGCCGATGAAGCGCTACGGCAAGGTCGAGGAGATCGCGGCGACGATCGCGTTCCTGGCGTCCGACGGCGCGGCCTACATCACCGGCCAGAACATCCGTGTGGACGGTGGGCTGACGCGTTCGGTCTGACGCCGGAAGATTCGAATCGCGCTCGCGCCGCCTTGTCGTGATGCGACACCGGCGCGCGTAGCGCGCCACGGATGAAGGGCGAGGCGTGGCTCTTGGGTCACACTCCTCGTCCGTTCGCACGACGTGGGGCGCACACTACGTCACAGTCCCTATGAACTTCGCCGCAGCCCAAGACGGCATGGGGCCGGCGGCCTATGCCCGATCTGCGCCGGATGCCTTCCGCCCGCGCGCATTCGAAACGCGAGCTGATCGCGTGGCTAGAATGAAGAAGTTTTTGCTGGCGGTCGCTTCGGTTGTTTTGGGCACCGCATCGGTGCAGGCGGCCGACCTCGCGGCGCATTACACCAAGGCGCCGATGATGGCGCCGGCTTACAACTGGACCGGATTTTACGTCGGCGGCAATGTCGGCGGGCAGTGGGGCAGCTCCGATCCCAGCACCTCGACCGTGTTTTCTCCGACGGGCTATTTCGCCGCCAGCAGCGTTCCCGCCATCAACACGGTCGGCGCCCAGGGCATCAACAGCTCCAGCGTGACCGGCGGCTTCACCGCCGGCTACAACTGGCAGGTCAACCATGCCGTGCTCGGCCTCGAAGGCGACATCAACTATTTCGGCTTCAAGGGCAGTGCGACCGGTTCGGCGCTTTATCCCTGCTGCGCGCCGACCGGCTTTACGGTGTCGTCGTCGGTCTCGGCCGACTGGCTCGCGACCATCCGCGGCCGTATCGGCTTCCTGGCCGCTCCGACCTGGCTGCTCTACGCCACGGGCGGCGCCGCGATCGCGGAGGTCAAGGGCAATTTTAACTTCACCGACACGTTTGCGGGAGCAACCGAGTCGAGCGCGATCCGCGACACGCGTCTCGGCTGGACCGCGGGCGTGGGCACCGAATATGCGTTCGGCGGCGGCTGGTCGCTCAAGGCCGAATATCTCTATGTCGATCTCGGACGCGCCAGCGCGACCAGCACGAACCTTGCTGCCTTCGTGCCGGCCATCGCATTTCCGAGCAACGTCTACACCCACTCGGTCGATCTCAAGTCGAACATCGTCCGCGTCGGCGTGAACTACAAGTTCGGCGGACCTGTCGTCGCCAGATACTGAGCTTCATCCCGTTCCGAATCTGGCGTGGAAAGCCCCGGCTCAGCCGGGGCTTTCTGTTTCGAGGGCCGGCTTCAGTGCGAGGCCACGAGCTTCGCCAGCGCGGGCAGGATCCTGTAGCGCGCGATCTCGTGCGGATATTCGCCGCGATTGGCCAGCAGCACGATGCCGATCCGCCGCGCCGGCACGAGGCCGAGATAGCCGGAGGCGTTGTTGAGGCCGCCTGGCTTGTCGACGACGGTGGCCTCGGGAAGATGCACCGTCTCCCACGCCATGCCTTGCCCGAATTTCTCGTCGACGCGGAAGGTCTCGTGCTGCGTCATCCTCAGCGCCTCGCGCAAATGCGGGTCGACCGAGTGGCCATCGACGCAGGCCGCAACGAAGGTCGAAAGATCCCGCGGCGAAGAGAATATCTGGCCGGTGCCGGGGAAATCGAAATAGCTCTGCTGGTTGCCGGGCGGGCCGATGGCCATGCCCTGATCCGAATAGCCCTGGACGACCCGCTGCATCCACGCTGCATCCATGACGGCACGGTTGTCCTCGCCGCGTTCGGGCACCGAGGTCGCGGTCATACCGAGCGGCCTGAAGTGCGCTGTTCGAGCTGGGTTGCGATCGGCGTGCCGTAACAGCGTTCGAGCACGAGCTGGAGCAGCACATAGCCGGCATGGCTGTAGATGCGCTGCTTGCCGGGCGCCTCGCCAGACTGCGGTCTCCAGGCGTTGAGCATCTCGATGAACTGTGCGCGCGAGAACTCCTCGTTCGGCCAGGGCGGGTGGTCGGTCGGCAGCAGCAGTCCCGACGTGTGCGTGACGAGTTCGCCGACGGTGACGCGGCGGATAGAGTCGCCGGTGAGCTCGGGCAGGTATTTCGGCAGGCGGTCGTCGAGCCGCAGCTCGCCCCGGAGCGTGCCGAGCGCGACCAGCGTCGCCTCGAACGGCTTGCGCAGCGAGCCGAGGTTGAACAACGTGTCCGACGTGACCGGCCGTCGCGTGGTGTCGTCGGCAAAGCCGTAGTTGAAGAACTCGACATGGCGGCCGGCATAGAGCGCGGCGGCGAGGCCGCCCGGTTGGTCCGGCGTCGCGGTCGGCGCCAGCTCATTGGCGACGATGTCGCGCATCTGCGCGATCATGTCGGAATCCGCAGCCGCCTCGCGCGGCCTGATGAGGCCGATTGCGAGCGGAAGCAGGGCCGCCCTGGCGAAGCCGCGCCGGCTGATCGAAAGAGATCGTAAGGTGACAAGAGAGGACACGCGCTTGATGAACAGATTGCCGACGCCCCCGGCGCCAGTCGTACCTGCAAACCGCGTCCCGCCTCAATTCACAATCGCGCGTTGGAAGTTCCGTAGCGAACCTTCTAGCCGCCTATCCAGCGCACGGCCGCGTCGACGACGGATTTTACTTAGCTTGTCGGCTAACAAATATTGACGCGGGTTCGCGACGGGTCTATAGTTAGCTTCATGGCTAACCAATTATCTCGACTGGACCAGATTTTTTCCGCGCTCGCCGACCCGACACGGCGGGCGATCGTGATGCGGCTCTGCATGGGCGAGGCATCCGTCGGCGAGCTCGCGGATCCCTTCGACATGGCGCTGCCGAGCTTCATGAAGCACGTCCATGTGCTGGAGACGAGCGGGCTCGTCCTGTCGGAGAAATCCGGCCGCGTGCGCACCTGCCGCCTCAGCCCGGACGCGCTCGTCGGCGCGGAGGACTGGTTCCAGCAGCAGCGCGCGATCTGGGAGGCGCGCCTCGACCGGTTCGAGGCTTACGTGATGAAGCTCAAGAAAGAGAAGGAGAGGGCGGCCGCCAAGCGGCCGTCCCGAACAACCAAACGGAAAGGTTCTGAGTGATGACGAATTCTGCCAATCCCGCTTTGTCGCAATGGTCGCTCGACCGCGAGATCGTGATGTCGCGCGTGATCGACGCGCCGCGCGATCTGGTGTTCGAGGCGTGGTCCGATCCGAAGCACCTGCCGCAATGGTTCGGGCCCAAGGGTTTCAAGATCGAGACCTTCGAGATCGACGTGCGGGTGGGCGGCGTCTGGCGCTTCAACATGATCGGCCCCGACGGCACCGTCTATCCGAACCGCATGCGCTTTCGGCGCATCGAGCGGCCGTCCTTGATGGAGATGGACCATGGCGTCGACGGGGACGACGATCCCGGCATGTTTCGCTTCACCGTCACCTTCGCCGAGCAGAGCAACGGCAAGACCGTGCTGATGATGCGGCAACTGGCCTCGAGCACGGAGCAGCGCGATGGCATGATCAGCTTCGGCGCCGTCGAATACGGCTACCAGACGCTGGACAAGCTCGCGGCTTATGTGGGCGCGTTGAAGAGGTAGCTGCACCGTCAGTCGTCATGCCCGGGCTTGTCCCGCCTGCGCGGCCGAAGCCGCTCCGGCGAGGCGAAGGCCCGGGCATCCACGTTCTACGTGCCGCGCGGTCAGGCGTGGATGGCCGGGACAAGCCCGGCCATGACGAGAGGAGGTCGATGGCGCCCCTCACTCGTCCACCTCGGCTGTCACTCCCCCTTCAGCCCGGCCTCGCGGATCAATCCGGCCTACCTCTGGGTCTCGCTGTCGATGAACTGGCCGAATTCGGCGGCGGTGCCGGTGCGCACTTCCAGGCCCTGGGCGGTGAGCTTGTCCTTCACGGCGGGGTCGGCGAGCACGCGCGAGACTTCGGTCTGCAGCTTGTCGACGATCGGCTGCGGCGTTGTGGCCGGCGCCATGAAGCCGAACCAGCCGGCGGCGATCACGTTGGGAAAGCCTTGCTCGCGCAGCGTCGGAGCCTGCGGATAGAGCGGGCTGCGCTCGCTTGAGGCGACGCCGAGCACGGCGAACTTGCCGCTCTGGATGTAGGGCAGCGCCGTCGGGAGTGCGGTCAGCGTGGCATCGACGCGGCCGGCGAGCAGCTCGGTGTAGGACGCCGCGTCACCGCGGAACGGGATGTTGAGACCCTTGACGCCGGCATCCCTGAACAGGAGCTCGCCGGCAAGATGCGGCTGCGAGCCGGCGCCGGGTGAGGCGAAGGTCAGTCCGTCCGGACGATTTGCCGTAGGCGATCAGGTCCGGCAGCGTCTTGAACGGCGCTTCCGCGCTGATGATCAGGAACAGCGGCGCGATCACCGCCATCGCGACCGGCCGAAGATCCTTGCGATCATAGGTCAGCTTGCCGAACAGCGCCTCGGCGGTGGCATAGGGGGCCGCGACATAGAGAATGGTGTAGCCGTCGCCCGGCGCATGCGCGACGAGATCGTTCGCAATGCGCGTGCCGGCGCCCGGCTTGTTCTCGACGATGAATTGCTGGTGCAGGCTGCGGCCGAACTCTTCGGCGAGCAGACGCAGCGAGATGTCGTTGGAGCCGCCGGGCCCGTAGGGCGAGATCAGCCGCACCATGTGCGACGGCCAAAGGTCCTCAGCGCGCGCGGAGACTGGAAGCCCGGACAGGGCAAGGGCGAGGGTGCCCAGCAATGTTCGGCGTGTGACAGTCATGTTGGCCTCCCGGTGGTGGAGCGCCAGTTGTCTTGTTCATTTCCTGGCCCTCTTCTTGTTTTGCTTTTGTGTCTCGGCCGCCGGCCCTGCCGCGCCGACGATGGCGCGGATGCTGTCGGCGAGGGCGGCGATGCGCGGGCCGATCTCGGCCTCCAATTGGCCGGGCTGGAGCCGGAACGCGGGAATGCCGCAATTGATTGAGAACGACCGCCTCGTCTCATCTGCATGAAACAGCGGCGCGGCGACGGCGTGGATCGAGGCCATGTACTCGCCCCAGCAGGTGCAAAATCCGCGGCTGGCGCATTGTGCAAGGCCGGCGCGATATCTGTCGCGAAAGGCCGACCACAGCTCGGCATCCTCGCTTGCGATCTGCTGTTCGAGCAGCACTGCATCGGCCGGCGGCAAGGTCGCCGCCGCGGCGCGGCCCATTGCCGTCATCACTACGGGAATGGGCATGCCGATGTCGGGGACGTGCGGGCCGACATCGCCGGAGCGCGCGGTCTCGACATAGATCATCGACGTGGCGTCGAGCAGGCCGATCGAGACCGTGCCGCGCACGCTCTGCGCCAGCTCCATCATCATCGGGCGCGCGACCTGGCGGAACTGCATGTCGGCAAGCAGCGGATGCGCCATCCGCAGGGCGCGTGCCCCGACGCGGTATTTCGTACGTTCGGCGTCGTAGCGGAGGTAGCCGAGCTCGGCGAGCGTATGCGTCAGCCGTGCCACCGTCGGCCGCGGAATCCCCGTCAGCGTCGACAGCTCCATGTTGCCGAGCTGCGTCGTTCCGGCCTTGAACGCCTCGAGCACCACGAGGCCCTTTGCCAGCGTCGTCGCGAACGCGGCGTCATCCGCGCTCGAAGCCAGCACTGCGGCCGCGGATGAGGAGGCGGGAGGCGGTTTGGACGCGGTTCGAGCCATGGGAGTTTTAATGGACCCGCTCCGCTGGCTTGTCCAATAGATTCGACAATTTTGCCTCTTCCGTCCAATATGTGGACACGCTCTCCGTCGTTACCGCGGGCAAAAAAGACGAGCGCGAGCCGAGCCGCACACAGATTTTTGTCGTGATTCCATGGCGTCCTGTGACAGGATTATTACGAATAGATGTCACATCGATTACAGCGGAGCGATTCATGTTGCAGTGGCAGGCGCGGTCAAATCCCCTCGCGTGGTGGTGGGGGTCGCTCACGCTCGTCAGCAGCGCCAACATCCTCGTCTGGTTCATGCTGTATCGCGAGTTCTACCCGACGGTTGCGGGCAGCGTCGGCGGCGGCTCCGACATCGGGCTGATGTTCCTGCTCTGCGCGGGGTATGTGTTCGGCTGCGCCTTCCGCTCGTTCCTGCCGCGCGCCGACGTGCAGCGCATCTGCCTGTTCGACACCTGGCTCTCGAGCGTCTTTGTCGGCCGCTCGGTCGCGACGGTGGCCGAAGTCTGCTTCGCCGCGCAATGGGCGGTGATCCTGCATCAGCTCGGCACCATGACGGGTGCCGAGACGGCCGTGAACATCGCGTGGGTGATCGTGCCCGTGATCATCATCGCGGAGTGTTTCTCGTGGTACGCGGTCGTGACCACCAACTATCTCTACAACGCGATCGAGAATTCGCTGTGGGCGGTGACCTTCTTCCTCGCCGGCATCGCGCTGTGCCGCCTGATGCCGGAATTCCAGGGCGTAGTGCGCTGGGCTCTGATCGCCGGCATCGTCGGCATCGCCTGCTTCCTCGCCTTCCTCGTCACCGTCGACGTGCCGATGTATCTCAGCCGCTGGCGGGCAGGGCATGCCGAGGGCGGCAGGTTCCTGGGCTTCCTCGAAGGCCTGCATGACGTCTCGACCCGCTGGGTGGTGACCCACGACATCGCGCACTGGAAGGGCGAGCTGACCTGGATGTTCCTGTATTTCAGCGCCGCGGTGTGGTCGAGCCTGGCGCTCTGCGCGCTCTACGCGATGGAAGGCTATCTGACGCGCTATCTCGCCTGAGGGTTACTTGCCGACCAGGCTGCACTTGCTGCGGTCGAGCGGGCGGAAGGCCTGGTCGGGCGGGATCGTCGCGACCAGCTTGACGAAATCCCACGGGCCTTTCGACTCTTCCGGCGTCTTGACCTGGACCAGATAGAGATCGTGCACCATGCGCTGGTCCTCGCGGATGCGGCCGTTGGTGGTGTAGGCATCCGACACTGGCGTCGCCTTCATCTTGGCCATCACGATCGCGCTGTCGTCCGTATCGGTGTCCTTGATGGCCTGCAGATAGTGGCGTACGGCGGAATAGACCCCGGCCTGGATCTGTGAGGGCATCGCCTTGCGGCGCGCATAGAACGCATCGGAAAATTTCCGCGCCGCCGGCGAGATATCCTCGAAGAACGAGGTCACGATAAGGTCGCCGCGCGTGGCCTTCAGGCCGACCGCTTCGATGTCGACATTCTGGAACGACATCGGCACGATCTTCATGCCCTGCGCGGCGAGCCCGAATTCTTCGGCCTGCTTGATCGCGGTGGCGTTGTCGCCGGCGACGTTGATCGCCAGGACCTTTGCGCCCGAGGACTGCGCCTGGAGTAGGAACGAGCTGTAGTCGGGCGTGCCGAGCTGGGCTTTAACGCCGCCAGCAACCTTGCCGCCAAGCTCGGTGATGCGGGCGCGCGCGGTCGCCTCGATCGAATGGCCGAAGGCGTAGTCGCCGGTGATGAAGAACCATGGCTCCTTGCTGGTCTGCATGATGCCGGAGACCACGGCAGTCGCGGTGGAGTAGGCGTCCTGGGTCCATTGCACGCTGGTCGGCGCGCAGGCCTCATCCGTGAGCTGGTTGGCGCCGGCGCCGGAGACGAGGAAGATCCTGCCGTTGCCGCGCACCAGCTCCTGCACCGCGAGCGCCGCGCCCGAGCTGCCACCGTCCGCGATCGCCTGCACGCCGTCGCTGAACCATTTTCGCGCGAGTGAGCCTGCAAGGTCCGGCTTGTTCTGGTGATCGGCCTGCAAAATCTCGATGGGCTTGCCGTTGATCTTGCCGCCGAACTCCTCCGCCGCCATTCGCGCCGCCTCGACCGAGCCCGGACCCATGGCGGTGGCGAAAATCCCGTTCATGTCGGTGAGGACGCCGATCCGGATGGCGTCGCCTTTGATCTCGGCGCGTGCGGCGGTGCCTGCGAGCGCCAGCGTGATCAGCAGGATAGCGGCGGAGGTCGTGCGGTGAGTGGCCATGGCGTTTCCTGATTTTGTTGTCGTTTTGATTGAGCGACGTTGGCGGTCACTCCGGTTCGGCGATGACCTTGTTGCGCAAGGTTCCGATGCCGGAGATCTCGACCTCGACGGTGTCGCCGGGGCGCATCCACAACGGCGGCGTGCGCTTTGCGCCGACGCCGCCGGGCGTGCCCGTGACGATGACGTCGCCGGGGACCAGCGGGCAGATCGTCGAGATGTAGGCGATCAGCCCGGGGATGGCGGTGATCAGGAGATCGGTGGTGGTGTCCTGCACCACCGTGCCGTTGAGCCGGGTCTGCAAGGTCAGCTTTGACGGATCGGGAATCTCGTCCGCCGTCACCAGCCATGGGCCGAAGCTGCCGCTCTCTGCAAAGGTCTTGCCGGAGAGGAACTGGCTGGTGTGGCGCTGCCAGTCGCGGATGCTGCCTTCGTTGTAGCAGGAATAGCCGGCGATGTGGTCGAGCGCGCGGTTCGCGGGGATGTGCCGGCCTTGCTTGCCGATGACGAGCGCAAGCTCGCCCTCATAGTCGAAATCGTCGCTGACTTTCGGCTTCACGATCGGCTGGAGATGGCCGACCTGGCTGCAGGGGAAGCGAACGAAGAGTGCGGGCTTCTCGGTGACGATACGTCCGGTTTCAGCGACATGGTCGCGATAGTTCAGCCCGACGCAGATGATCTTGCCGGGATCGGGGATGACGGGCGCGAAGCTGACCTTGTCGAGGGCATGATCGGGCGCGGCGGACGCGACGAGCTTTTCCGCCTCGGCGACGCGACCGGCTTCGAGCAGCTGCCGCAGTGTCGTGCAGCCTGCCATGCGCGCGCCGAGATCGACGACGCCGTTGTCCTTGACGGCCCCGAAAGAGGCGCGGCTGTCGACGATGAAAGAGAGCAGCTTCATGAGAGTGTCCTTGGAAAGCGGGTTCGGTCAGGCCGCGGACGGCACGCGGGTTGGGGGAGTAACGGCGGCGACGAGTCGTTCGAACTCGGAATCGTTGCGGGCCGTGCCACGCACATAGCGGTCGGGACGGACCAGCGCGGCGATGATGCCGTGCTCACGCAGCCAGTGCCCGACGCCCTGGGCTTCGTCGCCGGTCAGGATTGCGATCCCGGCCGGCGACGAGACAAGACGCGATGGCAGCGCGGCCGCGCTCTCGACAAGCAGCACATGGCTGTAGCCGGTCCGGTCATCGCTGCGGCGACCGTCGTTCAGCTCGAACTGCGGTGCGAGATGCCCGGCCAGCGGCAGGCCGCCGAGCGCGAGCCCGGGGCCGAGCAGGGGCTTTTTCACCTCGAGTTTCACGGGCGCGTTGTCGCGCGCTTCGCCGGCGGCAAGGCCGGCCTCGATCGCCTTGGTGTTGATGATGCCGCCAAGGCGAATGGCGAGCTCGATGAACTCCCGCACATGCGGCTGGCGCTCGCTCTGATAGGTCTCCAGCAGATCAGGCGCGGCGCCGTCGCGGATGATCGCGCCGAGTTTCCAGGCAAGGTTGGCGGCATCGCGGATGCCGGCGCACATGCCCTGTCCGAGGAAGGGTGGGGTCTGGTGTGCGGAATCGCCCGCGAGCAGCAGCCGTCCGCCCCGCCATTGCTGCGCGATCACGGAATGAAAAGTATAGACAGCGGCGCGCTCGATCTCGGCGTCGTCGGGCGTGATCCAGCGCGACAGCAGCTCCCAGACCTTGGCCGGCTGCGCCACATCTTGCGAATCCTCGTCCGGCAACACCGTGATCTCCCAGCGCCGCCGGGTGCCGGTGCCGCGGACATAGGTCGCCGGCCGCCGGGGGTCGCAGTGCTGGATGCTGTAGTCGCCGAGGTCATCGCGGTCGCGCTTGAGCAGCACGTCGATCACCAGCCAGCGCTCGTGAAAGCCGAGATCGTCCATGCCGGAGCCGATGAAGCGGCGCACCAGAGAGCGGGCACCGTCGCAGCCGACCACATAGCCGGCACGGACTTCACCAAGCGTCCCATTGGAAAGGTCCTCGTAGCGGACGCGCACGCCGGTCTCGTCCTGATCCAGCGCGAACACGTCGCAGCGGTTGCGCAGGGTGACATGCGGCCAGCGCGCAAGGCCATGGATCAGCACGTCCTCCAGATCGGGCTGGTGGAAGCGATAGCTGAGATTCCATCCCATCGGCGTGAGCGTCTGCGGGCGCGACCAGTCCAGCAGCATCCGGCCGCCGGCGTCGAGAAAGAGCATCCCGGGGCTGAGGATGACATGCGGCAGGATCGCGTTGGCGAGGCCGATGGTCTGGAACACGCGCATGCATTCGTCGTCGAAATGCACCGCGCGCGGCAGGTGATAGGTCCGCGCCTCGCGCTCCAGTACCAGCGTCCGCACGCCGCACAGTCCGAGCAGATTGGCCAACGTGGCGCCAACCGGGCCGCGGCCGACGATCACGACATCAAACTCTTCGGGGGTGGACTTATGTTGCATGGGGCTATCTCTTCCCCAAGCCGCGCCGCAGCATCAATGCCGTCGCGCCAAGTGTCCGCCCAGCGGACGGACCCCGCTAGACCTCGACCGGGATGGCCGATGCCGTTTCCTGAAGCTGTCCTGCAAATTGCGCCACCGCTTCTTCAATTCCGAGGGCCGAGCGGATCCAGATGATGGAGATGCAGCCGAACACGGCGCTGCTGCGCACAATGGGGACCGCGATCGAGGCCGTCTTGGGATTGTACTCGCCCTCGCTGCGGATGGCGTAGCCGCGGGCTTGCGTCTCGGCGATCATGCGGTCGAGGCGGCCTTCGTCGAGGAAGGGGCGGTCGTCGGCCTCGTCGATGCGGCGCAGATGATTGACGATCAGGTTGCGCTCGCGCGCAGGACAGGCGGCGAGATAGGCGCGGCCCGCGGACGTCCGCAACATCGGCAGGCGCTTGCCGATCATGCCGCGGTCGATCGAGAGCGGGCTACGGGAGTGCGTGGTTTCCTGCACCACCATCGCGGCGTTCTCGTAAGTCGAGAGATCGACCGGCCAGACGAGGTTCTTGCTGAGCTCGGCGAGATAAGGCGCCGCCGCCTGGCAGATCACCACGCCGGGATCGTAGCCGTCGCCGAGACTGAGCGCGCGCCGGGTCACGCGAAAGCGGTCGTCGCTGGCGCTGCGGGCGACATAGCCAAGTTCCTCCAACGTCTCGAGCAGGCGATAGACGGTCGGGCGAGGCAGGTCGAGTGCGCGGGCGACGTCGCCCGCGCGGATGCCGCCGGACCGGTTGACCTCGTGCAGCACGTCCAGCCCACGCTTGAAGGCGCGGACGCCCTCCGACTGCCGCGGCGCTCCGGTCCGCGTCCGCTCCTTGGACACTTCGCATTTCCTCCCTTGTGCCGTTTCGCTCCGCGGCTATCGTCTTCGCAAACGAGAAGCGATTGCGGACGCCACCGTAGGAGCGTGCGCGGCCGGTATCAAGTTCGCCGCAGCGCGGCGGGTGCGATGCCCTCGGGAGGACGTCGATGGAAATCACCGCGCTCGGCTATGTCCGGATCAATTCATCCCAGCTCGATCAGTGGGGCCAAATGGCAACCCGGCTGCTCGGCATGCAGCAGGTCGATCGCGGCGGCAAGATGCGCGCCTTCCGCATGGATGATCGCAAGCAGCGGCTGATCGTTGACGGCAGCAGCGATGCCGGGCTGGCGGTGATGGGATGGGAAGTTCCCTCGACCGCCGAGCTCGATCAGTTAGCCGGGCGGCTGGAAAGCCACAGCGTGAAGGTGACGCGCGGCTCGCGCACGCTTGCCGACGAACGTCATGTGGCCGAGCTGATCACGTTCGCCGATCCCGCCGGCAACCGGCTTGAGGCCTTCTGCAAGCCGGAGCTTGCGAGCGAGCCCTTCCAGCCTGGGCGGCCGATCTCGGGTTTTCGTACCGGCGCGCTCGGCATGGGGCACGTGGTGCTGAACGTCGAGGACGTCGAGCCGCTGTTGCCGTTCTACCGCGACGTGCTCGGCTTCCACGTCTCCGATTTCGGGCTCAAGCCCTATGGGCTCTATTTCTTCCACGTCAACGGCCGCCACCACAGCTTTGCGATGGTAGGCTCCGGACGGAAGGCGCTGCATCATTTCATGGTCGAGCTCGGCAGCCTCGACGATGTCGGGCAGGGCTACGACCTCGCGCAGCTGGATGACGGCCGTATTGCCTATACGCTGGGGCGGCACACCAACGACCACATGACCTCGTTCTACGTGAATACGCCCTCGGGCTTCTTCATCGAATATGGCTGGGGCGGCCGCGTCATCGATCCCGAGACCTGGCAGCCGCACGAGACCTTTGACGGCCCGTCGCTATGGGGCCACGAGCGGCTCAACATGCCGGAGGAGCAGCGCAAGCGCCTGCGCGACATGAGGCTGGACGCCGCGGCCCGTGGCGTGCGCGTCGCCGACCCGCGTGTGCCGCCGCTGAACTGCGCATGGCTGGACGCGGTGGTCGCGCGCGAATGATCCGCCGCCAGGCGGGAGAGCGCAAGCGGCGATCAGGCCTTGCCGAGATCGACCTGCGTCAACAGTCCCTGACGCAGCGCCAGGCGGACCAGCTCGATGTCGGAGTCGACGCCGAGCTTGTCCTTGATCAGCGAATGCAGGTTTGCCACCGTCTTCGGGCTGACGTGGAGCGTCTCGGCGATCTCCTCCGTCGACTCCTCGGCCAGCAGCAGCCGCAGCACCTCGAACTCGCGCGGCGTGAGGACGTCGGCAGCCGAGCTCTCGCCGCTGATGCGGCTCAGTGCGAGTTCGTGGTCGATGTCGGGGCTGATGGCGATCCTGCCCGCGAGCACGTCCATCACCGCGCGCACCAGCGTTTCGGGCGGGCTGGTCTTGGTGACATAGCCCCTCGCACCGGCGCGGATCGCCTGCACGGCAAAGCCCGCATTCTGGTGCATGGTGAAGACGAGGATTCTCGCGCCCTTGTCCCACTGCCTGATCCGCCTGACAGCCTCGATGCCGCCGATGCCGGGCATGCTCAGATCCATGATGACGAGGTCGGGCGCCTCGGATTTGAAGAGACGGTAGGCCTCCGCGCCGTCGGCGGCTTCGGCGACGACGCGCAGGCCCGGCTGCTTCTGGAGCACCGAGCGATAGCCTTCGCGGACGACGGAATGGTCGTCGACCAGCAGAATGGTCGCATCGCCCGCGCTCATGCCGCCCGCTCCAGCACCGGCCGATCGGCCGCAACAGGGATGGTGACGCGCAGCGCGGTGCCGCCATGCGGTCCGGCCTCGAAGCTCAATTTGCCACGCAGGGCCGCGACGCGCTCGCGCATGCCGAGCAGGCCCATTCCGGATTTCGCGGCGGGATCGCTCGACCGTCCGTCGTCGTCGATCGCAAGCGCGATCTCGTCGGCACGCATCGTCAGTTCCAGACTCACCTTGGTTGCGCCGGCATGCTTGGCGGCGTTGGTGAGAGCCTCCTGCACGATGCGATAGAGGCTGGCGCTGATCGCGGCCGGCAGGGTCTCGAAGGCGCCGTCGAAGCGGATCGCAAACCGCGTTTCGCCGCGGCTGCGTCCGTTCCAGCCGGCGACCAGGCCTTCGAGGCTGGCGACCAGCCCGAGCTCTTCGACATCGGGCGGACGCAGCCTGAACAGCGTGCCGCGCAGCATCTCCATCATGCCGGTTGCGGTCCGCGCGATGCCGTCGCACTCGGACAGCAGGGAAGGGCAGTCCTGCACGGCGGTCTGGCGGGCGGATGCGGCGAGCGCGCGGATGGCGGCCAGTGACTGGCCGAACTCGTCGTGCAGCTCGCGCGCGAGATGGCGGCGCTCCTCGTCCTGGAGCGCGATCAGCTTTCGCGTCAGCTCGCTGCGCTCGGCTAGCGCGGTGTCGAGGCTTTCGGCGAGATGGTTGAAGACGTCGCGGATGGCGGAGAGCTCGGCGAGGTCGAACGGCGGCAGCCGCGCGGTGAGGTCATTGGCGGCGATTCGTTCGAGGCCGGTGCGGATCATGCGGGTGGGGCGCAGCGCCCGCGCCAGTGCCGCATAGACCAGTGCGCAGAGCAGCGGCAGTGCGATCGCAAGCGCAATCATCAGGCGGCCGGCCTCGTGCCATGCCTCCGCCGTCTGCACGGCCGGATCGACCGAGACCACGGTCTCGCCGAGCTTCGCTCCGCGCACGATCACTGGCCGCGCTGCCTCACGGCCGGGGTCGAACAGTCTGCGATAGAAGGCCGCGAAGACCTGCGGCGGCGGGTTTGCCGGAGTAGGCGCGCCACTGCAGAACCGCTGGAGTATCTCGCCGCTCGTGCCACGGAATGCCAGGCACAGGCCGGGCGTCATCACATAGGCCGATACGGGGTCGAGGTTGGGGAAGTCCGAGCGCGGGTTCGCCACCCACTGGACCTTGCCCTGTTGCAGCTCCAGCGACTTCGCCACGATGGCGGCGATACCGTCGATGCGCGCATGCGCCTCGCGGTCGGCCGTTACAAGGAAATAGGCGGAGATCACGGCGAAGCAGGCGGCCGATATTGCGGCCACGCGCAACGTCAGACGGACCTTGAGATCGAATCTCGGGCGGTTCCACATCGGCAGCACCTGGCGCGAACGGGTTTGTCGCCTGCGCATTAAACGGCAGAACGCAAGCGGCGGAAAGCGCTGTGCTCTACCGCAGTGCAACGTCGTGAAAATTTCCCGGCGTTCGCCGGGACGGGCACGGTTGCATGGCGAGAAGCGGCCATCCAGATTTTCGCGCCGCTCCGTCACACGAGGCCCGCTCATGCACCTGTCCCGGTTGATCTCCACTGCTTTTCTCCTTGTCGTCCTGCCGGCGGCCTATTCGCCAGCCGGCGCCGAGGCCGCCATCGGCGTTGCCATGGACGATTTCAGCTATACCGATACGTCGGCCGAGCCGGCCAACCAGGCCGCCGCCCATGAGCGGCGGCTGTCGGCGTTCATGGCCGCGCTCAGGCGCGATATCAGTGCGGACGGCCGCTACCGGCCAGTGCCGTCGGCGCAGGACGGCGCGGCCTTCAAGGTCATCGGCGGCATCCAGAAGACGAGCACGCTGGTGCAATGGGCCAAGGTCGCCGTGATCGATGTCGGTGCCAAAAAGATCGTGATGGACAAGCTCTACACCTTCCGGGGCGACAATGATGAATCCTGGGAGCGCGCCGAGATTTTTGTCTCCCGCGAGGTGATGGCCGCGCTCAGCACGCCGGCGCCGGTCGCGCTGGCGGTGTTCGATTTCGAGCTCGAGGACACGACCGCAGCTTCGGCGGCCGCCTCGGCCGCTTCGGATGCGTCATACCTGGCCGAGGTCACCGGCAGCGTGCGTGAGGCCCTGGGCCAGTCCGGCCGCTACCGTATCGTCGATATCAGCGGCGAGGCGGTGAAGGCGCGTGCCTTGCGCGACTGTGGCGGCTGCGAGGCCGCGATTGCGCAAAAGCTCGGCGCGGACCAGTCGCTGATCGGCGTGGTGCGGCGGGTCAGCCGCACCGAATACACGCTCGGCTTCCAGCTCCGCGATGCCAGGACCGGGGCGGTGCTGGCGCGCGGCGACAGCGGCCTGCGCATGGGCGCGGACTATTCCTGGAAGCGCGGCGCCGTACGGCTGGTCAGCGACCGGCTGATCGAGAGCCAGGCAAAGCCCTAGAACGACAGCTGCACCTTCATCGACTGCGAACGGTCGCTGGCAAGCTCGAAGGCGGCGACCGCGTTCTCGAACGGCATGGTGGCCGTGATCAGCGGCTTGACGTCGATCAGGCCTTCGCCCATCAGGCGCACCGCGAGCTCGAACTCGGGATCGAAGCGGAAGGTGCCGCGGAGCTGCAATTCCTTGGCGACGATGGCGTTGATCGGCAGCGTCATCTCGCCGCCGAGGCCGAGCTGCACCAGCGTGGCGCCGGGCCTGAGCACGTCGAGCGCCGTGCGGAGCGCAGCCTGGTTGCCGGAAGCCTCGAACAGCGTGTCGAACACGCCCTTGCCGGCGCGCCAGGGATCGAGCGCGGTGGCATGGGTCGCGACGTTGATGGCGTGGGTGGCACCGAGCTTTCTGGCGACCGCCAGCGGCGCGTCGGCGACATCGGTCACCACGATCTCGGACGCCCCGCCGAAACGCGAGACCAGGATCATCAGTGCACCGATCGGGCCGCAGCCGGTGATCAGCACGCGCTTGCCGAGCAGGGGGCCGGCCTGCTTGCCGGCATGCAGGCATACCGCGAGCGGCTCGGCGACCGCGGCCTCGGCCAGCGACAGCTTATCCGCGATCGGCACGGCCTGCGTCGCGTCGATCGTAAGGAACTCGCGAAAGCCGCCCTGCACATGGGGAAAGCGCATCGCGCTGCCGAGGAAGCGCATGTCGAGGCACTGGTTGCGCATGCCCTCCTTGCAATGCAGGCACTGGCCGCACGGCTTGCTCGGATTGACGGCGACGCGCATGCCGGGCTTCACGCTGGTCACGCCGTCACCGACGGCCGCGACCACGCCGGCGATCGACGACGGCGCGCATGGTCTCTTTCCCTTAGCGTTTCGCGATCACATCGCGGCGATCATGCCGCCGTCGACATAGATGATCTGGCCGTTGACGTAAGTGGAGGCGTCCGACGCCAGGAAGATCGCCGCGCCGACCAGCTCGTCCGGTCTGCCCCAGCGCTTGGAGGGGATGCGGCCCATCAGCCAGTTGTTGAAATCGGTGTTGTTGACCAGCGCCTCGTTCATGTCGGTCAGCATGTAGCCGGGGCCGATCGCATTGGCCTGGATGCCGTGCTGGGCCCATTCCACCGCCATCGAGCGGGTCAGGTTCTTGATGCCGCCCTTCGCTGCCGTGTAGGGCGCGATGGTGGGACGTGCGAGCTCGCTGCCGAGCGAGCCGATATTGATGATCTTGCCGCGCTTGCGCGGGATCATGCGCTTGCCGGCCTCGCGGCCGATCACGAAGGCGCTGGTCAGGTCAGTCTCGATCACCTTGCGCCATTCGTCGGTGGTGAACTCGACCAGCGGCTTGCGGTGCTGGATGCCGGCATTGTTGACGAGAATGTCGACCTCAATGCCCTTCTTGTCGAAGTCATTGAACGCCGCGACGATCGCCGGTTCGTCGGTGACGTTGAACGCAGCACCTTCCGCCTGGTGGCCGGCGGTACGAAATTCGGCGACGGCCTGCTCGACGCGCTTGGGATCGACGCCGTTGATAATGATCTTGGCGCCGGCCTTGGCCATGCCCTCGGCGATGGCGCGGCCCAGCCCGCGGGAGGAGCCGGTCACGAGTGCGGTGCGGCCGGAAAGGTCGAAAAGGGCGGTGCTCATCTCAAGAAATCCTCAGACGTTGGAGCGGCGCACGGTGAGATCGCTGCGGTCGAATACCGCCGGCAGCAGGTCCACGCCAAGGCCGGGGCCTTCCATCGGGAAGACATAGCCGTCCTTGATAACAGGCATCGTGGTGACGAGCTCATTGTACCAGCCCTTGTAGAAGGCGCGCACCGATTCCTGGATCAGCGTGTTGGGCTGGCTGAACGACATGTGGATGGCGGCGATGAAGCCGATCGGGCCGATGCAATCATGAGGAGCAAAAGGCCGGTGATAGGTCTCGGCCATCGCGGCGATCTTGCGGCCCTCGGTGAGGCCGCCGGTCCAGCACAGATCCGCCATCACCACATGCATGGCGTCGCGGTCGAGCATGTCCTTGTAGGGGAAGCGCGAGCCCAGCGTCTCGCTGGCGCAGACCCAGACGTCGGTCGAGCGCGCATATTCGGCGAGCGCCTGCGGCGAGTTCATGCGGATCGGGTCTTCGTACCAGGTCGGCTTGTAGGGCTCGAGCGCGCGCGCGATCTGCTTGGCGGTCGGCAGGTTCCACAGCGAATGGAGCTCGACCATGATCTCCATCTTGTCGCCGACCGCCTTGCGGATCTTCTCGAACGGCTCGATCGCCCGTTTCATCTGCGCAGCGGTGATGTAGAGCCCCTTGTTCTCCTGGGCCGCCGGATCGAACGGCCAGATCTTCATTGCGGAGATGCCGCTCTCCAGAAGGCTTTCGGCGAGCGCGTCGGCGTGGTGCATGAAGCCGTCGAGGTCCTCATAGGGACCCTTGGAGGCACCGAGATTCCAGTTCGCGACCGGGCTGATATTGGTGGAGCGGACATATTGCGTGCCGGCGCAGGTGTTGTAGATGCGCTGCTTGTCGCGGCAGAGGCCGCCGAGCATCTGGTGTACCGGCTGATTGCAGACCTTGCCGAACAGGTCCCACAGCGCGATGTCGATCGCTGAAGCGGCGCGATACTCGACACCGGTCGAGGATTGCGCCATCGGCAGGTTCAGCATGTCGCGGTGGATCGCTTCGATGTGCAGGGGATTGCGGCCGAGCAGTCGGCCGGCGAACGTATCGTGGATCTGCGCTTCGACCGCGCCCGCGCCATAGAAGGTTTCGCCGAGACCGATCATGCCCGTGTCGGTGTGGACGCGCACCCAGATGACGTTGGAAAATTCCTCGGTGCGCAGCGTCTCGATCGACGTGATCTTCACGGCAACAATCCTCCCATCACAGGCGCCTCGCGCCTGAAGTCTCATTTCGCACTGCTGCATGCTGCAGGTCGCGCCGAAGTCTTACGCCTGCTTGTAATATATCACAACATGTTTTAAGGGTGCCACAAATAGGCGCCACCCAGCAATGAGAGCGCGGCTGACAGGAGGACGACATGGCACGGCGCAAGCGCGCGCTCGAGGTGGTGAGAAACGAGGACGACGGCGAGGGCAAGCCCTCCCGGCGCAACCGGCTCAACTTCTTCGAGCTGGCTTACCAGAGGATCGAAGAGCTCCTCGTCCACTGCGAGCTCAAGCCCGGACAATTCATGACGATGCTGGAATTGCAGCACATCACCGGCTTCGGTCGCACACCGGTGCATCACGCCGTCAATCGTCTGTCCGCCGACACGCTCATCATCATCCGTCCGCGCCACGGCCTGCACATCGCGCCGATCGATCTTGCGCGCGAGCGGATGCTGCTGGCCTTGCGCCGTGACATGGAGCGCTTTGTCGTCCGGCTCGCGGCCGATCGCGCCAGCCTGTCGCACCGTAATCAGGCGCTGCACATCGAGCGCCTGCTGCGCGAGCGCCGCGCCACCCTGACCCTCGACGAATTCAATCACATCGACCGCCGCATCGATGCGCTGGTGCTGGAGGCGGCCGGCGAGCCGTTCCTGGTGCACACGCTGCGGCCGCTGCACACGCTGTACCGCCGCATCGGCTACATCCACCACCGCTTCATGCCGGGCCAGGCCGATCTTTCCGGCACGATCGACCATCATCTCGCCATTCTCGCAGCCGTCGCCAGCCGCCGCGTCGATGACGCCGTGAAGGCGAGCGATGCGCTGATCGACTACATGGGCGAGATGTTCACGGGCATGGAGGCGGGGATCGACCCGCGCCTACTCGACTGCAGCATCGAGCCGCTGCTCGGCGCGTAAAGAGTTCTGGAGAAAGGAAGAAGAATGTCGACGATGGCGATGCCACAACCGACCGCGAGCGAAGCCGCGGTCCGCTACCTGATCACGAACTACAGTCCCAAGGGTAACAAGGTCGGCTGGCTGATGATGGCCTCGATCCTCGTCGAGGCCTGGGATCTCTATTCGATCGCCTTCATGCTGATCTTCATCAAGGAGCAGTACAATCCCGATCCGCTGATGCTGGGTCTTGCCGCCGCCGGTACGCAGGGCGGCGCGTTGATCGGCGCGCTGCTCGGCGGCTGGCTCTCCGACAAGATCGGCCGCCGCGTCATGTTCCTGGTGACGATGGTGCTGTTCATCGTGCTGGCGCTGGCGCAGGCTTTCGTGCCGACCGTCGGTTGGCTCGTCGTGATCCGCTTCCTGCTCGGCATTCCGCTCGGCTCCGATATCTCGACCGGCTACACCTACATCATGGAATCCATGGCCAAGGGTGAGCGCGAGGTCATGGGCAACCGCTGGCAGTTCATGTTCGCAGTCGGTGAAGTGCTCACCATCGGCGTCATCGTGATCTTCCTGCTGATCGACATGCAGCACGAGATGCTGTGGCGCGTGACGCTCGGCCTTGGCGCGGTGCCGGCGCTGATCATCCTGATCATCCTGATCATGCGTCATGACGTGCCGGAGACGGCGGTGTGGCTGGTGCAGAAGGGACGCTACCGCGAGGCCAAGCAGGTCGCGCGCGAGATGTTCAACGACAATCTCGACATGCTGCCGGACCAGGATGTGGTGGTTCCGAAGACCAGCACGCGGGCGTTCCTCGCCGACCTCAAGAAGGATCCGATCCGCTGGCGCGCCACGGTCTACGGCTGGATCGCTTGTTTCACCCAGGCGAGCGAGTTCTCGACCTTTGCGTTCTACCTGCCCGTGCTGTTCGTGATGGTCGATGTGTCGAGCGTGCTCGGCATCAATCTGGTGACGATGGCGCTGTTCTCCTTCGCCGCTCTGTCCGGGTGGGTCGGGCCGCTGTTGACGCCGAAGATTGGCCATCGCGGCATCGCGATCGCCGGATTCTCGATCGTGATGGCCTCGTTGCTGGTCGCGGCCTTCGCGCTTTACACCGACAACAAGATCCTGCTGCCGTTCGCAGCGGCTGCCATGTTGTGGGGCCATTACTGGGACGCGTCGAACTGCATGACGATCCCGACCATGGTCGCCAAGCCGAAGTACCGCGGCACCGCCAGCGGCTTCGCCTACATGTTCGTGAAGCTGCCGTCGTTCCTGGCGATCTTCCTGTTCCCGACGGTATTCGCTGCGATCGGGCAGGCGAATGCAACGCTGATGGTCGCGATCTTCCCGCTGATCGGATTGCTCGCCGCCATCTTCATCCTGCCGGAAGTGTACGGCTACGAGAACGACTGAGGATGCGCTGCCCGGTCGCGGCCGTTATGGCCGCGATCGGGCTTTTCCAGCTACGGGCTCAGGAAGACGGGATCGATCCCGGTCCCATGGCTGAGCAGGCCGATGGCCTGAAGCTGGGCGGCGTGCAGGTCGATTTCCACGATGGCGAACAGGGCCAGCAGCGCCACGACGGAGAAGACGAGCAGGGGATGGGATGTCTCCCCGCGGCCTTCAGCGGGCGCGATGAAGCTCCGGATTTCGCGACGCAGGGAAAAGCTCTGCGGCAGCGCCTTTGATTGAATCTGCATGATGAACCTTCCTTGCCGCGGCATGTATCGCGCGACAAGTGAACTCTAGCCGCGGTAGCCCCGCCGGCATTGATGCACCGCAAACAATTGCACTTGATTGGTCGGCGGGTTCGGCCGCGACTACCTGATCGCGGCAGCCAGCGCGGCGACCAAAGCGGGCGGCGTCACCAGCAGACCCAGCTTGAGGAACGGCCAGGCGCCAACCTCGATCTTCTCCCGCCGCAGCGCGACCAGCCAGAGGATGGTGGCGAGCGACCCTGTTACCGACAGATTGGGGCCGAGGTCGACGCCGATCAGGATGGCGCTGACGACGGGCGCGGGCAAATGATCGCTGGCGGCGACCGAGCCGGCGACGAGGCCGACCGGAAGATTGTTGGCGACATTGGTGGCGAATGCGGTCGCGATGCCGACGCTCCAGGCAGCTTTCGGGATCGATTGCGCGACCGCTTGGTGCAGCAGCGCGCTGAGCTGCCCGATCACGCCGGTCTTCACCAGCGCTTCCACCAGGACGAAGAGCCCGCCGACCAGCGGCAGCACGCTCCAGGACACGCCGCGCAGCACAGGCAAAGGTGACTGCTGGCTGATCAGCAGCACGATCGCGGACGTCGCCACGCCGCAGATGAAGGTCGGCAAGCCGAGTTGCCTGTCGAGCGCGGAGGCCGTGACCAGCACGATTCCGATCGCGATGATGCCCACGGCTGTGAGCTTGCCGCCGCGGCTGAGCTTCGGATGCGGCACGCTGCGCGCGATGGTCTCTTCCTTCAGCGCGCGGTGCTGGGTCAGGCGCAGCACGACATAGGTGAGCAGGATCGAGGCTGCCGAGGGCAGGGCGAACAGGCGCAGCCATTCGGTCAAATGCGGCATGCGTGCGCCGAACACGACGAGGTTGGCCGGGTTGGAGATCGGTAGCACGAAGCTTGCGGCATTCGCGATGAAGGCGCAGACGAACAGATAGGGCAGCGGCTTGGCGCCGGCCGCGCGGGTCGCGGCATAGACGGCGGGTGTCAGCACGATCGCGGTGGCATCGTTGGAGAGCAGCACGGTGACAAGGGTGCCGACGAGATAGATCAGCAAAAACAGCCGCTGCGGCGATCCGTCTGCATATTCCACCGCGAGCGCGGCGAGATAGTCGAACAGGCCCTCGAGCCGCGCCAGTTCGGCGATCAGCATCATGCCGATCAGGAAGAGATAGACATCGACGCCCTTCTCGATGCCGAGAAGCGCATCCTGCCACGGCAGCAAGCCGAGCAGCACGAGGGCGCCAGCGCCGATCACGGCCCAGATCGCTTCGGGGAGGCGGAAGGGACGGATGATGACGCCGGCGGTCGCGGCGACGATGATGCTCCAGGCCCAGATGGCGTCAGACGGCACGTTCAGTCCTTGAGGTTTGGTCGGCTCATTCGGCTGCGATAGCTGATGTCGGCGGCGCTGTCTTCCCCTGCGGCGGCAAGGTTCCATGCCGCGTCTCGGGCAAGGCGACAAGGCAGACGATCGCGCCGATCGCAGCGACCGCGCCGAGCGTGATGAACGCCGCGCTGTAGCCCGCACCGACCACGACGAGGCCCGCAAGCGTCGTCGACAGCGCCGCGCCGATGCTCTGGGCGGTGATGACCGCGCCTTGCGCGACGTTGAAACGTCCGGTGTTGCGCATCAGGTCGGCGACAATGACGGGGAAGATCGCCCCGAAGATGCCGGCGCCGACGCCGTCGAGAAGCTGCACGCCGACCAGCCAGAACGGATTGTCGGAGAGCGTGTAGAGCGTTCCCCGCATGGGCAGTATCAGGAGTGCGGCGAGGAAGAAGCGCTTGTGGCCCCAGCGGTCGGCCCTGGCGCCGACCAGCATCGCGAACGGCACCATCACCACTTGGGCTGCGACGATGCAGGCCGACATCAGGCTGGTGCCCATGTTCTTGTCCTGGAGCGAGAGCTTCTGGCCGACCAGCGGCAGCATCGCCGCGTTGGAGAGATGGAAGAGCAGGACGCAGATCGCGAAGACGAGCAGGGGGCGACAGGTGAGGAGCACCGCGAGGCCTGACGGCTGTTCGCTCCGTGTATCGGCGTCGTGCAGCCCGCGGGCGAGGTCGTGGTCGATGGCCCGTTCGGGGATCGCAAGAATGCTGACAAGGCTTGCGATCGCCATGGCGCTGAGAAGGTAGAACACCACGGTCGGGCCAAACCAATAGGCGGAGAGGCCGGCAAGACCCGCCGCGACCGCGTTGCCGGCATGGTTGAAAGTTTCGTTGCGGCCGATCCGCCGGGTGAAAGCGGCGTGGCCGAAGATGCCGAGCGAGACGGCGGCGATCGCCGGTGGAAAGACCACGGCGGCGGCCTGCGCGATGCCTTGCGAGATTGCGACCGGCACGAAGCCGGGGAACAACGGCAGCGAAAGCGATGCAAGCGTCACCATGATGGCGGCGACAACCATCACCAGCCGCTTCGCCCGGGTCGCATCGACCAGCGCGCCGGCCGGTGTCTGCGCCACGATACCCGCGACTGTGGCAATCGACATCACGAGGCCGATGCGCGCCTCGTCCCAGTGCTGCTCGGTGAGGAGATAGACGGCAAGATAGGGCCCAAGCCCGTCGCGGACGTCGGCGAGAAAGAAGTTGGCCGCATCCAGCGCGTGCCCGGCGCGTCCCTTTTCGCCCCTGTCGAACATGAAGGCTTCCTTCCCCGCCAACGTCTCGTCTCAAGCTGCGTGAGCGTCTTCGTCGTGACCGTGTTTCGGCTTCCTGTCCTTCGGCTTTGGCTTTTTCAACGGCTTCAGTCGCTCCGGATCCGGGCCGATCTCCCGCGCATGGATCACGCGTCCATGCTTGGTCTGAAGGCCGTCGCCACGGGCGGCGACCTTTGCGCCGGGAGCAAGCAAGGCAGCAAAGTGCCCAGCCTCCCTGGGGCCGATGCGCAGCACGGTCCCGTCGGACAGCAGTGCTCCGCGCAACTCGCCCTTCGGGCCAAACAGCGATAGTTCGACGCGATCCTGAACCGACATCGGCTCGTGCTTCACTTTCGGATGCTCGCGGTCGTGGTCCGGACCCTCGTCGATGATCTCGCGCCCTCCCGCTGTCGTCACCGAGACCGCCGCAAGCAGCTTCGCGCCGCGCGGCCGCACGCCGCGCACGCTGATCTTATCGCCCGGCGAGACATGGCGGGTGAGCTCGCGGTCCATGTGCGGCGGCGTGTGAACCAGGACGGCGGACTGCTTTGCTTTCATGACGAAGCCGTCGACCTCGCCGTGCGGATTGAGCACGAAGCGTTCAAGGATGCCTGCGACTTCCGGCAGGCGGTCGGGATCGATCCAATGCATTTTGATATCCTGGTCCGTTTGTTTCGGGTTGAAGCGTCAGCCGCGCGGAGGTGGAGGCGGCCCAAATCCGGGGGGCGGGGGTGGCGGCGGCGGGCCGCGGCGATCCGGGCCGTCCGGCGGACCCGGCGGGCGTGGACCGCGCGATTCGGTCATCTGCTCCGGCGAGGCGCCGATCGCCCGCACGTCGACGACCCGGCCGAACACGGTGTCGAGGACGTCGCCGCGCGCTGATACGGTCTGGCCCCGGCGCAGCTGGTCCTGCATGCGCTCGGCTTCCGGCGGCGGCAGGCGGAGCGTGGTGCCGTCGTCAAGCAACACGCCATTCACCTCGCCGCGCTTGCCGTGCAACTGCGCCGCGATCCTGCCGCTGACGACCTGATCTTCGTTGCCGACGCGCCGGTCCGGCGGGCCGTTGTCGACGACGCTCTTGCCCGTCGCGATGTTGGTGATCGAGGCCGCGTCGACCAGCGGCAGGGCGCGGGCGCGCAAGCCTCGTATCGAGACTTCATCGCCGGGGTGGATCGCAAACACGGTCTGGGCGGTGAGATGCGGTGGCAGCTTCACCTCCGTGCCATCGGTGAGAATGACGCCGTCGATATCACCGCGCGGTGTCAGCGTGTATTGCTTGACGGTTCCGCGCGACTCCGGAAGTTGCGAGGAATCCCACATCGAATCCCTTGCCTGTGAGTTCGCGGCCGCTCCGCCGCCGATTGCCGTCGTGGCGAGTAGCACGCAGAACAGCGCGCGCATGCGTGTCATCTTCATGGAACAACTCCTTTCGAGTTTGCGACGTCGTCGCTTGGCGCGACGTCAGTCGCTTGCCATGACTTCAGCAAGCGTTACGTCAGCAAGCGCTATGCCAGCCGTGCGATCGTTGATTCGAAAGAGAAAATTCCGAAGACGCCGCTGTCAGTCGTCGTCTTTCCCGACGCGGTCCGTCAGGTTTTCTGACGCCTCGGCGAGGCCATAGCGCTGCATCTTCGTGTAGAGGAGCTGGCGGTTGATGTTGAGACGCCGCGCCGCCTCGGTGCGATTGCCGCCGCAAGCCTCCAGCGCACTCTGGATCATCTTCGTTTCAAGCTGCGCGACGGCCGTGGGGAGGTCCGCATCGAGGTCCGACAGGGCAGTCTTCAGCTCGATTCCGCTGATATCGATGTCGCCCGGGCCGATGACATCGGCGCGCGTCATGATGCAGGCGCGCTCGATCACGTTGCGGAGCTCGCGGACATTGCCAGGCCAGGCATGGCGGCGCAATTTGTCGAGCGCGGCCGCGTCGAGCTGCTTGTGCCGCCCGCCGGAAGCTGCAGCACGCGCGAGGAAATGGCCGGCAAGCGGCGTGATATCGGCTACGCGGTCGCGTAGTGCGGGAATCGCAATCGGCACCACGTTGAGCCGATAGTAGAGATCTTCACGGAATCCATGCGAGGCGACCAGTTTGGCGAGATCGCGATGGGTGGCGGCGATGACGCGGGCCGTGGTGTGGGTGGGCTTTCCGCCGACCGGCGTGACGACCTGCTCCTGGAGCGCGCGCAGGATCTTGGCCTGCATCGCGAGCGGCATGTCGCCGATCTCGTCGAGGAATAGCGTGCCGTTCGCGGCGTCGCGGAATGCGCCGGTGCGGTCGGCGGCGGCGCCGGTGAAGGAGCCCTTCACGTGGCCGAACAGTTCGCTCTCGAGCAGGTCCTCAGGGATCGCCGCGCAATTGACCGCGACGAACGGACCATCCTTGCGTTTGCCGTGGACATGGAGCGCGCGGGCCACCAGCTCCTTGCCGGTCCCGGTCTCGCCCAGGATCAACACGGTGGCGTCGCTGTCTGCCGCAAGCCCAATCGCCTTCTGCACCCGTCGCATGCTCTCGCTGGTCCCGATCAGGGTGTCCCCGCTGTCGTCTTGGGGATGGCCGACCACAGGTGCGCGGCGGGGCAGGCGATTCAGGAGAACTTTCAGCTCTTCGCGACCGATCGGCTTGCTGAGATGGTCGAACGCGCCGAGCCGCATCGCCTCGATCGTATTGGCTGCGCCGGCGAACGCCGTCAACACCACGACCGGAGGCGGATTGTTCACCGAACGGATCCGGCGAAGCACCTCGATGCCGTCCATGCCGGGCATGCGCAGGTCGAGCAGCACCGCATCGACGTCGCCGCCGAGCGCGGCGAGGCCCTCACGGCCAGAAGCGGCGAGGCGCGGCGTGTGCCCGAGGTCGCTCAGCGCCTCGGCCAGACCTTCGCGCAGCGCCGCGTCGTCGTCGACGATCAGGACGGTTGCCATGGCACCTCGATCTCGAAAACGGCGCCGCTGTCGGCCTGGACCAGGCGGACATCGCCATGATGATGCCTTGCGATCTCACGAACGATGGCAAGGCCCAGGCCTGTGCCATCGGCGCGTCCGGTGACGAAGGGTTCGAAGAGACGTTCTCGCACCTCGTCGGCAACGCCGGGACCGGTGTCGGCAACCCGCAAGAGCAGCATGTCGTCTGTTTTGTGCGCCTCGACGGCAATCGCTCCGCCCGCGGGCGTGTTTTGAACGGCGTTGATGATCAAATTGTCCAGGGCCCGTTGCATCTGGGATGGATCGAACTTGGGTAACGGCGCAGACATGGACCCGGTTCCCGCGGTCAAGGCAATGCCTTTTGCGGCCGCAAGATCGCGGTGGGTCTCGATCGTGTTGCTCAGGAAATCCGCGAGATCGACGTCGACGAGTTTCGGCTCACGCGCCTGGGTCATCTCCAGAAGGTCGCGCAACAATGCGTCCAGCCGGCCGACCTGCTGGAGAATGGTGTTCAAGGCCGCTTCGCTACGCGAGCCGTCGGCGACGGCAAGGGCGTTCTCGGCCTTCAGGCGCATTGCGGCGATGGGGTTGCGGATTTCGTGGGCGAGCCCGGCCGACATCCGGCCCAGCGCCGCCAGCCGTTCGGCGGCGGTGGCGCGGCGGCGCTCGATCGACAGGCGCTCGCCAGTGCTGTTGAGGGCATCGACCAGGCGGTCGAGTTCGGGAGCCCCGGTCGGCGCGAGCCGGGGCAGATCGACGACGCCCTCTTGGCGGTCGTCCAGCGCCGTCTCGATCAACGTGATGTGGCGCGACCAGACATAGAGCACGCGTGCAAGCCAGACGGCCGAACCGAAAATGGTCAGGGCGAGCACAAGGAGCCCCGCCAGCAGCTGATTGTAGGCCGGCCCCTCGGACGTGTAGGCCCGCGTCATGGTCCACCCGGTGACCCCTGGCAGGGGCCCGCGCAACGGGCAGGCGTGCACGATCAGCACCTGCGAGCGGCCGGGTTGCCTGATTGACGCGGCGCGTCCGGATCGCAACGCCTCGGCGTTGACCTCGCGAATCCTGTTGAGTTCGGCAGCGGGAAGGTCGGTCTTCGGTCCGGTACCTTCATAGGTGGGGAAGGCGTAGGCCAGCGAACCTTCGTCGGCCTGCCAGAACCCTCCCTCGACGCCGTTCGCGCCGGCAAGCGCGGTCTGCGCCACTGCCGTCAGTTGCTGCTTGAGCTGATCGTCGAGCGGCCCTCCCGGCCAACCGGCGACGAAGAACTGATAGCGGTCGGCGAGGTCGCCGCAGGCGCGGGCGACCGTCTCCTCGGCGCGGGCCAGCCGGGCATTGGAGGTCTGCTGGAACGACTCGAAGAACAGGTAGCCGGTGGCGACGCCGGAGACGACCAGCATGATCCAGAGGGCGAGCAATCGGGAACGGAGCGAGCGCATGGTCTGGAAACGTACCGCCGCGGGATCAGTACCTCAAAACTTCACCGCGAGCAGCACCGCGCCGGCGCCGATCATGGCGATGCCGGTCCAGCCCTGCGCTGTCGGACGCTCGCCGAGGAAGGCGAACGCGAAGAGAGCAACCAGAACGACGCTGAGCTTGTCGATCGGCGCCACCAGCGTGGCAGGGCCAAGCTTCAGCGCGCGAAAATAGCACAGCCAGGATGCGCCGGTCGCGAGCCCCGACAGCACCAGGAACAGCCAGGTCCTGGACGAGATCGCCGAGGGCACGGCGAATTGCCCGGTGAAGAACAGCAGCACCGAAAAGCCGAGCAGCACCACGATGGTGCGGATGAAGGTCGCCAGATCCGGATTGATGTTCTCGACGCCGACCTTGGCGAAGATCGCGGTCAGTGCGGCGAAGCAAGCGGACAGCAGCGCCCAGGTCTGCCAGGCGGAGAGGAGGGCGGGTTTCATGTCGTCAAGTTCCGTTGCTTTGGGACGGGGCGCCAGCGCCGTCATTGCGAGCGCAGCGTAGCAATCCAGAGTCTTTCCGCGGAGGCAGCCTGGATTGCTTCGCTGCGCTCGCAAAGACGGAGTCTGTGGGAGCTTCGTGCAACCATAACACTCACCGCGCCACCGACAGCTTTTCGGTGATCGCCTTGCGCAGGATGCGCGACAGCGATTCCACACCTCGCCATCAACGCCCGCGACGCCATGGACGACGAAGGCCGCCTCACCATCGCGGTGCGCAAGGTGCAGGGCATCCCGAGCCTGCGCGCGCAATCGGCGCGTGGCGGCGACTATGTCGCGATCTCGGTCGCGGATACCGGCAGCGGCATCGCACCGGAAAACATCGACGCCATCTTCGAGCCGTTCTTCACGACCAAGGAGGTCGGCAAGGGCACCGGCCTCGGCCTCAGCCAGGCGTTCGGCTTCGCCAAGCAGTCCGAAGGCGACATCGCGGTGATGAGCACGCCTGGCAAAGGCGCGACCTTCACGATCTACCTTCCGCAGGCGCAGAGCCCGGCCGCCGACAACGAAGCCGCAGCGCGGACCAGCGAGGCCGCGACCACCGGGCGCGGCTACCGCGTGCTCGTGGTCGAGGACAATGACGACGTCGGCCAGTTCTCGACCGAGCTGCTGGAGGATCTCGGCTATGTCGTCCGGCGCGTTGCCAACGCCAGTGCGGCGCTTCGAGGCGCGCTCGACGGTGTCGGAGATGGCGTCGACATAGCGGCGGCGCCGCTCCTCCGGCAGCTCGCGCCGGCGCAGGAAGTCGGTCGCCGAGCGGATGATGGTCAGGAGGTTGTTGAAGTCGTGGGCGACGCCGCCGGTGAGCTGGCCGATCGCCTCCATCTTCTGCGACTGCCGCAGCGCTTCCTCGCCGCGGCGGCGCTCGGTGATGTCGACCAGTTCCGGCACCGCGCCCGTGATGTTGCCGTGGCGGTCGAGCACGGGGCGCATGCCGAACTCGAAATCGCGCTCGCCGATCGGCAGGCGCAGCCGCATCTCCATCCGCACCGCTTCGCCCCTCAGCACGGTCTCGAAGGCCTCGCGCGCGACGTCGCTCATGCCCGGGGTCTCCGTGAACCACGGCGTGTCCCAGAACGGCTGGCCGATGACGTCCCGCGCCTCGGTGCGGATGCCGGCGAGCGCGGTCTTGTTGGCGTAGAGCAATTCGCCCTCGAGGTTGACCAGCCCCTGATACTGGTTGCTGGTCTCCAGGATCGCGCGCAGGCGGGCCTCGTTGGATTCGAGCTCGGCGGTACGCTCGACGATGCGCTCTTCCAGCGTCTCGTTGAGCCGCCGCAGCTCGATTTCGGCCTGTTTGGCGGCGGTGATATCGTGGGCGACGCCGATGAAGCCGATATGCTTGCCGGTCGGATCCCAGCGCGGCTGGGATTCGGAGCGAAGCCAGCGCCATTCGCCGCTGGCGTTCTTGTAGCGCGCTTCCAGCACGAAGGGTTTTAGCGACGCTTCACCCTGGACGGATTGCTGGAGCACATGCGGCAGGTCGTCCGGATGCAGCACCTTGCGCCAGTCGAAATCGATGGCCTCCTCGTAGGGCAGGCCGACGAAGTCGACATAGGCCTGGTTGGCGAAGGAGCGCTTGCGGTCGAGTTTTGTGACCCAGATCGGCACTGGCGCGCTGTCGGCGATCAGCCGAAACCGGTCCTCGCTTTCGCGCAGCGTCTCACGAGCGAGCATCTGGTCGGTGATGTCGATATGGGCGCCGACGAGACGGATGGCGCGCCCGTTGCTGTCACGCTCGATCTTGGCGACGACGCGGATCCAGCGGGTCTCGCCGTCGCTCGGACGGATGATGCGGTATTCGGCGGTATAATCCTCGCTGGTCTCAGCCAGCACATCGAAGAAGTGTTTCACCGCGGCGTCGCGATCATCGGGATGGATGCGGTTGACCCAGTCCTCGTGCGATTCGTCGGCGGCTTCGGGGGGCAGGCCGTGGATCATCAGATATTCCGGCGAGCGGCGGTTCTTGAAGCCCTCGCGGAAGTCGACCTCGAGGCCGCCGACCTTGCCGATGCGCTGGATGCGCGCGAGCTCGGCCTCGCGCTCCTGGAGCGCGCGATAGGCATTGTCGCGCTCGCGCGCGACATCTTCGAGGTGCTGGCGCAGCCTTTCGGCGGCGATTGTCTCTGGCAAAGGATCGTTCAAGGCGTCGGCCGTTGTGATGCGTGTGCGCACGTGCCGGACCAATATTCACACAGACAAAGCGTGATAGCCATTGCTCAAAGGGGATAGATTGTCGGAAAGGCCCGCGGCCAGCCTGAACGCGGAAAAGTCCGGTCAGCTAACGGCGGGGCTGGCTATTTGTTCCGAAGATTGGAACGATGCGTCTGCGGACGCGTCTTTGCGAGGCGCCATAACGCTCATTCATAAAACTCCGTTTTCGAAGAGGCTAAATCTTGAAGCTCTTTGTCTGCCAGGCCTGCGGCAACGTCCTCTATTTCGAGAACCGCGCCTGTGGACGTTGCGGTCACCGCGTCGCCTTCCTCCCGGAGAGGGAGACGATGTCGGCGCTCGAGCCGGACGGCGAGGCTCAGGCGGTGTCCTGGACGACGCTGGCCGATAAGGGCAGGGGACGGATGCTGTGCCGCAATGCCGAGTACGATGCCTGCAACTGGCTGACGGATCCGGGCGATACCAACGGATATTGTCGCGCCTGCCGTCACAACGGCATGGTGCCCGATCTCTCCGATCCGGCTCAGCTCGCCGGCTGGCGCGAGCTGGAGGTGGCGAAACACCGGCTGTTCTATTCCCTGATCCGCTGGAAGCTGCCGCTCCAGAACCGGCAGGACAATCCCGAGCGCGGCCTGATCTTCAACTTCCTCGCCGACGATCCGAACAGCGGACAGAGGATCATGACCGGCCATGACAACGGCCTCATCACGATCGCGCTCACCGAAACCGACGGCATCGAGCGCGAGCGGCGCAGGCTGGAGATGGGCGAGCCCTATCGGACGCTGCTAGGGCATTTCCGCCACGAGGTCGGACATTATTTCTGGGATGTGCTGGTCCGCGAGGGTGGCAAGCTCGACGCATGCCGCGCCGTCTTCGGCGACGATTCGGCCGATTACGGCCAGGCCTTGCAGCGCCATTATGCCGAAGGCGCGCCGCCGGACTGGCAGCAGAGCTATGTCTCGACCTACGCCACGACGCATCCTTGGGAGGATTTCGCCGAAACCTGGGCGCACTACCTCCACATCGTCGACACCCTGGAGATGGCCTCCGAGTTCGGTATGGAGGTGCGGCCGCGGGTCGATCGTGACGGAGAGTTGTCGACGCGGCTCCGGTTCAACCCCTACGAGGCACGTGGCGTCCAGACGCTGGTCGACGCATGGCTGCCCTTCACCTTCGCCATGAACAGCGTCAACCGCGCCATGGGCATGCGCGACCTCTATCCGTTCATCCTGTCGCAGGCGGTGGTCGCCAAACTCGACTTCATTCACGCCCTGTTGCGGGACGCGGCCAGGGCCGGAAAGCCGTAGGCCCATCCCGGGGCGCGCCGAGCCCGTTGCCCAAGCCCGTTTCGGTCTTGCGCTGGTACACCAGAGGGGCCGGATTTAGACCGTTGCCTCCGGCCTATTTTAATGTACCACGGGGGTCACACGGCCCATCCCAGAGGCCCCAACGGCCGGGGAAGGGTCCCGCCCAAGGTCGAGACTCAAGAAAAGCATGTTCAAACGCATCCTGATCGCCAATCGCGGCGAAATCGCCTGCCGGGTCATCAAGACTGCCCGCCGGATGGGAATTGAAACGGTCGCGGTCTATTCCGAGGCCGACCGCGATGCCCTCCATGTCGAGATGGCCGACGAGGCCGTGCTGATCGGCCCGCCGGCTGCGGCCGAGAGCTATCTGGTGATCGAGAAGATCGTGGAGGCCTGCCGCAAGACGGGCGCACAGGCCGTGCATCCCGGCTACGGCTTCCTGTCCGAGCGCGAGGCGTTCCCACGCGCGCTGGAGGCGGCCGGCCTCGTCTTCATCGGCCCGAACCCGGGCGCGATCGCCGCGATGGGCGACAAGATCGAATCCAAGAAGGCCGCCGCGAAGGCCAAGGTCTCGACCGTGCCGGGCCATCTCGGCGTCATCGAGGACGACAAGCACGCGGTCCGCATCGCCGACGAGATCGGCTACCCCGTGATGATCAAGGCCTCCGCCGGCGGCGGCGGCAAGGGCATGCGCATCGCGAATTCGAAGAGCGAGGTCGCCGAAGGCTTCAACCTCGCCAAGGCCGAGGCCAAGGCCTCGTTCGGCGACGACCGCGTCTTCGTCGAGAAGTTCATCGTCGATCCCCGCCACATCGAGATCCAGGTGCTGGGCGACAAGCACGGCAACGTCATCTATCTCGGCGAGCGCGAATGCTCGATCCAGCGCCGCAACCAGAAGGTCATCGAGGAAGCGCCGTCACCGCTGCTCGACGAGGCCACCCGCCGCAAGATGGGCGAGCAGGCGGTCGCGCTGGCCAAGGCCGTGAACTATGATTCCGCCGGCACCGTCGAGTTCGTCGCAGGCCAGGACAAGAGCTTCTACTTCCTGGAGATGAACACGCGCCTCCAGGTCGAGCATCCCGTCACCGAGCTCGTCACCGGCATCGACCTCGTCGAGCAGATGATCCGCGTCGCCGCCGGCGAGAAGCTCGGCCTTGCGCAGAAGGACGTCACGCTGACCGGGTGGGCCGTGGAATCCCGCCTCTACGCCGAAGACCCGTTCCGCAACTTCCTGCCCTCGATCGGGCGCCTGGTGAAATATCGTCCGCCGGCGGAAGCGAGCCAGGACGGCATCACCATCCGCAACGACACCGGCGTGCAGGAAGGCGGCGAGATCTCGATCCATTACGATCCGATGATCGCCAAGCTCGTCACCCACGCGCCGTCGCGCGCGGCCGCGATCGAGGCGCAGGCGACCGCGCTGGACTCGTTCTATGTCGACGGCATCCGTCACAACATCCCGTTCCTGTCGGCGCTGATGCATCATCCGCGCTGGCGCGAGGGCCGGCTCTCGACCGGCTTCATCGCCGAGGAATTCCCCAAGGGCTTTGCGGTGCGCGTGCCCGAAGGCGAGGTCGCCCGGCGGATCGCCGCGGTCGGCGCCGCCATCGACCACGTGCTGGGTGAACGCAAGCGTCAGATTTCCGGTCAGCTTGGTGGCCGCGTCGTGCAGCGTGAGCGCCGCCGCGCGGTCTGGCTCGACCGCCAGGAGATTTCGCTCGAGGTCGGTCGCGAGGGCGAGGCGATCGCGGTGCGCTTCGTCGATGCCGAGGGCAAGGCCGGCCACGTGCATCTATTGCAGTCGCCGTGGAAGCCGGGCGATCCGGTCTGGCAGGGCACCATCGACGGCCATTTCGTCGCGGTGCAGGCCCGGCCGATCGCCAACGGCATCCGCCTCGCGCATCAGGGCGTCGAGGTGCCGGTCTATGTCTGGACCGAGGCGGAGGCCGCCTCGGCGCGGCTGATGCCTGTGAATACGGCCTCCGACACCGGCAAGAAGCTGCTCTGCCCGATGCCCGGGCTCATCGTCTCGATCGCGGTGACGGAAGGGCAGGAGGTCAAGGCCGGCGAGACGCTCGCGGTGGTCGAAGCCATGAAGATGCAGAACGTGCTCCGCGCCGAGCAGGACGGCACCGTGAAGAAGATCCACGCCAGCGCCGGTGCGACGCTCGCGGTGGACGCACTGATTTTGGAGTTTGCGTAAGCACTCCGGAGCACAACAGTCGACCCTCACCCTGAGGAGCCGCGCTTGCGCGGCGTCTCGAAGGGCGAGGCCACCAGCCGGGCCTTCATCCTTCGAGACGCGCGCAAGAGCGCGCTCCTCAGGATGAGGAATTGCGAGTGAGGCGACCATGGCCTTTCGTTCCCGCCGCGAAAAACTGCGATCGATCCTGTCGGGTCCGGGCTGCATCCATCCCGGCTCGGTCTACGACGCCATCTCGATCCGCATCGCCGAGGATCTCGGCTTTCCGCTCGGCATGTTCGGCGGTTCGGTGGCCTCGCTCGCCGTGCTCGGCGACCCCGATATCACGCTGATCACGCTCACCGAGCTCGCCGAGCAGATGCGGCGGATGTCGCGCGCGTCCGCGCTGCCGGTGCTGGTCGATGCCGATCACGGCTATGGCAATGCGCTCAACGTGCGCCGCACCGTGCAGGAGCTGGAGACGGCGGGTGCGGCCGGTCTCACCATCGAGGACACGCTGCTGCCGGCCGCCTTCGGTGAAGCGAAGACGCAATTGATATCGCTGGAGGAGGGCGTCGGCAAGATGAAGGCGGCGCTCAGCGGCCGCAGCGATCCCACGCTCGTCATCATGGGCCGCACTGGAGCTGCCGCGATCACCTCGCTCGACGATACGATCCGCCGCGCGCAGGCGTACGAGGCGACCGGCGTGGATGCGCTGTTCTTCACCGGCATCAAGTCGCGTGCCGAGCTTGAAGCAGTCGCAGCCGCGACGCATCTGCCGATCGTGCTCGGCGGCGCGCCGGAAGAATTGAATGCGCCCGATTATCTCGCCGGCCAGCGCGTGCGCATCGCGCTCCAGGGCCATGCGCCGATCGCGGCCGCGACGCAGGCCGTCCACGATACGCTGAAGGCGCTGCGCGAAGGCGCGCCGCCCAAAGCGCTCAAGGGATTGGCGTCCGCGGAATTGACCAGCCGTGTCATGCGCGAGGCCGAGACGAAGGCGCGCGGCGCCGATGTGCTCGGATTCAAGAAATGAGCCGGGCGATCCTCCAGGTCATGATCCGCGGCCGCGTGCAGGGCGTCGGCTATCGTGCCTGGGTCGAATACCAGGCCACCGCGAGCGGCCTCGAAGGCTGGGTCCGCAACCGCCGCGACGGCAGCGTCGAAGCGTTGTTCGCGGGCGCGCCGAACCACGTCGCCGACATGGTCGCGCTATGCCGCCATGGTCCGCCATCCTCGCGCGTCGACAGTGTCACCAGCGAGACGGCCGGTGCGGATGAGCTGAACCTGCGCAGGGCAGGGGAGAAGTTCTCGGTGTTGCCGACGGTTTGAGAGCTACACCTCGTTCCACACAGATGGTGTGCTCCCTCACCCCGTTCTTACGGGGAGAGGGTTGGGGTGAGGAGCCTCTCTCAACACGAGTGGTCGTCGAGTGACCTGTACCCCCTCACCCGAATTCGATCTGCGATCGAATTCGACCTCTCCCCGCAAGCGGGGAGAGGTGAAGATCACCTCGGCAGCTTCGCGATTGCTTCGCTCAGCTCGTGGATCTCGTAGGGCTTGCGCAGGATCGGGAAATCGCCGCGCACGTCGGCGGCGGCCTCGCTGTAGCCGGTGGCGAGCAGGATCGGCAGGCCGGGGCGGATCAGGCGCAGATGATGGGCGAGGGTGAGGCCGTCCATCTTGCCGGGCATCACGATGTCCGAAAAGACGAAATCGACGCCGTTTTGCTCGAGCTCGCGCAGCGCGGATTCCGCGTCGGGGACGCGGCGAACGCGGTAGCCGAGCTGCTCCAGCAGACCGATGCTGACGATGGCGACATCCGGATTGTCCTCGACCAGCAGCACCGTGCCGGCGCCGCGGAACGGCACCGCTTCCGCCGTTTCCCGCGCCGGCACATCCCGTCCGCGCGGCAGCAGGATGCTGAAAGTCGTGCCCTTGCCGAGCTCGCTTGCGACCTTCACCGTGCCGTCGGCCTGGTGCGCAAAGCCGTGCACCTGGGACAGGCCGAGACCGGTGCCCTTGCCGATCGGCTTGGTGGTGAAGAACGGCTCGAAAATCTTGTCGACGACGTCGGCGGGAATGCCGAGCCCGGTGTCGGCGACGTCGATCGCCACGAACTCGCCGGCGAGCGGAGCTTCGTCCAGCACGACGTTGCGGGCGCGGATCGTCACCGTGCCGCCGTCGGGCATCGCATCGCGGGCATTGATGACGAGATTGAGCAGCGCGGTCTCGAACTCCGAGACGTCGGTTCTGATCGGCCAGACCTCGCGGGCGATGTCGAAGGCGAGGCGCACGGCGCTGCCGACGCCGGCCTCGAGCACCTCGCGGATCGCCCCGATGCGCTCGGCAAGATCGATCGCCTGCGGGTTGACGCTCTGTCGCCGCGCGAAGGTGAGGAGCTGGTTGGTCAGCGCGGCGCCGCGCCGGGTCGCAGTCTCGATCGCCGAGATCGCGCGCTGGAGCTTGGCACCGTCGTCGGCGCCCCGCTTCAGGGTGTGAAGGCTGCCGCTGATGATCATCAGGAGATTGTTGAAATCGTGGGCGACGCCGCCGGTGAGCTGGCCGAGCGCGTCGAACTTCTGGGATTCGGCAAGCTGCTTCTGCATCGCCTCGAGCTTGAGCTCCGTGTTGCGTCGCTCGGTGATGTCGCGCGTGATCTTCGCGAAGCCGATGAGCTCGCCGTCCTCGTAGATCGGGTCGATCACGACGCTCGCCCAGAAGAAGGTACCGTCCTTGCGGACGCGCCAGCCTTCCTCCTCGTAGCGGCCCTTGTCGCGGGCGATGCCGAGGGCGCGGGCGGGCTTGCCGTTGGCCCGGTCGGTCTCGGTGTAAAAACGCGAAAAATGCTGGCCGACGATCTCCTGGGGCGAATAGCCCTTGATGCGCTCGCCACCGATATTCCAGCTCGTGATGATCCCCTTGGGATCGAGCATGTACAGGGCGTAGTCGGCAACCCCTTCGACCAACAGCCGGAAACTGCGTTCGCTCTCGAACAAGTCTCTCTGCTGATTGGACTTTCTAACCATTTCGGACACCCTGCCTCGACCCGTGCAAACGCTGAATAAGTCGTTTGGTTCCTGGCCTCTGGGAAGTTTTTAGGCAAATGCAGCGGACGGTATGCAGGGGGACAGGCCGTCGGGGAGCACTTGACAGTCAATCTCATCCGTCAGATATTTCTGTTATGACAGAAACGACCGGAAAGAAGAAACTCCCTGCCGCCGTCGAGCGCTTCATCCTGCATTGGGGCGACATGGGCGACGAATGGGGCGTCAACCGCTCGGTCAGCCAGATCCACGGACTGCTCTATCTGGCGGAAGCGCCGATGACCGCCGAGGACATCGCCGACACGCTCGGCATGGCGCGCTCCAACGTCTCCAACTCGATCAAGGAGCTGCTGGCCTGGAGCCTGATCCGGCGGGTGCCGATCCTCGGCGACCGCCGCGATCATTTCGAAGCCGAGACCGACATCTGGGAGGTTGCGGCCCGGATCGCGGCGCGGCGCAAGGAGCGGGAGCTCGATCCAGCGATCGTAGCGCTCCGGGCCTGCGTGTCCGATGCCGCCGACGATCCGACCATCAATCCGGTCGCGAGCAAACGGCTGAAGGAGATGCTCGCCTTCACCGAGCTCGCCGACCACTGGTTCATGCAGATGCTGAAGGTGCCGCGGCCGCGGCTGGTCGCCCTGATGCGGCTTGGCGAGAAGGTCGTCAACCTGCTGCCGCTGGGCAAGGTCAAATAGCGTCGGGGAGGGTGCGATGACGTCGGCTCGATTATCAGGTTCCAGCGCATCTCTTCCCACTCACGCCAAATTGCTCGACGACCGCCGCTTCCGTGCGTTGCTGTCGGACGAGGATTGGGGCCGCCTGCCGCTCGCGACCTGGCGGCGCTTTTCCAAGCGCGTCGCTGACGGCGACAGCGTCGTTTATGTCGGCGTCGTCGACGAGGTCGCTTTCAGCGACATCGGCTGGTGGCTCGCGCAGCTCGTACGCCTGATCGGCGGGCCATTGCCGACCGGCCGCGACACCGGCGTGCCGATGATCGTCACCGTCACCGAGGACGGCGCCAGCGGCGGCCAGACCTGGACGCGCATCTGCGCGCGCAAGCGCGGCTTTCCGCAGGTGATCCATTCCGCAAAGCGCTTCGCCGGTCCGACCGGGCTCGAGGAATATGTCGGCTTCGGCCTCTCGATGGCGCTGCGCATCGCGGTCGAGGACCAGGTGCTGACCTTCCGCAGCGCCGCTTACGGGCTCCAGCTCGGAAGCCTGTGGATTCCGTTGCCGCGATGGCTGACGCCGGGCGACCTCACGGTGACGCATCGCGATCTCGGCGAGGGCGCCTTCCGCTTCACCCTCGATCTCAGTCACCCGCGTTACGGTGCGCTGATCCACCAGTCCGCCACCTTCAGGGAGGCCGTATCATGACGCCGCTGTTGTGGATCCTCATCGCCGTCCAGATCGCGATGGGCGTGTTCGACACCTTCTATCACCACGAATTCACCGAGCGCCTGGCCTGGCGTCCGTCGCAGCGCTTCGAGCTGAAGCTGCACGGCGTCCGCAACATGCTCTACGCGCTGTTGTTCCTCGTGCTCGGCTGGCTCGAGGTTCATGGCCTGCTGGCGCTCTCGATCGTCGCGGTGCTGGTCGCCGAGGTCGTCATCACGCTGATGGATTTCGTCGAGGAGGATCTGAGCCGGAAATTGCCGCCGAGCGAGCGCATCAATCACACGCTGCTTGCGATCAACTACGGCGCCATTCTCGTCCTGCTGCTGCCGGTCCTGATCGACTGGGCGATGCGGCCGTTCGGCGTGACCGTCGTGTATCAAGGTCTGCTCAGCATCGCAGCGACCGCCTGTGCGGTCGGCGCAGCGCTCTGCGGGATCAGGGATTTTGCGGCGGTGCGCCGGCTCGGCCGCATGACGAGCGTGCCGGCGTACGGGCTCGTCGAAAAGCTCCCCGGGCGCAAGACCGTGCTGATCACAGGTGCCACCGGCTTCATCGGCAGCCGCCTCGCGGCGAGCCTCAGCGCGGCAGGGCATCACGTCATCGCGCTCATTCGCAACCCGGCGAAGGCCGAGCTGCTGCCGCCGCCGGTGACGCTGATCACCAGCCTCGATCAGCTCGCCTCGGACATGCGTATCGACGCCATCGTCAATCTCGCCGGCGAGCCGATCGGCAACGGCCTTTGGACCGAGGCGAAACGCGCAGAGATACTGAAGTCTCGCATCGACATGACCGGCGAGGTCGTCAAGCTGATCGCGCGGCTCGACCACAAGCCCGACGTGCTCGTCAGCGGCTCCGCGATCGGCTGGTACGGCCTGTGGGCCGACCAGGTGCTGACGGAGTCGGCGAAGTCGCATGCCTGCTTCAGCCACGAACTGTGCGCGGCGTGGGAGCAGGCGGCGCGGCCGGCGGAGGAGCTTGGCGTGCGCGTGGTCTATCTGCGCATCGGCCTCGTGCTCGGCACGGAAGGAGGCTTCATCACGCGCATGCTGACGCCGTTCGAGTTCGGCCTTGGCGGGCCGCTCGGCACCGGGCGGCAGTGGATGTCCTGGATCGAGCGCGACGATCTGATCCGGCTGATCGCCTATGTGATCGCGACGCCCGATCTCACTGGGCCCGTCAACGCCACCGCGCCGATCCCGGTCACCAACGCAAAGTTCACCGAGGAGCTCGGCCGCCGCCTGCATCGGCCCGCCGTGTTCCGCATCCCCGGCGGCCTACTGCGCCGGATCGGCGGCGGCTTTGCCGACGAGCTTCTGCTCGGTGGCCAGCGCGTGCTGCCGAACAAGGCGCTGAGCCGCGGTTTTGTGTTCCGGCACGAGACGCTGCGCAGCGCGTTCGAGGCGATCTTGTGAGGTGATGGACGTCAGGCGGCAACGCTCTTGAACGTCGCCGCCACCGCCCGCAGCGCCGCCAGCTTCGCGGGATCGCTGACCTTCGAATGCAGCATCACCTTCGAGCTGCCGAGTTTCGGCAGCTTGTGCGCGGGCCCGATGTCGATCAGCCCGGGAGGCGCGATCCGCCGCGCCAGCGGCGCGATGGCAAGTCCGGCAAGCGCGGCAGCGACCACTGCGGTGACGCCGCCTCCGACAAAACGTTCGCGCCAGGCGAGGCCGGCCCTGTCGAGCGCGCGGACCGCAATGGCGCGAACGCCGCAGGGCGGGGCGAGCGTCGCGAGCGGCAGCGGCTCACCCTTCGGCAGCGTGAAGCGTCGTGACGCGAACCAGCAAAACTCGTCCTCGGCGAGCTTCTCGCCGCCGCGGCGGCTGCCTTCCTGGCGGACGATCACCGCATCCAGCTCGCCCGCGTCATAGGCGTCCTGCATCTCGCGCGAGAAGCCGATGGTGACGGCGAGCGTGAGGTTCGCGGACATCGCGTGCAGCCGTTCGAGCAGTGGCACCAGTTCGGGGCCCGCGGCATGGTCGGAGATGCCGAGCGAGAGGGATTGTGCAGTCGATGTATCGCCGGACAGCGCGCGGTCATGCGCTTCCATCAGCGCACGGGCGCGATCGAGGAATGCGGCGCCGTCGGCGGTGAGCCGGACCGCGCGCGGCGAGCGCTCGACGAGGCGTTTGCCGAGCAACGTCTCCAGCCGCTGTAGCTTGAGGCTGACGGCGGCCTGGGTGGTGCCGAGCGCTTCGGCGGCGCGGGTAAAGCTCTGGAGATCGGCGACCAGCAGGAAGGCCTTGATGGTGGCGATGTCGAGTGTGGCTGTCATTATAGTTGGTTATCACTGGTATCAACAGAGATAAGATACCAAAATGACGAGGGGAGGTCTAGCTTTTCATCACCACCGCGCAACGCCAGTGCGGCATCTTGAGGAGAACGACCATGCCCCTGATCACCGTGTCCTACACCGCCTCGCGCCAATCGCCTTCGCTGAAGGCCGACATCGCCAGCGCCGTGTCCGAACTCACGGCAAAAATCCTGCACAAGGATCCCAAGGTCACCGCCATCATCGTGAAGTCCGTCGATGCCGGCGACTGGTTCGCAGGCGGCAAGTCACTCGCCGAGCAGAGGCTCGCCAGCTACTGGATCGACATCCATGTCACCGAAGGCACCAACACCAAGGACGAGAAGGCGGCCTATCTCGCCGCGATGTTCAAGCGCATGGCCGAGATTTTGGGCCCGCTTCATCCCGAGACCTATCTGCATGTCGACGAGGTCAAGGGCGACGCCTACGGCTTTGGCGGACTGACGCAGGAGCGGCGCTACATCGCCGGCAAGCTCGAGGTTGCGCTGAAGGCGGCATGACGTTGCGGGCCGCGGGTGAACCATCTCACCCGCGGCCCGAAGCCATCAGCTCGCCGCGCGGAACTGCACTTCGGCGTTGTTGATGAAGCACGTCTTGTCGAACAGCTTGAGGTCCAGCGGGTTCGGCAAGCGGACATCGTCGAGGTCGGGGCATGGCTTGAGTGAGGGATCATAGGACCGGTCGATCTGCGAGATGAAGACGACGATCAGCCCCTTGTCGCGCGCGAACGATTTCAGTGCGCGCACCTGAACGGTCAGGTCGGGGTTTTCCCGTCGCTGGTCGAGCAGTTGCAGATAGTCGATCACCACGACCGTGCCGCGGGGGGGCTGCGGCCATCTGCTTGACGACGTAATCGGCGCTGATCGCGTCGGAGCAATCGACCTCGAACATGTCAGCGAATTGCGCGGGGTCCACGCCGATCGCCCGAAGGCGTTCCAACACGTCTTTCTCGGTATATTCGAGCGAGAAGAACGCGGCGCGATGGCCCGACTTCATCGCCTCCACGGCAAGCTCGAGGCTCATCAGCGTCTTGCCCTGACCGGGGCGCGCCCCGACCAGCACCAGGTCACCCGGCCGGAATTGCGGGAACAGCCGATTGGACGGCGTCATCGCGGCGGCTTTTGCCGCAAGCATGCTCCAGGCGGAAAACCCTTCCGTCGTGGCGATGCGGTCAAGCGCGTGGTGGAGCGGAATGCCTTCCTCGCGGGACAGGCGCTTCGCCTTGCGCTTCAGATGATAGATGGGTGCAGAGAGTCTCATCGTCAAAACCTCCCATTGCGAGCATGGATCGCAACCCCTCCTTATGCCTGGCGCTCGAACAGTCGGCCGATGATCAACTCGCCCGGCATGAGGTCTGCTTTCCCGGCGGAGGGGGGAGGCGTGGGCGGCACCTGAAACAAGCATAGCCGATTCCATTACGAGCGGAGAACTCGCGCGGTCAGGCTCGAACAGGAAAATGTCAGGCGGCCGCTTCCGGCACCAGCGCGCGGGTCGGTCCGAACAGCTCTTCGAACGCCTGCCGAAGCGCAACGTCGACATCGGCCATCGTCACGAGCTGGCCGAGATCGACCAGCGAGGTGACGCCGTAGCGGGGATCGGCGACGCCGCAGGGCACGATCCCTGCAAAATGCGACAGCTCCGGCTCGACATTGATGGCGATGCCGTGGAACGAGACCCAGCGCTTCAGCCGGACGCCGATCGCGGCGATCTTGTCCTCGTGCTCCGATCCCTTGTCAGGCCGTTTCACCCAGACGCCGACCCGGTCCTCGCGCCGTTCGCCGCGGACGTTGAAGGCGGCGAGCGTCTTCAGGATCAGCTCCTCCAGGCTCGCGACATAGGCCCGGACATCAGGCCGGCGGCGCTTGAGGTCGAGCATGATGTAGGCCACTCGCTGGCCGGGCCCGTGATAGGTGAGCTGCCCGCCGCGCCCGGTGGCGAAGGTCGGGAATCGGGGATCGAGCAGGTCCGAATCCTTGCCCGAGGTGCCGGAGGTGTAGAGCGGGGGGTGTTCGAGCAGCCAGACCAGCTCGAGGGCCTCGCCGGCCGCGATCGCGGCAACCCGCGCCTCCATGGCGGCCACGGCCTCCGGATAGGGCACCGGCGCGTCCGAAATCCGCCACTCGACGGGCTCGCCGCCTGTGGCGGAAAACGACGTCAGATCGAGGTCTTGACGCTGATCTTGGCGGGGGTTTTGAGGCGAATTAACCATTGGCTAACCATAACGTGGTGATGATTGCAGGCGCAAATGCCAGTCTCAAGTTGCGGCGGTCCCGACAGTGCCCACTCTCGATAAAGTCACCGTGGATCTCATGGTCGTCCTCGGGACGACCACCATGCCGATCCATCAGGTATTACGTCTTTCCCGCGGCGCCATCATCGAGCTGGATGCAACCGAGGCCGACGAGGTCAAGGTTTTGGCCAACAACCTGCCGGTCGCCTCCGGCGTCGTGCTGGTCGACCGCAACCGGATCGCGGTCGAGGTCAAGCAGATGCTGCCACGCACGCCGGGCACGCGGTAGCGGCCTGGGCACGCGGTAGCGGCCTGGGCACGCGGTAACGGCCCAGGGCACGCGATAGCAGCCCGGGCATGCGGTAAAGGCCGATCCTGCGGGGAGGGCCGGAACTTTCCTGCCAAGCTTGTGGAATTCTGGGCCTTTGCAGGCTTGTACCCCTCTGATGGATTTGTTAGATCGGCGCCGTTGATCCGGCCGGCCCTCAAGCCTCAGGCCGGCATCCCCAAAGCGCTCGTGGCGGAACTGGTAGACGCGCTGCCTTGAGGTGGCAGTGAGTAAAATCGTGGGGGTTCGAGTCCCTCCGAGCGCACCACAAGGCCGAACTTGGCTTTGAAATCCCTGAAGTTTTTCTGATGTAGACCCGGGACTGGCATCACGCCGGTCCTCTTCCGCGCGCCGCTTGCGTCGGTCGGGCCGTCGCGTGACCGGTCCGATCGCTGACACCGTCAATCGATCCCGCGATTCGCCGGCGTGATGGAGCGCGCTGATGGCGCGGGGCTTCGCCCACCGCGGATGACCGCGGAACGACGGCTGTCGGACGCGCATGACAGCCGATGTGCTCGCCGCGTGCCGTCGCGCGGCCATGCGTTTGAAGGTGGAGGACGACGAGGGACAGCGCGTCGGAAGTTGCCGACATCCAGGGCGGAGACGGACGTCTGCGTCCTGTCGACGGTCCTGAGCGCTGTCGATCTCGGCTTCAGGGTCGTCATCGTCGAGGACGCGCTGTGCAGCTCGTCCGATGTCGCGCACGATGCGGGCGGGAGTAGGGTGATGATCCGCCCCCCTCAGCCATATTCCTCGCCGATGCCGTATTCGCGGTAGATCTCCAGCGGGTCGAGATCGGGAAACAGGCGGCATTTGGCCTGGGCGAGGTGCAGGCTCACCGCCGCCGGCTCCTTGCCGTTCGCAAGCATCTTGCGGATGTCGTCCATATGCGCGTTCGGCTGGTGCTTTGGCTCAAGCTGCTCCAGCGCGACCAGCGCCGTCGCGAGAGCTTCGGTCAGAACCCAGTCGTCGTGGCCCGTGATTCCCTTCTTCGGCATCGGCAGACCCCACATATGGCGGCGAGCCGCAGTCTATCGCGACTCCCGCCAGATCGCCATTGAGCGTTGCGGACATCCGTGTGCGGAACAGGCCGGCCGTCGTGGCCCGGCTTGCATTATGGCCGCGCGTGGTTAAAAGGCGGCGAGTTGAGGGCGATGGTATCTTTGTTGAAACGAAGTTGGCGTAGACGGGCCCGCGCGGCATTCGGGCCGGCTGTTCCGGCCTGTGTCCCATAATCGCTGAACGCGCAGCACGATCCGGTTGCGCGCATCTCTCTGGGCTGGAGCCAGCATGGTCTTTCTAAGCTTCGTCTACCGCTTCGTGACCAATTTCGCGTTCATGGCGATGGTCTATTTCAGCCTCAACTTCCTGGAGAAATATCAAAACCGGGCGATCGTCGCGATCCTGGTGCTGGTCTACACCGGCATGCGCGCGGCCTCGACGCTGCGTGCGTTCTACTTCTTCCAGAAGATCGAGAAGCTCGAAGCCGAGACCAAGCGCCTTCAGGCCCCGATCAACGATGGCGCTGGCGGAACCTCGACGCGCAAGCAGATCGTGACCGACGTTGCGCGGCTGCGCCGCGACGGCGAGCTCAAGTCCTATATGGACCTGTTCTTCCTGGCGCTGATCGTGCTGCTCTGCGTCGCCAACATCATGCGGCAGTAGAGCTTACTGCGCGCGCTTCTTCAGGCTGGCCACGCGGGTCGGACGCGGCGCGGCGTTCTGCGCAGTGCTCTTGGGAGCAGCGTTCTTGGGGGCAGCGCTCCTGGGGGCCGTGCCCTTGGCCTGCGCGGCATGCTTCGGTGCGCCGTGTGCCGCTTGGGCGGTGCGGCGCGCCTGCGACTTGGCAGCCTTGCTCGTGGCCGCACGGGGCGTCTCGGCCGCCATCGCCAGCCGTGTCGCGGCCCGCCGCGACAGCGTCGTGGACAGCAAGACCTCGATCGAGCCCTCGGGAATCGCGAAGAGATCGCGGTCGGGCACGGGCAGGGTGGCGGCGACGTTCGCCTGCGCCATGGTCCGGCGCGGCAGCAGCGGCTGATGCCCGGTCTGCCCATTGAGATCGGCAAGCGAGGGCGCCGGAAGCGTCTGGGTCTGCGTGAATACGAAGTTCGGCACGGCCGGCCAGCGCGCGATCGGCACGGTCTCGGTCGGCGGATGCAGCAGCCATTCCACCGGCGTGGTCGGCGTCGCCGGGCGGTCCGCGGTTGCGGGCACCACATGCACGATGCGATAACCGCGCGCCTTGAGATCGCGGATGATCTTGGGCAGCGCCGCCACCGTGCGGGCCTGGATGTCGTGCAGCAGCAGGATGCCCTTGCCCTTGGCCTCCAGCCGCTGGATCGCGAGCTGGTAGACGCGGTCGGACGACACGTGCCGCCAGTCGTCGGCGGGGAAATCGGCGCTCCAGACCTGGATGCCGCGCGAGATCAGATAGTTCTCGACGCCCTCGGCGCGCATCAGGCCGGGAATGCGGAAGAACGGCGCGAGCTTGGACGGATCGGTCATCGCGGCCGAAGTCCACTCGATGCCGCCGTTGATCTCGGGCTCGAATTTTTCGATTCCCATCCGGTCGAACGTCAGCGGATGGTTCATGCTGTGCGTGCCGACGGTGTGGCCCGCCGCGACAAGCTTGCGCACCCCTTCCGGGTTCGCCTTGGCCTGGCCGCCGATGATGAAGAAGGTCGCCTTGATGCACTCGTCGGCGAGGATCTGGAGCACCTGGTTGGAATATTTCGGCAGCGGACCGTCGTCGAAGGTCAGGACGACCTCGTGGTCCTTCAGCGGCAGCGTTTCGCGGTACTGCATCGTGCCGATGCGCGGATGCTCGTGCGGATCGACCACGAGGGTGCGGGAGGTCCCGAGCGCGTCCGGGTGGCCGGGACAGTCGGCTGCAAGGGCCGCCGGTGCGCCAACGGTCAGCAAGCCCAAACAAAGGACGATCCACGATCGCGTCCGAACAACAACGCTACTTCCGATCATGAATCCCGTCTGCCCTCATACGCGATTGTCGCCATAGTAGGTCGGAGACATCAGGAAACGGTTCAGGCACAAGAACCTTCCCCACGACGAGTCCGCTTCAATACTTGCACGGCGTAGCATGAACAGAGTGTTAATAGGCCCTAAATCACCCCATTTTGCGACGGCGTGACATTCCGGCATCAGCGCGTATCGGCATTCTTCTGCGCTGCGCCCGCCGGGACGACGTGAACCACCCGGTAGCCGTTCTCCCTCAGATACCGCAGGAAGGCCGGCATGATCGCGGCCGTGCGCGCCTTGGGATCGTGGAAGAGGATGATACCCTTGCCGGCCGCGGCGAGCCGCTCGGTGATCAGCTTCAGTTCCTGCTCCGGCGTCATCTCGTTCCAGTCGCTGGCCCAGAGGTCGGCGCCGAACACGACGATGCCGCGCGACTGGAGCAGGTCGAGCTCGGCTTGCGTCGCCTCGAAATAGGGGAAGCGGAAGAACGGCGTCGAGGGCGTCGTGGTCGAGGTCCCGTGCAGCGCCATCTCGTCGGCGGCGATGCCGCGGTCGATCTCGGCCTTGGCCTTGTCGAGCGGGATCCGCGCCATGAATGGGTGCGACCAGGTGTGATGGCCGATGGTGTGGCCCTCGCGCGCGATGCGCTTGACCACGTCAGGGTGTTCGGAGGCGTGCAGGCCGATCAGGAAGAAGGTCGCGCGCGCGCATTCCTGCGCCAGCGCCGCCAGCACCTTCGATGTCGTCGGCGGATAGGGGCCGTCGTCGAAGGTCAGCACGACCTCGTGATCGGCGAGCGGCAGCGTCTGCGGAAAGCTCTTCAAGCCCACGCGCGGCGTGGTCCTGGCGTCGACGCTCAGAATGCGCGAGGTGCCGAGCGCATCCTTGCGCGGGCACTCGGCGGCTTCAGTCGAGGCGATGCCGGCGAGGGCCGCGAGCACCGCGCCCGCCGACATCGATGTCCATTTCAGCCGAAGCATCTTTGCCATTGCGCTCGGAGTTGCCTTGTGGGTATTGCCTGAACCATCAGCTCAGACCACCAACCTGTCAAACGGCGAGGCGCACCATGGATGAACATATGGACGGTGCTCCATCCGCTGCGGCCTCGGTACTCGACCACGTGCCGATGCGCAATGAAGACGGCGAAATTCGTCATGAATTCGTCGAGGAAATTGCCCGTGCGATCGAGGCCGGCGACAGCGCCGCGCTGCGCGCCTGCGTTGCCGAGCTGCACGAGGCCGATCTCGGCGATCTCATCGGCGCATTGGAGCCCGACGACCGCGTCCGCCTGGTCGAGCTCACGGGCCGCGACTTCGACTTTTCGGCGCTGAACGAAGTCGACGAGAGCGTCCGCGAGGAGATCCTCGATGAGCTGCCGCCGGAGACGGTCGCGGAAGGCGTCCGCGAGCTCGAATCCGACGATGCGGTCGAGCTGCTGGAGACCCTCGACGAGGCCGAGCAGGAGGAGATCCTCGAGAAGCTGCCCATGCGGGAGCGCGTCGCGCTCGAGCGCAGCCTGCTGTATCCGGAAAATTCCGCCGGCCGCCGGATGCAGACCGAGTTCATCGCCGTGCCCCAGGATTTCACCGTGGGGCAGGCGATCGACTACATGCGCGAGACGCCGGATCTGCCCGACCGCTTCTACGAGATCTATGTCGTCGACAAGGACCAGCACTGGCAGGGCGCGATCTCGCTCGACGTGCTGCTCCGCGCCCGCCGCCCGGTGGCGCTTGCCGAACTGACCGACGAGGATCGCCGTCGCGTCTCCGTCCTGGAGGACCAGGAGGAGGTGGCGCGCATGTTCGGCAAGTACAATCTCGTCGCAGCTCCCGTACTCGACACCCAGGATCGCCTGGTCGGCGTCATCACCGTGGACGACGTCGTCGACGTCATCGAGGAAGAGGCGGACGAAGACCTCAAGGCGCTCGGCGGCGTCACCAGCGACGAAGAGCTGTCGGACACCGTGTTCACCATTGCCCGGGCGCGGTTCAATTGGCTGCTGGTCAATCTCGCCACCGCCTTCCTGGCGTCCTCCGTGCTCGGCCTGTTCGAGGGCCAGCTGGAAAAGATGGTGGCGCTCGCGGTGCTCGCACCGATCGTGGCGAGCCAGGGCGGCAACGCCGCGACCCAGACCATGACGGTCGCGGTGAGGGCGCTCGCGACCCGCGAGCTCGGCTCCTCCAATGCTTGGCGCGTGGTGATGCGCGAAGGCCTGGTCGGCCTCGTCAACGGCCTGGCCTTCGCCGTGATCACGGGCATTGCCGCGGTGGCCTGGTTCAAGATCCCCGGCCTCGGCATCGTCATCGGGCTTGCGATCATCTGCAACCTCGTCGCCGGCGCGCTCGGCGGCATCCTGATCCCGATGGCGCTCGAACGTGTCCGGGCCGATCCGGCGGTGGCGTCAGGGACGTTCGTGACGACGGTGACCGATGTGGTCGGGTTCTTCTCCTTCCTCGGGATTGCGACCTTGTGGTTCGGGTTGAGGTAGTAGCTCTCGTCTCCGCTCCGTCATTCCGGGCTCGCGCTCCGCGCGCCCCGGAATGACGGCCCGCCATCATCTTTAATCCGAACTTAAGCGACCTGACGCATCATCGCCCGGGCCTGGGGGAATGAACATGCGGTTGCGGCTGAAGGCGGATGGACGGATCGTCGAGTTGCGGGACGGGCAGGAATTTCCGGTCCAGCCCACGGCCAATGCCGCGCCGGCCGACACCGGCTCGCTCGCGGTGCGCGACCTGCGCCGCCGCGCCTGCCTGACCCAGATGGAGTTCGCCGCCAAGCTCGGCGTTCCCGTCGAGACCATCCGCAACTGGGAGCAGGGCAAGCGCGCCCCGCGGGGACCGGCCCGCGCGCTGCTCGCCGTGATCGCGCATGCGCCCGATACGGTGTTCCAGGCGCTTGCCAAAGCCTGACGCGAACCTCCCATTAGCATTGCGCTGAATAACCGGCCCGGTTGCAACGGCTTCCGTTGGCAGCCTCCCGGACCCGGTCCATAATGATGCCTGATGGTATTTGGGGCGACCGCAACAGAGAGGATTCCTCATGCTGTTCGTCGAGGCCAATGGCGCAAGGATCCCGGCGATCGGGCTCGGGACCTGGGAGTTGAGCGGGCGGCCATGCGCGCGCGTGGTCGAGCAGGCGCTGCGGCTCGGCTACCGCCACATCGACACCGCACAGGTCTACGACAATGAGCGCGAGGTCGGCGATGGCGTGCGCGCCTCCGGCGTGCGCCGCGACGACGTCTTCCTCACCACCAAGGTCTGGACCAACCATTTCGCGCCCAACGACCTCGAACGGTCGGTGAAGGAGAGCCTTGCGCGGCTGCGACTTCCCTCCGTCGATCTGTTGCTGCTGCACTGGCCCAATTCGCACGTGCCGCTGGCGGAGACGCTGGGCGCGCTGTCGCATGCCAGGCAAATGGGCCTCACGCGTCACATCGGCGTCTCCAATTTCACGGTGGCGCTGATCGAGCAGGCGGTCGCGCTGTCGCCGGAGCCGCTCGTCTGCAACCAGGTCGAATTTCACCCTTATCTGGACCAGGCCAAGGTGAGGGCGGCCTGCGACCAGCATGGGCTCGCGCTGGTCGCCTACAGCCCGATCGCCAGGGGGCGCATCAAGACCGACCAGACGCTCGCCGGGATCGGGCGGGCGCATCGCAAGACGCCGGCGCAGGTCTGCCTGCGCTGGCTCGTGCAGCAGAACGTCGCAGCGATCCCGCGCACCTCGCGCATCGAGCGTCTGTCGGAGAACATCGAGATCTTCGATTTCGAGCTCTCCGACGACGAGATGGCCCGGATCGCCGCGCTGGCCAATCCCAAGGGCCGCCTGACCGACTTTGGCTTCGCGCCAAAATGGGATTGAGGGCGGGCTGCCGTATGCCCAGCATGATCCGGAAAAGTGCGAAGCGGTTTTCCGATAAGATCATGCTCGAACAAGAGCCTAAAGCGGGATGACGGTTGATCCTAACCTCATCGCGCTTTAGGAGCAGGGCGGCAACCCAAGATCGGGCGATGGAACTGCGGAAGATCATACGGACGGACATTGCGGCGTCGGCGATCGCGCATCTGACGCTGGTGGCGCTGATCATCGTGATCAGCGAGGTCCATCCGTTCCATGCCGCGCCGCCCGAAGCTGTTGCGGTCGACATCGTCACGCCGGAGCAGGTCAAGGAGCAGGAGACGAAGGCGGAGGAGGCCGCAAAGGAGAAAGCGCCGGAGCCGACCCCGACCCCCGAGCTGAGACTGCCGAAGCTGGACGTCACCGACAAGGCGGATGCAGCGGCGAAGCCGGACGCCAAGCAGCAGGCCGCCTCGCAATCATCGCAGCAGAAAGCGTCGCCCGAACCGGAGCAGCCGACGCAGCAGAAACAGCCGCAGCCGCAACCCTCACAGACGCCGAAGCAACGTGAGGCCACCGCGCAGCCGCAGCAGCCTCAGCAACCGCAACCACAGCCGTCGCAGTTGCCGCCGCAACAGCCGCTGTCGCAGTCGCAATCTCAGCCCGCGCTGCAGCCCTCACAAGCGGTGCCGCAGCCGCAGGCCGCGCCTCCGGCCTATCAGGCCCCCGAGCCCGACGTCACCGTCAAATACGGCGTGATGCTGGGCCTGCCGCCGGAACTGCCGGTCGAGCCGAAAGACGCGCCGAGGGATGACGGCGGCGATGCCAAGGATTCCATCGGAGCCAAGCTGCCGCCCGAGGTCATTGCCGAGCTTCGTCGGCGCCTCAGGAGCTGCGCAAAACTGCCGGCCGGTGTCGCGCCGACCGACCCGGTGCGCATCAAGCTGCGCGCGGTGTTCGCCACCGACGGCACGCTGGCGCGCCCGCCGATCCTGATCGAAGCCCCGCCATCCGCGAAGGGCGTGGCCATCGTGAAGTCGGCGACGAGCGCGCTCCAGGCCTGTCAGCCGTACAAGATGCTGCCGGCCGACAAATACGAGGAATGGAAGGTGTTGGACCTGCCGTTCACGCCGCAGGATTTCGGCGGGGGATAAGTTGCCTCGCGGCTATCCGCGCGCGGCGAGACAGGCGCGGACCTTGTCGGCGGCGGGCGGATGCGGCATTCACGTCAACCGGCGTGGTGCCGGCGACTTTCGCGAGAGTGAGGGAGGCCAGCAGGAACTCGGCTCCCGGGAGAGCACGGCATAAGCCGTCCAACCACTGCGCAGGGAAGGCCGAGTGATTGGCTACACCTGTATGCTGCTGTGCGGTTCTTCCTGCGTGTGCTTTTCGCGCAGCGGACCGCGGGTGCCAGCCGGCACCCGGCCTTCCCTGCGCCCTCTTGGCTCAAGAGAGCAGAGCGACGAAGCAAAGCTCGGGCGAATTACGCCGCGAGGATGTGAAGGCGTGTCTGCAAATTGAGATGCGGATTGGAGCATGGCGATGCCGCCCCTTGCTCCGTCATTGCGAGCGCAGCGAAGCAATCCAGAATCCCTCCGCGGAAAGACTCTGGATTGCTTCGCTGCGCTCGCAATGACGACGTGGAGAGAGTTGGGGTCAATGCCCGCGCTTCCGCATCTCCTCATCCCCGGCCACCTCAGGCGCCATCGCCGACCATGCGCTCGAGGCGAATTGCCGGCGCCATGTCACGATCACCACGGCCGCCGTGGTCACGAACAGCACCCAGGGGCTGACGAACCAGCCAAGATAGCCGAGCGCGAAGAAGAAGGCGCGCTGGCCGCGGTTGAAATGACGGCCGGCGGATTCGAACAGGCGCGTGGTGCGGATGACATGGGCTTCGGCCGCAGGCGTGTCGCGCTGGGACGCCGGCGGCATGCCGCCGAACAGGATGGCGACATAGTTGAACAGGCGATAGGCCCAGGCGAACTTGAAGAAGGCGTAGACGCAGATCAGCACGAGACCGACGCATTTCAGCTCCCACATTGCGGGCGAGGTGCTGAGGTCGGTCGGCAGCTTGCTCAGGATCGTGATGGCGTCGTTGGTCGCGTGCAGCAGCGCCAGCGCGCCGCCGAGTGCGATGAGGCTGGTGGAGGCGAAGAAGGCGGTGCCGTTCTGGAGCGAGGCCATGATCTGCATGTCGACCATGCGCGTCTCGCGGTCGAGCAACCGGCGCACCCAGACCTCGCGATAACGGTTCATGCGCGCCGACAGGCTGTCGCGGCCATAGGCCGAGTGTTCCAGGGTCAGGGCATAGACCAGCCATTCGACGATGAAGAAGCCGACGGCGGTGATGTCGACCCAATGCCTGCTCATGTCTCTCTCCTCGCGAGCATCGCAACGATTGCCACGCAAGGCCGGGCGCAGCAACGATTGATTGATGGCAGGCGATGGCGCTAAAAGCACCGCATCCAGAGGACTTGGGAAGGACCAGTGGACATGGCTGCACTAAAACTTGCCATCGGCAACAAGAACTACTCGTCATGGTCGATGCGGCCCTGGCTCGCGCTGCGCGCCAACGACATCCCGTTCGTGGAGACCCTCATCCCGCTCTACACGGATAACCCCGCGGACAAGGAGCAGATCCTGTCCTTCAGCCGCGCCGGCAAGGTGCCCGTGCTGGTCGACGGCGAGACCACGGTGTGGGATTCGCTCGCGATCATCGAATACATCGCCGAGCGCTACCCGGAAGTGAAACTGTGGCCCGATGATGCCGCGGCCCGCGCCCATGCCCGTTCGGTGTGCGCCGAGATGCATTCCGGCTTTGTCGCCTTGCGCAGCGAATGCGGCATGAACCTGCATCGGCCGATCCGTCCCGTGGCGCTGTCGGCCGATGCGAAGGCCAACGTGACCCGCATCGAGGAGATCTGGCGCGAGTGCCGGGCGCGTCATGGTGCCAGGGGACCGTTCCTGTTCGGCCGCTTTGGCGCGGCGGACGCGATGTATGCGCCGGTCGTGCACCGCTTCCGCACCTACGCGATCGAGGTGGCACCGGATACCAAGGCCTACATGGAGACGATGATGGCGCTGCCGGCATTCCAGGAATGGACCCGCGAGGGGCTTGCCGAGACGCTTGTCATCGCGAAGTTCGAGGACGCGTAACCCGCGAATGTGATCGGGCGCCGCTTGACGATACACCAGCCCGCGGCGCTCAATCGTACCGAGTTGCGGCTTGGAAGAGGGCACGCCATGGGAATCCTGGACTCGCTGGAAAACAACCCCGCGCTCCGCAGCGCGCTCGGCCAGCTCGGCGCCGCCGTGCTGCCGGCCGTCTTGAGCGAGGTGCTCGGCAGCAACAATCAGGGCGGCCTCAGCGCGATCGTGGCCAAGCTTCAGCAGGCCGGGTTCGGTGACCAGGTCAAATCCTGGCTCGGCAACGGCCAGAACCTGCCGATCTCGGCCGACCAGCTCCGCGCCGTGCTCGGCAACGACACCGTCCGCCAGCTGGCTGCGCGCTACAACATCCCGGTTGACCAGCTGGGCCAGATCCTGGCCCAGGAGCTGCCCAAGGCGGTGGACCAGGCCAGCCCGCAGGGTCATCTGCCCCATACCGCCTGAGGCCCGGTTCCAGCGGTATTAGCGTGGCCCGCTGTTCCCGTTATCGTCCTGAAAAGACTTCAAGATTGGCGTGTTTGCCATGCTCGCATGAGGCTGGCCAAAAACGCCGCATGCGTGCTATATAACGGCTGGGTTTCCGGCCGGCCATCGCAGTGGGACCATGGGCGAGGCAGGCGTTGTTTGAGTAATGGAGAGGGTGTTGAAGCACAAATTCCCCGTTGGAACGCGCGTATTGTTCACGGCCAGCAACGTCGCGCGCCCGGCTGCCAGCGGCTCGTATGAGATCATCCGCCTGTTGCCGACGGAAGGTGACGACTGCCAGTACCGGATCAAGAGCTCGACTGAAGCCTTCGAACGGGTCGCCAAGGAAAGCCAGCTCGCGCTCTCCTGAGGCACCGCCGCCCGTTGATGTCGCGGACGAATTTCCTGCGCTCGCCGTCAAAAGGCCCGCTTCACCTTCACAAGGTGGGTCGGGGGCAGTTGCCGGCTCACGGTGCTCGCTTTGACCATTCGCTCTTTGCTCGCGTGAGGGGACGTCGCGCATGAACTGGGCATGGGCCTCGTCGCTCGACCAAATCTGGCGCTCGCCGGCCGTCCCGATGTGGATGACGCTGGCGGCTGCCGGCTTTTTCGGATTGATCCTCATGATCACGCTGCTGCGCGCCGAGAGATCGGTTGCCAACGGTGCGCTGACCGTCATCACGCTGCTTGCCATTGCCATCGCGGTGGCTGCCACGGCGCACCTCTATGGACCGGACGGGCAGGCCGCTCCAGCCGAGGCGCGCGCGCAGGGCGTTATTACCGCGAGCCTGCCGGCGCTGTCCTGCCTTGACGATCTTGCCGGCGATGCGGTGGCCATTGGCTGCGAGAAGGCGCTGTTCGGTTCGCCGGATGCGGCGGCCGCGGCCGTCTCCTACACCGCCGCCAGGATCGACCGGCTGACCGCGCTCGGCGACGCCGCGACCGTCGACAAGAGCCTGACGCTGGACATGAAGGTGCTGCGCAAGGCGCTGGAGCGCGATCGCTACGGCCTCGTCGCGCAGGTGCTGATCGCCCGCGACGGCTGCACCCGGTTCGATTGCGCCGCCTTCCGCTCGCTGACCGATCAGCAGCAGGTCGCCGCCAACATGGAGTCCCATCTCTACGACATGCTGGTCGCACGCTATGCGCCCACCTGGAACGCGCCCGCGGCGGCAGCACCGGCCGCAGGTGCGCTCGCCGCGCTGCCGCCGTCGATGCCGACGGGCAAGCCGACCAACGCTGAATTCCCGAGCGCCTCGTCGACGCCGCCGGTGAGCATCATGAATCCGGAACCGCCTACAGCGGCGGCGCGCCAGGCCGCGCCGGCAGCGAACGCAGCGCCGGCTCCGCGCGCGCCGGCCACGACCTCGGCGCAGGCCGCAGCGCCTGCGGCACCGGCCGCGAAGAAGCCGCCGGCACCGAAGGCTGCGCGCGCACCGGCAGCTGCACCGGTTCCGCTGGCACCGCCGCCGGCTGCTGCGGCTCCCGCGGCTGCGGATAACGAATAGTTCGGCTTTGAAAACCTGCGGCCGGCCCGCTAATGCTGGGGCATGCCACTCCATCTGATCAAGCTCGCCGTCGGCTGCGACTCCGTCAAGGAATTGAAGGAGTGGGTGGCCGAACGGATGCAGACCACCAAGAAGAAGGGTCTGCCGCAACATCACATCCACATCACCCGAATGGTGCCCAAGCGCGACGCCGAGATCCTCTCGGGCGGGTCGCTCTATTGGGTCATCAAGGGCGAGATCGCCGCGCGCGAAAAGATCATCGGCATCGAGCCGTTCCGCGACAAGGACGGCATCGGGCGCTGCCGGATCGTGATGCAGCCGAAGGTGATCCCGGTCTCGCCGCGGCCGATGCGCCCGTTCCAGGGCTGGCGCTATCTCGCGGACGATTCCGTACCGCCCGATCTCGGCAAGTCCGCCGCCGGCACGATCGCGGCGATGCCGGAGCCGATGCGGCGCGAGCTGCGCGATCTCGGATTGCTCTAGTACCCGGAATCAGAGCTGAGTGATACGGCGGCCTTTGAAACGGCGTTGACGGACCTTTTTCTTGGTCCAGACGAAGGGCTCGGCTCTGTCGTTGTATGCGTTGACGTAGGCATCGATGTGTTCCTGAAGCTGCTTGAGGCTCGTGAAGGAGGTGCCGCTGAGCGACTGCCCCTGCAAGATGGAAAACCATACTTCGACCTGATTGAGCCATGACGCACTTGTCGGCGTGAAATGAAATTGCACGTTGGGGTGGGCCTTGAGCCAGTCCTCGTTCTTTTTATGGGTGTTGAGGTTGTCGAGGATGACGTGAAGCTTGCGGTTCGGAAAAGCCGCGGTGACGCTGTTCATGAAATCGAGAAACTCGACGCGGCGCCGGCGTTTTGAATGGGTCGCGATGATCTTTCCGGTGGCGACTTCGAGCGCCGCAAACAATGTTGTGGTGCCATGCCGCTTGTAATCGTGGCTTTGGCCGGTCAAGGCGCGGCCATTGGGCAACTTCAGATAACCCTGCGCTCGCTCCAAAGCCTGGATCGAGGGCTTCTCGTCCACGCACAGCACAATGGCCTTCGCCGGCGGCGCGACATAGAGGCCGACAACATCGGCGGCTTTGGCCGTAAAGTTCGGGTCGTTGCTCTCGCACCAGGACTTGCGAGCCACCAGGTCAATCTTGTGGCTGCGCAGGAACCGCCAGACATATTGGACATCGACATCGCCCAGCGCCTCGGCCAGCAGGGGGCCGGTCCAGCGCGCAAACCCTTGCGGTGGCGGCTTATCCAGCAGCTTCAGAATCCGCTTGTCGGTCGTCTTCGTATAGATCGGCTGCTTGCCAGGCCGCGGCTTGTCTTGCAGCCCTTCAAGGCCATGGTCGGCATAGCGATGCCGCCAAAGGCTGACAATCCGCGGCTGGACCCCAACTTCCTTGGCGATCGACCGGGTGCTGCGCCCATCCGCCGCCAACAGAACTATCCGCGCCCGCTTCAAATCGCGCTGCAACGTCACCGGTGAGCGACAGCACGCCTCAAGCACCTTGCGATCTTTCCTCGAAAGGTGGACTTCTCTTGCTTCGGGTATCATCCCGACCTTGAATCACGACTCACGTTCCAAGAAAAGTGGGTACTAGACCTCGATATTGTCGATCAGCCGGGTCGTGCCGAGCTTGGCTGCGACCAGGATCCGCAAGGGGCCGTCCTTACGCGAGGTGACCTGTGCCAGCGTCTCGGCGTGGCGGGCCTCGAAATAGTCGAGCACGAAGCCGGCCGCCTTGATGGTCGCGGCGCCGCGCGCCATCGCCGGCGCGATGGCCTCGCCGGCGCGGATGCGGCCGGCGCTGTCCTTCATGGCGCGGTAGAGCGTGGTCGCGGTCTGCCGCTCCTGCGGTGAGAGATAGACGTTGCGCGATGACATCGCGAGCCCGTCGCGCTCGCGCACGGTGCGGGAGCCGATCACCTTGACGCCAAGATCGAGGTCCCGCGCCATCTGCGTCACCACCCGCAATTGCTGAAAGTCTTTCTCGCCGAAGATCGCAAAGTCCGGCCGGCATTGCGTGAACAGCTTGCCGACGACGGTGGCGACGCCACCGAAAAAGTGGGGCCGGAAGCGATCCTCGAGGCCGGCCAGGGCCGGACCCTCCGGCACGATTCGGGTAGCAAAGCCCTCCGGATACATGGCCTCGACGCCCGGGTGCCAGACGATGTCGACGTCCTCGGCCGCGAGCTTGGCGATGTCGGCCTTCCAGGTTCGGGGATAGGCGCCGAAATCCTCGGTCGGGGCGAATTGAGTCGGGTTGACGAAGATCGAGACTACGACGCGGCTGGCGCGCCGCTTGGCGAGGCGCACCAGCGACACATGCCCGTCATGGAGCGCCCCCATGGTCGGGACCAGCGCGATCGTGGCCTTTCGCTTGCGAAGATTGTCGGCGGCGCGTCGGAGCGCAGGGACCGTGCGGGCGATCAGAGGGCTTCGTGACATCAGGACTCAGGGGGCTTGGGGATGGGTGGGGCGCGGCGTGCAGCCGGCTAACCTTAACGAGCAGCGATCGTGGACGCCATGCATCCGGATGCGGCACAGCATCCCGCGCAATGCCGCGCACGACGTCGCGACATTGTGGGCTGAATCACAGACGCGAGGCGGCGACGCAATTCACGATGAAGACTAACGCACTGTGATTTCGCTATCCTGTCACGCATTTCACTTGACCGCAGTCGCGGCCAACTTGAAGATATTGCTTAGGGGTGTTGAGGATCACCATGCTTGTGCAGGCTAGCCAAGGCCAATCCGGCTCGGCGCACGTCGTTGTGCTGGGCAACGAGAAGGGCGGCTCCGGCAAATCGACCACTGCCTTGCACATCGCGGTCGCGCTCCTGAAGGCCGGTCAGCGCGTTGCCACCATCGACCTCGACTGCCGCCAGCAAAGCTTCACCCACTACATCAACAACCGCGCCGCCTGGGCCCGTCGCACCAAGCTCGATCTCGAGCTGCCGGTGCATCGCTGCATCAAGCTCGGCGAGACCATGCAGATTGCCGAGAACGAGAACTCCGAGTTCCAGCAGTTCATGGAGGCGGTCTCTGCGGTCGAGAGCAGTTTCGATTTCATCGTCATCGATACGCCCGGCACCGACAGCTACCTGATGCGGCTCGCCCATTCGATGGCCGACACGCTGGTCACGCCGATCAACGACAGCTTCCTCGATTTCGACGTGCTCGGCACCGTCGACCCCGCCAACTATGCGGTCACCGGCGAGAGCCACTATGCCGAGATGGTGCGGGATGTCAGGCGCAAGCGTCGCCAGCTCGACGGCTCGAGCACCGATTGGATCGTGGTGCGCAACCGCCTGTCCATGCTCGGCTCCCGCAACAAGCAGCTTGTCGCCGACGGCTTGAAGGATTTGTCGCTGCGGCTCGGCTTCCGCTACATCGACGGTTTCGCCGAGCGCGTCGTCTACCGCGAATTCTTCCCGCGCGGCCTCACCGCGCTCGACGAGATCGACGAGGCGACGCTCGGCATGCGGCCCAATCTCGGCCATCTCACCGCGCGGGAAGAGGTGACGAGCCTGCTCCGCCAGCTCAAGCTGCCGCTCGACGAGCGCGGCCGCCGCCGCGCGGCCAACCGCGCCGAGTGGTTCAGCCAGGTCGACAAGCCGCTCGAGGTCCACGACATCCTCGGCGCCTGATTTAGCGGTATATCGCTACTGCCAGCGGCCTGATAAGCCGGTCCCCCGCAGGAACTGAGCCCGCCCTCGGCCGTTTTCACTCTACGTTTACTGCGAAATTGCACCCAATCGAGACCGGTTGCATCGGATGGTGATCTGCTCCCTGACGTAGCCGTATGAGAGGAGGATGCCCAAGAAACGTGTGCGGCGCACAATGAAAGGGCTGCCAGTTCACAATATTTGGCCTTCCTGTCACGCGGCTGTGACATATATTAGCGAATAGGCGACCAGGGGCCGAAGAGCCCCGGAAGAACACGATTTTCAACAGGGATTCAGGCCGCAAGAGCCTGAGGCTGAGGACGAAAATGAAGCGTGGAATTGCCGTTCTGGTTTCGGTCAGTGCCCTCTGCGGCATCGCCTATTTCACGGCGAGCAAGTGGGCCATCAGGCACGAGACCATCACCTTCTACGACGCTTCGCGCGACAACCGTCCCGTGCCCGTCGATATCGCGATCCGTCGCGACAAGGAAATGCAGGCCAATGCCGGCATGATCACGATGCCTGTCGCCGTGATCAACCATGGCAATACCGTCAAGAACACCGAGTACGGCTTCCTTGCTAACATTTTCGCTGCGCGCGGCTACCTCGTCGTGAGCCCGCAGCATGATTTGCCGACCGATCCTCCGATGGTGACCAAGCCCGGCGAGCTCTATGTCGGCCGGTTGCCGCAGATCCTGCGCGGCGTGGCCAATATCCACCTGGCGATGCAGGAGATGAAGAAGGTTCAGCCCAACGCCGACTACGAGAAGGTGACGATGGTCGGCCACTCCATGGGCGGCGACATCACGATGTACTTCGCCAAGCAGTATCCGGATGAGGTCAAGAAGGTCGTTACGTTGGACAATCTGCGCGTGCCGTTCGTGACCGCCGGCAAGTTCAAGATCCTGTCGTTCCGCTCCGCCGATCCGCAGTTCAAGACCGATGCGGGCGTGATCCCGAGCGACGAGGAATGCGAGAAGGCCGGCATCCAGGTCGTGAAGACCGAATTCCAGCACAACGACATGCGCGACACCGGTCCGGATGTGGCCAAGAACTCGATCCAAGGCATGCTCGACAAATTCCTGAGCGCGACTGACAGCGAGGTAGGGCCGGTCGATACGCAATCGTCTCCACCCAAGATTCTCGAGCCCGGTCCGGTCGCTCTGATGGCGCCTGCCAAGAGCTGACGTTTCATCATAGTCAGAAACGACTTTCAAAGCCTCCGCCGGCGCTCGCCCGCGGAGGCTTTGCACATTGACCGGGCTGCACCCGCTAACCACATTAGCCGTTCACGCAGGGCCAAGGGATGTCGGGCGAACCCATCAAACCGCGCGGCCGCGATGCCGTCTCGCCGCAAGCAGGCGGCGCGGTGCCGCAGGCCGGGACGTCGACCTCGGACGATATCGCCGCCTTTGTCGCCAAGGCGCGTGCGCTGTCACCGCATGCTCCCGGCGCGAAAGGCCGGCTGATCTTCGCGCTGGATGCGACGATGAGCCGGCAGCCGACCTGGGACATGGCCTGCGCGCTCCAGGCCGACATGTTTCGCGAGACCGCGGCGCTCGGCAGTCTCGACATCCGGCTGGTCTACTATCGCGGCTTCAACGAGTGCCGTGCCACGGGGTGGATCTCCGACAGCGCCAGGCTCGCAACGCTGATGAGCAAGATCGATTGCCGCGGCGGCGACACCCAGATCGGCAAGGTGCTGAGCGAGGCGCGGCGCGAGGCGGTCGCATCGGGCGTGCGGGCCGTGGTCTTCGTCGGCGATGCGATGGAGGAGAAGGTTGACGAGCTCTGCGCCAAGGCCGGCGAACTCGGCATGCTCAAGGTGCCCGTCTTCGTGTTTCAGGAAGGCCATGACCCGGTGGCCGAGCAGGCGTTTCGCGAGATCGCGCGCCTGACCGGCGGCGCCTGGTGCCGTTTCGATCCCGGCGCTGCGGCACAGCTGCGCGAGCTGTTGCGGGCGGCCGCGGCCTATGCCGCCGGCGGGCGCGAGGCGCTGCTGAAATTGGCCAAGAGCGCGAGCGGTGCGGCCCAGTTGATCGGCCAGATGAAGTAGCAGGTTACGCTGGCGCGGCTTGCGTTGGCGGCGGCGCTGCGACCGGCGGCAGCAGGCGTCCCTGCAGGATCAGGCGCAGCGTGCCCAGCCCGATCAATCCGACCACGATGTTGGCGGCTCCGAACAGCCATGGCGCGAGCAGCGCGATCGCACCGGTGTCGCCGTGGCCGGCCATGCGGATCGGTGCGATCGCAAGCGCGGTGGCGCCGAAGGTGAAGCCCCAATACGACACCGAGAACGGCTGCTCCATGATCCACGGCAGCAGGCGAAGCAGCAGCAGCGCCATCATCAGTCCGTAGCCGACGAGGACATGCGCGACCATGTCGGGCACGCCGCCATTGATCGCGAGATAGGCGACGGCACCGACCGCGGGCGGCGCCAGCTGGATGCCGAGCGTCGGCCGCAGTGCGACTGGAAGTGTCGCGACCGTGTAGAGCCGATGCAGCAGCACGGATTCAATCGCGAGCCAGGAAAACAGCGCGATGCCGAAGGCAAGCTGTCCCCAATCGGGGTAGCCGAGCACCGAAGAAACGGCCGCGGTGACGAAGCCGCCGGCAACGGTCGGCAGATACAGGACCGGTGTCGTCGCGGTGAGATCGCGATTGCCGCGCCACAACAACCCCGTCCGCCACAGCGCGAAGCCGAGCGTGAACGCCGCGCCAAGGCCGAACAGGATTTCGGCGGCAAGGTGCGAGTAGGGCTCCGCCGCGATCGCGATCAGCATGGTGGAGACGCCGGCGAGACCAATAAAGCAGCATTGTACCGGATGATGGGCTTCACTGAGCGACTCGGCGCGCGCGAGGATCCAGCGCAGGATGAAGAGAACGAGCAGCAGCGCCCAGACGATGGAGGCGAGGGCGAGCAGGATCTCGCCGACGATCGCCGGCAAATGCCAGACCTGATGCGCGGCGCGCCAGGCATTGCCGAGGCCGGCAAGGCCAAGCACGATGCCGAAGAAGGCGGCCGGCACGATCGGCGGCTTGAATCCGCTACGCATTGTCTCCCTCAATCGTCGCGCCGGACTATCGGGCAAGCCAGCGTTCCATGTCATCTGCCAATTGCCGACGGGCGAAAGGACGCCATGCTTTTTGACAACAGGGCGCCTATATTCCGGACATGACCCTGATCGCCGGCGCTGTCGCCGTTATCACGCTGTATCTGCTGCTTCAGATGTTCCGCGCCGCCAATCCGGCGGTGCTGGCGCGCACCATCAAGTTCGGCGGCGGCGTGGTGGCGCTGGCGGTTGCGGCCTTCACGGGCTTGCGGGGCGAGCTTGCGGTCGCGATCCCGCTCGGGATTTTCGGCGCCGGGCTGCTCGGCTGGACGCCGTTGACGAACGCCGGCTTCGGCAATATCGGCGGGCTGTTCGGTGGCGGTGCGGCGCCCGCGCCCGGGCAGGCCTCGCGCGTGCGCTCGCAATTCCTCGACATGCGGCTCGACCACGATTCCGGCCGGCTCGGAGGCCAGATCGTTGCCGGGCCTCACGCCGGGCGCGATCTCGACGAGTTCGATCTCGCCGGCCTGCTGGCGATGGTCCCGGCGTTCGACGCCGAGAGCGTGGCCTTACTTGAAAGCTATCTGGACCGCAGGTTTCCCGCCTGGCGTCAGAACGCGCAGGGCGATGCGGCAGGGGGGCAGCGCCGCACGGCGGCGAGCGGCAAAATGACGACGGAGGAGGCCTATCAGATCCTTGGCTTGCAGCCGGGAGCGGGGCGCGACGACATCAGCCGGGCCCACAAGTCCCTGATGAAGAAACTCCATCCCGACCAGGGGGGCTCGACGTATCTCGCTGCCCGGGTAAACGAGGCCAAGGATACTCTGCTTCGCACGCATAACGGCTAACTCCGGCACTACGCTACAAACGCCCGTACCGCGTGATCTCCGTTGGCTCTGTCTGTCGTCGCCCCGATGCCCGCCATTTCGGCGTGGCCGATCTCTTGAGTAAAAATTTAACCGTAAAACGTTGACGAGAGGTTGTCGCGGAACCGACTTTGGCTGGCCGCATGCCGAAAACAAAAATGCCCGCGCAAGGCGCGGGCATTTTTCGGAGCGGTGCGGGAGATCAGTTGCGGACGGTGATGCAGGAGATGTCGGCGCGCTTCAGGGCGCGGCAGACGGCTTCGGCCTGATCCCGCTCGAGCCCGGCGAAGCGGGCGCGGTAGAGCTTGCGATTGTCCTTGGCGACGACCGGCTCGGTGAACGGATCGGCCTTGCTGAGCAGGCCGCGGGCCGAGCTGCGCGCGGCGTCGATGCGCTGCTGGGCTTCGTTCTCGCTCTCGAGCGCGCCGACCTGGACGATCCAGCCGCTGTGCGTGACGACCGGCTTGGTGGTGGCGCTCATCTGGATCGGCTGCGGCGCCGGGTCGGCGGAGGCGAGCTTCGGAGCGACCGGGGCGGGCGCGGCGGCGGTCGCAGCCGGCAGCACCCCGAGGACGCCGTTGCCGGTGCCGAAGCCGGCCGGCTGGCGTGGCAGTTCGGTGCGGGCGACTTCCGCCTTCGGCGCTTCCGGTTGGCTCTGGATCTCGGGCTTGTTGATCAGATCGGCCCGGGCGACGACGGCGCCGGAGGTTTCCGCGACGTCGGAGCGGGAGGCAACCGTGTTGGTAATCTGCGGCGCGACCTGCGACGGGGCGGCGGAGGCGACCTTCACGGTGCCGGCCTTGACCTGCACCGTCTTGACCCGGACCGGCTTCATCGGTTCGGACGAGCCCGGGATGATCGAGAGCGGCTGGCTGGAGATCACGCCATTGGTGAGCGGCGCGGGCTCGATCTTGGATTCAGTCGGCCGAGCTTCAGGCTTGGGCTGAGCGGGTGGCATTGCGGCGGTGGCGGCCGCAAGCGTGGACAGGCGCGAGGCGAGACGCGACGGGGCTGCTTCGGGAGCAGGGGCGGCCGCGGCCTGGACCTGCGGAGCGGTGCGGGCCGGGGTATCCGACGCATCGGCGACCTCGGTAGCGGCGTCAGCGCCGCTACGCTCGGTAACCGCGGCGACGGTGTGGCTGGTCGCGCCCTTGTCGAGGTTCTCCGCGAGCAGGTTGCGCATGATGGCGTCGCGCGAACCGCCGCTGCGGCCGCCCAGCACCACGCCGATCAGGTGGCGGTTGCCGCGGCGCATCGAGGTCACGAGGTTGAAGCCGGAGGCGCGGGTGTAGCCGGTCTTGATGCCGTCCACGCCCTCGACGCTGCCGAGCAGGTGGTTATGGTTCCGGATCGACTGGCCGCGCCAGTTGAACGTCGAGGTCGCGAAATAGCGGTAGTAGCGCGGGAAGCGCTCCTGGATGGCGCGGCCGAGCGTGGCCTGATCGCGCGCGGTCGTGACCTGCTCGTCGTTGGGAAGGCCGTTGGCGTTCCGGTAGACCGTCTTGGACATGCCGAGCGAACGCGCCTTGCGCGTCATCATCTGGGCGAAGTCGTCCTCGTCGCCGGCGATCGCTTCCGCGATCACCACGGCTGCGTCGTTGGCGGAGCGGGTGACGAGACCCTTGATCGCGTCCTCGACACGGATGGTCTGACCGGCACGCAGGTTCAGCTTGGTCGGATCCTGATCGGCGGCGTGCTGCGACACCGGCATCTCGGTGTCGAGCTTCATCTTGCCGGACTCGAGACGCTCGAACAGCAGATAGAGCGTCATGATCTTGGTCAGCGACGCCGGATGGCGAATCCCGTCGGGGCTCGTTGCCTGGAGCACGGAGCCGGAATTGCCGTCGACGATGATCGACGCGAATTTCGGGCTGGAGCTCTCGGACACGTCGCGCTGCACCCGGTGGTGCGCGTAGTGGCGGCGGTGACGCCGCGCCTCGGCGGCATCGGTGGTGAAGATGACCGCGGTGGTGACCGTAAGAAGCCCGAAAACCCCGACCCGCGCCAAGCGCGAGGAAGACAAGTTTTTACGAAGCATGAAACCCCGTCCCCGTTTCTGACTTGATCACCGGCCCGTGAGGCGAAATTGTGCCCAATGGACCCGGGATCATTACCTGCCCAGGCTGCCCCTCCGCTGGTGTTCGCCGCGGGGGACGTTGGACCTGAGCCGCTATTCTGGCTAAGGTGATGTTCTCAAACGGCTTTTGACCGCTTGCGGAAGCTGAACACGTCCAGGGAATCAAGGTAGGGGTCCGCGGTTTCCAAAAGCTTAAGGAACCCTTGCGGGAAACCCCGGGAATCTCTTCGGTTTGGATCTAGTTTTTGTGCGACGCACAAGATTCTTGACTTTTTTGTGCGTTGCACTACTTGTGGGCAGAGTCAGGGAGCCGGGGCTTCCCGACGCGAGCCAGGGAAAAGGATTCCGAAATGTTCAAGGTTGAAGACTTTCAGAGCTACGGGAAAGAGCAGTTCGAGCAGTGCGTCGCCTCCGCGACCTCGGTGCAGCACGGCCTCCAGGCAATCGCCAGCGCCTACGGCGACTACACCAAGAAGTCGTTCGAAGACACCAAGTCCTTCGTCGAGAAGCTTTCCGGCGTGAAGTCGCTGGACAAGGCGATGGAAGCCCAGACCGACTTCGCCCGTTCCGCCTACGAGACCTTCGTCGCGGAATCGCAGAAGATTGCCGGCCTCTACAGCGACCTCGCCAAGCAGGCGTTCAAGCCGGTCGAGACCATCGTGTCGAAGTTCACCCCGGCCGCCAACTAACTTTTCCCGGACATCCTGGAAGCAAGAAGCCCGGCTGAACCAGCCGGGCTTTTTTGTTGTCGCGACCGATCCGTGCCAGAGCGCGGTCGGGTTCGCCGGCGTGACCAAGCAGAATTTGCCGGTGCTGCTCGCGCGATATTGCAGCACGCTTGGGGGCAGGGCGCTGCCGGTGTTCGCCTGCATGGTGTGGATCGGATGCTCACCCGCTCCATGCGCACAGCACGAATGAACAGCGCGTTGAATTGGGTCCGCGCCTTGCTGCTGATCTGCGAGGTGATGATGGTGCCGGACGCGTCGAGCGATGCGGCTGACACAGGGCAGGGCGGACGAAGCACGGCCATCCTCGAAATTTGCGATTTTGCCCGATTTGGCGCCACGCGATTGAACAGCATCTACCGTAGAAAACCGGAGACGATCCCGCGCGAAACCGTCGCAGTCGCGTTAACGGCTAGGTTCCTGGTCAACCTGTTCTGGACCGGCGCGGCGGAAATTTTTGTCAAACCGGTCCGGATTGATTAACCTTGGTCAGGATCGCCCGGATCGGGAATCGGGCCCGCCATAGCCGGACTTTTGCACGCTTGCGGCGAGGCGGGGGCAAGCCCATATTCCTGCAATCGATCTGGTTTGGACCGGACCGGTTGGAAGCGGCGATCCAAAAGCGCGGTGCGCCAGTGCGAAGCTCCGAAAGGCGGGGCCGCGCGGCGGGCCGTCATACGCTTCCGTGGGGAATTTGAACGCCTGAGCCATGTCGCAATTGACTTCCAGCCTTGACCTGTCTGCGGCCGCCGCCGCCCGCGCTCCCCGGATGAGCAACGACGAGAACCGTTCCGGCAGCCCGACGGGTCCGAACACCTCCGTCATCACCAAGGTCAAGCCGAAGACCAAGCGGCCGAACCTGTATCGCGTTCTGATCCTGAACGACGACTACACGCCGATGGAGTTCGTGGTCCACGTGCTGGAGAAGTTCTTCCAGAAGGACGTCGAGGCGGCGACCAAGATCATGCTGCACGTCCATCATCACGGTATCGGCGAGTGTGGCGTGTTCACCTACGAGATCGCCGAAACCAAGGTGACGCAGGTGATGGACTTCGCCCGCAAGCACCAGCATCCGCTGCAATGCGTGATGGAAAAGAAATAAGTCACCCCACGGCGCGTTCGTAGCCGGCTCTTGCTTGTGTATGTCGCAGTGTGATCGCCGCGTGATGCCTGCGCGCGATCTCCATCGCAGCCGGCAAAACTACGGAATTCTGCACCGGCGCCGATCCCGCCCAAATCGGAACGGGTTTTGCATCGAAAAATACCGCAGGTGGCTAGCTGCCGAGTCGCGGAACCGGTCTTTCGCCGCGGTCTTGTATAACTATATGTGACAAAGGTTGTTGTTGCCTGACCGGGCGAGGACGATCATGATGGTGGGGGCCATAGAGGACGCGAATGCCGACTTTTTCTCAAAGCCTTGAACAATCCCTGCATCGTGCGCTGGCGATCGCAAACGAGCGTCATCACCAATACGCGACGCTCGAGCATCTCTTGCTCTCCCTGATCGACGACTCCGATGCAGCCGCCGTCATGCGCGCCTGTAGCGTCGATCTCGACAAGCTCCGCACGAGCCTCGTCAACTATCTTGAGACCGAATTCGAGAACCTGGTGACGGATGGCGCCGACGATGCCAAGCCGACCGCCGGTTTCCAGCGCGTGATCCAGCGCGCGGTGATCCACGTGCAATCCTCCGGTCGCGAAGAGGTGACCGGTGCCAACGTGCTGATCGCGATCTTCGCCGAGCGCGAGAGCCACGCCGCATACTTCCTGCAAGAGCAGGACATGACGCGCTACGACGCCGTCAACTACATCAGCCATGGCATCGCCAAGCGGCCGGGCGTCTCCGAGGCCCGCCCCGTGCGCGGCGTCGACGAGGAGACCGAGACCAAGGGCAGCGACGACGCCAAGAAGAAGGGCGAAGCGCTCGAGACCTATTGCGTCAACCTCAACAAGAAGGCGCGCGACGGCAAGATCGATCCGGTGATCGGACGCAATTCCGAGATCAACCGCGCGATCCAGGTGCTGTGCCGCCGGCAGAAGAACAACCCGCTGTTCGTGGGCGAAGCCGGCGTCGGCAAGACCGCGATCGCGGAGGGCCTCGCCAAGCGCATCGTCGACAGCGAGGTGCCGGAGGTGCTGGCGGCTGCCACCGTGTTCTCGCTGGACATGGGCACGCTGCTTGCGGGCACGCGCTATCGCGGCGACTTCGAGGAGCGCCTGAAGCAGGTGCTGAAGGAGCTCGAGGCGCATCCCAACGCCATCCTGTTCATCGACGAGATCCACACCGTGATCGGTGCGGGCGCGACGTCGGGCGGGGCGATGGATGCCTCGAACCTGCTCAAGCCGGCGCTTGCCTCGGGCACGATCCGTTGCATGGGCTCGACCACCTACAAGGAATACCGCCAGCACTTCGAGAAGGACCGCGCGCTGGTGCGGCGCTTCCAGAAGATCGACATCAACGAGCCGACGGTGGAGGACGCGATCGCGATCCTCAAGGGCCTCAAGCCGTATTTCGAGGACTACCACCGGCTGAAGTACACCAATGAGGCGATCGAGGCTGCGGTGCAGCTCTCCTCGCGCTACATCCACGACCGCAAGCTGCCCGACAAGGCGATCGACGTGATCGACGAATCCGGTGCGGCGCAGATGCTGGTCGCCGAGAACAAGCGCAAGAAGACCATCGGCATCAAGGAGATCGAAACCACGATCGCCTCGATGGCGCGGATCCCGCCCAAGAGCGTGTCGAAGGACGATGCCGAGGTGCTCAAGCATCTCGAGCAGACGCTGAAGCGCACCGTGTTCGGCCAGGACAAGGCGATCGAGTCGCTCGCCGCTTCGATCAAGCTGGCGCGTGCCGGCCTGCGCGAGCCGGAGAAGCCGATCGGCTGCTACCTGTTCTCCGGGCCCACCGGCGTCGGCAAGACCGAGGTCGCAAAGCAGCTCGCGGCGTCGCTCGGCGTCGAGCTGCTGCGCTTCGACATGTCCGAATACATGGAGCGGCATACCGTGTCGCGCCTGATCGGCGCGCCTCCGGGCTATGTCGGCTTCGACCAGGGCGGCCTGCTCACCGACGGCGTCGACCAGCATCCGCATTGCGTGGTGCTGCTCGACGAGATCGAGAAGGCACATCCCGACCTCTACAACGTGCTGCTCCAGATCATGGATCACGGCCGGCTCACCGACCACAACGGCAAGCAGGTCAATTTCCGCAACGTGATCCTCATCATGACCACGAATGCGGGTGCTTCGGATCTGGCCAAGCAGGCGTTTGGCTTCACCCGCTCGAAGCGGGAAGGCGACGACCACGAGGCGATCAACCGGCAGTTCGCGCCGGAATTCCGCAACCGCCTCGATGCCATCGTCTCGTTCAGCCATCTCAGCGTCGAGGTGATCGGCACGGTGGTCGAGAAGTTCGTGCTCCAGCTCGAGGCTCAGCTCGGCGACCGCGACGTCACCATCGAGCTGTCCGAGCCCGCCAAGGCCTGGCTGGTTCAGCACGGCTATGACGAGCAGATGGGCGCGCGGCCGATGGCCCGCGTGATCCAGGAGCACATCAAGAAGCCGCTGGCCGACGAGGTGCTGTTCGGCAAGCTCAAGAGCGGTGGCCACGTCCGCGTCGTCCTGGTCAAGGACGAGGCCGACGAGACCAAGGAGAAGATCGGCTTCGAGTTCGTCGAAGGCCCGGTCACGCCGAAGCAGGAAAAGTTGCCCGGCGCCCGCAAGCGCCCGCCGGGCAAGCCCAAGCCGGGCGGCCCCGGCGGCTCGAAGGGGCCGACCTCCAAGGGGCCGCTGGTCAAGGCTTGATCGGCGCGTGATGAAATCGAAAAGGCCGGCTGTTCAGCCGGCCTTTTTGTTTGTGTCGCAGTGCGGGGCTTTAAGTGCCGGTGTCAGGCGCGGGTGCCGCAGGCGGCCGCGGTTTCTTCGGCGCGGTTGGCCGTGCGCGGGCGGGAGCGGACGGCTGCATCGTGACGATGACCGGATTCGGCTTGTGATCGGTTGCCGCGCCCGTCGCGGCATCGACCCCCATGCCGACGACACCGCCCAGCAAGAGATTGCCGGCAAAGCCGGCGGCGCCGCCGGTCTGTATGTCGCGGCTGAGCGGGACGATCTGCGGCTCGTAGCCGTCCTTCTGGAAGGTGATGGAGATGTCGGCGTTCCGCTTGACGACCACGGAGCAGGGCGTCGTGCAGGTGGTCGGAACCTCCATTCCGCTGACGACGGCTTCAACGCCTGAAGGTGTCGATGAGATGCTGATATTCTCGGTCGTGCCGCGCGTGACAGACGCGCAGCCGCCCAGCATGACGCTGAGCGCCACAATTCCAATTGAACGCATGAAATGCCCCTTGTCCCGTCCGCAGTGAAGCGCAACCAGGGCGGGAGGGCAATACGTCATTGGTCCAGATAGTTAAGCCACGCACCGGTTGTGCGGAGAAGGGGGGCGAACCTGCGCGTGGGCCGGTCTATTCGCCGCGCAGGCGCTGGTCGTCCTGCACGCGGACTTGCTCGGCGCCGCGCGCGCCTGCGGGCGAGAGCCGCAGCATGCTCAGCACCGCGCCGCAGAGCGCAAATCCGACGCCAGCGAGGAGCGCGACTCGGGTTCCGTCAATTGGATAGAGGCCGAGGAACAGCGCCACCAGCGCCGCGCCCGTGGTCTGGCCGAGCAGCCGCGCCGTGCCCAGCATGCCGCTGGCGCCGCCGGCGCGCTCGCGCGGGGCGGCTGCGATCATGGTGCGGTTGTTGGGGGTCTGGAACAGGCCGAAGCCGGCGCCGGCCAGCGCCATCCGCCAGATCACGTCGAGCGGCGTTGGCGCGGCAGGCAGGAGGGCCAGCGCGCCGAGCCCGCAGGCGAACAGCGTGAGGCCGATGCCGCCGAGCAGGCCCGCCGGATAATGCTCGACCAGGCGGCCGGCGAGGGGGGCCGCGAAGGCGATCGCGATCGGCCACGGCGTGATCAAGAGGCCCATATGCACGGCGGAATAGCCGAAGCGGCTCTGGAGATAGAACGGGATCGCGACGAAGGCCAGCATCTGCCCGCAGAACGACGCGATCGAGGTCGCGATCGACAGTGCGAACACCGGGATGCGCAAGAGGTCGACCGGCAGCAGCGGCGAGGCCATGTGTGTCTCGCGGTAGATCAGCAGCGCACCGGCGACGAGAGCGATGGCGAACTGGACGAGGCAGGTGAGCGCGGCCTCGCCATGGCCGACGCTGTCGATCGCGGCAATGCCGACGCCGAAGGTGATCGCGGAGAGACCCGCGCTCTGCCAGTCGAAGGAATGGCTCGCGGGCTTGGTGTGCGGCAGGCTGCGCAGGCCGAGCACCAGCGTCACCGCGCCGAGCGGCACGTTGATGGCAAACAGCCAGGGCCAGCTTCCGACCGCGAGGATGCCGGCCGCGAGCGTCGGGCCGACCGCGGCCGAGCAAGCGACGACAAGAGCATTGAGCCCGATGCCGCGGCCGAGCAGACTGCGCGGATAGGTGAAGCGCACCAGCGCCGCGTTGACGCTCATGATGCCGGCCGCGCCAAAGCCCTGGACGATGCGTGCGACCGTCAGCAGCGGCAGCGTATGCGCCAGCGCGCAGAAGGCGGATGCGAGCGTGAACAGCACGAGCCCGACCAGATAGACGCGGCGATAGCCGACGATCTCGCCGAGCGAAGCCAGAGGCAGCAGCGAGATGGTGATCGCGAGCTGGTAGCCGTTGACGATCCAGATCGAGAAGGCCGGGCTCGCGTCGAGGTCGGCCGCGATCGTCGGCAGCGCGACGTTGGCGATGGCGCTGTCGACCACCGCCATGATGATGCCGAGCGCAATGGTCAGGATCGCCTGGTTGCGCTGGGGCTGCGGCAGGCCGTCGGCATGCACTGTTGGGGCGGACGACATGGTAATCGTGTTCGGTTGAGGCGCAGTTGCTCGTTCGCAACTTGATCCGACCCGGGATGGTTCCAGCCAAAGCCGATGGCTATTTCGGCTTCTGCGGCTCCTGAATCGCTCTGAGGTAGTTTACCACGGCCTCGGCGTCGTCGCGGCCGAATCGAAACGTCGGCATGAAGCGGTGAATGCTGCTGTAGCCGTCCTGAAGGCGCTGCATGAAATCGGGATCGTAGAGCTTGTTCTCGCCGAGGCGGCGAAACGGCGGCGCCACCTTGTTCGGGCTCGTGCCGGTCTTCCCGACCGCGTGACACCGCGAGCACATCCGCTGCAACAGTGCTTCAGCGTGCCGCTGCTCGAAGTCCATGGCTTGACTGCCGGTGCTCCATAGCACGACAACGGCCAGCAGGGCCGGCACGAACCTCTTCATCGAGCATTCCCCGTCATTCTCAGCGCGAGTTTGCCTTGCCCCAGACGTAGAGTGCGATCAAAACGATCGTTACCACTGTCGAGAAGATCAGAATGCGGCGATCCCAATCGATCCTCTCTCTCTCACCCTTTCTGAAAGTGAGGGCCGTAAACAGGGCCTTCATGGCAAATCGGCGCATCGGAAGCCTCGCGAGGACCGTACGATGCCACGGCCGACGCGAGCGGGCTTGATGCAGCTCAAGCCCGGGCGCGCTACACCGCCGGCGGATTGCGGTCGGTGAAGGTCGTGCGCTGGTGCCAGTAGGGATAGGGCAGCGTCACCTTGCTCGCAGCATCGAGCTTTGCGACCTGGTCCTTGGTCAACGACCAGCCGACCGCGCCGAGATTTTCGCGCAGCTGCGTCTCGTTGCGCGCGCCGATGATCAGCGTCGAGACCGTTGGACGCTGGAGCAGCCAGTTCAGCGCAATCTGCGAGACGCTCTTTCCCGTCTCCCTGGCGACCTCGTCGATCGCGTCGACCACACGATAGACGTGCTCGTCCGGCACGGGCGGGCCGAAATCGGCAGTCTTGGGCAGGCGGCTGACCTCGGGCTTCGGCTGCCCCCGGCGGATCTTTCCAGTGAGGCGTCCCCATCCGAGCGGCGACCAGACCACGGCGCCGATCCCTTGGTCGAGGCCGAGCGGCATCAGCTCCCACTCATAGTCGCGGCCGATCAATGAATAGTAGGTCTGATTGGCGACGTAGCGCGGGAAGCCGTGCTTGTCGGCGACGGAGAGCGACTTCATCAGGTGCCAGCCTGAAAAGTTCGAAACGCCGACATAGCGGATCTTGCCGGCGCGCACGAGCACGTCGAGGGTGGCGAGCACCTCTTCAGGCGGGGTGAAGGCGTCGAAGCCATGGAGCTGGAACAGGTCGATGTAGTCGGTGCCGAGCCGGGCGAGCGAGCCGTCGATGGCCGCGAGCAGATGCTGCCGTGACGAGCCGATATCGTTGGGCCCGTCGCCGAAGCGGAACGTCGCCTTGGTCGAGACCAAAACCTTGTCGCGGCGGCCCTTGATGGCTTCGCCGAGAACACGCTCGGACTCGCCGAGCGAATAGACGTCGGCGGTGTCGAACATCGACACGCCGGCCTCGAGACAGATATCGAGAAGGCGGCGGGCTTCGCTCGCGTCCGTGGTGCCCCACGCAGCGAGGCGGCCGACGCCGCCGAAGGTGCCGGTTCCAAGACTCAGAGCGGGCACCATGAGGCCTGACCGGCCCAAGCGTCGGTATTCCATCGATATGCTCCTCGGCTGGCCGCTGGTTGATCGATGCGGCCTTGGCGCCGAAGTTAGCGCAAGCGAGCGCCTTGTCCTATCGCGCAGTCACATACCGGCCTTGCTCGGGAACGCTCTAGTCGTGCCGAAGCATGTCGTCGAACGTGGCATCGACGACGCGCGGGCCGACGGTTTCCACTGAAGCCTGCGTCTTGATTGCTGCTGCGACAGAGGGCGTGCAGGCGAGCTCAACGGTGCGCGCCTGCCGCGGCAGGAGCGCAAGGCTCCAGCCCACCACGACCAGCGCCGCGAGCCGGATCGCGATCATGCCCAGCAACAGTTCGGATCCGCTTGTCGTGGCGTGAGTCCTCATGCGAGCCAGCCTGATGCAGGCTGCCAACCAAGACAATCTGGAATTGCCGAGCGCTGCCTTCGCTCAGGACGAAGGCTTGCGGTGATGGCTGGCCGGGATGGGCGTCCTACGCCAGGCAGTGGCCGAGCAAGTCCGGATGCGCGGCACAGATGTGATGTGCGCCGGCGTCCCGCAGCTCGGCCTCGCTGCCATAGCCATAGAGCACGCCGATCGCGGTCATGCCGTTGGTCCGGGCGCCGACCACGTCATGGCTGCGGTCGCCGATCATGATCGCACTGGTGGGATCGACCCTGGCCTCGTCGAGGGCGTGGCGGAGCAGGTCGCGCTTGTCGACGCGCGTGCCGTCGAGCTCGGAGCCGAACACGCGTTCGAAATAGGGCTTCAGGCCGAAATGATCGACGATACGCGTGGCGTAGACCGCGGGCTTGCTGGTGGCGACGAACATGCGCGGTGTTGTCGCGGCCAGCGTCGCCAAGGTGTCCGTGATGCCGGCATAGGCCTCGTTTTCGAACAGGCCGATATCGGCAAAGCGCTCACGATAGAGCAGCAGCGCCCGGTCGGCGAGCTCGTCGGTGCCCGTCAGCTTTTTCAGGCTGGCATGCAGCGGAGGCCCGATGCACCAGGTCAGCTTGTCCTCGCTCGGCACCGCGAGGTTCAAGCGCTCAAGCGCGTATTGGATCGAGCGGGTGATCCCAGGCTTCGGGTTGGTCAGGGTGCCGTCGAGATCGAAATAGATTGTCATCATCAATGCGGAACCGGCGTGGAGACTGCCGCCCGTTGCTAATTGGATCAGGCCTCAAGTCAAGACCCTTGCATCATGCCGTCTTGCGCATTCGACGATCAGAATGCAGCGCGACCAAGCTGAATAATGCCTGGCGGCGCTGAGCTTGTTCCGGACAATGCAATCTCCCGGTATGCGTCGGTCGGCACAGGCTGCGGAGAGGTTCAGGAAGGCGGCGCTCGCGGACAGATTTGGCGAGGAAACCAGGAGCAATCTCGGATCCGGCGCCGTCAGCCGTCTTGTTGCCGCGGCATTTCAGACAATTCGAAATGGTTGATCCGTCGAAATCGCGTTCGCTGATGTCGCGCCCCGTTATAAAGCTCGCTATTGGCGGGACGTAAGCGTAGAGTCGCGTCATCACCGCCCTTCCCACGGCTTCCATCGGTGACTGAGGGTCACGAGCGCTCCCGCCGAACGAGGAAGAGCGTGCATGCCTCGATTTCGTCTGGCCGACTGGATCGTGCCGCCAGTGATCGTCCCGATGTTTCTACTGCTTCTGGTGGCTGCGGCGGCTTTTCTGCGTGGATAGGACGCCACTGCAATATCTGGTGAGCGCGCGCGATCAAAGCGGCTACGTCAGCTTGGGTCGCACCACAACGGCTGCCGCTTTGAAGAAGGCGAGGGAGCTGTTGCAGGAAGGCTATCTCGACGTGCGGATATGCACACCGCAAGGCCGGATTCTGCTCTCCGATGAGTTCGACCAGTTCGAGGCATGAGGTGACGCCTGCGGTTCGTCACATGGCGCGCCCGGGTCCATCGCAAGAGAATGCCTCGTGTGAACGCCGCCCCCGAAAGGTATCTGGATGAAAACGCTCCTTGTCGTATTGACGCTCGGCGCATTCGCGCAAGGCGCTATCGCCGGTGAATCTGACTGCCGCGAGATCGAAAGCACGAGCGGACGGCTCGCCTGTTACGACGCCGCGTTTCCTCCGAAGGTGAAGAAGTCCATTGCCGTGGAAATCGACATATCTCGGGCCCCATACAAGGATCCATTCGTTGCGGAAGAGGCCCGAACCGCGGCGAAGCTGAAGAATATCTGTCGCGGTTGTTGAGGCTTGTAACCAGGCAGCGCGGGCGTGGCAGCGGGCTGACGGCGTGAACAAGCGCCATTAACGGGAGGATCTGCATGTCACTTACACAATTTGGCGTCGATGACGGGCCACATACCATGGACGGGCTGCGACTGAGCGCGCGGGATGGCGCTGAGCCGGTCGAGGCGTTCATTGGCCGCAAGGTGATGGATATCTGGGTCGCCTCGGTCGCGCATCGTGTCGGCAAACAAAGCCTGTTCCGTGGTCAGTACAATGCGCTCGGCAAACTGAATCTTGCGTCGATCGAGCGCATCGTCAGTGCAAAGTACCAGCTTGGAGTCACGCTCAACCGCCAACACCCGTTTGTCGAGGTTCTGGTCTCGGACATTGAGGAAAGTGGTGAGGCCCTTGATCTGAGCGAGCTCGTGCGCGAGCCGTTGCCGCCGGCATTCCATCGGCTGGCTTGAGCCGGACAGGATGACCATCGAGCATGCCGCCGTCGAGATCGCCCGCAAACCCTGGGGCCGCGTCGATCTGCGTCCCTGGAGCAGCATCGACGCTTCGGCTGATCCGGTCGGTGAGTTGCGGCTTGGGCGTATCGACAAGCGTGCGCCCAGCCCGGCGCTCCTGCTCAAGCTGCTGTTCACCAGCCAGCCCTTGTCGATCCAGGTTCACCCGAATGACGAATTCGCACACGCCATCGGCTTGCCGAACGGGAAGACGGAGGCGTGGTACATCCTGTCGGCGCCGCCGGGCGCGCGGGTTGCGCTGGGGTTGAAGCGGAAACTCACGCCGCAGGCATTGCGCGCGGCAATCAGGGACGGCTCGATTGCGGGCCATGTGCAATGGCGTCCTGCCGCGCCAGGCGACGTCATCTTCGTTCCCGGCGGCACGATCCACGCCATCGGCGCCAATATCGTGCTCGCCGAGATTCAGCAGCAGAGCGATACGACATTCCGTCTGTTCGATTTTGGCCGGCAGCGCGAGCTGCATGAGGACAGTGCCGTGGCCGCCTCCGATGCCTGGCCGCCGCCAACGCAATTGCCTCCGCGGCGTCTCACCGACGGTCGTACGGTTCTCGTCGCGAGCTCGCCTTTCGTGCTCGAGCGGATCGATCTTCAAGCCAATTCGCATTGGGAGCTCGATACCGATCGGGAAGCCTGGCTCCTCGTGATCGACGGGAAGGGGCGCATCGGACGGGCGAACGTGACCGTCGGAGAGGCCATCTTCATTGAGGCCGACAGCGCCGGTATCGACATTGGCCCGAGCGGGATGAGCATGCTGCTCGCCTATCCGGGACCGGATCCCATCGCATCCTTGCTGCAGGATTGTACGGGACTGACGAAAAATTCCACCGCCGCTCAGGCGCCGACATCAAGTGAAATCATCGAGGTACCGACATGACGCCGCTCCACCGTATCGCCGTCATCGGCAACTCGCTGCCTCGCCGATGCGGAATTGCAACCTTCACGACCGACTTGCACAAGGCGATCTCGATGTCGCGTGCGGATCTGGAGACCAGCATCGTGGCGATGACCGATCCCGGTCAGGCCTACGACTATCCTCCGGCGGTCGCTTTTCAGATCAAGGACGGCCATATCGACGACTACATGCGCGCCGCTGATTTCCTCAATGCCGGCCGGTTCGACATCGTGTGCCTCCAGCACGAATTCGGGATTTTCGGCGGCGAGGCCGGCGCCCATATCCTGGTGCTGTTGTCGCGCCTCACCATGCCGGTCGTGACGACGTTCCATACCGTGCTGGCGCGTCCGACGGCCAAGCAACGCGCCGTCGTGGAGCGTATCGTCGACGCGTCGTCGAAGGTCGTGGTGATGGCCAACAAGGGCCGGGAGCTGTTGCGTGACGTCTACCTGGTGCCGGACGACAAGATCGAGGTAATTGCGCACGGCATTCCCGATGTCGCATTCGTCGGGTCCGACGCAGCGAAAGCCAGGCTCGGATTTGCGGGAAAGTCGGTCATTCTGACCTTCGGCCTGCTATCGCCCAACAAGGGCATCGAGGTCATGATCGACGCCATGCCGTCGATCATGAAGCGCTGCACGGACGCAGTCTACGTCGTGCTCGGCGCAACGCACCCGAATCTGGTTCGAGACCAGGGCGAGGCCTATCGCGAGGGCCTGATGGCGCGGGTGCGTGAACTTGGCATCCAGGATCACGTGGTGTTCCTCGATCGGTTCGTCGATTTGGCAACGTTGCTCGAATTCATTTCGATGTGCGACGTCTATGTCACGCCCTATCTCAACGAGGCCCAGATGACGTCGGGGACGCTAGCCTACAGCTTTGGGCTGGGGAAGCCGGTGGTCTCGACGCCTTATTGGCACGCCCGCGAGTTGCTCACTGAGGGATGCGGAGTTCTGGTGCCGTTCGGCGATGCCGCCGCGATCGGCGGGGAAATCGCAAACTTGCTCACCGACGACGTGCGACGGCAGGCGATGTCTCGGCGCGCCTATGCCGCGAGCCGAATGATGACGTGGGAATGCACGGCCGAGCGTTACATGTCGGTCTTCGAGACGGCGCGGCACGGTCACCGGCCCAGGGTGTTTGCGCGCTCCGACATGGGCTTGCCGGGACTGCGTGGCCCCGCGCCGCCGGATATGCAGATCGGCCACTTCCTGTCGATGTGCGACGATGTCGGCCTGCTTCAGCACGCGGTGCATTCGGTGCCCGATCGCGCGCACGGCTATTGCGTCGACGACAATGCCAGAGCATTGCTGCTGGCCTGCGCCCTCAACAATCCGGGCGAGCAGCCCCTGTCGGAGATCCTGACGGCCCGCTTTGCCGCCTTTGTGCAGCACGCGTGGAATCCTGACACCGGGCAATTTCGCAACTTCATGGGCTTCAATCGCACCTGGCTTGAAGACAGGGGCTCCGAGGACAGTCACGGGCGGACCCTCTGGGCCTTGGGTGAGGCGGCGCGCACGGACGCGAGCCCGGCGCGGCGCCGGTGGGCTGCGGCCTTGTTCGCGCAGGCATTGTCGATCGCGGAGAGCTTTCGTTCGCCCCGCGCGTGGGCCTTCATGCTGCTGGGTTTGGACGCCTACTGCGCCGTGGCGCCGGACGATCTCCACGCCAGGGAAGTCCGGCATTCCCTTGCCGACAGGTTGATGTCCTGTCTGGCGTCGGTGGAGACGCCGGACTGGGTGTGGTTCGAGGAGGGGCTGGCCTATGACAACGCGCGATTGCCGCAGGCCCTGATGCTCGCGGGCATGGCGACGCAAACGCCTCAATATATCGATGCGGGATTGCGGTCGTTGCGCTGGCTCATGACGCAACAAACGACCGCGGCAGGTCAATTCCGGCCGGTCGGCACCTCTGGCTTCGGCGAGCAGCGGCAGCATCCCCGTGCCTTCGACCAGCAGCCGGTGGAAGCAACGGCGACGATTGCGGCCTGCCTCACGGCGTGGCGTGCGGATGGCGATGCCGAATGGAAGGCCATGGCAACGCGAGCCTTCGCCTGGTTTCTCGGCAGCAATGATCTCTCGGTGGCGCTGGTCGATCCGCTCACCGGCAGTTGCCGCGATGGCTTGCACCCCGATCGCGCCAACGAAAACCGCGGGGGCGAGTCGGTCGTTTGCTATCTCCTCGGCCTTGCCGAGATGCGTCAGCTTGCGCGCGTCAACGCGAGCCTGACAAGGCCGATCGCGTTGCGCGCCGTGGGCGCCTGAACTTCACCTTCCCACCTAGCGAGCCGAGGATACCGTGTCACAACCTTCCTTCCTGAACCGGCAGGGACTTCATCTGCGCCCCGATCCAGCGCGGGTCATCGTGCGGCCGTTCAAGCCGGCGACCGAACCGCGCGATCTCAATCCGACCGACAAGATGCGCGCAAATCATATCGTCGAGCGGGTTCTCGCACTTAATTCGGAAGCCGTTGCGGCCCAGCTCGCGGACGTCCTCGATAATTTCGAGGGCCGACATCGGAACCTCCTGGAGAGGTTCGAGGCCCGCGCCGACGATATGGAGGATGCTTTCGCAACGCATGGTATCTTCTCGAAAGCCCAGCGCCAGCTGATCGGCGCCTATTTTCTCAGCGAGTATTCGTTCGAGGCCTCAGCCTTGTTCAATCCGAGCATCGTACCGCACCCCGATCAATCCGGTAGCCCGGAGGGCGGCAAACGCTTCATCCTCAGTCTCCGGGCGATCGGCGAAGGGCATGTGTCGTCGCTGACGTTTCGAACCGGAACGATCGCGGCTGAGGGGAGCCTGACCGTCGATCCGACGGCTCGCCTTGCCTCGGTCCCGCGGATCAGCCATCGCGCATCCGGCCCGGACGGCGACCGGGTCGAGCTGACGTTCAGGCCCGAGGAAGATCTCAGCGAGCGTGTCATCTTTCCCGTGACCGAATCCCAATCGAACGGCATCGAGGATGCGCGCTTTGTCCAATTCAGCGACGGCGATCGGAAGACCTATTACGCGACCTACACGGCCTACAGCGGGCGGGCGATCCGGTCCGAATTGATCGAGACCAGCGATTTCATGTCGTTTCGACTGACGCCTTTGCGGGGCGCTGCGGCCCACAACAAGGGCATGGCGCTGTTCCCGCGCAAGATCGGCGGCAGCTATGCCATGATCGCGCGACAGGACAATGAGAACCTGTATCTGGTCTATTCGGACGACCTCTCCACATGGGAAGGCGGCCGGGCCCTTCTGAAACCGCAGTTTCCCTGGGAGTTCGTCCAGATCGGCAATTGTGGGTCGCCGATCGAACTCGACGAAGGCTGGCTGCTGCTGACGCATGGTGTCGGCCCTATCCGGAAATACTCGATCGGAGCGGCGCTGCTCGACAAGCACGATCCATCCAGGGTGCTGGCGCGTTCGAGCGAGCCGCTGTTGCGGCCTGAACCGTCCGAGCGCGAAGGGTATGTCCCCAACGTCGTCTATACCTGCGGCGCGATGAGGCACAATGACCAGATCATCCTGCCATATGCCGTGTCGGACACCTTCTCCAGTTTCGCAACGATCAGGATTTCCGCGCTCATGGATGCGATGCGACGCTGAGCGTTCGCAGTCGTTGACGTCACTTCCGTTTGCCAACAGGGTCAGAGGAGCCGTCATGGTTCGCCAAACAACCTACGTCGTGCAGGCGTTCAATGCCGGCAAGGGCGGGAATCTCAAGGCCGACTCTCCGATCGTCTGCAAATCGGAGAGCGGCGCGCTGCGAACGGCGGAGAGACTGGCCTTGAGCAAGCTCGGCGTCGTTGCGTTCTCGTCCAGCGGCGATGCCGAAATGGGTGACTATGACGATGAGCCGACGGTGTTTTTCCGGAAAGGCGAGCTTCCGGCCGGCTTCGACTAAAGTCCCTGGTTGCGATCGAGAAGATACTTTTCAGAGGAGCCTACATGAGCGAGCGACTTGAAACCCTGAAGAAGGCCCGCGATCGCATGATCGAGGACAGAGACGCGCATGCGAAAGTGCTGGCCGCTCCCTTTGTGCGCGACACGGCCGAGCGGGCGCGCAACAAGTTCGTCGAGATTCAGGCGCTGATCGACGCCCTCGACCGCGCCATCAACGGCGAAAGCCTGTTGCCCGTCAAGAACTGAGGCAGCGCAACGGGAAATCAGCCGACATCTCGTCGCAGGGGAGCGGTCGCATGCCGATGGCTGCGACCCCTTATTGCTGTCTCGCCCATTCGACGATCGCCGCCGCATCCGCGCCGGCCTGGGTCTCCCAGGTGGCGATCGTGTCCGTCGCGGCGTTGCGGAGTGCGGTGACGAGGGACGGCGGTGCGGGCTCGGCGATGTTGACGCCGTTGTCGCGCATGCGCGCATAATTCTCGGTCGTGCGATGGGCCAGCAGCGCGAACTGGCTCTGCTCGGTCTCGGCCGCAGCCGCCATCACCTCGCGCTGCATCGGCTCGGACAGCTCCGCGAACGCCTCGCTGCGGACGAAGGCGATCGAGACCGGCATCGCATAGTTGATGGCCGTGAAATGCGGCAGGAAGTCCCAGAGCTTGCGTCCCGCGCCGCCGTCGCCGGAGGTGAGGAACGCGTTCAGCTGGTGCTCCTTCAATCCGGCGAGCGCTTTGTCCATCGGCAGGAACTGCGCATTGGCCCCGGCCGCGCGCATCACCGCGCTGGAACTGGCGTCATAGGCCCGCAGGTTCAGCTTTGGCAGATCGTCGGCGCCTGCGAGCGCATGATCCGACCAGAGGCCCGTCGCCGGCCAGATCGTCAGATAGAGCAGCTTGAGACCGCGGGCGGCGAACGCCTTTTCGTAGAGTGGGCGTGCCCGCGCATTGGTGGCGCGAGCGACGTCGACCGATTGCACCAGGAAGGGCAGGGTAGAAAGGGCGAGCACCGGGTCGAGGCCGGACAGTGCGCCCGCAAAGGCATCGCCGCCGCCGATCCGGCCGTCCAGCGCCGCGCGCGGCATCTCGCCCGAATTGATCTTGAGCTCGTTGTCGAAGGCGTTGGCCACGGTCACGAAACCGTTAGTGCGCACCGCGACGCGGTCGGCGAAAGTGGTGAGGCCAATCCCGGAAATGTTGTTTTGCGGATATTCCGTGGTCATCCGCCAGTTGACCTGCGCTATGGCCGGCGCGGCGGACAGGACCAGGGCGGCGAGGGCAAGGATCGCGCGGATCCGTTTGGGGGGGAACGCATTGGGAGAAGCAGGGCAGGCAGCATATACTGGCAACTCGTCGAACCATGGCACGATGCCACAACATGGCGGATCAGCTTCTCGCATGCCGCGCCGGCGTGCGCCACAGCGATGCTTGGGCAGCGTTGGCGAGAATTGCATCACTCGCCGTTGCCGTGCTGCTGACCTCTGCGACAGAGGTCGCGGCAGGGGACAACTCGCCCGCGGGGACCGACGTCGCGGTGCCGAGCGTCGAGGAGCTGGCGACGCCGCCGCAGAAGCCAGCGGATGCGCGCGAGAGCGACACGCGGGAGTCCATCTGCCTGATCGTCGAGGCGGCCGCGCGGGACGCCAACCTGCCGCTGGAATTCTTCGCCCGCGTGATCTGGCAGGAGAGCCGCTTCCAGGCCGATGCGGTGGGTCCGATGACCCGTAGCGGCGAGCATGCGCAGGGGATCGCGCAGTTCATGCCGGGCACCGCGAGCGAGCGTGGGTTGCTTGACCCGTTCAATCCGGTTCAGGCCTTGCCGAAGTCGGCCGAATTTTTGAACGAGCTGCGCAACCAGTTCGGCAATCTCGGGCTTGCGGCGGCCGCCTACAATGCGGGGCCGCGCCGCGTCCAGGAATGGCTGGCCGGCACCGGCCCGATGCCGGAGCAGACCCGCAATTACGTCTATGCCATCACCGGTGCGACGGTGGATGCCTGGGCGAAGGCCGGCGGTACCGGCAAGGGCCCGCCGAGCGCGCCGCCGACGAGCTGCCGCGATCTCATGGCCCTGTTGAAGCGCGCGCCGAATCCGTTCGTCGCCGAGCTCGAGCAGCATGTAGAGCTGGCCGCCGCGAAGATCTGGGGCGTGCAGCTCGCCGCCGGCTTCGACCGCAACAGGGCATTGGCGATGTATTCCCGCGCGGTCACGCGGCTGAGCGCGGTGATCGGCGAGCGCGACCCGAGCCTGCTGAGTTCGGTGATGCGCAGCCGCGGCACGCGCGCGTTCTACCAGGTGCGCATCGGCGCGGATACGCGCAGCGAGGCGGATGATCTCTGCAACCGCATCCGCAAGGCTGGCGGTGCCTGCTTCGTGCTGAAGAACCGCGGTGTGAGCGGGTAGGGCAACTCTCTCCCGCCGTCATTCCGGGGCGCGCCCCTTGGCGCGAACCCGGAATCCATTGTTCAACAATCTCTGCGGCCTGATGGATTCTCAGATGCGCAATTGCGCATCATAGCTCGCGACTTCGTCGCGCCCCGGAATGACGGCGGCGGGTGTTGGCCGTGCGCATGCCAGCTCCGCCGCGCGGTTCCTTGACGCGGACCGCCGCATTGCCCGTTATGCAGGCACGATTCCGTAACCCCAGCCGGCCGTCCCGTGGCGCTTCCTCCGCTCGATTCACCTCAATGGCAAAGTCCTTGGCGCGCCTTTGCGTGGGGGCTGCGCTCGATCACGCAGACGATCCTCACCATCGTGCTGTTCGTGACCTATCTCGGCATCGGCGCGCTCGCCCACGACACCCATTTCAGCCTGCTCTGGGCGCTCTGCTCGACGCTGTTCGTCTGGGCAGGCCCCGCGCAGATCATCCTGATCACGACGCTCGGCTCGGGCGCGACCGTCATCCAATCGGCGATCGCGGTGACGGTCAGTGCGATCCGCCTGTTTCCGATGGTGGTCTCGGTGCTGCCGCTGATGCGCACGCCGAAGACGAAACGGCGTGAGCTGGTCTTCGCCGCACATCTCACCGCCGTGACGCTCTGGGTCGAATGCCACCGCTTCCTGCCGCAGGTGCCGCGCGAGCGGCGCATCGCCTTTGTCCACGGGCTCGGCTGTGGCCTGGTCTCGGTGTGCCTCACCGCCAACACGGTCGGCTATTTCCTCGCCGCCAACCTGACGCAGACGCTTGGCGCCGCGATCCTGCTGCTGACGCCGCTGTCCTTCCTGTTCTCGACCGCGCGCAACAGCCGCGAGGTCGCCGACGTGGTCGCGCTGGCGCTCGGGATTCTGCTTTATCCGCTGGCGGCGAAGATGAACTCCGGCCTCGACATCCTCGTCAGCGGCGTGGTGGCCGGGTCGATCGCCTACGGCGTGCATTGGTGGCGGGAGGTGCGCGCATGAGTTTCGCACAGCTCATCGGCGACTGGCATGCGCTCGTCGTGCTGTTCGTTGCCGGCGTCGTTCCCAACCAGATCTGGCGCATGCTGGGCCTGTGGTTCGGCGGCGGCATCGACGAGGGCTCGGAGCTGCTGGTGTGGGTGCGGGCGGTCGCGACCGCGATCCTCGCCGGTGTCATCGCCCAGATCGTGGTCCAGCCGCCGGGCGCGCTCGCCAGCGTGCCCGATGCCTTGCGCTACGGCGCCGTGGCGGCCGGCCTCGTCATGTTCCTGCTGACCCGCCGCTCGATCTTTGCGGGCGTCGTGACCGGCGAAGTCTTCATGCTGGCCGGCAAGTGGTGGTTGGGCTAAAACCGCCGGCGAACAGCCAAGGAACAGGAAATATGGTTCGCGAACAGGAGCTCCGCGAGGGCGAGGTCGCCATCGAGCTGCCGCCCGCAGAGGATGCCGGCCTCGTCTTCATCGGCCGCATCCGCACGCCCTGGACGTCGCGGCTGGAGACGCCGCGGCAGGGGCGGCACGACGGCCCGATCTGCCGCCTCGAGATCTTCGAGCCGTTCGTGCCGGCCATCAAGGGCGTCGACTTCTACAGCAATCTCGAAGTGCTCTACTGGCTCGACAAGTCGCGCCGCGACATCATCCTGCAAAGCCCGAAGAACAACGAGAAGACCCGCGGCACGTTCTCGCTGCGCTCGCCGGTCAGGCCCAACCCGATCGGCACCTCGATCGTCAAGCTGGTCGGCATCGAGGGCAATGCCATTCTGGTGCGCGGGCTCGATTGTCTCGACAACACGCCGCTGATCGACATCAAGCCCGACCGCTGCGAGTTCACGCCACTGGCCGCGCCGCAGGCGGGGGATTTCCAGACGGAGTAGTCGTCATTCCGGGGCGATGCGAAGCGTCGAGCCCGGAATCCATCGGGCCGCAGAGATCGTCGTGAAATGGATTCCGGGCTCGCGCCAAGAGGCGCGCCCCGGAATGACGATGTGGCGAAAGTCAGCCCGCCTTCAGCGCCGCGATCAGCTTGGTCGCGTTCTCTTCCAGCACCTTGACGTCTTCCTTGCGGCTCGCGGGCGGCAGCATCGCCACCCCGTCGTGGCGCGGCAAGACGTGCATGTGCAGGTGAAACACCACCTGTCCGCCGGCCGGCTCGTTGAACTGTTGCACGGTGATGCCGTCGGCCTTGAACGCCTTCATCGCGGCGGCGGCGATCCTGTGCGCGCCGCGGGCGACGTGAGCGTAGTCGTCGGGCTTGATGTCGAGGATGTTGCGGGCAGGGGCCTTCGGGATCACCAGCGTATGGCCCGGCACCCGCGGCATGATGTCGAGGAAGGCGAAGACGTGCTCGTCCTCATAGACCTTGTGGCAGGGAAACTCGCCGCGCAGGATCTTTGCGAAGATGTTGTTGGTGTCGTAGGCGGTCATGGCAGCTCCTCGGCGGCTCCTCGGAATTTTGCGCTTACTGTCACCAGCCGCATCGAACCGTCAAGGCGCCTCGTCGGCGCCTTTCCGGAACGGGCCGAGCTCGGCCAACTCCCGTCCGGCCTCGGCGACATAGGCGCGCTCGCGCTTGAGGTAATCGTCGATGGCGCGGCGCAGGCCCGGATCGGCAATGAAGTGGGCGGAATGGGTCGTCTTCGGCAGGTAGCCGCGCGCGATCTTGTGCTCGCCTTGCGCGCCGGCCTCGACGTGTGTGAGGCCGCGCGTGATCGCGAAATCGATCGCCTGATAGTAGCAGACCTCGAAATGCAGGAACGGATGGTGCTCGACCGCGCCCCAGTTGCGGCCGAACAGCGTGTCCGAGCCGATGAAATTGATCGCGCCCGCGATCCAGCGGCCATTGCGGCGCGCCATCACCAGCAGCACGTCCTCGCTCATGGTCTCGCCGATCAGCGAGAAGAACTCGCGCGTCAGATACGGACGGCCCCATTTGCGCGAGCCGGTCTCCATGTAGAATTCGAAGAAGGCGTCCCAGGCCTCCTCGGTGATGTCTTTTCCGGTGAGCCAGTGGATCGTGATGCCGGACGCGAGCGCGTCGCGGCGTTCGCGCTTGATCGATTTGCGGTGGCGCGAGTTCAGGGTGGCGAGGAAGCCGTCGAAGCTTGCAAAACCCTCGTTGTGCCAGTGGAACTGCTGGTCGGTGCGCTGGAGGAAGCCGTGCCCGGCGAGCAGCTTCCACTCCGCCTCCCGCGCGAAGGTGACGTGCACAGAGGAGGCCTTGCTGACCCCGCACAGCGCCACCAGCCCGCTCGCCAGCGCCTCCATGATGCGCTCGCGGTCGACACCGTCGCGGACCAGCAGCCGCGGCCCGGTCGCCGGGGTGAAGGGAACCGAGACCTGGAGCTTGGGATAGTAGCGCCCGCCGGCCCGCTCGTAGGCGTCAGCCCAGCCGCGGTCGAAGACGTATTCGCCCTGCGAATGCGATTTCAGATAGCAGGGCACGACGCCGGCAACGCGGCCGTCGATCTTGGCGAGCAGATGCCGGGGTCCCCATCCTGTGCGGATCGTTGCCGAACCCGATTTCTCGACGGCGGAGAGAAACGCGTGCGAGACGAACGGGTTATAGGCAGGCTTTAAGAGACCGGCCGAATCGCCTGGAAGCCCGGATGAGGATCCCTTGCCATGCCCGTTGCAAGCCTTTTCGATAAGAGCCTTGCCGGGATTTGCGCAGGCGTCCCAATCTTCGGGCGACACTTCGCCAATAGACGGTACGGCCTCGAGCGTGATTTCGGTTGATGCCATCGTGCCCAAGATCGTGCATTGCAGCAGCGACTTCAAGAGGGCGGGAACTGAGGTGTAGATGCAAACGCGGTATCAGCGATTGTGCAAAGATCTATCCCGAGTCGTCCTGGCGATAGCCAGGACCCATACCCACAGAATTTGGTTTGGCGATGACTCGGAGTTGCAGCTTCGGGCCACGACTCCTCCCTGGGGTAATGGGTCCTGGCTTTCGCCAGGACGACCCTAGGGCTACGGCACGAACCCCTCGAAGATCATCTGGTCCGCGTATTGTCCGACTCGCGTCCGCTGCTCCGGCGTCCGCACGGTCCAGCCGAGCAGGGCGCAGCCGAACACATTGCGGGCGATCCAGGGGGCGGGTGCCGGGAGGTGGTCGACCTTGAAGGCGACGAAATGCGGCTGGGTCTGGAAGCCGTGGCGCAGGTACAGCATGCTGTCGCGCTGCGCCTCGGTCAGCTTGGCCCAGTACTCGTCCTCATAGCTCCGCTGCGCGACGATGCCGCGCGGGCGGGAGGGCAGCAGTTCGCGCAGCGCCAGCACCTGGTCGGGATCGAAGGACATGCCGACCGCGGGGCCCTGATAGGACGCCAGCACCTCGGCCATCCGCTTCACCAGCTTGCGGTCGCCGCCAAAATGGCTCTTCACCTCAATCACCAGCGGCACCCGGCCGCCAACCATGGCGCAGAGGTCGGACAGCGACATCATCCGCTCGTCCGTGTCCTTGAACCTGATCGCCCTCAGCTCCGCCGCGGTCCTCTCGATCACCTCGCCGGTGGCCTCGGTGAGGCGGCCGAGTGCATGGTCGTGATGGACCATGGCCTCGCCGTCGGCCGAGAGCTGGATGTCGACCTCGATCGAGAAATTGCCTGTGATCGCAGCCTGGACCGCGCCCGGCATGTTCTCGACGATTCCGCGGGAAATGTCGTGCAGGCCGCGATGGGCGACCGGCCGGGCTGTCAGCCAATCAGAGGCGCGCATTCGCGTCAGGCGACCTCGAACACACCCTCGACCTCCACCGCCGCATCCGCGGGCAGCGAGGCGACGCCGACGGTGGTGCGGGCATGGCGGCCCTTGTCACCGAAGGCGGCAACCATCAGGTCGGAGGCACCATTGAGCACCTTCGGCCCGTCCAGGAAGTCCGGCGCCGAGTTGATGAAGCCGCCGAGGCGTACCACGCGGACGACCTTGTCGAGATCACCCAAGGCCGCCTTGACCTGGGCCAGCAGGTTGACGGCGCAGCCGCGCGCGGCCGCGGCGCCTTCTTCGATCGAGACGCCGGCACCCAGCTTCCCCTTGGCGATCAGCTTGGCCGCGGGATCGAAGCAGACTTGGCCGGAGACGAACAGCAGATTGCCGGTGCGCACGAACGGCACGTAGTTGGCCACGGGGGTGGGCGCCTCGTGCAGCTTGATGCCCTGTTCCGCCAGTTTCTGCTCGACCGTGCCCGCCATCTTCGACCTCGTTGTCCAAAAATCATCCACCCCGGGCGCGTCCCATCGGCGGCCCGGGCGCGCCCTGTTTCGCCCATCGTGCCGCCACATGCAAGCAACCCCGGCGGGCTGCATTTTGTTGAGGCAGGGCAGGAGGTTCAGGGCGAGGGCCGCAACTTTACGTGAAACGGCCTCAGTTGCGACGCAATGGAACGGTCATTAAAATGTCGAATCTGCGCTTCCCAAGGACGCATCTTCAAGGAACAGACATGATGCACCTTTTCCGGACTTCGCTCGGTGTGATGGCGCTCGCGGCGGCCGCTTGTGGCCCCGGCGGCGGGGCGCTGGCCGCCAACGGTCCGTTCCTCGCGCATCAGGCGCTCTATGACCTCAGCCTCGTCAAGTCGCGCTCCAATTCGGTCAACAGCGCGCGCGGCCGCATCCTCTACAATTTCACCGGAAGCTCCTGCGAGGGCTACACCTCCGAATTCCGCCAGGTCTCCGAGCTCGACAGCGGCGAGGGCAAGATCACGCTCAGCGACCTCCGCTCCAACTCCTGGGAGGACGCCGCGGGAAAAAGCTACCGCTTCAAGATCGAGACGCGGATGAACGAGGCCGACGCCGGACGGGTCGACGGCTCGGCCGAGCGCGACGGCGACCACATCAACGTCAAGCTGAAGCTGCCGGCGCCGAAGAGCTTTACGCTCGACGGCAAGATCGTGTTCCCGACCGAGCAGATCCAGCGCATCATCGCCGCCGCCAAGGACGGCAAGTCGCTGCTCGAGCTGTCCGTCTATGACGGCTCCGACGACGGCCAGAAAGTCTACAACACGCTGACCGTGATCGGCCAGCCGATCCCCGCCGACCGTGCCTCCTCGACCGATCCGTCCACCACGGACGAGCACATGAAATCGCTCAAGCGCTGGCCCGTCACCGTCAGCTATTTCGACCGCGACGCCCAGCAGAAGGAGGGCGAGCAGACGCCGATCTATGCAATGGCGTTCGAGCTCTATGAGAACGGCGTCTCGCGCCAGCTCGTGCTCGATTACAATGATTTCGTCATCTCGGGCGCGATGGGCAAGTTCGACGTCAAGGACAGTAAGCCCTGTAATTGAGCGTCGATCGTCATTCCGGGGCTCGCGAAGCCAGAACTATGGTGCGCAATTGCGCACCTGAGAATCTCGAGATTCCGGGTTCGGTCCTGCGGACCGCCCCGGAAGGACGGCGAGAGTTGTTTGTCGGCTCTCACTCGGTGTCGTCATTGCGAGCGCAGCGAAGCAATCCAGAATCTCTCCGAGGAACGATTCTGGATTGCTTCGTCGCAAGAGCTCCTCGCAATGACGGGCTGGCCCTCAGCTCCCTCTCCCGCTACGCTCTCCCCCAACCATAAACTCCGGGAGCCAGCCCCATGCCCAAGCTCGACCATCTCCGCCCCAGCGGCCTGCACCACAATCCGGCCTATTCCCACGTCGTCACCGCCACGGGCGCGCGGACGATCTACATCTCGGGCCAGGTCTCGACCGACGAGGAGAGGCGGATCGTCGGCGAGGGCGATATCGCCGCGCAGACGACGCAGGTGATGCAGAATCTCGGCCTGGCGCTGAAGGCTGCCGGCGCGAGCTACGCCAACATCGTCAAGATCACGACCTTCGTGGTGAACTACAAGCCGGAACTGCGCCCGATCATCGGCAAGGCCCGCTCCGCCTTCTTCGAAGGCATGGAGCCGCCGGCCTCCACCCTCGTCGGCGTCTCCGCGCTCGCCGCGCCGGAATGGCTGATCGAGATCGAGGCGGTGGCGGTCGCGGATTGAGGTGCGGACGGAATGACTTTGCAGAATTCCATTCGGATCGCTGCTGCCTTGATGAGCAGGAGCGATGGGCGCGTCCTGCTGGTCAGGAAGAAGGCTACCGAAAGCTTCATGCAGCCCGGAGGAAAGATCGAGATGGGCGAGCATCCGCAGGACGCGCTGAGGCGCGAATTGTCGGAGGAGCTCGGGATCGATATCGATCCGAGCGAGATGACCTATGTCGGGCGATACACTGCGCCTGCCGCGAATGAGCCGGGCCGGCAGGTCGATGCGGAAGTATTCCGCATCGTCATTGCGCATCCGGTCGCTCCGGGAGCCGAGATCGAGGAGATTCTCTGGCTCGATCCGTCCACGCCCGGAGCTGTCAAACTCGCGCCTTTGACGCGGGACAACCTACTTCCGCTGTGTTCGTGAATCCCGTAGCCCGGATTGCGCTTCGCTCCACCCGGGCTACGAGTGCTTCGCTTTGGACATCTCCCGCAGAACGGCCATCGCCTCATCGGCCTGGTCGACAGCCACAAAGAGATGGTCGTGGTGGAAGGCCGAAACGGCATTCACGCTGATGCCGGCTTCGGCCAGTCGCGCCGTGATAGCCGCCAGAAAGCCCACCGCATCGAGTGCGGAGTGAACCGTCAGGGTGATCGGGCGCGATGCAAACGCGTAGCGTAAGCCTGATGCCTCGGCTTCTTCGCGTGGGATCACCAGCGTCGTTCCTTCCTGCTTGCGGAACGTCAGCAGTGGGTTGACCGCTGCGGGAATGGGCTCGTTGGGCGGGATCGTGCAAAACACGAAGGCGCCGGGCTGCATCTCCGGCTTCATGTTTTTCAACAGCACGCTGAGGTCGCGTTCGCCTGTCACGGTGCCAGCTCCTGGGCGGGCGGGATCGTTTGAGCCCTTGCGAAGCTATCGGCGCCGGAAGCCGTTGGAGTCACGGTCAACATACCTTTGTATATCTCTTGCAATCCTTCTCATACGCTGACCTTACGCTGGTACAATTGAGCGACGGCGGGAGATTCTTACAATTTGAGTCCACTCGGGTCACTGCGAGGAAGCTCAAATGAACGTCATCATTCGAAAGCTCAACGGCCTGTGGCACCTCGTCGTCGGGTCTTGTCAGATCCGAACTCCGTTCCTGGAGACTCAGGATCGGCAGTTGGTCGTTCAGTATGCCCGGCGCGTCTATCCGGGTGCGCGGATCTTCGAACGCGACTGAATTGAGCAGGACTCGATCACTCCTGCTGTCCTGTTTCGGGACCATCATACGCGATGCCACGAATGACGGCGGAGTTGCCGAACTTCTTGCGCAGACTGTCCACCGCGCGCTCGGCGTGGGCGGCGCGGCGGTCGAGCATGTCGGTGTCGTCGGCGGGCGAGCCTTCGCGCAGTGCGCTGACGCCGGCGCCCATCAGGCGGAAGGCGGTACCGTCGATCTCCTTGGCCAGCATCTCGCGGCAGATCGAAAAGATCTTTGCGGCGAGCTGCGTTGGCGCTGCGATCGACTGCGAGCGCGTGCGCTGGCGGAAGTCGGCGGTCTTCAGCTTCAGCGTGACGGTCGAGCCGGCAAGCTCGCTGCTCTTGAGCCGCGACGACGTCTTCTCGCAGAGCCGCCAGAGAATCTTCTCCAGCGTCGCGAAATCGCGGATGTCGGTCTCGAAGGTGGTTTCGCTGGAAATCGTCTTGGCGCCCCGATCGGGCTCGACGCGGCGGTCGTCGATGCCGCGGGCAAGCCGCCACAGCCGGCGGCCGTCGCTCGGAAATTGCCGCATCATCTCGATCTCGTCGGCCTTCTGAAGATCGGCGATGATGCGGAAGCCGCGCTGCACCAGGCGTTCCTGCGTCGCAGGACCGACGCCGAAGATGAAGCCGACCGGCCTCGAAGCCAGCATCAAACGCGCTTCCTCCTGATCGAGTGCGGCAAAGCCGCGCGGCTTGTCGAGGTCGGAGGCGATCTTGGCCAGGAACTTGTTGCAGGAGAGGCCGACCGAGACGCTGATGCCGATGTCGCGCTCGATGTTGCGCGCAAACCGCGCCAGCACCTTGGCCGGGATCATGCCGTGGACCCGCTCGGTGCCGGAGAGATCGAGGAAGGCCTCGTCGATCGAGAGCGGCTCGACCAGCGGCGTCAGCGCCTGCATGGCCTGGCGTACCTCGCGGCCGACGCGGACGTATTTCGCCATGTCGGGACGGATCACGATCGCGTGCGGGCAGGCATCGAGCGCCTTGAACATCGGCATCGCCGAGCGCACGCCATAGGTGCGTGCGATGTAGCAGGCGGCCGACACGACGCCGCGCTTGCCCCCGCCGATGATGACGGGCTTGTCGGCGATGTCAGGATTGTCGCGCTTCTCGACTGTCGCATAGAAGGCGTCGCAGTCGATATGGGCGATGGTCAGGCTCGAGAGCGCGCGGTGGCGGACGAGGCGAGGGGAACCGCAAGCCGAGCAGCGCCGCACGCCCATATCCAGATCGACCAGGCAATCCCGGCAGAAGCAGCGGGGCCCGGCCGGGTCGGAGACGGTCACGGCACGTCGCGCTCCCAGGTCCGGTCGCCGAGCGCGTCGCCCAGCACCTGCCGCGCCGCGGCAACGTTGGTCGGATGCAGCTCCGAGGCCGTGGCAAAGGCCTTCACGGTCGCGTCATCGCGCAGCACGAAATCGAGTACGCTGAGGAGGAAATTGGGGTCCGAGGCGGCGTTCCGAAGGGTCTCCGGGCCGACACCTGTCTCGGCCAGGAACAGGCCCAGCCGCTCGGGCTCGCCCGCGACAAAGGACAATGCCTGAATCGCAACGATTTCAGCGACTTCGCGGGGGTTGTGAACAGGCTTTTTCAAGGGCCCAGTTTGCCTTTCCGTTAACTTTCAGTGTCTACTTTGGAATATGCCCGAGTCTCGCGCCTGAGTCTTGCGACGCCCGACAAGCAACTGGAAACCACATCGCAGAAAGTGGCCCCTCGGGTTTAACGAAACTAGAGCGAATCTGAGGCTAGTTTGAATCCAGTTTTCGAAGCGCCGGGGAGCGGCGCCTGAGGCGTCACATGTATCGGGCTTCGTGCCAATCAGGAGGACGGGATGGCTAAGACCGTCCTGATCGTGGAAGACAACGAGCTCAACATGAAGCTCTTCCGCGACCTGTTGGAGGCGCACGGTTACCAGACCACGGGCACCAGCAACGGCTACGAGGCGCTGGATCTCGTTCGGAAGATGCGGCCCGACCTCGTGCTGATGGATATCCAATTGCCGCAGGTCTCGGGCCTGGAGGTGACGCGCTGGATCAAGGACGATCCGGAGTTGCGCTCCATTCCCGTCGTCGCGGTCACGGCCTTCGCGATGAAGGGCGACGAAGAGCGCATCCGCGAGGGCGGCTGCGAAGCCTATTTGTCCAAGCCGATCTCGGTCGGCAAGTTCATTGAGACGGTCCGGCGTTTTATCGGATAGGAAGTGAGTTCAAAGTGTCCGCGCGTATCCTGGTTGTCGATGACGTTCCTGCCAACGTCAAACTCCTCGAGGCCCGGCTTTCCGCCGAATATTTCGACGTGATGACCGCCTCGAACGGCACCGAGGCGCTGGCGATCTCCCGCCGCGCCGAATGCGACATCATCCTGCTCGACGTGATGATGCCCGACATGGACGGCTTCGAGGTCTGCCGCCGTCTGAAGACCGATCCGGCGACGCACCACATCCCCGTCGTGATGGTGACGGCGCTCGACAGCCCGTCCGACCGCAACCGCGGGCTGGAAGCGGGCGCCGACGATTTCCTGACCAAACCCGTCTCCGACGTCGTGCTGATCGCACGCGTGCGCTCGCTGACGCGGCTGAAGATGATGACCGACGAGCTGCGCATGCGCGCCATCACCTCGCTCGAGATCGGCATGCAGGCGCCGGAGCGCACTGCGGTCGCCGACACCGGCAAGGGCGGCCGCATCCTGCTGGTCGACGACCGCCAGTCCTCCTATGAGCGGCTGGCGAGCCTGCTCGCCGCCGAGCACACCGTCGATGTCGAGCCGAACCCGACCGAAGCGCTGTTCCACGCCGCCGAGGGCAATTACGACCTGCTGATCGTCTCGCTCGACCTCAACAATTTCGATGGCCTCAGGCTGTGCAGCCAGGCGCGCTCGCTGGAGCGCACGCGCCACGTGCCGATCCTGGCGATCGCGGACCCCGAGAATTCGACGCGGCTGCTCCGCGGCCTCGAGATCGGCGTCAACGACTACCTGCTGCGACCGATCGACAAGACCGAGCTGCTGGCGCGCGCCCGCACCCAGATCCGCCGCCGCCGCTACACCGATCATCTGCGCGACAACGTGCAGAATTCGATCGAGATGGCGATCACCGACGCGCTCACCGGCCTGCACAATCGCCGCTACATGGAGAGCCATCTGGCGACGCTCGCCGAGCAGGCCGCAACCCGCGGCAAGCCGCTGGCGCTGATGATCCTGGACATCGACTATTTCAAGTCGATCAACGACAATTACGGCCACGATGCCGGCGACGACGTGCTTCGCGAATTCGCGGTGCGCGTGCGCAAGTCGATCCGCGGCATTGACCTCGCCTGCCGCTATGGCGGCGAGGAGTTCGTCATCGTGATGCCGGAGACCGATCTCCACGTCGCCGGCATGGTCGCCGAGCGCCTGCGCCGCTCGATCGCGGGCGAGCCGTTCGCGATCCACAAGGGCACCAAGCGCATCGAGGTCACGATCTCGATCGGCCTCACAACGCTGGAGCAGAAGGGCGAGGCGGTCGCCGACGTCCTCAAGCGCGCCGACACCGCGCTGTATCGCGCGAAGCACGACGGCCGCAATCGCGTGGTCTCGCAGGCGGCGTGAGGGCGGCTCGCACAAAAGTTGCGAAAACAACCCCATGCACAGTAGCCGGCGCTAGCCGGATCAAGGGCTTACGCGGGTAGCAAACAGGCTTGCGCCGGCAGCGGCGCCATTTGACCCGTCGGGCAAAACAGGGGCATATTGGTATCGTCGGGTAGTGGGACAAATACTGCGGCCACATACTCAGTGTCGTCCCGGCGGAGGCCGGGACCCATAACCCCAGGGAGGGGTTGTGGTGCGAGCAGGTAACTCCGAGTCTTCGCCAAACATTTGCCTGTGGTTATGGGTCCCGGCCTTCGCCGGGACGACAGTGTTTATTGTGGCGCGGGCTTGCGTCCCTTTGTCGGCTTCGCACCATCCCCCACATCCACCCCCGCATTCCGCAACAACACCTTCGCCGCTTCCTTCGCGGCGCGCGCCATCGCGGGGTCGTCGCGGACGAGGTCCTGGGCGATCGAGCCGTCGACCAGCAGCACGAGCTGCGTTGCCAGCGCGTCCGCATTCGCAACGCCGAGCTCGTTGAGCCGCTCGCGAAACCAGACGCGGCGGCTTTCCTTGAAGGCGACCGCGATCTTCCTCACCGCGCGGTCCTTTGGGCCGAGCTCGGCCACCGCATTCACGAACGGGCAGCCGCGAAAATCCTTCGCCGCAAAACGGCGCTCCAGCGAATCGAAGGTGGCGAGGATCTGCTCGGCCGGCGGCTTGTCGGAGGGGCGCGGGGCTACGAAACGGCGCTCGAGGTAAGCCGCGATCAGCGCGTCCTTGGAGGGGAAGTGGTTGTACAGCGTGCGCTTGGAGATGCCGATCTCGGCCGCGATGGTGTCGACGCCGATGGCGCGAATGCCTTGCAGATAGAACAGCTTGTCGGCGGTCTCGAGGATCCGCTCCTTCATCGTCTGTGGGGTCGTCGGGGGAGCCATGCAGCAGCGCGCGTCCTGTTCGCTTGACAGCGTGCACCTTTTCATAGCCTAAGTACACAGGTCTGTGTAACCAAAATCAACTGATATTGCAGACGTCGGCGCTCGCGCCGCGCCCACGAGGCAGAAGAAAAATGCCCCTGTTGCAGGTCCTGCGGCCGACCTTGCCCATCCTGATCGGCGCCTCGATCATGCTGACGCTAAGCATGGGGTTGCGGCAGAGCCTCGGCATCTTCATGCAGCCGCTGACTCACGACATCCACATTTCGATCTCGGATTTCACGCTGGCGCTCGCCGTGCAGAACCTCGCCTGGGGCTTTCTCCAGCCGCTCGCCGGCGCGATGACGGTGCGCTACGGCTTCCGCCCGATCATGATCGTCGGCTCGCTGATGTACATCGCAGGCCTCATTCTGATGGCGACCGCGGGCGGGCTCGTCAGCATCATGATCGGCGCCGGCGTGCTGATCGGCACCTCGCTCGCCTGCACCGCGGCGGCGATCGCGATGTCGGTGGCCGCGCGCGCTGTGCCCGAGACCGTCCGGTCCACCGTGCTCGGCATCGTCTCCGGCGCGGGCTCGCTCGGCGCGCTGCTGTCCGCGCCGATCGGGCAGTTGCTCAACGAAGGCTTTGGCTGGCGCGTCGGGCTCGCCGGCTTCGTCATCATGTCGGTGCTGATGATCCCTGCGGCCTGGTATGCGGGGCGTGTCGACAAGGTCCCGCTGCCGAAGCCGGCCGCCGACGATATCGGCGACGCCACGGCCGCATCGGTGGCGACGGCCGCGTTCGGCAACGCCTCCTTCGCGGTGATGACCTGCGCCTATCTCGTCTGCGGCATGCAGCTCGTGTTCCTCACGACGCACCTGCCGTCCTACCTCGCGATCTGCGGCCTCGATCCGATGCTGAGCGCGCAGACGCTCGGCATGATCGGCGGCTTCAACGTGCTGGGCTCGCTGTTCTTCGGCTGGGCCGGCCAGCGCTGGAATAAGCTCGCGCTGTTAGGGGGCATCTACATCCTGCGCTCGCTGGCGCTCGCCTGGTACTTCATGCTGCCGGCGACGTCGTTCTCGACGCTGCTGTTCGGCGCCATCATGGGCTTCCTGTGGATGGGTGTAGGGCCGCTGGTGGCAGGCGCGGTCGCCGAGATGTTCGGTCTGCGCTGGCAGGCGATGATCCAGGGCCTCGCCTTCATGAGCCACCAGATCGGCAGCTTCCTCGGCGCCTACGGCGGAGGGGTGCTCTACGACGCGCTCGGCTCCTACACCATGGCCTGGCGCATCGGCGTCGCGCTCGGTCTTGCCGGCGGCATCGTGCAGGTGGCGTTCGCGCTGATCCGGCCGTCGCAGCCGCCGGTGCTGCGGACGGCGTAGCCGGGGCGGGGACTCGTGAGCGGCGGTTTGGGGGGATGCGGATGTCGCAGGATCTCACGGAAATGAGCTGTAGCTGCGCAGCCGATTGCAGCGCCTGCAGGGCGATTGCTGCTTAACGGAGACGTCGCCGCCAGTCGCTCGGTGTCACGCCGGCGAGTTTTCTGAACGCCGCGGCAAAGGCGGTTTGGGAGGCGTACCCGAGCGCCGCTGCGATCGAGACGACCGAATCGTCAGTATCGCGCAGCATGTTCATGGCTTGCTCGAGTCGGTACTGGCGGAGCCAGGCATGCGGCGAGAGCCCTGTGCTTTCCTTGAAGGCACGACAGAAATGGAAGCGTGACAGGCCGGCATCCGAAGCAAGCATCGCGAGAGAGACATCGGAATCGCTCTCCGAGCGCAGGCGATCGATCGCGCGGCGGAGGGCTGTTGGCGACAGCCCGCCGATCAGTGCCTGGATCGCGGTAGGCGAACCGACGTGCGCGGCCAAGATGCGGGTGGCCAGGAGATCTGTCAGTTGATGTCTGAACAAGGCATCCAGGGCCGCATTGCCGTCCAGTGCATCCGCTGCACTCAGCAGCAGGCGGGATGTGACGGGATCGGGATGCCCCGTTCGCTCCATGAGGTCGCCAGGTGCAGCCGCGCGGGCTTCCCGGGCGACACGATCGAGCGTCGTGTGGGGGAGGTAGAGCTGAACGACATTGATGTCCCCGGCAATGTCCCATCGGGCGCTTGAGCCTGCCGGAATGATCGTCACCACGCCGGAACGGGCCGTTCCGATCGCGACCGACTTGCCGGCGCGCCGCTCAAGTCGCTGCACGCCGCACGGGTAAGTCATGACGACATGATTGGCCATGGGTTCAACGACGTCATGTAGCGCGCCATGTTTCCAATGGGCGATGGCGCCGCCCAACGGATCGGAGGCCATACGAATTGGCGCGGTCTTGAGGACCCGCGCCATCTCCACATCGGCCGGGCGGAGCTCGGGAACCGGAACGTCCCTCGGGTGCGCCGCCGGCGAGAACAGAGCCGCCAAGGGATCGTGCAAGATGGTCTTGTTCATGGGCTTGTGCTCGACATTGTCGTGCGCCGTCCTATCCGATGGCGAACAAGCTAAGCCCAACCGTCGCGAATGGCCCGTCATGCGTTGTGAAATGTTGTTAGGAGGCGTCAGTCCTTCGCCCTTGGTAGTGTGAGGACTGCACGGCAATTTCCCGACCGTTGGCCTGACGCGGGACCTTGGCCTAAAATGTGGTCCGGAGCATGGGCACAATGCGACGGTTCCAATGACGACGCACGGCAAGGAAGTCCTGTCGTTCGGGCCGTTTCGCCTGACTGCAAGCGAGCGGTTGCTCACCAAAGACGGAGTTCCCGTCGACCTGGGCGCACGCGCCTACGAAATTCTGACCGCTCTTGTCTCCACGCCGAATGAAGTCATCAGCAAGAAAGACCTTCTGTCGCTGGTCTGGCCCAACGTCACGGTCGAAGAGGGCAGCCTGCGTGGTCAAATGGCCAGCCTGCGCAAGATGCTCGGCGACGGAAAAGACGGCGCGCGATACATAACGACCGTGGCCGGTCGAGGCTACTGCTTCGTAGCGCCAGTCTCACGGTCGCTCGGGGAGCCCGAGGCGGCATCAGCTGCCGCTGAGAGCTTTCGAAACGCCAACCTGCCCGTCCGTCCCGCAGGATTGATCGACCGGGAAGATGATCTGCAAAGGGTCGCCGCCCAGCTGGAAGTGGCGCGCTTCGTCACGGTGGTCGGCCTCGGAGGCGTCGGCAAGACCACGCTCGCGACCGCGCTCGGGCACCACCTGATTGAGGCATTCGGGGGCGCGGTGCTGTTTGTCGATCTGAGCATGTTGAGCGATTCACGGCTGGTGACGAGTACCGTCGCATCCATGCTGGGACTATCGGTGCGATCGGACGACGCTACGCCGAACCTGATCGCCTATCTTCGGGACAAGCGGGTCCTGTTGATCCTCGACACCTGCGAACATCTGATCGAGTCGGTAGCGACCTTCGCGTCGTGCGTCTTCAGAGAGACCCCGCAAGTCCACATACTCGCGACCAGCAGAGAAGCGCTACAGGTTGATGGGGAGCAGATCTATCGACTGGAGCCGTTGGCATGCCCGCCAGACGACGCGATGCCAACGGCGGCAATTGCGCGATCGTTCCCAGCCACGCAGCTGTTCGTCGAACGCGCAGCGGCGAGCGGCGCCCGGTTGGATCTCGACGATGCAGACGCGCCAATCGTGGTCGGTATCTGCCGGAAGCTGGACGGCGTGGCATTGGCCATAGAGCTGGCAGCAAGGCGCGTCGAGGCCTATGGATTGCGCGATACGGCGGCTCTGCTCGACCAGCGCTTGACCTTGTTGTGGCTGGGTTCGCGCACCGCGCCGCCGCGTCATAAGACTTTGCAGGCAACGCTGGACTGGAGCTACCGGTTGCTTTCCAGCGTCGAGCGGCTGGTACTTCGCCGGCTGGCCGTGTTCGTCGGACATTTCACGCTGGACGCAATGCTCGCGGTGGTCACAAGCGTCAACGTCGACCAGACCGCCGTCCTTGGCGCGATCGACAGCCTCATTGCCAAGTCGATGGTTACGACCCGCCCGATCGGAGCCATGATGCGCTATCGGCTGCTTGATACGACGCGCACTTACATTCTCGGGACGGAAATCACCGATCCGGAGGCTGCCGATCTGGCCGTGCGCCACGCAAACTACTTTCGGCGCTGGTCGGAGCAGGCGGGAAGGGAAAGGGCAGCGTTGTCGAGCGGCGCTGAAAGGGAGGCGCACCTTGCCGACCTCAACAATGTCCGGGCGGCGTTGGAATGGTGTTTTGGCGAGGGCGGCGATCCCGAAATCGGGATCAAGCTGGCGGCAGCCGCAGCGCCTGTCCTTTTGGCGATGTCGCTGTTGTCCGAATGCTATCGCTGGTCGCAGCACGCAATCGTCGCGCTGGAAGGCAGGACCCGCGGCGAACCGGAGGAGATGCAGCTCCAGGCAAACCTCGGGGTTGCGTCAATGCACATGAACGGGCCGAGCGACGCAGCGCGTGCGGCGTTGGACCGAAGCCTCGCGATTGCGGAGGCAGGCGGCAACGTGCTCAGCCAAGTTGGAATTCTCGGCACGCTGTCGATGTTCTGCACGCGCGACGGCGAATTCAAGACTGCGCTGGATCATGCAAGGCGCGCGCGGACGGTTGCCGGGGCCGCCGAGGACCCTCACGCGATGGCCCTGGCCCAATCGGCCGTGGGCAGGGCGCTCCACTTCATCGGTGAGCACGGCAGCGCCCGGTCGGAGCTCGAGGCTGCGCTCCAGCATTGGTCGCACGCCCAGCGGGCCTATCTTGGGTTCGATGACCGTATCCTGGTTGGCCTCGGCCTTGCGCGGGGCCTATGGGTGCAGGGGCATCCCACCAAGGCCGCGGTCCGCGCGCGCGAGACAATCAAAGACGCGGAATCCAGCACCAATCCCGCATCGCTTGCTGTCGCTCTTGCCTGGGCTCCGGACGTATTCGTCTGGAACGGCGATCTCGCAAGCGCCGAAGCACATGCTGACCGCCTGGTGGCGCATGCCCGGTCCCATTCCCTGGGCCCCTATCTTCATGTTGGCTACGGGTACAAAGGCATCCTCGCGATCCGTCGTGGCGATGCAAGGGGCGGCGTCGACACACTTCGCGGTTGCCTGAAGCACTGCCACGCGATGCACTACGAGGTGCGCAACACGGAGTTCAACATTCTCCTGGCGCAAGGGCTCCTCGCAATCGAACAGGTCGGCGAAGCCATAAGATTGGTCGACGACACGATCAGCCGGGCCGAGGAGAATGGAGATCTCTTCTTCATGCCAGAAGCGTTGCGTGTCAGGGGATGCGCCGTCCTGGCTATGCCGACCCGGGTTGACGATGCGGAACGCTGGTTCAAGCAGTCGCTCGAATTGAGCCGTCGCCAAGGCGCGCCCGCCTGGGAGTTACGCACCGCAATCGATCTGGCTGCGCTGTTGGCGGGTCGAGGGCAACCTGACGATGCCTGCGGGCTGTTAAGGCCCGTGTTCGAGCAATTCACGGAAGGCCTGGAGACGGCAGATCTGGCAGCTGCCGGCCGCCTGTTGGCGTCCCTGGTCGGCAGGACGAACTCGTGATGGAGACGGCCGTTGGCGCCGACTGCTGGCGCCAACGTTGGAATCGGACGGCTTCAACGTGGCGACCCGCGGCAAGCGCGGGCCGACATCCGGGGCTGAGTTCAAGCGGACGGGACTAGCGCGGACGCCCCGACCGCTTGAGTTCTGCGACCTTAAACCTGTTGCCGGCGGCCAGGCTGCTGCAGAACCAGTGGGCTCTGTTTCGATTCTCGCCCAGGAACACCTTCGTCTCGACGCAATTCTCGTAGGACGTATGGGTGATGGTGTCTCGGCACGTTGGCGAGAAAGGTCCATAATCTATGTTGCCGCCCGACTCGCTACAGCCAATCCAGGGCTCCTTGCCGTGTGGGAAACTTGATGCACAGCCCCCGTTGCAGCTGCTGGCGACTTTCTCCAGGCTGGCAATCCTCCCCATCACTGAACCCGGTGCATACGAAGGCGTCCGTGCGGTTGACGATGACGTTTGAACGGTTGACGCAGTCCGGCGCGATGATGCCCCGGTGTTTGCCGCCCGCTGCGGCGCCGGTGGCTTCGTCAATTGCTTCGGTGCATCGACCGTGACGGGGGGAAGTGTGGCGGCGGAGCCGGTCGGGATCTGCGACGCGGCGGGACCGCACACCAGGACGGTTGACAAGACAGCGACAGTTGAAGGCACGACAAGGCTTGATGACAATCTCATGACCATGTCCTTCCCAAATCCGGGACGGAAATGCCGTTCCGGTAAGTGCACGGTAACATACATTCCGGATCGGGCAACCGAGGGTTGAGCGGATGTCTACCGGTGGCCCGCGGCCGAGATGGCAGCCATGCAGAACGCGGAATGCTCGCGCCGTCATTGCGAGCCACCGGCCGCGCAAAGCGCGGCGCGATGACAGGCTCCGCGAGGCAATCCAGGGTGCCTCTGCAGAACGACTGGATTGCTCCGCAATTTTGTCGCGAGCTCCTCGCAATGACGGCGTGGAGAAGGAGTAGCGCGTCAGCTTCAGTCTCGCGCTCCGGACCCAGCGCCACAGCGCCCGCGCGTTGCCGCGCGCCCGGGACACGACAGACAAAATAAAAACGGGGCCGTGAGGCCCCGTCAAAAGTCCGTAACGTATCCCGCGATCTTACTTGATCTCTTACTTGATCTTGGCTTCGCGGAATTCGACGTGCTTACGCGCGACCGGGTCGTACTTCTTCTTGACCAGCTTGTCGGTCATGGTGCGCGAATTCTTCTTGGCGACGTAGTAGAAGCCGGTGTCGGCCGAGGACACGAGCTTGACCTTGATGGTGACCGCTTTGGCCATGTTCAGAACCTCAGAAATGAAGGGAATCTGGAGCCGGCCAAACGGCCCGCGTTGGCCGGCAACCTAGCCAGAAACCGACTGATGTCAAGGTTTTACACCCCGAAAACCACCCAAATCGGGCCCATTACGCCTCGAAGAACCGGTTATTCGGCCGTGGCAGGCCCAGATTCTCCCTCAAAGTGGCCCCTTCATATTCTTTCCTGAAAATCCCGCGCCGCTGGAGCTCCGGGACGACCTTGTCGACGAAATCGTCGAGGCCGGCGGGCAGGAACGGGAACATGATGTTGAAGCCGTCGGAGCCGCGCCCGACCAGCCATTCTTCCATCTGGTCGGCGATGGTCTTGGCGGTGCCGACAAAGGCCAGCCCGCCATAGCCGCCGACGCGCTGGGCGAGCTGGCGCACCGTGAGCTTTTCGCGGGCGGCGAGGTCCACCATGCGCTGGCGGCCGCTCTTGCTGGCGTTGGTCTCGGGGATCTCCGGCAGAGGCCCGTCCGGGTCGAAGCCCGACGCATCGGTGCCGAGGATGACGGAGAGCGAGGCGATGGCGCTGTCGTAATGCACGCGGCTGTCGAGCAGCGCGCGCTTCTCCTTGGCTTCATCGACGCTGTCGCCGACCACGACGAAGGCGCCGGGTAGGATCTTGAGATGTTCAGGGTCGCGGCCGACCTTCGCCATGCGGCCCTTGATATCGGCGTAGAGCTTTTGCCCGTCGGCGAGGCTGCCGCCGCCGGTGAACACGGCCTCCGCCGTCTCGGCCGCAAGCTGCCTGCCGTCTTCGGAGGCGCCGGCCTGCACGATCACCGGCCAGCCCTGCACCGGGCGGGCGATGTTGAGGGGGCCGCGCACCTTCAGATATTTGCCGTTGTGGTCGAGCGTGTGCATCTTCGAGGGCTCGAAGAACAGCCCGCTCTCGACATCGCGCACGAAGGCATCGTCGGCGAAGGAATCCCACAGGCCGGTGACGACGTCGTAGAACTCGCGGGCGCGCTTGTAGCGCTCGGCGTGCTCCATGTGATCTTCGAGCCCGAAATTCAGCGCGGCGTCCGGGTTCGAGGTAGTGACGATGTTCCAGCCCGCGCGGCCGCCGCTGAGATGGTCCAGCGAGGCGAAGCGGCGCGCGACGTGATAGGGCTCGTCAAAGGTGGTCGAGCCGGTCGCGATCAGGCCGATCCGCTCGGTGACCGCTGAGAGCGCCGACAGCAGCGTGAACGGCTCGAACGACGTCACGGTGTGGCTGCGCTTGAGCGCGTTGATCGGCATGTTCAGCACGGCGAGGTGATCGGCCATGAAGAAGGCGTCGAACTTGCCGGCCTCGAGCTTCCTGATCAGCGTCTTGATGTGGCCGAAATTGAAATTGGCGTCCGGCCAGGCCCCCGGATAGCGCCAGGCGCCGGTGTGGATGCTGATCGGGCGCATGAACGCGCCAAGCTTGAGTTGTCGTTGTGCCATCGCCCCGTATCCGTTCTGGGTGTCGTTGGGGGAAGACATAGGCATGAGTGGGAACTCCGCCATTGGGGGAGGCGGGAAGAATTTTTCGTATTTCGCGATCCACTCAGCACAATCCCGTCATTCCGGGGCGCCGCGTCAGCGGCGAGCCCCGAATCCATCGGGCCGCAGAGACTGACGCGCAATGGATTCCGGGCTCGCGCCAAGGGGCGCGCCCCGGAATGACGAAGGAGCGCCCATCGAACCAATCCGCCGCTCGCTCCGACCAAAGCCATGACCTCGTGAGGAGACCATCAATGGCAGGCGCGATGACAGTGGATGGCGGCATGGTCCGTATTGACCGGCCGATGCCCTGGATTGGCCGGCTGCTGTCGTTGCCGCTGCTGGCGGCCAGCGGTTATCTGCTGTGGAATGTCGCGCTCGGCCTGCGCCAGGATTTTTCCAGCTTCGGCCGGCTCGCCGATGACCTCGTGCCGGTGCTGGTGTTTACCGGCCTCGGGCTGCTCGTCGGCATCCCCGGCCTGATCCTGCTCACCTTCCGCTATTTCGTCGTGCTCAACGAGAGGCTGCGCCAGATCGTCATCACCAGCCAGTTCGGCCCGCTGAATATTCGCAAGCATCGCAATCTCGCCGACTATCATTTCATCAGCATCACCGACGACTACGATGCGGATCTGACGACCTATGACGTCAATCTCTGCGGCAACAAGGGCACCGAGCCGATCAACCTGATGAGCTTTACCCGGCGCGAGGAGGCGGGCAAGCTCGCGGGCGAGATCGGCCGCGTCCTCAAGCTGCCGGCGCGCGACTATGTCGGCACCGAGCCGGATAGCGACGACGCATAATAAGAATACTCGATCGGCTTAGCGCGGTTCACCTCTCCCTACGGGAGAGGTGAGCAGTCAGCTCAAAATATCCTTCTGCATCTTGCCGCCGTAGAAATGGAAGAACGGCACCGGCGCGTCGTGGCGGAGCGGGCCGGTGGCAAGGCGCGTGTCTAGCTCGTTGAGCACGTTGCGCGTCATCGGATGCAGATCGGCGAGCGGCTTCGAGCCGAGCTCGACCCAGACCAGCTCGACCAGCTCCGCATCCGCATGGATCACGCCCTCGACGCGATGGGTGATCGCGGAGGCATCCGCGGTGAAGAAGCGCGTGTCGAACCGCTTGACGCGACCGGGCGGGGTGATGGCGCGCGCGATCAGGAACAGGCCTGAGGGGTCGGGCAGCAGACCCGCATCCGCAAACGGCTTCCAGGCGCTGTCGAGCTTGGGCGCTTTCCCCTCGGCCTTGCGCCCGAGGCAGAGGCCGGTCTCCTCGCAGGCCTCGCGGATCGCGGCGATCGCCAGCGATTTTGCGCGTGAGGCCGGCGTCTTCGGGCTGCCCTTGGCGAGGCTGGCTTCCAGCTCGGAGGTGATGGGGGCCGCACACGGCACACGGTAGTCGGCCTTGTCGACGCGGCCGCCGGGGAAGACGAACTTGCCGGGCATGAACACCACCTTGTCGTGGCGCTTGCCGACCAGGACTTTCGGAACGGCGCCGCCGCGATCGACCAGGATCAGTGTCGCCGCATCCTTCGGGCGGAAATAGGGATGATGGTCGGCTTCCTTGCCCTCGTGGATCTTCGCCTTCTCGGCTGCCTGCAACGTGTCCGTCATGTCCTCACCCAAACCGCTTCTTGCTTATTGGTTACACCGGCGGAATACCATCCGGAGGGTTGTCGTCAAAGCCGTGCATGCGCAGGGCCCATTGCAATCCGACCACGGCGCCCTTGACCGGCTGGAGCAGCGCGAGCGAGGCGAAGAACGTGAAGGGCAGGTAGGCCGCGAAACTGAGCCAGACCGGCGTCGTGTAGTTGGTCTCGATCCAGAGGATGCCGGGCACCACGATGTGGCCGACGATGACGATGACGAGATAGGCGGGCAAATCGTCGGCGCGATGCGGCGTGAAGTCGAGGCTGCACGCCGAGCAATGATCAGCGGTCTTCAGGAAGGCGCGGAACAGTTTTCCTTCGCCGCAACGCGGGCAGCGGCCGCGAAAGCCGCGCTTCATTGCCGTCCAGACATCGCGCTTCTCGACGAGGCCGGTCTCACGCGTCCAGATTTTCGGGGCCGTGCTCATCGTCACCATGTCTTGCCCTTCTGGCTCTTGCCTTTTCCCTTGTTCTTCTTGCCCTTGCCGGGCTTCTTCGGCTTCGCCGGTTTTTGCTTCTTCGCCGGACTGCGTCCGGGATGCGCCTTGAACGAGGGGCGGCGTTGCCGACCGGATGCCCTGCGGCCCTGCGGCGCGGTCTCGCCGCTTGACGACAGCAGCTCGAAGCGCAGCGCGCCTGCGATCGGAGCTGCTTCTATCAGACGGACGTCGACCACGTCACCCAGCTGATGCATGGCGCCGCTGCGCGTGCCGACGAGGGCATGGCGGCTCTCGTCATAGTTGAAATATTCCGTGCCAAGGGATCGGATCGGGATCAGGCCGTCGGCGCCGGTCTCGCTCAGCTTGACGAACAGGCCGGCGCGCGTGACGCCGGAAACGCGGCCCTGGAAGCTGGAGCCGATGCGGTCGGCGAGATGGTGCGCGATCAGCCGGTCCACGGTCTCGCGCTCCGCCTTCATCGCGCGCCGCTCGGTCACCGAGATGTGGGCGGCGACCTCGCCGAGCGTTTCCGGTGTCTCGGTGTCGGGCAGCGCACCTTCGCCAAGGCCGAGCGCGCGAACCAGCGCGCGGTGCACGACGAGGTCGGCATAGCGGCGGATCGGCGAGGTGAAATGCGCATAGCGGCGCAGGTTGAGGCCGAAATGACCGTAATTCTCGGCGGAATATTCGGCCTGCGCCTGGGCGCGGAGCACGACCTCGCTCACCAGCGGGAAGTGGTCGTGGCCCTCGAGCTGGGCCAGCACGCGGTTGAACAGGGCCGGGCGCAGCGCGCCTGATTTGGCGAAGGGAACGTCGAGCGTCTCCAGAAACTCCGCGAGCGCGTGAACCTTCTCCAGCGTCGGCTCGTCATGCACGCGGTAGATCAGCGGCAGCGACTTCTTCTCCAGCATCTCGGCCGCCGCGACGTTGGCGAGGATCATGAACTCCTCGATCAGCTTGTGCGCATCGAGACGCTCCGGAACGATGACGCGATCGACCGTGCCGTCGCTCCTAAGCAGGATCTTGCGCTCGGGCAGATCGAGATTGAGCGGATCGCGCTCATCTCTTGCGCGCTTGACGCAGGCATAGGCGGTGTAGAGCGGCCTCAGGATCGGATCGAGCAGGGGGCCGGTGGTGTCGTCAGGCCGGCCGTCGATCGCGGCCTGCGCCTGTGCGTAGTTCAGCTTCGCCGCCGAGCGCATCAGGATGCGGTGGAACGTATGCGAGCGCTTGCGGCCGTCGGGGCCGATCACCATGCGCACCGCCAGCGCGCCGCGCGGCTCGCCCGGTACCAGCGAGCAGAGATTGTTGGAGATGCGCTCCGGCAGCATCGGCACGACGCGGTCGGGGAAATAGACCGAGTTGCCGCGGTCGAGCGCATCGCGGTCGAGCGCGGTGCCCGGCCGCACGTAGAAGCTCACGTCGGCAATGGCGACGTTGACGATGAAGCCGCCCTTGTTGTTGGGATCGCCGTCGGCCTGCGCATGCACCGCGTCGTCATGATCTTTCGCATCGGGCGGATCGATGGTGACGAGCGGGACGTCGCGCCAGTCCTCGCGCCCCTTCAGGTTCGCCGGCTCCGCCGCTTCGGCTTCACGTTCTGCCGCGGGGCGGAATTGCAGGGGAATGTCGTGCGCGTAGATCGCGATCAGGCTGATCGCCTTCTCCGACTTGACCGAGCCGAGCTTCTCCTTCACGCGGCCTGAGGCGAGGCCAAAGGCGCGTGAGCGGACGATGTCGACGCTGACGAGGTCGCCGTCCTGGGCGTCCTGTGCATCGGCCGCGGCAATGTTCAGTTCGCGGTCGGCGGATTTCTTGTCGACGGGGACGAGCCGTCCGCCGCCTTCGGGCAGACTGCGGAACACGCCGAGGATGCGGCTCTTGGCCTTGTCGAAGACCTTGATGATGTGGCCGCGATAGGCCGGGCCTTCGGTCTCGTCGATGCGCTCGACGCGCAGCAGGGCGCGGTCGCCGACGCCGGCGGCGGTGCCGGGCTTCGGCCGGCGCGGCATGACGATGAGGATTTTTGGCGGTTCGCCGCTTTCGACCTCGTCCCATTCGGTGGGGGAGGCGATCAGCTCGCCATCGGAGTCGCGGCCGGTGATGTCGGCGACCAGCGTCGACGGCAGGGTGTCCGGTTCCGAGACCTTGTGGCGCTTCTTCTTGATGGTCCCGTCGTCGGCGAGCTCGCGCAGCATGCGCTTGAGCTCGACGCGATCGGCGTTCTTCAGGCCGAACTCGCGCGCAATTTCGCGGGTGCCGACGTTTCCCTGATTTGCCTTGATGAAGGCGACGATGGCTTGCCTGTCGGGAAAGCCACGGTCATTCTTGCGTTTCACTTAACCTCTAATTCTTGCCGGCACTCTTCTTGGCCGGAGTGTTTGCAGGATTCTTGGTGGCGGCGGTCTTGGTCGGCGACGTCTTTGCAGTCGACGACACGGCGGCGCGCGCCTTGCTGGTGGATTCGGATTTGGCTGCGGCTTTCTTCGCGGCCGGTTTCTTGGGTTTGGGCGCGGCGTCATCGCCGCCGGCGGCCTTCGCCGCAGCCTTCTTGGCCTTGGCCGGCTTCGCCGCCTTCTTCGCCTTGGTCTTGCCGCCACCCTTGGCCGCGCGCTCGTCAATCAGTGCGATCGCCTGCGGCAGCGTGACGGTGTCCTTTTCGAACTCGGCCGGGATCGTCGCGTTGACGCCGCCGGCGGTGACATAGGCGCCGTAGCGGCCGCTCTTCACGGTGACGGTGCCGAGCGTCGGATGATCGCCGATCGCCTTGCCGGGGTCGGCGCCGAAGCGGCGGCTCGGGCCCTTGGCGACCTTTTCCGCGATCAGCGTCACGGCGCGGTTGAGGCCGATGTCGAAGACCTCGTCGCCGGCCTCGAGGCTGGCATAGGTCTTCTCGTGCTTCACGAACGGCCCGAAGCGGCCGAGGCCGGCGGTGATCGGCTCACCGGTCTCAGGATGCTTGCCGATCTCGCGCGGCAGCGACAGCAGCTTCAGCGCAAGTTCGAGCTCGACGTCGCCGGGCGAGGTGCCCTTCGGGATGCCCGCGCGCTTCGGCTTCTCGCCTTCCTCATAATCCTTCTGCTCGCCGAGCTGGATGTACGGGCCGAAGCGGCCAGCCTTGACCCGGACGTCGCGACCGGTGTCGGGATCCTGGCCGAGCGAACGGTCGGCCGTCGCCTCGCTGTCGGCGGCGAGCTGACGGGTGTAGCGGCACTCCGGATAGTTCGAGCAGCCGACGAAGGCGCCGAACTTGCCGGCCTTGAGATTGAGCCGGCCGTTGCCGCAGCTCGGGCACTGCCTGATGTCGCCGCCGTCGGCGCGGGGCGGATAGATGTGCTGTCCGAGCATGTCGTCGAGCACGTCAAGCACCTGCGCCACGCGCAAATCCTTGATCTCGTCGACGGCGCCGATGAAGCCGCTCCAGAAATCCTTCAGCACCTGCTGCCAGGAGATCTCGTTGTTGGAGATGCGGTCGAGCTGCTCTTCCAGGTTGGCGGTGAAGTCGTACTCGACGTAGCGGCTGAAGAAGCTTTCGAGGAACGCGACCACGACGCGGCCCTTGTCCTCGCCGTGCAGGCGCTTCTTCTCGAGCTTGACGTAGCCGCGGTCCTTCAGGACCTGGAGGATCGAGGCATAGGTCGAGGGCCGGCCGATGCCGAGCTCCTCCATGCGCTTGACCAGCGAGGCCTCGGAGAAGCGCGGCGGCGGCTCGGTGAAGTGTTGGGTGACGGCGAGCGACTGCCGCTTCAGGCCGTCGCCGGCGCTCATCGCGGGCAGGCGGCGGGAATCCTCGTCTTCCTCGTCGTCGCGGCCTTCCTGGTAGAGCGCGAGGAAGCCGTCGAACTTGACGACCTGGCCGGTGGCGCGCAGCTCCAGCGTACGGCCGCCGGCCTTCGCCGTGATGTCGACGGTGGTGCGCTCGAGTTCGGCCGCTTCCATCTGGCTCGCGATGGTGCGCTTCCAGATCAGCTCGTAGAGCCGCGCCTGATCGGAATCGAGCTTGCGGCTCATGCTGTCCGGGCGGCGGGACATGTCGGTCGGGCGGATCGCTTCGTGAGCTTCCTGGGCGTTCTTGGCCTTGGCCTGGTACTGGCGCGGGGCCTCCGGCACGTAGGCGTTGCCGTAATCCTCGCCGATCACCTTGCGCGCCTGGGTGATCGCGGACGGATCGATCTGCACGCCGTCGGTACGCATATAAGTAATGAGTCCGGTGGTCTCGCCGCCGATATCGATGCCTTCATAGAGGCGCTGGGCGATGCGCATCGTGTGCGCGGGCGCAAAGCCGTATTTGCGGCTGGCTTCCTGCTGCAGCGTCGAGGTGGTGAAGGGGGCCTGCGGATTGCGCCGGGCGGGCTTTGCATCGACCGCCGTGACCGCGTAGGCGGCGGCTTCCAGCGCCTTCTTGAAGTCTTCGGCTTCCGCGCCGGTGCCGATGTCGAGACGCTGGATCTTCTTGCCGTCGGCGCCGACGAGGCGCGCCTCGAACGCATCGCCGCGCGGGGTGAGCAGGGTCGCGACCAGCGACCAGTATTCGCGGGCGACGAACTTCTCGATCTCGAGCTCGCGGTCGCAGACGAGGCGCAGCGCCACCGACTGCACGCGGCCGGCCGAGCGGGCGCCCGGCAGCTTGCGCCACAGCACGGGGGAGAGGGTGAAGCCGACCAGATAGTCCAGCGCGCGGCGCGCCATATAGGCGTCGACCAGCGCGCCGTCGATCTGGCGCGGATGCTTCATCGCGTCCGTGACGGCCTGCTTGGTGATGGCGTTGAACACCACGCGCTCGATCTTCTGATCCTTGAGTGCGCGCTTCTCCTTCAACACCTCCAGCACGTGCCAGGAGATGGCCTCGCCCTCGCGATCAGGGTCGGTGGCGAGAATCAGGCGGTCGGCGTTCTTCAGAGACTTGGCGATATCGTTGAGCCGGCCGGCCGCCTTGGGGTCGACCTCCCAGATCATCTTGAAATTGGCGTCCGGATCGACGGAACCGTTCTTCGCCGGGAGGTCGCGGACATGGCCGAACGAGGCCAGAACCTCATAGGACGAGCCCAAATACTTGTTGATCGTCTTGGCTTTCGCCGGCGACTCCACAATGACGATATTCATGTAGTTCCAGTAACTTACGGGGAAATTCTAGGCCGAATTCGACGAGATTCGGGTCGGCCGTTTCGAACCGAACATGGGTGGTGAGGCCGTCGCTGTCAAATCGAGGGGTGTAGAAAGCCGCTGCGATGGGAAAAGTTTCATATCGAGAAAGTTGCAAAATACCACCTTGGAGTTGCGGTCGATGTGGGCGTAATGTTCCCGTGGGGCATGGATTCGGGGTGGGGTCTGGTGACTAGTACCCACTTTTCTTGGAACGTGAGTCGTGATTCAAGGTCGGGATGATACCCGAAGCAAGAGAAGTCCACCTTTCGAGGAAAGATCGCAAGGTGCTTGAGGCGTGCTGTCGCTCACCGGTGACGTTGCAGCGCGATTTGAAGCGGGCGCGGATAGTTCTGTTGGCGGCGGATGGGCGCAGCACCCGGTCGATCGCCAAGGAAGTTGGGGTCCAGCCGCGGATTGTCAGCCTTTGGCGGCATCGCTATGCCGACCATGGCCTTGAAGGGCTGCAAGACAAGCCGCGGCCTGGCAAGCAGCCGATCTATACGAAGACGACCGACAAGCGGATTCTGAAGCTGCTGGATAAGCCGCCACCGCAAGGGTTTGCGCGCTGGACCGGCCCCCTGCTGGCCGAGGCGCTGGGCGATGTCGATGTCCAATATGTCTGGCGGTTCCTGCGCAGCCACAAGATTGACCTGGTGGCTCGCAAGTCCTGGTGCGAGAGCAACGACCCGAACTTTACGGCCAAAGCCGCCGATGTTGTCGGCCTCTATGTCGCGCCGCCGGCGAAGGCCATTGTGCTGTGCGTGGACGAGAAGCCCTCGATCCAGGCTTTGGAGCGAGCGCAGGGTTATCTGAAGTTGCCCAATGGCCGCGCCTTGACCGGCCAAAGCCACGATTACAAGCGGCATGGCACCACAACATTGTTTGCGGCGCTCGAAGTCGCCACCGGAAAGATCATCGCGACCCATTCAAAACGCCGGCGCCGCGTCGAGTTTCTCGATTTCATGAACAGCGTCACCGCGGCTTTTCCGAACCGCAAGCTTCACGTCATCCTCGACAACCTCAACACCCATAAAAAGAACGAGGACTGGCTCAAGGCCCACCCCAACGTGCAATTTCATTTCACGCCGACAAGTGCGTCATGGCTCAATCAGGTCGAAGTATGGTTTTCCATCTTGCAGGGGCAGTCGCTCAGCGGCACCTCCTTCACGAGCCTCAAGCAGCTTCAGGAACACATCGATGCCTACGTCAACGCATACAACGACAGAGCCGAGCCCTTCGTCTGGACCAAGAAAAAGGTCCGTCAACGCCGTTTCAAAGGCCGCCGTATCACTCAGCTCTGATTCCGGGTACTAGCTTCAGGTTTGCGCTTCGCGGCCTTCTTTTGGACCTTGGCCATGCTCGAATGCCCCCGTCATGACAGCATCACCCTTGACGCAGGGGCGCGCTGATTTTACTGACAGCATCAGTAAATAACAAATGTTCGCATTCCGAACAATATCGATTTGGCGATCGGAGGAAGCTTGTCGACATCATCGCTGCACCCTCATGGCGTGTTCTCCGCCGCGCTGACCCCGCTCGACGCCGAGCTCGCGCCCGATCACGCGCGTTTCGTGGAGCATTGCCGCTACCTTCTGGATGAGGGCTGCAACGGCATCGCGCTGCTCGGCACGACCGGCGAGGCAAACTCCTTCTCAGCGGCCGAGCGCACCGCGCTGCTTGAAGCCGTGGTGGCCGCCGGCATCGCGCCGCAGCGGCTTCTGCCCGGCACCGGCGTTGCCGCGCTCACCGAGACCATCGCGCTGACGCGTCACGCGCTTTCGGTCGGCGTCGACACCGTGGTGATGCTGCCGCCATTCTACTACAAGAACGTCAGCGATGACGGCATCTACGCCTCCTACAGCGAAGTGGTGCAGCGCATCGGTGATGCGCGCCTGAAAGTCGTGCTCTACCACTATCCGCAGATGTCGGCGCAGCCGATCTCGCATGCGCTGATCGAACGGCTGCGCAAGGCCTATCCGGCCGTCTTCACCGGCATCAAGGATTCGTCCGGCGATTTCGCCAACATGACCGCAATGGTGGAGCGCTTCCCCGGGTTCGCGGTCCTGGGCGGCGCGGACCCGTTGATGCTGCCGTTGCTGCGCAAGGGCGGCGCAGGCTGCATCACCGCGACGTCCAACCTCGTCGCGCGCAGTCTTGCCCACGTCTACAAGCACTTTCGCGACGGCGATGACGATCCGGCCCTCAAGGCGGCGCAGGCGCGCATCGTGAAGGCGCGCGAGCTGGTCTCGCGGTTCCCGCAGATGGCATCGCTGAAGGCGCTGGTGGCCGAGCGCACCGGTCACGCCGGATGGCAGCGGCTGCGGCCGCCGCTGGAGTCGCTGCCGCCGGCTCAAATGAAAGAACTGCTCGCGGATGCTGCTGCATTCGCTGCCGCCGCCGTCTAGACTTGGCGCGGGCGACGAGGCGATCCGATGTCCGATTCTTTCCAGGGTGCGTTGGCCGGGCTCGCTGATATCGTCGGCGACAAGTACGTCATCGCGTCCGGGCCCGACCAGGAGCCCTATGTGGTGGACTGGCGCGGGCGCTATCACGGCCGCGCCGTGGCGGTGGTGAAGCCCGGCTCGACCGCCGAGGTCGCCTCCGTCGTCAAGTTCTGCGCGGCAAGGCGGCTCGCGATCGTGCCGCAGGGCGGCAACACCGGCATGTGCGGGGCGGCGACGCCGGACGATCGCGCGGGCAATGTCGTGATCCGGCTCGACCGCATGCGGGCCGTGCGCGACGTCAGCCCGCTCGCCAACACGATCACCGTGGAGGCCGGCTGCATCCTCGCCGAGGTGCAGAACGCGGCCCGGGACGTCGATCGCTATTTTCCCCTGAGCCTCGGTGCCGAGGGCTCCTGCCAGATCGGCGGCAATATCTCGACCAATGCCGGCGGCACGGCCGTGCTGCGCTACGGGCCGACGCGCGATCTCGTGCTCGGGTTGGAGGTCGTGCTGCCCGACGGGCGCGTCTTCAACGGCCTGCGCGCGCTGCGCAAGGACAACACGGGCTACGCGCTCAAGCAGCTCTTCATCGGCGCCGAAGGAACGCTCGGCATCGTCACCGCAGCGGTGCTGAAACTGTTCGCGCCGCCGCGCAGCTCGGCTTTGGCGCTATTGAAGTTGCAGGGCGTCGAGCAGGCGCTCGAGATCATGCAGCGCCTGCGCGGTGCCGTCGGCGACCGGCTCGGCAGCCTCGAGATCATGTCGCGGTCGCAGATCGAGGCGATCGCGAAGACGGTGCCGCATGTCACGATCTCCTTCGAGCTGACGACGCCGTGGTATCTGATCGTCGAGCTGACCGACACGCTCGCAGGCGTGGACCTGAGCGAGCCGCTGGCCGCGGTGCTTGCCGAGGCGATGGAGGCGGGGCTTGCCGAAGACGCCATATTGGCCTCCAACCTGGCGCAGGCGAAGGCGATCTGGGCGGTCCGGCACAGCGTGTCCGAAGGCAACAAGCGCAGCGGTTACGTGGTGTCGCATGACAGCGTCGTGCCGCTGGAGCGCCAGGCGGCCTTCGTCAACAATGTCGAGGCCCGGATCAAGGCCGCCGTGCCACATGCGAACGTCGTCATGCACGGCCATATCGGTGACGGCAACATCCATGTCGTGGCACTGATCGATCGCGCGCATTGTCAGGACCCGGATGCGACGGCCGAGCTGGTGGCCGAGATCAACGAGATCGTCGACGACGAGACCGCGGCGCAAGGCGGGGCCATCAGCGCCGAGCACGGCATCGGCATCACCAATCGCGGCCGGCTCGCCCGCGTCGCCGATCCGCTCGACATCGAGCTGATGCGCGATATCAAGCATCTGCTCGATCCGAATGGCCTGATGAATCCGGGCAAGATTTTCGACGCAGGAGGCGTGCGCCGATGACGAGTGTCCGCCTGCTTGCCGACGATCTCACCGGTGCGCTTGACACCGCGGCGGAGTTCGTCGGCCTGTGCGGATCGTTCGACGTTACCTGGCCGGAAGCGCCCGCGACGCAAGGCTCCCGGAGCCTTGCGATCGACAGCGGCACGCGGGAGCGCTCCAAGGCCGAGAGCGTCGAGATCGTCGGGCGGCTGGCGCCGCAGCTCCACGGGGCGACGATCGGCTACAAGAAGGTCGATAGCCTCCTGCGTGGCGCATGGGCGGCAGAGCTCGGCGCCTGCCTGCGCAGCGGCCATTGGGCATCTTGCGTGGTCGCGCCCGCCTTCGACTATCAGGGACGCCGTACCGTCGATGGCCAGCAATTCGCGCGCACTGTGCAAGGCGACTGGCATCGCGTCGGCGACAATCTCCTCGCCCAATTGCAGCTCGAGGGCATCGAGGCGCGGCAGGGGCAGGCCGACACGCTGGCGCAGGCCGGCGTTCAGGTCTTCGATGCCGAGAGCGACATCGATCTCGATCGTGTGGTGGAGATGGGACGGCGCATGCCGGGGCCCGTGCTGTGGTGCGGAAGCGGCGGCTTGGCCGGGGCGCTCGCCCGCAGCCATCGTGCCGACGCGCCGAGCCAGTTGAAGCTGCCGGTGCTGGGACTGTTCGGCTCGGACCAGGCTGCCACGGCGTCGCAGCTCGCCGCATGCGGCGAGGCGACCATCGCCCTTGCGGAAGGTGAGGGCGCGATGCGTGTCCAGCGCAAGCTGGCCGGTGACGGAATCGCATTGGTCAAATTCTCTCTCGCCGAAGGCCTGACGCGCGCCGAGGCGGCGCGGCGGATCGCGCGCGAAATGACGGCGCTGATCGCGGCGCTCGATCGACCCGGCACGTTGATCGTCGCCGGCGGCGAGACCCTGAAGGCCGCATGCATTGCCCTTGGCGCGCATGCCCTCCAGGTGACAGGACGCATCGTGCCGGGACTGCCGCGTTCAGTGCTGCAAGGCGGGCGCTGGGCCGGCGTTGACGTCGTCTCGAAGTCCGGAGCGTTCGGCACCCGCGAGCTCTGGCGCGATCTGCTCCGGGACAATCATCTGCTCAGAATGGAGAGTCCGACATGACCTCTCGTCATCTTGCCGTCACCATGGGCGATCCGGCCGGGATCGGGCCGGAGATCATCGTCAAGGCCTGCCTCGGGCTGAAGGACCGGATCGCGACGGGCGATCTGCGCCTGCTGATCATCGGCAGCGGCGCGGCGCTGGACGGTGCGAAGGCCGCGCTCGGCACCGACGTTGCCATCCCGCAGGTGTCGGCGGACGATCGCGAATGGCCCAACCTCTGCTACCTGCAGGCCGACGCCGAGGGCGATCCGATCAAGCCGGGCGTGCTCAGCGCCGATGGCGGCCGCTTCGCCTACAAGGCGATCGAGCAGGGCGTGCGTCTGACGCAGGCGGGTCGGACCGCGGCCATCGTCACGGCCCCCCTCAACAAGGAGGCCCTCAACAAGGCCGGCTATCATTTCCCCGGCCATACCGAGATGCTGGCCCATCTGACCGGCGTGCGCGGCTCGGTGATGCTGCTCGCCCATGGCAACATGCGCGTCAGCCATGTCTCGACCCATGTCGCGCTGGAAGACGTGCCGAAGCGTCTGACGCCGGAGCGGTTGCGCATGGTGATCGACCTCACCAACGATGCGCTGCGCCGGCTCGGCATTGCCAAACCAAAGATCGCGGTCGCCGCGCTCAATCCGCATGCGGGCGAGGGCGGCCTGTTCGGCCGGCAGGATATCGACGTGTCGGCGCCGACGATCGCCAAAGCGGTCGCCGACGGCCTCGATGTCATCGGTCCCGTGCCCGGCGACACCATCTTCGTCAAGCTGCGCGCCGGCCAGTTCGACGCGGCGGTCGCGATGTATCACGACCAGGGGCACATTCCCGTCAAGCTGCTCGGCTTCCAGGTCGATCCCGCGACCGGCCGCTGGCAGGAGCTCTCCGGCGTCAACATCACGCTGGGCCTGCCGATCATCCGCACCTCCGTCGATCATGGCACCGCCTTCGACATTGCCGGCAAGGGCATCGCCAACGAGCACAGCCTTATCGAGGCCATCGACTATGCCGAACGGCTGGCCGCTGGCGCCTCCGCATCCAAATCATGAGATCGACCGCACGATGACCAACGCCTTCACGCCCATCGAAATCCTTCGTCCCACCATCCTGGAATTCGGCAACGGCACGATCACGGCCGCGGCGCGCTTCGCCGAGCGGACCGGCGCCAGGCGGCCGCTCGTGATTTCCGATGCGTTCAATGCGCGCCGCATCGACATGCTGGCGTTGCCGGGTGCGGTGAAGGTGTTCGGCGACGTCAAGCCCGAGCCGGACCTGCCCAATCTCGAGAAGGCGGTGGCGATGGCGCGCGAGGCCAAGCCCGATCTCGTGGTCGGCTTCGGCGGCGGCAGCGCGATGGATCTCGCCAAGCTGGTCGCGGTGCTCTGCACTTCCGACGTGGCCTTTGCCGACATCGTCGGGCCGGAGAAGGTGGCCGGCCGCAGCGTGGCGCTGATGCAGATCCCGACCACGTCGGGCACCGGCAGCGAGGCCGGCACTCGTGCGCTCGTCACCGATCCCGTCAGCCAGAACAAGCAGGCGGTGCAGAGCCGCTTCATGCTCGCCGACATCGCCATCGTCGATCCGGACTTGTCGATGACCGTGCCGAAGGAGGTCACTGCGGCCACCGGCGTCGATGCGCTCGCGCATTGCGTCGAGGCCTATACCAGCCGCAAGGCGCATCCGACGATCGATCTCTATGCGCTCGAGGGAGCGCGGCTGGTCGGGCGCTATCTCAAGCGCGCAGTGGCCGACGGCGGCGACCGCGAGGCGCGCGCCGGTCTTGCCCTGGCTTCGCTCTATGGTGGCTACTGCCTTGGACCGGTGAACACCACCGCCGGCCATGCGGTGGCCTATCCACTTGGCACGCGCCATCATATCGCGCACGGGCTCGCCTGCGCGGTGATCTTCCCGCACACGCTGGCCTTCAACATGCCAGCGGTCGAGGCGAAGACGCGCGCAGTGCTCCAGGCGCTCGGACTGCCGGAGCAGAGCGATGCGAAACGCGCGTTCGACGCGACTTACGAGTTCTGCAGGGATCTCGGGATCGAGATGCGGCTGTCCGCGCTCGGCGTGCCCAAGGACGACCTCGGGGTGATGGCCGACGAGGCGCACGCCATTCGCCGCCTGCTCGACAACAACCCGCGCGATCTCGGCCGGGATGCGATCCACGGGATGTACGAGGTCGCGTTCTAAAACACCCGCCGCGCGCGGCGGCCAATCAATAACACAGTGAAAACAGAGGAAACTTCGATGAGATCGATGTGGCTTGTTCTTGCCTCAGTGATGCTGCTGGCGACGTCGCCGGCGAAGGCGCAGGACGGCTATCCGTCCAAGCAGGTGACGGTGATCGTTCCCTTCGCCGCCGGCGGCACCGCTGACATCTTCGCGCGCATGGTCTCCAACCATTTGCAGGTCAAGCTCGGCAAACCCTTCGTGGTGGAGAATGTCGGCGGCGCCGGCTCGATCCTCGGCGTGACACGGCTGGCGAAATCGGCGCCTGACGGCATCACGCTCGGGCTTGCCAGCACGTCGGCGCTCGCCATCAACCCCTCGCTCTATGGGCCGAAGCTCAGCTACCAGCCGGACAAGGATCTGGTGCCGGTCGCCCAGATCAGCGTCGTGCCCAACGTTCTCGTCGTGAACCCCAACAAGATCAAGGCGCGCACCGTGCCGGAGCTAATCGCCTATCTGAAGGCGAATCCGGACAAGGTCTCGTTCGGCTCGGCCGGCGTCGGTACTTCGCAGCATCTGGCCGGCGAGCTGTTTCAGCAGATGACCGGCACGAAGATGGTGCACGTGCCTTACAAGGGCTCCAGCCAGATGCTGACCGATCTCCTCAGCGGTCAGATCGATCTCGCCTTCGACAACGTGCCGCTGCTGCTGCCGCAGGTGAAGACCGGCCAGCTCGCGATGCTTGCGACAGCAACGCCGAAGCGCGCCGCGTTCGATCCGGAAGTCCCGGCAGTCGCCGAATTCCTACCGGGCTTCGAGGCGGTCGCCTGGCACGGCTTCCTCGTCCCTGCGGGCACGCCGAAGCCGATCGTCGAAAAGCTCTCGGCCGAGATCCGCGCCTTCATGCAGCAGCCGGACACGGTGCAGAAGATGGCCGAGCTCGGCGCGGCTGCGGTCGCGGTGGATTCGGAGCCGTTCGCAGCCTACATCACCGCAGAAACGGCGCGCTGGAAGAAGGTGATCGAGGCCGCGAACATCAAGCTGGAGTAGGGGGCAGGCGTTCACTCCAAGGCTTGGCTGGCGCGTGTCGCCGACCAAGCTGTACCGCGCATGCGAGAACCAGCGCGATCGACCTCCAGGCGGAAGCCGTCCGGCATTCGCGGCGCGTCGCCGTCGGCCGGGACGTTGCAGGCCGGGCAGGGTGCGCCGGCGCCGCCGCAACCGCATGCGCGCGGGCCGTCCCATGGGTAGTCCGGGTGGTTCTCGCATACGCAGCCGAGATCGTCACAGGCCGTGCACTTAGCCACGGCCGGCGATTCGCAGCGGCAGCGCCAGTTGCACGCCGATCGCGCGGCCCAGCTGGCTTTCGATGAAATCGCGCAGCGCCTCCGGAATATCGCAGGCGCCAAGCTGAACGCCAAAGCCTATGGTCGGTGTCAGAGTTGTGGCCAGATCAGTAGCGGTATCGCCCAGGCGCGCGCCTCCAATTTGGATAGCAGCGTCCGTTGTCATAGTTGAAGTCGTACCCATCGGGGCAGGATCCGTACCCATAGGCTCTATAGCCTTGATAGTCCGGCTGCGGTCGGGCATAGGTACCTGGCGCTTTGTATTCGTTAGGATAACAGCGCCCATTGGAGTAGTTGAAATCATAGCCGTGCGGACACCCGCCACTCGGCGAGCCTGGAAACTGAGCCATGGCCGATGAGACTGATCCTAGGATTGCCAGCGCCAGAATTGCAGCACGAATAAACACTGTTCTCTCCTTTTGATTGATCTTCAACGAAGGGCGTGGATACGGGTTCCAATAGGCAGATTACGCCTATGATATGCAACGCTTATTGAATGGGGCATTCATCAGCCGTTCAGCTGCTACGTTGGATTGTGAGATTTCTCGATCTCTATTGACGCAAGACGTTCAGTCAACCAATTTCCGGCCCTCGGGCAAACTGTTAGAGCGCGCCGCGAAGCCGATGGGACTGAGAATTGCCAATTTTAGGGATAGCCTCAGGCGCCGTCCTGTAATTTGTTCTCTACCGGTCGTTTCATTATTGGCATTCCGAAGAGCCGCATGATCGGCTCATCGCGGTGATGATTGAGGGGGCCAAGTGGGGAATGAGCTGGCTCCACTAACCTCCAAGCCCTCCGACAGCGTTACTGGCGGATTTGCCGTCGTCTTCAGGGGCGAGCGGTTACGGTTCGAAACGAAGCCATTCTCCGCAGTATCCAGCGAGCGAGTTGTTTGTGTCGGGCTTCGGTGACCATGGCGAAGAGCCAAGCGACGAAATTTGAGATGAGGATCGCCAGCACGAATCTCACCCAGAGCGGCGACGTCAAGTGCCAAACGACGATCTTCACTATCGTGAAGTGGATTAAGAACAGGCTATAGGAATAACCTGCGAAGAACCCGACGATTGATTGAAATCTTCGGAGCCAGTTTTGGCCCTGCGCTGCGATCGCAAGACTCACAAAAAACAGCGCAAAATAGGGTTGTGCAGCTAGCGCGTACTCGTCGCCGCGCACATGAGAGCCGCGCCACTTCCAGAACAACGGGATAGAGAGTATGGCGCAGGCGACTGTCACCAGCCGATCGATCCTCATATTGATCGCGACGAAGTACCCGCCGAAACCCAGCAACCAGAGCACGAAGAGGCCGTGGGACGCGTCCGGCCTCTCAGCAAAATGGAACAGTGGAACGGTGGCGGTTGCGATTGCCAGCACGAGGCCAGCGATCTGGTCGCGACCTTTGCAGAAGAAGAACAGGCCGCCGACGAAGAAGTAGATGTGAAATTCGATGGCGAGCGTGCTGAGCTGGCCGGCTGAGCCGAATGTGTCTCCGCCCCACCTACCAGGATAACCCTGCAGCATCACCAAGTTCTTCAAAAAGCTTGCCGCGCTGTCGAGTCGAAACCGCTCAACTCCGAGCGCCCAGGCGGAATAGTCCAGTACGGCGATCAAGATCAGCGCCGGCGCGTATGCGGAGTATATGCGGGCGAAGCGCTCGACGGCATAGTTCAGCAGGGAATAATCATCAGCTTTGGTTCGCTCGTGGAGCGTGAATGCGATGACGAAGCCGGACAGCACGAAAAACAGAAGAACGCCGATATCGGGGATTAGCGTCTGCGTAGCCCCGCCGAAGAACGTGAAAGTCAAATTCCAAGTGTGCCCGACGCAAACCATTTGGGCGGCGAGCGCGCGGAGGAGATCCAGCAATGTGGAAGTATCGTTCTTCGTTCGATCGAGGCTGAACATTTTGATCTGCGTGGCGGCTTCGTGCTTTATGGAGCGTCAGCAAGTATCCGGTCATACGGCCCGCGCTCATGTAACTCAAGGCAATCGTTCTCCTGCCGGTGCCGAACTCGCTGCCTTGCCCGTTTCCAGGTTCAGCTCCGGCGCGTATTCGGAGAAGCTGTTCGCCGGCACCAGGCAACGGCTCTCGGGCTTCAACCAGCGACGCCAGTGTGGCGACGTCGTGTTACGCTCGTTGGTGACGGGGGGCCCCTTGATGCTCGGCGGCGACGGCATGCCCAGCGCATCATGGCAAGCTCGCACTCGCCGTTGTCGGCGGCACGCACCACGGGCGCCGGATTGTCCTGGAAGGCCGAGGGCATCGCCGCCAGGTTGCCGACGTAGCGATTGACGACGCGAAACAGCGCGCTGATCGCCGCCTGGCTGGCGGTGACGCTCTAGAGATTGCAGATGTGGACGGCCCCCCACTTGTCAGGATTGTAGCAGACTTTTGGCCAGATCGCTTGCTATCAGATGTCCGGCCTGTTTGCGCGGACAAAGCCCGCTGGCCGAGATGGTGTTCGCTACGCGCGCTCCAAGCACATGGGCGACATTCTTGTTGCCAGTGTAATCTTCGGAAGCTCGCGCGTATCGACCGATCGGTCCTTCCATCTACTGCGTCCTGCAAGTTCGTGGGCAATCCGCCGAGCAACCTGCTCGCGGGCCGATTTCAGATCAAGTCGGCATGACGGCTACCGGCTGCTTGTACACGCCGCCCGATATCATCAAGCGCCAAGCGATGCGGGCAAACTTGTTGGCCAAGGCCACCGCGACCAACTTTGGCGGCTTTCGCTCGAGCAGCGAAGCGAGCCATGGTGTGGGCTTATGACGGCCCTTTCGAATATGCCTCAGCAGTGCGGTCGCACCGACGATCAACGTCGATCGCAGTATAGAATCTCCAGCCTTTGTAATGCCGCCAAGCCTTTGCCGGCCGCCAGTTGAATGATCCTTAGGTGTCAGCCCGAGCCACGCCGCAAAGTCGCGACCCGATCTGAAGGTCTCGGGCGGCGGCGCTTTCATGCTTAGCATGGACGACCCAATCGGACCGACGCCGGGAATCGTCGCGAAGGTGACTTCCGCCTTGCGGATCTCACGGGCGTAGTATTTGCGATCGCCGCCGGAAAGCGGTGGCGCCTTGATGATGCGGGCGGCGGACATGGCGCCGAGTCATAGGTGAGAACGTAAAGAGAACGAGCCGCGATAGTCACAGAGGGGCTGGACCGCGAACGCCGACGCGGCTATATGAGCGCCAGCGCGCCGCTGACTTGCAAAACTTTTGCTGCGGTTTGCAAAACTTCCGAAGAAAGTCTTGTTATATCAAGAGCTTCGGTGGGGAATGGTGTAACGGTAGCACAACAGACTCTGACTCTGTTTGTCTTGGTTCGAATCCAGGTTCCCCAGCCACACTCGGCAACCCAATCAACCGTTTGATCCGAACGGGCTTTTCGCCGCAGACGATGGACCGCTAATTGCGTTTTGGACCACGTTTGTGGACCGCGCGCAAGCACCTGCTCGCGCGCGGGTCATCCCGTCGATATCGTGATGGGCAATCCTACGCGCATCGCCGCATAGGCTCGCCCACAGCGATGGCGGCCGTGGCCACAGTTGCACTGGCCCCGATGGTAGCCAGCCAGACGACGACGCAGCGAGTACGAGCGCTCAGCCTCCGTCGGCTTGGCCATCCTAAGCCACAGAATGCAAGAGACTCAGGGTTGCGAGTATACTGGGGGTGTCAATTGCATCGTCCCAATAGCGTGGCTAAGCCACAATGGTAAGGTGAACGGCTTTCAACCATGGGCTGCTGAGCGTTGCGATGGGCAAGGTAAAGGGAAATGCGGTCGCCCCAGGCGAAGGCGAGCGACGCGCGCAGCGAGGCTATGTACCGCAATATGACTTTGCGGCGTACGCAATCCACAAAGCAATCGCAAGCGGAACGCTACAGTGGGTTGGGCTGGCTGATTGAAATGGACCCCGGTTTTGGGACCAGAGGCTAAGTTGGAAAAGGGCCGCTCCGTTTGATAGACGGAGGGCATGATGACGAAGAAGACACGACGGAAGATCGACGCGGCGTTGAAGGCAAAGATCGCGCTGGAAGCGGTGCGGGAGCAGGCGACGGTGGCCGATCTGGCCCAGCGCTATGAGGTTCACCCGAACCAGATCTATGCCTGGAAGAAGCAGCTGCTGGACCAGGCGGCCCGGGCTTTTGACGCGGGTGTCGGGCGCGAGAGCGAGGAAACGCGCGAACGCGAGATCGAGAAGCTGCACGCCAAGATTGGACAACTGACAGTCGAGCGCGATTTTTTAGCGCGGAGGTCCGGAAGATGAGCACGCCGGACCGTCGAGGAATGCTCGATCGCGCCGACCAGGCGCTGTCGATCCGCCGGCAATGCATGTTGCTTGGCATCGCCCGTTCTGGGGTCTACCGGCCGCCACAGCCGGCCAACGACAACGACCTTGCCCTGATGCAGCGGATCGACGAGCTGTTCACCGCCTGGCCATTCCTGGGCTCGCGGCGAATGACCGCGATGCTGAAGGCTGAGGGGCTTCAGGTCAATCGCAAGCGCGTGCAGCGGTTGATGCGCAAGATGGGCATCGCGGCGCTGGGACCGAAGCCGAACACGACAAAGCCGGCGCCGGGCCACAAGATCTATCCCTATCTGCTGCGCAACATGACGATCGACCGGCCGAACCAGGTGTGGGCGGCCGACATCACGTATCTGCCCATCGGCCGCGGCTTTCTCTATCTCGTCGCCATCATCGACTGGGCGAGCCGTGCGGTTCTGGCGTGGCGGTTGTCGAATACGATGGACGTCTCGTTCTGCGTGGCGGCTCTGGAAGAGGCGCTGGCGACGTACGGCACGCCGGAGATTTTCAACACCGACCAGGGCAGCCAGTTCACCAGCGTGGCCTTCACCGGCGCGTTGGTGGGCGCAGGGATCAAGATCTCCATGGATGGCCGCGGTCGTTGGATGGACAATGTCTTCATCGAGCGGCTGTGGCGGTCGCTCAAGCATGAGGACATCTATCTCAAGGGCTATGCCGACGGCCGCGAGGCCAAGGCAGGGATCGCGAGCTGGATCGCCTTCTACAACGATCGTCGCCTTCATCAGTCCCTCGGCTATCGCACGCCGATGGCGGTCTGGCGCGAACGGATGCAGGCCGCGCAGGCTGTGGACATGGTGGACAACGCTGACGCGTTGACCACATGCCCACAGCAATTCCAGCAGACAGAGTCTCTGGCTGCGTGATAGAAAGGGATCAGGAGCGATCCGTTTCCAACTAACAAACCGGTTCAACCGGTCCCGCTCCGCGGGTCCATTTCAGATCGATCGGCGGGAAACTTCGACGATCTCGTGTTGGGGCTCAGTGAGCGCGTCATTGCACATCAGGTAAAAACGAGTTCAAAGCCAAAGAAATTCAACGTGCGAACTTTGATGCTGGGAAGCAACGCGCTCCTCGCGTCTCTCGTGGCTGTCTGGCAAAAACTGAAGAGCAAGGAGAACTTGCCGGTTGAAGTCCAATATGTCTGCGATGATGTTCCTGCCGATGACGATAACATAGATAAGTCGAGCTTTGGGCCATCCTCCTCCGCCTTTTTGCGAACCTTGGAGGCAAACCGTTCTTCACGGTCTTTAGAAGAGTGGCGTGGTTCGACGTATGGCCCATTTATTTCAGAATTAATTAGCGCAAGTGGATTAGAGCCGGAGAAATTCATTGAGTTTCTGTCAAGCGTTCGATTTCTCGATTCCGGCCAAGGCCGCAGAAATGATGCTTGGGGGCAGACACCCTTAGATAGACGGCGCGTAGCAGATATCTCGGCTCTACTTCCGCGTTTGATCGCGGATGAGGGTGACAAGGATCGCTGGACTCTCGAAGAACTGTTCAGTCGCCTAAATTGGAGTGACCCTTTCAGTCCGCACCATGGCCACACATTTCCAACGGACGCCTTAGTCCAGGCTAACCGCAAAACTCAGGACAAGCTCCAGTTGGCGCTCGCGGCTACTGACTGTGGATATCTGTCCTTGGTCGGACCGCCGGGTTGCGGCAAGTCAACATTGCTACAAACCGGTCTGCTGCCGACGCCACAGGCCGTGGTAATTCGCTACCTCGCGTTCATGCCGAATGAAGGCCACCAGCTCGGCCGCGCCGAAGCGTTTGACTTACTCCATGACCTTGTAGCTCAGTTAAAGCGAACCGGGCTTGGTCATACCCTAGTACCCACTTTTCTTGGAACGTGAGTCGTGATTCAAGGTCGGGATGATACCCGAAGCAAGAGAAGTCCACCTTTCGAGGAAAGATCGCAAGGTGCTTGAGGCGTGCTGTCGCTCACCGGTGACGTTGCAGCGCGATTTGAAGCGGGCGCGGATAGTTCTGTTGGCGGCGGATGGGCGCAGCACCCGGTCGATCGCCAAGGAAGTTGGGGTCCAGCCGCGGATTGTCAGCCTTTGGCGGCATCGCTATGCCGACCATGGTCTTGAAGGGCTGCAAGACAAGCCGCGGCCTGGCAAGCAGCCGATCTATACGAAGACGACCGACAAGCGGATTCTGAAGCTGCTGGATAAGCCGCCACCGCAAGGGTTTGCGCGCTGGACCGGCCCCCTGCTGGCCGAGGCGCTGGGCGATGTCGATGTCCAATATGTCTGGCGGTTCCTGCGCAGCCACAAGATTGACCTGGTGGCTCGCAAGTCCTGGTGCGAGAGCAACGACCCGAACTTTACGGCCAAAGCCGCCGATGTTGTCGGCCTCTATGTCGCGCCGCCGGCGAAGGCCATTGTGCTGTGCGTGGACGAGAAGCCCTCGATCCAGGCTTTGGAGCGAGCGCAGGGTTATCTGAAGTTGCCCAATGGCCGCGCCTTGACCGGCCAAAGCCACGATTACAAGCGGCATGGCACCACAACATTGTTTGCGGCGCTCGAAGTCGCCACCGGAAAGATCATCGCGACCCATTCAAAACGCCGGCGCCGCGTCGAGTTTCTCGATTTCATGAACAGCGTCACCGCGGCTTTTCCGAACCGCAAGCTTCACGTCATCCTCGACAACCTCAACACCCATAAAAAGAACGAGGACTGGCTCAAGGCCCACCCCAACGTGCAATTTCATTTCACGCCGACAAGTGCGTCATGGCTCAATCAGGTCGAAGTATGGTTTTCCATCTTGCAGGGGCAGTCGCTCAGCGGCACCTCCTTCACGAGCCTCAAGCAGCTTCAGGAACACATCGATGCCTACGTCAACGCATACAACGACAGAGCCGAGCCCTTCGTCTGGACCAAGAAAAAGGTCCGTCAACGCCGTTTCAAAGGCCGCCGTATCACTCAGCTCTGATTCCGGGTACTAGTTACCGGCACAACGCTTGACGAGCTTCGCTTGCAGCTCGCTAAACTTCTTTTGGAAGCTAACGCTCGTTTTAAGAAGGAAGGACTACGTACAGTTATCGTCGTCGATGGCCTCGATCACGTTCCCCGGGAAGAGCGCCCCGAACGCTCTCTATTGAACGAGCTGCCTCTACCCATCAGCCTGCCGACAGGTGTTCTGTTTGTTCTCGGCACTCAAAAGCTCGATCTTGAGGGGATGCCACCTGACGTTAAGAGCCAAGCATCCAGACCCGACCGGTTGATCACGGTTGAAGCGCTAAGCCGCGAAGCAGTGTTCCGCCTTGTGAAAGTATCCGGGCTAAGCGAGGATTCGGATGCCGACGCCATTTTCGAGCGCTCACTCGGTCATCCGTTGTCGGCGCGGTACTTGATCGAGGGGGCTCGAAACGCTCTCACGGAAGAGGAGCGCAGCAACTGGCTCAAAAGCGGGCCCGAATATGGCGGCGACGTCGAGAATTTCTATCGCAGCGCGTGGCGCGATCTTGAAGGAAACGAACATTCTCGTGAAGTGTTAGCGCTTCTCGCGCTTGTGGAGGGCAAAATACGTGTCGCATCGTTGGATGGGCTTGTCGACTCTCGTTCGGTTGACAAGGCGTGGGATGCAGCCAAGCACCTATTGCTCCGCACTCCCGATGACGAATGGAGGATATTCCACAACAGCTTTCGACTGTTCCTGCGCGAGGCGACTTCGCAGCGACATGATAAGCCGGCCCCAGCCTTAAGAAAAGAACGATATCAAAAGCTCGCCGCGATGGCGCGGGCGGCAGCAGCAGGAGATGAACAGCGCTGGATGGAATTGCGCTATGCGGCGCGCGCGGAAGATCATCAGGCGGTAGTCGCGCTCTGCGAGCCGCTTCGCTTCCGACAGCAGTTCATCGAAGGTCGCGCGCCGCGCGCGATCTCTGACGATATCCGACTCGCGTTCGTCGCGGTGGCTTTTGCGAAATCCGCAAAGCGGCTCGTCGAGTTAATATTGGCCCGACATGAACTCGAAATGCGGGCTGACGCGCTGGGTGTTGACCGGCTAATCGACGCATACATCGCTGTTGATGACCTTGATCGAGCGATAGGGCTTGTCGAAGCAGACGGTGCTCGTCTGTCGGTGGGCAAGGCCTACGACGTCGTTGAGGCATTGCTTGATCAAGGCCGTCCCGACGATGCGCGGCGCATGTTTGAGAATCATGAACCTCTAACCAAGTTACTTGGCTCGGAATCGATTGATGGTTTCTCCGACAACCGCGAGCTTTCAGAATGGGCCGAACGGGTTGCGTTATTTCGCTCACCGTCAGAAATTCTTACGTCCATCGACCGACTACGCCAGCGCTCCGAAAGGCTGCATGACGAATTTGATATCGCAAATTTGCGAGCTAAGCTCCTGTTTATAGTCGCCCGCTGGGTCCTTGAGAGAGATTCATCTCTTGAGGCTGAGCCAATTCGTGACCTTTATCGAGTTGCCGCAGAGTACCAGGCCCTTTTGAGATTTGTGGCCGCCCGCTCCGCAGACGCGGACGATGTCGAAGACGTGGCGAAACGCCGCTTCACCGAATTGTTGGACCAAAATGAGCAGCTGCCGCCTGACGCGCGTCTCGGCGCAGCTGCGATTTGTCTTAAGCGCCAATGGCTCGATCTTGCAGCAGCGTTTTTTGACCCTATTGGACTGCCGAAACTCCAGGGAGATTACTCTGGCAAAGACAATTTCGATTACGACTGTCGAGAGGTTTTTCGATATGCAGCGGTGGCCTCTGCCCTCGGGATTACAACAAAACCCGCGAACGTGGGGGACTCGGACCTTGTCAAGGGTCTCCAATCACGGCTGGAGCGGCTAGGTTGGTACAACGGGCAAGATTACGTACGGAATAAAAGTATGGCGGGTGATGCCATTGCCGAAATCAAGACGTTTGTAACGTTTTTAGGGAAGGCAAGTTCGGCTGGCAGCGAATACGATCACTCGCGCTGGCGTATCAATGGCGGATTGGCGGCAGCAGCTAACGCGATCGTCGAGACGGCTGCGCATTTTGGTAACGAAACGCTGACTCAAGTAGCTGACTACATAGATGGAGTCTTAAACTCCGAAAAAGATAATCTGCAGCTGCCAAGATTCCGCCGTGCCTTTGCAGTCGCGACTTATAAGTTTCAGAAAGACCGCAATGCTGCGTTGTCTAGGATCACCTGGAGAAGATCCGTCGGCAGCGAGAGATCACCTGGTGACTATTTCGCCGCAATCGCAAAAGAAGCAATAGGGTTTGCGCAGCTTGGTGAGCCTGAGCGCGCCAAAAAGCTATTGGCCGGCATTCACGAGCAAGGCCTTGGTTATGCACTGCCGGCCAAGAAGGATCCGCAGTATATGTTGTGGCGCGACGTTTTCGAAAGAGCGTGTCGCGAGGACAGCACAGGAATTCCCAACCGGGTAGCCGTGATGGCACGGCTAGTTGCTGGAATGTCCGAGACGGAGGGAGACAACGCGGCGGGACGAATTGCTAACTCCATCGTCAAGTGGGCGGCTGTCGGTGGCGTGTCGCTGGCTAACGCAACGGTTGATCAAATAGAAAATGCCGGGTTGGCATCATGGTCAAGCATCGTCGAGAGCATTGCTCGTGGCGTCGTTGAGCGGGACGCACAGCTTGCCACGTGCGCTGCGGTGATTTTTGCGCGGTTGGCGCTGCCATTTGCATCGGAACACGGCCACGAAATGCTGGCCGATCTTGTCGAGATAGCTCCGGATGAGCAAGTCGGTGGTATTATGACGCTAGGTTTGAGCGCGGCTGCGGTCGATGGTCATCTGGGTTATCGCTCGACAATCATGGAGAACATCACGAAAAAAGCGGCGGTGCGTGGACGAACGATCGAAACGGATATTGCAGTTCGGTGGCAAGACGATCCAGAGGTCGTCAAGCACGGCCCGACGAATGATGACAAGCTTCGTAATGTGCGATCACTTGAAGAGTTGGACGAGAGATTGAAGGATGGAACATCTTACTCAAGCTGGGACATCAGCTCGGCCTTTGAGCGCGCGGCAGAGGGACGGTCATTCGAAGAGATTGAACCGTTGTTGGCGCAGCATCCCATTTTGCGCGACGACGAAAGGATTGTGGTCCATGCCGCCACGGCGGCTGCGAAACATGGAAGGCCTGATGTGGCTGCGGAGCTGATAGAGCCTATCAAGGGCAAGACGGCGACGGAGGGCTCTTGGGGAAGTTGGCAAAGCGGGGCCAAAGCGAGGCTTCGAGGCGTCGAGGTTGCACTTCATGGCGACGCCGCTCGTAAGGAAAATTTCGCGGAGCTTTGTCTTGATCTGAGCCTGGGACGGGAATGGTTAGCCTCGCTCTTGCCTGACCTACCTGATGTCCTCGACCTAACTATCCCAAGAGTCACAGATGCAGAGTTATGGGAAATTTTGGCGCAGCTACTCAGAGAGTTTCGCGAATATAAGTCGGGCCCTGATATTCAGTGTGTTGCAGATACCGAAGAACCGGGGACTCTCCTTGGAGATCTTTTCAAGCGCGCTTTCGAACTCAAAATCGGGATTTTGGAGAGTCAGGCGCGGATCGGGCTGCGCGAGCTAGCAGCTATAGAAGCCGGAGCGCCGATCACGGTGAAAGTAGTGCACGCTTTGTGGGGCAAAGGGGGAGACGGTGAACTTCAGGCGACGCGCATAGCTTGGGAGTGTCGGGACGTGGAGGCGATCCGTGATGCAATCGCACCGCAGCTTCAAGGATGGTCGACCAGTCGCGACTTGGCAGTCCAACGTTCTGTCGCAGCTCTAGCGGACTATTGGCAGGTCCAGGTAGAGCGGGCGCAACGAGAGTTGCCCGCCTTTTACTCGATTGAGCTTCCGCCAGACGATGGCGCCGATGATTACGAGCAGCCCATCGGCTTTTCTCCGTACGACGAGGGCCTTTGGACTGATGACCCTTATAGCTGGACTTGGGGCCTCAAATTCCCGCTCGATCTTCTTTCCGACTGCTCGCCTTTTGCCAAAGGCGTGCTTCGCCGTCGTACGGCCATTCTCATGGCTCAAATGGGTGGAGGAGCAGCATTCGGACCCGAGGTCGCGAAGAAGCTCAAGCAACGTTATTCAAGGCTTGATCTGCGATTGAAGTATCACCGGCCGATGGCAATGGCTGCGTTTTTGGCCGTGCGTCAGACTGCGGGAGAAATAGCCCTGGCCGATCAACTCGACCTCTCCAAGTCGTTTTATTTTCTGCATGAGACCGGGGCATTTAACTTATCTACTGACACGGTCATTCCTGAAAGCCGCGCGGCGGGCTTCCATAGGCTGGCCATCCCGGGCTTTTTCACACGTTCGGCTCCCAAGGAAGAGTGGGCAAACCAGTCGAACGATCAAGATACGTTGCGCGATCACATGCGAGGATGGATCTGCGTAGCCTCGATCTCTCGCTTCGAGCGCCGCCGTTTTGCCGACAGGTTGGGAGGGGATCGGCTCACCGTGCCATCGCCTGCCGGCGAGCCGTGTGAAGACTTGCAACAAGCGTGGGACAAGATCCCCCGGGTTGAAGTCCTGGGATCGCTTTATCCTCTCTACAAGGGTGCAGCGCCTGGTGGCGTTGTCAGGATCGACGAGGGAATGGCCGGGTCCGTGCCACGTTGGGGCCTGACTTTCTGTCCGCACGCAGCGAAATCAATAGGGTTCGAATCTCGCAGGACCGAGCCCTTTATCTATCGGGATTCATCCGGTGAAGTGGCCTTGCGAACTGTCTGGTGGCGCGAAGGCGGCTTTCGCGTCGACGATGTTGATGACGCCATTCGCGGCCATGGCTCCGCACTACTCGTTCGGCCACAGTTCATAGAACGAATTAAACGCATAGCCGGAGACACGCTACGCATCTCCGCTTGGCGGGTTTCGGAGGAACGTACGTCGATGACAGCTTGCAGCGCGCACCATCGTATAAGCCCTATTGAGGAATGATGTTTAGGTCATGATGAAAACCATCGCCTGCTGGCAAGCACAAGATGTGCTGTCGGTCTTTGAAAAGATGAATACCCGGCCCGGGGGCTCCCTGCCGATTCTCACCCTATGGCACAGCCTTGGAAAGGGGGATGTGGTCTCTGTGGGAGTGAATTGGCTGGTATCGGCCGGTTTTGTCGAGATGAACACGAGCAAAACGGTCGTGATCTTAACGGAGGCCGGGTTCGCGAAGATCACAGGCAACGAATCCAATATTGAATCAGCGTCCCTCGCAGCCGCAACAAATCCGCGGCGCGCGGTAATCCTCGTTGCATTAGAGGTGGAGACGCGCGCTGTGCTTCGGCATCTTCCAGGCTGGAACGACGATGTGGTTCGAGACACCGTTTTTTATCGCGGCCGATTTGAGAACTGGGACGTGGCTGTCGCGGAAGTCGGCGCGGGCAACTATCCGGCCGCGGTGATCGCCGAACGAGCGATTGCTCATTACAAGCCGGAGGTAGCTCTGTTTGTCGGCGTAGCTGGAGGGGTCAAAGATGTCCACCTCGGTGACATCGTTATCGGCACTAAAGTTTATGGATACGAAACCGGAAAAGAAACGACGCAGGGCTTTAAGACAAGACCTAACAGCTTAGTGGCCGGTCACGCACTGGAGCAACGAGGACGCGTTCTGCGCCAGAAGTCTGACTGGAAGGCCCGGCTCAACCCGCTACTTACTAGTAGCGAAAAGCGGATTCACCTGGGGCCGATCGCGGCTGGGGAGAAGGTTATCGCATCTACCCAAGGGCAAGTTGCGCAATTCCTGCGTGAACACTACGGTGATACTTTAGCGGTCGAGATGGAAGGCCGCGGGTTCTTGGAGGGGGTGCACGTCAATGCTTCCGTGCAGGGTTGCGTGATCCGTGGGATCTCGGACCTGCTCAAAAGCAAAAGTAGCTCCGATGCGAAGGGCTGGCAGGAAATCGCGGCCGATGCGGCGAGCGCAGTAGCCTTCGAAATCCTGGCAACCTTAAAGCCCGAAGATAGAAAGATGCCGGCCGATAACGGCGGATCGTCATCTGAGCCCCGTGGAGTACCATTCGCTGACTTTCGTGTATGGGCCGCTGAGGCTGGCTGGTGCATGGACGCCCAAGCTGCTCCGATGGGGGATAATGATTTATGGAGTTTCACCAAACGATTGCGCCAAGCGGCGGTCGATGGCGATATCCAATTTGCCGGCAAGCGTTATCTTTCCGACTACGGAAAGGAGCTTGACGCAGAGCCGCTCACAAGAATCCCCGAGCTATGGCTGATTTTGGGTGACGCGGCCTGATCAGGCGGCGTGGCTTTCAGTGTTCGGAATGACTTCGATTCCGTCGATGAACTTTACACCGGCGATGACTTTCGGCAACTGGTTCGTGCTCTTCAATCGCCGCCAGGTCTTCGATGCGGCGTCGATGAGCTTGAACACCATCAGCTTCGCAGTTTGTTGCGACAGCGATCCCTTGGTCCGCACCGTTCGGTGGCGCACCGTGGCGAAGACGCTCTCGATCGGGTTCGAGCTGCGTAGGTGGATCCAGTGCTCAGCAGGGAAGTCGAAGAAGGCGAGCAGCGCATGGCGATCCTTGATCAGGCACTCCACCGCACGTCCGTATTTGACGTGGTATTTCTCGACGAAGACGTCGATCGCGGTTTCAGCTTCGGCCCGGTGTGGGGCCAGATAGATGTTCCGCAGGTCGTTCTTCATGGGGCCCTGCACGGATTTGGCGACCTTGTCGAGTACGTTGCTCACTTTATGGCACCAGCATCGTTGGTGCCGCGTGCCGGGAAAGGCCTCGTCCAGTGCCTTCCAGAAGCCGAGGGCGCCGTCGCCGATGGCGAGTTGCGGGGCAATCCGTAACCCGCGTTGCCGCAGGTCGATCAGGAGTTCGCGCCAGCTCTGCGCGCTCTCGCGCACGCCGACCTGGAAGCCGATCAGCTCCTTCTTGCCTTCCGGCGTGGTGCCAATCAGCACCAGCATGCATTCGCTGTGATCTTCCATGCGGGCCTGCAGGTACACGCCATCGGCCCAGATGTAGACATAGCGACGCGCCGACAGATCGCGTCTCTGCCAGCGTTCGTACTCGACCTGCCAATCGGCCTTCAGGCCGGCGATCACCGAAGGCGACAGGTTCGGCGCATCCTTGCCGAGCAGCGCCGAGAGCGCCTCCTGGAAGTCGCCGGTCGAGATGCCGCGCAAATAGAGGACCGGGATCAAGGCATCCAGGCTCTTCGTCCGCCGCGCCCATAGCGGCAGGATTGCCGAACTGAAGCGGAGGCGGTCGCCTGGCCCGCTCGCTCCGCGGTCGCGGACCTTGGGACGAGCGACCTCCACCGGACCGATGCCGGTCGCAATCTCGCGCACCGGACCGTGCCCATGTCGGACCAGGCGCGCTCGACCGTCGGGCAGCGTCAGATTGGCCGTGCTGGCCAGAAACGCGCCAACCTCGATCTCGATCGCCCTGGCAAGCAGGTCCCGCGCGCCGGCTCGAACGATATCGGTCAGTGGATCATCAACCGCGGACGGCTGACGGAAAGCAAGAACATTGGTAGTCTCGGTCATGGCGTATCGCTCTCCTCGAGAGGTTCTGGCAGGCTCGTCACCCGCCTCGATACGCCGCCTTCCTCACACCGTCATCACCCAGATTCCGCCATAGCTCAGAATCCCCAGCCAGCATTTCGAAGAATTCGGCTTCGATGTTGTGCAGCTTGCGCAGGCGGAGAACTACGACATCTTTACCTATAGGCCTGACGAACCGCAGCGCGGGTTACGCGGACGGATTTTTCGCGATCTTCATCTGGACGCGATGCAGGCGAAAGCCTGGCTTGGGAACGCAGGCAAGGCGCCGCCATCGGCCGGTCTCTCCGTTAGACTAGACACTGTTAACGCGCGCATTGACGACTATACCCCCATTTGCTCGCTGTCGGTTCGGAACATCAGCGCGAGCGATCTTAGTGGCTGTCTCGTCCAAATAGTCGAACTCAGCGGCACTGCACCAGTTGGCATGCCAATGCCTTTCGTGCCTAGGACTGACCGTCAAATTCGTGCCGGCACAAGTGACAGGTTTCATCTATCAGCTGGACAAGAGGCTATTGTGCCGCTTGTATTTCGGGGACCGGTCCGAGCGAATGAATGGTTCTTCATTGACGAGAGCGGAAAGAAGCATTTCCTTCCTGCAAACCCCACCAAGATCATCGTGCGCATATTCGGCGGCGCGGGGCCCGCCGCTGCCCTTGTTTCTATTGACCTGGATGCCGGCTGGAATGTCTTTCCGAGCGTGAAAACCGTTGCCTCCGACCATACTCTCGAAGCGGAGCGCGCCATCGTACCCTATGTTGGCCCTGCCGCTGACATACCGAATCCCTAGGCTCAGCCGAGGTCAGCTAGACTGTGGGGTCGTAATCAAGCGGCACCTCGCCACGGCTATGGGTCCCAATCCACAAATCCTGTTCTGGCTTCGGCTTTTTGAGACCGTACTGTTCGAGAAAGCCATCCGGCGTATCTTGCAATCCGCAAAAGGCCGTTACCCGGTGATTGCCATCCAAAATGCTCAGCCCGTCGGGGAGCCTCACGGCAATCGGCGGCATTTCGAATTCGCGGTTTTTTAGCAAAAAATCTGAGGCCTTTTTGAACCGCGCCGCAGTCACCTCGTCGAGGGTCTTGGACACCTTCTTTTGCAACATGTCCACGGCAATGGCCTGCGTTCCCCGGCAGAGATCTGCCAAACCGCAGTCTACCTTCTCGCGCTTCCAGGTAACTTCGCGCCACCATGAAAGCGGCCTGTAACCGAGAATGGCCGCCCAAGCATGGTCGCCGAGCGGCTCCGGCGGCGGCCAACCTGTATCGCCAGCGCTGCGGTTGGCGAGGTAAAACAGCCACAATTCAATGACTTCATCCGGCCAGAATGGAAGATCCTTCTTAATGTCGGCCAGCGACACCTTCGGCGGCTTCCACTTCTCTTCTAGAAGCCGTGCGAGTTCAGCGGATTCGAGCACCGTGAGGTTCGAAAGGTCGTTGACGAGTTTCAACACATCAGCCATGGGGCGATCCTGGTCGCTTCAGTGACAGGCCGGTCTCGAACGAAAGGCCAGTATGGCGAGCTGACGGCGAAATTGGTAGCTTGGTTTGATGAACGCGAGGCCCGTCGATGCGAACCGTCACAGCGGCAATGAACCGAATACAGTTTCTCTACAACTATCAGCGCTTTGACGCTGGTCGTCTGGAGCGCTTGCTGGCGACGAACAGTCTCTATCTGTCCGACACGAAGGGATTCAACGATCCTTGGGACTGCCGGCCTTGCTACGATCTAACCCGACTGGACGATCCCGCGTTCTACGAACGACAGGTGCAGTTTTTCGAGCACGTTGACAGGAAGCGTAATACCCACTTGTCTGATGCAGAGCATCGGGAAAGAGCTGATCGACTGCGGAAAGACCGGGCATTCCTTGAATACTGCATCTATCAGATGTCCGGCATGGAATCTGAAATCCAGAAACTGTACCGGGTTTACTGCCTTACAACAAAGCCAGCCGACACGCTGATGTGGTCGCACTATGCGCAGAATCACACCGGCATTTGTCTGGAGTTCGGATGTGCGAATGATGTGCTGAGCAGCGCCCTGAAGGTTGTCTACTGCGAGACCTATCCGCCTCTCGACCTTGCGGATAACGATGCTCAAACCATCTTATTGCCCCTCATCGCCAAGGCGAAGGCTTGGGAGTATGAAGACGAATATCGGCTAATTGCGCAAGAAGAGGCTGAAGCACTCAGCCGTGAAAGCCTAATTACGAAAAGCAATCTCCTTTTGTTGCCAGACGGCGCTTTGACGTCGATCATCATCGGATGCGTTGCGTCCGACGCAGCGTGTGGCGCTGTTCGTGATATCGTTCGACGTTCCGGTCGAAAGATTGGCTTGAAGCAGGCCGAGCGCGTGCCAAATCACTACAGCCTGACGATTAAAGACGTAACTTAACTGTGGTACCCGCAGGAGTGTCAACATAGCGCAGACGAAGAGCGGCGGGGCGCGGGACCGAGTGCAGTCGCGAGACCGGTCAAGAAGGCACCCGGGCGACCGACAGTGATAGCGACGCCGCAGAGCGGCGGGCCCTTCGCAGGAGTGCCTCCGGCGAGCGACACCTTATATATGCGCGAGTATCGAAGCCGAATGGCCGAGACGCGAATGCGGCTCGGTTTGCGGGAGCTGTCCCTTCGGGGCGCGTCCGCTCAATCCTTCATTCTAGTGTCGAATTGCCGTCACAACTGTACCTGCGGTAAGTTAAACGCCAACGTTGTGTGGCGACTCAAGGACCGCCCGGAGGGATAAACAGGATGTCTCGTGACTATACGATCGGTTGATTTTCAAAGAATACGATCTTTCGGGGGCTCTCAGAATCACGCATTTGAAGAGCTGTGTACGCAGCTTGCATCACTGGAGCCTCGTGCGCCCGGTGACGTGTTCTACCGGAAAGGTGTGGGCGCGGATGCGGGGGTTGAATGCTTCCTGCGTCACCAGGACCGCAGCGAATCAGGTTGGCAAGTAAAATACTTCTTTCAGCTTGATGCGGGTCAGATCGCGCAGCTCAATGAATCGATCGAAACCGCCCTAAAAAAGCACCCAAAGCTTACCCGCTATATCGTCTGCATTCCATTTGACCTGCTCGATCAACGGGTCGGCAAAGCGCAAACCCAACTTCAGCGTTGGGATGCTTGGGTTAAGAAGTGGAAGGCTGCTGCTGCAAAAAGCAAGAGAAAGCTTATCATTGAGCTTTGGAGCAAGAGCGCGCTCGTCGAACGGCTTGGGGGCGATGATCCGTTGTATTCGGGACGCGCAGCATTCTGGTTCGATGAAATCATGTTGGCATCGAAGTGGTTTGAAGAACGCTTCGCCATCGCGCGCGCAAGTCTAGGGCAGCGCTATACGCCAGAAACGAACGTGGAGCTGCCGATCCGACGGGCTATTCTGGGCTTCTGCCGCGATCCGTCCCTTCTTGATGAGGTCGAACGCTGGGGAGAGGCTCTGGCGGAGCGGCGCCATCAGGTTATCAGCCATTTGGGTGATGTGGCGTCGGCAACGGACTGGTCCCCTTATCAATCTCCGCTCGAAGAAGCCCTCTCAGGCCTCGAGGCACTTCTAGCTGCTACGCCAAGTGACCCAGACTATACGTTTCCAGTTGAGGAGCTACGTGCGCTGGCCGACAAGGCCGCCGTTGCGACGGCGCATCTGATGCGAGCCATTTGGTCCTTTAAGACCGAGGATGACAAAATTCGAGAGCGGAAGCGTCATCTCAGCCATTATGTTGGTCAGCTCGATAGTGCTCTTTCAAATATCTACGATGCTCTTGCGAGCGAACGGTGGCGTGTGGTTAACGCCCGCCGTGTGCTCGTGACCGGCGTGGCCGGCGTCGGAAAATCCCACCTGTTCGGCGACGCAGTAGACCATCAAGCACGTCAGAGCCGGCCTGCCATTCTGGTGCTTGGCGGCTCACTGGTCGATGGCGATCTCTGGTCGCAGATCGTCCAGCAACTTGGGTCGACGATTGCACCTAGCGTCTTTCTAGGGGCGCTTGATGCGGCGGCTCAGGCGGCCGGCACACGAGCAGTGATTTTCATCGATGCGATTAACGAGCGGCATGGAATTGCCATCTGGTCTGAGCGGCTTGCAGGATTCCTCAAGACAATCGAACCATATCCGCGTGTCGCTGTGGCGCTGTCATGCCGCACGACCTATCTGCCGTATATTCTTCGCGATGATACCGAAAAGGATCTGCCGCAGCTTGAACATGTCGGGTTTGCAGGGCGCGCGGCGGAGGCGGCGCGAATCTACTTGGACCGACGCGGCATTGTGCGCATGGCCGCCCCCAATCTAATTCCTGAATTCGAGAACCCCCTTTTTCTGAAGACGTGTTGCGACTATCTCGAAAAGGAAGGTATTCGCGAATTGCCACGGGGGTTGCGTGGGGTAACCGAGATATTCGGCTTTTATACCGAAGCCGTCGCCAAACAGGTTGAACTGCGCTTGGGGTTGGATCGCAAGCTGCGTATCGTCTCCCGCGCACTTGAGGCTTTAGCCAACGCGTTCGATCACGGCGAGCGGGGATATCTTGAATACGAGAAAGCCGCTGAGCTCCTGAACAAAATTCATCCTTCGAATAGTAGTTTCGAGCGCAGTTTGCTGACACAGCTCGTGAATGAAGGGGTTCTTGCCGATGAGCCGGTACAAGGCGAAAGCGATGAGCCTTTGCATGTCGTTCGGTTCTCGTTTGAGAGATACAGCGATCATCGAATTGCCAAGCAACTTCTGGATCTGCATCTAGATGCAGCGAATCCAAAGGATTCGTTTCTTCCATCAACGGCGCTGCACGGTTACATCATGGCAGACAATGCCTATGAACGTGCCGGCGTCATTGAGGCGATGGCCATTCAGTTGCCGGAACGTTGCGGGGTCGAGCTGCCAGACGCGCTGCCATCCAACGCGCCAAATTGGTATATGGTTCTCGACGCCTTTCGCGATAGCACTCTATGGCGAGATCAAAAGGTATTCACGCAGCGAACGCTTGATATTTTGAGTACATCGTCCCGTGTACATGGACGCGACGATCTGCTTCGCACGCTCATTTCGGTATCGACTGAGCCTCAAAACAGATTCAATGCCCTTTATTTTCATGAGCGACTTCTAGCTCTTGCGATGCCGGAGCGAGATGAGAACTGGTCGATATTTGTTGCGGAAGATGGGGGCGATGAAGACGGCGATAGCCCGATTGAAACACTGATCACCTGGACTCTCCAAAATGGATTTGACGAAGTAGAAGAAGACCGTGCGGAACTCGCGGCGGTCATGCTGAGCTGGTTCTGTTCCACGAGCCATCGCGTGATACGCGACCGGGCCACCAAGGCGCTCGCTGCCTTGCTCGCAAGGCGATTAGACATTGCCGCTCGACTCCTTTTGCGATTTGAGGGCGTAGACGATCATTATGTTCTCGAAAGGATTGTCGCGGCGGCGTATGGAGCCGCGTTGCAAGGGGTGGCAGCGAGCGGATTGAGCGAACTATCCCAAGCGGCTTTCGATGTGGCGTTCAACCGGGATGAGCCTATTCCACATGTGCTGATCCGAGATTCGGCTCGTGGCATTATCGAGCTTGCCAAAACACGAGACGTTCTATCACCGAAAGTCGAGTTGATACGGGCGCGGCCACCGTATCGCAGTGCTTGGCCAATCGAGGATGTCTCTCAAGAGACGGTCGAGGAATACAAACAGGACTATCCCGGAGGGCATCGCTTTACGGATGACATTGTAAGCTCAGCCGTGACCGATGGGGATTTTGCTCGATATATCATCGACCCGGCAGTCCGGAAGTTCAGCAATCTACCTATCGCATGGATTGGTCGAACCGAGGAAGAGGTGTTTCAGTCGTGGGTCGCCGACGTGACAACTGCCAATCCCGGAGCTTTTGCCCATTTGCAAGAAGTGATTGCTGCCTGCAACAAGTGGCGTGCCAAGCAAGACAAGCGCAGCCCGATGGAAATTGCGATTAAGTTTGTAGAGGCCGGTGAGGTTGATGAGGATCAGAGAAGCGAGTTTGAAAAGGCTGTCGATAGAGCTGGCCCCGCAAATTCGGACAGTAGCTTGAGTGGATTTTCTGCCTGACAGCGGCGAGGATTCTTGCTGCGAATCAGGAGCGAAGATGACGAAGAAGAGCCGCCGGACGCATTCTCCGGCATTCAAGGCGAAGGTTGCTTTGGCTGCGGTCAAAGGCGACAAGACACTGGCGGAGCTGGCGCAACTGTTTGATGTTCATCCGAACCAGATCACGATCTGGAAAAACCAGCTCCTGGAAGGCGCCGCCGGCGTGTTTGGGCATGACAAGACATCGGCCGAGACGCCGGTCGATTTGAAGGCGTTACATGCCAAGATCGGCGAGCTGGCGTTGGAAAACGATTTTTTGTCCGGCGCGCTCACCAAGGCGGGCCTGCTGAGCGCAAAGCGATGATCGACCGCGATCATGATCTTTCTATCGTGCGCCAGGCGAAGGTCCTGAAGCTGGCTCGCAGCACGGTCTACTATGAACCTCGGCCAGTTTCGGCCGAGGACCTTGCCTTGATGCGTCGGCTCGATGAGCTGCATCTCGATTATCCCTTCGCGGGAGCGCGTATGCTGCGATCGTTGCTGCGGCGGGAGGGCGTATACGCCGGTCGCCGCCACATCGCGACGCTGATGAAGCGCATGCGGATCGAGGCGGTCTATCGTCGCCCGAACACGAGCAAGCCGGCTCCGGGTCACAAGATCTACCCGTACCTGTTGCGCGGATTGAAGATCGAGCGGCCCGACCATGCGTGGGCAATGGACATCACCTACATTCCGATGCGGCGTGGCTTCGTCTATCTCGCGGCGGTCGTCGATGTGTTCAGCCGACGGGTCCTGGCCCATCGCGTCTCGATCACAATGGAGGCGGCCTTCTGCGTCGAAGCGGTCCAGGAGGCGTTGGCGAAGCACGGCAGGCCCGAGATTTTCAACACGGATCAGGGCAGCCAGTTCACCAGCCTCGAGTTCACCGATGTGCTGCTGGACGCGAAGATCGCCATCAGCATGGACGGCAAGGGCGCCTGGCGCGACAACGTGTTTGTCGAGCGGCTCTGGCGCACGGTCAAATACGAAGAAGTTTATCTCCGCGCCTACGACAGCGTGTCCGAGGCGCGAGCGTCAATTGCCAAGTATCTGGCCTTCTACAATCAGGGACGCCCTCACTCGAGCCTTGACGGGCGCACGCCCGACGAGGCTTACTTCGGCACGCAAGCTATGGTGATGGCCGCATGACCGTCGCCGACGGTTTTGTCGTCGCTCTGGTCGGGCTACGCCCTCCCGACGCAACGACAAAACCGTAAAGCCCCGCGTTCAGCATAACCCGGCAGGAATCCACTTAAATCCAGCGGGGCGCTGTCCAAACAACCGGGGCCAGCTCTGATGAAGCCGAAGATCGCCTGAAGTCCGCGCTGGGTTCAGAAAGATGGGAGGATTATTGCAATCAGGGCCGACACTATGTGCGGCGTGGCCTACTACCCACTTTTCTTGGAACGTGAGTCGTGATTCAAGGTCGGGATGATACCCGAAGCAAGAGAAGTCCACCTTTCGAGGAAAGATCGCAAGGTGCTTGAGGCGTGCTGTCGCTCACCGGTGACGTTGCAGCGCGATTTGAAGCGGGCGCGGATAGTTCTGTTGGCGGCGGATGGGCGCAGCACCCGGTCGATCGCCAAGGAAGTTGGGGTCCAGCCGCGGATTGTCAGCCTTTGGCGGCATCGCTATGCCGACCATGGCCTTGAAGGGCTGCAAGACAAGCCGCGGCCTGGCAAGCAGCCGATCTATACGAAGACGACCGACAAGCGGATTCTGAAGCTGCTGGATAAGCCGCCACCGCAAGGGTTTGCGCGCTGGACCGGCCCCCTGCTGGCCGAGGCGCTGGGCGATGTCGATGTCCAATATGTCTGGCGGTTCCTGCGCAGCCACAAGATTGACCTGGTGGCTCGCAAGTCCTGGTGCGAGAGCAACGACCCGAACTTTACGGCCAAAGCCGCCGATGTTGTCGGCCTCTATGTCGCGCCGCCGGCGAAGGCCATTGTGCTGTGCGTGGACGAGAAGCCCTCGATCCAGGCTTTGGAGCGAGCGCAGGGTTATCTGAAGTTGCCCAATGGCCGCGCCTTGACCGGCCAAAGCCACGATTACAAGCGGCATGGCACCACAACATTGTTTGCGGCGCTCGAAGTCGCCACCGGAAAGATCATCGCGACCCATTCAAAACGCCGGCGCCGCGTCGAGTTTCTCGATTTCATGAACAGCGTCACCGCGGCTTTTCCGAACCGCAAGCTTCACGTCATCCTCGACAACCTCAACACCCATAAAAAGAACGAGGACTGGCTCAAGGCCCACCCCAACGTGCAATTTCATTTCACGCCGACAAGTGCGTCATGGCTCAATCAGGTCGAAGTATGGTTTTCCATCTTGCAGGGGCAGTCGCTCAGCGGCACCTCCTTCACGAGCCTCAAGCAGCTTCAGGAACACATCGATGCCTACGTCAACGCATACAACGACAGAGCCGAGCCCTTCGTCTGGACCAAGAAAAAGGTCCGTCAACGCCGTTTCAAAGGCCGCCGTATCACTCAGCTCTGATTCCGGGTACTACATTGGGCCCGCCGGACGTATCAATGGCCGCCCTCTTTTGACCCCTATCGGGCGCGGCGTTGGATTTGCAAGCGAGCGCATGATCTAGGCTGGACGCAAGAGCGCTTCAGGGAATTCGATCGTCACCGGGGGCACAGCGGCAGCCGTTACGATCATCAGTTGGAGCGCATCGGCAAGAAGTACCAGTGGATTGCCTTCTACGAATTGTTGGCGCGGCTCGGAGATAATGTCGGTTTTGTCGGATGGCGGCGTGAAGATAGCATGCGGGTGTTCGAGGGGCCGTGGGAGCTGAGCCGACGTAATATGGACCCGTCGCTTTTTGCTTCACGCATGCCTGAAGAGAAGCGTCAGAGTGACCGGACTTGGTGGATGCCGTTTCAGGTGACTCTTAAATCGGTCTCGCCGCAGGCTCGGCTGACGTGGCTGGATAGCGCTGACGATATTGTAAACGATTCCTCGTTGCTGAGCGTTGTGGACCCGATTGCGGGCCGGGAGTGGTTGGTTATTGATGAGTACGAGGGCTGGACGCAATGGGGTGTGCAAGAGGGGGATCGGTCACTCGAACGGCAGACATGGTTCTTTGTCATTTGCCTGCTGGTTCAGGCCAAGGACCGCGAAATCGCCATAGAGACGCTAATGGCGCGCGTCCTCGATGGCCACGATAGCTTTACGTCGCTCGATATCCCGGAAGGGTACATTGGCGAGTACCCTTGGCATCCACTGTACGAGGGCGTGGATACATGGATACGGCCCGACGATTGGAATGGCTTGCGCAAGCCCTTGCAACCGACCGTCACGGAGTATCGCGCGGAACGCAGTGGTCACGACTACTCGATCGAGGACACAGTAAAGTTTCATGTTCCGGCCCCGGGCCTTTTTGCCGGATTGGAACTCCGTTTGACGAACGGCCGGGATCTCACTTACGCGAATGCTGACGGTCGTGTGGTATTTTTCGATCCGTCGACCAAGGAGCCTGGTCCCGGAGCCGCCTTGGTGGACCGACAAGAATTTCTTGATTTCTTGAAGCGCGACGGATTGGAGGCGGTGTGGGTCATTACTGGCACCAAGGAAGCTTTCGGAGGGAAAAAGCGTGACCACGGATACGGCGGCGCACGAAGCTTTGCTTCTGTCTATTGGCTGACCGAGAATGGCTTCGAACGGCGGGATCGGGAAGAGTTTCGGCGCCCTACTAAAGATCAACTAAAGAAGTTCTTCGACGAAGAAGGCGTCGATAGCATTCAAGCTTCGGTGCGAGCAACGAAGGGTACGCGAGCGACAGCGAAGCGCGCCAAGAAAGGCAGTCGGAGCAGGAAAAAGAAGGCGCCCGTGGCAAAGCGATCTGCCAAAAAGAAGAAGTCGATTGCGCGTAAGACCAAGCCTATTCAGAAGCCTACGCAAAAATCAACGAAATCGAAGAAATCTGCACGCAGATGACGTTCGATGAGCATCACCGTTCGCCACGAGCGCGACCTTCAAATCGAATCCAAGGCCCACATTTTGGTGCAACAGTGGCTCGATGCGGGCAACCTAAGCGGTCGCTCGGTTAACCGACCGCGACGAGACTTGCTCGGAATAGGGCGTCTATTTCGATGGCTGCAAAAGCCTCGCCGTCCCCCTCGTGTCAAGGGCGGCTAAATGGCCACCGCTTCGCGGTAAACCCTTGACACGAGGGGGACGGCGAGAAAAACGGCATCCATGCGAAACGACGCCGCTACAGACGCCCAACAAGTTCGGCCGTAGCTATCGGGATCGAGGTTCGAGTTCGATCAACTCGCGATTGGCTCCAAATACGGTCTGCAACGCCGCCGGCAATGAGCTGGGATGGTTGACAACGGATGGACCGGTGATGAGCTCACAAAAGCGTCGATAGCCATCCTCGGAGAGAAGCTTCTCCAACAAGATTGCGATCTCTTTGCAAGCCGTTATCTGATCATCGCCATTTCCCGCAGATTTGCGTCCATTCTTCTTGCCGCACGCTGAGCGAATTTGGGCTTCAAAAGCCTTCACATCGAATTGGCTGGTTGCTTGTAACGTCTGCAGATTTTTGGACTTGGCGTCCTCCGGCATTGCGGCCAGCAGGTAGATGGTAGACGGAGACAAACGCGAAATCGTTTCGCTTTTGCATTCCGAAGCCAAACTGGCAGCCCGCATATAGTTCTCCGCCGTCCGGACGCTCACGCCGATTTCTTTGTCAACCCAACGCGAAAATAGGCCGTGTTGAAGGTTGGATTTGACCTCGATCAGGAGAGCTCCTGTGGCCAATATCGACTGGGTCTGATGACCGATTTCCGTTTTGATGCGTGCCGCCTGGCTTTTCAAAACCTTCGCTAGATCGCGATCTACGAGCGAGTAGTCAAATCCTATAAAATTAACGCTTTGTCCGTCTGTCAAGTTAGTCATTTGCCCCTCATTTGCGGGCCACCCGGGCCCTCCTTGGGGAACATCCGGCAAATGAGCAGTGTCAGGAGCCTGGGCGCATTTTATTGTTGGCAGCCCAAGCGGCCCGACCATCTTAGCCATGCCCCTCGTGCCAGGCGAGCCTGAGCGTGCGAGGTCTAGGGGCGGTATTTGGGTGGCTCAATCGGGACGCCCCAAATGTCCCAGCGCGTCTCAAAACGCTGAGGCGGAGCGGCGTCCTTGTTCGTGAATTCGGCTATCGGTCCTGACTCGGCAAGCCGACGGCCGACGCGTCGCAGCAGGATCAGCGTTCGTTGATGCTGGAATTTGCAAGTAAGTATTCCAGTTTTCCATCGATGTCCTGCAACAAGGCGGCCTGGTGCTGCGAGTGATCGGCCAGAGCTTCCAGAAATCGCATAATCTGAAGGATCGGGTCTTGATCCGCGTCCGGGGTAGCCTGTTCGAGCAATCCGAGAAGCGGCGTCAGCTCCTTCAATTGGGCCGAGATCGCCTTCGATTGGTCGAACAGCCTTCGTCCGTGACCGATTGTCAACGGCCCCAAGTCCGGGTTGGTTTTCTCGCTGCTTCCGCTCATCTATCGTCTCCATCATCATATTGCGAACGGCGTGGCGCTTCAGCCTGAGTAAACGGTCAAGTGCTCCGAGAACAAACCCATTCTTGCTGTCGCGCAGCACCCACACGCCCGCCTTGGCGCCGGGAGCAATCTCATATCCGGCGCTACTGAGCGCTGTTTTGAACGAGCTGATATCCAGCGTCTCGGTCCACATCCTCTGGACGGAAGCCCGAGCGGCAGGAAGGTCGAAATCGAGACGCTTGGCGCGATTTCTCGAGGCGCTCGAAATTGCTGATTTTGGCTGCTCTGGCTGCTCGCCGTGAGCTTCAACGAGCCACGTCGCCACCTCGGGTCTGCACTTCCGAAGCGCACGCAAAACTGAGACGTGGTGTCGGCCGAGACCGCAGGGTTCCGCGGGACCACCCGGTGAAGCCAGGCGCCACGAATACTCGATTTCGCGGGCCAGTCGCTCTGTTCGGAGTTTCGAAAATCGATCCCTGATTGCTCGACCATTACTAAAATTGCCCAGAACTAAATGACCATGGACCCGCCCATCCGCCCCGCCAGCACGCTCTTTGCCGTGGATAACAACGGCATACGGCCTCGTTCCACCCGGATCAAATTCCCGCCGCAAGGCGTGTGCTGCTTCCACTATTTCCGCATTCGTTCGGTTGGTCGCCGGACTTAGAGGAAAGTGGTGAAACGCGGCGGCTCCGGGAATAGCGCCGTCCCGGAGCAATTCCATGTCCCGCAGCGCGCCCGCGAGATTCACGGCGGCCGTGTTGCCGACCTCCGCCAACAAAACGAAATCGTTTTCACTCTTGTACAGGTGCGCGGCCAGCCTTGCGGTATCGCGCCGGGTCCGACCGTGCTTGCTGCAGTTGATAATCACGACTACGGGCCCTCGTCTTGGGCCGCAACGATAGTCTCACGCAGTCGCCGGAGTTCGGCGGTCGCCTCTAGGACAATCGCGGGGTCCAGATCGAACCCCGAGTTTGCAGCGCGAGCGAGCTGATTCAGGTTGTTACCGATCCGGGCGATCTCGCCAATCGCCTTTGCCAGATCACGAGAAGCCTGGCTGGGCGTGGGGCGACGGCGCGGCGCGGGCGTCGGCGTTTTCCCGACTGCTGAGACGATCACGACGCGCGCGAACGTGCACGGGCCTACTCCGGCTGCCTCGGCCGCCACGTTGATGGCGTTCCGCTCCGCCAAAGAGAGGCGGATGCGCAGCGCCTCCGTCCGGCGCTTTTTCAGCTTATTTTCTGCATTGGGTTGCACAGGGGTACCCCTTGCCCAGAATTGGCGGTGGTCCAAAATTCGGAGAAATGTGGACCACCGCCACCGCTGGCTTATCTTCCTATCTTCGCTTTCTTTCTCATCTCACCTTGCTCGTTAGCTTCCCTCATCCATTTCAGGGTCCCTTGTATCCGTAGGCCAGAACGTCCCATCCGCCCTCATCACGATCTCTGAGCGGATGATGGGGAAGCGGCACCCATCCGTTCACGCACAGCCAATCCGATCTTGAGGCCGAGTTAACGTGAATCCGCCGGGGGCCGCGGGTGCTAGCGAATGGGCTATGGAGGATCTCGTAGAAATTTCCCCGCCGGAGGGCTTGTGGGTAAACAATGAAGCCGTGGCGCTCAATCAAGTGGACCGCCCGATACTTTTCGTGGCTGGCGATCGGTTGGGCAGTCATGCTTTGGGGGCGTTCCAGTCCGTAGGCCTGTGCAAGGGCGGTCACCATCAGCATCGTAATCTGGCCGGGTATCTCCAGGACTAGACCTTTCTCCGCGCCGTCCACCCAAACCTCCCAGTCGGTCTCCACCGCGGAACGGAGCGTCGCCTCGTCCACGTCGGCGCCGGCCGGGCCGCAATCAAAATGGTCGCCCTTCGCGGCTCTGCACCGCAAATAATCGACAATGACCGGGCCCACGACCCTGCGGGCTGCCTCATGCTTTTCGGATGCCCCGTGCGCCGTCGCGGACTGCAAGAGCTGCACAGCTCGACGAAAGGTGGGTCTGGGGCGTGCTCTCTCGTAAGACCGGACTCGGGAAAGGAAGGCCCCTTGAGTATCATCGCCTCCGCGAGCAGCCGAAGTGTTATCGACTCCCAGACCAATAGCGTCACTTGGTGCGGCCGAACTTCTCTTCGGCTTCGGAACCAGTAGATTAATCAAACCATCGAACATGCGCATGAGCTGTCTCCGTTGTGCTGCTCATGGCGCGCGCTAAAAAGAGGCTCAAAAATGGCGGCCCCTGCGGCAGACCCGGCAAGCTGATGCCAAGACTGCCTCTCCCAAACCCGGCTAGAATGCCCAAAGAAGCGCCCCGGTCGGAAAATGAAGAAAATGTGGAGCGAACCGAACGCCCTTATCTGCTGACCGTGTAGGACCGGTTAGGTGGGCGATTTCAGGGACGGTCGAGGAGACCATCCGGCGTAGCCGAAAACGAACAGACGATTCTCACAAAATTTTTTCTGCGGCTGAGCCGGTCTCACCATTTTCACACACTGCAGATTGAGCTTAAAGCGTCGTCTTCCACGATGTGCCCTTGTGACACATTAACGAACCGACCCGTCTTGGCGGGCGTTCAGAGCATCAGCGTCCTCAGTCGCATCAGATACATCGACAGCAAATTGGAATCGGAGCAACATGAGTTTTGGCCGACCAGCGTAGGCGAATTATCGGCGGCGCTTCTTTTACATCTCCCCATGGCGAAACTCGTGAACCAATGAAGTTCTCTGTCTCTGTCGGGAGAGGCTACACCGAGTTGCCCTTTGTATCGAAGTGAACTTTGCGGCGGGAAGGAGTGGGGTGAAGGGACGGCCGGCGGATCGAAGGTGGATGTTGCTATCGTCTTTTCAATCCGGCTGGCCGGAAACGAGCGAAAGTTGAGAGTAAAACAAGGCCTTCGTCGGCGAATCCTCAGCGCATGTGGAACGGCGCCGGCGAGCCAGTCATCGCCGATTTGAAATCCGACCCTTCGTCCGTCGGCGCAATTCTGCAGTTCGTCACGCTGAGCGCGAACTACACACTCGTGGCTAAGCCTAACAAATGATCGCACTGACCGCCCGTATTCGCTTCGACCACCTTTTACTTTGCCCCAACGATCGGACTATTCACGCCGCTTGAGCGCCATCGCGCGATTTCCCCGAGTGGTGCTCAGCATATTGTCCCACGACGGGTTGCTGCTCCAGGCCACTTGCCCAACCCGTAGACGTACGCCTTCCATCAAGCCGATCGCAACATCATAGTCGGTGATAGCTCCCGCGAGGTCGCTGCTGTCCGCCTTGGCGAGCCCGCGACTATTCAGGAAGCCGGCGAGATCATTCTGCCACGGAATCGGCCACGCTTCAGCCAGCGCGGTACCGATCGCTAGCATGAGCGCGATCGCGGCGTCGTAATCGGCGATGGCACTGGTGAGGTCGCGGCTGACCCACTTGGCGAGCCCGCGGTTCTGGAGCACGGCTGCGAGATCGTGTTGCCACGGGATCGGCCAGGCCTCGCCCAGCGCGGCGCGGGTCGCCTGCCTAAGCGTGATCGCGGCATCGTAGTCGGCGATGGCGCCCGCGAGGTCACCGCCGCTCATCTTGGCGGCCCCGCGGTTCTGGAGGGAGTTGGCGAGATCGTTCTGCATCCGGACCGGCCAGGCCTCGCCCAGCGCGGAGCGGGTCGCCTGCATCAGCGCGATCGCAGCATCGCCGTCGGCGATGGCGCCGGCGAGGTCGCCGCTGCCTGCCCTGGCGTTCCCGCGGTTCTGGAGAACATTTGCGAGATCGTTCTGCCACGGGAGGGGCCAGGCCTCACGCAGCGCGGCGCGGATCGCCTGCCTGAGCTCGATTGCAGCGTCGTAGTCGGCGATGGCACCCGTGAGGTCGCCTCCGTCCCACTTGGCGAGCCCGCGATTATTGAGGGAGCCGGCGAGATCGTTCTGCAGCGGGGCCGGCCAGCCCTCAGCCAGCGCGGTGCGGATCGCCTGCCTGAGCGCGATCGCGGCATCAGAGTCGGCGATGGCACCGGCGAGGTCGCCGCTGCCCCTCTTGGCGGTTCCGCGCTTCTGCAGGGAGGCTGCAAGATTATTCTGCCACGGGAGGGGCCAGGCCTCGCCGAGCGCGGAGCGGATCGTTCGCATGAGCGTGATCGCCGCGTCCTGGTCGGCGATGGCGCCCGCAAGGTCACCCCCGCGCGCCTTGGCATTCCCGCGGTTCTGGAGCACTGTTGCAAAATCGTTCTGCAACGGCACGGACCATGCCTCGCCCAGCGCGATGCGGATCGCCTGCATGAGCGCGAGCGCGGCGTTGTAGTCGGCGATGGCGCCCGCGAGGTCGCCGCTGTCCGCCTTGGCGTTCCCGTGATTATGGAGAACCGTTGCGAGATCGTTGTGCATCGGGACCGGCCAGGCTTCGCCCAGCGCGGTGCGGATCGCCTGCGGGAGCGTGATTGCAGCATCGTAGTCGGCGATGGCGCCCGCGAGGTCGCCGCTGCCCCACTTGGCGTTCCCGCGGCTTTGGAGCGCAGCTGCGAGATCGTTTTGCATCGGAATGGGCCAGGCCTCACCCAGAGAGGCGCGGACGCGCTGCCTGAGCGCGATCGCAGCGTTGTAGTCGGCGACGGCGCCAGCGAGGTCGCCGCTATTCGCCTTGGCGAGCCCGCGGTTCTGAAGGGAGCCGGCGAGATCGTTGCGCTGCTCGATCGGAATGGCTTCCGGTGGATGTCTGGAGGGAGGCAGTACCAATGCCGCAATTAAGGTCAGCCCAGACACGCGCAGCAGCGCATGGCCCTGATGTTCCAGGGCGTTGTCGCGTTGTACAAGCAACGATACGAGGTCGGCCGGATTCCACCGCTGCGCAATCGGCTCGGAGCCTGACAGGTGCACCAGGGCTTCAATGAACGGTGCAAGGGGCTCCAGCAGCGCCCAGGCCTCGCCCGTCGGGTCGTCGCCTGCGACGAGTTGGTCAGCAGCATCGAGCGCGCGGGCAGTAATGCGCGCCTGCATCAGCTTGAGCATCGGGCCGACCGACGGGTCGTCTTCTGCGGCTGGCAAGAACTCCTTCAGCGCCAGGCAGAACCGCGTCGTTCCCGCGCCCGCCCGCGACACCCACAGCACGCCCTGAAGCATCTGCAACGTTAACAGCAGTCCCGGGTCAATGCGGTCGTGCGCCTCAGCTTCGGGCCGATCAAGATCGAGCAGCCGCGCAAGCAGACGGATCTCAATCCCTGCGAACTGTTCGGGCAACGGCGTGAGTGCTCCACCGGTGGCCGGATCGACCTTGCGTCCCTCGCCGAACACCCAGGCATGTGCTTCTTCCATCGCCGCCAGCAGCGCCAGCACTTGCCGGATCGCCTCCGCCTGCTTGCGGCCGTACTCGCGCTCGAGGTTTGCAAGCCACACCCGGTAGAGACCGCTGCCCGGGGCCAGTGCGGAGATGTTCTTGACCGAGGCCTGTCCGACCTCGCGGCGGTCTGCGAGGAACGAGACATAGGCGAAGCGGCTGTCGGCTGCGCGGATGATGGCGTCTGAAAGCGCCGCATCTTCCACGTTGGTACGATCGAGTGATAGCCGCCCGCACAAGTAATCCCGCAGCAGCGCCTGGTACGGCGCCGAACCAAGATCATACCGGCGCACACGCAGGGGAACGGCGGCCAGGACCACTACAAGAGCTCCTCGACTTTAGCCTCTGAAAGTCGGGCAGTCATGGCTTTACTCGATACGACTTTTGCTCTGCAAAGAAGCCCTCTATCGTCGGTAGCTTGCGAAATTTGTAGTACATGTCAGTGGCAAATTGGTTCATCAAGGCAAGCGATTGCGGAACCGCGAGATCGAGCTTGATGTACTTTTGCTGCTCGCTGCTGATCTCGGCGCTGGGTATGCGAGTGTATGTCATTGGTATAGTCTGTAGTCCTAGCATCGCACTCAGGAATATATCGGCAAACTCGCTTTGAGCAATGAGGCTGAGATCGAAGAGGTCAGGGGCCCACCGCAGGAAGCTCCTGCGGCGCTTGAGCATTGGAGTTCTTCCAGCACTGAAGTTCATGCTGGCGATGGAAAGCAAAGCCAGATGGTCAAACGGTTTGCCAGGACCCACGAAGTACGAGAGCGCTTCAGTCAACCCCACAAGTGATGGATTGTTGGCCCAGACGCCGCCGTCGACATACTGGGTGTTGTTTTCTTTCTCGATCTGCGCCAGCGGAAAGAAAGTTGGAGCAGCAGAGGTAGCCAACGCAACGTCGACCATCGGCAGGGAGTTGTGGCGAGAAAGATTGCCTTCCTTGTGATCAAACTTGAAAATGCCGTAGGTGCCGTGGGTGAAGTCGTACGTAGGTATGCATAACAAGCAATGGCTGTCTCCAATGGTGTTTTTTTGGAGCAATTCTTCCAACGCCAGACGCAGATCTTCGTCTGAAAATTTGCCTCCAAGCAGTGTCTGGCGAAGTAGCGCAAGCCAGCTTTGCGATCCTTTGAAAATCTTCGGGCCGTGTATCTCGTAGAAACGACAGATTGTTTCTGCCGGTATACGCAGTGCAAGGCCTAAGGCAATCAGGCCGCCGGTTGAAGTCCCGCAGATCAAATCCGCATAATCGACGATGCGGGCCGCGTCGCCGTGTGTTTGCCGGATGTCTGCCTCCAGAAGGCTAAGTATCTTTGCTGAGTAAAGTCCCTTGATGCCGCCGCCATCGATGGAAAGCACTTTGAACTGTTTCATGGCTCCCTCTGAACCGCTGATCCGTCGAATGAACTGTCGCAAGCATTCGTTTGGTTTGTCCTTTGCGCTAAACCGCTTTCGGAATCATCCTGCTGCCGGAGCGCCACATTATCGCCGACTCTCGCGTGCTGCACCCTGTAGCGCCATCGCGCGATTTCCACGGGCGGTGCTTAGCATATTGTCCCACGACGGGTTGCCGCTCCAGACCGCTTGCCCAACCCGTCGACGGACGTCTTCCATCAAGCTGATCGCCGCGTCGTAGTCGGCGATGGCACCGGCGAGGTCGCCGCTACGCGTCTTGGCGATCCCGCGGTTCTGGAGGGAGCGGGCGAGGTCGTTCTGCAACGGGACCGGCCAGGACTCACCCAGCGTGGTGCGGATCGCTTGCCTGAATGCGATCGCGGCATCGTAGTCGGCGATACCGCCGACCAGGTCGCCGCCGCGCGCTTTGGCGATGGCGCGGTTCTGGAGGGACCTGGCAAGATCGTTCTGCCACTCGATCGGCCAGGCTGCACCCAGCACTGCGCGGATCGCCTGCCTGAGCGCGATCGCGGCATCGTAGTCGGCGATGGCGCCTACAAAGTCGCCGCCCTGCGCCTTGGCGGCCCCGCGGTTCTGGAGCGAGCCGGCGAGGTCGTCCTGTAACGGAACCGGCCAGGCCTCACCCAGCGCGGCGCTGATTGCCTGCTTGAGCTCGATCGCGGCGTCGTAGTCGGCGATGGCACTGGCGAAATCGCCGCCCTGCGCCTTGGCATTCCCGCGGTTCTGGACGACATTTGCAAGATCGTTCTGCAATGGGAGCGGCCAGGCCTCGCCCAGCGCGGAGCGGGCTGCCTGTCGTAGTGCGATCGCGGCGTCGTAGTCGGCGACGGCGGCTAAGCGGTCGCCACTGATCGCCTTAGCATTCCCTCGGTTCTGGAGCGAGCCGGCGAGATCGTTCTGCAATAGACCCGGCCAGGCGTCACCCAGCGCGGCGCGGATCCCCTGCCTGAGCGCGATGGCGGCATCGAAGTCGGCGATGGCGCCGGCGATGTCGCCGCCATCTGCATTGGCGATCCCTCGGTTCTGAAGCACGGCTGCGAGATCGTTCTGCAAGGGGACCGGCCAGGCGTCACCCAGCGCGGCGCGGATCGCCTGCATGAGCGCGATCGCGGCATCATAGTCGGCGATGGCGCCGGCAAGGTCGCCGCGGCCTCTCTTTGCGATCCCGCGGTTCTGAAGGGAGCCGGCGAGATCGTTCTGCAACGGAACCGGCCAAGCCTCGCCCTGTGCGACGCGTATCGCCTGTCTGAGCACTATGGCCGCGTCGTAGTCGGCAACGGCGCCGCCGAGGTCGCCGCCGCCTCTCTTCGCGATCCCGCGGTTCTGGAGTGCAGCTGCGAGATAGTTCTGCGACGGGACCGGCCAGGCCTCGCCTTGGGCGGCGCGGATCGCCTGCATAAGCGCGATAGCGGCGTTGTAGTCGTTGATGGCTCCGGCGAGGTCGCCGCCGGACGCCCTGGCGTTCCCACGGTCCGAAAGGCAGCCAGCCAGCGCGGTGCGCTGATTGATCGGTTGCTCGTTGGCCAGATGTGTAGAAGTGGGAGGTAGTATCGAGGCTGCAGCTAGAGTCAGGCCAGGCACCCGCTGCAGCGCGTGGCCCTGATCTCGCAAATCGTCGTCGCGTTGCACGAGCAATGACAAGAGAGTAGCCGGTTTCCATCGCTGCGCGATCGGATCGGAGTTCGACAGATGCACCAGAGCTTCGATGAGCGGTGCAAGGGGCTCCAGGAGCGCCCAGGCCTCACCCGCGTCTGCGACGAGTTGGTCGGCAGCGTCGAGCGCGCAGGCAGCCACGCGCGCCTGCATCAGCTTGAGCATTGGACCGACCACCGGGTCGTCCTTCGCGGCTGGCAGAAACTCCTTCAGCGCCAAGCGGAACCGCGTTGTCCCTGTGCCCGCCCGCGAGACCCACAGCACACCTTGCAGCATCTGCAGCGTCAGCAGCAGTCCCGGGTCAATGCGGTCGTGCGCGTCAGCTTCGGGCCGGTCGAGATCGAGCAGCCGCGCAAGCAGGCTGATCTCAATCCCTGCGAACTGTTCGGGCAGGGGCGTGAGCGCTCCGCCGGTGGCCGGATCGAGCTTGCGGCCCTCGCCGAACACCCAGGCGTGCGCCTCTTCCATGGCCGCCAGCAGCGCCAGCACCTGCCGGATCGCTTCCGCTTGCTTGCGGCCGTACTCGCGCTCGAGATTGGCGAGCCACACTTGGTACAGGCCACTGCCCGGGGCCAGTGCGGAGATGTTCTTGACCGAGGCCTGCCCGACCTCGCGGCGGTCGGCGAGGAACGAGGCATAGGCGAAGCGGCTATCAGCCGCTCGGATGATGGCGTCCGAAAGTGCCACATCTTCAGCATTGGTAGGATCGAGCGACAACCGCCCGCACAGGTAATCCCGCAGCAGCGCCTGATACGGCGCCGAACCGAGATCATACAGGCGAACACGCGGGGCAGGTTGTTTAAGACCGGCCATACAAGGCCTCGACGTGCGTGGAAAGGAAGCTGGGCGCGTCCACGTCGCCCACCGGGCGTGACGTCAGCAGGAGATAGACTCCCTTCGGCAATTCGTTCGGGTGAGGCAGTACCTGAAGGGGCGTGCTCTCGGGCGGCGGATCAGCCTCGTCCAAGCCGTCGATGGCGACCAGCAACGGTGCGCCCGGCGGTGCGAGTCGATAACGCTCAGCGAAGTTCTTCCATTCCAAGAGCCAGTGTAGAAAAGTGCCTGAAGTGGCAGCTTCGACAACAGGCCGCGCCTGCGGCTGTTCGTTCCGCAAATTTTGCGAAGGGTTGTACGCGGCCTGCAACTTGTCCTGTAAGGTGCTCACCATGCCAGCGAGGCCGGTGCGATATTCCTTCCGGCAATAGTACGCGACGCATTTGCCTCCCTGCGCGGGGCCGAACCGCGGATCGATTGGCGCGTCTCCGATTTCCGCTTCAGTCAGACCTTGGATGAAAGTTGTTTTGCCCACATGGGCTGGCGCCTGCAACCAAAACACGCCACGATCGTGCGTGCCCAGGAAATCTGCGAGATCGTCGCGCAGATACGCAGGCGACAGGTAGTTGCGATCGACGCGTGCCTTGTCGAGCGCCTCAAGTACGTGGCCGAAATTCGTCGAGGCGCCGACAAGTTCCGGCGCATCCTCCGGCACAACGTCGCCGAGTGCGTCAGACAGATCGCTGGCCTCCGCTCCGTGGAGCCGGGACTTGTGGCCGCGCGCATAGTCGAGGAGGTCGAACCGTCCGCCCCGTGCGGCGTCGTGCAGTGAGTCGTAGAGGAAGACGTCACGCCGGCCGCATTGCGTGCAAATGCGAGCTGCAACGAATGGCGCAAGCGAAAGCGTGCGCCCATCAGAGAGGCGCACCGATGTGCCCACCACGATCCCCTCGTGACCTGCGTGTCGTTCGTCCGCGAGCCATCTGTCTGCTGCAGCTGCTCCACTGAGCGAAAAGAGTTCTGGGGCAACTCCGGCCTCCACAGCCATCCCGTCGTACGCCCCTTCGCCGACCATTGCGTCGAGGACGGCCGCCAGCGGCGTTACGCGAATCAGGTCGCCGCGCAAGTTCTGGACCTTGCCGGTATCGAGACAACCGATCACAAGTTCGGCAGTCTCCTTGGGGTTTAGTGATCGGGTGCCGTGTCCGATCACGTTGTTACGGACTGTCACGAACTCGTCCGCTGCTGCGAGAAGCTTCCGTCTGGATGCGCGGGCCAGCGTCTCGAGCGGTGCAGAAATGGAGCTGCCGTCATTGTATCGGGAGGTCGCCTCGCGCAACATGCCGGTCCAGTGACCAAGAGAAAGGCCTCGCCGAAACAATTGGCGCCGCGCCCAATCTCTGCGATCGGGATCCGTCTCCATCAGCCCGCGCATCAGCACTGTCGCAGTGAACTTGATGAGCGCCTCAAAGGTGTCCTTGAGCTGAAGCAACGCGCTGTCGACCGATGGATCGATGCGTTCGCCGCTTGCGAACTGGCGTCCCTGCATCTCGTCAAAAAGACGCTCGATCTCATGAGCGATCGGCGCTGGCCATCGATCGCGCACCGCAGCGCGCCAAGGTTTCGACGCCAGACGAGCGGCGGAATCCTTGAGTATCCGTCGCGCATCTTCGACAGTCGCCAATTCGACGGTGTCAGAGGCGAGCGCCGCACTATTTTCGGCGCGCTGGCGCGCGAATTCAAAGATGAGCTCACGCCGTGCAGGATCGATATCAAGTTTGTCGAGTTCGTCCGAGACGATTGTTCGGAATCTCCCCCGTGTATGTCTCAGGGCCTCAGACTTTTCCAACAGAGCCCAAACTAAGGACTTTTCCTGCTCCGCGAGGTCTGCCATGGATGTGTCCTGATTTGCCTGCCAAGCCATTTAATTTTTTCACCAATCGAGTATTTCGTTTGGTCTTCTATCTCGCGGCAGCAATCACGCGATTTGCTAGGGCGGTATTCAGCGCAATGGCCCATGGCGGGTTGCTGCTCCAGGCCGCTTGCCCAATCCGTCGACGGATGCCTTCCATCAAGCCGATTGCGGCGTCGTAGTCGGCGATGGCGCCCGCGAGGTCGCCGCTGTCCCGCTTGGCATTACCGCGGTTCTGAAGCGAGTTGGCGAGATCATTCTGCAACGGGACCGGCCAGGCTTCACCCAGTGCGGCGCGGGTCGCCTCCCTGAGCGCGATCGCGGCATCGTGGTCGGCGATGGCGCCGACGAGGTCGCCGCCACCTCGCTTGGCGGCCCCGCGGTTCTGAATCGCGACTGCGAGATCGTTCTGCATCAACACCGGCCAGGCCTCACCCAGCGCGGCGCGGATTGCCTGCCTGAGGGCAATCGCGGCGTCGAAGTCGGCGATGGCACCGGCGAAGTCGCCGCTGATCCGCTCGGCGGCCCCGCGGTTCTGCAGCGCAGCTGCGAAATCGTTCTGCATCGGGACGGGCCAGCACTCACCAAGCGCGGCGCGGGTCGCCTGCCTGAACGCGATCGCGGCGTCGAAGTCGGCGATGGCACCCACCAAGTCGCCGCCGCGCGCCTTCACTTTCCCGCGGTTCTGGAGCACAACTGCCAGTTCGTTTTGCATAGGGACCGGCCACGCCTCACCGAGCGCGGCGCGGATCGCCTGCCGAAGCGCGATCGCGGCGTCGTAGTCAGCGATGGCGCCCATCAGGTCGCCGTCGCGCGCGTTGGCGATCCCGCGGTTCTGGAGAGCCCTGGCGAGATCGTTCTGCATCGGGACCGGCCACGCCCCGCCCAGCGCGGTGCGGATCGCCTGCCTAAGCGCGATCGCCGCATCGAAATCGCCTATGGCGGCCGGGAGATCGCCGCGGTCCCCCTTGGCGCTCCCGCGGCTCTCGAGGGAGTGGGCGAGATCGTTCTGCCAAGGAATAGGCCATGCCTCGCCGAGCGCAGCGCGGATCGCCTGCCTGAGCGCGATCGCGGCGTCGTGGTCGGCGATGGCATCGGCGAGGTCGCCGCTCAACGTCTTGGCGCTCCCGCGGTTCTGGAGCGACGTGGCGAGATCGTTCTGCCAAGGAACAGGCCATGCAACGCCGAGCGCGGTGCGGATCGCCTGCATGAGCGCGATCGCGGCGTCGCAGTCGGCGATGGCGCCCGCGAGATCGCCGTTCTCCGCCTTGGCGCTCCCGCGGCCCTGGAGCACGGCTGCGTACTCGTTTTGAATCGGAATCGGCCAGGCCTCACCCAGCGCGGCGCGCATCGCCTGCCTGAGCGCGATCGCGGCGTCGTAGTCGGCGATGGCGCCGGCGAGGTCGCCGCCGCGCCGCTTGGCGATCCCGCGGTTCTGAAGGGAGCCGGCAAGATCGTTCTGCCACGGGACCGGCCAGGCCTCGCCCAACGCGTTTTGGATCGCCTGCATGAGGACGATCGCGGCGTCGTAGTCAGCGATGGCGCCTGCGACGTCGCCGCCGTCCGCCTTGGCGGTTCCACGGTTCACACCCCTCTCCTGCTGCCGGCCATGGGCAAGGGAATGGGCAAGGGGCGCAAGGCCGCCAAGACCCGCACGATCGCCTTCGGCTTCCAGGTCGTGCTGGGCACGCTGGTGAACGCGATCGGCGGCATCCGCGATCCCTTCGTCATCAATTGGCCGAAGAAGATCGTAGGCAAAGGCGAGCTGCGGCACCAGTTCGTGCACGCCTGCGACCTCACGCCGACGCTGCTGGAATTGATCGGCATCGAGTCGCCGCCGACGATCGCGGGCTGCCGGCAGATGCCGCTCGAAGGCGAGAGCTTTGCGCGCTCGATCACGGACGCGTCCGCGCCCTCAAAAAGCTCGCCGCAATATTTCGAGATGTTCGGCCATCGCGGCCTCTGGCAGGCGGGATGGAAGGCGGTCGCCTTCCATCCGCCCGGCACGCCGTTCGAGAACAACAGATGGGAGCTGTTCCATCTGGATCAAGATTTCTCCGAGACGAATGATCTCGCCACCAAGGAGCCGGAGCGTCTCGGCCGCATGATCGCGACTTGGTGGGAGGAGGCGGAGAAGCACAACGTGCTGCCGCTCGACGACCGTTTCGGGCCGCGCTTTGCGGAGAACGCCGCGCGCTTCCACGGTGCGCGCCACCATTTCGTCTTCCACCACGGCATGGGTCACGTGCCGACCGATGTGGCGCCCGACGTGCGCAGCCGCAGCTACACGATCGAGTTCGAGATCGACGAGGCGGGCGCCAACGGCGTGCTGATCGCGCATGGCGATGCGACGTCGGGCTACAGCCTCTACGTCAAGGACGGCCATCTCGTGCACGACCTCAACATCGGCGGCAGCCACCAGGTCGTGCACTCGAACCGCAAGGTGCCGTCAGGTGCGCGGCGGCTCGGTGTGCACGTCGAGCGCCTCCTGCGCAAGGAGCCGCCGGCCAAGGGCTCGCGCACCGGCGTTACCGAATACACGCTGCTGATCGACGGCGAGCCGGCGGGCACGCTCCAGACCCAGCTCGGCTTCCACACGCTGATCTCGTGGTCCGGCCTCGACATCGGCCGCGACCGCGGCAGCCCGGTGTCGCATTACGAAGCGCCGTTCGAGTTCGAGGGCCGGCTGCTGCGCGTCACCGTCACCATGCACAACGACCAGAAGCTCGACGGTGATGCCGTCGGCAACGCGCAGATGGCGCGGCAGTAGGGGCGAAACGTCCCGTTACTTGATCTTGTCGTAGGCGGCCGCGAAATCGCCCAGCGGCATCGGGATCGCGATCGTCTCCTTGGCCATGTTCTGGAAGGAGACCTTCAGCTGCTTGCCCGACCGCAAGGCTGCGAGCAAGTCCGCCGCGATCGGCGTCGAGGCGTAGCAGCCGCGGTTCTCGCAGGTCTGGATCTGGAGGTCGACCGTCTTGCCGTCGTCGATCTGGAGCTTGGCGCCGATCGGAAGGTTGAGGCCGAGCGGCAGTTGCAGCAGTGCCACCGGGGTGCGGGTGTCGGGCGCGATGCGGATGTTGATCAGGACGATGGTCTGGCCGGTCTTGGTCAGCACCGCGTTCTGCTCCATCGCGCATTCGAGCGGCGCATCGCGGCTGACGCTGGTGCAGCGCACGACCCAGCCGGCCTGCTGCGCGCCGTCAGCCTGCGGCTGTGTCGGCGCCGGCGCGGGCTGTGCGGCCGGGGCAGGAGCCGCGTTCTTCTTGGCGCTCAGCTGGGCATACGCGGCACCGGTCGACAACAGGAGGGCGGCGGCAAGGGCGACAAGTCTGGATTGCATGGGCATGGCGAGACTGCGTTGGCGTGAACCGGAAGCCTCGCTGTAGCGTCGCGGGAGCGACGGCGCAAGCTTACTCGGCGGCCTGCTTGACGGTGCCGCGCGCGGGTGCCTCGTGGCCTTCGCCGTCATCCGAACGGCCCCAGCCCGAGAACCAATTGTTGAGCTCGTCGAGATAGAGATAGACCACCGGGGTGGTGAACAGCGTCAGCGCCTGGCTGACGATCAGCCCGCCGACCATGGCGTAGCCGAGCGGCTGGCGGATCTCGGCGCCGGTGCCGTGGCCGAGCATCAGCGGCACGCCGCCGAGCAGCGCCGCCATCGTCGTCATCATGATCGGGCGGAAGCGCAGCAGCGCAGCCTGGCGGATCGATTCCGCCGGCGTCTTGTGCTCGTCGCGTTCCGCGGCGATGGCGAAGTCGACCATCATGATGCCGTTCTTCTTCACGATGCCGATCAGGAGGATGATTCCGATCAATGCAATGAGGCTGAAGTCGAAACCGGACGCCATCAGTATCAGGAGCGCACCGACGCCGGCCGAGGGCAGGGTCGACAGGATCGTGATCGGATGGATGTAGCTCTCGTAGAGGATGCCGAGGATCAGATAGACCACGACGAGCGCGGCGAGGATCAGCAGCGGCACGGTGCCGAGCGACTGCTGGAATGCCTGCGCAGTGCCTTGGAAGCTCGAGTTCAGCGTCGGCGGCGCGCCGAGATCGGCCATCGCCTTCTGCACGGCTTCGGTGGCCTGGCCGAGCGCGACGCCCTGGGCGAGGTTGAAGCTGATGGTGATCGCCGGGAACTGGCCCTGGTGGCTGATCGAGAGCGGGCGGACCGGATCGGTGGTCCAGGTCGCGAAGGTCGACAGCGGCACCTGGTCGCCGGTCAAAGGCGATTTCAGATAGAGCTTGTTCAGGCTCTCGAGACTGCCCTGCATCTCCGGCAGGATCTCGAGGATCACCTTGTAGGTGTTGAGCTGGGTGAAATACTGCGTGACCTGGCGCTGTCCGAAGGCGTCGTACAGCGTGTCGTCGATCAGCTGCGGCTGGATGCCGTAGCGTGAGGCGGTGTCGCGGTTGATCTTGAGCTGGACCGTGGTGCCCTGCGTCTGCTGGTCGGTCGCGACGTCGCGCAGCTCCGGCAGCGTCTGCATCTTGGCGAGGATCTTCGGTGCCCAGTCGTTGAGCTCGCCGAGATCGGCATCCTGCAGGGTGAACTCGAACTGCGTGCGGGTCGGCCGGCCGCCGAGCCGGACGTCCTGGGCCGCCTGCATGTAGAGGCGGGCGCCTTCGACCTTGTCGAACTGCGGACGCAGTCGCGCGATGATCTGCTGGGCCGATGCCTCGCGCTGGTTGCGAGGTTTCAGCGTGATGAACAGGTTGCCGTTGTTGCCGGCGCGGCCGCTGCCGCCGATCGACATGGCAACGCTGGCAACGTCGGGATCGGCCAGGATGATCTTGCCCAGTTGCTCCTGGCGTCTCACCATCTCCTTGAACGAGATGTCCTGCGAGGCTTCGGAGGTCGCCGTGATGAGGCCGACATCCTGCTGCGGGAAGAAGCCCTTCGGGATCAGGACGAACAGGTAGATCGACAGGCCAAGCGTGGCGAAGAAGATCGTGAGCGTGGTACGGCGCCAGGCCAGGGCATGATCGAGGATGTATTCGTAGCCCCGCAGCATCCCGTCAAAGGCGCGCTCGCTCCATTGGTAGAACTTGCCGTGGGTCACCTCGCCATGGGCGCGCAGGAAGCGCGAGGCCATCATCGGCGTCAGCGTCAGCGACACGAACATCGAGACGAAGATGGTCATCGCCAGCACGACGGCGAACTCGCGGAACAGACGGCCGATGATGCCGCCCATCAGCAGCAGCGGGATCAGCACCGCGACCAGCGAGATGCTGATCGAGACGATCGTAAAGCCGATTTCCTTCGAACCCTTGAAGGCGGCCGCCATCGGCGATTCGCCTTCCTCGATGTACCGGGTGATGTTCTCGAGCATCACGATGGCGTCGTCGACAACAAATCCGACTGCGATCGTGAGTGCCATCAGCGACAGATTGTCGAGTGAATAGCCGACGACCCACATCAGGGCGCACGCGCCCAATAGCGCCAGTGGAACCGTGATGGTGGGAATGACGGTCGCCCAGAAGCTGCGCAGGAAGATGAAGATGACCATGACCACGAGGGCGATGGTCAGCAGCAGTGTGAACTGCACGTCCTCGACTGCGGCGCGGATGGTCGTGGTGCGGTCGCTGATGAGCTCGATCTTGATCGCGGGCGGAATCGCTGCCACCAGCCGGGGCAAGGTCGCCTTGATCTTGTCGACGGTCTCGATGACGTTGGCGCCCGGCTGCTTGAATATCACCAGGAACACGCCGCGCTTGCCGTTGGCCCAGGCCGCCTGCTTGGCATCTTCGGCGCCGCTGACCGCCTGGCCGATGTCGCGGATCCGCAACGGACCGCCGTTGCGATAGGCGATGATGACGTCGTTCCAGTCCTTGGACTGGGTGAGCTGATCGTTGGCGTAGATCGTGTAGGCGCGCTTGTCGCCGTCGATATTGCCCTTGGGGCTGTCGACCGTGGTGATCGCGATCTGGCTGCGCACGTCCTCCATCGACAGGCCCTTGGCGACGAGTTTCGCCGGATCGACCTGAATGCGGATGGACGGCTTCTGCTGGCCGCCGATGAACACCTGCGCGACGCCGGAGAGCTGGCTGATCTGTTGGGCGAGCTGGGCGTCGACTGCGTCACTGACGCTGGTCAGAGGCAGCGTCTCCGAGGTCGCCGACAGCAGCAGGATCGGCGCGTCGGCTGGGTTGACCTTGCGACAGGTTGGCGGCGAGGGAAGATTCTTCGGCAGTTGGCCACTGGCGGCGTTGATGGCGCCCTGCACGTCATTGGCCGCGCCGTCGATGCTGCGGTTGAGGTCGAACTGGATGGTGATCGATGCGGTGCCCAGATAGCTCGTCGAGGTCATCTGGGCGATGCCGGGGATCTGGGCGAACTGGCGCTCCAGCGGCTGCGCCACCGACGAGGCCATGGTTTCGGGGCTGCCGCCCGGCAGGTTGGCGGTGATCTGGATGGTCGGAAAGTCCACCTGCGGCAGCGGCGCGACCGGGAGCAGGGGATAGGCGACGAGACCGACAAAGAGAATGCCCGCCATCAGCAGCGAGGTGCCGATGGGATAACGGATGAAAGGTGCCGAAATCCCGCCCGCGTTCATTCCTGTCGAACCTTGTTCTGGGCCGGATCCGAACTCGCCACCGCCGTCGAGACGAGGCTTCCGGGCTGCACCTTGAACTGGCCGCCGGTGATCACCTGCTGCCCCGGCGCGAGGCCTTCGTCGACGACCGAACGTCCGTCGATCGCGTAGCTGACCTTGACCTTGTGCACTTCGGCCTTGTTGTCTTGATTGACGGTATAGGCGTAAAGGCCGTTGGTCGAATGCTGGACCGCATCATCCGGGACCACCGTCGCGTCCTTCAGCGTCCGCACCAGAAGCCGCGTCGAGACCGACTGTCCCGGCCACAGCGTGTGGTCCTTGTTGTCGAACACCGCCTTGAGCCGGATCGTCCCGCTGGTCGTGTCGACCTGGTTGTTGATGACGGCGAGCTTGCCCTCGGCCAGTGTCTTCTTGCCGTCGGTGGTGAACGCGATCACCTTGAGTGCCCCGGCCTTCTGGCCCTCGCTGATATAGGCGAGCTGATCTTCAGGCGCGGTGAAGATCACCGAGATCGGCTCGACCTGCGAGATCGTGACGATACCCGTCTGCGTCGAGGCGTTGACGATGTTGCCGACGTCGACCTGGCGCAGGCCGGCGACGCCGGTGATCGGCGCCTTGATCTGGGTGTAGTCGAGCTGGGTCTGGGCATTGGAGATCGCGGCGTCGTCGGCGGCGATCTGGGCGGTGAGCTGGGCGACAGTGGAGCGCTGGGTGTCGACCCGCTGCGCGGTGGCGAATTCGCCGAGCTTCATGGCGCGCTGGAGCTCGAGATTGGCGTTCGCCAGATTTGCCTCGTCCTGCGCCTTCTTGGCCTTGGCCTGGTCGAGCGCGGCTTGATAGGGACGGGGATCGATCGAGACCAGAAGCTCGCCCTCTTTGACGATCTGGCCTTCGGTAAAGGCGATCCTGTCGATCTGGCCGTCAACCCGAGGCCGGACCTGGACGGTGTTGAAACCCTGAACCGTGCCGAGACCGGTCAGGTAGACCGGGAAATCGACCTTCTGGACCGGCGCAACGCTCACTGGAACGGCGGGGGCGCGGGGCGGACCTTTTTGTGCCGTCTGGGTTTTTCCGGCATTCGGCGAGCCGAATTTCTGCCAACCATAGTAACCCGCGGAGGCCACGGCCGCGATGATCAGAATCCAGAGGATCGGCCGTGTTTTTTTCATATCGGCTCGTGTCGGCTCTTGTGCCCTCATTTACGAATTGTGGGGCAATCATTGGGTTCCAAGGCGCTTGTATAATACACGCCAAGTTCCAGTGTAAACAGCACTATCGATCGGGAATCCTAAACAATTGGAAAGCTTTGCACGGCTTAGGCAACTCGCTGGCGCGCCGGTGTGCAGTGCTGCATTTTCCCGCCGCGAGCGATCAGCGTGCAAAAATGAGGCAATGCCCGTAGCCGGTGTGGGTGGCCGCGGCGAGTTGGGAACGAGGCTGGCGCAACACCCGGGCAGGAGCGTCGGGATGTGCGCGTTCCGAGAACGGTTCTAAATCGCGCGGGCGGTGTTTCGGTTGTCAGGAAAATCGGCATCGTTCATATCGGCGCGCCACAACGGGAGCGCAGGATGGACGAATTGAACGGCAAGCTGATCGCGTGTCAGATTCTGATCACGGGATTGATCGCCCGCGTCGCCAACGAGCAGCGCGACCCCTTGCGCTTCCTCACCGACTTCCGCGACGAGATCAAGGCGGTGGTGAAGGGAGTCAACATCGCCGGCATGGACAACACCGATCGTGTGCGTGCCGTCGCGCAGAAGACTGTCGACGAATTGTTCTCGCTGATGAAGCCGCCGAGCAGCGATTGACGCTGCGCACGCGATCGTTGATTTCGCGGCTGTTTTCGCGCTCGTTTTAGAACGACTCCAATCTCACTTTAGAACCGTTTGAAACTGTAGATTAGAATCGTTTTGATCTGGACTTATTCAAGCGTTCTCGCGGCTTGCCCGCATTGACCCACTATTTTGCCGTCGATACCAACAGCCCAATCGCTCATCGAAGTGAATGAGCGGACATGAAGATGGGGCGTGTTGTAATGGGGCAGGTGGTCGCACCGAAGTCGTTGCGTTCGGTCGCAGCATTCGATCTGGCGTATGAAAAGTCCGCGGGCATTTCCGGCAAGAAGGTCTCGGCAGTCGCAAGCCTGATCGCGGCGGCGTCGGTGTCGAGCGGCGCAGAGGCGCAGCAGTCGAACCTGCCGCCGGTGACGGTCGATGCTCCGGTCCAGCGTCCGCGCCCGACGGCCTCGAAGCCCACGCCGGATCAGGTCCGCGCCCGCAACGCGCTTCGCCGCGCCGCGCAGCGCCAGCAGGCCCAGCAGGCTGCTCCGGCGACGCCCTCCGGACCCGCCGACGCGGATCCCTATGCCGATCCGGCCGCGCCCTACAAGGTCGATCACGTGCAGGCCGGGGGCAAGTTTCCGGAGAAATTGGTCGATACGCCTAAGTCGATCACGGTTCTCAGCAAGGAAGTGCTCGAGGACAAGAACGCCACGACGCTGAAGCAGGCGATTCTCAGCACGGCTGGCGTGACGCTTGGATCGGGCGAGGGCGGCAATGCCTTCGGTGACCGCTTCTTCATCCGCGGCTTCGACGCGCGCAACGACATCTTCATCGATGGCGTGCGCGATGCCGGCGTCAGTGTGCGCGAGAACTTCTTCACCGAGCAGGTCGAGATCCTGCGCGGTCCCGGCTCGACCTTTTCCGGCCGCGGTGTCGCCGGTGGTGCGATCAACATCGTCACCAAGCAGGCGACGACGGCAAAGAGCTTCTACAACATGGACACCACGTTTGGCACCGACCAGACCAAGCGTGTCACACTCGACGTCAATCAGGTGATCGACCCGACGCTCGCCGTCCGCGTCGGCGGCCTGTTCCAGGATGCCAACGTCGCCGGCCGCGACTACGTCACCGACAATCGAAACGGCGCCTTCGTCGCCACGACCTGGAAGCCGACCGATACGGTCAAGGTCACCGGCAACTACATTCACACCGAGCTGACCGGCCGCCCGGATTTTGGCGTGCCATATTATCGGCCCAGCACGACGTCGACTGCCGGCGGTCCGTTTCCGGACTTCGGCGCCAATCGCAATAACTGGTACGGCTTCGTCAACCGGGACTTCTTCCGGACCGGCCAGGACATCGGCACAATCAACGCGGAAGTGCAGATCACCCCCGACCTGATGGTCAGCAACAAGATCCGCGCGTCCCGCTCGACGCAGAATTACATCGGTACGCTTCCTGAAGCGCCGAAGCTTGTCGATCCGCTCTCGGCCTCGACGCTGAGTGCAAATCCGCAGAGCCGATTCCAGGTCACGGACGTGTTCGCCAACCAGACCGAGGCAACTTACAAGTTCAACGACGATGTAGGCTTCAGGCACACCTTGCTCGGCGGTGTCGAGTATGATCGCGAGAGATCGTCGATCGACAGTTATACCGGCCTCAGCTCGGAGCTGACGACCGGCACGCCCTTCAGCGGCAGCGGATCGAAGACCGACGTCAGCGTATTCGCTCCGCAATATACCAATCTTCCCTTCGGGATTCCGAGCCTCACCGGCAGTCCCACCAAGATCGGCATCGACACCGTCAGCGGCTACGTCATGGATAGCGCAAACTATCGTGACTTGGTGATCCTGAACGGCGGGTTCCGCTATGATGATTACAGCATCAACACGCGGAAGGTCGGCAGTCCTAACCAGCAATCGGCGGAGTTTCTAATTCCGAACTTCAACCTCGGCCTGACGTTGAAGCCGGCACCGAACGGCAGTGTCTATGTGGCGTATGCGACCTCGGCGAACCCGGTTGGTGCCGAATTCGACGGCACCAGCACAGCCTATGGCGGCCTCAATCCGAACCTGCCGGGCGGCAATACGCAGATATTCGGCCCCGAGAAGAACAAGGCCATCGAACTCGGCACCAAGTGGGAGCTGTTCGATCGTCATCTGCTTCTGACCGCAGCGTTGTTCCAGACGACGAAAGAGAACGCACGCGAGTCGCAGAACGTGGGCAGTGCGGCCGCTGCAGCTCCTTTGGGATGCGTCTATCCGACCGGAACGAGCGGCAATATATCGTGTATCACCGCCGGAGCAGCCTACCGCATCCGCGGCATCGATCTCGGCGTCGGCGGCAAGATCACCGACAAGTGGAGCGTGTTTGGCGGTCTCGTGCTGATGCAGTCGGAAGTGACGCAGTCGCTGGCGCCGTCGGCCAACAAGGCGCTGTATCCGACCAATGTCGGGCGTCCGCTCGCCAACATCGCGCATGAGTCCTTCAGCTTGCTGACGAAGTACCAGCTCACCGACGTCTGGGAACTTGGTGGGCAGGCGGTCTACCGTTCGAAGATTTACGGCGGCACTTTGCTCGCGGCCAACCAGGGCACGTCGATTCCGAGCTATTGGCGTTTCGACATGTTCGCGGAGGCCAAGATCAACAAGAACTGGCAGGTCAAGCTGTTCGTGAACAACATCTTCGACAAGCGCTACTACGACGCGTTGTACCAGAGCGCGGCACCGTTCGTGCTGGAGGCTCCGGGCCGTGCCGCCTATGTGGTGCTCTCGGCGCGCTACTGATGGAGCGATAATCAGTTTCATGCTGACATGCATCGAAAACGTTCTCAGCAAGGATGATGTGGCGGATTTCCGCCGCATCATGGACGCCAGCGCATGGGAGGACGGCCGCTCCACTGCCGGCTCGCAGTCGGCCATGGTCAAGCGCAACGAGCAATTGCCGCCGGACAGCGAGGTCGCGCGCGAGCTCGGCAACCGCATCATCTCGGCGCTGACGTCGAACCCGCGCTTCATCGCGGCGGCGATCCCGCTTCAGATTTTCCCGCCGCTGTTCAACCGCTATGCGGCGAGCAGCGGTCACCATTTCGGCCTGCATGTCGACAATGCGATCCGCGGCGACCGCCTGACCGGCCTTCGCATCCGCACAGACCTGTCGGTCACGCTGTTCCTCGCCGAGCCGGACGAGTATGACGGTGGCGAACTTGTGATCGAGGACACCTACGGCTCGCACGAAGTCAAGTTGCCAGCCGGCGACTGCGTGCTCTATCCCTCGACCAGCCTGCATCTGGTGACGCCGGTGACCCGGGGAGCGCGGGTTGCATCTTTCTTCTGGCTTCAGAGCATGATACGGGACGATCAAGCCCGGAGCATGATCTTTGACCTCGACACCGCGATACAGGCGCTGGTGGAACGGCTCGGGCGTGACGATCCCGAAACGGTCAAATTGACGGGTATCTATCACAACCTCATTCGCTACTGGGCCGAAGTATGAAGATCATGTCCTTCCAAGCAAGCCGTGCCGCAGCCTTGATGCTGGCGGCCGCCTGGCTCGCATCTCCTGTTTCTGCCCAGACACAGACCCCGCCTGCGGCCCCGGCACAGTCTACGGCCCGGCCGGCTCCGGTCACCCCGGTCCCAGCGGCACCATCGACGGCCGCGCCTGCCGCCCCGGCGCCTGCGGCCTCGACGGCGACCGCTCCCGCGGCACCGACGGCATCCCCCGCAGCCATCGCTCCGGCGACTGCGAAGCCCGACGCCGCGTCCGCTACCGCGCCGGCCATGAAGGAATTGTCGCCCTGGGTGATGTTCATGTCGGCGGACGTCATCGTGAAGGCGGTGATGATCGGGCTCGCCTTCGCATCGCTGATGACCTGGACCGTCCTCATCGCCAAGTCGATCGAGCTGTCGGTCGCGTCCGGCAGGCTTCGCTCGGCGCTGAAGAAGATCTCGGAGGCACGGTCGCTCGCTGAAGCGCAGATGGCGCTCGGCACCAAGGAGGGGATCCTGCCGTCCTTCCTGGCGGCAGCGCTGCGCGAGGCACGGATGTCGGCCGGCCTGTCCAGCGATGCCGGCATCAAGGAGCGCGCGGCCTCGAGCTTTTCCGAGATCGTGCGCGCGGAGGCGCGGCGCATCCGCATCGGCATGGGCGTGCTCGCGACCATCGGCTCCACGTCGCCCTTCGTCGGCCTGTTCGGCACGGTCTGGGGCATCATGAACAGCTTCATCGGCATCTCGAAGTCGCAGACCACGAACCTCGCCGTGGTCGCGCCCGGCATCGCCGAGGCGCTGCTCGCCACCGCGATCGGCCTCGTCGCCGCGATCCCTGCGGTCATCATCTACAATCACTTCTCGCGCGTGACGAAGAGCTATCTCGAGCTCGTCAGCCGTGCCTCGGGCGCGGCGGGGCGGCTGCTCTCGCGCGATCTCGATCGCAGCCACGGCAGCGTGCATTCGCGCGCGGCGGAGTGAACCATGGCCGTTTCGCTCGCAGACAACGATGATGACGACGACTTCTCGGAAACGCATGACATCAACGTCACGCCGTTCATCGACGTCATCCTGGTGCTGCTGATCATCTTCATGGTCGCAGCCCCGCTCTCGACGGTCGATCTGCCGATCGATCTGCCGACGTCGAGCTCGACGCCGCAGAAGAAGCCGGACAAGCCGACCTATCTCAGCATCAAGCGCGATCTGACGCTCGCCATCGGAGAGGATTCCGTCCACCGCGCCGAGCTGATCGGCACGCTCGACGGGCTGTCCGACATGAGCAAGGACAAGTACGTCTTCCTGCGTGCCGATCGCTCCGTGCCCTATGGCGAGTTGATGGGCGTCATGGAGCTGTTGCGCTCCGGCGGCTACACGCGGGTGAAGCTGGTTGCGCTCGAAGGCCCGCCCACGGCGGCGGGATCGGCCGCCGCTGGCGCGGCGCAGCCATAGGGGGCGTCATGTCCGACGTCGAACTCGAACCCGGACCAGCCCGGCGGCTTTGGATTTTGGCGGCGGTTGCGGCGCTCGCGCTCCATTTGGGCGGGGCCGCGCTGGCGCTCGCGAACCTGCGGGCCGACGATGGCGACGAGGGGTTGGGCGCTGCGGGAGCGGAGTTCGCGGTCGAGATGACGTCGCCGCCGGTTCAGGAGTCCGACAGGGCACCCGGGCCGACGGACTCTGAGGAGCAGGAAGAGCGCCCGGCGCTGCCCGAGCAGAAGGCCGAGGTCAAGGAGACGGATCTTCCACAGGATCGGCCGCAACAGGCCGAGGATCCCGATCGCCTCGTCACCGAGAACAAGCCGAAGAAGGAGCAGGACGACGATCCGAAGGTGGCCGCCGTCGAAACGCCGGCCATGGAGGCATCGCAGAAGTCGGTTGCCATGGAGCGCCAAACCTTTGAAGACGCCACGCGCGAGGCCGAGAAGGCGATGGCGCCGGTTCTCGGCATCGGCAAGGACATCCTGAAGCTGACGGCCGACTGGAACCGCAAGATCAGCGCGCACCTATCTGCGCACAAGGTCAACCCGGAGGGCAAGGAGCCCAATAACCAGACGGTAAAGGTGAGCTTCGCGCTCAACCGACGGGGGAACGTGATCTCGGTTGACGTCGTGGAGTCGTCCGGAGATGCGGCTTACGATGCCGCCGCGATCTCCATGGTCCACAAATCCGATCCTTTCCCGACACCGCCCGCCGCGCTGACCGAGGACCGGATCGAGCGCACGGTCCCCATCATCTTCAAGCCGCCGGACGAGAAGAAAAAGAAGAAGACGGCTCAGCGCCAGTAGAGCCGGATTCCGACATAGACCACGACCAGGCAGGCGAAGATCAGCGCCACCGGAAGCGGTCGCTTCTGGGTTCCACCGAGTGTCGTCGCCCCGAAGGCGGCAGACCTCTTCGGCTTCGGTGCCGGACGGCGGAAAGCGGTAACATTGTCCGCCGCCGTTTCAGGCGGGCGGGTGCGGACGTCGGGCGGGGTTCCGGCGCCGCCCATCTCGGCATAATAGGCCCGGTAGATCGCGCCGATGGTGGCTTCGGTAGCCTCGCCCTCGCTCATCTGCGCCAGCAGGTTCTTGTAGCTCGCGAGGAACTCCTGGGCTTCCGGCGGCAGCGCGGACGACCCGTTGAGCTTGGCCATCATCTTCCAGGTGGCAAAATCGGCGCGGGCTCGGGTGTCGGCGCGTCGCGCGATCAGCATATCGGCAGCTTTGACCAAGTCGGCCTCTGGCCCTTCGGCTTGTGTTCGGGTGTCGTAGTTCAACTACGCGTTGCCGGTCAGGAAGAGAACAGCCTGAATCACATAACCGGTCAACGTTCGCAGTATTGCTGAAATAACATCAAGATTTAGACCGAACTGCGAGCCCGCAAGCGGCAGCAGGATCAACAGGCCGATCAGGATCAGCATACCGAACGGCTCCAGCCGGGCCAGCGGCAGGGCGAGCGGCCGCGGCAGCAGCCCGACCGCGACGCGCCCGCCGTCGAGCGGCGGGATCGGCATCATGTTGAAGACGGCCAGGACGGCGTTAATCAGCAGCGCATTCTTGAGATTGTCGAAGATCCACTGCGCGGACCCCGCCGGCGCTAAGGGCAGGGCGTGGAGAGTGAGAGCCGCCGCCAGCGCCAGCAGGATGTTGGTCGCGGGCCCGGCCAGCGCCACCCAGACCATGTCGAGCCTGGGGTTGTTGAGCTTGCGGAAATTCACCGGCACCGGCTTGGCGTAGCCGAACAGGAACGGCGAATGCGCAAACAGCAGCATTGCCGGCAGGATCAGGGTACCGAAAGGGTCGATGTGGCGGAGCGGGTTGAAGCTGACGCGGCCGAGCTGCCAGGCCGTGTTGTCGCCGAGCCGATGCGCGACGAAGGCGTGCGCCGCCTCGTGGAAGGTGATGGCGAGCACCAGCGGCAGCACCCACACCGAAAGGTCATAAAAGGAAATGTTCACGGCTCGTCCGTCCCGGTTTGCCTGCGGCCTTGCAGCCGTCCCAGCCAACCGGCGGTGCAGCAACGCTTCAGCTCAAGATAGGGTGGCCGGTTCCGAAATACCACGCCGCAAATGACCGGCGGACCGTCCCCGCCGTGCAGTCGTGCAAATTCATGCAGGAATCGTCGTCTGATATTGTATCAGGCCGTCGTCGAGCTTCAGCCAGGCGAGCTTTTCCGACACCCAGATGTGCTCGGTCGGCGCGAAGGCGTTGCGGTCGTCGAAGGTGGCGAGTGCTACACCGGCCAGCGTGCCGTTGCGTCGCCAGGCGAACAGGCGTGTGCCGCAGCGCTTGCAGAACACGCGGTCGATGTTCTCGGACGAGGCATAGCGCTCGGTCTCGCCCTCGACGGTCAGCGCACGCTGGTCGAATTGTGCGCGGGCGAAGTAGGGCGAGCCCATCGCCTTCTGGCACAAGCGGCAATGGCAGATGCGGACGTTGAGCGGCTCGCCCTCCGCCTTGAACCGCACCGCGCCGCACAGGCATCCACCTTCCCGGATCATGTCAGGCCACCCGCCATTCGCCGACCTGGCGCGCCATGCTCCAGTTGAGATTGTCGAGATCGCCATCCATGTTGGAATTCCCGCGCCTTGTGTTGGTGAAGGCTGCCCAGCAGAAGCCGCCATGGGTGCGCACGGCAATCGTGCTCGTGCCCGGCAGGCTGCCATTGTGCCACCAATTGTCTGACTTGTTGACACAGAAACCCTTGGCATAGTCCGGGCTGTAGCTGGGCGCGGTGGTCATGATCTTTATGGTGCGCGGCCGCAGGATGTTCGCGGGTCTCGTGTAACCGTCGACATGCATCAGGAACTGCACGAGATCCGCCGGCGTCGCGATCCAGCCGCCATGGGAATCCATCCGCCTCACTTTCATGTCGTAGGGATTTTCGCCCTGGCCGTAATAAGCGACCTCGCCGGTCTGGCGCTGCTCGCGCGTGTTGCCCGCGATGGTCATGTCGGTGACGCCGCAGCGCGCGAGCACATCGGTGCGGACGTGCTCGGCATAGGGCTGGCCGGTGAGCTTCTCGATCACGCGCCCGAGCACGCAATAGCCGAAATTGGAGTAGGCGTAGTGCTGGCCCGGCGGGCGGTCGAGCGGCCGGTTGGCCAGCGTCCAGGCGATCAGCTCGGCATGATCCATCCGCGGATGGGTGAACATGGGATCGCGGTTGTCGTTGCTCCAGCCGCCGGCGGTGTGGGTCAGCAGATGCTCGAGCGTGATCTGGTCGATGCCGGCGGAATAGGGCGGCTGTCCGTAATCGGTGCCGAGCAACGCGCCCGGGCCGAACACGCGATCCGCCAGCTTGAGGCGGTTCTCCTCGATCAGGCGGAAGATCGTGACTGAGGTGATCATCTTGCTGACGCTGGCGATCCGGAACAGATGCCGCGGTGTTACGGCCTCGTTCCGCTCGATATCGGCAACACCGAAGGCGTCCTCATGGACAACAGTGCCGGCATAGCCGATAGCAACGGAGAGTGCCGGCACGCCGTACTTGTCCATGAAGCTGTGCGCGAGCCGTGCCATGGCGCCGCGCTCGGCGGGTGAGGGCGGGCGGATGTTCGGCGGGTTGGGCGAGAGTTGCGCGAACGTCGTCGACGACAGCAGCGGCAGCGCGCCTGCGCCCGCTGCGAGCTTCACGAAATCCCGACGCCCAAAATCCCGACAACCAAGCCGCATGGCCCGCCCCTTCCAGGGGCGGCCAATGCTTCAGTAGGTCGCCCGTCCACCGGAAATATCAAACACCGCGCCGGTGGAGAAGGCACAATCTTCGGATGCGAGCCAGCTCACCATCGCGGCGAGCTCTTCCACCTGCACGAAGCGCGCTTTCGGGATCTTCGACAGCATGAAGTCGATATGCTGCTGCGTCATCTGGTCGAAGATCGCGGTCTTCGCCGCCGCCGGCGTCACCGCATTGACGAGGATGTCGTGCGCGGCGAGCTCCTTGCCGAGCGACTTCGTCAGCGCGATCAGGCCGGCCTTGGACGCCGAATAGTGCGAGGCGTTCGGATTGCCTTCCTTGCCGGCGATCGAGGCGATGTTCACGATCCGCCCGTATTTCTGCTTGAGCATTTCCGGCACGATCGCCTTGCAGCAGATGAAGGGGCCGTCGAGGTTGATGCGCAGCACCTTGCGCCATTCCTCGAGGTCAGTCTCCCAGACCGGCTTGTTGACGCCTGCGATGCCGGCATTGTTGACCAGGATGTCGATCTTGCCGAAGGCGGCCAGCGTCGCATCGCGGGCCTGCTCGACGGCTGCGGTGTCGGTGACGTCGACCTTGAACACCTTGGTCTCGCCGCCGATCTCCTTTGCCGTCATCTCGGCCAGCGCGGCGTCGAAATCCCAGATCGCGACCTTGGCGCCGGAGGCGGCGAAGCGCTGAACGATGGCGCGGCCAAAGCCCTGTGCGCCGCCGGTGACGATGGCGACGCGGCCGTTGAGGTCGATCTTGTTCATCGAAAAATCCCTCTATCTGTCCCTCACGGTGAGGAGCGCGCGCTTGGCGCGCGTCTCGACCCATGGAGCCCGTGGCCCGTCCCTCGAGACGGCGCTTGTCGCGCCTCCTCGGGACGAGACGTGATCAGAGCATGTAGCCGCCGTCGACGACGAGGTCGACGCCGGTGGTGAACGCGCTCTCGTCGCTGCCGAGATAGACCGCCATGGAGGCGATCTCGTCGGCGGTGCCGAGCCGGCCCATCTTCTGGCGGGAGATGAACATCTCCTTGCCCTGCGGTCCTTGCGCGGCGGCGCGGTCGAGCATCGAGGGCGTCTCAACGGTGCCCGGGCAGATGCTGTTGCAGCGGATGCCCTTGGTGATGAAGTCGAGCGCGACCGCGCGGGTCAGCAGCGACACCGCAGCCTTCGACGCGCTGTAGACATAGCGGTTGGCGGGCGGCCGCAGCGCGGCGCAGGACGAGATGTTGACGATGCTGCCACCGCCGCCCGCGAGCATGTCCGGCAGGAAGGCCCTGATGGTCCGGTGCATCGACTTGACGTTGAGGTCGAACGAAAAGTCGAAATCCTCTTCCGAGCATTCCAGGATGGTGCCGTGGTGCACGAAGCCGGCCGCATTGAGCAGGATGTCGATCTTGCCGACTCGTTTTGCAAAAGCATTGACGTCGGCGGTGTTGCGCACGTCGAGCTTTGCGGTTTCGGCGATGCCTTCCTTGGCAAGGCCCGCGATGCCGCTCTCGTTGATGTCGGTCGCGATCACGGTCGCGCCTTCACGCGCGAATGCGATGGCGCATGCGCGCCCGATGCCTGCTGCCGCAGCCGTGATGACGGCGCGCTTTCCCTTGAGGCGGTCTGCCATTTTTTTGTTCTCCTTTGAATTTTTTGTCGTCATTCCGGGGCGCGCCTCTTGGCGCGAACCCGGAATCCATCGGGCCACAGCGTCGGTTGATCAATGGATTCCGGGCTCGCGACTTCGTCGCGCCCCGGAATGACAGTGTCAGTGATTATCCCGCGCCACTCCAAAGGTGCCGGCGACGTTCTGGTAGCGCGTGGCGAGCTCCATGCAGGCGCCGGTCGACTGCTGGCCGACGGTGTTGCGGTAGATCTCCTGCCACGGCGTCTGGTTCGGCGGATGCTTGAAGCCGCCATTGGCCTTGAGCTCGGCGTGGCGCTTCTTCAGCTCGTCGTCCGAGATCAGGATGTTGGCGCTGCCCTTGTTGAGGTCGATGCGGACCTTGTCACCGGTCTTGAGGATCGCGAGGCCGCCATTGGCGGCTGCTTCCGGCGAGGCATTCAGGATCGACGGCGAGCCCGAGGTACCGGACTGGCGGCCGTCGCCAATGCAGGGCAGGGACAGGATGCCGCGTTTGATCAGCGCCGCCGGCGGCTGCATGTTCACGACCTCGGCGCCGCCGGGATAGCCGATCGGGCCGGTGCCGCGGATGAACAGCACGCAGCGCTCGTCGATGTCGAGGGAGGCATCGTCGATCCGCGCGTGATAATCCTCCGGACCCTCGAACACGATGGCGCGGCCCTCGAAGGCGTTGAGATCCCCAGGCTTGCTGAGATAGCGGTCGCGGAATTCCTTGGAGATCACGCTGGTCTTCATGATCGCGGAATCGAACAGATTGCCCTTCAGCACCAGGAAGCCGGCGTCCTTCACCAGCGGCTTGTCGTAGGACCAGATCACGTCGTTGTCGGGCGTGGGCGCATTGGCGCAGTTCTCGCCGATGCCGCGACCGTTCACGGTGACCGCGTCTTCGTGGATGCGCTTGTGCTTCATCAGTTCGCGCACCACGGCCGGCACGCCGCCGGCGCGGTGGAATTCCTCGCCGAGATAGAAGCCGGCCGGCTGCATGTTGACCAGCAGCGGCACGTCGTGGCCGACCTTCTGCCAGTCGTCGATCGAGAGCTCGACGCCGATGTGGCGCGCCAGCGCGTTGATGTGGATCGGTGCGTTGGTCGAGCCGCCGATCGCCGAATTGATCACGATGCAGTTCTCGAACGCCTTGCGGGTCAGGATGTCCGAGGGCTTGAGGTCCTCCCAGACCATCTCGACGATGCGCTTTCCGGTCTCGTAGGCGATCTGGCCGCGCTCGCGATAGGGGGCGGGGATCGCCGCACAGCCCGGCAGCGAGAAGCCGAGCGCTTCGGCCAGCCCGTTCATGGTCGAGGCGGTGCCCATGGTGTTGCAATGGCCGACCGAGGGCGCCGAGGACGCCACGATCTCCATGAACTCTTCATAGTCGATCTCGCCGGCGGCAAGCCGCTCGCGCGACTTCCAGACGATGGTGCCGGAGCCGGTCCGTTCGCCGGCATGCCAGCCGTTCAGCATCGGGCCGCCCGACAGCACGATCGCGGGCAGGTTCACGGTCGCCGCCGCCATCATGCAGGCGGGCGTGGTCTTGTCGCAGCCGGTGGTCAGCACCACGCCGTCGAGCGGATAGCCGTAAAGGATTTCGACGAGGCCGAGATAGGCGAGGTTGCGGTCGAGCGCCGCGGTCGGGCGCTTGCCGGTCTCCTGTATGGGATGGGTCGGGAATTCCATCGCGATGCCGCCGGCCTCGCGGATGCCCTCGCGGACGCGGTGGGCGAGCTCGATATGGTGGCGGTTGCAAGGGGAGAGGTCGTTGCCGGTCTGGGCGATGCCGATGATCGGCTTGCCGGACTGCAGCTCGGCGCGGGTGAGGCCATAGTTCAGATAGCGCTCCATATAGAGCGCCGTCATGCCCGGGTTATGCGGGTTGTTGAACCATTCCTGCGAGCGAAGGTGGCGACGGGCGCCGTTACCGGCGGGCGCGTGCCCATTGGTTGGCTTTTTTGTCATTGGGTTCTCCTGCAATGCAAACGCACTGGCGTCGGTCTTGGGGTGTCGGCTTGTGCGATGCCCAGCGGCGCTAGCGATGACCTGCCTTCCCGCTGGCGGGTCGTTTCCTCACAAATCCGATACTAGTCATGGCTACTTGGTAACGCTACCATTTTGTTCGCAGTGCCCGCGCCTGACGCAGCCGGCCTGCCGTCCGGACGCCGCGCCGACGAGCTTTGCCGCTCGATCACCTTGAAGCCGAGATCGAGCACCGGCTGCTCCGGGCGCCGTCCGTCGATCGCCTCGATCAGCATGGTGGCGGCTGTCTTGCCCATCTCGTAGCGGTTGGTGCGCACGCTGGTCAGGGTGGGGACGGCGGAGGCCATGAATTCGAGGTCGCTGAAGCCGACGATCGCGATCTGCTCGGGGACGCCGATCTCGCGGCGCCGGCATTCGAACAGCACGCCGAGCGCGAGGTCGTCGTTGGCGCAGAACACCGCATCGAGGTCGGGCTCGCGTGCCAGGAGATCGGTGAACAGGGCGCCGCCGAGCGTCACCGACGTCGGCGTGGCGGTCGTGACGACGAGGCGTTGCTCGAACAGGGAGGCGTCCTTCATGGCCGAGACATATCCGTCCAGCCGCCGCTGCACCCGCGGGTCCATGCGCGCGCCGACGAATCCGATCTTGCGGTGACCTTGCGCGAACAGGTGGGCAACCGCCGCGCGTGCTGCCTCATAGTGGGAAAAGCCGATCATCATGTCGACCGGATTGGGCCCGATCTCCATGATCTGCACGATCGGACAGTCGGCCGCCTCCAGCATCGCGCGCGATTCCGCGGTCTGGTCGATGCCGGTGACGATCAGCCCGGCAGGCTTCTGCGCAAGAAACAGGCGCAGCAGCTTCTCCTCCTGGAGGATGCTGTAGCGTGTGTTGGACAGCTGGATCGAGTAACGGCCGCCTTCGGAGGCGTCATAGATGCCGCGCAGCACGTCGGAAAACACGTTGTTGGTCAGTGACGGAATCAAGACACCGATAACCTCGGTGCGTTGCGAGGCGAGCGCGCGTGCCGCCAGGTTCGGCACATAGCCGAGCTCCTTGGCCGCGCTCTCGACCCGCGTCCGCTTGGCGACTGAGAGCGCTTCGGGGTTACGGAAGAAGCGGGACGCCGTGATCGGGCTGACGCCGGCAAGCTCGGCGACTTCCGCCAGCCGGATTTTGCCTGACTTGGTGCGTTTTCGACCCATTGCTGCTCTTAACACAGTCACTGCCGCAAACAAAGGAACGTTGACAGCGCTACCAGCAACGACTAACCAAAGACAAATTGCCAAAACCGCACAAACTGCCGACAATGTCGCCTGTTAAGACCGGGCTTCGTTCGGCGAAGTTCAGAAAAAAAACAAGACGGTCGCGGCGCGAGGCGCCGTGGACTTTCGAGGAGGGAGCTAGATGTCGTCTGTGCAAATCCGCGACGTGCGGAAATCGTTCGGCAACTTTGAAGTCCTGCACGGCGTCTCGATCCCGATCGAGGACGGCCAGTTCGTCGTTCTGGTGGGCCCCTCCGGCTGCGGCAAGTCGACGCTTCTGCGCATGCTCGCAGGCCTCGAGAACATCACCTCCGGCACGATCTCGATCGGCGACCGCGTCGTCAATAATGTCCAGCCCAAGGAGCGGGACATTGCGATGGTGTTCCAGAACTACGCGCTCTATCCGCATATGACCGTTGGCGAGAATATGGGCTTCTCGCTGAAGCTGCGGAACGCGAGTTCCGACGAGATCAACAAGCGCGTCAAGCGCGCCGCCGAGATCCTCGCGTTGTCGCCGCTGCTCGAGCGCTATCCGCGCCAGCTCTCCGGCGGCCAGCGTCAGCGCGTCGCCATGGGCCGCGCCATCGTGCGCGATCCGCAGGTCTTCCTGTTCGACGAGCCCTTGTCGAACCTCGACGCCAAGTTGCGCGTCGCCATGCGCACCGAGATCAAGGAGCTGCACCAGCGGCTGAAGACCACGACCGTCTACGTCACCCACGACCAGATCGAGGCCATGACTATGGCCGACAAGATCGTCGTCATGCATGACGGCATCGTCGAGCAGATGGGCACGCCGCTCGAGCTCTACGACAAGCCTGAAAACCAGTTCGTCGCCGGCTTCATCGGCTCGCCGGCCATGAACTTCCTGAAGGGGCATGTCCGCGTCAACGGCACTGCGACCTTCGAAGGGCCGAACGGTGTCAAGCTGCCGCTCAGGAACGCGCCGGAGGGGGCCGACGGCCGTCCCGTGGTCTTTGGTGTCCGGCCCGAGCATTTCACCATCGCCGACGATGGCGCTGAGGCCGAGATCGTCGTGGTCGAGCCGACCGGCTCGGAAACCCAGGTCTTCGCCAAGCTCGGCGGCGAGCAGGTCGTCGCCGTTTTCCGCGAGCGTCACCAGTTCAACCCGGGCGACAAGGTCCGGCTGAGGCCCGATCCGTCGGTGGTTCACCTGTTCGACGAGGCCACGGGGAAACGGCTCAATGCGTAATGCAAGCTGAATAAGGCAGACTGCAAAAGACTACAAAAAAGCATCACAGGGAGGACGACATGCAAGACTTTACCCGCCGGGCTCTGCTCCAAGGCGGAACCGCGCTGGCTGCCACCGGCGCACTGACCGGGCCGGCACTGTTCGACTTCGCAAGGGCTTGGGCGGCGGACTCGCCGTGGAAGGCCGAGCCGGGCGCCAAGCTGACGGTGATGCGCTGGAAGCGTTTCGTGCCGCAGGAAGACGAAGCATTCAACGCCATGGTCGCGGCGTTCAAGACTGCGACCGGCACCGAGATGAACGTGTTCAGCGAGTCCTTCGAGGACGTGCAGCCGAAGGCATCGGTTGCCGCCAACACCGGCTCGGGTCTCGATCTGGCCTGGGGCCTGCACACGCTGCCGCAGCTGTTCCCGACCAAGGTCCTCAAGATGAACGACGTCGCCGATTATCTCGGCAAGAAGTACGGCGGATGGACCGATGCGGCAGCCAAGACCTGCAAGCTCGGTGACGACTGGTTGGGAATCCCGGTTGCGACCAACGGCGGCTACATGACGTACCGCAAGTCGGCGACGGACAAGGCCGGCTTCAAGGAATTCCCGAAGGACTTCCCCGGCTTCCTCGAGATGTGCAAGGCACTGAAGGCAAACAACACGCCGGCCGGCTTTGCCCTCGGCCATGCCAGCGGCGACGGCAACTCATGGCTGCACTGGGTCCTCTGGGGCCACGGCGCTTACACGGTCGACCAGAACGACAAGGTCATCATCAATTCGCCGGAGACGGCGAAGGCGCTGGAGTATTGCAAGGCGCTTTACGAGACCTTCATCCCGGGCACGCCGTCGTGGAACGACTCCTCCAACAACAAGGCGTACCTGGCTGGCGAACTCTATTGTACGGCCAACGGCATCTCGATCTACGTGGGGGCCAAGACCGATCCGACCAAGAAGGAGCTGACTGAGGACACCTATCACGCCCTGTGGCCGGTGGGTCCGATCGGCAAGCCGACCGAATTGCAGCTTGCGCTGCCCATCCTCGCGTTCAACTTCACCAAATATCCGAACGCAGCGAAGGCCTTCATCGCCTTCATGCTGGAGAAGGAGAACTACGAGAAGTGGTTGAGCGGTGCGCAAGGCTATTTGACGCAGACCTTGAACGCCTATGAGACGGCCCCGGTCTGGACCGCGGATCCCAAGAACGCCGTGTTTGCGCAGGCGTCCAAGCGTACGTTGCCGGCCTCGGGCATCGGCACTGTGGGCGAGAAGGCGGCAACCGCAATCGCCGACTTCATCGTCGTCGACATGTTCGCCAACTATTGCACCGGCACTAAGGATGTGAAGGGCTCAATGGCGGAAGCCGAGCGCCAGTTGAAGCGCATCTATCGTTAACCGTCGCGGAGTGGGTGGTCTCGCCGGCCACCCACTCGTCAACACTCCGATCAGGGATCCGAGCATGGCCGATATCGCAGTTGCTCCCCGCGCCAAGCCGCAGATTCAAAAGGCACGCGCCTGGGACCAGCTCAAGCACAACCGCAACTGGCTCGGTTTCTGGTTCATGGTGCCGGCCATGGCATTCCTGATCTTCTTCCTGGCCTATCCGCTCGGGCTCGGGATCTGGCTGTCCTTCACCGATACCCGCATCGGCCGCGTCGGGCACTTCATCGGCACCGAGAACTACGAATGGCTCTGGGACGATTCCATCTTCTGGCTGTCGGTGTTCAACACGCTGCTCTACACCTTCGTCGCCAGCGCCGTTAAATTCGCGGTCGGGCTCTATCTCGCGCTGCTCCTGAACGAACACATGCCGTTCAAGGCGATGCTGCGCGCAGCCGTACTGATCCCGTTCATCGTGCCCACGGTGCTCTCCGCGCTGGCGTTCTGGTGGATATTCGACTCTCAGTTTTCCATCATCTCATGGTCGTTGCGGCATCTCGGGCTGATCAGCCAGAACATCAATTTCCTCGGGGATACCACCTGGGCGAGGATCTGCGTTATCTTCGCCAATATCTGGCGCGGAGTGCCGTTCGTGGCGATCACGCTGCTCGCCGGCCTGCAGACGGTATCGCCCTCGCTCTATGAAGCAGCGACCCTGGACGGCGCCACGCGCTGGCAGAATTTCCGCTTCATTACCTATCCGCTGCTGACGCCGATCATTGCGGTGGTGATGACTTTCTCGGTGCTGTTCACCTTCACCGACTTCCAGCTGATCTGGGCGATGACGCGCGGCGGCCCGGTCAACGCAACCCACCTGATGGCGACGCTGTCCTATCAGCGCGCGATCATCGCAGGGCAACTCGGCGAGGGCGCCGCGATCTCGAGCGCCATGATTCCATTCCTGCTTGCCGCGATCATGGTCTCGTGGTTCGGCCTGCAGCGTCGCAAGTGGCAACAGGGAGAAAGCAATGACTGATCTTCCTGCCTCGAAAGTCGATCTCAAGTCCGTGCTATCGACGCCGGCGCGCGCCGATAACAGCGAGGGCATGAGCTATCTCCAGTCCGTGCCGCGGCGCATGGTGACGCTCTATCTGCCGCTCACGATCATCGTCGTGGTCCTGCTGTTCCCGTTCTACTGGATGGCGCTGACTTCGGTGAAGCCGGACGAGCAGCTGCTCGATCTCGACAAGTTCAATCCGTTCTGGACCTGGAATCCGACCTTCAAGCACTTCTACAAGCTGCTGTTCGAGAGCTACTATCCGCACTGGCTCTGGAACACGATGTACGTGGCGATCTGCGCCACGGTGCTCTCGATCGTCGCATCGGTGTTTGCGGCCTACGCCATCGTGCGGCTGCGTTACAAGGGCGCCAACCTCGTCGGAGGGCTGATCTTCCTTGCCTATCTCGTGCCGCCTTCGATCCTGTTCATTCCGCTCGCCACCGTCGTGTATCAGTACGGCCTTTTCGACTCGCCGCTGGCGCTGATCCTGACCTATCCGACGATCCTGATCCCGTTCTCGACCTGGCTGTTGATGGGCTATTTCAAGACCATCCCCTTCGAGCTCGAGGAATGCGCGCTGATCGACGGCGCGAGCCGCTGGCAGATCCTGATCAAGATCGTCGTGCCGCTCGCAATCCCCGGCCTCATCTCGGCCTTCATCTTCTGTTTCACGCTGTGCTGGAACGAGTTCATCTACGCACTGACCTTCCTGCAATCGACCAGCAACAAGACGGTGCCGGTCGCGATCGTCAACGAGTTCGTGGATGGTGACATCTACCGTTGGGGTTCGCTGATGGCGGGGGCGCTGGCCGGCTCGCTGCCGCTCGTCATCCTTTACGCCTTCTTCGTGGAGCATTATGTGTCGGCGATGACCGGCGCCGTGAAGGAATGATCGCGGGGCTTGCCGAGGGCGCGTCAGGAGCGGCGCGGTCCGGCCAATAAGAAGGAGTTAAGCTCTTGCACATTCTGGTTCTGGGCGCCGCCGGCATGGTCGGCCGTAAATTCTGTGAACGGCTGCTGCGCGACGGCCGGCTCGGCAAGAGCGAGATCACCAAGCTGACCATGCACGACGTGGTCGAGCCCAAGAAGCCGGAGAAGGCCGGTTTCCCGGTCGAGACGGTGTCGGGCGATTTCGCCGTGCCGGGGGCTGCCGAAAAGCTGATCGCCGGACGCCCGGATGCGATCTTCCATCTCGCCGCGATCGTCTCGGGCGAGGCCGAACTCGATTTCGACAAGGGCTACCGCATCAATCTCGACGGCACGCGAATGCTGCTCGACGCGATCCGCCTCGTCGGCGGCGGCTACAAGCCGCGCGTGGTGTTCACCTCGTCGATCGCGGTGTTCGGCGCCCCGTTCCCGGACGCGATCGGCGACGAGTTCTTCCACACCCCGCTGCTCAGCTACGGCACCCAGAAGGCGATCGGCGAGCTGCTGCTCGCCGACTATTCCCGCCGCGGCTTCCTCGATGGCATCGGCATCCGCCTGCCGACCATCTGCATCCGGCCCGGCCTGCCCAACAAGGCGGCATCGGGCTTCTTCTCCAACATCCTGCGTGAGCCGCTGGCCGGCAAGGAAGCGATCCTCCCGGTGTCCGAGGACGTCCGCCACTGGCACGCGACGCCGCGTTCGGCGGTCGGCTTCCTGCTCCACGCCGGCACCATGGACCTCGCCACCGTCGGCCCGCGCCGCAACCTGACCATGCCGGGCCTGTCGGCGACCGTCGGCGAGCAGATCGCCGCCTTGAAGCGCGTTGCCGGCGAAAAGGTCGCAGCCCGCATCAAGCGGGAGCCCGATCCCTTCATCGTCGGCATCGTCGGCGGCTGGCCGCGCAACTTCAACGCAAAGCGGTCGCTCGAGCTCGGCTTCACCACTGCCGAGAAGAATTTCGACGATATCATCCGCATTCACATCGAAGACGAGCTCGGCGGCAATTTCGTCGCCTGACGCAATCGATGAACAGCGTGGATCTGATGATGGCGAGCGTTGCTTGCATCGGCGAATGCATGGTCGAGCTCCGGCAGGCCCAAGGTGGACATTCCGCGGGACAATCTGCCGGACAGTCCGCCGGGCAGGGCGGCGGTCTCTATTCGCGCGGCTTCGGCGGTGACACCCTCAACACCGCGGTCTATCTGGCGCGGCTCGAGGTCAACGTCGATTACCTCACCGCGCTCGGCGACGATGCCTTGAGCGATGAGATGATCGCGGCCTGGACCGCGGAGGGCGTCGGCACGCGGCGCGTCGTAAGGTTGCCGGGCAAGCTGCCCGGCCTCTACATGATCCAGACGGATGCGAAGGGCGAGCGCCAGTTCTTCCACTGGCGCGACAGCGCGGCCGCCCGCCAGCTGATGAGCCTGCCGGAGACGGACGAGCTGCTCAACTCGCTGATGAGCTACGACATCGTCTATCTCTCCGCGATCACGCTCTCGATCTACGACGCCCCTGGCCGCGAGCGCCTGTTCGCGGCGATCAAGCGCGCGCGCCTGCTCGGCACCCGCTTCGTGTTCGACACCAATTTTCGCGCGCGGGGATGGCCCGATCGCGATGTCGCGCGCGAGGCCTTTGCCGCGGCGTTTGCGACCGCCGACATCGTGCTGACCTCGACCGAGGATCTGCTCGCGCTCTATCCCGGCGAGAGCCACGACCAGCTGATGGCGCGCATCCCGAGCCCCGAGCTGGTGTTCCGGCTCGCCGAGCCGGTCAGTCTGCTGCGCTTTCCGGGCGGGACCAGCGAGGTCCGTGCCGAGCCCATGACCAAGCCCGTGGTGGACACCACGGCCGCCGGCGACAGCTTTGCCGCGGCCTATATCGCAGCCCGGCTCGCCGGTTCCGAGCCGGTCGAGGCGGCCCAGGCCGGTCATCGCCTCGCCAGCCTCGTGATCTGCTATGCCGGCGCCATCATTCCGGGCTATGCCATGCCGCCGAAGAAGCGGCACCGGCCGGCGGCTACGCGCCAAGCGACCAAGTGAAACGAAGGCCAAGATGACCACGACTGCCCAACAGAACCAGCTCGTCGCGCTATTCAAGGCTGCGACCGTTATTCCCGTCCTCACCATCGAGCGCATCCAGGATGCTGTACCGCTGGCCCGTGCGCTGGTTGCGGGCGGCGTCCGCACGCTGGAGGTGACCCTGCGCACCCCCGTTGCGATCGAGGCGGCGAGGGCGATGATGGCCGAGGTACCCGAGGCGGTCGTCGGCATCGGCACGATTCTCAATCCGGCCGACTTCACCCGTGTGGAGAAGCTCGGCGTCGCGTTCGGCATCAGCCCGGGCCTGACCCCGGACCTGTTGAAGGCCGCCACCGATAGCTCGTTGCCGTTTGTGCCGGGCATTGCCACGGCGTCCGAGCTGATGATGGCGCTGTCCTACGGCTTCGACGTCGCAAAATTCTTCCCGGCCGAGCAGGCCGGCGGCATCAAGGGCCTGCGCGCGCTCGGCGGGCCATTCCCCAACGTGCGGTTCTGCCCGACCGGCGGGGTGGGCGAGGCCAATGCGGCGACCTGGCTGGCGGAGCCCAACGTGGTCGCGGTCGGCGGATCCTGGCTGTGCCCGACCGCGGAGATCAAGGCGGGGAACTGGGCCGGCATAACTGCCATCTGCCAGCGCACCCTCAAGGCCCTGAAAGGCGCGTGAAGTCTTGCCATCCCTAGGCTAAGACATAGCTCAGGGGAGAGCTTCCAGGGAGAAAAGACCATGACTGCCAGCATCGTCGGATGGGCGCATACGCCGTTCGGCAAGTTTGACACCGAGACCGTCGAAAGCCTCGTCGTCCGCGTGGCCAATGAGGCGCTGGCGGATGCCGGCATTTCGGCCGGCGACGTCGACGAGATCGTGCTGGGTCATTTCAACGCCGGCTTCTCGCCGCAGGATTTCACCGCTTCCCTGGTGCTCCAGGCCGACCCGAAGCTGCGTTTCAAGCCGGCAACCCGCGTCGAGAACGCCTGTGCGACCGGCTCTGCCGCGGTGCACCAAGGCCTGCGCGCGATTGCCGCAGGTGCGGCCAGGATCGTGCTCGTCGTCGGCGTCGAGCAGATGACCCGCACGCCGGGGCCGGAGATCGGCAAGAACCTGCTCAAGGCGTCCTACCTGCCCGAGGACGGCGACACGGTGGGCGGCTTTGCCGGCGTGTTCGGCAAGATTGCCAGCTCCTACTTCCAGAAATACGGCGACCAGTCCGATGCGCTGGCGCTGATCGCGGCCAAGAACCACAAGAACGGCGTCGCCAATCCCTTCGCGCAGATGCGCAAGGATTTTGGCTTCGAGTTCTGCCGCGCCGAGAGCGAGAAGAACCCTTACGTCGCCGGCCCCCTGAAGCGCACCGATTGCTCGCTCGTCTCCGACGGCGCCGCGGCGCTGATTCTGGCCGACGCCGAAACCGCCAAGGGCATGAGCAAGTCGATCGGTTTCCGCGCCACCGCGCACGCCCAGGACTTTTTGCCCATGTCCAAGCGCGACATCCTCCAGTTCGAGGGCTGCACGGTCGCCTGGCAACGGGCGCTGGAGAAGGCGGGCGTCGCGCTCACCGATCTCTCCTTCGTCGAGACCCATGACTGCTTCACCGTCGCCGAGCTGATCGAATACGAAGCGATGGGCCTGACGCCGAAGGGGCAGGGCGCCCGCGCCATCAAGGAAGGCTGGACGCTCAAGGACGGCAAGCTGCCGGTCAATCCGTCCGGCGGGTTGAAGGCCAAGGGCCACCCGATCGGTGCCACCGGCGTTTCCATGCACGTGATGACCGCGATGCAGCTTGCGGGTCAGGCGCCCGAGGGCATGCAGCTCAAAAATGCAAAACTCGGCGGCATCTTCAACATGGGCGGTGCAGCGGTTGCCAACTACGTCTCCGTGCTGGAGCCGCTGAAGTAAGGCTTGTAGGGTGGGCAAAGGCGCGAAGCGCGGTGCCCACCTTCTTTCTTTATTGCGCTAGATCATGGTGGCCCCGCCCGGGCCCCTTAAAGCTCTTGATTGATTTGCAGGGAATGCATCATGAGCAATGACTACGAAGACTCGCTGTCGATGGACGCACTCAACGATCGCATCGCGATCCTCGAGGACAATATCAGGCAGCTCATCGAGCAGGCCGCGGCCGCTTCCGGCGAGCAGAACGAGTCGCGCATCGCGGACCGGATCAGCCAGCAGAACGAAGAGCTCGACCGGCTGCTGAAGATCCGGGAATCCCGCGAGAAGAAATAGCGGCCGCGCCACCACGCATGCAGCCATACGCCGGCCGCCCTTGCGCGCGCGGCGTCGCTGCCGTTAGCTGGACCGAAATCGCGGGCTGAGCCGAGCCCGCGCAATCGGGAGCGAACGAATGGGGCCGCTGAAGGGCATCAAGGTCGTCGACATGACCACCGTGCTGATGGGGCCCTATGCGACCCAGATGCTCGGCGACTACGGTGCCGACGTGATCAAGGTGGAGTCGCTGGACGGCGACGTCACCCGCCTGATCGGCCCGATGCGCCACGCCGGCATGGGCCCGGTGTTTCTCAACACCAACCGCAGCAAGCGTTCGATCTGCCTCGATCTGAAGAAGCCTTCGGGGCGCGATGCCGTGCTGCGCCTGCTCCGGGACGCCGACGTTCTCGTCTACAACGTCCGCCCGCAGGCGATGGCGCGGCTCCAGCTCGGCTATGACGTCGTCTCGGAGATCAATCCGCGCCTCGTTTATGCCGGCGTGTTCGGCTTCGGCCAGGACGGGCCCTATGCGGCCAAACCCGCCTATGACGATCTGATCCAGGGTGCCACCGCGCTGCCGGCGCTGATGGCGCAGACGGGCGACGGCGTGCCGCGCTACGTGCCCAACGCGCTGGTCGACCGCATCGTCGGCCTCACTGCCGTCGGCGCGATCTGCGCCAGCCTCGTGCACCGCGACCGCACCGGGCGCGGCCAGCGCGTCGACATCCCGATGTTCGAGACCATGGCCGGCTTCGTCATGGGCGACCACATGGGCGGGCTCACCTTCGAGCCGCCGCTCGACAAGGGCGGCTATGCCCGCCACCTCTCGCGCGACCGCAGGCCCTACAAGACGTCGGACGGCTATCTCAGTGTCATCGTCTACAATGACAAGCAGTGGGAAAACTTCTTCAAGGCGACGGGTCGCGACGATCTGCGCGCCGACCCCAAATTCGCGACCTTCGCCGGCCGCGCCAATAATATCGACGTCGTCTATGCCGAGCTCGCCCGCATCTTCGAGACGCGCACGACAGCCGAATGGATCGACCTGCTGACCAAGGCCGACGTGCCGGTCATGCCGATGCACGACCTCGCCTCGATGCTGCACGACGAGCATCTCGAGGCGACCGGCTTCTTCCCGGTCGTGAACCATCCCACCGAGGGCCCGATCCGCAGCATGAAGGTGATGGCGAGCTGGTCGGAGACCGAGGCCGAGACCACCAGGCTTGCGCCGCGTCTCAACGAGCACGGCGCGGAGATACTGAAGGAGATCGGCTATTCCGCCGACGAGATCGCAGCCATGGTCCGCGACGGCGTGACGCGCTCCGCGCCGGAATAGAGGAGGAAGCGATGGCGCAAACCCTCTCATCCGTCATTCCGGGGCGCGACGAAGTCGCGAGCCCGGAATCCATAACCACCATCGGGAGTATGGATTCTCAGGTGCGCAATTGCGCACCGGGGCTCGCGCCTAAAGAAGGCGCGCCCCGGAATGACGGGGAGGAGAGAGCATGAGCTTCATCACCGGCGTCGGCCTCACGCCGTACGGCAAGCACGAAGGCTCATCCTCGCTCGACCTGATGAGCAGGGCCGCGCAAGCCGCGCTCGACGATGCCGGGCTGAAGCGTGCCGAGATCGACGGCGTCCTCTGCGGCTACTCCACCGTCTCGCCGCGCATCATGCTGGCGACCGTGTTCGCCGAGCACTTTGGTATCCGCCCGAGCTACGCCCACGCCGTGCAGGTCGGCGGCGCCACGGGGCTGGCGATGACGATGCTCGCGCATCATCTCGTTGAGGCCGGCGTCGCGCGCAATGTGCTCGTCGTCGCCGGCGAGAACCGCCTCACGGGACAGAGCCGCGATGCCTCGATCCAGGCGCTGGCGCAGGTCGGCCATCCCGATTACGAGGTGCCGCTCGGCCCGACCATTCCCGCCTATTACGGCCTCGTTGCTAACAGGTACATGCACGAATATGGCGTGACCGAAGAGGACCTCGCCGAATTCGCGGTGCTGATGCGGGCCCACGCCTGCACCCATCCCGGCGCGCAATTCCGAGATCCCATCACGGTCGCGGACGTCATGGCCTCGAAGCCGGTGGCGATGCCGCTCAAATTGCTCGACTGCTGCCCGGTGTCGGACGGCGGCGCGGCCTTCGTCATCAGCCGCGAGCGGACGGGCGAGGCCGGCGTGCGCATTCGCGGCTGCGCGCAGGCCCACACCCATCAGCACGTCACGGCCGCGCCCGGCTTGAGCGAGCTCGGCGCCGAAATCTCGATCGCGCGCGCCAGGGAGGCCACCGGCCTTGCGATCTCCGACGTGCGCTACGCCGCGATCTACGACAGTTTTACGATCACGCTCGCGATGCTGCTGGAGGACCTCGGCCTTGCCGGTCGCGGCGAGGCGGCGGCCCGCGTACGCTCTGGCCATTATGGCCGCGACGGCGCGATGCCGCTCAACACCCATGGCGGTCTGCTCAGCTACGGCCATTGCGGCGTCGGCGGTGCGATGGCGCATCTGGTCGAGGCGCATTTGCAGATGACGGGGCGGGCGGCGAATCGCCAAGTGCGCGATGCCTCGATCGCACTCCTGCACGGCGACGGCGGCGTGCTGTCGTCCCATGTCAGCATGTTCCTGGAGCGGGTGCGATGAGCGAGCGTCTGGCCGACTGGACCACGGGCGAACGGGCCATCACCTTTCAGACCTGCGGCGCATGCGGTCATGTGCAGTATTTCCCTCGCGCTTTCTGCGCGGCCTGCGGAGGGTCCGGCCCATCCGAGCAGCGCGCCAGCGGCAAGGGCAGGGTCTACGCGACCTCGCTGGTCTGCCGCGCCGCCACGCCCGAGACGCGCGCGCACGTGCCCTACAACATCCTGCTGGTCGATTGTGCCGAGGGTTTTCGCATGATGGCCCACGGCGAGACCGACCTCGCCATCGGCGACGAGGTCAATGCGAGCTTCAAGCCGTTCGCCGGGAAGCTCGTGCCGTTCTTCACCAAAAGCAAATAGCGGGATTTCGTCATTCGGGGGCGGTCCGGAAGACCGAGCCTGGAACGGGTATTCTGGGCCTGGCCTGTGCGAGGGCCACCCCGGAACGACGAAAACTCTTACAACGCTTACAACTCTTACTAGCGCCCGTAGAACAAGATGCTGGCGATGACGAGCATCGCCGTCACCGCCAGCATATGCGCGAGCGCTCCCGAGGCCGCCCCCTTGGTGGCTTCCTTCATGCCTTTTCTCCCTAGACTTGGGCGTGACTCATCGTTGCGCGGCTAGCGCACCCGACGGCCAATTGTTTTTACTCGGAACACCCCTTGCGAGTATCCGCCGCGATTTGTCCCCACGCGGCGAATATCGACTGTGCCAAGCTCGATCAGCAATGCGGCGGCATTTTGACTCGATGATGTTGCTCTTGCGGTCGCGCAGCACAGGGTTTGCGAAAACTTGCTTCAACCGCAAAAAGTTTCATCTGGCCTTCTTGGGAGGATTCGCGGGCGCCTTGGTCGTGGCCATCGATCTGGCATTCGAAGCCTCCATCAGCGCATCCCTGATGTTGGTGAGGTGACGCGTCATGGCGAGGCTCGCCTTGCGTGGGTTCCTCGCTTGAACGGCTTCGAAGATGGCCTCGTGATCCCTGCGCCACATGGGACGATAGTCCTCCATCTGCATGTGGTTGTGATTTTCCTGCCAGATGCCGGACTCGGTTTGCGCGCGCCACAGCGAGTCGCTGATCTGCACCAGCGCGCCGTTCCCCGTCGCCTCGGCCAGCGCCATGTGGAAACGGTGATCCGACGTGTCGGCCTCGCGTCCCTGCGCATGTTCCCAGCGCATCATGGCGAGCGCTTCGGCGAGCTGCGCGAAGGTGGCTTCGGTGCCGCGCTGCGCCGCGATCGCGGCGATCTGCGGCTCGATGAGCTGGCGCGCTTCCAGGTTCTCGAACGGCCCGAAACCTTCGAGCGCGTGCACGTCGGGTGCTTCCTGACGACTGATCACATAGACGCCGCTGTTGCTGCGTACCTTCAGCATGCCGGCCATCGCCAGCGACAGGATGGCCTCGCGCACCGTCGGCCGCGACACGCCAAAGGCCTTCGCGAGATCGCGCTCTGCCGGCAGGCGCTGGCCGATCCGGTAACTCGCCTGGATCATCGCAGCAATGCGCCGGGCGACGATCTCGAAGCTGCGTTCAGGCTTAGACGGGGGATCGTGCAACATCTTCGTGCTCATCAGCTCTTTATTTGAGTTTGACAAGCTGCCGCACGAAAGCCAAGCTGGTCAGACCAATTTGGACTGACCAGTTTCGCACGCGACCGGGGTTGGGAATGCTCCGTCGGTGGGACGATGGAGGCTGCGCGCGTGTTCGACAGCAAGCCCAATTCAGCCGAGGCGCGCGACATCGCGTTCCATCTGCACTCGCAGACCAACCCACAGCGTCATGCAGAAATCGGACCGCTGATCATGGCGCGCGGCGAGGGCGTCCATGTCTATGACGCGAGCGGCAAGCGTTATCTGGAAGCGATGGCCGGGCTCTGGTGCACCTCGCTCGGCTTTTCCGAGACGCGGCTCAAGGCCGCAGCAGCGACGGCCTACGACAAGTTCGGCTTCTATCACAGCTTCAATCACAAGACGCCGGATAACACGATCGAGCTTGCCGAGAAGCTGGTCGAAATCTCGCCGATCCCGGATGCGCAGGCCTATTTCGCCACCTCAGGCTCGGAAGCCACCGAGACGATGGTGAAGCTTGCCTGGGTGTATCACGCGGTTCACGGCAAGCCCGGGAAGCGGAAGATCATCGCCCGCGATCGCGGTTTCCATGGCTCGACGATCGTTGCGGCCTCGATGTGCGGCCTGCCGCGCATGCATCGTGAATTCGGCCTCCCGCTCGACGGTTTCCTGCACACGCATTGCCCGGATGCCTATCGCGGCACCAGGCCGGGCGAGAGCGAGGCGGCGTTCGTCGATCGCCTTGCCGCCGATCTCGAAGCGCTGATCATGGCCGAAGGGCCTGATACGATCGCAGCCTTCATCGCCGAGCCGATCAACGCCGGCGGCGGCATCGTCGTGCCGCCGAAGGGATATTTCGCTGCGATCGAGGCGGTGCTCCGCCGTCACGACATCCTGGTGCTTGGCGACGAGGTGGTCTGCGGCTTCGGCCGCACCGGCAACTGGTTCGGCTGCGAGACGGTCGGCATGAAGCCGGACATGGTGGCGCTCGCCAAGGGCATCACCTCGTCCTACTTCCCGATGTCAGCGGTGTTGCTGGGACGTCCTATCCGGGATGCACTCAGCGAGATCAACAAGGGCGGTGAGCTGTTCGGCCACGGCTTCACCAATTCCGGACACCCGGTCGGCGCGGCCATCGCGCTCGAGACATTGAAGATCTATCACGAGATGGATGTGGTCCCGCATGTCCGCCGCATGGGCAGCCGGCTCCGCGCCGGGCTGGAGCAGATCGCGCGGGATTCGCGCATCGTCGGGCAGGTGCGCGGCGAGGGATTGATGATCGGGGTCGAACTCGTCGCCGACCCCGCGACGCGGCAGGCCTTCGATCCCGCGTTGAAGGTCGGCGCGATGTTCGACGCGCTCGCGATCGAGAACGGCCTGATCATCCGCGCGATGGGCGACACGATCGGGTTCTGTCCGCCGCTGATCATCGACGAAGCCGGAGTTGACGAGGCGCTCGACCTTTTCGGGCGGACCTTGTTCAGCGCCGAAGCGAAGCTTGCCGAGAAACGTCCATCCGCGTAACCCGTTGAGGAGACCACAGCATGCGCCGTCGAGACCTGCTCCGATCCACACTGGGCGCCGGTCTCGGCGTCGCCTTGGGCTCGACTTTGCCGATGCCGCGGCTGGCCCGCGCGCAAGCCTCGCGCGTGCTGCGCTTCGTACCGCAGGCCGATGCCGCAATTCTCGATCCGATGATCACCACCGGCCTGGTCAACCGGAACCACGGTTTCCTGATCTGGGATACTCTCTACGGCGTGGATGAGAAATTCCAGGTTCAGCCGCAGATGGTCGCCGGCCATACCGTCGAGAACGACGGCAAGCTCTGGACGATGACGTTGCGGGATGGCTTGAAATTCCACGACGGTGAGCCCGTGCGCGGACGCGACGTGGTGGCGAGCCTGAAACGCTGGGCCTCGCGCGATGCGTTCGGCAATTCGCTCTTCAACCTGGTCGACGAGGTCTCGGCGCCTGATGACAAGACCGTGCGCTGGCGTCTCAAGTCGCCGTTTCCGCTGCTGCCGGAAGCGCTCGGCAAAGTGGGCGCCATCGTTGCCTTCATCATGCCGGAGCGTCTTGCACAGACGGACAGCGTCACGCCGGTCAAGGAGCTGATCGGCTCCGGTCCGTTCAAGTTCCAGGCCGATCAGCACGTGCCCGGCGCGCGTCTGGTCTACACGCGTTTCGACGGCTATGTGCCGCGCCCCGAGGGGACGCCGAGCCTGCTCGCCGGTCCGAAGGTCGCGCATTTCGACCGGGTCGAGTGGCAGGTCATCCCGGATCCCGCGACGGCGGCGGCCGCACTTCAGCAGGGTGAGATCGACTGGTGGGATCAGCCCATCGTCGACCTGTTGCCGAAGCTGAAGGGCAACAAGGCGCTGAATGTCGAGCTGCTCGATCCGATCGGCAATGTCGGCGTGCTGCGTTTCAACCACACGCAGCCGCCCTTCGACAACCCGGCCATCCGCCGCGCGGTGCTCTCCGCCATCAGCCAGAAGGAATTCATGTCCGCGGTCGCGGGCGAGGACAGCAGTCTCTGGCGGGACAAAATCGGCTTCTTCGCGCCCGGCGGCAACATGGCGAACGATGCCGGCATGGAAGCGCTGACCGGCCCCCGGGATATCGCCGCCGCGGCCAAGGCGATCAAGGACGCCGGCTACAAGGGCGAGAAAGTGCTGCTGATGGCGCCGGGCGATTTCCCTGTGATCGGGCAGATGAGCGAAGTCGCGGCCGATCTGTTCCGCAAGCTCGGTTTCAATCTCGACTACGCGGCGATGGACTGGGGCTCGATGCTGCGGCGCATGGGCAACCGCGAGACGCCGGACAAGGGCGGATACAGCGCCTTCTGCACCTATTCCGCGGGTGTCACGCAGCTGAATCCGTCGGCGCATAACTTCATCCGCGGCAGCGGCGACAAGGCAACCTTCGGCTGGGCGAAGAGCGAGAAGCTGGAACAGCTGCGGGATGCCTGGTTCGCCGCTCCCGATGCCGCCGCGCAGGTCAGGATCGGCGTCGAGATGCAGAAGCAGTGCTTTATCGACGTTCCCTATGTTCCGCTTGGTGTCTTCTATCAGCCGACCGCTTACAAGAAGAGCCTGACGGGCATGCTCAAGGGCCTGCCGTTGTTCTGGAACGTGCGCGGGGCCTGAAGAGGGATTTTCGATGCTTCCGATCACCGGCTATGCGGACCGCTGGAGCGTGCGCCCCGGCGACGCCATCAACTTCATGATCGCGGTCAAGGGCGGTGGCCGCTATTCGGCGCGGATCGCCCGCGTGATCTGTGGCGACCCGAACCCGAAGGGGCCCGGCTATCGCGAGATTCCGGTCAAGTGGGATCTCGAAGGCCAGCACGATGGCATCGAGCAGACCATCGCAAAGGGCTCATGGGTCGATGTATCAGCACTGGCGCTGCCGGCAGGCCCGATCGCCTTTGCCGCGACCGTCTGGCCGACCCTGCTCGCCGCGGGCAGGCAGGCCGTGCTGAATTGGGCGGGCGCCAGCGGCGCGCTGACGCTTGGCGTCGGCAAGGCGGGCGCTTTTGCGCGGCTTGTCGTTGGCGAGACAACATTCGAGGTCGAGACCGGCATCGCGCTCACCGAGCGGGCGTGGCACGATATCGCGTGTCTGTTCGACCCGGTGACCGGATCGCTGGCGATCGCACAGGCCCCCCGCAAGATCAGGTTCGACCGCGACGAGCGCGCGACGAAAACGCTGGGCGCGCCGCGCACCGCGTTGGCCGGCATGGGGGCCGTCGCGATTGCGGCGGAGCGCGCAGGGCAAGGCGCAGTCCACCATTTCAACGGCAAGATCGAACGGCCGCGCATCACCGATGGCAGCAACGGCCTTGATGATGTCATCGCCGCGCAAGGCTCTGGAGCCGCGGCCCCGGCCGTCGCCGAATGGGATTTCTCCATCGGCATTCCGACCGACATTGCGACCGACATCGGTCCGTCCAGGGCGCACGGCGTTTGCATCAATTTGCCGACGCGCGCGATGACGGGATCGCGCTGGACAGGCGGCGTGACGCATCGCTGGACAGAGGAGCCGAAGCTCTGGGGCGCGATCCATTTCCACGACGACGATATCGGCGATTCCGGCTGGCAGCCGTCGCTGACCTTCACCGTGCCGGACGACTGGAAGAGCGGCGTCTATGCGCTGCACCTGGAAAAGGACGGCGCGCGCGACAACATCGTCTTCTATGTCCGCGCCCGCATACCGGGATCGCAGGCCAAGGTGGCATTCCTCGCCCCGACCTTCAGTTACACGGTCTATAGCCAGTATCAGAAGAAGGGCAGGCAGGCCCTGATCACGGAGCGGTCGCTCGCCTGGGGCGCGCTGGCGCAGGCGCCGGACGGCCATCCCGAATACGGCGTGTCGCCCTACAACTTCCATTCGGACGGCAGCGGCGTGGTGATGTCGACCATGCGCCGGCCGCTGATCGACAAGCGCGTGAACCAGATCCACCTCGTCGATCCCAGCGACTACGGTTCCGGCCTGTACTGGATCTCCGCCGACAGCGCCATCACCGATCTTCTGACCCGCAAGGGCATCGATTTCGAGGTCATCACCGATCACGACGTCCATGCCGAAGGCGTCGATCTGCTGTCGAAATATTCCGTGGTTCTGACCGGCCAGCATCCGGAGTACCACACGCACGAGACGCTCGATGCGCTCGGTGCCTATATCGGCAATGGCGGCCGCTTCATGTATCTCGGCGGCAACGGCTTCTACTGGAAAGTGGTGCCGCACGCGACGGGCACATGGGCTTTCGAATTGCGACGCGCCGAGGGCGGCATCCGGCTCTGGGAAACGCTCCCCGGCGAGAGCTATCATGCTTTCGACGGGTCCTATGGCGGCCTCTGGCGAAGGCTCGGCCGCCCGCCGCAGGCGCTGGTCGGCGTCGGCTTCAGTACGCAAGGGGAGTACATGGGCTTCCCCTACACCTTCCTCGACGGCATTCTCGATCCCCGCGTCGCATTCATGCGCGAGGGCATCGAGGATCTGGCAAGGCCGGGCGCCAAGCTCGGCGAGCGCGGCTTCATGGGCGGTGGCGCCGCAGGCCACGAACTCGACCGCGCCGACACGCGCCTCGGCACGCCGCATCATGCGATCATCATCGGCCGGGCCGTGCTTGCCGATCCGACCTATCAGCCGGTCAATGAAGAGCGCTACGACCACACCTGGCCGGCGTCGCGCGAGGAGATCATCCGTTCCGACCTGACCTTCTTCGAGACGCCGAATGGCGGCGCGGTCTTTTCCGTCGGCTCGATGAATTTCATCGGTGCGTTGCCGGTTGACGGCTACAACAACGTGCTGCCCTGCTGGTGACCAATATCGTCCGCCGCTTTGCTGATTCCACGCCGTTCCAGGCGCCGAAAGCGTCAACCGCGTAGCGATGACGCGATGCGCGATGATGTTGCGCTTGCGTCAGCGCAAGATTAGTCTTGGGAACTCCGAAAAAACGACAACAAGACCAAGACCCAAGGTGACTGATGGCCCGTATCAACTACAGCGACCCGTCCAAGGCGTCCGATCGCACCCGCGAAATCCTCGACAAGAACCGCCACGCCAACATCTTCCGGATGATGTCGCATTCGCCGAGCTATTTTGAGCAGTACTGCCGGCTCGGCGGCGCCATCCGCCACAAGGGCGAGCTCGACCCGATCGTGCGCGAGCTCGCCATCACGCGCACCGGCATCCTGTGCGAGGCGCCGTACGAGATCGTCGCCCACAAGCGCATCGGCAAGAATGTCGGCGTCACCGACGAGCAGAACGAGGCGCTGGAGAACTGGCAGGCCGCGAGCTGCTTCAATGAGGTGCAACGCGCCGCGCTCGCCTTCACCGACGAGATCGTCAAGCTGAACAAGCCGACGGACGCGACCTTCAAGGCGATCGCATCGAAGCTGACGCCGGCCGCGCTGGTCGAGCTGCAGCTCTCGGTCGGCTTCTACATCATGACGTCGAAATTCCTGGAGACGTTCGAGATCGATCTTCAGCCGGTCACGGAAGTGGTGGGCTGATCCGAAAGCCGGGGCGAGGGATGCCGATGACGATCGATGAATATGCGGCCTGGGCTGCAAGCGTTGCGAAAGTCGATGAGCATCCGTCGAACGAGCGGCTGTCCTATCTCGGGCTCGGCCTCGCCGGTGAATCGGGCGAGGTCGCCGACCACATCAAGAAGCTGCTGCGCGATGACTGGCTCGACAAGGCGGGTCTCGTCGAAGAGCTCGGCGATGTCATCTACTACTGGGCCTGCCTGTGCGCCGCGACCGGCCAGCAGCCATCCGAATTGCTCAAGGCTAGCGCCGCCAAGATCAGGCGGCGGATCAGCGAGGCGGCAAGCCGATAAGCCATGCCGGCGCCGCTCAGGTCGACGTCAGGATGTCCACCTTGGCATTGGCCACAATCAGGCGATCGGCGAGCAGCTGCGCCAGGTTGCGCATGATGCGCTCGCTGGCGTGGGGGTGCTGCTTGCGGAAGCGCTCAAAATCCTTCAGCGGGGCTTCGAAGGCCGTCGCCGCCATGTCGGCGAAGACGTCGGCCGAGCGGGTTTGCTCGAGCAGCGCCATCTCGCCGAACGCCATGCCGGCGGTCAGGGTTGCGAGCCGCACGCCGTCGGGCAGCGTGACATGCACCGCGCCGCTGCGCAGGAAGAACAGGGCATCGGCGGGATCGCCTGTCGTGAGGATCTTTGCGCCGGACTGATAGGTCCTGATGGTGCAGATCGCGCCGAGCTCCGCCAGCTCGTCCGCGCTCAGACCATCCAGCAGCGGCTGCTCGGCAAGCTCGGTGGTCTCGTGAAAATCGATCGAACCGCCATAGCGGTAGACGATCTGGTCTTCGGCCCATTCGATCGCGGTGTCGAGCAGGTAGAAGTCGCGGACGTTCTTCAGCTCCGCGGTCCACTCTCGCAGGGTATTCCACTCCTTCGAGGCACGCCTGACGCCCGATAGCACCACCGTGACGTTCAGCGCGGCGAGCTCCTCGAAAGCCTCGGCCACGAGCCGCGCGCCGGCGCGCGTGGTGGAGGTGACGCGGTGGAGGTCGAAGATCACGAATTGCGGCCGTGGCCGGCCCGCGAGCCGCCGCGACACGTAGTCGACCGCCGACAGCGACAGCGTGCCGACCAGCTCGATGATCCGCACCTCCTGCTCGTGCGCGGCCAGGATCTCGCGCTCCTGCGCGCGGCGCACGCGCCGCGACGGGCTCTTGCCGATGTCGTAGTCGGCGATGACGGCGTTGCGCGCGTCGTCGCTGCGGTTGAGCATGTGCAGGTCGTAATGCGAGGACAGCGCCTCGCAGACCTTGATGCCGCGCACGCTGTTGCCGTGCTTGTCGAGTTTCGGCGAATAGCTGCCGAGCCCGAGCCGGGCAGGGAGCGCCGCCAGAATGCCGCCGCCGACGCCGCTCTTGGCGGGAATGCCGATGCGGTAGATCCATTCGCCGGCATAGTCGTACATGCCGGAAGACGTCATCACCGACAGCGTGCGCGAGATCGCGTAAGCGCTCATCACCTGCTCGCCGGTCACCGGATTGATGCCGCGATTGGCGAGCGTTGCCGCCATCACCGCGATGTCGCGCGCCGTGACCAGCACCGCGCATTGCCGGAAATAGACGTCGAGCACGGCGGCGACGTTGTCCGAGATCACCGCATTGGTCTTCAGGAGATAGCCGATGGCGCGGTTGCGGTCGCCGGTCTGGCTCTCCGAGCTGTAGACGGCCTCGTCCACGGCGAGATCGCGCCCGGCGAAGCGGCTGAGCGCAAGGCGGATCTGCTCGAAGGCCTCCGCGCCCTTGCTGTCGTAGATCAGTCCGGTGCACGCGATCGCGCCGGCATTGACCATCGGGTTGAACGGGTGGTTGTCGGAATTGAGCCGGATCGAGTTGAAGGGATCGCCCGACGGCTCGACGCCGATCGCGCTCTCGACGCGGCCGGCGCCCAAAAGATCCAGCGCCAGCGCGAACACGAACGGCTTTGACATCGACTGGATGGTGAAGGGCACCCTGGAGTCGCCGACCTCGTAGACATGGCCGTCCAGCGTGGCGAGGCTGATGCCAAAATAGGCAGGGTCGGCCTTGCCCAGCTCCGGAATGTAATCGGCCACCGCGCCGGAGGTTTCGGCGGAGAATTCGTTGAGGCAGGTGTCGAGAAACCGCAGCAAGGGCGGCTTCGAGCGGGTCCAGGCGGAGGCGGGCGGCGGTGTCATCGCCTCCTTGTGCAACGCAATCAGGGCACGCGCAACCCGTCCGGTATCGGCCCTTGCCGTCGGATCAACAGCAGGGCGATCAAAATCGTTGGCGCGAGGATCGCAAGGCCCAGCATGGTGACCTGCATCTGCGACAGCGGCATGATTCCGCCGCCGGGGGTCGCCACCACGAATCCGCCGATCACCAGCAGCACGCGGATCGGCCATTCCAGCGCGCCTGCGCCGCGGAGGTCGCCGACGAAGGGCTGGTAGCCCTGGATGCCGCCGCAGATGAACAGCGTGCCGAACGCGGCCAGCGCCATCAGGCCGAGGCCGGCGAGATAGGGGCTCGCCCCCTGCAGCACCAGCGCCGGATTGAGCACGAAGAAGAACGGGATGAAATAGATGATGCTGCCGACCCACATCGATTCCCAGCCCGTCTTCATCGCGAGCGAGCCGGCGATGCCCGCGGCGGCGAAAGAGGCGATCGCAACCGGCGGCGTGATCGACGACAGCATGCCCCAGTAGAAGATGAACATGTGCACCGCCATCCTGTTCAGCCCGAGCTTCTCCAGCGCCGGCGCGACCAGGATGGCGAGGAAGATGTAGCAGGCCGTCGTCGTCAGCCCGAGGCCGAGAATGAGGCTGGTGAGGGCGCACATGCCGAGCAGCAGGAAGGGATTGTCGCCGGCAATATGCAGCAGGTCATTGGCGAGGCTCGACACCACGCCGGTCATCGAGAATGCGCCGATCAGGAGGCCGCAGCCGGCGAGGATGCCGACGAGCTCGACGAAGGTGCGGCCGTTGACCTCGAGGAACTTGCCGATCGTGCCGGGCGTCCAGCGCGTGTCCCTGGAGAAGAACTGGTTGAGCACGAGCAGCAGCGCGGTGGCGTAGAACGGCGCATGACTCTCGCGCTTGAAGTAGAGCAGCATCACGATCAGGAGCGCGATGACGAAGACGTAGTACCAGCCGTCCTTGATCGTATCCATGATCCGCGGCAGCTCGGCGCGCGGAATGCCCTTCAGCCCGTGGCGCGCCGCGTAGGCGTCAACCTGCATGAACAGGCCGACATAATAGAGCGCCGCCGGAATGATCGCGGCGACCGCGACGTCGGCGTAGCTGACATTGAGGAACTGCGCGATCACGAAGGCGGTCGCGCCCATCACCGGCGGCGCCAGCACCGCGCCCGTGGAGGCGCAGGCCTCGATCGCGCCGGCATAGGAGGCGCGAAAGCCGCTCTTCTTCATCACGGGGATGGTCATGGTGCCCGCGGTGAGCACGTTGGAGATGATCGAGCCCGACATCATGCCGAGCAGGCCGCTGGCAAAGATGCAGACCTTCGCCGCGCCGCCGCGGAACGTGCCGCACAGCGCGAAGGCGAGGTTGATGAAGAATTTGCCGGTCCCCGTCATCATCAGCGCGGTGCCGAACACGAGGAAGCCGATCACGGTGTCGGCAAAGGCCTGGATGGGAATGCCGAGCAGGCTCTCGCCCGACAGCACGTGATAGGCGGTGGCCTGCTCCAGCGTCGATTGCGTGCCGCGGAACGGACCTAACCAGCCGGATTCGGCGAACAGCGGATAGACGGTGAAGGGAAACACGCTGAGCAGCAGGCTCCAGCCGCCGGTGCGGCGCAGCGCCTCCATCAGCATCACCCACATCACGAGGCCTGCGGCGATCACGCTGTTCGGCGCGCCGCCGAATTCCCACCCGGCCTCCGCCGCCTTGCGCACGTTCGACATCAACAGCAGCGCGGCCGCGAAGGTCACGACGAAGAAGACGAGGTCGTACCAGGGAATGCGGTCGAGCGGCGCGCGCTCGGTTCCCGGGAAGATCAGGAAGGTGAAGGGCAGCATCAAGGCGATCAGGAGATAAAAATACTCCGTGTTGAGCTGGGTATAGCCGATGAAGAAGCGCAGCGAGAACTGCTGGTTGATGCAGAGCAGGATGGTCGCCGCGGTCGCAGTAACCAGCGTCCAGCGCCAGGCGCCGCGCAACGCGCGCACGCGCGTCACCTCGGCCTCCTGCATGTTGCCGGCGGCGCCGTGCGGATCGTCGAACACGACCCGCTTGGCCTCGTCCTTGGGGGCCGTGGAAACTGAAGCAGACGACATGATCGACCCCGATCGTAGGCAGTTAACCGCTGTGGATTAGTCCTCGAACCCGTTCGGCATGTCGGCTTTCGCAAGCGCAGTGGCGCGCGCCTTCATCCAGCCGTCGAGGAACGCCTTGTCGTCGGACGGCGGACTGGACTTGCCGTAGTCCGCCCAGGCGGCTGCGAGCACCTCTTGCCGCTTGATCAGCTTGTTGTTGTGCGCGTCCTGCGCATCGCTCCATTGCCCGGCTTCCTTCAGTGCCTTCACCGCGCCGGGATGCACCGGCACCACCCAGTTCTTGGTCTGGCGGTCGGCGGCGAGACCGCCGGCGCCGGGCGCGGAGTCCTTGTAGGCGTCGTAGTTCACGATCATCGCCTTGGTGATCGCGTAGACCTGGTCGGGTGCTTGCGAGGCGTAGGTCACGAAGATCGGGTAGGGATAGTTGCCGAGCTCGATCGGCTTGTCCGGCGAGATGCCGGCGCCGCAGGTCGCGACTTGCGGGAAGAAGAACGAGCCGACCTTCTGCATCCGCGCCCAGCCCTCCTTGTCCTTGGCCGGCAGCGGCGGCCAGATCAGGCCGCGCGGCGAGGTCTCGGCTTCCTTGGCGGGGCCGGTGATGGTGGTGCCGAAGGCCGCGTCAGTGTCGTTGTTGATCAGGCCCTTCCACATCGCGCCGTAGCTGGCGAACTCGACGACCTTGACGTCCTTCTGCGTCAACCCGGCGAAGGCGAGCACCGCGAGCGAGTTCTGGTTCAGCGCGGGCGAGCCCACGACGAATCCGACGCGCTTGCCTTTCAGGTCTTTCAGATCTTTCACGCCGGTATCGGCTGCGACGCCAAGCGAACCGCAATTGCAATCGACGCTCGAGAGCAGGATCTGAAGCGACTGCGGCCCCCATTCTTTGCTGCCGAACTCGAACACGCCTTCCTGCGCGAAATAGGTGCCCGATCCCATCGCCGCCGCCGCGGCACGCTTGGCGCGCAGCGGCGCCAGCCGCGCGACGTCGTTGCCTGCGGGGAGCACGCGCACGTCGGTGCTGTACTTGTCCTTCATCATCTTGCCGACGCCGACCGCGATGTTGAAGCCGGCGGTGCCGGTGTCATAGGCGGTGAACGTCAATGTCGGCGGCAGCTTGATGTCTTCGGCCGACGCATAGCGTGTAGACGCAAAAGAAATGCCCGCAACCAAGGCAGGCGCGAGCACGAGCAGCCCACGAAGCATGTTTTCCTCCCAACGTCCTCGCTTGGTTCGCGAAGACCTTCTTGCTTGAAAAGATCATGTCATCCGTATCAGGCGATGGCAACGTCGTACCGCGGAGGTGAAGCGGAGGTCTGACAGATTGTCGCGGACCACTGACGGCGATAGCGCATCGCTCGGCCATGGTTCGAGACGCGCCGTGAGCGGCGCTCCTCACCATGAGGATGTGTGATTTGCTGCGAAAACCAGCCTCATCCCGATGAGCCTGCCAAAAGCAGGCGTCTCGAAGGATGGCCACAAAAAGATTGCGCAACCACGTCAGGCGATGCGCATGCGCTTCAGCTCGCGACGATCGCGATGGCCTGTCCCTCGGCGACGACGTCGTCGAGTTTGACGAGAAGCGATGTGATCGTGCCAGAAGCAGGCGAGGGTACCGGGATCTCCATCTTCATCGCCTCGACCACCACAACGTCGTCACCATCCGCAACGGTTCCTCCAACTTGCACGGGAGTTGCGCAGATACGTCCAGCGACCTCCGTGACGATCTTAATTTCTGGCATGCCATCGCCTTTTTGTTGTCGTCGCAAAATGCCTGAGGTAGCGTCGTCTGCAAGTGGAATTTAATTCCGCACAGCGGAACAGATGGTAGGGAACATGGGACGACGTTCGGAGCGGTTGAGTAGGCAAGGTGCGCTCGCTGGCGAAGCCGGTGAGGGTGATGTCATCCAGGTGGTGTCGCGCGCGTTCGACGTGTTGCGATGCTTCGAGGGCCACGAGGCGCGGCTCGGCAATCTCGAGATTTCAAATCGCTGCGGACTGCCGCGCTCGACCGTGTCGCGGCTCACGCACACGCTGACGCGCATGGGCCAGCTCGTCTATCTGCCGCGCGACCAGAAATATCGCATCGGCCCGAGCGCGGTGGCGATGAGCGCCTCGATGATGAAGGGCGCGCAGCTGCGCAGCATGATCCGGCAACGCCTGCAAGAGGTCGCTGAGCAACTGCCGGGGACGGTCGGCTTTGTGGTCCCCGATCGCTTCCATCTCGTCTATCTCCAGTTCGCGCGATCCGCGACTGCGCTCGGCCTGCATGAAGGCACCGGCAGCCGCATCTCGATGGCCTCGACCGCTGCGGGCGCAGCCTACACCGCGGCGCTGGCGCCCGAGGTCGGCGATGCCTTCATTGCGGACATGGAGCGCGAAGCTCCCGAGGCGGCCAAGATCCTGAAGCCTCGCATCGAAGCCAACCGGCAATCGCTGCGCGAGCGCGGCTATGTCGTGGCCTGCGGCCTCTGGAGCCCGCACATCAACGGCCTCGCGGTGCCGATCTGGTCGCCGCAGTACCAGACCTTCGTCGTCATCACGATCGGCCTTCTGTCCGCGATGTACGACGAGCAGCGTCTGCATGCGGAAGTCGCGCCGCTGATGCTCGCGCTGGGCCGATCGCTGGGCAGCCTGCTCGAGGGTGCGGAAGGCGACGTCTTCAACAACCGTATCCCGCGCAAACCGGTCGCAATGGCCGTGCACAACAATAACAAGCCGATCAATTCGGAGGGAGTGAATGACCTGGAAGCCGGAACTCGACGAGCTCGCCCGGCGCGAAGCCTTCGCGCGGGAGATGGGCGGCGTTGACAAGGTCAAGCGACAGCATGACCAGGGCCGGCTGACTGTTCGGGAGCGCATCGACAAGCTGATCGACAAAGGCAGCTTTCACGAGATCGGTGCCGTCTCCGGCATCGGTGAGTACGATTCCAGCGGCGAGTTGCAGAAGTTGACGCCGGCGAACTGCGTGTTCGGCCGCGCGCGCGTCGACGGCCGCACGGTGGTCGTGGTCGGCGACGATTTCACCGTGCGCGGCGGCTCGGCGGATGCATCGATCTCCGCGAAGCCGCTGATGGCGGAGGAGATGGCGCACGACTTCCGTCTGCCCGTCGTCCGCATCATCGAAGGCTCCGGCGGCGGCGGCTCGGTCAAGACCATCGAGACCAAGGGCGCGGCGAACCTGCCGGGTGGCATCGGCGGCACGCGCTGGTACCGCTTCACGACGGAAAACCTGTCGCAGGTGCCGGTGGTCGCGCTCGGCCTCGGTTCGGTTGCAGGGCTCGGTGCCGCGCGCCTCGCCGCCAGCCACTATTCCATCATGACCCGAAAGTCCGCGATGTTCGTCGCGGGGCCGCCTGTGGTGAAGGCGCTGGGACAGGACCTCTCGAAGGAGGAACTCGGCGGCGCCGACATCCAGACCCGCGCCGGCGCGATTGACCATGCCGTCGACACCGAGGAAGAGGCGTTCGCCTGCGCGCGGCGCTTCCTGTCCTATCTGCCGTCGTCGGTCTACGAGCTGCCGCCGACCTTGCCCTGCACCGACAATCCGGAGCGCACCGAGGAAGCGCTGATGAACGCGGTGCCGCGCAACCGCAAGCAGGTCTACAAGATGCGGCCGATCATCGAGTCCGTTGTCGACAAGGGCTCGTTCTTCGAGGTCGCGAAGAATTTCGGCAAACCAATCATCGTCGGCCTCGCGCGGCTCGAGGGCAGGGCGGTGCTGCTGCTTGCCAGCGACAGTTTTCACTATGGCGGCTCCTGGACGGCGGATGCGTGCCAGAAGGTGGTGCGCTGGGTCGATTTCGCCGAAACCTTCCATCTGCCGATCGTCTATCTCATGGACTGCCCCGGCTTCATGATCGGGCTCGATGCCGAGAAGGCGGCGACCATCCGCCACGGCGTCCGCGTCATGGCCGCGGTCAACCAGACCACCGTGCCCTGGTGCACCGTGATCCTGCGTAACGCGTTCGGCGTCGCCGGCGTGGTGCATCAGCCGGCCGACCGCTTCTCTATCCGCTACGCTTGGCCGTCGGCCTATTGGGGCTCGCTTCCGCTCGAGGGCGGCATCGAAGCGGCCTACCGCGCCGACATCGATGCGGCCGAGGACAAGGCGGCGAAGCTGAGGGAGATCGAGGAGCGGCTGAACAAGCTGCGCTCGCCGTTCCGTTCGGCCGAGAAGTTCTGGGTCGAGGAGATCATCGATCCCAGGAAGACGAGATCGTTGCTCTGCGAGTTCGCAAGGCTGGCCGAGCCGCTGCGAAAAGCCGGACCGCCGACGAACATGACGATCAGGCCGTAGGCGGCCCGGCGCGTCACAGAGGCGGGACATGCGAAAGTCCCGAATCGGACCGACAGGCCCCCCTTGCCATGAGCGGGACGGGTTTTCCGCCGCTTGCGAGCTGCCTGGAGACGGCGCGCGGCCGTGCCTGATAGCGCCGGTCGTGAGGCCGCAACGGGCGTAGGGGGCACCTGTTACCGCTTACCCGCGGGTGTCTGCGATCGCGTTTAACCGACGTTAATGATGCCTTCTCAATATGATACATCCAACCTGTTGCAGCCCATGTTGTGGATTGCTCGTAAGTCTTGATTAAGGGAGCCCTCCGCATATTCCGCCCATGACGGCGAGCGCCGGGATCGAAACCCGGCAGTCGTTTCCGTCGATTTCAGGGGAAGGGCCGCTGCCGTAGCGACGGCAGCCAGGATGAAACTCATGCTCCGCAGCGCAATGCTTCGTTTCGCGAGAGACAGGAAGGCCAACGTCGCCATCATCTTCGCGCTGATGATGGTCCCCACGATCTTTCTACTGGGCATGGCGCTCGACTATACGCTGGCCCTGCGCAAGCGGGAGCAATTGAACGCAGCTGCCGACGCGGCCGCGATCGCGGCCGTGAGGCCGGCGATGCTGACGCAGAGCGACACCACCGTCGTCAAGGCGACCGCGGAAGCCGTCTTCGCAGCGAAGGCGAATCTTCCCGGACTGTCCGCGGTTCCGACACCGACGGTCACTATCGTCGATTCCGGTCTCGCGCGAACCATCACGGTTTCCTACACCGCGCAGTCCACGAACAATTTCCCCGGCGTTCTCGGCAAGCAGACCTGGCAGGTCGCCGGTTCCGCGACGGCGAGGGCGTCGAGCGCGCCCAACATGAATTTCTATCTGCTGATGGATGACTCGCCGTCCATGGGGATCGGCGCGACCACGACCGACATCAGCAATCTCATCAAATACACCGCCCCCGCGTACCAGTCGGCAGGGGGCTCGCAGAACTGCGGCTTCGCCTGTCATGAAACCAATATCGCTCACGACGGCGGGACCAAGGATAACCTCGCGATCGCGCGACAAAGAAATATCACCTTGCGGATCGATCTCGTGACGAGTGCCGTCAACCAGTTGCTGAATAGCTGGTCGAACTGCCCGCAGTCGGGCGTTTCGGGCGGCGTCATGCAGTGCATGTCGGCGTTGAACAACACCACCTACAAAGCGGCGCTCTATACGTTCGATTTGGGTTTGAACGCACTGGCCACACTGACCACCCCGACCAGCGCCGGAACCCAGGTTTCCAACATCGCGCTGATGCCGGTCGCCTACCAGAACTGCGTCGTTGTGACGACCAACTGCAAGACCGACAATGGCACAGATATCGCCGGCGCGCTTAAAAGCCTCAACGACGTCATGCCCACTCCCGGGCTTGGGAGCAACGCGTCGGGAGATACGCCGCAGGAAGTGGTGTTCCTTGTCACCGACGGCGTGGAGGACAAGATCGTCTCGGGCGCTTCGACTTGCCCCAACGCGAGCCTCGCCTCCAACAATCGATGCCAGCAGCCGCTCGACACGACGATCTGCACGACCATCAAGAACCGGGGCATTAAGATCGCTGTCCTCTACACGGAATACTTGCAACTTAAGACCCCCAATATCCCGGTCACGAACAGCTGGTACATGAGCTGGGTGGACCCGTACAACGAGCCTACTTCCTTGACCGGGACCATCGCGCAAAAACTGCAATCATGCGCCTCGCCTGGCTTCTATGCCTCCGTCCAAACCGGTGGCGACATTTCCGACGCGCTGACGAACCTCTTCATCAAGGTGGCGTCAAGCACTGCCAGCCTCGTGCAGTAGAGCAAGCGCCATGACTGGTCCAAAGGCTACAACGAGAACGAGGCGCGGCGGTCGCTGCGCAGCTTTCGCCCGGGACAGCAGGGGTGCCACGGCCGTCGAATTCGCGCTCGTCGCCGCGCCGTTCCTCGCCCTCATCATTGCGCTCATTCAGACGTTCATCGTTTTCTTTGCGCAGGAATTGCTCGAATCCGTGGTGCGTCAATCGGCGCGCCTGGTCATGACGGGACAGGTTCAGTCCGCGCAGATGACGCAGTCCGCATTCAAGCAGAAGGTCTGCGACCAGATCGTGATCTTGTTCAACTGCAGCGGCATCATGGTGGACATGCAGGTCGCCACGTCGTGGACTTCCGCGAACACGGCCATGCCCTCCCTGACCTTCGACGCTACGGGTGCGGTCACCAACACCTGGCAGTTCAATCCCGGCGACTCCGGCGATATCGTCGTCCTCCGGGTGATGTATGTCTGGCCTGTCATGCTCGGGCCACTCGGTTTCAATCTGTCGAATCTTTCCAACGGCAACCGGCTGATCATGGCGTCCGCCGCGTTCCAGAATGAGCCAGGGAGCTGACTGATGATCGCCGGCCTGTCGTTTCGCGCACGGGACCTGTGGACCGACGCTCGCGGCGTTGCGGCGACGGAGTTCGCCATCGTGAGCCCGTTCATGCTGCTGCTCTATATCGGCGGCGTCGAGCTCGGGAACGGGTTGGCCATGAACGTCAAGGTCTCCGCGACCGCGCACAGTGTCGCGGACATGGTTTCGCAGAACACCCAGGTCACAGCGTCCCAGATGACCGGCATCCTTGCCGCTTCGACCGCCATCATGGCGCCTTATGCCGTCAAGAGCGGCAGTACCTCCCTGATGACGATCACGGTCTCCGGAGTCTCGACCGACAGCAAGGGCAATGCGACGGTGCAATGGAGCACGTCGACCAAATCGGGGGCAGCGCGAACCGTGGGTCAGCAGATTACCTTGTCCCAGTTCACCGCCACCGATCCGAAGAATCCCAACAACGCCAACATCTCGCTCATCCTGAGCGAGGTGTCCTATGACTACACGCCCAACCTCGGCTATACGATCGCCGGCACCGTGCAGCTGACCGACAGCTATTACCTGTTCCCGCGCTGCTCGACCAACAGCCCGGCCAACTCGAGCTTCCCATACTACGACGTGAAGTATCCGGCGACGACGACGTGCACATGCGTCCAGCATCTGCAGCAGAAGACCTGCTAGCGTCGCGACGCGGCGCCGGTTAACCGGGATGCAGGCGGGCGATCACGCGCCACTCGACGTCTGTCAGGTCATATCGGCTCATGCCAATCCTGAACCAGACAACCACGCTCGTGGGAATCCCTTCTATGGATTCACGACTTGGCTTTACAACGTCGGTGATCGCTCCGCCCAAGCTTTGGTGGCTTTGCAGGTTTCCATCGCTCGGGCGTAGGCGGGGCGTGTCGTCGTGCGGGCGAGATAGGCACGCTCGACTGAACCCGGGGTATAGTTGCCGGTGCGCAGACCAAGCAGGAGAGCGTAGCTCACTGAAATGTCAGCAGCAGTGAACTGGTCTCCGGCGAGAGATGGACGATTTGCGAGACGCTGGATGACCAATCCCAGCCGGCTGTGAAAGGTCTGTAGTGCCCAGTTTGTGACCCGGGCGTTTCGCTCTGCGGGCGCGAGTGCGCGACCGACGAAGACGGCGTTCATTGGTCCAGCGAGCCCAGCCTCTCCCAAATGGAGGAATTGCAGATAGGCGCCGAAAGCCGGATCATCCGGGGCGACGGCGAGCGGGCTCGGACCGTGGCGGGCAAGCAGGTATTCGAGGATCGCGATCGATTCGACCATGATCATCTCGCCGTCCTGTAGCGCCGGGATAAAGCCGGCGGGGTTGATCGCAAGAAAATCGGGATCATTCTCGACAGCAAGCAGATCGACCGGGCGCAGCCGATAAGCCACTCCCAATTCCTCGAGCAGCCAAACGACACGGAACCCACGACCTTCGCCATAGACAGTGAGCATAATTGAGCGTCCTTACGCTGGCTTTAGCGCCTAAATTCGCGGGAGCGAGATTTCCACTCTGACACGATATGTACAAGGCTCGTCGAATACTCCTGCGCAACGCCTTCGGCGTCGCCGGCGGTCGCGACCTCCCGCTTCCAGCGCAACGCGAAGCTGGTCGCTTGTCGCAAGCGCTGGGAGTGTCAAAGGCGGACGTTCGTACTCTGCGAGTTAATCATTTCGGTCGCAACGTGTGGCTTATGCGGATTGAAGAGAGCGGTCCGCAAATGCTGCCATTTTCTGCCGCCCTTTAGGCCCATTTCAGCCAAACTGTTATCAGTTGCTCATCGACCGGGGCGGGACCTTCCAATTCGGAGTCCTGCAATGTTCAAGCCGGTTCTTTCTGCGTGTCTTTTTGTTGCCGTCAGTTCTATTGCTTCGGAAGCACGACCCAACCGCATTGCTCAAGCGCCCGAATGCAATGTCATCATGCCCTGCGACTTCTCGTCTTCGCAAACGCGCCGCGAGCGCGTTTCCAAGTACTCATCACAGGCGCCCCATTCAAGACAACTCACAATGGTCGCCGCTGGCAACGCCGTTGCGGCGGCGAATGTCCCTGGCGATCGGATCGTCGGCGGTCGACCGGCCGGTTGCCCGTCGTCCTTCTGTGGTTGCGGCGCGGCCCTGCGCGTGTTTGGTCGTATGGTGCCGGAATTGAATCTCGCGGCTAACTGGCTACGTTTTCCGCGCACATCGCCAGCGCCGGGAATGGTGGCGGCACGACGCGGCCACGTGTTCGTCCTGGAGCAGCACCTCGGGGGAGACATCTGGATGGCGTATGACGCCAACTCGGGCGGACACGCAACAAGAATGCACGCGCGTTCCTTGCGGGGGTATACGGTCGTCAACCCGCGCGTCGCGACGCTTTGAGCAAGGCTTCCTGCATCAATGTCGGGCAGGGCATCGGCGACTTGTGTATCCCGCCATGATCACATCATGCCGGTGTCTTGCCCGACGAGTCAAATCGCCTTGCGGACGCGTAAGTCATTGATCCGCCGTGCCTCGGCTACTGTGCATGGGGTTGTTTTCGCGGTTTTTGTTTGCGCCCCCGCTCCACTACCCCTACGCGCTCTCCGTCTCCCGGTGCACGTCGTGCACCACCAGCCCCATGCCTTGCTCGGGCATCTTGATCCGGTCGCGCCGCTTCAGCGTGCGGTTGGTGTCCTCAAAGCCGCTCTGCCAGTGCTCGCGCATCGAGGTGTCCGAGAATTCGTGGTCCTTGGCGTCGCCCTCATAGGCCTTCTGCTGGTAGATCAGATGCAGGATCGCGATCTCGGGTATGTGGCACAGGCTCGCTTTCAACTTGCGCTCTTCCTCGCTCAGTTGTTCCTCCGGCAGCTTCGCCAGGGCCTTGTAGAGCAGGACCTTGAGATTGTGCGTGCGGCGCGCATCACTACATCGCCGATCTGACGTTGCCGTTCGGCCGCGTCGTGCACGACTATATCAGGGAAGCCGAGGCGGCGGCCGCGACGGGGCTGGCCGCGGAGTAGGGCGGCGCCATCATCAAACTGTAACAAAGGCGTAATTGAGTACCCGCGTGGATCCGGACGATGCCGTCAGCCATCTTCCGGAGACGGGGCATTTGTTGACGGTTGGGGCGACCATGGCTGAGCCGGCAAAGCTTGTCAGCGCGATATCGGGGGCTGAGCCTGCCATTCCGGGCCTGGTCTGGGCGTTCCGCCTGCACAGCGACGGCAGCGCCGAGGCGCTGCCGATCGACCGGCCGATCGAGTTCAGCCATGACGGCCGGCTCTGGCTGCATTTCAACCTGACCGATGCGCGGGCGCGGCCGTGGATTGCGGCATCGACGCTGCCGCCGCTTGCGCGCGAGCTGCTGCTGTCCAACGACACGTTCCAGCAGCTCCATGTCATCGACCACTGCGTCTACGGCGTGTTCTCCGACCTCGTGCGCGACATCGACAGCGCCACGGAGGAGACCGCGTTCCTGCGCTTCGCCATGACCGAGCACCTGCTGGTCAGCGGCCGCCATCAGGCGCTGTGCTCGGCGGATGCGACGCGCCGGGTGCTCGAAGGCGGCTACCGCGTCGACAACGTCGCCCATCTCCTGGAAAAGATCGTGGACGAGGTCGCCGACACGCTTGATCGGATGGCCGACAAGCTCGGGCAGGAGACGGCATCGAGGAACGCATCCTCGCCGACGATGCCAAGCCGGAGATGCGCCGCAATCTCGGCCGGCTGCGCCGCACCTGCGTCAGGCTGCATCGTCAGCTCACCGGCCTGCGCGTGCTGTTTCACCGGCTCGACCAGAAGAACACGGACCATCTCTCGCCGGGCTTGCGGATCCACGCCGGCAAGCTGGCGCAGCGGCTCGATGGTCTCGATCACGACATCGTCGAGCTGCGCGAGCGCAGCCGGCTGCTCGAGGAGGAGCTGCGCTTCAAGAACGAGGAGGAGAGCAACCACCACCTCCACACGCTCTCCATCGTGACGACGCTGCTGCTGCCGCCGACGCTGATCACCGGCATCTTCGGCATGAACACCAAGGGCCTGCCGCTCACCGACGTCGAGACCGGATTCCTCTGGGCGGCGGCGCTGATGGCCTCGTCGGTCGGCGCGGCCTATTTGTTCATGCGGCGCACGGGCATTTTCAAGTAGCGTACCCAACCGTGAACGCGATTGCCGATAGCTCTCTGCTGCGAAGCATGGCTGCAATTGCGCTGGCGTGCACCTTGGCGAGCACGAGCGCGCGCGCCGGCGCCAAGGACGAAAGCGCGGCGGAATGGCTGGCGCCAAAATGGTCCAACGAATGGCATGACGGGCTCGCCAACAAGGGCCTGAATTTCGGCGCCACCTACATCGCCGACAACATCGGCAATGTGTCCGGCGGTGTTGGGCGCGGCGCGATCCATTTCGGCCGCCTCGATCTCTCGGTCGATGCCGATCTGGACAAGCTCGTCGGCTGGAGCGGCGGCCGCTTCTACGCCAACGCCTTCGTGATCTACGGCCGCGGGCTCTCGCGCAACTACGTGCAGAACCTCGCCACCATCAGCGAGATCGAGGCGCTGCCGGACCAGCGGCTCTACAACGCCTATTTCGAGCAGAGCTTCTTTGGCGACAGGCTGAACATCAGGGCCGGCCAGCAGGCCGCGGATGTGGAGTTCTTCGACAGCCAGACCGACGACCTCTTCATCAACGGCACCTTCGGCTGGCCGGCGATCAAGGCCTCCAACCTTCCGGCCGGCGGCCCGGCCCCGCCGATCGCGGTGCCCGGCATTCGCGTCAAGGCCGCGTTGACGGACCAGATCACCGCCTATGCTGCGGTGTTCAACGGCGATCCGTCCGGGCCGGGCGATGCCGATCCACAGATTCGCGACCATCACGGCCTCGCGTTCCGCGTCAACGATCCGCCCTGGGTGATCGGGCAGGTCCGCTTCAACTACGACATCGATATCGGGGGCCGCCCGCTCGCCGGCAATTTTACGCCGGGCGCCTGGAAGCACTATTACCCGGAATCAGAGCTGAGTGATACGGCGGCCTTTGAAACGGCGTTGACGGACCTTTTTCTTGGTCCAGACGAAGGGCTCGGCTCTGTCGTTGTATGCGTTGACGTAGGCATCGATGTGTTCCTGAAGCTGCTTGAGGCTCGTGAAGGAGGTGCCGCTGAGCGACTGCCCCTGCAAGATGGAAAACCATACTTCGACCTGATTGAGCCATGACGCACTTGTCGGCGTGAAATGAAATTGCACGTTGGGGTGGGCCTTGAGCCAGTCCTCGTTCTTTTTATGGGTGTTGAGGTTGTCGAGGATGACGTGAAGCTTGCGGTTCGGAAAAGCCGCGGTGACGCTGTTCATGAAATCGAGAAACTCGACGCGGCGCCGGCGTTTTGAATGGGTCGCGATGATCTTTCCGGTGGCGACTTCGAGCGCCGCAAACAATGTTGTGGTGCCATGCCGCTTGTAATCGTGGCTTTGGCCGGTCAAGGCGCGGCCATTGGGCAACTTCAGATAACCCTGCGCTCGCTCCAAAGCCTGGATCGAGGGCTTCTCGTCCACGCACAGCACAATGGCCTTCGCCGGCGGCGCGACATAGAGGCCGACAACATCGGCGGCTTTGGCCGTAAAGTTCGGGTCGTTGCTCTCGCACCAGGACTTGCGAGCCACCAGGTCAATCTTGTGGCTGCGCAGGAACCGCCAGACATATTGGACATCGACATCGCCCAGCGCCTCGGCCAGCAGGGGGCCGGTCCAGCGCGCAAACCCTTGCGGTGGCGGCTTATCCAGCAGCTTCAGAATCCGCTTGTCGGTCGTCTTCGTATAGATCGGCTGCTTGCCAGGCCGCGGCTTGTCTTGCAGCCCTTCAAGGCCATGGTCGGCATAGCGATGCCGCCAAAGGCTGACAATCCGCGGCTGGACCCCAACTTCCTTGGCGATCGACCGGGTGCTGCGCCCATCCGCCGCCAACAGAACTATCCGCGCCCGCTTCAAATCGCGCTGCAACGTCACCGGTGAGCGACAGCACGCCTCAAGCACCTTGCGATCTTTCCTCGAAAGGTGGACTTCTCTTGCTTCGGGTATCATCCCGACCTTGAATCACGACTCACGTTCCAAGAAAAGTTGGCTCGTTCGACAGCCAGCGGTTTACCGCGGAGGGACTGTCGATCGCCGATCCCTCCGGAAGCGGCGTTCCGGCGAAGCTCCGCGGCAACTACGGCATCTTCGCGGTGATCGAGCAGGTGCTCTACCGCCCGCCGGAGGTGAAGGACAACACCACCTCCGCTTCGATCCCGGGCGTCACCGCGTTCGGCCGCATCGCCTACAGCCCGCCGGATCGCAATCTGATCGACCTCTATCTCGACGGCGGCATCGGCTTCGTCGGCTTCACGCCAGGCCGTCCGCTCGACCGCTTCGGCGTGGCGATGGCCTATATGCGGATTTCGAACACGGCCCGCACGCTCGATCTCGATACGCAGGCCTTCACCGGCGTGCAGAGCCCGGTGCGCAGCAACGAGACCCTGATCGAGATGATCTACGAGGCGCATATCAAGCCGGGCTGGCTGGTGGCGCCGTATTTCCAGTACGTGTTCCGCCCCTCGGGCGGCATCCCCAATCCGAACGATCCGAGCAGGACTTCGCGGATCGGTGACGCCGCAGTCTTCGGCGTCACCACAACGATCCGGTACTAGGGCGGCTTACGCCATTGCGGGTTGCGTCTTCGGCTTCGGCTGCCGCGACAGTGCCAGCACGATCAATGAGGCGAACACGCAGAGCGCGCCGGCGATGAAGAAGGCGGGCAGGTAGCTCTGGAGCAGCGTCCGCGACAGGCCCGCTCCGAAGGCCGCGGTGCCGGCGCCGAGCTGATGCCCGGCGAAGATCCAGCCGAACACCAGATTGGCGCGCTCGGGGCCGAACTTCTGCGCGGTGAGGCGCACCGTCGGCGGCACGGTGGCGATCCAGTCGAGGCCGTAGAACATCGCGAAGATCGACAGGCCGTAGAACGAGAAATCGCTGAAGGGCAGGAAGATCAGCGAGAGACCGCGCAGGCCGTAGTACCAGAACAGCAGCCAGCGATTGTCGTAACGGTCCGACAGCCAGCCCGAGAAGATGGTGCCGAAGAAGTCGAAAATACCCATCGCAGCCAGCAGGCTTGCGGCCTGCACCTGCGGGATGCCGAAATCGAGGCACATCGGGATCAGGTGGACCTGGACGAGGCCGTTGGTCGAGGCGCCGCAGACGAAGAAGGTCGCAAACAGGATCCAGAACGCGCTCGACTTCGAGGCGTCGCGCAGCGTGCCGAGCGCCACCGCCGTGATCGAGCCGTGGTTGACGGGCGGGGTGGGCAGCGGCTCGCTGCCCTCGTCACCGAACGGGCGCAGGCCCAGATCGCTCGGACGGTCGCGCATCGCGAGCAGGACCGCGAGTGCGGAAACGCCGAGCATGATGCAGACGAAGCCGAGCGCCAGCCGCCAGCCGAAGCGTTCGGTGAGGCTTGCGAGCAGCGGCAGGAACACGAGCTGACCGGTGGCGACGCTCGCGGTCATGATGCCGACGACGAGGCCGCGCCGCGCCGCGAACCAGCGCGTGGCGATGGTCGCGCCGAGCACCAGCGCGGTCATCCCGGTGCCGATACCGATCACGACGCCCCACAGGGCTATGAGCTGCCAGACCTCGGTCATGCCAAGCGATGCGACCAGCGCCGAGACCACGATCAGCTGCGCCGTGAGCGTGACGTTGCGCAGGCCGTAGCGGTTGAGCAGGGCGGCGGCGAACGGCGCCATCAGCCCGAACAGGATGAAGCGGATCGACAGCGCGGAAGAGATCTCCGCCGTGCTCCAGCCGAACTCCTTCTGCAGGGGAACGATGAACACGCCGGGCGCACCGACCGTGCCGGCGCTGATCAGCGCGGCCAGGAAGGTCACGCCGACCATCACCCAGCCGTAGTGGATATTGCGGCGGCTGAGCCTTGCCGCGAGCCAGTTCGAGATCATTGGGCCTCAATCATGGTTGGCGGTCCCTCCCGGGACTCGCGTCATCGTTATAATCTGGCATATTCGTCGGAAGTCTAAAATGTCAGACTTCCCTCAATTTCGGACATCACGACTAGTGCGTCAGCCGCTCCACCGCGATGGCCGTGGCTTCGCCGCCACCGATGCAGAGCGCGGCGACGCCGCGCTTGAGGTTCTGCGCCTCGAGCGAATGCAGCAGCGTCACGATCAGCCGCGCACCGGTGGCGCCAATCGGATGGCCGAGCGCGCAGGCGCCGCCGTTGATGTTCAGCTTGTCGCGGGGAATGCCGAGATCGCGCTGCGCCGCCATCGCCACCACGGCGAAAGCCTCGTTGATCTCGAACAGGTCGACGTCACCGGCGCTCCAGCCGATCTTGTCGAGCAGCTTGCGGATCGCAGGGATCGGCGCCGTGGTGAACCATTGCGGCTCCTGGCTGTGGGTGGCGTGGCCCTTGATTACGGCAAGCGCCGGAAGGCCGCCCCGATCGGCCAGCGACCGCTTCGTCAGCACCAGCGCGGCGGCACCGTCGGCATTGGCGGAGGAGGCGGCCGGCGTGATCGTGCCATTGGCGCGGAACGCCGGCTTCAGTCCGGGAATCTTGGCCGGATCGACCTTCAGCGGATGCTCGTCATTGGCGATGACGCGTGGGCCAGCCTTCTCGGTCAGCGTGATCGGCGCGATCTCGGCCTTGAACGCGCCGCCCTCGACCGCCCTGCGGGCGCGGCTGAGCGTCTCCATCGCATAGGCGTCCTGGTCCTTGCGGGTGAACTGGTAGGCCTCTGCCGTGGCCTCGCCGAAATCGCCCATGGATCGGCCGGTCTCGTAGGCGTCCTCCAGCCCGTCCATCATCATGTGGTCGATGATGCGGTCATGGCCGACGCGATAGCCTCCGCGTGCCTTGGCGAGAAGATAGGGCGCGTTGCTCATGCTCTCCATGCCGCCGGAGACGACGATCTCGGCGGAGCCGGCGCGGATGATGTCGTGCGCCAGCATGGTCGCCTTCATGCCGGAGCCGCAGACCTTATTGACCGTGGTGGCGCCGGTCGCATCGGGCAGGCCGGCCGCACGGGCAGCCTGGCGTGCCGGGGCCTGGCCTTGTCCTGCGGGCAGCACGCAGCCCATGAAGACCTCATCGACCTTCTCAGGCGCGAGCTTGGCGCGCTCCAGCGCAGCGCCGATCACATGCGATCCAAGCTTATGCGCGGCCAGCGGCGACAATTCGCCCATGAAGCGGCCGAGCGGGGTACGGGCGGCGGAGACGATGACGACGGGATCGGCGGCTTCGGCCATGACGGGACTCCCTGCGATGACGGTTGAGTAAGATTATGCTCATCATATGATGCGGCGCAAAAAATGCAACCGCGGCTGGGATGAGAAAATCTTGTGGTTCGCATGAGATTTCCTCCTGCGATCGGAGGAGGGGCTGTGACTCTAGGAACGAAAGCGCTCCCCCAATGACGATGTCTGCCCCGCGAAGGCGAGGGCATCCAGAACGCCGCGGCTTCTCGGCTCAATCACCGCAGCCTCTGGAATACTGGATCGCCCGCCTCGCGGGCGATGACAGCGTCATGCGGAACGAAGCACCCCGTCCAGCGCCTACCGCTTCCTGTTCACGAACGCCTGCATCAGGCGCGTTGGCTCGTCGGTCAGGAACGACTCGCCGAACACCTTGACGCTGAGGTTCACCGACTCCGTCAGCGGCAGTTCCTCCCATTGCCGCAGCAGCGCCTTTTGCGACCGCAACGCCTTGGGGCCGCATTCGAGCAGCGCCTTCACCGTGTGCTCGACGGCTGCATCCAGCCCGCCCTCGGGCGCCACCTTGTCGACCAGTCCCCAGGCGAGCGCCGTGGCTGCGTCGATGTTCTCTGCCGTCATCACCAGCCAGCGCGCGCGGGCCCAGCCGATCAGGCGCGGCAGCAGCGCGGCGTGGATCACCGAGGGAATGCCGACGCGGACCTCCGGCATGCCGAAATGCGCATCATGCGCGGCGATGCGGAAGTCGCAGGCGGCCGCCACCTCGAGCCCGCCGCCGAGGCACCAGCCGGGCATGCGCGCGATCACGGGGGCCGGGAACTGGCGCACGGCCTCGCAGAGATCGCGCAGGCGGCTGATGAAGGCTTCGGCCGATGCCTGGTCGAGCTTGGCCATCTCCTTGATGTCGGCGCCGCCGATCATGCTCTTCTCGCTCTGGCCGCGCAGCACCACGACGCGGATGCTGCGATCGGAGGCGAGCTGTTGCAGGCCTTCGCGCACCGCGTCGGTGACGGGCGAGCCGAGGATGTTGAGCGAGCCGGCGTTGCAGATCGCGACGTGAACGACGCCGCGCGCATCGCGCGTCACGCCGCAGTGGCTGTTGAGCATTTCCATCGTGGGATCTCGACGTTTGTTGGACGTGCGCGGGCGCACCGGTCGGGATCACTTCCGGGCCGAAACGCGTTGCTTGTCAAGCGGGCCGGGGAGACGGAGTTGCCAGCGCGAAGTTCGTGGCATAGTATGATGCATGTCATACAACGAGGCTGCCATGACCGACATCGATCAACTCGACCTGTTTTCGCCCACGCAGCGGCGCGAGCGTGTGGTGGAGTGGCAGGTCCCTGCGCCGGTCGCGAAAGCGGCGATGGGCCTGTCGGGCATGGACGCCATGCTGGGCATTCGCGACGGCCGGCTGCCGCCGCCACCCTTCGCAAAGCTGATCGGCTTCACCATGGCGGTGGTCGAGCCGGGCCGGATCGTGATGCAATTGGAGCCGCGCGAGGATCTCGAAAATACCATCGGCCTCCTGCATGGCGCGACGGCCGCGGCGCTGATCGACACCGCCATGGGATGCGCCATTTCGACCCGGCTGGAGGCCGGGCAGTCGTCCGTGACCCTCGATCTGAAAATGACGTTCCTGCGTCCGCTGTCGGTCCGGTCCGGGCTGATCACGGCCGAAGGTAAGATCATCAAGCTGGGACGGCAGACCAGCTACACCGAGGGGTTCGTCCGCGACGGCAAGGGGGCGCTCGCAGTCCATGCAACTGCAACCTTTTCCATGATTGGCAATATCTTAACATGAATTAATTCACTGTCCGGTCCATTCTTGTGTTATGAAATGATCTCCGACATTCAATGAGACCCGCATGCGCTATTCCCGGGAACACAAGCAGGAAACCCACGACCGCATCGTGAAGAAGGCCTCCGTGCGGCTGCGCGAAAAGGGTGCGCACGGCATCGGTGTCGCCGACCTCATGAAGGAGGCGGGCCTGACCCATGGCGGCTTCTACGCGCATTTCGATTCCCGCGAGGCGCTGGTGATCGAGGCCTTTGCCTACGCCATGGACCGCTCGATGGAGCACTGGCGCAAGATCAGTGGCGAGGTCTCTCCCGAGAAACGGCTGGCGCTGATCGCGGAGACCTATCTCTCCGCGCTGCATCGCGACAATCCCGGCCATGGCTGCTCGATTCCCGCGCTGGGCGCCGAGATCGCCCGCGAGAGCCCGAAGACGCGAAAGGCCTTCGCCGGCAAGCTCGACGAGATGATCGAGATGATGACCGACTACATCCCGAACCTGCCGCGCAAGGCGGCGCGCAAGCAGGCGATCGCGACGCTGGCGACGATGGCCGGCACCATGCTGCTGGCGCGCATCGCCGGCTCCAGCGAACTGTCGGACGAGGTGCTGAAGGCGGGCAGGGACAGCGCGCTGGATGGTGCGAAGCGTGAGCCGAAGGTGGCGGCGGTGAAGAAGGCGAAGCAGAGTTAGGCCGAGATGCCGTAGGGTGGGCAAAGGCGCTCTTGCGCCGTGCCCACCGTCTCTCCGTGATCGTAGTTGGCATGGTGGGCACGCTTCGCTTTGCCCACCCTACGGGATCGGTGCTTACCGCCCCGCAAACAACGCGCGCTCGCGCTCCACGATCTCGCCGATGTAGTCCGCCACGGCCCTGATCCGGGCGAGGTCCTTGCTGTCGGCGTGCATCAGCATCCAGAACGTCCGCGTGATCGAGATCTCCTCCGGCAGCACCGCGACGAGCTGCGGATAGTCGCTCGCCATGAAATGCGGCAGCACCGCGATGCCGAAGCCCGAGAGCGTGGCGTTGAGCTGTGCGATCAGATTGGCGCTGCGGAAGCGGGCGGAAATCCGCGGCGACACCTGCGGCAGATAGTCGAGCTCCGGCGTGAACAGGAGCTCCTCGATGTAGCCGACGAAGCGGTGCTGCGGCAGCACCTCGCGCGACACGATCGGCGGGAAGCGGTCGAGATAGGCGGGGGCGGCATAGAGCCCGAGGCGGTAGTCGAGCAGCTTGCGGCCGACGATGCGGCCCTCCTTCGGCATGGTCAGGCTGATCGCGATGTCGGCCTCGCGCTTGGAGAGACTGAACAGCCGCGCAGTAGCCACAAGTTGCAGATCGAGATCGGGATACCGGTCCGCGAAGGGCGCCAGCCGCGGCGCCAGGAAGGCGGTACCGAAGCCATCGGGCGCACCGATCCGCACCGTTCCGGTCAGCCGCGCCACGGAGCCGCCGACCTGCTCCTGGTTGGCGACGATGGTCGATTCCATCGCTTCCGCGCTGTCGGCGACGCGCTGGCCGGCCTCGGTGAGGAGATAGCCGGTCTTGCGCCGGTCAAACAGCTTCGCCGAGAGGTGCTTTTCCAGCCTGTCGACGCGACGGATCACCGTGGCATGGTCGACGCCGAGCTGTTTTGCCGCAGCCGAAACCGAGCCGCCCCGCACGATGGCCAGCACGAAGCGAAAGTCGTCCCAGTCGATAGCGCCTTGATCCAGCATTTTCGCACATCTATGGTGCAATATATCAGACTTGAATCCTATAAAATGCAGGTCGATAGGATTTGTCAAAGCGAACAGGCTGGCCTGAAGGAGATATTTCCATGCGTTCAATCGGACATTTCATCGGCGGCAAGGAGGTCAAGGGTACCTCGGGCCGCACCGCCGACGTTTTCGAGCCGATGACCGGTGACGTGCAGGCCAAGGTGGCGCTGGCGTCCAAGGCCGAGGTCCGCGCTGCCGTGGAGAACGCCCGCGCCGCGCAGCCGGAATGGGCCGCGACCAACCCGCAGCGCCGCGCCCGCGTCATGATGAAATTCGTCGAGCTGGTCCAGCGCGACTACGACAAGCTCGCCGAGCTGCTGGCGCGTGAGCACGGCAAGACCGTGCCGGACGCCAAGGGCGACATCCAGCGCGGCCTCGAGGTCGCGGAATTCGCCTGCGGCATCCCGCATCTGATAAAGGGTGAGTACACCGAAGGCGCCGGCCCCGGCATCGACATCTATTCGATGCGCCAGGCGCTCGGCGTCGTCGCCGGCATCACGCCGTTCAATTTCCCGGCGATGATCCCGATGTGGAAGTTCGCGCCCGCGATCGCCTGCGGCAACGCCTTCATCCTCAAGCCCTCCGAGCGCGATCCCGGCGTGCCGATGCTGCTCGCCGAACTGATGATGGAAGCGGGCCTGCCGGCCGGCATCCTCAATGTCGTCAACGGCGACAAGGAAGCGGTCGACGCCATCCTCGACGACCCCGACATCAAGGCCGTCGGATTCGTCGGCTCCACGCCGATCGCGCAGTACATCTATGAGCGCGCCGCGCAGACCGGCAAGCGCTGCCAGTGCTTCGGCGGCGCCAAGAACCACGCCATCATCATGCCCGACGCCGACATGGACCAGGCGGTCGATGCGCTGATCGGCGCCGGCTACGGCTCGGCCGGAGAGCGCTGCATGGCCGTCTCCGTCGCGGTGCCCGTCGGCAAGTCCACCGCCGACCGCCTGATGGAAAAGCTGATCCCGCGCGTCGAGAGCCTCAAGATCGGCACCTCGATTGATCCGTCGGCCGATTACGGCCCGCTGGTGACGCGCGAGGCGGTCGAGAAGGTCAAGGGCTACATCGACATCGGCATCAAGGAAGGCGCGACGCTCGCCGTCGACGGCCGCGGCTTCAAGATGCAGGGCTACGAGAAGGGCTTCTATCTCGGCGGTTCGCTGTTCGACAACGTCACCAAGGACATGCGGATCTACAAGGAAGAGATCTTCGGCCCGGTGCTCTCGGTGGTGCGCGCGCACGACTACAAGGAAGCGCTGGCGCTGCCATCCGAGCATGACTACGGCAACGGCGTTGCGATCTTCACCCGCGACGGCGACGCGGCGCGCGACTTCGCGGCCAAGGTCAATGTCGGCATGGTCGGCATCAACGTGCCGATCCCGGTGCCGATCGCCTATTACACCTTCGGTGGCTGGAAGAAGTCGGGCTTCGGCGACCTCAACCAGCACGGCCCGGACTCGGTCCGCTTCTACACCAAGACCAAGACGGTGACCTCGCGCTGGCCGTCCGGCGTCAAGGAAGGTGCGGAGTTCTCGATCCCGCTGATGAAGTGATCTCCTCAGCCGTCATTGCGAGGAGCTCTTGCGACGAAGCAATCCAGGATCTTTCCGCGAAGACAGTCTGGATTGCTTCGCTTCGCTCGCAATGACGAGAAAAATGAGCAGCCGAGCATGCAGTTCGCTCTGAACGAGGATCAGATCGCGGTTCGCGACATGGCGTTGGCGTTTGCGGCGGAAAGGATCGCGCCGCACGCGCTGCGCTGGGACGAGGAGAAGCATTTCCCCGTCGACGTGATGCGCGAGGCGGCGACGCTCGGCATGGGCGGTATCTACATCCGCGAGGATGTCGGTGGCTCCGCTATGACCAGGTTCGACGCGGCGCTGATCTTCGAGGCGCTGGCGACGGGCTGTCCGACCACGTCGGCCTTCATCTCCATCCATAACATGGCGTCCTGGATGATCGATGCCTACGGCAGCGACACCCAGCGCCACAAATGGCTGCCGAAGCTCTGCACCATGGAGCTGATCGCGAGCTACTGCCTGACCGAGCCGGGCGCCGGCTCCGATGCGGCGGCGCTGCGCACCCGCGCGGTGCGCGATGGCGACCATTATGTGCTCAACGGCCAGAAGCAGTTCATCTCGGGCGCCGGCGGCACCGACCTTTTGGTCGCGATGGTCAGGACCGGCGGCGACGGCCCCGGCGGCATCTCGACGCTCGTCATTGACGGCAACACACCGGGAGTCTCCTTCGGTGCCAACGAGCGCAAGATGGGCTGGAATGCGCAGCCGACCCGCGCCGTCATGTTCGAGAACGCCCGCGTGCCGGTCGCCAACCGGCTGAGCGAGGAGGGCGTCGGCTTCAAGATCGCGATGGCCGGCCTCGATGGCGGCCGTCTCAACATCACGGCATGCTCGCTCGGTGGCGCGCAGACCGCGCTCGACAAGGCGCGCAACTACATGAAGGAGCGCAAGGCGTTTGGAAAACGCCTCGACGAATTCCAGGCGCTGCAATTCCGTCTTGCCGACATGGCGATCGAGCTGGAGGCCGCGCGCACGTTCCTGTGGCGGGCCGCAGCGGCGCTCGACCGCAAGGATCCTGACGCCACCATGCTCTGCGCGATGGCCAAGCGCTTCGGCACCGATGTCGGCTTCGAGGTCGCCAACCAGGCGCTCCAGCTTCACGGCGGCTATGGCTACCTCAGCGAATACGGTATCGAGAAGATCGTGCGCGATCTGCGCGTGCACCAGATCCTCGAAGGCACCAATGAAATCATGCGGCTCATCGTGGCGCGCAAACTGATCGAGGGCGCGCGATGACGGCAGCGGAAGAGGGCGATCTGGTCGCCCGCGTCGAGGGATCGGCCGGCGTCATCAGGCTCAACCGTCCCAAGGCCATCAATGCCGTGACGCTCGAGATGTTTCGCGACATCGAGACCGCGCTCGACCGCTTCGAGACCGATGCGGCCGTCGCCGTGATCGTGCTGGAGGGCGCCGGCGAGCGCGGCCTGTGTGCCGGCGGCGACATCCGCACGCTCTGGGAAAGCTCGAAGGTTCATGGCGACCTTGGCAAGATCCTGTGGCGCGAGGAATATATCCTCAACGCCCGGATCAAGAGGTTCCCAAAGCCCTATGTCGCCTTCATGGACGGCATCGTGATGGGCGGCGGCGTCGGGCTCTCCGCGCATGCGAGCCACCGCGTCGTCACCGATCGCACCAAACTCGCGATGCCCGAGGTCGGGCTCGGCTTCTTCCCGGACGTCGGCGGCACTTATCTGTTGTCGCGCTCGCCGGGCGAGATCGGCACCTATCTCGGCCTGACCGGCCAGACCATGAACGGGCCGGACGCGATCCACGCGAAGTTCGCCGATTGGGTGGTGCCAGCGGCGAAATGGCCGGAGCTGCGGGATGCGCTGACGAAGCTGCGCTCCGGTGCAACCGCGGCCGAGGTCGGCAAGCTCATCAACGGCTTTGCGACCGGCGAGACCGCCGGGCCGGTCGCGGCGAAGCAGAAGATGATCGATGCGCTGTTCGGCTTCGACCGGATGGAGGACATCGTCGCCGCGCTCAAGCGCGACGGTTCGGAATTTGCTCTGGCGACACTGAAGACGCTCGGCGAAAAATCGCCGCGCGGCATGGTGGTGACGCTGAAGCTGCTGCGGCTGGCACGCGCCGCGTCGAGCCTGGAAGAATGTCTGGTGCGCGAATATCGCGCCGCGCTGGAGGTCTTCCGCAGCGACGATTTCCGCGAGGGCGTACGCGCCGCCGTGATCGACAAGGACCGCAATCCGATCTGGTCGCCGCCGCGGATCGAGGATGTGACGCCGGAATTGCTTGCGCCGTATCTCGCCGAGATTGGCGCCGACGAACTCAAGTTCAACTAACAACAGTCTCAAGCGGAGGAAACGACAATGGCCACGATCGCATTCATCGGTCTCGGCAACATGGGCGGCCCGATGGCGGCCAATCTGGTCAAGGCCGGCCACAAGGTCGTCGCGTTCGACCTCGTCGAGGCCTCGCGCGCGCAGGCCAAGGCCGATGGCGCCGGCATTGCCGACAGCGCATCGGGCGCAGTGAAGGGCGCCGATGTCGTCGTCACCATGCTGCCGGCCGGCAAGCATGTGCTCGGCGTCTGGAACGAGGTCGTCCCTGTCATGACCAAGGGCGCGCTGATCATTGATTCCTCCACCATCGACGTCGAGAGCGCGCGGCAGGTACACGCGCTGGCCGCCAAGAACGGCGTGCTCTCGGTCGATGCGCCGGTCTCCGGCGGCACCGGCGGCGCCAAGGGGGCGACGCTCACCTTCATGTGCGGCGGCGAGGACAAGGCGTTCGCCGCGGCAAAGCCCGTGCTCGAAAACATGGGCAAGAAGATCGTGCATTGCGGCGGCGCCGGCGCCGGCCAGGCGGCCAAGATCTGCAACAACATGATCCTCGGCATTTCCATGATCGCTGTGAGCGAGGCCTTCGCGCTGGGTGAGAAGCTCGGCCTCTCGCATCAGGCGCTGTTCGACGTCGCCTCGACCTCGTCGGGCCAGTGCTGGTCGCTGACGACCTATTGTCCGGTTCCGGGCCCGGTGCCGACCTCTCCGGCGAACAACGACTACAAGCCGGGTTTCGCCTCGGCACTGATGGTGAAGGACCTGACCCTGGCGCAGGATGCCGCCAAGGCCGCCGGCGCGGCGACGCCGCTCGGGCAGCATGCGCAGGAGATTTACCAGGCCTTCGACAAGGCGGGGCAGGGCGGGGTGGATTTTTCCGGAATTATCAAGCACGTTCGCGGCCTCGCTGGAAAATAGCGAGGCTTTGCCCGTAGCCCGGATGGAGCGAAGCGAAATCCGGGACAGGCTCTGCCAATTGCGTAGCCGGCCCCGGATTGCGATTCGCTCCATCCGGGCTACGCTCGCAGGTCAATTGGACGGGCCCGGACCATGACGACATTTCAGGAAGCGCGCGCGTTTCTTCTACAACACCGCACGGATTACGAGGCAGCGGTCAAAGGCTTCCGCTGGCCCGATCCGGCCCCCTTCAACTGGGCGCTCGACTGGTTCGACGCCGAGCTGGCGGCGAATGCGGAGAGCAAGGACCGGCCCGCGCTCTGGATCGTCGATGCCGCGCAGGACCGGCAGACGAAATTGTCCTTCGCGGCGCTGTCGCGCCGTTCCAACCAGGTCGCCAACTTCCTCCGAGCGCAGGGCCTGAAGCGTGGCGACCATCTCCTGCTGCTGCTCGGCAATGTGGTTCCGCTGTGGGAGACCATGCTCGCTGCGATGAAGCTCGGTGTCGTCGTCATCCCCGCCACCACGCTGCTCACCGCCGACGAGCTGCGCGACCGGCTCGATCGCGGCAAGGCGAAGGCCGTGGTGGCCGCGCAGGATCAGGTCGCGAAGTTCGCGAGCCTCGGTGCAGAGAATGTCGTCCGCATCGTGGTCGGCGCGGCCTCCGATGGCTGGCTCGCTTACGATGAGGCGGCAGAGGCTCCGGATAGCTTCGTGCCCGACGGCCCCACCCACGCCGACGACCCGATGCTGCTCTATTTCACCTCGGGCACCACGGCAAAGCCGAAGCTGGTGCTGCATAGCCAGCGCAGCTATCCCGTCGGCCATCTCTCCACCATGTACTGGATCGGGCTGAAGCCCGGCGACGTCCATCTCAACATCTCATCGCCCGGCTGGGCCAAGCACGCCTGGAGCTGCTTCTTCGCGCCGTGGAACGCGGGTGCCACCGTGTTCGTGGTGAACCAGCCGCGCTTCGACGCGAAGGCGCTGCTCGCCACCATCGGCCGCTGCGGTGTCACCACGCTGTGCGCGCCGCCGACGGTGTGGCGGCTGTTCATCCAGGAGAACCTTGCCTCGTTCAAGGTCGCGTTGCGCGAGGTCTGCGGCGCCGGCGAGCCGCTCAATCCCGAGGTGATCGACCAGGTGCAGGCGGCCTGGGGCCTCACCATCCGCGACGGCTACGGCCAGACCGAGACCACCGCGCTTGCCGGCAACTCGCCGGGGCAAAACATCAAGGTCGGCTCGATGGGCCGCCCGCTGCCGGGCTATCGCGTGCAGGTCAGCGATGCCGACGGCAACCCGGCGAAGGAAGGCGAGGTGACGCTGGTGCTCGGGGCGAACCGTCCCGCCGGCCTGATGCAGGGCTATCAGGGCGACGACGGCAAGCTCTCGGGTGCCGAGGGCGCACTCTATCGCAGCGGCGACGTCGTGTTCGAAGACGAAGATGGTTATCTCACCTTCGTCGGCCGCTCCGACGACGTGTTCAAATCGTCTGATTACCGCATCAGTCCGTTCGAGCTGGAAAGCGTGTTGCTCGAGCATGAACTCGTCGCCGAGGCTGCCGTGGTGCCGAGCCCGGATCCGATCCGGCTGGCAATCCCCAAGGCGTTCGTGCTGCTGACTTCGGGTGCGGAGCGAACGCCGGAGACGGCGCTGTCGATCTTCAAGCACCTGCACACCCGACTTGCGCCGTTCAAGCGCATCCGCCGCCTTGAAATCGTCACCGAGCTGCCGAAGACGATCTCTGGCAAAATCCGCCGCGTGCAGCTACGACGTCTCGAGCGCGACGATGATCGGGGCGATCCGCTGCGTGGCCGGGAATTCCGCGAGGAGGATTTTCCGGAGCTGCCGAAAACCCGGAGCGAGAGTTAAGTGGGCACCTTCGTCATTCCGGGGCGCGCGGAGCGCGAACCCGGAATCCATTCGGCGACAAGCTCTGTGGCACAATGGATTCCGGGCTCGATGCTGCGCATCGCCCCGGAATGACGCCATCTGGAGCTATCAATGAACGAAGTCTGGAAGAAGCCGCCGATTACGCTGGACGCCTATCAGGCCATGGTCGGCAAGGAGATCGGCGTGTCGTCATGGCACCTGATCGACCAGCCCCGCATCGACACCTATGCCGACGTGATCGAGGATCACCAGTTCATCCACGTCGACCCTGAACGGGCAAAGAAGGAGACCGCGTTCGGCACCACCATCGCGCACGGCTTCCTGACCATGTCGCTGCTGTCGATCATGTCTTATGAAGTCATGCCGGTCATCGCCGGCACCACGATGGGCGTCAATTACGGCTTCGACAAGCTGCGCTTCATCTCGCCGGTGCGCTCGGGCAAGCGCGTCCGCGGCCGTTTCGTGCTGGCGGAAGCCAAGCTGCGCAAGCCGAACGAGCTGCAGTCCCGCACCAACGTCACGGTGGAGATCGAGGGCGAGGACAAGCCCGCGCTGGTCGCCGAGTGGCTGGGCCTGATCTATTTCGCGTAGGTCTGGCCGGGCTTGACCCGGTCCTTCATCGCTGCTCAAAAGCTGTCCAATCTCTCGCGAAGCGCTCTTACCCACTCCCCCTGTGGGAGAGGGTGGCTTCGCGCCACCTTCTCCCACAAGGGGAGAAGGTTGACCGCATTGAGCGGTATGCTACCTTCCTGACCAAGCGCAAATCATTGTAATCACTAAAGTCTACCTCACTGAGCCATCACCAGACCTCACTAGGCCGCAGCACCAGTTTAGGGACACTTTGGCGGACACCGAGGGCAGGACCATGGCGCGCAGCGTCTATTCCAATCATCTGAAAAACCGAACCAACCGCCTCAAGCTGCCGATCAAAAAGAAGCCATACAAGCTGCTGATCGCGCCCGGCATCTTCCTTTGCTATCGCAGGAATGCCGGTCCCGGCACTTGGAGCGTCGAAGCTGGTTGGTTGAAGCGGTTCGCTGTCGCTGACGACTTCGAGGCCGCCAACAACAACACCGTGATGTCCTTCTGGGAGGCACAGAAGCGCGCGCTGGCGCTGGCCCGCGGCAGCGAAGCTGACAGCGATAAGCCGGTCACGGTTGATGAAGCGCTCACCGCCTACGAGACGGACCTCGCGGTGCGCGGTGGCGCCAAATATAACGCGACCTCGGTGCGCAACCATCTGACTCCGGCCCTGCTGTCGAAGGTCGTGATGCTGTTGACTGACATTGAATTGGCAAACTGGCGCAATGGCCTCATCACAAAGGGGCTCAAGCTTTCGTCTGCCAACCGGATCGGCAAATCATTGAAGGCCGCGTTGGCGCTGGCAGCCAAGCGTGACCGCCGCATCACCAACAGCGCGGCCTGGAAGAACGGTCTCAAGCCGCTCAAAGCGAAAGGCGGCAGCAGCCCGCCGCGTGATAACTACTATCTGCCAGATGCCACGGTCCGCGACATCGTGCGCGAATGCTATGTCGAAGATGCGGATTTCGGCGCACTCATCGACGTACTAGCGGTGACCGGCACACGCGAGAGCCAAGCCCTGAAGCTGTGGCCCAATGACTTGCGCGACGAACATCGAAAAGAGCCGCGCCTGATGCTCTGGTGCTCGAATAAGGGCAAGGATCGTGATCCCGAACAGCGCTCGGTGCCGATCACGCCGAAGCTGGCCGAGATGCTGCGCAAGCGCGCCACAGCCAGGGGCATGAAACGGGCGCTGTTCGATCGCATTTGGAACATGTCACAGCGCTTCCGTGTGGTGCTCGATCGGCTTGGCCTTGATCTGTCGCTGTCGCCATACACGTTGCGACACAGTTCAATCATCCGCCAAATTCGCAGCAACGTTCCACTGCGCATCATTGCCTTCACGCACGATACCAGCGTCCAGGAGATCGAGCGTACTTACGCCCGCTATCTCGGCAATGCATCGGACGATCTGAGCCGGAGGGGCTTGCTCGCCGATGAAGCGTGCGAGCGGATGCCAGACAACGTCATCCCGCTGGCGCGGTGACTATCAGGCGAGGGATGTGCGCACGGATCGTGCGCACATCTCCGTTTTTGCCCGTGATCCGCGAGTGTTGAAATCGCATCGTGGGTGTTGATAACCATCTCCTCGCCGCGCCCACGCGGCTCTAAATTCCTCAGCATCGTTCGTTGAGGGGTTTCTTACTTCCATGACAAGCAAGACCAAGGCTGAAGATGCCAAAGCCAGGGCCGACATTCCGCGCATGGGCCTTTCCATCGCAGAGTTCCGCGCTTCGTATGGCTTCTCGGAAGGCTTCTATCGCAAGCTGCGCAAGGAGGGGAAAGGCCCGCGCGAGATGCGCTTGGGCCGCCGCGTGATCATTTCGGCGACGGCGATCGCCGAATGGGAGCGCGAGCGCGAGACCGTGGCCTGATCCGAAAACGCGAAGGCCCGCCGTGGTCAGCGGCGGGACCTTTGATCTTAGAAAACCAAGTGAGCGCTTGGTTCATGTGAACATTGGGAAATTCACTCATGCTTGATAGCACACACTTCGATGCCATTGCAAAGTTCTACGAGGATTACGCCGAAACCATCGAGCACGCCCCCCTCTTCGCGCCATGGGAGGAACCGCCCCCGCGGATTGCCAGCAGTGTGTCCGACGCTGGCGTGCCGACGCACATCACCTCGATCGACTTCGTGAAGACACTGTTCGCCCACACCGAGCCGGAGCCGGTTTACTTCTGCTCATTCACCAATGAGCGCGGCGCAGGCGCCGAGCGTCACGTGGCGACGCGCAACGCCGCGGATGTCACCTCGTTCATGCAGAAATGGGACAAGCCCGGCCGCGGCATGTACGTCGCGATGTCGACGATCAAGGCCGGTGCCAAGCGCAACAAGGAGAATTGCGTCGAGACGCCTGCGCTGTGGACCGACCAGGACTTCGGCAAGATTTACGACTGCCCGAGCGATCCGGTCGAGGCGCGCGGCTTCGTGCTGAAGCACATCGCGCGGCTGAAATACCAGCCGAGCATCATCGTGTTCTCCGGCGGTGGCGTGCATTGCTATTGGTTGCTCAAGGAGCCGCTGCAGACCCAGGACGAAATGGAGCGCATCGAGGCGGCGCTGCGCCAGCTCGCCGACGTCTCGGCCGGCGACCTGCCGGTGTGCGAGGTGGCGCGGGTGCTGCGCCTGCCAGGCTCGCACAACACCAAGGACGGCGCGTTCACCGAGGTCGAGATCATCGAGCTGCATCCCGATCGCCGCTATAACCTCGAAGACCTGGAGGAATGGCTGAGCGAGCAATCGCCGGTCATGCTGCGCAAGGTGCGCGAGCACGCCGAGCCGGCCGGCGCCGGCAACGATACGCTCAACTTCTTTGCCGAATATGGCAAGCGCTTCAACCTGAAGCCGCCGATCGACGTGCAGCAGCGGCTCGAAAACATGATCTTCATGGGCGGCGGCGACAGCGCGGTCCATCAGACGCAATTGCAATGCACGGCGGCGCTGCTCAATGCCGGCGTGCCGAAGGATGAGGTTGTCGCCACCGTGCTCGCCTACACGCGGCGCGCGGCCGGCGACTATGGCAAGCGCTGGAATTGGCGCCGCGAGGAACGCGGCATCATCAAGATGTGTGATGACTGGATCAAGAAGCATCCGGCCGCCACGAAGCCGAAACCGAAGCTGCAGGCGGTCGAGGGCGGCAAGATCGAAGTGGAAGAGCAACAGCAAGCCACCGGCACCGACAACATCGTGAAGATGCCGAAGATCACGCCGGCCCCGCCGAAGCCGCACGAGCTGCACATCGCAGTCGGCAAGTCCGTCATCGCGCATTTCGCCAGCGAGGGCGAAGAGCTGATCAACACCAAGGATGGGAGCTGGTTCTACAGCAAGGGCATCTGGGAGCTGCGCAACGAGACCAAATGGCTCGACGTGCGGATCGAGCATAATTTCGAGCAGCACGGCTACAAGACCGGCACCAAGCTGGTGAACGAAACGCGCAACTGGATTCTGCGCCGGCCCGAGCTGTGGCGCGACGGCGAATTGCCCTGGGATCAGCACGGCAAGATTCCGACGCGCTCTGGCCTCGTCGACCCGCGCACGGGCGAGCTGGAGCCGGCTCGCCCCGATCACTTCTGCACATGGCGCGTCGAGGTCGACTATGATCCCGCCGCGAAATGCCCGTGGTGGGAAACCATGATGGCCGACATGTTCGGCGATCGTCCCGCGCCCGAGCAGCGCGCCCTGGCCGGCGTCGTGCAGGAGCTGATGGGCGCCGCGCTGATCGACAATAAGGCGCGCGGCTTGCGCAAAGCATGCGTGTTCTGGGGCAATGAGAACCGCGCCAAGTCCGGCGTGCTGGAGGTCGTCTCAGGCCTGTTCGGCGATCGGCCGATCACCGCCGGCATCGGCACCGTCGATAGCACCCACGGCACGATGCCGTTCGTGCGACGCGCGCCCTGGGTGCTGCACGAAGCCTTCACGGGAGTGTGGCACATGTCGCAGACGGTCAAGGCCATCGTCACGGGCGAGCCGGTTCAGATCAACATCAAGAATGGGCCGATGCTGACGCGGACCGTGCGCGCGCCGATCTTCTGGGCGACCAACCATCAGCCGCAATTCAAGGAGGCGACCAGGGCGATCGTCGAGCGCATGATCGTGATCGAGGTCACGCGCAAATTTGACACGGCCAAGCCGATCGGCGCCGCCGCCGAAGCCATCAAGCGAGGCTTCAGCAAGCCCGGCGAATTCGTGGTCGCGACCGAGCTGCCGGGCGTTCTCAACTGGGCCATGGCGGGCCTGCAGCGGGCGCTGGAGCGCGGTTCGATCGCCAGCACCGACAGCATCGCCGAGACTGCCAAAGCGATCCACGAGGACAGCAATCTCGTGGCGGGCTTCCTGGAGGACTGCATCGAGTTCGATCCGCTCGCGCGCATCAAGATTGTCGACTTCTGTCTGGCGCATTCGGCGTGGTTCGTGGAGATGAAGGGCGAAGATCGGCGCTTGCCGAGCAATGAAGCGATCAGAAAGGCGCTGCAGGCGATCGGTGATGGTCGCATCGGTATGGACAGGAAGGAAATGCGCGACGGCAAGAGGCGGTACTATTGCGGTGTCGCGCTCAACGACGCGGGTCTCGACTATCACAAGATCGGTTACCAGAGCCGGCTGTTCGAGGGCAAGGTCGGCAACGCCACCGACCCGGCGAGCGAGGTCAATGGGCTGATCCCGCCGTCCTGGGACAACAAGCAGAGCGTGACCAAGATGCGCGAGCATCACGCAAATCGGGTCACGAATGACCAGAATGATGAGGCGGGCGAGGTGCCGGTCACTGACCAGTGACCGGGAAAGTGCCGATGAGGCGCGACGTGTCATCGAGGCGGTCACTGACTCAAGTTGTTGGCTGCATTCGTTTTTCGAGCAGTAATGACCGTAGTGACCAGTTTTAATCCTCTTTGTTGGAGAAATGAGAAATGAAGGGAAGGAAGGCCAAAAGGCAGGGAGAAAGTGGGTTTACAGAGAAAGGGCGTTTTTCGGGTCAGGTTAGGTCATCGGTCATCGGGACGGCGTCGGGAGGCGCTGTCGTGGGCTGCGTCCCAGGGGATGAAGCGATGGCTCGCCGCGAGATCAGCGAACAGTGGAGGCAGTCCGCATCATGACACAGTTCACTGACCGACCCCTGGGGGGCTTGTCGGAATCCAAGGCGCGGGGGTTCTGGACCGCACGGGGTGGTCCGTATGCAATGGGATCAAATTCCTAGAGGGGGGTTGCCCCATTTTGACGGCATTTAGCCCAGGAGGTAACCGTGAAATCCAAGGCGAAGGCGCAGCTTGCACCGACGGCCGCTGCCCAGCGCATGCGTGAACACCGCGCGCGCCAGGCGATCGGTGCTACGCGAATTGCCATTGATCTCGACGGGGACGACAAGGATTGGCTTCGCAGCCAGGGCGTGCTGCGGGAGTGGGACGAGGACGACGAACGAGCACTCGCGCAAGCTTTGAAGCTGGTGCTGCAAAAACAGCATCGCAAGTTACGGCGTAACGGAGGTTGAGATCGCGATCTGCTATTTGAAGATCGACTTCGAAATGAAGAAGGGACGACAATGGTCGTCAGGCTAACAGCGAGTGAATTGGAAATTGGCCGCCGTTTGGTTGCCCGCAAGATGGTTCGTTCGGTGGTTCGCATTTTGCCGGAAGCCGATGATCTGGTTGCAATCAATCGGATAACCAAGCAAATCCGCGAGCTGCTCTGGCGCCGCGATGATCCTGACAGCATGCGCGCGTGTCGCGCGTTGGTCCGCGAGCAAGCTCGGCTGTCGCTTGCGTATGAGCGACGCCATGGGAAAGCCCCCCAATGACGAACGTCCCAACTCCCGAAGAGCACCGTGCGATCGAAGCGAAGGTTTCGCCCCAGCGGCGAGCCGAGATCGAAGGCCTCGTCAAATCGCTGGCACCGGTGATCGGCGATTTCGTGCTGGCAGCAATCACGCCGCTGAAAAACCGGATCAAGGAACTCGAGTCGCGCCCGACGCTGCGGTACCTGGGCATTTGGGATGCATCGCGGACGTATCCGCCGGGGTCCTTCGTCACCCATGCGGGTTCAGTTTGGCATACCGAGGCGGAAAGCACCGGCGTTCGGCCAGGTGAAGGCGGAAATTTTTGGCGACTGGCTGTGAAGCGGGGCACAAAATGACCTTAGATGAAGCAAACGCCGAGCTATGCCGCCATCGCGATCTTGCGCTCACGGCCTATGCGCGGCGCCTGCTTGCGCGCGGCGCGGACATTCACGGGGAAGAGTTTCGTGCGGACTTGTCGAAATATGCCGGCGAGCTGGAGGCGTGGCGGAGCAAGGCTATGGAGGGCTTGCGGCAATTTGTCGAGGCGATGATGGAGCGGCCGTCCGCGACGTTGCACTAACTGGCCGATCATGCGGCCGAGCGCTTTATGCCTCAGCCGTGCCACCTTCTGCACCAGATCAGATGCGGTAATCGGCGAGATCAAAGATCGGAAGGCCCGGCGGAGGTACCCGTGCCTGACGATCTTGAAAGGCTCCGACGTGCAACATCGTCGGGGCCTTTCTGCTTTGTGGGCTGCCGCCTGGGTTCGTAGCGCTGCGCCAGATTTAAGAGCCGCTTTTTGATGAATGGGTCAGCTTGCTCTGCGAGTTCACGTAATACTTTCGCACGTTGCCTATTGAATTCGTCATCCAACATAGTCGGCCCCATTATAAAATATGAGATCGCAATAGTATGAATGTAGCGGCTTAGGCTTCGCGAGAAAGCCCAAAATATTCTCCTGCGCGTGACTAATACGAACGGCCACGCGTTACAGAAAGACCATCTACAGACGGTCTTTCTGTAGGCGCCGGATAAATGCGCGCGGCTTCTTCCCCGCCGATCATAATATTACCAGCCACTTTCACGCGCAGATTATTCTACGCAGGTCAGGCTTATCGTGTGAAGCTGGAACCACGGTGCAAATCATGGAACAAGAGAAGAGTTGCTTGCGTGCAACAAGTTGGTACCTGCCAACTTGTTTGTTCGCGACCTCACAGCTCACGCTCCATCTCAGGATACTGGCGGTTTTTGACTTTGACCCAGTGCCTGCACCCAACCATCGTGCGAGACTGTTCGCGATGCTTGCAGACCGGACCGTCTAACCCATGCGGCCCTGGGGCGCGAAAGTGATTGAGGCCGATCTCACCGCGCTCGGACAGAAATGATGGGACGGTGGAAATAGGGACCTTGTTATTGGCCTGAAAATTTCTTGAAGCAGGGCCCCGCGCCCACAGCAGCTAGAACCGCACACTCAACGACTTTGCCGTCGGCAACCTTAAGAGGGAGTGAGACTGCATAGGTCCTTCCGTCTGTACACCGTAAACTCCAAAACGCCTCCCTTTCGGGCCCCATCCCCATGAAGAACGCATCAATTCCAGTGCAAGGAATGGCCTTACCCAAAAGTGCGGCTTGTTCAGCTTTCGGCAATTTACTCACGCGATCATGAGCTGAATTTCCAGTGACCGCTGGATCGATGTTTGGTGCAGCGTTTGGGGCCTCTTGCCCTTTATCGACATTTGCAGCGCCTGCTCTTACGATTGGCTTCTCGACCGTGGTAATAGGCGTGGACACCGCTGGTTGTTTGGGCGCCGATGCGGGCGCACCTTTGAGGTCATCCTTAGGCGCCGGGGCGATTGTGGGTGAAGTATTCGCGTCCGAAGACTTAACTAGTGTTGAGTTCGCATCCGCACAGAGCTGTAGCTGGCTGCTCAAAGCATCTATGCTAGCAAAAAACTTCCGCACGACGGGAAGCAATTCTTGATTTGCTTGCATCGCGGAAATGGTTGTTGCTCTGAGTTGGTCTGACGTGCGTGGAAGGAGTTTGTCCTTAAGCGCGGCATCGAGCTTGGGTAGCGCCTCCTCTAGTTTGCTCCCTGATGGTGCGAGATTTGAGAGACCTTTGACCATTTGGCGGCATTCTTCGCTCGTCAGAGGTTGGCCCAACGCCATCGAAGTCCATGTTAGAGTGGCAGCAATAAGCGACGCCGCGAAGTAAACGTACTTGGACATCCTGCAATTCCCTCTTACCAGACGAGACACCCTTCACGGTAGAAGACGACCTGGGTGGGCCCTAACGTCGACCACGTGCTCTGGCGCGGGATCAACGTCGCACTCGTAAGTGTGGTACGTCCAGGCGCCGAAACCATTTTGGAATTTGATTTTGTCGCCGATGAACGTGATAGTTCGATGAGAGCCGTTGGCCCATCGGTAGTGACTGAATTTTTCGTCGAGCCAGCCGTCGGTCCATTGAAAGTCGTTCTTCGCTAATCGCTCTACGTAGCGCGGGCAATACACCGTAGCGTAAGACCGTATTTTATCGCCGATACACTTCAGTTCTGTCGCGCATCGCTGCTCTTCTTGCCGTTTGCGCTCCTCTTCTTGCAGTCTTCGGTCCTCTTCCTGCTTGTTGCGCTCCAGGCGCAGGCGTTCAGCTTCCTGTGCGGCCCTGCGTTGGCTAATCGCTCCTAAGCCAACTTCGATGGGGATCAACTGTTGTCTAGCGACCTTCCAGTCGTTGACGTTCGCGTAGCCATGCGACAGAGCTTCTTGCTTGTCCCTTCGATCGACGACGCTCCTATTGTATTCGCATGAGGCGAGAGCGATGAAGAAGCAGCCGATTGCCAGAGCCTTGCCGAGGGGTTTCCTGTTCGAGACACGGAGGAAAGCCAAGCCGACTAAAATTCCCAAAACCGCAAAAATGAATGAACTCGTCGCAATCGCTTCGTACAATGGGCGCCCCCAAAGCTCGGGTCGAAACGAGGCCAATCCTCACGGATAAGCGCCAACTTGGGCGATTGCTATTAAGAGGTAACTCAATACGAGGGGTCGGCGACCGATTGGTTGAAGACTGTCATCGCAACGGGCGCCAAGCTAGGCTCAAGCTCTCTGAGCTGTTCAATCAGCAGTTCGACGATCTGCTCGTAGTCGGAGGGCGACAGCGAATTCACGCCACGCAACGTCATCTGGTCTTGGAGAATGGTCGCCATCATGGCTTTGACGCTCATGAGCCCTCGTCTGAAAAAATCAGTCAATCAATCTGAAGTAGACGTAAAAGATGGAAGACACGCAACTCCAAGGACCTTGCTTCAGGCTCCGTACAATTACGGTCGACGCTCGTGTTGCGTTGCGAAGCACGTGCTCGTTGCCGATAATCAAGGCGTGGTGCTCCAAATTCGGGACTTACGAAACAGTTCATTAGCTTTCTTGTGGCTTGCTGGGAGCGTGCCGATTACCGCTGATTACGGCACACGGAATGGGAATGTCGGCCCCGGCTGTTTCTCCCAACCTGCGGCTGGGGCGGATTTGAACTTTCGCTGTATGGTTCAACCCGGTCCACAACCATGTTTAGAGGCATAGCTATCGCGCTATTTGGGCTGAGCATTCTTTCGCAGCTCGATCAGGCGCTCTTTTACGGCCGAAATACTGACGCTGCGTTCAGGCTTGTGCGGGAGATTGGCCGCGGTTTTGGGCTGTAGGACGGCGCCGAGTGTTCATCGGGCCAGTCGGCTACTTCTTCAACAGTATCCCTATCGTTCGCGCCATTCGCCTCACTGATCCTGCGTGACGGCCCAGCTCGGCTGCTATCTTCGATACGCCAGCACGTGCCCGGGCCAGCCTGACCAATCGTCGGACTTCCTGCTCGTCCCATTGTTTTGGCTTCGGTGCTTTCATGGTGCGGCGCTCAACCCGCGCCAGTTAACCATCGAGCCTAATAGCCAACACTTGGGAAATTTACGGGTGGTGCCTGCCCCCGTGAGGCTCGGCCGAACGGGAGCTTTTTGGCGCGCGCAAGATGGGCGTGCGTGGCGGCCCGATTATCGCGCGAACGCGCTCGCCATACCGGCGCACTATCAGCCGATAGCCTTCATGCTTGATTTCATGGACCCCACAGCAGCGGGCAGGGCGCCTGGCCGGACCACCCTAGACGGCAGACACGCTTTGATGAAGCCGGAGAAACGCCGCAGCTGCAAGACCATAGCCGGAGGATAGAGCAGCGCGCGACAGGTTCAATCCGCGCCTAAGCCCTCTTGGTCTTCTTTGTTTGAACCGGATAGCGGTCAATCCGCTTTGCGGGGTCGGGATCAAAGGAACCATATTGGTGAAGATGTCGGGGTATCTCCAGACGGTGCATGAAACCATAAAATGGTCCGTTCGCTGGCGAAAAGGGAACGTAGACGTGAACACCTTCGAAAAGATCGTCGCCAACCTCATCAATCGCAACAATGTCTCGCAACCTGATAGCGCCGAAAATTTTGAGCCACGCTCGGTTGCTCTCTGGCAACTGATCCCACACTTCGCGCGCCATATGCTCTAGTTTATCCAGACGCTCATCTTCCACGCGCCAATGATGATGACGACGCATGGCAGGCACTGCGTCGGCCGCATCCCACTCGCCTGTGTCGGGATCGAGGAATGCAAAATACCACGAGATACCCATTTCGAGGCCATTGTGGCTTAGTGCTTCCGGAGCGTAGACGCCCCATTTGGTTGGCCGTTCCCCCTCCATGACGCGTGGGTATTCTTCGGCCGACGGATCGCGCAGCAGCACATCGGCGGAGCTTAGGAGGATCGTCTTTTTTAGCTTTCGCTTCGTGGCTATCTCAGACCGTATCTGCGTGGCCTGGCTACGGCGGCGGATCGTCAGGGAAATGCCGAAGTAAGCAAATAACAGATTGTCGTTTTTGGGCTGGTATAGCTGGTCCTCTAATTCGCCTTTGCCCCAGATCACCGCCTCACTGATACCTTTATCCCGGCACCAAGCATAAAATGCATCGCGGGATGCCTTGGAGAAGTCGCAAGCGGCAGCAAAGATGATCCCGTGCAGCTTCTCGTCGGCAGCGAGACTTATCTCCGCCAAGTAGCCCTTGAGCTTGGCGGGGGTGATAGTTCGCTCCCGTTTGCACTGGATCAGCCATAGCCGATCTGCCGCGCCATCGGTCCGCGTCTCATCCTCCGGTTCATCCTGATCCACCGCAGCAGTCGCGTCGGGTGCCTCAATCTCAAGAGCGCGGGCGTCGAAGCCATCATCTGAGCCAGATCGCCCGGTCGCCTCTAATCTCCGCCATTGGCGAAAATCGTAGACAAGCTGCCGCACCAAATCTTCGAACCGCTTAGGTTCAAGGTCGGTGAACGGAAGGGGGTTGTATGTGCGGGTCGGAGTTGCGCTCATTGGCAGGGATTGTCCTCGCTTCTCGCGTCAACTTGCGATAGCTGGGCTGCCATGTATAGCCGTCCTTATCAAGTAGTTGGTCAATCGGCAGGGACTAAATGTTGTCGATGTTGGCGAGCAACCAGATTTTGAAAGCCACCATTTTGGGTGTCCATTCCTCCAGCTTCGACGCCGCGCGCGCGATCATGAACGCGGCGCCAGCGCACTCAATGTGCATCGCTGGCCGACCGCCGTGCTTCAGCCAATCGCGCTCGCTGTTCAGTATCGAAATCCACTCCTTTTTGTCGAACCGCTCCAACGCTCTTGGGTGTTGCTTCAGCCAGCCGAACATGTGATGGCCCGTGCGCTCGATCATTCCCTCTGCGGCTCCGGCAAGCGTCAATGCCACGTCGAAGTCTCCGGCCTGTAATGCATCGATGGCCGCGTCAACTTGACGGCTCGCTGCTTCGTGCAAGGTCAGGGACAGTGACGCGCCGATGTCGATCTGGAACGGGCTTTCAGGTAGCGGCATCGGGCCTCGCTGCGGTCGGATAGAAGCTGTTTATCCAGTTTTGCTTTAGCTTGGCGAAGGCGATACGCGACGGGATGCCCCAATCCGTGGGAAAAAAACGGTCGAGTTGTTCGCCAACCTGCACCGCGAGCCGTCCCATTTCGGAGATGACGGCTTCCAGCGACGTTGCTTCCATAAACGGGCCGATCACGGCATCGCCGTCTTTTTGCGGTCGCATCATCCAGGACGATTTCATGTTGGGGTGACCGGCGAGTTCAGAAAATAGCTCGTACATTTCAAAGCGCTTTTTCGATGTAATGCCGTCCCGGGCATCTAGCGCCTCGCGTACTTTCAGAGGCGAAAAATCCTTCATGCGCGCCTTTTTGTCGGCAAATCGCCAGCGCTCGATCAGCGGCGGGTCGCCAGCGAATAAGTCCAGCAAAAACACCGTTTCCATAACGTCGCGCAGGATGAGGGCGCTGTTTTGATGGTAACCCGAAAGCGTCAGTCTAGTGCTCGCAGCGAACGCATTGAACGTGCGCATCCCGAGCACCACGGCAACCTTCAGGTCTTCGTCGCTCGAATTGAATTGCCGCAGCGTGTCGGCCAAGTCCATCGCGGCTTCCGTCACCGCGAGATGCAATTGCAGCCGATCATCGGCGGCGATCATGCTGTGCGCTTTCTGGCGCAACTGCTCCTCGGTGCTATGGAGCCTGGCAAGGTTTTTGGGAATGATGTCTCGGATCATGCTGCCGCCCAGCGATCCTCGTTGTCGGCCCCGCGCATGACGATCCTTAGCGCATCATCCGGCAATGGCCGCTGCGCAGCGCCTTCGCCTCATCCCATGGCGCACGCATCCATGCGTCGCGCTCCTCATCGGTGGTCAGCATCACCGGCATGGCCTTCGGATGGATCGGCTCGACCACCGCGTTGGGCGATGTCGTCATAAATCCATATGGACCCGGCACCGGCTTGGACTTGGTGCCGCGATCACCGTTAAACGTCGTCCAGATGCCAGCGAGGGCAAACGGCGGTCGGTCGTCGCTAAGCGCGAACCACACCACGTCCTTTTTCTTCGTCTCCGGGTCCGGCTCCGGCGCGTACTCGGCAAAGCTGTTAGCGGGGACCAAGCATCGGCTCTCCGGCTTCAGCCAGCCGCGCCAGTGCGGTGACGATGTGCTGCGGATGTTGGTGACCGGCGGCCCGCCTGTGCGCGGTGACGGCGGCATGCCCCAGCGCATCGTCACCATCTTGGTGCCCGCGTCTGTGTTCCGGATGACCGGGGCGGGATAGTCGGGAAACACGCCGGGCATTGGTGCAAGATTTCCGACGTACCTGTTGATCACCCGAAACAGGTTGATGATCGCGGCTTGGTTAGTGGTGATGCTGTAGAGGTTGCACATTGAAACAGTCGCAGTAGTCGCCGTCTAGGAGGTGCCGCCAATTATTTTCTTAGAGCGCAAGTCGTCGAAAATCGCAGAGACAGAATTTGATGCGCTGCTGCCATTGCCTACGAAAAGTTTCCCACCTGCGCTCACTTCTCCCGAACCGACCCAGAGATTTCTCGCGGTAGCTGGATCAACGAGACGTGCTCTAAATACCGTTTGTCGGCTGTACCGGTGCATGGGCGTTGCCGTGGCCGTCATCGTTCCGGAGGTGGTTCCTGCTAGAGAAACATTCGAGAAGTTTCCGTTGCGCGTGACGGTGCCACCAACATCAGTTGAACCCGAGTATTGGCCTTGAAAGAACGTGCCAGCATATTCCTTGACCACACCGGTATCACCCACGTTGATGATAAGAACAGCCTCAACGCCATTCTCGGCCAGCACCTTCCGAATTTCTGCGTCTGTGTACGTTCGCGTGGGCGGCAGCAGGGCGTACGCGTCTTCGGCGGCGATGCCTCGCTTCGCTGCCTCCTCCGTGATGCTCGACTGAAAACTGGACGCCAGGGCGGTGGGCGCGACAACGTAAGCAGCCATGCGTTGTATGGGCCGCGCAGGCAAATCTCGATCCGCGTAACCCTGCATAGTTGTGGTTATGCATCCCGACAGCAAAATCGCGACTAAGCACAGCGATAGGAATGAAAATCGCGTCATGTGGCCCCTTATTTAGCTTAGTATAGTATTGAGAAGCACGCCACCAAAAGTAGCATCGCGCGGCTTAAAGGTAGGTAACGCGGCTCTGGTCGAGCGGAAAGCCGCCACCTTGCCGCTGGATCACGCCTTCGGCTTCGAGCTTGCCAATGTAGATCCGGCTGCGATCGAGTTGCACCGCCAGCGCCAACGCGCTCACGGTTTCGGCGGCCGTCGAGAGGCAGCCGTCTTGGCGAGGGGGCGGCGATTATTAGAGACGGCTTAGGTCATCAGCGTATCATTTCTGCTTCGCCGCAGGATACTCCGGCTTCAGTCACGAGCGCGGCCTCCAAACGCGCTGGATTGGCCATCTGAAAGGAGTAGCCTTACACTATTCGGTAAGGCTCAAATTCTGCATCGCCCTCAAGTATTGTTACCTCTCCAGTTGGTGCGCCTAAATCCGGGAACCGCCATTCGAGGCGGCGACCGTCAACCTGAGCAGTTAAGGTCAAGTCATACACCAGGACGCCGCCACCTGGGACAGGCAGCACTCTTTCAGAGCTTGCTCTTATATCATCGAAGTTAACAACGACACGCGCTAGACCGCCATCCAATGTAGCAGGTGCGGATACTCGAACTGAAGTGAACCGGAAGCCTCCCGCGGAGAAGTTCGTTAGCGCGTGGACCACCCGCAGTTCGTACAGATCGTTCTCGGCTATCAGGGCTTCTCGCACTTCGAACGGCCGTCCGTTCAAGGCATGATCGGCCACGAGACAAACAAAGCGCACATAAGCACCTTGCGCCGTGTCGGAAAGCACTAACTGTGCCCCGCTGCGATCTCGTATTTTTAGCACATCTCCTTCAAGAACGAAGCTTCCGCCATGAGTGAGCTGGTTTCTAAACGGGGCAAGAACCTCGTAGAGCTTCCAGAACCCAGCAGCTCCAGTGGGCCAGTTACCTAAGACAGGTGGCTGCGTCAGGCTCCCTGCGGCCAGAAATCTCTTTAGCCTGTCTTATTCGTAAGAGGCGCCCGAGAGGCTGGCGAGCGTGGTGTAAAGCGCTGATACGGCGTAGGATTCGGTTGTGAAGCCAACCCCATCACCTCCAACCGCGAACGCCACGCCCGCCATGACCGACGATACGATTCCGCCCTTCTCGTTTCCAGCCATTCACGCCAAGAAAGTCACAGCTGCCTTCGATGGTGGGCGCCTAACCTCGAACGGGGGCGTGATGCTTCTGGCGATGGCCGAGCGGCGTCTCGGCTTGGCCGACAATCTGGCCCGGGTGTTCCCGGATCGGCGCGATCCGACGCGGGTCGTGCACAGCCTGGTCGATATGTTCCGCGCGCGCATGTTCGCGATCTGCTGCGGCTACGAGGACGCCGACGACCTCGATCATCTGCGGTCCGATCCGGCATTCAAGCTGGCCTGCGGTCGCCTACCGGACACGGGCCGGGATCTGTGTTCCCAGCCGACGCTGTCGCGGCTGGAGAATGCTCCGCGCCTGCGCGACGTGATCCGACTGACCTACATTTTGGTCGACGCATGGATGGATAGCTACCCCCACGAGCCGGCATCCGTCACGCTCGACATCGATGATACCTGCGACGTCGTCCACGGCCATCAGCAGCTCTCGCTGTTCAACGCTCATTATGACGAACGCTGCTTTCTGCCGATCCACGTCTACGACACGGAGAAGAGCCGGCCCGTGGCCGTCGTGCTGCGGCCCGGCAAGACGCCGGGCGGCGTCGAGGTGCGTGCCCATCTGCGCCGCCTGGTACGGCATATCCGCACGCGATGGCACAACACGCGAATTACGTTCCGTGGCGACGGGCACTATGCCCGGCCGGAGGCCATGGCGTGGTGCGAGACCAACGGCATCGACTACATCTTCGGTCTGTCCGGCACCAAGCCTCTCGCCAGAAAAGTCGACGAGGTCGCCGACGACATCCGCACCCGACGCGCCATCGAGAACCTGCCGGTTCTGCGTGGCTATACCGAGACCCGCCACAAGGCAAAGTCCTGGGATCGCGAACGGCGCACCGTCGCCCGTATTGAGGCGACGATGCTCGGCCTCGACATCCGTTTCGTCGTCACCAGCCTCGATGTCGGCTCGGCCGAGTGGATCTACGACAGCCTGTATTGCGCGCGCGGCCAAGCAGAGAATCTGATCAAGCTGCATAAGACACAGCTCGCCTCCGACCGCACCAGCTGCCGTTCGGCGCTCGCCAACCAGGTCCGTCTCGTGCTCCATACGGCCGCTTATTGGCTGATGCTGACCGTGCGCGACGCCATTCCCAAAGCCCGGGAATTGGCCACTGCCGAGTTCGCGACGCTGCGTCTTCGTCTCTTGAAACTCGCTGCCCGTGTGGTCGAGACCACGAGCCGCATTCGCCTTGCGTTTGCCGCGGCATGTCCCGAAGCCGACCTGATCCGCGGCTTGCCCGGCGCGCTGCTCCCGCTCGGTCCGTAACCGACCGGGCCTGCGCCCGCTCACCCGCCCCACTCCTCCATCGCCTACAAAACAGCTTGATGCAGAACCCGGTGAGAAAAGGCCGGACGGTCACCCACGCCAGCCGCCAGCCCCCGTCAGACGTCAAGAACGACCGTGCTCTCGTGAATAGATCGGGTTAGGTCCGAAATCTTGTCTCCGAACCGCCACGATGTAGAGCCGTTGGCTCGCAACACCCACTCAACAATCATATCGTGCATTTTGAACGCGGCCGAAAAGGCCAACGGGCGCAATCGAGACAATGCGGACTTGACGGCGTCGCCGCTGACAGAAATATGCGCCGCGACCTTTGCTGTAACGGGAAAGTGCCCCTCCGCAGTCTTCGGCTTGGACAAGTCCAATTCTAGCCCGTGGCCACTCGATGATCTCTGGTCAAAAAGCTCCAAACGTACAAATTTCAAGGCATCCCGTTCGTAAGCGATGAGTTCATTCAAGTCGTTCGGCAGGCCGCTGAAACTTGACATCTTTGCTGTCTCCGCTGGGATTGCGCCTACTTGGTCTCTTCAGGTTGGGCAAGAATTCGGTGCGTGGAGACCAGAACGTGGCCGCTCCCATGCGGGAGCTTATGCGTCACCGGTTCGATGCGGTAGCGGCGGTTCTTGGCAACGAAGTCCTCGATCCAATCCCCGTCCTCGCGGAAGAAGATCATGTCCTCCGCGCAACGTACTAGCAGGCGATTGATTTCGAGGACTTCGGAGCGCTTCAAATAGCGGTGCGTGGCGTTAGACTGTGCAAAGCTGATGTCGGGCTTCACGCCTGACAGGTTAATGTCCGGCTTGATCCGCAAGGCGATGTCCGGCGCAAGAGGTACGATGCGGTTAATCGGGGTGTTGATGTCGAACGCCTCGATGGCAGCCGGGTAGTCGCTGGTGAAGAATGGACTTTCCTTTTCGCCATTGTGCAGGATTTCCCACGGCGAATTCCCGAAAACAGAAGTGTGGTGCAGAATGTTGGCAATCGCGATGGCCTGCGGATATTTGGGATCAACCGTAAACTTCACAGTACCGTCAGCCAGCAGTTCGGTGATCGACTTTCCGCCGAGAATTTCCGGCGCTTTCAGGATTGCGCCCTGCTTGTCGAGAATGGCTGCCGTTGCCTCAAGCTGAGCCTTGAGGGGGCCGGAGTGCAGACGCATCGCCGTAGGCGAGCACGCCACGATGTAGGCGGCAAATCCCGCAAGGCTGGCGATGGCTTCTTGATCCATCTTGTTTTCGCGCAGCTTCGCGACCGAAGCGTTGTAGCGCGGCTCAACATCCTTCAGGAATTCTTCAACGGCACGATCCTTCGTGAGGTATGCGTTGGTGCTGCCCTCCTCAATGCGGCACACGTCCTGCGATTTGGTCGGGAAGCGCTTCAGGTCCGATTTGCGGATAGCGTACATCAAGCCATCCATCGCCGGAGAGTAAAAGTTTTTCAGGTGAACCTGAGAGACGTAATGATCGAGCGCCATGGGTCTTTGTATCGCTTAGACGGTCGTATTACAAAAAGAACTATTCACTCTCGTTTTCATATTCTACCCTGCGCGAGGGAGAGGAGTTCATTTGGATGAGCAAGTTTCGCGCAGACTTCCTAGTAAAGGGCAGTCTTGTTTTGCCATTCGGCTCCGAACCGAAGGTTATCTCGGGAGGCGACCCGCCATTCGAAATGCTGTTGTGTAACGCTGATCCCAATGCAGCGGGCCACACTCCGGCGCTCACAGTACACATGATTGCAGATTGTGACGCGATTGAAAACGTGGCTGGGCAATTTCGAACGCTATTGGCACAACAGCTGGATGTGCTCAGCTTCGTTACGCACTCTGCTTTCCGCATCGACGAGTGTCAGCGCGTGATCGATTGGGAGCCGCATCAGAAGAGCCGAAGAATTCGGCCGATGAAGAAGTTCGATCCGTTCGACCCGCCCGATCCCGAACTGCACCGTGAGCTGATTGACACCGCACAGGCTATCACTCGCGCTAAGCAAGAAGATTACGTGATACAAGCTCAGCGTAGCTTTCGTGATGGCGTAATAGAGCAGCAACCTGAAGACCAGTTCCAGCACTTCTGGCTGGCAATTGAGACCATCGCCGAAGGCAGTAAGGCAACGACACGAGCCCCAATTCCTTGTCCGAAATGCCAAGGTGCCCTGTTCTGCTCTGATTGCAATGAAAGCCCGTTACGTCGCCCGATGGCCCGGCAAGCAATTCGACAGCTATTGTCAGCAATCCGGGAAGATGGAGGTGGTCGGTTTTATCGCGACCTAGTGAGAACACGGGATCATCTTCTTCACGGCAGATCGCCAGACACAGTTGAGAAAGAAGTGGGTCTTCCTCTGCCAGTCCTTGTAAACGAGGCGGGCAGAGCCGCTTGGCACGCTATCTTGAATTCAATGCCTAAGCTTGAGGGGACACCCGTATTCGCTCATCGCGACGGGCACTTCGTCAACAACGTGGTGATTTTGACGCCCGACATGGTGTTCGAATATGATGGTATTGCGCCGCACCCCTCCGAGGCTCAAATTCCGAAGGTGGAGATGTCGATGCAGGTCAGGTTTGGTCCTGCATAAACACGCGGGTTCAGAGCCGCGCGTCAAGCCATCAATTTGAGAGGCGCAAAGAACCTCCTGCAAGGGACACCATATGGACACCACTTTTAGTTTCCCATGCAGGATCAATTAGTTACATGGACGTTCCTTCTCCCACAAGGGGAGAAGGAAGAAAGGAAGCACAATGGCAATCAGGTTTGACGGACGCGTCGCCATCGTCACCGGCGCGGGCAATGGCCTCGGACGGGCGCATGCGCTGGGACTGGCCAGCCGCGGCGCGAAGGTCGTGGTCAACGATTTCGGCGGCGCGCGCGACGGCACTGGTGGCTCGCTGTCGCCGGCGGAAGCCGTGGTCGAGGAGATCCGCAAAGCCGGCGGCACCGCGATGGCCGACGGTGCCGACGTCTCGAACCTCGAGCAGGTCACCGCGATGGTCGAGCGTGCCACGAAGGAATGGGGCAGCGTCGACCTCTTGTGCGCCAATGCCGGCATCCTGCGCGACAAGTCGTTCGGCAAGATGGAGGCGGCCGATTTCCAGAAGGTGCTCGACGTGCACCTCGTCGGCACCTTCTACTGCTGCAAGGCGGCCTGGGCCGGCATGCGTGACCGCAACTACGGCCGCATCGTGCTGACCACGTCGTCCTCCGGCCTTTACGGTAATTTCGGCCAGGCCAATTACGGCGCGGCGAAGTCCGGCATGGTCGGCCTGATGAATGTGCTGGCGGAAGAGGGCCGCAAGACCAACATCCGCGTCAACATCATCTCGCCGACCGCGGCGACCCGCATGACCGAAGAGCTGCTGCCGCCGCAGGCGCTGCAACTGATGAAGCCGAACGCGATCACGCCCGCTGTCGAGTACATGCTCAGTGAGGATGCGCCGACCCGCACCATCATGGGCGCCGGTGCCGGCTCCTTCGCCGTGATCAAGATTGTGGAGAGCGAAGGCATCAACCTGCCGGAGTCCGAATGGACGCCGGACGCGGTCGCCGCGCATTTCGCCGAGATCAGCGACATGTCGAAGGCGAAGGCTTTGCAGGGCGCCTTCGAGCAGACGCAGAAGTATGTTGCGCAGGCCGCGGCCAGGGCCGGCATCAAGCTCTGAGTTGTCATTCCGGGGCGCGCGTAGCGCGAACCCGGAATCCATCGTGCCTCAGAATCCGTCGTCTAATGGATTCCGGGTTCGCGCCCAAGAAGGCGCGCCCTGGAACGACGAGCTGGGCGCTAGAATCTGGCCTAAATTCCCACCATGACCGCACCCGAATCCCACGTTGCCATCATTGGCGCAGGTCCGGCCGGGCTGATGGCGGCCGAGGTGCTGGCGCAGGGTGGCGCGCGCGTCACCGTCTACGACGCGATGCCATCCGCCGGCCGCAAATTCCTGATGGCGGGCCGCGGCGGGCTCAACCTCACTCACAGCGAGCCTCTGCCGCAGTTCATGCCGCGCTATCGCGAGGCGGCGGCGAAGCTGCAGGCCGCGATCGAAGCGTTTCCACCCGACGCGCTACGCGCCTGGAGCGAGGCGCTGGGCGAGCCGACCTTTGTCGGCACCAGCGGCCGCGTGTTTCCGAAGGCATTCAAGGCCTCGCCATTGCTGCGCGCCTGGCTACGGCGACTGGACGCCAGCGGCGTACGGTTCGCCTTTCGCCATCGCTGGACCGGGTGGGATGGGGAAGGGCGGCTGTTGTTCCAAACCCGGAGCGGCACCTCCGTCGTTGCGGCCGATGCCACGGTGCTTGCGCTCGGCGGCGCAAGCTGGCCGCGGCTCGGGTCGGACGGCGGCTGGGGCGATATCCTTGCGGCCAACGGCATTGCCATCTCAAAGCTGCGGCCGGCCAATTCCGGCTTCACCGTCGCCTGGTCCGAATTGTTCCGTGACCGTTTCGAGGGCCAGCCGCTCAAGGGCGTGGCGGTGACGATCGGTGCACACACGGTGCGCGGCGAAGCGATGATCACCCGCGGCGGCATCGAAGGTGGCGCGATCTACGCGCTGTCGGCGGAGCTGCGCGAGGCGGTGCTGGGGATCGGGCAGGCGACGCTGACCATCGCACTGCGGCCCGACCTCGGCGCCGCCGCGCTGACCACGCGCCTGTCAGGTACGCGCGGCAAGCAATCGCTCGCAAACTTCCTGCGCAAGGCCGCGCAAGTCTCGCCGGTCGGGATCGGCCTGATGCAGGAGGCCGCGATCGCATCCGGCCGGCCGCTGGCATCGTTCTCGCCGGCCGAGCTCGCACACCTGATCAACGCAATTCCGGTTCAGCTCACCGGCGTTGCCCCGATCGATCGCGCGATCTCGACTGCAGGCGGAGTCTCGTTTGACGAGCTCGACGCGGACTTCATGATCCGCAAGCTGCCGGGCGTGTTCGCCGCCGGCGAAATGCTGGACTGGGAGGCGCCAACCGGCGGCTATCTGCTGCAGGCGTCGTTCGCGACCGGCGCTGCCGCGGGCAGGGGTGTGCTGGAGTGGCTGAAGCGTTCGTAGATCGCCGTCGCTGTTCGATGCTCGCTGATAGCGGTGCTCATGATGTCCCCGTCCGGCTGACGAGATCCGTGACCAGGCCGAGCACCCCAAAACTCGCCGCCACCGCGCAGACCATCGTCCAGCCGCCGAGGGTCCATGCCAGCGATGCCGCGGCGGCACCGACACCGCCGCCGATGAAGAACAGCGCGACGAACAGGCCGTTGATGCGGCCGCGTGCCTCGGGCCGCAACAGGTTGATTGCCCGGCGGCCGAGCGTCTGGTCGGTGGTGATGCCGACATCGAGCAGGATGGTGCCCAGACTGAGCACGAGGAGGGCGGCAATGCGGGACTCCAGCGCGCCGGCCCAGGCGCAGAGCGCGAGCGAGCCGATGATGAGCAGATGGGCCGCAACAAACATCGAGCGTGCCCATCCCTTGTCCCCCCACCGGCCGGCCATCGGCGTCGCGGCGGCGCCAACGACGCCGATCAGCGCGAAAGCGGCAATTCCCTTGGCATCGAGGCCGAACGGCGCCTCCGGCAGTCGCAGCGCGACCGCCGACCAGAAGGCGGTGAAGGAGGCCATGACCAGCGATGCGGTCCAGGCGCGCACGCGCAGCACGGGCTCTTCGCGCAGCAGCCTGGGAAATGAGAGCAGCAACTCGCCGTAGCTTGCGCGCGCCGGCGATTGCAGGGCTGGAAGGTAGCGGCCGAGCGCGCCGGCAAGCAGCGCCATCAGGGCGGCGGAGACGACGTAATAGGCGCGCCAGCTCCAGAGATCGGCGATCAGGCTCGCGGCGGGCCGCGACAGCAGAATGCCGATCATCAATCCGCTCATCACCTCGCCGATCGCCTGTCCGCGCCGCTCCGGCGCCACCATGGATGCAACCAGTGGAACCATCATCTGAATCGCCGCGCAGGAGGCGCCGAGGGCGAAGGTCGCAAGCAAGAGCAGGAATGGCTTCGGCGCAAACGCCGTGGCGAGCGCGGCAAGGATAGCGCAGCCGAGCGTGCGCAGGATGACGCGCCGGTTCTCGACGAGATCGACCAGTGGCACCAGCAGCAACAGGCCGAGGGCATAGCCGAGCAGCGTCAACGTGCTGATCAGGCCCGCCTGCCACGCCGGCATGGACAAGGAGCGCCCGATCTGCCCGAGCAGGATCTGCGGCGCGAACAGGTTGGTGACGACGACACCGGCAGTGATGGCGCCAAGCCAGATCAGGGGCCGTTCGGCGAGTTGGTTTCGCGACGCAAGCGTGGGGGTTTCTGAAATCGTCATGGGACCTCGCGGGGCTCAGTGCAGGTCCCTTTAAGCCGCGGGTCTAATATGCTACAATTCAAATAAGTCTATAAAGAATATGCGAGTTAGTTATGAACACCCATGACCTTGTGGCGTTTGTTGCGGTAGTCGAGACCGGATCGATCGTGGCGGCCTCGGCGCGCCTCAATCTCACGCAGCCCGGCGTGACGCGGCGTATCCAGAACCTCGAGGAGATGCTGGGGGCGAAGCTTCTGGACCGGCTCTCCAAGCCGCTGAAACCGACCGCGGCGGGCCATGAAGCGTATGAGCAGGGCCGGCGCCTGCTCCGGATGCTGGACGATCTCAAATCAGGGGTCGCCAATGACGGCGTGGTGCGCGGCGAATTCCGGCTCGGCCTGACGCCGTTCCTCTCGGAGGCGGGGCTGACCGGACCGCTCGACGCGGTGCGTGCCGAATTTCCCGCGCTGGCCGTGCGTGTCGTCTCCGGCTGGTCGCCGAACCAGCTCGAACGTGTCTGCCGCAACGAGCTCGATGCGGCCGCGATCTGTCTGCCCGACGGCGCGGTCCCGCCTTCCGATCTCGCCGCCGACGATCTCGGCGCACAGCCCGTCGTGTTCGTCGTTGCGCGCGACATGAAGATCCCGCGCATCGTCGATCTTGAACGGCTGTCGCAGCTGTCGTGGGTGATCAACCAGGACGGTTGCGGCTTTCGCGATTCGCTGAAACGAAAATTCGACGCGGAGCATCTGCCGTTCAGCATCGCCGTGGAAGCGCTGGACAGCGAGCTCCGCCTGTCGCTGGTGTCGCGCGGCCTCGGCGTCGGGCTGGTCACTCCGATCGCCCTGAAACGCAGCGCGTTTCGCGACAAGCTCAAGCCGGTGGTGGCGCGCGACTTCAAACCCGCCGTGCGCGCCTGGATAGTCCATCGTGCGCCCGCCGGCCGTCTGGAGCGGCCGATCAAGCTGTTCCGCGATGGACTGGACCGGGAGCTCCAGGCGATGATCGGGAGTTAGCGCAGCTTCCCCCGCGCCGCCACCGGCAGCGTGCCGATGATCTCATCGCCGCGCACCATCACCACCTCGTCCATCATGTTGACGACGACGCAGACATGATTGGGAATGATCCGCACGACGTCGCCGACGTTCGGGCGCGTGTTGCTGCGGGAGAGGTCGAGGAAGCCGTGCTCTTCGGCAAAGCGCGCGATCTTGGCTTCTGGGTGCTCCAGGATCAGGCCGTGGCCGTCGAGCCCGCCGGTGTCCGTGGTCAGCGTCTTGGATCCGGCGTCGAGGATACCGCGCTCGGGCGCGGCGCGGCTCACCACGGTCGAATAGATGTGCAGCGCGCAGTCGTCCCAGGTGGCGGAGCCGGCCGCGACCTGCATGCGGTCGTTGTAGATATAGGTGCCGAAGCGATGCTCGGTGCCGCCCTTGAGCTTGCCGAGATTGACGAGGTTCGGCGTGCCGCCGGTCGAGACGATCTTTGCATCGAGCCCGTGCGCGCGCACGCCGGCCAGCGCCTCGTCGTAGAATTTCTGCGCGTCGGCCCAGCCGGTCTCGGTCGGATAGAGCATGAAGCCGGCGAATTCGAGCCCCTTGGACCCTGCGATCTCGCGCGCCAGCGCAATCGCCTCGGCCGGCGTCTCGACGCCGGCGCGCTTGCGGCCCGTATCGCATTCGACCACCACCGAGAGCGGACGGCCTGATGCTGCGGCCGCCTTGGGCAAACCGGCAACGACCGTCGAATTGTCGGCGGCCACCGTCATGTTCGCCTTCGCCTGCAGCGCGCCGAGCCGCGCCATCTTCTCTTCGCCGAGCAGATTGTAGCTGATCAGGATGTCGTCGATGCCGGCATTGGCCATGATCTCCGCCTCGCCGAGCTTCTGGCAGGTGATGCCCTTGGCGCCGGCCGCGATCTGCATCTTCGCAATCGTTGGGTTCTTGTGCGTCTTGATGTGGGGACGATTGGCGACGCCGGCCTCGTCGCAGGCTTTCTGGATCCGCGCGATGTTGCGCTCGACCTTGTCCATGTCGATGACGGCGCAGGGGGTGCCGTATTCACGGGCGATCTTGGCGGCGAGAGTCGTTGTCATGGCAGTCCCTCAGTTGGCGCGTAGTCTGATTGCAAAACCGGTGCCCATTTTTGCGGAATACGCGCTAACCCGTCCTATTCGTGAGAGTGCGGCTTTTGGGCCCGATTGATGCGGCCGCACATCTTGTCTGACGAGGCGCACAGGATTGCCTTCGGCTTTTCGCCGCCTGACGACCGGTACTTTGCAACGCGCTTGAGGGATGGGTTGGGCGAACGGGGGCGGACGCCCCGCCGGTCAAGGACCGAGCGGCAGCAGCGCGCCGGGCAAGCCGCGGATCAGGTCGGCTTCGGGACATGCCGCGGCAAACGCAAGGCGAATGCGGCTCGTGGTCTCGACCACACGGGCAGCGAGTTTCAAGAGCCGAAGACGCAGCGTCGCGAACTCGGCAGTGGCCAATTCCCGGGCTTTGGGAATGGCGTCGCGCACGGTCAGCATCAGCCAATAAGCGGCCGTATGGAGCACGAGACGGACCTGGTTGGCGAGCGCCGAACGGCAGCTGGTGCGGTCGGAGGCGAGCTGTGTCTTATGCAGCTTGATCAGATTCTCTGCTTGGCCGCGCGCGCAATACAGGCTGTCGTAGATCCACTCGGCCGAGCCGACATCGAGGCTGGTGACGACGAAACGGATGTCGAGGCCGAGCATCGTCGCCTCAATACGGGCGACGGTGCGCCGTTCGCGATCCCAGGACTTTGCCTTGTGGCGGGTCTCGGTATAGCCACGCAGAACCGGCAGGTTCTCGATGGCGCGTCGGGTGCGGATGTCGTCGGCGACCTCGTCGACTTTTCTGGCGAGAGGCTTGGTGCCGGACAGACCGAAGATGTAGTCGATGCCGTTGGTCTCGCACCACGCCATGGCCTCCGGCCGGGCATAGTGCCCGTCGCCACGGAACGTAATTCGCGTGTTGTGCCACCGCGTCCGGATATGCCGTACCAGGCGGCGCAGAAGGGCACGCACCTCGACGCCGCCCGGCGTCTTGCCGGGCCTCAGCACGACCGCCACGGGACGGCTCTTCTCCGTGTCGTAGACGTGGATCGGCAGGAAGCAGCGTTCGTCATAATGAGCGTTGAACAGCGAGAGCTGCTGATGGCCGTGGACGACATCGCAGGTATCATCGATGTCGAGCGTGACGGATGCCGGCTCGCGCGGGTAGCTATCCATCCATGCGTCGACCAAAATGTAGGTCAGTCGGATCACGTCGCGCAGGCGCGGAGCATTCTCCAGCCGCGACAGCGTCGGTTGGGAACACAGATCGCGGCCCGTGTCCGGCAGCCGTCCGCAGGCCAGCTTGAATGCGGGATCGGACCGCAGATGATCGAGGTCGTCGGCGTCCTCGTAGCCGCAGCAGATCGCGAACATGCGCGCGCGGAACATATCGACAAGGCTGTGCACGACCCGCGTCGGATCGCGCCGATCCGGGAACACCCGGGCCAGATTGTCGGCCAAGCCGAGACGCCGCTCGGCCATCGCCAGAAGCATCACGCCCCCGTTCGAGGTTAGGCGCCCACCATCGAAGGCAGCTGTGACTTTCTTGGCGTGAATGGCTGGAAACGAGAAGGGCAGAATCGTATCATCGGTCATGGCGGGCGTGGCGTTCGCGGTTGAAGGTGATGGGGTGGCTTCGCAACCGAATCCTACGCCGCATCAGCGCTTTACACCACGCTCGCCAGCCCTCAGGCGCACTCTTACGAATAAGACGGGCTAAGCCTGTTCGATTTCTTCGCGGAGCATTTCCAGTTCGAGCCAGCGCTCTTCGGCGGCGGACAATTCGTCATGCGCCTTGGCGATGGCGGCGGAGGTGTCGTCGAATGTCTTGCGATCCTTGGTGTAGAGGTTGGGATCGTCGAGCACGCGTTGCAGCTTGGCGATGTCGGCCTGCAACGTCTCCATCTTCTTCGGAAGTGTTTCCAGCGCGTGCTTCTCGTTGAAGCTCAATCGCCGCTTTGGCGCGGCAGCGGGAATAGCGATCCGCTCCTCTTTCTTCTCCGCGGGGACTTGCGCCTTCGCCGTCTCGCGCTTCAAGTCCGCGCCGCGCTGCGCCAGCATATCGCTGTAGCCGCCGGCATATTCGATCCATTTGCCGTTGCCCTCAGGCGCGATCACCGAGGTGACGACGCGGTCGAGGAAGTCGCGGTCATGGCTGATCAGGATGACGGTGCCCTCGTAGTCGCCGAGCATGTCCTCGAGCACGTCCAGCGTTTCGAGGTCGAGATCGTTGGTCGGCTCGTCCAGCACCAGCAGGTTCGAGGGCTTGGCCAGTGCGCGCGCCAGCATCAGCCGGCCGCGTTCGCCGCCGGAAAGCACTTCCAGCGGCGTGCCGCGCTGCTCCTGCGCGAACAGAAAGTCCTTCATGTAGCCGACGACATGCTTCGGCTTGCCCCCGACCATGATCTGGTCGCCACGGCCGCCGGTCAGTGCCTCCGCCAGCGTCGATTTGGGGTCGAGGCTTTCACGGTGCTGGTCGAGGGTTGCCATCTCCAGATTGGCCCCGAGCCGCACGGTGCCGCTGTCAGGCTGCATGCCGCCGGTGAGCAGATTGACCAGCGTGGTCTTGCCGGCGCCGTTCGGCCCGATGATGCCGAGCCGGTCGCCGCGCTGGATGCGGGTGGAGAAATTGTCGACGATCTTGCGCTCGCCATAGGCCTTGGTGATGCCCTTGGCTTCGATCACCAGCTTGCCGGACTGCTCGGCCTCGGCGGCTGCGAGATTGGCGCTGCCAGCGGTGCCGCGATAGTTGCGGCGCTGGTCGCGCAGCGTGTGCAGATTGGCAAGCCGCTTGACGTTGCGCTTGCGCCGGCCGGAGACGCCGTGGCGCAGCCAGTGCTCCTCGTCGACGATCTTGCGGTCGAGCTTGTGCTGGTCGCGCTCTTCCTCCGCCAGCACCTCGTCGCGCCAGGCTTCGAACGAGGCAAAACCGCGGTCGATCTGCTTGATCCGGCCGCGGTCGAGCCAGGCGGTCGAGCGCGAGAGGTTGGTGAGGAAGCGACGGTCGTGGCTGATCAGCACCAGCGCGCTGCGGCGGCTGTCGAGCTCCTGCTCCAGCCACTCGATGGTGGAGAGATCGAGATGGTTGGTCGGCTCGTCCAGCAGCAGGATGTCGGGCGAGGGCGCAAGCACACACGCGAGCGCCGCGCGGCGAGCTTCGCCGCCGGAGAGGTTGTGCGGGTTCTCGTCGCCGGTCAGCCCGAGCTGCTCGAGGAGATAGCGCGCCTGATGCTGGTCGTCGCCGGGCGCAAGCCCCGCCTCGACATAGGCGAGCGTGGTCTTGTGGTCGCCGAAGTCAGGCTCCTGCGGCAGATAGCGGATCGTGGCGCCCGGCTGCACGAAGCGTGTGCCGCCGTCGGGCTCGACCAGGCCAGCCGCGATTCTCAGCAATGTCGATTTGCCGGAGCCGTTGCGGCCGATCAGACAGACCCGCTCGCCAGTCGCGACGTTGAGCTCGACGCCGTTCAACAGCGGCGTGCCGCCAAACGTCAGCTTGATGTCCTTGAGTTGGATCAGCGGCGGCGCCATCGTCAGCCCTGGCTTGAATTCTGGCTGGTTGCGGCCGCATCAATGCGGCGCCGCTGGATCCGGCGCAGCGTCTGGTCGAGCGCCGAGAGGAACGTCGAACGGTCGCGCGGCGCGAACGATCGCGGGCCGCCGGTGACTTCGCCTGCCGAGCGCAAATCCGTCATCAGATTACGGACCGCCAGCGTCATCCCGATCGACTCTTCGGTGAACGGTTTGCCGTTCGGCGCGATCACGTCGGCGCCCGCCTTCACGCAGCGGCTGGCGAGCGGAATGTCGGAGGTGACGACGACGTCGCCGGGCCTGGCGCGTTCGGCGATCCAGTCGTCAGCGGCATCCATGCCGGCTCCCGCCGCGATGCGCTCGATCAAGGGGTCCTGCGGCACGCGGATGAAGTTGCCAGCCACCACGCTTACGGGCACGCCGTGCCGGAGCGCGACGCGGTAGATTTCGTCCTTCACCGGACAGGCGTCGGCGTCGACATAGATGCGGGTGGGCGTGTCAGTCATTGGCGGGGTGGTACCCCATTCGGGCCGCAAAGGCGAGGGGATTGACCGGTGTTCCCCGGGGCCTACGATCGATCCGAAACAACAGGAATTTTGGGGAAGGCCAGCCATGCCGAACCGGCTCGAAACCTACCGCGTCGAGGCCTACAACACCGCCAAACAATCAGAGAACAAGATGCATGACGACAAGGTGGCGCGCCGCTTCGGCTTCTCGGGCGGGCTGGTGCCCGGCGTCGACGTCTTCGCCTACATGATGCATGTGCCGCTGGCGCGCTGGGGCCGCGATTTCCTCACCCGCGGACTGGTGGAGGCCCGCTTCATCAAGCCGGTCTATGACGGCGAGACGGCCGATGTCGATGCGACCGAGCACAATGGCCTGCTCACGATCGAGGTGTTCAGCCGTACCGAGCTCTGCGCCACCGGGACGGCCTCGCTGCCGGCGGCTGCGCCTGCGGTGGATTTGAGCGACTATCTCGCGGTCCCCGCGGTCGCCGAGCGCAAGCCGGTCAGCCCGGCGACGTTCGAGACCGGCAAATGGCTTGGCACAGAGCCGCGCCGATGGATCGGGCAGGCCGCCGCGGACTATCTCGCCGATATCAGGGAAACCGATCCGATCTTCGCGCGCGAGGGGCTCGGCCATCCCGGCCTGATCCAGCGCGTGATGAATCGCGTCCTCGTCGACAATACCATTTTGGGCCCGTGGATCCACGTCGGCAGCCGCATGCAGCTGCTGTCGCCCGCGCGCGCCGGCGACGAGATCGTTGCGCGGGCCAAGGTCACCGCGAACTACGAGAAGAAGGGCCACCGCTTCGTCGAGCTCGACGCGCTGGTCGTCGCCAACGGCACGACACCGCTGGCGCATTGCCAGCACACCGCGATCTACCAGCCGCGCGAGGAGGCTGCGGCGTAACATCCAGCGTCGTCATCCCGGGGCGGTCCGCAGGACCGAACCCGGAATCTCGAGGTTCCGGGTTCGATGCTTCGCATCGCCCCGGAACGACAAACAACTCCTACGCCGCCTTGCTCTTCGCATCCTGGATCGCACGCCACACGCGCTCCGGCGTCAGCGGCATGTCGATGTGCTTGATGCCGTGGTCGGAGAGCGCATCGAGCACGGCGTTCACCACGGTCGACAGGCTGCCGGCGCAGCCGGCTTCGCCGCAGCCCTTGCTGCCGAGCGGATTGGTCGTGGCCGGCACCGGGTGATCGCCGACCGTCATGAACGGCACGTCCTCGGCGCGGGGGAGGGCGTAGTCCATCAGCGAGCCCGTGATCGGCTGGCCGCTCTCGTCGTAGCGGACGTGCTCCATCAGCGCCTGTCCAATGCCCTGGACGACGCCGCCATGGAGCTGGCCTGCGACCAGCAGCGGGTTGATCACCGTGCCGAAATCGTTCACCGCGCTGTAGCGCACGATCTGCACCACGCCGGTATCGGGATCGATCTCGACCTCGGCGACGTGGCAGCCGTTCGGGAAGGCAGAGGGCACCGGCTCGCTGGTGTGATCGACGTCGAGGCTATCAGGCACGCCGTCCGGCACCTTGCCGTCATGCAGCTTCTTGGCGAGCTCCATGATGTCGATGCTGCGGTCGGTGCCGGCGATGGTGAAGCTGCCGCCTTCGAACTCGATGTCGGCTTCGGACGCCTCCAGCATGTGCGCGGCGGCGCGCTTGCCCTTCTCGATGACGAGCTTGGCGGCTCCCACGATCGCCATGCCGCTCGCGGTGATCGAGCGCGAGCCGCCGGTGCCGTTGCCGGCGTGGACGATGTCGCTGTCGCCCTGCACGAGCTTGACGCTCTCGAAGGGCACGCCGAGCTGCTCGCACAGAACCTGCGCGAATGGAGTGGCATGGCCCTGGCCGTAGTCGAGCGTGCCGGTGATGAGCTGCACGCTGCCGTCAGGATCGAACACGATCTTGCCGAGCTCGGGGCTCGGCGGCGCGGTGACCTCGAGATAGGAGCCGACGGCGATGCCGCGCAGCTTGCCGGCCTTCTTGCTCTCTTTCTTGCGCTTGGCGAAATTCTCGTGGTCGGAGATTTCGAGCGCCTTGTTGAAGACGGCCTGGAAGTCGCCGCTGTCATAGGTGACGCCGGAGGACGCCGGGAACGGCATCTGGTTCGGCTTGATGAAGTTGCGCTTGCGCATCGTCAGCCGGTTGATGCCCATCTCGTCGGCGGCGCGGTCGATCAGCCGCTCCATGTAGTAGTTCGCCTCGGGCCGGCCGGCGCCGCGATAGGCGCCCATCAGCGTGGTATTGGTCAGCACCGTCTTGATGTCGATGCCCATCAGCGGGGTGCGGTAGACGCTGGAGAAGTTCTTGCCGGTGTTGAGCGAGAGCGGGCCCGGCGCAACGCCGGTGATGTAGGCGCCGAGATTGCCGTAGCCTTCGAGCTTGGCCGCGAGGAAGTGCCCCTCGGCGTCGAGCGCGAGCTCGGCATGGATTTTTTGCGCGCGGCCGTGGCTGTCGGACAGGAAGCTGGTCGAACGCTCGTCCAGCCACTTCACCGGCCGTCCCAGCGCCTTGGCCGCGTACAGGATGCACATGTATTCGGGGTAGTTGATGTTCTTCATGCCGAAGGAGCCGCCGACATTGGCGGTGAGAATGCGCACCTTCTCGTTCGGCACTTTCAGGTTCTTGGCGAGGTTGGCGCGGTTGCCGGCGACACCCTGCGTCGGAACCTGGAGCGTGTAGCGCTCGGCCTTCTTGTCGTAGGAGGCGAGCCCGACGCGCGGCTCCATCGAGACCACGGCGACGCGGGTGTTCTCGATGTCGATCTTGGTGACGTGAGCGGCGCTGGCGAAGGCCGCGTTCACCTGCTCCATGTCGCCATAATGGTAGTCGAGCGCGACGTTGTTCGGGATGTGGTCGTAGAGCTGCGGCGCGCCGGGCTTGGCGGCCTCCTCGGGGTCGGTCACAGCCGGCAACGGCTCGATATCGAGCTCGACCGCCTCGGCCGCGTCGCGCGCCTGGGCCAGCGTGTCGGCCACCACGAAGGCGACGGGATCGCCGACGAAGCGAACCTTGTCGGTCGCCAGCGGCTGGCGGTTGGTCTGGAGCAGGGGCGAGCCGTCACGGCTCTTCAGCGGCAGGCCGCAGGTGAAGGGGCCGTAGCCGGCGGCATCGAGGTCCGTCCCGGTCCAGACCCCCAGCACGCCCGGCATCGCCTTGGCGGCATCGAGGCCGATGCCACGGATGATTCCATGGGCGTGGGTCGAGCGGACCACCACGGCGTAGGCCTGGCCGGGCAGGTTGAAATCGTCGGTGTAGCGGCCCTTGCCGCGCACCAGCGTGTCGTCCTCCTTGCGGCGGACGGGCTGCCCGACGCCGTATTTTTGCAGTGCAATAGCGTTTTCGAGCGTGGACGATTTGGTGTGTTCTTGCATGGAATTGACCTGAAAAGCCGGCAATTGCGCGTTTTGGGGGGCGCTTGGGGGGGCCGGACCCCTCAAAAATAACCCACGGTCCCGTTCACGACAACGCACGAATGGGCATGGTGCCATGTGATGCGTTGTTGCGCAGGCCTGCCGCGCTGCTAATGTTTCAGGCGAAAAAGCAATTCCAGCTCGGCCCCAGCGGGCCGCGGAAAGACAGTTTGTATGAATGACCACACGCGGCTCCGCGACGGCCATGGGCCGCACGGTGAGCTCGAGGGGTCGATGGCGGCGGTGGCGTTGGCCACTGAACCGGCCGTCGCCGCGCAAGCGCCGGGAACCGGCGTCTACGCGGCGCTGGACCTCGGAACCAACAATTGCAGGCTCCTGATCGCCAGTCCGACCAGCGACGGCTTTCGCGTGGTCGATTCCTTCTCGCGCATCATCCGGCTCGGCGAGGGGGTCTCGGCGACCGGCTCCATCAGCGAGGCCGCGATCGAGCGCGCCATCGCGGCGCTCAGCATCTGCCGCGACAAGATCAACTTGCGGAAAGCGCGCCGGCTGCGGCTGATCGCGACCGAAGCCTGCCGCGCGGCCTCGAACGCGGAGGGTTTTCGCAGCCGCGTCGCGGCCGAGACCGGCATCGAGCTCGAGGTGATCGACCGTGAGACCGAGGCATCGCTCGCCGTGCTCGGCTGCTCGCCGCTGGTTGACCCCAGGGGGCGCGGCGCGATCCTGTTCGACATCGGCGGCGGCTCGACCGAACTGGTGCGGATCGAGCGCGATCCGGAAAATCCGGAGCCGCGCATCAAGGCCTGGATGTCGATCCCGTTCGGCGTGGTCACGCTCGCCGAGCAGTTCGGCGGCCGCGACGTGACGCCGGAGATCTACGACGCGATGGAGCGGGAGGTCGCACACCACGTTGCGCCGTTCGCCGAACAGCACGGCGTCGATCTCGCCGACATGCACTTGCTCGGCACCTCAGGCACGGTGACGACGCTCGCCGGCATCCATCTCAATCTCGCGCGCTACGACCGCCGCCGCATCGACAGCATCTGGATGAACGATTCCGACATCACCGCGACCATCAACAAGCTGCTCGGCATGAGCTACGAGGAGCGCGCGAACAACAGCTGCATCAGCGTCGAGCGCGCCGATCTCGTGCTTGCGGGCTGCGCCATCCTCGACGCGATCCGCCGCGCCTTTCCGCTGCCGCGCCTGCGCGTCGCCGACCGCGGCCTGCGCGAAGGCATGCTGGTCGAGATGATGCGCGAGGACGGCGCGCTCAGGAGCTGGTGAGATGGCCAAGGACACCACCGGCCGCTTGCACGTCCAGGTCAAGACCGGCGGCAAGCGCAAATTGTCGTCGAAGCTGTGGCTGGAGCGGCAGCTCAACGATCCCTATGTGGCGAAAGCCAAGGCGGCGGGTTATCGCTCGCGCGCGGCATTCAAGCTGCTCGAGATCGACGACAAGTTTCGGCTGCTGAAGCACGGCATGGCCGTGGTCGATCTGGGGGCCGCGCCGGGCGGCTGGAGCCAGATCGCCGCCAAGCGCGTCGGTTCGGTGGACGGCAAGGGCAAGGTCGTTGCGATCGACCTTTTGGAGATGCCCGAGATTGCCGGCGTCGAGTTCGCGCAGCTCGACTTCATGGACAATGACGCGCCGGCAAAGCTTACCGCGATGCTGGGGGGCGGCGCCGATGTCGTGATGTCCGACATGGCCGCCAACACCACCGGTCACCGCAAGACGGACCAGCTCCGTATCGTCGGCCTGATCGAGACCGCGGCGGCGTTTGCGTGCGACGTGCTCAAGCCCGGTGGCACCTTCCTCGCCAAGACGTTCCAGAGCGGCGCCGATGCCGATCTGCTCGCCCAACTCAAGCGCGACTTCGCCACCGTGCGCCATGTGAAGCCGGCGGCGAGCCGGCAGGATTCGTCGGAACGTTACGTGCTGGCGACCGGGTTTCGCGGCGGGGCGAAGGCGTAGCAACGAACTCCGTCATTCCGGGGCGCCTCGAAGAGGCGAGCCCGGAATCCATTTCTCCCAGGACTCTTGCGGCACAATGGATTCCGGGCTCGATGCTCCGGGCCGCGCTTGCGCGGTCCCGTGGCATCACCCCGGAATGACGGAGCGCGTTTTTTACCCCAGCCGCTGGTCGCGCACGTCCTGCGTATCCTCCGTCGCGGCCTTCACGGCGGCCTTGGCCGCGCCCTTGCCGGCGCCCTTGCGGCTCGCGATTTCGGTCGCCTTGCGGCCGGAGATCTCGTGGCCGGCATCAGCGGGCATCTGCCAGAAGAACCAGCTCGACGCCGCCGAGGTCAGCGCGACCACGACGAAGGCCGGCGCGAACACGGTGGCGTTGAGCTCGCTGACATGGCTGAGCCACATCGTCGTCTCGACGGACGCTGCGCCGACGGCGACGCCGGCAGAGACCGCAAGCTGCTGGTTGACGCTGACGAGCGTGGTGGCGCGGCTCATCTGCCCAGTCTCGACCTCGGCATAGGCCACCGTGTTGATCGCGGTGAACTCGAGCGAGCGGAAGAAGCCGCCGACCACCAGGATCACCATGATGATCAGCAGCGGTGTCGTCACCGTGAACAGCGCGCAGACGCCAAGAAAGAACGCGCTGACGATCGCGTTCACCGTCATCAGATTACGGAAGCCGAAGGTGCGGATGATCCGCGCGGCCAGCGTCTTCATGCCCATGGCGCCGAGCGAGGAAGCAAACGTGACGAGGCCCGAATGGAACGGCGACAGGCCGAAGCCGATCTGCATCAGGAGCGGCAGCAGGAACGGCAGCGCGCCGATGCCGAGCCGGAACAGGAAGCCGCCGAGCACGGCCGCACGCAGCGTCGGCAAGGTCAGCAGCGAGAAGTCCAGCACCGGCGATCCCGTGCGCCGGGCATGAATGACATAGAGCGTCATCGAGATCGCGCCGCCGGCGATCAGCGCGGCGACCGTGCTCCAGGGCAGCAGGTTGAGGCCGGCCACCGACAGGCCGAAGGCGATGCCGGCGAGCCCGATCCCCGCGAGCACCATGCCGTAGAGGTCGAACGGCTCGCGTTCCTCGCTCTTGATGGGATCGATGAAGCGCAAGGCCATGAAGATGCCGAGCAGCCCGATCGGGATGTTGATCAGGAAGATCCAGTGCCAGGACGCGTAGGTCGTGATGAAACCACCGAGCGGCGGGCCGATCACAGGGCCTATGAGGGCAGGGACCGTCACCCAGGCCATCGCATTGACCAGCGCGCTCTTGTCCACCGAGCGCAGCAGCACGAGGCGCCCGACCGGCGTCATCATCGCCCCGCCCATGCCCTGGAGGATGCGCGCGAACACGAAATCCGTGACCGAGGTCGAGAGCGCGCAGCCGACCGAGCCGACCATGAAGACGCCGACCGCGATCGCGAACACCATCCGCGCGCCGAACCGGTCCGCGGTCCAGCCGCTCGCCGGGATGAACACCGCGAGCGACAGCAGATAGGAGGTGATCGCGAGCTTCAGCGTCAGCGGGCTGGTGCCGATGTCGGCCGCGATCGCCGGCAGCGAGGTGGCGATCACCGTCGAGTCCATGTTCTCCATGAAGAGAGCAGTGGCCACGATCAGCGGAATGACGCGTTGCTTGTCGACCATGACGGATTGGTAACGAAAATCGGAAGGAAGGGCGAGGCTTGCGGCTTAACACCGCCGCCCGGCGGCGACCATTGCGGATCAACGCATGGCACCTAAATCCTGGGTAATAACCATGTGACCCTCGACGGCGGTTGCACTCGCTCCCTCGTCATTCCGGGGCGCGCCCTTGGTCGCGCCCCGGAATGACGAGGGGTGGCCGCCGCCCGGCTATCCCCGCTGAATTTGGGTAAAAAGCCTGTGCATGGCTGGCCAGCGGCTCGATTTGCTTTGATTCGTCACGCGGCCGTGCTATCGACCCGCGTCAACCCCACCGATGGGCTCCGATTCTCCGGCGATGCCGCAAGGTACGCCGAGGGCGGCGCTCATCCATAGCTATTTGCGGCAGGGCCGCAGGAAGGAGTTGGCAGATGGCCACGGTGCAAGTTCAAGGCATCCGCGAAGCCCTTACGTTCGACGACGTGCTGTTGAAGCCAGGCCTCTCGGACGTCATGCCGGGCGAGGTCGACATCCGCTCCCGCGTCACCCGCGCCATTCCGCTCAACATCCCGATCATGGCCTCCGCCATGGACACCGTCACCGAGGCCCGCATGGCGATCGCCATGGCGCAGGCCGGCGGCCTCGGCGTCATCCACCGCAATTTCGATCCCGAAGGGCAGGCCGCCCAGGTGCGCCAGGTCAAGCGCTACGAGTCGGGCATGGTGGTGAACCCGCTCACCATCAGCCCCGAGGCGACGCTCGACGATGCGCTCAAGCTGATGAGCGATCACGGCATCTCCGGCATTCCCGTCGTCACCGGCGCGGGCAAGTCCACGCCGGGCAAGCTGGTCGGCATCCTCACCAACCGCGACGTGCGGTTCGCCACCGACCGCAGGCAAAAAGTCTCCGAGCTGATGACGCATGAAGGCCTCGTCACGGTGCGCGAGAATGTCAGCCAGGACGAGGCGCGGCGGATGCTGCACCAGCATCGCATCGAGAAATTGCTCGTGGTCGACGAGCAATATCGCTGCGTCGGCCTCGTCACCGTGAAGGACATGGAAAAGGCGGTCGCCCATCCGCTCGCCTGCAAGGATGCGCAGGGCCGCCTTCGCGTTGCCGCCGCCACCACCGTCGGCGACACCGGCTTCGAGCGCACCGAGCGGCTGATCGACGCCGGCGTCGACCTCGTCGTCGTCGACACCGCGCACGGCCATTCGCGCCACGTGCTGCACGCAGTGAACCGCATCAAGCGTCTGTCCAACTCCGTGCAGGTCGTCGCCGGCAACGTCGCGACCTCCGAAGGCGCGCAGGCGCTGATCGATGCTGGCGCGGACTGCATCAAGGTCGGCATCGGCCCCGGCTCGATCTGCACCACCCGCATCGTCGCCGGCGTCGGCGTTCCCCAGCTCACCGCGATCATGGATGCGGTGGAGGCTGCAAAGAAGGCCGACATTCCCGTCATCGCCGATGGCGGCATCAAGTTCTCCGGCGACCTCGCCAAGGCGCTCGCGGCCGGCGCCGACATCGCCATGGTCGGCTCGCTGCTCGCCGGCACCGACGAGACGCCCGGCGAAGTCTTCCTGTGGCAGGGCCGTTCCTACAAGGCCTATCGCGGCATGGGCTCGGTCGGCGCAATGGCGCGCGGCTCGGCGGACCGATATTTCCAGCAGGACATCAAGGACACGCTCAAGCTCGTGCCTGAAGGCATCGAGGGCCAGGTACCCTACAAGGGCGCGGTCGGCCACGTCATGCACCAGCTCGCCGGCGGCCTGCGCGCCGCGATGGGCTATGTCGGCGCAAAGGACATGAAGGAGCTGCACGACAAGGCGCAGTTCGTCCGCATCACCGGTGCAGGCCTGCGCGAAAGCCACGTCCACGACGTCACGATTACCCGCGAGAGCCCGAACTATCCGGGCGGGGGTTAGTCGCCTCTGCCGTCATTTCGGGGGCGCGAAGCGCAACCCGGAATCTCGAGATTCCGGGTTCGATGCTTCGCATCGCCCCGGAATGACAATGAGTGGTTTGCGCGCTCGCCTCAACGACGGTGTCATTCCCCGCGAAGGCGGGGAATCCAGTACGCCGCGGCTTCTCGGTTCAATCACAGCCGCCCCTGGACTACTGGATCGCCCGCTTTCGCGATGACAGCGAGTGTGGGATTTGCTTCATTCCCACCTACCTCCTAAATGACTGCAACAAGCATTCAGGAGGAAGCCATCATGTCCCAAGCAAAACGCATCGTTCTCGCCGCGCGTCCCGTCGGCGAACCCAAGCCGTCCGATTTCCGCATTGAGGAATTCGCTGTCCCGACACCGGGGCAGGGCGAAGTCCTGCTGCGCACGATCTGGCTGTCGCTCGATCCCTATATGCGCGGCCGCATGAGTGACGGTCCGTCCTATGCCGCGCCGGTGCCGATCGACGGCGTGATGGAGGGCGAGGCGGTTAGCGAGGTCGCGGCGTCGAACAATCCTGATTTCGCGGCAGGCGACATCGTGCGAGCCCGTACCGGATGGCAGACGCACGCGATCTCCAGCGGCAAGGGCCTGATCAAGGTGGATCCCAAGCTCGGTCCGATCTCGACCTCGATCGGCGTGCTCGGCATGCCCGGCATGACCGCCTATACCGGCCTGCTCGACATCGGCAAGCCGCAGGAAGGCGAGACCGTCGTCGTCGCCGGTGCCTCCGGTGCGGTCGGCTCCGCCGTCGGCCAGATCGGCAAGATCAAGGGCGCGCGGGCGGTCGGAATTGCGGGTGGCAAGGACAAATGCGACTACGTGGTGAAGGAGCTCGGCTTCGATGCCTGCATCGATCACCGCGATCCCGATCTTGCGGCCAAGCTGAAGGACGCCTGCCCGAAGGGGATCGACGTCTATTTCGAGAATGTCGGCGGCGCCGTGTTCGAAGCGGTGTTCCCGCTGCTCAATCCGTTCGCGCGCGTGCCGGTCTGCGGCCTGATCGCCCATTACAACGACACCGAGGCCAAGCCGCCGAAATGGGCCGCCAGCATGATGCGCGCGACCCTGACCAAGCGGCTGACCTTCCGCGGCTTCATCGTCTCCGACTTCGCCGCGCGCCATGGCGACTTCCTGCGCGACATGTCCGGCTGGGTCCGCGACGGCAAGGTGAAATACAAGGAGTTCGTCACCGAGGGCCTGGAGAGCGCCCCCGGTGCCTTCATGGGGCTTCTGAAGGGCGCCAATTTCGGCAAGCAGCTGGTGCGGGTCGGGCCAGATAAGGCCTAGCTGCACGGCTTGGTTGCACCTGCGCCACAGCCCCGGCGCGGATGGTTAAGAAAGTGTCACCGATCGGTCACACCTGCCCGCAAAACCCGCAGGTGTGACCGTCGGTTCATTGACGTCCGGACGAAGGCATTGAATCATCGGGCATATTTCAGGTGTTGCGATGTTAGAGATTGGTATTTTCTGCGTAATCCTCCTGGCCGCCGGCTATTGGACGACCATGTTCGTCATGGGCCGCCGCGACGACGTCATCCATGGCAAGTTCGTTCATGCCGAGGACGAGGGCGATTTGACCCGGCCCGCGATGCCGACACCGCCGCCGTTCCCGAAGCGTCCGCTCAAAGCTGCGCAGCCCGCCGGCGTCCAGTCCGCCAACGTACAGCCCGAGATGGCCGAGGCGAGGCCGGTGAACAGCGCAGCGCTGGAATCCTTGCTGGCTGCGATCCAGCAGGACCTCAAGAGCGTCGCGTAAGCCGCAATCCTCAGACGCTGCCGCGCTCGATCAGGGACAGGTCGACGGCGAGCCGCTGTTCGGCAAGCTGCGTGCCCGACAGGCGCGCCAGCAGCAGTTCGGCCGCGATGCGCCCCACGGCCGCCGCATCGAACGAGATGGTGGTGAGGCCGGGCGTGATCTGATCGGCGACGTCGTTGTCGCCGAAGCCGAGCACGGCGAGATCGCGCGGCACCGACAGGCCGCGCGCGCGGGCCTCGATCAGCGCGCCGGTCGCGAGCAGATCGTTGGCGCAGAACACGGCATCCACGCGGTCGCCGCGATCGAGCAGGGCGGTGAAGGCGGCGCGGCCGTCTATGAGGCCTGTGATCTCGCCAACGCCGATCTCGCGGACGATCTCGAGGCCGAGCTGCGCCGCTGCCGCGCGAAAACCGTCGCGGCGCAGCGCGCCGCGGCCGCTGCTGCGGCCGATGAACGCGACGCGGCGATGTCCGGCCTCGGCAAGCCTGCGCGCCGCCATCGCACCGGCATCCGCATTGGGCAGGCCGACCAGCATGTCGATGGGATCGCGCGGAAACGCCCAGGTCTCGATCACGGGAATGCCGAGCTCTGCAAGCGCTGCGCGATTCTCCTCGAGCTCGATCACGCCGGTGAACATCACCGCGGCGGGGCGGATGCCGCGCAGCGACTGGATCATCGCGACTTCCTTGACATAGGAGTAGGAGGTCTGGCCGACGAGCACCTCGAAACCTTCCGGCTCCAGCGTGGCCGCGAAGCTGCGCACGGCGAGCCCGAACTGCTGGCTGAGAATGTTGGAGACGAAGGCGACGACCACGTTCGAGCGGCCCGAGCGCAGCGCGCGCGCATGCGGGTTGGAGGCGTATCCGGTTGCCTCGATCACTTCAAGGATGCGCTCGCGGGTCTTTCGATTGACCTTCTGGGGGTGGCGCAGCACCCGCGACACCGTGATCGGCGATACCCCGGCGCGCTCCGCCACCTCCGCGATGCGCGGCGGCCGTCCGGTCGCGCTGGCGCGGCCGGGCGGCGCCGGAATGCGCACCACGTCGTCATAGCTCGGCTTTGCCGGATCGGTCATCGAATCCCGAGGGTAGTCGAAGTCGCTATCGTCTCCAAAGCTCAGCGCGCTGGCAGCTCGTCGCGCGACAGCGCGCGGCCGACCTGGACCAGGCAGTCGCCGCTCTGGCTGTCGGTGTGCAGGCGCTGCGAGATCACGATGCCATCGGCCGGGAAGCGCAACACTTCCTCCGGCAGCTCCGGCCGCTCGAAATCATGATACCAGCCGGCGACGTCGCCGGCCGCAACGCGCGCGCCGACCATGACGGCGGGCTCGAACCAGCCGCGCCGTGTCGCGAACACCGCCTGCGCATGGCTTTGCAGCGCCAGCAACTCGGTGGCACGCTCGACCGGCGCGTGCGGCCCCAGCACCGGGGCCTGGACGATGCCGAGCGCGAGCAGCAGCCGGTCGACGGCGCGCGCGGTGAACGCCATCGTCTGCGGCGTGACGGTGCCGCCGCCGCCGAACTCGCCTGACAGTCCGATCGCGCCGGCGCGCGCGGCCGCCGCCATCGAGGTCGGCGCAGCGGCGCCGTTCTCGGCGACGAAGGCGAAGGGCATCCCTAATCCTTCCATCAGGCGCAGTGCCTGGCCGAACATCTCGGGCGGTCCCTGCCGCTCGATCAGGGCGCAGGGCACGTGCGCCATCGACGTGCCGCCGGAATGGATGTCGAAGACGACGTCATGGCGCGGAAACAGCTCGTGCTCGAGGAAGTGCGCGAGGCGGAACGTCGGCGTGCCCCCGGCATCGCCCGGGAAGGCGCGGTTGAGATTGCCCTCGTCGAGCGGCGAGCGCCGTCGCGCCGCCATCACGGCAGGAAGATTGGCGAAGGGCAGGATGGTGATCTCGCCCTTGACCGCCTTGGCATCGAGCCGGCGATACAGCCGCGTCAGCGTGATCTCGCCCTCGTATTCGTCGCCGTGATTGCCGGCCATCAAGAGAAGTTTTGGGCCGGCGCCGTTCTTGATCCGGAAGATCGGGATCTTGAGCTGGAAGTAGGGCGATCGATCGATCGAGAAGGGAATGCCGAGATGGCCGGACCATTTCTGGTCCTTCTCGAAATCGATCTCGTGGAAAAGTCCGGTATGCATGGCTTGCCTCGGGGCCGCGTCGTCGCCGACGCCGGCCGAAGGTTGAAAGAGGGACGATGCCGTTACAGCAAGGCGACCGCGGTCATCTCGACGCGCAAATCGGGATCGGCGAGACGGGCTTCGACGCAGGCGCGCGCCGGCGGATTGGCCGGATCGATCCAGAAATCGTAGACCGAGTTCATGGTGTCGAAGTCGGTGATATGCGGCAGGAAGACGTTGACCGCGATCAGTTTGGAGCGGTCGGTGCCGGCTTCCTTGAGCAGCGCGTCGATCTTGGCGAGCACCTGCTGGGTCTGCGACACGATGCCGGCCTTGCGGTCGTCCGCAACTTGACCTGCGATATGCACCATGCCGCCGGCGGCGACGGCCTGGCTCATGCGCGAGCCGACGACGTAACGTTTGATCATCTCGAAGTCTCCTTGGGAAAAGCGGCTCCCGCGCGGGCGCGGGAGCCGCTTGTGAACTTACAGCGTCGGCAGCGACTGCTCTTCCCTAAACCATTTCAGCTGAAGTGCGCCGAGCTTGCCGTTGAGCTTGTTGAAGAAGATGTCGGTGTTGATCCAGTTCAGCAGGTTCTGCTCGCCCTGGCGCACGCCGACATGGGCCGGCGACTGGCGGATCAGGAATTTCAGCTCGACCTCCTTGGTCGGGTTCTGGTCCTGCACCTTCAGCGCGATGGCGCTGTTCTCGGCGAAGGTGTCGGCCTGTCCGGCGAGGAATGCGGCGAGCGCGGCCGGGGTGTCCTCGAAGCGCACCAGCTTCACCTTCGGTGCGTTGTCGGTGAGCCAGACGTCGAGCGTCGAGCCCTTGGCCACCGCAACGCTGCGGCCGTCGAGATTGTCGGGCTTCTTGCCGGTCGCGGCGGGCAGCGACTTCGCACCGTAGACGCCGAGATTCACCACCGCATAGGCCTGCGAGAACATCACCTGCTGGGCGCGCTCGGGCGTGGCGCCGAGGCCCGCGATCAGCATGTCGATCTTGTCGGAGAGCAGGCTCGGGATGCGCGCGGCGCCCGTCACCGGCACGAGCTCGAGCTTCACGCCCATGTCGGCGGCGATCAGCCGGGCGAGATCGGCGTCAAGACCTGCGATCTCGCCCTTGTCGTCCTTGAAGCCCCAGGGCGCGGCATCGGTCAGGATGCCGACGCGCAGCTTGCCGGAGCCGAGCACGTCCTGCAGCTTGTCGGCGTGTGCAAGGTTCGGCGCGGCGAGCACTGCGAGTGCCGCGGCTGCGATCGCAAAGAGGGATTTCAGTTGTCTCATGACTCTCTCCTGGTGGCGGATGGCTGGATGATCATTTTGCGGAGGCGATGAAGCTGGCGAGCTCGGGGGTCTCAGGATTGGCGAACAGCTTTGCCGGCGGCCCCTGTTCCCAGACGCGGCCCTGGTGCATGAAGACGATGCGGTTGGCGACGTTGCGGGCAAAACCCATCTCGTGGGTGACTAGGATCATGGTCATGCCTTGCTTCGCCATCGCCTCCATCACCTTCAGCACCTCGCCGACGAGTTCAGGATCGAGCGCGGAGGTCACCTCGTCGAACAGCATGAGATGAGGCGCCATGGCGAGGCAGCGCGCGATCGCGACGCGCTGCTGCTGGCCGCCGGAGAGCTGCTCCGGCCAGGCGTCGATCTTCTCGGCAAGGCCGACGCGGGTGAGCACATCCTCCGCCAGCGTGCGTGCGCGGGCCTTGTCGATGCGGCCGGTGAGCAGCGGAGCCAGCGTGATGTTGCGCTCGACCTTCAGATGCGGAAACAGGTTGAAGGCCTGGAACACGATGCCGACGCGCTGACGGAATTTCTTGAGGTCGGGCATCCTCGCGTGGACCCGCTCGCCCTCGACGCGGATCTCGCCGGAATCGACGCTCTCCAGCGCATTGATGCAGCGGAGCAGCGTCGACTTGCCCGAGCCCGAGCGGCCGATGATCGTGACGATCTCGCCTTCCTCGACGTCGAGCGAGACGCCCTTGAGCACCTCGACCTTGCCGAATGTCTTGTGCACGTCGCGGATTTCAACGAGAGCCATCGAGGCGGGCCTCCAGGGAGCGGGACCAGAGCGTGAGCGGCAGGCACAGCGCGAAATAGATCGCGGCGACCAGCGCGTAGGTGAGCAGCGGCTGGAACGTCGCCGCGCTCACCACTTGCCCGGCGCGGGCAAGCTCGACGAAGCCGAGGATCGAGGCGAGCGAGGTGCCCTTGATGAGCTGCACCAGGAAGCCGACGGTCGGCGGCAGCGACAGCCGCAGCGCCTGCGGCGCGATGATGTGGCGGAATTGCTGCCAGGCGGAGAGGCCGAGGCAGGCACCGGCCTCCCATTGCGCCTGCTTCACGGCCTCCAGCCCGCCGCGCCAGATCTCGCCGAGGAAGGCGGCGGTGTAGAGCGTGTAGGCGACGGTCACGGCGACGAGCGCCGGCACCTGGATGCCCAAAAACACCGGCATGCCGAAATAGAAGAAGAACAACAGCCCGAGCAGCGGCACGCTCTGGATCACCTGGATGCACGCCGCCATCGTCCAGCGCAGCCCGGCGAAGCGGCTGATGCGGCCCATGGCGAGCCCGAGCGCCAGCGGCGCGCCGAAGACGAGCGCGAGCACGACCAGCGCAACGGTCCAGCGCAGCGCCGCAAACAGCGAGACGAAATCGATGAGGGAGAAGGATCGCATCGCTGTCCCCTCAGCGCCGCCGCGGCCAGCGGAAGGCCGCCAGACCGATGATGGCGAACAGCGCCTTGAACGACATCGCCATCGCGAAATAGACCGCGCAGATCACCGCATAGACCTCGAAGCTGCGGTAGGTGCGGCTCTCGATGAATCCCGCGACATGGAAGAGTTCGTCGGCGGCGACCTGCGAGGCGAGCGAGGTGCCGAGCAGCAAAAGGACGAACTGGCTGGTCACGGCTGGATAGGCGTTGCGCAGCGCCGGCGGCAGCAGGATGTGACGGAAAACCTGCCAGCCCGATAGTCCAAGGCACTGGCCGGCCTCGATCTGGTTCTTCGGCACGGAGTCGAGGCCGGCGCGGATGATCTCGACCGAATAGGCGCCGAAATAGAGCGACAGCGCGACGGCAGCCGCCTCGAAGGCCGGCAGCTTCAGGCCGAAGTTCGGCAGCACGAAGAAGACGATGAAGATCTGGATCAGCGACGGCGTGTTGCGGAACAGCTCGATATAGCCGCGCACCAGCCAGCGCAGCGGCGTGATGCGGCCGTTCAGCGCGACCGCGCCGGCAACGCCGATCAGGAGCCCGGCCAGCGCCGCGATCACCGTCAGCTCGAGCGTGACGATGGCCCCGTCGATGAGCTGGTTCTGATAGCGCCAGAGCGGCAGGAAGTTCATTGCGTGCGCTCTCAGCCGAACTGGGTGGGGAGGGCGCGCGTGACCACACCATCGGCGTCGAGCCCGAGGATCACCCGCCAGCGGTCGAGGCAGGTGCAGGGATGCGAGATGCCGAAGGCGATGATGTCGCCGACGGCAAGGACGCTTTCGGGGGCGACGGACAGGAACGCATGCTGGTCGTTGAGGCGCGTGACCGTCAGCGCAGCGTCGAGCCCTTGCTGCTCGATGCCGTCGCGGAATACGCGCAACGGGACCGGCAGTCCCTGATCGAACGAGGCGTCGCGCATGCCGAAGCCGGCAATCGCAAGGCCTGTCTCGGGGCGCGACAAGACTTCGGCCCAGAGCGTCAGTGCAGGGCGAAAGCCTTCTACGGCGGAGTGGTGCAGACCGTCGATGAGGAGACCGCCGCGCCGGTCTATTTCCGCGAAGGCGCGGGCGTAGATGCCGTGATCGGCGAAGAACAGCGCGCCGGAGCGCAGGATCACGCTGGCGTTGCCGTCAGCCTGCGCGCCAGGTGCGAGCGCGCGCGCGACGATGTCGAAATAGGCCGAGCCGCCGGCACTGATGATCAGTGGCCGCTGCGGGGCGGCGGCGCGCACCAGCGCAAAAGTCTCGATGGTGCGCTCCATCAGTGCCGCGATCGCGCGCCTCGTCTCGTCGGCATCGGGCGTTGCGGCTGCGCCCTCATAGGTCGCAACGCCGCCGAGCACGAGCCGGTCGACGGCGAGCACGGCTGCGATCGTCGCCTCGATGGCGGCGCGATCGCGCGCGCCGGCGCGGCCTGCGCCGAGCTCGACCAGCACGGACAATTCGCGGCGCTCCGCGATCCGTGCCGCTTCGGCGAGCGCGGCGACAGCGGCGGGTGAATCCGCGAAGGCGTGAAATTCGACGTCGGGATAGGCGCTGAGCAGCGCGCCGAGCCGCCGGCCGGCTGCCAGCCCGCCGATCTCGTTGGCCAGCAACAGGCGCCGCTCGCCGCTCGCGAGCAGCACGGCGGCCTGCTGGACGTTGGCGACCGTCGTGCCCCAGGCGCCGGCTGCGCGCAGCGAGCGGGCGAGCTCCGGCGACATCGGGGTCTTGGCGTGGGGCGCGACGCTGACGCCGGCGCTGGCGCACCATGTCAGGAAGAGGTCGCGGTTGGCCGCGAAGGCGGCTTCATCAAGGGTGAGGGCGGGCAGGGCAAGATCGCCGCGCGAAGGCGACCAGCGCTGGCCGCCAATGTCCTCAGTGGCCAGGCCATCGACCAGGGGGATGCCCCGGGTAGTCGTCGAAACGCGTTGGCTATCCCACCGGGACAAGAACTGCATCGTCGCTCCCTCAGCGGCCCTCGACCGCCGGAATGAACGATATGTCCTAATGACAACGTTGTCATTAGCGGATTTTAGCCATCCACGGACCAAGTTCAGTGCAAATAGGTATCAAAGTAGGGGTTGATGCCGTCGGATTGGGCTAGTGCTCGCCACCCATCTGGCCGAGGACCTCCTCGATATCGATGTCGACCTGGCCCGCCGCCCTGAGGTGGCGGACCTCGAGGCTGTCCGGCCGGAAGCGGTACTCGACGAGGCCGGTCTCCTTGATCGCGATCCGGTCCTGGCGCTGGTCGTTGATCTTGAAGCCGACCGACGGCGCCCAGACGTGGCGCGTGTGGCGGAACGTGAAGTCGCGGCGCTGGTGCACGTGGCCGCTGGCGATGAGGCGCAGATCGACACGCGCAAACATCTCGATCAGCCGCGCCCGCGCCGGCTGCGGCACGTAGCGGATCGAGGTCTCCGGCGTCTCTGGATCGTCGGGCAGGTTGAGGAACACGGGCTTGTGCAGGAACAGCGCGACCGGCCTGCCATTCGTGCGTGCGATCTCCCGGGTTAGCCAGTCGAACTGCGTGGCCTCGAAGGCGAGCCCGGAATTCATCACCAGCGTGTTGAGGCCGATGAAGCACCAGCCCGCGGCCTCGAACGACCAATGGTCTTCGCCGATGATGTCGCGGAATTGCTGGCGGTATGCCTCGCTGACCGGCGGCTTCGGCGCCGGCCCGATCGCGGTCGGATTGTCGCCGATGTCGTGATTGCCGGGGTGGTAACGGCAGGTCACGGGCAGGGCGTCGTGCAGGCCTTTGGCGAATACGACATCATCGCGGCTGGTCGGGCCGTCGAAGGAGACGTCGCCGGTGTTGACGACGAGATCGGGCCGGTCAGCGTCGATGTGCTCGCAGACGCGGTGGAAGTTGGCGATCAGGCCGGGAAAGCGCTGGCCGAGATGGGTGTCGGAAATCTGCGTCAGGCGAAATTCGGACATGGCGTCAGCATACGCGTTGTCGCACGTCGGAACGATGACGGCGCGCGCATCATCCGCGATCGAACAATGTTTAAAGCACGCGATAGCGGATCGTGTAGGCGTCCTGCGGCGCGATGCTGCCCGTCACCGGCGAGGCGATGCGGTCGGCGAGATGCCAGGGGCCGAATTGCTCGGAGCGATGCGGCTTGGCCGGAAGGCGGAGGCGGAATTCGAACGTGCCCTTGCCGGGCAGGTTCACCACCAGCACGCGGTCGGCGGTGCGGTGGTTGAGCGCCACCGCGCCGCGCAGCAGTGCGCGGCCGTCGGCGAGGTCGCGCACGCCGTCGACCAGCGCCAGCGTCTGGTTGCGGTCGGTATGCAGCTCGATCTGGGTGTCGGATACAGCCGTCAGCGTCTCCCTGGGCATGCGGATCTCGAACTCGACCGCAGGCTTGGACGGGTTGAGGCCGAGATAGGCGAGCGCAGCGTGGCGCACGTCGTAGGCGGCGAAGGCGAACAAGGCGACGGCGGCGAGCGTGGCGAGGCCATGCCTGACGACATCGCGCCAAGGGGAATAGCTCATCCGATAGCCCAGGCGGAAATACACCGTCATCGCCAGCGCGACCGCGAGCGCCATCGCGATACCTGACAGCGCCGACATCAGGATGCCGAGCCGGTCGCTGGCGGATTCGGCAAGGGGGCCGATCAGGCCGGAGAGGGTGTTCATGGCGGTCGCTCGCCTTGCGCCCCAAAGGGGACGAAATTGCTTTAACAATCGGTGGTTGGTCGCAAGAGCGGGAACACCGGTTCAACTCGCTGATTGTCAGCGTCAGAAGTCGCGGCTAATGACGGTCCGCGGTGTTCCGCCTTACGGGAAAGTTCCGATGTCTGTCCAAATGATCCTGCTGCCTGTCTTCGTGCAGGTCGGTCTCACCTTCGCGCTTCTGATCGGCATGGTCTTCGGGCGTCGCAAGGCGCTGGTCTCGGGCGAGACCAAGATCCGCGACATTGCGCTGGGCGAGCCGAACTGGCCCAAGAGCACCACGCAAATCGCCAATTGCTACCGCAACCAGTTCGAGCTGCCGTTGCTGTTCTACGCCCTGATCGCGCTGGCGCTCCCCTTGCGCCATGTCGATCTCTTCATCGTGCTGATGTCATGGGTGTTCGTGGTGACACGGTTCGCCCATGCCGGCGTGTTCGTCTCCTCGAACGATCTCGGCCGCCGCTCGACGATCTGGCTCGCCGGCGTACTGGTGCTGCTGGTGATGTGGATCTGCTTCGCGCTGAGAATGCTCTTGTTGATCTGACTTTTAACGGTCGGATTTCATCTGAAAGATTTGAAATGACCCCCGCTGCCCGGCTGTCCGCAGCCATCGAACTGATCGATACCATCGAGAGAGACCGCGTGCCCGCGGCCAAGGCACTGAAGGAGTGGGGCACCGCGCACCGCTTCGCCGGCTCCGGCGACCGCGCCGCGATTGCCGGCCTCGTCTGGGACGTGCTGCGCCGCTATGCCTCGAGCGCCTTCCTGATGGACGCCGACACCGCGCGGGCGCGGCTGATCGGCATGCTCCGCCTCGAGCGCGACATGGACGCGGCCACCATGGCCGCCCTGTTCGACGGCAGCCGCTTTGCGCCGGCGCCGCTGACGGAGGCCGAGCAGGCGGCGCTCAGCCATCGCTCCCTCAAGGACGCTCCCGCTGCGATCGCCGGCGACTACCCCGAATGGCTCGATCCGCATCTGGCAAAGGTGTTCGGCGAGGACCGTGCGGCGGAGGCGGCCGCGATGGCGAGCCGGGCGCCGCTGGACCTGCGCGTCAACACGCTAAAGTCCAATCGTGACAAGGTGCTGCGGGCGCTTGCTCATCTTCATGCGAAACCGACGCCCTGGTCTGCAACCGGCCTGCGCATCGAGCTTTCCGCCGATGCGCGCAACCCCGGCATCCAGGCCGAGGAGGATTTCATCAAGGGCGCCGTTGAAGTGCAGGATGAGGGATCGCAGCTTGCGGCCCAGTTCACCGCGGCAAAACCCGGCGAGCAGGTGATCGATCTCTGCGCCGGCGCCGGCGGCAAGACGCTGGCGCTCGCCGCCATGATGCAGGGCAAGGGCCGGTTGATCGCGACCGATAGCGACAAGCGGCAGCTTGCGCCCATTCACGAACGCCTGTCGCGCGCCGGCGTCCACAATGCCGATGTCCGCACGCCCAAGGGCGAGGCCGATCCGCTGGCCGACATCAGTGCCACGGCCGATCTCGTCGTGATCGACGCCCCCTGCACGGGAACCGGCACCTGGCGCCGCAACCCCGACGCCAAATGGCGGATGCGGCCGGGTGCGCTGGAGATTCGCCTGCGCGACCAGGCCGAGGTGCTGGAGCGCGCCGTGCCGCTGGTGAAGCTAGGTGGCCGCATCGCCTACATCACCTGCTCGGTGCTGGCGGAAGAGAACGGCGAGCAGGTGAGGGCGTTCATCGGCCGTCACCCGGAGTTCGCGGTGGTCCCACCCGAGCAGATCGCGAGCGTGCTCTGGGACAAGGCGGAAGATTTCGCAAAAGCCGCGCTGCAATCGCCCGAGGGCTGGCTGATGACGCCGCGCCGGACCGGGACGGATGGCTTCTTCGTCTCGGTGCTGAAGAAGACCGCCTGATCAACGTTGTCATTCCGGGGCTCGCGAAGCGAGAACCCGGAATCCATCGAGCCGCAGGGACCGCCGCGCGATAGATTCCGGGGGTCGCCCTCCGGGCGCCCCGGAATGACGGCCGTTGGGCCCCCCAAAAACAAAAGCCCCGCAGACCGAATCCCGGCCACGGGGCTTTCAAGTTCTCGCGCTCTGCCGGTACGTCCGTGGTCAGAAGCGCTGGTGCGCTGGCGATTAGCCGACGCGGAGATTGTCAGCCGACGACTTGCCGCTGCGACGGTCGGCGACGATGTCGAACGAGACCTTCTGACCCTCGTTGAGGGAGGAGAGGCCAGCGCGCTCGACGGCGCTGATGTGCACGAACACGTCCTTCTGGCCGTCGTCCGGCTGGATGAAACCATAACCCTTTTGGGTGTTGAACCACTTCACGGTGCCCATAGCCATGGGAATTTCCTTTAGTTAGTTAGAGAGGATACGCACGCGGACCGGTACGCAGCACTGCGCCCATAGTCCTGATGAGTCGATGTTTTGGAGAAATCATCTGAAGCGTGCGCGCCTGTCTTAGACGAGGCGAAGCGGCCCAGTCGTTCGGCCAAGTATCGATGATCACAATATAGCGAGAATTTTGGGCCACTTCAAGGCACCACCCGCCACCCGGCACCTCGCCCGGATTTTCTATTTTGCGGTGCAAATTAACCGCTCCGGCGCATCTCAATCGACGATAAACAGCGTCGCTCCGGTGGCCGTCGAGGACCGGTGCGCGGCGTCGCCGAAGTCGGAGACCTGGTAGCTCATCCCCGCCGTGAGCTTGAACTTGCGGCCGTCGCGCAGCTCCGAATCGAGCTCGCCCTTGACCACGAAGATGACGTGGCCGCGGTCGCACCAATGGTCGGCGAGATAGCCCGGCGAATACTCGACCATCCGCACCCGGAGATCGCCGATGTTGAGCGTGCGCCACAGCGCCTGGCCGGTCTCGCCGGCATGCTTGGTCGGCTCGACCTTGCTCCAGTCGGTGACGGTGAAGGGGGAGGTGGGAAGTTTCATGGGGGGATCCTGTCTCAGAGCCGGCAATGCCGGTGTTAGCGCAGGCCGTTGCCGCAGTCTCCGTCATTGCGAGCACAGCGAAGCAATCCAGAAATGCATCCGCGGAGGCCATCTGGATTGCTTCGTCGCGTCAGCGCAAAATTGCTCCGCAATTTTGTCTCGCGATGACGGGCTTGGGGCACGCTCGCACACCGCTCAAGGTGTCATCGCCCGCCTTGTGCGCGCTTGCGCACTGGAGCGGGCGATCAAGTATTCCAGAGGCCGTGCCGTGATACGGAGAAGCCGCGGCGTACTGGATTCCCCGCTTTCGCGGGGAATGACAGCGGTGGGTGGGGTGGCACCGTCTGCACACGACAAGCCGCGGCGGGGACAGCAACCCACGCAGGCGTCACTGCGGCAAATGGTTCGCCGACCCCTGCACGATCAGCCCCGCATCATTCACCCGCAGATACTCGCAGATCTTCTTGCCCCGCTCGTTCGCGTAGAACACCACAACGCTATCCGGGCTGACGAACAAGTCGATCAGCGAGAAGTGCAGCTCCGGCAGCAGCCCAAGCGCCTTGCCCCAGTACGCCCGCAACGCGTCCTTGCCGCGCACGGTGCCGCTGGCATCGAACCCCAGCGCCGGGATGCGGTCCGATGTCATCACGGCCGCCTCGTCATAGAGCGTGAGCACGCGTTCGAGATCGCGCGCGTTCCAGGCCTCGACCCAGGTCCGGCCGAGCGCGGCAAGCGTCGATGGCTGATGGTGCTGTGACATGGCATTCTCCCTGATCGGCCCCTGGTTGAAGGGTGGCAAATTAGGTCAATAATACTTACCTATATCCGTTTGTCCATGCCCAAAGAAGAATGTGGGCGCGCAAACCTGCGCGGTTGCGGGCCGGGCGCCTGTCGCGTATCTGCTTGCCATGACAGCAGCACAGAACGACCGCTCCGCGTCGACGCCCTCCGTGGCCTCGGCGCATGACAAGATTCTCATCGTCGACTTCGGCAGCCAGGTGACGCAGCTGATCGCGCGTCGCGTGCGCGAGGACGGCGTCTATTGCGAGATCGTCCCGTTCAACAAGGCCGAACAGGCTTTTCTGGAGATGAAGCCGAAGGCGGTGATCCTCTCCGGCGGGCCGGAGTCGGTGCACGAGGCCGGCTCGCCCCGCGCCCCGCAATTGATCTTCGCCTCCGGCGTTCCCGTGATGGGCATCTGCTACGGCCAGATGACCATGGCGGCGCAGCTCGGCGGTGAGGTCGAGGGCGGCCATCACCGCGAATTCGGCCGCGCCGATGTCGAGGTGAAGGCCGAGAGCAAGCTGTTCGAGGACGTCTGGTCATCAGGCAGCAAGAACCAGGTCTGGATGAGCCATGGCGACCGCATCACCAAGATGCCGCCGGGCTTCTCGGTGGCCGGCACCTCGCCGAACGCGCCCTTCGCGATCATCCAGGACGAGAAGCGCAAATATTACGGCCTGATGTTCCACCCCGAAGTGGTGCACACGCCCGACGGCGCCAAGCTGATCCGCAACTTCGTGCGCAAGATCGCCGGCCTCACCGGCGACTGGACCATGCGCGCCTTCCGCGAGGAGGAGATCGCAAAAATCCGCGCCCAGGTCGGCAAGGGCAAGGTGATCTGCGGCCTCTCCGGCGGCGTCGATTCGGCCGTCGCGGCCGTGCTGATCCACGAAGCCATCGGCGACCAGCTCACCTGCGTCTTCGTCGATCACGGCTTGATGCGCCTCAACGAGGCCGAGCAGGTGGTCGACCTGTTCCGCCACCACTACAACATCCCGCTCGTGCACGTGGATGCGTCGAAGCAGTTTTTGGGCGAGCTCGAAGGCGTCACCGACCCCGAGATCAAGCGCAAGACCATCGGCCGCCTCTTCATCGAGGTGTTCGAGGCCGAGGCCAAGAAGATCGGCGGCGCCGACTTCCTGGCGCAAGGCACGCTCTACCCCGACGTGATCGAGAGCGTCTCCTTCACCGGCGGCCCCTCGGTGACGATCAAGTCGCACCACAATGTCGGCGGTCTGCCCGAGCGCATGAACATGAAGCTCGTCGAGCCCCTGCGCGAGCTGTTCAAGGACGAGGTGCGCAAGTTAGGGCGCGAGCTCGGCCTGCCCGAAATCTTCGTCGGCCGCCACCCGTTCCCGGGCCCGGGCCTCGCCATCCGCTGCCCCGGCGACATCACGAGCGACAAGCTCGACATCCTGCGTAAGGCCGACGCCGTCTACATCGACCAGATCCGCAAGCACGGCCTCTACGACGACATCTGGCAGGCCTTTGCGGTGCTGCTCCCGGTCAAGACCGTCGGCGTCATGGGCGACGGCCGCACCTACGACTACGTCGTGGGCCTCCGCGCCGTCACCTCCACCGACGGCATGACCGCGGACTTCTACCAGTTCGACATGAAGTTCTTAGGCGAGACCGCCACGCGCATCATCAACGAGGTGAAGGGCGTGAACCGGGTGGTGTACGACGTGACCAGCAAGCCGCCTGGGACGATTGAGTGGGAGTAGTGGACCGGTTGTCATCGGGCAGTTTGGCGTGGTTTTGGAGCGTCTATCTCATTTCTTCCCGGTCGCGTCGTCACATAAGCCTGATCGAGGTCTGAAAACTATCGCGCTTCCGCGAACAGCGCAATGTGGCGTACTGCGGCGTGCAGAAAGGTCGGAAGCGGTGAGCCGAAGTCTCAGTTTGAGGGATCGGGATTACGGTGACAGTGCATTTGACTATCGCTCGCTAAAGAAGGCTTGCGAGTTGAATTCACTGTCACCGTAATGTTCGAAGAAGTCAGCGCGCGACCGGTTCTCGGCGTCGATCACGGCCATAGATCGATTACTGCTCCTTCCTGAACAAATCCTGGAAGACCAGCGGGCCCCAGGTGCGGCCGCGCGCGTGCACCAGCGCGCCACCCTCGTTGAGCTTTCCGAGCTTCACGGGTGCGAAGCCGAGTTGTTTCGCCAAGGCCGCGACGGGAACGATCGCGTCCTCGTCGTCGCTGGACAGAAAGACGACCCGGTGGCCGCCCTCGACGACCGGATCGGTAGCCAGTTTGGCTGCAATCAGATGATTGAAACCTTTCACGAACCTGGCTCCGGTGAACGCCTTCGCGACGACGGCGGAGGACAGAAGACCGTCCAGCTCTTCTCCAAAGCCGTTCGTCGCGTCGATGATTGTCTTGCCTTTCCAGTTCGGCAGGGCCTTCGCAACCGCGCGATGCTCCCCGAACGGGACCGCCAGGATGATCGTGTCGGCCTCGAGCGCGTCCCGCAGCGACCTGGCGACGACCGTGGGGCCAATCGCCCGAGCCTGCGGCGCCAACGCCTCGGGCGGCCGGCGGCTTGCAACTGATACGTCGATGTTCTTGCGGGCGAAGGCGTGGGCGAGGGCCTGGCCTATCTTGCCGAATCCTATGATTGCGTAGCTCATCATACGTCTCCTGTTTTCAGATGGCCGAGAAGCCGCCGTCGACGGACAACTCCACCCCGTTCACGAAGCTTGAATCGTCTGACGCCCGAAACAGCGCGACCGCCGCGATTTCCTCAGGACGACCCATCGTTCCCCTGGGGATCAGGGATTCGAACATCCGCTTCGCGTCCTCGGTGAGAACCTGGTCCTGCATCGGTGTGGCGATCGGCCCCGGGCTCAGCACGTTCACCCGGATGTTTCTGCCCTTCAGTTCGTTGAGCCAGGTGCGTGCAAATGAGCGCAACGCCGCCTTGCTCGCCGCATACACGCCGTAACCGGGAAAGCCTTTCACCGACGCAACGGACCCGGTCATGAAGATCGATCCGCCGTCGCGGAACAGCGGCAACGCCTTCTGCACCGTGAACAGCGTGCCGCGCGTATTCAGGCCGAAGGTTGCATCGAAATGCTGCTCGGTAATCTCGCCGAGCGGAACGGCTTCCCCCATGCCGGCGCTCGCGTAGAGGACGTCGATCTTGCCCTTCTCCCGCTTGACCGTGTCGAACAGGCGGTCGAGATCGTCGAGATTGGCCGCGTCGCCGCGCACGCCGGTCACGTTCCGGCCAATCAGCTTGACGGCCTCGTCGAGCGCCTGCTGCCTCCGGCCCGTGATGAAAACGTACGCGCCTTCGTCAACGAACCGCTTGGCGCTCGCCAGCGCCATGCCACTCGATCCACCCGTGACGACCGCAACCTTGCCTTCAAGCTTTCCCATGACTTCTCCATTCGTGGTGTCGGGACAGCATCTGCCTCCGAGAACCCCGAGATGGGTCCGCCGGGGTCAGGTGTTGAGTGCGAAAGCGCGCACATCGGTGGTGCGAAATCGATCCGGCTGGACGATTGACGCCGGCCGCGACGAGCGGTGTCCGCCGGTCGGAATTGGGCCGTACCTGCCGGCATGGGGCTGTGATCGCTGCCCGTGCTACCCACATACGAGATGCCGCTCGATGTGTTGGACACGGGCTTTGGAAGGCGCACCGTGCGGTGCGGGATTGCACCATGATCGACTGGGATGACGTTCGCTACTTTCTTGCCGTCGCGCGCGGAGGCTCGGTGCGGGCTGCCGCCGAGCGCCTCGGTGTGAACCACGCGACCGTGCTGCGACGCATCGCCCAGCTCGAGGAGCGCCTCGGGGTCCATATGTTCGAAAAGCTGCCTTCGGGCTACCGCCTGACGGCTGCAGGCGAGGAGGTCCTCGAGTTCGCGGACCAGATGGAAACGTCTTCGCACCTGCTGGAGACGCGCGTCTTCGGGCGCGACCAGAGCGTGCGCGGGCTTCTGCGGGTGACGCTGGCGCCGCCGCTGGCGACACACCTGCTCATGCCTGATTTCGCCGATTTCGCGCGTCTGCATCCGGACATCGAGATGGACATCCTGTCGTTCGGCGAGTTGGCAAATCTGACCAACCGGGAGGCCGACGTCGCGATCCGCGTCGTCTACGACCGCAAAACCCTGCCGCTCAATCTTCACGGCCTGAAGGGACCGGAGCTGTTCGGCGCCGTCTACATGTCCAGGGATCGACTGGCCGCGTGGCGTGCGGGCGCGCCTGATCCTGTCAGGTGGATCGTCATCAGCATGCATGGGATTCCGGATTGGGCCAGCGAGGGTGAGGTTCGCACCACGGGCGGTCCGTTCAGGGTCACGGATGCCGGCGCGCAGATCGCTGCCGTACGGCAAGGGCTCGGGATCACGACACTGCCGTGCTTCGTCGGCGATGCCGACCCCCTGCTGGTGAGGGTGCCGGGCAGCGACCTGCACATGTACGGAACGGTTTGGCTTCTCACACAGGGCGAGACACGCAAGACGAAGCGCGTGCGGCTCTTCACCGAGTTCGTATCCCGCAGGCTCACCGCGTACGCGCCGCTTCTCGCGGGGCTGTCCGTATCGCGCGACTGATGCAGCGTCGTACTAAGGCGATGTTGTGTCAGCAATAGCAGGCGATCGTTCTCGCGTTGCCATGCAGGACGTACCGTCTCACCAGATGAACGGAATCAGGCGCCGGCGCACACGGCGCGCGTAGTCGTCATAGCCCTTGAGGCCTGCGCGCAGCGTCTGCTCCTCGATGCCGATCCGGATGCCAAACAACAGGGCGAGGATGAGGACCGTCGCAAGTCCCCACCACGAGCCGAGCACCAGCGATGTCCCGGCGACGTAGAAGAGCGTGCCGAAATACATGGGATGGCGGACGATGGCATAGGGGCCTGTTGTGATGACCGCCTGCCCGCGGTCCTTTTGCAGTTTCACGACCGGCGCCGCGAAGCTGTTCGTGCGCATGATCCAGTAAATGAACAGCATTGCCGCCAGCAGGAGCCCGCAGCCTGCCCACTGCACGGAAGTTGGCATTGCTGACCAGTGCCAGCGCGCCGCATCTGCCGCCATGAAGCCCATTCCTCCGAATATGAGGAGCAGGATCGGGATGAGAATCAGCTTGTCCGCGAGCGGCTGATCTTTCTGCACGGGCGGCTTAAGGCGCTCTCTGAGCAGGCTCGGATCAACCCGCGCCATGTTTATCCCGAACACGACCGAGAGCGCGATCATCGCGCCGAGGTAGAGCCACCCGCCAGTGTAGTCCGTCGTGCCTGCAGCACCAAAGATGATCGCGCCCATGAAGCCGAACCAGACGATCGTCTGAACGATGAGATTGAGAACGAGACCCATTTTTCTGCCTTTCCCGTCGAAGGTTCGGAGTCTTCCGCACGGCCAGCGCCGCTGCGGGTTTCCTCATTGCCGTCGTCGGCCACGTGTCCAGCGGCTCATGGCGTCCTCCATGGCGCCCCGCATGACCCGATAGAAGTCGGCCATCTCCCTGAGACGCGCGCTTGCCGCCTTGGACGCAGCTATTTCAGCTCCGGCGTTCAACTGCCCGGCCAACGCGTCGAGCAGACGATTCTGCTGCCGGACCATGGCTTCGTAATCGTCTGCCACGGCATAGAGCGCGCGCTTCGTCCCAGGTTCGCTATGGCGACGCGCCAGCGTGTAACTCTCGAGCAGTCGAGCGGCTACGCTTGCGCTGCTCTTGCTGATCCCGAGGTCTTCGGTGATCTGATCGAGGCTGACGGGGCGGGGGCAGAGAAGCAAATAGCCATAGAGACGGGCGGCGACGGGCGGCACGCCCCAGGGCGTGAGCAGCCGTGCCACGTCCTCCGTGAACCGCTGCTCGTCCTTGTTGGTCTTGTTTGACATATTCGGCATATTCCGAATATATAGAATTTATGGCTGACGGCAAGCGCCAAGCGGGGGCTCATGCCTCCCTGTCAGTCCGCTGCGGCTGGTGTTTTGCAGGATCGGTATCATGTCGCCGGGAAACCGTGGCGTGCCTCGGATCGAGCAGCACGGGAGGCAAAGGGCAGGCCTTTGACTGGATCGCCGAGCTGCGCGCCCGGCCGCGCAATGCGCAGGTCAAGTTCGAGAACTTCGGTGTCGGTGGTGACCTGGCCTACAATGCGCTGAAGCGATTGCCTGCGGTGCTTGCCTGTCGTCCCGGCAAGGTCGTCGTTTGGGTCTCGCGCATGAATGGATGGCGGTTCCATACCGATGGCGTGCACCTCGACAGCCGCGCGGGACGGATCGTGGCGGATCGCATTCAAGAGTTCATCGACGCCTGCTAGGGTGCAATCATTGCATGATATTCAACGGAGCAGCGCCATGGACGAGCGGCAGACATCGAGCGTAGTCGCAATCATTCCCTGCAACGACCTCGATGCAGCGGAACGGTGGTGGAACAGGCTCGGCTTCTTCAGGCCGGTCGATCAAGTCTACGAAGACTATCGGATGCTGTCAGATGGTGTTGGTGGCGAGGTGCATTTGCAGCAGGCGGTGGAAGGCTGGCTCATTCCGGGGAGCAACCCGTTTGGCGTCTACGTCTACACGCCCCGGGTCCGCGGCCTGGCCGCGGCGATGTGCCCGGAGATCGTCGAGCCGAGCCGCGCGGCCGAGCACAAGCCGTGGGGCATGTATGAATTCGTGCTAAATGGCCCCGACGACCTGCTCGTCCGCGTGGGCTGGCCGAGCCGGTTGATGACGGAGTAGGTCTGGCGTTGGCGCAAGCCTCTCGGCGCCAATTGTCGCACCTTCATGTGAAGCATCTCACACGCACGCTTGCGTCAATCATGCGACAGAACACCTGCTGTGATTGTACGTGGTGAATTGGGCTTATTGAGATGCCCGCCACCACATCAGCTGAAATGAGCTGCACACGCCAGAACGACATGTTGAAATAGCCATGAACCGGCCGATTGCGTCGGTCCATGAGAGCTATGGAGACACTATGGCTGACAAACACGAACAGAGCATGGTTGGTACGTGGACCAAAACCACGGCGGCTGCGTGTGCGGACAAATATCCCGCCACCATCACCTTCTCGACCGGCACCTACCGCGGCATGCGCGGCGAGGGGCAGGGCATGGTGTGGTGGGACGCGGGAATCTACCGTCTCGAGGATCCCAACACACTCGTCGTCGGGACGGCCAGCGATGAACTTGTGACCTATCGCATTTCACTCGAGGCCGACCGGTTTGAGTTTACGGATTCCGAGGGCTGTGTCGTGACCTATCGGCGCGCGTAGGACTGCGCACGCCACAGCTGACTTGAGATAACGCGGGCGTACCCGCGAACGAGCCCGATGCTCACGTCGATCGCCTCGTCATTTCAACGAGGAGATTACGACATGTGCAATTGCTCAGAGCATGAATCGAGTGGCAGCCTTGCGAAGATGACCGGAGCATCGGTCGAGCCGGCGATGAAGCCGCAGGTGCCGCTGTCGCGTCAGATCAGCATCAGCGACGACGATTCCGGCGACCAGCCGGCCGGGACCGATCTGCAGCCGTTTCCGCCCTTCAGGCTGTGCAGGCTCGACTTTCGCGAGGGCTGCTACCAGATCAACTTCAGGCCGACGGCCGGCTTCGTGTCTTTCGAAGGCACGCTGCGCGTCGATCGCTCGGCGCCCGACGGCGGCGCGGATCATCTGATCGTCAGCGGCGATCTCTACTCGAAGCGGCCGGTGATCGGTCCAATCCCCCATCCGTTGCCGCCCGTGGGGAACAAGGACGGAGATGCAGCCACAGCGGACGCGGGGCTGACGAGCCTCGCCGGTTCGCTCAGCGCGGTCGACGAGCCGGCTATTCCGTTCCCGATCCGCAGGCCGAGGATCCCCATCTTCCCCCGCGCGCGCTATCACTCCTATCTCAGGGTGACCAGCGTGTCCGCGCCGGTCGCGGTCCCGCTGCCGAAGAAGTGCGAGCTCACCATCGTCGCCGAGCAGTTCAATTACACGCAGCCGCCGGTCGGCCAGTTCAAGGGCACGTTCCCGGCGACGCCGTCGCGCACCGTGACGATGAAGCTTGCGAAGGTGCCGGCGCCGTTTCCGTTCTCCCTGACCGGCGGACCGTTCTACGAGGGCCGGCTGTTCGAGGGCGGTGTGGACAAGGGCAGCGTCACGCTCGCCTGGGTGTCGAAATTCTTCCGCCGGGCGACGCTGGAAATCGATACGCTGGTCGGCGCCGTGCGGCCCGCGCCGGTGCCCGACGGCGCCGGCGGCACGGAGTTCTTCGACACGATCTTCGCCAGGACCGGCTGGCAGCTGACGGTGGTGCAGGACCAGCTCAACGTCCCGGTGCCATCAGGCGTGGTGCCGACCAACTGCTGGAGCTCTGCGGATCTGCACGCGCTGATGACGACCGTGCGCAATCCGGCGACGAATCTGGACGCCGAATGGCGCGTGCACATGATCGTCGTGCCTGCGAAGCTCGGCTGCTCGCGCGGCATCATGTACGACCAGATCGGCGTTCCCCGCGAGGGCTGCGCGAGCTTCTCCGATGACGGCTATCCCACCTCGGACTCGTCGAACTTTGGTCTCGCCGCGAACAGGAAGCAGCGCGACGTGCCGCGTGCGTTCCTGCGCAGTGCGACCCACGAGCTGACGCACACGCTGAACCAGATCCACCAGGAGCAGGAGACGGCGGCCGACAACTCGATCATGACCACGACGCCGAGCGTGGCGGACGTGCTCGGAGGTCCCGCGACGGGCGAGCCCGGCGTGTTCCCGGATCAGATCAAGCTCGCGCACAACACCAACGTCCGTCATCACCTGAACCACATGCCGGATCCGGTCATTCGTCCGGGCGGATGGCCGTTCGCAAGCTGGTTCCCGACCGGCGCGCCGCAGGCCGCCGACCGGCACGACTTCGAACCTTCCGAGCTGACGCTTGCGGTGACGGCTACGACCGACCGCGTCGCGCTCGGCCAGCCGCTGGATCTGACCTGGACGATGACGAACACCAGCGGCGTGTCGCTGCGCGCGCCGAACGACGTCGGCATCGAGGCCTTGTTCGCGTCGATCACGGTCACCGATGCCGAGGGGCGCGAGCGCCCGGTGAGGCCCTTCGTGATCCTGTGCGAGCACGCGAAATTGAGCGAGCTCGAGCCTGGCAAGAGCGTCACGGCCTCGGCGAAGGTGTTCTGGAGTACGGCGGGTTTTGCCTTCGAGCGACCGGGCCGCTACCGCGTCGACGTCGCCGTGTCGTGGTCGGCGCAGGGCGTGATGGTGGGCGTGCAGTCGGGGATCGACGTGTTCGTCGACTATCCGTCCAGCGCCAGCGACAACCATTCGGCCAATCTCGTGCTGCATCCCGAGGTCGGCAAATGGGTGGCGCTCGGCGGCGATGCCTATCACCTCGGCGAGGCGTGCCGGCGCTTGCAGGCGCTCAGCCAGACCGCGGCGCCGGCAGGTGCACTGGCCGTCGCCGGCGACGGCGCGCCCGCGCCGCGGGTGCTCGACGGCTTCGCGGACCTGCTGCCGGACCGCGCCAAGCTCGCCAGATTGCGTCCCGAGCTGACCGCCGACACGGGCGGCCGCGCGGCACGCGGTCCCGCACGCGCGGCAGCCCCCGGGCGCAAACGCGCCGCGAAGGCAAAGAAGCGCACGGGGCGAAAGGGATAAGCCGAAGCCGGAGCCACGGGTATCGATCGCCCGACCCATCCATCGCACGTCACCCGCGCACGGCGCGGGTGACGCACGACGCGTCGTCAGAACCGGGCGTCGATGTCGACGACGTCGATCAGCTTGTGATTGACGAACTCCTTGAGGCCGAGCCCCAGCAATTCGCGTCCGTAGCCGGAGCGGCGGATGCCGCCGAAGGGCAGGTCGGCCTCGACCTTGGTCGGATGGTTGACGAACACCATGCCGGTCGAGATCTTCCTGGCGACGTCCGCGCCGTGCTTCGTGTCGGAGGTGAACACCGAGCCGCCGAGGCCGAACGGGGAATCATTGGCGATGCGCACGGCATCATTCTCGTCCCTGGCGCGAAATAGCATCGAGACGGGGCCGAAGAATTCCCAGTAGCGCGCCGGATTGTCGTCGGCGACATCGGTCAGGATCGTCGGCTGCACGAAGGCGCCCTGGTTGGGGACGGGCGGGCCGACCTGCTCGGCCTTGGCGCCATGAGCGACGGCCTGGCGGATCTTTTCCTTGATCTCGTCGGCCGCGGCTTGCGAGGAGAGCGGAGCCAGCGTCGTTTCGGGAGCGAAGGGGTCGCCCGCCCTGAGGCCGGCCACGCCCTCGCGGTAGCGCGCAAGAAATTCGTCATAGACCGCATCGACGATGATCATGCGCTTGGATGAGACGCAGACCTGGCCGCCGTTCCAGTGACGGCCGAACACCGCCCATTTGATCGTCTTGGCCATGTCGGCGTCGGCGAGCACGACGAACGCGTCGGCGCCGCCGAGCTCCATGGTCGACTTCTTCAGCGCCTTGCCGGCCTGCGCGGCGACGACCGCGCCGGCATCTTCCGAGCCCGTGAGCGCCACGCCATGGACGCGCGGATCGTTGATGATCGTCTCGACCTGCGAGCGGGTCGCGTAGAGATTGATGAAGGCGCCCTCGGGCAGCCCCGCTTCGCGCATCAGCCGTTCGAACGCCGCCGCGCTCTGCGGCACGTTGGAGGCGTGCTTCAGCAGCATGGTGTTGCCGGCCGAAAGCTGCGGGGCGATGATGCGGGCGATCTGGTAGTAAGGGAAGTTCCAGGGTTCGATGGCGAGCAGCACGCCGAGCGGCTCGCAGACGATGACGGCCTCGCCCTCGGCGGGATCGGCGACAGTCAATTTCTCCGGCCGGAGCAGGCTTTCGGCATTCTGGACGTAATATTCGAAGATCTTCGCGGACAATTCGACCTCGGCCTTCGCTTCGGTGAACAGCTTGCCCATCTCGAGCGTCAGGAGCTTTGCATAGGCGTCGGCGTCCTTGCGCAGCAGGTTAGCTGCCTTTTGCAGGATTGCGCCGCGCGCGGCAAAGGACGTCTCGCGCCAGGCAAGGAAGGCCGCATGCGCCGCGTCGATCGCGCGGGCGACCTCGGCATCGGTGGCGGTGGGGAATGTCTCGAGGACTTCACCCGTGTAGGGGTAGGTGGTTGCGTAGGCCATGCTTCGTCGTTCCTTTCGCGTAAGCAGAGAACAAATCGCCGATCTCAGCCGCCGGTGCTGACGAAACGATGGATCACAATGGAGGTCGTCACTTTGAGACAGGTCAATCGGCACGCCTCGACGCCGTTCACGAGACAGCGATCGACCGCGCGGGCGGCCCGCCGGGGCGGGGCATCATCGGGGGGCACTGCACAGCACCCCGGCACAAACGCGGGATGCGGGTTGCGCTGTCTCATGATACGCCAGCCACATCGTCCTCTCCGGAGCCTGCCTTCATGTCCGTCGCGACCACCGCCAATCAAGCCCCCGCAACCGCCGCCGAGACCGATCCCGAAACGCTCGGCTGGATGAAGGGCTTCCCGCCGGCGCCGGAGCGGACGATCACCTTCCAGGACGGCTCGTTCCGCAGCTTCCCCGAGCTGCGCTGGGCCTGGAGCAATATCCGCCAATTGGTGCCGACCGTGAACGTCTGGCGCGGGGCGGGACCGGCATCGCCGCTGCCGCGCGAGGACCACGACATCGGCGCGGTCGCCTCGACCACGATGGACGGCCGTCCCATGACCTTCGCGAAAATGCTGGAGGAGACCTACACCGACGGCATCGCCGTGCTGCATCGGGGCAAGCTGATCTACGAGCGCTACTTCGGTGCGTTGAAGGCGCACAAGCCGCATATCGGAATGTCGGTAACGAAATCCTTCACCGGCGTGCTCGCGGGCATTCTGGTCACCGAGGGCAAGATCGATCCGCAGGCACCGGTCACGGACTATGTACCGGAGCTGAAGGCGAGCGCATTTGGCGATGCGCGCGTGCACGAGGTCATGGATATGACCACTGGCCTCGAATACACCGAGGTCTACACCGACAAGAATTCGCATGTGTGGGGCTTGCGGCGCGCCAACGGCATGGCGCCGATTCCGCCTGGCTATGACGGCCCGACCACCATTTTCGATTTCCTCGTCGCGCAGAAGAAGCAGGGCGAGCACGGCAAGGCCTTTGCCTACAAGACCGTCAACACCGACGTGCTGGCCTGGATCTGCCGGCGCGCCAGCGGCCTGACGCTGTCCGATCTTCTCTCCGAGCGGATCTGGACGCAAATCGGCGCGGAAGAGGACGCGCATTATCACGTCGACCGCATCGGCACCGAAAGCGGCGGCGGCGGTCTCTCGACCACTTTGCGCGATCTCGCCCGCTTCGGCGAGACCATGCGCAATCACGGCCGTTTTAATGGCCGCCAGATCGTGCCGTCGTCCGTTGTCGAGGACATTTCGCGCGGCGGCGATTCCGAGAAATTCAAGCCGGCCGGCTACACCACGTTGCCAGGTGCCTCCTATCGCAATCAATGGTGGGTGACGCACAATCCCCACGGCGCCTACATGGCGCGCGGCGTCCACGGCCAGGGCATCTACATCGATCCCAAGGCCGAGATGGTGATCGCGCGCTACGCCTCGCACCCCGTCGCGGGCAACGCCGCCAACGATCCCGTGACGCTGCCGGCCTACATGGCGCTGGCGAAGCAGCTGATGGCGGGCGGGTGAGGTGAGGTTGTAGGATGGGTAGAGCGATAGCGAAACCCATCGGCTTCTCTCGCGGAGTACCAGCGATGATGGGTTTCGCTGCGCTCTACCCATCCTACGAGTCCCCGAACCGCAAGATCGGTCGAGCACGTCGCAGCCGTCAGCGACTAACTGGAGCCGCCACGGAGGAGGGACGATGAAGGCGGCGCTGCAAAATTATCAGGATCGGATGCGGCGGGTGCTGGAGCATATCGACCGGCATCTTGACGCTGATCTGGACCTCGACACGCTGAGCGCTGTTGCGGCCTTCTCGAAATTTCATTTCCACCGGCAGTTCACGGCGACCTTCGGGCTGTCCGTGCATCGCTATGTTCAGCTTGCCCGTATGAAGCGCGCTTCGCATCGGCTGGCCTACAGGGACGACGAAAGCGTCACCGACATCGCGATGGATGCCGGCTACGACGCACCGGACGCCTTCGCCCGCGCCTTTCGGCAACGGTTCGGGCAATCGCCGTCGTCGTTCCGGAAATCTCCCGACTGGGAGCCGTGGCTTGCGGCCTTCGGGCCTCTCGACAACGCGAGGAGCAAGCTCATGCAGAAGACCTTTACCCCTGACGACGTGACGATCCGCGATGTCCCGCCCACACGGGTGGCGATCATGGCGCATCGGGGCGACCCGGCGACGCTTCCTGCCACCATCCAGCGGTTCATCGCCTGGCGCAGGGCGGCTAACCTCCACCCCAGGATAAGTCCGACCTTCAATGTCTGGCGTTCCGAGCGGCGTCCCGCCTCGCCGGCCGATTACAGCGTGGACCTCTGCGCCGGGACCGACCAGCCGATCCAGGCGAATGGCGAAGCGATCAAGGCCGGCGAGATCCCCGGCGGACGTTGCGCGGTGCTGCGCGTCGTCGGCCACACCGACAATCTGGAGCCCGCCGCGCTCTACCTTTATCGCGACTGGCTTCCGGCCAGCGGCGAGGAAGCGCGCGACTTCCCGATTTATTGCCAGCGGCTGAGCTTGTTCCCGGAGGTGCCGGAGCATGAGGCGGTCGCGGAGCTTTTCCTGCCGCTGAAATAGCGCACCTGACGGCGGCCTGTCCGTTTCGGTCGTAGGAGACGGACTGGTCGCTATCGAGTTGGCGGTTAAGCCGCTTATGCCATCTCGCGCCAGCGCATCGGCAATACGCCGTCCTGCCTGAAACTGTCGAGGAAGCGGAAGCGGGCGGCTTGCGGATTGGGACGGGCTTCGATCGTCGTATCGAGGATCTGCACGACGTCGTTCTCGTCATAGGCGGGCCAGGGTGGCAGACCTGATCCGTTCGGATTCCCCTGCGTCGCGAAATTCACCCAGTAACCCATCATCGTCCGCGCCAGCGCGCGGTCCTCCTCGGCCGGCGGTGCTGTGCTGCCGATCACCTGTTGCGGCGTCAGCGTGCCGAACACGAACGGGATCTCGGTGACATGCGAGGCGATCGGCGTGTAGCGCGACGTATAGCTGAACAGATAGCCGTAGGCGGGCGCGCGCCGGCGACGCCGATGCAGCCGCAGCCACTGCCAGCACTGCTCGCCGATCACGGTGTCGCCGGTGAGGGCCGCCGCGGAGGCCTTCGCCTCGGCATCGGTCGCGGCGGGGTAGACCTTCAGGAAATCGGCCATGCGTTCCCGGCAGAACATTGCCTCGGCCGCGGTGAGAAAGGCGCGCGCCGAGTGGTCGGGCAGGGATTGCGCAGGGAAGGGGAATTCCTCCGCGCTATTCCAGCCCGCCAGCAACGGGATGTGCATCTGCTCGCCGCGCAGGAATCTGCGGGCGGGCACGTCGGGCACCACATCATGATCGATGCTCGGTGAGAATGCCGCGACGACGGGACTGGTCTTGAAGCTCCACGGCGCGGCTGCGTTCAATTGGTCGGCCGGCATCGCGCGCAAGGCGGCGATGGACTCATCGCCTTGTTGCCGGGCGAACGCGAGACCGCGCGCGCGGGCTTCTTCAAAACTCTGAAGTGGCCCGTGCTTGCCATCCCAGAACGCGCCGCTCTGTCCGATGGCCTTGTGAAACAGTCCGTGCGCGAGCGGCGAGGCCATCAGGATCCCGACGGCCATGGCGCCGGCGGACTCGCCGAACAGGGTGACGTTGTCAGGATCGCCGCCGAAGCCGGCAATGTTGGCCTTGACCCAGCGCAGCGCCGCCAGTTGGTCTCTGAGGCCGTAATTGCCCGACGGCGCTTCCGCGTCGAGATCAGGATGGGCGAGGAAGCCGAAGACGCCGAGGCGATAGTTGAAGCTGACGACGACGACCCCGCTGGCCGCCAGCGCGCCGCCGTCGGTCGCGGGGTTGGCCGAGGAGCCGAATTGAAAGCCCCCGCCATGAATCCACACCATCACGGGCCGCCTCTCGTCCGGATGCTCCGCTGTGGTCCAGACATTGAGATAGAGGCAATCCTCGTCGCGCGGTCCCGGCCGATGGTCGTTTTCGAGAGCTGAAAGACAGCCTGCGCCAAACACACTTGCATCTCGCACGCCGTCCCAAGGCGCTGGCGGCCGCGGTGCGCACCAGCGCAGCCGTCCAACCGGGGGCGCCGCGTAGGGGATGCCCTTGAACGACAGCACGCCGCTTGCGTCCCGCACGCCGCCGCGCACGAAACCGGCTTGGGTGCGGACCACACGTCCGAGTTCGGCTGCTGTCGCGGTCGTGAAGGCATTCATGGTCGTATCCCGTCATCGGTAGGCGCCTGGCCGCCGCCCTGCAGGTTTGGCAACAACCTATCGACTTTCGCCCTCGTTGAATTTAGATATTTAGCCAATCAATGACTAAAAACCGGCAGCATGCGGCAACCCCTTCGCTTTCCATGGTCCAGCCTCGATGTGGACGATCGCTCCGCCCCGGTCATCGCCGTGCGCGTTGACGTGACGGGGACCAAGGGGGAGGTCCCCGATCACAGCCACCGCAAGGGACAACTGGTCTTCGCGTTGGGAGGTGGTGTCACATGTCGCGTTCCCAGTGGCCTGTGGATGGTGCCGCCACATTGCGCGGTGTGGATTCCCGGCGGCATGCAGCACAGCAACCTCGCCACAGAGAATGCCCGGCTGTTTTTCCTCTACATCGAGCCCGACATCGTGGACCTGCCGGGTCGATGCTGCACGCTGTCGATCTCGCCGCTGCTGCGTGAGCTGATCGTCGAGTTGTGCGATCAGGTCGGGGATGACTTGGCGAGGGTGGACCTCCTGGCGAGCGTCCTGCTCCGCGAGCTGCCGCGCATGCCCGTCCAGCAGCTCCATCTGCCGCTCTCGTCCGAGCCGCGGTTGAAGCGGATCGCGGCTGCGCTGGCAAAAGATCCTTCCGACCGCAGGACCCTCGCCGAATGGTCGAAGCGCGTCGCGCTCAGCGAGAGCAGCCTCGCGCGTCTCGTCGTCAGGGAAACGGGTCTGAGCTTCGGGCGCTGGCGCCAGCAATTGCACCTGATCGTCGCCCTGCGAGAACTCACTGCCGGCGCCAGCGTGCAGCAGGTCTCGGCCGATCTCGGCTACGAGTCCGTCGCGGCCTTCATCACGATGTTCAAGAAGGCGCTCGGCAAACCCCCGGCAAAATATCTCAGCAGTATCGTGCGGGATGCGTAGGGAAGCACGCAACTTCCCGATCTATTGCCAGCGGCGGAGCTTCTTCCCGGAGGTGCCGGAGCACGAGGCGGTTGGGGACCTTTTTCTGCCGCTGAAGGAGGGGCACCGAATTCCAGGCGTCGAACGTCGTGAATATAAGACTTGACTTATATTAGTGCAGATCGATATTTGCCCTTGCGATCAACGACAAGGAGGAATGCAATGGAGATCGACGTCGCCAGAGTCTTGGGGCTTGTGACGCGTTCGGTGCGGAATTTCGAGAAAGACGGCAAGCCGGCCAGCGCGGTGACACTGACGCGGCTTTACGAGACGAGCGTTGACGATCTTTGGGACGCGGTGACCAGCAGGGAGCGCATTCCGCGCTGGTTCTTGCCGGTCGAGGGAGACCTCCAGCTCGGCGGAAGGTACCAGCTCAAGGGCAATGCGGGCGGCACCATCACGGCATGTACGCCGCCGACCCATTTTGCAGCGACGTGGGAATTCGGCGGTGCGATGAGCTGGATCGACGTCCAGCTCGCGGCAGAACGACATCAGGCGCGGTTGACGCTGGAGCACACCGCGATCATCGAGGATCACTGGAATCAGTTCGGCCCAGGCGCCGTGGGTATCGGTTGGGACCTCGCCATTGCCGGACTTGAGCGATATGTTGCCACGGGGGCATCGGTCGACCATGAGACGGCCGAGGCATGGATGGGATCTCCTGCGGGCAAGGAATTCATGACACGAAGCGGCGAGCAATGGCGCGAGGCGCATGTCGCGAGCGGGGTCGACCCTGACACGGCGAAGCAGCGCTCGGACCGCACCATCGCCTTCTATCGCGGCGAGATGCCGCCCGATGTCGCACATCCAGGCACAGGAAGCTGATGCACGTCTTCGAGGTCCTCGCCGATCCCGTGCGCCGTCGCATCCTCGAGCTGCTGTCGCCCGGGGAAATGGCGTCCGGCGAGGTCGTCGAGGCGATCGGGGCGGAGTTCGGAATCACGCAGGCCGCCGTGTCGCAGCACCTCAAGGTGCTGCGCGAGAGCGGCTTCGCGACGGTTCGGGCGGAGGCGCAAAGGCGGCTCTATTCGGTCGACGTTGCGGGGCTTCGCGCGGTGGATGCGTGGATCGGTCAGTTCAGGAATTTCTGGGAGCCGAAGCTGGACGCGCTGGCGACCGAGATCGCGCGCGGCAAGCGGGAGCGTCGTCACGCTCCCGTCACCAAACGGAGCGGGAAGAGGGCTTGAAGGCGTCGCGAACAAGGTGGCGAAGCCGCCTTAGCGTCACGGTCACCCCCGCGACATTTTCTCGAACTTCTTCACCAGCCGTTCCCGCTTCAGCCGCGACAGCCGCTGGATCCAGAACATCCCGTCGAGCTGATCGATCTCGTGCTGGTGACAGACGGCGCGCAGGGCTTCCGAATCCTCGGTCTGCATGGTGCCGTCGAGATCCCAGTAGCTGATGCGCACGCGGGCGTGACGCTGGACCTCGTCGTTGACCCCGGGCATCGAGACGCTGCCCTCCCGGTGCATGATCATCTCGGGCGAAGCCCATGTGATCTCAGGATTGACATAGGTCCGTGCGCCGTCTTTGGCGTCGAGCTCGAGCACCACGACGCGCAAGGGCACGCCGATATGCGGAGCCGTGATGCCGATGCCGGGCGCGGCGCGCATGGTGTCGAGCAGGTCCGCGGCGAGCTCGCGGAGCTCGTCGTCGAACGCAGTGACGGGGCGGGCAGGAATCGCCAGCCGGCGGTCGGGGTAGCGGACGAGGGGGCGGATGGTCATGCACGCTCCCTACCACTCACGGATGGTTGAAGCACCTCGTTCTTGACGCCCTACCAACTGGAAGGTAGTTAATGCGCCATGACCAACGTTTCCTCGACCGCCGACGAGATTCTGGCCTGCGCGCGCAAGCTGATCATTGCCGGCGGCTATAACGGCTTCAGCTACGCCGACATCGCCGACATCGTCGGCATCCGCAAGCCGAGCATCCACCACCATTTCGCCAGCAAGGTCGACCTGGTCCGCACCCTCGTGTCGCGCTATCGCGAGGAGGCCGCGGCGGGACTCTCCGCCATCGAGCGCAACATCCCGGACCCCGGCGCACAGCTCAAAAGCTATCTCGCCTATTGGGAGGCGTGCATCAAGGACGCGACGGCTCCGTTCTGCGTGTGTGCGCTTCTTGCCAGCGAGCTTCCGCTCCTGCCCGAGGAGGTGGCGCTTGAAGTGCGCGCCCATTTCCGCGCCCTGGCATCCTGGCTGACCTCGGTGATTGAGCGCGGCAAGCGGCAGGGGCGGCTACAGCTTTCCGGCACGGCGCGGGTCGAGGCCGAAGGATTCATGGCCACGGTTCACGGCGCGATGCTGTCGGCGCGTGCCTATGGCGATCCCAAGATGTTCGGTGTCATCACCCGGCCGCTGCTGGAGCGGCTGTCCGCAACGCGCTGAGATCCACCCGGCGGGCCCCCCGACAATCACACAAGCTGCAAGCCACCTGCGTCGCTGCAATTTCGCTTCGCTCGAGAAACTACCAACTAGTAGGTAAGGAGACTGTCATGAGAGATCATCATCAGCCGGATTCGGCCGGTCAGGAGCAATGGCTGAGGCTGTACTACTTCACGCGCGCGGGGTTTTCCGTCGCCTGGGTCGCCGCTGCGTTTGCCGTCGGTCAGTCCTCCGCGCCGGTCGCCGGAGCTTTGCTCGTCGCCTATCCGGCGTGGGACGCCGCGGCCAATTGGCTCGACGCGCTGCGCAGCGGTGGGCTCGCCCAGAACCGCACCCAGGCTCTGAACGTCCTGGTCAGTCTGGCGACCACAGTCGCGGTCGTCCTTGCCTTGCAGGTCAGCATGAACTGGGTGCTCGGCGTGTTCGGTGCATGGGCGATCCTGTCCGGATTGCTGCAGCTCGGGACGGCAATCCGACGCTGGAGCCGTTTTGGCGCGCAGTGGGCCATGGCGCTCAGCGGTGGCCAATCAGCGCTGGCAGGCGGCTTCTTCATTGCTCAAGCCGCGATGCCCGCGGCTCCGTCGATCACGAATGTCGCCGGCTATGCTGCGGTCGGCGCGCTCTACTTCCTGGTCTCGGCGATCTGGCTCACCGTCAGCGCGTGGCGGCGTGGCGCCAGGCGGGCTCAGCTGGGGTGATGCGATGGCGTTGGCGGGATCATGACAGGATGCCGGTGTTTTGCCCGACGAGTCAAATTGCGGCCTGGTATCGCAAGTGATCGGCATCGCAAGTGACCGACATCGTAAGTCATTGATCCCGCAGCGCCCGCCTACTGTGCATGGGGTTGTTTTCGAGGTTTTTGTTCTCGTGGCCGAACTAGCCGTCCGGATAGGGCTTGCCATCCTTGTGCAGGAACCGGCCGTCGGAAGCCGGGCTCATCATGTCGATGTCGGAGCAGGTGATGAGGTCGGCGGGCGAGCGCGAGCCGATTCATCGCGTCCGACCGGTTGATCATGTGATGGCCGTTGCCGCTGCCTTTCGGAAAGGCGGCGCAATCGCCCGCGCGCAAGACGGTTTCACCGTCGTCCTCGATCAGTGTCAGTTCGCCTTCGAGCAAATAGACGAACTCGTCCTCATGCGAATGCCAGTGCCGCTGGCTCGACCAGCTGCCCGGCGGCAGCCGCATCAAATTGACGCCGAAATCGGAAAGGCCCCCCGGCGCTGCCGAGCCGCTGCCGGATGCGCTCGGCGCAAGGAAGGCTGAAGGGCGAGGGATAGCCGGAGCCTCTGCGCTCCGGCACTGCGGCGATGTCGATCTTGGGCATGCGGGTGCTTTCCTGAAACCTTTGGAGTTATGAGGCGCGAACAGGCCGCATCAGGGGCGGCGCTTGCGGAACCGCGCACCGGCGGCGCGGTCGCGATCGCCGGAAAATTAAAGTACCGTCGCCTGTCGGCGCGCGCCAATCCCAATCGTCTTTCACTCAGACAGACTGACGGGAGACAAGGAAAATGAACTCGTCCTACTATCGCTGGGTGATCGTCGCCGCCGGCGGCCTGCTTGGCTGCGTCGCGATCGGCGGCATGTTTTCGCTGCCGGTGTTCCTGCAGCCGATCGCCAAGGACACCGGCTGGTCGGTGACCGGCATCTCCAGCGCCATGACGATCGGCTTTCTGGCGATGGCCTTCACCAGCATGGCCTGGGGCACCGCGACGGACAGGTTCGGGCCGCGGCCGGTGGTGCTGACGGGCTCGACGGTGTTGGCGCTGAGCCTGTTCGGGGCGAGCCATGCGACCTCGCTCATTGCGTTCCAGTTCGTGTTCGGCCTCTTGGTCGGTGCCTCCTGCGCGGCGATCTTCGCGCCGATGATGGCGACCGTCACCGGCTGGTTCGACACCCATCGCAGCCTCGCGGTCTCGCTGGTGTCGGCCGGCATGGGCATGGCGCCGATGACGATGTCGCCGCTCGCGGCCTGGCTCGTCTCCGGCCATGACTGGCGCACCTCGATGCAGATCGTGGCACTGGTGGTCGGCGCCATCATGATCCCGGTATCGCTGCTGGTGCGCCGTCCGCCCGCGCTTGCGCAGGCGATGCCCGTGCCGTCGGGTGAGGACGCCGCGCAGGCGGAGATGTCGCTGGGGGAGGCGCTGCGCTCGCCGCAATTCCTCATCCTGCTCGCGACCAATTTCTTCTGCTGCGCCACCCATTCCGGCCCGATCATCCACACCGTCAGCTATGCCGTGAGCTGCGGCATTCCGCTGATCGCGGCGGTGACGATCTACAGCATCGAGGGTTTTGCCGGCATGGGCGGCCGCATCGCCTTCGGCCTGCTCGGCGATCGCTTCGGCGCCAAGCGCGTGCTGGTCACGGGCCTGCTGTTGCAGGCGTTCGGCGCGCTCGCCTACGTCTTCGCGCATCAGCTCGCGACTTTCTACGCGGTCGGCGCCATCTTCGGCTTCATCTATGCCGGCACCATGCCGCTCTACGCGGTGCTGGTGCGCGAAAACTTTCCGCTGCGCATGATGGGCACGGTGATCGGCGGCACCGCGATGGCCGGCAGCCTCGGCATGGCGACGGGGCCGCTCGCCGGCGGCCTGATCTACGACGCGTTCTCGAGCTACGCCTGGCTCTACATCGCCTCCTGGGCGATGGGCCTCGGCGCCTTCCTGATGGCGATGACCTTCCGCCCGTTCGCGAAGCCGCAAGGGCAGGCGGCGACTGCAGCGGCGTGAGACTGTAGCCCGGGTGAGCGAAGCGACACCCGGGACTTCTGACTCACAGCTGCTTTTCGAAGAACAGATCCGGATAGGGATCGTCATTGAACCGCGGGATCTCGCGCCAGCCCGTGCTGCGGTAGAGCTGGCCGGCCTCGGGGAGGGCGCTGTTGGTGTCGAGCCGCAGCAGCGCGATGCCGAGCGCGCGCGCCGCATCTTCGGCCGCGTCCATCAGGCGACGGCCGAGCCGCAATCCGCGCGCGGCGGGGGCGACCCACAGCCGCTTGATCTCGGCATAGCCGTGGTCGGTTCCCTTCAGCCCGACACAGCCGATCGGCAGCGCATCCGACATCGCGACGATGAAGCTCCCGCGCGGCCGGCGCATGTCCTTGGCATCGGGATCGCGCGACAGCGAAACGTCAAAGCCCTGTTTGAAACGGCGGCTGAGCTCCGCGTAATATTCGCCGAGGCAATAGCGCGCCTCCTCGGATCGCGGGTCCATCTCGTCGAGCACAACGCGCTCGCGCGTCAGCGCGGAGGCGATCATGTCCATGGCCGCCAGCAGCGCATCGCGCTGCGAATGGTGGGCGAGGAAGCTTTCTGCCTGCGTATTCGACAGCGCCTCGTAGGCCGCGAACTCGCGCCGGCCGGTGCGTGTGAGTTTTGCCACGCGGCGGCGCGCATCGTCCGCATGCGCCGTGGTCTCGACCAGCCCTTCGTCCTCGAGGCTGCGCAACAGCCGGCTCATCAGCCCGGAATCGAGCCCGAGATAGTCGCGGATCTCGGCCACGTCCGAACGTCCGTGCCCGATCGCGTTGAGCACGCGCGCCGCGCCGAGCGGACGGCCGCGGCCGAGGAACGAGGTGTCGAGCGCGCCGACGGCGGAGGTGACGGCACGGTTGAAGCGGCGAACGCGTGAGACGGAATCGAGCATAATATCTGACTTTAGTCAGATATTATCTCCTGGTCAATTGGAGTGGCTGGCCTCACTTTGCCAGCGTCAGCAGCGGCTTGTCCTTCGCGACGATATAGGTCGCAAGCTCGCTGGCGGTCTCGGTGCCCACGTTCTTCGCCGCATGCACTGTGCCGGACGGGATGAACAGCACGTCGCCGGCCTTCAGCGTCACCGGTGGCTTGCCTTCGACGGCGTATTCGATGGCGCCTGACAGCACGTAGATGATTTCTTCGCCCGGATGGGTGTGCCGGCCGAACGCCACGCCGGGGGCGAGGTCGACGCGCACCTGCACGGCTTCGCGGCCGGGCGCGCTGAGATCGTGGCGCTGGAGTCCGGTGCGCGTGACGCCGGCCGGCTGCGCCGCTACCGGCAGCGTGAACAGGTTTGCGGCCAGTACGGCGGCGCTGGCGAGGATACGCACGGCGGGCAAAAGACGATGGCTCATGGTCGGCTCCGTGTGGTCGCAGGATTGATCGCACCACTCGGGCCCAGCCGATGCCGGCCGGTTCCCGCGTCGTGGCGCTTCAGACGAGGGTGGTGGTCACCTCGATGTTGCCGTGCACCGCCTTGGAGTACGGGCAGATGCCGTGCGCGGCTTCGATCAGCTCCTGCGCCACCGCACGGTCGACGCCGGGGACGCTGACGTCGAGACGGGCGCGCAGGAAGAAGGCGCCGTTCGCATTGTTCAGGTCGATCGCGGTGTCGACCGACGGCTCGCTCGGCAGCTTGACCTTGCGCTGGGCGGCGGCGAGCCCGAGCGCGCCGAGGTAGCAGGCCGACCAGGCGGCGGCGAACAGGTTTTCGGCGGCCGGATGCGGCTGCGCCAACTTGATGTCGAGGAAGCCGTCGCTGGAGTGCGCGGCACCATCGGAGCCTGAGGTGACGTGGGTCTTGCCGGTAAAGAGAAGCTTGGCAGCGGATGACATGGCGGGGTCCTTTTTTATCGTATCCGAGCTAATCGGATGCGCCATGAAATAAACCCGCCGCATCCGCCGGTCAAGATCTTCCGATTTAATCGGATACGATTTATATCGGTTGGCAGATCACGAATTGCGGAGGTTCCCGTGGCCCGTTTCCCCAAAGCCGCCGGCAAAGGCCGAAAGCTGTCGAATTTCCTGTGCTTTGCGGTCTATTCGGCCAATCTCGCCTTCGGCCGTGCCTACAAGCCCCTCTTGGACAAGGTCGGGCTGACCTACACCCAGTACATCGCCCTGGTGGCGCTGTCGGAGGAGGACGAGCAGACCGTCAGCGCGCTCGGCGAGAAGCTGTTCCTGGAATCCAACACGCTGACGCCGATCCTGAAGAAGCTCGAGCAGACGGGTTACATCAGGCGCCACCGTGATCCCGCCGACGAGCGGCAGGTGCGGGTGAGCCTGACGCCGGGCGGGCGCAAGCTGATCGAACAGGATCTCGGCGAGTCCCTGATCGAGGCGACCGGCCTCGGCGACGATTTTCCGGTGGTGCAGAAGACGGTGAGCACATTGCGCGACAATCTGCTGCGCGCGACCCAAACGGGTGCAGAGAAGAAGCGCTGAGCGGAGCGGGCTTCTGCAGGGAAGCCGGAGGCGGCGTCCGCCTCCGGCGCAAGCACGAGGGAAAAGCGCTCCGCTTCAGCTGCAGACCGTGCGCGGAATCATCCATGTCGCAAAGGTCTGCCAAATCCCGTCTTCGCGACGGCGCTGGTAGGCGACGAAGTCGGCTCCGTCACCATGCACGAGTTCATAGCGATGAGATTTGGCGGCTGTCGTGGTGTTCGGTGAGCTCATAAAACACTCCATCTCGATTGGACTTTGCCTTGAGCTAGTTGCGGTGCAGCACAAGTCCATGGGAGGAACATCACGTTATGGCGAGGGCGGCGCAGCGAGGCTCTAGTCCAGCCCCAGCATCTTGCGTGATTTGCGCGTCAGCTTGGCCACGATCAGCGCGTGGGCCTGCGCCAGATAGGCGGTGAGCTCGGCATCAGGCAGGGCGTTGTTGCTGACGAGCTGCACCCATTTGGCGCGGGCGAGATACGGCGCCGGACGTGCCACGCCGTGCTCGATCAGCATCGCATAGGCCATGTCCGAGACCTTGAACATGTAGCCGCCGGAGCTTGCGACAAAGCCGCCGCCGAGCGCGAACATCTTGCCGCCGACCTTGAATACGGAGGTGCCTTCCCACTGCACCACCTTGGTGGCGGCGGGCAGGCGCAGGCAGCGCGCTTCGAAGCTTTTCGGAGTCATGGGGCGAGCGATAGCACGCCGCGTGCGGCTTGCAATGCGCGCGCTTGCTGCTTGCAATGCGCGCGCTAGCGGCCGAGCGCCGCGAAGGCGGCAATGGTGCGGTCCACCGCCGCTCCGTCGATGTGGCGATGGGTGACGAGCCGGAGCTGCGAGGGGCCGCTCGCCTGCACCAGGATGCCACGCTGCTTCACGCCCTCGGCCCATGCGGCGGCCTCGCGTCCGCTTGCGGAGACGTCGACGCGCAGGATGTTGGTCTGCACCTGGTCGGGATCAGCGAGTGCCGGGTCGAGCCAGCTCAAGGCCGCGGCGAGCCGCCTTGCTGCCGCGTGATCCTTGGAGAGGCGCTCGATCATCGTCTCCAGCGCGACGAGGCCCGCGGCTGCGACGACACCGGACTGGCGCATGGTGCCGCCGACGAGTTTCCGCAAGGTGCGCGCCCGTGCGACGAACTCCGCGGTACCGCACAGAAGGCTGCCGACCGGCGCGCTCAGGCCTTTGGACAGGCAGACCATCACGCTGTCGGCATGCTCGGCGATCCGTGCCGCCGGCGCGCCGAGCGCGACCGAGGCATTGAACAGGCGGGCGCCGTCCAGATGCACGGGGATCCCGTTGCTCTGTCCGAGCGCGTGAATTCGCATCATGTGCGGCAGGGGCAGCACGGCGCCGCCGGCGCCGTTATGCGTCGTCTCCATTGCGATCAGGCCGGGACGTTCCGAGCCGCGGATCGCGTCTGCAAGCGCCGCTTCGTCCATTGCGCCGCGACGGCTCGGCATGGGCTTCGGCACCAGCCCCGCGATCGTCACGACGCTGCCGAGCTCGGAGTTGAGCAGGTGCGCACCAGCGTCGGCGAATACCTCTGCGCCGCGCTCGGCATGGGCGAGCATCGCCAGGAGATTGCCCATCGTGCCGCTCGGCACGAACAGGGCAGCTTCCTTGCCGGTCAACGCGGCGCCGCGCGCTTCGAGCGCGCGGACGGTCGGGTCGCCCTCGCGGCCGTCGTCGCCGAGCGGGGCCCGCTGCATGCGCTCCAGCATCGCGGCCGTCGGTAGCGTGACGGTGTCGCTGCGCAGATCGACGACGCCGTCGCGGCCTCTCTCTTGCGCGACCATCAGGCGTCCTGCACTTGCAGGCCGGCCGCCGTCGGCTGGGTCTCATCGGCGGCCATGTCGCCGGCAAACTTTTCGACCAGCTTCACCGCGACCGTGTTGCCGAACACGTTGATCGCGGTGCGGCCCATGTCGAGGAAGGCGTCGACGCCGGCGATGACCGCGAGCGCCTCGATCGGCAGCCCGATTGCCGACAGCACCATGGCGATGGCGACGAGCCCGCCGGAGGGGACGTTGGCGCTGCCCTTGCTCGCGATCGTCGTGACCATGACGATGGTGAACAGCGTCGACCAGGTCAGCGTCACGCCATAGGCTTCCGCGAGGAAAGTGACGGCGAGGGCAAAATACATGATGGCGCCGTCGCGGTTGAAGGCATAGCCGAGCGGCAGCACCACCGAGACGATGCGCTCTGAGGCGCCCATCGCCCGCAGCTTCTCCATGTGCAGCGGCAGGGTCACTTCCGAGGAGCGGGTGGAGAAGGCCAGGATCATCGGCTCCATCACCGCCTTGGTGACGGCAAGCGGCTTCTCGCCGATCGCAAGCAGCATCAGCCAGAAGATCGCGACCATGATCGCAAGGCCCAGATACATCACGCCGACGAGTTTTGCGAGCGCGACCACGGTGGCGAGTCCTTGCGTCGCGAACAGCCACGCCATCACCGCGAAGATGGCGATCGGAGCGAGCGAGGTGATCCATTTGGTGATCTTGAACATCGCCGCCATCACCGCCTCGAGCACGGCCACCATGGGCTCGCCGACCTTGCCGCTAGAGGCGAGGGCTAGGCCGAACAGAATGGCGAAGACGAGCGTCGGGAGAATCTTCTGCTCGGCCATCGCCGCGACGATGTTGGAGGGGATCATGTCCATGAAGAACTTGATCCAGTCCACCGACACTGCGAGGTTCTGCGGCACCTTGCCGGTCGCGGCCAGCGGGGCGCCGGCGCCGGGATGGAAGGCGGCGTTGAGGAGCAGGCCGATCAGGATCGAGATCACGGTGGCGAGGTAGAAATAGCCGAGGCTGATCGCGGCGATGCGCCCGAGGACCTTCAACTCGCTCCCCATGCGATAGAGGCCGAGCGTGACGGCTGCGAACACCACGGGAATGACGATCATCTTCACCGCCTCGACGAAGGCGGTGCCGATCGGCCGCAGGCTCGCGCCGAAATCCGGCCAGAGCAGGCCGACGCCGAGGCCCAGCACCAATCCGAGCAGCATCTGGAACACGAGCGGCAATCTGAACAGCGGCCGGATCATGCGTGGTGGTCTCCTTGTCCCGGATATTGCGTGCGGATCGCGCCCAGCGCGGTGAGGCGAGCCTCGAATGCGGACGACAGATGCCGCCACATGCGCTGCTGCGCGGCGTCAGGATCGTGCGCTTCGATGGCCGCGTAGATATCGAGATGCTCGCTGACGGCCTGGCGCGTGCGCTCGACGCTGTATTGCCGCATCTTCTGGAGGGCGAGGCCGCTCTGCGCGCGCAGATTGTCGTAGGACTGCGCCAGCCGGCCATTGCCGGTCGCGCGAAACAGTTCGTCGTGGAAGGCCCAGCCGACCTGCTGCGCCTCCTCGACATCGAGGTTTTCGCGCGGCTGAATGCTGCGCAGCTCCCCGGCGCATTGGCGCAGCGGCTCCGTCGGCCCGCGCGTCGCGGCGAGATAGGCGGCCATGCCTTCGAGCGCGAGCCGCAATTCATGAATCTCGCGCAGATCGTCGAAGGACATCTGGCGCAGGAAGGTGCCGCGCATCGGATGGATGGTGAGCAGGCCGTCCTTGGCGAGCGCCTTCAGCGCCTCGCGGATCGGGGTGCGGCCCAGCGCCAGCCGGCTCGACAGGCTGCGTTCGGAGAGGGGTTCGTCAGGCGCAAACTCGCCTGACACGACGAGGTCGCGGAGCAGGGCATAGGCGCGGTCGCGGTCGAGGGAGGCGGTTGGCATAGCTGACATACCAGCGGTATGTCAGAGGAATGTCAAGCTTGGCTGCTGATTTTGCTGGTGAAACGACCAAGGGCGGCACCGAGCTCAGCCTGAAGCTGGCGTGACGGCGTCGCGGGCGCGCCAGGCGTCGGGAACAACGAACACCTCGTCGGCGCGGCCGTAGCCGCCGTCGGGGACTTCCTCGATCAGCACCATCGTGTGCGGCCGCGCCGCTTCGCCGAAATAGTCGACGAACAGCGCGGTGAGGCGATGCACGATCTCCGCCTTCTGGGCGCGAGACAGTGCGGCTTGCGGAATCTTGATGTTGGCGAAAGGCATGATGGGTCTCTCCGTGTGATGCGATCGTGCCGCGCGTCAGACCACGCCGCCATTGGCGCGGATGACCTGGCCGTTGACCCAGCCGCCGTCGCGACCGGTGAGGAAGGCGACGATTCCTGCGATGTCGTCGGGCTGGCCGAGGCGGCCGAACGGATTCATGGCGGCAATGGCGCGCACCTGCTGCTCGCTCTTGCCTTCGAGAAAGAGCCGGGTCTCGACCGGCCCGGGCGCCACCGCGTTGACGGTGATGCGCCGGCTGCCGAGCTCCTTGGCGAGGATGTGCGTCATGGCTTCGACCGCCGCCTTGGTCGCGGCGTAGACGCCGTAGCCGGGCTGGTAGAGACCGATCACGCTGGAGGGCTGACGATGCGGCCGCCGTCGCGAAGCCGCCGCGCCGCTTCGCGCAAGGACCGGAACACGCTTTCGAGATTGATCGAAATCTGCCGCGCGAACGCTTCATCGGTCACCTCGGCGAGCGGCCCGAGCTCCATGACGCCGGCATTGTTGACGAGGATGTCGACGCCGCCGAAGGCGCGCTCGGCCGCATCGAACAGCCGTAAAGGGGTTGCCGGATCGGCGAGGTCGGCCGGCACGGCGATGGCGTGTCCGCCGGCGGCCTCGATCTCGGCGACGAGCGCATCGGCAGCCGCGCGGCCGCTCGCATAGTTGATCGCGACCGCAATTCCGTCCTGCGCCAACCGGCGGGCGATCGCCGCGCCGATGCCGCGGGAGCCGCCGGTCACGATGGCGGCGCGCTGATGTTGGTGGGTCATGGCAGGTCTCCTCGTTGTCCTCAGCCGGAGATCTAGCTGATCGCCGTGGCCGGATAATCGCCCGGGACTTGCCATCACTTGTCGGCTGTGGTGAACAATCGGCCATGGACCGATTTGACGCCATGCGTCTGTTCGTTCGCCTCGTCGAGCGGCAGAGTTTTACGGCTGCGGCCGCCGATCTCGGCATTCCCCGCTCGACGGCGAGCGAGGTCTTGCGCAGCCTCGAGTCGCGCTTGGGCTCGCGCCTGCTCGACCGCACGACGCGGCATGTCACGCCGACGCTGGACGGCGAGGACTATTACCGCCGCTGCGTCGCATCCTGGCCGAGGTCGAGGAAGCGGAAACCGCGATGCGTGATGCGCGGCCGCGCGGCCTGCTCCGCATCGACGCCCATCCCTTGCTGACCCGCACCTTCATCCTGCCGCACCTGCCGGCATTCCTGGCGCGCTATCCGCAGCTCGACTTGCAGATCGGGCAGGGCGACCGCCTGGTCGATCTCGTGCGCGAAGGCATCGATTGCGTAATCCGGTCGGGCGAGCCGGAGGACAGCGGGATGATCCTGCGCCGCCTCGGCACGATCGCGGAGATCACAGTGGCGAGCCCGGCCTATCTCGCCAGCCACGGCGTGCCTATGGCGCCGGATACGCTCGACGGCCATCAGATGGTCGCCTTCGTCTCCTCGCGCACCGGCATGTGCTGCCGCTGGAATTTTCGGTTCCCGGCGCGCTGCATCACGTCGTGCTGCCGAGCCGGGTTCGCGTCAATAATTCCGACACCATGGCCGATCTCGCACGGCTCGGCTTCGGCCTCGCCCAGGCCCCCCGCTATCGCTTCGCGGATGATCTCGCCAGCGGCGCGCTGGTCGAGGTGCTCGCCGACTATCCGCCGTCACCGACGCCGCTCTCCGCGCTGTACCTGCAAAACCGCCAGCCCGCGCTGCGCCTGCGCGTCTTCCTCGACTGGATATTGGGCATTTTTGCCGAGGCGAAGCTTTGATGTGACTCGTAGCCCGGGTGAGCGAAGCGATACCCGGGACCGCCGCCCGCACGAATCCCGGATATCGCTTCGCTCATCCGGGCTACAAGAGCTTGCGTTGCCCGACGGGCAAAACACCCAAGCCGCGGGTCAATCCGCTCAAGCAAAAATATTCCACTTTACCGAAATTCGGCTTTGGCGTATTCGTGCGCCACCTCATCCCGGTCAGAGGGGCGTATCGCGATCGTCACGACACGCGGGGTGAGCTGCGGTGGACGCTAGTCACATCGGCGCGAGGGCATCGCAGGGCGGGCAACCGTGAGCGAAGGCCGTCGCGCACACGACCGGTGTGATCTGCGTACGGCAAAACCGTGTCGTCCTGGCGCCCGGGGTCTGTGCGCCAAGTCTTGCGGTGATGCGGCGGCCCGACCGGGCGCGCACATCAGCGATCCGCAAGGCGACGGGGGCAATAGTGCATCGCTCCCCGGGGAGAACGCGGCATAAGCCGTCAAACCACTGCGCAGGGAAGGCCGTGTGTTGGGCTTCACCTGTATGCCGCTGTGCAGATTTTGTAGCCACCTTTCGCACAGTGGACCTCGGGTGCCAGTCGGCACCCGGTCTTCCCTGCGCCCTCTGACATCGGAGGGTGTCGCGATGAAGCAAAGCTCGGGCGAAGCAAGCCGCGAGGATGCGAAGATGTGTCTGCGATTGGGAAATCCGACTGGTCGCGAGCACCAATTTATCACCGTCACCCTGAGGTGCTCGTCCTGCGATGTATCGCAGGGCGAGCCTCGAAGGGCGACGGCCCGGCTGCATCCCGGCCGTTCATCCTTCGAGGCTCGGCTTGCGATGCATTCGCACCGCAAGCCTCGCACCTCAGGATGACGGAACAGTCACTCTCTACATAGTTGGCCAACTGCGCCGCTTTGTGAGTTGTGCCGGAGCGCCACGCGGTTACGATACACTTGAGGTTCCCGTCGAACACAGGGGCCGACATTGTGACCGGGAGGCGACATGAGCGGGCAGGAGCGCAAGGTGAAGGGATCGGACCTGTTTGTCGCGGCGCTGGAGAATGAAGGCGTCGATCGCATCTTCGGCGTTCCCGGCGAAGAAAACCTCGATCTCGTGGAATCGCTCCGCACCTCCAAGATCGAGCTGATCCTGACCCGCCACGAGCAGGCGGCCGCCTTCATGGCTGCCACCCATGGCCGGCTCACCGGGAAGCCCGGCGTCTGTCTCTCGACGCTCGGCCCAGGGGCGCTCAATCTGTCCACGGGTGCGGCCTATGCGCATCTCGGCGCGATGCCGATGATCCTGATCACCGGCCAGAAGCCGATCATGAGCAGCAGGCAGGCGCGCTTCCAGATCGTGGACGTGGTCGCGACCATGAAGCCGCTGACAAAGCTGTCGCGGCAGATCATCAGCGCCTCCAGCATCCCGACCGTGGTGCGCGATGCCTTTCGCGTGGCGATGGAGGAGCGGCCGGGGCCGGTGCATCTCGAACTGCCCGAGGACATCGCGGGCGATGAAGTGCCGGCCGCTCCCGTGATTCCGATCCATCCGATCGAGATTCCGGTCGCCCACCGCGCCGCGCTCGATCGTGCCGCCGAGATGATTCTCGCCGCAAGGCATCCGCTGGTGATGATGGGCGCCGCGACCAGCCGGCCGCGATCGACCCACGGCATCGCGAGCTTCGTGCGGCGAACCGGCATTCCCTTTTTCACCACGCAGATGGGGAAGGGCACCGTGCCCGGCGGCACCAATCTCTATATGGGCACCGCGGCGCTGTCGGAGCGCGACTATGTCCACGACGCGATCGACGCCGCCGATCTGATCGTGGCGATCGGTCACGACCCGATCGAGAAGCCGCCCTTCATCATGGGGCCGTCGGGCCCGAAGGTTATTCACGTCAGCTACACGTCGGCCAGCGTCGAGCAGGTCTATTTCCCGGATGCCGAGGTTGTCGGCGACGTGGGCCCGAGTCTGGAGCTGCTCGCCGACCGGCTCGAAGGCAAGCTGCCGCAGGCCGCGGCGCTGGTGCCGCTCCGTGAGGAGATCCTCAGGCATATCGCCGACCGCGCCACCGAGGCGCGCTGGCCGCCGACGCCGCAGCGGATCGTGCACGACATTCGCCAGGTGATCCCGGAGAACGGCATCGTCGCGCTCGACAACGGCATGTACAAGATCTGGTTCGCGCGCAACTACCGCACCCGCGTCGCCAACACGCTGTTGTTGGACAACGCGCTGGCGACGATGGGCGCAGGCCTGCCGTCGGCGATGATGGCGGCGATGCTCTATCCCGACCGCCGCGTGCTCGCGGTCGCCGGCGACGGCGGCTTCATGATGAACAGCCAGGAGATGGAAACCGCCGTCCGCCTCAAGCTCAACCTGGTCGTATTGGTGCTGGAGGACAACGCCTACGGCATGATCCGCTGGAAGCAGGCCGTCGATCATTTCGCCGATTTCGGCATGACCTTTGGCAATCCCGATTTCGCCCTCTACGCGAAGGCCTATGGAGCCAAGGGCCATCGCATCGCGAGCATCGACAGCTTCGGCCCGACGCTGGATGCCGCGTTCAGGGAAGGCGGCGTGCACCTGGTCTCGATCCCGATCGACTATTCGGAGAACGTGCGGGTGCTCGTGGATGAGCTGCGGGCTCACGAGAAGTCGAAGGCGTGATGTGCTCGCCACTCTCGCCACACCCGTCATTGCGAGCGTAGCGAAGCAATCCAGAGTGTTTCCGCAGAGGCAGTCTGGATTGCTTCGTCGCTTCGCTCCTCGCAATGACGGAGTATGCCGATCAGCCAAAATGCGATAACAACTTGCGTCAACGTAATCCAACCAGCCACAGGAATATGAAATGACTCGCGTTCGCTGTATCACCGAGATGGGCATGGGCGTCGACGTTCACGGCAGGGACGCCACCAAGGCGGCGAAGCGGGCGGTGTCGGATGCCATCCGGCATTCGAGCCTCGGTTTCTTCCGGATGATCGGCAAGACCGCGAACGACATGTTCGTCGATGTCACGATCGGAGTGCCCAACCCCGAGGCGGTGGACAAGGAAGCCGTTGCGAAGGAGCTGCCCTACGGCACCGTGACCGTGACTGCGGTCAAGGGCGGGCTTGAGATTCCCTCGGCCACGGAGGTGGCCAACGACCCCATCCTCATCGCCAATGCCGCCGTCATCGTCAGCTTCGACAAGGAGTAGGCCGGTGTCCGACAGCGATGAGGCGCTGCTGGATCGCCCGATCTGGAGCGCGCTGACAACGAGCCAGAAGCATCTGGCGGAGGGCGGCCCGCGAGCGCTGCGCTATCCTGTGGACATGACGCCGTTTGCCGACATGGCCGACATGTCCGCGGCAAGTTTTGCCGCGCTCCGTGATCTCCTGTCGGGCTCGCAGGTCGCCGCGCTGTTCACGCCGGAGCCGGTCGAAATGCCCGCCGGTTTCAAGGTGGTGCTGGCCAAGACCGGCGAGCAGATGATCGGCTCGCCCGCTGACAGTTCGCTGCGCGACGCCGAGATCGTCAAATTAAGCGCCGCCGACGTTCCCGCCATGATGGCGCTGACGGATCTGACGAAGCCCGGTCCATTCGCACTGCGTACGCATGAGCTCAGCACATTCCTCGGCATCCGCGTCAGCGGCGAACTGGTCGCGATGACCGGCGAGCGGATGAAGCCGGGAAGGTTCGTCGAAATGACAGCCGTCTGCGTCCATCCGGACTATCGCGGGCGCGGCTATGCGCAGGCGCTGCTCGCGGCGGTCGCGCGCCGGATCGAGGCGCGCGGCGAGATTCCGTTCCTGCACGTGTTTTCCGGCAACGCGTCCGCGATCGCGCTGTACCAGCGACAGGGCATGCGAATTCGGCGGCGCCTGTACGTCACTGCGTTCATGAAGGAGGGATAGGCTCCCTCGGGGATCGCCCTTCATTTCCTTCGAATTCACGCTAAATCCGTCCCAACCACAATTGGGGGAAACACATGGACGCCAGGACAACCGATTTTTCCGCCGTGCGGACGGCGATGCAGCGCTACGTCGATCAGGAGATCATTCCCGGCGTGTCCTGGGCGGTGCTGCGCGGCCGGGAGGTCGTTGACCAGCAATGCGTCGGGCTTGCCGACCGCGAAGCGAAAACCGCGCTCCGGACCGACCACATTTTCCGCGCGTTTTCGAATACCAAGATCTTCGTCACGTGTGCGATCATGCTTCTGGTGGAAGAGGGCCGCCTCGGGCTTGACGATGTCGTCGAAAAATTCCTGCCGCAGCTCGGCAATCGCAAGGTGCTGAAGCAGGGCGCTTTGAGCCTTGCCGATGTCGAGCCGGCGAAGGGCTCGATCACGATCCGCCAGCTCCTGACCCACACCTCCGGCCTCAGCTACGGCATCTTCGACCCCGGCACGGTGCTGTTCAAAGGCTATAACGAGGCGGGCGTGCTTAATCCGTTGACGCCGCTGACCGACATGATCGACAAGCTTGCCGATCTGCCGCTGTCCTATCATCCCGGAACGGGCTGGGAATATTCGGTGGCGACCGACGTGCTCGGCCGCGTCGTCGAGGTTGTCTCCGGAAAATCCCTCGATGCCTTCCTCAAGGCGCGCATTTTCGATCCGCTCGCCATGACCGATACCGGCTTCTACGTGCCCGAAGCGCAGCAGGGCAGGCTGGTCGCGCTCTACACCGGCGCCGACGTGCTCGATCCGATGAAGCCCGGCCTGACGCGGGCCGACAATCTGCCTTACCCGCAGGCCTATCGCCGTCCGTTCCCGCGGCTCTCAGGCGGCGGCGGTCTGGTCTCGACCCTGCCGGACATGCTTGCGCTGGTGCGCGCCTTGGTGCCCGGGTCAGATACACTGCTGAAGCCGGAGACGCTGCGGCAGATGATGACGAACCAGCTGCCCGCAGGCCAGACCATCCGCTTTGCCAATCTCGGGCCGATGCCCGGCAAGGGTTTTGGTCTCGGCGGCGCCGTCACCTTCGCGCCGACGCCGTTCGATCCGGCGAATTCCACCGGCGAATTCCAGTGGGGCGGCCTTGCCGGCACGCATTGGTGGATCTGCCCGCAGGCGAATACCGCGGGCGTCCTGATGGCCCAGCGCTACATGGGCTTCTGGAATCCGTTCTTCTTCGAGTTCAAGCGCCTGGCCTACCAGGCGGTCGGAGGCTGACCGCGAAAAAATTGCAGGCCTCCGCGAATCCTTTTCGCCCGTCGCGTCCTCCTTGTCCTCGAGGCATTCCGCCTCGGCGCGTGTCGGAGGATGTGATGGGATTTTACAGGAAGAACATCGGTGGCGTGCATCAGGCGGTGCGGGTGGCGCTCGGAATTGCGGTCGGGATTGCCGCGTTCGCGTATCTGTCCGGGCTTGCGGCGTGGCTGGTCGCGCTCGGCGGCGCAGGCTTCGCGCTGACCGGCCTCGTCGGCTACTGCACGATGTGCGCGATGGCCGGAATCGGACGAGGAGGCGTGTCGTGAGTGCGGCTGCGATCTCGCCCAACCTGTTCGAGGCGGCGCGGCTTGGCGATCCCGAGGCGATCGCGGCGCTGCTCGCGACGGCGCAGCCCGATATCCGCCGCTACGCGCGCGCGACCTGCCGCAGTTCGGCGGATGCCGAGGATGCGACGCAGGAGGCGCTGTGGATCCTGTTCCGCCATGTCGGCACCATCCGCTCGCTGCTGGCGCTGTCCGCCTGGCTGTTCAGCGTGGTTCGGCGCGAATGCCTGCGGCTCGCGCGCAAGGCCGGCCTTATGCCGGCCATCGCTGCGAGTGACGCGGAGGCCGCACTGCTGTCGCGGCCCGAGGCCGATCTGCGGCTCGACGTGGCCGCGGCCTTCGAGGCGCTGCCGCTGCACTATCGCGACGTCGCGCTGATGCGCGACGTCAAGGAGATGACCATCGACGAAATCGCCGTCGCACTCGGCGCGTCCAGGCAGACCGTCAAGGCACGCCTGCATCGCGCCCGCGCATTGATGCGCGAATATCTGACGAGATGAGACATGACCGATTATCAAAACCCCGATGACCTGAAATCCGTCCCGGCCTTCGTCGCGCTCGCGCCGGTCGAGGCCAACGCCTTCCTCGCCTTCAATCATGCCGTCGAGCGCAAGGACGGCTTGATCCCGCCGAAATATCGCGAGCTGATTTCGCTCGCGGTCGCGCTCACCACGCAATGCGCCTATTGCCTCGACGTGCATACGGCGCAGGCGGCGAAAGCCGGTGCGACGCGCGAGGAGGTCGCGGAAGCTGCGTTGATCGCCGCTGCGGTCCGCGCCGGCGGCACGCTCGGCCATGCGCTGTTGGCGCAGCGCCTGTTCGAGCGACATCGAGGTGAAACCACGGGATGAACGCGCATCGGAGGCTCGGTCGTCCGCGTGAATAATTATCTCGGCCTCGATGGATTTCGTTACGGCTGGGTCGCAGCTTGGATCGACGAGCACGGCGATCACGGCTTCGACTATTCGCCGGGGCTGACGCGATTGCTCGCGACGCCACACGCGCGCGCGATGATCGACATGCCGATTGGGTTGAACACGAGCGGCTATCGAACATGCGACCTGCGTGCGCGCGAACTGGTCGGCCCCGCCGTGTTTCTCGGCGCGCGCCGCGACCTCTGGAGATTTCCCGACATGGCGGCAGCCAATCGTCACTACTGGAAGCACGAGGGCAAGGGCAGGGGCGTGTCGGCGCAGCTCTGGAACATCAGGGACAAGATCAGGGAGGTCGACGAGATCATGACGCCGGCACGGCAAGCCGCGATCGGCGAAGCGCATCCGGAATTGATCTTCTGGAATCTCGCCGGGCGCCTACGGCTCGAGAGCAAGACATCGGCGCAGGGCCGCGAACAACGCATCGCGCTACTGGAGCAACGCGGCTTCACACGCTTGCGGAAATGGCTGACGCAGCGTCACGGCACCGGCATCGGCCGTGACGATCTCATCGACGCCTGCGCCTGCGCGGTCGCAGCGCGCGACAGCACGCAGTCGGTCGGCGATGGCGAGATCGATCCGCGCGGATTGCGGATGGAGATCAACTATTGAGGCGACCGGTCGCCAAGGTGCACTCGGGATAAAGCGGCAATTTATTTGACAGGTATAGGAACTGTAGATGGTCGGCCCGCGTTCCCCGTGCGAAGAGATTACAGAGATGCTCGTGCGATGAATGATACCAGTCAATTCGCGACCGCGCTGCTCGCGCTCGTTTTCACCGGAGCCCTGCTCGTCACCGGGCAGCGCTTCATCGAGCAACGTGCGCAGCGCGATATCGTGTATGCGACAAGTCACTTGCTGCGGCCGCTGTGATCCGGCTTCAGTGCGAAAAGATCGTGTGACCTCTGCATCGGCCTTGTGCCGTTCGTCCGCTCGCCTAGATTAGGCGACAATCTCACGAACGATGCCGGGGTCCCGATGTCCGATCTCTCCGCCTTTCCCATCACCAAGCGCTGGCCGGCAAGGCATCCGGAGCTACTTCAGCTCTATTCGTTGCCGACGCCGAACGGCGTCAAGGTGTCGATCATGCTGGAGGAGATCGGGCTTCCCTACGAGGTCCATCTCGTCGATTTCGGCAAGGACGACCAGAAGACGCCCGAGTTTCTGTCGCTCAATCCCAACGGCAAGATCCCGGCGATCCTCGATCCCAACGGTCCCGGCGGCCGGCCGCTGCCGCTGTTCGAGTCCGGGGCTATCCTGCAATATCTAGTACCCGGAATCAGAGCTGAGTGATACGGCGGCCTTTGAAACGGCGTTGACGGACCTTTTTCTTGGTCCAGACGAAGGGCTCGGCTCTGTCGTTGTATGCGTTGACGTAGGCATCGATGTGTTCCTGAAGCTGCTTGAGGCTCGTGAAGGAGGTGCCGCTGAGCGACTGCCCCTGCAAGATGGAAAACCATACTTCGACCTGATTGAGCCATGACGCACTTGTCGGCGTGAAATGAAATTGCACGTTGGGGTGGGCCTTGAGCCAGTCCTCGTTCTTTTTATGGGTGTTGAGGTTGTCGAGGATGACGTGAAGCTTGCGGTTCGGAAAAGCCGCGGTGACGCTGTTCATGAAATCGAGAAACTCGACGCGGCGCCGGCGTTTTGAATGGGTCGCGATGATCTTTCCGGTGGCGACTTCGAGCGCCGCAAACAATGTTGTGGTGCCATGCCGCTTGTAATCGTGGCTTTGGCCGGTCAAGGCGCGGCCATTGGGCAACTTCAGATAACCCTGCGCTCGCTCCAAAGCCTGGATCGAGGGCTTCTCGTCCACGCACAGCACAATGGCCTTCGCCGGCGGCGCGACATAGAGGCCGACAACATCGGCGGCTTTGGCCGTAAAGTTCGGGTCGTTGCTCTCGCACCAGGACTTGCGAGCCACCAGGTCAATCTTGTGGCTGCGCAGGAACCGCCAGACATATTGGACATCGACATCGCCCAGCGCCTCGGCCAGCAGGGGGCCGGTCCAGCGCGCAAACCCTTGCGGTGGCGGCTTATCCAGCAGCTTCAGAATCCGCTTGTCGGTCGTCTTCGTATAGATCGGCTGCTTGCCAGGCCGCGGCTTGTCTTGCAGCCCTTCAAGGCCATGGTCGGCATAGCGATGCCGCCAAAGGCTGACAATCCGCGGCTGGACCCCAACTTCCTTGGCGATCGACCGGGTGCTGCGCCCATCCGCCGCCAACAGAACTATCCGCGCCCGCTTCAAATCGCGCTGCAACGTCACCGGTGAGCGACAGCACGCCTCAAGCACCTTGCGATCTTTCCTCGAAAGGTGGACTTCTCTTGCTTCGGGTATCATCCCGACCTTGAATCACGACTCACGTTCCAAGAAAAGTGGGTACTAGCGGAGAAGACCGGCAAGCTGTTGCCGCAGGATGCCGCGCGCCGCTACCAGGCGATCCAGTGGGTGCATTTCCAGATGGGCGGGATCGGGCCTATGTTCGGCCAGGTCGGTTTCTTCCACAAATTCGTCGGCAAGGATTTCGAGGACAAGCGGCCGCTCGAACGCTACGTGGGCGAGTCCAGGCGTCTGCTCGGCGTGATGGAGACGCATCTGGCCGGCCGGCAATGGTTCATGGATGACGACTACACCATCGCCGACATCTCGATGCTTGGCTGGGTGCGCAACCTCATCGGCTTCTACGGCGCCGGTGATCTCGTCGAATTCACCCAGTTCAAATCGGTTGCCGCATGGCTCGAACGGGGACTCGCGCGTCCGGCGGTGCAACGTGGGCTCAATATTCCCAAGCGGCCGTGAAACTAGCTCAGCGCCTTGTAGATCATGTAGAGCGCCATCAGCGAGACGAGGGCGACCATGACCCGTTGCAGCACCGATTTGCTGACCCCATTGGCCATGCGTGCGCCGAGATCGGTGCCGACCCAGAGGCCGGCAACGATGCCGATGATGGCCGGCCAGCCGACCAAGAGCCCCTTGCTCCAGTAGATCCACGCCGCTGGAATGTTGGTCGGGATCACCGAGAAGACGAGGCTGACGAGTTGCGCCTGGTGCTGCGGCACGCGCAGGCCCGCGGCAAGGCCGACGGTGATCGCCAGGCCGCCGCCGATCCCCATGAAGCCGGAGGAAAAGCCGGCCAGCGCGCCGATGAGGAACAGCGGGAGCCAGGGCAGTTCGGCGGGATCGCCGGCCTCGCCAGCTCCGTCCTTGCGGTCGCGGCGCAGCAGCAGGGCTGCGATCAGCAGAGCGAGGTAGACGACGTAGGTCCATTGCAGCACTGCGTCGGACACGCCGGCCGCGGCATAGCCGCCGCCCGCGCCACCGACGAGAAATCCGATGCCGATCCAGACGATCCATTGCAGCGGACTGCGATTGCCGCTCTGCCAGTAGCGGCGCACTCCGGCGAAACCGGTCGGCGGGACCTGCGTGATCAGCGAGGTGCCCTGGGCGACGTGCTGCTCCGCGCCGAGCAACAGAACGGAAAAGATCACGAGACCGCCGCCCGGGCTCGTGCCCATGAAGCCCGATGTCACGCCGCCGACGAAGCCGACGCCGATGCCTGCGAGCAGTTCGTAAATCCAGGACATCGCTCAAGCCCGGGTTCGTCGCTTGACGTCCGGCTTCGTCGTGCGGAAGCCGTCGATCACGCCATCGACAGCCGCCATGCAGGCATCGACGTCAAAGTCCTCGCCCCAGCATTTTTGCAGCACAAAGCCCTGGAAGATAGCGATCAACACGCGCGCGATGGCGTCGGCGCCGAGATCGCGCCTGATGAGGCCGTCGTGCTGGGCGCGCTCGACCAGCGCCACGATCAGGGCGCGCGGCATCTCGATGCCTTCGACGACGCTGGTGCGGACGCGGCGGTTACGCAGCGCCTCGGCCCAGCCATGGATGCCGACGCGCCGCCGCGCTTCGCCGGCGGGATCGGTGAGCCATTGCGCGTAGACGCGGACCAGCGCGTGAAGTCCTTCGATCGGATCACCCGATCCCTGCGCGACCGAGTTGAGCACGGCTTCGCGGCGGTGCCGGTCGTCGGCGAGCGCCTCGATCAGGTCGTCCTTGCTCTGGAAGTAGAGATAGACCGCGCCATGGCTCAGCCCCGACCGCTTCACGATGTCGGCCATGCCGGTCTGGTGAAAGCCATTCTCGGCGAAGCAGGCGAGGGCGGCCTCGAGGATCTGCCGTCGCCGGCCTTCACGCTGCTTGTCGCTGATCTTCGGCATCGAGCCTCCGCAAATAACTGACTGATCGATCGTTTTAGCGATACGGGTTTTGGTCAAGTCTCGATGGCTCCGAGCCGGGGAACAGGAGACGTAAACGGCTGGCGAGCCGCCGACAGACGCAACGGCTCGGCTCGCGACCGTGTGCCGCTAGAACAGCCGTCCGCCGTTCGGCACCGGCTTGCCCGGCTGCACCAGCACGACCTTGCCGTCGGCATCGGGAAATCCGAGCGTCAGCACTTCCGATACGACCGGCCCGATCTGGCGCGGGGGAAAATTGACGACGGCCGCGACCTGTTGCCCCACCAGCGTCTCGAGCGGATGGTTCTCGGTGATCTGCGCCGAGCTCTTGCGCACGCCGATCGCCGGGCCGAAGTCGATCCACAGCCGCCAGGCCGGCTTGCGCGCCTCCGGGAACGGCTTGGCATCGACGATGGTGCCGACGCGAATATCGACCGCGAGGAAGCTGTTGAAGTCGATGGTCGGCGACGGGGCCGCGGCGGGATCGTGGGTGACGTGCATGATGAGTCCGTTGACAGAGTTCGTAAGCTTCGCTCGCAATATTGTCGCGCGAACCGGAGTTTCGTACAACGCCACAGCCGAAGCATCACGCATGCGAGAGGAACGTCTTGCCCAACATCATCTACGGCATCAAGAACTGCGACACCATGAAGAAGGCGCGCGCCTGGCTCGACAGCCATGGCGTTGCCTATGAGTTTCACGACTACAAGACGGCGGGCGTCGAGAAGGACAAGCTCAAGCAGTGGAGCGACAAGCTCGGCTGGGAGATTCTGCTCAATCGTGCCGGCACGACCTTCAAGAAGCTGCCCGACGCCGACAGGGAGGGTCTTACCGAGAAGAAGGCACTGGCGTTGATGCTAGCGCAACCATCGATGATCAAGCGTCCGGTGCTGGAAGTCGGCGGCAAGCTGCTGGTCGGCTTCAAGCCGGACATCTACGCCAAGGAAGTCAGGGCGAAGTAAGTCGGCGCCAAATCGCGCTGAAGGCTAGTTCAGCTCGATGATCTCGGTGGCGTCGGCGGGACCGGACTGGTCCGCGAACTCGACGACGTCGGCGGCCGCGATACGGCCGGGGGCGCGATGAAAGAGGTCGCGATCGATCACGGCGCGCAGCTTCGGTCGCGGCGGCGCGTCATTTCCGCGCATCAGATTCTTGATCTCGAAGCCGCCGTCCTCGCAGAAGGTCTTGAGCGAGGCGATGATGTGACAGACCTTTCCGTCGGTCAGGAACGGCAACAGCAGGCGTTCGTAGGCGACGATGCGCCCGTAGATGTCGTCGACGTCGGCAACGCTGTAGACCGGAAGCCCGCGCGCGACGCATTCGTAATAGATGGGCATCACGGAGGGCACGAGCCGCGGCCCGATATATTCATCCAGCGGCAGGCCTTTGCCGGTATGTCCATAGGCGCGCGAGATCCGCGTGCCTTCGCTCTGGATGATGAGGCGCGGCACCGGAGTTGAGGCGTCAACGGTATAATAGATGAGATCGGACAGCTCTTCCTCGAGCCGCGCAGGTTGATACTCCCAGATCGCCGGCGCGATCTGCTGGCGCGCGTAGAGCCGCAGCCACGTGTTCAGGAGATCACGCTGCCTGATCGACTTGACGACGGAGGGAGCGGCGCTTGCGAAATCCAAAACAATATTCCCGGCAGATCGAAACCCGCGCATCATCCATGCGGCGGGAAAATTTTCTATGAAGGCTGGCGCGCGGGACGAAAGACCGTTAACGACGGCTTGACGACCGGTGCTTTCTTGAACCGGAAGGCCGGGCAGGCGTGACATCAAAACATCTCCGACTAAGGGAGCATTTGTATCCCAGCCGGAGACCTGATCTGCTCAGCTTTCCGCCTTGCCTAACCCCCGTCACCTCCGGCATATTCCGCGCCCGGAGGCGGCGTTCCGGGAAGGCTCCAAGGCCTCCTGAAAGCCGAAGCAACAAGGACAGCCACGCGGGTCGCGCGGGCAGGGGGAAATCTGTTTGGCCGATGAGTTCATTCTCGAAACGGAAGGCTTGACCAAGGAGTTCGCGGGCTTCTTCGCTGTCCGCGACGTTGCGCTCAAGGTCCGCCGTGGGAGCATTCACGCGTTGATCGGCCCGAACGGCGCCGGCAAGACGACGTGCTTCAATCTTTTGACCAAGTTCCTCAGGCCGTCCGCCGGGAAGATCCTGTACAAGGGACAGGACATCACCGCGATGGCGCCGGCCGACGTGGCCCGCATGGGACTGGTGCGATCGTTCCAGATCTCGGCGGTGTTTCCGCATATGACCGCATTGGAAAACGTTCGCGTCGCGCTTCAGCGCCAGCACGGCAGTTCCTTCGATTTCTGGCGCTCCAAGTCCGTGCTCAACCGTTTCAACGATCGCGCACGCGACCTGTTGAACGATGTCGGCCTCAGCGAGTTTGCCAATACGCCTGCGGTCGAAATGCCCTACGGGCGCAAGCGCGCACTCGAGATTGCAACCACGCTCGCGCTCGACCCCGAGATGATGCTGCTGGACGAGCCGATGGCCGGCATGGGCCACGAGGACATCGACAAGATCGCGGCGCTGATCAAGCGCATCTCCGCGAAATACACCATCCTGATGGTCGAGCATAATCTGAGCGTCGTGGCGAATCTCTCCGACATCATCACCGTGCTGACGCGCGGGCAGGTTCTCGCGCAGGGCCATTACAGCGAGCTCACCAAGGACGAACACGTCAAGGAAGCCTATCTGGGAGCCGGTCATGCCTGACACTGCGATCGCCGAGGCTCCGGCAAAGGCTGCGAGCGGCGGAAACATCCTCCAGGTCCGCAACCTCGAGGCCTGGTATGGCGAGTCCCACATCCTGCATGGGATCAATTTCGACGTGAACGCGGGCGAGGTCGTCACCCTGCTCGGGCGTAACGGCGCCGGCAAGACGACCACGCTGAAGTCGATCATGGGCATCATCGGCAAGCGTACCGGCTCGGTGAAGTTCAACAACCAGGAGATCATCCGCACGACCTCCGACAAGATCGCGCGCATGGGCATCGCGTTCTGCCCGGAAGAGCGGGGGATATTCTCCAGCCTCGACGTGCGGGAGAATTTGTTGTTGCCGCCAGTGGTCCGCGAAGGCGGACTGCCGCTCGAGCAGATCTTCGACCTGTTTCCGAACCTGAAGGAGCGGCTCAACAGCCAGGGCACGAAGTTGTCCGGCGGCGAGCAGCAGATGCTGGCGATCGCGCGCATCCTGCGCACCGGTGCGAGCTTCCTGATGCTGGACGAGCCGACCGAAGGGTTGGCGCCAGTCATCATCCAGCAGATCGGCCACACCATTGCGCGGCTCAAGAAGGAGGGCTTTACGATCCTCCTGGTCGAGCAGAACTTCCGGTTCGCATCCACCGTTGCCGACCGCTACTACGTGGTCGAGCACGGCAAGATCATTGACGGATTTTCCAATGCGGAGCTTGCCGCCAACATGGACAAGCTCCACACTTATCTCGGCGTCTAGGCATGATCCGGAAGGTGTGAAGCGATTTTCCGAAAAGATCATGCTTAAACAGAAGAACTGCCAACGAGAAAATTCAAAAAGGAAAGTTGCATGAAGACCAGGTCGATTGCATCATTGCTGCTGACCACCGCGCTCACCTTCGCCGCAGCCGGCGTCGCGTCCGCGCAGGACAAGACCGTCAAGATCGGCGCGCTGTCCGATCAGTCAGGACTCTATGCCGATCTCGGCGGCCCCGGCTCGACGCTCGCAGCGCAGATGGCCGTTGAAGATTCCGGCCTTACCGCCAAGGGCTGGAAGATCGACATTGTCTCCGGCGATCACCAGAACAAGCCCGACATCGGCACCGCGATCGCGCGGCAGTGGTTCGACGTCGACAAGGTCGATGTCATCGTCGACGTGCCGAATTCCGGTGTGGCGCTCGCCGTCAACAACGTCATCAAGGAAAAGAACGGCGTCTACATCAACTCTGGTGCGGCGACCTCTGACCTCACCAACGCGCAGTGCTCACCCAACACCGTGCACTGGACCTACGACACCTACATGCTGGCCCACACCACGGGCCAGGCGCTGGTGAAGGCGGGTGGCGACAGCTGGTTCTTCCTGACCGCGGACTACGCCTTCGGTGCGGCGCTCGAGCGCGATACAACGGCCGTTGTCACCGCCAATGGCGGCAAGGTGGTCGGCGGCGTGAAGCATCCGCTGAACACGCCGGACTTCTCGTCCTTCCTGCTCCAGGCGCAGGCCTCCAAGGCCAAGATCATCGGCCTTGCCAATGCCGGCGGCGACACCACCAACGCCATCAAGCAGGCGGCCGAGTTCGGCATCGTCAAGGGCGGCCAGAAGCTCGCCGCGCTCCTGCTGTTCCTCACCGACGTCAAGGCGATCGGTCTGGAGACCGCGCAGGGCCTCAACTTCACCGAGACGTTCTACTGGGACATGAACGACCAGACCCGGGCGTTCTCGAAGCGCTTTGCCGGGAAAATGAAGAACAACGCGCCGCCGACCATGGTGCAGGCCGGCGTCTATGCCGGCGTGCGCCACTATCTCAAGGCGCTGGACGCACTCGGCGGCAATCCACACGACGGCGTCAAGGTCGTCGAGAAGATGAAGTCGATGCCGACGGAGGACGATCTGTTCGGCAAGGGCGAGATCCAGCCGAACGGCCGCACCATCCACAGCGCCTATCTGTTCGAGGTCAAGAAGCCCTCGGAGTCCAAGGGCCCGTGGGACTTCTACAAGCTGGTCGGGACGGTGCCGGGCGATCAGGCCTTCACGCCGCTGTCCGAGAGCAAGTGCGCGCTGTTGAAGAAGTAGGATAACGGCCCGCAGGCCTTTGAGGCCTGCGGGCGACTTTCAGGGGAACGCCGAAGGGACCGGGTGCGGGATCGATGCAGGCACTTTACGCTCAGCTACTGGTGGGACTGATCAACGGCTCGTTCTACGCGCTGCTCAGTCTCGGGCTTGCCGTGATCTTCGGCATGCTCAACATCATCAATTTCGCCCATGGCGCGCTCTACATGATGGGCGCCTTCGTCGCCTATTTCCTGCTGAACAATGATTATCTCAGTATTGGCTACTGGCCGGCATTGATCGTCGCTCCGATTGTCGTCGGCATCTTCGGCATGATCCTGGAACGGACCATGCTGCAATGGCTGACCGGGCTTGACCATCTCTACGGCCTGCTGCTGACCTTCGGCATTGCGCTGATCGTGCAGGGCGTGTTCCAGAACTATTTTGGATCGTCGGGCCTGCCTTACGCCATTCCTGACCAGCTCAAGGGCGGCATGAATCTCGGCTTCATGTTCCTTCCGGTCTATCGCGGCTGGGTCGTCGTGTTCTCGCTTATCGTGTGTCTGGCGACCTGGTACCTGATCGAGAAGACGCGGCTCGGCGCTTACCTCCGCGCCGCGACCGAAAACCCGACGCTGGTCCGCGCCTTCGGCATAAACGTGCCGCGCATGATCACGCTGACCTACGGTCTCGGCGTCGGCCTTGCCGCGCTCGCCGGCGTGCTCTCGGCGCCGATCAACCAGGTGCGGCCGCTGATGGGCGCCGACCTCATCATCGTCGTGTTTGCCGTGGTGGTGATCGGCGGCATGGGATCGATCATGGGCTCGATCATTACCGGTTTCGCTCTCGGCGTGATCGAGGGCCTGACCAAGTATTTCTACCCCGAGGCCTCCAACACCGTCGTGTTCGTGCTGATGGTGCTGGTGCTCTTGGTGAAGCCATCGGGATTGACGGGAAGGGCGGCCTGATATGACAGCCTTGACGGACGATACGCTGCGGGCGACCCCGCGCGCGATGCGTGACGAGATGATCGTGTTTGCGGTGATGGCGCTGCTGCTGGCGTCGGTGCCGTTCACGGGGGTCTATCCGTTCTTCGTGATGCAGGCGCTGTGCTTCGCGCTCCTCGCCTGCGCCTTCAACCTTCTGATCGGCTATGGCGGCCTGCTGTCGTTCGGCCACGCGATGTTCTTAGGCACGGCCGGCTATTGCAGCGCGCATGCGCTGAAGGTGTGGGCGTTGCCGCCGGAGCTCGGCATCCTCGTCGGCGTCGCCGGTGCTTTCGTGCTCTCGATCGTGACCGGCTACATCTCGATCCGCCGCCAGGGCATCTATTTCTCGATGATCACGCTGGCGCTGTCGCAGCTCCTGTACTTCATCTACCTCCAGGCGCCGTTCACCCATGGCGAAGACGGCATCCAGGGCATTCCGCAGGGGCACATGTTCGGCGTCCTCGATCTCTCCAAGCCGACGGTCCTGTACTACGTCGTGCTGGTCGGCTTCCTCGCCGGCTTCCTGTTGATCTTCCGCATCATCAACTCGCCGTTCGGCGAGGTGCTGAAGTCGATCCGCGAGAACGAGCAGCGCGCGATCTCGCTCGGCTACCGGACCGACCAGTACAAGTTCCTGGCCTTCGTCCTGTCGGGCACGCTGGCCGGCTTCGCCGGATCGCTGAAGGTGTTCGTGGCGCAAAATGCCTCGCTCACCGACGTACACTGGTCGATGTCGGGCGAAGTCGTGCTGATGACGCTGGTCGGGGGTCTCGGGACCATCTTCGGACCCGTGGTCGGCGCCTTCGTGATTATCGCCATGCAGCAATATCTGGCGAGCTTCGGCCAATGGGTGACGGTGATCCAGGGCTCGATCTTCGTGATCTGCGTGCTCACCTTCCGCCGCGGCGTCGTCGGTGAAATCGCGCATTACTTCCGGCGTTCGCTCTAAGTAATTGATTTAAGGTCAATTTACCCGCTTCGTGAAAGTGGTGGATGATCCGGCACCGCGAGCGTGAGGTGGCACGCGCGCGGACCGAAAATGGTCTATGACAGTTTCGTGACGGCCCTTCCGGGCCGGGCCATTTCCAACCGGTAGTCTATCCCCATGATGCGATGGTTTCGCGCTTTCCTGCCCAAGGAAGAACGGTTCTTCGACCTGTTCGACCGACATGCCCAGACCGTGATCCAGGGCTCGATCGCGCTCCAGGGCATGCTCAACGGGGGCGAGGAGACGCCGGTCTATTGCCAGCGCGTCAACCAGTTCGAGAACGATGCCGACAACATCACCCGTGAGGTGCTGACGGCGGTGCGCCGCACCTTCATCACGCCGTTCGACCGCGGCGACATCAAGAACCTCATCACCTCGATGGACGACGCCATCGACCAGATGCAGCAGACCGCCAAGGCCGTGATGCTGTTCGAGGTCCGCGCCTTCGAGCCGCCGATGCGCGAGATCGGCGGGCTTCTGATCGAATGCGCCAATCTGGTCGGCCGTGCGCTGCCCCTGATGCAGCAGATCGGCAAGAACGTGGCCATGCTGACCGCGATCACGGAAGAGCTGACCAAGCTCGAGGGCCGGGTCGACGATCTCCACGACATCGGGATGAAGGAGCTGTTCCTCAAACACCGCGACGGCAACGCGATGGATTTCATCGTCGGTGTCGAGATCTACGACCATCTCGAAAAGGTCGCCGATCGCTTCGACGACGTCGCAAACGAGATCAACAGCATCGTCATCGAGCAAGTGTAGCGCATGATCCGGAAAAATGTGCAGCGGTTGTCCGCGCAAATCATGCCAAAACTTTAAGGCAGGGGCCTCGCCGTGGATGCTGCGTTGGGTCTTCCCGTCCTGGTCGGACTGATCGCCGTCGCGCTGCTGTTCGACTTCTTGAACGGCCTGCATGATGCTGCCAATTCGATCGCGACCATCGTCTCGACCCGCGTGCTGCGGCCGCAATTCGCGGTGTTCTGGGCCGCCTTCTTCAATTTCGTCGCCTTCATGGTGTTCGGGCTGCACGTTGCCCAGACCATAGGCACCGGCATCATCGATCCCTCGATCGTCGATGCCCAGGTGATCTTCGCGGCGCTGGTCGGCGCCATCGTCTGGAACCTCGTGACCTGGGCGCTCGGCATCCCGTCTTCGTCGTCGCATGCGCTGATCGGCGGGTTGTTCGGTGCCGGCGTGGCCAAAGCCGGGATCTCGGCGGCGGTCTGGAGCGGATTGTCCAAGACGGTGATCGCCATCGTGCTGTCTCCGCTGGTCGGCTTCCTGCTGGCGATGCTGCTGGTTGCGATCGTCTCCTGGGCCTCGGTGCGATCGACGCCCTTCGCCGTGGATCGCGCCTTCCGCATCCTGCAATTCGCCTCCGCCTCGCTCTATTCGCTCGGCCATGGCGGCAATGACGCGCAGAAGACCATGGGCATCATCGCCGTGCTGCTCTATTCACAGGGCCATCTCGGCAGCGAATTCTCGGTGCCGTTCTGGGTCGTGCTGTCCTGCCAGGCGGCGATGGCGATGGGCACGCTGATGGGCGGCTGGCGCATCGTCCGCACCATGGGCCTGCGCATCACGAAACTGACGCCGATGCAGGGCTTTTGCGCCGAAACCGGCGGCGCCGCGACCCTGTTCATGGCGACCTTCCTCGGGGTTCCCGTCTCGACCACCCACACCATCACCGGCGCCATCGTCGGCGTCGGCGCCGCCCGCCGCCTCTCGGCGGTGCGCTGGAACGTCGCCAGCTCGATCGTCTATGCCTGGGTGATCACGATGCCGGCCTCGGCGATCGTCGCCGCGCTGACCTGGTGGGCGGTCAGGATTTTCGTCAAGTAACGAGCTTCAGCCCGATGATACCGGCAACGATCAGTCCGATGCTGGCCAGGCGAAGCGCGGTCGCCGGCTCGCCGAACAGGATGATCCCGAGCGTCGCGGTGCCGACCGCGCCGATGCCGGTCCACACCGCATAAGCGGTCCCGACGGGCAGCGATTTGAGCGCGAGCCCGAGCAGGATCACGCTGCCCGCCATCGCCGCGAGCGTGATGACGGAGGGAACAAGCCTGGTGAAACCCTCGGTGTATTTCAGGCCGATCGCCCAGGTGATCTCGAGAAGACCGGCGACGAACAGGATGCTCCAGGCCATGACGACCCTCCATTCAAAGCAGGGTCGTCCCCGCGGCTGATATGCTGGTGGATAGGAGGGCCGTCCCTCCCAAACGGCTATATGGGGCTGGCCGAAGGGCTCCGCAATTACCAAATCAGGCTTGATCCGGCCCATTTTCCCTGCCAAACGCTCCCGCCATGTCCGACATCGCCACCACCACAGCCGAATCGCCGGCCCGTTCCCTGCTTGCCGCTGAAGTGGCGCGGCGGCGCACCTTTGCGATCATCTCCCACCCCGACGCCGGCAAGACCACGCTGACCGAAAAGCTGCTGCTGTTCGGCGGCGCCATCAACCTCGCCGGTCAGGTCAAGGCCAAGGGCGAGCGGCGCAATACGCGCTCGGACTGGATGAAGATCGAGCGCGAGCGCGGTATCTCGGTCGTGACGTCCGTGATGACCTTCGAGTTCGAGGGCCTCGTGTTCAACCTGCTGGACACGCCGGGCCACGAGGATTTTTCGGAAGACACATATCGCACGCTGACGGCCGTCGATTCCGCCGTCATGGTCATCGACGCCGCCAAGGGCATCGAGGCGCGCACCCGAAAACTGTTCGAGGTCTGTCGCCTGCGCGACATTCCGATCATCACCTTCATCAACAAGATGGACCGCGAGAGCCGCGACGTGTTCGAGCTGCTGGACGAGATCGAGAAGACGCTGGCGCTTGACACCACGCCGATGACCTGGCCGGTCGGCCGCGGCCGCGACTTCCTCGGCACCTATGACGTGGTCAATGGCGGCGTGCGCCTGCTCGAAGGCGGCGGCGCCAAGACCGGCGCGGCGCAGCAGATCGAGATCGAGGAGCTCGCCAAGCTCAACGCCAATCTCGACGTTTCCGCGGTGAAGGACGAGCTCGAGCTCGTCACCGAGGCTTCAAAGCCGTTCGAGCTGGAGGCGTTTCGCGAGGGCCACCTGACGCCGGTCTATTTCGGCAGCGCGCTGCGCAATTTCGGCGTCGGCGACCTCCTGGAGGGCCTCGGCAAGTTCGCGCCCGAGCCGCGTGCGCAGGAGAGCGACCAGCGCAAAGTCGAGGCGACCGATCCGCGCATGAGCGCCTTCGTGTTCAAGATCCAGGCGAACATGGATCCGAACCACCGCGACCGCATCGCCTTTGCGCGCCTGTGCTCGGGCAAGCTCAGCCGCGGCATGAAGGCGAAACTGGTGCGCACCGGCAAGAGCATGCCGCTGTCGAGCCCGCAATTCTTCTTCGCGCAGGACCGTTCGGTGGCGGATGAGGCCTTTGCCGGCGACGTCGTCGGCATTCCCAATCACGGCACGCTGCGCATCGGCGATACGCTGACCGAGGGCGAGGATTTCAACTTCGTCGGCGTGCCGAGCTTTGCGCCGGAAATCGTCCGCCGCGTCCGTCTCACAGACGCGATGAAGGCGAAGAAGCTGAAGGAAGCGCTTCAGCAGATGTCGGAAGAGGGCGTCGTCCAGGTGTTCCGCCCGCGCGACGGTGCGCCTGCGCTGGTCGGCGTGGTCGGCGCGCTCCAGCTCGACGTGCTGAAGGCACGGCTGGAGGCGGAATATTCCCTTCCGGTCGAGTTCGAGGTCAGCGAGTTCCAGCTTGCGCGCTGGGTTTCTTCAGACGATCGCAAGAAGCTCGACACTTTCATCGCCGCCAACACCTCGAGTATCGCCGACGACGTCGATGGTGATCCCGTCTATCTGGCGAGGAACGAGTTCTATCTCGGCTACACCAGGGAACGCGCCGAGGGCATCGAGTTCACCAACGTCAAGGACGTCAAGAAGAAGGGATAACGCGCGCCAAGGCCGCCTAAACGCGAGCATGTGAACGCGCGCGCACTTGACGCTTTCGCGACCAATGCCACCTTTCGTCCACAGTGGCATTGTGAGCTCGCATACCATGTGGCGCGGCATTCTCCTCCTTATACTGCTGGCGATGTCGACGGTGGCCGCCGACGCGCAGCGGCGCCAGATCAATCCCATCCCGTTTGCGCATGAACCGTGCAGCGTGCTCGACAACCGGCCCTGCACGCCGTCCTATTGCAGCCCGCTCGAGCCCGGGCCGTGCATTCCCGAGATCGACTATCCTTACGGCCAGAATCTCCAGCTTACGATCGTCAGCGTGCCGTCCGAATCCGACCGCGCCAAATACCGGAAGCCGGATCACGATCTCGATACGATCGGCGACCTCTTCGCCGAATTGCGCACTTGCTGGTCGCCGCCAGCGGACAACGCGCGGGCCGGCATGCAGATGTCGGTGCGCTTCAGCTTCAACAAGGCGGGCGGCCTGATCGGTCCGCCACGCCTCACATACGCCACCGCGGGCGTCCCGGCCGACACCCGCACGACCTATCTGAACGCCATCGATGCTTCGCTGAAGGCCTGCTTGCCGCTGAAATTCACCAGCGGTCTCGGCGGCGCCCTGGCAGGGCGGCCGATCGCGATCCGCTATGTCGACAATCGGCAGCTCGGCAAGTAGCGCATCGGTTGCGACCGACCGCCAATCGATGCTACGCCAGAGGCGGGCGCTGGTTGAGGGGAGGATGTCGTGGGTCTGCTGGTCATGATCCTGGGGCTGGTGCTGTTTTTCGCGGCCCATGTCTTCACAACGAAACGCGAGGCGCGCGCGCAGGCCATCGCGAGGCTGGGCGAGGGGACCTACAAGATCCTTTATGCGCTCGTCTCACTCGCGGGGCTCGCGCTGATCATCTGGGGCTTTGGTCATTACCGTGCGACCGGCTGGATCGACGTCTGGTATCCGCCGAAGGCGATGAAGCACATCACGCTCGCGCTGATGCTGCCCGCGGTCATCTTGGTTGTCGCGTCATACCTGCGCGGCCGCATCTACGCGACGCTGAAACATCCGATGCTGGCCGGCATCAAGCTGTGGGCGGCCGCGCATCTCCTCGCCAATGGCGATCTCGGTTCCATCATCCTGTTCGGCTCGTTCCTGGGCTGGGCTGTGTATGACCGCATTTCGTTGAAGCATCGCACTGACGCTGGCGGCCCGCCGATTCCGGTAGGCGGCGTCTCCAACGATCTGATCGCGGTCGCGGTCGGCGTCGTTGCCTATCTGGCGCTGGCGTTTGCATTCCATCCTGTCGTGATCGGAGTTCCTGTCGTAGGGGTCTGACAAATGTCCATCCAATCCGCCATCAGGCGCAAGACCGCGCCCGACCTCCGCATCCGCAAGAATGGCGAGCCGATCGTGATGCTGACCTCCTATCACGCGCACACCGCCGCGCTGGTCGACAGGCACTGCGATGCGATCCTGGTTGGCGATTCCCTTGGCAATGTCATGCATGGCTTCGAGACCACGGTGCCCGTGACGCTTGAGATGATGATCCTGCAGGGCTGCGCGGTGATGCGCGGCTCCAGCCAGGCGCTCGTCGTCGTCGACATGCCGTTCGGCTCCTACGAAGGCTCGAAGGAGCAGGCCTTCCAGTCGGCGGTGCGGATCATGAAGGAAACGCTGTGCGGCGCGGTCAAGCTCGAGGGCGGCGCGCGGATGGCGGAGACGGTGGCGTTTCTCTCCGAGCGCGGCATTCCCGTGATGGGCCATATCGGACTGACGCCACAGTCGATCAACACGCTTGGCTCGTTCCGCGCACAGGGCCGCGAGGAGGCGAACTGGGCTCCGATCGAGAACGACGCCAGGGCGATCGCAGAGGCGGGGGCCTTCTCGATCGTGATCGAGGCGGTCGCCGAGCCGCTGGCGCGCAAGATCACGCAATCGATCGCAGTTCCTACCATCGGCATTGGCGCGAGCGCAGCCTGCGACGGCCAGATTTTGGTGCTGGAAGATATGCTCGGCTTGTCGCCGCGGTCGCCGAAATTCGTACGCCGCTATGGCAATCTCGGGCCGGCGATCGAGGAAGCCATCGCGGGCTATGCGCGCGACGTGAAGAGCCGGGCCTTCCCGGGCCCGGAGCATGTCTACGACATGAAGAAGAGCTGAGGAGGGGCGCGCATGGACTGGTCGCAGCACGCACTTCCGTCGATGCGGCTTGAGCCGCGCTTCGGCGACCGCGTCGTGCCGGCCTTTGTGAAGCGGCCGGGCAGCGTTTGGGCGATGATTGCGGAAGCGGTTGCGCAGAACGCCGATGGCGAGGCCCTGATCTGCGGTCATGTCCGGCTGAGCTGGCGCCAGGTCGTCGACCGGGCCGCCCGGATCGCCGAGGGCTTTCGCAAGCTCGGCCTCAAGCGCGGTGATCGCGTGGCCATCCTGCTGGGCAACCGCATCGAATTTCCGCTGCTGCTGTTTGCCGCCGCGCATGAGGGGCTGGTCACGGTTCTGCTCAGCACGCGGCAGCAGAAGCCGGAGATTGCCTATGTGCTCACCGATTGCGGCGCCAATATCCTGATCCACGAGGCAGGGCTCGCCGAGCGGCTGCCGGATGCGCGGGATGTGCCCGATGTGATCCACCGCGTTGCCGTCGACGACGACCCGCGTGTGTCGCGCTTCGCAGTGCTCGCAGACAACGCCGCGGCCGCCGCGCCAGTCGACGTGCACGAAGAGGACACGGCGATGATCCTCTACACCTCGGGCACGACGGGCAAGCCGAAGGGCGCGATGCTGGCCCATTGCAACATCGTCCATTCCTCGATGGTGTTTGCGTCCTGCCTGCAATTGACGGAAGCGGACCGTTCGATCGCGGCCGTGCCGCTCGGTCACGTCACTGGTGTCGTCGCCAACATCACGACCATGATCCGCAGCAGTGGCGCGTTGATCATCATGCCGGAGTTCAAGGCCGCCGATTATCTCAAGCTCGCCGCGCGCGAGCGCGTCACCTACACGGTGATGGTTCCGGCAATGTACAATCTCTGCCTGCTCCAGCCCGATTTCGACAGCTACGATCTGTCGAGCTGGCGCATCGGTGGCTTTGGCGGCGCGCCGATGCCGGTCGCGACCATCGAGAAGCTCAAGGCGACGATTCCCGGCCTGAAGCTGATGAACTGCTACGGCGCGACGGGCGCGCGCATCGTCGCGATGGGACCCGATGGGCGCGAGCTGCCCCATGGCGAGATCGGCGAGCTCTGGATTCAGGGCGCCTCCGTCATCAAGGGTTACTGGAACAACCCGAAAGCCACGACCGAGAGCTTCACCGGTGGGTTCTGGCACTCGGGCGATCTGGGGTCAGTCGATGCGGACGGTTTTGTCCGCGTCTTCGACCGCCAGAAGGACATGATCAATCGCGGCGGGTTGAAGATCTATTCCGCGGAGGTCGAGTCCGTGCTGGCGGGCCACCCCGCGGTGATCGAGAGCGCGATCATTGCCAGGGCCTGCCCGGTGCTCGGTGAGCGCGTCCATGCTGTCGTGGTGACCCGCACCCCGGTCGCCGGCGACGTCTTGCGGGCCTGGTGCGCGGAGCGGCTGTCCGACTACAAGGTCCCCGAGACCATGGCGATCACCGCCGAGCCGCTGCCGCGCAACGCCAATGGCAAGGTGCTGAAGCGGCAGTTGCGGGAGCACTTGGGAACCTGAGCCGGGCAGGGGCTTCTTCCGGGCTCTCCCGGGTGGTTAACGCCTTGATCGGGCTCGCTTTGCCTTGCCACCGCCATATCGTTAGGCTACCTCGCCGCCACGCGGGGGACGGGATTCCTGACGCGAACGCTGTGGCGCGCGCACCCGGACGGGCATGGGATTAGCATAAGTGTCTGAATTATTTGACGAAGTCGACGAGGAAGTACGTCGCGAACAGCTCAAGAAGCTGTGGGAAAAATATTCGATCTACTTCATCGCCCTGATGGTGCTCATCGTGGCCGCCGTGGGCGGCTGGCGCGGCTACCAGTATCTGGAGGCCAAGAAGGCCGCCGAGGCCGGCGCCGCCTTCGAGAAGGCCGTCGAGCTGTCAGAGCAGGACAAGCATGCGGAGGCCGAGACGGCCTTCACCGAGCTCGCCGCCAAGGCTCCGTCGGGCTATCGCACTCTGGCGCGGCTGCGTGCTGCGGCCGAGGCCGCTAGCCGCGATCCCAAGGCCGCCGCCAAGATGTACGACGACATTGCCGCCGACCGCGGCGTCGGCGGCGAGTGGCAGGATCTGGCGAAGATCCGCGCCGCCGGCCTGCTGGTCGACAGCGCCAGCTACGCCGACATGCAGCAGCGGCTGGAGGCTTCCGCCACACCCAAATCGACCTTCCGCCACAGCGCCCGCGAGTTGCTGGCGCTGTCGGCCTGGCGCAACAACGACACAACCGCAGCCCGCAAATGGCTCGACGCGATCGCAGAGGACGGCGAAACCCCGCCGGGCCTGCGCTCGCGCGCCGAGGCGCTCCAGGCCCTGCTGCCGCCCGTCGCCAAAAGCTGACGGTCCCGAGAGCTGAGACGAGACACCGATATGCGCCGCACGCCACGCTTGATCGCAGCCGCCGTCCTGATCGCCTTCACGGGCGTGCTGGGCGGCTGCTCCAGCTTCGATCCGAGCGACATGCTCGATTTCCTCGACACCAAGAAGAAGCTGCCAGGCGACCGCAAGCCGGTCTTCCCGGAGGGCGTGCCGGGCCTCGAGCAGGGTGTGCCGAAGGACATGTACAAGGGCGCACAGCAGCAGCCCGATCCGAATGCGCCTGCCGTTGCGGCTTTGCCCACGGAGCCGCCGCCTGAGCCGGCCAAGCCGGCGAAGGGTGCGAAGGCGAAAAAGACCAGACAGCCGGCTGCCAGCGCGGCCGCGCCCGCCGATGCGCCTGCCGGCGAAGTCGATGGCGAGGCCCAGCCGGAGGCTGCGCCGCCCGCGGCCGCTCCGCAGCCCAAGCAGAAGATCGTGCGCAAGCGCACCACCGCGCCGCCGCCCGATCAGCCCGTCCAGCAGGCCCAACCGACCCAGACCACGCAGCAGCAGTCGCAGGGCGGCTTCCCGGCGCCGCTGCCGAGCGGCAGCTTCTCGCGCTAATAATTTCATTGCATTGACAGGCGCGGCCTTCGCAGCGCACGAATGACCGATGTCCTTCACGATTGCCATTATCGGCCGGCCCAATGTCGGCAAATCGACGCTGTTCAACCGCCTGGTTGGGCAAAAGCTCGCGCTCGTCGATGACCTGCCGGGTGTCACCCGCGACCGCCGCGAGGGTGAGGCCAGGCTCGGCGACCTCGAATTCACCATCATCGACACCGCCGGCCTCGACGAGGGGGCCAAGGGCTCGCTGACCGCGCGGATGCAGGAGCAGACCGAGGCCGCGATCGCGCAGGCCGACGCGCTGTTCTTCGTCGTCGATGCCCGCATCGGCCTGACGCCGACCGACCGCGCCTTCGCCGACTTCGCCCACAGGGCCAACAAGCCGGTGCTGCTGGTCGCCAACAAGAGCGAAGGCAAGCATGGCGATGCCGGCGCGATGGAAGCCTTTGCGCTTGGTCTTGGCGATCCCATCCAGATCTCGGCCGAGCACGGCGAGGGGATGGGCGAGCTTTATGACGCCCTCGCCAAGCTGATGCCGGAGCCCGTCGAGGAGGATGAGGACGAGGACGACGCGCCGCTCTCCGAGGAAGAGGCCGCGACGCGCCCGATCCGGGTCGCCATCGTCGGCCGGCCGAATGCCGGCAAGTCGACGCTGATCAACCATTTGCTCGGCGAAGAGCGCCTGCTGACGAGCCCGGAGGCCGGCACCACGCGCGATTCCATCGCGGTCGAGATCAACTGGCAGGGCCGGGATTTTCGCGTGTTCGACACCGCCGGCCTGCGGCGTCGCTCGCGCATCGAGGAGAAGCTCGAAAAGCTCTCGGTCGCCGACGCGCTGCGCGCGGTGCGCTTTGCCGAAGTCGTCGTGCTGATGATGGATACGCAGAACCGCTTCGAGGAGCAGGATCTGCGCATTGCCGATCTGGTCGAGCGCGAGGGCCGCGCGCTCGTGCTCGCCGCCAACAAATGGGACCTGATGGAGACCAAGGGTGGCGGCGCGATCTCGGGCCTGCGCCGCGACGCCGACCACTGGCTGCCGCAGGTCAAGGGCGTGCCGATCGTCGCGGTATCAGGCCTGATGGGCGAGGGCATCGATCGCCTGATGCAGGCGATCCAGGACGCCTACGCGGTCTGGAACAGACGCGTGTCGACGTCAGCGCTCAATCGCTGGTTCGAGCAGGCGGTCCAGGCCAATCCGCCGCCGGCCGTGTCCGGCCGCAGGCTGAAGCTGAACTACATCACGCAGACCAAGGCGCGGCCGCCGAGCTTCGTGCTGTTCTGCTCGCGTGCCGACGCGGTGCCGCAGTCGTACTTGCGCTACCTGACCAATTCCATGCGCGAGGCTTTCGATCTGCCGGGCACGCCCGTGCGCATCACCTTGCGCGAGAAGGCCAACCCCTTCGCCCATAAGCGCAAGCGGCCGTCGTGAGCGGCGATGCCGGCGAGGCGATGGCGCGGGGCGCTGCGCCGGTCCGGCGCGGCGCGGTCGCCTTCATCTTCGTCACCATCCTGCTCGACATGCTCGCGCTCGGCGTGATCATGCCGATCCTGCCAAAGCTCATCGAGAGCTTCGTCGACAACGACACCGCACATGCAGCCCGCATCTTCGGCCTGTTCGGCACCGCCTGGGCGCTGATGCAGTTCGTGTTCTCGCCGGTGCTGGGCGCGCTGTCGGATCGTTTCGGACGGCGGCCGGTGGTGCTGCTGTCGAATTTCGGGCTCGCCGCCGACTACGTGCTGATGGCGCTGGCGCCGTCGCTGGTGTGGCTTTTCATTGGGCGCGTGATCTCCGGCATCACCTCGGCCAGCATCTCGACGGCGTTTGCCTATATTGCCGACATTACGCCGCCGGAGCAGCGCGCGGCGATCTTCGGCAGGATTGGCGCGGCCTTCGGCGCCGGCTTCATCCTGGGCCCGGCGCTCGGCGGCCTGCTCGGCGACATCGATCCGCGCCTGCCGTTCTGGGCGTCGGCGGCTCTAAGTTTCGCCAATGCGCTTTATGGGCTCCTGGTCCTGCCGGAATCGCTGGCGCCCGACAAGCGCGCGCCGTTCCGCTGGACCAGCGCCAATCCGGTCGGGGCGCTGCGTCTGCTGCGTTCCAACGCGATGCTGGCTGCGCTGTCGGTCGTCAACTTCATCGCGCAGGTCGCGCATGTCGTGCTGCCGTCGACCTTCGTGCTCTATGCGACCTATCGCTACGGGTGGGATTCCAAGACGGTCGGGCTGACGCTCGCGATGGTCGGCATCTGCGCCATGGTGGTGCAGGGGCTCGCCATCGGCCCGATCGTGCGCGCGCTCGGCGAGCGGAACACACTGTTGCTGGGCCTGTGCTGTGGTGCGATCGGGTTCGTGATCTTTGGCGCAGCGCCGACCGGACCGCTGTTCTGGATCGGCATTCCAGTGATGTCGCTGTGGGGCATCTCGGGTGCCGCGATGCAATCGCTGATGACGCGGCTGGTCGCACCCGATCAACAGGGTCAGCTGCAGGGCGCAACCGCGAGCGTGCAGAGCGTGTCGCAGCTCGTCGGGCCGTTCCTGTTCACGCTGACGTTTTCATACTTCATCGGCACCAGCGCGCCCTGGCAATTGCCCGGCGCGCCATTCCTCCTCGCGGGCGCGCTGATGGTGGTATGCGTGGCCATCGCGATGCGGACGCTGGCGACAGTCGCATCCGCCCGGCAGACTGGTGCCCGCGAATAGGACGGTTGCGACTGTCGCCAATTCGCAACAGAGATTCCGATTCGTCGGATTCTCGCCAGACGTGCGTACATGGAGCCTTTCGGCGGCGATACTTAGCATATTCAATAAATCTGTTGATTCGTTCTTTTTGCAATTGAAGGCCGGGGCCGCCGACGCCTCGGAAGCAAGCCATTCAAATGACGCGCCTGCCGATTCGGATATGGTGTTTCCCTCGGCAGCGCTTGCTGATTTGGCGAGCTGCCGCTGCAATTGCGATCACGGCTACCGTCACGCTGGCTCTGATGGGCGGGGCGTATGCGGCCTGTTCGCCGGCGGCCGACAATAGCCCCAATCCTCCGCCAGGCACGACCATTACATGCTCGGGCGTGACGACCGATCAGAACGGGACCAACGGTTACGGGACGGGCAACCAGACCGGCATTGTCATCAATGTCGATAGCGGTGCCTCTGTCACCGGAAGCGTGAATAGCGGAATCAATATCGGCAACGCTACGGTCAGCAATTCGGGAAGCATCACAGGCGCAACGAACGGTGTCTTCTCTCAAAATGACGTCACCGTCACCAACAACACCGGCGCCACCATCACCGGCACTGTCCTATCCGGCATCGGCTCGAACAACGGCAGTGTGACTGTCGTCAACTCCGGCACGATCACGGGCAACGCAAACGTTGGCGTATTCGCCTTCGTCAACGCCACGGTTACCAACAATGCGGGCGCCACCATCGCCGGCGATCTCGGCGTCAATTCCGGCTATTCCGCTGTCGGGAATGTCACCAATGCCGGCAATATCATCGGCACTTCTTACGGTTTCATTGCCTACGGCACGGGGGTCGTCTCCAACGCTGCGGGCGGTCTGATTTCCGGCGGGATAAGCGGTGTCCAGGCCAACCAATTGTTGAATGTCACCAATGCCGGCACGATTACCGGTACGACCAGCTATGGCCTGGAGGTGACCGGCAATATGGACGTCACCAACGCCGCCGCCGGGACGATTACCGGCGCAACGGCTGCCATCCGCGCCAACAGCGGATCGATTTCGGTAACGAATTTCGGCACCATCTCGAGCCCCACCGGCTTTGCCGCCTCTGCGAATGCCAATCTGACAATAACGAACGGTGTCACTGGAAGCATTACCGGCGGCATGGTTGCCAATTTGGGCTTTGCTCACGTTACCAATCACGGGACCATTTCCGGTCTCAACAATATCGCCATCTTTGCCTTCACCGACGTCAATGTAACCAACGGCGTTGGCGGGCAGATCACGAGCCTGATCAACAACGGAATCTATGCCAGCAATGGCGTCGCAACCGTCGTCAATTCCGGAACCATAAGCGCCGGCGGCTTTGGCTACGCCATTCGCGCCGAGACGAGTGCGGTGGTGACCAACAATGCCGGCGCGCAGATCAGTGGCGGCGATACAGGCGTCCGCGCCAGCCTCGGGTCCGTCTCAGTCATCAACTACGGCTCCATTTCCGGCCTTGCGGGCAACGGCATCTATGCGGGCACGGGCGGATCGGCCGTGTTCAATGCGGGGACCATCACTGGAGGAACGGCCGCGATCCAGTTCGCCGGTAGCGGCAACGTTCTCACGCTCGCGCCGGGATCGGTGATATCGGGCAACGTGCTCGGTGGGGGCAGTGATACGTTCCAACTCGGGGGCAGCGGTGCGGCGACCTTCGATGTCAGCACGTTGGGTGCGGCGGCCCAGTATCGGGGGTTCACGACCTTCAACAAGGTCGACGATTCAGTCTGGACGCTGACTGGCACCGGCTCCTTCTCCGGTGATGTCAATGTCGGCGGCGGGGCGCTGATCGTGAACGGCAACATCGCATCGGCCAGCAATCTCGTTGTCAATGCCGGCGGCACGTTGGGCGGCAATGGCATCGTCGGCAATACCGTCATCAACGGCGGCATTCTGTCTCCAGGCAACTCGGTCGGCACCATCAACGTTCAGGGCAGCCTCGTATTCACGGCCGCCGCGACCTACCTCGTGCAGGTGTCATCGGCGGCTTCCGACCTCACCAATGTGACGGGGGCGGCGACGTTGGCCGGGACGGTTCGGGTTGCGCTCGCCAGCGGCACCCTGCGGTTCAATTCGCCCTATACCATCCTGACCGCGGGGGCGCTGAACGGTTCGCGCTTTGATTCGGTGGCGACGCCGACGGGAATTTCCGGTTCGCTGACCTATTCGGGCGGCACGGTGCAGCTTGTTCTGGCCTCGGGCCTTGGGGAGATTGCCGGCCTCAACATCAACCAGCGGGCCGTCGCCACCGCGCTCGACAGGGCGTTCAATTCCTTCGGCAGCGTTCCTTCGGCGTTTGGCGGCATCTTCGCCGGCAATGTCCCGGCGAACCTGACACAGGCCTCGGGCGAACTGGCGGCAGGTTCGCAGCAGACAACATTCGACGCGATGAACCTCTTCGTCAATTTGCTGGCCGATCCGTTTACCGCGGGCCGCGACGGGACCGCACCGACGGCCGCTTCATTTGGGAAAGAGGGAGCAGCCGATAGCTATGCCGGCGGTCGCCGCCGGCCCGGTGCCGAGCGTGACGCCTACGCCATGATCGCCAAGACGCCGGGCGCGATCGATTTCGGCCAGCGCTGGAGCGTGTGGGGCGCGGGCTATGGGGGCTCGCAGACCACCGACGGCAATGCCGTACAGGGATCGAACACGTCCACCAGCCGCATCGCTGGCACGGCCGTCGGCGCCGATTATCGGATCTCTCCATTCACCCAGGTCGGGTTCGCCTTGGCCGGCGGCGGTACCAACTTCGTCGTCGCCAACGGTCTCGGTTCGGGGCGCTCCGACCTGTTCCAGGCTGGCGTATTCGTTCGTCATACGGCCGGCGCCGCGTACGTCTCCGGCGCCCTGGCCTATGGCTGGCAGGATATCACGACGAACCGGACGGTCACGATTGCGGGCAGTGACCAGTTGCGTGCGCAGTTCAACGCCAATGCGTGGGCGGGGCGTATCGAGGGCGGCTATCGCCTCATCACCCCGTGGGCCGGCATCGGCCTTACGCCCTATGCCGCCGCGCAATTCGCGACCTTCGAGCTGCCGGGCTATGCCGAACGGGCAATAGTCGGTGCCAACACCTTTGCGCTGGCCTATGCGGCCAAGACCGCTACCTCGCCGCGCTCCGAATTGGGATTCCGCACCGACCGATCGTTGGCATTGCCGGGAGCGATCCTCACCCTGCGCAGCCGCTTCGGCTGGGCACATGACTACAATATCGATCGCGGCATCGCCGCCACTTTCCAGGCGTTGCCGGGCGCATCCTTCGTCGTCGGCGGTGCATCGCCTGCGCGAGACGCGGCGCTCACCTCGGCAACCGCCGAGGCGAAATGGCTGAACGGTTTCTCGCTCGCCGGGACCTTTGAGGGTGAGTTCTCGAACGTCACCACAAGCTACTCCGGAAAGGGCGTGGTGCGCTATGCCTGGTAGGAAGCGCTCGTCCGCGTTGTAGAGACGCGACGTAGAGAAATGGCGCGAGCGGCGCCTTGCCCGCCGGTACCCTCGTCCTTTGTGCAGGCACCGAACGTAAATGCCCGGGACGAAGACGCGCTTCGCGCTCTCGCCCGGGCATGTCGTCGTGGAGCCTGTGCGCGTCCGCTACGCGGTCACTTCTTGACCAGCGGGCACTCGCTGGCTTCGAGCGGCTTGGCGGCGTCTTCCGGCGCGATGGTGGCCACCAGCTTGTAGTAATCCCATGGCCCCTTCGACTCTTCCGGCTTCTTCACCTCGAAGAGATAGGCCGGGATGAGGCGGCGGCCGTCGGCGCGCAGCGGGCCCTTGCCGAACAGCGGATCGTCGGTCGGCAGCTCCTTCATCTTGGCGACGACCTTGGCGCCGTCATGCGGATTGTCGCCGAGCGCGTCCATTGCCTTCAGGTAGTGCAGGATTTCCGCATAGAGGCCCGCTACCGTCATCGAGGGCATCGAGCCCTTGGGCGACACTTTCTGGAAGCGCTTCGACCATTCGCGGGTCTGATCGTTGAGGTCCCAGTAGAAGGACTCGGTGAAGGTCAGCCCCTGTGCCGTTTTCAGGCCCAGCGAATGCACGTCGTTGATGAACAGCAGCAGCGCGGCGAGCTTCTGGCCGCCGGCCACGATGCCGAACTCGGCCGCCTGCTTGATCGCGTTGGTGGTGTCGCCGCCGGCGTTGGCAAGGCCGATGACCTTGGCCTTCGACGACTGCGCCTGCAGCAGGAAGGAGGAGAAGTCGGAGGAGTTGAGCGGATGCTTGACGCCGCCGAGCACCTTGCCGCCGGTGGCCGTGACCACGGCGCTGGTGTCACGCTCCAGCGCGTGGCCGAAGGCGTAGTCCGCGGTCAGGAAGAACCAGCTGTCGCCGCCGGCTTTGGTCAGGGCCTTGCCGGTGCCGTTGGCGAGCATGTAGGTGTCGTAGGTGAAGGAGACGGTGTTGGGCGTGCAGGCCTTGCCGGTGAGGTCGGCCGTGGCGGCACCCGAATTGAGCAGCACCGAATTCTTATCCTTGACGAGGTTGCTCACCGCGAGTGCAACGCCGGAGCTCGGCGTGTCGGCGATGGCGTCGACCTTGTCGGCATCGATCCATTGCCGGGCGATGTTGACGCCGATGTCGGGCTTGTTCTGGTGATCACCCGAGAGGACATCGATGGTCCAGCCCTTGGCCTTCAGGCCGGAATCTTCGACCGCCATTTTCACCGCGGCGACCGAGTTCGGGCCGCCGATGTCGGCATAGAGGCTCGACATGTCGTTCAAGACGCCGATCTTGACGGTCTTGTCTTGCGCGAAGGCGGATGTGGAAAAACCGAAGGCGGCACAGGCCAGAAGGGCCGCGGAGCGGCGCGCGAATGTCGTCATAATAGATTCCCTCCATTGTCAAACATGCGGACGGCTCTCTTGCGGAGCCTTGGTCCAGCTGATCGCTCTACCGTGTCCCACGGCCGGCGGCAATGCGCCTAAAGCCGGATGACGCTGCGTCGTTACGTCATCCGTCGGTTAACTTTTGGGCAAAATGCGTTGAGGCGCTATTTGAGCGCGTCCGACGTCAGCTTGAATTTCTGGATGCGCTTTCCGGTATCGACCTCGGCGGTATAGACGTTACCCTTGGCGTCGATCGCCATGGCGTGCACCCAGTGGAATTGACCGGCATTGCGGCCGTTGCGCCCGAAGCTGCCGACCACGCTGCCGTCGTCGCGCCTGATCACCCTGATCTCGTTGTTCTCGCCGTCGGCGCTGAGCAGCCAGGTCTGCTTTGGATCGGGCCAGATCGCGATGTCCCACACCGCGCCGTTGCCGAGCGTGTTCTTCTCGAAGAAAAACTCCTTCACGAAGGTGCCGTCCTTCCGAAACACCTGGATGCGGTTGTTGATGCGGTCGCAGACATAGACGAGCCCGTCATTGGCGAGCTTCACGCAATGACGGGATTTCCGAATTGCTGCGCAACCGGCGCCTTGGGGTCGTAGGGACCTTGCTTGTCGTCGTTGGGCTTGTTGCCGTAGGCGCCCCAGTGCCGCTTGTAGGCCAGCGTGCTCGCGTCGAACACGATGACGCGGCGGTTGCCGTAGCCGTCGGCGACGTAGATCTCGTTCGCTTCCTTGTCGATCGCGGTCTCCGCGGGCTTGCCGAGTTGCGTCGTGTCGTTGCTGCCGAGGCTCGGCGCGATCTTGCCGATCTGGGCGACGAACTTGCCGTCGAGCGTGAATTTCAAAATGGCGTTGTCATTGTCGGCGTTGCCGCCGACCCAGACGAAGCCGCGCTCGTCGACCTCGATGCCGTGCTCGCGGCCGACCCATTCGTAGCCTTCGCCGAGGCCGCCCCAGGACCGCAGCAGGTTGCCGTCGGTGTCGAATTCGAGCACGGGCGGCGCCGAGACGCAGCATTTCGAGCGCGGCGGATTGAGGCTTGCGCCTTTCTCGTCATCGGTGAGCGAGCGCGGGCGATGGATCACCCAGATATGGCCCTGCCAGTCGACCGTGATGCCGCCGACCTGGCCGAGGATCCAGTTGTTCGGCAGCGGCTTTGGCCAGGCGGGATCGACGGCGAAGGTCGGGACATCGCCGGCGGTCGCAGCGCCCGGAAGCGCAAATGTGAGTGCCGCGATCAGGATGGAGAAGGCGTGAGAGACCCGTGCGAGCGCACCGCCAACGCGTGCGCGATCATGCGATGCTGCCATCGCAACCTCCCTTTTTTGGCCTGCGGCTTGCTGCCGCTTGAGCGCGGGCAGTCAATCGCGGGGAGGAGGCCAAGTCAATTGGCCAAGCCAATCAGGTCAATCAGCCTGGCGAGCGGAAGCTCATCAGGCTGCGGGTCTTGTAGTCGTAGAACTTGCCGGTCTCGGTCCAATCAGGCGCGCACATCGGCACGATGAATTCGGCGACCTGCTCGGCGGTGTCGAGCGTCGCGGGATCCTCGCCCGGCATCAAGGTGGCACGCATGCGGGTGCGGACCGGGCCGGGGTTGAACAGGTTGACACGAAGAGGCGTGTTCGCGGTCTCCTGCGCCCAGGCGCGCGCCAGCGTTTCCAGCGCGGCCTTGGAGGCGGCGTAGGGGCTGACATAGGCGGTCGCCTTGCTGGCGGCGCCCGAGGTGATGAACACGGCGCGGCCGGCATCGGACCGCTTCAGCAGCGGCTCCATGCAGCGGATCAGCTGGAAGTTGGCGGAGACGTTGACGGCCATGACGTCGTTGAAGGCCTTCAGCTCGATATGGCCAATTGGCGAGGAGGGGCCGAGCACGCCGGCATTGCCGACCAGGATGTCGAGCTTGCCGTAACGCTCGTGCAGGCCTGCGCCCAGCCGCGCGATGCCGTCGAAATCGGTGAGGTTGAGCGGCACCAGCGTGGCGCTGCCGCCTTCTTTCCGGATCTCGTCGTCGAGCTCTTCCAGCCCGCCCTGCGTGCGCGCCACCGCGACGATGTGTGCGCCGGCCTTCGCCAGCGCCTTGGCCGTGGCGAAGCCGATGCCGCGCGAGGCGCCGGTGACGAGAGCGATGCGGTCGGCGAGGGGATTTGTCATGGCGGGGTTTTACAGCCGTGGATGGCCGGGACAAGCCCCCCGCATCCCCGTCATTCCGGGGCGCGCGTAGCGCGAACCCGGAATCTCGAGATCCCGGGTTCGGTCCTTACGGACCGCCCCGGGATGACGGCTTCGCCGTCAGCTCGCCTCCGCCAGCAGCGACAATTGCCGAGGCTGCTGCTCGGTCTGGGTCTGGTCGGTGAGGTGGGTCGGATACGCCCCGGTGAAGCAGTGATCCGAGAACTTCGGATTGGCCGGGTCGCGGCCGGGCTCGCCCATGGCGCGGTACATGCCGTCGATCGACAGGAAGGCGAGCGAGTCGGCGCCGATGATCTCGCGCATTTCCTCCAGCGAATGCGTTGCGGCCAGCAGGCCGCCGCGATCCGGCAGGTCGATGCCGTAATAATCGGGATAGAGGATCGGCGGCGAGGCGAGGCGGAAATGCACTTCCTTCGCGCCCGCATCGCGCATCATGCGCACGATCTTCTTCGAGGTGGTGCCGCGCACCAGCGAGTCGTCGATCAGGATGATGCGCTTGCCTTCGATCGCGGCGCGGTTGGCCGAATGCTTCATGCGCACGCCGGATTCGCGGATTGCCTGCGTCGGCTGGATGAAGGTGCGGCCGACATAGTGGTTGCGGATGATGCCGAGCTCAAACGGCACGCCGGAATGCTGGCTGTAGCCGACAGCGGCGGGCACGCCGGAATCCGGCACCGGTACGACGACGTCGATCGGCACGTGGCTCTCGCGCGCGAGCTGCGCACCAAAGGCCTTGCGCACCTCGTAGACCGAGCGGCCGTGGACGATGGAATCCGGACGGGAGAAATAGATGTATTCGAAGATGCAGGGACGCGGCGCCATCGGCGGGAACGGCTTGTGGATGTCCTGGCCGTTCTCGTCGAACACGATGACTTCGCCCGGCTCGATGTCGCGGATGAAGCGCGCGCCGATGATGTCGAGCGCGCAGGTCTCCGACGTCAGGATCGGGCAGCCATCGAGCTCACCGAGCACCAGGGGGCGGATGCCGCGCGGGTCGCGCGCGCCGACCAGCTTCTTGTTGGTCAGCGAGACCAGCGCATAGGCGCCCTCGATCTCGCGCAGCGCGTCGATATAGCGCTCGATGAAGCGGCTGCGCCGGGAGCGCGCGACGAGGTGCAGGATCACCTCGGTGTCGGTGGTCGACTGCATCATCGCGCCGTTCCTCACGAGCTCGCGGCGCAGCGTCAGGCCGTTGGTGAGGTTGCCGTTATGGGCGACCGCAAGGCCGCCGGCGTTGAGCTCGGCGAACAGCGGCTGCACGTTGCGCAGGATGGTCGCGCCGGTGGTGGAGTAGCGGACATGGCCGACCGCCATGTTGCCGGGCAGGCGGTCGATCACCTCGCGGCGGGAGAAAGTGTCGCCGACGAGGCCGAGGCGGCGTTCGCTGTGAAAGCGGCTGCCGTCATAGGAGACGATGCCGGCGGCTTCCTGGCCGCGGTGCTGAAGGGCGTGGAGGCCGAGGGCGGTGATGGCGGCGGCGTCGGGGTGGCCGTAGATGCCGAATACGCCGCATTCCTCGCGGAGCGTATCCCCCTCCAGATCGTCCTGAAGCTCTAGCGCGGCCGGGCTCAAACCGGCTTTTGGATCGAGATCAAGTTGGGCGTCCTGGTCAGGGTGTCGCATCTCGTCCGCGCCTCTCTTTAGGGCCTAATCAACGCGCCGCAGGTTTCTCGATCAGCTTTTTCAGGCTGTCACGAGCAGGTTTACTGTATCCGTCGCCACTGCCCGAAGGCTGCTGCTCGGAATCAGCTTGATCATCATCTGGTTTGTTTTTCTTGAATCTCTTCAAGATGGTGTTCTCGGGGTCGTCCGGCAAGAGCGCCATCAGCCAATCGCCGGTTCCCTGGAGCACCACGCGGGATTTCGCCCCCGTAACCCAGTCCGGGCGCTGCTTGTCCGGCACCAGCCAGGTGAAGAACAGGAAGGCGACCACGACGATCAAAAGGCCGCGAGCCAGCCCGAACAGGAAGCCGAGGGTGCGGTCCAGCGCGCCGATCCGCGAATCCAGGATCATGTCGGAGATCCGGACGGTGATGACGGAGACCACGACCAGGGTACCGACGAACACGCCGGCGACCACGACCACACTCGCGACCGTGTCGTTGTTGAAATAGGTCTTTGCGGTCGGCAGCAGCTTGGAGAAGGAGTACAGCGTCACGATCGCGGCCGCGCCCCAGGCTGCGATCGACAGGATTTCGCGCATGAAGCCGCGGACCATGGCAAGCAGGCCCGAGATCAGCATCACACCGAGCAGGATCAGGTCGAGGAGTGTTACTGGCATCGGCTGGTCTGGTCCGCTCGTACTCTCAAAGGTGCTCAGCGAATCGGTGTTTGGCCGCTGCCCTAAAAGAGGGGCAGACGGCGTTCCCGGCAAGGCCGCAACCACGCAATCCCATGCTGCTTTTGTGACGGCTGTATAGCGGCGGGGGCCGGGGACGTCACCTCCGGCTACCCCTCTCCGCGGCGGAATCTTGCCGGTGTGGCATTTTTCTCTGCCGATCCGCCGGATTCGCCCCGACGGGAGCCGCGAGCGGCGATCTCGGCCACCAAAGTCGTCAGGCTGTTCACCGCGTTGAGCGACAGTCCGGCGTCGCCGCCGGCTTCGCCCCGGGCCGATTCCGGCAGCACGGCGCGCTGGAAGCCGAGTTTTGCCGCTTCCTTCAGCCGGGCCGGGGTCTGCGCCACCGGACGGACCACGCCTGAGAGCGAAATCTCGCCGAAATAGACTGCATCCGTGGGTAACTGCGCATTAACCAGGGACGAAACCAGTGCCGCCGCCGCGGCGAGGTCGGCCGCCGGCTCGTGGATGCGCAAGCCGCCGGCGACGTTCAGATAGACGTCATGGCCGGACAGCTTGACCCCGCAATGGGCTTCCAGCACCGCCAGCACCATCGAGAGCCGGCTCGGGTCCCAGCCGACCACGGCGCGGCGCGGGGTGCCGAGCGAGGTTGGTGCGACCAGTGCCTGCAATTCGACCAGGACCGGCCTTGTGCCCTCGATGCCCGCAAACACCGCGGTGCCCGGCGTGCCGAGATCGCGCTCCGACAGGAACAGTTCGGAGGGATTGGTGACCTCGCGCAGACCAAGGCCGGTCATCTCGAACACGCCGATCTCGTCGGTTGGCCCGAAGCGGTTCTTGACGGCGCGCAGGATGCGGAATTGCTGCGAGCCTTCGCCCTCGAACGACATCACGGCATCGACCATGTGCTCGACCACGCGGGGGCCTGCGATCTGGCCGTCCTTGGTGACGTGGCCGACCAGGATGATGGCGGCGCCGGTTTTCTTGGCGAAACGGATCAACGCCTGCGCCGAAGCGCGCACCTGCGTGACGGTGCCGGGCGCGGATTCCACGGTGTCGGTCCACATGGTCTGGATCGAGTCGATCACGATCAGGCGGGGAACCGCGCCCTCCGACAGCGTCGAGACGATGTCCTCGACCGAGGTCTCGGCCGCAAGCTGCACCGGCGCGTCCGACAGGCCGAGCCGCTCGGCACGCAGCCGCACCTGGGCGATGGCTTCTTCGCCGGAGATGTAGACGATCCGATGCCCGGCGCGCGCCATCAGACTGGTCGCCTGCGTCAGCAGCGTCGACTTGCCGATGCCGGGATCACCGCCGACGAGGAGCACCGAGCCGCGGACGAAGCCGCCGCCGGTGACGCGGTCGAGCTCGGTCATCCCCGAGGACAGGCGCGGCGCGTCCGGGCTCTTGCCGGCAAGGCTCTCCAGCGCAAAGGTCCGGCCCTTGCGCTTGGAGCGGATCGAGACCGGCACGCTGCCGCTCGTGTCCTCCTCGGCGAGCGTATTCCACTCGCCGCAGGACTCGCACTTGCCCTGCCAGCGGTTATAGGCCGCGCCGCAGTTCTGGCAGACGAAGGAAAGCGTGTTCTTGGCCATGGGGACAGTTGAGTCGGGGGTCTTGATGTCAGCTGATAGCACGGAATGGCGGGCCGCGAGGCCGATCGCCCGCGCGCCCAATATCGCAATTCAACGCAACCAGTACACCCTTTGTTAGTTCTAGGCCGCAGCGCCGCACCGGGCTTTGCCAAATGTTAGCGGACAACGGTCCAGTTTCGGAACCAGTACGGGGTGACGAGACCAATGACGATATTTTTGCGGATATTGCTCGCCGTGGGCATGGCCTGCGGCGTCCTGGCGCCTGCCGGCCGTGTCGTCGCGGCTGACGCCAAATCCCTCAACATCGTCTTCGTGAATCCCGGCAAGACCGGCGAGGTCTATTGGGACATGGTCGCGCAGACCATGCAGGCCGCCGGCCGCAAGCTTGATGCGCATGTCGAGGTGCTGACCAGCGAGCGCAACTACCGCACCATGCAGGAACTGGGGTTTGGCGTCGTGGCACGTCCCGACAAGCCCGACTTCCTCATTCTCTCGAACGAGGAATCCGCCGCCGTTCCGATCCTGGAAGCGGCCGAGGTCGCGGGCGTCAAGACACTGCTGCTCTCGAACACGCTGATCGGCGAGGATGCGGCGCGGCTCGGACCGCCGCGCCAGACGCTCAAGACCTGGCTCGGCGACATCACGACCGATCTTCAGACCGCGGGCGCGCGGATGGCGAATGCGCTGATCAGCGCGGCGCGTGCCGAGAAATGGCAGAGCCCGGACGGCAAGATCCACATTCTCGGCATCGGTGGCGACGAGATCACGCCCGCCTCGATCGCGCGCAACGCCGGGCTCCAGCTTGCGGTGGCGGCCGCGCCCGACGTGGTGGTGGACCGGATGCTGTTCGCCAACTGGACGCAGTCGGAGGCCGAGCAGGTCACGGCGAATTATCTGAGCTGGGCCGCGCGCAAGGAGATTCGGCCCGCCGGAATCTGGGCCGGAAACGATCCGATGGCGCTCGGCGCGCTTCGCGCGGCGACCGCTGCCGGCCTCATGCCCGGTCGGAATATTCAGGTGGTCGGCCTCAACTGGTCGGAGGATGCACTGCGCGAGATCAGGGCCGGCCGTCTGCTCCTGACCGACGGCGGCCACTTCCTGCTCGGCGGCTGGTCGATCGTCCTGCTCCGCGACTACGCCGATGGCTGCGATTTCGCGGCCACATCGCCCCGCGTCGAGGCCAAGACATCCGCGATCACCCGCGACAATCTCGCTGCGGTCGGAGACCTCATCAAGACGCGCGCCTTCGATCGGATCGATTTCGCGCGTTTCAGGGCGAGGGCAGGGCGCTGCGGCCAGTACGATTTCTCCGTCGATGCGCTGATTTCTTCGCTGACGCTGCCGGAAGGCATCGCTGACTGATGCGAAACGGTGACGACATGACCGATCCAGATCGCAAGCAGCAGGCGGCGGCGCCGTCGCGCTCGCGCTCGGTGGTCCGCGCGATGATCTGGGCCACCGTGCCGGTGCTGCTGGTGGTGCAGTTGCTCGCCTCCGCCGGCGTCGAGGCATCCAGCTTCTGGTCGCAGATCAGGCAGCTCGACGCGCGCATTGCCCGCACGGCCGAGAGCCGCGCCGAGCTGATCGCCGAGCCGCTCTGGAAGATGCGTTACGACCAGGTCACGAACGTGCTCAATGAGATCATGCACGACGAGACCATCGCTGCGGCGGCCGTCTATGACGACACCGGCGTTGCGATCGCCCGCGTGGTGGCGCGCCCCTCCGGGCAGGCGGTCGCGGAGGTGTCGCGTCCGATCAACTACAGCAACGGCAACATGGCCGTGCAGGCCGGCCGCATTGCGATCGCCTATTCCTACGCGACAGTCTACGCCGACACGGGCAGCCGTCTGATGCGGCTGCTGATCGTCGGCCTGCTCGCAACGCTTGCGACCGTGGTCGCAATGCGGATATCGGCGAACATCTTCATCGGCAAGCCGCTTGACGCAATCATGTCTGCGATCCAGCGCAGCAAGCGGGATGGTCGCGCCTATCCGGCGGACATCACATCGTCGAACGAATTCGGCCAGCTCGCGCACGCCTTCAACGCGATGCAGCACACGACGTCAGGTGCGCTCGACCGGCTCGGGCACATGGCGTCGCACGACCCGCTCACGAGCCTGCCCAATCGGCGCTCGCTGTCCGAGCGCCTGGTGACCTTGAGCGGCGATGCAGGCTCGCCGGATTCCCTGATCGCCTTCTGCTTCATCGATCTGGACGACTTCAAGGGCATCAACGACACTTTCGGTCATGATGCCGGCGACAAGTTCCTGGTCCACATTTCCGGGCGTCTCCGCGAGGCGGTCGAGCCGCAGGATTGGGTGGCGCGGCTCGGCGGCGACGAATTCGTCGTGATCCGCCCCGAAGTCAGCAACGAAGCGACCGCGCAGGCCTTCGCGCGCCATCTGCTGGCCGCGATTTCCGAGCCGATCCGGCTTCACGACAAGCAGGTCGTGCCGCGGGCCAGCATCGGTCTTGCCGTGCGCCGCGCCGACGATCCCGAGCTATCGCACCTGCCGGCGCTCGCCGACATCGCGCTCTACCATGCCAAGACCAAGGCGCCCGGCACCGTCGCGGTGCTGAACGAGGCGCTCCAGCGCGACTACCGCCGTCGCAGGGAGCTCGAGCTTGCCATTCCCACAGGCTTCGCCGAGGGCCAGTTCGAGGTCTGGTATCAAAGCCAGGTCGACCTCGACAGCCAGGGCGTCGTCGGCCTGGAGGCGCTCATTCGTTGGCGCCACCCTGAATATGGCGTGATCGGTCCCGGCGAATTCCTGTCGCTGATCGAGCGCAGCGGCAACAATGCACGGCTGACGCGCTATGTGCTGACCGATGCCTGCCGCGCGCTGCGACATCTGGCTGCCGCCGGCAGGCCGGATATCCGGATCGCGATCAACCTGCCGCCGTCCGAGCTCGCCGACCATTCGCTTGCCGCCGAGCTGCGCGAGACCTGCCAGCGCTTCGGCGTCGCGGCATCGTCGCTCGAGCTTGAGATCACCGAGGGTTCGCTGATCAACAACATCGCCAGCGCGTCCGAGACGTTGCACCGCCTGCGGCGCCTCGGCGCCACCATCGCGCTCGACGATTTCGGCACGGGCTACAGCTCGCTCGCCCATCTCAGGCGTTTCCCGCTCGACAAGGTCAAGATCGACAAGGCCTTCATCAGCGAGATTCCGGACAGCGCGGAAGACAAGGCGATCGTTGGCGTCATCGCCTCGCTCGCCGGCACGCTGGGGCTGACGCTTGTCGCGGAAGGTATCGAGCGGCCCGAGCAAGCTGACGCCATGCGCGAGATGGGTGTGATGCTCGGGCAGGGTTATCACTATCATCGGCCGCAACCGCTCGCGGCCGTGCTGCAATGGCTCGAGGGACAGGCGGCTGGGAGCCGCGTCGTCATCGACAGCCCGTCGATCGCGCCCGAATTTGCCGCCTGAGCGCTGTGCGGCTACGGCTGTGTCGCGTTCCAGAACATCGAGACCCCGGCCGCGATCATGATCGCGTCCATCAGCAGGCGGAACATCTCGGGCTTCAGATGCAGCACGAAACGCTTTGCGATGAAGGCGCCGGCCATCAATGACGATCCTGCGATCAGACCTTTGATGAACACATCGCTCGTCAGTGCGCCGAAGCGCTCGAAGGTCACGGACTTCGCGAAGTAGAGGCCGAGCGAGGCGGCCGCCTCGGTGGCGAGAAAGGCACCCTTGGACAGGCCGTAGAACAGGAACAGCGGCACGCTGAGCGGCCCGGTCGAGACCACGATGCCGGTGAGATAGCCGATGATCGCGCCGCCGATCGCAAGATGCCAGAGATTGGCCTTGAGGTCGTGCCGCGCCAGCCAGTGCCGGACCGGCACCATCGCGATCAGGAAGATGCCGATGGCAAGTTCGACAGTGTGCGAGGGCAGCGCCAGCAGCGTGCGCGCGCCAAGCGCTGCGGCCGGAACACCCGTCACCGAATAGGCCGCGCAGGCCCGCCAGTCGACCTCGCGCCACCAGGCCAGGATCCGCGAGAAATTCGCCATCACGGAGGCGACCGCCATGATCGGCACGGCTTCCTTTGGCCCATAGGCGTAGACCAGCACCGGCATCAGCATGATCGACGAGCCGGTGCCGACGATGCCTGAGATGGTGCCGGCGACGAGGCCGACGGTGAGGACGAAGAGGAAGGCCAAGGGCGGGGCTCCGGGAATCGGACGAATGTAGCCCGTGGCCGGCAACCGTGCCCAGCCGCATCGACATCGCCTCTTGGTTAATCGGCGGTGTTGCAGGAACCGCCAATCCGACCCGCTCGGCGGCCTGGTCCTTAGAATTTGAAGCGTATTGATCGGAGCGTTCGCCTAGAGAATTTGAGGTCCGCGATGCCCGATCACCATTCCTTCTCCGCGCTCGACCGCCATGCCGTGCTCAGCGGGTCCGACAACGGTTTTCCCTGGTACGCCGGCGCGATGCTCGCGGTCGAAGCGAGTGAAGTGGTGCGGCTGCGCTGCGAGAAGCTCAGCCAGGGCGATGAGGCCGCCGGGCAGGAGGCCGTGCTGATGGTGAGCGAGAAGATCGCTGCAGCCTTCGAGGCCGCCGCGGGCCTGCTTGCGGGGGCAACGCCGGCCGCCATCGTCCGGCGCTATCGTGAGCATGTGGCCGCGAATGCCAGGCGCCTCTCCGCGAACGAGACTCCGTGAGGGAATTGCGCTGCTGACAGCATGTTGGCAGCAGGGGCCGGCTACGACCATCTCCTGACAAAACGGAGAGGTGGTCATGCCGATCGAGGCGAGCTGTCATTGCGGTGAAACGGTGTTCGAGGTGACGGAGGCGCCCTCCAGCGTGACGCGCTGCACCTGTTCGCTCTGCGCCAAGCGCGGCGCGCTGTGGGCCTATTACAAGCCGGAGCAGTTTCGTCTGCTGTCGCCGCCGGAAAACGTCACGACCTATCTCTGGGGCAGCCGCACCGTCAAACACCATTTCTGTGCGAGCTGCGGCTGCGGCACCTATTCGGAGTCGCCGGACTGGTCGACCGGCAAGCCTGACTTCGACAACCCCAAGGTCGCGGTGAACGCGCGCCTGTTCGACGATTTCGACCTCGACGCGGTATCGGTGAACATGATCGACGGCAGGAATTTGTGGTGAGGATGCCGCCTCCCGTCCTCTTGAGGCTGGCGGAGAAAGCTGATCTGTTTCCGGCCTCGGTGAGAAGAAAAGGCGAGGAAACCCATGATGCGTCTTTTGACGCGAGCGATGCTCGCAATGTGTCTGGGAGTTGTAGTCAGCTTCAACGCGGCGCAGGCGCAGACCAGGCCGAAGGTCACGACGCTCGGACCTGACTTCCCCAAGGCGGCGCTGTTCGTCGGGAACAGCTTCTTCTATTACAACAACGGCATGCCTTGGCATCTCTCCTTCATGGAGCGGGCTGCGGATGCGGCCAACAAGGCGGCGTATCGCAACACCATGGTCACGATCGGCGGCTCCGGCCTCGACTGGCACGACATGGACAATCTGCTGCGGCCGGGCGGCATCGGCGCCTACTCCTTCGACGAGCAGAACGTCGTGGTCTTCAACAAGCCCGGCAGGCAGTTCGAAGCGGTTGTGATGATGGATTGCAGTCAGTGCCCGATCCATCCGCAATTGAAAGATGCCTTCGTCGCCTTCGCCAAGAAGGACAGCGAGATCGTCCGCGCCCACGACATGCGGCCGGTGCTGTTCATGTCCTGGGCCTACGCCGACAAGCCGGAGATGACGGAAGGACTGGCCGAGGCCTATACGCTCGCCGGCAATGCCAATGATGCGCTCGTCATTCCCGCGGGTCTTGCGTTTGCGCGCGTCCGCAAGCTTCAGCCCGAGCTCAATCTCTATGCGCCGGACAAGCGGCATCCGAGTCCGGCCGGCACGTATCTGGCGGCATGCACGACGCTCGCCGCGCTGACAGGTCGCACGCCGGTCGGCAATTCCTACACGATGGGGCTGGATCCGGAGACGGCGCAACTGTTGCAAAAGGCGGCGTGGGACACGGTGCAGGAGTATTACGGGCGCTGATCTAGCGCAGGACGATCCAGGCCGGCGCGTGATCGCTTGCGCCGTCCTCGCCGCGCACCTTCTTGTCGACGCCGGCCTTGGCCAGGCGTGAAATAAGGGCAGGGCTGAGCAGCAGATGATCGAGCCGCAGGCCCGCATCGCGCGGCCAGCGGTTCCGCTTATAGTCCCAGAAAGTGTAGATGCGCTTGTCCGGATGAAGCTCGCGGATCGCGTCGCCCCAGCCTTGCGCGACCAGCGAGGCAAATGCCGCGCGGCTCTTCGGCTGGATCAGCGCATCCTTGTCCCAGGACCTCGTCGGATAAATGTCGATCGCCGTCGGCGCCACGTTGTAGTCGCCGGCGAGCACCACGGGCAGATCCTGCTTGATGAAGGTCTTGGCGTGGCGCTTCAGGCGCGCGAACCAGTCGAGCTTGTAGTCGAATTTCGGCCCCGGCTGGGGGTTGCCGTTGGGCAGGTAGATGCTGGTGACGATGATGCCGCGCACGGCGGCCTCGATGTAGCGCGCCTCGTGATCGTCGCTGCCGCCGGGCAGGTGGTCGCGGGTGAGAATGGGCTCGGCATCGCGGGCGAGGATGGCAACGCCGTTCCAGGTTTTTTGTCCACGCCATACTGCGCCGTAGCCGGCCTTTTCGATGGCTGCCGCCGGAAATTCGCCATCACTTGCCTTCAATTCCTGGAGCGCGACGACATCTGGCTTTGCCGCGCGCATCCATGCCAGCAGATTGGGCAGGCGGCGGTTGATGTTGTTGATGTTGAATGTCGCGATCTTCATGTAGAGCTAGCGGCTCCCGCCTTCCGTCACCGGAGATACAATGTCCAAGTTGAACTTTGCTGCTCTCGTCGTCGTTGCCGCGATCTCCGGAGCGGCTTCGGCACAATCGTCCGATCCACGCGGTGCGTGCAAGGCGGATTACGACAAGTTCTGTGCCGGCATTGCGCCGGGCGGCGGCATCGTCGCCTGCCTCAACGGCAAGCGCGACCAGCTCAGCGCGACCTGCAAGGCGGCGCTGGACAACAGGAAGAAGAAGTAGGCGGCTGACGGCTTAGCTCGGCAGCGGCGGCGGGCTCGCCGGCTGCTCGACCGGCGGCGGAGAGGACGGCTGCTCGGCTGCCGGCTTTGCCAGCGGCTCCGCCACATTGCCGCCCTTGTAGACGCGGGCATAGCGGTGGCCGAGGCTGGTCAGCACCTCATAGCCGATCGTGCCGAAATGATGCGCGAGCTCGTCGACGGTGATGCCTTCGCCGATCAGCGTCACCAGGTGGCCGCGCCGTGCCGCGTTCGGCGGCAGATCGGTGATGTCGATCGCGATCAGGTCCATGGAGACGCGGCCTGCCACCGGGCAGCGTTTGCCGGCAACGATCACCTCTGCGCCGCGCGTGCCGTCGTTTGAACTGGCGGCGCGGAAATAGCCGTCGGCATAGCCGACCGCGATGATTGCAAGCTTTGTCGGCCGGCGCGCGGTCCAGGTGCCGCCATAGCCGACGCTCTCGCCGCGCTCGACATTGCGGATCTGCACGATGCGCGCCTTGAGGTCGACCACCGGCTGCATCGGATTATCGGCCTCCGGCGTCGGGTTGACGCCGTAGAGCGCGGCGCCCGGCCGCACCAGGTCGAACTGGAACGGCGCCCCGAGGAAGATTCCGGACGAATTGGCGAGCGCCGCCGGCACGCCGGAGAATTCGCTGGCGATGCCGCGGAAGGAAGCGAGCTGTTTGGCATTGACGGGGCTGTTGAGCTGCTCGGCCGAGACCAGATGGCTCATCACCAGCGTGATGCCGTGGTCGCCGGCATTGATGCGGGGGATGATGGCCTGTGCTTCCGCAAGCGTCAGCCCGAGCCGGTTCATGCCGGTGTCGATGTGAACAGCGGCGCCTCCGTTCCAGCCGGTGCGGCGGCAGAACACGTCCCATTCGGCGAGCTCGTTGAGATCGCCGATCACCGGACGGCAATTGATCTGGGCGTAGTGCTCGCCGGTGTTCTGGAAATAGCCGCCGAGCACGTAGATGGTCGGCTCCGGTACGGCGGCGCGCACCTTGCGCGCCTCCTCGATGGTGGCGACGAAGAAGGTCTTGCAGCCGGCCTTGTGGAGGGCACGCGCGACCTGCGCGGCGCCGCAGCCATAGGCATCGGCCTTGATCACCGCCGCGCATTCGGCCGGCACCGCCGTCTTCTCGAGCTTGCGCCAGTTGGCAATGATGGCGTCGAGGTCGACGGTGAGCACGCCGCCATAGGCTGCGAGCGCGGCGGCATGGTTGGCCTCCGCTGAGAGAAGGCCGGATTGCGGGTTCATTTTCGGGTCGGACGCCATTGTCATGGCGCCGTTTTACGCAAGAGGCAGGTCTGGTTCAAGGAACTCAGTAGTCGTTGCTGCTGCGAGCCGGCATCTGGCTGTCGGGCGCGAGGTCACCGAACCGCGTGACCGAGGCTTCGAACGCCAGATCGACGGTGCCTGTCGGGCCGTGGCGCTGCTTGCCGATGATGACCTCGGCTTTTCCGTGCGCAAGACTCATGTCAAGCTGCCACTTCTCGTGTTCAGGCGTGCCCGGGCGGGGCTCCTTCATCGCGAGGTAATATTCCTCGCGGTACACGAACAGCACGACGTCGGCGTCCTGCTCGATCGATCCGGATTCACGCAAGTCGGAGAGTTGCGGCCGTTTGTCGTCGCGGGATTCGACCTGACGCGAGAGCTGCGACAGCGCGATCACGGGGACGTTGAGTTCCTTCGCCAGCGCCTTGAGGCTGGTCGTGATCTCCGTGATTTCCTGCACGCGGCTGTCGCTGGCGCGCTTGCCGGACCCCGAGAGCAGCTGGATGTAGTCGATCACGAGCAGGTCGAGGCCCTTCTGACGCTTCAGGCGGCGCGCGCGCGCCATCAGCTGCGCGATCGACAGGCCACCAGTCGCGTCGACATAGAAAGGAAGCGATTGCAGCTCAATCGAGACCTCCCGGATCTTCTCGAAATCGGCTTCCGAGATGCCGCCGCGGCGGATGTGGGAGGAGGGAACGCCGGTGCGCTCGGCCACGATACGCGTGGCGAGCTGGTCGGCCGACATTTCGCAGGAGAAGAAGCCGATTACGCCGCCATTGGCGGCCTTCGTGGTGCCGTCGGCCTGGAGTTCCGGAACGTAGGCGCGTGCGACATTGTAGGCGATGTTGGTCGCCAGTGACGTCTTGCCCATGCCGGGACGTCCCGCGACGATGATGAGATCGGAGTGCTGCAGGCCGCCCATCTTGGTGTCGAGGTCGCGCATACCCGTCGAGATGCCCGACAGCTTTCCGTCGCGCTGGAACGCCTTTGCCGCGAGATCGACCGCGACCGCCAACGCCTGCGAGAATTTCTGGAAGCCGCCGTCATAGCGGCCGGACTCGGCGAGTTCGTACAGCTTTCGCTCGGCGTCCTCGATCTGCGCGCGCGGCTGGAAATCGACCGGGGCGTCATAGGCCACATTGACCATGTCCTCGCCGATGCCGATCAGGTCGCGCCTGAGCGACAGGTCGTAGACGGTGCGACCGTAGTCCTGCGCGTTGATGATGGTGGTCGCTTCGGCAGCGAGGCGCGCCAGATATTGCCCGATGGTCATGCCGCCGACATCGGTATCGGCGGGCAGGAACGTCTTCAGCGTGACGGGCGTGGCGATCTTGCCCATCCGGATCAGGCTGCCGGCGGTGTCGAAGATGGTCTGGTGCAGCGGCTCGAAGAAATGTTTCGCCTCCAGGAAGTCGGAGACGCGGTAGAAGGCATCGTTGTTGACCAGGATGGCGCCCAGAAGGCTCTGTTCCGCCTCGATATTGTGCGGCGCGCTCCGATAGGTCGGAGTTCCTGCGTCAGGCGCGAGTTTGAGAACGTTCGAATCAGTCAGGGCCATGGTCGGACGTGCTTAGCAATTTTCTTGGGCGGATGCGGGGCCGGGATAAAGCGCCGCCTGCGCCCAAAGCGGAAGCAAAAGCTGACCGCTATCAACCGCTCAGTTAAAATGGTGGATGATTAGCAGCCGCAGCATGCGCCGCGCTTGACGGATTTTTGCGGAACTCACCCCGGCCTGGAAGCGGCCGCGACTGTGCCGCGGAAAAATACTGAAACAGTGAACCTAATGGATTGGGGTGCAGACGTATGAAGAGCGCGCGAAATGACGCGCGCTGGCCGCTTTCGGCTCGGGCTCAGACCAGCAGGAGGTAGACCAGTGCAACCAGGGCCGCCCCGACGCCGGTAGCGATCAGGGCGTAATCGGTGCGGAGGTCGTCCTGCACGTCGAATGAGGTTTGGGTCTCTTTGCTCATGGCGACGGTCTAAGCCAGGCCCGACCAGACTTATGTGAAGCAGATCACATCTCCCCGGATTCTTTCGGGGGTAGAGCCGGAACGGACGGGCGGACAGGGGATTGTCCCCGGTAACCCGCCATCAGGGGGACGAGGCAGGCGATGCGGCCAGAACGGCAGCACGGGATATGGCGAAGCGAGGCAGGCAGCCGGCTCTGGCTGTCCGGGCTGATCGCGGCCATGCAGCATGCCGAGCGCCCCGAAGTCCGCCGCCAGCCGGTCGCGCCCGAGATCCTGGCGGAACTGCGGGCGCAGTTGGCGTTAACGGCGTCTTTCCGCTCTTCTCCGATTTCAACCTCGCGCCACTAGCCTCTATTCACCGGCCAGCTTCAGCCGTGGCTTGGCGCCGCCTTCGATGGCCCGGAGGCGGGCTTCTTCGTGCGCGACGTAGTCACGGGTGATTGGCACCACGCCCTGACGCTTGGTGAGCTGGATCTGGAAGTTCATCATGTGCTGCTTGCGGAACGTCATCTCGCTGGCCGCCAGATAAAATTCCCACATCAGGGCGAAGCGCTCGTCGTAAAGCTGCACGGCCTCCTCGCGCCGCGCCATGAAGCGCTCCCGCCAGGCCTTCAGCGTCTCGGCGTAATGCAGCCGCAGGATCTCGATGTCGCAGACCAGGAGGCCAGCACGCTCGATCGCCGGCAGCACTTCGGACAGAGCGGGGATGTAACCGCCCGGGAAGATGTACTTGGCGATCCAGGGATTGGTCGAATCCGGGCCCTGTGAACGGCCGATCGAGTGCAGCATCATGACGCCGTCCTCGTTCAGGAGTTCGGCGCAGCGCTGGAAGTAGGCGTCGTAGAACCTGACGCCGACATGCTCCAACATGCCGACCGAGACGATCCGGTCGAACGGCCCGTCAATGTCGCGATAGTCCTGGAGCAGGAATTTGGCCGATCGGGTCAGGCCCTTTTCGGCCGCGCGCGCATTGGCGAGCTGCAACTGCTCTGACGACAGCGTGATGCCGGTGACGTCGGCGCCTGCGGTCTCGGCGAGATAGAGCCCGAGCCCGCCCCAGCCCGAGCCGATGTCGAGCACGCGCTCGCCGCCCTTGACGCGAAGCTTTGCGGCGATGTGGCGCTTCTTGGCGAGCTGCGCGTCGTCGAGGGTGCTCTCCGGCGTCTCGAAATAGGCGCAGCTATATTGCTTGTCGGCGTCGAGGAAGAGCGAATAGAGCCGGGCGTCGAGATCGTAGTGATGCGCGACATTGCGACGCGAGCGCGCGCGCGGATTGAACTGCTTCAGATGCCGCGTCAGATAGCGCAGGTGCCACCAGGGTTTTGCCCACTGCGGCAACAGGTCGGGTTGATCGAGCAGGATCGCGAGGGCATCAGCTATGGTGCCGCGCTCGACGACGAACTCGCCATCCATATAGGCCTCGCCAAGCCCGAGCTCGGGATTGATGAGGATCTTCCGTTCCGCGTCCGCAGTCACGAAACGGACTGCGATCGGTTCGCCTGAGCCGTCGCCGACGGTGAACTTCGACCCCTTCGCCGTGGTCACCGTCATCGACCCGCGGCGAATGAATTGAGACAGGAATTGACGCAACAAACGGTCCATCGACACCTTCCTCTCGAGCAAACCCGAAGAGATGCGACCAACCCGGCTTTCACATCAGACGCTCAGGTCCCGCTCAGGTTCCTATGCGTTTGCATCTAAATCTAGGGAGGGTATTCCGCTCCCGCTATTGCGCTGTATTCAATGCCGATATTCCAAAAGCGCTTAATCACATCCTTGCGCGCGGACCCTGCTTCCATTCGTGGCTCAATCCGGTAAAAGGTGACCGCCGCCGCGCCGGGATGCCGGCTGCATTCGCGGAAATTCAACGGAGATGATGGGAATGTCGAGCCGAGCGCTCAGCCTCGCGACGGTAGTGCTTCTGATCGGCTTCGGTGCGGCCGATGCCGTTCTGGCACAGGCGACGAACCTCGAGGCCGGCAAGGCCCCATCCCAGCTCTTCGCGCAGACCTGCAGTGCCTGCCACAAGAGCCCGAGGGGGCTGCTGAAGACTGTCGCGCCGGGCTCGCTCCCGGGTTTCCTGCGTCAGCACTACACGACCAGCTCCGACATGGCCGGCGTGCTGGCCTCCTACCTCGTTTCGAACGGCGCCACCGACACCCGCTACCAGGCCAAGGACGGCAAGGACAAGAAGGACGGCGCCAAGGACAAGGAGGCGAGCACCAATCCTGCGCAGTCGCCTGAGCATCAGGGCCGTCGCCAGCGCTCCCAGGAGGCCGCCAAGCCGGAAGGCGAAGCTGCCGCCCCAGCCGCCGAGGGCGCGCGCCAGAAGCGCGCGGCGCGGCCGAGCGAGGAGGGGGTAAAGGAAGGCGCGAAGCCCGAGGGGCAAGCCACGCCGGAGGGCCGCAAGGCCAAGCGTCTCAGCAAGCGCGGCAAGCCCGAGACCGAAGAGGCGCCGAAGGTCGATGCCGCCGCGCCGGCCGCTGACGACAGGAAGAGCGAGCCCAAGCCCGACACCGCCAAGGTCGAGCCCGGTCGCGACGAAGCCAAGCCCGACAGCGCCAAGGCCTCAGAGAAACCCGCCGAGCCGAAGCCGGAGAGCGCCAGGGTCGAGCCGCGCGGCAGCGAGGCTCCGGCGCTGCGGCCCGATCCTGTGCCGCAGGTGACGCCGGCCCCGCCGGCGGCCGCCACGAAGCCCGCCGAGCCGGCCGCGCCCAAGGCGGCGGAAGAGGCGGCTCCCAAGCCTGCCGCGCCTGCCGCAAGCTCCGAGCCGGCGGTCAAGCCGCAGGAGCCGGCGCCGCCCACGACCGCTGCGGCCCCGCCGCCGGCGGAGTCATCGGGACCGCCAGCACCGCCGATTTCGCGCTAAGCCAACCCGCATTCTCAGATCAAGTTGCGAAGGTCGCGCTCGCCGCGGCCTTCGCATCGTCTTGACCGCGATTGGAGCAGTACTCTAGAGTGATACTCTAGGAGGCGCGATGACGACGAGCGTGCGTGACGACCTGTTGGCGGCGGGGCTGTTCGTGTTCGACCGCGTCGGCTTCGAAGCTGCGACGGTGGCTGCGATCCGCGCCAAGGCGCGCGCCTCCAACGGCAGCTTCTTTCATGCCTTCGGGTCGAAGAAGGAGCTGGCCGGCGCGCTGTTCCTGGAGGTGCTGCGGCATTATCACGCCGCAGTGCTGGCCGCGCTCGATCCCGTGTCCGACGCCGAACAGGGCATCGATCGCCTGATCCGGGCGCATCTCGACTGGGTCGTCTCGAGCCGGCGCGAGGCCCGCTATCTCTTCGAGATCTCGCGCAGCGAATGGGGCGAGGACGTCCGCGACGCCCAGCGCGCACAGAATGCGCGCCTTGCCGAAGGCATCGAACGCTGGCGCGCGCCGCTGGTTGCCGGCGGCGAGCTCCTGCCGATGACGCCAGTGACGTTCATCAGCCAGCTCATCGGCCCGGCGCAGATCTTATGCCGCGCCTTCCTGTCGGGCCGCGATCGTGCCGATCCGCGGAGCGAAGCCGACACGCTGGTCGCCTGCGCCATCCGAGCGCTGCGGCCGGCCGATCGCATCAACAAGCAATAGGGAGAGATGTCATGCGAGCCGAAGCGGATCCGGAATTTGCGGCCGTAGCCGAGCGCATCCATGCCAATGTCGGCCGCCAAGGCTTTATGAACCTCGTCGGTGCCGAGCTCTCGGAATTGTCGCGCGGCACCTGCACGATCGCGGTGGAGCGCAGGCCGGAACTGCTCCAGCAGCACGGCTTTTTCCACGGCGGCGTCACCGCCTTTTTGGTCGACAACGCCACGACGATCGCGGCCGCCACTTCGCGCGGCCAGCCGGCGCTGACGGCGGAATACAAGCTCAATTTGTTGTCGCCCGCTGTCGGCGAGAAGCTGATCTGCCGGGCAAGGGTGATCAAGCCAGGACGCCAGGTCTCGGTGGTGGCGGCCGACGTGTTCTGTGTCAGCGACGGAGTCGAGAAGCACACGGCAACGGCGCTCGTTCGATCGCGATGCGAGCGAGGACGTCGCCGCCAAAACGAAAAGCCCGGCCGCTTGAAGCGACCGGGCTTTTGATTTGTCTTCGTCATTCCGGGACAGCGCATCGGCGCTGGACCCGGAATCTCGAGATTCCGGGTCTGGTCCTTCGGACCATCGGAATGACGACGTTGGAGTTACTTCTCGGTCTCTTCCGCAGCCGGGGCCGGCTCGACGTCGTCGTGCTGGGCTTCCGGATCGAAGAACTCGCCGGCGGCGGCGATCGCCTCGGCGGCCGCATCGCGGTCCTCGTTGCGGGTCGAGATGTCCTCGCCGCGGTTGATGCGCTCGGCCTCGTCCTGGCTGCGCGCAACCGTGACGGTGATCTCGACCTCGACCTCGGGGTGAACGGCGACGGTGATGGTGTGCTTGCCGATGGTCTTGATCGGTGCGTCGAGCTGGATCTGCGGGCGAGCGAGCGAGATGCCGTCGGCTTCGAACGCGACGACGATGTCACGCACGTTGACCGAGCCGAACAGCTGGCCGGCTTCCGAGGCCTGGCGGATCACGATGATGTTCTTGCCCTGGATCTTCTCGGCGACCTTGGACGCCTCGGCCTTGGACGCGAGGTTGCGGGCCTCGAGGTCGGCCTTCATGCCGTCGTACTTGGCGCGGTTGTCGGCGGTGGCGCGCAGCGCCTTGCCGCGCTTGAGCAGGAAATTACGGGCGTAGCCGTCGCGAACCTTCACGACTTCGCCCATCTGGCCGAGCTTGTTCACGCGTTCCAGCAAAATGACTTCCATATTCGTTCTCCTTTGAAGTGCTCTGTGAGTTCTGGGTTTCAGGGGTGGACTTAAGGGGTCGGGAGCGGCGGCGGCTGGCGGCTGCGCAGGAAGCGCTCGCGGAAGCCGAACACGGCGTCCGCAAGGCCCAGGATCACCATCGCGATGACAGGCCATCCGAACACGACGACGACGGCGTAGGTCGAGCCGAGCCAGAACGTGCGGCTCTTCAGCGCGAGCGTCAGCGTATGCAGCACGGCAAAGCCGGTCAGCGCATAGCCCATCATCAGCGCCGCCGTGGTGATCTGCGCGACGATCGCCAGCAGCCCGCCGGTGAAGCAGAAAGCGAGCGCGATGCAGAGCGCCACGAGCGTCATCGGCGGCAGCTCGGCCGTCATCAGATCCGGCCAGGGGCGGCGCAGCCGGCCCGACGTCGCCGTCACCCTGGCGCTGAGCCAGAGGTTGAGGGTCAGCGTCATCATGGCGACGATGGTGGCGGCGGCCGGCGCGATGCGCACCAGTGCGTCGACGAACTGGTCGGCTTCGCCGGAGGCTTGCGGATCGGTGGCGCGGAGGATGCGCATCAGGCCGCGCCGCAGGGTGCCCATGATGGTGTCGGCGTCGGTGCCGAGCGTGAGCAGGGCGGCGATCGTGGTCAGCGCGGCGAAGCCCGCGATCCACAGCAGGATGCGGCCGACCGGGTACCATTCGAGCCCAGGCTCGGCCGGCGGCTCGGTCGCGGCGTCCGGCGTGACAGGTCCAACCTGCCGGCTGAGCAGGACGAGATGGCCGAGCCACCAGGCCGGCAGCGCGACGGTGACGGCGAACGCGATGCAGTAGGGCAGGCCGAACAGGGCGCCGAGGCCGATCGCAGCGGCGATGCCGCCAAGGCTCGCGCAAAGCGGTCCCCAGCCGATCGCGGCGACCATCAGCGGCAGTGGTGCGAGATAGAACAGGACGAGCGAGATCAGCGCGCCCGAAACGATCGAGGCGAACATCAGGGCCGACGCAGCGCCGGCGATCAGGGCTATCAGTCCAAAGGCCATCATCAGCTGTCCCGCTCCTTCCGAGCGGTTAGAGGCATCTCGCCCCAACCATCGGCGACCGGACGACCCGGAAGCCTTATGAAACTTCGAGAGTGCGGCCGGCGGCGATGTCGCCGCCGGCCGAATTCGTCTTAGCGAATGACGTAGGGCAGCAGGCCCAGGAAGCGCGCGCGCTTGATGGCGCGGGCGAGCTCACGCTGCTTCTTCGCGGACACCGCGGTGATGCGGCTCGGCACGATCTTGCCGCGCTCGGAGACGTAACGCATCAGCAGCTTGGAGTCCTTGTAGTCGATCTTCGGAGCATTGGCGCCCGTGAACGGGCAGCTCTTGCGACGACGGAAAAACGGACGGCGTGCACCAGCTTCAGCCATTGATCTTACTCCCCATCCGTCGTGGTTTCAGCTTCTTCGCGCGGACGGCGCGGGCCGCGATCACCGCGGAAGCCACCACCGTCACGATCGCCGCCACGGAAACCACCCTCGCGGTCGCCACGGAAGCCGCCGCCACGATCGTCACGTTCGCGATCGCGATCAGCCTTGCGCATCATCGCGGACGGGCCTTCCTCGAGCTCCTCGACGCGGACGCTGAGATAGCGGATCACGTCTTCGCTGATGCGCTCCTGGCGCTCGATCTCGGCGATCGCCGCGGACGGCGCGTCGATGTTGAGCAGCACGAAGTGCGCCTTGCGGTTCTTGTTCATGCGGTAGGTGAGGGAGCGAACGCCCCAGTTCTCGGTCTTGGTGACCTTGCCGCCGAGACCCTCGACGATACCGGTCATCTGCGCAGTCAGCGCTTCGACCTGCTGCGGGCTCGCGTCTTGGCGCGCGAGAAAAACATGCTCATAGAGAGCCATGGAAGTCCTTTCCTCATGTTGGCGCATCGCCCGGCGTCAAGCCCTTAAGAGGCCTTCGGAAAGGACTCTGGGATTAAGCTCAGAAGGCGGAAACACGGGACGACGGGCCGACTGGCCCTGCCACACCAAAATCACGAATGATTTGTTGAGACCGTCCGTTCAGCTCCCGGCCGGGGTCTGCGGATGCGCGCCTTATACGGATTTTGGCCGGCTTTGCAAGGTTGGAGGGCCAGGTTTCGCCTCTGGCGCCCAGGCTGGGGGCCCTTCGGCTTGATTTATTTGTTTGTATAGCATACAAATAAATCAACGGGAGGATCCCATGGCAGACAAATCTGCCCGCGCCCCATCCGAGCCGGCCGCCGGCGACCCCAAGCATGCGGCGCGCGCCACACGCTCGGCCGGTCGCAAAATGCGCTCGTTGCTGCTGGATGCGGTCAGCCCGCTGTTCCGGGAGCGGGGATTGTCGGGCGCCTCGATCACCGACATCGCGGCCGCCGCGGACGCATTTCCGAGCCAGATCACCTACTTTCCGCACCAAGGAGGCGCTGTTCGTCGAATGCGCCTGCCGCGAGCTCCTGTACGTCGCCCGCGCGACCGAGCAGGCTGCGCTGAAGGCGCGCACGCCGCGGGACTACACCCACGCGCTGGCCGAGACGGTGACGGCGAGCGATTCGGTGGCCTTCTTCGCCGAGGCGTTGACGTTGACGCGGCGTCGCCCGGATCTCGCGCCGCTGGTCGAGCGCACCATCGAGCGTCTGCACGCCGAGGGCGCACGCGCCTATGCGAGCCAGGTCGCGCGCCACGGCTGGCGTTCCCCGCGCGCGCCCGACGAGAGCTCGCGGCGGTTCTGGGCCGTCGCCATCGGCGTTATCCTCGAAGGCTATGCCATGGGCCGCTCGCCGGATGAGCTCTGCGCCGAGATGCTGCGCGTGCTTGGCGAGCAGGCGAAATCTGCCGGCGACGCCGCGCGCCTGCGCCTCGTCGACGACCGCGACGCATCGACCACTTCGGATGAGGAGAGCTAGGCCATGACCGCACTTCGCATGCGTGCCCGCGATTTCCTGACCGAGGATCAGCTCGTCGACGTGCGCCGGCGCGTAACGTGGAAGGGTGTCGCACTGATCGCGCATGCCTGGGCGCTGATTGCCGGTGCCATCGCCCTCGTCGCATGGTGGCCCAATCCGCTGACGTACATTTTCGCTGTCGCCGTCATCGGCTCGCGCCAGCTGGGCCTGTCGATCCTCATGCACGACGGCGCGCATGGTTGTCTCTCCGCCGATGAGAACACCAATTTGACGCTGAGCCAGTGGTTCTGCGCCTATCCCGTTTTTGCCGAGACGCGCGCCTATCGCCGCTATCACTTGCAGCACCACGCGCGCACCCAGCAGGAGGACGATCCCGATCTCGTGCTGTCGGCGCCATTTCCGATCACGCAGCTGAGCTATCGCCGCAAGTTCATTCGCGACATCACCGGGCAGACCGGCTACCAGCAGCGCAAGGCGCAGCTGCTCAACGCACTCGGCCCGCAGGACTGGCCGTGGCGGCAGCGCGCGGCGCATTTCTGGGAGAAGCTTGGCCCGCAATGCGTTTTGAACGCCATCCTGTTTGCAGGCCTTGCGGCGGCCGGTGTGTGGTGGGCTTACCCGCTGCTATGGCTGGTGCCGCTGCTCACCTGGATGATGGTCATCACCCGCATCCGCAACATCGCCGAGCATGCCGTCGTCCCCGACAGCAGCGATCCCCTGCGCAACACCCGCACCACGCATGCCAATTTTCTCGAGCGCCTGTTCATCGCGCCGTATTACGTGAACTATCACCTCGAGCATCATCTCTTGTTCTACGTGCCTGCTACAATCTGCCCAAGGTCCATCGCCTGCTGAGCGAGAGTCGTCATGCCGGCCGCATGGAAGTGCAGCCGAACTACTGCGCCGTGCTGCGGCTCGCCACCGCCAAGCCGAACCGCGACGACCGGCCGGGGCAATTGGTCAGCAGCGCGCGCCGCGCGCGGGCTGGCGCCGAGGTCGGCGCGGATCAGAAGGCGGGTGGTTTTTAAGGGGCGCATCCCCAGTTGAATGCCGGTCGACGTTCCCATCTTGGCTTGACATTGCAGGCCCGGACGGTGTCTACGGCCCCCTTTGAGGCACGATCCGGAACCATGGCCCAAGGCCGCGCGTATTCGGCTGCCGGTTCTCGCAGGGATCGTGCTCGACAAGCAGGGAGCGCCGATGACGGCAGCATTCACATTTCCGGGGCAGGGGTCCCAGGCGGTTGGCATGGGCAAGGCGCTGGCCGACGCCTTCCCGGTGGCGCGCGCCGTGTTCGACGAGGTCGATGCAGCGCTTGGGGAGAAGCTGACGGCCACCATCTGGGATGGCCCGGCCGAAACCCTCCAGCTCACCGAAAACGCCCAGCCGGCGCTGATGGCCGTTTCTGTTGCGACCCTGCGGGTGCTTGAGGCTGAAGCCGGTTTTTCCGGAGGGCGGGACGCGGCCTTTGTCGCCGGCCACTCGCTTGGTGAATATTCGGCGCTGGCCGCGGCCGGCAGCCTGACGGTTTCCGATACCGCGCGGCTGCTTCGCACCCGCGGTCTCGCAATGCAAAAAGCCGTGCCGGTCGGCACCGGTGCGATGGCCGCTCTGTTGGGCCTCGATTACGAGGCCGCCATGGAGGTCGCCAATGAGGCGGCTCAGGGGCAGGTCTGCCAGGCCGCCAACGACAATGGCGGCGGGCAGGTGGTCGTCTCCGGCGACAAGGCCGCGGTCGATCGCGCCGTCGAGATCGCCAAGACCAAGGGCGCCAAGCGCGCGATGCTGCTCCCGGTGTCCGCACCGTTCCATTGCAAGCTGATGCAACCGGCTGCCGACGCGATGGCGGAGGCGCTGGCCAAGGTCACGATCAAGGCTCCGGCAGCTCCGCTGGTGTCGAACGTGCTGGCAACCGCCATCACCGATCCCGACGAGATCCGCCGCCGTCTGGTCGAGCAAGTCACCGGAACGGTGCGCTGGCGCGAGTCGGTTGCCTATATGGCCGGGCAGGGCGTTACCCGTTTCTTCGAGATCGGTGCCGGCAAGGTGCTGACGGGTCTCGTCAAGCGTATCGCCGACGGCGCCGTCGGTGTCGCGGTGGGCGGACCGAACGACATAGCGGCCGCCAAGGATGCGCTGGCCGCTGCGAAGCAGGCCTGAAGCGCGATGAATCGTCATCGCGCTTTGGTTCTTTAGTTTGCGCACGATCTTGCCGGAAAACCGCTGCGCACGTTTCCGGATCGTGCTTTGAAGGAGTTATCCATGTTCGATCTGACTGGCAAAAAGGCGCTCGTCACCGGCGCGACCGGCGGTATCGGCGGCGCAATCGCGCAGGCGCTGCACGCGCAGGGCGCCACGGTCGCGATATCAGGAACGCGGAAGGAAGTGCTGGATGAGCTTGCCGGCAAGCTCGGCGAGCGCACCTTCGTGCTGCCCTGCAATCTCTCCAAGGCCGACGAGGTCGAGGCGCTGGTGCCTGCGGCGGAAGCCGCGATGGGCCAGGTCGACATCCTCGTCGCCAATGCCGGCATCACGCGCGACAATCTCTTCGTCCAGCTCCGCGACGAGGACTGGGACGAGGTCATCAACGTCAATTTGACCTCGACCTTCCGCCTGGCGCGCGCCGCCACCAAATTGATGATGCGCAAGCGCTTCGGCCGCATCATCGCCATCACCTCGGTGGTCGGCGTCACCGGCAATCCCGGGCAGGGCAACTACACGGCGTCGAAGGCAGGCTTGATCGGCATGATCAAGACGCTGGGTGCCGAATACGCCAAGCGCGGCGTCACCGCCAACTGCATCGCGCCCGGCTTCATCAAGACGCCGATGACGGACGCGCTCAATGACAAGCAGCGCGAGACGATTCTGACCAAGGTTCCGGCGGCCCGGCTGGGGACGCCCGAGGACATCGCGGCGGCCGCCGTCTACCTGAGTTCAAACGAAGCGGCCTACGTCACCGGGCAAACCATCCATGTCAACGGCGGCATGGCCATGATCTGAAGTCCTCGTTCCGTGCCGCCCACATGGCGGTGCGGGATGCGGCAAACGGCCGTTTCCGATGCGAAATGAGGCTTGTAGTCAAGGCAGTTGAAGTATGGTAACCGGACCTTCAACGGATGGGCAAAGAACGCCATTGCAGGTTTTTGAAACCCTGTATATTGGCGATGCGGAGCCTTGGCCGTCGTTCGCCGGGCCCTGCATCGGTTAGGATGGGGCCAAATCAAAGTTCGTAAGCGAAGGCAGTCAACGACCACGACGGCTCGTATCGTCCCGGGGGGTCGGGTCTACAGGGAACAACACGAGGTTATGCAATGAGTGACATTGGCGAGCGGGTTAAGAAGATCGTGGTCGAACACCTTGGTGTTGAACCCGAGAAGGTTGTCGACGCTGCGAGCTTCATCGACGACCTCGGCGCCGACAGTCTGGACACCGTCGAGCTGGTGATGGCGTTCGAAGAAGAATTCGGTTGCGAGATTCCGGACGACGCCGCGGAGACGATTCTCACCGTCGGCGACGCCACGAAGTTTCTCGAGAAGAACGCGAAGAGCTAAGGCTCTTTATTTTCGCGGGGACAACATTGAAACCGGACGGGCCGCTTCGCAGCGGTCAGCCGGTTTCTTGTTATTGGCCGTGAATCTTTCGATGCGGAGTTTGCGGATATGAGGCGGGTTGTCGTCACGGGTCTCGGCATGGTCTCGCCACTCGGCTGTGGCGTCGAGCCGACCTGGAAACGCATCCTCAACGGCGAAAGCGGTGCGCGCAGGATCGAGAGCTTCGATGTCTCCGATCTTCAGACCAAGATCGCCTGCACGGTGGTGCGCGGCGACGGGTCGAACGACACCTTCAATCCCGACAACTGGATGGAGCCGAAGGACCAACGCAAGGTCGACGACTTCATCATCTTCGGCATGGCCGCAGCCGGCCAGGCGCTCGACGATGCCAACTGGCATCCCGAAACCGAAGAGGACAAGTGTGCGACCGGCACCATGATCGGGTCCGGCATCGGCGGCCTTAACGGCATCGCGGAAACCGCCATCCTGCTGAAGGAGCGCGGACCGCGCCGGGTGTCGCCGTTCTTCATTCCAGGCCGCCTGATCAATCTCGCCTCCGGTTACGTCTCGATCGCGCACGGGCTGAAGGGGCCGAACCATTCGGTGGTCACGGCCTGCTCGACCGGCGCGCATGCGGTCGGCGATGCCGCCCGCCTGATCGCGCTGGGCGATGCCGACGTGATGGTCGCCGGCGGCGCTGAGTCGCCGATCAGCCGCATCGGCATTGCCGGCTTCAATGCTGCGCGCGCTCTCTCGACCGGTTTCAACGAGACACCCGGGAAGGCCTCACGTCCCTACGACAAGGATCGCGACGGCTTCGTGATGGGCGAGGGCGCCGGCGTCCTCGTCCTGGAAGAACTCGAACATGCGAGGCGACGCGGCGCCAAGATCTATGCCGAGGTGATCGGCTATGGTCTGTCGGGCGACGCCTATCACATCACGTCGCCGTCGCCCGACGGCGATGGCGGCTTCCGCAGCATGCAGGCCGCGCTCAAGCGCGCCGGCCTCACGGCGTCCGATCTCGACTACATCAACGCGCACGGCACCTCGACGCCGCTCGGTGACGAGATCGAGCTCGGCGCGGTCGAGCGTCTGCTCGGCAATGCCGCTTCCAAGGTCGCGATGTCCTCGACCAAATCGTCGACCGGCCATCTGCTCGGCGCGGCCGGTGCGATCGAGGCGATCTTCGCCATTCTCGCGATTCGCGATAATGTCGTGCCGCCGACTATCAACCTCGACAATCCGTCGGTCGAAACTGCGATCGATCTCGTGCCGCACACGGCGAAGAAGCGAGAGGTCAACGTCGCGTTGTCGAATTCTTTCGGTTTTGGCGGTACCAATGCGTCGGTGATCGTCCGCCGTTTGGCCAATTAGTTTGCGTTTGAAACGAATCCACCGTTTTGCCGTATTCGGCGATAGTCATGGTAGTGGGCGCGTGCATTTGGCAGGGCAAACGGTTGTCAGGCCGCGATTGAACCGGCAGGATTCAGGTTGCTTCGATGAGTGAAAGGCCGCCCATTTCGCCCCGGAGTCCGCGGGCAGCGCTCGAGCCCGAGCAGGTCCCGCCGCCGCCGAAGCGATCGGACCGCGCGCGCAATCCCTTCGTGATCGTCGGCAACGCCATCATCACGCTGCTCTTGATCTCCATGATCGGGGCGGGCGCCGTCTATTACTACGGCCGGCAGGTGCTCGAAGCGCCGGGTCCGCTCAAGGAAGACAAGATCGTCAACATCCCGCAGCGCGCCGGCAAGCGCGACATCGCCGAGACGCTGAACCGGGAAGGCGTGACCGACGTCAACCCGTGGGTGTTCATCGCAAGCGTGGCCGCGCTGAAGGCGAGCTCGGACCTCAAGCCCGGCGAGTATTCGTTCCAGAAGAACGCATCCCTGCGCGACGTCATCGCCACCATCGTCGAAGGCAAGGTGGTGCAGCATGCCGTCACGATTCCGGAAGGCCTGACCTCCGAGCAGATCGTGGCACGGCTCTCCGACAACGATATCTTCACCGGCAGCGTGCGCGAGCTGCCGCGCGAGGGCACGCTCTTGCCCGAGACCTACAAGTTCCCGCGCGGCACCACGCGCGAGCAGGTGATCCAGCGCATGCAGCAGGCACACAAGCGCGTGCTGACCGAGATCTGGGAGCGTCGCAGCCAGGACATTCCGGTCAAGACTCCGGAGCAGCTGGTGACGTTGGCCTCGATCGTCGAGAAGGAGACCGGCAAGCCGGACGAGCGCAGCCGCGTCGCTGCCGTGTTCGTTAATCGCCTGAAGCAGAAGATCAAGCTCCAGTCCGATCCGACCATCATCTATGGCCTCGTCGGCGGCAAGGGCACGCTGGGCCGCCCGATCAAGCGCAGCGAGATCACGCAGCCCTCGCCCTACAACACCTATGTGATCGAAGGCCTGCCGCCGGGCCCGATCTCCAATCCCGGCCGCGCCTCGCTCGAAGCCGCCGCCAACCCGGCCCGCACCCGCGACCTCTATTTCGTCGCCGACGGCACCGGCGGGCATGCCTTCACCGAGACCTACGACGCGCACCAGAAAAACGTCGCCAAGCTGCGCGCGATGGAGAAGCAGATCCAGAACGACACGGTCGAGCCGGCCGAGGACGCGCAGCCGCCGGCGGCGGCAGCGCCCGGCGCTGCCGACACGCCGACCGCGACCACGCCGGCACGGCCGAACCAGCAGAAGAAGCCGCCGGCTGCTCCTCGCCCCGCTGGTCCCGCCCCTGCCCGGCAGGGCGCGGTGCAGCCCTCGTCGCCGGTGATCCAGCGCTAGGCCCGCGCAGACCTGCCTACGGGACTTTGCGGATTCCACTTTCCGGCAAAATAGTCTTAAGATTCGCGTGCCTTGATAGCCTCGCGAATCCTGTGTTTCTGGAGAATTTGACCTGATGGCGCTGTCGTCCATGACCGGCTTTGCCCGAAGCCACGGCGCTAGCGGGCCGTACACGTTCGAATGGGAATTGAAGTCGGTCAACGCCAAGGGCTTTGACCTCAGGGTGCGGCTGCCGCAGGGGTTCGACGAGCTCGAGGCCCACGCCAAGAAGCGCGCCGGCGAGCTTTTGTCGCGCGGCACCGTCTACGCCAATCTCAACGTCAAGCGCGCCAATGCCGCCGCCTCCGTCCGTGTCAACGAGGACGTGCTCAACGCCGTCCTGAAAGCCGCCTCGATGATCGCCGGAAAGGTCGATGCGGTGGCACCGAGCGTCGACGGCCTGCTCGCCATCAAGGGCGTCGTCGAGGTCGCCGAGCCCGAGGGCGACGAGGAAGAGGACAAGGCGGCGCGCGCCGCGGCAGCGGAGGCCTTCGACAAGGCGCTCGCCGATCTCGTCGAGATGCGCAAGCGCGAGGGGACCTCGCTCGGGCAGATCCTGACCCAGCGGGTGGACGAGGTCGAGCAACTGGCAAAGAAGGCCGAAGCCGCACCCGGCCGCAAGCCGGAGGCGATCAAGGCCAGGCTCGCCGAGCAGATCGCAACGCTGCTCGACACCTCCGACCGTTTCGATCCCGACCGCCTGATGCAGGAGGCGATCCTGATCGCGACCAGGGCCGACATCCGCGAGGAGCTCGACCGTATCGCCTCGCATATCGCGCAGGCGCGCGAGCTGATCGGCAAGGGCGGCCCGATCGGGCGCAAGCTCGACTTCCTGGCGCAGGAGTTTCACCGCGAGGTCAATACCTGCTGCTCGAAGTCGAACGACATCGAGCTGACCAATACGGGGCTCGCCATGAAAAACGTGGTCGAGCAATTTCGCGAGCAGGTCCAGAATCTGGAGTGATCGATGACGACGGGCGGTCACGGAACTGACGGTGTCGAGCGGCGTGGATTGATGTTCGTGCTGTCCTCGCCGTCGGGCGCAGGCAAAACGACGCTGTCGCGGCTGCTGCTCGAGCGGGAGCCCGGCCTGAAGATGTCCGTGTCGGCGACCACGCGTCAGATGCGGCCGGGAGAGGTCGAGGGGCGCGACTATTTCTTCGTGAGTAAGCCCAAGTTCGAAACGATGGTGCAGCAGGGTGAACTGCTCGAATGGGCCACCGTGTTCGACAATCTCTACGGGACGCCGCGTGCGCCGGTCGAGGCGGCGCTGTCGGCGGGGCAGGACGTGCTGTTCGACATCGACTGGCAGGGCACGCAGCAACTGCACCAGAAGGCAAGCGTCGACGTCGTTCGCGTCTTCATCCTGCCGCCGTCGGCCGGCGATCTCGAGAAGCGGCTGCATTCGCGCGCGCAGGATTCCGACGAGGTGATCCGCAAGCGCATGAGCCGCGCCAGCCACGAGATGAGCCACTGGGCCGAGTACGACTACATCGTGATCAACCACGACGTCGACGAGGCCTTCGCCGAGGTGCAATCGATCCTGAAGGCCGAGCGCCTCAAGCGCGAGCGGCGGATTGGCCTCGTTGGTTTCGTGCGAGGTTTGCAAGGCCAGCTGCAGGGTTAGAGCCAGGGCCAGGCTGCCTCAGCCGCGGCCCTTCCTGCGCCAGCCGTTCCAGCATCGCGGTGATGATGTCGACGTCGACCGCATCCTCGTCGCGACCAGCCGGCTTTTCATCGCTGTCGGCTCGGTCCGCGGCTAACCGGGGTGAACTGGCCCCGATCTCGAATTCCCTGTCGAATACCGCGACCTGAGACTCGCCGGATTCCACGACTTCGGCGACGCCAGCCGGCTCGTGTGCGTCGATCACATCGATCTCGCGGTCGATCGCGGCGAGCTGTGCCGCCTGCGGACGTGCGGCATCGAAGTCGATCGGGCGCGGCGGCTGCGCGCGCGGCGTGACGGCCGGCATCGCCTTGAGCCAGGGCGCGCGGCTCTCGTCCTGGTCCTGCGGCTCCCAATCGTCCCAATTCACGCGGCGGTGGTCGCTCGCCTTGACGCGGGAGCGCGCACCGGCGAAGCGGTAGATGACGCTGGCGAGGATGCCGGCGATCGCCAAAGCGCCGCCGATCACGAGCAGGAGCGTCTGGAGCGAGCCGGTCGGCTTGTCGGCGGGAATTTCGGCCGCGGCGAGCGCCACCGGGGCGTTGGCCTTTGCCGGTGGTGTCGCGCCCGGCTGCGTTGCGGGTGCGGGCGCAGCGGAACTCGCGGAAGCATCGGGCCAGCGCGCGGCGACGGCGGGCTGCTGCGCGTTGTTGTCGGCGATGGCGCCCGGCGGCTGTTGCATGACCTGTGGCGCGCTCGTTGGCGCAGGCGCGGTCATGTTCGGCGAGCTCGGCGCGGCACCAGTCTGCGGTGCAATGTATTCCGCGCGCGCATTCTGCACCGACGGCGGCGCTGCTGAATCTGCGTTTGGCGTGTCGGCCGTCGCTTGCGCGCTCTGCGTCGCCTTGCCGCCTTCGGCACGCAGGTACCAGCACTGCCGCTTGGTCGCGCGATCGAGGCGATAGTGCCAGTGCTGTCCCTGCGGCGCGGTGCTTTTCGGCGAGGTGAGGCAGTCGGCGGCCGCATTGGCCGTGCTCGACGTGCTCGGCGCGTTCTGCGACACCGCAGCGAGGGGGGCGCCGGCAATGATACTGCCAACAAGCGCTGATATGAATTTCGCGGTGCGGTTGCCCATCCTGGTCTCCCGGTTACGCATGACGCAACTCTTAACCTTCCCTTTCTCTTCAAAGAGTTGGGTGGCAATGAGCCGCAAATCCGGAGAGGATGTGGCTTGAATCGGGCCTGCGCGGCGATCGTTCCGCCGCGAAATCAGGCATTTTCGACCATTATTGTTTGGTCGAGGTCCATGTTCCCGAGCAGCCGTCGGAGCGGCGGAAGGTTCCGGAACCGCTGCGCCCCGAAAGGCGGCCGGCGCCCGTGAAGGTCACGCCATTGCCCGCGCCGGAGGTATGAACCGCGCCGCTCGCGCTGACGCTGCCGCTGACGCCCTCGCCGATGACCCGGCCCGAGCTCACGACCACCGCGCCGGAGGTCGAACCGCCGCAGCCGACGCTGAGGACGACCCAGGCGCCGTCGAAACCGCCGCCACCACCGCCGCCGCTTCTCCGCGGCGCCGAGCGTTCCTCGGCCGCCGGCTTGCTCCGGCGCGCGGAGGGCGCGGGCTCGGCCGAGCGGCCTGAAGAAGGATCCTGGCGCGAGCCGGACAGCGATTTCTCGTCATTGCCGATCGAGCCACCGGCGCTGCCGGATTGCGCGAAGGCGGACGACGAGGCGAGGGCGAGGAGGGAGGCGAGAGCGAACGTGCGGGCAGTGGCGTTGGGCATGGGCAAATAATCCAAAATGAAAATCGTATCAGCGGCCGGAGCCGTCGGCGCAGACGGATCCGATAATGCGGCAAGCCTTGCCAGCCTTGCCGCATTCGTCAAGCGCGGCATCCCTGGCGCGCTGGACGCCCTCGCGCTGGACCAGCGACCAGGATTTGTCGGAGATCGCGAAGGCGCCGCAGCCCTTGCCATAGAAGGAAAGCTCGATCGGACATTTGGCGCCGGCGCAGTTGCCGCGCGCATCCGCGACCGCCGCGCGCCGCGAGGCGTGGTTCCACGACATGCCCCATTTGCTGCCGTCGGGGCCGTAAACGATCGAGCCCCATGGCTTCAGATCCTCCATCTTGCGCATCCGCAGCAGCAGGCCTTCGGTCGCCTCTCCGGTCGGCGCCATGGATATCCGCTGCTGAAGCTTCGTGATCGCGCGGGTAAGGCCGTCGGGCGTGTCAGGATCGAAATTGAGCTCGTAGAGCCGTTCGCTGAGTTCGCTGAGCAAGGCGGCATCGCGCAAGGGCACGCGGTCGGGATCGGCGCGCAGGCGGTCCGCCGGCAAGGAATCGGGCTGCATCGCCGCGACCTGTGGCGGCGCGGCTTGCGTCGGCGGCACGAAATAGAAGGTGCCGTCGATCGGCGAGGACGACACCCAGGGCTGCTGCGCGCCCGATGTGGCGCGCTTCACCGCGAGGCCGACCTGGTTGAAGGTCTGGAATACGTCGAGACCTGCGGTCCGGATCGTCGCAGCCAGCGCCTTGGTGTAGGGGCTATGGCCGTCGCTGCCGTCCTGGGCGACGTTGCCGGGTTGCGTCGCGTAGGAGATCAGCGTGCCCTCGGGTGCGCGCATTTGCGCGAGGCCGCCATCGGACGATCGTAAGCCGCGTGAGCCAAAGGGGTTGTTGCGGCAGGCGTCGAGGATGACAAGGTTGAGCCGCGTGCCGGACCCCTGCATCTGGCGCAGCACGAGATTGACGTCGGTCATCTGGAAGTCGACGTCGGCCTCGCGCGTCGGATTGGCGCCGACCGGCACGAGATAGTTGGAGCCGGCGACCTGGACACCGTGGCCGGCATAGTAGAACAGCGCGACGTCGGCGCCTTGCACGTGCCGGCCGAAGCTCTGCACCGCGATGTCCATCGCGCCCTTGTCGAGATCGAGCTGGGCGCGGCCGCCGACCAGTGTGAAGCCGAGCGTGCCGAGCGTCTCCGCCATCAGGCTGGCGTCCTTGGACGGGTTGTCGAGCGGCGTGATGTTCTTGTAGGCGGAGTTGCCGACGACGAGCGCGATGCGCTTATCGGCGGATGCGGGCGTTGCCGCGGCGACGAGCAGCGCTGTGGCGAGTGCCGCCAGCCCCACAACGCGATTGAAAATCCTCGCGCGCATAAAAATTCCCCAAAGCAATGGCGCCAATGTACCAGCTAGGTGCGCGGGCGAAAAGCGGTGCGACATTCTGTGCGGCCACGGGCCCGTCCGCATCGTGCCGGGAAAGAGGCGCGGCTGTGCGTTCCCGCGGCAGGTCTTGCCCGAGCCTTGCTTCCGTTCGCGGCCCGATGGAGGCCAAAGGGCGCAGGGAAGGCCGGGCGCCGGCGGCACCCGCACGTCCGTGCGCGATAGAAATGCACACGGTTTGGACCACAGGTGATGCCGGTCGCCCGGCCTTCCCTGCGCGGATGGTTTTAACGGTGTCCTTCGTGCTCTCCCCGCGGAGCGATGCACTATTGCCCCCGTCGCCCTGCCGATCACTGATACGCGCGCCCGGTCGGGCCGCCACATCACCGCAGGACTTGACGCACAGACCCCGGGCGTCAGGACCACACGACTTCTCCGTCCGCGGACGGCTTTGCCGGATCGTCAGGGGCTGGCGCGTGCTCACCCAAGACGACCGACGAAGCCGCTGTAACTGCGCCGTGTCGTACCGCGTCGCGTGGATGGCTCACGGTTGCCCGCCCTGTCATCGCACGGACCGCGCCGACGCTGCCGCGTCCACCGCCACCCGGCCCGCATGTCGTGACGGTCGCGAACGCCCCTTTGGCAGGGCCGAGGTGAGGGGGTGTATGCCATAAATCCGAAATTCGGAAAAGTGAAATATTTTTGCGTGAGGGGATTGACGGGGTGTTTTGCGCCCCGGAATGACGCGCATGGTTCAAGGGCGCCCCTCGCGACCCGTCGGGCAAGCCTATTTCCAGACGCGCGCCAACGTCAGCGCCAGCAGCCCCAGCGCGGCGCTGATGAGGCCCACCAACGCGTAGGATTGCGCGAAGACGCCGGTCTGAACAAAGACTTGCGCCGCGATAGCGAAGCAAACAGCCGCGAGCAGCAGGCAAGCGCAGCCGACGATCATCGACAGATAGCGTATCGCGACTGCGACTGGCCTTGCGGGCGATGCGGGATCGTTCATGCGGAATGACAACAGCGCAGCCGACGACAGGTTCCTCTGCTGCGCGCGAGCATCAGTCGCGTGCGCAGCAATCGACGAGCGCGCGCCAGATGCGCTGGATTTCGACCGTCCTCTGAAGCTCCAGGACGTGGTTCTCGCTCGTTGGGGAGGATGGCGTCTCAGGGCGGGGTTCGCGCGGTACGATCCAGCGTTCGGATATCGGATCGTACCACTTGCCGAGACTGACCACGTTCGTCTCTCCTCGTTTTACCCCCCCGGTGTATCGCTTATCCCTTGCGCCTGTTGCTTGTGTTCTGGGTGAGATTGCCGTGCGCCGCCTGCTCGCGAATATTCTGCTTCTCGTCGTCGCGGTGGCCCTTGGTGGTGTCGACCGGGACCGACGGCGCGCTGCCGGCGCCCTTGTGGCTCCGGTTTTCTTCAGGAACAGGTTGCACTGTCTTCGTCAGCGGCCTTGTCATCAGCTCTGACTCCGTCGTTGCCTTCACGAGAGACAAACGCGCCCGAGGCGCGCGACGTTCCAATGTCAGGCCGAAGTGATCGGCTGGCAACCGGCATGATGGTGTGGCGGAGCGGAAGCTTCCTGTCTTCATCGAAGGGGCGGGCATTGGGCTCGATGGCGGTGGCGCATTTGCCGGAACGGGGCCCGAGGGGATCGCCCGCCGCCCATCATCCGAAGCGGGCTTCCTGCGACGGCCGGCGCTTCGCCGCGTGGGCACGCCAGGTATCGATCGCTCTGTTCGCGAGCATCAACTGCCGGCGTTCACCGGTCCTGAGCTGGGCTTCGATGGCGTCGAGAAGGACATTCGCGGTCTCGTCCGGAGGGCCGAGCTCTCCGCTCTGCTCCAGGAAGCCCCAGGCGATGAAGAACGCGCTCTCGACGGTGCAGCGAATGGACATACTCTGCCAACGCGGCGTGGCCGCAGCCGTTCCGCGCGGCGGGCGAAACTTGCGTCCGGCCGCCGCGGGCGGTGTCAGTTCTTCAGCACGATGCGGCCGACGACCTTGCCGGCGCGCAGTTCGTCGATCCATTTCTGGACGTCGCCCATCGGCTCCTCGCGCATCGGTGTCGGCTTGATCTTGCCGGCGCGGGCGAGTGCCATCAGCTCCTTGGCCTCCGCAAGCGTGCCGACCATGAAGCCTTCGATGGTCATGCGCTTGTAGACCCATTGCACCATGGGCAGCGTGAACTGGCCGCCCATCAGGCCGGAGACCACGATCTTGCCGCCGCGCGCGGCGACCGCGACCGCAAACGCCATCGACTTCTCGTTGCCGGCGAAATCGACGATCTCGTCAAAACCGCCTTCGGTCTCCTTGAGGATGCGCTTGATCACGTCGGGCTCGGCCGGATCGTAGGCGTTGGCTGCGCCGTTCTTCAGTGCGGTGTCGCGCGCGGCCGGCGAGAGATCGGCGACCGTGATCGGCTGCTTGAACATCGCCTGCGCGAACGACAGGCCCATCATGCCGACGCCGCCGAGGCCGATCAGCAGCAAGTTGCGCTGGCGCGGACGGTCGACCAGGCGCTTGAGCGCGCCGTAGGCGGTGACGCCGGAGCACATCAGCGTCGCGGCCTGGTTGACGGGCAGGGGATCGTAGTCGAGCAGGTATTTCGCGTCGGGCACAAGCACGTGGGTGGCGAAACCGCCGTCGATGGAGACGCCGAGGAAGCGCTGCTTGACGCAGAGGTTCTCGTCGCCGTTGGCACAGTCGCGGCACTGGCCGCAGCCGATCCACGGAAACACCGCCTTCTTGCTGCCGACGAGGCCGGCCGGAACGTCGGGGCCGACTTCATCGACGACGCCGGCGATCTCGTGGCCGAGCGTGAAGGGCAGCGTCATGCCGCGCGTGGTGTCGAGCTTCTTGCCGCCGCCGAGATCGGCATAGCCGTCCTGGATGTGCAGATCCGAATGGCAGAGGCCGCAGCGCTCGATGCGCACCAGCACCTCGGCGCCTTTCGGCTTTGGCGTGTCGACGATGGTCTCGCACAAGGGCGCATCGAACTTGACCAGCGACTGCCGACGCATCAACGCCATTTTCTTTCCTCCGGAATTTCTGTCTTAGCCTTCGCTGCGTATATCCGCCAATTCACGCGCCATGGCAACAAAGCCGGATATCGGAATGGTCTCGGCGCGCCGCGTCGCATCGACGCCGGCGGCCTGCGCAAGCCGCGCCGGATCGACGCCGAGCGATTTCAGGCTTTGCCGCAGCATCTTGCGGCGCTGGCCGAACGCGGCCGCCGCGACCTGCTCGAGCATTTTTCGATCGCATGGCAGGGGCTCGGCGCGCGGCACCAGGCGCACGACGGAGGAGGTGACCTTCGGCGGCGGCACGAAGGCGGACGGCGCGATGTCGAACAGGATCTTCGTCTCGCAGCGCCAGTTGGCGAGCACGCCGAGGCGGCCATAGGCTTCCTCGTCCTCGCGCGCCACGATGCGCTCGCCGACCTCGCGCTGGAACATCAGGACCATCATGTCGTACCAGGGCGGCCATGGTTCGGTGGTGAGCCAGTTGATCAGAAGCTGGGTCGCGATGTTGTAGGGCAGGTTGGCGACGATCTTTGCGCTTTCGCCATTGAGCAGCGGACGCGGGTCGAAGGTCATGGCATCGCCGTGGACGATCTCGAGCCGGCCGGGATAGCGCGCGGAAATATCTTGCAGGGCGGGGATCGCGCGCTCGTCATGCTCGATGGCGACGACGCGCCTGGCGCCGAGCGCAAGCAGGGCGCGGGTTAGTCCTCCCGGGCCCGGGCCGATCTCGACGATGGTGGAGTTGTCCAGTGGCGCCGCCGCGCGCGCGATGCGCGCGGTGAGGTTGAGATCGAGCAGGAAATTCTGGCCGAGCGATTTGCGGGCCGACAGCGCGTGCTGGCGAATGACCTCGCGCAACGGCGGGAGGTCGTCGATCGCGCTCATCAGGTCTTGGCAGCCGCCATGCGGCTGGCGAGCTGAAGCGCTGCGATCAGGCTCGCCGGATTGGCTTTGCCGGTGCCGGCGATGTCGAAGGCGGTGCCGTGATCGGGCGAGGTACGGATGAAGGGCAGGCCGAGCGTGACGTTGACGGCGTCGTCGAAGGCGACCGTCTTGATCGGGATCAGCGCCTGGTCGTGATACATGCAGACCGCGCAGTCATAGAGGCTGCGCGCGGCCTCGTGGAACATGGTGTCGGCCGGCAGCGGCCCCCTGGCGTCGATGCCGTCGTTGCGCAATGTCTTGAGCGCAGGCGCGATGATGGTCTGCTCCTCGTGGCCGAGCGAGCCGTCCTCGCCGGCGTGCGGATTGAGTCCGGAGATCGCGATACGCGGCCGCGCGATGCCGAAGCGGGATTTCAGTTCGGTCGCGACGATGCGCACGGTCGAGACGATCAATTCGCTCGTGAGCTGGGACAGCGCATCGCGCAAGGAGACATGGATGGTCACGGGCACCACGGCGAGCCGCGGCGACCACAGCATCATCACCGGCTGCGGCACGCGGCCGTCCTCTGCGGCGAGCTCGGCGAGGAATTCGGTGTGGCCGGGATGGCGGAAGCCCGCGCGGTAGAGCACGCTCTTGGCGATCGGATTGGTGACGACGGCGGCGGCGCGGCCGGCCCGGACATCGGCCACCGCCTGGCGGATCGAGGCGAGCGCAGCCGGCGCGCTCGAGGCGTCGGGCTGGCCGGGTTCGGCCGTGGCGCGCTCGCCGGTCGCAACCACCGGCAGGGCCTCGGTGAAGGCGGCCGCGGCTTCGTGTGCGCTCACGGAGGCGATCCGGATCTCGGCGCCGAGCGCCGTACCCAGGGTCTTGTCCAGTGTCTTGGCGCGCCGCGCGATCAGCGCCTCGTCGCCGAGCAGGTAGAAGGCGGGCAGGTTCAGCTCGCGGCGCCGGAGCCAGGCTGCGATCGTGATGTCGGGGCCGATGCCGGCAGGCTCTCCCAGGGTCAGGGCGAGGGGCTTTGCTGCGTGGTTGGCCATCAGCGGTTGCGATATTCGATCATCGCCGCCTTGCGGAGCTCGTCGAGATAGGCCTTCTGGGTCTTCTCGTACTTCTCCTGATACATCTTCTCGCGGACCTCGCGCTTCTTCGGCGTGTCGATCATGGTCGGCTTGCGTGAGCAGAGCACCACCATCTCGATGCCCGCCTTGGTCACCTCCGGCGCGGTCAGATGGCCGATCGGCGTGTCGTCGAGCACCTTGCGCAGCGCCTCGGGCAGCTCCGCGGTCGTCTTGGTGAGGCTCTCGCGGATGGTGGCGTTCGGCGTCGAGCGGAACAGCGAATTGGCCTCCTCGCAGCTCGCAACGCGCGAGCGATATTGTTCGGCTTCCTTCATCCGCGTTTCCTGAAAGGCCGGAGACGAGCCGCGCGGCACGATCAGCACGATCGGCTGCATCTTGTATTCGGTGCCCTCGATCTGCAGCTTGTCGCCGGCCTGGGCCTGCACCGCCTGCGCGACGTCGCGCTCGCCGACCATCAGCTTCTCCTTGAAGCGGCCGCGCACGAGGCTGGTCCAGACCATCTCGGACTTCATGCGGGCCTTCAACGTCTCCGGGCGGACGCCCTTGACCTCGAGCGACTTGGTCAGCTGATCCGTCGTGATGCGCATGCGCTGCGCCATGCCCTCGAAGGACTGGTTGATGTCGGAGACGCCGGGATCGACGCCGTACTTCTTGCCTTCCTTCAGCTTCACCCTGTCGTCGATCAGCTCGTTGATGACCTCCTGCCGGCTCGGGGTCTTCTGCGTCGTCAGCAGGTCGAGCTTGGAGCGCTGGTCGATGTCGAAATCGGTGATCGGATCGCCGTTGACCATGACGACGATGTTCTGCGCGCGCGACGGCGTGCCGGCCAGAAACAGGGCGGCGAGGACGAGGAGGAGGCGGAACAAAGGCAAGGCAGTCGTCATGGATCTCGCTCGCATGTCAGCCGCGGTGAACCTGCGATTGGGGCAACGCGGTCGGCACTTCAAACCGTTTACTGGAGGCCGCCGGTACTGCTGGTCGTCGACGAGGTCGCCAGCGTACGCAGCCCGAACGTGAACATGTACGCATGGCTCAGCACTGGCGGCGTAGTGCCCGCCGAATAGCTATACGAAGTTACATAGTTCGCCGCCAACACGAAGCAATCGTCGACATAGCCGGCGCCGAGCACATACTGGTTGATCTTGTTGGCCTCGAGGTCCCAGCGCGCCGAGCCCGACACCACCCAGTTGGTCGCGACCTTGAGCGAGCCCGAGGTCAGGATGCCCTCGCGGCGCGTCAGATAGCCGAGTTCCGGCTGTGCCGCGTAGTTGCCGTACATCACGCTGATCGACCAGCGATCGAAGTTGGCGCGGCCTTCCGCCTCGAAACGCTGGACGTTCCAGGTCTGCTCGTCCATGCGGGAGCGGACGCTGAACGTGTAGGTGCGGTTGGGCGAGTAGGCGATGCTCGCCACGTAGTCGGAGCGAGGCTTGTCGAGACCGGAATCCAGGCCCGTGTTGATGGAGTCCTGGACCGCGTAGGAGTTCATGCCGAACAGCTGGTAGGACTGGCCGAACAGCGTCTTGACGGCGCCGCCCCTGTCGAACTGCGTGGTGGCCTGCACGCCGACATTGGCGCGGCCGCCGCCCTCGACGCGGTCGTAGCCGGAGAACTTGTCGACGCTGAACAGGTTCGATGTGTCGAACACCATGCTCTGCGCGTCCTCGTTCGGCAGCTTGCCGGCATAGGTCTCGTTCGGGCGGATGATGATCTGCGCGATCGGCTCGATGGTGGTCGAGCCCCAGGGCTGAACGTTGATGAAGGGATAGCGGTATTCGAGGCCGACGGTCGGCATCAGGCGGATCGCCTGGGTGTCGCCGACCGGCAGGTAGTTCGACACGCCCGGCTGGTTCGAGACCGAGGAGTTGATCGCATCGGCACGGAGGCTGGCGAACGGCGTCCAGATCTGGCCGAGCGGGTCGGTGAAGGATTTGCGCCACTGCGCTTCCGCCGTCAGGCGGGTATAGGTGCCGGGGAAGCCGCGCAGCAGGCACTGCGACGGCGTGCGCGCGAGCGGATCGGCCGACGCCGTCGTGCACAGGCTGTTGGTGTTGGCGAGCGTCGTGATCGGATCGAACACGGCGGTGTCACGCGACAGGTTCACGAAGTTGGTCTTGTAGCTGAACTCGCCGCCGAACACCGGATAGTTGAGCACGTTCGAGTAGTCGATCACGGGGTAGACGATCGGCACCTGGTTCTGGTTGCCCGAGAAGCTCAGCCAGTACATCGTGCGCGCGTCGAAGAAGCTGCGATTGCCGACGCCGGTCAGATAAAGCTGCGAGATCGCATCGGTCGGCAGGTTCAGGAACGATCCGAGCGGGTCCCTGTAGGCCGCGAGGCGATAGTCCGAGAAGAAATAGTAGTCGGACATCAGGACACCGTCCCAACCCCAGACCCATTTGTCGTTCAGCGCGAACTGACCCTTGGTGTCGATAGCGCCGCGGAACTGGCGGTCTCCGGGCTGCCCGGCAAAGGCTCCGGGATCGAGCTGGTAGATGCCGTAGGCGCGGATCTGATAGGCGCCGTCGATCAAGCGCTGACGGAATTCGCCTTGCAGCAGCGCGCCCTGTCGCGACATGAAGCGCGGGGTGAAGGTTGCGTCCATGTCGGGCGCGATCGCCCAATAATAGGGAACTTCGGCGCCGAAGCCGGTGTTCGTCGTGCCGGGGAAGTAGCCGGGCATCAGGAAGCCGGACTTGCGCTTCACGGTCGGGTCGGGCGTCGAGAAATAGGGCATGTAGGCGATCGGCACGCCGAAGAATTCGAGCTGCGCCGTCTCGAAGTACAGCATCTTCTCCTGCTGGTCGTGGATGATGCGCGCACCCTTGACCTGCCACAGCGGCGGCTTCTTCGGATCGTCCTTGCACGGCGCGCAGGCCGTGTAGACGCCGTTGTCGAACACCGTGTAGTTGCCGCTGGACCGGTCGGCACGGGTCGCGGCCATGCGGGTCTGGTCGGCGGTGTCCACGCGCAGCGAATCGACGAAACCGTCGCGGTAATCGTCCGAGAGATCCATGATCTCGGCATAGGTAATCTTGCCGTCGGCATCCGTCATGCGGATGTTGCCTTCGGCATGGAGCCGCTTGGTCTTCTGGTCGTAGATGACCTTGTCGGCCTCGACGCTGGTGCCGTTGTAGAACAGCTGGACGTTACCGACCGCGGAGACGCGCGAATTGTTGTAGTCGTAGTCGACCTCGGTCGCCTGAACCAGCATCTGGTTGTCGTTGGCGGCCTTCGGCGGCTTCGGGCGCGGCGGCAGCGGATTATAGGTGAACTGGGCCGAGGCCGGCGCCACGGCTGCAATGTCGATCAGCCCGCCGAGCGAGACGGCAGCGACGACGGCGAGCAGAAGCCTGCGCACGGACAAGCCGCGCCCGTTCGCGCGCATCACAGTGCGGCGCGTCAAACGAGACACGGGCCCTCGATGGACGGCAGTCACTAACCGTCCTCCTGGTACAACAAGGCCAAAAAGCCGGTGAGGCCGCCCACCACCACGGGCAACCACGCCGCAGCGATCGGATGCATCAACTCAGCCTTGCTCAAGTCTTCAGTCACTTTCGACAGAACGTAGAGCAGAAAGCCTGCGCCCACGCCACTCAAAACCATCTTCTGCACGCCGCCCATCCGGAAGAAACGCAACGACACCGAGGCCGCGAGCATCACCATGGCGGCGAGCAAAAACGGCTGCGCCAACAGCTTGTGATACTGGAGTCGATAGCCGGCTGTCGCGAAGCCTGAGCTTTCGGAGGAGCGGATGTAGCTCGGTAGTTGCCAAAAGGACACAGTCTCGGGTGTGGAAAAGCTGTTGCGGACCTGGGCCTCGGTCAACGTCGTCGGAATCGCCAGAACGGCCTGCTCGATCGGCGGCCCGTCGAGCGAGAAGCGGCGGACGTTCCTGAATATCCACTGGCCGACTTCGAGCTCCGCCTCGCGCGCCTCGACGCGTTCCTTGAAGTGCTGCTCTGTGTCAAACCGGAACAGCGTGAGCCCCGTGAGCCGGACGCCCTGCTGCTCGCTGCGCGCCGCATTGATGATCGTTTGGCCGTCGTTGGTCACCTGGTTGAGCCAGAAGCCGGAGGCGTCCTGGATGCCGCCGCCGGGCGCCGAGCCGAACAGCTCGGCCTCCATGCGCTTGGAGAGCTCGCGCAGATTGGCCGACATCGGATTGTAGGCGACGGTGGCGATCACCCCGATCAGGAGCGCGCTGCCGAGCGCCGGCGAGATGAACTGCCAGGCCGAGACGCCGGCGGCGCGCGCGACCACGAGCTCGAGCCTTCGCGAGAGCGCGAGATAGCAGGTCATGGCGCCGATCAGCATGCAGAACGGCGTCAGTTTCTCCAGGAGCTGCGGCACCCGGAACAGCGAGGTCTCGGCCACCATGATCGCCGAGGCGGGCGCAAGGCCGGAGGTCTTGCGCACCATCTCGATGTAATCGACCAGCACCAGCAGCAGGAAGATGCTGGCGAACACGCCGAGCGCCGCGACCACGAAGCGGCCGGCGAAATAGCGCCCGAGTGTATTGGTGAGCATGCTCATGCGGTGGCCGGCCGTCCGAACAACCGTGCGATGCGCGCGTTCGACCTGTTGATGGCCTCCATGAGGCGGGGCGGCGGCTCGACCACGATGCCGCCGACGATCATCCACATCCCGACGCCGATGGCGCCCAACACCATCGCGTATTGGACCAGCACCGCGGCGGGCGACTTCACCGCCATCACCGAGCAGGCGAAGCCGGCCATGCGCAGGCCGAACACTGCGACGATGGACGAGCCGATCGAGAAATTGCGGCTCTGGCGGGTGGTGCGAGGCGCACCGAGGAAGGCGAAGGTCAGCACGGCAAAGGCGAACGGATAGATCGGCGCCAACAGGCTGTCGTGCAAGGCCGAGCGGAACTGACCGGGAATCTGCTTGTAGACGGGATCATCCTCGGACGGCGAGAACAGCTCCCAGAGATAGCGCTCGCGGATGCCGAGGGTGACGTCGCGGCCTTGACCGGAGAACTTCGACATGTCGAAGCCGTAACGGCCGAACGCCACCAGCGCGGGATCGCGCTTGCCGACCTCGAAACGCTGCAGGTTTCCCGTCTCCAGCACCAGGAACGATCCGGTGTCGTTCTTCATGACCTCGCCATGCTCGGCGACGATCGAGACGCGCTCGTTGGGATCGCGGCGGTCGTCGATGAAGATGCCGGCGAGGATGCCGCCCGGCAGGCGCTCGCGGATCCGGATCGTCAGGTTCTTGTCGAGCTGGGCGAAGCGGCCGGGCTGGAGGATGTTGGTGAGCACGTCGGCGGTGATCTCGGCGTCCCACTGCTTGATCCGCCGCATGCCGTCGGGCGCAAGATAGGCCGCGATGAAGGCGACCAGCAGGGCCACCACGCAGGTGGCGTAGAAGAACGGATAGAACAGCCGGAACGGCGAGAAGCCGGCGGCATTCATCACGATGATCTCGGAATCGGTCGCGAGCTTGTTCAGGGTGTGCGAGATCGCGATCATCAGCGCGATCGGCGAGATGATCAGGACCAGCGCGGGCACGACGAGGCTGGTGATGCCGAGGAAGGTGAGGATGGTCTGACCCTGGCTCGTCATCAGGTCGATGCCGCGCAACGCCTGCGTAATCCAGATCACGCCGGTGAGGCTGACCAGGACCAGCGCAAACGACGCCAGCGTCGTGCGGAAGATATACCTATCGATTGACCCCATGCGCTACCGCACGAATCCCACCAAGTCCCCAATGTCGGCCGGAGTTCTGGCCGTCCAACCAATCCCCGGAAGGGGATCCCCAAGGTCGGACAAACAGCTCTTACGCCGGCTTACTCTCTCACTACCATCCCTTTGATCCGTCAACAAAATGGCTGCCCCGTGGCACCCTCAACATATGGTTAATATTTCCCTCTTGTGGCCTGGCGGCCACGGGCGGTGCTTGGCATCTGCCCGGCCGGTGGCCCATAGTGGGGAAAGTCCAGTGAATCGCCGTTCAGCGCCGGCCCGTGGCCGGACCCGTCGAGCGGCAAAAGCCCCATGTTTTGGAGGAGTTACCCATGTCCGATGCCATCAAGGTCGGCTTCGTCCCGTTGTCTGCTGCCGCCCGTGGCATCCTGGTCGTGTTCTGCGACGACGGTTTGAAGCTGGGCCCGGCGACCGCCAAGGCGCTCGGCGGCGCTACCGAACTTGTGAAGCGGGCGGCCTCGGCCGCCGCTTTCAAAGGTAAAAGCGGCGCCGCGCTGGACATCCTGGCGCCGGAGGGGGTGAAGGCCACCCGCCTGATCGTGATCGGGGCCGGCAAGGCGACAGGCCTGAAGGCGAACGACTTTCTCAAATTCGGCGGCGTGGCGGCGGGCAAGCTCTCCGCCACTGCTGCCGCGATGACCATCATGGCGGAACTGCCTGACGGCGCCATGACGAGCGAGCAGGCGGTTGCGATCGCCGCGGGGCTCCGGCTGCGCGCCTACAAGTTCGACCGCTACAAGACCAAGAAGAAGGACGGCGAGGAGGGCGGCTCACGCGCCGATATCTCGCTTGCGGTGGGCGATGTCGCCGCGGCCAAGAAGGCGTTTGCCTCGGCCGGCCATGTCGTCGACGGCGTGATCATCGCGCGCGACCTCGTCAACGAGCCGCCGAATGTGCTTTTCCCCGAGGAATTCGCACGCCGCGCAAGCCTGCTCCGCAAGCTCGGTGTCAAGGTCGAGGTGCTCGACGTCAAGGCGATGGACAAGCTCGGCATGGGCGCGCTGCTCGGCGTCGGCCAGGGCTCGACGCGGCCGAGCCGCACCGTGATCATGCGCTGGGACGGCGGCAAGAAGGGCGAGGCCCCGGTCGCCTTCGTCGGCAAGGGCGTCTGCTTCGACACCGGCGGCATCTCCATCAAGCCGGCCGGCAGCATGGAGGACATGAAGGGCGACATGGGCGGGGCTGCCTGCGTCGTCGGGCTGATGCACGCGCTTGCGGCGCGCAAGGCCAAGGCCAACGTGGTCGGCGCCATCGGCCTCGTCGAGAACATGCCCGACGGCAATGCGCAGCGGCCGGGCGACATCGTCACCTCGATGTCGGGCCAGACCATCGAGATCATCAACACCGACGCCGAAGGCCGCCTCGTGCTGGCCGACGTGCTCTGGTACGTGGCCAAGAAGACGAAGCCGAAATTCATGGTGGACTTGGCGACGCTGACCGGCGCGATCGTGGTCGCGCTCGGCACCGAGCATGCCGGCATGTTCTCCAACAATGACGAACTTGCCGACCGGCTGCTGACGGCCGGCATCGAGAGCGGCGAGAAGGTCTGGCGCCTGCCGCTCGGCCCCGAATACGACAAGCTGATCGATTCGCAGTTCGCCGACATGAAGAATACCGGCGGCCGCCACGGCGGTTCGATCACCGCGGCGCAGTTCCTGCAGCGCTTCGTCGACGGCACGCCCTGGGCGCATCTCGACATCGCCGGCACCGCCATGGGCGCGCCGAAGACCGACATCAACCAGAGCTGGGGAAGCGGCTATGGCGTCCGCCTCCTGGATCGCCTGGTGGCGGACCACTACGAGCGCAAATGATCCAAAATGACTGAAGTGCTGTTCTACCATCTGCAAAACATGACGGTGGAGAACGTGTTGCCGCCGCTTCTCGAGAAATCGCTCGAGCGCGGCTGGCGCGTCGTGGTGCAGTCGACCTCGGAGGAACGCGCCGATGCGCTCGATGCGCATCTGTGGACCTATCGCGACGATTCCTTCCTGCCGCACGCGACATGGCGCGTGAACGATGCCGCCGATCAGCCGATCGTGCTGGCGATCGAGGAGGACAATCCCAACGGCGCCCATGTCCGCTTTCTGGTCGACAACGCAGCGCTGCCGCAGGATGCGCAGGGCTATGAGCGCATGGTGCTGCTGTTCAACGGCGACGATCCGGACGCGCTGGCGCTCGCCCGCAGTGCCTGGACGGATTGCAAGGCGCGGGGATTTGATGTCACCTATTGGCAGGCCGACGAACGGGGTCGGTGGCAGCGGCGGAATTAGCGGTCGATCGCAATTAATGATAATTTGCACTTTACGGGTGATGCTGGCTTCGGCCACCTTCGTGCCGCAAAGTGATGTTGGGACAATCGTTTAGGGCTGGTCCTTCACGCGGGGAATTTAGTTTATCGTGCGACATCAAAAGCTTCCCGGCTCGCTCATAGTTGCGTTGGCTGCCGTAGCACCGCTGGTCGCGGGCTGCTCGGGCGGGACCGATCTGCTGTCCAAGGATGCCCAGTGGTTCAACACGCCCAGCCGCCTGTTCATCAGGAACATCTCGATCGAATCGCCGCCGCTGACTCCCGAAAAGCCGGTCGGGGCTGAGGATCTGGTCAGCGCCGACGGCGCCTGTCCCGGCATGGCGGCGCCTCCCGGACCTGCCGATGCCAATGCATCGACGACCGCGCCGGCGGCCGCCGGCGGCACAGTCGCGCTCGGCCATACCGAATGCGACGTGGTGCGCGGCATCGGCGCGCCCTCGAACGTGAACCTCTCCAATGATGCCGTCGGCAGGCGCGTTGCCGTTGTCACATGGACGACCGGTCCGCGCGCGGGCATCTACACGTTCACGGCCGGACGCCTGTCCTCGATCGAGGGCACGCCGGAGGCGCCTGTGATGCCGAAGGCGACCAAGCCCAAGGCGAAGAAGAAGTCGGCGTAAGCGCAAGCCCGCGTCCCGGCGCAACGCTACGAGCTGGTCGTCGATCCGAACGCGGCCAGGGCGATCGACCTCGACATACGGTCCTTGCCGCTGGTTCGCGCGGATCGCGCAATTGAAGAGCGCGCGCCGCGCGCGACCAAAACAACAACATCATCCGCGACAGCCAGCTCGAATACCCGATTTGCCGCAATGGGCTGCCGTTGACGTAGGTCAACACCTTCAATCGCATCCGGCCTAGAAAGACCCGGCAACGGTCTTCGAAGCTGGTATTGATGCGATCTTTCCATCAGATGGAACGTCTTCTACGCAGGGCGTGCCGCGTCGTTGTTGCGCTCTCGATCGTCGGGTGCCCCGGCATCGCTGCGGCCGACGACGACATGAAACTGACGCCCACGCAGATCGAAAGCCTCGGCATTCGTGTCGTGCATCCGGTTTCGAGCAGAACCGACCAGACACTGCCTTATCCGGCGCAGATCGTCGTTCCGACGCCTCAATTGTGGGTGGTGAGCACACCCGTTGCCGGCATGGTCACCAATCTGGCCGTCGCGCGCGGGGATCGCGTGAGCGCCGGCCAGCCGCTTCTTACGCTGGAGAGCCAGGGTTTCGTGTCACTCCAGCGGGACTATCTTCACGCCGTCGCGCAGGAGGCTCTTGCGAACCAGCAGCTCAGGCGGAACGCCGATCTCTTCGAGGGCAAGGCCGTCCCACAACGCGTTCTTGAGGCGAGCCAGACCGAGGCGCGACAGGCCACCATCGCGGTCGCGGAGCGCCGGCAGATGCTCCGGTTGGCGGGGCTCTCCGATGACGCAATCTCCCGGTTGGCGACCGACGCGGCAATCAGCGGGACGCTGACCGTCAATGCGCCGCAAACGGGATCCGTGGTCGAGATCGCGGTCTCGCCGGGGCAGCGGCTGGAGCAGTCCGCGCCGCTGGTCAAGCTTGCCCGGCTTTCGCCGTTGTGGGCCGAAATCGCCATTCCAGCGGCCAACATCCGCGCAATCCGCACCGGTGCGCGGGTCGAGGTCGAAGGTTACGCAACGCCCGGTCGCGTCGTTCTGATTTCCGAGACGACCGATGCGGCGACGCAAACCATCCTGGTGCGGGCCGAAGTGCCGAACAGCGGCCAATTGCACCCGGGCCAGACGGCGTCCGTCCGTCTCAGCTTCCTCTCCGAGGGCGAGAGCGCCTGGGAGATTCCCTATAGCGGTCTCGTCCGTCGTGGCGAGCAGAGCTGGATATTCAAAGCCATCGAGGGCGGCTTCCGGCTGGTATCGGTCACGCTGCTCGCAGAGGACCAGGATCACGTCGTGATATCCGGCCCGATCAGCGACAAGGACGAGGTTGCGATCGCGGGCATCTCGGCGCTTCGGGGCATTCTCTCGCGGCTCGGAGCCGGCCAATAATGCTCCAGCGTCTGGTCGCCTTTGCGCTCTCGCAGCGGCTGTTCGTCCTGCTCGCCGTCTTGCTGCTGATCGGCGCGGGCGCAACGTTCCTCCCCAGCCTGCCGATCGACGCGTTCCCCGACGTTTCACCAGTCCAGGTGAAAATCATCATGAAGGCACCGGGCCTGACGCCGGAGGAGGTCGAGCAGCGCATCACCGTCCCGATCGAGCTCGAACTGCTGGGCCTGCCGAACAAGAAGATCCTTCGCTCGACCACCAAATACGCGCTCGCCGACGTCACGATCGATTTCGAGGACGGCACGGATATCTACTGGGCGCGCAACCAGGTCTCCGAGCGGTTGTCGAACATCGCTCGTGACCTTCCCGAGGGGGTGAGTGGCGGGCTTGCGCCGATCACCAGTCCGCTCGGCGAGATGTTCATGTTCACCATCGACAGCTCCGAGCTGTCGCTGGCGGAACGGCGAACCCTGCTCGACTGGGTGATCCGACCGGCGCTGCGCACGGTTCCCGGGGTTGCCGACGTGAATGCCCTCGGCGGCTACGTGCGGGCGTTCGAGATCGTCCCGCTCAACGATGCGCTCGCCGCGCGCGGCATTTCGTCGGAGCTGTTTCGCCGCGCCGTCGAAACCAACAGCCGCAACGACGGCGCGGGGCGCGTCAACCAGGGCGAGGACAGTGCCCTGGTGCGGATTGAAGGCAGCATCCGCACGATCGACGACATCAAGGCCATTGTCGTGGACACCCGCGACGGGGTCCCGATACGCGTGAACGACGTTGCGCGGGTCAAGGTCGGGGCCCTGACACGCTATGGGGCAGTGACGGAGAACGGCCAGGGCGAAACGGTCGAAGGGCTGGTGCTGGGCTTGCGCGGAGCCAATGCCGGCCAACTCGTGCGTGACGTCCGCGCAAAGCTCGAGGAGCTGAAGCCCGCGCTGCCCCAGAGCGTATCCCTCAACGTGTTCTATGACCGAAGCCGACTCGTCGGTCGCGCCGTCGGCACGGTGGTGCGGGCGCTCGGCGAGGCGACCGTGCTGGTGGTCGTCCTGTTGTTGCTGTTCCTGGGCAATTGGCGCGCATCGTTGGTGATCGCCCTCAGCCTGCCGCTCGCGATCGTCATTGCGCTCCTGGCCATGCGTGCGGTTGGAATGTCCGCCAATCTGATGAGCCTCGGCGGGCTTGCGATCGCGATCGGCATGCTGATCGATGCGCTGGTGGTGGTGGTCGAGAACATCGTCGGAAATCTCGGCAACCACGAGCCGGGCAGGGGCCTTCCGCTGATCCACGTCATCTTCCGGTCGGTCTGCGAGGTGCTGCAACCTGTCGCTTCCGGCGTGCTGATCATCATGATCGTGTTCGTGCCGCTGCTCACCCTGCAGGGGCTCGAAGGCAAGCTCTTCATCCCTGTTGCGCTCGCAATCATCTTTGCGCTCGCCGGCTCGCTGTTGCTGGCGCTCACCGTGATCCCGGTCGCGACCTCGTTCCTGCTCAAATCGGCAGGGCACGGCGAGCCGCTGCTGATCCGCCTCGCGCAACGCGTCTACGCACCCGCGCTGGACTGGTCGCTGCGAAACGAGCGAAAGGTCATTGCTGCGGCTCTCCTGGCGCTGGTCGCGGCAGGGTACGCCTATTCGCAACTCGGCAAGACCTTCATGCCGACCATGGACGAGGGCGACGTCATCGTCAGCGTCGAGACGTTGCCGTCGGTCAATCTGGACGAATCCCTCGCGATCAACGCGAGGATCCAGTCGGCGCTCTTGAAGGTTCCGGACGTCACCGGGATCATCGCGCGAACCGGTTCCGACGAGCTCGGGCTCGATCCCATGGGACCGAACCAGACTGACACGTTTCTCGTGCTCAAGCCTGTTGAAGAGAGAGCCGCCCCGGACAGGACGGAGCTCTTGAAGGCACTGCGCAACGTGCTCGCCGACTTTCCGGGCATCTCGCTCAGCTTCACCCAACCCATCGACATGCGGGTGCAGGAGATGATCAGCGGCGTGCGTGGCGACGTCGCTGTGAAGGTCTTCGGCAGCGACGTCGGCCGGCTCAACGAGATTGCGACGAAACTGTCCGAGATCCTCACCAGTATCGAGGGTGCGGAAGACGTCTACACGACGCTCAACGAAGGTGCGCAATACTACACGGTCGTCGTGAACCGGATGGAGGCCGGCCGTCTCGGTCTGACGGTGGACACCATTGCCAATGCGCTGCGGACTCAGATCGAGGGGCGGACGATCGGCACCGCGCTCGAGGAGGGCCGTCGCACGCCCATTCTGGTCCGGGGAAGCGAGACGACGCGGGAGGCGCCCACATTGCTCGCGAGCCTGCCACTCACGCTCGCCTCCGGGCAGCACGTCGCGCTGTCCCAGGTCGCGCGCATCCAGCGCGTCGACGGCCCGGTGAAGATCGACCGCGAGGACGGCAACCGGATGAGCGTCGTTCGCGCCAATGTGCGCGGCCGCGACATGGTCGGCTTCGTCGAGGCGGCCCAACGGAAGGTCGCCGCCGACCTTTCGCTGCCGAAGGGCTATCGGCTCACCTGGGGCGGACAGTTCGAAAACCAGCAACGCGCTGCCGCGCGCCTTTCGATTGTCGTGCCCGTCGCCATCGGTCTCATCTTCGTGTTGCTGTTCACGACCTTCGCTTCCGTCCGGCAGGCCTTGCTCGTGCTCGTGAACATCCCGTTCGCGCTGATCGGAGGCGTGTTTGCCCTCGTCTCGACCGGCGAGTATCTGTCGGTTCCGGCCTCTGTCGGATTCATCGCCCTGCTCGGAATCGCGGTCCTGAACGGCGTCGTGCTGGTTTCGTATTTTAATCAGTTGAGGGCGCATGGCGTCGGCGAGGACCAGATCGTGGTCGACGGTGCCAGGCGGCGACTTCGCCCGGTGCTGATGACCGCCAGCATCACCGCATTGGGCCTGATCCCGCTCTTGTTCGCTTCCGGTCCGGGATCGGAGATCCAGCGGCCGCTGGCGATCGTGGTGATCGGAGGATTGCTGTCGTCCACGCTGCTCACGCTCATCCTGCTCCCCATCCTCTATCGCCGGTTCGGCGGCACTGCGAAGGAGTCAAAATGACCAGCGAATATGTGTGCCTGTCGTTGATCCTGGCGCGAAAGCTGCGCGAGGAGCTGCTCGACTTTCTCAGCGAGCAGCCGGGCCAGACGTCCGGCTTCACGGTCTCCGATGCCGCGGGACACGGCTCAGGCGTGCAGTTGCCGACGGCCGCCGAACGTGTGAAGGGCCACGCCGATCAGGTGCATGTCCAGATCGTTCTGCCAGGAGCGGACGCCAGGCGCCTGGTCGATCAGCTCCGGCATTCGTTCGCGGGCTGCAATCTCGTATATAGGATTGCTCCGGTGGCCGAGTTCGGAACCATCGCGTAGTCCGGAGCAACCTCTACCCCGCCGCTTCATCAAACTGCGTGCTGGCCCCGAGCCATTGCTCTTCCGCGCGCCTTCGACAGCTGCGCGGCCGCTGGCCGTTTGTCACGCACGTCCTAGGGATCAACCGGACTTGATCTGGATCATGGAGCTTGGCCGTCCGGCAGTGCAGGCTCGGATGGTCCCGCCAGATAAGGGACCGCTTTGACGACAAGAACTCCAGAGGATCATCCAGGGACCATTGATGTGAGCAACCTCGCCAAGATTGAACGCGATCCGAACTACCAGGAGCTCGTGCGCCGACGTTCGTCGCTGGGCTGGATGCTGTCGGCGGTTATGCTTGTTGTCTATTTCGGCTTCATCCTGCTGGTCGCCTACGCTCCCAAGTTCCTCGGGATACCGCTGGGCAGCGGCGTGACGACGATCGGCATTCCAATCGGACTGTCCGTCATCGTGCTCGCCTTCCTGCTGACGGGTATCTATGTCCGCCAGGCGAATTCCAGTTACGACGTGCTCATCCGCAAGATTGTCGAGGAGAACCGCTCGTGAAGAAATTCTCATGGCTCCTGGCGATCCTGCTCGCAGGCCTGCCCACCATCGCGCTCGCCGCCGGCACCATCGACGGCGGCGTTAAGCAGGCGACCAACTGGTCGGCGATCGGTATGTTCGTCGGGTTCGTTGGCCTGACGCTCGTCATCACCTATTGGGCCGCCAAGAGGACCGCATCGGCCGCGGATTTCTACTCGGCCGGCGGCGGAATTACGGGCTTCCAGAACGGACTTGCGATCGCAGGCGACTACATGTCGGCGGCGTCCTTCCTCGGCATATCGGGCCTCGTCTATACTTCGGGCTACGACGGCTTGATCTACTCCGTCGGCTGGCTGGTGGGATGGCCGATCGTCACCTTTCTGATCGCCGAACAATTGCGCAACCTCGGAAAGTTCACCTTTGCCGACGTGACCTCGTTTCGGCTCGGGCAGACCGAGATCCGTATCCTGGCGGCGTGCGGCTCGCTGGTGACGGTTGCGTTCTATCTCATCGCGCAGATGGTCGGTGCCGGTAAGCTGATCCAGCTGTTGTTCGGCCTCGACTACTGGATCGCGGTCGTCCTGGTTGGCGGCCTGATGATGATCTACGTGACGTTCGGCGGGATGAAGGCGACGACCTGGGTGCAGATCATCAAGGCGGTGCTGTTGCTCTCGGGCGCAACGTTCATGGCCGGAGCCGTCCTCTACAAGTACGGGTTCAGCCCGGAAGCGCTGTTCACCAAGGCAACAGAGGTGCATCCCAAGAAACTCGCGATCATGGAGCCCGGCAGCCTGATTTCCAATCCGCTCTCGGCCATCTCGCTCGGCCTGGCGCTGATGTTCGGAACGGCGGGCCTGCCTCACATCCTGATGCGCTTCTTCACCGTGAAGGACGCTCAGGCGGCCCGCAAGTCGGTGTTCTACGCCACGGGTTTCATCGGCTATTTCTACATCCTGACCTTCATCATCGGCTTTGGCGCGATCACGCTGGTTTCGACCGACGCGATGTTTCTCGATGGGAGCATTCTCGAGAAGACCAAGAGCGGAATCGCGGCGATCAAGGGCGGCTCCAACATGGCGGCGATTCATCTCGCGAACGCCGTCGGCGGCAATCTGTTCCTTGGCTTCATTTCGGCCGTTGCCTTTGCCACGATCCTGGCCGTCGTGTCGGGCTTGGCTCTGGCCGGGGCATCATCCATCAGCCACGATCTCTACGGCATGGTGATCAAGGGCGGCAACGCAAACGAGCAGGACGAGATCCGGGTCTCGAAGATTGCGACACTGGTGCTCGGCGTGCTTGCGATCTTCCTGGGCATCGTGTTCGAGAACCAGAACGTCGCCTTCATGGTGGGCCTTGCTTTCGCCATCGCGGCATCCTGCAATTTCCCCGTGCTGGTGATGTCGATCTTCTGGAAAGGCCTGACGACGCGGGGAGCCGTGTTCGGCGGCTTCCTTGGCCTGTTCAGCGCGGTTGTGGGCGTGGTCCTCTCGCCGGCAGTCTGGGAGGCGACCCTTGGCTTTGCCAAGGGGTCGGCTCCCATCAAGCTGGACAATCCGGCGCTGTTCTCGATGGCGCTCGCCTTTGCGGGGATCTGGCTGGTCTCGATCCTGGACCGCAGCAAGCGTGCCGCGGCCGATCGCGATGGCTTTGACGCGCAATATGTCCGATCGCAGACCGGTATCGGTGCTGCTTCGGCCACGGCTCACTAGGCGAGGATCTGCGGGACGTCGCTTCGGTACCGACCGGCTCATATGGGCCGGCCGGTGCCGCGCTTTCGATGATCAGTCGTCGGATCCTCGGATGGTCCGTATCTTCGAAAGGCCGAAATGCCCAAGGCGTTCGATATCACCAACCCGCCGTTCGATCGTCTGACGCCGGGCGAGGCCGAGACGTTGCGGGCCGCGCTGGACATCGGGTACTTCAGTCCGGGCGAAGCGATCATCGGGCGGGACGCCCCGGCGGAGGCGCTCTATGTCGTGATCAAGGGCATCGTCGAGGAGCGGAACGAAGCCGACCTGCTGGCATTGCTCGGTCCCAAGGACACGTTCGACAGTCGTGCGCTCGTTCACGACCATAGCGGCCACCAGTTTATCGCCCGCGACGAGACGCTTTGCTACGTGATCCCCCGGAAGGTCGCGCTCGGTCTGATCAAGGCGAACCCGCGCTTTGCGGCTTTTTTCTACCGGGAGATATCCCAGAAGCTGGACGAACTCGCCAACGACGAGGAGACGGGACGTTACGGCTCGTTGATGCACGCCAAGGTCGGCGAACTGTTCCTGCATCCGCCGGTGTTTCTGGCTGCCAGTGATACGATCGAGGCCGCCGGGCATCTGATGCGCGAGATCAACAGCAATGCGCTGTTTGTCCGGGACGGTGAGCGGATCGGCATCGTGACCGGCATGAACCTGTCCAAAGCGGTGGTGCTGCGGCGCCAGTCCATCCAGACGCCGGTCGGCGAGCTCGCGAATTTCGACATCGTGTCGCTGCGCCGTGACGATTTCGTCTCCTCGGCCCTCCTGCTCATGACCAAGCACAACAAGCGGCGGCTTGCCGTGCGCGACGGCGAAGAGCTCGTCGGAATTCTGGAGGAGATCGATCTGCTGGGGTTCTTGGCGGGAAGCGCTCAAGTCATTGCCGGCCGCATCGATCGAGCCTCGAGTCAGCAGGACCTCGCCACCGCGGCGCGGGAGATCGAGACGCAAACGCGCGTGCTGCGACGGCAAGGGGTCAAGGTAGAGGTCATTGCGGAGATCGTCTCCGACCTCAATCGACGCCTGCTGTCTCGGTTGTTCGAAATGGTCGCGCCGGCCGAGCTGCGCACCAGCAGCTGCCTGATCGTGATGGGAAGCGAAGGGCGGGGCGAGCAGACCATCCGCACCGACCAGGACAACGGCCTTATCCTCGCAGGTCCGATGCAGGGCGAAATCCTGGAGGCGTTCCGTCAGGAATTCTTCGTCGCTCTGCAGAGCTTCGGCTTTCCGCCCTGTCCGGGCGATATCATGGTGCGCAATCCGCTATGGTCCCGGCCGCTTTCGGAGTATCGCGCGGATTTGCGCCGCTGGATCGTGCTTCCCGATCAGGCCGGGCACATGAATGTGGCCATCGTCTACGATGCGCAGGCGATCGCGGGCAATGAGCAGCTCCTGCACGACGCCAAGACGGCGCTGATCGACATGACCCGGGGCGAGCAGGCGTTCATGGCACACTTCGCGCGCGCCGTTGACGCGTTTGAAACGCCGATCGGCCTCTTCAACAACCTGATCACGTCGGAGGGCACCGGCGATGCGCTGGATCTCAAGAAGGGCGGCATCTTTCCCATCGTGCACGGCGTTCGCAGCCTGGCGCTCGAGCAGGGCCTGCGCGAGACCTCCACCGACAAGCGGATTTCCCGGCTCTGTGATCTCGGCGTGCTGCAACGGGACTTTGGACGCGACTTGAAACAAGCCTTCCGATTCCTGCTGATGCTTCGGCTCGACGGGCAACTGGCCGCATCCGCGGGCGCATCGGGAACTCTGGTAAGACCGGCGCACTTGTCCAGCATGGAACGTCATCTATTGCGTGACGCGCTCCAGGTGGTGAAGAAGTTTCGGGAAATTGTCGGTCATCATTTCAAGCTCGGCATGTTCTAGAATGCTGCCCCGTGCGATCAAACGACTGTTGCACCAGGCGACCCTGAGCGATCAATCTTATCGCTTCATGTTCGATCGCGCTCCGGACGACGAGTTTGTCGTCATCGATTGCGAGACCACCGGTCTGAATGTGCGAACGGACAACGTCGTCGCCATTGCCGCAATCAAGATCCGCGGCAACCGGATTTTGACCAGCGCGCGCTTCGAAGCCATCGTCCATCCCGACAGCGAGCTGGAGGCGGAGGCGATCAAGATTCACCGCTTGCGCCGGTCCGACGTCGAAGCGTCGCCGATCGTCTGGAAGGTGCTGCCAGGCTTTCTGCATTTCATCGGGCCGCGCCCGCTGATCGGCTATTATGTCGACTTCGACATCGCCATGCTGGACAAGTACATCCTGCCGCTGGTGGGAATCGAACTGCCCAACGAACGCATCGAAGTGTCGCGGCTCTACTACGAACGCAAATACGGCAACGCGCCGCCGAATACCGAGGTCGATCTGTCGTTCGCCGCGATCCTCCACGACCTCTGCATTCCGCCTCTTGGGCAGCACGATGCTTTCAACGACGCATTGATGACTGCGATGATGTTCCTGCAGTTGCGCGACTTGAGCAGGCGCGGCGTCCGTATCGCGCGCCAACGTGCCAGCCCCGTTTTCAATCAGTTCGGGGGATAACCGGGCCCGGCGCAGCGGAGCAGATTGTCCAACAGCCCCAGATGGAAACGTGCAGGTATTTTAATACCTGTACTGTGCATGGGGTTGTTCTTCAGATTTTGATGGAGCCTTGGCCGGCCGAGCCCGGACCGACGTTCCGCGGTCGCAAGACTAGCCCGCCGCCTCGTCGAATTGCGTGCTCGCCTCCAGCCATTGCTCTTCCGCGCGCGCCAGCGCATCCGCTGCGTTTGCGCGCGCCTTCGACAGCTGCGCGGCCTGCTTGGGATCGCGGGTAAAGATGTCGGGCAGGGCGAGCGCCGTGTCGATCTTGGTGATGATGTCGCTGACGCGGGCGATCTCGGCTTCGGCTTCGGTAATGCGCTTCCTGAGCGAGCCGCGATTGTCCGACTTCGGGCGCTGCGGCTTCTCGCTTGGCGTACTGCGCTCGCGCGGGGCAGGTTCGCTGTTGCGCGCCGACAGGACCAGGCGGCGGTATTCGTCAAGGTCGCCGTCGTAATTGGTGACGGTGCGGTCGGCGACGATCCAGAGCCGGTCGGCGCAGGCCTCGATCAGATAGCGGTCATGCGAGACCATGATCACCGCGCCGGGGAATTCGTTGATGGCTTCCGCAAGCGCAGCGCGGCTGTCGATGTCGAGATGGTTGGTCGGTTCGTCCAGGATGATCATGTTGGGGCCGAAGAAGGTCGCAATTCCGAGCAACAGCCGCGCCTTCTCGCCGCCCGACAGTCTTGCCACCTTGGTGTCGGCCGCCTTGCCGGAGAAGCCGATCGCGCCGGCGCGCGCCCGCACTTTCGCTTCCGGCGCATCGCCCATCAGCTTGCGGACGTGATCGTAGGCGGAGGCGTCCTCGTTCAGCTCGTCGAGCTGATGCTGCGCGAAATAGGCGATCGACAGCTTGTCGGCGCGCGTGACCTTGCCCGAGAACGGCGCGAGGCGGCCGGCGAGCAGCTTCACCAGCGTCGACTTGCCGTTGCCGTTGGCGCCGAGAAGCGCGATGCGGTCGTCATTGTCGATGCGCAAGGTGACGCGGCCGAGCACCGGCGTCGCCGGATCGTAGCCGACCGAGGCGTTGTCGACGGCGATGATCGGCGGCGACAGGATTTTTTCCGGCGCGGGGAAGCTGATCTCGCGCACGTCTTCGGTGACCAGCGCGGTGATCGGCTTCAGCCGCTCCAGCATCTTGACGCGCGATTGGGCCTGGCGCGCTTTCGAGGCCTTGGCCTTGAAGCGGTCGACGAAGGCTTGCAGGCGGGCGCGTTCGGCCTCCTGGCGCTTGACCGCCTTCGCATCGAGCAGCTCGCGCGCGGCGCGCTGCTCCTCGAAGGAGGAGTAGGTGCCCTTGTAGAGCGTGAGCTTGCCGCGCTCCAGATGCAGGATCTGGTCGACCGAGCTTTCGAGGAGGTCGCGGTCGTGGCTGATCACGATCACCGTGCGCGGGTAATGCGCGAGGTGATCCTCCAGCCACAGCGTGCCTTCGAGATCGAGATAGTTGGTGGGCTCGTCGAGCAGCAACAGGTCGGGGGCCGCGAACAGCGTCGCGGCGAGCGCGACGCGCATGCGCCAGCCGCCGGAAAACTCGGCGCAGGGACGGAGCTGATCGGCGGCGGAGAAGCCGAGGCCGGAGAGGATCGCGGCGGCACGGCTCGGCGCCGAATGCGCGTCGATGTCGACCAGCCGGGTCTGGATCTCGGCGATCCGGTGCGGATCGGTGGCGCTCTCGGCTTCGTGAAGCAGCGCGTCGCGTTCCAGGTCGGCCTTGAGCACGACGGAGATCAGGCTCTCGGGGCCGTTCGGCGCCTCCTGCGCGAGGCTGCCCACCCGCCAGCGCGGCGGCAGGGTCACCGCGCCGTGCTCGGCCGCGAGCTCGCCGCGGATCACCTTGAACAGCGTCGATTTGCCGGTGCCGTTGCGTCCGACCATGCCGACGCGCGATCCGGGCGTGATCTGCACGGAACTCTGGTCAATCAAAAGGCGTCCGGCGAGGCGGATGGAGAGGTCGGTGATAGCAAGCATGCGGCCTTGTCACCGCAGCCGGGATCAAACGCAACCCGTTTTTGCGCAGCCCGTTCTACGTCTACGGCCTGTCAGTGAGCGCCGCCCTCGCGGTCGCGCTTCTTCAGCTCGTCGAGGAGCTGTTCGAGATGCGTGGGCAGCCGGGGGTCGGGGCGGAGTCTCTGCTGAAGCCGTTCCCCCACGGCATCGCAAATCGAGCGGCTGGTGCGCCGGTCGATTTGTTCGCTGTCATTGGCGAAAGGGCCCGTCATCACGAGGTTCCATGTTGCAGAGTAACGACACGGTACCAAGTCGTTGGCCTCCAAATGGTTTCGCCGGTCGTGGGGAATGCCGGACATTCTCGTGAAAATTGTATGAATTCGTCGTGCCTGCTCAAATGCGAGGCCCCGGCGGGGGGATCGCCGGGGCCTCTCTTGGAAGGTGCCGTGGGGGGCCGGCACCCTGAGTTAAGGTGCTGTCGGGCTCAGTAGCAGCGGTTGATCAGCCGCCAGCGGGGTCCCCAGGGGGTCGGGACCAGCCGGCGCACATAGCAGCCGCCATAACCGTAGGAGACGGGGGCATAGAAGCGCGGGCCACCCCAGCCATAGCCGTGATGCCAGCCGCCGCCGTGCCAGCCCCAGCCGCCGCCATGCCAGTGAGCAGAGGCCGAGGTCGGTGCCAGCGCGGCACCCAGCGCGACCGCAGCGACAGCGGCAAGCGAAAGTTTCCTCAACATGGTGATCTCCTCAAAACTGCCGGCGCGGGGTATCGCGTCGATGGAAAGGCCGCCGAAACGGTCTGCCTGATGATCAGGCTTTGGTTTCGATAGACCCAACCTTACGCCGGCGAAGCTGAACCAAAGCCTGAATGGGGGCTTCAGATTGGGTTCATCTCGATGAAATCTCGGTAATCCATCGCTGGATCCGCCGGGGCGGCCTGCGGCGAAGCGCCCGGGAGGAGGGTTTTGGCGGTCGCTTGCCGTCTGGCGAAGGCGCCGATATAAGCCCCGCAACTCCGAACCACCGCTTTTCTTCTCAAGGACAAGATCATGGCCATCGAACGCACTTTCTCGATCATCAAGCCCGATGCGACCGCGCGTAACCTGACCGGTGCGGTTAACGCCGTGATCGAGAAGGCGGGCCTGCGAATCGTCGCGCAGAAGCGCATCCGCATGACCAAGGAACAGGCCGAGACCTTCTATGCCGTCCACAAGGCGCGTCCGTTCTTCGGCGAACTCGTCGAGTTCATGACCTCGGGCCCGGTGGTCGTCCAGGTGCTCGAAGGCGAGAACGCCGTCGCCAAGTACCGCGACGCGATGGGCGCGACCGATCCGTCCAAGGCGGCCGAAGGCACCATCCGCAAGCTCTACGCAAAGTCGATCGGCGAGAACTCCGCGCACGGTTCGGATGCTCCGGAGACCGCCGCGATCGAGATCGCGCAGTTCTTCTCGGGCAACGAGATCGTCGGCTGATCATTCAGCCGATACGTTAAAGCGACGGGGCGAAAGGACTCATTGTGAACTGGCTCTGGCAGATCTTCGATCCCGCTACGATCGGGGCATTCTTCACCCAGTTCCGCAATGAGATGGCCGAGCCGACCTTCTGGATTGCGGTCGGCAAGATCATCTGGATCAACATCCTGCTCTCCGGCGACAACGCGCTGGTGATCGCGCTCGCCTGCCGCGGCCTCAAGCCGCGGCACCGGCTGTGGGGCATGATCCTGGGCGCCGGCGCGGCGGTGGTGCTGCGGATCATCTTCACCGGCATCGTCGCAAGCCTGATGGAGCTGCCGTATCTCAAGCTCGTCGGCGGTCTCGCGCTGATCGTGATCGCGGCCAAGCTCCTGGTGCCTGAAAACGAGGACGAGGACGGCGTCGAGTCGGCCTCGCATCTATGGCAGGCGGTGCAGATCGTCGTCGTCGCCGACATCGTCATGAGCCTGGACAACGTCATTGCGGTCGCCGCCGCGGCCAATGGCAGCGTGCCGCTGTTGATCCTCGGCCTTGCCATCAGCGTTCCCCTGATCGTCGCCGGTGCGGCGCTGATCATGGCGCTGCTCGCCAAGCTCCCGGTCCTGGTGTGGGCGGGCGCTGCGCTGCTCGGCTGGATCGCGGGCGAGGTGATCGCGACCGATCCCGGCGTCGCACCGAAGCTGCACACGCTGTTCGACGGTCCGTTCGGTGCCTCGCTGGACAACATGCTCGGTGCACTGCGCATCCCGGCCCAATTCGGCCATGGCGGTGGAGGCGGCGAATATTTCTGCGCGGCGCTCGGCGTCATCGTCGTGCTGGTCGTCGGCACCATCTGGCGCCGGCGCAGCCTGAGCCAGGCGGCGCTGGAATCCTCCGAGCGCCACGCCAAGGCGTCGGCAGAGTAAACTTTTCCGAGGGACGCATATCTCACCTCTCCCGCAGGGAGAGGTGAACTACCGACGCACGATCGAGCCGGCCCGGTTGACCAGGCGGGCGAGCTGGCGGAAGCGGCTGCCGACGCGGTCGGCGACGATGTCGCCGAGACGATGCTCGAACACCAGCATCAATTTGCGGCCCTGGCTGCGGAAATGCGTGGCGGGCAGCACGCCCGGCCGCGCCGCCGAGATCAGATGCGCGACGCGGAATGCCGCGCCGAGCAGGCGGGCGCGGTCGAGCTGGGCCGGCGTCAGTAACTCCTGCATGGTGGCCGGCGGTTGGTTTTCCTCGCTCAGGCCCGCATAGCGATAGAACACGGACAGGCCGACGAAGGCGCGCTCGGTGTGGGTGATCGCGCCGAAATTGCCGTTGACGACGAGGCTCAGCGTCTGCTCGCCGCGGTGATCGGGATGCACGCGCCAGCCGATGTCGGAGAGCAGGCACGCGGTGTGGCGCAAGCGGCGGTCTTCCTCGGTCTCGCGCAGCTTCACGACGCGCGCCAGGCGATCGGTCCAGGCGATCAGCTCGCGGGCGTGCTTGGCCGAGCGCGACAGCAGCTGGTTGAGCTCTTCGGCTGCGCAGATCAGCCCGTCCTTGTTGCGCTCGGTTTCCGTCAGCTTCTCGTGCAGCAGGCCCTCCCGTACGCCGAAGGTCGAGAACACGATGGTCTTGGGCTTTGCCACGCGGATGATGTGCTCGAGCACCAGCGCCGCGTAGGTGAGGAGCGGGCGCCGCGCATCGGCAACGATCTCGATATCGGCGAGCATGTCGGCGGCCGCCAGACGGCGAAGGCGGCGCGAAAAGTCGAGCGCTTCCGCTGCAGAGATGGAATAGCCGTGCATCACCTGGAGCGGATAGCCGCTCTGGATGATGTGGATGCGCGCGAGCGCGCGCCAGGTGCCGCCGACGGCGTAGAATGTGCGGCCGCTGCCCGCCTTGAGCTGCGGCACCCCGTCGAGCTCCTCGCGCACGATACGGTCGGCGCGCTTGAGCGATTTGTGGGCGAGGTCCTGGAGCGCGAGCCCGCCGAGCGGCAGCGTCACGCCGCTGCGCACGCTGTTCCTGCGCACGTCGATCAGTTCGAGCGAGCCGCCGCCGAGATCGCCGACGATGCCGTCGGGGTGGTGGATGCCGGAAATCACGCCGAGCGCCGACAGCCGCGCCTCGCGCGGGCCCGACAGAATCTCGATCTTGACGGCGCAGATGCGCTCGGCCTTGGCGATGAAGTCGGGGCCATTGGAGGCGTCGCGGCAGGCGGCGGTCGCGATCGCGAACACGCGACCGACCTGCATCACGCGGCACAGCGCGCGGAATCGCTTCAGCGAGGTCAGCGCCTTGTCGACGGCGTCGGGCGCAAGCAGGCCCGTGCTCTGCACCTCGCGCCCGAGGCCGCACAGCGTCTTCTCGTTGAAGATCGGAATGAGGCTCCGCGCCAGTCCCTCGTAGACGACGAGGCGGACCGAGTTGGAACCGATGTCGATGACCGCGACGCTCGAGCCGCGCTTGCGCGGCCGAGTCACGTCGACGTCCGATCAGGATGGATGGCGTTCGTTCCGGCGCGTGAGACGGCGCGGCGAGGATTCCTTGAGCGACTTTCCACGGCCAGACAGACTCGGATTTGTCATGAAGTAGTTGTGGACGTTGAAAGGCTCCTCGCCCTTCGCGGTCTTCATACGCGTTGAGGACCCATCCGGCAACAATTGCCAGCTCTGCTCATTGTCCTTGAGATTCGCGACCATGATCTGTTCGAGAACCTGCTGATGCACCGTGGGATTTTGCAGTGGACACAGCACTTCGACGCGGCGGTCGAGGTTGCGCGGCATCATGTCGGCCGAGGAGATATACACAGCCGCTTTCGTGCTCGGCAGCCCCTGGCCCATGCCGAAGCAGTAGATTCGGCCGTGTTCCAGGAAGCGCCCGATGATCGACTTGACGCGGATGTTCTCCGACAGGCCAGGGATACCGGGCCTGAGGCAACAGATACCGCGCACCACGAGCTCGACCTGGACGCCGGCCTGTGAGGCCTCATACAGCGCGTCGATGATGTCGGGGTCGACCAGCGCATTCATCTTCATCCAGACCGCGCCGGGGCGGCCGTGCCGCGCATGCGCGGTCTCGCCCTGGATGTGCTCGATGATGCGCTTGCGCAGGGTCAGCGGCGACACCGCCATCTTTTCCAGATCGCTCGGCGCGGCATAGCCGGTGATGAAGTTGAAGACGCGCGCGGCGTCGCGGCCGATGGTCGGCTCGGAGGTGAAGTAGGAGAGGTCGGTGTAGATGCGCGCGGTGACCGGGTGGTAGTTGCCGGTGCCGGTGTGGACGTAGGTCGTGAGGCTGCCGCCCTCGCGGCGCACCACCATCGAGAGTTTTGCGTGCGTCTTCAGTTCGAGGAAGCCGTAGACGACCTGCACGCCGGCGCGTTCGAGGTCGCGCGCCCAGCGGATGTTGGCCTCCTCGTCGAAGCGCGCCTTGAGCTCGATCAGCGCGGTGACGGATTTGCCGGCCTCGGCGGCTTCGGCGAGCGCGCGCACGATCGGCGAATTGTTGGAGGTGCGGTAGAGCGTCTGCTTGATCGCGACGACATCGGGGTCGCGCGTTGCCTGCTGGAGGAACTGCACCACCACGTCGAAGGATTCGTAGGGGTGATGGACGACAAGGTCCTTCTGCCGGATCGCGGCAAAGATGTCGCCGCCATGCTCGCGCACGCGCTCGGGATGGCGCGGCACGTAAGGCGTGAATTCGAGGTCGGGTCGGTCGAGGCGGGTGAGCTGCGACAGCTCGTTCATGGCGAGCACGCCGTCGACCAGGAATACTTCGTCGTCGGCGGCGGAGAGGGCATGCTGCACGAAGTTGCGCAGCTGCTCCGGCATCTTGGCGTCGATCTCGAGCCGGATCACCGATCCGCGGCGGCGGCGCTTCAGCGCGGTCTCGAACAGGCGGACGAGATCCTCGGCCTCTTCCTCGATTTCGAGCTCGGAGTCGCGGAGGATGCGGAAGGCGCCCTGGCCATGCAGATTGTAGCCGGGGAACAGTCGGTTGATGAACAGGGCTGTCGCCTGCTCCAGCGAGATCAGCCGCATCGTGCCCTCGGACGGCAGGCGGATGAAGCGGTCGATCTTGCCGGGCATGCGGATCAGCGCGTTCATCTGCTTGCCGTCGGCGGCGCGCGTGAGCTGGAGTGCGATGGTGAAGCCGAGGCTCGGGATGAACGGGAAGGGATGGGCCGGGTCGATCGCGAGCGGCGTCAGCAGCGGGAACACGTTGTTGAGGAAGTAGTCCTCGATCCAGGTCCGCTCCGCCTTGGTGACCTCCTTGCCGTCCACCAGCACGATGCCGACATCGGCCAGCGTGGCGCGCAGGTCGCGCCAGATCGCCTGCTGGTCGGAAGCAAGCTGGGAGACCGTGCGGTTGATCAGCGCGAGCTGCTCGGACGGTGTCAGGCCGTCGGGGCTGCGCTCGGCAATGCCCTCGCGTACCTGGGCCTTGATGCCGGCGACGCGGACCATGAAGAATTCGTCGAGGTTGTTCGCGGAAATCGACAGGAATCGCACCCGCTCCAGCACGGGATGGCTGGGATTGACCGATTCCTCCAGGACGCGGCGGTTGAAATGCAGCCAGGACAGCTCGCGGTTGATGAATCGCTCGGGGCTCGATGCGATCGCCGGCAGGCTTTCCGTCTCCGGGACTTTTTCTTTTATTTCAACAGCTTGCGCGGAGTCCATGAGAAGTCGGTCCATCCAGTTTGCCCCAATTTGCGACTGATGCGCAAAACCGCCGGGAGCATGTGTTAGGGCGATGACGTTTCGATGACATTGATGTTCCGCCGTTCCGCGCCGTCAAGCGGCGTTGGGGCGGGGTCAGGCGTCGCGGAGCAGCTCGGCGGCCAGCGCCCGGGTCACCGGGCGGCCGAGCCGCAGGGCTTCGCTGTCGAGCAGTTCCACGGCCTGGCGGGCGGCGGCCGAGGATCGCTCCAGGCGGGTGGCGAGGTAGCTGACCACGCTCTCGTCCACGGTGAGCTGGCGGTCGGCACAAAATTTGACGATCAGGCCCCGGAAGAGCTGGTCGTCGGGGGGCAGCAGCGTGACCACCGGCAAGGCGCGCAGCCGCGAGCGCAGGTCGTTGAGCTCGATGTCCAGAGCAGCCGGCACCTCGCGCCCCGTGAACAGGACGTAGGCGCCGTCCTCGCGGGCGAGGTTCATCAGGTGGAAGAGGGCGCGCTCGTCAAAATCCTTGGCCTTGAGATCCTCGACCACCAGCGCGCCGGTGGCGAGCGCGCCAGGAACGCCTGCGGCGGACAACGCATTGGCCGTGGTCGAGCGGGCGCCGGCCTCCTCGGCCCAGATCGCGGCGAGATGGCTCTTGCCGCTGCCTTCGGGGCCGGCCAGCCACATGATCCGGTTCGGCCATTCCGGCCAGCCGTCGATCAAGGCGAGGCCGGCAGCGTTGGCGGGGCCTTCGAGGAAATTGTCCCGGCTGAGGCTCTCCGCGTGTGGCAGCGAGAACGCCAATTGTCGGGGGTGAACGCGGCCTGCCACGCTTGCTTTGCTCCATGCCGGACGGCCGGCTTCGCTTGAAAGATTCGACTTGATCGGGCGTGAGTTGGCCTTTTGCGGGGCCGGTTCGCGCTCATTTGGCCTCGATCGTGCTCATGTGCCGGACCCACTCGACGAGATAGAGCGACACGGAGGAGAGCGTGAAGATCGTGACGAGGCCCATCAGGATAATATCATAGGGCGCCGGCTTGAAACCGAAGGCAAGCGCGGCCAGCACCAGCGCTGCGAATGCCACCTGGGCGACGGTGTTGAGCTTCGACACTTTCGACGGCTTCATCTCGACGGGCCGGTCGAACAGCCAGGACACGATCACGGCGGCGACGATCATGATGTCGCGGGATACCACCAGGATCACGATCCAACGCGGAATCGCGCCCCAGATGCCGAGCGACATATAGATCGAGACCAGCAGCGCCTTGTCCGCGAGCGGATCGAGCAAGGCCCCGAGCTCGCTTGCCATGTTGAAGCGCTTGGCGAGGAAGCCGTCCACGGCATCGCTGATCCCGGCGATCAGGAAGACGGCGAACGCCACCTCCATTTGGCTCGACACGATGGCCCAGACGATGATCGGGACCAGCATGATGCGGCCCAAAGTGATGATGTTCGGAATACTCACGCGGCGCTTCCCGGCACCCGGCCTGACCTCGAATCCGCCCCGTTTGAAGGCTGAACCCGTTGATATCTACATAGTATGGCGCCGAGCGCCATGCGAGCCATTGCGCGTCCCCGGAATTCGACGTAACCAGCCGCAACCCCACTGGAAATCGGGCATGACCGACCGCAAAAACGGCCTCACCTACGCCGATTCAGGCGTCGATATCGACGCGGGCAACCGCCTGGTCGATCTGATCAAGCCGATGGTGCGCGCCACCGCGCGGCCCGGCGCCGACGCCGAGATCGGCGGCTTCGGCGGCCTGTTCGACCTCAAGGCGGCCGGTTTTAGGGATCCCGTCCTGGTCGCCGCCACCGACGGCGTCGGAACCAAGGTCAAGATCGCGATCGAAACCGGCCTGCATGGCGGCATCGGCATCGATCTGGTCGCCATGAGCGTCAACGACCTCGTGGTGCAGGGCGCCGAGCCGCTGTTCTTCCTCGACTATTTCGCCTGCGGCAAGCTCGATCCGGAGGCGACCGCCTCGATCGTCGCCGGCGTCGCCGATGGCTGCCGGGAATCCGGCTGTGCCCTGATCGGCGGCGAGACCGCCGAGATGCCAGGCCTCTACAAGGACGGCGACTATGACCTCGGCGGCTTTGCCGTCGGCGCCGCCGAGCGCGGTACGCTGTTGCCGCGCAAGGACATCGCCGCAGGAGACGCCGTGATCGGTCTTGCCTCGTCGGGCGTGCACTCCAACGGCTTCTCGCTGGTGCGCAAGATCGTCGAGCAGTCCGGCCTCGGCTTCGAGGCGCCGGCGCCGTTCGCGCCTGTCATGACGCTCGGCGGCGCGCTGCTGACGCCGACGAAGCTCTACGTCAAATCCTGCCTGCGCGCGATCCGAGAGACCGGCGCGGTGAAGGGGCTCGCCCACATCACCGGCGGCGGCTTCACCGACAACATTCCGCGCGTGCTGCCCAAGAACCTTGGCGTCGGCATCGATCTGGCGCGGCTGCCCGTGCTACCGGTGTTCAAATGGCTGGCCGCGCAGGCCGGCATCGCCGAGCTCGAAATGCTGCGCACCTTCAACTGCGGCATCGGCATGATCGCGATCGTCGAGCCGGACAAGGTCGACCGGGTCGTGCAGGTCTTCACCGAAGCAGGCGAGAGCGTGGCGCAGCTCGGCACCGTGATCCCCGCCGAGGGCGAGCATCGCGTCGTCTACAATGGCCATCTCGATCTGGCGCCGTGATGAAGCGCCGCGTCGCCATCCTGATTTCCGGCCGCGGCTCCAACATGGTCGCGCTGATCAAGGCAGCCAGCGCGCCGGATTTTCCGGCGGAAATTTCCCTCGTCATCTCGAACAAGGCCGATGCACCTGGGCTCGAACGGGCCAGGGCGAGCGGCGTGAACACGCTGGTGATCGAGAGCAAGCCGTTCGGCAAGGATCGCGCCGGCTTCGAGGCGGTGCTGCAGGCCGCGCTCGATCAGCACGGCATCGAGCTGATCTGTCTTGGCGGCTTCATGCGCCTGTTCACGGCCGAATTCACCAAGGCCTGGTACGGGCGGATGCTCAACATCCATCCCTCGCTGCTGCCGTCCTTCCCCGGCCTCGACCCGCACGGTCAGGCCCTGCGCGCCGGCGTGAAACTGTCTGGCGCGACGGTGCACTTCGTGATCCCCGAGACCGATGCCGGCCCGATCGTGATGCAGGGCGCGGTTCCCGTCAGCGACCACGATACGGCGGACACGCTGTCGGAACGCATCCTCGAAGTCGAGCACCGCATCTATCCGGCCGCGCTGCGGCTATTGGCGACCGGCAAGGTCCAGATCGCGGGCGATGTCTGCAAGACGGCGGGCAGCGGACCGTCGGAGAATTTCCTGGTTTCGCCCGTGGCGAGCTGAGGCGCCGTCGCGTTTCGTCGTCACAAACAAAATCCCCCGGCAGAGCCGGGGGCATCGTCGTGATGTCTCGCGTGTGGAACGAGAGATCAGGAGACCTTGAGGTTCTCCGCGGATGATTTTCCGCGGTTCTCCACGAGGTCGTATTCAACCACCTGGTTTTCGTTGAGGGTGGAGAGTCCAGCACGCTCGACGGCGGAGATGTGGACGAACACGTCCTTGTCGCTGCCGTTCGGTTTGATGAACCCATAGCCCTTGGTCGGGTTGAACCACTTGACGGTGCCCTTTTGTGGCATCGTTCGTCTCCTCCGCTAGATACAAAAAAGACGCGGCCGCTTTTCGCGTGCCACGCCACAAACGGGCTTCCGGAAGTCTGTTCGAGTCTTGAGTCTCAATGTCGCGAAACGCACAGCCGAGCGCCAATTCCGATTGTGTCGGATATTGCAACACGAAAATCGCGCGTTAGCAAGCCATGCGCGAATTTCAAGGCCGGGCCGGGAGTGCCCGTCTGCAATTTCCGACCTGTGGCCGCGGAACCACAATCGGGAGCAATCACCCCCGTCTCAAGGCGCCAGCCGGTTGACCCTCCGTAACAGTTCGGCGCAAATCGCAGCATGCGTGCGCCGCTCGTGTTGCATTTTTGCGCGCCGCCATTTGCTTCGGGATTTGTCGTCATGCGCTGCACATCGCAGCCCTCCGGGACACGGCAGACGATCGGGCTGAACCGCGTCCGCCGGGGCGCGGCAGCGATCGCGATGTTGCTTGCGCTCGTCGTCGCGATGTTGGCGGCGACGCCCGGCTACGCGCAGACCCCGACGCCAACGCCGACCCCAACCCCAACGCCCACGCCGTCGCCGACGCCAATTCCGATGCCGACCTCGACCAATTACGACCAGTCGGTCGGTAACAGCACGCTCAATCTCGGGTCGGGGTTTCTGGAGCGGCTCGGCAACCAGGCGTCGGGTGGTTTCAACCGGGCGTTCCGGACCAATCCGGGCGGCGGCGGCGCGTCCGCAAGCACGGAAGATCCCCGTTACCGCACCTGGTTCGAGGGCTACGGTATTTCGGTCCGCACCGATGCGCAGGGGGATTTCGTCGGCGACAAGCGCAAGACGTTTGGCGGCGTCGCCGGCTTCGGCGCGCGGCTCGCGCCTGGCGTCAATCTCGGCTTCTCCGTCGATCAGAGCCACACCGATATCGACGTGCCGCTCGCGCTCCAGTCGGCGACGCTCGATTTGACCCAGGTTGGTTTCAACGGCTCGATCGACAAAGGCCCGTGGACCTGGGCGTTCGCGGTGGTGCACGGTTTCGGCAAGGTCCGTTCCAGCAGGGATACCGGCTTTGGCGTTGCCTCCGCCGGCTATCGCGCCGCGGTCGACGGCGCACTGACCGAGATCAGCTACTACTGGACCAAGGATCAGATGCGCGTCGTGCCCAAGGGTGCGCTCGAATATGTCCGCGCCACCAGTGCGGCATTCCAGGAGGCTGGCGGCCTCGATCCGCTCAACGTCGGCTCGACGGCGCTCTCGCGCGCGCGTGTCATGATCGGGGCCGAGGTCGGGCGCTACTTCATCTTCGACCAGATGATTCTGGATCTCTCAGCGTACGGCAAGTTCGTTGACAATTTTTACCAGATCCTCGGCTCGGTCCAGGTCAGCCTCGGGACCCAGAGCATCGTCGTCCCCGGCATCGGTGAGAGCCGCTACGGCATGGATGCCGGCGCGTCAGCCTCGCTCAGCCTGACCAACACCGCGCGGCTCTACGTCAATTACGACGGCAAGTTCCGCAACGAGCTCACCTCGCACCAGGGCACGGTCGGCTTCGAGTATCGGTGGTGAGGCACAGCTCGCCTGCGCCTATGTCGGCGTCGTCGCGACATAGCCTTTCAATCCAAAGCCTTCGCGCGCGGCCGTCATCATCGGCACCAGCGCATTCGGATGGATGAACTCGTCGCGGAAGCAGGGATAAGTCTTGGGGTCGAAGATCTTCTTCAGCCAGTCGACCACGATCTTGTGGCGCTCGGAATCGCGAAACTCCTTGTGATAGGTGAGCCATAGGTCGGCGTGGTGGCTCACGCCGAGATCGACGGCAATGAACGGTGCGCCGAGCGCGATCGACACCGTCGGCAGGAAGCCGATGCCGGCGCCGCGCTCAACCGCATAGAGTACGCCGACCGAGGAGTTGGTCTTGATTCCGACGATGCCCTCGAGCGTTTCCAGCCCGAGCACGCGGGCGTAGGCGGTGTCGTCGACCTGCGGAGCACTCTGCTTGATGATGCGGTGGTTCTTCAATTCGGCGAGCGTCGCCGGCAGGCCGTAGAGGCTTTCGTACTCCTTGGAGACGAAGGGATAGATGTGCAGACGGCCGAGCTTTGCGACGATCAGATCGGGGTTGGTCGGCGGCTCGAGCTGGATCGCGATATCGGACTCGAGCCGCGCGACGTCGGCCTGCTCCATCGCGCAGCGCAGATCGACGGTGATCTTGCGATAGGTTTTCTGGAAATCGATCAGCCGCGGCAGGATCCAGAAATTGCCGGGACCTTCCGTCACTGCGACGCGCACGGTGCCCGACGTGTCGTTCGACGAGCGCGAGGCGCGCCGGAAGACGTTGAAGGCATGACGCTCCATATGCGCGACGTCGGCAATCATTGCCGTGCCTTCGTCGCTGAGCGTGAGCCCGCTCTGGTCGCGCAGGAACAGCTTGCAGTCGATGCTCTCTTCGAGCCGGTCGATCCGGCGCATCAGCGTCGTCGAGGTGAGGCCGAGCTCTTCGGCGGCGTTGCGGAAACTTTTATATTTTGCGCACGCTAGAAATAGCTTCAAATCGTCCCAGGACGCGTCCAGGGCTTCTTCACGGTGCTGCGTCATCGCAGCACCCCGGTGCAATAACTGCTGCATACTCCTGGTCCCCAACCGCTAAGCTCGACATAGCGGGGCACGAAAGCCGCAGACGATAGAAGGGCGATCAGGCTATGGAAAGGGGCTCCTTTGCCGCAAGGCATGATTTCGACGCGCTGCCGCTCAGTCCGGATGTCGAGGTCCGTTGCGCGCAATTTTCTGAAATTGCGGCACTTTCCGAGATGGCGCGCCGGCTGGTGCCCGGCGTGCAGCTCGGAACCGCGGAGCTTGCAAAATACTTCACCTTCGATCCTCAGAGCATCCTGACGTTCAGCCGGAACGGCAAGCTGCTCGGTGGCATGGCCTTCCTGTTCCTGAGCGACCGCGGGCACGATGCCTTGTTGCTCGACGAGATTTGCCTCACCGCGCCGGAGACGCACTATCTGGCTTCCGCGAAGGAGGAGGTTGCTGCCATCTACATATGGGCGGTCGCGGCGACGGGCCGTGGCATCGCTGGTCTTGGCAAGGCCGCGGCGCACCTCCGACAGCCGAGATTTCGCGGCGCGGATTGCTATGCGCAGCCTTCAACCGTGGCCGGACGCGACATCATGAGGGCGACCGGCTTCGAGCCTGTCCCGAGCTTCCAACCCGACCTGTGGTGCTACGAGCGCCCATGGCACCGGCGGCCGATGCGCATGCCGGGCGCGATCATCCAAGCAAGGAGTTTTGCAGATGCACGGCACTAGGATTCCCCCGGCGAAGCCCGACTCCCGCGCCATCACCATCCGCCTTGCGCGCAATCCCAACGATCTCATGCTGGTCACCGCCATCCGCTCGGCGGTCTATCTCGCCGAGCAGGATTGTCCGTTCGAGGAGGAGTTCGACGGCAACGACATGGTAGCCGCGCATTTCATCGGCTTTGTCGGCAGCGAGCCTGCGGGCTGCCTGCGGGTGCGCTTCTTCGGCGATTTCGCCAAGGTCGAGCGGCTCGCGGTGCGACACCAATATCGGCGCTCGCGCGTCTCGTTCAAGCTGGTGCAGGCGAGCGTCGACTATGTGAAGCGCAAAGGGTTTCGCAAGATCTACGGCCAGGCGCAGGACCGGCTGGTCGATTTCTGGGCCCATTTCGGCGCCAAGCCGCTCGGCCACAATCGCAAGATCACATTCTCGGATTTTTCCTACACGGAAATGCTGCTGGAGATCGAGCCGGGTCCGGATGCCATCACGCTGGACAGCGATCCCTATGTCATCATCCGTCCCGAGGGCGATTGGGACCGGCCGGGCGTGCTTGACGCCTCGGCGGGGCGGGCGGTGACCTCGCCGCTGCGGGATCTCGCGCTCGCCGATCACTGAAACTGGTGCAGCTCTGCGCAAGATAATGCTGACTTCCAACACCGATGATCCGCCAATCCTGGTTTGTGCGGATCTCCAGGTCGAATATCTGACCCCAGGGCGTCGCCACGTCATCCTCGACGGCGAGGCGGCCACTGCGCGCTGCCTGGAACTCCTGATGCTGTGGCGCGACAATCTCTGGCCCGTGATGCATCTGAAGCGCATCGCCCAGGCGGCCTGGTTCAATCCGGCATCCAGGCTGACCGATTGGATCGCCGAGACCAAGCCGCGGCCCGGCGAGATGACGTTCGAGCACCCGCTGCCCTCGGCCTACAGCTCGGCGCGGTTTGTGGATTACATGTCCAATATCCGCAATGTGCGCTGCGTGTTGGTCGGCTTCTCCCTGGACGAGACCATCCTCGCCACCGCCATTGACGGGTTTCACCGCAGCCATCGTTATCAGGTGGTGGCCGACGCCGTGGCCTGCCGCCAGCCGGGCGCGGGCGATGCCGCCGCCTACAAGCATGCGGTAGTGAATGTCATCGGTAACTTTGCTACAATCCAGTCCAGCGCCGAACTGATCAGAACCAGCGGCGCCGTTGCGGTATAGGCGGCCGCGATCGGCGGATGGATGGGGTGGGACATTGTCACGGGGAGACGAGCTCAAGGAGCTGGCAAGCGACCTGTCGCGTGCCGTCGAGACGGCGCGCCGCGTCGGCTTGCCCACGACCGTCTATCTGCTCTCGATGGCGCTCGTGGAGGTGCGGGAAGCCGCTGCTGCCGCCGACGATGGTGATGATGATGATGACAGCGCGGCCTGAGAGCTGTTCCGTGTGCGGCTTTGTGCAACGCTGCTGAGCGCCTGCTGCCGACGAATTGGCGTTGCAAGTTCTGCGTTGTCGCAATAGCCAAGAGATGACGCTGGCCGCGCCGGCGATGTGACGACCTTGAGGATCTTTCGCAAATGTCCATGCTGCCGAATTCGCAAGAGGCCCGGGATGTGGCCTACCAGCTCCATCCCTATACCAACGCGCGCACCCATCAGCAGGCCGGTCCCCTGGTGATCGAGCGCGGCGAGGGCCCTTACGTCTTCGACGCATCGGGCAAGCGCTATTTCGAGGCGATGGCCGGCCTGTGGAGCGTCGGGCTCGGCTTCAATGAGAAGCGCCTGGTCGAGGCTGCGCACAAGCAGATGCTGGCGCTGCCGTTCTACCACACGTTCTCCGCCAAATCGCACGGGCCCTCGATCGATCTCGCCGAGAAGCTGGTGGTGCTCGCGCCGGTGCCGATGAGCAAGGTGTTCTTTACCAATTCCGGCTCGGAGGCGAACGACACCGTCCTGAAGCTGATCGCCTATCGCTCCAATGCGCTCGGCCAGCCGCAGCGCAAGAAGGTGATCAGCCGGATGCGCGCCTATCACGGCGTCACCATCGCGTCGGCCAGCCTCACGGGCCTGCCGAACAACCACCGCTCGTTCGACCTGCCGCTGCCGAACATCCTGCACACGGGCTCGCCGCACTTCTACAAGGACGGCGCGCCGGGCGAGAGCGAGGAGGCGTTTGCCACGCGCCGGGCCGAGGAGCTCGACGCGCTGATCCAGAAGGAAGGGCCGGATACGATCGCAGCCTTCTTCGGCGAGCCGGTGATGGGAGCGGGCGGCGTCATCGTGCCGCCGGCGACCTATTGGGACAAGATCCAGGCGGTTCTGAAGAAGTACGACATCCTGCTGGTCGCCGACGAGGTGATCTGCGGCTTCGGCCGCACCGGCAAGATGTTCGGCTGCGAGACCTATGGCATCAAGCCGGACGCGATCGTTGTCTCCAAGCAGATCACCTCGAGCTATTTCCCGCTGTCGGCGATCCTGATGAACGACCGCATGTTCGAGCCGATCGCGGATGAGAGCAACAAGATCGGCGTGCTCGGCCACGGTTTCACCGCGGGCGGCCATCCGGTCGGCTCGGCGATTGCGCTGGAGAACCTCAAGATCATCGAGGAACGCGGCCTGGTCGCACATGCCGCCGAGCTTGGCGGCTACATGCAGGGCAAGCTGCGTGAGCTTGCCAGCCACCCGCTGGTCGGCGAGGTCCGCGGCGTCGGCATGATCGCGGCGCTCGAGCTGGTGCTCGACAAGCAGCGCAAGACGGCAGCGGCGACACCCGGCGCCGTCGGCGGCATTGCCAGCCGCATGCTCCAGGAGCGCGGTGTGATCTCCCGCAACATGCTCGATGCCATCGCCATCTGCCCGCCGCTGATCGTCAACAAGACCCAGATCGACGAACTGGTGGCGGCGATATCGGGCGTGCTGGAGGATATGAAGGGCGAAGTGGCGAAGCTGACGCCGGCGTAAGGTCGAGCGTTTCAATGTGGCCGGAGCAGCCGACCACATTCACCGGTGTCGTCCTGGCGAAAGCCAGGACCCATACCGCGTGATCCATCGATTTGTGGCGGTTGGAGTACCGAACGCAGAGTCTTCGCCAAACTCCGCCATGGAGTAATGGGTCCTGGCTTTCGCCAGGACGACGACGGAGGGAGAGCGGGGCGCGCTTACGCCCGCTCGACCCCGATCACGCGACCCTTCTCGATCGCCAGCGCCAGCTCGCCGCGCTTCAGCTTCAGCGCGGCATCGCCGAACAGCTCGCGGCGCCAGCCGCGCAGGGCGGGGACGTCGGCCTCGTCACTGGCTGCGATCTCCTCGAGATCGTCGACGGTCGCGATCACCTTGCTTGCGACTGCATGGCGCTCCGCGGTCATCCGCAGCAGGACCTTCAAGAGCTCGACGATGGCCGCGCCGTTGGAATTGTTGCGCGGCTTCTCCAGCTTCGGCAGCGTCGAGAAATCCCGCGCCAGGCCGCGCTCGACCGCGGCAACGATGTCCGCGCCCCATTTGGATTTCTCGAACCCCTTCGGCACCGAGCGCAGATGGGCGAGCTTTTCCAGCGTGTTGGGGGCGTGGGTGGCGATGTCGCTGACGGCCTCGTCGCGCAGCACGCGGCCGCGTGGCACGTCGCGGCTTTGCGCCTCCTGCTCGCGCCAGGCCGCGACCTCCATCAGCACCGCGAGGTCCTTCGGCTTGCGCACCCGCGTCTTCAGCCGCTCCCAGGCGCGCTCGGGGTGGAAGTCGTAGGTGCGGGGCGAGGTCAGGACCTCCATCTCGATGGAGACCCATTCGCTGCGGCGGCGCTTCTTCAGGTCGGCATCGAGCGCCGCGAATACGTCGCGCAGATGGGTGACGTCGGACACCGCGTAGTGCATCTGCTCCTTGGTCAGCGGGCGGCGCGACCAGTCGGTGAAGCGGTGGGTCTTGTCCGGGCGGTGGCCGGTGACCTTCTCGACCAGCTGGTCGTAGGCGATGCTGTCGCCATAGCCGAGCACCATGGCCGCGACCTGGGTGTCGAACACCGGATGCGGGATGATGTTGGCCTGGTGCCAGATGATCTCGATGTCCTGCCGGGCGGCGTGGAACACCTTCAGCACGGCCTCGTTGCCCATCAGCTCGAAGAACGGCTTGAGGTCGATGCCCACGGCCAGGGTGTCGATGACGATCGCTTCCTCGGGGCTGGCCATCTGCACCACGCACAGCAGCGGGTAATAGGTGGTCTCGCGCAGGAACTCGGTATCGACAGTAATGACGGGATGCTTGGCCAGTCGGCTGCAGGCAGCCGCAAGGTCAGCGGTGGTGGTAATCAAATCCATGAACGGCCCATGACACTTGATATCAGCCGTTCTGCCGAAAGCGCTGTGATGTCAAGGGGCTCGAAGCGAATTCGAGCCTTGCAATTGGGCCGGAATCGCTCCTTCCGACGAAATTCCTATTCGTAACGGACCCTTTGCGAGGGTTTTCGGGCGCAGGGCAGCGCCACCACGACCACGCACATGGCGACCAGCGCCAGTCCCAGGAACTCGAAAACCAACAGATCCACGGCAAAATCCCCCGACAGAACCGTTAGACTTGTCGGGAGCGTGTTGACGGTCTGTTAATTCCAATGGTTACCGGCGGTGCGGGCGGCCGGATGGTGGACAGCGGGTTAATGGCGCGGACGACCACCATCACGTCATCAGTTTCGGCAAGACGGCGGTGAGGGCGTCCACGGCGGCGCGGACCTTGAGCGGCATCCGCGGCGAACGTGGCCACAGGGCGTGGCAGTCGTACAGGAATTCCGGCTGGCCCCCGAAGAGACCGACCAGCGCGCCGTTGTTGAGGCGTTCGCGGACCAGCCAGCAGGGTAGCCAGGCGAGTCCCATGCCCTGTGCCGCGGCGTCCGCGATCGCCTCGAGATCGTCGAGCCTGAGCCTGCCGGCGGGCATGATCTCGCGCGGAGGCTGACCGTCCCGCGGAAACAGCCAAGGCCGGACCCGCCCGGAGCGGCGATAGATGATCGCCTGGTGGGCGGCGAGATCGTCGATCGATTTCGGTTTGTCATGGGCGCGCAAATAGGATCGCGCGCCGCACACCACCGTTCGCTGGCGAGCGATGCGCCGCGTAATCAGGCCGGACTGGTTATCGAGATCACCGGTCCGGATCGCAAGATCGTAGCCGCCCTCGACGATGTCAGCGATCGGGTCGCCGAACGAGAGGTCGAGCTCGAGATGCGAATGTTTGCGCGCCAGCTTCATCAACAAGGGCGCGATGCAGTGCCGCCCCAGCAGCGCGGGCATTGTCACGCGCAGCCTGCCGCGCGGCTCGGACAATTCGTCGGCAACTACGGCGTCAGCCGCTTCAGCCGCGCTGAGCACGGCACGGCAGCGCTCGTAATAGGCTTGCCCTGCGTCGGTCAGGCTCTGGCGCCGCGTGGTACGGTTGAGGAGGCGGGCGCCGAGGCGCTGTTCGAGGAAGCGCACATGCTTGCCGACCATCGGCCCCGACAGTTCCAGCGCGTCGGCGGCGGCTGCGAACGAGCCGAGTTCGACGGCCCTGACGAACACGGCCATGCTGGTCAGGCGGTCCATATTGAAAACTCCTGGTTTCGACTGTTCGCTTGTTTGGGTGATTTATCCGCTTCCACGGCACCGGCATAGCTCCATTCAGTTCAACTGATTTGGAGTATATCCCATGACCCGCATCGTTCGCTTTCGTCGGCACGGCGGTCCCGAAGTGCTGTGCATCGAGACCGCCAGCGTTCCACCGCCGGCAAAGGGCGAGGTGCAGATCCGGGTCAGGGCACTCGGTCTCAACCGCGCCGAGGCGCTGCTGCGGAGGGGCACGTATATCGAGTCCGCGAAATTTCCGTCCGGCCTGGGTCTGGAGGCGGCCGGCATCGTCGAGGCTGTCGGCGAAGGCGTGGCCGGCTTTGCGCCTGATGACACTGTGAGCATCGTGCCGCCGCTGTCGATGGTGCGATGGCCGGCCTACGCCGAGCTCGCGACGTTTCCGGCCGAGCTCGTCGTGAAGCATCCGCCCGAGCTTGGCTTCGAGGTCGCAGCCGCGATTTGGATGCAATATCTGACGGCCTACGGCGCGCTGGTCGATATCGCCGGAGTAGGGCGAGGGGACGTCGTCGCCATCACGGCGGCATCGAGCAGCGTCGGGCTTGCGGCCATCCAGATCGCGAACCGGGTCGGCGCTGTCCCGGTTGCACTAACGCGGACCTCGACCAAGCGGCGCGCCTTGCGCGATGCCGGCGCCGCGCACGTGATCGCCTCGGACGAGGAGGACATCGGAGCGCGGCTCGCGGAGATCGCCGGTTCAAACGGCGTCCGCGTGGTGTTTGACGCCGTCGGCGGTCCCGCATTCGAGCCGCTGACCGCGGCGATGTCGCCGGGCGGCATTCTGATCGAGTATGGCGGGCTCAGCCCGGCGCCGACGCCGTTCCCGCTCTTCAACGTGTTGACCAAGAGTCTGGTCCTGCGCGGCTACCTCGTGCACGAGATCATCCGCGATCCCGTGCGCCTTGCGAAGGCCAAGGCATTCATTCTTGATGGGCTGTCGGACGGCACGCTGAAGCCGATCATCGCCAGGACATTCCGGTTCGAGGAGATCGTCGAGGCGCATCGCTTCCTGGAGTCGAACGATCAGTTCGGCAAGATCGTGGTGACGATCTAAACGCGCGCATCTCGCGAAACGCATTCGGCGCCCCGCATGACGGAGCGCCGAAGTTCGTTTGGACGTTAGCGTCGGCCTTACGGCAGCTTCAGCGACGTTTCCGCGTTGTACGGCTTCAGCGTCTCGTCGGCCGCTTTCTGGGCGGCGGCGAGCGCCTCCTTCGGCTGCTTCTTGCCGTTCAGGACCAGCATCACCTCGTCCTCCAGCGTCTTGCGGACCGGGACGGTCTTGTAGGTCGCGAACCAGGGCTTGGCGACGTCGAGCTGCTCGACGGCGGTCTTGGCGTCCGGGTTCTTGCTCAGGAACTCGACCATGTCGGGCGTCTTGTAGGCGGCCATGTTGGGCGCGAAATAGCCGGTGGCGCGGCTCCACCAGGCGCTCTTCTCGGGCGAGGTCATCCACTTGATGAGCGTCCAGGCGGCCTTCTGCTTGTCGGCTTCGAGACCGGCCGGAACGATCAGCGAGGCGCCGCCGATCGGCACGGCGTTGCGGACGTTGCGCGGGATGAAAGCGACCTTGTAGGCGAACTTGGCGTTGTCGCGCACATAGGTCAGCGAGCCCGTGGACAGCATCATCATCGCGGCGTTGCCGGAGATGAAGGAGGTGCTGACGGCAGGACCGGGCGTCGCCCCAGGCGCGTGGACCTTGTGCTTGTAGACGAGGTCGTTCCACCAGGTCAGCGCGCCGAGCATCGAGGGCGTGTCGTAATAGACCTCGCCGCCGAACTCCTCGTTGTAGTAGCGCCCGCCATTGGTCATGGTGAGCGTTTCCATCATCCAGCCGCAATAGTCATAGGCGCAGGGGATCGCGATGCCCCATTGGGTCACCTTGTCGCCCTCGCGCTTGGTGAGCTTCTTGGCCCAGTCGGTCAGCTCCGCCCAGGTCTGCGGCGGCTTGTTCGGATCAAGGCCCGCTTCCTTGGCCTTGTCGGCGTTGATGTAGAGCAGCGGCGTCGAATTGTGGAAAGGCACGCCATAGACCGAGCGGTTGATCACCGCGTTGCCCTGGAGCGCCGGGAAGAACTGGCCGAGGAACTGGTCCTTGGTCTTGCCGTCGGCGGCGATCAGGCCGTCGAGATTGGTGAGCTCGTTCTCGATCTGCATGTCGAGCAGGAAGTTCGCCGACATGATCACGGCGGACGGCGGCTTGCCGGCCTTGATGGCCGCGCGCGTCTTGATCAGCGTGTCGTCATAGGAGCCGGTGTAGACCGCGGTCGCCTTGACCTCGGGATGGGTCTCGTTGAACTCCTTGATCAAGGTGCCCATGTCGCGGGCGAGCTTGCCGTCGACGGGGACGGGGAAGAACAGGTCGATCTCGGTCGGACCTTCGCCGGCGAGCGCGGGAAAGGCGAGGGCGCCTGCCATAGTGCCTGCCATGGCGAGGCCGAGCATGAGCCTGCGGGAAAACAGCATCGGAAAATCTCCTATTTGATGCCTGAGGTGACGAAAGAGCTGATGAAGCGCTTCTGGAAGATCAGGAAGGTGACGAGCAGCGGCGCGATTACCATCAGCGTGCCGGCGGCGATGGTGCCCCAGGCCTGGGTGCCTTCGGCCGTTGCGGTGAAGACGGAGAGGCCGACGGTGAGCGGCCGCTTGTCCGGCGAATTGATCACCATCAGCGGCCACAGGAAGTCGTTCCAGTGGCTGGTGACCGAGATGATGGCGAAGGCGGAGAAGCTCGGCATCGACAGCGGCACGTAGATGTGGCGGATGCGCTGGAACAGGCTGGCGCCGTCGATCAGCGCGGCATCTTCCAGCTCGGTCGGGATCGCCTCGAAGGCCTGGCGCATCAGGAAGGTGCCGAAGGCGGAGGCGAAGAACGGCATCATCACGCCGGTGAGCGTGTCATAGAGACCGAGCTGCGCCACGAGCGTCAGGTTCGGCACGATCAAGAGCACCGGCACCAGCATCAGCTGCATCAGGAACAGATAGAAGATCAGCGTCTTGCCGGCGAAGGCGAGGCGCGCAAAGGCAAAGCCCGCCAGCGTGATGGTAACGAGCTGCACCAGCAGGATGCCGGTGCAGATGATCGTGGTGTTGAGGGCGTAGCGCGGGAAATCGCCGATCTCCCAGGCATCCCTGACATTGTCGAGCGTCGGCTTCAGGCTCGGCATCAGCTCGGCCATGGCGTTGATGCCGTCCGAGGCGGGGCGCAGTGTCGCAACGCCCATCCAGAGGAAGGGGATGAGCCAGATGATCGCGAGCAGCACGGTCAGCACGAAGCCGAGCTTCGGTGTGATCTCGCGGCGCGTGGCGAGCGGGGCGTCCTTGAGCAGCCAGTCGATCAGCTTCATGGCCCGCCCTCCCGGTTCGCCATCGTCCGGAACGAGAGCGCGGTGAGGCCCATCAGCACGGCGAGCGTCAGCAGCGTGGCCGCCGAGGCCTTGCCGATGTCGTAGTGCTCGACGGCCTGCTGGTAGATGTAGAACAGCACGAGATTGGTCGCGTTGGACGGTCCGCCCTTGGTCATGACGAAGACGTGGTCGACCTGCGTCACCGCGTTGAGCGTGGCGATGACTGTGACGAACAGGAAGGTGGGCTTGAGCTCCGGCAGGATGATGTGGCGCAGGCGCTGGTAAGGACCGGCCCCGTCCAGATGGGCGGCTTCCATCACGTCCTCCGGCACCGCCTGAAGCCCAGCGAGGAAGAACAGCATGTAGTAGCCGGCGTTCTTCCAGATGGTGATGACCATGATCGCATAAAGCGCGATGTCGGAATCGCCGAGCCAGTTCGGCAGCACCGGCAGCAGGCGGCCGATGTAGTAGTCGAGCAGGCCGACATTCGGCAGGAAGATGAACAGGAACAGCGCGGACGCCGCGACCATCGGGATCAGCACCGGCAGGAACAGCGCGGCGCGCAGCACGCTGTTGAAGGCGTTGGTGCGCGACAGCGCCAGCGCAAACAAGAGCGCCAAGCCGATGCTGGGGATCGCGGTGCCGACGGCATAGATGAGATTGTTGACGATCGCCCCGGTGAAGGCGGGGTCGGCGAGCACCGCGTTGATGTTCTCAAAGCCGACGAAGCGGACCGGCGCCTTGGGCGTGGCGCGCTGATACAGCGCGTCGATAATCACGCGTCCCATCGCGCCGTAAGTGAACAGCGCGAGGAAGATCAGCGAGGGCAGCAGCAGGAGATAGGCCGGCAGCGAGGTTTTGAAGCGGGCGGAGAACCGCTGCAGGAGAAGCAGACGCGGCGGCGCAGTTGCCGCGACCGGGAGAGCCGCGGGTTCAGCGAGGCTCATCTCACCGCGCCGGGAAGTTGAGCGCATAGTCGCGGCCGTCCACTCCCGCCGGTGGCTCGAAGGGGAAGCGCAGACTTTCGTCGAGGAAGTCGTGGCTGTGCACGACCAGGTTCTCGCCGTCGATCAGCACCACGCCATACGCCGGCGGCTCGTGGCTGGCGAGATGCTCGGCGGCGGCAGCGTCAAGCTCGAACCAGACCTGGTGGTTGGTGCCGCGGAGCGTCGAGAACGGGATCTTGCCGTAGCTGCCGAAGATCGGCCGGTGGACATGGCCGAAGAAGAGGTGGCGGATGCGCGAGCGATAGGGCGCGATGACTTCCGCGAATTCGGGGCTCTGCTTCAGCGATATCTCGTCCATCGCGTGGACGCCGACCGGGAAGGGCGGATGGTGCATGAAGACGACGAACGGCATGTCGGCCGGTGCGGCGGCCAGCGTGCTTGTGAGCCAGCCGAGACGCTTGGCGCACATTTCGCCGGCGTGGCTGGTCTCGTCCAGCGTATCCAGGAAGACGAACAGGCCGTGCTCGGTGATGCGCGTGCCCTGCACGAAGCCGTTGGAATCGCGCGGTGCGGCCTTCAGGCCGTCGAGGCAAGCTACGCGTTTGTCGTGGTTGCCGACCATGGCGATGTACGGGATTTTCAGCGCAGCCATCGCGTCTGCGAAATTGGCGTAGGATTCAGGCTCGCCCCAATGGGTGAGGTCGCCGGTCACGACGGCAAATGCGGCGTCGGACTGGTGCTTGTTGATGTCGGCGATCGCCGCGTCCAGCCGGGCGCGCGGATCGAGCCCATAGAGCTTCAGCCCGGGGTTCGCGAGATGCGTGTCGGTGATGTGAATGAATTTGAAGGGCATGGCGCGCTTTGTCGGGACTTGTTGGAGGATGGGCGCCCCCGGCAAGGCGGCGCTGACAGGCCGTTAGAACGCGAGTGTTTCAGTTTGATGACAGCGGTTCCAGCGGGCAGGACGTGTCCACAACGTCCACCGGACAGGAATGGATTAGCGCGAGGCGCAATCCATGCCGTGAATCAATTAGAGATGGTGATGCGGGGCGTGCGAGCTTTCACGTCCCGCAGAACGTCTGCAACACCCGCTGGTCCGGTAGCGGCGGATCGGCGTAGGCGGCGTAGTCCGGCTGGTCCTCGAACGGTTTCGCCAGCACCTTCACCAATTCCTCGAACGGTGCGTAGTTGTCATCGCTGACGGCCGCCTGGATCACGGCTTCGACGCGGTGGTTGCGCGGGATGAAGATCGGGTTGACGGCGTTCATGGCGGACTGCCGCTCGGCGGCGGATTGCGGCTCGGCGGCGAGACGCTCGCGCCACCGCCGGGCCCACTCATCGAAGGCTGCGGGGTCCATGAACTCTGCGCGGGCGTCGTCCGCGGCCGGATCGCCTGCGGCGTCACCCAGCCTGCGGAAGGTGAGGGTGAAGTCGGCCTGGTTCTTCGCCATGGCGTCGAGCAGGTCCTGGATCAGGGCCTCGTCGCCGTCGCGCTCCGTGAACAGGCCGACCTTCTTGCGCAGGCCCGCCTGATAGGCCTTGCTGAATGTCTCGGGGAATGCGCCGAGAATGTCCTGTGCCTGCTCGACCGCCTTCTCCTGCTCCTCGCCGAACAGGGGCAGCAGGCACTCGGCCAGCCGGGTCAGATTCCACAGCGCGATGCGCGGCTGGTTGGCGTAGGCGTAGCGGCCCATCTCGTCGATCGAGGAGAAGACCTGCGCGGGATTGTAGGCATCCATGAAGGCGCAGGGGCCGTAATCGATGGTCTCACCCGAGATCGAAGAATTGTCGGTGTTCATCACGCCGTGGATGAAGCCGACCAGCAGCCAGCGCGCGACGAGCTCGGCCTGGCGCGCGACGACGCCGGCAAGCAGCGCGTGATACGGCCGCTCGGTGCCGAGCAACTCTGGGTAATGACGGGCGATGACGTGATCGGCGAGCCGGCGGATCGCGTCGGTATCGCGGCGGACGGCAAAGAACTGGAAGGTGCCGACGCGGATGTGGCTCGCGGCGACGCGGGTCAGCACCGCGCCAGGCAGCGCGGTCTCGCGGATGACGTGCTCGCCGGTGACGACGGCGGCAAGCGAGCGTGTCGTGGGGATGCCCAGCGCGAACATCGCTTCGCTGACGATGTACTCACGCAGGACGGGGCCAAGCGCGGCACGGCCGTCGCCGCGGCGGGAGAACGGGGTGGGACCGCTTCCCTTGAGCTGGATGTCGCGGCGGACGCCGTCCCGGTCGATGACCTCGCCGAGCAGGATCGCCCGGCCGTCGCCGAGCTGGGGCACGAACTGCCCGAATTGGTGGCCGGCATAGGCCATGGCGATGGGGTCGGCTCCATCAGGAACCGTCTTGCCCGCCAGGATCTCGGCGCCCTCAGGGGTCTCCAGCATATCCGGGGCGAGGCCGAGCTGGACCGCCAGCGGCCGGTTCAGCTTGATGAGCCGGGGGGCTGCGACCGGGGTCGGCGCGACCCGGGCAAAGAAGCTGTCCGGCAGCGCCGAATAGGAGTTCTGGAAGGGGAAATGGACGGTCATGGAGGTAAAGATAGGCGGGGAACGCCTGATGGCAAAGGCTTGGGCCCAGATCGGCCAAAAATGGGCCTTCCGGGCCCAAAACAGCCCGTTCCATTGGTTGCCGCTTCCGGCCTCGTCGGGTAAACCCTGCCGCAACTTTCGAATAGGGCCATTCGCCCTATCGATTCGAACCCTCCGACATTGATTTTGGGACGACCATGCATCGCTACCGGTCACATACATGCGGCGCGCTCCGCGAGAGCAACATCGGCGAGACGATCCGCCTCTCGGGCTGGGTCCATCGCGTTCGCGACCATGGCGGCGTGCTGTTCATCGACCTGCGCGACCATTACGGCCTGACCCAGTGCGTGGTCGACCCGGACTCGCCAGCGTTCTCGCTGGCCGAAAAGCTGCGCTCGGAATTCGTGGTCAAGATGGACGGCAAGGTCCGCCGCCGCCCTGAAGGCACCGACAACGACGATTTGCCGACCGGCAAGGTCGAGATCTACGTCAGCGAGATCGAGGTGCTGGGTCCGGCCGGCGACCTGCCGCTGCCGGTGTTCGGCGATCAGGAATATCCTGAGGATATCAGGCTCAAATATCGCTTCCTGGATCTGCGTCGCGAAAAACTGCACCAGAACATCATGACGCGCGTCGAAATCATCAAGTCGATGCGTCGGCGCATGGAGGGGCAGGGCTTCTTCGAGTTCAACACCCCGATCCTGACCGCGTCCTCGCCGGAAGGCGCGCGCGACTTCCTGGTGCCCTCGCGCATCCATCCCGGCAAGTTCTACGCGCTGCCGCAGGCGCCGCAGCAGTACAAGCAATTGCTGATGATGTCGGGCTTCGACCGCTACTTCCAGATCGCGCCGTGCTTCCGCGACGAGGACCCGCGCGCCGACCGCTTGCCGGGCGAGTTCTACCAGCTCGACGTCGAGATGAGCTTCGTCACGCAGGAAGACGTGTTCGCGGCGATGGAGCCTGTCATCACCGGCGTGTTCGAGGAGTTTGCCAAGGGCAAGCCGGTGAGCAAGAACTGGCGCCGCATCCCGTTCGCCGAAGCGCTGCGCAAATACGGCAGCGACAAGCCGGACCTGCGCAACCCCATCGAGATGCAGGACGTCTCCGAGCACTTCCGCGGCTCCGGCTTCAAGGTGTTCGCGCGCATGCTCGAAGACCCCAAGAATCAGGTCTGGGCGATCCCGGCGCCGGGCGGCGGCAGCCGCGCCTTCTGCGATCGCATGAATTCGTGGGCGCAGGGCGAGGGCCAGCCCGGCCTCGGCTACATCATGTGGCGCGAGGGCGGCGAGGGCGCTGGTCCCTTGGCGAACAACATCGGACCCGAGCGCACCGCTGCGATCCGCGCGCAGATCGGCGTCAAAGAAGGCGATGCCGCCTTCTTCGTCGCCGGCGATCCCGACAAGTTCTGGAAGTTCTCGGGCCTTGCCCGCAACAAGGTCGGCGAGGAATTGAACCTCACCGACAAGGAGCGGTTCGAGCTCGCCTGGATCGTCGATTTCCCGATGTACGAGTACAACGAGGACGACAAGAAGGTCGACTTCTCGCACAACCCGTTCTCGATGCCGCAGGGCGGCCTCGAGGCGCTGAAGGGCCAGGATCCGCTGACCATCAAGGCGTTCCAGTACGACATCACCTGCAATGGCTACGAGATCGCCTCGGGCGGCATCCGCAACCACGTGCCGGAAGCGATGGTGAAGGCGTTCGAGATCGCCGGCTATGGCGAGCAGGAAGTGGTTGACCGCTTCGGCGGCATGTACCGCGCGTTCCAGTACGGCGCGCCGCCGCATGGCGGCATGGCCGCGGGCGTCGACCGCATCGTGATGCTGCTGTGCGGCACCACCAATTTGCGCGAGATCTCGCTGTTCCCGATGAACCAGCAGGCCATGGACCTCCTGATGGGCGCACCGTCGGAAGCCACCACCAAGCAGCTCCGCGAGCTGCATGTGCGAGTGAACCTGCCGCAGAAGTGAATGCGTACCCCGGACGCAGCGCAGCGCTTCTTCAGCGGTGCGCTGCAGAGCCGGGGCCCAGACTTCACGGACGGTGACCCTGGGTCCCGGCTCTGCGTCGCGTCATTTCATGCCGCGCCGCGTCCGGGACACGAGACCGCCGAGCGAACGCTCGGCCTACAGCCCCGTCGACGCCTCGATGCGGAATTGTGCCAGCGCGACGATCGGCTCGCTGTTCAGGGCGCCGAGCAGCTGAAGCATCGGCACCTTGCCGAGCGGCGTCAGCTTGATGGTGAGCGTTTGCCCTGACGTCTCGACGAAGCCGGCGATGGCATCGACCGCGGTCTTGGCATCGGGATTGGCGGCCGCGATCTTCTCGCCCTGTGCCCGGATCATCTCGACGATGGCGCCGCGCGCCGCGTCGCGGCTGACATTCTGCATGCGGGAGAACTGCGCCACGAGCAGATCGACGACGCCGCTGTCGCGCAGGGAGAGCTCGATCGCGCCGGCTTCGATCTGCCCGGCCTGGCTCATGGCTTGCAGCGGGTCGGCCGTGAACACGCCGCGCGGCACGTTGGCGAGTGCGAGGCGGGCCTGCGCCTTGGCGAGGTTGCCGAGGTCGATGGTGGCCGGCGCGAGCGCCAGCGCGCCCGAGGACTCCGTCCAGGCCGCGCCGAGATCGAGGTTGATTGCCAGTTTGTCGATGCCGGCCATCGTCAGCGGCAGCTGCGTGGGATTGGCCGGATCGGTGGGGGCGACCATCTTCACGACCAGATTGGCCTTGCTCGGGATCGACCCGACCAGTTGGCCCCAGTTCAGGCTGATCGTGTCGATGGTGACGAGCTGCCGCGTGTTCTTGTAGGGCGAGACCACGCCCTTGATCTCGGCGCCTTCGAGCACCCGGAACAGGCCCAGCATCTGATCGGGCGAGGGTGCCTGCCCGGGCGTGGTGAGGCTCGCGGCCCAACGAAACAGGTTCGCCAGGCTGAGCGATTTGAGCGCGAAGCGCTCCATCTTCACTTGGCCTTGCGGCGTCGGCGCATCCAGGCCTTCGAGCGCGAACTCGCCCTCCTGGTATCTGATCGCCCTGAGCCGGGGCGTCCCTTGCGGGGTCGTGATCGACATGGTGCCGATCTCGATCTTGCCGACGCGAAGGCCGTCATAGAGGCCGGCGAGCTTCTCCATCATCTCGCGCGATTGCGCCGGGGTCGGCTGGACGGAGCGGTCCGTCGGCAGCAGTGCCAGAATCTCGGCCGGCCGGAATTTTGACGGCTGGACCGCGATATCGGCGATCGCGATGCCGTCGACCTGCATCCGCACGCCGTGCGTCGACGTCGCCACGTAAAGGCCGCTCGACATTTGTCCGTAAACGCGATGGTAGCTGTCGTCGTTGGCCTTCTGCGGATCGAGGGCGGCGGCGATTGCGGTCGAGTCGAAATCATTGATGATGAGGTCGGACATCTCGCCGGTCAGCTTGTCCGCCTTGCCGGCCTGCTCCACGTTGATCGTGAAGGAGGCGCGGTCGGCCTTCATCGCGTCGACCTTGCCCTTGCCGAGCTTCTGGATCGCGAGCCCCGAATAGACGACCTCGCCACTGCCGGCGGCGCCTTTGCCGGCATCGAAGGCGATGGTGAGGGTCGGTGCCGTGACTGAAGATGCGGTCACGCTCGCATACTGATCGAGCACAAATCGGTACAAGTCGATCAGGGCGCCTGACGCCGGCGCATTCTGGACGTGAACAGGGCCCGCGTAATCGCGCATGATCATCTGCGGGATCTTGTAGGAGGCTTTCAGCTTCCCGGGGCCGACTTCGTCCAGCGCAACCTCGAAACCGGAGATCTCGATGCTGTCGGCCGCAAAGCGGGTCTCATCGGTCTGGCGGAGGCCCATTCCCTTGATGCCGGCGATCTTGACGTGCGCCTGTGGCTGTCCGGCGGGATCGACTGCGTTGTCCTCGATGGTCAGCGTCCGGCTCGTCAAGTCGAACGCCACCTTGCCGTGGCTTGCCTTGCCGCCCTGGCTGCGGATCCGGTCGAAGACGGCCTCGATCTCCGCGGTGGCGCGATGTCTGGCATAGAGGTTGAAGCCGAACCATCCGCCCGCGGCGAGCACGGCGAGTGCGATCAGGCCGATCAGGATCCGCTTCATTCTCAGCTCCAGTTGCTCGTTTTGCACTGCGCAACCTGCCATATTCGCAAAGCGCGGGGCGGTCCAGGGAAAGCTATGGTTTTCAATTATTTGACCGCGCGGCCTGTTGATGGGGGCGGAATCGGATGTTGCCACCGGGGCGCCGGCCGTGCTTCATCCCGTTTCCATGACCCGGAATACCGCGACCCGCGACAGACCGGTCAGGACAACGTAGTTTGAGGCCGGTAACGCGAGGCAAGAGACCGCATGTCGTCCTATTCTGATGACCTCCACCAGGCGGCGCTCGCCTATCATCGTCTGCCGCGCCCCGGCAAGCTCGAGATCCAGGCGACCAAGCCGCTTGCCAACCAGCGCGACCTCGCGCTTGCCTATTCTCCGGGCGTTGCGGCTGCCTGCACCGAGATCGCCAAGAACCCGGCCGAGGCCGCGACGCTGACCACCCGCGCCAACCTGGTCGCCGTGGTCTCGAACGGCACCGCGGTGCTCGGCCTCGGCAATATCGGCCCGCTGGCCTCCAAGCCCGTGATGGAGGGCAAGGCGGTCCTGTTCAAGAAGTTTGCCGGCATCGACGTGTTCGATATCGAGATCGCCGCCGACACCATCGACCGGGTGGTCGAGACCGTGGCGGCGCTCGAGCCGACTTTCGGCGGCATCAATCTCGAGGACATCCGCGGGCCGGAGTGCTTCGAGATCGAGGCGCGGCTGAAGGAGCGCATGAAGATCCCGGTCTTCCATGACGACCAGCACGGCACCGCCATCATCGTCGCCGCCGCCATCACCAACGGCCTCAGGCTGAACGGCAAGAAGCTGTCGGACGTCAAGATCGTGGCGTCAGGGGCAGGTGCTGCCGCGATTGCGACGCTCAATCTTCTGGTGTCGATGGGCGCGCAGCGCAAGAACATCTGGGTCTGCGACATCGACGGCCTCGTGCATGAGGGCCGCAACACCTCGATGGACCGCTGGAAGGCGGTCTATGCGCAGAAGACCGACAAGCGCACGCTCGCCGACGTCATCGGCGGCGCGGACATCTTCATCGGGCTGTCGGCACCGGGCGTCCTCAAGCCTGAGATGGCCAAGGCGATGGGCGACAAGCCGCTCATCATGGCGCTCGCCAATCCGACGCCCGAAATCATGCCGGAGGAAGCGCGGAAGGTGCGCCCCGACGCCATGATCTGCACTGGCCGCTCGGACTATCCGAACCAGGTCAACAACGTCCTGTGCTTTCCCTTCATCTTCCGCGGCGCGCTCGACGTCGGTGCCAGCGCCATCAACGAGGAGATGAAGCACGCCGCGGTCGAAGCCATCGCGCAGCTCGCGCGCGAGGCGCCGTCGGATGCGGTGGCGCAAGGGGTCGACACCGGCGAGATGGGAGGCTTCGGTCCGGGCTCGCTGATTCCGAGCCCGTTCGATCCACGGCTGATCCTGCGCGTGGCGCCGGCGGTCGCGAAGGCCGCGATCGAGTCGGGCGTCGCGACGCGCCCCATCACCAATTTCGACGAATATGCCGCGCAGCTCATGCGCTTCGCCTTCCGCTCCGGCCTCGTCATGAAGCCGATGTTCGCCAAGGCCAAGACCCAGCCGGTGCGCGTGATCTATGCCGAGGGCGAGGACGAGCGCGTGCTGCGCGCCACGCAGGTGGTGCTGGAGGAGAAGCTGGCGACGCCGATCCTGGTCGGTCGTCCGTCCGTGGTGGAGGCGCGCATCAAGCGCTTCGGCCTGTCGATCAAGGCCGGCAAGGATTTCGACCTCGTCAACCCCGAGGACGATCCGCGCTACCGATCCTACGTGCAGTCCTATGTCGAAGTCGCCGGCCGCCGCGGCGTGACGCCGGATGCGGCGCGCACGGTGGTACGCACCAACAACACGGTCATCGCCGCGCTCGCGGTGACGCGCGGGGAGGCGGATGCGATGCTCTGCGGCGTCGAGGGCCGCTACATGAGCCATCTGCGCCATGTCCGCGAGATCGTCGGCTTCTCGGCAGGGATCAGCGACTATGCGGCGCTGGCGCTGCTGATCACCAGCAAGGGCGCGTTCTTCATCGCCGATACGCAGGTTCGCCCCAACCCCAGCGCGGAAGAACTCGCCGAGATCGCCTCGCTCGCGGCGGTCCACGTCCAGCGCTTCAACATCAAGCCGAAGATCGCCTTCGTCTCGCATTCCGATTTCGGCAGCTACGACACCGAGTCCTCGCGCAAGATGCGCCGGGCGACCCAGCTCCTGAAGGAGAAGCATCCGGAGATCGAGGCCGACGGCGAGATGCAGGGCGACACGGCACTTTCGGCCGCTGCGCGCAAGATGGTGCTGCCGCACTCCAACCTCGAGGGCGAGGCCAACATCATGATCATGCCGACGCTCGACACCGCCAACGTCGCCTATCAGATGATCAAGTCGCTCGCGGATGCACTGCCCGTCGGCCCGATCCTGATCGGCCCGGCGCGCCCGGCGCATATCCTCACCCCCTCGGTGACCGCGCGCGGCATCCTCAACATGACTGCGGTCGCCGTCGTGGAAGCGCAGGAGCGCGCGGCGCGGCAGCAGCCGACGTTGTTTACGTAAGGCGGGACCTCTTCGCCTCTCCCCGCTTGCGGGGAGAGGCCGGATCGCATCGTCAGATGCGATCCGGGTGAGGGGGACTCTCCGCGAGTCCAATTCTCACCGCCCCCGTGGAGGCTCCCCTCACCCCAACCCTCTCAGCGCGAGCGAAGCTCGTCGCGGCCCCACATCCGCCCTCGCCAAGGCTTCTGCGGACAAGAGCGGGGCGAGGGAGCACACCTCCGGCGCATCCGCCCTTCAATCTTTTCAGAACAGTTCTCCATTTCCCCGTTTGTAAACCGGCCAACGACTCTTCATAATCGCTCGGGACTTTCGTCCAAGTTCCGATCTTAGAAAGCCTGAGCCAAGAGGCCGATCATGCCAGCGTTCGTGACTTTCGGGCGAATTCTGTTCGCCGTGCTGTTCATCTACACGGGCGCGACGAAACTCTTCGCTATCCAGGCGACCGCCGATTTCATTGCCACCAAGGTCGTGGTGCCTGACATCATCGCGCCTTACGCCAAGCAGATCGAGACGGCGACCGCCATGACGACGCCGCAGCTGCTGGCGATCGCGGTCGGGGCGCTCGAGATCATTGCGGGCTTGATGATCGCGCTGAACTTCGGGGCGCGGTTCTTCGCCATGCTGCTGATCGTCTACGTCGCGGTCGCAACCGTGCTGTTCTACGACTTCTGGAATCTGGCGGCGCCCGACAACGCAAAGATGCTGGTCGATGCGCTGAAGAATCTCTCGATCATCGGTGCGCTCTGCATGATCATCGGCTATGGCCGCGCCACGCGGCCGGTCGAGGCGGCTTACGGGGACGTGTAGGGCGTTTTTGCAGGGAACGTTGTTGCAGTGCACCTACGCCCGACGCCACGGTGTCACCGTGACGTCATGCGCCGCGTCGAGCACATAGGGCGCGTCCGGCTTCATCCCGTGTGACGCCAGCACCTCGTGCGGGGTCCGCTCGGGCACGCCGACAAAACAACCTTCGCCGCCGGGCAGGCGCAGATGCGGGGCTTCCGACAGCCAGAACGTGTCGTAACGGTCCATGAACATGTCGAACACGACGGGACCGCCGATGATCGCGACCATGCCGGAGGCGACATCGGCGAAGGCGCAGGCCTCCTCGAAGCTCGCGTGATCCGGATTCCACAATGTCGCGTTCGGCATCTCCGGATCGACGGTGAGGGCCTTGATCTTGCGGGTCGTGATCAGCCGCTTGCGCTTCGGAGAGTTCGGCTGCTGCTCATGTGAGTGCCGGCCGTGCACGATCAGCGCGGCGCGATCGAGCGCCTGCTCGAAGAACAGCTTGTCGCCTTCGAACTTCAGGCTGTCAGGCATGACATGGCTCGCGTCGGCGAGCATGCCGTCCGCGGAGACGATGACGTAGCCTTCGATACAGAAAGACAACTGCCGGCTATTCCGAAACGGTCGTCACCACGGAATTGACCGGGCGCTGGCTCACCGTCGGCAGCTTGACGTCCTTGAGCAGCTCCTGGTCGTATTCGGGCAGCGAAGACGCCGGGAACTTGGCGCGCATCGCCACCACCTTGTAGCCGCCTGCCTTCAGGCGCTTGAGGAGCTCGGGCAGGGCTTCTGCCGTATGCTTCTGGAAGTCGTGCATCAGGACGATGCCCTTGCCCTTGCTGTCGAGCTTCTTCATCACCGTCTCGATCACCTTCTCGGGCTTCGAGGCCTTGAAGTCGAACGAGTCGATGTCGCAGGAGAAGATCGCCGTGTTGCGGTTGCCGAGATAGGTGACCATCTCCGGCGGATGCTGGAGTGCCGGGAAGCGGAAGAACGGCGAGGGCGAGATGCCGCCGAGCGCCCATTTCACCGCCGACAGGCCCTTCTCGATTTCTTCCTTGCGCTGCGCTTCCGTGAGCTTCTTGTTGTTGAGATTGGCGTGCGACCAGGTGTGGGTGCCGACGGTGTGGCCGGCAGCGTAGACCAGCTTCAGGATTTCCGGCTCATAGGTCGCGTGCTTGCCGATCGAGAAGAAGATGCCGGTGGTGCATTCATCGGCGAGCGCCTTCAGCACGGCGGGCGTGTTCTTCGGCCAGGGGCCGTCGTCGAAGGTCAACACCACCTCCTTGTCGCGCAGGAAGTCGAGCTCCTTGAAGTGCTCGAAGCCGAAGCCTGGACCGCCTGTCGTGTCGATCTCGACGGTGCGGGCGACCCCGAGCGCGTCGGGTGTGTTGCAGGCCGCGCGTGCGGGCTGCGGCGCCTGCTTGGGCGGCGGCGGATTGACGAAGCCTGCTGGCGCGGCAGCCGCTGCGGGGGCCGGTGCTGCGGCGGGCGCCGCCGCGGCCGGCGTCGCCGCCGTTGCGGCGGCGGGCTTCGCGGCCGGGGCCTGCGACCATGCCGCGCCGGTCATGCCTAAAGACATCGCGCTTGCCAAAATCAGTCCTGCCGCCACACGCATGGTGTTGTCCTCGAGATTGATCCCGTTGTTCCGCCGTGGCTTTTCGCCTCCGGCAAAACCATCCTGCCCCAAACGATCTTAGCCTAGATGGTGGGCCATCGCCATTGCAACGGCTGTTTGGCATCCCGCCACAATTGTGCCCAACCGGATGGGGCGCGTTGCATCAAGTGTCGGCCAGCGTCTTGGCAATCGCCGTCTTGATTCGCGTATCGGTCGGCTCGATGTTGGAGGCAAACACCTCGGCGATATAGCCGTCACGCCCGATCAGGTATTTGTGGAAGTTCCAACGCGGAACATCCTTCGGGCGCGCGTCGGCCGCCCATTTGTAGAACGGATGCGCCCTCGCGCCGATCACTGTGGCCTTGGCCGCGATCGGGAAGGTAACGCCGTATTGGTGGTGCGCGGTCTCCGTGATCTCGCTCGTTCCGCCCGGCTCCTGGCCGCCGAAATCGTTGGAGGGCACGCCGATCACGGTGAGCCCGCGCTCGCCAAACTCGCTCCAGAGCTCTTGCAGCCCCGCGTATTGGGGCGTGTAGCCGCAGAGCGAGGCGGTGTTGACCACCAGCAGCGGTTTGCCGGTGAAAGCGGCGAGGCGGATGTCGTCGCCGGACAACGCGGGAAAGGAGAAGGCGTAGGCCGAGATCCGGCTCATGCCGCCACCGGCGACCGCGCGCGTCACCGGCGCGACGGCGCCTGCAAGCGCCGCGATGAGCATGGTCCTTCGGTTCATCATGACGGCGTCCCCCGAAATGATCCGGGATGCATGTTACTCCGCCGCTGCGATCGGCCTCGTCAACACCGCGTTATCGGGAGCGGCGAAGCGCCTGGAGCCATTTCCGTTCCGATGGATCGGGCGCTCGAAAACGCTCTAGTAGAGCCGGACGATGAAATCAGTGCCTTCGCCGGTTTCGCCCTGGTTGATGCCCTGGTCGGAGACGATGACCGAGCCGCCCGAGGTCAGCATCTCGTTGATCTTCGCCATGGTGTCGGCGGGGATCGCGATGCGGTCGAGCGCCTCAGCCGGGGTGTCCGGCGTGACCACCGGCTTTGCGGCGACGGGGATCACGGCGGCGCCACGCTGGCGGCGCGTCACGCGGCTGTCATCCTCGCGCGCGGCGGCGCGAGCGGAGACGGGTACCGACACCACCGACCAATGCAATGCATTGGCGTCGGTCTTGTCGACTTCGGCGGTGAAGACGTGCGTGCCGAGCGGCCGGTCGCTCGCGGCGATCGTGACCGGCACCTCGAACAGCGGCGCGAAATTCTGCCGCACGTAGAGCTTGGAATCCTTGCGGCTGATGAAGACGGCGATCTGGCCGGCCCGCTTGGGCGCTCCCGGCTTCGCACCCGGCGCAGGATCGGCAACGCGGCTCTCGTCCTTCTTGGCGTCCGGCGCGGGTGCCGTAGTCGTCACGGCGGCATCAGGCTTCCTTGCGGCGTCGGCCGCGTCAGTCTTGAGGGGCTCGGACTTGACGGCCTCGACCTTGTCGGCGGGCCTGTCGTCGGAGGCCGTGGTCGCTTTGGGTGCCTCGGCCGAATCGGTCGGCTTCGCATCAGCGTTTGCCGGCCTGGCCGCGTCAGACGCTTCGGCGGATTTCGTTGCGTCAAGCTTGTCGGCCGGTGCGGCCGCTTCCGCGCGGGCCGGCGCATTGCCCGTCGTCATGTCCGACATCACGGTGTGGCCGACCGACGAGCGCAGCTCGAGCACGCTCTCGGCGCTGGCGGTCTTGGTCTCGGGCGGTTTGGCTTCAGTGGTCTTGGCTGGTGCGCCCTTGTCGGCCTTGTCGCCGATGTTGGTCTGAGGCTCGACGCTGGCCGCGGGCTGCGGCGGCACGCGCACGGAGGCGAGCAGCGGGTGCTGGAAGCTGTGCGGCGTCATCTCGCCGGGCGAGACGATGACGCGTGCACCCATCTTGGTCCAATTCCACATCTTCACCGCGAACGCCATCGGCATGCGGATGCAGCCATGCGAGGCCGGATAACCCGGCAGCACGCCGGCATGCATGGCGACACCGGACCAGGTGATCCGCTGCATGTACGGCATCGGCGCGCCGCTATAGATGTTGGAGTGGTGGAATTTGTGCTTCTGGATGACGCTGAACACACCCATCGGCGTCGAGTGGCCCTTCATGCCTGTCGACACCGGGGATTCCGCGAACACGCCATTGGTGTCGTAGACCGTCACCTTCTGCCGGTCGATCGAGACGACGATGACGAGCGGCCCTTGCGGCTTGGTGCCGACTTCCTTCTCGGCAACCGCGTCCTTCTTGCCGGCCGCGCCGCGCTTCTGCGGCTTCTGGCGCGGGACTTCGAGATGCCGATCCTGACGGGAGGCGTAGGACCCGTCGGAATAATCCGTCCAGTAGTAAAATGCTGCGTCCGCCTGGCTTGCCGTACCGATCGCACCAGCCGTCGCCAAAATGGCGACCTGCCACAGCCGCGCCGGCTTGGCAGAAGAACCGGACCCCTTCACGCTATTCATCCTCGAATCCATAATCCAAATCAGACATTAGTCTCGTAGAGGGGATACGCGTTCACCAGCAAGGCAGTTCTGCCATCAGCTACATTTGTCCAAGACGTAGCAAAAAAGCCTCACGGAGCGGTAAACGGCGGCCGCCCCTCGCGGCCAGTCGCCTTCCTGTCTGGCTGTCTCATCCCTACATTGCGGGTACTTGTTACCGGAGAACTTCATGTCATCTCGTTTCCCCGGTCTTTCCGGCATCCGCTTGAAAGGCCTTGCTTTATTCCTCCTGGTTCTGGGCGTGCCGGTGGCTTCCGCCCAAGCTGCCGACGAGCCGGATCTGATCTTCCGCCGCTCGACCGTCTTCAAATGGGTCAGCCCGAATGACAAGCTCGCGACCTACGGCCTCGATGATCCCGAGGTGGAAGGTGTCGCCTGTCATTTCACCGTGCCGGAGAAGGGTGGTTTCAAGGGCTGGCTCGGCCTTGCCGAGGAGGTCTCGGACATCTCGCTCGCCTGCCGCCAGGTCGGGCCCATCAAGTTCAAGGACAAGATGGAACAAGGCGACGACATGTTCCGCAGGCGACGCTCGCTGTTCTTCAAGAAGATGCAGATCGTGCGCGGCTGCGACGCCAAGCGCAACGTGCTGGTCTACATGGTCTATTCGGACAAGCTGATCGAGGGCTCGCCGAAGAACTCGACCTCGACCGTGCCGATCATGCCGTGGGGACCGGCGGACGCCAACGTCCAGAAGTGCGGCGAATTCTTCACTCAGTGACGCCGTTTGCGTTCACTCAGTGACGCGTTTGCGTTCACTCGGTGACGACAGCACGGCTGACGCGCGGTTTTGCGAGATGCGAGCCGGTCAGCCGCACGAACATCTGCGGCGCGGCCTCAAAGCCGCGGCTCGATTGCAGCGCCATTTCGCTCGTCGAAGTGACGGGGTCGCGAACAGGTCGTTGATCTCCGCGGTCCGTCCGCTGCTCCGCCTCGCGCGTCGTTGCGCGTCTTCCCGCCATCATGATGGCCATCCCTCACGTGATCGCGCCCGGTGATCCGGGCGTCTCGGTTTCGATGGCTTGGGTCGCAGCCGAAGCGCCCCCGGTTCGACAGGGCCCAACCTTCGTTTGGCTTCTCTTCAGCAGAAAAACGTAAAATGCGTATGAAGCGTGCAAGGCGCGCGCGTGACAGCGCGCCCCCGGCGTATGTTCGTGCTGGAACAAGGACTTGCCGGGTTACGTTGAGTTGCGGCGCAACCTGACTGAAATGATTGGCATTTTCCGAGAATTGTTTCGTCGCAACGGACCGGACGAAACAATTCTAACGGAGATGAAACCATTTTCCGCCTTTGGCGCATCACGCGCGAAACCACCCATGGTTATCAGCTTCACAACGACGGCGGTGCACCGCCGGCGACGGAATTGAGGGACAAGACCATGCGCGCGCTCAGCTTCATCCTTGCTTTCGGTTTTGTCCTCGCCGGTTCCTCGTTCGCAGGCGCGCCAGACGGCAATCTGCCGGGTATCGGCACCTTCCACTACAGCGGCTCGCCGGTCATTACCCCGGCGCCGCAGCCGATCGTGGTCGCCGCGCGCTTCTGATCGCCAACAAGAAAATCAGCCGTTAAAGGCCATCATGAATCTTCGCATTTGCGCCGCAGCGCTCATTTCCCTTCTGACGATCAGTTCCGTCCAGGCGCAAGTGCGCTCTCCCTCCAGATTGCCTGATCCCCGCACCGAGTTCGTGCGGCAGTGCGCGCCGCGCATGCTCGGGCGCTGGGAGCATCCGGAGGAAGTCTGCGGCTGTCTGCATGACCATGCCGCCGCGGTCGTCGAGGACCGCGATCTGCGCGAGGCGCTGCTGCGCGGAATCAGCGAGACCGGCGTTCCGACGATCGAGACCGATTGGGTGCCGACGTCCAAGCAGGGCGAGATCGGCCCGACCTTCACCAAGATCGCCAAGCCCACCTTGCAGTGCATGTTCGATCCGGCGAAGTAGCCTCTCCGATCATCATTTCGATTTCGGCCCGTGCCGCGGCACGCAGGAACTCGTTTGCGCGATCCCCTTGTCGGTCATCTTCGCGCCGCGGACCTCCTTGACCTGTCCGGCCGGGCAGGTTCCGTCATCCACCAGCACGCGCTGGCCAAGTTTCAGATCCACGATGTCCTGCTCGCGTCCGACGGTGCCTGCGCGCGCCGTCGAGGCAAGCGCGATGGCGATCAGGAGCGAGAGGCAGGCTGCGCGGCGGAGTGACATGATGAGGGCTCCCGGAATCGATGCCGCAATGTAGGGAGCGGTCGCCGATTCTGATAGCAAAGCTTCGTCACGCGCGCCGGGCCGATCTGCTCACGCGCAACGCCGCACGCGATTCCCGCGCGAGCCGTTCCGCGGATGCCACGAGCTTCGGAACCGCATGCCCGGAAAATCCCAGCACGAAGCCGGGCAGGGGGCGTGTGCGTGAATAGGTGTCGGCCAACAGCCAGCCTTCGGCGCCGGCGGCCAGCTTCGCCTCGGCCGCGACCGACAGATCGACCGACGGATCGAACCTTGCGACAAGATGCAGGCCCTGCGACGGCACCGGCACGGACAGCACACCGTCGGATCTGGTCTCCAGCGTCTCGGCCAGCGCATCGCGAGCCTCGCGATAGAGCTTTCGCACCCGCTTCAGGTTCGCCGCAAAGGCGCCGGAGTTGAGCATGTCGGCCACCGCGCCTTCCATCAGCGTGCCGGGAAAGCGGTCGAGCGCGGTGCGCGCGGCCGTCACGTCGGCGATCAGACGCTCGGGCAGGGCGCAATAGCCGATGCGCAGGCCCGGAAACAGCGTCTTGGCGAACGTGCCCATGTAGATCACGCGCTGGAGATGATCGATGCCGGCAAGCGACATCAGCGGCGCGCCATCATAGCGGAACTCGCTGTCGTAATCGTCCTCCAGCACGAAGGCGCCGGCCTGCTTGGCCCAGTCGAGCAGTTCGAGCCGGCGCGGCATCGACATCTGCACGCCCAGCGGAAACTGGTGCGACGGCGTCACATAGGCCGCGCGCGCGGACGTTGCCGACGTGCGGCCCTTGGCGATGCGCATCCCGTGCTCGTCGACGGGGACGGGCACGGCGCGATAGCCGCAATGCGCGATGGTCTTGCGCGCGGCGGGGTAACCTGGGTCCTCGCACCAGACCTGGTCGCCCGCCTTCAGGATCGCACTCAGCACGATGCGCAGGGCATGCAGCGTGCCCGACGTCAGCATGATCTGGTCGGGGTCGCAGCGCAGGCCGCGCGCCGACAATAGATGATCGGCGATCGCCGCCCGCAGCTCGCGGCTGCCGCGGGGATCGCCATAATGAAGATGCTCGGACCCGAACGCGCGCATGCGCCGGCCGACAAAGGCGCGGAAGCGCTGCACGGCGCGTTCGTCGATATGGGTGCAGCCGAGCGAGAACGCGCCTTGCTGCGGTGCTTCGACGATCACCTTCGGCTTCTTAGGCTCGGCGGCACGCGCTGGAATCCGCGCGGCGACGAAGGTGCCGGAGCCGACGGTGGCATCGGCAAAGCCGTCGGCGATCAGGCGTTCATAGGCGGTGACGACGGCGTTGCGTCGGAAGCCCGTTTGCTTGGCCAATGTGCGCGACGGCGGCAGCGGCTCGCCGGGCTTGACGAGGCCGGAGACGATCATCTCGCACAGCGCCTGGTAGAGCCTGTGCGCCGCCGATGCGCCGGCGGTGATGTGCGCCCCGGTGAGGTCGAGCGGCAGTTCGGCCTTGGCGGGCGAGGGCGAATTGGTCGGAATTTTTTGCATGGAATTGGCACTATCGCAGACCAAATCGGCCGCTACAACTGCCCTGGAACTGTTCCATTCACGACAGGAGCGGCCGTGAGCCAGACCGAGACTTCAAATTCCTATCCGACCTCAGCGCGCAACCAGGTGAAGCGCCGTCACGACCGCGGCTTCTACGATCACGACACGGTTCATCGCATCCTGGATTCCTCGATGCTCTGTCATGTCGCCTATGTCATCGACGGCCAGCCCTATTGCACGCCGACCTTCTTCTGGCGCGAGGGGACGAAGCTCTATTGGCACGGCTCGAGCGCCAGCCGCATGCTGCGCAACCAGACCAGGGGCGAGCGCGTGTGTCTCACCGTCGCCCATCTCGACAGCCTCGTGCTGGCGCGCTGTGGCTTCAACCACTCCGCCGACTATCGCGCGGTGATGGCGTTCGGCACCGCCTATCTCGTCACCGACCCCGAGGAGAAGGAGCGGGCGGTGATCGCCATGGTCGACCGATTTTTCCCGGACCGCACCGCGAGCCTGCGGGCGAGCAACACGCAGGAGATCAAGGCGACCTCCTTCATCGCCATGGAGATCGAGGAGGCCTCGGCAAAAATCCGCGCCAAGGGTGTTGCGGACGACGACGAGGACTATGCGTTGCCGATCTACGCCGAGCGCATTCCCGTGCGCACCGTGCTCGGTGCTCCGGAGCCGTGTCCGCGCCTGCTGGAGGGTGTGACGCGCCCGGCGACGCTCGATGGCTATTCGGAAGGCCGCCTGCTCGAAGATGCATTGCGAGATGCATATTTTGTGGAGTACCCGAACGGCTGAAATCGGCTAGCTTGCGCGCTCCTTGGGACCATTCGAATGCCTGGAGTTGCCTGATGAATGCCGAAACGCAGCAGAGGATTGTTGACGCCGTCGATGCCGGCTTCGAAGCCCAGCTTGCGACCACCCGTGATTTCGTTGCGATCCCCTCGATCCGCGGGGCCGAGGGGCCGTGCCAGGACATGATCGGCGACCTCCTGCGCGCGCGCGGCTACGAGGTCGACGACTGGCACATCAATGTCGACGATTTGAAGGATCTGCGCGGCTTCGGTCCGATCGAGCATGATTTTTCCATGGCGCGCTCGGTGGTGGGCACCTACCGTCCACAAACGGGCGGCGGCAAATCGCTGATCCTCCAGGGCCACTGCGACGTGGTGCCGGCAGGCCCGCTGGAATTGTGGGACACCCCGCCATTCTCGCCCGTCATCAAGGACGGCAAGATGTTCGGCCGCGGCGCCTGCGACATGAAGTCGGGCACGATCGGCGCGCTCTATGCACTCGATGCCATCAAGGCCGCCGGCCTCAAGCCGACGGGGCGGATCCACTTCCAGTCCGTCATCGAGGAGGAGAGCACCGGTGTCGGCGCGCTCTCGACGCTCCAGCGCGGCTATCGCGCGGACGCCTGCTTCATTCCGGAGCCGACCGGCGGCAAGATGGTGCGCTCGCAGGTCGGCGTGATCTGGTTTCGTCTGCGGGTGAAGGGCCATCCGACCCATGTCGCGTTCGCCGGCTCCGGCTCCAATGCGATCATGGCGGCCTATCATCTGGTCCATGCGCTGCAAAAGCTCGAGATCGAATGGAACGAGCGGGCCAAGGCCGATCGCCATTTTGGGACGATCAACCATCCCATTAACTTCAACCCCGGCATCATCAAGGGCGGCGACTGGGCCTCCAGCGTCCCGGCCTGGTGCGACGTCGACTGCCGCATCGCGATCCTGCCTGGCTGGTCGGTGGCCGATCACCAGAAGGAGATCATGGCCTGCGTCACTGCTGCCTCGCGCAACCACCGCTTCCTCGCCAACAATCCGCCGGAGGTCGAATGGTCGGGCTTTTTGTCAGAAGGCTATGAGCTGACCGACGCGGCGGCGCCCGAGGCCGCATTCGGCAAGGCCTTCAACAAGGTCTATGGCGGCGCAGTCGAGGACCTCGTCTTCACCGCGCTCACCGACACCCGCTTCTACGGCCTCAATCACGGTATCCCGAGCCTCTGCTTCGGCGCCAGCGGCGGCGAGATGCACGGCTTCAACGAATACGTTGATCTGGAGTCGCTGAAGAAGATGACCAAGGCCATGGCGCTGTTCATCGCGGAGTGGTGCGGGGTGGAGAAGGCGTAGGTCACTCTCCGACGTCATTACGAACAAAACGTTTGGTCATTCCGGGGCGCCTAAAGGGCGAACCCGGAATCTCGAGATTCCGGGTTCGATGCTTTGCATCGCCCCGGAATAACGAGTGGAGAGGCTAGCGGTGCCTCATCCAGATACTTTAAGCTTAAAATAAAGACTAGTACACCCACTTTTCTTGGAACGTGAGTCGTGATTCAAGGTCGGGATGATACCCGAAGCAAGAGAAGTCCACCTTTCGAGGAAAGATCGCAAGGTGCTTGAGGCGTGCTGTCGCTCACCGGTGACGTTGCAGCGCGATTTGAAGCGGGCGCGGATAGTTCTGTTGGCGGCGGATGGGCGCAGCACCCGGTCGATCGCCAAGGAAGTTGGGGTCCAGCCGCGGATTGTCAGCCTTTGGCGGCATCGCTATGCCGACCATGGCCTTGAAGGGCTGCAAGACAAGCCGCGGCCTGGCAAGCAGCCGATCTATACGAAGACGACCGACAAGCGGATTCTGAAGCTGCTGGATAAGCCGCCACCGCAAGGGTTTGCGCGCTGGACCGGCCCCCTGCTGGCCGAGGCGCTGGGCGATGTCGATGTCCAATATGTCTGGCGGTTCCTGCGCAGCCACAAGATTGACCTGGTGGCTCGCAAGTCCTGGTGCGAGAGCAACGACCCGAACTTTACGGCCAAAGCCGCCGATGTTGTCGGCCTCTATGTCGCGCCGCCGGCGAAGGCCATTGTGCTGTGCGTGGACGAGAAGCCCTCGATCCAGGCTTTGGAGCGAGCGCAGGGTTATCTGAAGTTGCCCAATGGCCGCGCCTTGACCGGCCAAAGCCACGATTACAAGCGGCATGGCACCACAACATTGTTTGCGGCGCTCGAAGTCGCCACCGGAAAGATCATCGCGACCCATTCAAAACGCCGGCGCCGCGTCGAGTTTCTCGATTTCATGAACAGCGTCACCGCGGCTTTTCCGAACCGCAAGCTTCACGTCATCCTCGACAACCTCAACACCCATAAAAAGAACGAGGACTGGCTCAAGGCCCACCCCAACGTGCAATTTCATTTCACGCCGACAAGTGCGTCATGGCTCAATCAGGTCGAAGTATGGTTTTCCATCTTGCAGGGGCAGTCGCTCAGCGGCACCTCCTTCACGAGCCTCAAGCAGCTTCAGGAACACATCGATGCCTACGTCAACGCATACAACGACAGAGCCGAGCCCTTCGTCTGGACCAAGAAAAAGGTCCGTCAACGCCGTTTCAAAGGCCGCCGTATCACTCAGCTCTGATTCCGGGTACTAGGATGCGGCCGTTCCCGGTGGCAGACTGGCGGCCGCCTTGAGTCCGCCGAGGGAGTAACGATGCGCGATTGGGACGACGCTTACGCCAATTCGGCCCATATCCCGGGCTCGGACAAGATGCCGGCGCAGTGGGCGGAGCGGGCGGCGGCCTACCGCGCCGGGCTGAAGGAGTTTCGCGCCGACATCGCCTATGGCGCCGGTGAACGCCAGCGCTTCGACCTGGTCCTGCCCGACGGCGACAGCAAGGGCCTCGTCGTCTTCGTCCATGGCGGCTACTGGATGCGCTTCGACAAGTCGGCGTGGACCGATCTTGCCGAAGGCGCGCGGCACCAGGGCTGGACCGTGGCGCTGCCGAGCTACACGCTGACGCCGGCTGCGCGCGTCTCCGACATCACCGCTGAGATCACCGCCGCGATTGCGACAGCGGCCTCGCTTGTCGCAGGTCCCATCCGCCTTGCCGGCCACTCGGCCGGCGGCCATCTCGTCACGCGCATGCTGTGCGATGACAGCCGGCTGGAGTCCGCCGTCTACAACCGCATTGCCGGCACGCTCTCGATCAGCGGGCTGCACGACTTGCGTCCGCTGCTCAAGACCAAGATGAACGAGACGCTGCGCATGACCATGGAGGAGGCGACGCTCGAAAGCGCGGCGCTGCATCTGCCGCGCGGGCATTCGCCTGTGACCGCCTGGGTCGGCGGCGGCGAGCGGCCCGAATTCATCCGCCAGTCCGATCTACTGGCCAATGTCTGGACCGGCTTCGACGTGCCGACGCGCCTCGTCGTCGAGCCGGCGCTGAATCATTTCACCGTGATCGACGGGCTCAAGGATCCGTCGTCGCAGATTACCGCGCGCCTGATCGGCCTCGACTGAGCCGGGCCGGAATGATCGATCGGGAGGGCCAGCCATGACGTCCAGCGATTACGATCCTGCAAGCGAAGGCGCCGAGACCGACTTCTCCCGGCGCATGTCCTATGGCGACTATCTGGCGCTGGATGCGATCCTCGGCGCGCAGCATCCGCTGTCGGAAGCGCATGACGAGATGCTGTTCATCATCCAGCATCAGACCACGGAGCTGTGGATGCGGCTCGCCATCCACGAGCTCAGCGCCGCGCGCCGTGCCATCGCCAGGGACGAGGTGCAACCCGCGATGAAGATGCTGGCGCGGATGTCGCGCATCTTCGAGCAGCTCAATAACGCCTGGGACGTGCTGCGCACGATGACGCCGAGCGAATACACGCGCTTCCGCTCGCAGCTCGGCCAGTCCTCGGGCTTCCAGTCGCGGCAGTACCGGCTGATCGAATATCTGCTCGGCAACCGCAATCACGCCCTGCTGAAGCCGCACGCGCACGATGCCGAGGTGACGAAGCTGCTCGAGGCCGAGCTCGCGACGCCGAGCCTCTATGACGAGGTGCTGCGGCTGGCCGACCGCAACGGACTCACGATGCCGGCGGCGGTGCTGTCGCGCGACGTCCGCGAGACCCACAGCTTCAACGAGGGCGTGCTGCAGGCCTGGCGTGTCGTCTATGAAGCGCCGGAGACGCACTGGATGCTGTACGAGCTCGCCGAGAAGCTGGTCGACTTCGAGGACTATTTCCGGCGCTGGCGCTTCAACCACGTGACGACGGTCGAGCGGGTCATCGGCTTCAAGCGGGGCACCGGCGGCACCGGCGGCGTCAGCTATCTCAAGCGCATGCTGGAGGTCGAGCTGTTCCCCGAACTTTGGCGCGTCCGCACCATCCTCTAGAGATGTCCATGACCAAGTCGAAGCTTCGCGTCTATGACGACACCAGGGCGATGTTCCATCTGCCTGACGGCGTGATCTATCTCGACGGCAATTCACTCGGCGCGCTGCCGCTGGGCGTTGCCGAGCGCGTCAGCCGCGTCATCACCACCGAGTGGGGCAACGAGCTGATCCGCGGGTGGAACACCGCGGGCTGGTATGCCCAGCCGCGCCATGTCGGCGATCGCATCGCCCGGCTGATCGGCGCGGAAGCCGGCTCCGTGATGGTCGGCGACACGCTGTCGCTGAAGGTCTACCAAGCGCTTGCGGCCGCGCTCGACATGAGAGCATCGCGCAAGGTCGTCCTGTCCGACACCGGCAATTTCCCGACCGATCTTTACATGGCCGAAGGCCTGATCGCGACGCTCGGGCGCGGGCATCAATTACGACTGGTCGCGCCGGAGGAGATCGAGGCTGCGTTGTCGGAGGAGATCGCGGTCCTCTACATCACCGAGGTCGATTACCGCACCGGCCGCCGCCACGACATGGCGAAGCTGACGGCGAAAGCCCATGCGCTCGGCATCGTCACGGTCTGGGATCTCGCCCATTCGGCCGGCGCACTGCCGGTCGATCTTGCAGGGTCAGGTGCCGATTTCGCCGCGGGGTGCACCTACAAATACATCAACGCCGGCCCCGGCGCGCCGGCCTTCCTTTACGTCGCGCCGCGCCACGCCGACAGTGCGCGCGCCGCGCTGTCGGGCTGGATGGGCCACGCGAAGCCGTTCGCGTTTGAACTCGCCTATGTCGCCGCCGGCGGCATCGAGCGCATGCGCGTCGGCACCCCGCCGGTGCTGGCGATGGCGGCGCTGGAGGCTTCGCTCGACATATGGGACCGCGTCGATATCGCCGAGGTCCGCGCGCGCTCGCTGGCACTCGGCGATCTCCTGATCGCGGAAGTCGGGCGCCGCTGTCCGTCCCTAGAGCTGGTGACCCCGCGCGCGCATGAGCGCCGCGGCTCGCAAGTTTCCTTCGCCTTCGATGGCGGCTACGCCGCCATGCAGGCCCTGATCGCCCGCGGCGTCATCGGCGATTTCCGCGCTCCCGACATCATGCGCTTCGGCATCACGCCGCTGTATATCGGCGAGAGCGAAGTGATGAGGGCGGCTGAGATCATCGAGGAGGTGATCGCAGGCGAGGTATGGCGCCGGCCGGAATATCAGGTCGTGAACGCGGTGACGTGAGGACGGTGCCCGCCCATCCGTCATCGCGAGGAGCCCTTGCGACGAAGCAATCCAGGATCCTTCCGCAGAGACGCTCTGGATTGCTTCGCTTCGCTCGCAATGACGAAGGAGAGATCAGGAGCGCTCGCCCCACAGCGCCTGCACGATCGCATCGAGCCCGTCGGTGAGCGCGGCCGGCCCCGGCTGGAGAATGATCGGTGACTTAATCTCGACGATGCGGTTGTCCCGCACGGCCGGAATTTCATCCCACCCCTCGCGCGCGCGGATGCGGGTAGGCACAACCTTCTTGCCGCACCATGATGCGAGGATCACGTCGGGGGCGGCGTGACGCACGTCGTCCGCCGCGACGATACGATCCTTAGCCGCCTGCCGATGCCGTAGCTCCGGAAATACATCCGCGCCGCCGGCGATCTCGATCAGCTCGGACACCCAGCCGATGCCTGATATCAACGGGTCGTCCCACTCCTCGAAATAGACCTTTGGCTGCGGCGAGGGACGGGGCGTTGCGGCGATCGCGGCGAGACGCAACTCGAATCCCTGGGCGAGTTCCTGGGCGCGCTTGGCGGCGCCGACCAGCGCGCCCAGCGTCTGGATCATCGCCAGTATTCCCGCAACGTCGCGCTGGTTGAAGACGTGGACGTCGAGCCCGGCGCGCACCAGATCGGCGACGATGCCGGCCTGGAGATCGGAGAAGGCGAGCACGAGATCCGGTTCCAGCGCCAGAACCTTCGGGATGTCCGCCGACACGAAGGCCGACACCCGCGGCTTCTCGCGCCGCACTTGCGGCGGGCGCACGGCGTAGCCGGAGACGCCGACGATGCGGTCCTGCTCGCCGAGCAGATAGAGCGTTTCGACCGTCTCTTCGGTCAGGCAGACGATGCGGCTGGGAGGGAAGTGACGCATGGGAGCAGCATATGCACAAATGCGGGCGCCGATGTCAGCATGGCCATGACCTCGGACGTCATTGCTTTGCCGCGCGAAGCAATTCACGCTGGGACAACAACGAATTGGGAGGAAATCCGATGACGCCGCTCGAGAAACTTAAAGCGATGAAGATGCCGTTCGCCGAGCTCAAGGGCGTCGAATTCGTCGAGGCCGAGAAGGACCGCGTGGTGGCGCGGATGACCGTCCGCCCCGATCTCTGCACCCTCCACCACACCATCCACGGCGGTGCGGTGATGGCGCTGGCCGATTCCGTCGGCGCGGCGGCGACCGTCATCAACCTGCCCGAGGACGCCAAGGGGACGACCACGCTGGAGAGCAAGACCAATTTCATCGGGGGCGCGAAGGAGGGAACCACGCTCATCGCCACCGCCACCCCCGTCCACCGGGGCCGGCGGACCCAGGTTTGGACCACCCGTTTGGAAACCGAGGACGGCAAGCTGGTCGCGGTGGTGACCCAGACGCAGCTGGTCCTCGTATAACTACGGGCCTTTGATTTTGTTAACGAAATAGTCGCTCCCGATGCCATTAACTTGGGCAGGTTCCAGTCTTGAAAATTATGGTGCGATGCACAACATAGGGAGCCTAGGGATTCGAACGCCTCCTCGAGGGACACCAAGAGGAGTTTTGACGTGGTACTTGAAGAGACGCTCCGCACCGCCCCAGGCTATGTGCGGACCCTGATCCAGCAGGAAGAATTGCCGCTGCTGCGCGACCACCTGCTGAGGCTCGATGCCGAAAGCCGGCATGATCGTTTCAACGGTTTTCTCGACGACAGCTTCATCGAGCGTTACGCCGCCCGCTGTGCCGAAGACGGCACCGTGATCGTCGCCTATATCGTCGACGGCGTGGTCCGCGGTGCGGCCGAGCTGCATCCGCCGGAGCACGATTCGCTGCCCGAAGTCGCCTTCAGCGTGGAGGCCTCCGCACGCCGCCAGGGCGTCGGCACCGTGCTGTTCCGCCGCCTGATCGCGGAAGCGCGCTGGAGAGGCTACAAGCGCCTGCGCATCACCACCGGCGCGGAGAATCACGCGATGCGGGCGCTCGCCAGGAAGTTCGGCGCCCATCTCGCCTTCCACCATGGCGAATCGACCGGCACGATCGATCTCGCCAAGACGCCGGAAGCCGAGCTGGCCGACCTCGCGGCCGCGCCGTTCACGGCCGGGCGCGCGCTTCTCAGCTTCAACTCGACCTGCTGGAAGATCATCTCCAGCATGTACGGCAATCGCGCCGCCTGAATCAAAAAGCGGACCGGCAAAACCGGTCCGCTCTTGTATTGGGGAGTGTGGATGAGGCGCTCAGGTGCCGGTGCGTGTACCGGTGCCGAAGCGGCGGACGACGCGGCGCTCGACCACCACCGAGCGCTGTGCGCCCTGTTCGCCGGCGATCACGCGCGTGGCGGTGATGCGGCTGTTGGTGCGGGCCTGCTTCTTCACCTCGGCCTGGACGACATCGAGCGGCATCCCCATCAGAGCTGCGGCGATCTCGGCCTGCTGCTCCTGGTCGTCGGTGATGCCGACGGCGGCGAAGATCGCCTCGTCCAGGGTGGGCGGATCGTGACGCACGCGCCGCGTGCCGTACTTGGTATTCCAGTCTGCGCTCATGGGGGCCTCGTTTCGATCCGGGATACCTAGTGCCGCCTATGTTGCATTGCAATATGAATTTGGTGTGGCAGCTCAGCTATTCACGGCTTGCATCGATCCCGTATCACGGCGGTGACGGGGCACCGGCGTCGATCTCGGTCCGTTGCTGCGGCCAGCGCTTCAGCGCGGCATGTCCAGCCGCGGTCAGCCCGTAGATTCCCCGCTCGGTGCGTTCGAACCAGCCATACACATTGTTAAGCAATATCTTGCCGGCATCCGGACAGCGGTCGCGCAGCTCGCCCACGCGCCGTGGGCCGTCGGCGAGCGCCGCGGCGCAGGCCAGTGCCTGCTGCCGATAGGCGGTCATGATCGGCGCGCGGGTGCTGCCGCCGAGCGCCGGATCGCCCTGGCGGCGTTGATGCTCGGCAACGAGGCGCGAGCGCTTCTTCGGCTCGCGTCGCGGCGCCGCGGTCGGCGGCTTCACCAGCACCTCGACCTGGCCGCGGTCGGTGACCCCCAGCATACCGAAGCCGAGGCGGCGGCAGAGATTGCGATAGCGCGAGTCGCTCTCGCGGCCCTTGCCGCGCACCGACATCTTTGCCGCAATCCAGACCTCGTCGCCGGCCGGCGCGCGGTCGACCGCCTGGAGGATCAGCTCGAGATTGAAGGCGAGCTTGAGCTCGCCGATCACCACCACCGGCGGATCGCCGGCGCTCAGGCCGACCAGATCGCAGCCGCCGATCTCGCCCTTGACCGTGAAGCCGAGCTCTTCGAGGAAGCGTTTGACGGGCAGGTAGAGCGCGGTTTCCACAGGTGTTCCGATCGGAGAATCAATTGTGGACAGTCTAGAGCGTTCGGGGCTCCGATTGAATCAGAGCCGGCACTCATCAGACGACGGATCGGACTTCGACTACACCCGCCCGCCCACCGGGATCAGCGCGCCGGTGACGCCGCTCGCGGCGTCGCTGGCGAGGAACAGGATGACCTCGGCGAGCTCCTGCGGCGTCACCCATTTGGTGAAGTCCGCCTTCGGCATGTCGGCGCGGTTGGCCGTGGTGTCGATGATCGACGGCAGCACCGCGTTCACCGTCACCTTGCCCTTCCACTCGCTGGCCAGCGCCTCGGTGAGGCGATGCACGCCGGCTTTCGACGCCGCATAGGGACCCATGCCATTGCCGGCCTGGAGCGCGCCCATGGCGCCGATGTTGATGATGCGTCCGGCGCTGGATGCGGCGAGATGCGGCAGCGCCGCGCGCGAGGCGTTGAGCGCGGTCAGCACGTTGAGTGCATACATGCGCTGCCACGTCTTGGTGTCGCCGTCGCCGACGGTCTCGAAGGCAAAGCCGCCGGCGATGTTGATCAGCGCATCGAGCCGGCCAAAGTGCTTCGCGGCCGCATCAACCGCGGTCTTCGCCTGCGCCGCGTCGGACAGATCGACGCCGCCGATCTCGATGCGCTCGGGCGTCGCTGGTACTTGCGAGGGCGCGTAATCGATGCCGGCGATCCGTGCGCCGCGAGACTGCGCGATCTCCGCAACCACTTTACCGAGAGCGCCGAGCGCGCCGGTGACGATCAGAACCTTGCCTTGCATTGTCGTTCTCCCGGCGCGGCCGCCTACGATTGCAGATAGCGCGCCTTCAGTGCGGTCCGCTCTGCTGTGCCGACCTTGAGCCCGTCGCGCAAGTAGGTTTCGAGGTCGCCATAGTCGCTGCCGACGGCTTCGAAAGCCGCCGCAAGGTACGAGGCCTCGACGGAGCCGATCGCGTCGAGCACGTCGGCGGGAAGATCGGAGGCGTTTGACGCATCGCGCCGGTAGTGCCGGTTGGTCAGGAGGTAGTCCTCGGCAATGACGTCGTCGGAAACGCCGAGCGCATGCAGGATCAGCGCGCTGGCAAAGCCGGTGTGGTCCTTGCCGGCGGTGCAGTGGATCACGAGCGGGGCGCGGTCTTCCAGCAGATGGCCGAACAGCGCGCGAAAGCTGTGCGTGTTGTAGCGGACATAGTTGCGATAGGACTCGCGCATCAGCTCCAGCGCAACCGGCGCCGTCAATGTGCCCCGGGCGAGCTCGGCGCGCAGCGCGGCAACAACCGTCGGCTCGATCGGCAGCGAGTGCACGGTGATCTCGTTCACGACGCAGACACCGGCCGCGCGCTCCTCCAGCCCGCGAAAGTCGAACGCGCTCCTGACGCCGAGCGCGCGGACGATTTCGATGTCATCGGCGGTGAGCTGACCGAGATGGTTGGAGCGGAAGATGTGCCGCCAGCGCGTGGTGCGGCCATCGATGGTCGGATAGCCACCAAGATCGCGGAAATTGCTGGCGCCTTGCAAGGCGAGGTGGCGGGCAGGGGGCTCTGACATCGGATATGCTTTTGTTATGTTGCCGGCGGATCATTACAGGGGGCGATCATGAACCGGCACAAGGCCATTGTCTTGGCGAGCACCATGCTGGCGAGCGGAATCTTCGGAATGCGGCTGGCCGGTGCACAGACGTTCCAGACCTACCGCTGCGCCGATGGTACGCAGTTCATCGTCGGGTTTTATGACGCGGACAAGCGCGCCTTCCTCCAGATCGACGGCGAACCCGTCACGCTCGCCAAGCGGCTGACGGTCTCGGGCGCACGCTATTCGGGGGCGGGGGTCACGCTGAGGATAGGCAAGACGGGAGCGACCACCGTCAAGCATCTGAAGCGGCCGGTCACGGCCTGCGCAATGGTCGAAAAGCCCGGGCTCTAGCCGCGCTGCCATCAAGAATCAAAAAGGGTCGAAACCTCATTGTTTCGACCCTCTTCAAACTGCTGCCGGTCGCTCCAGGGAGCGTCGCGGGATTGAACCAAACGCAGGCATTAGCGATCCCATTTCGGCTTGGCTTCGTCGACGGCCTCCTGATGGTACCAGCTTCCGCTGCAGATCGTCTCGTTCACAGGAAGCGAGAGACGGTCGGCAGGAAGGCGGGCCTCACCGTAGCGGCGACCTCCGAGAGCCGCGCGGCCCCCGGCGGGGAATTGATAGATCTTTGCAGATCCCTCACTCAGACCATTGTTCATCATTGCGGTATCTCCTCGGGTCGAAGCGCTTGGCCTCCATGGTGCGCCCGACTCGTTCGATTGTGGTTACTGGAATCCCCATATCGGCCGCGCGCCCCGAAATGCAAAGTGCTGAAAAGGAAATCAGTTTCAGCTTATTTTCTAGGCAGCGTGCATTCTGCATCCTCCAAGGCACCAGCTTGGTGACTAACGCTTGGGCCATTGCGAAGGTTGCCGGCGATGGGGCGAAGACTTTGCGAAAATTGCCGGACGTTGATGCGCGTTTCATCGGCAACCTCCGGCACCGGCCGGCCTGCTCCAGAATCAGGCGTTTTCCGCGGGATTTTTGCAGTGCAGCTTCACGCAAAGGTGCGCCGCTATGACGCACGCCGCCGGGGACGACCGGCCGCTCGCGGGGGGGGGGGGGCGGCCGCGGTGGAAAACCTCCCGCAATGCGGCCTTTTGGCACGCTAAATGCTTGTAAACGGTCGGCCGATGGTGGCCGGGTACAAACGTGGGGGGCCCCCGGGCCCCCAACCTTTCGCATCATCTACAGAGAGGCTCAATGACCAAGTATAAGCTCGAGTACATCTGGCTCGACGGATATACGCCGACTCCGAACTTGCGCGGCAAAACTCAGATCAAGGAATTCGCGTCGTTCCCGACGCTCGAGCAGCTTCCGCTCTGGGGCTTCGATGGCTCCTCCACCCAGCAGGCCGAAGGCCACAGCTCCGATTGCGTGCTGAAGCCGGTCGCCGTCTTCCCGGACGCCGCGCGCACCAACGGCGTGCTCGTGATGTGCGAAGTCATGATGCCCGATGGCAAGACCCCGCACGCCTCCAACAAGCGCGCCACCATTCTCGACGACGCCGGCGCCTGGTTCGGCTTCGAGCAGGAATACTTCTTCTACAAGGACGGCCGTCCGCTCGGCTTCCCGACCTCCGGTTATCCGGCGCCGCAGGGCCCGTACTACACCGGCGTCGGCTTCTCGAACGTCGGCGACGTCGCCCGCAAGATCGTCGAAGAGCATCTCGACCTCTGCCTCGCGGCCGGCATCAACCATGAAGGCATCAACGCGGAAGTCGCGAAGGGCCAGTGGGAATTCCAGATCTTCGGCAAGGGCTCCAAGAAGGCCGCTGACGAAATGTGGATGGCCCGCTACCTGATGCTGCGCCTGACCGAGAAGTACGGCATCGACATCGAGTTCCACTGCAAGCCGCTTGGCGACACCGACTGGAACGGCTCCGGCATGCACGCCAACTTCTCGACCGAGTACATGCGCACGGTCGGCGGCAAGGAGTACTTCGAGGCGCTGATGGCTGCCTTCGACAAGAACCTGATGGACCACATCGCCGTCTACGGCCCGGACAACGACAAGCGTCTGACCGGCAAGCACGAGACCGCGCCGTGGAACAAGTTCAGCTACGGCGTGGCCGACCGCGGCGCTTCGATCCGCGTGCCGCACTCCTTCGTCAACAACGGCTACAAGGGCTATCTGGAAGACCGTCGCCCGAACTCGCAGGGCGACCCATACCAGATCGCTTCGCAGATCCTGAAGACGATCTCGTCCGTGCCGACCGAGAAGAAGGCGGTCGCCTAAGATCCTCCCGGCCCGGGCGAGGGGGCTGGCCCGGGTTGGCATTCAATCCGCCGGAGCTGAAAGGCTCCGGCGGATTTTTTGCATTTTGATGACGGCCGTTCCTGTGGTCCGCCGGCTGTGATGAGGTGAATTTTGTCCATCGTCATCGAAAGCGGGATAGACTGTGCCCGGATGTGCGCAGGGCCGGGGACGGCTGGTGTTTGAGGGTTTCTACAAGGTGCGGTTTCAGCTCGGCGACGCCGTTGGCCGGAGCGTGATGCATGCCGGCAATGGCAAGATGCTCGGCGGCAATTCGGCCTTCGCCCATATCGGCACCTACGAGAAGACCGATGACGGCGTCGACATCGTCATCAAGACCGTCCGCCACAACCCCGATCCGAACTACCGCGCCATGGCCGGCACCGATGACGCGACCTTGCTGGCGAAAGGCCGGGCCGACGGCGATCTCTATCGCTTCAAGGGCGAGCTGAAGGAGCTGCCGGGCGTGCCGTTCCAGTCGGTGATGACGCCGATCACGGAGGACGAGGTGCCGATCGCCGGCGGCGTCGGCGAGGGCGGCATCGCCGATGGCCTCTATTCGATCCACCTGCGCATGCTCGACGGCGTCGACGGCGGCCTCACCGGCGTGATGCTGCTCAACCAGGGTCGCATTCTCGGCGGCGATGCCGCGTTCTACTATCTCGGCAGCTACACCGCCGCGAACGGCCGCTGGAAGGGCCAGATCCTCAATCAGGAGCACACGCCGGCCAAGGACGATCCGATCTTCGGCGGCCACGAGGTCGGCATCGGCTTCTCCGGCAGCTACGACGCGGAGCAGGCGGTGCTGGAGGCAACCGCGCTCGCCGGCAAGCGCAGCCTGCGCCTGACCGCAGCGCTCAAGCTGATGCACCGCGCCTGATCTCATCCGGGAAGACACATGGAAAAGACCATCCGCATGCTTTCGACGCTCGGCCTGATGGGCGCGATGCGCAGCCTGTCCACCGCCTTCGAGACCGCTAGCGGCATCCACGTCGAATCCGACTTCGCGCCGACCCTGGCGCTGCTCAAGCGGCTGCGCGACGGCGAGGCCGCCGATCTCGTCATCCTCACGCGCGAGGGGCTCGACGAGATGATCGGCGAGGGCCGCGTCGTCGCGGAGAGCGCGGCCGATCTCGCGCGCTCCTTCGTCGGCATTGCCGTGCGGGCAGGGCAGGCGCATCCCGACATTGCCACCGAAGCTGCGCTGCGCAAGACGCTGCTTGCGGCGCGGTCCGTCGCCTATTCGCGGCTGGGCGCCAGCGGCGTCTACTTCGCCCAGCTGATCGTCCGGATGGGGATCGCAGCCGAGATCAACGCCAAAGCCACCATCGTCGAACAGGGCTTTACCGCCGAGCGGCTCGTCAACGGCGAGGCGGACCTCGCCGTGCAGCAGATCAGCGAGCTGAAGCAGGTCGACGGCATCGAAATCGTCGGCCCGGTCCCGCACGATTTGCAGACGCCGGCCGTGTTCTCCACCGGCCGCATGGCGAACGCGAAACAGGCCGAAGCCGCGTACCTGCTGCTGCGCTACCTGGCATCGCCGGAGGTCGTGCCCGTTCTCCGTCAATCCGGACTCGAGCCTTGAATTTGCCGGGGCGGGGACGCAACGTGGTGCCCATGCGGACCTATCTTCTTGCCATTCTCCTTGCGCTGGCCGCGCCCCTCGCGGCGCATGCGCAATCGGCCGACCTCGTCCTGTGCGACCGGGTTGCGGCCGATCCCAGCGATCCCGACAAGCCGGCCGACGTGAAGGGCGTGGCGGAGGTCGCTGCCTCCGACGTCGCGACCGCCATCAAATTCTGCAGGCAGGCCGCGCCATCCTCGCGGCGCGCGATGTTCGAGCTCGGCCGCGCCTATGCCGCCGGCCGTCAGGGCGGAGGCGATCGCCGCCTGGCGCAAGGCGGCCGACAAGGGATCGAGCGCGGCCATGGTCGAGCTCGGTGTGCTCTACGGCACGGGATCAGGAGTCGCGAAAGATGAGGCGCAGGCGCGAAAGCTGTTCGAGAAGGCGGCGCAGGCCGGCAATCCCCGCGGCGTCAGCAATCTTGCCGCGCTCGGCGGCGCCGGTGGTGCCGCGCCGGCCGATCCCGCGCAGGCCCGCGCGCTGCTGGGCAAGGCCGCCGAGACCAACGCGGAGGCGCAGTATCAGCTCGGCCTGATGCTCTCCGAAGGCACGGGCGGTGCGAAGGACGACGTCGCGGCGCGCGCGCTGTTCGAGAAGGCGGCCGCGCAAAACCATCCCGGTGCGCTGGAGCGGATGGGCGCCTTCGCGCAGGAAGGCCGCGGCGGGCCGAAGGACAAGGATGCCGCAAAAGCCTATTACGAGCGTGCTGCCGCGCTCGGCGACGAGGACGCCAAGGCTGCGCTGGAGCGGCTGCGCTGCCCCTACGCGATCAAGGACAAGCAGGGCAAGCTCGTCACCACGCTGTGCTTCTAAAGCGCGCGATGAGATCGCGCTTTAGAATTATTGTTTGAGCATGATCCTTTCGGGAAACCGCTGCCCACTTTTCCGGATCATGCTGTAGCTCACTTCATGTAGTAGGCGAGATTGTTGCGGGCGTCGCGATAGGTCGTCTCGAGAAAATCGGGATATTCCGCGGCGGCCTGCGCCACGGCGCGTACGACGCAGTCCCAGAAATCACCGTCCCATTTGAAATGGGCATCGGCCGCGCCCTCGAATTTGACGGCGGTGATGATGGCCTGCCTGATCGCGTTGTCGTCGGCGCGAGGATGAGCTCGCTTCACATAGCCGAACATCGACCCCTCATGGGCATGGTCGCGGTCGTAACGATATTTCTCGGCCATCTGCTGCGGCGAGAGGGTGCGATTGATGCGGACCTCCTCGGCGGTCGGGCGCCCCTCGATCGAATCCAGTCGGTAGCGCCAGCGCCAGAGTTCGAACGCGGCATCGAGCAGCGGTTGCTTCGCCGCGCTGGCGATGAAGGCCTCGATCTGCTCTTCGGCGGATGGTTCGGTCCGGTTCATGCCCCTTTGTCGTGCGCGTGCGCCGACGGGTTCGACGCCGCCCTTGATCGAGCGCAAGGCTCCCGGGCACCGCGCCAGCGTACACTTGCTTCTCACGGGAAATGGAGACCTGCGATGAGGCTTCGGGGGTGGATGCTGGCGCTGGCCGGCTTTGGCGCGCTAACCGCCGTGGCAACGGCGCAGGACCTCAAATCGCCATCCTCGGACCAGTATGTGCCGCGCCTCGGCGACATCATGGGCGCCGCGCAGACGCGTCACCAGAAACTCTGGCTGGCCGGCAAGGCCCAGAACTGGGAGCTCGCGGCCTATGAGCTGCGCCAGCTCAAGGCCAGCCTGGTCGAGGCCGCCGTATTCTATTCAGGCATTCCCGTCGGTAATGTCACGACCTTGGAGCCATCGCTGCAATCGATGTCCGACGCGCTCACGGCGAAGGACGGCCGCAAATTCGCAAAGGCCTTTGGCGATTTGACCGAGGGCTGCAACACCTGCCACCGGTCGATGAAGCGCAACTTCGTCGTCATGAAGGTTCCTTCCGACCAGGCGCCATTCGCCAATCAGCAGTTTGCGCCGCCATCCAAGCCGTGACGGAACGGATTTCGCGCGCAGCGGGTTGAATCCGAAAACCCGACAGGAGGCGTGATCATGATCCGCAAACTGGCATCCGGCGAGTATCGCCTTTACTCACGCAAGGTGAATCCGAAGACCGGCAAGCGTCGCAACCTCGGCACCTTCAAGAGCCGCGCGGCGGCCGAGAAGCACGAGCGCGAGGTGCAATATTTCAAGCGTCACTAGCGCGGGGCGAGGCGGCCGGGACCACGCAGAACAAAAAAGTCGAAAAACAACCCCATGCACAGTAGCCGGGGCACTGAAATCGCAACGAAATCACGGATTGCGGATTTGGCGAATCTCGGTTGACCCGTCGGGCAAAACAGGGGCATGATGGCATCATGCAGCGAGGGGTCCGGCGAGCGGCCCTGCGCGCAAAAGCCGGATGGCCTTGGCGCGGCGGCAGTGCTAGGTAGCCTCGATTCTTTTCCGATTTTGCGGGTTGATTGCGTTGCTGGACGGACTCTACAAGGTTGAATACGGCGTCAACGATGCGTTCGGCCGCAGCATCATGTGCCTGCACGACGGCAAGATGCTGGGCGGCAATTCGGGCTTCGCGCATCTTGGCACCTATGTCGAGCGCGATGGCGAGACCATCGCCGAGGTCATCACCGAGCGGCATAATCTGGATCCGAACTACAAGCCGCTGATGGGCGCCGACGTCGCCTCGATCGGGGCACGCGGGAGGCTGCACGGCAACCAGATCCGTCTGGAGGGCGGCGCGGACACCATGCCGGGCGCAAAATTCTGGGCCAATCTCACCCGGCTCGACGACGAGGCGGTGCCTCCGAGCGGCGCGGTCGGCCCTGGCGGCATCGTCAACGGGCTCTATGGGATGAGCCTGCGCGCGCTTGACGGTGTCGATGCCGGACTCTCCGGCGTGATGCTGCTGATCGACGGCCGCATCCTCGGCGGCGATGCGTTCTTCTACTATCTCGGCTCCTATTCATCGGCCGACGGCCGCTGGAAGGGTGAGATGCTCAACCAGGAGCACACGCCGGCGAAAGGCGAAAATCCGGTGTTCGGCGGCTATGAGGTCGGGATTGGCTTCTCCGGGACTTGCACGGCGGATAGCGGCGAAGCTCGAAGGCATCGCGCTCGCCGGCAAGCGCAGCCTGCGCCTTGCGGCCTCGCTCAAGCTGATGCGGCGGGCCTAGGGCGTGTCCTCATAAATTCGTCGCGTCCGCTTTGCTGTTGGAAGGCGACGTTGAATCCGATACGTCTGGATGTCGGCCGTGGGCCAACAGGCGACATCACGCCCTTCGTCGATCACAAGGGCATGCGTTGCGCATCAAGTTCGTTATGGGTCAACTCAGGCTCATCCGCCTCGCGCGTCGCGTACCGCCTGCGCGACTTTCGTCGCCTGCGACACTCGTCCGATCTTTGCGCCTGCAATGGTCTTTCTTCGGCGTGTGCTTGCCTTCGGCACCATGCCTTCGTTCGCGGTGGCTCCGGCTGGGGGATAAATCGTGAAGTTCGCCGCTCGATGCAGCGCGAGAGCCTTTCGAGCCGCTTCGACATGCGCGGTCCGAGCTGCCAGGTTGTGAAGACGCCGAAGCTCGTTGTTCAACCGCTTCAGCGCCGCGGCGAAGACTTGCTTGCGTTCTGATGCATGCTCGGCGGTTCCTGGAAAGCTGGCTCCGCGAGCCTCGGCTTTTCCGCGCCCCTGTCGCTGCCTTTGTCGGCCGAGCGTTCGCTCCTTATTGCGCATCTTGCGCAAGCGGGGTCGCATGGCCTCAAGCTCAGCGATTTCGACGTCATAGATGGCAGGATGGTGCGTGAGGCGGATCGTCTCATATTCTTCGTGGCTGAGGAGGCTGCGTTCGAACTTGCAGGGGACCGACATTCTCATCCCTCCATTTGATTCCTTGAAATTCAGGCAGAACGGGACTCATCCAGGTCGACGATTTTCTCAATAATCAAGCCGCACCCACCAACAATTATCGGCCCGGTGCGCCCGCGGCGCTCAACTACTGTCTGCCCTGCCGCGAGCGTCCGAATGCATGGCGCGGATTGACCCCGCAGGACGCATGTGTGCCGGAGGCAGCCGTCCTGCACTGCTGGAGAGTCGAGAACTGGCAGTTGCCGGGATGGCCCCAGCGGCGGCCTTGTAGGCAGTAGCGATCTGCGACCGCGGGCGAGAGTGATCCGACTGTGACCAAGATCAAAATGGTGGAGACCGCAGCAAACAGAATACGGCACATCGGAGTCCTCCTGTACTCGTTGGGTGAGTGCTCACCTGTGCTCCACTGGGTTGGAAAGGCACCGGGACCAAGGTCGACTGTAGCTTCAGCGTTCCGGATGATCATCCGATCAAACCCGTAAAGTTCGCAGTGAATTTCCCGAGATCCTGCGTCGGTGCGGAGTTTTCATGCCGGAGGGCCGGTTGGGGTCAAAAGCGCCGTTTGGAAGGTCGGCCAGTTGCTTTCTCTCTACCCCGATAAGCGAACAATTTCGGCGCTAGTACCCACTTTTCTTGGAACGTGAGTCGTGATTCAAGGTCGGGATGATACCCGAAGCAAGAGAAGTCCACCTTTCGAGGAAAGATCGCAAGGTGCTTGAGGCGTGCTGTCGCTCACCGGTGACGTTGCAGCGCGATTTGAAGCGGGCGCGGATAGTTCTGTTGGCGGCGGATGGGCGCAGCACCCGGTCGATCGCCAAGGAAGTTGGGGTCCAGCCGCGGATTGTCAGCCTTTGGCGGCATCGCTATGCCGACCATGGCCTTGAAGGGCTGCAAGACAAGCCGCGGCCTGGCAAGCAGCCGATCTATACGAAGACGACCGACAAGCGGATTCTGAAGCTGCTGGATAAGCCGCCACCGCAAGGGTTTGCGCGCTGGACCGGCCCCCTGCTGGCCGAGGCGCTGGGCGATGTCGATGTCCAATATGTCTGGCGGTTCCTGCGCAGCCACAAGATTGACCTGGTGGCTCGCAAGTCCTGGTGCGAGAGCAACGACCCGAACTTTACGGCCAAAGCCGCCGATGTTGTCGGCCTCTATGTCGCGCCGCCGGCGAAGGCCATTGTGCTGTGCGTGGACGAGAAGCCCTCGATCCAGGCTTTGGAGCGAGCGCAGGGTTATCTGAAGTTGCCCAATGGCCGCGCCTTGACCGGCCAAAGCCACGATTACAAGCGGCATGGCACCACAACATTGTTTGCGGCGCTCGAAGTCGCCACCGGAAAGATCATCGCGACCCATTCAAAACGCCGGCGCCGCGTCGAGTTTCTCGATTTCATGAACAGCGTCACCGCGGCTTTTCCGAACCGCAAGCTTCACGTCATCCTCGACAACCTCAACACCCATAAAAAGAACGAGGACTGGCTCAAGGCCCACCCCAACGTGCAATTTCATTTCACGCCGACAAGTGCGTCATGGCTCAATCAGGTCGAAGTATGGTTTTCCATCTTGCAGGGGCAGTCGCTCAGCGGCACCTCCTTCACGAGCCTCAAGCAGCTTCAGGAACACATCGATGCCTACGTCAACGCATACAACGACAGAGCCGAGCCCTTCGTCTGGACCAAGAAAAAGGTCCGTCAACGCCGTTTCAAAGGCCGCCGTATCACTCAGCTCTGATTCCGGGTACTAGCTGCGGAGATCTGCTATTTGATCACCTCGTCGGCGCTTGCACTCGACATCTGCGTCGCAGGGGAATGAAAGCAGCCCGCTCCGCATTGGGGCGAAGCCGGACATCAACCGGCGGACATTCAATTGTGCTCAATTTGCCCGCCAACTCGCTGAGCCGAGAGTAGCCTCAAGAGAGGCTTCAATGATCCTTCCCGTAAGGGATGCCTGCCAGATCACGAACAGGGCATCGCGGCGGGACTAAAATGCCTCGCGCTGACCATGATTTCGAGCGTATATTTGCCAAATCTGGGCGATGGCAGGGCAGTTGCAGTGACGGCTCAGTCCCACAAGACCGCAGAAGAGGAGTACGAGGAGCAAGTTCGCATCCTCGTCCGTATCGTTTCATGCTGCACATTGGGGCTTTTCGCTTTCGCTGCGGGCCTGCTGATTGGGACCTTTCTGTTCTCGTGATCGAAGATGAATGACCGGCCTCCGGGCGCGGTTCTGTTTGGCTTGGGCTTCACGAAAGTTACAAGTCTCGCTTTGCCATGGATTTCGCATGATCACGTGCATGCCGTTGGACGACAACGGCTTGATCCATGTCGTGAAGTGTCAGCTATCGCAACATGCATCCTTCGAAGGGGCGACATTGCCGGGCTGCAATATCCTAACTCAGCCTCAATGTCCTTGAGGGTCAAAAAGCCGACATCGGGCCAACGGCCGTAGTACGTCGGCTATGGGTCGCCGCACCATTGTCCTTCCGGAAATCGGCGATCGTCTTATGATCGGGAGCCAGGCGGCCGATCAGCCACATCACCTCGATATTGCGGCACGCCTCACGTTCCAGGCGGCGACTGGACTGCACCCGATTGAGATAACCGTAGATGTAAAGCTTCAGAAGGACTGCCGGATGATAGGAGGGCCGGCCCGTCTCCTTGGCGATCGCACGCACAAACCCCATTCCATGCAGGTCGAGCGCCTCGACGAACACATCGATCACATGGACCGCGTTGTCCTCGCTTACCCAATCCTCCAGACATTCCGGCAAGAGCGTCAGCTGGGATCTGTCCGCGCCTTCAACGAAGCGTCCCATCCGTATCCCCCATCAGGAAACGGAGGAATCGTAGCCGACTCGTGGCTTTTTACACAGCCAGGGTCATGAGCCGGCGATGATGACCAAGCGGGGCGACGTCCGCTTTATCTTCGGAAGCCGACGGTCATGAGTACTCGCCCTAGCGCCTCGTCACGGAGCCGGACACGCCGCCCCGGTCTTCACCCAGGCATCGACCAGCGCGCCGGCAAGCGCAGCCTGCGGCTGGCGGCCTCGTTCAAGCTGATGCGAAGGGCGTAGGGCGGGTACTCATGAATTCGTCGCGTCTGCTTTGCTGTTGGAAGGCGACGTTGTCGGCGATGGGCCACTTGCAGACATGGCGACGGCGCGCGTGCTCGAGGTCAATCGGATACGTGTACTTCCGAATTGCCCGATTGCGCGTAGCCTCCGTCGGCGCGTCGAGAGGCTCGGTAGCGGCCTGGCGAATGTCCGTGATGCCGGTGAAACAGCTTCGAAAACGCCGCCGCTGTCTCGTAACCAACCCGGCTGGCAATCCGCGCGATGGGCTCATCGCTTGTTTCGAGCAGAAACGCCGCCTCCGCCATTCGGCGTTCGATCACATAACGGTGCATGGACTGGCCGACGAGCCTGGTAAAGCGCGCCGAAAATGCCGAGCGGCCGAGCCCGACGCGACGGCCAAGGTCGCTCAGCGTCCAGAGCTGCTCCGGACTTTCGTGAATTAGCTTCAGCGCCGGTCCGATATGGGGATCAGAAATGGCCCCGATCCAGCCGCCTTGTCCGGGACTGAGAGACGCGATCCAGCTTCGCAGCACCTCGACGAAGAGCACTTCCGTCAGTCGTGAAAGCGCGACGCCTTGGCCAGGACGCTCGAGCGCGGACTCGCTCATCATGCGGCGCAGGATTGCTTCAAGCCAACCACGGTCCGCCGTCGGCTTCAGCAAGAGCACGGGTGGAAGCAACTCCAGCACGCTGCCAAACATCGGCCGCGACACCGTGAAATTGCCGCAGAGCATGGTCGAGAGCGGCTTTGCACGGCTGCCGTGACGAAGGAATCCGAGGCGTGGCGACGACCGTTCGATATCCGCGATGCGCAAAGGCTCGGCCCGGCGATCCGAATAAAACACATGGGGCTCGCCGCGCGTGATCACGACAAAATCGCCCTCGGTCATCTGGATTTCCTCTCCCTGTTCGAGCGCGAGGGTCGCCGAACCCTGGCTGAGATAGTGAAACAGGGCGTAGGGGCGCGCCGGCAACTCAAGATGCCAGGGATGGCCGAGCTCGAAGTGGAAGAGCAACGTCCCGCCGAGACGAACCCGATCGAGCACCTGGGTGAGGATGTCCATGCGGTCCAGATTAGACCGGTGGACGATCGGACACAACATGCGGACGATTGATCCCTATCGTCCGAAATGCCCGCGGAATAGATCATGCCGCAGCGGGCCGACGGTAGGTGCGGCAACCATTTCGCCGACGGCGGATGGAAGAACCGCGACCTTGCAGGAAACGCCTGTCCATCCCCCCGGACTGATTTCGTCCGACATGCCAACAGGAACATTCAATGCGAAATATCCTTCTCTCAGCCGCCACTGTACTCCTGGCCGGATCGACGTTGGTCGGCTCCGCCCAATCCGCCGAACTGCCCAAGGGAGCAGCGCACAACATCGTGCTCGTGCACGGCGCTTTCGTGGACCAGACGAGCTGGCAGCCGGTTGCCGATATTCTCACGAAGAAAGGCTATAACGTCACGCTCGTGGAAAATCCGCTCACCTCGCTCGTCGCTGACGTCGATGCCACCAAGCAGGCGCTGGCGAGACAGGATGGCAGGACCGTTCTGGTCGGCCACTCCTGGGGCGGCGTGGTGATCACGCAAGCCGGCAACGATCCCAAGGTTTCGGCGCTGGTCTATGTGTCCGCCTTCGCGCCGGAGGTCGGCGAATCCCTGGCGTCGCTGGCAAAGGCCGGCCCGCCGACCGAAGGCGGCAACGCGATCCATCCCGACGCGAAGGGCAATCTGTACATCGATCCCAAGATTTTTCCGTCGGCCGTCGCGGCTGACCTTCCTCCGGAGATCGCTGAGCACCTGGCCAACTCGCAGCTTCCGTTGAATCACGTTGCGTTCGAAGCCCCCGTCAGCATTGCGGCCTGGCACGACAAGCCGACGTTCGATGTCATCACCACGAAGGACAAAGTCATCGCGCCCGAGGCCCAGAAATTCTTCGCGACAAGGATGAAGGCTGAAACGACGGAAGTCGCCGGTAGCCATGCCTCGCTTGTCGTGCACGCGAAGGTGGTCGCTGAGGTGATCGAAAAGGCCGCGCTCGTGAAGTGACGGTACGACTCCCGGCGCAGTCGCGCCGGGAGCGCCCACGCTCGCAGAGCGCCTGCAAGGGCGGCTTCTCCGGGACTTGCACGGCGGATAGCGGCGAATTCGAAGGCATCGCGCTCGCCGGCAAGCGCAGCTTGCGACTGGCGGCCTCGCTCAAGCTGATGCGAAGGGCCTGAGGGGCCGCATGTGCCTCGCGAAGCGCGTCATAAAAACGTGCGAATTTGCAAAGACGCCAAGATGTGACTGACTGTCACATGGAAGAAGCGCTCGCGGCACTGCGATGATTTGAAAGCAGTGCGTCAACTGCTGCCCACTGCCGATTGACGCGCAGGATTGCGAGACGAGCGGCTATTCCTGTGCACGAAAGCTCAAGGAAAGGCCTGGTATGGTCATGAGCATCGACTCTGCCGAAAGTTCCGATGCGGAAGTATTCTTCGGTCGCTTCCAACTGGACAAGCGTCGTCGGCAACTCCTGAAGGATGGAGTTGAAGTTCGGATCGGCTCGCGCGGTTTCGACATACTGATTGCGCTGACCGAGCGCGCCGGCGAACTCGTCAGCAAACGCGATCTCCTATTCTCCGTGTGGCGTGACGTTGTCGTCGACGAGGCCGTCTTGAGAGTGCACGTGGCCTCCCTTCGCCGGGCCTTGGGCGAAGGTCAGGATGGCGCGCGTTACATCGTCACTGTTTCCGGTCGGGGCTATAGTTTTGTGGCTCCGATCGAGCGCAAACGTGGCAATGGGCTTGCATCTTCTGGATACGTTCCGCCCCCCAGGCATGGACGCCAATTCCCGTCGATCCCCAGATTGTTCGTTGGACGGGACGAAGTCGTCGACGACCTCTGTACGCTCATCGTGAAGCAGCGTTTTGTCAGCGTCGTTGGAGCTGGCGGTATCGGCAAGACTACCGTGGCCGGGGCTATCATTCGCCGGCTACAAGCCGAATTTGGCGATGAAGGCGCCGTTTTTGTCGATTTGGGCGCGGTTGACGAACCTGGCCTAGTCGCTGGGGCGGTTCTCTCCGCGGTCGGCTGCCCGCTCGGAGGAGCCGAGCCCCTTGCGGAACTTCTGGGGTTCGTTGCCGGTAAGCGAATTCTAATCGTGCTGGATAGTTGCGAACATCTTCTCGATGCGGCCTCGCATTTGGCCAGCCAACTGTTTCAGTGTACTTCCGGCGTTTGTCTGCTTGTCACGTCGAGGGAAGCATTGAACGTCGAGGGCGAGATTGTGCACCTTCTCAGCCCTCTTGCTTGCCCAATCGACGACGTTCCGAGCGCCGCGGATGCCATGGCGACCCCGGCAGTGAGGCTGTTTATGGATAGAGCCTCATCCGCTGGTTTCGAGGGGGCGCTGAATGACGCTGATGCGCCGGTCGTTTCTGAAATATGTCGCCGTACCGATGGCATCGCGCTGGCGATCGAACTGGTCGCCAGCCGAGTGGGGACCTATGGCCTTCGGGGTGTTGCGGGTCTGCTGGCCAGCCATATGGAGCTGTCACTGACAGGCCAGCGAAACGCTGTCCCACGACACCGCACGCTCCAGGCGATGCTCGATTGGAGCTTCAGGTTGCTTGCCGAAAGCGAACAGCGTGTTCTTTCCCATCTTTCCATATTTGTCGGTCTGTTCACGATTGAGGCTGCCTGCTCCGTTGCCGGAAGTGGGGAGCGAAAAAGCGCCGAAGTCGAGATCGCGATTGCGAGGTTGGTGAACAAATCGCTCGTCTGGGTTCATCTGGTCGGTGATACCGTGTTCTATCGTTTACCCGATGTGACGCGCACGTATGCTGCGGCCAAGCTCGTGGAAATCGGGGAGGCTGAACCGGTTTCCCTGCGCCACGCGCTCTATTTCGGTGCTTTTTTCAAGGCAATCGCGCTCGAGCAGGGGGCTTACGCTGACATCGGGCGTTATTCGCCTCACATCGGAAACGTGCGGAAGGCGCTCGAGTGGAGCTTCTCAAAAGAGGATCGCTCGATCGGCATCGAGCTTGCCGCAGATTCCGCCCCTTTGTTTCTCGGTCTGTGGTTGCTGGTCGAGTGCCGGCGTTGGTCGGGGTTGGCACTGAAAGCGATTGCGAATTTCGGCCGACTCTCGCATCGAGAGGCACGCTTGCAGGAGGCATATGCAGTCTCGTCACTGCATACCTTGGGTAATACGACCGAAGTTCAGGCCGCCATACGGCGCGGGCTGGCACTTCACGAAGCGAGCGAAGAAGCATTGCCACAGCTGCGACTGCTGGCCGGACTCAACCTTTTCCTCACAAGGCTCGGCGACTTTGAAGGAGCATTGGCTGCAGCGACGAGATGCAGAACTGTAGCCGAGCTAAGCGGCTCATTGAGCGACAGAATTATTGCCGAATGGATGCTGGCGGCGGCTTGCCACCTCGCTGGCGATCAAGTCGCCGCGGTGGCGCATTGCAAGTGCGGTTTCGAGCTGGAGACGTCAATTGGTCGGCTCGACATCAATCTGTTTGGATATGATCACCGTCTGCGCGCCGAGATCGCACTGGCACGTTCTCTATGGTTGCTGGGCTCCCGCAAGCAAGCTCGCAAGCAGGCGCTCGAGGCGATGAACGAGGCAGCCCGGTTGGCTCCGGCGGCGAACTATTGCATGGCGGTGGTCCACTCCGTCCCGGTGCTGCTGTGGAGCGGGAACACCGGTGACGTTGCCGACCATGTCGATCGTGCAATCTCACTGGCTGAGAAGCATTCTCTCCGAGGTCATGCAGCAGCCGCTCAGGCTCTGAGGGGAGAGTGGCTTTTCATGAGCGGGAGGCCCGCCGACGGCGTCGAGGCGCTGCGCCAGGCGCTGAGAGGGCTCCACCGTGAGCAACTTCACATGGTCATCCCGGCGGCATCCCGCGCGCTCGCCGATGGACTTGCTCGAAGCGGAAGGTATGACGAGGCGCGCGAGACCATTCAATCGGCAATTCTATTTGCGGAGCGGATGCGCCAGACGTTCTGGATGCCGGAATTGCTACGCACGCAGGCGCAAATCATCCTGACGAGCCCAAATCCCGACCGCAAGGCAGCAGAGCTGGCGCTTCGTCGATCGATGGATAGTGCAAGAAGCCAACGAGCATCAGGGTGGGAGCTGAAGGCCGCTGTTCCGCTGGCGCGGTCGATGAAAAATCGAGGCCTAGGAGCTGATGCGCACGCGCTGCTTCAACGGGTCTTCGAGGCACGTCCAGAAGTATCGAGGTCGACTGCCCGTCCCTTGCATTGAGCGCTTCGGGTGCAAGATGTCGATCTGGCCAGTCTCCAGGTGACCCGGCAGACGTCAGAATTTTTCATTTTCTAACAGCTTCTAACGCGCGCCGCGCTTCGGAGCGGCGGTAGCGTCAATCTGCCGGATTGGGGTTATCAGGAGAGCGTGATGAAGCAGCGGGGAAGAATTGCGTTGATCACCGGCGGAAGCCGAGGCCTCGGGCGAAACACGGTGCTCAATCTCGCACGGCGAGGCGTCGATGTCATGTTCACCTACCATTCGGCCGTCGCCGAGGCCGAAATGGTCACGCGAGAGGTCGAGCAAATGGGGCGCAGAGCGAGGGCCTTGCAACTCGACGTCGGACGAACGAGTACATTCGAAACCTTCGTCTCGCAAGTTCGAGAGGCACTGGGCGAAATTGGCGCGATCCGTTTCGACTATCTCGTCAACAATGCCGGTATTTCCCACCATAATTCACTTGAGAAGACGACCGAAGCAGAGCTCGACGACATATACCGGGTGAACTTCAAAGGCGTCTTTTTTCTCACCCAAAAATTGCTTCCATTGATGAGTGACGGTGGCCGGATCGTAAACCTCTCGAGCGGGCTCGCACGGATCATCATTCCCGGAAGCGGTCCCTACGGCGCACTGAAGGCCGCAATCGATGTGTTGACCCGCTACCAGGCAAAGGAATTCGCCTCTCGCGGGATTGCCGTCAACGCGGTGGCTCCGGGTGCGGTACAGACAGATTTCAGCGGAGGGATGGTCCGGGACAATCCGGAGCTTAACAAGCAGGTTGCCGGGATGACGGCCCTTGGCCGGGCTGGCGCTCCCGATGACATCGGCCCGATGATCGCATCGTTGCTGTCTGACGATAATCGCTGGGTCAATGCGCAGCGGATTGAGGTTTCGGGGGGCATGGCGATTTAGCCTGCCAGGAGGCGCAGACGGCCGCTCCGACCGGCTCCTGCTGCGGTCCAGCCCTGCCATGCAATATTTACCCGCTGGCAACCGGTGCCTCCGGGCCCCGCCGGGCTTCCCCTGGGAGCCCGCATGGCCTATGACGCTGCAACGCAAAATTCCCCCAAAATGACCCCATGATCCGCCTCGACAACGTCAGCAAGCAAGCCGGCCACCAGATCCTGTTCATCGAAGCCTCCGCGGCCCTCAACAAGGGCGAGAAGATCGGCCTCGTCGGGCCGAACGGCGCCGGCAAGACCACCCTGTTCCGGATGATCGCCGGTGAGGAACTGCCCGACGAAGGGCAGGTCTCGACCGATCGCGGCATCACCATCGGCTATTTCAACCAGGACGTCGGCGAGATGTCCGGCCGCAGCGCCGTGGCCGAGGTGATGAACGGCGCCGGTCCCGTCAGCGAGGTCGCAGCCGAGTTGCGCCAGCTCGAGGCTGACATGGCCGACCCTGACAAGGCCGACCAGATGGACGAGATCATCGCGCGCTATGGCGAGGTGCAGCACGCCTTCGAGAAGCTCGACGGCTATGCGCTCGACGGCCGGGCGCGCGAGGCGCTGTCCGGCCTCGGCTTCAGCCAGGAGATGATGGACGGCGATGTCGGCAAGCTCTCGGGCGGCTGGAAGATGCGCGTGGCGCTCGCCCGCATCCTCTTGATGCGCCCCGACGTCATGCTGCTGGACGAGCCGAGCAACCATCTCGATCTGGAAAGCCTGATCTGGCTGGAAAAATTCCTGCACGATTACGAAGGCACGCTGCTGATGACCTCGCATGACCGCGAGTTCATCAACCGTGTGATCTCCAAGGTGATCGAGATCGATTCCGGCTCGCTCACGACCTATACCGGCGACTACGAGTTCTACGAGCAGCAGCGCGCGCTGAACGAGAAGCAGCAGCAGGCGCAGTTCGAGCGCCAGCAGGCGATGCTCGCCAAGGAGATCAAGTTCATCGAGCGCTTCAAGGCGCGTGCCTCGCATGCCGCCCAGGTGCAGAGCCGGGTGAAGAAGCTCGACAAGATCGAGCGGGTCGAGCCGCCGCGCCGCCGCCAGAGCATCGCGTTCGATTTTCCGCCGGCACCGCGCTCGGGCGAGGACGTCGTGGCGCTCAAGAGCGTCCACAAGGGCTATGGCAGCAAGCGCATCTATGATGGCCTCGATTTCATGATCCGCCGTAGGGAGCGCTGGTGCGTGATGGGCGTCAACGGCGCCGGCAAGTCGACGCTGCTCAAGCTCGTCGCGGGCGCGAGCGAGCCGGACCAGGGCACGGTGGCGGTCGGCGGCAGCGTCAAGATGGGCTATTTCGCCCAGCACGCGATGGACCTGCTCGACGGCGAGCGCACCGTGTTCCAGTCGCTGGAGGACGCGTTTCCGACCGCAGGGCAGGGCTCGTTGCGCGCGCTCGCCGGCTGCTTCGGCTTCTCCGGCGACGACGTCGAGAAGCGCTGCCGCGTGCTCTCGGGCGGCGAGAAGGCGCGCCTCGTGATGGCCAAGATGCTGTTCGACCCGCCGAACTTCCTGGTGCTGGACGAGCCGACCAACCATCTCGACCTCGCCACCAAGGAGATGCTGATCTCGGCGCTGTCGGATTTCGAGGGCACCATGCTGTTCGTCTCGCACGACCGGCATTTTCTGGCGACGCTGTCGAACCGCGTGCTCGAGCTGACGCCCGAGGGCATCCACCAGTTTGGCGGCGGCTACACCGAATATGTCGCGCGGACCGGGCAGGAAGCGCCGGGGTTGCGGTCGTAGCGGCGGCCTGTAGCCCGGATGGAGCGTAGCGCTCCGGGATCAAAACGCTGTTGGCGCTCGTCTTGCGTTCTATGTCAGGTTTCGCCGAAGCCACTCCAGGCGCTCTTGCTCTTCTTCAGGGGGGCGGCGCTGGACGAGGACGAACCCCACAAGTCGATCGGCTTGGTCCAACCAAAAGGTGCCGTACCACTCGGCGGTGGCGAACGCCGTGAGGGTAAGGATCTCCGTCGGATGCAATTTCTCTAGAGCGGACAGCAGCGAATGAAAGCCGTATGTGACAATGCCGGCCTCTGTCGCGCTCACTTGCCTGATCCTGCAAATTCGCAAGGACTCGTCTGCCTGCCCGAAGCTAGCTTCTTCTCCAGACGGAACGATTCTGGTCAGGTCCGACCGCTTTAGGAAGCCAAGAGCCGCCTCGGCGTCTTCGCTCGCCGGTAGCGAACCGATCACCCGAGCTAGCAATTCGACTGGGACAGCCACAGCATCTCTCCGAGGGGCACCGTGTTATGCTAACATTGGTGTGGAGTTTGCCAAGAAGCGACATGCCGTTCGGCTCGCACAACGATGTACCGGGGGGCTGAGCTAGCATTCCGATACATGCCTTGACGCGTCGATGCCTCGCGCTACGCTCCCTTAAAAAAGGAGCAAAGCAACCATGAAGCAACTGCGGATCGGCGAGATCACCATCGACGCGGTGATCGAGCGGGAAGGGCCGTGGCGGCGGCCGCAGGATTTCTTCCCGGCCTATGACGAGGTCGTGTTCAGGCGTCATCTGCCGACGATGGAGCCGGAGGTGTTCGACACAGCGCGCGGCATGATGGTCATCACCTATCAGACGTTCGTCGTGCGCACGCCGCGCTACACGATCCTGGTGGATACCTGTACCGGCGAGGACAAGGGGCATCCGCCGCCGTTCGACTTTCCCGGCAAGGAGCGCTGGCGCAACGAACTGTTCGCGCTCGGCATCTCTTTCGAACAAATCGACTACGTCTTCTGCACGCACCTTCACATCGATCACACCGGCTGGAATACGACCCTGCGCGACGGCCGCTGGGTGCCGACGTTCCCGAATGCGAAATACGTCTTCCACAAGGGTGAGTATGCAGCCTGGGAGGCCGAGAACGCCAAGGGCAGCAACCCGCCCGGCACCGTCTTCCGCGACAATTGCCTGCCGATCGTCGAGGCCGGGCAGGCGCTGCTGGTGGACGATGACTACGCGCTCGATGACACCGTGACGCTGACGCCGACGCCGGGGCATTCGCCCTGCCATTGCTGCGTCAACATCTTCTCGAAGGGCCAGCGCGCGGTGGTCGCGAGCGATCTCATGCATCACCAGATCCAGTGCCGTGAGCCGGACTGGTCGGCGATGCCGGATTGGGATGCGAAACAGTCGGCGGTCTCGCGGCGAAAGTTCTTCGCCTCCGTCGCCGACACCGACACGCTGATCCTGCCGATCCATTTTCCGGCGCCGACGGTCGGGCTGATCAAGCCGCTGGACGGGGCGTTCGACTACCGGTTCAAGCGGGAGTGATGGCGGCGAAACTCGTAAGCGCGTAGGCAGGTCTCGTGTCCCGGACGCGGTGCGGCGCGCAGTGACGCTCCGCTGAGCCGGGACCCATCTCTCGGAATGCACGTGAAAGCGTGGGCCCCGGCTCTGCAGCGCATCGCTGAAGAAGCGCTGCGCTGCGTCCGGGGCACGAGAGTGTCGCAGCCCGCGTTACGCGCTGACTTCGCACTTCTTCATGAAGCTGTTCTTGGCGGCACCGGCCAGCGGCTTGCCGTCGGCGCTGACGGCCTTGGGCGTGCAGGCGTCGGCCTTGCACTTCTTCAGGAACGAGGTCTTGGCCGCTCCCGCCAAGGGCTTGCCGTCCTTGCCGACGGCCTTGCTCTCGCAGGTGTCCTCCGCGAAGGCCGAGCCTGCTGCAAAGGTGGCGACGATCGCAGCCAGGAAAATACGTTTCAGCATGGGTGTCTCCCTAAACCAGAAATGGTGCGGAGATTGGAGCCGGGAATCGTGGCGCAATCAAGCAGGATCGGCGCGTGCCGGGCGCGGGCGCTGATATTTTCGCTGCGCGCGATGAATGCATTCCGCCTTGACGCGCGCGGCTCCGGGCCGGCCTCCGGATTCGCGCCCGCCGCTTGCTGCACTGCGCGCTGACCGCGCGGCCGAGACCTGTTAGGCTGACCCCATTCCAGCAGGAACGGAGCGTTGCCATGGATGCCGTGACGAGCCCGCAGACCGCCGACCAGCATTCTCATCTGGTTCAACCCGCGACAATGGAATGGCAGAAGACGCGCTTTCCCGGCTGCGAGGCCAAGACCTTGCTGTTCGATCGCGGCACGGGCCTGATGACGGCGTTGATGCGCTTCGCGCCGGGATCGGTGCTGCCCGATCACGAGCATGTCGGCATCGAGCAGAGCTACGTCATTGAAGGCGCTCTCGTCGACAAGGAGGGCCCAGCCAAGGGCATCGCCTGCAAGGCCGGCGAATTTATCTGGCGCGAGGCGGGCAGCCGCCACGCCGCCTGGTGTCCGGACGGGGCCTTGATCCTTGCGATCTTCCAGGTGCCGAACAAGTTCTTTGAAGCCGACGGCCGCGTCGTCGATGCCGCCGGTCAGGATTGGGACGAAACGTGGGGGCACACGGCGGCGCAGCGGGCGCCGCGCATCTAGCCGGTCCTCATATGCCGCGCGCGAGCAGCGCCTTGAAGTCGGCGCGTGCACGCTGCGCCTCGGCCCGCGCGACGTCCGAGGCGTCGCCGAGACCAAAATAGCCGTGGATCAAGCCTGGGCCCTCATGGTGCTTGACGCGCACGCCGGCGGCCTCCAGCGCCCGTGCATAGGCGGCGCCCTCGTCGCGCAGGGGATCGAACCAGGCGGTGGCAATGATCGCGGGTGCGAGGCCGGCAAGCGAAGCCGCGCGCAGCGGCGAGACGCGCCAGTCGGCGCCGTGGCCGGGATCGGCGAGATAATGGCCGCAGAACCATTCCATCACGGCGCGGGAGAGGAAGTAGCCGTCGGCATTCTCGGCGCGCGAGGGAAAGCGCGCGTTCTCGCGCGCATCGGCATAGTGGCCTGCGACGTCGGTCACGGGATAGACCAGCAGCTGCGCGGCGAGCTTGATGCCGGCATCGCGGCAGGCAATCGCGGTGGCGGCTGCGAGATTGCCGCCGGCGCTGTCGCCGGCGACGCCGAGGCGCCTTGAGTCGCCGCCAAATTCCGCGACGCGGTTGAAGATGTCACGCGCCGCGGCAAAGGCATCCTCGAAGGCGCCGGGAAAGCGCGTCTCCGGCGGGCGACGATAGTCGACGGAGACGACGACCGCGCCGGTCTCGATCGCAAGATTGCGCGCCTGCCGGTCATGGGTCTCGAGATCGCCCGCGACCCAGCCGCCGCCGTGGAAGAACACCACGGTCGGCGCGGGATCGGTACCGATGCGGTAGAGGCGTGCATCGAGCGGGCCGGCACCGCCTTTCACCTTGATATCCTGCACCGTATCGACCGATGGCGGCGGCACGGCCGCACGCGCGGCAGCCAGTGCGCGCAAGGAATCACGGGCGCTCTGTGGCGTCATCGTGGTCGGATCGCGAAGCGGCAGCAGCGGAATGATCTGGGCGATGACGGGATCGAGCGGTGCGGCCATTGCGGGTCCTTCCACGGCAGGGTTCTTGGTCTTGCTTGCGGGTTAGCATAGATTTTGCGCGCCGCATCGGCAACTGCCAGACGGGTCTGCGCCAGGGAGGTTGAGGTTGGAATTCGAAACGTTGGTCCAGTCGCGCCGCAGCGTGCGCGGCTTCAAGAACAAGCCGGTGGCACGCACGGTGATCGAAGCGATCATCGAGAGCGCCAAGCGCGCGCCGTCGTCGATGAACACCCAGCCCTGGCACGTTCATGTGCTGACAGGCAGCCCGCTGGAAGAGCTGCGCCGCCGCAACATGGAAGAGATGGTCGGCGGCGCCAAGGTCAAGCGCGACATCATCAGCCATGGCGAGTACCAGGGCGTGCATCGCACCCGGCAGGTCGACATCGCCAAGAAGCTGTTCGGCGCGATGGGGATCGCACGCGACGACAAGCCGATGCGACAGGACTGGGTGCTGCGCGGCTTCCGCCAGTTCGACGCGCCGGTCTCGCTGGTCTTGACCTATGACCGCGTGCTCGATCCCGGCGCGGTCTGCCATTTCGATCTCGGCGCGCTCTGCTACGGCATCGTGCTCGCAGCCTGGGACCGCGGGCTCGGTTCGGTGATCAACGGGCAGGGCATCATGCGCTCCGACATCGTGCGCGAGGTTGCGAAGATTCCGGAGGACGAGGTGATCATGACCTGCGTCGCGATGGGATATCCCGACGACGGCTTTGCCGCCAACGCGGTGCGCTCGGATCGTGAGGCGAACAGCGACTTCGTCCGGTTCGTCGGATTCGCCGAGTAGTGCACGCAGGCGTGGATGTGTTGGCGCCACGGAATCGTGCCGATGTCCGTTGCAATGCCGCCGGCGCGAGGGCGCCGCGCGGATTTGATCTGGATCAAATGCACTGATGCGATCGGTATCATGAGCCCGCGAAACGATGCGACGCCGTAATCCTACGGTGCGCATTCACGGCACAAACGCGCCTGCGCCGCGCGCTTCCTAACCGAATGGCAATTTCGAATCCGTAGTTCACTCCTTTGAGACGCGTCGCGCGTCGAACAAGGATATTGCCATGCTCTCGTTGTTTTCCCAGGCAAGTCACAAGCAGCCCGCGCCGTCGATCGTTGCGGAGGTACGGGAAGAGGCTCCGGCGGTTCGTGAGGCCTGCGCGATTCGGGTGCTGGAGAGCGACGACCGGCTGCAAAATATTTCCGAGGGCGACTTCGTCGTAGAGGGCGCGCGGTCGCCGCTGGTTCTCGCGTTCATCTCGCCCCACTGCGACTTCGCGCGCGTTGCATCGTCGTTGCAGAGGCTGGCGGGGTCGACGCCGGTGATCGCGATGTCGACCGCGGGCGAGCTGTGCTCGGCGGGCCAGTCGCTCTACAAGCCGACGGGGTCGAACTGGTCGTCCGTCGTCGTGCAGGTTTTTCCGGCCGATCTGTTTCAGTCCGTCAGCATCCACAGCGTCCGCCTCCACAACGACGACATCCGCAAGGGGGAGCCGTCCAGGGCCCATGACGCGCGCATCGAAGCGATCACGCGCGAGGTCGCCGCGATAAGGACGCCCTTCGCGATCGACGTGCGCGATACGATCGCTTTCGCGCTCGTGGACGGCGTGTCGGCGTCGGAGAGCTACTTCATGGAGGCCGTGTACAGGAGCGGCAAGTTTCCGTGCGGTTTCGTCGGAGGATCCGCCGGCGGCAAGCTCGACTTCCAGCATACCCATCTCTACGACGGCAGGCAGGTGCTCGAGAACCATGCGCTGATCGTCTTCATGAAGCTGGCGCCGGGCCGCGCCTACGGTATCTTCAAGACGCAGAACTTCAAGAAGACCGGAAAATCCTTCGTCGTGATGGACGCCGATCCGGATCGTCGCACCGCTTCGGGCGTCATGGAAGGGAGCGAGATCAAGCCGTTCGCCTCCGTGGTGGCGAAGGCGCTGAACACGATTCCGGCGAACCTCATGTCGATGATGACGAAGCACTCCTTCGGCATCGAGGTCGGCGGAGACCTGTTCGTGCGCTCGGTCGCGGGCATCGATGCGGACAGCGGCGTCGTGTCGTTCTTCTGCGACGTCAATTCGGGCGACAGACTCGAGTTGCTGGAAGCCACCGATTTCGTGGACCAGACGCGGCGCGACCTCGAGGCCTTCCTGCGCGACAAGCCGCCGGCGATCGGCGCGATCCTCAACGACTGCATCCTGCGCCGCCTGAACAACGAGAGCCAGCTCCGCAAGATGAGCGGCATGTGGCCGATGCCGGTCGCGGGTTTTTCCACCTTCGGGGAGCTGTTCGGGATCAACATCAACCAGACGCTGACCGCGATCGTGTTTTTCGACGTCAGGGAAAAGCCGCTGAACGATCCGTTCATCGAGACGTTCCCGATCCACTACGCGCATTTCGTCGAATATTTCACGCGCACCCATCTCAACCGCATGGTCATGCTGAACCGGATCAAGGACGACATCGTGCATCGTCTGACGGAATATCTCAGCGCCAGCGCCACGCTGAGCGGGAAGGTCGAGGGCGCGCTGCGCCAGACGGCTTCGATCAACGCGATCGTGGAGGAGATCCGCTCGGTCATCGTGGCGAGCGCACAATCGGCGGCGCGGGCGACCGACACGACGGCATTGTCGCAGGAGTTCGCCGGCCTCACTCAGGCCATGAACGGGCTACGGGACATCCTGAAGATCATCGACACGATCGCGGGCCAGACCAACCTGCTGGCGCTCAACGCGACCATCGAATCGGCGCGCGCGGGCGAAGCGGGACGGGGCTTCTCGGTGGTGGCGACCGAGGTGAAGAAGCTCGCGCAGGACACTAAAACCAGCCTCACGCGTACCCACGCCTCGATCGGAGGCATGAAAACATCGCTCGAGTCGCTCGGAGCCAATATCAACGACACCCGGGGCCAGCTGATCCAGACCCAGGAAGGCTACAACAGCATCGTGACGCAGATCGAGGAGATGTTCAAGAATCTTCAGATGATCAACACCGTGCTATCGGACCTCGAGAGCTTCGTGCGCGACCGCAACGGGGCGTTGACCAGCGCCATGAGCGACATCGAGACGCTCAAGCGGATTGGGTAGGGCACAGAGCCTGCCGCTTCGCAAATTTCGGTGACGACCGTTCAGATCGCACTTGCATTCTCTTCGCGCCAGCAGGAACAATGTGCCTCGTGAGAGGTTTGTTGCTGGCGCGAGGGAATAGGCATGCGGCGGCTGGCTAGCCTGATTCTAAGGTTCTTCGGCCCGCGAGTGCGGCGCCCGATCGATGATGATCCAAGTCTTCCTTTCTCAGCCGACGAGTTCGGCCGATTGATCCGCAGCGGCAAACGAGAAGACATGAAGCTGCTGGCCGAGGGCCTCGCCTGCCGCTCCATCCCCCGCCGCGCCAAATACCGGGCGACGCACTAGCGTTCGGCAGCAATTGTCGGCTGCAATTATCGCATGGAGGCGCTCGCCGGTTTTCCGGGCTATCGCGTCAGCGCGACCCGCTTGAACGAGGCGACCAGCGCCTTCTCCAGCTTTCCAGTCATCCCACAGAGAATATTGTAGGCTTCCACGCGCGGCATCGTCGGCTTGTAGTGGCGATGCTCGATCAGCGCTGCGAAGATGTCCGAGATCGTGAGGATCCGCACGATATCGCCGATGCTCTCGGCGCAGAGCGCATCCGGATACCCGCTGCCGTCGAGATATTCGTGATGATGACGCACGGCATCGAGGATTTCAGGCGAAATCCCCTCGTGCCCTTTCAGAAACTCATAGCCCGCGGTCGGATGCGTTTCGATCAGAGCTCGCTCCTCGGCGTCGAGGCGGCCCGGCTTGTCGAGGATGGCGAGCGGGATCTGAGCCTTGCCGATGTCGTGGAACATGGCGGCCGAGTAGAGGCGTTCCAGATCGGCCCTGCCGACGCCGAGGCTGAGGCCGAAGTCGATGGCGACGCCGGTCACGAGCAGGCAGTGCTGATAGGTGCCCTCGTGGTGGCGCCGCACCGTCGTGAGCCATTCCGACAGGCCGTGCTGGGTGATACGATCGGCAATCTGGCGACCGGCTTTCCTGGTGCCGGCGACATCAAGCGGCTCGCCGAGCGTGACGGCCGTGAACATCGACGCGATGGCGGTTGCCGCGGCTGCTGCCGCATTGTCCAGCTGCGTTGTGCCGCTTGAGGAAGCAGACACAGGCTCGGCCGGATCAGCCAGCGCTGCCAGCAGCTTGATCCTGTTGATCGCCCCGGGGAGAACGAGCGTGGCGCCGAGCGCGTAGGCTTGCGATACAGTTGTGTGAGAGGAGTGCTCGACTAGTACCCACTTTTCTTGGAACGTGAGTCGTGATTCAAGGTCGGGATGATACCCGAAGCAAGAGAAGTCCACCTTTCGAGGAAAGATCGCAAGGTGCTTGAGGCGTGCTGTCGCTCACCGGTGACGTTGCAGCGCGATTTGAAGCGGGCGCGGATAGTTCTGTTGGCGGCGGATGGGCGCAGCACCCGGTCGATCGCCAAGGAAGTTGGGGTCCAGCCGCGGATTGTCAGCCTTTGGCGGCATCGCTATGCCGACCATGGCCTTGAAGGGCTGCAAGACAAGCCGCGGCCTGGCAAGCAGCCGATCTATACGAAGACGACCGACAAGCGGATTCTGAAGCTGCTGGATAAGCCGCCACCGCAAGGGTTTGCGCGCTGGACCGGCCCCCTGCTGGCCGAGGCGCTGGGCGATGTCGATGTCCAATATGTCTGGCGGTTCCTGCGCAGCCACAAGATTGACCTGGTGGCTCGCAAGTCCTGGTGCGAGAGCAACGACCCGAACTTTACGGCCAAAGCCGCCGATGTTGTCGGCCTCTATGTCGCGCCGCCGGCGAAGGCCATTGTGCTGTGCGTGGACGAGAAGCCCTCGATCCAGGCTTTGGAGCGAGCGCAGGGTTATCTGAAGTTGCCCAATGGCCGCGCCTTGACCGGCCAAAGCCACGATTACAAGCGGCATGGCACCACAACATTGTTTGCGGCGCTCGAAGTCGCCACCGGAAAGATCATCGCGACCCATTCAAAACGCCGGCGCCGCGTCGAGTTTCTCGATTTCATGAACAGCGTCACCGCGGCTTTTCCGAACCGCAAGCTTCACGTCATCCTCGACAACCTCAACACCCATAAAAAGAACGAGGACTGGCTCAAGGCCCACCCCAACGTGCAATTTCATTTCACGCCGACAAGTGCGTCATGGCTCAATCAGGTCGAAGTATGGTTTTCCATCTTGCAGGGGCAGTCGCTCAGCGGCACCTCCTTCACGAGCCTCAAGCAGCTTCAGGAACACATCGATGCCTACGTCAACGCATACAACGACAGAGCCGAGCCCTTCGTCTGGACCAAGAAAAAGGTCCGTCAACGCCGTTTCAAAGGCCGCCGTATCACTCAGCTCTGATTCCGGGTACTAGGATGATTTTTTCGGTCTAACGGGGCAACCGAAAGGGGGGAATTCAGGTCCGCGCTTTCACCCCGGACACGGGTATTTTTCCTGACGCGGTTTTCATTTTGCCATGACCAGCGATGATGATGCGCCAACACTGGCGCCAAAGATATTTCGCTTTTCCGACGTCGATGAGTTTCGCAACGCGATCCGCGGTCTGAACTTCGAGTTCACACCGTTTGTGCGAAGGATCGCGGCTGAGCAGATCATCCTGCAATTGCCAGGCTGCGACGTGAACGTGACGCGCGCTTTTCCGCGGGTTGTGGACGCTGAACTCATCGCGGATTGCACGGCGGTTGGTTTTGCGATGGACGACCTCGACGTTCCCATTCGCTTCAACGGTGCGCAACGCGACCGCGCGGTCGTCGTCATCGGCAGCGGCGGCGCGGCCTACAACACCATCGAGGAAGTGCAGCGGCAAATCGCCTCGGTCGTCTTCCGACCAGAGGTCAAGAACCGCGGCTGGCCCGAGACGCGTTCCAATTTCAAGATCTTTGAGACCAGCACATTGGCGTTGAATGGGTTGCGGAACGTGGTCAGGGAGGTGGTGGCCGCCGCGTCCGAGCCCATCGATCCCACTGAGGCGCCGCTGAAGGCGGCGGCGATGAAGGAGTCCCTGTTCGGCGCGGTCGACGCCGTCTTCGCCAACTTGGTTTCGGCGCGATGGACGGTGAGGCCGAACGACGAGCGGCAGTTCAAGATCTTTCAGGACATCCGCGCGCTGTTATCCGGCGATCTCGCCCAGCCCATCTACAGCGAGGAGATCGCGCGCGAGCTCGGCCTTTCCGTCCGCACCTTGCATGATGTCGTCCGCCGCTATCGCGGCATGAGCCTGCACCGTTACCTGCGCCTGCGGCGGCTGTGGTTGGTCCGCCAGCGGCTATTGGCGGGCGCCGATAGCGTCAAGGCCGTCGCGCTGGCCTTCGGCTTCTGGCATCTCAGCGATTTCTCCAGAAGCTATCGCGACCGGTTCGGCGAGGCGCCGTCGGAAACGCTGGAGCGCGGACGCAGGCGCTAGCACGACAAATGGGTTGGGGCCGGACTCCGGTTTTGTGCTAGCCTTCAGCCATGAGCAATCGCATCCTCGTCCTCTACGGTTCCTACCGTTCCGACCGCATGGGCATCCGCCTTGCGAATTTTGTCATCAATCGCCTGCGCGAGCGCGGCGAGGATGTCGAGTTCATCGACGCCAAGGCGATCGGCCTGCCGATGCTCGACCGCATGTACAAGGAATATCCCAAGGGCGCCGCGCCCGAGGCGCTGGAGAAGCTGGCCGGGCAGATCCGCGGCGCGGACGGTTTTGTCTTCGTCACCGGCGAATACAATTGGGGCATTCAGCCCGGATTGAAGAATCTGACCGACCATTTCCTCGAAGAGTGGTTCTGGCGTCCGGCCGCGATCGTCAGCTACTCCGCCGGCCGCCTGTCCGGCGCGCGCGCCTCGACCGCCTGGCACGGCACGCTGTCGGAAATGGGCATGGTGGTGGTGTCGAGCACCATCGGCGTCGGCCCGATCGCGCAGACGCTGTCGGCGGATTCCGAGCCGATCGGCGAGGGCGGCAAGGCGCTGGAGCGTTCGTTCCCGCGCTTTGCCGACGACCTCGCCTGGTGGATCGAGGCGGCCAAGGCGCAGCGGGCGCGCAAGGCGCCGCCTTATTGAGCTTGAGCGAGCGGCAGCGTCAGGCGGCCCTGACCTCGCCGAGGAAGCGGTCGAACTGTCCGGCGAGATCGCGCGACTGCGTCGAGAGCTGCTCGGCCGCGCCCAGCACTTCCCGTGCGGCAGCTCCCGTGTCGTCGGCGGCGCGCTGCACGCCTGAGATGTTGGTGTTCACTTCCTGAGTGCCGCGGGCGGCTTCCTGCACGCTGCGGGCGATCTCCTTGGTCGCCGAACCCTGTTCCTCGATCGCCGCGGCAATCGCGGTGCCGATCTGGTCGATCTCGGCGATGACGTCGGCGACGTTGCGGATCGCGGCCACGGTCTCGTCGCTCGCAGACTGGATCGCCGTGATCTGCTCGGAGATTTCGGTCGTGGCCTTGGCGGTCTGGCCGGCCAGCGACTTCACTTCGGATGCGACCACGGCAAAGCCGCGGCCGGCGTCGCCGGCGCGGGCGGCCTCGATGGTCGCGTTCAGCGCCAGCAGATTGGTCTGCTCGGCGATGCTCTGGATCAGGGTGACGACGTCGCCGATCTTCTGCGCGCCCTCGGCGAGCGTACGTGCCGTGTCGCCGGTGCGGCGGGCGTTGTCGACGGCGCGGGCCGCGATCTCGGTGCTTTGTGCGACCTGACGGCCGATCTCGGAGATCGAGGAGGTCAACTCCTCGGTCGCGCTGGCGACCGTCTGGACGTTGCTGGAGGTCTGCTGCGAGGCGGCGGCGACGACCGCGGCCTGGCTGTTGGTCTGGGCCGCGGTCGAGGTCATCGACTGCGCCGTGCTTTCCATGGTGGAGGAGGCTTTCGAAAGCCCGCCGACGAGCTCGGTGACCTTGGCTTCGAACGCGCGGGTGAGCTCGTCGAGCGCCTGCGCGCGGCGCATCTTGCCGTCGTTCTCGGCCTGCTTCTCGGCGGCGAGCCGGTCGGCCCGGATCATGTTGTCCTTGAACACCTGCACGGCCGCGGCCATCGCCCCTATCTCGTCGGAGCGCTCGGCGCCGGGGATCTCCTCGGCAACGTTGCCTTCGGCAAGCCGCGACATCCGAGTGGTCAGGCCGACGATGGGCGCGCAGACGCGGCGGCGCACCGTCACGACGAGGCCGATGCTGGCGATCAGCACGGCGACAAGGCCGAGGAGCGCGACAGTGAAGCTGGTGCGTGCAGCCGAGGAGGCGCCCGCCAGGATCTGCTCCGCATTGTCATAAAGCGCGTCGCGGACCTCGATGATGGTGCCGAGGCCGCGCTGCGTCGCGGCGTAATAGGTGTCCATGTCGTGTTCGTACTTGCCGCTGATCGCACCGTCCTTCACCAGCTTGAGCTCGCGGCCGAACTCCTCGATATAGACCGCGTTGAACTTCTCCAGCGCAGCGGCGACGTTCGCCGGCGTTGCCGGATTGCCGCGCAATTCCAGCAGCGCCATCACGATCTGGTCGTTGCGGCCCTGCGAGCGGCTGATCTCGGCCTTCTCCGTGTCCGTCGCCGGTTTCTTGCCCCCGACGAGGTTCTTGTGCAGGCTGGAGTTGAAGCCGCCGACGTCGCGCAGCGTCATCGCGATGTTGGCGTAGCTCGCCTGCCGGTAGGCGTCGCCGTTGAGGATCGCCATACGGCGGACCTGCTCGTTGAGCAGCGCGGTCACGGCGCCGTTGAGCACGGCGTTGTCGGCGACGATCTTCTTGGCGGCGTCCTTGCGCGCCTCCGCCGGTCCCGCCAGCGCCTTGTCGATGGCCTCGCGCAGCGCGGTGAATTTCGAATTGATGCCGTCGATGTTGTTGCCGGTGGTGGCGCCGTCGTCGAACGGGCCGGGAAGGTCCTTGCGCAACGCGTTCATCCGGTCGCGGGCGCCGTCGGTCTGCTTGCGCAGCTTGTCCTGCTCGGCGAGCAGCGCCGGGTCCACCGTCGCCGGTCCATAGAGGATGTTGGTCGAAAAGCCGCGCTCGGGGTTGAGATAGCGGGGGATGTCGCCGACGGCGCGGACGATCGCGAGCCGCCCCTGTGCTTCGGTGATCCGCTCCATCGTGTGGTACTTCGTCACGGCGACGTAGACGGCGAGGCCGCCGCCGACGGTCGAGAGCGAGACGATGGCGGTGGTCAGGAGCGTTCCGATTTTCATGTTCTGTCCGGCAATTGGCGCGGGGAGAATTATTTTCCACGGACGATAGGTCGCCCGTGTTAATCTCGGGTTTACGCTGCTTGCCGCCGCGCGAGCTCAGCTGGACGGCTGATCGAGCTTCGACAGGATCTCCAGCGTCGCGCCGTCGCGCTCGCCGGCGAAATACCGGGCGAGCGCCTCACTGAAAATGGGATCGTCGGACACGGCGCCGAACAGCGTCATCGAGGAGCGGAATTTGGCGTCGTCGGGCGCGCCGAGGATCGCGTTGATGGTCCGCCCCTGAACGGCGAGCACGAGTCTGGTGCACGCGATCAGGCGCGGGCCAAGGACAGGGTGGGCGAGATAGACCTCGGCCTCCGCGCGCGAGCCGATGGCGTAGCGCTGCGCCATGGCGCTGAAGCCGAGGCCGGCGACCTGCGGGAAAATGAACCACATCCAGTGGCTCTGCTTCCGGCCCCGGGACAGTTCCCCGGTCACGGTGGGATAGACCGGATTTTGGGCCTGGACGAACCGGTCTAGATCGAAAGGAGCGGTCATTGGATACCTTGGGGGTGCCTTGACGGCCGTGATTATGCCTAACTTTTGGCTCCCAATGTGGTAGCTGGTATAGAGAGTCTCCGGGTGGGGGTGGGTCTCCCCGGGGGTCGATTTGGGGATCTGATGGTTTCCGACACCGCAAGAGCCGAGAGGCTGTTGTCGCGCCGCCGTATCGGGCGGGCCGAGACGATTCTGCTGTCTCTGGCCGCTGTTGCGCTGTCGCTCGGTGCCGCCGCCTGGGTCGCCGATATGGGCGATTCGACTCCGCTGGTTTCCGCCGCGCTACCGCCGGCCAATGCCCCTTCCTTCGAGGACCGTTTTGCTTCGGCATCTGGCAGCGCGCCCGCCCGCGAGCTCGGCCTGCGGACGCTGGAGCGCTCTGCCCTGAATGCGGTCCAGCTCAAGCTGCGCGATGCCAAGGCGATGCTGGCCCAGAAACTCCAGGGCGACGACTGGCGCTCGACCCTGACCGAAGATGACCGGACGGCGGTTGACGAGAGGCGGCCCTCGGAGCGTGCCGACGCGGTCCCGATGCCGCGTTCGCGGCCGGTGCAGGCGGACTTCTCGGCCCAGATCGCGTCCAGCCAGGCCTATGCCGACACCACCCCCAGGGTCGACAACCGCAACTTCTTCGAAAAATTCACCGACAAGATCAAGCTGGCCTCGCTGACCCCCGGCGATGGCCTGTTCAGCAAGGCGCCGGATCTCGCCGCCCTCGGCTATGATTCGCGCACGGCGGTCTACGACATCTCGGCCAAGGCGCTTTACCTGCCGAGCGGCCTCGCGCTGGAAGCGCATTCGGGCATGGGCGCGCTGATGGACGACCCCCAGCATGTCGATCAGCGCATGGTGGGCGCGACCCCGCCGGCGACCTACGATCTGAAGCCGCGCGAAAAGCTGTTCCACGGCATCCGCGCGCTGCGCTTGACGCCCGCCGAGGGCACCAGCGCGCTCGGCCGCGTCGGCCTTCTCACCCACAGCTACATGCTCGGGCCGCGCGGCGATTCCAACGGCTGCGTCTCGATCAAGGACTATGAGCGCTTCCTCAAGGCCTACGACAACGGCGAGTTCAACCGCCTGGTCGTGGTGCCGAGCCTGAGAGGATCGGCGACCGCGTCACAGCGCGGCAGCACCGACTCCTGATATTTGCCTGCCGCGGCGGGGCTGCCGTTTCCCCTTCGTTAAGCCGTCCTTGTCCAGAAGCAGCCCATGAGTGATCCCCAGAATTCCGAGACCCCGCTGCGTACGACGTTCAAGATCAAGCTGAACGGTGACACGCTGGCGATCGCGACCGTCGGCCAGGCCTATCAATTCCTCACCAACTTCAAGTCGGTCGAGTGGATGGAATTCCGCACGCTGCACGAGGAAGCCATCTCGGCCCTGGAAGGCGCCGCCGGCAACGCCATGCTCGCGGTGCAGGCGACCAACGCCGTGCGCGCGCTGTTCGTCAGCGCGAAGCTGCTCTGAGACAGCCGTTACTCCCCTCCAATCGTCGAACCCGCTCCCGAATGCCTGCGACGAAGGCGTGGCGCGCTTCTGCGCCGAGGAACGGGATCGCATGAATATCGCAGACTTCATTGCCGGCGTTGATCGCGCCCGCGCGGAGCAACCGACGCTCGCAGCGCTCGAGGCATTCGAAAAATCCATCGGCTGCCGCTTGCCGGACGAGTATCGCCAGTTCCTGATGGTCTGCGCCGGCGGCTATTTCCAGGGCTCTGCCGAGTTCAACTGGCCGCAAGGGCACTGGGCCGGCGCGGTCCAGGAGGTGCTGGGATTGCGGCGCGATGAATGCTCGCTGGTCCAGACGCGTCAGACTCCGCAATGGCCGACCGTCGATGAACTCCTCTGGATCATGAGCGACCACGGCGGCAACCCGATCTGCATGACGATCGACAAGGCGCATTTCGGCAAGATCTGGTTCATCGATCACGAGATCGCCGAATACGAGAAGCCCTGGACGCTTGCCGAGGCGATGTCGAACGAATGGGGCTACGTGCTGCCGCTCGCACCGACATTCGGCGATTTCGTCGCCGGATTGTATGAGCAGGCTGAGGCCTCGTGAGAATCTGCTCGTGTCCCGGACAAGCCGCAACGCTTACAGCGTTGCGGCGCAGAGCCGGGACCCAGATGGCCACTCGGCATGGCGGATGGATGGGCCCCGGCTCAGCAGCGCATCGCGCTCGACGATGCTTCGCATCGCGAGGGAGACGCTGCGCTGCGTCCGGGGCACGAGAGAGGCTGAGAGCGTCTCAGTGCCTGCCGTCGCCATGCCCGTCGTCGTCATCATGGAAGTCGTGGTCGCCGCCCGGCCTGAAGCCGGGGTCGATGCAGGCGAAATTGCCGGCATCGTTGGTCATGCCGCTGCCCTTGTAGGCTGCAATCTTCGGATAGACGCATAGCGGCCTCGTGCCGCTGGCCGGGAAGTTCATGGCTATGCGCGGATCAAAAAGTCCGCCGGTCGGGTAGGGCGAGGTGGCGTTGGTATTGGTCGCGACAATGCGTTCAGGCGCGATGCCTTTCTCGACCCAGTCGGTGATGGCCTTGACCTCGTTCTGCGCGAAGCTCGCGGTGGCCGCACCGCCGCCGCAATGGGCCATGTTCGGCACCATGAACAGCCGCGCGAAGTCGGTCGCGCGCCCGTTCATGCGCCTGTCCATGTTGCGATACCAGCGGGCGATGGCAGCACCGGAGAAAATGCCGTCATTGACGGAGGAGGAGACGATCAGCTTGCCGCCGCGCGCCCTGAACGGCCGCAGGTCGGTCGAGACCGCGGCCATGAAGTCCATGCTGCTTTCAGGATAGGCTTGCGTCTTCGCGAAGATCTTCGGCGCGTCGGTGTCGAAGTTGAAGCGGAACACGAAGGCTTCCTGGCCGTTCGGCCCGTTGACGGGCGTGACGACGGGCGGGGTCTGGAAGATCATCGGGATCGCGCCTGCGCCGAGCGTCAGGTTGATCGCGGTGTTGACGTTCGGCACCGGCGCGGTGACGACGTTCCATAGTTGCCAGCCCGCGCCGGGCGCGGTGGGCGGCGTCCAGATGCCGGCATCCCAGAACCAGTTCGAATAGAGCCGTTGGCCGCGGGAATTGACCGGCCCGGCATAGATCTTCTTCAGCGCGTCCACCTGCGCGCCGGTCAGGCACGTGCCGCCATGCGGCGTGCTGCCGTGCGAGCCGGTGCCGCAGGTATAGCTGGCGAGCGCCGGATACACCTTCTTCGCCGTGCAGGCGTGATAATTGTCGACGATGCCGTCCACCAGCCCGTCGAGCGCGTCGCAGGCGCTCAGGATCGCGGCCGAGGCCACCTGGAGATCCTGCACCGGAAACGTGTCGGGAATGAAGGGCTGTCCGTTGACGTCCTTGCTGGTGGCGAGCGTGCCGAGCACCTGCTCGTTCCAGGCTTCCGCAAGGGCCGCCTGTGGCAGGTTGAAGCCGGGATTTTGCGAGATCACGCCGTCGAACAGCCAGGGGAAGCGCTGCGACGCCATCATGGCGTCACGTCCGCCGTTCGAACAGCCCATGATGTAGGAATAGACGGTGTCGAGGCCGTAGTAATAGGAGATGATCTGCTTCGAGATCGTCGCGGTCTTTTCGATGCCGTTGTAGCCGTAGTCCCTGCGCGCCTGGGCGTCGATCGCGAAATGCGCGGAGCCACCGGCATTGGCATCGTCGTCCTGATGTCCGCCGACCGGATTGCTGGCGTTGTCTTCATGCCCGCCGTCGTCGGCGGCCACGGCCCAGCCCTGACCGAGCTCGACGCCGGCGGCGCCCTGCGGATCGGCCTGGAGGCTGCCGTCGGTGCCGCCGCCGCCCATCATCTCGAAACGGCCATGCCAGGTATCGGGCAGATTGAGCGCGAAGCCGATCCCGTAAGTGAAATGATCGGGGTCCTGCGTCGAGACGCGCTTGTTGATGATGCCGATCACGTTGCAGTAGCCCGCCTTCTGGGTCGCGCTCAGGATCTGCGTGTTCGGCAGCGTGAGGCCGGTGAGGGCCGTGCAGGATGCGCGCGGGGCAACACCACTCGGCGGCAGGCCGTGGGCCATTGCCTGCGGGCCGAGAGCCGTCCAGCCGGCAACAATGGTCGAGGCGAGAAGTAACCGTTTCATGTCATGCCCTCCAGCTTGATGATTGTCGAAAGCAGCGGTCGTCCACGCGACATCGTGCGGCGCCGGCCGTTGCGGCAGGCGTCGTCACGGCTGCAAGCGATGTCGCTGTCGGTCGGGACGTCCTGGTCGTCGGGAGGCCGGGGAGCTTCGCGATGCGGATCGCAGTGCGCGGAACGCAATGCGCCGACGGCCGCAATCGTGTCGCCGCGATGCGCGATGGCATGCGGATCGTCGCCGTTCCCTGATGCAGGCACCGACGTTAGCTCCCCTGAAGCCTGCTCGTGTGACGGCAGGTTTTCTTGATCCTTAGGCAAGCGATGTTGCCGTGTCAACATGACGCAACACGCGAGTCCGCGGTGCAACCTGTCGTAGAAGCTGCATCGGCAGGGCGCGACGCCGCGCGGCTTCTCGATCCCGGTCCGCTGCGATAGACTTGGCGTTCGAATCCCGGACCACCGGGCGGATGCCGCCGCGCCGGCTTTTGAAAGATGGTCGTCGATGGAGCCGGAGAAGGCTGGCGTCAGGAAGCGATCCCCGAAGGGAGCGTCGCGCAGGGCGCAGGTTGCAAAGCCGGCGCGATCCGCCTCGCGTGCCGCGCCGGCCGGAAAGCCCGCCCGGCCAAAGCTGCTTGCCTCGGACGATCTGTCCCGTTCACTCGGCTATCGCATCCGGCGGGCCCAGCTCTGGGTGTTCAGGGATGTCAGCCGGCGGCTGGCCGCCTTCGACATCAGTCCGGCGCAGTTCTCCGTGTTGTCGGTGATCGAAGCCAATCCCGGCGTCAATCAGCTTGCCATCGCGCAATCCTTGTCGATCGAGCGGGCGGGGCTCGGGCGGCTGGTGGATCATCTGGAGCGGCGCGGGCTGGTGCAGCGTTCGGCCTCCGCCGTCAACCGCCGCTACTACGTGCTGTATGTGACCCAGACCGGCGCCGCGCTCCTCGGCCGCTTGCGGCCGTCGATCGCCGAAAGCGAGAAGACCCTCGCCGCCAAGATCGGGCCGCGCGCGTACAAGGAATTGCAGCGAGCGCTGTCGATCTTCCTCCAGGACACTTGATCCGGAACACCTTGAACTCCGCGGCGGGAACGGGCAAACGGTCTGCGAAGACCGTGGCCCAGGCCATCCATTTGAAGCCTTGCTTTAGGGAGAGACCCCATCATGAAACGCCGTACATTCCTCCAGGGTGGCGCGGTCGCCGGCGCGACGACGCTGGTTGCTGCACCCGCGATTGCGCAAGGCGCGCCCGAGATCAAATGGCGCCTGACCTCGAGCTTCCCGAAATCGCTCGACACGATCTACGGCACGGCGCAGACCTTCGCGAAATACGTCGCTGACGCCACCGACAACAAATTCCAGATCCAGACCTTTGCGGCCGGCGAGCTCGTCCCCGGTTTGCAGGCGCTCGACGCCGTCAGCGCGGCCTCCGTCGAGATGGCGCAGACGCCGCTCTACTTCTACATCGGCAAGGAGCCGGCGCTGGCCTATGCCACCGGCGCGCCGTTCGGCATGAACCATCGCCATCAGGAGTCCTGGTGGTATTTCGGCGGCGGCGCCGATCTCGCCAACGAGGCGCTGAAGCCGTTCAAGGCGCATGCGATCCTCTGCGGCAACTCCGGCACCCAGATGGGCGGCTGGTTCCGCAAGGAGATCAAGACCGTCGACGATCTCAAGGGCCTCAAATTCCGCATCGCCGGCATGGGCGGCCATGTGCTGGCGCGCCTCGGCATCGTGCCGCAGCAGCTCGCCGGTGGCGACGTCTATTCGGCCCTGGAGAAGGGCTCGATCGACGCCGCCGAATTCGTCGGTCCCTATGACGACGAGAAGCTCGGCTTCCAGAAGGTGGCCAAATACTACTACTTCCCCGGCTGGTGGGAAGGCGGCGCCATGCTGCACATGATCGTCAATGACGAGAAGTGGGCTTCGCTGCCCAAGCACTACCAGGCCATCGTCAACCAGGCCGCCTCTGCGGCCGGCGCCTGGATGCTCGAGAAGTACGACAGCGTGAACCCGGCGGCGCTGAAGCGGCTGATCGCCAACGGCGCCGAGCTGAAGGCGTTCCCGCAGCCGGTGCTGGAGGCTTGCTACAACGCGACCCAGGAGCACCTGAACGAGCTCGCTGCCAAGAGCGACCTGTTCAAGCGGACCAAGGAGAGCCACGACGCGTATATGAAGGAGCTGCTGTTCTACACGCAGATCGCGGAAAACTTCTACGACAACTATTTGCTCAGCAAGATGCGCAACAAGACCTGATTGCAGCAAGAGGGCGCGGTGTTTTCAGGCGTGATCCGAAGGACACTGTCATTCCGGGGCGCGCCTCTTGGCGGGAGCTATGATGCGCAATTGCGCATCTGAGAATCCATTTCACCGCGTGTCTTGCCGCCCGATGGATTCCGGGCTCGCTACTTCGTCGCGCCCCGGAATGACGGCGGAGGGAGCGGTCTACGCCGCGCCCAGCCCGAGCTTTGCGTAGATGCGCCGCGCATAGGCACCGAACGCATCCGTTGTCTTGAGCGGAAGGTCGCGCGGGAAGGGCAGGTCGATCGGGAAGTAGTCGGCCATCTTCGCCGGGCCCGCGGTCAGCACGGCGCAATGCGAGGACAGGAACACCGCTTCCTGGATCGAATGCGTGACGAAGATGATGGTCTTGCCGCTCTCGCGCCAGATCCGCAGCATCTCCAGGTTCATCTGCTCGCGCGTCAAGGCGTCCAGCGCGCCGAACGGCTCGTCCATCAGGATCAGCTTGGGATCGTGGATGAAGGCCCGCGCGATGGCGGTGCGCTGCTGCATGCCGCCTGACAGCTGCTGCGGATATTTCTGCTCGTAGCCGGCAAGCCCGACGAGGTTGAGCAAGTCGCGCGCCCGCTCGCGCGCGGCTTTCATCGGTAGCCCCACGATCTCGGCCGGCAGCAGCACGTTGTCCAGGATCGTGCGCCATTTCAGCAGCAGCGCCTGCTGGAATACCATGCCGATGTCGCGGGTCGGATCGAACGGGCTCCTGGCGCTGCCGATCTTCACGGTGCCGCCGTCGGCGCCGTGTAGGCCAGCCAGAATCTTCATCACCGTGGTCTTGCCGCAGCCGGACGGGCCGACCAGCGAGACCAGCTCGCCTTCCTTCACGTCCATGGTGACGTCGGAGACGGCGAGAAACTCCGCGCCGCCGCTGCGGTAGACCTTCCGGACGCCGCGCAGGCTGATGAAGGGCTCGTCCGTCATGCCAGCCATTTGCTGAGGTTGGCGGCCACGAAGTCATCGTCGCTGAGGTCGGCGTGCTCGCGGCAGACGCGGTCGATCTCCTCCTTTTGGCCGGGGCTGAGGCCCTCGGCCGGATCGAGGCACCACAGCCCCTGCATCAGGCCCTGACGCCGCAGGATCTCGTGGCAGCCGGCGATGCAGCCGTGGAAATTGTTGGCGACGTCGAAGAAGGCGCTGTTGCAATCGGTGACGCGGGCATCGAGCGCGAGCAGGTCGGCCGGCACGCTGTCCTTGTGCCGCGCCGCCTTGCAGCGCTCGAATTGCCCGATCGCGCTCGCCGTCCACACCGACCAATGGCCGAGCAGTCCGCCCTTGAAATAGGTGCGCGTGGTGACGCCGTTGTCGCGCAGGTCGAACGGCAGCATGAGATCGAGCAGGATATGGTCATCATTGCCGGTGTAGAGCGCGACGCGGTCGAGCGCACCCGCGGCTGCGACGCCGCGCAGCACGTCGAGCGTGCGGTAGCGGTTGAACGGTGCGATCTTGATCGCGATCACATTGTCGATCGCGGCAAAGCGTTGCCAGAATTGGCTCGACAGGATGACGCCGCCGACGGCCGGCTGGAGATAGAAGCCGACCAACGGAATTTCGGCGGCGACCGCGGTGCAGTGCGCGATAATCTCGTCCTCGGAGGCGCTCTTCATCGCGGCGAGGCTGAGCAGGCCGGCGTGATAGCCGATGTCGCGCGCGGTGCGCGCTTCAGTGGTTGCCTGCCTGGTCGGACCGGCAAGTCCCGCGACCATCGCCAGCGGACGCCTGGTCCAGCTCGCCGCGGTCTCGGCGGCGAGCTCCAGCACGGGACGATAGAGGCCGACGTCGCGGATCGCGAACTGCGTCGTATGCACGCCGACCGCAAGGCCGCCGGCGCCGGCGTCGATGTAGTAGCGCGTCAGCGCGCGCTGATGCGTCTTGTCGAGCTTTCGCTCGGCGGTGAGCGCAAGAGGGTGCGCCGGCAGCACGGTGCCGTCGGCGATCAGCTTGCGAACGTCGGCATTGATCTGGCTGTGGTGCATGATGTCCTATCCAAATTCAGGGCCGGCGACGGCGAATGGCATTTCCTCGGCGGCAGTGGTGGCGGGGCCGAAGCGCATGCGCTGGAACGGCCGTTCGACGGTCCAGCCCGAAGCGGTCAATCCCTCCAGGAACGCGCCTTGCGAGGCGACGGCGTCGAGCAGGAGGGGGCGGGTCTCGGATCGCGCGATCGCCTGGACCAGGGCCAGCGCTTCGACGGCATGATCTGCAAACAAGGGACCGATGTGGCGCGCGGTTCTGCCGTCGCGGACCAGCGCGATGCATCCATTCGAAGCGACGATACGCGAGCCGGAGCGCTGTGCGAAGGCGGTCAGGAGGGCGGTTCGGTCGAAGCCGGTGACCCGCCGGTCCCGCGCACAAAGCGCGTCAAGCGTCGCGGCCGCAGGCGGTCGCGCCGACGCTTGCGCTGAATTGACCAATTTCAGCCGGCGCAATTGCAGGATCGGCGTGAAGCCGAGCGGCCCGTAAACGGCAGCCCCATCGGGTGTCGCGTCGAGCCAGCTGGTCAGGCCGTTCCTGCGCGCCGTCTCCAGGCAGGCGTCGACGAGGCGCGTCGCAAGGCCACGGCGGCGATGCGTGCCTGATACCAGCACCATGCTGATCCAGGCGTTGCTGCCGGAATAGGGCAGCAGTGCCGCTGTCGCGACCAGCCGCATGCCATCGCGAATACCGAACACGACGCCGTCGCGCAGGAAAATGCGCCAGTCCTCTTCGGTCTGATTCCAGTGCGCTTCGACCGACAGCACGAGCCCGGCGATGGCATCGCCCGCGCCGAGCTTGATGATGGGCGGGGTGTCAGTAGCGGCCATCGCGCACCTCGTATTTGGTGGGCTTGCCGAGGCTCGGCATGGCGCGGGACACCCAGTCGGCGGTCCAGGCGATCAACTGCTCGGTGTCGACCACCGGCAGGCCGAACAGCTCGACCGCCTGCGAGGTGTCGGTCAGCCACGCCGTCGGCTCCTCCTTGCCGGTCAGCACCGGGGCGCGGCCGAAGCGGGCGCCGAATTTCGCGGCGAGATCGCGCACGGCGAGAATTTCGTGACCGCTGACATTGATCGGCGAGGTCGGCGCCGTGCAATGGGCGAGGCAGCGCAGCGCCTGCGCGGACGCATCGCCCTGCCAGATGAAATTGACATGGCCCAGGCTGACGTCGATCGGCGCGCCGGTGAGGACCTTGGTGGCGATGTCGTGCAGCACGCCATAGCGCATGTCGATCGCGTAATTGAGCCGGAACAGCCGGCCCGGCGTCGAAAACTTGCGCGAAAAATACTCGAACATGCGCTCGCGGCCGACGCAGGACTGGGCGTATTCGCCGGGCGGATTTGGCGCCATGTCCTCGGTCGCGCCGTTGCCATCGACCGGCACGAAGGGATAGACGCAGCCGGTCGAGAACGCCACGATCCGCGACGACGGGAAGGCCTGCGCGACCAGGGCCGGGACATGCGCGTTCATCGCCCATGTCAGCGACAGATCGCCCTCGGCGCCGAACTTGCGGCCGGCCATGAAGACGATGTTGGGCGCCTTCGGCAGCGCGTTGATCGCGGCCTCGTCGAGCAGGTCGCAATTGATCGTCTCGACGCCGCGCCGATGCAGCCAGTCCTTGACGCCCGCCTCGCTGAAGCGCGCGACGCCGATGACGCGGCGATCCGGCGCGGCGGCTTTGGCGAGCCCCGCCAGCGTCGGGCCCATCTTCCCGGCGACGCCGAGGATCATGATGTCGCCCTCGACCTTGTTGAGGTCGTCGATCAGCGCCTGGGTCGGCCGGCACAGGAGATCGTCGAGCGCGGCGATGTCAGGAATGGTCTTCGGCAGGGTCTGGCGGGTGAGGAGCATCGGTCGGTCCTTTAGGTTTGCCTGGCATCGCCGACCACGAACATGCGCTCGAGGGCGAGCACGAGGCCGTAGAGGGCGACGCCGAGCAGCGTCAGCAGCACGACGGCCATCACCATCGCGGGGGTGTCGAGCGAGGACTGCACCTGGATCATGAGGTAGCCGAGCCCGCGCTCGGAGGCGATGAACTCGCCGACGATGGCGCCGGCGACCGCCAGGATGGCGCCGACCTTCATGCCGGAGAACACGTAGGGCAGCGATCCCGGCAGCTGGATCTTGCGGAACAGCGTCCAGCGCGAGCCGCGCAGCGATTTGACGAGATCGAGCAGATCCGGTTCGACCTCGCGCAGGCCGCGGGCGGTGGTGAGCAGGATCGGGAAGAAGCAGATGCTGAAGGCGATCAGGATGTTCGGCACGATGCCGTAGGAGAACCAGACGATCAGAAGCGGGCCGAGCGCAACCTTCGGGATCATGTTCAGCGTCACGAACAGCGGCAGCAGCACCATGCTGACCAGCGGCGCCCAGCTGAAAATCACCGCGAGGGTGACGCCGACGAATGCGCCGAGTGCGAAGCCGCCGAGGATCTCGATCGCCGTCACCAGCGTGTTGGAGCCCCAGGCGTTAGCTCGCGGTTCCCAGCGTCTGCACGGTCGCGAGCGGGGAGGGCAGGATGAATTTCGGCACGTGGAAGGCATCGACCGCGACCTGCCACAGCACGAGCACGGCGAGGTGCACGATCAGGATGATCGCAAAGTTGCGGGCCGGGCCTGCTCCGTCACCTGCCACCTTTCGCTCCCCGTTGCTCGTGGCCTCTCCGCCACGACGGCAAGCCTAACCGTCCCCGGGGCAAGTTTCAACCATCTGGTTGATTATGGCCGGAGCGACTGGAGCACCAGGTCGACGACATGCCTGCGCCGGGCACGGCGCTGAGCGCGGCTCGACAGGTCCTTGCCGAAGATCGCCGACAGCGTCGGCGTGTTGGAGAAGAAGAAATAGCTGAGGCCCGCGATGGAGATGTAAAGCTGGACGGGGTCGATCCCTTTGCGGAACAGCCCGCAACGCACGCCCTCATGGAGGATGTGGGAGACGCTTTTCACCAGCGGGGAATGCATCGCCTCCAGCCGCGTGGACCCGCGGACATGACGGGCACCGCCGCGGTTCTCGTCGTTCAGAAGCACGATGAAATCAGGGTTTGCCGCCAGGTGGTCGAACGAGGCTTCGATCAGCCGGCGGATCGCCTTGTCGGGCGGCAGGCCTTCCAGATTGAGCCTGCGCTCCTGCTCGCGGATGTCCTCATAGACCCATTCGAGGACGGCGAGGTAGAGCGCGTCCTTGTCGCCGAAGTAGTGGTAGACGAGCTGCTTGTTGACGCCGGCGCGCTCGGCGATCTCGTCGACGCGGGCGCCCGCAAGGCCGTGCCGGGCAAACTCCAGGCGCGCCGCGGTCAGCAGCTTCTTGCGGGTGGCGACCGGGTCGCGCCGCTGCGGCACGGTGTCGCCAGATCGTTTTGCGGGCATTTCCAACCAAACAGTTGACAATTGGAGGGCGGACTTGTTGCATTGGTAGCCTCACATGGGGAGAGCGACAAGCCGGGTCGCGGCAATGAGGAGACAAGCGATGAAGCGTTTGCAGGCGGCGGTCGTGACCCTGATGCTCGGCTTGGCGGGCATGCCCGCGAACGCGGGCGAGGCGGTGAACCTGATCCTGAACTGGACGCCCACGGCCGACCATTCGCCCTATTATTACGCGAAGGCGCAGGGCTGGTACGAGAAGGCCGGCATCGACCTCACCATCGAGACCGGCAAGGGCTCCGGCGTCTCCGCCGCCAAGGTCGGCTCGGGCGGCTCGCCGTTCGGCGTCGCCGACCTCGCCACCATGCTAGTGGCCAAGAGCAAGGGCGCGGACACGGTCGCGGTGATGAGCGTCTACGCCAACACCGGCCAGACCTTCTACTGGCTGAAGAGCTACGGCGTGAACGGGGTGAAGGATTTCGCCGGCCACAAGATCGGCAATCCGCCCGGGGACGCCTCGCGCGTGATGTGGCCGGCCTTCGCCAAGGCCGCAGGCCTTGCGCCTGATGCGGTCGGCTTCGTCAATATCGGGCCCACCGCGAAGGTCGCGGCGCTGAAGAGCCACACCGTCGACATCATCAGCGACTTCTACAACGAGCACGATGTGAAGGCGATCGAGTTCGGCCAGGACCTCGGCTACGTCAACTGGAAGGACATCGGGCTCAACCCTTACGGCAACTCGCTGATCGTCAACGGTGCTTACTTGCAGAAGAACCCGAAGGTGGTCGAGGATTTCGTTCGCGTCACGCAGAAGGCCTTCGCGGCCTGCGTCGCCGACGTCACGCCGTGCCTGAAGGCGCTGCTCGACCAGGTCTCCGGCCTCGACAAGGAGAACCAGGAGCGCCAGTGGGAGCGGATCAAGTTCCTGATGACGGACGAGTTCACGACGACGAAGAGCCTCGGCTGGATCGACGGCGAGCGCATGAAGAAGGACTACGAACTGGTCCAGACCTATCTCGGCATGGAGAAGCCGTTCGACGTGACGACGGCGTTCACGACCAAGATGCTGGATCCCGCCATCAAGATGGATGCGAGCAAGGTGAAGAAGTAGGGGGGCTTCCGTATCGTCGTCCTGGCGAAAGCCAGGACCCCCGCGCGAGCGCTCGCGCTCGCCGCGATTACCCCAAGACGTCGTTTGGCGAAGACTCGTCGTTCGGTAGTCCCACCGTCCGTAATCGATGGATTCCGCGGTATGGGTCCTGGCCTTCGCCAGGACGACACCGGATGTCACGGCGGCTGTCCCGTGCGGACGAGCCGCCCGAGACCCACACCCAACTCATGTAACCCCACGGAGAAATTAACCGGCCGTTAACCACATCCGCCGCATCGTTAACCATTCAATAACAGGGAACGAGTCGGCCGATGGAGGCTGCAGCAAAAGTCCAACGCCAAATGGTGCGCCTGCGCGGGCGCTCCTACGTGGCCTTCGTGTTCGTGCCGACGGTTCCGATCCTGGACTGGCTCCAGGAGATCGACACCACCATCGCCCGTTCGCCGGGTTTCTTCGCCGGCCGGCCCGTGGTGATCGACCTGTCCTCGGTCGATCTCAGCCAGTCCGGCATCAATCATCTGCTCACCAGCCTTCAGGACCGCAACATCCGCGTGCTCGGGATCGAGGGCGTGGAGGAGGGCCGGCTGACCCCCATGATGCCGCCGCTGCTCTCGGGCGGGCGCAGCTGCGTGGTCGAGCCGAGCGCGCCAAAGAAGGTCGAGAAGGCGGAGGCCAAGCCAACCTCGCTCCTGCTCGAAAACCCCGTGCGCTCGGGCCAGACCGTGATCTTCCCCGAAGGCGACGTCACCATTCTCGGCTCCGTCGGCTCCGGCGCCGAGGTCGTCGCCGGCGGCTCCATCCACGTCTACGGCGCGCTGCGCGGCCGGGCCATGGCGGGGGTTAACGGGCACACGAGCGCCCGCATCTATTGCCAGAAGATCGAGGCCGAACTGCTTGCAATTGATGGGTTTTACCAGACTGCGGACGACATCGATGCCGCCTTGCGCGGCAAGCCGGCGCAGGCCTGGCTGCAGGGGAATACCATGCGAATTACACCACTGAACTGACCAGCAAAGGAGACATTTCAGATGAGTAAGGTACTGGTCGTGACATCAGGCAAGGGCGGGGTCGGCAAGACCACGACGACCGCCGCGCTGGGGGCTGCGCTGGCGCAGCGCGGCGACAAGGTCGTCGTCGTCGATTTCGACGTCGGCCTGCGCAATCTCGATCTCGTCATGGGCGCCGAACGCCGCGTGGTGTTCGACCTCATCAACGTGGTGCAGGGGGTGGCAAAGCTGCCGCAGGCGCTGATCCGCGACAAGCGGCTGGAGAATCTCTGGCTGCTGCCGGCCTCGCAGACCCGCGACAAGGACGCGTTGACGGAAGAGGGCGTCGGCAAGGTCATCGACGATTTGCGCGGCCGCTTCGACTGGGTGATCTGCGACAGCCCGGCCGGCATCGAGCGCGGCGCCTCCATGGCGATGCGCTTTGCCGACGAGGCCGTGATCGTCACCAATCCGGAAGTGTCCTCGGTGCGCGATTCCGATCGCATCATCGGCATGCTCGATTCCAAGACGGTGCGGGCCGAGAAGGGCGAGCGGGTCGAGAAGCACATTCTCATCACCCGCTATGATGCCTCCCGCGCGGCGCGCGGCGAGATGTTGACCATCGACGACATCCTCGAAATCCTGGCAACGCCCTTGCTCGGCATCATTCCCGAGAGCCAGGACGTGTTGAAGGCCTCCAACGTCGGCACGCCGGTGACGCTGTCGAACGCGGACGGCGCACCCGCACGGGCCTATATCGATGCGGCGCGGCGGCTGTGCGGCGAGACCGTCGCCATGCAGGTGCCGTCGGAGCGCAAGGGCTTCATGGATCGTCTGCTGCGACGGAGGGCTGCATGAGCATGGGTCTGCTCCGACTTCTCCGCGGCAACAAGGCTTCTGCACCCGTCGCACGCGAACGGTTGCAGATTCTGCTCGCGCATGAACGCGGAATGCGCGGCCAGCCCGACCTGCTCGGCGTGCTGCGTGAGGAAATTCTCGCCGTCGTGTCCAAGCACGTCACGCTGGATCCGACCAAGGTCATCGTGCGGCTCGAGCGCGGCGACGAGGTGTCGACCCTGGAGGTCGATATCGAGGTGCCAAACGATCTCGAGCGCAAGCGCGTGGCGGTCGCGTAGGGGACGCGGCCGACGACATCAGGTTTTGGGGTGGGTGAGAAGGCGGTCCGCCGGGCATGGCGGGCCGCCTTTTATCGTTGCTGCGGGTGATCGGAACGAGACCCGCGACTTGATCGTTGTAGGAAATCCGCGGCTCCACCAAGCGTGCATCGCGGTTTCATCACACGGGAGAGCACCCATGATGTCGGAGCTCCAGGTCCACACCGTCGCACGCCAGATGCTCGAACGGCACGGCTTTGCTGCGATTGCGAAGGCCGCCGAGCAGGCCCAGGCCTGCGAGGGCCGCGGCGAGGCCGATGAGGCCAAGGAATGGCGTCACATCGAGGATGCCATGAAGGTCATCCGTGGGCCGCACCAGAGCTGACCACGGGGAACGGGAACAGTCAGCGCTCTTCGTGATCGGCTCCTTGTGCCGGGGCGCGATGTTGCGTCTGCGGCTGCCCGCGCTCGTTCATTTCCTTACAGGAAAGCTGCTCCCACGAACCGTCGGGCGCCTGCTGATAGGCGCTACAGGACGACGAGGAGGTCGATTTGTCCTCGCCCTTCTGGGCGTCGGTATTCTTCGCAAAGGCCGGGGCGATCAGCACGGCACTGATCGCGAGGGCGCCGGCGAAGACGAAATGAGCCATCCGCATAGGGATCTCCTGTTCGAAGAAGCCCGCATGCTGGCGAGGATTGTGACGATTATTGGCCGCGGCGGCGGTTCCGCCGCGGTGTGCTTAACGCTCTAGCCGCCCTTGCTGCGGATCAGGCCGGCGAGGTTGGTCTTCTGGGCCTCGCACCAGCCGGGCATGCCAAGGCGGCGCTGGTCCATATCGGTCGCCTGCGTCGCCACCGCGACCTCGGCCATCAGCTCGTCGTCCTGCTTCTCGCCCATCTTGCCGCCGGTGTGCATCCAGGCGATCGCCTTGCGCACCTTCTCGGTGGTGCCGTCGGGCAGCTGCATCTGCTGCGCCTCTGCACGAGGTCCTGATAGACGAGATCCGTGTTGGGGCACTCGACCTTGGCGGCGAAGGCCTGCAAGACCATCGTCACATAGGTCGAGCGTGGCGGCGCGTCGCCCGCCTGTGCCGGCGCGGCAAGCAGCAAAAGGCCCGTCATCAGAAAACCATAGCGCATCCTTGGTACCTCCTCGATTTTTTTGGGAGGCTAGCGTCCGGCGCGCCGCTCCGCAATGGCGCCGGGACGCAATTGTCGCGTCTCCGTGCGGTGCGCTAGATTGGCTGCTCCCGGACCCGGAGAGCGACATGAGCCTGTTCAGCGCGCCGTTCGATCCCGCAACCGACACGGCGCTCGTCACCGGCGCGGGCAACGGCATCGGCCGCGCGATCGCGCAGGCGCTGGTCGGCGAGGGCGTCCGGACCGTGTTCGCCGACGTGAGTGCGGAGCGGGTCAGTGCCGCGATCGGCGCGAGCGAGAGGCCTGGACACGCGGTGCCCTGGGTCGGCGATCTTGCGAAGCTCGACGCCTGCGATGCGCTGCTTGCCGCCTCACACGCCGCGCTGGGCGAGGTGACGCATTTCGTGCATAGCGCTTCGCCGCCGCGACGCGAGGCCGATCATGCGCTCGCGGTGGATCGCAGGACCTGGCAGCAGATGCACGCCGTCAACCTCGATGCGGGTTTTCACCTGGCGCGCGAGATCGCCAAGCGGCTGATCGCGGCGAAGCGGCCCGGCTCGTTCCTGTTCCTCACCTCGCTGCATGCGGGCACGCCGCGTAACCTGCCGCATTACTCGACGGCGAAGGCGGGGATGGCGATGCTGGTGAAGGAGCTCGCGAAGACGTTCGGGCGCCACAACATTCGCGTCAACGCGCTGGTGCCCGGTGCGATCGCTGCCGGCGGTTTCGTCGCGGATGCCTCGCTGGCGCGGCACATCCCGCTCGGGCGTCTGGGCGAGGCGAAAGACCTCGCACCGATGGCGCTCGCGGTGCTGTCGAACAAGCTCTCCGCTTACGTCACCGGCGCGGCCTTCGTCGTCGACGGCGGATTGTCGCTGACGAACTGGTTCGAGGCGCCGGTGCTGGAGTAGCTTAGCGCTGCCAGGCCGGCACGGGATCGAGCGGCGTGCGATAGAGCTCGTTGTGATCGCGGTCGGTGACGCGCACCGCGCAACCCTTTTGCTGAAGCTCCGGCTTCACCTGCGACAGCTCATTGGCCAGTTGGTGGGCGCGATCGGAGGCGACCTCGATATCCTCGAGGATGATTCCGCCCTGGTTCTTGAACTCTTCACCAACCACAAGATCGAAGTAGTAGTAAGGCATCCGAATTCCCCGGTGTTACGACCCAAGTCTCGACGACAAGTCTGGAAAACAAGTCTTCAACGGAAGTCTCAACACATCCCGGATGGTACCACTGAGTCGATCTTTATCGAATGAATGAAGCGCGCAATCTCTGTGCTTATGGCGCAGAAATGATGTGCAGCATGCAGGTGCGTTAAGATTTTATTAAATATGTCAGCGTGATCATGAGGCATGGAATTGCAACAGAACCGGGCTCCGGGAACCGGCAGTTGCAAGAGAAGGTCGTCGGCATAAATCCCGACGGCCTTTTCTCTTGGCGGATTCGTTTGCCGGAAGAACGATCGAAGCATCGATCTCCGTAGTCGCCCGGACTCAACGCATCACATCGAGTCGGACAGCTTGCAGCGACGCTGCGTTGCCGATGCCGTGCGATCGCCCGGCGTTGGTCTAGAGCCTTTCCCGTTCCGATGGAATCGGAACGGGAAAGGCTCTAGATTCTTGTTTTGACGCGTTTTCTTTACGCGAACCGGTATCCACTTCGCTCGAAAACGCTCTAGCGCAGCGGCATTGGCGGACGCACGACGGGTCCATCGTCATCGGCAACGGCTTGTGTCGTGGCGGCCGGCGCGACCGGCGGTGGGACCGCGGCAGCCTGTGACGGTGGCGGCGGAGACGCGGCCGGTGCGGGCGAATACGCCGGCATGTAGGTCTGCGTCACGGCCGGCTTCGGCTTGCGAACCGGTGGAACCGGAGGCCGCGGCGGTAGCGCGGAAACGCGCGCGCGCGGATCGATCGGCATCGTCGCAGCCATCGGCTTCGGTGCGGACGGCTTCGCCATCTCGCGCGCCATCTGCTCCTGTCCGGCCTTCAACTCGGCGATATTGGCCTTGAGCTGCTCGATCTGCTGCGCCATCGCGGCAAGATCCCGCGTCATCGATTGCACCGACTGAGCTGCTTCGGGCGGTGTTGCTGCGGGCACGGCCGCAGACGCCGACTGAGTCGCTGCCGGCGTCGGGGATTGGTCGGCTGTTTGATCGGTTGCAGCTTCCGCCGCGGGCGGGGCGGACTGCGCAGCGGCGACCGGCGCCGGCTGTGACGTCGAAGGCATCAGCGACGCCAATACGGGTTTCCAGTCGGCGAGCATTTGCCTCGCCACGTCGCCGTGCCTCTCCCAGGCGATGGTGGCAGCCGCGCTGCCGCCCGCGAACAGAAACGTGACGAAAGCGCCGCGCAGCCACTTGCCGGCGGCGGATCGCTTCTGCCGGCCGTGACCATCGCCGGCGGTTACGCGCACCGCGGTGTCGACCGAGGGCGCCGCCGGCTGCGGCTCCACAACAGGGCTGAACTTCGGCTCCGGATTGATTCTGGGCCCGGGCGCGAATTTCGGCTCCGGACGCGGCGTGATGTCAGGCGCCAGCGCGGGGGCAGCGCCGACGGGGCGCGAGGCCAGCACGATATCCGGCGAGATCTGAACCGCGTCGTGCGGATCGTTGTCTTTGACCGTGTCCTTCACGATCTCATCGACGATTTGCTTGCTGTTCAGCATCGCGAGCATCGCAGCTCCTTTGAAGCCTTCGTCGTCCGCATTGGCGCGAGCCGATCTGTTGAGGTGAGCCCCATCCCAAGTCTGATGACGCACGAGTCCAGCCGGGTTTGACCAAAGCAAGGCGAGGGGATGGAGATGATGCGACGGTCTTCTGCCGTTTGTGGTGATGGAACTCCGCCGGAAAAACACGCGGACGTGTTCCGCATTGCCTTGTTTTCAGCACGATTTGGGCAATATCTGACGCTGCTGGGGGTGCTGCTATCCGCTATCGGGGGGGGGCCGGCGGTGCCAAGATCTGTTCTCGCTCTTTTCGTTGTTGCCATGCTGCCGCTCGGCGGCTGCATGCAGACGACGCTTTCGCCATCCACGGATGCGAGCATGACGCCGCGCGACCGGCAGTTGCTCGCGCATACGCCATACGCTCAGGCGAACGTGCCCGAGCAATATCTCCGTCATATCGTCGATTACCAGCGCAAGGAGCAGCCGGGCACGATCCTGGTCGATACCGATGCGCGCTACCTCTATTTCGTGCTGCCCGAGGGCAAGGCGATCCGCTACGGCGTCGCGGTCGGCGAGGAGGCCATGGCCTTCTCGGGCGTCGCGCGCGTCGGCCGCCTGGCGGAATGGCCCGATTGGGTTCCGACAGCGGACATTCAGGCACGGCTTGGGCCGTATCCGGCGCGCGTCGCCGGCGGTCCCGCCAATCCGCTGGGCGCACGCGGCATTTATCTCTTTGTCGGCAACAAGGACACGCTCTACCGCATCCACGGCACCAACCAGCCCGAATATATCGGGCAGGCGATCTCGTCAGGCTGTATCCGGATGCGCAACGAGGACGTGATCGATCTCTACGACCGGGTGAAGCTCAATTCGATGGTCGTGGTGCTGCCGCCCGGGCAGAACGCGCAGGTCGAGACGGGCACGCGCTGGCGCGGGTGACCAGCGCGTCGCGGCGCTGATCGGAGCTGCCGCTCGGGCCCTACTCCCCGGGCCGTGCGATGCGCCATTGCAGCGTCGTGGCGTTGCCGTTGGCATCGCCCGGCGCCTTGTCGGCGGGTGACGTGTAGAGGGGGCGATAGCGGTATGCCCACATCCTGCTGCCGTCGTTGCGGCTGATCACGGTGAAGTCGCCGACGGCCTTGGCGTCGGCCGTTGCGGCGAGCGGAACCCAGCTTTCGGCGCACTTACCGTTGCAGTTCGACGTCTTGCCGGTGGTGTCGCGCTCGTAATAGTAGAGCGTCATGCCCTTGGGATCGACGAGCTTGGGACCCTGCTTGGTGATGACCACCTTCGCCGGCGCGGTCGTCGCCTCGGGCTTGGGCGGAGGAGGGGTATCGCCGCCGCCATGGCCGTTTGCGAGCGCATGGCCGGTCGAGAGCGCGATGGCCGCGGCCGCAATGAGGAACCTGAACATCCGAAACTCCCGAACGGCAAAGTTAATCGCGCGTTAAGCGCCGAATGGGGCCGACGGTAGCAGCCGAAGGTTAGTTCCTGGTTTCGCGGCGCTGCGACAATTACGGGCATGAATGCGGCTTAGGCCTGCACATCGCGGAGCGGGGCGCGGCTGAGCTCGTTGCCGGCAGCGATCGCCTTGCGCATCAGACGCATCAGCTCCTCGCCTTCCCTGGCGCTGAGGCCGCGCAGCATGATGCGCTGTGCGGACTCGACCGCCGGCGTGATCTTGCGCAGCGTGCGCCGGCCTTCGTCGGTGACCTCGAGCTCGCGGGCGCGGCGGTCGCGGCTCGAGGCGCGGCGCTCCGCCAGCCCCTTCTGCACGAGGCGATCGATCACGCCGGTGATGGTGGTGCGGTCATAGGCGATCAACCCTGCGAGCGTCACCTGGTCGAGCCCCGGATTGGCCTTGATGGTCGCGAGCGCGGCGTATTGCACCGGCGTGAGGTCGAAGCCGGCATCCCCGACCTCGGCCAGGAAGACCGCGACCGCGATCTGCTGGAAGCGGCGCGCCAGATGACCGGGCATGTCGTTGTTGTCTTTCACCGAATTCTCCTGAGGTCACAGGGAGGGCGGGATCCGTTGACAAGTATACTGATAGTCAGCATACTGAGCAATATCGAAGAAGACGTTGACGGGAGAGGTGCTCATGCAATTCCATCTCAATGGATTTCAGCCGGGCGACCCTGAAATCGCCGATCCCGCTGAACGCGTTCAGGCCCCCGGTGCAGCGGGCGGCGTGCCCGACGAGGTCGACGTCCTCATCGTCGGCTGTGGGCCCGCAGGCCTGACGCTCGCGGCCCAGCTTGCCCAATTTCCTGACATCAAGACCTGCATCATCGAGCAGAAGCCGGGCCGGCTGTCGGTCGGCCAGGCGGACGGCGTCGCCTGCCGCACCATGGAGATGTTCCACGCTTTTGGCTTCAGCGAGCGCGTGCTGAAGGAAGCCTATTGGGTCAACGAGACGACGTTCTGGAAGCCGGACGAACGGCGGCCCGAGACCATCGTCCGCAGCGGCCGGGTGCAGGACGTGGAGGACGGGCTGTCGGAATTCCCGCACGTTATCCTCAACCAGGCGCGCATCCATGACGGCTTTCTCGACGTCATGCGCAAATCGCCGGCCAAGCTCGAGCCCTATTACAGCCGCCGCCTGCTCGACCTCCAGGTCGATCCGGCCGCGGGGCCTGCCGACCATGCCGTGACCGTGCGCCTCGAACGCGTCGACGCCGAAAACGAGGGCAAGGTCGAGACGATCAGGGCGCGCTATGTCGTCGGCTGCGACGGCGCGCGCAGCACCGTACGCAAGTCGATCGGCCGCGAACTGCACGGCGATTCCGCCAACCACGCCTGGGGCGTGATGGACGTGCTGGCGGTGACCGATTTTCCGGACATCCGCTTCAAGGCCCTGATCCAGTCGGCGAAGGACGGCAGCCTGCTGATCATTCCGCGCGAAGGCGGCTACATGGTGCGCATCTATGTCGAGCTCGCCAAGCTCGACGTCGGCGAGCGCGTCGCCAGCCGCAACATCACCGCCGATGACGTGATCGCCAAGGCGCAGCGGATCCTGAAACCGCATACGCTGGAGGTGAAGGAGATCGCCTGGTGGTCGGTCTACGAGATCGGCCAGCGCCTGACCGACAAGTTCGACGACGTGCCGGAAGCCGAGACCGCGACCCGCCTGCCGCGCATCTTCATCGCCGGCGATGCCTGCCATACCCACAGCCCGAAGGCGGGGCAGGGTATGAACGTCTCGATGCAGGATGCCTTCAATCTCGGCTGGAAGCTCGCCGCCGTGCTCCACAAACAAAGTGCGCCAAGCCTGCTGCATTCCTATTCGGCGGAGCGCCAGGCCGTCGCGAAAGAGCTGATCGACTTCGACCGCGAATGGTCGGGGATTCTGGCCTCTGCGGCCAAGGCCGGTGGCGCCGATGCCGCCATGACGCAGGACTATTTTGTCCGGCACGGCCGCTATACGGCCGGCACCGCGACGCATTACACGCCCTCGGTCCTCACGGGGGCCTTGTCCCATCAGCATCTTGCGGAAGGCCTCGTGATCGGCAAGCGCTTCCATTCCGCGCCGGTGATCCGGCTGGCGGACGCAAAGCCCGTTCATCTCGGCCACGCGGCGCAGGCCGACGGACGCTTCCGCATCTATGCATTTTCCGGCGCGGAGAATCCGGCGGCGGCCGGCTCCGCCATTCGTGCATTGTGCAATTTTCTCACCGAGGCAGGGGAATCGCCGGTGAGACGATATACCCCGGGAGGCGCCGACATCGACGCCGTGATCGATCTGCGCGCGGTGTTTCAGCAAGATCATCGCGAGCTTGCGATCGAGGCGATGCCACCGCTGCTGCTGCCGCGCAAAGGCCGCTACGGTTTGCTTGACTACGAAAAGATGTTCTGTCCGGATTTCAAGAGCGGTCACGATGTGTTTGCGATGCGCGGCATCGATCGGAAGGCCGGTTGCATGGTCGTCGTGCGGCCGGATCAATACGTCGCGAACGTGCTGCGGCTCGACGATCTTGCCGGGCTCGCGTCGTACTTCGACGGGTTCATGCTGCCGGTGAATTGACGTTCGCCGTGTTGCGCTCGTCGTACCGATGAACGGCGGATGAATATTGAACTCCGCGCGCATTCAATCTTTCGGCTGATGCGGCAGCTCTAGGAGGAACGCTCGTTCCTTCTGCGCGTTCCGACTCGCAGAGGAGGAATACGCCATGAGACTCAGAAGCATTTTGGTTGCAGCACTGCTACTCGCCCCGACGGCCGCGCTGGCCGCGCCGGGCATCGTCACCGTCTCGACCGGCTTGCGCGCCGGACCGGGGTCGGGATTCCCCGTGGTCGATCGCATCCCCGAGGGCGCCCGCGTCAACATCCATGGCTGCCTGCGCGGCAATGCCTGGTGCGACGTGAGCTTCTCCGACGATCGCGGCTGGGTGTCGTCGCAATATCTCGAATATCTCTACCGCAATCACTACGTCTATCTCCCCGACTATGTCGACGAGATCGACGTGCCCGTCGTGCCCTTCGTGCTGAGCTCGTACTGGTCGAGCTATTATCAGGGGCGGCCCTGGTATCGCCGCCATGCCTACTGGAATAGTTACTGGAGCTCGCACGAGCGCTTCGCGACGCGGATGACGATTGATCCGAGTGCGGCCCGTATCGGCCGTGCGGCGACACGCGATGCGGCGATCGCACTGGGGCGCAATGGCGCGAATACAAAGGGCGCCGCCGCGATCTCCGGACGCGATGCCGTGACGGCACGGCATGACGCAGCCATCGCCAAGCGCGACGCTGCGGTTGCGGCCGACCGGACTCGCGTCGGGCGAAGCGATCGCCTGGTGAATGCGCGGACGACCGTGCAGCAGAACCGCAACCCGCGCGACGCGCAGGCGCGCATGATGCACGAGCATGCGGCGAGCCGCGCCGCAACGCGTGCGCAGCCGCAGCCGCAGCCGGTAACGCGTGCGCAGCCGATGGCGCGTGCTCATGAAGCTCCGCGCGTGTCGGCCGCGCCTGCGGCCCGGCCCGCGACGCCGCATGTGGCGCAGCCGAACGTCAGCCATGGCGCGCCGATGAATGCCCATGCGCAGATGCCGGCGCCGCGCGCGGCAGCACCTGCGATGCCGCATCCGGGCGGCGGTGCTCAGCACATCAACGCCGCTCCGCGTGGTGGCGCGCCGGCCGGCGGTCCCGGTGGCGGTCACGAGAAGCACTAACGTCATTGCGAAAGCCCGGCCCTCGCGCCGGGCTTTCTGTTAGTCGGGTTCCCTGCGCGTACAATTTAAGAAAGTTCTTCGCGGGCAGATTTCATCGATCGTAATATGTCTACCCAAAGCTGTAAGCATCCACTCGGGGCAGCGGGGCACGGGAGGATGACGATGAGACAGAGCCAGGCGGAGACGCGCCGCCAAAATGTCGCGAAGCGGTCCATGACGAAAGAGGTCAAGCAGTTGACCGGCTTGATCGCCACACTGCGCGAGTCGCTCGAAAGCATCCACAAGCAGCGGGCGAACGCCAAACTCTCCGGCGCCGAGATGGGTCTTCTCGACGAACGGCGCAACAATCTGCTGCTTACGATCGCGGCCCTGGACGATCGCCTGTCGGCGGTGCAGGGGCTGATCGATCTCGGCCGTCCGCACATCATCCGCGTCCATTAGCGGAGTTCGGAGGTGGCGCGATCGGTTCCGTTGCTGATGTGACGGGCCGGCCCCCAGCTGCCGAACGCGGCACGCGTTCGATCCGGTCACCCGGCTGCGGGTGCGCCGGTGCGATGCTGCCTGCGGATGGCACCAAATTGCCACGCTCCCGGCGAATTGCCGCCAAAGCCCGCTGCCACGAGGAACCGGGTGCAGGGGCAACGCAAGGGGACACGCATTGGCCTACAAAATGATCGCAGAACGCGACAACGAGAAGTACAGTTTCGCCCGCGAGAGCCGCCTGCTCATCGTGGCGAAGGCAAGGGTGTGGGCGAGCGAGGGATGGCGGGTCGTCATCACCGACCAGGACGGCAAGGCCTACGCGCAGCCCGAATTCGATCAATTGCTGGCGGCGTGACCGCAAGACGGGGCTAGGGGACGACATTTGACTTCGCACTTTCGGCCAGGGCGCGACCTGATCGCGCCCCTGATGATTCTCGCAGCCGCCGCCGCACTGACGGCGACGGTCGCATCCGCTCAAAATCTCGATGCCGGCAAGTCGGCCGAAAAGCTGTTTGCCGATGGTTGCGCGACCTGCCACCGGAGCCCGCGCGGTCTTGCCAAGGGGCGCTTCAGCCTGACGCTGTCATGGTTCCTGAAGGACCACTACGCGACCAGCTCTGACTCCGCCAAGGCGCTCGCCGCGTATCTGGAGTCCGTCGATGCGCCGCCACCGCGAGCCGCGGCCAAGCCCGGCGCAAAATCCTCCCGATCCGCGCCGCGTCCGCCCAAGCCAGTGACAAGCCAGTAGCCAGCGCCGACAAAAAGGTCGCTATCCGCGCCGATAGGTCTGCGCGATCAGCCGGCCGTGCACGGCGCGCAGCTCGGCGTTCATGCGCGTCTGTCCGGTCGTGACATAGGACAGCCAGGCGCCGTCGGCGGCGAGGCGCACGACATGGAGCTCCGGCGTGCCGTCGGTCGCGCGATGCCGCTTCAGGCGTGCCTTCATCCAGTCGTTCCAGAGCCGGCGCAGTGACGGATCGGTGACGACCACCATGCTCAGCGCCGCCCAGGGCGTGGTGAAGCCGAACGCCTTGCCGGTGAACACCGCATTGACATAGGCGCGCGTAAAGCTGCCGCGCGGCTTGGGATCGGTTTCGATTGCGGCGTCGATCTCGGCATCGACGCGGGCGAGCAGATCGGCGAACAGGCCCTCGATCAGCGCCTGCTTGCTGCCGAAGTGATGAAACAGGCCGCCCTTGGTGACGCCGGCCGCCGCCGCCACGGCCTGCACCGTGATGCCGGAGACGCCATGGTCCGTGGCAATGGCCGCAGCGTGGTCGAGCAGGGCGCGCCGCACCTGCTCGGGCTGCTTGGCGCGGCTATAGGCGCTGGCCGGCATCAGTGCACCATCGTCTCCGAGAACAGGTTGATGATGACGACGCCGGATACGATCAACCCGATGCCGACGAACGCCGCGGCGTCGAGCATCTGGCGGAACAGCACGAAGGAGACGGTGGCGGTCAGGATGATGCCGACCCCGCCCCAGATCGCATAGGCGATGCTCAGGGGGATCACCCGCGCGACCGACAGCGCGTAGAACGAGGCGACGTAGAACAGCACCATGGCGAGCGTCGGCCACGGCCGCGTGAACTGTGCGGATTGCTGCAGGAAGGCGGACGCGATGACCTCGGAGACGATGGCGAGGGCAAGCGCGGTGTAGGCATTGAAGGCGGAGGTCATGGCAGGCTCGGGCGTAGCGCAGGAAAGATACCGCGCGGTAGGTATGTTTAGCACGTGGAACATCGCTCTGCTGGTAGCTGCTATCACATGTGAGTGACGAGGGTGCGACACGGACGCGGACGTGATGTTCCGCGGTCTGTCGCCGATGACGCGAAGCCGCCGCGCGATGAATCGCGCAGCGGCTCCATGGCATCGCGGCGCCTCGACGTGGCGTCAGTTGATCCGCACGGAAAGTTCGACATCCTCGGCAAAGGCCGCGGAGATGTAGCCGCTGCCGGGCATGCGCACGCGCGCGAGATAGTCGGGGCTGTCGTCGGCATTGTCGGCGACGATGATCGCGCCCGGCTTGAGATGGCCCTCGACCAGATCCAGGATCTCAGGGTAGAGCGCCTTGGCGCCGTCGAGCAGCACGAGATCGATCGTTTCAGGGAGATCGGCCTTGAGCGTCTTCAGCGCATCCCCTTCGCGGATTTCGACGAGATCGAGCAGCCCGCCGGCCGAGAGGTTGTCGCGTGCCCGCGCTGCCTTGGACGGCTCGAACTCGCTGGTGATGAGACGGCCGCCGCCATTGTCGCGCAGGCCCGCGGCGAGGTGCAGGGTCGAGATGCCGAAGGAGGTGCCGAACTCGACGATCGTTCTGGCGCGGGAGCTGCGCGCCAGCATGTAGAGCAGGGCGCCGGTCTCGCGGGAGACCGCGAGCGGGACGTCCTTCAGGCGTCCGTAGAGGTCGGCGTAATCGGTCTTGCTTCGCATCATCCGCGCCCGGTCGGCGTCGGACAAATCGGCGACGGCTGCGAGCGTTGCGCCCCGTGTTGCCTCGGCCTCGAGGAACAGGCGGTCCAGCAGCGGCGCAAGCGATGTGATGGTTGGGGTGGTCATTCGTTGCCTCCAGGGTTCGCGAAGAAGCGCGTGCTTGATTTCCTATTCGCATTCCCCAGGCGCGCCATGGCCGATCGTCGAAGCCGTTCAATTTCCTCGCGAAAGCAGCCGCAACAGGCCCGCTCCACGGGGCTTGTGGCGGCCATTCTGGATGCGGCTGTTCAGGTCCTGGCGAAGGAGGGCGCGCAGCGTTTCACGACGGCGCGGGTGGCCGAGCGGGCCGGGGTGAGCGTCGGATCGCTCTATCAATATTTTCCGAACAAGGCGGCGATCCTGTTCCGCCTCCAGCGCGACGAGTGGCAACGCACGAGCGAGCTCTTGCGCGGCATCCTCGCGGAGCGGGCAAAGCCGCCGCCGGCGCGGCTGCGCGCGCTGGTCCACGCTTTCATTCGCTCCGAGTGCGAGGAGGCTGCGATCCGCACGGCGCTCAGCGACGCCGCGCCGCTCTATCGCGATGCGCCCGAGGCACACGATGCGCGGGCCGCCGGCAAGGGCATCGTCGCGGCCTTCATGCGGGAGGCGCTGCCCAAGACATCGGATGCGACGCGCGCTGTCGCCGGCGAACTGATCACGACGACGCTGAGCGAGGTCGGCAAGCGCTTCTCGGAGACGCCGCGCAGCGCGGCGGAGATCGCGCGCCATGCCGAGGGGCTCGCCGACATGTTCTGCGCCTATCTCGGCGAGCTGGCACGGCGCCGAGATCATTCCTGACATCCGCGTTTGCACCCAATATCGTTTCGGATTTCGCCGGATGATGAGGTAGCCTCGCAACATCTTTCGTCCAGCCATCGAGCGCCGCGCCATGCATGTCCTCCGTCCCCAATTCCGCATCGAGGAGCAGCGCGCGCTGGAATTCGCTGGGCAGCGCGGCTTCGGCGTGATCGTTGCGGCGGATGAGCGCGGCCCGCGCGCCTCGCACGTGCCGTTCGTGCTGGATCAGCGCGACGGGCAAGTCATCGTGCAGATGCATCTCACCGCAAAGAATCCGCTCGTGCCGCTCGCGGACGGTACCAGGCGTTTCCTGCTGATCGTTGCCGGCGACGATGCCTACATCTCCAACGACTGGTATTCCTCGCGCGACAACTTCTCGACCTGGCTCTACGAGGCGGTGCACCTGTCGGGCGTGGCGCATCTGCGCGGGCTCGACGAGAACCGCGGGCACGGCGATGCGCTGCTCGCGGTCGCCGAGGCGCGGTTGCCGAAGCAGCCCTGGGACCTCGCGCAGATGGAGCCGGACAAGCGCGAGAGCATGTTGGCTGCGATCCGCGTCATCGATCTCGTGGTGGACCAAATCGAGGGGCAGGCCAAGCTCAACCAGCACAAGAGCGATGCGGACCATGTCGCGGTCTCCGACCACCTGGCGAGGTCGGAGGAGACCGGGCACCGGCGGCTGGCGCGGAAGATGCAGGAGCTGCGGCCGGAGCTTGGGTATGAAGTCTTGTAGCCCGGATGGAGCGAAGCGAAATCCGGGGGCTCAGCGGGGGGCCAATTCCCGGATTACGCTTCGCTCCATCCGGGCTCCGCTTGCTACCCTTGCCTCGCTCAGCATTTAACCTTACGGACCGCCACATGCTCGTCATCTCCATTCAAAGCCAGGTGGTCCACGGCCATGTCGGCAACAGCGCGGCCGCCTATGCCATGCAGGCGGAGGGCGTGAACGTCGCGGCGGTGCCGACGACGCTGCTGTCGAACCATCCACGCTATCCGAGCCTGCGCGGGCGGGTGCTGGAGACCGAGCTCGTCGCCGATCTCCTGAAAGGCGTGGAGGAGCGCGATCTCGTCGACGAGGCCGCGGTGCTCGTCACCGGCTATCTCGGTTCGCCCGGCAATGCCGCCGTTGTCGCCGATTTCGTCGAGCGCGCCTTGAACCGCAATTCCAAGCTCATCTATCTCTGCGATCCCGTGATCGGGGATGACGGCCGCGTCTATGTCGCCGACGGCATTCTGGACGTGGTGCGGCACCGCCTGCTGCCGGCGGCGAACCTGACCACGCCGAACCAGTTCGAGCTCGAGCTGCTCTCGGGCATCACGATCGCGGACGCGCAGGACTTGCGCGCGGCGTGCGCGGCGCTCGCGGGGACCGGCCGCATCGACGTCGTCGCCACCGGTTGCACACTCGCGGATACGCCGGACGGGCAGGTGGAGACGATCCTCTGCGTCGACGGGCAATTGTCGCGCTTTGCGACGCCGCGCCTGCCGATCCGCCCCTATGGCACCGGCGATCTCCTCACCGGCCTGATCGCGGCGCATCTCGCCAAGGGAAAGGCGATGGAGGCGGCGGTGCGGCTCGCGGTCGAGACCATCTTTGCCGTGCTGGTGCGTACGCAGGAAGCGGGATCAGCCGAGATGCGTCTCGTGCCGCTGCCGACGCGGAAGCCGTAACGGTTCAGGTCGCCCGCTTGCCGGCCGATTGCGCCGATTTCTGCGGCTTCGCCTTCTCACGCGCGGCCTGTGCCTTTGGCGGCTTGGCGCTGGCCATAGCCCGCATCTTCTTCGGCCTGGCGTTGGCGGCTTCCCTGCGGTCCGCCGAGCCGCGCTTCGATACATATTCCGCGCCGTCGACCGGGCCGACATGCGGCGGATCGCGGCCGAGATAGGGCCTGCCGATGCCGAGCGCCTTGCCGTTGGCATCGACCCATTTCCACAGCACCTCGGTCGAGACCCAGCGCTGCGCGCGGTTGTTGCCGGCGGTCGAGACGATGTCGGCGGCCATGCCGTGGCCGTAGCCGCCGCGCGTGCTGCCGCCATGATAGGAGCGGTCTGAGGCGGCCTTCAGGCCGCTCGCGATCGACTGGCGATAGTCGTCGCGAAACGCGCTGGTGATCCCCGGCGAGAGGCCGGCGGCTTCCGCCGCGAGCAGCGTGCGGAACAGCTTGCGCTTAAAACTCTTGTCCATGCCGCCGATGACGTAATCCATCATCGACATGCCGGCGTGCTCGGCCGCCTTCGGATCCTTCCAGCCGAAGTCCTCGTCGACCAGCTTCGTGAAGCTGCGCATCACCGTGACCATCTTGCCCCTGCGCTTGACGGTGACGGCGCGGCGCTCCTCGACCTTGATCGAATCCTCCTTGGGAGTGCGCTGGTAGAGCGCCCAGAGATAGCGGTCGATGCAGGCATCCATCACGAAGCATTCGTCGAGCACGGCGACGGTGTCGGCGGACGGCGAGGCCTTGCTCTCGGTTGCGGCCGGCCCGGTCGCGATCGCCGCGGGCGACAGCGCGTCGGTCGCCACGATCTCGGTGGGATCGGCGGATGCGAGCTTGACGGGCTCCTGCACCGGTACGGCCTCGCTGACGACGGGCGCCGGCTCGGGCAAGATCTGCGGCGCGGGCGACGTGCTCGGCAAGATCAGCGCGGGATCGGCCGAGGCGAGCTTGATGGCGGGGGCGGGCACTTCGAGCACTGCTGCTTCAGCGCTTGCCGGCTCGGGGGCTTGAGCCACCGCTGCGGCGATGTCGGCGGTCAGGGCGATGCCATCTTCGATGGTCGCAGCGCGCGGGACGTCGGCGAGGTCGAGGCGGCCGAGATCCTTTGCGCGTGAGACGGTGGCTGCATTGGCGCCGCTGTTCTCGATGAGGGCAGGGGCATAGGCGGACAGAGAGAGCGCCAGCCAGCCGGCCATGACGGCCGAGGGGCATGCGACTGCCACCAGAAGAGACCGCCGATCGTCCATGATCCCTGCCTCCAAACGGTTCTGTTCGAACGCGTCTCGTCGAACAGTCTTGCACAGAAAGGCACGCAGCGCGTCGATTGTTCGGAGGACGGTGTGGCGGCGCAATGGCGCAAATAGCTTGGAACAGGCTTTTCGAGCAGGTGTTGCGAAGATGCAACGCGGGTTCCATTGCGGTTCCGGAGCTTTGGAGCGGGAAATGGCCTGCAAATGCTGCGTTCATTGTCGTCAAATTGAGCCGGCCGAATTTACTCAATCTTGGATTGAGGTCTGGCATCTCTCTCGCACCGGTAACGTCCGGTATTCGCTGGGAAGGACACGAGTTTTGAAATTGAAATGCCTGTTGGCCGACTTTGCCGCCGATGAATCCGGCGCCACCGCGATCGAATACGGCCTGATCGCAGCGGGGATCGCGCTTGCGATCATCGAGATCATCTACGCGCTCGGCACCAATCTCGTTGCGAAGCTGCAATCGCTGGCGACCGCGCTGAAATAAAATCATCCGTCATGCTGAGGCGCGAGGCGTGCGGGCGGCCGACCCGCGCTTCGTGACGATCATGATGCGCCCCCTCTCACAGGGCCGGGTAGGCTCGTCTGTGCGCATCGTCTGGACGCGGTGTTTTCGCTGCAACCTTGCGGCGGCTTGCGCGTTGGTGCGGCCATGACGCATTCCTCGCTTCGTCCCATGGACGCCTTCGACCCCACCGAGCCCGCCATCCTGCACGATCTTCTCTCCGACAGGATCATCACCTGGACCGCCGAACAGGCGGATGATTATCGGCGGGCCAGCCGGCCGCGCGACGATGGAACCGTGGCCTGGAAGGCCTATGTCTTCGACGGCTGGGGCAATGTGCTCGGTGGCTGAGCAGCGCCTATAAAGGCGCCATGTCGCGGCCGGCGGGGATTCGGCCAAGGCCTTGTGCGCATTAAACATATCGCCATGCGCCAAGCGCGTTGTTGCAATGCAGCGGCGCATGTCGCAATGCAGCAAATCAGGTTTAGATGTGCTCCGAGACTTCCTCCTGGAGCATCATCAATGAACAAGAAGACGCTGTCGATCGCAGTCGCCGCCCTCACGATCGCGGGCTCGACTGCCACCTTCGCCGCCGAGCTGCCGGCCTATGAGGCCAACGGTTTCCCGGTCTCCCCGTTGCAGGTTCGCGTGCTCGGTGCCGCGCATGTCGAGCAGCAGGCCTCGGCGCCCGCCACCAGCGTGACGGCGCTTCAGGCCAGCGTTCTGTCGCCGCGCAAGCTGAAGACCGCGACCGTGGGCAGCGCCCGCTAAGCTTCATGCGACAGGCACGGTGCGTGCGCATCGTGCCGCTGTCGCGTGCATGAATTCGCAACCGTCGGGTTTCAGAATTTTCCGCGTCACTTTGGAACCGCGCTCCTGCATGAGCGCGGTTTTTCTTTGCGTGCGCGGATCGAGAAGCCGGCGCGACAAAAGCATCGCGCGACGGCCTCGCTGTGTACGGCGGTTCAAGACGAGTGTGATCTCCTTAATACTTGTTTCGGAGATCACGGCGCCTGATGCGCGCGCCGCATATTGAGCGGCCAATTCTGGAATCATACTGGAGGCCGTTTCATGCCCGTTGCGCAAAAAGCCGTTGTTGCCAGCACCTCGCCGCGTGAGTTTATCATCAGGCATCTCGCGCTGTTCGCGGCCGCCGCGTTGTTCGTGTTCGTGCTGAGCCTGACCTACGGCCTCGATCTCAGCCCCGGGTTTTTCTGATAGTCGCGCAAACTTGACGGCGAGCGGCCGTAGAGCTCGGCGAACGCGGCGTTGAAGCGGCGCAGGCTGCCGAAACCCGCCTGGAACGCGATGTCAGTCATGGTGTGACCGCCGGCATCGAGCAGGCGTTTTGCGCGCTGGACGCGCAGCGTCCTGGCAAGCTGCTGTGGCGTTGCGCCGACATGGCGCTCGAACAGCCGCGCCAGATGACGCGAGGAGATGCCGAGCCGCATCGCAAGCGTCACCACGGAATCCTCGTCGAGCGCGCCCTCATTGATGAGCTTCACCGCCCGCGTGACCGTCGAGCGCGTGCCGTTCCAGGCCGGGCAGAACGGTGCGGTCTCGGGACGACAGCGCAGGCAGGGCCGGAAACCCGCGGCCTCGGCTGCGGCTGCCGTCGGATAATAGGCGACGTTGCGCGTCAGCGGCTGCTTGGCCGGGCAGACCGGGCGGCAATAGATGCCCGTGGTCTTCACCGCCGTGAAGAGGCGGCCATCATAGCGGGGATCGCGGCGCAGGCGCGCGGCGTCGCAGGTCGCAAAGCTCAGCATGGCCGAATGATAGCGCAAGCTCGTGCGGGCGGAAGGGCCGCGGGATGACCGAGTCCGATTGTGGCGAGCCGCAACGCGCATGGCGGCCTAGAAGGCGGCTCTCAATTCAATGCAGCCGGAGAGCCCGCCGTGACCTGCCCGAAAGACGTCGTCCTGAACGCCTGGAAGACCTTTTCATCGCGTGACGCCGATCGCCGCGCTGTTCACCGACGACGCGGAATGGATCGCGCCGAAGGGCAACGCCACTGCGGTCGCGCTCGATCACACGGACCACATGCATGACAAGTTGCTACGGGAATCCTCGCCTCTCGGCCGCGTGCCAGACCTGCAACCGCGTGGGTTGAGCGGATGAGCGCGCTGACATAAGGCTTGCCGATGGATCAGCGGACGAGCGGCGCTGACGCTCTCATTCAGAAGAACGATGCGGCGCCGGCGCTTCTCGGCGTCGTCTGCGGCCTGTCGGCGGCGCTGTTCTGGGCGCTCGGCTTTGCCGGCACGCGGCACGGGCTGAAGGTCGGCTTCACGCCGGTCGATCTGCTGGTGCATCGCTACGTCTGGTCGGGCATCGTGTTCCTGCCGCTGGTAGCCCGCGCCGGGATCTCCGATCTCTGCGGTATCGGCTGGGGCAGGGGCCTTGCGCTGATGGTGCTTGGCGGCCCCGTGATGTCGCTGATCTCCTACACCGGCTTCCTGTTCGTGCCGCTCGGCCATGGCAGCGTGATCCAGCCGTCCTCGGCGACGCTCGGCGGCCTGCTGCTCGCCGCGATGTTCCTCAAAGAGAAGATCTCCGCCTCGCGCCTTGCCGGTGCCATCGTCATCGTCGGCGGCCTCGGCGTGATCGGCGCCGAATCGATCGGCCATATCGGCGCCGACGGCGTGCAGGGCGATCTGATCTTCGTGCTGACCGGATTGATGTTCGCAGGCTTTGGCGCGCTGCTGCGCCACTGGCGCGTCTCCGCCGTCTCGGCGGCGCTCGTCATCAACGTGCTGTCGCTGCTCCTGCTGCCGGCCTATCTCCTGACCGGCGGGCCCGCCCGCGTCGCTGCGATCGGCGTGACGGAGAATGCGATCCAGGCGCTGGCGCAGGGCGTGCTCGCGGGTCCGGCTGCGCTCTATCTTTTCGCCGTCTCGGTCCAGCGGCTCGGCGTCGCCCGCGCGGCGGTGTTCCCGGCCTGCGTGCCGGCGCTGACGCTGCTCACCGGCTGGCTCCTGCTCGGCGAGCCGCCGACGATGTTGCAGACCGCGGGCCTCGTGACGGTGCTGTGCGGGTTTTATCTGGCGCAACGGCAGCGGTGAACGCATCTGCACAAGCCGAATGGAGCGCAAGCGAAATCCGGGGCGGGACGTGCGGCACTATCCCTGATTGCGCGACGCTCCATCCCGGCTACGCTCCCGGGCACGCCGTAACTTGACGAGCCCGCCATGACCTTGCTGCTCAACATCGACGTCCCCGACGTCGCCGCCGCCACGAATTTCTACACCGAAGCGTTCGGGCTGACGGTCGGCCGCCGCTTCGGCGCCGACTTCGTCGAACTGCTCGGCTGGCCGGCGCCGATCTACCTGCTGACCAAGCAGGCCGGCACGTTGGGCGCCGGCAGCGACCGCCGCCGCTACGAGCGGCACTGGACGCCGTTGCATGTCGATGTCGTCGTTGACGATGTCGATGCCGCCGTCGCGCGCGCGGTGCGCGCCGGTGCCGTGCTCGAGGCGCCCGCGCGCGATGCGCCGTATGGACGGATCGCGATGCTGGCCGATCCGTTCGGGCACGGGTTTTGTCTGCTGGCGTTCAGCGCGAAGGGATATGACGCGCTGCTGGGCGCGTAGCGCTAGGCCTTCTTCACGAACTCCGACTTCAAATTCATCGCGCCGATGCCGTCGATCTTGCAGGCGATGTTGTGGCCGTCGGTGGCGTCCTGGAGGCGGATGTTGCGGACCTTGGTGCCGCCCTTGACGACGGAGGAGGAGCCCTTGACCTTGAGGTCCTTCATCACGATGACGCTGTCGCCATCAGTCAGCACGTTGCCATGGGCATCGCGCACGCCCGCCTCCTGCGGCGCATCCGCCGCAGCGCCGGCCGTAGCGCTCCATTCATGGGCGCATTCCGGGCAGACCCAGAGATCGCGGTCCTGATAGGCGTGCTCCGACTGGCAGTTCGGGCATTTCATGGCGTCGGGCATGGCAGGTCTCGTCTCGGGTGGCGTTGCGCGGCGCACCGTAGGGGCGGAACCGGAGAATGCAAGGGAAAGCTGGGGCGTGCGCGTGCAGGCGGCTGCCTGCCGGTGCGATGTCACCGAAACAGCGCAACGAAGATGACGTAGAGCCAGCCCAGGATGCCGTGGATGATCGCCCACAGGATCGAATGGTTGTTGGTGTAGGAGATCGCGATGGCGAGCGCCGAGCCGAAGCCGACGCCGTATTTAGCGCCCTCGACGCGGACGCCGTAATAGCGGTTGCCGTTCATGGTGATATCTCCCCGATCGTGGAATGGGCGCAAGCCCCGTGAGGCCATGATTCCGTCAATGCCGGCCGCCGTGACTTGAGGTGCATCAACCCCATTGCGCGAGCCGCTCACTATCCTTCTCGAGGAAGATCTGCGGAGGGCGCGATGGACGATCTAATCAGACAAAAGATCCAGACCTTGCTGGACCAGCACCGCACCATGCGGATCGCGACGTTGCGGCCGGACGGCTGGCCGCAGGTGACCACCGTCGGCTACGCGAACGAAGGCTTCACCATCTATTTCCTGTGCGGCATCGACAGCCAGAAGGCGCAAAACCTGTCGCGAGACGATCGGGTCTCGCTTGCGATCGATGACGACCCGGCGCAGGTGATGGAAATCACCGGCCTGTCCATGGCCGCGCGGGCCCGAATCCTGACCGATCCGGCCGAAGCCGAGAAGGCGATCGGCCTGCTGATGGCACGCTATCCGGAACAGAAGGCCACCGGCCTCGCCGTGCCGAAACCGTCCGAGGTTCGCCTGATCGCGTTGACGCCGACCGTGATCTCGCTGCTCGACTATTCCAAGGGATTTGGCCACACCGACCTTGTGGCGTGCTGAGGGAGTTGCCCTGCCGGGATCCGCTCTCTTGATGCAGGTCAACCTGGTCCGCTCGCACCGACCTACGCTTCGAGTTACGCAGCAATGGCGAGGTGAAACCATGTCGCGCAGCGTTCGAATCTATATCGGCCTCGGCATCCTGATCCTGTTGTCGTTGCTGTTTCTGTTCAGCGTCGTCCACACGGCCGCGGGGGCATCGAGGCCTTCCTCACGCACGGCAGAGGAAGGACATCGCCTGGCGCAGGCGTGGTGCCAGACGTGCCACGCCGTGGAGCCGCACATGGCCGGATTCTTCGACCTGGCTCCGAGCTTCCAGGCCGTCGCCGACCGGAAAGGAACCACCGCGCTGTCGCTCAAGGTGTTCTGGCGGACCAGCCACCAGAACATGCCCAATCTGGTGATCTCGCCGGAGCAGGCCGAGGCGCTCTCTAGCTACATTCTGAGCCTGAGAGGCGATTGAGCGCGCTCCCGGCAAAAATGTTGAAAACAACCCCATGCACATTAGAAATCGCCAGCGATTTCAATGGTTCTGAAATACCGAAGTGAATTTGACCCGTCGGGCAAGAGAGGGGTATGATGGCACGGTGGGCAGGTGCGGCGGCTGAGGCTCGTAGCCCGCCGCGAACCGCTCACGCGTCCACGAGCCCGCCACGCGATCCGCAACTAGGACAGGTTGAGCGCCGATGACATCGATCATCGCTGCGTGCCGCGCCCGAAATTGGGAAAAAATGGCAGAGCTGAGGCTGTCAACGGCAGATCGGGTGAGGAGGCCGCTTACCCACGGAATACACTGATCGCCGTTTGGGGTTCGGGGTCATGTATTGGGAGGGACTGATCATGGCAAGTGTTGAACAATTGCGCAGACGGGACGGGGTGAACCTGGTCCAACTCGAGGCGGACATTGCATCGGTCCGCGCGGGAAGCTCGATCGCTTCAATTGCTCTTCCTGATTACGTCGAGCACACCGAGGGGGTCACGCGGGTCGGCGCGCTCAGTGCGGAGGCGGTGGTTCGCGACTATGAGTCCGCTGCAAAGGAGATCGAGGCCATGGGCGCCGAACTGATCGACGCCGCGCAAAAATGCGAGGCGCTGACGGCCCAGGTCCACGATGCCATTGCCTTCATGCGCGAAAGCGGCGGGGTATCGTGAAGAGGGACGGAAGATCTTCAAGCGCATCGAGGAATGCGCGCTGTTCACGGAAGACGTCCGCAGGACATGCGAAGAGGTCAAGCGTCGCATGAAGGACGTCTCGGTCGGCGAGGCCCCCGATCCGGATGAGGAGCTCCCAATGCCAGAGCGCGAGCTGACCGGGATCGCGGCCAAGGTGTCGGTGTGCGAGGTCCGGTGAGGCGGGCGTAGAGCGTCGTTCGCAGGATGGGTCGAGCGCCTGCGCTCGCCCGTCCTGCGAGCTCGCTAACGGCTTACCAATCCGGATCGCCGTAAGGGTCGGCCATATAGGGCGGCGGCATCCAGGGGCCGCGCGGCGGCGGCCTGGGCCGCCGAGGTGCGGCCGCCTGCACGTGCGGCCGTGCCGGCGCGGCCGTATCGTTGTTCACCACGCTCCGCACGACGGGTTTCGCGGCCGCAGGCGTGGACGAAGCCGTCAGTTGCGTTTGCAGCGCCTGGACCTGCGCGGCGAGGCGCGCATTGTCGGCCGCATCCTTCTCCCGCGCCGCCTTGAGCTGTTGAATGGTGTCGGCCTGCTCGCGCTGCGTCTGCTCGTTGCGGCTTTTCAGCTGCTCGAGCTTACCGTTGATGTTCGCAAGCTCGCTCGTGATGGTCTTGAGCGATTGCGCAAGATCGGACGATGACTGGTCAGGCAGTGTGGCGCCAGGATTTTGAACGCCAGGTGTTGGAGCACCAGGTGTTGGAGCGCTTTGCGTTTCCTTGCCGGGCGGCGGTGCGGGCACCGGAGTGGGTTCATCCGCCGCCGCCAGGTGCAGTGCCGTCGGCTGCGCCGGAGTTTCAACCGCGGCCGTTTGCCGGGGCTGACTGGCCGGCGGAGCCCATCGCGCCATGATCGACTTGCTGATCGACCTGGCCTCATCACGATATTGCGAAGCGAAGGCGGCACCGAGAATGCCGATCGCCAGCACGAGGCCAACCAAAGCGCGCAGCATGGTCCGATCTCCTTTCAGGCCTTGATCGCGAACGTTGCGATCCGGCGCCTTGTCCTTAGGGGGCTCGGCTGCTGTCGTACCGGCGCTGGCTTGCGAGGTCCGCAGGGCCTCGCCGCCGTGTTCCATTCCGGAAACCAGCCGGTCCAGCCGCGCAAGGTCTTCATTGGCGCTCTTGATCTGGTCGTAGGCCCGCGCCAGTCCGCCATCGGCGCGCACCTCGCCCGGCTTGTGGGCATCGGGCTTCTGGACATCAGGTTTGGGGTCGTTCGCTTCAGGCATCGATGCGCGCTCCATCCAGTCGGGCGTTCATGGGAGTGCGGCAGTCCGATCGTCGGAAGGATAGGCCTCACATTTGTCCAACACAACGCGCGTGCGAAGGAGAAATTATGGCGGGCCACGGTTGCTGAAACAGCCGTGCTCCCCCAGGCATCCCTGCGACGTGCTATGCTGTCGGGGGAGGAAGCGCCATGAGGGTCCCCACCGCGATACTCGCCCTGCTTCTTTCAAGTCCGGCCGCCGCCCAGGAGTGCCAGACATGCGCGATGGCCGACGCCTGCATGAAGGAGTACGTCAAGACGACGTCGGAGGCGCAAAGGGCGACCAGGCAGGGCATCCGGGATTGGAAGCAGAATCTGGACAAAAAGGCCTCTGCAGAACTGTCCAGCAGGGGCATACTCGCATTGCAAGACGCCATGGAGGCACAAGTTCGGACGGAGCTGGAGCGCCTGAAGGAGTGCCTGGCGAAGATCAGGTAGGGCGGGGGCGCAAAGGAGGATCCGATGAAATCGCTTCTGCTGCTCACGGCGAGCGGTCCGCTGCTCATTCTCACCTCGCACCAATCCCTGAACGACCAAAAGCTCCTTGGGGTGCTCAGGCAAAAAGGTATTGGCAAGTTCGTCGCGTTCGAGGTTCCCTTGTCGCTCGCCAGGGAGCGCTACGGCGGGCACTTTCACGCGGTCGAAAGCAATCTGCACGAGACCGATGATTTGAGAGTGCTCGACTTCAACGGCCAGCGGGTCTTTCAGCTCTTTCATTTCGAAGAGCTCGGTTCACCGATGCTGATCGAATCCTCGTGATCCGGTTTTGTCTCGCGGCATGATCCGCTTCGAAAGACCCATCGTCCCGTTGCGGCGGCGAAAGCGATGGGTTGAGCAGGGCTGTTGTCACGATGAACAACCGTTCAGGGGAACGGGCGCTGGTTCATTTCGTTGCATTGGGAGGGCATGTTGAGAGGAGGACGACATGAAAGCCAAGATCATTGCGCTCTCTGCTGCCGCTCTCGTGGCGACGGCGCCAGCCGTGTTTGCTCAGGGTGTGTCGAGCAAGGCGCCAGGTCAGGAGATGCAGCAAATGGGGTCCAAGACAGGCGAGCCGGGCGCTTCCAGCTACGCTCCCGGACATAAGAAGCGTCACGCGATGCGCCACGCGAAGGCCTCGAAGACCACCAGCCCCGCCGCGACGAACGCCGCTCCAGGTCAAACGACCGGCGCGAGCACGAGGCCGACCACCGGCACGAGCACAAAGCGAGCGTACTGAAGTCCAGAGGGGACTGAAGTCCAGGCACTGACGGGACCCAACGGCACGTCGAACGTGGGACAGGTTGGGCCCCCCGGCGAAACCCGTCATGCCGAATGATGGGTATCGCTTCCGCCTTCGCTCTCGGAGCTTCGGCGGGACAAGTCCGGCTTCGCTGGCCGGGCGAGCGGTGGAGTTGGCTTCGCAACCTGCCAGGCGCCGCAGGTTGTGAAACCCACCTCTTCAGGCCTCGTGAGCGGCAGCCGAAATCCGCCAGGGCCGAGAGCGTCATTCATGCAGGTCGAGAGCGAATTCGCTTGCCTTGCCTTGAGTCCTTTTGCACTCTCGTCGCAAGGAGACCAACGCATGAAGAAAATAGCCGTCGTGTGCGCTCTCGGAACGGCGCTGGTGCTGTGCAACCTCGGGATATCAGGCGCTGAAGCCCGGGCGCGGAAGGCGCAAGTCGTTCGTGCACCGCAAGAGAGGCTCATCGTCACGGCGCCCGTCCTGAGGCCAACGCCGTGGGATTACAATGTCATTCCCCGCTATCGTTATCGCCCCGAAGACGACCGGGTCGATCCCTACGGCCCGCCGCTGGTGTCGTCGTATGTTCGCTATGAGGGATGGCGGTGGCCGTACTGGTGGTGAATAGTTCGCAGTTCGTAGGATGGGTAGAGCGAAGCGAAACCCATCAATAGCCGTCGTGGAATGATGGGTTTCGCAAGGGCTCTACCCATCCTACGGACTAACCGTCTACGGACTAACCGTCGCCATCCGCCGCCAGCCGCAGAAACTGCCGCTTCATCGCATTGACCCTCGCGACATAGCCCGCGACAAGGTGATCGCCGCAGCGCTCGCCCGCGATCATCTGAAACTTGCGGCGTGCATAGGCCGTGGCGGGACCTGCGCCGCAGAGATGGATGAAGGCGGCCAGATCCTGCTTCTGCTCGCGACTTGCCTTCACATCGCCCGCGAGGCTGAGAACCATGGCCACCTGGCGGTCCAGATACACCGACGCCAGCTCGATGGCGTGGCTCGGGATCGCGCGGATGTAGAAGGACGTAGACCCGCAGCCGGTCTCCGTGACCGCGTTGCCGTGGACACAGAACCGCGCGGCTTCAGCCAGGGCCGGATCGGTCATCTGGAAGAGGCCGACGGCGCTGGAGGCGGGCCGGTAGATCGCGAGTGGATTGAGGCTCAATCGCCAGCGCCAGTAAGTGCGCGCCACCGGATTGCCAGAACTCTCGACCTGCGCCAGCGCGGCCAGCAATTCGGGCGTGATCGTCGCGGTGGAAAAGGCGCGGAAGAGGGGGGCGTATTGCCGCCAGGTCCCGGCCGGCTCCTTGTCGAGGGAATTGCCGACGAAGGGCCAGCTCTGACGAACAGCTCGGTCGGCTTGCGGATGACGGTAAGCGCTCCTTTCTACGCACCTATGCAGTTGAGCGCGGGGATGGGATGAGGTGTCCACCATGAACGAGGTGGACACCATCGATGATCACTCCAGAAGAACTTTTGAGACTTGAGACGGTCGGCGTGTTGCGCAATGGGCGGCGTCGCTATGATCCGGCCAGCAAACAGCGGCTGGTCGAGGCCTGTCTGCAGCCTGGCGTGTCGCTGGCGGGGCTGGCGTTGCAACACGGCGTGAACGCGAACCTGCTGCGCAAATGGGTGGCCAAGCGACAACGTCAGAACGGGGATGGCCAGCCGGAGGCGCCGATTGCGCCAGCCTTTGTTCCGGTTCGCGCGCCGTCGCCGTCGCCAACTCGATCTGCTGGCGCGATCGCGGTTTGCGCGACGGAGCGATCCTGTGCAGGGCGGCTGACGGCATCGATGCCCAACGGCGTGACGCTTTCGCTGGAAGGCGGCGACGCGCAGTTGCTGTCGGCGGTGATTGAAGCGCTGGGGCGTTGCGATGTTCCGGCTGGCGTCTGATCTTCGGGTCTACCTTCACCGCGAACCGATTGACTTCCGGGCGGGCATCAACAGCCTGGCGATCGTGGTCGAGCAGTCGATGGGGCTGGATCCGTTCCAGCGCGCGGTGTTCGCGTTCTGCAATCGTCGCCGCGACCGGATCAAGCTGCTGATTTATGACCGGTCAGGATTTTGGATGCTGCTGAAGCGGCTGGAGGCCGACAGATTCCACTGGCCCCGAAGTCAGGAGGCGGTGCTGACGCTGACGACGGAGGAGCTGCACTGGCTGCTTGACGGCATCAACATCGCGGCGGTGCGTCGTCATCCGGTGCGGCAATATCACAGCGTGGGCTGAGCGTGTTCGATGCGGGCGGCGTCATCAGCGCTATCGGATGACGCCGGCCACCGCATGGAACTCGGTTGACGCGGCGGCATGACTTCGATTCAAGACTACGATGAGTCGCAGGCCCACGACGCACGAGCTGGAAGCCTTGATCGCGGCGCACGCGGCCGAGCTCGCGGCGCTGAAGGCGGAGAACGAGAAACTCGCGCAACGCGTCCTGCATCTTGAGGAGCAGTTGCGCCTGGAGCGCTTGCGCCGCTACGCGCCGAAGAGCGAAAAGCTCAAGGAGCGCATCTTCAACGAAGCCGAGCAGGCCGCCGCTGAAAGCCGGGACGACGACGATGTCGAGGCGGTCGCCGTGCCGGACACGGGATTGCCGGAGGCTCCAAAGCCGGCACCGAAGACACGCGGCCGCAAGCCGCTGCCTGACGATCTGCCGCGCCAACGCGTCGAACATGATCTGGGTGAGGATCAAAAGGACTGTCCGTGCTGCCGCAATCGGATGCATCGGATGGGCGAGACCGTCACCGAGCAGTTGCACGTCGAGGTGAAGGCGTCAGTGCTGCAACATGTGCGGTTCAAATATGCCTGCCGTCACTGCGAGCGCACCGCGCTGAACACCCCGATCGTGACCGCGCCGATGCCGGCGCAGCCGCTGCCGGGTAGCGTCGCCACGCCATCGACGCTGGCGCTGGTGCTCGCCAACAAATACGTCGACGGCACGCCGCTGTACCGTGTGGCGGACGCGCTGGGGCGCGCCGACGTCAGCATCAGCCGCGGGACGCTGGGCAACTGGGTGATCCGGGCGAGCGAGTTGCATCTGCATCGGGTCTATGACGCGCTACAGCAAAAGCTCAGGTCGCAGCCCCTGGTCCACGGCGACGAAACCTGGGTCCAGGTTCTGAAAGAGGACGGCCGGGATGCGCAGGCCAAATCCTTCATGTGGGCCTATCGCAGCGGCCAGGACTGCGCGCAGCCGGTCGTGCTGTTCGATTACCAGCCCGGTCGCGGCCAGGAACATCCTCAGGCCTTCCTGGCCGGCTATCGTGGCTTGTTGATGAGCGACGGCTATGACGCCTGGGGCACGCTGACAGGCGCGACCCATCTTGGCTGTATGGCGCATGCGCGCAGGAAATTTACCGATGCGCTCAAGGCCAGGAAGACGCCCGGCGGTCCGCCATTGCAGGCGCTCAAGTTCTTCGAGGCGTTGTATGAGGTCGAGAGGGTGGCGCGCCAGACGCCGCCCGACGACGAAACGCGCGCCGCATACACCTTGCGGCTGCGCCAGCAGCATAGCCTGCCGGTATTGGCCGCCTTCCGGACCTGGCTCGACGACCAGGCGCCGAAGGTCCTCCCCGAAAGCTTGACCGGCAAGGCGATCGCCTATGCGCGCAACCAATGGGATTATCTGACCCGTTACACCAGTGACGGTCTCGCCCCGATCGATAACAATGTTCTGGAGCGCGACATCAGGCCGTTTTGCACCGGACGAAAAAGTTGGCTGTTCAGCGACACCGTTGCCGGCGCCAAGGCAAGCGCCGTGATCTACAGTTTGGTGCTGACATGCCGGGCATGCGGCGTCGATCCCTATGCATGGCTACGTCACGCGCTCACCGAATTGCCCCAGCGCGCGCCAGACGCCGATATCGAAGATCTGTTGCCGTTCAACTGCACCGCTCAAAAAAACCTGCCAGCTGAGAATAGCGGCTGACGTTCGAACGCTCAGGTCAACCAAGCCGTTCCGATGACACTGCTGGGGCCCGGCGTCACGCGACGCCGCGGCCAGCCGCGCGCGTAGCCTGTGCGGTAAAATACGCGCTTACGGATGACGTGATAGGCGATGTTCAGAAGCGCGAGGGCGGCAAGCAGGATCGCCGCGCTGCTTGCGATGCGAACCGCCCGCGGTGCGCGCGCGAACGTCTTGCGCACCCACCGTGCGGCCCGTCGGACGTTGCGAAGGCGAGGGAGGAGGCTCTTGCTCTTTCTTGGCATGGGTCTTGTGGGGAGCGGGTAGGACGGGTTGAGCCTTGCGTCGCGCAAGTCAGGTACATAGCCGAAATCGGTGTGGTTCTCGCTGATGCCGATGAAGGTAAGCGTGACAGCTTCACTGTCCCGTCATGACCTCGGCAGCCAGATCGCGGCCCGCATTGTTCTAAATCAACAAACCCATTCATTGGCGACTTACGCTGACGAACCGTTCCAGTCCAGGAGGGAGTGTGGTCATGTCGCGCCGAACCATCGTTTCGCTTACCGCATCCGTCATCATTGGCATCGCCTGCATCGTGACTGTTTCGACCGACGCCTTCGCGTATCGAAGAGGCGTTGGGGTTGGTCGCGCTGGTGTCTATCACGGCGGTGTCTATCGCGGTGGCGTCTATCGTGGTGCAGCCGTGCGCCGTGGAGTTGCCGTGGGCGTCGGAGCTGCTGCGGTTGGTGCTGCTGCTTACGGGGCTTACGGAGCCTACGGAGGCTATCGCCGCTGCGGCTACGAACCTTACCCCCCTTGCTACTAGCCGGTCTTGGCGCAGCGGTCACCGAGTAACCGGTTGAGCCGGGCTTGGTGGCGGTGACAGTGCATTCAATCTAAGTTGGTGGGCCGGTTAAGTGCACCGTCACCGTAGTCGCAGAAATTCTGGAGCCGACAATCAATAGCGGCCGCCGTTGCCCTTTTGCTGCGTGATCCAATCCGACAATGTTTTCGGTGTCGATTTCGGAGTCCGGCCCAGTGATGCCTTCGGATTGCCGCGGACGCCTTTCGCCGGACTGGCGCGCGGTGCTTCCGTTTCGTTGACGCTCTTCAAGGCAGCAGTCGATGTCTCTGCGGCTTCCTTCTCGAGGCGCAGCTTTTTCAATCGCGCCATCTTGATGCGCTCTGCCTCGACTTCGGGTCCTTCGGACAGCAGCGGCTTGTGTTGAGCAAGCTCGGCCGGGACCAGGACACCGATAATGGTTGTCTCACCGAGCGCCTTGCAGGCTTCGAGCCGATGCAGTCCCTCGACCAGAACGAGGCGGTCTCCGTCGAGCCGAACGGAAATGGGGGCCTGTTGTCCGATGTCCAGAATACTTTCCGCGATCTCCCCGACGATCTCGGGCTTGATAGCTTTCTTCTGCTTCGTGGGAACGAAGATCTTCTCGATCGGGAAGCTCTCCGGTTTGGGCATAACTCGACTCCGCTTCTACCGGGCCCGTCGGAACCCATGTCGGTGGTGTCTGGAGTTTAGGAGGGAAGAGCTCGACCGCAAAGGCTATTTCGGCGGTAGAGCATTGATGAGCATCGAAGCCGGAACCAATCTGCGATTACGGCGACAGTACACTTAATTGACGCCGCCCACCAAGCGCGAGCCGAAGCCGCAGATCGGCGGGACGGAGCGAGTGAATTTAGTGCACTGTCACCGTAATTTGGATCACGTAGGATGGGTAGAGCGTAGCGAAACCCATCGATTGCCGCGATCGAATGATGGGTTTCGCAAGTGCTCAACCCATCCTACGAGCTAACCGCAGCGCGCCCCAAAAAAGTCATACCGCAATTGTGAATTGCTCCACAGACGGCGGCCGTCCAGTCTGTTTATCTGCCGCCAACCGGCCCCTCGTGCGCGCGTTTGGCCTTGCGCATCTGGCGCCTTCGTTCTTCGAAATTTCTGGGTGATCGCTATGGGCGTTTTTTATCGCACGGCCATGCTTTGCAGCTGGTTCATCGAGTCCACCATGAGCGGGTGTACCGAGAGATTTCGCGTGCGCTGAACAAGGCGCACAGAGATTTTCCCGAGGCCCCGCCGGTGACGGACGGGGCTTTTTCATGTTCGCAATCTGCCCATTCCGCCCGGCGGAGCCTTCGCGAGAAGGAGGCAGGGTCATGTGGGAGTATTTTGGACCCGATTTCGCTTTCGACGTGGTGAAAGGAATGGTCGCCGGAATAGCCTCAATGGCATTTCAGGTCGTGGCACCACGAACCTTTCGTGCCGCAAAGCAGTTTCGCGCGCGCTGGGTTGCGAGGAAGGCGGCGAGGCGAGCTGCGAGACGGGCACGCTGCAATGCGGTGGCCAATGATGAGCGGTGAGGAGCGAGTGGCCCGGATGGAGGTTGTGGGGCATCCGGGCTACGCTTGCGGGAACCTCACGCAGATGGAGCCGGCAAAACGCGAGTCAGCGCAAGAGCGATCGTAAGCGGAGCTTTTCTCCCATTTGATTGACTGGTTTCGCTTCGGCTTTCGCTCTGCGATCCTTGGCTTGTCAGAGAGCCGAGAGGAGACTGAAGGCGATGGAACAATCGGGGGAGGAAGCCGAAGCTGATGGCTTTGTGGGGAAGCTTACGCGCCGGACGCGTTCTGGAGGCCGGTTATGGTCTGCGGAGATCAAGGGGCGCGCTGTTTTCGAGAGCATGAAGCCCGACGCCCGGGTATGTGATGTCGCACGGCGTTATGGTGTGAAGGCCCAGCAGTTGACGACGTGGCGCAGATTGGCGCGTGCTGGCCGGCTCGCATTGGTCACGGACGACGCGGCGGATTTCGTGTCGATCGAGCTGAGCGATCCAGTGGCGTCAGGCAAGAGCGAGGGGCCCGTCGAGATTACGATTGGCAAGGTTTCGGTCCGCCTGGATGCGGACGTGTCGGCGGTGCGGATCGCGGAGATCGTGACTGCGATCGAGCGCGGCGCATGATCATTCCGGCGCAGGGACTGCGGATTGTGCTTGCTGTGCGTCCTGTTGACTTCCGGTGTGGGCACGACGCGCTGGCCGGTCTTGTGCAAAACACGCTTGGGCTCGATCCGCATTCGGGCCTGATCGTGGTTTTTCGTTCGAAGCGCGCCGACCGGCTGAAGATTTTGCTATGGGACGGCACGGGCCTCGTTTTGGTCTACAAGCGCCTTGGCCGCGATGGTCGTTTCGAGTGGCCGCAGATCAGCGACGGCGTCATGCATCTGACGCGCGTGCAGTTCGAAGGAACTGGAAGCGAGTGGGCGAACGGATTGTCGCGACGCCAGCTGCGGCGAACTGACTCAGACCCGACAACCTGTTTCGCGCGGGGCTTTGGGATGATAGCTTGCGGATGTGCCGCCGTCCCCCTTTGATCCCGCCCGTCTTGCAGCGCTGCCCGCCGATTTGCGCGCGCTCTTCCGCGCGCAGGAAGCGATGATTGAAGCCGAGCGTCGTCGCGCAGACGATGAATGCTCGGCGCGCCTTCATGTCGAGAGTGAACTGGCTGCGTCCAAAGAGAGCGTCGAACGCCTCGAACTGCTCGTGAAGGAGTACGAGCGCGCACGTTTCGGTAAACGCTCGGAGAAGTTCAATCCCGATCAGATGCAACTGGTTCTCGAGGACATCGAGATTGCCATCGCCGAAGTCCAGGAACGCCAGGACGATCGTGCGCGCCGCGCCGGCACGGCGCCGTCCAGCCGCCGGACCAGGCGCGCTGCCCGTGCCTTTCCCGCGCACCTGCCGCGCATCGAGCAGGTGATCGAACCCGAGAACCTCGAGTGTCCCTGCGGCTGCGGCCGGATGGTCCAGATCGGCGAGGATCGCTCCCGCCGTCTCGATGTCATGGCCGCCCAGTATCGTGTGATCGAGACGGTGCGACCGCGCTACGCCTGCGCAAAGGGCTGCACCGGTGTTGCTCAGGCGCCGGCGCCCGCCCATCTCGTGGAGGGTGGCATCCCCACCGAGGCGCTGCTGGCGCAGGTGGCGGTCGCCAAGTTCAGCGAGCACATGCCACTCTATCGTCAGTCGCAGGTTCTGGCTCGGCATGGCATCTTCATCGATCGCGCCGTTCTGGCAGACTGGATGGGAACGGTCGCCTTCCACCTCGCGCCGCTGGTCGAGCGCATGAGCGTCGTGATGAAGCAATCGGGCCGCTTGTTCATAGACGAGACCAGGGCGCCTGTGCTCGATCCGGGCCGGGGCCGAACGAAGACCGGCTATCTGTGGGCTGTCCTGCGCGACGATCGCGGCCACGGCGGCGCTGATCCACCAATCGTGGTCTACCACTACGCGCCAGGACGCGGTGGTGACCATGCTGAGCGCATCCTCGAGGGCTTCGACGGCATCCTTCAGGTCGACGGATACCAGGGCTATCATCGGCTCGCACGGCCCAAGCGCAAAGGCGGCGTGCCGCTGCGGCTGGCCGCATGTTGGTCCCACTCAAGGCGCAAGATCATCGCAGCGACTCCGAAAGCCGGCTCACCCATCGCCGAAGCCGTTCTCGCGCGCATCGCCGCACTCTATGCGATCGAGAAGGAGATCCGTGGCGCCGACGCCCCGGCTCGGCAAACGACCCGTAACGAGCGATCACGGCCGCTCGTCGCTGAACTCGAGAGGTTTCTGCGCGAGCAAGCCGCTCGCCTGTCGCCGGGCAGCGAGATGGGCAAGGCGATCGCCTATCTCCTGAACCATTGGGATGGCCTCACCTTGTTTCTCGACGATGGTTGCGTTGAGATGGACACCAATCCCGTCGAAAATCAAATCAGGCCGCTGACTCTGACGCGTAAAAATAGTTTATTTGCTGGTCACGACGAAGGTGGTCGTTCATGGGCGCGCATAGCTTCGCTCATCGCCACCTGCAAAATCAACAGCGTGGAGCCCTACGTCTGGATGAAAGCGACGCTCAAAGCGATCGCAACCGGTCACCCGCAGTCCCGGATCGACGAGCTCCTGCCCTGGTCGTTCGGCCGCACCTCGTAATTCTCCGTCGTTGCCGCCTCCATACCCCCCGCCAACGATTTGCAAACACGTTGATCAACAGACTGCAATCCCCACGCCAAACCTTTGCGAATGGGACGCGAACGTCGCTTACGAGCGATCCGACGCATTAAGCGGATGAGGTTGCTGAAATGAGAAGGGCGGCCTTTCGGCCGCCCTTTGCATATGTCCGGATCTAACGATCCTCGAGACGTTCTACCCCCTCACGAACACCCCGTCGTGCTTCCGCAAGTATCGCACTTCATGCAGGTGCCATTCCGCACCAGCGTGAAGTTGCCGCACTCCGAGCACATCTCGCCTTCGTAGCCCTTGGCCTTGGCTTCCGCGCGGCGCTCGGCCTTGGAGGGCACCAGGGTCTGCGCGGTGCCGGACTTGCTCCACTGGAGGGCTTCCAGCTTCTCCGTCGGAGAGAGGTCGTGGCTCACTTCCTGCTTCAGCGCGACCGCGCCTTCCATGACATCGCCGACCCGGGCGCTCGCGCCGTGCGAGGCGAGGGCCGTGACCTTGCTGCCGCCTGATGGCGCGCTGTCGTTGCCTTGCGCGACCGCGGTAGAGCCGCCGCGCATCACGACGAGGTTGTCGGTGCGGGAGCGGGTGAGGCCGCGCGACACCAGCTTGGAGGCGTGGTGGCCCTCGTCCGGCTCCTTGCCTTCCTCGACGCCCTTGCCGAGCGCGTCGAAGTTCGACTCGGTCGGATCGACATGGGCGAGATCGAAGCGCGACATGTAGCTCACCGCGAGCTCGCGGAAGACGTAGTCGAGGATCGAGGTCGCGTACTTGATGCTGTCGTTGCCCTGCACGGGGCCCGCCGGCTCGAAGCGGGTGAAGGTGAAGGCGTCGACATATTCGTCGAGCGGCACGCCGTACTGGAGGCCCAGCGACACGGCGATGGCGAAGTTGTTGATGAAGGAGCGGAGCGCCGCGCCCTCCTTGTGCATGTCGATGAAGATCTCGCCGAGACGGCCGTCGTCATACTCGCCGGTGCGGAGATAGACTTTATGTCCGCCGACGACCGCCTTCTGGGTGTAACCCTTGCGGCGGTCCGGCATCTTCTCGCGCTCGCGCATCACGATGATGCGCTCGACCAGCTTCTCGACGATCTTTTCCGAGACCTGGGCGGTGCGCGCCGCCATCGGCTTGTCGTAGAGCGTCTCCACCGCATCGTCCTCGTCCTCATCGTCGGCGATGAGCTGCGAGTTGAGCGGCTGGGACAGCTTGGAGCCATCGCGATAGAGCGCGTTGGCTTTCAGTGCGAGCTTCCACGACAGCATGTAGGCGGACTTGCAGTCCTCCACCGTGGCGTCGTTCGGCATGTTGATGGTCTTGGAGATCGCGCCCGAGATGAAGGGCTGGGCCGCTGCCATCATGCGGATGTGGCTCTCGACCGACAGATAGCGCTTGCCGATCTTGCCGCAGGGGTTGGCGCAGTCGAACACCGGATAGTGCTCGGCCTTGAGGTGCGGGGCACCTTCCACCGTCATCGCGCCGCAGATGTGGACGTTGGCCGCCTCGATCTCGCGCTTGGTGAAGCCGACGGCCTGGAGCAGGTCGAAGCCGGGGGCCGCGATCGCCTCGGCGCCGATGCCGAGCTGGTCGCGGATGAAGTCTTCGCCAAAGGTCCACTTGTTGAAGGCGAACTTGATGTCGAAGGCGGTCGGCAGGGCCTTTTCGACCTTGGCGATGGCCTCATCAGTGAAGCCCTTGGCCTTCAGCGTCGAGACGTTGATGCCAGGCGCGTTGGACAGCGAGCCGTGGCCGACGGCGTAGGCTTCCATCTCCGCGATCTCGCTCTCGCGATAGCCGAGCGCGCGCAGCGCCGCGGGGACCGCGCGGTTGATGATCTTGAAGTAGCCACCGCCGGCGAGCTTCTTGAACTTCACCAGCGCGAAGTCGGGCTCGATGCCGGTGGTGTCGCAATCCATGACGAGGCCGATCGTGCCGGTCGGCGCGATGACCGTGGTCTGGGCGTTGCGATAGCCGTGCTTCTCGCCGAGCTCGAGCGCCGCATCCCAGGCCGCCTGCGCGTGGCTGACGAGGTCGGCCTGCGGGCAGGAGACCAGGTCCATCGGCACCGGGTTGACGCTAAGCGCCTCGTAGCCGTTGGACTGGCCGTGCGCGGCGCGGCGGTGGTTGCGGATCACGCGCAGCATGTGTGCGGCGTTCTTCTTGTAGCCGGGGAAGGTGCCGAGCTCGGCCGCCATCTCCGCCGACGTCTTGTAGGTGATGCCGGTCATCACAGCGGTCAGCGCGCCGCAGAGCGCACGGCCTTCCTTGCTGTCATAGGGCAGGCCCATGGTCATGAGCAGGCCGCCGATGTTGGCGTAGCCGAGGCCGAGCGTGCGGAACTCGTAGGAGAGCTCGGCGATCGCCTTGGACGGGAACTGCGCCATCATCACCGAGATTTCGAGCACGACGGTCCAGAGCCGGCAGAGATGCTCGTAGCCCTCGACGTCGAAATGCTTGGTGGCGACGTCGTAGAAGGTCAGCAGGTTGGCGGAGGCGAGGTTGCACGCCGTGTCGTCCAGGAACATGTATTCCGAGCACGGATTGGAGGCGCGGATGTCGCCGGACGCCTTGCAGGTGTGCCAGTCGTTCATGGTGGTGTTGAAGTGCAGGCCCGGGTCGGCCGACGCCCAGGCGGCGTAGCCGATCTTCTCCCAGAGGTCGCGCGCCTTCAGCGTCTTCGTCACCTTCTTGGAGGTGCGGGCGTTGAGATTCCAGTCGCCGTCCGTTTCCACGGCCCGCAGGAAATCGTCCTTCAGCGAGACCGAGTTGTTGGAGTTCTGGCCGGAGACGGTGAGATAGGCTTCCGAATCCCAGTCGGTGTCGTAGACGTCGAACTGGATGTCCTTGTAGCCCTGCTTGGCGAACTGGATGACGCGCTTGATGTAGTTGTCGGGCACGAGGCTGCGGCGCGCGAGCTTGATCTCGCGGCGGAGGGCAGGGTTCTTCTCGGGGTCGAAGCAGTCGTCGCCCGAACCTTCGCAGTTCACGCAGGCCTTCAGCACCGCCTTGAGGTGCTTCTGGTTGATCTTGGAGCCGGTGACGAGAGCTGCGACCTTCTGCTCCTCCTTCACCTTCCAGTCGATATAGGTCTCGATGTCGGGGTGATCGACGTCGACGACGACCATCTTGGCCGCGCGGCGCGTGGTGCCGCCCGACTTGATCGCGCCGGCGGCGCGGTCGCCGATCTTGAGGAAGCTCATCAGGCCGGACGAGCGGCCGCCGCCGGAGAGCTTCTCGCCTTCGCCGCGCAGGCGCGAGAAGTTGGAGCCGGTGCCGGAGCCGTATTTGAACAGGCGCGCCTCGCGGACCCAGAGGTCCATGATGCCGCCCTCGTTGACGAGGTCGTCACCGACGCCCTGGATGAAGCAGGCGTGCGGCTGCGGATGCTCGTAGGCCGATTTGGACTTGGTCAGCTTGCCGGTGAAGGGGTCGACGTAATAGTGGCCCTGGCCGGGGCCGTCGATGCCATAGGCCCAGTGCAGGCCGGTGTTGAACCATTGCGGCGAGTTCGGCGCGACCATCTGCATGGCGAGCATGTAGCGGAGCTCGTCATAGAAGGCCTGGGCGTCCTCGTCGTTGGTGAAATAGCCGCCCTTCCAGCCCCAATAGGTCCAGCAGCCGGCGAGGCGGTCGAACACCTGCTTGGCGCTGAGCTCGCTGACATAGCGCTCCTTCTCGGGCAGCTGGCTAAGAGCTTCAGTGTCGGGCACGGAGCGCCACAGGAAGGAGGGGACGGATTCCTCCTCGACCTTCTTCAGGCGCGCGGCAACGCCGGCCTTGCGGAAGTATTTCTGGGCGAGGACGTCGGAGGCGACCTGCGACCACTCGGTCGGCACCTCGACATTATCAAGCTTGAACACGACCGAGCCGTCGGGATTGCGAATCTCCGACGTGGTCAGCCGGAAATCGATCCCGGCGTAAGGTGACTGTCCCGTGGTGGTGTGCCGCCGCTCAATCCGCATGGTCTTGCCCCGTCCTTATCTTTGACCGAACCGCCTCCGTTCAGGCAGCCGGGTCGACATTTCGCTTCGCGATTCCTCCCGGGCCGTCCGGCCTTAAGGCTTCGCAGTTCAGCCGGTGGATCCGGCCCAGTTTCTCCCGGCGCGGTTTCTCGATGCGTGCATCGATCACCCGCCGGCATGTCCACACTCATCCGCCCCAACGGGATGCGCGCGACATGCGTTCAACGCCCCACAACGTCACAACTTCTATCGATGCCATCCGAGCCTGTTGCCGGCCCGTTCTGGCGCCCGAAAAGTCCGCTTACCGCGGGCAGACAAGCCCTCATCCCGCTGCCTTTGGCTGGCTGGCGGAGTGACGATTTGCGAGACCCTTTGGGGGAGTGCCGGCGGGACGCAAACTCACTCGCGCCGAACGGACCGAAAGCTAGGACTCTCCGTTGCGCCCGTCAAGAACTAGTGCGAGTTCCTGAATCAAATACTAAATATGGTGGATTGCGGGGGATAACAGGGGGCAAGCCCGCGCCTGTTGTGGAGGCAAGTATCAGTGAGTCCTCAGGGATTCCCAACTGAAAAAATTTGTGTCCCGTCGTGATCGGAACCCTTCACCCCGCTCTTCACAGGGCAGGTATATTTTTGGCCGGCGGGGTTGCGCCAGCAGGACTCACGTAGCCTTACGGAAGGTGAGGGCAGGCATGCCCGCCGAGGTGGTGGTGGGGGGCGCGAATCCGCGCCAAGCTGACCTCGATTTTGCCGGGTACCCCACATGCTTGATTCGACTCGGCCGGTGCTGCGACCGCGCATCGCCCCGGCCGGCCTGATGTTCCTTGCCATCACCTCGATCGGCTGGGGCTTCAACTGGCCGGTGACGAAATTCCTGCTCGCCGAGCTGCCGCCGCTGACCTTGCGCGGGGTGACCGGCGTGCTCGGGGCTGGTCTGCTGGCCGCGCTCGCCCTGGTCCGCGGCGACAGCCTGAAGGTGGCGCGCGAGATCTGGCCGCGGCTGCTGACCGCCGCCGTCCTCAACGTCACCGGCTGGATGGTGCTGATGGGGCTGGCGCTGCTCTGGCTGCCGGCCAGCGAGGCGGCGCTGATCGCCTACACCATGCCGGTCTGGGCCTCGATCATCGCCTGGCCGGTGCTGGGCGAGCGGCCGACCGTTCTGCGCACGCTGGGGCTGGTGATGGCCTTCGTGGGCCTCGCCTCGATCATGGGCGGCAACGGCATTGCCGCCAGCGCGGCGAAGCTGCCAGGCATCATCATGGCGCTGTTCGGCGCGCTCGGCTTTGCCCTGGGCACCGTGTTCTCGAAAAAGTACCCGATCCGCCTGCCGCCGATCACGGCCGCGGCCTGGCAGATCGGGATCGGCTGCCTGCCGATCTCGATCGTCGGTCTGCTGATCGAGACCTCGCATCTGGAGCTGGTGACGCCGGTCGGCTGGTGGCTCCTGGTCTATTCGACCGTGGTGCAGTTCTGCATCGCCTATGTGAGCTGGTTCGCCGCGCTGGCCCGCCTGCCGGCCTCGGTTGCCGCGATCGGGACCATGGCCGTACCGGTCATCGGCGTCGTGGCCTCGGCGATCGCACTGCACGAGCCGCTCGGGCCAGGGCAGATCGCGGCGCTGGTCTTCACGCTCGGTGCCGTGGTGCTGGCGACGCGCTAGATTCTTGTTTGACGCGTTTTCTTTACGCGAACCGGTATCCACTTCGCTTGAAAACGCTTTAGACCGCCATCCCGCCGCCGCCCAGCGCCTTCCGGATCATCTCGGCGAGCTGGTTGCGGCGGTAGGGTTTGGTCAGCAGCAGCACGCCGTCGTCGAGCTTGCCGTGGTGGACGATGGCGTTGTCGGTGTAGCCGGAGGTGTAGAGCACCTTCAGTCCCGGCCGCCGCCTGGCCACTTCCTCGGCGAGCTCGCGCCCGCTCATGCCGCCGGGGATGACGACGTCGGTGAAGAGGAGATCGAAGGCCTGCCCGGCCTCGATCGCCTGCAGCGCGGCGCGGCTGTCGGGCGCGGCAACCGTCTGGTAGCCGAGGCTCTGCAATTGCGCGGTGACGAAGTTGCGCACCAGTGGATCGTCCTCGACCACGAAAATGATCTCGGCACCGCCTTCGGCCTGAGGCGCGACGGTCGCGGCCACTTCCGCCATGCCTTCGCCCGGCGGCAGATAGAGCTTGATCGTGGTGCCGTGGCCTTCCTCGCTGTAGATCTTGATGTGTCCGCCGGACTGCTTGACGAAGCCGTAGACCATGGAGAGGCCGAGGCCACTTCCCTTGCCGACCTCCTTGGTGGTGAAGAACGGCTCGAACGCCTTCTCCTGGATGTCCAGCGGCATGCCGGTGCCGGTGTCGCTGACCGCTAGCATGACGTAGGGGCCGGACACCACGTCCGCATTGGCCTGCGCATAGGCCTCGTCCAGCACGACGCGGTGGGTCTCCAGCAGCAGCTTGCCGCCGTTCGGCATGGCGTCGCGGGCGTTGATCGCCATGTTGAGCACGGCATTGGTGAGCCGGGACGGATCGATGTGCGCGGTCATCGGCCCCTGTTCCAGCACGGTCTCGATCTGGATCTGCTCGCCGAGGGTGGGGCGCAGGAGTTTTGCGATGTCCGTGATCGCGGCGTTGATCTCGACGTTGCGCGGCTGGAGCGGCTGCCGGCGTGCGAAGGCGAGCAGGTGCTGGATCAGCTCGGCGCAGCGCTCGGCGGCATCGTCGATCAGGCGCGCCACGCGCTGGAGCTGGGGCTGCTCCTTCAGGCTCGCCACCAGCGTCTCGGTATTTCCCGAGATCACCGTCAGCATGTTGTTGAAGTCGTGCGCGACACCGCCGGTCAGCTTGCCGATCGCATCCAGCTTCTGCGACTGCTGCAATTGCCGCTCGGTCTCGCGCGAGGTGGTCGCATCGTGATAGACCAGCACGGCGCCCGAGATTTCGCCTTGTCCGTCCCGCATCGGACGGCCGCTGATCATGAGGTGGCGCACCTGATTGCCGCTGTGCGGGCGGACGATCATCTCCAGGTCTTCGAACTCCTCGCCGCGCAGCACACGCACCGAAGGCAGCTCCTCGGCCTTCATCGGCGTGACGCCGTCGCCATGAAAGACGTCCGACAGCACCCGCAGACTGCTCAGGTTCATGCCGGTGCGGTGCAGCAGCATGCGCTCCGCGGCCGGATTGGACAGAAGAACGTTGCTGTCGACGTCGATGACCAGCACCGCCTCCGCCATGCTGCGAAAAGTGCTCTGGAGCACGTTGACGGACAGGCGGAGCTCGTCATGCGCGGTGACCAGATGTTCGGTGCGTTCGGCCACCGCCGCCTCGAGTTGCTCCTTGGCGGCCGTGGTCTCCAGCAGCGTGCTCTTGAGCGCGCCCTCGGTGCGCCGGCTCTCGCGCATCACCATCACCACCAGCAGCAGGATCACGAGCGCGCCGGCGACATCGATGCCGAGCAGCACGATGCCGGTGCGACGCGAATCCTGGGAGCGCGCGGCGAGCAATCGTTCTTGCTCTGCGCTCAGACGGTCGAGATTGCCCATCACCGTGTCCATCAGGCCGCGGCCCTCGGCCTTGCCGTTGAGCGCGGCAATGCCGGCCTGGTCATTCATGGCGCGCAGGCGCATCGCCTCGGCAGCGATCTCGACCCGGCGCAGCGCCAGCGGCTCGGTGCCCTCCAGCAGCGTGACCTGATCGGGGTTGTCGCCCACGCCGCGCTTGAGGTCGGCGAGTGCCGGCGCGATCTGGGCATGCACCGCCTGGAATTCGTCGCTGAAGGCCGGGCTGCGATAGATCTCGTAGCCGCGCGCGGCGCTCTCGGCGCGGCGCATCAGGACGCGCAGATCGGAGATCTTCTTCTGGACCTGGACGGTACGGCTGACCCACGCCGAGTCGGACCGCGACTTGACGTCGAGGCCGATCGAGGCGGCGGTGATGATCAGGAGGATTGCAAGTCCAGCACCGAGAATGACGCGCTGCGTTGGAATCAAGGGGCTTCTTTCTTGTCCTTCGGCTGTGCGCTCTCGCCCGCGAGACATTCCCGGATTGTCGTCAGCAGCGCTTCCGGCGTGAACGGCTTGCGCAGGCAACGCGTTGCGCCGAGCTCCAGCGCCATGCGGAGGAAATCGGGAGAGGGCGAGGCCGACGATGCAAAGGCGTAACCGGACATCGCGATCAGCGGGATCGCCGGCGCGCGCTCGTGAAAGATGCGGATGGATTCGAAGCCGCGCATATGCGGCATGAAGATGTCGACCAGCATCACGTGATACGTCTGCGCTTCCAGCGCAGCCAGTCCCGCTTCACCGCCGTCGGCCAGCGTAACGTCGAAGCCCTGACGTTGGAGAAGGACCTCGATGGTCGCGCCGACCATCGGATCGTCATCTACCACGAGAATACGCGGCATGACCTTTCCCAGTAGATCGAAGTCCCCGCATTGGTGATATCCGCGAATCGTGGGTCGGGTCAATTTTGGATTGGATCAGGGTAGATATGCACGGTGCGGTGAATAAAGGTCCGTTTGCGTCGACTTGTACATATCGTCGCGGGAACAGGTGCACGCGCAACTGGTGAAAGCGGAGCACACGCGAAAACGGCGCCGCATCACTGCGACGCCGTTTCTGTCAAGCATTGCAGATGCGGTTACGGGCAGGGATGACGCAGGCCGTCATAACCGAGATAGGTGCCCGACGCCGGGTCGTAGGAGCGGTAGCGCTGCGCGCAGTAGCCCGCGGAATCGCCGCCGCTGTCGGGAACGACCGCCACCGACGGCTCGTCGTAGTAGCTGTCGTCGCCGTAGTAGTAGGGATCGTTGTAATACCCGCCGCCATAATAGGCGTATGAGCCGAGGCCGCCGATAGCAGCACCTGCCGCGAAACCGGGCCAGAACCCGCCGCGATGATGATGACGCCAGCCGCCGTTCCAATTGCCGCCACCGCCCTGCCAGTTGCTGCCGGCGGCTGCGAAGTTGCGGCCACCGCCACCGCTGAACGACGGAGCAGTGCCGAGGCCGGGACGCGCCACTGCGCCAGCCGCAAAATTGCCGCCGCCACCGCCGATCCGTGGACCGGCGCTGAAGCCGCCCCCGCCCATTCGGGCGCCGCCGCCACCGCCGCCGAAGTGAGCGCCGCCGCCACCGCCGAAGTGAGCACCGCCCCCGCCGCCGAAATGGCCACCGCCACGGCCCTGCGCGAAGCTCGGTGTCGCCATCGGAAGGACCAGCGCCAGGGCTGCCGCCGCGCCTAGAACTCTCAGACTGTTCATGTTCAAACTCCTTTTCCAGGGAGCAAACCCCTTGAAAGGGCGGAGGTTCCTGGATTCACGCGGGTGTGCGCGTGTGAAGGGGAGATTTTCACGCGGTCGCTGTACCCGGCATGAACGGATCGCGTCAGCTTTGCGGCGGCGCTGCCGCGCTCCGACGTTCGCGTGGGGCACGGCCGCAGCCGCCGAACTGGACATTTCCGTGACCGGATGGCATCAGGACCCGACGAAGCAGGGCCCTTGCCGCATGAAACAGTTCTTCCTCAAGTTTTTCACCTGGTGGAGTGGCCAGACGTTTGGCACCCAGCTCTGGACCAAGCGATACGGCGAGCTGGTCGGTCAGGACGAGCAGGGCAATCTCTATTATCGCACCCGCGGCGGGGCGATCGACCCGACGCTCGGCTTCGAGCGGCGCTGGGTGATCTATAACGGCTATGCGGAAGCGAGCCGGATCCCGCCGTCCTGGCACGGCTGGATCCATCACGTCGTCGACGTGCCGCCGACGCAGGACAACTACCAGCCGCGCGAGTGGGAAAAGCCGCACCAGCCGAATCTCACGGGCACGGCCAACGCCTACCGCCCCTCGGGCTCGACGCTCGCCGGCGGCAAGCGGCCGAAGGCGACCGGCGACTATCAGCCCTGGACCCCCGGCTAGGCTTCCAGCCTTCGTCGAATCGTCATCTTCGGATTGGATGCAGGCGCATCCGGCTGATCCCGCTGTGGACAACGGGAACAGCGGGGATGCCGGCTGCGCGGCCGTTGTGTTCGCGCCGGCGATGCGGCTCAATGGTCCCATCTTACGGAGATGGGAGACCATCGCGTTCGGTTCGGGCAACAGTTCGCGACTGTCCCGAAATGCAGCGGCCGCCGACCAGGACTCGATTGGGAGATAGGCCCCCGGTCTGGAAGTTCCGAAATCGCCCGATGAAATGTGCAGCCGCCGTAAGACAGGAAAGGCCGCTTGGGAAACCGAGCGGCCTTTTTCTGTTGGGATGAGTTGCGTGTCCCGGACGCGGTGCAGCGTGTAACGCTGCGGCGCTGAGCCGGGACCCAGGGGCCGCAATCTGGGTCCCGGCTCAGCGCCGCAGCGCAAAGAGGCGCTGCAGCGCGTCCGGGACACGAGACTGATTGCGTGGAATCAGATGACCCGTTCAGCCGCGCGTTTGACCGCCTCGAGGCGGCGGGCCTGATTTGCGGCGCCGCGCTCTCTCAGCAAGGCCAGCACCTCGGCGGGCGCGGTGTCGGGCGAGCCGGACGTGAACGGCGGGGCGGGGTTGTATTCGATCTGGAGCTGGATCGCTTCCGCCGTGGTGCGGTCGACCAGGATCGACACCAGCGTCAGCGCGAAATCGATCCCGGCGGTGACGCCGCCGCCGGTGACGCGGTTGCGGTCGATGCAGACGCGCGTCTTGGTCGGCGTTGCGCCGAACTGGCCGAGCATCTCCATCGCGCTCCAATGGGTGGCGGCGCGGTAGCCCTTGAGCAGGCCGGCGGCGCCGAGCACCAGTGCCCCCGTGCAGACCGAGGTGACGTACCTGGCGCCTTCGGCCTGCCTGCGCAGGAAATCCAGCACCGCTTCGTCATTGAGCAGATCGCTGGTGCCGCCGCCGCCAGGCACGCAGATCACGTCGAGCTGCGGGCAGTCGGCGAATGTCGTGGTGGGCGTCAATGTCAGCACGGAATCGCTCGGCACCGGCTCGATCCGCTTCCAGATCAGATGCAGCTTGGCGCCGGGAACGGCGGAGAACACCTGCAAGGGGCCGGTGAAGTCGAGCTGGGTGACGCGCGGAAACACCAGAAGTCCGATCTGGAGCGGGGACGACATCGGGAGATCCTCCAATCATGGGCTTGACGCGGGCACACTGGCATGATGCCCTTCTGTCCAAAATGTCATAATTCCCTCAATTTCGGACATAACCATGATCGGCATTCTGATCTTCCCGGATTTCCAGTTGCTCGATGCGGCGGGCCCGATCTCGGTGTTCGAGGTCGCAGCACGCTGCGCCGGCAAGCCGCTTGCGCTGCGGGTGCTGGCGATGAATGCGGGACCGGTGCGCAGCTCCTCGGGCGTCGAGATGATGGCGCGTGATTTCAAATCGGCGAACGCCATCACGACACTCGTCATCGCGGGCGGCGCGGGTGTAGCGGATGCCGCGCGCTGCGAGGTCACGCGTGCCTTCGTGCAGCGGCTGGCGCGGCGCGGCGTTCGGGTCGCCAGCGTCTGCTCGGGCGCCTATGTACTCGCCGAAGCGGGTCTGCTCGACGGACGCCGCGCCACCACGCATTGGGGCCGCACACGCGATTTCGTCGCGCGCTATCCCAAGGTGAAGTTCGAGCCGGACCAGATCTTTACCCGCGACGGCAATGTGTGGACGTCGGCAGGCATCACGGCGGGCATCGACCTCGCGCTGGCGATGGTCACGGAGGACCATGGCGAGGAGATCGCGCAGGCGGCCGCGCGCCAACTCGTGCTCTATCATCGCCGCAGCGGCGGCCAGTCGCAATTCTCATCGCTGCTGGAGTTGAAGGCGCCGAACGGCCGGTTCGGTGCGCTGTTGTCCTGGGCCCGCGAAAATCTCGACGCGCCGCTCACGGTGGAGGAGCTCGCCGATCGCGCCGGCATGAGTGCGCGGCACTTTGCCCGCGCCTTTGCCGCCGAGACCGGCACGACGCCGTCGAAAGCGATCGAGCGGCTGCGGATCGAGGTCGCGCGCGAGCGCGTGCAATCCTCGCGCGAGGCGATCGAGCTCGTTGCGGAGGCGACCGGATTCCGCGACCCCGAACGGATGCGGCGCGCCTTCATCCGCGCGTTCGGCCAGCCGCCGCAGGCGTTGCGGCGCGCGGCGCGGACGGGGTAGGTGGTGTGCTCGTAAATGTGCCGCGCGCGTGCGTGATAGCGAGGTCGGCGTTGCCACGAAAGCGGACGTCGACAATGCGCAAAGCGAATGTCCGCCTTCAGATGGGCAGGAGTACGATTTCCGAATACAGCCTGTCGAGCTCGCCGTCGGCGATCAACGGGGAACGGAAGCACGTGATCATCGGGAGCATCATGCCTCGTGGTGGGACCGGAAAGATTCGCGCCTCCGCGACGAGCGCCACCGTTCGCTGCCGGCGCAAGATCGCCAGCTTGACGCGCTCGAGATGCCGCAACAACAGAACCGGCGCACTACAATGCAGAATGTCCGAATAGGGGATTTTGAGCGGCAGAAACCGTGCCAGTCGTCCCAATCGACTTGCTGCAAGACGCTGATCGCGGCGCTTCACCACGAGATAGGCGTAATCAGGCCCGTCGACGACGATGAGCTGCAGGCAATCATACGCCGCGTGATCGTCGAAGATTTGGCTTTGGTGGCTGGTCAGTCTCTCGCGGATCACGGCCGGATCGAAGCTGATCATCGGCCGGGTCGAGCCGAACAAGGTCGCGGCCTGTAGCAATGGCGGTATGGCGATGCGCTGCGAGTCCAGCGGTTTGAAACGCTGTGCGATGAGGGCGGCCCAAGACGACGGCTGTGGAGTGAAGCACGTGTATGTGGCGTTCGCGTCATCCAGCATTGATGCGAGCAGCGCCATGCCCCAGCCGCGGTACTGCGCGCGTACAACCCAAGAGGACAGATTGCAGACGAGGACTGCCTCCTCGTTCACCTGCCGCCGGGCAGCAACTGCCCCGATGAATCCAACCAAGGCGTTGCCGTCGAAAAGCATGAAGCCGCGGGTGTGATCCGACCAGCCATGATCGAACAGACGGCGCCATTTCGTGGCATCGATGCCCGCCCCGCGAAACGATTCCTCAAGAAAGCGGCAGACCGGCTCCACGTCCTCCGGACCGAGGGCACGGACGTGCAGGCCCGACCGGCCAAGCTGCTGGGCCGTCATTGCCTCCGCGCCGGAGAGGACCGCGATCAGGCCTTCGATCGACGGCGCCCGCAGAAAGGCCGAAAGTGGCACCGGATGCCCTGCATAGCTCTCGATCTCCAGGAGCAGGCTGACTATGGCCAGCGAGTCCGCGCCGAGGTCCAGAAGATTATCGGACCAGCCGATGGGAGCCAGGTCCAGCACGCGCTGGCAGATCGCCTGCAGGTCTTTCCGCAGCTGCTCAACGTCTGGGAGCACTCCACAGACCGGGGTCGGCTCCCGAGACACACTGGCGGTCGGAGGCGCTCGCAGAACCGGATGGTTGGCAATGGCCTCAAGGCATTCGGCATTCTGCAGGGCGTCGCGATTCCGTACAGGGCGGCCGTTCACCGCATCCCGGGCTGCGATTTAACAGGAAGCGCGTCGACCTGTGCGATACGCGCCGGCACGAAGGCCGGCGAGCCGCAGCGTGCAAGCTCGGAGCGGATGTGCTTGGCGAGAGCGCTGTCGAGCACCACGCCTTCGCGCAACACGAGCAACAAAACCATGCGTGTGCCGCCTGGCTCGTCTTCCGCTTGTTGCTCGACCGCCATCGCCTCGACGATCCCGCCGACGTCATCGAGGATGCGGTAGATCTCCGCGGTCCCTATGCGGATGCCGCGCACATTGAGGACGCCGTCTGAACGACCATGCAAGCGCCAGCCCCCATGAGGCGTGGCCTCGATCAGATCGCCATGGGTCCAATAGCCGGGGTTCTGAGCAAAGTAGGCGGCGTGGAAGCGGGTGCCGTCGGCATCGCCGTGAAAGCCGAGGGGCCGCGAGGGGAAAGGGTTGGCGCAGACCAATTCGCCTATCTTCGCCCGCGGATCGTCGGGCGGTGGCAGCGAGCGGACATCGAGGCCGAGGCTGCGGCACTGTGCCTCGCCGCGATGGACCGGCAGATTCGGATTGCCAAGGACGAAGCAGCCGATGATGTCCGTGCCGCCTGAGATCGACTGCAGCGGCATCGACGACTTCACTTTGCTGCTGACCCAGTCGTACTGGCGGGGATAGAGGATCGAGCCGGTCGAGAGCATGGTGCGCAGGGCAGAAAGGTCGAGCACCCGCCCCGGGGAGAAACCCTTCTCCTCGCAGAAGTGCAGATAGGCGGGATTGGTGCCGAACACGGTCACACGTTCCTCGGCAACAATCCGCCAGAACGTGTCCGCCGCTGCGAGCGGCCCGTCGTAGAGGACTATCTCGACGCCGGACGCCAGCGCCGAGAGCTGCCAGTTCCACATCATCCAACCGCAGGAGGTTTGGAAGAACAGCCTGTCGCCGTGGCTGAGATCACAGTGCAACCGGTGCTCCTTCAGATGCTCCAGTAAGGTGCCCCCGGCGCCGTGCTGAATGCATTTTGGCGGGCCCGTGGTGCCCGAAGAGAACATCGTGAACAGCAGATGGTTGAACGGGTGACGAGGCCAGCTTGGCCCAATCTCGCCACCATCATCATCACCGAGCAGATCGGCAAGCCTGTGCAGAGGTGCCGTCCCCTCATCGACGTCCAGCGAGCCATCGTCCAGCGCAATGATCGCCGCGAGGCTCGGCAGGCCGGCCGCCGTTTCGAGGACGCGCTCGGCGACCGGAATTCCCGCATCCCATCGCTCCGCTCGAAGGCAGCCGAAGAGCACCACGGCCTCGAGAGGGGCGAACCGCGCCAGGATAGCGGGTACGCCCATCTCCGGCGCGCAGCTGGCAAAAGTCCCGCCAATCGCGGCGGTCGCCAGACAGGCAATGACCGCCTCGGCATTGTTGCGTGCGATTGCCACGACGTGGTCGCCGCGGCGCACACCGAGCCGCTGCAACGACTTTGCCAATCGATCAACCGCGACGCGCAACGCGCCACGCGTGAACCGGTCGCGGCTGCCGTCAGCGTGGCAGGCTGTCAGGACCGGCTGGCCGGGACTGCCGGCGAGGAGGCACTCGGCGTAGTTGAGACGAAGATCCGGGAAGAAGCGCGCGGTCTCGCAGGCATCGCCGACGCAGACGGGCTCGGCTGCACCGTCCCGCGGCACGTCGGACCACTCAAGGAAGAGACGCCAGAAGCTGTGGAAATCCTCCACCGAGAAGCGGTCCATCGCAGCGTGATCGCTCAGCCGCTGCCCCGTTCGGGCCTCACACCATTGGCCGAAAGCAGTGAGCTGAGAATGTGCGATGCCATGAGCATCGGGACGGAACACGACTTCCTCCAAACCCGCCTCTGGGTGGCACGCGACGACCAAGCCGCAGGCAACGTTGGATAGCGTTCGCATCGCTCGGGGAGAATCATCCTCCGGGGTTATGTGGCGGATTGACGCATGTTGGCGGGAGTACCCCGCCTGAGCGCCAGCGAGCGTAAGCCGCCACTCCTTGATGGCCGCTCTGGGGCACAGGGTGTGAAGTTCCGAGAGTGGGACCGCCTGTCCCGTTCACCCTCGAAAGCAGACATCCCCGGATCTATGAGCACATGCCTAGGTCGGGCTATCTGCAGCTGCCCGGCCGGAGGTACCTGCGTGTGCCGTCAGCCGGCGCGCGATCGGCGTCAGCAGGTAGGGCGCAAGATGAATTGGAAACTGCGTGAGCGCGAAGTAGAGCCAGGTTGTGGCCGGCAGTGCGCCCGCGGTCGCGGCCAGCATCAGCCCGAGATTGCGCTGTGACACCATCAGGCCGATCGCGAAGGCGCGCTCATAGCCGACGCGGCGGAAGATCAGCGTCGTGACGGTGAGCAGGGTGAAATAGACCGCGAAGGCGAGCAGCGCGACACCGATCGTGAACAGGGGGGCGGCGAGGAAGTCGGCTGCGACGTCGCCCATCACCGCCGAGGCGAACACCAGCAGGATGACGATGTTGATGCCGTCGATCGGACGCTTGTGGCGCTGGATCGTCTCGGTGCCGAACAAGCGGCGGATGACGGTCGCGGCCAGCAGCGACGCCGCGAGAATTCCGAGCAGCTTGAGGCCAAGCGTAAGCGGCGAGATGCTGAGCATGCCGCCGAGAAACAGGCTTGCGAACAACGAGGCCGTGAAAGGCACCAGCGCGGTGGCGGTCACCAGCGCGACCAGGGGAAGCGTCGCATCGAGACCCATGAGCGCTGCGAGCGCCGGGGCCGCCATCATCGGCGAGGCCATGCCCTGCAGCATCAGCGCGAGGAAGAGGCCGGGCGAGCTTCTGTCGAGCCCGCTTACATGTGCGAGCAGCCCGACGATCAGCGGCACGCCGATCGTGGTCCAGGCCGTGGCTGCCGCGACCAGGGCCGGCCGGCGCAGATGTCCGTAGAGCGCCGCCAGGTCGACGCGCATGAAGGAGATGCAGAGCAGAAGGAAGATCGCTTCGGTGACGTAGGGGCGCAGCAGCGCGCCGAGCGGCGGCACCGCAACCGCGATGAAGGCGATGGCTGCCACGGCGCGCGTGCCCTGGTCGCCGAGCCATGTCAGCCCGCGCAGGGGAATGGCGAAGATCGTTTGAAGATTGGAAGCCATGCGCAACGGCGTCGTTAGCCCAATCCCTTCAACCACGCGCCGATCTCGCTGACCGCGACATTGGCCTCTCGCAACAACTTGCCCATGGTGAAGAAGCCATGGAATTGGCCGGGAAAGTGCTTGTAGGTCACGCTGACGCCGGCCTGCTTCAGGCGCGCGGCATATTCGTCGCCTTCGTCACGCAGGGGATCGGCACCGGCGGTCAGCACATAAGCGGGCGGCAGGCCGGCAAGGTTTTCCGCGCGCGCCGGCGAGGCGCGCCAGTCGTGGATGTCGGCGGTGCCGTTGAGGTAATGGTCACGGAACCACCGGATCACCGAATGGGTCAGCAGCACGCTGGTCTCGGGCTCGCTGTGGGAGCCGTGCGTCATGGCGAAATCGACGGCCGGGTAGATGAGGATCTGGCCGGCGATCGCGGGGCCGTTGCCATCGCGCGCAGCGAGCGCGACGACCGCGGCGAGATTGCCGCCGGCGCTGTCGCCGCCGATCGAGAGACGGGAGGCGTCGATGCCGAGCTCGCGCGCATTCGCGGCGATCCATTTGGTCGCGGCGATCGCATCATCGGCCGCGGCGGGAAATTTGTGCTCGGGCGCGAGGCGGTAGTCGACCGAGATCACGATCAGCGCGGCTTCGACGGCAAGCTGGCGGCAGACGACGTCATGGGAGTCGAGATCGCCGATCACCCGGCCGCCGCCATGGAAGAACACCAGCGCCGGCGACAGGCCGTCGTGCCGGCGCGGGTCCTTCGGCACGTAGATGCGGGCCGGGATGGTGCCGTGCGGCGCCGGGATCGCTAGCGGAGCAACGCGGGCAAGTTCGGGCGGCTCGGGGTTGGTGGCAAAGCGCGCCTGGGCGTAATAGGCGCGCGCTTCCGCTGCGGTCAGGGTCTCGTAGGCGGGGCGGCCGGCCTCCTGGAAGGCCATGTAGACGGCGGCGGCATCGGGATCGAGCACAACGGGCATGGGGGAGCGACCTTGGGGCTTCTGTTTATCGTTGGACGGCGTGTTCGGGGGGCGGGACCCGCCTCGGCCCCCGGGGAAGGGTCGTCCGACTATCCCATTCGGCCGGCGGTCTGGCCAGCCGGGGCCGGGCAGGGCAGGAATGCCGCCCTTTCCCCGCCGTATTCGGCGTGTTAACCGGATGGCCTGCGAGCGGCGGTATCCCCTGTAGAATGTCCAGCAAGCCCGATTCGCTGTTGAAGCCGCGCGAGAAGATGGTTCGAACCCTTACCCTGACAGGTCTTGCGGCGCTTCTGGCCGCCACTGCGCTCACGGCTGCGACGCCCGCACAGGCGCAGATCGGCACGATCTTCTCCGATCCGCCGCCGCTGCGGCCGCCCGGCAGCATTCCGCGCGGACAGCCGCAGCCGCAGGTGCCCGACGACGACGAGGAGGTCCCCGAGCTGCCGCCGCAGGGCCGCGTGCTGCCATCGCGTCCGATGGCGCCGCCGCCCGGACGTCAGGGCAATGTCATGCCGGGGCCGGTCGAGACCCAGCCTTTGGCGCCGCCGCCAGGCTCCACCGTCGCTCCGCCGAACCAGCCGCCGCCCGTGGCGGTCGCGCCGCCAGGCGCCCCCCAGCCGGGCGCGCCCGGTCAGCGCCAGCCCCAGCAGAAGGGCGGGCCGGGCGGTGCCGTGCCGCAGACGCCGGCGAGCCTGCAGCCGGGCGACGAGGTCGTGACCGAGCCGCCGGCCCAGAAGATCGTGAACAAGAAGGCGACCTTCTCCGGCCTCGACAAGATCACCGGACGCATCATCAATTTCGACGAGGATATCGGCGAGACCGTCCAGTTCGGCGCGCTGCGGGTCAAGACCGACGCCTGCTACACGCGGCCGGCGACGGAAGCTGCCAACACCGACGCCTTCGTCGAGGTCGACGAGATCACCTTGCAGGGCGAGGTGAAGCGGATCTTCTCGGGCTGGATGTACGCGGCAAGCCCCGGCCTGCACGGCGTCGAGCATCCGATCTACGACATCTGGCTGACCGACTGCAAAGAGCCGCAGCAGACCATTGCGACGGCTGCACCGGATCCCGCGACCAAGCCGGCTGCGCCGCCGCCGCCCGCGCAGAAGAAGGCCGCGCCCAAGCAGGCCGTGCAGCAGCGTCCGCCGCAGCCATTGCCGCCGATCCAGCAGCAGCAACCGGCACCGCCGCCGCCACCGGAGCAGCGGCCAGGCCTGTTCGGTATCCCCGGGTTCGGCCGCTAGGTCGCTAAGCCGGCTATCGACTATTGCCGCGAGGCGATGATCTCGAGCGCGCGTGCGCCGGAGATCGCCTCGCCGGGCGAGAGCTTGAGGAAATCGCCGGGCTCGCCCGCCAGCGCCTTGTCGAGCAGCGCGGTGTAGCGTCGCCGCGGAATCTCGACCGCGCCGAAGTTCTTCAGATGCTCGGTGACATATTGCGTGTCGAGCAGCTCGAAACCGCCGTGGATGAGCCGCGCAACCAGGTGCACCAGCGCGACCTTCGAGGCATCGCGCGCGGTGTGAAACATGCTCTCGCCGAAGAAGGCACGTCCCAGGCTCACGCCGTAGAGCCCGCCGACGAGGTCGTCCCCCTGCCAGGCCTCGACGCTGTGGCAATGGCCGAGCTCGAACAGGCCGCCATAGAGGTCGCGGATGCGCTTGTTGATCCAGGTGTCCTCGCGCCCGGCCTGCGGCGCGGCGCAGCCGGCAATCGTGGCCTTGAACGCGGTGTTGACGGTCACGCGAAACCCATCCGAGCGCACGGTGCGCGCGAGCCGCGAGGCCACGCGGAATCCGCCGAGCGGGATGACGCCGCGCAATTCCGGCTCGACCCAGAACAGGGTCGGATCGTCGGCGCTCTCGGCCATCGGAAAGATGCCGCAGGCATAGGCGCGCAGCAGCACGGCCGGCGTAATTTCAGACGAAGCGGAGTCGCGCGAAGTCATGGTGCAACAATAGCAGGATCGCAATGCGGTTGCGATGGGGGCGCGGGTCAGCTCGCGGCGGCGCTGTTGCTCTTGCCGGGCGCGACGGGTATGCGGGGGAACCTCAGCAAGATGCGGGTTCCGCTGTGGGCGGGATCGCGCTCGACCGAGGCGTCGAGCTTGGTGGCCATGGCCGCGACGATGCGCTGGCCCATGCCGGTGGAGCGCGGATCGGCCTTGACGTTGTCGCCGACGCCGTCATCGGCAATCGCCAGCAGCAGATTCTCGTCCTGCAGGGTCAGCTCGACATGGATCGGGCCGGCCCCGTCGGGATAGGCGTATTTCACCGCGTTCATCACCAGCTCGTTGACGATGATGCCGACGGCGACCGCGCGGTCCGGATCGATCTCGATCGGCTCGGCCTTCAGCGTCAGGCGCGACATCCGGTTACCTTCGGCCGAACGGCGCAGGTCCTCGAGCAGCGAGTCCAGGTACTGGTTCAGGACGACGCTCTTGAGGTCCTGCGAGGTGTAGAGGCGGCGGTGCACCTGCGCGACCGCGGCGACGCGGCCCATCGCGTTGGTCAGCGCGGCCTTGACCTCTTCCTGCCCGGCGGAGCTCGCCTGAAGATGCAGCAGCGAGGCGATGATCTGGAGCGAATTGCCGACGCGGTGATTGACCTCACGCAGCAGCATCTCGCGCTCGGCGGCGAGCGCGGCATAGCGGTCGCGCGAGGCGTGGATCTCGGCTTCGGCCTCCTCGCGCGCATTCTGCAATTCGGCCTGGCGCAGCGCGCCCTCCGCCGCGACGTGAAGCAGGGGGATGAAGTCGCCCTTGACGTCCTTGACGAGGTAATCGGCCGCGCCCGCCTTCAGCGCGGTGACCGCGATGCTGGAATCCTGCGAGGCGGTGACGAACACCACGGGTGGGGCGCCCGGGATCGCCATGATCTGCTCCAGCGTCTCGAGGCCGTCGAGACCCGGCATGTACTGGTCGAGCGCAACGACGTCGATGCCGCTTTCGATGCTGTCCTGGGCGCCGGCGCGGCGGATGTGCTCGAGGCCTTCCTCGCCGCTCGCGGCATGAACGACCCTGTAGCCGCGCCGCGTCAGGCCGCGGTCGACCAGGCGCGCGAGCGCGTCGTCGTCGTCGATATACAGCAGTGTCGGCGTTCTCTGGTTCATGTGGCGGCGGGCGGGACCTGGATGACCGAGAAGAACAGCCCGAGTTGCCGGATGGCGTTGGCGAAATTCTCGTAGTTGACGGGTTTGGTGATGTAGACGTTGCAGCCGAGCTCGTAGCAGCGCTTGATCTCCTGGGAGTCGTCTGTGGTCGTGAGGACGACTACGGGCGATGCCTTGAGATGACTGTTTTCCTTGATCTGCTTCAAAATGTCGATCCCGCTCATGTCGGGCAGGTTGAGGTCGAGCAGGATCAGGAGGGCATTTCCCTTCTGGGAAAGCCCGCTGCCGTCGGCGCCGAACAGGTGTCTCATCGCGTCGGTGCCGTTGCCAAACGGGATGATCTCGTTGTTGACGCCGGAGCGACGGATGTTGCGCTCGATCAGCCGGGCGTGCCCCTCGTCGTCCTCGATCATGATGATGGTAACAGGCTGCGTCATCGATCTACGTTCCGGTTGCTGGCGTTCCAGGCGACGGGCAGCGTGATCGTGAATGTGCTGCCCGCGTTCAGTTCCGACGATACCGACATGGTGCCGCCGAGACGGCGCACAAGTGCACGCACATGTGCAAGACCTATGCCCTGTCCGGGCTTATCCTGGGTTCCCGCGCGCCGGAACAGGTCGAAAATCCGCTGATGATCTTTTGGATCGATGCCGCGGCCGTTGTCGCTGATCTCGAAGATAGCGTAGCCGAGCTTGGTGCGCCCGCGAATTCTGATCTCTCCGGGCTCCCCGCTCTTGAGATATTTGATCGCGTTGTCGATCAGATTGGAGAAGATCTGCTCCAGCGCAAGGCGGTCGCTGACGATATTCGGCAGGGGCGCGATGTGGATCTCGGCCTGCGCTTCCACCGCCTGATGCGCCAGTGTCGACACGATGGCCTCGACAAACTCGCGGATGTCGATCTTCTCCGGCTGGAATTCGCGCCGGCCCTCGCGGGTGAGGTTGAGGATCGCCGAGATCAGCCGGTCCATCTTGGCGATCGACGATTTGATGAAGCCGAGCGCCTCGGAAAAGTCCGCTGAAAGCTGCTGGTCGGGGCCTTCGAGCGCGATCTCGCCGGGGGCCAGGGGTGGCCCGTCGGCCGGGACGCGGGTAAGGCTGCCGATGCGGCGGAAAATGTCGCCGCCGAGTTCTTCGAGTTCGCTGGTGAAGCCCATGATGTTGACGAGCGGCGAGCGCAAATCGTGGCTGACGATATAGGCAAAGCGCTGGATTTCGTTGTTGGCCTCGCGCAGGTCTGCCGTACGCTCGTCGACGACGGTCTCCAGGTTGACGTTGGCATCGCGCAGGCGCATTTCGGCCTCGTCACGGGCGCGGGCCGAGCGCCGCACCAGCCAGATCGAGATCAGGGCCAGCACCACGACGAGGCCGGAGCCGATGCCGGTCATCGACGCGGCCAGCGTCTGGCTCTGGTCGGAGTTGGCGGTGCGAATCCGGAACAGTCGTTCCTCTTCGCGGGTCATCGCGTTGGCCAGGTTGCTGATCGTGGTTGTGGTGTTGCCGGCGGCGGCCTCGCGGATCAGCGCCGTGGCCTTGTCGGGTTGGCCCTGCTTCACGAAATTCATCTCGCGCGAGAACTGGTCGAGCCGGGTCTCGATCGCCGCGCTCAGCTTCTCGATGCTGTCGCGTTGCGCCGGATTGTCGCCGATCTGGCGCGTGAGCTTGTCGAGCGCCGGAATGATCGCCGCGACGGCCTTCTCGTGATCCGATTGGAAATCCGGTCCTTGCGTCAGGAGAAAGCCGCGGGCGCTGCTCTCGGCGCGTCGGACTTCGAGCAGCAGGGTGTTGATCTGGTTCTCCACCTCGATGGTGTGGACGACCGATTTGCTGTCTTCCCGCGCCTTGTTGACGAGATAGACGGAGCCGGCGCTGATCACAGTCAGCACCAGAAGGCCCGCAGCGAACAGCAGGATCTGCCAAAATGCGCGCCGCCGCTGCGCCTCAGCGGTCACGACGGTCTCGCCCTGTTACGCCGGTGGAGTTCAAAACGCCCCCTTGGAACTGCCCAACCGTCCAGAACGCGATTGGGGCGAGAGGGTTCCACGGGGCGGGAAGACTATTTCGCAGCGGGTTCCGCCTTGCCGGCCAGGTACTGCTCCAGCCAGTGGATGTGGTAGTCGCCGTTGATGATGTCGTCTTCGCGCACCAGCGCGCGGAACAGCGGCAGCGTGGTCTCGATGCCTTCGACCACCATTTCGTCCAGCGCCCGGCGCAGCCGCATCAGGCATTCGGCGCGCGTCTTGCCGTGCACGATCAGCTTGCCGACGAGCGAGTCGTAATAAGGCGGGATCGTGTAGCCTTGGTAGACGGCGGAATCGATCCGGACGCCGAGGCCCCCGGGCGGATGATATTGCAGGATCCGGCCGGGCGAGGGGCGGAAGGTCACCGGATTTTCGGCGTTGATGCGGCATTCGATCGCGTGGCCGATGACCTGGACTTCCTCCTGCCTCGCCGGCAGCTCGCCGCCGGCGGCGATGCGGATCTGCTCCAGCACGAGGTCGATGTCGGTGATGCTCTCGGTGACGGGATGCTCGACCTGGATGCGGGTGTTCATCTCGATGAAGTAGAACTCGCCGTCCTCGAACAGGAACTCGATGGTGCCGACGCCGAGATATTTCATCTCGCGCATCGCCTTCGCACAGGTCTCGCCGATCTTGGCGCGCGCGGCGGCGGACAGGACGGGCGAGGGGCCTTCCTCCCAGACCTTCTGGTGGCGGCGCTGCAGCGAGCAATCGCGCTCACCGAGATGGATCGCGCCGCCGCGGCCGTCGCCGAGGATCTGGATCTCGATATGGCGCGGCTTCTGGAGATATTTTTCGAGGTAGACGGACGCATCGCCGAAGGCGGATTTGGCCTCATTGGCCGCCGTCGACAGCGCCATCAGGAGGTCGGCCTCGCTGTGCGCGACCTTCATGCCGCGGCCACCGCCGCCCGCCGCCGCCTTCACCAGCACCGGGAAGCCGATCTTCCTGGCGATCCCCACCGCATCGTCGTCGGGACCGACCGCGCCGTCGGAGCCGGGCACCACGGGGATGCCGAGTTTCTTGGCGGTCTTCTTGGCCTCGATCTTGTCGCCCATCAGGCGGATATGCTCGGCCTTGGGGCCGATGAAATGCAGATTGTGCTCGGAGAGGATTTCCGCGAAGCGCGCGTTCTCGGACAGGAAGCCGTAGCCGGGATGCACGGCGTCCGCCCCGGTGATCTCGCAGGCCGCGAGCAGCGCGGGCACATTGAGATAGCTGTCCTTGGACGGCGGCGGTCCGATGCACACGCTCTCATCCGACAGGCGTACATGCATCGCGTCGGCGTCGGCGGTGGAGTGCACAGCGACGGTCGCGATCCCGAGCTCCTTGCAGGCCCTGAGGATGCGAAGGGCGATCTCGCCGCGATTGGCTATGAGGATCTTGTCGAACATGATGTCCTTAAGGGACTGGCGCGCGAAATGCGACGGGGGCAGCTGAGCTGCCCTGGCCGTTACTCAATGATGACGAGCGGCTCACCGAACTCGACCGGCTGGCCGTCCTCGACCAGGATCTGCGTCACCGTGCCGGCGCGCAACGAGGGGATCTGGTTCATGGTCTTCATGGCTTCGATGATCAGCAGCGTCTGACCGACCGAGACCTTGCTGCCGACCTCGATGAACGGCTTGGCGCCGGGCTCCGGCGCCCAGTAGGCGGTGCCGACCATCGGCGAGGTGACGGCGCCGGGATGCTTCGACAGGTCGGCCGCCGCGGCAACAGCGGGCGCGGCCGTGGCCACCGGCAGGCCGGCGGCAGCGGCAGCGACCGGCATCGGCATGGTCGCGGCAACGCTGATGTTGCGGGCGACGCGCAGGCGCAGGCCCGCGCGCTCGATCTCGATCTCGGTGAGGCTGGTCTCATCGAGCAGCAGGGCGAGCTCGCGGACGAGCGCGGAATCCTCGCTGGAAAACTTTGCGGCTGCTTTGTCGTCTGGCTGGCGCGCCATGTTCTTGATCCGAATGTTCTGTGTGAGGAGGGAGCGTCAGGCTTTGGGCTTGAGGCCGAGCTTGGCGGCAAGGCCCTGGATGGCGAGGCGGTAGCCCTCGATGCCGAAACCGCAGAGCGAGGCGAAGGCCGCGCGCGCGGTGTAGGAGTGATGACGGAAGCTCTCGCGGGCGTGGATGTTGGTCACGTGCACTTCGACCGTCGGGATCTGCACAGCGAGCAGCGCATCGTGCAGGGCGATCGAGGTGTGCGAATAGCCGCCGGCATTGATGATGATGCCCTTCATCTTGCGCGCATGCGCTTCGTGGATGAAGTCGATCAACTCGCCCTCGCGGTTGGATTGACGGCAGTCGGCCTTGAGACCGAATGATGCCGCCGTCTCCCGGCACAGCGCCTCGACGTCGGCCAAGGTCGCGTGACCATACTTTTCGGGCTCGCGCGTCCCCAACATGTTGAGGTTCGGCCCGTTGAGAACGAGGATCGTGTCGGTTGCTGGTTCGGCCATTCCAATCCCGTAAGAGGTGTTTCGGCGTGGCGGGGTTATAGGTAACAAAGCGCCCTAGGGGAAGCCTTGAAGGACCTCCCAGAGGCCTTCAGGCACCTCATCCGGGGTGCAAAAACCTGTGCGGAAGCTACGGAAATTGCTTGTTAACCAGTCAAAAGCATGGCTGTCGGCCGAACGCAAAGGGGCGGGCATCGCTGCCCGCCCCTGAGGTTGCCGTCATCCGGCCTTAGACGTCGAGGATCGCGACGATCTCATAGGTATTCGGATCGATGATCACGATCTGCTCGCGGACCAGAACGTAGCGGTAGCTGCGCCACTCCGGATAGATCGACACGACGCGGGACGGCAGGGCATGCAGCTCGATACCCTCGCGCGGCACGCGGGTGCCGACCGCGATCGAGAAGTTCACGTTGGTCACGGGGGCCACGCGCTCCTCGCGGATCACGGACGTGATCTGGGTCCGCTGCTCGGTCGAGAGCTTGGCGGCAGCGCCGGCCTGGCCGACCGTCGTCGAGGACGAGGTCGAACTCTTGCCCTCGGCCTTCATGTCGGTCGAGGTGCCCGAGCCTGGGCGGTTCTCGGCATTGCTCTTGGTGGACGTGCCGGCCTTGTTGTCCTCAGCCTTCATGTCCTTGTGGTCCTTGGTGCCGGACTTGGTCGTATCCTGGCTCATGCTCTTGGACTTGTCCTGCTGCGACTTGTCCATCTGACCCTGCGCGCGTTCGTCGGTACGCTGGCCCTTGGTCGCGCCGGCCTTGTCCTCGGCGGCGTTCTTGTGCATCGCGCCGCCCGGGCGCTCGTCCTTCATCGCGCCGGGCGCCTTGTCTTCCGCGGCCGCACCCGGCTTCGAGGCGCTGGCGCCGCCAGCCTGACCGACGGTGCCCTTTTCCTTCGTCACAGAGTCCTTGCCCATAGAGCCACGCTCGGCCGCACCGCCCGACGGCTGTGTTTGCTGCGCGGGCTGCGCGCCGGCGCCGCCGCTCTCGCGGTTCATGGTGCCCTGTGCGTTCGCCAGTCCGGTGCCGGCGACGAGTGCAAGCGCGGCAACAGAGATCATAAAGCGGTTCAACATTTAGATTCTCCTCACGTGTTTATTTGCGTCATTGCCCGCGCCAACAACGAAAGGAGATATCGGTTGTTCCGGAACATCGGCGGTTCCGCGGCATTTGTTTGTTGAACGCCGGATGAATGATTGTGCCGGATCGCGCCATTGTTTGGCGCAGCAAAAAGGCCGGCTTTTCAGCCGGCCTCGTTGCGTGCGTGAGTTGTGAAGCGCGTGATCAGCAGGTTGCCTTGCCGCAGCGGGCAACGCCGATCTTCTCCTTGAGGCCTTCGAGACCGATGGCGCCAATCACGATCTGCTTGCCGATCACGTAGCTCGGCGTGCCGTTCATGCCCATCGCCTCGGCGAGCTTGAAGTTCTCCTCGATGGTGGCGCGCACCTCGGGGCTGGCGAGATCCTTCTCGATTTTCGCGGTGTCGAGTCCGGCCTCCTTGGCCGCCTGCAGCGCGCGTGCCTTGTCGGCCGCGCCGCGGCCGCCGAGCAGCTTCTGGTGGAAGTCGAGATATTTCTTGCCGGTGGGATCCTGCATGCGCACGGCGACGGCGACCTGGGCGGCCTCGACGGAGCCCTGGCTCAGCACCGGAAACTCCTTCAGCACGACCTTCAGCTTCGGATCGCTCTTCATGAGATCGAGCATGTCGCCCATCGCGCGTTTGCAGTAGCCGCAATTGTAGTCGAAGAACTCGACGAAGGTGACGTCGCCCTCCTTGTTGCCGAGCACGACCTGGCGCGGCGAGTTGAAGATCGCGTCCGCGTTCTGCGTTATGCTGGCCTCGTGCTTCTGGATTTCCGCCGCGGCCTGGCGCTTGCTGAGCTCGGTCATCGCCTCCTCGAGCACCTCGGGATGAGTGACGAGGTAGTTCTTGATGATCGCCTCGATGTCGGTGCGCTGGGCATCGGAGAAGCTGTCGGCCGACGCGGGCGCGGCTGCGCCGAACATGGCGAGCGCAAACAGCGCGGGAGCAAGCAGACGCAGCGAAGGCATAGGCAAATCCTCTTATCCAAAGCAGGTTTCGGAAAACGTCCCGGCGGGCTCAAAGTTCGGTGTCGTGACGTCGTGGTGTCTGGCGTCGTTCTGGCTAGTTGCGCGGCGGCTTGGCTGCCACGATGTCGTCGGCCTTGACCCATCCGGGCGTGCCAACGGCGAAACGGGTTTTCGCGCGCGTGGCGAGCTCGCGGGCGGTCTTGTTGTCGCCGCGCAAGTAGGCGGCCTGCGCCGACGCGAGATCCGCCTCGGCATAATCTCCCTTCCGGCCATAGGCCATCGCGAGCTGGGTATAGCCGAGCGGCGCCTCGGGCTCCCGCGCCACCGCGGCGCGGAGAATCCGAACGGCATCGTCGGTGTAAGCCTTATTATCGGTTCCAACCAGAGCCTGCCCAAGTAACATCTCGATGAGGGGCGAGTTGCTCGATAGCGCGACGGCCTTGCGCAGGGCAGGGATCGCCTCGGCCGGCTTGCCGCTCTCGAGCAGGGCCTGGCCGCGCACCTCGTAGAAGTACGGGTTGTTCGGCTGGACCTGGATCAGCGCGTCGACCTGGGCGAGCGCGCTGCGCAGATCGCCGTGCAGATAGGTGCTGATGGCGCGGGCGTAGCGCGCCGGCAAGCTGTCGTTGGTCTGGGGATAGCGACGGTACACCGTCTCCGGCCGCTCCATGAAGGCGGAGATCTTGGCGCGCACCATGTCGTGGCGGAGCTGGAGTGCGGGATCGTCCTTCTTGTCCCAATAGGGGCTGGAGCTGGCGAACTCCTGGAGCGAGGCGACGCGTTCGGCGGGCATCGGGTGCGACTGGAGATAGGGATCGGCGCCGCGCGCCGCGAACAGGCTCTCGCTGGTGAAGCGCTTGAACGTCTCGTACATGCCCTTCGGCGACTGCTGGGTCGCGGTCAGGAATTTCACGCCGGCGCGGTCGGCGTTCTCCTCCTGCTGGCGCTGATAGGACAACAGCGTGCGGCGGATCATCTCCTGCGGTCCGGCGATCGCGGCCGCGCCGGCATTGGCGAGGCCGTTGTTGCCGGCGTTGCCGCCGCGGGCGCTGCCTGCGGCGATCGCGCCGGCGCCGAGCAGCATCGCGATGATCATCTGGGTCTGGGCGCTGGCGAGCTGCTCGCGCAGCTTGGACAGATGGCCGCCGGCCAGATGCCCGGTCTCGTGCGCGAGCACGCCGATGATCTGGTTCGGCGTTTCCGATTGGAGGATCGCGCCGTAATTGACGAAGATGCGGCGGCCGTCCGCGACGAACGCGTTGAACGAGCCGTCGTTGATGATCACCATCTGGATGTTCTGCTTCTCCAGACCGGCGGCGCGCAGGATCGGGCGGGTATATTCGCGCAGCAACTGCTCGGTCTCGGTGTCGCGCAGGACCGGCGGGCCCTTCTGCTGTGCCTGCGCCGCCGGGAGCGGCAGCAAAGCGATCGCCGCGGCGGTGACGACGGCGGTGAGGGCGGAGGCCTTTTTGCGCAATGCGATCTGGAGCAACATCAAGCGGTCTTGGTCAAGCGGTCTTGGCAAGAGATCTTGGCAAGCAGTTTCGTGATTGGTTTTGGGGATTGGCGGCGGACCGGATACGCGATATGGCCTATGAGCCTTACCCCTTATGAGCCGTACAGTGCGGCCAGTCTGGGGCGCAAGCGCCCCGTTTCCCGGACCGGACGGGCCGGTCCGCCAGCGAAATAGCAGAAATCGATGCACGATGCGACATTGAGGAACCGGTTGGGGCAGTGGCTCGAGCCCTCCCGCCGTAGCGATGTTCCCCCGTTCATGGTCATGGACGTGATGGCCGCGGCGGCCCGAATCGAGGCCGCCGGGGGCCATGTCATCCATATGGAGGTCGGCCAGCCCGCGGCCGGCGCGCCGAAGACCGCGATTGCGGCCGCTCACGCGGCGCTCGAGGCGGGACGGATCGATTATACCTCCGCGCTCGGCATCCCCAGCCTGCGCGAGCGCATCGCGCGGCACTATCGCGATGCCCATGGCTGTGACGTCAGCGCCGAGCGGATCGTGGTGACGACGGGCTCCTCGGGCGGTTTCATCCTCGCCTTCCTGTCGATGTTCGAGCCTGGCGACCGCGTCGCCGTGACGGTGCCGGGCTATCCGCCGTACCGCCACATCCTCACCGCGCTCGGCTGCGAGCCGGTGCTGATCGAGACCACGAACGAGACGCGTCACGCGCTCACCGGCGAGGCGCTGCTTGCCGCCCATCGCAAGGCGCCGCTGAAGGGTGTGCTGGTCGGCAGCCCCGCCAATCCGACGGGAACGATGATGTCCCGCGAGGCGCTGTCCGGCCTGATCGCGGCGGCCGAAGACGCCAAGATCCGCTTCATCTCGGACGAGATCTATCACGGGCTCGACTATGCGTTTCCGGCGGTGACGGCGGCGGCGCTGTCGGACCACGCACTCGTGATCAACTCGTTCTCGAAGTATTTTTGCATGACGGGCTGGCGCGTCGGCTGGATGGTCGTGCCGGAGATCCTGGTGCGGCCGATCGAGCGGCTGCAGCAGAACCTGTCGATTTCGGTGCCGTCGCTGTCGCAGATCGCGGCCGAGGCCGCCTTCGACGGCGCGGCCGAGATGGAGGAGATCAAGCACGGCTATCAGGAAAACCGGCGCATCCTGATCGAGGGATTGCCCAAGGCCGGCCTCACCAGGTTCCTGCCGGCCGACGGCGCCTTCTATCTCTATGCCGATGTCTCGGACTTCACCTCCGACAGTTTCGAGTTCGCCAAGCAGATGCTGGAACAGGCCCATGTCGCGGCAACGCCGGGCCTCGATTTCGATCCCATCCATGGCCGCTCGTTCATCCGGTTCTCTTATGCGCGTTCGGCGGCGGAGATGCGGGAGGCCGTTGACCGGATCGCTCACTGGCTTAAATAGCCGCAAGTTCTCGTCCCTACCTCCGGAGTTCATCTTGTCTGACCGATCTGTCCCGTCCGCTGCTGCACCGCATTCTCCTCTCGCCGCATTGATGTGGCCGACCCGGCCTGGTGAAACCGTGGGGGCACTGCGCGCCTTCGTGCTGGTCGCGCTCGGCACGGCGCTGCTGGCGCTGTCGGCCAAGGTGAACCTGCCGCTGCCTTACGTCCCCATGACGTTGCAGACGCTGGTGGTGCTGATGATCGGCGCGGCCTATGGCTGGCGCCTTGGCAGCGCAACCATGATCGCCTACCTCGCCGAGGGCGCGCTCGGCCTGCCGGTATTCGCAGGTCCCGTGGGTGGAATTGCGCCGCTGGTCGGCCCGACTGCTGGCTATCTGTTCGGCTTCATCGCTGCGGCCTTCGTGACCGGCTGGCTCGCCGAGCGCGGCTGGGATCGCAGCGTGGTGCTGCTGTTTGCCGCGATGGCCGTCGGCCATATCGTCATTCTGGCCGCCGGGTTCGGCTGGCTGGCCTTTGGCCTCGGTCTTGGCGCGTCCAAGGCCTGGCAGGTCGGGCTTGCGCCGTTCATCGCGGCCTCGCTGGTCAAGAACGCGCTGGGCGCGACGCTGATGCCGGCGGCTCGCCGGATCGTCGATCGCCGCGGGTAAAGCGCGCAAGAACGAGCAGTTCCAATTGACAGGGCCGGCCAAGTTGATCTTGGCTGGCCCGGCGTTTCGAGGGGGAGTGAAACAATGACAACGACAACGATGGCGGGGACGCCGGTCGCGCCGTCCGCAGCCAAGCCTTGGTACAAGGTTCTTTACGTCCAGGTGCTGATCGCCATCGTGCTCGGCGCCATCGTCGGCTGGCTCTGGCCGACGGTTGCCACCAACGACTGGATCAAGGCGCTCGGCGACGGCTTCATCAAGCTGATCAAGATGGTGATCGCCCCGATCATCTTCTGTACCGTTGTCTCGGGCATCGCCCACATCCAGGACGCCAAGAAGGTCGGACGCATCGGCGTCAAGGCGCTGGTCTATTTCGAGGTCGTCTCGACCTTCGCCCTGGTGATCGGACTCATCATCGGCAACCTGGTGAGGCCGGGCGCGGGCTTCGGCAACGCGGCGGCAAACGAGGCGGCCGTTGCGACCTACGCCAAGCAGGCCGCCGGTCAGAAGTCCGTCGACTTCGTGCTGCACATCATTCCGGACACCGTGGTCGGCGCCTTCGCCCAAGGCGAGATCCTCCAGGTGCTGCTGTTCTCGGTGCTGTTCGGCTTCGCGATCATGAGCCTCGGTGAGCGCGGCCACACGATCCGCTCGTTCATCGACGATGCCGCGCATGCGGTGTTCGGCGTCATCTCCATCGTGATGCGCGCGGCGCCGATCGGTGCGTTCGGCGCGATGGCCTACACCATCGGCAAGTTCGGCACCGGTGCGATCCTCAATTTGATCGGGCTGATCGCGACCTTCTACGTCACGGCCGCGCTGTTCGTGTTCGTCGTGCTCGGCATCATCGCGCGCCTGGCCGGCTTCTCGATCTTCAAGTTCCTGGCCTACATCAAGGACGAGCTCCTGATCGTGCTCGGCACCTCGTCGTCGGAAAGCGCGCTGCCATCCTTGATGGAGAAGCTGGAACGGCTCGGCTGCTCCAAGTCGGTGGTCGGCCTCGTGGTGCCCACGGGCTACTCGTTCAATCTGGACGGTACCAACATCTACATGACGCTGGCGACGCTGTTCATCGCGCAGGCACTCGGTTTCGATCTCTCCTTCGGCCAGCAGCTCACGATCCTGGTCGTGGCGATGCTGACGTCGAAGGGCGCCTCCGGCATCACCGGCGCGGGCTTCATCACGCTGGCCGCGACGCTTGCCGTGGTCGATCCGCGCCTCGTGCCGGGCATGGCGATCGTGCTCGGCATCGACAAGTTCATGAGCGAATGCCGCGCGCTGACCAATCTCTGCGGCAACGGCGTGGCCTGCGTGATCGTCGCCTGGTGGGAGGGTGAGCTCGACCGCGACAAGCTCAACGCGGGGCTGAGCCGGCAGATCGATCCGACCGACATGGAAACGGCGATCACGACGGACTGATCCGCAGGCTGCCGACGGCGGCGCTGAGCGCCGTCAGGCCTGGAAATAATAGGGCTGGTCGAGATCCTCGATCAGCCCTTTTTCTTGCGGCGCCCAGCCGAGCAGGGCGCGCGTCTTCGCGCTCGAGGCCGGAACGTCGATGCCGGCAAATCGCGTGAACCAGCCGAAATGCTGCTCGGCTTCATCAGTGGATTTCGAGACCACGGGCACGCCGAGCCGTTTGCCGATCACCTCCGCGATCACCTTGAACGGCACGCCGTCCTCGGCGATCGCGTGATAGCGGCGAGCGGATGCACCGTGCTCCAGCGCGAGCCGATAGACGCGTGCGGCGTCGACGCGATGGGCAGCTGGCCAACGGTTCATGCCGTCGCCGATATAGGCTGCGGCTCCTTTCTCGCGAGCAATCGCGATCAGGCGCGGCACAAAACCGTGATCACCCTCGCCATGGGTTGTGGGCGGCAACCGCACGATGCCGGCGCGGACGCCGCGTTCCCTGAGATCTTCGGCGGTCGCTTCCGAGACGCGCGGAAAGTGGCGGGCCGCCGCATCGTCCTCGGTCGCGAGCCGCCCGGGCGCAAGCAATGCCACGCCCGACGTGACGATGAGCGGACGCTCGGAGCCCTTCAGCGCCTCGCCGAGCGCGAGGATGGCGCGGCGGTCGAGCTCGCAATTGTCTGCGAATTTCGAGAAGTCGTGGTTGAAGGCGAGGTGGAGCACGCCATCGGAGGCGGCCGCACCGCTGGACCTCGGCTCCCAACGCGGTGACGGCGGCCGCTCCTTCATCCGTCCGGGCAAGACCGGTGACGCTGTGGCCGGCGGCGATCAGGTCCCGAACGACGGCGGAGCCGACGAAGCCGGTGGCGCCAGTGACGAATACACGCATGAGCAGTCTCCAGGGATCGGAAGAGGGTTGGTGGAGAGGACCATCTGCGCTAGGATTATCCGGGTAAAGTAGTGACTTTATCGGGGTATAATAGCTAACAGGATGAGCGAAACCGCTTCGGCCGAAAACCTGCTCGGGGCCTATCTGAAGGATCGCCGCACCCGGCTGGATGCGGCCGCGTTCGGCCTCAGCGGCAGCCGCAGGCGCACGCCCGGGCTGCGGCGCGAGGAGGTGGCGCAGCGCGCCAATATCAGTCCGACCTGGTACACCTGGCTGGAGCAGGGCCGGGGCGGGGCGCCATCGGCCGACGTGCTCGACCGCATCGCCCGCGCCCTGATGCTGACCGATGTCGAGCGCGAGCATCTGTTCCTGATCGGCCTCGGCCGCCCGCCCGAGGTGCGCTACCAGGCGAGCGAAGGCGTCTCACCGCGGCTCCAGCGCGTGCTGGATGCACTCGCATTCAGCCCGGCGCTGGTGCGGACCGCGACCTGGGATGTCGTCGCCTGGAATCGCGCCGCGACCGCCGTGCTGACGGACTATGGCGCGATCCCGCCGGGACAGCGCAATATCCTGCGCTTCATCTTCTGCGATCCGCGCGTGCGTGCCGCGCAGTACGATTGGGACAGTGTGGCCCGCTTCGTGGTGGCGGCGTTTCGGGCGGACGCCGCCCGCGCGGGCGCGGTCTCGCATGTCGCCGATTTCGTCGACGAGCTCTGCCGCACCAGTCCCGAGTTCGCGGCGCTCTGGCGCGACAACGACGTGCGCCATCATGGCGATGGCACCAAGCGGCTGCGGCATCCCGTTCACGGCACCATGTCGTTCGAATATTCGAGCTTCAATGTCGAGGGCCGCTCCGATCTCAGCATGATCGTCTACAATCCGGCGACGCCTGAGGATGCCGACCGCATCAGGACGCTGCTGGCCGAGCGCGCCGACTGATGGAATTGCCGCCTCGCGCGTTGCATCTGGCCGCTGCCGCGCATCTCAGTCGCGCTCGCCCTGCGCGCCGCGACGCCGGCAGCTAGAACCGCTCCGGCCGGTACGGCGTCGGATCGATTGCCGGCGTCTCGCCGCTCATCATCTCGGCGAGCAGGCGCCCGGTCGCAGGGCCCAGCGTAAAGCCCTGGTGGCCGTGGCCGAAATTCATCCAGAGGCCGGGGTGAAGCGGGGCGCGGCCGAGCACCGGCAGCATGTCGGGCGTGCAGGGGCGGGTGCCGAACCACGGATCGGGCTCGACGCGTTTGCCGAGGTCGATCAGCTCCCGCGCAGAGGCTTCGGCGCTGGCGAGCTGCACCGGCGTTGCAAGCGCGTCGGGGCTCGTCAGCTCCGCGCCCGTGGTGATGCGGATGCCCTTGGCCATCGGCCCCATGGCGTAGCCACCGGCCTTGTCGATCAGCGGCAGGTCGAGCGAAGCGCCGCCGTTGTAGTGCATGTGATAGCCGCGCTTGCGCACCAGCGGAATGCGATAGCCGAATTTGTACAACAGATCGGGCGACCACGGCCCGAGTGTCACGACGGCCGTCGCGGCATCGATGCGTCCCTGATCGGTATTGACCGACCAGCCGGCTGCAGTCTGCTGCAGCGACTGCGCATCACCGAGCACGATCCTGCCGCCGAGGCGCTCGAACAGCTCGGCATAGGCTGTCACCAGCGCGCCGGGATCGGACACGGTCCAGGTGTCGAGCCAATGGATCGCGCCCGGAAGATCGTCGCGCAGGACCGGCTCGGCCTTGGCGAGCTCGCTGCCCGAGAGCACACGAAAGTTCACGCCGAACTCGTGCTGGTCTTCCTCGGCGGCCTTGATCGAGAGATCCAATGCAGCGGCGTCGCGATACAGCGCCCGGTATCCGGCGCGGCGAATGAGATTGTCGGCGTGGGCCTCGCGAATGAGGATGTCGTGCTCCGCCGTCGCATAGGCGATCAGCCTGGCCCAGGCGTCGATCGCCTCACGATGCCGCTTCGGCGCCGAATGCCACCAGTAGCGGAGCAGGGGCTCGATATGGAGATGCAGCGACGACAGGCTGTAGCGCACGTCGTTGGTGCGGCCGGTCGCGATCTTCAGGAGCGAGGCGAGGTCGCGCGGCATCGGATAGGGGCGGACGGCTTCCGCCTGGATCATCCCGGCATTGCCGTAGCTGGTCTCGCGGCCCGGCTCCCTGCGGTCGATGAGCGTGACGGTCCAGCCGCGCTGCCGCAGGTGCAGCGCCGCGCTCACGCCGATCATGCCGCCGCCGAGAACGATCGCGCTTTGCATGGGCAGAATGCTCCTGTCAGGCCGGTTGTGGTACGAGCTTCGGTTGCGCCGTGCTGATGGTTGCCGCGACCACGACCGACAACGCCGTCATCGCCACCAGGAAGCCGAAGGCCGCATCGAACGATCCGGTTCCGGTCACGATGAAGCCGATCGCGACGGGGGCGACGAAGCCCGCGCTCTGGCCGCCGAGATTGACCATGCCGACGCCCGATCCGATCTGGTCGTCGCGGAGCAGTTTGGTCGGAAGCGCAATCACCGAGGCCAGCACGAAGGATTTGAAGAAGTAGACCAGCGACTGGAACGCGATCAGCATCGTGATCGTCTCCGACTTGTACATGGCGTAGAGGAAGATGCCGGTCAATGCGGAGCTGCCGATCAGCAGGTATTTTTCGCGCTCGGAGAAGAACGTCGTCATCACCCAGCCGCCCATCGCGGTCGCGATCGTCGCCATCACGAACGGGATCGGCGCCAGGACGCCGACGGTCTTGAGGTCGAGCCCGCGCTGTTGGAGCAGGTAGAGCGGCATCCAGGAATCCAGGCCCTTGTTGACGCAGCTGAGACCGAACCACACCACCATCAACTGCCACAGCAGCGGATTCTTCATGAGCTCGCGCATCGGCGCGCGGCTTTCGGCCTTCACTGGCGCGCCTGCATTGGCCTTGCCCGGGCGTCCCAGATAGGGGACGAAGACGAAATAGACCACCGCGAAGACGATGCCCGCGATGCCGATGGCGTTGAAGGCATGGCGCCAGCCGAGCCAGAGGATCAGCGGCGCCATGATCAGCGGCGCGACCATGCTGCCGGCATAGTTGGACGACAGCAGCAGCCCCGACATCTTCGGCCGGCTGTCCTTCTTGAACACTTCGGCGATGGCGCGGATGCTCGCCGGCGGAAAGCCGCCCTCGGCGATGCCGAAGATGAAGCGGATCGCGATCAGCGAGGTCAGCGACCATGCAAGGCTCGTGAACGCCGTGAACAGCGACCACATCACGATGGTGACGATCACCACATATTTCGAGCCGACGCGATCCGAGAGCCAGCCGCCCGGCACCTGCATCGCGGCATAGCCGAGGAAGAACGCGCTGATGACGATGCCGAGATCGGCGGCCTGCAGATTGAAGTCCTTGCCGATCTGCGCCAGCGCCAGCGAGATCGCCGCGCGGTCGATGTAGGAGATGCAGTAGGCGATGTAGAGCAGGACGAAGGCAATGACGCTGGTTTTCCTCGGCAGTTCCGTCATGCTCGTCTCCGTTGCGCCGGCGGTGCATCCAGGGCTGGTGTCGGGTTATTCCCAGGTGAGGAAACCGGGCGCGGCCGACAGCGGCGGCGCTGCGGCGAGCCGCGCCAGGTCGGGCACCGGCCGGCACAATTGCGCATCGCCCGCGAACGCGGCCTCGATGCTCGCGGCGACCGAAAGCACGATGGCGTCGCCGCCGCGCGGGCCGACGATCTGGAGACCGAACGGCAGGCCGGCTTCATCGAGGCCGAGCGGAATGCTGATCGCGGGGTGGCCGGGAAGCGTCACGGCATAAGCGAGCGCGAGCCAGTGGAAATAGGATTTGGTCGGCACGCCGTCGATCTCGGCGGGATAGAGCTCCGACCAGGTGCGCGGGCTCAGCGTAATGGTCGGGCTGATCAGCACATCGCAAGTTTCAAAGAAGGTCTGGTAGGCGCGATAGATCCGCGTCTGCGTCGTGGCGGCGCGCCCATGATCCTCGAGCGTGTAGCTCAGGCCTTCCTCGACATTGGCGCGGACATTCGGGCCGAGCATCTCGGGGCGCTCTTTGTAGTTCTTGCCGTGCATCGCCAGAAACAGGCCGGCGCGCAGAACCGCGAACGCGTCGTCGGCGCCGGAGCAATCCGGCGTCGCCTCGCGGCAGCCGGCGAACAGCGGCGCAAGCCTCGCCACACGATCGCGGAATACGCGACGGATGGCCTGCTCGGTCGGGGCGAAGCCAAAGTCCTCCGTGAAGGCGAGGCGCAGCTTGCCAAGGTCCGCGGGGCGCGGTGCAGCCCAGCGTTCGGCGCGACTGCGCACCGGCTCGCCGGGCAGCGTATAGGCCAGGGGATCGCGGACATCGTCGCTCGCCATCACCGACAGCATCAGCGCGGTGTCGGCGACATTGCGCGCCATCGGTCCGTCGGTCGACAGGTTCGACCAGCCGAAGGCGCGCTTCTCGCTGGCCACGAGACCGTAGGACGGACGCATGCCGACGATGCCGGAGAAGCCTGCCGGATTGCGCAAGGAGCCGCCGGTGTCCGAGCCCGAGGCGAGCGGCGCCATGCCGCAGGCGAGCGCCACCGCCGAGCCACCGGAGGAGCCGGCTGCCGAGCGCATGGGATCGAAGGGATTGCCGGTTGCGCCGAACACCGGATTGCGGGTGTTGCCGCCGGCCGCCCATTCCGGCGTGTTGGTCTTGCCGAAGATGATGGCGCCGGCTGCGCGCAGCCGCGCGACCGAGCCCTGGTCGGCGACCGGTACATTGTCGCGCAACAGGGGGCTGCCATAGGTGGAGCGCAGCCCGGCAGTGTCCTGGGTGTCCTTGATCAGCACCGGAAGGCCGTGCAGTGCGCCGCGATCCTCGCCGCGCAGGATGGCGGCTTCGGCGGCCGTTGCCGCCTTGCGCGCGCCTGATACGTCCAACGTCACGACGGCATTCACGGCAGGATTGATGGTGGCGATGCGCGACAGGCAGGCCTCCAGCAGCTCGACGGGCGAGATCGCCCGCGCGGCCAGCAGGCGGCGCAGCTCAACGGCGCTGGAATCGCAAAGTCCGGACAATGCCAATCCCCTTTCAAATTATGAAAACAATTTTAGCATATCGGAAAGTGAAGGCGACGCACCAATAATCGTCAAAGCGGGGCATTTCGTGCCCAAATGCTGGCGCTGCTGCCCAACGGGTCGTCAAATGGACCCCTCAAGGGACGTCTTGGCCGAAAAGATTAGACGGATAGGCCAACAATATTTCCATCGCCGTGGTAGGATTGCTGCATGAGCGAGATAACGACGCCCGAAGGTGCCAATTCCCAGCTCGGCCAATGCCTCAAGGCGGCGCGCCAGGCCCGCGGCCTGACGCTCAAGCAGGTCGCGGAGCGCACTGGCATGGCGCTGTCGACCCTGTCCAAGGTCGAGAACGGCCTGATGTCGCTGACCTACGACAAGCTGCTCCAGCTCACCTCCGGCCTGAAGATGGAGATCGCCGAGCTGTTCAATCCAGCGGTCGCGGCGCCTGTGCAGGGCCGGCCGGTCACCGCGCGGCGGAGCATCAGCCGGGCCGGGCAGGGGCAGGTGATCACCACGAAATTCTATACCTACACCTATCAATGCACCGATCTGATCGGCAAACGCATGGTGCCGATCGTGGCCGAGGTTCGTGCGCGCTCGCTGGAGGAGTTCGGCCCGCTGCTGCGCCATGGCGGCGAGGAATATTTCCTGGTGACGAGCGGACGCGTCGCCGTCCACACCGAGTTCTACGCGCCGGAGATCCTCGGTGAGGGCGACGGCATCTATCTCGACAGCACCATGGGCCACGCCTACCTCAACGCCGGCGAGGCAGCTTCCGCAAAAGGCGTTTGCCTCTGCACCAGCGAGGCGCCCGATCTCTACGACCAGCTCCGCCAGATCGCCTCGCGCGATATGGCGCCGCTCGGTAATGACGAGCTGCCGCCATAGCGGATTGGCGAGCGGTGAAACGAAAAACGCCCGGCTTGGCCGGGCGTTTTTTATTCTGTGTCCGACTTTATTCGCCGCCGCCGAAACGGCGGGACCACCAGCCGGCGCGGCGCGGGGCGGCCGGCGTTTCGCTGGCCGCTTCGGGTGCGGGCGCAGGTGCCGGCGACGCGACCGGCTCGCTCGCCTGCGCAACCGGCGTTGCGGGCTCGCTCGGGCTGCTCGACAGGAAGCTCACCTTTTCCCTGACGGTGGAGCGACGCCGCGCGGCCTTCTCGTCAGCGGGCTCTTCTTCCGCCGTTACGACAGCAGGAGCTGGCTCCGGCTGAGCCGGCGCCTCGACCTGCACTTCGGCACGCGGCTCGGGCGGCGCGATTTGCGGCTCGGCGGTGTGCTCGGCCTGCGCGATCGAAGGCGCAGCCTCGCCGCCAAAGCCGTCGAAATCGGCCACCGCTTCGGTCGCTTCCGATGGTGATTGGGTGCCGAGCTCGTCGCCGATGGAGCCGGCAAGACCTTCCTCGCCGCCCCCACGCCGACGGCGTCCGCCTCTGCGGCCACGCCGGCGCCGGCGCTCACCGCCGCCCTGCTGCTCGCCACGGGCTGCCTGTTCCTCGCCTTCCTCGCCGTCCTGCTCGGACTCGGCGTCCTCTTCGGACTCGCCAGCGACCATTGCCGGCTCGGGAAGCGTGGGCGCGCTATCCTCGCGCAACTCGCCGTCGCGCTGGCCACCGCGGCCGCGCCGACGACGGCGGCGCTTGCGGCGCTGACCGTCCTGCTCGGGGGCCGCCTCGCCGGCAGCCTGCTCTTCAGTGAGACCTTCGGTCTCCTCGGACTCGATCTCGGATTCCAGCTCCGGATCGAACTCCTCGTCGTCATAGGCCTCTTCAACCACCGGGGGCGGGCTTGCCGCGGCCTGCGCCGCGAGCAGCGCCTTGGCGGCTTCGAGCGTATGCACCTGCTCGCCGCGATCGATGAGGTAGGCCTGCGGTCCGCTGACGCTCGGGTCGGCGATGACCGCCAGGGTGACCTTGAAGCCGTTTTCGAGGTCGCGCAGATGGCCGCGCTTGTGGTTCAGCACGTAGAGCGCGACGTCGGTGCGGGTACGGACCACGAGATTGTGGGTCGCGCCCTTCATCAGGATCTCTTCGAGGCCGCGCAGCAGCTGGAGCGCAACCGAGGACACCGAGCGGACATGGCCGGTGCCGCCGCAATGCGGGCAGGGATCGGTCGAGGATTCCAGCACGCTGGCACGGATGCGCTGGCGCGACATCTCGAGCAGGCCGAAATGCGAGATGCGTCCGACCTGGATCCGTGCGCGGTCCTGCCTGAGGCAATCGGACAGCTTGCGCTCGACCGCCCGGTTGTTGCGCTTCTCGTCCATGTCGATGAAGTCGATGACGATCAGGCCGGCGAGGTCGCGCAGGCGGAGCTGGCGGGCGACCTCTTCGGCCGCTTCCAGATTGGTCTTGAGCGCGGTGTCCTCGATATGGTGCTCGCGCGTCGATCGTCCGGAGTTGACGTCGATCGAGACCAGCGCCTCGGTCTGGTTGATCACGATGTAGCCGCCGGAGCGCAGCTGCACGGTCGGCGAGAACATCGCGTCCAACTGGCTTTCGACGCCCATGCGCGAGAATAGCGGCTGGCCGTCGCGATACTGCTTCACCGCGCTGACGTTGGCGGGCATCAGCATCTTCATGAAGTCGCGCGCTTCGCGGTAGCCGGATTCGCCGGCAACCGAGATCTCGTCGATCTCCTTGTTGTAGAGGTCGCGCAGCGAGCGCTTGATCAGCGAGCCTTCCTCATAGACGAGGGTCGGGGCCTGCGACTTCAGCGTCAGGTCGCGCACCGTCTCCCACATCCGGATCAGGTATTCGAAGTCGCGCTTGATCTCGGGCTTGGTGCGGGCGGCGCCGGCGGTGCGCAGGATGATGCCCATGCCCTCGGGCACGTCGAGATCCTGCACCACTTCCTTCAGACGCGAGCGGTCCTGGGCGCTGGTGATCTTGCGGCTGATGCCTCCGCCGCGCGCGGTGTTCGGCATCAGCACGGCGTAGCGGCCGGCGAGCGACAGATAGGTCGTCAGCGCCGCGCCCTTGTTGCCGCGCTCTTCCTTGACGACCTGCACCAGCATCACCTGGCGGCGCTTGATGACTTCCTGGATCTTGTACTGGCGGCGCGGACGGAAGGTGCGCTCCGGCACTTCCTCCATCACGTCGTCGCCGCCGACGGATTCGACGACTTCCTCTTCGGCTTCCTCGCCGTCGTCATCCTCGTCGTCGTCGTCCTCGGCCGCCGCGTCAGCGTCGTGATGCAGAGCTTCGGTGCTTTCGCCGGCAGCGTACACTGCATCAGCCGGTTCAGCGGCGGCGGTTACGGCTTCGGCCAGAGCCTCTGCGTGCGCTTCGGAGGTCGCCTCCTGCGGTTCGGCAACGGCCTCGGCCGCGACCACCGGTTCGGCGCCAAAGGCCGCGACAGGCGCGGGCGTCTCGTCGGCATGATCGTGGTCGTGATGATCGTGCCCGCCGTCATGGCCATGGTCGTTATGATCGTGAGCGTGATCGTGATGATGGTCGTCGTGCGCGTGTTCATGGTGATCATGATCGTGGTGATCATGTTCGTGGTGATCATGGGCATCGTGCTCGCCGTGATGCTCCGCGTCGGCGTGCAGATGCTCGCCCTCTTGCGGAGCGCCCTCGGCGTGCTCAGTCAGAATCTGGCCCTCGACCGGCTGCGCCGCGGGATCGGTGCCGGCGTCGAGGCCTTCGACGATGTCGCTGCGGACGCGTTCGCCGTGACCGCGGCGGCGGGCGTTGCGGTGACGCGAGCGGCGGCGGCCGTGCGAGCGGTTCTCGCTCTCTTCCTCGGCTTCGCGATGGGCCTGCTCCTCGGCCTCGATCAGCGCCTGCCGGTCGGCAACCGGGATCTGGTAGTAGTCGGGATGGATTTCGCTGAAGGCGAGGAAGCCGTGGCGGTTGCCGCCATATTCGACGAAGGCGGCCTGGAGCGAGGGTTCGACCCTGGTGACCTTGGCGAGGTAGATATTCCCGCGCAGTTGCTTGCGTTGCGCCGTCTCGAAATCAAACTCTTCGACGCGATTGCCGCGGACCACGACGACCCGGGTCTCCTCCGGGTGGGTGGCATCGATCAACATCTTGTTGGGCATGTCTTAACTCTTGGCGGCGGCGGGCGCGATTCACCGTGGGCGCGTATCGCGCCGCCGGGAGACGCGACGGTCCACCTGATTCGGGGGTGAGGGGAAGGCCGAAACGCCGTCTCTCGCGCCTTGCCGGACCGGAAGCCTCAGGGCCGTGGCGGCGCGCGGGATTATCACTCCGCAGCGTCGCGAATGGTCCTTCAGAATTCGTCGGCACAGTCTGGCGCATCAAGCGTCGGCCCGTATGAAACATTGGGCGGCGGGGCCGCCCCTCAATCAGTTGCTGCTGGCCAGGCATGGCGCGAGCGCGCTCGCCTTGGGGATCACGAACCGCTCCCTTGGGATCAAGGGACCGGGTAATGGGTTACGTCGCTGTCCGAACCGTCCCGGAAAAGTGGTACCCGGGAACCGTCCGCCGCCGGGGCTTGGCCCGCTCCACCTCGCTGCCGCGCACCGCGCTGGTCTTAGAGGAGAACGGAAAACGCTGGAATTCCCAAATCTTGAGAGTTCCGGCGCTGCACCGGGAGGCTGAATGCGACACAACCGAAAATATCGGCCGTCAGCATTCCGTACATACGAGGAATGGGCCATCCGTGCAAGGGAGCGTCGCACGGCGGTCACAGTCAGCGAGTTTCGCGCGCCTGTCATTAAGGATCGATTAACCCTGTGGTTCTATTGCGTTAAACAAGCTGCTCGGAGGCACGAAATCGGTGGCGAGCCGCGCAAAACAAAGAGTCCTGCTGGGATGCGTGCTTCTGTGCGCCGCGGCATTGCCATATGCTGATTCCTCCCGCCTGAGCGCCGCGGAAAGCCAGCCGCAACCCTCTGTTGCGGTAGCGAATTTTCCAATCGCCTCGGCCGCCCGGCTGGCTGGCGACGGCAAGCAGACCCGCTTCATCCTCGACATCGACCGGACCGTCAGCTTCCGCGCCGTCACGCTCGCCGACCCGTACCGGGTGGTGGTGGACGTGCCCCAGGTCAATTTTCAGCTGCCCGCGGGGACCGGGTCCGGCGGGCGGGGACTGGTCAAGGCCTTCCGCTACGGGCTCGTCATGCCCGGCGGCTCGCGAATCGTGTTCGACCTGACGGGGCCGGCCAAGATCGCCAATTCCTACGTATTGGAGGCGGCCAACGGCCAGCCGGCCCGGCTCGTGCTCGAGCTGGAGGAGGTCGACCGCGCCGCCTTCGTGCAATCGCTCGCCCCGGAAAACCGGCCCGAGCTGCGGCCCGCGATCGCCGATGCGCCGCCCGCCACGGTCCCCGCGACGGCGGGCCCGGAAACGGCGCAGCAGAAGGCCGATGGCCGGCCGATCGTGGTGATCGATCCCGGCCATGGCGGCATCGACAACGGCACGCAGTCGAGCGGCGAGAGCGAGAAGAACCTGGTGCTGGCCTTTGGCCTGGCGCTGCGCGACCGGCTGGAAAAGGCAGGCAAATACCGTGTCGTGATGACGCGCAACGACGACACGTTCATCCCGCTCAATGACCGGGTCAAGGTCGCCCGCAACATCAAGGCGGCGCTGTTCGTCTCGATTCATGCCGACGCGCTGCCGCGCGCCGAGGGGGATGCCCAGGGCGCCACCATCTATACGCTGTCCGACAAGGCGTCCGACGCCGAGGCCCAGCGTCTGGCGGACGCGGAAAACCGCGCGGACGCGATCGCCGGCTTCAATCTCGCGGAGGAGCCGACCGACGTCGCGGACATCCTGATCGATCTGACGCAGCGGGAAACCCGCACGTTTTCAAACCGTTTTGCGCATGTGCTGATGGGCGAAATGAAGTCGACGGTGCGGATGCACAAGCATCCGCTGAAATCGGCCGGTTTCCGGGTGCTGAAGGCACCCGACGTGCCGTCGGTGCTGGTCGAGATCGGTTATGTCTCCAATAAGGGCGATCTCGAGCATCTGGTCTCCGAGGGCTGGCGGTCCCGTGCCGTGGGCGCGATGGCGCAAGCCATCGACGGGTTCCTGGCCAAGCGGCTGGCGACCGCCGGATCGTCGAATTGACGACCGGGGGATCGTCGAATTGAGAGAATTGAGGAAGGGTTTTTCCGTCCCGCCGCAAAAGCCCTAGTTTGGCCACAGCGGGCGATTTATAAAAACGCCGCAGGGGGTTCCGGAATCGGCGAGAATCCCGTTCGGCGAGCGTCTTAGGTCCGGCACTGACGTAATTGAGTAGGCCGGTGAATGCGCGACGTGAGGTTGGCGCCTGTTTTTGAGCGCCAAGGGGCTGATACTGGGCTGATCCAGAGTTTGAACGGATAAACAGATAATGCGCTTGCTGGTGCGGTTCATGGGCTTCCTGTTCGCCGCGGGAACGGTGGTGTTCCTTGTCGGTGTCGGGGCCGTGGCAGGCCTGATCTGGCATTTCTCCAAGGACTTGCCGGACTACTCTCAGCTTCAGGATTACGAGCCGCCGGTGATGACGCGTGTGCACGCGGTCGACGGGTCGCTGCTCGGCGAGTACGCCAAGGAGCGACGGCTGTATCTGCCGATCCAGGCCGTGCCCAAGCTCGTGATCAACGCGTTCCTCGCGGCCGAGGACAAGAATTTCTATGAGCACGGCGGCATCGACTACACCGGCATGGCGCGCGCAGGTCTGGTCTATATCCAGAACTACGGCTCCAACCGGCGTCCGCAGGGCGCCTCCACCATCACCCAGCAGGTCGCCAAGAACTTCCTTCTGACCAACGAGGTCTCCTTCGCCCGCAAGATCAAGGAAGCCTTGCTGGCGATGCGGATCGAGAAGACCTACTCGAAGGACAAGATCCTCGAGCTGTATCTGAACGAGATCTATCTGGGCCTCGGTGCCTACGGCATCGCGGCCGCCTCGCTGGTCTATTTCGACAAGTCGGTGAACGAGCTGACGGTGGCGGAGGCCTCCTATCTGGCCGCGCTGCCGAAGATGCCGGCGACCCTGCATCCGGTGCGTAACCGCGACCGCGCCATCGAGCGCCGCAACTATGTGATCGACCGCCTCCAGGAGAACGGCTGGATCAAGCAGGCCGACGCCGACAAGGCGCGCAAGGAGCCGCTGGCCGTCACCAACCGGTCCAACGGCGCCCACACCTTCGCCGGCGAATATTTCGCCGAGGAAGTCCGCCGCGACATCTTCGAGCGCTACGGCGAGAAGAAGCTTTACGAGGGCGGTCTGTCTGTCCGCACCACGCTCGATCCGAAGATCCAGGTGATGGCGCGCAAGACCATGGTCGCCGGCCTCGTCAACTATGACGAGCAGCAGGGCTATCGCGGCGCCATGAGCAAGCTCGATATTTCGGGCGATTGGGGCGTGAAGCTCGCCGAGATCAAGTCGCTCTCCGACATCTCGCCGTGGCGCATGGCGGTGGTGCTGGAGACCAGCGACCAGTCGGCGCGCATCGGATTCCAGCCGAGCCGCGAGCTCGGCGGCGCCGTCAGCAAGCAGCGCGAAACCGGCCTGATCACGCTCGACGGCATCAAATGGGCAAGGGCGGCGACCGGCCCTGCGAAGGGCAGGGCGGCAACGGCGGTGTCGCAGGTGCTCCAGCCCGGCGACGTGATCTACGCCGATCCGCTCTACAAGGACGGCAACCCGGTCGAGGGACAGTACCGGCTGCGCCAGATCCCCGAAGTGTCGGGCGCGATGGTGGTGATGGACCCCTGGACCGGCCGCGTGCTCGCGATGGTCGGCGGCTTCTCGTTCGACCAGAGCCAGTTCAACCGCGCCACCCAGGCCTACCGGCAGCCGGGCTCGTCGTTCAAGCCGATCGTCTATTCGGCCGCGCTCGACAACGGCTATACGCCCTCGACCGTGGTGCTCGACGCGCCGATCGAAATCGACCAGGGCCAGGGCGCCGGCGTATGGCGGCCGGAAAACTTCTCCTCGGGCAAGTTCCAGGGGCCGGTGACGCTGCGCAACGCGCTGCGGCAGTCGCTCAACACCGTGACGGTGCGCCTCGCGCAGGACATCGGCATGCCGCTGATCGGCGAATATGCCCGCCGCTTCGGCGTCTATGACGAGCTGCCGAACTATCTCTCCTACGCGCTCGGCGCCGGCGAGACGACAGCGATGCGCATGGTCACGGCGTACTCGATGCTCGCCAATGGCGGTCGCCGCGTGAAGCCGACGCTGATCGACCGTATCCAGGATCGCTACGGCCGCACCATCTTCAAGCACGACCAGCGCGAATGTCGCGGCTGCGACGCGCCGGGCGGCTGGAAGAACCAGAACGAGCCGCAGCTGATCGACCGCCGCGAGCAGGTGCTGGATTCCATGACCGCCTACCAGATCACCGAGCTGATGGAGGGCGTGGTCCAGGCCGGTACCGCGACCGTGGTCAAGGAGGTCGGCAAGCCGATCGCCGGCAAGACCGGCACGACCAACGAGGCCAAGGACGCCTGGTTCGTCGGCTTCTCGCCCGACGTCGCCGTCGCGATCTATATGGGCTACGACAAGCCGCGTGCGCTCGGCAAAGGCAACGCTGCGACCGGCGGCCATCTGGCGGCTCCCATCGCGCGCGATTTCCTCAAGCTCGCGCTCGCCGACAAGCCCGCCGTTCCGTTCAAGGTGCCGGCCGGCATCAAGCTCGTGCGCGTCGTCGCCAAGACCGGCATGCGCGCCGGCCCGGGTGAGACCGGCGGCACCATCCTCGAAGCCTTCAAGCCGGGCACGGCGCCGCCGGACAATTATTCGGTCATCGGCGTTGCCGACGCCGACGGACGCGGCGGCGTGCCGGCGTCGCAGCAGCAGCAGCCGGATTCCGGCTTCTTCATGCGGCCGGGCACCGGCGGACTGTACTAAGGCTTAGGACAAGGCAGACGTTTGTCGCGGCGGCGGTTGCGCTTTGCAGCCGCCGCCGCTACATCCCGATCTTGAATTGCACGCGGAACCAATTCCGCGAGACACGAGAACGACATGCGCGCCGAAATCGAACGGTTGGTAGAAGAGATCAAGCAGTCAGTCGGGCTGCTGAGGAGGCATCTTTGACGTCGAGAAATCGACGGCGCGCCTCGCTGAGCTGAACAAGCTCGCAGAAGATCCCAACCTCTGGAACGATCCCCAGAAGGCCCAGAAGCTGATGCAGGAGCGGACCTCGCTGGAGGATTCGCTGTCGGGCATCGGCAAGGTCGAGCAGGAGCTCGAAGACGACATCGGCATGATCGAGCTCGGCGAAGCCGAGGGCGATGACGGCGTCGTCGCCGAAGCCGAAGCTGCGCTGAAGGCCCTGAAGAAGGAAGTCGCGCGGCGCGAGCTCGAGGCGCTGCTGTCGGGCGAAGCCGACCGCTTCGATTCCTATCTCGAGGTCCACGCCGGCGCCGGCGGCACCGAAAGCCAGGACTGGGCGCAGATGCTGCTGCGCATGTACACGCGCTGGGCGGAGACGCACGGCTTCAAGGTCGAGTATCTCGAAGAGTCCGAGGGCGAAGAAGCCGGAATCAAGTCGGCGACGATCCAGGTCTCGGGCCACAATGCCTATGGCTGGCTGAAGACCGAGGCGGGCGTGCATCGGCTGGTGCGCATCTCGCCGTTCGATTCCAACGCGCGGCGGCACACATCTTTCTCCAGCGTGCAGGTGTTCCCGGTCATCGACGACAGCATCAAGATCGACATCAAGGAATCCGACGTCCGCGTCGATACCATGCGGTCGGGCGGCGCCGGCGGCCAGCACGTCAACAAGACCGAATCCGCGGTGCGCCTGACGCATATCCCGACCGGTGTCGCGGTGGTCTGCCAGGCCGGCCGCTCGCAGCACAAGAACCGGGCGCAGGCCTGGGACATGCTGCGCGCGCGGTTGTACGAAATGGAGTTGAAGAAGCGCGAGGAGAAGGCCGCCGCCGACCAGGCCGCCAAGACCGATATCGGCTGGGGCCACCAGATCCGCTCCTACGTGCTGCAGCCCTATCAGATGGTGAAGGATCTGCGCACGGGCGTGCAGACCTCCGACACCTCGGGCGTGCTCAACGGCGAACTCGACGACTTCATGGCCGCGACGCTGGCGCAGCGCGCCTTCGGAACCACCGGCGCTGACATCGAGGATGTGGACTAGCCATGCCCCGCGTCGCCTTCATCGGGCTTGGACGGATGGGCCATGGCATGGCCGGCCGCTATCTCGATGCCGGCTTCACGGTGACGCTGTGGAATCGCAGCAAGACAAAAGCGGAAGACCTGATCGCGCGCGGCGCGCATTGGGCGACCTCGCCTGAGGATGCCGCGATCGATGCCGATGCGGTCGTGACCATGGTCGCCGACGACGAGGCCTCGCGCGCGGTCTGGCTGGGGCCGAAGGGCGCGGCCAAGACGGCCAAGGCCGGCACCATCGCGATCGAATGCTCCACCGTCTCCTATGACCACGCGCGCGAGATGGGCCGCGAACTCAACGCGCGCGGCTGATCTACATCGATTGTCCCGTGACGGGATTGCCGGATGCCGCGGCCGCCGGAAAGCTGACCTTGCTGGTCGGGGCTGATGCCGCCGACCTCGAACGCGCGCGGCCCTATCTCGAACCGATCGGCTCGACCATCCGCCATTTCGGCGCGGTCGGCTCCGGCACGGTCTACAAGCTCATCAACAATCTGATGGGCGCGATCCAGATTGCCGGACTCGCCGAAGGGCTCGCGATCGCCGAGCAGGCCGGGCTCGACATGACCCTGGTGCTGGAATCGATTCAGGCCGGCGTTGCTGCGAGCCCGCAGGTCCAGCGTCATTCCAAGCGCATGGTCGCCCGCGACTTCAGCGGCGCGACCTTCACCTCGGCGCTGCGGCACAAGGATGCCGCCTACGCCGTGAAGCTCGCCGAGAGCCTGCTCGCCGACAAGCCGCTGGTGGCGCGCGCGGCGGTCGAATCCTATGCGCGGGCGAAAGCTGCGATGCCTGATGACGACGAAGGCAAGATGATCGAGCTGGTGTCGCGGCCGAAGAAGCCGTCTTAAGCCGGCCGCATCAATATGGGGCAGCCTCGTTCAGAACGCGGTCTCGGCATTGCCCTCGTCATCGCCGCTGCGATTGCCTGGAGCACCGCGCCGTTCTTCACCCGGCTGCTGCGGTTCGATCCTTGGACCATTCTGTTCTGGCGCGGCGTGTTCGCAGGCAGCCTGATCAGCGTGTTTCTCGTCGCGATGCAGGGCCGCGCCGCCCTGTGGCAATTGGTCGTGCCGGGGAGGGGCGGCCTGCTCGTCGCGTCACTGTCTGCGCTCGGCATGATCTCGTTCATTCCCGCTCTTCAGATGACCAACGTCATGAACGTCGCGGTGCTGATCGCCACTCAGCCCTTCGTCGCCGCCGCGCTGGCATGGCTGTGGCTCGGCGAAGCCGCGACGTGGCGCACGCTGATTGCGAGCCTGATTGCCTTCGCCGGAGTCGTCATCACGGTCGGCGGCGTGCAGGCCGGTGCCGATCTCGGTGGTCTTGCACTGAGTTGCCTCATGGTGCTCGCAATCTCCTCCATGACAGTTGTGATCCGACGTCATCGCCAGACATCGATGGTGGCGGCGGCAGCATTGTCGAATTTCATGGGCAGTCTTGTCAGCCTCCCGTTCGCCCATGACATCGCCCACGTCGGCGGCAACGACCTCGCAATCCTCGCAATGTTCGGCTGCCTTCAGGTCGCGCTCGGCCTGACGTTCTACATGCTCGGCTCACGCCTGCTGCCGTCGGGGCAGGCCTCCCTGATCGCGACGCTGGAAACACCGCTGATGCCGTTCTGGATCTGGGTGGCTTTCCGGGAGGTGCCCGCCGTGCATGCGCTCATTGGTGGCGCCCTGGTGATCGGGGCGGGGGTTGCCGATATCGCGGGGGATGCACGCAAACGCCGATCCTCCTGAGCGGCGTCAACTCGGAAATCGGGTGGCAAAGCGCGTCGCGCCATACTAGGCGGAGGTCAACTGCCGATGTGAGACGCCATGCCCCCGAACGACAACCGGATCGATGCGCGAGACTGGTCGCTGCTCGCCGTGCTCTCGATCCTCTGGGGCGGCTCGTTCTTCTTCAACAGCGCGGGCTTGCGGGAATTGCCGCCGCTCACCCTGGTGTTCCTGCGCGTCGCGCTGGGTGCGGCCGTTCTTTTGCCGCTGCTCCATGTTCAAGGCATCAGCTTTCCCAAGGGCACGTTGGGCTGGAAGCCGTTCTTCGTGATCGGGCTGCTCAACAACGTCATCCCGTTCTCGCTGATCGTGATCGGCCAGACCATCATTCCCAGCGGGCTGGCCTCCATCCTGAATGCCACCACGCCGCTGTTCACGGTGACCGTCATGGCGATGGCGGGCGAGGAAGCCCTGCAGATGCGGCGGGTCGCCGGCGTGGTTCTGGGCGTCGTCGGCGTGGTCATCCTGCGCGGATGGGGCATCGAGACGCGGCCGGGGCAGGGGTTCGGCATTCTGCTCTGCCTCGGTGGCGCGTGCAGCTATGGCTTTGCGGCGCTGGCGGCGCGGCGGTTGTTGAAGGACTCAGCTCCGCTGGGAACGGCGACTTTTCAACTGATGGCGTCCACGGTGATGATGGCGGTCGTCGCCGCCGTCATGGAACAGCCATGGCATCTGCCGGCGCCGGGCCTTACAACCTGGCTCGCGGTGCTTGGACTTGCCGGCTTGTCGACGGCGCTCGCCTACATCGTCTTCTTTCAGATCCTGCGCCGTTCGGGCGCGACCAATGTCATGCTGGTGACGCTGCTCATTCCCGTCACCGCCATTCTGTTGGGATGGCTGGTGCTGGGCGAGCCGATCTCCATGCGCGAGATCGCGGGCGCCATCGTCATTGGCAGCGCGTTGCTCGTGATCGACGGGCGCGCTCTAAGGATGTTGCAGCGCGTCGCGTAAGTTCCTGCTCTACCGTTTCACCTCGCGGAAAATCGCGGCGCTTGCCAGCGGCAAGCCACCTTGCGACACTCTCCGCAAAACAAGACTACAAAATACAGGGGAGAGAACGATGCCGGGTCGTCGCAAGAACCTTGCTGCCCTCGCCATGCTTGCTGCCGTAGTGCTGGCCGCGACACCGGCCTCGGCGCAGAAGAAATACGACCCCGGCGCCAGCGACACCGACATCAAGATCGGCAACATCATGCCCTATAGCGGGCCTGCCTCGTCCTATGGCGTGATCGGAAAGACTGAGGCCGCGTTCTTCAGGATGATCAACGACCAGGGCGGCATCAACGGCCGCAAGATCAACTTCATCAGCTATGACGACGCCTATTCGCCGCCGAAGGCGATCGAGCAGGCGCGCAAGCTGGTCGAGAGCGACGAGGTTTTGTTGATCTTCCAGCCGCTCGGCACACCCTCGAACTCCGCGATCATGAAATATATGAACGCCAAGAAGGTGCCGCAGCTCTTCGTCGCGTCCGGCGGCACCAAGTTCGGCGATCCCAGGAACTTTCCCTGGACGATGGGCTTCCAGCCGAATTACCAGAGCGAGGGCCGGATCTACGCCAAATACATCCGCGATAACTTTCCGAACGGCAAGATCGCGGTGTTCTGGCAGAACGACGACGCCGGCAAGGACCAGTTCAAGGGTCTGAAGGACGGGCTCGGCGACAAGGCCGGCATGATCATCGCCGACAAGTCCTATGAGGTCAGCGATCCCTCGATCGACTCGCAGATCGTCGCGCTGCATGATTCCGGCGCGGATATCTTCTTCTCGTGGGCGGCGCCGAAAGGGTCGGCGCAGGCGATCCGCAAGGTCGGCGAGCTCGGCTGGAAGCCAAAATTCTTCCTGGCCAACACCGCGACCTCGGTTGCCTCAGTGCTCAAGCCCGCCGGGCTCGACTATTCCAAGGATATCATCTCGACCGTCTATCTGAAGGACCCGACCGATCCGACTTGGGACAAGGACCCGGCGGTGGTGAAGTGGCGCGAATTCATGGACAAATATTATCCCGATGGCGACAAGGCCAACTCCAACAACATCTACGGCTACGTGCAGGCCGAGGCGATGGCGCAGGTCCTGAAGCAGTGCGGCGACAATCTCACCCGCGAGAACGTCATGAAGCAGGCCGCGAACCTGAAGGATTTCCACACCGACCTGATGCTGCCGGGCATCATGGTCAACACCTCGCCCGATGATTACTTCCCGATCGAGCAGATGCAGTTGATGCGCTTCAACGGGCAGGCCTGGGAGCTGTTCGGCGACGTCATCACCGGCGAAGTCGGCCACGAGCGCAGTCCATAGTCACGGCTGGCTGCGGGCCTGAACCTTTAGGACCATGCCCCCGGCCACGCCGACGCCCAGCACGTACATCCATCCCTCGTGGAAATCGAACAGATGCGAGTTCAATAGCGAGCTCGCGATGTTCTGCGCGACGACCACAAGGCCGATCCAGGCGGCAAGACCCTCGCCCAGGAACAGGCGAAGCTGCGCGATCCACATCGCGTAGAGCAGGGCGACGCCCAAGAGGCCCCATTGCACCGCGACGTTGAGGGTCTGGTTGTGCGGATTGCTGACGATCTCCGCGTCGAGGCTGCTCTCGCCCGTGGCGGCGCGTTCGAACTGGCGCTTGATCGCGCCGGTGCCATGGCCGATCAGAGGGGCTTCGGTAAAGGCATGAAGTGACTTGCGCCAATAGGTCAGCCGCTGGGCGGTCGAGGCGCGGCTGATGTCCTCATGGCCGTGGCGGTATTCGACGGCGATGTCGGTGATGCGCTGGCGCAGATAGGACGAGGTCGTCCAGGCGAGCGCGCTCGCGGCGACCGCGCCCGCGAGCAGGACCAGCGCTGCCCGCCGGCTCAGATGCTTCCAGGCGAACAGGGCGAGCAGCACCGGGATGTAGAGCAGCGCCGTGCGGGCCGAGGCCACGAACACCATGTTGGTCGCGTACAGCAGGATCAATGCGAGGCAGGCGGTCGCCGCGATCGCGCGTCCGCCGCGCCAAAACGTCAGCGCCGGCAGCGCGAGCGTAAAGGCGCAGAGCGTGAATTCCTGGCTCTGGTCGATGTAGTTCTTGACGGGAACGCCTGATGACGCCGTCGCGGCGATCTTCCAGGCGGGATTGAGCAGCACGACCCAGGAGAACACCGCCAGCAGCGCGCAGGAGGCGAGAAAAGCAAGGCAAACCTGGAAGCCGCGCTCGGACCGGCTGAAATGGTAGAGCAGCGGCGGAATCAGCACGAGCTTTGCGACCGGCTTGATCGCATGCAGCCGGTCCGGCCAGGCGTCGTCCGACCACAGCACGCCGAGGAGTGCGAGCAGCAGGAGCGCGAACGGCAGGGCAAACGCCGGCCGCGTGAGCTCGTACGCATAGTCGCGCCAGTCGATGGTCGGGGTGACCGCCAGCAGCCACAGCCCGACGAAGATCGAAGGTGCCGTTGTGGACCACGGCAGCGATGCCGCGATCAGGATGACGAGCACATCTGCCGCCCGGAGCAGCGCGGCCGAGTTGCGCCAGCTCTGCCATCCTTTCCGGCCGCCTTGCCGATCGGCAGGCCCGGACCACGCAGCGGATTCGGCCGTCATCCGTACGATGCGAGCGGTGCGGCGACGAGGCTTTCCGTGCGCATCTCGCGCCCGAGGAAATCGCGGGCCTGGGTCTCATAGCCAAAGCGTTCGGCAAGCTCGTGGCGCCTCGCGCGGATCTTGCCGCGCCACTCCTCCTGCCGCGTCAGCACGCGGGTGACGGAGGCGGCGATCGAGTCGGTCGAGAACGGGTCGAAATAATCGGCGAGCTCGCCCGCGACTTCGCGGAACACTGCGATATCCGAGCACAGCACCGGCGTGTTCGCGGCCAGCGCCTCGATGATCGGCACGCCAAAGCCTTCGGCAAGGCTCGGCATGATCAGGCCATGCGCCTCCGCGATCAGGGCTGCCTTCTCGTGCTCGTCGACATAGCCGGCGAAGCGGACGTTCGGCGGGAGGTTGCGCATCCGGCTGATCTCGCCGGCATAGCCGATCACGACGAGATCGGCCTGGGGCACACCACGGAAGGCACGGATGACGGCGGCGACGTTCTTGCGCGGCTCGTTCGAGACGATGACGACGAAGCTCGGCCGCCCCGGACGCCCCGACGGGGCTGGGAGGTGCAGGACATCCGGGGCGTCGAACCGGGTGCGGGGATACACGACCCGCGCCGGTAGGTGCGCAAATTGCGGCAACAGTTCCCTGAACCGCATCATGCTGTAGTTCGAAACGAAGGCGAGCTCGTCGGCCTGGCGCAGGCTGGTGCGGATTCGCGCCAGGAACTGCCGCGTGGCGATGTCGCTGAGCTTGAGATCGGTGAGCGGCAACAGGTCGTGGACGACGCAGATCACCTTGGCGTCCGGCCTGCGCTTGATCGTCACGCGGGTCGGGGTGTCCACGACGATCACGTCGTAGTCGCGCGCATCTATCCGCGGCGGCGGCAGCAGGAAGAAGGCCGAGGAATCCTGATAGTTGAAGAATCCGGGCTCTAGCTGAAAGTCGCCGAACAGTTCGAGGTGGCTCAGATCCGGCGGAATGTATTCGAGCGCGGCGGGCCGGTTCTCGATCAGTCGCGCGTTCAGGCTGCGCAGGCCGATCGCGCGCAGGAGGCAGAGCATGTTGTCCCGCGACAGCAACATGCCGCCCCTTTGGCGGAGCCAGTCGAATTTGCGGCGCGTGCCGCTGAGCGTCACCGGCCCGCTCACGTTGATCTCGTCAAGGAAGCGATAAAGCGCCAGCAGCTCGATGTTGCGCGCCTGCGCCGCGAACAGCTTTGTGCGTCGCTCGCGCCGGCACAGTTTGCGGTAGCGCTTCGAGGTCTCGACCAACAGCGTGAGTTCGTGGCCCTCCGAGGCGAGCGAACGCACCAACTCCCGGGTGAAATGGAAGATGCCGCGCTTGTGGTTTGGTTGTCCGAGCGACTCGGAGACGACCAGGATGTTCTGTTTCATGCGCGTTTCTCGCGGAGCTCGAAAGAGTGCGTTGCCGGCGGCTCGACCGTGACGGTCGAGGCGATGCGGCCGTGATCGAGGTTGATGATGCTGGTGCAGGTGCGGCGCAGCAGCGGCTGGTCGTGCGAGGCGATGATTACGATCGCCGCCTGCGACACCATGTGCAGCAGCCGCTCCTGTGCTTTCTCCGCAAAGTGCTCGTCGACCACGCTGAGCCATTCGTCGAGCAGCAGGATGTCGGCCGGAAAGGCCGTCGCGGTCGCAAACAACACCCGCATCAGCATTCCCGAGGAGAACATCCGCAGCGGCAGCCGCTGCATGCGCGCCTCGAGCTCGGTGAAAGCCCAGATATCGTCGATCACGGCGCGGGTCGGCTTGCGGCCGCTGATCCGCAGCAGCAGCGCGATGTTGTCCTCGGCCACGAAATCCAGGTTGACCCCGGCGTTGAGGCCGAGCAGGGGCACGACGTTGCCCTGGAGCGAGACGCTGCCGCTGCTCGGCGGATAGACGCCGGCGATCAGTCGCAGGAGCGTCGACTTGCCGGAGCCGTTGGGACCGGCAAGCCCGATGCGGCTGCCTGCTTCGGCCTTGATCGTGACATTGTCGACGGCGCGGATGATCCGCATCTCGCCCGGCTCGCGGATGATGTGCCCGAGCAGCCGCCGCTTCAGCGAGAAGTCGTAGGCGCCGTAGAGCGGATAGTCGAGACAGACGTTGCGAAGGTTCATCGAGACCATGCGTCAGATCCAGAATGCGGCTTTGCGCAGGTGGACCAGCGTCAGCACGCTCGCAAAGACCAGGAGCGCCAGCGCGACGAGGACGTAGACGATGCTGACCGGATCGACAGCGCTGCCCGCCAGCGGCTCGCGCCACACCGCGAACAGATGCGTCAGCGGATTGAGCCGCATCACCGTCGAGCGGTGGTTGATCATGTCCGACGACCAGATCACGGGCGAAGCGAGAAAGGCGAGCATCAGGGTGGATTCGATGATCGGCTTGAGGTCGCGATAGCGCGTCGCCATGGCGCCGAGAACGAGGCTCAGGGCGAAGGTGCAGGCCACGAACAGCAGCAGACCGGGCAGTGCCGCCAGCGCGTGAGAGAGGTCGTGGGGCGAGAGGAGGAGCCACAGCACCAGCGGAACACAGACGTTGTGGAGTGCGAACAGCGCCTGGCGGAAGGTGCATTGCAGGAGGAAGATGACGGGCGGCAGCGCGCGGTCGCGGATCAGGCTCGCGGAGTTCTGGAGCGCCGTAGTCGCATCGAGTACCACGCCGTTAAGGAAGGTCCAGGCCGTCATCGACAGCGCCAGCATCGGCAGGCGTGTCATCATGTTGCCATTCGACATCTGGCCGATCACCGAGCCGAGCACGGCGACCACGATCGCCATCTGCAGTGACATCCAGAACGGGCCGAGCAGCGAGCGGACGTAGCGGTGCCGCATGTCGGACCAGGCCAGCGCCGCCGCGATCCGGACCGTGTCCAGCCAGCCGGCAGCTTGCGGCGGCTCGGAGATTGCCGATCGCTCCTCGCTCGGGGCGGCGACAGCGTCGCGGTAGACGGTCTCCATGCCCTGCTTGAAGGCCGTGGCCGAATAGCGGGTGAGGGCGCGCGTGCGCGCCGCAAGTCCCATGCTGCGGCGGCGCTCGGGGTCGCGGATCAGGGTGTCGATCGCCTCACCCAGTTTCTCGGCATCGCCGGGCGGAACGGTGATCGCCTCCATGCCGTGGCGGGCGACGTGCGGCACCGCCGTGTCGAGCGCCGTGTTCACGACCGGCCGGCCGGCGGCCATGGCCTCGAGCTGGACAAGGCCGAAGGTCTCGGCATTGGTCACCGACGGCATCACGAAGACGTCGGCCAGGCACATCAGCTTGATGCGTTCGCAATCGTCCACCGAGCCGAGCAGGCGGACGCGGTCACCGAGGCCGAGCTCCTGGATCAGTTGCTCGAGCCGCGGCCGTTCGACACCTTCACCGATGATCCAGGTCTCGAAATTGTGCGCCGCCGCGGCGCGGATCAGCACGTCGAAGCCCTTGTAGGGCACCAGCCGGCCGCAGGCGAGCACAAGCCGGCCGCGATCATTGACATGGTGCGGCTCGATCTTCGGCCAGTCGTAACCCGTGATGTCGATGCCGAACGGCACGACATGGCATTTTTCCTCGAATTCGCGCAGCAGCGGCGTGTTGTCGACCAGCACGTGGTCCGAGACGATGATCGCCTTGGCGCGACGCAGCGTTCGCCGCATCAGGGGTTCGATGAACCAGCGCAGGCCGGCATGGGTGACGATGTCGGCGTGCCAATGCACCACCAGCGGCCGCTTGGCGCCAAATCCGAAGGCGAAGACGAGGTCGGCGAGCGGGAAGGGGGCGTGAAGCGCGAGCAGGTCGTGCTCGGCGATCTTGCGCCATAGCCGCCAGGGATAGGTGGGAGCCGCGGGCAGCGACAGCACGTTGCCGAACGAGCGGACGCGCTCGACCGGAACGTCGTTGACGACGATCTCGCGCCGCTCGGCCGATTGCGAACAGACCAGCACGGCTGAGGCGAAAGCGTCCTTCAGGCTGGCGCAGATGTCGCGGATCACCGTGAGCGTGCCGCCGAACAGGTCGGGATAGTAGATCTTGAAGATGTGCAGCACCGACGGACGGCGCGGGGACTCGCTGATGTGATGCATGTCAGCGGTCAGCCTGCGAGTAGCGCGGCAACGAACGGTGCGGCCAGCACCGAGATGAAGATGACGCCGCGCAGAAGCGCCGGCAGCATCGGTTCGATGACGCCGCGCCCCCGATCGGGGGCCGGCATAGCACGCAGCGAAATGAAATTGCGGACCAAGCGGTCAGCCATGGGTGTGAGTCCCTTTACGTCGCGCCCTCAGTGGCGTCTCGTATATGTGGGAAAATTTACCACGTCAATCGGAGAGTGGAGAAAAGTGGGATTGTGTCCCACGTGATGCATCGGTACAATTCAGACATGAATGCCAAGTCCGGGTCCAAGGCGGCTGACAGGTCGAGCGCGCCACAGCCGAATGCTGCGGGGAAGCTGCACGCCCCGCTGGCGCGGCTGCTGCGCCCGCTCGTGCGACTGTGCATCCGCAGCGGCATGACCTTTCCGGCGTTGGCGCAATTGCTTCGCGAGCTTTTCGTCAACGTCGCCGAGCACGATTTCGCGCTCGAGGGAAAGGAGCAGACCGACAGCCGGGTCAGCCTGCTCACCGGCATCCATCGCAAGGAGGTGGCGCGGCTGCGTGGCGCAGGCGCGCCGGTGCACGAAGCCCCGGCGGCGGTGTCGCTGACCAGCGCCGTGATCGCGCGCTGGCTCGCCGCGCCGGAGTTCACCGACGCGAAAGGCGAGCCGCTCGCGCTGCCGCGTACGGCCGAGGGCGATGCGCCGTCGTTCGAGCAGCTCGTCGCCTCCGTCACCAAGGACGTGCGCCCGCGTGCGGTGCTCGACGAATGGGTCGACCGCAAGCTCGTCACCATCAACGAGGCTGACGAGATCGAGCTGGTCGAGGCCGCCTTCGTTCCGAGCGGCGAGGACGACAGCAAATGGCACTATCTCGGCCGCAACTTGCACGACCACATCGCGGCCGCCGCGCAGAACGTCTCAGGCGCCGCGCCGCGCTTCCTCGAACGCGCAGTGCACTACAACAACATCTCGCCGAAGCTGGCGCGGCGCCTCGAGGCGCGCTCGCGCGAACTCGCCATGGACGCGCTGAAGACCGCCAACCGCGAAGCCAACCGCGCGCTCGCCAAGGACAAGGGCGGCGACGCCCGCTGGAATTTCGGCATCTACATCTATTGCGAGGACGCCGACGAAGAGGGCGAGGCCAAGGAAAACGCTAAGGAAAGCGCCAAGGATAGCGGCAAAGAAGGCGGTTCTTCATGAGCCGGGCGCCGCTCATCTCCCGCCGTCTGCTGCTGACGGGATTCTGGCTCGCCGGCACGGCCATTGCCCACGCGCAGGTCAGGCGCGGCACCGATCAGGGCATCGGCGGCACCGGGATCACGCGAGGCGATGATCACGGCATCGGCGGCACCGGCATCGTCGGCGTGATCCAGCGCTTCGGCAGTATCTACGTCAATGGCGAGCGCATCACCTATGCGAGCGACGTTCCGGTCCGAATCGACGGCGAGGCGGCCAGCGCCAATTCGCTGCGCATCGGCCAGCTTGCGCGCGTGGTCGCGACCCGTCGGGCTGACGGCACGCTGGTCACGCGCAGCATCGCGATCGCGAGCGAGGTCTCGGGTCCGATCGAACAGGTGAAGGGCAACGAGCTGACGGTGCTCGGTCAGAAGATCGTCACCAGCGGCAAGGAGAGCAAGCTCCATGCGGGCGCGCAGGTCGCGGTCTACGGCTTGCGCCGTACCGACGGCGTGATCGTCGCAAGCCTGGTCGAGCCGCGACGCGATGCGGCTGCGCGCGTCACGGGCCTGGTCGAGCGCGGCCCTGACGGTCTGCATATCGGTGGGCTGAGGCTGAACGGTGTCGATCCCTTGCTCGTCGGCCACCGCGTCCAGATCGAAGGCAGCGCAAACCAGGGCGCGATGCAGGCCGCGCGCACCCGTATCGATGATTTTTCGGATCTCGTCGGCGCAAGCCGCCTGTCGATCGAGGCCTATGTGCAGCGGATGGGCGCAAACCTCCAGCTCGGCTCCGGGCTCGTCGCCCGTGACGGCTCGCGTTTCGGGCCCGCGGCCGGCGAAGCCCGCATGGTGGTCAACGGCTCGTTCGATCGCGCGCGCGGCCTTCAGGTCGACTCCGCACAGGCTGTCGGCCAATTCCCGAGATCGCCGCCGCAGGGGCCGGGTGGTGCCGGCAATCCCAACCGGTCGCCCGGCGGCTCTATCATGCATCCGGATCGCGGCGCCGTGACTCCGGGCGGCGGCCAGCCCGGCGCCCCCGGTGCGCCTGCGCCGGGATCGAGCCCCGGTCCGGCGCCCGGCTCTGCACCGACAGGACCGAGCGGTCCGTCGGGCCCCGGCGGTCTTGGCTCGCCCACTGGTCCCATGGGCCCCGGCGGGTCCATGGGACCTGGCGGTGGAATGGGTGGTGGCGGTTTTGGTGGTCCCGGAGGCGGGATGGGCGGTGGCCGGCGCTAAAGGAACCCAGGTGGAGCGCATGGTGCGGCGAGCCTTGCTTCATCATAGGGCGGTGCGCGGCTCGTCGTTCATTCCGAGTCCGGCCGCATCGAGTTTCACCGCGTCGTCGCCCGTCGCCGCGGAATGGTCGGCCGCAAGCAGAATGTAGAACGCCGGCACCACGAACAGGGTGAACAACGTTCCAATCGAAAGTCCCGAGGCGATGACCAGCCCCATGTTGAAGCGTGAGGCTGCGCCCGCACCGGTAGCGGTGATCAATGGCATCACGCCGATCACCATGGCCGCTGTCGTCATCAGGATCGGGCGCAGCCGGATCGCGGTTGCTTCGATGACCGCATCGCGCTTGGAGCGGCCGGCATGCTGCAGCTCGTTGGCGAACTCGACGATGAGAATGCCGTGCTTGCTGATCAGCCCCATCAGAGTCACGAGGCCGACCTCGGTGTAGATATTGAGGCTCGCGCCCTTGATTCCCAGCATGATGAAGATCAGCGCGCCCGCGATCGACATCGGTACCGAGACCAGGATGATCAGGGGATCACGGAAACTCTCGAACTGCGCCGACAGCGCCAGGAAGATGACGATCAGGGCAAACCCGAAGGTGGCGGCGAATCCGGATGATTCCTGGATGAACTGCCGTGACTGACCGCCATAGTCGATGGTGTAGCCCTTGGGCAGGGTCCGGTCCGCGATCTCCTTCAGCGTCGCGAGCGCTTCGCCGGTGATCACACCGGGCATGGCCACGCCGGAAATGGTGGCGGCATTGACCTGCTGGAAATGGTTCAACGATTGCGGAACGGTGGTCGTCTTCAGCGACGCCACCGTCGACAGCGGAACAGACGTGCCGTCCGAGGTCTTGATGTAGTAGTTCAGCACCTGATCGGCGTTCAGTCGCTGGCGCTGCTCGACCTGGGGAATGACCTTGTAGGAGCGGCCGTCCAGGCCGAAATAGTTGACATACCCGCCGCCCAGCATGTTGCCGAGCGCACCACCGACGTCACTGAGCTTCAGCCCGAGCTGAGCGGTCTTTTCGCGATCGATCAGCACCGTGGTTTGCGGCTGGTCCACCTTCAGGTCGTTGTCGAGGAAGATGAACTTGCCGCTCTTCAGGGCCTCGGCGGTGAACGCTTTCGCGACGCCATCGAGCCGGTCGAACGGGTCCGTGGTCTGGATCACGAACTGGATCGGAAGGCCGCTCGCTCCGGGCAGCGGCGGCAGCTGGAACGCCACGATCTTGGCGCCGGCAACCCCCGCCATCTCCTGCTGAAGCACCGGCTGCAGTTCCGCCGCAGTCTTGTCGCGTTTGTCCCAGGGTTTCAGGACCCATCCCGCGATCGAGCTGCCGGTGAGATCGAGCTGAAACACGCCCGCCGTTTCAGCATAGGCGGAAATGCGCCGGTAGACCTCGGCGGAATACAGCAGCTTCTGCTGAAGTGTTGCGTTCGGTGCCAGCGTCGACTGCATCAGGATCGCGCCCAGGTCCTCCTCCGGCGCCAGCTCGTTCTTGGAGTTGGAATAGAGCCAGTAGATACTGCTCAAGATCAAGGCGGCGAACACGACCGTGACCGGAATCGTCGCCAGGCTGCCTTCGAGCAACCGTCGGTATCGGTGTTGCAACGCCTCCATCCGTGCATCGATGAACCCGACGATGCGGTCGTCGAGCGTCGGTTTGCCGGTATTCGGCGGCTTGAGGATGAAGGCGCAGCACATCGGCGTCAGCGTCAACGCGACGACGGCCGACACTGCAACGGCGCCGGCAAGGGTAAAGGCGAACTCCGTGAACAGCGCTCCGGTCAAGCCGCCCTGGAAGCCGATCGGCACGTAGACTGCGATCAGCACGACGGTCATGGCCACGATAGGACCCGCAAGCTCGCGCGCGGCCATGATCGCCGCCTGCAACGGCTTCGTACCCTCGGCCAGATGCCGGTTGACGTTCTCGACGACGATGATGGCGTCGTCGACCACGAGGCCGATCGCGAGCACCAGCGCCAGCAGCGTCAGGAGGTTGATCGAGAAGCCTAGCGCCAGCAGCATCGTGAAGGTGCCGACCAGCGACAGCGGTATGGCGATCACCGGAATCAGCACCGAACGCCACGATCCGAGAAACAGGAAGACGACCACGGTGACGATCAGAAGCGCTTCGAGCAGGGTATGGATCACCTCGTCGATCGAGCTGTTCACGAAATCGGTGGAGTCGTAGATGATCTCGGAGTTCAGCCCCTCCGGCTGCTGCGCCTTGATGTCGGGATAGACGGCACGGACGCCTTTGATGACGTCGAGAAGGTTGGCGTTTGGCGCCACCTGGATGCCGATATAGACCGCGCGCTTGCCGTTGAAGCCGACCGACGAGTCGTAATCCTCGGAGCCCAGCGTAACGTTCGCCACGTCGGACAGCTTGACGTTGGAAGCGCCGGCCTGCTTGACGACGAGGTCGCGAAACTCCTGCAACGACTTCAGGTTGGTCGCGGCCGTCAAATTGACCTGCACCATCTAGCCCTTGGTGGTGCCGAGCCCGGCGATGTAGTCGTTGCTGGACAGCGCGGTCGATACGTCGGATGCGGTCAGCCCGTAGGCGGCAAGCTTGATCGGATCGAGCCAGGCGCGCAGCGCGAAGGTCTTGTTGCCGAGCAGCTCCGCGGTCTGCACGCCGGATACGGCCTGCAGCTTGGGCTGCACCACGCGGATCAGGTAGTCGGTGATCTGGTTCGGCGCCAGCACGTCGCTGCTAAAGCCGAGATACATGGCGTCGATGGTCTGGCCGACCTTGACCGTCAGCACCGGCTGCTGGACGCCGCTCGGCAGCTGATTGAGCACCGAGTTCACCTTGGTGTTGATCTCGGTCAGCGCCTTGCCGGAGTCGAAGTTCAGCCGCAGGTTGACGGTGATGGTGGAGGTGCTGGGCTGGCTGGTCGACGTCATGTAGTCGATGCCATTGGCCTGGGCGATGGCGTTTTCCAGCGGCGTGGTGATGAACCCGGCAACGACCGCCGGATCGGCGCCGTAGTACGTCGTCGTCACGGTGACGATCGCGTTCTGGGTTCGCGGATATTGCAGGATCGGCAGCGAGGTCATCGACTTCAGACCCAGCACCAGGATCATCAGGCTGACGACGATCGCAAGCACCGGCCGGCGAATGAAGATGTCGGTAAAGGACACGTTCTCGTTCCTCACTGATCGGCAGGTGCCGGATTGGGATCGTTCGCCAGGGGAATGGAGTTGTCGACTTTCAGCAGGGTGCCGTTGCGCAGCTTGACCTGGCCCGCGGTGACGACGGTTGCGCCCTGATCGAGACCCGAGATCACCGCCACCTGATCGCCACGGGTGGCGCCGGTCTTGATGAAGGTCTGGCGGGCTATCAAACCCTGCTTGTCCGGTGCGTCGCTCTTGACGGCGAGGAATACCGACTCTCCATAGGTGTTGTAGACGATGGCGGTCTGCGGCAGCGTGAGATAGCTCGTGGGGTGTCCGACACGGACATCGATCCGCGCGAACATGCCGGGCAGGAGCTTGCGATCCGTATTGTCGAAAATCGCGCGGACCTGAACGTTGCGGCTGGCCTGATCGACCTTGGAATTGAACGCCTGCACCACGCCCTTGAAGCTGCGGTCCGGAAAGGCGTCGATGCGAGCGGTGACCTCCTGTCCGACTTTGACCTGGTCGAGTGCCTGTTGCGGCAGCGTGAAGTCGACAAAGAGCCGGTCGAGCGCCTGTAGCGTGACGATGGTGGTGCCCGCGGTCAGATACTGGCCAACATCGACCTGACGCACGCCGAGACGCCCGGCAAAAGGTGCCTTCAGCGTCTTTTGGTCCATGAGCGCCTGCTGCTGGGCGACCAGCGCCAGCGCGTTGCGCTCGTTCACGACATCGCTGTCGACCGTCGCCTGGCTGACCGCATTGATCTTCAGCTGACCCTGGTCGCGCCGCAACGTGATGGCGTAGCCGTCGGCGGTGGCCTGCAACGACTGCAGCTTGGCGACGTCGTCCTGCTTGCGCAGGTCGAGCAACACGTCACCGGCGCCGACATCCTTGCCGGATTCGAAATGAATGCCGTCCACGATGCCTGACTGTTGCAGCGACAGATCGGCGCCGTTCACCGCGCGAAACGTGCCGATGGCGGTCAATGCGGATTGCCAGTCGCTGAGCTGCGCGGCGGTCGTCGACACCGTCTGCGGGGGATCGGCGAGCGCGGCCATGGCCTGTTTGATCATGCCGGCGCGGAAGCTGACGAACCAGGCGAGGGCGGCGAACACCGCACCGACGACACACAACATGATAATCATGCGCTTCAACATGGCTTCGGGCTTTCGCATCAGTTGGCGGGCGGGGTCGGCTGAGCCGGCAGGGCCCCCGCGGGGGTGAATATCGCGGCAACGCCCGCGGGCTTTACTTCGGAGGCGGGGGACTCATCGACGCGATTCCACCAGCCGCCGCCGAGTGCCTGGTACAGCGAGACGGTGTCGGCATAGCGCGAGGCCTGCGCCTTCACGCGGTTGATGCGCGCGGTCAGCAGCGTCTGTTCGGCGTTGATGACGGAGATGAACGTGGTGGAGCCGGCCTTGAACTGGGCCTGCGACATCTTCAGGCTCTCCGCGGCGGTCTTCTCCGCCTCGATCTGGGCCTTCAGCAGATCAGCATCCGACTGGATGGCGCGGAGCGCGTCGGCGACATTCTGGAACGCGGTGATCACGGTCGAGCGATATTGCGCGCCTTTCTGCTCCAGTGCAGCGACCTTGGACTCCTTGGTGTGGAACAGCGAGCCGGCATCGAAGATCGGGCCGGTGACACTTGCCGCCACGCTCCAGGCCGCCGATTGCGGGCCGTAGAGTCCCGACAGCGCCAGCGCAGAGCTGCCGCCCGAAGCTGACAGCGTCACGTTCGGCAGCATGTTGGCCGTGGCAACACCGACATTCGCGCTGGCCTGATGCATCTGGCTTTCGGCAGCTCGGATGTCCGGACGCTGCCGCACCAGCAGCGACGGTACGCTGACCGGCAGATCGCGCGGCAGGCGCAGGTTTGCCAGCGGCACGGCCTCGCCTCTGTCCTGGCTCGGCAGTCTGCCGAGATACGCCATCAGCTGGTTGCGATTTTGCGCGCGCGACATTTGCAGCGGCGGCAGCGTCGCAAGCGTCTGCGCCAGCTGGGCCTTCTGAGTCAGGACATCGCTGTTGGCGACGGCGCCGAGGGCAAACTGCTGTTCGAGCAACGCGACCAGCTGACGCTGACCGTCGATCTGTTCCTGGGTCACGCGAATCTGCGCCGCGTAGGACGCATCGCTGATCGCGGTCGTCACGACGTTTGCCGTCAATGAGAGATAGGTCGCCTCGAGCTGGAAGCGCTCATAGTCCGCATTGGCGAGATCCGCCTCGATCCCGCGCGCTTTGCCACCGAAGATGTCCGGCGTGAACGAAACCGGGACCGAGGTCTTGTAGAGGGTGTACAGCGATGACGGTCCGGTCTGCCCGGACTGTGCCAGCGGCACCTGGCTGCGCGTCGCACTGCCTTCCCCGGTGATCGACGGCATCAGGGCGCTGGTGTCTGCCGCCGCAACTTCGCGAGCCTGGCGCAGCGCCGCTTGCGCCGCGGCAAGGTCCGGATGGTTGTCGATTGCTTCCCGGACGAAGGCTTCGATCTGCCGTGAGCGAAACACCTGCCACCAGACCGCCGGCACGTCCGCGCCGTTCACGATCCGCTGTGCCGTTCCGCCAGGCCCGTCTGCGCCCTAGGTCGCGGAGAATCCGCCCGCAGTGTAGCCGCTGACCGGCGGGGCGTCCGGCGCCTCGAAATTCGGGCCGACGGCACAGCCGGCGAGGGCGATCGCGGCTTGGGCACGGTATTATGGCGCCTCTACGGAGGAATGTTCTGAACGGCATCCAAGGCTCATATCGAAACTGAACCGTTCAGTACTTGACCGAGCAAGCAGGTGTTGTCAATGGTACTGAACTGTTTAGTTTCGTTGTGTACCGTAAAGAAGTTTTGCTACCTGTGTCGTGCTCAGGGCGTCTCTTTAGTTCTTTCAAGCTGTTGAGACGCAGCCATTGTGCGCGTTGACGCCTACGACACCGATTCGCGAGCCGACGGAGAGTCACCCTTGATCGAAACGATCGCCCATCCTGTTCACGAGAAGGAGAGCGCACCAGCGGGCCGCAAGATGGACATCGTCATCCGAGCGGCGTGGCAGCTTTTTCTCGAGCAGGGCTTTTCCGCAACCAGTATGGACGCCATCGCGAAAGCCGCCGGCGTGTCGAAGGCCACGCTCTACGCGTATTTCCCGAGTAAGGAGGCTTTGTTCGCCTCGCTGATCGTGGCGGAGTGCGAGAGCCTGCAACGCGATTTGCAGGTGCCCAAACTGTCCGCCGGACTGTCTGAGGCGCTGCGGGATTTCGCCAGGCAATACCTCCACACCTTCATCCATCGAAAGGACGTTGCCTTCGTCCGCATCATCGCCAACGAGAGCGGTCGGTTTCCCGTGCTCGCCCGGCTCTTCTATGAAAGCGGACCCGAGGCGACGATTCGGCGGCTCGCTCAATTCCTCGAAGAAGCCAGGGCTGCGAAGGTCTTGGAGTTTGACGATCCGATGGAAGCCGCCAAACAATTCCTGAGCCTGGTCCGCGGCGAACTACCGCTGCTGATTGTACTGGGCCTCAGCGATCTCACGGAGGAGGCGATCGAGCAGGAGATCGAAGCAGGACTCAAATTCTTCCTGAAGGCGTGTCAGCCTCGCGCCTGAAGCGCTCACGAATGTTCAATGAGGGCAGGGGCGCGTTCTAGCCCGCGCTGAGACGCACGCCCGCGCGCAGGAACTTCTGCGGATCGACAGCTTCGCCGTCGATGCGGGTTTCGTAGTGCAGATGAGGACCGGTGGAACGGCCGGTCGAGCCGACGAGACCGACGACCTGACCGATCTTCACGATCTCGCCGACCCTGACGTTGATCTCGGAGAGATGGCCGTAGCGGGTCGCAAGTCCGTTGCCGTGATCGACCTCGATCATGCGGCCATAGCCCCCGGACCAGCCGGCCGAGACCACCTTGCCGTTGGCGGTGACGCGTACCGGATCGCCCGTGGCGGCACGGAAGTCGAGGCCGGTATGCATTGCAGGCCGCCCCAGGAACGGATCGCTGCGCACGCCGAAGCCGGAGGTGAACTCGACCTCGCCGATGACGGGCTTGCGATAGGGCACCAGTGCCAGCGTGCGATTGAGGCGATCCATCTCGGCGCGGGTGACGTTGATGCGATTGAGCTGCTTCTCGAACGGCCCGGCATTGGCCGTCAGCTTGACGGGCACGAACGGCCCACCCATCGCGGTCCGCGGCACGGCGGCTTCGAGACTGGCGAGGTTCAGGCCGAGATCGCTGACCACGCCGCGCATCCGGCGCATGCGCGAATCCATGCCGTCCTCGACGGCGCTGAGCGCCGCCATCTGACGACGCTCGACCTGATCGAGCGAGGTGGTGAGGCGGACCAGGACATTGTCGAAACCCTGGTTCTTGGCGAACTGATTGGCCTGTGGGGCCATGACCGCCGGCGCGCGCGACTCGAGCCGCGCTTCGCGATCCGGCGGCGCCACGAAGATCACGGTGTCGCTGATCGGCGACGGCTTTGGCGTGCCCTGCGTTGTGCTCTGGCCGGCGTCGCCACGCTGCGGGGTCGAACGGGGAATCGAGCCTGTCACGTCAGGCATGGCCCCGAGCGCCGTGGCCCGGGACTCCAGCGCCGTCTGGCGCTTCATGATCTGGTCGAGCTTCTGGTCGAACTGTTCCTGGTCGAGCAGCTGCCGGCTGGTGGTGCGATCGACCTTGGCGCGCAATTCGGCGATGCGGTCCTCATAGGCGTACTGCATCTCGGCCTGGCGGGCGATCAGCCGGGTCAGGACATCGTCGCGAAAGGCAAAGTAGGTGGCAGTCGCGGCCGACCAGAGTCCGAGCAGCACGACCGTGCCGACCACGATCCAGAACACCACGGGCCCGAAGCGCACCTGCTTGCCGGCATGGACGATGGTGTAGGCGTCGTCGGTCGCGGGCAGGGGAATCGTAACTGCCGCTGCTGCGGCGGCTGGACGGCGATGAAGGGCCCGTCCGTGGTCGTGAGGATGATGTTGGGGGTACTGCGAGTATTGGGCAGAACTTTTCGACATCGGCACTCCCGCGCCGGTCGGATGAGTCCGTACGGCCTAATTGCCGCAGCAATCTGGGCCGGTCATGGTTAATTTTCCGGAAATGGGAACAGCCGTATTTAAAGGTCTGGCTAAAGACTTGTTGCCGCTTCCAGCACCTGGTCGGCATGGCCGTCGACCCGGACGTTACGCCAGATCCTGGCCACTTTGCCGTCGCTTCCGACCAGCACCGTGGTGCGAAGAATCCCGAGGAAGCTCTTGCCATACATGGATTTTTCGCCCCAGGCGCCATACGCTTCCAGCATCTCGTGCTTCTCGTCCGAGATCAGTGGAATGCCGAGGCTGTGCTTGTCGCGGAATTTCTCCTGGGCCTTTAACGAATCCGCGGAAATACCGATCACGGCCGTCCCGGCCGCGGTGAAGGCGTCGGCCAGGCGCGTGAAGTCGATGGCCTCCCTGGTGCAGCCGGGCGTATCGGCGCGGGGGTAGAAGAACAGGACGAGCTTCCGGCCGGCATAATCCGACAGCGTGACCGCGCCGCCGCCGTCGCGGGGCAGGCGGAAGGCTGGGGCCTTCTGCCCCTCGGCCAGGACCTGCTTGGCCGCAGACGCAGGGGCCGATCTGGAGGAATTTAACTGTTTCGATGCGGCGCCATGCGATGCTGCTTTTGCTATGCTCCCGGTTGATTTGCTCGCCGGTGTCCGCTGTGTTTTCGCGGACTTTGTTTGAGTCGCTGCCCGGGTTTTCGAGGCCTTCTTTTTTGCCGCTGTCGTGCCGGAGGGCGTTTTGGACGATTTCTTTTGGGATTTCTTGGACATACGCCTTCCTTTCGACGCTTTCGGCGGGTCAACCAAAGCGGTATTGCAGCTCTCGTCCGGTGTACCGGACTCGCGCCCTCGGCTGGGCAAGTCTGACGACGCCGGAGTATGGTTACAAGGAATTCCACGCACCACCCCACTGCTCGTTGAACGCGCTCCCGGGGCGAAATGACGAACAGCAGGAATATTCGAGGTATGGCGGCAACGCCGGCGCAGGGGCGTTCGCTCCCGGTCGACGGCTGCGGTCCCGGCGGCGCTCAATCCCACGATGGGCGCCTGTATCGAGAGGCAATGGCAAGGAATAAGTCGCCCCAGGATTACAATCGGGATTTCGATCGGCGCGGCGGTCATTCGGAGCCGCAGGAATGGGACGATGCCGACTGGGACCCGGATCAGGAAGCGGCGGCGGGCTATCGTGCGCGCCGGCTGTTGTCGCGTTCCAATTCGGGCTTCCATCGCTTCGGTGACGGGTTTGGGGCGGTGCGCCGCTGGCTGGCGGCCGATCGCTGGCTGAAGCGGCTCGCTATCGTCGTCGGCGCCCTGGCCGTCATCTTCGTCGGCTGTTTCGGCGCGCTATGGTGGCGGCTCGGGACCGGTCCGATCAATCTCGACATTGCAACGCCCTGGCTTGCAGCGGCGATCGAGGACAACATCGGCCACGGCAACACCGTGGAGGTCGGCGGCACGCAGATCGAGCGGGCCGGGCGGATTCGTATCGCCGTGCGCATCCGCGACATCGTCGTTCGCGACCACGACCATGCCATCGTCGCCACCGCGCCGAAGGCCGAGGTCAAGCTGTCGGGTGCGGGTCTGCTGATGGGGCACCTGCGCGCCGAAAGCCTCAATCTCGTCGACGCCGAGCTTGCGATCCGCATCGCGCCCGACGGGACCGTCACGGTGTCGGCCGGTGATACCGCAAAACCGCTGGCAACCGGCGTGGCCTCCAAGAAGGACGCCGGCCTGCCGCCGACATTCCCGCGCAACGGTGTCCCGCCGCCGCCGTTCGCGACCGCGCCTGCAAGCCCCGACGCATCCCAGGCGGCACCTCAGGCGACTGCGCAGAGCGGCATTCTCCAGGGTCTCGACTGGCTCGACAGCCTGAGCATGACCGGCCTCGATGGCCAGAACCTCAACGAGATCGGTCTGAAGAACGGCAATCTGATCGTCGACGATCAGCAGCGCGGCAGCAAATGGACGTTCGAGAACATCACGCTCAGCCTGCGCCGGCCGAGCCGCGGCGGCGTCGCGCTCAGCCTCGGCGAGGAGGGCGCGCGCCCGTGGTCGCTGCGTGCCACGATCGGTCCCGCCGAGAACGGCGTGCGCTCGGTCGACATCCGCGCCGACAAGGTTTCCACCGCCAACATCCTGCTGGCGCTACGGGTCAAGGATCTCACCTATACCGCCGACCTGCCGCTGACCGGCGAGCTCAAGGGCGAGCTCGGCCGCGACGGCGTGCCGACCTTCTTCCGCGGCAAGATCACGGTCGGCGCGGGCAACATCATCGACACCGACACGCCCGATTATCCGATGGCGATCGACTCGGCCGAGATCAATGTCGAGTGGGACTCCAATCGGCGCGTGCTGGTCGCACCGTTCAAGATTCTCTCGGGTGCGAACCGCCTGACGCTGCTGGCGCATCTGGAGCCGCCCAACGGCAGCATCAACGACTGGCAGCTCGGCTTCAGCGGCGGCTCGATCCTCCTGGGCGGCATCGACAACGAGCCGCCGCTCGTCTTCAACCGCATTGCGATCGGTCTTCGCTTCGATACCGACCACAAGCGCCTCCTGCTGACGCAGGCCGATATCAGCAATGGCGAGATCGGCGTCGCCGGCACCGGCGCTATCGACTATTCCGGCGAGCCGCGGCTCACGCTGGGCTTTGCGGGAACGCCGATGTCGGCTTCCGCGCTCAAGCGGATGTGGCCGACGCTCGTCGTTCCGGAATTGCGCGAATGGGTGATCGAGCGGATCGAACGCGGCACGCTCCAGCGCATCGAGATTGGCGTCAATTCGCCGACCAGGAACCTCCCACGGAAGGGTCCGCCCATTCCCGACGACGGCCTCTCGGTCAACATCGTGGCGAGCGGCGTCGCGGTCCGTCCGGTGGACGGCATGCCTGTCGTGCACGATGCCGATTTGAAGGCGCGCGTGACCGGGCGCACCGCCACCGTGAGCATCGGGCAGGGCATTGCCGACACGCCCGCCGGCCGCAAGGTCACGATCTCCGACTTCGTCTTCGAGGTGCCGGACATGGCACCCAAACCCTCGCCCTCGCGCACCAGGTTTCGCGTCGACGGACCCGTGCCTGCGGCGGCCGAAATGCTCGCCAATGACCGGCTGAGCGATCTGTCGGCGACCGTCGTCGATCCCAACACCAGCAAGGGAACGTTCTCGGCGAACATCCAGCTCGGCTTGCCGGTCAAGGGCGAGCTGACCAAGGCCGACACCACCTACGCCGTCACCGCCGATCTCAACGGCTTTGCCGCCGACAAGCTGGTGATGAACCAGAAGCTGGAGGCCAACAATCTTAAGATCGTCGCGAGCAACCAGGGCTACCAGGTCAAGGGCGACGTCAAGATCAACGGGCAGGCGGCCTCGCTCGACTATCGCAAGCAGGCCGAGGGCGATGCCGACGTCCGCCTGCAGGCGACGCTGGACGATGCGAGCCGCGCGCGTCTCGGCTTCGATCTCAGCCCGGCCGTCAGTGGCTCGTTGCCGATCAAGCTCTCGGGCAAGATCGCGGGCGGCGCGGACCAGACCACCAAGCTCGGCGTCGAGGCCGACCTGACCTCGGTCAAGCTCGACAACATCCTGCCTGGCTGGGTCAAGCTGCCGGGCAAGTCGGGCAAGGCCAGCTTCAAGGTGGTGCCGACCGCGCAATCGACGCGCTTCGAGGACATCGTCATCGAAGGCGGCGGCGCCTCGATCAAGGGCTCGCTCGAGGTGGACCCGAACGGCGACCTCATGAACGCGAACTTCCCGATCTACGCGCCATCCGACGGCGACAAGGCGTCGTTGAAGGTCGAGCGCAGCCAGGACGGCGTGGTGCGCGGCACGATGCGCGGCGACGTGTTCGACGGCCGCGGTTTCCTGAAGTCGGCGATCTCAGGCAATTCCAAGGACGATGCCAAGAGCAAGATGAAGAACGTCGATTTCGACATCGACGTGAAGCTCGGCGCCGTCGCCGGATTCAACGGCGAGGCCATGCGCAGCGTCGATGCCAAGATGTCGCGGCGCAGCGGTGCCGTCAAAGCCTTCACGCTGAGCGGCAAGATCGGCCGCGATACGCCGGTGGCGGCCGATCTGCGCGGCGGCCGTGCCCAGGGTGCCCGCGAGGTGATCTATCTCCAGACCAACGATGCCGGCGCGTTGCTGCGCTTCACCGATACCACCAACAAGGTCTTCGGCGGCCAGATGGTGGTGGCGATGGAGCCGCCGACGTCAGAGCCTACGACCAGGGAAGGCCTGATCAATGTACGCGACTTCACGGTCAAGGGAATGGATCAGCTCGATCGCGTGGCGGCGGGCGGTCCCAATGGCGCGCAGAGCGGCGTGTCCTTCACCGCGCTGCGAGCGGAGTTCACCCGGCAGAACGGCGCGCTCACGATCCGCGACGGCGTCGTCAAGGGACCGATGATCGGCGGCACCATCGAAGGCTCGATCGACTATCCCGGCAACCAGGTCTGCATGAGCGGCACCTTCGTGCCGATGTACGGCGTCAACAACATCTTCGGCCAGATCCCGTTGTTCGGCATCTTCCTCGGCGGCGGCAACAACGAGGGCTTGATAGGCGTGACCTATGAGGTCGTCGGCACGCCGGCCGCGCCCGTGATGCGCGTCAATCCAATCTCGGCGATGGCGCCCGGCCTGTTCCGCAAGATCTTCGAATTCAACACCGGCAAGCAGAACACGCCGTTCGACGAGCAGTTGCCGTCGGCACAATCCGGCGACAGCCCGACGGGGTCAGCAAGACCGCTGTCGAGCGGTTGCAGCCTCGCGCGGCGCTAGAAGCGAAGCTCGGTGTAGTTCGTCGCTGGTCAGATTCGATTTCAGCCACGAAGTAAGGTGCACTCCCTCTCCCGCTTGCGGGAGAGGGCTGGGGAGAGGGGTGTCTCCGCAGAGAGACTCCCAATGAGGAGAAAGCCTTCACCCGGCGCCGTAGCCGATGCGAAGCATCGGCGTTTTTCGAGAACGGCGGCCAAGGCCGCCTATGCCGACCTCTCCCGCATGCGGGAGAGGGTAACGAGCCGCTTACGCCGCGCGCACGCCTGCCAGGAAGGTGCCGACTTCGCCCGAGAGCTGCTCGGCCTGCTTGGAGAGGCTGCTGGCTGCCGCGAGCACCATGCCGGCGGCGTTGCCGGTTTCGTTCGCCGCGGTGCTGACGCCGCCGATATTGGTGGTGACCTCCTTGGTGGCCTCCGCGGTCTGCGAGACGCTGCGCGCGATCTCGGCGGTGGCGGCGCCTTGCTCCTCGATGGCCGCGCCGATCGAGGTGGCGATCCGGCTGACTTCCTCGATGGTGGCGGTGATGCCGCCGATGGCGTCCACGGCTTCCTTGGTCGCGCCCTGGATCTGGGCGATCTTGTCGCCGATCTCGCGGGTGGCCTCGGCGGTCTGGCTTGCGAGCGACTTCACCTCGGAGGCGACGACGGCGAAGCCGCGGCCGGCTTCACCGGCGCGCGCGGCCTCGATGGTGGCGTTGAGCGCGAGCAGATTGGTCTGCGCCGCGATGCTGGAGATCAGCTCGGCGACGTGCTCGATCTGCTGGGCACCGTCCGAGAGTGCGCGGACGATGCTGTCGGTGCGGCGGGCGTTGTCCACGGCGCGGCCGGTGACCTCGGCCGATTGCGCGACCTGGCGGCTGATCTCGGTGATCGAGGAGGAGAGCTCCTCGGCGGCGGCCGCGACGGTCTGGACGCGCTGGCTGGCTTCGGTGGCGGCCGAGCCGACCAATGCGGCGCGGCGGTTGGTGCCTTCGGCGGTGGACGACATCGACTTGGCGGTGGTCTCGAGCTCGCCGGAGCCCGAGGCCATCAGGCCGACGAGCTGGCCGACGGACGCATCGAAGCGGTCGGCAAGCGCGATCAGGGCGTCGCGCTTCTCCTGCTCGTTGCGGGTCTTGGCGGCGACCTGCTCGGCCTCGAGGTTGCGCGCCGTGAGTGCGGTCTGCCTGAGCACTTCGAGCGTCTCGGCCATGCTGCCGATCTCGTCGCCGCGGCCGGTCTCCTCGACCGGCTTGTCGATGGCGCCTTCGGAAATCGCCTGCATGCGGTTCTTCTGGCGGTCGAGCGCGCCGAGCACGTCGCGGGCGATCAGCCAGGACAGTGTCGCCATCAGCAGCATCAGGCCGACGCCGATGACGGCTAGCTCCAGCGTCAAGGCACGCACGTCGGCGTCGATGTCGTCGACATAAAGGCCGTAGCTGATGGTCACGTTCCAGGGCGCGAACTTGCGCGCGAACACGGTCTTGCGGACCGGCTCGGTCTGGCCGGGGCGGGGATAGAGATAGGAGGTCACGCCGCCCGGCGCGGCCTGGTCGGCAGCCTTGAGGATGGCGTCGGCGATCAGCACGCCATTGGAGTCCTTGGCGCCCGTGATCTTGCCTTCGAGCTGCTGATTGGCGCCGTTCACCATCAGGGACGTGTCCTGATTGTAGACCACCGGATAGCCCTGGCCGCCATTGAAGCTCATGCGACGGCCGCGCTGGTGGAACAGGGCCTTGGCCTCGGCCTGCGTCAGCTTGCCGGCGGTCACCTCTTCCTGGAGCGATTGCGCGTAGTTGTAGAGGAGCTCCACCGCGGTCCGCATCTGCTGGACGCGGTCCTCCATCATGCGGCTCTTGCTGAGGACGGTCGATACGCCGATGATGGCCGTGACAGTGAGCGCCGCGAGGCAGACCATGCTGGCCAGCTTGGTGCGGATCTTCAGATGACTCAGCAGCTTCATCGCAGCCTCTACGGAATGGTTATTATTGCTCGCATCGGTAGCATGAAGTTCTTACCAATCATGAATGGAGGCATGCGGCGGCCTGCCGCGCGGAACGGCATTCGCAGGCTTGTGCGCAACCGTGCAGGCAAACCGCCACGCGCCGGGAGGCACCGGTTCATGCGCTGGAAAAAATCGATCTTGGACTTTGGTGGCTACGGAGCCTGGCAGGACCTGCAATGAATCGATTCGTTCATCGCATCATCATGTCCGTGCTGCTCGTCGCGGCCCTCGTTCTCATCTGGAACGTGCTGGGAGCGCGCTAGGACGGCACCGGCAGATCTGCGGGTGCCGTCCTGCTTGCGGATTGATCCGCGGGCGCGTCAGCGCCGGGCGTAGGCCTCGCCGGATGCGTCGCTCTCCTTGCCCATGACGGCATCGACGCTGATCGAGCCGCCCCCGGCTGCCGAGAGATAGAGGCAGGCGAAGCAGAACAGGATCGCGGCGGTGCCGCCATTGAGCAGCGGCAGGAACACCGGCGAGCCGGTCTTGAGCATGTGGCCCATGAAGTAGGCGAAGGCCATTTCGCCCGACAGGATGAACGCCGTGATCCGCGTGAACAGGCCGAGCATCAGGGCCGCGCCGAGCACCAGTTCAAGCGTGCCGGCCGCGTAGATCAGCGGCGGAATGTCGGCGAAGTAGGGAAGCGCCGGAAACTTGAACAGTTTTGCGATGCCGTACTGGAACAGCAGCAGTCCGGTGATGAAACGAAACAGGCTCAGCAGAGCCGGTTGATAGCGAGAGAGATAGTTGAAGTTCATGATTTGCGCCCTTCCATCCAATTCCCAAGCGACTTGAATCGCATTCGGTTCCACCCTGCAAGCCGTACGCGCCTAATCCACGCTTACTTTTTCGTCATGTTGGACAAAACACCGCAGACCGGCAATTGAGCCCGGCGAGTTCGGATTATTCGCGGGTGGCCATGTCGCGCGAGCCCGTAATTTCCCGGTGGCGCGGAGGGGTGCAGGTTACCTCGGACACACCTACCGCCGCAAGGCGGGGACAACCAGGAATGGAATCATCCCGAGCACCACGCTCGCAAGTGCGAAGGCGAGCAATGCGTTATAGCCGTGGGTCGCGTCGTGGATCAGGCCGCCGCTCCAGGAGCCGAACGCCGAGCCCAATCCGCTGCCGATCGAGATGGTGCCGTAGATCGTGCCGACCCGCTTGCCCTGAAAGATCCGCATCGCGGTCGCACTGATCAGCGGGCCGCGCGAGCCCATCATGCTGCCGAAGCAGACGACGAATCCGCTGAGCACCAGGATGTTGGGGACGTATTGCAGCAGCCAGAGCAGGGCGATGCCGAGGATCGAGATCGCGTAACTCAACAGCACGGAAGGCCTGCGCCCGATCAGGCCGTCGAGCGCGGAGACCCCCAACATGCCGAACACAAGCACGACGCCGGAGAAGCCCCAGGCCGTCGCGGCCTGGAGCGGCGGGAAGCCTGCGTCGATCAGATAGGCCACGATCTGCGCGGCGATCGCGTACATGCCGACGGCGGTGAAGAAGAAGGTCGAGAACAGCGCCCAGAAGGCGTGATGGCGCATCGCGCCGAGAAGCGTCCAGCCGTTGTCGATGAAGTCAGGATCGGTCCTCTTCACCACATGCGGCGAGCCCGTGGCGAACAGCCGCCACGGCAGCAGCAGCAGCGGCACCAGCAGGCCCAATGCTGCGAAGCCGAACAGCTGGTAGGTGTCGCGCCAGCCGATGTGATCGATCAGCAGCTGCGAGGCCGGCAGCAGCGCCAGCACGCCGCCGCCCATGGCCGAATACACCACCGACATCGCGGTCGGCAGGCGCGGCCCGAACCAGCGGCCGAGCAGGATCGAGTTCGGCACGATGCCGATGAAGGCGACGCCGATGCCGACGCAGAGGCCGATCGAGAGCTGGAACTGCCACAGGTGCTGTGCGTGCGCCGCAATCAGGAATGCCGCGCCGAGCAGCGATAGTCCGAGCGCATAGACGATGCGCGGCCCGGAATGGTCGAACAGCCGTCCGACGAAGGGGGCGGTGAGGCCGCTGGCGAGCCATGTGAGCGAATAGACCGAGACGATCTGTGCGCGGTCCCAGCCAAAGCTTTCCGAGATCGGCTTCAGGAATACCGTAAAGCTGTCGCCGAGCCCGCGGCCGAGAACGGCAAGCGTGAAGCAGAGTGCAAGCACGGTGAGTGCGATGCGTACGGCGCCTTCCGGCGCCGCCGCGACGCCATCCTTGCGCGATTCCCTGGGCGTCTTCTGATCCATTGCCGGTCAGGGAGCGCGCTTCGGCGCGCTCTGACAAGCAGCGAAAAGCTCATACGCCTATGCAGGCTTGATGAGGATGTGCTTCTTCTTGCCGAACGACAGCTTGATCACGCCCTCAGGCGTCAGATGGGCCGCCGAGAGCGCCATCTTCTCGTCGGTGACGGGCTCGTCGTTGACGCGCAGGCCGCCGCCCTTGATCTGGCGCCGCGCCTCACCGTTGGACGTAACGAGGCCCGCCTTGACGAAGGCGTTGAGCACGCCGAAGCCGGCGTCGAGCTCGCCGCGCGGAATTTCCACCGTTGGAAGACTTTCGGCGAGCGCGCCTTCCTCGAAGGTGCGGCGCGCGGTCTCAGCCGCCTCATTCGCTGCGTCACGGCCGTGCAAGAGCGCGGTCGCCTCGGTGGCGAGCACCTTCTTGGCCTCGTTGATCTCCGAGCCGCCGAGCGCCTCGAGCTTGCCGATCTCGCTCATCGGCAGCGTCGTGAACAGCTTCAGGAATTTGCCGACGTCGGCGTCCTCGGTGTTGCGCCAGTACTGCCAGAAATCGTACGGCGAGAATTGGTCGGCGTTGAGCCACACCGCGCCTTGCGCGGTCTTGCCCATCTTGGCGCCGGAGGCCGTCGTCAGCAGCGGCGTCGTCAGCGCGAACAGCTGGTGCGTGCCCATGCGGCGGCCGAGGTCGACGCCCATGATGATGTTGCCCCACTGGTCCGAGCCGCCCATCTGCAATTTGCAGCCGGTGCGCTTGGCGAGCTCGACGAAGTCGTAGGCCTGGCAGACCATGTAGTTGAATTCGATGAAGCTCATCTCCTGCTCGCGCTCGAGGCGCAGCCGCACGGAGTCCATGGTGAGCATGCGGTTGACCGAAAAGTGCCGGCCGACGTCGCGCAGCATCTCGATCCAGTTCAGCTTGGTCAGCCACTCCGCATTGTCGAGCATGATGGCGTCGCTCTTGCCGTCGCCGTAACGCAGCACCTTTGCGAACACGCCGCGGATCGATTCCTTGTTGGCCTCGATCTCGGCGACGGTGCGCATCGCACGCGTCTCGTCCTTGCCGGAGGGATCGCCGACCATGGTGGTGCCGCCGCCCATCAGGGTGATCGGCTTGTTGCCGGACTGCTGGAGCCAGTGCAGCATCATCATGGTCAGGTAGTTGCCGATATGCAGCGAGCGGGCGGTGCAATCGTAGCCGACATAGGCGGTGGCCTCGCCCTTGGCGGCGAGCGCGTCCAGCCCCTCGAAATCGGAGCATTGATGGATGAAACCACGTTCCTGCAGGATATTGAGGAAATCCGATTTAAATGCAGTCATCTGTCGGCGTGCCTGACAATTCTTGGTTTACTGTTTCGGGAGCAATTTAACGGTCTTCCGTGGGAACTCGATTGCTGCCCGCCACTTGGCGCTGTGGCATTATAAGATGTGTCCCTCTGGCACAAGATCGGCATGCCAGAGGGGGGTATTGAGGACGCTGATCCATGATGTTGACGGCACTCGGTTTGATGAGCGGCACCTCGCTGGACGGGGTCGATGTCGCGCTGATCGAAACCGACGGAAAGCAGGTGAAGGCGTTCGGTCCGTCCGGCTACCGGCCCTACAGCCCGGTCGAGCGCAACCTGCTGCGCCAGGCGCTGAGCGAGGCCGTGCACCTGACGCGGCGCGATGCCCGGCCGGGGATACTGGCCGAGGCCGAACGCGCAGTGACGCAGGCGCATGCCGAAGCCGTCGCCGCCTTCGTGGCCCAGAACCGGATGAGGCCGGAGGACATCGACATCGTCGGCTTTCACGGCCAGACCGTGCTGCATCGGCCCGAGAAGCGGCTGACGGTGCAGATCGGCGACGCGCCGGCGCTGGCCAGGGCGATCCATATCCCCGTGATGCACGACTTCCGCGCCGCCGACGTCGAGGCCGGCGGGCAGGGCGCGCCCTTCGTGCCGGTCTACCACCGGGCGCTGGCGCAATCGCTCGAGCGCGAAGGGCCGATCGTCGTGGTCAATATCGGCGGCGTCTCCAACATCACCTATATCGACGGCAACGACACGTTGATCGCCTGCGATACCGGGCCCGGCAACGCGCTGCTCGACGATTTCATGTACCGCACCATGAACCAGGCGTTCGACACGGAGGGCAAGTTCGCCGCGCTCGGCAAGGCGGATGAGGCCTGGATCGCGCGGGCGCTGGAATTACCGTTCTTCGCGCTGCCGCCGCCAAAATCGCTCGACCGTAACGATTTTGCCGCGCTGAAACTTGGCGACGTGCCGCCGGCCGACGGCGCCGCGACGCTGACAGCTTTCACCGCGGCCGCCATCGCCCGCATCATTCCGCTGCTGCCGCGGCGGCCGCGAAGCTGGATCGTCTGCGGCGGCGGCGCCCGCAACCTCACCATGCTGCGGATGTTGCGGGAGCGGGTGGGGTCGGCCACCGTCGAGGCCGCCGAGGCCCTCGGATGGGCCTCCGACGCCATCGAGGCCCAAGCGTTCGGCTTCCTCGCCGCGCGTGGGCTGAAGGGCCTGCCGCTGTCCTATCCGGCTACCACGGGCGTGCCGATGCCGATGACGGGCGGGGTGATCGCGCGGCCCTGAGGTCCAGGCCTTAAAAACAAGGTCGGTTAATGCAAGTGCATGGATCTTGACGGATAGATGCAAATGCATCTATTATGGGTGCAGTTGCATCCAACCGCCGGGATTGGCCATGACCGCTTCGCTCAAACTGATCAGCCACAAGCTTTGCCCCTATGTGCAGCGCGCGGTGATCGCGCTCAAAGAGAAGGGCGTGCCGTTCGAGCGCGTCGACATCGATCTCGCCAACAAGCCCGACTGGTTTCTCAAGCTGTCGCCGCTCGGCAAGGTGCCGGTGCTGGTGGTGACGACCGACAAGGGCGAGGTCGCGCTGTTCGAGAGCAACGTGATCTGCGAATACATCGAGGAGACGCAAGCGGGCGCGAAGCTGCATCCGGCGGATGCGCTGAGCCGTGCCGAGCACCGCGCCTGGATGGAGTTCGGTTCGGCGATCCTTGGCGATCTCTGGGGGCTGGAGACGACGACCGATCCCGCGACGTTCGAGAGCAAGCGTCAGGCGCTGGCGGCCAAGTTCGCGCGTGTCGAAGCTGCGCTCGGCGCTGGTCCGTATTTTGCGGGCGAGGCGTTCAGCCTTGTCGATGCCGTGTTCGCACCCGTCTTCCGCTATTTCGATCTGTTCGATGAGCTGACCGAGCATGGCATCTTCACGGATGTGCCGAAGGTCCGGGCGTGGCGAGCTGAGCTGGCGAAGCGTCCGAGCGTGCGGAGCGCGGTCGGAGCGGACTATCCGCAATTGCTCCGCGCCTTCCTCGTGCGCCACGACGCGCACCTGCTCAAGCTCGCGGCCTGAGCCCGCACCGATGTCACCATCATTGGCCTGGCTCATGCTGGTGATCGCCGGCGTGCTCGATGTCGGCTGGGCGATCTCGATGAAATATGCGGAAGGCTACACGCGGCCGGGCTGGAGCATCGCGTCGCTCGCGCTGCTCGCGGCCTTCGTGTTCCTGCTCGGACGCGCGCTGAAGGTGCTCGAGGTCGGCGTCGCCTATTCGGTCTGGACCGGTATTGGTGCTGCCGGCACCTTCGTCATGGGCGTGGTGCTGTTCGGCGAGACCCTGAGTGCAATGAAGATCGCCGGTATCGTGCTGGTGCTGACAGGGATCGCCGCGCTGAAGCTGGCCTAGAGCTCCGCGGCCATCCTGGCCAGCGTCGCGATCGTATTCATGTTACGCGCGGTGCCGGTTTTCGCGGCGGGGATGACGAGCTTCGATGTCCCCATGCCGTCGCCATAGTGGACGTAGATCTCGCGGCGGCCGAGGCGCAGCTCCTCGTTCTTCTGGCCGCGAATCCCGGACAGCGCATCCGCGGGCGGAGCCTTGTCGAGGAAGATCGCAACCGTGCGGTTGGGCGCGGCTTTCGGAAAGGGATTGTCGGTCGCGACTTGCGCCATTTCGGCGGCGCTGCGCACAAGCACGCCAACCGGCGCACCGGCGTAGGCATGGAGGCGCTGTTCGAGTGCGCTCTTGATCGCAGCTTCTGATTTGCGGCTGGTGAAGACGACGTTGCCGCTGGCGATATAGGTGCGCACGGCGGCAAAGCCGAGATCCTCACACATCGCCTTGAGCTCGCTCATCGCCAGCTTGCCGGTGCCGCCGACATTCACGGCACGCAGCAAGGCGACGAACGAGCCCATTTGGGGCCTCAGCGCACGTTCGCCAGACGCATGTCCAGATAGGCCGTGATGGTTTCCATCAGCGGCTCGAGCTTGGCGTCGAAGAAATGGTTGGCGCCGGGGATGACCTGCTGGTCGATCACGATGCCCTTCTGCGTCTTCAGTTTCTCGACCAGCGTGTTGACGTCCTTGGGCGGCACCACCGCGTCCTTCTCGCCATGCACGATCAGGCCCGAGGACGGGCAGGGCGCGAGGAAGGAGAAGTCGTAGAGGTTGGCGGGCGGCGCGATCGAGATGAAGCCCTCGACCTCGGGACGGCGCATCAGGAGCTGCATGCCGATCCAGGCGCCGAAGGAGAAGCCGGCGACCCAGCAGGCACGCGCTTCGGGGTTGATGGTCTGCGCCCAGTCGAGCGCTGCCGCCGCATCCGACAATTCGCCGGTGCCGTGGTCGAACGAGCCCTGGCTGCGGCCGACGCCGCGGAAATTGAAGCGCAGCACCGAAAAGCCGCGGTGCGCGAAGGCGTAGTAGCACTGGTACACGATCTGATGGTTCATCGTGCCGTGAAACTGCGGATGCGGATGCAGGATCATCGCGATCGGCGCGTTCTTCTGCTTGGCCGGGTGGTAGCGGCCTTCGAGACGGCCGGCGGGGCCGGCGAAAATAACTTCAGGCATCGATGATCTCTTGGTTGATTCCGTGGAGAAGCGGTCCTTGGCAATCAACCGATTGTGGCCTCATCGACAGCGATGCCGACGAAAGCGCGAATGGAAGGAAGCGGTGGCGCCCTCGGATGATGCGCGAGCGGCGCGCGGTGAACTGACGCGCGCGTTCTAACATGAGGCGTGGGTCAAAAAGCAAGCATCTTCGACATATCGCAATGGGCTCAAGAGCTTAACCTGTCGTCCGCATGTCACGCCAACAGCGGTCGGGATCGAACAAGGTGATGACGAGGAGCGCCATTGCGCCGACAACCAATTGGAATCACGATTGTTTATCGGCTGTCGGGCGCCTTCGGAGGCGATTCACACAAGGCGGTGCGGTCTCCGAGCGAGGCGACCGCGGGCCGGTAGCGGCGGCTGCCTCCCAGCGTCTGCCCGGTGTCGAAGGTGAGCTCTAAATCCCCTGACGGCTTGAACTCCACGCCACGCACCCGGTCGAGATTGGCGAGCCTTGTCCGGTGAACGCGCACGATGGCGAAGCGGGCGAGGTCGTTTTCGGTCGCGGCGAGCGTGCCGCGGATCAGGCGCCGGGTGCCGTCGGCGAGGCTGTATTCGATGTAATTGCCGGCGGAGGCGACCCACAGGATGTCGCGCGGTGCGACGCGAATACGGCTGGCGCCGTCCCGGAGCCAGATCAAACCGGGGGGCGGCTGCTCCAGTGGAGCGGCAGGCATAAACATCGCCGCGCGCGCGGCCTTCCTCAGCTCTCGTCGGCTTTCGATCAGCCAGAGTGTTGCTCCGAGCAGCGAAGCGGTCACGGCATCCTTGCGGAACTCGTACAGGATCACCGCGAGCGAGAAATGGAAGTCGTAGGCGCTTCCCGCGAGCCAGAGCGCGAGCTTCCGGACCCAGACCATTCCGGTGATGTGGAGGGCCGAGAAGCCGAGCAGGGCGACCGCAGCGATTCCGATGCGTATCGCCAGCCCCCGTGGCTGGCGCATGCGCCGGACGGCCAGCACCAGGATCGGCACCAGCAGCAGGATGACGATGATGCTCGACAGTTCCCAGAACAGTCGCCGGCCAATGTCATAGCTGTCGCCGCGCCAGGCGGCGTCCTGCGCGCCGGAGAGTGCATTGACGATTCCGATGGCGAACGCGACGGCCGCGATCGCACCGAAAATCGTCCAATCGCCGCCGCTGATCCCGCCGCGCCAACCGCTTGTCCCGGGCGCCGACGCCTCGTCCCCGCGCGCCCGGTCCTGATCCCAAACCGTCTCGACGCGCTTCGTTTCGGGGGCATTTTGGCCGTCAGCCATGGCCCGAAAACCGCGTTTGTCGTCCCGTGAAGGAGCAGAACACCATGTCAACACCGCAGCAAATTTCGATCTCGGAACGGCGCATCGATCTGGATTGGGTGCGGATTTTAGCCTTCGGGCTGTTGATCTTCTACCACGTCGGCATGCTCTACGTGTCGTGGGGATTTCACATCAAGAGCGTGCATCGGCTGACCTGGCTCGAGCCCGTAATGTTGTTCCTCAATCCCTGGCGGCTGTCGTTGCTGTTCCTGGTCTCCGGGGTCGCCAGCCGCTTCATGCTGGGAAAGTACCGGCTCGCCGCCTTCGCCCGCGCGCGGTCGGCGCGGCTTTTGATCCCGCTGATCTTCGGCATGCTCGTGATCGTGCCGCCGCAATCCTACCTCCAGATCGTCGAGAGCCTCGGCTATCCAGGAGGCTTCGTCGATTTTTACATCCGGCACTACCTCGCGTTCAGCTCGCAATTCTGTCCGAACCCCTGCATCGTACAGCCGACCTGGAACCATCTCTGGTTCGTGGTCTATCTCTGGATCTACACCATGGTCTTGGTCGGCGTGCTGGCGTTGTGGCCGGCAGCCGCGGATTGGATCGGCGAGAGGGTGGCGGCCGCGCTCGCCGGACCATGGCTGCTGTTGCTGCCGTGCCTGCTGTTTGCAGCTTGGCGGCTGTTTCTCTCGCCAATCTTCCCGTCGACCCATGCGCTGTTCGGCGATTGGTACAATCACGCAGACTATGCGACCGCGTTTCTGATCGGCTTCCTGCTCGCGCGCGAGAACAGCATCTGGCGCGACATCGAGCGGCAACGGTGGGTGGCGCTGACGCTTGCAGCCGCCTGCTTCGCCGCCTTCGCCCTCGTTTATGCCGGCTTGTTCCCGCGGTCGCCGATGCTGAGCTGGTTCGCCGGCTCGGTCTATGGCTGCCACCAATGGCTGGCGATGGCGGCGGTGCTCGGCTTTGCCCGACGCCATTTGACGGCCGACAGCCCCGTGCGCCGCTATCTGACCGATGCGATCTTTCCCTATTACATCGTACATCAGACCGCGATTATCGTGATTGCGCACGCGCTGCGGGACAGCGGGCTGTCAGCCGGAAGCGAGGCCGTGATCGTGATTGCCGGTACCGCGCTCACGTGTTTGATCAGCTACGAGATCGCGCGCCGGATCGCCTGGCTGCGGCCGCTGTTCGGACTGCGAATCGAGTCCCGTTCCGCGGCCGGGATTGCGCGAGCCGGCCTGATCTGCGACGGCTCGCGATTGGCGCGTTGATAAAAGGTGCTAAGAGGGCGCCATGCCAAGCCGCGTCTATCTCGACTGGAATGCGACCACGCCGCTGCGCCCCGAGGCGCGGGCGGCGATGGTCGCTGCCTTCGACTTGATCGGCAATCCGTCCTCGGTTCATGCCGAGGGGCGGCAGGCCCGGCGGCTGGTCGAGGACGCCCGCGCCACGCTTGCCGCGGCGGTGGGGGCGTTGCCGCGGAACGTCGTCTTCACCTCCGCTGGAACCGAGGCCAATGCGCTGGCGCTGTCGCCCGGTCTGCGGGGGCCATCCGGCGGCCCGGTCGAGCGGCTTCTGGTCTCCGCCGTTGAGCATGCCTCGGTGCTGGCGGGTGGCCGGTTCCCGGCGGACAAGGTCGGTCATATCAAGGTGACCCGCGCCGGCGTGGTCGATCTCGACCACCTCAGGGCGCTGCTGAAGGACGGCCCGCCGGCGCTGGTCTCGATCATGGCGGCCAACAACGAGACCGGCGCGCTCCAGCCGGTTGCGGAAGCCGCCCGGATCGTTCACGAGGCCGGGGGCCTCCTGCATGTCGACGCGATCCAGGCGCTGGGCAAAATTCCGTTCAATATTAACGCGGTAGGCGCGGACCTTGCGACCTTTTCTGCACACAAGATCGGTGGCCCCAAGGGCATCGGGGCGCTGGTCGTGGCCGAAGGGCTTGCGGGCCTGGAGCCGGTGCTGCGCGGCGGCGGGCAGGAGCTGAACCGGCGCGCGGGAACCGAGAATGTCGCGGGCATTGCCGGCTTCGGCTCGGCCGTGAAGGTCGCGCTTCAGGCTTTTCCGGAGGATGCAAAGCGGATGGCAAGCCTCAGAGATCGCTTGGAAAATGGCATCCGGGCGATCGCTGGAGCGACGATCTTCTCTGACGACACCGAGCGGTTGCCAAATACCATCCTGTTCACCGCCCCCGGCCTGAAGGCCGAAACCGCGGTGATCGGCTTCGACCTCGAAGGCATCGCTGTTTCCTCCGGCTCCGCCTGTTCCTCGGGCAAGGTCCAGCCGTCCCACGTGCTGTCCGCCATGGGATTCAATCCAGCCGTGGCCCAGGGAGCGGTGCGCCTCAGTCTGGGCTGGTCTACAGAACCGGACGACATCAATAGGGCGTTAGAGGCTTGGCGAAAGCTCGGTAATACCCTACTTAGAGACTAAGCGACGAAACACGGCTTGAACGGTTCTAAGCGCGTGCTTTCGGCCAGAAAACATCGTAATACTCGTCCGAGTTTGATCCACCGCGGTCCTTGAAACCGCGAGCGGAGGATAGAATGCCAGCCGTGCAAGAGACGGTCGAGCGCGTGAAGCGCATCGACGTCGATCAGTATCGTTATGGGTTTGAGACCCTGATCGAGTCCGACAAGGCCCCCAAGGGATTGTCGGAAGAGACCGTCAAGTTCATCTCCGAAAAGAAGAACGAACCCGCCTGGATGCTCCAGTGGCGGCTCGAGGCCTATCGGCGCTGGCTGACCATGACCGAGCCGACCTGGGCGCGCGTCGACTATCCCAGGATCGATTTCCAGGACCTCTATTACTATTCGGCGCCGAAGCCGAAGAAGTCGATCACCTCGCTCGACGAGATCGATCCGGAGATCCTGAAGACCTACGAGAAGCTCGGCATTCCCCTGCGGGAAGTCGCCATGCTCGAAGGCGTCGAGCCGAAGGTGGGCGAGGAAGACCCGGCCCGGCGCAAGATCGCGGTCGATGCGGTGTTCGACTCGGTCTCGGTTGCCACCACCTTCAAGGCGGAGCTGAAGAAGGCCGGCGTGATCTTCATGCCGATCTCGGAGGCCATCCGCGAGCATCCCGAACTGGTGCAGAAGTATCTAGGCTCGGTGGTTCCGACCTCCGACAATTTCTACGCGACGCTGAACTCAGCGGTGTTCTCCGACGGCTCGTTTGTCTACGTGCCGCCGGGCGTGCGCTGCCCGATGGAGCTGTCGACCTATTTCCGCATCAACGAGCGCAACACCGGCCAGTTCGAGCGCACGCTGATCATCGCGGACAAGGGCTCCTACGTGTCCTATCTCGAAGGCTGCACCGCGCCGCAGCGCGACGAGAACCAGCTGCACGCCGCCGTGGTCGAGCTCGTCGCGCATGACGACGCCGAGATCAAATATTCGACGGTGCAGAACTGGTATCCCGGCAATTCGGAAGGCAAGGGCGGCATCTACAATTTCGTCACCAAGCGTGGCGACTGCCGCGGTGACCGCTCCAAGATTTCCTGGACCCAGGTCGAGACCGGCTCCGCCATCACCTGGAAATATCCGAGCTGCATCCTGCGCGGCGACAATTCCAGCGGCGAGTTCTACTCGATCGCGATCTCGAACGGCTTCCAGCAGGTCGATTCGGGCACCAAGATGATCCATCTCGGCAAGAACACATCGAGCCGCATCATCTCCAAGGGCATCGCGGCGGGCAAATCGCAGAACACCTATCGTGGGCTCGTGACCGCGCATCGCAAGGCGACCGGCGCGCGCAACTTCACCGCCTGCGATTCGCTGCTGATCGGCGACAAATGCGGCGCGCACACCGTGCCGTATATCGAGGCGAAGAACTCCTCGGCGACGTTCGAGCACGAAGCGACGACCTCGAAGATCTCCGAGGACGTGCTGTTCTACTGCATCCAGCGCGGCCTTTCCCAGGAGGAAGCCGTCGGCCTCGTGGTCAACGGCTTCGTCAAGGACGTGCTCCAGCAGCTCCCGATGGAGTTCGCGGTGGAAGCGCAGAAGCTGATCTCGATCTCGCTTGAAGGGTCGGTCGGTTAACACCGACCCTCGCGGTGCGCTTCGGCGCTCCATGCATCATTTGAATAGACTGGACACCAAAATGGCTTTGCTTGAAGTGAAAGACCTGCAGGTTCGTGTCGAGGAGCGTGAGATCCTCCACGGGCTGACGCTGACCGTGAACGAAGGCGAGGTGCACGCGATCATGGGGCCGAACGGCTCCGGCAAGTCGACGCTCTCCCACGTCATCGCCGGCAAGCCCGGTTATGAAGTCACCGGCGGCCAGATCCTGTTCAAGGGCGAGGACCTCCTGGAGATGGCCCCGGACGAGCGCGCCGCGAAGGGCGTGTTCCTGGCGTTCCAGTATCCGGTGGAAATCCCCGGCGTCGCCACCATGACCTTCCTGCGCACCGCGCTGAACGCGCAGCGCAAGGCGCGCGGCGAGAGCGAATATTCGACCCCGGACTTCCTGAAGAAGGTCCGCGAAGTCTCGAAGTCGCTGAACATCCCGCAGGACATGCTCAAGCGCGGCGTCAATGTCGGCTTCTCCGGCGGCGAGAAGAAGCGCAACGAGGTGCTTCAGATGGCGCTGTTCGAGCCGAGCCTGTGCATTCTCGACGAGATGGATTCCGGCCTCGACATCGACGCGCTGCGGATTGCGGCCGACGGCGTCAACGCGCTGCGCGCGCCCAAGCGCGCGATGGTCGTCATCACCCATTATCAGCGGCTGCTGAACTACATCGTGCCTGATTTCGTGCACGTGATGTCGAAGGGCCGCGTCGTGAAGAGCGGCGGCAAGGAGCTGGCGCTGGAGCTGGAAGATTCCGGCTACGCCCAGTTCGAGGACGCGTAAGGATTGTTGGAGATGAACGTTGCTGTGGCAAAGACCGGAAACGGCCGCGCGGTGAGCGATCTCTTCGCCAGCGCCGAAGGCCGCCTGCCGGGTTCGCCGGCGGTCGTAGCAGTGCGCCGCGAGGCGTTCGAGACCTATGAGCGTCTCGGCCTGCCGCACCGCCGGATCGAGGAATGGAAATACACCGACCTGCGCGCGCTGGTCGGCGAGGTGTTGCCGCTTGCGGCTGCGCCCGATGCGGCCGCGCTGAAACGCGCTGCGGACGCCGTGAAGGCGCACGCGATCGAAGGCGCGCGCAAGCTGGTGCTGGTCGATGGCGTGTTCGCGGCCGACCTTTCCGACGTCAAGGCGCTTGCCTCCGAGGTAGGCTTCAAGACGCTCCGGGAGACGCTGGAGAAGGATGCCGCTCTCCTGAAGACGGCGTCCACCGACGCCGTGATCGCGCTGAACGCGGCGCTGGCGACCGACGGCGTCGTGCTGTCAATTGCCGATGGCGCGCAGCTGTCCGCGCCGATCCAGATCATTCATATTGCGACCGCGGCTTCCGCTTCGGCCTTCACCCGCTCGCAGGTCGCGGTCGGGAATGGCGCGCGCGCCACCATCATCGAAAGCTTCGTTGCGGCCGGTGCCAAGGCCTACCAGGTCAGCGACGCCGTGGTCGTGACGATCGGCGACAACGCCGACGTCGCGCATATCCGCCTGATGGACGACGCGCCTGACGCGGTGAACATCACCTCGCAATTCGTCACCGTCGGCGCCAACACCAAGGTCAATTTCTTCAACATGACCAGCGGCGCCGCCGTCAGCCGCCTCCAGGGCTTCATCACGCTGGCGGGCGAGGGCAGCGATCTCGCGATCAATGGCGTGAACCTGTTGCAGAAGACCGAGCATGGCGACACCACGCTGGTGGTGGACCATGCCGTGCCGAATTGCGTCAGCCGCGAGATCTTCCGCGCCGTGATCGACGACCGCGCCCATTCGGTGTTCCAGGGCCGCATCATCGTCCGTCCCGACGCGCAGAAGACCGACGGAAAGATGATGACGCGGGCGCTGCTGCTCTCGGACGAAGCCGAGGCCGACAACAAGCCCGAGCTCGAGATCTTTGCCGACGACGTCTCCTGCGGCCACGGCGCCACCGCCGGCGCGCTGGACGACAGCCTGCTGTTCTATCTGAAGGCGCGCGGCCTGCCCGAGAAGCAGGCCCAGGCGCTGCTGATCCAGGCCTTCGTGGGCGAGGCGATCGAGCAGATCGCCGATGACGGCTTGCGCGAGCACGTGATCGGCATTGCCGAGCGCTGGCTGGAGCGGCGGTCATGAGCACGCATCCGGCAGTCAGGAACGGCTCCTACGACGTCGCCCGCGTCCGCCAGGATTTCCCGGCGCTGGCCATGCAGGTCTACGGCAAGCCGCTGGTCTATCTCGACAACGCCGCCTCCGCGCAGAAGCCGCAAGTCGTGCTCGACCGCATGACGCAGGCCTATACGAGCGAATACGCCAACGTGCATCGCGGCCTGCATTACCTCGCCAACGCCGCGACCGAAGCCTATGAGGGCGGCCGCACCAAGGTCGCGCAGTTCATCAACGCCGGCCGCACCGAAGAGGTGATCTTCACCCGCAACGCGACGGAGGCCATCAACCTGGTCGCCTCGTCCTGGGGCGGGCCGAACATCAAAGAGGGCGACGAGATCGTCATCTCGATCATGGAGCACCACTCCAACATCGTGCCCTGGCATTTCCTCAGGGAAAGACAGGGCGCGGTGATCAAATGGTCGCCGGTCGACGACGAGGGCAATTTCCTCATCGAGGAGTTCGAGAAGCTCCTGACCGCGAGGACCAGGCTGGTTGCGATCACGCAGATGTCGAACGCGCTCGGCACCATCGTCCCGATCAAGGACGTCGTGAAGATCGCCCACGCCCGCGGCATCCCCGTGCTGGTCGACGGCAGCCAGGGCGCGGTGCATATGCCCGTCGATGTCCAGGATCTCGGCTGCGACTTCTACGTCTTCACCGGCCACAAGGTCTACGGGCCGACCGGCATCGGCGTGCTCTGGGCCAAGTACGACCATCTCGTCGCGATGCGCCCCTATAACGGCGGCGGCGAGATGATCCGCGAGGTCTCGCGCGATGTCGTCACCTACGGCGATCCCCCGCACAAGTTCGAGGCCGGCACACCCGCGATCGTCGAGGCCGTCGGCCTTGGCGCCGCGATCGACTACGTCAATTCGATCGGCAAGGAGCGCATCGCCGCGCACGAGCACGATCTCGTCACCTACGCCCAGGAGAAGCTGCGCGAGATCAACTCGCTGCGGCTGATCGGCACCGCCCGCGGCAAGGGCCCGGTGATCTCCTTCGAGCTCAAGGGCGCGCATGCCCACGACGTCGCCACCGTGATCGACCGCCAGGGCATCGCGGTGCGCGCCGGCACCCATTGCGTGATGCCGCTTTTAGAGCGGTTCAACGTGACGGCTACATGCCGGGCCTCGTTCGGCATGTATAATACGCGGGAAGAAGTCGATCATCTGGCACAGGCGCTTTTGAAGGCGCGGGATTTGTTCGCATGAGTGACACGGCCGAAATCAAAGCCAATCCGATGGAAACCCGGTCGGCGCTGCCGCCGGAGGAAACCGAGCGGCTGACCACCGAGATCATCGCGGGCCTCAAGACCGTGTTCGATCCGGAGATTCCGGCCGACATCTACGAGCTCGGCCTGATCTACAAGGTCGAGATCAAGGACGACCGCTCCGTCGACGTTCAGATGACGCTGACGACGCCGAACTGCCCGGCCGCCGGCGAGCTGCCGACCATGGTCGAAAATGCGGTCGCCAGCGTCCCCGGCGTCGGCGTGGTCGACGTCAAGGTCGTCTGGGAGCCGCCGTGGACGCCCGAACGCATGAGCGACGAGGCCCGCCTCGTGCTCAACATGTGGTGACGCGTACGTTCTGCTTTTCATTCCTGGCATTGAATTTGCTCCGCAACGGACCACATCACTGACATGACACAGGCAACACCAGCATCCTCCACTCCGAAGCCGCGGCGGCCGCGCCCGCAGGTGATGCGGCTGACGGATGCCGCCGCCCAGCGCATCAGCGAGCTGACCCAGCGCGCCGATTCCGAGATCGTCGGCCTGCGCGTCGGTGTGAAGAACGGCGGCTGCGCCGGTCAGTCCTACACCGTCGAGTACGCCCATGATGTCCGCCCGACCGACGAGGTCGTCGAGGACAAGGGCGTCAAGATCCTGGTCGATCCCAAGGCCGTGCTGTTCCTGCTCGGCACCGAGATGGACTACAAGGCCGACAAGATGCAGGCCCAGTTCGTCTTCAACAACCCCAACCAGGTCTCCGCCTGCGGCTGCGGCGAATCGGTCGAGCTGCGGCCGGCCAAGATCGACGGGTAGGCCCGGCTCTCTCGTTTCACTCCGCCGTCGTCCTGGCGAAAGCCAGGACCCATACCGCGTGATCTCTCGATTGTGGGAAGTGCCGGTGCCGCGTAGCGTGACTTCGAGTCTTCGCTAAACTCCTCCTTGGGGTAATGGGTCCTGGCTTTCGCCAGGACGACGATGAGGAGAGGGGGGCCATGGACCGCGAATTCCTGATCGACCTGTTCGCCGATTTCGGCCCCGTCACCATCCGCAAGATGTTCTCCGGCTACGGCATCTCCGCCGACGGTACCAACTTCGCGCTCGCCCTGCGCGCGGGCCTGTTCTTGCGTGCCGACGAATTGACCATCCCGGACTTCGAGACAGAAGGCTCAAAGCCGTTCCAGTACTCGACCCGCGCCAAGACCGTGACGGTCAACTCCTACTGGGAGCTGCCCGCGCGCTTGTTCGACGATTCCCAGGAGCTTGCGCAATGGGCGAGGGCGGCGCTCGCCGCCGCCCAGCGCGCCAAGGTGAAGCAGCGGCCCAAGGGCAAGAAGGCGTCGAAGAAGGTCGCGCCGAAGAAGCCCGTTGCGAGGAAGCGGCCAGCCAAGAAAGCGGTTCGTAGGGTAGGCAAAGCGAAGCGTGCCCACCGTTGAGGTGCTGGTGCGGAGAGACATGGTGGGCACGGCGCTGCGCGCCTTTACCCACCCCTACAGGACTTCACTCCACCGCCTTGGTCAGGCCTACCCGCATGTCCTTGGCCGTGAAGACGCAGGCGCCATCGGCAAGCACCCGGCCGTCGGCAATTCCGAGCACCAGCTTGCCGCGCCGGACCATGCGCATGGCGACCTCATAGCGCACGCGTCGCGCGGTCGGTGTGATCTCGCCCGTACATTCCACCTCGCCGACGCCGATGGCGCGGCCTTTGCCCGGTGAGCCCGACCAGCCGAGCCAATAGCCGATCATCTGCCACATGGCGTCGAGCCCGAGAGAGGACGGCATCAGCGGATCGCCGCGAAAGTGGCAGTCGAAGAACCAATGGCCCGGTACAATGTCGAGCTCGCCGACGATATGGCCCTTGCCGAACTCGCCGCCGTCCAGGCTGATCTCGGAGATGCGGTCCATCATCAGCATCGGCGGTGCCGGCAATTGCGCATTGCCGGGACCGAAATAGCCGCCTTCGCTCGACCTCAGCAGCTCGTCCCTGGTGTAGGACGGTTGCGGCGTGTGGAAATCATGAGGGTTGGGCAAGACGACGTGTCCTCGCGTCAGGCGCGTTGAGCCAGCGCGGAAGATGTCGCCCGTCAGGAAAGAATGTCAAGCGCGCGCGGTTCGGCGCGGTGCTTCCGTCACGCCACCCGGCTGTGCGTCTCCACCGCGAATTCCGGATCCGCTTCGCAGATCACGCGGTTGCCCCCGTGGGTCGGTCAAAATCCCCCGGGTATGGTCACTTGAAACTCCCCCACCTGATGATCGCCGTCAGCGCCGCTGAACAGCAGTAGCCGGTCAGGCAGGACGTTTATGTTCGACCCCTTTAGCCAGCAAGGGGCCGGGGAGTTGAACGTCTTGAAGCGACATCTGCAAAGCACCGTACTTACATTACTTGATCGCAACACCAGCCAGCGCGAGATTCACCGGCTGACGGGTGTCGATCGCAAGACGATCCGGCGTTATCAGGCGCTGCGGGCCGGTGCGGAGGCAAATTCCCCCGGGGAAGTGACCACCGGCTCGGTGAGCGCGGACGGCCAAATTCCTCCACCCCGACCACCGGCTTTTGGGACATCGGAAGCGACGGTCACCAGCAGCCTGGCCCGTTCGGCTTGCGAAGCGCATCGGACGTGGATCGAAGAACAGGTCCGGCTGAAGCGGAACGCGCAGGCGATTTACCAGGACCTGGTTGATCAATTTGGCTTTCCGTCCAGCTACCAGAGTGTCAAGCGGTTTGTGCGCCGGTTGCGGCACGCTGATCCTGAGCAGTTTGATCGTCTTGAGTTCCTCCCCGGCGAGGAAGCTCAGGTCGACTATGGCGAGGGCGCGCCGACGGTTGATCCGAAGAGCGGGCGGTACCGTCGTCCCCGCCTGTTCGTGATGACGCTACGCTACTCGCGGCGCAGCTTCCGGCGGGTAGTCTGGAAGTCCAGCCAACAAGTCTGGGCGCAGCTCCACGAAGAGGCGTTCCGGTATTTTGGCGGGGTCCCCAGCTATGTCGTGCTCGACAACCTGAAGGAAGGCGTCCTCAAGCCGGATTTGTACGAGCCCCAGCTCAACCCGATTTACAGCGCGATGCTGGCTCATTACGCCGTGGTCGCCGATCCCGCGCGCGTGGCCGATCCAAATCGGAAAGGATGCGTCGAGAATGCGATTCAACATACCCAGGGCACTGCGCTGGCCGGACGGCGCTTCGAGACGCTGGAGGCGCAAAACGAGTTCTTGAGGCACTGGGAGGAGAACTGGGCTTCCAAACGCATCCACGGCAGCACGCGCCGTCAGGTCGAGGCGATGTTCCAGGAAGAGAAGCCGCACCTGCGGCCGCTGCCTGTCGCTCCCTTCCGCATCTTCACCGAAGTCGTCCGGACTGTCTGCGACGACACCACCGTACGCGTCGACAACAGCTATTACGCCGCGCGGCCCGCGCCGATCGGCAGCCAGGTCGTCGTGCGCATCTACACCACCACGATCGAGATCCGTGATCGCCACACCCGTGCGCTGCTGCGTGTTCATTCCCGGATGGCGCACCCCGGTTCTGTCGTCCTGCCGACCAGCGAACGGCCGTTCAACCCGTCGCGGCAAACCGCCGTGCTGCTGGCGAGCGCCGAGCGCATCGGACCGCAGACCAGGGCCTTGTGCCAGCAGGTGTTCGACACCGAAGGGCGCCCCGGACAGCGCGCGATGTGGGGCATTGTCGGGCTGGGCCGGAAGTACCCGGCGCGGCTGGTCGAGCAGGCCTGCGCGCACGCCATCGACAACCGCATCTACCGCTACAAGCACGTGCGTGCGACCGTCGAGCGGTTGTTCGAACAGGCGATCGAGCAGGTTGGAGTGACGCCACAGCCGGCATCGCCGCTCACCCAGGATCATCCGCTGATCCGTACCCCCGCGGAATACGGCGACCTCTTCAGCCGCGCTGTGCGGCGCGACGCCGACGACAATGGTCGGCAGGCCGAGGCTCACGACGATCACGCCACGGCAATCCGCGCTCGTGTCGCCTGCGCAACCCCGGCCAACTCCGGCGCCACGAGCGCTCCCGCTGCACCTTCTCACCTTAAACTGGAGACCTAGCCACATGATGACCATGCCGGAAATTGAGCGTTGCCTACGACAGCTGCGCCTGTCGGGTGTCCGCGACACGCTGCAGACGCGCGTGCTCCAGGCGCAGGGCGCCAACCAGCCCTTCCTCGAGACCTTCTCCCTTATCCTGCAGGATGAACTGGACCGTCGTCAGTCCCGTCTTATCGAGCGGCGATACCAGCAATCCGGGCTCGACGAAAAGCTGACGCTCGCCGAGTTCGACTGGTCCTTCAATCCCAAACTGCCACGTCAGACCTGCTTCCAGCTCCACACCCTGGCGTTCATTGCCGCTGGCGAGAACGCTCTGCTTGTTGGCAAACCTGGCACCGGGAAGTCGCACATCGCCAAGGCGATTGCCTATCAGGCGATCCTGCAAAGCCACAAGGTCCAGTATCTTGAGACCGACGACTTCTTCCACCGCTACGCCCTGAACTCTCCGGCACAACGCGAGGTCCGGCTGCGAACCATCATCGACTGCGATCTCCTCGTGCTGGACGATCTATTCCTCGCACGCGCCATCCCCGACGACGCCGGCACTTTGCTGCAGACCCTGATCCATCAGCGTTACAAACTGCGCCGCAGCGTCATCGTCACCTCCAATCGCGTCGTGCAGGATTGGGGGGCATACCTTGGGGACAACACTATGAGCACGACGATCCTCGATCGCCTTATGCATCATTGCCATCTGCTTGAGTTCGACGGACGCAGCTATCGGCTCAAAGAAGCCGCTGAAGCTCTTGCCCGGGAAACAAACTCAAACTAACAGTCCCTTGTCCTGCCTCGCGGGTGGAGGAATTTGACTGACCACACCCGGAGGAATTTGAAGTGACCCGCGGGGTTGCGGCCGTTGCGCTTGGCGGCGTAGAGGCAGGCATCGGCGCGTTCGATCAGCGCGTCGGTGTCGTCGCCCGGCTTGAGCATGGAGACGCCGACGGAGATGGTGACGCGGCCGAGAATCTCGCCGGTGGACTTCTTCTTCAACTCCTTCGCCATCACGGCGCGGCGGATGTGGTCGGCGACCGTGAGGGCCTGGCGCAGCGCGGTGTTGGGCAGCAGGACGGCGAACTCCTCGCCGCCATAGCGCGCGGTGATGTCCTGGCCCTTGATGGTCTGCTTCATGGACAGACCGACCAGGCGCAGCACCTGGTCGCCGGTGAGATGGCCGTAGGAATCGTTGAACGACTTGAAGTGGTCGATGTCGAACAGCAGCAGCGACAGCGGCTCGCCTGATGCGAGCGCACTCTGTACCGCCATGCCGATCATGCGATCGAAATATTTGCGATTGCCGAGACCCGTGAGCGGGTCGGTCAGGCTCTCGGCACGGATCGCCTCCAGGCTCTGCTGGAGATTGCTGATCTCGTTCCTGGACAGCGTCAGCCGGTCTTCCAGCGCCTTGTTGGTCTCACGCATCTCGCTGGTCGAGCGCACCAGCGTCTCGACGATCGCCTTGATCTGCTCGCGGCTCTTGGCCGACGACAGCCGTTCTGTCGCGCCCGACAGGCTGGCGTCGTAGGAGCCGGTCATGCCGAGCGCATCGCCGAGAACCTTCATCACGTCATCGATCTCGCCGATGACGCGCGCACCGACCTTGTCGATGCGGTCGGTGGTCTTGATGTGGGAGAGATAGGTCTCGTAGATCTGCTCGAGATCGGCTTCGGTCAGCTTGCCGTGGCGGGCCAGCGTCTCGTTGATGATCTTGTTGAACGGTGCGTTGTAGCCGGTCGCGTAGACGTACCAGATCTCGTAATTGCGGGGAATTGCCGTCTGCCGAAGCGATCGGATCTGACCGAGCGCCACCTCGGCGAACGCCATCGTGCGTTCGTGTTCGTCAAGCACCTTGACCACGGAACATACCCCACGGCGGCCAATGCATCGTCGACCGCAGCAATGCTTAAATTATGTTCGTAGGCTAACGGACGATCGTGAACGACCCGTAAATAATACGTTCACGAATGCGTCTGAAAACGTGTGCGGCGCTCTGTCTCAACCAACCTGAAACGCGTCGCGCTTCAGGCGCCGGCGGGGGAGCGAACCGGGCGCAACAGAAACGCCGGAAGGTGGGAATGATCGCCCGGCTCGGTGTCGGCCTCGCGCTGGCGGCGCGGTTCGGGACGGCCGATCGACGGCACATGCGACGCATTGGCCTGCGGGCGCGAGCCGTGACGCGGCTCGGGTGATGGCTTGGCTTCGCGCGGAGGTCTCGGCTCGCGTGCGGGCCTCGCCTCGGGGGCGGGGCGTGCTTCGGCTGAAGGCCGCGCCTCGCGCGGCTCGTGGCTGCGCTCACGGTCGCGGCCGCGTTGCGGCTTGCCGCGTCCGCCGCGTGAACGTTCGCGGCCGCGCTGCTCGCGCGGACGGTCGGTCGCATCGCCGGCTTCTGCGTGGACTTCGTAGTCGCCTTCAGCGCGCGGAATGCTCTGGCCGATCAGCTTTTCGATCGCAACCATCGACTTCTGGTCGAGCGGCGTGACGATCGAGATCGCCGTACCGCTGCGGCCGGCGCGGCCGGTGCGGCCGACGCGATGGACGTAGTCGTCGGGATGGTGAGGGACGTCGAAATTGAAGACGTGGCTGACCTCGGGGATGTCGAGGCCGCGGGCGGCGACGTCGGAGGCGACCAGCAACGGCAGCTCACCCTTGCGGAACTGCTCGAGTGCGGCCATGCGGGCCGGCTGGTCCATGTCGCCGTGCAGCGCGCCGACGCTGAAGCCGTGCTTCTGGAGCGATTTGTGCACGATCGCGACTTCGCGCTTGCGATTGCAGAAGATGATCGCGTTCTTGAGATCCTTGGCCTCGCGCAGCAGGCGGCGGAGCAGTTCGCGCTTTTCATGCGCCTCGCGCCCGGCCGGGACCTGGGACTGCGTGACGGTGACGGCGGTGGTGGCGGGCTTGGAGACTTCGACCTTCTGCGGGTTGTGCAGGAAGGTCTCGGTGATGCGCCGGATTTCCGGCGGCATGGTCGCGGTGAAGAACAGGGTCTGCCGCGTGAACGGGACGAGCTTGCAGATGCGCTCGATGTCGGGAATGAAGCCCATGTCCAGCATGCGGTCGGCTTCGTCGATGACGAGCAGTTCCACGCCGGTGAGCAGCAGGCCGCCGCGCTCGGTGTGGTCGAGCAGGCGGCCCGGGGTTGCGATCAGCACGTCGACGCCTCGCGTCAGCTTGGCATCCTGGTCGCCGAACGAAACGCCGCCGATCAGCAGGGCGACGTTGAGCTTCTGGCCGGCACCGTAGCGATCAAAATTCTCTTTGACCTGTGCCGCGAGCTCGCGGGTTGGCTCCAGGATCAGGGTGCGCGGCATGCGCGCCCGGGCTCTGCCCTTTTCGAGGATGGTGAGCATCGGCAGCACGAAGGCCGCGGTCTTGCCGGTGCCGGTCTGGGCGATGCCGAGGACGTCCTTGCGTGCGAGGACGTGAGGGATCGCCTGTTCCTGAATGGGGGTGGGGGTGGTGTAACCGGTGGCCGCCACTGCGGCGAGGACTTTTTCGGATAGTCCGAGATTTGAAAAGGACATTGAGCCTCTGGTCGAAACCGCCGTTCGGAATCGAGGGTAATAAGGCTGGTCGCGTTCCACCCCGAAACGGCGCGCTCTCTAGGAAGCTGGGGGTGCTGACTCACGCGAACAAAGCGCAAGGCTCAGGAATCGCTCTTCGATCCGAGCTGCGTCGCCCCGGAACATAGGCGGGAATTGGCCAAAGTCAATGGAGCAGGCGCGGGAAGGCCCTAAAAACCCTGAGGTTTTACCCAAATAGCGGGCCCGGCTGGGGTTTTTCGCCTCGGCCATTGGCCGGGCGGAGGCGGCGCCTAATGCCCCTCTGGGACCCGGGCCCGGAAGTCGCCGGGGGCCATGCCATAGGCGGCGTTGAAGACCCGGTAATAGGTCGCCAGGCTCTCGAAGCCGCAGGAGGTCGCGATGTCGGCGATCAACCGCTCCGGCGCCTCGCGCAGCAGGCGGCGGCTTCTCTTCAGGCGCTCGTTGGTCACGGTCTGCGAGAAGCTTTTCTCCGCGGCTTCGAACAGCATGTGCAGGTGACGCACGGAAACGCCGAGCAGGTCGGCCACCATCGACGGCGCCAGGTCCGGGTTTTGCAGGTGGCGCGCGATCAGGCGCCGCGCCTGCGAGAGACGGGCGGTCCGCAGCGCAGCCTGTCCGAGCCGGCTGCCGGGGCGCACGATGCCGCGCTCGATCAGCGCCAGATGGGCCAGCGCTTGAACCAAGGAGGCCTGGACAAGGGAGGTCGCATCGGCAGCACCGTCATCGCCAGCGGCGGCCTCGCCGAGATCGGCAAAGCAGGCCGCGAGCAGGGGCGCCAGCGCATGGTCATTGAAGGTCTTCGGCGTGAGTTCGCGGATGCGCCTGTCCTGCGCGGGGATGTGGCTCACCGGGATCTTCAGGATGCGCAGGTGGAAGCCCCCGGCGCTGAGTGGCGCGGTGCGATAGGGCAGGTCGGTATGGCTGGTGGCGAAGCTGCCATTGGCGATCGCGAAGTCGGGTCCGCGCATGCCGCCGAACCAGCCGCCGCTGCCGAGCTGCTGGTAGACGCAGATGCTGTCGCCGGGTGTGTAGGCGATGTCGGAGGTGCTGCGCTCGACCGTGTAGTGCGAGGCCTTCAGCTCGACGAGACCGCCACCGCCGAGCTGGCGCAGCGAGAATTCGCCGAAGAAGTCCGCGCGCCGTTCGCGCTCGAGCTCGGCGGTGACGCCGAACAGGCCCTTGGCGCGCACCTCGCGCCAATAGTCGAAGCGCTCCTGCGGGTCGACCTCGTCAGTGCACCAGCGATACACGATAGCCCCTCGTCCGCGAACGGAATTGCGCCTAAGAAAAAGCAGATTCCAGCTGTTCTTGCCATAGGCCCAGACGATGGAACCGGTGGCTGCGCCGGTTGAACCGCCGCTATGGCTGGACCGACTATGACAACAACGGCCGAAGGTCGCCAATGGACTGTACGAGGGGCGCCGGCGGTAAGCCGTCCTGCAACGGGAATTTTTCGATGACGCGTCGGCTTTTCAGAATTCTGGCGACCCTTGGCCTCGCGGCGAGCCTTGGCGGCTTCGCGCTTCCCGCCTGCGCCGAGAAGCGCGTCGCGCTCGTCGTCGGCAACAACGACTACAGGAACGTCCCGAAACTGCTCAAGGCGGTCAACGACGCCCGCACCATGGGCGACACGCTGAAGCAGCTCGGCTTCTCGGTGATGGTCGCGGAGAACCAGAGCCGGCAGCAATTCTCCGAGACGCTGCTCGCGTTCGACCGGGCGATCGAGCCCGGCGACACCGCCTTCTTTTTCTATGCCGGCCACGGTTTCGAGATCGCGGGCCAGAACTACCTGCTGCCGACCGACGTGCCGGCGGCGACGGAAGGGCAGGAAGAGCTGGTGCGCGACGCCTCCATCCTGGCGGACCGCATCGTCGAGCGCCTTCAAAACAAGAAGGCGCGGACCTCGATCCTGGTGTTCGACGCTTGCCGCAACAATCCGTTCGAGCGCAAAGGGACCCGCGCGGTCGCCGGCGGCGGCGGGCTCGCGCCGATGATGCAGCTGCCCGAAGGCGTGTTCTCCGTGTTCTCGGCCGGTCCCCGCCAGACCGCGCTCGATCGCCTCTCCAACGACGACGCCGATCCCAATTCGGTGTTCACGCGCACCTTCGCCAAGGAGCTGCTGCAACCCGGCGAGAACCTCGTGCAGGTGGCGCAGCGCACCCGCCGTCTCGTCAGCGAGATGGCCGACACCGTCAAGCACAGGCAGGTGCCGGTCTATTTCGACCAGATGGTCGACGACGTCTTCTTGAGCGGTATCGCGAAAGACGCGGCTGCGCGGCCGGCCGATCCGCCGGCGCAGAAGCTTGCGGCGCTGCCGCCGGTGTCGGTGCCGCGCGTGCAGAAGGAGGAAACCACCAACGCGCCGATCGCGAGCTTCTCGCGCCACAATGGCGGCTGGAGCGTGGTGTTCTCCTTCGCCGATCCGACGCTCGGCATTTCCTGGCGCATGGCCGGCAATGGCGATTTCCGCGAGACCGGATTCATCGACACGCTCGATCCGCGCACGCGCAAGCGGATGCCGAACCCGTCGATCGAATTGCCGCCGGATGCACAGGCCGGCACCATCGAGGTCCGCTATGTCGATCAGTCGGGCGACATGCAGGGCCCGTTCCCGATCAGGTTCGATCCCGAGGCCGCGCTGATCCGCGACCAGCGCAAGATCCTCGACATGACCGCGACGAGCTGGCTGTCATTCCGCGAGTTCAACGGGCTGCTCGTCTACTACACGCACCTCGTGTCCTACCGCTGCGCCATCCGCGAGGTGCGCATCGGCATCGACACCGCGGTGCCCAATCAGGTGCTGAAGATGCCTGGATGTGACATGCGCGACCCCAGCGCGATCACCGCCGGCATGCCGCTCTACATGAAGCTCGCTCCGGCCACACAGTTCGTCTCGGTGGAGCTGACCTATCGCGACGGCAGCGTGTCGGAGATCAAGAGTTTTCGCGCGGCGAACCGCAGCAACAACTGAGGCGTCGCGCAGGCGGCGTCCGCCGCCGCTACGCGCGGCGCTTCCTGATGCGGCGCTTGATGGACTCGACGGCTTCGATCAAGGGCGGTGCCAGCGAGAAGAATGCGCCCATCGCGATCGAGATGATGACGTGGCGAAGCAGGAGCTTCTCCGGCTCCTCGAACGGATAGCCGTTCTGGTCGATGGGCACCGGCGCAAGCGTGCCGGTCTGCCGCCGATGCGACTTCCGCGGCGGGATCATGATCACGACGAAAAGCACGTTGATCAGGATCCAGACGCCGAGCAGTATGAGGATAGTCCGCACCGCAATTTCCTGAAAGAAATCGAAATTCGTTGCAACGCTAACGGGCATTCACAGCTGCGGCAAATTAAACTTGCTTGCTGCACCGCACAGAAAACTTAAGTCGTAAATGAGGGGCGGCCTTGAACCCGAGTTCCTCCGTAAAAGTCCGGTGTTGCATCGTCGGCGGCGGACCCGCCGGCATGATGCTCGGCTATCTCCTGGGGCGCGCGGGCATCGACGTCGTGGTGCTGGAGAAGCATGCGGATTTCTTTCGCGACTTTCGCGGCGACACCGTGCATCCATCGACGCTCCAGGTGATGGATGAGCTCGGCCTGATCGACGGTTTTCTGAAGCTGCCGCACCAGCGCTTGCAGAAGATGGACGGCCTGTTCGGCGGTACGCCGGTGCGCATCGCCGATCTGAGCCGGCTGAACACGAAGTACCCGTTCATCGCCTTCATGCCGCAATGGGACTTCCTGAACTTCCTGCGCGAGGCCGGCAAGCGCTTCGCCTCGCTCAGGGTGATGATGAACACGGAAGCCGTCGACCTGATCCGCCGCGGTGAGACGATCGCCGGCGTGCGGGCAAAGACGCCGGAGGGACCGATCGACATCGAGGCGGATCTCACCATCGCCTGCGACGGCCGGCATTCGACGGTGCGCGAGCGCGCCGGTCTCGAGGTCGAGGAAATCGGCGCACCGATGGACGTGCTGTGGTTCCGCGCCGGCCGCAAGGCGGACGAGACGGAAAGTGTGTTCGCGCGCGTCGAGCCCGGCAAGATGATGATCACCTTCGACCGCGGCGACTATTGGCAATGCGCCTACGTCATCGCCAAGGGGCAGCACGATGCGGTGAAGGCGAGGGGATTGCAGGCGCTGCTCGACGACGTCGTGCGCATGGCGCCGATCCTCCGAAGCGGCATTGCCGACGTGAAGAGCTTCGACGACATCAAGCTGCTCACCGTCGCGATCAACCGCCTGGCGCGCTGGACGCGGCCGGGCCTGCTTCTCATCGGCGACGCCGCGCATGCGATGTCGCCGGTCGGCGGCGTCGGCGTCAATCTCGCCGTGCAGGATGCGGTGGCGACCGCCAACCTGCTCGCGGACAAGCTTCAGCACGGCTGCCCGTCCGAGGATGAACTCGACGCCGTGCGCCGCCGGCGCGAGTTCCCGGTAAAGATGACGCAAGCCATGCAGGTGATCGTGCAGAACAACATCATCAGCGGCGCCCTGCAGGGCGGCGACCGGCCGTTGAAGGTGCCGCTGATCGTGCGCCTCATCACCGCGCTGCCATGGCTCCAGGGCATCCCGGCGCGCCTGATCGCGCTCGGCGTGCGGCCCGAGCACGTTCAGTCCAAGGCCGCGCCGGCATCGTAGCGCTGCAATCGGGTAGGGATAATTTCGCGTTAAATCGCGCGCGGCTCGTTGCGGGCGTGCAACAGCGCAGACGGATTCAAGCACCGCAACCTGCCAATCCGGCGTCTTAACTTTGTTGATTCAAATTTGAGTAAGACCTGCGTGTGAGCGTGCGCCCATCAAAGGACACGGGGTGTACCATGCGTAACAAATTGATTGCCGCCTTCGCCTGCACGACCGCGCTGGTTTCGACCGGCGCTGCGTCCGCCGCCGATCTCGGTGCGCGCTACACGAAGGCGCCCGCCTATGTCGAGCCGCTGTTCAACTGGACCGGTTTCTATGTCGGCGGCCACATCGGTGGCGCCTGGACCAACGAGCAGTTCATCAACAACGGGACGGGCGCGGCGTTCGGCGATTTGCTCCCGGGAGAGGGGTATCGTCAGCGCGGCTCCGGCATCATGGGCGGCGCCCAGATCGGCTACAACTGGCAGGCCAACAACTATGTGTTCGGCATGGAAGGCACCATCTCCGGCCTCGACAACAAGGGCACGGTCGTGAACACCGCGTTCGCCCCGGCGAACGACGTGTTCTCCTGGCGTGCCAATGTGCTGACGACGGTCGTCGGTCGCGCGGGCTTTGCCGTGCAGAACAACCTCTTCTACATCAAGGGCGGCTACGCGGGCGTCAACAATCGGCTCTCGGTCACCGACCCGGTTGTGACGGCTACAGGCGGCCAGACTCACTGGGCCAACGGCTGGACCGTCGGCGCCGGCTGGGAATACGGCGTCACCCGCAACTGGATCGTCGGCCTCGAGTACAACTACGCGGCCTTCGGCAGCCAGACCTATCAGCTCGGCGGCCTCGCGGGCAACTACACCTTCGATGCCAAGCCGCGCGACATCCAGTGGGCCGTCGTGCGCGCGAGCTACAAGTTCGACGCGCCGGCCATCGCGCGCTACTGAGCAACGAACGACCAACCAGCAAAAAAGACGATCACTGACAAATTCAAGAGCCCCGGCATTGCCGGGGCTCTTTTTTTCGTGCAGCGAGCGTGCGTTTTAGGCCATCACCGAGAACCCGCCGTCAACGGGGATCGCGGTGCCCGTGACGAAGTTCGAGGCGGGTGAGGCGAGGAACACCGCGATGCCGGCGAAGTCGTCGATCTCGCCCCAGCGCCCCGCAGGCGTCCGCGCCAGCACGCGCTCGTGCAGGCCCGACACCTGCTGCCGCGCGCCGCGGGTGAGGTCGGTGTCGATCCAGCCCGGCAGGATGGCGTTGACCTGGATGTTGTCGGGCGCCCAGGCATTGGCGCAGGCGCGCGTGTACTGCACGATGCCGCCCTTGCTCGCCGCGTAGGCCGTCGCAAAGCTGGCGCCGAAGATCGACATCATCGAGCCGATGTTGATCACCTTGCCGTTGCCGGACGCCTTCAGCGCCGGATAGGCCAGCTTCGAGCACACGAAGGCGCTGGTGAGATTGGTGTCGATCACCTTGTTCCACTCGTCGAGCTCGAGCTCGTGCGGCGGCTTGCGGATGCTCATGCCGGCATTGTTGATGAGGATGTCGATGCGGCCGAACTCCTTGACGACGCGGTCGATCATGGCTGCGACCGCCGCCTGGTCGGTCACGTCGGTGGTGACGGCGATTGCCTTCACGCCGCGCTGTCTGAGATCGGCAACGGCGGTGGCCGACTTGGTTTCGTTGCGCCCGACCACGGCGATATTGGCGCCGGCATCGGCGAGCCCGTGCGCGAGGCCGAGCCCGATGCCGCCATTGCCTCCTGTGACGATCGCGACCTTGCCGCGGAGATCGAACCGGCTGGATGTCATGCTTTCACTTCCTGGTTTCTTCTATTGGTTGCTTTGCCAGATCAGGACCAGCCCGAACCCGGCCATGGCAGCACCATAGCCGGCCCATTGCAGCTGGTTGACCATGAAGCTCGATCGCGGCCAGGGAACGGTGCCCGTGCCCTGTCCGATCCAGAGCAGCCCGACGGCGAGGACAAACAGGCCTGCGATCAGCAGAAATCTGCGCATGCATTCCTCCCCGTTGGTCTGGTTCCGCCGCGGCCCACGGCATGAAGGACTGCCGCGGCCACGAAAACTTGGGCGCACAGTAACCGTAGCTGCGGTTCGGATACAACGGCGGCGCTCGCGCAAGCATCCGGCGTGAGCGGGAGCCACGGCGATGCGCGCTGCTCGGGGTAGGGCGATCACCAATACGGACCGGGCAGAGATCGAAGTTAGCTCGCCTGCGCCTGCAAGTCGCTGAAGGCGGTCGTCGGCATTCCCGCAACGAAAAAGCCCCGGACGATACCGGGGCTTTGACGTCTGAACGCGCGTTCGGATCAGTACTTGGCGACGACCGGGCCGCTCCAGTTGAAGCGGTAGACCAGCGACGTGCTGATGGTCTGGACCCACGGCTTGAAGGTGAGGGCGGTGCCGGTCGGACCACCGCCGTTGGCGGCGGTAAAGGTCTGGGGCAGCGTCACGCGATCGTAGAAAGCCGAACGGTATTCGGTCTTCATGAACCAGCCCGGTGCCGAGATGCCGAAAAGGTCGAGATTGTTCTCGACGCCGCCGCCGATGAACCAGCCGTCGCGACGGAACGACTTCGTGGTATCAACCGCAGCGAACGGGGTGAACAGGGACGACTGGGTCGTGCCCGACCACTCCGAACCCGAGTAACCAGCATTCACGTAGGAAAGAACATTCGGAGCGACCAGGTAGCCCAGTCTCGCGCCCGCAGCGTAGCTGGTGCGCAGCTTTTCGCGACCTTCGGTTGCGAAGTTGGGATCGCTGAGAGAGCCGCGGATGTCGCCGAACTGACCGTCGGCGAAGAGGCCAGCCACCCAGCGTCCGTTGAACTGCCAATCATAGCCGAGGCCGACGGTTCCGAACCAGCCGCTGCCGCCCAGCCGCTGGTCACGCGAGGAGAGAACAGCACCAGGGAAGGTCTGGACACTGCTGTCGGCATTCCACAGACCGCCGCCGGCACCGCCGAAGATGTAGAAGCCGGTCCAGCTGGCGACCGGGGCCGGGGCCGGGGCCGGGGCCTTAACGTAGGGACGCGCACCGAGGTCGGCCGCCGAGGCCGATCCCGTCATCGCCGCCACCGCGGTCAAAGCGAGCAAAAACTTCTTCATGTTGAAATCCCCAACCTTTGGTCTGTGTGGCAGACGCGAGCGCACTGAAGTCCGAGTCATCTGATGCCCGGACTATAGCCGCTTCCTGCCGAAAAGCTGTTGCTGCGCGGACACAATCGTCTGAAAAGCCTCCGTAGTTGTACGACAGACACACCTTGGCCGACAAAGCGATAAAGGCGAAATTCTCTTGGAATTACAATGTACTCGGATGATGTCGCTGGATGTCCAGGGACGCTTCCATTGGCGAGTTCAAGGTTGTCCGAAATGAAGGCAAGGTGTGTTTCGGTTCTGGTACCCGCGAGTCGCCCGCCCGAAGCGGCCGAGGCGTCGCTGGAAAGGGCCTGGGCCTGACGAAAAAAGCCCCGGACGATGCCGGGGCCTTTGTCGGACGCGCGATACGACGTCGGGGCGCGGATTCAGACGTCGAGCAGGTCTTCGTTCGCGAATTCGGCCTTGTCCGAGATGAAGGCAAACCGTGCCTCGGCCTTGGTGCCCATCAGACGCTCCACCGAATCGGCCGTGGTGTCGCGGTCGTCCGCCAGCAGGACCACCTTCAGCATGGTCCGCTTGGCCGGATCCATGGTGGTCTCCTTGAGCTGCGCCGGCATCATTTCGCCGAGGCCTTTGAAGCGGTTCACCTCGACCTTGGCGTTGGCGTTGAACTCGCTCTTGATCAGCGCCTCCTTGTGCGCGTCATCGCGGGCGTAGACCGACTTCGAGCCGTGGGTGAGCTTGTAGAGCGGCGGCACCGCGAGGAAGAGGTGGCCCTCGTCGATCAGCCGCGGCATCTGCCGGTAGAAGAAGGTGATCAGCAGCGAGGCGATATGGGCGCCGTCGACGTCGGCGTCGGTCATGATGATGATGCGCTGATAGCGCAGATCCTCTTCGCGATATTGCGCGAGCGTGCCGCAGCCGATCGCCTGCACGAGGTCGGAAAGCTGGGCGTTCGCCGTCAGCTTGTCCTTGCCGGCAGAAGCGACGTTGAGGATCTTGCCGCGCAGCGGCAGCACGGCCTGGGTCTTGCGGTCGCGTGCCTGCTTGGCGCTGCCGCCGGCCGAGTCGCCCTCGACGATGAACAGCTCGGAGCCTTCGGTGCCGGCGTCGCTGCAGTCGGCGAGCTTGCCGGGCAGGCGCAGCTTCTTGCCCGCGGTTTTCCGCGCGGTCTCTTTCTCCTGGCGGCGGCGCAGGCGCTCCTCGGCGCGGTCGATCACGAAGTCGAGCAGCTTGTTGGCCTGGTTCGGATTGCCCGACAGCCAATGGTCGAACGGATCCTTCATTGCCTGCTCGACGATGCGTTGCGCTTCGGCGGTAGCGAGCCGATCCTTGGTCTGGCCCTGGAATTCAGGCTCGCGCACGAACACCGAGAGCATCACCGCCGCACCCACCATCACGTCTTCCGACGTGATGGACGAGGCGCGCTTGCCCTGGCCGACGCGCTCGGCGTGATCCTTCAGGCCGCGCAGCAGCGCGGTGCGCAGGCCGGATTCATGCGTGCCGCCATCGGGCGTCGGCACCGTGTTGGTGTAGGACGAGAGGAAGCCGTCGGCATCCGCGGTCCAGGCGACCGCCCATTCGCAGGCGCCATGCGCGCCGTTGCGGCCCGACTTGCCGGAGAAGATGTCGGGATGCACCAGCGTGTCGGCGTGGATCGCGGCGGCGAGATAATCCTTCAGGCCGCCGGGGAAGTGGAAAGTCGCTTCCGCCGGCACGTCGTCGATGCCCTTGAGCAGTTCGGGCGCGCAGTTCCAGCGGATCTCGACGCCGCCGAACAGATAGGCCTTTGAACGCGTCATCTTGAACAGGCGCTGCGGCTTGAACGCGGCCTTGGCGCCGAAGATGTCGGTATCGGGCTTGAAGCGCACGCGCGTGCCGCGGCGGTTGTTGATCTTGCCGAGATCCTCGAGCTTGCCCTTGGGGTGCCCGCGCTCGAACGTCATGCGGTAGAGTTTCTGGCTGCGCGCGACCTCGACCTCGAGAAGGGAGGAGAGGGCGTTCACGACGGAGATGCCGACGCCGTGCAGGCCGCCCGAGGTCTCGTAGACCTTGCTGTCGAACTTGCCGCCCGAGTGCAGCGTGCACATGATGACTTCGAGCGCCGACTTCTTCGGAAACTTCGGATGCGGATCGATCGGGATGCCGCGGCCGTTGTCGGTGACGGTGAGAAAGCCGTCCGCGCTGAGCTCGACGCCGATGAAGGTCGCGTGCCCGGCGAGCGCCTCGTCCATCGAGTTGTCGATGACTTCGGCGAACAGGTGATGCAGCGCCTTCTCGTCGGTTCCGCCGATATACATGCCGGGTCGGCGCCGCACCGGTTCCAGGCCTTCGAGCACCTCGATGTCGGCCGCGGTGTAGTCGGCTTCCGCGCCGCCCGCGCGTGGCGACGCCTTGGCGGCGGCGCGGGGCTTCGGCTCGTTGCCGCCGAAAAAGTCGTCTTTTGCTTTGGGTTTCAACTGCTTGGACATGAATTTTGATGTGTTTTGAGGGCCGCGCGGGCGGCGAATCGGTTCGGGCGACTATGACACGGCTGGCCTGGAAAGGTCACCGCAGGGCCGGCGGGGGCTGGGGTTGGGAGCTAATCCCGGCGATTTTACGCCGCGGGCCGCTCCGTTCCCGGCAATTTGACGGTGAGGTCGACGCTCAGCCGGGTTTTGTGACTTGATGTCACACAAGTCCCTGGCTTACCAGTCTTTTTCACTGAGCAGGACCTTGAGACGGGGCGGGAAGGCTATTCTGGCATGGAGCAGTTTGCGCACGCACTGGCCGACTTCGTGCGTGCTCACGAGGCTTGGGCGGCTCCGATCGTGTTCCTGCTGGCGTTCGGGGAGTCGCTCGCCTTCATCTCGCTGCTGATTCCGGCCTGGGGCGCACTGGTGGCGATCGGCGCGCTGATCGGGGTCAGCGGCATCAGCTTCTATCCGGTGTGGATTGCCGGTGGCCTCGGCGCGGCGCTCGGCGACTGGGTCTCCTACTGGTTCGGCTATCGCTACAAGGAGCATGTCGCGCAGATGTGGCCGCTCTCGCGCTATCCGGAACTTCTGCCCAGGGGTGAGGCCTTCGTGCGGAGCTGGGGCGTGCCCAGCATCTTCATCGGCCGGTTCTTCGGCCCGTTGCGTGCGTCCGTGCCGCTTGCTGCCGGCATTTTCGAGATGCCCTATTGGAGCTTCCAGGCCGCCAATTTCGTCTCGGCGCTGGTCTGGTCGGCGGCGCTGCTGCTGTTCGGCGACGTGATCGCGAAGATCATGGAATGGATCTGGCGCGTGATCTGACGCCTGAACCTTGACGGGAACCGGATCTGGCCCTATAGCCCCGCGCCATGATCAACGCCGCGACCATCCTGTTCGCCCGTCGCCGCCGCCGCTCGTTAGCGGTTTGGGCGGTCGATCGCGTTTGAGATCATCGTCTTTGCCGCTGGACCCGATCCGCGGCATTCTTTCTCCTGTCAGCGCGATCTGATCCGGCGGCCCCCCAAGGAGGCCCAGCAGGAGACCACGATGTACACCCCACCTTTTTTCAAGCAGGACCGCGCCGCGAGCCTGAAATTCGCTGAGGAGCGCGGCTTCGGCACGATGTGCGCCTTCGACGGCCACAAGCCGGTCGCCTCGCCGCTGCCGTTCTACCTGACCTATGCCGCCGACGGCACGCCGCAGGCCGCCTTTCATGTCGCCCGTCACAATCCGCTGCTAAAGCTTGCGGACGGCGCGACCTCCTGGCTGCTCGTGGTCAACGGCCCCGATGCCTATGTATCGCCGGACTGGTACGTCTCGCCGGACCAGGTGCCGACATGGCTCTACCAGTCGGTGCATCTGACCGGGTCGGTGCGGCTGCTGTCGGATGACGAGCTGTCGGTGCAGATCGATACGCTCAGCGACAAGTTCGAGAGCTGGCTCTTGCCGAAGAAGCCGTGGACGTCGGGCAAGATGACGGCGGGCCGGCTCGAGGCAATGAAGAAGGGGATCGTGGGCCTGGTCATGACGGTTGAAGAGGTCGAAGGCAGCTTCAAGCTCAACCAGCACAAATCGGACGCCGACTATACGGCGATCGCCAACGCGCTCGGTGCGCAACCCGCCGCCGACGCGAGGGAGATCGCGCAACTGATGCAGGACGTGAGGCCGGAAGCCTTCGCGGCCGAAACCAACAAGCTCGAAAGGAGCGTGCCATGAGCCTTACTGATACCAAACAGGCCCCGACGGCGGGCGCCGCGACCAAGCCCGCCACCGTCTTCGTCGACGGCGGCTCCGGTACCACCGGGCTCGGCATCAACGAGCGGCTGAAGCTCCAGAGCGTCGTCGCGGTGAAGACGATCGCCGACGACAAGCGCAAGGATCCCGCGGTGAAGAAGGCGCTGATGGAGGAGGTCGATCTCGTCATCCTCTGCCTGCCCGACGAGGCCGCCAAGGAGACGGTTGCGCTCATCGACAGCATGGGGCCGTCGGGCCCGAAGGTGCTGGACGCCTCGACCGCCTACCGGGTTGCGCCCGACTGGGCCTACGGCTTTCCGGAACTGACGCCGGATCAGCCCGCCAAGATCAAGGCCGCGAAGAAGGTCTCCAATCCCGGCTGCTATCCGACCGGCGCGATCGCGCTCTTGCGGCCGATCGTCGATGCCGGGCTGTTGCCATCTGACTATCCCGTCACGGTGAACGCGGTGAGCGGCTATTCCGGCGGCGGCAAGTCGATGATCGCGAGCTTCGAAGACGGCAGCGCGCCGTCCTTCGAGCTCTACGGCCTCGGCTTCGAGCACAAGCATCTGCCGGAGATGCAGCTCTATTCGAACCTGACGCGGCGGCCGATCTTCATTCCCTCGGTCGGCAACTACCGGCAGGGCATGCTGGTCTCGGTGCCGCTCCAGCTCGACATGCTGCCGGGCAAGCCCAGCGGTGCCGATCTCCAGGCCGCGCTGGCGAAACGCTACGCCGGCTCGAAATACGTCTCGGTGATGCCGCTCCAGAACGAGGCGACAAAGGGCGGCCGGCTCGAGCCGGAGGCGCTGAACGAGACCAACATGCTCGAGCTCTACGTCTTCGTCAGCGACAAATATCACCAGGCCGTGCTGGTCGCCCGGCTCGACAATCTCGGCAAGGGTGCCTCGGGCGCGGCCGTGCAGAACATGCGGCTGATGCTGGGGCTGCCGGAAGAGTAGGGGCAAGGCTCTCTCTCCACCGTCGCCGCGAGCGAAGCGAAGCAATCCAGAATCTTTCCGCGGCGACAGTCTGGATTGCTTCGCGCCTCGCCATGACGCCGGGAATGCTCGGCAGCAAGATACGCGGCTGCCGGGGCTCTTCGTGCCGCGCCAAAACTCAGCGCAAAATCACGTCCGCCGGAAACGGCCGAACGGGACGGCCGGCACAGACATTGTCACGCGCCACCACCGCGTCGTGGTGAGACTTTTCGATTTCACCGAGCGAGCGGCTGGAGATGTCGCACGCCTCCTGATGGTCTTGCGCGTAGGCGTGCAGGGAACTCCAGGCGAGCGATGCGCGGATGTAAGCGTTACAGCGGTCCGGCATCAATCCACGGTTCATCGGCTTGGTGGCTTCGATGGCTTCGCTGCGCAGGCGCATCAGTTCGGAGCATTGCGCTTGCACCTCGCCGCCAAATCCGGCGAGCGCGATCATCGCGATGGCTGAAAGAAGGGTCCGCATCCGGAATCCTCGCTTCGGTTGCCTCAGCCCGCGTGACAATATCGCAGATCGCAGGGGCCTGCGCCTGCTTTTCGGATGCTCAAAGCACCTTGAAGATCGCCAGCGCCAGCACGGCCTGCGCGAGGAAGCCGACGGTGAAGGCCAGGGTGCGGAACACCGGGATTCCCATCGCGTAGACGATCAGATGTGCGACGCGCGACCAGAAATAGACCGCGCAAGCGAGAACGGTCCATTTCGACGAATAGTCGATCGCGTTCAGGATCAGCACCAGCGGTGCGAAGATCACGAGATTTTCCACGGCGTTGTCATGCGCGAACATGAGTCGCGTCGCCCAGGGCGATTGCGGCTTGTCGCTGCGGGAGGGGTTTGCCATGGCGCCCGACAGCCCGCGAACCTGGCAGCGGTCGAGGATGTAGGGGACCCACAGGATGCCAGTGAAAATCACCGTCAGTGTCAGCCAGAACAATTCACGCGTCATAACCCGGTCCCCTCATTCATCACTGTGCTGAAGGCGAGCTTATACAAGCGCAGGAGATTCCGCTATGCGCGAACCCTGACATAGCTGCCGGGTGCATCCTCGATTGGGGGGAGCGCCTCGCTGCCGACTGCGCGCGCCGGGACCTCCTCGGGGTCGAGCTCGCCGAGCCATTGCCGCCAGTCCGGCCACCACGAGCCCTTGTGCTCGACCGCGCCCTTCATCCACTCGGCGACGTTGACGTCCTTGATGGTGTCGTTGGTCCAGTACTGGTACTTGTTCGAGGCGGGCGGGTTGACGACGCCGGCGATGTGGCCCGAGCCGGACAGCACGTATTTCACCGGGCCGCCGAAGAATTGCGAGCCGTACAGCACCGACTCGGCCGGCGCGATGTGGTCCTCGCGGGTGGCGAGGTTGTAGACGGGCACCTTGACCTTGGAGAGATCGAGCAGCGTGTTGTCGAGCACCATCGTGCCCGTGGACAGCCGGTTCTCCAGATAGCAATTGCGCAGGTAGTAGGAATGGTTCGACGCGGTCATGCGCGTCGCATCCGAATTCCAGTGCAACAGGTCGAACGCGCTCGGCTGCTGGCCCTTCAGGTAATTGCTGACGACGTAGGACCAGATCAAATCGTTGGAGCGCAACATGTTGAAGGCCATCGCCATCTTGGAGCCTTCGAGCACGCCGGCGGTCTTCATGTCGTGCTCGAGCGATGCGATCTGATCCTCGTCGACGAACACGAGGAGATCGCCGGCATGGGTGAAGTCCACCTGTGCCGCGAAGAACGTCGCCGAACTCACGCGCTGGCGGCGCTTCTCGGCGAGCCAGGCCAGCGTGGTCGCGAGCATCGTGCCGCCGACGCAATAGCCGGCGGTGTGCACCTTCATCTCGCCGGTGACCTTCTCGATCACGTCCATCGCCGTGAGCGGGCCTTCCTTCATGTAGTCTTCCCAGCTCTTGTTACCGAGCCGCTTGTCGGGATTGACCCATGAGATCACGAACACGGTGATGCCCTGGTCGACGCACCACTTGATGTAGGATTTCTCCGGCTTGAGATCGAGAATGTAGAACTTGTTGATCCAGGGCGGCACGATCAGGAGCGGGGTGCGCAGCACGTTCTCCGTGGTCGGAGAATACTGGATGAGCTGCATCATCTCGTTCTGGTAGATCACCTTGCCCGGCGTCGTCGCCATGTTGACGCCGACGACGAGATTGTCCGGGTTGGACTGGCGGATCTTCAGCATGCCCTTGCCGGCCGCGATGTCCTCGGCCAGCATCTTCAGGCCGCGCGCCAGATTCTCGCCGCTGCTCGCCACCGTCTCGCGCAGCACTTCCGGATTGGTCAGCACGAAGTTCGAGGGCGACAGCGCGTTGGTGACCTGCTGGACGTAGAACTCGGCCTTGCGGCGGGTCTGCGGGTCGAGCCCCTCGGCGTCACGCACCAGCTCCTGCGCCCATTTGGTCGTGAGCAGATAGAGCTGCATCACGAAATCGAAGAACTGGTTCGACTTCCATTCCGGATCGGCGAAACGCTTGTCGCGCGGCGAGGGCGCGATCGCGGGCGGGGCGTCCTGGCCGGCCATGCGGCGCGCCGCCGCGCCCCAGAGGTCGAGATAGTCCTTGGCGAGCTTGGTCTGGAGATCGGACGAGCGCGAGGTGTCCGACAGCCAGTATTCGGCGACCGATGTGAAGGCCTTGACGACTTCGGCAAGCTCGGCCGGCGGGCGGTCCTGCACCTCGCCGCTCTCGCGCGGCTTGAGGAAGGCGGCCAGCGCCTTGCCGCCGCTCTCCATCGCCCGCGCGACATTCATCGCGAAGGCTTCCGCATCGAACTTCGTCTCGGGTTTGGGCGTGTCGGTCGTGGCCATACTCATGAGCAGAACAGTAACGATTCATTCCGTATTCGTCACCGCGAAGCTCGCATGTTTGACGCTAAACACTCTCGAAGATGTGTTGCACTGCGACAAATTTTCTTGGTTCCGTCACAATCGAGCCGCACCGCTCGGTTTGGTAGTGCCGAGGCGTTTTCTCGCTCGGACCATTTGGGCAGCAATGGTTTGAGCTTGGGCGTGGTCTTGGGTAAGGTTGCCCGGGGCCGTGCTTTGGGACGAGTAGGGGATTTTCCCAAGTGTTGGCGTTGAGGGACCTGCAAAAGTCGCTGCTGATCTGCGGCGCGCTGCTGAGCGTGGCGTTCGCGCTGGGCGGCTGCTCGAGTCAGCTCGCGGATATGACGCCTGCGGATGCGCAGGCGCATTCCAGGGAGCCCGGCACCTATTTGCCGGTGCATGATCTGCCGCCGGAGCGCGATCAGGCGGTCATCCCGCCGGACCAGCGCGCCAAGATCGAGGCCGAGCTTGCCGCCGCGCGCGACCGCCAGGCGGTCGCCGCCAAGGACGCCAAATGAGGCGGTGCAAGGTAATCGCTGGCGCGACCGCCTTGGCGTGCTAAAAAGACCTCAGTTCAGCCGAGAGTCAGGGCGAACGACTTCAGCCCCCGTCGTCGGATGTTGCTCTAAACGTTTGATTTTGAGCAATTTTTGCGAAAGGGGCGAGCGCGTCTCCGAACGGCCGTTCTAGCCTGTCGATTCTGTCCTGACCGGGTGCCCGGAGCCCAGAGAGCCATGGAAGAGTTTTACCGCATCCGCCGCCTTCCGCCTTACGTGTTCGAGCAGGTCAACCGGGCCAAGGCGGCCGCGCGGAACGCCGGCGCCGACATCATCGACCTCGGCATGGGCAATCCGGACCTGCCGGCTCCGCCGCACGTGCTGGAGAAGCTCAAGGAGACGCTCGGCAAGCCGCGCACCGACCGCTACTCGGCCTCCCGCGGCATCCCCGGCCTGCGCCGGGCCCAGGCCGGCTACTACGCGCGCCGCTTCGGCGTGAAGCTCAACCCCGACACCCAGGTGGTGGCGACGCTGGGCTCGAAGGAGGGCTTTGCCAACGTGGCGCAGGCGATCACCGCGCCGGGCGACGTGATCCTGTGCCCCAACCCGAGCTACCCGATTCACGCCTTCGGCTTCCTGATGGCGGGCGGCGTGATCCGCTCGGTACCCTCCGAGCCGACGCCGCAGTTCTTCGAGGCGGTGGAACGGGCGATCGTGCATTCGATCCCCAAGCCCCTGGCGCTCGTCGTCTGCTACCCCTCGAACCCGACCGCCTATGTCGCGAGCCTCGATTTCTACAAGGACCTCGTGGCGTTCGCGAAGAAGCACGAGATCCTGATCCTGTCCGATCTCGCCTATGCCGAGGTCTATTTCGACGAGAACAACCCGCCGCCCTCGGTGCTCCAGGTGCCGGGCGCGATGGACGTCACCGTCGAGTTCACCTCGATGTCGAAGACCTATTCGATGGCCGGCTGGCGCATGGGCTTTGCGGTCGGCAATGAGCGCGTGATCGCGGCGCTCGCCCGCGTCAAATCCTATCTCGATTACGGCGCCTTCACGCCGGTGCAGGTTGCCGCGACCGCGGCGCTGAACGGCCCCGACGATTGCATCAAGGAGATGCGCGACACCTACCGCAAGCGCCGCGATGCGCTGGTGGAGTCGTTCGGCCGCGCCGGCTGGGAGATTCCGCCGCCGGAGGCCTCGATGTTCGCCTGGGTGCCGCTGCCGGAAGCGTTCCGCAGCGTCGGCAGCATGCAGTTCGCGACCCTGATGGTGGAGAAATCCGGCGTCGCGGTGTCGCCCGGCGTCGGCTTCGGCGAGCATGGTGAAGGATATGTCCGCATCGCCATGGTGGAAAACGAGCAACGGATCAGGCAAGCCGCGCGCGGCGTGCGCCGCTTCCTTGAAAGCGGCATCGAAACGTTGCACAACGTCGTTCCGCTCGCCAATCGGCGCTAATTCTCTTCGACAGGTTTTCGATAAGCATCATGGTCGCACCCCTGAAAGTGGGCATAGCGGGGCTCGGCACCGTGGGTGCCGAAGTTGTCCGTTTGATTGAAACGCAGGGACGCGTGCTCGCGGGCCGCAGCGGCCGCGGCATCCGCGTCGTCGCCGTCACCGCGCGCTCGAAGGCCAAGAAGCGCGCTGTCGACCTGCGCGGCGTCGAATGGGTGAAGGATCCGATGGCGCTCGCCACCCATCCGGAGGTCGACTGCTTCGTCGAGCTGATGGGCGGCGCCGGCGATCCCGCGCTCTCCGCGGTCGAGGCTGCGCTCAATGCCGGCAAGTCCGTCGTCACCGCCAACAAGGCGCTGCTGGCCAAGCACGGCCTCAAGCTCGCCAAGGCCGCCGAAAAGCACGGCGGCGCGCTGAATTTCGAGGCAGCCGTCGGCGCCGCGATTCCCGTCATCAAAACGTTACGCGAGGGCCTGGCGGGAACCGGCATCAACCGCGTCTACGGTATCCTCAACGGCACCTGCAATTACATCCTGACGCGGATGGAGCAGGAGGGGCTGTCGTTTGCCGAATGCCTCAAGGACGCGCAGCGGCTGGGCTATGCCGAGGCCAATCCGTCCTTCGACGTTGACGGCCACGACACCGCGCAAAAACTCGCCATTCTCGCCAGCCTCGCTTTCGGCACGAAAGTTGCTCAAAGCGCGGTGTATGTCGAAGGTATCTCCTCCATCGCCCCGGAAGATCTTCGCGCGGCCGCCGATCTCGGCTACCGCGTCAAGCTGCTCGGCGTTGCCGTTCGCACCGCCAAGGGCATCGAGCAGCGCGTGCACCCGACCATGGTTCCGAAATCCTCCTCGATCGCGCAGGTGATGGGTGTCACCAATGCGGTCACGATCGATGGCGAGGGCATTCCGCCGATCACGCTGGTCGGCCCCGGTGCAGGCGGTGCCGCGACTGCATCCGCCGTTGTCGCCGACATCGCCGACGTCGCGCGCGGCATCCGCGCCAATCCGTTCGGCCGGCCGATCTCGCATTTGCGCGACACCAAAAAGGCGCCGATGGAGCGCCACGAGGGCGGCTACTACATCCGCCTTTTGGCGCGCGATTTCCCGGGCACTGCGGCGGCAATCGCGACCCGGCTGGCAGAACAGAAGATTTCGATCGAGTCGATCGTGCAGCGTCATCCGAATGGCGGCACTGCGTCGGCGAACGGCAAGGCGGTCCCCGTGCCCGTCATCCTGATCACCTATGCGACGCACGAGGACGCGGTGCGCCGCGCGCTCGCCGCCGTGCAGCGCGACAAGGTGATCAGCGGACGGCCGCAGGTGATCCGGATCGAGAAGAACTAGAGCATGCTCCAGACCCGGAGGGCCGCGCCCGCGCAAAAGTGTGAAGCGGTTTTCCGGAAAGAGCAGGCTCAAGCAATGACACGGTTCGAACGAACTGTGGGTGTTACGAGTTGATGCGGGCGGAGATTTCCGTCCAGAACCGTTTCGAAGGAGTTAGCCGATGTCGACCCATATTTCAGTCCCGCCGCACGCGTTGCTCGAGCGCATCCTCACGCTGGAGATCGTGCGGGTGACCGAGCGGGCGGCGGTGTCTTCGGCGCGGCTGCGCGGCCACGGCAACGAGAAGGCGGCCGACCAGGCCGCCGTGGACGCGATGCGGCGCGAGCTCAACAAGCTGCCGATCGAGGGCACCATCGTTATCGGCGAGGGCGAGCGCGACGAGGCGCCGATGCTGTTCATCGGCGAGAAGGTTGGCATGAATGCCGGCCCGCAGGTCGACATCGCGGTCGACCCGCTCGAAGGCACCACGCTGTGCGCCAAGAACATGCCGGGCTCGATCGCCACCATGGCGATGGCCGACGGCGGCACGCTGCTGCACGCTCCCGACGTCTACATGCAGAAGCTTGCGATCGGACCGGGCTACGACAAGGGCATCGTCGATCTCGATGCGAGCCCGGCTGACAACGTCCGCCGCCTCGCCAAGGCCAAGGGTGTCCAACCGGACGGCATCACCGTTCTCGTGCTCGACCGCCCGCGCCATGCCAGCATCATCGAGAGCGTGCGCTCGACCGGCGCGGCGGTGCGCCTCATCACCGACGGCGACGTCGCCGGCGTGATCCATTGCGCCGACCCCGACAACACCGGCGTCGACATGTATCTCGGCACCGGCGGTGCGCCGGAAGGCGTGCTCGCGGCCGTGGCGCTGCGCTGCATCGGCGGCCAGATGCAGTGCCGCCTCATCCTCGATTCCGACGAGAAGCGCGAGCGCGCCGCCAAGATGGGCGTCAACGATCCCAAGATGATCTACGGCATCGAGGACATGGCGCGCGGCGACTGCCTGTTCGCCGCCACCGGCGTCACCACCGGCTCGCTGCTGTCGGGCGTCAAGTTCCGCAAGGACGGCGTGATCGAGACCGAGACGGTGGTGATGCGCTCCGTCACCGGCACCGTGCGCTACATCAAGGCCGAGCACCGCGAGCTGGCGAAGTTCCACCTGGACTGACGTTTGCCGTCATTCCGGGGCGAACGGGACCGCGCGAAGCGCGGCCCAGAGAACCCGGAATCTCGCGCCGACAACCTCTGGATTCCGGGTTCGCGCTCCGCGCGCCCCGGAATGACAAAGACAAAAGCAAAAAGAGGAAGCGCCCATGTCCGATCTCTCCGCCGTCAAAGCCCTGGTCTTCGACGTGTTCGGCACCGTCGTCGACTGGCGCACCAGCCTGATCACCGACTTCATGTGGTGGAGCAGGCAGCGCGGCATCAGCGCCGACTGGACCGCCCTGGTGGACGGCTGGCGCGGCATGTACATGGCCTCGATGGACGACGTGCGCAAACATCCCGAGCGCGGCTATGTCATGCTCGACGATCTGCACCGCCGCTCGCTGGAAAAGCTGGTCGCGCAATTCTCGATCAAGGGCCTCACCGAAGCCGATCTCGATTACCTCACCAAGGGCTGGCATCGCCTGCATCCCTGGCCCGACAGCGTCGCCGGCCTGACGCGGCTGAAGTCGAAATTCGTCATCTCGCCGCTGTCGAACGGCAACGTCGCGCTGCTCACCAACATGGCGAAGTTCGCCGGCCTGCCGTGGGACCTCGTCATGTCCGCGGAGCTGTTCGAGCACTACAAGCCCGATCCCGAGACTTATCTCGGCGCTGCGCGCCTGCTCGGCCTCAAGCCGGGCGAGGTGATGATGGTCGCCGCCCACAACGGCGATCTCGCCGCCGCGCAGAACAACGGCCTGAAGACCGCGTTCGTGGCGCGGCCGACGGAGTACGGGCCGTTGCAGAAGGTCGACTTCGAAGCCACCGGCAACTGGGACATCGTCGCCAAGGATTTCGGCGGGATCGCCGACAGGCTCGGCTGCTGACATCTTGCGCCGAAGCGCCTTGGCCCGCGCGCTACTTCGCGATCGGCGTTGTCAACTCGGTATCGGCGGTGTCCACCACGAAGACGGCCAGCAGCTTCGCCGGCTCGGTATCGCTGGCGTTGGTGCTGACGGCATGGCGATCGCCGGGCTTCTCGGAGAAGTTCTCTCCCTTGTGAAAGACCTTGGCGGGCTCGTCATTGACCTGGCTGCGGATCGCTCCCTCGAGCACCGTGGCATAGATGAACGCGGAGCGCGCGTGGGTGTGGGCCGGTGAGGAGCCTCCGGGACCATACTCGACCAGCACGCCCTTCATGCTCTTGCCGGGAGCATTCGGCAGGACCTGGTCAAACACGACAGTCACCTTGGCCGACTTCGCTGCGGGCTGCGTCTCGGCTGCCTGGGCCGCCAGGACGAATGCGGCGTAAGCCGCCGTTGCGATCAGCAATCTGCGCATGGGATTTCCTTCATTGCCGTGGTTGCAGCGACCTTGGGATCGCAGATCCTCAAGCCGTCGCGAGCCATTTTGCGAGCGACGTTTTCCCGAGCCGCGCCTCGCCGAGCGGGACCAGCGAGGTGTCCTCGATGGGGGCACCGTAATATCCTGCCTTGGCGTCTCCCACCACCGGGCGGCTGTCGCCCGATGCTTTCAGGCGGCGCGCGACGAACTCGTTGAAGGGAGCTTTTTCCGGTCCCGCGATATCGATCGTGCCGTTGAGCGGCCGTCCCGTCGCGACCTCCGCGAGGGAAGCAACCACGTCGTCGGATGCGATCGGTTGAAACGACGCCGATGGCACGACGATCTTGCCGTCAATCGCTCCCGCTTCGCCGATGGCCCCGAGGAATTCAAAAAACTGCGTGGCGCGAACGATCGAGTAGGGGACCGGAGATGCCTTGACGATGGTCTCCTGCGCGAGCTTGGCACGAAAATAGGCGATGTCGGGCGAGCGATCGGTTCCCACGATCGACAGCGCGACATGATGCTTGACGGCTGCTGCGGCCTCGGTCGCGGCGAGGTTCTGGCTCGAACGCTGGAAGAATTCCAGCACGGCGGCCGGCTCCCAGGACGGCGCGTTGGCGACGTCGACCACGACATCCGCGCCTGCCAGCGCGGCAGCGAGGCCTTCCCCGGTCACGGCGTTCACGCCTGTTTTTGGAGAGGCCGCTATGACCTCGTGGCCTTGCTGCTTGAGTCTCGACACGAGCTTGGATCCGATCAATCCGCTGCCGCCGATCACGACGATCTTCATGGCATGTCTCCTGAGCATTTTGCGAGCGTGAGCGGCGTCAGGCCAAAGGGGCGTCACGAGCTCTCGTCGACGAAAGTGATGCGAGGGGACTCTTATCCGAGCAGTGAGGCGAGCTCTTGCCTGGAACGGGCCTGCCTTGCCGAAAAATGCTCCAGAAGTGTCGTTGCGACGCGACAGGAACCGGTCAGGGATCATTCCCCTCTGTCGGTCAGATCAAGCGAACGGCCCGGGCCGCACATGCGCGACCCGGGCTTGGTATCACCGGCTACAACGTCATCTGCATCGGTTCGGGATAGTAGTGAAACCCGTCACCCGCCTTGGCGACGTGGCCGTAGCCGGGCCAGGCGAAGTGATAGGACATCACGGGCGTCTTGTTGGCCGCGAGCATGGTGAGCAGCTTGACGCGCGACTCGGCTGCCTGCTTCGGGTCGGTGTCGTAGGAGAATTCCATCCGCGGCCGCTCCAGCAGCAGCACGGAATGGTGCGAGAGGTCGCCGAGGAAGGCGAAGGACTTGCCGGCCGAGCTGACCATGAAGATGGTGTGGCCGACGGTGTGGCCGGGCGCGGAGATGGCCTGCACGCCGGGCAGGAATTCCTGGCCGTCCCTGAAGAACACGATGCGGTCGCGGACCGGCAGCAGGTTCTTGCGGGCGTGCACGACGAAGTCCTTTGCCGGGCTCCCCATCTTGCCTTCATCGGTCCAGAAATCGAAATCGGTCTGGGAGATGTAGATCTGCGCGTTCGGAAACAGCGGCTTGTTGTTGGCATCCACGATGCCGCCGATGTGATCGATATGCGCGTGCGAGCAGACCACGGCATCGATGTCCTCCGGCTTGATACCGGCCTCCATCATGCTCTTCTGCTGCCGGCCGGTGGTGGGGCCGAACATCTTGGAGCTGCCCATGCCGGTGTCGAACAGGATGAGCTTGTCGCCGGTGTTCACGATCGGCGAGTTCTGCTCGAGCACGACATTGTCCGGCGACAGGAAATTGTCGGCGAGCATCTTCTTCACCTCTTCCTTGGAAACGCCGGTGAAGGTGCCGGAGGGATCGCCGAGCGGCAACGGTCCGTCGGAGACGACGGTCACTTCGGCGTCGCCGAGAATGAAGCGGTGCCAATAGGGAGTCTGGGTGCCGAGCTTGGGAGCGCGTGCCATCGCACTGCTGCCGAGCATTGCGCTGGCGCCAAGGCCGGCGCCGAGTGCGAGCAGGGATCGACGTGAGACATCGAGTGTCATTCGTTTCCTCCATTCTTCTTTTGAGCTGCGCGATTGTCTCGCGCGTTGTGTTCGGCCTGAGGCCAGCGGTGGAATGCTGCGCCGGTTCAGACAAGCTAGCAAGTGGAATTGATTTGCGGGTCAGCGCGGCTTGTCAAAGTGCGCGATGCAATTCCGGCGCGCGACAAAAGACACCGGTTGCCGACGTTGCTTTCGTCAGCACGATCCAGCCACGCGGTGCCGCAATGCAATCAATGATTGTGTCGCGATTGTGTCTCCTGACCGCCCGACGCGGCAGGACTGCAGGAATCTTTTCGCGTCACGACGGCACGCGTGTCCCCAGGCGTTCGACGAAGCGCATCAGGTAGCCGTCCGGATCCTGCACGAGGAATTCACGCTGGCCGACTTCGAGGTCGCCGACCCGGTACCAGACTTCGTTCGGCTGCTCGTAGAGGGGCCATCTGGCATCGTCGAGAGCCTTCAGCATCGGCTCGATGCGATCGACAGCCATCTGAAAATTGATGCCGCGCCCGAACGGCCGCTGCATCTCGGCCGTCTCCCAGCGTCCGTTCAATTCGCAGAGCATCACCTGCAATCGCCCTCTGACGAGATACGCAAACCGCGCATCGGGGCGGTCATAGGCGACTTCGAAACCGAGCAGGTCGCGCCAGAACGACAGGCTCTCCTGAATGTCGGAAACGCTGAGTTCGGGAACCAGGTCGGCAAAGCCGCCTTGCGGCGCGCCTCCGGTGCTGTCGGAGCTGGCGCGTGCGCCGGGGTCTGAAAGCAGCGGCGTGTTCATTGCGGCGGGCCTGATGGCGTGATCGACGTGCCAGGCGGTTATCGCAGCGAAACGGCGCGATGGCCAGAAGCCGAATGCCTCACGCGATCCGCAGCGCGAGGTCGCTTGCTTCCGTTTCGGCAAAGCCGGCCTGCAAGACCTCTTCGCGCTTGTGGCGGAGATGCGCACGCAGGATGTGCGAGAGGCCGGCGCCGTCGCGCCGCTGCAGCGCGTTCAGGATCGCCTCGTGCTCCTTCACGGCGAACGCCCAGCGCTGCGGCGTCATCGGCGTGACGTAGCGCGCGCGGCGGATGCGCGCCGTCACGGAGGCGTAGAGCCCGGTCAGTGCGGGATTTCCGGCCGCGGCGACGATGGCTTCGTGGATGGCGCGGTTGCCGCGGTAGTACTGGATCAGGTCGCCCTCGCGATAGTGCCGCACCATGTCCGTGTGCGCAGCGGCGATCTCGTCGATCTCGGCGTCGCTGATCCGCTCGCAGGCGAGCTCGCCGGCAAGCGCTTCGAGCCCCTGGCAGACTTCGAACAGGTCGCGCATGTCCTTGTCGGTCAGCTTCGCTGCGCGCGAGCCGCGATGAGGCAGGAGCTGCACGAGACCTTCGGCGGCGAGCACCTTGAGCGCTTCCCGCAGCGGCGTGCGCGAGATCTGGAGCCGGTCGCACAGCTCGCGCTCGGGAATCCGCGCGCCCGGCGGGATTTCGCCGTCGAGCAGGATGGCGCGGATGCGGCCGACGACCTCCTCATGAAGCATGGCAGGCGGCTCCAATTTGAATGCAAAAACGCAGTAATCAGTCGAAATATGCAAGTTCCAGCTTGCTAATCGCAGATTCTGCATTCAAAAATGTAAAAAACAAGAGGGCATGAGGAAATGGACCACGCTGCGGAGGCGGACGACCTCGTTTTTGAACGTCAGGACGGCATCGGGCGGATCACCTTCAACCGTCCGCAGGCGCGCAATGCCTTCACCTTCGCCATGTACGAACGGCTCGCGGCGATCTGCGAAGAGGCCGACCGCGATCATTCGCTCAAGGTGCTGGTGCTGCGCGGGGCCGGCGACAAGGCCTTCGCCTCCGGCACCGACATCAACCAGTTCCGCGAGTTCAAGACGCCGCAGGACGCGATCGACTACGAGAACCGCATCGACCGCGTGCTCACCACGCTCGAGCAGTGCCGGGTCCCGACCATCGCCGCGATTAACGGGTTCTGCACCGGCGGCGGGGCGGGCATCGCCGCGGCCTGCGACCTGCGCATCGGCACGAACAGCGCCAAAATCGGATTTCCGATCGCCCGGACGCTCGGCAATTGCCTGTCGATGTCCAATGTCAGCCGTCTCACCGCGCTCATCGGCGCTGCGCGCGTCAAGGATCTGATCTTCACCGCGCGCCTCATTGACGCCGCTGAAGCCGCCAGCGTCGGGCTGCTCGGCGAGGTCGTCGAGGATATCGCGGCCCTGGACAGGCGTGCCGACGAGGTCGCTCGCCTGCTGGCCAGCCACGCGCCGCTGACGCTGACCGCGACCAAGCAGGCGGTGGCGCGCCTGCAAAGGCGGCTGACCCGGGACGAGGGGGAAGACCTCATCCTGATGTGCTACACGAGCCAGGATTTTCGCGAAGGGCTCGATGCTTTCCTCAACAAGCGCGCGCCGCAATGGCGCGGCCAATAGGACGGGCCGATGCAAAGCGATCGATCGCAATCCACCTCTCGCCGTTCGGGACCGCTTGCCGGCCTCAAGGTCATCGATCTCACCCATGTCATGGCGGGGCCGACCTGCACCTTGATGCTCGCCGACATGGGCGCGGACGTCATCAAGATCGAGAAATGGCCGAACGGCGACGACACCCGCCATTCGGTGCCGCCCAAGATCGGCGATGAGGCGGCCTCCTTCCTGATGATGAACCGCAACAAGCGCGGCATCGTGCTGGACCTCAAGACCGATGGCGGCAAGAAGGTGCTGCGGCGGCTGATCGCGGACGCCGACGTGCTGGTCGAGAATTTTGCTCCGGGCGCCATGGAGCGCCTCGGCTTCGGCTATGAAGACCTGCACAAGCAGTATCCAACGCTGATCTACTGCTCGCTGTCGGGCTTCGCCGCACCGGCCCCTACAAACACCGCCGCGGTTTTGACCTCGTCGCGCAGGCGATGAGCGGGATCATGAGCTTTACCGGCGAACGCCCGGATGGTCCGCCCGTCAAATGCGGCCCGCCGCTGTCCGACATCACCGCCGGCCTGCTCGCGAGCATGGGTATCCTTGCCGCCTATACGCATCGCCTCAAGACTGGCGAAGGGCAGTGGGTCGAGACCTCGCTTTACGAGGCGGCCCTGGTGCAGACCTACTGGCAATCCACGATCGCGCTGGCCGCAGGCACCGCACCGCGCGCGATGGGCTCGGCGCATCCGCTCAACGCGCCGTACCAGGCCTTCGAGGCCTCGGACGGCTGGCTGGTGGTCGGCGGCGCCAACAAGAAGCATTGGCTGTTGATGCTGGAAGCGCTCGGTGCGAGCGAGCTTGCCTCCGATCCGCGTTTCGTCACCGGGGCCGACCGCATGGCGCATCTGAAGGAGCTCGAGGCCGTCCTGAGCGAGCGCTTCCGCACCCGGTCGCGGGCGTATTGGCTTGCGGCACTCGACGAGAAGGGCGTGCCGTGCGGCCCCGTGCACGACATGCTGGAGGCGCTCCGCGATCCGCAGACGCTGGCGCGCGAGATGGTCGTCGAGGTCGAGCATTCCACGCTCGGTCCCGTGAAGACGATCGGGCTTCCCGTCAAGTTTTCGGAGACCCCAGGCAAAGTGCTCTCGGGCGCGCCGGTCTACGGTGAGCATACCCGCGAGGTGCTGGCCGAACATGGGTTCGACCAGAAGCAGATCGAAGCGCTCGAGCAAGAAGGCGCAATCGTTTCAGCCGCAGACAGACGCGAGGAACGCGTCGCCTGACCGGTTCGATACAACAAATAAAACAGAACATAAGAGCTGGAGGAAATCATGGGTCGGACGTCAACACTTCTGCTTTCCGCAGCCGCGACCGTGCTCGCCGGCACGGTCCCGGCGTTTGCGGCCTGGCAACCGCAAAAGCCGATCGAGTTCGTGGCCACCGCCGGACCGGGCGGCGGCACCGACAATCTCGCCCGCGCGGTGCAGAACATCGTCACCAAGTACAAGCTGACGGAGCAGCCCATCGTCGTCGTCAACAAGGGCGGCGGCAGCGGCGCCGAAGGTTATGTCTACGGCAAGGCGTCCGCAGGCGATCCCTACAAGGTGATCTTCGGAACGTCGAACGCCTGGCAGCAGCCGCTCGTCTCCAAGGTCGCCTTCAACTACACCGATCTCACCCCGATCGCGGCGATGGCGCAGGACGAGTTCCTGCTCTGGGTCAAGCAGGATGCGCCCTACTAGACGGCAGGGGACTATCTGAAGGCGGCCGCATCGGGCGAATTCAAGATGGGCGGCGCGCAGTCGAAGGACACCGACGAGGTGCTGACCCGCATGATCGAGAAGGCCGGTCAGGTCAAGCTGACCTACATCCCCTTCAAGAGCGGCGCCGAGACCGCCGTGCAGCTCGCCGGCGGACACCTCGACTCCCACGTCAACAATCCCAGCGAGAGCCTCGGGCAATGGCGTGGCGGCACGCAGCGACCGCTTTGCGTTTTCAGCCCGAAACGGCTGCCGCAGGGTCCCAAGGTCACCGCGACTGAAGGCTGGAGCGACGTTCCGACCTGCGCCGAGCAGGGGCTCGACATCAAGCAATATGAGCAGCCGCGGACGGTGTGGCTGCCCGGCAAGGTCACGCCGGATCAGGCCGCGTTCTATGTCGACCTCATGAAGAAGGTGCAGGCGACGCCGGAATGGAAGGACTACATCGAGAAGACCTCGCAGGTCGACACGTTCCTGACCGGCGCCGAGCTCGACAAGTTCATCAAGGAGGACCTCGAGCACGTCAAGCAGGTTGCGGGTGAGCAGGGCTGGCTGGTCAAGTGAGGCGACCATCGTGCCACAATCTCCACTGTCGTCCCGGCGAACGCCGGGACGACACTTGATGGCTTGGAAAACGCGTGCGTCATTCACTGGCCGTGGCACGCCGCTCGAACGGAGCCCTCGATGATCTCACGCCGCGCGCTTGAGCTTGCGACCGCTATCCTGACCGGCAGCTTTGGTGTGGCCGTCGTCGTCTCCAGCCTCGACAACGGCATCGGCTGGTCGAGCGCGGGCGTGGACGCCGGCACGTTCCCGTTCCTGACCGGAATCATCATCGTGCTCGGAAGCCTCTACAATCTGGTGAGAGGTCTTCTGCCGGCGACGACGCTCGCAAGCGTTCCCATCGCGATCACACCGATCGAGCTGCGCCGGCTTGCCGGCCTGTTCGTGCCGGCCGCGATCTTCGTTGCCGCGATCCCGCTGGTCGGGATGTACCTCGCCTCAAGCCTGTACGTCTTCGCGGTGCTGGCGATCCCGAGACACCAATCCGTGCCACGCGCGCTGGCGATGGCGGCGGCAACGGCGCTCGCGCTCTACGTCGTGTTCGAGCGCATGTTCCAGGTCAGCCTGCCGCATGGCGCGCTCGCCGCCGCGTTCGGCATCTGACGGAGAGGCCGATGGACAATCTTGGGGAACTCCTGCACGGCTTCACCATCGCGATCACCGTGCCGCATCTGCTGCTGATGGCGGTCGGCGTGCTGCTCGGCATTCTCGTCGGCGTGCTGCCGGGGCTGGGCGCGCCGAACGGGGTGTCGCTGCTCCTGCCGCTGACCTTCGGCATGCAGCCGGTGTCGGCGATCATCCTGCTCTCGAGCATGTACTGGGGTGCGCTGTTCGGCGGCTCGGTGACCTCGATCCTGTTCAACATTCCCGGCGAGCCGTCCTCTGTCGCAACCACCTTCGACGGCTATCCGATGGCGCGGGACGGCCGGCCGACGACGGCACTCGCGACCGCCTTCGGGTCGGCTGCGTTCGGCGCGCTGGTCGGCGTCATCCTGATCACCTTCCTCGCATCCTGGGTGGCGCAGGTCGCGCTCGCCTTCGGGCCGGCGGAATATTTTGCGGTCTATTTCCTGGCCTTTGCGAGTTTCGTCGGCATGGGCAGGGCGGCCCCGATCAAGACCGTCGTGGCGCTCGCGATCGGCTTTGCGATCGCCGCCATCGGCATCGACACCGTCTCGGGCAGCGTCCGGCTGACCATGGGCATCGACGAGCTGGTCAAAGGGGTGAACTTCGTCGTCGCGGTGATGGGTCTGTTCGGCATCGGCGAACTGCTGGTTGCCGTCGAGGAGGAATTCCATGCCCGCGCCGTCTCCTCGAAGATCGATTGGCGCGAGGTGTTTCGCGCAGTCGGCCGCCTGCCGCGGCATAGCGTTGCGCTGCTGCGGAGCGCCGCGATCGGGTGCTGGATGGGGATCACGCCGGGCGGCCCGACCGCCGCATCCTTCATGAGCTACGGCATCGCCCGCCGCTTCTCGCGCCGCGGCCGATATTTCGGCACCGGCGAGGTCGAAGGCATCATCTCGCCGGAGACGGCCGATCATGCCGCGGGCACCAGCGCGCTGCTGCCGATGCTCTCGCTCGGCATTCCAGGCTCGGCGACCGCGGCCGTCATGATGGGCGGGCTCATGATCTGGGGCCTCAATCCAGGGCCGATGCTGTTCGTCGACCAGAAGGATTTTGTCTGGGGCCTGATCGCCTCGATGTATGTCGGCAACATCGTCGCGGTTGCGCTGGTGCTGCTGACCGTTCCGGTCTTCGCCGCCTTGATGCGAATCCCGTTCGTGGTCATCGCGCCCCTGATCGTGATCATCTGCGTCGTCGGCGCCTATTCGGTGTCGAACTCCTATCTCGACGTGGTGATGATGCTCGGCTTCGGAATCGTCGGCTATCTCTTCAAGAAGCTGTTCTATCCGCTGGCGCCGCTGGTGCTCGCGATCGTCATCGGCGACAAGGCCGAGGATGCGTTCCGGCAGTCGATGCTGATGTCGAAGGGATCGCTCGGGATCTTCTTTGCGAACAAGCTGGTGACGTGCCTGATCGTGGCCGGCATCGCGCTGCTGCTGCTTCCGCTCGCGTTGCAGCTCGCGCGTTTGCTGCGCAAGCCCACGCCATCCGACAGGAATGAGACGACAGCTCAGGAGAAGGTGATCATATGACCGCAAAGCCGCTCATTGCACTGGCGATGGGAGATCCCGCCGGCATCAGCCCGGAGCTGACGGCGAAGCTCGTGGTGGAGGGCGACATCCGCGCGAGCTGCCGGCTCGTGGTGATCGGCGACCGCCGCATCTTCGACGAGGGCGCGCACGTTGCGGGCGTCAAGCCGGACCTGACCATGGTGGAGCAGGGGGCCGACCTTCGATCGGCGCAGGGCGACGCGCTGTTTGTCGATCTTCGCCACCTCGATCCCAGGGACGTCGAGCCGAAGACCGCGACGCTTGCCGGCGGAAAATTCGCGCTGACCAATTACCGGCACGCGCTCGAACTCGGCCGCGACGGCCGCGTCGATGCGGTCTGCTTCACCCCCTTCAATAAGCAGGCGATGCGCCTTGCCCGCGCCGAGTATGACGACGAGATCGCGTTTTCCGCGGAGGTGGTCGGCCTCAAGACGCCGGCCAGCGAGTTCAACGTGCTGGACCGGCTCTGGAACGCGCGGGTCACGTCCCACATCCCGCTTAGGGATGTGGCTGCAAAGCTGTCCAGCGAACGCATCCACCGCGCGCTGAAACTGACCGATGCTTGCATGCGCAACGCCGGCTTCGCGCGCCCGCGCATCGCGGTTGCGGGTCTCAATCCTCACGCCGGCGACGGCGGCAATTTCGGCCGCGAGGAGATCGACATGATTGAGCCGGTGGTCGCGGTCGGCCAGCGCGAGGGCATTGCCGCGGAGGGGCCGTTCCCGGCCGACACCGTGTTCCTGCGCGCCAAGGGCGGCGCCTTCGATGCGGTGCTGACGATGTATCATGACCAGGGTCAGATCGCGATGAAGCTGATGGGCTTCGATCGCGGCGTGACCTTGCTCGGCGGCTTTCCATTCCCGATCTGCACGCCCGCGCACGGCACCGCCTACGACATCGCAGGCCAGGGCATCGCATCGATCGGCGCCAGCCGCGCCGCGCTGCTGCTCGCGGCGGAGATGGCCGGGCGCCGTGCTGGGTGATCGACCACGGGCACTAGCTCGTCGGCTGCGCCAGTTGCCCTCGGGAAAAACTAGAAACTTCCGTGGTCGCTCCGAGTTGCCAATTCGGTGAATGTCTCCATCCCGGAGCTGGCACATGGGCGATCGCGGGTCGCGAAGGACGATGATGAGCGCCCGGTCGGTCGATCGCGCCCAGGTATTCTGCATCGTTCTGATCCTTGTTCTGGCGGCAGCACCCGCGTTCGCGGCCGAGATCAGCCCGGCCGTCATCGAGTCCGCCGAGCCATCGAAGAAGACTCTCTCGAACGAAAAGCCGACTCCGGCGGGCGTGCGGTTGCAAGTGCTTCTGGACAGGGCGCATTTCTCGCCCGGCGAGATCGACGGCAGGTTCGGGGAGAATGCGAAGAAGGCGCTACGCGCCTATGCGGAAGCCCGGCAGTTGCCGGGCTCGGAGGCTCCGATGGAGGAGGTTTGGAAGGCGCTGCGGGCGGACGAGCGGCCGGTCACGCTGACCTACACCATCACCGAGCGGGACGCGGCGGGTCCTTTCCTGAACAAGCTGCCGTCGAAGATGGAGGACATGAAGGACATCCCGAAGCTCGGCTTCACCAGTCCGCGCGAAGCCCTGGCCGAGAAATTTCACATGAGCGAGCAGCTTCTGGCGGCGCTCAACCCCGGGCGCCGTTTTGATCGCGCCGGCGACACCATCGTCGTGGTGGACACTGCCAGTGCGGGAGAGGGTGCGCCTGCAAAGGCAGACAGGGTCGAGGTCGACAAGGTCAGGCAGACCGTCAAACTGTTCGACAAGTCGAATGCGCTGATCGGATTTTATCCGGCGACTGTGGGAAGCGAGGACAAGCCGTCGCCCTCAGGCACGCTCAAGGTCACCGAAGTCAGCAAGAATCCGCTCTATCGCTACAATCCCGCCTATCACTTCAAGGGCGTCCGTTCGCGCAAGCCCTTTACCATCAAACCAGGTCCGAACAATCCGGTTGGGACGGTGTGGATCAACTTGTCCGCCGAAGGCTACGGCATTCACGGCACGCCTTCGCCGGACAAGATTTCCAAAGCGGAATCTCACGGCTGCGTGCGTCTCACCAATTGGGACGCCGAACGCGTCGCAGGTCACGTCGCGAAAGGCACGCCGGTCGCCTTTGTGGAGGGCGCCAAGTGAGGGGCGCTCACACGGCGGTCGCCGGCCCAAGGCAACGAGCGCGTTTTCGGATTTCGGAATAGTCGCATAATGCCACTGTTTTGCCCGACGTGTCAAAACAGCTTGAGCTGCAGGAAAACACTAATGAAAACAACGCCCGGCTACTGTGTATGGGGTTGTTTTGCGATTTTTTATCGAGCGGACGGATCCTGGCCTCAGGCTCCACAGATGATCACGCCATACCAGCCGAGGCCGCGATAGGTCTCGTAGCCGGGTGTCGCATGGAACGCGATCATCGTGCCCGAGCGGTCGTGATAGAAGCCGGAGCGCTGGCCGTTCAGCGACAGCGAGATGCGCTCGCTTAAAATGCCCTGGCCGTCGGAGGCCGCGATCACGCGGAAATTGGAGTCGACCAGCAGCACACGCGCCTTGTCGCTGTCGCCGACGCGCACGCCCTGGACGATGGCACGGGCCTGCGGCTCCCAGTCGAAATGGATGGCGAGCACGCCGATCGGCGTGCCGTTGGCCTGGCCGCCGGCGCGGACGCTGGCGCAATAGGTCGCGACCTGCGCGTTGCCGAGCAGCGGCTGGTTCTCGACGTCGCCGGCGACATAGTCGTCGCCGGAGCGCAAGGTCCGCGCCTCGCGAAACCATTTGGTGTGGGCGATGTTCTGGCCGACGACGCGAAAGCGGTCGGCGCGGCCATTGGCGATGACGTTGCCGTCGAGGTCGCAGAGCCAGAGGTCGAGATAGACGGTGTAGGCGCCGAGGATGACGCCGAGGCGCTGCGAGGCGTAGGTGACTGCCGCCGGAGCGGGCGAGGCCGCGCAATCCACCACGGCGGAGTCGGTGGCCCACCACCGCACGTCGCAGGTGCGCTCATAGAGGTTGCGGTCGATCAGTTCGACCGCATTGAGCGACAGATCGACCATGCGCTCGCCGCGCGAGCGCTGGCTCATGCGGTCGATCGAGGCGACGAGATCCCCGGTGCGTTTCGTCAATTGGGTTTCGAGCTCGCGCGCGATGGTCTCGACCTGTTGGCCGACGCCGCGCACCTCCTGCGCCACCACCGCGAAGCCCGCGCCTTGCGCGCCGGCGCGCGAGCTCTCGATCAGCGCGTTCAGCGCCAGCATCTTCATCTGGTTGGTGATCTGCTGGATCGCCTTGGTCTTGTCGACCGCGATCTGGTTGACCTCCGCGGTGAGGCGGTTGATCAGCGCGGAAATGTCGGAATCGTCGTCAGCGGGTTCGGCGGCAATCGGCTTGGCTTTCAGACCCAGCGCAGCAGACATCGGGGAGTTCCCTTGGCAATGAGGCCTGATCTGCAATGAACCCGGAACAATCGCTTACAGATCGAATACGATTCTTTTTCGAGGATTCCGCCTAACGCCTGCTTAATTTGCTGTTCGGTGGAATGCCCAAATGATAGTCACTCCGGCCCGTCGGCTGGCCATCCACCGCTTTGTGCAGCCCGGCCGTTGCAAATCGCCGGGGTTTCCTGGCCAATCCCCTTAAGCCAGTGACCGGGCGCCTCGCGTGTTCGCCCGAACCTCGAGTTCCTAACAGATTGCCGCTCGTCATGACGCCGCCCGCCACCGCCTTGCCCGTCGAAGCGCCCCAGGCGTTCCTGGGGGTGACGCGCTCGCTCACCGACAAGCTCTGGCGCGACCGGCTGGACGCCCGCGGGGCGGCCCAGGCGCTCGCCATCGTGCAGCGGCACCAGTTGCCGGAACTGCTGGCGCGGGTGCTGGCGGGGCGCGGAGTCGATATCGACGCTGTGCCGGACTTCCTGGACCCGACCATCCGCAAGCTCATGCCGGACCCCTTCACGGTGACGGAGCTGGAGGCCGCCGCAAAGCGCATCGCCGATGCCGCGGCGAAGGGCGAGAAGGTCGCGATCTTCGGCGACTACGACGTCGACGGTGCGACCTCGGCGGCGCTGCTGGCTTGGCACCTGCGCCATTGCGGGCTCGATCCGCTGATCCACATTCCCGACCGGATTTTCGAGGGCTACGGCCCGAACGTCGAAGCCGTTCGGGGGCTGGCGGCGAAGGGCGCCACGCTGCTCGTCACCGTCGATTGCGGCACCACCAGCATCGAGCCGCTGGCTGAGGCCAAGCGCCTCGGCATGTCCGTGGTCGTGATCGATCATCATCAGGCCGGCACGGAGCTGCCGGTGGTCGACGCACTGGTCAATCCGAACCGGCTCGACGATCTCTCGGGCCTTGGCCATCTCGCCGCCGTGGGCCTCGTGCTGGTGACGCTGGTCGCGGTGAACCGCGAGCTGCGCCAGCGTGGCTTCTGGAATGCGGAGGTGCCCGAGCCAGACCTTTTGGGCATGCTGCATCACGTCGCGCTCGGCACGGTCGCCGATGTCGCGCCATTGATCGGACTCAACCGCGCCTTCGTCGCCAAGGGGCTGATCGCGATGCGGCGGCGCGATCATGTCGGCCACACCGCGCTGATGGACGTGGCGCGGCTCAACGGCCCGCCGGAGGCCTGGCATCTCGGCTTCATGCTGGGGCCGCGGGTCAATGCCGGCGGCCGGATCGGCCGCGCCGATCTCGGCGTGCGGCTCTTGCTCGAAGGCGACAGCGTCGAAGCCGCGCGGATCGCGGCTGAACTCGATCGCCTCAACACCGAACGCCGTGTCATCGAGCAGGCCGCGGAAGCGCAAGCCGAGGCCGAGGCGCTGGCCTCGATCGGACTGGAGGACAAGCTCGGCGTCATCGTCACGGCGTCCGAAGGCTGGCACCCCGGCGTGGTTGGCCTCGTCGCTTCCCGTCTGAAGGAGAAGTTTTCGCGGCCCGCCTTTGCGATTGCACTCGAGCCCGGCGGCATCGGCACCGGCTCGGGCCGCTCGATCGCCGGCGTCGACATCGGCAAGGCGGTGCGGCAGGCGGTCTCCGACGGCATCCTGCTCAAAGGCGGCGGCCATGCGATGGCCGCGGGCGTGACGCTGCGCAAGGAGAAGCTCGCCGAATTCCGCGCCTATCTTGAAAATGCGCTGGCGCGCGACGTCGCGGAGGCGCGCCACGTCAACGAGCTCTATATCGACGGCGCCGTCTCTGCGCGCGCAGTGACGAGGGAGCTTGCGGCGACGCTCAACCGCGCAGGGCCCTTTGGCAGCGGCAATCCGGAAGCCGTGCTGGCGCTGCCGGCGCATCAGCTCGTCTATGCCGATGAGGTCGGCCAGGCGCATCTGCGTTTGCGCTTCAAGTCCGGCGATGGCGCCATCGTCAACGGCATCGCCTTCCGTTCGGTCGGACAAAAACTCGGCAACGCGTTGGTCGCCAATCGCGGTCAGCAATTGCATGTCGCGGGATCGTTGTCGGTCGACCGCTATCAGGGCGCCGAGCGTGTGCAGTTCCGCGTCATCGACGTCGCGCTACCGGACCAGGGGCCATCCGTGATTAAGTAGCGGCCTCAAACAACAAGAAAAGGGAGTGAACATGGCAGGGCAGGTTGAGGGCAAGGTCGCGCTGGTGACGGGCGGCGCCTCCGGCATCGGCGAGGCGATCGTCGAGCTGTTCGCGCGCGAGGGCGCCACCGTCATCGCAACCGACGTCGACGAGTTGCGCGGCCCCGAGCTCGCCAAGCGCATCACAAAGGCCGGCGGCAAGGCGATCTTCCTGGAGCAGGACGTCAGCAGCGAGGAACGCTGGATCGAGATCGTCGCCGAGATCGCCAAGCGCTACGGCCAGCTCGACATCATGGTCTCCAATGCCGGCATCGGCATTGCCGTGCCCTCGATCGTCGACATGACGCTCGGTGACTGGCGCAAGCAGAACGCGATCAACCTCGATGGCGTGTTTCTCTCGGTCAAGCATTGCCTGCCTTTGATGCGCACGACCGGCGGCGGCTCGATCGTCATGATGTCCTCGCTGGCGGGCCTGCGCGGCGCGCCGGGGTTGTCGGCCTATTCGGCGACCAAAGGCGGCGTGCGGCTGTTTGCGAAATCGATCGCGATGGAGTGCGCGGCCGTGGGCGATGGCATTCGCGTCAATTCCGTTCATCCCGGCATCATCGACACCCCGATCTGGGGCAAGATCCCGACGGGGGCGACCGGCAACCAGGGCAATGCGCCGATCGATCCGGAGGAACGGGCCCGGGTCGTCACGCCGCTTGCCCGCGCCGGGCAGGCCGCGGAGATTGCCTCCGGCGTGCTGTATCTGGCGTCAGATGCCTCGCGTTACGTCACCGGCAGCGAGCTCGTGATCGACGGCGGCATGAACGCCGGCGGCGTGCCGCGGCGGCAATAAGCCGCCGCGCGGGCTGCGAAGGGCAGGGTGGCGCCCGCGGGGGCTGACGCGCAGGCGTCGGCCCTGTACAAGGCGGGCAGCTCTCGACCGACAAAGGTGTCCTTCGCCATGGCGCACACCCTTCACTCCTCGTCATCCACGCCGGCGCCATTCCGCTCGAACCGGCCGGACCTTGCCACCGACGCGATCCGCACCGCGCGCGAGGATCTCGCCGCCTGCTTCCGCATGGCCGCGCGCAACGGTTTTGAGGAGGGCATCTGCAACCACTTCTCGGCCGTGGTGCCGGGCCACGACGACCTGTTCCTCGTTAACCCCTACGGCTACGCCTTCCGCGAGCTGACCGCGTCAAAGCTCTTGATATGCGACTTCCACGGCAACGTGCTCGACGGCGAGGGCGTACCCGAGGCGACGGCGTTCTACATCCACGCCGAGATGCACAAGCGCCTGCCGCGCGCCAAGGTCGCGTTCCACACCCACATGCCCTACGCCACCGCGCTGTCGATGACCGAGGGCGATCCCCTGATCTGGGCCGGCCAGACCGCGCTGAAATTCTACGGCCGCACCGCGGTCGACCGCGACTACAACGGCCTTGCGCTCGACAACCGCGAAGGCGCGCGGATCGCATCCGCCGTCGGCGATGCCGACATCGTCTTCATGAAGCATCACGGCGTGATGGTGCTGGCGCCGACCATCGCGGAAGCCTGGGACGATCTCTACTACCTCGAGCGCGCCGCCGAGGTGCAGGTGCTGGCGATGTCGACGGGGCGCAAGGTGTTGCCCGTCGATCCCGCGATTGCGGCCGAGACCTACAAGCAGATGCGCGAGGGCGATTCCGAATCCTCGCGGTTGCACCTGGCTGCGATCCGTAGACAGCTTGATGCTGAGGAGCCGCAGTACAGGCACTGATCTCTTGGGGCCGTCATTCCGGGGCGCGCGAAGCGCGAGCCCGGAATCCATCGCGCAGCGAGCGACGTGGAGGAATGGATTCCGGGCTCGCGCCGAGTGGCGCGCCCCGGAATGACCGGCTGCTACGACCCCTGCCGCAGCCGCGCCAGCACCTTCAGCCCGCCATAGCCGTCCGCCGGCGTGATCCCCGCGCGTTGCTGGAAATCCTTGATCGCCTTCATGGTGTCGTTGCCGACGCGGCCGTCGGTGCCGCCGGTGTCGAACCCTGCCTTTGTCAGCCGCGTCTGCATCTCCTGCACTTCGGCCAGCGTCAGCGCGCGCTCGGAGCCGGGGAAGGGCTGGATGAAGGGCGGTGCGCCGAGGCAGCGGTCGCCGAGATGGCAGATCGCCAGCGCATAGTTCATCGAGGGATTGTAGCTCTTCACCGAGTAGAAATTCGGCCCCAGCAGGAACGTCGGTCCGCCCGCGACCGGCGTCCAGATCTGCGCGGTCGCGGAGGGTTGCGGAAACGGCAGGCCGTCGGCGCGGGTGACGCCGGCAGCCTGCCATGCCGCATAGGTGCGGCTCCCGCTCATGTCGCCGGATGCGCGCACCTCGTAGCCCCAGTGCTCGCCGCGGCGCCACTTGCCGCGAATGACCAGGTACTTTGCCGTCGAGCCCAGCGCGTCGTCGGGCTTGCCGAATGGCGACACCTTGCCGTCGCCGTCATAGTCGATGCCGACATTGAGCCAGACTTCGGGCATCCATTGCGAATGCCCCATCGCACCGGCCCAGGAGCCCTTCATCTCCTCCGGCGTGCTCCAGCCCTTGTCGACGATGCGCAGCGCGTTGATCAGCTCGGTCTCCCAATAGGCCTTGCGGCGCGGCTCGTTCCAGGCGAGCGCGGCGAGCGAGGGAAACACCGGCGTCATGTGGTTCTGCTGCACCAGCGGATCGCCATAAGCGGACTCGACGCCCCACAGCGCCAGCAGCGTGCCGCGCTCGACGCCGAAGTCGCGCTCGATGCGGGCGAGCAGGGCCTCGTTGTTCTTCAGCGCGATCTTGCCGTTGATGATGCGCCAGTCGGAGACGCGGCGGTTGATGTATTGCCAGACCTGCTCGTGGAATTCGGGCTGGTTGCGCATCTGCTTGAACACGCTCATGTCGGGCTCGACCCGCGCCATTGCGCGCTGCCAGGTCGCGGCCGAAATGCCCTTCGCCATTGCGCGTGCGCGAAAAGACTCGCGCCATTCGTCGAAGCCTGGCGGCGTGGCGAGGGCGTAGGTGGGTGACGCGGCGAAGGCTGCCGCGCCGAGCGCGGATTTCAGCAAGGTGCGGCGGGTGGGCGAGGAATCAGCTTGTTTCATGGACACATTGTAGCGGGAAACAAGGCTCCTGTGAGCCGGTTCCTGGAACGTAGGGAACAGGCGCCCCGCCGCACGTTCCCCGATTTTTCGGTCAGCCGCTTTACGGTCGGTTCGCTCTTGTCATGCAGAATGCGCGCATGCGGGAGCTGTTCGACATCATCCGTGCCAATCCCTGGCCGTTCGGCGCAGGGCTGTTCGTCGTGATCCTGATGATCCTTGCGGAAAACTTTGGCCGAGGCATTCAGGGCGATGGCGCCGTCGGCGACTTGTCGGATGCCGATGGCGGCGACGGAGGCTTCGGCGACCAGGGATCAAGGTCGGGATGATACCCGAAGCAAGAGAAGTCCACCTTTCGAGGAAAGATCGCAAGGTGCTTGAGGCGTGCTGTCGCTCACCGGTGACGTTGCAGCGCGATTTGAAGCGGGCGCGGATAGTTCTGTTGGCGGCGGATGGGCGCAGCACCCGGTCGATCGCCAAGGAAGTTGGGGTCCAGCCGCGGATTGTCAGCCTTTGGCGGCATCGCTATGCCGACCATGGCCTTGAAGGGCTGCAAGACAAGCCGCGGCCTGGCAAGCAGCCGATCTATACGAAGACGACCGACAAGCGGATTCTGAAGCTGCTGGATAAGCCGCCACCGCAAGGGTTTGCGCGCTGGACCGGCCCCCTGCTGGCAGAGGCGCTGGGCGATGTCGATGTCCAATATGTCTGGCGGTTCCTGCGCAGCCACAAGATTGACCTGGTGGCTCGCAAGTCCTGGTGCGAGAGCAACGACCCGAACTTTACGGCCAAAGCCGCCGATGTTGTCGGCCTCTATGTCGCGCCGCCGGCGAAGGCCATTGTGCTGTGCGTGGACGAGAAGCCCTCGATCCAGGCTTTGGAGCGAGCGCAGGGTTATCTGAAGTTGCCCAATGGCCGCGCCTTGACCGGCCAAAGCCACGATTACAAGCGGCATGGCACCACAACATTGTTTGCGGCGCTCGAAGTCGCCACCGGAAAGATCATCGCGACCCATTCAAAACGCCGGCGCCGCGTCGAGTTTCTCGATTTCATGAACAGCGTCACCGCGGCTTTTCCGAACCGCAAGCTTCACGTAAAAAGAACGAGGACTGGCTCAAGGCCCACCCCAACGTGCAATTTCATTTCACGCCGACAAGTGCGTCATGGCTCAATCAGGTCGAAGTATGGTTTTCCATCTTGCAGGGGCAGTCGCTCAGCGGCACCTCCTTCACGAGCCTCAAGCAGCTTCAGGAACACATCGATGCCTACGTCAACGCATACAACGACAGAGCCGAGCCCTTCGTCTGGACCAAGAAAAAGGTCCGTCAACGCCGTTTCAAAGGCCGTCGTATCACTCAGCTCTGATTCCGGGTACTAGTCCCGGCGCGGTCTAGTCGTCCTGCAAATCGGCCGCGATTCCGGCGAGCCAGCGCCGGACCGTTGTTTCCGCCTTGCTATCCAGATTCCGGGCGATGCGCTTCTCCAGCGCGATTACCCGATCCCGGCAAGCCTTGAGCAGCGTCGCGCCGCGCGGCGTCAGCGTCCATTGCTGGATGCGGCCGTGGACGGGATGAGGCGTCATCGCAATCGCGCCGTCGCGTTCGAGGTTGCGGATGATGACGCCGACCGTCTGCGGCGTCAGGAAGGTGAGGCGGGCGACGTCGGCGCCCGACAGGCCCGGATAGGCGTTCAGCATTGTCAGCACGGCAAATTGCGGCGAGGTCACGCCGAGATCGGCGAGCGTCCGTTCCATCGTCAGGCGGACCGCGGCATGGGCCTGACGCAGCAGATAGCCGAGATAGCCTTGCTCGCCGCGTTTGCCTTCCCCCGGGGCGGGCACGCGGACCGCGCTCCCGTCGGAAGCGGCGGAGGCCTTCCGCGGGCTTTTCGATCTTGTGAAGTCAGCGGCCTTGCGCATCATATAAGAGCTCTTATACAGTATAAGTGCTCTTACAATAACACGAGGTGCACGGCAATGTCACACGCCCGCAGCGAATATGAGGATTTCAAGAGGATTGCGCCCGACGCGTATGATCTGGTGCTGGCGCTGGGCCAGGTTGCGGCCAAGGCCGGCCTCGACAAGCAGCTTCTCGAACTGGTCAAGTTGCGCGCCTCGCAGATCAACGGCTGCGCCTTCTGCGTGCAGCATCATATCCTGCTCTCGGAGCGCATCGGCGTGCCCGTGGACAAGCTCAATCTGGTCGCGGTCTGGCGCGAGGCACCGATCTACTCGGCGCGCGAGCGTGCGGCATTGGCCTGGACCGAAGCCCTGACCTTCCTGCCCGACGGCGTCAGCGACGAGGTCTACGCGGAAGTGACCAGCGAATTCTCCGAGTCCGAGCTGATGTACCTGACCTCGGCGGTCGCCTCGATCAACGTCTGGAACCGGTTTGGCGCGGCCTATCGCTGGACGCCGGCGAAGCGGCCGGTCGCAACGAATGCCGCCGCATCCTGATTGCCATCAGGGAAAAAGGGGAGGTTGTCATGACAGCAATGAGTCTGGCCACCACGCAACGCCCGGTGCCGTCGCGTTCAATGGCGCTGGCCGTTGTCGGCGGGCTCGCCTGCGCACTCGCGATCGGCAAGGCGCTGCCGCTGACGATGGAGACCGTATCCGGCGCGCTCGCGCCGCTCTGCGCGACAGCCGCGGAGAGTTCGCCGCTCGACAAGGTCGAGCCGATCGGCTCCTATGCATTGCCGAACGTGCCGGGCAAGCGCGTGACCATCGTGCGCGTTTTCTACGGCCCCGGCGGATTTACGCGGCCGCATCGCCACGCGGGCTCGGTGACCGCCTACGTCACCAAGGGCGAGATCCGCTCCCAGCTCGGTGGCGGCCCGGTCGAGACGTTTGGCGTCGGCCAGTCCTTCTTCGAGCCGCCCGGCGCGACGCATCTGGTGTCGGCGAATGCCAGCGCCACGCAGCCGGCGGAATTGATCGCGGTGTTCGTGGCGGACGAGGGCGCGCAGCTAACGACGTTTCTGGACTAGTTCGTAGCCTGGGCGAGCGAAGCGACACCCGGGAACAGTTGTCGTGAACATCCCGGATGTCGCTTCGCGCATCCCGACTATACGATCGGCGTGCTCCGCGATCTCGTCAGCCGCCATACGACGCCGGATCGGGATTGTCGGACGGGTGCTCGAACGACTTCTTCATCGACACCGGCATCGGCACGTGGAAGTTCAGGCCGCGCGGCGGCACCGGCTCCATGAACCATTTGTTGTAGATCTTCTCGATCTCCGGGCTCTTGTAGAGTTTTGCCGTGGCACGATCGACCACGGCCTTGAACTGTGCGTCGTCCTTGCGCAGCATGATGCCGTAGGGCTCCGGATCGGAGAAGGCGCCGGAGCTGATGGCGTAGAGCGACGGATCCTTCGCTGAGGCGATCATGGCCGCGAGCTGGATGTCGTCCATGACGAAGGCCTCGGCCCGGTCGGTCTCGACCATCAGGAACGCCTCGGGGACGTCCTTTGCATTCATGACGTTGATCCCGAGCGCGCGCGCGGCGTTGGCCTTGTTGAGCTGGGTGATGTTGGTGGTGCCCGCGACCGAGACGACGGCCTTGCCCTTGAGGTCATCGACCTGATCGAGCTTCGAAGCCTTCTTCGACACGAAGCGGCTCGCCGTGAGGAAATGCGTGTTGGTGAACCACACCTGCTTCTGGCGGTCGGCGTTATTGGTCGTCGAGCCGCATTCGAGGTCGATGGTGCCGTTCGCCATCAGTGGAATGCGGTTGGACGAGGTGACGAGGTTCTCGTTGACCGCGAGCTTGTCCAGCTTCAACTCGGCCTTGATCTCCTCGACGATCTTCATGCAGATGTCGATGGCGTAGCCGACGGTCTTCTGCTTCTCGTCGATATAGCTGAAGGGCACTGCACTGTCGCGCACCCCGAGCGTGATCGCGCCGGTCTCCTTGATCTTCTTCAGCGTACCGGTCAATTCCTGCGCATGAGCCGGCACGGCGAATGCGACGGCCACGATGACCGCCGTGGTAAGACAACGCATGTGCTTCCCTTTCTCCAGTTTGCTTGCCGGAAGCCAAGCAATTCTGGGGCCAGAGAAGGCCGGGTCGTTCGGGGAGGTCGGGACGCCGATCCGCTTAAGCCTCGTGCGCCGAAAGGGGCGTCATGAGATCGTCATCGAGGCGCGCCGCGCGGTGAGGCGCGAGTTGCCTCAATTCTCCTCGCTGCTCGAGCCCTCGCGCTGATCCGGCTTGATCACGTCCTCAGGCAGCGCATGTGCCACAGGCTGCGGGCCGCCCGCGATCTCCGGGCCGACCTCGCGGCCGCGGGCACGGATCAGCCGCTCATAGGCGGAGACCAGCGTGACGTAGGGGCTGACCCAGATCCAGCCGTCGCGGGTGAACACCTGGACGTCGAAATGCAGATGCATCGACGTGCCGGCGGGATGGTCGAGATAGTTCGAGACCACGCCGATCTTCTCGCCTTCGGTCACGATGCGGCCGTTGAGCACGCCGTCGGCGTTCATCACCTGCGGGTTCATGTGCATGTAGCGGAAGCGCATGTGCTCGGTGCGGCTGTTGATCTCGAGCGTCGCGGCCTGGTCCTTGGACGCGCGGATCACGATGGCGTCGCGCACGGCGACGACGGCGCGCTGCTTGGGATCGCAGGGGGCGCGACCTTCGCCGGGCGGCGGGCACTCGGCGGCGCGGATGTCCTCGCCCTGGTGGCCGTAACCGCCGCCGCATTGCCCGACTTCGAAGCTGCGGGACTCGCAGAAATTGTCGCGCCAGGGGTAGGCCGTCGGACTCTCGTTCTTGTCGCGCCTGCCGTAGGATTGCGAGCGCACGAAAGCGGGCGCCTTCTCCAGCGGGAAGCGGATCTGCGCATAGGCCATCACGTCCGGATGGCCGCTCTTGTTGCGGTAGCCGGTGTTCGGGATGATGTCGCCGCTCGGCCGGTAGCTGAAATCGGCCGAGCGCCCTGAAGGACGATCGATGATGTCGGAGGCAACGTCCATCAGCGGCCGCATGCGCTGGCCGCCGGCGACGCGCAGCGCCTTCAGGAAGCGTTCGGCAACCGGATAGGCCTCCTTGCAGGCAAGCCGCCGCGGTTTTGCGACACTGTCCAGGCACTGGATGGAGACGACATAGGCGACGCCGAACCGAGTGAAGGCGTAGCGCACATAGCCTTCGCGGATGAACCTGCGCAGGTCCGGATAATGGGCTGCAAGCGGCTTGACCGGCTCACCCTTGCCGCCGGCGGGATCGGCGATGTCATAGAGCAGCGCAGAGCCCGTGATCTGCACCTCGACGGGTCTTGCGAAGACACGCGTCGGCATGCCGTCACCGGCGCCGGGCTCGAGCGAGAAGCTCGCGCTGTATCCGGCGGGGCCGGCGTCGAACATATCGACGGGGTTGAAATCAGCCTGATAGCGCGACAGCGACAGGCTCGGCGGCGCGCCGTTGCGCTGGGCCTCGCGATAGGCGCCGGCGTCGAACGGCAGCAGCACGGGCACGGAGCTGCGGGCAATGCCGGTGAAGAATTGGGAGGAGATTGCGTTGAGCTGCACCAGCGCCGGCATCGCGCGCGGATCGTAGCGCGGCACGGAACGGCGAGGCACGAAGATGAAATCGTCCGCGGCCCGTGGGTGGCTGTTGATCTCGGTGCGGAGCTGGTCGAGCGCTGCGCGCCAATCGACGCGCAGGGCCGTGAGCGAGGGGCTGCGGAATTCGTCCGCAGCGAGCGGAGTGGCGGTGAGGAGCGACAGCGACGCCAAAAGAAGCGAGACGAAGCGGAAACTCTTCCTATCCACTGTCTCGCCCCCCGGCGGCACCTGTTCCGATCCTCGATCCCTGGCTTAGTCCTTGGCGCGCTCGGAGTAGGAGCCGTCTTCGGTCATCACCACGATGCGGGTGCCGACGGCGATGTGCGGCGGCACGGTGGTGCGGATGCCGTTGGAAAGCACCGCGGGCTTGTAGGAAGACGAGGCGGTCTGGCCCTTGGTCACCGGCTCGGTCTCCACCACTTCCAGCGTCACGCGCTGCGGCAGCGCGAGCGAGACCACGTTGACGTCGTGGGTCGACAGCTTGACGGTCATGTCTGGCTGAAGATAGGCGGCCGCGTCGCCGACCACGTCCTTGGAGACCTGGACCTGGTCGTAGGTCTCAGGGTTCATGAAGTGGTAGCCGTCACCGTCTTCATAGAGGAAGGTGAAGTTGCGCTCTTCGATCGTCGCCTTTTCGACCTGGTCGGTGGTCTTGTAGCGCTCGGAGATCTTTACCCCGTCCGAGATTCGGCGCATTTCGATCTGGCTGACCGGGGTGCCCTTGCCGGGATGGATGTTCTCGGCGCTCACGACGACATAGAGCTTGCCGTCTTGCTCGATCACGTTGCCCTTGCGAATAGAACTGGCGATGACTCTCAAAGCTGTATTTCCTGCTTGCTTGGCCCGGCTCTGGCCAGGACGTGGTCAAATTGATGGGGGACTTGGGGCCTCAAATCAGACCTCGGCGCCCGTTTCGGGCCGCAACATACTGATTTTGCCGTTGGATGCCAGCACTTTGCTGATGGCTGGGGTGGTCGGTTAATGGCTGGGGACAAGCCGATTTCGCCGTTCTGGTCGCCCGAGCGCCACCTCGACCGGCGGCCGTTCCTCCAGGCGAGGGGAGCCGTGACCGGGGCTTTACGGGGCTTTTTCGTCGAGCAGGGCTTCATGGAGGTCGAAACCTCCGTTCTTCAGGTCTCCCCGGGCAATGAGACCCATCTGCACGCCCCCCGGACCGAGATCGTGCGGCCCGACGGCAGCCGGGCCAGCCGCTACCTGCGGACCTCCCCGGAATTTGCCTGCAAGAAGCTGCTGGCGGCCGGCGAGCCCCGAATCTTCGAGTTCGCCCGGGTGTTCCGTGACCGCGAGCGTGGTGACCTGCATCTGCCCGAATTCACCATGCTGGAATGGTACCGGGCCGGTGCGCCCTATGACGCCATCATGGCCGACACCGTCGTGGTCATCGCCCGCGCGGCGCAGGCGACCGGGATCGGGACCTTCTCCTTCCGCGGCCGGACCGCCGATCCCTTCGCCGAGCCGGAGCTCCTGACGGTCGCAGGCGCCTTTGAACGGTTCGCCGGCATCGATCTGCTGTCGACAATCTCGGGTGACGAGGGTAACCGTGCCGCGCTCGCCCAAATGGCTGGCGGCAAGATCCGCGTGGCCGGGGACGACACCTGGTCGGACATCTTCAGCAAGGTTCTGGTCGAGCATGTTGAGCCGCATCTGGGACAGGGGCGTTTGACCATTCTGTTCGAATACCCATCTCCCGAGGCGGCACTGGCGCGCGTGAAGGCCGGCGATCCCAGGGTCGCCGAACGGTTCGAGGTCTATGCCTGCGGCGTCGAACTCGCCAACGGTTTTGGCGAACTGACCGACGCCGAAGAGCAGCGCCGGCGCTTCACCGAATCGATGGCGGAGAAGCAGCGCCGCTACGGCGAAGCCTATCCGCTGGACGAGGACTTTCTGGCTGCGGTCGCCGCAATGCCGGAGGCGAGCGGCGTCGCGCTCGGCTTCGACCGGCTGGTGATGCTGGCCAGCGGCGCAACGCGGATTGATCAGGTGGTGTGGACACCCCCTGCAAATGAAACGCTAAGTGAAACATGACGAAGACCAATCTTGCACGCACCTTGCGCGAGCCGGCCGAGCTCGTGGCCGAGCACCTCGCGCCTGCCGCGGCGCTGCCCGCACTGGAGCGCGTTGCCGCGCGCTATGCGGTCGCGATCACGCCGGCGCTGGTCGAGCTGATCGACACATCCGATCCTGACGATCCCATCGCCCGCCAGTTCGTGCCGACCGCCGCGGAACTCGAGATGCAGCCGGGCGAGAGTGCCGATCCGATCGGAGATCACCCGCATTCGCCGGTCCCGGGCATCGTGCACCGCTATCCCGATCGCGTGCTGTTCAAGCTCGTTCACGTCTGCGCGGTCTATTGCCGCTTCTGCTTCCGCCGCGAGATGGTCGGACCCGGCAAGGACAACGCGCTCTCGGACAGCGCTTATCGTGCTGCCATTGATTACATCCGCGCGCACGACGAGATCTGGGAGGTGATCCTGACCGGCGGCGATCCCCTCATGCTGTCGCCGCGCCGCATGAGCGAGATCATGGCCGATCTCGCCGGCATCGATCACGTCAAGATCATCCGCCTTCACACCCGCGTGCCCGTCGCGGACCCCGCGCGCGTCAGCGACGAGATGGTCGCAGCGCTGAAGGTTGCGGGCGCGACCACCTGGGTTGCGCTGCATGCCAACCATGCACGCGAGCTCACGGAAGGCGCCCGCGCAGCCTGCGCGCGGCTCGTCGATGCCGGGATTCCCATGGTCAGCCAGTCCGTGCTCTTGCGCGGCGTCAATGACAACGTCACGGCCTTGTCGGATTTGATGCGAGCTTTCGTCGAATGCCGGATCAAGCCGTACTATCTGCATCACGGCGATCTCGCACCGGGCACTGCGCGTCTGCGCACCACGCTGGCGGAGGGGCAGGAGCTGATGCGGCAGCTGCGCGGACGGGTGTCAGGACTCTGTCAGCCTGACTACGTCATCGACATTCCCGGGGGTGCCGGCAAGTCGCCGGTGGGGCCGAACTATGTGTTGGCGGCACAAAATACCGCACCCGACGCACGTGAAGCGGCGACGGAAACGCGCTATCGTATCGTGGACTATTGCGGGGACGTTCATCTCTATCCGCCCGAGACGTGAGTGGTGACGGAGTGGACGCCGGTTTGAGCATGGAGGAACGGAAATGAAGAGGATCACCGTGGCCGTGTCGCTCGTGATCTTGCTCGGCGGCGCGGCAGTGGCGCAGACCGGCAGCAAGGGATCGACCACCACGTCGGGACCGTCGGCGGGCAATTTGCCGCCTGCACCCGTCGGTCATCGGCAGCCGCGCGCCGGCGACGTGCCGAACGAGAAGAATCTGAGCGACCCGAACGATCCCCTCAGCAAGGAAAACCAGGCGCTCGACAAGAAGATCAAGAGCATCTGCCGCGGCTGCTAGGCCGCGTCGGTGCGGGCAGGGCGCGACAGCTCGCCCCGCCCGCGTTTGCTTTGGCCTTACGCCGAGCGCTCGTGCAGCCCCGCGCGCTGGGCGTTGCGCCGGATTTCGACCGCATCGGCGAGCTGCTCGAGCACAGTTGCCGTGGTCGCCCAGTCGATACAGCCGTCCGTGATGCTCTGGCCGTAGGTGAGCGGCTTGCCCGGAACCACGTCCTGGCGGCCGGCGACGAGATTGCTCTCGATCATCACACCCATGATGCGGCTCTCGCCACCGGAAATCTGGCCGGCAATGTCGGCCATGACCAGCGGCTGGTTCTCCGGCTTCTTGCTCGAATTGGCGTGGCTCGCATCCACCATCACCAGCGGCGCGACGCCGGATTTCGCCAGCTCGTTGCAGGCCGCCGCGACGCTTGCCGCATCGTAGTTCGGCGTGCTGCCGCCGCGCAGGATGATGTGGCAGTCCTCGTTGCCCGCGGTCGAGGCGATCGCCGAGCGGCCGAGCTTGGTCACCGCCATGAAATGATGCGGATGCGAGGCCGACTTCACCGCGTCCGCCGCGATCCGCACATTGCCATCGGTGCCGTTCTTGAAGCCGACCGGGCAGGACAGCCCGGAGGCCAGCTCGCGATGGATCTGGCTCTCGGTCGTGCGCGCGCCGATCGCGGCCCAGGACACGAGGTCGGCGATGTATTGCGGCGTCGTCATGTCCAGGAATTCGGCGCCGGCCGGGAGGCCGAGATTGTTCACCGCTGACAGCACGTTGCGCGCCAGCCGCAGGCCCTTGTTGATGTCGAAGCTGCCGTCGAGATCGGGGTCGTTGATCAGGCCCTTCCAGCCGACGGTGGTGCGCGGCTTCTCGAAATAGACCCGCATCACGATCTCGAGCTGGTCGGCGAGGTCCTCGCGCAGTTTTGTCAGACGCTCGGCGTAGTCGAGCGCGGCCCGGGGATCATGCACCGAGCACGGGCCGACCACCACCAGCAGGCGGTCGTCCTGGCCGGTGAGGATGGCATGGATGGCGTTGCGCGCCGCCATCACCACACGCGTTGCGGTGAGTGTGCGCGGGACCTCTCGCATCACCTCATCCGGCGTGCTCAGCTCTTTCAGTTCACGGATACGAAGATCGTCAGTCGTGCTCAGCACGGCGGGCTCCTGCTTGTTTGAACCTGCCGGCCAATAAAAAAGCCGCCAGGTCTGGCGGCTGTTCGGACGTTTGCTTCAATATTTCAGATTGAGCGCGATCCTCCTGCCGCCAGCGAGCTGTCGTAGCTAAAGTACCAAAAATAGCTGGTGGCAACGGTGATCATGGCAGGCCATATAGCGTGCCATTGGCGGGTTGTCACCCCCCAATCGGCTTGGCGGGCGACGAGACCCCTCAGGTGTTGCTGTTGCGTGCCGCCAGCGCCATGCCGATCAGGGTGGCGCCGCCGAACAGCAGGTTGATACCGACGAGCACGCCGATCGCCCATTCCGCCGAGCTCGGCAGCCCCGTGATCACCATGAACGAGATCGCGATGTCGACGAGACCGGAGATCAGGAGCCACGACCAGCGGCCGCTCAGTTCGCGGCGGTGCTCGAGTGCGTACATGATGGTGGCGACGCCCTCGGCGAGGAAATAGGCGCCGAGCACGATGGTCAACGTCAGCACGGCCTGCATCGGCCGCGCCAGCAGCAGCATGCCGGCAAGCACGGCCAGCGCGGCCGAGATTAGCGACCACCAGAAGCCCGGCGTGCTGCGCGCCCAATAGGTCACGATCAGCCCGCCAATGCCGCTGATCAAGAACATCCAGCCGAGGAAGATCGCGATGGCAAGGCTTGCGAGCGGCGGCAGGATCAGTGCGGCGACGCCGAGAACGGCGAGCAGGATGCCCTCGAACAGGAAGGCCTTCCAATGCGCCTTCACAGTCTTGCTCATCGCGGATTGCAGCCGTGAAAGATCTTCAGGCGATGTCATCGGCAGGCTCCGGATCGAAGGGTGTGTGCTCAATCTAGTACCCGGAATCAGAGCTGAGTGATACGGCGGCCTTTGAAACGGCGTTGACGGACCTTTTTCTTGGTCCAGACGAAGGGCTCGGCTCTGTCGTTGTATGCGTTGACGTAGGCATCGATGTGTTCCTGAAGCTGCTTGAGGCTCGTGAAGGAGGTGCCGCTGAGCGACTGCCCCTGCAAGATGGAAAACCATACTTCGACCTGATTGAGCCATGACGCACTTGTCGGCGTGAAATGAAATTGCACGTTGGGGTGGGCCTTGAGCCAGTCCTCGTTCTTTTTATGGGTGTTGAGGTTGTCGAGGATGACGTGAAGCTTGCGGTTCGGAAAAGCCGCGGTGACGCTGTTCATGAAATCGAGAAACTCGACGCGGCGCCGGCGTTTTGAATGGGTCGCGATGATCTTTCCGGTGGCGACTTCGAGCGCCGCAAACAATGTTGTGGTGCCATGCCGCTTGTAATCGTGGCTTTGGCCGGTCAAGGCGCGGCCATTGGGCAACTTCAGATAACCCTGCGCTCGCTCCAAAGCCTGGATCGAGGGCTTCTCGTCCACGCACAGCACAATGGCCTTCGCCGGCGGCGCGACATAGAGGCCGACAACATCGGCGGCTTTGGCCGTAAAGTTCGGGTCGTTGCTCTCGCACCAGGACTTGCGAGCCACCAGGTCAATCTTGTGGCTGCGCAGGAACCGCCAGACATATTGGACATCGACATCGCCCAGCGCCTCGGCCAGCAGGGGGCCGGTCCAGCGCGCAAACCCTTGCGGTGGCGGCTTATCCAGCAGCTTCAGAATCCGCTTGTCGGTCGTCTTCGTATAGATCGGCTGCTTGCCAGGCCGCGGCTTGTCTTGCAGCCCTTCAAGGCCATGGTCGGCATAGCGATGCCGCCAAAGGCTGACAATCCGCGGCTGGACCCCAACTTCCTTGGCGATCGACCGGGTGCTGCGCCCATCCGCCGCCAACAGAACTATCCGCGCCCGCTTCAAATCGCGCTGCAACGTCACCGGTGAGCGACAGCACGCCTCAAGCACCTTGCGATCTTTCCTCGAAAGGTGGACTTCTCTTGCTTCGGGTATCATCCCGACCTTGAATCACGACTCACGTTCCAAGAAAAGTGGGTACTAGTATGCGCGCAGCGGGCTTGCCATCCCGTGGCTCAACCGCCGCCGTGCGCGGACGAAAAACCTTCGCCGCTGGTGCGAATGCGGTTGCGGCCGAGAATATAGATCGCCGTTGTGACAATCAGAAGCGCGAGGCCGAGCAGGATCGAGACGAAGCCGATCGGGATCAGGGCCAGCGTCAGATTGCGCTCGGGGTTGATCAGCCAGTGGTGGATCGAGGTCAGCACGAAGGCGAGGCCGAGAAAGCCGACGCCGCCGCCGGCCAGCAGCAGCGCCCACATCCGGCGCAACTGGCTGAGCCGCTCCCGCGCAACGTCCGTGCGGGGCGCGTGGTGGCGCGCGACGCGCCGCACCAGGCGGATGGCGAAGGCGATCGAGCTGAAGCCGACCAGGAGGCTCGCGGCGCCCAGCCACATCCGCAGCGTCGGGTCCAGATCCGGCATGCGCTGGAGGGTCAGCAGCGGGAAGTCGAAGGCCGAGTGCAGCGCGAGCGGGCCGGCGAAGATCAGCAGGCGGCTGGAGAGACGGGCCCAGTCGCGATGGTGCCGGTTTGCGCCCAGCGCCGTGCCGGCACGGGCGATCGTCAGGTAAGCGCCGGCGATGATGCCGAGCGCGCCGTGGAACGGCACGGTGAGGACGCTGCGCAAGGCGGCAAGCGAGCGCCACATCTCGGCATGCTGGACGAGATAGGCGAGGTTCTCGTAGGCGGCGAAGCCGAGGCCGACCGCGGCGCCATAGACCACGGTGTCCATCGGATTGGCGAAGGTCCGCCGCTTGGTCGAGGAGACCAGCACGATGGCGACCACCTTGACGGCCTCCTCGGGCAGCGCGACGCCGAAGATCGAATGCATCGCCAGCGCCGCCCAGGGATTGTCGGGGGCTGCAACCATCTTGGCGAAGGGGGCGCGGGCGAGGCCCAGCAGCGAGATGCTGGCCGCGCCGAGCAGGAACGCGGTCCAGACCTGGGCCGGTGGTCCCGGGCGCTCTTCGGCGGCAATGACGAGCCACAGCATCAGCAGCGCCGGGGCGATGGCGGCAGTTCCGATGACGGTGGGTAAAGCTTCAATCAGATACATCGGCGCCGAAAATAGGTTCCCTTGATCCGCTTATCTACAATCACCGCTGCGACCATGTGTCATGCGCTTGCTGTCGCCTCGCTTAACGGGCGTGACAGCTCCCGTTCATACGCACCGCTGGGACCGAATGCAGGCACAATCATTTGCGTATCGGGCCTGTTGGTCATCAACGCGCCTGTTGGTCCTGGATGGTCGCGATCGCATGTCCAGGATCGGGCCGCGATTGGCAAGCCAAATCAAGGAAATGCACCGGTTTCTTCGATTCACGATGCACGTCTCCCGGCGGCGAGTCTGGCAGGCGTGCCGTCCGCCAGAACAACGCGCGGCCGGGTAGATCGGCCTAGTCACGCTTCCTTGTGCGCCGGCGGGGTGATGTGGCGGTACGGCGAGCCCGCACCTGCTCCAGCTGCCAGAAGACGCGCACGAGGCACGAGCCAGGCAGAACACGATCAACAGCAGCAGGAGGGCTTGATCGACGGCGGCGACATGGATCATGGCGATAGCCAGGCAACGTGCATGCCATGCGTTCCTGCAGCGGCCTGCGCTCGGCGCGACCGCGCCTCCTACCAGGCGTTGCTTGCGGAGGCTCGAATCGGCGCGTTGGCGCAGGGCGATCGGGGCTGCCGCTGCCAGCCTTCAGTGCGTGGTGAACGGCGGCGCCGCCTCGGGGGCGATGTCGAAGGCGCCGAGATGGAATTCCTCCCCGATGGACTCGTCCGGCTCGGCGTGCTGCGCGAGCAGCGTGAACGCGGCCTGCGGGTATTGCTTCCAGATCTCGAGATCGCCGGCGGTGATGGTGAGCCAGCCGAACGTGTACATGTAGCGTCCGGGCTCGGTAACCCGGCCGACCCTGTCCCAGGTGATCTTGTCGACTGCCATTCGGTCCCCCGATCGCAAATCTGCAAATGAGGTCCGGCGCGAGGCACAGACCCTCAAAAGCTGATCCCGCAATGGGGCCGCGATAGGGCAGAGATGCGGAGGCAAGACGACCCCGGAGGGCCGCCGCCTGCCGGTCACCGCGTCGAGGCCGCCTGCGCTTCCGACGCCCGCTCCAGCTGACGGTGCGAGGCGTGGAAGACGTCGTGGACAAGGCCGATCTTCTCCATGCCCAAGATGATCAGGCCGTTGAGATCGATCTCCCACCAGGCGTGCGAGATATAGGCGTCCCGCGGGAAGCGGTGATGGTTGTTGTGAAGGCCCTCGCCGAAGGTGAGGATCGTGGTCACGAACTCGTTGGTCGAGGCGTCGTCGACCTCAAAGCGGCGATAGCCGTAGGCGTGACAGACCGAGCCGGTGAGCTGGCTGACGAGGATCAGCAGATAGGCCCGGAGCAGGCCGGAGAACAGCACGCAGCCGATCATGGTGTGCACGCCGCCGAAAACGTAGCCGATGAAGCCGGGGATGAAGACGGCCGACATCCCGTACCAGACCCAGCGAGTGCGGACGAAGAACATCGCGATGGGGTCGGCGAGGATGTCCTTGGCATAGTATTCGTTGTCGGTGGTCGCCTGGTCGAATACCCAGCTGCCCTGGGCGTGCAGGAAGCCCTTGAGCGCGCTGACATAGCGATTGCCGAAGCCGTCGAATTGCGGGCTGTGGGGGTCGCCCACGTCATCGGCATAGAGATGGTGGCGGCGGTGGTTTGCGACCCATTTGGCGATCGAGCCCTGCACCGCCATCTGGGCGATGGCGCAGAAGAAGACGCGCATGATCGGGCCGGTGCGGAAGCTGCGATGGACGAACAGACGGTGCATGCCGGCGCCGATGCCGAATGTCGTCAGCATGAACATCCAGGCAAACGTAAACAGCTCCACCTTGCCGACGCCCTGCGTGACGGCCCAGATGATGCCCGCGACCGCGCCGACATAGAGGATGCCGAGGAGGAGATAGCTCTCGCGCAGCTTGGCTTTGACGAGCGGTCCCTCGGTCACGACACCGGGGGGAAGCTGCGGCTTGGCGGCGGTGGGCGCGCTCTGAGCGGTCTTTGCCTGGGCGAACTCAGCGTCAGCGATAGACATTCCGGGACTTCCAATACGTTAGGCCCGCAATGATTGCGGACGTACTGGATCACACCCTATCGCGCAGGGCTCGCCACCTCCAGCGTTTCGTTAAGAAAGAGTTAAGATGGAGCCAGCCGGTCTCAGGCCGGCTGCGGCACGGGCGAGCGCACGATCAGGCGGACGACGTCGTCCCACTGCTGCTTCTCGGCGAATTTGACCGCAAAGCCGTTGTCGAACTTGCGGATGACGCGGCCGACGCAAGCGCCGACCGCAAGCGGGATACCGATCGGCGGATCGTATTCGCAGGATATCGCGACGCCGGCGGTGGAGACGTCGATGATGAAGCAGGGATGGGTGCTGCCGTCTGCGAGCGTCAGGAAGGTGTGCGAGACCTGCGGAACGAAGCGGGCGTCATTGCGCAGCTCTTGGACGCTGGCGTCCCTCTGCTTCTTCTCCAGCCAGGTCAGCTTCTCCGACATCCAGGCGCGCCGCGCCCGCGTCATGTCGAGTTCCATCAGGAAGCCCGACTTCAGCGTCGCGCTGATCGTGCACTGGAATTCGCCGAAATCCTGGAAGTACGAGGTCACGCGCTCGCCGATCTTGCCGACGACAGGCACGTCCACGATCATGCGGAACGGCGAGACGCGCTTGGTCCGGCAGGCGAAGGTGCGGAGCTTGCCCTCACAATCGTACCAGCGCGGCAGCGAGTAGCTGCCGTTCACGGTGACTTCCACTGCACGCTGCCTGAGGAATTCTGCGATGGACATCCGCGCCAATCGGGTTTCGGAGTATTTCCGTACTTCCACGGTAGCGGTCAAATTCTAAGTAAATGATACCGCCGCTCAGGAGCAGGGGTAAATTTCCGGTAAACGCGTGGCCCGGTCACGCACCGGCGAAAGCGGCATAAGGTCCCGATTATGGGGCACGCAAGTTCACAACACCGTCATTGAGAGCGACGGCTCGGTCGTGGCGTTCAGAGAGAGCCGAGCAGAACGAGACAGGCCAGCGCGGCCACGGCAACGAGGAGCCTGGTCGTTTTCCAGGCCAGACTCTCCGCACCGACCTTCAATCCGAACCACGGCAATGCGTGCCGCAGCGCGCGCGTTGCGAATGCTTCGACGATGGCGAGCGCGAGGGCGATGCCGGCAAGGAACGCCCATGATTCGGCCGGGGGGATCCACGGCGCCAGCCAGGCAGGCACCGAGCCTTTGAAGGACGCGAGCAGCGCGAACCAGCCGAACAGGTATGCGAAGCTCTTGATGATGTCGGGTCCGACCGCATCGGGCTCGAGCCGGATGCCGATCGCTGCGAGCGCGCGCTCGATGCGCTCACCGTCGGCGAAGAAGAGAAAGGCGCCGAGGTAGAGCGGAACCCGCGACATGAAGAGGAGGGCCATCAGTCCGAACAGAACCGTGTAGCCGTAGGCGTCGCCGAGAATGTGCACGCGTGAGGGCTCGGGCACGGTCGCGGCCTGGCGCGGCGGAAGCGACCTCGCTCGCGCCATGTGCTCGAGCATCCTGGCGCGGCGGTCCGGTGTATAGGGCGTCGTGCGCTGCATCCAGGGCGGCAGTGCCGGCGAGGCAATGCCGGATTGGCCGTCCGAGGGGGATTTGCGCTGCTCCATGGGTCCACACCGGTTCCAACAGGATGTTGGTCGGAGGTGAGGGCCGGAGAGGTTCACGGGCAGGGCGGTGAATTTCGCCGCATCGTCCGCACACCGTCGCGCGGATGGCGCTCCCTAGCGGAGCCATATCTTAAAGTAATTCAACGGGTTGTACCCCAGTGGGTCGCCTCCTGCCTCCCACAAATTCCAATGGATTTCATTCGGTGTGACCCACTTTTTAGGGGGTAAACTGGCCTGGTTCCTAGACTTTCGCCTGCCTGCCGGCTTGGTTGTGATGTGCTATGGTTGCACCAAGGGGTGGGGAATGTCCGGGCAAGTTGTTTTAATGAAGATGGCGATGGGCCGCTACCCAGCTGTGGACGCGGTGGTTCCCGGAACCGTATTGTTTGAAGCTTGTAAGAAATATCACGCAGATGACAGCGCGATTGCGTACGTGGTCGGATCGGCCCTTAGTGCGAACTCAATGGTCGATCCTACAAATGCGATCTATATCGCCGATTTAGAAGACACTCCTCAGTTTCACTCGCTTCTGTTGGTTCGTGGAGATCCAAAACGAGCAATCCCGGCCTTTGTGAACCCGCGCTCCCGGACGGTGAAACAATCGAAGCCAGATGATCCCGGTTATGTGCCCGGCGCATCCTGTCACCTAATCATTTCCAAACAGGAGATCGCCGCGGGGGCCGACCAGGGTCGCTTCCGGATGGTCATGCAACAAACTCGTGGGATCGGCCGCACCTTAGCGAAGGATTTTCTTACCCTGCTTTTGATGCGCTTTAGCGAGGACCATCCAGATCGCTTTGTCGCCGAAAAGAAAAGAAAGCGCAAAGCTGATAAGCCCGAATCGGTGTCCTACCGACCGACGGTGCGGTTCCATCCTCAAATGAACGGCAATTTGAAGAAGGACCTGGAGGAGGGGCGCATTGGGGGGTTCAAGCTCACGCGGGGCTCAACAAAATTTCGAGGCGAAGCTGATGAACCATCAGTCGAGCGGCTTGACGTACAGTTGCAGGCTCGAATTGCTCCAACTCGAGATTTTTTGAAGGTGAAGCGGCTCGTCGATCACGTGCGCCAGACGTTGAATGTGATCTCTTTCGAATCCTTGAATGTCGAACTCGTCGACGACAGTGGCCATCATTTGGAAAGCGTGTCGACGGCGACGGTCAACATCGCGAATCTCGATGACGCTGACATGCGCTACTGCAAGACTGTTACTATGCCGGACCATGACGGAGAGGAGGCTGAGTGCTATAGTGCCTTCCACCTCCCAACCAAACAGTTCGCCATTAAGTGCCTTCAGACTCCTGAGCATTGGAAATAACACAGATGTTCTGGTGGCTCCGAGAGCTATTGTCCTGTTTCAAATTCATTGCCATCACCGGCAATCGGGGATTTTTTCAATCAAAACGCGTGTATGAATTCGTTTTGCCGGGTATGGCGGCCATCGGCGCTTTTGCTATCTACTTCGCTTTTCCCGCTATCTTCGCTCCGTCGTTCTTGAAGAACTTCTCGGCAAGCGTTTTTCAGGTGATGGTATTCGTCGTCCCCTTTCACTTGGCGGCGCTCGCCGCTTTGTCGACCTATCAGTCGGCTGGTTTGAACGAAAAGCTTCCCGGCTCAGAGGCGCAGCTGCGTCTCTGGAGCAACGTCGACAATGGTTATTTTTATCATCAGGTGACGCTTCGGCAGTATGCAAGCCTGCTTTTCGGCTATCTCTGCTCTCTGGGTATCGCGTACGTTCTAATCTACATGTTCGCCGCAGGCATTGATCTATCGAACGCGCTTACAGGGGCGGGGCATTTCACGCTCGCCTACAACACCGTTCTCTTCGTATCCTTCTTCTTCGTCTTTCATTATGTGACGCTGACCGTCTATGCGATCACTTTCTTGTTCGACAAGGTCAACAAGATCAAAGTGATCTGATAGGGGGGGAGATCAGTCCCATCCCCCCGCCAGCCAGCAGCTGCCGCCGTGCCTTTTCCGTGTACAGCTCCGCCTGAGCCAGCGTCTTCCAACCAAAGATCGCCATCAGCTGGTGCGCCGTCGCCCCGTTCTCCGCCGCTATGGTCGCGCCGGCCTTGCGGAGGCCGTGGGCGCGTCCAGGGACGCCGGCCTCGAGACAGCGCCGCTCGAACCAGTTGCCGAGCCCCTTGGTGCTGTACGGCTTGCCGAACTCGGTCTCGATGAAGGTCATGGCGCCGAGCACCCCTGCACCTTGTGCGGCGGCGATTTCGGCCTCGAGCTGGGCCAGCATCGGGATCACCACGTCGATCGGGGCGCGCTTGCGGTTCTTGAACTGCCGGAAGGCGAGCCAGCGGCCGGGATGGATCTCGCGCATCGCGGGGGCGATGTGCTCCGGCCGGCGAATGAACTGCTTGCCGAGCCGGGCGACATCGGACAGCCGCTGTCCGGAAAATAGGAACAGCGCCAGTGCTAGGCGCGCTTTGGTGCCGACCGGATGTCGCTCCCGATACTGCTCGATCTCCTCTAGCGTCCAGGTGTGCCAGCCGCCGGTCTCGACGCGCGGCAGCAGGTCGACGCCAGCGGCGCGGTTGACCGGGATCAGCTTCTCGGCAACAGCCCACTCGGACAGTTTACGCAGCGCCTTAAGCCAGGCGTTGGCGCTGTCGATCGAGGTCGCCGCCTTGCGGCGGATGAGCACCTTGATCTTTTCTTCCGGGATATCGCAGGGGAGGTCACCGATCTCGCGCTTGTCGGTCTCGCTCCAGGACTCATCGCAGATGTTGGACAGGATCCGCCGGCGGACCTTCTGGGTCTCCTCGTCATAAGCGCGGAATTCCAGGCTCTCGCGGAAGTACCGCTTTTCGATCAGCCAGCGCAGCGACCGCTCGACCACCTTCGGCGGTGCCGGCCTCGGCGTCTCGCCCTGCCGCAGATAAGGCCGGCCGGCCATGGCTGCAGCGAACTCCTCAAGGAATTCTGCCGTGCCAGGCTGCTCGCGCAGGCGGACCTTGCGATATTTCGCGGTGCCGGTGATGCGCCTGCGGAAATAGCGCCGCAGCTTGCCGTGGCGATCCGTATCCTCGTAGTAATAGCGCTGGTCGATCTCTGGCACGGCCTTGGCCTGGTTCAGCTCACGCCGGCCCAGGCATCCGTGTCGGGCGCGAGGGGCGCGGCTTCGTCGTCCTCATCGGGGAGGTTCTCGAAGGCGATGTCAAGCAGGTAGCGATCCCAAACCCGGCAGCCGCGCACCAGCTTGCCGCGCGGCATCAGTCCCTCGCGCACCAGCTCGTCGAACTTGCTCGGCGACATGCCGACCCAGTCGGCCGCGGCCGCCCGGCGCAGGCCGCGCGGGGCATAGGCGCGCTCGCGGTGATCGGCGACCTGCCTCAATGACCATCCTCCTCCGGAGCCGTCCGGAACGGCGGCGCCGCCTCCAGCTGCCGGCATATCTCGCCCTGCCATGCGCCGCAGACCATGCAGGCGCCGTCGAGGTCGATCTCGCCGGTCTCGCAGCGCCGCGGCGGGGTGCCGTCACCGTGCGTCGCGCGCTCGATCGAGTGGACGCATTCGAGCATCCGCGCGACGATCGCCTCGCAATGACCGATGTCGAGGCTTTTGACGCCGCGGGCGTTGAGGTCGCGCCAGAGCGCGCCGGCCATGATGATGCTGACGCCGCTCATATTGCCTCCGCCGTCTTGTGGTGAAGCTGTTCGCCCCGGATCTCCGCGCGGCCGCTGGCGATCAGGCGATCGGCGACGCCGTCGCTGATTCGCCGCGTGCCGAACCGCCAGCCGCCCCGCGTGCGCCGCTCGAACGGGCTGAGTTCGAGCAGGCGAAGGAAATAGGTTTCGGTGTGGGTGTTGGCGCGCGTGCCCATCGTCATGCGCTCTGGATGACCGGCGTTGCCGCCAGCGGGGCCTCGATCGCGACCGCGACAAAATGGTGGCTGGCCAGCAGCTCGCGCCATCGCGCGGCACCGGAAGATCTGCTATCGAACGGAGCATGTCCGATTTCGATCTCAGCAAAATCAGCCTCGATGAATGGTGGAAGGTGATCGCGACCGCCGGCGGTGCGATCACCGTCGCCGCAGTCGCAGCCAAGTTCACGCCCGCGGTCCTGCTTGGCGTCGGCTTGCTGCTGTTCGGCGTCGGCGAATGGTTCAATCACCCGCTGCAGACGAAGGTGGGTCTCGGCTTCAAGATCACGGGGCATCCCTGGCGGCCGAAGATCTTCGGCCTGCTGATGGACGCTGCCGGCCTCGTCCTCGCCGGTCTCGGCATTTATCGCCTGATCGCCGGCGTCGTCTAGCGAAACCGCTCCCACGCCCGGCGCCAGCTCGAGCCAAGCGTTGGGTAGGAGGGTGCCGTAACGCCATCCGTCGTCGGCAACCAGCGGCTCTCCTTCGGGCCATCGCGTCTCGATCAGCCTGCGGATAAACGAGGGGATGATCTGCCGGATCATGCCGCCGCCCCATTCTGCCGGCTATAGGCGAGGCTGCGGGCTGCGTCGGTGTGCTCGAAAATCTGCGACTTGCGCCAGCCCATCCGCATTAGGTCGGGCAGGGCGGCGCCATCGCTGCGAGTGGTGAGGACGATGAAGTCGTCGGCAAGCTGGGCGATCGCGGCGGCGCCCTCCAGGTTGGCGCGGGCCGCGGGCAGCGCGGGCGGCGCGATCAGTGCGGCAATGCGCTCGCGCTCGATCTGGACGGCCTCGGCGGCCGCAGCTGCGTCGTGGCGGGTCTTGCGGTCCTTGAGGAGCGCGTCGAGCGTGGCCTGGCGGTTGAGGCGCTTGCCGCGCATCACCGGCTCGGTCCGAGGGCATCCCCGGGCGCGGACATCTGCGAAGCGGCCCTCGGCGCGGATGTGGAAAAAGCCGTGCAGCTTCAGTAGCTGGTCAAAGGCGGCGGCGGTCAAGTCGTTTGGGCGCGGCACGGCTGCAGTCTCCCGTGAGATGTTTCACGGGAAGCAGTAATGCAAATTGCATTATTTCGTCAATGCGTATTGCATTAGTCGATTTTTGGAGCCCCTTCGCTTATGGTCAGATCTTCACTTGGGCACCATGTTCTTCACGGCGGCGGCCCACTCGATCCGAACGTCGAGGATCGGCGGTTCAGTCTGGGATAGCAGGTGAAACAGGCCGCGCGACTTGCTGCGCTGGATCTTCTTGATCAGGATTCGACCGTCCTCGATGCCGACGACGCAAAGGCGGTTGATCAGGTCCGTGGTGACTGGCCGGCGGACATCGTCATAAAAGACCAGCCATCGATCAAAGAAAGATCCTAGGCTGTCTCCCCGGATCTCCACCGCGACCGTCTCCTCGGTCGTGCCGTTCGGGGCGGGGACCTCGTCGAGGGGCGCATCGTTCGCGAAAAAGTGGGTCTCGGCGCCGGCGCCGACGTACCCGACTAGGGCAACATAGCGCTGCTCGCTCGCCGGTAGCTTGGCCGGCCGCCGCTCTTTCGGACCTTTTCCGGTCAGCAGCCATTCCAGGCCGACGTGGAACTTCCGCGCATACTTGTCTGCGGCGTCCCGTCGAAACCCACGGGTGCCGTTTTCGTGCTGGGCGTAAGTGACCTCTTTGACGCCTAGAGCGTCGGCCGCAGCCCTTACCGTGCCGAACCCGGCTTCTTTCCGGGCTGCGGCCAACCTTTCATGCATTTCAGCCATAAATGCATTTTGCATTGGGTTGTAATGCGAAAGGCATTGACGTGAATAATGCAAAACGCATTGTTGCGTCATGGGCGGAGACGTGATTCGGCGGGCGCGGGAGATGGTCGGCGAGAGCCAAGCGGCTTTCGGCGCGCGTTTCGACGTCGACCAGAGCACCGTCCATCGCTGGGAGACCAAGGGGCCGCCGACGCGCGGTCCCGCTCGCCGCGCGCTTGAGAGTGAGATCTCGCGTATCGGGGCGCGGTCCGCGCCGGGCATGGCTTAGGGCGGTTTGTCATGGGGCAGAAGGCTACGGGCAAGCCGGCGATATCGCCAACTCTCGCAGGGGGTGAAGTCCCCGCCAGAAAGGGGCGAAGTTCGCCCTCCTGGCAGCCCGTCCTGCAATTCCTGCAACGCCGTTTCAAGGTTGGTTTTGCTTGGGAATTGCACGTTCGGACGGGCCGGCATCCCGACGTTTGTAAATCGTGGAAAACCGGAAAGCACGCGCCCGACGCCGAGGCTTTAATCGCCTTGATCAACTCGGACGTCGGTGACGACGTCATCCGCATCCTGACCCGCAACAATACGCAGGCGTGGGCCAAGGCGCTCCGCCGCACGCACGAAATCGCAAAGCTGCGCAGCCTGCAGGCCGACACCGAGCGGCGTCTGGCTGCCCTGGAGCGGGGGCTCGAACCATGATCGAGGACGTCGTTGCGCGTATCGCAGATCCTGACGATCTGCGCTTCCTGATTATGCTGGCGGCCGTGCTGATCGTCGGCGTGCTGGCCGTTGTGACCGGCGCGCAGATGCTGCCGTGGGACGCCGATGGCGGATTCGGCTTTCGCTGGGCGAGGCGGCGATGAAGGTCGCGCGCGCCATCCTGTTCGGGCTCGACCGGCGCGTGATCGTCGGCGCCGTGCGCGTCGTCATCACCGATGCCGCTCCGAAAATCATCCTGCTCGGCGCCGACGCATTCCTGCCGATGCCGGTGCCGCCCGGTTGGGACGCCAAGGCCGTTCTCGCCTACGGCCAGGAGCCGCCCTTCCGCGCTGATGAGGGCCGCCTCGAGGTGGTGCCATGACCGGCAAGATTGTCTGGGCCGCCTGGCATCCGCGGCACGGCTTCGAGATCCCGCATTTTTACGACGGCGCGGTCGCCTTCGCCGATATCGACGACGCGGTGCGGCTCGTCCGCACCCTCAACGCTGACGACAAGACCAACAATCGCAACGGCTGGCGCGCGGTCAAGACCATGCTGGTGAGGGCGCCATGAACGGCCGCACCATCGCCACCACGCAGATGATTGCCGATGCCGCCGCGCGTGCGCTCGAAAACGGCCACGATCTCAAGACCTGGACTGCGCATCGCATAGCGCATGACCTGATGCGCTATGACGCCGATTTCGAGGGCTGCGATTACACGCGGCTGGTCTCGGTCGCGCAGCTCTGGAAGCGGGGGCTGTCGTCGTGAGCAGGGAGGCCAAAACCAGCGCGGAAAAAATCGCCAAGGATCAGCTGAAATCGATCGTTGAGCGGATCGAGCGACTGCTCGAGGAGAAGAAGGCGATCGGCGACGACGTCACCGCCGTCTACGCCGAGGCCAAGGCAAACGGGTACGACACCAAGGCGCTCAAGACGATCGTGAGGATGCGGGCCCAAGACCCGAACGAGCGCGCGGAGTTCGAGACCATCCTCGAGATCTACATGCAAGCGCTGGGGATGCTGTGATGATGCAGGCCCCGGTCAACACCACGGATGCTCGCGCGATTGCCTTCGACCTTTCGGAGCTGCCTGATCTTTCGCTGACGCCGTGCCGCCGGATCTGGCTGTCGCAGCGCGAGCCGATCTGGGCGCTGGTCGATGCCGTCGATTTCGCCTGGCTCTCGGAAAACATGTGGAACGTCTGGCACGCCGGCAACGGCCGCGGCGACAGCTGGATGCTCTACGCCAAGCGCAATGTCGGGCCACAGCGCTCCACCGTGCGCATGCATCGCGAGATCATGATCGCGGCTGATCCCGGCCGGGACGATGCGTTCCTCGCCGCCCATGTCGTCGACCATATCAACGGCCAGACGCTCGACAACCGGCGCTGCAATCTGCGCTGGGCCACCAAGCGCGACAACGCCATCAGCCGCCGCACGCGCGGCACCGCGCCGACGCTCGACGCGATCGTGCGCCAGATCATGGCCGATGCGCTCGCAGGGGCTCGCCAGCTCGAGGAGATTCCCTTTGACTGAGCTGGTGAAATACGAGGCCGCCTGCCTCGCGATCGCCGAGGCGCTCGCGGTCGACGAGGTCCAGTACATCCGCGACGAGTGGAAGGCGATAGAGGCCGCCTCGCGGATCATGAAGAACCTCGACCTCGAGCTGCGGGCGATGCAGATCCGCTTTCGCGCGGAACGCCGGCTCGGCGAGCTGGTGATCAAGCAGCGCGAGACGGTCGGCCTCAACCGCGGCGGGCGGCCCAAGAAGGCGGAGAGGGAAACCGATTCCGGCGAGGAATCGGTTTCCGTGCCGACGCTGCGCGAGGCCGGGATTGCGCCCAAGGAAAGCATGCGCGCGCAAAAGCTGGCGCGCGTGCCGGCCGAAAAATTTGAGGCGCTGCTGACGGCACACGCCGAGGAGGTCCGGTCGGGCAAGGCCAAGGTCGCGACCGACCTGCTCAAGGTGAATACCGAGGAGGAGGGGCGGGTTCATCGCCGCAACCTGGCCTCGGTGCTGGCCTCCGCCTCGTCGCTGACGCCGTCGGGCAAAAAGTATCCGGCGGGCTACGGCGACCCGCCCTGGGCACGCAAGGCGGGGATCGGCAACCGTGCCTATGAAAACCACTACACCACCATGTCCTGGCCGGACATCCTCGACTACCTCAAGCGCGTCGGTGAGGCGCTGCAGCCGGACGCGTGGTTCTGGATGTGGATTCCGCGCGCGCATCTACTCGCAAAAGTCTCCTATCTGATCGAGGTGACACTTGCCGACGGCGAGATCGCCATGGCCACCGCCGATCTGCCGCTCGCCTATGCCTGCCAGCTCGCACTCGGCATGGATAGCTATTCGACCTGCTACGTCTGGACCAAGACCGACGAGGAGCATCCGGACCAGAGTGGAACGGGCTTGCTCGCGTGGGATCAGGACGAGCTGCTGCTGCAGTTCAAGCGCGGCCGCGGCCTGCCGAAACCAGCCAGCGACGAAAAGTTCGGCTCCAATCATCGCGAGCGGCCGCGTGAGCATTCGCGCAAGCCCGACCACTACCGCCACATGATCGCGACCATGGTCGGCAAGGACAGCGACGGAGCGCCGCTGCCCGTGCTCGAGCTGTTTGCCCGCGTCGATGCAGAGCATCCGCTGCCGGAGAATTGGGACGCCTGGGGCAATCAGGCCGGCGTCGCGCTGCAAAGCAGTGCGATCGCCAACCCGACCGATGTGGCGGCTTCGCCGTCATCGGCGGGCGATGCGGATTCAGACCTCCCGGTGCCCTCCGGTGAGACCGAGGCGGCCGCAGCGGAAGCAACTGACGGGGCCAGCGCCGCTGCGGCCGTCGCGGACAGGGCGACCTATGATGCCGGCGACGTCATCACCATCGACCAGCTGGCGGGCTCGGAATGGCTGGCTGCGACCGAGGTGCCCGAATTCGATCCCGCCTCGATTGGCGAGCGTGAAGCGCTGAAGATCCTCTCCGACTTCTGCCACCCGCGCCGTGATCTCGCGCCGGTGCTCGGCGCGTTCTACCTGGCGCGCGGCTACGCCTGCCAGCAAGGCGAGCAATGGGCGCTGCGCGGCGCCGGCTGGGATCGCCTGCGCGAGCTGGAGGCGGCCGAGCTGCCGCCGGCGCCGAAGGCCGACCTGACCGAGCCTTACCGCGCACCGCAGATGAGCCTGTTTGACGCGGCCCGCCAGCTCGACGACGCACCGCCAGCCGAGGTCGTCGACGGCGTCCTGCAGACGCGCCTGCCGGTCGATGCCGACGAGCTCGCCGAGCAGCTCGCGCTGCTCGAGATCTCCGCCGGCCGCTGGGACTCGGTCGAGCCCGACATGATCCGCCACCTCGTTGGCGCGCGCGGCTTCGCGCACTGCACGACCGATCGCGTGCTCGTCACTGACGAGGGCAGGGCGTTGCTGGCGCAGCTGGTCGCGCCGGCATCCGTTCAACAGCAGGGGGCAGAAGTGTGAAACAGAGCAAAATCATGTCGCTCGTCGAGAGCGTCATCAACATCGCGGTTGGGTTCGGGATCAGCCTTGCGGCGCAGATGTACTTTCTCCCGCTGCTCGGCGTCACTGTGTCATTCCGGCAGAACCTGTTTTTCGCGCTGATCATGACTGTGATCTCGATCGCGCGCTCGTATCTGCTGCGGCGAGTGTTCGAGGCGCTACATATCCGCCGGCCTCTGTCTTCGTTCATGCAGGCCGTCATTGCCGAGCGCTTCCGCCAGATCGAGCAGGAGGGCTGGTCGACTACGCACGACGACGCGCATCCGGTTGGTGAACTCGCTGCCGCGGGCTCGTGCTACGCGATCATGCCAACGTGGCGCCGGCGTGCGGATGACGACTTCGGGCGGGAACCGCCGATGGTCTGGCCGTGGTCGCTTGAGTGGTGGAAGCCGCAGGGCAATCGCCGTGATCTGGTCCGTGCTGCAGCGCTGGTCGTTGCCGAGGGCGAAAAGTTCGATCGCAATCGGGGGCGCAAGTGATCGACATCAGCACCAACGTCGCCGTCGGCGCCGGCTCGATTCTTCTCTTTGCCGGCTTCATGCTCGGCTACACCATCGCCTGGTGGCAGCGCGGCCGATATCTCGACAAGGCGCTAGAGGACGTGGCCGAGCCGCAAATCACCACGCTTGTCGTCGGCGATCTCGAGACCCGTTTCCGGAGGTCGCAGCGGTGACGCGAAAGATCCTCGTCGCCGACCTGTTCTGCGGCGCCGGCGGCTCCTCCACGGGCGCCGAGCGCGCGCTGGCGCGGCTCGGACTCGAGATGGAGCTGGTCTGCGTCAATCATTGGGGCACGGCGCTGGAAACGCATCAGCGCAATCATCCCCGCGCGCGGCACTATTGCGCCGATATCAGCCAGGTACGTCCGCACCAGGTGGTGCCGGAGGGCTATCTCGATTTGCTGATGGCCTCACCGACCTGCACGCATCACTCGATCGCGCGCGGCGGCAAGCCGACCAGCGACCAGCAGCGCAGCGATCCCTGGCACGTCATCACCTGGCTGACCGAGCTGCGCGTCAAGCGGATGCTGATCGAGAACGTCTGGGAGTTCACCAAATGGGGGCCGGTTGATCCTGAGACGCGGCGGCCGATCAAAGACAAGGAAGGCCTGTATTTCCGCGAATGGATCGAGACCATCCGCCGGCTGGGCGCGACGTCGATCGAGTGGCGCAAGCTCAATGCCGCTGACGTCGGCGAGGCGACGACGCGGCAGCGGTTTTTCGGGTTCTTCCGGTTCGATGATCGGCGGCTGACGCTGCCGGTTGCTACGCATGCGAGGCGCGACGTCGCGCCGGCGACGGCGTTGAAACCGTACCGCCCGGCGCGCGAGATCATCGACTGGTCGATCAAGGGCCGCTCGATCTACGCCCGCAAGAAGCCGCTCGCGCCAAAGACGCTCAAGCGAATCTATGCCGGCATCGTCAAGTTCGGCTGGCCGGAGCCGTTCATCATCGTGCTGCGTCGGCATATGGCCGCACAAGGCATCGACGTGCCGCTGCCGGCGCTGACGGCGCGGGGCACGCATGTCGGCTTGGTGCAGCCGCTGATCATCAACCGGGCAGGCGAGGGGCGTGGGGAAGCGAGGGCGCATTCTATCGACGCGCCCGCGCCGACCGCGACAACCTCGGGCGCCGGTTACCTGGTCGAGCCGTTCGTGCTCTCGCGCCACGGCGACGGTGCGCCGCGTGGCGTCGACGAGCCGACGCCGACGCAGGTCGCAAAACACTCGCACTGCCTGATCTCACCCTATTATGGCTCTGGCTCTGGCGAGACGCTGCGCAGCGGCGAGGACCCGCTGCCGACCGCGACCGCCAAGGCACGGTTCGGGCTTGTGGTGCCGATCACCCATGCCGATGCATCCAATCGTGCCCGCGACGTCGAGGCCGATCCGCTGCCGACGCTGACGACGGCCAACCGCGGCGAGCTGGCGTTCATCGCGGCGCAGTTCGGCGAGCGTCCCGGCCAGGCGCCGCGCGTGCACGATCTCGCCGATCCGGCGCCGGCCGTCTGCGCCAGCGGCCATGTCAATCTGGTCGAGCCCGGACTCGAGTACGACATCCTGTTCCGCATGCTCGAGCCGCACGAATTGGCGGCGGCAATGGGCTTCGGTCCCGATTACCGCTTCGCCGGCACCAAGACCGAGAAGGTCAAGCAGATCGGAAATGCCGTCTCCGTCGCGCAGATGGAGGCGAACGTCTTCGCCATCATGCAGGACGAACGCGCGGCCCCGGAATTCCTGGAGGCGGCGGAATGAAGCACAAATGGAGCGAAAAGACCCGCGCCCCGAACGGCGACAGCCGCAAGGTATGCACGCGCGAGGGCTGCGAGATCATCTGCGTCTCGTGCCATGGCGCCGACAGCCACGGCCGCCAGGATCACTGGAAGGAATGGTATCGCGGCAGCGAGAAAATCCAGGTCGGCGGCAACACGCCGGTGTGTGAGGCCGTGCCGACTTCGCTGCGCGAAGCGGCGGAGGTGCCGGCATGAATCCCGACAGAACCTGCGTGCGCTGGTCTGCCGGCGAAGATGCCGACTTGTTGCGGCTGCGCGACGTCGAGCGGCTCGATTGGCCGGCGATCGCGGCCGCGCTGCCAGGGCGGTCGGGACCGGCATGCGAACAGCGCTATTACGGCAAGCTGAAGGGCGCCCGTGACCGCTCGCGCCGGCCGCGCGGTCCGAAACCGAGCGTTCCTGCGGTGTCCTGGCGCAAGCGCGGCGTTGCGGCTGCCGGCATTGTGCCAGAGGTCGCCGCCATCGTTGCGCCCGCGGCGCCCGTGCTGCCGATGCCTGTCGTCGAACGCAAGCGGATGCCGCTGCTGGATCACCTGCGCGAGCGCGCCGAGCTGCAGCTGCGGATCGATAGGCAGGGCCTGACAGCGGCGTGGTTCGGCGACCCGCCGCCTGGCCGGTCGGCACTCGACAAGCGCGCCAGCGGCTCTGCAGGGCATCCTCAGCCATCATTGGCGGGCGGAGGGTCTGATGGCTGACACAAGCGTCGTCCTGCGCACGCTCGGCTCTGGCGGTCCGCAGGCCCTCAAGTTGGCGACGGTCATCACCAAGCTGGTCGTCAAGGTGGCGGATCGCGAGGTCGACGGGCTCGACAAGTATCAGGTCGTCAGCTTCGGCCGCACCGTCAACGGCGCGCGCTTCCCGGATCGCTGGTGGCCGCGTCTCAGCCGCGCGATCGAGACGGGCGCAATCGAGCGCCTCTCGGTGCAGGCGATCGTCGACGTCATGATCGATCACGACCGGCCGTAGGCAAGCCGCGATTGTCTCTAGCGTTCTGTTGCTTACCGCGTCCAGTTGACTCCATCTCTCAAGGCATCACGTGTCCAATCCTCGTCTATCGATCATTCCCGCGGGGGCGGTGACTGATCGCTCGCTCGAGCCGCGCGACCTGCAAACGCTGTGTCTGCTCGGCCGTCACATCGATCGCGCCGGCTGGTGCACGCGCAGCCAGGTGCGCATGGCGTCCGAAATCGGCTGCGGTCGCGCCACATTGCAGCGCTCGCTCGATCGGCTGTATGAGGCCGGCTGGGTGGAGAAGCGCCGGCGCGACACTTGGCGGCCGGAGGATTCGACGCCGTCGTCGAGCTATGCGTATCGCGTGAAGCTCGACCGGGATGATTTCGACCTGAAAAGCCTCGCGCGCGATGCTGATGATGTCGACGACGAGAGCCATGCAGAAAGCGCGGAAGTGCAGGAAAACGGGGAGGGGGTGCCCGCTGGTGGGCAGGGGTGCCCGCCCGTGGGCACGGGTGCCCATGCATACGCGGGCACGGGTGCCCACACATACGTGGGCACCAAGAACGACCCCTTAGAACGACCCCTTAAAACGATTGAGAGAGACGCGGGTGCGCGCGCGAGGGATCGTAAGGATCGGTTCAAGGCCGAGTTCCGTGAGCGATGGCCGACCTCTGCCGTCGACGATCGCCAGCGCACCGACTATGCGGCCGATGCGCTCTCGGCCGAGGAGGAGAAAGCTGCGCTCGACGGCGTCAAGCCGTTCCTCGAGGAGCTAAAGCGGCAGGGCCGTAAGACCATTCCGTCCGGCTGGCGCTACCTCGAGGACAAGCGCTGGACGCTGCTGAAGCAGGGCGAGGGCTCTGCGGAGGGTGGCGCTTCGCGAACGGCTTTCGATGTCGGGGGCGAGGAGCACCGCGCGCTCGAGGTGCTGTACGCGGTGGCCAAGGCGCGGCTGTTCGTCAACGCCGGCAAGGTGATCTATCGCGGCAGCATCACGCCGCAGCTGCTTGCCTTTGGCGGCGTCGCCGACAGGGCGTCCTGGCACTGGATCACCAACCGTCAGCAGGTCGCGGCCTGGCAGGCGTTCATTGGGGCGAACGTGTTCGGCGTCAGATCGCCGCTGCTCGAGCGTCGGGGCGGCGAGGATGGCTTCCATGCGCCGGCGCCATGGCCGCCGCGCAAGGACGGAACGTGGTGTGACGTCGAGGCATCGCAGGCAGGGGGAGACGAATGAACATGCATTACGAGATCGGGCAGTTCGTGGGCTATGTGACGGCGAGCGAGCTGCAATCTGTGCCTGCAGTGCCTCGCACCTGGAGCATTCTGCAGGTGATGCCGGGGCGCGACGCCAAGGTGATGAAGGCCTTTCGCGAGCGCTGCATCAGCGGATGGTCTCCAACGATTGTCAGCTTCATCAAGCGAGGCACTCGCGATCTCGCGCGTAAGCCTCACTTGGGCCGGCGCGTCGAAAAGCCGTTTCTTCCCGGTCTGATCTTCCTGCCTGAATTCGAGCTACGTCGAATGGGTGAGATCCGCAGCATCCCTGATGTCGACAACCTGCTCGACTTCGGCAAACTGCGATCGTGGCTCTACCCATCCGAGATGCAGTTCGTGCGCGAGATCGTTGCAATCGAGAGCATGCTGCCGTCGCGACGCAAGCCTGCGCTGATGCAGCTGTTCGTAAAATACGGTTTCGTCACGGAAGCAGTCGCCGAGGAGGAGACCAGCCTCAAGGTTGGTCGTGAAGTCCGCGTCGCTGATGGCCTATTCTCCGGCTTCCTCGCGCTGATCGAGCGAATTGACTCAAGTGGCCGACTCAGCGTCTACGTCAAAGACGGAAAGCGCGGCGTCAAGGTAAACGGTTTGACCGAGACGCAGATCGAGCTGATCGACTAATTCGCGGTGCGGTGCATTCGCGGCAGCTCGGCTAAAAGCGCAGAGCCTGATTCCAGGCGGACGCGCGAAGCGTAACCGACACAAAGCCCGGCCATCGCGCCGGGCTTTTGCATGCATAGGTGTGCGGTAGCGCGCCTGTGCGTTACCGCTGCCCTCCTTGGGCGTTTCCTCCCTGACTTCGTGGCGCGTTGCCAAGGCCCGATCACTCCCCGCGGTGTGGTCGGGCCTTTCCTTTTGTAGATGCCGCAGCCGCCCTGGAAAGCCTGGTACAAGATCGCCCGTTGGCGGCTGCTTCGTCTCAGCATCTTCCTGCGCGATCTCTACACCTGCAGGAAGTGCGGGCTGGTCGAGGGCGATAGCTCGCTGCTCGTGTGTGACCACATCAAGCCGCACCGTGGTGATGCGCAGCTGTTCTGGTGCGAGGCTAACCTGCAGACGCTCTGCAAGGGTTGCCACGATAAGCTCAAGCAGGCCGAGGAGCAGGCTAGCCTGCACACCCGCGGCGTCTGGCACTGATCGGAACGGTTATGGCAACTGCTCTGTACGAACGAATGCTCGCGTTCGATCACGGCGACGCTGAGCGCGCCGAGCTGATGCGCAAGGTGTGGAGCTGTCACCCGTGGATGGTCAATGCGTACACGGGCGGGCATTCGAGCGGTCGCGATCGTGAGTATGCCATCCTGACGTGGTGCATCGACCAGATCGGCGAGCAGTCCTCGCCAATCCATGGCAAGCCCGGCCTCTGGTATCGAGGCAGTGCAACCATCAACGGCTGGACGTGGATGGGTTTCACCAACGAAGCCGACATGAACCGCTTCATTGAGCAGTGGCCGGCGCCGCCAGGCATCATCGAGCAGTGAAGGGGTGGGGGGTGGTTAAATCCTCGCAGCCCCTCGCTCCACGGACCGGCCCCTCTCTCATTCGCAGGTTTTTTTCGTCTTGGCTGAAGTTTTTGACCTCTTTGGTGATCCCGTGCCGTCCAACTGGGGCGGGCGCGGTCGGCCTGAGCATGTGCCGACGCAGCAAAACCGGAATCGTGTCAGCCTCTTAGTCGCGCTCGGCTGGAGCGCGCCGCGGATCGCGGCGGCGCTTTACGTCACGCCGCCGACGCTGCGGAAGCATTATTTTTCCGAGCTGAAGTTTGCCGATGTCTCACGCGATCGCCTGGTCGCGCAGCTCGGTATGAAGCTGCTCGATGGCGTCAACGCCGGCAACGTCTCGGCGATCCGCGAATTCCTGAAGTACCTGGAGCGGAATGACCTGATGCTCTACGGGCAGACGCAGCAGCCGCAGAAGGCGACGCCGGCGGAGAAGGCTGCGAAGCCGGAGAAAGTCGGGAAGAAAGCCGCCGCGCTGGCGGCCGCGCATACGCCCGACGTGGGTTCGCCGATGGGCGAGCTGATGATGCGCCGACAGGGAACGCAGCACTAGTGCTCGCACCGGAACAGATCGTGCAGCCGCAGCCGTGGGACCTCTCCTGCGTCGACTGGCAGGATCGTATCCGCGAGGGGCGGTCGCTGATGCCATCGCTGCCGTTGTTCGCGGATGAGGCGGACATGGGGCAGGCGTTCTATGACGAGATCCAGCTGCCGGACGTTCCGGGCAAGCCGAAAATGCGGGACGCCTCGGGGGAGTGGTTCCGCGAGATCGTGCGCGCGTCGTTCGGGAGTTGGGACCCGATCAACAAAGTGCGCCACATTCGCGACATCCTCGCGATGGTGGTCAAAGGCTCGTCGAAAACGACGAATTCCGCCGCGCTGTTGATCGTGGCGATGCTGATGAACAAGCGGCCCCGCGGAAAGGCGCTGTTCGTCGGTCCGACGCAGGCGATCTCGACCCGCGCGTACGACCAGGCGGTCGGCATGATCGAGGAGTCGCAGGACCTCAAGCGGCGTTTCAAGACGCACGATCATGAGATGATGATTGAGGACCTCGTCACCAAGGCCGAGTGCAGCGTCAAGACCTTCGATGTCAACATCCTTACCGGCGCGATGGGCCTGTTCTTCGTGCTGCTCGACGAGATTCACCTACTCGGCAACAACCCGAAGGGTGCGAAGGTGCTGCGCCAGATACGCGGCGGCCTGGACAAGACTCCGGAGGGACTGCTCGTCATGACGACGACGCAGAGCGACGATGTTCCGGCTGGCATTTTCAAGTCGGAGCTGAAATTTGCGCGCAACGTCCGGGACGGCAAGTATCGGGGGCGGGTCATCCGGCCGATGCTGCCGATTTTGTACGAATTTCCGCCTGACATCGCGACCTTGACGCGCGAGGAGCGTCAGCAGGGTGTCGAGCACCGTTGGAAAGACCCGGTTAACTGGCCGATGGTGATGCCGAACCTCGGCCGGTCCGGCTCTTCGTTGCCGGAGTTGATCGCCGATTGGGAGGGTGAGCGGGACAAGGGCGAGGAAGCCATCCGCATCTGGGCATCGCAGCATCTCAACATCGAGATCGGGCAGGGCATCAGCAATGAAGGCTGGAGCGGCGCCGATCTTTGGGATCAGCAGGTTGACGAGAAACTCACGTTGGACTCGCTGCTCGCCCGCTGCGAGGTCGTGACGATCGGCGTCGACGGCGGCGGCCGCGACGATCTGCTCGGCCTGGCCGTTATCGGCCGTGAAAAGGAAACGCGGCATTGGCTGTCGTGGTGCTACGGCTGGGCCGACCCGATCGTTTTGCAGCGGCGCAAGGAAATCGCCGCGCAGCTCGACGATTTCGTCAAGGAGGAGTCATTTAAGATCCTCGACATCGGGGCGGCGCACGCGGATCTCGCGAGCATGGTTGCGACGGTCGTCGCGAGCGGGCTCCTGCCGGACAAGAATGCCGTCGGCATCGACCCGAACCGGGCCGCGGCTCTGTTTGAGGCGCTGTTCGGCGCCGGAGTCACCGAGGACATGATCCGCCGGCTGCTGCAAGGCCCGGCGCTGGCACCGGCGGTCTACGGGCTCGACATCAAGCTCGCCGATGCGACCTATTTCCACGCCGACCAGGCGCTGATGACGTGGGTTGTCGGCAACGCCAAGGTCGAGCAGCGCGGCAATGCCGACATGATCACCAAGCAGGTCGCCGGCCGCGCCAAGATCGATCCGCTGATCGCGCTCCTGCAGGCGACGATCCTCATGAGCTGGAATCCTTCGGCCGGCATGCTCGTGACCGGCGCCGACATGCTGACGGTGATCTGATGGGCTTGCTTTCCGGTCTCGGCAACGCGCTGCGGGTGATGGCCGATACGATCGACATCACCAAGCCGCGCGACCAGTTGGACCCGCAATATTGGGGCGCTCTCGGCGGTGATTTCTCGGCTGCCGGCGTCGTGGTCAATGACCGGACCGTGTCGCAGCTTGGCGCCGTGCAGTCGGTCCGCTATGGCATGTCGTCGGCGCTGTCGACGCTGCCGGTTTCGGTCTATCGCAAGGGGCCCAAGGGCTCGCGCACGGCGCTGCCGGACCATCCGTTGACCCGGCTGCTGTCGGCGAAGCCGAACGGAGTCACCAAGCCCGGCGAGTTCATTTCCGAGGTCGGCTGGCATCTGTCCTACTATCGCAATGCGTTCTGCCGGATCTTGCCGCCAAGTGATCGGCTCGGCCTCGAACCCTACGGGCTCGGCGGCCTCGAGATCCTGCATCCGCGCCGCCTGGCGCAGATCGAGCGCCGCTATGACGGTCGGCTCTATTACACATTCAATCCGCCGGCGACGATCGTCCAGAACGCGTCGCTGGCGCCGGTCACCTATCGCGAGGACGAGATTTGGCACCTGCGCGGCAACCCGCTGCGCGAGGATGGGCTGCTCGGCGAGCCGGTCTGGGAAACCGCGCGCAACGTGTTCGCGCGCGCCATCGCCGTGCACGAATATGGCGACATCTGGTTCGCCAATTACGGTGGCACTGGCGGCATTATCGAGCATCCCGGCACCTTCAAGGACAAGGACGCCGAGCGCGATTTCCTCGAAACCTGGCGCCGCAACGGCACGGGGCGCAACCGTCACCGCGATCGTCTGCTGAAATACGGCGGCAAATACGTCCAGCTGAAGGTCACCAATTCCGAGGCGCAGCTGCTGGAGACCGAGGACGCCGCCGATACCGCCGTGTTCGGCCTGTGGAGCTATCCGCCGCATCGCGCCGGTCGCCTCAAGCGCTCGACCAACAACAATATTGAGCAGCAGTCGCTCGATTTCGTCATCTACTGCCTGGCGCCGCTCGCCATCGCGCTCGAGCAGGGTGCCGAGGGTGATCTCCTCCTCGACAACGACGACAACAGTCTGTTTGTCGAGTTCAACTTCGCAGGCCTGCTGCGCGGCGATCTCAAGACCCGCTACGCGGCCTATCTGATGGGCCGGCAGGGCGAATGGCTGTCCGCCAACGACATCCTGCGCCGCGAAAACGAGGAGCTGCGGACCGACCCCGGCGGCGACGAGTACAAAAACCCGCTGACCAAGGACTCCGGCGCCGCGGCCGCTGCTGCTGGCGACGAAAACGCCGACCAGTCTTCCGACCAGGAGCAAGACGACAATGGCAAATGACAACCGCGCCGAGCTGCCAGGTCATCGCGCAGATCACGTCGATCGATGCCGTCGTATCGATCGAGGTTTCCGCAATCCTCAACGGCCTGTCGAGCATCGAGGCGCGCGAGGCTACGCTCGCTGCGACCACGCAGACGGTTGCGACGCAGCCGAGCAAGATCGCGTTGATCGGCGTCTACGGTGGCCTGACGCCGCGGGGCTCCTGGTACGGGTCGAGCCTGTCGGGCATCGCTGCGAGCGCGACACGGGCCGCCGACGACGCCGATGTCGCCGGCATCATCGCCGACGTCGACAGCCCTGGTGGGACGGTGTCCGGCACGGCGGAAGCGGCTGCGGCCTTTGCCTATGCGGCCTCCAAAAAGCCGGTCGTGGCCGTGGTCAATACGTTGGCGGCGTCGGCGGCCTACTGGATCGCATCGCAGGCCTCCGAGCTGGTGATCTCGCCGTCCGGCGACGTGGGCTCGATCGGCGCGATGATCATGCATCAGGACATTTCCGGCTGGCTGGAGCAGATCGGCCTCAAGATGACGCTGATCCGGTCCGAGCAGTCGCCGATGAAGAACGAGGCGCATCCGTTTGCTCCGCTTTCGGATGACGCGCGCAACTTCCTGCAGGGTCGTGCCAACGCCGCGGGCGCCGATTTCGTGAAGGCGGTGGCTTCCGGCCGCAAGGTCTCGCAGGCCAAGGTCAAGGACGAATTCGGCCAGGGCCGCGTGTTCGGCGCCAAGGAAGCCATGGCCCGCGGCATGGTCGACCGCGTCGCGACGCTCGACAGCGTCATCGCCGGCATGGTCGCGGGAATGCCGACCCGCGCGGCCTCGCGCCGGCGCTCGGCGCTGATGTTCGACTAGCGTTTTCCGAAAATCTCGGTTGCCCACCCGCGTCGCCGGACAGCGGGAGTGCGGGCTCTCTTGTCCGGCGTCATCACAACAGGAGTTGTTGATCCCATGAAAAAGGATCTTAAGAAGCTGCGCCATGCCCGCGCCGAGAAGGCGAAGGCTGGCAAAATCGCGCTCGACCAGCTCAATGCGCTGCTCGGCAAGGACAACGCGACTGACGCGGAAAAGGCGCAGATCACCACACTCGAGGGGCAGGTCGATGCGCTCGAGGCTGAGGTTGCCGCGCTCGACGGCGAGATTTCGGCCGAGGAAAAGGCCGTGCGCCGCGCCACCCTGTTTTCGACCTCGTCGCTCGGTGGGGGCCCGGCGCTCGCGACAATCGTGAACGATACCGATCCGGCGCGGACCGCGGGCTTCCGCAGTCTCGCCGAGTTCGCCGTCGCCGTGCGCAATCTGCAGGTCAATGGTGTCGCGGATCCGCGCTTCGCGGCCGCGGCGACTGGCTATCAGCAGAATCAGGGATCGTCGGGTGAGGGCGTGCTGGTTCCGACCGAATGGCGCGAGCAGATCTGGTCGCTGGTGTTTGCCGACAATGATCTGCTTGGCTTCTGCAACCCGGAGCCGACGCAGGGCAACACGGTCGGCATCGTCAAGGACGAGACCACGCCGTGGGGCGCGGCCGGCGTCCAGGCGGCCTGGCGCTCGGAAGGCACGCAGATGATCGCGAGCAAGGCGGCCCTGACGCCTGAGATCATCCAGCTGCACGAGCTCTACGCCTTCGTGCTCGCGACCAACGAAGTCCTGGAGGACGCGCCGCGGTTGCAGAACCGCATCACCGTCCAGGCGGCCCGCGCGATCCGCTGGAAGTTGTTCGAGGCGGTGTGCTGGGGCGACGGCAACGGCAAGCCGCTCGGCTTTATGAACTCGCCGGCGCTGGTTACGGTCGCCGCCGAAGGCGGCCAGACCGCGACCACCATTGTCGCGGCCAACATCCTCAAGATGATGGCGCGCCTGTTCGAGATGCCCGGCGGCAACCCGATGTGGCTCGCGAACCGCGACACCATCCCGCAGCTCGGCCTCATGACCATCGGCAACAATGCGGCCTATCTGCCGATCAACCAGGCGCTGACCGGATCGCCGTTCAAGAACATCCTGGCGGGCGATCCGCTGCTGTTCAATGAACACTGTCAGACCTTGGGCACCAAGGGCGATATCGTGCTGGCCGATCTCTCCGGCTACGCGCTGGCGACCAAGCAGGGCGGCGGCATCGACTTTGCTGCGTCGATCCACCTGTTTTTCGACCAAAACCTGACGGCGTTCCGCTGGATCCTCCGCGCGGGCGGCCAGCCCTATCTGTCCGGCCCCGTCGCGGCCGCGAAGGGCGCCAGCAGCAAGTCGCACTTCGTCGCTCTGGCAAGCCGCTAAATCCCGCCTGTCGTCCAACCAGAAACAGGCCGCCCCGGAAACGGGGCGGCTTTTTGCTGTCTAGGGTAGAGGCTTGCGCAATCGGCGCCTGCCTTGTTTCCAACCTTCCAGAGCATAGGGAAAAACAATGTCTGGACCCGCATTGAGGCCGTCGCAGCGCGTCGGCATTGTCGGCTTCATCAGTCCCGTATCGCAGGCGGCCGGCACCGTCACGTCGGGGTGGATGGATGCCACCACGTTTCACAACTTCTTGGTTGCGTTGAAAACCGGCGTGCTCGGTGCTGCGGCGACCGTGGATGCCAAGCTGCAGCAGGCGACCGACAATGCTGGCACCGGCGCCAAGGATGTCACGGGCAAGGCGATAACCCAGCTGGTGAAGGCCTCCAACGACAACAACCAGGTCACGATCGATCTCAAGCAGGAAGATCTCGACTTCAACAACGGCTTCAAGTGGTTTCGCGTGTCGGTGACCGTCGGCGCCGCGGCATCGTTGGTCGATGCCACCGTGCTCGGATTCGATCCGCGTTACGGTTTTGGCACCGACAACGACTTGGTCTCCGTGGTGCAAAACGCCTGATTTCGCTGCAAGACTAGCGGCTCGGCGCTTGTGCCGGGCCGCATATCTTCCTCGAGGCCGTCAATGCTCCGCATCGTCACCCCGCCGGCGGGCTACCCTGTGACCCTGGCTGAAGCCAAGGCGCAGTTGCGTGTCTCGGACTCGAGCAATGACCTGATGATTGGGGCGCTGATTCCGGCGGCGACAAAATTCTGCCAGTCGTTGGTCCAGCGCGTGTTCGTGCTGCAGACGCTGGAATGGGTGCTGCCGTGCTGGCGCGCCGCGCTCGAGCTGCCGATCGCGCCCGTCCTCGCCGACCAGGTTGCCTCGATCAAATATGTGGACTGGAGCACGGAGACGCAGGCGACGCTCGATCCGTCCGCCTATGTGGTACAGACCAAGGGCGATAGCGTGCAGATCGTCCCGAAATTCGGCACCTACTGGCCGCCGCTGTTTGCCCGCTCGCCGGAGCCCGTCGTGATCCGGTTCGATGCCGGCTATGAGGACCCCGCCGACCTGCCGGGCAATGTCAAGGTCGCTATCCTCCTGATGCTGCGCCATCTCTACACCATGGGCGAGGCAAGTCTGACGCTGACGAGCGAGACCGTTTTCGGCGTCGGGCAGCAGCAATTCTCCGTGCCGGCCAACCTTGCAACCCTGATCCCCGACGCGGTTCGCAACCTGATGCTCGACGAGGTCTGGTGATGTCGCGAAGTGTCGTTCTACTGCCTCGTACCGCGCGTCACGTCTGGCCGCCGAAAGACCCGGCCGAGCGCCGCATCGAATATGCGGTCGACTGGACCGCGCGCCTTGCCGACGGCGATGCGCTGGCGGCCTCGACCTTCGCGCTGCCGTCCGGCCTGGTCGCCGAGAATGCCAGCAACACGGACAAGGTCGCGACCGTGCAGATCTCCGGCGGAGCGGCTGGACAGGCCTACGAGATCGTCAACCGCGTCACCACGGCCAAGGGCGCCGAGCTTGAGCAGGCGATCCGCCTACGGGTCAAGACCCGTTGATATCGATGCGCTCGTCGCCATCGCACTCCGGCGCCTGCAGCTGCGCCGGCTGCTCGTCGCGGTCGAGCGCGACCCGTCAATTCTGGAGGTGATCGACATGAACCGGACCATCAAGCGCCCGATCGAGCTGGCGGGCTTTGCCGGCCGCCTGGCGCGCGCCGAGCGGCAGGAGGCCGATCTCGCCGTCACCGGCCAGCGCTATGACACGGTGCTGGCCGACATCGACGATCAGCACGCCGCCCTGAAAACCCATGTTGGATCGCTCGAGGTTACCCGCTCGGCGCTCGACCAGGTCATCGCTCGCATGACGGCCGGGAGCAACGGCGGCCCAAACGATGGTGGGGACTCCTCGAGCGGCTCGACCGGCGATGTCGGGCAGGTGATCACGTCTGAGACCGGCAAGGGCGAGGGCTGACCCGATGATGTCCGCGGCCGCCTCGATCGCGCAGCTCGACCGCTTCCTTGCCGCCTATGGCGAGGACATCGTGCTGACGCGGGAGGATGACGACAACAACATCATCGCAACCGTCACCTGCCGCGCGCGCCCTGATCGCACCAAGGCGGACGATGCGCCGTCCGGCATCAAGCGGAGCGGCTTCAACCTGATCCTGTCTCCGACGCCGCTGCTCGCGGCGGGGTGGCCGGATGGCGATCCCGCCAACATCGTGCCGCGCGAGAACGAGGGCGACAAGATCGCGCTCGATGGCTCCGAGCGGCGGCAGACGGTGGTCTGGGTCGATGCCAAGAAAATCAACAACCAGGTCGTTCGCATCGACCTCAGGATCTCCGGCTGATGTCGTTCACGGACCCGGCGGCGGACCTGCGAGCTGTGATCGAGGCTAAGCTGCGCGCCGATCAGGTGCTCACTGCAATGATCGACGGCCGCATCTTCGATCGCGTCCCCGCCAAGCCTGACTATCCCTTAGTGACGATCGGCAACATGCAGGTCATCCCGGAATCGGCCGATGGCGTCGATGCGGCCGAAACCGCCGTCACCATCCACGTCTGGGACCAGTTCAAGCAGGTGGACAAGTCGCGCCAGGTCGGCGGCGCCGTGATCAATCTGCTGCATGACGAGCAGCTGCAGACGGTGAGCAGCGGCACGCAATCGGTCCTGCTCGAAAGCGCCAGTTACCTGCGCGATCCGGACGGCGTCACCAACCATGCGGTGCTGACCTTCTCGATCCTGACCGACGCCAACGCGCTCTGATTTCTTTTCCTGCGTCCCTCTCAAACTGGAGCTAGCCATGACGTCCCTCAACACCATCGTGCGTGCCTCGATAGCGTCTGTGAACAAGAAGACCCTCGACGGCCGCGATGTCGTCGACCGCATGCCGGATGCGGCCGATATCCAGCTCGGCAGCGGTACCGGCTACGGCAAGGCTGATATCGCCTTCATCGACACCCGCACGCTGGCGGCCTCGACCAGCGAGAACCTCGATCTCGCCGGCGCGCTGGTCGATGCCTTCGGTACCACCATCGTGGCCGCCAAGGTCAAGGCGATCATGATCGAAAACCCGGAAGCGTCGCTTTCGACCCTGACGGTCGGCGCGGCAGCCTCGAACACCTTCAATGGTCCGTTCTCCAGCGCCACCCATTCGGTCGACATCAAGCCTGGCGACCGTGTGCTGTTCGCCAGCCGGACCGGATGGCCCGTCACTCCTGCGACCGGCGACATCCTCAAGGTCGCCAATGGCGCCGGCGGCAGCGTCAACTACAACATCGAGATCATCGCGGCGTCGGCGTAATCGTTCGGCGCACTCGATCACAGCGGGGGGAGTTCTCGCCATGGGCAACAACGCCAGCGTCAAGCAGTTCAAGACCGACATGCAATCGCTGGCGGCCCAGATGAAGCGCAACATGCGCAATGATCTTGTTGCGCAGGGCACCGAGCTCGTCGGCAACATCCAGCTGGCGATCGAGCACAACGAAACCTATCACCTGCACGATTCCGTGCGGATGAAGGACGTCTCGACCGACACCAAGCCGACAGTCCTTGTGCTCGCCGGCGGGTCGAAAACGACCAAATACACCGCGGCTGGGCCGTTCGATTATGCGCTGGCCGAGGAGTTCGGTACCGTCAAGGAGACGGCGCGGCCGTTCTTCTACTCGACCGTGCGCATGTACAAGAACGGTTTTCGCGAAGGCGTGCGTGAGACCTTCGAAGAGACCATCGCCGAGAACAACAAGGTCCGCGCCACGCGGACTGCCGGCCACTCCGGCGCCTATCGCGGCGCGTTCACGCTGCGTCGCTGATCGAAATCTTCACCCGAAACCGCACTTAGGAGAACCGCTGCCATGACGCAGGCCTCGACGCTGAAATTTTCGCAGTTCCTGATCAAGCTCGGCAATGGTGCCGCACCCGAGGTATTTTCGGCGCCGTGCGGTCTGAATTCGCGCGGCTTCTCGCGGACGGCCGCAACCAACGACACCAACGTGCCGGACTGCGACAATCCCGACGCTCCGTCCTGGCTCGAGCGCGATGTCGTCTCGCTTTCCGGCCAGATGACGGGCTCCGGCGTCGTGGCCGACGAGGATTTCGACATTTGGAATTCCTGGTTCGAATCCGGTGTGTCGAAAACGGTCCAGGTCACACTGGGTACGCGGACCTGGCAGGGCAAGGCGATACTGTCAAAGCTCGACATTACCGCTCAGCGTGGCCAGCGCGTAACCTTCTCGGCCACGCTCGACAGCGATGGTGAGATCGCCCTGCAATGAGCGGGTCGATCGAGTTGACCTGGGGCAGCGGTCTCCAGTCCTTCAAGTTTGGGTTGGGGCAGTTTCGTGCGCTCCAGGAGAACGTCAACCGGCGGCGCCTTGCGATCGGGGCTCCGCTACTCGGCCCGATGGACCTGGTCGAGGCGCTAAAGGCGCGGAATGTTTGGCCCGACGATCTGCGCGACATCCTGCGGATCGGCCTGATCGGCGGCGGTATGGCGCCGCGCGATGCGCACCTCGAGATGACGCAGTCGTTCGACGACACGCCGCCGCTCGAGCACGTCAAGCCGGCGCTCGCGGTGCTGCTCGCCGGCCTGGTCGGGCCGCCGGCGGCCGAGGGCGGTGACGAGGCAAAAAAAAAGACGCCGGACCCGAAGGCGGCGCCGTCGATTTCGCCGTGATCTACGGCAACGGCGCGGCGATGGGTTTCTCGCCAGACCAGGTCGACCACATGTCGTTCTGGCAGTTCCGCGCCTGCATCGACGGCTTCAACAAGGCGAACGGCGCCGAGGAAGTCATCCCGCCGCCGACCGATGCTGAGTTCGATGCGCTCCTCGAAGGTAGAAACCTGAATGTCGGCTGATCTTGTCGCTGTGCTCGGGGCTCGCCTCGACCAGTTCTCGTCTGATCTCGATCAGGCGGGGAACATGGCCGATGACGCGATTTCGCGCATCGAATCTGCCTTCGATAGCCTGAACCCCGGCTTTGCTGGCCTGTCCGGTCTCGGCGCCGTGCTCGGTGGCGCCACGGCTGCCGCGGGCGCGCTGTTCGCGGCGTTGACCAGCATCAATGCCGAGGTCGCCGCCATCGGCAGGAACGCAGAATTTGTCGGCCAGACAGTCGAGGACTTCCAGCGCACGCTGTTCGCGGCCGGGCAGGGCGGCGTCTCCGACAAGCAGGCGACGACCGATTTGCGCAACCTTGCCAGCCTGCTGGCCGACGCCAAGCAAAATGAAAACTCGCTGACGAAGCTGCTCGACGCCAACAACGTCAAATATAAGGATCGCGCCGGCCAGGTCATCAGCACCAATGAAGCCATTAAGGCGGCGGGCGATCTGATCAATCGCTTTCCATCGCTGCCGGAGAAGGTCAAGGCCGCCGAGATGCTCGGCCTATCCGAGGGCTGGGTACGGGCGCTGCATGATGGGGGCGCCGCGTTCGATGCCCTGGCCGGCAAGGCTGATGCCGCCGGCGTCGTAATCGACGGCGCCACGGTCGCCAAGGCCGAATTATTCGAGCGCGCCTGGTCGCAATCGATGGATGCTTGGGGGCGCCAGTTCAAGGCCGTCGCCGGCGACGTTGCAGTCGCGCTCAGTGGCCTGATCGATCAGGCCGCCGACGTTATCGCCAGGCTCGCGGCCGCCAATGGCGCTGCGCCTGGCAGCGGCCAGGACAAGTTCAATGCGCTGGCCGACGCCGCCGACGTGGCGCGCAAGGAAGCGCTCGGCCTGGCGCAGGACGTCGACCAGCTGACGCGCGTGATCGATCGTATGGCTAAGACCGGCGGTGATCCCGACATCATCGCGGGGCTGGAGGCGGCGCGCTTCAAGGCGCAGGTTTTCCGCATGGAATTGGAGAAGGCGCAAGCCGCTGCGGCCAAAACCGAATTTCCGGATGGCGTGCCGCTGCCTGGCGCCAGGCCGGCGGCCGCCGATGCGCCGGATCCGAATGCGGCGCAGTTGCCGGTCCGCAAAAAGGCCAGTGAGGCGCGCGACCAGTTCGACATCGCGGTCGACGACATCACCAAGCGGACGGCCACGATCAAAGCCGATACTGCGGCCATGTTCGAAAACAATGTGGCGCAGGCGCAGATGCGGGCAGAATTCCGCGAGTTGACCGCGATCATGCGCGACAATGGCGAGGTGACGCAGGAGCAAATCGACAAGTACGAGGAGTTGCGCAAGACGATGTCGGCGCAGCAGGCACTTGAGGCGGCCGGAATCACCCTGACGGCCGATCATGCGGCGAAGTTCATTAGCTCGTCGCAGGCAATCGCCAGCGCGACGGCCTCTTACGACGCGGCTCGCAAAGCCCTGACTGACATCAATAACGCCAGCGCGCAGGTCGGCAATGCGCTGTCGACCGCGTTCGCTGACGCTGTCGTCGAGGGCAAGAGCCTTAACGACGTGCTTTCAAATCTCGCCAAAACCCTGGAAAAGGCGGCGATCAACTCATTGTTTAGTTCGGTATTCAATGCGCCGGCGGCCGGCGGGCCGTCTGCCTTCGCGTCGCTGTTTCGGGGTTTCATCCCTGGCTTTGCCGAGGGCACTGACTCTGCGCCAGGTGGCCTTGCCTGGGTCGGTGAGAACGGCAAGGAATTGGTGAATTTGCCGCGTGGGTCGCAGGTCATTCCAAACGACATCGTTCGCCAGCATGGCGGCAGTGACGTCACGGTCAATCTGATCGAGGATGCAAGCCGCGCCGGCCAGACGCAGAAGCGCAACAACGGCAGCGACGGCTTTGACCTGACCGTGTTTGTCGACTCGATCACGGCAAAGAACATCGGCAATCCCGGTAGTGCAACCCGGCAAACGCTCGGCATGGCCGGCAGATTAGCATCACGCTAATGGCGGATCCCTGGCCCGATACTCTCCCGCAGTGTTTCGTCGTCGGATACTCCGAGGGTTTGCCCGATGGCGTCGCCGAGGTGACGCCGGATATCGGGCCGCCGATCTCGCGCGGGCGCTCGAGCGCAATGGCTCGGCCACTGTCCGGTCAGATGCGGATGACGCGCGCGCAGATCGCGACGCTTAAGGCCTTCGTCGAGGTGACACTCGATCGGGGTGCGCTGCCGTTCGAATTCCCGGATCCGACCGAGGTCGGCGAGACTTTGCTGGTCAAGTTCGCCAAGGGCGACAAACCGAGTTGGCAGCAGGTCGCCGCCGGCGTCTATCGTGTCGGCATCACGTTGACGGTGCTGCCGTGAGGGTGCTTTCGCTGAACATGCGCCAGGCGCTGTTTTCGCAGGAAACCGGCGAGGTGCCGATCTTCCTGCTGACGATCACGCATGCCGAGCTCGAGGATCCGATCCACCTGACCACGGATCCGACGACGCGGTTTTCCGACGTGCCGCTGGTCTATGGCACGATGAGCCGCGGCGTGCAGTTTCTTTATGCCGGCATCGATGTGACGCTGCCCGATGAGCAGGACAAGGCGCCGCCGGCATCAAAACTGACAATCGCCAACGTCACGCGCGAATTGATCCCGCTGGCGCGGTCGGTGTCGACGCCGCCGTCGGTCAAGATCGAGGCGGTGCTCGCCTCGGCGCCCGACGCCGTCGAGATGATCTGGCCGGCGATGGATATGTCGAATCTGACCTATGACGCGTCGTTTCTGCAGTTCGATTTGACGATGGATGCGCTGGTGACCGAACCTTATCCGAGCGGCACGTTCTCGCCAGCGTCGTTCCCTGGGCTGTTCTACTAGCGATGCTGGCGCAAGTGGGGGCGTTCGATCGCTTCGTCGGCATTCCCTATGCCGACAAGGGCAGGGGCGATGCGGTCGATTGCTGGGGGCTGGTGTGCCGGGTGTTCCTCGAGCTGCGCGGCATCGCGCTGCCGTCCTATGCCGAGGCCTATGCCACGGCCGAGGATGCCAGGGCGATTGCGCGCCTGGTCGCCGGCGAGCTCGAGCCGTGGCAGCCGGTCGCGCAAGGCGCCGAGGAGCCTTTCGACTGCGTGCTGATGAAGGAATACGGGCTGCCTCGGCATATCGGCGTCGTGACGCAGCCAGGCTTGGTGCTGCACGTGCAGCGCGGCGGCACCTCGGTGATCGAGCGTTATCGCGCTGGTCCGCTCCGGCTTCGCATGGTCGGCTTCTACAGATTGCGGGCGGCATGAACGCGATCACGCAACGCGCCTTAAATGGCGAGATCCTGACGCCGCGCGATCAGGTGCGTGTCGTCGGCAAGACGCATCCGCTCAACGGCGGGCGCGTCGACGTGCTGCTGCCGTCCGGATTGACGATCGTCGAGATCCTGCGCGAGGCGCTGGCAAGTCATCCGGAGCTGCAGGCGCGGCGCGATTTCGTCGTGCATCTCGACGGCCATGTCGTCGCCGAGGCAAACTGGCATCGCATCCGGGTCAAGAGCGGCGTTACCGTGACCTTTGTGCCGCGGCTGCAGGGCGGCGCAAACATCTGGCGCAGCATTCTGACCATCGTCGTTGCCATCGCGGCCTATACGTTTGCCGGGCCGATCGCCGGAAGCTTGACCATCGCCGGCTTTGCCATCACGGGGACCGCTCTGGCGATCGCGACTGCTGTGGTCGCCGGCGGCATCATGCTGGCGGGGACGCTGGCGATCAATGCGCTGTTCCCGGTGCGGCCGCAGGAGGTCGCTGACAACGCCAAATCGACGTCATTGAACTCGATCCAGGGCGCGCAAAATCAGGCGGCGCCGTTCGCCGCGATCCCGGTCGTGCTCGGGACGCATCGGCAGTCACCGTTCTATGCCGCGCGGCCGTACACCGAAATCGTCGGCGACGATCAATATCTGCGCCTGCTGTTCTGCTGGGGTTATGGCCCGCTCGCAATCGACGACATCAGGATCGGCGAGACGCCGCTCGCATCATTCGATGACGTCGAGATCCAGACCTATTCCGGTTATGTCTGGGAGCCGGCGCCGACGCTGTATCCGTCGCAGGTCGACGAGCAGGCGCTCTCGATCGACCTTAAATCCGTTGACAGCTGGCAGAGCCGCCTGACCGTGCCGGATACGACCGAGATCTCGCTCGACTTCCTGGCGCCGGAGGGGATTTTCCAGGTCAACAAAGAGACCGGCAATTTTGATCCGTTCCAGGTGCGGATCGATTTCGAATATCGCCCGGTCGGCAGCGGGCCGTTTTTCCCGCTGGGCACGCTGACCTTTGGCCGCTCGACCAGCCCGGCGCGGCTCGGCACGCGCGCCGCCGTTGCTGTCGGGCAATACGAGGTGCGCGCGCGCAAGGTCACCGACGACACCAACAAAGAGAACATCAAGGAAGCCGTCACCTGGACCGCGCTGCGCTCGATGCGGACGGTCGCGCCGTTGAATTTTCCGCAGCCGCTGGCGCTGACGGCGCTGCGCATCAAAGCGACCGGCCAGCTTAACGGCGTCGTCGCGACCTTGAACGGGATCTGCAGCTCGCGCGTCAAGGCCTGGAATGGTGCGGCCTGGGTCGACAATACCGTGTCGCAATGGCCGCCGGATCTGTTCCGACACGTGCTGCAGGGTCCGGCCAATGCGCGGCCGGTCGCCGACGCTGGCATCGATCTCGAAGGCCTGCAGGAATGGTCGGCCTATTGCGTCGCCAACGGCTTCAAATTCAATCAGGTGCTGACCGCGGCCGGCTCGGTTTATGACAAGCTCGCCGACATCGCCGCCGCGGGCCGCGCCGTCGTCACGTTCGTCGACGGCAAATGGGGGGTGATCTGGGATCGGCCGGCCGATTCCATCGTGCAGCATTTCACGCCGCGCAACTCCTGGGGGTTCCAGGGGCAAAAGCCCTATGCGCAAAAGCCGCACGGCTGGCGCGTCGCTTTCATCAATGAGGCGAACGGCTACACGCAAGATGAGCGGATTGTCTATGACGACGGCTATGACGAGACCAACGCGACGCTGTTTGAGGGCCTGCAGTTTCCCGGCGTTACCGATCCGGACCAGATCTGGAAGCTCGGCCGGTTCCATCTCGCGCAGTCGCGCCTAAGGCCGGAAAAGATCAGCCTCAACGTCGGCTGGGAACACCTGGTCTGCACGCGCGGCGATCGCGTGCGCGTCACCCATGACGTGCTGCTGATCGGCCTTGCCGCCGGCCGTATCAAGTCCATTGCCGGCCAGGTGGTGACGTTCGACGAGCAGGTCACGATCGAGGCCGGCAAGAGCTATGCGATGCAGTTTCGCATCGCCGCCGATGCCAGGATCGTCGATCGCGCGGTCGACGAGGCGACCGCGGCCGGCGATTATTTCAGCCTGACCCTGGTCGGCGATCTCTCTGGCCTCGCCGCGGGCGACCTGTTCGGCTTTGGCGAAAGCGAGCGGGTGTCGGCAAATTACCGCGTGCAGGGGATCAAGCATCAGAAAGACCTGGTGGCGACGCTGACGCTGGTCGACGATGCGCCGGAGATCTCGCAGGCCGACCAGGGCGAGATCCCGGCCTATGATCCGCATGTCAGCGTTCCCGCCGATCCGTTCGCGCTGCCGCCGCGCGATCTCACGTATCTCGAGGTCGTCGACGGCAAGGATGCCTCGGTGCGCGCGCTGGTGCGGCTGTCCTGGCAGGTGCCGCGGTTCGGTAACATCGCCTCTTTCGAGGTGCAGCAGCGCGACGACGACGCCGGCGGCGCCTTTGTCACGGTCGCGACCGTTCCGGCGCCGCAGACCACGGCGGACGTTGCGCTGATCTCGGCCGGCGTTTGGAGTTTTCGGGTTCGCTGCCTTTTCACGGATGGCACGGCCTCGGATTGGGCTTCGCTGATCGGCCTGCAGCTAGCGGGGCTGTCGAGCGCGCCAGGTGACGTCACCAACCTGCATATCCGCACGCTGGACGGCCAGACCGTGCTGGACTGGACCACGGTCGTCGATCCGCGCACCATTACTTATGAAATCCGCAAGGGCACCAGCTGGGACACGGGCCTGGTCGTCGCCGATGCCGTGGCGCAACCGCCCTGGGCGGTGACGGGCGATGGCACCTATCACGTTCGTGCCTATGTGCTGTCGCCGTTCGGCGCCAGGATCTACAGCACGGCGACCACGTCGATCACGGTCGCGGACTCCGTGATCGCGCGCAACATCATCGTCAGCAATGACGAGCAGGCCTCCGGATGGCCGGGCGGCCTCGAGGGCGGCGTGATCTCGGGGAGTTTCATCAAGACCGATCCGATCGGCAGCATCTCGGAAGCGTGGGCGGCCGAGATCGTCAGTCAACTCGAGCTCGACGGTTTGCATATTGCGATCTATCTGGCGCCGACCACGGTCGACATCGGCCGCGCCGCCGAGTGCCGGTTCTGGACGTTGTTCGAAGCCTCCGGCGTGTTGCAGGGCGACGACTTCCTGGCTCAAGCCGACGTGCTTGGATCGCAGGATATCCTCGGCACCTCGCCGACGCGCTATATCGAGGCGTTTCCGATCTGGCGCTTTGCCTCGAGCGGCGACGTCGACGTATTCGGTCCGTCCGACGTGTTCGCTCCGACCGATGTGTTTCGCGCTGGCATCGAATGGAACGATTGGGTTCGGATCGCGCAAGGCACGCGGGTGGCGCGCTTCTTTCAGCCTGGCTTCGTTCTGATCACAAACCGCGAGGATACCGACGCGACCGGGACGAAGTTCGAGTGGTTCGTCGACGTGCCCGATCGGACCGATGATTATACCGAGCTCGAGGTGCCCGACACGGGCCTGGCGCTGACATTCTATCCCGGCGGCTATGACCAGACGCCGACGCCTGGCGTCGCGGCCTTGCCGTTCGCCGGCGGTCCGAATGGCGCAACCGTGCCGCACGTGCAGCGCGCAATCGTCGGCGGCAGCGATGGCGATGAGGTCAAGATCACGGCTCTGACGCTGACGGGTTGCACTGTCCATGTCGTCAACGCCGGCGCCAACGTCACGCGCGGCGGCGTCAACCTGCTTGTTAGAGGCTATTGAGGGATATCCATGAAACGCAATCTGTCCGTTCTGGTAGTTGCGGCGATCGCCGGCAGCATCGCCGCCGGCGCCATGCAATCGCTGCTGTCGGCCTTCGCCGTGCAGAATGAGCTGGTGCCGCCGACGTCTGGAATTTTTACCGGCGTGCAATACAGCCAGAAGCTCGGCGACGCCTTCCGCTCGCTGGCGAGCTGTAACAAGGGCGCAACCGCGCCGGCCAATGTCAACGGATCCGCGGTCGACGGCCTGTGCTGGATCGACGATTCCGGATCGCCTTGGGTCGTCAAGCAGTATGTCAATGGCGGCTGGGCGGTGACAGGCTATCTCGATCCCGCCAACAGCAGCTATGCCGGGATCGTTGGCGGCGGCCTCGGATCGATCGCCGCGGCGTCGACCACGGATCTCGGCAGTGTCGCGCAGGCAACCGTGAGCATCACGGGGACGACGACGATCAATGGCTTTGGTGCAAGCGCGCCGGATGGGTCGATCAAGTTCGTGCGGTTCGGCGGCGCCTTGAAGCTGGTGAACTCGACCGCGCTGGCCGTGCCGGGCGGCTATGATCTGACCACGGCCGCCGGCGACCGCGCTGTCGTCACGCATCTCGGCGCCGGCAATTGGGAAATAACCCAGTACACGCGCGCCAGCGGCGTGCCGATCGATGTCGCGGCGGTCGGCAAATACGCCTTTAGCGGATCTGAGACGGTGCCGCCGCTGCATCTGCGCGGCGACGGCTCGGCGATCTCGCGGGCGACCTATCCGGCCTATTTCGCCAAGGTCACGCGCGCGCAAAACGGCACGCGCACGAGCGGCAATGCCACCATCACGGCCGTCGCCGATACCACGGGGTTCGGCGCCGGCATGCCGGTCGAGGGCACGGGCATCGGCGCCGGATGCACCATTGCCAGCCTGGTCGCCAATACCTCGATCACGCTCAATTCCGGATCTTGTGTCACCTCGTCTGGCACCTCAACCGTGCGCGTGTTCCTGACCGGCTACGGGGTCGGCGGCGATACCACGACGGTGGGCCTGCCGGGCTGCGAGGGGCGCATGCTAGCCGGGCGCGATCCGACTGGCGCCAACATCACCAGCGCGGGATCCGGCATCAACGGGGCGGTATTCAATGCTTATGGTGGGGTGCAGAGCAGCAGCATCGCGGATATCCACCTTCCGAACGTCACGCGGACAGTTTCAGTCGATGCGTCGACCGCTGTTTGGAATACGGTTGCTGCCGGTTCGAGTGTCACGACTGCAGGCAACAGCGGCTCATTCGGTTATGTCACGAGCATATTTAACGGCGGCTCGAGTGGCGGCGGGTTGACAAACTATTCGTCTAAACCAGGCCTGTCCTCGGGTGCGATCACTGCCACGGTCGCCATCAATGGCGGTGTAACGCAGCAGGCGTTTAACAAGATGCCGCCGACGCTGATCGCCGACTGCGTCGTGCGCGTCACGCCTTGAGCGGGCGACCTTTCCTCTAAAAGCGAGTTGATCCGATGAAACTGCAACGCCTTCTCGGCGCGATCGGCGCTGTCGTCATGTCCGTCTCGACTGCGCTGGCGGCCGAGCAATCCAGCTATGTCACGCCTGGGGCCGGTCCGATGTCGATGGCGACATTCGTGACCAATCACCTCAACCCGGCGCTGCGCGCGATCGCGGCCTGTCACAACGGATCGAGCGCGCCGGCGAACGGGCCTGGCAGCGCGCCGCTGGCGTTTCAATTCTGGTGCGACACGACGGCCAATCCGGCGATCGTGAAGATGTACGACGGCGCGTCCTGGGTCGCGATCGGCGCGCTCAATACCACGACGCACGCCTGGTCGCCGTATCTGACCGGCGGCACCTCCGGCGGCGTGCCGTATTTCGCCAGCGCCGGCGTGATGGCGAGCTCGGCAGCGCTGGCGCAAAATGGCTTTGTTGTCGGGGGTGGCGCCGGCGCCGCGCCGGCCTCGATCGCGGCGTGCTCGGATGATCAGGTCGCATTCGGGCGCAGCAGCAACACTCCGCTTTGCATGACCGTGAGCGGCGATATCACTTTTGCGAGTGGGGTTTCGGCGATCGGCGCCGGCAAGGTGACCAACGCGCAGCTCGCCACGATGGCGGCGAACACCACCAAGTGCAACGCGACCGCGGGAGCGGCCAACCCGACCGACTGCAATGGCGCAACGATGCGCAGCAATCTCGGCCTGGTGGTCGGCACCAATGTCGAGGCCTGGGACAGTGACCTTGATTGCCTCGCGGCGCTCGCCACCAGCGGCGTGGTCGCGCGCACAGGATCGGGAGCTTGTGCAACGCGGACGGTTACGGCGCCGGCGGCTGGCATCTCGATCAGCAACGGCGACGGCATCGCCGGCAATCCGACCTTGGCGCTGGCGAATGACCTGGCGGCGCTCGAGGGTTTGAGCGGCACGGGCATCGCGCGGCGGATCGCGCCGGATACCTGGTCGGTCGGCACGGCGGTTGCCAATTCCGAGCTCGCCACGATGGCGGCCTATACGTTCAAGGGTAACAATTCAGGCAGCGCGGCCGCGCCGACCGATGTCGACATTGCGGCGCTGACCACCAAAGCCAGCCCTGCTGCGGGCGATTATGTGATGCTGTCGGACCAGGCGGCAGCCGGGGCCTGGAAGAAGGCGACGGTTGGGTCCGTCTCCTCGGCCGGATCTGTGGCGTCGATCAACGGCGCGACCGGATCGGTCACCACGGATCTGTCGGCGTTGCAGAATTGCTCGCTATCGGTCAGCGCGGCCTCCGGCGCGCTGACGATCGCGCTCAAAGATGCCGCGGGATCGGATCCGTCCGCGGGCTCGCCATGTGCGATCAACTTCCGCAGCGCGACGGCGGCGACGGGCACCTATGCGACGTTGTCGGTGACGGCGGCGACGTCGCTGGTGGTGTCCTCCGGCTCGACGCTCGGCGTGACGTCGTCGACCGCGTTCCGGCTTTGGGTGGTGGGCTTCAACGATGCGGGCACGTTCCGCCTTGGCGTCATCAATTGCGCCGTCAGCGGCGGTATCTCTCCATTGACCGAGAATATTCCCGCAAGCAGCACGGCCGAGGGCGGTGCTGGCGCGGCGGATAGCGGCGGCGTGTTTTATACCGGCACGGCGATCGCATCGAAGGCCTACCGCGTTCTCGGCTACATCGAATGGAGCGCCTCGGGCTTAACCGCTGGCACCTGGACCACGACAAATCTGCTAACTCTGCAGTCGTTCGGGCCTGGCGTCAGGCTGCCAGGTGAGCGCGTGCAGCGCGTTTCCATGACGTCGGCCGTCGGCACCTCGATCAGCAGCAGCACCTATACGATCACGACGCTGACCAAGGCGATCACGCCGACGTCGGCCGCCAACCCGATCCGGGTGTTTGCCTCGGCGGCCATTTTGTCGGGCGGATCCGCCACGGTCGCGATCGTGCAGCTCGGCCGAAACTCCAACGCGAATATGTTCGGCAGTTTCGGTGTCGCCAACATCAGCAACACGGGCGCGGTCTACTCGTCGGCGAATGCCCTCGGATACGATCTGCCGAACTCGACGAGCTCGACCACATACTCGCTCTATGGGCGTTCGTCCGACAACGCGACCAACATCTCGGTCCTGCCGAACTCTTATCAGGGCTTGCTCGAGGTCGAGGAAATCATGGGGTAGCGCGGCCAGTGGCGAGCAGCCATGCGCGCCACGGGCCGATGCCGAGCGACCGCCACGAAAACAGCGGGTTGTCGAACCGATATCCCGGCTGCTGCTGGCCGCGGTTGACCAAAAACAGGTACTCGCGAGCAAACTTGTTCGCCTTGATCACGGGCAGGTTCTGCAGCGCGACTTGCTCGCCGGTCATGGTCGGCAGCTCGCTGTCGTGGCCGGCATCGCGGTGCACGAAGATCGCATTGGTGCCGACAAAGCTGACGAGGCGATAACCCATCTTGCGCCCTTGCTGGACGAAAAGGCCGAGCGGTTGGCCGCAGCCTTGCAGGGCGATCTCGCGCGGCACGGGCTTGGTGTCGTCGGGCTTGTGGCAGGTGTGCACTTCGACGATCACGACCAGCGGCGGCTGCGGGAATTGGTCGAGAGTTGAGAACACCTCGAAGTCGAGGCCGTCGATATCAATGCTGACCAGGTCAAGCCGCTCCGAGACGCCGGCGCGTGCGGCGATGTTGGCGAGTGAGTTGTCACCATCGTCGACCAGCGCGCAGACGGATTTCGCGGCTGATCCTTCCGGGTAGGTTTTGAGCAGATCGTTAAACCGCGTTGCATCGGCCTCGATCATGAGGCCTCGCCAGCCGCGCTCCATCAGGCGTCGCGTGTTGGAAAGGTGAATTCCGTCCCACGCTCCGAATTCGCAACACAGCCCGGTCGACTTGCCGAGGATCTCCATGATCCGCAGCAGGATCCCTTCCTCGCCGGACTGACTGTAGCCCGCGTCCCGATAGTCAAACAGCGTTTTGCCCATATCGCTCTCCCGTGAAGGTTGCGGGTTATAGCGTCATCATCAAGGAAGCTCAATGGTCGCTCTCCCAAGCATGCCCGCATGGTACAAGCGGGGCGGTAGCCTGTTTCCCGTCAACAGCTCCAATGAGACGGATATCTGCGCCGACGCTCAGCTGATCAGTGCAACGTTCAACCGGGCGCCGCTCGCATCCGAGGTCGTTTTCAGCGACATCTCAAATCCGCTTGCTCCGATAGAGAAGGCCCGCAGGTCATGTCCCGGCGCGATGGGGGCTCAATTTATCGATGCGGGCGGGGTTCGTCACATCATCGTATCTTCTCCGCCGGCGCAGAATGTATCGCCGTTCAACAGCATCCTGCACATGTCCGTGGATGCCGGCTGGAACCTCTCCCAACCCAATGTCATCCTCGGGCCTTCCGGTTGTGGCTTCAACAATATCGGCGCGTGTCCGGTCCCCGGCGGCTATGTCATGTGCGTCGAGCAGCAGTTCTCGGGTTACAAGGCCGAGACCTATTCGTTTTCGACGACACCGGATTTTGCGGTGAGACAGCCGCTGGGGGCGCTCTACAGCCAGAGCGTTGATTTCACCGGCCGCACATGTCTGCGCTACATGCCGGACGGCTTTGTCTACGCCACATCTGATGCCAGCACCGGCCACTGTCGCATCGCTCGCGCGCCGGCGATTTTCGACGCGGACTTTACGTCGAGGTTCAAGTTCGCGACCGACGCTTTTGGCTTTCTGGGGCCAGATATCGACGTGCATCCGCCGGCGGGCGCCTCTGGTGGAATTCCCTTTTACGATGGGAATGTCTCTTACGATGAGTGGACGCTGAACGGCCAGCCTTGCGTCTATGGCGTCTACTTCATGTCCAACGAAGTGGACCGCGGCGAGATCCACAATTGCCTGTTCCACGGAACCAAGGCGCAGTTGTTCGCGAAGTTCAATTTCCCGGCTTGATCCCTGCCACTCCCACTAAAGGAGAATCCGAAATGACCTACAGCCTGACCTGGCTGCCTGGCGTGCTGCGCGATGCCGGGCTGGAAGTGCTCGAGCATCCCGGCTGGCAGACCCGCGGTCATGGCGACATGGGGACCGTGCAGGGCGTGCTGTGTCACCACACCTGTGGGCCGCTGCACGGCGATCTGCCCGATATCAATGTACTGGTCGAGGGCCGGCCGGATCTTGGCGGCCCGCTCTGCAACATTGGGCTGGGGCGCTCCGGCAAGGTCTACATGATCGCCGCCGGCAAGGGCTGGCACGCCGGCGCCGGATCCTGGCAGGGCGTCACCGACGGCAACTCGCACTTCATCGGGATCGAGGCCGAGAACACCGGCGAGACCACGGGGCCGCGCGCCGAGGCATGGCCCGACGTGCAGATGCAGGCCTATATGCGCGTCTGTGCCGCGATCGTGGAGCATGTCGGGATCGGCGTCGCCATGGTCGCCGGCCACAAGGAATATGCCCGGCCGCTCGGCCGCAAGAATGATCCAAGCTTCGACATGGTGATGTTCCGCGCCGGTGTCGCGCGGCTGCTCGACAAAAGGCCGCTACCGGCACTGGGGCGGTCCGCGCGCGCCGGCGTCGTCAATATCGACGGCCTCAACGTGCGCTCCAATGCCTCGGCCGGATCAACCATCGTCGGCGTGCTGTTCAAGGGCGATCACGTCGAGATCGCCGCCGAGATCATGAACGGCGACAGCAAATGGCTGCGCATCGCCGGCGGCTATGTCGCCGCGCGCTTCGTCGACGTCGCGGCGTCCTGATGCGGACCGCGGTACTCCTGCTTGGTCTTTCCTTGATTGCCGGCGGCATCATTGCCGCGATCGGTCTGCCCGCGGTCGCCATGATCGCCGGTCTGTGCTGTCTCGCCGCGTTCCTCTTGCTCTGAGCCCGGCTCGAACCGCTGGCGCGACGGCTTCGCGCATCACCTGACAAATCGGAGGTTTTGAAGATGTGGCTTCCCACGCAAGCCCAGGTCAATGCGTTCACGCGCAACCTGGCGAGCGGCGCCGCCGGCGCCGTTCTGATGCTCGGTCTTGGCTCCAAGATCGACACCGCGGCCCTGACACAGGCGATCGCCGCGGCAGGCGCCGTCGTCAATGACGTGGTCGTCCTGATCACGATGGCGACGCCGATCATCGCAGGGCTCTATGCCTCACGCACGGCCAATCCGAAGGCGCAGGCGGCCGCGGTCGGGGCCAGTGCCTCGACCATCGTCGAGCCCGGCGCTGGCGGCACCGCCACCATCAAGGTGCTGGATCCCGACATGGCCAGGGCTGCGCTCGATGCGCAGCGGCAAGGGTAGGGGGCATCCATGCTGAAACGCATCCTGATGGTGGCCAGCCTCGCGCTTGCGCTCGGCGGCTGCGCGCAATGGCAGGCGATCGAGCAGAAGGTCGGGGCCGTCGTCAGCGCCGTGTCCGGCGCCACCGTCAATCCGCAGGCCGTGCTGGTCGCCTCGAACATCTTCGATGGTCTCGAGGTGACCGCGACCAACTATCTGCGGCTGGCCAAATGCAATGGCACCACGCCGGTCTGCCGTGATCCGTCGGCGACCAAGGTCATCATCCCGGCCGTTCGCTCCGGCCGGGTCGCCCGCAACAATCTGCAGCAGTTTCTCAAAGACCATCCGGGCGAGCTCGGCCCGCGCGGCCTTTACGACGCGCTGCAGGCGTCGATTGCCACACTGCAGGCTGCCTACGCCAAATACCAGATTGGAGGTGCGTCTTGACCGCGATGCTGACAACGATCCTGAGCCTGATCTCCGCGCTGGTCCCGGCCGGCACCAACGCCGCGCTGATCGAGAAGATCGTCGCGGCGCTGATCCAGATCGTGCCCGTGGTGGTGAAGGAATATCAGGACCTGGTCCCGATCGTCCGCAACATCATCGGCGCACTGAAGGCGGACCCGTCGACCACGGCGGCGCAGCTCGAGCAGCTGCAGCAGCTCGAGGTCGAATGGGACGCCGATTTCGAGGCGGCTGCGGCCGCCGCGATCGCCGAGGACGGCGCGAGCTGATCACGTCCCGCGCGGCGCAATCGCGCGCCGCGCGGCCTTCTTGCCAAGGAACATTCAGGATGACCGAGACGACGGAAGCAGCGCTCCGCGATATGGCGCGCGCGATCGGGGCGCTGGAATCGACCGTCAAGACCCTGACCCATCAATGGCGCGATCAGGACGAGAAGGCCTCGCTCGGCCGACGCGATCTGCATCAGAAGATTGACGGCGTTCTCAAGGAGCTGCGGACGCTCGACGGTCTGGTCAAAGCGGCGATCTCGGATATCGCCTTCATGAAGCCGATCGTGGATAGTGTCGAGGCCGCCAAGCTACAGGCGCAGGGCGCGGTCAAGGCCGGCCGCTGGATCTACGTTGTGCTGTCCGGCGGTGGCGGCATGACGTTGCTCTGGATCGCCTCGCATTTCGTGACGGTGACTTTGAAATGAAGTCATCTGTCATCATTGCGACCGTGCTGACGGTCACCTTCCTCGCGCCTGCGCGTGCCGAGGTCTGCGTGGCCTCGCAATACGGCGTCGGTGATGGGTATCACGGCCGCCGCACCGCCTCGGGCGCAATCTTCAACACTTATGCGAGCGATCCCTACACCATCGCGCGGCCCTCGCGCGCCGATCTCGGCCGGCGCTTTCGCATCACGAATTTGCGCAATGGCGCTTCGATCGAGGCGCTCTCGACCGACCTCGGGCCGTTCATCGCCGGCCGCTGCGTCGACCTCGGCCGCGCCGGCGCCGATACACTTCAGATTGGTGGGCTCGGCCTCGTGCGCGTCGAGCGGCTGGATTGAATTGGCATCATGTCCTCAATCGGCGAAAACTACTACGTCGATTTCAACGCGAGCTAGCCAGCGCGCGGCAGTAAAAATCAGGACCGCCGCGCGGGCGCGCAAGATTTGTCCGGCATTGCGCAACCTTTCAACTTTGCAGCCTGAAGGTCGACCTTTTCGGTGGGCACATAGGCCTGCCGTTCGCATTCTTCCGAAATGGCGGATAGTCGGGCACCCTTGAAGGTGTCGCCTTCATAGAACACGGAGTAGGGTGAAGACGGCTTGCCAGCGGTCGGTTTTGCCTCTCTCAGGCAGACAAAAGATGAGCCCAGACCGAGATTGGTTTTTCGGAGCGAGGATGTTTCGATTGGGCCTTGCAGGTGCGCGTCATCTGCAGCCTGGGCAATCCCTTCCCGCAAAGTCTTATCTGATAGCGACGTTTCGTGCGGGGCCTCGGGCGTCGGCAACGAGGTGTCTGCCCAAATTGAAGAACAGCCTGACAGGAGCAAGAATAGAAGGGGGACGAAACGCATTGGCACACTGAGAGATTGGGCAGCCGGTAGCCTATACGGGAACTAACCCGGTGCGGCAACGGTGGCTCGGTCAAGATCCAATTATTGTGAACGTCGCGCCGTGACACGCGGCGTGTGAGGGGCGCCCGCAATATGCCCCGAAGTCGGAAACCTGCCAGCGTCGTGCGGCTCTTTCCTCGAGCTGGCATCACGCGGCACCTGGCAGCGGCAGCGCGAGCTGCACGTCGATGCGCCTGGTGGCGTTGGCGGCGATGAAGTCCTGCAGCGCGGACGGGACTTCTGTGTCGGTATCAGTTGCGCGCTGCGCCAGGGCGTCTGCGACGTCGGATGTGGCGTCCCGTGACCAGCCTTCACCCGGATTGAAGCACACAATCCGGACCGGATAGGCGTACTGGCCGGACAGCAGATGCCTGAGAATAGTCTCGAGGTCGGTGTCGGTTTCGTCGGTCTCGCGCCAGGCGCAGCCGGCGCGGACGCCGAAGTCCTCGAGAACCAGATAGATGTCGCGGTCGAGGCGATCAGTCGGCACGATCGAGGGCGAGGAACGCATACGCAAACTCCAACACAAACAATGGCGGAGAGACGGCCCCGGCTTCAGGGGGGGGGCTTTTGAGGCAGGCCGAGGCCGCTCCGCCAGCTCGGGGCTGCGAGCCAGCGAGATTCTTACGCTGACCTGGGGGCCTTAGTTCCTGCGCTTCCGTCGAGCCATCGTGCGAGCGCGTGGCGTCGCCCCGCTGGTCGGCCCCGCCCGTCTAGCCTGGCGGGCGTTCTATTGCGGCAGCTACCTCCAACCGGTTTAATGGCGCCGCTGAGAGGGAGAGAAACATGCAGAAATTGACAACCGCTGTAGCGCTCGTCGCTGCCCTGGCACTTGCAGGATGCGGGAGAGATCCCGGACCGAAGGGCGATCCCGGGCCACAAGGTCCCGCCGGCCCGCAAGGCGCCCAAGGTATTCAGGGCGTCCCTGGTCCCCAAGGAGCCGTCGGCGCTCAAGGTCCACAGGGATCTCAAGGGCCGAAGGGCGATAAGGGGGACCAGGGCGGGCCTAACATCCGCGCAGTGCAGGCTGATGGCGCGGTCAACTGCGACAGCAGCGAAACGCTTGTTTCTGTGTTCTGCCCAAGCGGCGGCGGCGCGGACGGCGCAAAGTGTGGGACATCACCAACGGTTGGACTCTGCTTGAAGAAGTGAGCGGTTACTCCCCGCCGGCTCACAAGGTCGGCGGGTTTTTCTTCAATCTGGCGGTTCTCCCACCGTCAGGCTGGCTCTGCGCGTCGCTGGCGACGTGGATGTCGGTAATGTTGCTTTACTGACGCGGAACCAGAAGCCGGACGTAAGTCCCGCTCTCATGCAGGTCGAGCCAGCCTTTCTCGACCGCGTAGCGGATGCCGGCGCCGAATTCCGCGCCTGTGCCATTGCAGCCGTTCTTTGAGAGGAACGGCCCGTTGATCTTCTCGATGTGAATCCGCCCGTTGATTGGCTCGATGCCGGCGGCGAGCTCGAGGAGCTTGCGCGCGGCGGCTTGCGGATCAGCGAACGGGCGGGCCTCGACGTGCTTCATGCGCTGGCGCCGGCGAGCTTGTCACGCTCGACGCGGGCCAGTTCCTTGGCCCTGGCCTCAGCCTCGCTGCGCGCCAGCAGATCCGGCCGAAGTCGACGGCCGGGGAGGTCGTCCCAGTAGAAATAGACGCTCGGCCGGCCGTCGGCGAAGCGGACCTCATAGCTGCCGGCGTCGGGAACGGCTTCGTGCTTCTTGATCGTGATCGGCGCGCTCATGGGAACGATCTTAAGAAAGTGATTGAGAGATGCCAATGTGACCCACCGGAACAGACGTTCCAAAAAGTGGGTCGCTGGGAGTGCTTTTCGGCAGCAAAATCAAGGGAAAATTCTGATGGTGGCGCTCCCTAGCGGAATCGAACCGCTCTCTCCACCGTGAAAGGGTGGCGTCCTAACCGATAGACGAAGGGAGCAAACGCTAAGCCCCGCCGCTTTTGACGGCACGGCCGCGGCCGCGCGAGTCGTGCCCGGCGGCTTGCAGCGGGCGAACGTATAGTGTCCTTTCGGCCCGTGGGCAAGCCGTTCGGGAACGGTCTTTTGGAACCGTGGACAGCGCCGGCGAGGGGATGATTCGGACCCGATTTCAACGGTTTCTTAGGGCTCCCTGAGGTAGCGCTGGAGCGGGAGATTTCACGCCAATGCCACCGCCCAAGAAGCGCGCAGACCGCAAGCTGCTGTCGCAGCACGCCTGGATCACGCTCGACGGCGGGTTCGCGGCGCGGCATTGCCTGGTCCAGGACATCTCGAGCTCGGGCGCCAAGATCACCCTGGACGAGGACGCAAGCCAGCTTCCGGGCGTGATCCGGCTGGCCTTCGCGCGCGATGCCCGCACCGGGCGGAACTGCCAGGTGGTCTGGCGCCGCGGCAAGTCGGCCGGGATCAAGTTCATCTGACATCCACCTAGTGCGACCCGGATGGCGCGCGGCACCTCGCCGGGCTAGAACGCTCGCATGCGCACACAGCTCCTCATCCTGATCTCGTTGCTGGCCACGTCCGCAGCCGCGGCAGAGCCCTTGCGCCTTCCGGCTGCCGAGCCGCGGCAGGCGGGCAAGACCTTGCCGCTGAAGGGCACGGGCGGGACGGCGAAGGCGGGCGCATGCGCGTCCTATGGCCGTGGCTACCACATGGTCGAAGGCACCGGCACCTGCGTGAAGATCGGCGGCTCGATCAGCGTCGACGGCGCGGTCCGGCGCTAAAGCCGCATGCCGCCGGATCTGTTGCGGCTCGATATCGTCGTCCCCGTGCTGATGTATTGCGCGCTGCTGTGGTGGGTCGGCCGCGGCCTGAGCTGGCCGGCGCGGCTCGCCACTGCTGTCGTGACGCTGGTGCTGATCATCTGCGTGCTGCTCGTCGAGCGCGGCTGGCTCTAGGCGCGGCCGTCAAAACAAAAAGTGCGAAAACAACCCCATGCACAGTAGCCGTCAAGTGCGGCGATGCCGCCGGCCGCGTGCGCCAAAATGGCGATTCCTTGCGCGCTCTTCGCAGCTTAAGCCGCGCCAGCGGCTCACGACATCGGCGGTGCGACAAACTGGGCAAAGCCGGGGCGTTTGCCGAGCTCGGCGAGCCAGCGGGTCAGGTTCGGCTGCGCCGGCCGGGTGATGCCCTCGACGCCGAGCCAGCGCCGCGCATAGGATCCAACAGCGATGTCGGCGAGCGTGAACTGGTCGCCCTCCATGAAGCGGCGCGTCGAGAGCAGGCGATCGGCGATCGCCCAGACCTCGACGGCGGCATCGGCATCGCGCTGCACCTGGATCATGTCGCGCTCGGCGGGCGCCGTGCGCACGACGCCCCAGAACACCGGGCGGTCGACCGGCTGCACCGCCGACAGTGTCCAGTCGAGCCAGCGGTCGACCGAAGCTCGCTGCTTCGGCGCGTCCGGATAGATCGGCGTGCCGCGTCCATGCGCGAGGCAGAGATAGCGCATGATGGAATTGGATTCCCACAGCACGAAGTCGCCTTCGACCAGCGTCGGGATCCGCGCATTCGGGTTCATCGCGAGATACTCGGCCTCGCGGGTCTTGCCGTATTGCATGCCGGCATCGATGCGCTCGTAGGGAAGGCCAAGCTCGGTGAGGCACCACAGCACCTTCTGCACGTTGACCGAGTTGGCGCGGCCCCAGATCGTCAGCTTGGTGTCAGGCATGAAGCGTCTCCCGCGGCGTTTTCAATTGTGCGGGTGATAGCGGAATTTCCTGTGCCGGACGACGGCGTTTGCGGCGCGCCCCTCATGCAAAAAGCTCCGCCATCGGCAGAGCCTTCATTGCAGGTTGAACCAGCTCGTCAGTGGCCGAAGAACAGCCACAGCAGAAGGATTACCGGGATCGGCACGCCCAGCATCCACAACAACAATCCTCGTCCCATTGCGTCCTCCTCCAATCATCTTGTCGAGGAGTGAACGTGCGCGGCGAGGGCTTGTTCCTATGGAAAAGGCCCTACCAGTGGCCGGTGTTCGGCATCGACGACCACGGCTCCTGCGGCGCTTTCGGCTCGCCCTTCTGCAAGAGCTCGATCGAGTGCAGATCGGGCGAGCGGACGAAGGCCATGTTGCCGTCGCGCGGCGGACGGTTGATGGTGACGCCGGCCTTCATCAGCTGCGCGCAAGTGGCGTAGATGTCGTCGACCTCATAGGCGAGATGGCCGAAGAAACGGTCCTCGCCGTATTTCTCCTCGTCCCAATTGTAGGTGAGCTCGACCAGCGGCGCGCCGCGCGTCTGCGGCTGCTTCTTCAGCGCCTCGAGATCGTCAGCCGAGCACAGGAACACCAGCGTGAAACGCCCCTTGTCGTTCTCGATCCGCCGCACCTCCTTCAGCCCCAGCGCATCCTGATAAAACTTCAGCGCGACATCGAGATTGCGCACACGCAGCATGGTGTGGAGGTATCGCATGGTTGTTGCTCCCTTGAACGGATGGAGGGTTTTTGGTTTCGGGCGGGAGCGATGAATAGCAGCAAAATGGGATGAGGGGCAGGGGGCGCGTGCACATGCGCGTGAGTGCAAAACAGCCCGAGAGCTGCATCACGAAGAGATCTTACAGAGCTTGCCGAAGTGAGAAAGCCAATATCGATGTCTACCACGAGAGCGGCTGCCTTACCGGCATTTGCGATCGTGCAGTCATGTCGAAGGCATGAAATCTGAGTTGCGGAGAGCGACAACCTATCGTAATTGGTTGTAATCTACGGTTGAAATCAAATTTTCCTTTTCGTTTATTTTGGGGGCTTTCATGCGATCTGTCGGTTTGGGGTTTTCACTAACTTTGCTCGGAGCAACCCTTGCACAAGGGCAGCAGTTTTACACGCCCGCGGTCACCGAAAAGCCAATGGCCGGACAATACTCAACTGGTTGGCACTACGGGAGGGTGACGTTCAAGGTGATCAGCTATACCGGGGCTGGAACAAGTGCACCGGAAAAGCGCGCGCAGTGGTACAACGTGCTGTTTGAAAAAGCTTTCGGAAGTCAACAGCCCGGCGGTACGTTCATAATCACGCTTGATCTGTGCGACTCTTCCGGTTGTACTAAGCCTGTCGCGCAGAAGCTGATAGCGGCCTTCCAGAAGACGCCCAATCAACCTGTCAAGCAGAGCGACTTCCTTACTAACGTCGGCTCAGCTTTGACGAATTTCTTCACAGGGGGTACCGAGGCGACGCCGATCGCTGGTGCTACTGTCGAACAACCTAGGAAGTATGTGCAGCGGAATGCTCGACATGTTCTATAAGGTGTTCACGCGGTGGGACGCGCGAGCCCTCTATTGGGGCTATCTCACGGTGAACTGGGATAAGCTGAAGGCAAACTCCGCGGTGAATGGTTGCCTGCTGACTGATACTGAGCGCCAAGAAATGACTACGATAGGTTTGCCGCTGCCGACAGTGCCTTGATCTTAACGGAGGTCTCGCCCAAGGCCCCCTCCGGGGGAACGGAGACGTGCTTGGCTGGCCCGCGGTGGGGCCGCGCTCAATTGACGGCAGCAGAGCGATCCGTAACTATTTCAGTTAACGCGACTTTTCTGCCACGCGACCGGACGGCGCCGCTCTCAACCTGACGGTTCAGGTTGGACTTTGTTGACCCCGAACTTCCGGGCCGCCTCGCTGATCGAAATCAGTTCCAACGTAAGCGACGTTCGCGTCCCATTCGCAAAGGTTTGGCGTGGGGATTGCAGTCTGTTGATCAACGTGTTTGCAAATCGTTGGCGGGGGGTATGGAGGCGGCAACGACGGAGAATTACGAGGTGCGGCCGAACGACCAGGGCAGGAGCTCGTCGATCCGGGACTGCGGGTGACCGGTTGCGATCGCTTTGAGCGTCGCTTTCATCCAGACGTAGGGCTCCACGCTGTTGATTTTGCAGGTGGCGATGAGCGAAGCTATGCGCGCCCATGAACGACCACCTTCGTCGTGACCAGCAAATAAACTATTTTTACGCGTCAGAGTCAGCGGCCTGATTTGATTTTCGACGGGATTGGTGTCCATCTCAACGCAACCATCGTCGAGAAACAAGGTGAGGCCATCCCAATGGTTCAGGAGATAGGCGATCGCCTTGCCCATCTCGCTGCCCGGCGACAGGCGAGCGGCTTGCTCGCGCAGAAACCTCTCGAGTTCAGCGACGAGCGGCCGTGATCGCTCGTTACGGGTCGTTTGCCGAGCCGGGGCGTCGGCGCCACGGATCTCCTTCTCGATCGCATAGAGTGCGGCGATGCGCGCGAGAACGGCTTCGGCGATGGGTGAGCCGGCTTTCGGAGTCGCTGCGATGATCTTGCGCCTTGAGTGGGACCAACATGCGGCCAGCCGCAGCGGCACGCCGCCTTTGCGCTTGGGCCGTGCGAGCCGATGATAGCCCTGGTATCCGTCGACCTGAAGGATGCCGTCGAAGCCCTCGAGGATGCGCTCAGCATGGTCACCACCGCGTCCTGGCGCGTAGTGGTAGACCACGATTGGTGGATCAGCGCCGCCGTGGCCGCGATCGTCGCGCAGGACAGCCCACAGATAGCCGGTCTTCGTTCGGCCCCGGCCCGGATCGAGCACAGGCGCCCTGGTCTCGTCTATGAACAAGCGGCCCGATTGCTTCATCACGACGCTCATGCGCTCGACCAGCGGCGCGAGGTGGAAGGCGACCGTTCCCATCCAGTCTGCCAGAACGGCGCGATCGATGAAGATGCCATGCCGAGCCAGAACCTGCGACTGACGATAGAGTGGCATGTGCTCGCTGAACTTGGCGACCGCCACCTGCGCCAGCAGCGCCTCGGTGGGGATGCCACCCTCCACGAGATGGGCGGGCGCCGGCGCCTGAGCAACACCGGTGCAGCCCTTTGCGCAGGCGTAGCGCGGTCGCACCGTCTCGATCACACGATACTGGGCGGCCATGACATCGAGACGGCGGGAGCGATCCTCGCCGATCTGGACCATCCGGCCGCAGCCGCAGGGACACTCGAGGTTCTCGGGTTCGATCACCTGCTCGATGCGCGGCAGGTGCGCGGGAAAGGCACGGGCAGCGCGCCTGGTCCGGCGGCTGGACGGCGCCGTGCCGGCGCGGCGCGCACGATCGTCCTGGCGTTCCTGGACTTCGGCGATGGCAATCTCGATGTCCTCGAGAACCAGTTGCATCTGATCGGGATTGAACTTTTCCGAGCGTTTACCGAAACGTGCGCGCTCGTACTCCTTCACGAGCAGTTCGAGGCGTTCGACGCTCTCTTTGGACGCAGCCAGTTCACTCTCGACATGAAGGCGCGCCGAGCATTCATCGTCTGCGCGACGACGCTCGGCTTCAATCATCGCTTCCTGCGCGCGGAAGAGCGCGCGCAAATCGGCGGGCAGCGCTGCAAGACGGGCGGGATCAATGGGGGACGGCGGCACATCCGCAAGCTATCATCCCAAAGCCCCGCGCGAAACAGGTTGTCGGGTCTGAGTCAGTTCGCCGCAGCTGGCGTCGCGACAATCCGTTCGCCCACTCGCTTCCAGTTCAGCCCTTCAAACGAGGGGATTGAGGAATGTCCCTGATAGTGAGTCTGACGAATCATTTCCGGAGGTGGTCGAGGTTCGGGACCCCCACCATCCTTTGTGGGGGCGCTCATATCGAGTGATTAGGAAGATCGGTCAGCGAGGCCGAGGCATTCCCGCTTCGTATGAAGTTGAGTATCGCGCAGGAAGCAGTCTTCTGATTCAAGCAACCGCAATCGAATATTATGAGCAAGAGGCAAATCAGATTAAGCTGAGTATGGAGGCTCTACTCGAGCTTTTATCGACAGCGGATTGTCCCGACGCACATGAGCATGGATCCAGCCGATCTTTGGTCGACGCTGACGCCCGCGCTCCGACGCCAGATCGTCGAAGACGTCGCCGCAATTTTGGCGGAGATCCCTCATGAAGTCCGAGCTGGTCACACCAAGCCACTTGGCGCGCAAAGCCGTAGTCTACATCCGGCAGTCGACGCCCCATCAGGTCGTAAGCAATCAGGAGAGCCTGCGCCTTCAATACGCGCTTCGCCAGCGCGCCCGCGAACTCGGATGGCGTGAGGCGGCCATCGACGTGATTGATGCCGATCTCGGGTTGAGCGGCGCGTCTATAGCACAGCGTAACGGCTTCAAGGAACTCGTTGGCCGTGTTGGCCTGAGTGAAGTGGGACTCATCCTGTCGATCGACGTGACCCGCTTGGCGCGTAATTGTACCGACTGGTATCCGCTCCTGGATATCTGTGGTCTACGTGGCTGCCTGATCGCCGACCGCGATGGTGTCTATGATCCGGGCACTCCCAACGGACGGTTGCTTCTCGGGCTGAAGGGTTCGATCTCCGAGCTTGAGCTACATACGATCCGCAGCCGGCTGACCGCCGGCCTGCTGGCCAAAGCCGAACGCGGCGAACTTGCGGTTATGCTGCCAATCGGGCTGATGCGGGACCCGAGCGGTGTGGTCGTTAAGGATCCCGACATGGCCGTGCAAGGGCGGCTCGGTCTCGTCTTCCAGTTATTCCTGCAGCTGCGCAGCGTTGCCAAGGTCATGCGAGCGTTGAACGAGCGTGACCTGGAACTGCCGCGTCGTGATCGATATGGCGATTTGTGCTGGACGCGCGCGACGCTGGCTGCCGTCGCGGCGATCTTGAAGAACCCCGCATACGCGGGCGCCTTTGTCTATGGACGAACCCGCTTCCGGCCGCCGAAGCGGGAGGGGGCCCTGCCACAAAAGGCTCCGCGGCCGATGGAGGAGTGGCGGATCGTCGTTAAAGATCGATATCCAGCCTATATCGACTGGCCAATTTATGAAAAAATCCGATCCGTCATCAGAGATAACCGAGCCGAATACATGCGCATCAAAACCCGCGGCGCGCCTCGCAATGGCGAGCTCCTGCTCCACGGCATTGCCTGGTGCGCACGATGTGGCCATAAGATGTACGTCCGCTACAAGGGCGGCGGCGAATATGTATGCAATCACCTGCGTACCCAGGAAGGTCAGCCAACCTGCCAACACATCCGCGCCGCCCATATCGATGCAGCCGTTGGCGACGCATTCCTAACCGCACTAGCGCCGGCCGAACTCGATGCCTTGTCGCGCTCCCGCCGGGTGCAGCAGCAGACGAACAATGCGCTACGCTCCAGTGCAGAACGAGAGCTCGAGCGCAAGCGATACACGGCGGCGCTCGCCGAACGGCAGTTCAACCGAGCTGATCCAGATAATCGGTTGGTCGCCTCGGAACTCGAGCGTCGATGGGAAGCGGCGCTAAACGACGTGCGCGCCGCCGAAGAGGCGCTTGCCCGACAGACGCCGCCCAAAGCCATCACACAAGTGGCCATAAGCAAGGAGCTCAACGACAAGGTCATCAGCCTCACCGGCCGCCTCCCGCAGATATGGGGTGACGAGACTATCTCGGATGCGCATCGCAAGGCGTTGTTGCGATGTCTCATCGAAAAGGTCGTTCTCGACCGCGGTGAGCGCGACTTGGCCCTGGCTAGGATCGTCTGGCGGGGAGGCGCCGTGACGGAGCTCGAAGTGAAGATGAGCGTCAACTCCGTCACCAGATTGACGCGAGGCACAGAGATGCGGGAACGCCTTCTGACGCTCGCTCGCGACGGCGTCCCAGACGACAAGATCGCCACAATCCTTACTCGGGAAGGTCACCGCTCTCCCCGTTGCGCCGATAAGGTGCTGCCTATCACCGTTGGGCGGCTCCGTCGTGCCGCCGCCATCAAGGTAACTGCCCAGCGCAGCCGATGGGAGCATGACGACTCATACCTCAGCCCGCCCGAACTGGCCCGAAGGCTCGAGATTCCAGTAAACTGGCTCTATGTTCAGATCCGAACCAAGCGTTTGCTAATTGATCGCCAGCCCAGCGGCGCCTATCTCTTCCCGAATACACCATCCGTTCTTCACGCCATCGGAGACCTTCGAAACCACGTCATCGCGCAACTTGATCTAAGAATCTGTCAGCCTAACAAGGAGGGGCATCAACATGGGTGACGCGCGTCAGATGCATGACGCCCCCACACAATGAAGGTCAGCTTTCATTATGCTACCAAAAGCGATCAGTCTCCGAATCCTAAAGTAGCCACACGTGTCTCTATCTTTGCAGAAGTACGTCAAAGATCAGCTGTCGAATGCCGATGTCGGCTTCCAGTTCTGGGGCGCTCAGCGCTTGGTGGAGGTCGCTCGCCGAACTCCAAACACTACCGAAACATTGGATATTTCGAAACAGTTTACGGCAGACGACGGCTCCGCCGTTTGCCTCGTCAAGCTGGGCAGCTTAGCGAAGCTGCTTCGCGACGAGCACGGCAATCTTAGGAGAAGCATGCTCGAGCCGAACGTGCGCGACTACCAAGGAACGAAGAACGTTGTAAATCGAGCCATTCGCCAATCTCTTGCAGAAGCCACCGCTCCTGAATTTTGGTGGCTGAACAACGGCGTCACAATACTCGCCTCAAAGTGCAGCGTCGTTGGCAACAGGATCGTCATCGAAAAGCCCGAGGTGGTGAACGGATTGCAGACGTCCTACGAGATTTTCCAATTTTTCAAGACACAGCCAGAATTGAGCGACGCACGGAACGTGCTGGTCCGCGTTATCGTTCCGCCCGACGAGCACGTTCGAAGCAAGATCATCCGCGCCACCAATTCGCAGACCGCCATCAATGAGGTATCCCTGCGAGCGACCGATCCAATTCATTGAGAAATTTCGTCTCTACGGGTTGTTCTATGAGCGTCGAAAGGGAGAATATCGAGAGCTAAAAAAGCCCGTCGACCACATTGTCAGTATCCAAACTCTTGCAAGAGCGGTGATGGCCCTTCTCTTGCAACAGCCGAACAACGCGTATGCGACGCCATCGAGGGTGCTGAAGAGCGACTATACCCGCATTTTCAACGAGTCACATAACAGGGACATGTTCATCACAAGCATTCTGATCTGTCGCCAAGTCGAAAGCTATCTGACGGACCGCACGGATCTAAAGCAATGGAAATCGGTCCTCAGATACTTCGTCTCGATGGCCGTCGCGTGCACCTATCTGAAAAAGGCTTCGCCTCCGACGGATAAAGAGCTCGCGGCACTCCTTCCGCTTGCGTCCAAAGCGTTCATTCCGCCGTTGTTCGCCGAACTGACCACGATGGCGATGAAAACCTACACCGAGCTAGGCGGAACCGAGTCTGTGGCGAAAGGTCCCGAGATGCGAGCGGAAATCTTGAAGCAGCTAGCTTTCAAGCTGACTCCGCAGGGGTCACTCGGCCTCTAAGAAAACCACTCTTTGGAGTCCGATTCGATGCGCGCACCATAATCAGGGCATTTTTCGGAGGACGGAATGTCATCCATCTTCTTAACTCATCTCCATATTGGTGATCGACGAGCTGTTTTTAGAGACATCAGAAGAAACAAACGTTGGATCGCTTTTTCCTTCCTAGTGATAGTCGTGTTGATCCTGATTTCAGCCAGCCTATTCTTTTGGTTCGAGCGCAGTGAGCAGATTCAGCCTTTCAATTGGTTTTCCAGCCTCTATTTCACTGTAATCAACTTCACGACCGTGGGTTTTGGCGACATCGCCCCGAAGACGGACATCGGCCGTATCACGCGATGGCTAACTCCTTCGTAGGCCTCATTTCATTCGGATGGTTTGTGGCAGTTTTCACGGCCGCTCTTCAGCCAGGGCCAACGCCAACAATATTTAACAGCGAGAACGAATTTCTCTTAGAGGCTTTGGTTCGCGCGCTGCATGATAATCGGTTCGAAAGCGAGACTAACAGTGATGGCGCAGTCAAGCGGCGGTGGCGTATTGTCATCGAGCCTGATGAATAACTAGAGTTGCGGCGACAGTGCACCCAACTCACCCCTGCTACCATTTGGAGTTGAGTGCACGTCTCCTTCTAAATTCATTCGCCCGCCCGGCGGTCACGCACCGTCACCCGCCTACAGCTTTCCGAACTCATTCAGTGTCCTGATGACCAAAGGCATGAACTCATGGCCGCCGCCGTGGCCGGCGTCTTCGAGAATATGCAGCCTGGACGTCGTCCATCGCTTGTGCAGTTGCCACGCCGTGGACAACGGTCCGCTGACGTCGAACCGGCCGTGGATCAGGGCGCCGGGAATGCCGTTCAATCTCGATGCGTCGCGGATCAATTGATCCTCTTCGAGAAATGCGGCGTGGCGCCAATAGTGAGTGACCAGGCGCGCAAATCGCAATCGAAACTCCGCGTCGTCAAATCGGGGATTTGGCCGATGTCCCGGGGTGAGCGAGACGTGCGCATCCTCCCACTCGCACCATGCCCGGGCAGCTCTGTCGCGAACGGTCTCGTCGGCATCGGCAAGCATGATTGCGTAGGCATCGACGAGCGGCATGTCGCGGAGATGCCGGGGGACAGTCTCGGAAAAGCGCTCCCATTCCCTTGGAAAGATGCGCCCGACATCGTTGGTGATCCATTGCACCTCTGCACGCGATGTCGTCGTCACGAATCCGAGCAGCATCGCTTTCACGCGTCGCGGGTGCGCTTGTGCGTAGGCGAGGCCAAGCGTGGTTCCCCAGGACAAGCCCAGGATGATCCAGCTTTCGACACCGAGCAGCTCGCGCAGCCTCTCGATGTCCGCGACAAGGTGAGCGGTGGTATTGCTTGCCAGGTTCGAACCCAACTGACTTGCGAGCGGAAGGCTGCGACCGGAGCCACGCTGATCGAACAGCACAGCCCTGTAGACATCAGGATCGAAAAATCGTCTTTGACCGACAGAGCAGCCCGTGCCCGGACCGCCATGCAGGAAAAGCGCCGGCTTGCCCGCGGGATTGCCGCAACATTCCCAGTAGATCTGGTGGCCGTCGCCCACATCCAGCAATCCAGTCTCGTACGGCTCGACAGGCTGGAACTGGGCCATCGCTTTCTCCTCGTGCCTTTTGGCAGCCTTTCTCTATGCCGCAATAGCGGGCTTTGGCAGGCCGGATCTATCGGGCGAACGAATTTAGCGCGGCCACCGGATCGCGACGGCGCGGATGAACCCACGGAAAAGCCGGCGCGACCAATGCTCGGCTTCATAAGGTCCTCATCACATGAGCTGGAAGAAGAAATACGCGATCGGTTGCCTGATTGCCCTGTTCGTTTTCACGGCCATGGACTCCTACGATCGCCCCAACAGGGACGTTCGCTTTGGAGCTGTCATCGTGATGGCGGCTGTATGGCCCGTCACAGTGTCCGTCATTTTGGGCGGAGCCGTCGGCGGGATGGTTCGCGATGGCTTGCCCAGCGAGAGCTAGGCAGGCCCTCGGCTCCCGAGAACCGAGGCTTCGACCTGTTCGGCGCCGAGCAACGGCGAACGAACCTGATGCGGCCCGCCGCTGAATTTCTCGCCGTCTGCGCTTAGGCAGCGATCCGCTGCTCGGCAGGCGCCGTCAGGAGCTTGAGCACTTCGGCATGCTCGAGGTCAGGGACCGCGATCGCCGTATGGCTGTAGGTCGCATGGCTGCGTGATTTGGCGATCTTGTCCAGGATCGCTTTGCCCTTGATGACGTGGAGGCCCATGCCCTCTTCGGAAGGGAAGATCGCCAGCACGACGTCATAGGCCGCGATGACGGCTCTGAGCGCCTCGGCCTTGTCTTCGGCGACATCGACAAACACGCGAACATCGGCCGCGAGTTCACGCAGCTCGTGAAAATCCAGCACTGTGGGGATACTCCAACGCAACGATACCAAGGGGAGCTTGGATGCGTTGGGTTACTGAAGTGTCAACAACACGGCTCGAACCACAGGTTTCACGGTGAGGTGTCTTGCTGAGCTGGCTGGATGAGGTGGCTTGCGGCCGCCCGTGAACGCCGTTTTCGCGCGCGAGCGCTACGTCACTTGCGTTAAGTCACTTGCGTTAAGTCACTTGCGCTAAGTCACTTGGCGTAGCCCTGGGACCGGAGCCACGCGATCTTGCGATCGCCGTTGATCCAGTCGTCGGCATCCGCCTTGCTGGTAAATCCGGTGATTTCGCGCTGCTCGTGGTCGGGGTAGTCCGCCAGGATCTTCCAGTCGCCATCGGCGATCCGGACCGCTCTAAACGTCACTTTTGTTTTGGCCATGCGCCACTATGCAACAAATGCTTTCGAAAGAGAACCGGTTAGGGGCTTTCGTGACTTCGGCTAATACGGGCATCGCTGCTGCCTGCTGGCGAACCGGCAGAACCCTCTATGGACATTGCTGAATTCGATTCGGCGCGGGTCGATGCAAGCGCTGTCATCCCGCCGAAACAGGCGGAACCGACGTCAAACTGCGGCTTGCGTTTTCGGCCCCGATGGGTTCTAAGCCCGGTGACTTCCTGACCGCTGGCATGAACACAAAGCGCGCTGCGCGGCTTTGTCGCGTGCCCGGCACGGTTACCCCACAGCCCGCGCGCACCCCATTCAGAAGGACGTTTGACATGGCGAAGATGACCAAGACTCAATTGATCGACGCGATTGCCGAGGGCACGCAGCTTGCGAAGAACGACGTGAAGTCGGTCATCGAGTACATGGCGACGGTCGGCTACAAGGAGCTCAACGAGTCCGGCGAGTTCGTCATTCCCGGTTTCGTGAAGATGTCGGTCGTGAACAAGCCGGCGACCGAAGCCCGCATGGGCGTCAATCCCTTCACCAAGGAGCCGATGCAGTTTGCGGCCAAGCCCGCGAGCAAGTCGGTGAAGGCATCGCCCCTGAAGGTCGCCAAGGACGCCGTCTGATCCTGCCATCGCGCACCGCTTGCGTGCCCAGAGCCCCGTTCCGATGATGTCGGAGCGGGGCTCTTTGTTTTGTCTCTTTGTTTTTGTCTTGGGCGGCGCGATGTCCGCAAAAGCGAAAGCCCCGCCTGGGGGGAGCGGGGCTTTCTGATGGGGATGAAGCCTGGGGGAAGCTTCAGGAATGAGACGCGCCAGCCCAGTAAAAGGTTCAGCCTTCCGAAGAAGAGAAAGAGAAAACCCCGCGCTTTCGCGCGGGGTTTTCCAAACTGACGGCGATGGGATTTCAGCGCCTGGCCGTCAGCCGTAGATCAAACCTGGGGTAGAAAATCCAAAAAGCAACAGCGCCGCCGTGACGGAGTATGTTCGTCAGGCGGCGCTGCCGTATGACTGGGCGCTGAAATCCCCAGCCTCGATGGGTCTTTGCGGCGCCCAAAAGGTTCAAGACGATGGGCGTGGGAAATCGCGCGAGAGGGCTGGACTTTTTGTTCTCATTTTGTTCCTATGGGCCATCATCTTTTGGAATCCTTTGGGAGGTGACTCATGACCGTCGAAAAACAGCGCGAAGTGATCAGACTCTGGAACGAGCTCAGGAAGGTCGAGGGGCCGGCCGCAGAAGAACTCCGCATCCAGATTCTCGAATGCTTCTCCGAGAAGGCCAAGGAGAAGCGCGCGGCGTGATGCGCGCGCGGGCGGACGCCGGCCGCGATGGCGCACGAGATCGCCATCGTGGTTGCGGCGGTCTCGATATTTCACCACCGAAGATGTCTGCCGGCGAAGACGTGAGCGCACGCGGTTTCATCGATCGTTAGGAATCGATTCTCGCTTATTTTCCCGACTCCGATTCGTTCTTCGAGAACGAAATGGAGTCGGATGCAGAACAAGTTGCGCGTCCTCGATGTCGATGCGAGCGTGCGTGTCAGAACGAGACAGCCTGAAGTCTCGCACAGTGCCGTTCTCGTCTCCCGCGCAGGAGATGGGCGAGGAGAGAGCGACATGGATGCATGCTGGTTGATCGGGATGTTCGCCGAAATCGCAAAGGTGTTTTGGTCTGACAGGAGTGCAAGGCCATACGCGAGACTGCGCAACGGCGCGCGATCGGTGCCGCAGGTGCTGCCGCTGCGATCGACGCCGGCCGAGACGATGTGACGAGAATCTTCGCGCGCGACACCACCCGTTAAGAGTTGCTCCGCGCCGATTTCTTCGATTCCGATTCGTTCTTCGAGAACGAAATGCAGGTGAAGATGGAACAAAAACGGTCGGCGAGGGGGGCCTGCCTCGGCGATCGCGCGATGCCTCAAGCGGCTCGCCGAGATCCAAACGGCGCTGCGCCAACTCCTAACGAAAGCTTGCGCGGGAAACGATAACCCTATTCGGTTAGGTTAAAAGCCCAATCGCGTTGCGCTTGCCGCGGGTTGGAGTAGGTGTCTGGCAACGACAAGAAACGACTTTGCCAAGAAGCCACTTTGCCATGACACCTTTTTCAGAGCCGTCCTTTTATCAAGGCGACCGCCACACCTACCGGCGCGTTGCGATCGTCGGCACGCTGTTCTGTCTCGCTTTCGTGCTGATCAGTTTTTCGCTGCGGCAGCAAGCCGAGGACACGCGCGTCGCGGTCAAGGCCGACCGGCTGGTGCGCACGGCAGGCCAGGCGCCGCACACCAACTAGCGCTCGTCACTACCGATCCGGTCGTCGGCCGCTGCGCGCGGGCACGAGGTGCCGCGGCTCGCGAGCGCGACGAAGCCGGCATAGCCGGACAGGTTGAGCAAGACTTCGAGCCACACGGGCATGTCGAACATGTCGGACCTCACTTGCGTGAAGACAACCTCAACTTGCATGCGCGGCGCTTGTTCCCGGCTCGCGCAAAAGAGATCCGCCTAGCAAGAAGTCCGCCTAGAGCCTGGAGGAGGGATCGAGCCGCCGGCCGAGGGTCGCGACGGACTCGGAGGAGGGCTGTTCCCTGAGGAACTCGGCGATGGCCCGCGCCAGCTCGCCGTCGCTCATCGGCGTCGGCGGCGGGCGCAGCGCGCCGACACCGAAACTGCGGACGATCTCGTCGTAATGTCGATCGCCGGATCCGGGAACGAGCCGGCGGATCCGGGCAAGCAAAGCGGATATCGGCAATCCTTCCTCCTCGGCCTTCCGCCCCGCTGGCAGCCGTTGTTCTCTGCTGCCCATTTGCTCCCGTGGAACAAAAACCCCGCCAGCATCGCGGAGGATACTGACGGGGCTTTCGTGCTGGGCCTTCACCGGATAGCGGAGGCTTCGCACTTGCAATTCCAACCGCCGCACGGCGATTTCGTTCCGCCTCGCATCGATTTTTTTTGACCGGCTCCGGTTCCGCGCCGCGCGCAACCATCAAACGGCACTCGCGTTGTCACCCCAGACGCGAAGGAGGAGCTCATGAAAAAGACACTGGCAGTTCTGGCCACCGTCGCAGCCGTCGGCGTGACCGCGGTGGCGGCGCCTGCGCCTGCCGAGGCGCGCGGCCGCGGCATCGGCCCGGGCCTCGCGTTCGGTCTTGCCGCCGGCGCGATCACCGCGGGCGCGATCGCGGCGTCCCACCCCTACGGCTATTACGGCCCTGGCTACGGCTATTATGACAGCCCGGGCTACTATTACGGACCTGGCCCGTACGCCTATTATGGCGACGGACCGTATTACTATCGCCGCCACTATTACCGTCACTGGTAACGGCGGGGGTAAGTGAAAAGCCCGGAGCGATGCTCCGGGCTTTTTTCATGCGTGGCGATCAGGCGCGTGCTACGGCCAGAGCGAGGGTCGCTCGACCTTGCGTGCGTTCTCAAGCGTCGACACGAAATACTCTTCGCGCTCGCGCTTGAACTTCTCCTGGGTGGCACGGAAGGCGGCGACACGGGCGGCGATCTCTTCGCGTTCACGGATCTTGCGTTGTTCGTCTTCGGTCATGTCCATCCCCTCTGTTCACACTTGGACGATGTTACTCGGGTTGTTTTTACAGGGTCGTGTTTACGAGTGTCCTCAAGCGCTGCCGCCGCACCGGGCCTTGAGTCGCATAACACATGCATTGGCGCTTCTGATTGGGGCGTCAATGGGGAGGAGGCATTGCAGGATTGTGATATGCGATGGGCGGAAAAAATTGCCGAGCGCGCCTGCGTTCGCAGTTGATAACAGCGTCAACAATCTTGTCGCTTGCGCATCTTGCAGCTAGCGCAAGACCAAAGCGGGAGGCGTGCGATTGATTGCATCGGATCTTCGCAGCGGCGTTGAACGTCTCGGCGACATGATCGCCGAGGCGAAGACCATCGTACCGTTCACCGGTGCCGGCATCTCGACCGAATGCGGCATCCCCGACTTCCGCTCGCCGGGCGGCATCTGGACGCGCAACCGTCCGATCCCGTTCGACGAATTCGTTGCGAGCCAAGAGGCCCGCGACGAATCCTGGCGCCGGCGCTTCGCGATGGAGGAGACCTTCGCGGCGGCAAGGCCCGGCCGCGGCCATCGCGCGCTCGCCTCGCTCTACCGCGCCGGCAAGGTCCCCGCAGTCATCACCCAGAACATCGACAATCTGCACCAGGTCTCGGGCTTCGCGCACGAGCACGTGATTGAACTTCACGGAAATACTACTTATGCGCGATGCGTCGGATGCGGGCAGACCTATCAGCTCGACTGGGTGAAGCGCCGATTCGACCAGGACGGCGCTCCCAACTGCACCGAGTGCGACGAGCCGGTGAAGACCGCCACGATCTCGTTCGGCCAGATGATGCCGGAGGAGGAGATGCAGCGCGCAACCGCGCTGTCGCGCGCCTGCGACCTCTTCATCGCGATCGGTTCCTCGCTCGTGGTGTGGCCGGCAGCGGGCTTTCCGATGATGGCGAAGCGCGCGGGTGCACGTTTGGTGATCATCAATCGCGAGCCGACCGAACAGGACGACATCGCCGACCTCGTCATCCGCCACGACATCGGCGAAACGCTCGGACCCTTTGTCGGCAATTGAGGCGTTAGTTTGATTCGCGGCTGTGCAAGCTGTTCATAGGTTCCGGCGAATCTCTTTTTTGTCTATGCGCCGCAACCGGGAGTGTTATCTTTTGAGTCGAAAGATTCGCGTCGCGTCGAATTGAGAACATTCTCTTAAGACGCTTGATTCGAGCGCCGCCAATGTGGCGGGTTGCATGGCAGTGTGGGGTCCGGGGTTATGGGGTCGTCGGACGGATTTGAGTCCAAAAAGCTTGGAGTTCCCGGACAGGGCACGTCGCCGGGGCGCATGACGCCGGGCGAGCACGGCAGCGGCCGCGAGAGCGGGCTCAGCCCGTTCACCGGCCTTGGCGAGGCCAGCGCCAACCTCGTCGAAGTCCACGGCGTCATCAAATGGTTCGACGCGTCGAAGGGCTACGGCTTCATCGTTCCCGACAATGGCTGGCCGGACGTGCTGCTGCATGTCACCGTGCTTAGACGCGACGGCTTCCAGACCGCGTATGAGGGGGCGCGCATCGTCGTCGAATGCATCCAGCGCGCGAAGGGCTACCAGGCCTTCCGCGTGGTCTCAATGGATGAGTCGACCGCGATCCATCCGGCGCAGATGCTGCCGCCGCGCACCCACGTCACGGTCACCCCGACCAGCGGGCTGGAGCGGGCCCAGGTCAAATGGTTCAACCGGCTGCGCGGCTTCGGCTTCCTGACCTGCGGCGAGGGCACGCCCGACATCTTCGTGCACATGGAGACGCTGCGCCGCTTCGGCATGACCGAATTGCGCCCCGGCCAATATGTCCTGGTCCGCTTCGGGCCTGGTTCCAAGGGCATGATGGCGGCCGAGATCCATCCCGAGACCGGATCGCCCGGACTGCAGTCGCACTAGCGGCGGCAGGATCGCCAATTCCCGCAATCGTGAGCAGAGGCGCGCCGGCTGACCGGCGCGCCTCTGGCTTTTCGGGCGGTCGCCGCGTAGGACTGTTCCATTCCCACGCCCTGAGTGCCATCCCATGAATCTTGATCGAAAGGCTGTCTGGTCCGTTGCGAAGGGCTGGCTTGCCGCCATCCTGCTCATCGCCGGCGTTGTCGTGGCGGGCGGACCTGTCCGAGCCGCGAGCTTCCAGCCGCTCGAGATCGTCACCAAAAGCGGCGTGCAGGTGTTCTCGGTGGAGATGGCAACGACCGAGGAGGAGAAGCAGACCGGCCTGATGTACCGCAAGGAGCTGGCCGACGGCAAAGGCATGCTGTTCGACTTCAATCCCGAGCAGGAAGTGTCGATGTGGATGAAGAATACCTATGTCCCGCTCGACATGATCTTCATCCGCGCCGACGGCCGCATCCTGCGCATTGCCGAGAACACCGAGCCGCTGTCGACCAAGATCATCTCGTCCAAGGGCCCCGCGCGGGCCGTTCTGGAGGTGGTGGCGGGAACGGCGCAGAAATACGGCATCCGCCCCGGCGACCGCGTCGGCCACCCGCTGTTCGGCAGCAAATAGAGCCGTCCGGTAGGGCCTTCCCGGCCTTGCCGGCGCCTTTAGGACGCTTGCTGGCGCTTTGGGAAGCGTGTATCGACAGGGCTCGCTGGACATTCGGGGTATAGCGCAGCCTGGTAGCGCGGCAGTTTTGGGTACTGCAGGTCCGCGGTTCGAATCCGCGTGCCCCGACCAAATCCTTCAACAAAATCAGGCACTTCTGACGCTGGCCAAAAACAGCGTGGAAGCAAATATAGCCTGGGGTCCGCACGGGGTCCGCAATTTTCTTGAGTCGAATCCACAAAAGAAAAAGGCCGGGGATCACCCGGCCTCTTGCTCACGCTGCCTTCGCAGCCGCTTTCTCGACTAGCTGCTTCTGCCATTCGACGATCTCGTCGAGGAAGAAGCCAACGCGCATTGGCGCGATCGGGTAGGACTGAGGGAAGGTGCCTTCCTTCACCTTCCGCTCGATCGTCGATCGGCTCAACGGGATCCGCTTGAGGACCTGGGACATCGAGATCATCGGTCTGATCCCGTCCTCGTTGTCCTGCGTCACTTCGGTCGTCTGGGTCATGGTCTCAGTCTTTCTTCGCGTAGGGGCCGCTCGGCGGTCGCCCGGGTATCCAGTCTGTGGTGATGCCGCTGAAGCTGATCGGCCGGTGTCGCCATGCTCCGCGGGAGGAGGGGTCTCGATAGGCGTCCATCTCGACCTCCCATTGGTCGTCGATAGTGGTCACGTTCATCCAGTGCTCACCGCTCATGGCTTCCTCCCAAACACCGACTCGACGGTGTGCTTCTGCTCCGGCTCGGAGGAGCGGAAGACCTTGATGCCGCCCCTCCGCTTGAAGCCGTTCCTGGTGTGGAAGCTCTGGACGTCGCGAGCCCGGTTGAGCTTCGCGACCATCACCTTAAAGCCTGCCAGTTCTGCATCGTCGGGTCGCTTGAAGGTCTTCGGCTTCCCGTCCGTATCCAGGACCCAAGCCGGGGCATCACCTGGGATCGCGAAGGTCGCCAGGTAACACCCTGGCATCTCCTTGTGCTCGACCGCGGTCGAGTAATAGGCCTGCGCGACCTTCATGCGATCACCTTCTCGATGATCTTCCGGTTCTGGACGAAGCCGACCAGGTTGCCGTGCAGCTCGGGCTGAGCCCAGCGGAACTCACCCGCGTAGTCGGGATCGCTCCAGACGTCCGGTGTGGCCTGATGCTCTGCCGGCGAAGCGTGAAGCGGACGGGCGCCGACCAGGTCGTGGTAGAGCTGCAGGTCCTTGTGGACCAGCGGCTGCTTTCCTTCATGCGTTAGGTACGAGGTGCGGGCACAGCGGGCGACGGAGACCTTCTTCTGGGTCTCCAGATCCAGCCATTCCTTCTCGTAGTCGGTCACGAAGGGGAGGTGCCACTCGCCGGGCTGAAGCGTTTCCGGAACGCTGCCCTCGAACGCACCCTTGATCGCCTTCGCCAGCGCCTCGATCTCCGGCTGGGCATCCTTGTGGTCGCGCAGTTCGAAGAAGTTGTCCCACTCGGTAGCGGTGATTAGGACGTTGATGTGCGCGAACGGCTCCAGCAGTCGGTTGACGATCTGCTTGTGATAGCCGGCGTCATCATAGGCGCGAGCCATCGCGATGGCCTGGTCTCGCTGATGCAACCAAGCCTCTTCGCGTGTGAAGTTGACCTCGATGATCTCCAGGGCGTCGGAGCCATCCTTGTAGCCCGGAACGCGCATCGAGACGGAAGCGTTGTGCTCGGCGCCTGCCTGCATGCCACGCTGGTTCTTGCCCCAGGAGATCGGCATCGCTGTGTCGAACAGGATGTCGTCGATCAACCGCTTGACCGGTATCGCGCGTGAGCTGGATGCATTGCGAGAGAGGTTGCGGTCGTACATCAATCCATCGGCGATCGCTTGAACTACGATTTCTTCGGGTGACGTGCTCAGGATGCGGTGCGTCAGTTCTTCTGCATGGATGAACCGTGGATATCGCGCAAGCACCGTTTTCAGTTCCTTTCCCCACGGCGTGATGCTGTGGAGAATCTTCTTTGCAGAGATGGTCATGCAGTTCCTTCAATTCGATTTCATCACTTGGATTGTTGCGGCGGAACGACGCAGTACCAGCCGCTTCGAGTGTGTTGCGCATGCGATCCTGCGGGACAGGTCGGCTCAGTGGCGTCCGTGAAGATTGCGACGAGCGCCAACAGCAGCACGGCGATGAACGCGAGGACCGCAACCTCGCGCCAGTCATCCAACACGATCATGCTGCCTGCACCCCCGGGATCTGCTGCATCAGGAAAGCGACAGTCGCTTTGAGCTGACGGATCGTGTCGCGCTGCGCCCTGTTCTCCATGAGCTGCTCGGAGTTGTGGGTGATCAGCTCGGTGACGCGGGCAGAGTGAGTCCGCTTCAGATCGATCAGCTCTTCGAGCGCATCGAGCAGGAACGGCATCGTGTTGATGAAGCCGACCATCGCCTTCGCGCGATCGCCGGCATTCGGTGTGTTGCCGGTGAAGGCGTAGACGATGTCGCCAGGTCCCATGACAGCGTGCATCGCCGTCTCTTCCGCCAAGCCGAGATCAGTCCGGCCTTTGGCAAGCGTCTCGCAATAGTCAGCGAGATGCATCTCGTCGGTCTGCTCGCGGGTCGCGCCCCAGAACGGTTCATTGAACAGGGCCAGCAGCTGTCTGGCCTGCGTCGCGAACTCGAGCCTCTTCTCGTCGGTCACTGCTTCGTCGGTCACTTCTCTCTCCTGGAAAATTGCCTAATGAAAAAGGAAACGGCCGCCCCCCGGAGGGGCGACCGTCGTGCCTACCGCTTACTGCGGCTGAGCGAGCTTCGCGATTTCCGGCTTTGCGTTGGCGAAGGCGCGGAGGAGGGCGTCGTACTCACGGTCGTGAGCATCGATCCAGGCGTTGTTGGTGACGAAGACAGCGTCGAGCTGGATCGTGCCGATCGCCTTGGTGCCGTAGACCGTGCCGGACGGCTGGATCGCCGGGTAGGTGCCGGCCGGGATCTCACCGTAGGTGTAGACGTACTGGCCGCGGGCATCCTTCGCACCCTTGGTCATGTCGCGGTCATCGGTGCCGACGAGCACAACGCGGTCACCCAGCTTCTGGGCGTCGACCTTCATGAACGGGCTGTTCAGGGCGGTGACGATCAGGGCGCACTGGACCTGCGAACCGTCAGCGACAGCGGACAGAGCGCGGAGACCCGAGCGGGTGTCGGTGTTCACCTTGCCGTAGCGGGCCTTGTCGGCCATCACGAACGCAGCCCAGGTGGTGTTGGCGCCCGATCCGTCCGGACCGATCGCAACCGTGTGGGACTGGTTCAGGTCGACCATGCGACCGAAGTTGACGTTGCGGTTGCAGATCATGTGAGCCTGCTCCTGGTAGAGGATGCCGGCGCGCTCCAGCGACGAGATCGCCTTGGCGTTGCGAGCCGAGTAGACGAGCAGGGCGTCGGACTGCACGAACGCGCCGTCGCATTCGCCGCTGGTGACCTTGTCCAGGTTGTCGATCGAGCCCTTGGTCTCGACGACCTCGACCTGGGCCGCAGACGACTTGGACTTCAGGATGTGGCCAGCCTTGAAGTAGTTGAGCTGGCTGTTGCCCGTGCAGAGGCGGAACTTCGCGGGCTCCGCTTGGGCTGCGACCGACATCGCCAGGATGGCTGCTGCTGCCAGGATGAGTTTCTTCATGTAGTTCTCCTTTGGTGTTCCAATTGGAACGGGTTGAATTCACGCAAACGCTGGGTCAGAAGAACCAGCGTCGAACCGGGTAGCCCCGGGCTCCTTTGAACACGGCGGAGCAGAGGAGATAGATCCCCAGTCCGTCGAGTAGGTGGTTGGCCAAAAAGACTCCGACCATGGGTTGGCGTTCCTTATTTGCTGCGCACGATTTGCATTCGAGCAAATCAAAAGTCAAGAAGTTGTCAGTATTTTTTGCCGCCCTTCTTCACCCTGTTTTCGGCCTTATGGTCCGGCCGCGTTGCGTTGTAGAGCAGCTTTGCCTTGGCTGCGGAGCCGACCTTGGCCGACACAGCGCCGGCCAGATCGCCGATCCGGATGATGGCATCGCCCAGCTCAGTGGCGAAGGCGGGGAACTGCGGCAGGTGATCATCCATGGCGTCCTTGCGGTCGCCCTCCATGGCCTCGCAGATCTCGCTGACGGTCAGCAACAGCTTCGTCGGCACGATCAGCGGGTTCTTCCGCAGGTCCTCGCCGGTCCTTGGGTCGATCCACCAGTGCTTGGCGAGGCGGTGGGACACGTCGACGATGGTGTCGACGGCCTTCTCGAAGGCGTCGAGGTCGGCGAGGGTGACGCCGTTGGGGAGGTTCACAGCCGCGGTCATGCGATCACCTCACCCTTCCAGCGCAGAACGCAGCCCTGCTCGCCGGGAGCGGGGACGCAGTGCGCGATGCCCTCAGCGTCGATGACGCGGTGCGTGGTGCCGCCAGCACGGAACATTACCTTCTGCGGATTGGTGATCCGATAGACGCGGCCGGCGAAGTCGTATTCCCGCCATTCCTCGATGCCTCTCAGATTGTATTCTTTCAGGTCGCTCACTCAGGTCTCCTAAATCGAAATTCGTCGGCGAGGTCTTCGAACATCCGGACAACCTCCTTTTGGTTACGACCCGACACGTCGTTCCAGTCGAACGGATGCTTCTGCACTTGCCCCTTGATTAGGGGCACGAAGCGCGCGTACGCGCTTCGATCCTCTTCGCCAGCAGCTCGGCGGATGGCTCCCTCGATATCGAAGGATCGCGCCTCCTTGCTGAACACGGGGACCGGCTTACCCTGCCGGTCCCGCGCGCATGTCTTCTGCGTCCACCTTCCGGGCTTGGAGAACAGCAGAAGGCAACGCTCCACGATCTCCAGCTCGGTGAACAACTACGCCTCGCAGGAGACGCAGGAGAGCAGGTTGCGGACGTATTCCTGTGCCGGGTTGGTCGAGCGCTGGTAGTAGAGCGTCTTCACGCCCAGCTCCCATGCGCTGATCATCAGCTGGTTCACGTCGCGCAGCGGTGTATCCGGATGGATCTTCAGGTTCAGAGACTGGCTCTGATCGATGAAGTTCTGCCGGCCGGCGGCCTGGACGATGATCTCGTGCTGCGAGATTTCGCCGAAGGTCTTGAACACCGCCCGCTCGTTGTCGGTCAGGAAGTCCAGGTGCTGGACCGACCCGCCCTTGAGCAGGATGCTGCGCCAGGTGTCCTCGTCATCCTTGGCGTGATCGGCCAAGACCTTCTGCAGGTAGGGGTTCCGATAGGTGAACTTGCCCTTCTGCAGATCCTTGACGAAGTAGTTGCTGTCGAGCGGCTCGATCGACGGCGACACCTGGCCCAGGATGAACGACGACGACGTGGTCGGCGCGATTGACATCAGCGTGACATGGCGCCGGCCGTAGCCCTTCAGCAGGTCGGGCTCACCGTACTCCTTCGCCATGCGCTGGCTGGCTTCCAGCGTCTCGCCCTGCATGAACGAGTGGATGCTGGTGTTCAGCAGCTTGGCCTGCATGGACTCGAACGGGATCATGTTCGACTGCAGGTAGGAGTGCCAGCCGAGCGAACCGATGCCGATGGCGCGCTGCCTGATAGCGAAGTTGCGCGCCGTCTGCATCAGCGGGACGTCTTCGGTCTTCTCGATGTACTCGCTCATGACCGCGTCGAGGAAATAGACCAGCGTCTGAGCGACGTCGGTCTTCTTCCACTCGTCGAACCAGAGCAGGTTCATCGAGGCGAGGTTGCAGACGAAGGACTCCTCCGCCGACGAGGCGAGGGCGATCTCCGAGCAGAGGTTGCTCGAATGGATCTTCATCCCATAGTTCCGATAGACCTCGGGCGCACCGTTGTTCACGGTGTCGGTCCAGAAGATGTACGGGTAGCCCGTCTCGAAGCGCTTCTGCAGGATGCGCATCCAGAGCTTCCGCTTCTCCTGGTCGCCGGCCACCATGGCTTTCATCCAGGCGTCGGAGATGCACACGCCCAGCGACAGGCGCTGGATCGGCGAGCCTTCCTCGCGGCAGTCGAGGAACTCATGGATATCAGGGTGTTCGACCGGCAGGTACACGGCGCAGGATCCACGGCGGACCGTGGACTGGCTGATGATGTTGGTCGTGGTCTCCAGCATCTCCATGAAGTGGATCGGGCCGAACGAGGCCCCGCCGCCGCGGATCGGTGCGCCACGGGGACGCAGGGCGCCCAGGAACGCGCTGGTGCCGGCGCCGAACTTGGTTTGCATCCCGATCTCGGCCGTCTTGAGCAGGATGCTCTCGGTCGTGTCCTCGAAGTAGGAGTTGTTGCAGGAGATCGGCAGGCCGCGATCGGTGCCGAAGTTCGACCAGACCGGGCTCGACAGGGAGATGTACCCCGCGTGCATGTAGTCCTCGAACTTCTTGGCGAAGCCGGTCATGCCGAGGATGGTCTCTGCGGTGTCGGCGATTTCACGGATGCGCTGCTCGGCCGACTGACCGGGTTGCAGGTATCCGCGCTCCAGGAAGGTCCTGGAGTCGTCGTTGAGCCATCTGTGCATCAGAAAAGGTCCTCGGTGGTGTAGACCCGGTTCTTCTTGGCGTAATCGACCGGGCGCTTGTGGAAGAAGTCGACGATGTTGTTCCCGTAGGACTCTTCATCCATCCACCGGGTGGTCTCGGCGATGGACTTGTCGACGACGAAGGGGACTGCAAAGCCGATGGCATGCAGCGAGTCGTTCAGGCGGTTCTGGACGAAGCCGTGCAGGATCTCGGCGGAGATCTTGCTGTCGTTGTAGTCGCCGATCATCCAGGTGATCAGGTCCTTCTCGGCCTGATAGGCGACCTTGGACTCTTCGAGGACGCGGGCTTCGAGATCGGCGTCGAACAGCTCCGGATACTCCTCGCGCAGTGTGTGGATCAGCTTGATGCCAACCTGGGCATGAAGCATCTCCTCGTTGCGGGTGTATTGGACCTGCTGGGCGGTGTCCTTTAGGACGTTCTTGAAGCGGTTGAACCAGAGCACGACGTAGAACTGGCTGAACAGCGACACGTTCTCCACGAAGAGCGTGAAGAGGATGATAGCGTAGACGAACTGCTTCTTGTCGTCGGTGTAGACCCGATCGAGATACTTCCGCAGATAGTCGACGCGGTTGCGAACCACCGGCTCCTTGAGGTTCTGCTCGAACACGTCGCCGAGGCGCAGCGTCTCCAGAAGCTTCTCGTAGGCGAGGTTGTGAGTGACCTCGGTCGCCGCCATCCAGTATCCGAGATCGGACATGGACGGATGGGGGAAGTTGTTGCCGAGCTGCGCCCAGAAGCGCTTCACGGCGATCTCGACCTGACCGATGGCGGAGAGGGTGCGAACGATGACCTGCCGCTCCTGGTCGGTCAGCTCTGTCTTGAACTGGCCGTAGTCGGCTTTGAAGTCGAACTCGTTTGGCGTCCAGAAGCCGGCCCAGATCCTGTCAATGAACTCCTGGGTCCAAGGATACAGGTTCGGCTTTCTGGCGATCTGCTCTTCGAACAGCATTATTATTGGGCCTCTTACATTTTGGGTGAGCAGGGGGACGCCACGGAGATCGGAGTCTCCGTGGGTCCAGGGCGGTCTCAGCCGCCGCGCTTCTTGGAGCGGTAGGGGTAGGTCTTCGAAGTCGAGATCGGCGTCTCGCGCTTGACCGGAACGAACTTCACGGGCTGCGCGCCGAGCTGCTTCAGGATGTCCTTGATCTGATCGCCATCGGTGTGGGGATCGAGCACCGCGAGCTGCGCGACGAGGCCGGCCACCTTCGAACGCTCAGCAGGGAGCAGGCGGCGCGAGGCATGCACGACGGTCCCGGCGGTCTCGTAGGTGTGCTTGCGCTTCGGCGGGGGCGGATTGTTGCGGCGGGCGAGCAGGAAGTGGAACGCCTTCAGCATTCCCATGTGGGTGTCGTCGACTGATCTCATCTAGTCTCTCCTCTTTGAATTCATGCAAACGTCAGGGCAAGGATCGAATGACTCTTCGGATCTGTTGCCGAGTGAAGTTGTTGGCGTATGGGGTTCTCGGGGACGCTGCGAAGGGCACGGAAAACCACTTGCCCTTGACCAGGAAGCGAACCCTGTGGTGTCTCTTGTCATGGGCGAGTTCGAACGCTTCGATCTCCCCACTATCCTTCAGCTTCTGGACCTCCTTCTTCACCTCTCGAACGTGGGCTTCCATTCTTCCCCCTCTTCGGAAATGGCCGTGATGGCCACTTCTTCTTCGGGCGCTTCGGCTGCGCAGGCTCCGGTGCATCCGGATCGACCTTCGCCAGCATCTTGCGCCGGAATTCCTCGGTTGATTTCGCGATGCGCTTCGTCCGCGCGATCTCAGTGACGTCACCGCGCGTCAGCTCGTCCTTCGAGCCGAAGGTTTTCTGCGCATGACAGTCGGCGTGTTTTGCCTGGATGAACTCGGGATCGTTCGCCCTCGGAGTCGTGTCCTTGGCTTCAGCGTCCCAGCAGCGCAGCTGCAGCGCGGGGACGTGGTCGAATTGCGTGTCGTCGAGCTTGCCCAGCCGCTTGCCGCATTTGGTGCAGAGGCTGTGCTGTCTAATGACAACCTCCAGCTTCACGGTGACCGGGATGGCCTTCCGGAAGCCTGGAGGTGGGGCGAGATCGAGGACTGTTTGCATGCCCGCTGTCTATTTGCATTCAAGCAAACCGTCAAGAAAAGGTGCTACGGTTCGGGGAGCGGAAGCGGCACTCTCCCGAGGGCGCCGTCAGGTGTCGGAAGGCCGGGCTTCCACCCGTCATCGCGGGCGCAGCCGTAGCTCTTCGGGCATCCCTCCGGAGGGCAGAACTTGCTGCTGTCGTGGATGCAACGCCAGCTCGCCCATTCGTCAAGGCCGACCTCAGCCATCAGTCCAGCTCAGGGTCGACGTAGAACCGCCATTCGAGGCCTTCGCGGTGCCACTGGCCGGCGCAGACCGCGATCGCCTTGTGCTCGGCGTTGAAGTCGTTGTCGTTGTCGTGATCCTCGTCGCCGATCAGATCGCGCAACTCCCGCGTCGTGATCAGCGTGCTGGTCCAGTGCAGCTCGTGCTTCTGGTCCCCGTGGAGGAGAATGATCTTGGCGTGATCGGTCAGGTTTTGCTCGGCCGCCGAGATGGCATGACGCAGGTCAGCCAGCTCCGAGAGGAGGTGAGCGGCATTGTTCTGCCCGCCGGCAGGGTGATAGCTCTGGATGCCAAATCTCTCGACCTTCCCGATCGCCTGGAGGGTCTCGCCGGCCTCCTCGACGATTCTGCTGATCTGGCCGGGGAGATCATCGTTGGCGGGGAGTAGCTTGGGGTTCATCGCGCTGTTTCCTTGGGAAGAGGATGTCGAAAAGGTTCTGCAGCCGGCGGACTTCGTTCTCGTCGATGAAGACGCCTTGCATGGTGGAGCCGGACTCGAGCCAGAGCGAGACGCCCTGGCGGTAGGGTTCGCCGCGGTTGTCGTAGGACACCCGCAGCTTCTCCCCGTCCTCGCCGTCGAAGGTGACGGTCTGTTCGTGCTTCAGGATGCGTTTCACGCCTTGATCTCGATCTTCAGCTTGTCGCCCAGGATCTCGTCGACCTGCTTCTTGACGTAGGCGGACACGCACTTGCCAACCTGATCCTCGATCATCTTCCTGATGCGGTCGGCGCTGTACCGACCGTAGACGACCTTGCTGATGGCGCGGAGGATGTAGCCCTCGACCTCTTCGAGATCGCGGAAGCGCCGGTTGGTGACGCCCGTGATCTCAGCTTCGACCTGGTTGTGGATCGCCTCCCGGCTCAGCCCCATCTCGTTGAACAGGATGTTTCGGACCGCCATGTGGATCGCTCGGTGGGAGGGGCGCTGTTCCGTCGTTGGTGTCGATTGCGAAGTCATTTCGATCCTCATAGATGGCTTTGACGATGCCGGCTCCGACGAACCAGGCGATGAGCCTCAGGGCAGGGAGGCGGCGGATACGGGTGCCGTCAGGCTTGACCTGGAAGATCTCCCCGCGGGGAAACTTCGGAGGCGCCTTCCAGCCCTTCGGCGTGGTCATCAGCACGCCCGCGTCCTCAGCGGGCATGCCGTTCTGCTTGTAGAAGTTGATGCTCTCGACGCACTGTCTGACGACATCGAGATACGGAGCATTGCTCTTACCCGGCATCAGGCGAACTCCGGGTCGTGATAGGTGCCGGGCACGATCCAATCGCCGTGCGACGGACACGCTTCCAGCTTGACGATGTAGGTGACGAAACAACCTTCCCAATCGCCAATGCGCGGCCAGTAGTACTGCATCACGCAACCTCCGGAACCAGCTTGTGCAGCTCTTCCTTGACCCGCTCGATCACGCGGAAGGAGAGGTTGTCCGGATATCGGGGGTCGGTGATGATACCGTCCTCGATCTGGACGTCGTCCTCGAGCCCGAAGGCGGTGTGCGGATTGTCCGCATGCCACATCCCGTAGAAGTTCCTGATGCCCATTGCGGCGAACATCAGGCAGCCGGCGTGCTCGGGCAGAGCCTTGAGCGTGACGGCGCTGGCGTGCAGCGGAAAGCCCCAGCTCTTGGGGTCGAGCCAGCGCTCGATGGCCACCGGATCGGCGGAGACGCGCGCCAAGACGTCGGCGACGACACCGTCCTCGTCGAGATAGTGGCCGATGAATTTGATGTCGTTGGGTTCGTGGTCGATCAGGTCCATTAGGCGGCTTCCTTGAAGTTGGCTTCAGCCCGGGCCTCGTCGAGCAGCTCGTCGATGTCGACTCCCGGGATGATGTGGGTGCTGATGATGTTCACGGCTCCGTCGAAGTAGGCCTTGAACGTCTCCTCTTTCATCGCGTCGTACGCGGTGGACGAGGGGACCATGATGATCTCGCCGGTCGTGGTCATGATCGGCTCAGTGACGCCGCAGCCAAGGAGAAGCGTCTTGTGGAGGCTGTCCTCGCTGACGAACATGTCGGTGTTCTTCACGACCTGCCGGAGCAGGACGCGGTACAGCCGGTGACGCGGCTGGCTGCGCTGCTGGGCCACATTGACCCGCAGCACCTTGTTGAAGGGCATCTGCTCGAACGCCTCGCGGTCGTAGTTCGCGTAGGGTTGCAGAAGCCCGTCCTCGTTCTTGATGACGTAGATCCAAGGGTTGTTGGACTTGCTGTTGGCCTTGCTCATGCTCTGGTCATCGGTTCAAATAGCCGCTCGGCGACGTGGCGCCCGCGCTCTTCTCTGTTTCGGTTGCGGTTGAGGGTTATCGGTCGCCATCTCTTCCAAGATGGCGATCCGCTCCTTGCAAGCCTCGACGAGGAGATCGATCTGCTCTTGCGAGAGTCCGTACTGCTCGCGACGGACACGCTCAGTCGCCCACCAGTCCCGAAGGCCTGATGGGCTCTGAGCCAGATTGATCCCCCATGAGGCCAACTGGACGTAGGCCTCGGCCGGGGTCATGCCGCGTCGGACTTGTTGTCCCGGTTGGCCTTCAGCTCCTTCGAGCGGTCGTTGGCCTTCTTGCGCAGGAACTTCTCGTCATCGACGTGGAGCTTGGCGAGATCGGTCTTGAAGTCCTCCGATCCGACCAGGGTCAGCACGTCCTTGTTGGTCGCGCATTCCTTGATCGCCTTCTCCCACTTGTCGATGATCGCGTCCGCTTCCTGGGCGGTCAGGGCAGGGGCAGAGCCCTCGTCCTTCTGCGCCGGCCGGTCATCGCGACGATCGCCACCGCGCTTGTTGTCGTTGGCGAACTCGTCCTCGTCCCGGAAGTCAGCCTTCAGATCGCGGACGTAGCCGTTGTCGTCGTACATGCCGAGGTGGATGTCCGCCGCAAAGCCCAGGGTCGACAGGCTCTTGGAGAGCGCGTCGGTCAGCGACTTCTTGGGCGCCTCTTCGTCGGTGAAGTAGCCGTTGCGGTTCTTGCCTACGAACTGGGTCTGACCGAAGTGCTCGATCTCGCCGCGCTTGCCGTTCCACTCGTACCAGAGCTTGATGCGCAGGACGTGGACGATGTCCTTGTCCTGGCCGGGCTGGTACGTCTCCTCGATGATGTTCCAACCCCAGCCGATGCCGATCGGGCCGAACATCTTGGTGGCCTTCTTGATCAGGTAGGTGGCGTTGGTCGCCGTGCCCTTGAAACCGCCGCCGCGGCTGAACTGCTTGGTGTACTCGGGGTCGGTGCGCTCGACCTCGTTCCAGATTGCGAGATTGTCGTTGGTGCTCATCGCTCGTCCTCGTTGGTGATGGTGAAGGGGAGGCGGTTACGCCGCCTCCGCCGTGTCCTTGTTGTTGTCGTTGTCGCCCTTCTTCTTCCGGGGCTTCGACGACGACTTCTTCGACGGAGGCGGGAAGATCCCCAGTTCCTCGTCGATCTTCTTGACTTGGTCCTTGTCGATGTCGATCAGCAGCTTGCCGTCCTTCGACAGCTTCACCGTCACGCCCTTGCCGGACGCTTCCTTGGCGTCGGCCGGCATCAGGTTCTTGATCGCTTTCTTGGAGGACTCGTGCTTCTTCGCCGCCGTGGCCGTCTTCTTCAGCCACTCGGCGTGCTCGCCCCACTCGTTGCTCTGGTTCATGTCGACCACGCGGATGCGGTCGACGAGCGGCACCACGATCTCCGGCGTGCCAGGCATCTGCCCGGTCTCGACGCACTTCCAGAACTCCTGCTCAGCCTTGAGCAGCTCGGAGTGATAGAAGACGTCTGCCTCGATCTCGGCTTTGTACCACTGCGCAGCACCCGTCAGGATCGATAGGTAGGCGACCGGCTGATCAGTCACCATCATGTTGTGCTGGCACTGCGGGTAGTACTTCTCGATCGCCTTCTCGATGTCGAAGCCGAACGGGAACATGAACTTGAACTCGACTACCGCGAACGGGTCAGAGGTCGGCGTCTCGCGCACGAGGCCGTCAAGCGTGGTATGCGCCTTGTCCCACTCCGGGTAGTGGACCTTGCGCTGCTCGTCGGTGACCCACCAGCCGGTCTCTTTCTCGAAGAGGTCGGCGTTGAGTGGCTCGGTCAGATTGCCGAGGTTGACGAGGATGACCTCGCTCATGTCGAGCGGCGGGATCTCGCCGCGCTTCTCGCGCCAGAGACGTTCGATCGCCTTCTGGTCGCCTGACATGATGATCTTGGCGTCCGATCCACCGATGGACGACATGCGCGCCTTGCGTGCCTCTTCGGACATGCCGATGTGGCCGGTGCGGCGATAGCTGGGCGGTTGCATTTGCAAATCTCCTTGCGTTCAAGCAAACGATTAGGCGCGGTAATCCAGCCAGATGGCCTTATCACCGAGGGTTTCGACGAATGCGGCGTGTGCCGCGCAGTCCTGGTTGGTCACCCTTGGCGCCAGCGGAATAGGGCGGGGCCGAATGAGGGGCCGGACAGTTTCAGGTTCTTCTTCAGTGGCGACGTTCAGATCCATGCCGAACTGTCTGCCGCCGAGCATCTCGACGTAGACCTCCGCGAGGAGTCCGGCGTCGAGCAGGGCGCCGTGCTCCTTACGCTTCGAATTGTCGACGTCGTAGGTGGAGCAAAGCGCATCGAGCGTGTGACGCGCCCGGGGTTTGGCCTTCTTCGCCATCTCCAGGGTGTCGATCACTTCGTTCTTCAGTGGAGCATAGCCGAGCCGGTCCAGCTCCTCGTTCAGCATGCCGATGTCGAACGCGGCGTTATGCGCCACCAGCGGCGCATCGCCGATGTATTCGAGGAACCGGTCCACGATCCGCTTGAAGGTTGGTTTCGTCGACAGGAAGACGTCGCCGATGCCATGGATCTTGAAGGCCTGAGGATGAACCTTCTTGCCCTGGGGATTAACGTACTTGTGGTAGTTGCGACCCGTGGGCATGAGGTCGACCAGCTCGACGCAGCCGATCTCGATCACGCGGTCGACCTTGCGGTCGAGCCCCGTGGTCTCGGTGTCGATGACGACCTCTCTTCTCCTCAAAACGATCTCCTTGTCCGGGGATCGATGCGGTCCTGCCGCATCTGCGCATCGAGCAGGTCCTGCGCTCGATCCATCACTGCTTGGTGGGCGTCGAAGGTGGCGCTCAGCGCCAGCTCGATCTCGCCAGTGTTGCCGGCGAGGTAGGAGCCTTCCCACCGCTTGATCGTGCCCTGGTAGACACGATGGGCGGACTGGAGGCGCAGGTACGCCTCCGTCTCTTCCTGGCTACGCGACATTGTGGACCTCACGGAATGCGAGGCCCTCCGCCGGCACGATCTGCATCTCGTTCTTCAGTCCGGTCAGGATGAAGCCAACGGTTCGCGTTCGGATCTCGGTGATGTTCTGGCGGTTTGGCTTGCGGGTGGGGCAGTAGAGCCGGTGAACGCCTTCCTTGTCCCCGCCGCGAGCCAGCGCGATAGCTGCCTTGGTAAGTCGATCTGCCAGGCGCGCAGCATTGCACCAACGCATCCAGCCAAGGACACCAAGGGCTCGGTCGACGTCGTTGCGCTGGGGTGATGTCTTTGTTGTTCCGTCATAGGGCTTCATCGCGCTCAACAAGCGGATACGTTCGATCTCTTGCAGATCCGCACGGGTCATGCCGATCATGTTCCAGCCACCTGACCGGTTGCCGGACGTCAGCCAGCGCCGCTCATTGTCTGGAGTCTTGTCGATCACCGCGACAGCTTCCTCTAGGAGTTGCCAGATGACGTCACTGTGTTTTGCGCGATCGCCCTTCAGGCCAACGGCCAGCTCACCACCATGGGCGAGCCAGCCGAGAGCCGTGATGCGATCCTCAAGCGAGGACGAGGTTGTCATGCGGGGTTTCCGAGACCTTCGATTGGCCAGGGTAGGACTGCCGGCGACGGGTGGCGCGGTACTCGTAGATGCTCTCACCGATCCGGAACTGGGTCAGCGACAGCTCGCCCGCCTTGGCATCACGCATGATGCGGTCGGCGATGACGTTGAGCATGTTGATGCGCTGGCGGTCGGCCGTGCGCAGAACATCGCTCTCGGGGATCACGACCTGGCGGTCGTACTGGAGGTCGCCCTGCCAGTAGATCAGGACGTCGCCGTTGGAGGCGGCCTGGAGCCAGTCGTAATATTCGCCGAGCGCGCCGGTATCGACTTCGAGGACGGTTCGGTTGCGAGCCATCTCAGTCCTCCACCAGCGCCTTGACCAGATCGGCCTGGACGCTTGCGAGGATCGAGATGCCCTCGATGATCCGCCCGAGCTGAGCGACGGCTTCGCGCTTGTGGGCGCGGTCGATCTGAGCAGCCAGCTCTTCGTCGGCCTCCAGCATCGCCTCGGCGATGATCTGGTCGAAGATGTCCTCGTTCGGTCCGTCGAAGGTCTCGTCGCCGTCGAAGTCCTCGTCGTTATCGTTGTTGAATGGCGGTAGCTCGGCGCTGTCGACCAGGACGAAGCCCTGCTGACGGGCGGCATCTTCCAGCATCCGCGTGAAGTCGTTGAGCGTCACTCCGCCCATGGAATCGGTTCTCATTCTCGCTCCGGTGTTTGCATTCATGCAACTGATCAGACAAAGAAAGGGCGCCCCTTGCACGCCAAACCAAGAGGGGCGCCCCTTCATATTCCCCGCACGGGGGAAGCTCAGATGTAGCCGAACCTCATTCGGTCCAGCACCGACAGCCGTTCGTTAAAACGGGATGTCATCATCCATGTCGTTGTTGTCGCGGCGGCTGTTGTTTCCACCGCGCGAACCGCGGTCATCGCCACCGCGATCGTCTCGGTCGTCGCGACGCGAGCTGCGGCTCGAAGCGCGGCTGCCACCGCGGTCATCGTCGCGGCCACCGCGATCATCATCGCGGGAGGAGCGGGACGAACGGCTCGACGAGGAGCGGCTGTCGCCACCGCGGTCATCGTCGCGATCGCGTGAGTTGGAGCGGCTGCTGCCACGCGAGTTGCCGCCGCCGTTGCCGTTGTCGTTGTCGTACGACAGCTTCATCAGCGCGTCGATCGGCGCGAATTTCGGGATCACGATCTCGAAGGCGGTGCGCTCGTTGCCATCCTTGTCGTCGTATTTCCGCGACTGGATCTTGCCCTCCAGGCGAACCATGTCGCCCTTCTTCAAGTACTTGTCGACGAACTCGATCGTCTTCTCGTTCCAGACGGTGATGTTGTGCCACTCGGTGCGCTCCTGGCGCTCGCCGTCGCGGTCCTTCCAGGTCTCGGAGGTCGCGACGCTGAAGTTCGCCACCTGTCCGTTCTGGAGGTTTCGGACCTCGGGGTCTTTCCCGAGGCGGCCGATCAGTTCAACTTTGTTCAGTGAAGCCATTGTTGGTCTCTCTCCTTAGTTCGGTTCGCATTACCACGCCGTTTGCATTCAAGCAAATAGTTTGTCAAAAGTCGTGCGGCCGGAAGAGGCCGGTAGACTCGTCGAACGACAGGTTGACGCAGCCGGTGTTGCCGGCGATGCGCTTCAGGCGGACCTTTTGGATCCAGACCTGTCTGGCGCTCGAATCCGGATCCTCCGCATGGACGACGATGCCGAGATCGGCCTTGTTCGCCCAGTGCGCAGAGTCCGAGATGTCGTACAGCCCGGGGACCGTATCGGGGGCGATCTTCGTGGGGTGAGCCACGACGCAGACCGCGCAACCGAACATCTTCCCGAACCGCTTTAACTCCTTGATCGCTTTGCCGACGTATTCCGTCAGCGACATGTTGCCCGGCCGGTTGTGCTCCAGCTCGTTCCACGGGTCGATCAACAGAAGCTTGACGCCATCGCGGAACACCGCGGTAGCAGCTCGATCGAGAACGAACTTGACGTCCATCGTGACATCCGCCGCCGTGTCATCGTAGTCGATGAAGCGGAAGTATCTCTCGACGAACGCCTCGGCTCTCTTCCGATCCTCGAACGACCAGTTCTTGCGTTCCTTCTCCAGGAACGCGGTCATCAGTTCGTTGGCCAGGAACGGCTTGACCGCCTTCTCACCGGAGAAGATGGCGCACGGCCACTTGTGGATCTTGGCCAGGAGCACCGCCGCCTGGTTGATCAGCGTCGACTTGCCGACGTTGGGCACGCCGGTCGCGACGATGAACTGGCCTGCGTAGAACTTCATCTTGTCGTCCAGCTCCTTCGAGATGCCGATCTCGGCCATCGTCGGGATCTCCATCTCCGGATAGTCTGAGAGACGGAAGAGGCCCTTCACCGGCCATGGCTTGGCATTGTCGATCACGTCGCGGACAGCTTGCTCTCCGAGATGCTTCTTGACCTCGTTGAGGTCCTTGCAGGCGCGCATGGCGCCCTTCTTCTTCTTGTCGGGCACCACGAGATCGGTGGGATACTCGACCCAGAAGCACTTCGCCGGACCGAGACGTCTGACCAGCTCCTTGGCCAGCCGGCCGCCGGGCTCGTCACCATCGGTCGCGATGATGTGCGTCTTCACGCGCATGATCCGCTCCATCAGACGGGCCATGAACGCGAACTTGTCGTCGTCCTCGGGGTCGATGTCCCGGTCGTCATCCGGCACGGCGATCAGCTTGCCGTTCTTGTCGCGGGCAGGGGGCGCACCATCCGGCACGGAGATGACCGTCAGGTAGCCGCATTCGAGCGCGGCGATGGTGTCGAACTCACCCTCCGTCCAGATGAGCGAGTCCAGACCCTCTTCGAGCCTGGCAAGGATCGCATCATCGAGCAGGACGTTGGCATTGTAGACGGTCTTCACAGCGCCTTTGCGCTGCATGAACATCCGGATGCCGTCCTGCTGCCAGCGGTACTTGGTGTTGACCTCGACATCGCCCTCGAAGAAGGGGATGCAGAGGATGTTGCCGTCCAGGTCAGCTTCGATTGACCCATCGCGCAAGCGAAGCCCGCTGTAGAGCCCCATATCCGCCGCCTTCTCGACGGTCAGGCCGCGGTCCTCGATCCCCCGAGCGTGTTTTTCGTTCAGCATTCTCAGCTCCAACCCATCCGCAGTTCTTGCAATTCCAACAGACGCCACTGGCGTCGATCAATACGCTTAGACATTTGAGCTTCTTGTGCGCTCCTTTCCGTTTGTGTGAGCATTGCGGGCAGCGGGCGTACTGGTTGCCGAACTTGGCCGATCGAACCTCGATGCCCTCTTCCTTGAGGACCTTCGCAACATCGACTCCGGCCATCAGATCGCCACCCGTCGCTTCGGCTTCGCGACGCCGTCCTTCTTCTGGACCGGCGTGTCTTCCCATCGCTCCTGGTTGAGCCAGGTGATCGGCCAGCACCAGTCTCGGAAGTCGTCCTTGTTCACGTACAGCCGGAGCCCATCCATGATCGTCTCGAAAGCAACGAGGCCTTCGTCAGCGATCTTCTGGAATTTCTTCCGGGCAGGACCCTTGCCGTCCTTGCGGGGGAAGAGCTTCCAAAACTGGTCGAACGCATCAGCCGGAAATTCAGGAACGCGGCGACGCTTCGGAGCGCGCTGTGGTTCTTGTGACGGTTCAGGTGACGGTTCTAGTATACGGTTCAAGTTGTCGTCGTCGCCGACAACCTCTGTCGGGCTCGCCGACATACCCTGTCGGTCTGGCCGACTCCCCTTGTCGTTGTCGTTGACATGGCGTGTCGGCCTATCTGACACGCGGCCATTGTCGTTATCCGCCTTGTCGTCGAATTTGACACGGCCGAAATCGGCAGGGATCAGCAGCCGGTAGACCGACGAGCGGAAGGCGCCAGTGTTGTGCGTACGGCGCGTCATCTCGATCAGGCCCAGCTCCTGCAGCCGGCCGAGCGCTTCGTTCACAGTCTGACGGGTGAGTTTGGTCTTCTTGGCGATCGTCGCCTGCCGGGGATAGGTCTCGTCATCCTCGCCGGCATAGTTCGCCAGCGTAATGAGGACGAACTTCAGGGTGGTATTAAGCTCCTCGACGTCGCAGTCGAAGGCCCAGGTCAGTGCTCTGAGGCTCATGGGTGCGTCCAGTGGGTGGGGTTGACCCCAAATTCGGGGCGGGTTATTAGCTTGAATTCAAACAAACGACAAGTCGCTAGATGTGGCGGCTCGCAGATTTCTTCGACACAAGGGGTTCAGGTGGGTTCCATCCTCGTTGCCGGTCTCGATCCGGCGTTGGCAAACTTCGGCATCGCCAGGATGCGGCTGGATCTTGAGACCCTCGCGTTGACGCTGGACAGCATCACGACCATCTCCACCGAGAAACTCGCCGGCAAGAACAAGGTCGTCCGCCAGAACAGTGACGATCTCCGCCGCGCCCAGGAGCTGCGGGAGGGCATGGTGAGAGGCGTGCAGGACTGCACCATCGCATTCGCCGAGATCCCGTCAGGCGCCCAGCACGCGCGATCTGCGCTGGGTTTCGGCATCGCCATCGGTGTACTCGCCGGCTGCCCGGTCGAGATCATCCAGGTGATGCCGCTCGAAACCAAGATGGCCAGCGTCGGGATCAAGACGGCCGGCAAGCCGGAGATCATCCGGTGGGCCGCGGACCTCTATCCGGAGGCCGGCTGGCAGACCTATGAAAAGGATGTGAAACACAAGGGCAAGTTGACCAGGCGGGCAGGGGATTTGCACGACGACAATGAGCACGCCGCGGACGCTTGCGCCATCATCCACGCTGGCATTCGGACGCCGGAATTCAAGCAGCTGTTAGCTTTACTGCGCGCGACCGGCGTTAAATCGAGTTAATCTTCCAGCCGGTCAAGCCTCACAAGCTATTGATTTTTGCAGCATTTTCCCGCCAGGCGTTTGGGTTTTAACGAATCCGGAACAAAAAATCGTTTGCAACCAGGCGAAACCTATCGTAAGGGGTGGCGTTAGCATCCGCGCAAACGGATTGGAAGCGCCGCCTATGAGAATTCAACTTTTCACTGAGAGAATTTTCTAGTCCCCGTACGAACACGGGGGAAGACATCAAAGTTTTGACCGAAAGATACATGCTATGGAGGTTGCACTCATGGCGCAAACGGCAGAGAAAATGAAAACCCCGAAGGATATCGTGGTCGAGTGGATCGATCACATCCTCGATCGCAAAAAGTGGACTGGAACTGATCTGGCGCGAAACTCGAACCTTGCGCCATCGACAATTCTCCGAATGCTCAACGATCCTGAGCATCAATTCGTACCCTCCCTCAAGACCCTCCAGAAAATCGCTGAAGGGTCGGGCTATCCGATTCCCCGAAAAGTGCTGGACGCCCTCGGTGCTCAGAAGGTCGAGCGTTCGGCTGCCTCTGAGGCTGAGGAAGCCAGCCTCGAAGGTCGACGCCCCGCGCGCGCCGCGGCTCGAGTTTCGACCGTGGAGCTTCGCCATGTGTCGTCGCTGCCGGCCGCCCTGCAGTCGGCTGCGAGCCCGCGACGTGAGGCCTATGTGCCGGCGCCGCCCCAGCTCGAAGGGGACGAGACGGCCTTCGCTTTCCACATGCCGGACAATACGTTCGACCCGTGGCTGAAGTCTGGGAGCCTGATGTTCGCAACGAAGCGACGGGATCCTGTTTCCGGCGACACGCTGCTGATCACCGGCAAGGACGGCAAGAGCCGTGTCCGTCTTCTTGTCGATATTGATGAGACGGGGCTGAAGCTGGCGAAGACGATGCCGGCTTCGGAGGAAGAGTTGATGTCCTTCGAAGACATTACCGAACTCGCAATCGTGACGATCTTCGTGAAGTCGGTTTGAGAAGAGGGTCGCCTTAGTAGGCGACCCTCATATCGAATGTGTCCTGCACTCGGACCACCATCGACCTGATGAAGGTGATGGATGACGTCATACGTTCGACGTCGAAGTCCTTCTGCAGCTGCTCCATCTTCGCCAGCCACGCCTTGTCGGCCGCGACCTTGCTCTGATCGACCTTGGAGTCCCAGGCTGCGCGTTCCAGCTCCAGCTTGAGCTTGGCGATCTCGAACGTCAGGTAGTCATGGAATTCCCGCAGCGGGACTGACACGTCCTGGACTGCGGGCTCGATCACAGCCAGCCCCTTGCAGATCTCTTCGATGATCTGCGGGAGCCGACTTTTGAACTTAGCATTGAGCGAGGGCGGCGGGGTAGGCGGAGGCGACGCGGTCGTCTGCGCTGTCTTACTCATTCAACTCCTCTTCTTTGGGTTTTCCATTCGCCCGTTCCTCCGCCAGCTTGTAGTCCGATTTGGACAGCTTCACTGGCTTGAGTCCGCGATCGATCGCGGAGAAGGCGAGGGCTGTTGCTTTGGTGACGCCCACCACCTCGTAGCGAGCGACCGCCTGCGGGGTGAGCCCGAGCCATTTGCCCAGCTCGGGCTGTGTCAGGTTCCGGGACAATCTCCACACCCGGACCTCCCTTCCAGTCAGAAACTTATCCGACGCCTTCCTACTGCGAAGCGACATTCCCAACCTCATCAAGTTAGCGTTTGCGCTCGCACGAATCGTAACGGACCCAGATGGCTGGGCACGGCAGCATAGGACTATGCCTGGCTGACGATTTCGGTTTCAAATTTCGGTACCGGGCGCGCGTTTATTCCGCACGCCGGACACCACCTTCGGGCGCTCCCGCGGTTCTTCAGCTTTCTCTCGAAATTTCTGTCGGCTCCGGGAAAGAAGTGGGCGACCTGGACTGCACAGCCCGAAGACACCGCCGCTTTGATAAGCGGCGATCCTCTGCCCGCCAAGTGACGTTCCAACCTCCGTTGAGGATCGATTTCTTCACAGAATCCGATGTAGTGCCCAGCATGTTGATAGCTGGGCTCAATGTGCAAGAGATAGACGCTCATTTGAATTCGTGCAACCCCGTTGTCAAGAAGCCTTCGATGACGCCGTTTTGATTGGAATGATGCGTGCGAGGTGTTTAGCTCGCCATTCGGCCGCCAGAATCAGGACCGCTTTGGGTCGCTCGGTCGGCTCGCCGACCGGATGCCACTTCGGCCCCGGCGACTTGAACGCGATCACCTGCACGAGTGCCGCTGCTGCTTTCTTCCTCACGTTGTCTCCTTGGTGGTTTGTGCGGCGATGATGTTGGCGATGTCGCCGTCCAGTTCGTCGAACGCATTGACGATGCAGCGCTCGTTTGACGCATCGACCGGGATCACGACGGTGAAGACGATCCCCTGGTCGTTGTCGTAGCGATCGATGCTGTCGATGATGCCGGCAGCTCCCGCCGGCACGGTGTGTTCGATGTCCTCGTGATCGGCACCCTTGGTCTCGATCAGAACGGTCACCTGCTGGCCGACCTTGAACCCTGAAGCCTCATCCAGCCGCTGCATGGATCTGCTCCAGGAATTCGTCGGACAGCTTGTCGGCGCCCGCCATGATGGGTTCGAGGCGGGTGCTGTAGTCGGCGACCACGTCCCATCCCGAGTTGCCGTAGACGAACCAGACCGATCCCTGACGCCTGTCTCCCTCGTGGAAGATCAGCATGTCGCTGTCAGTCGAGAACATCGCAGCGATGATCGCTTCCGGATCGGTGCTGCGTTTGAGGACGGTCTCCTCGCCGTCGTACACGTCGATCGTGTAGCCGGCGGCGATGCCGTCATCGATAATCTGGCGCGCGATCTTGCGCTCCATCTCGTTAGTTTCCATCGTGATGCTCCTTGTCAGGCGAAATCCAGCTCGCCGTAGCCGTCTTCGTTGTTGGGGTTCTTCCGCCGGTATTCGCCGCGATGGCGGGAAGCCACTTTTCCGGCACCGCGGTTGACGCGGAATGTCTCGTCGGCCTCGAAGTCATCGAACTCGTCTTCGAGGACAGAGACGTTCTGCCAGGAGTTGTCCCGCAGATTCCTGGGTGCCATCACGCGCTCTCCCTTGAGCGTTCGAAGTTGCGCCGGCCGGGGCCGTGAGCTTCGATGGTGATGTCGGCCTTGGCCTTGGCACGATGACCGCCGCAGAGCATGCACTGCGCACACTGCACCGCCTTGCCCATCTCAGCCGACGCCGGGCAGTGACCTTCGCCTTCCAGCTTCGGATCGTCCTGGCCGCGGACTCGATAGGTCCGGAAGCCGAGAGCCTTCGCCAGGACGCGATCGACCTCGCTGTCGCACGAGGCCATGCAGAACTCCGCCAGCGCGGGATACTCGCGCCAGAGGTGGGTGTAGCCGTTGAGGGCTGCGACCTGGCTCAGCGCCGCCTTCCAAACGTTGATCGGGACAGCACCCGGATCACCGTAGGTGCCGACACGCACTGTCTTGCGGGCGAGCAGCTTGCGCGCCTTGGGGAGCGGGATCTCCTGATAGATGCCGCGCGTGAAGGCGTCATAGACCACGCGAGGCCCCTGGAAGAGCACCACGTAGCAAGACCGTCCCACGTTCTTCCGGTTGCCCGTCAGCGGGTCGTGGATGATCTTGCCACGATGCCGGCAGCCGCCGCAGATCGACACGTCGGAGCCGTTCTGGACGGCCTGGAGCGGGCTCTGATCGGCGCGCATGATGTAGATCTGGACCATCGCACCGGTCTTCGAGTTGGATCCTCCATCCTCGAGTCCGGTCGCAATGACGACGATCTCCTTGCCGTCGATCATCGACGGGCCGCGGTACAGAATAAAACCGTTCACAGGTCTCTCCTTTGAATTCATGCAAACCACCAGTCACGACTGTCCCGACGTCGGCGGGGCCGGCGCGCTTCGGGAGGAGGTGGGGCGTAGTTGGCTCGGCAGCCCTGGCACTGGTAGGGCTTGTCCGGGTGCTCGGGATTGAGGCTGAGGATCTTGGTGCCTCGATCGCCGCATTCGGGGCAGGTCCGCCAGGTCGTGACCTTGCCCGGTTTCTTGAAGCGGATGACGGGACAGCCCTCGCCATCCAGCTCCATGGGCCATGGGGACGAATGCCCCCACGGCTCGATCGCGGTATCCGGCATCAGGCGGCCTTCTCGACCGGCTTCTGCTGGTTGTCGTTCACCGGCTGCACCTTCGGCAGCGGCGGGAAGAGGTCGATCAGCTCGCTCATGGCACGGGTCGCGGCCACGTATTGCAGATTGACCTCCTGCTCCTTCTCCCAGGGCATGGTCGCGTACTTCGACGGACAGGTGTTGAACCGGTCGAGCCAGAACACGCGCTTCCATTCACGCCCCTTCGATCGATGGATCGTCGAGAGCGTCAGGATGCCCTGCACGTTGTCGGAGAAGATGTTGTCGATATAGCTGACGACGGCCTGGATGTCGTTCCGCTTGTCCTCGCGGCACGCATCCATGATCACCTTCAGCGTCTCGAACTTGTCCTCGGCCTCCTGGACCTTGGCCATCTTCTTCTTCGGCAGCCAGCGCTCCTTCTCCTTCTCCAGCCAGTCCTCCAGCTTGTCCTCCAGCGCCGGGATCGTCTTGATCGACTTCCAGCGGGTGGCCAGCTTCTTGAGGGCTTCGCCGATGTCCCGGCCTTCGATACGGCACGGGATCTTCTCTCGGATCAGAGCGAACGCCGCGGTGACCAGCGGCCGGGTGTTGCGGCACAGGATCGCCGCGTCACCGTTGAGCCGATCGCGCGTCTGGATCATCTGCTCGAAAGTCTCGAGCGAGATGGTTCCTTCCGGCGAGGAGGGGTGCGCCTGGATGTGGCTCACCCAGGTCTGAGCGAACTTCACTACCGTCTTCGGGCAGCGATAGGTCACCGTCAGCGGCATCTCCTTGCAGCCGAACTCCTGCTTGATGATGTCGAGGCTGTCGTTGTCGGCGCCCGTGAAGCCGAAGATGGCCTGGTGGGGATCGCCGACAGCCATCAGCCGGCCGTTAGGCTTCATCAGAGCACGCGCCAGTAGGCGGCGGACCGTGTTGGTGTCCTGCGCCTCGTCGATCACGACGTTGTCGTACTGCCAGAACCTGATCTGGTAGAGCAGGGGCAGGTAGATCATGTCGTTGAAGTCGACGACGTCGGTGTTCTGGTTGGACTCCTTCAGCACCTCGATCGCCATCTCGATGAGGTCGTCGGCCTTCTTCTGGGTGGCTTCCTCGTCGAACAGGTCGAAGTGCTCGGCGATGTCCCCCCAGATCGAGGTGTCTTCGATGTGACCCTCGCCGGGAATGCCGAGGCCGCTCTGCTTGGCGAGGCCGACGAGCTGGCAGATGATAGCGACGTGAGGCGACAGCGTCGTATCGATCCTGTTGCAATCGACCCACGAGGCGGTGATGCGGGCGACCTTCTCCTCGTCGACGCGGACGTTCGGGTAGGTCTTGCGGTAGTTGCGCAGGCCCATGGCGTGACAGGTCGAGGCTTCCGCCTTCTTCCAGTCAATCCCCATCTTCTTGAGCTTGCCCTTGATCTCCTCGGCGATCTTCTTGCCGAAGGCCAGGATGACAGTGGAGCCGCGCATCTTGCCGACTGCCTGGAGGATGGTGGTGGTCTTGCCGGCGCCGGCCACGGCGATCAGGACGATCGAGCTGACGCCGGTCATCGCTTCGTCGATGAAGGCCGCCTGCTGCGGGGAAGGAACGAACATGGTGGATCTCTTGGTCAGGGGTTGGCGTGGAGTCAGTTAGCAATGCTTTTGCATTCAAGCAAATGATTCTTTGCAAAAAATGCAAACTAGGCGGCGGCCCGCCTTCCTGCGTCCGCTTCTGCGATGCGCAGTTCCTTCAGCGCGGCGACGATGCGCTTGGCGTTGGCCTCGTTCCTGGGCTTGGCGATGACCTTGCGGTCCTCGAAGATGATCCAGCAGTTGTCGTAGATATCCTCGATGGCAAACACGTCGCCGTTCTCCGCAAAGAACGTCGTGTTGACGCTGTCGGTCAGGTGCTGGGTTTGCACCATTCCCCAGCAGTTGCGGTCGAGGAAACCCTGCTCCTTCAGGCTTCGCGCCGAGTGCAGGTGACCCTTGCTCAGGTAGAGTGTCTCGTTGACGGACATTGCCAGGACACGCGCAACAATGCGCTCCTGGAGTTTCGTTAGAGTCTTGGACATTTCGTCACCATTCGTGTTTCGGGAGGTCGGATATCGGGGGCACGTCGCAGTCGAAGATGATCCAGCGGCAGCCAAGCTTGCCGGCGAAGATCAGGCAGGCCTGAAGATCGGCCGGCATGTCCGTTGGCGGCTCTGCATCGACCCAGATGAACCAACCGTAGTCGTGCTTCGAGGAATAGTATTTCTGGCCGGCGTCGAGGATCTCGGAGGTCGCCTTGGTGATGTGCGCCGTCGACAGATGCAACAGCGTGCTTGTCTCTGTGGTCATGGTCGTCCTCAGAAGCAGTCGCAGTCGGGCACGTTGATCGGGCCGTACCAGGCGATGATGGACTCGGGCTCTTCGTCGTGTGAGCCTTGGGCATGGATGTAGCCTTCCTCTTCTGGGAAGACCTCGCCGAACGTCGTGTAGTCCGGGTATTCGTAATAGACGTGCGGACCATCGGTCTCGCTGTCGCCAGCGATGCGGAATTGGTAGTGACCCGGCAGCTTCGGTCGCGTCAGTTCGTCGTCCCAGCGGCAAGGACGCCACTGGATGGCGTGCTGGATCGAAAGGTTCTTCAGGCCGGCGAGGTGAGACGGGAGAGGCGTCAGGTAATCCTCCGGACGGCTGCCGTATCGTACATCGGCCAGGATCGAGCCATCAGGCTGGACCAGCAGATAGGCGTCGAGCTTGTCGCCGAATTCCCGCTGGATCCGGTCCATCGCTCCGAGACCTGCAACGTTGGGCGCCAGCATGTCGCGGAGAGGGACGTAGATCGCCCGGTCGCGCCATGGATTATCGAAGTGCCAATGTATTTTCACGGTTGCGCCTCCTGTTGTTGGGCTTTGGCGACGCGCCAGGGCAGCTGGGCTGCGATGTCGCGCAGCTCCTGCCGAATGGATTGAGCTGTGCAGATGATCGGCATCGGCTTGCGGTGCTTCCAGCCGTCCAACCGCCAGGCCAGACGGCAGCCTTCGCACTGCCGCTGCGCTTCTGCGATGAGGGGATCGACCCGGGGATCACGCGGCATCGCGGATGATCTCCTTGATCGAGGTGTTCGCGACGTAGCCGAAGTAGGCTTCACCTGCCTCGTCTTCGACCATCACCCGCTTGTTGATGTCGGTGTCGTCGAGATCGCCGACGATGTAGATGCCGTCCGGCGCATCGTCATCGCCCTCGACCCGGACCTTGTCGCCAGTGTTGACGATCAGGACCTTGAGGCTGTCGGGCTGACTGACGGCTTTCTTGCGCCATGCCACCGACAGCTCCTGACCGTCGAGGGTCAGGGTCTTGTCAGTCAGAACAGCACGACCCGCGGTCGCCGCCTCCACGGCAACCCTGACGTCCGTCATCTGCACGACCTTGTCGATGTCGTCAGACCCAGATGCCAAGAGTGCCTTCACGTCGTGGAACTTCGGATGATCCTCCGCCAAGGTCCACGCACGGCCCTTGGCAAAGAACATGATCGAAGTATCGGTGATGACCGCGGGGATCATTGTGTGCTCCGTTCTTAAGCGGCTTGGTCGAGTTCGATGTGCTCCGAGCTGGCTGGCTCATCCGCCAAAGGCGGACGGCAGAGCAGCTCGAAGTAGTGGTTGAGGTTGTCGCGGACATTCACGTTGTCGCCGTACTGGCTCAATCCGCCGATGATGTTGCGCATCAACGGATATTCGTCGCAGATGTCCGACCACTTTTGGTCGATCATCCTGATCGGACAGACGACAGCAGGCGTGTCGGTATGGACACCGAGGCTCGCCAGGGCATCGATCGCCCTGTCGGAGTCGGTCTCTTCCACCTTGTTCTGCTTCAGAACTTCGATCAGCGCGTCGAGGTCGGCCTTGAACTCCTTCAGATCCTCAGGAGCCCTTTCCCAGACGGCGAGCTTCGCGATGCCCTTGAGACGGTAGTCGAGGTTGCTGAGCGTCTTGTCCTTCAGGCCGGTTTGCTCAGTCAGATCGACCTTGTCCTTCAGCTGATCGATCAGCTCGGGGCCGAGCATCGTCCAGTTGTCGGGCACTTCCTGACCCGGCTGCTTGACCAGGACGGTGGTGCCCGGGTCGATGAAGCCGAACTTCACGCACAGCCTGATCAGGGTATCCATGTCGTAGAGACGGATGCCTGAGGCATGCGGCGTGAGACGAAAATACTCGCCGCGACGCCGCCGGCTGTAGGGTGCCGGCGCCTGCTCGACGAAGTAGCCGCCGTCTGCCAGGTCGACGTGCTGGGTCGTGGAACGCAACTGCCCCTCTTCGAGAATCTCGATGGTCTTGCGTTTGCGGACCAGCTTGCCGAGGACCTTCTCGACCGGCACCTTGAAGGTGTCGAGATCGATGACCTCGGGATTGCCGAGGTGATGAAGGACAGTCGCGCGATCGGCCCGCTTGCAGCGCACCCAGAGGATCTTCTCTCCGACCAGGTTGGCCATGGCGAACCGGCTGAGCGAATACCGCGGCGTGTGCTCCATCACGATCTTGGCGTCGCGCGGCCAGCTCGACCTGACTGATCCAGCCTCGAACTTGTCGAAGTGGTGCCAGCCGTCCGGAAGCGTGCAGAGCTTGGCGCCAGGCACGCTCAGGGTGGTCGACAGCCGGTGACCACGCCAGGTCACGGCGTTGCGCATCCGGGCCTCGCGGGTCTCGCCCAGCCCGACGCACATGTCGTGGCAGGCCTGATTGGCAGCGAACAGGTTCTCCGAGGCATCGACCTTGTCCTGGAGCTGGGTGATGAAGGCGCTTTCGTATGCCTGCACCAGCTCGGTCAGCGTCGCCTTGGTCCCGTCGCTGTAGGCGATCTGCTCGCGGGACAGGGTGACCTTGAGAGAGCCGATCGGCGCCTCGAACAGGACGCAGTCGTTCTCGCTGAGGAAGCCCGAGCTGCGGATCTGGCTGAGGTCGAACGGATAGATCGCGCAGCCCATGCGGACGTGGGGACCGTAGAACGGAACCGAGGAGTTCTTGTAGGTGGTCCAGTATTCGCCCTGCGACTGGATGATCGGCTCGTCCCACTCGATCGCCGGGAAGATCGTCGGCCGCGGGTTGAAGCCCCACAGCACGTCACGCGCTGCCTGGTGAAAGTCGTAGATGTCCTCGCGGCGAACCGCGAACGACACTTCGAGACCAGACGGCTCGGTGGTCGGCATCTCGATCATGGTGTCCATGATCAACTCGCCCTCATCCGAGAGCGACATCACGTAGGAGCGCATCCAGCCGTCATGGTAGGACGTGACGTTGTAGGTGCCGGCGCCGTTGTCGGTGATCAGGTAGGAGAACGGGCTCTTGGAGCCCAGGCCCCAGCCGCCGACCTTGACGTTGTCCGTCCGCTTGGTCGATGCGTAGAGCTTGCCGTAAACCTGCTGCATTGTGTCGTCCGACATGCCCGGACCGTAGTCGCGCACCCGGAAGATCGGATTGAGTTCGGTCGGCAGGTGGACCTCGAAGTTGCCCTTGCACTCGTCCCAGGCATTGCTCGAAATCTCGCGCATCGGGTAGCGGATCTTGTCCTTCGCAAGACCCGTGACCTGAGCGTAGAACGACACCGCGTTGGCCTCGAACTCGACCTTCGTCCGCTTCAGGGAGCCGGACGTGACGTTGGTGCGCTGCTGCATATCAAGTTTCATTGATCTGTTCCTCGATCGTGATGTGATGGGTTGGGATTAGGCGCGACGACGGACAGGCTCTTCGCCTTCGTCCTCGCCCTCGTCTTCGTCGTCGAAGAGCAGGCCGGGCATTTCGCCGTGCTGGATGTAGTGCTCCAGCTCGTCGAAGGAGACGCCCATCTCCTCTTCGAGGAATTGCGCAACCAGGCGCGGATAGGTCCACACCAGGTCAGCGATGTCGGATGCCAGCAGGCTGCGGAACGCCGCGAGATTGCTGAATGCCGGCCGGCGGCGAGGTGCCGGCGCAGACATCCGCTCGCTTCGCAGCGGCACGATGGTCGGGTCTCGCTCGATGACCAGCTTGCCGGCGTCGAACTGGACCATGTGGTTACGCAGCTCGATCAGATGCGCCACGTCCAGCCGCTCAGTCGGCTTGTGGTGATCGAAGTAGCCGACCGAGATGTTCGTGCATTCCGGCACGATCTCGCGGTACTGCTTCGTGTCGGTCACCAAGCCGGTCGGGTCCAGCTTGAACCGCTTCGGAAGCTGAGCCATCATTGACTCGCCGAAAGCGTCGGAGGCCGTCCGCGTCCCCTGATGGGTGATCACGGAGCCGACGCCGAAGCGGTCGAAGGCGACAGCCGCCTTGATGCCGTCCAGGAACTTCGGGTTCTGCTCGGCGATCGCCCGAGACCCGACGCACCCGATCTCCTCGGCGCAGTGGAAGACGTAGAGACCAGGCACCTTGGCCTTGATCATCTCCGTCATCACCCAGATGCCTGCGGTGCAGTCGGCACCGAGGCAGCTCGACTTGGACTCTGCCGGCAGCTTCAGGTAGGTGCCGTCAAAGTCGATCTCCTGGATGCCGTCCCGGGTATGGACGGTGTCGGTGTGCGACGACCACAGCACGATCGGGGCATCGCCGATCTTGATGAAGTGGTTGCCGAACTGGTCCTTCGTCACGCCCAGCGGCTTGAGGAAGCGATCGATGAACCGCGCCTCCGCCGGAGAGTTTGCCGGACGGCAATAGGTATGCATCAACGAGATGATCTCGAAGTCAGTCATGTCAGTGCTTTCTGGTTAGGCTGCGCGGGTGTTGACGAGGCGGGTATCTCCGGTGAGGAGAGACCGCTCGATTTCTTGCTGGATCATCCGGTTGAACCGATCGAGGTACGCCGGATCGATCTGCTCGTTGGTGTTGGCCGCCTCAGGCTCGATGACGACCTGGTTGGTGACGGTGACCGTCGACGAGGTGAGCGCGAGGCTCATAGCGTCGATGAAGTCATCGCTCCTGACGGTGAACTTCGGGAATGCTTCCACCGGCTTGTGCCAGGAGAAGTCCGGCGTCTCGAAGGCCTTGCCGCCATCGCAGAGAACGTCCTCGCCGTCGATGTGGGCACAGTAGAGCTTGTGAACCCGCATGCCGTTCGACAGCGTGACGAGTTCCTCACGAGGGAAGTTGTCGCCGGAGTGTTGACACGTCTCACCGTGCAGATGGAAGTGAACAGGATTCCAGCTCTGGACCTGACCCTCGACGGTCACGTACTCCCGGTGCTCGACGGGCCATTCCTGACCTGTCGCAGAGCATGTGAAGGCGTGCGTGTTGCGGGCGGCGCGGGACCAATACTCGTCCTCGTGATGGACGTAGGCGAAGCCGCAATCCATCTCGAATGACCGGGCCTTTGGACACCAGCGCATCAGCACCGAGGTGCCGTCCGTCCCGCCGCTCGCCGCATAGCGAACGCCAGGCGCGGGCTCGGGAAGAGCCCTTGCGGTGACGAAGTGGTCGCCCTTGTCGTGGACGCAGTAGATGTCGTCGAAATAGGGGAGGACGTACGACCCCTTGTCGTTCGACAGCTCCACCTTCAGGATGCGGGCGCCTTCGAATTGCCCGACCTGGAGGTTGCCCTCGACCTTGTTGTCCTCGCGGATGTAGGTGTAGCCCTCGGCTTCCATCGCGGCTTTCATCCGCTGGAAGTCGCCGAACACCCGGCCGAACAGCTTCTTCTCGGGCCAGCAGAGGCAGCGCGACTGGATGCGGTTGCGCTCGTTGAGCTGATACGCGATCACCAGGTCGCCAGCCGCGTAGACTGCGGTCGGCCACACCGGATACTGATCGAACCCGCGAGCCTTCCGGTTATCCATGCAGGACTCCGGGCCTTCCTTGTAGACCCAGGTGATCTCGTCCTGCGTGGTGGCGTACTTGATCTCGCTGTTCGGATCGATCGCGGCGATCAGCTTCCGGCGCCTGTCGTCATCCACCTCCGGATAGAAGCGGGTGAGGTAGCGACCGGGGGTCACGATCGTTACGCGATCGATGATGCCCAGGTCTTCGCTCTCGGTGAACGCGATCTTGGTGTTGTCGCTGTTCGCGAGGTGCGCGAAGTGGTCAGCAATAGCCGGAAGATCCCAGGCAGCGGGGAGGGGAGTGATGCTGCCATCGGCGAGACGCTTCGCCTGGCGCTCACGCCAATCCGGCGCCTGATGCGAGCGACGCGGCTGAACCTTGTAGCCACGCTGATCGCTCAGCTGCTTCGCCATCTTCGCCGCTTCGCCACCCTTCTCGTAGGGGCCGTAGTCGGGTAGCGGCACATCGATCATGGCGCCGTTGCCATCAGGCTCGAGCCGGACCAGGTAGAACGACATCGCAGTCTCCGTTTGCTTCTTTCGTTTGCATTCATGCGCGCCGCAAGGCACGCGAATTCCGTCGTTTGGCCGCGGGCTGGTCCCTAGTATGTGGGGCCAGCGGCCTTTGGCTCGTACCGATGCAATCTATTTGCATTCAAGCAAGCGAGCGTGCAAGCTAAATTTCCTAACCGATCTCAGAGATGGGCCGCGACCCTGTGCGCGGTGGTCTGTCCCTGGCATTGTACATTCGTGTCATATGATCCCTTCGTCAGCTTCAGGTGGCGTCGTTTCAGGCGCCGGCCCGTGGTCTGTCTCGGGGGTTGTACCAGTGCGTAGTGATCATCATCTTCGATTCCTCTGTTATCGTTGTTGATGGTCTTGTTGGTTCCGCCCGTCCAACAATGTCTTCTCAAGTGCGTAGTCCCTTGGTGTCGCGTTTAAGAATAGGAACTGAGCCTTCATGCGCTCAGTCGCCAACCTCGTCGTAGTAGTGATCTCGCTGGATGCGCGTCAGGGCCTCATCGAGCGTCCCTTCAAATTTGTCCCAGCGATTGAGCGTGACCTTCGCGCGCTGCAAGTCTTTGGTCACCCACAACATGTAGATGCCATTGGCGGACAGTGAGTGCTCGAAAATCGAGAACCTGACCATGCCGTCCTTTTCGGTAAGCAACGGCGCGATCAGTTCTATGGCTCGTTTGGTGATGTCGTAGCTCTCTTGCGAGCCCTTCGTCATCTTGATCCGCACGTTCCGGTCGTTTGTGTCGGCCCAGTAGCCTTCACACCCGAGTCCGATGCTTGCGAATTGCGACTGGACGTACTCGTAATACTTTCGTCCGTCGTCTTCCTGCCGGACCAGAGTCTTCCAGTCCGGGGCGTTCTTGCGTCCTTCCTCGATCATGATCTCGCCGATCAGCTCGTTGAAGTGCGCAATCCTCTTGGTCACATGCTCGATCTTCCGATCGATCGGAGCGCGCTGAGCGAAGAGATTGTCTCGTTGGCTCTCCATGTCGACCAGCTCAGACGTCAGCTCTGCCAATGATCTCTTCATCAGTCTTCCTCGGTGACGTAGTCGATGACGAAGGAGGCGAGCCCATCATCGTGGGCAGCGTCGCAGACTTCGTCGATGTTCTTGTACTTGCCGTGCCAGCGTTTGCCGGGCCACTTGGCGCGAAGAGTGTCGCCGTTCAGCCTGGCGCAGAGCACAGGCTTTCCGGTCTGGTCGTCAGGATCGGTCATCGAGCCTCACCCAGATGTCGTTGTAGTGCATCTTGGCCCTGAACTTGTGCCCCTCGACCTCGAAGTAGATCCAGGTCCGGCGAGGGAAGTCCGCATCCATCATCGCCTGCGCGGCCTTGGTGCGAAGGGTGTCGTAGTTGTTGCCACGGACGTCGATGTCGTGGTCCAGCCTCAGGAACGGATTATCGACGCGCCCGATGAGGACCTCCTTGAAGCTGATCTCAGGCATCACAGGCCCCGGACGCCGTCGAACCCGAAGATCCGGACCTGCTCACGGATGCCGGCGAGGGCGATAGCCTCGTCGATCCGGGTATCCTCGATCATCAGGAGTTGCGCTTCCTTGCGGCGACGGGACAGGTCAGCCCTTGATCCGCGGTGAGGGAAGATGGGTGTGCGAGTTGATTTCATGTTATTCGTCTTTCCAGTCTATGGTGATGGTCCCATCAGGACCGGTTACAAGCTCGGCGTCGAAGAACTCGATCGCCTTGCGGATGTTTGGCATGTACGGGCCATAGCCTCGCCTGACGCGAAGGGCCGCACAGTTGGTGAAGTAGCCCCCGGTGTTCAGCTCGGCGTCGAGACCTCGCATCGAGAGGCCGTCCTCTCTGGCGCGCTGCCGGATGGCATCGGCGAGCGGCTCACCGACGATGGTGAGAGGCTTGTCGTGATAGTTGAACAGCTTGATGCCAAGCTCCTGGGCGCGCTTGTTGATCTCCCAGGGCGTCCTGTGTGGCAGGATGTGGGTGATCGCGGTCGCTCCCTTGGTCGGGGCAGCGCGCCTGATCTCTTCGTCCTCGCCCTGGGTGAAAGGTGGCCGGCGGTAGGTGAAGCCGGTGGTCCCGCGCTTCTTGGCAATCGACTGCCGGGACCGACCGGGCAGCAGCTTCTGCAGCTCGTGCGTTCTCAGGTGCCGATTGCGCTTGATGATGGTCAGCTCGGCGTTGGTGTACGCCTTGCCGCACCTGACCCAGAAGTCGCTACCAGACCTCTCGGCAGTAGAACTTCCGCTGGCAGGACGGGCACTCGATGACCTCGGAGGATTTGTCTCCTTCCTCACTGAAGTCGTATTCGCAATGAGGGCAGTCGAAGTGGGTGCGGAAATAGCCGCGGATGTGTTCCAGGTCACGGATGTCACTCATACGAAGGCCCGTTTGCTCTCGATGACGAAATGCTGCTCGGCCTTCCGCAAGCGACCTCGTCGTGATTTGCTGAACGGAGCGGGGTGGCGCTTCCAGGTGTGACTCTCCAGGAGGAAGCGGAACGCCGCGCCGATCGCGCGTTGTGCCGGCTCACCCTTGCAGCATGGGTGCCGGTGCCGGCGTTGACGGATGAAGGGCCTCAAATGCTTCATGACTCGAGCAGCTCCTCTCGTGCCGATAGCGCTGCGGCTTCGGCGCCTCGTACCAGAAGGCCACGCGGGGCGGCTCTTCGTAGACGGCGATGACGATGGGGTTGGCGTTGCGGTACCAGCGGGCTGCCTTGCGCAGCGTCCGGCCGCTCTCGCGGGCGGTGTCAATGATCAGCAGCCTGAACTTCTCAGGGCAGAGCTGACCGTAGGGGATGAAGGGGATACCCAGGATGTGGGAGGTATAGACCGACGCGATCGCGCCGGATCTTCCCGGGCCGGTGACGCAGCCGACGTCTTCGCGGTGTGCTCGAAGCACAACACGAAGGCGCTCAGCGAATTCGGCTTCAGAGATGATACGAACAGGCAGCCTCACGCCACGGCCCTCCGCGTGATCGTGTCCATGATGCAGTTGTGTTCGAGCGGGTTGTTATCGGCGAGGAACTGCAGCGCCTTGACGTGGTAGTCGCTGCCGGCGTTCGCGTAGTCGACGACCAGGCGCCAGGCCTCAAGGTCGTTGCGGAGGCGAGGGGACTCGTCAAGCTTCTGGAGTTGCCACGGGCCGTTCTGGCTGCCGTGACATTCGAAGATGCCCCAGCCCTCATCGAAGGCTCTGTTGTTGTCGAACATTGTGTTCTCCATGGAGGGAGAGCCCGTCCCCCGAAGAGGACGGGCCGCCATCAGGCTCAGTAGTGACGGACGTTCTTGTTGCGGGCCCAGTAGGGTTCCTCGGTGCCGTTGTCGGCCTGGACGTACAGGCTCTTGAACGGATCGTTGCGCGTCTTGAGGATCGTGCAGCGACGCTCGCCCTTCTCGGTGCGGTAGGTGGTCACCTTGTCGCCCGGCTTGCGGACGATGCCGTTGACCCAGACCGCGCCCTCGGGCAGAGCCTCGGCAACGTCGTCGCCGTTCTCTTCCTGCTCGGTCTCGATCACGTCGAGTTCGTCATCGTCACGCTCGATGCCCTCGACGTCGTCGGTCGGCTCCTCGACGACCGGCTCCGGCTCGACAACCTCGGGCTTGAGGTAGTCGTTGATCGGCTTGAAGTCGTCGGCCGTGACGGTGATCGGCATGATCGCCACGAGGTCGCCGTCCAGATCGTCCCCGCCTTCGCCGTTGGCCAGGTGCTCGACCGCTTCATCGTAGCTGTCGAAGAAGGTGCCGCCATCGACCATGATCTTGCCGCGCTTGGTCAGGTCGACGAGGACATAGATGGTCCGGGGATACACATGCTCCTTGACCTGGATGACCTGGGCGTAGCCGTTCAACTCGTCGCCATCGGTGTCGAACTGGTGGATGACCTCCTCGTCGTCGTGGTTCGAGACGATGACCACCGGGTACGAATTGCCGGCGAGCACCGCGACGATCCTGGCGTCGGCGTGGACGTCGTCCTCGTCGTTCGCATCGACCACGATGAACGGCTTATTGAAGTCGATCGCGCCGGCCGGATACTTCGGTTCGGCCGCTAGGATGACGGCTTCCGAAACGATCGGAGCTTCCTCGACGACAACCGCGAGGGCGACATCGAACGTTTCCTGCGGCGCCAGGACTTCGCCTTCGATCACCGGCTCAGCAGCCGGCTCAGTCACAGCCTCGACCGGTTGCTGCGTCTCGACGTAGCCTCCTGCGAGTGTCTCGACCTCGGGCGCCGGCAGTGCAGCAGGACGACCGAAGAGGGGATTGTTAAAGCCAAACGGGTTCATGCAGTCTCTCCTTGTGCGGGCCGTTGTTGATCCCACCCCGTCAACAGGGGCGGCTCGCTGGGTTCTGATGACGGGGTGTTGCAAGCGCTTTGAATTCAAGCGCGCGTCAGGTCACGGCTTCTCGCCCGGTCCGTACCGGTGGATGATGCAGGGCCTGCCGTCGTGTTCGAGTAGGTCTTCGCCTTCGATCCCATCCACGTCGTAATCGACGATGGTGACCTCGACGTCGGCGGGGAGACTGTAGATGTCAGCCATTCCATCTTCCACCGTGACGACAACCTCGCGCTTCACGGCGTAGACGACGTCCCACTGGCTGCTACCCTTCAGTGGGTAGGCGCCGTCCTCGCGCCGCCAGCCGATCCGCTCGACGCCATCCTCATAGGTGATGGCGATGAGCAGCGGGCCGTTCTCGTTTTTGAAGTTGTAGCCCAGAAGACGGACCGGGAGCCCAGACCTGGTCTGTAGCGGTCGGCTGAAATCAAGCACGGGCGACCTCGATGTTTTCGAGATGCAGGACGCGCGGCCAATTCGGATCACCGGTCGCAAGGAAGTTGTCCATCGCTTCCAGCGCCTGGGGCGGCGCGATGTCGATGTACTCCGGGCCGTCGTAAGCATGGCCGTTGGTGTCGATCATCCACTGGCGCCGCATGTCTTGCAGCGGATAGAACAGCGGATAGAGGCGGGTGCTGTGGGCCTTCTGGACGTACTCGCCAGCGGTGGCGCAGGGCGCGGTGCGATCGCGCTCCATGGCGTGGAACATCCAACCGCCGATGCAGCAAGTGGTGCCACACTCGGTCTCGTCGGAGACCGTGTTCATGTTGAAACCGTCCGGTTTGTCGACGTTGAGGTCGCGGTCGTGCTGGAACACGCCCTTTGCGAACAGGTCACGGATCTCCAGGGCAGCCTTCAGCTCGGCATCGCGGATGCCCAGGCCGGCGGCTGACAGAACCCTTCTATCGGTCATGTGGTGTTCTCCTTTGACTCGGGGATAGTTTGCATTTGCATTGAGTGCAAGAGCTAAATTTGCATGAGTGCAAATTTCGTGGTAGGGCTCTGGAGATGCAGAAATCTGAAATGGTATTCGGCCTTCCGTGGCTTTCTTCAAAGCCAGAACGCGCAATCTTCGATGAACTTCAGCACGCCTGCGTCTACGCGGTCGGTCCCACAGGGGGCCGGCCGCTAAGGATCGGTTGGGCGCGTCAGCTCAAGGATCGGATGCAGGCCCTCCAGCTCGGGAGTTGGAAGGAACTGCAGATCCATCACATCGCCTGGGTGCCAGGCGACATGCTTGCCATCCGCCTCTTCAACGAGGCGACCGCCACTCTCGGCAAGGCGAAGCGGAGACTCGCGAACGACTGGTTCGACATCACGCCGGAGTTCGCTCAACAAGTCATCCGCCTCGCCACGGACAAGAGCGGGATCCAGACCCTCACCCACGGCGAGATGCTGCAGAAGGTGAGGAACATCAGGAAGAGCCGTATCGAGGACGTCATCAAGCGGGCTTAGTCACTCCGGCCTCGTTCAACACGTCCTCCAGTGCAGCCGAGATCTGCTCAAGCAGCTCGATGTTGCTCATGAGGTTGATGTCGGTATCAGCGTCCTCGACCTCCTTGAGCCGGGCGCTGTTCTTGATCCAGATGTTGAACCGGATGTGCTCGATCAGCGTCACGCCGCACTCTCCTCGCGCTGGAGCGCCAGCTCTGCCGCGACGATGGAGTCGAAGCACTCTTGCCAGATCGAATATCTGTACTCTCGGACGCTGTTCAGCACCTCGATCAGTTTGCGCTTCTCGGGGACGTAGACCCGGGCGAAGCCGAGGTCGTGCTCCATGATGTCCCGGGTGTTGCTCAACATGTCGGCGCATTTGATCATCTGGCCTTGCCAGGATGCGCCGGCCAGGTACTGCCGATCGAGGCGCTTGCGGAAGGCGCGATTGCCGTGCTCCTTGACGCTGACATCGGTCACCTGAAGCACCAGGTCGGTGACGATCGGGCCGAACGCCTCGATCAGCTGTGCCGGTTGCGTTGGCGTGTCCTCCAGGGTGTCGTGCAGCCAGCCGGCGGCGACGACCTCAGCCGATGCTGTGTAGCAGAGCAGGGTGCAGGCGACCTCTTCCAGGTGGTACCAGTATGGCACGCCCGTATACTTGCGCTTCTGGGTACCGTGGGCCTCGATAGCGAAGTCCTTGGCTCTTCTGATCAGATCGAAGTCCATCTCAGGCGGCCTTTTCATTGTCGTTGTTGGCGGGAACGATCGCATCGAGCCGGAATGCCAGGACGTGAATGTCCAGCGTCATCGGCTCCTTCCAGGTGAAGCCTGCGCGATCGCGGTGGGTGTGGACGAAGTTGATCTGGTGGACGACCGCCGTGCCGAACGGCAGCGTCTCGCCGGGAGGGATGCCAATTGCGAACATTACTCCTCTCCCCAGCATTCTTCGTCGTCGAGGTTCTTCAGCTCATCGGGGAGCGGCTGACCGTCGGTGACGGGGAAGAACGGTGCGCCGAAGAAGCCGCAGTCGTACGTCACATCGCCGCAGTCGACTCCGATCTTGGCCGCGAGGCTCTTCGCCATCACAGTACCGAGCCGCTCGATCACCGCGGTGTAGTGGTTGACCTCGGGCATCTTGGCCCGCTGCATCGCCTCGACGATCTCGTCGATCCTCAGTTGATAGGACATGCTGTGTTTCCCGTTTGGCGGTTCATTTGCACAACGTTTGCATTCAAGCAAGTACTAATTTGCGAGTTTGGCCAGGACGCCGACGAACGCAGCGGCCAGGAGCAGGGCGACCGTGAAGTTCCTGGGGTTCAGGAACTCACGGGCCGGAGCCTGCGGCATCACTTGATCTTCCGCATGAAGCCGACGTTGACCATCACGGCACCGTACTTGTTGCAGAACTGGCGGTTGCCCTTGTTGATCTCGTCCAGCAGGTAGTTCAGGTCGGCACGGACCTGCTGTGTCACCTCTGGGATCAGCTTCGTCCGGTCGTACTCGAAGTCCATGATCGCGAAGATCGCGTTCATCACGGCCGGCGCATAGGTGTCGTAGTCAGCGCCGATCTGGTCGGCAGCCTTCCGCATGGAGCCGTCGACGAACTCGTAGCTGGCGCCGCACTTCTGGCTGACGGCGTAGGCGATAACCCCCAGACTTATGAAGTCTTTGTTCACCTTGGTTGTTGCCTTGGCGGGAACGGCGAGAGCGAGCGTCAGCGCTACCGCCGACGCACATAGTGCGTGCAGTTTCATTGTCGTAGTTCCTTATTTGGGGCGATTAGTGCTCGCTCGGGAGCAAGATGACGCCGCTCTCGACCCAAAGGGTTATTTCGTCGAGCGGGAAGTCGGTGAACGTAATGTGCTCGCTGTGCAGGATGACATCGTCATCCTTGCAGGTGAGGGTGGCTGTATTGTTGGTCACGACCAGCTGCCAGGCCTGGAAGTCCGCAGCTCGAATTTTCTTTTCGAGCTGCAACGTGGCGATCTTGTCGATCAGCCAGTAGGCCTGCGCGTTCTTCGCGAGGAACTGCACACCATCGGTGTAGCGCACGCTCCGCATCAGACGGTGCTGGTAGTGGTTGTCGGTACCGGTGAAGTGGGCGAGGTCGGTCTTGGTGATCATGTGCTCTCCGGCGTTGAGTCTTCGATCTTGATCTTGAAGTTCTGTGAGACGATGCCGGAGGTCTGGCGAAGCACCAGATTGCCGCGGCTGCTGCTCACGATGGTTAAGCCAAGCTCTCGCATGGCTTGCTGCGTGACCTTTGTCAGGTCGGTGACGGAATAGAGCTTCATTCGATCACCTCGTGTTCGCTGATGTCGACGTTGGGCGTGACGTATTCATCGTCGTGGCCCCGGACATCGTTGAGGACCTCTTGGGCCTCTTCGAGTTTGATGGGCCAATCGTCGGCCGTGGTATCCTCCGGAAGATCAGCGTCCTTGCGGATGATGTTGATCAGGTCGACGGCCTCGAGTTCGGCCAGCTCCTCGGTCGCGCACACCTTGACGATGCGGCCAGGCACGACGTGGTGAACGCCTTCGACAATCCAGACCTTCACTGTTTCTGCTCCTCGACCCAGGCTGTCTGTGCCTTGAGCGGAACTGCATTCCACTCGACGTCATTGCAGTTGCGATCCGCCCATTCGACCGCCTCGGCGCCGGTCTTGAACGGGCCGACGATGTCGATCCCGTCGAACGGGCTGCCGATCGCGACGACATGCATTCCAGTCATTGTTGCTACTCCCATGTTGGGCACCCGTTCTCGTCGACAGCGTCATCGCTGTTGCGCTCAGGCATGTGGTCGATGCTGCCTGGCCGACCGAGATCGAGGGGAGGATGAACATGCTCGACCGCTTCCTCGCGTCGCACTTCGGCGTCACGGATTTTGAGGATCGCCTGGTCGAGCTGGTCGCGAAGGTTGCGAGCCTGGGTAGGATCGAGAACCTCGCAGCAGCGCGTCCCGCCTTTCGGTCCTGTCAGGTAGATGACGACGCAGTGGTTCTCGCCATTGTCGTAGGCGGGACCGCTGGAAAATCCGCTGATGAACTCACGCATTGGCTTTCTCCCGGCAGGCCTTGTAGGCCTCGGCGAAGTGATCGTTCCAGTTGCTGTGCGAGAGCGACTCGAACTTGTTGACGAAGAGGCGCACGGCCGGATCGGCCCATGTCGCCTCGGTGGATTGAGTTTCCTCGGCCGCCTGGTCGACGACCTTGACGAACTCGCGGGCCAAAGCCCGCAGGTTCACCGCGTCCTGCACATCGAGCGCAACCTTGTGGCGGTTGTATTCAGCAGCCGACATCGCCGTCGTCCTCCTCGTCGTCACCTTCCTCGCTGTCGTCAGCGGGCGTGAGCTGGTCGAACGTCCACTCGGCGCCGTTCTCGTCGAGGAAGATCATCTTGCCGTCCTGCGTGGCGGTGACCTGATCGTCGTAGAAGATCTCGGTGCCGCCCTGATAGACAGGCTCGCCGTCGTCCTCGATGCCCGTGATCTCGGCGCGGCCGGTTAATCGCTCCAGCGTGCCCAGGATGGGCGAGCCGGTCGGTGAAACGTATTCCCTTGCCATTATGGCCTCTCAGGTTTGGTGATTTCGGTGTCGCGGGTGAGGTCGATCACGAACCGCTGTCCGTAGATCGCCTTATCCACGAGGAACCATTTCTCGGTGTGATCGCTGGCGCGCTTGGCAACGACGCCGACCTTGCCTTCCGGCACCCAGTGAGCCCAATCGCCCCACGCCGCGGTGACCACGTAGTTGCTCCGGTTATCGCGATTGAAAATCTGCTGGTCGCGGACGATGGACTGGCCTGGTTCGATCCGGATGCCGCAGAACGTCTCGAACCAATCCGGAAACCAGTTGCGGAGCGTCTCGTGGGCGATCTCCATCTCCGTGCGGTCAGGCTTACCCTCGATCTTGATCGTTCGGGTGAAGCCGATCGGATGGACGACAGCAGCGATCGACCACTGACAGTCCTCCTCATACCAGCCGCCTTCGGCTCGCATGTAAGCCGGCACCGCGGCGTTGCGCTCGCGAGACAGCTTGACGCCGCCGTGGCCGGCAGTTGAAACCGACCAGATGCCAGGCGCCAGCTCTCGCTTGTCCTGGATGGCGCCCCAAGGTGATGACTTGGGGCAGGGGCACGACTTGTACGCGCTCATGCGGACCGCCGATAAGGCTGGTCCAGCCGTATCCCCAGTGGGAACGTGTGGCCGGTGGTGTAACAGTGCTTCTCCCGCTTCCCGACGTGACCTTCGCCGGGAAACAGCGTGTGGTCGTACCACTCGCGGTCCGTGCGGAATTGCGGGGCGTAGAACCAGGTCTCGGTCCCGCCTTGATCGCATGGCCTCAACCGAGACCATGCCGGTACGTGCTCCATCGTGAACCGATGGATGTAGCGGGCCTTCGCCTGCTCGAAGCTGATGACGCGGGCCATGGTCACTTCCACGGCCCGAAGTCGATCAGCTCCAGTTCCTCGCCGAGCGCCTTGACGAACTCGGCCGGCTTCTCCTTCGCCTCGAAGGCGCGCTGCACCGAGTCGGGGTGATCGCTGATCAGGTCGGCGTACTTCCACTGCTTCTCGGCCTCATCCCGGCAGTCCTGGAAAAACACGTCCCGCTCGTGGGTCGATGGCGGCAGCTCGCTCTTGAAGGCCTCGCAGGTCGCCCGGCCTTCGCGCCATTTCTTGATCAGTTCCTCGGTGTCGTCCGAAACGAACGAGAGATCCTCATCGTTCGGGTCGAAGTCCACGCAGTACAGCAGGAACTCCGGCACGAACTCCCAGTCCCAGGTGATAGCGCCGTCGCGCTCATCCTCGGTCATGCCGCGCCAGCACTCCTCGATCTTCGGAGCGATCTGCCAGGACTGGTCGCGGATCGTGGCTGAGCCGAAGTTGTCGCACCATGCGGGCATGGTCAGCTCACGCTGCTTGAGCGGATGATCGTCCGGCAGCGTGACGTTGGCATGCAGGCGGGTATCCTCCAGCACCTGATAGACCACCATCGCGGTCTCGATGATGAGGTAGTTGGTCTTGATGATCGGGGTCTTTTTCATCGGCGTGCATTCCATTGTTCGCTGGCGACGTATTGGTCGTAGAAGGGCTTGAGGGAGGGGGCGATGCTGAGCTTCACCATCTTGGTGGAGCCGCAGCACCAGCTGTCGTTCGGGTAGCAGGCGATGCACGCCAGCTTGCCGGTGTCGTTGCCGCGCTTGTCGAGGACTCCGTCCAGAAGGTGGATGTCCTCGGCGATGCCGCAGTAGGAGCAGGTGCAGCGATCAGCCGGATCGTGCTTCTCAAGATAGCCGGCCATCGATCTTGTCCTTGATCTCCTTGGCGACGCCGACCCAGGCCTCGCCACTGATCATCGGGGAGTCGACGGCCTGTGGCTCGACGCTCGAGATTTTGTCCGCCCACTTGCTCAGCGCGTCGATTACGAAGAGCTGGGCGAGGGCGCCGTACCGGCTGTGCGTCATCAATTCCTTGACGAACGCGACGTTGTCTTTGCGAAGTGCCATTGTCGGCTCCTTAGTCCTGCGGGAAGAAGAGGACTGTCGCTTCGAGCTGCGAGCAGAGGGTGTGGTGGCCGACGAAATGTCCGCACTGCCACCACACCCACGGAAGGGTGAAGGGAAGATGCGGGCATGCATCGTTCCCCTCGATGCCGGCGAGGTAACCGGCGTCGTAAAACTCATACGGGTTCATCGAGAGCCTCGATCGGCGTCGCGCGCTTGATCGCCTCGGCGATGATTTGGTTGGCTCGCTCGTAGCCGTCCGACCTGTCGTTCATCACGACGTAGTCCGGCTCGTCGAACAGGGTGTCGGATGCCTTGGACAGATAATCGGCTGTGGCGATGTAGGCGTCCGTCTGGTCGCTCTTGGTCTGCATCAGCAGCGCGCCGTCCAGACAGCAGCGGCTGATCCGGGTGTATTCGTCGAACCAGAGGCCCGTGAAGTTCTTGACCTGAAGCACGCCGCTCTCGTCGAGAACCTGAAAGTGGTTGTGGCGGCACCAGCGCGCTGGGTCTCTCAGTTGCTTCTGCATGCCTTCGAGGATGCAGCGGATCGTGCTTCTGTCAGTCATTTTCAAGTCTCCGGACGTTGCTCGGTCAGCTCGTCGTCGCTGATCCAGATGAAGCGATAGGTCGCGTCGTGATCGAACAGCGCCTTCGTATTGCTCAGCAGCTCGACGTTGCGTGGATGCACCGCGTAGCTCGCGCCCCATCCGGTGCGCTGCCGCTCGGCCGCGGTGCCGCGCTTGATTGCCAGGGTGTGGATGTCCTGATAGGTGATGACGAGGTCACGGCTGACGTACTTCCACTGCGGAGGTGTCGGCATGATCAGAACTCCGTAATGTGCCGCTCGTAGTAGGCCTTGGTGGCCTCGGCAGCGTCGCAGATGGAGCGGGACGGGAAGCGGAGCGGGCCCTTGATCTGCTTGCGGTAGAGGGGGACCACGTTCAGATCGAAGTGCTGGTCCCACGCGACGATCGGATCGTGGTTGCGAGCCATCGCGAGGTGCTGCTGGTAGAACGGGCCGGTGTTGACCGCGAAGAGATGCAGGTCGTTGGCGCTGACGATGTGTGTCATCAGATCACCCCGAACACGAAGTGCAGGAGGATCCAGACGGGCAAGGCGATGATCAGGCAGGCCCATGCGATGTTGATCGCCACCGCGAACAGCATCAGGCCGATGCCGACCAGAGTGCCTGCGATCATTCCGAGCGTTTTCATTTGCGTTTGCCTTCAAGCAAGGCCCAAGGCGCACCTCGGGCGTGAAATGGGTTGGTGGGCTGGGCGTGCTTCACGGGCAGACGAACCGCCTCCACCGTTTCCAGCTCTCGCTACCACCATCGCGACCACATCCGTGGTCCGGGCCTGAGTTTTGCCGAGAGCGCTCGGCTTCCCTTCATAGGGACGGCATCCCTACTAGCCCGGCGCGACCCAGGCTCGTCTCGCACACCCCCTCACAGCGTCCGCATGTGCGGCGTCCCGTGTGACGCAAAGCAGGCGCCACACTGTGAGGGGACGAAAGGCCCCAGCAGATGGTTTGTGGGCTGCTGGCCCCACTCTGCGTCCGGTCGCTCGCGGTTCACCGGGTAGTCGAATTGTTGCCGGGAAGCGCCGGCTCGCCACTGCGTTTGGGTCGCAGCAACCAAATACGCTACCGATTTCTCCGGCTCGCGAACTTCATCATCATGTCCATGGTGGCCATCATCGCCAGGCGCGGACCGGCACCTATGTGGCTAGGCCGTTTGAAAGTGAGCGACAGCTAGAAAGATCGCTGCCCTCGGTGGTCCTGCCGTGTTTGCCCCTTTGCCTCTGGATGACTGCGGCTTGTGACTCGCATCCGGGGCTCCATCACGCCGCCTTCTTAGGTGCGGGTGAAAGCTCTTCCTCGAAACGCAGCCACCTCACGCGGTCGGCGTCTCGAATGATGTATTGGCCTTGGCTGTGGCCCATGACCTGCCCGACGAACTTCGGCGCATTGCCGACGCGGGCCGATTGGACCCATTCGCCCTTCGCGTACTTCATGCGGCCTCGCTCGGCAGCTTGAAGTGCTCGTAGAGCCAGGTCGGGCCGAACTCGTTGCGGATGGCGTGCAGCGCCGGGTGCTCCTTGCCGGACCGGTCACGCCAGATGCGGGCGTTGTACCAGTAGGTCATGGAGAGGGTGTCGCGCCACTTCTTACCATGCGCCGCGGCGAAGGCCGTGATGGACTCCATTTCATCGGCGAGGAGCTGTCGATACTGGCTCATGATGCTTGCTTCTCCTCGGCCGCAGCGGGCTGGTCGTCGAGACCTCGCAGCTGGGCGATCAACTCGCGGGTTAGGCGGGCTTCATCGGGGTGGCCAAGCTCCTCGTCGCCATCCTCCATCGCGATCAAGGCAGCGATGATGCGGTGGAGGCCGCCACGGAAGATCACGTCCCGATCGGCAGCGGTGACAATCGTCGGGCGCACGTATCCCGTGCCCTCGACGTAGTCGTACTTCTTCTCGATGATCTCATGGACCACCATCTCCGGCTGGTAGATGTTGGAGGTGATGACCGCAGCGCGGATCAGATCGGTCCAGTCGCTAGGCTTGTCGCCCCAGCCCTTGACCATGTCCAGATCGACCGAGAACGTCATGGTGATGGCGCAGCGCTTCTTCATGTCAGGCTCTCCCGGGTTCAGCCCAGACGCCGGCCGCCACCTCGTACATGCGAGGGGTGCAGTAGCCGACGAACTTGGCGCCGCAGTCGAGCGCGAAGGCAGCGTCGCGGCGGTCGGTGGTGACGTAGGCGCGGCCGGCTTCGTCCTCGAAGGTGAAGGTCGGCAGGCCTTGGCGGAGGTAGTGGTCGGCCGCCTTGAGCGCGCGGACGCGGCTCTCGATGATGACGGGATCGGTGTGTGGCATCAGGTCCATGGCTTCCTCGTGGGCGCTATTTGCACGAAGGCGAACGCGAATGCAAGTGCAAATGCGCCCTAATTCGAGCAAATTTCTATGAGAGAAAAGAGAGTGCGGGAGGCCCGATCAGGGCCTCGCGGGGGTCTCCAGACCACCCGGAATAATTCGCAATTTCGGCCCCCGAAAATGTCCAAAGGCGGAATTATTCGCCACGAGGACTGAGTTTTCGAAGGCCGCCTCCAGCTCCTCGACCGTGTTCCTGATCACGGAGAGGGGCGTGCCACGAGAGCCCAGGACGCAGGCCGCTTCGGCCAGTAGGGCACTTTGACTGGGGGTAATGCCGGACCTGAGAGAGTAGGTCTGGTAGGCACGCAACAGACGATCGCGCATCGGTTCCTCCATGCGTCGAGCAGGCCGGACCAGCCGGCGGTGATTTCAGAAAACCCCTTCAGACACAGCGTTTCGTGGGCCGTCCGCCAATCGCGGGCCGCCCGACCGAATGCACCTCAGGCTTAAGCAGCCATAGGAGGAGCAAGGGACATGAGAGATGCCAGTAGAGGGGTTGAGGCAGGGGATGAGGCAGGCACGATTGCAGTGGTCGTGACCGGCAGCATCGCCAGTTTGAGGCTCATACGAAGCACAAACAGCCAGCGATGAACCCATCTGAGACGAAGCAGCCAATTTTTCGCCGCGCCGCCTCTTGCGCATCCCATAAAAGGAAATTGCATTTTCGCGTCCTTCAGGGCACGGATTTGCATCTGTGAGCACAAGATCTAGTGCCGGACAGGTGCAAATCGGTACTCAGATATGCAAATCACCGGGCTGGTATCGCCCGATGATCTACAGTTTGTGCATTCATGCAAACGGCAGGGCGTCAGCGCATGGGTGCGAGGCGCTCGATCCAGTCGTCGACGTAGCGATGGGCCTGCACACCGCGCTCGTCCTTGAGGACAGCTTCGCGGAACTGGCGCCTGATCGTGCCGGACTGGTCGAAGAGCTGCGGCCGGGTGTCGAGCAGCTGCTTGAGGCGGGCGTGTGCGCGCCGGATGCCGAACTGCTTAGCCATGGAGGCCTCCCATCATGATGCCGGCGAAGGCGAACAGCATGAGGACGATGCAGCCGGTGGCGACGTCCACCTTCGCGTTGAGGATCTTGGCGATCATGTGCGTGCCTTCGTGGTCAGACCGAAGCCGCCGATCGTGATGCGCTTCGAGAACGGGTTGATCTGGATGACGCCCCGAGCCCGGCCGGATGCGTCCTCGACGGTGACGGTGCGGGTCTGCCGGTACTCGGGCAGCTCACAGTCCTTGCCGGTCGCGTACGGGTCACGCGGACGCCGCTCACGGGGCTTCTCGAACGCGATACGCGCACGCGGTGCCGGATCGTGGATGGACTTCGGCTCGGCGCGACGTGAGACCGGGACGAGGCCAGGCGTGACCGCCTTGCAGTCGGGCAGGTCGAAGGTCTCGTACTCCGTGATGAAGTCGCTGAACCGCGCGTAGCTTTCCGCGTCCTCGTCGACGGGTGCGACGGGGGCAGGGGCGGTGGTGTGCTTGCGCTTGACGCGCTGGGCCTTGGCCAGCTCGACGGTGCGCAGGATGGCTGCGATGTTGCGGGACATGGCGCGGTACCTCATCAGGCGAGTTCAAGGGAGAGGTTGCGGGCGATGACTTGGCCCCAGTCGCCGAGCCGGCTGTATTCCTCGGTGAGGTAGCCGTGCATCTCGTCGCTATCCATGAAGGACAGCTCGTCGCGCAGCGCGAGGATGTCGTCGTCTGCGACGATGGCCGGGATGGCGTGCAGGCGCCGTAGATTGTCGGCGACGTTGCGCCGCACGGATGCTGTGCGAAACATTGGGTAGGCTCCGGACTGGATAGGGGGTGGGGGTCGAGTGACCCGGCGTGGAAAATTGCCAAAATGAAACGGGACGTGTGCATTTCTGCCCGTCCGGAGGCGTCCGGACCCCCGGGGAAAATCCGGGTGCAAGGCAGCACCAAAACCCCACCCGATCGCTCGGGTGAGGCTAGGTCTACTCCGCGGGTTTTGTGGGGGCGGCGCTTAGGCCGCGATCAGTTCCGGCGTTGCGTCCGCGATCGCGTCCGCGTCTTCGCTGGCGAAAGCCTCCGTAACGGCGGCCTCCGTTGCGACCCGTTCCAGATAGAGCGCTTGGATACGCTCCGCCAGAATGGCCAGATCGGTCATGGTCATGTCGCCAGCGCGCTTAAGCATGGCGTCAATCGGGTTGACTTCCTGCTTTTGCTTTGGCGTCGGCGCCAAGGCGGACTCCAGCGCGGCATAGGTCGTGCCGTAGGTTTCCGCGACGAACGAATGGAAATGTTCCATCTGCCCGTTAGCGTCGGCGCCGGCCTCTTTCAGCGCGCGAAGGTTTCGCAGCGTGTCCGCGTGATTGGTGACGACGTCCGCCATAAGGCGCATGGATTGCGTCTTGAGCCGGGCGAGTCCATCGATCAAGCGCGACCCCTTGGCCTTCTTGTCGATATACTCCGCCGCCGCCTTGCGCCGCGTTTCCGGCTTCATTGCCGCGAAGGCGTCGACAATGTGCGCGGTATCGCGCCAAACCGGGTTGCCCTTGAAAGCGAACTCTTTCAGGAAGGCGCGGAACGTGGCCTTATTGGCCTTGATGGAAGCGTCCGACTCGAGCGTTTCGCCCGTTTCCATCCGTTCCAGTTGCTTGGCTGCCAGCACAAGGCCCAAGGCCACGGTTGCGTCATAGCAGGCGGAGTCGACGTTCCCGACGCTCTTAACAGCCGCGTTAAGAGCAATCTGGCCCAGCGTCTTGGGGTTGTTTGCGGGCGAGTTGGTCATGGTCTCTAGTCCTTTGCGTTTGTCCGGAGGCCCGGAGGAAATTTGCCGTTTTGACAAACCTCCCCCGTTCCAAGAAACGTATGTTTCTCAGTCGGTTGCGCGTCTTGCGCGGGAGGCCCGGGCGCCGCGTTGCGTCCGTAGATCAACCATAGGACTCAACTCGATTTGATCCAATGGGAAAAATCGCACCATCTAACGCGTTGAAAACACAACGATATTTCCGCTTCTCATTTCGAACCATGCAAATGAAAACCAATGATTTGCGCAAGAATTCTCTAGTGAAAACAAAGACTTATCGGCGTGGTTTGCACGATTCGAAATTATCTTTGCAATTCGACGTCTTGACACTGTCAAGATTGAGTACAAAGAGAGAACCTTTCGGAATTTAATATTAGACTTTGGTCTAGTCTCAACAAAGAAAGAAAATTCCACGGAGGGCTGGGTCTAGTAGAAGGATTTTTTATTTGAACATGCCCCTGTGTGGAGCGTCACCCCGAAACTTTCGACCGCTAAAAGGCCATTTTCCGTGGTCCCGCAGCATCTTCGCCAAACCCCCGCCAGGATCATCAGCCGAGCCCGTCCATGAGCCTGGCGGCCCCGGTCCGATACTCTGGACCCCAAAGCTGGAGCCCTCCTGGGCGGCCCCCGCAGCGCCCTGCCGCGGTGACCCCCGTTGGCGTTTGCATTAGCGCAAACGGCCGAGCAAATCAAGGGGGGTATGGCCTGAAAAAGACCCCCTCGATCGGGAGGTTCACCCGCGCGCAGCCACCCCTAAAAGGCCATTTCCGTCTGGGCTCGCGGCGGGCGTGGGTAGCGAGCGCTTCGCGCTACCGGAAGGACTCATCAATGGCCGCGTTGACCATGGGGGAAGGGGACCACGTCCCCGTCCGCTGCGCGGATCACGGCCCTCGCCATCGGCGTCGGGTCGAACCCGAGATCTGCGACCGCCTCGGCCACGCCCTGGCGCTGCAGCTCGGCGACGATCGCCTCGGTCACCTTCATCAGCCTGGCCGTCTCGGCGGCGCTGTCGGTCATGGTCGTGCCCTCGGTAGAGCCGAGATCATAGCACCACGCCGGCCGTGGGTAGCGAGCGCTCCGCGCTACCGGAAAGACTCTCCCCGGAACGCGGCGGCGATCTCGTAACCCTCTCCGGGCGCACCTATATGGCCGGCACGTTTCACGGCAGGAGGAGTACGAGATGTCGCTGAGCAACGAGTGGACCGAATGGCACCTGACGCCTGAGGGGTGGGTTCGCGGGACCGAGAAGGAAGACTTCCGAACGATCAACCGCGAGCCTCCGCCCGATCGGGTGAAGACTGTCGTCTACAAGCAGCGCCTCGCCTCGGTCTATTCGAAGCTGGAAGAGGGCCACAGCGTCACCTGGGCCGCCAACGACAGCGCCGCGATATCCCGCCTGGAGACCAAATTCGGCCCCCCGCCGCGCAATCTGTAGACCGTCGTGGTCGTCGAGCGCTTCGCGCTACCGGGAGATCATCTATGGCCGGCCAGCGCTCCGCGCTGATAGAAGAACCAGGTGTCCTGCGCGGAGTGGTGTGGATGGCATTCAGCAAATACGAGTTCAGGGTCGAGCTGTGGCGCCTGATCGAGAAGCATCTGGCCAAAGCCGACACGGCCGAAACCTACTGCGCGCTGGACGGGGAGCTGGAGGAGGCGGCGACCCGGCTGCATCGAATGTCGGAGAAAATCCCCGACGAGGACTTCGACAACCTCGATCCCATGGATCTCACATGAGCAGGCGGGCGTGGGTAGCGAGCGCTTCGCGCTACCCTAAAGCAAACAATGGGAGGTCGGCATGGAGAAGGTGATGGTGTCGCCACGGGTCGCCGAGGTGGTGAAGGGGTTCTCGATCGACGAGGTGCGTCAACTCCTGGAGCTGCGTGAGGAGGTCCTGGCGATCGCCCGCGGGCCGGAGAGAGCCGCCATCGAGTGGCTGAAGCGCCGCCGCGCGCGGGGCCGCTCACGCTGCCTCAGAACTGATCCTGGACGCGACTGAACGCCGGGTGGGCCCGGTTCTTCACCCCTAAAGGTCCTTGAAACTATCCGGCAATCCGTAGATAGACGGTGCCGGCGGAGGGAGTATGACAGCAACTGTATTGAATGTGGCCATGGACGAGTCCACGCCCGAAATAATCATCTGCGCTGCTGTTCGTGCCTCCAATGGAAAGGTCATCAGAGGCCACCGGCACAGTGATGCTATCCGTGCTCTTCAAGCGATGGACGGGTATCAGGGCGAACAACCATATGGTGACGACCATGGGTTCGTCACCTCAACCAACAGGTTCGTAAATCGACGGGAGGCCTACCGGCTACATTTCCCCGACAGAACAGAACCGGACGAGCTTCACAGCGACGAAGTATATTGAGAAATCGCGAGGCTTGCGAATGAACTCGGGTGGCACCGGAAGCGGAGCACTAGATCTACTGCTTGCTGGGATCGTACTTGCCTTCATGTTCTATCTGATCCTGAGAAACTGGCAGTCGATCACGGCCGGCGTCGCGATTGTGGGCATTATTGGAGTCGGGCTTGGTCTCGCGTTCGTGGCACTCGTTGCAGTGGTCACGCTTGGTGTGGCGGGATACGAAGGATACAAGACCAAGCAATGCCAGACAGTCTATGAGCGCGTAGCGAAGGCGAGGGCTGCCCCCAACGATTACTTCGGCAGCAAACTTCGCGCGGATGCCGATGCCGAACAATCGTCGTGCAATGAACTCGCGACACGACTTACCGAACGCGCAAAAAGCAGAAAACCCGACGACTTCGATCCCCTCGACTTCATTCGCAACGTAATGCAGCGCTGAAAGGGTGGCCTCCGTAGGCCAGTGCCTACGGATCGGGACAAACCCACCCACATGCCGTGGTTGTATCCTTCGGCACAGAGTTGCAAATGCCCTTGAAACTATCCGGCAATCCGTAGACAGTGCCGGAGCAGAGGGGGCAGCAATGAAGCGGATATTTGTATTGGGAATATTGTTCCTGTTGACTGGATGCGCTTCCGAACCGCCAACGCCAGAGCAGCGCCAGTTTTTGGCTCAATGGATGTTGGCGCAGCAGGCACGCCAACCACCACAACCTCAGCCGTACTACATGCCGACGACTCCTGTGCCGGCGCAGCAGAGGTCGACCAACTGCATTACCAACCAGGTCGGCAACTCACTCTACACGAATTGCAATTAGTCACTGCGAGCAGGAGACGATGTTGAAGAAACTAGTTCTCGCGGTCATGTCGATCGCGCTCACGGGAGGCAGGGGGAGAAGGGCAATTGCATACCATCAAAACTTGGATCAAGACTTGGATTGCGTACTCCATGGCTTTGGGTGGCGTTCCTTTTGATGTTGCATTTGAATTACTAAACCGTGAGAAGAAGGGTATTACGTCTCCCTTGGCGGCGATACACGACCGCGAGCACCCCACAGACACGCTCACACCTGACGAAGGAAAACCGCCTTCATTACCAGGAGAAAGAATGAAGCCACTGCGCTATTTTCTCCTCACCGTAACTGCAATTTGCTTTGTAGTTTTGACCTATACGATGGGTGATGAACTAGTGAAGAAACGGCATCCAGACATACCGTGGTTTGTCTGGGGAATTTGGATCAGTCTTGCACTAAACTTCTTTTACCTTGCTCGCGTGCAAAGGCGGGATAATGACGGAAGCCGTGTGCTTTAAATGCGGAGACCACAAGCTCGGCGCGTTTTCGAACTGTAAGAATTGCGGGGCACGCCCCCGATCAGATGATGATCTGATGTTATCGCTGGCGCTTACAGATCATTATTTTGATCACGCTCGGCTAGAGCAGATGGGGCGAGACATCGCGGCCGGAAGATTACCTCAGCTTGATCAGGCCACTAAAGAAAAGCTGCGTCCTGCGGTTGCCGAGGCAAAACGCATTCTCGGTATCGGTCGCGACAAGAAACGGCAGGTCGCCCCGGCGAGCCGTTTGTTCGGGCTTTCGGGGATTGTTGATAAAATCAGGAACTCAAAGGAAGAGCGGCGGTGTTATCTGGCTGCAATGAAGGAGTGCGAGTTCGTTCAAAGCCAGCTGGAACATCTTCTCGATGGGTTTCCGGCGCTTGCCGTAGATCCAACAATGAAAAAAGTACGGCACCTAATACGAAGAACAAAGTCTGAGCTAGTAAAATCGGTCCGAAATGGGCTCTCCTACAGAACCATAATATTTCTTTTGATAAGCAACGTTACTTGGGAAGAGTTGCGTACTGGCGAGCACATGGTTTACCGGAATTATCCGAGTATGATGGGCGAGGGCTTTAAAGGTCTTTTCCTCCTTTCTTCCGATACTCTCGTTTCGTGCGGATACCAAACACAAGCAGAAGCCGACGCCGAGAAGGAACAATTATTCGAGCTGCTGAAGAACTTGGGGTGATCTGGAGGAGCTTCTCGCAATGCGCTCCCACCTGGACTGTGAGCGCCGGCACTGCGTCGAGCGTCCCAAGAAGCTTAGAATTGATCTTGGACGCGACTGAAGGCCGGGTGCTGGCGGTTCTTCACCTTGATCCACTCGCAGGTCCGCGGCCGGTACCGCCGCTCGCGGTGTTTTGAGACCAACCCCTCGAGCCCCATGCGGCAGGCCGCGTCGAACAGGCTCGGGCCGATCTCGCCGCGCTCGAACGGTGCTACGAAGATCCCTTCGGGCCGGCGGTGCAGGATCTTGGCGAGTCGCTCCTTGCGCTCGAATAGCGGCAGGTCCCGCAGGTCATCGCCGTCAAGCACGACCAAGTCGAAGGCGTAGAGCTGGGCGTCGTCGTTGTAGCGGCCAGAGTGCAGCCAGTCGAACTGCGAGATGCCGCGGACATCGAGCACACAGATCTCGCCGTCGATGATGAACTGGCTCTGGCGCATCTTCCGCGCCGCCTCGACGATCATCGGGTAACGCCAGGTCCAGTCCAGGCCGGACTTCGACAGTACCTTCACGTCCTTGCCGTCGCGGATTACGCGCCCGCGGTACCCGTCGTATTTGACCTCGTGGATCCAGTCAGCACCCGCCGGGACGACCTTCCGGGCCTCCGGTTTGCAAAATTCAAACTGTCTGGTCATGACCGGAATCTATGCACGGTCGCGGGAAATGCGAGTCGTTTTGTGCTAGGAAGCCGAGTTTAGTGCAGGAGGGGCGAACATGATGAGAGCTTTGGTGATCGCGCTGGCAATGACATCGTGCTCTAGTGGCGCAGTGAACGCCGCAGGGGAAGTCTTTGGTGTTGGCACGGCGAGCTGCACCCATTTCAGCCAGGCGCGGGCAACGGTGAACGAAGTGGCCTACATGAGTTGGGTGCAGGGATGGCTGAGCGGCATCAATGCGGCGCGCAAGCTTCAAGGGCAATCGATTATCGACCTGGATGCAATGCCGTTCAACGCGATGCAGGACTTCGTGCGCAGCTATTGCGGTAGCCACCCCAAGGCGACGGTTCTGGACGCAGGCCTGGGACTGCTCGGCCAGATCACCGGTCACTAGCTAAGCGGAAGCGCCAGTTGCACGCCCATCTTGCGCCCGAGCTGGCTCTCGATGAAGTCCTTCAGGGTGTCGGAGACCTCGCGGCCCTCGGCGCTGATCCGCCGTTCCAGATCCCGCGCCACATCTTCGGAAGCATCCCGCGACCAACCCTCAGCCGGGTTGAAGGCGACCACGCGCAGCACCTGGTCGTACTGTCCGGAGAGCAGATCAGTGATCAGGGTAGGGTAGTCCACGCCCTCGTCGGTCTCGCGGAAGGCCGCGCCGCTCCGGAAGTCCTCCAGGACCAAGTAGAAATCCTTGTCCAGCCGATCGTTGGGGATGATCGAGGGCGAGACCATACGCTGAACTCCACTGACCGGAGTCCAGATAGGCAAGGGGAGAGCGAAAAGCGAATCAGTCCCCGAGGCCGCGGTGCGCCGCCTGGATGTGCGCCGGCACGCCGGCATTCGTGATCTCGGCGCCGCAGAAGCAGCGCGACCGGCCCGATGTCCGCTGCGTCGGCATCGGCAGATGCTCGTCGTGCATCCGGTCCTTCCAGGCCTGGAAGTCGCGGTTCTGCCGCCACAGCTCGTAGTGCGCCTCGGTACGAGTTGCTGACAGCTGCCGCCAGGCGTCTTCGAAGCCGGCGCGCGCGTCATCGAAGGTCTCGCCCGTTCCGTGGGTCTGCTGGCCGGGATCGCAGCCGGGATAGAACCCACAGCTCCAGCCCCATTGCGGGGCTTGCGTGGGCACGCCAGCTCTCCGGCCGATGTGACCGACCCGGACGTCCCCGAAGTAGACGAACCAGCCTCCCTCGTGGTGTGGATCCTTGTCTGGCCGACGTGTGAGCTGAGGCATGGTACGAAATCCGATCGGGCGGGGCGCTTCGCGCCCAGGACCGTATCGTAACAGGGCCGGCGCGCGCGGTGGTTTCGTTCGATTGACCGTGTCGGCCTCGCCGACAGGGTATGTCGGTTATCCCGACACGCCGTGTCGGCCTCGCCGACATCTTGAACCGTGTATATTACTATCCGTAGATATTAGACTCCTTGGTTCAGTAGACTCTACTTAAGAACCAAGAGTGTAATGCGCGCTGCGCGCGTTTGCATTTCCTCCTCCTGTCAGAAAAAGCCGTAACCTTTTTGCAACAGTCGAGCCGGGTCCCCCCATTTGCACGACTGCAAGTCCGACCCCTTGACAAAACCGGGGTATGGCCGTAGGAAAGGGGCTACATTGGCATTCGTGCAAACGAGGATGGGACCAGCAGGTCGGCATCCATAACCCCCGGGCAGGGAACTCGTGTCCGGACGTTTGCACGAATGCAAGGATTTCGAAGGGAGCGCTCCGACCATGATGACCGATCTCATGTTCGTAGCCGCACTAGGCCAACTGACGATCCAGCTTCTGACGCTGTGCTTCGGCGCGATGCTGATCCTGGCCGGAGCGCTCCTGCTGACGAGATGGATGGCCTCGGCCTCCGCCGATCTCGAAGACTGAGGTTTCACAGAGCCCGTAGCAATGCCCTCGGCAGCTCGGGTCACCATTTGGGGGCGTCATGGCCGACGACAAGGAACAGATCAGACTGCTCGACCTCGCGCTTGATGCGCTGGAGGACGAGCTGAAGAGCTGGACCCGTCTCGGCACTTGGAAGACCGGCGTCACCCGCCTTGTGCGCAACCCGCTGCGCGCCGCGCCGCTCGGCGCACCGGTCGACAAGGACGCCGAGATAACGTTCATCGACGTGCCGGACAACGAGGTCAACGGCATCCTGACCCGCGTCGCCATGGACAAGGTCGTCACCATGCTCCGCAAGGAGCTGCGGGGATGAACGTCGGCGAGTTCCTGCTGATAGCCGGCTGCTCGATCATCATCGCGGCCGGCATCACGGCCTGGCGCTTCAGGACGAAGCCTCGGGTCTCGGGCTGGTCCGCCGAGGACGTCGAGCTGCTGACCATGCCGGCGCACGAGCGTGTCGCTCGCCAGCTCTGCTGCTTCCACGGCCAGCCCGAATTCATGTGGCGCCGATACACGGCGCTCGCCGTCGCCACGATCTTGCAGAGGAAGCCATGACCCGTCGCCGCCAGTTGCAGTTCATCCGCGCGCAAATCCGCGCAGAGTTTCACGACCGCCTGACCCGCACGGTGCTCATCGCCTTCAGCATCTGCGCCGCCGCCAACCTCCTGTTCGGCGGCATCCACTGATTACCAAGAGCCCGCTGACTGCCCCGAGCAGCGCGGGTCCACCCTTCACCAAGAGGTCTGACGATGGCGAGATCGACATACATCTACACCGTCATGACCAACGGCGCTCCTGAGGCGGCGTTCACCGTCAAGCACGAGCTGGTCACCTATCTGGGCAAGCGAGACCCAATCCGGCCGCCGTACGTCCTCTACCAGCTCCGAGACGGCGGCAAGCAACCCGAACTCACGAGGATCATCGAGCTGTGACCAAGGCCGGTGCCGATCCGATCTCGACATCACCGCTCGCCGCGATCGCGCTGCAAGCCATCACCCAGCTCGACAAGCTCGTCGGGCCGGTCGAGGCGCAGTTCTGGATGCAGCGGTCCAACGACTTTCTCGGCGGTGTCACACCGATCACCGCCATCAAGGAACGACGCACCGCCGACGTCATGTCCGCGGTGCGCCTCGTCGCAATCGAAAAGGGGCTCTTCGAGTAGCCCCGCAAGGGGAGATGAACTTGAAGGACCGCTACGCACTCGTCGCTGCGACCGAGCATACCGCCCGGCAATACCTCAGCGCCTTCGATCTCAAGGATTGGGAAGCCTACGGCTACACCGCCGCGGTGACCGGCGCCCGCTTCGAGCGCCTCGTCATCATGCGCCCGCACTGGAACGCAACCGGCGCAGAGCTGGCGAAGTTCGAGACCGAGTTCGTGCCCAACTGGGCCACGCGCGTACCGCCCGATGGCGTCTACACGGTGATCTGATGAACCAGAACATCGTCAGCATCGTCTGTGCTGCCGTCCTGGTCTTCGCGACCGCCATCAACATCTTCGCCGCGGTCAAGCTGACGCGCGCCGAGGACAAGGTCAGCAACATCTTCTGTGTCGAGGCGCCGCAAGGGCGCTGAGGAGCGCTCATGCCGTTTCCGTTTTCCGTATTCCTTTTCAGCTACGTCATCTGGCAGGCCTCGATCGAGCGGGCTTTCCTCTACACCCCCGTCGAGGTGCGCCAGTGAGATGCTTCAAGACATTTGACCGTCTTCTCCTCCTCGCGCCCCTAATGCTCGTCATCGCAGCCGTTGTGGCGCTGCACCTGATCTGCCTGTTGTTCGGCTAGAGCACCCCCGGCGCGCAACCGAGCCACGCCAAAATGAAAGCTCTGATCAACGCCCTCGCGGGCGCGCTGATGCTGTGCGCCCTGACGCCAGCGTCGGCCAAAGACGTGCCTGTCCAGTTCACTTCTGGCCGGGCCGCGACGTTCATCACCGACGACCAAGGTGGCATCATCACCGAGTTCGTCAAGAAGTACTCCGACATGCGCGACGCCGGCACCAACGTGGTGATCGACGGCGACTGCGCATCAGCCTGCACCATCGTGCTTGGCATTCTGCGCCCCGAGAAGGTCTGCGCAACGCCCGATGCCTCTCTCGGCTTCCACTCCGCCACGGCCATCACCCGTGAGGACGGCAAGGCGCCAGTCTTCGAGCACGCCGCCGAGATCTCCAAGCTCATCTTCAACAGCTACCCGGGCAAGGTCCGGGCCTGGCTGACGAAGCAGGGCTGGAACGGCAACAACCCCCATCCGGAAGTCATCTGGGCGAGGGGAGGTCAGGTCCGGAAGTTCATCCGGCCTTGCACCGCGGCGGACCTGTCGTGAGCCGCCGCCCTCTGCCTGATCGGCGCAAGCTCCCGAAGATCATCAAGGTCGGGATCACGGAATTCGAGCTGATCCACTGGGATCCCGTCGAGGCGGAAGCCGAGGGATGCCGTGGGCTCTGCAACGTCTTCGAATACCACATCAAGGTCCGGACCGATCTTCCGGACTCACATTTCGCGGAAGTGCTTGAGCACGAGATCAACCACGCCTGCTGGGCGGCGGCGAAGCTCAAGTTAAGAGCCAGTGAGGAGACGGTCGTCAATCGCTTGACGCCGGTCCTGATCATGGCCCGCCGCGACAACCCCGAGATCTATGCCTGGATCGATCGGGCGATCGCGAAAGCCTGACCATGTACAAGAACGTGATGGTCGCCTCTTCCAAGAGGCAGGCCTCGGCGATGATCGCCTGGATGAAGCTCGACGCCGACGTGTGGGAGCCGCTCGCATATGGCGGCCCCGTCACCAAGCTCTACGCGCACGCCAAGCTCGTGCGGCCGAGCGAGGGCGTCGACCAAGCCCATTCCGACTGGGTGTTCGAGAAGCTCGTCCCCAACCTGTGCCTGACGGCGACCACAGTTCCTCCGAACTGGAAGATCCCGCAGGAGCACGTCGAATAAGCCAGCCGGATCACATCCGGCCAACAACAAGAACAACAAGCCTATGGCAAAATCAGCGAAGGCGCATTGGACGCGACGTCGTCTCATCGCCTACCTCGAAAATCGTGACGACAAGAGAAAGCAGGCAACGCCGCCGAGCGGCGAAGTGTTTCTGACCGATGTCGACGGTGCGATCCTGGTCGATCCGGAAGGCTACTACCTTACGGAAAAGCAATGACCGCAAAGACGCGCCTTCTTACTTCGAGCAAGCTCTACCGTCATCCCAACACTGTCGTTGCCCTTGGCGACTCTCGAGTTGCTCAGATCCATGCGGACGGCGCCTACCGCAATAAGTCCGCCAACAACCACTTCGGCGTCGGCAACGCTCTCGCCGGACAACGCGCCATTCTCGTCCAGAACCTCGGCTGGAGTGGAGACCGAACCGACCAGGCGCTGGTGCGTCTACAGGCCGCGATCGATAGCGGCGCCTACGTCCTCTACATCCACCTGGGCGTCAACGACATCGCGCAGGCGTATCCGACTGCGACGACCTCTGGCATCACCGCCTGGAACAACATCAAGACGATGATCGACGCCGGCATCGCCAACGGCATGCTGCCGCTCGTCGTCCTCGATCCTGGCGCGAACAACTTCTCGGCTGCCCAGATCACGCAGCTCATCATCCTGAACGAGAACATCCGCGAATATGCGGAGAAGGTTCGGATGGTGCTCTTCGATCTGGCGGCGGCGATCTACAATCCGGCGGCGACGTCGACGACCGCGATCTCGATCCTCGGAGCGATCGACGGCGTCCACGAGGCCAACCTCGGCGGCTATCTCGGCGGCAAGGCGTTCGCCCAGGTGCTGACGGCAATCATGCCGCCCCGGGCGCACGGCGTTCGCGGCGCGTTCGAGGTGCCGAGCAACTCGCTGATCAACCTGCTGACCAACCCGATGTTCACGGGCGGCACCACTGGTACGGTTGGCGCCGGCCTCACCGGCCAGGTCGGAACCAGTTGGATCGGCTCTCGCGCGGGCGGCGCAACAGCGACCGCTTCTGTGGCCGATGCATCGGACGGATCTGGCCTCAAGGAACAGATCCTGGCTTGTACATTCACGGCGCTCAACGACGAGGTCAATGTCCATCAGGACGTCGCCCTTGCCAACTGGTCTCCGGGAGACATCCTCCAGGCCAGCGCCGAAGTCGTCGTCGACAACGCATCGTCGAACCTGGCTGGCGTGTATCTCTACCTTCAGGCCAACGGCACCGGCAACGGCTTCGGCGCCGTTACCGCGATGGATGGCTACTGCCAAGGCACCGGGTGGGGCGCAGGCCCGACCGAGGGGCGCAAGTATCTCTTCGAGACCGAGAAGCTGATCGTGCCGAACTACACCACCAAGAGCTGGGTTACTGCTCACGTCAAGGCGATCGGCGCAGGCGCCGGCTCTGCGACCATGCGCGTTCGTCGCTTCCAGGTCCGCAAGCGGCTCTACTGAGACAACACCATCCCCGGAGCACAGAACAGGGAGTAGGGACATCGATCCCTGACCGACTGCTAAGACCCGGCCTGCGGCGGGGGTTTCCTCCTCCTTTACCCCGCCGCGCCCGATGACAAATCAGCTCTGCTGCAAAACATCGGGCACCCAACGTTTCAACTCTAACCAGATAGGTGGACTGCCGCCCCGGTAACGGGTGTCGGCTCTAACGGGTAAGCCAGTATTCCCGTAGCCCTCGTAATTCTTCAAAGCGGCCTCTGAGGAGGAACGGCTGATCCCCGTCAACGCGATGCAGTTGAGGCACCAGGTCGGTCGACTTCTGGATTGGACCGCCCCCACCTAATGGCTCGTGATGTCGCGCGGCGGCGTCATAGCGCACAGCCAATCGGCGAAGAGGTCCATGGTAAGTCGCCGACGACCGTTGTTACCATTCTGCCAGAATGGTGACAGAAGATCAGCGTGATGCAGATCGAGGTCGAAAGGATCAGAGTCGTCGTCCTGCGGGGCGGTGACGGTCACGAGCCATATTACTCCCCAAGAGCGGTGACGCGACATGCGTCCAGCGCAGGAACTGCGCGATGGCGATGGTGCCCCACGAGCCCTGAGATCCGACACGAGGCGCTCCGCTCTTGCTATCTTTCCCTCGCGGATATTTGATGCTGGCCTGCTGGCCATTGAGAAAGCGAGACCGAAATGGGTTGGGTCGAAGAGATGTTCAAAGCCGGACAGAGCCCATCCGTCTGGCTGTCAAGTGCCGAAAGCCTACAGGCTGCGGCCGAAACTATATTGGAGCGCGAAGAAGCGGGCGCGCCTGCCTATTTCAGCGCGCTTGAGGCCGCGGGGCGTGAGGCGGTCGAGAAGTCCTATTCTTCAGAAGATAAAACGGGCGTGGCGGAGGTGCGCTGCGAACCTCCAAATTATTTGCCGGCGCAATTGCTTTACGCATTCGCGCTTGAGAACGTTTTCAAGGGGATGATGGTCGCCAACGATCCGACCCTAGCGAACGAGACGAAGCTCAATAGTGAGCTGAAGTCGCATGAGCTAGATGGACTAGCCGCCAAAGCTGGCTTCGCTCTGTCAAACGAGGAGCAGTTGTTACTAAGAACACTGAGTGAGATCGCAATTTGGGCCGGGAGATACCCAGTGGCATCGAGATTGCGCGATCACACGTCGCCCCCAATGAGCGATCCGCACGACCTTCTAAATTTTGGAAGACAGCACCCGACGCTGCGGTCGGTTTTCCAGAGAGCCAAGGAAACACTTGTTTCCAAAATACCCCATGAGATTGCGCGGTTTGGCGTAGTCGTGGCGCTACCCTCGGAACCGCAATGAAGTCACCCATTGGCGCGCGCAAACGACCGTCTTAGGTTTCGCCATGTGTCAAGCCGAGCGCTCGCTGTTGCGAGCACAGCCCGTCACCGATTGAGTGACGGGCACCAATGGAGCCCCAGACGCGCCTCTCACGACAAGCGCCGGCACAAGACCAGTGTCCGCGTGTGATGCTTCTGGGCCACCCGGGCCGCGGTTGGTCTCGCGGTCACGCGAGAGGGTGGGCGCTGTTGAGGAGCAGCAGGCAAGGCCCTGAGAAGGTCGTCCTCACCCATTCGCCAGTGTAGCTCAATGGGAGAGCAGCGGCTTCAATAAGCCGCAGGTCGTTGGTTCAACTCCTCCCGCTGGCACCAATTCGATCGAGGACGGAACGGCCTCCCGTCGCGCCATGATGACGATGGCAAAGTAGCTGACGCCGCCGCATTGCGGGTAGCGAAGAGATGCGGGACAGGGCACCCCGCCGATCGAACGAAATTCACGCCATTCTAAATTCATGCATCGGGGTCCTCTGGCGTAGGCGGCCGGTCTCCAAAACTGTGCTGCGAGAGTTGTTCAAGTCTCTCCCCCGGTGCCAAACAAAAAAGAAGAACGATGGGCACGTTACGCTACCAGGTGCTGTCCCCGAGCGGCATCACCATTGGCACGGACTTCTATGCGCAGAACTCGATCGTCACGCTGACGGCAGAGGGCGCGAAGTACCTCCTCCTCAACAAGCAGATCGGTCTTGCGACTGGTCAGCAGGCGCCGGCCGGCGAACCTCCAGCTCCCAACGAGGATGACGTCTACCTCGACGTTCGATACAACGGCGTCATCGAGACGATGTCGCTTACGAAGCTGCGCTCGATGTTTCCGAGCATCAAGGGCGATGCTGGTCCGCTTGGTCCGAAGGGGCCCGCCGGCCCGCAGGGCGAGAAGGGGCTCAAGGGCGACACCGGGCGCGGCATCGCGCTGAAGGGCATCGTCGCGACCAATTTCGATCTGCCGGCCAGCGCCGGGGAGGGGGATGTCTGGCTCGCTGAAGAGACCGGCCGCGGTTACGCCTGGTCTGACGGCAACTGGAAAGACATCGGCGCCTTCCGCGGCCCGCAAGGCGGCCCGGGTCCTGCTGGTCCTGCCGGCCCACGCGGTCTGAAAGGTGATCAGGGTATCGCTGGCCCGAAGGGCGAGCCTGGGCTGAAGGGTGATCCCGGCGATCCCGGCAATCCGACCTACGCCTATCGGGCGGAAGCCGGCATGACGGCAGCCGAAGCATCGGCGACGTCGGCTGCTGCCAGCAACGCAGCAGCGGCGGGTCACGAGGCCAACGCGCGGTCCTACAAGCAGGCGGCCGAGACCGCGGCAACCAACGCCGCCGCGAGCGAAACGTCAGCGAACCAGCACATAGTTGACGCAGCGGCGTCGCGAGATGCGGCTGCTGGTAGCGCGCTCAGCGCCGGCACTTCGGCAGGCGTGGCGACGACGGCGGCCAGTAATGCGCAGGGCTACGCGACCTCCGCGCAGACATTCGCTGAAAACGCGGCAAGCGCTCAGGGCGCCGCGGCCGACGCCGTGACCAAGATCAACGAGTTCAAAGGCATCTACTACGGTGGTCTAACCGCTGACCCGGCGACCGATCCGCTTGGCGCCGCGCCGAACGCTGGGGACTTCTACTTCAACACCGTGTCTAAGAAGTTCCGCACCTACGACGGCGCGGCCTGGAACGACATGGTGTCCGTTGGCACGCTGAAGCGCTTCATCTTCTCTGCGACCGCCGGGCAGACGACCTTCACGGGCGCCGACGCCTTCGCCAAGACTCTGGCTTACACGGCTGGTGCCGTCGAGGTCGTGGTCAACGGCATGTGGTTGCCCTACAGCGACTACACGGCCAGCAACGGCACCTCGATCGTGCTGAACAGCGCCTGCGTTGGCGGCGACGTCGTCTACGTGTTCGCCATGAGCGCCTACAGCGCGTCCGACACACTCCAGAAGTCGACCAACGGTTCGGACATCCTCGACAAGGCTGCGTTCCGCACCAACCTTGGGCTCACCTCCATCGCAACAGCGGCAGTCGGTCAGATCCCGGGCACCACTGGGACGACGCAGCCTGCGAGCGGCATGCGCGGAGAGCGCATCTCGGTCAGCGGCAGCTTGAACTTTGCTGGCTCTGGCACGCCGGGCAACATCTGCTTCATCGATGTGCCGGCCGGCGTTTGGGACCTCGACTTCTTCAGCATCTTCGGCGGTCCCGGCGCGACCACTTCGTCCGATTGGATCACAGCCATCAGCACGGTGAGTGCTTCGGTCGGCTCCGGCGCAATTGGGTTCACGCCGCATACCCGACACCCGTCGGGAGCTGATTACTCCATCTGCCATACGGCGCCTCGCATTCGCGTCACGGCAGCCGCCACCACCCGCTACTACCTGAACGCGCAGGCCAGCTGGTCGGGCGCCGGATACTCGGTGAGCGGGACGCTGCAAGCCACGCGGGTCAGCTAAGGATCAACCATGCCATTTAATGTTCTCGCGACGGCGCAAGCTCGCGCCTTCGCCCATGGCCAGGTGAAGCTGGTCTACAGTAGCGCAACGCAGCTGATCCTCACCTACGGCAACGGCGATCTGATTAAGATCAATGGAGTGTGGAGACGCCTTCCAAGCGGAGGCGTCGCCATCTCCAATGCCGGCCTCTCGGCCAGTACGGTCTACTACGTCTATGCGTACTGGACTGGCAGCGCCGTCGCGGTGGAGTTCAGCACGACGGCTCGCGCCACCAGCACCGCTGCAGGCAACGAAGGGGTTATGTCCAAGAGCGGCGACGACAGTCGTTCGCTAGTGGGCATGGTGTACACCAATGCGTCCGGTCAGTTCGCTGATCAACAAAATGCGCGCCACACGCGCTCGTGGTTCAACGAAAGTGGACTGCTTGCAGCTGCTAATAGTGGCACCACCGTGTCCACTTCAAGCACATCGCCTATCGAGTTGGACGCTGGCGCTCGCTGCTTCGTCCTTATGTGGACCAACGAGATATGCTCTCAAACCATCCAAGCGAACTCGTCCCATAATACGGGCGGGCAGGCCACGTATACGTCATGCTCAATAAATGGATCAGTCGTAGGAAATCCGTTCGCGTACCACGAAACGACAGTCAACTACTACAACATCGTTGGCAACGAGTGGCTTACTGCTTCGGCCGGCGACGGACTGGCTACGTTCTCCATGTTTGGTTGGGTCAGCGCAGGAACAGCCTCTTGGTTCAACAAAATGAACATCATCAGCACGCAGCGGAGATAAATGATGATTCACTACGATCTTGTTCAGGCGATCGAGTCCATCCGGCCCGGCGCCAAGTTCACGCTCCGCGGTGACGATATCAGCGGGCTTGAGTGGCAGGATGCCACTCAATCTGCGCCGACATCGGATGAAATCCTGACGGCGCTCACTGCTCTCCCGAAGCTGGTGCTTCCGCAGGATCTGATGGCGCAGTTCACCACGGACGACGCCGCAAAGATCCAGACGTTCATCGCCGGCAACACCCAGGCCTGGTTGCTCTGGATGTCCTTCACCACCCAGAAGGACGCCATGCTCACCACCAACGACCGCTTCAAGGCGGGTTGGAGCGCGCTCGTAACGATCCTCGGCGCGGATCGAACGAATGAAATCGCATCAGCACTCGGCATTACAGTAACCTGAGGCCCCGCATGGTGGCCTCCTCTTTGAGGTCACCATGTTCACGCTCCTGTCCCTCATCCCCGGGCTCGCGTCCGGCTTTCTGAGCTGGCTCAACAAAAAGTCCGACGCGGACTTGGAGAAGTTCAAGACCGCTGTAGGCGGCGACGTCACACTCAACGTGGCCGAGCTGCGCTACAAAGTCGAGGTCGCCCGAATGGCGGCCGACATGCGCAAGGGCGACCGCGAGCACTGGTTCACTGCCTGGATGGTTCCGGTCGCCTTCGCTGTCCTCTTCTTTCACGTCGCGGCGGTCGTCTTCGACTCCATGCCTCTGCTCGGCCACGAGATCGGCAGCTGGAAGATCGCCGCGCTCCCCGCTCCCTACAACACCATGCAGGAACAGATCGTCCTGACGATCTGCGGTGTCGCGGGCATCTCCTCACTCAAGAAGATCTTCTCCCGATGAAATCCATCACCGATGCGACCCCGATCTCGGACGTCCTCGCCGCGCCGACACCCGTCCTCATCAAGTTCGAGGCGAGGTGGTGCCAGCCCTGCAAGGCGATGACGCCGATCATCCAGGAGATCGAGAAGGATCTCGACGGCAAGGTGGCGGTCTTCACTGCCAACGTCGAGCACTGCTCGCTCCTGGCGCAGCGCTTCAAAATCAACCAGATCCCGGCGCTTGTCGCGATCGACAATGGAATGGTCACCGCGGTCACGACCGGCGCGGCCAAGAAGTCGGATATCCTCTCATGGATCGAGCTGGCGCTGCCAAGCCTTCAGAAGTCCTGACCTACGACCCCGCCGAGGACTTCGGCTTCGAGATCAATCTCGCTGAAGGCACCATGACCTTCGAGGGCGGGTTCAAGGCCAACATCACCGAGATCCTCGACCGCTACGGCGATGAGACCGAGGATCCGGAGGAGGCCAGATACATCATCGTCGAGATGCCGCCTGACGGGCTCTGGGTGACGATCGACCTCAGCCAGGTCGGTCCCCAGCATGTGCAGGCCGCACCTCACTAACAGTCGCAAGAAAGAACAAGAACAATGACTGATCTACCGCCGCGTCGCCGGGGACGGCCGACGAACGAGGAGAAAGCCGCGCGCGAGGCCGCCGCGAAAGCCGCCGCCGAGAAGGATGCGGAGGAGGGCGCCTTTCTCGACGAGATCCTTTCGGCTCCCGTCCAGGCGCGCAAGACCAAGCTCCAGCCCGACGAAGACACGCTGCGCGCTCTCTCCGAGCTGGCGAAGCTGTTCTGCACTCAAGAGGAGGCCGCAGGCGTTCTCGGCGTCAGCCGGCGCACGCTGGTCAGCTTTCTGAGTGAGCACGAGGTCGCCAGGGATGCCTGGGACGACGGGCAGCAGCGCGCGAAGGTTTCGCTGCGCCGGAAGCAGATGGCGCTGGCCGACAAGAACGCGCCGGCCTCGATCTTCCTCGGCAAGAACTATCTCGGCCAGAAGGACGAGAACCACACCAACCTCAACGTCAAGACTGAGGCGGCTCAGATGACCGAGGAGCAGCTGCTGGAGATCGCAGCTCGAGCCCCGGCCGCACCTCGCACGCCGCCGAAGAAGGAAAGCGTCCACTGACGCCAACCCAACAAGACCCCTGACGGGATCGATCGTGGCAGCCGGAGCTTCCGTTACCCGGTGACGATCGACCGCAATACTAAGTCCTGAACTAACAGGACGATCCTCTTGGCCAGAGGGCGTGGGGTCCTCCTTTTCGACGCGGTGGCCGAGCGGCCAGGCAGCGGACTGCAACTCCGCGGAGGCTGGTTCGACTCCAGCCCGCGTCTCCATTCACTCTGACCGAGTTGCCGCTTCGGGGGCATCTGCGCTCGCGCCTCGGTCGGAGTCTAAACCTTCCGAGAAAATCGTGAACAGCATAACCGAGGTCTCCCCCGAGGAGGCCGCGGCCGAAATCCTGCGTCGTAGGAGAGGCCGCGAACGCCTCATCGACTTCACCGAGTACACGCTCCACAAATACTACGCCGACCCATTCCACCACATCGTGGCGGATGCGCTTGAGCGCGTCGAGCGAGGCGAATGCAAGCGCCTCATGATCTTCGCGCCGCCGCGGCACGGCAAGAGCGAGCTGTCGACCCGCCGCTTCCCGGCGTGGTTCCTTGGACGCAATCCCGACAAGAACATCATCTCGGCGTCCTACAACGGCGACTTCGCCACCACCTTCGGCCGCGAAGTCCGCGGCATCGTCCGCAGCGCCGAGTACAATCGGCTATTCCCATCCGTCGCGATCCGGTCCGACAACCGCGCAGCAGACGAGTGGGAGCTGGAAGCCGGCGGCAAATACTTCGCAGTGGGCGTCGGCACCGGTACCACCGGTAAGGGCGCCAACCTCTTCCTGATCGACGACCCGATTAAGGATCGCAAAGAGGTCAAGTCGGCCAACTTCCGCCAGGACCAGTGGGACTGGTACCGAGACGTCGTCTACACCCGTCTTGAAGAGGATGCTGCAATCGTCCTCACGCTGACGCGGTGGCACTACGACGACATCGCCGGCCGCCTCATCGACATGATGAACGACGGCAAAGGTCTCCCGTGGGAGATCCTGCTGCTGCCGGCGCTCCCCGAGGTCAAATGGGCTGAGGGTGAGGACGGCGTCAAGCGCATGATCCTCAACGAGGACGGCACGGTCCCGGGCGACCCGCTGCGGCGCAAGCCCAAGGAGCCGCTGGCGCCGAACCGCTTCTCCTACAACGCGCTGATGGACCGCTCCGAGGTTCTCGGCGAGCGCTCGTTCTCCGCGCTTTATCAGCAGAAGCCGATGGCCGACGACGGCGGCTTGTTCCGAGCCGAGTGGTTCGAGGCTCCGACCGAGCTTCCGGCCAAGCGCGTGCGCGTGCGCGCGTGGGACTTGGCGGCATCATCTGACGGCGACTGGACGGTCGGCGTCCTGATGTCGAAGGACAGCCAAGGCATTTTCTACATCGAGAACGTCATCCGCTTCCGCGGCTCGCCGCTGGAGGTCGAGAAGAAGATCTTCGAGACAGCCAGAAACGACGGCCGATCGGTCTCGATCGTAATCCCCCAAGACCCGGGCCAGGCCGGCAAGAGCCAGGCCCAGAACTTCATCCGCCGGCTCGCCGGCTACATCGTCAAGACACCGCGCCCCACTGGTTCGAAAGAGACCCGGGCTGCCGCATTCGCTGCGCAGGCCGAGGGGAGAAACGTGAAGATGGTGGTGGGCAGTTGGAATGACTGCTTCACCGACGAATTGGAGACCTTCCCCCTTGGCGTCCATGACGACCAGGTGGACGCGGCTTCCGATGCCTTCAACGAACTCCTCGGTCCACGCAAGGCGGCGATCCTTGACTGGTAACGTCAGGACCCATTTGAAATGGCCGATACCCAACTGAAATACACGCCGTCTCCGAAGACGGGTAACCCCGGTGAATTGTCGTCCGCGGCAGTCACCATGCAGCAGCGCACGCGCATGCTGCGCGCGGTCTACGGCGGCACCGAAACGATGCGCGCCATGGACAAGGAGTTCCTTCCGCAATACGAGAAGGAGTCCGACGCCCGCTACAAGTCGCGCCTGGCCTCCACGTTCGCTCTCAACAAGCTCAGGGAGGCCGTGGATGCGGCTTCCGCAAAACCCTTCCGGACGCTGCTGAAGGTCAACAACGGCGATCCTGACCTCGATACGTGGGTCCAGGACATCGATTTGCAGGGCAACCACCTGCACGTCTTCGCCCACCAGTTTTTCAACAACGCCATGCTCGACGGCATGTGCCACATCCTCGTCGATCATCCCGACACCTACAACATGAAGAGCCTGGCGCAGCAGAAGGCATCCGGCGCCCGGCCGTTCATGAAGATGTTCAAGGTCAACGACGTCGCCGCGGCCTACGACCAGTATGTCGGTGGCGACACCAAGACCGTCCACGTCCGCATCCGCAGCCAGCGCGCCGAGCGCGACGGCTTCAAGGAGGTGCTCTACAACCAGATGCGGGTCATCGAGATCGACCCAACCAAGACCTCCGGCATCGTTCAACTCTGGGAGCAGAAGGCGACGTCGGGCGGCTCGAACTGGGACTTCATCGAAGAGGCGCCGCTCCAGAACATGGCCGAGGTTCCGTTCGTCACCATGTATGCCGGCGAAAAGGAAGCCGACTATCTGGTGCGCCCGGTCTTCATCGATCTCGCCTACAAGCAGATCGAGCACTGGATCTCCAGCTCTGATCAGCGGTCGATCCTGTCGGCCGCCCGGTTCCCGATGCTGGCGTGCTCCGGCGTCGTGATCGATCCGGAAGACGAGAAGCAGTTCGCGATCGGCCCGTACAAGGTGCTCTACGCGCCTGAGGCAAATGGTCGCTGGTACTACGTCGAGCCGAAAGGCACGGCGATCGAGTCCGGCGCCAAGGATCTGAACACCCTCGAAATGCAGATGGACATGATGGCGCTCAACCCGGTCACGGGCACGCACCGTCAGTACGTTCCGCAGAACGAGCGCGACATCCAGGAGACGCGCGTCCACTCGGTCGTCCACGACATGGCCATCAACTGCCAGGACTCGATCGAGAAGGCGATCCTGTTCATGGGGCAGTGGACCAACAAGGACTACACCAAGGTCCAGGCGCTCCTGAACACCGAGTTCTCGAACACGAAGGACCGGCTCGCCGAGGTCGCGCAGCTGGTAAAGATGTGGGAAGAGCGCGGTCTGTCGCGTCAGGCCCTGTTGACCGAGGTGAAGAACCGGAACCTGCTGGGTGACGACTTCGACATGACGCAGGAGCTGGCGCTGTGGGCCAAGGTTGACGAGCTGATGCAGTCCAACGACGGCATGATGCCGGGCCGCTGGACTCAGGCCGATCCTGCGAAGGCGCCGGCCGGCGGAGGTCAGACGAGCGGTGCGCCGGCTGCAAACAGCAACACCCCGTCACAGCCTTTGCCGGATTTCGGTCCGGGCCAGCTTCGGCCGAAAAAGCAAATCTGATTGACTTGCGCAAATGCGCATGATAGCAGCGACGCCCCATGGCCGAGATCCGTTTGGAACTGAAAGCTGAGACCTACTACTGCGAGCCCTGCTCACTGAAGCAAGGCACGCTGGTGCAGGAACTCGTCCGGATGATCCCTCGGTCCGTGGTGCTGTTCGATAAGCTGGTGGGTGACGAGTACTACTGCTGCCCGATCTGCTTCGAGCCGAAGTTTAACGTTCGTGGCAAAACCCGGGTAAAACATGGGAAATCTAGGGGAGAAGATCGACCGGTGGCTGCAGATCAGCCCGGAGAACCAGAGGCCGGCCCCCGAAAGCCCACCGGCCCAACCCTCGTCAAAGGCTGAGGAGAACCTGGAGCGGATCGCCAAGCATACGGCGGACATCCGCTACCTCGGCCTCCTCGACGCCTTCATGCCCGTAATTGCCCTGGGCCTCATCTGGCTCGGGCTGCGCTGGCTCTTCAGCCACTGACCCGTTTGCAGACCGTTTGCATGCCCGGACAAGGTGGGCTTGACAAAACCGCGGTACCGTGCTTATTCATTTGCTTGAATGCAAATGGAGTGACCGTGCGGCTCTTCGAACGCAAAACCCTCGTCCAAGCCTTCAAATTGCCCCTCTGGGGCCAGTTTGCTGAGGAGGTTCCGCCCGCCTGGCTGGTCAAGCGCCTGCAATCGGGCGAGCTGACTATGAACAGCCTCGGCGGCATCACCATGGCGAACCGATGGGGGCACCAGCAGTGCGCTGCTGGCGACGTCGTCCTGCTCACCGAGCACGACACGATCGAGTTCTCGACACCCGAGGAGTTCGGGCTTCTCAGCGAGCCCAAGCCTCATCGCGATGAAGATGGCGCCTGCTCCCAGTGCGGCTTCGGCATCGACGACTGACCACCGACATTTCGTCCGTACGTCACCCGCTCAGGTTTGCCTGGGCGGGTTTTTGTTTTCCTCACTCCAACTTGCTCCCCGCCGGGACCAACATCTTGGCGGGGCTTTTTGCGACACGGGTTCGCGCTCCCGTCATTGGTCGAGCGCGATTTCGGCGGTCTCAGCTCGCATCCCGCACAAGACGAGCAGGGATACCCAAGAGCGCGCCGCACGCCCGCGCCGCCGCCGAACACTTTCTTGGCAAGTAGCTCAGATCGGTAGAGCGCCTCGCTGTTAACGAGGATGTCGCAGGTTCGAGTCCTGCCTTGCCAGCCAGTCTCTCCTGCCACGAGTAGGCAGAGCATACAGGGCCGCTCAGCGGTCCCAGCCAATTCGCCAGCACTGATCAACCGAGCGCCGGGACGGCCTCGAACGACGATCTGTGCCGGCAAACCTGATTCCCCGGTCCTCGGGGATATCGCCGGCCCATCGAGCGGGATGCTTGACGGGCCTTTTATCACGAGGGGCGGGATGCCCCGCATTTCCGGGATGGATATGCTTAAAGCAGTCGTAACTGATCTCAATGAACTCGATGAGGGCCTCCGCGGCTACTACGTGCAGAAGGACGGCAAGTTCTTCCTGAACGTGACGCCGGTCGACGGTTTCCAACTCGACAACACCCAGGGCCTGAAGACGGCGCTCGGTGCGGAACGCAACAACGTTTCCGTGCTCCAGGCGCAGCTCAAGCCCTACGAAGGCCTCGACGTCGCCGCGGCTCGCACCGCGCTCGAACGCATCACCGCCTTCGGAGACATCACGCCGGAAGCCGCGAAGACCGCGGTCGAAACGGCGGCTCGACTGACTGCACTCGATCCCGAGAAGCAGGCCGAGCAGATCGCCAACACCAAGCTCGAAACCATCAAGGGCCAACTCTCCGCTCAGTACGGACTGAAGGAGACCGAGTGGACCACGAAGGTCAAGGGTCTGGAGGACGCGAATGCCAGCCTGGTGGGGCAGCTGAAGACCATCATGGGCGAAAGCCTGATCAAGTCGGAAGTCGCCAAAGCCAACCCCCTGGACGACGCGCGGGATGCCGTTGAACTCCTGGTGGGCAAGTTCGTCCGCACGTCCATGAAGGACGGCAAGGTCGTCACCGAAGTGATCGACACGAACGGCAACCCCCGCATCAAGGACGTGAACGGCACCCCGTTCACGGTCGCCGATCTCGTCGCCGAGATCCGCGAGAAATCCGCGTCGCTCTTCAAGCCCGAAGAGAAGCGTGGACTGGGGACCAACCCCGGAAGCCACAGCGCTGCGCCGGCCGGCGGGGTCGTGAACCCCTGGGCCGCGGAGACGCGCAACATCACCCAGCAAATGGTGCTGGAAAACACCAAACCTGAACTGGCCAAGCAGCTCAAGGCTGCAGCCGGCGTCAAGGACTAAACACCCAAAACGCTCATTCATTCCGACGCCGGGACGTTCTGCGCCCCGGCGTTTGCGTGAATGCAAAAAGCTGCTCCCAAGAGAGCAAAGGCCAGTCATAACCTCAAGAGTGAGAAATGACTGAGACTCGTCTCGCGGACATGATCGTCCCGACCAAGTTCAACAAGTACGTTCAGACGCTTTCGACCCAGAAGTCGGAGCTGTTCACGTCGGGCATCATCACCGACCTGACCAGCGTCATCGACTCGGAGATCGAGGGCAAGACGGTCAACATGCCGTTCTTCAACGACCTCGACGCGAGCGACTCCGAGCAGGTGCTCGACGACTCGACCGACCTCACCGTTGGCAAGATGACGACCGGCCAGGACGTGGCCGTGAAGCTTCTGCGCGGTAAGGCGTTCGGTACGTCCGACCTCGCTGCGGACCTGTCGGGCGCGGACCCGATCGACGCGATCGCCAACCGTTTCGCCGACTGGTGGAACAAGCGTATGCAGACCGCTCTGCTCTCGACCCTCTCGGGCGCGATGGGCGCGGCCTCCATGGCGGCCAACGTCAACGACATCTCCGGCCTGACCGGCGGTGCGCAGTACTTCGACGCCGACTCCTTCATCGACTCGGCCTTCTTGCTCGGTGACGAGCAGGGCGGTCTGACCGGTGTCGCGGTCCACTCGCTGACCCTGAAGGCGATGGTCAAGGCTGACCTGATCGACTTCGTGCCCGACAGCCAGGGCAAGCTGACCATCCCGACCTACCTCGGCAAGTCCGTGCTGGTCGACGACAGCATGCCGGTGAGCGGCGCGGGCGCGACCCGCATCTTCACCACCTACATCTTCGGCCCCGGCGCCATCGGCTTCGGCGAGAAGTCGCCCAAGGTGCCGGTGGAAGTCGAGCGCCAGGCTCTGAAGGGCATGGGCCAGGAGTACATCGTCAACCGCCGGCAGTGGGTCATGCATCCCCGCGGCGTGAAGTGGCTGGGCGGCACCCAGGCCGGCGTGACGCCGTCCAACGCCGAGCTGGCGACCGCGACGAACTGGCAGCGCGTCTATGACGCGAAGCTTGTCCGCATCGTGGCCTTCAAGCACATGCTGGCCTCCTAATCGTCTGACGACGGTTAGAGCCTGAAACACAAGACCCTCCTCGGGAAACCGGGGAGGGCTCTTTGTGACTCTGGAGACAATCATGTTTGGAACGAAAGGCTACAAAGTGCGCGAAGCAGCTGCGTACCGCAAGAACCGCGTACAGCGACTGGTCTCGGAAGAGGTCAGGGCCGCTCGTTTCGCCAACTTGCACGGCAATGCCGAGCCGAAGGCGGCGGAGCACGATCGCAAGGATCATGCCCATAAGCCGCATGTTCACGCGCACGGCGAAGTGACCGCTCAGGTGGAGGCGGTCGAGACGCCGGCTGGTGAGCCGGAAGTGCAGGCTCAGCAGGGCGAACAGTCGGAGCAGGCCGAACCGGCCGCTAGCGAGAATGCCGACGCTGACGAAGAGGCGAAGGAAGCTGCCGCCAAGGAAGCCGAGCGGGTCGCTGCCGAGAAGGCCGCTACCAAGGAAGCCGCCAAGGCTGCTGCGAAGGCTGCCGCCAAGGCCAAGGCCGCTGCCAAGAAGTAAGGAATTGTGATGGGCTACGCCAGCAAGGAAGACATCGACAAGCTGTACGGCACCGATCTCCTGGTTCGCGTGGCCGATTACAACAAGGACGGCACCCCGGACCCAGACGTCATCGAGCGTGGTCTGGAGGCTGCCGACGAGATCTGCGACGCATACCTGTCGGCTCAGTACACCATACCGGTCGTGCCGACGCCGGGTGTCGTGAAGAACTGCGCGATCGACATTGCCGTCTATAAGATGGCGCTCGGCCGCGGCAGCCGCACCGACGAAATGCGGCTCCGGTACGAAGATGCTCTGGCGCTGCTGGAGAAGATCTCGACCGGCAAGGTCGGTCTCGGCCTTCCTCCTGTTACCGGAGAGGACGGAACGACGATTGACCCGAACACGAAGCGGAGCGGACGGTCGTTCGACTGCGGGCGGGCGTAATGCCCAGCCTCAGCGTTCGCGTCGACACCGCGACCCTCGCGCGGGTCCACAAGCGTCTCGCCACACTGCTGCAGCAGGCGACAAATCTCGAGCCCGTGATGCGCGAAGCCGCGCAGTACATGCTCAATTCGACGGTCAACCGCATCAAGCGCACCCGGACCGCTCCGGACGGCGAACGATGGGCTGCCCTGTCAGACATCACCGCCCAGCTCAAGGGCCACGACCGGCCACTGTTTCAGTCCGGCGGGCTGCTCGGCGGCATCCGGATCGCCGACATCAGCAGCGACGGCTTCATGATCACCTCGGACGCCCCGCATTCGTCCTACATGCAGCGCGGCGTCAAGAAAATGAGAGGCGCCTTCAAGTCAAAGCGCCCATCCCCACAAGTTCCAGCCCGCCCGTTCATGGGCTTTTCGGACGAGAACGTCCGACGCATCGGCAAGATGCTGCGTGACCACATCAAGAAGGGAGGCGGCGAATGAGCAAGATCGTCGCTTTCCGCGACAACATTATCGACGCGATCAAGGAGCTGATCCCTGATCTGGACGTCGAATGGTACGACGGCCTGTTCGACGAACACGACATCGCGGACTGGGTGCTCAAGACACCCTGCGCGCGCGTGGCCGTGATGAACGTGCCAACCAACCATCTCTCGACCGGCGAGCTGAACGCGCACCTCCGGGTGGTCGTTGTCATCGTCGACGAGAACCGAGCGGTCGATCGCGACGGAGACGCCCGCGCCTGGGAGTTCGTCGAGCAGATCGCTGTCTGGGCCAACCTCAATCAGTTCGGCAACCCCGACGCTGCGCCGGCCACGAACGTCAAGTTCCAGCGGCTCAGCCAGCCGGTCCTGCGGCGCGAAGGCGTCTCGGTCGGCGTGGTCGAGTGGCTGAGCAACCTCACGATCGGCGTGAACCGCGCGCGGCAGCGCGACATGGCGTTCCATCTCGGCCTCCCGGTCGAGAAGATGCCGCTCACCACGGTCGTCACCAGCAGCGACATCCACCAAGGGGATCGTCACCTGTTCGAGAGCGAGGACGTAACACCGGAAGAAGAATAATGCGCGCACTGCACGCCATTGAGCGACGACTCCAGGACATGGAGCGCAAGTTCCAGAACAAGGAGCGCCTCGGCAGGATTGTCGACGTCAAGTTCGAGAACCAGCGCTGGTTCGTGAAGATGAACGACGGCGAGGATCAAACGCCGAGCGGATCTGGCGGGCAGGGCGGCAGCGGTCGCACCTTCAAGAGCGACTGGATGCCGTGGAAGAGCTTCTCCCACGGCACCATCAAGATGTCGGTCCCACCGAAGAAGGGCATGCAAGTGCTGATGCGGTCGGTCGCCGGCATGCCCGAGCTGGCCACCGTCGAGCCTCACCACTACGGGCCGGACACTCCTTCGCCTCACGGCAAGGAGGACGAGGTCGTCAAGCTGATCGAAGACGAAGATCAGCAGAACGGAGGCCAGGACGGAGAGGGCGGTGGCGCTGAGGCCGGCGGAGAGTCTGGCGGCGAAGAGGGCGGCGACAAGAAGTGGAATCACTGGCTGCGTGAGACCAAAGACACGCACCACCTGATCATCCGCAAGAAGGATGATCAGCAGCAGGACGACAGCCAAGACCAGACCTCGCCAGAAGCCGGCGGAGGTGGTGGCGGCGAACTGGACGCCATGAACTCGAAGGGCGGCCAGCGCAAACAGAAGTCCCGCAAGATCCCGGAGGTCGAGGAGGATGGCGACGACGACACCACCCAGGTGAAGTCGACGAAGGAATACATCCTCAAAACGGTCGGCAAGAAGAAGTCCTACTACCGGCAGGACGGCGAGAAGGTCCACATCCGCTACGGCGATCAGGACGAGAAAGCCGACATCCTGATGGATGAGAACCAGGTCAAGATCCAGTTCAAGGACAAAAAGGCCATGGTGAAGTGGACCGAGGAAGACCTCACGGTCCAGTTCGGCGAGGACGAGAACGCCAAGATGGTGATGACCGACGAGGACATCACGATCACTCAGGGCGGCGAAGACGCCTCCAAGATCTTCATCACCGACCACGAGATCGTCGTTTCGCAAGGCGACGACGCTTCGCGCGTTACGATCCAGGAAGACTACGTCGAAGTGAAGGGCGCCACTGAGTGCTCCTGCGGCGTGGATGGTCGCTGGGTCTACATCAATCAAGGCCGGGTCAACCTCGGCGTCTCTGGTCCCAAGGAAATGGCCGACAAGCGAGTGATGACCGAGGCCGGTCCCTCGCAGGTGGTCTGGGCCAAGATTGGATAAGAGAGAGAACAATGCCGAAATACACCGCTGACGTCGCCTTCTGGCACAAGGGCAACCTTGTCCCGGTCGGCGGCACGGTCTCGATGACGAAGGTCGAGGCGAAGTACCTCAAGGGCAAGGTGACCGAAGTCGTTCGGACCGCGCCCGCAACTCCTGCGCCGGCGGTGGAAGAGCCCAAGGCCGAGGCCCCGGCGCTCGGCGCCGCTGTCGTCGAGCATCCCATTCCGCGTCCCCACAAGAAGCGCAAGGCTGAAATGAAGGACGGCGATAATGGCGACGTCAACTAAGCATCTGATTGATATCGACCGCTACACCGGGGAGTTGATCCAAGGCTGGGAGCGGATCAAGCAGAGTATCTTCGTGATCCTCACCACCAGGCTGCGCACTCGTCTGATGCGCCTGTGGTGGGGCTCCAAGTTCAACGAGATGCAGGACAAGCCCGGCAACGAGGAAGTCCTGATGAGCAGCATGATGGCTGCCATCTCGGCCATCAACACATACGAGCCGGAGTTCAAGGTGACGCGCGTCGTCATCGAGGACATGGGTCCTGACGGCGAAATCACCATCACGGTCGAAGGCATCGATCTGGTGGACGAGGCGCTGCGCCGGCTCAAAACCACCATTTAAGCGAGGGTCAATGCCGAGTTTCGAGTCACCCGCGCTGTACATCGACTTCGCGCGGCTGCCGCCGCCGCAGGTGATCGAGGAGATCGATTACGAGGTGCTCCTGAAGCGCTACCAGGCCAAGGTCCTGGAGCTGCGGCCGGAGCTGGCCGCCGCGATCGCGCTGGAGCAGTCGCCGACCAACGTCATCCTCGAAGCCGAGTCCTACGGCGAGATGATCGTCCGCGAGCGCATCAATGCCGCTGCTCGAGCCTGCATGCTGCCGTTCGCTACGGGGTCTGACCTCGAAGTGATCGGCGCCCGCTTCAATGTGCAGCGAATGGACGGCGAGCTGGATCCTCGCCTCCGCCGACGAATTCAGCTCTCAATGGAGAGCTTCTCGACCGCGGGTAGCCCCGGGTCGTACATCTTCCACGCCCTGAGCGTTTCGACCCAGGTCAAGGACGTCTCTGCCGTCGCCGAGCGCGGAACGGGCAGGGTGACCGTCACGATCATGACCGATGGCACCAACCCGGTGCCGAGTTCGACGCTTGTCGATGCGGTCTACGACCGACTGATGTCGGATGGCATCAAGCCGCTCACGGACGACATCAGGATCCTACCGGTCACCAAAATCCCGGTGGACCTTTCCGCCAACCTCACGCTCTACCCTGGCCCCGACGCTTCGCTGGTGATCGCCGACGTCAACAAGTCGCTCACCTCGCTGCGCAACCGCGTCAGTCAGATCGGCATGGACCTGAAGCGGTCCGCCGTCATCGCCGCCCTCACGCAGGAAGGCGTCCAGAACGTCGACATCGACTTCCAGGACGTCAACGTCGGGACGGGTGGTGTGGTCTGGATCAACTCGGCCAGCGTGAACGTGTCCAGCATCCGCGAGGAGTAATCCATGGCCGAGCGCCTTATGGAACATGTCCTGGCGCCGAACGCGACGATTTACGAGCGCGTCCTGGCCTCCCAGGTTGATCGGCTCCTGGCACTCGATACCGATCGGCTCCGCCGGCTCTGGGATCCTAACCGCTGTCACGTCGACGACCTGCCGTACCTGGCGTGGTCGTTCTCGGCGGACATCTGGGACACGAACTGGCCGGAGGCGAAGAAGCGCAAGGCTGTCGCCGATGCGATCGCGCACCACCGCCTGAAGGGTACGAAGGCCGGCATGGCCACGTACCTCGACCTGGTTGACTGTAATCTCGATGACCTGATCGTCCCGCCTGCGCGTGGCTATCGGATTCCGGCCTTGACGAACGACGAGTTCATGTCGTGGCTGGTGCATCTGCCGCAGATCAGGATTTACCCCTTCGTGATCCGCGATCCGGCCGGGCCGCGTGACTTCCGGATGCCGACTTACACCTTCCGGAAGGATAACTTCCGCGAGAAGAGCGTCGGCCCGAACATCTACGGCCGGAAGGCGTCGATCTACAAGAGCGGTGTCGAGGCCTTCGTCAAGCTGGAAGCGATGACCGAGTTCGGCGGCCAAGCCGTGGAGCGGGTCTACTTCGGCGATTTTGCAAGGCGGGACTATCACACCGATGGCTTCCGTGGTCACAAGTTCTACGAACTGACCGACGCGACCGACAACATCGTCACCGTTCGCATCAGCCAGGCCGCCTCCGACCTCGTGTCGCTGACGCCCGGTCTGACGCCGCAGGATGTCAAGCCGGTCCAGATCGCCGAGAAGCATATCGTCCAGCCGGCGACGACGTTCCGCGCTTACAACGCCTCGTTCCGCGGCAACGGCAATTTCCGTCGTGAGACGGACGCGGCGCACTGGATCTACGATCGAGTGGCGCTGCACAACAAGGCCGACCTGCCGTCAGGTCTGTCAGCCAAGTCTTATCGCGGTCACATGCGGTACGGCATCCCGGCCTACACGGCTCAGGCGACTGTTAGCGTTCCTCTGGTCCGCTCGAATGCCCAGGGCTTCGGTGGCCGCTTCCGCAACGGTTTCCGCGTCCCCACCGACATGAAGAAGCTCGACGACGCCTGCGGGGCGATCGTCACCGCCAAGCCACTCCGCGACACCGTCCTGGTCGACACGGTCACTCACCGCGTCGTCCGACTGAAGGACCGGCGAAAGCTGGGGACGTTCAAGCTCGGCGAAATCAGAAAGGTCGCCTGAGGCGGCTCCCAGGAGAAAATATGGAAAACAAGATCATCTTTCATGCGAACATCGATGATGATCCTACGGACTTCACCCGTCTGCAGGACTTCGCCGAGGCCTCGCTCGACCACGTCGTCCTCGACGGCATCAGCGACCTGACGAAGTACACCGGCTTCGGTGTGACCAAGTCCGCGGTCACCCAGATTTCGGTTGCTCCGGGTCGCCTCTATTCGGCCGGCAAGGTCTACAGTTCGGGCTCGACCGCGTGGTCCAAGGACTTCATCACCCAGCTCCCCGTTGCCGGCAAGAAGATCGCCTGCATCGTGTCCTGGGGTTCGGAGTCGGACACGGACGTGCGTCCGCGTCAGTTCCTGATCAACGCTGAGACCCGTCAGGCCGAGCCGCAGGCTGTGCCACTGGTTCACGCCCGCGTGGCGAACCTGAACGTGGTCATCGGCAACGAAGCGCCCGATCCGGTCGCTCCGCTGGTCGACGTCGGCTACACGGTCATCGCGCAGGTCGTCCTGACGCCGACCGGTGTCGACACGATCAAGATGATCGAGGACAACAAGCTTCCGAGCGTTCAGCGCCATGAAGAGCGCATCATCGACCTCGAAACGTTCGAGGAGACCGCCGGCCTCCAGATCAAGACCCTGTCAACGGACATCGCCGCGCTCAAGCAGGCGGCGAACCGCGGCGAGGTCGACCAGGCCACCATGGGTCGCACCCTGACCCGATTGGCGGTGCTCGAGTCCAAGAACGGCGTCCTCTACACGGCGATCGATTCAAGCGCGAACTTCTTCCTCGACCATTCGAAGTCGAAGCTCGACGACCCGCTGTCGCACGCGAAGGTCGAAGAGGGTATCCGTATGCCAGCGGCGGCCGAAGGGGTGTCCGCGCTCAGCATCTTCAATCCGCTGGATCCGAACGCCACGATCAAGAATGGCCTCATGCTCCCGTCCTACACCCGGGAAGCCTGGCTGCAGTCTGGCAGCATCAGCGGCGAGGTGCAGGTTGCCGCATATTCCGTGTCGTCCTTCGACATGGTGCAGAAGACGATCGCGCGTCAGCGCATCCGTTACGGCAACGAGTTCATCGTCTGTACGAACAGCCTTTGGTGGCAGACCGGACAGTTCGACGGCGTCAGCCGCTTCTTCCGTGCCGGTGAGATCTACGAGGTCCTGAACCCTGGCGAAGCTTGGGGTCACAGCTGGATGCGCGTGCGCCAGATCTGGATCGACACTTACGACGAAGCGTACTGGGACAAGATCACGACCACCACCACGGTGACCGGCACCCAGATCGCTGAGACTTGGCTCCAAGGCCAGAACATGTGGCTCGACGCTGTAGGCGTCTGCTTCACCCGTCTGGCGGCGTCCGGCTCAGCGCACATCGCAATCGTCGAGGTGTCTGACTATGGCTTGCCGAACCTGAAGCAGTGTATCGCCCAGACCACGCTGCTCCGCGAGAACATGAAGCTCAATGCGGAGACGGTGGTTCCGCTGCAACCGACCTATCTCTCGGCTGGTAAGCGGTACGCGCTGGTCATCACCACTGCTGCCGACCACTGGGTCGCTGTCGTTCCTGGCCAGCAGTTCACGCAGGGCACGTTCTTCTACGTTCTCGACGGCGCCTATGCGCAGGGCGATGCGTTCAAGGACCTCTGGATGCGTCTGTACCGCTGCAAATTCAACACGGCCCGTGCGGTCATCACGTTGAACCCGTTGCAGCTGCCTGGTGGCATCCTGGCGATCGATCTGATCGCCGGCACGATCATCCCGGATGGCACGTCGCTGACGTACGAGATCCAGGTTGGCTCACAATGGTTCAACCTGATCGACGTCGACAAGTACATGCTTGGACAGGGCGGCACGATCCCGCCGCTGCTGCCTCTGCGGGCCGTCTACATGGGCTCGGTCGACTGTATGCCGGGGCTCAACCTCATCGATAGCTCGGTCCATGTGTCTCGGCCGGACGTCTACGCACAGCACGTCACCACGACGCGCACGCTGCCGGCTCCGTCGACGCAGATCCGGGTCATCGAGCGGTATGAGGGCTTCGATCCGATCTACCACACCGCGAGCTGCAAGCTGCTCACGGGTGCGCCTGGCTTCGGAACGCAGGTCTCTCCGTCCAGCGTGTCGACCATCATCGACCCCAACGACGGCGCATACGAGCGAACCTACGTGTTCAACCTCGGCGCCGCGGTCACGCAGTACCGAGTCCTGACGCGAACCGACACCTCGACCAACCAGCGTGTGTTCCACGTCGGTTGGCAGAAGGACTACGCGCTGTAAGCGCAGAAAGAACCGTCAATGGCAAAAGCAAAGAACGCGGCCACCGAAGAGGTGGTCGCGGTGGAGCCGCAGGCTCCCGAACCGGCTCCGATCATGTATGAGGTGACCCTGAACGGTCGCTTCACTCACATGGACTTTCCCTACCTGCCTTCGCATCACCACATCGTCGACAAGGCGATCTACGATGCGATGGTCGAAGCGGGGGTAGTTGCCGATGTCAAGCAACTTTCCTGAGCTTGTATTCAGCGACGACGAAGACTTCACGGCAGACCGATTGAACTTGGCGATGCAGGTGCTGGATCAGCGCCTGCGTTCGCTGGAGCCTTTTTCTCCGAGCTGGGAGCAGGCAGTCAACGATCTGCGTCTGGTCGGACTCTCTCGACTGAACGACGCCATCCTGCCGGCGTATCAGCGCATCCAGCTGCTGTCCACGCTCGGCTTCCTGTTCGCTGGCTCGTCCAGCGAAGTCACTCTTACCCAGGACATGACCGCGACGTTTGTCATTGACGACGAGACGGAAAAGTCCCTGTTCACCCCGACGCCATTCCTGGCGCTGACCCGCTCCTCGACGATCGATGACTATGCGATTGCGCAGTTGATCTCGTATGAGCAGGCGACCGGCACCTTGATGGTGAAGGTCAAATCGATCACCGGCAGCCCTGGTCCTTTCACGGACTGGCAGATCGGCGCCTGTGCGGCGTCAACCATCGCGGCGATGGCCTACTTCACGCAGATCGATGCGGCCCGCAACGCAGCCAACGTTGCAAAGGCAGCAACAGCTGCCGACCGCGTACAGACCGGTCTCGACCGCATCCAGACGGGTGTGGATCGGAATGCCGCGGCGCAGTCGGCTGTAGCAGCGTCTGCCTCTGCTGACCGAGCCGGCACCTGGGATCCGACCAACTACGCCCTCAGGTCGTATGTGGACGGCAAGATCCAAGCGCTGGTCGGCACCGCGCCGGCCACCCTCGACACGCTCGCGGAAATCGCGGCGCAGATGCAGGCGGACGAGAGCGGCTTTGCCGCGCTGTCCACCACGGTCTCCGGCAAGCTGACGGCAACGCAGAACCTGAACGACCTGACCGATAAGGCACAGGCTCGCATCAATCTGGGCGTCACTTTCGCCAACCCGACCAGCAAGTCGGGCCTAACGGCGGTGAACGGGTCGGCCGTTACCTACATGCGGTCTGATGCTGCTCCTGCGATCGACGTTTCGATCGCGCCGACCTGGACCAACAAGCACATCTTCCAGTGGAACTCCGGAGCGACATACTGCATCAACGTCCAGACCTATGGCGGCTTGACCATTTACGCGCCGGACCAGGGCTCGGCGTTCATGACGTTCCATCGCGGCGCATACGCGAGCCAGTTTGGGCTCGACGGTGACAACTACTACCGATGGGGTGGTTGGTCGGATGGTGCTGGCGGAGTCCGTATGTACCTGAGCCCTGGTGGCTTGTTGTACAGTGCAGGTTACGGCGCCTCGACGACGCCTGTTGGTGGTCAGGTGCGCGCGGCCGGCGACATCATCTACGGCCTGTCGGATCAACGTCTGAAGGATGACATCCAGATCATTGAAGATGCTCTGGAGAAGATCGACCAGCTCGATGGCGTCACCTGGGTTCAGAGCGATCTGGCCCGCGAGGTTGGTGCACCGGTTCAAGACCGTCGCAAGGCCGGTCTGTTGGCGCAGCAGCTGGAGACGGTTCTGCCCGAAGCGGTCGGTCTGGCTCCGTTCGACACGAACAAGCTGATGAAGAGCCGTACGGGCTTGAACCTGCTGAACATCCAGTACGAGCAGGTTTCTGGTCTGCTGGTGGAAGGCATCAAGGCGCTGAAGCGCAAGAACGACGCGCTCGAAGACCGAGTCGCACGGCTCGAAGCGATCATCGAGAAGCTGGGGGTGTAAGATGGCTGTTCCGTCATCTGGCGCTGTCGGCTTCTCGACCGTCAACTCCGTCTTCGGCTACGGCATCGCGATGAGCAGCTACGTCGGCCGGCCCTACTACTACTACGAAGTGGACTGGGGCGTTAGGTCCGGCACCTTCCCAGGCTCCAACTTCCCGATGTCTCTCTTCTACGGGAAATCCAACCACGACGAATGGAACTGCGCCTGCGCCTGCGCCTGCGCGTGCGGCAAGTGAGGATCAATGACCAAGCCACCGAGCACCACCTTCAGCTACCGGATCAATCACTGGAGCAAGGACGGCTGGGCTCGAGTCGAGTATCGGCACGAGACGCTCGGTAGCTTGGTCAAGCAGGTCTTCATCCCGCTGAACCATTCGGAAGAGGAGCAGCGTGGCGCCGTCATCATGCAGTTCCCCTGGCAATCCTTCCACGCCAGGTATCTTGAAATGTTGGCGCAGGCGGCTGCTCCGGCCCCCGCGGCAATGGAAGGACAATTCACGCACCGCATCGATCGTCCCATGGAGGATCCGGTCGGTTTGCCCATGGAAACCCAAAAGGTGTAGCGATGCAGTTCAGGCGCATCCGTTTCGAGAACTTCACGATCACGATCTTCACGGCGCATGCCGGCGAAGAGAGGGTCTGTCCTCCGTCTGAACTAACCCGCGGCCTGACCGCGTCAGACGCTCCGGCCATCGCTCACCTGCTCGAAGGCAAGGATGATGCTCGGCCGCTCCACACCATTCCGGTGTACACCAAGGGCGGCTTCGAGGCTCTCGGCGGCGATTACGCGCCGGACCCTCGCCCGGCTGGTAGCGGCGCCACTCAGTTCGTGAGGGGCATCGACAACTACAAGCTCCGCGCCACAGCGCCGGATAGCGAATATCACTGCATCACCCCGAAGAGCAAAGAGCCGGTGTTCTGGCAGCGCTCATTCGTCGGCGGGAAGGCCGGCGACACGTTCGAGGTTCTGCCCAACAGCTACCTCTACATCGCAGAGGGCAAGATCGAGCTGGCTCACCAGACGTTCGTCGGCCCCACGATGCTTGAGATCACCAAGCCGCACACGGCCAAGATCACCGATCCGGTGATGGGCGCCAAGCTCTGGCGCTGAAAGGAGCCCCATGCCCACGATCCGCTTCCTGACGCCTGCCGACTTTGGCGATATGTGCGACATCATCGACAAGCACAGCAGCGGCATGGGCGCATGGTGCAACGATCCGAGCGCCCCGGTGAAACCTAACTTCCGCCAGCTCGCGAAGGACCATGTGGACCTTTGCTTCGAGCAGGCTATGTCGAACTTCTGGGGCTATTTTGACGACTCCGGCAAGCTCGTCGCCTGGGTCAACTTCACCCGATGGGCTGATCCGATCAACATCACCATCCGCTCCGTAATCGAAGATCCGGACGCCGACCTGCCGCGCCGCGATGGCGCTGTCTGGTCGGAAGCCGCGGTCGATCTGGCGAACTGGGGCATGGGGTACTTCTGGTCGGAGGGCGTCGAGAATTTCTGGTGCCGCATGTATGCCGGCAAAGAGGATCGGCACATCTCGGATCACCCCAACTGCATGCTGACTCAATACCAGCGCGAAAGGGTCAAGTTCATCCGGGCCGGCGAGCAACCGCCGCCCGAGTATCGCAGGGTCAGCTGGTCGCCGTTTGACGACGACACAGCGATCTATCGGTTCTCCGACACATTGCCGCTGCTGGCGTATCTCGAAAGTGCAAATGATCCGACTGGAAATGCTGAGTGAGAACGGAGAGGTCGTGCCTCTGTTCTACGATCAGCACACCTCACGTCTGCTCGACAAGGACGGCTTCAAGGCCGTCGACTACACCAACAACCCGATGTATGACCCGGAGCCATCGCAGCGCCGGCCGTTCATCGCGGTGGACTACGATCAGCCAGGGCGCAAGGTCCGCGAGGTCCGGAAGCTGAAGATCCAGCTCGGCCTCGGCTGCAACAAGTCCTGCTCATACTGCCTCCAGGCGATACAGGTTCAGAAGGCCGCGGCGACAAGCACGCGGGATGCGTCGGAATTTCTGGCGAACATCGACGGCTGGATCGTCAACCCGGAGGGGATAGAGAAGGTCGAGCTGTGGGGTGGCGAGCCGCTGCTCTACTGGAAGAAGATCGAGATCCTCGCCCCGGCGTTGATCGCGAAGTTCCCGAACGCTCAGTTCTCGATCATCACGAACGGCGAGCTGCTCACTCGAGAGATCGTCGATCAGCTCGAGGCCTGGAATTTCTCTCTGACCATCAGCCACGATGGCCCGGGGCAGGCGGTAAGGGGAGACGACCCGTTCGAAGACCCTCACAAATTTGCCATGATCCAGTACGCGCAGAAGACGTTTCATCCGCGCTTCTCGTTCAACGCTGTGCTCACCCCTAAGAGCCACGACGTCAACGCCATCATCGACTGGTTCCACGATTACTTCCCGGGCTGCAACGTCGGCTTCGAGGGAGTCGTTCACAGCTACGCCAGCGACCCGGCATCGATCTTCTCGATCGAGCAGCTGGCGCAGTTCAGCGACACGCTGTCCCGACAGCTGGCCGATGGATCGGCTCTCCGATCCCCGGCGATCATGGACAAGCTGCGCAGGTCGGTGAACTCGTTCGTCAATGAGCAGTCCTCGGAGACGCTGTTCCAGAAGTGCGGCATGGACATGCCGGAGTATCTGGCGGTCGACCTGAAGGGCAACGTCATGACCTGCCAGAACGTGGGCGCCAACGGCAACCACAAGATCGGGCACGTCAGCGACTTCGAGAACATCGCGCTCAACACCTCCAAGCACTGGAGCAAGCGCCCAGAGTGCCAGAGCTGCCCCGTGCTGCAGCTTTGCCAAGGCGCCTGCATGTACCAGGGAGGGGACAACTGGACGCACAGCTGCAACGCTGAGTTCTTCTACAACCTGGCCTTCTTCAGGGCCGCGCTCTTCATCCTCACGGGACGATGGCTGGTTGGTTTCAGCGGCGATATCGTGCGTCCGAAACTGAAGCAGGATCGCGATGTCGAAGTTCGCTGAACTGGTGGGGATTCTTGACAAAATACCCCACCTGTTCTTAGAAAAGGCCTACGATGCGACACGTCTACAAACTGAGTTAGACGCCATCGATCCGGCACTTTTCGTGCCCTTCCGTTCCAAGAGCAGAAACGCTGACCACATCGCCGAGTTCTGGCGAGGTCTTTCGCTGGTCGCTCCGAGCGGATCTCTCCATGACGATTTGACCGAGGTTCCATACGAAGGCCGCACAGGCTACGTCTGGACCCCGGTCGCCGAGAGCAGCCCCTACATCAAGCAGCTCGTGACCGAGCTTGGCGGGGAGGGGCAGCGCGCGCGGCTCATGTGCGTGAAGGCAGGCGGCAGTCTGACCTGGCACCGCCATGGATCAGAGCTTTCGATGATCGTCGGCGCCCACGGCCGGCGGCCGAACTGGTACGAGCTGATCGTCCACGTCCCCATCCGCACCAACCCGGACTTCAGCTACGAGGTCATCGACACTCGGGTCTACGAGCTGGCGGACTACTCGGCCGGGAAGCTGGAGATCCACCGAAAGAACTACCCGCAGGGCGAGGCCTGGGCGTTCAACGGTGCTCACTACCACAACGTCTTCAACCGCTCCGAGACCGAAGACCGCTACGCCATCATGCTGACCCTCGACATCAGGATGAGGAAGACGTTCGACATCGTGTCGAAGGCGGTCGAGAGCTACGAGGGGCCACTCCTGACAGGGCTCTGAAATGGAAACCATCATCTCCGCGAAGCCGCCCGACGTGCTCGCGGACAACTTCATTGTCGCCACGAACGAAGACTGGGTTCGTGAGTGGCAAATCAAGAACAGCGGCGTGATCGTCCCGATCCAGCCCGACTGGAAGCTGTACATGCAGCTGCAGCGGACATCGACCGGCGATCTCGGCGTGACGTGCTCTACCGACAATGGCCGCCTCGTGGTCGTCGATCAGGGCGCCGGCAAGTTCGGTCTCAGGCTGAAGCAGGCGGACGCCGCCCAGATCAGCCCTGCGGGCTACCAATATGACATCGTCCTCGTTGCTGGCGATGGCATCTACCGCCTGGTGACAGGCACCATCACGGTCGACCAGGGGATCACCAACATCCCCGGCCAGGAGAAGTGGATTCACTATCCGCTGATCCTTCGACCGTAACTCATCGCCAACAACCTTCACCTCCACGCCGCCCCCTTCCGGGCGGCTTTTTTGTTTGGGAGAACCCATGACTCTGCAATACCTGCACGGCATCGAGACGATCGAACTCGACAGCCCCTCCGGTCCGGTTGAGACCGTCAAGTCGAACGTGATCGGCTTGGTCGGTACCGCTCCGGACGCCGACCCGGATATCTTCCCGCTCAACACCCCGGTGCCGGTGTTCGCTGACACGCTCAAGGCTGGCCAGCTCAAGTCGGCCGGCACGCTGCTCGACGCCGTCGATGCCATCTACAGCCAGAAGTCGGCTGTGGTCGTGGTGGTCCGCACCTCGGAAGGTGAGAGCCAGGAAGAGAGCTGGTCCAACGCGGTTGGCTCGCCCTCCGGCAAGACCGGCGTCTGGTCGCTGCTCAAGGCGCGTCCGATGCTCAAGGTCATCCCGAAGCTTCTGGTCGCCCCCGGCCTGACCTCGGGTCGCCCGACCAACGGCGTCAAGAACCTCGTCATCACCGACGACGGCCAGGACTACGTGCTCGCCAGCACGACCGTCACGATCGCTCCGCCCCCGGCTGGTGGTCGGCAGGCGAGGGCGGTGCCCCAGGTGATCGGCGGCAAGCTCACCGGCCTGATCATCACCGACCCCGGCTTCGGCTACGTCACTCCCCCGGCGGTCACGATCGGCGGCGTCGGAACTGGCGCAACCGTGACGGCCACTCTCGGCCACGTCGCCAACCCGGTCGGCGTCTCGCTCGCCTCGATCGTTGACCGCCTCCGCGCGGTGGCGTTCCTCGACGGTCCCGGCACGACCTACGAAGACGCGATCGAGTATCGCAACGACTACGGCAGCCAGCGCATCTCGATCGTCGACCCCGGCGTTCTGAGCTGGAACACCGAGAATTCCGTCTACGTGACGAAGCCTGCCTCCGCTTACGCGGCCGGCATCCAGGCGCGCGTCGACGAGGAGAAGGGCTTCTGGTACTCGTTCTCGAACGAGTTGATCCAGAACATCGGTGGTCCCGCCCGTCCGGTCGACTTCATGCCGAACGACCGTGACTGCGAGGCGAATATCCTCAACATGAACCAGATCACCACCATCATCCACGATGATGGCTTCCGGTTCTGGGGTCTGCGCAACACCGGTACCGACGCCCTCTGGGCTCAGCTCTCGGTGCGCCGCACGGCGGACATGATCTACGAGAGCCTGGAACGCGCTGAGCGTCCGCGCCTCGACAAGCCGTTCAGCTACGCGCTGCTCGACGGCATCACCGAGGACGTGAACGCCTACCTCCGCCTGCTCAAGTCTCGCGGCGCCCTGATCGGCGGCGAGTGCTGGATCGATAAGAACGTCAACACCCCGGCGACCTTCTCCGCGGGTGAGCTGACGGTCGACTTCGATCTCGAGCCCCCGGCCTGCTTGGAGCACCTCCAGTTCCGCGCGCGTCGCAACCCGAAGTACTACAACGACTTCATCGAAGAGTTCAGCCGCCAGCTGGCGTAAGCGCTCTCGACGAAATCGCCCAAGCACCAACCCACAAGCCCAAGCAAGCCGATCCGGACTCCGGTCTGGGTCGGCTTTGTTTTTGGCCGGAGAATTAAATGCCCACCACGACTCTGCGTGACTCCAACATCCTCCAGGACTTCACCGTCTGGATCGGTGACAACGGCAAAATCGGTGAAGCCCCCAACTTCCAGCCCCCGGAAATCAACATCAACACGGAAGAGTTCCGTGGCGGCGGCATGGACGGCACCATCGAAATCCCGATGGGTGTCGAGAAGATCGAGTTCGACTTCGAGCTGCACACCTGGGACGTGGACGTCTGGAACAACCTTGGCTACGGCCCCGGTTCGATCGACGTGCCCGTCAAGTTCTACGGCTACATGCTCACTCCGGGCGGCGCCGAGAAGGGCGTGCAGATCTACACGCGCAGCCTGATCAAGTCGATCAAGCCCAGCAAGGTCGAGCCCGGCAAGAAGGTGACGCTGAGCGTCCATCTCGTGGCGAACTACTACCGCCAGGTGGTCGACGGCCGGAAGGTCACCGAGATCGACGTCTTCAACAAGGTCACCATCATCGGTGGTGAAGACAAGACCGCGCGTGCCCGCACTCTGCTCGGCATCGGCGGCATCTCCAGCTCGCTCTAAGAGCGTGAGCTGAACTACCCGAGGCCTCGCCAATCCCGGCGGGGCCTTTTCTTTTTCTGACAACACAAGGTGTGCAATACCATGTCTACCCCCACCCTCCAGGTTTTCAATCTCCAGTTCCCGTTCGAGTACCGCGGCGCGCAGTACATCGAGTTCAAGGCTCGCCGGCCCCGCGTGCGCGACCTCCGCAACTTCATCAAGAACGTGGACAAGGACGGCGTCGCCGCCATGGAGAAGGTTCTCGCTGACCTGTGCGAGGTCGACGAGAAGATCATCTCCGAAATCGACATCGAGGACTTCGCCCCGATGAAGGCATGGTTCGAAGGTTTTTTGAAACCCATGCTGAACGAATCGACCGAGTCCTAAACGACTCGTTCCCCATCTTCGAGCGTTTCGGTTGGACGCTCGGAGATGTCGAGGCACTGGATTGGTTCGACTTCATGCTGGTCGCTGACGGCGTCCAGGAACTGAACAAGCGCGACGCTGAGGCTCGCGCCAGAGCGGCTCAGGGCTAACGCCCTGGGCCTTTTCTTTTTGATTCTACTCACCACCGGAGCGGTTGATGTCGACTGAACAGGAAATTCTCGATCTTAAGCTGCGACTATCGGCTGAAGAGCGGGATATGCAGCCGATCAAGCGCTACATGCGCGATCTGGAGCGCATGAACGAGCAGGCGAAGAAGCTCGCCAACGTCAAGCTCAGCACCAATTTTATTGACGAGGGAACGCGCCGGAAGATTCTGGGCGCGAACCAGGCGGTCGACACCCTGTCCCGCTCGATGATGGACACAGCGCGGGCGGCCAAGGCTGCCGGCAAGATGTCGCATTCTGCGTACACCACGCTGACCAACGACATCCTGGCCAACGCGGACAAGCTGTCCAGAGCCACCTCCAAGAAAGAAGAAAAGGACCTCACGACCAGGCTCCGCCGGCAGATCAAGTACGCTGACGCCTACGCGGCAGTGTTCAACTCCGCCGCCGAGAGGCGTGAACAGATCGAGACCCGTATCCGTGACCGGATCGCAAGGGCAGACGATGCGGCGGAACGCCAGCGCGAGAGGAACGTCGAGCGGACCGAGAGGGAAATCCTACGGCACCGCCAGCGCACCCAGCGCGAGCTGCTTCGAAGCCTGAAGGGCGGCTATGATGGCATGGTCGGCTTCGGCCGGAATGCCGCGCTGTATGGCGCAGCTGCTGCGGCCGGCACCGGCTACGCGGCCAAGAGCGCTCTTTCCACCCGCATGCGGATGGATACGGCCGAGACGAACATGCAGATCTTCGGCGGCCTGACGAAAGAGCAGGTCGAGAAGATGCGCTCGTCCTGGGGTGACGCCTCGGCCATCAAGTTTGGTCTCTCGCCCGACAAGATGATGGACGCCTTCACCGAAGTGGCGAAGGCGGGTATCCCTGACAGGATCGCCAAGGAAGTCACCGAGTCCATCATGAAGGCCTCGGTCGGCCTCGAAATGGATTCGGTCCAGACCACCAAGCTGGCCGGCGGCGCTGCCACCCTTCTGGGTGACATGAAGAACCTCGACCCGGCCAAGCTGACCTCGATCATGACGGCCATCGCGATCGCCGCTCGAGACTCTCGCGCGGACGCGAACGAAATCGTCGCGGCCAACCGTCGCGGTAGCTCCGTGATGAGCTTGGGTATGACCATGGAGGATCTGTCGGCATTCACGGCCGGCGGCATCTCGGCGGGCTTGCAGTCCAGCAAGACCGGTACCTTCATGGACTACATGGTGTCCGAACTCGTCAACGCGAAGTTCAAGAAGGGCGCTCGCGGCACGGCGCTCGGCGCTGCAGCCACCAAGCTCGGAATGGGCGGCAAGGCCGGTCTCTCGGCCGCCGCGGTTGCGAACCCGACCGAAACGCTCATGACCATCTTGGACAAGATGGGCGAGATGTCCGAGCAGGACCGCTCGAAGGTCGCCTACCAGATCGGCCAGCGTGAGTGGAGCGGCGAGCTGATGCAGTTCGTCCAGGTTCGCGAGAAGATCCGCGAGCTGCTCGGCGCCATCAAGGACCCGAAGAACAAGAACTACCTCGACGAAGCTTCGGAGAAGAAGCTCAAGTCGCTGAAGGGCCGCTGGAACTCGCTGATCGCTTCCTGGACTCTGCTCTGGGAAACGATGGGCGCCGGCCTCGAACAGTCCTTCAATGAGATCGTTCCGTGGCTGACGAACTGGATCGCGAAGCTCGACAAAAGCAAGATCCGCAAGGCCGTCGAGAAGGCCATGGAGGGCATCGTCAAGGGTCTCGGCTTCGACAGCTGGACCGACCTGCTGGAGAAGACTCTCGGCGATCCGGAAAAGCTCAAGGTCAACGCGGAGCTGTTCTTCAAGGTGGCCAAGGGGTTCACCGAAGGCCTGACGAACGTCTTCACCGCCGTTGGAAAGGTGTTCACCTTCCTCGGCAAGATGTTCGGCGTCGACACCGCTGATCCGGAGGCGATGGCTCGGTTTGTCGCTGAGTTCCTCGGCTTCACGATCGCTCTGCGCTTCATCGCGCCGGTCCTCGGCACGCTGTGGACGCTAGCGGAGATCATCGTCAAGATCGGAAAGGCACTCGGCGCCGCCAAGCTCGCAAAGGGCGCGGTTGGTGCGATCGCCGGAAAGATCGGCGATGCCGGATCTGGAGCGCTCGCTGGCGCTGGAAAGCTGCTCGGGGGCCTCGGCATCCTGCAGCTGCTGGAAGACACGTTCGGCCAAGGCCAGTCCAACAGCACCGAAGCGACGAAGGCCCTGATCGACGAGCTGAAGAAGGCTCGCGAGCAGAAGGAAAAGGACAAGGCTGCCAAGCTCGAAAAGCAGTCGAGCATCGGCGAAGAGGTGAAGCAGCTGGGCAAGAACATCGAGAAGGTCGCCTTCCGGGGCGGCCTGACCGATTTCAGCTCCGTCAACCGTGGTGGCGGCATCATGAACGCTTCCTACACCACCAGCTCAGGTGGCGGTGGAGGCGGGCTGTCTGGCAATGTCCTCTCTGGCGCCGGCACTCCCAACGCGCTGCTCAACAGCACGCCGGGTCAGGCTTTGCCGAACTTCGGCGTCGGATCTGGTGGCATCATTAAACGTGACGGCATCCCGTCGTTCAGCGGCGGTGGTGGCAGCTCGACGAGCGGCAGCGTGCCGAGCGTTGGCAGCAGCGTGCCAAGCATTGGTGGGGCACCGGCCGGCGGACCCGCCGACATGAGTGTCGGCCAGGGTCTCAGTGGTAATGCGTTCCTCCAAGCGCGCCGCGCCAAGTTCGCCGAGGAGATCAAGAACGATCCGAACCTGAGGCTGCACCTCGCTGCCATGCAGCAGACTGAGGGAGCCAGCAAGGGCGGAACGATCGAGAGCCTCATGAACCGTGCAGACATGCAGGGGAAGACGCTGCGACAGATGCTCGGCTTTTCGGCCGATGGCGTTCGCAGCACCGACAAGTACGGTAGGCAGAACAGCTTCTACGGTCCCATCCGTCGTGGTGAGATCTATGGTGCAATCCGCAGGATGCAGGCCAATCCGGCGGAGTACGCGAAGTACGACGCCTTCACCCAGCGCGCTCTCGCAGGCGGTCATGTCATCGGTGGCTACACCGATCAAGGCTTGGCCACCGATCCCAACGGATCGGCGAGGACCGGTATCAAGGGGTTCAAGATCAGCCCCAAGGACGGCAACGAGTTCACCGACTGGGTTGGTCCCGGATCGAGCTGGGGTCGCGGTCGCGCTGGTGCGATGAACTACCGCAGGTTCATCGAGCAGGGCATCGCCGGCAGCGGCGACGCTCCGATCGGCTCCGTTCCGACGCCCAGCTCGATCACGAGTAAGGTGCCTGAGGTGCCGGCCGGTCAGACACTCGGCCCCGGAATGATGCGCGGCGGCTTCGGCCCCTCGACCATCAACATCAACGGCAACAGCCACGATCCGGAGGCTCTGGCGAACCTCGTGCAGCGTCGCATCGACGAGTCGATGCAGTGGCGCATGCACGACACCGAGTCCGAATACACCTAAACGAAAATCACCCTGGCCCTACGGGGCCGGGGTTTCCATTTCACCTTTCAGAGGACTTCATGGCAAACGTACTTATGGGCCTCGGCTCTTTGAACCCGGTTGCGCCGGGCGAGGACCCCACGACCGGCCTTATCCTCTTCTACGTTCCGCTGCCCGGCGTCGACACTCCGACGTTCGAGTCATTGCAGCGCGACGCCCAATTCACCTGGGTCTCCGCCGACCGACTGTCGCGAGATCCTGCGATGCAGTTCGTCGGTCCCGGCGAAGAGCAGTTCGTCGTCGAAGGCAAGATGTATCCGTACCATTTCGGCGGCCTGTCCACCCTTCAGCGGCTGCGCGAGGCAGGCCGCGCCGGCAAGCCTATGATGCTCGGCCGGTTCTACCCGCTGACCGATCCGGTCGGATACTCCCTGGAGAACCTCGGCAACTTCGTCATCAAGCGCGTGCGTTCGGTCGAGAGTAAGATCGGAGCGGTCGGTATCGCTCACAAGATCGACTTCACACTCGAGTTGAGCCGTTACGGCGACGACCTCGGCAAGAACGCTACTGACGAGGCGCCGATCACCACGAGGATCAATCTCTGATGGCGACGGTCACCTACGTCACGAAGATGTTCGATCGCCTCGATCGCATCTGCTTCGAGCGATACGGCTCGACGTCAAATCAGATCGTCGAATGGGTCATCGAACAGAACCCGGGCATCGAGGAGCGCGGCATGGTCCTGCCTCTCGGGCTCAAGATCGATCTTCCAGAGGCGCCCCGCACGCTCACCGCTCCCCCGGTGCTGAAGAAGGTCTTCCTCTGGGAATAATTCCCCCTGGCTCATATTTGGGTCAGACAGGCCGTCCTTCGGGGCGGCCTTTTTCATTTTGGAGAGTGTGCGTGCCCACAGGTTACACCCCGATCTACCGCATCTACAAAGGCGGGGTCGACATCACCGACCGCTTCAATGATCGGTGTACCCAGATCAAGGTCGATCTGACGGCCGGCGGCGGCGACTCCGACCACTGCACCATCACCCTTGACGATCGCGACTGGGCGATCTCGCGCCCTTTCCCCGGCGAGACGCTGGGCATCTGGCTGGGATACGAGGAGATCGGACTTGCCTTCATGGGCACGTTCAACATCTCCGACGTCATCTTCACCGGCCCGCCGCGCGCGATCCAGCTGGTCGGCGAGTCCGCAGGGTTGAACGACTTGCAGAAGGCTCCCGTAGTCAAGGAGTTCGCCAACCAATCGCTCGGCGACATCCTCGGAAGCATGGCCGGGCAGAGCGGTCTCGGGTCCGCGATCAGCGGAAATCTCGCCGGCATCACGATCCCGTTCAAGAACCAGATCACCAGCAACTACCACATGATCCATGAGCTGGAGCGCATGTACGGCGCCGTGGCGAAGGTCGTGAACGGGCAGCTGCTGTTCATCAAGCGCGATGGGCTGAAGAGCGCAAGCGGCGTCGATATGGCAACGCTGATCCTCAACCCCGCGCACTTCGGCCAGTGGAGCGTCAAGCACTCCAGCCGTCCAACCGCGGGCTCCGTGCAGGCGTCATGGTGGGACGACAAGGACATGATCCGACGCTGGGTCGACCACGCTGCCGGCGGCAAGGACTCTGGAGGCCAGACCTTCGGTGGTCCCGTCCAGCTCGGCGGAGTCTTCAACAGCGCCGCAGAAGCGCTGGCAGCCGCGCAATCCAAAATGGAAGCGCTCAAGCGGGCAGAAATGACCGCGAAGTTCGATCTCGCCAAGGGCGATCCCTGGATCCGAGATCAGCAAGCAATTCTCGTCACCGGAATGAGAGATGGCATCGACGGAGGTTTCCTCGTCGACAAAGCCACCCACACCTACGTCAGATCTTCGGGCATCAAGACGACGCTCGAATGCAAGGCGTCTGGACCAGGCGATAACCTGGCGTTGGCGAGCAAGGAGTTTCTCCAGCCGATCGGGAACGAAACTGTAGGCGACCTTCTGAGTCACGGACTCGTGCCGCCAAACATCAAAGACATCTACCCGATCATGTAAATCCCCAACGAGAGTCAAATGTTCAGCAAAGAGATCATCGACGCCATCGTCGCGGCGGCGAACGAGAACGGCTGGCCGGCGTCCGCGCTGCTGGCTGTTGTCGAGTGCGAGACCTCGGGCAAGCCGTTCGAGCAGGACAATCGCACGCCTTCGCTGCTCTTCGAGCGGCACAAGTTCTACTCCGAGATGGCCAGTCACGAGCCGAGCAAGCTCAAGGCAGCCATCAAGGCCGGCCTCGCCATCCCGAAGTGGAGCCGGAACACCCAGTACAAGGACCAGGGCACCTCGGCTGGCCGCCTCGCAGTAATCGCGCGGGCAAGGCAGATCGACGAGGAAGTCGCCAACAGAGCGGCGTCCTGGGGCCTTGGCCAGACCATGGGCTTCAACGCAGAGCGCCTGCACTACGAGAACGCGACCGCCATGGTCGCCGAGTTGTCGAAGGGCGTCGCCGAGCAGATCGAGGCCCTGGTGCGGGAGATCAAGTCGAGCAAGCTCGACCGCTTCCTGAAGGCCAAGGACTTCGCGTCGTTCGCCAAGGGCTACAACGGCCCCGGCTACAAGCAGAACAACTACGACGTTCGCATCCGCAACGCAGACGCCGTCTGGGCTCGCCGCCTGGCCAACGGCTTCGAGGCCAAGCCGAGCAAGACCATCACCGTGATCTACCAGTCCAAGCTCAAGGAGCTGGGCTACCCGGTTGGGAAGATCGATGGCGACTGGGGCGATCTGACTACGGGCGCGACCTCCGCGTTCCAGCGGAAGGAAGGCCTCAAGATCACCGGTCACCCGAACGACGAGACCACGCAGCACCTCGAAAACGCCACCGCGGATCAGGCTCGCGAGCCAGCCGCTGAGCGCCAGACGGCGACTGTCGACGATCTCCGGGCCACTGGCTCGCAGACGGTCGCAGCGGCCGACAAGGGCTCGCTGGTGTCGAAGATCCTGGTTGGTGCCGGCGCCGTGGGTGGCGCGTCCCAGACCGGTCTCCTCGACCAGGCTCAGGACATGGTCGGTCAGGTGCAGGCTGCGAAGAGCGTCCTCGACTCCGTCCGAGACCTCGCTACCGGCCTCGCGCCGTACTGGTGGGTCGGCGTGATCGTGGTCGGCTTCATCACCTGGCGCTTGTACGGCGACGTCATCAAGCGCCGCCTCGAAGACCATCAAGCAGGAGTCCACCTTGGATAAGTTCCTCGAAAAGGCGAGGGCATTTTTCGGCACCACGGCGGGCAGGGTTGTTGCAGCCCTGCTCGTCGCGGCGGCGATCCTTGCCTACACGCATCACCGCGGCGTCGTCAGCACGACCGCAAAACTCGAGCCTCAGATCGAGCAACTGAAGAAGCAGCTCGCCGAGGCGCAGGCGAAGCCAGCGGCTCCCGAGATCCCGTACTGGCAGTGCAATGGTCCTAAAGAGACCAGGCACCCACAGTGCCGTGACGAGGAGGCTGAGGCCCAGCTCGCCGAGCGCGTCGCGCGCACGGAACAGGACAACGAGAAACTCGCAAAGAAAGTAGCAGACTATGAAAAGCAGCTGGCTAAGCGCGCTGCGAAAGCTGGGGCTTTTACTCTGTCTCCCGCTGACGCTCGCAGCCTGTCAAACATTAAGTGAAGCCCCGCGGCAGGACCGCGTGGACCTTCAGGCGTGTCTCCGGATCGCCCAGACGGTCGAGCTTCCCGCGATCAAGGCCGGCGCCGACGCGCGCGCGGTGATCGCCCGCTACCGCGCCGCGCTCATCCGGGCCAACGGCAGCATCCGAGACACCCAGGCCTGCATGGCCCTGCTCGATAGGGCAGAGAAGAATGGCCTCCTCGAATGAGCCTCGCCGACGTCACCCTTGAAACCGTCCTCAGCCTTGCGGGGCCGATGATCGCTGCTGCCGGCCTCGTCAGCGGCGTCTGGTACCGCATGGAGAGCAAGGTGGAGAGCGTCCGTAAGGAGGGCGCCGCCGCGGTCCATGTGGTCGAGAAGGAGCTTTCCGAATTCAAATTGAAGGTCGCCGAGGAGTACGCCTCCTGGGAGACCGTGAAGAGCATCGAGACGAGGCTGACCGAGCGAATGGACAACCTCTCCGAAAACGTAATGAGGATGCCGGACCTGATCGTCGATCGCATCTTCAAAATGGTCAATATGAGCGCTGGAAAGTAACCGGCGCCGCTCACCTGTGACTTCGCCCCTAGACTGCCGGTTTGCACACCCCGCAGTCTAGGGGCTCTTTTTTTATGCCTTCTGGGAACCCCAAAGCGAACGCAAAAAGCCCTGCAATTTGCACGAATGCAAATAATGTGCTAGGGAAAATGCGAACACAATCCACCTATCCACAGAGGTTCAATGCCCACGCCGCCCGTGCCGAACGACGAACGCGCCCGCAGAAAAGCCGTCGTCGAGGACCTGCTCAAGCTGGGGTACCACCCGCAGGGACAGAGAGGGGGCCTGGCATCCGCCACCAAGACCGCGGAGCGCCGTGAAGGCATCAACTATCCCCGCTGGGTGCGGGACGAAGAAGCCCAGCGCGACAAGGGCAAGCCGCATTATGCGGTCGACTGGTCGCTCTACATCCCGCCTGCGCTCGCCGCCACCGTCACCCGCGGCGCCGAAGAAGCAGGCGAAGAACTGTCCGCCGAAGACCACGCGCACAAGCGCGCCGTGGATCTCTCGACGGAGGTTACCAATCTCATCACCTCATCGAACTACCCGGTCATCAACCCGGATGCCATCTTGATCGACTCCTACCTCGTCCGCCGCTACGATCGGTCGGTCGGTGGTTACGTCATCAAGGAGGGCACACCGCGGACGTGGATGACCGACACCCTGCGTGTCGCCCCGATCACGAATCCGCGGAACCAGAACTTCATCTTCACGGGCGCGCAGAACGATGCGCCGCTCCACGAGGAGTTCTGGGCCAACCTGCTGGCCTATGCCGAATACCTGAGCGCCAAGATCGTCGTCGGTCCCTGGACCTACGAGACGCAGTGGTGGGCGGAGAACAACCCAACGGCGCGCGCGTACGCGACCGAGCTGTCGCCCTATCTGTGCTTCGGCCAGATGAAGATCGGCGACAACTTCGTGTTCTGCGGCGAAATGAACACGCTGCCGACAGCCTCGCAGCCGATCTCGGACTTGGTCACCTACAGCCGTGGCCGCTGGGCCGTGTTTCCGCACGCCAAGCGCCAGCTGAAGTCCGTGCCGTCCACCGACCCGAACGTCCAGGCCCACCAGGTCATGACGTCGGGCGCTGTCACGCGCCCCAAGGTCATCCCGCGCAAGGCCGGCGTGAAGTCGATCTTCCACCAGGTGGTGGGCGCCACCGTGGTGCAGTTCGACGACGAGGGCGACGTCTTCTGCCGGCAGATCTCGGCCAGCGACGACGGCGCCTTCTATGACCTCGACGCCCGCGTGGCGAACGGGGAGGTGACGACGGGCCACCGGGTCCGCGCGATCACGTTCGCCGACATCCATGTCCGCAAGCTCGATCCCGCCAACACCATGGCGACGTTCGGCTGGGACATGCGCGGCAACGTGGCGAAGTACCGGAACTCGGTCGTGGACGTGCTCAATCCGGAGCACATGATCTACCACGACATCTTCGACAACGAGCCGGGCAACCATCACCACGTTGGTGACAATGCCTACAGCTACGAGATGGCCATCCGCGGGCGCGACAGCCTCGAGTGCGAGGTCTTGCAGTGTGGCGACTTCCTGCTGCGCACCCTCGGCGAGGACCGCCTGGGCATCGTGGCAGAAGGCAACCATGACCTGGCGCTGGAGAAGTACGCGCGCGAGGGCAGGTACCGGAATCACGGCATCAACGTTCGCTTCGGCCTCCAGCTGGAGGATGCGTACCTCGGCCACGTCGAGGCGCGATCGCACGCGCTCGACAACGATCTGCCGGTGCCGCGCTTCTCGCTGCTGGAGCACGCCGTTCGTCTGAAGTACCCGCAGCTCGGCGACAAGATCGAGTGGTGCCATGACGGCTACAGCCGTCTGATCGATGGCATCGAGGTCGGTAACCACGGCTTCCGCGGCGCGAATGGCGCCAAGGGTACCGTGGCCGGCTTCGCCCGCATGGGTCGCAAGATGACCATCGGCGACAAGCATTCCCCGGAGATCAACGAAGGAGTCTATGTGTCTGGCGCGATGAACCTACGCCACGGCTACAACAAAGGACCGAGCGGCTGGGCCGTCTCGCACGTGATCCAGTACGCGGATGGCAAGCGAGCGCTGATCACGCTCCAGAAGGGCAAATGGCGACCAGAGAAGCCGGTGATCCGGATGCCGGCGACGTCCCTTGCCTAGTCGTTTGCATGAATTCAAGTTTGTGAAAGGAGAGAGCAAATGAACTTGGTGATCGGTCTGTCGGGGTTTGCTCAGTCGGGTAAGACGACTGCGGCCCTGTACCTGGAGCAGAAGTACGGCGTGCGCCGTAAGCACATCGCAGAACCGCTGCGGGCGATGCTGGCGGTGCTTCTGAAAGCGAACGGCATGTCGGCCGACATGATCACTCGCTACCTGGAGGGCGATCTCAAGGAGTGCATGATCCCCGAGCTGGGCGTCACGTCCCGCTACGCGCAGATCACGCTGGGCACCGAGTGGGGTCGCGAGCTGATCAATTCCGATCTGTGGGCTGACACCTGGGCTGCCGGCGTCGCGGATGGCGAGTCCGTGATGAACGACTCCGTCCGCTTCCCGAACGAGGAGCAGGCGATCCAGCAGCTCGGCGGCTTCACCATCCTGATCAAGCGCCCGGGAACCAAGCCGGCGAAGTTCTCCTGGGGCTGGATCGGCGAAAAGCTCTACGACTGGTTCGGCGTGCTCTGGGGTGCTCACGACAGCGAGCGCACCGACCTGCTCAAGCCGGACTACATCATCCACAACGACTCGAGCGTCGAGCAGCTCTATCTCGACATCGACACAGCCGTGAGACACTGGCAGGAGCACGGTCGCTCCTCCGGCACCACGCAGGTGCAGTTCGGTCTGGTAACGATGGCGCTGAGCCGGGTCTGATGGAGCAGTCCCGCGTTATGTCGCTGGTTGAGGTGGCGACGTCGAGCCTGATCGGGTTCGGCGTCTCCATCTGGGCCAATTACGCCGTGCTGCCGCTGTTCGGGTATCGGGTGAAGCTCGCTGAGAGCTTCGCCATCACCCTGATCTTCATGGTGATCTCGATCATCCGCAGCTACTTGGTTCGCCGGTTCTTCGCCTCCTGCGTCAAGCGGTTGTTCCCCGAGATCTAGCGCGTCGCCCCCTCCTTCGGAGGCGAGTAAGCGGCGGTGATCCATTCATGCACAAACTTCTCCCGCTCAACTGTTTTTTCCCAATCGATGATCTCGGAGGCATGCATTTTTGCTATCGCTAGGGCTTCATCGATCCTAGCGGCAGGTCCTTTTGCGCGATACGCGAAGACGCGCTGCTTTGCCTCAACTTCGCGCTGCGCAACATCCAACGTGACGACCCCTGCAAACAATGCCGGCGGTGGAGGACCGTCTTCTTCAAGGTCGAGATCAACGAGTTCGCAGACGCGCATAATGCCGTTCATGAGTGCGAGGTCCGCTCGAATGCTTGGCCTGCTCGGAATCGGCCATTCAGGTACAATCTTGTGCTCAGACAATGCACCGGCGTCGCCGATGGCGGCTAAAACCTTCTCTCGACGAAAAACCTTGCGAACCTCTGTCGCTAGTTTTGAACTAGCCCTTATTTTTGACAATGAGGATCGCGGCGTCGCGACAAATGTCGACAACAACATCGCAATCTGCGCCGAATAAGCCTCCGGCTTCTCTTCGTTCACGGTGAAGGAGCCAAGCTCTCCCAGAGCAAAAGCACCAATCTTCGAAAGCGCGCGGTGCCGCTCGCGAGCGGAAAGGGGAGCCGACCCAAGCCGCTTCAAGACATCTAAGCTCTTTTTGAGCTCACTTTCGTTTAGCTCGGGAAAGAGGATACGTGCGCGCGTCAAAACTTCCCCGACGCTGATGTCTACCGATGAGTCGTGGAAAACGATCACGCCTAAGTTGATGCTCTCCCCTCGTGCCAAATCGGGAACGAGCCTCAGAACGGCAAATTCAAATGTACGTGCCATCTTTCAAGCCTCTTGCGATTTGATCCGTTCTCGCTGTTCGACCACCATCACGCCACCAAATAACGATTTCGTCTCGGTCCGCTACTGGCAGCCAATCGGAGGGGATCGCGGTTAATATCGCCTCAATTTTGGAAATGGGCAGCTTTCGAAGTCGATCAATAACATCCAGCGCAGCCGCGAGATCGTGCCCATACGGCTGGACCACGCTCTTAAACCACACCCGGGTCGCAGAGTTTAAAAGAATCAAGGGGTCAAGGCCCGGAGTGGTTTTCCCTGGATGCAAAGCCACATGACTGAAATCGATAGCAAAGACTACCAACGCATTGGATTCATTCAAAATAAGGTAATTCCCGGGATGCCGATCCCAGTTTGCGCAGAACAAGTCGAACGCATAAATTCGCGTCAGATGCATTCCGCCATCATGGATCTGCCCGCTTAGCAAGTGCTGGAGGCAGCTGGCCTGATCTCTTCCGATGGTCGATTGTTCTCGTCTCGATCCGAAAAGCTGGCGACCAGAAACGTCCTCTAATATTTCTGGAGCCGAAGCCGCAAGGCCTATAGCTTTCGCGATGGAAAGCCAAATGAATTCACTGGCTCGCACGAAGGGGGCGGCCGGCGGCGCGTCATCCTTGATGATGTAACACAAGCCATCGTCCGCGCGCACCCACCAGGGGCACGTTGCCCCATCGCCAACAGGGGCAAGCCTAGCAGAAACTCGTTTTGGGAAGAGCTGATGCTGCGTCACTGGCGCGTCTCAGAACGCCCTGTGCCTTGCTGACGGGCAGCCATGCCCAGTCTATTCATTCGTTTGCTCCTCAGACCCAGAGGCCATCCAAGCGCAACTTGCGGTGGAGGGCAAGGGAAGCGCGCGAAAGCGCCCCCGAAAAGGGATGGATTGCGCAAATCAGGCGGGCGGATCGATGTTGCCGGACCATCCGACGCCTAGCCACAGTCTGATTGCCCCGGCGGGGCCGATAATCACAGAAAAGTTGCGCTGGGCCCACTGGCCGGTATCCAGCGCGCCATACGACTTTTGGTGGTAAGTACAGGCGCTTGTCGCGGGAAAAAAGGTTAGACTAATCCGGTTGATATGTGCGACTCGTCAAAATCGGTGAGCCCGGTCAAGAGCCCGGCCGCCATCGCCCCGGCTAAGGAAATCGAAGTTGAGGCGAAACAATGCGAAACTTGAAATGCATCTTGGGGCAGGAACGATATGAACGCGGTCGAAATCGAAGAAGCGATTTCGGCTCTCGCTGAGCAGGCATTCGACCCGGTCGAGTTCCCTTTCGCTTTCCTTCTAGCTTTCGGAAACAAGGAGACGACGATCAAACGGCTGCGCTCAGGCGCATCGAATAAGTCCGACCTGGGCGGCGTCCTCCAGACGAACAATATCCACATCGCGGTCTGTCCGCCGGGCGAGGTCACAAAGACTCTTACCGCGCTGAAGGCCAGCCCGGCGACGTCCAGGGCTAAGGCGCGCTTTATCCTCGCGACCGACGGGGCGGACTTTGAGGCCGAGGACTTGGAATCGGACGACCCGCCGATTGCTTGCGCCTACCCGGACTTCCCGGACCATTTCGGCTTCTTCCTGCCGCTCGCCGGGATCACCACCGTTAAGCAGGTTCGCGACAGCTCTTTCGACATCCGGGCCACCAGTCGCCTGAACCGCCTCTATGTCGAGCTTCTCAAGGATAACCCGGATTGGGGAACGGTGCAGCGTCGTCCCGACATGAACCATTTCATGGCGCGGCTGATCTTCTGCTTCTTCGCCGAGGACACCGACATCTTCAACGGGAAGCGTCTGTTCACGGGTACGATCGAGCGGATGAGCGCGCGAGACTCGTCCAACACCCATGAGGTGATCGGCGGGTTGTTTCTCTCCATGAACACGAAGATCGAGGATCGCGACGCGGCAAAAATACGAAATTGGGCTGGCGCATTTCCCTACGTGAACGGAGGGCTGTTCTCAGGCAACTTGGAAGTGCCGCGCTTTAGCAAGATCGCGCGCTCCTATCTTCTTCACATCGGCAATCTGGACTGGACCAAGATCAACCCAGACATCTTCGGCTCAATGATCCAGGCGGTCGCCGACGACGACGAGCGCGGCGCGCTCGGCATGCACTACACCAGCGTGCCGAACATTCTGAAAGTACTCAATCCGCTGTTTCTCGACGACCTGCGAGCACGGCTTGTGGAAGCAGGTGACAATCCCCGCACGTTGCTCAACCTGCGCAAGCGCCTATCGAAGATCAGGGTGTTCGATCCGGCATGTGGCTCGGGCAATTTCCTCGTCATTGCCTATAAGGAGATGCGGGCCATCGAGGCCGAGATCAATAAGCGGCGTGGCGAAGCGGACCGCCGTACTGAAATCCCGCTCACGAACTTTCGGGGCATCGAGCTACGCGACTTTCCGGCCGAGGTTGCGCGCCTCGCCCTCATCATCGCGGAGTTTCAATGTGATGTGCTCTATCGTGGACAGAAGGAAGCTCTTGCCGAATTCCTGCCGCTCGACGCTCAGAATTGGATTACGTGGGGCAACGCGCTGCGGCTGGACTGGTTCAGCATCTGCCCGCCGACGGGTACGGGCGTCAAGCACCATGCGGATGATCTGTTTCACACGCCCCTGGATCAGGCACAGATCGACTTCCAGAATGAGGGGGGAGAAACCTATATCTGCGGCAATCCGCCTTATCTTGGCTTCACTTGGCAATCGGCAGAGCAGAAATCAGAACTGCAAGCCATATTTGAGGAACGGACAAAAAGCTGGAAGTCCCTCGACTATGTTGCCGGCTGGTTCATGAAGGCAGCCGACTACGGCACACAAACGAACGCTGTAGCAGCCTTTGTGTCTACCAACTCGATTTGTCAGGGCCAGCAGGTGCCGATCCTCTGGCCACTGATCTTCCAAACTGGGCACGATATTACGTTCGCGCACACATCATTCAAATGGGCAAACCTTGCGAGCCACAAGGCCGGCGTCACCGTGGTGATTGTTGGGATTTCAAATCACGCGGGCAGGCTGAGACGACTGTTCTCAGTTGCAGATGACGGAAGTGCCATTGCCAAGGAAGCGGAGCACATCAACGCCTATTTGGTGGACGGGCCGGATGTGATTGTCGAGAAGGCAAGCCGGCCAGCTCAAGGCTTGTCGCGTATGGATTTTGGCAACAAGCCCGTCGATGGAGGGAACCTTCTGCTTACGTCAGGAGAGCTTTCAGATCTTGGCCTGACGGCGGACCAGCATGCGCGGTTTATCCGCCGTATCTACGGATCGGCGGAGTTTATTCGCGGGTCGGAGCGATACTGTTTATGGATCGAGGACGCGCACCTTGCAGAGGCGATGCAAATTCCGGGCGTTCGACAGCGTGTCGATGGTGTTCGGGCCATGCGACTTGCAAGTCGGGACAAGAGCGCGAACGAAATGGCCGTCCGCGCCCATCAGATGCGGGAGATGAATATCGGGGTCAAACATACAATTTGTGTGGCAGCTATTTCCTCCGAAAATCGTCCGTATCTCCCTTGTGGGCTCTTGGGTGACGATCAAACCGTTACGAACAAGATGTATGCCCTCTATGATGCCCCCCTTTGGAACATGGCGCTGATCGCGTCGCGCCTGCATTGGGTCTGGATCGGCGCAGTCTGCGTTCGACTGGAGATGCGCTTCTCTTATTCCAACACGCTGGGCTGGAATACTTTTCCGGTGCCCACCCTCACCGAGAAAAATAAAGCCGACCTGGCTCGTTGCGCTGAGGACATCTTGCTAGCCCGCGAGACGCATTTCCCGGCGACGATCGCCGATCTGTACGATCCCGACGCCATGCCCGCCGATCTGCGCGAGGCGCACGAGCGCAACGACGAAGCGATTGAGCGCATCTATATCGGCCGCCGGTTCCGCAACGACACTGAGCGGCTCGAGAAACTGTTCGAGCTTTACACCAAAATGACCGGATCATCGGGGCCGGCCAGGAAACGAAGGGCGGGGGCGAGCGCATGACCGACGAAAAGAAATCAGTCCCCTCCGTCTCAGTTTCTTATTCCCGCAACGGTACCTCCACCAAGGCCAACGCGCTTGGCATGCGGCCCATGCAGGAGCGCGCCTACGAAAGGCGCGGTGAGCAGTATCTTCTCATCAAGTCGCCGCCGGCCTCTGGCAAGAGCCGGGCGCTCATGTTCATCGCGCTCGACAAGCTCCACAATCAAGGGCTCAAGCAAGCGATCATCGTCGTGCCGGAGAAATCCATCGGCGCGAGCTTCCACGACGAGCCGCTGACCAAGTTCGGCTTTTGGGCCGACTGGACCGTTGCGCCCAAATGGAATCTTTGCGACGCGCCCGGAAACGACAATGGCGGCAAGGTCAATTCTGTCGGCGCTTTCCTTGGTGGCGACGACAAGGTGCTAGTCTGCACCCACGCTACTTTCCGCTTCGCGGTGGACAAGTTCGGAGTCGAGGCGTTCGACGACCGGCTGATCGCCGTCGACGAATTTCACCACGTTTCGGCGAATCCGGACAACAAGCTCGGCATACACCTCGGCGAGTTCATCGCCCGCGACAAGGTTCACATCGTCGCGATGACCGGCTCCTATTTCAGGGGCGATGCCGAGGCCGTGCTGGCCCCGCGCGATGAAGCGAAGTTCGATACCGTCACTTACACGTATTATGAGCAGCTCAACGGCTACGAATACCTCAAGCGGCTCGACATTGGCTACTTCTTTTATTCGGGCTCCTATGCCGATGATATCCTGAACGTGCTCGATCCGGCCGAGAAAACGATCATCCATATCCCGAGCGTCAACTCCCGCGAAAGCACGAAGGACAAGATCAAGGAGGTCGAGCACATCATCGAAGAGTTGGGCGCATGGCAGGGGCCCGACCCCGCGACTGGCTTCCAGCTGGTCAAGACACCGGCCGGCCGCGTGCTCAAAATCGCCGATCTGGTCGACGACGATTCCGCGAAGCGTGACCGCGTTTCTGCCGCGCTAAAAGACCCAGCGCAGAAGAACAACCGCGACCATGTAGATATCATCATCGCTCTTGGCATGGCGAAGGAAGGCTTCGACTGGATTTGGTGCGAGCACGCGCTGACGGTGGGCTACCGATCGAGCCTCACCGAGATCGTGCAGATCATTGGTCGCGCGACCCGGGACGCTCCGGGCAAGACGCGCGCGCGCTTCTCCAATCTGATTGCCCAGCCGGACGCCGCCGACGAGGCCGTCAGCGAGGCGGTGAACGATACCTTGAAGGCGATAGCGGCGAGCCTGCTCATGGAGCAGGTACTTGCGCCTCGCTTCGAGTTCAAGCCGAAGAACCCCACGAGCGGCCCGGTGGAAGGGTTCGACTATGGGGACGGGGGCTACGACCCCAACAAATGTAATGTCGGCTTCAACGGAGACACGGGGCAATTCCAGATCGAGATCAAAGGTCTGACCGAACCAAAGAGCAAGGAAGCGGCTCGCATCTGCCAGGAAGATCTGAACGAGGTCGTTGCCGCCTTCGTTCAGGACAAGACCGCTATCGAGCGCGGCCTATTCGACGAGGAGCTGGTGCCGGAGGATCTGACCGTTGTTCGGATGGGCAAGATCATCAAGGACAAATATCCAGAACTTGACGAGGAAGATCAGGAGGCGGTGCGCCAGCATGCCATCGCCGCCCTCAACCTGACGCAGCAGGCCAAAAAGATTGCGCTAGAGGGAGGGGCAGGCGGCGACCCCGAACAAGGCGCCAACACGGCCCTGATTGACGGCGTGCGCAGGTTTGCGATGGACGTTCGCGAACTCGACATCGACCTTATCGACCGAATCAATCCGTTCGGCGAGGCTTACGCTATCCTCGCCAAGACGATGAGCGAGGACAGCTTGAAACAGGTGCAGGCGGCGATTTCCGCCAAGCGCACGAGCCTAACGCCTGGCGAAGCGAAGGAACTCGCTCTGCGAGCCTTCAAATTCAAAAAGGAGCGGGGGCGGCTCCCCTCGATTAGTTCGACAGATGCTTGGGAAAAGCGGATGGCCGAAGGCGCTGCCGCCTTTGTTCGTTTCAAGGACGAGGGCCGCTATGACTGACCTCGACCTCGACGAACTGCGCGCCGAACTGGACGACTTCGCTCAGCCCGATAAGAAGGGCGGACGCTCCGCGCGCGAAGAACGCATCATTGCCGGGTTCGAAGAAATCCAGCGCTTTTTTGAGAAGCACGGCCGCGCTCCGCAGCATGGCGAGGATAATGACATTTTTGAGCGGCTCTATGCCGTGCGCCTCGACCGTCTGCGCGCGCTTGAGGAATGTCGTTCGCTTCTTGTGCCGCTCGACTATCAGGGATTGTTGAGAGGAACGGAAAGCGCCTCCGCGCCCGAAGAGTCGGTGGACGAGGACGAGTTGCTGGCCGAACTGAGAGATGCGGCAGGCGCATCCGATATCACCGAACTCCGCCATGTCCGCACCAGTGCCGAAAAGCGTGCCGCCGAGGAAATCGCCAATCGCGAAAAATGTGACGATTTTGAGAAGTTCAAGCCGCTATTCACGCAGCTCCAGAACGACCTGAATTCTGGCGTTCGGACAACCCGGCCCTTCGTGAAGGATGCCGGGTTCCTGAAAGCGGATATTACCAAGGGGCAGTTTTTCATTCTTGGCGGTCAGATTGCCTACGTCGCCGACGTTGGAGAAACTTTCAAAGCCCCGAATGGCGAGTTTGATGCACGTCTGCGTGTGATCTACTCCAACGGGACCGAGAGCAATCTGCTGCGCCGGTCCCTCCAGCGAGCATTGTACAAGGATGAGGCCGGAAGGCGGATCACCGAACCCACCGCTGGTCCTCTGTTCGCCGACGAAAACGATGACGGAGACCTAGCGAGCGGGACGATCTATGTCTTGCGCAGCAAGTCCGACCATCCGGTAGTCGCAGCCCATCGCGATGTTCTACACAAGATTGGCGTGACCAGCGGGGATGTGGAGCGACGTATCGCAAACGCGAAACTCGACCCTACATTTTTGATGGCCGAGGTGGAAGTCGTCGCGACTTACGAACTCTACAACGTCAATCGCACCAAGCTCGAAAACCTCATCCACCGCATCTTTGGCCTGGCTCAGCTCGACGTCGAGATCAAGGATCGCTTTGGGAATCCTGTGATCCCGCGCGAATGGTTTCTTGTACCGCTGTTCGTGGTCAACGAAGCGGTTGATCGGATTAAGGACGGAACGATTACAGACTACAAATACGATCCGAAAGCAGCAGCATTGGTCCGTGTAGCCTGACTTCGATTGACGGCTTGCGTACAGATGGACCAAGACCGGAGTGAGGGAGCCATGACACCGGATACCGTCTTTTGGCGTCGAAAGGAGCGTGACGACATTCTGAAAGAGGTGATCAAGGCTTCACAGGAGGTCGATCGGGTCGCGCTAGTTTATGGCGAATTATATGAGTTCTTAGGTGATCGTCGGGACAAGCATTCAAGAGCAGCTATGGACTCAATCGGCGACCGACTGACAAAGGCGCAGGAGGAATTGGACATACTTTTCTCGCGGCTATCGGATGCTCATCGGGCCGTAGTGCTTGCCAGAGCCGAGATGCCCGCAGATGAGATCGCGGCCAATTAGGGCGACGCTTTGGCAGCGCGACTCGCGCTCAAATCACGGCGTCTTCATAAACGAGGAATGGGATGGGAAGGATATTGTTGACTCTCGTTGCTCTGGCTCTTGCCGCGGCTCCGTCTGGCTCCGCACATGGCGAAGCATCGGTTGTAAAGGGGGACCTCAAATGCGGCGAGGAGAGCGATTGCTACATATCAGATATGGAAATCCACGGCGAGATTGACAACGCAACGGTCGAGCAGGTGAGTAAACGTCTTGAGGACCTTCATAAGGTTGCGGATGCTCTTAAGAAGCCAATACACCCTTTTAAAGTTGTCTTGGATAGTCCGGGAGGAAGCGTATCCGCCGCTATGAAGATAGGTCGATTGCTGCGGCGAGAGAATATGGGCGCTGAGATTGCAATGAAGTATCCCCCAGGTGAAGGACGTTGTGTGAGTGCGTGCGTCCTAATTTATGCCGGCGCGATACATCGGTCGTTCGATCAGCCTCGTTTTTCCAAGCTCGGCATTCACCGACCGTATCTGGAGGTGCCCAAGCAGGACCTTTCTTCAGGTAAATTGCAGGACGCCTACCGCCAAACGCTTGAGGACGTACGCGCGTACATGCGGGAGATGAACGTGTCTGAACGGCTGGCAGAGGCGATGTTTCGCATCGAGCCCGAGAAGGTACGCTTTCTTTCCCGAGAGGCGGCACAAGCATATGGGCTGACCGAGTGGGACCCTGTGTACAATGAAATGGCAGACCTAGAGGAAGCGAAAAAGCTGGGCCTGAACCGCCAAATGTTCATGGAGCGTCGCAAACAGGCACTCAGCGGCTGCCAATGGCTTAAGCCGTCGATTAATGAACCAATTGAGCGTTGGCGGAATTGCTATGATGGCGTGATGACGGGCACTCGTCCGGCCCCGGTCTATGTTGCTCCACGGGGGGCTCCGGATTTTAGTAGCTTTGGCGAGCCTGTTGATCCGCTCAACTGGAAGCGGTATCCGTTTTGATGTTGGTTTGACTTTGTCGTGTCGGTCCGGGCACTGAGAAACGGGCTATGGGGCCGGGCTGCTCGGCGCTGGCGGCAAAATTCGGCTTCGACCGGCTCAGTGCGCTTAGGTGTCGAGCATATCCCATTCGTCCCCTAGCACCCATCTCAATGCAGATAGCTTCCCGTTCATCATTCCCCAGTCGAATTTTGAGTACGGACCAAGGTTCTCCTTGCCGTATTTCTTTTCGACCTTAGCTGCGGATTTCAGGGCGCCCTCCCAGATGTCCGCCTGAATCAGGTTCTTTCGCTTGGGCCAGGGTACCTCCGGCAGCTTAGGGACGATCTTTTCTTTACCAACCTCGATCTTATACCTGGATACCATGTGCCGGTCGTACCAGATCCTGTCCAGAAGTTCCGAAATTGCATCGGAGATATCGCTCATGCTGCGGATCGGCTGATCGTAAGACTCATCCAGCCATGGCACGGCATCCTTCAGGTGCATCGCATCGAGCGCATCACCGATGCTGATGAAGTATCGCGACTTGATTTTGGAGAACAGTGCGGCCAGATCTGGGTGCGGTAGCTTGCTATTACCCGTGGGAGAGCTGAAGTCGCGAGTGTTGTGGGTCACGAACGCAAAGCGATCGCCCGGCTTACCGTTTTGCTTGATGTACTCCGAATAGGCTTCGATGATCAGCGCGTCGTTGAAGCTGTTTTTGTCCCGATGAAACGGGGCCTTCTTCTGCATAGCTCGATCTGAGGCCCGAATCTTCATTGCGTCGCTGATCTGAACGATGTCGCCTGCTTTGATGAGAGTTTCGATCTGGTCGGCGGCATGTTCGGCTACAGCCTTTGGCGTCTTTATCGGGCTTTCCACGTCATCGAAAAGTCGGTGAAGGGTCCTCGATCTTCTTTTGCCTCCCTGCTGGACGACGATCTCCTTTGCTCGGCTCAGAGTCGTGGTGATGCTTTTGGAATATTCGACGATCATCCTGTCCCGATTCCGCATGAACTCGTCGAGGACAACCTGCGGGACGATGATATTGATTAGCTTGTCGTGCCTCAGGTTAAGCAGGAAATCGAAATTCTTAGATTGGGACGGCGTCTTGGCCATATCGAGCCAGACGCAGGTGTCGACCAGCATCTTAAGCATGTCTCAACGAAACCATTTTCGTATGGGGAGTCGCGGCGGGCCTCCCCACATCCATAGCATGCTCCAGTCTGCGGTCATACTCCGTCTTGTGGCGACGGTCCTTTGCTCATCGGTATCGATCTCCCGGCTCCCAGCCCTCTGGCTTCTCGTCGACAAACCTAACTTCAGCGTCCGGATAGTGCTTGCTGATTAGGTTTTTGACCTCCATGTCGTCCTGGGCATCGACCACAGCGCACAGCGATTGCTCGTCGCGCTGCTCATCGCGGTCTCGGGTGCCGCTCACCCAGGTCTTGAACGGGGGCCGCGTGCAGCCCTCGTCCGCGTAGTTGCCGGACCACCAGCTCGCCCAATGTCTCGGCATCAGCGATAGATCCTCAGGCAAGCGGTGCTGATCATTTGGGTCGTCGGCTGACATTTCCGATCGATCCACGGATGCGCGCGCGAAGTGAACTCCAGGTGCTCCATCCGGATCTGGTCCTTGATCTTGCCGAGGGCTTCATCCTTGAAGTTTATGCCCTTGGGGAAGGGCTCGACCCTGTTCCAGGTCAGGTTCTCGCGGGGAAGCCCCGGCGGGATGACGCGGTAGCCGCGGTTCTCCAGCGCCTTGGTCAGGGTGTCGTCGCTGAAGAAGACTACGTCTCTCGGATCTATGAACATCAGGCGGCCTTGTCCTTGATGTCCTTGATCAGGCTGCCCGGCACCTGGGATCGGTGCATGACGACGTAGCCGTGCATCTCCAGGATCTTGATCACGTCGACGAGGGGGTAGCCGTAGACGGTCTTGCGGTGCTCGCTGTTTCTCATGCTGCTAGGTTCCATTGGTCGATTGCGATGTGTTGGCGGACGAACATGTCGTCCCCTCGGTGCTTCTTCGACAGCGGGCCATCGGCGCCACAGTCGAGGCAGGTGACGTGCGGGAACGGACCCATGTAGAGCCCGACCCACGCGGATTTGCAGAAGGGGCAGCGGCCGAGCTTCTTACCGAAGCGATGCTCGACCTCCTCAGCCCTCATGACGTTTCGTCCGTCGTAGAGCGCCCAGCTGCTCATTCGTGCGCCTTGAACCAGTTCTCGATGAAGCGGTGGAGCTTCGGCGCCGTGGTGTGCAGGCGGGAGAGTCCTGTTCCGATACCGTCCTGCGGCACCACCACCAGCTTGCCGGCGTCGAGCGCCTTCTGGACACGCTCCAGGTCGCGCATCACGCTGACCTGGCACTCGATGCTGTCGTCGAAGAAAGCGTCGGGAGCCATGCTGGGCTTCCATTTGGTGGCCACGCCGATCGCGTTGGGTTCGCCGCGCATCTGCGCTGCCTGACCGCCGTAGCCGCGGCGCTCAACGTTGTCGCCGAAGACGAAGATGGTGTCGGGGTTGTTCTTCAGATCAGCTCGCGTGATCCAGGGCTGTCTCATGATCGGCAATGTTGTCTCCCGTTGCTGTCCTGCTCTTCCCCGACGTATTGGAGGAGCGTCATTCCCTCGTGCGTGCAGCAGTAGCCTGCTCCCCGCATCTCCCCGTCTTCGCTCCACAGGCCCTTGCCGTATTGAGCGAAGCCTTTGCGCGCCAAGGCACGAATCGATCGCCGCACATGCCGGGGATCGAGTCCGGACCTCTGAGCGACTGCGCGGAACGACAGGTAATTCCCGTCGTCCGCGTAGACCTGGCCGAGCGCGCGGAGAGCCTTCAGCTCTCGTTCGCTGACCGGGATTGTCACGTTGGCGACACCCAGGCGCGGATGCGGCTGCGCGGGTAGGGCATCTCGGTCACCCGGTGACCGCGCGAGTTGCCGCTGATGACGATCGGGTCACCACTCTTGGTGAATCCCGAGACGACGCCGACATGTCCGCCGCCGCGCCGGCCCATGGTCACGACTGCGCCAACCTGCGGCGCGATGCGCTGCTTGTTCTCCCAGGACAGGGCGCGGTCATTGACGCCCGAGGCGCCCGTGACCTTGCGCAAGAATGCAGAGCACCACAGGGTTGAGCGAACGCCCACCTCGTGCGCCGTGGCGCCGATGAACTGGCGGGCGCGATCGACGACGCCGACGCCCGCGCTGATGCCGCTCTGGAAGCCAGACGAGAAGGAGTCAGCGAACGACGACTCCTGCACATGTTGGCGAACGGCGACACGCTCAACAACGCGGTGATGCGCATGGCGGTGGTGGTGATGTCTCGGACGGGCCTCAGCGGCCGAAAAAGACAAAGCGAGGATCGCGGCGCCGACGAGCGCCGTGTTCAGGTTTCTCATTGTTGGGATAGCTCCGTTAGTGGTAGATCAGACCGCTGCGTTGCTGGCGGCGATCCGTTTGCGGCCGGCTTCGACCGCGGCGTAGGTGGGACAGCGGGTCCACTCGTCCTCGTGGACGATTGCGAATGCTTGCTGCACCAGGCTGGTGAAGAAGCGCGCGGCCTCTTCGCCCATGTCTGCGAGAACTCGGTCTCCGCAGATCATTCGGAATTTGAGCTGGGGCTTCTTGCCCTCGTTCTCGATTTTCGTGGCGCTGAACCCGATGGGGCCGGCCGACACGACGACGACGTTCGTGATCTTGCTGGTGACGTTGCTCATGCTGCGATCTCCATCTGCTGCTGGTTGAACTTCGTGGTTTCGTTCCCCCAAGCGTCCCAGCCAGGACGGACCTCGCGGCTGAAGATGTCGGCCTTCGGATAAGGCCCAGCCATCTTCGCGGCCTCGACGTAGCCCTGCTCAGGCTTGCGCGAGTGCTCGCGGCGCGGCTCAAGGATCGCGGAGCGGATGTTGCGGGAGTGGATGCGTGGCTTGCCGACCTTCCCGATCAGGAAGGGCTCGTGGCAGTTGCGGAGCACGTAGCCGGTACCGAACGTCGGACGGCTGCCGTCCTTGACCATCTTCACCCAGACGCCCTGGGTGCAGTAGTCGACGCCCCATCTGCGGAAGCACTCGCGTGCGGCGTCGTACATCGGCGCCGTGGCGTAGAGCCAAACCCACATGCCATCGCGGTGAGCGAGATCAGCCATCGGCATCGAGAAGATCTTCTCGATGTCCCAGCACTCGTAGTGCTGCTCAGCCGACTTGCCCTTGCCTTCCTCCGAATAGGTCTCGAAGCGCCACGGCGGATCGATCTTCGCGAGGCCGTAGTGGGCTCTGTGCAGAGGGTAGAGCTGGAAGTTATCGTTCATTTGCGCTCTTTGAATTCATGCAAACGGCGGGACATAGGTCTCCCGCCGATGCGGTTGGATCAGGGGAGGAGCTTGGCGAATGACTTGTTGATCCGCTCGATGCGCTCAACATTGCAGTCGTAGCACCACGCGCCCCAGTGGGTTTTGCGACACTCACCCTTGCAGCCGAGGCAGCGGGTGCGCTTTCCGGTCTTGTAGTTCTCCGGATCGCGCCAGGGTTCCTCGACGCTCATCGCGGGGTGATCGTCAGATCGAAGTGCCGGCCGACGTAGAAGGCCTTCCGGTTGCGGTCGTTCATTGGGACGCTGACGGCGATCGGCATCCACGGCTGCCATTCAGCAGCGCAAACCGCGCGCCCCTGTCCCACAAGGAACAGCTTGTCGCCCTTGTCCTGCACTTCGAGTACGTGCGCTTCGATCTTCATCGTTCCCCCATTCCCAGTTTCTCGCGCCACTCGCGCGCCTCAGGCAGAAGCTCCTTCACCAAGACGTCGTCCTCGGTCTTGGCGACGATCGCCTGCACCAGCCGGGCGTCCGGCAGGATGGACTGGCAGGGCTGCTTCTTGTTCTCCCGCTTGCAGCCCGGCTCGGTCAGCTTCTCGCGGACCACGAACAAGTCGCGGTCGGGTCCGAATCGTTCGATCAGGCCGGCGAGCTTCATCCGGCCCTCGCGGTCACACTGCGCGCATTTGACGCGCACGTAGGGCAGGGGCCATTCCGAGATCTTCATCCGATGCCCTCCACAGGGGTGACGTCGATCTGCTCGCACGCGACGCCGGCCTCGGCGTAACAGGCCTGCGCAGCATCGAGCGACGCCTTCCAGCGCACCCTGCGCTCCTCGTCCAGCGTTGGCGCGACGACGCGCTTGATGCCAGCCTGGATGACGTGTAGAGCGCACCGTTCACAGGTCAGGAACGGCCAAGTGTAGAGGGTGTAGCCGTGGAGCGGCTCGCGCGCGGTCAGGATGGCGTTGATCTCGCCGTGGACCACCAGCCCATACTTCACGTCGCGATTGTTCAGGCGCTCGGCAGTGTCGGCGATGCCGCGAGGGAAGCCGTTGTAGCCGGTCGCGGCAACCGTGCGATCAGGGCGCACGATGACGGCGCCGACCTTGGTGCTCGGGTCCTTGGATCCAGCCGCGATCTCACGCGCGACGCGCAGGTGGTAGAGGTCCCACCAGAGCTGGGTGCGGCGTGCTTCTTGGAACTCGGGAGAGAGGTGCGCAGTCATCAATTTGCACTCTTCTCAACTGGAGTTGACCAAAGGGCAGGCATGCTGACCAATTCTTGCTCACTCGAATTGATAGAAACCTGCAGAAACACGGCGTTTCTCGAAGATCGCAGCAAAAGTTCCTCCATTTGCTTTCTCGGTTTGCATTAACGCAAATATACGCCCAGCGCAAGAAGTAGCGCCGTGTCGTTTGTGAACGAACGTTCAGTGGGTGTTGCCTTTGAAAAACAGGAAGAAAATCTTTCGACCTGTTCCCCCGACAAGGTGTCGCACCGTAGTTGTACCGAGTGGGATACCAGCTTGCGTTTTCATGCAAACACCATTAGCAAGCGTCCTGAGGTCGACCTGGTGGGTCGGCGGGCTGGAAAGAAAACAAGAATGAGAAGTTCCATTGAATACCGGGGGTACGTCGTCGAACACGACGGGGCCGGCTACGTTGCCTCGTCCTTAGACGGGGAATCCTGCACACTTAGATCGAAGAGCCTGATCAGGATCATGCGTTCAGTCGACGCCCTGTGGACCGCACTGGAGGGGGGCGTGAGACAGGCTTGGATCGACACCTGGCTTGCAAACCCGGTAGCCCCTGTGCAGCTCGACGCCGCCGCCGAAGCGATGCTCGTTCCGACCAAGAGCCTCACGCCAGTGTTTCCCGCCGCGCCCATCGTCACCCCCGCAACCCAGGTGGCGGCATGACGACCATCTATCGCAACTACGACGTTGCCAAGGTCGGCAACAACTACGTCGCTCAGTCCGAAGAAGAAGTCGCTGTCATGGTCTCGCGAGATTTCACGCGGATCAGGCTGGCGATCGATCAGCTCTGGGATGGCGTCGCGCGCGGAGCGAGGCCAGTCTGGTTCTCGACCAACACGGTCCTCGATCTCGACTCCGTCGATATCGAAGCGGCGGAGAGCATTCCCTCGGAGACCGATCCTCCGAAGCAGGTCAAGAAGATCAGCTACACCTGGTTTGCATTGTCTGCTTTTGTTGTTTCGATTCCGCTCGCGGGCTTGTTGTCGCTCGTAAAGTCCAGTGCCGAGACCGAGATCCTGTTCACCTTCGCTGTCTGCGCGGTTGCTGTCGCCTACGGGCGTGGCTACGCGCTGCTGATGTGCGGTCTGTCGGCGCTCCTCTACAATTTGGTCATCGTCGAGCCGGCGCTGACGTTGACCAAGCCGACCGCCGCCGAACTGGCGTACATCTTGCTCAACATCCTGGCGTCGATCGCCATTCCCATGATCATGAAGAGCAAAGGACTTCGACCGGACTCAGGGGTATGAGCCCGTAGTCGAGACATCGCGTTGCCATGTCTCGTGTTCCTTTCCCGCCCGGGAAACCAACGGCGCAACTCGGGCGACCTTCACGCAACATCCGCTCATTGCGGAATGGACCAGCAGCGGCATCGTAAAGCTTGCCGCGGCGGTTTCTTCTGACCACAGCTCCGGGACGCTCGATGTTGTCCCAGTCGGCCGTGTAGGGATCAACGGCGATCCTACGCTCCTCAGCCCAGTCTCGAGCCAGCAGGTCAGCTCCAGTCATCTCCCCCTCAATGACGCAGGTGATCTTCCGACGCGCATGGACGGCGTCGAGAACGCGATACAGCATGGGTTTGTCGTCGTAGTCCCGACCGCCGAACACCACGACGCGATGGTTCGCCTTCAGCAGGATCGAGTCACCGTGGCAGCGATGCGGCGCGCACCAGCACCAGAGACTCTTTCCGGTCAGAGCGCTGACGTCCATGTCCGGCAGCTGCTCGCAGTCGAATCGATTGCAGACCTGGTCGCGGTTGCCGTCCACGTCGATGACGAAGCGATTGCCATAGGGCGTGCCGCGGCCGACGTAGACCGCGTCAGACGGTATGTCGCCGTGGTGCTTGTTGTAGACGCGGGGAGCGGACATCAGTTCATACCCTTAGGACCGAGCCCGATTGCGGTGAGCCTCGCCTTGAGTTGATCGTCGGTTTCGTCGGTCTGACGTTCGGTAAGATAGCACTTCGCCGTATAGTCCAGTGTCTCGCCCTCGAATGGAGCGAGCTGACCTTGGATCGTTTCGGGGAGGAGTTGCCGCCTTACCGTCTCAATCGGGAACGTGCGTTCCATCCGGGACAGCCCCGGATTTGTGCAAATAGCCTTCACTTCTCCGCCGCCGACGACCTCGACAACTTTGAAGTAGACGCCGGTCGAATGCTTCATTCCAGTTAGCTTGGTCACCGCCATGCCGGCGATGCGCCCAACCAGTTCATTATTGTCCGCCATCGTTCCACTCACTTAGCAGTCGCATCATTTCATCCTTTTCGAAAGCCAGCTCAGCTGCTCTCCGATTTTCAGTCCGTCCAACGGGATAGCAATCTCGTCGAAGCGAGTCCAAAAGTAGGGCATCAGGCCGCCGCGGTAGACCTGGCCGGCAAGGATCAGCAGCCGCGCGCCGCTGACGTCCTGCTGTTTCATCTGCTCGGTCACCCGCTGCGCCCACGCCCGCCGACCGGCGATCGCCATTTTGTTCAGAGTGGTGTCGTAGGGCGCGGTCACCCTCTCCGGATCGAGCAGGCCGTGCTCGGCGGAGAGGATGAACCAACGGTGCGCGTTCGCCTCGGCATAGTGACGCGCCATCTTGAACAGCGGAGAGACGTAGAGGTCCCGGGCAGGAACCTCAGGCTCCTGTTTGAGCTTCGAGCACGCAACGAGGGCGACATCGTTCATGAGCTGGCCTTCTTCTTCTCGATAGGTCGGCGATGCCGGTCGAAACCGGCAACGCTTCGATCTCACGCTTGGCTGGACTCGGTCGTTTCACCGGATTCCTCCCCAACGCTTCCCGGTCGATCAGCCCAAGGGTTCGGCATCTTCGACATCGAGTTCTGGTAGCTGGCGACAGCTTCCTTTGCGGCCCGGGGGGCGGCTGCACCCAGTTGCGTTACGACCCGCTCCAGCGATTGCCAGTCGCCAACCACGGGTTGGCCCATCAATGCGCTCGCCTTGGCGTGCAGGTCGGCATTGCCGCGTTTACTGGTCTTGGCCATCAGCGGAACTCCTTGCAGGCGTCGCCGCTCCGGAACGTTCCGGACGGGCAGGCCGTGCCTTGGATGTGCGGATAGGCGCGGGGTATGTCCCGGTGCAGCGCCTCGCACTTGTTGCCGAGGCCGACGTAGCCGGTTGGGCAGGTGCCGGTGCGCTGGATGCGTTCTCGTCCATCGCGGGTCGGCGTGGGGTAGGGGCTCTCGGCGAGTGCTGGGGTTGCCAGCACTGCCAGAGCGATCACAACAATCGATTTCATTTCAGTTCCTTAGAGCTTGTCTCCGAGAAGCCGCTTCAGCTCGCCGCCGAGGATGTTCTCGACCACGGTCTTCTCCGGGAGCATGTTGTATTTGTCGTAGATGTCGGTGACGTCGCCCTCCATGTGGTCGAGCGTCGCCTTGACGTCCGGTCGGGGAGCGCCGGCCCGCCGCGCGAGCGTGGCCGCGGTACGGCGCAGGTCGTGGGGCGTGAAGTGATCCATCTTCAGGAACTCACGTATGCCCATCCGCTGATTGGGCCTGCCAGTCAGCGCCTGGGCGAGCGAATTCCTCTGGAGTTCTCCGCGCTCCTCGTATCGAGAGGGGAACACGACGGTCTGCTCTTCATCTGTCACTGCCTTCTTGATGATGCCGACAGCCACATCGTTCAGGGGAACGATGATGTCGCGGCGCTTCTTCACCCGGAGCTTCGGGATGTGCCAAAGGGGCGCTTTGGACTCGAGTTCGTGCAGCTCCGGCACCAGCGCGCCCGAGGCCTGTCCCGGTCGAACCATCGTCGACAGGATCAGCTTCAGCGCTCCCTTGACGCCGGCCTCGCCGGGGCAATCCGGATCGTCGAGACCGACCCAGAAGGTCTTGATCTCGCTATCGTCGAGGACGCGCTCCCGGGGGTTCTCCTGACCCTGAGCCGGAAGCCCCTCGAACGGGTTGATCTTGGCGTACTTGCGCCCGGGAAGCTTCGCCCACTTCCAGAGCTGATAGAGCTTGGATTGGCACCGGTTGGCCTGGACCGGCGCCTCGGCGGCGACCTCTTCCAGGAACTCCATCGCCTCGTCATCGCTGATGCTGGCGAACGGCCGGCGCCCCCACTTCGCGCGCGGACGGCGGAGGAGTTGGACGTCGTTCTTCCAGGAATCGAGGTTCGGCTTGGAGTACTTCTCGATGTATTCGTCGGCCACCGCGTCGAACGTCTTGATGGCGACCGTCGAGGTCACGGTGACCTTGGTCACCTTCTCCAGGCGCGGGTCCTTGCCATTGCGCAGGTCATCGCGGTAGGCGTCGACCATCTCCCGCGCCTTGTCGAGACTGATCTCGGGGTAGGTGCCGAGCGTGACACGGATCTGCTTCCGTGTTCCCGTGACGTCGTACTTGAACGAGAAGGTCTTCTTGCCCTTGTCGGTGACCCGGAGCATCAGGCCCGTTGCCTTCTCGTCATAGACGTCCAGGCGGGTGCCTTCCTCGGCCTTGGCGGATTTGATGTAGAGGTCGGTCAGCTTCTTCTTCACTTCTGAATACCCTAAGTTTCTGCGGACCCCGGGTCCGCAATTGATGAAGCTGCTTAGGGCACAGTGGTGAATCTGATGTCAAATAATAGAGCAAAGTCAGTGACTTAGCTCCGTCACCTTTCGTCAGCTTTCGTCAGAAATGTTGGCAGAAATTGTTTTGGGTACTGCAGGTCGTTGGTTCGAATCCAGCTGCCCCGACCAGTCCCGAGGTCGAACCTCCTTCATTTCCTTCGAAATTTCGACTCGCGGATCCCGGCTCAGAACAGCAGCCAATCGGCGAGACGCCAGGCGATCCAGGCGAGGGCGCAGATCCAGCCCAGCATGACGATCCCGGCGACGCCGAGTCCGCAGAGTGCGAACAGCGAGTCTCCGGGCTCCGGCGCCTCGGAGAGTTTCTCGGTCGTATCGATCTGGCTCACAGCATCCCCCTTGCCTTGCGGCCCGTTGTTCATTGGTCTCTTCTCGCTCGACGAAATTCACCGACCGGGATCCAGCTCACACGGACGTGAGACGCGATGACCGTCCGTCCATGGCGGGCGCGCGCTGATCGTTGGCGCTCGCCAGGACCCCGGACGGATGGGAAGAAGCTGCAACGCGCCGTATGGCGATTGGTTGCGGTCGTCCGGCGCGGAAAATGCGTGCCGGATCGAACTTTCTCACGCGGCCAGCGCCTGCTTTGCAGACCCGGCGCGTTCGGCCTGAAGCCCTCGCGTTCGTTCCTTTGCGCAGCCCGACTTCCGCGCGATTTTTCAAGGCATTGGCGCGGTCGGCCCGGCGCGGAATTACCAAAGATTCATCGAACCTTTGGCTGTCGCCATGGACATATGGATGTTGGGGATTTCAGCGCCCAATACCTAACGGACGTAAGCGGAGCTTTTCTCCCATTTGATTGACTGGTTTCGCTTCGGCTTTCGCTCTGCGATCCTTGGCTTGTCAGAGAGCCGAGAGGAGACTGAAGGCGATGGAACAATCGGGGGAGGAAGCCGAAGCTGATGGCTTTGTGGGGAAGCTTACGCGCCGGACGCGTTCTGGAGGCCGGTTATGGTCTGCGGAGATCAAGGGGCGCGCTGTTTTCGAGAGCATGAAGCCCGACGCCCGGGTATGTGATGTCGCACGGCGTTATGGTGTGAAGGCCCAGCAGTTGACGACGTGGCGCAGATTGGCGCGTGCTGGCCGGCTCGCATTGGTCACGGACGACGCGGCGGATTTCGTGTCGATCGAGCTGAGCGATCCAGTGGCGTCAGGCAAGAGCGAGGGGCCCGTCGAGATTACGATTGGCAAGGTTTCGGTCCGCCTGGATGCGGACGTGTCGGCGGTGCGGATCGCGGAGATCGTGACTGCGATCGAGCGCGGCGCATGATCATTCCGGCGCAGGGACTGCGGATTGTGCTTGCTGTGCGTCCTGTTGACTTCCGGTGCGGGCACGACGCGCTGGCCGGTCTTGTGCAAAACACGCTTGGGCTCGATCCGCATTCGGGCCTGATCGTGGTTTTTCGTTCGAAGCGCGCCGACCGGCTGAAGATTTTGCTATGGGACGGCACGGGCCTCGTTTTGGTCTACAAGCGCCTTGGCCGCGATGGTCGTTTCGAGTGGCCGCAGATCAGCGACGGCGTCATGCATTGCCCCTCCTTGTTAGGCTGACAGATTCTTAGATCAAGTTGCGCGATGACGTGGTTTCGAAGGTCTCCGATGGAGTGAAGAACGGATGGTGTATTCGGGAAGAGATAGGCGCCGCTGGGCTGGCGATCAATTAGCAAACGCTTGGTTCGGATCTGAACATAGAGCCAGTTTACTGGAATCTCGAGCCTTCGGGCCAGTTCGGGCGGGCTGAGGTATGAGTCGTCATGCTCCCATCGGCTGCGCTGGGCAGTTACCTTGATGGCGGCGGCACGACGGAGCCGCCCAACGGTGATAGGCAGCACCTTATCGGCGCAACGGGGAGAGCGGTGACCTTCCCGAGTAAGGATTGTGGCGATCTTGTCGTCTGGGACGCCGTCGCGAGCGAGCGTCAGAAGGCGTTCCCGCATCTCTGTGCCTCGCGTCAATCTGGTGACGGAGTTGACGCTCATCTTCACTTCGAGCTCCGTCACGGCGCCTCCCCGCCAGACGATCCTAGCCAGGGCCAAGTCGCGCTCACCGCGGTCGAGAACGACCTTTTCGATGAGACATCGCAACAACGCCTTGCGATGCGCATCCGAGATAGTCTCGTCACCCCATATCTGCGGGAGGCGGCCGGTGAGGCTGATGACCTTGTCGTTGAGCTCCTTGCTTATGGCCACTTGTGTGATGGCTTTGGGCGGCGTCTGTCGGGCAAGCGCCTCTTCGGCGGCGCGCACGTCGTTTAGCGCCGCTTCCCATCGACGCTCGAGTTCCGAGGCGACCAACCGATTATCTGGATCAGCTCGGTTGAACTGCCGTTCGGCGAGCGCCGCCGTGTATCGCTTGCGCTCGAGCTCTCGTTCTGCACTGGAGCGTAGCGCATTGTTCGTCTGCTGCTGCACCCGGCGGGAGCGCGACAAGGCATCGAGTTCGGCCGGCGCTAGTGCGGTTAGGAATGCGTCGCCAACGGCTGCATCGATATGGGCGGCGCGGATGTGTTGGCAGGTTGGCTGACCTTCCTGGGTACGCAGGTGATTGCATACATATTCGCCGCCGCCCTTGTAGCGGACGTACATCTTATGGCCACATCGTGCGCACCAGGCAATGCCGTGGAGCAGGAGCTCGCCATTGCGAGGCGCGCCGCGGGTTTTGATGCGCATGTATTCGGCTCGGTTATCTCTGATGACGGATCGGATTTTTTCATAAATTGGCCAGTCGATATAGGCTGGATATCGATCTTTAACGACGATCCGCCACTCCTCCATCGGCCGCGGAGCCTTTTGTGGCAGGGCCCCCTCCCGCTTCGGCGGCCGGAAGCGGGTTCGTCCATAGACAAAGGCGCCCGCGTATGCGGGGTTCTTCAAGATCGCCGCGACGGCAGCCAGCGTCGCGCGCGTCCAGCACAAATCGCCATATCGATCACGACGCGGCAGTTCCAGGTCACGCTCGTTCAACGCTCGCATGACCTTGGCAACGCTGCGCAGCTGCAGGAATAACTGGAAGACGAGACCGAGCCGCCCTTGCACGGCCATGTCGGGATCCTTAACGACCACACCGCTCGGGTCCCGCATCAGCCCGATTGGCAGCATAACCGCAAGTTCGCCGCGTTCGGCTTTGGCCAGCAGGCCGGCGGTCAGCCGGCTGCGGATCGTATGTAGCTCAAGCTCGGAGATCGAACCCTTCAGCCCGAGAAGCAACCGTCCGTTGGGAGTGCCCGGATCATAGACACCATCGCGGTCGGCGATCAGGCAGCCACGTAGACCACAGATATCCAGGAGCGGATACCAGTCGGTACAATTACGCGCCAAGCGGGTCACGTCGATCGACAGGATGAGTCCCACTTCACTCAGGCCAACACGGCCAACGAGTTCCTTGAAGCCGTTACGCTGTGCTATAGACGCGCCGCTCAACCCGAGATCGGCATCAATCACGTCGATGGCCGCCTCACGCCATCCGAGTTCGCGGGCGCGCTGGCGAAGCGCGTATTGAAGGCGCAGGCTCTCCTGATTGCTTACGACCTGATGGGGCGTCGACTGCCGGATGTAGACTACGGCTTTGCGCGCCAAGTGGCTTGGTGTGACCAGCTCGGACTTCATGAGGGATCTCCGCCAAAATTGCGGCGACGTCTTCGACGATCTGGCGTCGGAGCGCGGGCGTCAGCGTCGACCAAAGATCGGCTGGATCCATGCTCATGTGCGTCGGGACAATCCGCTGTCGATAAAAGCTCGAGTAGAGCCTCCATACTCAGCTTAATCTGATTTGCCTCTTGCTCATAATATTCGATTGCGGTTGCTTGAATCAGAAGACTGCTTCCTGCGCGATACTCAACTTCATACGAAGCGGGAATGCCTCGGCCTCGCTGACCGATCTTCCTAATCACTCGATATGAGCGCCCCCACAAAGGATGGTGGGGGTCCCGAACCTCGACCACCTCCGGAAATGATTCGTCAGACTCACTATCAGGGACATTCCTCAATCCCCTCGTTTGAAGGGCTGAACTGGAAGCGAGTGGGCGAACGGATTGTCGCGACGCCAGCTGCGGCGAACTGACTCAGACCCGACAACCTGTTTCGCGCGGGGCTTTGGGATGATAGCTTGCGGATGTGCCGCCGTCCCCCTTTGATCCCGCCCGTCTTGCAGCGCTGCCCGCCGATTTGCGCGCGCTCTTCCGCGCGCAGGAAGCGATGATTGAAGCCGAGCGTCGTCGCGCAGACGATGAATGCTCGGCGCGCCTTCATGTCGAGAGTGAACTGGCTGCGTCCAAAGAGAGCGTCGAACGCCTCGAACTGCTCGTGAAGGAGTACGAGCGCGCACGTTTCGGTAAACGCTCGGAAAAGTTCAATCCCGATCAGATGCAACTGGTTCTCGAGGACATCGAGATTGCCATCGCCGAAGTCCAGGAACGCCAGGACGATCGTGCGCGCCGCGCCGGCACGGCGCCGTCCAGCCGCCGGACCAGGCGCGCTGCCCGTGCCTTTCCCGCGCACCTGCCGCGCATCGAGCAGGTGATCGAACCCGAGAACCTCGAGTGTCCCTGCGGCTGCGGCCGGATGGTCCAGATCGGCGAGGATCGCTCCCGCCGTCTCGATGTCATGGCCGCCCAGTATCGTGTGATCGAGACGGTGCGACCGCGCTACGCCTGCGCAAAGGGCTGCACCGGTGTTGCTCAGGCGCCGGCGCCCGCCCATCTCGTGGAGGGTCATCCCCACCGAGGCGCTGCTGGCGCAGGTGGCGGTCGCCAAGTTCAGCGAGCACATGCCACTCTATCGTCAGTCGCAGGTTCTGGCTCGGCATGGCATCTTCATCGATCGCGCCGTTCTGGCAGACTGGATGGGAACGGTCGCCTTCCACCTCGCGCCGCTGGTCGAGCGCATGAGCGTCGTGATGAAGCAATCGGGCCGCTTGTTCATAGACGAGACCAGGGCGCCTGTGCTCGATCCGGGCCGGGGCCGAACGAAGACCGGCTATCTGTGGGCTGTCCTGCGCGACGATCGCGGCCACGGCGGCGCTGATCCACCAATCGTGGTCTACCACTACGCGCCAGGACGCGGTGGTGACCATGCTGAGCGCATCCTCGAGGGCTTCGACGGCATCCTTCAGGTCGACGGATACCAGGGCTATCATCGGCTCGCACGGCCCAAGCGCAAAGGCGGCGTGCCGCTGCGGCTGGCCGCATGTTGGTCCCACTCAAGGCGCAAGATCATCGCAGCGACTCCGAAAGCCGGCTCACCCATCGCCGAAGCCGTTCTCGCGCGCATCGCCGCACTCTATGCGATCGAGAAGGAGATCCGTGGCGCCGACGCCCCGGCTCGGCAAACGACCCGTAACGAGCGATCACGGCCGCTCGTCGCTGAACTCGAGAGGTTTCTGCGCGAGCAAGCCGCTCGCCTGTCGCCGGGCAGCGAGATGGGCAAGGCGATCGCCTATCTCCTGAACCATTGGGATGGCCTCACCTTGTTTCTCGACGATGGTTGCGTTGAGATGGACACCAATCCCGTCGAAAATCAAATCAGGCCGCTGACTCTGACGCGTAAAAATAGTTTATTTGCTGGTCACGACGAAGGTGGTCGTTCATGGGCGCGCATAGCTTCGCTCATCGCCACCTGCAAAATCAACAGCGTGGAGCCCTACGTCTGGATGAAAGCGACGCTCAAAGCGATCGCAACCGGTCACCCGCAGTCCCGGATCGACGAGCTCCTGCCCTGGTCGTTCGGCCGCACCTCGTAATTCTCCGTCGTTGCCGCCTCCATACCCCCCGCCAACGATTTGCAAACACGTTGATCAACAGACTGCAATCCCCACGCCAAACCTTTGCGAATGGGACGCGAACGTCGCTTACGGTCGATCGTTCCGGCGCTGAAGTGAATCCCCGGGCGCGCTTCGCGGTCCCCGGCTGGAGCGATGAAGCAACGCAGCGATGGCTGAACAGCGCCTCGTCCAATGTCGGCCGAGGCGGATAGCGGGTCGGTTACGTTGTCGGCCAGCGCCGGCGACCGTCGTAGACAAGGAAAAATCGGCGACGTGCTGTGAACCGGTTCACAGTCGGTCTCCGCGGCCGCTGCTATGAAGGCCGCATTGCTTTACCGATTGATATTTTGAAAACGCCCCAGCGCTTCCCACCAGGCGCTGGGGTTTTCAGTTGGATCACGGCAACGCCCGGAATTCGCGCAACGCGATCTGATGGGGGTAATTTCAGAAGAGGGAAGGCGGGGTGGCTACGCGGCCTGCTCCTCGAACGAGGTGTATATCCGGCCGGTTGGATCAACGATCTGAACGTCCCAGCACCCGTCCGCGACGAGCTCTCTGGCCTTCTTGAGGGCGGCCTCGAGTGACAGCCGCTTGAGGCTGACGACGCCTGCCGTGTCGAAACCGTTGATTTCAAACATGCCGCTCCCTCCTGTTTTGCTGAATCTTACACCTTTTGAGGGCGTTGTCTCGCGGCTTTGTCGCGCTTCGGAGCAGGCTGCCCCATTGCTCATTCCATCGCCTGGACCCCGCAATCGGCCGGGGTGGCTGGGCCTGCCGGGCGGCCCGGCCGCTAACGTGAAATTAAGCCGAAAAGCCTACAATTTTAGACAGTTGTAGGTGGGTGCTGCGTAGAGGAGCCGTCGCGAGGACGTTCCGGCGTCGGCTTCCTTTTGCTCGCTCATGAGGTCAATGCAGATGACCACGACTTTGGAAGCGCAAGGCCTCGTCGAACAACTCGACCCCGCAGCGCTCGCGCTCGCAGCCGCCGCGCCCGAACCCGCCGCCCCGGAAGCTCCAGTTCCGGTCAAGCGCTCCAGCCGGAAATCGGTCCTGGCGCTGTCGGTGTGTGCTCTGGCCATCAACGGCTCGGCGGCCATCTATACATCGCCGGCCGATTTCTCGTCGCTGAATATCGGCAGTCTGGCCGAACTGCTTCCGCGCCGGGACGCATCCGCACCGAAACCGGATCCGGTTGTCGCCGCCTTGAAGGATATCCAGTCGGCCCAGCAGCAGCACACGGCTTCGCTGCAGGAGAACAACCAAGCATTGCAGCAAAATGCGGCGCTGCTGCAGCAGGACACAATGGTGCTGCTGTCCCTGCGCCAGAGCATCACGGACGAACGCTTCGACGTGAGGAAGATATCTTCGCAGCTGTCCACGCTCATCGCGAAGGTGGACTCGCTGCAAGGCGCAATGATGTCGGACGTCACGTCCTCCATTCGAAGAGCGAATGCTCGCTATGGACTGTCCGCGGCGATGCGCAAACGGATGGTCCGGCAGTCGAAGTCGGTGGGGCCTGTTTCGGTTGGAGGAGCGCCGCTGAGTATGCCGGCTGCAGTTGCGGCGCCGGAAAGCTGAAGATAGGTCGAACGAAACGCTTGGGACGGTTCCCGCACTGAACTGGCCCGCTGGTTTACGCTGGCGGGCCTCGGCGCTCCCGGCGCTCTGATCCGCAATTGAATCGGCAGCCGGGAGCCTTGGGGGCTGGAATGCAAGCCGTGCCACGCTCGCTCTTAAGCTGCAATCCGTGAGACGTCGAACTCCGGTAGTTGTACGGAGTCCATTTTCGGAACGGGGTCTTCTACTGTGAGAACATCGGCGAGATTTGAGTACCAGCCAATTTCTAGTTGTCCGGGAATGCCGCAGTGGGGGCTGGAACCACCCTGCGGCTTTTCCCGTTTGGCTTAGTTCCTAGCCGTCGCGGCACGGAACGCCGAAGTTGTCGCAGGTGAGAGCGAAGGTTTCTTTCGCCTTCGCATCTTCAAAGCAGAAGCGCGTGCCGACATCGGCATGATCGATCCACCAATCAAGTTTACTGTCCTTTGCAATGCGCGAGGCTTCTCCTCGCAGCAGATCCAACTGTCTTCCAGCAACGTGGACGATCAGGCAATTTTCCTTGGTCATGAATGACGTCCTTATAATTGAAGCAACGGCTCAATTTGATTCCGACTAAAAATGAAAATCGTGTGGCGTCTCCCGAGAGAAGACGATCATTGATCCCGTTTCAGCTTGCGTCGTCCCCAATATGCGGTTCCTTGCCCTTGGGATTGAGCTCCGGGACGTAATGTCTGTTCATCGGGTCCGTGTGGTTTTCGCAGACCTTCCGCCTCCGACGGAGTGCCCCTTTTGGGCAGTTCGTTTCGGCACTTCACCGGCGTAAATTGAACTTGCCGACCGTGCTGGCTTTACCCCTTCCAGCCCCAGCAAGGAAAGGCAGGCGGCCCTACCACGCTATCAGCGAGGCGGGGTCGCTGCGTGTGGGGACGTGGAAAGGCAGCGCCACGGTTCACGCTGGCGGGCCTTCCTTGGGAAATTTGCGGGTGGCTGTCCGCTGTGGGGTGGCGTTGCAAGCTTCGATAGCTTTCCGATAATACCCCGCCACCTTGAGAAGACCCTCACGCTCAAGATCGAGGGAAGCGATGGCTGCGTGCTCTCTGCAAGCGCGTTCGAGCCTGCGGAATTCCTTTAATTCCCGGTTCAACGACTGCTCCTCAGGCCCGAGGGACGCGATAAGCGGCGAGACCAGCAATGTATCCAATTGCCGAAAGTTCCCGCTTCATCAACTCGCACGCGAAATATGGCCTTTTTGCAGCGGTCTCACGTGCGTTCGAGCTCGCGAACTGCGGCGGCACGCCGCTCTCGAAATCTGGCCTGACCTCAGCTCCGCGGCGGCCGCAACCGGCACAGACGAAGCGCGGCTCGATACCAGAGAGGCGAACATCGTCAGGCCAGCGATCGGCGCTCAGAGTTCAGAGCGATATGATGGCCGCAATGGCAATAGACGAGGACGCCGCGCAAGCCCATCTCCCGCATCTCGCCGAAGTGATCTTGACGGGGCGGCCGTCAACGTGCGTGGGCGTGTGGCGGCGGGCAGGGCGGGGCATGCCGCCATCGAAACGCGGCGCAGGCCAGAGTCAAATTATCAATCCCTTGGGTCTCGGAACGCGCGCGAGCTACTGCGCGTCGTGGGGGCTTCGGTCCCGCGCTCACGCCGTCGGCGCTGAACTTGAACGAGCTAGGTTCGCTTGGCGATTTTTTCTTTTGCCCTTTCTGGGCGTGGCCAGCTGCCGATCATGCTTTTCAGGCCGATCCCATCGAGTTGCAACCGCTCCCCCCGACGGCGGAAATCGGGCGGCCCAGCGCTGTTCGAACCTTCGTTGAAGGTCTAGGGGGATGGTACTCATAACCCGCCTCCGTCCTCCTGCTCTGGTCCTTAACGCGTGTCGCGGTCGAAGGCTCCTTACGCGGCCCGTCCTTGACCTGAGCGGGGCGCCGGAGTCTGATCAGCCGCATGGGGCAATATCAACACGACATCGACGAACTCGCGCGCATGGAGCGCATCTGCCTGGAATTGGCAGGGCAGGCGACCACGGCTGAGGAGCGCGCCGGCCTGCTTGTTACGGCAAACAATTGCAGGGCCGAGATCTCCGACCGTGAGAGCAGCAATCGAATTGTCAGCACAGTGCCCACACGGGGCTTTTTCAATCGGTTGATGGTCTGGCGTAAGCTATTGAATTTGCTTGGTGAGCGCGCTGGGGCTCGAACCCAGGACCCCGTGATTAAAAGATCAGGACGCCGCTGACACCCATTTCGCGCATCTCGCCGAAGGTGATCTTCACCGGGCGGCCGCCTGGCAGGGTAGGGCCGATGCGTCTGATTGGGCGAGGCATCCCGCCAAGAATGGCTTGCCCAGAGCCGAGTCAAATTGTCGATTCCCAGCAGGTCGGAACGGCGTCGGGCGACTGCGGGTCGTGGGTGGAAATCTCGCCTACAGCACAACTCCTCCTGGTGGGAGTGCGGCTTCAGCTTGCGCTTCTTGATGACCTTGCGGCGAGGGGGGCGGCGCGACTAGCGCGCATCTCATCCAAGGCCCTCCGCCGCCGTCGATGACTTTGAAGGACATGCCCGTCTCCCTGTCTGGGCAAAGCTGCCTTCGCTCTCGGCGGTTGTCCAGCCACCGCGTGCTGTGCTTCCGTCATCGTCTGAACCACAAGGGCTAGAAAATTCGCGTGACGATCCCGGCCTTGGCGCCCTAATAAGGATCGAGGGGGCAAACTGCATGAGCGTTACACCAATCGCACTTCACAGAGCTTCGGCCGTAGGCGCCTTCCGCTGGACTGTGTTCTTCTTTGTCGCCATTGCGGCTTTTGCTCAGCGAGACGAAAAAACAGGGACAATCCTGGCGACACTCGTCTTTCTGATTGACGTGGTATCGTGGAACCTCGGCGAGCTGATCGCAGCAACCACAGTCGCGTCTTCGAACCAGCAATGGCACAGTACGCTCACCGATCGGTTGATTTTCGAGAAAACTGCTCGATCGCTTCCGCGATCGTCAGCATATCGATTTCGAGCAGATCACTCGGGAGGGCACGCGGGCTGCGACCGAGGACGTCAATAAGTATATGCGCGACACGACGTTCTGGTCAGAGTGGGGTGGCTTTAGAAAGACGCTTCTTGGGATCGGATATTATCTTTGGTTCTGGATCAGCTATAGGGCCGCGGCGACCTTCGTTCCGGCGTCCGCCAAGGGCGCATTTACTGTGAGCGCTGCTCTCGACTTGAAGGCGGCGCGCCTATGTTTGCCTGTTCGTTCCCGCGTACTTGTGTATCCGTCCCGGCTCGTTGTCCACGGCGGGACGATCGAGCTTATCCAACGCAAAAAGCAGCGACGCAACACGGTTGGCCGAAGCGGCCCATTCCGCAAGACGAGGATAGTTGTCCGTAAACCAGCTGCAGGCACTTTGGACCACAACGAACGCCGCCGCAGCCTGTACGACCTCGCCGAGGAGCATTGTGCCGGCAACATATTTTGGCATGCAGAGCAGCACGCCGATCACGGGCGTCAGCAGCGAGTTCGTGTGGGTTATGATTGTGAGGCGCACGAGTTGCCAGCAATAGTTCAGCCACGAAGCAATCACCGCCTTGAGGGCAGGGTGGATCGCGCGAATTCCATCGTCGCCTTTCATACCGGGCGCCATGCTTTCTCCGCTTTCACGCACATGGGTTCCAACGGCCCTCAACTGTGCCTCGGCCCGCTTGTTTTCCTCCAGAACGTCCGTCAGCCGGCGGCCGATCAACATCGTCACGGCTGCCACGGCGATCGAATAGACGACGACGGCGACGACCAGATAGCCGGGAATGGTCAGAGTGAGACCCGCTGCATCGATCGTGAGATTGCCTCCGACCACCCCGAGGATGCCGATAAAGGTGGCCGCTGTCAGGAGAGAAGCGACGAGCCCGAGAACGAGGTCGACCGGGAGGTCCGTTGCCAGTCTGCAGTCCTCGGCGATTCGATATTCAGGGGCCTGATAGTCTCCCGCCACGAAGTTCAGTCGCACAAAGCGATCCCGCTCCAGCCAGTAGCGGTAAAGCTCATCGCTGAGCCAGGCTCTCCACTTTCGCTGGAGCGTCATCCGCCCCCAGACCGAGAAGACGGCGAGCGACAGACTGGCCGCAGCGAGCGGCATGAATCGCAGCGCCTGGCTGAGGAGCTCTTTCCCGTCCTTGCGCTCGACCGCGTTGAAGAAGTCGCGATTCCAGAAGTTCAGCGAATACTGGGTCAGCAGTTGCAGAAGAACTGTCGCGACGAGCAACACGGTGAGAAGCCAGGCCCAGCCCGCCGACTTGCCTTTCCAGAAGCCGCGAGCACTTTTCCAGAAGCGCAGCAGCAACTGCCGTTCGCCGGGCGAGTGGTATGTCTCGTTGCTAAGCATGATAGCCGGCTATGATTGTGACGTTCACGTTGGATGCGAGGCGATGAACGTCCGCACCGAGGCAAAGCCCCGTTCCGGGACTGAGCAGCGCCGCCGAACCGCCGGCAACACCATAACGCAGGGCGCTATCGAGCTTGTCGCCATTGGCGAGGCGCGACACCATCGCCCCCAGGAAGCTGTCGCCTGCGCCGGAAACGCTGACAGGCTCCAAAGGAAGGCCATTCGCACGCAAGGCGATGTCGCGCGTCAGGAGCAGGGCCCCGCCGGGGCCCATCGAGAGAGCAATGATCTCGATGCGATAACGATCGATCAGGCGGCGCCCCGCCTCCAGGAGCGAGGACTCGTCGGCGCCACTGATCCCAGCCAGCTCCTGAAACTCCCGAAGGTTGGGCTTGATGAGATAGACGCCCGCTTCCAGCGCGGCTTTGAGCGAGGCGCCGGACGCATCAACGACGACCTTTGCCGCCCCCGTCGATGCCCTGACCACCCTGCCGTAGAAATCGGCCGGGGCTCCCGGCGGCAGGCTGCCGCTTGCGATGACAAACGCAGCCTGCGGACTGAGACGCGCAATTGCGTCGAGATATTGTTGCCATTCAAATTCGCTGAGGAAAGCGCCCGGAAACACCAGTCGAAATTGCTCCCGGCTGGTCTCGTCGAAAATGGTGATGTCTTCGCGGGTATCGTTCGATATCGGGATCACGATGCTGCGCACGGCCTCGCGTTCAACCAGCGCCGTCAGGGTTTGCCCGGTTGCGCCGCCGGCCAGATAGACTGCGGTCGCCTCAAAGCCCAGCCGCTTCAGGACACGGGCCACATTGATTCCGCCACCGCCGGGATCGCGCTGAGGCTCGGCGCAGCGCATTTTCGTGTAGGGCACCATCTTGCTGACCGAGGTCGAGATATCGACAGCCGGGTTGATGGTCAGGGTGACGATGTCGCGTTGCGGTATCTCAGCCAATGCCTTCGACCTCCATCAGGTTACGGAGGCCGACGAATGCGACGTCGTCGTCCAGGATCAGATAGGCCGGTATCGGCTCGAGGAATTTTCGGAGCCGCCCCTTCTCCTCGAAGCGCTGGCGAAACTGGGACGCGGCAAGATAGTCCGGCAGGTGGCGCAAGATGCCGCCGCCGATGAATATCCCGCCTCTCGCGTTCAGCGCGAGCGCGAGGTTGCCCGCGACGGACCCCAGCATCGCGCAGAACATGTCAACGGCGGAGCGGCTGATCGGACACGTTCCCTCAATTCCGGCCCGCGTAATGTCGGACGCGCGGCGCTTTGGCGGCGTCGCGCCGTCGATGCAGGCGAGAGCGTCATACAGGTTCTCGAGCCCCGCGCCCGACAGAATGCGTTCGGCCGACACATGTCCGAAGCGTTGTCGCAAATGCTCAATCACCGCATCCTCGCGCAACGAACCGCCTGCCAGCGTGGCATGGCCTCCCTCGCTGGCGAGAACGATCTGTCCGCCGGGGTGTGGTATGCTCACCGCCATTCCCAGGCCGGTGCCGGGGCCGATCGCGGCAAGGGGTGCTCCCGGCACCTGCTGCCGCCCGCCGAGCTGCAGCAAACTGTCGGGGCCAAGCCGGGGCAGGGCCCATGCGACCGCTTCAAAGTCGTTGATCAAACGGACGGCCGAAAACCCATAGGCCCCGCGCAATTCCTCCGCGTCGACGATCCAGGAATTGTTCGTGAGTGCGCAGCGGCCATTCTGAACCGCGCCGGAGGCGGCAAGGATTGCATGAGCAGGCCTCTCGGCCCTGGCCGAAGCGCCGAGATAGGCAGCGAGGGCCTCCTGAGAGGTAGCGTGGTCCTTGACCGCCATATGTGTGATCGCGCCGAGCTCGCCGTCAGTCAGCAGTGCGAAGCGGGCGTTGGTCCCTCCAACATCTGCAAGCAACGCGGCTCGTCCTTCCAGCGTCGCCTTGATCATGGCTGCACCGCCCTGATCAGCCCGGCATACCAGCCGAACGACGATTTCGGGATTCGCCGCAGCGAAGCATAATCGACATAGGTCAGGCCGAACCTGATGCTGTAACTGGAGTCCCACTCGAAATTGTCGAGCAGAGACCAGACGAAATAGCCACGAACATCGACGCCGTGGGCCGCGGCGTTATTCATCGCGTTGATATAGGCCTTCAGGAACTCTATCCGGCCCGGGTCGATCACCGCACCGGTCTGGTCGGGCTGGCCGGAATCGCCGTAGCCATTCTCGAGCACGTAAATCGGCAGGCCGTACCGTGTGTGGACCGCCTGCAACGTCTCGCTGAAGGCCTCGGGATCGATCGGCCATCCGATCGGGGTCAAGGGGACGCTGGCGGGCTTGTCGCCGAAGTCGTAGCCCAGCATCGAATCCGCCCGTGCCTTGACATAGACCGGGCTATAGTGGTTCAGCCCGAACCAATCCAGCGGACGGCAAATCCGCGTCAGGTCGCCTGGCTGCATATGCGGTTCGATTGCCGCGCGCATCGATGGCGGATATTCGCCGCGGCATTGCGGATCCGGAAAGGCCGCGTTCCAGTACACATCCAGCCGTGCCGCAGCCGCTTCATCGGCCTCGCTTGCACTGGAAGGCCGGCATGGCTGTCGATTATGGATACAGCCGATCGAGGCGTCGATCACGTTGGCGCGAAGCACATCCACCGCCGCCCCGTGGGCGAGATTGACGTTGTGGATCATGCGGCGGAGCTTGTCCTCGCTGCTATGCTCCCGCTTGCCGAGCGAACGGCTGAACAGGCTGAAGATCGACGGCTCGTTGAATGTCGCAAAGCGCTTGACCCGGTCGCCAAATCGCGCGGCGATCAACGTCACATAGTCGGCGAACCACGCCGCCGACTCACGGTTCAGCCAGCCGCCGCGCTCCTCCAGGGCCTGCGGCAGGTCCCAATGATACAGGCACAGCCACGGTTCGATACCGGCGGCCACGAGCTCGTCGATCAGCCGGTCATAGAATGAAACGCCGGCCTCGTTGGCGGATCCGTGTCCCAGCGGCAGGACGCGCGGCCAGGCAACCGAGAACCGGTACGCCTGTACGCCCAGCGTCTTCATGAGGCCGACATCTTCGCGGTAGCGATGATAATGGTCACACGCGACGTCGCCGGTATTGTGATTTTTGATTTCACCGGACTGACAATAGATGTCCCAGATGCTGAGTCCGCGCCCCGTCCTCCTTCGTTGCCCCTTCGATCTGGAAGCTGGAGGTGGAAACGCCCCAGATGAAACCGGGGCGCAGGCTGGCGGTGTTTGGCAGTTGCGTTGTCGGCATGGACGACCTGCTTGGTCCTGCTCATCGGCGACCGGTATGCTGTTGCGCGGTCAGCCGCTGATCTCAGGCACGTTGTCTCACTGCGACATTGGTAGTCATGCCGGTTCCGAGTGGTATTGAGATAGGTCAAGAGGCCCCGAGCCGCTCGTGCAATGGATTGATATCCTTAGAACGTTGCCGGGGTCCGCGCTTGCAAAGAACGAAATGGGGAGGGGACGTCGACGACGACCTCAGAGGAAGCGGCTTCTTCCGCGTTTCCGAGCGCAATGGCGTATTCTGGCTCATCGATCCCGATGGTGGTAGATTTCTCTCGAAGGGGGTCGATACGGTCCGTTTCGATCAGGATCGGATCGGCGGGACCGAACGCGTGCCCTACGCCGAGGCTTGCCGGACTAAGTACGGCAGCCTGCAGATCTGGCGCACCGTTGTGTCTGACCGACTGGCAAGCTGGAAGTTCAACACGGTTGGCTGCTGGTCGGACGAACTCGTCGCCAGTGCGGGATCGCAATTGCTGGCGACGGCGCCGACCGCTGAGCTCGGCGCGTCCTTCCGCTTGCACCGGCGCGAGCAAGTCTTTCCGGACGTCTTCGATCCCGAATTCTCGGCGCATATCCGCGCAAGCGCCGATCAACGTTGCAGGCATCGGCGCAATGATCCCGGCTTGCTCGGTACCTTCATCGACAACGAACTGTACTGGTCACCCGACTGGCGCGGTGCCGACGAACTTCTGACGCTGTTTCTGAACCTGCCGTCTCATCGTCCCGGCAGGGTTGCCGCTATCTCGGGTCTGCAGGCGCATTATCGGGATTTTGCTCAATTCAATGCGGTATGGCGCACACGGGCGCGATCTTGGGAGGAACTCGGCAGGATTGAGAACGTCGTGGCGCCGTTCGTCAGGCTTCGGCCTGGCATCTTGAACGACGCGCTCGAGACCAAGGCCAACCTGGCAGATACCGCCCGCGAGGCGTTCTCAGCAGATTGCGATGCCTTCGTGGCCGTCGTGGCTGACAGGTATTTCGAAGTGTGCGTCTCGGCCATCAAGACGGCTGATCCCCATCATCTCGTGATCGGATCCCGGTTCGGCTGGCAGCCGCCGCGGGGAGTGATCGCCGCGGCCGGTCGACACCTCGATGTGATCTCCTTCAATTGCTACGAGTTCGACCCCGGTCCCGTCATCGACGCTTATGCCGCTACCGGCAGGACATGCCTGATCTCCGAATTCTCCTTCCGCGGCGACGACGCGGGCCTAACAAATTCCAAAGGGGCGGGGCCGCGTGTGGCCACTCAGACCGAGCGCGCCCGTGCCTTCGAGAGCTACGTTGTGGCGGCCCTCGGCAAGCCGAATGTGGTCGGTTATCACTGGTTCGAGCATGCCGATCAGCCGGTGCAGGGGCGCTTCGACGGCGAAGATTCGAATTTCGGCACGGTGACCGTCGACGACCGGGTCTATGACGAGCTTACGAAGACGATGACCAGGGTCAACGCCGCGGCAGAACGCATTCATGCCGCTGCCGTCCCGGCTGTGATCTGATCGTTACAGCGAGAGAAGGCCTCGCGTCTCGGATTTTGGTTGATTGGCTTCGGCGTCGGACACCACGGCCATGGTGCGAAACACGCTTGAAGGATTGACGCTGATCGAATCGATGCCAAGGCCTGTCAAGTATCGCGCGATCTCCGGATAGTTCGCAGGCGCCTCGCCGCAGATGCCGATATGGCGACGGTTCCGCTTTGCGCCGACCACCGCCTGCCGGAACATCTCCAGCATTCCTGGGTCGCGTTCGTCGAAGTCGAAGGCCACGATATCGGAATCCCGGTCGACCCCCAGCGTGAGCTGGGTAAGATCGTTGGACCCAATCGAAAAGCCATCGAACAACCGAGAAAACGCGTCGATCTGGATGACGTTATTCGGGATCTCGCACATGACGTAAATCTCGAGACCGTCTTCGCCGCGCCGCAGTCCATTGGCAGCCATCGTCGCGATCACGCGGCGGCCCTCCTCGACGGTTCGGCAGAACGGCACCATGACGCGCAGATTGGAGAGACCCATCTCCTTTCGCACTAGGCGGAGCGCGGCGCACTCCAAGGCAAACCCTTCGGTGTAGGCGGGATGACTGTAGCGGGAGGCGCCCCGGAATCCCAGCATCGGATTCTCTTCCCTCGGCTCGAAGCCTTCCCCGCCAATCAGGCTGGCATATTCGTTGGTCTTGAAATCGGAAAGCCGTACGATCACCGGCTTCGGATAGAATGCCGCGGCGATGGTGCCGACGCCTTCCGCCAGTCGTTGAATAAAGAAATCGGCCGGGCTCTTGAAGCCCTTCGTCAGGCGGGCGATTGCGGTCCGCGCCTTGGTTGACGTGACCTTCTCCGGCTTGAGCAGCGCCATCGGGTGAACGCCGATATGTTCACTGATGATGAACTCCATGCGGGCGAGGCCAACTCCGGCCTGCGGCTGCATCGCCGTGCGGAACGCCATTTCCGGGGTTCCGACATTGACCATGATGGCCGTGCGCGGCTGCCGCAGTTCGCTCACTGGCGTCCTGGTAACGTCGAAGGCAACCGCCCCCTGATAGACGCTGCCGATATCGCCCTCCGCACAGCAGATCGTGACGTCGGTTCCGCTCTTGATCTTCTCGGTCGCGTGTGTGGCGCCCACCACGGCGGGGATGCCCAGCTCTCGCGCCACGATCGCGGCATGGCAGGTGCGACCGCCCTTGTCGGTGATGATGCCGGCCGCGATCTTCATGACCGGCTCCCAATCCGGGCTGGTCGCCGGCGCCACCAGGATTTCACCCGGCCTGAAGGCCGCCAGATCGCGCGCGGTCGAAATGCGGCGCGTACGCCCTGAAGCGATCTTCTCTCCCACCGCGCGACCGTTGACGATGACCGGGCCGTGTCCCTTCAGGTTATACGTCTCATAGAAGTCCGACGAGCGCTGCGAGGCAACGGTCTCGGGCCGGGCCTGAATGATGTATAGCTTCCCGTCGACACCTTCCTTGGCCCATTCGATGTCCATCGGCATCGAAACGCCGGCATGTTTGGAGTAGTGGGCTTCGATCCGGACCGCGATCTCGGCAAGGCTCAGCACTTCGGCGTCGGAAATGCAGAATTTCTGTCGTTCGGCGTCAGGCACATTGCGGGTGGACGTCGCATGACTGCTCCCGCGCTTGCCATAAATCATACGGATCTGCTTGGCTCCGAGCCGGCGCCGCAGCACTCGGCGAAAACCTTGGCTCAGCGTCGGCTTGTGGACGTAAAATTCATCTGGATCGACCTGGCCCTGCACGATGGTTTCGCCGAGACCGTAGCAGCCGGTGACAAAGACCACGTCACGAAAACCCGTTTCGGTATCGAGCGTGAAAACGACTCCGCTCGCCGCCAGATCGGAACGGATCATTTTCATCACGGCGACGGAGAGCGCGACCTTGAAATGATCGAAGCCGTTGTCGATGCGATAAGAGATCGCGCGATCGGTGAAAATGGAAGCAAAGCAGCGCCGGCAAGCTTCGAACAAATCCTTTGGCCCGCGCACATTGAGAAAGCTTTCGTGCTGGCCGGCAAAGCTCGCCGTCGGCAGATCCTCCGCCGTCGCGGAGCTTCGTACGGCGACAGCGACCCCGATCCCGGCCTCGCGTTCAAGCTGCCGATAGGCTTCTACGATCTGCTCGCGCAGCAGCGGCGTGTCCATCGCCTTGTATATGACCTCGCGGGCCTTGGCGGCCTTGCCGGCGAGCTGTCTGATCTTGCTCTTGTCGATCCCGTCCAGAAGACGGTGCAGCTTGTCCGCGACCCCGTCTCGCGATAGCGCTTCGCGATAGGCGTCCGCCGTGACGGCGAAGCCATTTGGGACGGCAACCCCTTGGGATGCGAGAGCCGAATACAATTCGCCGAGCGAAGCGGTCTTGCCGCCAGCCCGACATCGCCCAATCCGATTTCGAGGAAGGATCTGATATATCCAGACATGCAAGCAACAGATCACGCCGGGCCTGTCCGGCCTTGAGGCAGGTCAACCTTTCGATGGATTTACGTGTCTCCCTACAAGCCGTCGATCACGTTCCGGAGCAAAGTCTGGACACGCTCAGCCGACGCCTTGAGGTCAAGATTTGAGCCCGCTCTGCTGCTGCGATGTCGCGGCTGCGATAGCGAGTTGAACGGTTTCGTCCTGCGTCTTGATGGCCCGGGTCAGGGAAAGCAGCCGTTGGCGGGTGTCGTAAAGCTGATCAAGCAGCGACAGCACCACCGGTAGCGCGTTGTCATCAACATCGAGCTCATAGGTCAGCGTACAAATGAGACGGATTCGCGCGCATTCCATGTCCGAGAACATCAGCGACCCTCCGTTCTGTTGCGGCGCGACCAGTTCTTCGCTGATCCAACGTTCGAGATCGCTGCGCTGGAGCGCGGAGATGGTGGCCAAAAGATCATCGACGTCCATCATGGCAACATATCCTTGCGTGGATCCTGAGGGTTTTTCGGCCGCCATGCTTCCAGAAATTCTACCAGTTCGGGTTCTTCGGCCGTAGGGAGGATCACCTTCAGCGTGATCAATTGATGTCCGCGCTGCCCGGTTTTTCGGTTGCGGATACCTCTTTCGCGCAGCCGCAGTGTGGTGCCGGAATTCGAACCCTTCGGGACTGTCACCGTTACCGGTTGAGTGATTGTCGGCACCTCGATCTTGCCTCCCAGCACCGCCTCGCGCAGGGTTACGGGTATTTCGACATGGATGTTGTCGTCCTTGCGGTGAAAGAACGGATGCGGCTGGATGTGCAACTCGACATAGGCATCGCCTGGCGCCCCGCCGCCATAGCCAGGCATTCCCTGGCCTTTCAGCCGCAGCATCTGTCGGTCCTCGGCGCCCTCGGGGACAATCACCTCCAGGGTCTTGCCGTCCGGCAGCGTGATGGTGAGGGTGGCGCCGCTGGCGGCGTCCACGAAGGCCACTGGCAGCACATAGCTCCCATCCTGACCGCGCGCCCGGAATGCCCTCTCTGATCGTCGCCCTTTGCCGGCAAACGCTTTTGCCAGGAACTCTTCCAGATCCTCGTTGCTGTCAAATCCATCCTGTGCGGCGTGCGAGGTGTAGGCAGGCCCGTCGGCGAAGTCGCGATAGAATCGCTCCTGCTGTCGCTCTGCGCCGCTGGCGTCGATCTCACCCGCGTCAAACCGCCGCCGCTTCTCCTTGTCCTTGAGCAGATCGTTGGCAGCCGAGATTGCCTTGAACTTGGCCTCCGCCTCCTTGTCGCCCGGATGGAGATCAGGATGAAATTTGCGCGCGAGTTTTTTGAAGGCGCTCTTGATTTCCTTGTCGGTCGCGGATCGGGTTACGCCAAGGGTCTCGTAAGGGTCTTTCATTTCACCTGATCCCCGAAGGTTTACGAAATCCAGTCAATCTTCGGGGCCTTTCTGGGAACGGGCGCCGCCGCTGTTTTGGGATGCCCTACGATAATGGGTGCGACTGGCACGGTCGTGCCGGAAAGCCTGAGCGACGATTTCCCCTCCGAGGTTCCAAGCCAGCCCTGCGCAAACCCGATCCAGCATGTTCCCAATCCGGCGGCGCAGGCAGCCAGCATCAAGTTCTCAGCCGCCAGGGCGCAATCCTCAACGACCCATGGGCCCTCGGGTGCCGAGATCACGACCAATGCCGGAGCGTGATAGAATATGTCGAAATCCGGATTTTCGAGGATGCTTTGGAAGTGATGCGATGCCAGCGCCGCCGCCGAGGTTTTGAGCATATGGGCCTTTGCCTCGCGGGAAATGCGCGCGAGCAACGTTTTGTCCCGCACGACTGTAAACAGCCATGGCTGGTGGTTGACGGCGCTGGGCGCCTGGATGGCAGCATCAATGAGTTTCCTCAATACGTCCTCGTCAACCGGTTGCGAGGTGAATTCGCGTACGGCGTGCCGACTATAGATGGCTTCCTTGAGATCCATGGCCGTCTCCATTTGCATTCAATGGATCCTGACGCGCTCGCCATTTCGCGGTTTGATGTCGATCAAATCGATGGGGGCGCAATGGTCCTAAGTTTTCTTGGAGATTGATCGTGCATGACTCAACCTAGCTGAGATGCAGGAGAGGCCATCATGGGATCGGTAGCGCTGAATCCAGATCGCCCTGGTGAAGTTAAGTCGTTTCCCGCGCTCCGGGTAGAGATGGTCAAGCGCCATATCGCCGCGCGCGGTGTGCGTGACGAACTCGTGCTCGAGGCAATGGGCAAGGTGCCGCGTGAGCTGTTCCTGCCAGCGAAGCTTCGCGAATTTGCCTACGAAGATTCGCCGCTCCCGATCGCCGGGGAGCAGACCATTTCTCAGCCCTACATCGTCGCTTTCATGGCGGAGGCGCTGATGCTCAAGGGCGGCGAGAAGGTGCTGGAGATCGGAGCCGGCTCCGGTTACGCCGCCGCGGTGCTGTCGGAGATCGCGGCCGATGTGTACACGGTCGAACGCCTCGGTCCGCTTGCGGAAGAGGCGGCGGCCACACTTACCGAGCTCGGTTACGATAACGTCCACGTGCTGCATGGTGACGGCACCAAAGGCTGGCCCGAACATGCGCCCTACGATGCCATCGTCGTAGCCGCCGGCGGTCCGCAGGTTCCGGAGGCGCTCAAGGAGCAGCTGAAGATCGGCGGCAGGCTGGTCATTCCTGTCGGCGCCGATCAGCGTACCCAGGAATTGGTGCGGGTCGTCCGCCTTTCGAAGGACGAATTTCGCAGCGAAGACATTGCAGACGTCCGCTTCGTTCCATTGATCGGAGAGGAAGGGTGGGCGGCCGCAAAAGGCGAGACCGCGCCCGCGCGCCGGGCGCTGCGGCCTGTTGCTCCGGACGAGGAAACGCTGGTCCGCAATATCGCCGACGCCGCCGAATCATTTCCATCCATCGAGGCGGCCGATCTCAGCCCGCTGATGGAGCGTATCGGGTCGGCGCGCGTCGTGCTGCTCGGCGAGGCGACCCATGGCACCTCCGAGTTCTACCGGATGCGCGAACGCATTACCCGCGACCTGATCGTCAAGAAGGGATTTCGCTTCGTGGCGATCGAGGCGGACTGGCCGGATGCCGCCCGGGTCGATCACTATGTGCGGCATTTCCAGTATCCGCCGTCGGAATGGACCGCGTTTGCACGGTTTCCGACCTGGATGTGGCGAAACACCGAGGTACGCGATTTCGTCAGCTGGTTGCGCAAACACAACGGTACGGTGGAGAACACCACGCGCGTCGCGTTTCACGGTCTCGATCTCTACAGCCTCTACGATTCAATCCGGTCGGTCCTGAACTATCTCGACGAAGTCGATCCAGCCTCGGCGCGTGTAGCCCGCGAGCGTTATGGTTGCCTGACGCCGTGGCAGCGCGATCCCGCCACGTACGGCCATGCGGCGCTGACCGGATCCTATCCGACCTGCGAATCCGACGTGGCGCACGCACTCACCGATCTCCTGGCGAAGCGCCGGGCGTATGCCGAGCACGATGGCGAGCGCTTCCTTGATGCCGAGCAGAATGCGCGCCTGGTGGCCAACGCCGAGCGCTATTACCGCATCATGTACTACGGCTCGCGCGCGTCGTGGAACCTGCGCGACAGTCACATGTTCGACACCCTCAAGAACCTGCTGGCATTTCACGGGCCGGACAGCAAGGCGGTGGTGTGGGCGCACAACTCGCATGTCGGCAACGCCGCGGCGACCGAGATGGTCGCCCGCGGCGAGCACAATATCGGGCAGCACTGCCGCAAGGCTTTTGGCGCACAGGCGTATCTGGTCGGCTTCGGCACCCACAGTGGCGCGGTTGCCGCGGCGTCCGATTGGGGCGGCCCGATGGAGGTCAAGACCGTCCGCCCATCGCTTCCCAACAGCTATGAACGGCTGTGTCACGCAACGGGCCTTCCGCGCTTCATGCTCGGTCTGCGCGGTCCCGGCGATCTCTGCGGTCCGGAGGGTCTCGGCAGGGAACGGCTCGAGCGGGCCATCGGCGTAATCTACAGGCCTGAAACCGAACTTGCGAGCCACTATTTTCAGGCCAGTTTGCCGCGGTAGTTCGACGAATATATCTGGTTTGACGACACCAGGGCGGTAACTCCGCTGGAGACCGCCGAAATCGCCGGGCTTCCCGACACGTATCCGTTCGGGGTGTGATCTCGCTATGAGCAGTCGGAGGGCGATAGAGAAAGCGGAGTCGTTCCGGCCAATGGAGCAGTTCGACGAGTGAATGCGACATGAGCAAGAATGATCAGAGGGAGCAGACGCGCCTGGTGAAGCATGAGCCGGGGGTGCCCGTACCGGACCGGGGCGCAGGCGTCCTGGAGACGAGGAAGGCCGATCGGGCGATCAAGGATGCTCTTGAGGACGATGAGGTGAGAGAAGCACTCAGGCCGCATCACAACTGTTTCTACCACTGAGGAGAGGTCGACATGCGAAACATCGTCCTGCTCGCTGCTGCCGCGGCGATCCTTTCAATCGCAACTGTATTTCCGAGCAGCGCCGAAGCCGGATGCTATCGTCTCGGCGAAACCGGCTACCACTGGTATCGCTCCTGCTGGGGACCTCGCTGGATCTACCCTCATCAACGCGTTTGTCGACACGGCTACTGCTGGTATCGATGATCCCTTCTGCCACCAATAAGCGAGGGGGGTGTCCTGATCTAGCTCAAGCCCGTCTGCTCGGGCATCCCGGGAAATCCTCGGAGCTAGTACCCACTTTTCTTGGAACGTGAGTCGTGATTCAAGGTCGGGATGATACCCGAAGCAAGAGAAGTCCACCTTTCGAGGAAAGATCGCAAGGTGCTTGAGGCGTGCTGTCGCTCACCGGTGACGTTGCAGCGCGATTTGAAGCGGGCGCGGATAGTTCTGTTGGCGGCGGATGGGCGCAGCACCCGGTCGATCGCCAAGGAAGTTGGGGTCCAGCCGCGGATTGTCAGCCTTTGGCGGCATCGCTATGCCGACCATGGCCTTGAAGGGCTGCAAGACAAGCCGCGGCCTGGCAAGCAGCCGATCTATACGAAGACGACCGACAAGCGGATTCTGAAGCTGCTGGATAAGCCGCCACCGCAAGGGTTTGCGCGCTGGACCGGCCCCCTGCTGGCCGAGGCGCTGGGCGATGTCGATGTCCAATATGTCTGGCGGTTCCTGCGCAGCCACAAGATTGACCTGGTGGCTCGCAAGTCCTGGTGCGAGAGCAACGACCCGAACTTTACGGCCAAAGCCGCCGATGTTGTCGGCCTCTATGTCGCGCCGCCGGCGAAGGCCATTGTGCTGTGCGTGGACGAGAAGCCCTCGATCCAGGCTTTGGAGCGAGCGCAGGGTTATCTGAAGTTGCCCAATGGCCGCGCCTTGACCGGCCAAAGCCACGATTACAAGCGGCATGGCACCACAACATTGTTTGCGGCGCTCGAAGTCGCCACCGGAAAGATCATCGCGACCCATTCAAAACGCCGGCGCCGCGTCGAGTTTCTCGATTTCATGAACAGCGTCACCGCGGCTTTTCCGAACCGCAAGCTTCACGTCATCCTCGACAACCTCAACACCCATAAAAAGAACGAGGACTGGCTCAAGGCCCACCCCAACGTGCAATTTCATTTCACGCCGACAAGTGCGTCATGGCTCAATCAGGTCGAAGTATGGTTTTCCATCTTGCAGGGGCAGTCGCTCAGCGGCACCTCCTTCACGAGCCTCAAGCAGCTTCAGGAACACATCGATGCCTACGTCAACGCATACAACGACAGAGCCGAGCCCTTCGTCTGGACCAAGAAAAAGGTCCGTCAACGCCGTTTCAAAGGCCGCCGTATCACTCAGCTCTGATTCCGGGTACTAGGCGCGTCATTTTGGACCGACGCGTATGAAGCCGCTGGCCGGCCACAAGTTCAGCTTGATCTTTGTCAACGCGGCGCCGAGTGCCGGTGGAATCCTTCGCTAATTTAATCGGATGAGGTTTATGATGAGGTGCATCGTAGAGTTGAAGGACGGTAGTGCGATGGAACGGGCGATGGGAGCTCTGGCGAAGTATCGCTACAGGTCGGAGGGCGAGCCCGTTGCTCCCGAAGGACGTCCCCGGGAATGGAAAACATGGCTTCTCGAGATCAATTCGGCAGAGTTCGAAGCAATCCGAGACCATGTCAACAATGGAGACATTGTCGACATCAAGCCCATCAACGAGGCAGCTGGCGCTGAGTTGCACTGATCACGTGAGCACCCGACATTTGCGCTTTCGCTCCATGCCGACGGCAGGTTCCAGCAAGCGGCAGAGTGCGGGGATTCTGTTGTTTCGCAGAGGCGGCGGTACGCTTCAGGTCTTGCTCGGTCATCCCGGCGGTCCCTTTTGGCGGCGCCGGGATCGCGGGGCCTGGACTATTCCAAAGGGCCTCGTTTCCGATGGCGAAACGCTGCTTTCGGCCGCACGTCGCGAATTCGCAGAGGAAACTGGCCACGCGGTGACAGCGGAGGTCATCGAGCTTGGCAAAGCAAGCCAGCCGAGCGGCAAGGTGGTCCACGTGTGGGCCGCGTCGGACGATTGGGATCTCGCTGACTTTCGCAGCAATACATTCGAGATGGAATGGCCTCCGCGGTCGGGTCGGCAACAAAGATTCCCCGAAATCGATCGGGTTGACTGGTTCGAGATCGCAGAGGCTCGCTCGAAGATTCTCAAGGGCCAGACGATCTTTCTGGACAGGCTGCTGGAAAGACTTGGAGAGGTCGACGGCAGCAAACGTATGGCGTGTCGCTTCCGGTGCCCGCGTTCGTATTGAAGATATTTCTTGATGAGCATCAGAGTCGTGCCAGAGCGGCAATGGCATGTTGATCATGGAAAGGATAGCGTCAGACCGCGCGGCGATTGACCCCTGCAGCAGGGCAGAGCGTGCACGCAGGACTCAATATGAGCGGTCGCAAAAACAAGAGCATGTCTCGAGGAAAGTCCGCGTCAGCCCGACCGTGTCGTGGTACGGCAAGATCTTGATTGTCGGAGCGCTGCTCGTCACCATGGGATATGAGCTCTTTCGGCTGATGATCGCCTTGGTGGCGCTGGATTAAGCTTGCGCATCCGCAAGAACCGCAAGGCGGCAATAAACGTTATAGTGCTCCTCCGACCCCGGTCAGGATGGAAAATCGGCCGACTTCACCTCGACGCGGTCGGCGTGAAGTGTCCAGTCGCGAATTGCGCGGAGTTCGCAGAACTCCTGCTTGGCCATTAGGGCCGCTTCCGCGCCGTCGTCCGCCTCAACGTCAATCGCGAGTTGGCAAGCCTCGCAAGGTTGGCCCCGGTCGCCAACCACATTCTTGAGAAAGCGGACAATGAAATGGGACATGAGCGTCTCGACGGTAGCGGAACGGCGATTTGGAATCTCCGCCCGGGTCAGTAGACAAAGGCCGGTGTTTCGAGCAGGTGATCATTCACGGTCGCCACGCCCGGAATTGCCTCGGCGGCTACGCGAATGGCCGTGCGTTCGGCCACGGACGGCGCGAAACCCCAGATATCGACCACGCCATTCTGCACAGTCGCGTTCACATTGAATGTATGAGCCCAGGGCTGCTTCCTGAGCTCCTCGAAGAACCTCTTCCTGATGACTGAATCGGGAAGCGAAATCTCGAGCTTTGGTCTGGCGCTCGCGATGGTCTGGAGCAGGTTGGCCCGGCTGACGATCCCGACGAGCTGACCTTCCTTGTTGACGATGGGAACGCGTTTGATCTGGCGCTCTTCGAGAAGCATGGCGATCTCGTGCAAGGGCGTCTCGGGTGCAGCGGTCGCGACCTCCTGCGTCATGACGTCCTGCACCTTGATTGAGTGCGACTTGACGTAGTCAGTCGCGAGCTGGGCATCGCCGGTTAGCAGGCGCAACCACCAGGAGGGGGAGCGTTCGGTCCCGCTCTCGGCCCTGTGCAGCAGATCGCCTTCGCTCACGATGCCGAGCACCTTGTTGTCGGCATCGACGACCGGCACGGCGCTGATCCGCCGTTCCAGCAGGATCTGCGCGACCTGGCGGACGGTTGCGTTTGGTCCGACCGTAACCACTGGCGACACCATCACGTCTCGTGCATGCATGATGAACCTCCATATCGTTTTCCGAGTTTAGGTAATCCTGCCCGATTGTAGGCTGACTGGTTTGATCGGGATCAAGCAGCGCAGCCTGCTGGGGAATAGGAATTGGACGCATGCAGCGAGGAGGCCGAAAATGATCAGGATACCACATCGTGCAATCGTGTTCGTCGGTGACGGAAGGTAGGCGCTGTTCCTTCGCAACGAGGGCGACGAGAAGTTCCCCAATCTGAAGACGGAGGCGGTGTTCGAGGAAGAGAATCCGCCCGCCCATTCACAAGGTAGCGATCGCCCCGGTCGGATCAGCAAAGGATCGCATTCGGAGCAGCGCAGTGCGGTGGAAATGACCGATTGGCATGAGTTCGAGGAGAAGCGCTTTGCGAGGCAGGTCGCAGCTGCGGCGGAGCGTCTCCTTCGCAGCGAGCATGCGACCTCCCTCATTGTCGTCGCGCCACCCCGCACGCTGGCGGAGCTTCGCTCGGCCTTTCACGCCGACGTGAGGTGTCGGATCGTCGGCGAACTCGACAAGGACCTCACCAAGCACCCCGTAGCCGAAATCGAAAAGCATCTGCGGGACGCGGTTTAAGGAGAGGATCGCCTTCGGGGCACCGCCAGACCCCGTCACTGGTCACATCGGGAGGCATGGCCGGCAGGTTTGATTTCGGTCAAGCGTCTGGCTGACCGCAAGGCGATAAACGGCCATCGCACACTTTTTCGGAGCATCGTCATGTCTGTCGCGAGCGTCATGGTCTACGTCGATTCCGAGCAGCAGGAAGCAGGGCAAGTTGCCGTTGCGGAGGGTATTGCGAGGACGTTCGGAGCGGCCATCCTGGGTGTTTCTGCGGTGGCGGTGGAGCCTCCCTTTGTCGCCGAAGGTGTCATCATCGAGCAGACCACCGAGGAAGACATCAAGCGCATAAAAGCAACGCTTTCGGCGAAAGAGGCTTGGTTCAAGCGGGTGGTCGGCCTGCCAAGCGAGACGGTCGAATGGCGCTGGGCACTCGATGATCCGACCGACTTTCTGGTCGAGCAGGCCCGCGCGGCAGACCTTGTAATCGTCAAGCGCAGGTCGCAGGCGGCCAGTCACTCCCACTTCCTCGATCCGGCCGGAGCCATGCTGCGGATGGGGCGCCCCACGCTATCTGTGCCGGAGCGCGTGACGGAGTTGTCTGGTGACCGCATCGTGGTCGGTTGGAAGGACACAAGGGAGGCGCGCCTCGCCGTTCGCGATGCGATGCCGTTTCTGACCAGAGCCTCGCAGGTCACAATCGCGGAAATCTGCGCGTCGAGCGAACAGGATGCGGCTCGCAAGCGGCTTCGCGACGTGGCCGGCTATCTTCAGCGGCATGGGGTGCAGTGCCAGCACGAGGTACGTGTCCATACGGCGGAACCGGACGGAGGCTACCTTATTCGGCTGGCGTCCGAGCTCGGCGCGGATCTCATTGTTACTGGCGGTTATGGACATAGCCGGTTGGGAGAATGGATCTTCGGCGGCATGACACGCAGCCTCCTGCAGGAGGCCAAAGTGTGCGTGCTGATGTCTCACTAGCGCAGAGCAGAGCGCATTGCTGGCAGGGCGGGTTCGATAGAGGCAGCAATGAAGGCAGCAGATATCATGCGAACCTGGTTTGCAACGGTGAAGCCGAGCGCATCACTGCTCGATGCCATCCATCTGCTGCTCGAGACCAATCAGCGCGGCCTCCCGGTCGTTGACGGTGAAGGGGTGCTGGTCGGCATCATTTCGGAAGGTGATTTTCTTCACAGGCGCGAATTAGGCGTAGACTATCCTGAAGGGTTTTGGCTCGAGTGGCCGCTAGGTAAAGACGAGGGGCAGCTCGCTCGTGAGAGAACCAGTGGCTTGCGCGTGGATGCCGTCATGAGCCGACATCCCGTCTGCGTCGATGAAAGCGCCACAATCGAGGAGGTCGTCAAGCAGATGGACATTTATCAGATCTCCCAGGTGCTAGTCCTTCGGGACAAAAAGCTTGCGGGTATAGTGGGGCGCACGGAGATGCTCGTGGCGCTCGAGCCGCGCCTGAGAAAATAGGGGCATTTAGAACAGGCGCGCAGTGGAGCCGGCGAAGGGCCCGTTTTGCCCAAGATGGACGCTTAGCGACGCTCTTTGTCACTGCTCCTGGTTCAGCGTAGATCTTATAAATCAAAAGTGCGACGGTGACCGCCTGCCCGGTAGGCTTGTCTCAGCGAGATTGGCCCGCTCTCAACGTCTCGAGGTAGGCCACGATAGCCTCAATCTGGTATTCCGAGAGCCTCGGATTTGGCATTAACTGTTCTGGTCCAAGACGACGATGGCTTGATGCCAAAAATCGTCGAAGTTCGTCAGCGGAGAACGACGGCCGGTTGACTATCTCCAGGAAGCCAGGTGGCGATGGGCGGAATGCAGGCGCTTCCCTTACCCAGTCGGAAACGACATGGCATGTCCCGCAAGATGAATGGGCTAGCGATCGCCCCTCAGTCACCTGGTCGACGAACAATTGGTTGGGCACCGGCAAGGTGAGCGGAATCTGGATCGCGACCGAGGGATACCCACTACCGCGGTGACAGGAGTTGCATTCGTTTGTCATGGTGGCATACGACGACATGAACCCGGGCAAGTCCTTCGAATGGATTGCCTGGCGTACTGCATCAAGTTGTCGCTTGGCACGATTGGCTTGCGACGGGTCAGCCTGCAACTTGCCCGTGGCTTCAAGATTGGCGTCGATTTGTTCAAGCTCGTAGTCGGCCAGGCCCCAATTGCTCAGCTTGCCCGCAAACCATAGCTTTGCGTGCTGAAGCTGAAGTCTGGTCATGAGATCGGACAGTGTTGCAGACGGGTCGGCCGGCGTCCCGACGCTGGGCGCCGACAGCGTTACAAGAATCGCGACCGAGAGAAGCGTTTTCAGGCGCATGATCGAAGACTTCCGATATTGGTTGTCAAGTTGCCATCTCCGCCCGTCCCGGCGTTGATCTCGATCAAGACGTTAGTTGACGCAGAAAATACCTCTTTGTCTCCGGAGTGAAGGCATGCGCGCGCATCAGATAATGTCACGGCAGGTAGTGTCGATACGGCCCGAGGCTCCGATCACGGACGCAATCAAAGTGATGCTTGCGCATCATATCAGCGGGCTGCCTGTCGTGGATTCGGCCGATAATCTCGTCGGCATTATATGCGAGAGCGATTTTCTCAGGCGGAGCGAGATCGGAACCGAGCATGAGCGCAATCGATCCCCGCGGGTCACTTCAAATTCCTCCGGGTGTGGTCAGTCAAATTCCTCCACCCGCGAGGCAGGACAAGGGACTGTTAGTTTGAGTTTGTTTCCCGGGCAAGAGCTTCAGCGGCTTCTTTGAGCCGATAGCTGCGTCCGTCGAACTCAAGCAGATGGCAATGATGCATAAGGCGATCGAGGATCGTCGTGCTCATAGTGTTGTCCCCAAGGTATGCCCCCCAATCCTGCACGACGCGATTGGAGGTGACGATGACGCTGCGGCGCAGTTTGTAACGCTGATGGATCAGGGTCTGCAGCAAAGTGCCGGCGTCGTCGGGGATGGCGCGTGCGAGGAATAGATCGTCCAGCACGAGGAGATCGCAGTCGATGATGGTTCGCAGCCGGACCTCGCGTTGTGCCGGAGAGTTCAGGGCGTAGCGGTGAAAGAAGTCGTCGGTCTCAAGATACTGGACCTTGTGGCTTTGCAGGATCGCCTGATAGGCAATCGCCTTGGCGATGTGCGACTTCCCGGTGCCAGGTTTGCCAACAAGCAGAGCGTTCTCGCCAGCGGCAATGAACGCCAGGGTGTGGAGCTGGAAGCAGGTCTGACGTGGCAGTTTGGGATTGAAGGACCAGTCGAACTCGGCGAGCGTCAGCTTTTCGTCGAGCCCGGATTGCTGGTATCGCCGCTCGATAAGACGGGACTGACGACGGTCCAGTTCATCCTGCAGGATAAGGGAGAAGGTCTCGAGGAAGGGCTGGTTGGCGCCCTGCGCCTGGAGCACGCGCGTCTGCAGCGTGTCGCGGACACCCGACAGGCGCAGCTGTCGTAGGCAACGCTCAATTTCCGGCATGGTCATCATGTGGCTAGGTCTCCAGTTTAAGGTGAGAAGGTGCAGCGGGAGCGCTCGTGGCGCCGGAGTTGGCCGGGGTTGCGCAGGCGACACGAGCGCGGATTGCCGTGGCGTGATCGTCGTGAGCCTCGGCCTGCCGACCATTGTCGTCGGCGTCGCGCCGCACAGCGCGGCTGAAGAGGTCGCCGTATTCCGCGGGGGTACGGATCAGCGGATGATCCTGGGTGAGCGGCGATGCCGGCTGTGGCGTCACTCCAACCTGCTCGATCGCCTGTTCGAACAACCGCTCGACGGTCGCACGCACGTGCTTGTAGCGGTAGATGCGGTTGTCGATGGCGTGCGCGCAGGCCTGCTCGACCAGCCGCGCCGGATACTTCCGGCCCAGCCCGACAATGCCCCACATCGCGCGCTGTCCGGGGCGCCCTTCGGTGTCGAACACCTGCTGGCACAAGGCCCTGGTCTGCGGTCCGATGCGCTCGGCGCTCGCCAGCAGCACGGCGGTTTGCCGCGACGGGTTGAACGGCCGTTCGCTGGTCGGCAGGACGACAGAACCGGGGTGCGCCATCCGGGAATGAACACGCAGCAGCGCACGGGTGTGGCGATCACGGATCTCGATCGTGGTGGTGTAGATGCGCACGACGACCTGGCTGCCGATCGGCGCGGGCCGCGCGGCGTAATAGCTGTTGTCGACGCGTACGGTGGTGTCGTCGCAGACAGTCCGGACGACTTCGGTGAAGATGCGGAAGGGAGCGACAGGCAGCGGCCGCAGGTGCGGCTTCTCTTCCTGGAACATCGCCTCGACCTGACGGCGCGTGCTGCCGTGGATGCGTTTGGAAGCCCAGTTCTCCTCCCAGTGCCTCAAGAACTCGTTTTGCGCCTCCAGCGTCTCGAAGCGCCGTCCGGCCAGCGCAGTGCCCTGGGTATGTTGAATCGCATTCTCGACGCATCCTTTCCGATTTGGATCGGCCACGCGCGCGGGATCGGCGACCACGGCGTAATGAGCCAGCATCGCGCTGTAAATCGGGTTGAGCTGGGGCTCGTACAAATCCGGCTTGAGGACGCCTTCCTTCAGGTTGTCGAGCACGACATAGCTGGGGACCCCGCCAAAATACCGGAACGCCTCTTCGTGGAGCTGCGCCCAGACTTGTTGGCTGGACTTCCAGACTACCCGCCGGAAGCTGCGCCGCGAGTAGCGTAGCGTCATCACGAACAGGCGGGGACGACGGTACCGCCCGCTCTTCGGATCAACCGTCGGCGCGCCCTCGCCATAGTCGACCTGAGCTTCCTCGCCGGGGAGGAACTCAAGACGATCAAACTGCTCAGGATCAGCGTGCCGCAACCGGCGCACAAACCGCTTGACACTCTGGTAGCTGGACGGAAAGCCAAATTGATCAACCAGGTCCTGGTAAATCGCCTGCGCGTTCCGCTTCAGCCGGACCTGTTCTTCGATCCACGTCCGATGCGCTTCGCAAGCCGAACGGGCCAGGCTGCTGGTGACCGTCGCTTCCGATGTCCCAAAAGCCGGTGGTCGGGGTGGAGGAATTTGGCCGTCCGCGCTCACCGAGCCGGTGGTCACTTCCCCGGGGGAATTTGCCTCCGCACCGGCCCGCAGCGCCTGATAACGCCGGATCGTCTTGCGATCGACACCCGTCAGCCGGTGAATCTCGCGCTGGCTGGTGTTGCGATCAAGTAATGTAAGTACGGTGCTTTGCAGATGTCGCTTCAAGACGTTCAACTCCCCGGCCCCTTGCTGGCTAAAGGGGTCGAACATAAACGTCCTGCCTGACCGGCTACTGCTGTTCAGCGGCGCTGACGGCGATCATCAGGTGGGGGAGTTTCAAGTGACCATACCCGGGGGATTTTGACCGACCCACGGGGCAATCGATTGCTTTCGCTCCTGCTCGGGGCTGAGCGAGTCGCCAGCGAGTTCGTGAAGGAGCACGGTCGCAAGGTCGAGCAGGTGATGACCCGTCAGCCTGTGACCACCAACGAGCAGGCACCTCTCGATGAGGTGGCGGACGTGATGGAGCGTCGGCACCTGAATCACATTCCGGTCATGCGCGCTGATCGTATCGTCGGAATCATCACACGTTCCGACTTCCTGTCCGCCGTTGCTGGACCACTGACAGGCGCTTCGGGCTATTCCGGGAGCGACAATCAGCTCCGTCGGGCGGTTCTCGCCGCGCTGGCCAAGACACCGTGGCAGCCGATCGGCTTGAACGTCAGGGTACGGGACGGCGCGGTCTCGCTCCGTGGTGTTATCAGGGGCGAGAGCGCACACCGCGCTGCCATCGTAGCTTGCGAGAACGTTCCTGGCGTTCTTCGAGTAGATGACCGCCTCTGTGTTCAGCCTTCCCGTCCGGACCCGGAGGACGATTACGGTGGAGGCGATTTCGTTTCGCTCCAGATGGAGCCCTCCACGCTGGATGACGAACCGCTGTAGCGCCGAGAGGAGCGGGCGGCGTCAGTCGAGCTCGCGGTCTCGTTTCATAATCGCTGGTAGATCTCCATACTGTTCGATGACGACACGCAGTCGAGACTGATCTTACCCCTATGGTATCAGTCGCCCTCACGCAGTGATGACCGATGGTGCTCCAAAGCCGCCAAATCGGGGGGCGCAAGGGTCAAGCTGAGCGCAGACGCGCTTCATTCGGCCGTCCGGGCGTCCTGTTCGCTTAGGGTTAGTCTCGCCGCGCGGACAGCGCGGGAGACCAGTCTCCCGACCGATGAGGAATAGAGCGCGATTTCAAGAGCCGCGTAGAGGGCAAATAGTATCAAGACCTTGACTAGTTCGTTGCTCATTTGATGTCCTCGGCCGATCGAGCTAGTACCCACTTTTCTTGGAACGTGAGTCGTGATTCAAGGTCGGGATGATACCCGAAGCAAGAGAAGTCCACCTTTCGAGGAAAGATCGCAAGGTGCTTGAGGCGTGCTGTCGCTCACCGGTGACGTTGCAGCGCGATTTGAAGCGGGCGCGGATAGTTCTGTTGGCGGCGGATGGGCGCAGCACCCGGTCGATCGCCAAGGAAGTTGGGGTCCAGCCGCGGATTGTCAGCCTTTGGCGGCATCGCTATGCCGACCATGGCCTTGAAGGGCTGCAAGACAAGCCGCGGCCTGGCAAGCAGCCGATCTATACGAAGACGACCGACAAGCGGATTCTGAAGCTGCTGGATAAGCCGCCACCGCAAGGGTTTGCGCGCTGGACCGGCCCCCTGCTGGCCGAGGCGCTGGGCGATGTCGATGTCCAATATGTCTGGCGGTTCCTGCGCAGCCACAAGATTGACCTGGTGGCTCGCAAGTCCTGGTGCGAGAGCAACGACCCGAACTTTACGGCCAAAGCCGCCGATGTTGTCGGCCTCTATGTCGCGCCGCCGGCGAAGGCCATTGTGCTGTGCGTGGACGAGAAGCCCTCGATCCAGGCTTTGGAGCGAGCGCAGGGTTATCTGAAGTTGCCCAATGGCCGCGCCTTGACCGGCCAAAGCCACGATTACAAAGCGGCATGGCACCACAACATTGTTTGCGGCGCTCGAAGTCGCCACCGGAAAGATCATCGCGACCCATTCAAAACGCCGGCGCCGCGTCGAGTTTCTCGATTTCATGAACAGCGTCACCGCGGCTTTTCCGAACCGCAAGCTTCACGTCATCCTCGACAACCTCAACACCCATAAAAAGAACGAGGACTGGCTCAAGGCCCACCCCAACGTGCAATTTCATTTCACGCCGACAAGTGCGTCATGGCTCAATCAGGTCGAAGTATGGTTTTCCATCTTGCAGGGGCAGTCGCTCAGCGGCACCTCCTTCACGAGCCTCAAGCAGCTTCAGGAACACATCGATGCCTACGTCAACGCATACAACGACAGAGCCGAGCCCTTCGTCTGGACCAAGAAAAAGGTCCGTCAACGCCGTTTCAAAGGCCGCCGTATCACTCAGCTCTGATTCCGGGTACTAGATCGGGTCCTTCCCAATTTGTGCCATTTCGGTGAGGGCGTGGCTTCGGTGGGGCTTGTAGACGGTGTGCGTCGCCGTGATCTGCGCACTTGTTGCTGGATGAGTTAGCCGCACGGTCAGTGTTGCCGCCACGATTGCAATGCCGACGAGTAGCACAGAGACCACCACCTTCAGGTGGGTTGCCCTGTCCGCGGTGTAAATCGAGTGATTCATTGCGGGCTCCACTGGCAAGCCGAACGCTGTACTGGAGAACCCTTCGTACCGCATCAGGCGACGGGTCTAAATTCGGGAGCTTCACCTAAGTAGGTATCCGTAGGCCTGGTTTCGCGAGAAGGGCGAGGCAGAGTTTGCGAATCCTCAAATCGCGCCTGCCTCAGATCATTAGGCTGCTGTTCAGGTAACTTCACTTGGATTGCCTGAGAGGTGGCCATGCTACGCAATATCTTGCGCCGAGATTGGATCGCCGTCGTCGTATGCAGTCTGGCGCTGGTCTTCGGTGTCGCCGGTTGTTGGGCCAAGGACTATAAAGATCCAGGAGAGATGTTTCCGACGACGGACTTTACCGCTCTTGTGAAGCGCGTCTCGCCTGCTGTGGTTGGAATACGAGGCTGGGGCGTGGCATCAGAGCCGCGAGTATTTGATCCCGAAGCCAGCTTTCCAGACCCTCCTTCGCCTCGAGAGTGGCAGGGAGCGGGCGTCGTGGTCGACGCCCTGGCAGGCTTGATTGTCACTGCAAATCACTTGGTTGCAAACGCGACCGTCGTACAGGCACGTCCCCAGGACGGACGAGCGCTTGATGCCGTTGTGCTGGTAAGATCCGAGCGAGATGACGTTGCGCTACTCCGGGTCGAACCCGGCAACCTTCAGGCGTTGACTCTGGAGAACCTGGATACGCCCGACGTGGGGGAGCCGGTGATCACGATTGGAAATCCGCAAGATTGGGGACAGAGCGTGACGTTTGGCATCGTGTCAGCTTTGCATCGTTCCTGCCCAGGCATTGCGAGCAGCGATCTGATCCAATCAGACGTCCTGGTCAGCCAGGGCAGTTCGGGCGGCGCGCTGGTGAATCTGAAGGGTAAGCTAATCGGCGTCGTCGTTGCGCGAAAGAGTGGCTTTGCTTTTGCAGCGCCAGCAGACGCGGTCAGGAGGCTTTTTGCGGCTGCCCAGTAGGGTCCCTCCTGCGCGGATCTGCGCATCAATGGCGAAACCGCGAGCGCCCGGAAATCCGCGCGGCTTCACCAGCCCTCGGGGCGTATCTGCTTAGTGGGGGACGCCTCGGTCACGCCCGGAGTAGGCGGCGATCAAGCCGACAAGAGCCGTGACGAGGAGCATCGTTACAATGGTTTGAATGAGGCCGAAGTTCAACGCGTCTCGCGAAACGAACAGCGCCGTGATCGGCGCTGCTATCGTAAAGAGAACCCGGACGATCCATCCAAACATAGCGGCTTCCAATTCGCCGGCGTTCAGCCCGCGGCCCTCAAGTCTTCCGGCGATTCCACGTAGTAGCCGGTGTATGAATCAACTAAGCAAAGGTGGTCATGGACTTCCTTGACACCGCTGGTGTTTTCGGCGGCGACGATCGTCGCCCGCCGCGCTTCGTCGGTCGTAATCAGGCCGTGCAGATGGACGACGCCCTTGCGGACATCGACCCTGGAGCCGATCGGACGCCAGTCGGCGGCGTTGACCGCTCGCGTGATACGCTCGCGAATGTGCTCGTCATCGGCGGTCGGGTCCGGAATCTCGTGTGCGAGGCTTGCCATCGCCTGCAGCAGATTACTTCTCGTAACGATCCCGATCGTCGCCTCGCCGCGCATCACCGGGACGCGTTTAATGTCGTGCTTCTCCATCAAGTCGACCACGTCGACCAGGGATGTCTCTTCCCGGGCAGAGACAACCTGCCGCGTCATGACATCTTCCACCTTTCGGCCGCTTTCGTGAACAAACTCGGCCGCTGCCCGTGGAGGTCCCATGAAGAATTTGAGCCAGGCCGCGTGCTTGCGACCGGTGCCAATTTCGCTGCGACGGAGGAAGTCGCTTTCCGAGACAATGCCAACGAGATTGCCGGCATCGTCGATGACAGGTAGGCCGCTAATGTGCATCCGGAGCATGATCTTGGCGGCTTCTTCGATCGTCGTATGAGGCGTCACGGCAACAACGTCTCTGGTCATCACGTGAAGTGCGTGCATGACGTGCCCTCAATATCGATAGTGTTGCAAATGTGGGGCGAGGCTGCGCTCGATGCAGCCCCGCCTTGGCAGGCTCAAGCCGCCTTCACGTTGATCGTCTTGGCCGGTTTCTGCGCCTCCTCGGTTTTCGGAAGCACGACCTTCAGCACGCCGTTCTTGAAGGTAGCCTCGATCTTGTCGGCGTTGACGCTCTCCGGCAGGGTGAAATAGCGCTCGAAGGTGCCGTAGCGGCGCTCGGAGACGTAGTAGTCCTTCTTCTTTTCCTCGGTCTCCTCGCGCTTCTCGCCCTTGATCGTAAGACCGCCGTTGGCGACCTTGATGTCGATGTTCTTCTCGTCGAGACCCGGAAGCTCGGCCGTAATCTCATACGCTTTGTCACTCTCGGCGACGTCTACGGCCGGCGCAGAGATCGACTTCGAGAAGTCGCGCTCGAGCCGTGCCAGCGAACGGAACGGTCGGTTCCAGAAGCCGTTACCGAAATCGTCAAAGATCTGGTCGATTTCGTTTCTCAATGCCTGAAAGGGTCGCCAAGTCTCTCCGGCGACAGCGGGGGCTGTGGGGGATTTTGTGACGGGCAGCTTGGTTTCGGTTGCCATGATGATATCTCCTTCCGAGGTTTGACCATCTCGGTCGCGAAAGGAGATTAGCCACGGTCGTCGGTTTGAAATTTGATTTTGCTCAAGCCGGAAATTGAGCCGGCGAATTTCGTTGAATCGACAGACTGCGACATTTCTCCAGAAACGCGCTGTCAGAGTTCCAAGAAAGGTGTGCCGCGAAATCGTTGCCCTGCACGTGTCCGCGCGAAAATCCGGCAAGGAGGCAGACGTATTTCAATTTACGAACAACCGCGACGCTCAATCGCTATGTGCCGATTTCGGCACCCAGCGGTCCGCGAGTTTCATGTATGAGCGCTTGACGGCGGACCAAGCCGTTCGATGTGCTATCTCTTCCTGGCGAATGTCTCCGACATGCGAGGAAAAGGAGTGGTTGAACGCCTCCCTGTAGATGTCCAGGGCGTGAGGCGGCAGGTGACGTCGCAATCTCGCGGGAAGATCATCGTTTGATCGATAAGGCATCGTTCCTGTCTCCCGCCAAGCGCGGTCCTCTATTGAATCGAACGGCGGTGGCCGAATGTGGGAACTCTCTGCGTGATAAGGACCGCTACTGCACCGCCAAGTCCGGTTCGGGCAGTCTCTCGCGTTTCGGCTCCGGGATTTCCGTCATCGTCGCTTCGGTCAGAAGGAGCACGCTCGCGACCGAGACCGCGTTTTCGAGGGCTGTCCGTACGACCTTGACCGGATCGACGATGCCAGCCGCGACGAGATCGACATAGACCTTGCGGGAGGAATCGAAGCCAATGCTGCCTTCACTTTCGAGCATCCGCGCAACCACGACGCCTCCGTCGGCCGCGGAATTCTCGGCAATCTGGCGCGCCGGAGCCTCAAGAGCGCGTCTCAGGATCTGTACGCCGGTCCGCTCGTCGCCCTCACAGGCCGCTTCCTCCTTGGCCACGGCCGCGACTGCACGGAGCAGAGCCAGCCCGCCACCGGGCACAATGCCTTCCGCGACCGCCGCTTTCGTCGAACTGATTGCATCGTCCAAAGCTTCCTTCTTCGCCTTCATTTCGGCCTCGGTCGGCGCTCCCACCCGGATCACCGCGACGCCTCCCGACAGCTTGGCGAGGCGCTCTTCGAGCTTCTCGCGATCGTAATCGCTAGTCGTCTTTTCGATTTCGACCCGGATCTGGCCCAGTCGTGCATCGATGCGGGTGCGATCGCCACCGCTGCCGATCAACGTTGTATTCTCCTTGTCGGCGACCACGCGCGCGGCACGACCGAGTTGTTGCAGGGTGGCGTTCTCCAGCTTCAAGCCGATCTCTTCCGAGATCACCTGAGCGCCGGTCAATATCGCGATATCCTCGAGCATGGCCTTGCGCCGGTCACCAAACCCGGGGGCCTTGACGGCGCAAGCCTTTAGCACGCCCCGCGATTGATTGACGATGAGAGTGGCCAGCGCTTCGCCCTCGATGTCCTCGGCAATGATCAGAAGCGGCTGACCGCTCTTGGCGACCTGTTCGAGAAGGGGAACCAGATCGCGCAATGCGCCGATCTTGTGGTCGCAGAGCAGGACGTAGGGATCCTGCAACACCGATTCCATCCGGTCGGCATCGGTGATGAAATAGGGTGAAAGAAAACCCCGGTCGAATTTCATTCCCTCGACGACGTCCAGAAGCGTTTCGGTCGTCTTGGACTCCTCGACCGATATCACGCCGTCGCCGCCGACCTTCTCGATCGCATCGGCTACGAGTTCGCCGATCGACGCATCGTTGTGGGCCGAAATCGTGGCGACTTGCACCTTCTCCGCCCTGGATTTTACGGGCGTTGCCATAGCGCGCAATGCGGCGATGGCGGCCTGCGTTCCGCGATCGAGGCCACGTTTGAGGTCGATCGCGCTCGCGCCAGCCACAACATTGCGAACCCCGTCCGACAGGATGGCATGTGCAAGGATGGTAGACGTGCTGGTGCCGTCGCCGACGACGTCGCCGGTTTTCTCCGCGGCCTGACGCAACACCTGAGCGCCAAGGTTCTCTTCGGCATCCTTCAAGTCGAATTCCTTGGCAATGGTGACCCCGTCGTTGCAGACGATCGGCGCTCCCCATCCCTTCTGGATCAGGACTGATTTCGACTTCGGGCCGAGCGTCACGCGCACCGCGTCTGCAAGGAGAGACGCGCCGCGCAAGATCTTCTCGCGGGCTGCTGAATGGAACAGGACTTGTTTGTGTGCCATTTCAATGCCTCAAGGTGTCGTAGTTGGCGTTACCCTGCGCGCCACTTTTGTACGACTGCGTCCGGCTCAGTTTGATCTTGGTCAACCAGAGGCGGAGGTTATTGAGCCGGCCGGTGAAGAAGTGGCTGATCGGGACTTGACCTAGCGCAATCCGCCAAAGGCATCGCGGCGGTATTTCTGAACCCAATAGTTGAGAGGAGGGGATCGCCAGATGAACCGGTGCGATCCGTGCAGCGTAGCCATGGCCGAACAAAGTCTACCATTACCAAATCAAAGACGCATCGACCCGATTTCCGTCGCGTCGGCCTGGTCGGGCATCATCACTCATAAATGGTTCCTCCTGACGGTTGTTGTCCTGCTCGGCCTTGGCGCATGGCAGGGCATCCGGGTCCTGCTCGGACCTGCCGTCGTGGTCGATCGGGTCGCACGTGGACGATTGGTTGAAACCGTAGTGGCGAGCGGGCATGTCGAGACGCCATACCGGGTGGAGATCGGCAGCCAGATTACCGGGACCGTGGAGGATGTGCTGGTCCAGGAGGGCGAGAGGGTCACCAAGGGCCAGCCGCTGATTGCCCTTGAGGCGCGTGAGTCGAAGGCGAGCGTGGTGCAAGCGCAGGGCGCGGTCGCGCAGGCCGAGGCGCGCATCAGGCAGCTCGAGGAGCTCACGCTTCCTTCGGCGGAGGAAGCGCAGACCCAGGCCGAGGCGACGCTTCGGAACGCCCAGCAGACTTATGACCGTACCGCGCAGCTCGAACGCAACGGCTATGCGACGCGAGCCGCCCTCGACGACGCGCAGAAGACGCTCGATGTCGCGCGTGCCGCAAAGCGCGCGACGGAATTTCAGGTCTATACCGCGAGCCCCGGCGGCAGCGATCACGTCATGGCGCAGACACAGCTCAATCAGGCACGCGCCAACCTCGACACCGCAGAATCTCGCCTGGGCTATGCCACGATCGTTGCCCCCCGCGACGGCGTTCTCATCACCCGTAGCGTGGAACGCGGCACCGTGGTGCAGGCGGGGAAGGCCTTGTTGGTTCTGGCCCCCTCGGGTGAACTGCAACTGGTGCTCCAGATCGATGAGCGGAACCTCGGCAGGCTCGCGCTCGGGCAGACGGCGCTCGCATCTGCCGATGCCTATCCGGATCGGCACTTTTCTGCGACCGTCACCTACATCAATCCCGGCGTCGACATTTCCCGCGCGACCGTGGAGGTGAAACTGACGGTAAAGGAGCCGCCGGACTATTTACGTCAGGATATGACGGTCTCGGTCGACATTGAGGTCGCAGCGAAGGACAATGCCGAGGTCCTTCCTGTGCGCTCGGTGCGTGAGATCCTGTCGGGGCAAGCATGGGTGATGACCGTAAAGAACGGCCGGGCCGCAAAGCATCCGGTGAAGGTCGGCTTGCGCGGCAACAGCCAGATCGAAATTGTCGAGGGGATGCAGCCCGGCGACATTGCGATCCCGCAGAGTTCCGGCGTCCTTACCGGGCAGCGCGTGCGCCCCGTCCTGCCATGAACCACTGGCTCCCATTCGAGTGGATTGCCGCCGTACGATTCCTGCGAGAGGGGAGGTTGCAAACCATCTTCATCGTCGGCGGCATCTCGATCGGCGTCGGTGTGATCGTCTTCATGTCTGCGATGCTCGCCGGCCTCGAGGCGAATTTTATCAAGCGCGTGCTGACCTCCCAGCCCCAATCCAGCTCCTCACGCCGGATCAGGTGGCGCGTCCCTTGCGCAATGCCGCCGGGGAGATCGAGGATGCTGCAGTGCAGCTTCCGAGCCAGCGGGTGATCTCGATCGACCAGTGGCCGAAGATCCGCGGCCAGATGCTCGCCATGCCCGAAGTCACCGCGGTCTCGCCGACCATCACCGGATCTGTTCTGGCCATACGTGGCGACGCCAGCCGGGCGGTGACGCTGACATGGATCGAACCGGAAACGTATTTCGACATCGTCAAGGTGCCGGACTACATCGCGGCCGGCGAGGCGCGTTTGACCAGTGAGGACGTCATCATCGGCACCGAACTCGCCAAGAATCTCGGAGCTACCGTCGGCGACAAGCTGAACTTGCAAGCCACGGCCGGCGCCAATCGAGTGCTGACGATTTCCGGTCTGATCGATTTCGGCAACAAGGGTGTCAATCAGCGTGCCAGCTTCGTCGCGCTGCGGACGGGACAGTCGCTTCTCGGCATGATCGGCGGCGTTACGACCATCGACATGACGGTCAAGGACATCTATGCGGCGGAAATCATCGCCCGGCGGATCCAGGCTGCGACGCCCGTGGAGGCGGACAGCTGGATCGCCACGAATGCCCAGTTCTTCACCGCGGTCCAGGCGCAGATCTATACGAATACCCTGATCCCGTATCTTTGTCGGTTTGTCGGTGGCCTTCGGCATCGCCGCTGTTCTCATCGTTTCTGTGATCCAGCGCTCGAAGGAAATAGGGATCCTGCGGGCAATGGGCACGTCGCGTGGTCAGATCCTGCGCGTGTTCTTGCTCCAGGGCGGGCTGCTGGGCTTTGTCGGCTCGCTGTTCGGTGCGACCTTGGGCGCGGTCGCGCTGGTGTATTGGCACGCCGTGGCCCGGCAGGCGGACGGCACCGAACTGTTTCCGCTTGTTCTGCAACAGAGCCTCTTCGTCTACACCGCGCTCCTCGCCACAGCGACAGGGCTGCTGGCTGCGATGGCGCCGGCGGTGAGCGCCGCAAAGCTTGATCCAGTGGTGGCGATCCGTGGCTGACGAGATCCTCAAGCTCGAACGAGTTTGCAAGGGCTACAACCTTGGTCTGCCTACTGAGGTTGAAGTCCTGCACGACATTGATCTCAAGCTCGACCGTGGCGAGTTCCTGGCCTTGATCGGCCCGTCCGGCTCAGGCAAGAGCACGCTGCTCAATATCGTCGGCCTGCTGGATCGGCCAACGCGCGGTCGTCTTCTGATCAAGGGGCGCGACACGGCGCTGCTCGGCGACGACGAGCTCACGCATCTGCGAGGTCATACCATAGGCTTCGTCTTTCAGTACCATCTGTTGATTTCGGCCTTCACCGCCCGCGAAAATGTCATGATGCCGATGCTGGCGGATCGCGGCTTTGCAAGCGCGGAGATCGAAGATCGGGCCGACGATCTCTTGCGCCAAGTCGGTCTGGAGAAGTTCGCGGGCAACCTTGCCAACAACATGTCTGGTGGCCAGCAGCAGCGGGTGGCAGTTGCCAGGGCTCTTGCCATGAACCCGGATCTGGTGCTGGCCGACGAGCCGACCGGAAATCTCGACACGAAATCGGCGGATTCCGTCTTTGAGCTGATGCGGCGGGTCAATCGGGAGAGCGGCACGAGTTTTCTGCTGGTCACCCATAATCTGGACCTGGCACGGCAATGCGATCGGATCATCCAGGTGGTTGACGGGCGCATTGCCGACCACAGAACCGTCGAAAGCCCGGGCTGGTAGCGCGCTCAACGCGGGGGTACCGAACGCAGTTGCCGCCGCCTGAAGCATTTCATTTTCCTGGGCCGATAGCCGGGCGCTCGCCCATGCCCCGTGTCCTTGAACCGTCTCAAGTCGCGCAAATCGCCCAGCAAAACAGCTTGTCTTGAAGAGCATCAGGCCAGCTTTGGGATAGCCGCGTTGACCTGAATCAAGCGCACCTCACTCTCCCGAACTACCATCTCGATCACTTGACGTGGACGAGGAGGCGCAGGTGGAGCCCAATCAGGTTTCGCGAAATCAGGCGATAACGATGGCCGTCATTTTCGCGGGCGGTATGCTGCTCGTCGTCTTGCAATTCATTTTCAAAACCTACGAAACCGTCGAGACGATTCCCTATAGTCAATTCGAGCAGTTGCTCAGCCAGGAAAAGGTGGCCGAAGTCGCCGTTGGTCAGGACACCATTCAAGGAAAGTTGAAGGAGCAACTCCCAAGCGGCAAATCGGCATTTGTCACCGCGCGGGTTGACATGGCCCTGGCCGAAAAGCTTGCGGCCAAAGGCGCGATCGTGACCGGCGTTCCGGGAAGCGGCCTGCTTCAAAGCTTGCTGTCTTGGATCTTCCCGGTTGTCGTCTTCTTTATCATCTGGTTCTGGATCGGGCGCAGCGTGACCGGCCGCCAGGGATTCGGAGGGCTGATGGCGATCGGGAAGTCCCGTGCCAAAGTCTATGTCGAGAAAGACATCAAAGTCACTTTCGCCGACGTCGCTGGCGTTGATGAGGCCAAGTTCGAACTCCAGGAGGTGGTTTCGTTTCTGAAGGACCCCAAGAGCTACGGACGCCTGGGCGCCCATGTACCGAAGGGGATTTTGCTGGTTGGGCCGCCCGGAACGGGAAAGACCTTGCTCGCGCGCGCCGTAGCCGGGGAGGCCGGTGTTCCATTCTTCTCGATTTCGGGCTCCGAATTCGTCGAAATGTTCGTCGGGGTTGGCGCTGCGCGCGTGCGAGATTTGTTCGAGCAGGCCCGCAAGGCCGCTCCCTGCATCATTTTCGTCGACGAGCTCGATGCACTCGGACGCAGCCGCGGGCCGCTGTCGTTATCAAGCCACGACGAGAAGGAGCAGACCCTCAATCAGCTCCTGTCGGAGCTTGACGGCTTCGACCCGAGCGCCGGCGTCATCCTGCTGGCGGCTACCAATCGCCCCGAAATCCTGGATCCCGCGCTGCTGCGGGCGGGGAGGTTCGACCGGCAGGTCCTCGTCGACCGGCCGGACAAGACCGGGCGCACTGCCATTCTCAAGGTGCACGTCCGCAAGATCCGGCTGGGCAAGGAGGTCGATCTCGACAAGGTGGCAGGCCTCACGACCGGTTTCACAGGAGCTGATATCGCCAATCTCGTCAACGAGGCTGCGATTGCCGCTACCCGCCGGGGCGGAGACGAGGTCTCGTTCGCTGATTTCGTCACCGCGATAGAGCGGATCGTCGCCGGCGTCGAGAAGAAGAGCAGGGTGCTCGGCAAAGACGAGCGGCGCAGGGTCGCCTATCACGAGATGGGGCATGCCCTCGTGGCAGCGAGCCTGCCCGGCGTCGATCCGGTGCAGAAGGTTTCGATCATACCGCGTGGGATCGGCGCGCTCGGCTACACCATTCAGCGCCCGACCGAGGACAGGTTTCTGCTTACGATCGAAGAGCTGAAGAACCGCATTGCCGTGTTGATGGGTGGACGGGCGTCGGAGCGGCTGATTTTTGACGGGGCCATTTCGACCGGCGCCGCCGACGATCTTCAACGTGCGACCGAAGTCGCCATCGAGATGGTGACTAAATACGGCATGGACGAGACGGTAGGGCAGCGCACCTACGCGCCGAAGCCTCAGGCATTTCTCGCGGCTCAGGATGCGGTCGTCACCGCCGCTGAAGCCACCGGCCGCGAGATCGATGTTGCGGTGCGAAACCTGATCGAGGAGGGCGATCGTCGTGCCCGCGATGTTCTGCAGCGGCGTCGTGCCGACCTTGATGCCGGGGTTGAACTGTTGATCGCAAATGAAACGGTGACTGCGGAGCAGTTTACGCCGCTGCTCGCCAAGAGCACCGGAAAGAACGAACCCATTGCCGCGTGATCGGATCCAAACCGACCATTACTGGTTCGATGCTTCGCAGCTTGCTATTATGCAGGCCAGCGGCGAACTGCCGTCTCATTTTCGAGCAGGGCGCAAGCCGATCCTGTTACGAAGGCGACGGCAGAAATCATTTAGCGCCGTGTGAACATAGTTGAGGTGAACCAAGTGTCTTTCCGCATCTTCCCGTTCGGATGTGCCCACGGCAAAAGAGTTCCGGAGGGATACCGCGCGCGCGACCTTTTGGCGGCTCCGTGAGCTTCTTCGCCTACGATACGCTGAAGGTGCTCATGCTTCTCCCTCTCGTCGTGTTGACTTGGCTCAATAAGACTTCGGTGAATTACGACACGGTTGTTACGCGACACCAACACCGGAGAAGGCCCATGCCACGCCGAACCATTGCTGCAGCGTTTCTGTTTGCGACCCTGAGCTATCCAGCGCTCGCTCAATCGCCGACTGATCACAACGCCCACCACCCGGGACCGGACCAGGTTCCGTCGTCCACGCAGACGGAATCTCCCGCAGGACAATCCGCAGAGCGGCAGAGGACGATGCGAGGCGGAGACATGATGGGAATGATGGGGCGCGGCATGAAAGGGCATGGCATGATGGGCGGGGACGGGATGGGGCCACCAATCATGTTCCGCATGATTTTCGCGCTGATGGATGCTGATGGCGACGGGACCGTCTCATTGCCGGAGTTTCAAGTTGCGCACGAACGAATCTTCAAGGCAATGGACAGCAACAAGGATGGGAAGCTCACTCCGGAGGAGATGCTGGCGTTCATGCGTGGGACAACGAACCCGGTGCCGCAGCAATAGCGGACTGAAGGCCCTGAGCAGGCGCCGAGGACTAACGGCGCGAGCGGATCGCCCGTTGCTTCTCGACTGTTGACGAACGCGGCTGCCTAGTTGTGGCCATCTGGTCAAAATTGGCCCTCGACGATCACAGGGCCGAGAATGCGCCGGCCCACGCGGCCGCGATGACGAGAATAAGGTCGGGAATCAGCCGCAGACCGAAGGAAGGGCCGCCACTGACCCAGCCAACGATGATCTTGCTGAGAGTATTTGTCGACAGCGCCGCAAGCACCGGAGCGATGGCGTCGTCAGAGTTGATCTTGCCTGAGGCGACGAGCGTGGTAGCGGCCACGGCGGGCGAATGCGTATCAGCGAGGCCGGCTGCAGACGCGCTGACCACCAGCCCGATTTCTCCAAACGCCTCCCGCAAACTGGCTGAGAGCACGATAACTCCGGAGCGCGTCAACGCCAGCAACAAAGCCGCGCGGGCAGGTTAAAGCCCGTCCGAGTTGCAGATCGACTGCCGCCGTTTCCCGCATGCCCTTGATCGTGAAGGTCGCGCTATAGATCGTCGCCGCGCCACCGGCGCAGAGTAGCGGAACTAGCAAACTTTGCATCGTAGACAGGTTCGTTGCTTCGAGCACGGCGGAGAGCTGAACGATAGTTGCGACGGTTGACAGCGTCGCGCCGGCGGTAGCTGCTCCGAGCAGCTCCGGCGTCCTGCAAGCCCGCGCTCCCATCGCGCCGATAGTGGCTGTACTGGACACAAATGCCGAGGCGAAACTAGAGACAGCAAGCCCGCCCTTGTACCGGCGACGCAAATGCAGTTGAGCAAGCCTTTCAGCGCCCGCCTGGTGGACGTGCAGATCACGGTCTTCGCACGCGCGACGATGCGACGATCGTCCCGTCCGGGGCGCTGTTTCGCCGCGGAGAGGCCTGGAACGTTTATGTCGCGAAAAACGGACGCGCCGAATTGCGCCAGATCGAGCTCCTACGCCGGTCCGGCCGCCTTGCAGCCATCACTTCCGGCCTCCCGGGGAAGAGGTGATTGTCTATCCCAGCGACCGAGTTGCACCGCAACGATCGCGTTGAGACCACACGATGTTTCGTTCATTGCGCTATGCCAATTGAGCGTTGCGGTCCTTCACTGAGCTAGATTCTCGCTGTTGCCTCGCATCCGCCAGTCGCGGCCTGCTTTGCAGTGATCCCAGTCTCGCTGGTCCACATTTGGTCCAGACGGTGAGTATCCTTTAGCCTTTGGTTCGTCGGCTTTAGCTGACTCTCGCCAGGCTCCTGCGACCGCGTGGTCGGAGCTGACGAGGAACGTTCGGTCTTCCCCATCTCCTTGGCGAAGCATGGCACGCCAGATGACAGCAGCACAATCACCGCTAGGGCTTGAGCTAGAGCACGCAATGACTGCGGGCATTTTGGCACGAGCGACAAACCGGTCTGATCTGGCCGATCTCGCATGGGAGCTCGGCACGGCGCCCGTGATCGGAGGACTGGCGGTCTCGATTGTCAGGGATTTTTTGGGCGGCCGCCTGGGAGTGGACGCGATTGCGCTGCTGTCGATGAGCGCGGCGCTGGCACTGGGCCAGCCGTTGGCCGGCGCCGTGGTCGCGCTGATGTATTCCGGCGGCAACGTGCTGGAGGATATCGCGATCGCCCGGGCGGAGCGCGACTTGCGATCCCTGGTTGATCGGGCGCCGCGGCAGGCCCATCGCAAGACTGGCGAGCAGATCGAGGAAGTTCCCATCGAGGCAGTCTCGGTCGGCGAGGAACTCCTGGTCAAGGCCGGCGAGATCGTTCCGGTCGATGGTATCGTTAGTTCGGCCTCAGCCAACATCGACGAGTCCGCGGTGACCGGCGAACCCATTCCAGTCGAGAAGACACGCGGCAGCGCCGTTCTTTCCGGCTCGCTGAATGCCGGTGAGACCTTCGAGTTGACCGTGACCGCGCCGGCTGGCGAGAGCACCTATGCCGGCATCGTGCGGATGGTGACCGCGGCGCAAACAGCGAAGGCTCCCTTCGTACGGCTGGCCGATCGCTTTGCGCTGATCCTTCTGCCGGTCACGCTCGTCCTCGCCTTCGTGGCGTGGCGGATCTCCGGTGATTTGACCCGTAGCCTCGCAGTGTTGGTTGCGGCGACGCCTTGTCCCCTGATTCTGGCCGCGCCCGTCGCTTTCATCGCCGGCGTGGCGCAATCAGCCCGCCGCGGCATCTTGGCAAAAGGCGGTGGAGCACTGGAGGCGCTGGCTCGCGCGCACACAGTGCTGTTTGACAAGACCGGCACCCTGACGGTGGGAGGGGCGCGGTTGCTTTCGGTTGAGGTCGCACCGGGGGAGGACCCGGACGAGGTCCTCACGCTTGGGGCATCTCTTGAACAGGCTTCGCATCACGTCCTTGCGAAGGCAGTCGTTGCCGCGGCCGTCGATCGCGGCCTCAAGCTGAAACCGCCGAAACATGTCAAAGAGGCCATGGGTTCTGGCGTCAGCGGCCTAATTGACGGACGCCAGGTCAGCGCGGGCTCGCTCGAGATGCTTCTCTCACATGCCGAGTTGTCGCCGTGGGAGCTACGGGCGATGCGCCGCGCTTCGTGGCGCTCGGCGCTGATCGTCTTTGTTGCTGTGAACGGGCGTCCGATTGGTGCGCTGCTGCTGGCAGACGAACTGCGGACCGATACGCCGCGAGCGATCCGGCTACTGCGTGATGCTGGCATCGCGCGAATCGTGATGGTCACAGGCGATCGCGCCGCAGCGGCACAGGCCATCGGTGCAGCCCTCGACCTCGATGCCGTGCTGGCCGACCGCGTACCTTCCGACAAGGTCGAGGCGGTGCGTACCGAGCAGCGGTTGCATCCGACGATCATGGTCGGCGATGGCATCAACGACGCCCCGGCACTGGCCGCTGCCGATATCGGGGTCGCGCTCGGAGCGCGCGGTGCGAGCGCATCGTCCGAGGCGGCGGATGTGGTGATTCTGGCCGACCGGCTCGACCGCGTTGGCGAGGCGATCATAATTGCGCAGCGGGCGCGGCGTATCGCCCTGCAAAGCATCTTCGTCGGTATGGGATTGTCGCTGGCGGCAATGGTAGCCGGCACCGTTGGCTGGCTCGATCCCGTGCCGGCGGCGATCGTGCAGGAGGTGATCGATGTCGCCGTCATCCTGAACGCGCTGCGCGCGCTCACTCCGGCCCTCGGCAGGGCTGGCCCGCACATCACCGCAGAGCAGGGGCTAATCTTGCATCACGATCATCAGACCCTGTTCAAGGACCTCGACCGCTTGCGTAAGATCGTCGATGCGTTGGACGATGCGACGCCCGAGTCCGCCGCAGTGTTGATCAGGGCAGCTCAGCGCATCGTTCAGAGTAGCGTGGTGATGCACGAGCGCAAGGATGAGGACAGCGTCTACCCGAAGCTTGCGGAGGTGCTGCGCGACCGCCACGGCCTCTCTGCGATGAGCCGTGCCCATCGGGAGATACTGCACCTTGCTCGCCTTCTTGCTCGGATCGTGGAGGATCTGCCGTCAGAGAAGGTCGACCGCTACCTTGTCCGAGACGCCCAGCGGGTGATCGAGGCGATCGAAACACTGGTGCGCATGCACACAGCCCAGGAGGAGGATATTTACGAAGCCGTAGCGGCCCAGGCGGCTTAGCTTTACGACCCGCGCGCCTTTTACCTTTGTATCAGCGCCCCGAACGGGCGCCACGTGTCCTCAACGAGCGTCGGCACGCCGGGCTTCTTTGTAACGGGCAGTTTCGTTTCAGTCGCCATGATCAGTCTCCTCTGTTGTTAGAGCCCCTTTACTTGGCGGCGCTGCGCGATGAGTGGATAGTTCCCTCACCGCGGAATTCGCCGGCTGCTGGTGATGTATAAAGAAGCGATGAAAGTAGGCCCGACGCCGCGTGCCGTGCGTTGATTTACGTCAACGCGCAGGACATCGTTCATGGACACAAATGTGTGCCTCTGGACCCTTCGAGGCGAATAAACATGCGAAAATTTGTCATGCTCGCCGCCGTCGCGGCGATCATAGCTGCGCCCACGAGCGCGGTGGCGGGCTGCTACCGTTTGGGCGAGACCGGCTATCACTGGTATCGTTCCTGCTGGGGTCCGCACTGGATCTATCCTCATCAACGCGTCTGTCGGCACGGCCATTGCTGGTACCGCTGAGCGCCGCTGCTGCAGTATGATATGTTAGGCAATCGTCATCGTGCGCGACTATCTCATTTTTGACTTCACCTTTAGTGTAGCGCCGTCGATGGTGAAGGACCCGTATCCACGGTGGTGAAGCGTCTTGGGGTTCTTCTGGGCAGGGGCGCGCACGACTTCCAGAATGAACAGATTATGGCGATATACCATGGGGGTATCCGCCACGCGGCATTCGAGATTGCAGAAGCACTCCTCGATTAAGGGTGCGCAGACCTGGTTTGCCGGGAGCGGGGTCAGTCCGAAACGCTTGAACTTATCGTTGTCGCGGCCGGAGCAGTTGCCGACTTTGACGACCGTGTCAGCAAGACTGCGTGAGGGAATTGCGATTACGGCCTCTCCGGTTGAGCGGAGAGCAGCGAAGCTAAAATTGGCTTCGCTGACGACACAGGCGATGAGCGGCGGTTCAAATTCCACCATCATATGCCATGACATCGTCATGATATTTGGACATCCGCGGCTGGCGGTCGTTAGCAGAACGACGGGGCCGGGCTCGATCAGCTGGTAAACTTTTGAAAGTGCACGTTGTCGAAAGACCATCTCAATTGCGACCTTCCGATTGGGCTCGAAACTCTGGTGCGGCTTCGCTGTAGATCCAGCGCTAGGGAACGACGACCACTGCACAAGGAGCGAGGCTGACAAGTCCTCCGTGAAGAACGCGGACGAGCGCTGATTTAAGCGATCTTTTGAGCCGGGACAGTTTCGGCGAAGGCGCGGATGATGGCACGCAAGAGTTCTGCGAGCCATCGCAGGAGCAGGCCGAAGTTGTAGCCGGCCGCGGCGAGGACGGCGTTGATGCGGTCACCGACGCTGCCTTTGAGATAGTTGCGGTCCATGCGGTGCTCGGCCTTGACGTGACCGATGACGGGTTCGACAGCCGCGCGACGGTTCATCTCGCTCCGGATGGAAGCCGTGACGCGGCGAACCTGACCCGAGATCCAGACCCTGAACCGGTGCGGGTAGTTGTGGCCACGGTACCCTTTGTCGACGTGGATACGACGAGCCTCCACGCCGGTGAGCTTCTCCATGTCGGCGACCACGGGGCCGAGCGTGTGGCCGTCAAAGGGATTGCCGTGCAGCGCCTTGGTATGGAGCACGAACTGTCCACCCTTCGGGGACGTCACGGGGGTGGCGATACTGACCTTGCAGCCGAACTCGTAAGGCGCGCGGGCTTTGCCCTTGCCGATGCACTCGACCTCCGGCGCATGCAACGCATAGACCTTGGGGCCGCGCTGATGCTGATCCTGGCTGCGCACCCGCTGCGCCAGATCGAGCAGCGGGCCGAAGCGCGCTTCCAGCGCCGCATCGCCATCAATCTTGCGGCGGATGTCGCGGATGATCCGGCCAAGCCGCGTCCGCAGGAACTTGAGTTGGCGCCGGGCGCGCTTGAACTGGTGAGCGTGGGTATAGCGGCCGACCATGATGGCGGCGCGCTTGGCCAGGCGCAGATAGCTCTGGCGCAGCGGCACACGGTTGCGCTTGGCAAGCCCGACGAGCTTGGTGATGGCCCGATGCATCAGCCGCGCGTCGGTCGGATGGGCAACGGCCTTGGGCTGCACCGTGGTATCGACCACCACTCGCTCCAGGTCCTTGGGACCGATGGCGCCAGTCTTGTGTGCCACCGACAGACTTTCCTGGATCAACGCGACGAGCTGCTCCTCGCCGAGCCGCTGGCGCCAGCGCGTCATCGACGATCGATCGAACGGCAGCCGGTGGCAGAAGCTTAACTCGCCGCAGAAGTATTGGTAATAAGGGTTCTCGATCCAGCGGGCGCACAGCACCTCATCCGAGAGATTGTGCATGTGCTTCAGAATGAACAGGCCGGCGACAAGCCGCGTCGGTAGGCCAGGCTGCCCCGGCCCGGTTTGGCACACCGAACCAAAGCGGTCATCCAGAAACTTCCAGTCGATCAGCGCCGCCAACCGCACCAGCGGGTGGCCCATGTCGATGATTTGATCGAGCGCCGGAAGCAACAGGTCTTTCTGGCGATCATCCCGCGGTTTGCTCATCGCCGTCCCCAATGCCGATGACCCGTCCGTCAGGGAATCACGAATCGCTCGAAAGCAAAATCCCAAAACGCAAGAAACCGCGGCCCAACACCCGGCTTTCCTGCAAAATCGAATACTTTATCGAGACAACTTCTGCCTATCTCTCAGGCCGATCTGCATTCTTCACGGACGACTGACAAGCGTTTGGAAGACGCTGCCGAGCAACAAGCACGCCAACTGGCCGCGTCCGCGCCGGCCCACGGCGAGCAATCTAGTTGAGCGGCTGCTGGCGAGGTCGATCAAGGATTGGCGGCCTCCGGATCAGCCGTCGTGACCGAATGTTTGGACTACCTCTGATACCAGCCGACGAGAACAGCCTCGGAAAGCGTAAACCGGCGGGCCTCGCGTTCAACCTCTCGGCATGACGGAGTTGGCTGAACCCGTACATGATCGACCGAGAGTGCAAGCAGACGAAAATGGTAGTGATGGGTGCCGTGCCCGGGTGGCGGACACGGGCCGCCATAGCCGACTTTTCGGAAGTCGTTGACAGCCTGCTTTAGCTTCGTCTTCTGCGCCGCACTGTCGGGAAATCCGGCTTGGGGCGCCGGGATATCGTAGACCGCCCAGTGATGCCAGATACCGCCTGGAGCATCCGGGTCATCGCAGAGCAGGACGTAACTGCGCGTTCCCGGCGGCGGATCTGACCATTTGAGGGGTGGGGAGAGATTGTCCCCGTCACAAGTGAAGCGTCGCGGGATGGCTGCCCCATCGGCGAAGGCATCTGAGAGGAGTTTCATGTGTCCTCCTTGCTGGCGGCCTGGACCGATCCCGGCGCCTGCAGATATCGTTCAAACCATTGGCCAGCATGCTCTATGACGGCTTCCATGGCGCCGGGCTCGGGAAACAAGTGCGTCGCGCCGGAAATGATCTCGATCGCCTTGGGTCCATGAAGCCGGGTCAGCGCGTCCTCATTGAGTTCGATAACGCCGAAGTCGGCGCCCCCTACAATCAACAGAGTCGGCGCGCGGACAAGGGGAAGGGCCTCGCCGGCCAAATCCGGACGTCCGCCGCGCGAGACCACGGCCGCAATGCGATCGGGGAGCCGCGCTGCAGCAACAAGCGCGGCGGCTGCCCCGGTGCTGGCTCCGAACAATCCGACAGGAAGGCTGGCGATGGCCCGGGTCTGGCCTTCGAGCCAGTTGACTGCCGTCATCAGCCGTTCTGCGAGTAACACGACATCGAACACATTCGAGCGGTTCTGCTCCTCTGCAGGCGTGAGAAGGTCGAACAGAAGCGTCGCAAAACGGCGTTCGTTCAAAGCATTTGCAACTGCGGTATTCCGCGGACTGAACCGGCTCGAGCCGCTACCATGCGCAAATGCGATCAGGCCCCGCGGGTTACCTGGAACAGACAGTCTTCCAGGCAGCCCAAAAGGCGGAATGAGAACGTCATGGGGGTGCACGGATCGTCTCCTCTGGCTAACCCTGCAAATTTCGCAGCGAGGCCGGCAGGTGAGCCATGAGCTTTTCGAATTCGCCCGGATCCAGTTTTTCCCAGAGGATCTCGTAAACCGCGCGAGCCGTCCTGAGCGGATTTATGGGAAACTGCGGAGGAAGCTCTCTGGCGATATGCGCTGCAAATTCGTCGATGTGTCTTTCCTTGGTCGGCGTTGCGGCCATATGCCAGCCTTCATAGTAGATGCCGCGCACCATGATCGGTAGTTGTGCTCCGAGCTTGACGGCGACCTCCGGCGGCAGGCGATCGCGCAGCGCATGCAGGACCGCCCGCAATGCACTGTAGGCCTGATGACGGTTCTCCAGGGCCAGCTGCTCGTCAATCGCCTTGAGCCAAACATTGGTTTCTTGAACCGAATGGTCCAATGCAGTCACACCTATGGACGTGCTCATAGCGACGCTCCCGGTCAGAGACAGATTGTCCATTAGTTTCAGCCTTGGGCCGGCCCGTTTTGACGTACCGCAAAGTTCCGTGCGGGATGCACAAAAGGGAAAGCCGCCGGGCGTTGGGGGCGCCCCGGCGGCTGAGGTCGCGTGGTGGGTTTTGGGGGATTCCAGGCCAAATAAGACTACGGAATGAGCGTTGGGGCTTGTTGATGGAGATCAAGTCCAGCTTGAGGGATGCATCGGGTCGGATTGATTTTGCGCAAAGCCGTAGGCGTGCGGCGTGATCAAATTAATTGGCCAATCTGAGGAGCAAGATCATGCAAACTCTGGCTCGAATCGAATTCGAAAATCTGATGCCGTCGCCAGACCTGCAAGCTGCAATTGATCAGCACATCTCCGAACTTGAGAAGCGCTACGGTCGAGCAACAGCAGGGCGCGTCGTCGTGCGAGGCCCCGGTGATCGCCACAAGACGGGCGGTCAATACCAGGTGAGCATTCGACTCGCTCTTCCCGAAGGACGCGAGGTCGATGTCGGACGGACGCCCAAGGAAGATGAACGGTACGCCGATCTGACCTTTGCGCTGGATGATGCATTCAAGCGCGCGCGGCGGCAATTGCAAGACCAGGTCCGCGTGATGCACGGACAGACCTAACTCCATGAAGGAGAGCCGGTTGGCACCGTGCTGCGAATCGATCCAAGCGGCGAGTTCGGCTTCCTCGAGGCCGCTGATGGTCACGAGATCTATTTCAATTGCAACAGTGTTCTGGAAGGCTGCGCGAATATCGCTGTCGGCGCGCATGTCAGCTATGCCGAGGAACTCGGAGAAAAGGGGCCGCAGGCCAGCACCGTGAAGGTCCTGAGCAAACACAGCATGCGGACATAGGTGGCTCAATGGCGCGCCATGATGGATAGCAGCTGGATGCCTCGCACGGCATTGACGCGGAGTGATCGATTCCGCCTGTTCGCTCTGAACGGAAGCACCGAGCTGGGCGAGCAAATAGCGACTTCGTTGAGCGGCACGCTTGCAGCTCATGAAGAGCGCAGCTTTGAAGACGGCGAGCACAAGATCCGTCCGCTCGATACGGTTGCCGGTCACGACGTCTATGTCGTTCATAGCCTTCACGGCGGGCCCGTCGAGAGCCCGAACGACAAGCTTTGTCGTCTGCTCTTCTTCATAGGAGCCCTAAGAGACGCAGGTGCTGCGAACGTGACCGCAGTCACGCCTTATCTTTGCTATGCGAGGAAGGATCGCCGAACGAAGGAGAACGATCCCGTGACCATCCGCTACCTGGCGTCTCTGTTCGAGGCGGTCGGTACGAGCAGGATCGTCACACTGGATGTGCACAACGAAGCTGCGTTTGAGAACGCGTTTCGCTGTCCCTCCGTCGCACTCACTACAGCGCCGCTGCTGATCGAAAAGATCAAGTCGATCGCAGGCGACCAACCGATCAGCGTCGTCTCTCCCGACTTGGGGGGTGGAAAGCGTGCCGATCTCCTGCGGGAGGCGCTTGAGAAGGCGTTGCAGAGACCGATCGGCAAGGCGTTCGTCGAGAAGCATCGGAGTTCGGGCCGCGTGTCCGGCGACCTCTTCGCCGGTGAGGTGTCCGACGCGCTCTGTGTCGTCGTCGATGATCTCATCAGCAGCGGCGGAACTTTGGTTCGTGCGGCAAAAGCGGCGCGCGCTCATGGTGCAAGAAACGTCATCGCGTGCGTTGCTCATGGGCTGTTCCTGCCAGGGGCTGAAACGGCACTTGCGGACGTATCGATCGACCGCATCATCGCCACGGACACCGTTCCCCCATTCCGGCTTCCTCCTGGGCCAGTGCTTGCCAAGCTCGAGATGATCCCGGCAGCTCCGCTGCTGGCCGAAGCCATCAAACGGCTGCATCAGAATGAGTCGCTGGCCGATCTGTTGATGTACCAGGCTTGACGGAGTTCTGCTCGATTCATTGGGCGAGCTGCCGTTCGAGTTGCTTGGCATCGGCTTCGGCGAGGGCAAGATAGGCACGCGCCAGGCGAGGCCATTTCTCCGGCGTGCGCGGTCGCGCGTCGAGCAAATGCGCGATGGACAAGCGCGCCCGTAGCATCGCGCGACTAAGTCGATAAAACAGAAATACGCCGCTTGCGGGGTCATCATGCAGCGTGCGTGCCAACCGCCGTCGGATCGCATCGCCGAACCAGCGAGCATCGAGCCGCTCGCATTCCAGGTGCAGGAAGGCGATCTCGTCCAAAGCATCGTTGGCCCGCAGGCGGGAATTGAACTCGAGGCAGTCGATGATCGGGAAAGGAGGCCTGAGCCAGATGTGCTCCGGCCTCAGGTCGCCGTGACCATCGACGATGAGTCTCCGAGAAACCCGGTCAACGAGCAGTCGAGCATTGCGTTCGAGAAATCCGCGCTGGACGGCAGAAATATGTGAAATCTTGCCACACGGCAGGTCGAAACGGCGATTCAACAGTACGCGCCAATCGAGGACGGCGACTTCATAGAGCGAGGCCAGATAGGCCTCTGGTGCGATCAGGAACCGCGCGGCATGCGAATAGAAGCCAGCCAAAACTGTTGCGAGCCGTTCGGCGTCGGCCCGGCGAGCATTGCCGTTGCGCAGCATGGCGTCGAGGGTTTCGTCCTCGTTCAGCCTGCGCATCACGACGAGCCAGTCGGCCACCGAACCGGAGCCGCCGATTGCGTACCCTGAAGCGCTTTCCGTCAGCGGGACGACGCCTAGATAAACGTCGGGCGCAAGCCGGCGGTTGAGGCCGGCTTCCGCCAGGCACGCGGTCTTGCGCCGAGCCAGCGTCGAGAAGTCGAGATAGGAAAAGCGAACCGGCTTCTTGAGCTTGTAGACCCGCGCGCCGTTCATGAAGACCCAGGACATATGGGTCTCGCGTGCCTGAATGCGATCAGGGGCGGGGGTGTAGCTCTCGGGTTGGCTGAGGAAGGCGACCTTCCGGGCAAGGGCAGAGATGCTGTCGTTCTCAGCATCGTCGATCGCAAGTTCGTTCTGACGGTCCAGCATGGCAATCTATTGCCAAACGAAGAGGGAGACGGTTTGACACCGATCAACGATCCGGGGCACCGGAGCAATAGTCTGGCCAAAACTCAAGCGGATCTGCCGATATGCTGTTTCAGGACAGAGAAGACGCCGGCCGCCAGCTGGCCAGAGCCTTGGTGAAGTACAGGAGTCGCCATCCCGTGATCCTGGCGCTGCCGCGCGGCGGCGTTCCCGTGGCGGCGGAGATCGCTGCACAGTTGGAGGCACCTCTCGACCTGGTTCTGGTGCGCAAGATCGGCGTGCCCATGCAGCCGGAGCTGGCGATGGGGGCGGTGGTGGACGGGGAGCAGTCGCTAATCGTCCGCAACCAGGACGTCGTCGAATTGGCGGGCGTGAGTGAGGAGACGTTCGACGTGGTCTGCCGGGAGGAGCTTGCCGAGATCGAGCGGCGGCGCGTCCGTTACCTCGGCGATCGTGCCCGGTCTGACGTCAAAGGGCAGGTCGCGATCATCGTCGATGATGGCATTGCGACCGGCGCGACGACACTCGCGGCAATCCGGGCGCTGCGAAAGCGGGAGCCGAAGGAATTGATCCTTGCTGTACCGGTCGCGCCGCTCGAGACGTTGCAGCGGCTCCACACGGAGGTTGATGCGATCGTCTGTCTGGATACGCCGCGGGATTTTGGCGCGATCGGTTACTACTACCGTGATTTTCGTCAGGTTGACGATGACGAGGTCATCGCAATCTTGGAGCGGTTCCCCGCGAGGAAGATGGCGGCGCCGGCCCCCTGAATCCCGAGGGTTCCCATGGACAGGTCACCAAGCGCGCTCCTTACCGATCTGTACCAATTGAATATGGTGCAGGCCTATCTGGAAACGGGCCAGACCGAGACCGCCGTATTCGAGTTTTTCGTCCGAAAGCTCCCGCCCCAGCGCAATTTCCTGGTGGCGGCCGGCCTGGAGCAGGCGCTGGAATTCCTTCAAGAGTTGCGTTTTTCCGACGATGAACTGAGCTGGCTCATCCGCGGCGGCAGGTTCAGCGCGCGCCTGATCGACTATCTCTCCGATTTCCGCTTCAGCGGCGACGTTCACGCGATGCCAGAGGGCGCCGTGTTCTTCGCCAATGAGCCGATCCTCCGAGTCACGGCGCCCCTTCCCGAAGCTCAGCTGGTCGAAACCAGGTTGATCAATGTCTTGCATTTCCAATCGCTGATCGCGTCCAAAGCAGCACGCATGGCGCTGCTTGCGCCGGACAAGCTGCTGGTCGATTTCGGACTGCGTAGAGCTCATGGCGCCGAAGCCGGTCTTCTTGCCGCCCGCGCCAGCTATATCGGAGGTATTGCCGGCACTGCGACTGTTCTCGCTGAAAAATGCTTCGGGATTCCGGCCTGCGGCACGATGGCGCATTCGTTCATCCAATCGTTCGACGACGAAACGGCAGCGTTCGAATCCTTCGCGCGCGCAAGGCCGAAGGACCTAGTGCTGTTGATTGATACCTACGACACGGAAATGGCGGCCAGAAAGGTCGTGGCCTTGGCTCCCCGGCTGCGTACGCTCGGAATTTCCGTCCGTGGGGTGCGGATCGACAGCGGTGACCTGGTGGCGCTCTCGAGACGCGTGCGGCGGATTCTCGACGAGGGTGGTCTCAAAGACGTGACCATCTTTGTCAGCGGTGGCATCGAGGAAGAGACATTATCGTCCTTCATTCGCGAGGCGGCGCCTATCGACGGCATCGGGATCGGGACCAGTCTGGCCACGTCGTCCGATGCGCCGGCCCTCGACTGCGCCTATAAGCTCCAGGAATACGCGGGCGTTGCGCGGCGTAAGCGTTCGGCCGGAAAGGCGACTTGGCCGGGCCGCAAGCAGGTGTGGCGTCGCTACGATGCGGAGGGCCTTATGGCGTCGGACGTGCTCTCGACGGAGGACGATTCTCAAGAAGGGGAAGCCTTGATCGGCCCTGTCTTGCAAGAAGGGCGTCCGGTCGCGCATCAGCCATCGCTCCAGGATATCCGTGCCCACGCCCGGACACAGGTGGAGCGATTGCCGAGGGGTTTTGAACGCCTCCAGACTGGCTCGATCTATCCCGTCCACGTGGCGGCCCGGCTTCAACAACTGGTAGCCGCTGTAGACTTGAGAATGACGTAGGTCGCTCTGCTTGTTCCTCCTGATCTGCATCAAAGCGATCGCTCGGTGTGCGCCTAGCTTGCCAGGGCAGGGAGGCGCCCATGCCGGTCCAGAATGCCGAAATCGCCGAAATGTTCGACCAGACTGCTGAGCTCTTGGAGATCAAGGGCGATAACCCCTTCCGCTCGCGCGCCTACCGTAATGCGGCCCGATTGATCGAGCGCCTGCCAAAGAGCATCACAAGCCTGCTTAAAGCAGGAGAGGATCTCTCCGAGTTACCTGGCATCGGCAAGGACCTCGCGGGTAAGATCGAGGCAATCGTCGCGACCCACAAATTCGATGTACTTGACCGGCTCAAGCGCCAGCTGCCAGGTGATCTCGGCGAGATCGCTGCCCTTCCTGGGTTGGGGCCAAAACGGGTCAAACTGCTCTACGACAGGCTGGGTGTCCGCTCGCTTGAGGATTTGCGGCGCGCGATCAGGTCGGGACGATTGCGGGAGTTGAAGGGGTTCGGGGCCAAGAGCGAGCAGAAGCTTGCGGCGGCGCTGGCCAAGCCACAGGTGGAAAAGCGCTTCAAATTGTCCGAAGCTGAGGCCGAAGCGGAGGCGTTGCTGAACTATCTGCGCGACACCAAGCGGGATCTGATGGCGGTTGCCGGAAGCTATCGCCGTAGGCGCGATACGGTGGGCGATCTCGACATCGTCGTGGCCGCACACAACGGCGCGGCGGTTGGCGACAAGCTCAGCAAGTACGAGAATGTTGCCAACGTGCTGGCACACGGTCCAACCAGAACGACGGTCGTCCTCCGCTCCCGCCTTCAAGTCGATCTGCGGGTCGTTCCGAAGGCGAGCTATGGGGCAGCCCTGATGTACTTCACGGGTTCCAAGGCCCACAACATCGCGCTGCGTGGTCTGGCCAATGACCGCGGCTGGAAGCTCAACGAATACGGCCTGTTCGAGGGCCAGCGACGCATCGCCGGGGTGACTGAAGAGGAAATCTACCGCAAACTCGATCTGGCCGCGATCCCGCCGGAAATGCGCGAGGATCGCGGCGAGATTGCTCTTGCAAAGGCCGGTAAGCTTCCCAGGCTGATTGCGCTTGGAGATATCAGGGGCGACCTGCATGTCCATTCCAGCTGGAGCGATGGGACGGCCCCGGTTGCAGACATGGCAGCCGCGGCAAAAACGAAAGGTTGTGACTACATCGCCATCACCGACCACAGCCAGCATGTCACGGTGGCACATGGTCTGGATGAAGCCAGGCTGAGCCGCCAGATTGATGAAATCCACCGGTTGAACGAGAAACTGAACGGTTTCACCGTGCTCAAAGGGGCGGAGGTCGATATCCTCGCTGATGGGCGCCTCGACCTGCCCGACAAGATATTGTCGCGGCTCGATATCGTGGTCGCGGCCGTGCACTACAAGTTCGATCTGTCCCGCAAGCTCCAGACGGAGCGCATCGTCCGTGCGATGGATAACCGCCACGTGTGCATCATTGCCCATCCGACGGGAAGGCTTATCGGCGAGAGAGAGCCCTATGAGGTGGACATCGAGGCTATCGTCGTGGCCGCCGCCGATCGCGGCTGTTGTCTTGAGCTGAATGCGGATCCAGACCGGCTGGACCTCACGGACATTCACGCCCATGCGGCGAAGTCAGCGGGCGTCAAGCTCGCGATCTCGACAGACGCGCATGCAACGGCTGGCTTTTCCAACATGCGATTTGGCGTCGATCAGGCACGTCGCGGCTGGCTAGAGCCAGCCGATGTGATCAACACGCAGCCGCTACCCAGATTGCGAAAGCTCCTAAGGCGGTAGCAGAAGGGCTCCGACATGAAGCGCAGAGAATTTACCCTGTCTGGGCGGTTCTCCAGATCGGCCATCGCGACTATGAACGGCTATTCGGCCTGAATGACGCCGCTGTTGGTCGTCTGCGCAATTTCGCTCGCGGCCATCACTGCGTCGCGAGTTTTGCCGACACTGCCGTTGTGGTTCGCAAACGCACCATCTCGGCGAAGGAAAGATCTAACAGCTAACGATTTGCCGACCGCACTCAGACCCCGGCCGACAATTCAGTAGACAAAAACTGGCTCGTGAATGAGGTGGTCGTTGACCACGTCCACGCCGGGCACGTTTATGGCCACGGCGTTGATCCCCTTTCTCGCCTGCTCGGACTCGACGGTCCCCCATAAATCCACGATTCCGCGCGTGACGATGACGTTGATCTTGTGGGAGTGCGCCCAGGGCTGCTTCTTCAATTCTTCCATCAGTTTCCGACGGATCGTGGCATCCGACAGTGCAATCTCGAGCTTTGGCCGGGCACTCGCGACGGCCTGAATAATGTTCGCGCGGCTGACGATGCCGACCAGGTCGCCCGCTTGGTCGACAATGGGCACTCGCTTGATGCCGTTCGTTTCGAACAATTCGGCAATCTCAGCCAGGGGCGTTTCGGGTTCGGCGATCTTGACCTCCCGTGTCATGACGTCCACAATCTTTCTGGCATGAGACTTGGCATAGTCCGCCGCCATCGCTCCATCTCCGGACAGCATGTGCAGCCACCACGAGTAGCGACGCTCCGTCTCGGTTTCGATGCGATGCATCAAGTCGGCCTCGGTGACGATGCCGACGAGCTTTCCTGTTTTGTCGACGATGGGGACTGCGCTGATGCGCCTGGCAACCATTGTCTTCGCCACGTCCTGCACGGTTGCATTCTCTTCGGCCGTGATGACCGGGGACACCATTACATCTCGCGCTTTCATGGCAATCTCCAAAGCAGCCTTCTCGTCCTCTGATCTGACCGGAGAGTTATCGCTAGTGCGACATCAGCGCCGGCACCGTCATCGTGTTCAGCATCTCGCGGGTGACGCCGCCGAAAAGGCCCTCCCGGATCCGGGAATGGCCGTAAGCTCCCATGACCAGCATGTCGAGGCCTTCATCCGCTGCCAAGGATAGGATCGAAGGCTGGACCTCGGACCGTTCAGCCGTCAGCTCGATCAGGGTCGTCGCGATTTCGGACCGGCCCATGTGTTTCATCAAGTTCTGCGCGGATGCTTCCGCCGGAGCAACCTGGACTTCATTGATCGAAATCACCACCACCGCCTCCGCACCTGACAGAAGCGGCTTCGCATCCTTGACTGCGCGGGCCGCGGAGCGACTTCCGTCCCAGCAAATGCCGATGCGCCGGGGCCTGAAGGCGCCCTTGAAAATGTGGGGGATCACGAGGACGGGGCCGCCAGCCTGAAGTAGAATTTGCGTTGACGTCGCATTGTCAAAGCTGTCCTGCGCCGTGTCCGGCTGCAATACGACGGTGAGGTCATAAAGCCTTGCGGCAGCCCCGACGGCGGAGGCCGCCTCGGCCGGCAAATCCTGGATGGAGCGACATCCGTACGGGATCTCCGCCTTACGCGCCTCCGTCTCGAAGACGGCAAGCGCGGCAGCGCTACGCTCCGTAGCTCGCTCCTGCTCCATCTCGAAGACGGTAGCCACGCCAGTCACAACCCCATCTGCTGCGAACGCTATGCCAGGCTGTATGTATCCGGCGGCTATCGCGTCGAGATGAGCGTGCAGCGCCCCCGCGAGTGAAGTAGATGCATCGATCACCGGCTGCGGTGGTCGCTCAGTAGGAATATGAACAAGAATGTCTTTGATCATGATGTTCCCGAACTCCCAACCAATCGCCGGGCAGAGCTGTGTTGATATGAATCAACCACCATCGCTGCATCTGCGACCAATGAGATGAAGTACGAACCTGGGAAACCACTGCTTGACCTCGGTCAAAAACTGACGCGTCTCCTTGGCATGCGTCACTGGCTCTGACGTAAATACCTGGTGGAACGGCGACACGGAGCCTCTGCTCATGAGTATAACGATGATCCCGCACAACGCGATCGTTTTTGTCGGCGACGGCCGAAAGGCGCTGTTCTTGCGCAACGAGGGCGACGCGGAATTCCCGAACTTGAAAACCGAACGGGTCTTCGAGGATGACAACCCGCCGACCCATTTGCAGGGTAGCGAAGGTCCCGGGCGGATCAGCAAGGCGGCTCATTCTGGCCAGCGAAGCGCAGTCGAGGCTGTCGACTGGCACGATCTGGAAGAACACCGGTTCGCACGCATGGTGGCGGCAGCTCTCGAGAAACTGGTTCGCCAGCAAAAAACGAGAGCCATCATCGTCATCGCGCCACCTCGAACGTTGGCGGATCTTCGCAAGGCTTTCCATCAGGATGTGAGGAGCTGCATCGTTGCGGAATTACATAAAGACCTGACCAAGCATCCGGTAGCGGAAATCGAGAAGCATCTGATTGGAAGTGTGTAGCTCCGTCGGGGTGAGTTGCTTCAGAGCTGCAGAGGTCCGCTGGACATCGACCATGAGCCGATGGACTACATTGTCATATCCGGTTCCTGTCGCCGCTCCCGTTTCGGCTCCGGGATTTCGGTCATGGTCGCCTCTGTCAAAAGCAGCACGCTTGCCACGGATACGGCATTCTCCAGCGCGGTTCGCACGACCTTTGCAGGATCGACAATGCCGGCTTCGACCAGGTCGACATAGACTTTCCGGGATGCGTCAAAGCCGAAATTGCCTTGGCCGCCGAGCATCCGTGCCACAACGACGCCGCCGTCGGCGGCCGAATTTTCGGCGATTTGGCGGGCAGGGGCCTCAAGTGCTCGCTTGAGGATCTGAACGCCAGTCCTCTCGTCACCTTCGCAAGTCGCTTCTTCCTTGTTCACCGCTTCGATGCAGCGCAGCAATGCGAGCCCGCCACCGGGCACAATGCCTTCGGCCACCGCCGCCTTGGTCGAGCTGATAGCGTCGTCAAGGGCTTCTTTTTTGGATTTCATCTCGGCTTCGGTCGGCGCGCCGACGCGAATCACCGCGACGCCACCTGACAGCTTCCCAAGCCGCTCCTCGAGCTTATCACGGTCATAATCGCTCGTGGTCTTCTCAATTTCGTGCCGGATCTGGACCATCCGCGCGTCGATCCTGGCACGATCGCCGCCGCTGCCGATAAGCGTGGTATTCTCTTTGTCGGCAACCACGCGGGCAGCCCGACCGAGCTGCTCTAGCGTCGCCCTCTCCATTTTCAGTCCGAGCTCTTCGGAAATGACCTGGGCGCCGGTCAGGATGGCGATGTCCTCCAGCATAGCCTTGCGTCGATCGCCAAAGCCTGGCGCCTTGACAGCGCAGGCCTTGAGCACGCCCTGGAGCCTATTGACGATCAGTGTTGCGAGCGCCTCGCCCTCGATGTCTTCCGCGATGATCACGAGGGGCCGGCCGCTCTTGGCGACCTGTTCCAGGAGTGGCACCAAGTCCCGCAATGCGCCGATCTTGTGGTCGCAGAGCAGAATGTAGGGATCTTCGAGGACCGCCTCCATGCGGTCCGCATCAGTGACGAAATAGGGCGACAAGAAGCCGCGGTCGAATTTCATGCCTTCCACGACGTCGAGCGTGGTCTCGATAGTCTTGGATTCCTCGACTGAAATGACGCCTTCGCCGCCGACTTTTCGAGCGCGTCGGCGACGAGTGCGCCGATGGTAGGATCGTTGTGGGCCGAGATGGTAGCGACCTGCGCCTTTTCCGCTTTCGTGTTGACCGGGCGTGCCATCGCATGCAATGCGTCGATCGTCACCCGTGCAGCGCGATCCAGACCGCGTTTTAGATCAATGGCGCTCGCGCCGGCGACGACGTTGCGGACGCCATCGGCGAGGATGGCATGGGCGAGGATCGTCGACGTGCTGGTGCCATCGCCGACCACATCGCCGGTCTTTTCTGCCGCCTGCCTCAATACCTGTGCGCCGAGGTTCTCCTCGGCGTCCTTGAGATCGAATTCCTTGGCTATGGTGACGCCGTCATTGCAGACGATAGGCGCGCCCTAACTCTTCTGGATCAGGACGGACTTCGACTTGGGGCCCAACGTCACCCGTACCGCGTCGGCGAGCAAAGTGGCGCCGCGCAAGACCTTCTCGCGTGCGGCCGAATGAAACAGAACCTGCTTATGGGGCATCAAACAGTCTCCGCGTATTAGCTCGATACCGCCGAAAGATATGTCCAATTGGAGCGCCTCCGTTGACTTTGATCAAAAGCGGCGGCGCAATCACGCCCGTGAGACGGTCTCGGCGAGCCGTCACAGAAACGCTGGCGGTTCTCGGTAGCAGGTGGCGCGCCTTCAAAGAGCCTGTCGATCCGATCAGCCTGCAATACGGGGACATCGCCACGACCTTCCATTCGGGCCAGTGACTGACGTGCGTGCTGACTGGGGACTCCAACGTGGATGGATCCGATTTCTCTCTACATTTCATCAAGCTTCGCTTCGCTGCCCCTTCGGCGCAGACAGCTCGGCTCATAAGAATACTTCCCCCGGAATGCCGAAGTCGCGGATGTGAAGGGACCTCCGCAACACCGCGCTCGATGACACCGTGAGTCCGATAGAAGTGCCGCGCCAGCATGTTGTCGGCCAATACATGCAGGCCTAGTCGAGCTAGGCCAAGCAACTGCGCTCGTGACTGCGCCCATAACAGGGGTCTCGTACCGAGCCCTTGATGTCTGACATCGTCGTGAACCGCCGGCGCGTTCAACAGCAAGCTATTTTTCTCGTACAATTTCAGGATCTGGCGAATGTGATCCAGACGTTCCCTTGGCACGAGAGGATAGGTCTCGCTTTCGACATCGCGCGAAGCTCTTGGCTGACGGCAGCGTTGATGTGGTCGCTCCGTTCAGAGCTTGATCCAAGTCAACACGTTCGAAAACCCAGGGCTGACAATTCAATCGGCCTCTGACAGGCAAGGCCCCACGGGGCCAGGGTCTCGAATGCTCACCTATGATCGACAAACGATTCTTTGCGCTGATCATCTCGACCGCGTTTCGGGCCGCAAAGGTTTATATTACTCCTATGGCTGCGCGATCCTGATTTTTCTGCTTTCGCGGCTCGTGATCGCGCTGGGGTTGCTCTTCTCCGGGAAGTATCTGCCGATCGCGCCAGACGTCTGGTCGGCGGGGCCATCCTGGTATCATCAGCTCCTGCAATGGGACTCACAATGGTATTTCAGGATCGCGACAGCAGGATATGGCTACAATGGCGATCCGACCGTACCTCAAACCGTGGTCTTCTACCCGCTCTACCCACTGCTCTCTCGCGCGATCGCGACGGTGTCCGGAATTGACATTGCCGACTCCATGCTGCTCATGTCCAACATTGCCGGTCTTTGCGCGATCGTTGTCTTGTTCAAGTTCGTTCGCGAGGATTTTGGCGACGAGGTCGGTCACGCGACCGTTGCGCTGTTGAGCTTCTTTCCGACCTCGGTGGTATTCTCGGCCGGGTACACCGAACCGCTCGCGCTCTTACTGATCGTCTCGTTCTTCCTTGCATTGAAGAGCAAGCATTTTGTGTGGGCGGCCCTGTTGTCGGCTCTAGTACCCGGAATCAGAGCTGAGTGATACGGCGGCCTTTGAAACGGCGTTGACGGACCTTTTTCTTGGTCCAGACGAAGGGCTCGGCTCTGTCGTTGTATGCGTTGACGTAGGCATCGATGTGTTCCTGAAGCTGCTTGAGGCTCGTGAAGGAGGTGCCGCTGAGCGACTGCCCCTGCAAGATGGAAAACCATACTTCGACCTGATTGAGCCATGACGCACTTGTCGGCGTGAAATGAAATTGCACGTTGGGGTGGGCCTTGAGCCAGTCCTCGTTCTTTTTATGGGTGTTGAGGTTGTCGAGGATGACGTGAAGCTTGCGGTTCGGAAAAGCCGCGGTGACGCTGTTCATGAAATCGAGAAACTCGACGCGGCGCCGGCGTTTTGAATGGGTCGCGATGATCTTTCCGGTGGCGACTTCGAGCGCCGCAAACAATGTTGTGGTGCCATGCCGCTTGTAATCGTGGCTTTGGCCGGTCAAGGCGCGGCCATTGGGCAACTTCAGATAACCCTGCGCTCGCTCCAAAGCCTGGATCGAGGGCTTCTCGTCCACGCACAGCACAATGGCCTTCGCCGGCGGCGCGACATAGAGGCCGACAACATCGGCGGCTTTGGCCGTAAAGTTCGGGTCGTTGCTCTCGCACCAGGACTTGCGAGCCACCAGGTCAATCTTGTGGCTGCGCAGGAACCGCCAGACATATTGGACATCGACATCGCCCAGCGCCTCGGCCAGCAGGGGGCCGGTCCAGCGCGCAAACCCTTGCGGTGGCGGCTTATCCAGCAGCTTCAGAATCCGCTTGTCGGTCGTCTTCGTATAGATCGGCTGCTTGCCAGGCCGCGGCTTGTCTTGCAGCCCTTCAAGGCCATGGTCGGCATAGCGATGCCGCCAAAGGCTGACAATCCGCGGCTGGACCCCAACTTCCTTGGCGATCGACCGGGTGCTGCGCCCATCCGCCGCCAACAGAACTATCCGCGCCCGCTTCAAATCGCGCTGCAACGTCACCGGTGAGCGACAGCACGCCTCAAGCACCTTGCGATCTTTCCTCGAAAGGTGGACTTCTCTTGCTTCGGGTATCATCCCGACCTTGAATCACGACTCACGTTCCAAGAAAAGTGGGTACTAGCCTCGGCAACCCGAGCAACGGGCACTATCCTGTTGGCGGTCTTGATGTGGGAGATTTGGACGAACCGCGGGCAGCCGCTGCGGCTTCGCGCCGCTATCGTCTATGCATTGCTTGCCATCTCCGGCCTCTGCCTGTTCATGGCCTATCTCTGGTATGCCTTTGGCGATCCGCTGCTGTTGTTCACTGCTCAGAGCGGCTATCACCTCGGAACGACCATGGGTGCGCGATTCATTTCGGCGTTGGCGTTGGAGCCATTCTCTCGAATGATCCTGGATGATTGGAATCCGTGGGGGTGGGATAGCTGGTTCACGCTTCTGTTCATCACAGCCATCATTGCGGGCTCTTTTCGATTGCCCACCTCACTGACGCTGTTCGCCTTGGGAGTTCTGTTGCTGCCATACTTCTCCCTCAGTGGCGGTCCGTCAGGATTTGTCTCGATGGGTCGCTTCAATCTGCTCTCATTTCCCATCTTTATCATCCTGGCGCAATTCGGGTTGCGGATGAAACCGGTCATGATCGGCATCGTCGGCTTGTCCGGTGCTGCACTCTTCATGGATACCGTGCTGTTCGCGCGCAGAATCTGGATCGGATGAGAGAGCGGGTGACACTCGATGGCGCGAGCATCCCAGAGCTGGCCCCGGTTGTTTGGACAGCGCCCCGCTGGATTTAAGTGGATTCCTGCCGGGTTATGCTGAACGCGGGGCTTTACGGTTTTGTCGTTGCGTCGGGAGGGCGTAGCCCGACCAGAGCGACGACAAAACCGTCGGCGACGGTCATGCGGCCATCACCATAGCTTGCGTGCCGAAGTAAGCCTCGTCGGGCGTGCGCCCGTCAAGGCTCGAGTGAGGGCGTCCCTGATTGTAGAAGGCCAGATACTTGGCAATTGACGCTAGCGCCTCGGACACGCTGTCGTAGGCGCGGAGATAAACTTCTTCGTATTTGACCGTGCGCCAGAGCCGCTCGACAAACACGTTGTCGCGCCAGGCGCCCTTGCCGTCCATGCTGATGGCGATCTTCGCGTCCAGCAGCACATCGGTGAACTCGAGGCTGGTGAACTGGCTGCCCTGATCCGTGTTGAAAATCTCGGGCCTGCCGTGCTTCGCCAACGCCTCCTGGACCGCTTCGACGCAGAAGGCCGCCTCCATTGTGATCGAGACGCGATGGGCCAGGACCCGTCGGCTGAACACATCGACGACCGCCGCGAGATAGACGAAGCCACGCCGCATCGGAATGTAGGTGATGTCCATTGCCCACGCATGGTCGGGCCGCTCGATCTTCAATCCGCGCAACAGGTACGGGTAGATCTTGTGACCCGGAGCCGGCTTGCTCGTGTTCGGGCGACGATAGACCGCCTCGATCCGCATGCGCTTCATCAGCGTCGCGATGTGGCGGCGACCGGCGTATACGCCCTCCCGCCGCAGCAACGATCGCAGCATACGCGCTCCCGCGAAGGGATAATCGAGATGCAGCTCATCGAGCCGACGCATCAAGGCAAGGTCCTCGGCCGAAACTGGCCGAGGTTCATAGTAGACCGTGCTGCGAGCCAGCTTCAGGACCTTCGCCTGGCGCACGATAGAAAGATCATGACCGCGGTCGATCATCGCTTTGCGCTCAGCAGGCCCGCCTTGGTGAGCGCGCCGGACAAAAAATCGTTTTCCAACGCCAGCTCGCCGATCTTGGCATGTAACGCCTTCAAATCGACCGGCGTCTCGGCCGATGTCTTGTCATGCCCAAACACGCCGGCGGCGCCTTCCAGGAGCTGGTTTTTCCAGATCGTGATCTGGTTCGGATGAACATCAAACAGTTGCGCCAGCTCCGCCAGTGTCTTGTCGCCTTTGACCGCAGCCAAAGCAACCTTCGCCTTGAATGCCGGAGAATGCGTCCGGCGGCTCTTCTTCGTCATCTTCGCTCCTGATTCGCAGCAAGAATCCTCGCCGCTGTCAGGCAGAAAATCCACTCAAGCTACTGTCCGAATTTGCGGGGCCAGCTCTCCAGATCTCGAATTCGCATGCTGCGCCGAGCGCGGCTTCAACACTATATCCTAAAGGACGATCACGCATGAATACGGGAACTGTGAAGTGGTTTAACGGCCAAAAAGGCTTTGGCTTCATTCAACCAGACCAAGGAAGCCAAGATGTGTTCGTTCATATCAGCGCGGTTGAACGCGCCGGCATGAGCAGCCTCGATGAGGGACAGAAGGTCTCTTTCGACATCGTTGCTGACCGCCGGACCGGCAAGTCTGCAGCAGAGAATCTGCGCGCCGCCTAAACTTGCAATCAATGCCTTTGATGCTTTGACCACGGATGTACTGGCAGAGCTTCTGGTTTCGCAACCCCGCGACCGGTCACCGGCCGCGGGGTTGTTTTTGCTGCCCCTCTATAAACGCGGCCCAACTGGCGCTTGAGTGCGACAGTCCGCGGACCAGAGCAATGCGGTCGCAAGTGCGTCCGCCGACGTTGACCGAGGTCAGGAATACGACGGCATCATCTACCCGCTTCCAGTGATTGCTATGTGCGCGTCTTGTATTGATTGCGCATGTTCGAGATCTCACAGCCGGGTATCATGTTCATAAAATAAAGCGAAGCCGATGAACACCCATCGGAGGACTGGGGCAACCTGGTTGACGAAAGAGATTATCGCAACCTGCTGCACTGATGCACGTTCCAAACGGCATCCCCATTTAGCGGCCAAGTGCCTCGAGGAAATTCTCACGCCATGCCGTAATGCTATTGCGGCGCAGCACCACCATCATGGCCTGCCAACGCTCGCGTCGCTCCTTAAGTGGCATCCCCAGTGCTGTCTGCAATGCTTCGGCGACGGCGTCGGGTCCTCTCAAACTACAACCACTAAACAGGGGTCCCGGTGAGCTTGTTCCCGCCGCAGGGAGAATACCGTGGGTGGGGCCGCCACTGGTTGACCTTGCTCGCGTCTCAGTTGGTGAGGTATGTTTTTTGCTTGGTAGGGGCGGGGGCATGGAACAGCGCGTCGAATATCTAGACTGGCTGAGGGCCGTCGCTGTCTTGCTCGTAATGGTAGGGCATGCGAGCCCATCGACGGCTCCGGGAGGGGCTGTCGGGGTCAGCATCTTCTTCGTCATTAGCGGCTATCTGATTTGTAGCATTCTCCTCCGCGACGGAATGCTGACAATTCCGAACGTGGTGAGGTTTTGGGCCCGTCGAGTTGCGCGGATCTACCCAATGTATGTCGCGCAGATCATGATCCTGTGGCTCTGGCTCTATCGCGACGATGCAGACAAACTTCTTTTGCAGATGCCGGCCCTCCTCACGTTCACCTCAGACTTTGGGGTGTGGTTTGGATATAGCGTCGGCGTTCTATGGAGCCTCGCTGTCGAGTTCTGGTTCTACATCACGTTTCCGGCGCTTCTCTTCATCGCGCGAAAAGCGGGCTACCCCGTAACGTTCTTCCTGGTTCTGATGGTTATGAGCATTGCGGCTCGGCTCAATCAAACCGAGTCGCTGACCCTAGCTTACTATCATCAGTTTCTCATTGGGGTGATCATCGCTCTTTTGGTTGACGATCAGAAAGTGCCGAAGTTTCTTGCAACTAATATCGCGTTCAATTCGGCTCTTGCGGTTCTTGCGATCTGTGTGGCGATCCCGATCACGGCTCGCAACTTCGCGGGCTACTTCCAAGGGACGTGTGCGGCCTTCGCGGCGGGTGTGCTGGTCTGCTATTGGCTACAACGGCCGCCGCGCGCTTCATTGCCGATCCTGCAAGGTATCGGGACGATCTCTTATTCGGCGTATCTCCTGCACCCGATCGTTATCGACTATGTCTGGAAGACGAAGCAGCATCTTCCGAGCCACATTCCGACTTTCGTGGCCATCACTTTGGGGGCGTCACTCGTGACCTACCTCGCGATCGAGCGGCCATTCATTGCCCTAGCTCATAGGCACACACGGTTTGGCAAACCACGGGAACAAGGGGTAGTCCAAGGCGCAAATACGCCAGCGGCTCTTTGAGACCTATGCGAGCAGACCGCTGCCATCGGGACATGCGCCATGTCGCAGCGATTACACAGGTCAAGGTCTCGCGCCGTATTGATACAGTGTGCTGCCGGTGATCTGCGTTTTTGTCGGATGACGCACGCCAAGCCGCTACCCCGAGCACATTGTCAGGGTCAAGGCCGTGGCAAGCAGAAGCATCGACAGAAACTGGCTCACGCCTACATGTCCGCACCACAGCCATCATGAGCGTGCCGTTCTGGAAGCCGAGCGCCGCCTGATGCCATCCTTGGCGATAGCCCGCCGGTTCACTCTGGCGGGCCTCCGGCCGTCCGGCGGTCCCATTACCGCCGCGCACCTGCAACTTTGCGTCCGCTCTGCTCAACTTTCAATTCCATCAAGGCGTACTCTTGGAGCTCACACTTCTCGAGAATGACCGACTCCCTGGAGCCCTTATAGTCGGCGTCGAAAAACACAGAATAGGTGCGGCGTCGTTCGTTCGGGGGCGGGTTCATTTCTCTGAGGCACACGAAGTAACCGCCCGATCCGACGTCAGACTTGCGAAGAGCCGAGATCTCGACGGGCTCCCTCAGTTTTGCTTCCGTCACAACTTTTTGGATGCCCCGCTGCATCACCTCTTTGCTCGGAGGCCCGTCTGTGAACACGGCGGTCGGAAGAGGCTGGGATGTGTCGGTCCAGAATCCACCCACACACGCGGATAGGAGTAAGCAAAGTAGCGGCGAAAGACGCATGAAACGATTCCGTTCCGACGGTGTAGGGCCCAGGCTGCTGCAAAGCCTTCTCGGCCCAATTTTCTACACTGGCGTCATGGTGGGGGGGAGAGTCAGCCAGATCAAGAAGGCCCTCGCGGCTCTCGAGCATTTCAGCATCTTCCGCCCATTCGCGAGCAACGCGTTCGAGCGAGTGCATCTGTTGGACACGTCGCCGGGCGCTTCCCAGGTGCTTCCCACGGCACATTTTCTGGGAAGCAAAGCGGGCCACAACTGGCTTTAAGTTATTGATATTGTTGGTGAGCGCGCTGGGGCTCGAACCCAGGACCCCGTGATTAAAAGTCACGTGCTCTACCGGCTGAGCTACGCGCTCCCATGGCCGCGGATGGCTTTCAAGATCGATCGCCATCGTCTTCGGACATTCGAGAAGCATGTCTTGCCGCTGCGCTGAAGCTCGCGTCGCGGGGAAAAACCGGCTGTTTCCGGATCATGCTTTCGGTCCGCGCTGTGTAGGGTGAGTGGCTGCTGAGGTCAATAGCGCGGGTGGCTGCCGCAACTCTTGGCAGGAGCGGGGATTTGCTCGCGGTGTCCGCAGCTTAAGCCGGATTTTTCAACCCGATTGGCGGCCCGCTATCCACTCCGAACGCTGCCTGTGGCTTGGCGGCGCGGAGGTTTCGCCCGCGCCGAGAAGCCATCCGGCCGTCAGTTCGCCTCGCGCCTGACCTCGTTCGGCACGGCTTGCGGCGTGCCGGCGGGGGTCGGCAGGGCGACCGGGCGCAGGCCAATCAGCTCGGCGGTGCGGATCGCGCTGTCGCGCCAGAACTGGAACGAGTTGATGCGGCTGAGCTCGAGGATGGCGATGGCGACCGCGGCCAGGAACGGCAGGCTTTGCAGCACCAGCACGCCGGCGAAGATGTAGATCTCGGTGATCTGCCGGAAACTGTTGGAGGCGATCAGCACGCCGGCGCCGATCAGGAGCAGGGCGCCGATCACGGCCTCCCAGAACGCCTGGAACTCGATCGACATCCTGGACAGGCCGCCCTTGGAGGTGCGCGCGAAGGCGATGTGCTCGGTGATCAGTCCCTGCGCGACCGCGCGCGACACCGTCCACTGCACGCTCATCGCCGCGATCATCGCGCCCAGCATCTGGCCGGGTTTGATCGCGACGCGCGCCTGGTACATCGACAGGAAATGCGCCAGCGAGACGACGAAGGCGCCGATGATCGGCAGCGTCAGGATCTTGTCGGGGATGGCGATGTCGGCAAAGGCAACGATCGGCACCCAGACGAGGTTGAGCAGCGCCACGACCACGCCGAGGCTTTCGGCTCCCAGCCAGTTCAGCCAGCCGAGGCCGTATTCGCGCTTCTGGTCCGGCGTCAGCCGGCTCCGGCCGGGCAGGAAGTGCCGCCAGTGCTTCTTCACGATCTGGAGGCCGCCATAGGCCCAGCGGTGACGCTGCTTCTTGAAGGCCTCGTAGGTGTCGGGCAAGAGGCCCTGGCCGTAGCGGTGGTTGGTGTAATGCGTGACCCAGCCGAGCTCCTGGATCGCAAGGCCGAGATCGCTATCCTCGCAGATCGTGTCGCTTGACCAGCCGCCGGCCATGTCCATCGCGGCGCGGCGGATCAGGCACATCGTGCCGTGCACGATGATGGCGTTGGCCTCGTTGCGCTGGACCATGCCGATGTCGAAGAAGCCGGCATATTCGCCGTTCATGATGTAGTGCATGATCGACAGGTCGCCGTCGCGATGTTCCTGCGGCGCCTGCACGAGGCCGACGCGCGGGTCGGCGAAAGCCGGCACGAGGTCCTTCAGCCAGTCGGGATCGACGACATAGTCGGCATCGAGGATGCCGATGATCTCGGCATCGACGGCGGTGCGGTCCATCGCGATGCGCAGCGCGCCGGCCTTGAAGCCCTGCACCTTCTCGGCGTTGATGAACTTGAAGCGTTCGCCGAGCGCACGGCAGTGGTCCTGGATCGGCTGCCAGAAGGCGGGATCCGGCGTGTTGTTGATGATGACCACGCATTCGTAGTTCGGGTAGTTCAGCCGCGACAGCGCATCGAGCGTCTGCTTGAGCATCTCGACCGGCTCGAAGTAGGCCGGGATGTGGATCGAGACCTTCGGGTAGTAATTTTCGGGAACGTTCTCGACCGGCTTGCTCTTGGCGAGCAGCCGCTGCGGCGGCCGGCCGAAGGCGACGGCCGCGATCTCGTCGATGCGCGCCATCGCGATCAGCACCAGCGGAACAAGCAGGATCATGCCGAGCGTCAGCGCGAAGGCCGAGCCGAAGATGAAATAGTGGCCGTTCCAGAACGCGAACACGGTGGCGGCCCAGGCGCCGACGCCGTTGGCGGTCGCCGACAGCAGGAACGCCTGTCTGGCGGTCGGCTGCTGCAGCCGCAGGATCGGAAGCGACAAGAGGACGCCGACCAGCAGCGCGATCGTCATCAGCTTCCAGTAATCAGGGTTCTCCACCGGGCCGGTCCAGGCGAATTTCGGCTCGCGGCTGGCGTTGAGGATACCCCAGTACGGACCGACGCCGCCTTCGAAGAACTTCCAGGGCTGATCGATCGCTTCGACGATGTTGTATTCCATGCCGATGGCTTCGGCGCGGCTGACGAAGTTGCGCAAGGTCAGCGCCTGCTGGAACGGACCGGGGTCGGCGTTGCGCAAGTTGTAGCCCTGGCTCGGCCAGCCGAACTCGGCGATCACGATGCGCTTGCCGGGGAACAGGTTCCGCAACAGGTTGTAGCGGTCGACGGCCTGGTCGACCGCCTGGTCCGAGCGGAAGTTTTCCCAATAGGGCAGCACGTGCGCGGCGATGAAATCGACGTTGGAGGCAAGGTCCGGATTGTCGCGCCAGATGTTCCAGATCTCGCCGGTCGTGACCGGCACGCGGACCGAGCCCTTGACCTTCTTGATCATGTCGATGAGGTCTTCGACCTTCTGCTCGCCGCGGTAGATCACCTCGTTGCCGACCACGACGCCGACGACGTTGCTGTTCTTGCGGGCAAGCTCGATGGCGGCCTTGATCTCGCGCTCGTTGCGATCCTTGTCCTTGTCGATCCAGGCGCCGACGGTGACCTTGAGACCGAACTCGGCCGCGATCGCCGGCACCAGCTCCACGCCGCCGGTGGACGAATAGAGGCGGATCGCGCGCGTCATCGTCGACAGCGTCTTCAGGTCGGCGCGGATTTTCTCGACGGTCGGGATGTTGTCGATGTCGGGATGGGCCGAGCCTTCGAACGGCGCGTAGGAGACGCTGGGGAGCAGACCCCTGAAGTCGGGCGCGGGTTCCTTGTCGCGCAAGACTCCCCACAGCCCAGCGTGAAGCGCGGACACAAGCAACAGAACGGCGGCGACAACGCGCATCGCGGCTAAACCAAAAGGGGCTGGGGTGGCAGGGAAGCGGATCTGACCCCGAGATCCGACCGAGTCCGCGGCAAATGGAGCATATCTCTGCCGCGCGGTTTCACAACTGTCATGGCCTCATGTCCTTATGAGGGCATGTCCTTTTTCGAAGAACGCGTCGCAGTGCCAATCGTTTCTATGGCCGGTCGTTCATGAACGGAGGCTGAAGCGACCCGCTGCTATTTCTGGGGCGCCGGTGTCGGGCTTGCCGCAGGCGCGGGGCTCGCGGCGGGCTGCGGGGCCTGCGCGTTGCCTGATGTCGGCGCTGCCGGCTGGGATGCCGCGGCCGCCGCCTGCTGCGGCTGGGAGGCCGGATTGATCCAGCAGGCGTGCACACGGCTGTCCAGGGTCTCGGCGACCTTGGGATCGATCTGGCCGCCGAAGCGGGTCAGGCAGCGGAAGGCGGCCTGGATGTGACCGCCGGGGCAGCCGAAGCGGTCGTAGAGGTCGAGATGGCGGAACGCGGTATCGAGGTCATCCCGCCACATCAGCCGCACCACACGCCGGCCGAGCCAGACGCATTCGGGGTTGCCGGCCGGGCCGTTGATGACCTGGGCGGCTTCGGCGAACTCGTCGGTGCGGCGCTGGTTCTGGGCGGCATCCTTGGCGGCGGCGTCGGCGGGCTGGGCGGCGGCTTTGCCCTGATCGGGGGCGGGCGTGCCGCTCTGGGCGGAGGCGCCAGCGAGACCAGCCAGGGCCAGAAGAGAGGAGACGGCCAAGGTGGCGGCGAACTGCCGCAGGACCGCATTTCGTGACTGACGCACCCGTTGCCGCATGAATTCCCCAACTTCTCCGCTGACCGCCCGCGTCAGGATCCCGCGGACGCGTCGGTGATGGCGTCCAAATGGGTCTCCAATGCGGCGGAAAATTCCCGGCCAGTTGCATGACCTGTATTTCGAATTTTGTCCAGCAAAGTCACGATCCTAGGCCTCTGTCGAACGGCCGCAGGTAAATTCCTTGGGGGAGGGAGGGATCCGCTCCGAACCACCCCCTTGGCAGATGGCGCGCGAGCAGGTAATCGACGGCGCTTCGCGGAGGACGGAACCGATTTCACTTCGTACGCCACTGGCGCTTCTGCTCGTTTCACTGGGTGCGATTGCTGCCGTGTGGTGGTGGCTGGCCACGCCAATCACGCTCGCGCGCGCCCCGATCGACCCCGCCGACAAGGTTCAGTGCGTCTCCTACGCGCCGTTCCGCGGCGAGCAGTCGCCGCTGAACGCATGGACCCATATCGAGGCCGACCAGATCGAGCAGGACCTGCGCCAGCTCAAGGAGATCACCGACTGCGTCCGCACCTATTCGATGGAGAACGGGCTCGACCAGGTTCCGGCGATCGCCGCCAAGGTCGGCGGGCTCAAGGTGCTCCAGGGGATCTGGCTCTCCAGCAACCGCGCCAAGAATTTTGAGCAGGTCGCGCTCGCCGTTCGCCTCACGAAGGAATACCCCGACATCATCACCTCGGTCATCGTTGGCAACGAGGTGCTGCTGCGCGGCGAGATGACGACGGCCGACCTCGTCTCCTTCATCCGCGCGGTGAAGGTGCAGGTTCGCGTGCCCGTCACCTATGCCGATGTCTGGGAGTTCTGGCTGAGGAATCGCGAAGTCTACGAGGCCGTCGACTTCGTGACGATCCACATCCTGCCCTATTGGGAAGACGTTCCGGTGCGCGCGAAATTCGCGGCCGCCCATGTCGAACAGATCCGCGAGCGCATGGCGGTGGCGTTTCCGGGCAAGGAAATCCTGATCGGCGAAACCGGCTGGCCGAGCGAAGGGCGCATGCGCGAGGGCGCGCTGCCGTCGCGCACCAACCAAGCGCGCGTGGTCTCTGAAATCCTGAGCCTTGCGAAGGCGCAGAAGTTCCGCGTCAACCTGATCGAGTCCTACGACCAGCCGTGGAAGCGCAAGCTGGAAGGTACCGCGGGCGGCTATTGGGGTCTCTATGACTCCGTGCGCCGGAACCTGAAATATCCGCCGGGCGAGCCGATCAGCAATTTCCCGTACTGGAAATGGTACATGGGCGCGGGTATGGGCCTTTGCGCGCTGGTGTTCGCGGTCGCTATCATCACGCTGCGCCGGCGGCCCTGGACGCCGCGCTTCTCGACCTGGCTCGGCGTCGCCATCTCGGCGACCACGGCAGGCGTCCTGCTCGGGGTCGGCGCCGACAAGGTGTACTATGAGAGCTACGGCTGGGGCGGCTGGCTGCACTGGGGTGCGCTGCTCGCCGCCGGCATCCTATCGCCGATCTTCTGCGCGCAGGCGCTGGTGATCGGCCGCAGCCTGCCGACCTTCCTTGATCTGCTCGGCCCGAGCGAGGGGCGGAAATGGTCAAAGCTCACCGCCGTGCTCGGCCTCACGCTGGCGGTGACGGCGGTGATCGCGGCACAGACCGCGCTCGCCTTCGTGTTCGACCCGCGCTACCACGACTTCCCCTACGCCGCGCTGACGATGGCGGTGGTGCCGTTCGCGATCCTGATGCTGAACCGGCCGCAGATCGGCGTGCGTCCGATCGCGGAAGCGGTGTTCGCAGGCGTGCTCGCGCTGTCGGCCGCCTATGTGCTCTTCAACGAAGGCCGCGACAACTGGCAGTCGCTGTGGACCTGCGCGATGTATCTCTTGTTCGCGCTCACGCTGTGGCGGGCGCGGGCCGAGCAAAGCCAAGAATGAGCAGGCCGATCGCGAGGCCCGACAGCACGACATTGTAGAGCACGATGCCGAGGCCGGCGGCGACAACGCCGACGGTGAGCAGCACGATCGACGGCCGCATCAGGTTCAGCGTCGCCACCACCAGCGCGACGATGCCGAACACCGAATTCTTGAACAGTACGGTCGAGACCGAACGAGCCTTGCACATTAGGGTCTGCAAGCCGGCGTCGCAGGCAAGTCCGACGTTCGAGTTCTCGATGCCGAGATAGCGCAGATAGATCGCATAACCGACGGCTACGAAGCCGACAACGATCAGGAACTGCACCTGGTAGGGCGTGAGGCGGAAGGGCTTTTTTGTCATGCGCGCAATATGGTCGGGATGACGGGAGGGGGCAACAGGGGCGACCAACTTTTCTGTCCGTCGCTCGCAAGCCGTTAGACTGGCAGTACAGTCAGGATCTTTGGTTCGCGTGCTATCTTTGTGGCAGATGGAGGGGCCGAAATGGATGTAGAGCAGGTTCAAGACAGGAAGAGTTTCGTCGAGTTTGTGGCGGCCATGCGCAACGAATTGCTGGTGGGGGCCAAGGGCTGGGAGAATGTCGATCTTGCTGACTTCCTCGAAGCAATGACGGCATGGGCACATGACAGCCATAGCCCCGCTAACCCAAATCCGTGGCGGCACGCGGCTGCCTTGATGTGGGCGGGTAAGCTATACGAGTAGCGCTCGCTGAAATTAAATTCGGCACAAAATTGATGCTGATGTCGGTAGCTAACCGATCCAATCGGCACGACCATTCCCTACCGCCTGAAGAACGACGACAACGTCGATCCCGCCGAGGCCGTCTCCGGCTTGGCCGGTGCTGCCGGCTGCGCCGCAGGTGCAGGCGCGGGCTCCTCGCGCTTCGACGAGCGCTTTGAGGAATAGCTGCGGCGGCGCTTGTCCGGCTTGGCGGTGGGGGCGGGCGCAGGTGCGGTCTCGGCTTGCGGCGCCGCATCCGGATTCTTCTCGGCGTTCTTTTCCTGAATCCGGTCCTGAGACTTTTCTGGTCCCTTTTCCGAACCGCCGCGCATCGATAGCCGCTGGCCGTCGAACACGGTGGTCTCGCAGTGACGGTCGTTCTCGGCGAGACCCGCGCAGAGCTTTGCTGCGGCGGCCGCGTTGATCAGCGGGCCGGCGCCCAGTCGCAGCTGCATGCCGAGGCCGGTGGTGCCTTCCTTGATCATGATGATCGGCCGCAGCGTGGCAACTTCCGGATTCGATTTGGTCACGCCGCGCCAGAGCGCGCGCAGGCCGTCGATCGAGTTGGCGCCGCCGAGATCGATCGCAAAGCGCGTTTGCTGAACCGCGATCGCGGGAGCTTCGCTTTCGGTTGCCTCCGGCGGCTTGGCTGATGCGGCTGCGATTTCGGTCGGGGCGGGTGTCGGCTCGGGCTTCTTCTCGGCGGTCTTCTCGGTTGTCTTTTCAGTCGTCTCGGGCTGAGTCAATTTCGACGCGGCGGGATCAGGCGGTGCCAAGATCGACTTGGAGGGCACCAGCGGAAGCATCGGCAGCGCCGATGTCGTCGCCGGCGACTGCTGCACGAGGGAGGCTGCGGCCGCGCTCTGCGGCGGCGGGCTCGACGGCTCCTTTGCAGCCTCCTTCACGGTGTCGTTGGTCGGCTCCTTCGCCTGTTCCTTTGCGGCTGCCGCGCGCGGCTTGTCGCTGGATGGAGATGGCATCGAGGCGACCGGCGCGACGCTGGGCGCCGCAGGCTGCGCGTCGGGCACCGGCGTGTCCTGCGGCTTCGCGGTCTGCCTGGTGATGGCGCCGGTGACGGAATCGAGCCCTTGCTCGAGCACGGTGACGCGCGAATAGAGCCGGTCGCGATCAGCGTTCAGCGTCTCGACGGCGGCGGCGAGGCGGCGCGCCTCGTTCTGGCTTTCCCTGGTCAGCAGCTGGAGCCGGTCGGCCTGGCGCACGAGATCGGCGGACGCCATCTGGTCGCGCCGCCAGCCGAGCTGGGCCTGGTTGGCCATCACCGCGATGACGACGGCGCCGACGGCCGCAACGCCCCAGGAGCCCAGCCGCCACATCATGCGGCGGTCGAACGCGCTTTCCTCGGCCAGAAGTCCGGAGAATAGCCCGCCAGTCTCCTTGGTGCCGAAGGCATCCGCCAGTGGGTCGGAATCCTTTGCCATGAACGTTAAGTGCCCAGCCCCGTTCAGCTTCCCCGAATCAATCAGGGAACATTAACAGGAAAAGCGTGTCGCACTTGAATTCCGGGCGTTTGCGGGGGTAGCAAGGCGGGCAGCATGAGGGCGGCCTGCCGCCTGCCGCGCCAGTTGATTCGGCCGTATCTGACAGGATCTCGATGACCGCCCGCTCCAGCCTCACGATCGTGCTCGCCGCCGGCGAAGGCACGCGCATGCGCTCACACCTGCCGAAAGTGCTGCATCCCGTCGCTCACCAGACGCTGCTCGCCCATGTGCTCGCCGCCGCTCCCAAGGGAACCGGCACCTCGCTCGCCGTCGTGATCGGCCCGGATCATCAGGCGGTTGCCGATGAGGCGAGGCGCATCCGCCCCGATGCGCTCACTTTCGTGCAAGCCGAACGGCTCGGCACCGCGCATGCGGTGCTGGCAGCGCGCGAGGCGATCGCGCGCGGCGTGGACGACCTCTTGATCGCCTTCGGTGACACGCCGCTGATTTCGGCCGAGACCTTTGCGCGTCTGCGCGCGCCGCTGGCCAACGGCGCCGCGCTCGCCGCGCTCGGCTTCCGCGCCGCGGACCCCGCCGGCTATGGCCGCTTCATCGTCGAGGGCGACCGCCTGGTCGCGATCCGCGAGCAGGCCGATGCCAGCGCGGACGAGCGCAAGATCGATCTGTGCAACGCCGGCGTGATGGCGATCGATGGGCGCCGCGCGCTCGCGATCCTGGATAAAATCGGCAATGCGAATTCCAAGGGCGAATATTATCTGACGGATGCGGTCGAGATCGTCCGCGAACAGGGATGGGAGTCCGTGGTGATCGAGACCAGCGAGGACGAGGTGCGCGGCATCAACACCAAGGCGCAGCTCGCCGAAGCCGAGAGCGTGATGCAGGCGCGCTTGCGCAAAGCCGCGATGGAGGCCGGGGTGACGCTGATTGCGCCCGAGACCGTTTATCTGTCCGCCGACACCGTGTTCGGCAAGGACGTCACCATCGAGCCGTTCGTGGTGATCGGCCCGGGCGTCTCGATCGCCGACGGCACGGTGATCCACTCCTTCTCGCACATCGTCGAGACCACGCTCGGCAGGAACGTCTCGATCGGACCCTATGCGCGGCTCAGGCCCGGCACCTCGCTCGGCGACGGTGCGCGGATCGGCAATTTCGTGGAGACCAAGGCGGCGACGCTGGAGGCCGGCGTCAAGGTCAACCATCTCTCCTACATTGGGGACGCCACCGTCGGCGCCAATTCCAACATCGGCGCCGGCACCATCACCTGCAACTACGACGGCTTCAAGAAGCACAAGACCATCATCGGGCAAGGCGCCTTCGTCGGCACCAACTCCTCGCTGGTGGCACCGGTGAAGATCGGCAACGGCGCCTATATCGGCTCGGGCTCGGTGATCACGCGCGACGTGCCCGACGACGCGATGGCGCTCGAGCGCAACCAGCAGACCATCAGGGAAGGCGGCGCGGCGCGCTATCGCGAGATGAAGACGCGCGGCAAGAAGCCGGAGAAGTGAGCGCTATTCGTCGTCGGCGAATTCGGAGAAGATCGCGCGGGTCAGGCGCCAGCCGCGCGGCTTGGCGCGCTTGGCCGGCTCGCCCTGCGGGTGCTTGGTGAAGACGGGCTTGCTTTCCTTGCCGCGCTGGGGCGGCGGCCAATGGGCGAGGTGCGTGCCCGTGGTCTCGCTGGCACGCAGATACAACGACGACAGACCTTTGCGGTCGGATGAGCCTTTCATGGCCTTGTTCTCCTGACCGGAATCGTTGGTCAAACTTGTTGACAACAAGTTAACGCACGGGGTTAAAGGCCGGCCACATCGACGCAGACCGGGCAATGGCGCCGGCGAATGCTGTCTCAATCAGCAATAATTATTGAGTATCTGGTTCCTTAGGAACTTCGCTAAAAACTGAGCGCGTCGTTTTGGCGATTTTTCGACGATTTGGGGGATATTGATCCGCATGTGCGGGATTGTCGGCATTCTCGGGCGCGAACCGGTTGCAGAGCAATTGGTGGATTCGCTCAAACGTCTTGAATATCGCGGCTACGATTCCGCGGGCGTCGCCACGCTCGAAGGCAGGCATCTCGAGCGCCGCCGCGCCGAGGGCAAGCTGAAGAATCTGGAGAAGCGCCTGGAAGCCGAGCCGCTGAAGGGCACGACCGGCATCGGTCACACCCGCTGGGCCACCCACGGCAAACCGACCGTCAACAACGCCCATCCGCATGCGACCGAGCGCGTCGCCGTGGTCCACAACGGCATCATCGAGAATTTCCGCGAGCTGCGCGAGGAGCTCGAGAAGAACGGCACGGTGTTTCACACCGAGACCGACACCGAGATCGTGCTGCATCTCGTCGACGACCTGCTCACGCGCGGCAACAAGCCGGTCGAGGCGGTGAAGCTGGCGCTGGCGCGGCTGCGCGGCGCGTTTGCGCTCGGCTTCATCTTCGCCGGCGACAACGATCTGATGATCGGCGCCCGCAACGGCCCGCCGCTCGCGATCGGCTATGGCGACGGCGAGATGTATCTTGGCTCCGACGCCATCGCGCTCGGCCCGTTCACCGACACGATCAGCTATCTCGAGGACGGCGACTGGGTGGTGCTGACCCGCAAGAGCGCCACGATTTTCGACAAGGACGGCCACGCGGTCCAGCGCGAGAAGATCAAGCACGCCGCCTCGACCTCGCTGGTGGACAAGGCCAATTACCGCCACTTCATGGCCAAGGAGATCCACGAGCAGCCGGAAGTGGTCGGCCACACGCTGGCGCGCTACGTCGACATGGCGACCGAGCGCGTCTCGCTGCCGGTCAAGCTGCCGTTCGACTTCAAGAACATCCAGCGCATCAACATCACCGCCTGCGGCACCGCGAGCTATGCCGGCTTCGTCGCCAAATACTGGTTCGAGCGCTTCGCGCGCCTGCCGGTCGAGGTCGATGTCGCCTCCGAATTCCGCTACCGCGAGGCGCCCTTGCGCAAGGGCGATCTCGCCATCTTCATCTCGCAATCGGGCGAGACCGCCGACACGCTGGCGGCGCTGCGCTATGCCAAGGCCGAGGGCGTGCACACGGTGGCTGTGGTCAACGTGCCGACCTCCACGATCGCGCGCGAGAGCGAGACGGTGCTGCCGACGCTGGCCGGGCCCGAGATCGGCGTCGCCTCGACCAAGGCCTTCACCTGCCAGCTGATGGTGCTCGCAAACCTTGCGATCGAGGCCGGCAAGGCTAGAGGCGAATTGTCCGACGAGGACGAGACCAAGCTCGTTCACGGACTCGTCGAGATCCCGCGCCTGATGTCGGATGCGCTCACCACCGAGCTCCAGATCGAGAAGCTGGCGCGCGAGATCGCGAAATCGCGCGACGTGCTCTACCTCGGCCGCGGCACCAGCTTCCCGCTCGCGCTCGAAGGCGCGCTGAAGCTGAAGGAGATCTCCTACATCCACGCCGAGGGCTACGCCGCCGGCGAGCTGAAGCACGGCCCGATCGCGCTGATCGACGAGACCATGCCGGTCGTCGTCATCGCACCCTACGACCGGGTGTTCGAGAAGACGGTGTCGAACATGCAGGAGGTCGCCGCCCGCGGCGGCAAGATCATCCTGATGACCGACGCGAAGGGCGCGGAGGAGGCGACCGTCGAGTCGCTCGTCACCATCGTCATGCCCGACATGGCGGCGGCGTTCACGCCGATGGTCTATGCCGTCCCGGTGCAGCTGCTCGCCTATCATACGGCCGTCATCATGGGCACCGACGTCGACCAGCCGCGCAATCTCGCGAAATCGGTGACCGTGGAATAGGCAGAAGGGATCAGGCTGCACTCTTCCAAAACCTGCTAGAAGACCCTAGCTTGAATGCAGCGACTGACCTGGAACCCGAATGACCACCCGCGACGACGCGCCTGCGCCGCTTGATCCCATCCCGGAACCGCATACCGGCCTGATGGGCCGCATCCGCAACTACTTCCTGACCGGCCTCGTGGTGACGGGGCCGATCGCGATCACTCTCTATCTGGTCTGGTGGTTCGTCACCTGGGTCGACGGCGTGGTGCGGCCGTTCGTGCCGCTGGCCTATCGTCCGGAAACCTATCTGCCGTATGTCGTCCCCGGCTGGGGACTGATTGTCGCATTCTTCACGCTGACGCTGGTCGGCTTCCTCGCGGCCAACCTGATCGGCCGGACGCTGGTCGATGTCGGCGAAACCTTCCTCGGCCGCATCCCGGCGGTGCGCGCCATCTACCGCGGCCTGAAGCAGGTGTTCGAGACGCTGTTCTCGGGCAAGGGCTCGAGCTTCCGCAAAGTCGGCCTGGTCGAGTTTCCGTCGCCGGGCATGTGGTCGATCGTGCTGATCTCGCAGTCGCCGAATGAAGAGGTCGCGCGCAGCCTGCCGGGGCAGGAGGAGCACGTCTCGGTGTTCCTGCCGTGCTCGCCGAACCCGACCACGGGCTTCTTCTTCTACGTGCCCAAGAGCAAGATCGTCGAGGTCGACATGAGCACCGAGGATGCCGCGACCCTGATCATGTCGGCCGGCGTGGTGCAGCCGGGCGCGGCACCCGACCCGAAGAAGGCCGCGGCGCTCGCGGGCATGGCGAATGCCGCGCGCATCGCCAATGCGTCGGCACTCCAGCCCCAGCCTGCGAAGGTGGAGTAGGGCCATTCCCCTGCGGGATGGCCGCGATCACGCCAGGCCTCGCGTCGTCTGCTAGTCTTCCGCTTGAATCGGGCGCATCGCTCGGTGTTCGACCTGGAGTGCACGATGTCCAAGACGACGTCAAAAACCATTGCGATCCTCGCGCCCGGTGCCATGGGCAGCGCCGTGGCCCGCCGCCTCAGCGAAAACGGAGCGCGCGTGCTGACGTCGTTGAAGGGGCGAAGCGAAGCGACGCAAAAACGTGCGGCGGATGCCGGCATGATCGGCGCGGACGACGAGGCGATCGCCGAGGCCGACATCATCCTCTCGATCGTGCCGCCGGGCGAGGCTGTTGCACTCGCCGAGCGCCTCGCCGCGCTGATCGTCCGGCGCGCGAAGAAGCCGGTCGTTGTCGATTGCAACGCCGTCAATGTCGACACCGTGCTCAGGATCGAGGAGATCATCGGCTCGGCGCAGGCGCCGTTCGTCGATGCCGGCATCATCGGCTTCCCGCCGCAGCCCGGCGGCAAGAGCCCGGCCTTCTACATGTCCGGCGAGCACGCCGGCGAGGTGGCTGTTCTGAAGGACCTCGGCCTCGACGTGAGGATCGTCGAAGGCCCGGTCGGCGCTGCTTCCGCGCTCAAGATGTCCTACGCCGGCATCGTCAAGGGCCTGGCCGGCATCGGCTCGGCCATGGTGATCGCGGCAACGAAAGCGGGCGCCGCGGATGCGCTGCGCGACGAGCTCGCGCTGAGCCAGCCCGCGGTCCTGGCCCGGCTCGAAGTCGCGCTGCCGGACATGATCCCGAAGGCCTATCGCTGGGTCGCGGAGATGCGGGAGATTTCCGGCTTCCTCGGCGCCGATCATCCGGCCAGCCAGATCTACGAGGGCTTTGCGCGCTGGTTCGAGCACCTCGCCGAGGACGCGAAAGGCGAGGCGGTGGATGCCGGGCTGATGAAGGCGTTCGCCGCGAGCATCGCGCAGAAGAAGGCCTAGTCGTCCGGTCTCACGTCGTTGACTTGCCGTCCATTGGCGCGGAATCCAAAAATTCCTGGACGTCCCGGTCGCGTTTCAGGCGCACGACCGGGACGTCAGCGCATGGCGGGAAGGTTGCATGAAGTCGGCCGCGGCGAAAGGGCAAGTCTTCTGAAACGGCTCTATCCACGTCGTCATTGCGAGGCTCATCTGTTATTGTCTCTGCGGAAGCAGTTCTTCTGCAACGGGAGTTCGAATGAGCGTGCTGGTGATCGGCGCAGGAGCGCTCGGAGGTTATTACGGAGCTTGCCTGGCCCGGGCCGGCGGCGACGTGACCTTTCTGGTGCGGCCCGCGCGGGCCGAGCAGTTGCGGCGGGATGGATTGCAGGTCATGAGCCCGCACGGCGACTTTGCCGTGCAGCCGAAGATCATCCTGGCAAGCGATCTCAAGGAGCCGTTCGACGTTGTGCTCGTCGGGGTGAAATCCTATTCGCTCGACGATGCGATGGCCCAGTTTGCCCCGGCAGTCGGCGCCAACACGATGATTCTGCCGATACTCAACGGGTTGAAACATATCGACGCTCTGACTGCGCGGTTCGGCGCGGCGCGTGTCCTCGGCGGGTTGGCGAATGTCAGTGCCGGCCTCGATGCGGATGGCCGTGTCGTTCAGTTCATGGCCAATCAGACGATTGTGTTTGGCGAGATCAAGGGTTCGTTGAGCGAGCGTGCGCTCGCGCTGGAGGCACTGCTCCAGGTCCTCGGCATCGACGTGCGCGCCAGCGAAGCGATCATGCAGGACATGTGGGAGAAATTCGTCCAGCTCAGCACGCTGGCCGGCATCACCTGCCTGATGCGCGCAAGCATCGGAGACATCCTGGCCGTGCCGAACGGCGAACAGTCTATCTTTCGGTTATTCGCGGAATGCTGCACCGTTGCGACGGCTTCGGGGTTCGAGCCGCGCGCCCCGTTCATCGAGTTTGACCGAAAACTCTTCACGACCCTGGACTCGCCGCTCAAGGCCTCGATGCTGCGCGATATCGAGCGCGGCTCGATCACCGAGGCGGAGCACATCCTCGGCGATATGGCGAATCGTGCCCGTGCGCTGGGCATCGACACACCGCTGCTGGATCTCGCCCGCGCGCATGTGGCGGCCTACGAAGTGGGGCGCCGAAGAGCAGCAGGCTAACCCGCGCCAATCAGCGGGATCGCTTCGTCGCGCTCGTAGAGATACAGGAGGCACCGCAGCGCCTCGCCGCGCTCGCCCTTCAGCTTCGGATCGTCCTTGAGGATGCGTAGCGCCTCGTCGCGGGCCTGGGTGATGAGCTGGCCGTGCACCTCCGAGCGCGCGATGCGGTAGCCGGGCAGGCCGCTCTGGCGCACGCCCAGCACGTCGCCTTCGCCGCGCAGCTTCAAATCCTCCTCGGCGATGCGGAAGCCGTCGGTGGTCTCGCGGATCACCTTCAGCCGTGCCTTCGACATCTCGCCGAGTGGCTCCGAGTAGAGCAGCAGGCAGGTCGAGGCCTCCGAGCCGCGCCCGATGCGGCCGCGCAGCTGGTGGAGCTGGGCGAGGCCGAAGCGTTCGGCGTTCTCGATCACCATGATGGTGGCGGCCGGCACGTCGACGCCGACCTCGACCACGGTGGTCGCGACCAGCAGCCCGATCTCGTGGGCGGCGAACTGGCCCATGACGCGGTCTTTCTCGGTTCCCTTCATCTGGCCGTGGACGAGGCCGACCCGGTCGCCGAAACGCTTCTGCAAATTCTCGAAACGTTTGGTCGCATTGGTGAGGTGCTCGGTGCCCTCGGCCTCGGATTCCTCGACCAGCGGGCAGATCCAGTAGACCAGCTTGCCAGCCTGGAGCGCGCGGCCGATGCTATCCGTGACCTCGTTGAGGCGGCTCATCGAGATGGTGCGGGTCTCGATCGGCTGGCGGCCGGCGGGTTTTTCGCGCAGCTCGCTGATGTCCATGTCGCCGAAATAAGTCAGCACCAGCGTGCGCGGGATCGGGGTTGCGCTCAGCACCAGCACGTCAACGGCTTCGCCCTTCGAGGTCAGCGCGAGCCGTTCGCGCACGCCAAAGCGGTGCTGCTCGTCGACCACGGCAAGCGCGAGGTCCCGGAAGATCATGTCGTCCTGGATCAGCGCATGGGTGCCGACGAGCAGGTCGATCTCGCCCTCGGCAAGCTGAGCGATGATCTCGCGCCGTTCTTTGCCTTTTTCTCGGCCGGTGAGGATCGCGACCCGTAAGCCCGCGCGCTCGGCGAGCGGCGCGATGGTCTTGATGTGCTGGCGCGCCAAAATTTCCGTCGGCGCCATCAGCGCGGCCTGCTTGCCGACTTCAGCCACCGCTGCGGCCGCCAACAGCGCGACCACGGTCTTGCCGGAGCCGACGTCGCCCTGGAGCAGGCGCAGCATGCGCACCGGCTGTTGCAGATCGCTCGCGATCGCCGCGGCGGCGTCGCGCTGGGACGGCGTGAGCGCATAGGGCAGCGCGTCGATGATCTTGTTGCGCAGATGCCCGTCGCCGGCATTGCGTATGCCGGCCGGGCGGCGCAATTGCGCGCGGATCAGGGCCAGCGCGAGCTGGCCGGCCAGCAGTTCGTCGAAGGCGAGGCGGGACCAGAACGGCCGATCGGGCAAAATGTCCGTGAGCTCGACCGGCTGATGCACGCGGGTGAGGGCTTCCGCGATTGGCGGGAAGTGGCAGCGGCGCATCACCTCCGGGCTGATCCATTCGGGCAAGGCAGGCAATTTCTGAAGCGCTTGCGCGATCGCGCGGCGCAGCGAGCCGAGCGCGAGGCCCTCCGTCAGCGGATAGACCGGGTCGATGCCTGAGAGTTTTGAAATCGCCTCCTCGTCCAGCACGCGGTCGGGATGCACGATCTGGGGGATGCCGTCATACATCTGGAGCGTGCCGGAGACGTAGCGCTTCGACCCCATTGGCAGCAGCTTTTCGACATAGCCGGGCTTGGCGCGGAAGAAGGTCAGCACGACGTCGCCGGTCTCGTCGCTGGCGTAGACCAGATACGGCGCCCGCGCGTTGCGCGGCGGGGGCGGGCGGTGGCGGTCGACGGTCACCTCCAGCGTCACCATGGTTCCCTGCACGGCGTCGCGAATCTTCGGCCGGGCGCGGCGGTCGATGACCTGGCTCGGCAGGTGCAGCAACAGATCGACCAGCCGCGGCGTCTCGTTGCGGCTGAGCAGGTACTGCAGCAGCTTGTCCTGCTTCGGACCGACGCCGGGCAGGCTGGTCACGGGAGCAAACAGCGGATTGAGCAGGCTGGGGCGCATCGGGGGAATCTAGGATCGTTTCGGCCCGTCATGCCCGGCTTTATGCCGTGCATCCACGTCTTTTTTCACGGCTCTGCGGGGATGGCCGGGATAAAGCCCGGCCATGACGAATTGGCAGACGGCAGTGCCACAACAAAGAGCTGACACCGGCCCCCCAAGTAGCTATATCACGCCCGCCCGGCACGTCCGGGCTTTTGGCGTTTGACTGGAATTGAGACATGACGGGAACGACACGATCGAGCAACGGGCTGGACGACCGCCGCAAGCGGCTGCTGTTCCGCTGCTGGCACCGCGGCACGCGCGAGATGGACCTGATCCTCGGCCGCTTCGCGGACGCCGAGATCGGCAATCTGTCCGATGCCGAGCTCGACGAGCTCGAGCACCTGCTCGAGGTCAACGATCCCGACCTCTATGCCGCCATCACCGGCGACAAGGTGCTGCCGGCCGATGTCACCGGCGCGCTATTTGCCCGTATCAAGGCGTTCCCGATTACGGACGGCGATTTATGAAGCAGGGGATGAAGTCGCCGGCCGAGCTGCTCACGCCCGGCCGCGCCCTGACGCTTGCCAATGTCGCGGAAGGTGCCGAAGGCCTCGTCATCTCGGATCTGGCGCGCGCCATCGCGGCGCGGCCGAAGAAGCCGGCCGTCAGCCTTGCGGTGGTCTGCCGCGACGGCGCGCGGATGCAGCAGCTCGAACGCGCGCTGCAATTCTTCGCGCCCGATCTGCCGGTGCTGACCTTCCCGGCCTGGGACTGCCAGCCCTATGACCGCGTCTCGCCGCATGGTGGCATTTTGGCCCAGCGCCTGACCACGCTGGCGCGGCTTGCGCCGCTGACCGGCAGCGACAAGCCGTTGATCGTGCTGACCACGGTCAACGCAATCGTGCAGCGCGTGCCCGCGCGCGAGCTCGTCGCGGCGCAGGCGCTGTCGGTCGCCCCCGGCAATGTCGTGCCGATGGACACCATCATCGCCTGGCTCGAGCACAACGGCTACAACCGCTCGTCGACCGTGCGCGAGCCCGGCGAATACGCCGTGCGCGGCGGCATTCTGGACCTGTTTCCGGCCGGTCTCGACCAGCCCGTGCGCTTCGACTTCTTCGGCGACAGCCTGGAATCGATCCGCTCCTTCGACGCCGAGACCCAGCGCACGCTGCTCGACATGCGCTCGCTCGATCTGGTGCCCGTCTCCGAATTCCAGCTCGTCACGGACACCATCCGCCGCTTCCGCATGGGCTATGTCGCCGAGTTCGGCGCGCCCGAGCGCGACGATGCGCTGTACGAGGCCGTCAGCGAAGGCCGCCGCCATCCCGGCATGGAGCACTGGCTGCCGCTGTTCCAGGACCGGATGGATACGCTGTTCGACTATCTGCAAGGCGCAGCGATCGCGATCGAGCCGCAGGCCGAGGACGCCGTCCGCGAGCGCTTCAAGCAGATCCTCGACTATTACCAGGCCCGCCGCGAGGCCATGGAGCATCCGGGCGGCGGCGCCATCTACAAGCCGCTGCCGCCGGACCGGCTGTATTTCACCGAAGAGGAGTGGACCAGGCGCCTCGGCGACGTCCCGCTGGCGCGCCTGACGCAATTCTCCGTGCCGGCGGATGGCACCAGCATCGTCGATGCCGGCGCGCGCAAGGGCCGCGACTTCGCGCCGGAGCGCAACGACACCACCGTCAACGTGTTCGAATCCGTGGTTAGCCACGTGATGGCCTTGCAGGCGCAGCGCAAGAAGGTCGTGATCACGCTGTGGAGCGAAGGCTCGCGCGACCGCATGACCTCGATGCTGCGCGACCACAAGCTGGCTCACACCACCAGCGTCAACAGCTGGCGCACGGTGCAGGCGACCCCGCGCAACGAGACCATGCTCGCCGTGCTCGGCCTCGACAGCGGCTTCGAGACCGACGAGATTGCGCTCATCAGCGAGCAGGACATTCTCGGCGACCGCCTGGTGCGGCCGCGCAGGGCGAGCCGCAAGCTCGACAATTTCATCTCGGAGGTGACGAGCCTTGCCGCGGGCGACATCGTCGTCCACGTCGATCACGGCATCGGCCGGTTCGTCGGCCTGCAAACGCTGGACGTCGCCGGCGCGCCGCATGATTGTCTCGAGCTGCACTATGCCGCCGAAACGAAACTGTTCCTCCCCGTCGAGAACATCGAGCTGCTGTCGCGCTACGGCTCCGACCAGACCACGGTCGAGCTCGATCGTCTCGGCGGCAGCGGCTGGCAGACCCGCAAGGCGAAACTCAAGAACCGCATCCGCGAGATCGCGGGCGAGCTGATCAAGATCGCCGCCGCGCGCCATCTGCACGAGGCGCCCAAGCTGCCGGTGCAGCCGGGCCTCTATGACGAGTTCTGTGCGCGCTTCCCCTATGACGAGACCGAGGACCAGCTAGGGGCGATCGAATCGACCCTGAAGGATCTCGAACTCGGCCGTCCCATGGACCGGTTGATCTGCGGCGACGTCGGCTTTGGCAAGACCGAGGTGGCCTTGCGCGCGGCCTTTGCCGTGGCGCTCGAAGGCAAGCAGGTCGCTGTCGTGGTGCCGACCACGCTGCTGGCGCGCCAGCACGCAAGAACCTTCACCGAGCGTTTCAAGGGCTTTCCGGTGAACGTGGCGCAGGCCTCGCGCCTGATCCCGACCAAGGAGCTGAACCAGGTCAAGAAGGGCATTGCGGACGGTTCCGTCGACATCGTCGTCGGCACCCACGCGTTGCTCGGCAAGGCGATCAAGTTCCGCGATCTCGGCCTCGTCATCGTCGACGAGGAGCAGCATTTTGGCGTCACTCACAAGGAACGGCTGAAGGCGCTTCGCTCCGAGGTGCACGTGCTGACGCTGTCGGCAACGCCGATCCCGCGCACGCTGCAGCTCGCGCTCACCGGCGTCCGCGAACTCTCGATCATTGCCTCGCCTCCGGTCGACCGCCTTGCGGTGCGCACCTTCGTCGCCCCGCACGATCCCTTGATGATCCGCGAGGCGCTCTTGCGCGAGCGCTATCGCGGCGGCCAGGCGTTCTACGTCGTGCCGCGCATCGACGACCTCGCCGAGGTCAAGGACTTCCTCGACAAGAACGTGCCGGAGATGAAGGTCGCGGTCGCGCACGGGCAGATGCCGCCCGCGGTGATCGAGGACATCATGACCGCGTTCTACGACGGCAAGTTCGACATCCTGCTGTCGACCACGATCGTCGAATCCGGCCTCGACATTCCCAACGCCAACACGCTGATCGTGCACCGCGCCGACATGTTCGGCCTTGCCCAGCTCTATCAGCTCCGCGGCCGCGTCGGCCGCTCGAAGCTCCGGGCGTACGCGCTGTTCACGCTGCCGGCGCAGCAGAAGATCACGACGCAGGCGGAGCGCCGGCTCACCGTGCTGCAATCGCTGGAGACGCTGGGCGCGGGCTTCCAGCTCGCCTCGCACGACCTCGACATCCGCGGCGCCGGCAATCTCCTCGGCGAGGAGCAGTCCGGTCACATCAAGGAGGTCGGCTTCGAGCTCTATCAATCGATGCTGGAGGAGGCGATCGTCAACCTCAAGGCCGGCGTCTCCGAGCCCGCCGCCGACCGCTGGTCGCCGTCGATCACGATCGGCATGCCCGTGCTCATCCCGGAGGATTACGTCAGCGATCTCTCGGTCCGTCTGTCGCTCTACCGGCGCCTGGCCGATCTCGACACCGAGGAGGAGATCGAGAATTTTGGTGCCGAGATGCGCGACCGCTTTGGCGTGTTGCCCGACGAGGTGCGCTATCTCTTCAAGGTCGCCGCGATCAAGGCGTTCTGCCGCAGGGCCAATGTCGAGAAGATCGACGCCGGCCCGAAGGGCGCCGTCATCGCCTTCCGCGACAATTCGTTCGCCTATCCCGATCGCCTGGTGACGTTCATCCGCAGCCACGGCCAGGCTGCGAAGGTGCGGCCCGACATGAAGGTGGTGTTCCTGCAAGACTGGGAAACGCCGGAAGATCGGCTCGCCGGCACCACCGAGATCATGCGGCAGCTCGCACAACTCGCGCAGGCCAAGAAGGCGGCCTAGCGGTCATCGTGTCCCGGACAAGCGCAGCGAAGCGGAGCGCAGAGCCGGGACCCAGTTCTTTCCTGGCCGGCCATCATTCAAGTTTGGCGCGGGGCACGGACCAATTCATAAGCCTGGTCGATAAGTCCATGCGAATTGCGTCATCTAATCGCACGGCGGACCATCGCCTATAACAAGCTTGCGAAGGGCGATCACGCCCGCCGGCGCGCGTGCGCCCGGGAAGCAACTGCAGTGTACAGGAGATCCGTCATGAAACTGCAAGCCGCGGTCGTCGCATTGCTTGCGCTGACGGCCATGCCATCGGCCCGCACGGAGGAGACTGCCGCCATGACCGGATCAAAGCCCGCGCTCACCTATGCGGATGTTCGGAAGGTTTCCCCTGTACTTGAGGCCTACACGCAGAACCGTCTCCTCGGAGATGTCTGGAAACGGCCCGGCCTCGCGCCGCGCGACCGCAGCATCGTCACGTTGGCAGCGCTGATCGCGCGCAATCAGACGATCGAGATGCCGTATCATTTCAATCTTGCGCTCGATAACGGTGTCAAGCCGCGCGAGATTTCGGAGATCATCACTCATCTCGCCTTCTACGCCGGCTGGGCCAATGCGATGTCGGCCGTCGCCGTTGCCAAGGACGTCTTTGCCGCCCGCGACATCGGCGCCGCGCAGCTTCCGGTCGTCTCGGTGACGCCGTTGCCGCTCGACGAGGCTGCCGAGGCGCAACGTGCTGCGTTCGTCCAGGAACAGTTCGGCGCGTCCTTTCCGGGCGTCGTGCAGTACACCACCGACGTGTTGTTTCGTGATCTTTGGCTGCGTCCGGACCTCGCGCCCAGGGACCGCAGTCTCGTCACTGTCAGCGCGTTGATCGCCAACGGGCAGATGGCGCAGCTCACGCCGCACCTCAACAGGGCGATAGACAACGGCCTGACCCAGACGGAGGCTTCGGAAGCCATCACGCAACTGGCGTTCTATGTCGGCTGGCCTAACGTGTTTTCGGCAATGCCCGCGGCGAAGGATGTGTTCGCGAAGCGGCCACATAAGCCGTATCTCACCGCCATTGGCGCTTGGCCGAGGTGACATCTCAGTCCCGGTGGCGGAGCGCCTCGACAAGGAGTGCAAAGGCGGCTGAGGGCTGGCGCCGGCTCGGGTAGTAGAGGTGGTAGCCGGGATAGGGAGGGCACCAGTCCTCCAGCACCCTCTTGAGGCGCCCCTTGTTGATGTGGGACCGCACCAGGCCCTCCGGCAGATAAGCCAGCCCCAGGCCCGCAAGCGCCGCCTGGAGCATCTGGGTGGTGGTGTTGAAGACCAATTGGCCGTCGACCCGAACCTTCAACTCGCGAGAGCCCTTTTCGAACTCCCAGGAGTACAATCCGCCATGGGTCGGCAAGCGCAGATTGATGCAATTGTGCTCGACCAGTTGCGAAGGCTTCTTCGGCTCCGACCGGCTCCGGAAATAGGACGGAGCGCCGACGACGGCCATGCGCGCGTCGGGGCCGATTCGCACAGCAATCATGTCCCTCGCGACTTGCTCGCCATCCCGCACGCCGGCATCGAAACGTTGCGCGACGATATCCGTTAGTCCGGAGTCGCTGACGATCTCGAGCTTGATGTCGGGATATTCTCGTAACAGCTTCGCTAGCTTCGGCAGAAGGACGGCGTCGGTGGCATATTCGGTCGCCGTAATGCGAATGGTACCGGAGGGCTTTTCCCGGAGCTCGGTCAAGGCGACGAGTTCGGTCTCGATCTCCGCGATCCGTGGCCCCACGTTGCGCAACAGACGTTCACCCGCGGCCGTCGGCGACACGCTGCGCGTGGTGCGCGTCAACAGGCGCAGTTTCAGCCGCGCCTCGAGCTCCTTGATGGTGTAGCTGAGCGCGGACTGCGAAATGCCAAGCTTCGCGGCGGCTCTCGTAAAGCTGCCTTCGCGGGCGACGATCAGGAAGGCCGCGAGGTCGTCGAGATTTCCGCGCTGCATTTATCGATCCTCCTTATAAGTCCATGCCGATCATAGTGGCTAGTCCGCATAGCCGCACGCATTAGATATGGCGCAGTCCCGCGAGGTGAGGCGAGTTCGGCATATGGATCGATCGGACATTCCCTTCCGGCAATGCGAGAGCAGCGCTGCGGACGCCCCGAGCGCGCTGACGCGACGGAGCATGCTGTCAGGCGCTGCCGGATTGGCCATGCTGGCATCGTCGCACGCGGGCTTTGCGAGGGCCTCGGACGAGACTGGCCCGACAACGGGAAGGCAAGCAACTATGGATATCAAACCCAACGGCTCACGCCCCTCCGGCAAGGGCCCCGAAGCATGGTTCTCCGGCACGGTCCGTGTCGATCCGCTCTTTCAGCTGGGTGACCCGATACGTCTGAGCGGCGGTCAAGTAACTTTCGAACCCGGCGCCCGAACCATGTGGCACACCCATCCGCTCGGCCAAACCCTGATCGTCACGTCCGGCCTGGGCTGGGTGCAAAGCGAGGGGGGACCGATCGAGGAAATCCGCCCCGGCGACGTCGTCTGGTTTCCGCCCGGCGAGAAACACTGGCACGGCGCCACCGCGACAACCGCGATGACGCATATCGCCATCACGGAATCGCTCAACGGCAAGAATGTCGACTGGATGGAGAAGGTCAGCGACGAACAGTATCGCAAGTGATGTCGCGCCCTCGGTTGGCGACATGACCAGGAGACCGAACATGCAGATGCGCAAGCTTGGCGACAGCGGCCTAGCGGTCTCGGCCATTGGCCTCGGCTGCATGGGCCTGAACTATCATCGCGGCCCGGCGCCGGAACGGCACGAGATGATCGCGCTGGTCCGGGCGGCGGTGGAGCGCGGTGTCACCTTCTTCGACACCGCCGAAGTCTACGGCCCGTTCACCAACGAGGAGTTGGTGGGCGAGGCGCTGCAGCCGGTCCGGAAAGACGTCGTCATCGCGACCAAGTTCGGCCACGATCTCGGTCCCGCCGACGCGCGGCGTTCCGGCGGGCTGGACAGCCGCCCCGAACGGATCCGGCAGGCGGCCGAAGGCTCGTTGAAGCGGTTGCGGGTTGAGGCCATCGACCTGTTCTATCAGCACCGCGTCGATCCCAATGTCCCGATCGAGGACGTCGCCGGCGCGGTGAAGGATCTGATCGCCGCGGGCAAGGTCAGGCATTTCGGCCTCAGCGAGGCCGGCGCCGCTACCATCCGCCGTGCGCACGCGGTCCAGCCGATCGCGGCGATCCAGAGCGAATACTCCCTCTGGTGGCGTCAGCCCGAGACGGAGGTGTTGCCGGCTTGCGGGGAGCTGGGGATCGGCTTCGTCCCCTTCAGTCCACTGGGCAGGGGCTTCCTCACCGGCAAGATCGACGAGACCACCAGCTTCGGCGCCAATGACAACCGCGCCGGCTTGCCGCGCTTTACGCCCGAGGCCCGCAAGGCGAACCGGCCGGTCGTCGACCTGCTGGCTCAGATCGGTGCCCGGAAACGTGCCACGCCGGCGCAGATCGCATTGGCCTGGCTGCTGGCGCAGAAGCCGTGGATCGTCCCGATCCCCGGCACGACCAAGCTCGGCCGTCTCGACGAAAACATCGCTGCGGCCGCGGTCGCGCTGACACCCGACGATATCAGGCACATCGACGCCGCGGTCGCGCAGATCACCATCACAGGCGACCGTTACCCGCAGGCGGAAGCTGCACGTACGCAGCGCTGACGGCACGTACGACGACCCGACAGGAGAGATATCCATGAACATTTCATTCGAGGGACAGGTTGCGCTGGTGACCGGTGCCGCGTCCGGGTTGGGCCTCGCCACGGCAAAGGCTTTCGCGGAATCCGGAGCGTCCGTTGCACTGGCGGACTGGAACGAGGACGCGGTGCGGGCCGCGGCAGGCGAGCTGGTCACCCGGGGTCACAAGGCCATCGCCATCCGCTGCGACGTCTCCAATGACGCGCAGGTCGAGGCCATGGTGGCGCAGACCGTTTCCGTCTTCGGCAGGCTCGATGCCGCCTACAACAATGCGGGCGTCCAGAATGTCCTCGCAGAGACCGCCGACACGACCCGCGAGGACTACGACCGCGTCATGGGGATCAATCTCCGCGGCGAATGGAGCTGCATGAAATTCGAGCTGCAACAGATGCGCAAGCAGGGCAGCGGTGCGATCGTCAATTGCTCGTCTCTCGGGGGACTTGTGGGAGGCGCCGAGCGCGGCATCTATCACGCCGCCAAGCACGGCGTCCTTGGTTTCACCAAGAGCGCGGCGCTCGAATATGCGGCACGCGGCATCCGTATCAACGCCATCTGCCCCGGGCTGATCTGGACACCGATGGCCGACCAGATGGTTGCCGCCGGCCAGGGCGATGCGCTCAAGGCCTTGGAGAAGAGCGTGCCGATGGGACGGGTCGGCCGCCCCGAGGAAATTGCGAGCGCGGTGTTATGGCTGTGCAGCGACGCAGCCAGCTACGTGACCGGCCAGTCCATCTCGGTCGACGGCGGGTTCATCATGCGGTGAATACAGCGAGCCCGGAGGCCGCCAACCGGACATATAGGTCCGAAAACAGCGACATATGGCCCCTTGCGGAATGCCCGAACAATAGCCATACTCAAGCCATCGAGTTTCGGCCGAACGACTTGGCCTCGCCGCTGATAAGCGTGCCTGACTGACGACCCTCCCTCCAGATCTCGAATTCGCTAACTGTGCTCTTGAGCGCGGTTCCAAAGACTTATCTATGTTAAAGGACGACCCCATGAATACGGGAACTGTGAAGTGGTTTAACGGCCAAAAGGGTTTCGGCTTCATTCAGCCGGACCAGGGCGGCCAGGATGTTTTCGTTCATATCAGCGCAGTTGAACGCGCCGGCATGAGCACCCTCAACGAGGGCCAGAAGGTTTCCTTCGAAATCGTCGCGGACCGCCGGACCGGCAAGTCTGCTGCGGAAAATCTGCGCGCCGTCTAGGCTACCGCAATCGGTACTATGTTGCTTTGACCACGGATGTACTGGCAGAGCTTCTGGTTCTCTCGACCCGCGACTGGTTTACCGGCCGCGGGTTTTTTTGCATCGGTTGCGGGTAGGCCCGCCCATCGAAACAGCTGAGGTCGCGAGCGTGTCTATCAATATCGATTCAGGCCAGGATTCAGATCAGGAACACGACGACGTCATGTATCCGCAGGTCCTGCCGTTTGTATTGATCCACGCGGGATGCCTCGCGGCGATCTGGTCGGGCGTCTCGTGGCAAGCCGTTGCAATCTGCGTTGCCCTGTATTGGCTGCGCATGTTCGGCATCACGGCCGGATATCACCGGTACTTCTCGCATCGGGCTTACGCCACAAGCCGGGCGTTCCAGTTCATCCTTGCCTTCCTTGCCCAGAGCAGCGCCCAGAAAAGCGTGCTTTGGTGGGCTGCCAAGCACCGCCATCATCATCTTCACTCGGATACGGCGCAAGATGTCCATTCACCCCGGCACAAGGGCTTCGTGTACAGTCATCTCGGCTGGATCTTTTACCGGCAGCACGATGCGACCGACCTCGTGAAGGTATCGGATCTGGCGTCGTATCCCGAGTTGATGTGGCTGCACCGGCTGGAGCTGTTGCCGGCCGTCGTGCTCGCGGGTCTGTGCTTCCTGATTGCCGGGTGGTCGGGGCTCGTGGTCGGATTTATGTGGAGCACCGTGGTTCTGTATCACGCGACATTCTGCATCAACTCCCTCGCACATGTTCACGGACGCAGGCGGTATGTGACCGGCGACGATTCCCGCAACAACTGGCTGCTCGCCCTGCTGACGATGGGCGAGGGGTGGCACAACAACCATCACGCCTACCAGGCCAGCGCCCGGCAGGGCTTCTACTGGTATGAGGTCGATCTGACCTACTATGCCCTGGTCGCCTTGTCCTGGCTCGGGATCGTCTGGGATCTGAAGTTGCCGCCCCGGCAGGTTCTGCGCAATGAGCATCGTTTGGGATCGCGCGTGGTCAAGCAAGCGGCCGAGCAGCTCGCCGCTCGCTTTGATCCCGAGCACATCGCGCTGGCGATCAGAACGTCGATCCACGAGACTGAATTATCGGTCCGGGACGCGCTCAGTCTGTTGCAGCACCGTGCCGACTTGCGCCTGTCCAGCATGCCGACCCGCGAGCAGTTGCTGGCTGAGGCGCAACGCATGTTCGCCAAGACCATATCCCTCGACGATATCGTCGACCGCGCCTACGAACTCCTGCACGATTCTGTCGGTTTTCTCCTGGCCACGCCCGCTCTATCGGCCAACACGAACGCGAAGAGTGGCATTTAGCGCGAGCATCCCCATATAGGGGTATGACCAATTGGCAGAAGTCGAGTCCACGGCAACCACCCAAGACGAAGGCAGAGCTTCGCGAGATGCTGACTGAGGCAGTCCGCAACACGCAGCCCAGCCGCGAGTCGAATCGCCTGGCGAAAGCCAGGAAGATCGCGGCCGGGATGGCCCGCGCCGATCAAGCGTCCGGGGTCACCGCACCCGTTCGCTGAGCCCCGAGAAGGAGCCGCATGCGCAAGTTTCCCAAGCCCACCGAGCAAGAGCTCAAAGAAGGGCCCCAAGCCGTGTCCTTTCAGATCGCGAACGGGAACGCGCGGCAGACCTGTGTTCTGCAGACAACGCTCCCAACCAAGGCGCAGGCGCAAAAATACCTTCTCGCGAATTGGCCGGCCGTCGAAAAGATGGCTCGCGACGCTCTCGCGATGGGAGCCGTTGAGGACGGCCAGATCAAGCTCATGATGACGTGAGCGGCCGAGGCCCGACGGCGGACATCAAGACGCGTATTGGATTATTGAACGCTGGCGAATGACTACGACGCCGCGCGCGAGGCGTCGGCGGACAGCCGCGCCAGCAACGACCTGGCCGTATCCGACGACGACAGCGAGTCCACGCTGACCACCGGATCGCTGCGCATCTCGTGCTTGCCGTTGGAGGTGTGCCGCATCACCGCGGAGAGACGGCGGGCGATCATGTGGGCGGTGCGGAAGTCGGTCTCGGCGAACACGACGATGACCGAGCCGTCCTTCTGCGCCGCGCCGAAATCCATCTGCCGCATCAGGCGGCTCAGGATGCGCGCAGCATCCAGTTGTGCGCGGGGATTTGAGGGATCGAAGGCGAAGCGCGCCACCGACAGGCCGCCGCCGCGGGCGAGCGTCTGCTCGACCGCCCTGGAGAAGTCGCGGGCAAAGGCTTCCGTCGTAAGCAGGCCGCTGCGCGGATCGAGCCAGCCGCCGGCGTCGATCGAGCGCAGCGTGCGGCTCAGTTGCGCTTCCATCGCGTGCTGGCGGATCAGCGGCAGCGCGTTGGCGGCGACCTTCGCCGGCTCGCCCGGAATGAGCTCGAGATTAGGCAGGTCGTAGGTCTGCACGAGCTGGTGCGCCGTGACGACCACGGGCAGGCTGCGGAAGCGGGTGTCTTCGGCGAGCACCGTGAGGAAGGCGTCGATGACGCGCGCGGTAAAACCTTCCGCGAGCACGACGCCATCGATATCGCGAGTGTTGAGATGCTTGGCTGCGGCCTCGATCGAGAGCGCGCCGATGACACCGACGCGCTCACCGAGCGCGACGGAGAGTGCGGGATAGGCCGCGCCGCGGCCGATCAGGAGCACGGTGGCATCGCGCGACGGGTCGCTCTCCGGCAGCGCGACCTTCGCCTCCGGCAGCCGGCGCAGCACGGTGGCATGAAGGGTGCGCACGCGCAGCGCGCCGCGCAGCCGCGCGCTCAGGCGGTCGGAATTGCCGCGCGAGGAGAAGGGCAGGGCGTTGTGAGGCAGCGTGCCCGCCGCGTCCAGGGCCACGAAGGGCAGGTAAAGCGATTGGTCGGCGATCTTCTTGGCGAGCAGCGCCAGATGCGGCTCATATCCGCTGTTCATTGCGGCGAGAACCGCGGCCGGCTGCACCTGCTCGACCGCGCGCACCGCGCTGGCCCAGTCGGTGTCGACCACGGGGAAGAGACGGGCCTCGTCCAGCGCCGCAACGAAGGCGGGGCGCTCGGCATTGGACACAAAAAGGATCGGGCCCGCCTGGGACATCGCAAACTCTGATCACGCGACAGATGCTGCGCAATCTAGTACCCACTTTTCTTGGAACGTGAGTCGTGATTCAAGGTCGGGATGATACCCGAAGCAAGAGAAGTCCACCTTTCGAGGAAAGATCGCAAGGTGCTTGAGGCGTGCTGTCGCTCACCGGTGACGTTGCAGCGCGATTTGAAGCGGGCGCGGATAGTTCTGTTGGCGGCGGATGGGCGCAGCACCCGGTCGATCGCCAAGGAAGTTGGGGTCCAGCCGCGGATTGTCAGCCTTTGGCGGCATCGCTATGCCGACCATGGCCTTGAAGGGCTGCAAGACAAGCCGCGGCCTGGCAAGCAGCCGATCTATACGAAGACGACCGACAAGCGGATTCTGAAGCTGCTGGATAAGCCGCCACCGCAAGGGTTTGCGCGCTGGACCGGCCCCCTGCTGGCCGAGGCGCTGGGCGATGTCGATGTCCAATATGTCTGGCGGTTCCTGCGCAGCCACAAGATTGACCTGGTGGCTCGCAAGTCCTGGTGCGAGAGCAACGACCCGAACTTTACGGCCAAAGCCGCCGATGTTGTCGGCCTCTATGTCGCGCCGCCGGCGAAGGCCATTGTGCTGTGCGTGGACGAGAAGCCCTCGATCCAGGCTTTGGAGCGAGCGCAGGGTTATCTGAAGTTGCCCAATGGCCGCGCCTTGACCGGCCAAAGCCACGATTACAAGCGGCATGGCACCACAACATTGTTTGCGGCGCTCGAAGTCGCCACCGGAAAGATCATCGCGACCCATTCAAAACGCCGGCGCCGCGTCGAGTTTCTCGATTTCATGAACAGCGTCACCGCGCTTTTCCGAACCGCAAGCTTCACGTCATCCTCGACAACCTCAACACCCATAAAAAGAACGAGGACTGGCTCAAGGCCCACCCCAACGTGCAATTTCATTTCACGCCGACAAGTGCGTCATGGCTCAATCAGGTCGAAGTATGGTTTTCCATCTTGCAGGGGCAGTCGCTCAGCGGCACCTCCTTCACGAGCCTCAAGCAGCTTCAGGAACACATCGATGCCTACGTCAACGCATACAACGACAGAGCCGAGCCCTTCGTCTGGACCAAGAAAAAGGTCCGTCAACGCCGTTTCAAAGGCCGCCGTATCACTCAGCTCTGATTCCGGGTACTAGTTTGGCCGCCTTAATGCAGCGTCAACGAATGGGTCGAAAGTGCGCCTAGGCCGCCCCGGAGCGGTCGCGAAAAGCCTCAACCATCAGGGGGTTAAGCCCAAGCTCGTTGAGCGCCTCGCGGGCGCGGGCGTTGTCCTGGGCCCGGCCCGCCAGCCGGTGACCGGAGAGGCGGTCGGGCAGCGCGGTGAGCAGGGCGCCCTGGCCGAGCCGGCGCGCCCATTCCTGGAGATCGTTGGAGAGGAAGCGGTAGCCGCCGACGGCCATGATGCCCGAGGGCGGCGCGGTGATGCAGATCGCACCGCTCGGACGGTCGAGCCGCGCCGCATAGCCGGTGTCGACATAGTCGCGCGGCGGCTGCGCGATCAGCGTCTCGCCGACGGGCTGCGGCGGGGCATAGACCGCGATCGGCACCATCGCCCCGCGCAGGCCGAGCGTGCCCTTCGGCGTCAGCAGGATCTCGCCGGCGATGGAGGAGCCGGACTGTTCGCGCGGGGCGCCGTGCGGCCCCGGCATCACCGCAACAGGCATGCCGTCCTCGCCGCGGCGGGCGCCGAACAATCCGGCCTCGCCGAACAGATAGACGTCGGTCAGCGGCGCATGCGGCGCGATCCAGGCATCGCTTGCCGCCACCTGTTCCGGCGCGCGCCACAGGCCGATAACGTTGCGTAAGGTAGGCATCCGCGCCGCCAGGTCGGAATCGCCGAGCCGCAGCGCGAGCTGCGCGGGCGCGATCAGCACCTCGCATTCATGCTCGTTGATCTGCTGCTCCAGCACGTCGTTCTCGAACGGATGATGCAGCGCCAGCGCGCCGCCCGAGAGCAGCCACACCGCGAGCGAGGAGGCGAGGCCGGCGAACGACATCGGCGTGAACGCCGCCATCACGGTTGCGCCCTGCTTGATGTCGGCCTCCAGCGACATCGCAAGGCCCCCGGCGATCAGGCTGAAATGCGGCCGCGGCACCGGGCGAAAGCCTTCCGCCGTGACGTCGAAGGAGATCATCGCCGCCTTGCGGCCGTCCTGGATCACGGCGCGCGTGGTGCCGGGCGGGCGGGCCAGGACCTCGTCGAGCGAGGCCATGCCTTCGGGCAGGTCGGTGCCGAAGCCGCAGACATGGCGGATCGAGAACGCCTCGGCCGCAGCGTGCATCGCGAGGTCGGAATAGCTGACGCCGTCGACCCTGCTCATAGTGACGATGGCGCGCGCGGCGGTGCGGTTGAGCGCAGCGGTCAGTTCCGCGTGGCGCCAGAGCAGCGGCAGCACGGCGACGACGAGACCGGCGCGATGGGCGGCGAGCACCGTCAGCACGAACTCGACCGTGTTCGGCAGCTGGATTGCGATGACGGAATTGGCCGGCAGGCCCGATTCGACGAAATAGGCCGACAGCGCCTCGATGGCGGTATCGGCCTCGGCATAGCTCAGCCGCCGCGGCTGGCGCCCGGTCACGCGCGCCTTGTTGAGGGGGTCGAGCAGGGCGGTCGCGTGCGGCTGCCGCATCAGCGTGCGCTGGAACAGCGTGTCGAGCGTCGGCGATACGGCTTGCTGGTTCACGGCGTCACTTCGCTTGACTGGCCCTAAGGCTCACCCTTCGACCACCAGGTCTCCGGCAGGTAGCCGGACAGCGCAGTGGCCTTTGGCCGTTCTATCCGATTCCAGCGCGCGATCCATTGCTCGGATACGTTAAACAGGGGGATTGTGTAGAAGCCCGCGATCAGGGCGCGGTCCAGCGCGCGCACCGCCGAGACGAAGGCCGTATGTTCACGGGCCTCCAGCAGGGCGGCGATCATGGCGTCGACCGCCGGATCCCTGGCGCCCATGTAGTTGCGGGTGCCCGGATTGTCGGCGGCGGCGCTGCCCCAATAGAAATACTGCTCGTTGCCGGGCGACAGGGACTGGTCCCAGCGGTTCTGGATCATGTCGAACTCGTAAGCGAGCCGGCGCTGGTCGAATTGCACGGGATCTACCGACCGTACGCTCGGCTCGATGCCGGCGCGCCTGAGGTCGCGCTGGAAGGCGAGCGCGATGCGCTCCTGGTCGCGGGTCGTGACCAGGATCTCGAACGTGAAGGGCGCCTTGGTCGTGCGGTTGCGCAGTACGGTGCCGTCGAGATCGTAGCCGGCCTCCGACAACAGTTTCAGCGCGGCGCGTAGCGTGGCCCGGTCGCGGCCGGAGCCGTCGGTCACCGGCAGGCGGTAGCTGCCGTCCATGACATCGGGCGGAATCTGTGCGGCGAACGGCTTGAGCAGCTCGCGCTCGCGCGCGTCCGCAGGCCTGCCATAGGCCGACAGGTCCGAGCCGGCGAAATAGCCGGCGACGCGCGAGTAGAGCGAGAAGAAGTAGTTGCGGTTGACCAGCTCGAAATCGAACAGCAGCGTCAGCGCCTTTCGCACGCGGATGTCGGCGAACATCGGACGGCGGGTGTTGAAGACCAGGAATTCCGAGGGCTGCGGCACGCCGGGCTTGACGGTGTCGCGGATCACCTCGCCGCTTTTGACGGCCGGAAAATCATAGCCGTCGTGCCAGCGCAGCGGCTCGTTCTCGACGCGGAAATCGTAGAGGCCGCGCTTGAAGGCCTCGAACTGGCCGTTGGCCTCGCGGAAAAAGTCGAGCCTGATCTCGTCGAAATTGTAGAGGCCGCGATTGATGGCGAGGTCGCGGCCCCAATAGTCGGGATTGCGCTTGAGCGTCACGCTGGCGCCGGGCCGCACCGCGGTGACGCGATACGGGCCGGAGCCGACCGGCCCGGTCAGCGTCGTCTCCTCGAAGGTCGCGACATCGACCGCGTGCTTCGGCAGGATCGGCATCAGGCCGAGGATCAGCGGCAATTCCCGGTCGTTGGCGCCGGTGAGGTCGAAGCGGACGGTGAGAGGATCGGGCGCCTCGGCCCTGGCGACCTTGGCATAGTATTGCCGAAGGTTCGGTCGGCCGTGGTCGCGCAAGAGCTGCCAGGAGAACAGCACGTCCTCCGCGAGCACCGGTTTGCCGTCGGAGAACCGGGCGCGGGGATCGAGGCGGAACGTGACGTAGCTCCGCTCGTCGTCGGTCTCGACCGATCTGGCGAGCAGGCCGTAGAGCGTGAACGACTCATCCTGGCCGCGCGCAAGCAGGCTTTCGACCACGTAGCCGCGGATCGGCTGCACCGCCAATCCCTTCACGATGAACGGATTGAGGCTGTCGAAGGTGCCGAGAATGCCCCAGGTCAGCCGGCCGCCCTTGGGCGCATCGGGATTGGCGTAGGGCATGTGGGTGAAATCGGCGGGCATCGCCGGCTTGCCGTGCATGGCGATGGCATGGGCCTCCTCGGCCCGTGCGCTGGCCGGCAGCCCGGCGCCGAGGGCCATAACGAGGGCCGAGGCGAGGATGATGCAATGGCGGATGCCGGGGCCCTCGAGAAGGCGTTGGAACATGAACATCGGCACACGTTGATTCGAGGACCGGCGGACCTGAATCCTATCACAGGGAATTTGGTGGGGCGCTGGCGCCAGAGTGACCAAAGACGCTTGTCGGCATTGATCTTTTCGTCGGCCACGTTAAGAAGGCGGGCAATCGCGCAAGAGCGCCGAGCCCGTCACTTATCCGCCTCATTTGACGGGGAGAGAGCCGCGCCCAAGGCGGCTTGGTTCGGCGCTTCGGAGCGGTTCGGGCACTTCCCGTTCAGAAAGGGTTTTCTGCAATGAATTTCCGTTACTTGGCCGCGTCCGTCCGGCCGCGCGGGCGACTTCTCGCCTTGTTGACGGCGACGGCATTGGCCGTTCCGTTTGCCGCCGAGGCCCAGACCCCGGCGCCGGCCCCCGGTGCGCCCGCCGCGCCCAAGGCGGCTCCGAAAGCCGCTCCCAAGGCTGCGCCGAAGGCTCCGGCACCGGCCGCTCAGGCGCCCGCCCAGCAGGCTCCTCCCGCCGCGGGCGCGCCGGCGCAGCAGGGCGCAGCCCAGCCGGCAGACCAGCAGATCCAGCTGATCTACGCCCCCTGGACCAAGTTCTGCCTCAAGGGCCAGGACGCCAACGCCAAGCAGGTCTGCTTCACCGGCAAGGACGGCCGCATCGAGTCGGGCCAGCCGGTCATCGCCGCCGTCATCATCGAACCGGAAGGCGAGCCGAAGAAGATCCTGCGCGTGACGCTGCCGCTCGGCATGCAGCTCGTGCACGGCACCCGCATCATCGTGGACAGCAATGCGCCGTTGCAGAGCCCGTACGTGATCTGCTTCCAGAACGGCTGCATGTCGGACTACGAAGCGACGCCAGAGCTCATCGCCAACATGAAGAAGGGCCAGAATCTCGTTGTCCAGGCGATCAACGCCAACGGCGCGCCGCTGACGCTGCCGCTGCCGCTCGCCGGCGAATTCCAGAAGGCCTATGACGGTCCGCCGACCGATCCGAAGGTGTTCGAGGAAACCCAGAAGAAGCTTCAGGAAGAGCTTCAGAAGAAGGCGGACGAGCAGCGCAAGAAGCTCGAGCAGAGCGGTGCTGCGCCCGGCGCGGCTCCGGCCGGCCAGAAATAATCGGGACCAGATCCCTGACATGAAAAAGGCGCTCACTCCGAGCGCCTTTTTTATTGGCCGCTTGCCGGCGGCTTAACTCAGTTCAGCGACGGATTGCGCGGGCGGTAGCCGCCGCCCTTGTCCTTGATGAAGATCTCGGCGACCTGCGAATGGCGGATCGGCTCGCCGGATTCGTCGGGCAACAGGTTCTGCTCGGACACGTAGGCGACGTATTCGGATTCCGCGTTCTCCGCGAGCAGATGGTAGAACGGCTGGTCCTTGTGGGGCCGCACCTCCTCAGGGATCGACAACCACCACTCCTCGGTGTTGTTGAATTCCGGATCGATGTCGAAGATCACGCCCCGGAACGAGAAGATCCGGTGGCGAACGACCTGTCCGATCTGAAATTTCGCGGTCCGCGCTTTTATCATTCCCCGTCGATAGACCAGGATTGTGGCCGATGCTAGTGGCCTAACTTCGAATTAACGTCCGCTTAAGGGGCAGATAGCTCCCAAGTCTTCAGAAGAAACTTGAGAAATGGTCAATATCCTCAATCTGGCGCTACCGTATTTCGGCTTGATCTTCGTCGGATTTGCCTGCGGCAAGATCAAATCCCTGCCGGAATCGGGCCTCGCCTGGATGAACTTCTTCCTGCTCTACGTGTCGCTGCCGGCGCTGCTGTTCGCGATCATGTCGAAGACGCCGTTTGCGGAGCTGAACAACCCGCCGTTCCTGGTCGCAACCACGCTGGCGACGGTTACGGCGTTCACGCTGGCGCTCGTCGTCGGCAAGGTTCTCGGCCGCCTGACCCTGCGCGAGGCGACGCTCGCGGGGCTCTCCGGCGGCTACGGCAACATCGGCTATATGGGGCCGGGGCTGGCGCTCGCCGTGCTCGGGGCGAAGGCTTCGGCGCCGACCGCGCTGATCTTTTGCTGCGACAGCATCTTCCTGTTCACGATCGTGCCGCTCCTGATCGAGCTGTCCGACCGCGATCATCCCTCGATCGTCCATGCCTTCGGCGTGGTGCTGAAGCAGATCGTGCTCAACCCGCTGATCATGTCGGCCTGTTTTGGCGCGGCGGTGGCAGCGCTGCATATCGAGCTGCCGGTCGCGCTCGACCGCACCATCACATTCCTCCAGAACGCTGCAGCCCCGACCGCGCTGTTCGTGCTCGGCGTGACCGTGGCGCTCCGCCCGTTCGATCGGGTGCCGTGGGAGGTGCCGGGCGTGGTCGCGGTGAAGCTGCTGATCCATCCGCTCGCAGCGTTCGGCCTGATGCTGGCGTTCGGCCCGTTCGCGCAGCCTTGGGCCGCGACCGCCGTGCTGATGGCCTCGCTGCCGCCGGCGCTCAACGTGTTCGTGATCGCCCGGCAGAATGACGCCTGGATCGAATCCGCCTCCGTCGCCGTGCTGCTCGGGACGTTTGCGTCCGTGGTCACGCTGACCAGCGTGATGTGGGCGATCCAGACCGGCCGGCTGGCGTTTCCGTGAGCGAGCTTACCGCCGCCAGGTCGGCGTCAGCCCCTCCCGCATGGCAAAGCGCCGGAGCGGGCCGATGGCGCCGAGCAGGTGCATGCCGACGGCGCGGACCGGCTGCAGCGGCAGGAAATCGTTGAGCAGGGAGCGGTTGGCGATGTCGATCGCAAAGGTCCGGCTCAGGATGTCGGGCCGCCGGGCGCGGTCGTAGCGCTTGAGCACGTCGGGCGCGCCGGGATCCTCGGCCGAGGCGATGGCATCGCCCGCAAGCCTGGCAATGTCGGCGGCGTCGCGCAGGCCAAGGTTGAGCCCCTGGGCGCCGATCGGGGGGACCACATGGGCGGCTTCGCCGACCAGCGCGATGCGGTCGCGGCCGAAGGATTTCGGACGTTCGATCGCCAGCGGAAACAAGTTGCGGCCGGGCTCGACCGTCATGCGTCCCAAAATGGAATGCGACTGCTTCTCGATCGCGGCGGACAGCTCGTCGTCGCTTAAGCCGCGGAGCCGTTCCGCTTCCGCGGGAGCCGCGACCCAGACGATGCTGGAGCGGTTGCCGGGCAGGGGCACGAACACGCAGGGCCCGTGGGGCGTGTGGAACTCGGTCGAGACATTGCGATGCGGCCGCGCATGGCCGACGTTGAAGGTGAGCGCGGTCTGCGTCAGGTCGCGCCGCGTCACCGCGATGCCGGCAGCCTCCCGGCACAGCGAATGCCGGCCGTCGGCGCCGACCACGAGGCGGGCTGCGAGGAATTGCGCGGAGGCCGTGCGGATCGCGACATCGTCGGCTTCAATGACGACGCTTTCGGCCTCGTCGTCGAAACGGACGATCCCGGGCAGCTCGGCCGCGCGCTCTTCCAGCGCCAGCATCAGCGAGCGGTTGTCGATGTTGTAGCCGAAGGCGTCGAGCCCGATCTCGTGACAGGAGAAGCGGACCTCCGGCGCCCGGAACAGCCGGCCGGTGTCGTCGACGAGGCGCATGATTTCGAGCGCGGCCGCCTTGTCCTTGCAGCGCGGCCAGACGTCGAGGCTCTCCAGCAGCTCGACGGAGGCGCCTAGCAGCGCCGTGGTGCGGTTGTCGGCATAGGGCAGGCGGCGCGCCACCAGCGCGGTCCGTGCACCCGCCTGCGCCAGCGCGATGGCCGCGCTAAGTCCCGCCGGTCCGCCGCCGATCACGGCTGCGTCAAAGATTGTCGATGCGTCTGTCATGGAACGACATTTGACACGCCCGGCGGCAAATTCAAGCCCACCTATTTTTCCGTGATTTTGTGGCGAATTGTGCGACCGGGCGCCGCAATGGCTTATGTGCAAACCGGCCTCGTTCTGATAGCAGAAGCCATGGATACCCAGCAGGATTCCCTGAAGCCGAGACCGGCGATGCGCGCCGCGGCCTTCTCGGTGCACGTCTTCACCGCCTTCGGCGCGGCCATTGCGCTGCTGGCGATGCTGGAGGCCGTGCGCGAGCACTGGGCGGCGATGTTTCAATGGCTGGGCGTCGCTCTGATCATCGACGCGATCGACGGTCCGATCGCGCGCCGGCTTGACGTCAAGAACGTGCAGCCGAACTGGTCGGGCGACGTGCTCGATCTCGTGGTCGACTTCGTCACCTATGTGTTCGTGCCGGCCTACGCGATCGTAGCGAGCGGCCTGCTGCTGCCGGTCGCGGCTCCCTTGCTCGGCGTCGCCATCATCGTCACCAGCGCATTATATTTCGCCGATCTGCGCATGAAGGCCGATGACAATCATTTCCGCGGCTTCCCGGCGCTGTGGAACGCGGCTGCGTTCTACCTGTTCCTGCTGCACTGGCCGCCGCTGTGGTCGACGCTGCTGGTCGCGGCCCTCGTGGTGCTGACCTTCGTGCCGTTCCATGTGCTGCATCCGGTCCGCGTCGTGCGGCTGCGCTGGCTGACGATGTCGCTGATCGGGATCTGGGCGGTGCTCTCCCTTTACACGCTGGACATGGATTTTCGCGTCGGTCCCGGCGTGACGCTCGCGCTGTGCGCCATCGCGCTCTGGATCAGCTTCAGCGACGCATTGATCCGCTTCGCAAGATCCTTCGCATGATGCATCTCCTCGCCAGCCCCGAAGCCTGGGCCGCGCTGCTCACCTTGACGTCGCTCGAGATCGTGCTCGGCATCGACAACGTGATCTTCCTGTCGGTGATCGTCTCGCGCATCCCGGAGAAGCAGGCGCACCGCGCCCGCCAGATCGGGCTCGCGCTGGCGCTGGTGTTCCGCATCATCCTGCTCAGCGTTCTGGTCTGGCTGATCGGCCTGACCGCGCCGGTGTTCTCGTTTGCGGGTTACGATTTCTCCTGGCGCGACCTCATCCTGATCGGCGGCGGCCTGTTCCTGATCGCGAAGGCGACGCACGAGATTCACGCCGAGGTCGAAGCCGATGAGGGGGAGGGCGACAGGGCCTCCGGCCGCAACGCCTTCTTCTGGGTGATCGTCCAGATCATCGTCATCGACATCGTGTTCTCGCTGGACTCGATCATCACCGCGATCGGCATGGCGCAGGACATCGAGATCATGATCGCGGCCGTCGTGATCGCCTGCCTGATCATGTACCTTTCGTCGGGGCCGGTGTCGCGATTCGTCGCGGAGCATCCGACCACGAAGATGCTGGCGCTGGCCTTCCTGGTGCTGATCGGCGTCGCGCTGGTTGCGGATGGATTCCAATTCCACATCCCGCGCGGCTACATCTATTTCGCAATTGCGTTCTCGGCGGCGGTGGAGTTCTTCAACGTGCTGGCCAAGCGCAACCGCAGGAAAGCCGGCAAATAGTCGCGTTTGGTCCGTTCCATTCCAAGTCGAGTTGACAAGGTGGTCGTGATGTCTTTGGCTTGCCGCCACGACGACCGAGAGGAGGTCAGTCAATGACCAAAGCCGTCCGTGTGCACAAGGTCGGAGGCCCCGAAGCCTTGGTCTACGAGAGCGTCGACGTGCCGGCGCCCGGCCCCGGCGAGGTGCGCATCCGCCAGCATGCGGTGGGGCTGAACTTCATCGACGTCTATTATCGCACCGGCCTCTACAAGGTGCCGGAGCTGCCTTTCATCGCCGGCAACGAGGCCTCGGGCGAGGTCATCGCGGTCGGGCCGGGTGTCACGAATTTCCATCCCGGCGACCGCGTCGCCTACTACCACAATCTCGGCGCCTATACTGGCGAGCGCAATATCCCCTGGGAGAAGCTGGTCAAGCTGCCCGACCACATCACCCACGAGCAGGGCGCCGTGCTGATGCTCAAGGGGCTCACGGTCTGGTATCTTCTGCACAAGACCTTCAAGGTCGAGCCGCACCATCGCGTGCTGATCCACGCCGCCGCCGGCGGCATTGGCCTGCTCGCCTGCCAATGGGCGAGGGCGCTCGGCGCCCACGTCATCGGCACGGTCGGCTCGCGCGAGAAGGCCGAGCTTGCGGAAGCCAATGGCTGCGACCACGTCATCCTCTACAACGAGGAGGACTTCGTCGCGCGCGTCAAACAAATCAGCCGCAACGAGGGCTGCGATGTCGTCTATGACGGCGTCGGCAAGGCGACCTTCCCGGGCTCGCTGTCCTGCCTGAAGCCGCGCGGCATGTTCGTCTCGTTCGGCAATGCCTCGGGTCCGGTGCCGCCGTTCTCGATCGCCGAGCTCAACAACCACGGCTCGCTGTTCGCGACCCGGCCGAAGCTCAACGATTACGTCGGCACGCGCAAGGAATTGCTGGAAGGCGCCGACACGCTGTTTTCCGCCGTCATCAACGGCAAGCTGCACGTGCCGATCAACCACGCCTACGCGCTGAAGGATGCCGCCAAGGCGCATATCGATCTCGAAAGCCGCAAGACCACCGGCGCGTCGATCTTGAAGCCGTAGCTAACCGTCGTTCCGGGGCGATGCAAAGCATCGAACCCGGAACCTCGAGATTCCGGGTTCGGCTCTTCGAGCCGCCCCGGAATGACGAGCTTGTGTATGCGCCGCTACGCCACGCGCCTCGCCGCGCCGGCCTTGGTCAGGATCACGTCGAGGCAATCGATCATCTCGGCGATCTCCGCTCGCGTCACGTTCAGCGCCGGCATGAAGCGCAGCGTGTCGACCTGCGGTGCATTCAGCAGCACGCCGGCTTCGAACGCCTGCGCGACGATGCCGGGCGCGATCGGCAGCTTGAGGTCGAGCGCGAGCAGCAGGCCGCGGCCGCGCACGCCGCCGAGGCCATGCCGGGCCGAGACCTTCTGCAACTCGCTTTCGAGCAACAGGCCGGTCTCGGTGACCGACTTCAGGAAGTCCGGCTTGCCGACCTCGTCCAGCACCGCAAGGCCCGCCGCGCACATGATCGGGTTGCCGTTGAAGGTGCCGCCCTGGTCGCCGTGCTCGAAGCAGGCCGCCCGTTCGGTCGCAAGCAGCGCGGCGAGCGGCACGCCGCCGCCGATGCCCTTGCCGAGCGTCATGATGTCGGGCGCGATGCCAGCGTGCTCGTAGTGAAAGAGCTTTCCGGTCCGGCCCATGCCGGTCTGGATCTCGTCAAGAATGAGCAGCAGACCGTGCGCCTTTGTCAGCGCGCGCAGCTCCTGCAGGAACTGATCGGTCGCAGGCCATACGCCGGACTCGCCCTGGATCGGCTCGAGCATGACCGCGACGGTGTTGTCGTTGATCAGCTTCTCGACCGAGGCGATGTCGTTGAGCTTCGCCTTCTTGAAGCCGGCGACCTTCGGCTCGAACAAGGGCTCGAACGCCTTCTTGCCTGAGGCCGACATCGTCGCCAGTGTCCGGCCGTGGAAGCCGCCTTCGAAGCTGATGATCTCGAATGCGCCGCCCTTGTGCAGGCTGCCGTATTTGCGCGCGAGCTTGATCGCGCCCTCATTGGCCTCCGCGCCGGAGTTGGCGAAGAACACCTGGTCGAAGGCACTGTTTGCGACCAGCGCCTGCGCGAGCTTGAGGCTCGGCTCGTTGTAGAAGGCCGGGCTTGGCGTCAGCAGCCGCTTGGCCTGCGCGGCAAGCGCGTCGGCGATCGCCGATGGCGAGTGACCGAGGCAGTTCACGGCCCAGCCCTGCACGAAATCGAGATAGCGCTTGCGGCTGTCGTCCCAGAGGTAGGAGCCGGCGCCGCGGACGAACACGGCCTTGGGCCGTGCGGTGATGTCCATCAGCGCATCATACGGATGGGTGGCGGTGGTCATGTCGAACTCCTCTGGAGGGGCGGGTGGAAAATGGAGGCAAAAAGCAAGAAGGCCGCACTTTGCGGGTGCGGCCTTCTCGAAAACTGGCTGAATTCAGTGCTTCAGCGGCGTCGTCGGACATGGCGCAACCCATCATCGTCGCGGGTGCGACGACGGAAAGCTGCGCGGCGGTTGGTCCGAGAATTGATCATGGGCCGCGTCCCTACAGCCGAAGGGCAGGACTTGTCAAGCGGGCGTTTCGCGAGATGCCCGCCGAGCGTGCATCGGTCAGGTCGGATGCGCAGCTTCTTCGGCGTCCTCCGCCCCCCAATCCGCAGCCGCAATCGCGCTGTCGATGAGCTCTCCGCGCATCAGCTTGAGCGGGGATGTCCAGTACAGTGCGATGTTGTGGAAGGGATCGGTCAGCACCTTGAACACCCATACCAGTCCGGTTGTGACATCGTGCGCGACGAAGAGCTGGATCATGCGCGCAAGGCAGGAAGCGCGCGAACAGGATCGATGCCGATCGCGAGCCAGAGCGCGCCGACATGGCGGATGAAGTCGAGACGCGTGGCGGGTGGATCGAACAGTCCGAACAGGGTGGGGAACGCATACAGCGCGAGCGGCGCGCTGCCCCAGACCAGCAGCAGGATGATCTTGCGGGTCTGGTTGTAACCGACCTTGACCGCTTCCTTGTACGCGTTGCTGACGTCGTTGACGGCGTCATAGCCGCTCGGCTCGAAGAAGAAATGCCCGGTCTGCCGCGTCAGCATCGCAAGCCAGCCGATGATGCCGGCGAGCGCGGGGTCGCTGAACAGCAGCGCGTAGCAGGCGAGGAAGATCACGGCGCTGAGGAGGTGCAGCGTCTGGTTGACGGTGCTCTGGTGGTAGAAGCGGTAATCGTCGAAGCGCTGCGTGCGCAGCATGTCCGAGAGGCGGCTCATCATCAATCCTCGCTCGCGTTGAAAGCGCGGCAGAGTTAGGACGAGTCCGTGACCTCCGCGTGAATGCACTATAGTGTCACATTCCGGCGTGCGGTCGTACGCGGCACGATGGTTGCGCAGAGAAATTACTGCACGCCGTAACGGGCGAACACGTCGGCGATGCCGGCATTGATCGCCCTGGCCGCGGCGATGTCGCGCTCGGCGCCGTCAGCATCGCCCTTTTTCCGCTTCGCAAGGCCGCGGCCGTAGAGCGCGCTGTCGAGTTCCGGCTTTGCGCTCAGCGCCGCGTCGTAGTCCGCAATCGCCGCGTCGAGATTGCCGAGCTTGAGGTAGGTGAGGGCGCGGCTGTCCAGCGTGTAGGGATCGCCCGGGCGCATCCGGAGCGACTGCTCGCAATCGGCCAGCGCCTCCTGCAATTGTCCCAGGATCGCGCGCGTCATGCAGCGGGCGTTGAACACGCCGGCATAGCTCGCATTGGCCTTGATCGCGCGGTCGTAATTCTCCAGCGCCCGCGCGTAGTCGTGGTCGTCGAAATACATGTTCGCGCGCGCATAGGCGTCGCGGTCGTTGTTCGGCATGAGTTGAAGCGACTTGCCGAAATCGGCCAGCGCCCGGGCCCGCTCCCCCTTGTCGCGGAAGATGCGTGCACGGTTGCCGTAGGCCGGGCCATAGTTGGGATCGAGCCTGATCGCCATGTCGAGATCGGCGAGCGCGCGATCGGCCTCGCCGTGCTCGCGATAGGCCGTGCCGCGGTTGAAATAGGCGAGCGCGAATGTCCGATCGAGCTTGATGGCCTGATCGTAGTCGGCGAGCGCATGGGCGTAGTCGTTCTTGCCGATGTAGGAATTGCCGCGGTTGTTGTAGTAGAGCGCGTCATTTGGCTTGAGCCGGATCGCGCGCGTATAGTCGGCGATGGCGTGGTCGCGATCGCCGAGATCGTCATAGGCAATGCCGCGATTGTACCAGGCGATGGCGTCGTTCGGCTCGAGATCGATGGCGCGGTTGAGATCGGCGAGCGCACGCTCGGCGTCGCCCTTGCGCCGGAAGATCTCGCCGCGGTTGGCAAGCGCCAGCGCATTGGAGGGATTGGCTTGCAGCACCGCCGAGCAGCCGGCGAGGCGCCGGTCGTCGCCGACCTTGTCGGTGCCGAAACACCATTGCCGCGCCTGGGCGGGTGATGGCGATTGCGCAGCGGCGGGAAGTGCAAGCAGGATCAATGCTGTGCCAATCGCGCACAGCCCGGCCCGGATACCAACCTCGTGATTGTATTTCATCGATAGCCGCGCAGAAACCATTGAGCCTCTGGCGCGTTTGTGATCGAAGGATGCGAATTGGTTCGAACCGGACGCTGGTCCGTTGAGACCAACACTGGCGTGACCAACCAGACAGTATTCAGCCTTGTCCGATACGCCTTACCCGATCGACCTCGACAGCATTCGCGGCGCATTTCCGCCGGGCATCGAAGCGCCATCCCTGCTTGTCGAATTCGCCGATTGGCTGAACGGGCGCCCGTGGGGCAGCGTCGGCCGCTTCTCCCTGCAAGGCCAGTTCTCCGATCATGCGCCGATCGTCGACGGCAGTCCCCTGCGTGACAGGTTTTCGTTGTTCATGCGACTTCCGGACGGCTCGGCCGTCGGCGGGTGGTACGGTGCCGGTCTCGACCGGGACAATCCGCCGATCGTCGGTCTGGGGTCGGAGGGCGACTACGAGCTGCTGGCGCCGAGCCTTGACGGCCTGCTTGCAAAACTGACGTCGCAGCAATTCGGTAATGCCTGGAGCGACCTGCTGCCGCATGACGAGGTCGAGTGTCAGACGGTCGAGCTTGCGCGGTGGCTCGCCGGGCGGCCGGCTGGCGAGCCGATGACGCCGGACGACGCATCGTCGGAGCTTCCCGACTTTCGCGGCTTCGTGGAAAAATGGAGCCGGGATCGCGAGGACTATTGGGCCAATCACCGCCTGATGGCCGAGTTGGGCTGGCGGTTGGCTGCGCATCTGCCGAAGGGGAAGAAGCCCTGGGACAAGACGAACTTCGAGGTCGCGATATCGGGCGCGCAGTATCAGGCGCGCGTCCTCACGCGTGGACCGCAGCCGTTCAAGGAAGCTTCTTCGATCGAATCCCTGCTGCGCGACCTGCGCGAAGAGATGCGCCGCGCACAGCCCGAGCTCGGGTTGTGGTACGCGATGAGTTTCGGGCTCTACGCCGACGGCCGCGTCATGCCGAACTTCGAATACGATCTGCGCCCGACCATCGACGGCGAGCCTGCGCTGCTATCCGAGGCGAAGGCCGATCTCGTCCGCGCTCCGCGCCCGGAGCGCTGGGTGCCGAAATGGCTGGCGGCATCCTGAAGCTCGGAATCCCGCGATGCTGCCGCCCAGCCGGCGCGCCGAAATCTTCTGCTGTCGTGCCATCTTGACCTCGCGGGAACGGCACCTTTGATCCCCCTTGACTTAGAGTGCGCTCGAAGGGGTATCTGTACGTGCGTCAGTACGAGAACGGGCACACATGAAGATCGGCGACCTCGCAAAACGAACCGGCTTGTCGACTCACACGTTGCGTTATTATGAGCGCATCGGGCTGCTGCCATACGCAGACCGGGATCGTTCCGGCCAGCGTGACTTTGACGCATCGATCCTCACATGGATCGAATTCCTCGGTCGGCTCAAGACCACGGGAATGCCGATCCGGGACATGTTGCGTTATGCGGCGCTTCGTGATGAAGGCGAAGCCACTGGGCCAGCCCGGCGGCAGATGCTGGAAATCCACCGGGAACAGGTTCGCACGGAGATTGCCGAACTCCAGGAATGCCTGCTCGTCCTTGATACCAAGATCGCCGGCTATGCCGGCGGCGAACAGAGGACGAAGGAAAATGACGCACGCCCAAACACAAGCCGAAAGCCGCTTCGATCGCGGCCAGCGGGCCCTGTCACGCATTGACGGCAGAGCCGGCGAAAAGGTCGTCGCCTCACTCGCCGACATCGCTCCGGATTTCGCACGATACGTGATCGAGTTTCCCTTCGGCGACATTTACAGCCGCCCGGATCTCGGCCTGCGCGATCGAGAGATCGCGACGATCGCCGCGCTGACGGCGCTCGGAAATGCCGCGCCTCAGCTCAAAGTGCATATCGAGGCGGGTCTGAACGTCGGGCTGTCTCGCGACGAGATCGTGGAGATCATCATGCAGATGGCCGTCTATGCGGGCTTCCCGGCGGCGGTGAACGGGCTGTTCGCAGCCAAGGAGGTGTTTTCCGCGCATGATGGACGGCAGGGGTCGGGAGAAGCGACATGACGAACTTCGAACACGATGTGCGCCCGACGATCGGGGGCGAGCCGGCAAAATTAGCCGAGGCACAGGCCGACCTCGCCCGCGCGCCGCGTCCGGAGCGCTGGGTGCCGAAATGGCTGGCCGAAGCCTGATCGCGACTTCGCGCTTGCGCCCGGCGCGCGCTTGGTGATGCTGCCTCAGGCAGCATCGGGGGCTCGTTTGATTAGATCGATACAGTTCGAAAAGATTGGCACGGCGCCGACGCGTCTCGGATTTTCGCTCGTTGCGAGCGGGGTTGCGGGCGATCAGTCGCTACTTTTCCTGTTCGAGTCCTCGGGAGACAGCGCATCGACTGCAGCCGCGTTGCGCGCTTCTGGCGTATTGCCGCATCCGAAGATGGAAAGGTTGAAGCGTTACGGTCTGCACAAGTCGGCTGCCGGATCGGAGCTATGGATCGATCTGCCTCCGCTTGAGCTCGGCCATTCTCATGTCGACCTCTTTCCCGACGGGCGGGTCTTGCTGGCGAGCCGCAGACACAACTGGCGGGCCGAGACCGACCACGACCTGAACGGAGTCATCTTTGATCCCCGGACCGGACGAGCAGACCGCGTCGGCCTCGGCGATGCCATCAGCGATCTCCAGATCGATGACCTCGGACGGATCTGGATTGGGTATTTCGACGAGGGTGTTTTTGGCAGTTCGGTCGGGCAGGCCGGCTTGGTTTGCTTCTCGACTTTGGGAGAGAAGGTCTGGGAATTTCCAGCAGATGCAGACCACACGATTGACGACTGCTACGCGCTCAATGTGGCGGGCCCAGAGGCCGCCATTTTCTTCTACTCGGATTTCCCGCTCTATCGGATTGGCGCAGACTTCGAATTGACCTGGAAGCAAACGAAGCTTCGAGGCTGCCACGCGTTCGCAATGTCCGAGACGGAGATTCTGTTCTCGGGCCAATACGACGATCCACCCAATGTGGCCTACATCGGACGATCGGATCGAGAGGGCATGATTCTTGTGAGGCGGGCATACCTGTTCATGCCCGACGGCTCAGCGCGACCGCGCGGCCGTTTGCAGGGCCGCGGCAGGCATCTCTATCACTTCGGCGAGGACGGGATTTACCGGGCGACGCTGGGTTGAGCCCGTTGACGGAGTGCTCTCAGAACCCCGCGACGCTGCCGTGCAGGTCGTATTGGTCGGCGCGCTCGATCTTTGCCGTGACGATCTCGCCGACGCGCAAGGGGCGGCGGCTCGACAGGTAGACCGCGCCGTCGATCTCGGGCGCATCGGCCTTCGACCGGCCCCGGGCAACGGTCGGGCCGACCTCGTCGATGATGATCTGCTGGCGCGTGCCGACCTTGCGCTTCAGCCTGCGCGCCGAGATCTTCTGCTGGCGCGCCATCAGCGCGTTGTAGCGCTCCTGCTTGACCTCTTCCGGCACGGGATTGGCGATCGCATTCGACGTCGCACCGGCAACCGGCTCGTATTTGAAGCAGCCGAGGCGGTCGATCTCGGCTTCGTCGAGCCAGTCGAGCAGATAGGCAAAGTCCGCGTCGGTCTCGCCGGGGAAGCCGACGATGAAGGTCGAGCGCAGGGCAAGATCAGGGCATTCCTCGCGCCAGCGCTTGATCCGTGCCAGCGTCTTGTCCTGCGCCGCCGGGCGCTTCATCGCCTTCAGCACCTCGGGGCTCGCATGCTGGAACGGGATGTCGAGATAGGGCAGCACCGTGCCTTGCGTCATCAGCGCGATGACCTCGTCGACATGCGGGTAGGGGTAGACATATTGCAGCCGGACCCAGGCCCCGAGCTCGCCGAGCTCGCGCGCGAGGTCGAGGAATTTGGCGCGGACCTGGCGGTCCTTCCACGGGCTCTCGGCGTATTTCAGGTCGACGCCATAGGCCGAGGTGTCCTGCGAGATCACCAGCAGCTCCTTGACGCCGGCGCCGACCAGCCGCTCGGCCTCGCGCAGCACGTCATTGGCCGGGCGCGAGACCAGATCGCCGCGCAGCTTCGGGATGATGCAGAAGGTGCAGCGGTTGTTGCAGCCCTCGGAGATCTTCAAATAGGCGTAGTGCCGCGGCGTCAGCTTGATGCCCTGCGGCGGCACCAGGTCGAGATGCGGATTGTGGGCGGGCGGCAGCGCGCGGTGGACCGCGTCCAGCACGCTCTCATATTGCTGCGGGCCGGTGATGGAGAGCACGCCCGGATAGGCCTGCTCGATCTGCTCGGGTTCCGCGCCCATGCAGCCTGTCACGATCACCTTGCCGTTCTCGGCCATGGCCTCGCCGATCGCCGAGAGCGATTCCTGCTTGGCGCTGTCGAGGAAGCCGCAGGTGTTGACGATGACGATGTCGGCCCCGTCATGCTTGCGGGCGAGCTCGTAGCCCTCGGCGCGCAGGCGCGTGATGATGCGCTCGGAATCCACCAATGCCTTGGGGCATCCGAGTGACGTGAATGAAATGCGGGGCGCTCTGTCCATGGTATCGCCTGGAGCCTAGATCTGAATTGTCCGGATTTAGCGATCCAACTAATTGAACCGATGGCGAAATTCAATAACTAACCTATGGGCCGGTTCCGATCGTGCGAGTGGAGGAGCCGAGATGGATTGCTCCAACGTGCACGTTTTCGTTGTTATTCTGTTCTAGTACCCGGAATCAGAGCTGAGTGATACGGCGGCCTTTGAAACGGCGTTGACGGACCTTTTTCTTGGTCCAGACGAAGGGCTCGGCTCTGTCGTTGTATGCGTTGACGTAGGCATCGATGTGTTCCTGAAGCTGCTTGAGGCTCGTGAAGGAGGTGCCGCTGAGCGACTGCCCCTGCAAGATGGAAAACCATACTTCGACCTGATTGAGCCATGACGCACTTGTCGGCGTGAAATGAAATTGCACGTTGGGGTGGGCCTTGAGCCAGTCCTCGTTCTTTTTATGGGTGTTGAGGTTGTCGAGGATGACGTGAAGCTTGCGGTTCGGAAAAGCCGCGGTGACGCTGTTCATGAAATCGAGAAACTCGACGCGGCGCCGGCGTTTTGAATGGGTCGCGATGATCTTTCCGGTGGCGACTTCGAGCGCCGCAAACAATGTTGTGGTGCCATGCCGCTTGTAATCGTGGCTTTGGCCGGTCAAGGCGCGGCCATTGGGCAACTTCAGATAACCCTGCGCTCGCTCCAAAGCCTGGATCGAGGGCTTCTCGTCCACGCACAGCACAATGGCCTTCGCCGGCGGCGCGACATAGAGGCCGACAACATCGGCGGCTTTGGCCGTAAAGTTCGGGTCGTTGCTCTCGCACCAGGACTTGCGAGCCACCAGGTCAATCTTGTGGCTGCGCAGGAACCGCCAGACATATTGGACATCGACATCGCCCAGCGCCTCGGCCAGCAGGGGGCCGGTCCAGCGCGCAAACCCTTGCGGTGGCGGCTTATCCAGCAGCTTCAGAATCCGCTTGTCGGTCGTCTTCGTATAGATCGGCTGCTTGCCAGGCCGCGGCTTGTCTTGCAGCCCTTCAAGGCCATGGTCGGCATAGCGATGCCGCCAAAGGCTGACAATCCGCGGCTGGACCCCAACTTCCTTGGCGATCGACCGGGTGCTGCGCCCATCCGCCGCCAACAGAACTATCCGCGCCCGCTTCAAATCGCGCTGCAACGTCACCGGTGAGCGACAGCACGCCTCAAGCACCTTGCGATCTTTCCTCGAAAGGTGGACTTCTCTTGCTTCGGGTATCATCCCGACCTTGAATCACGACTCACGCAGAGCTGAGTGATACGGCGGCCTTTGAAACGGCGTTGACGGACCTTTTTCTTGGTCCAGACGAAGGGCTCGGCTCTGTCGTTGTATGCGTTGACGTAGGCATCGATGTGTTCCTGAAGCTGCTTGAGGCTCGTGAAGGAGGTGCCGCTGAGCGACTGCCCCTGCAAGATGGAAAACCATACTTCGACCTGATTGAGCCATGACGCACTTGTCGGCGTGAAATGAAATTGCACGTTGGGGTGGGCCTTGAGCCAGTCCTCGTTCTTTTTATGGGTGTTGAGGTTGTCGAGGATGACGTGAAGCTTGCGGTTCGGAAAAGCCGCGGTGACGCTGTTCATGAAATCGAGAAACTCGACGCGGCGCCGGCGTTTTGAATGGGTCGCGATGATCTTTCCGGTGGCGACTTCGAGCGCCGCAAACAATGTTGTGGTGCCATGCCGCTTGTAATCGTGGCTTTGGCCGGTCAAGGCGCGGCCATTGGGCAACTTCAGATAACCCTGCGCTCGCTCCAAAGCCTGGATCGAGGGCTTCTCGTCCACGCACAGCACAATGGCCTTCGCCGGCGGCGCGACATAGAGGCCGACAACATCGGCGGCTTTGGCCGTAAAGTTCGGGTCGTTGCTCTCGCACCAGGACTTGCGAGCCACCAGGTCAATCTTGTGGCTGCGCAGGAACCGCCAGACATATTGGACATCGACATCGCCCAGCGCCTCGGCCAGCAGGGGGCCGGTCCAGCGCGCAAACCCTTGCGGTGGCGGCTTATCCAGCAGCTTCAGAATCCGCTTGTCGGTCGTCTTCGTATAGATCGGCTGCTTGCCAGGCCGCGGCTTGTCTTGCAGCCCTTCAAGGCCATGGTCGGCATAGCGATGCCGCCAAAGGCTGACAATCCGCGGCTGGACCCCAACTTCCTTGGCGATCGACCGGGTGCTGCGCCCATCCGCCGCCAACAGAACTATCCGCGCCCGCTTCAAATCGCGCTGCAACGTCACCGGTGAGCGACAGCACGCCTCAAGCACCTTGCGATCTTTCCTCGAAAGGTGGACTTCTCTTGCTTCGGGTATCATCCCGACCTTGAATCACGACTCACGTTCCAAGAAAAGTGGGTACTAGCGTATTTCCACGGAGCTAGACTGCGATGCGCCGCTTCATCTTCAGCATGGTTTTCGCTGTTATTTCCTGGAGCGCGATGTTTCCGGCGCGGGCTGAAGTCGACAAGATCTTACGTGTTTGCGACGGGCAAAAAGGCCTGTGCCCGGAATTCAGGCCGCGCGTGAAGGCGCCCGACGGGTGGGCGAGGGACGAGGCCGCAAGCCTCAAGTACGGCGCCTCCATGTTCGTGCCCAGGGGGAAGGGATTCGGTAACGCCGAAGCAATCATCTATGCCGAAGGCCGCTACAACAAGGATCGAACCGAACTGGTTCAATGGGTCGCAACGAGCGATCAGGATTGGGCGGCGACGTCCGGCAAGAATGCCAAGATCACCTCGCTTCCCTCGGCCAGCCCCGGTGTCATCATCAACCGGTACGACAATCCGTCCCTGAAGGACCAACCGGTCGAAGTGATCGCGCATTACGTTGATGTCGACAAGGACGGCAACTCCTATGTCGTGCGGCTGGCGGTCTCCGGCAAGAACGAGAGGGCGGTGTTGGCCGCCGTGCCACTTCTCGGCAGGATGATAGCTGGTGCGAGGATTCCGTGAGAGCGTAAGCCCAGATGGCAGCTGCCGTCGGGCGGGAGTGGGCGGCTTTGAAAGTTTACATTCGTTGTCTCAGGAGCATCCGAGCGACACGAAGCTGACCTTGGGCGCAGCCGTCTCTTGCATATCTCTTGATCTGCCTGATTGATCGGCAGGAGCTAGTCCTAAATGCGGTCAATTACAACCCTTTGCAGGGCGTTCCGGCGTGCTATGGATGAATCACCTGACGTGAGTGAGCCATGAGCGCCGAGCAGTCGCCCAAAATCGTGATCGTCGACGAAAGCCCGATCCGGGCCGCGATCCTCGAGGAGGGGTTGCGGGAGGCCGGATTCACGCAGGTCGCCCATATCCGCGAGATGCAGAGCCTGCTGGCCCGTATTTATGCGGTGGATCCCGACATCATCCTGATCGATCTCGAAAACCCCAGCCGCGACGTGCTGGAGGCGATGTTCCAGGTCAGCCGCGCCGTGCGCCGGCCGATCGCGATGTTCGTCGACCAGAGCGATTCAGCCTCGATCCAGGCCTCGGTCGAGGCGGGCGTATCCGCCTACATCGTCGACGGGCTGAAGAAGGAGCGCATCAAGCCGATCCTCGACCTCTGCGTGTCCCGCTTCAACGCCTTCGCCAAGCTTCAGGAGGAACTCGAGCGCACCAAGTCGCAGCTCGAGGACCGCAAGATCATCGAGCGCGCCAAGGGCATCTTGATGAAGGTGAAGGGCCTCACCGAGGACGAGGCCTATGTGCTGCTGCGCTCGACTGCGATGCGCGAGAAGAAGAAAATCGGCGAGATCGCCCAGTCGATCATCACCGCGTCGGAGATGCTGAAATGACCGGACCGCTTCGCATCGGGTTCATTCCGCTGGTCGATGCCGCCGCGCTGATCGTCGCCGTCGACAAGGGCTTTACCGCCGCCGAAGGCCTCGACGTCGAACTGGTGCGCGAGGTCTCCTGGTCCAACGTCCGCGACAAGCTCAATATCGGCCTGTTCGACGCCGCCCATCTGCTGGCGCCCGTGGCGATCGCGTCCTCACTCGGGCTCGGCCACGTCAAGGTGCCGATCGCCGCGCCCTTCAATCTCGGCATCAACGGCAACGCGATCACGGTGTCGCCGACGCTCCATGCCGCGCTGATGGAGGAGATCGACGGCGACCGCTTCGACCCGCTCGTTACGGCGAAAGCGCTGGCTCGGGTGGTCGCCAAGCGGCGCAAGCTAGGTGCCGATCCGCTGACCTTCGGCATGACCTTTCCGTTCTCGACCCACAATTACCAATTGCGGTTCTGGATGGCGGCGGCCGGCGTTGATCCCGACGAGGATGTGCGGCTGGTGGTGTTGCCGCCGCCCTACATGGTGGACAGCCTCGCGAACGGCCATGTCGATGCGTTCTGCGTCGGCGCGCCCTGGAATTCGATCGCGGTCGATCTCGGCATCGGCCACATCCTGCATTTCGTCTCGGACATCCTCGTCCACGCGGCGGAGAAGGTGCTGGCGGTCCGCCAGACCTGGACCGACAAGAATCCGGACGTGGTCGCTAGCCTCGTGCGCGCGGCCGTGAAGGCCGCCGAGTTCATCGAGCATCCGGAGAACCGCATCGAGGCCGCGCGCATCCTGGCGCAGCCGGAGCGGATCGGCGTCGATGCCGAGGTGATCCAGCGCACGCTCACGGGACGCCTGAAGATCTCGCCCGACGGCACCTTCCGCGAAAGCGGCCGTTACCTCCTGGTCGGACGCGAAGGGGCGGGGCGCCCGGATCCGGTCCAGGCCGCCTGGCTCTACGCCCAGATGGTGCGCTGGGGACAGACGGCGCTGGCGCCGGATGGCGTCAAGACGGCGATGGCGGTGTTCAGGCCGGATCTTTATGATGCCGCCCTGGGCAGCCGAGCGGCGCCCAGTGAGGCTCCCGCGGCGTTCGGGGCGTTCGCCGGCCCCGTCTTCGATCCCGACAATATCAGGGGACATCTCGAGGCCTTCGAAGTCGGTCGCTGGAAGGCCTGATTCGAGCCTGCATCGTTTTTAGGCACCTCGGCTCCTCGTCTAAATTTTGGGCTGACTGCTCGAATTTCGTGAGAGTTCCCCGCCCGGGAGTTCCCGGGGGCACTCCTAATGATCTGAAATTGCAGCAATTCTCATTTCGATGAAGCTGGCACGCAACTTGTATGTTGCACTGCGGCCAGCTTGTCACATACGCCTGCTGAGCCGAGTCCCGCAGCAACGAAGCTGATCGGACCGTTGGGTGCAGAGCAGGCTCTTGAGCCAGCCGAGTGCCTCGCGGGTCGCGCAATTTTCCGTCGATACCACCCCGGTGGCCGCAGGAGCTTCGTTACTGACCATGAAACTCGAAACAGTCTCAGTCGACTTTACCGACGAGCAGAAGCGCTATCTCGAAGGCTTCACGACCGGTCTGCAGATCAGCCGGGTCGGTCGCGGTCTTGGTGGCGGCTCCGGCAAGGCGAATGCCGAGCCGACCGGTCCGGATGCCGTGCACATCAAGGCGCAGGACAAGGTCATCGCCTCGGGCAAGAAGCTCGCCGACCAGGAGAAGTTCAAGCGCGACGAGCATCCTTTCGACGCCTATCCGCGGCTGCGCCAGCAGGCGCTCGACAATGCGCCGCCGAGCCCGGCAGACAATTTCCGCTGGCGCTACTACGGCATCATCTATGTCGCGCCGACGCAGGACTCCTACATGTGCCGCCTGCGCATCCCGAATGGCATCATGAAGCACTGGCAGTTGTCGGGCCTTGCCGATCTCGCCGACGATCTCTGCGGGCCGTACAGCCATGTCACGACGCGCGCCAACCTCCAGCTTCGCGAGATCCCGCCGAAGCACGCCGTGAAGCTGATCGAGGGCATCCAGGATCTCGGCCTGTGCTCGCGCGGCTCCGGCGCCGACAACATCCGCAACGTGACCGGGACGCCGACCGCCGGCATCGATCCGCAGGAAATCATCGACACGCGGCCGTTTGCGCGCGAGTGGCACTACCACATCCTCAACGACCGCTCGCTCTACGGCCTGCCGCGCAAGTTCAACGTCGCCTTCGACGGCGCCGGCAGGATCGCGGTGCTGGAAGAGACCAACGACATCGCCTTCACGGCGTTCGAGGTGAAGGACGGGTTCGGCGTCGAGCCCGGGGTCTGGTTCCGGCTCGGCCTCGGCGGCATCACCGGCCACAAGGATTTTGCAAAGTATTCCGGCATCATCGTCAAGCCGGAGCAGGCGACCGCTGTCGCCGATGCCATCGTGCGCGTGTTCATCGACCATGGCGACCGCACCAATCGCAACAAGGCGCGGCTGAAGTATGTGCTCGACGCCATGGGCCATGACGGCTTCCTGAAGCTCGTCGAGGAACGGCTGAAGACGCCATTCACGCGCGTGCCGGAAGAGGCGTTTGCGCCGCGGCCTGCGGCTGACCGCATGGCTCATATCGGCGTGCACAAGCAGAAGCAGGACGGCCTCAACTGGATCGGCGTTTCGCTGACGCTCGGCAAGCTCACCTGTGATCAGATGCGGGGCCTTGCCAAGGTCGCGCGGGACCTCGGTGACGGGGAGATCCGCCTGACGGTCTGGCAGAACCTGCTGATCCCGGGCGTGCGCGACGAGAACGTCGAGCTTGCGATTGCCGCGATCAAGCAGATCGGGCTCGCGGTCGAGGCCTCGCATATCCGCGCCGGCCTGATCGCCTGCACCGGCAATGCCGGCTGCCGCTTCGCCGCCTCCAACACCAAACGCCACGCCGCCGAGATCGGCGACTGGTGCGAGCCGCGCGTCGAGATGGACAAGCCGGTCAACATCCACGTCACCGGCTGTCACCATTCCTGCGCGCAGCACTACATCAGCGACATCGGCCTGATCGGAGCGCGGGTGCCGGTGAACGAGGACGACACGGTCGAGGGCTATCACCTCTTCACCGGCGGCGGGTTCGGCCCCGACGCCGACGTCGGGCAGGAGGTCTATCACGACCTCAAGGCCGAGGACGCGCCGAAGACGGTCGAAGCGCTGCTCAAGGCCTATATCGCCCATCGCGCCTCGCCCGACGAAACCTTCCTCTCCTTTGCGCGCCGCCATGACGGCGAGACGCTGCGCAAGCTTGCCGATGCACAGGTGTCCGCATGAACCAGATCACCCCTCCGCCGAAACTCGATATCATTCCCGCCAGCGCCCCGTTCTCCGATGCGCAGCGCTCCTGGCTGAACGGATTCTTTGCCGGGTTGCTGTCGCCTGATGTGGCTACGCCCCTGTCGGCGGAGCAGGGCGCAGCCATCATGCAAGCCGGCGACGGCGACGATGGCGAAGCGCCGTGGCACGACCAGACCATGCCGATCGCCGACCGGATGAAGCTTGCAGAGGGGCGTCCCGTCCGCCGCAAGATGATGGCGGCGATGGCGCAGCAGGATTGCGGCCAGTGCGGCTACAATTGCCACGACTATTCGGAGGCGATCGCCACCCGCAGCGAAGCGCGGCTCAACCTGTGTGTTCCCGGCGGCAAGGAAACCGCGCGGATGCTGAAGTCGCTGTACGAGGAGCTGGACAAGGCGCCGGCGGCCAAGGCGGGCGACAAGGGGGCTGACAAGGCGGATGCGGTGGCAGCGCCGGCTGTGACCGTGACGATCGCAGAGCCGGGCCGCTCGCGCGACAATCCGACCGAGGCGACGTTCCTGTCGCGGCGCCTCCTCAACAAGGGGAAGTCGGAGAAGGAGACCTATCACGTCGAGTTCGATCTCTCCGCGAGCAAGCTCGACTACATCGTCGGCGACAGCTTTGGTGTGTTCGCGCGCAACGATGTCGGCCTCGTCGACCAGATCATCGCACTGCTCGGCGCTTCCCACACCACCAAGGTGAACGGCAAGACGCTGCGCGAGGTGCTGATCGACGACGTCTCGCTGTCGCCGGCGCCGGACTCGCTGTTCGAACTGATCTCCTTCATCACCGGGGGTGCGCAGCGCGAGAAGGCGCGGGCGCTGGCGCAGGGCGAGGATCCCGATGGCGACGCCGCCACGCTGGACGTGATGGCGGCGCTCCAAAAGTTTTCCGGCATACGGCCGCATCCCGAAGCCTTCGTCGAGGCGCTGGAGCCGCTCCAGCCGCGGCTCTATTCGATCTCGTCCTCGCACAATGCGACGCCGGGAAAACTTTCGCTGACGGTCGATTCCGTGCGCTATGTGATCGGCAAGCGCAAACGCATCGGCGTCGCCTCGACCTTCCTCGGCGAGCGCATCGCTGAGGGCGAGAAGCTCAAGGTCTATGTGCAGAAGGCGCATGGTTTCGGCCTGCCGCAGGACCCGAAGACGCCGGTTATCATGATCGGCCCCGGCACCGGCATCGCGCCGTTCCGCGCCTTCCTGCTCGACCGCAAGGCGACCGGCGCGCCGGGCAAGAACTGGCTGTTCTTCGGCCACCAGCGCAGCGATTGCGACTTCTTCTACCAGGAAGAGCTCAACGCGATGAAGACCTCGGGCCTGCTCACGCGCATGTCGCTGGCCTGGTCGCGCGACGGCGAGAAGAAGTTCTACGTGCAGGACCGCATGCGCGAGGTCGGCCGCGAATTGTGGACCTGGCTCGCCGAGGGCGCGCATCTCTACATCTGCGGCGATGCCAAGCGCATGGCCAAGGACGTCGAGCGTGCGCTGGTCGATATCGTCGCCCAGTTCGGGGCGCGCTCGACCGACGAAGCCGTCAGTTTTGTCGCCGAGCTCAAGAAGACCGGCCGCTTCCAGGCTGACGTCTACTAAGGCGCGACAAGATCAGCGTGAATCGTCCCGGCGGAGCAAGCGCCGGGCGTCACGCCGAGCTCGCGTTTCTACTGTGCATGGGGTTGTTTTCGCCATTTTTGTTTGGACCGGGTCCAGGGCCTAAAGTCCGGCTGTCATCCCACCGTCACCCGGGCCGGTTCCAACTGGCTCGGATCTTAACGAATAAGATTCTCGGAACCCGCGTGTGAAGAGAATTTGCACCTGCGACGGGGCGCCTTCAGAGAACCACCATCGCTATTTTCGCCGCCATCTTGCCTCCCGCCAGGGTTGATCCTTCATACTCGCGCAAATGGGGCGTTGGAGATCGACCATGCGCGAACTATCGGCGGAAGCCAGGCTGCACTTCTACGCGCGCTCGCTCTCGCGCCGGACCGGCGCGAGCATGCACCACGTCGGGCTCTACAGCGCCTTCGCGGTCATCGCCGCGATCGTGTTCGGCACGCTCTCGGTGCACCCATTCTGATTACGCCCCGCGCTTGAACGGCGCGACTTCGATCCCCGCATCCTTCAACGCCTGACGCAAGGTCCGCGCGATCTCGACCGCGCCATGCGTATCGCCGTGGATGCAGACCGTATCCGTCCGCATCTTGATCACCTTGCCCGTCACGGACACCACCGCGCCGTCCTGCACCATGCGCACCACGCGGTCGGCAATCGCCTTGGCATCGTGCAGCACCGCGCCGGGCTTCTTGCGCGAGACGAGGTTGCCGTCGTCCTCATAGGCGCGGTCGGCGAACACCTCGTGCACCATCGGCAGATTGGCCGCTTCGCCGGCCTTCACCAGCTTCGAATTGGCGAGCACGACGAAGATCAGGCTGGGATCGACCGCCTTGATGCCGGCGGCAATCGCCTTGGCCGTCATGTCGTCCTCGCAGGCGACGTTGGACAGCGCACCATGCGCCTTCACATGCGTGACCTTGTGGCCGGCCGCGGTCGCGATCGCCTGCAACGCGCCGATCTGGTAGGCGACGAGGTTCTCGATCTCGGAGGCCTTCAGGCCCGCGATCGGATGCCGGCCGAAGCCGTGCAGGTCGCGATATCCTGGGTGCGCGCCGACCGAGACGCCGCGGGCTTTCGCCAGCTCGACCGTCCGGCGCATGATGTCGGGATCGCCGGCATGGAAGCCGCAGGCGACGTTGACCGAGCTTGCCAGCTCGATCATCGCGGCGTCGTTGCCCATCTCCCACGCGCCAAAACCTTCGCCGAGGTCGCAATTGAGATCGATCGTCTTCATGGTTGCTCTCCGCCTCTGGTCGTCTTGTCGTTACGGCTCCGCCGTGACCTGCCACGTTCCGGCATCCACCGCGCTGACCGCATAGCCCGCGACGTTAGCATCGCTGAGCGCCTCGATGTTGAGCGCGACGGTGTCGGCGGAGCGGAGGCGATCGGGCAGGCTGCGGATGGCTTGCGCGAATTTGCGCGCCTCGTCCTGTGCCTCCGCCATGCTGACAGCCTTGAAGCGGAACGCGGTCCCCGCCGAGGTCTGCGCCAGACGGCCGACATCGGCCGTGATCACGGTTGCGATCTTCGGATAGCCGCCGGAGGTGCCGCGGTCCATCATCAGCGCGATCGGCGAGCCGTTGCCGGGCACCTGGATGCTGCCGTTGACGGTGCCGTCGGAGACGATGTTGTGGCCGTGCAGATGCTTGATCGCAGGGCCTTCGAGCCGGTAGCCCATGCGGTCGGAGGTCGCCGAGATCTTCCATTCGCTGTCCAGGAACAGCGCCTTGTTGGCGTCGTCGAACTCGTCGTCCTGCGGGCCCAGCACGACGCGGATCGGACCGCTCACGGGCTTCGGCAGCTCGATCCGCAGTTCGGGCGCGCCGCTCGCGGCATCGACGCTGAACTCATCACCGGCCTGGAGCGGGCGCGGGTAGGGGCTGCCGAGGCCGGCGCGGGCATTGACCGCGAGGCTGCCGAACACGGGCTCGCCCTTGATCCCGCCTTCGATCGCGAGATAGGTGAAGGCGCCACCGCGGGCGAAACCGAGCGTCAGCGTCTCGCCGTCCTTCAGCGTCACCGATGTGTCCATGGCGACCGGTCGCCCCGCGACGTCGGCATTGCGCGGCGCGCCGGCAATCGCCACGCGCACGGCGCCGTCACGGGCGGTGAAGGTGGCGCCGAACGGGCCGATCTCGACACTGGCCGCGAACGGCTCGTTGCCGACCAGCGTATTCGCGGCCGCGAGCGACAGACGGTCCATCGCCCCGCTCACGGTCAAGCCGTAGCGCTGCGCACCGTGCCGTCCGCCATCCTGGACGGAGCTTGCAGGGCCGATGCTGGCGACGATGAGCCGGCTCATGCGACCACCTGCTCGGCGATGATCTCGCCGGCCTCGGCGGCGCGGTCCTGTTCCTCGAACGTCTTGTGGTCGATGGCGAAAAACGTCACGCGATCACCGGGTTCGGTCAGGAAGGTCGGATTGCGGTGGAGCTGATAGGTCCGCACCGGCGTGCGGCCGAGCAGGTGCCAGCCGCTCGGGGCGGCCAGGCACTGGATTCCGGCCTGGATGCCGCCGATCGAGATCGTGCCGGCCGGCGTCAGCAGCCGCGGGTTCTGCCGCCGCGACATGTGCAGGGATTTGTCCAGGCCGCTGAGATAGGACCAGCCCGGCGTGAAGCCGATCATGGCAACCTTGTAGTCGCCGGCGACGTGCCGGGCGACGATGTCGCCAGGCGTTGTGTTCAGCGCCTTGGCGACATCCTCGAGGTCGATGCCATGCTCGCCGCCATAGGCGACGGGGATGCGCCAGCGGCGCGTCCTGGTGGCCGGCGGCAGCGGCTGGGTCGCGATCGGGAGGAGCTTTTCGCCGAGCGCGTCGAAGCCGATCTTGCCGGGATCGTAATGCACCAGCAGCGAGCGATAGGTCGGCACGGTCTCGGTGATGCCGTCGATCGGGTTTGCCGCGAGCGCCTTGTCGAGTGCCAGCACGCGCTGGTTGGCGGCATCGTCGATGGTGCGGCTGAACTCGACCGTGACGGCGCTGTCGCCACTGGGCAGAAGGCGGGGCGGGGGAAGCGTCGCGGCCATTGAACTGTCAAAGCGCTGTCGAAATCGGGCTTCTCAGGAAACGCGGGCTCAGCCTTGAGTTCCGCTGGTCCCTGCTTCGCGTAAATGCGCCCGCAAGTCCAATAAATTAATGCAAGGGGAAGCGATAAAGCCTTGTTATCGCGTCGCATAACCGCCCTGCGGCCCTGCGTTCTTGGCCCTTGACGGAAAGCGCCCGGCTCGCAAGATGCGCGCGTTCTTTCCCGCCCATCCGGAGCTCGTCTGTTTCCATGTCGCTGTCCCCCGAAGCCCGCAAGACCCTCGCCGGCATCACCACTGCCACCATCACCACGGTCCTGCTGAAGAAGGGCCTGCGTAACGTGTGGATGCGCGGTGCGCGCCCGCTGCGCCCGGGCCTGCCGCGGCTGGTGGGACCTGCCTTCACGCTGCGCTTCGTGCCGGCGCGCGAGGATCTGGCGACGCCGGAATCCTGGTCGTCGCCGATCTCGACCCGCACCGCGATCGAGGCGATGCCGGAGGGCAGCATCGCCGTGGTCGATGCCATGGGCATCACCGATGCCGGCATCTTCGGCGACATCCTCTGCGCGCGCATGATGAAGCGCGGCGTCACCGCGCTCGTCACCGACGGCGTCGTGCGTGACGTCGAGGGCGTGCTCGGCACCAATCTTCCGGTCTGGTGCGACGGCTATGCCGCGCCGCCGTCGGTGGCGGGCCTGACCTTCGTTGGCTGGGGCGAGCCGATCGGCTGCGGCGGCGTCGCCGTGTTCCCGAACGACATCGTCGTCGCCGACCAGGACGGCTGCGTGCTGATCCCGCAGGCGATGCTCGATCACGTGCTCAACGAGGGCGTCGAGCAGGAGCGGATGGAAGCCTGGATCGTCAACGAGGTGAACAACGGCGCGGTGTTGCCGGGGCTCTATCCCATGAACGCCGAGACCAAGGCGCGTTACGCCGCCAGCAAGAAGTAACAGAAGCGAGGACACCATGGATATCACTGTCGCAGGCACGCGGCCGACCCGCCGCGCGCCCAAGGAAAACTTCACCGGCACCGTGTGGCAGGATCCCGTGATCATGGCGCCCGCGCCAGCACGGCTGAACTGCTCGCGCGTCGCATTCGAGCCCGGCGCGCGCACCAACTGGCATCACCATCCGCTCGGGCAGACGCTCTACGTCATCTCCGGCGTCGGGCGCGTTCAGACCAAGGGCGGACCGGTCCGCGAGATCCGCCCCGGCGACACCGTCTGGATTCCGCCGGGCGAGCTGCACTGGCACGGAGCATCGCCGACCAACGGCATGTGCCACATCGCCATGCAGGAAGCGCTCGACGGCGTCTACTCGACCTGGCTGGAGCCGGTCACCGACGCGGAGTATGGCGCAGCGCTGGGTTAGCGCTCGCGCCCCGGACAAGACGCATCGCCCCATGGCGATGCGTCGGCGATCCGGAGCCTAAATCCGCTCCGCCGTCCACGTGCCGGTGCAAAGGGCCCCGCGCCATGTGCCGGAGCCGGACGTGCCGCTCAGCCGGCCGAAGCCGACTGCACGCTTGATGCCGGTGCTCAAGGTGACGTTGATGCTGCCGGCATCGGCGACGCGGCCGGATGCGGACACCGCGGCGCTGCTCGAGGCGATCTGACCGTTGTTGATGCCGATCGCGACGGTCGCGCCGTTGCCGCAGGTCTCGCTCGATGACGAGATGCGGACGTTCCATGTCCCGTCGAAAGTGCTTGTCGTTGCGCCTGCCTGCGTGAGCGGGAAGGCGATGGCGACAATCGTGGCGAAGAGACCTTTGCGAAAACCGTTCATGACACGCCCCTGGGGTTGACCATGCGGCGATCGTGGCATGGGTTGCGCAACCGGCGATGTGAGGGCTGTCACGCGCGCAGCAGGCTCTGTGAGGTGGCGCACCTCGCGATGACACCGCGGGCAAAAGCAAAGGGGCCCGGATCACGGGCCCCTTGTCTCCGTCAAAGTGTCGAAGCCGAGCTTAGTTCACCCGTGTCCAGGTCTGGCCGCCGCAGAACATGCCGCCGAAGGCGCAGCCCTGCACGCGCAGGCGATCCGTACCCTTCATGGCGATCGTCGAATCGTAGGTCGAGCCGGTGTTGGGATCGAGGATGCGGCCGGACCATTTCTGGTCCTTGCCGGGCTTCATGTTGATCAGGACCTGCTCGCCGTTCTGGTTCGACTTGCTGTCGACCGAATAGCCACAGAGGTTGTTGCCGCATTGCTCGATGCGGACCTTGCCTTCCTTCTCCTCGGTGAGCCAGATACCGAGCGGCGAATTGAGGTCGCGCGTCGGTGCAGCAGCGGGAGCCGGTGGCGCGACAGCGGCCGACTGAACGGGGGCGGGGGCAGGCGCCGGCGCGGGTGGCGCAACAGCCGCAGCGGCCGGCGGGGGCGGCGCCACGGGAGCTGCTTGCTGCTCGACGGGAGCAGGGGCCGGAGGCGGTGCGGGCGGAGGCACGACGGCCGTATCAGCCGGTGCAGCATTGGCAGTCGCCGGCGGCGGAGCAGGTGGCGCGGGAGGCGGTGCGGCCACGACGGGCGGCGCGGGAGCCTGCACGGCTGCGGGCGGCGCTGTAGCAGCGGCCGGTGGAGGCGCCGGAGCAGCCGGGGCTTGCGGATCGGCCTTGGCCTCTTGCGGCGCCTGCTGGCCCGGACTTGTCTCGTTCTTCTTGGCCTTCTTGGCCTTGCCTTGGCCGGTGTTGTCATAGACGCCGGGGATCGACACCGTGCCCCGGTCGGGATCGATGCGGATGGTGCGCCCGCCATATTCGAAGGTGTACTGCGCTTGCGCAGCGGTGCTCGCCAAAAGGAATGCGGCCGTGGCCAACAGCTTCCTCATTTCGCATCTCCTGAACAGATGGTCCCCGGACCGACGCATACGCCCCGGCGCGATCGCAAAAAGTGATCTAGATCACTTTCATCCGTATGAGTCGTGCTCCGGCAGGTTCGGGTTCAATATGCCTGGAACCCGTCCACAATTTGGCCGAAGCGAGCGACAGGAGAACGCGGTCCAGAGCCCCGTTCCGATGGAATCGGAACGCGCGAACCGATACCCATTTCGCTCGAAGACGCCCTAGTCGAACCAGGCGGCGTAGATCTTCCTGTAGCTGCCGTCCTCCATGGAAATGTGCAGCCACTGGTCGACGAAGGCCTTCAGGGCCATGTCGCGCTGGAGCCAATAGGCCTTCTCGGAGAAGTCGAACGGTTTTTCCGGATGCACCGCGCACAGCACGCCGGCATGCTGCTTCTGCTGGTAGCGCGTCTCGGAAGCGTCCGTCATCATCAAATCGGCATTGCCCTTGGCGATCTCGTCGAAGATCACGGTGTTGTCGGCGAAGACGGTGATGTCGGCGTCCTTGATGTTGGCGCGGGCGAAACGCTCGTTGGTGCCGCCGGGATTGACGATGACGCGGGTGCCCTTCTTGTCGATATCAGGGAGCGTCTGGTACTTGCCGACATCGGCGCAGCGCGCGATCGGCGTCTTGCCTTCGCGCATGATCGGCATCGAGAAGAAGCCTTTCCTCTGCCGGTCGAGCGTCACCGAGACGCCGCCCATGGCGATGTCGAACTGGTCGGCCTCGAAATCCTTCATCAGCTTCGGCCAGGCCGTCGGCACGAACTCGACCTTGACGCCGAGCGCCTTGCCGAGCGCCTCCGCCATGTCGACGTCGAAGCCGCTGAACTGCTGCGTGGCCTTGTCCAGATAGGTGAAGGGCTTGTAGTCGCCGGTCATCCCGACACGTAATGTGCCGCGCTTCATGATCTCGTCGAGGCGCGACGGCGCCGCCTGCTGTGCGTGGGCCGAAAGGTTCATCAGCAGCGCCACGGCCAAAGCCGACAGGAATCGAACGGTCATCTCTTCTCCACCCAAGCCCAAGCTGTCATTGTGCAGCTCTTCAGACGTGGATTTAGACCAGATGCCCGTCGCTGGCGAGGCAGAATTGAAAGGAATCCCGAGGTGACGATCTCGATGTACGAGGCCTCGGTCGGCCTCTTTGTGCCGTACTTGCGCAACCTGTCCGCGCTGCTCGACAAGGGCGTGGCCTACGCCGAGACCCGCAAATTCAACCCGGCGGTCCTGCTCGGCATGCGCCTCGCACCCAACATGTACGACCTGGCGCAGCAGGTCGGTGAGGCCTGCCGCCATGCAACGGTCGCTCCGGCCTTGCTGGCGCAGCGCGAGCCGGTGACGCTGCCGGCGCTGGAGCACGACATGGCCGGGCTTCAGGCGCGTATCGCAACGTCAATCGAGTTCATCGAGGGCCTGCCGCGGGCCGAGATCGACGCGGCGGCGGAGCTGAATGTCTTCTTCAGGCTGAAGAACGGAACCGAGCTGCCCTTCACCGGGCGGACGCTGCTGCTGACGTTCAGCGTCCCGCAGTTCTTCTTTCACGTCACGACGGCCTACGACCTGTTGCGGCACGCAGGCGTCGAGCTCGTGAAGCGGGATTTTCTCGGGCCCCGCGAGCGCTAGATCGCGCTTTAGGCTTCGCCCTTGCGTTCGAACTCGGCGAGCGAGCTGCGGCCGGCGATCTCGCTGCGCAGCAGCTCGAAACGCCTGTGCGCCTCGTCCTCGTGCGTGTCGACGAAATGCACGGCGGCGTCGCTTGTCATGGGGCCGCTGATGACCGGCGCGGACTGCTCGCCGATGGTCTCGTGGACGTAGTACTGGTCGTCATCGCCGCGATGGACCGTCCATTTGAGGCGGATCGCAACCATCGGCCCGGGACCGACCTTGCTGTAGCCGTCGGCATCGGTGTGCTCCGGCACCAGCGGCTGCTCCTCGACCACCGAATGCTCATCGGCAGCCGCCGTTTCCGTTTCGGCGTCGCGGACGACGAGGACGGGCTCGGGGTGCTCCAGGATGCTGGCGATGGTCGCCAGCGCGTGGTCGGTCGGGTCGATTTCTGCCAAGGGTCCATCCTCCAGCTCGACGTGGCCGGCAAGTCTGTCCCACTGCCGCCGCGGCTCGGCATATTACGCGGGTTTGATTAAGGCTGAGTTGGGGCTCGATCTGCACCAAAATGGGACGCATTCTGGCGTTCCGAAGGCGGGCGGATGGGCCGCCCGCCTTGGGGTTGGTCAGCCCAGCACGTCCTGATTGATGATGTTCTGCCGGATAGGATCGCCGTCCAGCACGCTCAGGATGTTGCGCGCGGTCTGTTCGCTCATGCGGCTCACCGCCTCGACCGTGACGCCTGCGACATGCGGGGCCATGATGACGTTGGGCAGCGCGAACAGCGCGTTGCTGACCGGCGGCGGCTCCACCTCGAACACGTCGATGCCGGCGCCGGCGAGCTTTCCGGACGTGAGCGCGTCGTACAGCGCCGCTTCCTTCACGATGCCGCCGCGTGCGGTATTGATGAGATAGGATTTCGGCTTCATCCGGCCGATCCGGGCCGCGTCAAACAGGCCGACCGTTTCCGGCGTCTTCGGACAATGAATGGTGACGAAGTCGGCATGGGGCAACGCAGCGTCGAGATCGGCGACGGGCTCGTAGCCGGCGGCCTTGATCTCGGCGGCGGGCTTGTAGGGATCGTAGACCTGTACCTTCATTTCCATCGCCAGGCAGCGCTTGGCGGTGCGGGTGCCGATGCGGCCGAAGCCGATCACCAGGACGGTCTTGCCGTAGAGATCGAACGGCAGCATGCCGAGACGGTCGGCCCATTTGCCGTCCTTGACGCAGGAATGCATCTCCTGCGCGCGTTTTGCCAGTGTCAGCATCATGAACAGCGCCTGCTCGGCGACCGAGGGCGAATTCGCGCTGCCGGCGACCATCAGCGGCACCTTGCGGCGGGAGAGGGCGGGCACGTCAACCGCGTCGTAGCCGACGCCGATCCGTGTCACCACCTTCATGTCCTTCGAGGCCTCAAGCTCAGTCTCGCCGAACGCTGTGGCGCCGAGCGCCACGCCATGGACCGGGGCATGGCTCTTCAACAGGGCCTCAAAATCCTTCGCTGTGATCAGGTTCGCAAATTCGACGAGCTCGATATCGTCTCGCTGAGTGAGGAGGGCGCGGGCCCCTTGCGACAAAGTTTGTGTAACGAAAATCTTCTTCTTGTTGGTCGCCATCGCTCCCTGCCTGCTCGCATTTCTTGGACCTGCGTCACAACACGACGCCGGTGTCTTCGTTTAGCAGGTGCATATTGTTGAGGTCCATCGCCAAACGCATGGGTGCCCCGTCCTTGGCGCCGGCATTGGGATCGACACGGCCGCAGACCGGCGTGCCCTCGAGGCCGAAATAGACCAGGGTCTCCATCCCCATCGGCTCGGTGACGTCGAGCACGGTGTCGAAGCTCTCGACGCCCGGCCCCAGATGCGCATGCGCCTCGGTGAGGTGCTCGGGCCGGAGGCCGAGCAGCAGCTTGTCGGTGCGCGGCAGCGCGTTGTAGCGCGCGGCGCGGGCCGGCGGCAGCGCAAAGGCGATGCGATCGGTGAGGCGGATCTGGAGCGTGCCGCCCACGTCCTCCAGCCGGCACGGGATGAAGTTCATCGCCGGCGAGCCGATGAAGCCCGCGACGAAGCGTGTCGCCGGCTTGTGGTAGAGCTCGTTCGGCGTGCCGATCTGCTCGATGCGCCCCTTGTTCATCACCACCACGCGATCGGCCAGCGTCATCGCCTCGACCTGGTCGTGGGTGACATAGACCGTGGTGGTGCGGACCTTCTGGTGCACCTTCTTGATCTCGATCCGCATCTGCACGCGCAGCTTGGCGTCGAGATTGGACAGCGGCTCGTCGAACAGGAAGACCTTTGGATTGCGCACGATGGCGCGCCCCATCGCGACGCGCTGGCGCTGGCCGCCGGAGAGCTGCTTCGGCTTGCGGTCGATCAGGTCGGTGATGTCGAGGAGCCGTGCGGCTTCCGTCACCCGCGCCTTGATCTCGGCCTTGGGATAGTGCTTCAGGCGCAGTCCGAACGACATGTTCTCGGCGACCGTCATGTGCGGGTAGAGCGCATAGTTCTGGAACACCATCGCGATGTCGCGGTCCTTCGGCGGCACGTCGTTGACGACGTCGCCGCCGATCATGATGTCGCCGTCGCTGATGTCCTCGAGACCTGCGATCATGCGCAGCGTCGTCGACTTGCCGCAGCCCGAGGGGCCCACCAGCACGATGAACTCATGGTCGGCGATATCGAGGTCGATGCCGCGCACGGCTTCGACATCATCGTAACGCTTGACGACCTTACGCAATGCAACGTCAGCCATGAGACATCAACCCTTTGTCGCGCCGGCGGTCAGGCCGGCAATGTAGTAGTCCATCAGGAAGGCGTAGATGACCAGCGGCGGCGCTGCACCGAGCAGCGCGCCGGTCATGATCTGCCCCCAGTTGAAGACGTCGCCCTTGATCAGCGTGGTGGTGATGCCGACCGGCAGCACGAGCTGATCGATCGACGTCGTGAACACCAGGGGATAGAGAAACTGCGCCCAGGACACCGTGAAGGCGAAGATCGTGGCGGCGATCAGCCCGGGCAGCGCCACCGGAATGAAGATCCGCGTCAGGGTCTGCAGCCAGGAGGCGCCGTCGATGAGGGCGGCCTCATCGAGCTCCTTCGGGATCGAGGCGAAATAGCCGATCATGATCCAGGTGCAGAACGGCACGGTCAGCGTCGGATAGATGAACACCAGCACGTACCATCGGTTGAGCAAGGTGATACCGGTGAAATCCTGGACCACTGCGAGCATCTTGAACAGCGGAATGAACAGAAGGCTGTCCGGGATGAGATAGGTGAGGAACACACCGGTCGCGAGTGTCGCCGAGCCCCAGAATTTCATGCGCGCCAATGCAAACGCCGCCGGAATGCTGATCAGCATCGTGACGATCACGACCACGATCGAGATGATCGACGAGTTCCAGAAGAAGCGCAGGAACTGGTTCGAGGTCAAGAGCTCGACATAGTTCGCCAATGTCGGGTGAAAGACCCACCAGGGATTGGTTGCCGCCGAGATCTCCGCGCTGCTCTTGAGGGAGGTGATCAGCATGTAGACCGGCGGCGTCAGGAAGAAGATCGCAAACAGCACCAGGAAGAAGTAGGACCAGCGTAGCGCCCAGGTGCGGTCCCGGCTCATGCTTCCGAGTTTGACCTTGCGGCTTGGTCCAGCCTTGTCGATTGCCAGCGTGCTCATCAGGCTTCGTTCCCGCGTTTGGAGACATCGCGCAGGATGAAGACCGCTGCGACGGCGAGGATGGGCACCATGAACAGCGAGACGCAGGCGCCGAGCGGAATGTCGCTGCTCTGGATGCCGACCTGGAACGCCCAGGTGGCGAACAGATGCGTCTGATCGAGCGGGCCGCCGGAGGTGAGGATGCGCACGATGTCGAAATTGGCGAAGGTGACGATCAGCGAGAACAGCGTCGTGATCGCGATGATGTTGCGCATCATCGGCAGCGTGATGAACCAGATGCGCTGCCACCAGTTCGCGCCGTCGATGGCAGCGGCCTCGTAGAGCTGGTCGGGGACCGATTTCAGCGCGGCGAGGTACATGATCAGGAAGAACGGCGCGCCGTACCAGACGTTGACGAGGATGACGGAGAAGCGCGCCCAGAAGGCGTCACCGAGCCAGGGGATCGGACCGACGCCGAAGGAGGACAGTGTGTAGTTGAAGGCGCTGTAGGAGGGATCGAACAGCCAGAGCCAGGCCAGCGTGCTCATTGCCGGCGGGATGACCCAGGGCACCAGCAGCATGCCGCGCCATTTGCGCTGCTTCTTGCCCGGAATGTTGTGGACAAAATGCGCGACGATGAAGCCGATCAGCGCCTTGAAGATCACGGCGGTAATCGCAAATATGCAGGACTGCTTCACCACCATCCAGAACGTCTCGCGTTTGAACAGGAAGGTGAAATTGCTGAGGCCCACGAATTTCGTCATCGCCTTGTTCAGCGTCGCCAGGTAGAGCGAATAGAAGGCGGGGTAGAGCACGAACAGTGCGATCAGAAGGATCAGCGGCAGCGTCAGGAAGAACGCCACGGTCGATTTCCGACCCATTACATTGCGCAGGCTCGCGTTCTTTTTGCGCGGGCTTCCGGCACGAGCGAGGCGACCTTGCTCAACGACGACATCGGCCATGGGTCAAACTTTCTGGTCAGGCTTTCCTGCGAAAGGTTCAACGGTGAAGCCGGCGACCGGTCGGCTTCATTGGCTTGCGGAGGTAGCGAGAGCGCGCCCCGGCGGCTCACACCCGAAGGCATGAACCGCCATGGCACATACCCGGCTCAGGTCCGCATGAAGCCCTCGCACTCGCCCTCGGCCCAGGCGAGCGCCGTTTCCAACTTCTCTCCTTGCGCAAAGCGCAGCGCCATCTTGGTCAGCGTCGCCTGGAAGTAGATCTGCTGCGCGATCTTCGGCGGCGCCGGCGATGCGGCGATTGACAGCGTCTGGTGGTTGTACGGGTTCGGGTAGTGATAGAGCGTGCCCTTCGGCGGTCCGACCTCGGCCCAGGTCTTGAACGTCGTCATGTTGGCATAGGCCGGCAGGTCATAGCCGCCGCTCGCCACGACGAACTTTTCGATCGCCGCGGGTGAGGACAGATGGGTAAGCAGACTCTTGGCCGCCTCCTTGTTCTTGCCGAAGCTCCAGACGCCCCAGAAATAGGGCAGGTACGGGGCAAAGCGTCCTTTCGGACCCGCCGGGAAGCCGTGCGTCCAGCACTGCTCGGCGACTTGCGGTGCGTCGCGCTTGGCGACCGCCCAGGCGCTCGGCGGGTTCAGGATCATCGCCCCGCGGCCCGAGATCAGCCATTTGTTGTTGGACGCATCATCCCAGGAGGGCGCGTCCGTCGGCAGCACGGCGATCAGCTTCTTGTAGAATTCGAGCGCCTGCCGCACCGCGTCGGTCTTGACCGTGACATCGCCCTTGGCATTGACGAGTTCGGCGCCAAAGGACTGGAAGATCGCGCCGGCTGTATCGACGCTGTCGGTGGTCTCGCCGAGACCGATGCCGAACGGGAAGCCGGCCTTCTGGCAAGCTTCCGCAGCCTTCAAGAACGTCTCCATCGTCCAGTTGTCGGCCTTCGGCGGACTGCCTGCCGGGTACATCTCCTGCACGTCGATGCCCGCATGCTTCTTCATCAGGTCGATGCGCGAGCAAGGGCCCTTGATCTGGCTGCCCGGTGTCGCTGGGATCGCGAGCCATTTGCCGCCCGACTGGCCCAGATATTTGACGGTGCCGTTCACCTCGCCATTCTGCTTGATGAGCGGCTCCATGACGTCGTTGAGCGGCTCGAGATTCTCCGAATAGGCGTGCGGCCACCAGCTCGGCATCTGAAGTATGTCGTGACCGGACTTGGCCTGGGCTTCGGCCGCCGCAGTCAGCTCGATCTTCTTGTTGTTGCTGGTGATGTAGTCGATCGAGACCTCGACCTTCTCCTTCGCGGCCCATTCATTGACGAGAGCCGTGGAGGCGTCGTTGGCGCCGGGCACCCAATGGTCCCAGAAGCCGATCGAGAGCTTGCCGGCGGCATAAGCGCCTCTGACATAGGGCGCCGTGATCAGCGCCGCGGAGGACATTGCAGTGGCAGCCACAAATTGACGTCGCGTCAGTGTCTTGCGTGACATCTCGTTTCCTCGCTTGGATGTTTTATTGTTCTGGCGTTTCCTCTTAACTCTTCCGAGTTTTGCTCTTGATTTTCTTGTTGGCGTTTCTTGTTGGAATTCTCGTTGAACGTTTCTTGTTGGTGCCGTCAGCTCCGATTGCAATCACGCGAGGCGCGGCAAATTGGTAGCGCGATCAGATCATGATTGATCGCGTCTGTCGAGAAAGGCCGAATGGCGATCGTCTAGAACTAACGTTGTGCCCGACGGCGCGGCGGCGCCCGCGGTGCGGTGCGCCGGACCTGCGCCGTGGCTGCTCCTTTTGCGACGCACACGGTGCGCGAACCGGCCTGGAACGATCCGTGCGCAATTACGCCGCAGTTTCGAATAAGCCTGCATAACCGCTTCGCGTGAAAGACTTTTCGGGCGTGGACAGCAATTGGCTGCGTCTGGACCTGGAAGCGGCGGAAACGATAGTGTTGCAACCAGCGGGTGGCTCCCACCCGGACACGCCAATCAGTTCGACGATGGAGACGAGAATGATCAACCCGGCACCGCCAGCGCGGCTTTACCTGCGACGATGGCTCGCGCTGGGGTCCGTGCTCGCGCTGCTGCTCGGCGCAGCCGCAGTCGCGAACGCTCAAGGATTGGTCAAAGGCGTTCAGGAGGGGGCGGCAGCCGGGAACAAGGCGGCCGGTCCGGTCGGTGGCGTGCTCGGCGGTGCGATCGGCGGGGTGGTTGGCGTTTTCACCGGCGTGCTCGGCGTCGGCAACAATGGCAACCAGGCGCCGGCCGCCAAGGACGCTAACAAGGACGCGGCCAAGGATGCCAAGCAGCAGCAAGGCGCCGGCAAGGACAAGGATGCCAAGAGGGCCAAGGCGGGCAAGGGGGCCAAGGCGAGCAAGGAAGCCAAGAACGCGTCGCAGGACACCAAGGACAACAAGGATGTCACGGTCCTCACCCAGAGCGGCGCGCCGCAACAGTCGGCTGAACAGATCGTCGCCAACAGCGATTCCTACATCGAGCGGATCAAGACCGAACTGAATCTCACCCCAGATCAGGAGAAGCACTGGTACGGGTTCTCCAGCGCCATGCACTACCTTGGGCATAATGGTGCGGAGCGGCTCAACTTGCGGGTTGCGCGCGCCAAGCGGGATCCGCCCGACGACATCATCGAGCAGATGCGCAACGAGGCGCAGTTCCTGATCGATCGGGCCGCCGACCAGCGAAATGTCGCCGACGCCGCCGAGCCGCTCTATTCGAGCCTCGACGACAAGCAGAAACAGGTCTTCATCCAGGAGATGGTACGCCTCAGCCACGAGCGCGGGCTGGATTGATCAAGTTGAATCGGATCGCCGGCGTACGAATTAACGGCGCCCGCCACGAATTCGTGAATCCTTTCTGCAATTCGGGTATGATTAGCTTCGCAAGCTGACTGCGGGGTTGATATGGCGGACGGACTCTCCGTTTTCCTGGTCGAAGACGAGGCGTTGATCCGGATGATGATGGCCGACATGGTGTTGGAGCTCGGCCACCACGTCGTCGCGGAAGCGGACAATGTCCGGGACGCGAGCGCCTTTGCGATGACCGCGCAATACGATCTCGCCATCCTCGACATCAACCTCATGGGGCTCTACGTCGATCCCGTCGCCGACCTGATCGAGCGCCGCGGCAAGCCGTTTCTGTTCGCCACCGGCTACGGGCCGGAACTCCTGCCGTCGCTGCTCCGCCGCAGGCCCATCCTGCGCAAGCCGATTTCGATCGACCAGCTCAAGGCGATGATCGATTCGATGTTTCCGGAAACCACGGCGAAGGCGCCGCACTGAGCGACGGTGAGGGCACCGCGCTGAGCGACGGCGCCGCGTTGGGATCGCCAACGAAAATGGCCGCCCGTCGGGGGCGGCCATGCAACGAAGGAATTCGTCGGGTTCTCAGATCAGGCCGGCGGTGAGGTCGATGCCGTGCGCCATCAGGCCGAACGAGGCGACGAGGCCCGTGCAGCAGAACAGCAAGATGGTCTTGAACGAAGAATCGGCGAAACGCGTTTCGACGGCGGCCGGCATCGCGGCGAGCGAAATCATGCTCATGTTCATTCCCCCCTGTGTTGACCCCTGAATTGCATCAGGTGAGGGAACTCTTAGAGCAAAAAGTTTGACGCGAGATTGCGAGGGATCGTTAACGGAATCGCAATCGGCTCGCGGATTCGCGCCTCCCGGCGCGGGACTGCAAGTCTCAGCCGCGACCGTTCCTCAGCACCGTGGCGATGGTATGGGCGGTCATGGCGGCCCGATCCGAGGCGCGCTGGGCGGCCAGCCGGTCTCGCGCCTTTTCCTCGATCAGGAGCTCGATCAGCGCCAGCCGTTTGTCGTCATCATCCGCCTCGGTCAGCAGGCGGTGATAACGGTGATAGTCGAAGCCCAGATCCGGTTTACGCATGTCACGCCCCCGCAACTACGCCACACACTCGGGGGGATTGTTTCCCATGGGAAACAATCGGGCAAGCACGATCCTGCGTGGAACCCCGCTTTGGATGCAATCAGCTGTGAATTAGTTAACGGACCGGACGGTCTCGGCCGGCCGCACTTCAATCAGGTGGTCGGCGAACATCTTGAGGCCGAGGAAGCTCGCATCAGGCTTCGTGACCAGCCGGGTCGGGATGTTGCGCAAATAGTCCTGGAAGCGCCCCTTGGCTTCGAAGCGCGCGCGGAACGCGGAGGCCGCGAGGAACTCCGGGAAGCGCGGCACGATCCCGCCGGCGATATAGACGCCGCCGCGGGCACCGAAGGTCACCGCGAGGTTGCCCGTGACCGAGCCCAGGGTGGCGCAGAACATCTCCAGCGTCGCGCGGCTGACCGGGCAGCTGCCATCCAGGGCGGCCTTGGTGATGGCGGCCGCGTCGCGGTGCGGCACCTGGACGCCGTCGATCTCCGCGAGTGCCTCGTAGAGGCTTTGCAAGCCGGAGCCCGACAGCGCGCCGCGCTCGATGGAGACATGGCCGAAACGTCGGCGCAAGGACGCGATCACGCGTTCCTCGCGCTCGTTCTCTGCCGGCAACGTCGCGTGGCCAGCCTCGGTGACGACGGCCAGCCGCGCCCCATGGCGCTCAACCAGACAGGAGACGCCAAAGCCGGTTCCGGGCCCGACCACCAGCAACGGTTCTCCGGGGAGGCCATCTTGTCCGCCGAGCGGGATCAGATCGGCGGGCCGCAAGGCGGGCAGGGACCAGGCGACCACCTCGAAATCGTTGAGCACATGGACGCTGTCGAAGCCGAGCGTTGGCTGGAGCTCGTTGCCGTCGATGACCCAGGGGCTGTTGGTCATGACGCAGCGGTTGTTGGTGACGGGGCCTGCGACGGCCAGCACGGCTCGTTGGGGCGGTTCGCCGCCGGCCCGGCGCGCCAGCACGTCGACAATGGCTTCCTGGACGGTCGGGAAGTCGGCGACCTTCACATAGTCGATCGATCCGGTCTGGTCGCTGTTGCCCGGTTCGCTTTGGCTCAGCGCAAAGCGCGCATTGGTGCCGCCGATATCGGCGAGAAGAATTTTTCCTGTCTTGCCGATACTCATGACCCTTTGGTCGCCGCGGCCTTGCCGGCCTTCGGGAACCTTTGCCTCCGCTCCTGATCCGATCCGCAGTTTGCGGACGGTTTGAGAATCCTCGCTTGATTGTGCCTAGTCAACACGGACGAGGCCAAACCGTTGCATCCTGGAGACGATCCTCGGCCGCCAGCGCGATATGGCCACACGCGATCGGCGGTTGCGAAGCCGCACCGGAAGATCGACATTGGAGGGAGCGTTCGGCGCCGGCGGAGCCGGCAAATGGAATGGGGCCTTGCGATGAAGATTTCCGACCGCGACGTGCTGCTGGTGATCGACGTGCAGAACGACTTCTGCACCGGCGGGGCACTGGCCGTGCCCGGCGGCGAGAAAGTCGTGCCAGCCATCAACCGTATCGCCCAAAAATTCGCCAATGTGGTGCTGACCCAGGACTGGCATCCGAGCGACCACGTCTCCTTCGCGGTGAATCATGCGGGCAAGCAGCCGTTCCAGACCATCGAGCTGGACTACGGCAGCCAGGTGCTCTGGCCGACGCATTGCGTGCAGGGCACGGCGGGCGCCGAATTCCATGGGGAGCTGGACGTCACCCGGGCGAGCCTGGTGGTGCGCAAGGGTTTTCGGCGCGGCATCGATTCCTATTCTGCGCTGTTCGAGAACGACCACAGGACGCCGACGGGCCTGCTCGGGTATTTGCGCGAGCGCGAGTTGAAGACCGTCTTCGTCGCGGGGCTCGCGCTCGACTTCTGCGTCCGCTTTTCGGCAGAGGACGCCCGCAAGGCCGGGTGCGAGGTCGTAGTGATCGAGGATGCCTGCCGCGGCATCGACCTCGACGGCTCTGTGGCTGCAGCCCATCGGAGTTTTGTCGAGCTCGGCATTTCCGTGATCAGCTTCGAGGCATTCCTGTGAGAATCGCGAGATAGCCATGGCGGAGAAGACAGGCAAACAGCCGGGCGGGCCGGACCATGTCCCTGGTGATCCGCTGCTGTGGCCGTTTGCGGCGGCGCGGCTCGCCATGGACGCCTGGTTCGGATGGATGGAGCGCGGGCCGGACGAGCCTGCCGACAGCAGCCTGCCGTGGACGACGCCCAACACAGTCGCGCTGGAGCTTGCGACCATGCGCCTGCGCGATTGCACGCGGACGCGATCCGGCCAGCCGGCGCTGGTCTGTGCACCCTATGCGCTGCATCGGGCCCTGATCGCCGACTTCGCACCCGGCCACAGCGTGGTGCAGTCGCTGCAAGACGGCGGCATCGACCGGGTCTATCTCACCGACTGGCGCTCAGCCACCCCTGACATGCGCTATCTCTCGATCGACAGCTATCTTGCCGATCTCAACGTCGCCATCGACGAGATCGGCGTCCCGGTCGATCTCGTCGGCCTGTGCCAGGGTGGCTGGCTGTCGCTGCTCTATGCGGCGCGCTTTCCGGCCAAGGTGCGGCGGTTGGTCCTGGTCGGCGCTCCGGTCGACCTGTCGATCGATTCCTCGCTATCCAGGCTCGCCCGCAACGCGCCGGAGATGGTCTACGACCAACTCGTCGCGCGTGGCGGAGGCAATGTCAGTGGCGAGGAGATGCTGCGCTTCTGGTCCAGGACGCCAAGCCGCGAGGATATCGCAGCCGCCTTGCAAGTGGGCCTATCCGACGAGGAAGGCGGGGCACTGCTCGCGCGTTTCGACCAGTGGAACGTGGAGACGCTCGATCTGCCGGGCACTTACTATCTCGAGATCGTCAACCGGATTTTCCGGGAGAACCAGATTGCCGGCGGCAACTTCGTGGCGCTCGGCCGCGCGATTGATCTGAAGGACGTCAAGGCGCCGATCTTCCTGCTGGCCGGGCTCGACGACGAAGTGGTGCCGGTGACGCAGGCGCTCGCCACCGCCGGCCTTGTCGGCACGCCGCCAGCCTTCATTGCGGCGGCCTCCGAGCCGAGCAATCACCTCGGCCTGTTCATGGGTGCGCGGACCCACGCGCATGCCTGGCCCCGGATCGCCCAGTGGCTGCGCGACGATCTGACCGGCGTCCTGGCCCGCAGCGCCTGAGCTCGCCGGCCAGAGCGAGGCGCAAATCCGTTATGCATGATGGCGAATGGCCTGCACGGAGCCGGATCGATGAGCTACATAGGCTGGAGCTGACGGCTGCGGCCGGCCGGAAAGAGATTAAAGGTACTGCGCTCGATGACTTTCCACTCGATCTACGCCCACGGATTTGCGCGCGTGGCGGCCTGCGTGACCACCTCCCACGTCGCCGATCCCTCGGCCAATGCCAAGGCCATCCTGGCGGCCGCCAATGCCTGCCACGAACAGTCGGCGGCGGTTGCCGTGTTTCCCGAGCTGTGCCTGTCCGGCTATGCGATCGAAGACCTGGTCAAGCAGGATCCGCTGCTCGACGCCGTCGAGCGCGGTCTCGCGGCCATCGTCGAGGCCTCCGATGCATTGATGACCGTCCTGATCGTCGGCGCGCCGCTGCGCTTTGGTCATCGCATCTACAATTGCGCCGTCGTCATTCATCGCGGCAACGTCCTCGGCGTGGTGCCGAAGAGTTACCTGCCGACCTACCGTGAGTTCTACGAGGGGCGGCATTTCGCCTCCGGCGCCGGCATCGCCGGAGAGACGATCGCCTTCGGCGGGCTGCATGCACCGTTCGGCGTCGATCTGCTGTTCGCGGCCGAGGACGTGCCGGGCCTCACCATCGGCGTCGAGATCTGCGAGGACATGTGGATCCCCGTGACCCCGGCCTCGGAGCTCGCGCTCGCAGGCGCCAGCGTGCTGATAAACCTCTCGGGCAGCCCGATCACGATCGGCCGGGCGCGCTCGCGCGCACTGCTGTGCCAATCGACCTCGGCGCGCTGCCTCGCGGCCTACGTCTATTCCGCCGCGGGGGCAGGGGAATCGACCACTGATCTGGCCTGGGATGGCCAGACCTCGATCTACGAGAACGGCGTGCTGCTGGCCGAGGGCGAGCGGTTCCGCCAGGGCGGCCAGATCACGTTCGCCGACGTCGATCTCGACCTGCTCAGGCAGGAACGCGCCTTGATGGGGACGTTCGACGACAACCGCCGGCAGCGTGAGGCGTTCTTCCGCAAGGTGACGTTCGCGCTGAAGCCGCCGGCCTCCGACATCGGCTTCCTGCGCAAGGTCGAGCGCTTTCCGTTCGTGCCGAGCGACGAGAGTCTGCTCGAGCAGGACTGCTACGAGGCCTACAATATCCAGGTCGCCGGCCTCGTGCAGCGCATGCGCGCGACCGGCACCAAGCGCGTCGTCATCGGCGTCTCGGGCGGGCTCGATTCCACCCACGCGCTGATTGTCGCCGCCAAGGCCGTCGACCTGCTCGGCCTTCCGCGCGAGAACATCCTCGCCTACACGATGCCGGGATTTGCCACCGGCAGCGAGAGCAAGACCAATGCGCTGGCGCTGATGAAGGCGTTGCAGACGAATTGGCAGGAACTCGACATCCGCACCACGGCAACCCAGATGCTGAAGGATATCGGCCATCCCTTCGGCAAGGGCGAGAAGGTTTACGACGTCACCTTCGAGAACGTGCAGGCGGGTCTGCGCACGGACTATCTGTTCCGCCTGGCCAACCATCACGGCGGCATCGTCATCGGAACCGGCGATCTCTCGGAGCTTGCACTGGGCTGGTGCACCTATGGCGTCGGCGACCAGATGGCGCACTACAATGTCAATGCCGGCGTGCCGAAGACGCTGATCCAGCATCTGATCCGCTGGGTGATCGCCTCGCAGCAGTTCAGCGATGACGTCAACCGAACGCTTGCCTCGATCCTGTCGGCCGAAATCTCGCCCGAGCTGGTTCCGGTCAAGCCCGGCGAGAAACCGCAAAGCACCGAAGCCTCTGTCGGCCCCTACGAGCTCCAGGATTTCAACCTGTTCTATACGCTCCGCTTCGGCATGCGGCCGTCCAAGATCGCTTTCATGGCGCTCCAGGCGTGGAAGGATGTCGCCAAGGGCGAATGGCCGCCAGCGTTCCCGAACGATCGGCGCAAGGCCTACGAGCTTCCCGAGATCCGCCGCTGGCTCGAAGTGTTCCTGCGCCGCTTCTTCGCCTTCAGCCAGTTCAAGCGCTCGGCCATGCCGAACGGCCCGAAGGTTTCGGCCGGCGGCTCGCTGTCGCCGCGCGGCGACTGGCGTGCACCGTCGGATTCGAGCGCAGCGGCATGGCTCGAGGATCTCGACCGGAACGTACCGAACTGAATGACGCGGCGGATCGACATTGCTGGGGAGACGATCTGATGTCGGCCGGGGAAGGCTCAGAAACGGGTGAAGAGGCCAGCGTCGTCAACGGCCTCTACATCTTCGACATCGAAATGCGTGACGGCAAGCGCGGGCAGGCGAGGGGCGTGGTCGTGCTCTGCGACGGGCGTATCATGGGCGGCGACAGCTATTTCTACTACACCGGCAGCTACACGTTCCGGAACGGGAAATGGCGTGGCGACATGATCGTCAATCAGCACACCGAAGCGGTCGGCCGGTCTCTCGTCTTCGGAGGCAGGGAGGTCACTTGCGGCTTTTCCGGCGATTATTTCCCCGGCGGCGCGGAAGTCGAGGGAATGGCGACGTGCTGGACGTGCTGCGCGAGCAGTCCAATGTCGGCGAGCGCGTGTTCTTCTCCTCGATCTGGGAGGGCCTGATTTCCAAGAACTGGCGCGGCAGCCTCGAGGCCGTGCCGGGCCTTGCGACCGAGTGGCGCCGCATCGACGACCAGACCGTCGAGGTGAAGCTGCGCCAGGGCGTCAAGTTCCACAATGGCGACGAGCTGACGGCGGAGGACGTGGTCTTCTCCTTCAGCCGCGAACGCATGTTCGGCGAGACCGAGGCCAAGAGCCGCTCCACCATCCAGGCCTTCGAGAAGATCCCGACGCCGCGTCCGGGCAAGGAACTGCCGCCCGATGTGCCCGCCGTCGCGCGCCGGATCTGGCCGGACCTCGTGCGCGTCGACGCCGTCGACAAATACACCGTGCGCTTCTACAACGCGACGCCCGACGTCACCATCGAAGGCCGACTGTCGCGCTACGGCTCCGACATCATGAACCGCCGGGCCTGGGACGAGTCCGCAAGCTATCTCGACTGGGCGCGCAAGCCTGTTACCACCGGGCCCTACCGGGTCGTCGAGCTCAGCCCGACGTCTCGCTGACGCTGGAAGCACACGATGAATATTGGGGCGGCCGTCCGCCGCTCAAGCGCATCCGCTTCCTCGAAGTCCCTGAAGTCGCGAGCCGCATCAACGGGCTGCTCTCGGGCGAGTACCAGTTCGCTTGCGACATCCCGCCGGACCAGATCGCCGGCATCGAGAAGAATGCGGCGTTCGAAGTGCAGGGCGGCACCATCCTCAATCACCGCCTGACCGTGTTCGACAAGAACCACGCCGTGCTCGCCAATCCGCTGGTGCGCCGTGCCTTCACCCACGCGATCGACCGCCAGGCTATCGTCGACAGCCTGTGGGCCGGCCGCACCCGGGTGCCGAAGGGCCTGCAGTGGGAATTCTACGGCGACATGTTCAACGCCGACTGGAACGTGCCTGCCTATGATCCGAAGCTCGCGCAGGACCTGTTGAAGCAGGCCAATTACAAGGGCGATCCGATCCCGCATCGCCTGCTCAACAACTACTACACCAATCAGGTCGCGACCGCGCAGGTGCTGGTCGAGATGTGGAAGTCCGTCGGCCTCAACGTGCAGATCGAGACCAAGGAGAACTGGTCGCAGATCATGGAGAGGGCACCGACGCGCGCCGTGCGCGACTGGTCGAACTCGGCCGCCTTCAACGATCCCGTCTCGTCGCTGGTGGCCCAGCACGGGCCCAACGGCCAGCAGCAGCAGATCGGCGAATGGACCAACGCCGAGCTGAACACGCTCTCGGAGTTCCTGGAGACATCGACCGACCGCGCCGCGCGCAAGAAGGCGTTCCGCCGCATGCTGGAGATCGCCGAGCGCGAGGACCCCGCCTACACGGTGCTGCATCAGAATGCGACCTTCACGGCCAAGCCGAAATCGATCAAGTGGAAGGCATCGCCCGCCTTCGCGATGGATTTCCGCGCCGGCAATTTCGAGGCCTGAGGTGTCGCCGCTGGTCAGCATTGAAGGCCTGAGCGTCGCCTTCAACGGCGTGCCGGTGCTGCGTGGCGTCGATCTCACCCTGCGCAAGGGCGAGGCCCTCGGCCTCGTCGGGGAATCCGGCTCCGGCAAGTCGGTGACGTGGCTTGCCGCGCTGGGCCTGCTGCCGCGGCATGCGCGGGTCCTGGGCTCGGTGCGGCTCGACGGGCACGAGCTCCTGGGCGCGCCCGCGGTTGAACTCGATCGGGTCCGGGGCGGGCGGGTCGCCATGATCTTCCAGGATCCGGCGAGCGCGCTCAACCCGGTGCTGACCATCCGCAAGCAGCTCTGCGAGGCCCTGGCGCTGCATCGCGATCTCTCTGGAGAAGCGGTGAAAGCCGAAGCGCGACGGCTGCTCGATCTCGTCGGCATTCCCGACGCAGGCCGGCGGCTGTCCGCCTATCCGCATGAATTCTCCGGCGGTCAGGTGCAGCGCATCATGATCGCGAAGGCGCTCGCCGGAAATCCCGACCTGCTGATTGCGGACGAGCCGACCACCGCGCTCGACGCCACCATTCAAGCCCAGATCCTGGAGCTGCTCTCGTCGATCCGCCGCGAGATGAGCATGGCGATGGTCCTGATTAGCCACGACCTCGGCGTCGTCGCCGAGAATTGCGACCGCGTCGCCGTGATGTATGCCGGCCGCATCATCGAGGAGGCGCCGGCCAACCAGCTCTTCGCCGATCCCGTGCATCCCTACGCACAAGGCCTGATCGGCGCGCTGCCGCCGCTCGACGGTCCGCGCCGGCGCCTCACCGCCATTCCCGGCACGGTGCCCGATCCCGCGAGTATGCCTGATGGCTGTGCGTTCGCGCCGCGTTGCGCGTTGGCGGCCGGGCCGTGCGGCCTCGCCGCGCCGAGCCTGGCACCGATCACGAACGACCGCGCGGTCGCGTGCATCCGGGCCGAGGCCTCGCGCCGCGCACTGCTTGGGATCGCCGCCGAATGAGCGCGCCGCTCGTCGAAGTGTCCGCGATCTCGCGCAGCTACAGCATGCGTTCCGGGATGTTCGGCCGGAGCACGGCCGTCCATGCGGTCGATGGCGTCTCGCTGGCCATCCCCAAGGGCGAAACGCTGGGCCTCGTCGGCGAGTCCGGCTCGGGTAAATCCACCACGGGTCGCATCGTGCTCGGCCTCGAGCCGCCCGATCGCGGCGAGGTGCGGTTTGACGGCAAGCCCATGGCAGCGCCTGGCACGCAGGCGTGGCGCGCGCAGCGGGCGCGCATGCAGATGATCTTCCAGGATCCATTGGGAGCGCTGGACCGGCGCTTGCCGGTCGCGACACAGATCCGCGAGCCCTTGGACATTCATGGCCTCGGTACGCCGGGCGAACGCGATGAGCGGGTGCGCGAATTGCTGCAGGCGGTCGAACTGACGCCTGCGCATGGCGCGCGCTATCCCGGCGCACTCTCGGGCGGACAACGCCAGCGCATCGTGCTGGCGCGGGCGTTGGCGACAAAACCTGATTTCCTCGTCTGCGACGAGCCGGTCAGCGCGCTCGATGTCTCGATCCAGGCGCAGGTGGTGAATTTGCTCGCCGATCTTCAGGCACAGCTTGGTCTCACGCTGCTCTTCATCAGCCACGACCTGCGCGTCGTCCGCCAGATCAGCAATATCGTCGCCGTGATGTATCTCGGCCGCATCGTCGAGATCGGCAGCGCCGACGATCTCTTTGCGCGGCCGGAGCATCCCTATACGCAGGCACTCGTCTCGGCCTCGCCGGCGCCCGGCCGCCGCAGCGCGGGCCGCATCGTACTGGCTGGCGATCCGCCGAACCCGGCCGCGCGTCCCCAAGGCTGCGCCTTCCATCCGCGTTGCCCGCGCGCGATCGCGCGCTGCGCGAGCGAAGTGCCGGTTCTCTCGGTCGTCGGCGGCGACAGGCAGGTCGCGTGCCATCTGGTGACCGGTCCGCAGGTCGAAACGCGGGACGCCGCGTGATGGGGCGTTATCTTGCCATTCGGATCGGGCGCGCGGCTCTGACGATCGTCCTGGTCGTCACCTTCGCTTTCGTCGTGCTGCGGCTATCAGGCGATCCTGCGTTGATGATCCTGGGACCGGAAGCGCCACCGGAGGTCATTGCTGCCTTCCGCAGAGCCTGGGGCCTCGATGATCCCATCTGGTTCCAGTATCTCGATTACTTCAGCGCCATCGCCAAAGGCGAGCTCGGCCGCTCCATGCGCGACGGCCGCCCCGCGATCGAGCTCGTGCTGGAGCGCATCCCGGCAACGCTGGCGCTGACGCTGCCGGCCTTCGTCTTCAAGGTGGGGCTCGGCATTCCCGCCGGCATTTACGCCGCGCTGCATCGCGGCTCTGCTATCGACCGTGCCGTGATGATGACGGCGGTCGCCGGGTTCACCGTGCCGAGTTTTGTCCTTGCGCTGCTGCTGGTTCTCGTCTTCGCCGTGCAATTGGGATGGCTGCCGTCGGGCGGGCAGGACAGCTGGCGTCACGCGATCCTGCCGATCGCAACGCTGAGCCTTGGCGGCGCAGCGGTGCTGGCGCGCTTCACCCGCAGCGCGATGCTGGAGGTGCTGGGCCAGCCCTATATCCGTACGGCTTCCGCCAAGGGTGTGCCGTGGCGCAGGGTGGTGACCTCGCATGCGCTGCCAAATGCGGCGATCCCGACCGTCACCATTCTCGGCTTCATGGTGGGAACGCTGATCGCGGGCGCCGTCGTGGTCGAGAGCGTGTTTTCGTGGCCGGGGGTAGGGCGCCTGCTTGTCGTCGCCGTCGCCAACCGCGACCTCGCGGTCGTGCAATGCATCCTGCTGCTGGTTGCGTTGACCATGGTCACGTCGAACCTGGTCGTCGACTTCCTCTACGGCTTCCTCGATCCGCGGCTGCGCACCAAGGGAGCGCATGCATGACCGACGCGACGCTGAAGGACACCGAAGCGTTTTCAAGCGAAGTGGACACCGGTTCGCGTAGAGAAAACGCGTCAAAACTGGAATCTAGAGCCCCGTTCCGATTTCATCGGAACGGAAAGGGCTCTAGCGTCCGCCGCCGCATCAGCCTGCCGGCGATCCCGGTGTCTGTCGCGCTTGCGGTCACCTGGATCGTCGCGATGCTGGTGATTGCGGCCTTCGCCGAGAAGATCGCGCCCTATGGCTACACCCAGCTCGACCTGCGCAATCGTCTGGCGTCGCCCGGCAATGTCGCGCACTGGCTCGGCACCGACGAGCTTGGCCGCGACGTGCTGTCGCGCCTCCTCGTCTCGATCCGCATCTCGCTCCTGATCGCCTTCGGCGCCACCGCGATCTCGGCGATTGTCGGCACCACGCTCGGCTTTTTCGCCGCGCATTTCCGCGGGACCGTCGAGCAGCTCGTGCTGATGCTGACCGATTTCCAGGCCAGCATGCCCTTCCTGATCATGGCGCTGGCCGTGCTCGCTTTCTTCGGCAATTCGCTGCCGCTGCTGATCGGCCTGATGGGCCTGTTCGGCTGGGAGCGCTACGCCCGCATCGCGCGGGGACTGGCCATCTCCGCCAACGCCCAAGGCTATGCCGCCGCGGTCCGTCAGCTCGGCGCGACGCCGTCGCGGATTTACCTCCGGCACATCCTGCCCAACATCGCCTCGACCCTGATCGTGTCGACGACGCTGGTCTTCCCCGAGGTGATCCTGATGGAGTCGGGCCTGTCCTTCCTCGGCCTCGGCGTGCAGCCGCCGATGACCAGCCTCGGCAACATGGTCGGCTACGGCCGCGAATACCTTACCCGGGCGCCCTGGATCATGCTGGCGCCGGCGACCACCATCGTCGTCACCACGCTGGCGGTCTCCGTGATCGGCGACTGGCTGCGCGACCGGCTGGATCCGACCCTGCAATAGCGCGACTGGCGTGAGGCGAGCGCCGAACTGCCCGAGCTTCTAGCTCGGGATATCGAGCTTCCTGCCGCGCCCGAGCGCGAATTGGCCGACCGGGCCTTCTATATGGAATTCCAGCTCCGTCATTGTCGCGAACAGGTCGATGTTGGTGCTCCCGATGGCGCAGCCGCCGAGGTCCATATCGGTCGCGGCCAGGTAAAACGTCTGGATCAGGCTGCCGACATCCTTCAGGATCAACGAATATGCGATTGAGCTGTATTTCCAGGAGACCCGCCCAAAGCGCGCCGCGATCGTGATCAGGATTTGTGGCTGACCCGGCGCGTCCATGGCGAACTGGGCTGCCACCGCGTGCGCCTGGAGTTGTTGGGTGGAGGCGCTGATCGCCACCAGTGCGTGGCTCCCTGCATCGTAGTGGTAGAGTCCGCGCGCAAGCCCTTCGCAGTTCGAGACCGTCAGGTACAATTCCAGCTCGTAGGCGCTGCCCGCCGACGGATATGGCCTCGTACTGTAGGTGACGTCGGGACCGCCGTCAAAATACGGGCCGCTCTTCCATTCGGACACGACGCGCGCGGTGGTGTCGAGAAACTGTGCGAGTTCGCCGAGCGTGACAGGATTCTTGTCGTCGAAATCTCGTGTTGAATGGCGTTCGCGCAACAGCTTCGAGAAGCGGGAGTTCGGCTCCGGGGAGGAGAATTTGCGTAGGTCGATCTTGCTGCCGGGCCAGGGCGGGCGCACCGCAGGCAGCGGCGGAACGATGCTCGCATAGGTGAAAGCGGCGCCGACCGGATTGGCTTGCCGCCCCTCCGTGCTCCGCGTGTGAAACACCAGGTCATGGAAATCCCAGAGAACGAGATTGCCGTCGCCTTCATTCACTCGCAGGCCTTGTCCGTCTTTCGCATCGAGCTTGAGCAGGATCCGGCTTTCCACCAACAGTTCGAGCAGACAGAGATTGAAAGTGGCTGCCTTCAGGTTGAGCTTGCCGATCTTCTGAGGCTGCGACAGCGCAGAAAGGGTGGCGGCGACGGCGGGATCGCCAATCCGGAACAGCGCGCCGGCGCGTGGCGATTCCAGAACCATCTCATTGCCGCGCCGGCGCAGATAGGCAAAGCGCGACAACACAATGGTATCACGGCTGCCCAGCTTCGCGCGTCGCGGCCAGTATTCGGGGACTTGAGGCTCGATGACCACGAGGTCCCGCTCGTCGCGCGAGGAGGAGAGGCGATATTCCAGAAGCCCCTGCCGGGCCAAGCGATGCACCAGGGCGTCGATTTCCCTGGCGAGGGTGCTCTTGCCTGCAAACGAAGCGAGCGGAAGGCCGGTGCTCAGATGTCGCGCGCGGTCTATCGCGGCCTTACTGAATTGTCCGAGGTTGACGGAATAGTCGCCCAGAGAGGCGGCGACGTTTCCGTCCGCCTGCATCTGGAGCGAGAAGCGATGGCTCAATCGGGCAGCAATGTCTGGCGCGATCTTTCCGGTCGGTGTTTTCCTGGAGGTGCGCACGAAAGAGCAACCCTTCAGGTGCGCGGAAGGAATGAAATCAGATCGCTTTCCAGTCGCGGCCGGTCCAACAATCCGAGCTTCACCGGCACATCGTAAAGGCGGCCCGGTGCGAAGCGGCGATAGAAATGACGCAAGCCGGGAACGAGCACTCTGACGACCGGAACCTCGACGTCGGGACGTGTCTGGTCGAGGACGAGGAAATCGTAGCCTGCACGGGCGGCGATCTCGACGCAGGCAATGACCTGGTCACGCGTATTGTCGTGGAGCTTGAGGCTCGGCGCCGGAGGGACGATCGGGCGGTCGCTCGGTGTCAGGAATGGGTAGTTTTCCAGGCGCAGCGGCGTGACACCGTCAAGTGTCGGCTTCTCGCCGCTTGCGCCGCCCATCATGCCGACGGACATAAATTGGGTCAGTTCGGTAAGGGAGCGCAGCAGGGCTATGTGGCGGTCGAAATGCGCGCCGGAACCGAACTCGATATTTTCGTGTCCATTCTGCATCCAGTGCATGATAGCCACGTAAGTCGGAATGCCGAGGTCGGTGGTGACATCGAGCACCCACAGCTTGCGCCCGGCATCCGCAAATTGAGCCTGGAGATCCCGGACATAGAAATCGTCGAACTGCTCGAGATCGACCGCGGCGCGCTGCACCTGATTATACCACCAGATCGCGTAAGCATCGCGCTCGATCAGTTCCAGGAAGCCCTGAACGATGGCTTCGTCGCGGGTATTGCCGGCCGCGCAGCCGTTGGAATCGGTATGAAAGCCGCCATAGAAGAAGTACAGCAGGCCGGTCGGCAGATATTTGAAGCGTTTGTCGCGCAACGATGAGACCGGCGACCACTCGGTCCTCGTCGAGGGATCGAACGGCTCGGGAACCGGATGGGGATCGTCCGGCGCCTGGAGAAACCTGTTCTTGAACTGCGTTTCGCTGAAGAGTTGGACGTCGTTGGGAAGAAGCGCGTCGCCGGGCGCGAAATCGACAAAGCGGCGCGTCGTCCTGATCTCATCGCCTTGAAAAATGCCAGAATAGCGTTCGATCGACTCCATCAGCGCGCTGGCCTCGCCCTGCTCGGCAGTCGAGCCCTTGCCAAAGCTGCCCCCGCTCAATCCGGACCTGAGCTGGTCGATGCTGTGGGCCGGCGCGGAGAAATTATGCTGGGCGAAGTAATTGGTGTTCATCGGCAGATCGGCCTCGATCCGCTCAAGCCGCGTGACCACGCCGGTCAGCGGGCTCACATGCTTGCGGAAGCGCGACACCGTGGCCCGCGACGTCATGGTGCGATATCCACCGCTGGTCATGACGAGCTTCTTGCCTTCGGCGATCTCGACTAGGGCCGGGGATCGGCGCGGGTTGTGCAGCTTCTTGCTGCCGCAGGTTGGGCATTGCGGGCGTCGCGCGACATAGTGCTTTGCGATGACGGCGCCGGCCAGGTCGAAGCTTGCGATGTGATCGCGCAGATCAGTGCGAAAGCCCGAGGCGATTGCCTTGGCGATCTCGACGGCTGCGAAATGGATTGCGGTCCGTCCGACGGGATGGTTGACGAGGGGCGATATGGCGACCGCACGCGCCGGTCCCCGGTCAAGAAACCCCTTGATCTCCCTGTTGCGGATCATGCGATCGAACAGGCAAGTCCAGCACGAGCTTTCGCCCGGTTTGAACATGGGCCCGACCAGCGGAAACGCGCCGGACGGCTGCACCAACAGCCAATGCGTCTTGCCGGCTACGCGTTCCTGGTTCAGTTCGGCAAGCCGCCGGTCAAGATAATCGTTCACCAGCGTGATCGTGAGCTTCGGCGAGCGCTTGGCGATTTGAACGCCGAGCCTGCTCAAGGCCGCGGTCAGCTCCTTGGCGCCTTTGACGTCAATCGACTCGATCTGCACGGAGCAACTGCGAAGATTTTGCTCCGCGACTTCCGGAGACAGGCCGAGGCTTGCCCAAAAACCGCCGACGGCTTCGTCGAATGCTGGCGATACCCGCGCAACGACATATCGGCGATCGAGGAGCCGCTTGATCGCCTCCTCGATTTTGTCGGCCGGGAAGCGCTTCGAAAGCTGGCGAATGATCGCCGGCCTGGCGTTGCCATGTTCTCCGATCGCGGTGGCCAAGGCGCAGTAGAGTTCGCCGTGCAGAAAGAACTTGCGATCCTCGGAATAGAGGCAAACCGCATCGGGAGGCAGTAAGTAGGCGGTGAAGTTCGGTGCAAATCGGAGGAGGTCTTTGCGGGCCTGCCGCGGGACGCGGGTCTTGCTATTGGCATTCATTGCGTCAGCACGCCGATCCGGTTGCCGTTACGTCAGATCGCCGGCGCAAGATGGATCGTCGTGCCCGCGCGCTGGTATTTTCCCAGAGAGTTGAAACAAATTCGCCTGTCACCGGCAAGCCATCGATGCAAGCGCCGTAGAGAAACCAAGCATTTGGCCGGCCATGACAAAGGGGCCGGCCAATGAGATATGTCGGCTTGTGGACAGGCAGTTCGGAACGCGCCGAGGCCTAGCACCAGCGGCAGCGCCCCCACGATGCGCAGCAACCCGCGCATGATACGGCGCACCCTACAACACCAACAGCACATCCAGCACACCGGCAACCGACGCCACATCGGCAACCGCGGCAACCTCGACAGCCTCTGCAGCCGCGGCAACCACCGCATCCGCGCCATGCCAACTGCACGCGGCTACCGACGTTTTCCTTGTCGAAGAGATGGAAGGTGGCGAGGCTAACGTCGGCCATTTCCTCTTCATCGAGCGTGATTGCCTGACCCGGTACAAGGTTCGGCATATGCTGTACGTCGGGTGCCGGCACGGCCGATGCCGATGCGCCTCCCGCTAGCGAAAAAGTCAGGCCTGCCGCCCCGAACGCAGGCACGGCGACTTTGGTTACTCGCTTCTTCGTTTTAGAAGATCGCTTCGCCTGCCGCATGGTCGAACCTCCGTGCATTGCAAGAAGCATCCCAGCCGCGCTAACTCTACGCCCGGAAAATAAGGCAGGCAACAATTGCGCGCCCAAAAGCGTGGCGCCGCACGTTCAAAGTGTATTCATCTTCATGAACAGCATCGGCTCGACCCGTTGACACAGGGCATCACTAATCCACGTACATGGCGGGCGCGCACGGAGTGCAGCTTGGTGCGGTGCCGCAATCGCACCCAGGCTTGAACGGAGAGATCGGCGTGGCAGATCAACTCGGACGTTTCGCTTGGTACGAACTCCTGACCACGGATGTCGCGGCAGCAGGTGCATTTTATCGCAAGGCCGTCGGCTGGGGTTTGAAGGATGAGTCGACTCCGAAGCTGGCTTACACGGTGGTTCGCAGCGGCAGCGTTCCGGTCGGCGGACTTTTGGATATCCCGGACGAGGGGCGGAGATTGGGGGCAACGCCGAGATGGATGGGTTACGTCGCCGTCGATGACCTGGACGGGACCGCCGCACAGATCAGGCGTCTCAGAGGCACGATCTTTGTGCCGCCGACCGACACCAACATTGGCCGAATAGCAGTCGTTGCCGATCCGCAGAAGGCGACGTTCGGTCTGATCGAGGAACCGACACATGGCCGATCGAAGCCGGGCGGGCTGGACGAGCCGGGGCGCGTCGGTTGGCACGAGCTATTGGCCGGCGACCGGACCGTGATCTTCGATTTCTACAGCTCATTATTTGGTTGGCAGAAGGCCGACGCTCAAGCCGATCCAGCGGACTGGTATCAATTGTTTTCGGCGGATGGGCAAACGGTCGGCGGCATGCTGACGAAACTTCCAAGCGTAGCGCAGCCATGTTGGCTGCATTACTTCAATGTCGACGACATCGGCGCTGCGACTAAGCAGGTGAATGCTGGTGGAGGCCGGATCCTCCAGGGTCCGATCGAATTGCCCGATGGCTGCTGGATCGCACGATGTGTCGATCCCCAGGGCGCCCTGTTTGCACTGCAGGGGGCCCGGGGTCAGGCAGGCATCGAGCCATCCTCGGCCTCGGAAGTTGGGTGGTCCGCCAAGTGGGGCGAGGTTGCCTCCCAGGGGAGAATCGTGCTGCCCAAGCCGAAGCGCTAGCTACAGCGTCTGCCCGGCGCCGGCGCGTCCTTCCAATAGGCCGCGCCGGGAGCAGGGGAGGCCTGCGAAAGACCGATCCGGCCCTGTCCGGCCCAAGTTCCCGTTGCGCCAGCCGACCCCGTGCGCTATCCGGCCGGAAAGGCCTGAGGCGGCTTCCATTTTCCCGCCGGCCAGCCAAACCGAGGACGGAAACCGCCATGCCAGCCTATCGCTCCCGCACCACCACCCACGGCCGCAACATGGCGGGTGCCCGCGGCCTCTGGCGCGCGACCGGCATGAAGGATGCGGACTTCGGCAAGCCGATCATCGCGGTCGTCAACTCCTTCACCCAGTTCGTGCCCGGCCATGTCCATCTCAAGGACCTCGGCCAGCTCGTCGCCCGCGAGATCGAGCAGGCCGGCGGCGTCGCCAAGGAATTCAACACCATCGCGGTCGATGACGGTATCGCAATGGGCCATGACGGCATGCTCTACAGCCTGCCGTCGCGCGAGCTGATCGCCGACAGCGTCGAATACATGGCCAACGCCCATTGCGCCGACGGCCTCGTCTGCATCTCCAATTGCGACAAGATCACGCCCGGCATGCTGATGGCGGCGCTGCGGCTCAACATCCCCGCCGTGTTCGTCTCGGGCGGGCCGATGGAGGCCGGCAAGGTCAAGCTCCAGGGCAAGACCAAGGCCGTCGACCTCATCGACGCCATGGTTGCCGCGGCGGACTCCAAGGTCAGCGACGAAGACGTCAAGGTGATCGAGCGCTCGGCGTGCCCGACCTGCGGCTCCTGCTCGGGCATGTTCACCGCGAATTCGATGAACTGCCTGACCGAAGCGCTCGGCCTCGCGCTGCCCGGCAACGGCTCGGTGGTCGCGACCCATGCCGACCGCAAGCGGCTGTTCGTCGAGGCCGGCCATACCATCGTCGATCTCGTCCGCCGCTATTACGAGCAGGACGATGCCTCGGTGCTGCCGCGCAACGTCGCGAACTTCAAGGCGTTCGAGAACGCGATGACGCTCGACATCGCGATGGGCGGCTCGACCAACACCGTGCTGCATCTGCTTGCGGCGGCTCACGAAGGGCAGGTCGCGTTCACCATGAAGGATATCGACCGGCTGTCGCGCCGCGTTCCCGTGCTCTGCAAGGTCGCGCCGTCGGTTGCCGACGTCCATGTCGAGGACGTGCAACGCGCCGGCGGCATCATGGGCATTCTCGGCGAGCTCGATCGCGCCGGCCTGATCGATACGTCGGTCTCGACCGTGCATGCGCCGACCATGGCTGACGCGCTGGAGCGTTGGGACATCAAGCGCTCCAAGAGCGAGGCGGTGCGCACCTTCTATCGTGCCTCGCCCGGCGGCATCCCGACGCAAGTCGCATTCAGCCAGGAGCGTCGCTACGACGAGCTCGATGCCGATCGCGAGAAGGGCGTCGTGCGCGATCTCGAACACGCCTTCAGCAAGGATGGCGGTCTCGCCGTGCTCTACGGCAACCTCGCCCAGGACGGCTGCATCGTGAAGACTGCCGGCGTCGACGCCTCGATCCTGAAATTCTCCGGCCCCGCGCGCGTGTTCGAGAGCCAGGACGCGGCCGTCGAAGGCATTTTGGGCGGCAAGGTCGTCGCCGGTGAGGTCGTGGTCATCATCTACGAAGGCCCGCGCGGCGGCCCCGGCATGCAGGAAATGCTGTATCCGACCAGCTATCTGAAATCGATGGGCCTCGGCAAAGCCTGCGCGCTCGTCACCGACGGACGCTTCTCGGGCGGCTCGTCCGGCCTGTCGATCGGACATTTGTCGCCGGAAGCCGCCGAGGGCGGCAACATCGGCCTGGTGCGGACCGGCGACCTTATCGCGATCGACATTCCGAACCGCAGCATCACGCTGGAGGTTTCCGACGAGGAGCTCGCCAAGCGCCGCGCGGCGGAAGAGGCGAAGGGTGACGCCGCCTGGCAGGCGACCGGCCGCAAGCGCAACGTCTCCACCGCGCTCCAGGCTTACGCTGCGCTCACCACCAGCGCCGCGCGCGGTGCGGTGCGCGAAGTGAAGCGCCGCTCGAACTGAGCGCGGCTTGCGCGCGCGATCGCGAGTGCCGCGGTCGCGCATGGTCAATAAGTCCTGAATGGCCGGCGAAAGCCGGCCGTTCGCATTAAGGATGCCTCAACGAAGTTCGGCAGCTTAGGATTTTGCCGCGTATATTGCTGCGACCTTCGCAAATCCATTTCGGGCAACTGGGGCACCACCACAATGTCTCGTACTCTTGCTGTTGTTTTCTCGACCGCCGTCGCCGCGATTTCCATGACGGGCGCGGCCTCCGCCGGTTGCTACAATTGCTACGCGCCGCCGCCGTGCCAGACCTGCTATCAGCAGCAATACGTGCAGCCGCAATACCGCACCGTCGATGAGACCGTGATGGTGTCGCCGGGCGCCACGGTCGCGCACCGCACGCCGGCGCAGTACCGCACCGTGATGGTGCCGCAGACCGTGATGGTCGCGCCGCCCGGCGTCCAGTACGAGCGCATCCCGCCGCAATACGCGACGCGCCAGCGCGTCGAGATGGTCTCGCCCGGATATTCCTATTACGCCCCGGTGCAGATGGGCTGCGCGTCCTGCGGCTACTGAGCCGAGGCGGCGAGAACGTTTGGCGCGGCGTTCCCATCGGGCGCCGCGTTTTCTTTTGCGCATCAGCAAACGAGGCCCGGACATGGAGGCTACTCCAACCGGGCCTCGCAACCAGCGACGTCCTGGGAGATGTCGCCAGTGTCCGGGATTGCTGAGGAATACAGCCTAAGGGAATAGGCTGACGCTCGCCTGACAGACCGCCGGATATAATCTTGCCCATTCGTTTCCGTGCTGCGCGGAACGAGCTTTCGATGAGAAGGGGGCCATGACAGAAGCTGGATGCGCCTGACCGCCCCTGCCATGGTCGGCGATCGCGAGAGGAAGCATGGCGGACATATTTTGCAGTGACGACGCACTTGCCTACGAGCGCAGCCGGACGCGTTTCGCTCCCGGTCAAGGCATGATGCTCGACGATCCCTACCGTTTGGCGCATCTGCCTTTGGTCGCCCCTCACGATCCTCGCGTGATCGCAGCGAAGGATGGCACCTCCTACGACATGGGACGTCACCCGACGGCTTACTCGGTGGTGCTGCCCGTCTCAGCCGATGCACTCGAAGCCTCCCCGGCTTTTCAGGCGCTCGATGCGGAACTGCGGAGGGCTCGCTTTGCTCGCAAGGTGGCATGGCACGTGATGGACAGGCGGCGGGAGCGCCTGCATGCAACCATCTGCGGTGGCCTCGGCTCCGAGCCGCCGGCCATCGAACCTGCCTGTCACGTGGCTCTGGCCGGGCTCGGCCCCATCAGGGTCGAGGTCCGAGGGCTGTTCTCCGGAAATGTGAACCGGGGACGTCTCTATCTGCGGGTCTACCCCGAGCAGCGCGATGGCGTGAATCTCTTCCATACCGTCCAGCGCGTGCTCGGTCGCCCGACAACGGACCTCTACGTGGTCGGACTCTGGAATCTGATGGACGATCTCGATTCTGACGAGGCCGCAATCCTGGCGGCGATGATCGAGCGCTGGTGGTCACGCACGTTGCTGCGGGTCGAGGCGGACGAACTTTGGTTGCTCGGCGCACGCGATGACCTCGTGCTGGATGCAGAGATCAGCGCGCGCCTGCGGCTGCGTTGAGGTGCCGTTCGACCGGCGGAAGCAATCGGTCGGTCCGGGCGGCCTCTGATTTCGCCGTGGAGCCGGAGAAGGACGGAATGCCTCGGTACTGGCGGAAGAGGGGTGTCCTGTCAACCTTGCTGATATTGCGCGCCTTTTCCGGATGCGTCGCGTGCGATCTACGGCCCTAACCACGGTCCTTTTGGCAGCCTCTCGACCGTAGTCTTCAGCCAGTTCAAGCAGGGCAATGGCCTCGCCTGGCACCCTGCTCGCTTCCGCCATACCGCGGCACAGCCGCTCCATGCGCGCGAGTTCGTCGATGTAGTGCTGATGCTGCCCATGCGGCCGATCAGACGCCCGCCGGCTGGGAGGATCGGTGCCTCTAGGCCAGTGTAGATTAGGCTGAGCGCGCGGGATACCATCACCGGTCGTTCTTCGATGAATCCGATCTGATCGCCCTCGCTAAGTCGGAGGCGTCCGAACGGATCTAGGACGGCCGAGATCGTGAATGCGAGAAGAAGCCCGAAAGCCATACTCACAGCGCCAAACGCGATATAGCGGCGCCAGCTTATGCCGCCTAGCAACCTTAACAAGGCAATGACCCCCGACTGCAATCAGGGGTGACTACTCGTAAAAGTTGCTTCTGTCCATAACACTTTGGCCGCAGTTGCGCGAGCACATGCGAGCCGCGCGTCCTTGAGCGAGATGTCCTTAAAGGGACCCAGGCGGGGCCAGCGACTCGCAAGGGAGCTTGAACCACTTTCCACACCCACGACTCGCAGTTAGTTCGCCGGCGTTCCGGAGCCCAAGGGATTGATAATTTGACTCTGGCCCGCGCCGCGGTTCGATGGTGGGGGAAGGCGGCGGCCCGCTCCTGGTCGCCCGTAGCGTCCGGTACGAGCACATCCCGCCGCAATACGCTGCGCGTCGGCGCGTCGAGATGGTCTCGCCTGGCTATTCCTATTACGCCCCGGTGCAGATGGGCTGCGCGTCCTGCGGCTACTGAGCCAAGGCAGCGACGAACAATTCCATGCGGCGCTTCTCACGGGGCGCCGTTTTGCTTTGGGGGCAGCAAACGAGGCCCGGAAACGGAAGCGACTCCAAACCGGGCCTCGCAACCAGCGACGCCCTGGGAGATGTCGCCAGTGTCCGGGATTGCTGAGAAACCCAGGCTAAGGGAACAGGCTGACGCTCGCCTGACAGATCAGGGCGGCCGAGGGGGACGAGGGGCCAACTTCGCGTTGCCTTGCGCCGTCGACTACGTTAAGCGACAGCCATTCCGGGTTTGGAAGGGTGGCCGAGTGGTTTAAGGCACCGGTCTTGAAAACCGGCGTGCCTGCAAGGGTACCGTGGGTTCGAATCCCACCCCTTCCGCCATACGATCGGTCGGGCTTTCCCGGGCAGGTAATCGGTGAACCAGACGTCCAATCCGGCCGCGCTCGACAAGCTCAAGCTTCGCATCCAGGCGTTGCGCGCCAAGACGATCGCCAATGGCTGCAGCGAGGAAGAGGCGCTGTCGGCCGCCGCCAAGGTCGCCGAGCTGCTGGATCGCCACGATTTGTCGCTCTCCGACGTCGACCTGCGGGCGTCGCCGTGCGAACGGAGGGTCTTTGAGACCCATCGCAAGAAGCGAATTCCTCTGGACGATTGCATCGGCGCGATCGCTCATTTCTGCGATTGTCGGGTCTGGCGCGAGAAGAATGCGGCCGGCGAGAGCAGCTATGTGTTCTTTGGTCTCGGCGCGGATGTCGAGGTCGCGCATTATCTGGCGGAATTGATCGACGGCGCCGTGCGCGCCGAGCTTGGTCGCTTCAAGACCTCGGTCGACTACAGCAGGTTCCGGCACCAGGAGCGGCATCTGGCCAATGCCTCCTTCGCGCTCGGCATGGTGGCGTCAATCGCGGACAGGCTGCAGGCGATCAAGGCCGGTCGCGATCAGGTCAACGAAAGCACCGGTCGCGGGCTGGTCGTGCTCAAGACCTCGGTGGTCGATGCGGAATTCGACAAGCTCGACCTCAAGCTCCGGACCCAGCGCAGCACCGGCCGGATGGTGTCGATGGCGGCCTATGAAGCCGGCGGCGCCGCGGGCGGGTCGCTGGCCATCAATCCCGGCCTTGGCGAGTCGCAGTCACGGACCGCTCCCAAAGGAAGCTGAACGCATCGGGGCAAGGGACGATGCGCCGATGTATTTCGGAATAATAGCAGTATACTCCTGTTTTGCCCGACGTGCCAAAGGGCCTTGCGGGGGTGGGACGCCCAAGCTGTTGATCCCAAACGCATGTGCATGGGGTTGTTTTCGAAAATTCCAGCGGGCCGCGCCGAAATGCCCGCTCGTCGGCGTCAAGCCGGCGCGCGCAAAGAAATAGGTCGAGCCGGCTCTCGATGGCGCCTTTAACTATCTGATATTTCGTTTCTTTATTCGGTTGCGGCAGGGCTTCCGGTTCGGTTCGGGGAACTCTTTCGCTGCGTCCGCGTTGTCTTGCCATGACCGAAGATCTTTCCTTCCGACGCAAACCCTTGACCCCCGAACAGCGTCAGGCGCGCGATGCGGCACGCCGGATCGAGGCTGAAAAGGCCATGCGCGACCACGAGGAGGCGCAGAAGCAGTTCTACGCCAACAAGGAACGGTTGCGGGCCGAGCGGCTCGCACGCGAAGCAGCGACGGCAAAGGACTGACCGAACGCGGTCGCCGCGCCAGAACCTCCCGGATGGATATTTCAGCCGGGCCGGACCTAGTGCCGTTGCGGCGTGCGCGTCGTGCTGAAGGCGAGCTTGAGCGCCTGGACGGCGCCTGCCAATGCCCCGCGGGGCGATTGGGCCTCGATCGCTTCGGCTGCGATGCGGCAATCGTCGGCGACCTTGAGCAGTCCGTGTCGTGCAAGGTCCATGGTGGAGAGGGCGGCCTGCTCCAGGCAGACCCGTTCAAGCCGTCGAAACTCCCGCAGCTCTCTGTTCATGCGTCAGCTCTCGATGTCCCCGGGCTATGCGGCGCTGAGTCCATTTAACAAAGAGTAAACGCTTTCCCGTAGCTGGTCTGGCTGGCGCGGAGCTGGCGGCTGCCGTGATGGCCGGGCCTGCCGCAAGCGGCGGGCTTGACGGCGTTTGGCTTCCGCCGGAAGATTCAAATGATCCTCAACTGACGTGAAAGACGGAGACGTTCGCTCCCAGCCAGTCCGATCCGCAGCAGCGAAAACGAAATGGAGCTGACCATGACCACGTTCGACAAGCGCGAGCAGGGCTTTGAAGCCAAATTCGCCCACGACGAGGAGCTCATATTCAAGGCCACGGCCCGGTCGAACAAGTTGCTCGGGCTCTGGGCCGCCGGCCAGCTCGGGCTCAGCGGCGATGCCGCCAAGAGCTATTCCACGGCGCTGGCGACGGACCATCTGGAGAGCCAGACGATGGACGAGGTCCTGGACAAGGTGTCAGGCGATCTCGCCGCCAAGGGGGTGGCGCGCGAGCAGGTCGCCGCGAAGTTCCAGGAATGCCTGCATCAGGCCATTCAACAACTCGAAGCCAAAGAGTAAGCGCCGCGCAGTTAGGCGCTCACAGCACCATGTGGGCGATCTCGATGGGCTCGCCGCCGAGGCCGTGAGAGAACTGCCCTCTGCCAGGCGGTGGGACGCAAGGTGAGCGGGCTGGTCCTACTCGGCATGCTTGTTGCGCATTCCGGAATCGCTGAGCTTGTCGACGTAGGCGATGCCTAGCGCCGAGACGATGAAGGTGATGTGGATCAGCACCTGCCACATCACGCCAGTCTCGGTGAAGCCGGCGCGGTTCGAGCCGAGATTGCCGGCCTCGATGAAGGTGCGCAGCAGCGCGATCGAGGAGATGCCGATGATGGCCATGGCAAGCTTGATCTTCAGCACGCTCGCATTGACGTGGCCGAGCCATTCCGGCTCGTCGGGATGGCCCTGGAGATCGAGCCGCGAAACGAACGTCTCGTAGCCGCCGACGATGACCATCACCAGCAGATTGGAGATCATCACGACGTCGATCAGCGCCAGCACGCTCATCATGATCTGCTGTTCGGTGAGATCGAGGGCGTGCCAGGACAGATGCCAGAGCTCCTTGAGGAACAGCGCGATGTAGACGCATTGCGCCACGATCAGTCCGAGATAGAGCGGCAGTTGCAGCCAGCGCGAGCCGAAGATGATCATCGGCAGCAGGCCGAGGCGCGGCGAGGGCGGGCGGGCCTCGGTCGTGGGGGCAGGCTCAACCGACATTCAGGCAGCATCCTCGCATCGAGATGATTTGGCTTTCATGTAGCCCGGCAAGATGGCCGGCGGAAGACGCGCGGTGCGCTCGCAGCCTTCCGGGGATCGTGCCGTTTCGTGCTACCGTGCCGGGCGGCCGTCGCGCGACGGCCTGGATTGCGGGAGGCGGGACGTGCGGAGCGGCTTTGGCAGTGGGTCCGGGAGGATCGCGCTCGTTGCGGCGATGATGATGCTTGGCGCCGGCGAGGTGTCGGCTACGCCGTTGACGCCGTTTCGCTACGAGGCGCAAGCGCAGCGCCATTGTCCGCATGACAAGGTGGTCTGGCTGGATTTCAGGAAGGGCGTCTACTACGCCAGGGGCCAGAAGCGATATGGCCAGAGTTTTGACGGCAGCTTCGTTTGCCTCGGCGAGGCCCGCGACGGCTTCTATCGTCGCTCGCTGCTTGGCCTGCGCTGAGCGGCGCGCGACGGAGAGCGAAAACGATCCGACCTATTTCCGGTCGGGCAGCTTCACCGGGATATGCGGGGAGGTGCTGATGACCCTGGGACTTCCGTCGGGATAGGTCCGGCCGCCGCGGATCAGCGACTCCAGGACCAGGAAGAATTTCTCGGCAAGCATTGCGTCACCTTCGTTGGTGATGGCCTCTTGAAATGAGTCGAGGCGCCGAACGCGGAAATTCAATCAACTAAACGGGAGCGGGACAATTCCGGGACAAACACCCGTGTTGCGGGGCCGTACGGTCGTGGTCGGAAACACCGGGAAAGGGGGGCTGTGATCAGCCGAAGGCCAACGCCACCAGGCTCGAGCACAACAGCACCAGACCGCCTGCGGTCAATGCCAGGAAGCCATCGGATACGAGGTCATGGTTACGCATTGGACACCTGCCGCTCTCGTCTGCGATGATCGATCGGATCACTTGAAATTGCCCGAACGTGCCGTCTTGAAAGAGGTGATGCTTGCCGCCCGCGCGAGTGCCTCAGGCCCTCGTACGGTAACCTTCAAACGCATGGGCCAGGAAGATCCCCGCGCTTACCAGACCCATCAGTGCCGAAACCGTCTCGATCATCGTTAAATTCCAAATCCCGCCCTTGCATGCGAGAGAACGCGTGCGGCCTTGCACAGTCAAAAGAATTCCAGTGAGTGGCGCGACAATGGGGGTGGAGTGAGGATTTGGCGCAACAGAATGTCCAGGAGTGGCACAGAGCAGGTGCCTGTGCTCCGTAGATGAACGGGGGAAAGCGAACGCGCCGTTTACCATCTCCGCGCGATCGCCGCGGGCTCCCCATTTCCGCCGTGTTCGGGTTGCGATATCGTCACGACGTCCGAAGCGGTGGTGGGCCGCCTCGGAGCAAAGGACCGGACAGCGCTCCCCGTCGAAGCGGGGTGGGTACGCCTCCGGCGAAATGGTATTTGGGGCGAATGGGGATCCGACGGTCAGATTCGGTATTGCGGGCCGCGCGTGGTGTTGCGGCGGCCGCGACCTGCCTCGCGCTCGCCAATTGCGCGTCCTCCAACAAATTCGCCAGCCGCGTCGACCCGAAATATGGCGTGTCCTCGAGCCCCCGGGTCGTGGCTTTGGGTGATCCGGTCCCCAAGGGCGGCGGCACCTACCGCGTCGGCAAGCCCTACGTCGTCGCCGGCCGGACCTATGTGCCGGAGGAGGACGTCAACTATCGTGCCGAGGGCATGGCGTCCTGGTACGGCGACGATTTCCATGGCCGCCTGACCGCCAATGGCGAGGTGTTCGACATGGCCTCGCTGACGGCGGCGCATCCGACCCTGCCGATGCCGTCCTATGCCCGGGTGACCAACATCTCGAACGGCAAGTCACTGATCGTCCGCGTCAATGACCGCGGTCCCTATCACGGCAACCGGCTCATCGACGTCTCGAACAAAGCCGCCGAACTCCTTGAATTCAAAGGCAATGGCGTCGCCAAGGTCCGCGTCGAATATGTCGGCCGGGCGCCGCTGGAAGGTTCCGACGACCGCCAGCTGATGGCGACCCTGCGCACCGGGATCCCGGCGCCGTCGCCTTCGATGGTCCGGGTCGCCTCGGCAAGGCCATTCGTGCCGGAGCTGCCCTCGTCGAACCGTGGCGCCATCCGCGGCGAGGTTCCGATGCCGGAGGGGCGGCCCTACAGTCTCGGCAATACCTCGGCCGACATGGCCTCACTCAATGCGACCTCGGAAATGTCGGCCTCGAGCCGCAGCCGGGGCCGGCCGCTCCAGAACGCGCGCGCCGTGTCCTATGACGAGGACGGCCGCTACGCCACCGAGAGCGCGCCCTCGGCCGCCTATACCTCCGACGGCGCCGCCGAGGCCCGCAGCATCCTGAGCGGCCGCGGCCTCTACTAAACCCGGACAATCACCGAGCGGTTTTGACGTCGCTGGCTAACGCCTAGAACAGGATTCGCGCCGGTTTTACCTTCGGCGCGGGTTCGCCGAGACGGAGCAGGCGGGCGCCGCTCACATCGCAATGAAGAAGGACATCGGCTAGCGCGCCGACGCTTCGCGCAGGAATTTCACGAGCGCAGCGTTGACCTCGTCGGGCCGCTCCTGCTGCACCCAATGGCCGGCGCCTTCGATGATCAGTTTTCGCGTGAGATTTGGCAGCACGCGCTCGAGTTCGTTGACGCGCTTGGCGCCGATCAGGCCTGTGATGACGGCGTCTTTCGAACCGGCAATGAAGAGGGACGGCTGGTGGATCTGCGCATCCTGCCAGGGCGCCGTCAGCTCCCAGTTGCGGTCGAGGTTGCGATACCAGTTCAGCCCGCCGCGGAAGCCGGATTTGCGGAATGTCTCGGTGAAGTAGGCGAGGTCGGCCTCGCTCAGCCAGTCCGGTAGCGGCTCATCGGCAGTCGCGTGGCCGAGAAAGCCCTTGCCCTCCTGCACGAACATGGCTGCGGAGGGATCGGCGAGGCCGCGTCCGCCGAGCACGATGCGCATGGTGCGGGCGACGTCGCGCTCGAGCTCGACTTCGGCGACGCCGGGCACCTGGAAATACTGCCAGTAGAAGTTGGTCACGCCGCCCTGACGCAGCAGGTCGAGCGGCTTGCCGCGGCCGCGGAATGGCGGCGGCACGCTCAGGCCCGCCACCGCCGTGAAGATGTCGGGGCGGAACAGCGCCGCGTGCCACGCGACCGGCGCCCCCCAATCGTGGCCGACTACCATGGCCTTGCTCTCGCCAAGCGCCTGCACGAGGCCGACGATGTCACCGACCGTGTCGAAGATCGAATAGGCGCTCACGTCGGCCGGCGCCGCGCTCTGGCCGTAGCCGCGCATGTCGGGGCGACGACGTGAAACCCGGCGGCCGCCAGTGCCGGGATCTGGTGGCGCCAGGAGTAGGACAATTCCGGCCAGCCATGGCACAGCACGACCAGCGGTCCCTGGCCGGCCTCGCGGATGAACAGATCGATCCCGTTGGCCTTGATCACGCGGGTGGAAGACATCGCTTTTCCGCCTTGTTTCAGGGGTTTGGTCGAGAAATATGAGGTGCCACGATAGGGGCGTGACGAGAATCGTGCAATCTCGGGTTCCGGCACCTGCCTCATGTTGTTCGCGCCGGTTCCAACTGTTAGAACGCCGCTCTCAGGGCTTGGCCATGGCATTTCGTCTCATTTCGCTCCGTCGCAGCCGCTTCACCTGCGGCATGCTGGTGCGCGCGCTTGTTGCCGGACTGCTGCTCGCGAGCCTCGGCTGGTGCGGCGTGCTCTACGCCGCCAACCAAAGCATCCAGGGCGCCAAGAAGGCGGAAGATACCGGCTTTGACGGCGATGCCCCCACCGCGATCCTGATCGAGGCTTCCAGCGGCAGCGTGCTGTTCGAGAAGAACGCCGACGAGCTGCGCGCGCCGTCCAGCATGATGAAGCTGATGACGGCGGAGGTCGTCTTCAACGCCATCAAGAACGGCGACATCAAGCTCACTGACGAGTACCGGATCAGCGAGAACGCCTGGCGCAAAGGCGGGGCGCCGTCGGGCGGCTCGACCATGTTCGCCGCCATCAACAGCAAGGTCTCGGTCGACGATCTCCTGCATGGCGCGATCATCCAGAGCGGCAACGACGCCTGCATTGCGCTGGCCGAAGCCATGGCGGGCAATGAGCGCATCTTTGCCGCCGACTTCATGACCAAGCGAGCCCGCGAGCTCGGCATGACCAAGTCGACCTTCGGCAACTCCAACGGTCTGCCAGACCCCGGCAACAAGATGACGGTGCGCGAGCTCGGCATCCTCGCCCGCCACATCATCCTGGACTTTCCGGAGTTCTACAAACTGTTCGGCGAGAAAGAGTACACCTGGAACAAGATCCGGCAGCCCAACCGCAATCCGCTGCTCAACTCGATGGAAGGCGCCGACGGCCTCAAGACCGGCTACACCAAAGAGGGCGGCTATGGCATGGTCGGCTCGGCCGTGCAGAATGGCACGCGGCTGATCGTCGTCGTCAACGGGCTGGAAGACCCCGAGGATCGCGCCACGGAAGCCAAGAAGATGCTGGAATGGGGCTTTCGCAATTTCGAGACCCGCACGCTGATCGCGGCCGACCAGCCTGTCGGCTACGCCAAGGTGTTCGGCGGCGAGAGCCGCTCGGTGAAGCTGATCGCCAAGATGCCCGTGAAGGTGATGGTGCACAAGAACGGCAGCGACAAGCTGATCGCGCGCGTCGTCTATAGTGGCCCGGTGCGGGCCCCGGTCGAAGCCGGCCAGAAGGTCGGTGTGGTGAAGGTCTGGCGCAGCGGCAACATCGCGGTGGAGACGCCGGTCTATGCGGCTGAAGCGATCGGCACCGGCTCGACGATGCGCCGCGCCATCGACGGCGCCAGCGAGCTCGTGATCGGCATGTTCCGCGCAGGCGCCGAGAAGCTCTGACCATGAGTGACAGTGCGGTACAGCGGCCGTCCGGACGCGGACGCTTCATCACCTTTGAGGGCGGCGAGGGGACTGGCAAGTCCACCCAGATCAAGAAGCTCGCCGACCGCCTCAAGGCAGCAAGGATGCGCACCCTTGTGACGCGCGAGCCGGGCGGCTCGCCGGGTGCCGAGATCATGCGCCATCTGGTGCTGTCGGGCATGGGCAAGCTGCTCGGCCCCGAAGCCGAGACGCTGCTGTTCGCGGCCGCGCGCGATGACCATGTCCACACCGTGATCGAGCCCGCGCTCAAGCAGGGCATTTGGGTGCTGTGCGACCGCTTCGCCGACTCGACGCGCGCCTATCAGGGCAGCCTCGGCAGCGTTTCTCCCGGTCTGATCAACGCGATGCAGCGCGTTACGATCGGCGATCTCAAGCCGGACCTCACCATCATCCTCGACCTACCGGTCGAGATCGGCCTCCAGCGCGCCGCCGCTCGTCGCGGCAGTGGCACGCCTGACAGGTTCGAGGGCGAGCAGCTCAGCTTCCACCAGGGCCTGCGCGAGGCCTATCGCAAGATCGCCGCGGACGAGCCCGCGCGCTGCGTGTTGATCGACGCCAATTCCGATCCGGATACGGTCGCAGGCCGCGTCTGGAACGCACTGCGCGATCGTCTCCTTCCGACGCCGGCCTCGGTGGTGTCGGTATGAGCCCGCGTCAGGCAGAGCGCGAGAGCGCCATTCCGCATCCGCGCGAGACCAGCCGTCTGTTCGGCCATCGCGAGGCCGAGACGGCGCTGCTGTCGGCCTATCGCAGCGGGCGCATCCCGCATGCCTGGCTGATCGGCGGGCCGCAGGGGATCGGCAAGGCGACGCTGGCCTATCGCATGGCGCGCTTCGTGCTGGCGCACGGCCAGCCGCTGGCGGACGTCGTACAGCGCGCCGAGAGCCTGGCAGTCGACCCTGATGACGCCGTGGCGCGCCAGGTCGCCGCAGAGTCCCATGGCGGGCTGCTGACACTGGAGCGCACGGCGAACGACCGCGGCGTGATGCGCACCGTGATCACCGTGGACGAGACGCGCGAGACGATCTCGTTCTTCGGCTCGACGGCAGCAGCCGAAGGCTGGCGCGTCTGCATCGTCGATACGGTCGACGAGCTCAATCCGAATGCGGCTAACGCGCTTCTGAAGATCTTGGAGGAACCGCCGCAGCAATCGCTGTTCCTGCTGGTGAGCCACGCGCCCGCGCGCGTGCTCGCCACAATTCAGTCACGCTGTCGCAAGCTGCGCCTGCGGCCGCTCGGAACGGACGAGGTGATCAGTGCAGCCGCCGAAGCGGCCGGCCTCGCTCCGACCGACCTGGCGTTGCGCGAGGCGGCGGAGGTTTCGGAGGGCAGCGTCGCGCGGGCGCTGACGCTGCTCGGCGGCGATGCGCTGAAACTCCAGCAGCGCACGGCGGCGCTGCTGGCGCGGTTGCCACAGGTCGATCCGCGCGAATTGCACACGCTCGGCGATTCGCTCGGCACCAGCGACCGCGTCGCGCTTGCGGCCTTCATCGACGGCATCGACCGCTGGATCGCGGAACGGCTGCATGCGGATGAGGCCAATGCCAACCAGAACCTGCCGCGCCTTGCGCGCCTAGCTGAGGTATGGGAAAAGATCGTCCGCGCCGCGCGCGACACCGAAACCTACAATCTGGAGCGAAAGCCCTTGGTTTTCTCGGTGTTCGGCTGGCTGGCGGACGCAACGCGCTAGAGCGTGATCCGGAAAAGTGTGTAGCGGTTTTCCGAGAGGATCATGCTCAAAACAATAACCTAACGCAGGTTCGCTTCCAAATTTTGAGAAGCCGGTAAAGGAATTCGTCGTGGCAACGCGAGCTAAAAAATCCGTCAAGCGCAAGAGCGGCAAGAAAGCTGCGAAGAAGGCCACCAAAAAGGCCGTGAAGGCGCTTGCGCGCAAAGCTGCCAAGAAGGTCAAGAAGACCAAGAAGGCTGCCGCCAAGAAGGGCGTGAAGAAGAGCGCTGCGAAGACGGCAAGGAAGGCCGGCAAGAAGGCTGCGAAGAAGCAGGTCGGCGCCAAGAAGGCGGTGAAGAAAGCGGCCAAACAGCCGGCCAAGTCTCCTACAAAGAAGGCTCCTGCGAAGAAGGCAAAGGTGACTGCGGCTGCCGTGACCGCCGCACCGACGCCTGTCGCCACGCCGCCGAAGGCTGTGAAGCCCAATGTGTCGAAACCCAAGGCGCCCCGCGCGCCGAAGCCGGTTGCGGCTCCGCAAGCCGCCGTGCCCGCAGCGGCCCCCGCGCGCGACAACGTCTTCTACATCACGACCGCGATCGCCTATCCCAACGGCAACCCGCATATCGGCCACGCCTATGAGGCGATCGCCACCGACACGCTGGCACGCTTTGCGCGGCTCGACGGCAAGGACGTGTTCTTCCTGACCGGCACCGACGAGCACGGCCTGAAGATGATTCAGACCGCGCAGAACGAGGGCCTGACCCCGTCCGCGCTCGCGGCCCGTAACGCGGCCCGCTTCAAGGCGATGGACGAGCGGCTCAACGTGTCGTTCGACCGTTTCATCCGCACCACCGAAGAGCAGCACCACCGCTCCACCCAGGAGATCTGGCGGCGCATGGAAGCGAACGGCGACATCTATGCCGACACCTATGCGGGCTGGTACTCGGTGCGCGACGAAGCCTACTACGCCGAAGACGAGACGCGCCTGAACGACGACGGCGTGCGCCTCGGGCCGCAAGGCACGCCGGTCGAATGGGTCGAGGAGAAGAGCTACTTCTTCCGCCTGTCCGCCTATCAGGAGAAGCTGCTCAAGCTGTACACCGATAATCCCGATTTCATCGGCCCGGACTCGCGCCGCAACGAGGTGGTGAGCTTCGTCAAGGGCGGACTGCGCGATCTCTCGATCTCGCGCACCACCTTCGACTGGGGCGTCAAGGTGCCCGGCGACGAAGAGCACGTGATGTATGTCTGGGTCGACGCGCTCACCAACTACATCACCGGGGTAGGCTTCCCCGACGAAAGCGACAAGAACTGGCGCTACTGGCCGGCCGATGTGCACATCATCGGCAAGGACATCATCCGCTTCCATGCGGTGTACTGGCCGGCGTTCCTGATGTCGGCCGGCATTCCCGTGCAGAAGCGGGTCTATGCCCACGGCTTCCTGTTTAACAGGGGCGAGAAGATGTCGAAGTCGGTCGGCAATGTCGTCGATCCCTTCAACCTCGCCGACCAGTATGGCGTCGACCAGATGCGCTATTTCTTCCTGCGCGAGGTGCCGTTCGGCCAGGATGGCAACTACAACCACGAGGCCATCGTCGCGCGCATCAATGCCGATCTCGCCAACGATCTCGGCAACCTTGCACAGCGCTCGCTGTCTATGATCGCCAAGCAACTCGGCGGCGTGCTGCCGGAGCCGGGTGAGTTCAGCGACAACGACAAGGCCATCCTGGCGATGGCCGACGGCATGATCGCAGCAAGCCGCGAGGCGATGGCGACGCAGCAGATCCATCACTGGCTCAACGCCGTATGGGCCGTGGTCGCGGAAGCCAACCGCTATTTCGCGGGCGAGGCGCCGTGGGCGCTCGCCAAGACCGATCCTGCCAGGCAGAAGACGGTGCTCTATGTCACCGCCGAGGTCGTGCGCCAGATTGCGATCCTGGCCCAGCCGGCGATGCCGACCGCCTCGGGATTGCTGCTCGATAGCCTCGGTGTCCCCGGGGGCGAGCGCAATTTTGCGGCGCTCGGCGGCGCCAAGCGCATCGCGCCCGGCTCGACGCTGCCCGCGCCGACGCCGGCCTTCCCGCGCTACATCGAGCCGGCGGCCTAAGGCGTTCGCGCGATGCTTGTCGACAGTCATTGCCACCTGGATTTTCCCGATTTTGCGGAAGATCTCGACGGGATCGTGTCACGTGCGCGAGCGGCCGGCATCGGCCGCATGGTCACGATCTCGACGCGGGTGCGAAAGTTGAACCAGCTTCTGGCCATCGCCGAGCGCTACGACGACGTCTACTGCTCGGTCGGCACCCATCCGCACAACGCGGACGAGGAGGACGGCATCTCGCCGGACGAGCTGATCGCGTTGACGCGGCATCCCAAGGTCGTGGCGCTCGGCGAGGCCGGGCTCGACTATTTCTACGACAACGGCTCGCCGGAAGCGCAGGCGAGGGGCTTTCGCGCCCACATCGCGGCCGCGCGCGCGACCGGCCTGCCGCTGGTGATCCACACCCGCGAGGCGGACGAGGATTGCGGCCGCATCCTGGAAGAGGAGGTAGCACGCGGATCGTTTCGCGCCGTGCTGCATTGCTACACCGGCGGGCGCGAGCTGGCGCTGAAGGCGGTATCGCTCGGCCTGTACATCGGCTTCACGGGCATCCTGACCTTCAAGAAGTCGGAGGCGCTGCGCGCGCTCGCGGCCGAGTTGCCGGCTGACCGTATTCTGGTTGAAACAGACTCGCCCTACCTTGCGCCCGGCAAGTTCCGGGGCAAGCGCAACGAGCCGGCCTATGTGGTCGAGGTCGCAAAAGTGCTGGCTGAAGCGCGTGGCGTGTCGTTTGATGAGATCTCGCGCCAGACCACCGAAAACTTCTTCCGCCTGTTCTCCAAGGTGACAGCTTGATTCCGGGAGCCGCATGACGCTGACGCTGACGATCCTGGGCTGCGGCTCCTCCGCCGGCGTGCCGCGCCCGGCGCTCGGCTGGGGCGCCTGCGACCCGAGCAATCCGAAGAACCGCCGCCGCCGCTGCTCGCTGCTGGTCGAACGGACGTCCGAGCACGGCACCACGCGGATCGTGATCGACACCTCGCCGGACCTGCGCGAGCAATTGCTCTCGACCAATGTCGACCACATCGACGCGGTGTTCCTGACCCACGAGCATGCCGACCAGACCCACGGCATGGACGACCTGCGCTCGGTCGTCATGCACATGCGCCGGCGTATCCCGACCTACTTCAACCAGTCGACCGCCAAGGACATCCTGTCGCGGTTCTCCTATTGCTTCATCGCGCCGGAGGGCAGCGACTACCCGCCGATCCTGACGCGGCATTCGATCGAGGCGGGCGAAAACCAGACCATTCTGGGGAAGGGCGGCGCCGTGACGATGACGGCCTTCCTGGTGCAGCACGGCAACATTCCCGCGCTCGGCTATCGCATCGGGGACGCCGCCTACACGCCCGACCTCAACGACATCCCGCGCGAGAGCTGGGGCGCGCTGGAAAACCTCGACCTCTGGATTGTCGACGGGCTGCGCTACACCAGCCATGTCAGCCATTTCAGCATCAATGACGCGCTGTCCTGGATCGAACGTTTCAAGCCGAAGCGCGCGGTCATCACCAACATGACGGCCGACGTCGATTACGAAGTCATCCGGCAGTCGCTGCCACCGGGCGTGGTGCCGGCATATGACGGCCTGCGGCTGGAGACACACTGAGCGCAGCAGCCTTGAAACGGGAGATCAGCTCAGGCGGTTATTGCCTTCGCCGATCCCACCTCGTTGCGCAGCAGGAATTTCTGGATCTTGCCCGTGGACGTCTTCGGGATCGGCCCGAACACGATTGCCTTCGGCGTCTTGAAGCCGCTCATGTGCGAACGGCAGAAGGCGATGATCTCGGCCTCGGTCGCGCTGGCGCCGTCCTTCAGCTCGACGAAGGCGCACGGCACTTCGCCCCATTTCGGATCGGGCTTGGCGACCACGGCGGCGAACAGCACCGCCGGGTGCTTGTAGAGGATGTCCTCGACTTCGACCGAGGAAATGTTCTCGCCGCCCGAGATGATGATGTCCTTGGAGCGGTCCTTGATGATGACGTAGCCGTGCTCGTCGAGCACGCCGAGATCGCCGGTGTGAAACCAGCCGCCCTCGAAGGCCTCCTTCGTCGCCTTCTCGTTCTTGAGGTAACCCTTCATGACGATGTTGCCGCGGAACATGACCTCGCCGATGGTCTCGCCGTCGCGCGGCACCTCCTGCATGGTCTGCGGGTTGATGACGGTGACGCCTTCCTCGAGCGGGTAGGGCACGCCCTGCCGGCGCTTCATCCGCGCACGTTCGGCCGGCGGAAGCTCGTCCCAGCCGGGCTGCTCGGCGCAGACGGAGGCGGGGCCGTAGACCTCGGTCAGGCCATAGACGTGGGTGAGCTTGATGCCGATGTTTTCCGCGCCTTCCAGCACCGCAACCGGAGGCGCGGCGCCGGCGATCAGGCCGACGACGCGGCGGGCGGCATTACCCGTTGGCGTTTCCTTGGGCGCGTCGGGGGCGTTGATCAGCGTGTTGTAGACGATCGGCGCGCCGCACATGTGGGTGACGCCGTGCTGCTTGATCAACTCGAAGATCTTGGTCGGCTCGACCTTGCGCAGGCAGACGTTGATGCCGGCCGAGGCCGCGATGGTCCAGGGGAAGCACCAGCCGTTGCAATGGAACATCGGCAGCGTCCAGAGATAGACCGGATGCTGGCCGAGATTGCCGGCAAGGATGTTGCTGACGGCGTTGAGATAAGCGCCGCGATGATGCGTGACGACGCCCTTGGGATTACCGGTCGTGCCCGAGGTGTAGCTCAGCGCGATCGCGTCCCATTCGTCCTTGGGCGGGATCGCGGTGAAATCAGGATCGCCCTGCGCGACCGCGGCCTCATATTCGATCTCGCCGATGCGCATTCCCCCCTTGAAGGCGGCATCGTCGACGTCGATCACGAACGGCTTCGGTCCGCTCATCTGCGCCAGCGCGTCGGTGATGACGCTAGAGAACTCGGGATCGACCAGGATGATCCTGGCCCCGCCATGATCGAGCTGAAACGCGATCGATGGTGCATCGAGGCGGATGTTGAGCGCATTGAGCACAGCGCCGGTCATCGGCACCGCGAAGTGTACCTCGTTCATCGCCGGGATGTTCGGCAGCATCGCCGCCACGGTGTCGCCGACGCCGATGCCCTTGCCGGCGAGATACGACGCAAAGCGCCGGCAGCGCTCATAGGTCTGCGCCCAAGTGAAGCTGCGGCCTTCATAGACCGTGCTGACGTGATCGGGATAGACCGCGGCGCTGCGCGCGAGAAAGCTCAGCGGGCTCAGCGGCACGTAGTTGGCGGGCGTCTTGTCGAGGCCGATATTGTACGGGTTCTGCCGTTCGCTCATCGACACCTCCTCAAAGCGCTTCAAAGAAATCCGATCGAGATCCAGGGGAAGATCGCGACGATGATCAGCCCCACCAGCAGCGCCAGCAGATAGCCCCAGATCGGCCTGATGCCTTCGGCCGGGTCAACGCGTCCGATTGCGCAGGCGGCATAATAGCCGACGCCGAAGGGCGGGGCGAATAACCCGATACCCATGGCCAGAATGATCACCATCGCATAGTGCACCTCGTGCACGCCGACGGCGCGGGCGATCGGGAACAGCAGCGGTCCGAACAGCACGATCGCCGGGATGCCCTCCAGCACGCTGCCGAGGATGGTGAAGGCCAGGATGGACACGGCGATGAAGGTCGCCGCTCCCCCCGGCAATCCCGTCATGGCCGCCGCCAGCGAGCGCGAGAAGCCTGACTGCGTCAGGCCCCAGGCCATGCCGGTGGCCGTGCCGATGATCAGGAGGATCGCGCCCGACAGCGCCGCGGTCTCGACCAGCATCGGAAACAGCCGCCGCCAGTCGAAGCGGCGATAGACCAGGAGGCCGACCAGGGCGCCATAGACGATACCGATGGTGGAGACTTCGGTGGCGGTGGCGATGCCCTCGACCACGGCGTAGCGGATCACGAAGGGCAGCGCGAGCGCGGGCAGGGCGACGATGAAGGTCCTGCCGATCTCGCCCCCCGTGGCACGGCGGACATGGCTCATGTCCTCGTGTCGGTAGCGCCACCACACCAGCATGCAGAGCGTGATCGCGAGCACGACGCCGGGCAGCAGGCCGCCGGTGAACAGCGCCGCGATCGAGACGCCGGTGACCGAGCCGATCGTGATCAGCACGAGGCTCGGCGGAATGGTCTCGGTCTGGGCCCCCGTCGCCGCTAGCAGCGCGACGAGATCGCCGGGGCGGGCGCCGCGCTGCTTCATCTCCGGGAACAGCACGGGCGCGACCGCGGCCATGTCGGCGGCCTTGGCGCCGGAGATGCCGGAGACCAGGTACATGGCGCCGACCAGCACGTAATGCAGGCCGCCGCGGACATGTCCCAGCAGGCTCGCCAGGAACGCCACCATGGCCCGCGCCATGCCGGTCATTTCGATCAGGAGCCCAAGGAACACGAACAGCGGCACCGAGAGCAGGATGAGATGGCTCATACCCTCGTCCATCCGCCCGATCAGCACCATGACGGGCGTGCGCGTGGTCAGCGCCAGATAGCCGAAGATCGCGAGGCCAAAGCCGAACGCAATGGGAACGCCGGCAAAGACGCAGAATCCGGCGACGCCGACGAAGAAGATGACAAGGTTGAGATTGCCGAGCGGCCGCAGATATGGCTGCGCCAGCCAGAACAGGCCGACGATGACGGCAACGGAGATCACGGCCGTCAGCACTATGCGGACATCGGCGGCGCGCAGCAGCCGCAGCAGCGCGAACGCCGCCATCAGGCAGATGCCGGCCGGCAGCGCGGCGGCCCGCCAGATGTTCGGGATCTGGAGCGCCGGCGTGGTGATGAAGCTTTCCTCGTAGGCGTAGTCCCAGGACGGCCAGACGATCAGCGCCAGAAACGCCAGCGCCGCGCAGGTCGCGACCAGGTCGAGATAGGCCCGCATCGCGGGTCCGGCGCTTGCGACCACGGCGGTCATGCGCATGTGCTCGGAGCGGCGGAATGCGACCGCCGCGCCCAGCATGGCCAGCCACAGGAACAGGATCGAGGCGAGCTCGTCCGACCAGATCAGCGGCCGGTGCAGGCCGTAGCGCGCGACCACGCCGGCAAACAGGATCGCGATCTCGGCGACGACCAGGGTCGCCGCGGGGATTTCGACGGCGAGGCCGAGGAGGCGTTCGAGGGAAGCCAGCAACGAAGGTCGGCGAGGGGACTGAACAGCCACCTCGCCCGCCGCTTCGGTCACCTCAACCTCGACATGAGCCATGACGGCCCCAACGCGTTACGAGAGCTTGCCGACGGCCTTCTCCAAGAGGTCCCAGGCCTGATCGCCATATTTGCCCTTCCACTCGGCATAGAAGCCGGCGGTCCGCAGCTTGTCGCGGAACGGCGCGACCGCGGGCTGGTTGAAGGTCAGGCCCTTGGCCGCGAGCTCCTGCTGGAGATTGGCATTCAGCTTGGCGGTATCCTCACGCTCCTTGACCGCGGCGGCGTTGATGTTCTTGGCGACGATCGTGCGGACGTCCTCCGGCAGCGCGCTCCAGGCGCGGCGGTTGGCCAGGAACCAGAAGCCGTCCCACATGTGGTTGGTCAGCGAGCAGTATTTCTGCACCTCGTAGAGCTTGGCGGTCGAGATGATCGCCAGCGGATTCTCCTGGCCCTCGACGATCTTGGTCTGGAGTGCGGAATAGACCTCGCTGAAATTGATCGAGGCGGGCGCTGCATCGAACGCCTTGAACATCGAGGTCCACAGCGGCGACACCGGCACGCGGATCTTGAAGCCCTTGAGGTCGTCGGGACCGGTGATAGGCCTGGTCGACGACGTAGTCTGGCGGAAGCCGTTGTCCCAGATCTTGTCCATGACCTCGAGGCCGGCCTTCTTGATCTCGCCGCGGACATGGGCGCCGAGATCGCCGTCCATGGCCTTCCAGACCGTGTCGTAGTCCGGGAACGCGAAGCCGATGCCGTTGATGGACGCGGCCGGAACCAGGGTCGACAGGATCAGGCCCGACAGCGTGAAGAACTCGACGCCGCCGGAGCGGATCTGGCTCAGCATGTCGGTGTCGGAGCCGAGCTGGTTGTTCGGGAAGATCTGAAGGTCGAACTTGCCGTTCGTCTCGCTCTTGATCGCCGCCGCCATCTCCCTGGCGCGCACGTTCAGCGGATGGGTGTCCGGCAGGTTATTGGCGTATTTGTAGCTGAACTCGGCGCTCTGGGCGCGGGCCACGTGGGGCGCGCTGAGGCCGCACCACGTCACCGCAATATCGGTTTCGGCCCATGGAGCCGGATTCAAAAAGCGAAAAACAACCCCATGCACAGTAGCCGTCAAGAGTTGGAACGACGTTTCGAGGGCCGAGCCGAAAGTCGCGCCGGAGCGAAGCCGGGATGGCAGGAATTCCGTCTAAATATTTGATCTGATTGTATATAAATATATTCCATAATATACCTTATGCGAATCATGGATATGGTCGTGCAGGTCAGGCCAGCTGCGTATTGCAGCGGAAAATGAGTCCATTGCAGATGAAAATGAGTCCCTCTCCGCCGCCGAGAGAGCGAGCACCGCGCCGCTAATGGGGCTCCTCCGACGGAGGCGGCGCGGCGTAATAGGCCGTCAGCTTGAGGTGCCGCTGAGGTTCCTGGGCCGGTATGGCGCGGTCTCGTAGTAGTGCTGCACGCCAGCTTCCGCTGCGAACCGTTTGAGGTCTCCCGCAGGCCTTCAGCCCATTTGAACCGACCGCCGAACCATCCAGGCTACTTCGCCCTCTGTGAAAAGACGATGCAAGCGTTCGATAGACGCCTTTGCAGTTCATGGCTATCGCGGCATTCCGAATGTTAAGCTCAAGCCTTACTCTTCAGACGAGCTAGCCGAATTTGTCGATCGCCTCCATCCAATGAGCGCAGATCGCGCATCCCGGCAATAAACCACCTTCACCTCCCAATTCTAGTTGGCTCCCGGTTCCGAGGAAGCCGGCTAGATGCAAATGAATCAGACTCGAATTCCATTGCTTGGAACCCGGATCGGACTCGAATTCAGGCGTCGCTGAGACTCAAAATCATCGAAATCAAGCCACTGCAATTGCTAGCGTTTTTTGAGATTCGGGATGGAATTGACGTGCAATACGCACCAGCCAAATCCGCAGCTACCCAGAACCCCGCTCCCGGCGGACAATCGCGGCGCGCTGCGACGATCCGACGGTCGCTCGGATGGTCGCAGGCAAGAACACAGGCGGTCCAAACCGTCGCCTATTGGGAGGTCCATCATGGAGCTGAACGTCGCCGGCGCGACCGGCTCGCGCGCCATTCCATTCGATGCCGCCAAGCTCGACCGCCTGATGGAAGCAGCCGGCCTCGACGTCCTCATCGCGACCTCCAAGCACAATGTGCAGTACCTGCTCGGGGCCGAGCGCGCGATCTTCTTCGACTACATGGATGCCATGGGCGTCAGCCGCTATCTGCCCGTCCTAGTCTATCCCAAGGGCGCGCCGGAAAAGTCCGTCTATATCGGCCACCGCCTGGAGACCCATCAGCGCGCCGTGGCGCCGCCCTGGGTGCCGCAGGTCCGGACCGTGTCCAGCGGCTCGGTCGACGCGATCACGCGGGCCGTCGCGGCCCTGAAGAACGCCGGCGTGCCGATGAAGCGGGTCGGGGTCGAGATGGCGTTCCTGCCGATGGATGCGGGCCGGGCGCTTGCCGACGCCCTGTCCGGCGCCGCGCTCAAGGACGCCCTCCTCGTCCTGGAGCGTCTGCGCGCGGTCAAGTCCGCCGACGAGCTGGCGAAGCTCAAGACTGCGTCTGAATTGGTGATCGCCGCGATGCTGGAGGTGATCGCCGGGCACGGTCCCGGCACGACCAAGCAGCAATTGTCGGACGCACTTCGCATCGCCGAGGTCAACCGCGGACTCACCTTCGAATTCTGCCTGCTGGCCTGCGGCAACAGCCACAACCGCGCGCCGTCGGCGCAGCGGTGGGAGCAAGGCGAGGTGCTGTCGCTCGACTCAGGCGGCAATTTTCACGGCTATATCGGCGACCTCGCCCGCATGGCGGTGCTGGGCGAGCCCGATGCCGAGCTCAGGGATTGTCTGGCCGAGATCGAGGCGGTGCAGCGCGCCGCCTTCGCCGCGGTCCGGCCGGGTGCCATGGGCGGCGACATCTACGTCGCGGCCTAGCGGCAGCTCGCCCAGATCACCCAGCGTGATTGCACCGATTTCCTCGCCCACGGCATGGGCCTCGTCAGCCACGAGGCCCCTCGCCTGACCGCCACGGGTCCGGTTCCCTATGACGACACGGACGCGCGGCTGCCGCTCGAGCCTGGCATGGTGGTCTCGATCGAAACCACGATGAAGCATCCGAAGCGCGGCTTCATCAAGCTCGAGGACACGGTTGCGGTGACGCCGAGCGGCTATGAGATCTTTGGCGAAGGCGGCCGCGGCTGGAATCCCGGCGGCACTGCGCGCTAGGCTGAAATCATCGTACTGAGCGCTCGCATGCTCGGCGCAAACAGGACTGCAACCCCCTTGAAACGGATAAATTCCTCCAACCGAAAGGTCACGGAGGCGTTGTCCTTCAGAGGGACAAAGAACTGGGTTTCAGCCTTCGGATATCGGCGATTCCCGGTCAGGGCATCCTGGGCATTGTATCCGTTCGGGAGCTTCTTGTAGGCATCGGCGAACTCCGTTTTCTGCATCCATCTCAGGATCGTGTAGAATTGCTCGTTGATCCTGGCGAAGTAGAAGAGACCGACGATGCCGCGATCTTTGCCATCGTCCCGCACGCCGTCCAGGCGGGGCCCATAGGAGAATCCGCGGCGGATGACGCGCGGCGGCCCTTTCGGAAAGCGAACCTGATTGGCATATTTCATCGGCTGATCGCGGCAATTGGCAATTCGAATGTGAGCCCCGAGCGGGCATTTGACGCCATTCGGATCGTCGCCATAGCCGAATGAATCATCCAATTGCGGGGTCGACGGCGGTGCGTCCGGAAACCTGGACAGCGGCGATCCGTGCCGCCAGCGTCCCATGAGCTTTGCGGCGATCCACTCCTCGGCCAGTTCCGGGCCGACATGCGGCGCCGCCAGCGGCGCGTTGTCCTGGAGGAATTTGTTGAAGCCCGCGACGTCCTGATACACCCACGACAAGCCGACAAAGGAGCCATCCCGTGCAAAGTCCTGCCATGGGCCGGGATTGTGCGGCGTCGTGGGAAACGCTTCGTTCGGATAACCGACGACGATCTCGCGACAGTCGACCGTGCCGGGCGTGCCAGCGTCCTGCCAGTCGATGTTGGGGGCGGTGATTCCATCCCGGTAGCCGAAATGCAGGCGGCCGTCGGCCGGCAGGCTGCCGGCCAGCGCGCTGTCGTCCCAACCTTCGAGCGCTAGTTCCTGCACACCGAAGCTTGCCGCCGACTGTCGCAAGTCTGCGAGGCAATCGGATTTCTGCTCGGCTGTGTCGAACCCGATGTGGATGGCGAGATCGACATCACCCGACTTGAACTTGCCATCCCACCACGCAGCCGGAGCGCTGGTTCCGGAGAAACCGAGTTGCTCCGCGACGCCGCCGTCCGGCGCCTGCGCCGGATCCACGAAAAAGACGTCGAACTCCCGACGCCCCTGCGCCACGTCGAAGCCGGGACGCCCCGCCATCAGCGCCTCTATGCCTTTCCAGCTGAACATGAAGTGGAAGGCCGGCCCAGCGGGGTCCGGCGCCCTTCCCGCCGCAGTTCGCGGTATCCATTGCTGCAGGAACTCCCTGGCGCGGCCGGCCTCGCCGAACTTGAACAGCAGCACCGCGAGCAGCGGCTTGGTGGAGCTTCGGGCAACGATCGCCTGCAAATTGGCAAGATCCACCATCGCGTCTGTCCTTGTCGGAACGCTCGATAGCCAGCCACGGAGCCGGGCACGTCGCTCGTCAAGCGAGCGAATGCGCCCGCAATGCTATTTCCCGAGCCTTGTCAGGATGTCTTCGACCGTCATGTGGTCATAGGCCGAGAACAGCCAGCCGGACGGATTGCCGTTGATGTCTGTCGAGTTGTCGGTCGCCTTGCCGAGCGAACGCTCGTTGCGACTCTTGGAGAATTCGAAAAATGCATTGGGGTTGGTGACGTCCAGCTCCTTGTCGCCCATATCTGCCAGCGAAAATATCGCCGCAAAGACCGGGGTAAGCTCGCGCCGGAAGAATTCGGTGTATTCCTGATGCGAGCCCTCATTCAAATCGCGCTGCAACGTCACCGGTGAGCGACAGCACGCCTCAAGCACCTTGCGATCTTTCCTCGAAAGGTGGACTTCTCTTGCTTCGGGTATCATCCCGACCTTGAATCACGACTCACGTTCCAAGAAAAGTGGGTAGCGCAGCGGCAGCAGGTCCAACTGGCTCTGCGCCTTCTTGACGGCGGCCGCGAACCAGCCCTGGCTTGGTGCTTCCTTGGCGAAGCACGCCGTGAAGGCCGTCATCGCGTTATCTTCGCGGGTCATGTCGCCGCGCGGATCCTTCTTGTCGACGGGCCTCGCCATCATCTGCTTCCAGACCTTCTCGCAGGCCGGGATCGGCGTCGTCTTCACGGCGTCCGATGAGGTGAGAAAGAAGACCTTCTCGCCCTGGATCGCGACGACGTCGATTTCATGCGGCGGTCCCTTCAGATCGCCATTGCCGCGCACGCCGAGAACGGCGACTGCGGCGCTCGCGGATGCGGGCTTGGTGACCGGCAGCTCGGCATATTTGGCGAACGCTGAGTCCTGGATCGCTTGATAATAGAAGCGATCCGACTTGAATGCGGCGCCGGTCTCCTGCGGCATGCCGTCCTCGCGATGCTCGCGCAGCCAGTGCTTGAGCAGCGCCATGGTCGTCACCACGGCTTGCAGCTTGTCGCCTTCCGACGCAAAACCGAGCCCGTCGAGATGGCCGAAGCCTGAGTCACCCTTGAAAAGCGTATCGGCGTTCGACTTGCCCTCTGCCGGCAGCCCCTTGATCGCGACCGGTCCCACCAAGCCGCGCAGCACGCCTGCCAGCTCGTTGAGCGCCGCATCGTGCTGCCTGGAGGTCTGGTCGTTTTCCGCAGCCTTCGAGAACTTTGTGATGTAGCGATCGCGCAGCTCGAGATAGCGCTGCTCGGGAGTGGCCGCATGGGCAGGCGCAGCCAGGACGAGCAGGCAGAGTAGGGCAAGGCACTTCATATCGATCCCACGAAGCAAGAGCTGTCTTCAGTCTTGGTGCCTCTGTTTCGCGGGAAGGTTCATCCGTGGTGGTCGCCGCGCCGTCGTGGGGCCCTGCTCCGCCGGCGTAAATGGACCGCTATGGTCAACGGTTCTTCGAATATACCGGCTCGCGATGAACTTCGCGGCCGTTCTCATCGATGACGACGATCCGGAGATCTGGATGTCCTCCCGGCCTCTTCGTGCGAACGTCTTCCGCCAGGCTCTTGCTGTGGGCAATGGCGGCGCCGTCGCTTCCAAACTCCAGACCCGACTTGTCCCGAGCCGGAACGCCATCCTTCATGTCGAAATAGTAAGTGCGCATCACAATCCTCTCGCGTCCACCTGTCCTGGCGTGCCTGGCCCTCTTATCGGAGAGGAAAGCAAACATGGGCCTCCAAGCCCTGGCTGACGCAACTGCAAATCGGGTTAAACACCCCGCGAAGCTAGCGAAGGTTCCCAGGGGCGGATTTGATTCCGATCAACGCGTAAGCCGTTGCGATCACCGGCGGGGGCGTGAGCGCCCTACTCCGCCGGCGTGAGCTGCCGGCTCAGGCGCATCGCGGCGGTCTCGCGCACCCGGACACGGGCGCGGCGCTTGCGCCACCAGATCACGACGCCGGTGACCGAGAGCGCGGCCACCACCAGCCCCATGATCGAGATCAGGATGCGGCCGAACAGTCCGACGATGCGGCCTGAATGCAGCGGAAACTGCGCCTGCACGAAGATGTCGGCGGCGGTGCCGACCCAGGGCAGACGCGCGCCGAGCGGACGGCCGTCCTCGCTGTCGTAATAGAGCTGCGCCGGGCCGACCCCGCCGGCGCCGTGATCGTCGCCGGGATGGAAGTAGGCGGCGGCATAGACCCCGTGAGCTGGGCCGTAACTGAGCGCGCCGACCGGAGTGGACCACCCTCGCCCCTTGCCGTCGGCCGCCGCGCGCGCGGCGATATCGGCAAATGTCACCTTGGGCTCGATCGGATTGTCGAGATCGCGGTACGGCCGCTGCTCATAGGGCGTCGGCGTGTAGTTCGACACCATCTTCATCAGCGGCGAGAACACCTCGAAATAGAGGTTCAGCGAGAACGCCGTGAAGGCGATGACGAACAGCACGCCCCAGGTCCACAGGCTGAAGGCGCGGTGGATGTCGAAATTGATCCGGTAGGCGCTGCCCGACGTCTTGATGGTCCAGGCCGGCGCCCAGCGCGCCCAGAAGCCGCGTTCGAGCTGGCGCGTGACTTGCGGCGCCCGCGCGGCCTTCGCGCTGCGCCGTGACGGCAGGGTCAGGTAGAAGCCGACGAAGCAGTCGATTGTCCAGATGATGGCGATGATGCCGAGCAGGCGCATGCCCCAGCGGTCGCTGCCCCAGAACTCCGGGATGTGCATCGTGTAGTGCAGCTTGTAGAGGAACGAGACGAAGTTCTCCCGCGTCACCGGCCACACCGCGCCCCAATAGCGCCGCCCCAGCTCGACGCCGGTGTTGGGATCGAGGAAGACCTGATTGTAGTCGAGGGCATAGCGCTTGCCGGTCGCGGGATCGATCCGCGGCATGATGAAGAACCACAGCGAGTGGCCCTCCTCCGGCGTCATGAAGAGATAGACGACGCGCGCGCGGGGATCGCGCTGCTCGATCAGCTTGGCGAGCTCGATCGAGGGAATGGCCGGTCCCTTGCTGGTGACGTCGAACAGGTGGCTGTTCAGGACGTCGTCGATCTCGTGATCCCAGGAAATGATCGCGCCGGTGATGCCGGAGAAGAACAGGAATCCGGCCGTGAGCAGTCCCGCCCAGCGATGCAGCCTGCCGAATATCGCTCTCATCGTCGTCTCTCACCAAACAGGTCCGGTCCGCTTGCCGGATCGTTTTCAATTTGAACTCACCAGCGATAGGTCAGCTTGCCGATGGCCTTGCGTCCCTCCGCGTAGAAGCAGCCCGACAGGCTGTAGCAGGCGGCGACATAGCGCGTGTCGGCAAGGTTGGTGACGTTCAGCGACAGGCGCCAATTGTCCCTGGTGTAGGCAACAAGCGCATCCAGCACGGTCGAGGCTCCCACCTTGAACGTGTTGGCATCGTCACCCCAGGTCGCGCCGACATAGCGGACGCCGCCGCCGAACTGGAGTCCGGCGAGCGGCCCGTTCTGAAGCGTGTAGTCACTCCACAGCGAGGCACGGTTGAGCGGCACGGTGACCGGCGCCTTGCCGACATTCACCGGATACTGCGTGAGCATGGCGTCGACATAGGCATAGGCGGCGCGCAGGTTCCAGCCGTCGGCGAGCGACATGGTACCTTCGAGCTCGATGCCGCGCGATTTCACCTGACCGGTCTGCTCAGCAACGTTCAGCGGAGGCGCGTAGGTGACGACGTTGTCGCGCGTCAGGTCGAAGGCGGCGAAGGTGAACAGCGCGTTCCATCCGATCGGCTGGTACTTGACGCCGACCTCGTACTGCACGCCGGTTTCAGGGTTGAGCAGCTGGCCGCGCGGTCCGGTCGCGAGCACCGGCAGAAACGACTCGGAATAGCTGAAATACGGCGCGATGCCGTTGTCGAAATTGTACATCACGGCGGCGCGGCCAGTGAAGGCCGAAGCATCCTTCGAGACCGATGTGTCGAAGATACCACTGTCGACCTGCGTGGTGACGAAATCCTGGCGGCCGCCGAGCTGGAACGACAGCCGGCCGAGCCTGATCTGGTCCTGCGCGTAGAGGCCGACCTGCGACTGCTTGACGCCGGTGTTGTCGCTCATCGCGCCGATGGTCCAGTCGTAGCTATAGACCGGGTTGAACACGTTGATCTCGGGGGCCGAGGTCGTGACGCCAAAGGCGGTGTCGCGGAAGGAGGTGTTGCGATAGTCGATCCCGACCAGCGTGGTGTGGCTGAGGATGCCGGTGGTGAACTTGCCCTGGAGCTGGTTGTCCACCGCGAAGGAGTTGATGTACGAGTTGCTGTAGCTGCCGAAACGCGCGAGCTGCCCCGCGGCCTCGTCGGTATAGCCTCCGCCGTAAAACACCTTTTCCTCGTTGTGCTGATAGGCGTAGCGCAGGTTCTGCCGGAACGTGATGTTGTCGGTGAAATTGTGCGAGAGCTGGTAGCCGGCGGTTGCGATCTCGGTGTTGAACGCGTTGAAGCTCGGCACGCCCGCGAAGAACGAGACCGGGATGGTGCGGCCGTTGTTCGGCCACACCGTGCCTGAGGCGGGCAGGAACTGGAGGCCCCACCCTGCCCGGTCCCTCTGGTAGTTGGCCAGAATCGTGATGGTGGTGTCCTCGTTCGGCCTGAAGGTGATTGCGGGCGCGATGAAGACGCGGTTGTCCTTGGTGAAGTCGACCTGGGTCTCGCCGTCGCGGACCACGCCGGTCAGCCGCCACAGCACGGTGCCGTCCTTGTTGGCGGAGCCGCCCATGTCGAACTGGCCCTGATAGCGGTTGAAGCTGCCGCCGGAGACCGAGACCTCGCCGAACTGCTGAGCGGTCGGCAGCTTGGTCACGTAGTTGAGGATGCCGCCGGTGCCGCTGCCGCCATACATCGCCGAGGACGGTCCCTTGAGGACCTCGAGGCGCTCGGCGCCGTAGGGATCGAGGCCGTTGAAATGCACGTAGTTGCTCGATGGGATTCGCAGGCCGTCGACGTAGAGGCCCGACATGGTGGTGTCGAAGCCGCGGATCTGGAGGGCGCCGAAGCGGGTGTCCGAACCGCCATTGACGTCGCCGCTGACGCCGGCGGTGTAGCGCAGGGCCTCGCCGATCGAGACCGCGCCCTGGTTCCTGACCTGGTCGGTGGTGACGACGGACACCGACTGCGGCGTTTCGATCAGCGGCGTATCGGTCTTGGTGGCGGTGCCGCTGCGCGTGGCGACGAACCCGCGCACCGGACCGTTGGCGCGTTCGCCGGTGGCGCCGTTCGAAGCCGACCGGGTTGGCGCGGCTTGCTGCGCGGGAGCGTGACGATTGGTGCGGGAGCTGCGCGTCGTTGCCGACCGTCGCGACGAAGCAACCGCCGCGGGACGGGCACGCTGAGCCGGCGCTTCAACGGAGACAGCGGGAATTTGCGTCTGCGCCTGCACCGAACCGAAGGGGGCGACGAGAGAAAATGTGCTGACGGCGCCGAAGAAGAACACCTGAAGCTGTCGAAGACGCGTTTGGGAACGCGAAGGAAGTTGGAAGTTGGTCACGTCTTGCGAGGCCCCACGCACTGCCGGCTTTGCCGGTATCGTTCTTGATGCCCCGCCCTAACGCAGGCGATTTCGGAGTGCGATAGGAACAGCGTTAGAATTTCTCCAGAGCTGTGCGCAGCAACTGCGGCGAATGCGCCCATGCGCGACCCAACGTGCATGTGCTCCGGATTTGGAATCCTTCTAGACGAACACGGTCGATCGACCGGACAGGACATTCGCCGACATCGAAGGCGAGCGCGGAGAACGAATCCTTTACCATGCCCGCCAGGCTCGATTGAGCCTGAGGAACCCAGGAGGTAGATTCAGCTGCGGGATACTTCATTCATTTTGCGGAACGCGCCGCAACGTTCTGCGCCAGCGCGTGCTGGGCACCCGGGGTTCGACGTCCATGAGCGAATTGCGCGCTGCGACCAGGCAACCGACCGCGAGGACCGGGATCATCGAGTTTGACGGCGCCAGAGGCATCGTCAGCATCCCCTGCACGATCTCGGACGTATCAGGCACGGGCGCAAGGCTGAAGCTCGACTGGTCGCTGTCGTTTCCGAAGGAGGCCGCGCTGATCTTTGCCGACGGGCTGCGAAAACCCTGTCGTGTGGCATGGCAGAAGCGCAGACTGCTCGGCGTCGCATTCGCGGACGGTGTTGCGAGCCTGGACGAGCAGGCCCTCATGATGACCGAAGCAGAGCAGGCTCTGCACCGGCAGCATATTGGTGCGCAGGTGCGCGGCGCGCGCGAAGCACGGGGCTATACCGAGCTCCAGATTGCGAACTTCATTGGCGTCTCGCCCGATTACGTGTCACGTGCCGAGAACGGCGAGGTCAGCATCCCGCTCCACCAGCTCACCCACATTGCCGATCTGTTGCTGGTCGACCTCGACAGCCTGGTTGCCGGCCCGCCGTCGATCGGATTGCCCACCGCGAGCGAGGTCGAACTGGCGGCGGAGTGAATTCACGCTGACGAAGGCGACATCACTCGCTGGCTGCAGCCGCGAGCGTTGCCGGAAAGCGCATTGAGCTCTCCGGTGTGTAGAAGCTTGTGTCAGCGATGCCGCAGCCGGCGATTGACCCGGCCCGCCAGATAGTCGCCGGCGCTCTGGACGAGCTGGACCAGTGCGATCAGCACGACGACGACGGCCAGCATCATCTCCGGCATGAAGCGCTGGTAGCCGTAACGGATGCCGAGATCCCCCAGACCCCCGCCTCCGACGGCGCCGACCATGGCGGAGTAGCCGAGCAGGCTCACCACCGCGAGCGTCAGGGCCAGCAACAAGCCGGGCAATGCCTCGGGGATCAGCACCTTGAACACGATCTGCATCGGGGAAGCCCCGAACGAGGACGCGGTCTCGATCAGGCCGCCGTCGACCTCGCGGATCGCGGCTTCGACGAGGCGCGCGATGAACGGCGTCGAGGCGATGGTCAGCGGCACGATCGCCGCGGTCGAACCGATCGAGGTGCCGGCGACGAGCCGCGTGAACGGGATGATGGCGACGACCAGGATGATGAAGGGCGTCGAGCGCGTCGCATTGACGACGATGCCGAGCACGCGATTGACGACGGGGGCCGCGAACAGCTCCCCTTTCCGGCTGGTCGCCAGGAACACGCCGAGCGGCAGGCCGAAGGCGGTACCGAGCAGCGCTGCGATACCGACCATGTACAGGCTTTCGAAGGTGGCCTGGATGATCAAATTGATGAGTTCAGGCGACATAGCCGAGACGCTCCGCCGGGAATTGATATTGAGAGAGCCAGGCGAGCGTCCGCGTCACCGCGTCTTCGCCGCTGGAAATACCGAGAGGGATACCAAGGGTGAGCGAGCCCACATGCTGGCCGCCGATCTCGTCGATACGCGCCGCAAGCAGCGCAACGTCGAGGCCGAGCTCGCGCGCGAGCCGCGCCACCAGCGTGTCGCCGGCCCCCGCCCCGCGCACCTGGACGCGGATCACGGCCTGCCCGCCGGCAGACGGCTCCGACACGATCCGGCTCGCCAGCGACACCGGCAGGCTGTCGCCGACCACTTCGGCCAGGAAGGACTGCGTGATCGGATGTTTGGGACGGGTGAAGATGTCGGCGACGTGGCCGCTCTCGACGACATGGCCGGCGTCGAGCACCACGACTTCCCTGGCGAGCTGGCGCACCACGGACATCTCGTGGGTGATCAGCACGATGGTCACGCCAAGCTCGCGGTTGATGTTGGCAAGCAGATCGAGGATCGCGCGCGTGGTCTGCGGATCGAGCGCGGACGTCGCCTCGTCCGACAGCAGCACGCTCGGCCGTGTCGCCAGCGCCCGCGCAATGCCGACGCGCTGCTTCTGGCCGCCGGACAGTTCCGAGGGATAACGGTCGTGCTTGTCGGCGATGCCGACCAGCGCCAGCAGCTCGGCGACGCGGGCCTTGATATCCGCCCTGGCCCAGCCGGCGATCTCGAGCGGCAACGCGATGTTGTCGGCCGCGGTGCGCGACGACAGCAGGTTGAAATGCTGGAAGATCATGCCGATCGAGCGCTGCGCCAGCCGCAACTCGCGGCCCGCCAGCGCCGAGATATCCTTGTTGTCGACGATCACGCGTCCCGTGGTCGGCTTCTCCAGCCCGTTGATCAGCCGGACCAGGCTCGACTTGCCGGCGCCGGAGCGGCCGATCACGCCGGTGATCGAGCCGCGCGGGATCGCGAAGTCGATGTCCTGCAGGGCGTTGACGCCGGGCTTGCCGCGATAGGCCGGATAGGTCTTCGAAATGCCTTCGAAACGGACCATCGCGTCCGGCGCGGTCGCGGCAGGTGAAATCGCATCGCGCGTTTCGATCCTCTGTCCGATCGCGAGCGATTGGTGGGCGTTCATGGCGGCGGCCTTCTTGTACAATAGTTCGCTTGCCGCGTGTCCCAGGGGGCGCACGGGAACCAGGTCGCATCGCGCGACGGGGAATGAAACTGCGACCGGGCGCCCGGGTCGAGCGCGCTGCACCGCAGCATGCACCATCGCCCGAACGGGTCTTTCTTGCAATGTCAGATATTTGCGGGGAGTTGGACGAAGTTTTCCCAATCCCGCCCCGGCGAAGAAAATTCATCTGCCGGGGGCATCAGTCGCGCCGCCCGGCTCAGTGGACCTGCAACCAGGGCAGCACGATCAGGAGAAGGCCTGCGAAATAGAGCAGCCCGAAGACCAGGCCAAAACCCCAGAACTGGCCCTTCCCGATATAGCCGCTGCCGAAATACATCGGCGCCGGCCCCGTGGCGTAAGGCGAGATCACGCCCATCAAGCCGAGCGAATACATGCAGAGCATGGCGAGCGTCGTGACCGGCAGGCCGGGAATGCCCGAGCCGACCGCGAGCACGACAGGCAGCACGGCGGCGGCATGCGAGGTGATGCTGGAGAAGAAATAGTGGATCCAGAAGAACAGCGCGACCAGCAGGATCATCGCGGTCGACGGCGACAGCCCGGCGAGCGGCTTTGCGTACTCGGTCGCGAACCATTTGATGAAGCCGATCTCGTTGAGGCCCGAGGCCAGCGTCAGCAGCGAGGTGAAATAGAAGAACACCTCCCAGGCGCTCTTCTCGCTGACGATGTCGGCAAACTCGATCACGCCCGTGACCAGCATCAACGAGATCACGATGAAGACGACGGTGGTGGCGTTGACGAAGTTCGAGCCGAGCAGCGGCACGTTGATGTCCGGGCTGGAGCCCGCGATCCACAGGAACATCGCGAGCACGATCAGCGCCAGCATGATCCATTCGTTGCGCGACATCGGGCCCATCTCGCTGAGCTCCTTTGCCGCCCATTCGGCGATTTCCGGGCTGCGCTTCACTTCGGGCCGGCACACCAGATAGCTGAGCAGCGGGACGAGGATCATCAGGAGGATGCCGAGCGGCGCAAAGCCGATGAACCACTGGCCCCAGCTCACCTCGACCCCGACGGTCTTCTTGACGATGGCGAGCGCCGCCGCATTGGGCGCGAGCGCGGTGAAGAACAGCGAGCTGGTGACCGCGGTCGCCGCGAACGCGGTCCACATCACATAGGTGCCGATCCTGCCGGCGGTCGATCCCGGCTCGGAGCCATAGATGCGCGGGATGTTGCTGATGATGGGATAGACGATGCCGCCGCTGCGCGCGGTGTTGGAGGGCGTTGCCGGCGCGAGCAGGAAGTCCGACATCGCGACCGCATAGCCGAGGCCGAGCGTGTTGCTGCCGAGCTTTTGCACCAGCACCAGCGCGATGCGCCGGCCGAGCTGGCTCTTGCGATAGCCGATCGAGAACACGAAGGCGCCGACGATCAGCCACACCGTGCTCTCGGCAAATCCCGCCAGCATCCAGCGCAGCGACTTGGTCGGATCGGAATCGATATAGCCGCCGACGCCGGCGACCGTGAGCCCGATCAGGCCGACCGCGCCGACCGGCATCGATTCCAGGATCAGCCCGGTGATGACGGCCGCGAACACCGCAAAGTAGTGCCATTGATTGACGTTGAGCCCTGATGGCACCGGCCACAGATAGATCGCCAGCCACACCACGAGCGGTGCGATCAGCTTCCAGCGAAACCCTTTCGCCTCAGGTGCCTGTGAGCTCGCGGCCATGGGCCCTCCCCCTCGATTGTCGTTGCGTCGTGCCGCCCGTTGGCCGGGCCGCTCTTGTCCCTGCGCGGCGTATAAGGACTGTCCGCGGCGCGATCAATGGCTTGACGCGGGTTCTGCCGCCCGGTGCCTGATTTTCCCTCGCGGTCACAAATGCCCGGTGCGCCGGTGCTCCGGCTCGCTGCCATGGACCGGAAAGCGGATTGTGGTGCCGATGGTGATCCAGTTGGCGTTCTCGCCGGTGATGTTGCGGCCGTAGATCACGTCGACGGAGAATATCTCGTTCGGCCGGTAGCGGACGCCGGTCTGAAAGCGCGGCTGCACGGCGCTCGCGATTTCGGACGCGCCGGCCTGGCCAAAGGCCTCGATCGTCCACTGCAACGTGTCGGTGAACTTCCAGTCGAAGCCGATGCCGTAGGTCAGATAGTGGCGATCGACCGTGCGATCCCAGAGCCAGCCGCCGTTGACGTTGACGCGCATGGTCTCGGACAGGCGGAAGGTCGCGGGGATGACGGCAAAGGCGGACAGCGCCTCGCCGGTCGCCGCATCGAATGATCCGCCGCCATAAGCCGACAATCCCCACCGCCCGATGCCGGTGGGGATGAAATTCGTCTTGGCTTTCGGAGCGACCGTCGTGCTCCAGTCGCCGTCGCTGCGGGCCCGGATGGTCTGCATGCTCAGCTCGATCGGCCTGAAAGGATCGACGACGCAGGAGGGATTGGCGACTGCCTCGACATCGGTGTTTGAAGCCGTCGACAGCCAGCTTTCGACCTTGCAGGAGCCGACTTCCGAGATGTCGGCGGCATCCACCGCATAGGCGCCATTCGCGGCGCGCGCATCCTGCGCTGCGAATACGACAAGAGCCGCGATTGCGGCGGTTATTCCGGTTCGTGCAGCCCATCCCATGGCCCGATGTTAGCAGAGTCTTCGCCTCGACAAGGCCCGGATTCTGGGACTATCTTCCGTCCATGAGCGACCATCATCATCATCACCACGATCACGACCATTCCGAACTGTCCGAGACCGAGCTGCGCGTGCGCGCGCTCGAGACGATCCTGACTGAAAAAGGCTATGTCGAGCCGGCCGCGCTCGATGCCATCATCCAGGCCTACGAGACCAGGATCGGCCCGCACAACGGTGCCCGCGTCGTCGCCAAGGCCTGGACCGATCCGGCCTTCAAGCAGGCGCTGCTCGAGGATGGCTCGAAGGCGATCGGCACGCTCGGCCATGTCAGCCGCGTCGGCGACCATCTCGTCGTGGTCGAGAACACGCCGCAGCGGCACAATATGGTCGTGTGCACGCTGTGCTCCTGCTACCCTTGGGAAATGCTGGGGCTGCCGCCGGTCTGGTACAAGGCTGCGCCCTATCGCTCGCGTGCGGTGAAGGACCCGCGCGGCGTGCTCGCCGATTTCGGCGTCGCGCTGCCCAAGGATATCGAAGTTCGCGTCTGGGATTCCACCGCCGAGACGCGCTTCCTGGTGCTGCCGATGCGGCCCGGGGGTACGGAGGGCTGGAGCGAGGAGCAGCTCGCCGAGCTTGTCACGCGCGATTCCATGATCGGCACCGGATTCCCCAAGACGCCGGGAGCGCCGTCATGAACGGCGTGCACGACATGGGCGGCATGGACGGGTTCGGCAAGGTCGAGCCCGAGCCGAACGAACCGATGTTTCACGAAGAATGGGAATCCCGCGTTCTCGCCATGGTGCGCGCGATGGGCGCGGCCGGCGCCTTCAACATCGACACCTCGCGCTTCTATCGCGAGACGCTGCCGCCGCACGTGTACCTGTCAAGCTCCTATTACAAGAAATGGTTTCTCGGTCTCGAGGAGATGCTGATCGAGAAGGGCTACCTCACCCGCGAGGAGGTCGCCGCCGGCCACGCGATCCAGCCTGCGAAGGCGCTCAAGCATGGCAAGTTCGACCTCGCCAACGTCGAGCGCGTCATGGTGCGCGGCAAGTTCGCCCGCCCTGCCCCGGCGCCAGCGAAATTCAACATCGGCGATCGCGTGCGGGCGAAAAACATCCATCCGGCGACGCACACGCGGCTGCCGCGCTATGTCCGTGGCCATGTCGGCGTGGTCGAGCTCAACCATGGCTGCCACGTCTTTCCGGATTCGGCGGCGATGGAGCGCGGCGAAAATCCGCAATGGCTCTACACGGTCGTGTTCGAGGGCAGCGATCTCTGGGGCGCGGATGGCGATCCGACCTCGAAGGTCTCGATCGACGCGTTCGAGCCGTATCTGGACCTGGCGTGATGAGCAGCACGCTTGCTGCCGCCGCGACCGCGGCCATTCCGAGCATTCCGCGCGATGACGACGGCCCGGTGTTCCGCGCACCCTGGGAGGCCCATGCGTTCGCGATGGCCTTGAGCCTGCACGAGCGCGGCGTGTTCACCTGGCCGGAATGGGCCGCAGCCTTGGCCTCCGAGATCAAGCGCGCGCAGGCCGCCGGCGACCCCGATACGGGCGAAACCTACTACCTGCACTGGCTCGCTACGCTGGAGGGGCTCGTCGCACGCAAGGGTGTCGCATCCACGGAGACGCTGCACCGCTACCGTGACGCCTGGGATCACGCCGCCGACAGGACGCCGCACGGCAGGCCGATTGAGCTGAAGCCGGAGGATTTTAGGTAGGTCGCACCACACCCGTCATTGCGAGCGCAGCGAAGCAATCCAGAATCTTTCCGCGGAGGGATTCTGGATTGCTTCGTCGCAAGAGCTTCTCGCAATGACGGTGGAGTTTGAGACGCTACCTGTGCGCCACGTACTCGTTCCACCCCTTCGCCCGCAGGCTGCACGCCGGGCACTCGCCGCAGCCGTATCCCCACTCATGCTGCGCGCCGCGTTCGCCGAGATAGCAGGTGTGCGACTGTTCGCGGATGAGATCGACGAGGCCCTCGCCGCCGAGGTCATGCGCGAGCTTCCACGTCGCGGCCTTGTCGATCCACATCAGGGGCGTATGCAGCTCGAATTTACGGGCCATGCCGAGCGAGAGCGCGGCCTGCATGGCGCGGACGGTCTCGTCGCGGCAATCGGGGTAGCCGGAATAATCGGTCTCGCACATGCCGCCGACGATGTGGGTGATGCCGCGCCGGTAGGCCAGCGCCGCGGCAAAGGTGAGGAACACCAGATTGCGGCCGGGCACGAAGGTGTTGGGCAGGCCGTCCGCGCCCATCGCGATCGCGACGTCGCGCGTCAGCGCCGTGTCCGAGAGCGCGGCTAAGGTCGGGATCGACAGCGTGTGGCTCTCGCCGAGCTTGTCCGCCCAATCCGCGCGCAGGCCCTTGAGGCCATCGAACAGACGATCACGGCAAGCGAGCTCAACAGCATGGCGCTGGCCGTAGTCGAACCCCAGCGTCTCGACGCGCGCGAAGCGGCTGAGCGCCCAGGCAAGGCAGGTGGTGGAGTCCTGCCCGCCGGAGAACAGCACCAGGGCGGTTTCGGATGAAAATGCGTCACTCATGGCCCCGCGCTTTAGCACTGCGGAACGGGCCCGCCAATCGGTGGAAATCGGCCCGTTCCGTCGCGCCGCGCTGGGATCGGCGGGCCGCTTTTGGCATAAGGCTGGAGACCCAGGAGCAATGGCCCGCAATGACCCCTTCCCGCGACATTTCCCGCCTGATCGAGATCATGGCCGCGCTGCGCACGCCGGTGACCGGCTGTCCCTGGGACCTCGAGCAGAATTTTGCGACCATCGCGCCCTACACGATCGAGGAAGCCTATGAGGTGGTGGACGCCATCACCCGCGGCGATCTCGACGATTTGCGTGAAGAGCTCGGCGACCTCCTGCTCCAGGTCGCGTTCCACGCCCAGATGGCTTCGGAGCAGAACGCGTTCGCCTTTGGAGACGTGGTCGAGGCCATCACCCGCAAGATGATCCGGCGGCATCCCCATGTCTTCGCCGACAAGGACGGCAATCTCGCCTCCTCCCACGTCAAGGAAGTCTGGGACCGCATCAAGGCCGAGGAGAAAGCCGAGCGCGCCGCGCGCCGGCCGCCGGAGGAAGCTCCGTCGCACAAATCCCTGCTTTCGGGCGTGAAGGCCGGCCAGCCTGCGCTGACCCGCGCCATGGAGCTGCAGCGCAAGGCCTCCACCGTCGGCTTCGACTGGAACGATCCTCGCGCGGTGCTGCAAAAGATCCGCGAGGAAGCCGACGAGATCGAGGCCGCGCTGGATCGCAACGACAAGCGGGAGCTGGCAGAGGAGACCGGCGATCTGATGTTCGCACTCGTCAACCTTGCCCGCCATGTCGACGCCGACCCGGAAGCCGCGCTGCGCACGACGAATGCCAAGTTCGAGCGGCGGTTTGCGTTTATCGAACGCGCGCTGGAGGCACAGGGACGGACGCTGGAGCAGGCATCGCTGGCGGAGATGGATGCGCTATGGAATGCGGCGAAGGGTGAGGAACAGCGGGCTCCTGCTGTTGAGAGAAGCAGCCAAGCGCGCCGCTAACTCCACTGTCGTCCTGGCGAAAGCCAGGACCCATTACCCCGACTGGTTGTTGTTGAAGCACGTTGAAAGCCACCAGCGTGCCAATTCCAACGGCCTGTGGCTATGGATCCCGGATCTGCGCTTACGCTTGTCCGGGACGACGGTCTTGCTTGAGGCCGCAGTTGGCCCAACTCACTCGCCGGACGACACCTGTTACGCGGCGTGATGCGGCACGGCGTCGAACCGGTTCACCACGATATCGCGCTTGGTCTCGTCCACCCGCACGGTCATGTCGAAGCGGCCGTCGTGCAGCTCCTTGGTCAGCACCTCGGAATTGCGGTGCAGCCAGCTGATTCCGGCACCGTCGCCGGCGTCGATCGAGAGATCGAGCGTGGTGCGTTTGGCCGCAAGCCGCTCCTCGATCGCGGCGAGCAGCGCGTCGACCCCCTCGCCTGACACGGCCGAGACCAGCATCGCCGGATGATCCTCCGGCCTGCGCGCGGCGATGTTCAAGAGCTCTTCGCGCTGCTCGGCGTCGTAACGGTCGATCTTGTTCCAGACCTCGATGATGCGGCCGGAATCGTCGGGATTGATGCCGAGCTGGCGCAGCACCGCGTCGACGTCGCTCTGCTGCGCCTCGGCGTCCTCATGCGAGATATCGCGGACATGCAGGATGACGTCGGCTTCCAGCACCTCCTCCAGCGTGGCGCGGAAGGCGGCGACGAGCTGCGTCGGCAGATTGGAGATGAAGCCGACGGTGTCGGACAGCATCGCCTTGCCGCCATGCGGCAGGGTGAGCGCGCGCAGGGTCGGATCGAGGGTTGCAAACAGCATGTCGGCGGCCTGCACGTCGGCGCGCGTCAGGCGGTTGAACAGCGTCGACTTGCCGGCATTGGTGTAGCCGACCAATGCGACGACGCGATACGGCACGCGCTGGCGCCCGGCGCGATGCAGCCGCCGCGTCGCCTGCACCTTCTTCAGTTCGCCCTCGAGCTTGGAGATGCGCTCCTGGATCAGGCGGCGGTCGGCCTCGATCTGCGTCTCGCCGGGACCGCCCATGAAGCCGAAGCCGCCGCGCTGGCGTTCCAGATGGGTCCAGGATCGCACAAGGCGCGAGCGCTGGTAGTTGAGATGCGCGAGCTCGACCTGAAGGGAGCCTTCCTTGGTCTTGGCGCGGCGGCCGAAGATTTCCAGAATGAGCCCGGTGCGGTCGAGCACCTTGGCGTGCAGCTCCTTCTCGAGGTTGCGCTGCTGGATCGGCGCCAGCGCGCAATCCATCACCACGAGCTCGACGTCGAGGCTCTTGGCCAGCGCGGCGATCTCCTCGACCTTGCCCTTGCCGATATAGGTGGCGGGACGGATCTGGCTGATCGGCGCGATGATGGCGTCGGCGATGACGAGATCGATCGCGCGCGCGAGGCCCGCGGCTTCATCGAGCCGGGCCTCGGCGTCACGCACGACATGACTTTCCGATTGCGCGTCGGTACCGCCCGCGCGCACACGCAAGTAGGGGCCGATGACAAGCACCCGCCCCGTTTGCTTAGCCCCTGCCGGCCGCGAACGGTCGGCATCCCCGTCGAAATTCCGGGGTTCCAATCAGGTCACTCTCAAGCCGGCTGATCCTCGCCGCCTTCGAACAGCTGGATCGGAGCGCCCGGCATGATGGTCGAGATCGCATGCTTGTAGACGAGCTGCGAGTGACCGTCGCGCCGAAGCAGCAAACAGAAATTGTCGAACCAGGTCACGATGCCCTGGAGCTTCACTCCGTTGACCAGAAAGATCGTCAGTGGCGTCTTGGTTTTGCGAACGTGATTAAGGAAGGTGTCCTGTAGGTTTTGTGCGCGGTCTGCCGCCATTGTTTTTTTCTCGCTTTGAGTTTCTTTTTATTGCACCGGTTGCGGCCCTCTTTGTGAAATTCGGGGCCTCTTCCGGTTGCCGCTCCTCATGAGATCCCCCTCGGAGGAACAGCGGTTCGATTAGAGGACAGGTCGGGATATTAGGCAAGCCGCTTCACGCGGCAGCCCATGCCCTATTGCCCCGAAAAACTACGGAAATCGATGATTTTCCTCGCTTATCCCTGACGAGCCGCCACGACGTCGCGGCGATTTCTGTATGCGGGCCGGTATCCAATTCGCTCGCAGCGTTCTAACCGACGCCGAGTGCCTTCAGCTTTCGATGCAGTGCCGACCGTTCCATGCCAACGAACTCAGCCGTGCGAGAAATATTTCCTGAAAAACGGCTGATCTGTGCAATCAAATAGTCGCGCTCGAACACTTCGCGCGCTTCGCGCAACGGCAGGCCCATGATGTGCTCACCATTGTTGCTGGTCGGCATCGCCGGCACCATCGAGCCGACGTCCTGCGGCAGCATGTCGGCGGTGATGATGACCTCCGGTCCGCCCGCGGCTAGAATCATGACTCTTTCAACGTTGTTGCGGAGCTGGCGCACATTGCCGGGCCAGACATGCGATTGCAGCACTGCCATCGCGTCCTGTCCGATCTGCCGCTTGGGCAGGCCGCTGCCGGCCGAGATCTGCTCCATGAAGTAGTCGATCAGCTCCGGAATATCCTCGCGCCGCTCCGAGAGTGCGGGCACGCGGATCGGCACGACCGAGAGGCGATGATAGAGGTCCTCGCGGAAATGGCCGGCCGCGATCTCCTCCTCCAGGTTGCGCGCCGTCGAGGAGATGATGCGCACGTCGACCTGCACTTTGCCGGTGCCGCCGACGCGCTGGAACGACTGCTCGACCAGCACGCGCAAGATCTTGTTCTGGGTCTCGCGCGGCATGTCCGCGATCTCGTCGATGAACAGCGTGCCGCCATGCGCCTCTTCGAGCGCGCCCGGCTTGCGCGGCTGCTCGCCATTGGACTGCTCGACGCCGAACAGCTCGTGCTCCATGCGCTCGGGCGTGATCGCGGCGGCGTTGATGACGACGAAGGGACCGTCGGCGCGGCCCGAGGCCGTGTGCAGCGTGCGCGCAGTCAGCTCCTTGCCGGCGCCGGCGGGGCCGACGATCAGGATGCGGCTGTTGGCCTTGGCCGCGCGCTCGATGGTTTGGCGCAGCTGGTTCATGCTGGGCGAGCGGCCGACCAGCGAGCTTGCACTCGGTGCGAGCTGCTTCAGCTCCTTGACCTCGCGCTTGAGCCGCGAGTTCTCCAGCGCTCGGTTGGCGACCAGGATCAGCCGGTCCGCCTTGAACGGCTTCTCGATGAAGTCGTAGGCGCCACGCTTGATTGCGGCGACCGCGGTCTCGATGTTGCCGTGGCCGGAGATCATCACGACCGGCAGGTCGGCATTGTCCTTCTTGACCTGCTCCAGGAGCTGCAAGCCGTCGAGCTTGGAGCCCTGGAGCCAGATGTCGAGGAACACCAGATGCGGCCTGCGGTTGGCGATTTCGGCCTGGGCCGAGTCGCTGTCGCGTGCAGTCCGGGTGACGAACCCCTCGTCCTCGAGGATGCCCGCAACGAGATCCCGAATATCGGCCTCATCATCGACAATCAGAATTTCACTTGCCATGGGTCGCGCCTGTCTTGTCAGCTGCCTGTTGAGGCTTCGATCTTCGTTGAATCATTGGTCTTTTCAGCCGGCTCTTTGGTTTCGGCTGCCGGCCCTTTTGTTTCGGTGCCCTTGATGGATTCCTTGGCGATTTTCGCTTCCTTCGCCGCATCCTTGACCGTTTCCGCGGTCGCTTCCTCGCGCGTATTCTTGACGGCCGGCGCCTGCTCGGTCCCTTCGGTCTTCGCCGGCGTGCCGGAGATCGCAAAGCGCATCCGCATCCAGGCGCCGCGCTGGCCTGCGCGGAAGTCGGAGGCGTCCTTCAACTCGATGCGCCCGCCATGGTCTTCCAGCACGCGGCCGACGATCGCAAGGCCAAGGCCGGTGCCCTTAGCCCGCGTCGTCACATACGGCTCGAGCAGCCGCGAGCGCGCCACCTTGGGCAGGCCGATGCCATTGTCGATGACGTCGATCAGCACGTCCTCGCCCTCGCGCGACACCACGACGTCGATGCGGCCCTTGCCGAGCTCTTCCGGCGGGACCTGCTCGATTGCCTCGGTGGCGTTCTTGACGATGTTGGTGACCGCCTGCGAGATCAGCCGGCGGTCGAACTGGGCGCGCAACGGATCTTCCTTGAACTCGGCCTCGATATCGAGCTCGGGGTGGGCGACCTTCATCAGGAACACCGCCTGCCGCACGGTGTCGACGACGTCCTCGCCCTCCATCACCGGTTTCGGCATCCGCGCGAAGCGCGAGAATTCGTCGACCATGCGCCTGATGTCGTCGACCTGGCGCACGATGGTGTCGGTGCACTGCTCGAAGATCTGCTTGTCCTTGGTCTCGGTGATGTCCTTGCCGAACTTGCGGCGGATGCGCTCGGCCGAGAGCTGGATCGGCGTCAGCGGGTTCTTGATCTCATGGGCGATGCGGCGCGCCACATCGCCCCAGGCCGAGGTGCGCTGTGCCGACACCAGCTCGGTGATGTCGTCGAGCGTGATGATGTAGCTGTCGTGCGGCTGGTTCTTCTCGGCGCTGACGCGGACCGAGAGGTTGCGCTCCTGTCCGTCGCGGGTGATCGTGATCTGGCCCTGCACCAGGCGCTGGGTGCCTTCCCGCGCCGTCTTCATCATCTCGTCGAGCTCCGGCAGGACGTCGGAGAGCGCATGGCCGAGCGTCTCCGCTTCGGAGTGCCCGATCAGCTTCTCGGCGGAGCGGTTGAGGATGCCGACGCTGCCCGAAGTATCGACGCCGATGATGCCGGCGCTCGCCGAAGACAGCACCGCTTCGATGAAGCGGCGACGGCTGTCGATGAGGTCGCTGGCGTTGACCAGTTCGTCGCGCTGGCTGCGCAATTCCTGCGTCATCTTGTTGAAGGTTTCGCCGAGCTGGGCGAGATCGCCCTCCGACTGGTGCACCGGCACCTTCACGTGAAGGTCGCCGGTCGAGACCGTGTGGGCCGCGTTCATCAGCCGCCGGATCGGCGAGACCAGCGAGTTGGCGAAGTTCAGCCCGATCAGCACCGAAGCCATCAGGATGGTCAGCGCGATCACCGCGAACATCAGCGCGAAGGCGACCTGGATGCCGAGCCGCCGCGACTCGATCTGGGCATATTCGGCGACGCTGACCTCGGTCTGCTTGAGCTGGTTGACCACGTTCGGATCGAGCGGCCGCGCGACATAGAGGAAGGTGTCGCTGAAGGCGCGCAGGCGGATCACCGCGGCGACGAAGCTCGCATCCGGCAGCACCGCGATCTCGGGCTCGGACTCGTTGACGTTGCTGAGGAAGTCCGGCGCCGGCGGCGAATAGGCCAGCCGCATGCCGGTGTCGGCGGATTCCAGGATGTTGGTGTTCTTGTCGATGATCATCGCGCCCGGCAGATTGCGGGAGCTGGCACTGGCCGTCAGCAGCTCGCGAAACGACCGCCGATCCTGGTCGTAGAGCGGCCGGGCGTGCGCGATATCGTTGGCCATGCCGAGAATGTCGCCGCGGATCAGCTGCGCATGGTCCTGCATATAGGCCCGCGCGATGTTTAGCGAATTCTGGATGACCTCCTTGGTCGGCCCGGAGAACAACCGGTCGAGGCCGCGCTCGAGGGTGACGTTGGCGACGACGGAAACCAGCACGGCCGGCAGCACCGCCACGATCGAAAAGAGGCTGACGATCTGGACATGGAGACGTGCCGCCGCCCTGCCCCGCCGGCGCGCCAGGATGAGCTGCCAGAGCTCGCGGACGATGATCCCGACCAGGAGCAGGATCGTGCCCGCATTCATCAGATAGAACGTGCGGACCACCTCCGGCGTCGGATCGATCCTAGTGAGGCCAGTCAGGACCAGGAAGGTCAGCAGGCCCGACAGCAGCGCCAGCGCCACGGCAAAGGGCGCCAGCCAGCGTCGCGGCGACCAGCGTCGGGGCTCTTCAGCTGGGGCCGTGTCAAAGGATGCGGCCGACGTGTCTGCGCTGGTCATTCCGGCAATGGGTGCTGAAAACAGGGGTCCGCGGCGGCGGCGGATACTGATGTATTCGTACCACATTGTTGCCGAATTGCGACAATTCCGCGGCGCCCCCACCGCGACGGACCGGCGCATCCACAGGGCACGCCGGGTCAGCGGGAACGGAATCCGTCCATTCCGGCTTGACTGGGATGGACAGGTTCTTTCTCGCGATAATGGTCGCGGCCGTTCTGCTGCTGATCGTGGCTTCCGACCTGCTGGTCAACGGCCCCGGCAGACAGGCACCGGCTGACGTGGCCATGCTGCCGGCATCAGCCCGACTGGTCAGATAGGCGAGAGACCGCACCCCGCGGTCGAATGCCCCATTTGAATGTTCCAGCGGAACAATTTAGTCCGATTCGGACTTCTGCTCACCGCGTCAGCCATCAAGGCCAGCGCGATCCGGACAGGCTCAGCTCCGCCTTGGTTAGGGGGAGCTGAGCCACCGCCCGAGGCGGCGAGCTAGAACTAGCCCCCGCTCCGATAGACCTGGATGTCGAGGTCCCGGATCTTCTTGCGCAGGGTGTTGCGGTTGAGGCCGAGCAGGTCCGCGGCGCGGATCTGGTTGCCGCGGGTCGCCGCCAGCGCGGCCGTGAGCAGCGGCACCTCGATCTCCTTGAGGATGCGGTGATAGAGGCCCGGCGGCGGCACGCCGTTCGGAAAGCCCTGGAAGTGCGAGGACAGATACGCCTCCACCGCGCCGCCGAGATTGTCGACGCCCTGCTGGACCGCAGCACCCGGGCTGACCGAGGGCGGCGCAAGCTCGCCGTCGATGACGGAGGCCGTGATCACGTCCTGCGGATAGAGCGCCGCGAGGCGCCGGGCGAGATTTTCGAGCTCGCGCACGTTGCCGGGCCAGCGGTGCTGCTTCAGCCGCTCCAGCGCCAGCGCATCCAGCTTCTTCGGCGGCAGGCCGTCCTTCTCGGCCAGCGCGAAGAAGTGGCGCACGAGATCCGGCAGGTCCTCGATGCGCTCGCGCAAGGGAGGCAGCCGCAGCGGCACGACGTTGAGGCGGAAGAACAGGTCCTCGCGGAACAGGCCCTGCTGGATCAGCACGCGCAGATCCTTGTTGGAGGCCGCAACGATCCGCACGTCGGTCTTGATCGGGGTGCGGCCGCCGACGGTGGTGTATTCGCCCTGCTGGAGCACGCGCAGCAGGCGGGTCTGCGCCTCCATCGGCATGTCGCCGATCTCGTCCAGGAACAGCGTGCCGCCCTCGGCCTGCTCGAACCGGCCCGAGGCGCGGGTGTTGGCGCCGGTGAAGGCGCCGCGCTCATGGCCGAACAGCTCGGACTCGATCAGGTCGCGCGGGATCGCCGCCATGTTGACGGCGACGAACGGGCCGTTGCGGCGCTTGCCGTAATCGTGCAGCGCGCGCGCCACCAGCTCCTTGCCGGTTCCGGACTCGCCCGTGATCATCACGGTGAGGTCGGTCTGCATCAGGCGCGCCAGCACGCGGTAGATTTCCTGCATCGCCGGCGAGCGGCCGACCAGCGGGATCGCCTCCATCTCGGCATCCTCGTCCGGCGTCGAGGTTCGCTCCTTCGGCTCGGCGAGCGCACGGCCGACGATGGCGATCAGCTCCTTCAGGTCGAAGGGCTTCGGCAGATACTCGTACGCCCCGCGCTCGGAGGCGCGGATCGCCGTCATGAAGGTGTTCTGCGCGCTCATGACGATGACGGGCAAATTCGGCCGCATCTTTTTGATCCGCGGCAACAGGTCGAAGGCGTTTTCGTCCGGCATCACCACGTCGGTGATGACGAGATCGCCCTCCCCCTGGCTGACCCAGCGCCATAGCGTTGCGGCATTGCCGGTGAGCCTGACCTCATAGCCGGCGCGGGACAGAGCCTGATTGAGAACCGTGCGGATGGCGGTGTCGTCATCTGCAACGAGAATGCTACCTGCGGGCATTGTTAATCCTCATTTTGCCCCCTGTGATGCAGACGACGACTTCCCGGCAGAGCCGTCGCGACTGCTGTGATCGGCGTATTTGACCGATGTGGAATACATCGGCATCAGCACGCGGAAGGTGGTCTTGCGCGGCTGAGATTCGCATTCGATGATGCCCCCGTGATCGCCGACGATCTTTGCGACCAGGGCGAGGCCCAGACCCGAGCCGGTCTGCTTGGTGGTCACGAAGGGATCGAACAGGTTGGGCAGAAGATCGTCCGGCACGCCTGGTCCGTTGTCCCTCACGCAGAATTCGAGCGGCAAGGATACCCGGGATTTTTGACCGGGGACTGACAGGCGCACGCCGGGGCGGAACGCGGTGGTGAGCTGGATCTCGGCATCGGGCACGTCGATCAAGGCTTCGGCGGCGTTCTTCACGAGATTGAGGAACACCTGGATCAGCTGATCCTGGTTCGCCAGCACCGGCGGCAGCGAGGGATCGTAGTCCTCGATGAAGCGGATGTTGCGGGCAAAGCCCGACTGCGCCAGCCGCTTCACGTGATCGAGCACCGAATGGATGTTGACCGGCCCGCGCACCACGGGACGCTCGTCGCCGAACACCTCCATGCGGTCGACCAGCGTCACGATGCGGTCGGCCTCGTCGCAGATCAGCCGCGTCAGCATGCGGTCCTCGGACGAGGCCTGCTGCTCCAGCAGCTGCGCCGCGCCGCGGATGCCGGAGAGCGGATTCTTGATCTCATGCGCGAGCATCGCTGCTAGCGCTATCACCGAGCGCGCGGCGCTGCGATGGGTGAGCTGCCGATCCATCTTGTCGGCGATGGTGCGCTCCTGAAGCATCACCACGATATGGCCGGGCCGCTCGGTGAGCGGGGCGACGTGCAGATCGACCTGGCGATCGCCGCCCATGCGGGGCGTGCCCAAATCGACCTTGTATTCGTTCACCGGCGAGTTCGACGAGCGCACCTGGTCGATCAGCGCTAGCAAGGGGCTGCCGAACGGCACCAGCTCTTTCAGCGACTGCCGCTTCAGGAATTGCGTCGAGATCTCAAAGAAGGCTTCGGTTGCGATGTTGGCGGCGACGATCTTGCCGTCCGGCCCGATCAGGAGCACGGGATTGGGAAGCGCGTCCAGGATCGCATCGCTGTCGGACGGTAGCGGCCGACGTTGTTCAGCGGCTGAGCTCATGCAGCAGCGCTCCATGCGAAGTCGTCGAAGGCATCTTGCAGTGACTGGTGAACGAGGCGGGGATCTTCGGACGTCAGAATTGTCCGGCGCCAGGATTTCAGCTTCTCGACCGGCGCGCGGCTCGCATCGGCGGCGACGTCCAGCGCCCAGCCGAGATGCTTGCGGGCATGCTTGAGACCGACGCGCAGGCCGTAGAGCGCGCACACGCCTTCATAAAGCGTGCGGACATAATGGAGTTGCGTCGCGAGCGACGGCGTGGCTTCCGCCGCCCCGCCCTTCAGGCGCCGGCCGATCTGGCCGGGCAGCCAGGGCTGGCCCTGTGCGCCGCGGCCGATCATCACGGCGTCGGCGCCGGAGGATTCGAGCGCCGCGAGCGCCTTCTCGTACGAGGTGATGTCGCCGTTGACGATGAGCGGAATCGAGATCGCCTCGCGCACGGTGCGGATCGCATCCCAATCGGCCTCGCCCTTGTAGAACTGGCAGCGGGTGCGGCCATGCACGGTCACGAGCTTGATACCCGCGGCTTCCGCGCGCCGCGCCAGTTCCGGCGCATTGCGGCTGCGGTCGTCCCAGCCGAGCCGCATCTTCAGCGTCACCGGCACCTTCACCGCCGCGATCGTCGCATCGATCAGGCCGACAGCGTGGTCGAGATCGCGCATCAGGGCCGAGCCGGACTGGCCGCCCGTGACGTGGCGGGCCGGACAGCCCATATTGATGTCGATGATATCGGCGCCTTCCGCTTCGGCGATCCGGGCGCCTTCGGCCATCCAGTGCGCCTCGCAGCCGGCGAGCTGCACCACGTGCGGACCGATTCCGGTCGCTTCGCAGCGCAACCGGGACATCCGGTGGCCGTTGGCGAGCTCATCGCTGGCGGTCATTTCGGACACCACCAGACCTGCCCCAAGCTCGGCGACCAACCGCCGGACGGGCGAGTCAGTCACTCCCGACATCGGTGCCAGGAAGACCGGGGTGGCGACCTCAATATCGCCTATTTTCAAGGGCTTGGAGCCTGATCCTGCCGAGCCGGTCACAGTGGTCTCATTCACTCGCAGGGCCTCATCGCACCTGCCATGACCTATCTTGCGCACAATTCTTGTGCAGTCAAGCGTCATGCCTACAGTTTAGACAGTTCTGCAAATCTTTCAAGTGCAGTGCAGCAAATTGCTGTTTCCCACAATCCAGGGAAACCCCCTTTTTTTGCGGGCCTGCCGTGCTAGAGGCATGCCGGCAATCACCCACTTCCGACTCTTTCATTAGCAACTGAGTATTTGAGTCCTATGGCGAAATCACAGCGCACCGCAGTCGTTCTTGTCGCGGCAGGTCGCGGGCTGCGCGCCGGCGCCGGCGGGCCGAAGCAATATCGCGAGATCGGCGGCCAGCCCGTGATCTATCGCGCCATGGAAGCCTTCAGCCGCCACCCCGACGTGTTTGCAGTGCAGCCCGTGGTCAACCCCGACGACAGCGCCATGTTCACGGCAGCGGTCGCAGGATTGAAGCACGAGCCGCCGACCAATGGCGGCGCCACGCGCCAGGCCTCGGTGCTTGCCGGTCTCGAAGCGCTCGCAAAGCACCAGCCCGACATCGTCCTGATCCACGACGCCGCGCGTCCCTTCGTCTCGGAAGGTGTGATCTCGCGCGCGATCGATGCGGCGAGCCGCACCGGCGCCGCGATCCCCGTCGTTCCCGTCACCGACACCATCAAGCTCACCGGCGCGAGCGGCAACGTCGAGGACACGCCGGATCGGGCCCGGCTGCGGATCGCGCAGACGCCGCAATCCTTTCGTTTCGATGTCATCCTCGAGGCGCATCGTCGCGCGGCGAAGGACGGGCGCAGCGATTTCACCGATGATGCCGCGATTGCCGAATGGGCGGGATTGACGGTTGCAACCTTTGAAGGCGATGTTGCCAACATGAAGCTCACCACTCCCGAAGATTTCGTGCGCGAGGAAGCGCGCCTGGCCGCCCAGCTCGGCGACATCAGGACCGGCACGGGCTACGACGTCCACGCCTTCGGCGAAGGCGACCACGTCATGATCTGCGGCGTCAGCGTGCCGCACAGCAAGGGTTTTCTCGCGCATTCCGACGGCGATGTCGGCCTGCATGCGCTGGTGGATGCCATCCTCGGTGCGCTGGCCGACGGCGACATCGGCTCGCACTTCCCGCCGAGCGATGCGAAGTGGAAGGGCGCCTCCTCCGACCAGTTCCTGAAATACGCCATCGAGCGCGTCGCCCAGCGCGGCGGCCGCGTCGCCAATCTCGAGGTGACGATGATCTGCGAGCGGCCGAAGATCGGCCCCCTGCGCGACACCATGCGCGCGCGCATCGCCGAGATCTCCGGCGTCGACATCTCGCGCGTCGCGGTGAAGGCGACGACCAGCGAGCGGCTCGGCTTCACCGGCCGCGAGGAAGGCATCGCGGCCACCGCGAGCGCCACCATCCGCCTGCCGTTTAACGAGAAGACTTGGAGCGTCTAGGCCATGGCCGGCAGCGACGCACGCGCCCTCTCCCGCTCGCTGCTCGATTTGTGCCGGATGCGCAAGCTGACGATCGCCACGGCCGAGTCCTGCACCGGCGGGCTCGTTGCCGGCGCGCTGACCGACATCCCCGGCTCCTCCGACGTGATCGACCGCGGCTTCGTCACCTATTCCAACGACGCCAAGCGCGCGATGCTCGGCGTTGAAGCAGGTACGCTCGCCAATTTCGGCGCCGTCAGCAAGGAGACCGCAACCGCGATGGCGATCGGCGCGCTGGAGCGTGCCGGTGTCGACCTCGCGGTCGCCATCACGGGCATCGCCGGCCCTGGCGGCGCCACGCCCGGCAAGCCGGTCGGCCTCGTGCACTTCGCCGCCGCCGCACGCGACGGCCGCATCATCCATCGCGAGCACCGTTTCGGCGCGATCGGCCGCACCGCGGTACGCCAGCGCTCGGTGGTCGAGGCACTGCGCATGCTGATGGATCTCGCCCGCGGCCCGCAAGTCACGGCCAAGCCACAACGCGCCGCCGCGAGCCGCTTGCGCCCCCGTGTGACGCGGTCGCCGCGCCGGCATGCGGCGAAGCGCAGGCCGTCGCGGTCACCGCGGGGGTGAGTCCCGTAGCCCGGGTGAGCGAAGCGATACCCAGGACGCCGCAGCAGAAGTCCCGCATGTCGCCAGATCGGTGTCCGCGATTTCCTTGAAAGTAATATGGTCCACGGTCAATCCCTGTAGGCCACTCAACATCCGTTAGCTTCAGCGTAGCGATCTTCCGCCTTCTGAACCCAGCTGTGTTTTGTGTCGAGGTCAATGGAAGCACGAAACAAGGCTCGGGCAAGACGCGCGGCGAGACTGAGATGCCGCGCTTGCTTTTCAAAAAGCACGCAAATCTTGTCGAATCCGATCGTTATATGCAGTGCAAGAGCGCGACCAAACGTCATCGTCCCCATCCGAACTTGCGCGCGACCATATTGGCGCAATAATGCCGCTCTATGTTGTGGTCCGGAATCAACCGGCCCAGCCTTCTGGAGGGCGACGAATTGTTCGCTCGCACCACTGCTCTGGCCATTGCCATCTTGGCCGCCCTTGACGGCGCAGCCGCACAAACGGCCAACCAGCCGCCGGATACGATGGCGGCGCGGGTCGAGGCCTGCACGCCCTGTCACGGCAACAAGGGCGAAGGCACCAGCGACGTCTATTTCCCGCGCCTCGCCGGCAAGCCCGCCGGCTATCTCTACAACCAGCTCCTCGCCTTCCGCAGCGGTCGGCGCAAATATCCGCCGATGAACTATCTGCTGGAATTCCTGCCGGATCCGTATCTGGAGGCGATGGCGGAGTATTTTGCCACCGAGCACCCGCCGCTGCCGCAACCGGCGCCGAGCGAGGTCAGCAAGGACGTGCTGGCGCAGGGCGAGCAGCTTGCGACCAGCGGCGATGCGGGCCGCAACATTCCGGCCTGTGTGAGCTGCCATGGTCCCGGACTCACGGGCATGCAGCCCGGCATCCCCGGACTGCTCGGCTTGCGCGCGCCTTACATCAGCGCCCAACTCGGCGCCTGGCGCTACGGCAACCGCACGGCGAAATCGCCCGACTGCATGCAGCTCGTCGCCGGCCATTTGACCGAGGCCGACGTCACCGCCGTTGCAGCCTGGCTCGCGACGCGGCCGGCGCCCGCGAACCCGGCTCCCGTCCCGAAAGGCACCTACGCGCTGCCTTTTGGCTGCGGCAGCCAGCCCAACTGACGAGGCGGATGATGGGCTCAAGACTGTCGATCACGCTCCTCGCTCTCGCCGCGTTCACGACGGCCACGCAGGCGCAGGACAAAGACAAGACCGGCGATATCATCGCGCGCGGCGAATATCTCGCCCGCGCCGGCGATTGCACCGCCTGCCACACCGCACCGGAAGGCCGTCTGTTCGCCGGCGGCCGCGCCATGCCGACGCCGTTCGGCACGCTCTACACCTCCAACATCACGCCCGATCCGGAGACCGGGATCGGCAAATGGAGCGCGGACGATTTCTACAGGACGATGCACAATGGCCGCTTCCCGGATGGCGGGCTGATCTATCCGGCGATGCCGTTCGCCTCCTACACCAAGGTGACGCGCGCCGACAGCGACGCGATTTTCGCCTACCTGCGCTCGATCCCGTCGGTCAGCCAGAGGAACAGGCCGCACGAGTTGCGCTTTCCCTATGACAACCGCCAGCTCATCCTCGGCTGGCGCACGCTGTTCTTCAGCGAGGGCGAGTTCAAGCCGGACCCGACCAAGTCTGCCGAGTGGAACCGCGGCGCCTATCTGGTCGAGGGCCTCGGCCATTGCGGCATGTGTCACTCACCGATCAACGCGCTCGGCGGCACCTCGCAATCGGACGCCTTCAAGGGCGGCCTGATCCCGATGCAGAACTGGTACGCGCCCTCGCTCACGTCCAACCGCGAGGCGGGCCTCGGCGACTGGAGCATCAAGGACATCACCGACCTGCTCCAGACCGGCGTTTCGGCCCGCGGTGTCGTCTACGGCCCGATGGCCGAAGTCGTGCACAACAGCCTGCAATATCTGAGCGACGAGGACACCAAGGCGATGGCGGTGTACCTCAAGGGCATCTCGGAGCCCTCCCCGCCGCCGCCGGCGAGCTCGGCGCTGCCGACCACCGAGAGCAGCCTGCTAATCAGCCTCGGCAAGACCGTTTATGACAAGAACTGCGCGAGCTGTCATGGCACGCAGGGCGAAGGCAAGCCGCCGCACTGGCCGCCGCTCGCCAACAACCAGTCGATCGAGATGCAGTCGGCGGTCAACCCGATCCGCATGGTGCTCAACGGCGGCTATCCGCCGGGCACCAAGGGCAATCCGATGCCTTACGGCATGCCGCCGTTCGCGGGCCTGCTCTCCGACAACGAGGTCGCCGCCGTCGTCTCCTACATCCGCACCGCCTGGGGCAATCGCGGCACGCCGGTCTCGGCCCGCGAGGCCAACGAGCTGCGCTCCGCACCGCTGAACTGAGGACGCCAGAGATCCATCATGATCAATTCCGATCCGCCGACCAGCCCAGCCGCCGCCGACCACGCTGTCGAGGAAGTCGTCGCGCAAGGCCCGTCCGGCGCGATCGTGCTCGCCGGCATCGCCACGGCCTGCGTGGTCGCGATGTGGCTCGCCTTCTATCTGTTCGTCTTCCTGCCGCGCGGATCGCTGCAATGAGCGCAGAGGACACCCATGGCAGCGCCGAGGTCGCGGCCCGTGTCGAGCGGCGATGGGCGACTATTGCCGTGATCATCGTCGTGGGCATGGCGCTGTTGGCGGCTTTCGCCGGCATCCATCGCGCGACCATGCCGCAGCCGCGCGTCGAGACCACCGATCCATCGCGGATTCATCTTTCGGGCGAATTCGTCGAAAGCAATCTCGGCAGCGTGCTGGAGGCCAACGGCAATGTGACGGTGCGCGCGATCGGCCAGCAATATTCCTTCACGCCGGCCTGCATCATGGTGCCCGTGGACACGCCGATCACGCTCCGCGCCACCAGCGCCGACGTCGTGCACGGCATCCTGATCCAGGGCACCAATGTCAACACCATGCTGGTGCCGGGCTACATCTCAGAGCAGCTGATGCGCTTTACCAGGACCGGCGACTATCTGATGCCCTGCCAGGAGTTTTGCTCCTTCGGCCACGAGGGCATGTGGGGCAAGGTCAAGGTGATCGACAAGACCGACTTCGCCGATCGGGCGAAGGGCGGCGGGAGGCTGAGCTGTGTTGGCCAATAGGAAGCTCATCCTCGCCCATTTCTGGTTTGCGTTTGCGTTGTTCGGCGTCGCGCTGACGCTCGGCGCCTGGCAGATGTTCATCCGCAGCCCGATCGGCACCTGGCTCTCCAACCCCGAGCTCTACTACCGCTCTCTGACGGCGCACGGCACGGTGATGGGCTACGTGTTCCCGACCCTGGTCGCGATGGGTTTTGGCTACGCCATCAGCGAGTCCGCGCTGGAGCAGCGCCTGGTCGGCGTGCGCTGGGCCTGGGCCGGCTTCTGGCTGATCGTTGCCGGCAGCATCATGGCTGTGATCCCGGTCGCGCTCGGGCGCGCCTCGGTGCTCTACACCTTCTATCCGCCGCTGATCGGCAACGTCTTCTACTATCTCGGCGTCGTGCTGGTCGTGGTCGGCTCATGGATCTGGGTCGCGCTGATGTCGGTCAATCTGCGCGTCTGGCGAAAAGCCCATCCCGGCGCGCCGGTGCCGCTCGCGATGTTCGCCAATGTCGCCGGCTCCTATCTGTGGGCGTGGACCGCGGTCGGTGCCGCGCTCGAGTTGTTGCTCCAGATCATTCCCGTCGCGGCGGGGCTGAAGGCGACGATCGACGCCGGTCTTGCCCGCGTCTTCTTCTCCTGGACGCTGCACGCCATTGTCTATTTCTGGCTGATGCCGACCTACATCGCCTATTACACCATCGTGCCGCGCGCGATCGGCGGCCGGGTCTATTCCGACAGCATGGCCCGGATCTCCTTCATCCTGTTCCTGGTGGTGGCGATGCCGATCGGCATGCACCACACCTTCGCCGATCCGCAGGTCGGCGCCGGCTTCAAGTTCATCCATTCGGCCTTCACCGCACTGGTCGCACTGCCGACGCTACTGACGGTGTTCACGATCTGCGCCTCGGTCGAGATCGCGGCGCGCCTGCGCGGCGGCCGCGGCCTGTTCGGCTGGATCCGGGCGCTGCCCTGGGACAATCCGATGATGCTGGCGCTCGCGTTCTCGTTCGTCATGCTCGGCTTCGGCGGCGCTGGCGGCCTCATCAACATGAGCTATCAGCTCGACGCGTCGATCCACAACACGCAATGGATCACCGGCCATTTCCACCTGATCTTCGGCGGCGCCATCGTGATCATGTATTTCGCGATCGCCTATGATCTGTGGCCGCATCTCACCGAGCGCGAGCTGACCGACCTTCGCCTGATCCGCACTCAGCTCTGGCTGTGGTTCGTCGGCATGATCGTCACGACATTCCCCTGGCACTGGGTCGGCATCCTGGGCATGCCGCGCCGCATGGCCTATTTCGACTTCGGCGATCCCGCGATCGCGCCGCAGGCGCTCTCCGTCACATTCTCCGCGATTGGCGGTTTCATCCTGCTGACCTCGGGCATCCTGTTCCTGGTCATTCTGGCCCGAGGGATGCGTGCGCCTCAGGCTGATGCCGGCCCCTATCGCTTCGCGCTGGCGGTGCATCAGCCGGCGACGGTGCCGGTCGCGCTCAACACCCATGCGCTGTGGGTGGCGCTGATGATCGCCCTGACCATCACCAATTACGGCTATCCGATCCTGACGCTGGCACTGACCGAGGGCACGTCGGTGCCGGCCGTCTATGTGGGAGCGCAGTGATGAGCACGCGCGACCTCTTCACCTTCCGTAACGGCCATTTCAAGATTGGCGTTGGCATCACCGCCGCGATCCTCGTCGTGACGGCGATCGCAGGCTTCATCGTGCTGCCCTTCGCGCAGCCCTGGGTGCAGTTCGCCAATGTCTGGGATGCGATCTGTAGCGCCGCCGGTGTGCCGCGGCGCGCGGCAAGCGTGACGGCGCCCGAGCAGAGCATGCGTCTGTCGGAGGTCGTGCTCACCTCGCACACGCTGTCGCGTCCGAGCCAGGAGGCGATTGGCCGCGGCGCCACGCTCGCGCAGCGCTGCGCGATCTGCCATGGCCCGACCGGCATCAGCCGCGCGGACTCGCCCAACCTCGCCGGTCAGTATGCGGCCGTGATCTACAAGGAGCTGCACGATTTCCGCTCAGGCGCGCGCACCAATGCCGTGATGTCGCCGTTTGCCGTCAACCTGACCGACCAGGAGATCGCCGACCTCGCGAACTACTACGCCTATCTGCCGCGGCTACCAGCCTATCATCCGACGCCGCTTCTGCCGAAACCCAACATCGTCATCTACGGCGCGCCGATCCGCGGCATCGCGCCGTGCGGCGCCTGCCATGGCAGCCTCGACAACAAGACCGGCAGCCCGTGGCTGGAGGGGCAATCCGAGGCCTATATGAAGGCGCAGCTGCAGGCCTTCGCCTCAGGCGAGCGGCGCAACGACATCAGCCAGCAGATGCGCAACATCGCCCGCGCGATGACGCCACAGGAGATCGAGCAGGCCGCGGCGTATTATGCCTCGCAGCCGCCGGATATCGTGAAGGCCGTTGATTGAGCCCCGCTGTCATTGCGAGCGTAGCGAAGCAATCCAGAATCCATCCGCGGAAAGGCTCTGGATTGCTTCGTCGCAAGGGCTCCTCGCAATAACGGCGGAGAGGCTACGCCTTACGTCGACGCCAGCTTCGGCCGGCCGTAGATCGCATCCGCGCGCTTCTCGAACGCGGTGGAAAACCGCGCGAACGCGGCGTCGAACATCGAGCCCATCAGCATCGCCAGCATGCGGCTCTTGAACTCGTAGGCGAGGAAGAACCCGACGTCGCAGACGCCCTCGCCCTTGGGCTCGAACGTCCAGCGGTTTTCCAGATTACGGAACGGGCCTTGCAGATATTCGACGAGGATTTTCAGGTTGGCGCGGTCGAGCGTCACGCGGCTGGTGAAGGATTCCTTGACCAGCTTGAACGACACCGTCATGTCGGCGACCAGCACCTCGGTGCCGTCGGGCTTCGCCATGCGCTGGCGGACCTTCAGCGCGCTGCACAGCGGCACGAACTCCGGGTAGCGCTCGACATCGGCGACCAGATCAAACATCTCGGACGCACTGTGGTTGACGCGGTGCTTGCTCGAAACTCGATGCATGATACGTCAGCTGGCGTGAGCTGCCCGCGCAGCCTTCAGTCTCGCGAAATCCTCGCCGGCATGATGCGACGAGCGGGTGAGCGGACTCGCCGACACCATCAGGAAGCCCTTGGTGTAGGCGACCTTTTCATAGGACGAAAACTCGTCCGGCGGCACGTAGCGCATCACCGCGTGATGCTTACGGGTCGGCTGGAGATATTGCCCGATGGTCAGGAAGTCGACGTCGGCCGAGCGCAGATCGTCCATCACCTGCTGCACCTCGTGGCGCTCTTCACCCAGGCCCACCATGATGCCGGACTTGGTAAAGATGGACGCATCGAGCTCCTTGACCCGCTGCAACAGCCGGATCGAATGGAAGTAGCGCGCGCCGGGCCGTACCGTGAGATAGCGCGACGGCACGGTCTCGAGATTGTGGTTGAAGACATCGGGCCTCGCCGCGACGACGACCTCCAGCGCGCCTTCCTTGCGCAGGAAGTCCGGCGTCAGGATCTCGATCGTGGTCGAGGGGCACGCGGCCCGGATCGCGCGTATGGTCTGGGCAAAATGCTCGGCGCCGCCATCGGCGAGGTCGTCGCGGTCGACCGAGGTGATAACGACGTGGGCGAGGCCCAGCTTGGCCACGGCCTCGGCGACGTTCTGCGGCTCGGCCGCATCCAGCGCGTTGGGCAGGCCGGTCTTGACGTTGCAGAAGGCGCAGGCACGGGTGCAGGTGTCACCCATGATCATGAAGGTCGCGTGCTTCTTGTCCCAGCACTCGCCGATATTCGGGCAGCCCGCCTCCTCGCACACCGTGTGCAGGCCGTTCGCCCTCACGATGTTGCGGGTGTCGGCATAGCCGCGGGTGTTGGGCGCGCGCACACGGATCCAGTCCGGCTTCGGCGGCGAAGCAGAATCGGGGCGATTCACCTTTTCGGGGTGGCGCGGGCGCAGCGGGTTCGAGATGGTATCGACAATAACGACCATGAGGTGTCCGGTCTGTTCAGGTCCTACCTAGTCGGTCTTGCCCGGCATCGCAACCCGGCTCGCACCGCTTCAGGGAACATGGCAGATATGGGCAATATCCTGCTCTGTTCTCAGACGATTCTCACCTCGAATGGCTCCAACCTCGAAGACTTCTCCTCCGCGGCTCGGCAAGCCCCTGAAGCGCGCCTTTTTTGGCCGCAGCGTCCGCGAGGTCGCCCACGACCTGATCGGCGCCACCATGCTGGTCGATGGCGTCGGCGGCCTCATCGTCGAGGTTGAGGCCTATCATCATACCGAGCCGGCGGCGCACTCCTACAACGGCCCGACGCCGCGGAACCATGTCATGTTCGGCCCGCCCGGCTTTGCCTATGTCTACCGCTCGTACGGCATCCACTGGTGCGTGAACTTCGTCTGCGAGGCGGAAGGCTCGGCCGCGGCGGTGCTGATCCGCGCGCTGGAGCCGACGCACGGCATCGCCGCAATGCGCCGCCGCCGTCATCTCCAGGACGTGCACGCGCTGTGCTCGGGCCCGGGCAAGCTGACGGAGGCGCTCGGCATCACCATCGCGCACAATGCCCTGCCGCTGGACCGGCCGCCGATCGCGCTGCATGCGCGGACGGAGGATTTGGAGGTGGCGACAGGCATCCGGATCGGCATCACCAAGGCCGTCGAGCTGCCCTGGCGCTATGGCGTCAAGGGCTCGAAATTCCTGAGCAAGCCGTTTCCGAGGTAGTTGTCATTCCGGGATGGTCCGAAGGACCAGACCCGGAATCTCGAGATTCCGGGTTCGGCTCTTCGAGCCGCCCCGGAATGACAGCGAGGCTACGACGCCTGCTTGAGCCGCTCCAGCGCCTCCAGCAGCTTGGCCTTGCGGGCCAGCGCCGCCTCTCGCTTTTCGCGCTCCTCCTCGACGACCTCCTCGGCCGCGTTGGCGACGAATTTCTCGTTCGCCAGCTTGGACTCGGCGCGCTTGATGTCGGCGTCGGCCTTGCCGATCTCCTTGTCGAGACGGGTGCGTTCGGCGGCAACGTCGATCACGCCCTTGAGCGGCAGCGCGGCCACCTCGCCGCGCACCAGGAGCTGGACGGCGCCGTCAGGCGCGCGGTCGGCGAAGGAGATGTCCGACAGCCGCGCCATACGCTTGATGACGTCGGTCCAGCGCGGCGCGCGTTCCCTGGTCTCGGCCGAAGCGCCGGCGAGGACCAGCGCCGTCAGCGTCGCCGGCGGGATGTTCATCTCGGCGCGCACCGAGCGGATCTGCGTGACGAGGTCGATCACCCAGCCGATCTCGGCTTCAGCCTTGGGATCGGTGAAGTCGGCATGGTCGAAGATCGGCACGATCAGGGCCGGCGAGATCAACGGAGCGGTGGGACCTGCGGCTGCGGCAAACATCGCCAGTTGCTCCGGCGTCGGCTCGGCCGGCTTCAGCGGCCACGCGGCCAGCGCCAGCAGGCCGTCGCGCTTCGCCGTCACCTCCCACAGCTCTTCGGTGATGAAGGGCATGAAGGGGTGCAGCAGCTTCAGGATCTCGTCACGTGCCCAGGCGACCATGGCGCGGGTCTCGTCCTTGGCGGGGCTGTCCGGGCCAAGCAACACGGGCTTTGCGAGCTCGACATACCAGTCGCAATAGACGTTCCAGACGAAGCGGTAGATCGCGCCGGCGGCATCGTTGAAGCGATAGGCCTCGATCGCCTCGGTCACCTCGCGCGTGGTGTGCGCGCTCTCATGCGCGATCCAGCGATTCAGCGTCTCCTTCGCCTTCGCCGGCTCGAAGCCTTCGGGCACGGCGCAGTGGTTCATCTCGGCAAAGCGGGACGCATTCCAGAGCTTGGTCGCGAAATTGCGGTAGCCCTCGACGCGGCTGGTGGCGAGCTTGATGTCGCGTCCCTGCGCCGCCATCGCGGCCAGCGTGAAGCGCAGCGCGTCCGCACCGTATTCGTCGATCAGGTGGAGCGGATCGATGACGTTGCCCTTCGACTTCGACATCTTGGCGCCCTTCTCGTCGCGGACGAGGGCGTGGATGTAGATCGTCGAGAACGGCACTTCCTTCATGAAGTGCAGGCCCATCATCATCATGCGGGCGACCCAGAAGAAGATGATGTCGAAGCCGGTCACCAGCGCGTTGGTCGGGTAGTAGCGCTGCACCTCGGGTGCGTCTTCGGGCCAGCCCAGCGTCGAGAACGGCCACAGCGCCGAGGAGAACCAGGTATCGAGCACGTCCTCATCGCGGGTGATGAAGCCTTCGCGCTTGTTGCGGTCGAGCGCCATCTCGCGGCCCTGCTCGGCCGTGATGACCTCCTGCTCGACGTAGTAGCCGAGCGCGTGGCTGATCGCCTCCTCCTCGGTCTCGGCGACGAACACCTTGCCGTCCGGCCCGTACCAGGCCGGAATCTGGTGGCCCCACCAGAGCTGGCGCGAGATGCACCAGGGCTGGATGTTCTCCATCCACTCGAAATAGGTCTTTTCCCAGTTCTTCGGCACGAAGCTGGTTTCGCCCGAACGCACCGCCGCGATCGCGGGCTTGGCCAGCGTCTTGGCGTCGACGTACCACTGGTCGGTCAGGTACGGCTCGATCACGCTGTTGGAGCGGTCGCCGTGCGGCACCATGTGGGTGTGCGGCTCGATCCGCTCGACGAAGCCGAACGATTCCAGCCGCTCGACGATGCGCTTGCGCGCAACGAAGCGGTCAACCTTGTTGAACTCCTCGGCGAATTGCGCGGCGCCTTCCGGCAGGTCGCGCAGATAATCCTCGTTGTCGAGGAGATCGAGGCAACCTTCCTTGTCGAGCACGCTGATCCGGCGCAGGCCGTGGCGATTGCCGACCTCGAAGTCGTTGAAGTCGTGCGCCGGCGTCACCTTCACCGCGCCGGAGCCCTTCTCCGGATCGGAATAGTCGTCCGCGACGATCTGGATCTTGCGGCCGACCAGCGGCAGGATGACGTGCTTGCCGACCAGCTTCTGATAGCGCTCGTCATCGGGATGCACGGCGACGCCGGTGTCGCCGAGCATGGTCTCCGGGCGCGTCGTGGCGACGACGATGAAGCTCGAGGGATCCTCGGGGCTGAAGGTCTTGCCCTCGATCGGATAGCGCAGATACCAGAGGCTGCCCTTCACCTCGGTCTGCTGCACTTCGAGATCGGAGATCGCGGTCAAGAGCTTGGTGTCCCAGTTCACCAGCCGCTTGTCCTTGTAGATCAGGCCGTCGCGGTGCAGCTCGACGAATACCTTGATGACGGCCTTGGACAGGCCCTCGTCCATGGTGAAGCGTTCGCGCGACCAGTCGCAGGACGCGCCGAGGCGCTTGAGCTGGTTGACGATGGTGTCGCCGCTCTCGGCCTTCCACTGCCAGACCCGCTCCAGGAACTTCTCGCGGCCCATCTCGCGGCGGCCAGGCTGCTGGCGCTCCATCAGCTGCCGCTCGACCACCATCTGGGTGGCGATGCCGGCATGGTCGGTGCCGGGCTGCCACAGCACGTCGCGGCCGCGCATGCGCTCGAACCGGCACAGAATGTCCTGGAGTGTGTTGTTGAGGGCGTGGCCCATATGCAGCGAGCCCGTCACGTTCGGTGGCGGGATCACGATGGTAAATGGCACTGCGTCGCGGCGGTCGGGGCGGCCGGCCTTGAAGGCACGGCTGTCCTCCCACACCACGGACATGCGGGCTTCGATATCGGCGGGCTGGTAATTTTTCTCGATCATGGGGCTGCTAGAAAGCCGCGCGCGGGGGGCAAGTCAACGAAAAGGTCAACGGAGAGCCTGGCGGCAAAACGGCTTCCCGGCCCGGTCGAGAGGTCAAATGTGACGTACAAGCGGGGCTTTATGAGGGCTCCGCGACCGGCGCTACCTGCCGCCGCGCGAGACCCGCTCGATTTCGGCCTTCACGATGCGTTCAACGAGGCCCGGCAGGTTGTCGTCGAGCCACAACTTCAGCATCGGGCGCAGCATCTCCTTGACCAGGTCCTCCAGCGTCCGCGCGTTGCTGCTGAGCACCGTATGAGCCAGCGAGTTGAAGGCGGATTCGACAGCCGAGACCGTCGATTGCGCCAGGATCGGCTGCTGCGGCGGCAGCGGCGGCGCATCGAAATCCACCGATGCGTAGGACGGCGGCGCCGGCGCCGGGCGTGGTGGGGGCGATTCGGCGAATTCGAGATCGTCGCGCGGCTCGACCTTGCGGAAGCTCGGCGGCGGCGGAGGCGGCGTCGGCTCCGGGTCCATCGCCATGTCGTCGGTCAATTCGAGCACGTCGGGCTCGGGCTCCGGCTCGGGATCCGGGGCGCGGACCTCGGGCGCCGACGTGGCTGTGTCGAGCCCCGCCAGCAGCGCGTCGATATCGTCCTGGCTGTTTGGCCCGACATCCGCGGCAGGTGCAGGCGGCGGGGGCGGCGCCGGCTTTGCGGCCGGCGGCGGGGCGGGCTTCTCGGCAGCGGGCTTGGCGGGTGCGACCTTGGATGGCGGAATGTCGTTCATCGGCTTCGGCGGCGCTGCCGGCGCCGCGGCTTTCTCGGGCTTCGCGGTGTCTGCCGGCGGCGGCTTGGCCTCGTCGTCGGCAATGATGCGCCGGATCGAGGCCAGAATCTCCTCCATCGAGGGTTCTGTGACCTTTGCAGGCTGCGTCATCTCCGACTCCACATCATCAACGCCCTCGCATGCGTTGTTTTACACCAAGCACGGCAGGATTGGCCGGTTCCGCAACGGACGCCCCGACATTTTCGTCGCGGCAGGCCGACTTGTCCCCAGATCACGGCTCAACGTGCGGCGGTGCGCCCCTGCCCTCGGCACTCAAGCTTTACGCACACGACATCAGGTGCGGGGGCGAATCGACCCGCATCTTCTTGGCAAGGCTATGTCAGGGATTTTGATGATTGCAAGCAAAGCGCCGGTCGGCCTCGGCTGTTTGCGAGGCTGACCGGACACTTATGGGAATCAGCGCCCGTCGGGCGTGCGCGCACCAGCCCAGCTGTCGCGGATCTGCTGGTAGTGCACGCTCGGATCGTAGACCGTGGTGTTGAGACCGAGCACCTGCGGCGCGAGACGGCCGACCGCGTTGAGCACCGAGTAGGACGCCACCACGCGGTCATGCTGCGCAGTGACGAGCGCAACGCGTGCGTTCACCAGCGCCTGCTGCGCGTTGAGCACGTCGAGCGTGGTGCGCTGGCCGGCCTTGGCTTCCTCGCGCACGCCGTTCAGCGCGATTTCGGAGGCCGTGACCTGCGCCTGCGCGGACTGCACCTGCGCCTTGCCGGCCTCCAGCTGGCCCCAGGCCTGCACAATGTTGGCGCGGGTCTGATCGCGAGTGGTTTCAAGATTCAGGCGTTGCTGCGCCAGGTTCTCTTTCGATTGGCGGATGAGCGAATATTCGATGCCGCCCTGATAGATCGGCACGGAAGCCGTCGCGATGGCGGAAGCGGTCGTCGTTCGGAAGACGGTCAGAGTCTGCTGGAACTGCTGGGTGATGCCCGCCTGAACCGTGACCGTCGGCAGCAGCGCGCCTTCGTTGATCTTGACCTGGAGATAGTTGACGTCGATGCCGTACATCGCAGCCGTGACGCTCGGGTTCTCGACCAAACCGAGATTGACCGCGGCGGCGATCGTCGCGGGCAGGAAGCGGTCGACCGGCGAGCCCGGGGCAAGATTCGTCGGCTCGTTGCCGATGATCCGGCGGAAGTTCGCGCGCGTCGTCGTGAGATTCGATTCAGCGGTCAGAGCCTGCGTCCTGCCCGCAGCCAGCTGCGCTTCGGATTGCGCCACGTCGGTGCGGGTAACCTCGCCGACATTGAAGCGATCGCGCGTCTGCTTGAGCGTCTGTTCGAGCACGCGCACGTTGCTGCGCTGAACTTCGAGCGTTGCCGCATCACGCAGGTAGTCCATGTAGGTGCTGGCGGCCTGCAGCAGAACGGTCTGCTCGAGCACGCGCAACCCCTCGCGAGACCCTGACACCTGGCTCTCCGCAGCGCGCGTCTTGTTGGCGGTCTGATTGCCGTTGTAGAGCGTCTGGTTGATGGTCAGGCTGGCGGCGTTGGGCTGAAGGGGATTGGGTTCATGGATCCCCGGGCCCCTCTGCACCTGTTGGATATCCTGATATTGATACCCGGTGCTCGCCGTCAGCGCGACCTTGGGACGATAGCCTGACAAGGCCTGCGGCACGTTTTCGTCAGTCGAGCGCACCTGGGCGCGCTGTGCGTTGAGCTGCGGATTGTTCTGATAGGCGCGCACCAAGGCGGCCTCGATCGTGTCCGCCAAGGCAGGCGTCGGCCCGGCAAGCGCCAGCACCAAGACCGAAACCGCAGCTCCGGTGAAGAGCTTCACCCCATGCATCCCAAAAATTCCGTTCATTCTAACGTCCGGCTCGTGCCCGCGAGCTGGGTTACCGTCTACCGAGTGGAGTCGTTGCCCCGTCGCAACATAGGACGCGGATTGGCGCGACGGAACTACCTCAAGGTAGTTCTCGGTGGAAACTCTTCACGTGCAGCATCCCGGCCACACTTCTGATTCAGAACGGGATTTTAACGGGCTTTGGAGCGTCAGAAGACGAAGGCGGCGGCCCGTTCCAGCCCTGGGAGGACCGGCGCAGCGGCATCGAACAGCGCCCGATGGCCGAATTCGCCGTGGGTATGGGTCACGATCACGGCCCGCGGCGGCCGGGATTCGGCAGATACCCCCACCAGACGCCCGCCTTCCCTAAGCTGCCCGAGCAGCCCTTCCGGCGTCACCTCGACAGCGCCATTGAGGATAATGACATCATACGGTGCGGCAGAGGGGTCACCCTCGGTGCAGGAAGCGGCTTTGCAAGTGACATTGGCGAGCCCGAGGGCGGCGAAGGCGTCCTTGGCTTTCGTAACCAGGGCCGAATCGCATTCCGTCGCGGTAACCCGACCCGCCAGCTTGGCGGCCAGTGCCGCGAGGTAGCCCGTGGCGCAGCCGACCACCAGCACGTTGTCACCCTCGCCGATCTCGGCGGCCTGGAGCAGCTTACCGGTCAGCTGCGGCTTGATCAGGAACCGCTTGCCGCCGCCCTCGCTCACATCGAGGTCGAGGTCGAGATAGGCCAAGGCCTGGCGGCTCGCCGGCACGAAGGCCTCGCGCGGAACCGTGAGCATGGCGTCGAGGACACGGCGATCAGTGACGTCGTTGGTGCGCACCTGGCCATCGACCATTTTGAGGCGCGCGGTCGAGAAACCGGACATTTGCGGACCCTGAAATGCGGACGATGCCGCGGACGAAAGTTGCCGGCATCTTTGGAACATGCCCGGCGAAAACGCAACATGGCCGTTGGCCTCCGCCGGCCAACGCCTCCGCGACTCGCCGCATCAGGGGGCGATGGACTATTCGATCGTCACCGCGAGGCGGCCGATCAGGGCGGCGACCTCGTCCAGCCGCGCCGAATCGGGCGTCTCGACCGCGCGCGCCAGGCAGGCGATGCATTCGTCGTCGCTGAGCTCGGGAATGTCGGCCGGCAGAATCGAGGGAGCCAGGTGGGCACGGTCGATCTGGATGTGGGGCATGGGAATCAGCTCCGTAAGAGTCCGGCCCTGCCAAGCTTGATTTGAATTAAGTCGATTTGGTGCCAAGCCGCACGGAGGCGAAGCTGCGGTCGGGAACGTTTGCTTGAACACTATTCTGCGTCGGATTCGGGCACGCACCGTGTTGAGAGATGGCCCGAGCGACATCGCGCACCACATCAAGGCGCGACTGCAAGCTACTGAAATTAAGGCGGAATTTGGCTCCCCGGGCTGGATTCGAACCAGCGACCATCCGATTAACAGTCGGATGCTCTACCGCTGAGCTACCGAGGAAAAGGCGAACCGTTCGTTCGCGCGCGGCTGCGTATAACAAAGCCGGTTGCGCTTGCAAAGGACGAATTCGTCATCTTCCGCAACGCGCCTGAGGAAGGGCCGGACGGCCCCTCCTCCGGGCCATGTCGGGCGGAAAACTATTCGGCGACGAAGGACGTGGTCTTGGTGCCGGAGTCGTAGCGCAGCCGCAGCGCGGTGAACTTGCAGAGGTTGACGTTCTTCCAGAGCACCGACTCGTCGTAGTTCTGCCAGTCGACGCGGATGTTCCAGACACATCCCTCGTCGTCATCGTCGAACTCGACATAGGTGCTCGCCTGGTTCTGCAAAACCTTGTCGAGCTCGTTGTCCCATTCGTCCAGGCCATCGTCCGGCGCGTTGAAGCCCAGGAATTTGATGGCATAGCCGGTCTCGTTGACGACGGTGACGTTGCGGGCGTCCGCCGCGAACGACGGTGTGGCGGCGATCGAAAGACCGATCGCGACGAGTGCAGCCAGAAAATACTTCATGTGAAATTCCCCCGATCGAAACAGGCTTTAAGCGCCTGACGTCGATCGGCGCAGGCGCCGCGGCAACCAATGGCGTTGCCTCCAACGGTTCGTCCGGAGCGTGATCGAAAGGTTCAACACGCCTCGATCAGCACTCCGGAGCCGTGCGCGACGCGAGACGCGCACGGGGATTTCTTATCGATTCGAATTCTCAGCAGCAATGAACGGGCGTTCATAGATCGGCGGCGTTCGTTTTCTCCGGCGCGGGCGCCGGCACAGCGGCACCGTTGCTCTTGCCCGTCACGGCGCCGACCAGCGCCTGCACGGGATCATCGCCCGGCGCAAAACCGCTCTGGCGCAGGATCTCGTCGATCATCGGACGCAGCGCGTGCACCTTGAGCAGCTCGCCCGCGAGCCCTTCGCCGAAACCGACATTGCCTCCGCCGGCGCCATTGCCGCCGAATGCGCCGCCGGTGTGCAGGATGCGGACGTCCTTCAGGTTGGCGATCGGCTTGACCATCTCGGCGAGGGCCGACGGCATGATCTCGATCCGCTTCTTTGCGATCTCGAAGTCGATGACGTTGTTGCCAAGCTTGTTCTGCGCCTCGTTCTTCATGGTGATGACGGCAGCTGCACAGCGGCATACAGGTGAAGCCATAACAACCGGCCTTCCCTGCGCAGTGGTTTGACGGCTTATGCCGCGTTCTCCCCGGGGAGCGATGCACTATTGCCCCCGTCGCCTTGCGGATCGCTGATGTGCGCGCCCGGTCGGGCCGCCGCATCACCACAAGACTTGGCGCACAGACCCCGGGCGCCAGGACGACACGGTTTTGCCGTACGCAGATCACACCGGTCGTGTGCGCGACGGCCTTCGCTCACGGTTGCCCGCCCTGCGATGCCCATCGCGCCGATGTGACTAGCGTCCACCGCAGCTCACCCCGCGTGTCGTGACGATCGCGATACGCCCCTCTGACCGGGATGAGGTGGCGCACGAATACGCCAAAGCCGAATTTCGGTAAAGTGGAATATTTTCGCTTGAGCGGATTGACCCGCGACTTGGGTGTCTTGCCCGACGGGCAACGCAAGGGATTGTGGGGTCGCAGTGTCTATCTCCGCAGAAGCAGAAGTGGTGGGTTACGCCAGCCGACCAGCGCTTCGCGTAGCCGCTCGGCTAACCCACCCTACAAAGCACACATGCCTCACGGCCGCCGGCACACCAGGTCGATCTCGATCAGCGCGTCATAGGCAAGCCCGGTGACGCCGACGCAGGTGCGGGCCGGCAGCCGGTCGGGCGCGAAGTAGGTGCGGTAGGTCTCGTTCATCGCGGCGTAGTCTTCCTTGAAACGCGTGAGGTAGATCCGCGTCATCACGACGTGCTCGAGGCCGAGATCGATGCCGGCCAAAACCACTTTCAGGTTCTCCATCACTGCTCGCGTCTGCGCCACGATGCCGTCGGGCAGCACGCCCGGCGACTGCGGCGTGTCCGGCATCTGGCCGGTGACGAAGACAAAGCCGTCGGTCTCGACGGCGTGGCTGAAGGGCGCCACCGGCTTCGGTCCGCCGCTGATCATGTGGAATTTCACTTGGGATATCCTTGGGGTTAGGAGGCGTTCTCGAACAGGCGCTTGCTGAGGATGGCGTGCACGCCCCAATTGCCATCGACGACTTGCGTGACGCCGAAATCGACGGCGGCCGACATCAGCGCGATCGCCTCGTCCTCGCTGAGGCCCTTCACGTTCATCAGGAAGCGCCGCATCTTGCGGAAGGCATCCTTCATGGCAAGGTCGAGCGAGGACTTGGCGTAAACTTCGCTCTGCCCCTGCGCGCCGAACTCGGCGAGATAGTTGGGATGGCTGAAGCCGGTCAACACCCAGTCGGTCGCGGTCTCGATCAGGGGATAGGAGAGATCGGCGAAAGGCTGGCCGGCAAGGTCGGCCTTCTTGTGCAGGATCACCTCGAAGGTGCCGGTCATCGAGCACTCGATCGCGGTGCCGCTGAGTTCGCCGTCGCCCTGGGCTGCGTGGGGATCGCCGACCGACAGCAGCGCGCCGGGGACGGAGACCGGAAGATAGACGGCCGCCCCCTTCCCCAGCCGCCAATTGTCGAGATTGCCGCCGAAATAGGACGGCGGCACGGAGTCGACGAAATCGACCTCGCGCGGCGCCACCGCGATCACGCCGAAATGCGGCCGCAAGGGAATGCGGATTCCGTCGAGCACGGCGTGGCGGCGCTTGATCGTGGCGGGCATGACGGGAACGCCGGGATAGTCGTAGGTCGCGTGCACCACGCCGAACGGATCGGTCTGTGGCTCCCAGCGGTAGGAATACAGCGCGCGGGCGTGCGGCGCGACGGTGTCGTCAAATATCTCGTAGATCGTCACGGCTTCGCGCGGCTTCGGACCGCCGAGAAACTCGTTGTAGTGATAGCCCCACCACGCCGCGACCGAGGAGCCGAACACGCGGCCGGCATGGATCGGATTGCGGCTTGCGCGCGGCACGATGTCGAGGATGCGCACTTCCAGAACGTCGCCGGGCTGGGCGTCCTTCACCGCGACGGGCCCAGTGCAGATGTGCACGCCAAACCCCTCGCCGGCGCCGCGGCCGAACACGCTGGCATCCATCGGCCCTGCCCCGCGGCGATCGACGTTCTTTCGATCGCGCGTCCATCCGAACACGCTCTCGGCGCCGGCATCGCCCGCGATCATCATGTCGGGTGCGTCGGAGGCGTGTTGGGTCAGCGTCTCGATGGTGATGGTGTCACCCGAAGCGATCTCGATCTGTGGCTGCAATGAGCGGCTGAAATAGCCCCAATGGACGCGGCTGTCCTCGACCGGGAGATGGTGATGCCTGCGCTCCGTTGTCGTGCGCTCCTCGGCGCCGGCACACGCGACGCTGCTGCGTGCCTCCACGCTCGGATGCACCCGGAGCTGCGCCAGCGCCTCCTGCGGCCAGCCACGCTGACCGGCGACGCCGTGCTGCGAGGTCGCCCGCTCCGCCTCCTGCTGGCGGAACTCGCGCGGCGGCAGGCCGAAGCGATGACGGAAGGCGCGGCTGAAATGCGCGGAATCGCCAAAGCCATAGGCGTAGGCGATCTCCGAGATCGAGCGATGCGCCTCCGCCGGATTGGACAGGTCGGCCCAGGCGCGCTGGAGCCGGCGTTCGCGGACGTAGTGGGTGAAATTATCGCCGACCGTCTCGAACAGCTTTTGCAAGTAGCGCTCGGAAATCCCCTCGGCCTCAGCGACGCGCGCGGGCACCAGCTCGGGATCGTCGAGCCGGCGCTCGATGGTCTGGCAGATTCGGTGCAGGAGCGCCGCCTGTGTCGCGCTCGAGCCAGCCTCGGACGTCGAGGCCGCCAGTTGATGCGCGAGCGTCAGGAGGAGATCGACGAGGCTCTGCGCGACCGCATTCCATTCGGCATCGCTCAAGCTGTCGAGCGTGCGCGCGGTCGCGTCGAGCAGGCGCGCGAACACATCGGCAAAGCCGCCGGGCGGCACGACGCGGGGCTCGCCGAGCCGCGGCTTGCCCGAGAACCGCCCGTGCAGCGCTTCGGAGGTCACCGACAGAACGATCGCGCGCATGTCGCGCTGGAACACGATGCTCCAGTCCCCGATGCGCGGCAGCAGCACGAGATGTCCGACGGGAACGATGCGGTGGCCGCCGGCGCTCTTCAGCACCATGCCGTCCTCGACCGGCATCAGTGCGATCGGAATGTCTTCGTTGAATTGCGAGAGCGGACCGATGGTCTGCGCGCCCGCGGCCATGCGCGTCAGCGCGACGCCCGCAGTATGGCGATGCGATGCGGTTGCATGTCCGTCAAGGAAGGAATGGCCGGTCGCCGGTTGCAGGCCGACGGCAGCCAGCACGTCCCGCCAGGCTTCGGGGCGGTCGTCTTGCGCGTAGGACTCGCTCGTGAACGGCCGGAAGCTCATCGGATCAACCCAGATTGCAGTTGATCGAAGCAACCTCTGTGCCAGACGCACGCGATCCTCCGTCGCAGCGACGGGCCGCAAATGGGGCTCGTTGGTCATCCTCTCATTCCGAAAACAGGCTAACCTTCAACGTGTTAGAGCATGATGAGCTCGTCTTGACGCTCGTCATTCCGGGGCGTGCCCAAGCGCGAACCCGGAATCCATCGGGCGCAGAAGACGGTGGTGAAATGGATTCCGGGTTCGACGCTTTGCCTCGCCCCGGAATGACAAGACGGAGAGATCTAATCGCACCGGAAGATGTTCTTGCGGATCGTGCCGTGGACGCCCCAATTGGCATCGACCACCTGGGTGACCCCGAAATCGGCGCCGACCGACAGCAGCGAGATCGCCTCGTCCTCGCTGAGGCCGTGCACCGTCATCAGGAACCGGCGCAGCTTGCGGAACGCATCGCGCATCGCACGGTCGAGGCTCGAGTGATTGGCGATCTCGGTCTGTGCGTCGGCCCCGAGGGTTGCGAGATAGTTCGGATAGGTGAAGCCGTAGAACGACCAGGCCTGCTCGGTCTCGAGCATCGGATGGTCGAGGCCTTCCAGATTGGTGCCGGCCAGATCGGCCTTCTTGTGCAGGATGAATTCGAAATCGCCGGTCAGCGAGGTCTCGATCGCGGTGCCGCCGAGCTCGCTGTCGCCCTGGGCGGCGTGGGGATCGCCGACCGAGAAATAGGCGCCGGGAACCGCGACCGGATAGAACATCCGCGCGCCCTTGCCGATGCGCCAGTCGTCGATGTTGCCGCCGGTGTAGCTCGGCGGGATCGAGCTGACGAAATCGGCTTCCGACGGCGCAAGGCCCATGGTGCCGAAATGCAATCGTGCGGGCACCTTCACGCTCGCGAGGATGTTCTCGCGCTTCCTGATGGTGGTGTGGTCGACGCGGACCCCGGGATAGTCGATGATCGGATGCACGATGCCATCAGGGTCGGTCTGCGGCGTCCAGACATAGTTGTACACCGCCTTCGCGTAGGGCTCGCCCGAGGTGTCGAGCTCGAAGATGGTGACGACCTCGCGCGGCTTCGGCTCCTCGATCAGGTCGTGGTAGTGAAAGCCCCAGTTCGCTGCGACATTGGAGCCGAAGCAGCGGCCGGCATGGCAGGCGCTGCAGCTCGGCCGCGGCCTGATATCGAGGATGCGCACTTCGAGAATGTCGCCGGGCTCGGCGCCTTCGATCGCGACCGGGCCGGTGAGGAGGTGCACGCCGATCCCCTCGCCCGCGCCGCGGATGAACGGGCCTTCGACGGGGCCCGAGCCGCGCCGCGCCACCGCCTTGTGCTCGCGCGTCCACTGGAACACGCTCTCGGCGCCGGGATCGCCCTGGATCATGCGCTCGTAATCGTCGTTGGCGTGATGGGTCAGCGTCTCGATGGTGGCGCGGTCGCCCGAGCGCAGCGTCAGGGCCGGAGCGACCGTCTTGGAGAAATAGCCCCAGTGAACGGTTTTCGGCGAAACCGGCAGCGTGAAATGCGTCATGAGGTGGCCTCTTCGGGAGTCTTGAACCTTGTGGAGACTGCGCTCATCGGACCGCCTCCGGTGTCTTGTCGGCTTCCATTACGCTGAGGAAGCGCGCGGTGAGTGGATTGCGGGGGTTGGAGAGCACCTCGTGCGCCGGCCCCTCCTCGATGATCGTGCCGCCGCTCAGGAAAGCGACGCGGTCGGCGACTTCATCGGCGAAGCGGATCTGGTGCGTCGAGATGATCATGGTGAGGCCGTCGTCGATGGCGAGGCGCCGGATCACCTCCAGCACCTCGTTGACGAGCTCGGGATCGAGCGCGGAGGTCGGCTCGTCCAGCAGCAGCACGCTTGGGTTCGGCGCAAGCGCCCGCGCAATGGCGACGCGCTGCTGCTGGCCGCCGGAGAGATGCCGCGGCAGCGCATCGGCGCGGTGCGACAGCCCGACCCGGTCGAGCAGCTCGGTGGCGCGGCGCTCGGCATCGATCCGGGGCATACCGTGGACCCATCGCAGAGGACCGGCGATGTTCTCCTTTGCCGACAAATGGGCAAACAGATTGAACTGCTGGAACACCATGCCGACGCCGACGGTCGCCCGCTCGTTGGCGATCGCCCGCGGCGACAGCAGCTTGCCGTCGTCGTCAAAACCGAGACGCCGGCCGCCGACGCGCACGGTGCCGGCGTCCCAGTTTTCGAGATGATTGATGCAGCGTAGCAGCGTGCTCTTGCCGGAGCCGCTGGGGCCGAGCAGCGCGACCACCTCGCCGACGCGGACCGTGAGGTCGAGACCTCTAAGCACCTTTTGCGGGCCATAGCTCTTGGTGAGGTCCTTGGCCTCGACCGCGATGTTGTTGCGCGCGATCGTCGCGGCGCGGCGGGTGCGCTCCTCGCGGGTCAGCGCCAGCGGCGCGGTGTCCGCGAGCTCTGCTTGTGCGGGCTCCGGATCATCAACGGTGACGGCTGCAAGTTCGAGGTTGGTGCCGAGATCGACGCGGCGCCACGGCAGGTAATCAGCAAGCTTGCGCTCGCGGCCCTTGGCACGGTCGAGATCGAGCAGCCATTCGACGAACAGCTGGATGACGCTGATGGTGGCGGTCAGCACGAGATACAGAAGGCCCGAGGCGAAGAAGATCGAGAAGAAGTCGAAGGTCGAGGACGCCAGCTGGGTCGAGCGCAGCGTCAGCTCCTGGACCGCGACGACGGAGGCGAGCGAGGAATTCTTCAGCGCGCTCACCGCCTCGTTGCCGAAGGCCGGGATCATGGTGCGGATCGCCTGCGGCGCGATCACCCGCCACATCAGGATCCGCGGCGTCATGCCGAGCGCCTGACCGGCGGTCACCTGCCCGCGGTCGACGCCGAGCACGCCGGCCCGCAGCATCTCGGCGATGAACGGCGCCTCGTTGCAGGCGAGCGCGAGGCCGGCCGCCAGCACCGCCGGCAGCTTGATGCCGATATGCGGCAGCGCGTCGTAGGCGAACACCATCTGGAGGATCAGCGGCGTGCCGCGGAAGATCACGGTGTAGGCCCTGGCGATCGCCGCCAGCAGCCAGAAGCGGGAGAGCTGCATGCCGGCGAGGATCAATCCGAGGATCAATCCGCCGCCGAGCCCGAGGGCGGTCACCTCGAGGGTGAGCTCGATGCCCTCGAGCAGATACGGCATGCTCAGGTAATGGAGGAACAGCGACATCAGTCAGCCGTCAGGATGTCCGGCTCCTTGAAGTTGTTCACGTCGAGCCCATGCTTCTTGAGAAGCTCCATATGCGTGCCGGCCTTCTGCACCTCGATCAGCGCGGCGAGCACGGCGTCGCGGAATTTCGGCTTGTCCTTCGGGACGGCAATGCCGACCGAATACGGGATCGTCACCGCGATCGCCTTCTCCAGCTTGTCCGGATAGGCCTTCACCGCGCTGTCAACGGTGTTGACGTCGTTGACATAGGTGTCGGCGCGGCCGGCGAGGATGGCCTGGATGCAGTTGGCGTTGTTGTCGTAGAGCTGGATGGTCGGCTCCGCCTTACCGGCCTTCTTGCATTCCGGGATCAGGGCCTGGATCAGGGGCACCTCGACATAGCCGGTGTTTTCCGCGGCAGCCGCACCGCACATCGACATGTTGATGCCGTTGATGCCCTTCGGATTGCCCTTGGCGACCAGCACGCCATCGAACACCTTCGAGTAGGTGATGAAGTCGGCGGCCTTGGCGCGCTCCTTGGTGGCGTAGATGTCGGAGATGACGATGTCGGCCTGTCCGGCGGCGAGTGTGGTCAGGAGCGCCGCGAACACCACGGGCTTGTAGGTCAGCTTGAAGCCGAGGCATTCGCCGATGGCCTCGCCAAGATCGATGTCGAAGCCGATATACTTGCTGGGATCCTTGGGATCGATCGTCTCATAGCCCGGCGTGTGGGGGTTGATGGCGTTGACGAGCGTCTTGCCCTTCCAGTCCGGATATTTCCCTTGGAGCGCGGCGCAGGCGGCGGGCGCTGCGGCCTGCGCGCTGAGCGGTGCGGCGAGAACGCCGAGAGCGATGGCGGCGCCGAGCGCGGCCTTGTGCCACGGCAACGATGAGCGTGCGATCCCCCGCCGCACGTTCCTCCGTACTTGGGGCAATACCCGTCTCTCCATATCCAGCTCCTTCGAATTGTCATGGCACTGGCCATGTTCCAGATCTCGGGAGCGAGCCTAGGTGGAGTGCGCCGGGGAAAGCTTGTCCGCGGGCGTACAAAAAATTGGATCGAGGGGGCCCGCAATTTGGGCAAGCCGCTGCACAAAAACTGTTCGCAGGCTTTGCGCGCGGTGAATCGATATTCCGAATTCGGCGGAACCAAATGATCTCGTATCATGCAGGGGTCTGCACGATCAGGGAACCATTCGATTGGGTCATTTGACAGGGATTTGATGCGCTACGGACGTATCTGCGTGCAATATCCGAAGCAGATCACCGCCCCTCCACAGCCTGTCCGCAGCATATCCACAGGGTGACTATGCCGGATTCGCGAGGCCGCACGAGCCACTTGCTGCGCACAAACTCACAGACCCGCTATGTCAGCCGCCGGCCTGATCGAACACGGAACGGCAAGCCTCGCTCAAGCTTGACCGGTTACGGCGCAGGCAGGCCGTGATGGCGCGGACATTGGGGATCTCGCCGGCGCAGAGCCGGTAGACGTCGGGGGTGCAGGCCCGGCGCTGCTCGGGCGTTCCCTGCTGCGCGTGAGCCGCGGAGGCAAACAGCGTCAGGAACAGTCCGACCGTGGAGGCGTGTCGCGCCCGGCTCTTCACACCCGCAAACCGCAAGAACCTTGCCTTCATGACGAAGTCTCCTGTCTGCCCGGCCCGCGTTGGCCGGTGTGTGCAGGGGTAGGAGAAATAAATCGCGGAGAATGTGATCCCTTTCACACGGGCAGCCAGCCCGGGACGCCTAAGTTCCCGCGGGGATTTTCAGGAATCGCTAACCATACGGGACCTGATCGCCGGATCGCTAAAATGCGAACGATCGGCTCAATCGGGAAACAAACCGGCTTTGCGACATTGCGCCATCCGCGTTCCGGAGGGTGCGATGAGCGAAGCCGAATTCAACTTGCTGCTGGATGCCGTCCGCGACGCCATGGTCCATGACGATCTTGCGCCCGCGCCGGAGGAGGAATTCGTGCCCCGCTCGTGGAGCTTCGACGCAACGCCCAAAGCCGCCAATGACAATGAGGGCGCCTGGCCCATGCTGCCGTTCCCGGACGGCTGGTACGCGGCCTGCTGAGGCCACCTTCACCGGGAACGGATGCGCCCGCCTATTGGGCGGTTTGGCATCGCCATGCGCCGGGACCCGGCGCGGCCACGATCAATTCTTGACGCGCTCCTCGCCGTCCTGCGGCACCCGGTCGGGTGCGGCCGGCGGAAAGATGCTGTCATAGATCGCACGGGCCTCGCGGATGAGGCGGGCCCGCTCCAGCTCGGATTTCGGGACAAATCGAACGACGTCGCTCACGTGCTCTCCAGCTTTCAGGGTTCGTGACGCATCACTTCGCAGATGCGAAGTCTATGCCATCGGGCCTGAATCGCTGGTTTCCGCCAAGCCCCGGGCAAACCCGGTGGCAGCGTCCCGCCTCACCCCGGCAGCCGACGGCGAGCGGCATCGGTGGAACCTGCGCCGAATTTGATTTTTTGGCTGAAAAATCAGAAGCTTGTGATGGAGGCCACGACCAGAATTGAACTGGTGTACACGGTTTTGCAGACCGTTGCGTAACCACTCCGCCACGTGGCCCCGTAAGGGCGGACCAATATAGGGGATCAATGGCTTAGGCAACCCCGACCGGGCGGCTAAGCCTTCGCGCCAGCGAGATATCGGCCGAGAATCTCCTCGGTCGCGCCGGCAGCGGCGAACCAGCAGGATCGCGCGGATGACGTAGGCCGAAGTCAGGCTCGCTTGCCCCGCCGGACACCGCGCCGGCGGTCCTTGACCACCGGCTTCGGCGCCAGTTCAGGCATCTCCGCCTGCACCTCGCGATAGCGCGTCAGCATCCGCTCGAAGCTCGCATGCAGCGTCTCGGCGATGTCGGGGCGCCGCTCTAGGCCTGCCAGGATCGCAGCAGCCGCTTCGATGGTCGACAGCCCGTCCTTGCGCGGCTCCTTGCGCAGGCGCCCGTAGCGCGAGGGGCGCGACGGGTTGAGGATCACGCGCTGGCATTTGAGCATCCACGGATTGCGCCACCACAGCGCCTTGGCCTGGCTCCAGGTGCCGTCGAGCAGCACGACGCCTTCGAGCTTGCCGAGGATCGCGCGCTGATTGTCCGCGACCTCGCCCTTGCGGTTGAGCGCGACGATCTCGGCCTCGGCTTCGAGATCGGCCGCGCGGGCCGAGCCAAGATAGAGCACGGCCCAGTGGGAGGCATTCTCGACCGGCTGCCCGAGCGCCTTGGACAGGCTCGGCCAGGACAGGCCGACGCGCACCACGGCATTGGGGAAGTGCTTCGCAGTCAACCGCGCGGTACCGAGCGCCCTGTCCTGCTCCTGCGGATGCTGGAGGATCAGGAGGCCGAGGCGATTTTCAATGGGCGCGACACTGTCGCAGATGCACAGCGGCATCGGCTTCTGGCAGTGCGGGCATTCGGGGATCGGGTCGGCCGGCGCAGCGGCGGTGGGGTTCGACATGGCCGCCGCTATACGCTTTGCACGGCGGTTCAACAACCTATTCCGCCGGTGCGGGCAGCGGACGCCGCCCTGTTCGCCGCCGCAGGCGGTCGATCAGCAGGTAGATCACGGGCGTGGTGTAGAGCGTCAGGATCTGCGAGACGAACAGGCCGCCGATGATGGTGATGCCGAGCGGACGGCGGAGCTCGGTGCCGGGCCCGGTTGCGACGACCAGCGGAATGCCGGCGAACAGCGCCGCCATCGTCGTCATCAGGATGGGACGGAATCGGGCCTGGCAGGCCTCGAAGATCGCCTCCGCCGAGGACAGGCCGCGCCGGCGCTCGGCATCGAGCGCGAAGTCCACCATCATGATGCCGTTCTTCTTGACGATGCCGATCAGGAGGATGATGCCGACGAAGGCGATCACCGTCAGCGGCGTGTTGGTGATCTGCAGGGCCAGCAGCGCGCCGAGGCCGGCCGAGGGCAGCGTCGAGATGATCGTGAGCGGATGGGCGAGGCTCTCATAGAGCACCCCTAACACGATATACATCGCCACCAGCGCGCCGAGGATCAGCAGCGGCTGGCGGCCGCTGGTCCTGGCAAAATCGCCGGCATTGCCGTCAAAACTGCCGCGGATACCTTCCGGCATATGCAGCTCCTCGACCGCCCGCTGGATGTTCTGCGTCGCCGCCTGGAGCGGCACGTCCGGCAGCAGGTTGAACGACACCGTGGTCGAAGGGAACGACTGCGAATGATAGACCGCGAGCGCGGCAAGGCCGCGCGTCGCGCGCACCACGGCCGACAGCGGCACCTGCACGTCGCCGGCGCCGGCGACATAGATGCGATCGAGGTTGGAAGGATCGACCTGGAATTTCGGGTCGATCTCCAGCACGGTCATGTACTGGTTGCGCTGCGTGTAGATGATCGAGATCTGCCGCTGCGAGAACGCGTTGTTCAGCGCGTTGTCGATGTCCTGAACCTTGACGCCGAGCGCCGAGGCCTTCTGGCGGTCGATGCTGAGCGTCAGCTGAAGCCCGCCGGGATCGCGATCGCTGGAAATGTCGGTGATGCCTTCGACGCTCTCCATGCGCTTGGCGACGATCGGCGCCCATTTCTGTAACAGGTCGAGATCGGTCGAGGAGAGCGTGTACTGGTAGTCGGAATCGCTCTGCCGTCCGCCGGCGCGCACGTCCTGGGCGGCGAACATGAAGAGGCGGATGCCGGGCACCGGGAACAGCGCGCGCCTGAGACGGTCGATCACGACCTGTGTCGAGACGTGGTCGCGCTCCTCCGGCGGCTTCAGGCTGATGAACATGGTGCCGCGGTTCGAGGTTGCCGCCCCCGGACCCCCGCCTCCACTGCCGACGGTCGAGCCGATGCCGGCTACGGCCGGATCCTGCATCACGATGTCGGCGAGCCGCTGCTGGAGGCCGAGCATCGACTGGAACGAGATGTCGGCCGAGGCGCGCGTCGCGCCGATGACGAAGCCGGAATCGTCGGTCGGGAAATAACCCTTGGGGACCTTGATGTAGAGCGTCACCGTGAGACCGATGGTGGCGAAGAACACCAGCAGCGTCAGCAGCGGGAATTCCAGCACGGTGCGCAGGGTGCGGGTGTAGAAGGCGACGATGCGCGACAGCGAGCCCTCGATCAGGCGATCGAACAGCGTCGCCGTGCCGGAGGTGGTCTGCCGGATGTAATGGGCGCAGATCATCGGCGTCACGGTCAGCGACACCAGCGTCGAGACCAGGATCGCGAAGGTGAGCGTCAGCGAGAATTCGCGCAGCAGGCGGCCGACGATGCCGTCCATGAAGATCAGCGGGGTGAAGGCGGCGATCAGTGACAGGCTGATCGACACCACGGTGAAGCCGATCTGCTTGGCCCCCTCCAGCGCCGCCTGGAACGGCCGCATGCCGTGCTCGAGATTGCGGAACATGTTCTCGATCATGACGATGGCGTCGTCGACCACGAAGCCGACGGAGATGGCGAGCGCCATCAGAGACAGATTGTCGATCGAGAAGCCCGCGACCCACATCCCGGCGCAGGTGCCGGCCAGCGCCAGCGGCACCGAGATGCCGGCCGCGATCGTCGGCGTCATCCGCCGCAGGAACACGAACACGACGAGCATCACGAGGATGGCGGTTGCCAGCAGGGTCCACTGCATGTCGAGGACGCTGGCGCGGATCGTGCTGGTGCGATCGACCAGGGTGGAAATGTCCACGCCGGCCGGAATCCATTGCTTCAGCTCGGGGATCAGCGCCTTCACGCGGTCGACGGTGTCGATGACGTTGGCATCGCCTTGCTTGGTGATCTGGATCAGCACCGCCGGCTGCTTGTTGAACCAGGCGATCGAGCGGGCGTTGCGAACGGAGTCCTCGATTTCGGCGACGTCGGAAAGCCGGACGAAATTGCCGTTGGAGCTCTTGATGACGATGTCGCGGAACTCTTTCGCGGTGCGCATCTGCTTGTTCAGCGACAGCGTCTCGCTCTGGCGCTCGCCGTTGAAGATGCCGACGGGACCAAGCGGATTGGCGTTGACGATTGCGGTCCGCACGTCGTCGGTGGCGATGCCGGCGTTCGACAGCGCGACGGGGTTCAGCTGCACCCGCACGGCCGGCTGGTCGGCGCCGCTGACCGTCACGTCGCCGACCCCCGGCACCTGCGAGATGCGCTGCGCCAGCACCGTATCGGCGACGTCGTAGATCGCGCTCGCCGACAGTGTCTTCGAGGTCAGCGCCAGCACGAAGACGGGCGCGCCGGCCGTGTTCGCTTTCCGGAAGCGCGGGAGGGTCGGCAGATCGCTCGGCAGGTCCACCAACGAGGCGTTGATCGCGGCCTGCACGTCGCGCGCGGCCTTGTCGATGTTGCGGCCGATGTCGAACTGGAGCTGGATGTTGGTGACGCCGAGCGACGACGTCGAGGTGATCTGGTTGATGCCTGATATCTCACCTAACCGCCGCTCCAGCGGCGAGGCCACAGTCGCCGCCATCACGGAAGGGTCGGCGCCGGGCCGGCTGGCCGAGACGAAGATGGCGGGGAAGTCGACGTTCGGGACCGAGGCGACGGGCAGGAACTCGTAGGCGACGACACCCAGCAGGAACAACCCGATCGACAGCAGCGTGGTCGCGACCGGGCGGCGGATGAAGGGCTCCGAGATCGATGCCATCACTGCATCCCCTCGGTCGCGCCCGCGACCGGTGGGCCGCCGGATTCGGCCGGCGGCAGCGCCTGCTCGAGGCGGCGGTTGATGCGGTCGAGCGCCAGGTAGATCACGGGCGTGGTGTACAGCGTCAGGAGCTGGCTCAGCAGCAGGCCGCCGATGATGGAGATGCCGAGCGGAAAGCGCAGCTCGGCGCCGGTGCCGCTCTCGATCGCCAGCGGCAGCGCGCCGAACAGCGCGGCCAGCGTCGTCATCATGATCGGGCGGAAACGCAAGAGACACGCCTGCACGATCGCCTCGTTGGGCGACATCCCCTGCCCGCGCTCGGCCTCGAGCGCGAAGTCGATCATCATGATCGCGTTCTTCTTGACGATGCCCATCAACAGGATGATGCCGATCAGGCCGATCACCGAGAGATCCTGTCCGCACAGGACCAGCGCCAGGATCGCGCCGACGCCGGCCGAGGGCAGCGTCGACAGGATGGTGATCGGGTGGATGTAGCTCTCGTAGAGCACGCCGAGCACGATGTAGATCGTGATGACGGCGGCGAGCAGCAGCCAGGGCTGGCCGGCGAGCGCCTTGGCGAATTCGGCGGCATCGCCGGCATAGACCCCGACGATGCTGTTGGGCATTTCGATGCGGGTCTCGATCGTCTTCACCGCTTCGACGGCATCGCCGAGGGCTGCGCCCGGCGCGAGGTTGAAGCTGAGCGAGATCGCCGGGAATTGCGCCTGGTGCGAGATCGCCAGCGGCGCCGTGGTGCGCTTCAGCGTCGCCACCGCCGACAGCGGCACCTGGGCGTTGGGCGCGCCGACGATGGCGCTCGCGGCGCCCGGCAGATAGAGCTTTGACAGGATCGAGGGATCGCGCTGGTACATCGGCAGCGCCTCCAGCACGACGCGGTACTGGTTGGCCTGGCCGTAGATGGTCGAGATCTGCCGCTGGGCGAAGGCATCGTTCAGCGTGTCGGTGATGCCTTGCAGGCTCACGCCGAGCTGGCCCGCCCGCGTTCGATCCACATCGAGCTGCGCCCGCAGGCCGCCCTCCTGCGCCTCCGAGGAGACGTCGCGGAACAAGGGATCGCGCCGCATCTCCGCAACCAGCTTGCGCGCCCATTCCGACACCAGCGCCGCATCGGTGCCGGTCAGCGTGTACTGGTATTGCGAGCGGCTCGACTGGGTCGAGATCTGCACGTCCTGCACCGGCTGGAAATAGACGGTCATGCCGGGGATGCCCGACACCCTCTGCTTCAGCCGGGTCACGACCACGCTGACGTCGTCACGCCGCTCGCCGCGCGGTTTCAAGGTCATGACGAGGCGGCCGACATTGGTGGTCGGATTGACCGAGCCGGCGCCGATCACCGAGACGACGCCGACCACGTCGGGGTCGGCCTTGATGGCGTCGGCGGCCTCGGCCTGCCGCTTCTGCATCTCCGCGAACGAGACGTCGGGTCCGGCCTCCGTCACCGCCGTGATCGAGGCGGTGTCCTGAAGCGGCAGGAAGCCCTTTGGCGCCACGACGTAGAGGACGAGGGTTGCGATCAGCGTGGCGAAGGTCACGACCAGCGTGGCGCGCTGGCGCTCCAGAACCCAGAGCAGCGTGCGGTGATAGAACTCGACGGTGCGGTCGATGAAGCGGCTGATCGCAGCGAGGCCCGGCACCGCCAGTTCCTCGTGGGCGTGCCTCAGCAGCCGCGAGCACATCATCGGCGTCAGCGTCAGCGAGACCACGGCCGAGGTCACGACCGCGATCGTCAGCGTCAGCGCGAATTCGCGGAACATGCGCCCGACGAGGCCCGACATGAACAGAAGCGGGATGAACACCGCGATCAGCGACACCGTCAGCGAGATCACCGTGAAGCCGATTTCGCTGGCGCCCTTCAGCGAGGCCTCCATCGGCCCGTCGCCATTCTCCATGTGGCGGACGATGTTCTCGATCATCACGATGGCGTCGTCGACCACGAAGCCGGTGCCGATCGTAAGCGCCATCAGCGACAGATTGTCGAGGCTGAAGCCGGCAAAATACATGATGCCGAAGCTCGTGATCAGCGACAGCGGCAACGCCACGCCCGCGATCAGCGTGGCCCTGAGCGAGCGCAGGAACAGCAGCACCACCAGCGTCACCAGCACGACGCTGAGGATCAGCGTGAACTGCACGTCGCGCACCGAGGCGCGGATGGTGACGGTGCGGTCGGAGACGATGGTGAGGTTCACGCCGGCCGGGATCGCGCGCTGGACCTTCGGGATTTCGGCGCGGATCTGGCTGACGACGTCGATGACGTTGGCGCCGGGTTGGCGCTGGATGTCGATGATGACGGCCGGCGTGCCCTGGTACCAGCCGCCGGTGCGGTCGTTCTCCAGGCCATCGACGATCTGCGCGACGTCGGCGATCGTGACCGGCGAGCCGTTGCGATAGGCGATGATGACAGGCTTGTAGGCCTCGGCGGCGGCGATCTGGTCGTTGGCGGCGATGATGTAGGATTGCTGCGCGCCGTCGAGCGAGCCCTTCGGGCCCGAGACGTTGGCATTGGCGATCGCGGTGCGCAGATCTTCCATGGCGATGCCATAGGCCGCCAGCCGCGCCAGATCCGCCTGGATGCGCACGGCCGGCTTCAGCCCGCCGAGCACGGAAACGCGCCCGACGCCGGAGATCTGGCTCAGCCGTTGCGCCAGAAGCGTATCGGCGATGTCGCTCATCGCCCGCAGCGAGATCGTGTCCGAACGCAGCGCCAGCGTCATGACTGGCGCATCCGCCGGGTTCACCTTGGCGTAGGTCGGCGGATAAGGCAGCGTCTTGGGCAGCACGCCGGCTGCGGCGTTGATCGCGGCCTGGACGTCCTGGGTCGCGCCGTCGATGTCGCGGTTGAGGTCGAACTGGAGCGAGATCTGGCTGACGCCGAACGAGCTCGTCGAGTTCATCGCCGACAGCGACGGGATCTGGCCGAGCTGCCGCTCCAGCGGCGCGGTAATCAGCGAGGCGATCACGTCGGGGCTGGCGCCCGGCAGCTGCGTCGTCACCTGCACGGTCGGGAAGTCGACCTGCGGCAGCGCCGAGACCGGGAGCGAGAAATAGCCCAGCAGCCCGCCGATCAGGAGCGCGATGCCGAGCAGCGAGGTCGCGATGGGACGGCGGATGAAGGGTTCGGAGACACCCATGGGATGCGCCTGCCGCTCAGGCGGCTGTTGTCGGGATCATGGCTGCTTGGCTCCACTTCCCGTTGCCCCGGGTCCCGGTGCCGGCCCGGTCTGTCCCTTCTGGTCGCCTTCGCTGCTGCTCCGCTTGGCGCGGGGCTCGCCGTCCTTTTGGCCGTCCTTGGCGCCATCCTTTTTCTGAGCGTCCGGCCCGCGCGAGCGCTTGCGCGGCGCGAGGTCGGCCGACGGCGTCTGGTCGTCGCGTCCGACGACGACCTTTGAGCCATCGGACAGATTGGCAAAGCCTGTCGTCACGACGCGGTCGTTCGCCGACAGGCCGCTGGCGATGACGGCGTCATGCTCGTTCTGCTGGGTCACCGTCACGGGCTTGGCCGAGACGACGTTGTCTTCGCCGATGACATAGCTGAAGGTGCCGATCGGACCGCGCTGGACCGCCGATGTCGGGACGACCAGCGCCTGCATCAAGGTCTCGACCTTGAGGCGGACATTGACGAACTGGCCCGGCCAGAGCTGGTAATTGGCGTTGGGGAACTCAGCCTTCAGCCTGAGCGTGCCGGTGGTCTGGTCGACCTGGTTGTCGATGCCGGTCAGCTTGCCGGTGTCGATCACGGTGACGCCGTCATTGCCGAACACGTCGACTGCGAGCGCGCCCTTGGCGGCGGCCGCATTGACCCGCATGATCTGCTGCTGCGGCAGGCTGAACCACACCGCGATCGGCTGCAATTGCGTGATGACGACGAGGCCGGTGGTGTCGGCGGCGTGGATGATGTTGCCCTGGTCGACCTGGCGCAGGCCGGCGCGCCCCGAGATCGGCGCAACGATCTTGGTATAGCTCAGCGTCGCCGCCGCATTGTCGATCGCGGCCTGGTCGGCCTTCACCAGCGCCTCGGTCTGGGCGACCAGCGCGCGCTGCGTATCGGCCTGCTGCTTGGAGCCGGCGTTGGAGGCGGCGAGCTGCTCATAGCGGGTGAGGTCAATGCGCTGGTTGGCGAGCTGGGCCTGGTCCTGCGCCTTCTTGGCGACCGCCTGATCGTACGTCGCCTGATAGAGCGCGGGATCGATCTCGCCGACCACGTCGCCCTTCTTGACGTCCTGGCCTTCGGTGAAATTGACCGCGATCAGCTTGCCGTCGACCTGCGAGCGCACGGTAACGGTGTTGAGCGCGCGGATCGCGCCGACGCCGTCGAGATAGACCGGGACGTCCTGGATGCGGGGCGTTGCCGCCAGCACCGGCACCGGCAGATCGGGGCGCTGGTTGCGGCCGTTCGCCTGCTGCGGCTGCTGATGCCACACGGTCCAGCCGAGATAGCCGAGGCCGCCGAGGATCGCGAGCGTGACCAGAGTCAGGATGAAGCCGCCGCGCGACGATTTCCTCACCGTCCCCGCCTTCGCGTCAACCTTCTTATCCGGCTTAAAGAGCATTGACCGGTTTCTCCATCCTCGGTTCCCAGCCGCCGCCGAGCGCCTGATACAGGCTGACGATGGCGAGAAGCCGTGCGAGTTGGGCCTGCGACAGCGCGTCTTCCGCCTGGAACAGGGTCAGCTGGGTGTTGAGCACGGTCACGATATCGGCGGTGCCGGCGCGCAATTGCTGCTCCGACAGATCGAACGCGCGCCGCGAGGCGGTGACGACATCGCGCTGCAATTGCAGCTTGATCGTAGTCTGCTTGATCGAGAACAGCGCATTGTCGACGTCGGCGAAGGCCTGGACGATGGTCTTGCGGTAGGTCTGGAGCAGTTCGTCCTGCCGCGCCTTGGCAAATTCGAAATTGCCGAGGATCTTGCCGCCGTCGAAGATCGGCTGGGTGGCACTGCCGACCAGCTGGAAGAAGGCCGCATGCGGCTGGAACAGCGACACCAGCGCCGAGCTCTGATAGCCGCCATTGCCGGTGAGCTGGATGGTCGGAAAGAACTGCGCGCGGGCATTGCCGATGTTCGCGGTCGCCGAGGCGAGCTGCGCCTCCTGCCGGCGGATGTCCGGCCGCTGCGTCAGCAGCTCCGACGGCAGGCCGGGCGTCACGCGCGGGATCGCGATCCGGTCCAGGGAGCCGCCGAGCACGCGCACGCTCTCGGGCGGGCGCGAGACCAGCACGGCGAGCGCGTTGACGTTCTGGTCGAGCGTCTGGCGCAGCGGCGGCACCAGCGCCTTCTGGTTGGCGACCACGCTCTCCTGCTGGGCAACGTCGAGATCGGTGCCGGTGCCGGCCTTGCGACGCTCCTTGACGGCATCGAGGATGCGTTGCGCGCTCGCGATGTTGCGCTGGGAGGTCCTGAGGCGATCCTGCGAGGTCAGCACCTGGAAATAGGCGTTGGCGACACTCGCCAGCGTCGTGAGCGCGACGACGTCACGATCGAAACGGTTGGCGTTCGCTGTCTCCTCCGCGGTCTGGAGTGCGTCGCGATTCTGGCCCCAGAAATCGAGCTGGTAGCTCGCGCTCAGCGAAGCCGAATAATTGACGACCTCGCGGCCGCCGTTGGTGAGACCCGAGGATGACGAGCCCGAGGTGCGTGAATAGGTTTCCGATCCGCCGGTCGACACGCTCGGCAGCAGCGCGGCGCCCGCCTGCCGCGCCTGGGCGTCCGCCTGGACGATGCGCGAGACGGCGGCGGCGATGTCGAGGTTGACGGTCTGCGCCTCCTCCATCAGCTGCGTCAGCTCGGCGGAACGGAAGCCGCGCCACCAATCCAGCGACGGCGGCGTATCCCCCTTCCCGGCGTATTTGTACTGCGTGGGAACATCGAGCGCGGGATCCGGAAGATCCTGCGTCAGCACGCAACCGCCTGAACCGGCGGCGAGGCACAGCACGGCAAGCCAGCGCGCCGCACGACGCGTCCGGGACGCAGAACCTAGAGACCGCCGCATGACGGTCGCCAGAACATGCTGTGTCACTTCCACCCCCCGCCGGGCAGACCGAGCCGCCACCGCGCAGCCGGATTAACCGATTCGCGGCCGGACAGTCGGGGGGCTTCGTGTAGCTCGATCACAACGGTGATGCTTTCAGCGGAACTTTGAGCTTCATACTAGCCGGGCGCGGAACAGCGGGACAGTCCCGCAGGTGCGAGATGGCGACCCGGATGCGCGGATATCCGCGCCATGAAAGTGCAAGATATGGCTGTCTTGCAAAGACTTCTCGTATTTTTCCGCCATCGCGAAGCGGATTCAAGCTTACCAAGATTTCATGTGATATTGGCGCCACACCCACACGGATCCGTTTGATCCGGCGGAGCATTGGTCGGCAACAAGCTTTATGCGGCTTTGGCTCCACCTCAAACCGCGGCGGGCCATCGTCACGAAGCCGGCAGTGATCGAGAAGGAATATGCAGCTGTTGTGCAGACGTGTCGTCCGCCATCTCGCCCCGGCGGAGATTGGGCGCCAAGGTTGATCGCGACGACCATTATCTTCCATGCCCTGACAGTTGTCGGACAAATCATTCCACCGAAATCCGGCGCCGCAGCTCAGGATCGCCCGCGCTCATCTTCCCCCGAAATATGGTTGCCCGGAGGGGCACTTCCACCCGTTTCGCCGCAGCGCAAAAGCCTTCCCCTTTGGCCTCCCAGGCACTAGGTTCTGGCCAACCTGATCAACCCCTTGCCAGTGATTTCCCCCTGACATGACCATTCGAAACGACGTTGTCGAAGCCATTGGCAACACCCCGCTGATCAAGCTCAAACGCGCCTCGGAGGCGACCGGCTGCACCATTCTGGGCAAGGCCGAATTCATGAATCCCGGCCAGTCGGTGAAGGACCGCGCCGGCAAGTGGATGATCTTGGAGGCCGAGAAGCGCGGCGAGCTCAAGCCCGGCGGCCTCGTGGTGGAAGCGACCGCCGGCAATACCGGCATCGGGCTCGCGGTCGTGGCGAGTGCGCGCGGCTATCGCACGCTGATCGTGATCCCGGAGACGCAGAGCCAGGAGAAGAAGGACTTTCTCAAGCTGTGCGGCGCCGAGCTGATCGAGGTGCCGGCGCTTCCTTACGCCAATCCCAACAACTACCAGCATGTCGGCCGCCGGCTCGCCGACGAGCTGCGCAAGACCGAGCCTAACGGCGTGCTGTTCGCCGACCAGTGGAACAATCTCGACAATGCGAAAGCGCATTACGAGTCCACGGGGCCGGAGATCTGGGAGCAGACCGGCGGCAAGGTCGACGGGTTCGTCTGCTCGGTCGGCAGCGGCGGCACGCTCGCCGGCGTCAGCCGCCTTCTGAAGGAAAAGAACAAGAACGTCCGGATCGCCTGCGCCGACCCGCATGGTGCCGGGATGTTCGAGTATTTCAGGACCGGCGAAGCCAAGGCGACGCCGGGCGGTTCGATCACCGAAGGTATCGGCCTCAACCGGGCGACCGCGATCGTCGAGAGCGCGAAGGTCGATGACACCTATCTCATTCCCGACACTGACGCCGTCACGGAAATCTACGACCTGCTCCAGCACGAGGGCCTGTGCCTCGGCGGCTCGACCGGCATCAACATCGCCGGCGCGATACGCCTCGCCAAGCAGCTCGGCCCCGGCAAGACCATCGTCACCGTGCTCTGCGATTCCGGCAGCCGCTATCAGTCAAAACTGTTCAATGCGGACTTCATGCGCGCCAAGAACCTTCCGGTGCCGGAATGGCTGGAGAAGCGCAGCAACATCAAGCCGCCCTTCGTTTGATCGTCGCGGTTCGGCTGGTTCACGCCACCTCGCCGCGTTCCGAGGCAACCGCACAATAGTCGCGCCAGAACTGGCGATAACCCGCTTCGACCTCGCGCGTGTAGATCTCGACATTGCCGGCGGGCGAGGCCGCGATCTGAGCCGGCAAATCCGCGCGCAACTTCGCCAGATGAGCGGGCTGCGCCGCAAATTTGCACGCGATCGCGGCATAGCCCGCGTCGTCATCGGCAACCCAGTCGACAAGACCGACGGCCGCCACGATGGAGGCACCGGCGCGCGAGGAGGCACCTTTACCGAGCTTGGCGACGACCGGAACGCCCGCATAGAGGGATTCCCAGGTGCTGACGCCGCCATTTTGCGGGAACGTGTCGAGCGAAATATCGACATTGGCAAAGGCCCGCAGATGCTCGGCGCGCGGGCTCGAGCCCAGGCAAGTGATGTTTGCTTCGGCGACGCCATGCGCCACGAACCGCGCGATCAGGCGGTCGCGCACCAAGGGATCGTCAAGCATAGTATGCTTGATGATGATTTTCGACCCGGTCACCTCACGCATGACGCGCGACCAAACGCGGATCGCCTCATCCGAAATCTTGTAAATCCGGTTGAACACGCCGAAGGTCACGTAGCCATTGCGGAGCATCGGAAGCTCCGAGGGCGGCACATCCAGGATCGGATCGATCGTGATCAGGCAGGGCAGATCATGGACCTTCTCGGCCAACAGATGGCGGGCCGATTGCGGAATGAAGACCGGATCCGCGAGCACATAGTCCATGGTCCGAAGGCCAGTGCCGGTCGCGTGTCCGAATCCAGAGACCTGGATGGGGGCCGGCTTCCGCGCAAAGACAGGGAGCCTATTGCCGGTCGTGTGTCCGGACACGTCGATCAGGATATCGACCTTGTCGGCCTCGATGCGATCGGCCAATTGATCGTCCGAGAGCCGCCCGGCCTCGACCCAGACGTCCGCCAGCGACTCGAATTTGGCGGTCACTTCATCTCGTACCGGTGAGCACGAATAGCAGACGATTTCGAATTTGCTATGATCGTGATGAGCGAGCACCGGCAACAGCGTGAACCCTGCCGAGTGGAACCAGAACTCGGCAGCGACATAGCCGATCACGATCCTCCTGTCGGGATCGAACTGCCGGGGCGCGAGCTTCCTTTGCGCCAATTTGACGCCGATTGCGTCCCACCACTGCGTTCGGACGGCCTGCTGAACAGCGAAATCGGCGTCTCGGAGAGATAGTCCAGGAAAAAGATCTTCCGCCCGATCAGGCTGGCATCCGTCACAATGGCCAGCGCGGCATCCAGCAATTCGATCGCCGGTGCGATCTCTCCCTGGTTTGCAAAACAAGCACTCATCAGCGCCATCGCGCTCGCGGAGCGCGGATTTTCCTCCAGCAACGTGGTGCAGGCCAGGATCGCCTGCGCCGTATTTCCCACGGCGAGCGAGACTTGCGCCTTCCCCTGCAAGGCCACCTCGAGCTTGGGCGAAATCGCAAGGGCTGCGTCAAAATCCGCAGCCGCCTGTTCCAACCTCGACATCTCAAAATTTAGCCGTCCGCGGTTCGCCAGGATCTTCGCCGAACCTGGCCTGATCGCGAGCGCCGCCTCGAGCGCGCCCTTTGCCTCGTCGAAGTTCTTGAGCTCGATATTGACCAAACCTTTGCCGACGAGCGCCTCCACGTTTCGCGGCTGAAACAGCAGCGCCCGCTCGAAACTTTGCCTGGCGCGATCAAGCTGGCGCAGCGCAAGCTCGGCCAGGCCACGGTTGCAGAACGCGTCGGCATAGTCAGGCTTTAGCCTGATCGCGCGATCGTACATCTCGATCGCCTGCTCGGGCAGGTTCATGTTGAGCAAGGTATTGCCGAGGCCGGTCAGGGCCGGCGTGAAATTCGGCTTCAGCGCGATCGCCTTCTCCTGACAGGCGCGAGCGGCCTCGAATTTCTGAAGAACGACGTACACGGCCGCGAGATTGTTGTGGGCCTCGTGCGAACGCGGATCGATCGCGATCGCGCGCTCGAGCAGCTGTTGCGCCTCTTCCAGGCGCCCGCCCTGTTGCACAGACAGGCCGAGCAGGTGCGTGGCGTCGAAATGATCCGGAACGGCTTGCACGATCTGGCGGCAGAGCGCCTCGGTCTCCGCATACCTGCCCTGGCCATAGGAGCTTGCCGCGGCAGAGATGACGGCGTCCGCCTGCTTTTTCAATTTCTTCTGCAATCGCGCATTCTGGAATGCGCGCGCGCCGGCGCTGCTCTGCAAGGTGTCTCTCCGGAAGATGGCCCGCGGCGAGTCTAACTGATTCGCGCGGCGGGCCGGCCGGTCGGCGGGACCGGAAATCCTTCCGGGCTATTCCGGGGCTCGCTGCAGGATCCGGCTCAGGAACCGCTAGGTGCGTCTGTCCGGCTTACCGCAGCGTCGCCGCTCTCCGAGGCGGCGGCACAATAGTCTCGCCAGAACTGGCGGTAACCCGCTTCGAGCTCACGCGTGTAGATCTCGACATTGCCGGCGGGCGAGGCTGCGATCTGAGCCGGCAATCCCGCGCGCAACTTCGCCAGATAATCGGGCTGCGATGCAAACTTGCGGGCGATCTCGACATAGCCATCGTCATCCTCGGCGACCCAGTCGCCGAGACCGACGGCGGCCACGATGGAGGCGCCGGCACGCGAAGAGGCTCCAATGCCGAGCTTGGCGACGACGGCAACGCCCTTGTAGAGGGACTCCCAGGTGCTGATGCCGCCATTCTGTGGGAACGTGTCGAGCGAAATATCGATCTTGTCAAAGGCCATCAGGTGGTCGTTGCGCGAGGTGGTGCCGAGGCACGTGATATTCTCCTCGGCAATGCCCTGCGCCACGAAACGCGCGATCAGGCTATCGCGCAGCAGGGGATCATCGAGCAGACCGTGCTTGAGGACGATCTTGGATCCCGGAACCTCGCGCATGATCCGCGACCACACACGGATCGCATCATCCGATATCTTGTAGATGCGGTTGAACACGCCGAAGGTGACGTAGCCGTTGCGGAGCATCGGCAACTCGGACGGCTGCAGATCCGAGACGGGCTCCATCGTGATCAGGCACGGCAGATCGTGGATCTTTTCGGGAAACAGATGCCGGACCGACGGCGGAATGAAAACGGGATCCGCGAGCACATAGTCCATGGTCTGCATGCCCGTGCCCGTCGCGTGTCCGAACCCAGTGGCCTGGATCGGGGCAGGCTTTCGCGCGAAAACCTGCAACCTGTTACCGGTCGTATGGCCCGAAACGTCGATCAGGATGTCGACATTGTCAGCCTGAATGCGATCGGCGAGTTCGTCGTCCGAAAGGTCCCAGGCGTCGACCCAGACGTCCGCCAGCGACTTGAACATGGCGGTGTACTCGTCCGCTCCCGGCCAGGAATAATAGCAGATGATCTTGAAGTTGGCGTGATCATGATGGCGCAGCACCGGTAGCAAGGTGAGGCCCGCCGAGTGTTGCCGGAATTCGGCAGCGACATAGCCGACCACAATCTGCTTGTCCGGATCGAGCGGCCGCTTCGGCAGCGTCCGCCGCGGCAGCCTGGAGCCGATCAAGTCCCACCAATCTCGTCGTACCGCCTGCTGGAGCGCGAAATCGGCCTCGGCGCGGTAGTCCTGCAAGAAGATCTTGCCCCTGATCGCATCTCCATAGTCCGGGCGGATCGCCAGCGCACGATCGAGATATTCGATCGCGGCGTCCATCTCTCCCTGATTTGAATGAGAAAATCCCATCAACGCCAAGCCGACCTCGGAGCGCGGATTTTGCTCGATCAAGGCCGTTGCGGCCGCCATCGCCTGCGCGGTCTTCCCCATCACGAGGCAGGCCTGTGCCTTGCCCCGGAGGGCCAGTTCGAGCTTGGGCGAAATGGCAAGCGCGGCCTCGAAATCCGCAAGCGCCGGCTCCAGGCGCTGCAACTCGTAACTGAGCCGCCCTCGCTGGGCCAGAATCCTCGGCGAGCCGGGCTTGATCGCGAGCGCCGTGGCAAGCTTGGCTGCCGCCTCCTCGTGGTGCCGGAGCTCCATGCAGACCATGCTGCTGCCGACAATTGCCTCGGCGTGACGCGGCTGAAACAGCAAGGCGCGATCGAAACTTTCCTTGGCGCGCATGATCTGTCCAAGCACTATCTCGACCATTCCGCGATTGCAGAACGCATCGGCGTAGTCCGGCTTGATCTTGATTGCGCGCTCGTGCAGTTCGAGCGCCTGTTCGTACTGCCCCAGATGCATCAGCGTATTGCCGAGGTTGGTCAGCGCGACCACGAAATTCGGCTTCAGCGCGATGGCCCTCTCCTGACACCGCCGCGCCTCCTCGAAATTACCGAGGTCGAAGTGCACGGTCGCCAGGTTGTTATGGGCGTCATGCAGGCGCGGATCGAGCGCAATCACGCGCTCGAGCAGCTCCCGGGCCTCCTCCAGGCGGCGGCCGTCATGCGCACACATCCCGAGCAGGTGCAAGGCGTCGACATGATCCGGAAGCGCTTTCAGGATCTCACGGCATAGCGCCTCTGTCTCGGCAAATTTGCCTTGGCCATAGGCGGCGGCCGCGGCGGAGATGATGGCATCCGCCTGCTTCATCAACTTCTTCTGCAATCGCGCGTTCTGGAATGCGCGCGCGCCGCCGCTGTTCTGCAAGGTTACTCTCCGGAGGATGGCCTTACCGAGAGTCTAACTGATTCGCGGCCGAGGCCGCCCGATCGGCTGGACCGGCAACACCCCGGGATCTTCCGGTGCCCCGCGCGGGATCTGGCTCGGGACCAGCCTCGGGCATGCACCATCCAGAGCTGATGTCGATGATCTCAGGCCTCGGACGTCCCGGTCCGGCGCGGCGGACGTGCCTACGCAACGTCGCATGTTTCCGAGGCCTCGGCACAATAGTCGCGCCAGAACTGGCGATATCCCGCCTCGACCTCACGCGTGTAGATCTCGACGTTGCCGGCGGGTGAATTGGCGATCTGCGCCGGCAGATCCGCGCGCAGCTTCGCCAGATGAGCAGGCTGCGCGGCAAATTTGCACGCGATCGCGGCATAGCCCTCGTCGTCATCGGCAACCCAGTCGCCGAGACCGACGGCCGCCACGATGGAGCCGCCGGCGCGCGACGAGGAGCCGTTGCCGAGCTTGGCGACGACCGGGACGCCCGCATAGAGGGATTCCCAGGTGCTGATGCCACCGTTTTGCGGGAAGGTGTCGAGCGAAATGTCGACTTTGGCAAAGGCCCGCAAATGCTCGCGGCGCGAGGTCGAGCCCATGCAGATGACGTTCTCCTCGGCGATGCCCTGTGCCACGAACCGCGCGATCAGACCGTCGCGCAGCATCGGATCGTCGAGCAGCCCGTTCTTGATGATGATCTTCGATCCCGCCACCTCACGCATCACCTTCGACCACACCCGGATGGCCTCGTCCGAGATCTTCAAGATGCGGTTGAACACACCGAAGGTCACATAGCCGTTGCGGAGCATGGGAAGCTCAGAAGGTGGCACGTCCAGGATGGGATCGATCGTGATCAGGCTCGGCAGGTCATAGACCTTTTCGGCCAGCAGGTGGCGCGCCGACTGCGGAATGAAGATCGGATCCGCGAGCACGTAGTCCATCGTCTGAAGGCCCGTGCCTGTTGCGTGCCCGAAGCCCGTGACCTGGATGGGGGCCGGCTTCCGCGAGAAAACATGGAGCCTGCTGCCGGTCGTATGTCCGGACACATCGATCAGAATATCGATCCCGTCGGCCTGGATACGATCGGCCAGTTCATCGTCCGAAAACTGCGCGGCCTCGACCCAGACGTCTGCGCAAGCCTTGAACTTCTCGGTCATCCCATCCTGCAACGGCCAGCAGGAATAGCAGACGATCTTGAACTTGGCGTGATCGTGATGGCGCATCACCGGCAACAGGGTGTACGCCGCCGAATGCTGCCTGAATTCGGACGCGACATATCCGATCACGATTCGTCTGTCCGGATCGAGATCGCGCGGCGACAGGGTCCTTTGCGGAAGCTTGGCGCCGATCTGATCCCACCAATATTTTCGTGCCGCCTGCTGGACCACGAAATCGGCCTCCGGCAGGTAATCCAGCACGAAAATCTTGTATCCGATGGCCTCCGGAAAGTCCGGCGCGATCGCCAGCGCCGCATCGAGATATTCGAGCGCCGTCGCGATGTCTCCCTGGTTCGCATAGCAAGAGGCCAGGAGCGACATGCCCGCCTCGGATTGCGGATTGACCTCAAGCAGGGTCTTGACGCCCGCCATCGCCCCCGCCGTGTTCCTCACCATAATGTCGACCTGCGCCCTCCAGCACAGCGCGAGCTCGTTCCGTGGCGATTGCGCCAGCGCTGCATCGAAATCCGCGGCCGCCTGCTCCAGCCGGTACAGGGTCAAATGGAGCCGTCCGCGCTGCACCAGAATCCGCGGTGAGCCCGGCTTGAGCGCGAGCGAAGCTTCGAAGGCGGCCTCCGCCGCCTCGAAGTGCCGGAGCTCGAGGCTCACCATGGCCTTGCCGGCGATCGCTTCGGCGTGACGCGGCTGAAACGACAGGGCGCGATCGAAGTCCACCCCGGCGCGCTCAAACTGGCCGATCATCAGTTCCGCCATCCCGCGGTTGCAAAATGCATCGGCATAGTTCGGCTTCAGCCTGGTGGCGCGCTCGTGCAGTTCGATCGCCTCCTTGGCGAGGCCGAGGTGCAGCAGCATATTGCCGAGATTGGTCAGGGTGATCGGACAATTCGGCTTCAGCGCAATGGCCTTCTCCTGGCATGCGCGGGCATCCTTGAACCTCTCGAGCGCGAAATACACGGCCCCGAGATTGCCATGGGCATCGGGCGAACGCGGATCGAGTGCAACCGCGCGCTCAAGCAGGAATTGCGCGTCCTCGAGCCACCCGCCGTCGAACGCGCGCAGGCCGAGCAGGTGCGTGGCGTGGAAGTGATCCGAAACCTCCTTCAGGATCTCGCGGCAAAGGATCTCGACTTCGTCAAATCTGCCCTGCCCAAGCGCCTCGATCGCGAAGGACATGACGGCGTCCGCCTGCTTCCTCAGCTTCTTTTCCAATCGCGCATTCTGGTATGCGCGCGCGCCGACACTGCTCTGCAAGGTCTCTCTCCGGAGGATGGTCCGAAAAGAGGCAAGCTGATTCGCATGGTGCGAAGCTGGTGGGTCGGTTGGAGCAGCGAGGCCGCCGGATTTTCAGGCGCTCACCGCAGAATCTGGCTCAGGAACAGTTTTGTGCGGGCGTGCTGGGGGGCGGCAAAGAACTCGTTCGGGGTATTGGCCTCGATGATCTGGCCGGCGTCCATGAACACGACGCGGTTGGCGACCTCGCGGGCAAATCCCATCTCGTGGGTCACGACCAGCATGGTCATGCCCTCCCCGGCGAGGTCGACCATGGTGTCGAGGACCTCCTTGACCATCTCGGGGTCGAGCGCCGAGGTCGGCTCGTCGAACAGCATCACCTTCGGGTTCATCGTCAGCGCGCGCGCGATCGCGACGCGCTGCTGCTGGCCACCCGACATCTGGCCCGGAAACTTGTTGGCCTGGTGCGGGATCTTGACCCGCTCCAGGAATTTCATCGCGGTTGCCTCGGCATCCCTCTTGGGGATGTTGCGGACCCAGATCGGCGCCAGCGTGCAATTGTCCAGAACCGTCAGATGCGGGAACAGGTTAAAGCTCTGGAACACCATGCCGACCTCGCGGCGCACCGCGTCGACATGCTTGAGGTTCGGCCCGAGCGCGATGCCGTCGACGACGATCTCGCCCTCCTGGAATTCCTCCAGCGCGTTGATGCAGCGGATCAGCGTGGACTTGCCGGAGCCCGAGGGCCCGCAGATCACGATGCGCTCGCCCTTCTTCACCTCGAGGTCGATGTCGCGCAGGACGTGAAATTCGCCGTACCATTTGTTCAGGCCGGAAATCTTGACGATGGGGTCGGACATGGTGGCCTCGATCAGTTGCGGCGGTGGGCGTTGAGGCGGTGCTCGACGAACAGCGAGTAGCGTGACATTCCGAAGCAGAACAGAAAATAGATGATCCCCGCGAACGCGAAACCCGTGAACGCCGTGGACGGCGTCGACCATTTCGGATCCGAGAACGAGGCCCTGAGCGAGCCCAGGAGGTCGAACAGCGCCACGATCGAGACCAGCGAGGTGTCCTTGAACAGCGAGATGAAGCTGTTGACGAGGTTCGGAATGACGTGGCGCAGCGCCTGCGGCAGCACGATCAGCGAGGTCGTCTTCCACCAGGACAGCCCGAGGGCGGCCGCGGCCTCGCCCTGCCCGCGCGGGATAGCAGCAAGCCCGCCGCGAACGTTCTCGGCCTGATAGGCGCCCGTGAACAGCGCGATGCCGATCAGCGCACGCACCAGACCGTCAACGGTGAAATTGCCGGGCAGGAACAGAGGCAGCATGTAGGTCGCGAAGAACAGCACGGTGATCAGCGGCACGCCGCGCCAGAACTCGATGAAGGCGATCGAGAAGATCCGGATCAGCGGAATGGTGGAGCGGCGGCCCAGCGCCAGCGCGATGCCGATCGGCAGCGAGGTGACGATGCCGGTGACGGACACCACCAGCGTCACCAGCAGGCCGCCCCACAGGCTCGTCTCCACGACCGGCAGCCCGCCATGATCGAGCCCCATCAGCTTGATCACGATGGCGATGGCGACGAAGGTGGCAATGCTCGATGCGAGCGCACGCCAGCCGGCGCGCACACCACCGCCGAGAAGGAAGGCGATCAGGGAGACGATCACCGCGGTGATGGCGAAATCGACCCAGACCGACTGGCCCGTTCCCTGGAGCTGATCGCGCAGCCAGGTCAGCGGAAAGATCAGCCAGTAGATCGCCGTGCCGACAAGCACGACGAGGTTGCCAACGACCCACAGCAATGGGGCGATGGCCGACGTCTTGCTGAGATTGAGCAGGGCCTGCCCTGCCCCGATGATGCTGTCGTCGAACAATTGCAGGAGGCCGGCCGTCCAGCTCAGGCCAAAGCCGGTGATGCCGCCGCCGCGCAGCAGGAAGAATGCGACCACCGGAAAGGCGAAGAAGAACAGGCCGGCGTTCAGCCCTTTCGACGGCAGGCGCGGAACGAGCAGCGGCACCAGCAGGACCGCCGCCAGGATGAGCGTGAGGTTGACCCGCCAGCGCTCGGCCTCGGGATAGAAGCCGTAGATCAGTTGCGGCAGCTTGGCCTGGATGTAGGGCCAGCAGGCGCCGACCGCAAATCCGGCATTCTCGGCCAGGCAGGCCGTGCGATCCTTGCCGGCCCAGACCGCATCGACCATCAGGAACCTGACCGAGGGAATGATGGTGAACCAGAGCAGCAGGGCGCCCACGATCGTGAGCAGAATGTTGGTCGGCGAGTTGAACAGGCGCGTGCGCATCAGGCCGACGAAGCCCGTGGTCTTCACCGGCGCGGGACGCTCGGTGAGCAGGTCCTGGCGAACGAAGCTGGACGAGGTGATGTCGGTCATGCGCCCAGACTCCGGCTGACGCGCCAACCGTAGACGCTCATGACGGCGCTGGTGACGAGCGAGATCAAGAGATAGACGCCCATCGTCATGGCGATGATCTCGATCGCCTGTCCGGTCTGGCTCAGCGAGGTGCCGGCGAACACCGACACCAGGTCGGGATAGCCGATGGCGACCGCCAGCGAGGAGTTCTTGGTGAGGTTGAGATACTGGTTGGTCAGCGGCGGCACGATGACGCGCATCGCCTGTGGCACGACGATCAGCCGGAGCGTTGTGCCGCGGCTCAAGCCCAGCGAGGACCCCGCCTCCATCTGTCCCTTGTGCACGGACAGGATTCCGGCGCGCACGATCTCGGCGATGAAGGCGGCGGTATAGGTCGACAAGGCGACCGTCAGCGCCACGAACTCCGGGATGATCCGCGAGCCGCCGGCAAAATTGAAGCCCTTGAGCTGCGGCAGCTCGAAGGTGAAGGGCAGACCGAACACCAGCATCGTGACCAGCGGCAGCCCGAACAGCAGGCCCAGCACATAGGGCCAGATGCGGATCACCTGCCCGCGCTGGAACAGCGCGCGCCGCGCATGGAAGCGCAACGCCAGCGATGCGACGATGCCGAGGACCAGCATCGCCAGGAACGGCTCGAACCCGCTCTCGCCGATCGGACGGGGAATGACGAGGCCCCGATTGCTGACGAAGGCGATGCCGAGCAGCGAAATGCTCTGCCGGGGATTTGGCAGCGCCGCGAGCACCGCCAGGTACCAGAACAGGATCTGGAACAGCAGCGGCAGGTTGCGGATGATCTCGACATAGAGCTCGCCGATGCGCGACAGCAGCCAGTTGGGCGACAGCCGGCACAGCGCGACGATAAAGCCGATCACGGTGGCGAAAAAGATGCCGACCACCGAGACCACGAGCGTGTTCAGAAGCCCGACGATAAACACGCGCAGGAACGTGTCCGAGCCGGTGTAGGAGATCAGGGTCTGGTTGACGTCGAAGCCGGCATTGTTCCTGAGGAAGCCGAAGCCGGCGGCAATGTGCTGGTTTTCGAGGTTGGCGCGGGCGTTGGAGACGATCTCATAACCGATCCAGCCCAGGATCGCCGCGAAGGCAAACTGGACGGCGACGCCGTTCCAGCCTGCCTTGCCGCCCAGAATGCGCCTGATCTTCAGCGCGATCTGGGCCGGCGGTTTTCGAGCCTCGGTGCTCATCGCCGCGTGCCGCTCAAGCGGGATCAGCGGATCGGCGGCGCGTACTGGAGACCGCCCTTGTTCCAGAGATTGTTGAGGCCGCGATTGATGGCGAGCGGCGAGCCCGCGCCGACGTTACGATCAAACACCTCGCCGTAATTGCCGACCGCCTTCACGATCCGCACCACCCAGTCTTTCGTCAGGCCGAGCTGTTCGCCGAAATTGCCGTCGCTGCCGAGCACGCGCTTCAACTCAGGGCTTTCGAGTTTCGCCTTCTCGTCGACGTTCTTCGAGGTCACCCCGAGCTCCTCGGTGGTGACGAGGGCAAACAGCGTCCATTTCACGATGTCGAACCACTGGTCGTCGCCGTGGCGCACCATCGGGCCGAGAGGCTCCTTCGAGATGATTTCGGGCAGCACCATGTGGTCATTGGGATTGGCGAGCTTGAGGCGGTTGGCATAGAGGCCCGACTGGTCGGTGGTGAACACGTCGCAGCGGCCGGCCTCATAGGCCTTGACCGTCTCGTCGTTGGTGCCGAACGCGATTACCTCGTACTTCATGTTGTTGGCCTTGAAGTAGTCGGCCAGATTCTGCTCGGTGGTGGTGCCGGTCTGCACGCAGACCGAGGCGCTGTTGAGCTCGAGGGCGGAATTCACCTTGAGCGACTTCTTCACCATGAAGCCCTGCCCGTCATAATAGGTCACGCCGGTGAAGTTGGCGCCCAGCGAGGTGTCGCGCGAGATGGTCCAGGTGGTGTTGCGCGAGAGCACGTCGATTTCGCCGGATTGCAGCGCCGTGAAACGGTCCTTGGCCGAGGTCGGCACGAACTTGACCTTGGTCGGATCGTTGAAGATGGCGGCCGCGATCGCACGGCAGACGTCGACGTCGAGCCCGGTCCAGTTGCCCTTGTCGTCGGGCGCGGAGAAGCCCGGCAGGCCCTGGCTGACGCCGCAGGACAGCGTGCCCCGGTCCTTGACGGTCTTGAGCGTTTGCGCATCGGCGGCTTGGGCAGTCAGGCCGGCGGCGAGAGCAAGAGTGAGAGCCAGGGTTACGCGTTTCATGGGGGGGAAGGCCTTTCAAGGGTCGTCTCAAGGTCAGGAATGTTGTCTCAGGATCGTCTCTGCCAGGGTGAGCCTTGCAAGAGTCATGCTGGAAAACTTTGCCGAACACTCGCCGATCTCGGGAGGCCATACCTTAATCCCCGCCGCAGGCGCCCGCCATTATGGCTGTGGCGCAAGGTCCGGTCAGACGATGGATCGAAGGTCGCGGCAGGCCCCTCAACATGCGGCGACTGAATAGCACCTACGCATCACAGAACGACTGGCGAGCCGGGTCAAGGGGTTGACGGGACTCTTCTGTGTTCTGTTATTAACGACAGCGGCCTTTCGGCCGGCCAGCGGGGCGCATCGCGCCCGCCGGAAACGCAGTTTTGAAAGCAGGCGCATGGATTCCTCGCACCCCTCCCAGCAGCAGGCCGAGACCCGGCTGGTCACCTCTGGCCGCGACACCAAGGCGCAGAAGGGGTTTGTCAATCCGCCGGTGTTCCACGGCTCGACCGTGCTCTATCCGACCGCCGAGGACCTGCATGCCCATCGCGGCGAGTTCACCTATGGCCGCCACGGCACCCCGACGACCAGGGCGTTCCAGGACACGCTGATGGCGCTGGAGGGGCCGCAATGCGCCGGCGTCGGCATCGTGCCATCCGGGCTGTCGGCGATCTCCACCACCCTGCTCTCGGTGCTGAAGACCGGCGACCACATTCTGGTCTGCGACAATGTCTATCGGCCTTCGCGCAATTTCTGCAACGGCATGCTCGCCCGCTACGGCGTCGAGACCACCTATTTCGATCCGCTGATCGGCGCCGGCATCGACAAGCTGTTCAAGCCCAACACGCGTGCGGTGCTGGTAGAGGCGCCGGGCTCGCAATCGTTCGAGATGCCCGACATCCGCGCCATCGCCGAGGTCGCGCATGCGCGCGATGCGCTCGTCATCGACGACAACACCTGGGCCACCCCGCTCTATCATCGCTCGCTCGAGCAGGGCGTCGACATCAGCATGCAGGCGGCAACCAAATATATCGGCGGCCATTCCGACATCATGTTCGGCACCATCTCGGCCAACGCAAAAGCGTGGCCGCAGATCGCCGAGGGCATCCGCCTGCTCGGCGTCTGCGCCGGCCCCGACGACGTCTTCCTGGCGCTGCGCGGCCTGCGCACGCTGTCGGTGCGATTGGCGCAGCATCATCGTTCCGGCCTCGACATGGCGCGCTGGCTCGCGGCCAGACCCGAGGTCGCGCGCGTGCTGCATCCCGGGCTCGAGACCGATCCGGGCCATGCGATCTGGAAGCGCGACTTCACCGGCGCCTCGGGCCTGTTCAGCATCGTGCTGAAGCCGGCCCCGCAGAAGGCCGTCGACACCATGCTCAACACGCTCAAGCTGTTCGGCATGGGCTTCTCCTGGGGCGGCTTCGAAAGTCTTGCGATTCCCTTCGACTGCGACGGCTATCGCACCGCGACCAAGTGGGCGCCGGGCGGTCCGACCCTGCGTCTGCATATCGGGCTCGAAAGCACCGACGACCTCAAAGCGGATCTCGATCGCGGCTTCGATGCCCTCAAGACAGCAATGTGAGCCTGCTCAAAAGGCATCGCGCCTGAGGTCGCGGCATCCGCGCCGCGGGAACGCGCAGCCGCCGCAAACGTTAACGCCGACGCGCCAACAAATGGTTTGATCCCCAGACATTTGGCGCTAGCTTCACCAAACGACTCCAATCCGGACACGGAGCATGGGAACGTTGGTTCTGCTCGATCTGATGGGCGGCGTGGCGCTGTTGCTGTGGGGACTGCACATGGTCCACAGCGGGATCCTGCGCGCCTTCGGCCCGGACCTCCGCCGCCTGCTCGGCAAGGCGCTCGGCAACCGCGTCAGCGCGTTCGCCGCCGGCCTCGGGCTCACCGCGCTGCTCCAGAGCAGCACCGCGACCGCCCTGATCACCAGTTCGTTCACCGCCGAGGGCCTCGTCAGCCTCGCCGCAGCGCTTGCCATCATGCTGGGGGCCAATGTCGGCACGACGCTGATCGTGCAGGTGCTGTCGTTCAACATTGCTGCCGTCGCGCCCGTGCTGTTCGTGCTCGGCCTCGTCGCCTTCCGCTCCGGACCGCGCTCGCGGATCAAGGACGTCGGCCGCGTCTGCATCGGCCTCGGATTGATGCTGCTGTCGCTGCACATCCTGCTCGACACGCTGGCGCCGGCCGAGAACGCACCCGGCGTGCGCGTCGTGATGTCGGCGATCACGGGTGATCCCATCCTGTGCATCGTCATCGCGGCGCTCGTCACCTGGGCGGTGCATTCGAGCGTCGCCAGCGTGCTGCTGATCATGTCGCTGGCCTATTCGCAGTTCATCACGCCCTACGCGGCCCTGGCTCTGGTGCTCGGCGCCAATCTCGGCAGCGCCATCAACCCCGTGTTCGAAGGGGCCAGGCGCGACGATCCCGCGAGCTACCGCCTGCCGGTCGGCAATCTCGTCAATCGCGTGATCGGGATTGCACTGGTGCTGCCATTCCTGAGCGTGATCGCGGAGCACATGCACGCCTGGCAGCCGGATCTCGCCAGGATGACGGCCGCCTTCCACATCGCCTTCAATGTCGGCACCGCCATCATCTTCATCGGCCTGCTCGACACCATGTCGCGCCTGCTGACCCGCCTCCTGCCCGCCCGCATCCAGGAGACCGATCCGGCCCGCCCGCGCTATCTGGACGAGACCGCGCTGGAGACGCCGTCGCTGGCGCTCGCCGACGCCGCCCGCGAAACGCTGCGGATGGGCGACTTCGTCGAGGTGATGCTGCGCAAGGTCATGGCCGCGATGATGACGGGCGACCGCGCCCTGGTCGACCAGGTCTCGAAGATGGACAATGTCGTCGACGGCCTGGATGAAGCCATCAAGCTGTACGTGACGAAACTGATGCGGGGCAGCCTCGACGAGAGCGAGGGGCGGCGCGCGATGGAGATCATCTCCTTCGCCATCAACCTCGAGCACATCGGCGACATCATCGACAAGAGCCTGAGCGAGCTTGCGACCAAGAAGATCAAGCGCCGCTTCCAGTTCTCGGCCGAGGGCTCCGAGGAACTCGCCGCCTTCCACAAGCGCACGATGGAATCGCTGCGGATCGCCTTCGGCGTGTTCATGTCGGGCGATGCGAATGAAGCGCGCAAGCTGCTGGTGGAGAAGACCACGCTGAAGAACACCGAGCTTGCCGCCGTCGAGCGCCATCTCGACCGCCTGCGCGAGGGCCGCCCCGAGACCATCGAGACCACCTCGCTGCACCTCGACGTGCTGCGCGATCTGCGCCGCATCCATTCGCACATCTGCTCGGTCGCATATCCCGTGCTGGATGCCGCGGGCGAGCCGTATCGCAGGACCGAGACCGAGACCGCCGCCCTGCCCGCCTCAGGCGCGGCCTCGGCGTTGCCGCGCTAGCCCGGCGCGAACAAGAACCGCGCCGCCCGCCAGCAGCAGGCCCGCGCCGCAAAGCAGGACCGGAGCGATCCACAGCGTCAGGAACGACAGCAGCCGCGCATCCTCGGGCCGCCGTGGATCGTAGGCTATCTTGACCTGCTCGCGGTCTGAATAAGGCTGAGCGGTCGAGCCCGACGAGGACGTGAACGTCACCGAGCGCCCGTCGATCGTCGTGAATTGAAACGACGGATAGAGAAACGTTCCGCCATGATTCCCGCCGGTCCGCGCGACGGCACCCATGAACCGCGCTTCGGTCTGCTCGGCCCGCACAAGGAACGCGACGGTGCTGCCGAGCTCGAACAGGCCGAGCCCGAGTAACAGCAGGCCGACCAGAAGGACTGACGTGAACAGGACAGCTTGTAACTTGTTCATGCCGATGAGGCACACAAGAGCGAGCTATTCGCTCGAGACCTGCTTGCCGTTGATGATGATGAAATAGACGTTGCGGAGGTAGACGACGAGGCCAAGCGCCTGGCCCGCGATGAACACGGGATCCTTGCGATAGAGCGCGTAGACCAGGAGCAGCGCACCGCCGCCGACCGAGAAGAACCAGAACGCGACCGGCATGACGCTCTTGCGCGCACGTTCGGACGCGATCCACTGCACCACGAAGCGCATGGTGAAGAACGCCTGCGCCACGAAGCCCAGGATCACCCAGGCGTCGAATTTCACGACGAAGACGTCGTGCAGATAGTTGAGAAGGCTAGTCATGAGGTGTCACCTCGGTCACGTCGGGCGTCGGCTTCTTGCGTCGGATCAGCCACCACACGCCGGCCAGATCCATGATGCCGATCCATAGCCGGTCGAAGAAACCGTAATTTGACACGCCGGAGCGGCGCGGCCGGTCGATCACGTCGACATAGGCGATCTCGTAGCCTTCACGCCGCACCAGTGCCGGCAGGAAACGGTGCAGCCCGTCGAAATAGGGCATCGCGAGGAAGACCTCGCGCCGGAATGCTTTCAGGCCGCAGCCGGTGTCGCGCGTGCCGTCCTTCAGGATGCCGTTGCGGACCTTGTTCGCCACGCGCGACTGGAATTTCTTGAAGCCCGTGTCCTTGCGTCCGACGCGCTGGCCCGCGGCGAGCCCGACATGGGCGCCCTTCTCGACCGCCGCGATCAGGTCCGGCAGGAACGCCGGATTGTTCTGGCCGTCGCCGTCGAGCGTGGCCACGATCGCGCCGCGCGCGGCACGCACGCCGCTGCGCACGGCAGCGGACTGGCCACCGGATTTTGCATGTCGGAGCTGACGCAGATTGCCCCGCTGCGCCATGATGGCCTTGAGCCGCTCGCCGGTCGTATCGGTCGAACCGTCATTGACGTAGATGATCTCGTAATCCCAGCGGCTGTCGAGCGCCGCGGTGATCTCCTCGATCAGGGGCGCGATGTTGTCGGCTTCGTTGCGCACGGGAACGACGATGGAAACCGAAGGCTGGGGCGTCGACAAATGAGGCTCGTGGTTGGAATTGGCCTGCGCCTCGGGGAACCGGCGGCCCCGGCAGGCAGCCGCTTTTATGGGGCGGAGGCCCCGCGGGCAACCCTTTTGAGGCGGCCGCCGACCGGTCCTGGAATGGCCAAGATGCTGCCATCGGCGCGGATGGCGAAGCCGAGCCTACGGGCCGCGAACCAGTAGCGGACCGCCATGGCGCCGACCATGCCGATCAGGCCGCCGGCCACGACGTCGCTCGGATGATGCGCGAGCAGCACCAGGCGCGTCAGCAGGATCACGATTGCGTAAGTGAACATGAAGACGCGCAGCCGCGGCCAGAGTGCCGACACCGCGAAAGCGAGCGCGAACGCCGTCACCGCATGGCCGGATGGCAGGCTGGCATAGGCCCCGCTGCCCTCGAACGGGATGAAGTTGAACGGGTCGGCCTTGCCGCCGACGAACGGACGTCCGCGGCCAATGAGATATTTCAGGATCTCGGCGATCAACACCGAGAATGCAACGGAGAGAAACAGGAACTGGAGCCGCGTACCGAGGCCGAGCAGCAACGCGCGGCGGGTGCCGTAAAGGCCGGCCGCAACGAGCGCCACGGCCACGAGGGCGACGGCCAGCGCCGAGAGCACATACTCGTCCTTGCCGAAATCGGTCAGGATGCGGATCGGCCACAGGCCGGGCGTGCCGCGCGCCGGCATCAACTGGATCTCGGTCAGGTCGAACGCCAGCATCAGCGCGATGACCAGGGCCGCGCCCGCTGCGCTGAGCCATAGCGAATGGCGCGCCAGCTTTCGCGCGGCCTCGGCGCGGCGCGAATGCGAGGGCGAACGCACGAGCTGCGCCAGCGCACGCCCCGTCACGGTCAGAAACTGCGCGGGATAGCTCGGCCGCGGCGCGATGTTGGTCGAGGCCGGCATCCTATTCGGTGCCTTCCGAGCGGAAGATCGAGATCGAGATCGCGCGCCCTTGCGAGAAATTGTAGCCGTCGATGCGGGCGCCGACCTTGTAGCGCAGCCCGATCGCCTCGGCGCGCTGCACGAAGCTGCGCTCCGAGCGCTGCTCGATCAGCGCGAAGCGGCAGCTGCCCTGCCGCAGGAAGTCCGCTGCGCCCGAGCCGTCGGTAAGCAGCGTCTGGGTGCCCGTCAGGAACACAAGGCTCGGCTCGTGATAGCCGGCGGCGGCCGCCTTCGGCCCGACGCAGGTGACGTTGCGCAGAGCACGCGCGACCTCGATGCTCGGAAACACCGGCGTCAGCGACGGCAGCACGATGCCGTAGACCACGACCGCAAGCATCAAGGCTGCGACCAGCGCGTTCAGCACCGAGCGCTCGGCGTGGTTGGTGTCGAACAGCCACCAGGCGAACAGGCCGAAGATCAGGGACGCCGCGATGAACGGCCAGGCCACGAAAGCCGGCTGCCGCGTCAGCATCACCGCGCCGACCACCGCGATGATCGAGGCGGCCGCCGGGATCGCGAACCACCAGGCCGAGCCGCGCATCAGCCAGGAGCGCGACAGCACGCGCCGCTCCAGCGCGCCGACGGTCAGGATCGCGATCGCCGGGTACAGCGGCAGCACGTAATGCGGCAGCTTGGTCAGCACCGCCTCGAACACGATCCAGGACGGGACCAGCCAGGCCAGCAGAAATTGCGCACCGGGCTCACGCCGCGCCCGCCACACCGCAGGCGCCGCCATTGCCGCGAGCGGCGCGCCCGGCCAGAAGGTGATCCAGAACAGCGCGAGGTACAGTCCGGGCGGCGCGCCATGGGATTCCTGCGCGCCGATCTTGCTCAGCATGTCGCCGCCGACGGAGTCCGCGAAGAACGCATCGCCCGCGCGCCAGAAGATCGCGACGAACCAGGGCAGCACCAGCACCAGCATCCACATCAGGCCCCAGAGCGGGCGCAGCTTCCACAGCCAGGAGGCGTCGCGGTCCTGGATCGCCAGTGCGACGATGGTCAGGCCGGCGAACATCAGGATCAGCGGCCCCTTGATCAGGATCCCGACGGCGAGCGCGGTCCAGAAGATCGCGGGCCAGCTCCAGGGCGGATGTGTCTCGTCCTCGGCGCGCTGCCACGACAGATAGGCCCGCGCCATCGCGCCCATCGCGGCGGTCACGCAGAACAGCAGCATCGCATCGGTCTTGGCGAGCCGCGCCTCGACGCCGAGCAGCACCGAGGCGCACATCAAGAGCGCTGCGAGCACCGCACCGCGCCGCGTGACGAAGCCGAGCGCCGCCCAATAGGTCATGAGCACGGCGCCGATCGCCCCCAGCAGCGACGGCAGCCGGTAGACCCAGATCCGCAACTCGGCCTTCGGCAGCTTGAGTGCCGCGGCGGCTTCGACTGCCGCAGATTGCAACCAGTAGATGCCGACCGGCTTCTTGTAGCGGACGTCCTCCTGGAAGCGGATGTCGACATAGTCGCCGCTCTCGACCATCTGCTTGGTGGCCTGCGCAAAGCGCGCCTCGTCGCGGTCGACAGGCGGGATCGTGAAGAAGCCCGGCAGGAACAGCAGCAGCGCGCACAGCACCAGAAAGGCCACCGCGCGGGCGTGGCTAGCCGTGACGACATCGAGCATCGACACCAGCCGGCTACCCGGATTTACGGGCGATTTCGGCTCGCGGGGGGCTCCAAAACGGGGGCTTGGGTAGGTCTCGGCCATTGGTTCCGCTTACGCTGAAACCGTCATTCCGACAACCGCTTAAGGCCGGGTCATTGAATTCGAATGACAACTGTGTCCGCGGCGCCAGTGGCATCGATCACGGTGAGCCGCGCAAAGCCCGGACCAGGCGGATCAATCAGGCGCTGGCGGCGCCCGTCGATCTCGCCGAGCGCCGTGCCATTAACCATGACGGTCATGGGCAGAACGCCGCCGGCGACCTTGACCGGCATGGCTGCGGCCTCAGAGCCACCCGACCGATCGACGTCGATCCGCGAGCCGTTCAGCGGGAACTGGATGTGCAGCGCCTGCTCGCTGCCGGTCCGCACCAGTTCCCCGACCGGGCGGAACCGTTTCAAGGGCAGCGGCAGCTTGGCGTTGCTGGCGACCAGGGTTCCCTTGGGCGGCTTCGGCAGCGGCGCCAGCGTCTTACCGGTCCGGGCGAAAGCGTCGAACAGGATGGGCGCGGCGGCGACACGGCCGATCAGGCCGGGAACCGGCGCTCCATCGGGCCGACCGACCCAGACGCCGATGGTCATGCGGCCATCGAAGCCGACCGACCAGGCGTCGCGATAGCCGTAGGATGTGCCGGTCTTGAAGGCGATCCGGTTGGGGGCCGCGTTCTCCGGCGGCGGCGTGCCCAGCAGCACGTTGCCGACCTGCCAGGCCGCGACCTGATCCAGCAGCCGCAGCGGCTCGCGGTCGTCCTTGGCCGCAACGATCTCGCGCAGCGGCTTGGTGGTTCCAAGGCGGGCAAACCCGGCATAGAGCTGCGCAAGGTCCTGCAGCGTCACGCCGACGCCGCCGAGCCCCATGGCAAGCCCAGGCGCCTCGTCCTTCGGCAGGATGAGATTGCCGCCGGCCTGCCGCAGCCGCGACGCCAGCCGGCTCGAGCCGACGCGGTCGAGCAGCACGATCGCCGGCACGTTCAGCGACAATTGCAGCGCCTTCTTCACCGGCACGGTGCCCTGGAACGTCATGTCGAAATTTTCCGGCGCGTAGGAGCCGAAGCGGACAGGCCGGTCGTCGATCAGGCTGTCGGGATGGACGAAGCCGTCCTCGAAGGCGAGGCCGTAGATGAAGGGCTTGAGCGTCGAACCTGGCGAGCGGATGGCGCGCGTCATGTCGACCTGCCCTGCCCGGCTCTCGTCGAAATAATCAGCCGAGCCGACGCGCGCGAGCACGTCGCCGCTCTCGTTGTCGACCACGATGATGCCGACCGAGATGTTCGCACCGAGCGCAACCGCGCGGTCGCGCGCCAGCGGCTCCAGCACCTTCTGGAGATTGGCGTCCAGCGTCAGCTTGATGACGGGCGTATCCTTGACCGTCGCAAGCGCGGTGTCGGACGCATGCGGCGCCAGGACCGGCATCGGCTTGCGCAGCTTCGGCACCGGCACGGCCTTGGCCTGCTTTGCGTCATCGAGGCTGACCACGTGCTCCTCGACCATGCGGTCGAGCACGCGGTCGCGGGCCTTGAGCGCCGCATCGGGATAGCGGTCGAGCCGGCGCGTCTCCGGCGATTGCGGCAGCGCCACCAGCAATGCGGCTTCAGCCAGCGAGAGCCGCTTCGGCTCCTTGCCGAGATAGGCGATCGAGGCGGCGCGGATACCTTCGAGATTGCCGCCATAAGGCGCCAGCGCGAGATAGAGGTCGAGGATTTCGCTCTTGCCGAGGTTCCGCTCGATCTCGATCGCGCGGACCATCTGCCGCAGCTTCGCATAGAGCGAGCGCTGCCGCCGCGGCTCCATCAGCCGTGCCAGCTGCATGGTGATGGTCGAGCCGCCGGACACGATCTGGCCGCGCGTTCCGAGCTGCAACGCGGCGCGGCCCAGCGCCAGCGGATCGATGCCGTCATGGGCATAGAAGCGCTGGTCCTCATAAGCGAGCAGCAGCTTGAGATAGATCGGATCGACGTTGGTCCTGGCGTCGACCGGAAGCCGCCAGCGGCCGTCCGCCATGGCATAGGCGCGCAGCAGTTTTCCGTTGCGATCTACGATCGTGGTGGAGACCTGCCGCGCTTCGTCGAGCGGGAGCGGGCCGAGGGAGTAGACCCAGCCGACGAAGGCGGTGATGGCGAGGATGAGTGTGGAGGCGAGGACGGAAAGGATGCGCATGGTGGTGCGCCCTCCTTCTCCGTCATTCCGGGGCGGCTCGAAGAGCCGAACCCGGAATCTCGAGATTCCGGGTCTGGTCCTTCGGACCATCCCGGAATGACGAGACACTTGGTTGGCTTCGCTCATCTGCGCTCCACTCACTTCGCCGCCCGTACCTCGACGTTCCCCGTCCCCGTCCGCCCGTAGCGCGAGGGGTTGTACATGTCCTCGACATAAGCCTGCGGCAATACGTATTTACCCGGCGAAACGGCGCGGACAACATAGGCGACGGTGAAGACCGACTTGGAGTCGGAGGCCCGGTCAACAGCCGCCGTGAAGCGGTCGTCGCGGAACTCGGTATCCTCCGGCTCCTCGCCGTCCTCGATCCAGTCCAGCGTACCGCTGTCACCGGACGACACCAGCTTCGGATTGTCGATCTCCAGGCCCGCCGGCAGATAGTCGGACACCATGATGTGGCCGTACTCCGGCTTGGCCTCGGTGATCTTCAGCACCACCGCGAAGCGCTGGTTCTGCTTGACCTTGCTGATGTCGGCGGGCTTGCCGTCGAGCGTGAAGTAATTGCGCTCGATCTTGAAGCCGTTGGAGGCCGCCGGCTCCGGCGTCACCGGCGAGCCCGACACCGAGACCACCGCCTGCACCGGCGCATCGCCGGTGTTGGTGATCTTCAGCGGCTTGCCGCTCAGCGTGTCCGCCTTGTAGCTGCGATAGAGCGCGGTCTTGACCGGCTGGCCGTCGACCTCGATCGACAGGTTCTCCTTGGCGAGCGCCCGCGCCGCCAGCACCAGCCACGCGTTCTCCTGCGTGGAGGTGTAGGGCGTCAGCCCGCGCGCGGTCTCGACTCGCGACACCGCCTGCGTCAGCGTCGCCCTCGGCGCGTTGCCTTCGCTGGCAAGCGAGACAAGCGCCGCCGCATCGCGAAGCTGCGAGCCGTAATCGGTGCGGCCGAACTCCAGCACCGGCTTGGGCGCGAGGCTGTCGAGCGCAGCGCCATAGACCCGCTCCGCGCGGTTACGGTCGCCGACCAGCGCGAGCGCCGCGGCGAGCTGCGACTTCGCAATCGGCGTCGCGAGGTTGCTCAGCTTGGTATCGGCGAGATAGCGGAGGTCGCCGATCGGAGCCGCGCCGTTCCGTGCAAGCACGTAGAGGCCGTAGGCGAGATCGCGGCCGCCGTCCTTCTCCGGCTCATTGCCGTTGACGACGGAGTTGCGGACGCGGTCGAGCGCGTTCTTGAACAGCACGTCCGGCACCGCAAAGCCCTTCTCGCGGGCCCGGGTCAGGAAGTCCGTCACATAGGCGTCGAGCCAGGCATCGTCGCCGCCGGCCGACCACAGGCCGAACGACCCGTTCGAACCCTGGCGCGCCAGCAGCCGCTCGATCGCGTCGCGGATGCGCTGGTCGACCTCGGTGTCCATGGCAAGATGCGCGCCGGCCGCAAGCTCGTTGACATAGAGCAGCGGCATGGCGCGGCTCGTGATCTGCTCCGAGCAGCCATAGGGATAGAGGTCGAGCGCTTTGAGGATCGTCGCCGCATCGAGCGCCGTGGACAGGCTCGCCGAGACCGAGACGCTGCCGGTGCCCGGCACGAGGTCGGAGAACATGTCCGAGGTCAGCGTCAGGCTCTCGCCCTTCGCCAGCGTCCGGATCGAACGCCGCGCCAGCACCTGCGTCGCCGCCTTGACGTCGAACGCATAGTGGCGTGCGAGTGCGAGCCCGTTCGGCCCCTTGATGTCGACGTCGAGCGTCGCCTGTCCCGCCGCGGTCGCATCGAGCGCAAGCGAGAACGCGTTGCGCTGCTTGGCGGCGAGCTTGACCGTGGTTGCGGGATTGCCGGTCATCTTCACCGGGCCGCCCGTCTTCACGTTGATGACGTAGTCGCCGGCCTGGCCCTCGACATTGTCGATTTCGAGGTTGACCGTGCCGTGGTCGCCATTGAGCAGAAAGCGCGGCAAGGTCGTGGTCAGCACCACAGGATCGCGGATCACGACGTCGGTGTTGGCGCGGCCGAGCTTGCTCGCGGTCCAGGCTACCGCCATCACGCGCGCGGTGCCGGCGAACTCCGGAATGTCGAAGCTCACCTCGGCGGTGCCGTCAGCGGCGACCGTGACGATGCCCGAATAAAGCGCGAGCGGCTTCTGCGCCGGCGGTGAGCCCTGGAGTTCGGCCGCACCGGCGTCGCCGCCGGACTTGATCTGGCCGCGCGTGCCCGACATGCCGTCGATCAACTGCCCATAGAGATCGCGGATCTCCGCGGAAAGGCGGCGCTGGCCGAGATAGTAATCGTCCGGCGCCGGCGGCTTGTAATTGGTGAGGTTCAGGATGCCGACATCGACCGCGGCGATGACGATCTTGGCGTCCTCGCCCGGATTGAGCCCGTCGAGCTTGACCGGGATCTTCAGCATCGCGTTCGGCCGGATCAGCGCCGGCGGCGTCAGCTTCACACTCAGCGTGCGGGTCTGCTTGTCGATGCCGAACCATTTCAGGCCGATGGCGCGGCCCGGCATGCGCTGGGCGGCGGCATCGAGCGGACGGCGCAGCGTCGCCACCACATAGGCGCCGGTGCCCCAGTCCTTGCCGACCGGAAGCTTCACCTGCGCGGTGCCTTCCTTGACGTCGATCGTCTGCGTCGTCAGCAGGCGGTCGCCGAGCACGTTGACGGTGAGCTTGCCGGCGCTGCGCACGTTCACCGACACCGTCATGGTGTCGCCGGAGGCGTATTGCGGCTTGTCGGTCGAGGTCTCCAGCAGGTCCGGCGTATCGGCGCTGCCATCGGAATACCAGCCGACGTCGAACTGCACCGAGGTCACCGGCCCGTCAGCGTCGCTCGACTTGACGTCGAGCCGGTAACGGCCGGGCCGCGGGCTGAGCGAGACCCGCGACGGCTTGTCGGAGGCGATGGTGAGGTCGCCGTCGGCGACGCGCGAGGTCGACTTGACCGGCTCATACTCCCAGTAATTGTTCTGGCGATACCACTGGTAGCGCGACTCCATCTTCAGGAGCTCGTAGCGCAGGCCGTCACGCGGCAACGTCTTGCCCTCGGGCGAGACGAACACGACGTCGAACTCGGCCTTGTCGCCTTCGGCCACGTTCTTGTCGCCGAACAACGGCTTGACGCCGATCAGGGCGCTCGCGGGCGCGACCGGCAGCACCAGCTTGCGCTCGACGGCGCGGCCGCCGGTCTCGACCATGCGGACGAATATCTGCGCCTCCTGCGGGCGGGTCGAGGCCGGCTGCTTGTCCAGCGTCACCGGGAAGGTGGCAACGCCGTTCGCGTCGGCCTCGGGCAGATTCTCAAGCGGCGTGCGCTCGTTCGAGGTGGTCTCCTCGTCCGCGACGCCGAATTGATATCCGGCAAAACCCGGACGTTCCGAAGCGGGCGCGATCAGCATGTCGCCTTCGAGCTGGAGACCCGCGGCGGGTGCGCCGTAGAGGAAATGACCGTCGGCCTTAAGCTCCACTGGAGCGTTAGCTTTGATCAGCTTGTCCTTGGCGGACAACTCGAATTCGATCCGATCGGGGACATAGTCCTCGACCATGAAGGTGGTTTCGCCGACCGACGAGCCCTTCGGATCGGTGAAGGCACGCACTCGCCAGGTCCCGGTCGGCACAGCCGAGTTGAGCGGCACGGACAGCGTGCGGCCGCCGGCGCCCTGGTCGGACAGTACGGCGCGTCGGTATTCGACGCCGTCAGGGCGCTCGACCACCAGGGTCATCGGCCCGCCGGTGACGGCATTGCCCTGCCCGTCGCGCAAGAGCGCGGTGAGATAGACGGTCTCGCTGGAGCGGTAGACGCCGCGCTCGGCATAGACGAAGGCATCGGCGCCAACAGGCACCACGCGGCCCGCCACGCCACGGTCACTGAGGTCGAAGGCCGAGGTCTTCAGGCTCAAGAAGGCATAGTCGGCCTTCTCGCCCGTCACCGTCAGCATCGCCGGCGACAGGCCGCCCTCGCCGCGCGCAAGGCCGGCCTCGAACAGCACATGACCGGAATCGTCGGTCTTGCGGGTGGCCAGGATCTCGTTGTTGCGCGCGACCAGTCGCACCTCGGCTTTGCCGACCGGCTCGGTCGAGGCCAGCGAGTTGATGAACACGTGGATGCCGTCGTTGCCGGAATAGGCCGACACACCGAGATCGGAGACGATGAACCATTGCGTGGCGAGCTGGTACTCGTCGTCCGAGCCCGGCCCCTTGGCCGCCGCGGTCATGACATAGACGCCCGGCTGGAGCTCGCCCAGTGCCTGGTCAACGGGGAATGCCGTGGTGACGTCCTGGTTCAGCGTCATCGCGGTCGCGAGCTCGCCGGTCCAGACTTTCACGCCGCGCTCGTCGCCGAGATCGCTGAGCTGATACTTGGACAGCGTCTTCTGGAAGTCGCTGTCGACCACCGTGTTGATCAGGTTGCGGTCGCCGATCCGGAAGACGTTGATGTTGACCGCGGGCGTGTTGACGCTGACCACGGGAATGCCGCGCTGGCCGGTCCTGGGCAGCACATAGGCGCGGCTGGTGAAGCGCACGAAGGGCTTGCGGTCGCGCACATAGACGTTGAACTCGGCCGATTTCGGCAGCCCCTCCTTCACCGTCGACGGCAGGCCGGCGCGCAGGTTGATGTTGTAGCGCTCGCCGTGCTTCAGGCCGTCAACGCAGAGCTGCTTGCCTTCGGCCGACAGCGCCGGCTTGTCCTGGCCCGCGAGCGCGAGGAACGGCGCAAAGTCGGTACGCTTGGCGAGCTCCTCCGAGAACTGGAAGCAGGCGCGCGGACTGGCCGAATCCGAATCGACGGTATAGTCGAGCAGGCGGAAGCCGTGCTCGTCGCGCATCTTCTCGTATTGGCCGCGGACGTCGGCGACCTCGCGCATGTCGAGCGACAGCCGCAGCGCATCCAGCGCCGGCCGCCACAGTTTTCGCTCGGCCAGCGACTTGCCGAGCACCGCGAGCGCGTCGGCCTCCTCGCCCGGATTGCCGGCGCGCTGATAGGCGATGTAGGCCGCCGTCGAGGCGCGCTCCAGCAGGAACGTCTGCTCGCTCGAGTTCTTCGGCCAGATCTGGAAGATCACCTTGGCAAGCCGCAGCCAGTTGCCGGCATCGTCAGGCGTCGTGGCCGCAATCTGGCCGAGCACCGACAGGCCGGCACGGTAATCATTGCGCCGGAAGGCGGCGTCAGCATCCGTGCGCAGCGTCGCGTTGGTCTTGGCGACCGGTCCCGCCTCGCTCTTGATCTGCGCCTCGAGCTTGATCGCGGAATCGGCGAGATCGTCGCGTTTGAAAGCCTTGTCGGCGGCTTGCGCAGCCGAAAGGCCGAGCGCCAGCGCGGCGCAGATTGTGACGGCGCGAACAAGACCGATCATGGATGGACTCCCGGAAATCGCGGACGAACGCCGCTTGTCGCATGAAATGCGTGGAAAGGTGACGGACTCAAGGCGATGGAACCAGAGGTGCAAAACGTCGCATTCGCCATGACAAGGCAGGCCCAGAGGAGACCGATCAAGATACCGCCGCGCACGCCGTCCTAATGGCGCAGCAATATCTAGCCGGTCGACCGGCGGCCGTGTCCCGGAAGCTGTTCAGCGTTCCCGGCGATGTGATCCATCGTCCGGTCCGCTGCCGACTCAACCCGGCACCCTGACACCCCACCGTTCCGTTTTGTCGCGCCATTGAGGAAAACGGTTCGGTTCAGGCTTGGCGGACGTGCGGATTTTTCATATTTGGCGTGATAGAAGACCGGCAGACGGTAGCCGAGGCCGGCTCAAGAGCGGCCTTAAGACGGTCCCATAGCTCAACTGGATAGAGTAGCGGATTTCTACTCCGCGGGTTGCAGGTTCGAGTCCTGCTGGGATCGCCAGTCTTAACTCTCCGTGCGGATCGGCTTCGTTCGGGCTGAGCCGAGCCGACGAGAGCCAGAAATCACCCCGGCCCGCGATCTCCGTGGCGGCGTGATTTGCAGATCCAGCGCACTTCAACAAAGCGTGCGCGGGCCTGTCCCGGCGGCGAGAGAATCCTACCTATCCGGCATGCAGAAAAGGTGTCGAAGGTTTTGTGATGCCGTCATCTGAATGGACAAGAATGGCTGTCGCGTCCGGAATTGCCGTCGGCGCAATGTCGTTTCTGGCGATCGATGCGGGCGTGGACTTGAACTCCGGCGGGATCGCAAGACACCTCGCGGCGGCCCAAGCTTCCATTATGAACGTCGCGGCGAGCCAGCATCAGCTGGCCTTCGCCGTTCGTTCGCTGGCGGGCGGGAGCGACCAGAATCGCCGTTCGGCGGATCGACCATGCTTCCAGGATTACGAGCACGGGTCGAAACCGGCAGGAATCGATCGCGGCGTGTAACGTCGCTTGCGGTGGATCGCAGGCTCAAGGATTCGGCCGACAGTCGTCGGCTCGATCCGACTATTCCGTCGGTTCATCGTCGCGCCGGTCGCGTGCCAGCTGATGCCAGGCAATGGCGAGCTCGATGAGTCGTTGCCGGTCCGGGCCTTCTGATGCCGCGGCGCGCTTCATTGCCGCCTCGGCTTCGTGCTGTGGATCGTACTTGTTACACATGGGGCGGATTCTAGCCGTCCGATCTGGACAAGTGCATGGCAATTTCGTCCGCATGATTGCGGATAATCAGCGTTGTCGTGAGCGTTTTCCACACGCTTCAATTGTAGCGGATATGAAACTGCACCCGCGGTTTTAAAGCGCCCCACGGCGACCGTGCGACGCCCATACCGCACGAACCCGTGAGACTCGGCATCATTCAGACGGATGTGAATTGCGTCACAGCCTGCGCCCGGCGTCTCGGCTAGAACATCTCAGCGCTCCCAAAGGCGGGAGAAGGCACGGGTGGTCTTGCGGTCATGACACGAGAAGCAGCAGCCGAGGCTCACGTCCCCACACCGCGAAAAAGGTCCGACGCGTTCGGCGTCACCTTTCTTGCGACCATCGGCATCGTGATGCTGGCCTGGATCGCGGGCCTGGTCTGGGGTCTCATGGCGTTCATGACCTGGCTGGTGTCGTAGGCGCGCGGCAATCAGTCGTTCCGCCGCGGCGCCAAGCCAAGACGACAAACCCGGACAAAAAAGAAGCGGGCTTTCGCCCGCCTCTTCATTTCAGAGCTGCCTGGACCCTCAGTAACACGCGCGAGGATCGGCCTGCACATACTGGCCGCTCGGATAGCGGTAGTAGCAATTGCCCTCGGCCAGGTAGTAGCCGGGACGCGAGGCAGCCGTAGCACCGGCGATCGCGCCGGTGGCGCCGCCGATCACGGCGCCCGCGGCCGCGCCCGTCGCGTTGCCCGAGAGCAGACCGCCGAGCACGCCGCCGACGATGGCGCCGCCAAGCGCGCTCGCGCCGGGATCGGCCGGCGGCGGCGGAGGCGGCGGTTCGTAGGCAACCGGCGGCGGGGCGTAAGCCACCGGCACGTCGTCGTAATATTCCTCGGAGATATAGCCGGGCGGACCGGCCATCCGCTGCGGATAATAGTACCAGACGCCGCCGACATCCCACCACCAGCCGGAGCGGCCGTTGTGGACCTCGTGGCGCCAGCGCCCGCCATCCCAGGCGACGTTGCCGCGGTAGGCGTGTCCGCCCCAGTCGCGCGCCGGTGCGGGTCCCCTGGCGTAGTTACGTCCGGGCGGCGGGCCGCCCGCATTGTGCGGACCGGCCCCGGGGCCCGCATGGGGCTGGCCGCCGGGCTGCGGCGCAGGCCGGGCCGCCTGCTGCGGCGGCGGGCCCTTGCGCATGTTCTGATTGTTCTGGGACGGTAAGCCCGGAGCTGGCGCTGCCGGAAATTGGCCGGCGTCCCTCGGTGGCCTGGCTTCCTGCGCCTGCGCCGAGAGCGCGAGCAACGACATGGCCGAAACTAAGGGAATGATGATCTTCTTGCTGCTGGACGCACTCATGCGTGCTTGCCCCCCTACTCTTTCGATTGCCGTGGCCGATCGCCGTGGTCCCAGCGCGATAGACGATTCGCTGCGCGCTGGGCTGATGCCGACTGACATAACTGACCTGCCTGATCGGCTAAGTCCCGTTACAAATGATTAAGATCACGGCGATTTTTCGGCCCCAAAGAGCTGCAGCGGGCAGCGTTGGAGCACTTCTAGCGGGCTGGCTCGATCACGTTGCAATTGCTCCGCCCCGACATCAGGCAGTCCTGCATCTTGCTGGCGGCGGTGAGATCGCGGGCCAGCCACCAGCCGACGCCGAGGATCACGATCGCGATAATCAGGCCGGCGACCGCGCCGCGGCGGTTGTCACCGGATTGAGGTCTTGGCGGGGATTTGGGCCCCTCACCCGGTTCAGGCTTGGGTTCGGAATTGGGCTCAGACTCGGGCTTGGTCATGACGGGATGATCACGGAGGCGAGCCGGCTTTAACACCTCTGCGGCGTGGCGTCACATCGCAAGTTCCGGTTCAGCCTCGGGTCGCCCGGATCGCATCCTTGCGCGAGGTTTCGACCGCGGGGATCGCCTCACGGACGCGTGGTGCGCAAGTCGTGAGCACGAACGCGGTCTGGCTGCACTCCCAGTCGGCGCCCAGGACGGCACTTTCGATCGGCTGCGGACGGGCGAGCAGGAACGCGGCGCCGGCCAAGGCGGCGACAGCGACGGTGATTGCGAGCGCCTTCAGGCTCAATCGGAAGATCATCATGCCCGTGCTCCGTCTCGTTGGCGCGGACGCTAGGCGCCGCTCCGCGTGCTCCCTTATGAGGGACATCACAATTCGGCAGTTTTTCCGGGCTACGAGGATCGTCGGGAGGCGATTTTCGTCTACCTGGTCGGCTGCGATTTGGGTGGCGTTGCGACGCGCGGCGATGTACACGCATCTGCGTCGCGTGGCGCCTGCTATGCCCAGCCGACGTACCAACACGCAGTGATGTAGGGTCGAAAGCGAGGAAGACAAGGCTCGTCGATGAGTGGATTCAGGGAACCAGGTTTCGCAGACCGGCAAAAGGCGGCGCAGGACGCCCGCAAAAATCTTTTGAACAAATTCAAATCCCAACCGGGACCGGATGATCCGTCGGTTGCGGCGAAGCGTGCCGAGCGTGAGGCGCTCGCGGCCAAGCGCGCCGAGGCAAAGGCTGCGCGCGAGGCGGAAAAGGCCGAGCAGAAGCGCCTTGAGGAAGAAGCCAAGGCCGCGGAAGCTGCGCGACTTGCGCGTGAGGCCGAGGAAGCGGCCGCCCAAGCGGCTGCGCTCGAGGCCGAACAGAAGGCCAAGCGCGACGCCCGTTACGCCGCCCGCAAGGCCAAGCGCAAGTAACGTTCACAAGTCACATTCAGTTGAACTTGAACTGAGACATCGCTCCGGGGCGGTCCACGGGACCGCTCCGGACTTTCGAGAGCGCGCGTCTGCCTTGCGCAAACGCCTCCCGCGACGATGGAAGATCAGTTCTTCTTCATCATCCCGTCGTCTTTCTTCATCCCGTCCTTCGACATGTGATCCTTCTTCATGCCGTCGTCCTTGGTCATGGCATCCTTCTTCATGCCGTCCTTGGACATGGTGTCCTTCTTCATCATGCCGTCCTCCTTGCCCATCTTGTCTTGGGCAAAGGCGGCCGGCGACAGCGCGAGGCCAAGCGAGAGAGCGGCAACCGAGACGCCGAGCGCGATGCGGGTGCGAATGGTCATGATTGGTCTTCCCTTCGAGATGGTGTTTGTCAGCGACGGACGCCGCTATTCAATCTCGACGGATTGCCACGCGGCGTTGTTACGCGGTCGCTGATAAATTTCTGCGCGCCGCCGCCGTCCCTCGTTCCGCCTGGCCTAGGAGGACCAGAAGTGTGCAGCGCAGCACGACCGACACTTGCCGCGGCATTCGGTCTCGAACTATCAGATGAGAGAACATCGGGCGAAAGACCGGCTAGGATGGGCCCAGGCACCGGTCTCACAAGGCCTGACCCAAATCACACCAAACAAGAACCGTCCAAGGGAATCACACCATGCTCACGCGCCGCCACCTGCTCGCGACCGCCGTCGCGGCACCCGCCATTCTCCGCTTCGGCACTGGCACCGCGCATGCCGCGACCACGCTGAAGATCTCGCACCAATTCCCGGGCGGCACCATCGATAAGGGCGATTTCCGCGACCGGCTCTGCCGCATGTTCGCCGCCGAAGTCGCCAAGCGCAGCAATGGCGACATTGCCGCTGAGATCTATCCGAACTCCTCGCTGATCAAGACCAACGCGCAGTTCTCCGCGATGCGCAAGGGCGCGCTCGATATCTCGCTCTATCCGATGCCTTACGCCGGCGGCGAATTGCCGGAGACCAATATCGGCCTGATGCCGGGCCTCGTCACCACCTACGACCAGGGCATGCGCTGGAAGAAGGAGCCGGTCGGCAAGGCGCTCTCCGACTTCCTCGCCGACAAGGGCATCATCCTGCTCACCTGGGTGTGGCAGGCCGGCGGCCTCGCCAGCCGCTCCAAGCCTATCGTCGCGCCTGAAGACGCCAAAGGCATGAAGGTGCGCGGCGGCTCGCGCGAGATGGACATGGTGCTCCAGACCGCCGGCGCCTCGGTGCTGTCGGTGCCTTCGAACGAAATCTACGCGGCGATGCAGACCGGCGCCTGCGACGCCGCTCTCACCTCCTCCACCAGCCTGATCTCGTTCCGGCTCGAAGAGGTCGCGAAGTCGCTGACCTCGGGCGCGGGCGCTTCCTACTGGTTCATGCTCGAGCCCTTGATGATGTCGAAGGCGATCTTCGACAAGCTGCCGAAGAACCAGCAGGACGTGCTGCTCGCAGTTGGCGCCGAGCTCGAAGTCTTCGGCCGCAAGGGCGCGCAGGACGACGACGTCGAGGTCGCAAAGGTCTACGAGAAGGCCGGCGCCAAGGTCTCGGTGCTCGATGCCGCGACCGTCGGCAAGTGGCGCGACATCGCCCGCGACACCGCGTGGAAGGATTACGGCGCCAAGACCGCGACCGCCGCGAACCTGCTCAAGCTCGCCACCGACGTCGCGGCATGAGTCACGGTCCGCTTCCGGATCGTGACGACCAGGCCAACGCTGCCGCAAGGACCGGCCTTGCGGCGGCGATCGATCGCGGTCTCGCCATCCTCAACAGCATCATCGTCGTGTTCGCGGCGATCGCGCTGGTCGCGGCCTGCGCCATCCTGAGCTACAGCGTGCTGAGCCGCGCCTTGTTCAAGGCCGCCAATTACTGGCAGGACGAGGCCGCCGTGTTCCTGTTGGTCGGCGCGACCTTCATGACGGCCGCCTATGTGCAGCAGAACCGCGGTCATATCGGCATCGAGGCTTTCGTCGGCCTGCTCTCGCCGCTGGCGAACCGGATCAGGCTCTGGCTGGTCGATGCCGCGACATTCATGTTCTGCGCCTTCTTCACCTGGAAGTCCTGGACGCTGGCCCATGAGGCCTATGTCGACGGCCAGGTCTCGAACTCGATGTGGTCGCCGCCACTCGCCATTCCCTATTCGCTGATGGCGCTCGGCATGAGCCTGCTCTGCGTCCAGATTCTCGTGCAGCTTGCGCTGCCTTTCGCAGGAGCCAGGCGTCCATGAGCGTTTTCGGTATTGGCCTAGCTTACGCGATTGCGACGCTGGTCGTGATGTTCTCGGGCATGCCGATCGCCTTCGCACTTGGCGCGGTCGCGGTCGTGTTCATGGGCATCTACATGCCGTCGGCCTCCCTCGATACGGTGACGCAGAACGTCTACGAGGAAATGGCCTCGATCACGCTGCTGTCGATCCCGCTCTTCATCCTGAAGGGCGCGGCGATCGGCAAGTCGCGTGCCGGCCAGGATCTCTATTTGGCCCTGCATGCCTGGCTCCATCGCGTCCCCGGCGGGCTCGGCGTCGCCAACGTGTTCGCCTGCGCGCTCTTCGCGGCGATGGCGGGCTCGAGCCCAGCGACCTGCTCGGCAATCGGCTCGGCCGGCATCCCCGAGATGCGCAAGCGCGGCTATTCCGGCGGCTTTGCCGCGGGCATCATCGCCGCCGGCGGCACGCTCGGCATCCTGCTGCCGCCCTCGATCACCATGATCCTGTTCGCGGTCGCGGCGGAAAAGTCACTCGGGCGTCTCTTCCTCGCCGGCATCGGGCCGGGCCTGCTGCTGGTGTCCCTGTTCGGCACCTATGCCGTGATCCGTTTCCGCCGGGAATATGCCGCCGCTGAGGCCATCTACAGGAAAGGCGGACCGGAAGCCGCAATTCTCGCCCGCGACGAGTACACGCTGGCCGAGCGTTTCAGCGTGCTGCCGCGCGTAATACCCTTCGTGCTGCTGCTCACCGGCGTCATGATTGCGCTCTATGGCGGCTATGCCACGCCGTCGGAGACCGCCGGCCTCGGCGGGCTCCTCGCGCTGGGGCTGATCGCCGCGATCTACAGCGTGTGGCGGCCGAGCGACCTTGCGCCGATCATGAAGTCGACGATCCGGGAATCGACCATGCTGATGATGATCATCGGCATGTCGCTGCTCTATTCCTACGTGATGAGCTATCTGCACATCTCGCAATCGGTCGCCGAATCCGTCGTCGCGATGCACCTGCCGCGCTGGGGCCTGTTGTTCGCGATCCTCGTCATGGTCGTCGTGCTCGGCTTCTTCCTGCCGCCGGTCTCGATCATCCTGATGACCGCGCCGATCATCCTGCCACCCTTACGCGCCGCGAACTTCGACATCATCTGGTTCGGCGTGGTCATGACCATCGTGATGGAGATGGGGCTGATCCACCCACCTGTGGGATTGAACATCTTCGTCATCCGCAACGTCGCGCCCGATATTCCCCTCAGCGAGGTGATCTGGGGCACCCTGCCCTTCGTGCTGCTGATGATGCTCGCCGTGCTGCTGCTCTGCTTCGTGCCGGGCATCTCGACCGCGCTGCCGGATCTCGTGATGGGGCCGGACGGGAGCAGGTAGCGGCAATCGCAACTTCCGTAGGGTGGGCAAAGCGTAGCGTGCCCACCAGAATGTACGACGCCTAGACGGTGGGCACGGCGCTATGCGCCTTTGCCCACCCTACGATTTCTCCTTCCGCCGTGACTTCGGCGCGATCGTGCTGCCGGCTACGACCTGCAACAGATCCTTGCGCACGGCCTCGATGTGCCGCTCCAAAAACCGGCAGGCCTCATCGACCTTCTGCGCGCGGCAGAGCGCGATCAGGTGGGCGTGCTCCTTCTCGGCCGTCCCCATCGCCTTGGTGTTGGAGAGCTGCAGGCGCGTGTAGCGATCACTGGTCTGGAGCAGCGACAGCACGATCGCGCGGGTGCGCGGCTGCGGGGCGTGAACGTAGAGCGCCATGTGGAAGTCGGCATTGAGCTGGCCCCAGTCGCTGACGTTGCGCGCCTTGATCGCCTTCTCAAAACTCTTGTGGATGTCGTCCAGCCCCGCGAAATCCTCCGCGGTGAAGCGCGGCGCCGACTGCGCCAGGAGGCGCGGCTCCAGGATGCGGCGGAGGTCGAACACATCGTTGATCTCGTCCAGCGACAGTTCCGAGACGATGGCGCCCTTCTGCGGAACAATGCGCACCAGCCCTTCGGCCTCGAGCTGGAACAGCGCCTCGCGCACCGGAATGCGGCTGACGCCGTAGGCATCGCCAAGCGCATCCTGGCGCAATTGCGATCCCGCCGGATAGGTGCCGTCGAGGATCGCCTGCCGGAGCTGGTCGACGATCGCAGCCGACAGGGTGCGATGCTTCAGAGGCTGTTTCATCTGACCTTCCGTCTTTCTTCGCGACTCGTCCGGCAGAAAGCGGTCCCTCTCTTGCATGTTGAGGGCGCCAGCAAAAGCCAGCCCCCCACAAAACCAGGTGCCCAGCAAAAGCGCGTCCTGCCGCCGAAATGACCGCAATCTCCGTTTGACACCCAAAATGTATAAATTATACATTTTGCCTTGGCACGAGAATTCTGACGGGGGATTGGGGCCTTTGATGACCGAAGGGACGATGCCGGATACGGGCGCGTTCAGCGCCCGGCGGATTGTGATCAGGGGTTCGAGCGCACTGCTGGCCTTCGAACGTCTGGCGCTGATGGGCCTGATGTACCTGCTCACCGCACTGATCCTGGTGAACGTCGTCACCCGCTACTCGCATTTCCCGATCTACTGGATCGATGAATCGGCAGTCTATTGCGTGGTCTGGCTGACCTTCATCGGCGCCTCCGCCATGACGCGGTTGCGGCTGGACTTCGCCGTCACGATGCTGACGGAGCGTCTTTCGCCGCAGCACCAGAAGATCGCCAAAGTGATCTCGACAGGTCTCGTCGTCGTGTTCGGCGTCGCCCTGATCGTCACCTGCGTGCTCTGGATGGACCCGATCGGGCTCGCACGCGCCGGCTTCGACGGGCGCAAGCTCGCGGCCGAGACCTTCAACTTCCTCTACACCGAGCACACCCAGACGCTGAACTGGCCGACCTGGGTGCTCTATTTGACGCTGCCGATCTTCGCGGTGTCGATGACCATTCACGGCCTCGCCAATCTACTTGAAGATCTCGAGCTGGTCCCGCGCACGCCGCTGAGGGGCTTCCAGCTCTCCGAACTCGACGGGGTCAACTGATGATCACGTCTGCCGCTTTCGTCGCGATCATGCTGGTCGGCGTGCCGATCGGGCTCTGCCTGTGCCTCGCCGGCCTCGTCTACATCGCCGCATCCGGCAATCCGGTGCTGTTCCAGTCCTATCCGCTCCAGCTGTTCGGCGGCGTCGACAGTTACGGCCTGATCGCCATTCCGCTCTTCATCCTGATCGGCGAGATCATGAATGGCGGCGGCATCACCCGCCGCATCGTCGACATGGCGATGGCCTTCGTGGGCTCGCTGAAGGGCGGACTCGCCTACGTCAACATCCTCGCCAACATGTTCATCTCCTCGATCCTGGGATCTGCGACCGCGCAGGTCGCGATCATGGCCCAGATCATGGTGCCGGAGATGGAGAAGAAGGGTTACGACAAGACCTTTGCGGCGGGACTGACCGCCTATGGCGGCATGCTCGGCCCGATCATCCCGCCCTCGGTGATGTTTGTGGTCTACAGCGTGCTCGCGCAGGTCTCGGTCAGCGACATGCTGATCGCCGGAATCGTGCCGGGCGTCATCCTGACCGTGATGTTCTGCCTCGTCATCGCGCTGATGGGATACATCTACAATTATCCCCGCGCCGACTATCAGACGCCGCGCCAGCGTGTCATGACGATCCTGCGCACCTCACCCACCCTGCTGATCCCGATCGTCATCGTCGGCACCATCCTCGGCGGACTCGCCAACGCGACGGAATCCGCCGCGGTCGGCGCCGTGGCCGCTGCCCTGGTCGGGAAATACTGGACCAAAGAGTTCGAGTTCTCCCAGTTGCCGCAGATGATCCTGCGCAGTGCCATCTATTCGGCGATCGTGCTGTTTCTCGTGGCCGCTGCGGCCGTGTTCTCCTGGGTCCTGATCTTCGGCAAGGTGCCGCAGGAGACCGCCGGCTGGATCCAGTCGGCGGCCAAGGACCCGATCAGCTTCATGCTGATCTGCAACGTCATCCTGCTGGTGATCGGCACGGTCATCGACGGCATTCCCGGCCTGATCATGACGGTGCCGATCCTGCTGCCGATCGCGACCGACGTGTATCACATCGACCCCCGGCATTTCGGCGTCGTCGTGGTGATCAACCTGGTGCTCGGCCTGTTGTCACCGCCGGTCGGGCTCTGCTTCTTCGTTGCGGCCGCTGTCACCGGCGCCAAGCCCGGCAAGATGTTTATGGTGACGCTGCCCTTCTTCGTCATCTCCTGCGTCCTCCTGGTGCTGCTCTCGCTCTTCCCTTCGCTCTCGCTGATCCTCGTCAAATAGGCCCGTCCAAAAGGAGCCCGACCATGCCGCTTTCACGTCGCCGCTTTCTCGCCGCCAGCGCAGCCGCATCGGTGTTCGCGCCGTCGCTGGCGCTCGCGCAGGCCAAATCCGTCTCGGCCTGATCACGCCGAACGGCCATTCCTGGAACAAGGCCGCACTCAAATTCGGCGACGACCTCAAGGCCGCCACCAACGGTCGGCTGACGCTGACCGTGTTCCACTCCGGCCAACTCGGCAACGAGCCCGCGATGATGCAGCAATTGCAGTCCGGTGCGCTCGACATGGGCTTCATCCAGGCCGCCGAGCTCGGCTCGCGCGTCCCGCACATCGCCGCGATCAATGCGCCCTACATCGTCCGCTCGACGCCGGCGGTCGCGAAATTCGTGCGGCATCCCGCGGCGGTGAAGCTGTTCGACGTGCTGCCGCAGGAGACCGGCACGATCGGGCTCGGCTGGGGCATCACCGGCATGCGCGCGGTGTTCTCCTCCAGGGACCTGAATTCGCTCGCCGACATCAAGGGCATGAAGCTGCGCATCAACCCGACGCCGGTCTATCGCGATTTCTATTCCTCGCTCGGCGCGGCGCCGACGCCGATCCCGACGCCGCAGGTGTTCGACGCGATGGCCAACGGCCAGGTCGACGGCCTCGAGGCCGATCTCGAATTCTCCTGGAACCAGCGCTTCGACAAGGTCTCGAAGGTGATCCTCCAGATGAACGCCGTCTTCATGCCGATGGCCGCAGTGGTCTCGGGCCGGGTCTGGCAGTCGCTCCCCGCAGCCGACCGCGAGCTGATCGCCAAGACGGTCAAGTCGACGCTGGACGCGCAGATCGACGAGCTCGCCGGCAACGAGCCCGCGCTGATCGAGAACTTCAAGAACGCGTCGATCCCGATCCGCCAGGTGCCTGCCGGCGACACCGAGGCGGTCATTGCCGAGTTCGACAAGATCTGGCTGCCCAAGGCTCCGGTCCTCGCCGAATTGCGCAAGGTCGGCGCCACGCTCTGATCCCGCCCGCCATCCTCTTCACCACAGCCGGCGGCCCCAGCCCCCCGCCGGCAAAACTTACTTGGAGTAAGACCATGAGCCGCCGCGTTTCCTGGGAAGGCGTCTTCCCGGCCGTCACCACGCAATTCCACGACGATCTCTCGCTCGACATCGACGCGACCGCGAAGGTGATGGACGGACTGATCCGCGACGGCGTCTCCGGTCTGATCGTCTGCGGCTCCGTCGGCGAGAACACGTCGCTGGATCGCAAGGAGAAGGTCGCGATCATGGAGACGGCGAAATCCGTCGCGGCCGGGCGCGTGCCCGTGCTGTGCGGCATCGCCGAGTTCACCACGGCCTTCGCGGTCGAGACGGCGAAGGAAGCCGCGCGCGTCGGCATCGACGGCGTCATGGTGATGCCGGCCCTGGTCTATTCGTCGAAGCCGCACGAGACCGCCGCGCATTTCCGCGCCGTCGCCACCGCGACGGACCTTCCCGTGATGCTCTACAACAACCCGCCGATCTACAAGAACGACGTCACCCCCGACATCCTGGCCTCGCTCGCCGACGTCGAGACGGTCGTCTGCTTCAAGGATTCCTCCGGCGACACGCGCCGCTTCATCGACACAAGGAACATGGTCGGCGACCGCTTCGTGCTGTTCGCAGGCCTCGACGACGTCATCGTCGAGAGCGTCGCCATGGGCGCCGTGGGCTGGGTCTCCGGCATGTCGAACGCCTTCCCGCGCGAGGGCGAGACACTGTTTCGCCTGGCCAAGGCGGGACGCTATGCCGAGGCGATGCCGCTCTACGAATGGTTCATGCCGCTCTTGCATCTCGATGCGCGCCCGGACCTCGTCCAGTGCATCAAGCTGTGCGAGCACATCATGGGCCGCGGCACGGTGCTGACCCGTCCGCCCCGCCTCGCCCTGCTGCCGCAGGAAAAGGCCGAGGTCGAGGCCATGATGGTGAAGGCGCTCAAGAACCGGCCGCGTCTGCCGGATGTTGGGCTGAAGGCGGCCTGACCGCGCGTTTCGTTGTCTCGTAGGGTGGGTGAAGCGAAAGCGTGCCCACCATTTCCAAATTCGATCGCGGAGAGATGGTGGGCACGGCGCTATGCGCCTTTGCCCACCCTACGAAAATTAGGACGTAGTTCGCTTCTTCTTCGCATTCAGCGCGGACGCCACGCGGCTCACGGGCGGCTTGCCCAGCACGCCGCTCATCTCGTTCGTCGCCGCCAGCAGCTTCTCCATGTCGACGCCGGTGCTGATGCCCATGCCTTCGAGCATGTAGACGACATCCTCGGTCGCGACATTGCCGGTCGCGCCGGGGGCGTAGGGGCAGCCGCCGAGGCCGCCGGCGGCGGCATCGATGACGCGGACGCCCTGCTCCAGCCCGGCATAGAGGTTGGCGAGCGCCTGGCCGTAGGTGTCATGAAAGTGCATCGCGAGATTGGCGGCGGGGATGTCGGCGCTGACGGCGCGCAGCATTTCCTTCGCCTTGGCCGGGGTGCCGACGCCGATGGTGTCGCCGAGCGAGATCTCGTAGCAGCCGAGGTCCCACAGCGTGCTAGCAAGATCGGCCACCGCCTTCGGCTTGATCTCGCCGTCGAACGGACAGCCCAGCACGCAGGAAATGTAGCCGCGCACCTTGATGCCGTCGGTCTTGGCGCGCGCCAGCACCGGCTTGAACCGTTCGATCGACTCCGCGACCGTGCAGTTGATGTTGGCCCGCGAAAAGCCTTCGGAGGCTGCCGCGAACACCGAGACCACCTTCGCGCCCGCGGCGCGGGCGGCGTCATAGCCCTTCTCGTTCGGCACCAGCACGTGGAATTCGGCACCCGTTATATGGCTCACGCCGCGCAGCACGGCATCGGAGCTTGCCATTTGCGGGATCGCCTTGGGCGACACGAAGGCGCCGACCTCGACCGTATCGAGGCCGGCAGCGACCAGTGCCTCGACGAAGGCGATGCGGCCCTCGACGCTGACGGGAATCTTCTCGTTCTGGAGGCCGTCGCGCGGCCCCATCTCGATGATGCGGACGGGCTCGCTCATCTCATTCTCCTGAAGGCTCGACCACGGCGAGCTCGACGCCCTCCTGCACGATGTCGCCGACCTTGCACTTGATCGACGTCAGCACGCCGGCATAGGGCGCCCGCAGGGTCTGCTCCATCTTCATCACTTCGAGGGTGAGGATCGGCGCGCCCTTCTCCAGCGTTGCGCCCTCCTCGGCCAGCACGGCGACGACCGTGCCCGGCAAGGGTGCCGCGATCTTGTCCGCGCCGGCCTGCTCCTCGGTCTCGCCGCCGAACGGATCGACCCAATGCAGGTCGAAGCGGCCGTGGCGCGTGCGCAAATAGAGCTCATGGCCGTCGATCACGGCGGCGACCTGGGATTTGACGCCGTCGAGCGTCAGATCGAAGCCGCCATCGCGCGGCGCGATCGCGAATGCCAGCTCGCGGTCGCCGATGACCAGCGTCGACGGTCCGCTGCCGTAGTTGAGGGTGATCTTCTGCTCGGGCCCATGACTAACACCATGTCCGACACGGAAGGCAAAGCTGCGCTGACGGCGGCCGACCGGCATCCAGCCGAACGTCTGCCAGGGCGAATTCGCCTCTGCCTGCGCGGCCTGCCGTTCGTCGTTCACGATCGCGGCGACCGCGGCGCAGAGCTCGAGCTCGCCGGGCGCCGGCGTAGCCTGCGTCAGCACCGCCAGCTCGCGCTCGATGAAGCCGGTGTCGATCGCATTCGCCCGCACTTTTTGATGCGTGATCAGCGCCGACAGGAACGGGATGTTGGTGACGATGCCGCGGACGTCGGAGTCCTCCAGTCCGCGGTTCAGCCGCTCGATCGCGACATCCCGGGTCGGTGCCCAGGCGATCATCTTTGCGAGCATCGCGTCATAGTACGGCGAGACGCTGTCGCCCTCGCGATAGCCCGCGTCGATGCGCAGGCCGCCGGTCTCCGCGGGCAGCCGCCAGGTCGAGATCTTTCCGACCGAGGGCATGAAGTTCTTGGTCGGATTTTCGGCGTAGACGCGCGCCTCGACCGCGTGGCCGTTGAGGCGGATCTCGTCCTGCCGCAGCGGCAACGCCTCGCCGAAGGCGACGCGCAGCTGCCATTCGACGAGGTCGATTCCGGTGATCAGTTCGGTCACGGGATGCTCGACCTGGAGACGCGTGTTCATCTCGATGAAGAACACGTCCTTGCCGTCGGAGACGAACTCGATTGTGCCGGCGCCGACATAGTTCACCGCGCCGGCCGCCTTTCGCGCCGCGGCGCAGACCGTCTCGCGCTGTGCCGCATTGAGGGTCGGCGACGGCGCTTCCTCGATCACCTTCTGGTGCCGGCGCTGCAGCGTGCATTCGCGCTCGAACAGCGAGAGCAGATTGCCGTGGCTGTCGCCGATGATCTGCACCTCGATGTGGCGGGGATTGTCGACATATTTCTCGATCAGCATGCGGTCGTCGCCGAACGCGGCCTTGGCCTCGCGCTTGGCGCTGACGATCGCGGGCCCGAGCTCGGCCGCCGAGCGCACGATCCGCATGCCGCGGCCACCGCCGCCGGCGGACGCTTTCACCAGGATCGGGAAGCCGATCTGGTTCGCGGCCTTCGCCAGCGTCGCCTCGTCCTGGGCCTCGCCGTGATAGCCGGGCACCAGCGGCACGCCCGCCTTCTCCATCAGCGCTTTCGAGCCGGACTTCGAGCCCATCGCCGTCATCATCCCGGCGGTCGGCCCCACGAAGACCAGCCCCGCGTCGAGGCAGGCATGCGCAAACTCGGCATTCTCCGACAGGAAGCCGTAGCCGGGATGCACGGCCTCCGCCCCGGTCTTTCGCGCGGCTTCGATCAGACGCTCGACATTGAGATAACTGTCGCGCGCCCGCGCGGGGCCGAGCAGCACGGCTTCGTCGGCGAGCGCGACATGCATCGCGTCGCGGTCGGCCTCGGAATAAACCGCGACCGTGCGCAGGCCCATGGCGCGCGCGGTGCGGATGACGCGGCAGGCGATCTCGCCGCGGTTGGCGATCAGGAGCGTGTGAAAACGCCGGTAGAGCTTTGAGCGGTCCATCGCATCACATCCTGAACAGGCCGAATTTGGTGGGCTCGATCGGCGCATTCGACGCCGCCGAGAGGCCAAGCCCGAGCACCAGGCGCGTGTCGGCCGGGTCGATCACGCCGTCGTCCCACAGACGCGCGGTCGCGTAATAGGGGTGCCCCTGGCTCTCATATTGTGCGCGGATCGGCTCGCGGAACTTATCTTCCTCGTCCTTCGACCAGCTATCGCCCCTGGCCTCGATATTGTCGCGCCGGACCTGGCTCAGCACCATCGAGGCCTGCTCGCCGCCCATCACCGAGATGCGCGCGTTCGGCCACATCCAGAGAAAGCGCGGTGAGTAGGCGCGGCCGCACATGCCGTAATTGCCGGCGCCGTAGGAGCCGCCGATCACGACGGTGAACTTCGGCACCGAGGCGGTCGCAACCGCCGTCACGAGCTTGGCGCCGTCGCGCGCGATGCCGCCGGCCTCGTACTTCTTGCCGACCATGAAGCCGGTGATGTTCTGCAGGAACACCAACGGAATGCCGCGCTGGCAGCACAGCTCGATGAAATGCGCCCCCTTCAGCGAACTCTCGCTGAACAGGATGCCGTTGTTGGCGATGATGCCGACCGGATAGCCCCAGATATGGGCGAAGCCGCACACCAGCGTCGTGCCGTAGAGTTTCTTGAACTCGTCGAATTCCGACCCATCCACGACGCGCGCGATGATGTCGCGCACGTCGAACGGCTTGCGGCCATCGACCGGCACCACGCCGTAGATCTCCTCGGCCGCGAACAGCGGATCGCGCGGCGGATGCATGTTGAGGTTCGGCCGGCTCGACGGCTTCAGGGTGCCGACGATGCGACGGGCGATGCCGATCGCGTGGGCGTCGTTCTGCGCGTAGTGATCGGTCACACCTGATTGCCGCGAATGCACGTCGGCGCCGCCGAGCTCCTCCGCGGTCACCACCTCGCCGGTCGCCGCCTTCACCAGCGGCGGGCCGCCGAGGAAGATGGTGCCCTGGTTGCGCACGATAATGCTCTCGTCCGACATGGCCGGCACATAGGCGCCGCCGGCGGTGCAGGACCCCATCACGATCGCGACCTGCGGGATGCCTTGCGACGACATCTGCGCCTGGTTGTAGAAGATGCGGCCGAAGTGCCGCTCGTCCGGAAAGATCTCGTCCTGGAGCGGCAGGAAGGCGCCGCCGGAATCGACCATGTAGACGCAGGGAAGATTGTTCTGCCGCGCGATGTCCTGCGCGCGCAGATGCTTCTTCACGGTCATCGGATAATAGGTGCCGCCCTTGATGGTGGCGTCGTTGGCGACGATCACGCATTCGCGGCCCGAGATGCGCCCCACCCCGGTGACGACGCTCGCCGAATGCACGTCGCCGCCATAGAGGCCGTAGGCCGCCAGCGGCGACAGCTCCAGGAACGAGGTCCCGGGATCGACCAGCAGGTCAACGCGCTCGCGCGCCAGCATCTTGCCGCGCGAGGTGTGACGGTTGCGCGAGGCCTCGCCGCCGCCGCCGGCGACCTGGCTGAGCTTTTCGCGCAAGTCCGCGACGAGGGAGCGCATGGCCTCGGAATTGCGCGCAAAGTCTGACGACGACGGATCGATGCTGGAATGGAGCGGCATGTTGTCCCGCGTTTCTGGTGATCTGGTGAGAGGCCGCGGCCAGGTGGGACCACGGCAATTCCAAGTGCGCCGGACCTACGCCGTCTCGGCCATCAGCTCGCGGCCGATCAGCATGCGGCGGACCTCGGATGTACCGGCGCCGATCTCGTACAGCTTGGCGTCGCGCCACAGCCGGCCGACCGGAAATTCGGATGTGTAGCCGACGCCGCCGAGCGCCTGGATCGCCTCGCCCGCCATCCAAGTCGCCTTCTCCGCGGAATAGAGGATCGCAGCCGCGGCATCCTTGCGCAGGGTCCGCGCATGGTCGGCGCGGTCGCAGGCGCGCCCGACCGCATAGACATAGGCGCGTGTGGCCTGCCAGGTCGCATACATGTCGGCGAGCTTGCCCTGCATCAGCTGGAAGTCGCCGATCGGCTGGCCGAACTGCTTGCGCTCGTGCATGTAGGGCACCACCGCGTCCATGCAGGCCGCCATGATCCCGAGCGGGCCGCCCGAGAGCACGGTGCGCTCATAATCGAGGCCGGACATCAGCACCTTGACGCCCTCGCCCACCTTGCCGAGCACGTTCTCCTCCGGCACCTCGCATTCGTCGAAGAACAAGGGATAGGTGTTGGAGCCGCGCATGCCGAGCTTGTCGAGATGCTGGCCGTGGGTAAATCCCTTGAAGCCCTTCTCGACGAGGAAGGCAGTCATGCCGCGCGGGCCGGCCTCGGGATCGGTCTTGGCGTAGACGACCAGCACGTCCGCGTCGCCGCCATTGGTGATCCACATTTTCGAGCCGTTGAGCACGTAGCGGTCGCCGCGCTTGTCGGCACGCAGCTTCATCGAGACGACGTCGGAGCCGGCGCCGGGCTCGGACATCGCCAGCGCGCCGACATACTCGCCGGAGATCAGTTTTGGCAGATAGCGCTCGCGCTGCGCGTCGTTGCCGTTGCGGCGGATCTGGTTGACGCAGAGGTTGGAATGCGCGCCGTAGGACAGGCCCACGGCTGCCGACCCGCGCGAAATCTCCTCCATGGCGACGATATGGGCGAGATAGCCCATGTTGGAGCCGCCATATTGCTCCGGTGCCGTCATGCCGAGCAGGCCGAGGTCGCCAAGGCGCTTCCAGAGATCCGCCGGGAACAGGTTGGCCTTCTCGATCTCGGCGGCGCGCGGGGCGATCTCCGCCTCCACGAAGGCGCGCAACGTGTCGCGCAGCATGCTGATGTCTTCGCCCAGATCGAAATCGATGCTCGGGATGTTCAAGGCGATTCCTCCGTATTCTTGTCGGGTCCGAACCTACCCCTGCCCGGGCGTCCTGGCGGTCGAAAAGGTTGCATTTTCCGCCAACTTTGGCGAGGATTTTTCATGCCGTTCCAAGCCGCAACCGCGACGCCCCGCCGCGCCATGACCCCAGCCGCCTTCGTCCACGGCGTAGTTGCCGCTTATGCCGTTTACGGGCGGGATCCGGCCGAGGCATTGGGCAAGGGGCAGGTCACCGAGGATCTCGTTCGATCCCAGGACGGACGTGTGACGGCGGCCCAGTTCGAGGCGCTGGCCGGCCACGCCATGCACGAGCTCGACGACGAAGCGCTCGGCTGGTTCTCGCGCCGGCTGCCTTGGGGAACCTATGGCATGCTGTGCCGCGCCTCGATCACGGCCCCCAATCTCGAAGTCGCGCTAAAGCGCTGGTGCCGGCATCATCGCCTGCTGACCGAGGACGTGCTGTTCGAGCTCTCGCTTGGTGATGAGACCGCGACCATCTCCCTTCGCGAGCAGCGCGATCTCGGCCCCTTGCGCGAATTCTGCCTCGTCACCCTGCTCCGCTATGTCCTCGGCTTCTCCTGCTGGGCCGTCGATTCCGCGATCGCGCTACGTGCGGCCGAGTTTCCCTATTCCGAGCCGGGCCACGTCTCGGTCTATCCGACGATCTTCTGCAGGCATTTGAGCTTTGATGCGGATGGCGCCCGCATCGTGTTCGACAAGCACTATCTTTCACTGCCGCTGACCCGCAGCCCGGCCGATCTCGACAGCATGCTCAAGGGCGCGCTGCGGCTGACCGTGCTGCCCTATCGGCGCGACCGGCTGCTGGTCGAGCGCGTGCGCCGCGTGCTGCGCAATGCGCGCGGACGCAGTCTCGGCGCCGAGGATGTCGCAAGCGAGCTTGCGCTCTCCACCCGCACCATGCACCGGCGCCTGCGCGAGGAAGCGACCTCGCTGCGCGATCTGAAGGAAGAGACCAAATTCGAGCTCGCCAAGCAGGAGTTGATGCGCGGCCGCACCCCGATCAAGCGGATCGCGGAGATCGCCGGCTTCCGCAACGAGAAGAGCTTTTCCCGCGCCTTCCGCGGCTGGACCGGCGCCAGTCCCCGCGAGTTTCGCGGAAGGTATCGCTGATGGGCGCCGCAGCGCATTGTTGTCTGCTTGTCATAAGTTAACGGCCCCCGAGATCGCTCTCGGAGGCCGCAATGTGCCGGATCCGGTCTCGATGTCAGGCGTTAGTTTTGCGCGCCCGAACGAGGCTTGGTGCGCGACTGCGTCTGCTTCGGCTGGAAGGCGAGCGCGTCGTTGGTGGTCTTCGCGCCGCCGGCCTGCGAGCACGAGCCGCCGATGCCACCGGCCGCCTGCCGGCAGGCTTCCATCGTCGGATAGCCGCAACCATGGGCGGCCTGGGCGCCATTGGTGATGCAGTAGTCTTCGGCCTTCGCAGCCGGTGCCGACAGAACAAAAAACGCAGACGCACACAGCGCCGCAGCAGACGCTGCGATCGTCTTCGAAGTCGATGTCATGATGTCTTTTCCTGCTAAGGGTCCCACAAAAGCATCCCCAGCGTGCGATGCAGGCTGAGGTTCACACCCTGCATCTAGGCAGCGCGCAGGAACCGACAATCACGGTCCGGCGCATTGCAGGGCTTCGCAAATCACATGTCAAACTTATGTGAGTTACTAAGATATATAGTTCCGCTACGACGCCCTTACCGGTCCTGGCGCCCCATGACGTGTATCGGGCTGAAGCAGCCCAGGATCAGGCGCTTCGGATCGAACGGAATGTCGCCCGCAGCCTCAAATCGCTTGTCGTCGCCCATCCCGGCTTCGGCGGCCTCGAGCGTTGCCTTGTCGGGCCAGACCTGCCAGGTGAAGACGATCTTCTCGCCGTCCTTCGCATTCACGGCGCGGCGAAAGTCGGTGTGCGTGCCACTGGGGACGTTGTCCTCCCAGGACTCGACGATCTCCAGACACCCGTATTCCCTGAACAGCGCCGCGCCGTTCTCGGCCCATCGGCGATAGGCCTCCATCTTGTCCTCCGGCACGGGAATGACGAAGCCTGCGATATACATGATTTCAGCTCCTTCGCAGTCTCTGTGAGCCTCACACCGGCGGAGCGATCTCCTATCCCGCCGCCGCCGCCGCAACCTCCTGCAACGGCAGCGGCACGTCCTTCGCGACGCCCAGCACCGGAAAGCTGCGGACGTTCTTCACGTCGGGCATCGCGGCGAAATGCAGCAGCTGCTGGCGCATGCTCTCGACGCTCGGCGCGACGCATTTCAAGAGATAATCGGTCTCGCCCGAAATCCGCCAGCACTGCTGGATGCGCGGGATCGCAGCGATCGAGCCCTCGAACGCCTCCAGCACCGGCTGGGCCTGGCTGCCGAGCTGGATCGAGACGAACGACACCACCTCATAGCCGAGCAGCCGCTCGTCGATGACGGCGCGCACCGCCCGGATCACGCCGCGGCTGAACAGCGATTTCAACCGCCGCAGGCAGTTGGGCGCGGACACGCCGACGCGCAGCGCCAGCTCGTTGTTGCGCACCCGCCCGTCCTGCTGCAGCTCGGATAAGATCTTCAGATCGACGCCGTCGAGCTGGTCACGCCCGGCCATCCCCCACCTCGCCCTGATCCCGTGATGCCGGGACCAGCGAAGCATGAGGCGGAATTGGTGCCAAGAGCCAAGGGCGCGGCGCTATCGAGTTCGGGGGAATACCGCCCCACCGTCATGGCCGGGCATAGCCGTCTGAAGGACGGCGTCGCTTCCGCTCGCCTATGTCCCGGCCATCCACGCTCTTTCACGCGGCCCAAAACGTGGATGCCCGGGACAAGCCCGGGCATGACGAGTACGTCACGTCGTATGAAGTCGGAGCAGCCACCTGCCCCCTCAATGCGTCCAGGGCTCGCCCCGCCGGAACGAGAAATTGTCGGCATAGGCGACCGGCCGGCGGATCGAATCCTGGGGCTCGATGACCTGGTAGGCGATGCCCTTGCGCTCGCAATAGGCGACCGCCTCTTCCTTGCTGTCGAAGCGCAGCGTGATCTGCTGCTTCATGTCGCCGGACGAGGTCCAGCCCATCAGCGGCTCGACCGCACGCGGCTGCTCCGGCTCGTAGTCGAGCTGCCATTCCCGGGTCTTGGACCGGCCGGATTGCATCGCGTTCTTGGCGGGCTTGAAAATGCGTGCGGTCATGGGGTGGTCCGAGCCTTTTCGTCTTTTCGTTCGATTTCGATGCGTCAGGGTGGCAGTTGGTGGAAACCTCAGGGATAGTATAGAGACACCGATCGGGAACTGATCGGTGATTCCGGCCCCCCGGTCACCCTTACCGACGGTATAGTCATTATGCTGCACCGTGACAATTCCGTACCCGCCTTCCGCGCCGGGATTCAGCCCGGCCGCACTGCCTCGCCGACATCAGCGCATCTATCCCCTCCGAGAGCTCCCGTCGCATGGCCTTCCTGAACATCAACGCCACGCTCCCTGAAAAAGGCCGTGACCTACGGCTCGACCTGTTTCGCGGCGTCGCCAACTGGGCGATCTTCCTCGACCACATCCCTGACAACGTCGTGAACTGGATCACGACGCGCAATTACGGCTTTTCCGACGCGGCCGACCTGTTCGTCTTCATCTCCGGCTACACTGCCTCCTTCGTCTATGCGCGCATGATGCTGGAGCGCGGCTTCATCGTCGGCGCCACGCGCCTGACCAAGCGGGTCTGGCAGCTCTACGTCGCCCACATCATCCTGTTCGTGATCTACATCGCCTCGATCAGCTATCTGGCGCTGCGCTTCGGCGATTCAGATATGATCAACGAGTTCAACGTCGCCGGCCTCGTCGACAACGCCACCGAGACGCTGCGCCAGGGCCTGTTCCTGCGCTTCAAGCCGCTCAATCTCGACGTGCTGCCGCTCTACATCGTGCTGATGGGACTGTTTCCGCCGGTGCTGTGGTTCATGCTGCGCAAGCCCGATTTGACGATGGTGCTGTCGATCGTCCTGTGGCTCGCCGCGCGCCACTACGGCCTGAACCTCACCGCCTATCCGGCCGGCCAGTGGTACTTCAATCCATATGCCTGGCAGGTGCTGTTCGTGTTCGGCGCCTGGTGCGCGATGGGCGGGGCGCGGCGCTCGATGACGCTGATCAATTCGCCGATCACGCTGTGGCTCTGCCTCGGCTATCTCCTGTTCGCGCTGGTCATGACCATGGCCGGCCGCTTCCCCGCCATCGGCGGCATGTTCCCGGAATGGCTGTTCTCGGCCTTCAACCCCAACGACAAGACCAACCTTGCGCCTTACCGCTTCATCCATTTCGTCGTGATCGTGATCCTGGTGATCCGCTTCGTGCCGAAGGACTGGCCGGGCCTGGAATGGAAGGTGTTCGATCCCTTGATCGTCTGCGGCCAGCAATCGCTCGCGGTGTTCTGCGTCGGCGTGTTCCTGTCCTTCGTCGGCCATTTCGAGCTGTCGATGAGCTCGGGCTCGCTGTTCGCGCAGCTCTTCGTCAGCATCGCCGGCATCGCGATCATGACGACGGTGGCGTATTACATCTCGTGGTCGAAGCGGCAGGACAAGCCGCTGAAGCGCCCGCCGCCCAAGCCGGCGGCCGCGGCAAAGGCCGCCTGAGCCGGGACGTCCGCCGTTCCGACGCCGCTGTCGGTGGTTCGTCCGGGATTGGATTGACCTGCGTCAACCAGGGCCGGCGTCGGCCGACCTAGTCTCGCCGCGACTCGCGCCGCCGCACCGACGTCGGCGCTTCCTCCCGGACAAGGCCAAGCACATGCCCTCTCATTTTCACGCCATCGTATGGATCGACCACACGCAGGCCCGGATCTTCCATCTCGGCCTGAGCGGCTCCGACGAAATCACGCTGCATCCGCATCTGGCAACGCGTCATCTTCATCACAAGGCCAATGAGATCGGCAGCGGCCATGCCGCGCCTGACAAGACGTTCTACGCTGAGGTGACCAAAGCCCTCGCCGATGCCGGCGAAGTCCTGATCATCGGCCCGGCCAACGCGAAGACCGAGCTCGCCAGCCACATCCGCGCCAACGCGCCAGATGTCGCCAAGCGGATTGCCGCAGTGGAAACGGCCGACCATCCTTCCGACAACGAGATCGTCGCTTACGCGAAACGTCACTTCAAATTGCCGCTGCCGCGCGTGCAGGCACCAACCTGAAAGCGGGATGACGATTCACGATCGCATCGCTTCAGGCCGCTTCTTCGCCGTCGAACTCGGTGAATTTCTTGTAGATCCAGTCGCGGCCGTCGTGCCGGCGCCAGACCTTGCCGTAAACGAGCTGCCCGTTGATCGAGCGGCGCGGCACGATCACGGTCCAGAGGTGCCAGATTTCGGTCCAGCTCGACTGCGGGCTGGCCGTTTTTAAGTTGCGATCGAAAGACATGACACAGAACTCACAGGATACGCGCGCCGCGACGAACTGTGATCTTGTGTGAGCACGAATTCCAGGCAGCCCATCGCGAGCCGGCACCGATCTGATAACGATCGCCAAAGTGGCCGCAACAACCGCTCGCTCTTAACCTAACCCATCAACCTTACCTGTCGCGGACAGGTGGCCAGGCTGGTTGAAAGCCGGCGCCGGTTTTTCTACAATGCATGCGTGATTTGAGAGTGAGTGCGCCGTTTTCGGGACGCGCGATTGAATTTGAACTGACGTCGCTTTTTTTAAAGAGCTTGGAATTTAAAGACGACTTGGATTTTGAGGAAGACTCGGAAGTTTTGAAGACTTGAAGGTTTAAGACTCGGACGTTTTGAAAAAAGACATACTGGCTGGGGCGACCACAATGAATTTGCAGTGTGCATGTCTGCGCTTGGCGGTGCGATCGACGCCGCCTGTCCCGGCCGTCAGGACGTCGGCTCACGAACCGCCAAGGGCCGCCAACGACAACCAGATGGTCTGGCCGTTCGTGCCGTTTCCGCCCGGCTGGCACGCCTCGAGCTGATTGGCCGATTCTGAAGAGCATGACGTCTGAAAATGCTGACGTCTGAAAAGCGCAACGCCGCGCAAGCGGAGTATTATCGCTTGGCGGCGTCCGTTAGTAAGCGACGTTCGCGTCCCATTCGCAAAGGTTTGGCGTGGGGATTGCAGTCTGTTGATCAACGTGTTTGCAAATCGTTGGCGGGGGGTATGGAGGCGGCAACGACGGAGAATTACGAGGTGCGGCCGAACGACCAGGGCAGGAGCTCGTCGATCCGGGACTGCGGGTGACCGGTTGCGATCGCTTTGAGCGTCGCTTTCATCCAGACGTAGGGCTCCACGCTGTTGATTTTGCAGGTGGCGATGAGCGAAGCTATGCGCGCCCATGAACGACCACCTTCGTCGTGACCAGCAAATAAACTATTTTTACGCGTCAGAGTCAGCGGCCTGATTTGATTTTCGACGGGATTGGTGTCCATCTCAACGCAACCATCGTCGAGAAACAAGGTGAGGCCATCCCAATGGTTCAGGAGATAGGCGATCGCCTTGCCCATCTCGCTGCCCGGCGACAGGCGAGCGGCTTGCTCGCGCAGAAACCTCTCGAGTTCAGCGACGAGCGGCCGTGATCGCTCGTTACGGGTCGTTTGCCGAGCCGGGGCGTCGGCGCCACGGATCTCCTTCTCGATCGCATAGAGTGCGGCGATGCGCGCGAGAACGGCTTCGGCGATGGGTGAGCCGGCTTTCGGAGTCGCTGCGATGATCTTGCGCCTTGAGTGGGACCAACATGCGGCCAGCCGCAGCGGCACGCCGCCTTTGCGCTTGGGCCGTGCGAGCCGATGATAGCCCTGGTATCCGTCGACCTGAAGGATGCCGTCGAAGCCCTCGAGGATGCGCTCAGCATGGTCACCACCGCGTCCTGGCGCGTAGTGGTAGACCACGATTGGTGGATCAGCGCCGCCGTGGCCGCGATCGTCGCGCAGGACAGCCCACAGATAGCCGGTCTTCGTTCGGCCCCGGCCCGGATCGAGCACAGGCGCCCTGGTCTCGTCTATGAACAAGCGGCCCGATTGCTTCATCACGACGCTCATGCGCTCGACCAGCGGCGCGAGGTGGAAGGCGACCGTTCCCATCCAGTCTGCCAGAACGGCGCGATCGATGAAGATGCCATGCCGAGCCAGAACCTGCGACTGACGATAGAGTGGCATGTGCTCGCTGAACTTGGCGACCGCCACCTGCGCCAGCAGCGCCTCGGTGGGGATGCCACCCTCCACGAGATGGGCGGGCGCCGGCGCCTGAGCAACACCGGTGCAGCCCTTTGCGCAGGCGTAGCGCGGTCGCACCGTCTCGATCACACGATACTGGGCGGCCATGACATCGAGACGGCGGGAGCGATCCTCGCCGATCTGGACCATCCGGCCGCAGCCGCAGGGACACTCGAGGTTCTCGGGTTCGATCACCTGCTCGATGCGCGGCAGGTGCGCGGGAAAGGCACGGGCAGCGCGCCTGGTCCGGCGGCTGGACGGCGCCGTGCCGGCGCGGCGCGCACGATCGTCCTGGCGTTCCTGGACTTCGGCGATGGCAATCTCGATGTCCTCGAGAACCAGTTGCATCTGATCGGGATTGAACTTTTCCGAGCGTTTACCGAAACGTGCGCGCTCGTACTCCTTCACGAGCAGTTCGAGGCGTTCGACGCTCTCTTTGGACGCAGCCAGTTCACTCTCGACATGAAGGCGCGCCGAGCATTCATCGTCTGCGCGACGACGCTCGGCTTCAATCATCGCTTCCTGCGCGCGGAAGAGCGCGCGCAAATCGGCGGGCAGCGCTGCAAGACGGGCGGGATCAATGGGGGACGGCGGCACATCCGCAAGCTATCATCCCAAAGCCCCGCGCGAAACAGGTTGTCGGGTCTGAGTCAGTTCGCCGCAGCTGGCGTCGCGACAATCCGTTCGCCCACTCGCTTCCAGTTCAGCCCAACGCGCGTCAGATGCATGACGCCGTCGCTGATCTGCGGCCACTCGAAACGACCATCGCGGCCAAGGCGCTTGTAGACCAAAACGAGGCCCGTGCCGTCCCATAGCAAAATCTTCAGCCGGTCGGCGCGCTTCGAACGAAAAACCACGATCAGGCCCGAATGCGGATCGAGCCCAAGCGTGTTTTGCACAAGACCGGCCAGCGCGTCGTGCCCGCACCGGAAGTCAACAGGACGCACAGCAAGCACAATCCGCAGTCCCTGCGCCGGAATGATCATGCGCCGCGCTCGATCGCAGTCACGATCTCCGCGATCCGCACCGCCGACACGTCCGCATCCAGGCGGACCGAAACCTTGCCAATCGTAATCTCGACGGGCCCCTCGCTCTTGCCTGACGCCACTGGATCGCTCAGCTCGATCGACACGAAATCCGCCGCGTCGTCCGTGACCAATGCGAGCCGGCCAGCACGCGCCAATCTGCGCCACGTCGTCAACTGCTGGGCCTTCACACCGTAACGCCGTGCGACATCACATACCCGGGCGTCGGGCTTCATGCTCTCGAAAACAGCGCGCCCCTTGATCTCCGCAGACCATAACCGGCCTCCAGAACGCGTCCGGCGCGTAAGCTTCCCCACAAAGCCATCAGCTTCGGCTTCCTCCCCCGATTGTTCCATCGCCTTCAGTCTCCTCTCGGCTCTCTGACAAGCCAAGGATCGCAGAGCGAAAGCCGAAGCGAAACCAGTCAATCAAATGGGAGAAAAGCTCCGCTTACGATCGACCGCGGGAGAGCGCGGATGATGCGCGCGGAAGCGTTGCGCCGTCGCCACGTTTGCGGCGGTGCACAGGACGATCAACAGACCCATGGCCAGAACAGAGCGCATCGTATCGGTTCCAATCGAGCAACCTCTCGGGCTGATGTGATGCGCCAACCGTCCCGCCGCAATCTGACGCGGCATCACAGCTAAGCGATAGACACGCGAGCGCAACGCCCTTGCGGTGGCACGAACCGCCGCTCAACGCCCGCGCGCCGCGCCGTTGCCAATCAACTCATTTGGGAGCACGCTCTCTCCAGGCGCTCAAGACGCCACACAGGGAGAGACACATGAAGGAATCGGGCCTGGATGGCCGCCATCGGGACAAGGATGGCGGGATCAGCAAGAAGCACGGCAACACGCTGGTTGGCACGTTGCGCAAGATCTACGGAAAGGGTTTTGCGGCCGGCTACCCCGATGCGACCCAGCTCAGCGAGGTCCTGGCTCAGCTGAACGAGACGTCGCTGAGCCAGTTGCGCCGCGATCACGACACCGGGCATTTGGGGCACAAGATCGACCACGCTTCGAAGTGACTGATGTCACCTGTCTGATTGACCCGGCTGGATGAAGACGGCGCCAGATCGGCGCATCCGTCCTCACCCCTCGTCCAGCACCTCGAACAACTCTTCAACCCGCTCGAACGGCGCGTCGCGCATCTGGCTGTGATAGACGACGCGATCGCCGTCGCGCTGCAGTGACTTCCCTCTCGACTTCCGCAACCGTCCGGGCAGGAACGTTGCGGCCACCGCCCCGAGGCCGACGTCGAGCCGGATGATGCCCCTTCGCTTGCATTCGAGCCTGAGCTTCGCGGCGGCAAAGAAGTCGCGCGCGACTTTCGGCAGCGGGCCGAAGCGGCGGGAGGTTTCCTCCTCGAGGTCGACGAGGTCGTCCTCGCTGCTGCATCTTGCGGCGCGCGCATAGAGTTCGAGCCGCACGGGCTCGGAATGCACATAGGTCTCGGGCAGCATGTCCGCGACCGGCAGGTTCAGGTCGGGCACCCACACCGCGGCCCGTTCCTCGTCGACCTTCTCCGAAGCCATTTTCAGCAGGTGGCTGTAGAGCACGGGCCCGAACACCTGGACATGGCCGGATTGCTGCTCCGAAAACAGGTCGCCCGCACCTCTGAGATCGAGATCGCGCTCGCTGATGGCAAAGCCGGCGCCCGGCCGGCTGAACTCCTCGAGCACGGCCAGCCGCTTCTCCGACTGCCCGGAATTCGTCTCGGTCAGCAGATGGGCGAACGCGCGGATGCCGCTGCGTCCGACCCGTCCGCGCAGCTGATGCAACTGGGCAAGGCCGAACTTTTCGGGCCAGCAGACCACGATGGTGTTCGCACGCGGAATGTCGAGGCCGCTCTCCACGATGTTGGTCGCGAGCAGGACGTCGGCCCTGCCCTCGACGAAGCTCATCATCCGGTCGTCGATCTCGTCGGCAGCCAATCTGCCGTGCAGGCACACGATGCGAAGATCACCGGCCACCGCCTGCACCCGCGCCAGCATCGGATCCAGATCCTGGATGCGCGGACAGATCAGAAAACTCTGGCCATGGCGCCGCTGCTCGCGCAGCAACGCCGACGCAATGGCCGCATCCGACAGCGGCGCAATCCTGGTTGCGACCGGAAGCCGGTGAACCGGCGGCGAGGCGATCACGCTGAGGTCGCGGAATCCGGCAAGGCCGGCGGCGAGCGTGCGCGGGATCGGCGTGGCGCTCATCATCAGCACATGGACATTTTTGGCGAGACTGGAAAGCCTGGCCTTCTCCGCCGCGCCAAAATGCTGCTCCTCGTCGATGATGACGAGGCCGAGATCGTCGAACTTCACGTCCTTGCCGCCGAGTGCCTGCGTTCCGACCACGACCTTGATCCGGCCGCTGCGCAGTCCCTCCCTGGTCGCCCGCAGCTCGGCGCCGGATGTCGCCCGCGACAGGTTCCCCACCTCGATGTCGAACGGGGCGAAGCGCTTCTGGAACGTTGCGACATGCTGCCGTGCCAGCACCGTCGTCGGTACCGCGATCGCCACCTGCTTGCCCGACAGCACCACAGCGGCAGCCGCCCGCAGCGCCACCTCGGTCTTGCCAAATCCCACGTCGCCACAGATCACCCGGTCCATCGGATGGCCGGATGCGAGATCCTCCAGCACGTCGCGGATCGCCTTCGCCTGGTCGACCGTCGTGAAATAAGGAAAGCGCGCGACGAATTTCTCATAGGCCGATCCCGGCGGAACGAGCTTGTCGGCGCGCCGCCTGCGGCGCTGACTGATGTGCTTGGCCAGCACCTTGCCGGCGATCTGGATTTCGCGCTCGGCCTCGGTGCGGCGGGCCCACCATGAGCTGCCGTCCGCCTTGTCGAGCGCAAGCTTGCCGGGCTCGGTTGCGTAAGGCCACATCAGCGCCAGATCGGGCGGCGGCACGAGAACCGCATTGTCGCCTGCGAACACCAGGCGGATCATCTCGCGCAGTGCGCCGCCGCCCGTGTTCAAGGTCTGCAGGCCATCGAGCACGGCAAGGCCGCGCTGGAGATGCACGACCACCGTGCCCTGCTCGGGCACGTCGGCATGGTCGAAGGCCGCGCTCCAGGCCCGCGCCATCGGCTGCGCATGATGCGCCCGGCTGCCGAGCACGTCGGGCGCCGTCACGACAACGAGCGACTTTTTCCCCGGGACGACGAAGCCCGCATCGAGATCGGCCAGAAGCGCCGCCTCGCCGCTCCGCCCGCGCACCGCCTCGTCCCAATTCTCGCAGCGCTGCGCCTTGACGCCGCCCATCCGCTCCATCACGCGCAGGTCGTCCTCCTGCGCCGCGACCAGGATCAGCCGCGAGCCGGCCCGGCGCGTCTCCTCGACAAAGGCACGCAGCACCTTCCTGGAGGAGGTCAGCTTCGAAAACTCCGGGATGGGCTGGAACGACGCTGTCCGCGGCAACACCTTCATGCCCCTGGAGAGCTGCTTCCAGTCGCGCCGTCCGATGTATTCGCGTTCTCTCTCCGCGCGAGGCGCGGCCTCCTCGATCGTGCTGAGCCAGCCGTCGACATGCAACGGGACCCCTGCATCGGCGATCCATTTGGCGCGCCCGCAATAGTCGAACAGCGTCGCGCGCTTGCCGCGTTTGCCGGCGAAGGCCAGCCGCTCCGACATGGGATCGACGAGAAGCTCGCTGGTCTCGAAGATGATGTCGTGCTCTTTCGGATCGAACGCCACGATCCGGCTGATGGCGCGGCCTGAATGCTCGATCCGGAACGGCCCCAGCGCGCCCGCGGGAAATATCTCGAAGGTCTGTCCGTGAAACAGGGCTCCGCCCGGATAATCCGGCTCGTCCTCGAGATCGTATCCCAGCTCTTCGAGGCGCCCGCGCAGGTCCCGCTCGGAAAACGCGCCGCCCACCTTCAGGCCCACGCTCAGGCGCGACAGGCTCGCAGGCGGCGGCAGGCGCTCCATCACGGCTTCCGCCGTCGAGACCAGAAAGAGCGGCTTCCTGGATTTCGCGAGGCGTCGCAGCACCGAGGCTCTGCGCCCTGCCAGTTCGTGCGACGGCTCGAGCTGATCGAACGGCAAAGTGTTCAATCGCGGAAACACCAGGACCTCGCAGGCGGGATCGAGCGCGTGAATGACGCTACCGAGCCGCTCCGCCCTGTTCTCGCTCTCGGCGAGAAAAACGATGCCGCTGCGTCCGGACTGCTTCCATTGTGCAAGCAGATGCAGAGCCATCGAACCGAGGGGCGATGAAGACGAGATCGTGGCGCGCTGCGATCCTTTGCCCTTCTTTGGCGATGTCTTGGTCGCCTTCGCCTTTTTGGAAAGCCTCACTTGAATCCGTCTCTGGTCGTAAACTGTCACCCACCGAACGCGAGCCGCCTCATTGTCGATTCGGCGGTTCGCCGCCATCCATATGGGATTTGCCCTGCCAACGCACGCCTCGTGGCAACGTTCGGAGCGCCATTGCGCTCCCGAAATCTTTGGCTGTGGATCGGAACTCGCCGCTTCCGAAGCATTCAACGCGGCGTGGGACCTGCTTCTCTGGATGCACGGGCTGCTGCGATCGAGGACGCGCTGCTCGCATGTCCAGCACGAAAAACCCCAGCGCTTGGACGCTGGGGCGTTTCGTTCAAAATGAAATGGTCAAGCAATACGCTTTCATAGCAGCGAATGTGTCGCGTGCTTGTGAACTGGTTCACACGCGCTGTTGGTTGTTGGCGCGGCCCGATCATGCCGGAACGGGGTACCGCACCTCCGGTTTGAGCCTGCGCGCGCCGCGGGCTAGGATGCCTTCTTTTACGGAGGCTCATTTGAAACCATTCATTTTCATCGCCGCCATTGCACTCCTTGCGGCGTCCCCCGCCCGCTCGCAGCCGCTGGTCGATCCCAACAAGGTTGCTCCCGAATTCCGCGAGGCGGCCGAGAAGCGCCGGGCCGAGCAGTTGCGGCAGCGTGAATGCGCGCTGAAGGCCGATCTCGACAAGGTGCTGCCCAGGGATCGCACCGCGTATCTGAACCATTGCCTCGACATGCTCGCAGCCAGGCAATAGCGGCTGGTCGGGCAGCTCAAACGACCTGAGCCTGTTGACGACCTCTGCCTGCCGCCAGTCGCGGCGGGCCGATGACGCCCGGCCGCATCTTGCGAGCATCGCCGTCGTGCGCACGACATCGGCTGCGACAAGACCTCCGGTGAATTCACCAAGGCCTTCAGGCTTTCTTCAGACATTTGGGATCACCTGACGATCCATTCCCATCGGTCATTGTCGGTCGCGCATGAGTTTCGTCCAGATTCAGTGCACGCGCTGCAAGTCCGTGTTCCGCGATCGCGCCGGGCGGTTGCAGGACGGCTATTCCAGGCAATGTCCGAGTTGCGAGGTGGTGCTGTTTTTCGCCGAGGATTCGCAGCACCCCTTCGTCAAGCGCGCGATGCGCAACGCGCGCAAGGCGCGCAAGGAACAGCGCGAGGCCGAGGCGGCAAGGCGCGTCGCGCCGGAGCCGCGCGCGGCGCGCTCGCGGTCATTCGCCGGGCGGGACCGATCGGTGGATCGGGAAGACTAGAGCCGTTGTCCGTTCCGATAGAATCGGAACGGGGCCCTGGATTCCTATTTTGACGCGTTGTCTTGACGCCAACCGGTATCCACTTCGCGAGAACGCGAACTCAGCCGCGCCGCCGCGGCTTCCTCGGAAACAGGCGGTCGCGGATATAGCGCGAGGTCGGGGTCAGGCGGATGCCGCGCGGCTTCTGCCAGGCGGCGCGGTCGATCTCCTTCTTGTCGCCGATCGCGAGCCTGCCCTTGGCGCCCTTGGCGATGAAGATCGCATCGCTCATCTTGCGACCGGAGCGCTTGTTCCTGGCCTTCACTTCCTTCCAGAGGCTGATCCGGCCGAGCTTCAGCTTGGGCAGCTCCTCCTTGATCTCGCGCCGCAGGCAGTCCTTCTCGGACTCGCGCGCGCGCTTGCGGCCGCCCGGGAACATCCACAGGCCGTCCGACCGGCGTCTGACCAACAATACCTTGCCGCGCTTGGCGGCAACCAGCTTGGAAGACTTCGCCATTGCTGCCGTAATCGAAAATAGAATCGTCCCAATCGTAACTTGTCTAGTCGGATAGACAAGTTCGGGACGCGCCTTGATCACAGGCCGCGGGCCTTCGGGCCAGCTGCGACACGGCGTTCAGATCGCGCCGTTCGAGGACGCAAGATCAGCCTTCGCTCGCCTTCGCGCCCGCCCGGTCCTCCGTCCTGATCCAGGCCATCATCATCTCCCAGGCCACCGACAGGATGATCGGCCCGATGAACAGGCCGACGATGCCATGGGCGAGCGTGCCGCCGATCACGCCGACGAAGATCACGATGGTCGGCGTGGTCAGGCCGCGCCCCATCACGAGCGGCTTCAGCATGGTGTCGATGAAACCGACCAGGACGAGAAACACCGTGAGCAGCAGCGCCGTGGTGACGTCCTTGGCGGTCCAGATCCAGATGATCACCGGCAGCAGCACGAGGAAGGCGCCGATCTGCACGATCGAGAGCAGCAGCACGATGAAGGCGAGAAGGCCGGCGCTCGGAACGGCTGCGAGCTTGAAGCCGATGCCGGCGAGCAGTGCCTGCACGATCGCGACGCCGATCACCCCTTGCGCCACGGCGCGGATGGTCGCGCCGGCGAGCCCCAGGAAATGCTCGCTCTGCTCGGGCACGATGCGAAACAGGAAGCCGCGGCTGGCCGCAACCAACCGCGGCCCATGCGGGAACAGGAAGCCGGCGACGAACACCGAGACCAGAAACTGGAGCGTGCCGACGCCGGCATCGCCCGCGAACGACAGCAGCGGTCCTGCCAGCGGCTGGAGATAGGGCGCCACTTCGCGCAGCACCGCGCGGATGTTGGTGTAGGCCTGGTCCCAGAGGTCGTAGAGCCACGGGCCGACGAGCGGCCACGACTTGAGCTGCTCCGGCGCCGACTGGAGCGCGAGATCGCCGGTGCCGAGCTGGTGCGCCAGCTCGCGCACGCCGTCCACCGCGCTGATACCGAGCCAGGTTGCAGGGCCGATGACGATGCCGAGCGTGATCAAGGTGAGGATCGCCGCGGCGGTCTTGGGCCGACCGCCGAGGATCTTGGCGACCCAGCTGAAGGCCGGATAGAACGCGACCGCGAGCACGCCGCTCCAGGCCAGGATCGGCACGAACGGGCGGATGATCAGGAAGGTCCAGATGATCAGCAGGGCGAGCAGGCCGAGCCGGATCACGAGCTGGATGATGTCCTCTCCCGTCAGGAGCTGACGGAGGCTTTTCACGGGCACGACTTTCTTTGCGGCATCGACGCTGGTTCCGGCACATGCACGGGCAAGCCGTTATTGCCAGCCCCGCATCCGGCGTCAAGACGAGGCGGGCTCCCGCTCCGGCTTGACCGGACCGAGGGCTGATCCTGCGGCAACGCCTGCGCGGCTAGAAGTGGTAGTTCACGCCGACCGTTCCGGTCTGGATGTTCAGCTTCACATTGGCCGGCGTGGCCGCCAGGTTGCCTGATGTCACCGGCTGCTCGGTGATCGCGGCGAAGCCCATGTAGTTGTACTCGGCCCTCACCGACCAGTTCGGCATGAACATCCATTCGACGCCGCCGCCGGCGAGCCAGCCGGTGCGGTTGAAGCTGCCCGAGGCAGAACCGGCGAGCGCGCCGGCAAGGCCATTATTGGCATTGTACTTGTCGCGGGTGAAGGCCGCACCGCCCTTGGCGTAGAGCAGCACGCGGTCGAAGGCGACGCCGAACCGGCCGGCGACCGTGGCGATGTAGTCGTTCTTGAGCGACAAGGTGAAGCCGGCGCCGCTGCCGAACGGACCGCCGGCGTTCAGCGCGACGCTGGACCAGGCGCCGGTGCCCTCGAGGCCCACCACGACATTGCCGATCTGGTAGTTGCCGCCGATCTGGCCGCCGACGATGCCGCCGCTGGCGGTGACGGAGGTCCAGACCGCGGTCGGATCGGTCGGGTCGATGCCTGTCCACTTGCTCCAGGCGCCGCCGCCGTGGGCGCCGATATAGAAGCCGGTCCAGGTGAAGATCGCAGCCCGCACCGGCGCCTTCACCGGCGCAGGCGCGATGATATCCGCAGCGAATGCCGGCGTTGCCAGCGACAGCAGCGCGGCCGTCAAAACGAGCTTTGTCCCCATCATCTCACCCCCGCTTGCGCGCCTCCCGACCGAGGCGACGGGGTGAAATCTAGCTGCCGGACCAGGCGCGCGCTTGGACCTGTCGGCGGCGCGATTTGGACTGACCGGCGCTCCGAACACCCGGAACATCCTGCACTGGCTCGGAGCGGAGCCCGGTTTGGCTAACGGCGATTAACCGGATTTCGTTGCCCCAGTTTACGCCGATGCAAAGACCCGCTCCTACCGTGCACCGAGGTCCCAAGAAAACATTCCGTGCAAATGGCCAACAGCATCTGGACGATCGAAGAATTCACCTGCACCGGTTGGAGCATGAACTACACCGCGACCAGGGAAGAGCACAGCGAAGCGCATTCCGGCAGCTTCAAATGCAAAATCTGCAGCGGCGTGGTGCACGCATGGTCCGGCAAGCATCACTTCTTCGGCTGGCAAGCCGTGAAGACGAAGCCGCCGGTATTCGGCCGGCGCTGGGCGGGCGTGGGTTGGTAGAGGGACGCCGACGAGCGAGCGGGCCGCGCGGCGGGTTTGGCCGCGATACCGGTCATCGATTGCGTATGGTTGGCGCAGAGAGAAGCATCGTCAGTCAATAGTCGGGCCAGCCCGCGAGAGACAGCGACACCTGCTGATAGTGCAGCAGTCCCATGATCGGATGATCGAACGCACGTTCGCCCCCTTCGCGTGCCAAAACCCCCTGCGTCTGCCAGCAGCGCTCGAAGTCGGAGCTTCCAATTCTCAGTTCGTCTACGAGGCGGCGAATATCCGGATCGTCGGCGTAGCCTGTCACCGCGGCGCGGAACTCTGCGACGACGCGATGCGCACGGGACGTCCAGTCCAGGATCAGAGTTCGCGCCTCAGGCCTGAGGAAGATGTAGCGCAGGAGGTTTTTTTCGCCGTCAGCATCGAGCCATCCTGCAAACAGTCGGGACGCTTTCGCGTTCCAACGACGCGCGCTCCATGTGCGATCGAGGATGTAGGCGGGACCATCGATCGCATCGACGCAGGCCAGCACCCCCTCAGGTGGATCATCCCTTTTGCCCGGCCGTTCGGGATCGCGCTTGCCCGCGAGCTCAAACAGATAGCCGCGCTCGGCTCGTGACAGGCGCAATCCGCGTGCGAGGCGCGCAAGTGTCGAAGCAGAGACGGACACATCGCGCCCCTGCTCGATCCATGTGTACCAGGTGGCGCTCAATCCGCAGAGCTGAGCGACCTCCTCGCGCCGGAGGCCGGGCGTGCGCCGTCGTGGTCCGGCGGCGAGACCGAATTCCGCCGGAGACTGGCGCTCCCGGAGCGCCCGCAAGAACGCGCTGAGCGAGAGTGCCGGAGCAATCGGATCCTGTCCTTTCATGGTGGTCTTTATACCAGGATAACGTGTATCCTTAAACCGGTACATTTGACGTGTTAGTTTCGGCCTCGGCTTCGTCGCTACGCAAAGGACGGACGGGAATGGGCAAGCAATTCGCAAGGATCGAGCCAGAGCACAGGGCTTTCATCGAGCGGCAGAAGATCTTCTTCGTCGCCAGCGCCCCGCCGAAGGGACGCATCAACGTCTCGCCCAAGGGCCTGTCCTCATTCCGGGTGCTCGGAGAAACTGACGTCGCCTACCTCGATTGCACTGGCAGCGGCAGCGAGACCCGCGCGCACCTGGTCGCCTCGAACGACAAGCGGCTGACCATCATGTTTTGCGCCTTCGATGGCGATCCGATGATCCTGCGGCTCTATGGTCAGGGTCGATCGCTGATGCGCGGCACGCCGGAGTACGCCGATCTCGTTCCGAAGTTCGAGGAAGTTGCAGGCGCCCGCCAAATCGTACGCCTCTCGATTGACCTCGTGCAGACGTCGTGCGGTCTGGGCGTGCCGCTGTTCGACTACAAGCAAGAGCGTGGCAACCTCGTGCGCTACTGGACGGCGCAGGGCGTCAACAATCTGCGAAAATACTGGGGCCTGAAGAACATGAAGAGCATCGACGGCCTGCCGACCGACTTTGCCCCCGACAGCATGGCTCCGCCACGCTGACAGACCAAGATTGCGTTCCCCCACACCTCCGTCATTGCGAGCGCAGCGAAGCAATCCAGAATCTTTCCGCGCGTGACTGCCTGGATTGTTTCGCTGCGCTCGCAATGACGAATCTGTTGAAGCGACGGTTGCGATCTCTGCCACGTCGCGCTGGCGAAGGCCGGCCCCCGTTAGCCCGGTCAAAGCCGCCTTCTAGTACCGCGGCTTCTGCTAAGCTGCGAGACGGCTTAAACTCCCCTTCCCCGCAACTGAAGCCGACACGCAATGACCGCACCTTTCGTTCCCCAGATCGCCCTCTATCGCAACTGGCTCGCCGAGCAGCGTGGCCTCACCTTCGGCAGCTACGAAGACATGCGGCAATGGTCGGTGCGCGATCTCGACGGCTTCTGGCGCAGCATCTGGGACTATTATGATCTGCAATCGCCGACGCCGTTCGCTGCCGTGATCACCGAGCGCAAGATGCCCGGCGCGGTCTGGTTTCCCGGCGCGCAGGTGAACTACGCGCGTCAGGTATTCCGGCATGTCGAAGCCGCCGACGCCGCCGGCCTGCCCGCGATCGTCAGCGGCGGCGAGGATGGCAGGCTGAGGGAAACGAGCTGGCCGGAGCTGCGGCGCAAGGCGGCCGCGCTCTCGCTGCATCTGAAGGATAACGGTATCAAGCCCGGCGACCGCGTCGCGGCCTATCTGCCCAACATTCCCGAGACCATCATCGCGTTCCTCGCGACCGCCAGCATCGGCGCGGTCTGGAGCGTCTGCGCACCCGATATGGCCGCGCCCGCCGTGATCGACCGCTTCAAGCAGATCGAACCTAAAGTGCTGATCGCCTGCGACGCCGTCACCTATGCCGGCCGGCGGCACGACCGGCGCGACGTCGTCGCCGAACTGCGGCGATCGCTGCCCACGGTCGCGCATGTCATCCTGCACAGCGAGGCCGGTGCGCCTGCCGCGCCGGATGCCCTGCTCTCCGATATTGTCGCCGGGACAAGCGCCGCGATTGACGCGTTCGAGCCGGCCTGGCTGCCGTTCGATCATCCGCTCTGGATCGTCTATTCCAGCGGCACCACCGGCCTGCCCAAGCCGATCGTGCACGGCCATGGCGGCATCGTCATCGTGGTGCTGGCGCTGCTCGGCCTGCACAACGACATCGGCTGCTCCTATCACCAAAACTCTTTCGGCGAGCGCTATCACTGGTACTCTTCGACCGGCTGGATCATGTGGAATTCGCAAGTCGGCGGCCTGCTCGGCGGCACCACCTGCTGCATCTTCGACGGCAGCCCCGGCGGCGCCAAGGACAAGCCGGACTGGACCACGCTATGGCGCTTCGTGGCGCAATCGAAAGCGACCTTCTTCGGCGCGGGCGCGGCGTTCTTCGCCAACTGCGCCAAGGCCGAAATCGATCTTGCCGCCGCGGGCGATCTGTCGCGGCTGCGCTGCCTCGGCTCGACCGGATCGCCGCTCAGCGCCGACACGCAAGCCTGGTTCAACGACCGCTTCGCCGCACTGTCGAAGACCAATGGCAGCAAGGCGCAGGCCGACATCTGGTGGGCGAACATTTCCGGCGGCACCGATTTCGCCGGTGCCTTCATCGGCGGCAACCGCCAATTGCCACAAACGCCCGGCGCGATGCAGTGTCGCCTGCTCGGCGCCGCCGTCGAAGCCTTCAGCGAACAGGGCCGCGCCGTCACGGACGAGGTCGGCGAGCTCGTCTGCACCGAGCCGATGCCGTCGATGCCGCTCTACTTCTGGAACGACAAGGACGGCGTGCGTTACCGCTCCAGCTATTTCGAGACCTATCCGGACAATTTCGACGGCAGCGGCCGCGGCCCCGTGTGGCGGCACGGCGACTGGCTCAAGGTCAATCCGGACGGCTCCTGCATCATCTACGGCCGCAGCGATGCCACCATCAACCGGCACGGCCTGCGCATGGGCACGAGCGAACTCTATTCCGCGATCGAAACCTTGCCGGAGGTGCTGGACTCCCTCGTCGTCGACCTCGAATATCTCGGGCGCGACAGCTACATGCCGCTGTTCGTGGTGCTTCGCGAAGGCGTCGCGCTCGACGCCGCGATGCAGGAGAAGATCAACAAGGCGATCGAGGCCGGTCTCTCCCGGCGCTTCCTGCCGAACGAGATCTTCGCCGTCGCCGAGATCCCACGCACGCTGTCGGGCAAGAAGCAGGAGCTGCCGATCAAGAAGCTGCTGCTCGGCCAGCCCGTCGAGAAGGTCATCAACAAGGAGGCGATGGCCAATCCCGGCTGCCTCGACTGGTATCTCGCCTTCGCGCGCGACTATCTGGCGCGACGCGCTGCGTAGCTGCGATCAGCCTCCGCCGAAATTGGAGGGATCGAGATTCCTGTTCTCCGACGGCGGGATCGGCGGCCACCCGGGAAATTTGTACCAGCCGGGCGGCACCGGCGCGTCCTCGGCCGGACGGACGACCACGGGGTGGTGCGGGCGGGCGTGGCGCGCCGGCGCGGCGGCGGCAGCCGCACATGCCGACATCAAGAGGATCACAACCGGGATAAACCGCATCGCATGGGCTCCAAACGTCCACCCGGGCTGACATGTGGTGCGGGAACCATGCTGTGCCCACGCATAAGCGACGTCACGACCGGTCACAACGGCGGCACCGCGACATGCGGACGATCGGCCCAATTGCGCCGATGCCGTTTGCACTCCGTTCACCGATCGCCGCTAGATCAGGACGAATCCACAGCGACGAACCGCGGAAATGGCCGACCTCAACGCCGTCCTCACCAGGCTCAACGATCGTCTGCTCCGCCTCGAGGGTGAGCTGTTCGTGCTGCGCTCGCTGGCGCGCGCAACCCTGACGGCCGGCGACGATCATGCGGCGCGGATGCGCAAGCTGGTCGAGGCGGCCAAGGTCGCGCTCGACGACGAGGCGAAGCGGGAGCTCGACAAGCCGACGCGAAAATATGTCGATGCGGCCACCGCACTCGTGGAGGAATTGCTGGCGGAGCCGACCCCGGCGCGGCCATTGTTCACCGTCATCGACGGCGGCCGGCGCGACTGAGCGCGTCAGATCAAACCTGTCGTATCGGCATCGTTGGAGCCAGCCTTCAGCCGGCTGAGACCTGCCTCGATGATCGCGATCTCCTCGTCGATCTGACCGATCGGCAGGCTGAAATCATAGCCCGACCTGCTCTTCAGATCGACCGCGAGGCGCTGCCTGTGCATCATCAGCTCGTCGAGGCCGCGCCTGTTCTTCAGTCGGACATAGATGTCGACGATCTGCTCAATCGCGCTCGGCATGAAATCGGTCCCGGCGAAAAAGCCCGCGCGGCGCACCCACGCCGGCGGGACATTTTCGGTGTCGCGGTACGCATTACAAATCCGCGACGGATTCGTCGATACGCCAGGCAGGTTGAGAACGCGTTACCGTCAGATGATTTTGCGACGCGCGGCATGAAAAGGCCGCTGGCGATCAGGCCAGCGGCCAAAGCCGGGTTCGAAAATGGATCCGGATCAAATGTCGCCAGCCCCGGTATCGCCATTCTAACCGCGGGATGGATTCCTTCTGTTCGAAATGAAACACAGGAACCGTCACATCATCATTTGCCGCTCGACCGTGGCCGTGCGGCAACGCTAGTCGGTGACGCAGAAGTACGTCCGCGGCAGTCGGCGATAGGCGCTGTAGCGATAATGCGGCCGGTAGGCGTAGCCGCGATAGAGCGCCGGCGGCTCCTCGCCGTAATAGGCGCCATCATAGAAATTATAGACCGGTCCCCCCGCGCAACGATAAGCGTCCCAGGTCGGCCCGATGAACGGCGCGACGCCGATCTCGGGCGGGACCGCCGGGTACGGCCCGCCGGCATGGCCCGGGGTGGCCGCAATCAGTGTCGCAAGAACGATGAACCAGGCGCTGCGCATGCGCTCGCTCCGAGCCGGTGCAATGGCGCGCATGCAAGCACCGGAACGGTCGGCCGCGCAATCGCGGAATTCACCGTCTCCTGCGCCCGGCGCATTGTTGATAACCGGCAGAAACGGCCCGCAGATGGTGACACGGCGCCCGGACGTGTTATCGGGGGTATGACGCAGTTGCGAGACGGATCGGACACACATGCGCATTACCCTCGTCGGCTCCCGCCATTTCGGCGTGACCACCCTGAACATGCTCCGGGAGCACAGCGTGTCGATCGCGCGGGTCGTGGTGGCCGATGCCGAGGACCGCCTTGCTGCGACCGCCAGGGCGGCCGGCATCGAGGTGGTGGTGCAGGCCAATCCGAAGCTGGTGGTTGCCTCCGAGATCGCGCCCGACACCGATTTGATCATCACCGCGCACAGCCATGCCCGGATCGGAAAGGACGCGCTCGCCGCGGCCCGGTTCGGCGGGATCGGCTATCACCCCTCGCTGCTGCCGCGCCACCGCGGCAAGGCCGCCGTGGAATGGACCATCAAGGAAGGCGATCCGATCGCCGGCGGCACGATCTATCATCTCGCCGACCGTATGGATGCCGGCGCCATCGCCGCGCAGGACTGGTGCTTCGTCAAGAAGGGCGAGGCCGCCCGCGAACTCTGGGAGCGCGCGCTCGCCCCGCTCGGGCTCAAATTGCTGGCCGACGTGATCGATTACGTCAAAGTCCACAAGGCACTGCCGGCCAAGGTTCAGGACGAGCAGTTCGCGACTTCCGCGCCGAGTCTGTCCTGACGTTTACCCTTAACGTGAAGCCGCATTGATTCTGCTTGAAAAATCGGAGCCAAAAACACAATAAACCATTGTTTCCACAGGAACAATTTTCGATTTGGCATTGCAACAAATTTCCGTCACATTTCGTCCGAATAAGCGTCAGGATATCAGACACATTCAAGGACGGAATTCATGCGTTTTGGTCGCATCGCGGCGTTCTGTGCCGCTTCAGTTTTCGCCGGCACCCTCGCCGCCACCGCCTTCGCCCAGACCCCCTATGACGGCAACTGGCAGGTCACCATCGTGACCAAGTCCGGTTCCTGCGAGCCGACCGCAAGCTCCATGCTGACAGTCGCCGACGGCAAGATCACCGCGCCCGGCGCTAACGTTTCCGGCACCATCGGCAGCGGGGGACTTGTGAAAGTTTCGATCAATGGTGCATATGCCAACGGTCAACTCAGCGGCAACGCCGGATCGGGGAAGTGGAATGGAGCATCTGCAGGCATACCGTGCAGCGGGCGGTGGGAAGCATCGCGCCAATAAACCAATCGAGACTCGCGCCGGAGGCCGGCGGCTGCTGATCGCGGCCGCCGTTTTGCTTGCGGCAGCGTTCGCGAACACTGAAAGCAAGGCCCAGTCCGGCCCGTTTGCCCCGCTCGCGGGCAGCTGGAGCGGCGGCGGGATCGTCACCCTGGATGACGGCTCCACCGAACGCATCCGTTGCCGGGCCAAATATGCTCCGATCGGGCCCACCATGGAGATGTCGCTGACCTGTGCCAGCGACGCCTACAAGTTCAACCTCGCCGCCAACGTCCGGTCCGAAGGCAGCGCCATTACCGGCGGTTGGAGCGAGGCCAGCCGTAACATCAGCGGCTCGCTCCAGGGCCGCGGTGGCGGTGGAAGTTTCGAGGTGGTCGCCAGCGCCGCTGGTTTCAACGCAAACATCTCGCTGCGGACCTCCGGCAACAAGCAGACGGTCACGATGCGCGCGGACAGCCAGTTCCGCGGCGCCAACATCTCGATGTCGCGCTAAGCCAGTACGACGACACGACAATCGATCCGGCGCGCGCGCCGGATCGATTTTTTTATGCGCTGGGAACGAACGCCGTCACCTCGATCTCGACCTTGGCCCGGTCGTCGACGAGGCCTCCGATGTAGAGCAGCGTCGAAGGCGGGAAATTGCGGCCCAGCGTCTCCTTCCAGGCCGCGCCGATGCCGGCGCCTGCGGCCTCATATTCGCTGCGGCTGGTCAGGTACCAGGTTAGGCGGACGATGTGCTCGGGGCCGGCGCCGGCCTCGCCCAGCAGCTTGATGATCCGCTTCAGCGCGGTTGCGACCTGGCCCGCCATGTCAGGGGCGTATTCGCCCGCCTCGTCGCCGCCGGTCTGCCCGGCAAGCACCACCCAGCGGCCCGGCCCCTCGACCACGACGCCATGGGAAAAGCCGCGCGGTTTCTTCCACTCGGCCGGCTGCAGGATACGCATGAGCTGTTTCTCCCATTTCGCTCGTTGGCCTTCCCTTAGCACGCACCCGTGCATCGCTGCATCCGCAGTTTTGGCCGTTGCAAACCGTATTGATGTCGCGGATACCAGCCTGCCCTCCAACGCCCTTTCCTTCCGCATCGCGCGCCAATGACCACTCCTCCGTCCAAAACGATGGCTGCATTGTGGATGGCCGGGTGGCTGTCGCTGACCCTGGTGATGGCGGTCGCGGGACGCGAGGCCGTGCGCGAGATGAACGTCTTCCAGGTGATGGAGGTTCGCTCGCTGCTCGGCCTCTGCATGCTGTATCCGATGATCCGGCGCGCCGGCGGATTCGGGACGCTGAGGACGAGGCGCCTGCCGCAGCACATCGCGCGCAATCTGATCCACTACGTCTCGCAGCTCGGCTGGTTCTTCGCGCTGACGCTGATTCCGATCGGCCAGGTGGTGGCAATCGAGTTCACGATGCCGATCTGGACGGCGATCCTCGCCGCGAGCTTTCTGTCGGAGCGCATGACCTCGTGGAAGATCGCTGCGATCGTGCTCGGCCTCGTCGGCGTGATCGTCATCGTGCGGCCCGCGACCGGCGAGATCAATCAGGGCCAGTTGATCGCGCTCGGCGCCGCGGTCGGGTTCGGCGTGTCCATGGCGTTGGTGAAATCGCTCACCCGGACCGAGAGCGCGCTGGCGGTCCTGTTCTGGATGCTGGTCGTGCAGTCGGTCGCAGGCTTCCTGCCGGCGCTCTATGTCTGGGCCTCGCCGCCGACTTATGTCTGGGGTTGGGTGGCGGTGATCTCGGTCTGCGGCACGTTCGCGCATTATTGCCTCGCCAGCGCCATGCGCTACGCGGACGCGACGGTGGTGGTTCCGATGGACTTCGTGCGGGTTCCTCTCACCGCGACGGCCGGCTGGCTGCTGTATTCAGAACGGCTTGACGGCTGGACCGTGCTCGGGGCGGCGCTGATCCTGTTCGGCAACCTCCTGAATCTGAAGCCGGCGGCCCCGATTCCGGCCCGCGCGCAGTGAACCGGCGCGCGGCCTCGCGCGACAAAAACAAAGTGGTCGAACGTGATCTGGATCACGTTGGAAGGGGCATTCCATCGTGCACATTCGGCCGCGAAGCAGTGGGTTGGGCGAACCGTCGTTTCGAGCGCGAAGCCGGGCGTTTTCGTGTAGGTTCGTCGCCAATTTGTTGCTGCCTGCAATTCGATTCTGGGGATTTCAGATGCGCTATCTCACCCTCATCGCCTCGCTGATGTGCATGGCACTGTCGGTCAGTGCCGCGAAGGCGGACCGCCGTGTTGCTTTCGTCGTCGGCAACGGTTCCTACAAGAACGTCGCGCAATTGCCGAACCCGCCGATCGACGCCAAGGCGATGGCGGCGACGCTGCGCAATGTCGGCTTCGACGTGATCGAAGGGTCCAATCTCAGCCGCGACCAGATGACGGAAAAGCTGCTCGACTTCGGCCGCAAGGCGCAGGGCTCCGACATCGCATTGTTCTACTATGCCGGTCACGGCATCGCCGTCGGCGGCACCAACTACCTGCTGCCGGTTGACGCCGACATCAAGTCGGAGATGGATGTCAAGCTGGGCGCTGCCATCAACATCGACCTGACACTCGAGCAGACCATGGGCGATGCCAAGGTCAAGCTCGTCTTCCTCGATGCCTGCCGCGACAATCCGTTCGCCGCCAAGATCAAGTCGAACTCCGCGACCCGCAGCGTCAACGTGCAGAGCGGCCTTGCCGAGATGAAGTCCGGCGAAGGCACGCTGATCGCGTTCGCAACCGGCCCCGGCCAGACCGCGCTCGACGGCCAGGAGGGCAACAACAGCCCGTTCACCCGCGCGCTGATCGACAACATCACCAAGCCCGGCATCGAGATCCAGCAGGCGATGACGTCGGTGCGCGCCCAGGTCAACGAAGAGACCCACAAGGGCCAGCTTCCCTGGGGCCACACCAACCTGATCGGCGCCGTCTATCTCAACCAGGCCCCGACCACCCAGGTTGCCAACGCGGCGCCGACGGCGGCTGGCAGCGTGCCGGCGGCGACTGGCGGCTCGGACGGCGTCGAACTCGAATACTGGCGCTCGGTGAAGGAGTCCAACAAGCCGGAAGAGCTCAACGCCTACCTCTCGGCCTATCCGAACGGCCAGTTCAAGGCCCTGGCGCTGGCGCGGCTTGCCGCGATCAAGAGCGGCCCCTCGACCGCGACGCGCACCCTCAACGCCGGCGTCGATCCTGCGACCTTCACCGATGAGGCCACTCAGATTACCGAGGACCAGATCGGCCTCGACAAGAACCAGCGCCGCGACGTGCAGCGTCGCCTCACCGGCCTCGGCTTCGACACCAAGCAGACTGGCGTGTTCAGCGACGAGACCCGGACCGTGCTCAAGCGCTGGCAGGCCGCGCGCGGCTATCCTTCGTCAGGTTACCTCAACAAGCTCCAGCACAAGGCGCTGCTCTCGGAGGTCGTGGCCGCTCCGCCGACTGCGAGCGACAACAGCCAGAAGGCGGCCCGGCGCGCCAGCGCCCCCGCGGCCAGCAGCGCACCGGCGCCGGCTCCCCAACGCAGCAACCCCGGCGATGCGGCCGGCGCGGCCTTCGTCGGCGGCGTCGTCGGCGGCATGATGGGCGGCATGTTCCGCCGCTGAGGCCAGATCAAACCCCAAATACAAAAGCCCGGCTCGCGCCGGGCTTTTTCGTTGGGCGACCTGGAAAGACTACGCGCTACTTCCCCGTCGCCTTCCGCAGCGCCTCGTTGATGCGATCCTGCCAGCCGGGACCGCCCTCCTGGAAGAACTCCAGCACGTCCTGGTCGATGCGCAGCGTAACCTGCTCCTTGATCCCAGGCGCCACGTTCTGCTTCGGCGGCGCCGCGGCGACCTTGGCCGTCACCTTCTTGAACGCCGCCTCGGCCTCGGTCCTGGCATCGCCAAGCGTGCGCGGCCGCCTCGGTAGATCCGCCATGTCCTAGATTCCCTCAAACAGAGCCGTCGAAAGATACCGCTCGGAGAGGGACGGTACCACCGCCAGGATGGTTTTTCCCGCAGCTTCCGGCCGCTTGCCGATCTGGAGCGCCGCGGCGATCGCAGCACCCGAGGAGATACCGCCCGGAATGCCCTCGTGCCGCGCCAATGCGCGCGAGGTCTCGATCGCCGTGGTCGAGTTGATTTTGACGATCTCGTCGATCACGGAGCGATCGAGGATATCAGGGACGAAGCCCGCGCCGATGCCCTGGATCTTGTGCGGCGTATGCTGTCCCCCTGATAGCACCGGGCTCTCCTCCGGCTCGACCGCCACCACCCGCAACGAGGCCTTGCGCGGCTTGAGCACCTGGCCGACGCCGGTGATCGTGCCGCCGGTGCCGACGCCTGCAACGAAGAAATCGATGTTGCCGTCGGTGTCGTTCCAGATCTCCTCCGCGGTGGTGCGGCGGTGCACCTCGGGATTGGCGAGGTTCTTGAACTGCTGCGGCATCACCGAGTTCGGCGTCGTCGTCACCAGCTCCTCGGCGGCGGCGATCGCGCCCTTCATGCCTTGTGCGGCCGGCGTCAGCACCAGCTCCGCGCCGAGAAAGGCCAGCATCTTGCGCCGTTCGATCGACATCGATTCCGGCATCACGAGCTTGAGCCGGTAGCCGCGCGAGGCGGCGACGAAGGCGAGTGCGATGCCGGTATTGCCGGAGGTCGGTTCGATCAGCACGGTATCCGGCTTGACGATACCGGCCTTCTCCATGGCGATGATCATGGCCGCGCCGATGCGGTCCTTCACGCTCGCGGCCGGATTGAAATATTCAAGTTTTGCCAAAATCGTCGCGTTCACGCCGTGCATGCCCGGCAGCCGTCGCAATCGCACGATCGGCGTGTCGCCAAAAGCTTCGACAATCGAGTCATAGATCCGGCCGCGGCCGGGTTGATGCGCTGCACGCGTGGCGGACGATGCGTCCATGATGAACTCCCTGTAGCGACAATTTGCGCTTCTGCCGTGGCTCTTGCGCAGTTACAGACAGCTTGCGGCGACACGCAAGCGACAATGCGGCACATGTTAAATACGCTGCATCGCAAAATCACGTGAGCTACAAATATCAGAAAACCAACGCTTTTGTGTTGCGACCTCGTCAAGTGATTCTGCTTATGTTAGACTTACGTCTTAAAGCAGGGAGGTCACCACGATGTCAGCAGTTGCTGAAGTGTTGTCGACCGTCGCGCTGAACCGCGATCCGCGTTGTAGCGAGTTGCCCACCTGTCCGGTCTGCGCCGACTCCATGGTCGCCGCCGAAGCATCCGCCTACGTCTCGGACCACATGATCAGCTATCTCTGGACCTGCGACAATTGCGGTTACGGCTTCGTGACCAAGCATGCCGTCAGGCAGCGGATCGTGTGCAACTGACCCTCAGTCGCCCTGGCGCGGGGCGATGTCGCCCCTCGCCCAGTCCTCGCGTGTACGCTGGTAGAACTCGTCGAACGTTCCGTGTGCGATCGCGTCCCTGATGCCCTGCATCAGGGACTGATAGTATGCGATATTGATCTCGGACAGCAGCATTGCCCCCAGCGTCTCGCCCGCCTTGACGAGATGATGCAGGTAGGCGCGCGCGTAGCTGCGCGTCGACGGCCATGTGCTTTCTTCGTCGAGCGGACGCGGATCGTCCGCATGACGCGCGTTGCGCAGATTCACCTGACCGAAGCGGGTGAACGCGACGCCGTGGCGGCCATTGCGTGTCGGCATCACGCAATCGAACATGTCGATGCCGCGCTTCACGGCTTCGAGCATGTCGTCGGGCGTGCCGACACCCATCAGATAGCGCGGCCGCTCTTTCGGCAGCATCGGTGCGGTCTCGTCGATCATCGCCAGCATCACCGCCTGCGGTTCGCCGACCGCGAGGCCGCCGATCGCATAGCCGTGGAAGCCGATCGCGACGAGCCCTTCCGCGCTCGCATGACGAAGCTGGGGCACATCGCCGCCCTGCACGATGCCGAACAGCATGTAACCGTCCGGCGCGCTCTCGAAGGCGCGCTTGCTGCGCTCGGCCCAGCGCAGCGACAATTGCATCGCGCGCTCGATATCGGCGTGCTCGGCGGGCAGCCGCACGCATTCGTCCATCTGCATGGCGATGTCGGAGCCGAGGAAACGCTGCACCTCGATCGAGCGCTCCGGCGACAGCTCGACTTTGGCGCCGTCGATATGCGAACGGAAGGTGACGGCGTGCTCGCTGACCTTGCGCAGGTCAGCAAGCGACATCACCTGGAAGCCGCCGGAATCCGTCAGCATCGGCCCATTCCAGCCGGTGAACCGCTGCAAGCCGCCGAGCGCCGCAATCCGCTCGGCGCCGGGGCGCAGCATCAGATGATAGGTGTTGCCGAGCACGATGTCGGCGCCGGCATCGCGCACCTCGCGCCAGTGCATGCCCTTCATGGCCCCGGCGGTTCCGACCGGCATGAAGGCCGGCGTCCGCACCACGCCATGCGGGGTGGTCAGGCGCCCGGTGCGCGCGGCGCCATCGGTGGCGAGCAGTTCGAAGTGATTGGGGGGAGCTGCGTCAGGACGATTCATGGCGGTGCTTATTGCGTGTCGGAGAAGGCCGATCAACCCGCGGGACTGCACTTCGGCCACCCCGTGCCTCAGACTGGGACACAAATGGCCCCGGATATGGTCCCCGCCACCTTGTTAAACAAAACGATACCGTGTAGTTTTACGGTGGGGGCTGGACGAAAAGCCGCGGCGAGTTTGCCGGCGGCGGTAGATGCGTGATCGCCAGCCACCGACGATGCCCTTCGCTTCACATTCGACTGACGTGCCCGTCCCTTCACATGGCCGGGACAGGCAGACAGGCGCCCGCCTGATCGGGTTCCTGGTCCTGGCGTGCAGCCTGGCGCTCGGCGCCTGCACCTCCCTGCCCCGCGCGCCCTACACCGCCGCCGAGGCCAGCACCTCACGCGTGCTCGATATCGATGGCCTCAGGCGCTACGCCGACGACCCCGTCACGAAGTTCAGCTTCGAGAAGGACAACAGCAACGCGTCAAAGTCCTATCTGGCGCTCTCCGGGGGCGGTGCGGACGGTGCCTACGGCGTCGGCGTGCTCAACGGCTGGACCGCGGCCAGAACCCGCCCCACCTTCTCGGTCGTCTCCGGCGTGAGCACCGGCGGCCTGATCGCGCCCTTTGCGTTTCTCGGCCCGCAATATGACGACACGTTGAAGGAGGTCTACACCAGCGGCATCGCGGAGAGCCTCCTGAACGATCCCAGCATCATACGCGTGCTGTTCGGATCCGGCCTGTTCGGCAATACGCGCCTGCGCGAGCTCGTCGCCCGCTATGTTGGGCCAGAGATCATGGTGCAAGTCGCGCGCGAAAACGCCAGGGGCCGACGGCTGCTGATCGTGACGACCGACCTGGACACCCAGCGCACCGCGATCTGGAACATGGGCAAGATCGCCGAGATCGGCACGCCCGAGGCGCTCAAACTGTTTCGCGACGTGATGGCGGCCTCCGCCAGCATTCCCCTGGTGTTTCCACCGATCATGATCGACGCCGAAGGCCAGGGCCGCAGGTTTCAGGAGATGCACGTCGACGGCGGCGTGACGGCCCCGGTGCTGACGCTACCGGAAGCCTTGCTCTTCCAGGGCAGCCGCCTGCCGGGCAGTGCGAAGATGGACATCTACATCCTCGTCAACAAGAAGATCGAACGCAACTTCGAGCTCGTGTCCAACAGCACCGTCGACGTCGCCTCACGCAGCCTGTCGGCGATCACGCAGTCGCAGACGCGCTCGATCATCTTCTCGACCTATGATTTCGCCAGGCGCAACCACCTGGGCTTCCATCTCTCCTACATCGCGCGCGACTACCCCGCACCGCCCTCGGAAGGATTCGACACCGCCTATATGCGGGCGCTGTATCAGTACGGATATGAGAAGGCGGCCGCGGGCCAGGCCTGGACTTCGGCGCTCCCATGAGACCTCCGTGCCGGAACGAGGTCGTATCGAGACCGTTGACGATACGGCCAATTCGGCCAGATTCGCGATGACGCCCCGGTTGCTGCGCGTTATAGAGCAGTGACGACCGCGCAGGAATCATTGGGCATGGGATTGACTGCGACCAAGACAAGACCGGCAGCAGCACGGCGCGAGGTGCCGAAATCGCGCGGCGGCCGGCCGACGAAGACCGCCGCGATCGAGCGCGATCAGCGGCTGATCGAGGTCGCCACCCGCCTGTTCCTGGATCGCGGCTTCGACGCCACCTCGCTCGATGCGGTTGCGGAAGCGGCACGGGTGAGCAAGCCGACCGTCTATTCCCGTTACGGCGACAAGCGTGGCCTGTTCGCCGCCGTGCTGAGGCGCGAGATCGCGCGCTGGCTGGCGCCGCTGTCGGCGGCCGCCGAGACGCAACTCAGCAGCGCCTCGGACATCCCCGTCGAGCAGCGGCTGGTCGAGATCGGGCGCGAGATGCTGAGCTTCACCTGCGGGCCCGATGCCGTCGCCTTCAGCCGCATGATGACGTCACAGGCCATCAACTTCCCCGATGTCGCCAAGCTCGGCATGGAGGAAGGCTGGCTCAAGGCTGTCGCCACCACGGCGCGCTTCTTCGACCATCTGGTGGCGCAAGGCGCGCTCGACCTCGACGACACCACCATCGCAGCGGAAGTGTTTCTCGACGTCGTCGTCGGTCATACCCACCGCATGGCGACATTCGGAACGGCACTGGAGTTGAAGTCCGCGGAAAAGCGGATGCGTACCGCGATCAAGCTGTTCCTGGCCGGTGCGCTGGGTCCGGCCGACCGCGTCCAGGACGCCACCAAGGGCACGCCGCGGCGACGCCCATCCCGCTGACAATTCCGTGAGGTTGCGATCTATCCCCAACGGGGCCGCCGCTACGCCGTTGACCAAAATAAAACGATACGGTATGGTTTAGTTAAGTCGGTACGGGCCGCTTTTTTCACCAGCCCCAAAAGAGGTCCGTACCGCTTCGATCGCCGCGGCGAGTACAGCTCGCCGCGGCGCTCCGCGGCCGGCCGATGCCCAAGGCCGGCCGCGAATTCTTTACGATCATCCGGCACACTCGCTGGCCGAGGGTTTCGAGCATGACGACAGCCAAACGATGGACCTCACGACTGCTTGCGATCGCCCTGCCCGCGCTGCTCCTCGCAGCGCCCGCGCGGGCAATCGTGACCGCAGGCACACCGACCGCGCTTCACAGCGACACAGATGGTGACGCTGAGGCGGACCGCCAAGCGGTCAGCCGCGAGATCGAGCGCTTCCGCGGTTCGTCGATCTCGATCAGCCAGGCCATGGCTCTCGCAGAGTCCCGCCACGCCGGCGCCACCACGGCGGACGTGAGTTTCGATGGCGCCTCCGGCGTGCCGGTCTACCGGGTGAAGACGCTGCACAACGACCGGATCTGGCGCCACACCATCAATGCCGCGACCGGCGAGTTCGTCGGCGGAGAGGCCGCCCTGCCCCTTGCCGAGCTCGACCGCGACGATCGCAGCAACCTCGCAGCACTCGGCGCGATCCGGCACCGCCTTGCGGATGCCGTGCGCGTCGCCGAGCAGGCAGCGTCGGGCAAGGCGATCAGCGGCGGCCTCGTGCGCGAACGTGGCCGGCTCAATTTCGCGATCGTCGTGATCAGCGGCGACGACCTCAAGGAGGTCATCCTCGAGCCGCCGGGTGCCCGAACGAAGTAGAGACGGCTCCCGGCCGGCGGCCACAATCCCGCCGAAAAGCCATTGACGGACGCAAGACTCTCCCCCATAAGTCGCCGCCATGTTCACGACCACCAAACGCACGACCAAAACCACCACGGCCTTCGGGGCCCGGGGAGGCGTGCGCGCGTAGTCGTCGACTGAAACGCATCAGCTCTACCGAAGCCCCGCCCTCGATGGTCCGGGGCTTTTTTGTTGTCTAAAACTCACAGCATGATCCGGAAAAGTGGAATCCGGTTTTCCGACGAGATCATGCTCAACTTGAATGGAGGAGAATGTGAGTAACGATCCCGTCGTCGCGATTGTCGGCGTCACCGGTGCGGTGGGCGCCGAATTCATCGCCACCATGGACAAGCGTGGTTTCCGCGTCGGCAAGCTCAAGGCGCTGGCCAGCGCCCGCTCGGCCGGCAAGACGGTGTCGTTCCGCGGGCAAAACGTCGTCATCGAGGAACTGACCGAGCGCGCCTTCGAGGGTGTCGATATCGCCCTGTTCTCGGCCGGCGGCAGCATCTCGAAGAAGTATGCGCCGCTCGCGGTCAAGGCCGGCGCGGTCGTGGTCGACAACTCCTCCGCCTTCCGGATGGATCCGAACGTGCCGCTGGTGATCCCCGAGATCAACGCGAACCGCATCCGCGACCACAAGGGCATCATCGCCAACCCGAACTGCGCCGCGATCACCGCGCTGGTGCCGCTCTGGCCGATCCACCAGAAGAACCGTATCAAGCGCGTGATCATCTCGACCTACCAGGCGGCCTCCGGCGCCGGCGCCGCCGCCATGGAGGAGCTCGTCGAGTCGACCCGCGCCAATCTCAACGGGCAGGTATATACGCCCAAGGTGATGCCGCACCCCTACGCCTTCAATCTGTTCAACCACAACACCGCGGTTGACCCTGAGACCGGCTACAACGACGAAGAGACCAAGGTCATCAAGGAGACCCGCAAGATCTTCGAGGACGAGACCATCGCCGTCGGCGTCACCTGCGTCCGCGTGCCGGTGCTGCGCGCCCATTGCGAGGCCATCACGTTCGAATGCGAGAAGCCGATCAGCGAGGACCAGGTCCGCGCCATCATGGCGCAGGCGCCCGGCGTGAAGATCGTCGACGACCGCGTGAAGAACCACTTCCCGATGCCGATCGACGCCTCGGGCCAGGATGACGTCCTGGTCGGCCGAATCCGCAAGGATCTCAGCGATCCCACGGGGCATTCGATCTCGATGCTCGTCGCGGCGGATCAGCTGCTCAAGGGTGCCGCGCTGAACGCGGTGCAGATCGCCGAGCTCCTGCCGCAGCGGGTGATGGCGTAAGCCGACCAGCGGGACAGGCGGCGTCAAGCGTCCGCCTGTCTCGCATCTCTTACGCCAGCCCCTTCAACGCCTGTTTCATCGTAAGCCTGACAGGAACATCGACGAAGACGGTGGCCGCGTACGCCGCCGCTGCAACAACCGGTATTGCGACAAGCCCGACAAGGGCGGATTGAACCTCAAGATGCTGCGCGCAGGCCTCCACGGCGTGGAACATCACGACCTGGAGAACATAGATCCCGTAGGAAAGCAGTCCGAGGGTCTGCATCGTGTTTGCCAATGCGCCCCGCGGCGGATCGAAACGCGCGCAGATCGTGATGGCCAGCGGAAATACGACGATGACGGAGAACAGGCTCAGCGCGAGATCGAGACTACTCGGAAAATCCAGCGCAAGGATGGCGGAGAGCAAACGCGCTGATCGCGAATCCGGGGCGTGCCGCCGGCAATCGGGCCGTTTCGTAGAAGCGGTAGACCAGGACGCCCGCAAAGAACGAAAACCCGACCCGGATCACGCCGGCGCCGAAAGTTTCCCAGGTCGGTCCGCCCCCCAGGACACCTCGCTTATCGGCTTCGATGCCGAACCCAAGCCACCCCATCGTGGCGCAGACCACGAGCGCGAGCGCGAAGGCGCCGACGAGCCAGATCACGGATTTCGTATCGAGCCGCTTTCCGAGAGCCGCAAATAGCAGATTTGCCGCAACTTCAAAGAACAGCGACCAGGCGGCGAAGTTGAACGGGTACAGATCGGCATCGAGATGGGCGGGATTAGGGGTCGGCAGCATCAGCGCGCTGCAAAGGAGGCTGAGGATCGTTTGCGCCCGGTCCGGCGCTCCAGCGGCAAGCTGCCCGAGGAGAAACGGCAATGAGAGGATGAATGCCAGGGCGTACAACGGGTATAGCCGCTGGAGTCTCGCGAGCATGAAGGAGCGAACCGACAATCCCTGGCGGAAGCGTCTTCGATAGGCGTGCTCCAGCACGAAGCCCGACAGAACGAAGAACAGGTCGACAGCCAGGTAGCTATTCCCCATCCACCCGGTCGACGCAGCCGGGCCTTCCCAGAGGAAAGGAGCATGTCGCAGCGCAACCATGATCGCCGCGACACCTCGCAGTCCGTCAAGCGCAACGAACGTTCGTTCCGTGAACAGGGCCGTTTCGGTGCGCGCTGCCGGGGTCGGCAAGTTTACGGTTCCTCAACTGATCGACGCCGTCGATTGGCGGGCCCTCCCCGCGCAGGGGCAGGCGCCTCCACCGCTCATCAAACGGCATGACGGTAGGCTCAATTGCTTGCGAAACAGCAAAGATGGATCGAGATTCCCGGGGGAAACGGTGTGCAAACGCCGTGCCGACCAATGGGCCCGCCTCGCTTTGTCCGCGCTACAGCGACGACGGGTTGCGGACTTCGGTCTCCCCTGCGCGAAACAGCAGGCAGGCGTCGCCGTATGAATAGAACCGATAGCCCTGCGCAATCCCGTGCGCATAGGCCCGCCGCATCGTCTCCAGCCCTGAGAATGCCGACACCAGCATGAACAGCGTCGACTTCGGCAAGTGGAAATTGGTCAGCAGGATATCGACGGCGCGGAAGCGATAGCCGGGCGTGATGAAGATCGACGTCTCGGCCGCAAACGGCTGGATGGTGCCGTCCTCGCTCGCGGCGCTTTCAAGCAGCCGCAGCGACGTGGTGCCGACCGCGATGATGCGCCCGCCGTTGTGCCGCGCAATGTTCAGTCGCTCCGCCGTCTCGGCCGAGATCGTGCCCCACTCGGCATGCATCTTGTGGCCTGCGGTGTCCTCTACCTTCACCGGCAGGAACGTCCCTGCCCCGACATGCAGCGTGACGCGGTTGAGGCCGATGCCGCGCTCGCGCAGCGCCTGCTCCAGCGCGGGCGTGAAATGCAGCCCTGCGGTGGGCGCTGCGACCGCGCCCTCGTTGGCCGCGAACATCGTCTGGTAGTCGGCGAAGTCCTGATCGTCAGGCGTGCGCTTGGAGGCGATGTAGGGCGGCAGCGGCGGGCTGCCGAGATCGGCGATCGCCTGGTCCAGCGCCGGGCCGTGGAACGAGAACGACAGCGTCACCTCGCCTTCGCTGCCCTTGGCCTCGACCTCGGCATCGAGATGGCCGAGCAGGCAGACCTTGCCCTCGTTGCCAAAACGGATGCGATCGCCGGCAATGAGCTTCTTGGCAGGCTTCACCAGCGCCTGCCAGCGCGAGCCATCGAGTCGCTTGATCAGCGTCGCCTCGATCTTCGGCTCGGTCTCGCGGCCGATGCGGCGACCCTTGAGCTGCGCCGCGATCACCTTGGTGTCGTTGACGACGAGTTGGTCGCCGCGCTTCAGCCATTGCGGCAGCTCGGAGATGGTGCGGTCGCGCAGCGCGCCGCCCTCCACGACCAGCATCTTCGCGGAGTCGCGCGGGCTCGCCGGGCGCAACGCGATGCGCTCGGCGGGCAGGTCGAAATCGAAGAGGTCGGTGCGCATGAGCGCCGTTGCGCCTTAGTTCGTGTCATTCCGGGGCGATGCGCAGCATCGAACCCGGAATCTCGAGATTCCGGGTTCGCGCTAACGCGCGCCCCGGAATGACCGCGTAGCGGTCATTCCTTGTCCGCCGCCATCCGCGCCTTGACGATCTTGTCCGGGTTCTGCACCGGCTCGCCGCGCTTGATCTTGTCGACGTTCTCCATGCCCTCGGTGACCTTGCCCCACACCGTGTACTGGTTGTCGAGGAAGCGGGCGTCGTCGAAGCAGATGAAGAACTGGCTGTCGCCGGAATCGGGGCTTGCTGCGCGCGCCATCGAGGTGGTGCCGCGCACATGCGGCTCCTTGTTGAACTCGGCCTTCAGCTTCTTGCCGGAGCCGCCGGTGCCGGTGCCCTGCGGGCAGCCGGTCTGGGCCATGAAGCCCTCGATCACGCGGTGGAACACGATGCCGTCGTAAAAGCCTTCGCGGACCAGCTCCTTGATGCGCGCGACATGGCCGGGTGCGAGGTCGGGCCGCATCTCGATGGTGACGGGGCCCTGTGTGGTCTCGAGGATCAATGTGTTTTCGGTGACGCTCATGCTCGTCTCTCTTGCGTTGGAGGTGAAGTCTTCCGGCTGCGGAACTGGATCGCGAATGGACGCCCCGCGGCGGCGCCGGCCATTGCATCGGTAAATGGCATCGGCGTGCAGCGTTGCAACGCCTCCATCACCGCGATCCGGTATTGCAGCCGGTCATCGTCGGAGGCATCCGCGGATTCATAGGTAATCCTCGGATGGCCCAGAATGTTTCCGGACCGGTTAAAGCTCACGACGACGGTGATGTCGAGTGGGCGAGCCTTGGCAGCCGGAGGTGGTTTCCAGCAGGTGCGCAGATGCCGGAAGACGTCCTGGATGGTGTTGACCTGCGCGTCCTCGGCGGCCGCGCCGCAGATGCCGGCAAGCAGCACCGCGGCAGCCAGCAGAAGCTTGTCGCCGCAGCGCGCCATCGCCTCTCCTATTTGATGTCGGAGGCGACCTGCACCTTCACCATCTTGTCGGGATCGGTAACGGTGCCGCTCGGCGAACCGGCCGGTGCCTTCTTCAGCTTGTCGACGACGTCCATGCCCTGCACGACCTCGCCGATCACGGTGTAATTGTTGTCGAGGCTGCCGCCGTCGGCGAACATGATGAAGAACTGCGAGTTGGCGGTGTCGACGCTGTCGCCGCGCCGGGCCATGCCGACGATGCCGCGTGCGAAGTGCACCTTGGAGAATTCCTGCTTCAGGTTCGGATATTTCGAGCCGCCCGTGCCGTTGAAATTCTGGCCGTCGCCGGTCTGCGCCATGAAGCCGTCCATCACGCGGTGGAACGGCACGTTGTTGTAGAAGCCCTCGCGCGCGAGCTGCTTGATGCGCTCGGCGTGCTGGGGCGCAAGATCGGTCCGCAGCTTGATGACGATGCGGCCCTTGGTGGTGTCGATGACGACCGCGTTGGCCTTGTCGAGGCCGGCCGGCAGGGTCTGTGCGCCCGCCGGGACCGCGCCAACGAGCGCGGCAAAGATCGTGGCAAGAATTGCGAGACGACGGATCATGAAAACTCCGGATCAGGTGAGATGAAGAAGCGCGCCGTTATCCGGCGAATTTGGCCTTGAGCAGACTGGCTACGAGCGGCGGCACGAAGGTCGAAACATCTCCGCCCATGCCCGCGATCTGGCGCACCAAAGTGGCGGTGATCGGGCGGACCATGGGAGAGGCCGGCAGAAACACCGTATGGACCTCCGGCGCCATGGCCTCGTTCATCCCGGCAAGCTGCATTTCGTAGTCGAGGTCGGTGCCGTCGCGCAGACCGCGAATCATGATGGTCGCGCCGTGCTTGCGCGCGGCGGTCACCGACAGATCGTCAAACGTCACGGCTTCGAGCACGCAGCCGGCCTGGGCTGCCACCGGCCCGCAGACGTCCTCGAGCATCTTTAGACGCTCCTCGGTGGAGAACAGCGGCTTCTTGCCGGGATGGACGCCGATCGCGACCACCAGCCGGTCGCACAGCGGAACGGCATGCCGGACCACGTCCAGATGGCCGTTGGTGATGGGGTCGAAGGAACCTGGGTAGAAGGCAATGCGCGGCATGGCCCCGTCCTACCGCGCCCGGCCCGGCCCGGCAAGCCGGGCTGGTTCCCCGCCGTTTCCCGGAAAATGTCCCCCTTTCGTGTCGGCGACGGCCGCTTTGTTTCGTCCTCGGGACGGCCACGAAACAAAACGGAGCGCGAACGAAACCATTTCCCGCGTCCGCGAAGACGTCCGGAAACTGGCCATGGTTACTAATCCAGCCAACGAATGACGGGCCGCACACTGGGTGTAGGCGGCCGCATCACAGGGGACAGTCAATGATCAAGGCTCTTTCAGCGATCGCTATCTCTGCGTGTGTTGCCGCGGCCCTCACCCTCCTGCCCGGCTTTGCCCCGACCGTCGAAGCCAGCGTGCCGCAGCCGCTGGCCAAGAGCGACCGGCTCGATATCCGCAGCATCGGCCGCGACTGCTCGCAGCAGGCCTGGCCGAACTTTGAGGCGTCGTGCCTGCGCCGTGCCGGCACCAAGGCCGACGTCCGCGTCGCTCGCCTCGTGACGGCCGACCGCACCCCGTAGCCCGGTCTGTCAGCTTCGCGTCAGGTAAGCCTTCGAGATCGACGACAAGATAAACCCCAAAGATAAACCCATGGATATTTGCGACGTCTCGTCGCAGACTGCGTGATGCTCGCGCCCGTCGGAATGCCCCGCCGGGCGCGAACCCATCGAGGGTCGCCATTGTCCAGTACGCCCGCAGTCGCTTCCGGCCATCATCCTGATCCACTGCCGCTTGCAATGACCATGGGCGCCCTCGGGGTGGTCTATGGCGATATCGGCACCAGCCCGCTCTACGCCCTGAAGGAAGCCGCCAAGGCGGCCGCCCACGGCGCGACAGTGACCCCCGACGCTGTCCTGGGGGTTGCCTCGCTGATCCTCTGGGCGCTGCTGCTGATCATCTCGCTGAAATATGCGCTCTTGATCCTGCGCGCGGACAACCGCGGCGAAGGCGGCATCGTCGCCCTGTTGGCCCTGCTCCACGCCCGCAACGCCCAGCCCGGCACCTGGCGCTCGCATCTGCTGGTGGTCGGCCTCGTCGGCGCCGCCCTGCTCTACGGTGACGGCGCGATCACGCCGGCGATCTCCGTGCTGAGCGCCATCGAAGGCCTCAAGGTGGACGCGCCCTCGCTCGCGCCAGCCGTCGTGCCCGTCACCGTCGTCATCCTGGTCGGCCTGTTCATGATGCAGAAACAGGGCACCGGCTTCATCGGCCGCATCTTCGGACCGGTGATGCTGGCCTGGTTCGCCGTGCTCGCCGCGCTCGGCATCCACGGCATCGTCAAGGCGCCGGCCGTGCTGGCGGCGCTCAGCCCGCTCTACGCCGTCGAATTCCTGATCCACCAGGATTTTCACGTCTCCTTCGCGATCCTCGGCGCAGCCTTCCTCGCGGTCACCGGGGGCGAAGCCATGTATGCCGACATGGGCCATTTCGGCCGCCTGCCGATCCGGCTCGCCTGGTTCGCGATCTGCCTGCCCGCGCTGGTGCTGAACTATTTCGGCCAGGCCGCGCTGCTGATCACCGATCCCGCGATGATCGAGAACCCGTTCTTCCAGCTCTGCCCCGACGCCCTGCACTATCCGCTGGTCGCCTTCTCGGCGGTCGCGACCGTGATCGCCTCGCAGGCGATCATCTCCGGCGTGTTCTCGCTGACCCAGCAGTCGATCCAGCTCGGCTTTTTGCCGCGCATGCAGATCCGCCACACCACCAGCGACGCGATCGGCCAGATCTATGTGCCGCTGGTGAACTGGCTGCTCGCCGCCGCAACGCTCGGGGCGGTCCTGAGCTTCGGCAGCTCGGACGCGCTCGCAGGCGCCTATGGCATCGCAGTGTCGCTGCTGATGGCGATCACGACGCTGCTGGCTGCGCTGGTTGCGATCCAGTGGGGTTATTCGCCCTGGCTCGTGGTCGCCGTGAACGGCGCCTTCTTCGTCATCGACGTGATCTTCTTCTCGGCCAATTCGATCAAGCTGTTCGAGGGCGGCTGGTTTCCGCTGCTGCTCGCAGCCCTCGTCGCCTTCATGATGCTGACGTGGCGCAGCGGCGTGAAGCTGGTCGAGGCGGCGCGCGCGAAGCTGCGCCAGCCCGAGGAGGACCTGATCGAGACCGCCGTCAACAAGTGCAGCGCCAGACTGCCCGGGACCGCCGTGTTCCTGGCGTCCGCTCCGCGCGGCGTGCCGCTCGCGCTGACCCAGTTCGTCAAGCACAACCGCGTGCTGCACGAACGCGTGCTGCTGGTCACCGTACTGATCGAGGAATCCCCGCATATTCCCGACGAGGAACGCGCGGAGGTGATCGAGATCATTCCCGGCATCACCCGCGTGATCCTGCATTACGGCTTCATGCAGAACCCGACGATCTATGACGGGCTGACGCTGACTTGCCGGCAGGGCAAGCTGCCCGGCATCGACCTCTCCGACATCACCTATTACGTCGGCCGCGAGACCATCATCCCGCGCGAGGACGTCCCGGGCATGTGGGTCTGGCGCGAAGGCCTGTTCGCCTTCCTCCAGCGCAACGCCGAACGCTCCGCCGCATTCTTCGGCGTACCGACCAAGCAGGTCGTGGAGTTCGGCACGGAGCTGGAGATCTAGGGAAGTTCGTAGCCCGGATGGAGCGCAAGCGTAATCCGGGATTCTTGCCAGGCGCACAGAGGTCCCGGATTGCGCCGTCGGTCGGCGCTTCGCACCGACCTCCTGCGCCATCCGGGCTACGCGTTATTCCCCGTTCGCGCCATTCCCGCTCTCGGCCTCTTCCGTGATGTGCTCGACCGAGACGACATGCTCGTCCTCGGCGGTGTCGAACACGATCACGCCCTGCGTCGAGCGGCCGGCAATGCGGATGCCTTCGACCGGGCAGCGAATCAGCTGGCCCTTGTCGGTGACCAGCATGATTTGATCCGCGTCTTCCACCGGGAAGGACGCAACCAGATTGCCGTTGCGGTTGTTGACGCTCATGGCGACGATGCCTTTGCCGCCGCGGCCGGTGGTGCGGTACTCGTAGGACGAGGTCCGCTTGCCATAGCCGTTGACGGAGACGGTGAGCACGACCTGCTCGGCCGCCGACATCTCGACATAGCGTTCCTGGGCGAGCTGGAAGCTGCCGGAAGTCTCCTCGGCTTCGGCGTCCACTGCCGGCTCCTCGGTCGTGGCTTCGCCGGCCACCGCGCGGCGCATCTTCAAATAGGCCGAGCGTTCGTCGGACGTGGTCTCGACGTGGCGCAGGATCGCGAGCGAGATCACCTTGTCGCCCTCACCAAGCGCAATGCCGCGCACGCCCATCGAAGTACGCCCGGTGAACACGCGCACATCGGTGACGGGGAAGCGGATGCACTGGCCGCCGGCGCCGGTGAGCAGCACGTCATCGCGCTCGGTGCAGATCTGCACGTCGACGATCGCTTCATTCTCGTCGAGCTTCATGGCGATGATGCCGGAGCGGCGGACATCGACGAAGTCGGACAGCTTGTTGCGCCGGACGTTGCCGCCGGTGGTCGCGAACATCACGTCGAGGTTGCCCCAGGTCGATTCATCCTCCGGCAGCGGCATGATGGTGGTGATGCGCTCGCCCTGCTCCAGCGGCAGGATGTTGATCAGCGCCTTGCCGCGCGCGTTCGGCGCGGCCATGGGCAGGCGCCAGACCTTCTCCTTGTAGACCTGGCCGCGTGACGAGAAGAACAGCACCGGCGTGTGCGTGGAGGCGACGAACAGGCGCGAGACAAAATCCTCGTCGCGGGTCTGCATGCCGGCGCGGCCCTTGCCGCCGCGGCGCTGCGCCCGGTAGGCCGACAGCGGCACCCGCTTGACATAGCCGGCGTGCGAGACGGTGACGACCATGTCCTCGCGCTGAATCAGGTCCTCGTCCTCGACCTCGCCCTCCTGCTCCATGATCACGGTGCGGCGCGGGGTGGCGAACTCGGCCTTCACCTCGGCGAGCTCGGTCTTGATGATGCCCAGCACGCGCTCGCGCGAGCGCAGGATGTCGAGATAATCGGCAATCTCGCCGGCGAGCTTGTCGAGCTCGTCGCGGATTTCGTCGCGGCCGAGCGCGGTGAGGCGTTGCAGGCGCAGGTCGAGAATCGCCCTCGCCTGTTCCATCGACAGCCGGATCGTGCCGTCCGGGCTGATGCGGTGACGCGGATCGTCGATCAGCGTCAGCATGTCCTCGACGTCCCGGGCCGGCCAGTCGCGCGACATCAGGGTGTCGCGGGCGGTGGTCGGGTCGGGCGAGGTCCGGATGACGCGGATCATCTCGTCGATATTGGCGACCGCGATCGCGAGACCAACCAGGATATGCGCGCGATCGCGCGCCTTGGCGAGCAGGAACTTGGTGCGCCGCGTGACGACCCGCTCACGGAAGTCGACGAAGATGGCCAGCAGGTCCTTCAGATGCATGATCCGCGGACGGCCGCTGTCGAGCGCCACCATGTTGACGCCGAAGCTCGTCTGCAGCGGCGTGAATCTGTAGAGCTGATTCAGCACCACGTCCGCCACGGCGTCGCGCTTCAATTCGATGACGACGCGATAGCCGTCGCGGTCGGATTCATCGCGCAGGTCGCCGATGCCCTCGATCTTCTTTTCCTTGACCAGCTCGGCGATGCGCTCGACCATCGTCGCCTTGTTCACCTGGTAGGGGATCTCGGTGATGATGAGCGCCTCGCGCTCCTTGCGGATGGTCTCGATCGCGACCTTGCCGCGCATGACGATCGAGCCGCGGCCGAGATGATAGGCGGCGCGGATGCCCGCGCGCCCGAGAATGACGCCGCCGGTCGGGAAATCAGGTCCCGGCACGATGTTGATGAGCTCGTCGATGGTGAGCGCTGGGTTGTCGATCAGCGCGACGCAGGCGTCGATGACCTCGCCGAGATTGTGCGGCGGGATGTTGGTCGCCATGCCGACCGCGATGCCGCCGGTGCCGTTGACGAGAAGGTTCGGGAACTTGGCCGGCAGGACCGACGGCTCGGTCTCGTTGTTGTCGTAGTTCGGCTGGAAGTCGACGGTATCCTTGTCGATGTCGGCCAGCAGAGCCAGCGCCGCCTTCGTCAGGCGCGCTTCGGTGTAGCGATAGGCGGCCGGGGGATCGCCGTCGACCGAGCCGAAATTGCCCTGGCCGTCGATCAGCGGCACGCGCATCGAGAAGTCCTGCGCCATGCGGACCATGGCGTCGTAGATCGACTGGTCGCCGTGCGGATGATACTTACCGATGACGTCACCGACCACGCGGGCGGACTTGACGTATTTCTTGTCGGGTGTGTGCCCCTGCTCGTTCATCGAGTACAGGATGCGGCGATGCACCGGCTTCAGACCGTCGCGCGCATCGGGCAGCGCCCGCGCCACGATCACGCTCATGGCGTAGTCGAGATAGGACTTCTTCATCTCCTCGAAGATGGAGACGGGGCGAATATCCGAGGGTTGCGCCGGCTGGTCGCCGGGCTTGTCGTCGTCGTCAGCCAAGGGGAAATCCGGTGAGGTTTATCTGGGAATCATATAGCGCATCGAGCCCCTGATAACCACCCTTGCCGGGGTAAAGGAAGCGCTTTTTCCGACTGTTTTTCCAGAGACTTACGCCCTCCCCGGCACCGCCCTGGGCGGGGCCCGGACGAGCCGCCCGAAACCGCCCCTTAGGCCCCGAAAACCACGCGGTGCATGATGCGCCCGGGCAGCAGTGTAAACAGGCCCGCCACCACCAGCGCGCCGGCGAAGATGAAGATCATCATCAGCCGGTGATCGGCGACGCGATGGGCGTGCGCCCGCCATACCGCGAGCGGCAGCACCACCAGCGTGAAGATCGACAGGACATGGATCGGGCTGAACGGCCCGATCAGGCGGCTCTGGTGGATCCAGAACGAGGAGGCGGCCACGACCACCATCAGCACCACCCAGATCCAGCCGATCGTCCGGTGTGGCAGCGTGCCTTTGGGAGCGGCAAACTGGACCAGGCCGAGCACGAAGGCGGCCATGGCGGCAAAGGCATGCAGCGGGATCGCCGGAGCAGCCGTAAGCAGCGGCGCGAGGCTCATGCGGGGCTTCCTCCGATCGGCGGGTGATCCATGTGAATAGGATTAACATCAAGTTAATACCATTCACATGATGCCCCGTCAAAGGCTTGAAGCAGCACATGAGGCAAGCTCGGAAAAACCGAGCCCTGCCCGCCAATTGGTAAGAATTCCTGCGGCTCTACGCGAGCACGACAAAATTCGGGGCGAAGCGCCCGCCCGCCTCAGAACGGGATGTCGTCGTCCATGTCGCTGTTGCGGCCACCGGCGGCGACGGCGCGGCGCGGCGCGCTGCTGACGGGACCGGAGGAGCCGAAATCGCCGCCCGGCTCCTCGCCGAAGCTGCCGCCTCCCCCGCCGCCGCGGCCGTCGAGCATCGTCAGCGTCGAGTTGAACCCCTGGAGCACGACTTCGGTGGAGTACTTCTCAACGCCGCTCTGGTCGGTCCATTTGCGGGTCTGGAGCGCGCCCTCGATATAAACCTTGGCGCCCTTCTTCAGGTACTGCTCGGCGACCTTGCAGAGGCCTTCATTGAAGATCACCACGCGATGCCACTCGGTCTTTTCCTTGCGCTCGCCGCTGTTCTTGTCGCGCCAGGTCTCCGAGGTCGCGATGCTCAAATTCGCGATCGGCCGCCCGTCCTGGGTACGGCGGATTTCAGGATCCTTGCCGAGATTTCCAACCAAAATGACCTTGTTGACGCTTCCCGCCATCGCCGCTCTCCACTCCGAATGCCACTGAATTGATAAGGCCCGACCGCGCCCCGCGGTCCTCTGCAACCTATTGAGGCGATCCTATACGCTTGCGCGGACCGATCAGCCCACCAGCCCTCAGGTTATCCCCACATATAGCATCGGCCGCCGGCTCGTTCCAGATTTGTTCCTGTTCGAGCGAGTGCGAAATATATGGCCCGGGCGGTGCCCGCGCACTGCTCAAATGGCCGGCGCCGGATGGAACCTTTTCAGGTTCCCGTGAACGACGAAAAGCACTTAACATTCATTAAGTTACATACGCCGCACTTATCGCGCGACTGTTGTATTTCGGCGACGGACTCTGCCCACCCGTTAGGCTACGTTTGCCTCGGAATTGATTTCATATGGGCGTCGCGCCTGCTTGGCCGCTTCGGGGATTTCAAGAAGCGGCGGAAATTGGGGAGACTGCAATGAGTAAGATTTTGATTGGTGCAATCGGTGCAGTGGCGTTGAGCCTGTCGGCTCCTGCAAGCGCGGCGGATCTGGCGGCGCGTCCCTACACGAAGGCTCCGCCGCCAATGGTCGCGGCCATCTACGACTGGAGCGGCTTCTACATCGGCATCAACGGCGGCGGCGGCTCGGCCCACAAATGCTGGGATTTTGTAACTCCCGTCACCGGCGTTCTGATTGGCGAAGGTTGTCACAACGCGACCGGAGGCACGGTCGGCGGCCAGGTCGGCTATCGCTGGCAGTCGGCCAACTGGGTGTTCGGGCTCGAAGGCCAGGGCAACTGGGCCGACTTCTCCGGAGACAACGTCAGCACGACGTTCATCGGCACGGGTCTTCGCGACCGCTCCAAGATCAACGCGTTCGGTTTGTTCACAGGCCAAGTCGGCTATGCCTGGAATAACGTGCTGTTCTACGTGAAGGGCGGCGGCGCCGTCGTCAGCGATCGCTACCGCGGCTACGATGTCATCACCGGCCTCGAATTCGATCGGGCCAACGAGACCCGCTGGGGCGGCACCGTGGGTGCCGGCCTCGAGTTCGGATTCGCGCCAAACTGGACGGTCGGCGTCGAGTACGATCACATCTTCATGGGCAATCGCACCATCGGCTTCGCCGGCTCCGGCAACTTCATTGTGGCTCCGGCCGGCGCTTTCACACGCTCGGAACGCATCGGTCAGGACGTCGATATCGGCCTGGTCCGCGTGAACTATCGCTGGGGTGGCCCGGTCATCGCGAAGTACTGATATCTCTTTGATATCACTTGAAGATTGAAGGCCGGCCCCGTGCCGGCCTTTTTTTGTGCGACATGCCGGCGGCTATAAGTCAGCAACCATTACGTTTTGTGACTGTTGTGGCTTTTGAGAGACACAACTTGCGGCTTTGCTGGTGTAAGCACGACGTCAGTTGGACCACAGCGTCCGATGCCCTTCCCGATCGTGGAAGGCACAACAGAAACTGGGACTGGGATTTAGGTTGAAAATGAAGAAGGTTTTGTTGGCTTCGGCCTGTTTGTTCGCTTTTGCGGCCCCCGCGTCGGCTGCTGATCTCGCGGCTCGCCCGTACACGAAGGCTCCGGTGGCCGTGGCCTCGGTCTACAACTGGACCGGCTTCTACCTCGGTATCGTCGGTGGCGGCGCCTGGGAAAACGGCTCGGGCGACCCGAAGATGAAGGGTGGCTTCGTCGGCGGCACCGCCGGCTACAACTGGCAGACCGGCAACGTCGTGTTCGGTGTCGAAGCCGATGGCACCTGGGCTGACGTCAGCGCCTCGGCGACCGGCGCGACCGTTGTCCCCGGCTTCGGCGTTGCGACCGCGACCGTGAGCTCGAAGACCGACGCGATGGGCACCGTGCGCGGCCGCATCGGCTACGCCGTCAACAACGTCCTGTTCTACGGCACGGGCGGCTACGCCTGGATCGACAACAAGATCACCCTCTCCGCACTCGGCGTGTCCGTCTCGGACAGCAAGTTCCACTCCGGCTGGACCGTCGGCGCGGGCGTCGAAGCGTTCTTCGCGCCGCAGTGGTCGGTCAAGGGCGAGTACCTCTATCGCAGCCTCGGCGGCGAGACCTACTTCTCGGGCGCCCTGCCCACCGGCACGCTCAACTTCCACACCGTGCAGGTCGGCGTGAACTATCACTTTGGCGGTCCGATCCTCGCGAAGTACTGATCTTCGCCACCGACGCACATCGTCACGAAAGGCCGGCCTCGCGCCGGCCTTTTTGTTGTTCGCGCCCAAGTATCCAATCCAGCCGCTCGCTAGCGTTTTCGGAGAGGTGTGGCACCTCGGTGACACAACCTTTGGCTTTAATAATGTATAGCAATGACATCAGTCGGGTCGTTGGGTCCGCTGCTTTTCGCCGACGAAGAGAAACGAAACTGGGGAATTTGAAATGAAGAGAATTGTGCTGGCTTCGGCCAGTCTGCTCGTGCTCAGCGCGTTGGCTCCTGCCTCGGCGGCTGACCTGCCGGCCCGCCCTTACACCAAGGCGCCCGTGGCCGTGGCCTCGATCTACAACTGGAGCGGGTTCTACATCGGCGGCAACGCCGGTGGCGGCTCGAGCCATAATTGCTGGGATCTCACCGCCGTCGGAGTCGCCGCAATTCCGGTCACGGCTGAAGGCTGTCACAATGCGACCGGCGCTCTCGTCGGCGGCCAAATCGGCTATCGCTGGCAGTCCAGCAGCTGGGTGTTCGGCCTTGAAGCCCAGGGCGATTGGGCTGACCTGAAGGGCTCGAACGTCAGCGCTCCCGCCGCTCTCTTCCCGCTGGTGAACAATACCAAGATCGACGCCATCGGCCTCTTCACCGGCCAAGTCGGCTATGCCTGGAACAACGTGCTCTGGTACGTGAAGGGCGGCGCGGCCGTCACCCACAACAAGTTCAGCGGCACTCTGGCTGGCATTACGCTCGACACCGCGAACGAAACGCGCTGGGGCGGGACCGTCGGCACCGGCATCGAATTCGGCTTCGCTCCGAACTGGTCGGTCGCGGTCGAATACAACCACTTGTTCATGGGCAAGCACACCGACACTTTCACCTTCCTCGGCGTGGCCACCCGCAGCGACAGCATCAAGCAGGACGTCGACATGGGCACCGTCCGCCTCAACTACACCTTCGGCGGCCCCGTCGTCGCGAAGTACTGAGCTTCGCCTCCAACGGGATCGCGTTACGAAAGGCCGGCCTTGTGCCGGCCTTTTTGTTTTCGCGGACAGCCGAGCCGTCAGGGAATCGTGGGGCGAGAGGCCGTTCCGGTGCTCCGCTGCTGCCAGATGCCGCCAGCACGCCAACAATCCGTTGACGATTCGCAAGTCCCACTGGAAATCCGCCGCTGTTCTTCCTACGTTCGCTGACAACCCCATCGGCGCCGATCCCGGTTCCGGGCAAAGCGCGCCTTCACCATTGGCGCGGCCGCGCGTCTTTGGGATTCCCTGAGGACACCGGGATGGATGAAGTGATCAAGGCGAAGCGCCAACAACAGAACGCGGGCTCGAGCCTGCGCGCAATTACGATCCGTGGCGCGCGCGAGCATAACCTCAAGAACATCGACGTCGAGATTCCCCGCGACAAGCTCGTGGTGTTCACCGGCCTCTCCGGCTCCGGCAAATCCTCGCTCGCCTTCGACACCATCTATGCCGAGGGCCAGCGCCGCTACGTCGAATCGCTGTCGGCCTATGCGCGCCAGTTCCTGGAGATGATGCAGAAGCCCGACGTGGACCAGATCGACGGCCTGTCGCCGGCGATCTCGATCGAGCAGAAGACGACCTCGAAGAACCCGCGCTCCACCGTCGGCACCGTCACCGAGATCTACGACTATATGCGCCTGTTGTGGGCGCGCGTCGGCGTGCCCTATTCGCCCGCCACCGGCCTGCCGATCGAAAGCCAGACCGTCTCGCAGATGGTGGACCGCGTGCTGGCGCTGCCCGAGGGCACCCGCCTCTATCTGCTCGCGCCGGTCGTGCGCGGCCGCAAGGGCGAGTACCGCAAGGAGCTCGCCGAATGGCTCAAGAAGGGCTTTCAGCGCGTCAAGATCGACGGCACGTTCCACGAGCTTGCGGAAGCGCCGACGCTGGACAAGAAGTTTCCGCACGACATCGACGTCGTCGTCGACCGCATCGTGGTGCGCGCCGACATCGGCCAGCGTCTCGCCGAAAGCTTCGAGACCGCGCTGAAGCTCGCCGAGGGCCTTGCCGTCGTCGAATTCGCCGATGCGCCCGCAGCCGCGCCGGCCGAGGAAAAGAAGAAGACCGCGAAGATCCACGACAAGAGCGGACCCGAGCGCATCCTGTTCTCGGAAAAGTTCGCCTGCCCCGTCTCCGGCTTCACGATTCCCGAGATCGAGCCCCGCCTGTTCTCGTTCAACAATCCCTATGGCGCCTGCCCCGCTTGCGGGGGCCTCGGCGTCGAGCAGCATGTCGACGAGGACCTCGTCATCCCCGACAAGGAGCTCGCCATCGGCAAGGGCGCGATCGCGCCCTGGGCGAAATCGTCATCACCCTATTACGTGCAGACGCTGACGGCGCTCGGCAAGCACTACAAGTTCACGCTGACCACCAAGTGGAAGGATCTGCCCAAGAAGACGAGAGACGCGATCCTCCATGGCTCCGGCGAGGACGAGATCAAGTTCTCCTATGAGGACGGGGTGCGCTCCTACGACACCAAGAAACCGTTCGAGGGCGTCATCACCAACATCAACCGCCGCTATCGCGAGACCGAGAGCGAGTGGGCGCGCGAGGAGCTGGCGAAGTATTTCCACGACGTGCCCTGCGGCGCCTGCAACGGTTTTCGGCTCAAGCCCGAGGCGCTCTGCGTCAAGGTCGGCACCAAGCACATCGGCGAGATCTCCGAACTGTCGGTCAAGAAGGCCGGCGAGTGGTTCGAGACCGTGCCGGAGGCGCTGAACAAGCAGCAGAACGAGATCGCCGGCCGCATCCTCAAGGAGATCCGCGAGCGCCTCACCTTCCTGCTCGACGTCGGCCTCAACTACCTCACCCTCTCCCGCTCCTCCGGCACGCTGTCGGGCGGCGAGAGCCAGCGCATCCGCCTGGCCTCGCAGATCGGCTCGGGACTGACCGGCGTGCTCTACGTCCTGGACGAGCCGTCGATCGGCCTGCACCAGCGCGACAACGCGCGCCTGCTCGACACGCTCAAGCGCCTGCGCGACCTCGGCAACACCGTGGTCGTGGTCGAGCATGACGAGGACGCCATTCGTCTCGCCGACTACGTGCTCGACATCGGCCCCGGCGCCGGCATGCATGGCGGCCACATCGTCGCCGAAGGCACGCCCGCCGAGATCATGCGCAATCCGAAATCGCTGACCGGCAAATATCTCACCGGCGAGCTCGAGGTCGAGGTGCCGGAGCGGCGTCCGCCGAACCATCGCCGCACCATCAAGGTGGTCAACGCGCGCGGCAATAACCTCAAGAACGTCACCGCCGAGATTCCGCTCGGCCTGTTCACCTGCGTCACCGGTGTTTCCGGCGGCGGCAAGTCGACGCTGCTGATCGACACGCTCTACCGCGCCATCGCCCGCAAGCTGAACAATGCCAGCGAAGGCGCCGCCCCGCACGACCGCATCGAGGGCCTCGAGCACATCGACAAGATCATCGACATCGACCAGTCGCCGATCGGCCGTACCCCGCGCTCGAACCCCGCGACCTATACCGGCGCCTTCACGCCGATCCGCGAATGGTTCGCCGGCCTGCCCGAAGCCAAGGCGCGCGGCTACGAGCCCGGCCGGTTCTCCTTCAACGTCAAGGGCGGCCGCTGCGAGGCCTGCCAGGGCGACGGCGTCATCAAGATCGAGATGCACTTCCTGCCGGATGTCTACGTCACCTGCGACGTCTGCAAGGGCAAGCGCTACAACCGCGAAACGCTGGAGGTCCTGTTCAAGGGCAAGAGCATCGCCGATGTGCTCGACATGACCGTCGAGGAAGCCGCCGACTTCTTCAAGGCGGTCCCGCGCGTGCGCGAGACCTTCCAGACCCTGCACCGCGTCGGCCTCGATTACATCCATGTCGGCCAGCAAGCGACGACCCTGTCTGGCGGTGAGGCGCAGCGCGTCAAGCTCGCCAAGGAACTGTCCAAGCGCGCCACCGGCCGCACGCTCTACATCCTGGACGAGCCCACCACCGGCCTGCACTTCCACGACGTCAAGAAGCTCCTGGAGGTGCTGCACGAGCTGGTCGCGCAGGGCAACACGGTCGTCGTCATCGAGCACAATCTCGAAGTCATCAAGACCGCCGACTGGGTCATCGACCTCGGCCCCGAAGGCGGCGACGGCGGCGGCGAGATCGTCGCCTGGGGCCCGCCGGAGGACATCGCGAAAGCGCCGCGGAGCTATACGGGCAAGTTCCTGGAGCCGGTGCTGAAGAAGGCGCGGAAGCCGAAGCGGCGGAGCACGAGCGAGGCGGCGGAGTAGTTCTCTTCTTACCTATTTGGCAAAATTCTATCCCTGGTTGACAACCACTCAGAAGAACGCTTCATTTGATCAATTGCTCAATTTCATATGCTTGGAGTAGTTGCTTTGGACCAAGCGCATATTCGGCCATCGTTCACGAACGCCATTTTAGAAGGTAGCGCCATTCTTTTCGTCGGTGCGGGCCTTTCGTTCCTTAGCAAGAACAAGAATGGAACCACACTGCCCAATGGCGAACTTCTCAAGCAACTTCATACTGAAACCGGCACTAAGAAGGTCTTCCCCTTAGAAAAGATATCAAGCTTCTATGTAAAGAAATTTGGGTCCGCCCGCCTCTACGAATATCTCTTGAACGCTCTCACCGTTCATTCGATGTCAAAAGAGCTTGTTGATTTTTATAAGCTACCTTGGCGGCGTATTTATACCACGAACTACGACAACGCGATCGAGTTCGCGCGACATAGTTCACGAGGGAAGCTTGGAATTGCGTCCACAATTGCGTCGAAGTTTTCAGACGCCGAAACCGCGTTCAAGAACGCCTACGCGCGCGAGAATTCGAAAAGCCGCCCAAATACAATAAGGATTGATAACTATTACGCTAGGTTTCAGCTGGAGCATGCAGCGTGGATCGATGGGGCCGATCAGGCATTTCGGCTGTTCAAATCCGGGTTCAATCTTCTCCTCAAGCAAATTTTCAAGGACGATAATCGCCACTACCCGTTTAAAGCCGGCCGAGCACTAGCTGGCCTTGCCGCCAAGCACTATGATCATTGGTCGACTACTGAACAACAATCGTTCGCAGGCGGATGCTCAACTTTGCTCAAGAAAGCTCAGGAGTGGACAACCAAGAACAAGTCCAGCCATGAAGACGTCTCCGCGATGATCCGAGAGATCAATCTGATTATGAAGCGTATCGGCGGCAAGTAGTTTTTCGGACATAGCATCGTACATTCTTCAGTTTTTTTTGCCAAATGCCCTACTCCCTCGCCATCTTCGACCTCGACGGCACGCTAGCCGACAGCTTCCCCTGGTTCCTGCGCACCATCAACGACGTCGCCGACCGCTTCGGCTTTCGGCGTGTCGCCGATGAGGACATCGAGGGGCTGCGGCATGCCTCGTCGCGCGAGATCCTCAGCCGGCTTGAGGTGCCGCTGTGGAAGCTGCCGGCGATCGCGCGGCATGCGCGGCGGCTGAAGGCCGAGGCAGCTGGCGAGATCTCGCTGTTTGCCGGCGTCGAGACGATGCTGCAGACGCTGGCCGAGAACGGCGTGCAGCTCGCGCTGGTGACTTCCGACAGCGAAGCCAATGCCCGCGAGAAGCTCGGCGAGGCCGCGGCGCTGTTTGCGCATTTCGATTGCTCTGCGTCGATATTCGGCAAGCCCGCGAAATTCCGCCGCGTCATCCGGCGCGCCAGCGTGGAGCTCGACCGTGTCATCGCGATCGGCGACGAGGTGCGCGACATCGAGGCGGCGCGCGCGGTCGGCATCGCCTGCGGCGCGGTCAGCTGGGGCTATGCGGCCCCAGCGGCGTTGCGGGCGCTTGCGCCGGATCACATGTTCGCGCAGATGGAGGACATTGCCGAAGTGGTCTGCCGGATTCCGCAGAGAGCCTGATCCGCAATCGCCACGCACGGCCCAGGGAGACGGCAATGACACTCACGGACGCAGTGCGCCTCAAGCTCCTGGAACCGCCGGTCGGCCGGTTGCGTGTCGTGCTCGACACCGACACCTATAACGAGATCGATGACCAGTTCGCGCTCGTGCAGATGCTGCTGTCACCGGAGCGCTTCGAGGTCGAGGCGATCTACGCCGCACCGTTCTTCAATGCGCGCGCGGACAGTCCCGGCCACGGCATGGAGCTGAGCTACCAGGAAATCCTCCGCCTGCTGGAGCGTCTGAGCGTCGCGTCGGAAGGCCTGGTTCATCGCGGCGTCACCGACTATGTCGGCCCAGGCAAGACGGCGCGGACGGCACCCGCCGTGGACGACCTCATCGCCCGGGCACGCGCGGGCACGCAGGACAATCCGCTCTACGTCATCGCCATCGGCGCTATCAGCAACGTCGCCTCCGCCCTTCTGAAGGCACCCGACATCATCGACCGTATCGTCGTGGTCTGGCTCGGCGGCCATGCGCTGGAATGGCCCGACACCATCGAATTCAACCTCAAGCAGGATGTCGGCGGTGCGCAGGTGCTGCTCGACAGCGGCGTGCCGCTCGTGCTGGTGCCGTGCAAGGGCGTCACCTCGCGCCTCCACAGCACGGTGCCGGAGATCGAGCGCTACGTCGAACCGCATGGCAGCATCGGCGCATTCCTCGCGATGCGGTTCAAGGAGTATTCGTCCGACCACATGGGCTGGGCCAAGGAGATCTGGGACATGGCGCCGGTCGGCTGGCTGCTGAACCCCATGTGGGCGCCGAGCGTGATCATCCCCGCTCCGGTCCTCACGGACCAGATGACGTGGAGCATCGACCGCAGGCGGCATCCGATCCGCTACGTGACCTACGTGGATCGCAACCCGATCCTGAAGGACTTCTTCCTGAAGCTGCGGGATTTCACCGCGTCGAAAGTGCCGTAGGGTGGGCAAAGCGACTTGTCCGCCGCGCCTCTGCCCGCCCTACTCCGTCCTCCGCAGGAACGCCCCGAACGCGCGCGGGCCGTCGCCGGTCTTGACCTCGCCGATCACCTTCAGTTCGGTGGTGTCGATGATATCGAGCGTGTTGCTCTCCCAGCAGGCCACGATGATACGCTTGCCGTCGGCCGTTGCATTGATGCCTTCGGGGTAGTCGCCGACATTGATGCGCTTCACCGGCTTCAGCGTCGCCAGATCGAACACGCTGACGGTGCCGCCATACTGGTCCGTGACGAAGCCGCGCCCCTGCGCCAGCGCCACCGCATAGGGCCGCATCCCGACCGGCACGCGGCCGATCTCGGCCCCGGTGGCGATGTCGATCACGGAGATGTCGTTGGAGCCGACATTGGCGGTGTAGGCGCGTTTTCCATCGGTATCGATGGTGACGCCGAACGGGCGCGTGCCGACCTTGATGACCGCCTTGCGCGCGCGCGTCGCCGTGTCCACCACCGAGACGCTGTCGTCGTCGCGGTCCGCCGAGAGCAGCAGCTTGCCGTCAGGCGTCACCGCGAGGCCCGACGGCGAGGCGCCGACCGCGATGCTGGCCGTGACGCTGCGGCTCGCCGCGTCGATCACCCGCACCGCCGCGGCGTACCAGTCGGCGACATAGACGGTCCGGCCGTCGGGCGCCACGGCAATGCCGAGCGGGCCGCCGCCGACCTCAATCCGCCCCGCAACCTGCCGCGTTACCGCGTCCACCACCGTCACCGCCTTGGCATCCGGGCTGGTGACATAGGCAAAGCGGCCGTCGGCGCTGACGGCGATACCCGCCGGCTTGCCACCGATCGGGATGGTTGCCACCGCACGTGCGGTGGCAAGGTCCACGACCATCAGATCGTCGCTGAGCTGGTTGGTGACGAAGGCCTCCTCAGCGGACGCGCTGCCGAGGCAGGCAAGGCTGGCGGCGAGCGCCGCCAGGACCAGCACGCGCACGGTCAGCTTCCGCTCTCGATCTTCTTCTTCAGTGCCTCGAGGCCGGCCTTGTAGAGCCCGCTCACCGCAGTCTTGGCGGCCTCGTCGCTCAGCTCCGGCGGCGGATCGTTGTTGGGAAAGCCGCGGTAGAACGCGCCGGCCCATTCCAGCGTCGCGCCCTTGCCGTCGGCGCTCGGCGTCACCGTCAGCGTCGAGGAATAGTTGGTAACCGGAAGCACCTTCACGTCCACGGCGGTGATCCGGTAGGAATAGGTCATGGCGGCCGCGTCGAACTTGTAGAGCTCCTCGTCCACGGTCGCCCCGCCGGTCAGGGTCAGCCGCCGCGTCGCGCCGATCTCGTTGCCCTTCTCGCCCTCGGTCTTGGTGACGGGCGGGAGCCAGCTCATGTCCTGGAAATTGCCGATCACCGCCCACACCTTGGCCGGGCTGCGTTGATCTCGATGGATTCGCGCACCTTCTGCCGGGTCGGCCCGTGTGCCCAAACCGGCTCAAATGCGGCCGTCAGAGCCATCCCCGCCACCGCCAGCGCCGCCACCCCGGCGACCGCCGTTCCGCTTCTCATCCTCATACCGTTTCCTCACTCCTGGAGCTGCGCGACTTGAGGCGCGCTGCGATCATCGTAGCGCATTTTCGGGCCGTGGGGAGACCGGTTCGTGGCACGGCTGTGGCGGGGATCGCTCCCGCATCCACGCCATCCCTTGCGTTGCCCGACGGGCAAAACACACAAGGCCGGGGTCAATCCGTTCCGATCAAAACAATTCGCTTTACGCGAATTCGGAAATGTCGCATGTTTCGGCCATCCCAGCCCGGTCCGAGGGGCGTATCGCGATCGTCACGACACGCGGGATGGGACGTGGTGGACGCAGGCGGCGTCGGCGCGAAGGTGGTTTGCAGGGTGGCTCGCGCCGTGAGCAACGACCCGCGCGCACACGACCGGTGCAGCCTGCGTACGGCAAAATCGTGTGGTCCTGGCATCCGGGGTCCGTGTGCCAAGTCTTGCGGTGACGCGTGCTGCCCGACCGGGCGGGCGCGTCAGCCATCCGCAAGGCGACGGGGGCAATAGTGCATCGCTCCCCGGGGAGATCACGACATAAGCCGTAAAACCACTGCGCAGGGAAGGCCGGATGTTCGGCTTCACCTGTATGCCGCTGTGCATCTGCTTCCAGCGCATTTCGCGCACAGCGGACCGCGGGTGCCAGCCGGCACCCGGCCTTCCCTGCGCCCTCGGCACTTTCGAGGGCGGTGACGACAGCAAGGCTCGGGCAGTTCATGCCGCGGGGCCGCGAAGGTGTGTTCGCGATTCAGATGCGAGTGGAAAAACAATGCGCGTGCCTCATTGAAGCGGCAGACGTCCCCCAATCATTCCGCCAGCGTCGCCTCCACGAAGCCCCGCGGGTCGTCACAAAACTCCCGCATCAGCCGGTAATGGTCGGTCTCCTCCACCGTCACCGGCACCAGCCCGTATTTCCCGAGCCGCAGCAGCTTCGCATTGGGATAGGCCATCAGCATCGGCGAATGGGTCGCCATGATGACCTGGCAGATGCGGGAGTCGTCCATGCGTCGCAAGAGCTTCAGGAATTCGATCTGACGCGTCGGCGACAGCGCCGATTCCGGCTCGTCGAAGATGAAGATGCCCTGGCGCTGGCAGCGCTCTTCGAAGAAGCGCAGAAAACCTTCGCCATGGGAATGCGACAGAAAATCGGGTCCGACCTGGCCGGCATCACGTGCGGCCTTGTCGAGATATCGCGCCACCGAGAAAAAACTCTCGGCGCGGAAAAACCAGCCGTTGGTGATCTTCGGCAGCCAGCTTGCGCGCAACGCCTTGGAAAGCTGGCCACCCATCTTCTCCCGCGCGTCGGAATGATCGACCGGCATGTAGCCCTTGCCGCCACCAGCATCGTCGTAGCCGGCAAGCGCCGCGATACCCTCGAGGATCGTCGACTTCCCGGTGCCATTCTCTCCGACGATGATCGTGATGGCGGCGTCGAAGCTAAGCTCGAAATCATCCGGGAAGATGGGCAGGCAAAACGGATAAGCCTCGCGATCGTGAACCTGCGACGGATCGAGCCAGATCCGCTTCAGATACGGCGCCGGCAGGTTGATCGTGCGATTGCTTCTTCGGCTCATGTCCGGCTTCCAACCCACTCCGGTCGATATTTCGGCCGGAACATATCAGGAACACAATCTTCGCGAAAGCTGCATCTGAGAAACATACAGCAACAAAACTCGGCACGCGTCACTTGGACGCAAACTAAAACTTAAGATTGTACTCTAGAATCGCCTTAAGAAGACGTTGCTGTGAGACAATCTGTTGGCATGAGGCCAGCCCCTACCTCGCGACCCGGCAATGATTGACGGACGTCCAGGACCGTAAGAAGCCGCGAGGAATGCGCGATGGTATCAACGTATTTCAGCTACAACTACATTTCGCACCATCTCAAGCAATCCCTGACGCGGGTCGAACAGCAGACCGACGTCGCGCGAGAGGCCGCCTATTACAAAGCCAACATCGGCAAGGTGAAGACCGTCGATGATCTCATGAAGGATTATCGCCTGTATCATTACGCACTGAAGGCGTATGGCCTGGAAGACATGGCCTACGCCAAGGCTTTCATGAGAAAGGTGCTGGAGAGCGACCTCTCCGACGCAAAGAGCTTTGTCAACAAGCTGGTCGACAAGCGTTACCGGGAGTTTGCCGCGGCATTTTCCTTCAACGGCACTGCGACGCCGGTTGCGCAATCGGAGAACCAGACCGACGAGACGATCGGTCTGTACACGGCAACCAAGAAGAGCCAGGTCGACGCACTTGCGGACGATACGAAATACTACAGCGCCCAGATCGGCAGCATCAGCAGTGCTGATCAGCTGCTGAACAACGATCGTCTCCGCAACTATGTCTATTCGGCATTCGGGATCGATCAAAGCAAGTGGCCGCCCGACACGATAAGCCAGGTCCTGCGCAGCGACCCATCCGATCCGAACAGCTATGTCAACACCGCCTTCGCGTCTCAGTTGACCGGCCTCAACGCCCAGCTCGCTCAAGCCAAATCGGACGTGAGCGCCACCAATACGAAGATCGCCGACTACACGGCCCAACTCTCGCAACCGGGCGCCGACGTGGCTCAGTTGAACGTCCAGATCCTGGTCGAAAAATATCACCTGGAGTCGTACACGAAGAGCATTTCCAGCCTCAACGACCAGATCGCGACGATAGGTGGCTTTGTAGACCTGGCCGGCGCGTTCGAGTTTTCGGCTGACGGGTCGCTGCCGTCGGGTGTGCCCGCGCAGACTGCTGCAAACGTCACGCTCACGACAAAGCGGTTCGACGACAGCAAGTCCGACGTCTATGCGGCGGCAAGTCCCCTGAATGAGGCCTTCGCAACCGTTCAATTCAGAAACGCGATCGGCAAGATCGATTCAGTCCAGGCGTTCGTATCGACTCCAGCCGTGTATGATTTTGCGCTGGGCGCCGTCGGCCTCGATCCTGCAGAGGTCTCGCAGGCCACCGTCAAGGCGGCCCTCGAAAGCGATCTCAGCGATCCCAAGAGCTTCGTCTATACGCTCAAGGACAACCGATACGTCGAGCTCGCGCGCGCCTTCAACTTCGACGCAAAGGGCAATCTGACGACCCCCTTGGTGGCTCAGGACTCGGCAAAAGTCCTCCAGACCGCGAAGGACTACGTCATTGCAGTGCTGAAACAGGCAAGCCCTGAGCAGCACAAAGCGGTTCGGGAACAGGCCCAGAAAGACGCGACGTCCTATCAGGAGGCCATCGCAGGCATCGACAGCGTTTCTGAGCTGCTTGCGAACCGGAAGATGGTCGATTTCATTCTCGTCGCCAAGGGCCTGGACCCCAAGAAGGTCAGCACCGAATATCTGAAGAAGATATTCGCGTCCGATCTGAATAATCCAAAGAGCTTCGCGAACACCGAGAGCGATCATCGCTTTGCCGAGATCGCGGCGTCGTTCAATTTCGACAGCAAGGGCAATGTCGCGCGCCTTGCGATGGTTGGTCCTCAGAAGCAAGTCCAGCTGCGGGAAACCCAGGCGAACTATCTCCAGCAAAGCCTCGAGCAGCAGCAGGGCGATACGAATCCCGGCGTGCGCCTGGCGCTCTATTTCCAGCGAAAGGCGGGGGAGATCACGTCCGCATACGACATCCTTGCCGACAAGGCTCTTTCGGAGGTGTTCAGGACCACCTTCAATTTGCCTGACTCGATGGCGGCGATGCCAATCGACCAGCAGGCCAAGTTCGTGGACAAATTCATGAAGATCAAAGATCTTTCCGATCCCGCGAAGGTCGAAAAGCTGCTGGGCCGTTTCTCCGCCATGTATGACGTCAAAAACGGCCAGAGCATCGGTCAGGGACAATCCCCCTTGCTCAATCTCTTTCAGGGATCCGGCTCGGGGCTAAGTGACTCTACGTACTTGGCCATTGCCAAGCTACGTTCTCACTGACGATCGCTCGCCGAGATTAGCTCAACACCTCGAGCACCAATTCCATGGTCATCAACACGGGATTGTCGCCACGGATCAGACGCCCCTCCGCGATGCCGCCGGTGTAGTCGATCAGGGCAACGTCGAGAGCGGCCTCGAGCGCACCGGAAGCGCCCGGCGCGATCGCACCCGCGGTCACCGCAAGCTCCGTCGCGAACGGCTCGATCACGCCGCCATGGGTGAAGCGCGCGCCGACGGTCGAGCCGACGCCGCCATGAATCTTCGCGCGCGCAATGCCGTGCTCGCGGCAAAAGCCTTCGAGGCAGAAAGCGAAGTCCTGGTTGGGGCGCAGCCGCAGCGCGAAGGCGCGACTCGTCGCGCGCGCACCAGTGCTCGCAGCCGCAACCGGTCCGAACAGCTTGAAATTGGTTTCGGGATCGGGCTCGGCCGTGAACATCGCGCCGTCGAGGCCGAAGGCCTCGACCTCGAACGGCTCAGTCACGATCGTCTCGTCCGGCAGCATATGGCCGCCACTTGCCTTGCCGTCTGCCTCGGTCCACAGCCCATGGCAATGAAAGAACGGCGCGCCGTCCCGCGTGCCGAGCGTCATGCGGCCGAGCTTCGTGCGCGTCACGCCCTCGGGCCGGAACGTCTCGCTGTAGAACGCGGCGTTCTCGCCGGTCTTCGACAGCGCCGGCATCACATAGGCAAACGGCCCGAGCGTGCCGCGGCCGAAGTTCAGCACGCCGCCGGCAAAACCCTCCCCCGCAAAGCCGCGGCGTGCGGCTTCCAGCAGCGGCACGCCTGCCTCAAGCATGAACGTGAAAGCGCGTCCCCTCGCCTCCACCCATTGGATGCGTTCTGCGCCAGGTGCGCCCGGCTGCTTGATGCTGCGCATGCCCCCCCGCTCAGCCTGTTTTCGTCTTGTCGAGGTCGAGCAATCCGCGCGCCTCGAGCTCGTCACGCACCATGCGCTTCGGCACCTTGCCATAGCCGGACTTCGGCAGCGCCTCCCAGAAGAAGAACCGCTTCGGCATCTTGTAGCGCGGCACTTTTGGCGACAGGAATGCCGCCATCTCCGCTTCACTCACAGCCTTCGCCCCCTCGCGCGCCACACAGACGGCGACGCCGACCTCGCCCCAGGTCGCATCGGGCACGCCGAGCACGGCAACCTCGCCGACCGCGGGATGCGTCAATATCTTCTCCTCGATCTCGCGCGGATAGATGTTGGAGCCGCCGGAGATGTACATGTCGGAAGCACGGCCGGTGATGTAGACGAACCCCTCCTCGTCCATGTGGCCGAGATCGCCGGTGCGGAACCAGCCGTTGCGGAACGCCTTCGCATTGGCCTCGGGGTTGTCGTAATAGCCGGCGAGCACCGCAGGACCGATTACGCAGATCTCGCCGCTCTGGTTCGCCCCGAGCTCGCGGCCCTCGTCGTCCTGGATCGAGACCTGCATACCGGTGCGCTCGAAGCCGCAAGTGCCGATCTTCGCATGCGGGCCGTCCTCGGGGTCGTGCAGCGCCGCCGGCAGCACGGTGATGTTGCCGGTGACCTCGCCCAATCCAAAATACTGCACGATAACCTTGCCGAGCTTCTTCAGCGCGGCCTTCTGGTCCTCGCGATACATCGGCGCGCCGGCGTAGATCACGTGGCGCAGAGAGGAGTGATCGTATTTGTCGGCGGCGGGATGCTCGACCATCATCTTCAGAATGGTTGGAACGGTGAAGAGATTGCTGACCCGATGCTTTTCGATCAGGCGGAACGCCTCGTCGATGTCGAATTTCTCTGTCGGCAGCAGCACGGTGCGTACACCGCGCGCGGTCTGCACCAGCTGATGCACGCCGGCGCCATGCGAGAGCGGCGCCACCACCAGTGAGGCGTCGTCCTCGGTGACCCCAGGCGTCAGGTCGGCGAGATGGTTGGTGACGACAAAGCCCATCTGGCCGTGGGTCAGCACCGCGGCCTTGGAGCGGCCCGTGGTGCCGGAGGTGAAGAAGAACCAGCAGGGATCGTCGTGCTCGACAGCGACGTTCTCGACCACGTGCCCCGCATGCGATGCGATGGCATCTGCAACCGACGCCTCGCCGAACGCGCCCTTGCCGTCAATGCTCCAGGTGAACGCGAGCGCACCGCCGCTCACGGCCGCCGCGTGCTCGGGAAAATCGACGTGGCACAGAAACGCCTTCGCGCCGGAGGCCTGGGCGAGGTAGGAGACCTCGTCCGGCATCAGGCGGAAATTGGTGGGCACCCAGACCGCACCGAGCCTAAACGCTGCGAACATCGAGAAGAACATCTCATCGCCATTCTTGGAATGGACGAGGATGCGGTCGCGCTTCGCGATGCCGCGCGCGGCGAGCGCCGCCGCCAGTGCCGAGACCTGGGCGTCGATCTCGCGCCAGGTCCAGGACCTGTCACCCCAGACGAAACCGGGACGCGATCCATGCCGCCGCGCATTCTGGGTCAGCATGTGAGCGAGATTCATGACGCGGCGGGACATGCGCAGGGGCTGCATGGGGCTTCCTCTTCGACTGCGGACGGCGCGCAAGCCGCCCGCTCCTTGCTGCCCATTTATCGCCAACGCCCGCACCCCCGCAAGGCCGCCGGCCCCGCACCTGCTCTACGGTGCTTGAACGCGAACGGCGTCGCCGTGATCGTCTTCTCCTTGAAACAGGCCTGCGCGCCAAAACCGCCGCAATAGCTGCCATGCAGATCGAACCGGATGGTGCGCGCGGCGCCGCGCTTCACCGGCGACGTCACGATCTTGTAGCTGCGGACATAGCCGTCGAACACGGGGCGCACGCTGCCATCCGGCAGCGTCACCAGGATGTCCATGACGCAGCCGCCGGTTCCGCAATAAGTGGTCTCGCGCTCCCCGCATTTTGTGTCGCGGAAATCGACTATGTAGTCGTCGCGGCCGTCACCGGTCAGGTCGATCCGGCGCACCGTGTCCGGCGCAAAGGTTACCGCGCCACCGTCCTGGCCGTCGCACTCCTCGTTGGCGTAGCGCAGCGCCTTCTGCACACCGGCTGGATAGTCGGCCGGGTTGAATGGTCTTGCGTCGTCGGCGCGCGCAGCGGTGACGAGCAGAGCGAGCAGGAGGAAGAAACAGCGCATGCGCATTGGTCGTCGGCGATGCCGCAGTCGTTCAGGGATTTTTAAACATGATCGGCGCAACCTCAGCCAGTTCTCGCGTACAGAGTGCCGCATCATGGTCAAAGCGCCCGCCTTCCTCCTGTTGTCGCTGGCGCTTGCCGGATGTGCCGTCGCGCCGCAGGCGCATCTCGCTTCCGATCCGGCCTTCAGGCCTGCCCGCTTTGCCTGGGATGGTGCGGGCGAAGATCCCAATGAGCAGCGCCCCGCCTCGGGGCCATCGCGAACAACGCGATCCGCCGCGGTATCCGAGCGCAACAGTTCGCAAGCCGGACTTCAGCCCTATTCGAAGGAATGGTGGCAGGCGCAGGACGGTATCGAGGCCGAGCAGGACGCCAGGGTCAACCGCGCCCTCGTCATCTGCCAGGGCTGCGTCCGCCAACAGCCGAGCGAAGATACGCGCGTGGCCAAGGCCGCGGACTGACAGACATCGGTTTGAAGCCGCCGGGAAGCCGCCGCACCGGAGCCAGTGCGCAGCGGGCTGGTCACGCGTACCGGCGCAGGTCGGCGCGATCATGCGCGAAGATCAACCGCCATTGATGAACGGCGAAGCGCTGCGCCCTGCGCGATGTCTCGTTTTCAAACAACTATCGCCAAAAAACGCCGAAAAAACGCGACATTTGCCTCGCAGGACGGCGGTCGCGCTCCGGTTGCATGTGCCGCGCGCAGGCTTGTTCCGGCGCAAGCTTCACGCCAGTTAATCGCTGCTTAATGCATTTGTTTGGCTGGCCCGGCGGCTGGCTCCCGGGTGGATATGCGCCGTTTCGGCGTGGAATGTGGTGAGTATGGGAAGAGTTGTTTTCATTGATTCCCGCGTTTCCGACATCGATGCCTTGCTGGACGGGCTGGCCCCGGACGAACAGGCCTTTGTCCTCAACGGCGCCAGCGACGGCTTCGCCCAGATCGCAACCATCCTCAAGAACAACGGCCTGACCGGGCTCGCGTCGATCTCGATCGTCGGTCACGGCGCTCCGGGCGAGATTGAGATCGGCTCATCCGTCATCCACGACGCGGACCTCGCGAACGATGCCGCCGCACTCTCCGCGATCGGCGCCTCGCTCGCATCCGACGGAGCTCTCGCCCTCTATGCCTGCGACACGGCCGCGGGCGCGACCGGAAGCCAGTTCATCTCCGACCTCTCCGCCTATGCCGGCGGCGTCACCGTCGACGCGGCGACGCATGTGATCGGCAATGCCGATCCCGCAAGCTGGACGCTCGACGTCTCGACCACCCCGGCAGCGGCTGCCGTTAGCGCGCCGTTCGCGGAGCAGGCGCTTGCAAATTTCAGCACGACGCTCGGCATCATCGGCCTGACCCCCGGCACGTCAGCGACGTTCCACGGCGGTGGCGCCGCCGTGTCCATCGCACCGAACCTGATCGTAACGGACAGCGCCTCCTCAACACTCTCATCGGCCGTGGTGAGTCTCGTCGGCTTCGTCGCGGGCGACACGCTGAACTTCACGGACCAGAACAACATTCACGGCAGCTACGACGCCGCGCACGGCATCCTCACCCTGAGCGGGAGCGATACGGTCGCCGACTATCAGGATGCGCTGCGCTCGATCACCTACAGTTTTTCGGGGAACGGCGATCCGACCGGCGGCGGCACGCACCAGGTTCGCGATATTACCTGGCAGGTGTCGGACGGGACGAACACGAACATCACGGCATCCCCGATCAACAACGATCAGCCCTCACTCGGGCTGACCCAGCTGATCCCGCTTCAAGGCACCTATCCCTCGCATGGAGACGGCACGTCCGATCCCGGCACCATCGATCTCGGGTCCATCAGGACCTTCGCCGGAAGCCTTGCTCCCAACCACACGGCGCTTGCCAGCGGGCAGCTGCTGTCGATCGCCCAGAACACCGCCCTGTTCTCGCTGTTCGGCACGACCTATGGCGGCAACGGACAGACGACCTTCGAGCTACCCAACCTCCAGGCCAAGCTCACGGTCGGCTCCGAGAACAGCGCGAATTTTTCGCTCGGAACCAATTACGGCACGGACACGGTCACGCTGGGGACCAGAATTTGCCCTCGGGCTTCGGCGCGGGGCAGGCTTTCACCAACGACCAGCCTTCGCTGACCATCAACTATCTCATCAACACCGGCGGACCGGGCGCGAGCTCAGCCTCGAACTGGCTCGACGTAGCCGGCGAAATTGTCCCGTTTCTCAGCAATTTTGCGCCGGCAGGATATCTGCTGGCGGCTGGCCAGGTGCTGAACATCGCCGACTATCCGAACCTCTATAACGCCATCGGCACGACGTATGGCGGCGATGGTGTCACGACGTTCGCGCTGCCGGACCTCACCGGCCGCACCATCATCGGGGTCGGAACGAACTCGATCGGCGATTTCCAACTTGGCACGGTCATCGGCCAGGACACGACCACGCTCTCGACGTCGAACCTGCCCCATCCAGTCGGGGCTTCAGCCGACTTCAGCAACTACCAGCCTTCCATCGCTCTGCACTATCTGATCTCTCTCGAAGGAATATTTCCCTCCCAGAGCGGCTCGTACTCGGACTCCGCTCCATGGGTCGGCGAGATCATTTCCTACGCCGGAAACGGCACGGACCTCGACTATATGCTGGCGCACGGCTGGGCCGAGTGCCAGGGCCAGCTACTGTCGATCTCACAGAACCAGGTCCTGTTTGCGCTCATCGGAACGACCTATGGCGGCGACGGCCAGTCCACCTTCGCCCTCCCGGACCTGACCGGTCGCGCCGTCGCGAGCGTGGGCACGAACTCCCAGGGCAATCAGGTCGAGCTCGGCGGGCAATACGGCACCGCCTCCACAACGCTCATCTCGAGCGAGGTGCCTCTGACGGCGAGCGTGCTCGGCATCGTCCATACCGCGCCGACCGTCACCGCAGGTGCCAGCCTGAACTATCCGGTCGGCAGTGCGGCAGCCCTGCTCGACAGTACGTTGATCGTCGCCGACCCCGACAGTGGCGGCAATCTGACCGGCGCGACCATCAAGATTGCCAGCGGCTTCGTCAGCGGCGATGCGTTGAGCTTCATCAGCCAGAACAACATCACCGGCAGTTACAACGCCGCTACCGGCCTGCTCACGCTGAGCGGCACCGACACGCTCGATCATTACCAGACCGTGCTGGAATCGATCGCGTTCAGCGCCCCCGGATCGACCGCGCCCGGCTCCCGGACCATCGAATGGACCGTGACCGACGGCTCCTCCAGCAACGGGACCAGCAACACCGCGACCAGCACGGTCAATCTGCTCCACGTTCCGCTCGTCAGCTCGGTCACGGCGGCGACGACGGGCAATGCGACCGATCTCAATGCCGGCAAGGTCGTCACCATTACGGTGGCCTTCACCGACCCGGTGAATGTCACCGGCGCGCCAGAGCTCCAGCTCAGCGACAATGTGATCGCGACCTATCAAGGCGGCAGCGGCGGCACCGCGCTGACGTTCAGCTACACGGTGCAGGCCGGCAACAGCAGCAGTGATCTGCAGGTGCAGAACCTTCTCCTGAACGGCGGCACCATCAAGGACGGCTCGGGCAACGATGCCGTGCTGGCCGGCACAGCCACCGACCTGCACCTGACGATCGACACCGCCGCACCTGTGGTCTCGTCGATCAATACCGCCGGCAGCAATCCGAGCAACGCGACCAGCGATACCTTCACCGTCACCTTCTCCGAAATCGTGAGCGCGGTCGACGCGAGTGACTTCACTATCGTCACCGGCGGGTCCGTCTCATATGGCGGGATGGTCGTGCTGCCCTTCAGCGGCAGCGTCTATACGGTGACGGTCACCGGCGTCACGGGCGATGGCACGCTCGGCCTCAAGCTCAACGCGTCCGGCACCGGCATCGCCGATCGCGCCGGCAATGCCATATTTGCCGGCTTCACCGGACAGACCTACACGATCGATCACACCGCTCCGGCCGTGACGTCGATTGCCGCGTCGGGCGCCAGCCCGAACAACGCCGGCACCGAACAGTTCACGGTGACCTTCTCGGAGAGCGTCAGCGGCCTGACCGCCGCCGATTTCACCCTGACCACGACCAACACACCGGGTGGTATCGCCCTCTCCACCACCGGCATCAGCCAGATCACCTCCGCCGACGGGAAGACCTACACGGTGACTGTCGGCGGCGTCACCGGCGACGGCACCGTGCGCCTCGATTTCAAGAGCGGCTCGAGCGGCGTCACCGACACTGCCGGCAATGGCGCCAGCGCGGGCTTCTCGAGCGGCGACGTCTACACCATTCGACATACCGCTCCGAGCGTTTCGTCGATCGTCGCGAACGGCTCGAACCCGAACAATGCCGGAAGCGATCAGTTCACGGTGACGTTCTCGGAAGACGTCACCGGCGTCGATGCGAGCGACTTCACGGCGACCCGCACCGGCAGTGTCACCGACACCGGCATCGTCGTGACGCCCGTCAGCGGCAACGTCTATACCGTGACCGTCAACGGCGTGACCGGCGACGGCACGCTGCGCCTCGACCTGAACGCTTCAGGCACCGGCATTGCCGATGCCGCCGGCAACGCCGTGGCGAACGGATTCACCGGCGGCGACGTCTACACCGTTCAGCATACGGCCCCGGCCGTGACGTCGGTGAGCGTGCCCGCGAACGGTACCTACGTCGCCGGTCAGAATCTCGACTTCACGGTCAATTTCAGCGAGGCGGTGTCGGTGACGGGCACCCCGGAAGTCGCGATCATGCTCGACACCGGTGGCCTCGTCGAAGCCCAATATGTCGGCCAAGGCAGCGCCTCCTCGCTGACCTTCCGCTACACGGTGGCTGCCGGCGAGAGCGATGCCAATGGCGTCGCGCTCGGCAGTGCGACCGTTCTCAATGGCGGCACGATCAAGGACGCGGTCGGCAACGCCGCCGTGCTCACGCTGAACAATGTCGGCTCGACCGCCGGCGTTCGGGTGGATTCGATCGCGCCGACGGTGATCTCGATCGCGACCTCGGGCGCGGGCATCGTCGCAGGCAGCGGCGATCTCAACGCCGGCCATAGCGTCATCCTGACGCTCAATCTCAGCGAAGCGGTCAACGTCGATCTGACCGGCGGCACGCCGACCATGCAGCTCAACGATGGCGGCGTCGCGACCTATGCGGGCGGCAGCGGCAGCAGCGTGCTGACCTTCAGCTATCTCGTGGCTGCGGGTGAGAACACGAGCGATCTTTCGGTCAACCAGATCCTGCTCAATGCAGGGACCATCCGCGACCTCGCCGGAAACGATCTCACCTTGCCGGGCGGCACCGTCAACCCCGCCGGGATCTTGCAGATCGACACGCACGCGCCGGATATCGTCGCCGTCAGCGCATCGCCCGCGAGCGGCGCGGTCGGAGCCGGCCAGTCTGTCACGATCACGGTCGCCCTCGCCGAAGCCGTGACCTTGTCGGGCGGTGCGCCCACCCTCTCGCTCAACGATAACGGCATCGCCACCTTCGATGCGGCTGCGACCGCGGCCTTGCATGATTCCAGCAAGCTCGTGTTCAACTACACGGTGGGAGCCGGCGACACGCTCACATCTGCGCTGGCGGTCACGGGCATAGATCTGCACGGCGGAGCGATCGGCGACCTCGCCGGCAACGCCGCCAATCTCGGCAATATCGCCACGACATTCACCGGACTTGCCGTGATCGATTCACTCGTCACGGCGCACGCAGACAGCAACCGTGTCGTCGCCGGCCAGACCGTCACCGCCGATGCCGCGCACGGCCTGCTCGCCAACGACACCGACACCAACCCCGCCGATCACGTCGTGGTCAGCGCCGTCAACGGGCTCGCCGGCGCCGTCGATCACAGCATCGCAGGCGCCTATGGCAGCCTCACGGTGCATGCCGACGGCAGCTATTCCTACGCTGCCAGCGGCGGCGTCACCGGCGTCGCCTACGACAACTTCACCTACACCGCGAGCAACGGCCATGCGGCGCCCTCGACATCGACGCTGACCGTCCAGGTGATCGGCGGCAACCAGAACTTCGTGTTCGTTCCCGCCGGCGGATCCGCCACCACCGGTTATGGCAATACCGTCCTCGACGGCAGCGCCGGCGGCGCCACCATCACGGCCGCCTCGACCTTCAACGCCCACGAGATCCTGATCGGCGGCCCCGGCGACACGCTGATTGCCGGCAATTACGGCCGGGATACGTTCGTGTTCGCCGGCGATTTCGGTCACAACACCATCAACAAGTTCCATACGGCCCTGGACGACATTCAGCTGCAGGCATCGCAGTTCGGAAGTCTCGCCAACGTCTTCGCGGACCTGCATCAGGTTGGGGCGGACACCGTGCTCACGCTCGACGCTACTCACGTGGTCACCATCACCAACACCGCGTTGGCAAGCCTGTCCTCGGCCAATTTCCATCTGGTTTGAGTGCGATCCAGCCTGAAGGCGCTCCGATCCCGACCCGGAGTTGCCAATTGGTCACAGCGTTCAGCCGCCATGTAGCGTAAAACCACGTCGGAATCGGGGAATTGGGCCAATGAAAAATTTCGAGAAACTTGTGCTTGCGGGCGTCGTGGCTGTCGGGGCGGCTTGGGGGACGGCACATGCCGCGGATCTTGCCCCGACCTATAAAATGCCGGTGAAGGCGATCGCCCCGGTTCAGACCTGGAATGGCTTCTATGTCGGCGGCAATGTCGGCTACGACTGGAGCACGGGCTCCACGGGTATTTCCGTCCTGTCGACCGATCCGGCACTGGCGGCCCCGCTCGCCGCGCTGGTTGCGGCCGGTTCATTTCCGACCGCGCTGTCGCCGTCGGCGAAAGGCGTGATCGGCGGCGTCCAGGCCGGCTACAATTGGCAGGTCGCCCCGCAATGGCTGGTCGGCCTCGAGGCCGACTTCGAGGGCGCGGACGTCAAGGGCACGACCACCCAGGCGCTCGCACCGGTCGGCTTCGATGCCACCTCGACGACGGTCAGCAAGGGCATCGACTGGTTCGGCACCGTGCGTGGCCGGGTCGGCGTGCTGGTAGCGCCGCAATGGCTGCTCTACGGCACCGGCGGCTTCGCCTATGGCCGCACCAAATCCTCGTTCAGCACCACCGACGTGACCGGCGGATGCATCGTGGGCGCGACCATCTGCGCCAGCGGCGCCTCCTCGGGGACGAGCACCGGCTGGACCGCCGGCGCCGGCACCGAAGTGATGTTCGCGCCGAACTGGAGCTTCAAGGCCGAGTACCTCTACGTCGACCTTGGCCGGCGGACGCTGAACGTCGCCTCCTCGACCGTTCCGGCCATCGTGTTCACGACATCGACCCCGTTCCGCGAGCAGATCGCCCGGGTCGGCGTCAACTATCATTTCTCGGCCGGCCCCGTCGTCGCCAAATACTGATCAAGACGCCCTGGGTCCGCCGACCCCGTGCACGCATGGCCGAGGCCGATCAGAGCCGCTCTGATCGGCCTTCGCGTTTGAACCTGCCGGGCGCAATCAAGCTCTACTGACGTGCGCACCCCAACCAGGACACTCCATGCTCACCCGTCGCAGCCTCATCGCTACTGTCCTCCTCGCCGGCGTCGGCCCCGCCCTCGCCCAGGCTCCCGCAACCAGTGAACCGCTCGCTATTCTGACTGCGATCTACACCCGCGCCGCCAAGGGCAAGGGCGATGGCGGCGGTGCCTTCATCATCGAGAACAAGGCGGCCAAGGCCAAATATCTCTCCAAGGCCCTGGTCGCGCTGTGGGCCAAGGCCGATGCGCATACGCGCAAGGGCGACGTCGGACCGGTCGATTTCGATCCCGTCACCAACTCGCAGGAACCGGACGTGAAGTCGTTCAAGGTTGACGCCGAGAAGATGGAGGCCGACAAGGCGATACTTGCGGTGACCATCACCGGACACCGCAACGACCGCAAACCCGCCGACCTGATCGTGCGTTACGACTTCGTGCGCGAGGTTGGGAGCTGGCGGATCGACGACATCAAGGGCTCCTCCGACGGCGAAGCCTGGTCGATCCGCAAGATGCTGACAGACTCGCTGAAGAGCTGACCGGAGACGACATGAGCGACGTCATCGACAACAAGGCCCATCACCGTTTCGAGCTGGAGGTGGAGGGATATCTTGCGACCGAACATTACAAGCTCGACGGCAACGTCATCACGTTCGAGCACACGGACGTACCGAAGGAGCTGGGCGGCAAGGGCGTCGGCTCAAAACTAGTGCAAGGCGCGCTCGATCAGGTCCGCGCCGCCGGCTTGAAGCTGATCCCGCAATGCCCGTTCGTGAAGGCGTGGATCGAGAAGCACCCGGACTATGCGGATCTGGTGAAGAGATGAGCGAGCGCAGGCCCACCGATCGCGCGGCGGGCCTGCCGAAATCCGCAGCCTATTGCCCATGCTTCAGCAAATCCTGGTCACTCATGTCCCAGTCCTGCCACAACTGGAGTACGCCGAGGATCACCGCCACTGCGCCCAGACTGGTGTGGTAGATCCGGAGAAAACCTTCGCCGGAATAGCCAAGCACCAGGGGCGAGACAATGAGCCACAGCCCGACCAGGATGGTCGCCACCTCCTGCCAGCGCTGCAAGGCGACATATTCGAGCTGGCTGAGGCCAAATACGACGAGGCCGACTGCGACCGTGTTCAGGACCATCGTGTCGTGTCCGGCAATCCCCGAGCTATCCTGGATTGGGAACCACGGCGACGCAGCGATCAGCGCACCGAGCAGCATCCCGCACCAGTCTTCCCATGTTCGATGAGTATTCAAGAAACCAAAGTCCGACATCGTAACCTCCTGCAAAAGAGGCATACGTCTGCGGCTGGCGATCACGACACTCCGAATGTCTAGCGACCGTGCCGGCCGCATTCGGGCGTATGTCCTCTCAAGGACGTGGGAACCGCGGTGGAACTTGCAAGAGCGACACTGAGGATTTTTTGCGGTCGCCACGTGACGTCCAACGGGTCAAGAATTCACACCGGCTACAGCGCCCCAAGCTTTCGCAGTGCATCATGCGCGACGGGCAGTCCGGGCCGCAACTCCAGCGCCTTCCGGAAATCTGCAATCGCGCCCTGCTTGTCGCCGAGCCGCAAGCGGGCCTGCCCGCGGTTGCTCCATGAGAACACGTCGGACGGATCGTATTGCAGCGCCTTGTCGTAGTCGGCGAGGCCGCCCTTGTTGTCGCCCTGGAAGAGACGGATCATGCCGCGATTGCGCCAGCCGCGCGCATCTGTCGGAGCGATGCGGATCGCCTCGCCATAGTCGGCGGCGGCGCGGTCGAGCTGCTCGTTGTCGCGATACACGTTGCCGCGGTCGATATAGGCGAGCAGATCGGGCGCAAGCTTGATCCGCATGGTGTAGTCGGCGAGCGCATGCGCCGTGTCGTGCTTGCGGGCGTAGACGAAGCCCCGATTGGCGTAGGCGGTGGCATAGTTGGGATCGCGCTTGATCGCCGCGTCAAAATCCGCAATGGCACCGTCGAGGTCGCCCTTGTTGAAGCGCGACTCGCCGCGATTGCTGTAGGCGAGCGCCAGCGACGGATCGAGCTTGATAGCCTCGTCGTAATCGGCGATGGCGCGATCATAGTCGCGCTTGAAGCTGTAGACGCGGCCGCGGTTGTTGTAGGCGCAGGCGTAGGCCGGATCGAGCCTGACCGCCTCGTCGAGATCGGACAGCGCGGCATCGAGCTCGCGTTTCTCGGTGAGGCCATGGCCGCGGTTGCAATAGGCGCCGGCGAGCCTGCGGCCGGTCTCGCTCTTCGTGTCAATGACGCTCGAGCAGGCCGCGACCCGTTCGTCCGGCGTGCTCGTCAATCCGACGCAGGCGTCCCAGGCCGGACCGCCTTCGGCCGACGCCGGCGCTGGCGCCGTCGAGGCGAGCGCAGCGAGCAACGCCATGATGCTGAGCGGGACGCGCATTTTCCGGGTATCTCCCCTGCGGCAACCTCCCTTGGTCGCACCTTGGCAAGGGCGGGTTCAGGCGCCTAGATCAGAGCGCAGACATCGCTTCGGAAGGATTACGCATGGCGGCATCGGTACGCGACAACAAAGACAGGAGCCGCTTCGAGCTCGATGTCGGCAGTGACATCGCCTTCGCCAATTACCGGCTGACGCCGTCGGCGGTGATCATCACCCATACCGAGACGCCGCGCGCGCTGCGCGGCCGCGGCATAGCCTCCGAGCTGGTCAAGGGCGCGCTGGATCTGATCCGCCGCGACGGCAGGAAGGTGATCGCCGGCTGCGGCTTCGTCGTCGACTATCTCGACAAGCATCCGGAGGACGCGGACCTCGTTGCCTGAACGCAAATGAGCCCGCGATCTCGCGGGCCCTTGGCTGCGTCCGAGCGATCGGTCAGTGCTTGATCTCAGGCGGCAGCTTGCCGCCATTGGCAGCGAGCTTGGACATCACCTGCTTGTGCAGCCAGACGTTCATGCTCGCGGAATCGTTGGTGTCGCCGCTGTAGCCGAGCTCCCGGGCGAGATCCTTGCGCGCGGCGAGGCTCGAGTCGATGTCGAGCGCCTTCATGAGATCGACGATCGAGGTGCGCCATTCCAGCTTCTCGCCCTTGTGCGCGGCGACCGCCTTGTCGACGATGGCGGCGACGTCGACGGACGCCATGGGCGCGGCTGCCGGCGCCGATGCGCCCGGCGCGGCCCCTGCGGGGGCACCGGCCGGCGCTGCGCCACCGGCAGGCGCGGCGGAAGCCGGTTGGCTACCGAAGATCGCGCTCATGATTTTCCCGAAAATGCTCATGTCTTCTCCCCGAAAAGTGTCCGTTGGAAGGGCCTTGAGTGGCACTTATAGACGAAGTTTCTGCGTTGCGCCCGCGGATCATGCGAACCGACAACCAGCATCAGCTTATCTGCGGCGAAATGACGGCCGAATGACATCGTCGAGGTTGCGGTGCGGCATCGAATCTCACCCAAGCGTGAGGGACAGGACTCGGAATTGAGAGTACGGTTTCTGTTCAGCTCGCGATGCCTTCCGGAATTCGCGCCTGGTTGGGATCGCGATCATCCAAGAAGAGCGGCCGCTTGCGCCGTTTGCCGGCGCCGGATGCGGCCGCATGGCAAGGGAGCTAGCGACCATGGCCACACTTTACCAGGGCAATGTCCCCACAATGGCCCCGCCCGCTGATGCGGCGGGACCAATCATCCGGACGATCCAACTGTCCGACCTGCATGACGCGCTGAGGCGCGGCTGGGAGGATTTCAAGGCGGTTCCGAGCCACGCCATTATTCTCTGCGTGATCTACCCGGTGCTGGGCCTCGTGCTCGCCCGCGTGGTGATGGGCTATTCGGTGCTGCCGCTGTTGTTTCCGCTAGCTGCGGGCTTCGCGTTGATCGGGCCGTTCGCTGCCTTGGGTCTCTACGAGCTCTCGAGCCGGCGCGAACGCCATGAAGAGGCCAGCGCCTGGGATGCCATGGAGGTGCTGCGCTCGCCTTCGTTCGGGGCCATGCTCGGTCTTGGCACATTGCTGCTCGCCCTGTTCGTGAACTGGGTTGCAACCGCACAGGCGATTTATGTCGCAGCCTTCGGCTATGAGGGCGTGACCGGGATCTCGGACTTCATTACGCGCGTGCTGACGACCCGGCAGGGCTGGTGGCTGATCGTGGTCGGCTGCGGCACCGGCTTCCTGTTCGCGCTCGCCGCGCTCTGCATCAGCGCCGTGTCGTTCCCCCTGATGCTCGACCGCCATGCCGGCGCGTTCGATGCCATGGTCACCTCGCTGCGCGTTGTCGCCAGGAACCCGGTGCCGATGGCGGCCTGGGGCCTGATCGTGGCGGTGCTGCTGGCGCTCGGCACGATCCCGGCGTTCCTCGGCCTCGCCGTGGTGATCCCCCTGCTCGGCCATGCCACCTGGCATCTCTACCGCAAGGTGATCGTTTCCGATCCCGGTGCCCGGCCTGTGCCGCCTCCGCCGCATCGTCCGCGCAAGCCCGCCGCCGACTTCCCCGCCAACCTCTTCCCGTGGCGGAATCGGACAGACGCCTAACGATCTCGTGACATCCGGTCCTGCCCGGCTCCGGGCGGGACCGGCCCCCGTCATGCGCCTTGCTTTGGCCGCGGTTCCGACCGAGATTGCACCTCGCCAGTCAGATCACTTCACGGAATCCATTTCATCTGATGACCCCGACGATTTCTCGTCTCGCTCTCGCAGCCTTAGCCCTCACCACGTCAATCCTCTCCGCCCAGCCAGCGCTCGCCGCCGTTGCCTGCGGCTCGGGCAATTTCGACGCATGGCTTGCTGACTTCAAGACCGACGCCGCGGCCAAAGGCATCTCACAGCAGGCCATTGCCGCCGGGCTCGCCGGCGTGACGCTCGATCAGAGCGTGCTCAACCGCGACCGCTCGCAAAAGGTCTTCACCCAGACCTTCGAGGAGTTTTCCGGCCGCATGGTGCCGCCGCGCATGACGCGCGGTTCCAACATGATGAAGCAGTACGGCTCGGTGCTGTCCCGCATCGAGCAGACCTACGGCGTGCCAGGAGAGGTGCTGGTCGCGATCTGGGGTCTGGAGACCGATTTCGGCGTCAACACCGGCAAGTTCGCAACCATCCGCTCGCTGGCGACGCTGGCTTATGACTGCCGGCGCGCCGAGCAGTTCCGCGGCGAGCTGATGGATGCGCTGCGCATCGTCCAGCGCGGCGATCTTGCACCCGCCGACATGAAGGGCGCCTGGGCGGGCGAACTCGGCCAGACCCAGTTCATGCCCTCGTCCTGGATGAAATACGCCGTCGATTTCGACGGCAACGGCAAGCGCGATCTCCTGCACAGCGCGCCCGACGTGCTCGCCTCCACCGCCAATTATCTCGCCGGCTATGGCTGGCAGCGTGGCAAGGACTGGCAGCCGGGAAGCCCGAATTTCGCGGTGCTACAGCAGTGGAACAAGAGCGAGGTCTATTCCAAGACCGTCGCCTATTTCGCCACCCAGCTCGCGCGCGCCCCTTAAGGTCCCCTGCATGAAAGCGTAGGGCCGATCGCCCGGCGACCGGCCCTCTCTTGAAGCCGTTTACTTGCCCATGGTGGCGTGCATCGCCTTGTTCAGATGCGCGCCGCACGCACCCATTTTTCCGTTGAGCAGCGAGTCCTGCGCCGCCGCGATCTCCTTCTGCGCGACGAACTTGCTGTCGCCGTCGGCCATGTTCTCGATCGCGGTCTCCGTCTTCTCCAGATTGGATCCGCTGCAGCCGCCCATGGCGTGCTTGGCGGCCTGGGCCGGCGCGACGGCGAATGCGACGGCGGCAATGGCGATAACCCCGAGTAACTTCGTCATGATGTTACTTTCCTTCTCTTCTTCTTGGGACAGACCCAGCGACATTGCCGGAATCTGCGACACGACTTTGCTGCCGACGCGGCAACTTGCCGCAATAAATTCCCCGCGAGAATTGCGTGATGTTGCGCGCCGCGCAGAGCCGCATGCGGAAATTCTGATTTTCACTACAACCTTGTAATCAAGCGCACACACCCTTGGCGTGTGTGCACCGCATCAACGACGAACGCGCTCGGCTCCCGGGCGACCGGCGCTCGATATCCGGCTTCGCCGCAAGCCGTTCGGCGGCTCCAGTGGGGCAGGATCGAGCGAATCGCCGCTCCCATCCCCCGGCGTCGGCGGACTCCGTCAGGCCGGCGTAATCCACAGATGATATGAATATTTATTCATTTCTACATCATCTCGCTTCATGCGATTCGCGCATGCGGGACTTGGGCTTACAAGCTGCCGCATCGCCTTGCTGGTCACGGGAATGCAACATATTTCGATCATCACGGGAACCGCAGGGGTCGGCATAAACCCCTGATCTCACGGAGATTTATTGCAATCTACAACGGCTGGCGCCCAGCTCTTGGGCGGGACTGCCAAGAGGTTAATCGCCCCTTACCGATGCCATGCGTCCTTCGCTTAGCTGCATCGCAACATCGGAACTTTCGCAGTGCACCACTCTCACCTATATTCATTTCAACGATGACGCCCGGGCAAGGGCTGAATCGAACTACAGGAGACTACCAATGCTGCTCTCGCTCATCCGCATGATCCAGGCCTTCCGGGACTATCAGCGCAATGTTGCCGAGCTGTCCCAGCTCAGCGATCGCGAACTGGCCGACATCGGCCTTGATCGCTCGGACATCCCGCGCGTTGCCGCCGGCCAGTATCAGGGCTGATATCCTTCAGCCCTTCACCGGACGAACCGATAGCGCCCGCCTCGTGCGGGCGTTGTCGTTTCTGATGGCAGAAAACTCGATCTCGGCGATTCCACTGACCGCCGAAAAGCGCTACCTGTCCGCCCCATGACAGGACCCCATTCCAATATTGCGCATGTGATCGGCGCGGGCCTTGCCGGCTCGGAGGCAGCCTGGCAGGTCGCCAAAGCCGGCGTGCCCGTGATGCTGCACGAGATGCGGCCGGACCGCATGACCGAGGCGCACCGCACCGACGGGCTCGCCGAGCTCGTCTGCTCCAATTCGTTCCGCTCGGACGACGCCGCCAACAACGCCGTCGGCCTGCTCCATGCGGAGATGCGCCGCCTCGGTTCGCTGATCATGCGCGCGGCCGATGCCAACCAGGTTCCCGCCGGCGGTGCGCTGGCGGTCGATCGCGACGGTTTTTCGGCGGCCGTCACCAAGGCGCTGAACGACCACCCCCTGATCGAGATCGCCCGTGGCGAGATCGCAGGCCTTCCGCCGGCCGACTGGGGCAACGTCATCGTTGCGACCGGGCCCCTCACCTCCGCACCGCTGGCCGATGCCATCCGCGAACTGACCGACGAGAACGCGCTCGCCTTCTTCGACGCGATCGCGCCGATCGTGCACCGCGAATCCATCGACATGTCGGTGGCCTGGTTCCAGTCGCGCTATGACAAGGTCGGCCCCGGCGGCAACGGCGCCGACTACATCAACTGCCCGATGACCAAGGAGCAGTATGACGGCTTCGTCGCGGCGCTGATCGCCGGCGAGAAGACCGAGTTCAAGGAGTGGGAGACCAACACGCCCTATTTCGACGGCTGCCTGCCGATCGAGGTGATGGCGGAACGCGGCCCCGAGACGCTGCGCCATGGCCCGATGAAGCCGGTCGGCCTCACCAATCCGCACGATCCGACAACGAAGGCCTACGCGATCGTGCAGCTGCGCCAGGACAACAAGCTCGGCACGCTCTACAACATCGTCGGCTTCCAGACGAAGCTGAAATACGGCGAACAGCAGCGCATCTTCCGCACCATTCCCGGGCTGGAGAAGGCCGAGTTCGCCCGCCTCGGCGGCCTGCATCGCAACACCTTCCTCAACTCGCCAAAGCTGCTCGACGGCCAGTTGCGGCTGCGCGCGCAGCCGCGGCTGCGCTTTGCCGGCCAGATGACGGGCTGCGAGGGCTATGTGGAGTCGGCCAGCGTCGGCCTGATCGCCGGCCTTTACGCAGCAGCCGATGCCCGCGGCGAGACGCTGGCGAGCCCGCCTGCTACGACCGCGCTGGGATCGCTGCTCGGCCACATCACTGGCGGCCATATCGAGACCATCGAGCCCGGCACGCGCTCCTTCCAGCCGATGAACATCAATTTCGGCCTGTTCCCGCCGCTTGCAAGCGCTCCGACGAAAAAGCCCGACGGCACGCGCCTGCGCGGCAACGAGAAGACGGTGGCCAAGAAGCAGGCGATGAGCGCACTGGCGCTTGCCGATCTCGATCGCTGGATCGCCGATCACCTGCGCATCGCCGCAGCAGCGTGAGTTGTCGATGAGCCTCCCCAAAGACGACGCCGCGACGCTCTCGGCGCGCTGGACCGAGGGCGTGCTGCTCAAGCGCGACGTGTTCTCGACCGTCGAGCGCGGCCGCTTTCGTGCCGACACCGGCGAGGTCGATGCCGTGCTGCGCCGGCTCGACGAGGTGCCGTGGTGGTCGTTCCTGCTGGCCCGTCATCTGTTCGCGCGCGAGAAGCATGCGCTCGCCCTCGCCAAGGGCCTGAACGTCGGTCCCGAACTGCTGTGGGCCGGACGCCGGGCGCTGGCGCGCGGCTTCGTCGACGGAGTCGCACTGCATCTGGCAAAACCGCATGGCGACCTCGCCTATTTCCGCTCGGCCAAGGCGGCACTGCGCCGGCTGCGCCGCGCCGGCATCTGCCACAACGATCTTGCCAAGGAGCAGAACTGGCTGGTCGGCCGCGACGGCCGCGCCTATGTGACCGACTTCCAGCTCGCCGCCTGCTTTGCGCGCCGCGGCCGGCTCTATCGCATCCTCGCTTATGAAGACCTCCGGCACCTGCTCAAGCACAAGCGCTCCTACGCGCCCGAAGCGCTGACACCGCGCGAGCGCAAGATCCTGGCGAAGAAGTCGTTCGCCGCAAGCCTGTGGCTCGCCACCGGCAAGAAAGTCTACCGGGCGATCACGCGCGGCCTGTTCAATTTCACCGATCGCGAGGGCGGTGGGCGCCGCCTCGTCAACGACGCGCCGGTGCTGGCGGAGCTGATCCGCAAGAATCCCGCCGTGCGCGACACCGCCATCGTCGCCTTTGCCGACCGCCGCTCCGGCGTCGGGCTCTATGCCTTCGTCGAAGCCGATCAGGCCACGCTCGAAGGCCAGATCCGCAACGAGCTCACGGCCGCCAAGGGTCCGAAACCGCCGGAACACATCCAGGTGGTGCATGCACTGCCGCGCGACACCAGTGGCCAGCCGCGCACCGAGATCCTGCAACTGGTCGCCATGAACCAGCTCGACCTGATCGAGCCGATGATGAAGAACGACCAGGACCGCGCTTTCCTCAAGGACATTCTGGAGCAGCGCAAAAACCTGCGCGACCGCTTCAATTTCGAGGCGGACCTGCCCGCGGGCTGACGGAAGCAATGCGCCTTGAAGCGTCCACATTGGCGATAGAGAAGCAGTCGGATAACGCAGGCGTGGCGGGGTCATGAGCACTCGGGGGACGATGAGGCATCGCGTGGTCGGCGGCATGATCGCCGGCCTTCTGCTGTTGGCAGCGACGCCCGCAATGGCCGAAACCCCGGCCGAGCTGATCTCCAGCTTCCGCCTCAAGCACGGTGAAGCTCGCGTCGTCCGCGATTCAACCCTCGACCGCATCGCCATGGACCAGGCGCGCGCGATGGCGGCGAAGGACGACCTCAGCCACGACGCTCTCGGACCGTTCAACCGCCGCGTCGCACCGGCCGGCGCGGGGCGCGCCGCCGAGAACATCGCCTATGGCTACGACAATTTCGAGAAGACGCTCGGACAGTGGATCGACTCGTCCGGACACCGTAAGAACCTGTTGCTGCACAACGCCTCCCGCGTCGGCATCGCCAGCGCCAAGAATGCCAGCGGCAAGCGAACCTATTGGGCCATGGTGATCGCAGGCGACTACGAGCCGAAGGGCAAGGGCAAAGGCAAAGGCAAGAAGGACGGGGAGCCTCTGGTTGCCGTGAAGCGCGAGGCCGCGCCCGCGAAGAAGCCAAAATCCAGCGAGTGCCACATCAAGCTGCTCAGCCTCTGCATCTGAGACGACACGCTGCGCGGCAACCACTGTTGCGTGCGCTCCTCCGGCCGGCCAATATGCCATGCCGCTGTCTTGGACCAATTCGAGGCGATCAATGGCCAAAAAATACACCGCTCAATGCGCCTGTGGCGCCATCAAGTTCGAATTCGACACCGATCCGTCCTTCATCGCCAATTGTCATTGCAACGACTGCAAGCGCGCCTCGGGCGGCGAGATGGCAACTTTCTTTGCCGTGCCGGAGGATGACTTCACGCTGCTCAGCGGCAAGCCGAAGGCCTTTCACTACGTCGCGAACTCCGGCAAAGGCCTCGACCGCAACTTCTGCCCCGAATGCGGCTCGCGGGTGTTCACCTCGAACCTCGACAGCTTCCCCAAAACGGTCTTCGTTCAGTTGGGAAGCCTCGACCGGCCCGACCTGGTCGCACCGAAGCTCGAGATGTTCACCAAACGTCGCCTGTCGTGGAATACCCCGCTCCACCTGCCGCAGTTCGAACAGATGCCGCATTGACGCGGCCAAAGCGCGAGAGCCCCGTTTGATCGACATCGACCAAATACGCATCGACACACCGGCCGCTGAGCGGATCGCCTATCTGCACAACGCAGGCGCGGCGCTCATGCCGACGCCCGTCGTCGCGGCGATGAAGGAGCATATCGACCTCGAGAGCGAGATCGGGGGCTATGCCGCCGCCGACCGCGAGGCGAGCCGGCTTTACTCAGTCTACGGCTCGGTAGGCCGCCTGCTGAATGCCGCGCCCGATGAGATCGCGCTTCTGGAGAACGCGACGGTCGCCTGGCAGATGGCGTTCTATGCGCTTGCGTTTCGCAAGGGCGATCGCATCCTGACCGCCGAGGCCGAATACGCCGCCAACTATGTCGCGTTTCTTCAGGTCGCCAGGAGAACGGGCGCGGTTATCGAGGTCGTGCCGAGCAATGCCAGCGGCGAGCTCGACATCCACGCGCTCGAACGCATGATCGACGAGCGCGTGAAGCTCATCGCCATCACCTGGATTCCGGTCAATCCCGCAGCGGCCGTCGGCAAGATCGCACGGGCGCACGGCATTCCTTATCTGCTCGACGCCTGCCAGGCGGTCGGCCAGATGGCCGTCGACGTCGAAGCCATCGGCTGTGACATGCTGTCGGCCACGGGCCGCAAATTCCTGCGTGGCCCGCGCGGCACCGGGTTTCTCTACGTTCGCCGAGCTCTGCTGCAACGGCTCGAGCCGCCGATGATCGATCACTTCGCGGCGCCCTGGGTCTCGCGCGATGAATATCGGCTCCGTGACGATGCGCGCCGTTTCGAGACCTGGGAGAACAACTACGCAGCGCGGCTCGGGCTCGGCGCTGCCGTCGATTACGCGCTCGCTATCGGCATGGGTCCTATCGAGCAGCGCTGCCGCCTGCTAGCGGACCGCCTTCGGGGCGGCCTCGCTTCCGTTCGCGGCATCACCATTCGCGACCTCGGACGCACACCAGGCGCCATCGTCAGCTTCACGATGGACGGGTATGAGGCGGACGCGATTGTCAGTGGTGCCGCTGCCGCCGGCATCACCATCGGTGCTTCACATCCGTCGAGCACCCGCATCGACGCCGAGATCCGGGCGTTGCCACCGCTCGTGCGCGCCTCCCCGCATTACTACAACACCGAAGCCGAGATCGACCGGCTGATCGGCCACCTCGCAGGCCTGACGCCGCGATAGCGGGACGGCCGCGCCGCTCAGGTACAGCGCGCGCTCAATCCGGATGCACTAAGCCTCGCCATGACCTCGTCGAGATGGGCGCTGTCGCGGGTCTCGATCACGAGTTGCAGCAGCGTCGCCTTGGCCGGCAGGTCGGAGAAGGTCCGCTGATGCGATACCTCGATGATGTTGGCGCCAGCCTCGGCCAGCAGCGCAGCCACCGCCGCCAGCTGCCCGGGCCGGTCAGGAATGTCGAGGGACAACTGGGTCAGCCGTCCCTCGCGCGCCAGTTCGCGGGTCAGGACGGAAGCGATCAACCGCGTGTCGATATTGCCGCCGCTCAGCACCAGGCCGACCTTCTGGCCGGCAAAGCGGGACGGGTCGGACATCAGCGCGGCAAGGCCGGCGGCGCCGGCGCCCTCGACGACCGTCTTCTCGATCGAGATCAGGGTCGCGACCGCGCGCTCGAGCTCGGCCTCGTTGACCAGCGCGATGTCGTCGACGAGGCGCCGGACGATTTCAGTCGTGATCTTGCCGGGCGACTTCACCGCGATGCCCTCGGCGAGCGTATCGCCGCGCGCCGGCAGATTGCCGTCATGGATGGCGTTGTACATCGAGGGATAGAGCCAGGCCTCGACGCCAAGAATCCGCAGCGATGGCTTGATCGATTTCGCGGCAATGCCGATCCCGCTAATCAGGCCGCCACCGCCGATCGGGACAACCAGCGTGTCGAGCTCCGGCACCGCCTTCAACATCTCCAGCCCGACGGTGCCCTGCCCCGCGATCACAAGCGGATCGTCGTAGGGGTGGACGAAGATCATGCCGCGAGCTTCACCGTGGCTGCGCGCAAACGCGGCCGCCTCCTCCAGCGTCGCGCCCGTCACCACCACCTCCGCGCCGTGGTGCTTCGTGTTCTCGACCTTCACCATGGGCGTGCCGACCGGCATCACGATGGTGGCGGGAATGCCGAGCCGCCTGGCGTGATAGGCGACGCCCTGCGCGTGGTTACCCGCCGACATGGCGATGACGCCGCGCGTACGCTCCTCCGGCGTCAGCGCGGTGAGGCGGTTGAGCGCGCCGCGCTCCTTGAACGAGGAGGTGAACTGGAGGTTCTCGAATTTGAGCCAGATGTCACAGCCGCAGATGTTGCTCAGCGTGCGGCTGTAGCTACAGGGCGTCTCAACGACGGCACCCCGGATAGTCTCGGCGGCTGCGTGAATGTCACCAGGCGCGACCGGAAGGCCGCTGAGATCGGAGGACGTGGTTTGGGACAAGTCAGCCATGGGACAGCATAGAGCATTTGCCCGGCTCGGGCGACAAGCCAACCGCTATTTGGTAAATTCCCCGGAACGTGAAGCCCGCCATAGCGTCCACAGCGTGCGCAGCCGCGACGAAGGCTGCGGCGTGAACGGATTGCGTCCCGGACGCGCCAGGCGCTTGAGGTCGGCCTGCGCCTGGCTCAGCGGCAGGAACGCCGGCCGCACCGCCGACGGCACCTGCGCCAGCAGCGACGAGGCCGTCGTCACATGCTGCCGGGCTTCACCCGCAAGCTGCTCGAGCACCGCATGGAGGTTGGGCGTCTCCCTGCTGGCGAACACATCCTCCATGTTGCAATTGTGGCTCGCCAGCACCTGCTGCGGCAGGAACAATTGCCGGTGTGCGGCATCGCGCGGCAGGTTGACGATGACCTGCACGATGCCCTGCGCCAGCCCGGCATGACGGGCAAGATGCTCGACCGCCTCCGACGGCGGCCCCATGATCCGTGCCGCGAGCATGAACAGCGCCGATGAAGTCGCGGCCAGATAACCTTCCAGCGCCGCCATGGTCGGCATCGGATCGTTGTAGAGATCGAACTGATGCTCGTCGGCGAGCAGCGACAACGGCTCGACCGGCAGGTCGAAATCGCGGATCGCGCGCAGCAGCTCGGCCGCGACCGGATTGCCCTCGGCGCTGCCATGGACATGGCCGGCAAGCATGTCGGTCCACCATTGCAGGCGGATCTCGCCGGGCAAGGGCTGGCTCACCTGGTCGCGGACCCGGACGATCTCGACATTGAAGGCATAGAGCGCGAGCAGCGCACGGCGCTCGGCGGCGGGCGCGAACACGGTCGCGACATAGCGCGGAAAATCGTGGCTGCGCACGAGATCGGCGCAGAAGGCGACGGAATCGGGCGAAGGTGCAGCGCTGCTCATGGCACGGCGATCAGCGCGGCCGCAACGCGGCGCCGTTCGCCGATCATGATGTTGTAGGTGCGCACGGCCGGGCCGGTCTGCATCGTGTCCAGCACCACCCTCACCGCCTTCAGGGCCTGCCGCAGCGCCGGCGGCGGCAGCCAGACCCCGGTTCCGGTGCCAATCAGGAGCGTATCGATGCTGTTGGCGGCCGCGAAGACCCGATCCAGCGAATAGCGGTCGATCTTCGCGGGGTCCGTCACATCCCAGGCCCAGATCGCGTCAGGCAGACAGAGCAGCGATCCCCGATGCGACATGCCGGCAAAGGCGAAGCCCCCCTTGCCATAGGCCTCGATCGGCGCCGAGCGCGGGAAATGCGGTGCGTTGGGATCGCCGGCCATGAGGTTCGTCCGAATGGGCTTACTGCCCTCGCAAACGCGTGCGAGGGCGTGCGGTTCGGATCATGCCTTGTTTTTCTTCGCCGGCGTAGCCGTATCCGGCGCATCTTCGCGATGCTCGCCGACGCCGAGATAGATCAGGATCGGCGCCGCGATGAAGATCGAGGTGTAGGTGCCGACCAGCACCACGCCGAACATCATCACCGCGGTGAAGCTGTGGATGGCGTGACCGCCGAACAGCAGCAGCGCGAGCAGCGCCAGCGTCACCGTGACGTGGGTGATGATCGAGCGCGACAGCGTCGAGTTGATGGACTCGTTGAGCAGCTGCGGCATCGGCATCTTCTTGTAGCGCCGCAGCATTTCACGGATACGGTCGTAGATGACGACCGTGTCGTTGAGCGAATAGCCCAGAATGGTCAGAAGCGCGGCGATGCTGGTCAGGTCGAAATCGACCTGACTGATCGACATGAAGCCGATCGTCAGCACGATGTCGTGCACGTTGGCGATCATGGCGCCCAGCGCGAACTGCCATTCGAAGCGGAACCAGAGATAGATCAGGATCGCGACGATCGCGAGCATCAGGCCGAGCATGCCGTAGGCCAAGAGCTCACCGGCGACGCGCGGACCGAGCACCTCGACGCGGCGGTACTCGATGGAATCGCCGAGCGCGGTACGGACCTTCTGCACGGCCTCCTGCTGGGCGGTATCGCCGCCCGGCTGCTCCGCAACGCGGATCAGGACGTTCTCGGGCCCGCCGAACTGCTGGAGCTGGACTTCGCCCAGACGCAAGCCATCCAGCGTCGTGCGCATCGCCGCGATGTCGGCGGCGCCGGACTTGGCCCGCACCTCCAGCAACGTGCCGCCCTTGAAGTCGATACCGAGGTTCAGGCCGTGGGTGAAGAACAGCGTGATGGCGACGATCGACAGCGCCGCCGAGATCGGGAAGCTGATGCGGCGGAATCGCGTGAAGTCGAAATGCGTGTTGTCCGGGACAATGCGCAACGACGGCAGCAAGCCGAGGGCCGCGACCACGGTGAGAATAGTGATGAGGACGCCGAGCCCGATGAGAACGGTGTGATTCACAATCAGGCTCCTAGATCGGCACGCTCTGCGGCCGCTTCCACCGCACCCACCCGGCGACGATCAGCCGGGTCAGGGTGAAGGCGGTGAACACCGTGGTGATGATGCCGATACCGAGCGTCACGGCGAAGCCGCGCACCGGGCCGGTGCCGATGTAGAACAGCACCGCGGCGGCAATGAAGGTGGTGATGTTGGAATCGAGGATGGTCGCGAGCGCCCGCTTGAAGCCGGCGTCGATCGCCGAGATCGCGTTACGGCCGCCGCGCAGCTCCTCGCGGATGCGCTCGTAGATCAGCACGTTGGAGTCCACGGCGATGCCGACGGTGAGTACGATGCCGGCGATGCCGGGCAGCGTCAGCGTGGCGTTGAGCAGCGACAGCAGGCCGAAGATCATGGCGACGTTGATGGCCACCGCGATGTTGGCGAACACCCCGAACAGCCGATAGGTCACGAGCATGAAGATGATGACCAGGATCGAGCCGACGTAAGCCGCAAGCTCGCCCTTCTCGATCGAGTCCTGGCCAAGGCCCGGACCGACGGTGCGCTCCTCGACCACGGTGAGCGGCGCCGGCAGCGCGCCGGCGCGCAGGAGGATCGCGAGATCGTTGGCCGATTGCACGGTGAAATTGCCGGAGATCTGGCCCTGACCGCCGGTGATCGGCTCGCGGATGACGGGCGCCGAGATCACCTTGTTGTCGAGGACGATCGCAAACGGCAGCCCCACGTTTTCCTGCGTGGCCTGCGAGAACTTGCGCGCGCCCGACGTGTTGAACTTGAAGCTGACGACCGGCTCACCCGTGCGCTGGTCGAAGCTCGCCTGGGCATCGGTCAGGTCGCCGCCGGCGACCAGCACCTGCTTCTTGACCACGTAAGGTGTGGGCGGTGGCGAGGCGCTCATCAGCAGATCGGATTCCGGCGGCAACCTGCCCTGCTGCGCCTGATCCGGCGGCACGGAGGTGTCGACCATGCGGAATTCCATCTTCGCGGTCTTGCCCAGCAGTTCCTTCAGGCGGGTCGGGTCCTGAAGACCGGGGACCTGCACCAGGATGCGGTCGTTGCCCTGGCGCTGGATGACGGGCTCGACGGTGCCGAGCTCGTTGACGCGGCGCTCGACGATCTGGATCGATTGCTCGATGGTCTTGCGCATGCGATCGAGCATCGCGGCCTGCGGGATGCTCAGGCGGATCACGCCGCCACCGGCATCGGTCACTTCAAGGTCGCGTTGACCGCTGGAGCCCATCAGACCGCCGAGCGGCTGGGCCAATTCGCGCAGCTTGGCGAGCGCCGGCTGCACATCGGTTTCCTTGGTGATGCGAACCTCGGCCGCGTCGTTGCGCACGGTGACGCCGCCGGTGAAGCCGATCTTGGCATCGCGCAGCGTCCGGCGAACGTCGTCGCGGACCTGGTCCAGCCTCTCCTTCTTCACATAGTTGGAATCGACCTCAAGCAGCAGATAGGAGCCGCCCTGGAGGTCGAGGCCGAGCACGAGCCGGCGCTGCGCCCAGGCGGGCCAGGTCTTGACCTGTGCCTCGGGGAAGAAGTTCGGGACCGCGCAGAGGCACACGATCAGCGCCGTCAGGATAACCCCCAGCGCCCTCCACCGCGTGAAATACAACATCGACTGGACCTGTCAGATCAGGAGACTTGAGATGCTCGCGGAAGCGTTCACTTCGACGCGGCGTCGTCCTTGGCGGTTTCCTTCGCGCTATCCTTGGATTCCTTCGCCGGCTCGCCCTTGGCGCGCACGCCGGAGATCATCTGGCGCATCTGCCGGACGCGGACGCCGTCGGAAATCTCGAACTCGATCTGGTCGTCGTCGACGACCTTGGTGACCTTGCCGACGAGGCCGCCCGAGGTCACGACGGTGTCGCCGCGACGGATGTTCTTCACGAGGTCGGCGTGGTCACGGACCTTCTTCTGCTGCGGACGCAGAATCAGGAAGTACATGATCACGAAGATCAGGGCGAACGGCAGCAGCGACATCAACATGCTGTTGGTGTCGCCGGCGCCCGCGGCCTGGGCATACGCAGGGGTAATCAGCATTCGGACGATCCTCGTGACAACGGGGGAAAGCCGGTCAGGCCCTCAAAGGCGACCGGCTCGGTCAAATTCGCGCGGACTATAGCGGCCACCGCCCCAATTGCAACGCTGCCAGACCACCCTTTTGGTCACCTTGCGGCGCGCCGTCAGGCCCGATAAGGCTGCATTCTCAGGAACTTCGGACATGCCCAAAAAACCAAGCAAAAGCCCGGCCGGCAAAGGCCCCCGTACCCCTGCCAGGAAGCCTGCCCGCGTCGCGGCAAAACGCCCCACGGCAGCCTCCAAGGCAGTCTCCAAGGCGATCTCCAAGGCAGCCCCTGACCTCAACCAGGAGCGGATCGTCCTCGCCCTCGAGACCATTGCGGCGCACCTCTCCGCCCAGGGAAAGCCGGCCGCCGCGCCCGAGTCGTTCGGCCGGGCGGATGCCTATGTCTGGCATCCGGACGGCCGCCTCTCGGCGGTGCCGCGGGTCAGCCGCGTCGAGCTGTTCCTCCTCAAGGGCGTCGACCGGATGCGCGACATCCTGATGGAGAACACCGAGCGCTTCGCAGGCGGCCTACCCGCCAACAACGCCCTGCTCTGGGGCGCGCGCGGCATGGGCAAGTCGTCGCTGGTCAAGGCCGCGCATGCCAGCATCAATGCGGACCGCAAGCCGGCCGACAAGCTGAAGCTGATCGAGATCCACCGCGAGGACATCGAGACTTTGCCCGCGCTGATGGAGCAGCTGCGCGCCTCGTCCTTCCGCTTCATCGTGTTCTGCGACGACCTCTCCTTCGACGGCAATGACGCCTCGTACAAGTCGCTCAAGGCCGTGCTCGAAGGCGGCATCGAGGGCCGGCCCGAGAACGTCATCCTCTACGCCACCTCGAACCGCCGCCATCTGCTGGCGCGCGAGATGATCGAGAATGAGCGCTCGACCGCGATCAATCCCGGCGAAGCGGTCGAGGAGAAGGTGTCGCTGTCGGATCGCTTCGGCCTCTGGCTCGGATTCCACCGTTGCAGCCAGGACGAATATCTCGCGATGGTGCGTGGCTATTGCAGCCATTTCGGCATCAACGTCGACGATGACGCGCTGGAGCGCGAGGCGCTGGAATGGTCGACCACGCGCGGCTCGCGCTCGGGCCGCGTTGCCTGGCAGTTCGTCCAAGAGCTCGCGGGGCGGCTCGGCGTGAAGCTGACGGCAAAGTAGCGGTCGGACCGCAACCCAGTTACAGTTGCGGCTGTCTTTCCCGGAAGGCGGGGAATCAAGGGCGCGTGCGCATCAAAACCGGTTCTGGCGGTGTGTAGGGATCTGGGGTGCCAAGTTTGATCGGAGGGTACTTCTTGAAGCTCGCTTCCAGTTCTCCGATGATTCTCACTGCGGGATCGGCGACCCAGGAGTTTTGCGCGGCAACATCGCGCTCCTCCTTCCGGTCGGTCAGTAGATTGATGATTCTCGGCAAGGGCAATTTCTGCGGCGTGGCGTACATACTTTCCTGCCAGATCAAATGGACTTTCCAGTTTCGCCATTTGACGGCTGACAGCCGGTCGGCCACGTAGGCGGGGAACCCTTCGCGGTTAGAGGCCTCCTGCTTGCCCAAAAAGAAATCTAGCTGATCCACGCCGTCAATCGCGCGATCCGTAGGGACCTCTGCGCCCCCGACCCGCGCAAGCGTCGTGAAGAGGTCGACGATGTGAACGATTTCGTTGCTGATGCGGCCCGCCGGCACCTTGCCGGGCCAGCGAATGATGAACGGTGCCCGCAGTGAACCTTCCATCGCCGTGAAGTAAGTTCCGCGCCAAGGTCCGTTGTCACCCTCCCAGGGGTTGGTTGCCTCCGGGCCATTGTCGCTGGCGAATATCACAAGCGTGTCGTTTTCGATTCCTGCTTGCTTGATGGCATCGAGGATTTGCCCGGTGCGGTAGTCCATTTCGGCCAGGCAATCGGCCCAATCGCCGTTGCCGGTTCTACCCGCGAACTCAAGATTTGGAAGCGTCGGCATGTGAACGTGCGCGAACGGGACGTAGGCATAGAATGGCTTGCCTGAGCTCGCGTTGCGCTTGATGAACTCCACTGCGCGGCTGGTGATTTCCGCGTCCATGGTGCGGCGGTAATCCACATCCAGCACGGCGACCTGTCGAGGTTTATCGCCCTTGCGTGCTTCATAGATATGTTGAGGGTGAACGACTTTCGCATTCCAACCCTGCCTGTTTCCGACCGACGGCCACATGCTTCGTGTCTCGTCCAGGGACGGCCACATCGCCTCGTCATACGTGCGCGGGATGCCATACCACTCGTCGAAGCCCTGATTGGTAGGCATCCGGTCTTCGGCGCTGCCGAGATGCCATTTGCCCCACATCCCGGTCGCGTAGCCCTGCCCCGACAACAGCTCCGCGGTCGTGATCTCCCACTGTGTTAATCCGTCGGGGATGCCGCCGATCGGAACTTCGTACGTTCCGGAGCGGATGGCAAAGCGTCCTGTAAGCAGGGCCGATCGGGACGGCGTACACTGCGCTTCAACATTGAAGTTGAGGAGGCGGGTGCCCTCACCGGCGAGCGCGTCAATACGTGGCGTGGGCGCGCCGCGGAGGATACCGCCGCCATATACGCCCAACTCGCCGTAGCCCAGATTATCCGCGAGGATGAGGACAATATTGGGATTCTTAGGTTGCTGCGCTGCGGCAGGCGCGCTCGCAATCGCTATGGCGGCCACTGATGCCAACGAACCGAGCCAGATGGTTTTGCTCTTCAGCATTTTTTGCCCTCAGATCAATAGGCCACCTTCCGACCAAGCTCGGCACCAATTCCCTACGTGCCGCTAGAGCGGGTTGCCGGTTTGTGCCTTTCTCCAGTTGATCCCCTACTTCGTCACCCTGTGCCGGGTCGGCGCAACGGTGCTTTCAGGTGCGGCGGGCGAAATCGCAAAGGTCAGCCAGGTATTCCAGCCCGACGGCCGGTTCGCCGCCTCGAATTCGCCATATCCCTTTATGTTCAGATATCCCTGCATGCCGCCGATCGGAAAAAGATAGCCGAACTGCGGACCGATGCCGAAAACTCGCGACCTGAATCCGCCAAGGGCCGGCAGTCCGCCGGTATCGTTGGAGACCTGCTGATAGGCATAGCCGACCAGACCTACGAAGGCCTGCTTTGAGAGAAATTTCGACGCGCCCCAATCGAAGTGGAAATCGACGCCGCTCTGAACCAGCGTGTCCGGGTTCTTGAAGTTGTATGTGAAGCCGCCGACGCCGGAGAATTCATATCCCGTCATCGGGTTGAGGTAAGTGTAACCCCCGCCTGCGTCGATGGCGCCATGACCGATACCGATGTTGGAGAGGCGGCTGGGTTCATAGGCGCCGACTGGAATGTCGCCGGTCACATAGGTCATGTAGTTGTGGACGCCGTCGTGCCACTTCATCGAGACCATGGGATAGAGGTCGCCGAACCCGGTGAGCGAGTCCGATATGCTTCCCGTGCGGGTCGCCGAAATCGGACCGAACCCGGTCGTCAGCGTGCCATCAAGGGTCGTGCTGTTTCGGCCGTAAACGCCCATGACACCGACGGACAATTGCCCGCCGAGGACCGGCGTCGCGAACGTATACGTCGGAGCCAGAAACAGCAGGTCTGGCGGCGCTTTGAGATTTACGTTCAAGTTGACATTGACGTTCGGAGAGAAGCGGCCAATCTGAACTTCTCGGGCCGCTGCGGCAGCACCGGAGGCGGACACACTGGTGTGGTAATAGATCGTCCCGAGGGACCAGCCTGGGGCGGTGGGTGCCGCTGCCAGACTGCCGAACAGCCCCGGGACCCAGAACGAGATGCCGCTCTCGTCGGCGCTCGCGATTTGCGGCGAAAACGTGAGAGCTGCAACCACAACCGCGCTGAGCAGGGTCGGTTGAGAGGCACCCGCAAATTCCAATGTGGGCTTCATCTGCAATCTCCTAGCGGTTCGACGGATGCATCGAGATTTGGCGGTCGCGAACCCACCTTCCGTTTTAAGACCTGGTCCCGTCATCAGGCCTAAGCCTATCTCGAGACCGAAGGAATCGGAGTTTCGTCTACGGGCTGTAAGTAAGGCATGCTCCGGACCCGATGTCCGTTGTGAATTGGCCACATCTAAAAATATAGTCGGGTGCTATGCCAACGGCGTGCATTGAGCTTAATGGCTGGCTGCGCACTGCATTCGCGCAGCCGTGGGTCTTACGATTTCACCTCTAATCAAACGAAAAGATACTCTTCCAGTCGTTCTTCATGTCCACAACGGTCCACCTGTTCAGCGCTGCAGCATCGAGAGCGACATCGAGCTTGCCGAAATGTGATTGGCGATCGTAGGCATATTCGCGTTCCGCATCGGTATGGTGGACGATCAGGCCGAACCGCGCGCCACTGGTACCGAGCGTCGCCCATTGCAGCATTTCGAGGTCGCCATCGGAGTTGCCGAAGGCGGCGATCGGACGCCGGCCGATGTGGCTATTGATCCCGATCGGTTTGCCGGCCTTGTCGTCGATGAAATCGATATCCGGCAAGCGAAATAGAACCGGCGTGCTGTCGCGCATCTCATACCGGGTCTTGATTGACGATCCGACGACCTGCTCGGGAGGCACGCCATAAATCGCCTCGGTCCATGGTCGCATGAATTCGACGCCGCCACCTGACACGATGAAGGTCTTGAAGCCGTTGGTGCGGAGGTAAGCGAGCAGTTCGAGCATAGGCTGATAGACAAGTTCGGTATACGGACGCTTGAAACGGCCATCACGCGCGGTCGCAAGCCAGTCTGTGACGATCTTCTCAAACTCCGCCGTCGTCATGCCGGCGTGAGTTACCGCCAGCAGCTCGGCCACGCCCTTCTCCCCGAAAGCTGCGAGCGCCTTCAAGTCGCTGCTTGTCCTTCCATTCCGGATGCATAGGCGCAAGGACCTTCACGCGATCCAGCGCAAACGCCAGTTGTACATACATCGGCTGTTCGATCCAAAGCGTGCCGTCGTTGTCGAAGGTTGCGATGCGTTGATCGGGGGGCACGAAATAGGGTCCACCGTTCTCCGCGACCCGTGCGACGAAGTCGACGATCGAGGCTTTCGTCGGGCCCTCGTTCCAGGACGGCAGAGGACCGGCTTGCGTCTGGGCCATGGCGGACGTGGAACGCAGAGCGACAGATAGAAACGGAAGCATCGCCAGAGACGAGAGCAGTGCGCGCCGGTCAAGGCGTGATCGCGTGATCTGTTTCATTGTCGATCCGTTTCGATCGTGCGGTCCCTACTGGCCAACATTGAAGCGGCCACAAGCGAACTTCCGCTCAGCAGCAGATCGCGGCGTTTCATTCCGCCGTCCGATTACGGCGGAACGTCGTGGGATTCTTCTGGCGGACGCTTGTTACTCATGACGTGCTCCTCCTGTTGTTATGCAATTGGCTCTGTTCGCTTGATGCATCGGAAGCGGACGTGGCTTGTGGAGGTGCCGACCGGTCCGGCGCGGCCTCCTTGATCACTTTGCTCGCGATTCCGTTGGCGGGCGCCCTATGTCGGGCGCCCGCATCAAGCATCCGAGCTACTGGCTCGGGTGCCCCTGACCCTTCTTGAGTTGTTCCATGACCTGATCCAGGTTGTAGCTCGCGGGATCCTGAAGGGGTGGGAACTCCTTGTAAGATTCCAGCTCCTTCAGCCACAGCACCTGCCCGATGGGCAGCAGGTTCCAGTCGTATATGTAAGCCGTGACCGGCCCGGCGAGCGCGCCGCTGAACCAGAAACTCGCCTTTTTCTCATCGCCCCACGACGTCTCGAATGGATCGCGCTTGAGGTTAACCATGCCGGCTGCGAACTGGGTCTGGACTCCCGGCGAGAGGAAGCCCGTCGCGGTTTCGGGCGCGATCGCGAAATACATCTTCCAATTCTTGTAGCGCACCGCCGACGGGTGGCTGCTGGAATAGTAGAAGAAGGTATCGCGCGCCGACTTCTCCGAACGTCCCGAGAGGTACTCGGTCTGGTCGAAGCCATCGAGCCTGGTCTTGACGATGCCCGGATAGGCGCCGGCCATGATCCGCTTGTTCAGCGCATCGCCCTTGGCTCCGCCGGCGATATTGACAAGCGTGGGCAGCCAGTCGAGCGACGCGAAGATGTCGTTCTTGACCGTTCCAGGTTTGATGACACCCGGCCAGCGAATGACACACGGAGCGCGCATGCCGCCTTCCCAGGTGTTCATCTTCGAGCCCTTGAACGGGGTCGTGCCGCCGTCCGGGTAGGTGAACGTCTCGGCGCCGTTGTCGGTGGTGAACACGACGATCGTATTGTCGAGTTGGCCCATGTCCTGGAGCTTCTTCAGCACGTAGCCAATGTTGTCATCCATCTGCTTCATGCCGGCTTCGTTGACGCCCCAGTCCTTGCCACCCGGTTCGCCGACCATTGCCATGTACTTGTCGTTAAGCACGGTCGTCACATGCATGCGCGCCGGGTTGTACCAGACGAAGAAAGGCTTGCCCGTCGTCTTCGGGTCGTTGCGATCGATGAAGTCGATGACCTTGGCCGAGATTTCCTCGTCGACACCCTTCGATCGCTCGAGCGTCAGCGGGCCCTGGTCGATGCACTGCTGAGTCCTGGATGTACCATCCGACTTGCACGACAGGACGTTGCGCGGAGGCGTCAGGCAAACCGTCGTTAGCGGATCGACCGCGCCCGGTACTTCCGGGATACCGGGGATCGGCGTATTCTTGCATGGCGGGGCAACCGTCTGCTGGGTCGGGGACTTGTTGATGTCCGGGAAGCTCACGCCCTGCATCGCATCGAGGTGATATAGGTAGCCCCAGTATTCCTGGAAGCCATGCGCGGTCGGCAGCGCGTCGGTGTGGTCGCCGAGATGGTTCTTGCCGAACTCGCCGGTGTTGTAGCCGAGATCGAGCAGGAATTTCGCGAGGGACGGGGTGCCGGGCCGCAGATAGGACGGGCTGCCGGGCAGTTGCGGAGGTATCATCCCGGTGCGCAGCGGATTCATGCCGGTGAAAAAGGCATTGCGGCCGGCCGTGCAGCTCTGCTCGGCGTAATAGTGCATGAAGATCGCGCCTTCGTTGCCGATGCGATCGATGTTGGGCGTTTCCCCGACCATCAGGCCGCGGTGGTAGATGCTCGGCTGCATCCAGCCGATGTCGTCGCCCATGATGAAGAGGATATTGGGTTTCTGTGCCGGCTGTGCGGTTGCCGGCGTGCTGGTCGGCCCGGACAGCGACATCAACATCGTCGCGCCAAGCAGCGATGCGCAGGACCGCTTGTGCCAACCAGGTGTCTTGCGTGACTTGTCGGGCAATATAGTACTCAACATGGTTACGCTCTCCTGTTTAATATGCGTCAGCGGCTCCTCGCCTGACGCACCGAAAGCCGAGATGACTCGTGGAAGTATCGATCGGCTCCGCATGCCGCGCAGCCGGCCGGTAGCGTCGGCAGTAATTCGGCGCGCACAAATGCGAGCCGCCTTTGATGACCTTTCGTGGAATCTTGACGTTGGTCGTTCTGGGGTCGTAGCTATCGGCCTCACGGCCGCCGCGCGGGTTCTCTGGAATGCAACAGGCTTTTGCAGCGTCGGCTTCATGCCGAGGCGAGTACCAGTCGGACGTCCACTCCCAGACGTTGCCGATCATATCGTGCAGCCCGTATCCGTTCGGCGGGAATGCGGTGACCGGCGAAGTCCGTTCGTATCCATCGTCCCTGGTGTTTTGGCGCGGAAATTCACCCTGCCAGGTGTTGGCCATGTGGCGGCCGTCCGGCGCAAAAACATCTCCCCACGCGAACTCGGCGCCATCCAGCCCGCCGCGCGCCGCAAATTCCCATTCCGCTTCGGTCGGCAAATCCTTGCCAGCCCATCTTGCGTAGGCGAGCGCATCGCTGAAGGCCACATGCACCACGGGATGATCGTCCAGCCCACGGATGTCGCCGCCCGGCCCGTAGGGATGTCGCCAGTCCGCGCCCTTGGCGAAGGTCCACCACTGGCTGAAGTCCCGGAGACTGACCGGGTGCGCGGGCGGAGAGAACATTAGCGAGCCCGCGTAGATCATATGCGGGAGCATTCCGGGATAGTCCTTTGGATCGGGCGTGATCTCGGCAACGGTGACGTGGCCGGTAGCCTTGGCGAACGCCTTGAATTGCCGGTTCGTCACTGGATGGCAATCCATCCAGAACGCATCCACGGTGACGCGGTGGACCGGCGCTTCCTCCGGATAGTGCCGATCCGAACCCATGCGAAACGTGCCGCCCGGCACGTACAGCATGCCCTCACCTGCTGGATGCTGGAACGATTGTCCGTAATCACGCGACGATTTCGTATCAGCCAGCTTCATGCCGGTCTCCGGACCCGTGCGTCATTGGCCTGCGCTGCTACGGAGGGGGAACGCCCGACTTCCAGGTTGATCTAGATCAAAGGGGCCCGGTCGGGTCATTCACGACGGCGCTGGATCGCCAGCAAGCCCTGCCATGTCCGCTGCGCCATCAAAACCGAAGCAGATTCAGAACATTAGGACATCGCACCGGCAGCCATCGGCTACTTTGTTTGGGGTTGTTCTTCGATAATTTGATCGTCCGGTCACAAAAGCCTCAGGCCGAACCTGATCTCATTCTCTTTAGCGGCCTCGCGACCAACGCGTTCCAGGCTCCGACACCGGACCCTCGAATCATACGCGACGAACTCAGCGATTTTGAATGGTTCGGGATTCAGAGAGCTTGCCGGAAAAGAAGGAGCAAGCACAAACATTCCGCCGGAGCGAAATCGCATGAACGCGATCTGCTTCCGGCATTCGCCAAACTTTTATTAATCCGAATTTTTCTGCGTGCTGATCTACGCCACAGTTCACGGCAGCGTCTCGGCCTAGCGACTGCTGTCTATGCAATACTGGATCGCCCGCTTTCGCGGGCGATGGCAGTTTCCTTGTGGCGATGGCCTGCCCTACTCCTCAGGCCCTACGCGTCACGCCCCGTTCAGGAATTGAAGCGGGTCAACCGGACTCGATCCCTTGCGGATCTCGAAGTGGAGCTGCGGCGACGCCACCTCTCCGGATTGACCCGACTTGGCAATGACCTGACCGCGCTTGATGGTATCGCCGCGCTTCACCAACAGCTCACTCGCATGGGCATATGCGGTGACGTAGCCGTTGGAGTGCCGAACCAGGACCAGATTGCCGTAACCTTTCAGCTCGTTGCCGGAATAGGCGACGACGCCGTCTTCAGCCGCCTTGACCGGCGTCCCCTCGGGCACAGCGAGATTGATGCCGTCGTTGGACTTGCCGTTGGTCTTGGCGCCGTAGGTCGTGACCACCTTGCCGCGCACCGGCCAGCGGAAAGTCGGCAGCGCGCTGGTGGTCTCCGCAGCTTTCGCAGGTGCCTCGACAGCCTTCTCTTCGACATTGGCGGTGGCCTGGGCCAGGCGCGCGCTCTGCACCGGCGCGGCGACAGCGGCCATCTTGGTGGCAGGCGCCGGAGCGGCCGCAACCGGCTGGAGTGTACCGGCGACGGGGGCTGCCCCGACTGGAGCCGCAGCAACAGGTGCAGCGGCGGCGGTCTTCGCGCCGGGAACGGTCAGCTTGGTGCCGAGCTTGAGCTTCGCCGACGGATCGAGGCCGTTGGCGCGGGCCAGTTCAGCCGCCGAGATGTGATTCTTGCGGGCGATGCTGGCGAGCGTGTCGCCGCGGTTGACGAAGTGCATGCTCGGCGGCGCGGCGACGGCCGCAACCGGCTTCGCCGCCGGCGCCATCGCCGGAGCCGCGGCGACGGGAGCCATCGCCGGCGCAGGTGCAGCCGCGGTCGCGCCCGGATGCGGGATGATCAGCTGCTGGCCGGGCGAGAGCGCACGCGGCCCCTTGTAGCCATTGGCGGCGAGGATCGCCTGCGGCGTGACGTGATAACGCTTGGCCAGCACGTCGAGCGTGTCGCTGGTGCCGACGATGATCTTGGTCCCGCCGGCCGGCTGGGCGGCCGCGACCGAGCGCGACGGCACGGTGGCCGTGGTCTCCAGATGCGGCTGCGCCGGGGGCGCGTAGGAGCCGACGCCCCGCCCGCCACCAGACATCCCGCCGCCTGCCGCAACCGGATAGGATTGCGGCGCGGACACCGCCGGCGGCGGCAAGGGCTGCGACTGGTAATAACCGGGCTGCGTCTGCGGCCGCGAATATTGCGGCAACTCACGCTGCGGCGGCGGTGCCTGCTGCACCGAACCGGTCTGATCGGAGGCAAAAGGATTGGAGAAGTTCGACTGGGACAGCCGCGACGACATGTCGGCGCTGCACCCAGCGAAGCTGAAGGAGATCAGCGCCAGCACCGCGACCTGCGGTACGCGGCGCGAGTAAAGCAACTCGGCGACGACAGACATGGTTACTCACTCGTACGCAACAGAACTGGTCTTTTAAGTAAACACGCGCCGAGTAAATAACGGCTTAACCCTCCCAATAAGATGTTGGCCGCACAGCCAATCCGGAAATCTACAGCTCCCGCGCCACGCCGGGCAGTGCCGGCACGAAACGGACCTCGACGAGTTCCTTGCGGTCGATCCCGGTCGCGCTGCGGGTCAGACGGATCAGCGTCTGCACCCCCTGATGCGGGCCGACGGGCGCGATCAGGATGCCGCCCACCTCGAGCCGATCGACTAGGTTCTCCGGAATCTGCTCCATGGCGGCAGTGACGATGATGCGGTCGAACGGGCCGATATTGGCAGGCAGGTTGAGACCGTCGCCCAGCATCACCTCGACATTGTGATAGTCGAGCTTCTCAAGCCTGGCGCGTGCTGCGTCCGCGAGTTTGCGGTAGCGCTCGACCGTCAGCACCTGGCCTGCAAGCCGCGACAGCACGGCGGCCTGATAGCCGGAGCCCGTGCCGATCTCGAGCACGCGGTGCTGCTTCTGGAGCTGGAGCTGCTCGGTCATGTAGGCGACGACGAAGGGCTGGCTGATGGTCTGCCCGCACGCGATCGGCAGCGCGCTATCGCGATAGGCCACGTCGCGATCGGCCTCGTCGACGAACAGCTCGCGCGGCACCTCCTCCATGGTTCGCAGCACCGCCTGATCGCTGATACCCCGACGCCTCAGCGTGAGCTGAAACATCATCTTTTCCGGCGGGTGCTGATGGGAGGTCATTGCTGCCAGTGTTGTCTCGTCAGGGTCCGGATCATCGCTTGCGGAGCTCAAGGGCTGGGGCAAGAATCCTGTTCCGGCTCAGGAACTCATGATAGCCTTTCGCCGAGGCATTTGACCACAAATTGGCTTGCAGCGGACTGGCTACGAAGGCCATTTTCAGGTGTCCGTTGGCCGAAACGCGCATTGCGTCGATTCGCGTTATCTGCGAACGTTTTCTTGATTGGGCAAGGACTCACCGACAATGACCGCGACAGGGCTTTCCGGCCGCTCTGTATTTCTCGTCGAAGACGAGGTGATGATCAGGATGATGGTCGCGGACATGCTGGAAGAGCTCGGCTACAAGGTCGCAGCTGAAGCCGGCGATATCCCCGAAGCAATGCGGCTCGCCGAAGCTACCCAGTTCGACATCGCTATCCTCGACGTCAACGTCAACGGCAAGGTGATCTCCCCGGTCGCCGACCTGATCAAGGCGAAGGGCTGCCCGTTCATCTTCGCCACCGGCTACGGCTCCTCCGGCCTGCCCGAGCAGTATCGCGACCGGCCCGCGCTCCAGAAGCCGTTCCAGCTCGATGCGCTCGGCAGGACCATCGAGGCCGCCCTTCGCGGCGACTAGCCGCTACTTCAGGGCCGCCCCCAGTGCTTCGGAAAACGCTTCGTTGGTGCGGTCGAGCCTGAGCGGCGTGACCGAGACATAGCGCTCGCGCAGCGCCGCCAGATCAGTGCCCTCGGCGGGCGTATCCATCATCGCCGCGCGCTCGAAGCCGATCCAGAAATAGGGATTGTTGCGGCCGTCCCTGCGCTCGTCGATCCTGAGGAAGCCGAGATTGCGCTTGCCCTGGCGGGTGACGCGAATGCCGAGCACATCCTCAGGCGCGCAGGACGGGAAGTTGACGTTGATGACGGTCTCCTTCGGGATGCCGGCGGCCATCACCTTGCGCAGGATGTCGGGGCCGAACGTGCGCGCGGTGTCCCACGGCGGCCGCTCGCGGGTCTCAACGCTGAACTCCTGCGACAGCGCGAACGACGGCAGCCCCAGGATGGTGCCCTCCAGCGCGCCGGCGATGGTGCCGGAATAGACCACGTCCTCGGCGACGTTGCGGCCCTTGTTGACACCCGACAGCACGAGATCGGGCGGCTTGGTGCCCATATGGCGCGCGCCCATGATGACGCAGTCAGTCGGCATGCCGCGCACGGCGAAGTGCCGCGGCCCGACCTCGCGCAGGCGCAAGGGATCGTTCAGCGACAGCGAATGCGACACGCCGGACTGGTCGAGCTCGGGCGCCACCACCCAGACGTCGTCGGACAATGCCCGCGCGATCTCCTCCACGACCTTGAGGCCGGGAGCGTGAATGCCGTCGTCATTGGTACAGAGAATGCGCATGCGAAAGGTCGATTCCTGAAGGGGTCTGAGCCGTCTTATCCGGCTGGGACCGATCAGGCAAACCGGCCACCGCGCAGATCTCATCTGTGATCCCGCTTATTGCCGCAGCGCAGCACGCGGCCGGCTTCGGTTCCCGACGCTTGCTTCCGGATGCCGCCCACCTGTTCGAGCCCGGTGCCCGTGCTAGGCTAGCGGCGGATGCGCCATTGCGGCAGGAAGCGTGCGAGCCTGCCTTCGGCATACAGCTTCATCGCCGGTACGACCGGACTGACAACCGGAGTCTCGATCACGCCGAGCGTCTCCAGCTCTGCAACGATCGTACCCGGCGCCGGCGTCTGCGGAAAACGCTCGCGTGCCACTGTCAGCGCCTTGTCGAAATCCGCAGCATTGACGCCGGGCTTGGCTCGCCGGCTCTGCACGAGATCCTCGTCCCAGAGCCGCGCGATCTCGATGTCGAGCACACCGCGCAGGCGCTGATCGACGGCCTGGATGCCGCAACCCGTCACCGCCCATTGTCTGCCAACCCAGAAGATGTCGCGGTGCAAGGCCATGAACGGTGGGTTCGCATTGACGGGTGGCCGTCAGGATAACCGCCCGCCTGAGCTTCGCAACCAAACGTTTCTGCGTTTCAGCGAGCAATACGCCTCAGTCGCGCGAGATCACCTTCAATCCACCCATGTACGGCTGGAGCACGCTGGGGACCGCAATCGAGCCGTCCTCCTGCTGATAAGTCTCCATCACGGCGATCAGCGCGCGGCCGACCGCAGTGCCGGAGCCGTTCAGCGTATGCACGAAGCGCGGCTTGCCGTCCGGCCCGCGCGAGCGCGCGTCCATGCGGCGCGCCTGGAAGTCGCCGCAGACCGAGCAGCTCGAGATCTCGCGGAACATGCCGCCGTCGCCCTGCCCGGGCATCCAGACCTCGATGTCATAGGTTTTTTGCGACGAAAAGCCCATGTCTCCTGCGCAGAGCGTCATCACGCGATAATGCAGGTCGAGCTTCTGCAACACCTGCTCGGCGCAGGACAGCATCCGCTCCAGCTCGTCCTTGCTCGCTTCCGGCGTCGTGATCGAAACCAGCTCGACCTTGGTGAACTGATGCTGGCGGATCATGCCGCGAGTGTCGCGCCCGGCAGCGCCCGCCTCGGCACGGAAGCACGGCGTCAGCGCGGTGAGCCGCATCGGCAATTGCTTCTCGTCGAGGATGGATTCGCGCGCGAGGTTGGTCAGCGAGACTTCCGCCGTCGGGATGAGACCGAGGCGCTCTGTCTTCAGCCGCTCATGGTCGGGTGAGGCGAGCAGTTCGCCCTTGATCGCCCAGAACTGGTCGTCCTCGAACTTCGGCAGCTGTCCGGTGCCGAACATCACCTCGTTGCGCACCAGCAGCGGCGGGTTGATCTCGGTGTAGCCGTGCTCGGTCGTGTGCAGGTCGAGCATGAACTGGCCGATCGCGCGCTCGAGCCGCGCCAGTCCCTTCTTCAGCACGACGAAGCGCGCGCCGGAGAGCTTTGCCGCCGCCTCGAAATCCATGTAGCCGAGCGCGGTGCCGAGATCGTCATGCAGCTTCGGGGCGAAGCCGTAGTTGCGCTTGTTGCCGAACACATGGTGCTGCACGTTGCCGTGCTCGTCGACACCGTCAGGCACTTCATCGAACGGAATGTTCGGGATCGCGGACAGCTCTTTCGTCAATTCTTCGTCGGCGGCCTTCGCGGCCGCCTCGAGCTGCGGCATCGTGGTCTTGAGCTCGGCGACTTCGGCCATCAGCGTGGCCGCACGCGCCTCGTCCTTGGCCTTCTTGGCGTCGCCGATTTCCTTGGAGGCCGCATTGCGCCGTGCCTGCGCCTGCTCGGAGGCCAGGATCGCTGCGCGCCGCCTCTCGTCGATCGCGAGCAGCGCGGCCGACAACGGCTTCAGGCCACGCCGGGCGAGACCGGCGTCGAAGGCTTGCGGATTGTCGCGGATCGATTTGATGTCGTGCATGGCCGTGGTCCTGGATCAGCGCGTAAACCTACAACGGCAAACGTTGCAAGTTTGCATTGGCGCGCTTCCCCCTAGCACAGCTGTCATCGCCCGCGAAAGCGGGCGATCCAGTATTCCAGAGCCGACCGTGATTCCTCGAGAGGCCGCGGCGTACTGGATTCCCCGCTCCAGTGCGCAATTGCGCACAAGGCGGGGAATGACACCGCATCCCTACTCTGCCGGATTGGCCGGCGTCGACACGTCGGTGCTGGTCGCGGCCTGCGCGGCCGCCGCCTTCTTCTCCACCATCGCCACCGCGATGATCGAGCCCTCGTAGAGCGCCAGCAAGGGGATCGCGAGCGAGCACTGGCTCAGCACGTCCGGCGGGGTCAGCACGGCCGCGATCACGAAGGCGATCACGATGAAATAGCGGCGCTTCTCGCGCAGCATCTTCGAGGTGACGATGCCGATGCGACCGAGCAGCGTCAGGATCACCGGAAGCTGGAAGGCGATGCCGAACGCGAAGATCAGCGACATCATCAGCGACAGATATTCGCCGACCTTGGGCAGGAGCTGGATCTGGGCGGTCTCGTCGCTGCCGGCCTGCTGCATGCCAAGCGAGAAGCGGACCAGCATCGGCAGCACGACGAAATAAACCAGCGCCGCACCCAGCACGAAGAAGAACGGGGTCGCGACCAGATAGGGCAAGAAGGCCTGCTTCTCGTGCTTGTAGAGCCCGGGCGCGACGAACTTGTAGATCTGCGTTGCCACGATCGGGAACGAGATGAAGCCGGCGCCGAACAGCGCGAGCTTGAGCTGCGTGATGAAATATTCCAACAGCGCCGTGTAGATGAATTTCGAGTTCTCGGGACCGGCGACCCACACGAAGGGCCAGACCAGCACGTTGTAGATCTGCTTGGCGAAGAAGAAGCAGAAGATGAAGGCCACGCCAAAGCCGAGCAGCGCCTTGATCAGCCGCGAGCGCAGCTCGATCAAATGGTCCATCAGCGGGGCTTTGCTGGCCTCGATATCGGCGTCGCTCATGACGCTTTGGCGTCCTTGATCGCTTCGGATGGCGCGGTGTCTTGCGCAACGACCGGCGCCTGCTCGACCTCACGGGTGACGGCGAGCGGCTCGTTCACCGCGCCATGGGCTTCCGCTTCCACGAAGGTTTCCGGCGTTGGGGCTTCCGGGGTTGTTGGAGTCGTGAGCGCCTCACTTGAGGTCGCCGGCGCTTCGATGGCAGTCGTTGAGGACGTCTCGGCTGGCTTGTCGAGCGCATCGACGCGGAGCGCGTCGCTGACGTCCTTCTGGAGCGAGGTCATCAGATTGTTGCCGGCAAAGCCGGAGGCGGCTTCCTTGACCTCGTCGAAGCTCTTCTTGAGGTCGGCCATCTCGGCCTCGCGCATCGCCTCCTGGAATTGGCCCTGGAATTCGGCGGCCATCTTGCGGGCCTTGCCCATCCACTGCCCGACCATGCGCAGAACGCCCGGCAGCTCTTTCGGGCCGATGGCGATCAAGGCCACGACCCCGATCAGGACCAGTTCACTCCACCCGATGTCGAACATGAGGTCTTCCGTTCACGCCAGCAACAAGCCGGCCCAATCCCTCGCGCGCAGGATCGGGGCCGCTACCCGCGTCTCGCGTGCTCTCTGGCTCAGACGGCCTTGCTGCCGACGTCGGAGCGTGCCGCGGTCGGCGCGGCATTGTGCTCGATGGACTTGGCCGGCTCAGGCTTGTCAGCGGGCTTGTCGTCGTCCTGCATGCCCTTCTTGAACGCCTTGATGCCCTGCGCCACGTCGCCCATCAGATCCGAAATCTTCCCGCGGCCGAACAGCAACAGGACCACTGCGATCACCAAGATCCAGTGCCAAATGCTGAGTGAACCCATCCTGCAACCCTCCAAACGCGCATGGCCGGGGACCCGGCCGATCTTCACCGGAACGTAGGCTCCGCAGGCCTCAAAAACAAGGACCAGCCGGCGCCAATTCGCTGTTGGCGCTACGTAATCTTGCTAGTGTTAACCGGTCGCAGGGGGCCCGTAATTGGCCGGGAGGTTAGTCCTCGCTGCCGCCCTCGCCGCCCTCATTGCCACCTTCCGGCGGGCTCTCGGGCTCAACCGCAGGTGCCAGCGCGAGATCGAGGTCCTCGCCCGGTTCCAGCGGATCCTCGTCTTCGCGCAGTTGCGGGTCATCGGACGGCGTCGGCACGCTGAATCCGGTCGGCAGGCGCGAATCCAGCAGGCCCGTGCCCTTCAGCTCTTCCAGGCCCGGCAGATCGCCCAGCTGTTCCAGGGTGAACTGCGACAGGAAGTCCTCGGTGGTTCCGAAGGTCAAGGGACGGCCCGGCGTCTTGCGCCGGCCGCGCGGCTTGATCCAGCCGGTCTCCAGCAGCACGTCGAGCGTGCCCTTCGAGGTGACGACGCCGCGGATCTCCTCGATCTCGGCGCGCGTCACAGGCTGGTGATAGGCGATGATCGCCAGCACCTCGATCGCCGCGCGCGACAGGCGGCGGGTCTCGGTGCTCTCCCGCGTCATCAGCCAGGCGAGATCGCCGGCGGTGCGGAAGGTCCATTTGTTGGCGACGCGCACGAGGTTCACGCCACGCGAGGCATAATCAGCCTGCAACTGCTCGAGCGCGGCCTTGACGTCCACGCCATCGGGCATGCGCTTGGCCAGCGTCGCGGTATCCAGCGGCTCGCTCGACGCAAACAGCAGCGCTTCCAGCAGCCGCAATTCTTCAGGACGTGCCTGGGATTCGTTCTCCATCGGCTCGGCCTCGTCTACCCGCACTTCAGCCAGGCTTGCCATGGCAGATTCTCCTTCTTGCACTTAAGCGACCGGCGCATCGGGCGCGGGAGCTGCGTCGGGGACCGGTTTGGGGCGCCCCTTCCGGAAATAGATCGGCGCAAACGCCTCTTTCTGGTTCAGCTCGAGTTGACCTTCGCGCACCAGCTCCAGCGCGGCGGCGAAGCTCGAGGCGAACACCGTGGCACGCTGCGTCGGATCGGCGACGTGCCGGATCAGGAAGTCGTCGAGCACGCCCCAGTCATCCTGTTCGCTGATGCTGCCGACCAGCCGCTCCAGCGTGGCGCGCGCCTCGGCGAGCGACCACACCGTACGCTTGGCCAGATGCACGCTCGCCAGCACGCGCGACTGGCGCTGCGAGGCATAGGCGGTGAGCAGGTCGTACAGCGTCGCGGTGTATTTCGGATGCCTGATCTCTGCGATCTGCTCGGGCTCGCCGCGCGGGAAGATATCGCGCTGCAATTGCGGCCGGTTCATCAGCCGGTTGGCGGCTTCACGAATGGCTTCCAGCCGGCGCAGGCGGTTGGCAAGCGCGGTCGCCATCTCTTCGGCGCTCGGCCCTTCCGCGCTCGGCGGCTCCGGCAGCAGCAGGCGCGACTTCAGGAAGGCGAGCCACGCGGCCATGACGAGGTAGTCGGCGGCGAGCTCGAGCCGGATCTTTCGCGCGGCTTCGATGAAGTGGAGATACTGGTCGGCCAGCGCCAGGATCGAGATCTTGGCGAGATCCACCTTCTGCTGCCGCGCCAACGCGAGCAGGAGGTCGAGCGGGCCTTCATAGCCCTCGACGTCCACCACCAACGCCGGCTCACCCTCGGCGAGCTCTGCGGGCCGCCCGGTTTCAAACGATAGGATTTCTGCGGTCATGCGGATGCCGTGTTTGCCCGTGCGATCAATGCGTCCAGTTCGGCGCGTGCGGCCGCCCGGTCGAATGGCTGCGGCGCCTTGCGCGCCGCGAGCGCGGCTGTCGCCCGCTCCAGCGCCATGCCGGACAGTTCAGGCGTCTGGCCGGCGACCTCGCGCATCTCCTCGATGTTGCTGTTGCAATGCAGAGCCATGTCGCAGCCGGCCGCGAAGATGGCGCGGGTCCGATCGGCGATGCTTCCCTCCAGCGCGTTCATCGACACGTCATCACTCATTAACAAACCCTGGAACCCGATTGCGCCGCGAATCACCTGAGCAATCATTGTCGCAGATGTCGTCGCCGGATGGGCGGGGTCGACCGCGCTAAACACAACATGTGCAGTCATGGCCATCGGCAGGTCCGCCAGCGGCTTGAACGCCGCGAAGTCGGTCCGCTCCAGCTCGTCCCTCGGCGTGTCGACGGTCGGCAGCTGGAAATGGGTATCGGCGGTGGCGCGGCCGTGGCCGGGAATGTGCTTGAGGACCGGCAGCACGCCACCCTGCTCCAGGCCCTCGGTCACCGCGCGCGCGATCGCCGCGACCTTGCCAGGTTCGGTGCCATAGGCCCGGTTCCCGATGACGGCATCCGCGCCCTGAACCGGCACGTCAGCCAGCGGCAAGCAATCCACGGTAATGCCGAGATCGGCGAGATCGGCCGCGATCAGCCGCGCGCTGAGGCGTGCCGCGGTGAGCCCGAGCGCCGAATCACTGTCGTACAGATTCGCGAATACGGCGCCCGGCGGATAGACCGGCCAGTGCGGCGGGCCCAGGCGCTGTACCCGTCCGCCCTCCTGATCGATCAGGACGGGGGCGTCGGGCGCGTTCGCAACCGCGCGCAATTCTGCAACCAATGCAGCAACTTGAGCCGGCGTGGCGATATTGCGCTTGAAGAGGATGAAGCCCCATGGGCGCTCGGCACGGATAAACTCCCGCTCGGCGGCGGTCAGTTCCGTTCCGGATACGCCGGTAATGAAGGCCCGCGTGCTCATAAGGGCCGATTAACCCTGCCCCGCGAGGGGGTCAAGGAAACGGCCGTTAATTCCTCTGGACGAAGCAGGCCGACAAGCCTGCGGACTTCAGGCTGTTGCAAGCCTGCGTCGCCTCCTCGGCTGAGCCATAGGGCCCCGCGAAGGCGCGATAGACGATGCCCTTGCCCTTGTCAGTGAGATCCACCCGCTTGATCACCGGCGAGCGCGATCCGAGCACGCTGCCGTACTTGCTCTGAAGCACCCGGTACGACGCGGCGGCGCTGTCCTCGCTCTGCTGCGAGGAGACCTGCACAATGTAGCCGCTGCCGCCACTGCTGGCGGGCGCGACCTGCGTCGGATTGGTCGCAGCCATCCGCTGCGGCGGCTCGGCTGCGGGCGCCGATTGCGGTGCCAGCGAGAGCGGCTGGTTGGCGCTGGCATTGGCCGAGGTCGGCGGCGTGCGCGGCCCGGGCGGCGCAGCGACCGGCTTCGGCGGAGTTGCCGGCTTGGCGGCAGCGGCCGATTGCGGCGTGGCGCTATCGGTCTGATCGCCCCTCACGGCCACGGTCCGGATCGTGCGCGGCGAATTGTTCGGCAGCGTACCGTTGCTCGGAATCGGACCCGCGCTCGGCGGCGGGATCGTGGACGGCGACACGCTCGCCACCGGCGGCGGGTTCGCATTCGGGTTCAGTGGCGGGAACACCACGCGGGGACCGCCCGCCTTGGCGTTGACGTCAACAGGCGCTTCCTCGCGCGGCACGATCTTCTCAGTGCCATCGCCGCTGACCATGCGATCGGGCACCTTGGCGGAGGAATCCGTCGGCGCGGGCACGATCTTGGTCGGCGTGTTGTCGGCTTTGATGATCGGCGGCTCGCCGCTGCGGGGCGAGCCGACATAGGTCTTGTAGGCGAAGGCCGCGCCAGTGCCGACCACGGCAAGCGCCAGGATCGCCGCAACCGTCATCATCCCGCCGCGCTGCTTCTTCGGCTCGTCGAGATCGGCCTCGGGATAATCGCTCTGGAATGCGTAGGGATCGTCCGGATAGGCCGGATCGCGCTGATAGTCCTGCTCACCCGCCTCCAGCTTGCCGTAGAGCGCATCGTCATAGCGCGACGGATCGGGCTGCGCGTATGGCTCCTGGTAGGCCTGCTCCTGCTGATAGGCTTGATCCTGCTGATAAGCCTGAGCCTGATAAGGCTGATCTTGATAAGCGTGGTCCTGAAAGGCCTGCGGCTGATGGAAATCAGACTCGGGCGCGGTCGGCTGGGCTGAATAGCGATGCAACGGATGAACCGGGTTCACGGAGACGGGGTAGTCAGGCTCGGGCGCGGGTGCCGGCTGCGGCTGCACGTTGGCACGCCGCATCCATGAGGGCGGCCCGGGCGGAGCCGACGGGGCCTGCTCGGCAAAGTGCTGCTGGTCATCGTCCTGGCGGTAGTCGTCTTCCTGGTAGCTCTGGGCGGACGCCGGTGCGGCCGGCGGGCGCGCGGCGGGCCGTCCCTGCGCTGCAAACGGATCGGTCTGTCCGATCAGACGGGCGAGCTCGGCCAAGGGATCATTTTCCGCCTTCCCATGCTGATCGCCGCCGCGACCATAGTCATCGGAAGGAAACGGTCTGTCCTGATATCGTTCGGCCATCGTGATGATGCGTCCCTTCGGGAAAGCCGCGCGCCCCTCGACCAAGGCACGGCTTTCGACCCACAAGGCTTTCAACCAAGTCTAAGCGGTCCGGCTTCTGCCGGTTACCCCCGAATTCCCCTTAAGTAGTTCGCCCCAAACTACCGCATCTCGTCCGGGGCATGGACGCCGAGGATGGCGAGGCCCGATGCCAGGACCGAGACGACGCCCTGGACCATGGCCAGTCGCGCCTTTGTAAGATCTGCATCATTATTGATAATGAAGCGTAAATAGGGCAAATCGCGCCCCTTCGTCCAAAGCGCGTGAAATTCGCTCGCTAAGTCATAGAGATAAAAGGCAATCCGGTGCGGCTCATGGGCCGCGGCGGCGGCTTCCAGCATCCGCGGATAAATTGCGAGACGCTTGAGAAGGTCGAGCTCCACCGGGTCCGACAGCCGCTCCACCGCCGACTCACTGAGCCAGGCGATGCGATTGGCGGTATCATCCGGCAGGTCCGGGAACACCTCAGCCCGTGCGTTGCGGAAGATCGAGTGACCGCGGGCGTGGCCGTACTGGACGTAGAACACCGGGTTGTCGCGCGACTGTTCCATGACCTTGGCGAGGTCGAAGTCGAGCACCGCGTCGTTCTTGCGATAGAGCATCATGAAGCGGACGGCATCCTGGCCGACTTCATCCACCACCTCACGCAAGGTCACGAAGTCCCCGCTCCGCTTCGACATTTTCACCGGCTCGCCGTTGCGCAGAAGCTTCACGAGCTGGACGATCTTGACGTCGAGCGCGCCCTTGCCCGAGGTCGTCGCCTTCACTGCCGCCTGCATGCGCTTGATGTAGCCACCATGGTCGGCGCCCCAGACGTCGATCATCTCCGCAAAACCACGGTCGAACTTGTTCTTGTGGTAGGCGATGTCGGAGGCGAAGTAGGTATAGGAATTGTCCGACTTGATCAGCGGACGATCGACGTCGTCGCCATAGGCGGTCGCCTTGAACAGCAACTGCTCGCGATCTTCCCAATCCTCGACCGGCGCCCCCTTCGGCGGTGGCAGGCGGCCTTCGTAGATGTCGCCCTTGGCCTTCAGGAAATCGATGGTCTCGGCGACCTTGTTGTTGCCGCTCTCGATCAGCGAGCGCTCCGAGAAGAACACGTCGTGGCGGATGTTGAGGGCGGCGAGATCGTCCTTGATCTCGTCCATCATCATCGCGATCGCCTTGGCGCGCACGGTCGGAAGCCATTCGGCTTCCGTCATCGCACGCAACTTGTCGCCATGCTCCTTCGCCAGCGCCTGCCCCACGGGCTTCAGATAGTCGCCCGGATAGAGGCCCTCCGGAATCGCGCCGATGTCCTCGCCGAGCGCCTCGCGATACCTCAGGAACGCGGAGCGCGCGAGCACGTCGACCTGCGCGCCGGCATCGTTGATGTAATATTCGCGCGTGACGTCGTGGCCGCCGAACTGGAGCAGGCTTGCCAGCGCGTCGCCGAACACGGCGCCGCGGCAATGACCGACATGCATCGGTCCGGTCGGATTGGCCGAGACGTATTCGACGTTGACCTTCGAGCCGCCGCGGACGCGGCCGTAATCGGCGCCCTCGCGCAGCACCGTCCGCAGCGCTTCTGCCCAGGCGGCAGGCTTCAGCGTCAGGTTGATGAAGCCGGGGCCGGCGACATCGACCTTGGCGATCAGCGCGTCAGCGCGCAGCCGCTCGGCGATCTGCTCGGCGAGATCGCGGGGCTTCGCCTTTGCCTCTTTCGCAAGCACCATGGCGGCGTTGGTCGCCATGTCGCCATGGGAGGCATCGCGCGGCGGCTCGACCACCACGCGCGAGAAATCGATGCCCTCGGGCCAGCTGGCATCCGCCGCGAGCGCGCGGCAGGCGGCGTGTACGCGTGCGAGCACGTCAGCGAACAGGTGCAGGGATGAGGATGTGTCGGGCATGGCCGCCGCCTAACGCAAATCCGGGGTCGAGTCAAAGAGCCGCTGGTGCTCGGTCAGGGCGAAACGGTCGGTCATTCCGGCAATGAAATTGCCGATCCGCCGGGCCCGGTCGCCCTCATTGTCCGCCTCCGCCCCCGTGAGCCATTCCGGCGGCAGCTCGGCCGGCGATTTCAGGTATTTCGCGAACAGGTCGAACAGGATCTGTTCGGCCTCCCCCATCACCCGCATCACCCGCTTGTGACGGTACATGTGCTGGTAGAGGAAGCGCTTGATGGCGGCCTCCTCCTCAGCGACGTCAGCGGGAAACGCGATCAGCGCCCGGCTCTGCTGGCGCACGTCCTGGGCCGATTGCGGCTTGGTGGCGGCAAGGTTCTTCTGCGCCTCCGCAAACACCGCACCGATCAGATGCGAGATCAGCTCGCGCACCAGTTCGGCGCCGCGCCTGACATCTTCGAGATCGGGATAATGCGCTGAGGTTTCGGCGATGATCGCAGCTGTGAGCGGCATCGCCTTGAGATCGTCGAGGTCGAACAGGCCGGCACGCAGGCCGTCGTCGATGTCGTGGGCGTCATAGGCGATGTCGTCGGCGATCGCGGCGACCTGCGCCTCCAGCGAGGCGAAGCTCCACAATTCGAGATCGTAGACCTTGATGTAGTCGGCGATGCCGACGGGAATGCCATGCTCGCGATAGTGTCCGACCGGCGCACCGCTGCGATCGGTCAGAGGGCCGTTGTGCTTGACGATGCCCTCCAGCGATTCCCAGGTCAGGTTGAGCCCGTCGAATTCGGGATAGCGGTGCTCCAGCGCCGCGACGACGCGCAAGGCCTGGGCATTGTGGTCGAAGCCGCCGAATTCCTTCAGGCAGGCATCCAGCGCCCGCTCGCCGGCGTGCCCGAACGGCGGATGGCCGAGATCGTGTGCGAGCGCCAGGGTTTCCGTGAGGTCCTCGTCGAGCCCGAGCTGCCGGGCCAGCGCGCGAGCGATCTGCGCCACCTCCAGCGAATGGGTCAGCCGGGTGCGGTAGTGGTCGCCCTCGTGGAACACGAACACCTGGGTCTTGTACTTCAGGCGGCGGAACGCGGTTGAGTGGATCACCCGGTCGCAATCCCGGCGGAACGGGCTGCGGGTCCGGCTCGGCGGCTCGGCGACCAGCCGGCCGCGGCTGCGATCGGGGTCGCAGGCATAGGGCGCGTGGGAGGCTGCCATTCCGACGGACACGGCGAATTTAGTCCCTATCCATTTGATTCTGCGTATGGTGGCACTTAACTATGCCGGACGCGGGATACCAAATGAATTGGGCAAGTAACCTTGGTATGACGCCGCCGACGATCGGAGACCTGAAATGACGACTGCCGTGACCATCAGTGACCGGGCCGCACGCCGGATTGGGGAGATCCTCAAGGGTGAAGGGTCAGGCGCGATGCTGCGCATCTCGGTCGAGGGCGGCGGCTGTTCCGGCTTTCAGTACAAGTTCGACATCGACCGCGACCGCACCGACGACGATCTCGTGATCGAGCAGGACAATGCGGTGGTGCTGGTCGATTCCGCCTCCCAGCCTTTCCTGGCGGGATCGCAGGTCGATTTCGTGGACGACCTGATCGGCGCCTCGTTCCGCGTCAACAATCCCAACGCGACGGCGTCCTGCGGCTGCGGGACCAGCTTCTCGATCTGAGCGCTTACGCGCCGGTGATCTGCCTTTCTTCCTCTGTCCACTCGACCTCGACCGGCATCAGCTCCGGCTGAAGCGGCGCGTCGTCCGATGCCACGTGGTTCAGCGCCCGCAGCAACGCCGCGACCAGCGCGGGCTTGCGCAGCGGCTTTGCCAAAAAGTCCGACATGCCCGCCTCGTGGCAGATCTTGACGTCTTCGGGGAAGGCGTTGGCGGTGAGCGCGATGATCGGCAGGGCCTCGAAGCGGCCGCCTTGCGCGCGAATCGCCCGGGTTGCGGCAAGGCCGTCCATGTCGGGCATGCGCACGTCCATCAGAACGACATCGTAGTCCCCCTCCGAGGCCGCCGCGACGGCCTCGACGCCGTCGGTGACGACGCGCAGCTCGACATCGAAGGCACCGAGCATCTTGCTCACGACCAGGCGGTTGACGGCATCGTCCTCGGCGACCAGCACCTTCAGTGGCCGGTCGAGCTCGGCGATATGCGCCTTGAGCTCGTCGGCCTCGTCGCGGCCGGCCGCCTGGTCGGATGCCGGCGCCTGGCTCCAGGGCAGCACCAGCGTGAAGCGGAAGGTCGAGCCCTCGCCCGGCGTCGAGGTGACGCCGATCGTGCCGCCCATCTGCTCGATGATGCGCCGGGAGATCGCGAGCCCCAGCCCGGTGCCGCCGAAGCGGCGGCTGATCGAGGCGTCGGCCTGGGCGAAATCGCTGAAGAGCAGGCCGAGTTTTTCGGGCGCGATGCCGATGCCGCTGTCCTTGACGGTCCATTCGACGGTCGCCAGCAGGTCCCGCCGCGTCTGGCAGGTGGCCGAGATCGTCACCTCGCCGTCGTCGGTGAACTTCACCGCGTTCGACGCGAGGTTGAGCAGCACCTGGCGGATGCGCGCGACGTCGCCGCGCAGCGTCGGCGGCAGGTTCGGATCGAGCTCGACCTTGACCGTGAGCCCCTTGCTCTTGGCGCTCGCGCGCACGACGGTCGCGACCGTCTCGACCAGCGCCTGCGGTGCGAAGTCGATCGCCTCGAATGCGAAGCGGCCGGCCTCGAGCTTGGACAGATCGAGGATGTCGTTGAGGATGCGCTGCAGGTTGTCGCCGGACTCGCGGATCGTGGCGACGGCCTCGCGCTGCTCCGGATCGAGCTTGGTCTCGAGCAGCATGCTGGCGAGCCCGAGCACGCCGTTCATGGGCGTACGGATCTCATGGCTCATCACGGCGAGGAAGTCGGACTTGGCGCGGCTCTCGGCCTCGGCCTTTTCCGCGCGCCAGCGCTCGGTCACGTCGCGGCCGAAGCCGCGATAGCCGAGGAACTGGCCGTCGCGGTCGTAGGCCGGCTTCGCCGTCAACGACCACAGCCGCGCCTCGCCGCCGGCAACGACCTTGAGGTTCATTTCGTGCAGCGGCTCGGCATGTTCCATCAGGCCGACGATGTTGTAGGCCGCGCTCTTGTCCTCGGGGCAAAGCATGTCGAGCACGTCAGCGAAATGCGAGCCCTTCAGCAGCGGAAGCGGCAGCTGCGCCACATCGGCGAAGCGCTCGGGCACGTCAACCAGGTGTCCCTCGGCGTCGGTCTGCCACAGCCAGTCGCTGGCGTTCTCCTGGAAATCCTTCAGCAGCAGCGAGATGATCTCGGTCTGACGCTCGAGCTCGAGCTGGGCCTTGAGATTGCCGAGGAACAGGTTGCCTTGCGAGACGATGTTGCGCGCCATGAAGAACGCGAACAGCAGCAGGAACCCCGCGGTCACCAGATACGGCCCGGCGCCGCACAAAAGCAGCGCGCCGGCGCAGCCGACCGTCATGGTGGCGAGATAGACGAGGCCGGCGCGCGGGAAGGTCGAGAGCGTGAAGGCGCCGCCGGACATCACGCCGACCATCAGGCAGGCCAGGATCAGCTGACTGGTCGGCTCGATGTGGCTGAACACCGCGAGTGGCAGCGTGCCCCAGATCGCGGCGAGGAAGAAGGCCTGCCGCAGCATGTGCCGTGCGGCGCGGGGCGAAGCCTCCTGCGGCGGGTTCCGATGCGACCGCCGCCACGAACGTACCGCGAGCGAGGCGGTGGCGGCGAGCGTCAGGCCCCAGATCGCGAGGAAGTCGTTCCAGCCCCTGCCCCAGAACAGGATCAGCACAATGGCGACGTTGAGCATGGCGACGGCCATCGTCACCGGGATCAGCCGCGTCACCGCGTCGATCTGCTTGGCGCGGATCCGGCCCAGCTCGCCCTCGCTGAGATCGGCGGTCAGGCCGTCCTCGATCTCGAAGCCGCCCAGCCAATACAGGAACGCGCCGACCAGTCCGTCGCGCGGCTCAGCCTGTTGTGAAGTTTCGACCCGCCATCCCATCCGTGGAACCTTTTCCGTATCAATGGCCTGCGGTCCGCTTAAGCCGGGTTAATTTTGTGGGAGATTTTGCGGCGTCCTTGACGGAGGCGTTTGCATTTTGTTCTAACGGCTGCCCCTGCCCGGAGCCGTCGAAATGCCCATCAGAGTAGCCACCTGGAACGTCAACTCGGTCCGGCAGCGGATCGACCTGCTCCTGACATGGCTGAAGGAGTGCCAGCCGGACATCGTCTGCCTCCAGGAGATCAAATGCGTCGATGAGGCCTTCCCGCGCCTGGAGATCGAGGCGCTCGGCTACAACGTGGTCACGCATGGGCAGAAGACCTTCAACGGCGTCGCCCTGCTCTCGAAGCTCCGGTTCGACGAGACCAAGTCGGGGCTGGCCGGCGACGACGAGGACAGCCATGCCCGCTTCCTCGAGGGCGTGGTGACGCTCAAGCACGGGGTGCTGCGGATCGCCTGCCTCTATCTGCCCAACGGCAACCCGGTCGGGACCGAGAAATATCCCTATAAGCTCAAATGGATGTCGCGACTTCTTGAATATTCGAAGGAGCGCCTCAAGACCGAGGAGCCGCTCATCCTCGCAGGCGACTTCAACGTCATCCCGCATGCCCGCGACGTCCACAATCCGGCGGCATGGACCGAGGACGCCCTGTTCAAGACGGAGACGCGGGAGAGCTTTCAGTCCCTGCTCGGCCTCGGCCTGACCGATGCCTTGCGGGCCGTCACCGACGAGCCGGGCCTCTACACCTTCTGGGACTACCAGGCCGGCGCCTGGCAGAAGAACCATGGCCTGCGCATCGACCACCTGCTGCTGTCGCCGCAGGCCAGCGACCGGCTCGCCAATGTCGGCATCGACAGCTATGTGCGGGCTTGGGAGAAGCCGTCGGACCACGTGCCGGTATGGGCGGATCTGGATCTCGAGGCGGCGTAAGCCATCATCGTCGTCATTCCGGGGCGGCTCGAAGAGCCGAACCTCAGGTGCGCAATTGCGCACCGGGGAATCTCGAGATTCCGGGTTCGATGCCTCGCATCGCCCCGGAATGACTGCGTACAGTGATTACTCCCGGCGGCCCTGCACCCACTGTTCCAGCATTTGCAGGCACATGGCGCGGTCGTCGTCCGAGGCTTTCGCGAAGGCGCGATTGTAGCTTTCCTTGATCCAGGTCTCTTCGCTGCCGGTGCTGTCGCGCGCCAGCGTCAGCCACATCAGGCCGCGGGCGGCCTGCCGCGGCAGGCGATCGCCGTTGAACAGCATCTGGCCGAGCAGCGCCTGGGCCTCATGCTGGCCCTTCTGCGCGGCGAGCCCGAGCCAGCGCGCGCCATAGCGGAAATCCTCGCGCGAGGCGTCCGGCGTCTTCAGATACAGTCGGGCGAGATCGTACTGCGCGTCCGCATTGCCGAAATAGGAGGCCGCATAGGAGAACATCTCCCGCGCCCGGTCCTGGTCCGGCTTGATCTTCGAATTCGGGATGCCGCTGAGATAGTAGCGGCCGAGCGCGACGAAGGCATTGGCCACGATCTGCGCCTGAGGCGCCGAGGGACTGTCCTCCGCATGCGCGTTGGCGATCCGGCTGAAATATTCGAATGCGCGCACGTCGTCCTGGGCCACGCCGTCGCCATTGGCGTACATGCGGCCGAGCTTCCACTGCGCGATCGGATGGCCGCCCTCGGCGGCATATTGCAGGGCGCTGAGCGAGGTTTCCTGGGTCGCCGGCGGCACCTTGCTGCGCACCGCACCCGCGGCCCCCGGCAAGGTGGTCACGACAGGGATGGTCGCGTCCTTCTGGTTGACCGGCGCGCCGTCGAAGGCGAGCGCCGGCACGGCCAGCGCACTGGCCCCTAACACAAACGCAACAATGGCACGCCTAGATGTCCGCATAGCACTGTTTCTCGTGCGCACCGCCCGGATGGGTGACCGCCCCCCCGACCGCTGGTCCAACCTGCTGAGCATATTTCCAGAGCGCGCCCGTCGTGTGGTTAGTCGCGCGAGCGCTCCATTTGGTCTTGCGCTGGGCAAGCTCCTGGTCGCTCAATTTTACGTTAAGGGTGCCGGCGACCGCGTCGATCTCGATGATGTCGCCATCCTCGAGCAGCCCGATCGGGCCGCCGATGGCGGCTTCCGGCCCGACATGGCCGATGCAGAAGCCGCGGGTGGCGCCGGAGAAGCGGCCGTCAGTGATGAGCGCGATCTTGCCGCCCATGCCCTGCCCGGTCAGCGCCGCGGTGGTCTGGAGCATTTCCCGCATACCGGGGCCGCCCTTTGGGCCCTCGTAGCGGATCACGATGACTTCGCCTTCGCGGTATGTGCGGTTCTGGACGGCCTCGAAGGCGTCCTCTTCCCGGTCGAAGCAGCGTGCCGGACCGGTAAACCTCAGGTTGGACATTCCCGCGACTTTCACGATCGCACCTTCTGGCGCCAAATTGCCCTTCAGACCCACCACACCACCGGTGACGGTGATCGGCTTGTCTGCCGGGTGCACCACATCCTGGTGCGGATTCCACTTCACGCTCTTGAGGTTTTCGGCGATCGTTCGACCGGTGACCGTAATGCAGTCGCCGTGGAGAAATCCGTTGTCGAGCAGCGTCTTCATCAGAAGCGGGATGCCACCTACTTCAAACATGTCTTTGGCGACATAACGGCCGCCCGGCTTCAAATCCGCGACATATGGTGTCTTTTTGAAGATTTCGGCGACGTCGAATAAGTCAAACTTGATGCCGCACTCGTGCGCGATCGCCGGCAGGTGCAGCGCAGCATTGGTCGAGCCGCCGGAGGCCGCGACAACGGCGGCCGCATTCTCCAGCGCCTTGCGGGTGACGATGTCGCGCGGCCGGATGTTCTGGTCGATCAGCTCCATCACCTTCTCGCCCGCGGTCATGCAGAAGGCGTCGCGGATTTCATACGGTGCCGGAGCACCGGCCGAGTAAGGCAGCGCAAGGCCGATGGCTTCCGAGACGGTCGCCATGGTGTTGGCCGTGAACTGCGCGCCGCAGGCACCCGCCGAGGGGCACGCCACGCGCTCGATCTCGTCGAGATCCTCGTCCGACATGGCGCCGACCGAGTGCTTGCCGACGGCCTCGAACATGTCCTGCACGGTGACCTGCTGGCCGCGGAAATTGCCGGGCAGGATCGAGCCGCCATAGATGAAGATCGAGGGCACGTTGAGGCGAACCATCGCCATCATCATGCCCGGCAGCGACTTGTCGCAGCCGGCAAGGCCGACGAGGGCGTCATAGGCATGGCCGCGGACGGTTAGCTCGACGGAATCGGCGATGCATTCGCGCGACGGCAGCGAGGAGCGCATGCCGTCATGGCCCATGGCGATGCCGTCGGTCACGGTGATGGTGCAGAATTCGCGGGGTGTGCCGCCGGCATGCGCGACGCCCTTCTTCACCGCCTGCGCCTGGCGCATCAAAGCGATGTTGCAGGGCGCGGCCTCGTTCCAGCAGGAGGCGACGCCGACGAAGGGCTGGTGGATCTGCTCCGTCGTCAGACCCATGGCGTAGAAGTAGGACCGATGGGGCGCGCGCGCAGGACCTTCCGTCACGTGACGGCTCGGCAGCCTCTGCTTGATGTTGGTCTTTGCGTTCATCGCAAACCAGTTTCCCCGGCCAACCCTTTCAGACCCGAAAAATCAGACCCAAGATTTGAATCGACCTTGGGATTTCCCGTTCGCCTCGAGGACCGCCGCTGCCCCTAAAACATTCGAGCAATTTTATTCATGTTCGGGTGTGGCTAAAAAGCGGCGGTGATGCGAACGGCTGACGATGAGGGCTTAATCCGGAAGGAGTGTTGCGTGGATGGCACATTCGTTACCGGGAAGACACGGATCGGCCTACTGGGATACCCCCGCGAAGATGACAATCCACAACCTGAGATTTCCAGGCGGGTATGACGCGCCCGATCACGCACCACACCTTGGAGTGAGTCGCTGTCGACATCACCAAGCCCCGCCATCCCCGGCAGTGGACACGCACTCTCCACATGGTCGTGGCGAGCGCAGCGAAGCAGTCCAGAGTCTTTCCGCTGACGGATTCTGGATTGCCTCGCTGCGCTCGCAATGACGGAGCGAGATGCATCGGCGTCATCCTCCAACTCGCATCGTAAATCGCAGACACGCCTTCGCATCCTCGCGGCGGATTTCGCCCGAGCTTTGCTTGATCGCTCCACCCTCTCAATCGAGAGGGCGCAGGGAAGGCCGGGTGCCCGACGGCACCCGCGGTCTGCTGCGCGAAAGCACACGCAGAGAAACCGCACAGCAGCATACAGGTGTAGCCAATCACTCGGCCTTCCCTGCGCAGTGGTTGGACGGCTTATGCCGTGCTCTCCCGGGAGCCGAGTTCGTTCTGGCCTCCCTCACTCTCGCGAAAGTCGCCGACATCGCGCCGGTTGACGCGACTGCCGCATCCGCAAGAGCTTGACCGTAGCAACGACGGCCAGGACCACACGTCTATATTTTGGCATTCGGTGAAACACGCCGAAACTAAGAAATCTCTTTAAAAGAAGCGCTTTTCGAATAGCCTGATGCAAGCTGTTTCAACGGGCTTCACCAAAATAAGGGCCCGGCCCTAAGCCTTTCAGCGTCCGCACGACAAACTGAAAGTCCAAGAAGCCGAGCCCTTTGGTCTCAAGCCTTAGGAGCCGAAACCACATGAATAGTAGCATTGTCCCCTCCCCCGCCGGCAAGCGGGGCCGTAATAGCAGCGTGATCCTCACCGATCGCCTGTGCGAGAAGCGGGTCGCCCAAAGGACCAAGTTCTACGACCGCAAGTGCCCTGGCCTTTACGTCAGCATCACCGCGGCGGGCGTCGCGACCTTTTCTTTCAAGTTCACCGACCGGCAGACCGGCAAGCAGCGCACCGGATGGCTCGGCATCTACAATCCTGAGACCTTCACGGTCGAGGACGCCCGCAGCAAGGTCTATGGCCTCAAGGCCATGGGGGGCGAGGCCGTGGCCGAGACCTTCCGCGACCAGAAGGCTATGAACGTGAAACGCGGCAAGACCGTCACCGAGATCATCGACGAGCGCATCAAGTGGATGAAGGTGCCGGTCAAAAAGCCGGACGGCGAGATGCGCCCGCGGCTGGAGAGCTGGGAGAACACGGCAAGCCACCTCAACCGCCTCATCCGCCCCCGCCTCGGCAAGAAGCTGGCCATGGAGGTCACCAAGCACGACATCGCGACGCTGTCGAACGATATCGTCGCGGGTAAGTTCGGCAAGCCATCGGTCAGCAACGCGCGCCACATGCGCAAGGCGGCCTCTGGCCTGTTCAACTGGGCGGCCGAAGCCGGGCGCGACTACGTGACCGCCAGCCCCTGTGTTAACCTGCCGAAGCTCGACCCGGAGCATCCCCGCACCCGCGTCCTCTCCGCGGACGAGATCAGGATCTTCTGGCATGGCCTCGACCGCAACGACCTTCCCTATGACCGCCGAACTCGGCTCGCGCTCAAGCTCGAATTGGTCACCATGCTGCGCTCACGTGAATTGCTCGGTGCACATCGGGATGAGCTGTTTGACCTCGACGGCGAGCATCCGCGCTTCGACGTCCCCCTCAAGCGGGTCAAGAAGCGGCGGGTGATCCAGCAGCCGTTGTCCGATCTGGCAGTCGAGATCATTAAGGAAGCGCTGGCCTCGGATGATCAGCAGTTTGTGTTCGAGAGCCCCATGTACAAGGGCCAGCCGGTTCACCGCAAGGCGATGGCCGACGCGCTGCGCGGCACCAAGCTTGAGAAGAACAAGGACAAGACCAAAACGCCTGGGCTCTGCGAGCTATTGGGCCTCAAGCCATTCACGCCGCACGACTTGCGCCGGACGGCAGCGACATTAGCCGGCGACCTCGGCTTCGACGATGCTTCGATCGCGAAGTGCCTCGACCACGTCGCCAGCAAAAAATCAGAACAGATCGTGCCGACCGTTACCGGCAAGGTCTACAACCACTCCAAGCGGATGAAGGAGAAACGCGCGGTGCTGGACGGCGTCGCGGCCGAACTGAGGCGGATCGTCGCCGGGCCTGTCGCTAAGGCCCTGGCGCAGGAAGGGGCCACGGCTCGCCGCCTGATTGCATATGCCGACCGATTCTGAGCCAGGTCACAGCTCCCGCGGGCCGCTTTTCCCTGCGCAGGGAGTGTGTTCGGACAAGAACCGTATAGAAATCAATGCGATGGGAATGGTGTTTCGTATTTGTGTCGCGATCCGGCTGGCTTATCAGCAAAGGCGCTACGCATGAATTTCTGTGGAGCATGATGGAGCCCGGTGGAAAACCGGGCGGTGGAAAAGACCCCGGACTGATTGGGTTCGCGTGGCGGGGCTGCCCGGTGTGCTGCGATATTGCAGCATGGACCCAAATGAACGCACTGCGGTCATCGCAAATGCTGCGCGGCTCTTGCAGGATTCAAAACTGTTGTTCGACCACACCCGCTTTGCCAGCGCCTTTGCGCTTGCCGTGCTGGGCGTCGAAGAAATCGGAAAGGTGATCCTCGATATTTGGGGGAGCGCTGCGCCGCTCTCAAAGCCCGTTGCTCGGCGTAGCGCGCACATCCGAAAGCAGGCTGCCGTCAGTTCACTGCTGCTTGCTTCAGTCGCGGTCCGAGAGTTTAGCGCCGAAGTCGATAATGAAGAGCTTGTCCATCGCGTCGCTGAGGCCTTCAGGCTGAGCCGCGAAGGACAGTTCATGTCTAATGTTCACGTCGGTGCCCTCGACAAGGCCAAGCAGATTGGCCTTTATCGCGACGACTGGCTGACGGATGCAACACTGCACGCCGATCAGTTCACTGAAGCTGATGTTGGCGCGATCTTCACGATTGCGCGTCGCGCAATCGAGGCCGTGGAAGACCCGCTCATCATGAACACAGGGCGAGCGATCTATGAAACCTGACTGTGATGTCGCTCTCGCTCTGCGGTGCCATGTCCGGTCGATGTTTTTCGACGCGCGAATGGGGAACGACCGATGAGTGAAGATGAAAGCGATTGCGGCGGCGGCGACGATTGGTTGCTGGATGACGCGTCAGAAGGAAACGAGTTCATCCACTTCGACGAGTATGAAGATGCGGTAGCCGCCATCGAGCTGGTTGCCTCACAATCTATCGACCTTCAGAGACGGCCGTCGCAGTGGAAGTGGGTTATCACTGCCATGCAAAACGCCGTACAGGGTGCGATGGTGATCGCACTCAGCGGCACAGACGGTTGTGGCGCGCTCACCGATAAATCTAGACGACAGAATCGGGTGTGGCTGGACAACCCTACCTCGGATCGACCACGAACGATAATGGCCGATTACAATGTTTTACTTGAGCGGATCGGAAAACCTGAACTGATGGAAGGGCCCGTGCCCGAGCTGTCGGCGGAGGATTATCGGAACCTTCAACGACTGAACGACAACCTGCGACGTCAGTTCGCCCACTTCCATCCGACTGGTTGGGGGATTGAACTCAAATACATGCTGAACATCATGCCGATTGCGCTAAACTTCTTCGAATTTCTCACGACGACCCAAGTCCGTCCAAATATTCATTTCACCGAAGAGCACCGCGCTCGCATGACGAAAGCCTTGGCACAGGCGCGGGTTTCTTTCGAGGCATTCAAACAAACGCCCTGATACGTGCGCCGCGTCACAGGCACGTTGCCGATCATAAACCATCCAGCCCTTGGACCGAGCTATGGCTGATTTTGGGTGACGCGGCCTGATCAGGCGGCGTGGCTTTCAGTGTTCGGAATGACTTCGATTCCGTCGATGAACTTTACACCGGCGATGACTTTCGGCAACTGGTTCGTGCTCTTCAATCGCCGCCAGGTCTTCGATGCGGCGTCGATGAGCTTGAACACCATCAGCTTCGCAGTTTGTTGCGACAGCGATCCCTTGGTCCGCACCGTTCGGTGGCGCACCGTGGCGAAGACGCTCTCGATCGGGTTCGAGCTGCGTAGGTGGATCCAGTGCTCAGCAGGGAAGTCGAAGAAGGCGAGCAGCGCATGGCGATCCTTGATCAGGCACTCCACCGCACGTCCGTATTTGACGTGGTATTTCTCGACGAAGACGTCGATCGCGGTTTCAGCTTCGGCCCGGTGTGGGGCCAGATAGATGTTCCGCAGGTCGTTCTTCATGGGGCCCTGCACGGATTTGGCGACCTTGTCGAGTACGTTGCTCACTTTATGGCACCAGCATCGTTGGTGCCGCGTGCCGGGAAAGGCCTCGTCCAGTGCCTTCCAGAAGCCGAGGGCGCCGTCGCCGATGGCGAGTTGCGGGGCAATCCGTAACCCGCGTTGCCGCAGGTCGATCAGGAGTTCGCGCCAGCTCTGCGCGCTCTCGCGCACGCCGACCTGGAAGCCGATCAGCTCCTTCTTGCCTTCCGGCGTGGTGCCAATCAGCACCAGCATGCATTCGCTGTGATCTTCCATGCGGGCCTGCAGGTACACGCCATCGGCCCAGATGTAGACATAGCGACGCGCCGACAGATCGCGTCTCTGCCAGCGTTCGTACTCGACCTGCCAATCGGCCTTCAGGCCGGCGATCACCGAAGGCGACAGGTTCGGCGCATCCTTGCCGAGCAGCGCCGAGAGCGCCTCCTGGAAGTCGCCGGTCGAGATGCCGCGCAAATAGAGGACCGGGATCAAGGCATCCAGGCTCTTCGTCCGCCGCGCCCATAGCGGCAGGATTGCCGAACTGAAGCGGAGGCGGTCGCCTGGCCCGCTCGCTCCGCGGTCGCGGACCTTGGGACGAGCGACCTCCACCGGACCGATGCCGGTCGCAATCTCGCGCACCGGACCGTGCCCATGTCGGACCAGGCGCGCTCGACCGTCGGGCAGCGTCAGATTGGCCGTGCTGGCCAGAAACGCGCCAACCTCGATCTCGATCGCCCTGGCAAGCAGGTCCCGCGCGCCGGCTCGAACGATATCGGTCAGTGGATCATCAACCGCGGACGGCTGACGGAAAGCAAGAACATTGGTAGTCTCGGTCATGGCGTATCGCTCTCCTCGAGAGGTTCTGGCAGGCTCGTCACCCGCCTCGATACGCCGCCTTCCTCACACCGTCATCACCCAGATTCCGCCATAGCTCCTTGGACCCCTGGCGAACCAAGAACCTGGATGGAGGAGACGCCTTGTCGCGCTCCTTCATTTCCGATCCCGCGTGTTGATCATCGGACGATCACCTCAATTCTTCAATGAGCGTCCTCCAGCCGAGCGCATCGTTCGCCGTCAGCAGCGAAGCGCCAAGCGTTGCCAAGTGCTGTGGCAATTCGCAATCGGGACGCGCGTTCATATTGCCGACAAACGAGGCGACCGCGTTCTTAAGATCACCTCGGTCGAGATGATCGAAGGCCCGTTGCTTGAGAGCTTCCTGACATGACCAATTATTCATACGCCACTGATCGACAATCCCCTCGGCGCCGGAAGCACCCAGCCGAGGAGTCAGAAATTGAGGGTGCATCCCTCGATATTGTATGCGCCAAACCCAAGATGGGAGGTTTCCATGCGCATTATTCAAGCATCAGCATTAGCCTTTTGTCTGCTCATCGCCGCTCCGGCGATAACGCTCGCCGCTGACGCCAAGGCCGACGTCGAGAAAGCCTACGTCACCTTTGATGCTGCATTCAACAAACAGGACGCGAAGGCCGTCGCTGCCAACTATGTCCCAACCGCCAAGGTGCTGCCGCCGACGCACGAAGTCGCGTCAGGCCCGGCGGAGATCGAAAAGTTCTTTGCCGGGTTTTTCGCGAATGGTGTGACCGGCCACAAGCTGGAGGTTATCGACGCGGGCGGAGACGACAAGGTCGTCGTCGGCACAGCTAAGTGGAGCGCCACGGGCAAGGACAAGGAGGGCAAACCGGCTCCCTTCAGTGGACTTGCCATGCACGTCTTCGAACGCCAAGCGGATGGTTCGTTAAAGCTGAGGTTTCATACCTTCAATTGAGTTGGTCGTACCCACGACCGGCAGTAGCTCGCGCGCTTCCCGAGCCGCTAGGAATCGATAATTTGCAAGGTGCTCACGACGGCACTTTGATCTCGGCATGCCTCGTCCTGTTCGACGCCACACGCCTGCACACGTTCACGGCCGCCCCGTCAAGATCACCTTCGGCGAGATGCGCGAAATGGGCTTGCGTGGCGTCCTGGTCTACTGCCATTGCGGCCATCACGTTGCTCTGGATGCCGACCATTGGCTTGACAAGGTAAGGCTATCGGATCTCGAGCCGCGATTTGTCTGCCAGGGCTGTGGGTCTCGCGGTGCCGACGTTCGGCCGGACTTCGACTGGAACGCCAAAGCGCCTGTCGGTGGCTTGGGCTAATTGATGCCACTTGAAAGACGGCCCCGGCCGTGGGGGGCTTTTGAGGTGTGGAAGGCCGGGGCCGCTGGAGGTGCTGGACTGCGTCGATCCAGCGACCCGAGCCTAGGAAAATTCGGCATTCAGCTCTGTTCGCTTTCAAACCTTGGCAGTACAGTTCCCCTCAGGGAACGGAATAGCTGCAATGAAAGACATGCAGGCTCAATTGGAAAAGCTCCGCACAGATGCCGCCGAGTGCGCCCTCATCCGTGACTTGGCGACCGACCCGAAGAAACGAGAGCTTTTTACGAAGCTGGCTGATCACCTGACGGTTCTCGCCGCAGAAGTTGAACGCGCAATCGCGGAAAGCGTGAAGAGGACCTGATGAAGGCGGGCTGGGGGCGGCCTTTCGAGGAGGCAGATCAGGGTCAGGGCCCACCAACGGCGCTTTGACGCATCGGGAAAAATCGGCAATACTCGCCGTATGGTTGCTCTCGATGAGATTGCAGATGCCAGCCGCCGCGAAGCTGACCGCGCGCATCGACTGAGATTAGAGGGTCTGGTCGAGGACATCCGGAAGACCATAGAGGGACCGAGCAGCGCCAAAAAGAAGGTGGCGCGGATCAGAGAGCTACTCGCCGTCCAGGGCTATCGCGCCCAAGAGTAGGCCCGCCAGCTTGAAACCGACCACCACCTGAGGCGGCCTTACTTCCAGAACGTCAGCACTGCTAGCGCCACCACAGGCGTGAGCCCTAAACAGATAATGGCGATACGAACTAGTATCTCGCTCCACATGGCCGGGAAAAAATAGCACCTGCAACTTGGTCGCACAATCCAAAATTGTACGCCAATTGGGCCCGCCAGCGTAACCGGCGGGCATGAGCCTGGCGATTCGAACTTTCGCTGAAGGCCGTGCGGCACATCACCGTTACATCGTTGGTGGGTTCAAGGCCTTGAGACCCGCCGCTTTCAACGCGTCGGTTGAGAGCTGTCCATGTGCCGCAGCATCGAGCAGCTTCGAGGCAACGTACGCTCTGGCGCCCGTCTCGCTTACAGGAATATTTTCGCAAACTTCCTCGAGCACCGTAAGCGGAGCTTTTCTCCCATTTGATTGATTGGTTTCGCTTCGGCTTTCGCTCTGCGATTCTTGGCTGGTCAGAGAGCCAAGAGGAGACTGAAGGCGATGGAACAATCGGGGGAGGAAGCCGAAGCTGATGGCTTTGTGGGGAAGCTTACGCGCCGGACGCGTTCTGGAGGCCGGTTATGGTCTGCGGAGATCAAGGGGCGCGCTGTTTTCGAGAGCATGAAGCCCGACGCCCGGGTATGTGATGTCGCACGGCGTTATGGTGTGAAGGCCCAGCAGTTGACGAGGTGGCGCAGATTGGCGCGTGCTGGCCGGCTCGCATTGGTCACGGACGACGCGGCGGATTTCGTGTCGATCGAGCTGAGCGATCCAGTGGCGTCAGGCAAGAGCGAGGGGCCCGTCGAGATTACGATTGGCAAGGTTTCGGTCCGCCTGGATGCGGACGTGTCGGCGGTGCGGATCGCGGAGATCGTGACTGCGATCGAGCGCGGCGCATGATCATTCCGGCGCAGGGACTGCGGATTGTGCTTGCTGTGCGTCCTGTTGACTTCCGGTGCGGGCACGACGCGCTGGCCGGTCTTGTGCAAAACACGCTTGGGCTCGATCCGCATTCGGGCCTGATCGTGGTTTTTCGTTCGAAGCGCGCCGACCGGCTGAAGATTTTGCTATGGGACGGCACGGGCCTCGTTTTGGTCTACAAGCGCCTTGGCCGCGATGGTCGTTTCGAGTGGCCGCAGATCAGCGACGGCGTCATGCATCTGACGCGCGTGCAGTTCGAAGATGCCCCTCCTTGTTAGGCTGACAGATTCTTAGATCAAGTTGCGCGATGACGTGGTTTCGAAGGTCTCCGATGGCGTGAAGAACGGATGGTGTATTCGGGAAGAGATAGGCGCCGCTGGGCTGGCGATCAATTAGCAAACGCTTGGTTCGGATCTGAACATAGAGCCAGTTTACTGGAATCTCGAGCCTTCGGGCCAGTTCGGGCGGGCTGAGGTATGAGTCGTCATGCTCCCATCGGCTGCGCTGGGCAGTTACCTTGATGGCGGCGGCACGACGGAGCCGCCCAACGGTGATAGGCAGCACCTTATCGGCGCAACGGGGAGAGCGGTGACCTTCCCGAGTAAGGATTGTGGCGATCTTGTCGTCTGGGACGCCGTCGCGAGCGAGCGTCAGAAGGCGTTCCCGCATCTCTGTGCCTCGCGTCAATCTGGTGACGGAGTTGACGCTCATCTTCACTTCGAGCTCCGTCACGGCGCCTCCCCGCCAGACGATCCTAGCCAGGGCCAAGTCGCGCTCACCGCGGTCGAGAACGACCTTTTCGATGAGACATCGCAACAACGCCTTGCGATGCGCATCCGAGATAGTCTCGTCACCCCATATCTGCGGGAGGCGGCCGGTGAGGCTGATGACCTTGTCGTTGAGCTCCTTGCTTATGGCCACTTGTGTGATGGCTTTGGGCGGCGTCTGTCGGGCAAGCGCCTCTTCGGCGGCGCGCACGTCGTTTAGCGCCGCTTCCCATCGACGCTCGAGTTCCGAGGCGACCAACCGATTATCTGGATCAGCTCGGTTGAACTGCCGTTCGGCGAGCGCCGCCGTGTATCGCTTGCGCTCGAGCTCTCGTTCTGCACTGGAGCGTAGCGCATTGTTCGTCTGCTGCTGCACCCGGCGGGAGCGCGACAAGGCATCGAGTTCGGCCGGCGCTAGTGCGGTTAGGAATGCGTCGCCAACGGCTGCATCGATATGGGCGGCGCGGATGTGTTGGCAGGTTGGCTGACCTTCCTGGGTACGCAGGTGATTGCATACATATTCGCCGCCGCCCTTGTAGCGGACGTACATCTTATGGCCACATCGTGCGCACCAGGCAATGCCGTGGAGCAGGAGCTCGCCATTGCGAGGCGCGCCGCGGGTTTTGATGCGCATGTATTCGGCTCGGTTATCTCTGATGACGGATCGGATTTTTTCATAAATTGGCCAGTCGATATAGGCTGGATATCGATCTTTAACGACGATCCGCCACTCCTCCATCGGCCGCGGAGCCTTTTGTGGCAGGGCCCCCTCCCGCTTCGGCGGCCGGAAGCGGGTTCGTCCATAGACAAAGGCGCCCGCGTATGCGGGGTTCTTCAAGATCGCCGCGACGGCAGCCAGCGTCGCGCGCGTCCAGCACAAATCGCCATATCGATCACGACGCGGCAGTTCCAGGTCACGCTCGTTCAACGCTCGCATGACCTTGGCAACGCTGCGCAGCTGCAGGAATAACTGGAAGACGAGACCGAGCCGCCCTTGCACGGCCATGTCGGGATCCTTAACGACCACACCGCTCGGGTCCCGCATCAGCCCGATTGGCAGCATAACCGCAAGTTCGCCGCGTTCGGCTTTGGCCAGCAGGCCGGCGGTCAGCCGGCTGCGGATCGTATGTAGCTCAAGCTCGGAGATCGAACCCTTCAGCCCGAGAAGCAACCGTCCGTTGGGAGTGCCCGGATCATAGACACCATCGCGGTCGGCGATCAGGCAGCCACGTAGACCACAGATATCCAGGAGCGGATACCAGTCGGTACAATTACGCGCCAAGCGGGTCACGTCGATCGACAGGATGAGTCCCACTTCACTCAGGCCAACACGGCCAACGAGTTCCTTGAAGCCGTTACGCTGTGCTATAGACGCGCCGCTCAACCCGAGATCGGCATCAATCACGTCGATGGCCGCCTCACGCCATCCGAGTTCGCGGGCGCGCTGGCGAAGCGCGTATTGAAGGCGCAGGCTCTCCTGATTGCTTACGACCTGATGGGGCGTCGACTGCCGGATGTAGACTACGGCTTTGCGCGCCAAGTGGCTTGGTGTGACCAGCTCGGACTTCATGAGGGATCTCCGCCAAAATTGCGGCGACGTCTTCGACGATCTGGCGTCGGAGCGCGGGCGTCAGCGTCGACCAAAGATCGGCTGGATCCATGCTCATGTGCGTCGGGACAATCCGCTGTCGATAAAAGCTCGAGTAGAGCCTCCATACTCAGCTTAATCTGATTTGCCTCTTGCTCATAATATTCGATTGCGGTTGCTTGAATCAGAAGACTGCTTCCTGCGCGATACTCAACTTCATACGAAGCGGGAATGCCTCGGCCTCGCTGACCGATCTTCCTAATCACTCGATATGAGCGCCCCCACAAAGGATGGTGGGGGTCCCGAACCTCGACCACCTCCGGAAATGATTCGTCAGACTCACTATCAGGGACATTCCTCAAGAACTGGAAGCGAGTGGGCGAACGGATTGTCGCGACGCCAGCTGCGGCGAACTGACTCAGACCCGACAACCTGTTTCGCGCGGGGCTTTGGGATGATAGCTTGCGGATGTGCCGCCGTCCCCCTTTGATCCCGCCCGTCTTGCAGCGCTGCCCGCCGATTTGCGCGCGCTCTTCCGCGCGCAGGAAGCGATGATTGAAGCCGAGCGTCGTCGCGCAGACGATGAATGCTCGGCGCGCCTTCATGTCGAGAGTGAACTGGCTGCGTCCAAAGAGAGCGTCGAACGCCTCGAACTGCTCGTGAAGGAGTACGAGCGCGCACGTTTCGGTAAACGCTCGGAAAAGTTCAATCCCGATCAGATGCAACTGGTTCTCGAGGACATCGAGATTGCCATCGCCGAAGTCCAGGAACGCCAGGACGATCGTGCGCGCCGCGCCGGCACGGCGCCGTCCAGCCGCCGGACCAGGCGCGCTGCCCGTGCCTTTCCCGCGCACCTGCCGCGCATCGAGCAGGTGATCGAACCCGAGAACCTCGAGTGTCCCTGCGGCTGCGGCCGGATGGTCCAGATCGGCGAGGATCGCTCCCGCCGTCTCGATGTCATGGCCGCCCAGTATCGTGTGATCGAGACGGTGCGACCGCGCTACGCCTGCGCAAAGGGCTGCACCGGTGTTGCTCAGGCGCCGGCGCCCGCCCATCTCGTGGAGGGTGGCATCCCCACCGAGGCGCTGCTGGCGCAGGTGGCGGTCGCCAAGTTCAGCGAGCACATGCCACTCTATCGTCAGTCGCAGGTTCTGGCTCGGCATGGCATCTTCATCGATCGCGCCGTTCTGGCAGACTGGATGGGAACGGTCGCCTTCCACCTCGCGCCGCTGGTCGAGCGCATGAGCGTCGTGATGAAGCAATCGGGCCGCTTGTTCATAGACGAGACCAGGGCGCCTGTGCTCGATCCGGGCCGGGGCCGAACGAAGACCGGCTATCTGTGGGCTGTCCTGCGCGACGATCGCGGCCACGGCGGCGCTGATCCACCAATCGTGGTCTACCACTACGCGCCAGGACGCGGTGGTGACCATGCTGAGCGCATCCTCGAGGGCTTCGACGGCATCCTTCAGGTCGACGGATACCAGGGCTATCATCGGCTCGCACGGCCCAAGCGCAAAGGCGGCGTGCCGCTGCGGCTGGCCGCATGTTGGTCCCACTCAAGGCGCAAGATCATCGCAGCGACTCCGAAAGCCGGCTCACCCATCGCCGAAGCCGTTCTCGCGCGCATCGCCGCACTCTATGCGATCGAGAAGGAGATCCGTGGCGCCGACGCCCCGGCTCGGCAAACGACCCGTAACGAGCGATCACGGCCGCTCGTCGCTGAACTCGAGAGGTTTCTGCGCGAGCAAGCCGCTCGCCTGTCGCCGGGCAGCGAGATGGGCAAGGCGATCGCCTATCTGTAAGCGCGTATTTTACCGCACAGGCTACGCGCGCGGCTGGCCGCGGCGTCGCGTGACGCCGGGCCCCAGCAGTGTCATCGGAACGGCTTGGTTGACCTGAGCGTTCGAACGTCAGCCGCTATTCTCAGCTGGCAGGTTTTTTTGAGCGGTGCAGTTGAACGGCAACAGATCTTCGATATCGGCGTCTGGCGCGCGCTGGGGCAATTCGGTGAGCGCGTGACGTAGCCATGCATAGGGATCGACGCCGCATGCCCGGCATGTCAGCACCAAACTGTAGATCACGGCGCTTGCCTTGGCGCCGGCAACGGTGTCGCTGAACAGCCAACTTTTTCGTCCGGTGCAAAACGGCCTGATGTCGCGCTCCAGAACATTGTTATCGATCGGGGCGAGACCGTCACTGGTGTAACGGGTCAGATAATCCCATTGGTTGCGCGCATAGGCGATCGCCTTGCCGGTCAAGCTTTCGGGGAGGACCTTCGGCGCCTGGTCGTCGAGCCAGGTCCGGAAGGCGGCCAATACCGGCAGGCTATGCTGCTGGCGCAGCCGCAAGGTGTATGCGGCGCGCGTTTCGTCGTCGGGCGGCGTCTGGCGCGCCACCCTCTCGACCTCATACAACGCCTCGAAGAACTTGAGCGCCTGCAATGGCGGACCGCCGGGCGTCTTCCTGGCCTTGAGCGCATCGGTAAATTTCCTGCGCGCATGCGCCATACAGCCAAGATGGGTCGCGCCTGTCAGCGTGCCCCAGGCGTCATAGCCGTCGCTCATCAACAAGCCACGATAGCCGGCCAGGAAGGCCTGAGGATGTTCCTGGCCGCGACCGGGCTGGTAATCGAACAGCACGACCGGCTGCGCGCAGTCCTGGCCGCTGCGATAGGCCCACATGAAGGATTTGGCCTGCGCATCCCGGCCGTCCTCTTTCAGAACCTGGACCCAGGTTTCGTCGCCGTGGACCAGGGGCTGCGACCTGAGCTTTTGCTGTAGCGCGTCATAGACCCGATGCAGATGCAACTCGCTCGCCCGGATCACCCAGTTGCCCAGCGTCCCGCGGCTGATGCTGACGTCGGCGCGCCCCAGCGCGTCCGCCACACGGTACAGCGGCGTGCCGTCGACGTATTTGTTGGCGAGCACCAGCGCCAGCGTCGATGGCGTGGCGACGCTACCCGGCAGCGGCTGCGCCGGCATCGGCGCGGTCACGATCGGGGTGTTCAGCGCGGTGCGCTCGCAGTGACGGCAGGCATATTTGAACCGCACATGTTGCAGCACTGACGCCTTCACCTCGACGTGCAACTGCTCGGTGACGGTCTCGCCCATCCGATGCATCCGATTGCGGCAGCACGGACAGTCCTTTTGATCCTCACCCAGATCATGTTCGACGCGTTGGCGCGGCAGATCGTCAGGCAGCGGCTTGCGGCCGCGTGTCTTCGGTGCCGGCTTTGGAGCCTCCGGCAATCCCGTGTCCGGCACGGCGACCGCCTCGACATCGTCGTCGTCCCGGCTTTCAGCGGCGGCCTGCTCGGCTTCGTTGAAGATGCGCTCCTTGAGCTTTTCGCTCTTCGGCGCGTAGCGGCGCAAGCGCTCCAGGCGCAACTGCTCCTCAAGATGCAGGACGCGTTGCGCGAGTTTCTCGTTCTCCGCCTTCAGCGCCGCGAGCTCGGCCGCGTGCGCCGCGATCAAGGCTTCCAGCTCGTGCGTCGTGGGCCTGCGACTCATCGTAGTCTTGAATCGAAGTCATGCCGCCGCGTCAACCGAGTTCCATGCGGTGGCCGGCGTCATCCGATAGCGCTGATGACGCCGCCCGCATCGAACACGCTCAGCCCACGCTGTGATATTGCCGCACCGGATGACGACGCACCGCCGCGATGTTGATGCCGTCAAGCAGCCAGTGCAGCTCCTCCGTCGTCAGCGTCAGCACCGCCTCCTGACTTCGGGGCCAGTGGAATCTGTCGGCCTCCAGCCGCTTCAGCAGCATCCAAAATCCTGACCGGTCATAAATCAGCAGCTTGATCCGGTCGCGGCGACGATTGCAGAACGCGAACACCGCGCGCTGGAACGGATCCAGCCCCATCGACTGCTCGACCACGATCGCCAGGCTGTTGATGCCCGCCCGGAAGTCAATCGGTTCGCGGTGAAGGTAGACCCGAAGATCAGACGCCAGCCGGAACATCGCAACGCCCCAGCGCTTCAATCACCGCCGACAGCAACTGCGCGTCGCCGCCTTCCAGCGAAAGCGTCACGCCGTTGGGCATCGATGCCGTCAGCCGCCCTGCACAGGATCGCTCCGTCGCGCAAACCGCGATCGCGCCAGCAGATCGAGTTGGCGACGGCGACGGCGCGCGAACCGGAACAAAGGCTGGCGCAATCGGCGCCTCCGGCTGGCCATCCCCGTTCTGACGTTGTCGCTTGGCCACCCATTTGCGCAGCAGGTTCGCGTTCACGCCGTGTTGCAACGCCAGCCCCGCCAGCGACACGCCAGGCTGCAGACAGGCCTCGACCAGCCGCTGTTTGCTGGCCGGATCATAGCGACGCCGCCCATTGCGCAACACGCCGACCGTCTCAAGTCTCAAAAGTTCTTCTGGAGTGATCATCGATGGTGTCCACCTCGTTCATGGTGGACACCTCATCCCATCCCCGCGCTCAACTGCATAGGTGCGTAGAAAGGAGCGCTTACGCCTATCTCCTGAACCATTGGGATGGCCTCACCTTGTTTCTCGACGATGGTTGCGTTGAGATGGACACCAATCCCGTCGAAAATCAAATCAGGCCGCTGACTCTGACGCGTAAAAATAGTTTATTTGCTGGTCACGACGAAGGTGGTCGTTCATGGGCGCGCATAGCTTCGCTCATCGCCACCTGCAAAATCAACAGCGTGGAGCCCTACGTCTGGATGAAAGCGACGCTCAAAGCGATCGCAACCGGTCACCCGCAGTCCCGGATCGACGAGCTCCTGCCCTGGTCGTTCGGCCGCACCTCGTAATTCTCCGTCGTTGCCGCCTCCATACCCCCCGCCAACGATTTGCAAACACGTTGATCAACAGACTGCAATCCCCACGCCAAACCTTTGCGAATGGGACGCGAACGTCGCTTACCGAGCACCGCCCTGAGCGGCGCAGTCATTTCAGCATTAAACACACCTAACTCCCGAAATTGAGAGGATGCTGAACGCTGCACAATCGGAGTATATTCGCTCGGCAGAGTTCGCCGCGTATTCCGGTCTGGGCTCTGAAATCCCAGCACCTGCCAAACCGGCACCTGTCTGTCAAAGTAATGTGACAGCTTCCCCGCCGATCTGGTGGTCCGGCCCGCCAAGCGGAGAGCCCTCAGTCCGACGTCCAGCCGTCCCATCGCAGCCGACTCCGGCGCCGAGATCTCGTCTGCGCTACAAGCCTTCATCGCCGCTAACGCCACAAAGCGCTTCGACATGCAGCTAGCGCTGCCCTGGCGGGGTCGGCCTGATGTCCAACGAGGAAAAGCCCCTGGCCGCCGGTGCAATGGCCACGACGTGCGCCAACTGTGACGATCGCGGCTGGGTTTGCGAGAACCATCAGGACCGTCCCTGGGACGACCCGCGCGCATGCACCTGTGGCGGCGCTGGCGCGCCCTGCCCGGCCTGCAGCGTTACCGACGAAGGTAAAGTGCCGCGGATGCCGAAGGCTTTCGGGTGGAGGTCGACAAGGACGGCTGGCGGCACTGAAATGCCTTGTGAGCGGCCCCAAGCGCCTTCGGGGCTGGAGGCGAGACGCCGGGACCGCCACGACGCACCGGCTCAAGGCTGGGCGCCGCCGACATTCTCCGCCCCTCGATTCATCGCTGGCCCTAACAAATGTATGGTGCCCTAGATTAACTTTGTAGGCCAACCGTCGCCCTGTGCAACGCGATCAGTGTTCCTTCGCGGAACAGCGCCGACGGGATATTATTGAAACAATCGGCTACTCTCATTGCCCCAACCGGGCGCGACGTTTGCATCCCTGTTCAATTTTCAAAACAACAGATCACGGCTTATCTTGCGGTTTTTCGGGCTCTCCATTCGGTAGGACAGCATCAATTATGCGCTTCAGCGCATCCAGCGAACAGGGTTTGATGAGGACAGGCATTCCTTCAAATCCGTCGGGCACGCCTGCGCTGCCGTAACCACTCAAGAAGAAGAGAGGCAGCCCTCGGCTCTTTACTACCTCGGCAACTGGATGCACGTTGATCCCCTGCAAATTGATGTCGAGGATCGCGAGATCTCGGCTAGCTTTGTCATGCAGGCGCTGCGGATGAATTCCTGCACGCCGGGGTCGGCGAACACGCATGGCATGAGCTACCTCAGTCGGGAAAAAGAGGTAATGGAACTCGACTTCAACTCGCCGCTGCGTGGTTTAGCGGCGCAAGCCACACGTTTCCCAGGCGGCGCAAAAGCAGACATCGTGGGATGTCCGAGTTGGATCGAAAGCAGCGGTGGACGCCAAGTTGGATCGGCGCCCGGTTTGCCCCTGACAACCGACGTGACACGCGCTCAATGACCTTCGGCTAAGGGCCAGTTGCAGACGTCAAACCATTTTACTCCGGCCGCATTTTGTCAATCAGGCGTTTGTCTTTAGCTTCCGTGTTTCTTGGATAGCTCTGTTCTTCGATACAGGCCTGCCGCAATTTGTCCCCATTGTAGCAAAGGCTCCGTTGATCGCCGCTGGTGGGGCGCGCTCGCGGAAGGATTTCTAGAGATCCCCTCTTAGGATTTTCCTGCCCGCCGCGGTCTGGGACATCGCATCCTTGCAGGGATCTCTCAACTCAGCCATGTGCAATTTTATGCAGGCCCTGATACCGCCGGTGCCCGGCACAATACCGGCGCACAGCTTCGCAACGTCGGCCTTGCACACCTTTCCGGCCACGGCAACCGTGAGCAAGCGTTCCTCGCAGGCTGGTGACAGGTCGGTCAAATGCGACTTTATGCAGGACTTGATCCTGCCTTCGCCGGGCTGAATGCCGGCGCACAGTGTCTTGATATCGTTGGCGCAGGGCTTGCCCGCTTGCTGTGCCACGGCGGCAGAGCCTGACCAAAGCAGCGCTGTCAATATAACAAGCCCGGATCGCATTCCTGCCATCTTAGATTCCTCTGGGATACAAAAAGGGCAGATTGGGGATGATATCCGAAAGTCGGCCGCAAGGCGATTCGTTCCGGAGGACGGATCAGCGTAGCCGGCTATCTGGGCGGGACGGAGCGCCGCGTCAATCCGCTCGACGTCTTCCGCAAGCAGGCCATGGGTCAAACTGGGAAGTCCGGGCGCTCAGCCGGCAGGTCAGCTTTGCCCCCAACTCCAGACAAGCCGCTGCATCGGACTAACTGACGCGATGGGCCATGTGTGGACGGCTCCGGGTTGGCAAGGAGAATCTTCACTTTGCAGCATTGGTCGGAGCAGCCATGTGTTCGGCCTGTTCGCGCGGTACCCATGACCGCTGGCCATAATGCCCTCCGCGGATCAGATCCCGGTCAAAAGCACGCATTCGATGATGCTGTGGCCCATGTGGGTTGTCCTGATCGCCGGATCGACCGGCACTGCATTACGTGCTGTTCGCCCTCCCAACCGTTACGTCACACTGGGCTGTCCGGTGTGATTTCGTTTACGCCGCAAGAGCGGCGGGTTCCTTGTAGCCTTCATTCCTCGCCATCATCGCCCATGCCATCCTCGCGAGTTTGTTGGCGAGCGCAATTGCGGCGACCTTGGTTGGTCGGCGCGCCAACAGCGCGGTGAGCCAGGGCCGATGCTGGGTGCCGTGGATCTTGGCATAGCGGATCACGGCGAGTGCGCCTGCCGTGAACAGGCTGCGCAAATAGCGATCGCCTTGCTTGCTGATACTGCCAAGCTTGTCCTTACCCCCGCTCGAGTTCTGCTTCGGCACAAGCCCGACCCAGGCCGAGAAATCCCTCCCTGATCGGAAGGCTTCTGGGTCAGCAATGCTGGCGACAAGGGCCGTGGCCAGCGCCGGCCCGACGCCGGGGATCGCATCCAGCCGCTTGCTCGTCGCATTTGATCGATGCCAGGCGATGATGCGTCTGTCGAACTCCAGTATCTGAGCCTTCAGTGCTCGCAACTGACTGCCGAGAGCAGCAAGACATGCACGGCCGACCTCTGGAAGCCGGCGGTCGGCTGTATCGGCGACGACTTCCAGCAGCTGCTCGACACCCCTGCGTCCGACAGGGGCGACGATCCCGAACTCGGCAAGATAGGCGCGGATCGAGTTGATCACGGCTGTCTGCTGGCGAATGAAGAGATGGCGCGCCCGGTGAAGCATCAGACAGCTCTGTTGCTCGACCGTCTTGGTCGGCACGAACCGCATGTTGGGTCTCGTAACCGCCTCACAAATCGCTTCCGCGTCCGTGGCATCGTTCTTCTGCCGCTTGACGTAGGGTCTCACATAAGCCGGAGGCATCAATCGCACCGAATGCCCCAACGCCTGCAGCTCGCGGGACCAATAGTGTGACGACGCGCAAGCCTCGATCCCGACGAGGCATGGGGCAGCTTCTGGAAGAACGCCAGGACGTGCCGACGCCTCAACTGACGGCGTATGACCACCTGGCCGGCTGTATCAACGCCATGCACTTGAAAGACCGACTTCGCGATATCCAGACCGATTGTCGAAATTGACTGCATAGCTTGCTCCTCCGAATCGTGGGAGCCTCAAACGGCGCCCACTCCTTGGCACTCTCGTGCCCGTGGAGGAGCCGTCCACAGCATCACAAGCCGACGTAGGCTAGGTGCGCGAGCGTCGACAATCGGCACGCCCTTAGCCGCAACATAGACTGTCTCGCTTTCCCGCCAGCCTGGGTCTTGAAGCCATTGACCCGCGCGCTTACTCGCAGTCCTGGTCGGCCGCCGTAACCTTTTTCTGGGACGGTGCAGGCTCGGCCGTGCCTGCCGTTGCCTTCTTTGATTGTTCAGTGGGCGCGGGACGGGTCTGCTCGACGGTGCCTGCCGTCCGATCCGGTGACTGCGCAGAGGGTGCGGGGTGGGTAGCCTTTGATTGTTCGGCAGCGGTGGGCTGGCTCTGCATCTGGCGCTGCGCATCTTCCGACGACGTTGCGGTATTCTCCGAGCCTTTGCTCATCGAAGATGTCGGCGGTTGCTGCCTGGAATCAGTTGCTGTGGAACCAGTGGTTTGTCCCGTATAGCCCGGGACATTCCCTGATCCTGCATCGCGGCTCACCGTGGTGCAGGGACCGGCATAAACGGAGTTGGCGCTGAAGGCGAGCACCGCACCTAAGATCATAAGTCTGTTAGCGATCATAAGCCCTTCTCCTTTAAACTCTCTGGACGATTGAACAAAAGGATGGCGCCTTTCGTTCCCGACTCGCGAGAGAGCCAACATTGGCGAGTGGCTGAGTTCACCGGGGTAAAATCGCCTACCTAAAGTAAGGCCGCTCAGTTGGCGGCCTCATTATCCTCGTCTTTTGCCCACTTCGCCTTTCGATACAGGTTTTCGCCATGGGATCGGAGCTGGAGGTTGTTTGAATCGATGTCGACGACGATAGATTGATGATTGACGTGCGACATGTTCTCCGAAGCTAGGAACCCCCCTGGAGCGGCCAAGTTAAGCCAAAAACCTACCTGTGAGGGAGACGAAGCCATGGCCCGCGCAACAGCCCATCCGGATCATCAATGCATCTCAAGCGAAGACATTCAAGGGACCGAAGTTTATGGAGCAGATGGAAAGAACATCGGTGAGATTGATCACCTCATTATCGACAAGGTGTCAGGTCGTGTGGCCTATGCCGTCATGAGCTTTGGCGGATTTGTTGGGTTGGGCCACAGCCATTACCCCATTCCTTGGGGAGCTCTAACATACGATACGTCGCTTAGTGGTTTTCGAACCAATATCACCGAACAACAGCTGAAGGACGCGCCTGAGTTCAGTGATGACTCGTGGCAGGATCGAGACTGGGAAACGCGGACCCACCAGTACTACGGGACACCTAGTTACTGGGAGTCGCGAGGTGGCTTAATACGCTAGGCAGCGCATGAGCCAGCCAACCCATTAAAAGGCCCGCAGTGTTGAAAACACTGTGGGTCTTTTTGTGGCCAGCTGGATGTCCGCTTAGGATCCAGCAGCTGATTTGACGGCATCGATTTTGGCGGTCCGCTATGGGCCACAACCAGACCTCAATCAACGTAGGGCGTGCCCCCTGCGGCCGCGAAGCAAAGCCTTCCACACCAGGTCGGCCTAAGTGGGAACTGCCTCGATAACCTTGAAGTGCGAGCCCGCGCGAGTCGTGCTGCGCGTTTCGAATCCGGCCATTCGACACAGCGCGGAATACTCGTCGTAGGTCCGTTCTAGCGCACCGAGCATGACGAGCATATTGAGATCACTGAATTTCGAGATTAGCCCCTCGTTCGGCGGCTCCACGACACGTTCAACGAGCAGCAATCTGGCATCAGCCGTCATGGCACGACGGCAGGTCTTCAGAATGGAAATTGCTTCCTCGTCATCCCAATCGTGGATGACCGCCCGCATCACGTAGGCGTCAGCACCCTCCGGGATGGTTTCAAAGAAACTGCCATCAACCACTTCGCATCTGTCGGCGACACCATGTCGCTTCAGAACTTCGGCCGCCTTGACTACTACGTGCGGCTGATCGAACAGCGTTCCGCGCAGGCTCTTGTTTGCGGCGAGAATTCCCGCCAGCAGTTGGCCTTGACCACCCCCGATGTCCGCGACGTGACGAAAGCGGCTGAAGTCGTAGGCGGCGATGGTAGCCTCGATGGCGCCGCGAGAATTGGCCGTCATGGCACGGTTGAAAATCGCGTTCTCATCTGAACGGGTGCTACGATACTCCCAGACGCTCTGACCGTTGAGGTGCCGAAAGGCGTTCTCGCCGGTGCGGACGCTGTGTTCAAGGTGGCCCCAGGCCTGCCAGGCATAAGGTCGGCCAGGCTGAACACCTTGCAGTGCTCGCATCCGCAGTGGAGCAGGCTATCGGTGAGAGCACGGGCAGCGACATCGCTCCTGATCTGCCGCCCAGGCCGCAATAATGTGGCGCCGCTTGACCGGGTCGCCTTAAGCTCCATCTCGTAATCGGGCATCGAATGCCTATTTTTCCCACATGCGTTCATTTGAGTTTTGCCTGCCGAGCAAGGGCATTTCGGTCCCGGCCGGCCCCGATTGGCTCCATGAGGTGAAGTACGACGGCTATCGCCTCCGTCTGGAGCGCGATGGCGACCGCGTGCGCCTGATCACGCGCGGCGGTTACAACTGGGCCGACCGATATCCTTGGATCACGGAGGCCGCGCGCAAGGTCCGCCAGAAGCACTTCGTGCTCGATGGCGAAGCGGTAGTGCTGGGCGTCGATGGTACCTCAGATTTCAACGCGCTTCACTCGCGCAAGCACGATGATGAGGTTCAGTTTTGCGCCTTCGATATTCTCGCCGAAAGTGGCGACGACCTCCGCATGCTTCCGCTGTCGATGCGAAAGGCGAATTTGGAGCGCTTGCTGGCGCGGCGTCCTGAAGGCGTGTTCGTCAATCCGTTTGAGCGGGGCGAGCTTGGGCCTGAACTGTTTCGCGCTGCCTGCAAGATCGGCCTTGAAGGATTAGTATCGAAACGCCGCGACCGGCCGTATCAGGCCGGGCGCAGCAAGTATTGGGTCAAAGTGAGAAACCGTAGTCACCCGGCGATGGAGCGAGTGCTTGACGCATTCGCATGATGACCTTAAGGCGAGAACCCAAATCACGCCGGAGACGATCAAGTGGCAAAAAAGACTAAGAGCAAGCGCAAAGAGTACACCAAGGACGACGTCAAACAGCTCAAGGCACATTCCAAGGCCCGCACCCCGGTGGCGAAGCTCTCAAAGCTGATGAAACGATCCGAGGGCTCGTTGCGTCAGAAGGCTCTCAGCCTTGGACTTGGGCTAGGCCATCAGCGTTAAGCGAAAGGCCCCGGCGTGCTTCACTCGCCGGGGCCTTCCTAGGATCATACCGTGACCCTTGGAACCCTTAAGCCTTGAAGAAGGTCGCAAGAGAAAACACGACAGCCAGAACAACGGTGATACCGATGGCTGTCAAGGCGGCCTGATTGGTTGAAACGTCGCGCATATCAAAGCCTCCGTCAGTTGGACACCCCTAGCACCGTCAAGGAGCGCTTGTTGTGGCCCGGCGTTTGAAACTCGATGGCTTGACCAACCGACAGGCCGATCAACGCAGCGCCGACGGGCGTAAGAACCGAGACGCGTTTTAATGTTATGTCCGCTTCATGCGGATACACCAACACCACGTCCCGGACTTCACCGGTCTTCTCATCGCAGTACCGGACCTGCGAGCCCATGCGGACCACCCCTCGCAGTTCGGAATTGTTCGCCACCACGCTTGCACGCTCTATCTCCCGCGCAAGGAAATGGGCCACGCGCGGAAAGAGTACCGCGCTCGAACTGGCCAGAGCGCTTAAACGCCTGGCCTCATCCTCCAACACTGTGACGGGCGGCAACACGATTTCAGGCTTGTCCTTGTAAGTAGTCTTGCTCATCACTTCTCTCCCTTCTTTAGGCGGCTGATGGTCCCGGATCATCGTCATCGAAAAGCGTTCTGTCCGGGAACGTGTGATTGCTAAACAGAACCCCGACAACATCATTCGGATCACCTCGACTGACGCGTTCGATCCTGACGACGTTGGTGCGCCCGAAGGCAAAGAAGGGAATTTCACTTCCGACCTTCAGCCCCACCAATGCTGCGCCCAACGGTGACATCACGGGGATTTGGGTTCACTCGGACGTGTAGTCTTCGGGATACACCAGTTGCCTCGTCTCACGCGGGAAACCCCAGTTGATCCAGAACGTCACCCACGAACCCATGGTGACGACGCTATCCAATCTGGCTGCGCGATCAGGGACGACTTCCGCACGGTTGATCTCACTCAACAGAAAACGTGCGTCCACGTGGCCTTGATTTGCTCCCACGTGCGCGAGCCTTTCCAAGCGGCGATGGTCAGACGCCGGAAGAGTGACGTTCGGGAAAAGCGGGTTGTTCACGACATGCCTCCTTGTTGGCTTCCCTCCCGGGAGAGCCACACACCAAATCTGATTGATGAAGGAAGGGGGTAAATCCGGACGGCACCAACTGCCGTCCGGCTAAGCTCCTGCTTGGAGCCGTCCGGCATGCAAGCAACGCCGCGCAACGCGCGGGTCGATGTCGAGGACGTGGATCATGTCCTAGCCAACATAGGACCTTCCGTTGTCCTTGTAACGCGACCAAAGAGCGCACACGCATGGAAGGCGTTGCACCGGCCTGTTCTAGCCCGTCTTATTCGTAAGAGTGCGCCTGAGGGCTGGCGAGCGTGGTGTAAAGCGCTGATGCGGCGTAGGATTCGGTTGCGAAGCCACCCCATCACCTTCAACCGCGAACGCCACGCCCGCCATGACCGATGATACGATTCTGCCCTTCTCGTTTCCAGCCATTCACGCCAAGAAAGTCACAGCTGCCTTCGATGGTGGGCGCCTAACCTCGAACGGGGGCGTGATGCTTCTGGCGATGGCCGAGCGGCGTCTCGGCTTGGCCGACAATCTGGCCCGGGTGTTCCCGGATCGGCGCGATCCGACGCGGGTCGTGCACAGCCTTGTCGATATGTTCCGCGCGCGCATGTTCGCGATCTGCTGCGGCTACGAGGACGCCGACGACCTCGATCATCTGCGGTCCGATCCCGCATTCAAGCTGGCCTGCGGACGGCTGCCGGACACGGGCCGCGATCTGTGTTCCCAACCGACGCTGTCGCGGCTGGAGAATGCTCCGCGCCTGCGCGACGTGATCCGACTGACCTACATTTTGGTCGACGCATGGATGGATAGCTACCCGCGCGAGCCGGCATCCGTCACGCTCGACATCGATGATGCCTGCGATGTCGTCCACGGCCATCAGCAGCTCTCGCTGTTCAACGCTCATTATGACGAACGCTGCTTCCTGCCGATCCACGTCTACGACACGGAGAAGAGCCGTCCCGTGGCGGTCGTGCTGAGGCCCGGCAAGACGCCGGGCGGCGTCGAGGTGCGTGCCCTTCTGCGCCGCCTGGTACGGCATATCCGGACGCGGTGGCACAACACGCGAATTACGTTCCGTGGCGACGGGCACTATGCCCGGCCGGAGGCCATGGCGTGGTGCGAGACCAACGGCATCGACTACATCTTCGGTCTGTCCGGCACCAAGCCTCTCGCCAGAAAAGTCGACGAGGTCGCCGACGACATCCGCACCCGACGCGCCATCGAGAACCTGCCGGTTCTGCGTGGCTATACCGAGACGCGCCACAAGGCAAAGTCCTGGGATCGCGAACGGCGCACCGTCGCCCGTATTGAGGCGACGATGCTCGGCCTCGACATCCGTTTCGTCGTCACCAGCCTCGATGTCGGCTCGGCCGAGTGGATCTACGACAGCCTGTATTGCGCGCGCGGCCAAGCAGAGAATCTGATCAAGCTGCATAAGACACAGCTCGCCTCCGACCGCACCAGCTGCCGTTCGGCGCTCGCCAACCAGGTCCGTCTCGTGCTCCATACGGCCGCTTATTGGCTGATGCTGACCGTGCGCGAGGCCATTCCCAAAGTCCGGGAATTGGCCGCTGCCGAGTTCGCGACGCTGCGTCTTCGGCTCTTGAAGCTCGCCGCCCGTGTGGTCGAGACCTCGAGCCGCATTCGCCTTGCGTTTGCCGCGGCATGTCCCGAAGCCGACCTGATCTGCGGCTTGCCCGGCGCGCTGCTGCCGCTCGGTCCTTGACCGGCGGGGCGTCCGCCCCCGTTCGCCCAACCCATCCCTCAAGCGCGTTGCAAAGTACCGGTCGTCAGGCGGCGAAAAGCCGAAGGCAATCCTGTGCGCCTCGTCAGACAAGATGTGCGGCCGCATCAATCGGGCCCAAAAGCCGCACTCTCACGAATAGGACGGGCTAGCATCCAGCACGGATGCGCCCAAAGCAATGGCCCCAACGATGTTGCACGTCGGGGCCCTTCAGGATCATCAGGCCGGTTACATCCGCCGTGCCTTACGATCCTTGATGTCGTCGATTACCGCACGCGATCTGGCGCAGACCGTGGCAAGGCTGCGGTATCAGCGTGATCACATGCGGCGCGAAAGCGCTCGGCGACCAGCTCCGCCTTGCGCCACTCGGCTCGCCGCCGGCGCTCGGCCGCCAACTGTAGACCCGCGACCGTAGTTGCGATCACGTCGTCGATCTCCGCTCCCGTCAAGGTACGACGAATTTTCAGCACAATGCTCAAGGCCATGATGATCGGACCATGGGGCGGCAAGAGGTCGTGGGCTTGCTGCTCGCAGAATGCCAGGAAACGCTCGACCGCCTCCGCCGACTTGCAGACCAATGACGCGAGCGCGACCGCTTGCTCAACGTCACTAACAGACGGCACGGGCTCTCCTGGCAGAAGCATGCGCTCTGCGACGGATGCCGCAGCCAGTTCGATGCAGCGGTCAAGCACGCGCAAGTACACGTCTGCGGCATCGCTGCGATCTTCGCCCTCCTGCGGCATCAAATCCTGCAAATTGTCGCACAACTCTGGCACATCATCGCCGTCGTCATCGCTACCGAAGGCGACGCTGTGACGCGGCCCCCACACCAATCCGCCGTACTGGCCGGTCGGATCAGGATTGATTGTCGCTCCGCCGAGCGGTTTGCCAAGCAAGCAAGCGGCCACGGCGTGACCGGCCTCATGAATAGCAATCCGCTCGTCCTCACCAAAGCAATGAAAAGCCGTGTTTGCCCAGCCATCCTAACACGGCCGAGCAGACGAGAGAAAACAGGCCGGCCCACAGCCAAGAACGCCCACGGACTGCATTGATAGATCTTAGATACAGGACTGCGCCAAGCAATGTGCCGTAGTTCTTCCTGAAGTCTCCATTGAGCTTCGCAATCTTGGACAGCTCGGAAGAAGTCTCGACTTCAGTCGCCATGGCGCTGGTTCCTATCACGACAGTTAGAGCCAGCGCCTTATGAACCACTGTTTTGCCCGACAGAGCAAGCGGAATTTCGGTATATCGAAAGCCTCCTTTTTCGACTCGAGGTGCGCGCGTTTTCCACACCCACGACCGGCAGTAGCTCGCGCGCTTCCCGAGCCGCTAGGAATCGATAATTTGCAAGGTGCTCACGACGGCGCTTTGATCTCGGCATGCCTCGTCCTGTTCGACTCCACACGCCCGCGCATGTTGACGGCCGTCCCGTCAAGATCACCTTCGGCGAGATGCGCGAAATGGGCTTGCGTGGCGTCCTGGTCTATTGCCATTGCGGCCATCACGTTGCCTGGGATGCCGACCGTTGGCCTGACAATGTAAGGCTATCGGATCTCGAGCCGCGATTTGTCTGCCAGGGCTGCGGATCTCGCGGTGCCGACGTTCGGCCGGACTTCGAGCGGGGCAACCCGCAGTTTGCAATCATGGGGTACCGAAACATGCAATGATCAAAGGCTGGGGGCGCCCTTTCGAGGAGCCGATCGAGGTCGATGGTCGCAGCCTAGCCACGCTGCGCGAGGCCGGCGAGTACATCGCTCTGCTGCCGAGCATGACGCGCCCGAGTGGCGCGCGGCGATGGAAGCCTTGCTCCTGGTGGTCGAGCGAGGTGGCCCGACGATGTTCGCCCCCATCGGGGTTATGCGGGCGCTGAACAGACATTACGTCCCGGAGCTCAATCCCAAGGGCAAGGAACCGCATTGGGGACGACGCAAGCTGAAGCGGGATCAATGAAGAAGCCGCCAACTGAGGCGGCCTCAATGCAGCAGCCTCTGACGGAGCTTCCTGATGATCTCCCGGAGTTCAGCAGCGTACTCTTCAACGGCCTGCCGCACCTCATCCAAGCGCGTCGGTCGAGGAGGTTGCGGCTTAGCTGAATCCGACTTGTCGGATTGGTTCATGGCCCCAGCGAGCGGGCGGGACCAAGCGGGGTCATTGAGCTAAATCAAAGACCGACGGCGACGGCTACATCGGCGGCCGCAACCGCACAGAGGGGGCAGCGAAAAAATCAACTAGGCGATTCACATATGTGGTTGCGAGAACCTTGAGGATCGGGAAAAATCGGCAATCCGGGGCTGGCTAGGCCATTTGATCTCGGAACTATTGAAACCCGGACGGGGCCGCTGACGGCAAGTCGGCGGCCCTTGTTTTTGAGGAACGACAAGGCGCCTGCCAAGTTTTCCCGGTGCCCTTCCCCAAGGGCACCCTGAGTGGCCCCAGCTCCAACGCCCCCCCCGCGAGCTGGGGCCTTTTTTGCCGCCTCAATTGGCGGCCTCTTTCATGCACATCGAGACCCGCCCCTTCGCAGATCCGCAGGTTGCCGCGCGCAAGCTCCTCGAGCTTGCCGCCGGTTTCGAACCAATCAACGGCCGCATTCACATCGAGAAGATCAACGCGCGGTTCCTCTCCAAGAACGGCTGCAAGGCGACCGGCGCGGAGTTCGGCGCCGGCATTCGCTACGCGGTCGAGAAAGGCTGGCTCGAGCTGCATGAGAGCGGCACCTTTGTGAAGTTGCTTCCGCAGGGCGAAGATCTGCTCAAGCGCTGATGGCAGGGCCCACCGCGTTCGCGCCGACCGGAGCGGCAGGCCGCACCGGAGGCGCTGCCATCGCGTGGGAAATTTACGGGTTGACATTCCTTGCAGGAACCACGCGGGCGCGCGGTATTTGAATCTCGCCGGCTCGCTGTCCGAGCTGGCGGAGCGGCCCCGGCCTACCCCAAACGCCCCCCTGAAGCCGGGGCCGTCTCTCCGCCACGGTCTGTGTTGGAGTTTGCGTATGCGTTCCTCGCCCTCGATCGTGCCGGCCGACCGCCTCGACCGCGACATCTATCTGGTCATCCAGGACTTCGGCGTCCGCGCCGGCTGCGCCTGGCGCGAGACCGACGAAACCGATACTGATCTCGAGACTATCCTCAGGCATCTCCTGTCAGGCCAGTACGCCCATCCGGTTCGGATTGCGTGCTTCAATCCGGGCGAAGGCTGGTCACGGGACGCCACCTCCGATGTCGCTGACGCGCTGGCACAGCGGGCAACTGATAACGACGTCGATATCCCGCCAGCGCTGCAGGAATTTATCGCCGCCAACGCCACTTCCCGCTTCGACGTGCAGCTCGCGCTGCCGCTGCTGGGTGCCACGTGATGCCAGGACAGACGCAGGCTAAGAACGACCCGATTGCCGTCGGTACGCGTTTCAGAATGAGCAAGCTTGGTGCCGCTCGATGTCCGGGGCTGGCTGATCGGAGTGGCATCGTCGTCGAAGTGGGCCGCCGGACCACGGGCCTCATCGTTCTGTTCGACGGTGCGCGAAGACCAACTTGCCTGCACAGAGACTTCATATCGCCCATCTCGGATGGGACGATCGCTGTCGCTTCAGACGAATGGTCACGTTAGCTTGGCCGGCCGGAGCCCGGGCGAGGTCAACCAATCGCTTAGATGCGTGCCAGTCTCTGCTCGGCCAGCCTCTCCTCAAGAGAGCGGACTTGCGCCTGTAATCCAGGCGGCAAAACATAAGGCCGCGTCGGTCGAGCGGCCTTAGCCAGCCTGCTTAGACTTCATTGCCAGCTCTACCTCATCAGCAAGCGTGCTCAAATGTGCGTGCAACCGACAGAGCGCCGATGGGCATGAAACGTTGCAATCGGTCTCCAGGATCACCTTGCGGAGTACTCACAATTTGCCGCCGCTCAGTCTCCGACGAGACTCGATCGACGGTTCTTATCTCAAATCCTTTTGCGTAAACTTGCTCAAAGTGACTTCGGCACGTCCCAAGACCGTAACAGGAGAGGAAGTTATGAGCGACGTCGATCTTCCGGTAGCTGTCATCGGTGCGGGGCCGTTTGGCGTCTCAACCGCGGCTTACTTGCGGTCTCGCGGCGTGGAGTTCCGTATATTTGGCTCACCAATGCATCGCTGGCGGACGCAAATGCCGGCGGGCATGCTCCTCAAGTCTGAAGGATTCGCTTCCAACCTCGCGGATCCGGCCGGCCGTCGCACTCTGCAGCAGTTCTGTGAAGAGGAAGCGCTGCCCTACGAGGGTATACCCGTATCACGTGAAACATTTTCCCGATACGCCGTAGCGTTTCAGCAGCGGCTCGTTCCAATGGTTGAAGATGTATCAGTCACCATGCTGGATCGACAGACCAACAGGTTTCAATTGCGACTGGCCACGGGTGAAGAAGTAAGGGCCAAAAAGGTGGTTGTCGCAACTGGTCTGTCGCATGCCGAATACATCCCCGCTAAACTGGCGAAATTGCCTGCAGAGTTGCTGTCGCACAGCAGCAACCATCACGATTTGGACAAATTCAAGGGGCGCGAAGTAGTCGTCATCGGCGGCGGTCAATCCGCGCTCGAGACGGCGGCTCTCTTGAACGAGGCGCAAGCGACGGTAACGCTGCTGGTGCGGCGTTCGTCAATCGAGTGGCATGATATCCCCAAACCTGGGCCACGATCGTTATGGCAACGGCTGCGCCGGCCCGAGTCGCCGATGGGAAATGGGCTTAAATTATGGCTCTGCGCCGCCGCTCCGCTGGCGTTCTATCATCTGCCCGAGCAAATACGCGTCGATGTGGTGCGGACGTACGGGCAACGTCGCGGGACGTCTCTAGAGGTGCTTGGCCCATCGGGTTCCTGGTGGCTTAAAGAGCGGGTCGTGGGCCGTGTCCCGATACTGCTCGGTCAGGGCGTGCGAGAAGCCGAAGCGAAAGGCAGCAAAGTGGTTCTGCACGTCGATGGCCCAGAAGGGACGTCCCGCCAACTGATCGCTGACCACGTCATTGCCGCGACCGGCTATCGCTTCAATGTTGGATCACTCCCATTCCTAAGTCAGAGGCTGATATCCGAGTTGCGCTGCGTGCAAGATGCTCCGTCGCTGTCGCCCAGTTTCGAGTCCTCGATCCCGGGCCTTTATTTCACCGGCATAGCCAGTGCATACAATTTCGGACCGGTGATGCGGTTCTTATGCGGCACTCAGTATGCAGCCGAGCGCATCTCCAGCGCCATTGGCCGTGAGCAACGTCGCTCTCCGTCGTCAGTTTCTGTCGAAATTGCTTCCACACGCAATCGAACCGCTTGATGAAGCAAATGGCGAGTGCGAACGAAGGCTTGCCGCCCTTCCCGGTTCTCATCCTGAAAACGGGCCGCTATGCCCTGCATCATGGCGGCCTCGGTATCATTCGAACCTTGGGAATGCTCGATGTTCCAGTATTTACAGTCATCGAGGATCGCTTCGCACCGGCCGGCCTTTCCAAATATCTGACGGGAAAATTCGTTTGGGACACCCGCGACTTGCCAAGATCGCGGCTGCTCGAAGGACTGAAAAGGATTGGACGACAGCTGAAACTGCCGACCATCCTCATTCCAACGGACGACGTCGGCGCGATCCTGATTGCCGAAGAGGCTGTCACATTGCGGCAGTGGTTCTTGTTTCCGAAGCTGCGATCAGACATTCCACGGAGCTTAGCCGACAAATCTCAGCTGCACACACTGTGCAAGCAACTCGGGGTACCATGCCCTCAGGCAATATCACCCGGCACGATTTCAGAGGTCTACGAGTTTATTGAGACCGCAGCTTTCCCGGTTGTGGTGAAGCCATCGAAGCCATGGCTCAATCCTAAGATCAAACCCTCCATCGTTTCCTCCCCTCGGGCACTCCTAGATCTCTACCGCCGATCGGAAGCACAGGTTCCTCATAACCTGCTGATCCAGGAATACATTCGTGATGGCGAGGATTGGCTCTTTGATGGATATTGCGACGCGGACTCGAAGTGCCTGGCCGGCTTCACTGGCAGAAAGCTGCGCTCTTATCCGTCCCGCTTCGGTTCTGCAACATTGGGCAGATCTGTCACCAACCCCGCGCTCCTCCAACAGGCCGAGGCTCTCGTCAAAGCGGTTTCCTATGCAGGTATAATGGACATCGACTATCGGTTCGATAAACGAGACGGTCAATACAAGCTCCTCGACTTCAACCCGCGTATCGGCGCACAGTTTCGATTGTTCGAGGATAGCGACAGAATTGACGTTGCGAGAGCGCTTTATCGCGATCTCACGGGTCAGTGCGTGCGGCGATCGCCACAGATCGATGGCCGAGTATTTGTGGTCGAGCCCTATGACTGCCTAGCCAGCGTACACGACCTCTTGGGCCGCCAGCTCTCGGTCAGAGATTGGTGGCGATCACTCAAAGGCGCCCGGGAATTCGCCTGGTTCAGACGGAGTGATCCCTTTCCCTTCATCGTGATTTGGATACGCCTTGCCATGGCAGGCGTGGCGAAAGGGATACGTTTTTTGCATTACCTATTCCGGAGGTCGGAAGCCGAGGGCAGCAAAATCCGAAGAGCGCCCCATGGGTGACGCGCACCTGCACCTCCTGTTTCACTTGATTGAGAGTGGAGCGTTCGATCGGGTGCCCGGGTCGCTGGTCTCGCAAGGACCGTCGCCGCCAACCAGCCGCGGACCTGGCTAAAGCCCCAACTGACTGCAGCAGGTTTGAAGTAAGAAAACCAGAGAAGTTGTTTGGAATGTTTTTGCACTCTGCAACCTGCTGCGCAGGTTCTGCGCGATGTCAAGCAGCGCCGGATTGCTTTTCACGAAACGCTTGGCTTCGTTGACGGTGGATAGCATGATCTATTCGATCACTTCATCCGCGCGTGCGAGCAAGCTCGGTGAAAGGCTGATACCAAGCGATTTATCCGCGCGGGTATTGGCTGCAAGCCAGACCGACGTTGGAAATTCGATCGGCAGATCGCCTGGCTTTGCGGAAGCCTCACGTCAACCACCGTGACGTCGGGATGCTTCTGCAGGTACGCGCGGTGGCCCTCCTTTGCATTGAAGGCCTCCAGGATCTCGACGGAAGGGTCCGACGTGAACAAAGCCCGGCAGCCCGTTACCACAACGGGATGGTCGTCGACGATCAGTACCCGCATGTCTTTCTGGCCCTCATTATACGTCCTCACGTCCTCCAGTTGTGGAAAACGTCGCGAGCGCTGGAATGGTTCACTTTCCGAGCGTAGCTGGGCAATCCAACCAATGGAGCACGAAGTACAGCAGGCCTTCGCGGAACCTAAGCAAGAGCAGAACCGGTGGTTCATGCACCGTTCGAATCTCGAGCTTAGCCAGGCCCTTCCACGGGGACAACTGTGAAGCGGACTGCACGCCCAAACATCGAACGCCTTAACTTCGGTTTTTTCGGACACCAAAGAGTATCACGTTGATCTAATCATTAGTCAGAAGGCGGCGAACACCAAACTCAATACGGTTGCGCTGCGCAAGGGTGTGAACAGGAAGGCGTCGAGCGCGAGCGTGGATCGACCTCAGCGGCTTCGCCCAATCGCGGAGCCGCCGCCTTTTTGTTCCGTCCGCCCTCTCCGCACTGATCGCGTCTTGCGCCGCACGTACCAGGCCACCATCGAGATGACCAGCCAAGCAAGCGATGCACCTATGAAGGCGGCTGCGATGCTGGTTTCCGCCGTCAACGAAAAGACCATCGCAAAGGCCAGCATGCCGAGCGCGCCGAGCGCGGCGCCAGCGGAGTCGACCGCGGCCGCCGTTCGCCCGCGGCGCTCGCCGGCGAGGCCCGCCTCCCGCTTCCGGCGGATTTCATGCTTCTCGATCAGCGTGGCGCTGGCGCAGAAGATCGCCGGAAGGGCGAGGAAAAGCCCGCCGATAGAGGCTCCATAGCGACTGCTGACGAGGCCGGCGAAGACTGTCGCGGTGCCGCCGAGCGCGAATCGGATCAGGTATTCGTACCAGCGGCCTTCCTTGAGAGATGACGGCGAAAAGCGGATCGGCATCATGTCTGTCCCCCGGCAAGGGTCAGCACGCCGAAGGCTACGATCAGCCAGACGACGAGAGATAGCAAAGTGGCGGGCAACGCTCGCAGTCGGGCGCGAACGAGGATTTGACAAACGACGACGCTGTAGACGGCGAGCGCGATCGACCCCGCGAGCATCGCCTGAGCTTGCAGGGTCGCATAGTGCGCCCCGTGCTGGTGTACCGCAATCCCGAGCGTTGCGAGCGCGACCGAGGGTGCGGCCGCGAAGAGACCGGCGAAGCTCTTAGGACGTAGAAGATCTCCCAGCATCGCGAAAGCTGATACAACGGCGCCCCCAACGAGAAAGCGGACGATGTATTCGGTCATTTTGTCGTCTTCCAGAGTCTCCCGAGCGGCCCGCCGGCCCCGTAGACCGGATCCTTGCGCGGCGGCGGCACCTTCGGAATGCTCTTCAGGGCGCGTGGACGGTCCTCCACCGTCGTGCATTCGTCGTAAGTCCCCGCCGGCGGGTAGGCTCCGATGACGAGGAAGTCATCGTCTGCCCCCAGGCACTGGTGCCCTGTGCCGGCGGGCAGGACGGCGACATCGCCGGCCTTCAACGTGAATATTCTACCCTTCTTTTTTCCGCCAAATCGAACGCGCCCCTTGCCGCGCGCGATGCCGAGCACCTCATGGATCCGGGAGTGGTAATGAACGTAGTCGTAGATGGTGTTGCGCCAAGTATCGCCCCATCCGTTCGCCTCGAACAGGTCTTCGATCTCCGCCGCGGGGTCGTAGCGTTCATCGAGATTGACTGCCCGGCGATAAATGACTAGGGGCCATCGCGGATGATTGGGGATGAGACCGTCATCCTTGAAGCGGACAGTGTGCGGGTTTCGCGCTTGCGCGAAGTCCATAGCTTTCCGCTTACCGGGGCGCCGCAAACCGGTGGCGCGTTCCGCATACCGCTTTAGAGACTCAAGGGTCGGCATGATCGTTCTCCGTTGATGCATCGAGCGGGTAGCCGGTGCACAGCCGCAGGAACCGTTCAAGAGCCGCTCCCAATGCGAAACCTGCGACGACATCGCTCGCCCAGTGCGCCAGGACGACTAAGCGCGTCAGCGAGATGCCGACCGCAATGGCGCGGATCGCCCGACGGGGGCCGGCCGGCATCGCACCGGCCGCCGATGCCAAGGCTCCCATGTGCAGTGCGTGGCCGGAGGGAAAGGCGTCCTCACTTTTCCCGGAAAATGGGACGCCGTGGAGGTGTCCGATCACTGTCCTGCGGTCCGGTCGGGTCTGGTCGAACAGAAGCTTCAAACCATGGGGCAGCAGCGACGCCGCGACCGTGACCAGCAGAGCATGGTTGCCGGCGCGCCGCAGCGGCTCGCCTCGCCCCCGCGACGCAAGCCAACCAGCCGCCGCGAGGACCAGAAGGACCTTCTCGTCGGCGCCCCAAGTCAGGGCGCGGGCTACCATCTCTGGAGCCGGCGCAGTGTTACGGGCGATGAAGCGTGCGGCCACGACATCCGCTCTGGTCGGCCGGACAGTGACCGGAAAGCTTGGCCCTCTAAGGCGACTTGCTGAAACTCTAGCAATTTTGAACATGGCTCAAGCGATCAACTTCGCTCCATAAAGACCTCTGATCGCGCTCCGCTGCTTGTCATCGACAATCAGCCTTCCGCCGTATGATTCTCGCCCAACGCAAGCGAACGCTCGGAACAGCCCTTGCTACCCATTTCGGGTAGATCACATCGAACTCCCCGAGGATCCGTCGGACGCGAGCCGATGTCATGCCGCGTGAATGGGGAGTCCGCCGAAGTAGACGATGTGGCAGGCCTCTTCCTCCGCGGCTGTCACCTGTCGCTATTCCGCTGCCTGGACACTCGGTGAACTTTCCACCGGCGCGAGCGGAGATACGGCGGGCCCATTGAGCGCGGTACCGTCCGGCGCGAATTGAGAACCGTGGCAGGGGCAATCCCAACACTGCTCCAGCGAATTCCAATGCACGACACAACCAAGATGGGTGCAGCTCGCCGACAAAAGGTGCAATTTGCCATCGCGGTCGCGGCAGGCGGCAATCTTCTTCAATCCGCTGCGAACGAGCCGGCCCTCTCCCAGGCGGAGCCGCTCCACCGAGGCGAGTGCATCGGCGCTGAGATATTCGGCAAAGTTCTTGAGTGGCGTGATGTTCTCGCTGATGAACGTCGTGATATTCTTGAAGACCTTGCGCTCGGGTAAATAGACGGCCTCCCAGTTATTGCCGCCGATTGTAATCAGGTCCGCAATCAAGAGACCTGCCACCAGGCCGTTCGTCATGCCTTGCCCGGAATCGCCGCTGACGAGGAACACATGCTCTTCGTCCGGGCTGCGTCCGACGAAGCCGGTGAAGTCCGTGGGTTCGAGCACTTGGCCCGACCAGCGATGGGTGATCTTGCCGATCATCGGCAACCGCGCGCGCGTCCATTGTTCGAGCGCGGAAAAGCGCGCCTGACCATCGTCGGCTTCGCCGGACTTGTGGTCTTCACCACCGACGATCACGATGTCCTCATCCGCCGAGCTCGGCTGCAGGCGGACATAGTGATAGGGATCGAGCGTGTCCCAATACAGTGCATCCAGCAGCGAGCCCGCCGGGACTTTGGCCGCAATCACATAGGTGCGATAGGGCGCCTGTTTGGTATGGATCGCGACGCGCAGACTGACGGGCGAGTTCGTCGCAACGACGACGTCCGTGACCCGCACCTCGCCGCCTGACGTCCTCAGAACGATTTCTCCGCGGCCGTGCTCGATCGTCTCGACGCAGGTGTCACCGTAAAGCCTGGCGCCGCGCCGATGCAGCGCTTTCGCCAATCCGGCAAGGTATTTGGTCGGATGAAAGCGCGCTTGTCGGGGAAAACGAAGCGAGCGCGCAAAACCGCCGTGATGGATTGGTGTCGGATCGCTGCAAAGCTCGACGGGGATTCCCAGCTTCCTGCAGCTTTCGAATTCCTCATCCAGATGCGATGGCAACGTCTCCGGCGCCAACACCCAATAGCCACCGACGCGGCGGAAATCGCAGTCAATGCCCTCGGCAGACTGGATCGCCTGCGCGCGGTCGATCGCGGCGGCGACGCTCTGGTAGTACAACCGGGCGCAATCCTCACCCCGAACCCTGATCAATTCCTTGTAGTCGTCGTCCAGGGCCGTTGCCAAATGGGCGGTGGTGCGCGCCGTCATTCCGCTGCCAATTCTGCCGCGGTCGAGCACGATGACCGAGCGCCCGCGCGCGGCCAGTTCATAGGCCACCGACAGACCGGCGATGCCGGCGCCGATCACGCCGACGTCGGCACGTGCCTGCCCCGAAAAGCGCGAAGCCGCCGGGATGAACGTCTCCATCCAAAGCGACTTGGTATCTTCATCCAGCACGTTCATGGCGTTTGTCCTCCGGAATACAAACGAAGGGCAAAGCGCAACCGTTCCTTTGAACAGAGGCCTCCGCGTTCGAGCCCATATGTGCCGACGAGGCCCGAATGGACTGTCATGGTGCAGCTTTAGCATTTGCGGAAAGAAGAATGCCTTCTCGCGTCCGAGGCCGGTCAGAGGATGCGCACATAGGAGGTGGCACGCCCGGTTCCGGGTTCTTCTGAGCCGATCAGAGATCAGAGTCGCGAGAAGCGTCCAATCCCCGCCTGGCGCTGCCGCCAACTGGCGTACAAAGCCCTCATGAGCCTCCATATTCGTTGTCGGGAAGCAACTCGTGGCGGTCGAACGCGAACTGTCACTCGAATGACCTTCTCGCCACGGACAGCTTCGGCCGCGGCCGCAGTGGATCGTGCGGACGCGATTAACGCTCCGCGGTACCGCGGCACAAAAAGAGCCCCGCCGAAGCGGGGCTCAGCATCACGTCCTCAATACTTCTTGCCTTGAGAATTGTCGGCCGGCTGGCTCGATGCCGGAGGATTGCTCTGGTTGGGCTGCCCGGACGGCATATTCTGGTTGGCGGCCGGCGGATTGTTGCCTTGGGGCGGAGGCGCCGCTTGTCCGGTCGTCTGACCGGAAGGCTGTTGCGTCCCGCTCTGTCCCGTCGTTGCCGGCTGGTTTTGCTGGGCCTGTCCGGTCGTTGCCGGTTGGTTCTGCTGAGCCTGCCCGGTTGTCGTGGGCGGGTTCTGCTGCGCTTGGCCCGTTGTCGGTTGGTCCTGCTGCGCCGGAGCATTGGCCTGACCGGTGTTCTGTCCGGTCGTGCCCTGTTGCGCCGGCTGTTGGCTCGTCTGTCCCTGACCAGTCGTGGTCTGGCTCTGGGTGGCACTGATCTTGTTGGAAACGCCAAGCGCCGAGACCGTGCTGATATCGATCGAGCCGCTGGCCTGGATGCCTTGCTGCCGCTGGAAGGTGATCAACGCCTCGCGCGTCCGCGGGCCGAGCACGCCATCCGCCTCACCGGTCAGCAATCTGCGCTCGATCAGCACCTGCTGCACGACACGAATTTCCTCGGGGCTCAGATTAAGCGCAGCGGCGCTGCCGCCGCTGACACCGCCACCTCCACCGCCGATCCTGCCGGCGTGGCTGAACCGCGTCCGCGGCCCGGCCGGAACAACATCTACAATCCGGCGGCTGCGATCGAGGACCACGATCTCGTCGTCGACGACGAAGAAGCTGTCGTCGCGGAAGGCCGGGAACACATCGATCAGCGCCGGAAAGGCCGAGACGGACACCACGTTGATGCTTCTCGGCACCACCACGCCGGTATTGACCTGGAAGTTGATCGAGCTGGCGTTAACCCGCGCCACGTTGCGCGAGCTGAGCACCGACTGCTGCAGCGTTGTCTGCTGTTGCGCATTGACCGACACGCGGCCCGACATGCTCTGGGTCGTCGTACTCTGGTTTTGCGCCGGCGCAGTGGCTTGGGTGCCGGTCGCTGCGCCCTGGTTCTGCTGCGAGATCTGACCCTGCGTCGTCTGACCCTGCGTGGCCTGACCCGGGGCAGGAGCATTGCTCGGTCTGGTGTTGGCGCCGGTTGTCGTGCTCTGGTCCTTCTGGCCCTGTGGCGCCTTTTGCTCGGACTGTCGCGTCTGGTCGCGCTCGCCGCGCCCCTGTCCGACGGTCTGACTGTTTTGCTTGCCCGAGGACTGAGCCTTGTCTTGCGACTTTTGCTCGGATTGACGAGTTTGGTCGCGATCGCCACGACGCCGGCCGATGGTTTGGTCCTTTTGCCCCTGCTGATCCTTACCGGCCTGGCCTCTCTCCGTAACGCGGCCGCCCTCTCTCATACCTTCGCCACGCTCGGTGCGTGACTGACCGCCCGCAGGGCTTTCCGCCCGGCCTCCGCGTGGCTCCGCGGCCCGGCCCTGCGTCATGCCTTCACCGCGCGATGCACCGCCCGGACCTTGCGACGTTCCGCCTCCGGACTTGTCGTGCTCCGCGGCGCCGCCGGCACCCATTCCGCCGCCTCCACCTTCACGCATGCCTTGCGCCGCCGCCAGGCTGACGCCAGCGAGCAGCACTGCTGTGGACAACAGGAACCTACTCTTTCTCATGCTCATCTGCATCTCCTCCAATATTCATTGCTCGCAGTGTCTTCGATCGGCACTTTCGGATTCACAAAACTTGAAATCCATCGCGCGCTACGACGCGGCGCGAAGTGCAATCCGACTTTCTGTTCGGACAACGAGACGGTACTGGGAACGTTCCTGACCGCAGCACCAGACGGAACTGGTCAGGCTGAGGAAGCTTCATGTTCCCTACGGGGTAAGTCCAACAGTGCAGTCAGGATAGTTTTCTCGGGCGAGTCACCCGGACGAGGCAAGAAGCCGTTCAAGAAAAACCTTGCTTTGATGGCGGCCACAATGCGCTCGACAAGCTTGCCGGCGCCCTCGCGGCGGAGGGAGTGTCGGGACGCGCTGGCGCCGTCGCCCTCACGAGCCGGATATCGGTGGAGATGGTGCAAAGGATCGCCGCAATCGGCGCTCATCATCGCAATTTCAGCGCCTGCCGCGCTCGCAATACGGACGGCTGCAACGCCAACAGCTGGTCGGCATCGCAAGCGGACGCGAATAGAGTCTTCAGCCATTTCGCCGGAATTCTCTGATCCGGAATTCTCTGATGATGTGCCGCACGATTATCTGGCCCGAAAGGCCGCAATCGCTGCCCTGGCGTCCGGCGGCACCGCCACGATCGAATGGGCTGGCACGCCGGTCTGCCCACGGACTGGAGCCTATGGCACGGCCGTTCTCTTTGGCTCTAATCCGGCAAAGGCGATCCACTCCGGGAGCGGCGCGCCGTCGCGGTGCCGACCGCCGGCAACTGCCGCCGCCCAAGCGCTCACAGCCCCGAGCAGTGTGGCCGCGGCCAAGGAGAACGCGAGAACGATCGTGCTGCGACGCACATGAGCGATTGCTGTTTTCGAGCTCGCTATGGCCTGATCGACCCGCCGCTCGGAGTCGCCGGCCGAAAGGCCCGTCAGTGCCTGGATCTGCTGGATCAGATAGGTCCGGTCATCTCCGTTCACACCGTTGTGGCTCGACGAGGTCATGAGAATCCGGCCCGCCTCGGCGCGTTCGGCGCTGATCTCGGCATTCGCAGGCCGACGCGGGGAGCGCAACAGCCGATCGAGTTCGTAGCTCAGGAGCGGCTCGGCAACCGTATTGTTGGCCAATGTCGTCGATGAAGACGCGCGATTGACCGCGGCCGCGCCAACAATGCCTGCCAGGACAGCGCCAAGTAGAACCGCGAGCGCCCATGCCGCCAGCCCATGAAGTCCGTCGCGCATCTCCCTTTCGGCACCGCTCGTCGCATCGATGCCGCCGCGAACTCGCCCTGCAATGTAGCCGCCCAGACCAAAACTGACGATCGCCTGCAAGATCAAATAGAGCCCAGAGAGTAGCGACAGCGCGGGAGACGCGTCTCGCCAGGTTGGTGAGGTTGAGCTGACACCGAGACCGATGGCGACGCCAAAGGTCACCAGAATAAAGGTAAATGCCGTCGCGACGAACGCGCCTGCGACGATGGACGTCCATCGCAAATGTCGCCCCTGATCGGGAATTGTCAGCGCTTCGTCTTCGATGAGCGTGGGAGCTTCGATGGTCATGATCGAAGTCCTCAGCGCAGACCGAAGAACGAAAGGATGGCCATTATCACGACGATCAGCCCGATCAGATAGATCAGCTGGTTCATTTCAGTCCTCCAGTTCCGCTCCGGCCTGATAATTGCACTTGGCTCGGAAGGTTCCTGTCGGATGCTAATGATGCCATGCAACACGCTAGCGCTATTCGCTGCGATTGCCGTGCGTCATTGCTGCGACTGTCGCCGAATAGGCTCTCGGCAGCTTATCGATTGGCTCGCCGTCGCTCAAACGCGCCCGTTAGCCCGTTCGCTTGCTCAATGGCCGCCTAGCGCCAGAAGCCGCTTCCCCGCCCCGACATTCTGCTTTCGGCACCCGTCGAGCGTAGGTTCAGCCGAAAACGGAAATAGCGAGAGAATACGGTTCGCACCTGGTAGCGTGATGCTATGTCCGCGATCGCAGGTAAAACCCGGTCCATCCAGGGAGTTTCCCAGAGGCCGCCAGGGGCGAAGATGTTCTGCATGTCAATGCAGAGGTGAACCGCATCCCGGATGTCGGGGATTTCCGACTCGCTGTCCCTCGTCGATGCACCACTTGCCCCACCCGGGATTCGAATGAGATCGTGAGGGCCCAGGTTCCGTTCCGAGCAGCCGCATGGAACCAAGCGATTGGCCGACCGTTGGGCGCGAATGGCGAGCGGAAATTGGCGCACTCGCGCCAGCAGGTTTGACTTCTCAGCTCGGCCTCCACCGCAGGGAAAACGACATGGCTGATGTCGCAAATCAAGTTGCCAATCGCATCCCAACCAACCTCGTCGTCAATGGCGTCAGGCGCACGCTGGACCTCGTGCCCTGGACCACGCTGCTCGACGCATTGCGTGACCATCTTGCGCTGACCGGCACCAAAAAAGGCTGCGATCACGGTCAATGCGGCGCCTGTACGGTGCTGGTCGATGGTCGGCGGGTCAATTCCTGCCTGACGCTCGCCGTCATGACGGACGGCGCGGAGATCACGACCATCGAAGGTCTTGCCAGGGATGGCGCGCTGCATCCATTGCAGCAGGCCTTCATCGACCACGACGCCTTCCAATGCGGCTATTGCACGCCGGGACAGATTTGTTCGGCGGCCGGTTTGCTCGCCGAAGGTCGCGCCGGGGATCCTGACGAGATCCGGGAGCTGATGAGCGGAAATCTCTGCCGCTGCGGCGCCTATCCCAACATCGTCGCCGCCATCCAGCAGGCAGTGGGGCGGCCATGATCAACTTCCAGTACTCCCGCGCCGCCGACGTCGCCGATGCGATCCTCCTGCTCACCGCCCATCCCGGTGCCAAGCTCATCGCCGGCGGCACCAATTTGATCGACCTGATGAAGAAGAACGTCGAGCAGCCGTCCTGGCTGATCGACATCTCTCGCCTGCCGCTCCGCAAGATCGAGGAAACGGCTGACGGAGGCCTGCGCATCGGCGCCTTGCTGCCGAACTCCGATCTTGCCTACCATCCGCTCATCGAGCAGCGCTACCCGCTGGTCGCCAGCGCCATCCTCGCCGGAGCTTCGGCGCAATTGCGCAACATGGCCTCCGTTGGCGGTAATCTGATGCAGCGAACGCGTTGCGCCTATTTTTATGATACGGCAACGCCCTGCAACAAGCGAACTCCCGGCAGCGGTTGCTCGGCGATCGACGGCCTCAACCGCAATCATGCGATCCTCGGCACGAGCGCCGCCTGTATCGCGACCAATCCGTCCGACATGAGCGTGGCGCTGGCTGCGCTCGGCGCGCTCGTGCACATCGCAGGCCCATCCGGTGAGCGGACGATGGCATTGACCGATTTCCATCGGCTGCCTGGCGACACGCCTCACATCGATACCAATCTCGATACCGCCGAGATCATCACGGCAATCGAACTGCCGCGACGCGGCTTTGCCCATAACTACAGCTATCTGAAAGTCCGCGACCGCCTGTCTTATGCCTTCGCCCTCGTCTCGGTCGCGGCCGCGCTCGAACTCGAGGGCAACCCGATCAGCGAGGCACGCGTGGCGCTCGGCGGCGTGGCCCACAAGCCCTGGCGCAGCTTTGAGGCCGAAGCGGCGCTACGCGGCCAAGCGGCAACAGTGGAGCATTTCTCGCACGCTGCCGATCTCCTGCTGCAGGGCGCGAGGGCCTCTGCCCATAACGGCTTCAAGGTCGAGCTGGCACGCCGCGCCATCGTGCGGACGCTGATGCAGGCCGCAAGCGCCACGCCGCAATCGCAAGCTCACAAGAAGATCGCGTGAGGGACCGATGAACGCCTATGTCGGAACAGCAACGTCTCGCGTCGACGGTCGGGCCAAGGTCACCGGGGCCGCCAAATATGCCGGCGAATTCACCGCCGACGGACTCGTCCACGGTTTCGTCGTCGAGGCCACAATTCCACGCGGACGCATTGCCCGCCTCGACACCAGCGAGGCGCTGAAGGTCACGGGCGTCCTCGACGTGCTCACCCATGCGCATCGCCCGCCGCTCGCCGACAAGGACGAGGCCTGGAAGGACGAGGTGGCGCCGGACGAAGGTTCGCCGTTCCGTCCGCTCTACGACGACAGCATCAAATTCAACGGTCAGCCGATCGCGCTGGTCGTGGCGGAGGAGTGGGAAACCGCGAAATTCGCCGCGACGCTGGTGCGTGTCGAATATCAGCAGGAACAGGCGTTTGCGACCGATCTCGAAGCCGGGCGCAACAAGGCGACTGAGGTGAAAAAGCCGCACGAGCCGCGGGGCGATGCCGCAGGCGCGCTCGCAGGATCGGCTGTGCGGCACGAGGCGGACTACTTCATTCCGACCGAGCATCACAATCCGATGGAGCTCTATGCAACCACGGTCGTCTGGGACGGCAACGGCAGGCTCACGGTCTACGACAAGACGCAAGGCGTCCTGAACGTCCACAAATATCTCTGCAGCGTATTCGGCAAAAAGCCCGATGAAATCCGCGTGCTCTCGCCCTATGTCGGTGGGGCCTTCGGCTCCGGCTTGAGGCCGCAATATCAGGTGGTGCTGGCAACGCTTGCCGCGCTCGCTCTGAAGCGCTCCGTTCGCGTGGTGCTGACGCGACAGCAAATGTACGGGCTCGGTCACCGGCCGGCGACGATCGAGCGCGTCGGGATCGGCGCCAAGCCTGACGGCACGCTCGAGGCGGTCACGCACGAGGCCACGGCCATCACCTCGCGGTACGAGGATTTCGCGCGCAACGACAGCGGCTGGGCGGAACAGCTCTACAAGAGCCGGAACAGCCACTATTCCCACAAGCTCGCGCGCCTCGACGTCTCCACCCCCTGCGACATGCGCGCGCCCGGCGCAGCTTCGGGCGTCTGCGCGCTCGAATGCGCCATGGACGAGCTGGCCCTCGCGCTCAACCTCGATCCCATCGAACTGCGGCTGAAATGCTACTCGGATCGCGACCAGAGCGAAGACCTGCCCTACACCAGCAAGCAGCTGCGCGAATGCTACGCCCGCGGCGCGGAGGCCTTCGGCTGGAGCAAGCGCAATCCCGCCGCACGCTCGATGCGTGATGACAAGGAGCTGGTCGGCTGGGGTATGGCGACAGGCGTGTGGGAGGCGCTGCAGATGCCGGTCGCGGTCCGCATCGTGCTGAGCGCCAATGGCCATGCCGAGGTATCCTGCGCGGCGTCCGACATCGGCACCGGCACCTACACCATCGTGGCGCAGGTGGCGGCCGATGCACTCGGGCTGCCGATCGAGAACATTAGCGTCAAGCTCGCCGACTCGACCCTGCCGCAAGCTCCCGTCGAGGGCGGTTCCTGGATGGCTGCATCGAGCGCGCATGCGGTACTGGGAGCAGCCGAAGACATTCGCCAGGAGCTCGCGCGCCTCGCCAGTGCAATGCCCTCTTCGCCCCTCGCCGGTATCGATGCGGCCGAAGTCATCCTCGTCGACGGCACCATCGCCAGCAACGGCGAGAAGAGCCGTGCGGTCCCGATCACGGATGCGATGCGCTACGGCAAGCTCGAACGGATCGAGAAGCACAAGCTCAACCACTTCGCGGAGGACAAGTCGCACGCCCGCAACACGCATTCAGCCGTATTCGCAGAGGTGAAGATCGACGAGCAGCTCGGCGTCATCCGCGTCACGCGAGTCGTGAGCGCCGTCGCAGCCGGGCGGATTCTCAACACCAAGACCGGCCGCAGCCAGATCATGGGCGGCGTGGTCTGGGGAATCGGGATGGCCCTGCACGAGGAGACGGTGATGGATCACCGGTTCGGCCGGATTATGAACGCGAATATCGCCGAGTACCACTTCCCCGTGAATGCCGACATTCACGACATCGATGTGATCTTCGTCCAAGAGCGCGACGATCGCATCAACCGGCTGGGCGTCAAGGGTCTCGGCGAAATCGGCATCGTCGGCGTTCCCGCAGCAATTGCGAACGCCGTCTATCATGCCACCGGAAAGCGCATCCGCCGCTTCCCGATCACGCTCGACAAGCTCCTCGCCTGATGCGCTAGATAAGTGTTCCCGCAGCGAGGCTCGTCGCGCATCCATGCCGTATGGCCAGCGCGTCTTCTACGCGACCTGATGGAAGCGCATACCCGGACGTCGTAGTCCTGTGGCGCGCTCTGCGTATTCCTTCAGATCTTCAATGAGCGGCATGGTCGTCCGCCGGCGAGCGAGAGGACGGCTTCGAGAAGATGGCAGCCCGCGTAGCCCAACTGGAACAGCAGATGGGCATTCACGACCTGAACCAATTTACGCCGCGGTAACTGCAGAACGCCGTGCCTCCATCAGGCAAGCGGAGAATAGCGGATGTCGCAATCCCGAAAGGTAGGCAGCTTAACCTCGCCGGCGTTCCTCTTCGTGATGACCACGGGCGTCGTCAACCTGTTCGGCCGACATCACCTACTAAGGCGGCGCCAGCATCAACGGACCGTTCATGGCGACGCTAGGCGCCGGCGCCGCCATCGTCAGTCACGGCGGGGCTCGGCGAGTTTCTCGGCTACGCTCTGCGTTTGCCCGCCGGCTACGCGGCGGACCGGACTGGGCGCTACTGGCTAATCACGTTCATCGGCTACGTCATCAACCTCTTCGCGGTGCCGGCCATGGCGCTCGCTGGAAGCTGGCAGGTCGCGGCCGCGCTTGTCCTCGCCGAGCGGATAGGGCGCGCGCTGCGCAAGCCCACGGTGGAGGCGATGCTCTCCTACACGACGGGCGAACTCGGCAAGGGTTGGGTGTACGCGCTGAACACCTCGCTCGACGAGATCGGTGCGACCCTGGGTCCGCTCATCATCGCGCTGGTGCTCCTGCTGAAGGGGGACTTCCGGACCGGGTACGCCTTCCTGACGATCTCGGCCGTGATGGCGCTCGTGGCGTTGGTGGTCGCCAGGGTGAGCTTCCCATTGCCGTCGCGCCTTGGGCAGGGCGATACGGCGCCGGCCAAGGACTTCGGCAAGGCCTATTGGCTGTATATGCTGGCCGGCGCCTTGTTCGCCGCTGGGCTGATGAGCTTCGAACTGATCTCCTATCACCTGACCAAGGCGAAGATCACTTCCGAGCAGTGGATCCCGGTGATGCTCGCGATCTCGACCGGCTTCGGCGTGCTGGCGAATCTGGCCTTCGGAAAGGCCTACGATCGCATCGGGCTTCCGGTCGTGATCGCCGCAGTGAGCGTTTCGGCGGCGTTCTCGCCCTTCGTGTTTCTCGGCGGTTTCTGGCTTGTGCTGTTCGGCATGCTGCTCTGGGGCGTCGGCTACGCGATCCAAGACACGCTACTCAAGGCGATCGTCGCTGAAGTGCTGCCGGACGGAAAGCGCAATTTCGCATTCGGACTGTACTATGCGGGCTACGGCGTAGGCTGGCTTGTCGGCAGCATCGTGGCGGGTCTGCTGTACGAAAACTCGCGGGCCGCGCTGATCGCATTCTCCATCGTCGCTCAACTTGCCTCGGTGCCGGTCTTTGTCCTGGCGGGGCGGCAGGAGGGCTCGCGATGAGCGCGGGTCATTGGCGGACGCTACGCGCTGGCATTATCGTGCTGCGGTCACCTCGCCGTCCTTCTTGACGAAGCGGCCCTACCGGATCCTCCAGAATCCGGCACATTGGAAAATGTATGCGGCCGCGCGACAGCAAGCCAGCAAACCACCGCAAGGATCAGAAGACGTTCTCGTCGACCCCCAAAGTCAAAGCGCGGGCTACTTCCACCGGAGCTGGCGCAGTGTTGCGGACGATGGAACATCCGACCGCGACATCCGCTTTTGCCATGACCGGAAAGCTTGGTCGTCTAAGGCGACGCGCTTGGTACGGCTAGTTGGTCTTCGTGAGGTCACGCTCGGAATGCGAGCGAGGAATCTCTTGCAAGAGCATCCTTCACTTTCCTGGAACGGAAAGCCGCCGTTCCGGTTACTCCACCTTCAAGTGTGCTTGAGGCCCGGTCGGTTGATCGCCTGCCGAGGGGGGCCGAGTGGCAATATGAGCCGAAGTGGGACGACTTTCGCCGCCTTTTGATCCGAAGCGGATCGCGCCTTCGGATGCAGTCCAAATCGGGGCGAGAGCTTGCTCGTTACTTTCCGGAAGTGGCAGTCGCGGCCCTGAACCTTGCCGAAACACAATTTGCGCTGGACGGCGAGTTAGTCATTCCAATCGGCAAGCGCTTTTCGTTCGATGATCTGCTGCAGCGCATCCACCCAGCGGCAAGCCGCGTCAAACGGCTTGCCACGGAAACGCCGGCCGTATTTCTCGCGTTTGATCTTCTTGGCTGCGGGACCGACGACATTGCGGGGCTCCCGCTCACGAAACGGCGCCCTGCGCTGGAACGGTTCGCCAAACGGCATTTCAAGCGCAGCGAGATCTTTGTCCTCTCTCCGGCAAGTCGAAATCATACCGATGCCGAACGGTGGCTCGCTCGGGCCGGTGGTGGTAGCGATGGTGTCATCGCCAAACGCATCGATCTTCCCTACCAGACCGGCAATCGCGAAGGCATGCGAAAGATCAAACGCATCCGCTCCGCGGACTGCGTGATTGGGGGTTTTCGCTACGGAGAGAGGCGTACTGCCGGGCGCAAAGTCGTAGGCTCTCTCTTGTTGGGCCTCTATGATGAAAAGGGCCAATTGAACCATGTCGGGTTCACGTCCGGGCTCAAGTCTGCAGCGAAGGCGGCTTTGACGGATCAGCTTGAGACCATCGTGAGCGACCACAGCTTCACCGGAAACGCGCCCGGCGGCCGCAGCCGGTGGTCGACCAAACGATCGACGGAATGGCAGTCGGTGAAACCGAAATTCGTTGTTGAAGTTTCCTATGACCACTTCACCGCCGGACGATTTCGCCACGGCACCACGATCATCCGGTGGCGTCCTGACAAAAAGCCGCGCCAATGCACTATGGACCAACGTGAACAGTATTCGGTTCTGCCTGCGGCATTGCTTCGTGCTCCAGTGTAGGAACGTCTACGCCGGACAGCTTGGCTGCCCTCGCGCTCCCTCTCGACGTGCTGATCGCCGAAGACCGCCTCACCTGTCGCCGGTACGGTCCATCATGATCTGGATTGCCATGATCGTCCTCCTCGGAATGCTGATGGCCAAGGACCTGATCCAGTATCCAGCCGAAGCTATTTCCAGAGAAGAAGATTTTCATCGCGAACGCCTGTCGCCGACGTAGGTCAGTCGGCAGGTCAGACTATTCGGCGAAGCGCACCTCGATCCTGCGGAGCGCTTTAGGGCCACGCCCGGCTTTGCCATGGCCACGGCGACCGCGTCGGGTCGCCCGTCTCCCTGCGCAGCTCCATCATTCGCCCTCCGCTAACGCCGACGGGCTACCAATACTCCCAATAAGAACGCCAGCAAGAGCGATTGCAGCGGCGCCTCCACGGCCATCTTGCGCAAACGGTCGGACAACCGCAGTGCTGTCTGTTGGGAATCCGGCTCGCGTCGGCCTGGCGTCCCTACCACATCCCTCTCGCCGCATCGCTTCGAAACCGAGCTCAATACCGCCCTGATCGTTCACGAGGACAGAGGCTTCCGTCATTGCAGAGGCTCCCTCATGTCCATGCGCGTCCTCCCTGTGGTCGTAGCGAAGCAATTGCCCCCTGGGCATCTTGGTTTCTAGTGACCGCACGTGTCCTCGCGCTCTTCGAAGTAGTCAACCCTTACGTCGACAACTCGCCGCCGATGCCCTATCCAGCGCCTATGATCCGAAACACGGAAGCCGGAAGCGAGATGACGCTGATGCACGAGGGAATGCCACCACCGCCGCGCACAGGTGGCCCGCCAGTCACCAACATTCGCAATACGTCACAGCCGCAGGAGCGGTTGGCTCAAGCCTCAGAACCGCTGCTCCAGCTAGGTGGCCTGCAAACAAAAAGTCGCGCCGAGAGGAATAGGCGCGACCCTTCTCGAATTCGCCAAGGCCGTCGGTTACTTCTCTTTGATAACGGTCGTGCTGCTGCTACCAACAGTGCCTTCCTCGCAGACTTTGGTCTGCTTGATGCGGTCTTCAGCTTCCACGCGGGTCTTGAAGGCCATCGGACCGATCTGCGTCACGACTTCCTTGTCCGCCGGACGTGTGGTGGTAATCGTGCATTGATGGCTCGGACCTTGTACGACGTAGTACTCATCTGCTAATGCTGGGGCGGCGCATCCGATGATTAATGCGCCAGCAAGAAGAAGTGGTGCTTTCATTGTCGCCTCTCCATTTTGTACTGCCGAATGGAGGACGAGTGCGATCAAGAGAAACGCCGTGCGCTACTGCGCACACGATCGCTCATCCTTCATCCCCTCGGCGGTTCTGTAACTCGCCCGACAGTTCGGAGTTCCCCGATTTGTGATGGATCCAAGCCAGCACCAAACCTGCTGAGAGGTTGGTGCGCTATCCGCTAATTCAGTTTGCCCTTTTGGGCACCGGGCGATGGATGTGTGGCCTTCGCCGAACTGCGCGCCTCCATCGGGTCAGCCAGCATCCGGAAAAGCACTTTTTCCGCAGTCTCAACGATCCACACTCTTTCAATGCCGGGAAGGGCCACGCTGTCCGCGGCCGGACTTCCGGCGAGATGAATCATGTTTCGCACGGGCCGTTGCTCAGGAGTGGCGCCCCGTCTCGACCACTACCAGGTCGCCCTCTGACCGTCAGCATCAGCCCGTCGGCGTCGATCCATAACCCTGTCGCTGCAAGCCGCTCGAGCAAACGCAAACTCAAGTGCCAATGGGAGTCGAAACGGTAGTTGATTTTGAATCGAAACTGCAGTCGTACGTCATTCAGACGCCGAATGCCGATCCCATGGCATCGGAGTGGATGCACTCTCTTGCTTCAATTGCGATGACCGCGTGGCGACGACTGTGACGGTAGGTGGTGTCCATTCCGAATGTGTCCTTGTTATTTGTCATCCCGGTTATCATCGCTGGCGTTCGGCTTCGGCTTGGATCTCACTCTGCTCGGCGATACTTGACGCTCTGGCTTACAATTTTTTTCTTACTGAGCCTCGCCTCCAACGGGCCGCCGCTGCAGGAATAGCCACGGAGCCCGCCGTCGTCTTATCCGCGAGCGGCGTGTCATCGAAGCGTGCATAAAGGGTGGCAGGCCCGGGGTACACATCGACGCAACCGGCATCCCGCAGCGAGCTTTCCGTAAAGCCGCCGCAGAGGACGCCGATGGTCGGGATACCTGCCTTGCCAGCCGCGATGGAGTCGTACGGCGTGTCGCCGATTGCGACCGCTGCGCCGCCCTCGATGCCGAGCTTCTCCAGCACGATTTCGAAGATGTCCGGTGCCGGCTTGGACTCGTCGACGTCTTCGGACGAGGTCGCGACGTCCACCAGATCGACGATTCCAGCAATGGTAAGGTACTTCTCCAGCTCGTCCTTCTTAGCGGAGGAAGCGATGGCGATGCGAAGTCCTGCGCCTCGCGCGCGCCGCAAAAGGTCCGGAACAGCCGAGAAAGGACGGACGAGCGGTAGATACGCCGACTTGAAGCGCTTGCCGCGCCACTCATCGAGTGTCTTGCCATGGTCCCGTTGCGCGGCCTCAGAGAGAAACACAGGAATGAGCTTGTCTCCGCCTTTCCCGATCTGGCTTCGCGCCTGCTCGAACGTGACGTCGTGGCCGAATTCGACCATCGCCTCCTGCCAGGCGAGCGCGTGCAGGTCGACCGAGTCCAGTAAGGTCCCGTCGAGATCGAAGATGGCGGCTTGGGGCATCGCGAGGTTTCCCGGTCCCAAGGAAGGGGGCGCCTAGCGCCGACGCGCGACCCAGATCCCAAGCAGAAACGCCACAAACAGGGATTGCAGCGGCGCCTTCAAAGTCATCTCGCGCAACTGTTCGGCCCAGCGCATCGCGGGATCCTGCGAATGCGACGGGCGACGGCTCGCGTCCGCTTGGCGGCTCGGCCTCGATAAGGAGGCCTGCTCTATGCCGCCGTCATTATTCGTCAGCCCGGAAGCTTCCGTCATTGCCGACATTTCTTTCATATCCATGCGGCCCTCCTATGATGGTGTCAGAGCAACCGATCTCCCGACGGCTCGTTCCTACGCAGTCTTCCGCTGCGTCCCGGCGCTGACCTGCAGAAGCGACTGAAGCCTCTCATCCGAAGGACGCAACCCTACACCAAACGCATCCCAGAGGTATCTGGGTCGAGCCGAAGCTTCTGGCGGAGATCGAGTACCGGGCGAAGTCGGCAGAGGGCAAGGTCCGGAACCCCTTCTTCAAAGGAACTGCGGGAGGACCTGTGATGGATGCCTTCCGCTTTTGGCGATGGGCGGACAAGGCGCTCGAAAGTGGGCTAACCACCCCCGCTGAGCTCCATCGGGTGGTGATGCGCTCAGCCTGAAGCATAGGCAAAACCCCGCCACGGTGACGGCACGTCTTCAGGGACCGTCGGACGAGAGCGGAACGCCATCCCACACCGGCCAATAGAAGAACATCCCGCTCACGCTGCGAACCGATCCGGTGAACCGCCGTGGAGCTGGTCCAGCAGCCGCTGCTAACGCGATCCGGCTCCGATAGAGTTGGCGCTCGCTTTCGGTTTTGGCACGCGCCAGCAGGAGGCGATAGTGTCCGATGCCCCTTTCGCTGCCGCGGATGAGGAGCTCATGGACGTCGCTCATCGCCCAACCCCCATCCTTGTGGATCCTGACCTTCCGGAAGCGTGAAAGCGACGGGGAATTCGGCGGCCAGAGCATCGAGCGCGGTCTGCTCCTCGGCGAGCCGCCGTTCGATGAACTGACGTTCCAGCTCCGATAGCCTAGTCCGAAGCAGACGTCGATAGCGGTGGATGTTGTTGCGGTGCGCACGAATGCGCGCCAGATCTTCGTCGAGCATCGTCGTCACTCCTGACGGTCGTCACGGTCCTTCTGTGTTTAGAAAACCGGGAAAGAGAATTTCCCGGCGCAAAAATATTCGGGGCGATACCGGAGTCAAGTGTCCGGCGGTCGCCGAACATCCAAACCCTCGGCCAGATCACCAAGCGGCGTTTGCGGTGCCGCAATGGCCGCGGCTCTGCACCGCGACCGAGCGCCACATCATTTTTTTCGATCCGCCCCTTGAAACCACTTCTCGTTTTTCTAATTGATTTTTCGCCGCGACAGCGGTGTGCCGGGCGCCTTCACGGGTCCGGCACGGGCGCCCGGCCGGGTACCAGACCCGCTCTGACTCCAGCCTTGCGCTCCTTGTATCCATCTTGCTCTTTGGAGGACTTGGTTATGAGGACCACCTTTGACTTCGCGCCCCTGTGGCGCTCCACTATCGGCTTCGACCACCTGGCCGACCTCGTCGACAGCACGCTCCGCCAGGCGAGCGAAGACCACTATCCCCCGTACAACATCGAACGCACCAGCGAGGATCACTACCGGATCTCGGTCGCCGTCGCCGGCTTCGGAGCCGACGACATCGCCGTGACGGCCGAGCAGAATGCGCTCACTATCGAGGGCAGGAAGCCCGAGGAAGCGGCCGGCGAATACCTGTACCGGGGCATCGCCGCGCGTCCTTTCCGGCGCGTGTTCAACCTCGCCGACTACGTTCAGGTGAAGGAGGCCTCCTTCCGCGACGGACTGCTGATCATCGATCTCGTCCGCGAGGTGCCGGAAGCCATGAAGCCGCGCCGGGTCCAGATCGGAAGCGGCGCCTCTCCCGCCTCGCAGATCGAGCAGAAGAAGGCAGCCTGACGCCTGATCGAGGTTCGACAGCGGAACGCGGCGCGCGCAAGCGCGGCCGCGCTCCCTGGCCCATGCAACGAAGGAGAAAAACCATGGCAGTTCGTGATCTCATTCCCTGGTCCAGAAACCAGGAGCTCGCGCCGGCGCGCGGCAGCCACGATCCGTTCATGACGCTGCATCGCGAAATGAACCGACTGTTCGACGATGTCTTCCGCGGCTTCGGCAGGGCGGCCCTGTCGCCGCCCATGGAAGGGCAATTCGGCTGGCCCAAGATCGAGCTCAGCGAGACCGACAAGACGCTGACGATCTCGGCCGAGCTTCCCGGCATGACGGAGAAGGACGTCCAGATCGAAATCGCGAACGGGGTGCTGACCATCCGCGGCGAGAAGAAGAGCGAGCGCAAGGACGAAGGCAGATACTTCACCGAGCGCTACTACGGCTCGTTCCAGCGGCAGATCGCGCTCGAGGACGTCGCGGAGGACAAGGCCCAGGCCTCGTTCAAGAACGGCGTCCTGACGATCTCGCTGCCGAAGTCCGAGAACCCGCGGGCCGGCGTCAAGCGGATCGCGATCAACGCGCAGTAACGACGACGGGGGCGGCCGCGCCGCCGTCCGCCCGTCAGACGAGCGACACCTTCCCTAAGAAAGGAGCGTAAAGGGAGACCAACCGATGAGCGACACCAACACGAACAACGGCAATCTCAATCCATTCTTCCATCCGGCCGCACACTATGCGTCTCCGGAGGATGTCCTGAACGATAGCGAGCTCTCCGCGCCGGAGAAGCGGATCATCCTGTCGTCTTGGGCGTCCGACATGTTCGCCGTCGAATCCTGTCCCGCGCTTCGCGAGATTCCCGGCATGGGCCACACAATCCGGCTCGCCGACATCCTCGCGGCTCTGCGGCGGCTCGACGGCGAGGACGATCCGCCGCCCCCCGGGGGCGTGCCGATGCGGCTGCGGCGGCCCTGGGCCGCCGCGCAGCGGAGCTCCGCATGATGCTCACGCAGGCTGTCGTGACGATGGTTCTGCTGGGGCATGCTTCGGCGACGTGGGCCGTTCCGCTCATTGCTTTCATGAGCGAGTTGGGAGCTGGCGCTGGCGAAGCAATACGAAGCCAAAGGCGGCAAGCCTTCTCCAGCGTCCCGGTCCGACGAGCACCGTTGCCGCCGCTGCGCATCGTCTCGCAGGCCACGGCCCTACCCGGATCGGGCGAGGCTTGAGGGACCTCTCCCCCCCCGCCCTTGGCGGCTAGAGCGCCTCTCACTTGGCCCGATCGGCGGTCTTGACGCCGTTCATCATAGTCGACATGAGCAAACCCGTCGTGAACCAAACAATCGCTCTTGCCGTTGTCCGCATCCGGGCGCCTTCGACCGAGTGCGCCGAGAGACAATCATGAAGGCCGATTCACGCCAGCATTTCGATTCAGGCGGCGCTTGGGACCGGACCTACCTCGAGTCCTTGATCCGCCAGGATTTCGAGCGATGTCATCCAGGCGAGACCCTGGAGGATCTCAAGCGGCGCGCGTCTTTTTCGAAGGAGGACAGAGGCCTGCTGCGAGATTGGATGGCGGTAGCGGCCGCTCGCGCGGCGAAGGGATCGCCACCCTAACTGACGACCTCGTGCGCAGCTTCCCCTGATCCGCCGTCCACTGCCGAAGGCCCGATCGAAAAGGTTCGAGAGCCTTAGCACGATCCCAGTTCAGATAGGCGTGTCGAGTAGCTGCGACACACCGCGGCAGCCAATTGCGCCGGCACGAACGGCTTCTCGATCAGCACGCTGTCCGCAACACCCTGCGATTCCCACTCTCGCGCGTTGGCGCCCGTCATGTAGACCACGGGAAAGTCAGGCGTGATTTCCCTGATCTGCCGGGCCAGCTCCCATCCGCTGATGCCGTCACCCGGATTGACGTCGGTCAGCAGCGCGCGACACCGCTCCCGGCCATCGCGAAAGGTGGACAGGGCCGCCTCTCCCGAATGGACCATGCAGGCCTGGAAGCCGCCGTCCGATAGGGCGTCCTCGATGAAACTGCAGATCGGAGCTTCATCCTCTACGACCAGCACGCGAACGGGATCGCCCACTTCCAAATCTCCTTTCCCTCGCCTTACGGCCGCGCGCCGCGTTCGCGGCAGACCCGGCATCGGACAGCTCGTGCCGCCTCAAGCCACCGGCACGCCGTAGTAGGCGTTCACGGAGCGCGTGGTGGCGGGGTCGCTCCAATTCCAACTGCTCTCGTCGGCATACTGGGTGATGCCGGTGACATAGCCGCCGAGGTTGGTGTCGTACTTCAGCGCCTGCCAGGGCAGCGGATAGTGATCGTCGCCGATGCCGAGCAGGCCGCCGAAGCTCAGCACCGCGTACGACACCTTGCCGCTGATCTTGTCGATCATGACGCGCTCGACGTAGCCGACCTTTTCGCCGTCGACCCCGTAGACATTCGTGCCCTCGACCTTGTCGCTTCCGATCAGGCTGAAGGTCTCGCGATCTTCCATGGTCATGTTGACCTCCCGGATGTTGTCTTCTGGAGTCAACGGGAGGACGATGGCCCCGTTCCTGGCTGAAAGCGTCGGTGGCCTTGTTCTGGATGAGCGGAGTTCGAGGATGGAGCTGGCCGAGCTGGAGCGCGAATTTTTGAGGAAGCTGCTCGGCGAATCCTGGGTCAGCCCGCCGATGTTCGACCATGAGATCGTGGCACGGCTGGTGGAGCTGGGTCTCGTGGAAACCGAGCCGCTTCCATCTGGCGATATCGAATACCGGATCACTGACGCGGGCCGAGCGGCGGCTACCGCGTAAACGTAGATCGGCAGATGCAGCAGGTCCTGAAGGGCATCGGCCGGTGATCAAAAGGGTGGAACGGAGGCAAGGCTGGGGCGGCATCGTCGGAGCTTGCACGGCACTAGGCCGCACACGCCTCAGGACCAGCCACGGGGAGTGCGGATCTTAGCGCCCTGTGATGGCGATCGCCGGACAAGGACGCCGACGGAATTCAGGCCTCCAGCCCCAGGCTCGCGCCACATCCTGAAGTTCGTTTTTGCTTCGCCCCCGCTGCGCCCTTCCGACGACCTTCTTCGGGTCGCATGATGACCTGTTCAAGCGCATCCAGCCGACCTATCGCGGGCGACCCTTCCAAACTACGCGCGGCCTTCGCGGATAAGGCGGCAACGGCCGAAATCTTGGTCTGCCGCGCAGCGTGGCTACGGAGAATGGAGTGGTAAATTTTCACGTAGTCCGATGCCATGCGACGGGAGGAGAACCGCTCCTCGAAGCGCATCCGGATCGCTTTCCGGTCCAACGCCAACAGCTCTGGAATGGCCTGCACCGCCTCATCGAGGCTTGAGACGATGCGCCCGGTCAGCCCGTCCTCGACGATCTCCGGGACCGATCCGCAGCGGAAGGCAAGCACCGGCGTTCCGCAGGCCATGGCCTCGATCATGACCAGCCCGAACGGCTCGGGCCAATCGATGGGGAAAAGCAATCCGGCCGCCCGGCCGAGAAACTCGGTCTTGGCGCTCTCGTTGATCTCGCCAACGAACTCGACGTCCGTCCCGTTCAAGAGTGGCGCGATGACCTGCTGGAAGTAGGCCTCGTCGACCTTATCAACCTTCGCCGCAATCTTAAGCGGCACGCCCGCAGCCCGCGCAATGGCAATGGCGCGGTCGGGCCGTTTCTCGGGCGAGATGCGACCAAGAAACGCAAGGTAGCCGCCCGCCGACGTCCAGGTCGACTTGTGAAGATCGACCGGGATGCCGTGATATACGGTTCCGACGAATTTCGCGCTGGGCAATGGCGCCCGTTGCGCGTTGGAGATGGAGATCAGCGGCATCTCCGAAAACCAGCGATAGAACGGCATGTGATCGGCAAGGTCCTGCCGGCCATGCAGCGTCGTCACTGTCCGTCCGGACTCCGATCGGAACAGAGGAAAGTGCAAGTAGTCGACGTGAAAGTGCAGGATGTCGAAATCGTCAGCGCGCTCCCGCACCTTGTCGAGCATCAGCGCGTGATGCGGGATCGGGTCGCGGGCGTCCGGATCGAGGCGCAACGCCCGGGGCACGCACGGAACGAGTTCGGCGGAGGTGATGGAATCGCCGCTGGCGAAAAGCGTGACCTGATGACCTTGCCTGATCAGCTCCTCGGTCAAATATGAAACGACCCGCTCCGTTCCGCCATACAGCCGTGGCGGGACGCTCTCGAAGAGCGGCGCAATCTGCGCGATCCTCATTCATTCCTCCCGTACAGCCAGTCACACCCGTTAAAGGCCGACGCCAGTTCAGTGGCCCCGAGCGCGGGGATGACCCGCGAGCCGTCGGTCTGGACGTGGCGCGCCTGCACGGGCTTCTTTCTGTCGATGCTCCAGGTCTTCGCATCCTGTTGCAACCGGCTCGTCCAGCGCTGCTCCAGACGGTCGATTACGTAACGGGGTAGACGGATATCTTCCATGGGATCCTCCTCACGCCGCCAGCACCCGCGACGTGGAAAACCGTCGCTTTGGCTTTCCGCCGGGCGGATTTCGCGGATTGCGTGGGCCGCCATCCAGATCGCATAATGCATCCAGGATGGCATCGATGCTGACAGGCGCCTTCAGTCCATGGGGCGCACGAAGCCCCGGACATGACGCAATCGCCGAAGCGTCGGAAGCCCAGGAGGCGAGGATCGCCCGCTTCTCGGCCAGCGAAAGCGACGGATGCCTAACCACGTCCTTGGGATGCTCGAAGACGGTGCCGGGGTGCAGGAGCGCTTGGAAGTCGAAGACGTTGTCGGTGGCGGTCGTCGGCCGCATGTTTTCCTCCCTTCGAAGACGAGTGGATGGACGGCCCGTAGACCGGGCCGCCGCAATACGTACTGGTTCAAGCCGCCCTGGATTCGAGCTTGTGCAGGTTGTCCGGCGTCGCTCCATTGATGGCGATCCGTCGCGGCTTCATGGCCTCGGGAATCTCCCGGACGAGTTCGATCTTGAGCAGACCGTTGTCGAAGGACGCGTTCTTGACCTGAACGTAGTCGGCCAGGTTGAACTGGCGCTTGAACGCGCGGGTCGAGATGCCGCGGTACATAAATTTGCGTTCAGTCTTGTCCGTCTTGTTGCCCTCGATCGTCACGACGTTCTGCTCGGCCGTCACCGAGATTTCGTCGGGAGAGAAGCCGGCCACCGCGAGCGAAATCTGGTAGCGATCGTCGCCGAGCCGTTCGATGTTGTAGGGCGGGTAATTGTCCTCGGTCGCGCGCTGGGCGGATTCAGCGAGGTCGAAAAGGCGGTCGAAACCGATGGTCGAACGCCAGAGCGGTGAGAAGTCGTAACTGCGCATAGCCAGATCCTCCACGGAGCAAAATGGTTACGAGCGGCACCGGACACGACCGGTGCCCGTCTCTGGATTCGCCGAGCCCGTCAGGCGCCCGGAGAGCCGCCCTGCGGCGGCGACTCGAAAATTAGAGAAACCGAGTTTGGTTTCAAGGGAGGGCCGGAAAATTTTCAGCCATCCGGGGCCGTCTAGATAACGGGCTTCCGCAGTGCCACCAGGGCGGGGCTACATGAGGCCCGCTCCGAGTCTTTGCCCGTCGTCGGCCGACGCGGCGATGTTCGACTTTCCAGGAGCCTTCGTGTGGCATGACCGGTCGTTCGGCCGGTCGCTTCTCTGTCCTACACTCCTCTTGAAACAAAATCGCCCCATCCTAGTTTTTGTGCAGCCACGCGGGAGCGTGGCGCCGGATGCCTCTCGGGTCCGGCAGACGCCATCGGGCAGAATCCGATGTTGCTCCTATCCATATTGCTCAGAGGAGGATGTGGTTATGAGAACCTACGATCTATCACCCTTCTGGCGTTCGACCATCGGGTTCGACCGCCTCTTAAATCTGGTGAACGATACGGTAGACAACGGCGACACTTACCCGCCGTATGATATCGAGCGCACCAGCGAGGACCAGTACCGGATTTCGCTGGCGCTGGTCGGCTTCACCCCGGACGACGTGGCGATCACCGCAGAGCGCTCGACGCTCACGGTCGAAGGCCGCAAGACCGACGAGGATGAACGCGACTACCTGTATCGTGGAATCTCCGTCCGGCCCTTCCGGCGCGTATTCAACCTGGCCGACTACGTCCAGGTCAAGGACGCGACGTTCGAAGACGGCCTGCTCAGGATTGCCCTGACTCGGGAAATGCCGGAGGCGCTGAAGCCGCGTCAAATCGCGATCGACGTTGCCGGCAACGACCACCAGAGGAGCGATCGGACGCAGGCGGCCTGACACTGGCTGCTGCCCATCGAACCGCTGCGCGGCTAGGTCCGCGCTGCGGACTGCTGACGACCAAACCCAAGAAAGGAGGACCACAATGGCACTACGCGAACTCATTCCGTGGAACAACGGCTCCCGCAATCTGCCTGCGCGACGCACCGAGGTAGACAACCCGTTTCTCTCGCTGCATCGCGAGATGAATCGGCTGTTCGACGACGTGTTTCGCGGCGTCGATATCGGCCAGTTCGCCCCGCCGGCGACAATGGGGTGGCCGAGCGTCGAGTTCAACGAGACCGACAAGGAAGTGAAAGTTATCGCCGAGCTTCCCGGCATCGAACAGAAAGACGTCGAGGTCGAACTTGCCGACGGCGTGCTGACGATCAGCGGCGAGAAGAAGAGCGAAACGAAAGACAAGGAGCGTCGCTTCAGCGAGCGCTACTACGGACGTTTCGAGCGGCGCATTCCCGTCGACGACGTCGACCAGGATAAAGTCGCCGCGTCCTTCAAGGACGGGATCCTCACCGTCACGCTGCCGAAGTCGCCTACGGAACAGCGGAAGGTGAAAAGGATCGCAATCAACGGAAAGTAAGACGAAGCGGACGGGAGCCCAGCTCCCGCCCGCCCGGCTCGAAGGAGGCGTTCATGAACGTCACGCCTTTATCGGCACATTCGGACTTTACGGCGCGCCGGCCCGTCCCGGAGCCGGTGGTGACGAAGTCGGTATTTCCGGCGGATGCGCAGGCCGTGATCTACAAGCCTACCCCCTCGCCGATGACTTCGGGACGTGCGCGCGCCCAGCGCTGGACGCTGCGTTTCGAGCGCCGCTCGGCCCCGTACATCGAACCCCTGATGGGTTGGACCGGCGACGACGATCCCCTCTCGCAGGTCGAACTTTCGTTCCCGTCCGCCGAAGCCGCCATCGCATATGCGCGCCGCCAAGGTCTGCAATACTCAGTGGAGGGCTTGCCGGCGCAGGGGGCGAAGCCGCGCCTGATTTCGGACAATCCCGACGTTGAGGGCCCAGCCGCCAGCCAGCAGCGCCGCCGGCGGCTGGAATGGATTGAGCGGACCCTTGGGCGGGAGGTGATCCGCCACGGGTTCGGGCCTGGGGCTGAACCTGCCGAGAGCTACGCGGATCCGCACCAGGTGCTGCTGGACAGCAATCTGTCGCCAACGCGAAAGCGCGACATCCTGCGGCGCTGGGCTCTTCATGCCTCTCAGATTGAGACGGAGCACTCGAAAGGCAACTTGCTGGCGACGCCTTCCCATCTCCAGGAGGTGATCGACGCGCTACTCGATCTCGAGGAGCCGCAGATTACGGAAGCATCCTTCGAGCATGTCGACAGAAAGGCAAGCTGACTTCGAGCGCAGGTGGTCGGCCCGCTCACGGCGGGGCGCCTAACTTGGCAAAGGCCTATCGCACTCAAGCGGACGTGTTGAAGGCTAAGCGAAAGCAGGAAAAGAAGCGACGACGACCCAGGCATCTGAAATTGGCCTTTGATCTTCAAGCCGCAGGATCGGCAACAATGGCGCGCTTTCTGATTACTCTCGGCATTGTAAGTCTAATGGCCGGCCTGCTGTGGCCTTATCTCAGCCGGATCGGTCTGGGTCGGTTGCCCGGCGACGTCGTGATCGAACGGGAGAGTATGACGTTCTATTTCCCTTTGATGACATGTTTGCTTTTGAGCGCAGTGCTCAGCCTGGTCTATTGGGTCCTGAACCGCTGAAGAGCGCAGCCCAAGCGGAGCTTGGTCTGGCCATGCGTGCACCTCGCCGGTGCTTCTGGCACCGCGCCTCAGTTTGCCTTCATCTGAAATTGGCGATCGAATGGTGCTTCGCCGGCGCCATCTCCAAAGGACTCGATGCAGCGACTTGCGGGCTTGGCGGCTCAATCTCCGCCGGTTTTGACCCGTCGGACGAACCCAGAATGTACAGGAGGCCGGCGACCAACATGAGACCTGCGCACAGCACCGCCAGACCAGCAGTCACCACGTCGCGATAGTCGTCCATGTTCGTCGTTCTTGGCGGGTTCTACATTCGCTGACGCCTCAATCCGCAGTCAGCTCCGGAGCGAGGGCGATGAATGGAAGATCTCTTTCCAATTAACTGGTCGAGCCAAATCCGCCGTTCAAGACCGCGGTTGGCAGTCAGACGGCCGGAGTGACAAAAATTTTTAAAAGACCTCTTGAACGGCCGTTTTTCGGATCCTAGTACCCACTTTTCTTGGAACGTGAGTCGTGATTCAAGGTCGGGATGATACCCGAAGCAAGAGAAGTCCACCTTTCGAGGAAAGATCGCAAGGTGCTTGAGGCGTGCTGTCGCTCACCGGTGACGTTGCAGCGCGATTTGAAGCGGGCGCGGATAGTTCTGTTGGCGGCGGATGGGCGCAGCACCCGGTCGATCGCCAAGGAAGTTGGGGTCCAGCCGCGGATTGTCAGCCTTTGGCGGCATCGCTATGCCGACCATGGCCTTGAAGGGCTGCAAGACAAGCCGCGGCCTGGCAAGCAGCCGATCTATACGAAGACGACCGACAAGCGGATTCTGAAGCTGCTGGATAAGCCGCCACCGCAAGGGTTTGCGCGCTGGACCGGCCCCCTGCTGGCCGAGGCGCTGGGCGATGTCGATGTCCAATATGTCTGGCGGTTCCTGCGCAGCCACAAGATTGACCTGGTGGCTCGCAAGTCCTGGTGCGAGAGCAACGACCCGAACTTTACGGCCAAAGCCGCCGATGTTGTCGGCCTCTATGTCGCGCCGCCGGCGAAGGCCATTGTGCTGTGCGTGGACGAGAAGCCCTCGATCCAGGCTTTGGAGCGAGCGCAGGGTTATCTGAAGTTGCCCAATGGCCGCGCCTTGACCGGCCAAAGCCACGATTACAAGCGGCATGGCACCACAACATTGTTTGCGGCGCTCGAAGTCGCCACCGGAAAGATCATCGCGACCCATTCAAAACGCCGGCGCCGCGTCGAGTTTCTCGATTTCATGAACAGCGTCACCGCGGCTTTTCCGAACCGCAAGCTTCACGTCATCCTCGACAACCTCAACACCCATAAAAAGAACGAGGACTGGCTCAAGGCCCACCCCAACGTGCAATTTCATTTCACGCCGACAAGTGCGTCATGGCTCAATCAGGTCGAAGTATGGTTTTCCATCTTGCAGGGGCAGTCGCTCAGCGGCACCTCCTTCACGAGCCTCAAGCAGCTTCAGGAACACATCGATGCCTACGTCAACGCATACAACGACAGAGCCGAGCCCTTCGTCTGGACCAAGAAAAAGGTCCGTCAACGCCGTTTCAAAGGCCGCCGTATCACTCAGCTCTGATTCCGGGTACTAGGTCGTTTTCGCCCGGGGGCCGGTTGCCCGGACCCGGTTTTTGGACATCGCTGAACTGACATGGAGGATGTGTATGCATTTCCGCCCGCTGCACGACCGCGTGCTTGTGCGCCGCATTGATGCCGAGGAAAAGACCGCCGGCGGCATCATCATTCCCGACACCGCAAAGGAGAAGCCGCAGGAAGGCGAGATCATCGCCGCGGGCTCCGGTGGCAGAAACGAGCAAGGCCAGTTGATCCCGATCGATGTCAAGCCGGGAGACCGCGTTTTGTTCGGCAAATGGTCGGGTACTGAAGTGAAGATCGACGGCCAGGACTACTTGATCATGAAGGAGAGCGATCTTCTGGGCGTGGTCGACAAGACCGGCTCGGTCAAGAAGGCCGCCTGAGCACAACTTGCGAAGCCGACAGTCATTGAGGAGAGAGGAGCAACGAACATGGCTGCCAAGGAAGTGAAATTCTCCACAGACGCCCGTGACCGGGTGTTGCGGGGAGTGGATACGCTGGCGAATGCGGTCAAGGTCACGCTCGGCCCCAAGGGGCGGAATGTCGTGATCGAGAAATCCTTCGGTGCGCCGCGCATCACCAAGGATGGCGTGACCGTCGCCAAGGAGATCGAACTGGAGGACAAGTTCGAGAACATGGGCGCGCAGATGGTGCGGGAGGTCGCCTCCAAGACGAGTGACCTCGCAGGCGACGGGACGACCACCGCGACCGTACTGGCCCAGGCCATCGTCAAGGAAGGCGCGAAATCCGTCGCCGCCGGCATGAACCCGATGGACCTCAAGCGCGGCATCGATCTGGCCGTAGAAGCCATCGTCAATGATTTGAAGGCGCACGCCAAAAAAGTCACCACCAACGAGGAGATCGCCCAGATCGCGACCATCTCGGCCAATGGCGATATTGAGATCGGCCGCTTTCTCGCCGACGCCATGCAGAAGGTCGGTAACGACGGGGTCATCACCGTCGAGGAGGCCAAGAGCCTCGATACCGAGCTCGAGGTGGTCGAAGGCATGCAGTTCGATCGCGGCTATGCGTCACCCTACTTCGTCACCAATGCCGAGAAGATGCGGGTCGAGTTCGAAGACCCCTACATCCTCATCCATGAGAAGAAGCTGTCGACCCTGCAGTCCATGCTGCCGCTGCTCGAAGCCGTCGTGCAGTCCGGCAAGCCGCTGCTCGTCGTTGCCGAGGATGTCGAAGGTGAAGCGCTCGCGACCCTCGTCGTCAACCGGCTGCGCGGCGGGTTGAAGGTCGCGGCCGTGAAGGCGCCCGGCTTCGGCGATCGCCGCAAGGCCATGCTGGAGGACATCGCGATCCTGACGGGTGGCCAGGCGATCTCGGAGGATCTCGGCATCAAGCTCGAGAACGTCACGCTCAAGATGCTCGGCCGCGCCAAGAAGGTCGTCATCGACAAGGAGAACACGACCATCGTCAACGGTGCGGGGTCCAAGAAGGACATCGAGGCCCGCGTCACCCAGATCAAGATGCAGATCGAGGAGACTACCTCCGACTACGATCGCGAGAAGTTGCAGGAGCGGCTTGCGAAGCTCGCCGGCGGCGTCGCGGTGATCCGCGTTGGTGGCGCGACCGAAGTCGAGGTCAAGGAACGCAAGGATCGCGTCGATGACGCGATGCACGCGACCAGGGCGGCAGTCGAGGAAGGCATCCTGCCCGGCGGCGGCGTCGCGCTGCTGCGCGGCCTGAAGGCGCTCGATGCCATCAAGACCGTGAATGCCGACCAGAAGGCCGGCGTCGACATCGTGCGCCGCGCGATCCAGGTGCCGGCGCGGCAGATTGTGCAGAACGCTGCGAAGACGGCTCGCTGGTGGTCGGTAAGCTGCTGGAGAACTCCAGCTACAATTGGGGCTTCAATGCCGCCAGCGGCGAATACCAGGACCTGGCGAAGGCAGGCGTGATCGATCCCGCCAAGGTCGTTCGCACCGCGTTGCAGGATGCGGCTTCCGTCGCCGCGCTGCTGATCACGACGGAAGCGCTGATCGCCGAGAAGCCGAAGAAGTCCGAGCCGGCGCCCGCAGCGCCGCCGATGGACTTCTAGTCAAGATCGAGCCCGGCCGCCACCGGCCGGGCTCAACCACTAACCAAAAGAGAAAGGAACGCAAAGCACAAGGAGACCCAGATGAGCACACGCATGCAATCTCGATCGCGCAAGAGCGGGGCGACTGTAATGCATTGGCTCATGTTCGCCCTCAGCCTTCTCACGATCGCCTGGATCAGTTTTCGACCGATTGGAGGATGAGATGATCAGAGATCAAGCCATTGTCTCCGCTCATGCGGAGAACCGCAAACAAGCCTTCGGACAGCGCGTGGTCCGCGGGATTCTCACGGCCTCGATGACAGCGGTCCTGGTCCTGCCGTCGCTGGCGGCTTGGGGGGTGGATGGCCCGCGCAGCAAGCCGGAGTCGGGGCAGGTTTTCGGGACGATCGCGCTGCCGCCGATCCCGTATCTGGATTCGATGCCCTGGTTGACGTGGGGCGCCGGCGTGAACACGTTGAAGGTCGACATGCTCCTTTCACCGATCCTGGACCCATCGGGAATCAAGCTTATGCCGGAAGACCGCAATAGGGAGAGACCAGCGATCGGCTAGTTTCATTCACTCACCGGGATGCGATCTCGACCGATTGCGCTGATCGCATCCCCCGGCCGGCTCCCCCCTCGCTATTCGATCATGTCGGACGTACTGACCAGCGTCCGGTTTCCGCCTGAGACGCTCGTATTTGAGCGGGCCGCCAGGGTCCGATCCTTCGTGGTTGAGGGCCAACGCAGAGCAATCGAGCATTGCGGCGACTTCTCAAAGCACAGGATCTCGCTGCAGAACATCGCCAAAGGCTCACCCGGTTGGTCGAACTGGCCGAAGCGGAATTGCAGCGTTTACACGCCTGACGATCGAACTCAGTACGATATTGCCGCATCGCTTACCGACGCAGGGGCGTCTGGTAAGGCCCCTGAAGACCCCTCGATGGCTTTGCCTAATTTTGAAGACGTGCTCCGTGGCTCGGTAACATTGGGTTAGTTTTCGGACAAAAATTCTCCGCTCTCTACTTGAAACCGAAAGGCGATTTGCTAGTTTTCTGCTCGCCGCGACAAGCGGTCCGGGCGCCCTAGGGGCCCGGCGGAGACGGGCGCCGGAGGTGTCCGACGCCTGCTCGTACCCATCTTGCTCCTTGGAGGATTTGGCTATGAGGACTTACAACATCAGCCCCCTGTGGCGATCAACTATCGGCTTCGACCGCGTGTTCGATCTGGTCGACGCGGCCCGGCACACCGCCGGCGAAGCCAACTACCCACCCTGCAATGTAGAACGCCTGTCTGACGACCGGTATCGGATTTCGCTGGCTTTGGCCGGTTTCTCCCCCGATGAAATCACCGTGACGGCCGAACAGAGCGTGCTCACCATCGAAGGTCGCAAGGGCGAAAAAGGACGGCGGGACTTCGTCTATCGAGGCATCTCGTCGCGACCTTTCAAGCGGCAGTTCGGTCTGGCTGCCCACGTCCGGGTCGAGGGAGCACGGTTCGACAACGGCCTGCTGCAGATCGAGTTGGTTCGCGAGATTCCGGACGCCATGAAGCCTCGCCGGATCCCGATTGACAATCTGGCCGCATCCGACGTCCAGCAGATCGAGCGCGAAGCGGCCTGACGGCTTGGTTGTTCGACGGGCTCACCACAAGGCCGAGCCGCTTACCGGCCGCCGCACCTGTGCCGGCGTGTCCGTGCGCGTGCCCCTCGATCAAGCGAGATCGAGCCGGTCGATTGAGGCCCGATGAAACGAGTCCAATTCCTTAGCTCTAATGGGGTTTGCAAGATGTTTAACAATGCCGCTCTACCTGCCCCGTCTGTCGACGCTGGGCTGTCGAAATATCTAGTCGAGATCCGTAAGTTTCCCTTGCTCACGCCCGAGCAGGAGCTCGCCTACGCAAGGCGCTGGCGCGAGCACCGGGATCGCGACGCAGCGTACCACCTGGTGACCAGTCATCTCAGGCTCGTCGCCAAGATAGCGATGCGCTATCGCGGTTACGGCCTCCCGATCGCGGAAATTGTCTCGGAAGGAAACATTGGCTTGATGCAGGCTGTGAGGCGGTTTGATCCGGATCGGGGCGTTCGCCTTGCCACCTATGCGATGTGGTGGATCAGGGCCTCCATCCAGGAGTACATCCTGCGGTCCTGGTCGCTGGTCAAGATCGCCGCGAGCGCCAGCCAGAAAAAGCTTTTCTTCAAACTGCGGAGGGCCAAAAGCGCGATCTCTGCGCTACAGGACGGCGATTTGCGTCCGGAGCAGGTCAGGCTAATTGCTGAGCGTCTCAAGGTGGCTGAACGAGACGTTGTCGCCATGGACCGCCGCCTGCGTGGAGACGCTTCCTTGAATGTACCGATCCACGACGAGGATGAGGGCGGACAAACGTTGGATTGGCTTGTCGATCCCGCGCCGACTTGTGAAATCACGTTGGCCGAGGAGCAGGAGGCCAAGCAGCGTCGTCTGGCCCTCGCTAACGCCCTCGCCAACCTCAACGCTCGCGAACGCAACATCTTCACCGCGCGCTGGCTGAACGAGGAGTCGACGACCCTTGAAGAACTTGCCGCGGAATATGGAGTATCCCGCGAACGGGTTCGCCAGATCGAGGAGCGAGCGTTTCAAAAGGTAAAGGCTGCGATGCTGACAAGTCGACATGAGGCCAATGGCCCGCCGTCTTCCCGCGCGAAAGAAATGAAGCAGGGGGTGGCGCGGGCCTAAGCCCGCAAAAAGATCACTGGACCGATCGCCATGTTTACTCCGTTGGTCATTCTTCTCGTGATGGCAAACACAGCCGCAGCGACTGGAGCAGTCGTTGTCGCCTTGCAGGCCGCGATGTTCGAGACAGGTTGTGCGGCTCGCCGGCGTTGACGGTGGAGGGAGCCGGCATCGCCAACACCGACTTGTCTTGACAACAGGTGGGATTGCGGGCGCAGCATGAGAGGCGGATCCCGTATCCTCTCCAATTCGCGGACGTCGAAAGCCAGACACGCGGTAGTTATGACTTGGTGAGCCGGAAAGTGATCGCTCTTCGCGAGAATCCGGGCGACCGCGAGCAAAACCATATCGGCGGATTCCCCGGTCGCTGAAAATCGTTGATCGCCCACTTGAAATCGAATCGGCTTTTTCTAATTTTTAGCGTGCCGCGACAAGCGGTCCGGGCGCCCTTCGGGGGCCCGGCGGAGACGGGCGCCGGAGGTGTCCGACGCCTGCTCGTACCCATCTTGCTCAGTGGAGGATTTGGCTATGAGGACCACCTACGATTTCGCTCCCCTTTGGCGGTCGACCATCGGCTTTGACCGTCTGTTCGATCTTGTGGACGCCGCGCAACAGGCCGGCACGGAGGATAACTATCCCCCATGCAACGTCGAGCGACTGAGCGAAGACCGCTACCAGATTTCGCTGGCGGTGGCTGGCTTCTCGGCCGATGAAATCGCGATCACCGCAGAACAAAGCGTGTTGACGGTCGAAGGCCGGAAGTCGGAAAAACAGCAGCGCGAGTTCCTGTACCAGGGAATTTCGTCTCGGCCCTTTAAGCGGCAGTTCAATCTGGCGGACTATGTCCAGGTCAAGGGAGCCTCGTTCGACAACGGCTTGCTGCAGATCGAACTGGTGCGCGAGATCCCCGAGGCCATGAAGCCGCGCCGGATTTCGATCAGCGGTTCGTCCGCTTCGAACGTCCGGCAGATCGACGGCAAGGCGGCCTGACCGCCACGCAACGCGCACATCAGCGAAGAACAGACTTCCGCGGCGATTCGCGGCGGAAGTCGCCTGAATTGAGGAGAACACACCATGGGTATCAAGGACCTCATTCCGTGGAATAACGGCGGACGAGAGGTCGGCATTCACCGCGGAGCCGATGTGAATCCGTTTCTTACATTGCATCGCGAGATGAACCGGATGTTCGACGAGGTATTCCGCGGCTTTGATCTTGCGCCGTTCGGATCGAGCCGGGGACTGAGCGGGCTCGGCTGGCCCCAGATCGACATCGATGAAACGGACAAGGAGGTGCGCATCACCGCTGAGCTGCCCGGCCTGGAGGAGAAGGACGTCAGTCTCGAAATCGCGAATGGAGTTCTTTCGATCTCCGGCGAGAAAAAATCCGAATCGGAAGACAAGGCACGTCGTTTCAGCGAACGATACTACGGCCGATTCGAACGGCGTATCCCGCTGGAGGGCATCGACGAGGACAAAGTCTCGGCCGCGTTCAAGAACGGCGTCCTGACCATAACCGTGCCGAAATCCGCCGAAGCCAAAAATGTCCGCCGCATCGCGATCAATCGCAATGGCTGACACTTTCCAACGTCCGGGCGTGCGATCGTCGGGACGTTGGAATTCCCCCTCTACAAAACTCGTTTACTCACCATGTCGAAGAACTCATCAGTAATAAAGGATCGACGGTTCGCCGCAGTCTTGCTCCTTTGCGCCTCTATCGCGTGGTCGCCCGTGCTCGCACAGGTTCCGGACATCAGGGGCGGCCAAATCCCGACCCTTGCGCCTGTGGTAAGGGAAACCACCCCTTCGGTCGTCAACATTTCGGTGCACGCCCGGGTCAAGGAGGACAATCCGCTCTACCGCGATCCCGTCTTTCGAGAGTTTTTTGATCTTCCCAAGCAGCTTGAAAAGGAAGTCCAGGCAACCGGCTCGGGCGTAATCGTCGACGCCGAACGCGGCTATGTACTCACCGCCAATCACGTCGTTGCGCAGATCTCTAAGGCCCAAGTCACGACCAAAGACGGACGAAAGTTCGACGCAAAATTGGTTGGGCGTGACCCTGCAACCGACGTTGCCGTTCTTCAACTGCAAGGACTAAGAGGTAACCTCAAGGCCATCCCGTTGGGTGACAGCGATCGGATCGAGGTCGGTGATTTCGTGATCGCGATCGGGAACCCCTTCGGCTTGGGTCAGACCGTAACTTCGGGAATTGTCAGCGCCCTCGGCCGAACCGGCCTTGGCAAGCAAGGGTATGAGGACTTCATCCAGACCGACGCATCCATTAATCCCGGAAATTCGGGCGGCGCCCTGATTAACCTGAGGGGACAACTTGTCGGGATCAATACGGCGATCATTTCTCCGGGCGGGGGTAACGTCGGAATCGGATTCGCTGTGCCGATCAACATGGCCCGCCGCGTCATGGAGCAGCTTGTTCAATACGGCGAAGTTCGTCGCGGCCAGATCGGCATATCCATCCGCGATCTTGGAGTCGATCTTGCGGCCAAGGAGAGCTATCAAGGGGCGCTGATCGCGGAGATTGCCAGTGGTTCGCCGGCGGAGCAAGCGGGGCTGCAAAAGGGCGACATCGTGAAGGCTGTCGATGGCACGCCGATCCGGAGCGCGTCCCAGCTTCGCAATTTGATTGGCCTTACCCCAGTCGGTAGCCGCGTCGAGCTTCGGTTCGAACGCAATGGCGCTGCTCGCAGCGCGAGCGTCGAGGTGGGTCCAGCAAAAGCTGTGCCCGTGAGACGCACGGCCGATCAATGATAACGAATGGCGCGGCGACGGGTTTTCAAAGCAGTACGGCATGAGTACTCGGGGGAGATGTAGGTGGTCAAGGATCGCAAGAGTGAAGAAGAACTGCGCCAGATGATGCTGGCGGCCGCTCGCAAGCACGAAGAGTGCGGCGAGTTGGAGGATCTTTTCATATTTGGTCCTACGCCGCGCCCCGATGCAAATTGGGGCTTTGGGATCGCCGGAAAGGACAACAAGGTATCCGTGGCCTGTTATGCGCGCCTCGACCAGATTGCCAGTGACCTGCAGGCTAAATACGAACTGCATCCGGTTAGGGCGAGCCGACGCGACATCGAAGCAAGGGTTTGGTCCCTGGTGCGTGACCATCCAACGCTCGGGGCGTCACTGTCGCGCACCGGAGGCGCTTACGAAGTCGCCACGTTCAGGGAACTGGAGGGTCGACCGAATTGGACAATGGAATGGCTCACTGATGATCGGCTGGCTAAAGCTGCCTTCGAACGGGTCGTCAGGTCCGTTCAAACGCAAATTGAGCTGGAATAAGCTGTTGCTCCTACGGTTTGAGGCGCTGGAGACCATTTGCCGGAAGCTCCCCGCGGCGTCGATCAAGAAACCCGCAAATACGTTGTCCAAGCGCTCCTGCGGGCCGCGAACGGCCATGCCAATCTGGGCGAGGCGGAGGCCGTCGCCCGGGAGGGCGTTGCGGGAAGCTGACGGCAAATCGGTGACGGACGACGCCTTCTTACGCTGGCCTGAGATGGGCTCCGTTACGAAGCCTTGGCCCTTGCCCGCGCTGCGACCAGATCGCGTCGACGCCGCTTCTGGTCCCGCTTGCGTCGGCCCGTCGCGACGGGGGATGCCGCCGGTGTCGCCGCAGGCGTCGAGGCATCGGTCGCCCGGATGGGAGGCTGCTCGGTAGCCGGCACGGCAACCGGCCGCGCCTCCATGATCTCGAGAACGGCGCGGCCTTTCTCGGTGATACGCCAGCCGCCGTCGAGCCTCTCGACGAGACCTTGCGAGAAGATGTCCAGCTCGGGCACGCGCGCAGCCAGCCGCTTGGTGCGTTCGGCCCAGTCACGTCCGCTGGTCGCCAGAATCGCCATGTCGCGCTTGAGGTCGGCCATGACGGCGAAGCCGTCCGGATAGCTCACCAGGATTTTCAGGACCGTGACCTGAAAATTCATCCCCGCCCCCTGCGCTCAGCGCCATATGGTTGGCGCCCAGGGCTTTGCGCCCGGCTCGCCTCAATCGTTCGTGGAGATTTCGCCCTTCGTTGCGGCTTCCAAAATCTTCGAAGCGAGGTGCGCGCGCATCCCGATCTCGCACCCCGAGATGCTCTTGCAGACTTCATCGAGGACCGCACGCAAGAGTGCTGTGGTAGGCGCGTCGAACATTAGGCGACCTCCTACTTCGGAGGCGGCGGCTTGGGCATCGCCGACAGCAAACGAATCTTGAGCTTGCCGCCCTCGGTCACGTAGGTCGCCGTCCAGATACCTCCCGTCTCGATGGGCGCGCCGTTCTGATTTTTGCCTGCGAGGCGGTACGCCCCTATGGCAAGCGCCATGTCCGACCCCAGCGGCCATGCCTGGTCGACCGTGATCTCCTCGTGGTCGAACCCAGCCTTGAACGCGCCTTGGTAGAATTCCGCGATGTCGGAACGCGGACCGGCCGGATTGACGTGGATCCCGCCCGCCGCGAACAGGGCGGCAATTCCCGCACCGTCCTGCTTGTTGAAGCTTGCAGCATATTCCGAAGCGATCGCTTCGACCTTCTGCTTCGGATCACCGTCAGCGGCCATTGCTGACAGCGAAACGATCGCAACGAAGAGGCATGAGAAGCAGGCCCGCAGCATCGCAATTCCTCCCTGAAAATGGACATCAAAAAAGCTCGACCCAGAACAAGGATCAATTTGACATCAAATACGGATGGTCGGCAATCGTCGAGACCGCTGCGGTGCAGCATCAACGCCCACCCATGGCGCCTCGATCTGGATTGGCGCTGGCACCAGGCCGCCCTCGACTTCGGCTGCATGCTCAGCATCAATCCGGACGCGCACTCGATCCCGGAGCTCGACCACATGCACTGGGGCGTCGAGATGGCCCGGAAGGGCGGCATTCCCGCCGACCGTGTCCTGAACGCGATGACGCTTCCGGAGATCACGCGCTACCTCCGCCAGAAGCGGCGCTCGCTCGCCCGGGCGGCCTAATGTCGCCAGCGCACGATGGCTCGCTGGAGGGAAATGTGGTTGCGGTCGCCACGGATCGCGGTCACGATTTCAGCAAAATTCCGCACATCGTGCTAGTGGCCCATGCGTAGAAGGCGACGTCCACGTCAGCGCGTTCGCAGCACCGGTACCTTGCCCGCCGCCAGCCTCGCCTACCCAATCTCCAACACAAGCGCCACTCACCCGCAAACTGTGGCAAGTCATTTCAGTGAAAGGTTGGTGCCAGCCGTGACCAGCCGGCGCGCCGCATGCCCTCGCGGAAGGCTCGCAAGATGAGCGCGAGGGTCTCGGCCTCGGTCAGCATTTCCACTTCGCCATTCGAATGAATACGAAAGCCAACGCGCGACTCACTTTCAAGCGACGTCCGGGTCTTCTTTGTCATCATGATCGCCTTTATGGGTTTCGTCGATCTGGCTCACAAGGCCCGCAGCCGTCATACGCGCAGCAGTCCAGGCCGGATCGGCAATTTCTTCGAGGGCTGCGCGAACAGCATCATCCACAACCTTGAAACATTCTTCCTGCCGACGCATAGCGAGCAAATAGGCGGTCTCGCCAGGTAAGTTGAGCAGTCGATTGCGCATGCCGACGAGACTTTGCTCCAGACAACGGCAGACGGATTCAAGCTGCACAAGTTGGCCTGCTTCGAAAGCGTCCTGGCGTTCCTCGCGGCGACGTTTCGCGGCCACAAGGCGCGTGCGCTCCTCGGTTAGCCTGCTACCGGCAGCACCGCCGCGACCGGCGGCGACGGACCGCAGATGCGCCAAAACCTCTCGACGGACCTGATCGAGATCATACTTCCCGGAAGGCTGCCGGGTGATCACGCCCTCGGCGAGGTAAGAATCAAACTGTGAGCGCGAGCAGCAAATATGAGCTGCCGCCTGAGCTATCGTCGCCATTTTCCTACTGACCCCTAATTTTGTACCATACAGTACAAATATCGTGCGCGCAAGTGCGACCCGCATGTGCCCGGGTCCGACAGGGACCCGCGCCGTTCGATAGGTCCCGATCTGGAGTTCCAGACCGGGAAGACGATTGGTGTGTAACTTATTGTGCGCGCCACCACTCGGCCTTGGCCTCGGCCTCCGCTTTCGGCATGTAGAGAATGCCCGGTGAGTTCGCTGACAGTTTGCCCTCCTCGTCCAGGTGATGATAGGCGACGCGGTGGAAGACAATTTTCACTAAGCAACGATCGATCGACTTCGGAATCGCCGTCCGGTAGAAATTCTCGAAGACGGTGAAGAAACCCAGCTCTTTTAAGAGAATGAATTCCGTTTCGAAGCCACGGGCTTTGCAGAAGCTGAAGTCGATGGCGTACACGAAGGCATCGTCTGCTTCACCGTCCATCATTTCTTGATCTTGAAGCGCGCTCACGACTGCCAGCGCGCAATCATGAAGCTGCGGATCCGGGAACGTTACCAGGTGAGGAAAGTTCTGCGCAAACAATTCAGCCTGACGCACCTCGAACCAGAGTTCCTCTGCCTCCACTACCTTCAGCAGCCACTTCGCGAAGTCGGGGAGCCAAGGAAACTCCATCAAGACGTGAAAATTCTTGACGGGCGGCATTTTCAGCCGATCGCCCTTCATTGTGACGACGTTGTACGTGTTCATTTGACCCTCTTCTCATCGGGACTCTGTCGAGCGGCCATGACGCGTCCCATCGTCATACCGAGCGCAGCGGGGAATCCGCCGCACCTGTTCCGAAAACGCTTGCTTGGGGAAAGGGGGAATGTGGGGAATGTTAGAGCCCCGCTGCTATGAAAAATTCTCGAACCAGCGAGAACTCACTCCCAAAATTCGCGCATTTCCCTGCGACGAGGCTGTAAACTTTCCCCTCTTTCCCCTCTTTCCCCTCTTTCCCCTTCGACATCTCGCGTCAGTTCGGATCCGAAAAAGGATCATCGTCACAATCGCCGGACTTCGCAGGCGACCGCCGATCGTCAGCCGCCCGCCGGATCTCGATCCGATATAGATTCTGCTGATGACCAGGGACGCGGCGCAGGAACGCGACGCGGTCTTCGATTCATGTTGGACGGCCGGTCAAATGCTTCTGGAAGAGCTTGCCGATGCCCTGTGCCGTCGCCTTATCGACCGCTTTCTGTGCCAACTCCGCCAAACCGTCCGCAAGCTCAGCGGCATCCTCGTCGGTCGCCAGATTGTAGTCCGACAAAAGCGAGGCCACTGACCGCGCGGTGAACTGCTCCTCACCAAACCGCGTCCAAAGGGCGGTCAGGACGCGCGACGTCGTGCTCGCTTCCTCGTCCTGGGCCTCGCCGGCTAAGAGGAGTTTGCCGCAATCGAAGTCAATGCCGACCAAAGCTGCCGCGTATTCAACCGGCCACCCGGCCAAGTTCCACCAGCTCTTGAAGCGCGTTTTCGCCTGTTGATCACTCGGCCGGTTCTGAATGCCGGCAACCAGAATCAAATAGAGCGCCCGAAGAACACGCGCGCGGTTCGCCTGCGTCCAGCCCACGGGATCGCTGTGCTTGAAATCGCGATTCTCAGGATCGGGCCGATCGACGTTCAACGACAGGACGAATGACCGGCTTGCCATGTCGCCACGAGGCGCGATCGAGTTGCCGGTGAAGACCTGGATGGTCGACGCCGGCACGGTCTCGAAAAGGGAAACGCCCAGCACGCGATCTGAGATCTCGGGCGCAGTGAGCGCGGCCTCGATATGGGGACAGCTGATCGTGGATCCACGACTGATGTTATCCCAGATCAACACACCGACAGCTTGACGCAGATACGAAAACAGCGCTTTTTTCCGCTCCTCCGCGTTATCCGACCAGGCCGCCGCCGCAGCAGGTCGGCCAAGAATTGCCGCGACGATCATCTGAATCAACGTCGTTTTGCCGCCACCGCGCTGGCCCGCCGTGACGAAGAACGCCGGACGCTCGGGAAGCAGCGCGCGCTGCAGCAGGGTGATTGCGAGAACAATGACGACACATTTGCCGGCATCATCGAGAGCCACATCAACGAGCCATTCACGCATCAGAAATTCCAGCGCCACGCGAGCCTCGTCGTCCGTCGGCTTGCCGGCAGGCAAGCACGCTCGCAGGGCGGGATCGATGCGATGCACAACACCGAGAGCCCGGTCGAGGCCGTTTCCGTCGATCACTCGTCCGGTTGCAGTCACGAGCGGCGCCTGATTGATCCCGCGAACAACGGGCATCTCGCTGTCTGCATAGTCAAAGAACGCTTTGATGAACGGCAATGGCGTTGCCGCGAAATAGTTAGGTCCATCTTCGCAGACCTTCTCCCAGCGGAGATACTTCTCGATCAGCATCTGCAGGCTGCTCGCCGTCAACTCGGTGATCACCGGCTGGGTCGGCGCCTTCATCAGCTCATCGGGGCGAGCGGTCGCGTTTGCCGAACCGGACGTCAAAAGATGGAGAGCCCATGGCTCCTTTTCGTCGATCCGAACAGGAACACCGTTTGCGTTGCGCATCGGGGGCTCGGGGCTGTCGTCTTTTGCGAGAACATCGTCGATGAAGGTGACCGTCGGCAGCAATTCCTCATTTGCATACGGAAGCGGACGAACGATACGGCCATCGGTCGTCGCCTCCGCAAAAACTTCCCGCGCCTGGCTCTTTCGCGCAGCGAGCTCGTTCTTCATTCGCGCCTTGATTGTACGCACGCTCGCGCCAGCCGCCTTTGCTACCGACGCAGCAAAGTCGTCGAGCTCGTCCAGCTCGAGCCTGGCTTGAGCAAGAATCGCCATCGCGTGATCTACCATGCCGGCGGCGGGTCCGGCGGTGACGATCGCCTTTGCTGATGCCAGATCGTAACGCAGGTAATAGAGCGAACGACCATGCGCAAATGAGTGGATCACGAGATCGCCCTCGCCTCCTCCCAACACCATGGCTTTGCCGCGACCGTACGACACGCCCTCCAGCGGATCGGCAAGCGTTTCATTCACGTAACGCTCCGGCGTCGCCAGCACGGCGCCGACGGTGACGCTACCAAGGCGATCGAACTCCAACTCAATGTCGGGATAGAGCACGCCCTGGTGCCGCGCTTTGATCAAACGCAACGCGGTAGCGATCGGCGTGCCTGACCGAGCTGAGATGGCCTTGGCGAGATCTTGGTCGCGCTTGTTCGCGACCTCGGCAGCGGCTTTGCTCAAAGCTCGCTTGCTGTCAGCCTTGGCCAGGCTGATCCGGTGCCGGTCGTACTCGGTCGGCGGCGGCACGACGCGGCTGGAGTCAATCGCCTGGCCGTCAAAGACGCGAGGCTCTCGCTTCGAAGAGTTCTGGACCAGCGGCGGGACGAGCAAGGGAGTACCCTCGAAGCACAAGCGCTCGCCAAAGCCCACCATGCGATCCACGATGCTCCGTTCGAGCAATTGGCCGGCGCGGCCGATCATGTACCAGCCGTATCCATTCAGCCAGCATTTATCGTGCAGATCGCGCAAGAAGCGCTCGATGTCGCCGCCGTCAGCGACGAGCAAGTAGTGATGCTCACCATCCGAGCCGGGGATCAAATCACCGGTGTCCGCACGAGACAGCCCCGCGCTCGTGCTGGCGCGGCTCACGCGGGCGGCACGCGCGAGGTCGGGAGCCACCGTGAGCAGGCACTCCCACATACCGCTGTTGGAAGCGATCTTGGCTTTGACTTCCGGAGGCATGCCCTTGGTATCAAAATCAATCAAAAGCCAAGAGGGCACGCCCGACCGATAGTCGATGAAGTCGCGGGTCCGGGCAATGCAACCAGGGCTCTCGTTGACTCGGTCTTTCGTGACGATGTGGACGGGATCGGCGATGTTCTTCGCCAGCGAGCCGAGCGCAATCGCTTGATTGGGACGACAAGCGACGATGATGCGCGCAAGCATAGCCGCGGTGGCGGCGAATGCGCGCGTAGCCATACCCTTGCTCATCCAGCATTTCGAGCCGTCGCTGTTCAACGAGCCGTCGTCATTCAACGACAGCCGCTTCGACATCAGCGACGGTTCGTCCATTTTCGTGATCAAGGTCAGTTGTGCGCCGGCCAAGTTGGTCTGACCGGCGACGTCGTCGTCGCTTTGCGTGACGTCGTCAGCTGACTGCGGAACAGAGTCAGGAGTGCTCATTGTCGCTCCGCGACTACTTGTGCAAACGCGCGTCAGTTTCGCGTTCACGGATCGCGGCGAGCTTCTCCTGGTGAACCGCGCGATCTTCGGCAACGCGCAGTTCGACAGCACGCTCCAGCACATCCCCCGCATTACGCAGCGCGCGGATGAGGTTGGTGAAGAATGTTTGCGACCAGCTGTCCGTCGGCGCACAGGTCAGCGCCATACTGGTGATGCGCTCAATGTCGCGACAGGCACTGCGCACGAAGCGATGCAACGGGATCGGCGGCTTCGGCTTGCGGCCGCGCGGGACGACGGTGAAACCCATGAGATGGAGACCTCGGCTCTTAGGGGGTCGTCAACCCTGCATCATCACCGCTCGCGGGTGACCAAGTCAGGACCGGATGCGACCCCGGTTTCAGATAGAAAAAACCTCGCCGCGCTGAGTCGACGAGGTTTCTCATTGCCCCGTGGGTCGGTCAAAATCCCCCGGGTATGGTCACTTGAAACTCCCCCACCTGATGATCGCCGTCAGCGCCGCTGAACAGCAGTAGCCGGTCAGGCAGGACGTTTATGTTCGACCCCTTTAGCCAGCAAGGGGCCGGGGAGTTGAACGTCTTGAAGCGACATCTGCAAAGCACCGTACTTACATTACTTGATCGCAACACCAGCCAGCGCGAGATTCACCGGCTGACGGGTGTCGATCGCAAGACGATCCGGCGTTATCAGGCGCTGCGGGCCGGTGCGGAGGCAAATTCCCCCGGGGAAGTGACCACCGGCTCGGTGAGCGCGGACGGCCAAATTCCTCCACCCCGACCACCGGCTTTTGGGACATCGGAAGCGACGGTCACCAGCAGCCTGGCCCGTTCGGCTTGCGAAGCGCATCGGACGTGGATCGAAGAACAGGTCCGGCTGAAGCGGAACGCGCAGGCGATTTACCAGGACCTGGTTGATCAATTTGGCTTTCCGTCCAGCTACCAGAGTGTCAAGCGGTTTGTGCGCCGGTTGCGGCACGCTGATCCTGAGCAGTTTGATCGTCTTGAGTTCCTCCCCGGCGAGGAAGCTCAGGTCGACTATGGCGAGGGCGCGCCGACGGTTGATCCGAAGAGCGGGCGGTACCGTCGTCCCCGCCTGTTCGTGATGACGCTACGCTACTCGCGGCGCAGCTTCCGGCGGGTAGTCTGGAAGTCCAGCCAACAAGTCTGGGCGCAGCTCCACGAAGAGGCGTTCCGGTATTTTGGCGGGGTCCCCAGCTATGTCGTGCTCGACAACCTGAAGGAAGGCGTCCTCAAGCCGGATTTGTACGAGCCCCAGCTCAACCCGATTTACAGCGCGATGCTGGCTCATTACGCCGTGGTCGCCGATCCCGCGCGCGTGGCCGATCCAAATCGGAAAGGATGCGTCGAGAATGCGATTCAACATACCCAGGGCACTGCGCTGGCCGGACGGCGCTTCGAGACGCTGGAGGCGCAAAACGAGTTCTTGAGGCACTGGGAGGAGAACTGGGCTTCCAAACGCATCCACGGCAGCACGCGCCGTCAGGTCGAGGCGATGTTCCAGGAAGAGAAGCCGCACCTGCGGCCGCTGCCTGTCGCTCCCTTCCGCATCTTCACCGAAGTCGTCCGGACTGTCTGCGACGACACCACCGTACGCGTCGACAACAGCTATTACGCCGCGCGGCCCGCGCCGATCGGCAGCCAGGTCGTCGTGCGCATCTACACCACCACGATCGAGATCCGTGATCGCCACACCCGTGCGCTGCTGCGTGTTCATTCCCGGATGGCGCACCCCGGTTCTGTCGTCCTGCCGACCAGCGAACGGCCGTTCAACCCGTCGCGGCAAACCGCCGTGCTGCTGGCGAGCGCCGAGCGCATCGGACCGCAGACCAGGGCCTTGTGCCAGCAGGTGTTCGACACCGAAGGGCGCCCCGGACAGCGCGCGATGTGGGGCATTGTCGGGCTGGGCCGGAAGTATCCGGCGCGGCTGGTCGAGCAGGCCTGCGCGCACGCCATCGACAACCGCATCTACCGCTACAAGCACGTGCGTGCGACCGTCGAGCGGTTGTTCGAACAGGCGATCGAGCAGGTTGGAGTGACGCCACAGCCGGCATCGCCGCTCACCCAGGATCATCCGCTGATCCGTACCCCCGCGGAATACGGCGACCTCTTCAGCCGCGCTGTGCGGCGCGACGCCGACGACAATGGTCGGCAGGCCGAGGCTCACGACGATCACGCCACGGCAATCCGCGCTCGTGTCGCCTGCGCAACCCCGGCCAACTCCGGCGCCACGAGCGCTCCCGCTGCACCTTCTCACCTTAAACTGGAGACCTAGCCACATGATGACCATGCCGGAAATTGAGCGTTGCCTACGACAGCTGCGCCTGTCGGGTGTCCGCGACACGCTGCAGACGCGCGTGCTCCAGGCGCAGGGCGCCAACCAGCCCTTCCTCGAGACCTTCTCCCTTATCCTGCAGGATGAACTGGACCGTCGTCAGTCCCGTCTTATCGAGCGGCGATACCAGCAATCCGGGCTCGACGAAAAGCTGACGCTCGCCGAGTTCGACTGGTCCTTCAATCCCAAACTGCCACGTCAGACCTGCTTCCAGCTCCACACCCTGGCGTTCATTGCCGCTGGCGAGAACGCTCTGCTTGTTGGCAAACCTGGCACCGGGAAGTCGCACATCGCCAAGGCGATTGCCTATCAGGCGATCCTGCAAAGCCACAAGGTCCAGTATCTTGAGACCGACGACTTCTTTCACCGCTACGCCCTGAACTCTCCGGCACAACGCGAGGTCCGGCTGCGAACCATCATCGACTGCGATCTCCTCGTGCTGGACGATCTATTCCTCGCACGCGCCATCCCCGACGACGCCGGCACTTTGCTGCAGACCCTGATCCATCAGCGTTACAAACTGCGCCGCAGCGTCATCGTCACCTCCAATCGCGTCGTGCAGGATTGGGGGGCATACCTTGGGGACAACACTATGAGCACGACGATCCTCGATCGCCTTATGCATCATTGCCATCTGCTTGAGTTCGACGGACGCAGCTATCGGCTCAAAGAAGCCGCTGAAGCTCTTGCCCGGGAAACAAACTCAAACTAACAGTCCCTTGTCCTGCCTCGCGGGTGGAGGAATTTGACTGACCACACCCGGAGGAATTTGAAGTGACCCGCGGGGCTCATTGAGCCGGAAGGCAGTCCTGCCGTGAATATTTAGCTAGGGATTATTAGTCCCCCTCACCCAATGCCTTGCTGTTTGCCGCTGCTTGCCTGCTGCTTCAGGAATTCAAATTTCACGTAGCCGACGCTGTTAGGGTTCGGCGGCTCCTCAATTCCGAACAGCAGGTGCGCAGCTCTGAGCGTGTATATCAGGGGCTGATACCTCTCCAGCGGCTCAATGCCACACTCCCGCAGCAGCGCGAAGATCGCTTCCCAGAGCACGCGTTCCGGGTTCTTTTGGTTGGTTGGCGGCTGTTCCAACAATTCACCCAAATCCACATCGGGCCTCAATAAGTACCCAACTCTGCTCCAGCCGTCCTCGATTGCCAGCAGGAGCCGCCCCCATTTTTCGTGCTCGGGAACTTCTTCTTCAGCAACGCTGGTGTCGAACACATGTGGATACCATGGATTGTCGGGCGGATCTTGGTACCATCCGCTGTCGGGCACATCCCTGTCCCGTCCAGCGTTAAATGCTCTGCGGACATTCGGTAGCTGCTGCATCCGGCGGTAGACGACGCTCAGTTTCATCTGGAGATCGTCAAGCAACTCACGAGTCTCCGCAACGGAACGGAACCGCGACACTCTCCAGTATAGGCGCCCGGCCGCCCGGAGCTTGTGCTCAACGTGGCGAGCCACCTCGTCGGTGCGTGTCGGGCGCTCAAATAGATCAGGTTCGGACACAGTTCCCCAATCCGGCCCCACGTAATCGACTATCGCCCCGACTGGGCCGAATGCCTTCAGCACAGTCGCTAGATAAGCGCGTGCTTGCTCTGGATCATCCGTGATCCTTGTTGCTGTCGGCCAGTCCGAACCATGAGGCATTGGGTTGAGGGGTGCAATTTCGGCTAGTTAAATCTTCCACCCGAATGCCCGTTGCTCCATTTGGTTCCGTGTGAGCGCAGACATTGTCATGACGAGGCAGTGGCGCGATGCCGCGGGAACACCTGAGATTCGGATGGTAGCAGGAAATCGACACGGAGCCCAATTGGAGGAGGAAGAACCCACAAGATTCGGTCCTCGACGCATGCTCAACGAAAAGCAGGTTTTGGAGATCATCCCGGTCGGGCGCACCACGCTTTACCGCATGGAGAAGTCCGGCCGCTTCCCCAAATCAACCTACATCAGCCCGAACCGGCGCGTCTGGTTTGAGGACGAGATCATCGCTTGGCAGAACGCGGTTGACGAATTCGATCCGCGTCGGGGGCGGGGCAAAGGAAGGCGCGCGCGCACGATTGTGAACCCGTGCTGATGATTGGGGTTTGTCCGGCCCACGGCGGCCCTCGGCGATGCAGGGCGCGCCGGATGTCTCGGACCTGATCGAGCACGATCGCAAGATCGTCGGGCCGATGCAGCGCTTGCAGTCGCAGGTCTACAACACCGGTGCGCCATCGCTTGCATTCGCAGAAATAGACGCAGCGACCCTTCTGCTCGTGTGGCTGCATTCCGAGGCCATCATCAAACGGCTTGCTGCGGAAATAGACACCGAAGCCGATGACGAGGCGGCGCTGTCGCATGAAACGCGGCAACAGCGCGAAGCCGAGGTGCAGGGCGATCTGCTGGGGGTTGAGCGCGATGAGGCGGCACTGGTGTGGCTGCGCAGCAACGTCTGCTCCCCGGTCGAGCATCGTGCCGACATCTCGCCGCTCGCGCTGCTTGGCGTGCGGCTGGTCACTTCACCGCGCGCTACCGAATTGCGCGAAACATCGCCGGGCGTCGCGGATTTAGTGAAGTTTTAGGGGTTCAGGCGCTATCATTCAGGAGCTTGCGCGTTTTCGGTCGCAATCGGTGTCTCGCAAGCGCACTGGGCATGTCTCGTCCAACATGCATCGCAAAACAATCATCCATTGATGAAGGGTGAACGCGATGCACGCGCTCGAACCCGCCTCGGTGCATGCTCTATCCGAGTTGTTCATCGCCTTAGCCGTCCTCGTTGGCTCCATTTGGCCAAACGGCGTTTTCAAGTAAGCGATTGGGGCGGGCAGCAACGAGCGTTGCCCGCTTCAAGCTAACCGGCCGAAGCCGCCGCGCCGAACGGCCCGAAGGCGGGGGATAACCGCATCCGTCTATTGCTCATCGCTGCAAGGCTCTGCTCGATGCTCGCCGCCTGGACGGGCAGGCTCAAGTGAAGGAAGTACCATGTTCACGCTGATCGGCATTGGCATGATAGTCGTAGTGGTCTTCCTCGCGAACAGAGAGCAGCGCAAGGACACTGGCGGCACCGACGACTACATCCGACATACGCGGCAGGATATCAGAGGGGTGATGTGGCTGCTCGCAGCCGTAGTTGTTATGCTCGGCATCATCGCTGACCGCATCCATTAGATCGCGACCGGCAGGCGACAGCGTCGAGCCCGCAGGAAGGCCGCACAGCGCGCCGCAACAGCAGGGCCGCGCCAGCGGACAGGTGTGAAACTAGTACCCGGAATCAGAGCTGAGTGATACGGCGGCCTTTGAAACGGCGTTGACGGACCTTTTTCTTGGTCCAGACGAAGGGCTCGGCTCTGTCGTTGTATGCGTTGACGTAGGCATCGATGTGTTCCTGAAGCTGCTTGAGGCTCGTGAAGGAGGTGCCGCTGAGCGACTGCCCCTGCAAGATGGAAAACCATACTTCGACCTGATTGAGCCATGACGCACTTGTCGGCGTGAAATGAAATTGCACGTTGGGGTGGGCCTTGAGCCAGTCCTCGTTCTTTTTATGGGTGTTGAGGTTGTCGAGGATGACGTGAAGCTTGCGGTTCGGAAAAGCCGCGGTGACGCTGTTCATGAAATCGAGAAACTCGACGCGGCGCCGGCGTTTTGAATGGGTCGCGATGATCTTTCCGGTGGCGACTTCGAGCGCCGCAAACAATGTTGTGGTGCCATGCCGCTTGTAATCGTGGCTTTGGCCGGTCAAGGCGCGGCCATTGGGCAACTTCAGATAACCCTGCGCTCGCTCCAAAGCCTGGATCGAGGGCTTCTCGTCCACGCACAGCACAATGGCCTTCGCCGGCGGCGCGACATAGAGGCCGACAACATCGGCGGCTTTGGCCGTAAAGTTCGGGTCGTTGCTCTCGCACCAGGACTTGCGAGCCACCAGGTCAATCTTGTGGCTGCGCAGGAACCGCCAGACATATTGGACATCGACATCGCCCAGCGCCTCGGCCAGCAGGGGGCCGGTCCAGCGCGCAAACCCTTGCGGTGGCGGCTTATCCAGCAGCTTCAGAATCCGCTTGTCGGTCGTCTTCGTATAGATCGGCTGCTTGCCAGGCCGCGGCTTGTCTTGCAGCCCTTCAAGGCCATGGTCGGCATAGCGATGCCGCCAAAGGCTGACAATCCGCGGCTGGACCCCAACTTCCTTGGCGATCGACCGGGTGCTGCGCCCATCCGCCGCCAACAGAACTATCCGCGCCCGCTTCAAATCGCGCTGCAACGTCACCGGTGAGCGACAGCACGCCTCAAGCACCTTGCGATCTTTCCTCGAAAGGTGGACTTCTCTTGCTTCGGGTATCATCCCGACCTTGAATCACGACTCACGTTCCAAGAAAAATGGGTACTAGGGCCTAATAGGGCCCGGCAGGTTCGGTCGGCTCGTTCGTTAGCCGGGCAACAACCGAAATATGCCTTTAGTTTCAGGTACTTTCACCGCCTTCAAGAGGCCGGAAAAAGGCCTTGCGGAAAGGACCACACGGTTTTGCCGTACGCACGGCCCGCCATTTCGCCGCAGTTTTCCCAGCCCTGTCGACGGAGCCGGAAACTTACAGGCGAGACGAACCTGACAGCGTCGCTCATCCAGCACGAAGTCCTGGGCTCACGGAGAGCAATCCGCCCTGCCCTTAACTCTCGCGCCCGACGCTGCCGCGTCCACCGCAAGCCCGGCTCGCGAAACGTGACGACACAAGATCGCCCCTCAAGGATGAGCCGGGATGGGCGAGACGTACGCCATTTCCGAATTTCGGCAAAGTGGAATATTTTTGCGCAAGCGGATTGACCGACCGCGGGGGTGTTTTGCCCGTCGGGCAACGCAAGATCTCGTAGCCCGGATTTCACTGCGCTCCCATCCGGGGCTTTCAGAGGGCCGCTCAGGCCGACATCGCGCCCCTGCGCCCGAACGGATCGACCAGGCGGACGATCTCGCAGGCGGCGACGAGGCCGGCGAGCCAGACGGCGCCGGTCAGTCCAATCCGCGCCACGATGGCCGCGGTGAAGGCGCCCTCTCCGCCGAGGACCGGCGTCGCAGCGAGCAGCACGAGCTCATAGGCCGCGTAGGCGAGGACGAATGTGATCGCCAGCATCAGGGGCGTGCGGCCATGCGCCAGCGCACGGAGCGCGGCGGACGAGGCCGCGGTCGCGACGAGTGCAGCAGCGCCAATGACAAAGCCCCAGGCGATCGTGCTGCCGGCAACGGGATAGTGCAGCACGCCGAAGCCGATGCTCTGGTTCACGAGCCACGCGCCGCTGACGACGAGCAGTGCCGGCCGCAGCGGCAACATCGCGGCCGCGACGACCGCGAAGGCCGCAAAGGGCGTTGCGCAGGCGAGCGCAAGACTTGCGAGCGCGCATGACACCGCCAGCAGCGCAAAGCAGAACATCGATGCAAGGCGCGGCGCGACCGGATGGAGCCGGAAACGGTCGGCGTGAGGCGGCAGGGTGCTGAGAGCCATGAGTAATCTCCTTCTTTTCGAATTCTAGTCCATTCGGGAGCCTATGACAGCCCCCGTCGCGATCAGAGCCTTGATCAGAATTTGGCGCCGGCCTTGAGCAGATAGGTGCGGCCCGGCAGCGGATAGGCACTGAAGCGGCCGTCCGTGAAGGTGCTTGCGATCGCATAGTCGTAGTAGAGCGCGTTCAGCACGTTGTTGACGCTCAAAGACCAGAAGTAGCGCTCGTACTGACCGCTGAGCTTGAGGTCGATCGTGCCATTGGCTGGGATCGGCCGCTGTGTTCCCGCCTGGTCATTGTCCATGCGCCGCTCGCTCCAGAAGCGCGCGGTGGCGTCGAGCACCACATAGTTCTGCCAGATGTTCCAAGTGACGCCTGCACTCGCGGTGTAGCGCGACACCAGCGGCACGTCGTTGCCGGCCCAGACGCCCTCGCGAAACACGGCCCTTGTATAGGCCATGCCGGAGCGCAGGAGCAGAGAGTCGTTGACGCGATAGGACAGACTGGTCTCCGAGCCGTAACGGCGGGTCGGATCGAGGTTGGTGTTGTAGAACAGGATCGGACTGAAGTGGATCTCGTTGGCGAGGTCCATCAGATAGAGGCTGCTCTGCAATTGCAGCCCGCCTCCCTTGATGCGCAGCCCGCCCTCGACATCCTGCGAGGTCTGGGTCTTGAGCCGGAAGGTCTGCGGCAGCGGATTGAAGAAGGGGTCGAATGAAGGGCCCGACGACACACGCTCATCGACATCCGGCGTGCGGAATGCGCGCGCAGCGCGGCCGAACAGCGAGACGATGTCATTGAGGCGATGCTCGACCCCGAGGTGCAGCGCGTATTGGGTCTCGTCGCTCCTGAGCGGGAGCGCGCCGATGTCGGTGTTGAACGGAGCGGCGACGTCAAAATTGTCTCGCGCCGAGAGACTGACGCTCTGCCCGCACGCCATAGGAGACGTCAGTCGCCGGCGCCACACCCAATGCGTGCTGAAAATAGCCCGCAACCGTCTGCTGCCTGAGATCGTAATTGTGCCAGGGCGCGAGCCCCTGGCCGGCGCCGCGGTTCTGCTGAAAGCTCGCATCGTAATAATCGAGGCCGGTCAGCAGTTGCGACGGCATCCCCAGCAGCAAGCCCTTCACGCTGAGCCGCGGCGTGATCGACCATGTCGTCAGATCGGCATCGACATAGGTGGACGTGAACAACGCGGGAACCGGCGCCGGGCCGGAGAAGAACGCGCCCTGCTGCTTCTTGTCGCGCACGCCGCCGTCCACGATCAGATCGATGCCGTTGGCCAGGGTCTTCGTGAAGCCGGCTGTCGCGCTGAAGCCCTGCTGGTTGGCGTAGTTGAAGGGTGTGCTGGTGCCCCGTCGGTTGGTCGCGAGCTCGTCGACGCCGATGGACGGATCGACGGTGCGGCCGCCCGGCAATCGCAGCTCCTGATTGTCGCCGGTAACGGTGACGAAAGCAGTCAGGTCTGATGTCGTGTAGTTCAGGTTGCCGACGCCATTCTCCTGGACAAGGCGATTGTTGTCGCGGTAGCCGTCTGTCTTGACGGCATTGCCGTAGAACGAGGTCGACCACGGACCGGAATTGAGCGACGTCGAGACATTGCCAAGCCTGGTGTCGAACGAGCCGAAGCCGGCCTCGATGCGCGCGGCAACGGGCGGCCCGCCGACGCCGTTCCTGGTGACGATGTTGATCACGCCGCCGACCGCATTGTCCCCATAGAGCACCGCGCCGGCATTGCCGCGCGTGATCTCGATACGCTCAATGGAATTGAGCGGGACAGTGGAGAGGTCCACCTGCGCGATGTCGATGTCGTTCAGCCGCCGCCCGTTGATCAGCACCAGCGAATTGGCAGTGGCAAACGCGCCGAAGCCGCGCAGGTCGACGCTGGTCTTCGCGCCGATCTGGCCGCCATAGAGCGTCGTGATCTGGGCACCCGGGACTTGCGTCGCGATGATCTCGGCAAGCGTCTGCGAGGGCGCATGTGCGATATCCGCGGCCGTGATGACGGTCGTGGCGGCCCCGACGATGCCTCCGTTGCTGGCGACCGCCTCGCCGCCGGAGCCGGACGAGCCGGCGCCATTGCCTGCCGGCGCTCCACTCGGGGCTCGCCGCCTCGTCGTGTCGCCGTCGCCGATCGCCCTGGCGCGCGTGCGGTTCTGATCGTCGGGCCTGGTCACTTCGACCGGCGGCAGCTGCTCGGCGGCGGCTTGCTGCGCGAAAGCTGCGGGGAGATCGATCGCATGGAGGAAAACGGCAGCAACGATACCGGCGCGAAGGCGCCTGGCGGCAGAGACAATACGGGACACAGTTGTAACCTCGGCATGACGTCAGTGGCACGTCACAGCGAACGAGGCTTTACGGCGGAGCAATCGATTGCTCCGGTGAAGCTAATGCCTGTACTCCCCGACCGACATCTTCGCGTGTGACCACGGCTGACGGCAGGTCTCCTGGCTCGCGGGTCGTTACCTTACGTCGCCTTCCCAGGACCGAGATTCCCAGTGGCATATGACGAAAGATTCACCGCTTACAGTTGCGGGGGCAGCCGTGGCGTTGGGACAATCCCGGCGTTGGGACAATCTCGCACCACGTTCCCTTTTGATCTCCGTGCGGAGAACCGTCACCGATCAATCTACGAGGCGGCCGTACGGAGAGTCAATCGACCGGTTGAACGATGAGCTGCAAACGCGAGGCAAACACAATCAGTCAGGCTTCCGCACCGCGCGCGTCGTGACCACCGCCCGCTCTCCGGCATCGACAAGCTGGCCGATGCCGGTTCGGCCCGCGAGCGCGCAGCGGACGATGTTCTCGGCGACCGACCTGCGGAACCCATGATCCTCGCCCCTGGGCCGATTGCGGCAAATCCGATCCAGCGCCAGCTTCATGTTGATCCGTGTACGGGTGTCGAAATGCGCGCTGATCATTCGCCTGGCCTCGATACGTGATGTTGGGGCGGAAACGTCCGACGATCGCCCGGGTTCCGACACGGGATCGCGCAATAGAGCGGCCGCCTACGCCCGCCCTCTCTGGCGCTGTGCCTGAGCCCAGGCCACCGTGACGTCGCGCGGCGGGATGTCGATGCGCCGGATCGGCGTCAATTCGCCCGAGGCGGAGATGATCGCGGTCTCCTCGCGGCGACAGCGCGGACACACGAAGCGGACCTCGCTCGGGGACGTCGACCAGCTCGAGCGTTTGACGTTGGCCGCCATCGGCCACGCGTCGCACTGCGAGCACGACACCAGAAACCGGCCGGGATCGAGCATACCCATTCCATCCGACTCCGCGTCCTGCCTGCTCCTACCAATGATTATGTCAGGTGAATCGTTCCGGTGCCCCGACACCGTCAACCCCTCAATGCCCAAGGGGCCCGGCGATCCGGCCCTCAGGCTTTTGCAAACCGCTGGCCGATCAGTGCGCGCCCTTGAGCGTGCAGGACGTGGTGCAGGTGACCGTGTTGCCATGGTCGCACGCCTTGCAGGCGGCCACGCACTGGTTCATGTCGCGGGGGTTGTAGGAGCTGTAGTTCCGCACCGGGCAGGCTGCGGTCGAGCCGGTGATGTCCTGTTCCTGGTTGCAGGCCGCTGTCATGAGCGCGAGGATGAGGACCGCAAGCAGACGCATGGGATTGCCCCGAAAAAGCACCGGCAAAGCAACATCAGCGAGACACGCTGCATTGCAGCGAGTCCCGGCATTCCCACTGCGAGCCATCGCGAATCGCGACGCTCGCTCCCGTCAAAGGATGCGTGCCAAATGTTAAGAACGGATTGCAGCCGCCTTCAGGCCGCAGCGCTGGTCGCGACCGCAGCCCGCGTCTCGCGCGCAAGCTGATAATAGTGCTCGGCGAGCTTGAGATAGAATTCGCGCTTGGTGCTGTCGGTGGCGAGCTTGGCGATCAGCTCGCATTCGGCCGTGAGCGTCTCGAACCGTTCCAGCCTGTCCTCAAGTTCTGTCATCGGCGTGTCCCCATCAAACGCCTCAAGGACGATCAACCTAAGCCTGGGAAATAGGTCACGGCGAACATCGTTATCGAGTAGAAACAATTTTTCCCGCGGCGGCTTACTTCTGCTCCAGCCGCCAGGCACCGTCCCACCTCTCGTCCGGCGGATTGACCTCGAACTGCGCGATGCGGGCGAGCAGCGCGCGCGAGGGACCGTCGCCGGGGACGGCTTCGAGCGCCGCGTTGAAGGCGGCGCGGGCCTCGTCGAAGCGGCGGGCGCGATAGGCGGCAAGACCTTCGGCATAGTGCGTGCGCAAGCTGTCCTGCGCGGCGGTGAGCACGCCGGCCCTCGCCATCACCTCGAAGATCGCCTGGGGCGCGCTCTGGCCGGCGACCGCGAGACGATCGATCTCGCGCAATTCGAGGCGCTCACCGACCGCATCCGCCGTCGCCTGCGAGATCAGGATACGGGTGCCGTAGACCTTGTTGACGGCCTCGAGCCGCGAAGCGAGGTTCACGGCATCGCCCATCACGGTGAAGCTCATCATCAGCTCGGAGCCGATGCTGCCGGTGAGGACCTCGCCGGTGGCGATGCCGATGCGCAGGTCGCAGGGCACGGGCATGGCGCGGATGCCGAGCAGATCGGGCAATTGCTTCTGCAGCGCGGGCACCTGGTCGGCCATGTCGATGGCGGCACAGCCGGCAAGGAGTGCCGGCTCATCCTCCTCGATGAAGGGCGGGCCCCAATAGGCCATGATGGCATCGCCGATATATTTGTCGATGACGCCGCGATTGCTCCTGATCGGGGCCGACATCACCGTAAAATAGTGGTTCATCACCTTGACGAGGCCGCGCGGGGTCATGCCCTCACTCATCGAGGTGAAGCCGCTCATGTCGCAGAACATGATGGTCATCACCCGGCGCTGGCCGTCGATGGCGACCTCGGGCCGTTCGATCAGGCCCTGCACCACCTTGGGATCGATGTAGCGGCCAAACGTCTCGCGGATGCGCTCGTTGTGGCGCAACTGCTCGATCATGCGGTTGAAGGCGGCCGCGAGCTCGCCGATCTCGTCCTGGGTCGAGACGGCGATGGTCTTGTCGAACCGCCCGGCCTCGACCTCGCGGGTGCCGGCCAGCAACAACCGCACCGGCCGCGTGATGCCGCCGGACACCAGCAGAGCGAAGGCAAATCCGACGATCGCGGCGAGCAGGGTCACGATGCCCGACACGATGATGGCCTGGCGCTGGTGGCTCATCACCTGCGATGTCGAAGCGAAGACCTGTGTCAGCATGTCGGCGCGGATCGCATCGAACTTCCGATTGAACTGGTCGCGGATGGCGTCGATATGTTCCAGCGTGCCGCGGGCTTCTGCCATCTGCTTGGCGTCGACCTGCTTGAGCAGCTTTGCGTGGTCCTCGTTCAGGTCGCGGCGCAGCTCGGTGACGGCAGTCTCGATGCGGATCTCGATCCGCGCCAGCGCGGCATTGTCGGACGGCGTCCTCGGGTCGTCGATGATCGCGTTGATGAGCTTGCGTGCGCCCTCGGCCTCCTCCTCGATCTTGCGGTCCGCTTCCTCGAACTCGCGCAGGCGCGCCGCATAGGCCTCCTCGTCCGAGGACGCCTGCATCTTCATCATGACCATGCGCCGCAGCGCCACCGACCGCTCCAGCGAGCGGATATTGGCGCGCGCCAGATCGCCATAGGCCGGGATGTAGCGGTTGGTCAGCTCGTCCAGGAGGACGCCGACCTGGCTCGACATCACCATCGACAGGATCGAGGTGACCAGCATCAGGACGATCAATCCGAGGGCGATGCCGACGATCTTGCGTCGGATCGACTGGTTGAAAATCGGCATAGGTGCGGGGCAAAGGCTGAAAGGACGGGTCAGGGAACTCAATACACCGGATTTCAGCCCGGGAATACGCGCAATCTGGCCCTTCACGGCGCCCTGGACCGTGCGCAACCGTCGCCGGAGCCTTATTCGTTAACAAAGGTTAAAGGGCCTATTCTATTCCCCGTTGCAAGAGTTCCCGCCTTCCATCCGTATTTTGCCGCATTGTTGCGACAGCGTGACAAATGCGAAACGATGCCGTGGCATCGTTTTCGGCGTCACTTTGATTCTCGAGCCGCATGTCGTCGCGGACTTTGGTTTGTACTGGTTTCGCAGGGGGGACCACGGAATGAACCAGTGCCTACGCTCGCTCGCGTGTGTCGTTGCCGTGGCCGCCTTGGCTCTCCTTCCGACGGAGCTGGCGGCGAAAAGCAGTCACAAACCGTCCGCGTCGAAGAAGACGCATGAGGCGAAAGCCGGCAAGCAGCGCCACGCCGCGGCGAAATCGCGCCATGGCAAGCACGCCGAGGCGAAGCGCAAGCCGAAGAAGCAGGACGACGAGCCGTCAGACAAGCCGGCAGCGCCGCCGCTGACCGGCGACCTCGCCGCGCTGAAGGACGCGATCGATCTCGCGCGCAAGGGCAAGACCGATGACGCGAGCGCGGCGCGCGACCGCATCGCTGATCCCGCCGGGCAGAAGCTCGCCGACTGGTTCATGCTGCGCCATTCCGAGAGTACCGCGAATTTCAAGCGCTATGCCGCCTTCCTCGCCGCCAATCCTGACTGGCCGAGCAGCGCGCTTTTGCGCCGGCGCGCCGAGGCGCGGCTGTGGCAGGAGAAGACCGACGCGGCCACCGTGCACAAATTCACCATGGACCGCCCGAGCAGCGCCAAGGGCAAGTTCGCGCTCGCCCGCGTGCTGCTCACTGAAGGCGACAGCGACAGGGCCGCGCGGCTCGTCCGCGAGGCCTGGCGCACGGACGAATTGTCGGAGCGCAGCGAGGAAGATTCCTACGAGGCGTTCCGCGATCTCCTCACCGCGGACGACCACCGCGCCCGCATGGACAAGCGGCTCGGCGCCAAGGACTATGCCGGCGCAAGGCGCGCGGCAAAACGGCTCGGCGAGGATGCGCTCGCGATCGTCAAGGCCTGCGCCGCCGTCACCGGCAAGGCCAACAAGGCCAAGGACTATCTCGATGACGTTTCGACCGAGGCGCGCCGCGATCTCGGCTATGTGCTGTGCCGCGCGCAATGGCATCTCCAGAAGGACCGCATCGACGATGCGGCCGAGGTGATTTTGGCCGCCGCACCCGACGCCATGGCGGCGCAGGACACCGACGCCTGGTGGCGCGAGCGCCGTTTGCTCGCGCGAAAACTGCTCGACCAGGGCAAGTTCAAGACCGCTTACGACGTGGTGCGAGCGGCGGCCGTGCCGGCGATGGAGGTCTACCGCGTCGACTACCACTTCATGTGCGGCTGGATCGCGCTGCGCTATCTCGACGATCCCAGGACGGCGATGATGCACTTCGCCGCGATCGACGAAGGCTCGGCCAATCCACTCGCGCTGTCGCGCGCCCATTACTGGCGCGGCCGTGCCGCGGAAGCGATGGGGGCGCCGGCCGATGCGCGCCAGAGCTATCAAGCGGCGGCGCGCTACCCGACCGCCTATTACGGTCAGCTCGCCCGCGCCAAGCTCGGCCTCGACCGCATCGAGCTGCGCCCGCCCTCGCCCGTGCTGGCCGCAGCCGACCCGCAAGCCCTGGACGAGCGCGTGCGCGCGGCCGACATGCTCTATGGCATCGGCGAGCGCGACACGGTGTTCTACTACGCCGAGGATCTTGCCAAGGAGAGCACCGACGTCGCCGCGCTCGAAGGCCTCGGCGAGCTGGCCGGACAGCGCAACGATGCCCGCGTGATGCTGGAGGTGGGCAAGTCGGCGCTGGCGCGCGGGCTCGCGCTCGACCATTACGCCTTCCCGACCATCGGCATTCCCGAGCACAAGCAGGTCGCACCCGCGATCGAGACCAGCGTGATCTATTCGGTGGCGCGCACCGAAAGCTCGTTCGACCAGCGCGACAGGTCGGCTGCCAACGCGGTCGGGCTGATGCAGGTAACGCCGGAAGCGGGCCGCGACACCGCAAAGCGCTTCGGCCTGACCTATGACTGGGACAGGATGGTCTCCGATCCCGTCTACAACACGCAGATGGGGGCGGCCGAGCTCAGCGCGCTGCTGTCGGAATATCGCGGCAACCAGATCATGACGTTCGCCGGCTACAATGCCGGCCGCGGCCGCGTGCGCGAATGGGTGCAGGCGCGCGGCGACCCCAGGGATCCCAAGGTCGATCCGGTCGACTGGGTCGAGCGCATCCCGCTGTCGGAGACGCGCAATTACGTCCAGCGTGTGATCGAGAACGTGCTGGTCTACCGCGCGCGGTTCGAGAGCAGCGGCATGGTCGCCGCGAAATCCGAGCAGCGCGTCACGACGCAGGAAGTGAGCGCGGCACCAACGGTATCGGCCGCAGCCCCCTCGCCCTAGCCTCGCGACCGCCGGGGCTGGACGCGGCGCGGGGCTTGACGCGGTGACTGCGGCCGACGACTCTGCGCGGCCTGCGTCGTTCAGCTAGCCGTCACCTCCTTCCGTGGTCAGAAGGTCGTGGGCGCGCAGATATGCCTCGGTCAGCGAGCGCGAGAGCGCGCCCATCTGCATCATCCAGCTCCAGCTCGAGATCGCCGCCAGCACCGCGATCACTTCGAGCGAGCTGCGGTAGGGCCACAGCAGTTCCATGGCGGTCTGCTGATCTCGACGGTAGCAATCCTGGTCGCAATAACGCTCTTGCTTGGACACGTGCCGGACGTAGCTCGAACCCAGCGGCCGGGCGCACGCGCTGCAGACGGCGCCGTGGCAGGGACGTTCCTGATTGACGAGCATGAATCGCAATGCCGTGTCCTCTCCTGCCGGCAGGCGTACCCGCCGATGCGTCTCGTTCGCCTGTCTGCTCAAGACGCCGCGCGCGTACGTTCCTCGATCAACGGTGCCCTTTCATGCTGAAGCGCGTAGCATTCGTAGCCGCAGTAGGGCAGCAGCGTCCTGACATCGCGCAAGTAGCTGCCGCTGATCTCCTCGCAGCACCATAGGCAGAACGTCTTGCGGAAAGGGGTTCGGCCGTTCACCAGTATGAACCTCACGTGGCACCTCCGAGCGCGAAGCAGTAGACCGTGTCGACCAGCGACGCGGACGGCGGCGGGGCGCAAAGATGGTTGCGGCCGTCGGGATTATCCCTGTTTCGTTCCACCTTCTGGGACGGAATGAGGATGTACTTCCCGTCTTCCCGGCGCCGTGCGTAGATCCTGCCTTCGACGTACCGTACCTCTGTCGGATAGCAATCCGCGCTGTTGCAGCAACTCAGCACCGGATTGTCGGACATGTGCCAGTTCGAATAGAACTTCTCGTGCAGGAGCTGATCCTGGGGCGGATGATGACGATGCGCACCACCCTGTCCAAACTCCTCGGCCTCCACGCCGGTCATCGACGGAAGCGACAGCGCGATCGTCAAGAGGAGCTTGCAAGCACGGTTCAGCACACAGCCTCCCGTTCAGAATTGCGGAATTCACGCCGCCTGAAATCGAAACAACCATCGGCGGTCGCGCTCGCGGCGCGCCCTGAAGCGATCGAGACACTTTCTGGAGCACAGCGGCGTTCGCCAGGAATAATATCGGATCAGGCCAAACTTGCCGTTGCAGACAGCGCAGCCCTTTACATCATGACCGCGCTCGGAGTGTTCAGGCCTATCGCACATCATGCTCTCCTCCTGTCTCTCATGATCGTGGCTGCGCTCGTACGCTGGTGCACGGCCATCCACGCTCGTTTTTTGAAAATGCGGCCTCTCAATCACGACCCGCCAATCATGCGGCAACTCGGGGCAACGGACGCAGAGCTTGGTTCTATGAGCAGCACATCGCGCAAATCGCTGGCTTGTGCCTTGCACATCGCGTCCCCTCGATTGGTCGTGAGACTAGTCCGCACGCAACGGACCGCTCAATTGTACGGAGGTAAATGTGCGCTATGATTAGGAATGCGCGAGCTATACGTAGGTTTGTCCCGTAGTTTTCCGGCCCTTCCCCTTCAATTAGACGAGGCAAAGCCAGCTGGCTGCACGGCAACCGCGAGTTTCGGTGGGCGGATTCCACTTTAGTCGGAAGGAATTGCTCCCCTTGTTGCAAAGTGCTCTACTTGCCTTGGCCTCAGCGAGCCGGGACGCCTGCGATGATGCCTGGCCAGATCGCGAAATTTGGGAATTCGGCAGCACAACTCCTGCTCGGCGGCCTTGCCGCGCTTCGATCGTTCGGCAACGGCGAGAAGGACGCGTCCGCGGTCGCAGATGACTCGCAGCAAGACACCGCCGATCTACGCGACGCCGTGAAGCAGTGGCGTGAGGTATTCGAGCACAATCCGGTCATGTATTTCATGGTCGATCCGGCCGGAACAGTGCTCAACGTCAATACGTTCGGCGCCGCACAACTGGGCTACACGCCGGCCGAGCTGATTGGCCAGTCCGTGCTCAACGTCTTCTTCGAGGAGGACCACGACGCCGTCCGTCGATGCGTAGCGTTGTGCCTGGAAACCCTGGACCAGTCGCATACCTGGGAGATTCGCAAGTTCCGGAAGGACGGCTCAGTCCTTTGGGTCCGTGAGAACGCCAAGGCGATGCTGCGCGGCGACGGAACGCCGATCGTGCTGGTCGCCTGCGAAAATATCACCCAGCGCAAGGAAGCGGAGGATGCGCTGCGGCAGAGCGAAGCCTACCTCGCAGAGGCGCAGGAATTGAGCCGCACCGGCAGCTTCGGCCTGGACGTCGCGACAGGCGCGATCGTCTGGTCAAGGCAAACCTTTCGCATCTTCCAGTGCGACCCGGCGGTGAAGCCGACCTTGGATTTCGTCTTCCAGCGCATCCATCCGGAAGATCGCGATGCGGTCAGCAGGACGCTCGATCGGGCCGCCCGACGAGCAGAGGATTTCGACCATGAGTATCGCCTGCTGATGCCGGATGGATCAATCAAATATCTCCATTCCGTGGCGCGCGCGCTGAGACACGGATCCGGGTGCATCGAGCTTGTCGGGGGCGTCACTGATGTCACGGTTGCAAAGGAGGCCGAACAGCGGCTGCGTCGCAGCGAGGCCTATCTGGCCGAGGCCCAGCGGCTCAGCCATACAAGCAGCTGGGCCTGGGATGTGCGCCGTCAGGAGTTTGCATACCGTTCGGCTGAACTCTACCGCCTGTTCGGATTTGAGCCGAACCAGATCGATGTACCGGCACGGGCTTTCCAGGAACGCATCCTCCCCGAGGATTTCCAGCGGATCATCGAGGTGGAACGTCAGGCCCTCCGGCGAAGGAAGCCCTTCGAAATTGACTTTCGCATTGCGCGCCCGGACGGCTCGATACGACGAGTTCATACCGAGGGACATCCCGTCGTCGGCAGCGACGGCGAAGTGACGGAAATTATCGGTACCCACGTGGACGTCACCGAGCAGGTCGCCGCAAAAGAAGCACTTCAAAGGGCATTTGACGAGCTCAAGGCATCCGAGCAGCGATTCCGCGACTATGCTGAAACCGCATCGGACTGGTTTTGGGAGACCGGGCCGGATCACCGTATCACGAAGATATCGGAACACTCCGATCCGGCCAGTGCTGCGCCGACGGCCTTGATCGGCCTGACGCGGTGGGACATTCCGCCCGATGCCGAGCTCGAGCCCGGAAAGTGGGAGCAGCATCGCGCGACGCTCGACGCCCACCTCCCGTTCCGCGATCTGGTTTACCGCGGCAGGGATCGCAACGGCTCTCCAATTTACGTGCGCACCAGCGGCAAGCCCTTGCATGACGCGGACGGTCATTTTCTCGGCTATCGAGGCGTCAGCAGCGATGTAACGGCGGCGATCCGCGCGGAGCAGGCTGAAGATGCGCTGCGCAAGGCTCAAGCCGAGCTCGCCCATGTCACGCGCGTCACGACGCTTGGCGAACTTACCGCCTCGATTGCCCACGAAATCACCCAGCCTCTTGCCGCCGTGATCTCCAATGCGGACGCCTGCATCGCTTGGCTCGATCGCGAACCCGCCGACTTGAAGGCCGCGCGCCGTTCCGCAGAATGGATTGTCGAGGACGCCAATCGGGCCAGCGAGGTGATCCGCCGGATCAGGGCGCTCGCGAAGAAAACCGAGATCGAAGTGGTTTCACTCGACATCAACCAAGTCGTCCGGGAGGCGGTGGCGCTCGTTCGGCGCGAGCTCGCGACCCATGGGGTGTCGGTGCGGATGGAGTTGGCGTCCGACCTGCCGAGGATTTGCGGCGACCGGATCCAGCTCCAGCAGGTGCTGATCAACCTGGTGATGAACGGCATCGAAGCCATGCAAGCCAATGTCGACCACCCGCGCGAACTGGCGATCCGCTCGAGCCTGACGAACGACGACGACGATGACGACCGCCTGCTCCTCACCGTGACGGATCGCGGTGTCGGCCTCGGCAAAGACGTAAAGGAGCGCATCTTCACCCCCTTCTTCACGACGAAGTCGGGCGGTCTGGGGATGGGACTCTCGATCTGCCGATCGATCATCGAGGCTCACGCGGGCCGGCTTTCGGCCTTTCAAAATGAGGGGAGCGGTGCAACATTCCAGATCGCCCTGCCCTTGCCGCACAAGGACACGTCGTGACCGACAATGCCAAGCAGGCCCAGGCGAGCGCAGGTGACCCGATCGTCCGGATCGTCGATGATGATCCGTCGATGCGCCGCGCGCTGACCAATCTCTTTCAATCGGTCGGCCTTAAGGTCGAGGCCTTCAGTTCGGCGGCGGAGATCATGGAAGCCCAACCGCCTGCGGTCCCCAGTTGCCTCGTGCTCGACATCCGTCTGCCAGGATCGAGCGGCCTCGACCTCCAGGCGGACCTCGCCAAGGCCAATATTCACACGCCCATTATCTTCATCACCGGTCATGGCGATATTCCCATGACCGTGAGAGCCATGAAGAGCGGTGCCGTCGATTTTCTGACCAAGCCGGTGCGCGACCAGGACATGCTGGATGCGGTGCAGGCAGCGATCGAACGGGATCGCAGGCGGCGCGATGCCGAGAAGTCGATCTCGGGCGTGCGATCCCGTTTCGAGGGGCTGACAGCGCGCGAGCGCGACGTGCTCGCCCTGGTTGCATCCGGCCTGATGAACAAACAGGTCGCCGCCGAACTTGGATTGGCCGAGATCACCGTGAAGATCTATCGCGGGCAGATCATGCGGAAAATGGGGGCGAAGTCATTGGCCGATCTCGTCAGAATGACCGACGCGCTCGGAATCCCGCGCAACAGGGGTCACCTGCAAACCTAAGTATGCTTTCCAATCCCGCTCCGGGGGCCCACTTTCCGTAAGCGGCTGAACCGTGCCCGGCGGCTCCCCGTTCAGGAGCGATCATATTGTCAGTGCCCTCGATCATTTCCGTCATTGATGATGATCCCTCCGTTCGCCTTGCGACGAACAACCTCCTGACGTCGCGCGGATACACGGTCCACACCTTTGGTTCCGCTCACGAATTTCTTCAATCCGCCGAACTGGACACGACCTCCTGCGTAATCGCCGACGTGCAGATGTTGGCCATGAGCGGTGTCGAGCTGTTGACGCATATGCGCAGCCTCGGGCGCATCACGCCCTTCATCTTCATGACGGCTTTTCCCGACGAGGCCGTGCGCGACCGCGCGCTGAAGGCCGGCGCGACCTGCTTTCTCGCGAAGCCGTTTTCCACGCCGAAGCTGCTTCAATGTCTGGAGGCGGCCCTGACGGGGGCGGATGAAGCCAAGTTGTAACGCGGCCGCGCCTGCCCCTCAGGCCGCGGCTACTCGTCGTCGTGGCGACATACGAAGCGGCAAGGTGCTCTAATCCACCTTGATATTCGCCGCCTTGATGATTGGCCACCATTTTGCGATCTCCGCCTTCTGGCGGGTGCCGAGGGCTTCAGGGGTGAGCTGATCCTGCGGCGTCATCTCCAGGCCCTGGCTTTCGAGCTGCTTCTTCACGGCGGGATCGTTCAGGGCCTCCACGGCGGCGGCGTTGAGCTTGGTCACGATCTCCTTCGGCGTGCCCTTCGGCACCCACATCCCCGACCACAGCGTCATGTGGAAGCCTTTCAGGCCCGCCTCCTCCGCGGTCGGGATGTCCGGCGCCGAGGACAGGCGCTTGTCGTCGGTGACGGCGTAGGCACGGATGGTGCCGGCGCGGACCTGGTTGATGGAGTTGGAGGTCTGGTCGACGATGACGTCGATCTGGCCCGCGATGAGATCGTTCAGCGCGGGCGCAGTGCCGCGATACGGCACGTATTGCAGCTTGATGCCGCTGACACTCTCGAAATAGACCCCGGCGATGTGGCTGCCGGAGCCCGCACCGGCCGTGCCGGCGGTTGCCGCCGACGGCCGCGACTTGAGCCAGTCCAAAAGCTCTTTCAGCGACGTCGCCGGGACCGCGTTCTTGCTGACGACGATCATGGGGTTACTCGGCAACAACACCACCGGTTCGAGATCGGCGACGAGATCGTAGTTGAGCTTGTAGACGGCGCCGTTGGCCACATGGGTGCCGAGATGGCCAAACGAGATGGTGTAGCCGTCTGCCGGCGAATGCACGGCGCGACCGACGCCGATCGAACCGCCGGCGCCGGTGACGTTCTCGATCACCAGGGGCTGGCCGAGCGTCGTCCGCATCCGTTCGGCGAGCACGCGCGCCATCGCATCCGACGGGCCGCCGGCCGCGAAGGGAACGATGATGGTGATAGGATGCGAGGGATAGTCGTCGGCGCGCGCAGCGCCGGTGAGAGCGAGAATACCGATCAGCCCGGCCCAGACGGCCTTCGTCATTGTGTTCTCCCCAGCAATGTCATTGTTGTTTTTCTTTACCTCGCCCCGCTTGCGGGGAGAGGTCGAATTGCGAAGCAAATGGGTCAGCGGGAGCCTCCGCGAGCCCATCTGCCACCGTGTTCGCGCGGAAGCAGGCCTCTCACCCCAACCCTCCCAGCGCGAGCGAAGCTCGTCGCGCCCCCGTAAGAACGGGGAGAGGGAGAGATTTCTAGAACTGCGAGAAGTCGATCGGCTTGTGACGATCGAGCGTGCGGGTGACCGGCGGCAGCGGGTATTTCAGGCCGGTCGCGCAGTTGAACAACATCACGCGGTCGGTCTTGCTGACGCGGCCGTCGGCCAGGCTTTCCTTGTAAGCGGCGTAGGTCGCGGCGCCCTCGGGGCACAGCAAAAGCCCCTCCTCGCGCGCGACCTCGTTCAGCGCCGCCGAGATCTTGTCGTCGTCGACCGCGATGGCAAAGCCCTTGCTCTCGCGCACCGCGCGCAGGATCAGGAAATCGCCGATCGCCTGCGGCACGCGGATGCCGGACGCGATGGTGTGGGCGTCCTCCCAGCGCGTCGCATGCTCGGTGCCGGCATCGAAGGCGCGCACCATCGGCGCGCACCCGGAGGCTTGCACCGCGACCATGCGCGGGCGCTTCGAACCGATGAAGCCGATCTTCTCGAGCTCGTCAAAGGCCTTCCACATGCCGATCAGGCCAGTGCCGCCGCCAGTCGGATAGAAGATCACGTCGGGCACGTCCCAGCCGAGCTGCTCGGCGAGTTCGAGGCCCATCGTCTTCTTGCCTTCGATGCGGTACGGCTCCTTCAGCGTGGAGGTGTCGAACCAGCCGACCTTCGCCTTGCCCTCGCCGACGATCTTGCCGCAATCGTCGATATAGCCGTTGACGCGGTAGACGGTCGCACCCTGGAGCTCGATCTCGCTGACGTTCACTTCCGGCGTATCGGCCGGGCAGAAGATCGTGGTCTTGATGCCGCAGGAGGTCGCGTAAGCCGCGAGCGCCGCACCGGCATTGCCGTTGGTCGGCATCGCCATGTGCTTGATGCCGAGCGCCTTGCCCATCGACACCGCCATCACCAGACCGCGCGCCTTGAACGAGCCGGTCGGCAGGCGTCCCTCATCCTTCACGATGATCTCACCGCCGCCCAGCTTTTTTCCGAGCTTCGGCAGCCGGATCAGCGGCGTCGTCACCTCGCCGAGCGAGACGATGTCCTTGCATTTGCGCACCGGCAGCAGCTCGCGATAGCGCCACATGTCAGCGGGGCGTTCCTTGAGCGCATCCTTGGTCAGCGCCTTCTTCACGCCCGCGAGGTCGTAGCGCACCAGCAGCGGCTTGCCGGCTTTCGAGAGGTTGTGGACCTGGTCGGCCGCGTAGTGATCGCCTTCCATCGCGCATTCGAGATGGGTGACGAAGGTCGGGCGTTCGATGGTGAGGTTGTCGTTGTCGTGCATGGGTTGGCCCTCTTCTTGTTCTGTTCCGTTCATTACGTGATCCGTCACCTTGAGGCGCGAGCCATGCGGCGCATCGCGCCGTATGGTGAGCCTCGAAGGGCGACGAGACCGGCTGCATCTCGGCCGCTCATCCTTCGAGGCTCGGCCAACGGTGCTCCGCACCGCCGGCCTCACACCTCAGGATGACGGGACTGCTCAGAGCGCCCCCGACGCCGCAGTCCCCCTTCCCTCAAATATTCAACACTCGCCCATAAGCATCCAGCACGGCTTCCTTCATCATCTCCGACAGCGTCGGATGCGGGAACACGGTGTGCATCAGCTCTTCTTCCGTCGTCTCCAGATTCATGGCGACGACATAGCCCTGGATCAGCTCGGTGACCTCCGCGCCGACCATGTGGGCGCCGAGGAGCTGACCGGTCTTCTTGTCGAAGATCACCTTGACCAGGCCCTGGTCCTCGCCCAGCGCAATCGCCTTGCCGTTGCCGACGAAGGGGAAGCGGCCGACGCGGATCTCGCGGCCGTTCTCCTTGGCCTTGGCTTCGGTGAGGCCGACCGAGGCGACCTGCGGCTGGCAATAGGTGCAGCCCGGGATCAGGTTCTTGTCCATGGGATGCGGATGCAGGCCCTTGATCGCCTCGACGCAGATCACGCCTTCATGCTCGGCCTTGTGCGCCAGCATCGGGGGGCCCGCGACGTCGCCAATGGCGTAGATGCCGGGGACGTTGGTCTTGCCGTAACCGTCGATCACGATGCAGCCGCGATCGGTTTTGACACCGAGCTTTTCGAGGCCGAGGCTCTCGATGTTGCCAACGACGCCGACCGCCGAGATCACGCGCTCGAACTCGGTGGTCACAGGCTTGCCCTTGCCGTCGTCGATGGTGGCGACGACGCTGTCGGCCTTCTTCTCGAGCTTCGTCACCTTGGTCGAGGACAGGATCTTGATGCCCTGCTTTTCGAAACGCTTGCGCGCAAGGCCGGCGATCTCGGCGTCCTCGACCGGCAGGATCTGCGGCAGCACCTCGACCACGGTGACGTCAGAGCCCATGGTGTGGAAGAACGAGGCGAATTCGATGCCGATCGCGCCGGAGCCGACGACCAGCAGCGACTTCGGCATCCGCTCCGGCACCATCGCCTCGAAATAGGTCCAGATCAGCTTCTTGTCGGGCTCGAGCCCCGGCAGCACGCGCGGCCGCGCGCCGGTCGCGACGATGATGTGCTTGGCCTGGTAGGTCCCCTCGCCCAGCGCGCCCTTCGGCGCTTCGACGTCGGACTTCTTCACGGTGACCTTGCCGGGCGCGTCGATCGAGGCAGCGCCCCAGATTACGCTCACCTTGTTCTTCTTCATCAGGAAGCCGACGCCGTCATTCAGACGCTTCGAGACGCCACGCGAACGCTGCACCACAGCCTTCGGGTCGAACGAGACCTTCTCGGCCGACAGGCCGTAATCCTTGGCGTGCTGCATGTAGTGATAGATCTCGGCGGAGCGCAGCAGCGCCTTGGTCGGGATGCAGCCCCAGTTCAGGCAGATGCCGCCGAGGTAGGACTTTTCGACGATCGCGACCTTGAAGCCGAGCTGGGCGGCGCGGATCGCGGTGACATAGCCGCCGGGACCGGAGCCGATGATGATGATGTCGAAGGATGTATCGGCCATGGCGGCTCCCGTTCAACTCAAGCGGTCGTTGCGCCGCGGGCGCGGCGATTGAGGATGTAAGTTCTGATCAGCCATTCCGCGAGGATGACCGCCGCCATGACGGCGATGATCACCAGCGCAATGGGTCTCCAGATGTCGCGCGACAGTCTCTCTCCGGCAAAGAAGGCAGATTCAATGATGTCGCGGCCGATCGGGCTGAGCGTCAACACCAGCGAGATCACCATTGAGATCCAGGGCCAGCGCGTCCGCATGCGCCATCTCAGACCATCATCATGACCGGATTTTCGATGAGCTGCTTGAACGCGCCGATCAGCTCGGCGCCGAGCGCGCCGTCGATGGCGCGGTGATCGCACGACAAGGTCACGCTCATCATGTGCGCGATCTCGATCTTGCCATTCCGCACCACGGGCCGCTCTTCGCTGGTGCCGACCGCGAGGATGGTGGCATGCGGCGGGTTGATCACGGCGGTGAAGTGGCTGATGCCGTACATGCCGAGGTTGGACACGGCGGTGGTGCCGCCCTGGTATTCCTCGGGCTTGAGCTTGCGCGAGCGGGCGCGCGCGGCAAAGTCCTTCATCTCGTTTGAGATGGTGGAGAGCGTCTTGGTCTCCGCTTTCCGGATGATCGGCGTGATCAGGCCGCCGGGCATCGCCACGGCAACGCCGACGTCGGAATGGTGATGCTTGACCATGCCGCTTTCGGTCCAGCTCACATTGCAGTTCGGGATCTTCTGGAGCGCGACCGCCATCGCCTTGATGACGAAGTCGTTGACCGAGATCTTGTAGAGCGGCTTCTTCTCCTTGTCCTTGGGAGCGGCCGCATTGATCTCCTCGCGCGCGGCGAGCAGCTTGCCGATGTCGCAGTCGATGGTGAGGTAGAAATGCGGGACGTTCTGGATCGACGCAGTCAGGCGCTGCGCGATCGTGCGGCGCATGCCGTCGTGCGGGACGATGTCGTAGGAGCCGGGCTCGAACAGCGACAGGATCTGCTTGTCCGACATGGTCGGCGCGATCGAGGGCGCGGATGACGGCGCCGCGGCGGGCGCCTTGAGGCCCTTGCCGGACTTGGCCTGCTCGACGTCGCGGGCGACGACGCGGCCGTGCGGGCCGGTGCCTGTCACCATCGACACGTCGATGCCGGCGTCCTTGGCCAGACGCCGCGCCAGCGGCGATGAGAACACGCGGCCGCCATGGCCGTTGCTCTGAGCAGCCGGTGCGGCAGCCTGCGGCGCGGGTGCGGCGGCGGGCGGCGGTGCAGCCTTGGGCGCAGCAGGTGCTGGCGCGGGAGCTGGCGCAGCAGCGGGAGCATCCGTGGCTTTCGGCGGCGCGGCGGAAGCGCTGGGCTTGGCGGCACCAGCGGCCTTCACATCCTCGCCCTCGCCGGCCAGCACGGCGATGACGTCGTTGACCGGGACGTCCTGCGTGCCTTCGGGCACCAGGATCTTGGCGATCGTGCCCTCGTCGATGGCCTCGACCTCCATGGTCGCCTTGTCGGTCTCGATCTCGGCGATGACATCGCCGGATTTGACCTTGTCGCCTTCCTTCTTCAGCCACTTGGCGAGGTTGCCCTTCTCCATCGTCGGCGAGAGAGCGGGCATCAGGATGTTGATGGGCATGCTGACCTCAAGAAGAACTTTTCAAAACGTCGTCCCCGACAGCGAAGACGAACAGACCAGGTTTAGTTGCCGATGTCGCCCTGCCAGAGGCGCTCATTGGCCGGGATAGAACGCCAATTCTTCATCATGGTGATGGAGCGGTCGTCGGCAAGGTCGATCCAGGGGATGCCGAACTTGTCGAGGATGTCCTTGGAGCCCGGAAAGGTGACGGATTCCCCGATCACCACCAGCTTCACCTTGAACAATGCGAGCGCGCCGGCACACATCGAGCATGGCGACAGCGTGGTGTACATGACGGTGTCGTGGAATGTGATCGCGCCGGCCTCGCGCAGGCAGCTCATCTCGCCGTGCAGGATCACGTTGTTCTCCTGCACGCGGTTGTTGTGACCGCGGGCGATGATCTGGTTGTCGCGCGTCAGCACGGCGCCGATCGGCAGGCCGCCCTGCGCGATCGAGGCCGCCGCCTCGCGGATCGCCTCCAGCATGAAATCGAAGTGATAGGATTCGATCGCCACTGTCAGTGCCCCTTCCCGCGCGGCGTCGTGGTGCCGGTGTCCGTGGGGCGCTCGATCTCGGCCTGGAACATCTCGAGGATCCGGCTCAACGCGTCCTCCTCGGTATATTCGCTCTCGCGCGCATAGGCGCGCGCGGCGTGACGGGCAAGATCGACGAGCAAGAGGCCCCACATGTCGGGTTCCTCGAAGGCGCGCTGGAACGCCATCGACAGCCCGCCGTCCAGCACGAACACGCGCAGGATCTCGACCGCGTCCTCGCGGGTCATGACGTCGGGTGGCAGTGGCTGCTCCTTCGGGCCCGCCATGGTCTACCTGTAGCAGACGGCTTTGGCGGCCTCGACGACTTCCGCCGCCGACGGCAGCGCGAGCTTCTCCAGATTCGCGGCATAGGGCATCGGCACGTCCTTGCCGGAGACGCGCGCAACAGGCGCGTCCAGATAGTCGAAGGCGTTCTCCATGATCCGCGCGGCGATCTCGGCGCCGACGCCGCTCTGGGCCCAGCCCTCTTCCACCGTGACGGCGCGCCCCGTTTTCTTGACCGAGTTGACGATAGTCTCGGTGTCCATCGGGCGCAGCGTGCGCAGGTCGATCACCTCGGCCTCGATGCCGTCCTTGGCGAGCTCGTCGGCGGCCTTGAGCGCATAGGTCATGCCGTTCGACCAGGAGATGATTGTGACGTGGCTTCCGGAGCGCACGATGCGCGCCTTGCCGATCGGGATCACGAAGTCGTCGAGCTTTGGCACTTCGCCGGTGTGGCCGTAGAGCACCTCGTTCTCGAGGAAGATCACCGGATTGGGATCGCGGATCGCGGCCTTGAGCAGGCCCTTGTAATCCGCGGCCGAGAACGGCGCGACGACCTTGAGACCCGGAACGTTCGAATACCAGGATGAATAGTCCTGGCTGTGCTGCGCGGCGACGCGCGCGGCGGCGCCGTTCGGGCCGCGGAACACGATCGAGCACCCCATCTGGCCGCCGGACATATAGAGCGTCTTGGCGGCGGAGTTGATGATCTGGTCGATCGCCTGCATCGCGAAGTTGAAGGTCATGAACTCGACGACCGGCTTCAGCCCGGTCATCGCGGCGCCGACGCCGATGCCGGCAAAGCCGTGCTCGGTGATCGGCGTGTCGATCACGCGCTTGGCGCCGAATTCCTGGAGCAGGCCCTGGGTGACCTTGTAGGCGCCCTGATACTCGGCAACCTCTTCGCCCATCACGAAGACGTCGGCGTCGCGGCGCATCTCTTCGGCCATGGCATCGCGCAGCGCTTCGCGGATGGTCTGCGTCACCATCTCGGTGCCCGCGGGCACTTCCGGATCGGGCTCGGCGACGGCTTGCGGTGCGGACGGCGCAGCCCTGGGCGCGGGTGCCTCGGCCTTTGCGGCGGCAGGGGCTGCGGATTCGGCGGCCTTCGGCTGCGGGGCCGGCGCGGGCGCCTTTGCGAGATCAGCGGCGCTCTCACCGTCGGCAAGAATCGTCGCGATCGGCGTGTTGACGGCGACGTCGGCGGTGCCTTCGGGGATCAGGATCTTGCCGAGCGTGCCCTCGTCGGTCGCCTCGACCTCCATGGTCGCCTTGTCGGTCTCGATCTCGGCGATGACATCGCCGGACTTGATGGCCTCACCCTCTTTTTTCAGCCATTTGGCGAGGTTGCCCTTTTCCATCGTGGGCGACAACGCGGGCATCAGCACTTGAATTGGCATATCGGCTCCAAAAGAAAGCTTGCGCGCGTTCAGCGGTAAACGTCGGTCCAGAGCTCGGCGGCATCCGGCTCGGGATCATGCTGGGCAAAGTCGGCAGACGCGTTGACGATATCACGCACCTCGGCGTCGATCGCCTTGAGATCGGCCTCGCTGACCTTGGCGGCCAACAGGCGGTTGCGCACCTGCTCGATCGGGTCCTGATCGTGGCGGACCTTCTCGACCTCCTCGCGCGTGCGGTATTTTGCAGGGTCGGACATCGAGTGGCCGCGATAGCGGTAGGTCTGCATTTCCAGGATGAAGGGGCCCTTGCCGGCGCGGCACCACGCGGCCGCCTCGTCGCCCGCAGCCTTCACGGCGCGGACGTCCATGCCGTCGACCTGTTGGCCGGGGATGTTGAAGGACGCGCCGCGCTTGGAGAAGTCCTGCTGCGCGGAAGCGCGCGAGACCGCGGTGCCCATGGCGTAGCGGTTGTTCTCGATGACATAGATCACCGGCAGCTTCCAGAGCTCCGCCATGTTGAAGCTCTCATAGACCTGGCCCTGGTTGGCCGCGCCGTCGCCGAAATAGGTGACGCTGACATTGCCGTTGCCGCGATAGTTGTTGGCGAAGGCCAGACCCGTGCCGAGCGAGACCTGGGCGCCGACGATGCCGTGGCCGCCGTAAAAGTGCTTCTCCTTGCTGAACATGTGCATGGAGCCGCCCTTGCCCTTGGAATAGCCGCCGCGGCGTCCCGTGAGCTCGGCCATGACGCCGTTGGCGTCCATACCGGTCGCGAGCATGTGACCGTGGTCGCGATAGCCGGTGATGACCTGATCGCCCTCCTTGAGGGCCATCTGCATGCCGACCACCACGGCCTCCTGGCCGATATAGAGGTGGCAGAAGCCGCCGATCGCGCCCATGCCGTAGAGCTGGCCGGCCTTTTCCTCGAACCTGCGGATCAGGAGCATGTCGCGGAGCGCCTTGAGCTCCTGCTCCCTGGTGAATTCCGGGGGCGAACCGCCGTTGGTCTTGTCCTGTGGAGCGCTTGCGGCGGCTTTCTTGGGTGCGGCCATGGGAATTCCGGGTCAGAGAAAACTTTCGTCCTCTCTAACCCAAGTCAAACACCCTTGGAAAGCACCGCGGCGGCATGACACGACATTCATTATGCCGCACTGCAACGTGATCGAAATATTGGAAAATCTTTGACGCAGATCAGGCAACAAATCTAACGCCGTGCGGGCCAGGTCCCGTTTAGCGGAACGAGCGGCGCCAAAACGGCGCCGCCCGCTCCTGTTCCGATCAGAAGAAGCCGAGCTTCTTCGGGCTGTAGCTGACCAGGAGATTCTTGGTCTGCTGGTAGTGATCGAGCATCATCTTGTGGGTCTCGCGACCGACGCCCGACTGCTTGTAGCCGCCGAACGCCGCATGCGCGGGATAGGCATGGTAGCAATTGGTCCAGACCCGGCCGGCCTGGATCGCCCGGCCGAAGCGGTAGCAGCGGTTGGCATCGCGGCTCCAGACACCGGCGCCGAGACCGTAGAGCGTGTCGTTGGCGATCGCGAGCGCTTCGTCGTCGGTCTTGAAGGTCGTGACCGAGACGACGGGACCAAAGATCTCCTCCTGGAAGATTCGCATCTTGTTGTGGCCTTCGAACACGGTCGGCTGGACGTAGAAGCCGCCGGAAAGATCGCCGCCGAGCTCGGCACGACCGCCGCCGGCCAGCACCTTGGCGCCCTCCTGCTTGCCGATGTCGATATAGGAGAGGATCTTGGCGAGCTGCTCACCCGAGGCCTGTGCACCGATCATGGTGTCGGCCGCACGCGGGTCGCCCTGCTTGATCGCGGCGACGCGCTTCAGCGCCCGCTCCATGAAGCGGTCATAGATGTCGGCGTGGACCAGCGCCCGGCTCGGGCAGGTGCAGACCTCGCCCTGGTTCAGCGCGAACATGACGAAGCCTTCGATCGCCTTGTCGAAGAAGTCGTCGTCCTCGGCGGTGACGTCCTTGAAGAAGATGTTCGGCGACTTGCCGCCGAGCTCCAGCGTGACCGGGATCAGGTTCTGGCTGGCATATTGCATGATCAGCCGGCCCGTCGAGGTCTCGCCGGTGAAGGCGATCTTGGCGATGCGCGGGCTCGAGGCCAGCGGCTTGCCGGCTTCGAGGCCAAAGCCGTTGACGATGTTGAGGACGCCGGGCGGCAGCAGGTCGCCGATGATCTCGGCCCAGACCATGATCGAGGCCGGGGTCTGCTCGGCGGGCTTGAGCACGACGCAATTGCCGGCGGCAAGCGCCGGGGCGAGTTTCCAGCAGGCCATCAGCAGCGGGAAGTTCCAGGGGATGATCTGGCCGACCACACCGAGCGGCTCGTGGAAATGATAGGCGATAGTATCGTGGTCGATCTCGCCGATCGAGCCTTCCTGGGCGCGGACGACGCCGGCGAAATAGCGGAAGTGGTCGATGGCGAGCGGGATGTCGGCGGCGCGAGTCTCGCGGATCGGCTTGCCGTTGTCCCAGGTCTCGGCGATCGCGAGGCGCTCGAGATTCTCTTCCATGCGGTCGGCGATCTTGTTCAGGATCGCGGCGCGCTCGGCGACGCTGGTGCTCCCCCAGCCGGCCTTGGCGGCATGCGCCGCGTCGAGCGCAGCTTCGACGTCCTGCGCGTCGGAGCGTGCGATCTTGCAGACGATCTGTCCGTTCACCGGCGAGGCATTGTCGAAATATTTGCCCGAGATCGGCGCGACGAACTTGCCGCCGATGAAGTTGTCGTAGCGTTCGGCGAAGGGAACTTTGGTGACGCTGAGGAATTCCACCTTGTTCATTGATCACTCCCGATGTTTGCTGTTTGCGCAATTCGTCGCTGGTCGCGACTTGCGCCGACGATGATGCGGGAGGCGTTTCCTGTCAGCCCTGATAGGAGCGATGGCGGAGCGGACCTGTCGCAGTTCTGCGACAGGTCCGGGGTGAGGCAGGTGCAAGATCGAGGGCTCGCGGCTTCCACATCGTCACTGCGAGCGCAGCGAAGCAATCCAGAGTCCCTCCGCGGAAAGATTCTGGATTGCTTCGCTACGCTCGCAATGACGGCTGAAAGGACAGTGGCCCTCAGTGGTTCAGCTCGAACCGCTTGAGCTTCCTGTGCAGGGTTGCGCGGCTGACGCCGAGGGCTTTGGCGGCCGCCGAAACATTGCCGCCCGCGCGGAGCAGCGCCCGCTGCACCACCGCGCGCTGACCGCCGGCGAGGTGGTCGCGCGCCGTATCGCCGCCGAGAAGATCGGCCGCGGGCACTGGCCGCAACGCCCGGCCTGGCGCGAGCCCAAGTCCCACCCGGGCGGAGCGTGTCGCGCCGACCACGAGATCGTCCGCATCGACCGCAACGAGGCCCCCGCACTGTCCGTCCGCAGCCGGCGTCAGCACGATGCGGGCATGGGCGAAAGCCCGGCGGAACAAGTCGGCCTCGATGCGCTTTGCCGCCTCGCCTGCCGCGAGCGCGATCAGATTGGAAAACGCATCGGTCCGGTCGGCGCGGCAGGAGGAGACGTCGAGCACGCCGGCAAACGCCGCCTCGTGGTCGTAGATCGGTACGGCGGTGCAGCTCAACAGCGTGTTGCGCGTGAAGAAGTGCTGGTCGCGGTCGATCGTCAGCGGCCGCTGCTCGACGACGCAGGTGCCGATGCCATTGGTGCCCTCGCGCTCCTCGCTCCAGAGCGCGCCGGTCCACAGACCCCAGGATTGGAAGGTGGTGTCGTCCGCCGGCGTGCCGCGACGATCCACCGGTACCCCCTCGCCGTCGGCCAGCAGCACGCAGCAGCCGGCCGCGCCAACCGCCTGGTAGAGCCGGTCCATCGCGCCTCGTGCAGCGGCGAGCAGCGGTGCGATCCGCTCGCGCGCCTCGCGGAGTTCCGCGTCGGTCAGCCGCTGGGGCAGGCCCCGGCCGGAGGGGTCGAGATGATGCAGTCGGGACGAACGGCGCCAGGAGGCCACGAGCGCGGAGCGAGCCGCCTGGCCTGATGCAATAGCGGCTTCGACACGAGCCGCGTGATGCTGGGGCATTGACCCATTCATCACCGTTTCCTCCGGGTGGCAATCTACGGCGTGCCGGCGCGGCCTGATTGATCTCTGTCAATCCTTGGGAGCAGTGCGCCGCACAAGCCATGCCCCCGCCCGCGCTGCTCCGTCAAGGCGGCAAGACGACTGCGGTCTTGCGACCTTTGCAGGAGGCGGTCGGACCCGGCGCCGGCTTTCGATACCGGTTTCGAAACCTGCGCAAGCGCTAGTTCGGCGGGATCATCCGAACGAGATCGCGCGGATTGACGTAGTCGAGCTGGAAGCGTGCTCGCTCGTCCAGCATGTCGGGATCGATCCTCGCCGAACGCAGCAGCGAGACGCGCTGCTCGCTCCTGGCGCGCTCGCGCTTGAGCTGGGCCAGCTCGCTCGTCAGCGCGATGATCTCCTGGTCGAGTTCCTGGCGGGCGTTGAGGCCATATTTGCCGGTATAGGCGTTGACGCCGAAATAGCCGACGATGGCAGCCGCCATCGCATAGAGGGCAAGACCGGTCAGGATCGATTTGAAGCGCGCGCGGGAGACCATCTTGGGAAGATGGGGCAGCTTGGTTAAGGGAGCGCTAATCTTGGCAAACTGTCATTCCGGGGCGATGCGCAGCATCGAACCCGGAATCTCGAGATTCCGGGTTCGGCTCTTCGAGCCGCCCCCGGAATGACAAGGTTGTTCAGCCTCAGCCGTGATGCTTGGCCACGTGGACGGCGAAGGCGTCGATATAGGCCTGGAGCACGGTCTTGAGCGCGTCCTTGGCGAGGTTACCCTCGGCATCGAAGGCGTCGCCAACCGCGTTCAGGTAGGTCTCGGGCTGCTGCATGATCGGGCCGGCAATGCCCGGCAGGATGTTCTGGAGCGTCTTGGCCGCGCTGACGCCGCCGAGCGGGCCCGGCGAGTTCGAGATGATGCCGACCGGCTTGCCGTTGAACGAGCTCTTGCCATAGGGGCGCGAGGCGACGTCGATGGCATTCTTGAGGACGCCCGGGATGGCGCGATTGTATTCCGGGGTGACGAACAGGACACCGTCCGATTTCTGGAGCTTTTCGCGGAAGGCCAGCCAGTCCGCGGGCGGCGCGCCCTCGAGGTCCTGGTTGAAAAAGGAGATGCCCGCCGGCGTGATGACCTCGAGCTTGAGAGAGGCCGGCGCGAGCTTGGCGAGCGCATTGGCGATCTTCAGCGAAAAACTGTCCTTGCGCAGGCTGCCGGCGATCACGACGATATTGTAGGCCATGGAGTGTCCTCAGAACTTGAGCGGGAGTGCCGGGCGGCACTTAAGCGATCCGGACCAATGGATGCAAGTGCATGAACCGGTCCGATTTGGAAACATTGAGTTTCTGAAACCGTCGTCCAAAACAATCAGGCCGCCAAGCGGCGGCCCGATCTTTCGCACAAACGTCCAGCCCGATCAGATCGTCGGATTCCAGGCCGACGGGATCAGGCGATATTTGGCGCCGTCCTTCTCGACATGGCCGACCGAGGGGAAGGTGAAGTGGAAGCCGATCACGGTCGCCTTCTCGGCCGCCGCCATGTCGTAGAATTTGTGGCGCGTCTGCTGCGCCAACGCGGCATCGGTGTCGAACACCACGTGCCAGTCCGGATTGCGCAGGAAGAACTCCGGAATGTTGGTGACATCGGACTGGATCAGCACCTTGGCATCGCCGGATGCAACCGCAAACGAGGTGTGGCCGGGCGTATGGCCGGGCGTCGCGATCGATGTGATGCCGGGCGCGACCTCCTTGCCCCACTCGTACCTGGTGACCTTGGATTCGAGGCCGGCGAAGGTCTTCTTCACGTTGGCGAAGTAGTTCTTCATCATCGCGTTGGACTCGGCCTTGGCGGCGTTGTCCTCGCTGGTCCAGAACTCCCAGTCCTTGCCCGGCACCATGATCTCCGCATTCGGGAACGCGAGCGCGCCGTCGGCGAGCCGAATGCCGTTGGTGTGGTCGGGATGCAGATGCGAGAGCAGCACGACGTCGATGCTCTTGGGATCGACGCCGGCGGCCGCGAGGTTTTGCAGGGTGCGGCCGACCGCACCCTTGCTGGGCTCGAGATTGGTGGCGCCGTTGCCGGCATCGATCAGGACGAGCTTGGAGCCGGTGTTGATGAGCTGCGGGTTGAACGGCACCGTGACCATACCCTTCGGCATGTAGGCCGCCTCGCCGGCCGCGAGCGCCTCGTCCTTGGGCGCGTTGACGACGAACTTGTCCGGCATCGGGAAGGTGCGCGCGCCGTCGTTGATCGAGGTACACTCAAGGCTGCCGACCTTGTAGCGGTAGAAGCCCGGCGCCTGCGTCCCGCTTGGCGGCACTGAGGCACGAGCAGTGATCGGTCCGAGCCCGGTAACGGCAGCCGCGCCCACAGCGGCCGCGCCCGCCAGCAAGTGGCGGCGATTCAGATCAGTCATGGAAGTGTCCCCTTCTTTGCTTGCGGTTGTCCCGCTTTCAATAGCGGCGGAATAATCCCCCGCTTCGCTCAGAAGGCAAGACCTTCCTTCGGTGAGGTGCCGTCGCAGATCACGATAATTTATTTGGGGCGTTGGGGAATTTTTCGCCCGCGGCCTGTCCGCGCCAGTACCGCTTCGGTGCGTGGCCGTAGACTCGCTTGAAGGCATGTCCGAAGGCGCTCTCCGACGAGTATCCAAGCTGCGCGGCCGTTGCCGAAACGGTCGCTCCACGTCGTAGCTGATCGCGTGCAAGCCGCATTTGCCATCGAAGCAGGTAGTCGAGCGGCGCCAACCCCACAAGCGACTTAAACCGCTTCGAAAACGCGGATCGCGACATGGCGATCGCGTCGGCCAATGCTTCCAGGGTCCAGGGGTGAGCGGCGTTTTCGTGCATCAGCCTGATGGCCTTGCCGATCCTGGCATCGACCAGCGCGTTGATCCATCCAAAACCCTCGCCGGCACTCTGATCCAGCGCCGCGCGGAGCACCTGGACGAGCAGGACGTCGGCAAGCCTGTCGGTGAGTACTGCCGCTCCGATTCCCGTCCCCCTGATTTCAAGGTCGAGAATCCCAAGCGTGGAATGAATGATGGGGGCCGACGGGCTGCGCGACGGTATGAGCAGAAAGCGGGGGAGCGCATCGAGCAGCAATCCGGCGTCCGACGCTTCGAAACCGAAACTGCCGGCAAGCAGAACGGTATCGCTGCCCGCGTGACGCGCGACATCCGACTGCGTCCAATCGAACGCCGCTATACCGTCTTCGGGAGCAAGGCGTTGGTCGTTGGCCAGAACATAGGCTGGTGCATTGGCCAGAAGAAAGCAGTCGCCGGTGACAAGCCGATGATGGGCTTCGTCACCGAAATCGATCCAGCAATCACCTCGGATGACCGCGCCGAACTTCAGGGCGGGTTTGGCCGGGAACCGATACGACCAATTGCCGCCCGCCTCGAACCTCGTGCAACGCGCAGCGCGAACGTTCAGGAGCGAGAAGACCTGAGACAGAGGGTCCGAGGTGTTACCCGAGGTCTCGTGCCTATCTGGGGGTGTGTCCAAGGCTTGATCCGATCTCGACGATTTTCGAGCACTTCGAGCATAGATCATCCTCGCTTTCGATGCGAAGTTCATCGCAACGAATTGCATGGAACATCTATGACGGGCATCGCAGGCAAAGTCATCGCCATCACGGGCGCCAGCAGCGGAATAGGCGCAGCCGCCGCCCGGCATCTCGCTGAACGTGGCGCCATCGTGGTCCTCGGCGCACGGCGCGCCGACCGGCTGGAAATGCTGGCCGCGAGCATCGCGTCAAAGGGCGGAAAGGCGTCGTACCTCGTCACCGACGTCAGGCAACGCGAGGATGTCGCCGGGCTCGTCGGACTGGCAACGGACCGATACGGGAAGCTGGACGTCCTGATCAACAATGTGGGGATTGCCCCGATTTCGCGCCTGGACGATCTGAGGGTCGACGACTGGGACGACATGATCGACGTGAACGTGAAGGGCGTGCTCTACGGGATCGCCGCGGCCCTGCCCGTGTTCCGTCGTCAGGGCTTCGGCCATTTCGTCAACACCCTGTCGACCGCCGGCCTCAAGATCGTTCCGACAATGGCCGTCTATGCGGGGTCCAAGAATGCCGTCAGGGCGATTTCCGAAGGACTTCGTCAGGAGGTCGGCCCGTCCCTTCGCGTGACGACCATCTCACCCGGTTATGTCGACACCGAACTGCCGTCCTCCATGACGGATTCCGCGTTGCGGGAGCAAGGGCAGGCAAGCATGAAGGCGATGGCCATTCCGGCGAGCGCAATCGCGGAGGCGATGGCCTTCGCGATAGCGCAGCCGGATAGCGTGGACGTCGGCGAGATCGTTATTCGCCCCACGGCTCAGGCATAAATTCGATCAGGCCTGGACGCCATCGCTCGTCACGACTTATTCGGGTTGATGAGGAATTTTTCGCCGGTGGCCCGTTTGGCGTAGACCGCAATGTTGGCGGGATCGAGCGCCTCGGGAAGCGAGACCACCTTGGTGTAGTGGCTGGCGAAGGTGGTCTTCAATTCGTTCACGACGCGCTGGCGCAGCCGTCCGATGTCGGCCGGACCGATCTTCTGAAGGAACGGGGTCAGCAGCCAACCGCCGACGCCCCAGGCCATGCCGAAGCCGCGCGGCAGTTCGATCGGGCGGATATCGAGCGCGCCGTAGACATAGACCTGCTTGTGCACGCTGGAGCCGTAGCGGCTGTATTCCTTGGCGGTCTTGTTGATCGCGATTTCCATGCAGTTGAGGATGTCGCCGGCAAGCTTGCCACCGCCGATGGCGTCGAAGGCAATAGTGGCGCCGGTCTCGACCAGCGCGGCCGTGAGATCGTCGAGGAAGCTCGGCACGCTGGAATCGACGACGTATTTGGCACCGATCTTGTTCAGGATCTCCGCCTGCTCCTTGCTGCGCACGATGTTGACGAGCGGAATGCCGTCCTTGATGCAGATCTTGTTCAGCATCTGCCCGAGATTGGAGGCGGCAGCGGTATGCACCAGCGCCTTGTGGCCTTCGCGCCGCATCGTCTCGGTCATGCCGAGCGCGGTGAGCGGATTGACGAACCAGGACGCGCCCTCCGCCGCCGTCGTGCCGTCAGGCAATGGCTGGCAGTCCCTCGCCTTCAGGGTCCGGTATTGCGAGTACATGGCGCCGCCGATCATCGCGACCGTCTTGCCCATCAGCGCCTTCGCGGCATCCGACGAGCCGGTCTTGATGACGACGCCGGCACCTTCATTGCCGACCGGCAGGGATTGGTCGAGCCGCGCGCCCATCGCGCGCATCGCACCGTCAGGCACTTTCGCGGTGATGACGGGCGCCTGCTTTGTGCCGGAGAGCTTCGCCGTGCTCATGTCGGCCGCGCCGACGAGCAGACCGAGATCGGACGGGTTGATCGGCGCCGCCTCGACGCGGACGACCACCTCGTCCTCGGCGGGCTCGGGGGTCGGCACGTCGAGAAGCGAGATTTCCAGCTCGCCGCTCTTCTTGATCAGCGAACGCAGTTGCAGTCCGGTTTCGCCATCGCTCATGTCGATCCTCCCTTGATGCAGGAGCGTCAGCGAGGCCTTGGGCCCTCGACCAACTCATGGCCTCAGGCCCAGGCATTGCAGCGCGACGCGCCCGGATAGGCGGCCTCCTTACCAAGTTCCGGCTCGCCGCGCAGCAACTGATTGAACAGGAAGCCTAGCCGACGGGAACGGCGGATTCGCGCTGCAGGATGTGCGGCTGGCTGCGCGGATGCAGATGCTGAAGTCCGATCGGCATGTCCTGCCCCAGCGGACGGGGGCCGCCGAGATCGACATCCGTCGAATACGCAAATGCATTGGTCGGCGACAGCCCCGATACCTTGAAGCATAGCCGCGCCTCCGGCAGACCGCCGCCGTAATCCTTGGGCGGTGCATATTCAACCGAAAGCCACACGATGTTGAAGCAGGCCGGACTGAGGAGCCCGATCATCCATTCGCCGGTGAAGGCCTCTGGCGTCACGTAGGTCCAGGCGTGCGGGTTGCTGCCAAGGCTCCAAAGTCCGAAGCCGGGCAAAACCGTAGCTCCGTCGGGCCCGCCAGTGACCCTGAGGTAGAGCTGAATCCATTCGGCTCCCAGCGAGAACGTGAAGACATAGGTCTTCCCGGTCATCACGGCATTGCTGCTCATGTCGCTGATGTACAGTGGCTGGTAGATGCCGGCCTGGTAAGTGTAGCCGTAGGTCGTCGGGACCATTCCCTGGGCGCCGAACGCGGTGCCGTTTCCGGACCAGTATTGCTTGCCCGGCTTCCACGGCGGCGGAGGTTCGTTGGGCGGCCCGTAGGCAAGCGCTCCGGCCGTCACCTTCAGTCCGTTCACCGCGCCGCTGCTGATGTACGATGCGTTGTTGTCGAGGTTGAGGCCGACAGTAAGCCTGCCTTTGGTCTGCAAGGTCGGATCCGAGAGTGCGGGCATGAAAATATCCTCTGATGAAACAGCCTGGGTGAAAATCAGTTTGCGAAATTCGAGCAGTATGAGCGTCCCTCCGGACGCGCGGCCCGTGACCTAGGCCGAGCCCATCGAGACGCGCCTTGCAGTCAGCGTCGTCCCTTGCTCCGAATCGATGATCTCCTTGCCATGGACGATCTTGGCGATTCCGGCGCTGACGTCGCTGACGATATCCACGACGCCGAGGAAGATACGGGCATCAAGCGGATCAAGCGTGTGCTTGGCCGGCTTTGCGATCGCCGACAATGACCCGGCGGCGCCGGCAACCCATTCCGACACCCGCGCCGTGCCCGCACTTTCCTTCTCGAAGAGCATCCATGCATTCATCGCCAAGGACAGGATGCCGCCGGCACTCAGTGCGCAAGATCCCGGGAACGAGCCGCGCGGACCATCCTTGAACTTACGGGCGATGCCCCACAAGAACTTGAACGCGATATTGCCGAACCCGGACAGCCAGGCCGCCGAGGTGGCCTTGTTGACCGGCGTGTCGAACGCGAGCCGTGCGAACGGGCCTCCGGGCCAGGCGAGAAACTGGATCAAGGTCGGGCCGAGAATCACGACGGCCAGCGCTTGCCAGGCAGGCGGGTTGTCGAACAATCCGACATCGAGCCCGACGTCGGCGACGCACCAGACCGTCGCCTGAACGAGGCCGGACAGGATCAGCAGAACGCCGATCTCCTTCTTGCTCGACGCAACGCCCTGCTCGGCTTGTTCGAGCGAGAACGGAGAATCCTCGAAGATGATGCGATAGAGCGCGGTCGCAACGAAAGCGCAGAGCAACGAGCCGAGGCCGACGACGGTCAGCCCCTCCGAAGACCCCGGGTTGATCAGATCGTAGAGCGCCTGAATGACGAAGTTATTGATGGAGGCGCCGAACACTGCGGTGTTGAGCGCGACGAGATCCTTGGCGAAGAAGTTCAAAACGGATTGAACCAGTCCATCGAGGACGCGCAGAACGGCCAGGATCAGGTCTTTCACCTCGCCGAGGATCGTGGCGAGCAGCACCTTGCCGAACTCCGACGTGCTGGTTGCCAGCGCCCGCAAGCGTTTCATGCTTGCCTGGATGAGCTTCGCGATCTCGGTGGCGAATGTCGACTGGACCCGCGAGATGAGAGCCATCGCATCCTGCACCATCGCCGACGGGATATTGATGCCAAGGCTGATGAGGCTGCCGAACGAAACCTTGTCCATCAGCCAGTTGGCGACGCTTGCGCTGTCCTCGATGATTTCGAGAAACGTGCTCACGCCGGACGGCGCATCCATCCCGTCATCCGCATCGATCTTGCCGAGATCCTTCTCGATCCCCGCAAAGGCCTGCTTGACGGTACCTTCCATGGTCTCAAAGAAGCTGTGACTGACCCTGCCGCCGTCGGCGGCAAAGCCTGCGAGCGAAACCAGACCCTGGCTGAATATCCGCTCGAACTTCCGCTTGGTGGCCCAGATGTCCTTGCGCGCATCGCTCAACAGCCAGGCAAAGAAATTGTAGAGCCCGACGAAGAACGTCCTGACCGCGTTGAAGACGGTTTCCACGAAGCGGAACGCGCTTTCCACGGTGTCGACGATGCCGTTCCAGACGATCTTGAGCTTGTCCGCCACCCAGTTGATGGCGAGTTCGAAACCGGAGGCGATCGGCTTGATGACGTAGTCGTACACCGCATCGACCGCGGTCTCGAACGCATTGCCGATCGCCTCGATCGCGTCCTCGAAGAAGTCGAGGAGTCCAAAATCCGGACTGGTGCGCAACGCCGCGATCTCGGCGATGGCGGCGTCCGCCTCCGCATCGGTGAGAGTCTTGAAGACGGCCCGCCCGCCGGCAACGGTGAAGCGAAAGGGCTGCCGGGGCTGCGCGCGCATCGGCAGCGGCAGCCGAAGGTCGTCCCTGGCATTGATGCGCGCCCGCACCAACGCGACCGGCCCGTCATGGATGTTGGCCATCGCTTCCGTGACGGCCAGCCGGATTTGATCGGCATCGCCGGCGAACTCGCTCGGCACGAGCTGCTTGACCTGGGCTGTCGTGATGTTGCGCAGCCGTTCCTGCACATCATAATTGGGCGTCACCGCGAAATCGCCGCCGTCCATCATCAGGTCCGGCAGCCTGGCGCTCAGCCCCGCGGCATTCAGCGACCGCGTCTCCGTCGTGACCCGCAGGCGGCCGGACGCATCGGTCGTGAACGTCAGGGCCCGCGCCGGACCAAGGGTCACGACCTGCCCGGCGATCGAGGCGCTCACGATCTCGGTCGATTTCAGCGCGACCTTGGCGTTGGAAAGGGTCACGCCCTTCGCGTCATAGAAAGTCAGCGTCGTCGAATAGGTCTTCTGCTCGACGAGCTTGCGGGTCAGCGGCGGATACTGAATCGGCTCCTGATTCCAGCCGCCCTTGCTGCCGTCAGGCGAAGCCGGATCGTCCGGCGGACTCTGCCACATCCGCATCAGGCCCTTTGTGGGCACGTAACCAACCAGCTCCGCATCGCCCTCCGTCCCCCGCGCAGTCAGGATGTTCCTCAGGCGAAGGAAGAAGTCGAATTTGGTGTCCGACGGCGGCGTCGCGATGAATTGCAGCGAGCCGCTGTCATCGAGCGCAAACAGCGCCAATGGATTGGCGCCGGCGCTCGCAACCGCCAGCGCGGTCGCCTTGATCGTGGAATCCACGACCACGAAGCCGGCGTCCGGATTGCCACCGTCGAGATACTGGATCTGCGGCCGATCGGTCATGTCACCGGGATCGGCAATGAACACCGCCGAATTGTTGTCCGCCTGCGAACCAACGGCCAGCGAGCGGAATACGATGTTTGCCGCCAGTAATGTTGCCGTTGCCGTGAAGGGAGCCGCCACGGTGAACAGATCCAGCGCGACGGGCGTCGCCTCGGCGGTGTTCGCGAACAAGAGACAATCGATGTCCGCGACGGTGCAGCTCTCGATGATGGTCTGGTCGGTATCGGCGATGTACTGCCAGCTCGGAGCGGCAGCATCCCAGCCGATACGCCACAGGCTGGACTGGCCGTTGGACCCCGGCGAGGGGCTGAGCAACGCGAACAGTTCGAGCTTGCCCGCGATTGCAAAGGCCGCAAGCTTGCTGGCCTGCATGAATACAGGCACCGAGCCGTCCGGTGCGATCGGCTGCGGCGCGCTCCAGCTTCCCCCGCTCTGGCGCGTCATGACATAAACATCGGGCGCCGCCGCATTCGAGCCGATGGCAAAGACCGTGAACCTGCCGCTGGCATCGATGCCGCCGACAACCTGGCTCGGCTGAAGGGTGGCATCGACCACCTCCTCGCTCCAGCCCGTATCGCTGTCAGGGTCCCGGCGCAGCGACATGATGTTGCCGGTCGCTCCGAGGTAAAGCAGGCTGTAACTGCCGTCGGCCTGTTGTATCGCCGTCAGATCCGTCTCGCCGGTCAGATCGGTGGCGTAGACGTAGTCGTCCATCAATTGACCGCTGGCCTGAACGGTAACGGTTCCATCCGTGCTGACGGCTCGGGTTGCTCGCAATCTGGTCATTTTGGCGCTCCGCGTTGGGCGAGGCAAAGCACCGGCGCTTCCGCGCCTGACGCGCGCGGAACGTCAAATTGCTAGAAAATGAAATAAAGAAAGAGCCTCACCTTTAAGGTGTATGAGCACATCACGACAACCATCCGGCGTCAACGCGCATGCGACTGAGCGTCGATCAAGCTAACGTGACGCCGGAGAATTGGCTTGGCGAGGCACGTTAGGCCAGCGCCTTCAGTGCCGCCTTGCCGCCATAGAGCGCCTGCTTGCCGAGCTGCTGCTCGATGCGCAGGAGCTGGTTGTATTTGGCGGTGCGGTCGGAACGCGCGAGGGAGCCGGTCTTGATCTGACCGCAGTTGGTGGCGACGGCGAGGTCGGCGATGGTGGAATCCTCGGTCTCGCCGGAGCGGTGCGACATCACAGAGGTGTAGCCCGCCTTGTGCGCCATTTCGACGGCGGCGAGCGTCTCGGTCAGCGTGCCGATCTGGTTGACCTTGATCAGGATCGAGTTGGCCCGGCCCGCCTTGATGCCTTCGGCGAGGCGCTTGACGTTGGTGACGAACAGATCGTCGCCGACGAGCTGGCACTTCTTGCCGATGAGGTCGGTGAGCTCCTTCCAGCCGTCCATGTCGTCTTCCGACATGCCGTCCTCGATGGTCACGATCGGATAGCGCGCAACGAGGTCGGCAAGGTACTTGGCCTGCTCGGAGATCGAACGGGTCTTGCCCTCGCCTTCATAGACGTACTTGCCGTCCTTGAAGAACTCGGTCGAGGCGCAGTCGAGGCCGATCACGATGTCACAGCCCGCCTTGAAGCCGGCCTTGCCGATCGCGTTCATGACGAATTCGAGCGCGGCGTCCGCCGACGGCAGGTTCGGGGCAAAGCCGCCTTCGTCGCCGACATTGGTGTTGTGGCCGGCCTTCTTCAGCTCCGACTTCAGCGTGTGGAAAACCTCCGCGCCGTAACGCAGGCCCTCGGCAAAGCTCGACGCGCCGACGGGCAGGATCATGAACTCCTGGAAGTCGATCGGGTTGTCGGCATGCACGCCGCCGTTGATGATGTTCATCATCGGCACCGGCAACAGCCGCGCCGAGGTGCCGCCGACGTAACGGTAGAGCGGCATGTCGAGCGAGTTCGCAGCCGCCTTGGCGCAGGCGAGCGACACGCCGAGGATGGCATTGGCACCAAGGCGGCTCTTGTTCGGGGTGCCGTCGAGGTCGATCATGATCTGGTCGATCTGGACCTGCTGCTCGACATCGAGGCCGCTCAAGGCCTCGAAGATCTCGCCGTTGACGGCGCCGACCGCCTTGGTGACGCCCTTGCCGAGATAGCGGGCCTTGTCGCCGTCGCGCAGTTCCGCCGCCTCATGGGCGCCGGTGGAGGCGCCTGAGGGCACGGCGGCGCGGCCGAGCGCGCCATCTTCCAGCACGACGTCGACCTCGACGGTGGGATTGCCACGGCTGTCGAGGATTTCGCGGCCGATGATGTCGATGATGGCGGTCATGATGTTGCACTTCCGTTCGTTAGGTTTGATCGGTTCGCCGCGGGTCTTACACGGAGCGCAAGCAAATGTGAACGCTTGGACGGCGAGCTTCGACTGACGCGTGAATTCCCCAAGACTAAGCTTGAGAACACTGGGTCTGCGCGTCCATCCTCAATCCTAGACAGTCGGGGTAACGCCATGAATCGCCGCCAGTTTCTTGCTTCCAGCGCCGCCCTCCTCGCCGTTCGCCCATCTTTTGCTCAGGAGGGCCCGTTCCGGACAAAATATTTCCCCATCAATGCCGGGATCGGCCTGCACGACCTCGCGCCAGCCCCCGACGGCACGGTCTGGTTCACCGCGCAGGGCAAGGGCATGCTCGGCAGGCTCGATCCGAAGGATGGCACCTTCAAGACCGTCAGCCTCGGCCAGGGCGCCGCGCCGCACGGCGTGACGATCGGTCCCGATGGCGCGCCCTGGATCACCGAGGGCGGCCAGAACGCGATCGCGCGGGTCGATCCCGGCGATCTCAAGGTCACGCTGTTCCGCCTGCCGGAGAAATTCGCCTCCGCCAATCTCAATACCGGCGTGTTCGACAATGACGGCACCTACTGGTTCACCGGACAGTCCGGCTATTACGGCCGGCTCAAGCCGAAGTCTGGCGAGATGGACGTGTTCCGGGCGCCCAAGGGCGTTGGCCCCTACGGCATCACCGTGACGCCCAAGGGCGACGTCTGGTACGCCTCGCTCGCCGGCAGCTATATCGCGAAGATCGATCTTGCGACCGGCAACGCCAATGTGGTCGAGCCGCCAACGCCGAACCAGGGATCGCGGCGCGTCTGGTCGGATTCGAAGAGCCGGATCTGGGTCAGCGAATGGAACAGCGGCCATGTCTCGGTGCACGATCCCGCTGACGTATCCTGGAAGACCTGGAAGCTGCCGGGCGAGCGCCCCCGCACCTACGCCGTCTATGTCGACGACAAGGACAAGGTCTGGTTGACCGATTTTTCCGCCAATGCCATCGTCCGCTTCGATCCCATGACCGAAAAATTCAACGTCTTCGCCAGCGACAAGCCGAATGCCAACGTGCGCCAGCTCGACGGCAGGCCGGGCGAGCTCTGGGGCTGCGAGTCCGGCAACGACCGCATCGTCATGATCCAGACAATCGCGACCGGTTGACGGCAGCTTCAATTGCGTCCATCCCGGCATCCGCAAAAGGATGTGACGACGATGGCGAAAAAATCCCTCCAGCTCGGCCGCGCGGTCGAATGGCCGCACACACCGGAAGAAGCCCAGCTCGACCGCGTGCCCAATCCGCAAAAGGGCACCGACTATCTGGTGCGCTTCACCGTGCCGGAATTCACCTCGCTGTGCCCGGTCACAGGACAACCGGATTTCGCGCATCTGATGATCGACTACGCACCCGGCCCATGGCTGCTGGAGTCGAAATCGCTGAAACTCTACATCGCGAGCTTCCGCAATCACGGCGCCTTCCACGAGGATTGCACCGTGATGATCGGCAAGCGCATCGCCTCGGAGATCAAACCGAAATGGCTCCGCATCGGCGGCTACTGGTATCCGCGCGGCGGCATCCCGATCGACGTGTTCTGGCAGGCCGGTCGCGTGCCGAAGGGCCTGTGGGTGCCGGAGCAAGGCGTCGCGCCCTATCGCGGGCGGGGCTAGCTGGAGACCAACGACGATGAAATCGACATCAAAAAATTTCGCGGCCTTGTCCTGAACCTTTCCTTGGGCCTTCTGGGCGTCCTGTGGCTGACCGGCGCGTCCGACGCGGCCGAGGTCCGGGTGATGATTTCCGGCGGTCTGACGGCTGCCTATCAGGCGCTCGTGCCGGAGTTCGAGAAAGCCACCGGGAACAAGGTGCTGACCGCGTTCGGGCCTTCGATGGGCACCACCACCAATGCGATCCCGGTCCGGCTGGAGCGGGGCGAGCCGGCCGATGTCCTGATCATGGTGGGCTATGCCCTCAACGACCTCGCCAGCAAGGGCAAGGTCGTTGCCGGCAGCCAGGTCGATCTGACCAGATCGCCGATCGGGATTGCCGTCAAGTCGGGCGCGCCGAAGCCGGACATCAGCTCGGTGGAAGCCGTCAAGCGTGCGCTGCTGGCGGCGAAGACGATCGCCTATTCGGACAGCGCCAGCGGCGTCTACGTCTCGACCGAGATGTTCGACAAGCTTGGCATTGCCGATGTCATGAAGGACAAGGCGCGCAAGATTCCGGCCACGCCGGTCGGCGAGATCGTCGCGCATGGCGAGGCCGAACTGGGCTTTCAGCAGATCAGCGAACTGAAGCCGGTGAAGGGCATCGATATCGTCGGACTGCTGCCGAGCGAATTGCAGAAGATCACGATCTTCTCAGCCGGCATCGCGACCGTTTCGAAGGAGCCCGATGCTGGCCGGGCCTTGATCAAGTTCCTCGCCTCCCCCGCTGCTCGCGACACGATCATTGCGAGCGGCATGGAGCCGATCGCTGCCGGTGGAGCGAATTAGGCCCGCCCTCCTAATACGCGCTCAGCAGGTCGACCTTGGCATTGGCCGCCACCAGCCGCCGCGCCAGGATTGCGGCGAGGTTGCGCATGATCTTCAGCGCGGTCTCCGGGTGCAACCGGCGGTAATCGGCAAAGCTGTCGAGCGGCAGTTCGAGGCAGGCAACGGGCGTATCGGCAAACACGTCGGCGCTGCGGGTTCGCTCCAGGATCGCCATCTCACCGAACTCCATGCCGGGACCGAGCGAGGCCAGTCGAACGCCGCTCCGCAGCTTCACGCTGACCATGCCGCTCTGGAGGAAGAACAGCGAATTGGCGGGCGCGCCGGCGGCGATGACGCGCTGGCCGGCCGTGTAGTGCCGTGTGGTCGAGAGTTTGACGATGGCGGCGATCTCGTCGGTGTCGAGCTCGGCCAGCAAGGCCTGCTCGCCGAGATGCGCGCTCTCCTTCACGTCGGTGAAGCCGCCGAAGCGATAGATCACCTGGTCCTCGGCCCATTCGATGGCATCGTCGAGCAGCGCGAAGCGGCGCAGCCGGCGTGGATCCCCCGTGCGCGCGGCGATCGCGGCCCAGACCGCGGAGGCCTCCTCGAGGCCGGACAGAATCGTGGTGACGTTGGCATTGCCGAGCGCCGTCAGCGTCTCGCCCAGAAGCTCCGCACCGGCCGCGGTGATGTCGGGCACGCGGCGGAAATCGATGATCAACAGCGGCGCGTTCGGCGGCTCACTGGTCAGTCTTCGCGTGACGTAATCGATGGTGCCGAAATTCAGCGCGCCGACGAGCTCGAGGATGCGGATGTCGCTGTGACGCTCGTCAAGAATCTGCTGCTCGTGCGGCTGGCGGCTGCGGCGCGAGGAGATGCCGTAGACGTCGTAATCCGCCATGACGCTGGTGCGGACGTCGGCATTGCGGTTGAGCATGTGCAGGTCGAACCGCGCCGACAGTGCCTCGCAGACCTTCAGGCCGCGCACGCTGTTGAAGTGATTGTCGAGCAGCGGCGAGAAGGTGCCCAGTCCCAGTTGCGAGGGCAGCGCCGCGACGATGCCGCCGCCGACGCCGCTCTTGGCGGGGATGCCGACGCGATAGGTCCACTCGCCGGCATAGTCGTACATGCCCGAGCTCGTCATCACCGACAGCGTGCGGGCGACGATGTGCGGCGTGATCACCTGCGCGCCCGTCACCGGATTGATGCCGCGATTGGCGAGAGTTGCCGCCATCACCGCCAGATCGCGCGCCGTCACCAGGATCGCGCATTGGCGGAAATAGACGTCGAGCACCGCGTCGACGTCATCCGGCAGCACCGCGTAATTGCGGAGCAGCCACGCGATCGCGCGGTTGCGGTTGCCGGTCGCGGTCTCCGAGGCATGCACGGCCTCGTCGACGCCGAGCTCGCGCCCGGCGAACTCGCTGAGTTTTGAGCGGACACGCTCGAAAGCACCCTTGCCGTCCACCTCGTAGATCAGGCCCGAGCAGGCAATCGCACCGGCATTGACCATCGGGTTGAAGGGACGGTTGTCGTTGGTGAGCCGGATCGAATTGAAGGCTTCGCCGCTCGGCTCGACGCCGATGGTGGCCGAGACGCGCTCCTCGCCCACCGTCTCCAGCGCCAGCGCTAACACGAAGGCCTTCGAGACCGACTGGATAGTGAACGGCACCGCGCTGTCGCCGACCTCGTAGACATGGCCGTCGATGGTGACGAGCGCGATGCCGAAATGATCGGGGTTGGCGCGCTTCAGCTCGGGAATGTAATCGGCAAGCTCGCCCGAACCGTCGCCCCTGAACTCCTCGTGGCAATCGGTCAGGAAACGCCGCAGTGGCGGCCTGGTGGGATATCCGGCCGACCGGGTCGCGCCGGCTACGCTGGGCAAACGGATGGGCTGGGCGTCCACGGTCTCACACCTCGGTTTGCCCAGAATAAAAGCAATTCGTGTGCCATGTATACGGAGCCGACGGTGTCGTGGTGGGGCGATCCCCCCTTAGGGCCGAATAAAATCTCACGCGCGTCGGCTGGTGCACGCGGCTTGAGCAGCCGGGCGCAAATGATGCCGAGGACCACCATGATCGCGGCGCTCACGAACAGCGTCGGCATCTTGCCGCCGTGTTGCAGGCCGAAGCCGTAGGCGAGCGGCCCGACCGTCTGTCCCATGAAGAAGAAGAACGAATGCAGCGACAGCGCGGTGGCGCGCGCCTCGACCGAGAGCTCGCTGGCGAACACCTGGAGACAGCCATGGGCGATGTAGAAGCCCCAGCCCATGACGATGAGATTCAGCGCCTGCACCTCCCAGCGCGGACCGAAGGCCACGGCGACGAGCTGCGAGGCCACCAGCGTCATGCCCGCGATCATCATTCCCTTCATGCCGAGCCACGGCAGCAGGCGCGACACCGTCAGCGTGTAGAAAAGGCCGCCGACCGCGAAGCCCGCGATGACGATGCCGGCGATCGAGAGCGAGGTCTGGCCGAGCTCGAACAGGAACGAGGCTATATAGGGAAACAGGCCGAGCACGCAGCAGCCTTCGACGAACACGGCCGAGTAGCACACATAGGCGTTGGGGTTGGTGAAGATGGTGCGATAGCCGGCCTTCAGCGCCGACAGGCTCGTCTTCGGCGGATGCTTGACCTTGGCGCCGCGAAAGCCGGCGGCAACCGCGATCGATGCAACGATCACGAGCACGCCGAGCACCGCCAGCACGCCGCGCCAGCCGAGGAAATCGCCGATCAGGCCGGAGGCCGAGGCACCGAGCAGATTGCCGGTCATGGCGCCGGCGAGCGTGCGGCTGATCGCGACCTGCCGCTTCTCCGGACCGACCAGATCGCTGGTCAGGCTGAGCGCCACCGGAAACACGCCGCCCGAGCCGATGCCGGCAAGGATGCGGGTCGCAAACAGAACCGAGAACGAGGTCGAGAGCGCACCGAGAATATTGGCAAGCCCGAGCAGCGCGAGGCAGCCGATCATCAGCCGCGTCTTGCCGAACAGATCGGCGGCGGCGCCGACGATCGGCTGGATGATCGAGAAGGTGAAAGCGAACACCGCGGCAAAGCCCGCGGCGGTCGCGATGCTGACGCCAAAATCCTCGGCGACGTGCGGCAGCACCGGGTCGAGCGCACGCGCCGACAACGCCGCGGCGAAGCTGGCGCCGGAGATGACGTAGAGCGCGGCCGGCAGACCGTGATCGTGCGGCCGCGCCTCGCCGTGCTGCATCAGCGCGGGTTCTTTGCGAGCGCGTCGAACGCCATCAGCTTAGCGATCAGGCCTTCGAATTCGCGTAGCGGCACCATGTTGGGGCCGTCGGAAGGCGCGCTATCGGGATCGGGATGGGTCTCGATGAAGACGCCGGCGACACCGACCGCGACCGCCGCGCGCGCCAGTACCGGCACGAATTCGCGCTCGCCGCCGGAGGACGTCCCCTTCCCGCCCGGCTGCTGCACCGAATGGGTCGCGTCGAAGATCACGGGTGCGCCGGTGGTGCGCGCCAGGATCGGCAGCGCGCGCATGTCGGATACCAGTGTGTTGTAGCCGAAGGAGGCGCCGCGCTCGGTGACGAGCACATTCGGATTGTTCGCGCTCGTGATCTTGGTGACGACGTTCGCCATGTCCCAGGGCGCCAGGAACTGGCCCTTCTTGACGTTGACAACCTTGCCGGTCGCGGCCGCCGCCAGCAGCAGGTCGGTCTGCCGGCACAGGAAGGCCGGGATCTGCAGGATGTCCACGGCCTGCGCCACCTCGGCGCATTGCGTGGCTTCGTGCACGTCGGTCAGCACCGGCAGGCCGAGCGAGGCGCGGATCTCGGCGAAGATCGGCAGCGACTGCGCGAGCCCGAGCCCGCGCGCCGCCGACGCGCTGGTGCGGTTGGCCTTGTCGAACGAGGTCTTGTAGACGAGACCGATGTTCAGCCGCGCGGCGATCTCCTTCAGCGCGGAGGCCACCTCCAGCGCATGCTGGCGGCTTTCGAGCTGGCAAGGCCCGGCAATGATCGAAATCGGCAGATCATTGCCGAACTTGACCCTGCCAATGGTGACGACCGGCGCCGCTGACGTCGAAGAGCTCAAGGCAAATCCCTCGTTTCGGCGCGACCATAGCCGCCATCGGGGTCGGATCAACCCCAATCGGCCCAGGCCGTCCGAATATCAGGGTTGCGCCGAAGTTCCGCGGGCGCCGCCGGCGCTATTTCACCGCCGAGAAGGCGGTCGGCGTCAGGAGCTGGCTGACGATATTGCCGACGATCTGGCCGTCCGCCTCCGACTTCGCCCGCGCCTCGAGCCAGTCCGGATCGGTCACGAACGCGCCCCACTTCTTCTCGCGCTCGGCGAGCGACTCCCAGGCGAGGAAATAGGTCAGCTCCTGGCTGGATTCACCGATCAGCGTGGTGAAGAATCCAGCCTGGCGGATGCCGTGCTTCTCCCACAGCTTCAGCGTCGCCGTCTCGAATCGCTTCAAGAGCGCCGGCAAGCGGCCGGGCACGCAGCGGTAGACGCGCATTTCGTAGATCATTCTTGCTTCCTCCCAGAACAGGTCCGCCGCTTATAACGGCCGGCCATAACCGTGTCTTGAGCCCTGCGCGGCCGCCCCTGTGGCGTTTCGCGCATGGCTCGGCGGCCTCCGGTAACGCATCAAGTCCGGCTCCCGCAATGCTGCCGCAATGATCGGGCCGCTAGAATGGCTCTGGTTGAAGCCTAGGTGCCGGATCATGCGGATTTTGCTCGTCGAGGATGAGGCGGAGATGGCGGGCGCGCTGGCGTCGGCGCTGAAGCGCTACGACATGGTGGTAGACCATGCCCCTACCCTTGCCGACGCGGAAGAGGCCATTTCCGCCGACGTCCATGTCGCGGTCCTGCTCGACCGCCAGCTCCCCGACGGCGACGGCCTTGCGCTGATTCCGAAGCTCCGTGCGCGCGCCGACGGCGTGCCGATCATCGTCCTGACCGCGCGCGGCGAGCTCGCCGACCGGATCGCCGGGCTCGACAGCGGCGCCGACGATTATCTGGCCAAACCGTTCGCGGTCGAGGAGCTGCTGGCGCGCCTGCGCGCCGTGATGCGGCGCCCCGCGGGACTTACGCCGGATGTCATCCGCGCGGGCCGCCTCGCCTTCGATGTCGGCCATCGCGAGGCGAGCATCGACGGCCAGCCGTTCGAGCTGCCGCGTCGCGAGCTGTTGGTGCTCGAGGCGTTGATCCGCCGCATCGGCCGCACCGTGATACGCTCGGCGCTGGAAGAGGCCGTCTACAATTTCGACGACGAGATCCAGTCGAACGCGCTGGACACGCATATCTCGCGGCTACGCCGCAAGCTCGCCGAGGCGGATGCCGGCATCGAGATCCACGGCATTCGCGGCGTCGGCTATCTCCTGAAGAAGCTGCCATGAGCAGGCACGACGATCCCTACTGCCTGCGCTCGCGCCTGAGCTGGCGCCTGCTTTCGCTCCAGGCCGCGCTGCTCCTGGCCCTGGTTGCCGTCGTCGTCGGAGCGCTGTGCGCGTCAGGACTTGTGCTCGCCCAGCGCGACGAGGATCGCGTGATCGACGTCGTGCAGCACGCACTGACGCGCGACGCACAGGGCGGCCTGACCGTGCGGCCGACGCCCGAGCTCAAACAATTGCGTAGCGAGACACCAGACCTCTGGTTCCTGGTCCGCGACCGGCAGGGACATTCGCTCGCCGAAGGTGCCATGCCGGCTGAATTCGCCGCGATCGGCGGCGGCCTCGACCAGATCAGCCAGGCGCGGCTCGGCTGGCAGCTGTTCGAGGACGATCCGCGCAAGCCGGCGGCGCGGCTGAAGCGGATCGATACCGAGGCCGGCAATGTGCAGGTCATCACGGCGACACAGGGCCGGTTGACCGGCGCCAAGGCGCTGGTCATGACATCGCTTGCGTTCCTCGGCATCGCCCTGCCAGGCCTCCTTCTGATGGGAACCGCGACCTTCATCGCGACACCGATGATCGTGCGGCGCGCCTTCAGAGGGCTTGATACGACCGCGGACCAGGCGCGTCGTATCGACATCCATCAGCGCGGCGCGCGTCTGTCGGTGGAGAGAATTCCGCTGGAGGTCGTACCGCTCGTGACTGCGGTCAATGACGCGCTGGCGCGGCTCGACCAGGGCTATGCCCGCCACAAGCGTTTCGTCGCCGACGCCGCGCACGAGCTGCGCACGCCGATCGCGATCCTCAACACGCGCCTGGAGTCGCTTGCCCCGGGGCCGGACAAGACCCGGCTGCTGGAAGATGCCGCGCGGCTGGCGACGCTTGCCGAGCAGTTGCTGGACATTCAGCGGCTCGACCGCTGCGGCCATCCGTTCGCGCGCGTCGACCTTGTCCGGGTCGCGCAAGGCGCGGCTGCCGACCTCGCGCCGCTGGCGATTGCCGGCGGCTACGAGCTGGCGCTCGATGCACCCACGACGCCGATCGAGACGATCGGTGACGCGGCCGCGTTGGAACGCGCGCTGACTAACCTCGTGCAAAATGCGATTTAGCACGGCCCTCGCCGCGGCACCATCGGCATTCGCGTCAGCAGACCCGCGAGCATCGAAGTCACGGACGAAGGTGCCGGTATTCCCGTCGGACAACGCGAGCAGATCTTCGAGCCGTTCTACCGGCTGACGCCGCTCGATCGCGGTGCCGGCCTCGGCCTCAACATGGTGCGCGAGATCGTGCAGCTGCATGGCGGCCACGTCTCGGTCACGGACGGGCCGGACGGCGGCGCCTGTTTCAGAATAACGCTGCGGCCGATCCCGCAGGATTGATTCAATCCGCGTGCGCCCCTCACAGCGCAATGCTGTCGCAATGCACGGCCGTGACACTGCATCCGCTTCACCTCCGATCTTTCGAGGTGCAACCAAGATGCCGGAGTGCGCATGCCCAACGATTTCCTCTCCTTCTTCCTGTCCTGGATGTCGGCCCCGCGCCGGGTCGGCGCGATCGCGCCGTCAGGCGCGGCGCTCGCCGATCTGATCACGCGCGAGATCACGGCATCGACCGGTCCGATCCTCGAGCTCGGCCCCGGCACCGGGGCATTCACCTACAACCTCCTGAAACGCGGCGTCCGCCAGCAGGACCTCACGCTGATCGAATACGGCTCCGACTTCATGAAGCTCCTGCAAGTGCGCTTTCCCAACGCGCGCGTCTTGTGGATGGATGCGGGGCGGCTGACGACGGAGCGCCTCTATGACGGCGCGCCCGTCGGCGCGGTCGTGAGCGGGCTGCCGCTGCTCAACATGTCGACGCGCAAGGTCGTCTCGATCGTCAGCGGCGCGTTCAGCTATGTGCGCCCCGGCGGCGCATTCTACCAGTTCACCTACGGCATGAGCTGCCCGGTGCCGCGGCCGATTCTCGATCGGCTGGGCTTACGCGCCACGCTGGTCGATCGCGCCCTGCTGAACATGCCGCCCGCCGCCGTCTACAGGCTGACACGGCGGCCGCAGATGAAGCTCGTCACGGGATCGCTTGCGCCGGCCCCCTCGACGCGAGTCGCCTTGGAGCCGATACATCACGCGCGCGACCACTCCGCCGCGCGCTGAGCCATCAGACCAGCCGGCTCTGCACCATCGCCGCCTGAATGAAGGAGGCGAAGAGAGGATGCGGCTCAAAAGGCCGCGACTTCAGTTCGGGATGGAACTGGACGCCGATGAACCAGGGATGATCCTCGTATTCGACGATCTCCGGCAGGACGCCGTCGGGCGACAGCCCTGAGAATTTCAGGCCGTGCTGCTCGAGGCGGTCCTTGTAGGCGGTGTTCACCTCGTAGCGATGGCGGTGGCGCTCGGAAATCTCGGTCGCTCCGCCATAGACCTGCGAGACGCGGCTGCCGCGGTTGAGTGCCGCGGGATACGCGCCGAGCCGCATCGTGCCGCCGAGATCGCCGGCCTGCGAGCGCTTCTCGAGCTCGTTGCCGCGCAGCCATTCCGTCATCAGGCCGACCAGGGGCTCCTTGGTCGGGCCGAATTCGGTGGAGTTGGCGTCCTCGATGCCGACGAGATTGCGCGCGGCCTCGATCACCGCCATCTGCATGCCGAAGCAGATGCCGAAATACGGCACGTCACGCTCGCGCGCGAACTGCGCCGCGCGGATCTTGCCTTCCGCGCCGCGCTGGCCGAATCCGCCCGGCACCAGGATGCCGTTGACGTGCTCGAGGAACGGCGCGGGATCTTCCTTCTCGAAGATCTCGCTCTCGATCCAGTCGAGATTGACCTTCACCTTGTTGGCGATGCCGCCGTGTGAGAGCGCCTCGATCAGCGACTTATACGCATCCTTCATGCCGGTGTATTTGCCGACGATGGCGATGGTGACGTTGCCTTCGGGATTGCGGACGCGCTCGTTGATCTGCTGCCAGCTCCGCAGCTCCGGCGGAATCCGCGAGGCGATGCCGAAGGCGGCGAGCACCTCGTCGTCGAGGCCCGCATTGTGATAGGCCTCAGGCACCGCATAGATGTTGTCGACGTCGCGCGCTTCGATCACCGCGCTTTCACGCACGTTGCAGAACAGCCCGAGCTTACGCCGCTCTTCCTTCGGGATCTCGCGGTCGGTGCGGCAGAGCAGGATGTCCGGCTGGATGCCGATCGAACGCAGCTCCTTCACCGAGTGCTGCGTCGGCTTCGTCTTCAATTCGCCTGCGCTCGGAATGTAGGGCAGCAGCGTGAGATGTATGTAGACGGCATGATCGCGCGGCAGATCGTTCTTGAGCTGGCGGATCGCCTCGAAGAACGGCAGGCCCTCGATGTCGCCGACGGTGCCGCCGATCTCGACCAGCACGAAGTCGTAGTCGTCATTGCCGTCGAGGACGAATTCCTTGATGGCGTTGGTGACGTGCGGAACCACCTGGATGGTCGCGCCGAGATAATCGCCGCGGCGCTCCTTGGTGATGATGTCCTGGTAGATGCGCCCCGTCGTGATGTTGTCGGCCTTGGTCGCCGGCCGCCCGGTGAAGCGCTCGTAGTGACCGAGATCGAGATCGGTCTCCGCGCCGTCATCGGTCACGAACACTTCGCCGTGCTGATACGGCGACATCGTTCCGGGATCGAGGTTGAGATAGGGGTCGAGCTTACGGAGGCGGACCTTGTAGCCCCGGGCCTGCAACAGCGCACCGAGTGCCGCTGAAGCCAAACCCTTGCCGAGCGAAGAAACCACGCCGCCGGTGATGAATATGTACCGCGCCATGGGACTTAACCTCTAATCCCTCGAATTCGATTCGCCAAAGCGATTCGTATTCCGCCCCAAAGATTTTGCGGGCCTGTGGGTGAGCCAGAACTAAGAATGGTAACAGAGCCTTGATGGGGATTGTTGACGCAGGACGGTAGAAGCCGCCCTGCATGGCCCCCCTGCTTTATTGCGAGCGAGGCACCTGCGGGCCGCTCGGCGCTGCCGGGGCCTGCTGCTGCTCGTCGACCTTCTTCAGCGAATCCAGGATGCCGCCCGAGGTCGGCGGCGCAATCGGCGATCCGCCGGCCGGCTGGCCCTGCGATGCCGGCTGGCCAATGATCGACGAAGGCGCGCGGTTGTAGCCGGCGTACCAGGACAGGAACAGGCTGGTCACGAAGAAGCCGGCGGCGAGGATCGCGGTCGTCCGCGACAGAAGATTCGCGGTGCCGCGGCTCGACATGAAGCCCGCGCCTCCGCCCATGCCGAGGCCGCCGCCTTCCGACTTCTGGAGCAGGACGGCGCCGATCATGACGGCGACGATCATGAGATGGATGACGATGACAACAGTCTGCATAGTGCCCTTCCGTCACAAGCCGACAGCGCCGAGACGGCGGCCGATCGCGCTTCGCGGGTTTTCCTGAAGTTGCGCGGTGTTACACGATCGGAAACGGCATTGCCACCCCCGATCGGGTCCGGACCAACGGTTTGGGTTAGCTAGGGGCAGCCCTTGGCGATCGCAAGGAAATCGGCCGCCTTGAGGCTGGCGCTGCCGACCAGAGCTCCGTTGACGTTCTTCACGGCCATCAGTTCGGCCGCGTTCGAGGGCTTGACCGAACCGCCGTAGAGGATCCGCATCTTCGCCCCGTCCACGCTAAACCGGGAGGTCAGGAACTCCCGGATAAACCCATGAATCTGCTCGACATCCTGGGCCGTGGGGGTCAGGCCGGTGCCGATTGCCCAGACTGGCTCATAGGCCACGACCAGGTTGACCGCGGTAGAGCCGTCCGGCAGCGAGCCGTCGAGCTGGCCGCGCAGGATGTCCAGGGTCTGGCCGACATCGCGCTGGGCTTGCGTTTCGCCGATGCAGACGATCGCCGTCACCCCGGCCCGCCAGGCGGCTTCCGCCTTCTGCCGCACCAAAGCATCGCCCTCGCCGTGGTCGGCGCGACGCTCGGAATGGCCGACGATGATGGCGGTAGCGCCCGCATCCGCCAGCATTTCGGCGGCGATATCGCCGGTATGGGCGCCGGAGGCCGTGGGGTGGCAATCCTGGGCCCCAACCGCGACCTTCTTGCCGCGCGCCTTGTCGGCAAAGGCCGCGATCAGGGTCGCCGGCGGGCAGACCAGCAGATCGGCCTTGGCGGCCACGTCTGCCGCGCCATTGAGCATGGCGTCGAATTCGGCAGCGGAGGCCTTCAGGCCGTTCATTTTCCAGTTGCCGGCGATCAGCGGTCGGATGGCGTCGGTCATGTCAATTTCCAGCAAAATGAGGTTTGTGCATGCGCTAGCAGAGGTGCTGCGGCAGTTCCAGAGACCTAAGGGCTTTTAACCGCAGCTTCGCGAGGCCGCGTGACCTGAGGTTGCGGGGGGAAAGCCGCCACTTTATGATGATCTATCAATTTGGTGACGCGCTTTTGCGGAATCTGCATTAAGACGCGCTCCCGTTCCCCTCCTGCCAAACAAGTTGGACCAAATGCTTCGAGGAATGCGCAAGGCCTCATCAAACTGGCTCGGCAAGACCATTATGGCCGTGGTGATGGGCGTGTTGATCATCAGTTTCGGCATTTGGGGCATCGCCGACATCTTCCGCGGCTTCGGACAGTCCACGGTGGCCAAGATCGGCCGCACCGAGATTTCGCTGAACGAGTTCCGCCAGATCTATACCGACCGCCTGCAACAGATCAGCCGCCAGTTCGGCCGTCCGCTGACGCCTGATCAGGCCCGCGCCTTCGGCCTCGACCGTCAGGTGCTCCAGCAGACGATCGCGGAAGCCGCCCTCGACGAAGAGGCGCGCCGGCTCGGGCTCGGCCAGTCTGACGACCAGATCCGCCAGGTCATCATGAACGACCCCAACTTCAAGGGCGTCGGCGGCAGCTTCGATGCGAACCGCTTCCAGGCCGTGATCCGCAACTTCGGCTATACCGAGCAGCGCTACGTGTCCGAGCAGCGCAAGGTGTCGCTGCGGCGGCAGCTCACCGGCACGATCGGCGCGGGTCTCGAGCCGCCGAAGGCGATGATCGACGTGCTGACGCGCTTCCAGAACGAGCAGCGCGCCATTGAGTTCGCAAGGCTCGACGCCGCGCAGGCAGGCACCATCGATGCGCCCTCGCCCGAGGCGCTCGCCGCCTATTTCGAGGATCACAAGGTCCAGTTCCGCGCGCCCGAATATCGCAAGATCGCCTTCGTCGTGATCTCGCCGGAAGAGATCGGCAAGTGGAGCGAAGTCTCCGACGAGGACGCGAAGAAACTGTTCGACCAGCGCAAGGACCGGCTCGGCACGCCCGAGAAGCGCCAGATCCACCAGATCGTGTTTCCCAACGCGGCCGAGGCGCAGACCGCGCGCGAGCGCCTCGCCGGTGGAATGTCGTTCGAGGATCTCGGCAAGGAGCGCGGACTGAGCGCATCCGACGTCGATCTCGGGCTCGTGACCAAATCGTCGCTCGACCCGGCGGTTGGCGATGCCGCCTTCGCGCTCCCCGCAGGTGAAATCAGCCAGCCGATCCAGGGCCGTCTCGGCACCGCGATCGTCAAGGTCGACAAGATCGAGCCGGGCGTCGAGGCGAACTACGCCAGCCTCGTCGGCGACATCAAGCGCGAGATCGCCACCGAGCGCGCGCGCGTCAAGGTCGCCGATCTCCGCGACAAGATGGAAGACGAGCGCGGTGGCGGCGCCAGCGTGATCGACGCGGCGCAGAAGCTCGGCCTCACCGCCGTCACCATCGACGCCGTCGACCGCTCCGGCCGCGCCCCGAACGGCCAGCCGGTCGCCAACATCCCGCCGGGCCTCGACGTGGTATCGCAGGCCTTCAATACCGACGTCGGCGTCGACAATGACGCGATCTCGTTCAAGGGCGGCTACGTCTGGTACGACGTGCTCGCCATCACGCCCTCGCGCGATCGCAACCTCGACGAGGTCCGCGACCAGGTCGAGGCGCGCTGGCGCCAGGACCAGATCGCGACCAAGCTGAAGGCCAAGGCCACCGAGATGGTGCAGAAGCTCGAAGCGGGCGGCAAGCTTGCCGATGAAGCCGCCGCGGTCGGCGCCAAGGTCGAGACCGCGACCGGCTTCAAGCGCGACGACTCGCCCGCCGGCGTGCCCGCGACCGTCGTTGCGGCCGCCTTCCGCACCGCCAAGGACGGCGTCGGACAGACGCCCGTGAGCGGCGGCAGCGAGGTGATCGTCTTCCGCGTCACCGACATCGTCGATCCCACGGTCGACGCCGCCTCCGACGCGGTGAAGAAGCTGAGGGAGAGCCTCGACCGGGCGCAGACCGAGGAGCAGGTCGCTTCCTACGTCAACAAGCTTGAAACCGACATCGGGACCACCATTAATCAGGCCGCCTTCGCGCAGGTGACCGGCGCGAACCAGTGAGTTGAAAGCACGCGATGGACGACCTGAAATCGATCATTGGAAAAGTGGCGACCGGCGCCAGCCTGTCGCGTGACGAAGCGGCTTCCGCCTTCGACGCCATGATGTCGGGCGAAGCCACGCCCTCGCAGATGGGTGGCCTCTTGATGGCGCTGCGGGTGCGCGGCGAGACCGTGGACGAGATCACCGGCGCGGTCGCGGCGATGCGCTCCAAGATGCTGACCGTGACCGCACCGCCGGACGCCGTCGACATCGTCGGCACCGGCGGCGACGGCTCCGGCTCGGTCAACGTCTCGACCTGCGCCTCATTCATCGTCTCGGGCGCCGGAGTGCCGGTGGCCAAGCACGGCAACCGCGCGCTGTCGTCGCGCTCGGGCGCCGCCGACGTGCTGGCTTCGCTCGGGGTGAGGATCGACCTCAGGCCGGAGCAGGTCGGGCGCTGCGTGCGCGAATGCGGCATCGGGTTCATGTTCGCCCCTGCCCATCATCCCGCGATGAAGAATGTCGGCCCGACCCGGGTCGAGCTCGCCACCCGCACGATCTTCAACCTGCTCGGCCCGTTGTCCAATCCGGCCGGTGTGAAGCGGCAGATGGTCGGCGTGTTCTCGCGGCAATGGGTGCAGCCGCTGGCGCAGGTGCTCAAGAACCTCGGCTCTGAATCCGCCTGGGTGGTGCACGGCTCCGACGGCCTCGACGAAATCACCCTCACCGGCCCGACTTTCGTATCCTCGCTCCACAATGGGGAGATCAGGAACTTCGAGGTGACGCCGGAGGAGGCGGGGCTGCCGCGCTGTGAGCCCGGTGCGCTCAAGGGCGGTGACGCCGACGCCAACGCGATTGCGCTGCAAAGCGTGCTCAACGGCAAGCCGAGCGCCTACCGCGACGTGGCGCTGATGAACGCGGCCGCCGCGTTGGTCGTGGCCGGGCGTGCCAAGGACCTCAAGGAGGGCGTCGCGATCGGCGCGAAATCGCTCGACAGTGGCGCAGCCAACGCACGGCTGAAGCATCTGATCGCGGTCTCCAACGGCTGAGCCTGACATGTCGGATATCCTGACCAAGATCGAGACGTACAAGCGCGAAGAGATCGCCGCCGCCAAGCGCGCGCAGCCGCTCTCCGTCGTCGAAGCAACGGCCAAGGCGCAAGGAGCACCGCGCGGCTTCCTGCACGCCATCAAGGCCAAGCACACCAATGGCGACTTCGCGCTGATCGCCGAGGTCAAGAAGGCCTCGCCGTCGAAGGGACTGATCCGCGCCGATTTCGATCCGCCACAGCTCGCCAAGGCCTATGAGGCGGGCGGCGCCGCCTGCCTCTCGGTGCTGACGGACACGCCGTCGTTCCAGGGTCATCTCGACTTCATGGTGGCCGCGCGTGCGGCGACGTCACTGCCGGTGCTGCGCAAGGACTTCATGTTCGACGCCTATCAGGTGGTCGAAGCCCGCGCGCATGGCGCCGACTGCATCCTGATCATCATGGCCGCGCTCGACGACGCCACCGCCAAGGACCTGGAAGACACAGCTATCGCCTATGGCATGGATGTGCTGATCGAGATCCATGACCGCGCCGAGCTCGACCGCGCGCTCAAGCTGCGCTCGCCGATGATCGGCGTCAACAACCGGAACCTGCGCACCTTCGAGACCACGCTCGCGACCAGCGAAGCGTTGGCGCCGCTGATCCCCGGGGACCGGCTGATGGTCGGCGAGAGCGGCATCTTCACGCCCGCCGACCTCGCCCGGCTCGAGCGCGTCGGCATGTCGACCTTCCTGGTCGGCGAGAGCCTGATGCGGCAGGCTGACGTGACCGCCGCCACGCGTACGCTGCTCGCGCGCGAGACAGCCCGCGCGACCGGTACGCGCTGACATGGCGCGCAAGCCGTCCAAGACAAAGCCGTCGAAAACGAAGTCCGACCCTGCCCTCACCCATATCGGCGCCTCCGGCGAGGCGCGGATGGTGGACGTCTCGGACAAGCCCGCGACCGAACGGCTTGCGGTCGCGGAAGGCCGCGTCCTCATGACCAGGGCAACGCTGGACCTGATCGTCTCGGGCAATGCCAAGAAGGGCGACGTGCTCGGCACCGCGCGCATCGCCGGCATCATGGCCGCCAAGCGCACCTCGGAGCTGATCCCGCTCTGCCATCCGCTCGCGCTGTCGAAGGTCACGGTCGATATCGAGCCCGACGCGAAGCTGCCGGGCTGCCTCGTCCGTGCCAGCGTGAAGGTGACGGGCCCGACCGGCGTCGAGATGGAGGCGCTCACGGCCGTGTCCGTCGCCTGCCTCACCATCTACGACATGATCAAGGCGGTCGAGCGCGGCGTGCGCATCGAGGGCATCCATCTCGTCGAGAAGCTCGGCGGCAAGTCCGGCCACTACCGCGCCTGAGCGCGCGGTTCTCACTTCAGCGAAGTGCTGATCGATCCGAATTTCGTGTTGAGCTTGCTGCCCATGCCGTTCACGACGGTGATGACCGCAAGCGCGATGCCGGCTGCAATGAGCCCGTATTCGATCGCGGTCGCGCCACGCTCGTCGGCGAGGAAGTTCTTCAAGGTGTTTTTCATCGTCGCGCCCTCTCTGTGTCGTTGGCATGCGTGTTCGCAAATCACGTGCCAACGCCGGCTTGAGGATCGTCAGCATGTTAGATGGTTAAGCCTTGGTTGATCATCGTGCGGCCGGCAGGAATTGACCGGCATCGCAGGATCCTTGCGGCAATTCCTGCACGTCCTGCATCCCGCGTATCGATTGCTTTTGCCTGTGGGCATTCATGTCGCATTAACCGCGCTTCCTAACTTCGCCTCCACACCGTTCCCGTAAACCAACGGATGTTTTGAGGATCAAGAATTGATCCTGGCGTGTGCGCGGCAACGATCCACATGATGACGAAATACGGCAGTCGCCTCTTTGACCAGGTCTTCGTGCGCAGCGGGCCGATCCGCTGGCTGGTCGTTGGCGGCACGCTGCTGATCGCCGCGATCGCCGTCGGCGCGGTCCTGATGGCGCAGAACTTCCGCGAGCGCGCGCTGCGCAACTCCGGCCGCGAGCTCGAAAACACCGTGCTGATGCTCGCCCATCATTTCGACCAGCAATTGCAGGATTTCGCGGTCATCCAGAAGGATTTTGTCGACCACGTTCGCACGATCGGCATTGCCAGCGCGGAAGACTATCGCAAGCGCCTTTCCGGCCAGGACATCCACCGCCTGCTGCGCTCGAAGATCGAGGCGCTTCCATACATGGGCGGCGTCAACGTCATCGACGCCGAAGGCAATCTGATCAACTCGTCGACGGCGTGGCCGGCTCCGAAGGCCAACGTCGCCGACCGCGCCTATTTCCGCACCTTCCGATATGCCCCCGATGCGCCCGACGTCCTGATCGAGCCGGTGCACAGCCGCATCTCGGGCGCCTGGACCATCCTGATCGTCCGCAAGATCGTCGGCCCGAACGGCGAGTTCATGGGCATGGTCGGACGCGGCATCGAGCCGGCCAACTTCGAGAAATTCTTCGAGTCCGTCGTGCTCGGCGAAGGCGCGACCATCTCGATGCTGCATCGTGACGGCACGCTGCTCGCCCGCTACCCGCATTCGGGCGAATTGATGGGACGGAACTTCAGGAACGGCCCGTTCTCGCAGCAGCGAGTCTTCGGCCTCGACCATTTTGCCGGACGCTTCGTCAGCCCCGTCGACGGCGAGGACCGCCTGATCGCCTCGCACGCCCTGCCCCACTTCCCGATCCTGATGATGGCCACCACGACGCGCGCGGCGGCCCTGACGGACTGGCGCGAGCAGATCGGCATCCTGATCTCGGTCGCCGCCTCTTCCGCGCTCGCCATCGCCGGCGTGCTGATCGCGATCGTGCGCAAGCTTCTGGAGCAGCACCGCCTCTCGCGGGAACGGCTGACGCTGGAAAAGCAGCGTCTCGACCGCGCCGTCAACAACATGACCCAGGGCCTGCTGCTGTTCGACGCCGAGCAGCGGCTCGTGGTGTGCAACCAACGCTATATCGAGATGTACGGCCTGTCGCCCGAGGTGGTGAAGCCCGGCTCCAGCTTCCATGACATCATCGCCCACCGCAGCGCGACCGGCTCGTTCACCGGCGACGTCGACGGCTATGTCGCGCGCGTGCTGGGCGACATCCACGCGCGCAACTCCATGGTGGTCGACACCGCCGACGGGCGCTCGATCCACATCCTCAACGAGCCGCTCGCGGACGGCGGCTAGGTGGCGACGCACGAGGACATCACCGAGCGCCGGCGCATCGAGGAGCGCATCACCCACCTCGCCCATTATGACGCGCTGACCGACCTGCCCAACCGCGCCATGTTCCACGAGCATCTGCGCCAGGAGCTGGCCGCCATCACCGACGGCGACGAGATCGCGGTGCATTACATCGACATCGACGAGTTCAAGGGCGTCAACGACGCGCTCGGCCACCTCGTCGGCGACGAGCTCCTGAAATCGGTCGCAACGAGCCTCAGCCGCTGCGCGGGCCCGGCGGATTTCGTGGCGCGGCTTGGCGGCGACGAATTTGCCATCGTGCAGGGCGCGGTGACGTCGCCGGACCAGGTCAACGATCTCGTCGCCCGGGTCTTCCAGGCCATCCGCGCTCCCTTCGACTGCATGGGCCATCATCTCACCACCGACGCCAGCATCGGCATCGCGCTGGCGCCGGGACACGGCACGGTGCTGGATCAGATCCTGAAGAACGCGGACCTGGCGATGTACGCCGCCAAATCCGCCGGACGCCGCACCTATCGCTTCTTCGAGCCGGAGATGGACGCCAAGGTCCGCGAGCGGCGGCAGCTCGAGATCGACCTGCGCCACGCCATCGCCCAAGGGGGGCTCGAAGGCGGCCTCGAGGTCTATTACCAGCCCTGCCTCGGCCTGAAGGACGACCGCATCACCGGCTGCGAGGCACTGGTGCGCTGGCGCCATCCCGAGCGCGGCATGGTCTCGCCGGCCGAGTTCATCCCGATCGCGGAGGATACCGGCCTGATCAACGAGATCGGCGAATGGGTGCTGGCCACCGCCTGCCGCGACGCCGCAAGCTGGCCCGACGACATCCGCCTCGCCGTCAACGTCTCGCCGGTGCAGTTCAAGAGCGGCACGCTGGCGCTGAAGATCATGGCGGCGCTCGCCGCCTCCAATTTTCCGGCCAGCCGGCTTGAGCTCGAGATCACCGAGGCGGTGCTGATCCGCGACGACGACACCGCGCTGGCGATCCTGCACCAGCTCCGCGCCATCGGCGTGCGCATCGCGCTCGACGATTTCGGCACCGGCTACTCCTCGCTGAGCTACCTGCACCGCTTCCCGTTCGACAAGATCAAGATCGACCGCTGCTTCGTCAACGACATCGCCGGCCCCGACGGCTCCGCCAGCATCGTCCAGGCCGTCGTCAATCTGGCGGCCGCCCGCCGCATGACCACCACCGCCGAGGGCGTCGAGACCGAGGAGCAGCAGCGCCTGCTCCGCACGCTCGGCTGCTCCGAAATGCAGGGCTATCTGTTCAGCGCCGCAAAGCCGGCGGACAAGGTGCTGGAGCTGTTCGCACTGCATCGCAGCCGGCTCGCCCAGCGCGGCGGCAACGAGAGTCGCCGCCGCGAGGCAGGCTAGGTCGGACCTCGGTTATCAGCGCAGCGGCATTCCCAGAAGCTTTCCTCCAAACACACAACGCAGGTCTGCTCCAGACGCACCTTCAGGGCGTGCCGGGCGCGATGAAGGCGGACGGTCAGGTTGTTGACGGTCACGCCCAGATCGGCCGCAACCAGCTCCCGCGGCTCACCGGCGAGATCCACCCTTCTGATGACTTCGGCATGCTCCGGCTTCAGCAGGGACAGGTGGGTATGAAGACACTCGCAGACCGCGGCATTCGCAGCGGAATCCTGATCGGCTGCAAGACGGTCGTTGAGCTCATGCGGAAAAGGCATCTCGCGAGTCCTGCTCCTTGATGCCTGGCGGTGAAAGTCTGCGATGGACGTGGCCAGGACCCTGCTCAGCCAGCCTCGAACCGAGTCCGCATCACGAATGTCGCCGGATCGCTCCAGTGCACGCAACATGAACGCCTGGAGCACCTCCTCCGCTTCCGCCTTCCCGCCAAAGCGCCGCTGCAAATAATTGCGAAGGCGATCGTAGCTGCCGACGAGGGCAGCACGAACGACTGCCTCCTGCACTTCCAGGGAGCCGGCTGTCAGCATCGGCAGATTCTCGTTCGGCGATTTCATGACCCATCGTCCTTGCATGACATTCGGTAGATCGCTTCGTTGGAGCGGGAACGCGACGGCGCGGCTGCCATCAGCCGGCGCGGCAGCCTCCCGAACAGGGGGCGCGAGCGATCGCTGCGACAGCGGCGCTCACGTGGCGACCTCTGTTTCCGCAAACCGGCGATCGCTCTTTCGGCGTTCTTCCTCTCAGCACGCAGCGTGCGGGAACAGCACCGAGGCCAGCGCCGTCACTCCGCCGCGTGTGAGGTCCTGGCGCGCATCGTCGTCATCCGCATGGCAACGTGCCTCTCGCAGACGAGTCGATCCGCGCTCGCACCTGGAGCGACGCAGTCCGGTTCTCAGGAGCTATCTCAGGCGATGGGGGGCCGGTAGTGGCGACGGAACGTGCCTTCGTCGCCGATCACGTCAGGCGGCGCTTCGCAGCGCGAGCGCGGCACGACGAACTCCGCAACGGCCGGAGCTTGCGGCCACACGGCGCTGAAGCAAAGCACCGAGCCGCAGCAGGTCGCATGCCGCTCGCCGGGCCGGTCATGGTCGTCGTCGTCGCAATCCCCGGCCATCGCAACGTCATGCGAATGTACTGCCGATCCGCCAGCGTGATCGTGCTCATGCGCATCTCCAGCCTGATCGCTCGGATGGTCGCACTGCATCGCTACGTCGAGGGAGATCGAGATCGCGAGGGACGGCGTCATCGACGCGAGCAGGTAAGCGATGGCGACAAGCCATCCCCACCATCTTCGCCTTGGCTTTCGCAAGCCAATCATCCCTGCACCTGCTGTCCCGACCGGAAACATATAGCTCTGGTTGCAGTGACGGCCAACAGAAAACGACGCTCGCGGCTTCGACATTGCAAGAACGGCGATGAGAGTCGTGCGCCGTGCCAGATGCGGCGCGGAAATCAGCTCCCGATTTCTTTCGTCGAGCCCTGTAATATATTGCACCCCTCTCCGTCGCGTGACCGAATCCGTCAATGGTGCTTCATCCAGCCGACGCCTTTGATGTCATTGAACGAGTCGGTTCTGTGACACAGAAAGCATTGATCGACCGATGCGTGCTCCTGTCCCGTGATCATCCGATCCATCATGACGAAGTGGCCCATGTAGTGGCTCGGCGGCGCCTGATGGCATTGGGCGCAGTCCCTCGAAGTCGGCGAGGGGTGCAGGAAACCGGCGATTTTCCAGGACGCGAGCCCATGGCAATCTGCGCAGTCCCGTCCGAGCAATTCGCGGTGCGGCTCCCGGTTGCTGTGGCAGCTGGCACAGTCGAGCGCAGCCTTTTCCCGCCGTTCTGGCTTTGGCAGGCCGAGAAACTCCTTCAGGTCCGCAGTCAATTGATCGGCTGCGGACCGGTCGAACAACTGCGTGCCGGAGGCGGCCGCCGCGACTTGCAGCAGTGCCGCGTGGTCCATCCTGATCGGCCGCATGTCGCCCATGTGCTCGAGATGGCAGCCGGAACATTGAGTGCCCGCCGCGGCATGAAACGTCGTCGACCGCTTGGCGAGATCCGCGGCGGAAGGCGCGTGACAGGAGATACAGGCCGCTGCGTCGACGCCCCTGACCGGCGTGTGGCAGCTCTCGCATCTGTCGGACAGAAAAGCGTGCTTCCCGGACAGCGGCCCGGGCATCACAAATCTCGTCCAGCCCGGGACTAGCTCGGAGCTGCCCCGATAGAGAGCGATCGATACGACGGCCGCGCTTGCGACGGCCAGTGTCGCAACCACGGCGTAGAGCACGCCCCTGATCGTCACGCCAGCCACCGCAGCCCGTAATAGACCTCGGCCGCCACATGCACCGCCAGCAGCGCATACATGACGATCGCCGCCATGACATGCAGCCCGATCCACTTCAGGAAGATCTTCTTGATTGCTTCGCTGGATCCGATCGCCGATTCGAGATCGGAAATGCCATCGACGAGTTGCAGCACGGGCACATTCGGCAACGCCGATGCAGGCGCGGCGTCCCCCTCACGGACCACACGATCGGGCGACGACATCGCCGACGCAATGTGCTCATAGGCCGACCTCAAGGTCGCCAGATGCGATTGCTGCTGGCGCAGCTCCATCGCGGTTTGCGGCAGGTAGTACCGCCCGACAAATCCGGTGACGACAACGATCAGCATGCTGGTCACCAGGGCAATCCCAAGCGGACTTTGAAACTTGTGACCGGTATGCAGAAGCGCGAAGAATGCTGCAGATTCCGGCATAGGCGTGAAACGCCAGGAGCGTCGGCATCGACACGCATCGCGTGACCAGGACCTTCAAACCCACGCTGTATTTCGTCATCGGATAGACGAGAAGGAGAACCATCAGCACGGCCGCACCGGCCCCGAGGACAAAGCCCGCCAGGCTTCCTGCGAACCGGCTGTCGGAGTGCAGCAGGAAAGCCGGCACCAGCAGCAACAGGGCCGCCAGAACGACGTCGGCGATCAGGCGCTCTCTCCCGTCCATATGTCAGGCCTCGACGACCAGATCTCCGACCGATTTCGCCTGGCAGGCCAGGATGAGACCGTTCGCCTTATCGTCTGCGGTCAAGGCGTCCTGGACCTCCATCGTGACGTTTCCTTGCAACAGATGCGTCTTGCAGACGCCGCAGACCCCGACCCGACAGGAATAATCGATCGAAACGCCCGCGCTCTCGGCCACTTCCAGGACGCTCTTGTCCGGAGGCAGCGCCACAACCTTATCGGATGTCGCAAAGCGAATGGTGGCTGTTGCAGGACCGACTGTCGCAGCCCCTCGATTGCTCGCCTCGGCGGCCGGCATTTGCGCTTCGGCCGCGACCTTGCCGGGAGGTGGAACGGCGCCGCGGGCCGGCCCAAAGGCCTCCGTCTTGATCTGCTCGCGCGGCACTCCGAGCCCGATCAACGTCTTTCTGAGCGCGTCCATCATTCCGGGCGGACCGCACAGGTGAACGCGTCGTCTGGCGAGATCGGGCACGGCCTGCGTCAGGAACTCGGCCGTGATCTGCCCCTCGCTTCCCATCCACGACGTGCCCGCGGCCCGCACCATCGTGGCCGCGACGTGCAGATTGTTCATCCTGCGCTGAAGATATTCCAGCTCGTCCCGGAAAATGAATTGCTCGGTCGTCTGCGCGCCATAGACGAGGTAGATCTGGCCGGGCCATGCAATATCCGAGAGATACCGGATCGCCGCCATCAGCGGCGTGATGCCGACCCCTCCACCGATCAGGACGACGCTGTCGGCTTCCACGCCCGTGAATGTAAAGGCGCCGGAGGGGCCCGCCACTTCAACGAGGTCTCCCTCCTTCAGGTGGCCATGCATGTAGTCGGACAGAAGCCCGCCGTCTTCGCGCTTGATCGTGGTCTCGACATAGGCGGTCTGGGCGGCGGACGATGCGATCGTGTAGGAACGCCTGACGGCCTGTCCGTCGATCTCGATGGCATAGGTCAGGAACTGTCCCGGCAGGAATGCAAACGGAATCGCGCCGCCGTCTGGTGCTTGCAGACGAAAGGTCTTCACGTTCGGTGTCTCCTGATAGATCGCGCAGATCCTCAGCTTGCCCTTCCAGGAGCGGCTCGCCTCAACCCGCCGCGGATGGCGATCTGTCTCCTGGGAGGATGTCGCCTCGGGCTTGTCGTTCGGCACGCCGGCGGCCGGCGGGGACACGAGGGGCGCGGCAGCAGCCGGAGCGACCGCAGCGCGTGTCAGCCGATCGACCAGCGCGTTCGCCCGGCGCATGCGCGCGAGGTAGACGGCAAGCATCGCGAGCGAGAACAGCACCAGCAGCGCCATGGTCGTGACGTGAAACCAGGAGACCCCTGGCGTGCCGTCATCCGCATCCATGGCGCCTTGCCGAGGCAGGAGGTTCATCTGCGATCTGAACCAGGCCTGTGCGATTTGCTGCGGCGGCTTGCCCTCGTGCAGCGAGCGCAGCGCGACCACGCCACTCTGGACGGCGTTCAGGGATTCGCGAAGCCGACGCGCCGCCTGATCCGCGGCAACGATGTCGCTCCCGGCAATGGCGTGCCGCAGATCCATCTCAGCACCTGCCAAGCGATCGGTCTCCGCGCTGATCCGCTCGCGCGCCTGGATCTCCAGATTGCTCCGCTGTTCGGCGGACAGCGACGGCATATCCATCAATGCCGGATAGAACTCCTTGCGCGGCCGACCCATCATGCCGTCCATTCCACCCATCATCCCCGGCGTGGCGCCGCCGGGCGGCGCGCCGGCCGCACCGCCTGCGGAGCCGGACGCTGCGGGATGATGTGCGGCGTGGTCGTCCTCTGCCTGCGCCAGCTCCCAACCCTGAGCGACCTGCCCTGTCGGATGCGCGCGGCCGAGGCCGAAGTCCGATGCGAGCGCGGCATTCGCCACAAGCTGGCTCGTGAGGACGACGAGCGCAGACAGGCCGGCTCGACATCGAAGGGGCAGACCGAACATGATCTCGCTCTCGATTCCAGCGCTCAGAACGACGCAATCAGAGGCAGCAGGATCGTGTCTGCGGTCTGCTTCTGGCTCTCGTTCAACGACGCGTAGAGCCGCGTGAAGGCCACGCGAGCCGCCTTGAGCGCCTCCAGGCGCTCGGACAGGTGCCGCTCGTAATGCTCCAGACGGTCCGCGCTTCCCAGCCTGTCATCCATCGCGAGCATCTTGCGCGCATCCAGCAGGTGCTGCCGGCTCGACCGCAAGGCATCCGCCACATTATTCCAATCGGCAACCTGCTTGTCGCTGATCTGCAATTCCGCCTTCAGAAATGCGATCCGCCCTTCGAGCCGCTCGGTCACGTCCGCCGGGCCACTCATCGCGCCGTTGCTGCCAGACGAACTCATCTGGCCGCGCATCATCTTCTCCATCATTTGCATCATCTGCATCATGCCGGAATTGTCCTGGCAGCCGGCGCCCTGGCAGTCCCGCATCTGGCCTTGCGGCGGCATCTTCATCTTGTCGTCGTTCATCTGACCGCCGCTCATGTTCTGCGGCTGCCCCGATGGCTGTCCCGTATTCATCTTGCCGCTGGAATCCGACGGTGCGGGCATCTTCGACATCTTGTCGTCGTCCATCATCGCGACGCGTGTCAGATCGGTTGCAGCGATTGCGGACGACAGTCCACCGGAACCCAGCACGAGGACGGCAAGGGTGGCTGCGCTCACGACAAATTTCTTCGGACGATTCATGGTCATTCTCCAGGGTTTGATTCGGATGGTCGTCTGCTCATCGAGGTCGACGATGAGGGCAGCGAAGTGCGGGTCAGGCCATATAGACGCGACGCGCCGGAAACTCTTACGCACGGAGGTGTCAAAGGCCGCCGCGTGCTGCATCGCTCACCTCCCTGTCATGCCTTCGCCACGGCCATCGCCCCTCGATTTCAATCTGGAGCGAGAAGCTCAGGAAGGTGCGGATCACGATGATCAAGGCCAGGATGCCGAGCCGATCGAACGACGGCACGATCGCGACCATTCCGATGATGTCGGCGGCAATCAGGAATTCGAGGCCAAGCAGGATGCCGCGACCGAGGTTCGCGCGATAGGAACGAAATGCGTCTGCAGGCGCACCGCGCCGCATCTCGTTCAACGACCAGACCGTTGCGGCAACCACGCCGCACACGATCACCACCACGCCAAGCAGCTCGATCGTCGATGCGGTCCAGTGCAGGCCATGCAGGATGACGCCCTGCACGTCCTCGGTGAAAATCAACTCGGAAGTTATCATTCGCCCGCCTCCCCGCCCTGCCCGGACGAGCGGCTTCTGTCCACGCCCTTCGACCAGGTCCGGTAGTAGGCAACGCCCGTCATGATCCAGAGGCCCGCGGCTCCGACGATGAGCTGAGCCGGGATTCCCTCCGATCCAAAATCGAGCAGGAAATGCGCGATGAACGAAAGGAAGAGACCGACGCAGAACACGGGCAAGGATTGCTGGCCACATCGAATCAACGGCTGCAGGAAAGGCGACTTCAGTCCCGGCCAATCGATCGGAACGAGCGAGACGACGATGAGCACCAGGCTCGCCAGATGAATGACCCGATACGGGCTGAGATTGGTCTTGTCGTTCGGTACGAAGTAGTCCCTGAGTCCGGGAATTCGCTCGGCCAGTGTCATCACAAGCGCGAAGAGCAGAAAGCCGCCGCTCATGACAAGGAGCGTGCGGGACGACAGCAGCCAGCGACTTGCCGTCGCCCCTCCCAATGCCAGCCAGGCCCCGAATACGAAGAGCAGTTGCCAGGTAAACGGATTGAAATACCAGACCCCGGCCGGATAGGCGGGCAAGTTCCAGCCGTAATGGCGGGCGGCCAGATAGAGACCGAACGAGCTGATCATCACCGCGTTCCGCCATCGCAACATGAACCAGAGCACGACGGGAAACGCAGCCATCAGCACGATGTAGAGCGGCAGGACGTCGAGATTGAGCGGTTTGAACTTGAGGACCAGGCCTTGCGAGAGCGTCTCGACGGGAAAGTCCATCAGCGGCGCGACGTTGAACTGATCCATCAGGTGAAGGTCGTCGAACCTGTGCGCGAGGTAATGCACGGCGGTGAGATAGACGAAAAACAGCAGAAGGTGGGCGACATAGAGCTGCCATACCCGCCGCAGCAGCCGGGTTGCCCCGATGACGAAGCCACGCTCCATCATCATGGTGCCGAACACGAACGTCGCGGTGTAGCCGGAGATCAACACGAACAGATCGGCGCCGTCGCTGAAGCCGTAATTGCGCGTCGTGAACCAGACCAGCACCGAATTCGGAATGTGTCCGAGGAAGATCAGCCAGTTCGCCAGACCGCGAAACAAATCCAGCCGGACATCGCGCCGGGGCTTGGCCAGCACCGATCTGATCATGATCGTCTCCCAGAGCCGGCGGCGCAGCAGAAATGCAACTTGCAGCGGCCGACCGGCCACCTGGATCGTCTCGTCAATCAAGAGCGTGCTTCCCATTCTTGCGCGATGTTTGCGGATCGCAACCGCGCCGCGATGCTCTATCCACTCGCGAGCCGGCACGCTAGGTGGCGTCGTTGATGCTCTTTTGACGGACATCAAACTCGAGCGATGCACCGGCCAAATCTTTTTTTCGCGCGGTCTTGTAATGAGTTGAGACGCCTCTCGTCCTCGAGTCATTCGATCGACATCGCCATCTTTCCAGCAACGCCTCTTGCCGGCACTGCAAGTGATCGAGGGCACGACATGAAGCCATTGAATTCGCGAGATCGATGCAAATTTTTTTCTGTAAGAAGATCGATACTTCCCGTCGCCTGCTGCAACTCGACGATCCACGCATCGGCGCACGCAAGTGCGCGCGTCGACATTTGATTTTGCTCAACCTAGACAATCGCGCTCCGGGTTTGGTTGCCTGTCAGTCAAGCCACCGGGACTTGATTGACACCAACTCGACAAGTTCAAACAGGAGAAACCAGAATGAGTCACCGCAAGCTGATCGTCGCTGCCGCGATCATGTCGCTCGTCGCGTTGCCCGCCTTGGCGCAGACGAGCACGACGAACACCACCGATGAGAAGAACGGCCACCACTATTCGGGCGGGCCCAAGACCGAGGTCCCGCACCACATGGGCAAGAAAGAGAGCGACGGCGGATCGACCAGCGGATCGGGCGGCAGCCACCATTACGGCGGCGGACCGAAGACGGAAGTCCCGCATCACATGGGCCCGAAGAAGGAGCAATGACGATCGCGCTGTGATCTCGCGGCTTGCGAGCCGCGGGATCACCGCAGAGCCCTATGTCCTAAGCTCGCAATTGATCAGACCCGTCGACTGAGATTTGAACTGATTGTAAGACGAGGTCCGTTCAACTCGTTCCAAGAAAGAGCGCAAGATGGCTCAGATTTCCGGATATGTCGGTCACAGTTACCGGCTTGTCATCGGCCGGCACCGTCGCTGCGCCGGGCCTCAAGGTTGGAGATCGTGTCATCCAGGCCTCGTCACCCCCCCTCAATGGCAACGTGAACATCTTCGAAGCCGTCGTCACGGTCGATGATCAATTGCAACAATTCACCGCTTTCGGTGCTTCGACAGCGGTCACATTCGAAATCCTGGCGCTCCGCCTTTGACACGCCAGCCTCAAAACGAATTCGCCCGGGAGCGGTCATCCGCTCCCGGGCGATTATCTGGACGTCGTAAGATTTAGTTCGGCACCGCAGCCTTGGGCGCGGGCTTGGCCGCGACCGCATTCGCGGTGACGCCGTGCAGGAAGTCGTAGGCCGCGTGCAGGGCCTTGTCGTCCTCCTCTTTCGGCGGGACGTAGGACTGCGATCCGGTCTGCTCGGTGCCGTCGGCAGCCTGCAGGTGGCCGCGCATCTGGGACTCCGCCATGGTATCCATCCGGCCCTTCAGCTCGGGCGGCACGTCCTGGAGGATCTCGATGTCGGGCGCAATACCCTGGGCCTGGATCGAGCGGCCGGACGGCGTGTAGTAGCGCGCCGTGGTCAGCGCCAGCGCGCCATTGCCGGCGCCGAGCGGAATGATGGTCTGCACCGAGCCCTTGCCGAACGAGCGCGTGCCGATGATCGTGGCACGCTTGTGGTCATGCAGCGCGCCGGCGACGATCTCCGAGGCCGAAGCCGAGCCGCCATTGACCAGAACCACCAGCGGCTTGCCCTTGGTGAGGTCGCCGCCATGCGCGGTGAAGCGCTGGGTTTCCTCCGGATTGCGGCCGCGGGTCGAGACCACCTCGCCGCGCTGAAGGAACGCGCTCGACACCGACACGGCCTGGTCGAGCAAGCCGCCCGGATTGTTGCGCAGGTCCATCACATAGCCCGCGAGCTTCTCCTGCGGGATCTCCCTGGAGATCGCCGCGATCGCCTTCTTCAGACCGTCGGTGGTCTGCTCGTTGAACGAGGTGACGCGGATATAGCCGATGTCGCCATTCTCGACGTGGAAGCGGACCGGCCGCACATGGATGATCTCGCGGGTGATCGCGATGTCGAGCGGGGCGTCGGCGCCCTTGCGCACGATGGTGAGCTTGGTCTTGGTGTCGACCGGGCCCTTCATCTTGTTGACGGCCTGCTCGAGCGTCATGCCCTGCACGGCATCGCCATCGATCTTGCTGATGAGATCGCCGGACATGATGCCGGCCTTGGACGCCGGCGTGTCGTCGATCGGCGAGACGACCTTGACCAGGCCCTCCTCCATCGTGACCTCGATGCCGAGCCCGCCGAACTCGCCGGAGGTGGTCTCCTGCATCTCGGTCCAGGCCTTGTCGTTCATGTAGCGCGAATGCGGATCGAGCGAGGTCACCATGCCGGTGATCGCGCCTTCGATCAGCTTGGCGTTGTCGGGCTTCTCGACATAGCTCGCCTTCACGCGCTCGAAGACTTCGCCGAACAAGTTGAGCTGTGAATAGGCATCATCCGCGCCCGCCGCCGCCCGTGCCGCCCATACTCCGCCGTGCGGACTGGCTACCAGAAGGGTCAAACACGCTCCGGTGAGCGCGCCCAGGGGGAACAGCAGGGTTTTCCGCATGGATAGGCTGGCCTTTTTGCTTGGCGGTTCTCTTGGGCTTGGGAGGCGCCATGCAAATGGCGATCCAGCCCGCTTCTCACAATACCATTCTGGTTTCTTCAAGGCCGGGACGCCGCGCCGGCGGGTACACCGTAAAAATCCCTTCGCCCGGACCTAAACTTTTGGCAACGTTCCGAAACCGTTTCATGCAAAGCAGGAATCGGTCGATCGACCCGCGCCTCGCAGCTATGCGATTTTAGGATGGTTTTGGAGAGCCGGACGGGTTAGGCGATGAAACAAGGCTTCAAATTCTCGGGAGGATAATAATGAACGAAAAACCCCGCATCCAGCCGGAAAGGAACGTCGAACTCGGCGCCAGCAGCGAGCCGTTCCAGAATCTGCACGAATTCATCCGCAAAGCACGCGCCAACCTCAACCAGAATGCCTGGGACTATATCGTCGGCGCCGCCGAGACCGAGACCACGATGCGCCGCAACCGGATGGCGCTGGACGAGATCGCTTTTCGCCCGCGCGTGCTGCGCGACGTGCGCAAGGTCGATGGCTCCGTCGAGCAGTTCGGCCGCAGGATGCGCCTGCCGGTGGTGCTCGCCCCTGTCGGCGCGCTCGAGATCTTCGATCCGGATGGCGCCGCGAGCGTCGCGCGCGCCGCCGGCACCTTTGGGGCGGCGCACATGCTGAGCTCGGTGTCCGAGCCTGGCCTGGAGAAGACCGCCGCAGCCGCCCCCGACGCGCTGCGTCTCTACCAGCTCTACGTGCGCGGCGACGACGCCTTCGTCGCCGATGTCGTCAGCCGGGCCGAAAAGCACGCTTACGCCGCCTTCTGCCTGACCGTCGACACCGCCCATTACAGCCGTCGCGAACGTGACATCGCCAAGCGCTACGTTCGCGAGAGCCGCCTGCGCGCCACCGGCGGCGATTTCCAGAAAGGCCTGGAATGGCGGACCGTGAAGATGATAAAGGACAAGTTCAAGATTCCGCTGATCCTGAAAGGTATCGCCACCGCCGAGGACGCCCTGATCGCGCTCGATCACGGCGTCGAATGGATCTACGTCTCCAACCATGGCGGCCGCCAGCTCGATCACGGCCGCGGCGCCATGCATGTGCTGCCTGAGATCGTCGAGGCCGTGAAGGGCCGCGCCAAGATCATGGTCGATGGCGGCTTCGGCCGCGGCACCGACATCGTCAAGGCGATCGCGGCGGGCGCCGACCTCGTCGGCATCGGCCGGTTGCAATGCTGGGCGCTGGCGGCGGCCGGCGAAGCCGGCGTGACGCGGATGCTGGAGCTTCTGGAGGACGAGGTGCTGCGCTGCCTCGGCCTGTTGGGCGCCACCTCGTTCGCCGAGGTCAACAAGTCCTGCCTGCATCCGGCCACCGCGACGAACACGCCGAGCGTGTTCAGCGCGTTCCCGCTGTTCGACCACGAACCTTACCGGTACTGATCCGAAAGGACGCAATGACCTCGCTCTCTCCCGGCAGCGCGGATGCGCTTCTGTTCGACCTCGGGCGCGTCGTGCTCGACATCGATTTCTCCAAGGCGATCGCCTGCTGGGCGGGACACGCCGGCTGCAAGCCGGAGGCAATCGTTGCGCGCTATGTGCGCGACAGCGAGGCGTATCGGCTGCACGAGGTCGGCAAGATCAGCGACGAGGAGTATTTCGCCTCGCTACGGGCCTCGCTCGGGATCGGCATCTCGGATGCGCAATTCCTCGAGGGCTGGAACGCGATCTTCGCGGGTGAAATGCCCGATGTCGCGGAGCTGTTGCCGCGTGCGGCGAAGCAGATGCCGCTCTACGCCTTCTCCAACACCAACCAGCCGCATGTCGACCATTTCTCGAAGGAATACGCCGACCTGCTCGGCCATTTCCGCGAGCTGTACCTGTCGTCCAGCATCGGCCTGCGCAAGCCGGACGCGGCGGCGTTCGACCATGTCGTGGCGGCCATCGGTGTGCCCGCCAGGCGCATCGTGTTCTTCGATGACCTCGCCGAAAACGTCGAGGGAGCGCGAGCGCGCGGATTGACCGCGGTGCATGTGACCTCGCCCCGCGATGTCGGCGACGCGCTCGAGGCGCTGGGAATCTGATCGAGACGCATCGGCTGGCGGGTGAAACCGGGGAGCTCCCGGAACCGATCTAGCCGAAATGAGGAACCAAATCGCTTTGTACATTTTTATACAGAGTTCCGGGAACGGAATGCCCGCTTCCGGACTCTTGAGTCCGTTGGGACTTCTACAGACGGACGTATCATCGTGTTGGGCAAAACCTACCTCACCAAACAAGCCTCTCTTCTGCTCGAATTCGCCAGAACGACTTCGGATTCTGACCTCTCCGCCAAGCTGATCAGCAAGGCCGCCGACCTGAAATCCCAGGCCGATCCGCTGCCCGACAAGGATCAAGGCCCCAAGCCCCCTGACGTGGCTCCCGACGTGGCGCCGGACCTCCGTCCGGACCGCCAGACCGGTCGATGACCGATGCTGGCCGTGGCTCCCGTCATTGTCGTCCTTGCCATGGCCACGCTCGTTCCCGTCTTTCTCGTCCGTCAGATCATGCCGCGGCAGAGCTGACGGTCCCTCATGACTGGACGGATCAAGCAGGATAAATCCTGATCCGGTCCCATTTTGCTTCATCGCCCGCGCTCGGCTAGAACTCTTGCCGCCCATTCGTCCAGACTTTCCGAGCAGGAGTTTCGCCGTGGCCTTGATGCCGGTTTCTGACGCGCTCGCCGCGGTGCTGGCCGGCGCGGAGCCGCTGCCTGAAGAGATGATTCCCCTCGACGAGGCCTACCACCGCGTGCTCGCACGCGACGTCGCGGCGCGGCGTACCCAGCCGCCCGAGGCGATGTCGGCCATGGACGGCTACGCCGTGCGCGCAGCCGATGCGGCCAGGGTCGACGCGCAGCTCACCATGATCGGCGAGGTCGCGGCGGGCCGGCCGTTCGCGGGAGCGGTCGGCGCCGGCGAAGCGGTACGAATCTTCACCGGCGGCGTCGTTCCCGCCGGCGCGGACGCGGTCGTGATCCAGGAGGATACGGTCGCCGAGGGCAAGCGCATCACGATCAAGGAAGCCGCTATCGCCGGTCGGCACATCCGGCCCGCCGGCGTCGACTTCCGCGAGGGCGACGTGCTCCTTCGCAAGGGAACCCGGCTCACCGAGCGCGACCTCGCGCTCGCCGCCGGGATGAACCATCCAGACCTGCCCATCCGCCGCCGTCCGAAGGTCGCGATCCTCGCCACCGGCGACGAGCTGGTGATGCCGGGCACCACGCCGGGCCCCGGCCAGATCGTCTATTCCAACGGCTATGCCCTGCACGCCCTCGCCCGCCAGGAGGGCGCAGATACCATCGACCTCGGCGTTGCCGCCGATACGCTGGAGGCCACCACAGCCGGCATCCGCCGTGCCCGAGAGAGCGGCGCCGACATCCTGATCACGATCGGCGGCGCCTCGGTCGGCGACCACGATCTGGTCCAGCAGGCGCTGAAGGCCGAAGGCATTGCGATGGCGTTCTGGAAGATCGCGATGCGGCCGGGCAAGCCGATGATGCACGGCCGGCTAGGGGCGATGGGTGTGATCGGCCTGCCCGGCAATCCCGTGTCGTCCTATGTGTGTGGCTTCCTGTTCATGGTTCCGTTGATTCGCGCCCTGTCGGGCCGCGCCGTGATTCACCATCGTCGCGAGCGCGCCGTGCTCGGCCGCGATGTCGGTGCCAATGACCAGCGCGAGGACTATCTTCGTGCGCGCCTGGAGCGGCGCGACGACGGCATGCTTGTCGCCCTTCCCGTCAATCATCAGGATTCCTCGCTGCTTGCGAATCTCGCTGCGGCGCAGGCACTTCTCGTGCGCGCGCCGTTCGCGCCGAAGGTCGAGGCAGGCGCGCCTTGCGAGGTGCTGCGACTGCCCGCCTGAACGCACTGGTCCTGCGCGTTCCGCGAACTTTGTCGCGTTCACGGTAAATTAAGCAGTTGCGGAACACATATCGAACATATAGTGTCCGTTCATGATTTGTTTCGAGCATCTGGCGGCTCGCCGCTGAATTCACCGTCTCGGAATCGAACGACATCAACCGGGGGATTTGGTCGAGATGTTAACGCGCAAACAATACGAGCTTCTGCGATTCATCAGCGAGCGTTTGAAGGAAAGCGGTGTGCCGCCCTCCTTCGACGAGATGAAGGACGCGCTCGACCTGCGCTCGAAGTCAGGCATCCATCGCCTGATCACCGCACTGGAGGAGCGCGGCTTCATCCGGCGCCTGCCCAACCGGGCCCGCGCGATCGAGGTGATCAAGTTGCCCGAGCTGCAGGCCGCCGCCGGCAACCGCCGTGGCTTCACTCCGAGCGTCATCGAGGGCAATCTCGGCAAGGTGCGAGCGAGCTCCAGCGCGGACGAGGGCGAACGCCCCGTCGCGGTGCCGGTGATGGGCCGCATCGCGGCCGGCACGCCGATCGAAGCGTTGCAGACCCGCAGCCACACCATCAGCGTACCGCCCGACATGCTCGGCTCGGGCGAGCACTACGCGCTCGAAGTGCGCGGCGACTCGATGGTCGAAGCCGGCATCCTCGACGGCGACATGGCGCTGATCCAGCGCAATGAGAGCGCCGACACCGGCGACATCGTGGTGGCGCTGATCGACGACGAGGAAGCGACGCTGAAGCGCTTCCGCCGCCGCGGCGCCTCGATCGCGCTCGAGCCCGCCAATGCGGCCTATGAGGTCCGCATCCTGCCGCCCAACCGGGTGAAGATTCAGGGCAAGCTGATCGGCCTGTACCGGAAGTACTGAGCGTGATCCGGACTGGAGGGCCGCGTTAGCACAAAGTGCGCAGCGGTTTTCCCTCGCGACAAGCGCAGGACGCGCTTGCGCGGAGATCATGCTCAAACAATCACCTAAAGCGCGGCCCGCCGGTTGGCGACCCGCGCGTTGACGATTGGAGCGACGATTGTCCGCTCCAGCTGGATAGTCTTTCTGGTTTTGCTCAGATTATCCGGCCCCTCTCTAGCGCTACATCCTCGCGACGCAGCACGAAGCCCTCATCGCTTCGTGGCCCTGGAGATCGAGGAGACAATCAATGCGCAAGATCGTTTTGAGCACCGTCACGGTGGCGCTGATCACAGCATCCGCGTCGCAAGTCTTCGCCGCACCGTCGCACCATGCCCGCAAGGCAACGCAGACGACGAGCGAGCAATTGCGCAATGCCCGCAACGCCGTCGCGCAGCCGTCGCAACCCGCCTGGCAATATTCGGGCTGGTCGGCACCTGCAGGTCGCTGACGGAGACGCACGCCAAATGCACGGAAGCGGTTTTTGTTCCTGAGGCATTTGAAAAAGATATTGTGATGGCAGCCTGCGGACCCAAGCCGCAGATTTGCCTACAACCAAGAAGACGCTAACATGCTTCCACTCTGATAGAGGCCAGTGCCTCCGAAGGAGGCGCGGGTCGCTATCCCTGAATGAGGAGCACCCGATGTGTGACTACAGCCTGCATGCCGTCGCGACGCGTCCCGCACAAGTCGGCGAGACGATCGTCACGACCACCTTCCGCGGCACCTCGACGCGCGGCTTCGCCTCCGAGGCCGACATGTCCGTCGCGGTCTGCCTGCTGCCGGGGACGGAGCTCGCCTTCGCCGACAACGTCCGCTACGACAATCGCTGGATCTGGACGCGCACCATCAACTCCCGCGTCGGCAAGTTCGGCAAGATCGATCCGCACATTCCCGATCGCCATCATGACGCGATCGAATTCCCCGACGGCAAATACGTACTCGTGACGCAACTCGTCGAAGGCCAGCGCGCGACCGTGCTGCAATTGCCGGTGACCCAGCCGGCCGGCGAGCGTGAACACAAGCCGGAGATCATCGCCGACAGGCCGACGATCACACGCCTGCCGATCGGCTGATGTACCTCCCCCCGGCGCAGAGGTCGGGGCCGGGATTGAAATTGCCATCGCCGGCCGTGGCCGGCGAGATGGTATGATTTGCGTCTTCCGGAATCCAATCCGCCGAGATCAGGCTCGCACCTGCCCATCGCACGAAGTTTGCGCGGCCCTGCCTGAATTTTGAACGTCCGTTCCGCGGCCAGATCGCCGATGCTGTCAAAGGCTTGAGGCGGCGGACACGTTCGATGAAAACCTTCATTCGCGTCGTTGAACTCTGGGTGCCGGACCGGACGCGCATGCGGCTGGAATTCGGCGGCGGCCTCTACGGCGAAGGGCTGTCCGCGTTCAAGGCCGTGAGCGAGGACTTGCGCTTCGGATACGACGAGGGCCTTCCCGGCAAGGCCTGGGCCAGCGGCCATCCCGTGATCCTCACCAAATTCGCCAACTCCTATTTCAAGCGGACCGACCAGGCGCTCGCGGCCGGCCTCACCTGTGGCGTGGCGGTGCCGGTGTTTTCAGGCGAATTCTTGCACGCCGTCATGGTGCTGTTCTGCGGCGACGACGAGGCGCATGTCGGCGCAATCGAGCTCTGGCACAACGATCCCGATAGCTCCCACGAGATGGGGCTCGTCGACGGCTACTATGGCACCGCCGACATGTTCGAATTCAACTCCCGCCACACCAGGTTTCCCCGCGGCTTCGGCCTGCCCGGACGCACCTGGAAAGCGGGCCTGCCGCTGATCATCAAGGACCTGCACAACGCCAGGAGTTTTCTGCGCTGGGAAGACGCCGCCGAGGTCGGGATCAATCTCGGCGTCGGCGTGCCCTATCGGACTGGCACCGACCAGACCTGGGTGCTGACTTTCCTCTCCGCACAGGCGACGCCGATTGCGCGACGCTTCGAGATCTGGGTGCCGAACGAGGCCCGTTCGGCACTGGTCTTTCGCGCTGGCGATTGCAGCGCGCAGACAGACCTTGCCGCGCTCTATGCGGACAAATCTATCGCCAGGGGCGACGGCAGCATCGGCGGAGCCTGGGCCACCGGCATGCCCGCGCTCAACGACGATCTCGGGCACGACGGCTCGGCCGCAGCCGCGGAGGCCCGCGCAATCGGACTGAGCCAGATGGTGGCCCTGCCGGTAATAGGGAGTGCCGGGCTCGAAGCCGTGCTGGCCTGGTACCTGTAAGCCGTCCGCTCAATCCTCGGCCTGCAGGTCGGCCTCGGACGGCGTCGCGTCCCGGTTACGGGGGGCTGCCGCCTGCGGCGCAAGGCTCACGCTGAAATCGCCCTCGCCGGCGGTCGCCGGCGACCACGGACGATCGGTGCCTCTCGCTTTCACCGCCTGAACCGCAAAGCCGTCGCCGCGCCGTGTCAGAGCGAGCGCGCCTTGCGCCGCGAGTCGCTGCCGGTCGACCACCATCGCCACACAATCCGGTGGCGCCGGTCGCGCCGTCACCACCAGCGCAGCGCGGCTGCAATCATCCGCCAGAGCGTCGATGCGCAAGGCCAGCGCGACCAGGCGCCCGTCGGCGAGCGGCGTCACGCAGCCGGCCTCGTCGCACGACACGCCGGCGGCGAGCGAGGGACTACCGGCATCGCGCGGATCGGCGTCGGCAGCCAACCACTCCTTCAGCAGAAAGCCGTCCTTGTTCGCCCGGATCATTTGCAGGTGCCCGTCCCTGCCCCGCACCGCGACACTCTGGCCGTCCCCGGCGATCAGAATATCCGGCTGCCGGCCTGCCAGCCCCCAGAGGATCGCGACCAACAGCACCAGCGCGCCTGACCAGCGTAAGGGCGTGCGCAGCAGGCCCATCACGATGATCCCGAGGCTCGCCGCGATCAGCGGCGCAATGCCGAACGCCGGGATGCGGCCGACCGCGCCCGGCAGCGCGGCCACCCAGCGCGAGACCGCGACCATCCAGTCGATGCCGATCCCCATCAGCCACCAGAACACGCCGTCGAGCCCGAACGGCGCCGCGAGCAATCCGAGCAGTCCCGCCGGCATCACCAGCGCCGACACCACCGGCATCGCCCCGAGGTTGGCAAGCACGCCGAACGGGGTGACGCGGTGGAAGTGGAAGGCCGCATAGGGCGTGGTCGCAAGCCCCGCGATCAGCGAGGCCAGAAACAGCATCGCGATCTCGCGGCCGCCCCACATCGCGATGCGCGCGGTCGCCGAATGATCGGGCGAAGCGAACAGGTTCGGCATGCCGATCTGCACCAGCGCAACCAGCCCCAGCGTTGCCGCAAACGACATCTGGAAGCTCGGATGCACCAGCGCTTCGGGCGCGACCGCGAGCACGATCAACGCGGCCACGGCCAGCGTGCGGAAGGTGATGGCGCGTCGGTCGACCATGACGGCGATCAGCACCACGGCGGTCATGAAGAACGAGCGTTGCGTCGCGACCTCCGCGCCCGAGAGCAGCAGATAGAATGCGGCGGCCACCAGCGCCGCAGCCGCCGACCATTTCTTGATGGGGAAGCCGACCGCCAATCCCGGAATCAGAGCGAGCAGCGCGCGGACCGCGAAGAACACGACGCCGGCGACCACCGCCATGTGGTAACCGGAGATCGAGAGCACATGGCCCAGCCCTGAAATGAACATGGCATCGTTGACGGGCGTGGTGATCGCGTCGCGCCGCCCCGTCAGCAGCGCCGTCGCGATCGCGCGATTGTCGCCTTCGAGCGTTGCCCGGATGCGCGCGTCGATCGCATCGCGCAGGCCCTGCATGAAGGCGGCATAGCGCAGCCGCAAGCCACCGGCATCGGGCGGCACCGCTGCCGTGATCGCCCCCATCACGAAGCCGGAGGCGCCGATGCCCTGGAAAAACATGTCGCGCGAGAAATCGTAGCTGCCGGGGCGCACCGGCGAAATCGGCGGCATCAGCCGCGCCTTCAACTGCACGAAGCTGCCGACCTCCGGCGCAGTCCCCTTGCGCACCGAGAGGCGCACGCGCTCCAGCTTCACCTCGCTCCGCTGCGCCTCCATCGCGGCGACACGCAGCACGAAACGGTCGGTGCGCTCGCGGATGTCGCGCGTCTCGACGAAGCCCGACAACGACACCGAATAGAGCGGTTTTGCGAGAACGGTGTGAGCAATGCGCGCCGTCTTCCAGGTCGCCACGGCAAAACCGGCCGCAATCGCCGCGATCATGATCGCGGGGGCGAACAGCCGGCTCCGCCGCAACAGGACGGCGCCAAGCATGAGCGCGGTGGCCGTCGCGCCAACGACCCACAGCACCGGCTCGTGATCGGCCGCAAAGTAGAGCGCGATCCCGCTGCCGAAGGCCACAGGCACCCACGGCAACAGCCGCCCGGCGCCGGCCTCGGCGCGCATCCATCCGCGCAGTGTCTCGACGAGTGCGGGCCAGGCGCCAAATCCCGCCGGCGCAAAGCCGCCGGCCGGAGCAGCCCGGCCAACGGGCCAGGTCCCCGCAATCCCTTGGGACCGTGCTGGCCGGCCCGGCTCCGCCATTCCCTGCACCTTGCGATACGCGACGGAGGCCGAAGCTACCGGAACGTGCAGGGCGGCGAATAGCGGTACAGATCAGGAACGAACTCGATCGAGCCCTACTTTTCCTCTTCCATCGTCACGGCGACATCCGCCTTGGCCGACAGCCGGACCTTGTTGCCCTCGACGCCGGCGACGAGGCCCTTGTCGATGAAGTGATGATGGCTCCTGTGGCTGCCCTCGCCGCTGTCCTTCTTGGTCAGTTTGATCCGATGGCCCTCGACCTTGTCGACGGTGCCGATGTGGACGCCGTCGGCACCGATGACTTCCATATGCTCTGCAATGTTCTGCATGGCGGGCTCCTCGCTCGGGACCCACACAACGCCCGAGAGGTCCTTTCCGTTCATTCGTGACACGACCGCCCGGCGCGATGGGCGACTGTTCTGTCTCTGGACGGGGGCAGCCTGGGTTCGGGTCGATTGAGCCGAAAGTCTCATAAGGGGCCGGCCTTGGCAGGACTAAACTGCTCTCCACGCCTCCCCCGCACAGACGGGCCAGGTCGTGACAGCTCGCGGTACCGAAGGCCGCCGAAGCTCTTCTCAGGTGGTTCAAGGTTCCTCTGAGACCAGGCGTTGCGGACGCAACTCGCAATTCTCGCCTGTAGCGTCGCACACCAAACGCACTCCGCGAGCGAACTGGCGCTGAAATGCGCGAGGAGTGGGTTTGAGTTTGATAGGAGCAGCACATGGCAGTTCAAGTACCGCACGATTTCCGCCGCGTGATCGTTGCTGCATCGGTGGGAAACGTCATCGAATGGTATGATTTCTATATCTTTGGCAGCCTGGCCGCCGTTCTGTCGGTCAAGTTCTTCGAGCAATCCCACCCGGTTGCAGCCCTCCTCAGCACGATCGCTCTGTTCACTGCGGGCTTCCTGATCCGCCCGCTGGGAGCCTTCCTCTTTGGATGGATGGGTGACAGGGTCGGACGAAAATATACATTCCTCATCACGCTGAGCGGAATGGGACTGGGTACGGGGGCAATCGGGTTGATCCCGACCTACCAGTCCATCGGTCTAACGGCGGCGTTCCTTCTGTTCGGCCTGCGCATGATCCAGGGTCTGTGCCTGGGCGGCGAATATGGCGGCGCCATCACCTATGTCGCGGAGCATGTGCCGGACGACAAGCGCGGCTACTACACCGGCTGGCTACAGACCTCTCCGACTCTCGGCATCGTGGTGTCGCTGGCCGTGATCGTCCTGACACGGACCTGGTTCGGCAATCAGGTCTTCGACGAATGGGCCTGGCGCGTTCCGTTCCTGGTGTCTTTCCTGCTGGTGGCCATCGCGATCTACATTCGGCTCCAGCTCCAGGAGACGCCGATCTTCCAGGAGATCAGGGCCCGCGGCCAAATGACGACGAATCCGTGGAAGGAGGCCTTCCTCAGCTCCAACATCAAATACATCGGGATCGCGATCGTGGTCCTGATCGGACAGGGCGTGGTCTGGTACAGCGGCCAGTTCTGGGCGCTGTACTTCCTGCAGCAGGTCTCCAAGGTGGATGCGCTGACCTCGGCCTACATCGTGGGAGCCGCGCTGCTGATCGCAACGCCGAGCCTGATCTTCTTCGGCTGGCTGTCGGATCAGATCGGCCGCAAGCCGGTGATCCTGGGCGGCATGCTGCTCGCTGCGATCACGTACTATCCGCTCTATCTGTGGCTGGGAACGGTCACGCAGCCCGGCAACATCAACTATCCGACCGCGATCTTCATCATCTTCATCCTGGTTTGCTACGTCGGGATGGTGTACGGGCCGGTCGGCGCGTTTCTGGCGGAATTCTTCCCCGCCAGGATCAGGTACACGTCGGTCTCCGTGCCGTACCACATCGGCAACGGTTGGGGTGGCGGATTGGTGCCGTTCATCACCTCGGCGGCATTCGCCGCGACCGGCAGCATCGGCTACGCGCTGATCTACCCGATTGCGGTGCCTGCGGTGTGCTTCGTGCTTGCGGTCTTCCTGATGCCGGAGACTCGCAAGATCAGCATCTGGCAACCGATCGAGCCCAGAGCCGCATTGTAACGTAACCACCTCTCCTCCGGCCGCCAGCCGATGGCGGTCGGAGAGAAGCCGGCAACCTCTCGTCTCAGCCGGCGCGGTGAGGCCAGTGATCGTGCCACCAGGTGCTGAAGTCGCGATCGGTTATCAATTCCCAAGCAGCGAGCAAGATCACCAATAGGCCCGACAATACGCTGCTGACCGTGGCCGATACCGGCTCATAGCCAATGGACCAAGGCGCCAGCACCAGAGCCAAGCCCAGCAGCATTTCGCCCCACTCTTCCAGGTAGGACGGGACGACAAAGGCCTCCACGGCAAACAGCATGACGCCGAGCCCGAGTGCGATGGTGATCCAGACAGCAGCCCCGGATAAGCCGAGGACGAAGGACGACAGGACCAGCCACACGCCCACCAACAGGCTACCAGCGTCTTGCCAATGTTGGATGCGCATGATGCTCACCTCCCTTCTCGTATTTATGTGGGGGCGCACCGATGAAGAATCATCCCTCCGACCTGCGCTGTGTTGCCGCGACCAGGAGCCGGCGCCCCATCCGGCCGCCCATGCCCCGGAAAGGGCCCTTGCAAGTGCGGCGCACCAGGATGCAGACTATCGGCGCTTGACAGGTGTCAATGTCTGCCGTTCTCGGCCCACCCGGTTCGCGCCCAGAACAAGAGGGAGATGACGCCATGCGAGAAATGGAAATCCACGATTATGCGCGGCAGTTGCTGGAAGCCCATGGCCCCAAGGCCATTGCGGAGGCCGCTCAAAACGCCATCGACCTCGAGCAGAAGGGCGAGCTCGAATTGGCAAAAACCTGGCGGCACATCGAAGACGCGATGAAGCTGATGCGCGGGCCGCATCAAAGCTGACTGCCGTCGCGCGAAGCTTGCCTGACTGCGGCGACAACGCCGAACGTGGATCACAGTCCGTCGCGAGCCGCTAGGTTGCGGCCGAACGGCTACGCGATCTCGGGACGCTGACCTGGGAGCGAAGCCATGGTTGCGAAATGTACGACAGCCGAAGACCTCGTGAAGGCGATCACGGACGAGAAAGTCCAGATGATCGATTTGCGGTTCACCGACCTGCCGGGGGTGTGGCAACATTTTTCCGTCCCCCCGAGCGCGGTGAGTGCCGATGCACTCAATGAGGGCATTGGATTCGATGGCTCATCGATCCGAGGCTTCCAGGAGATCCAGGAAAGCGACATGCTGGTCGTCGCCGATCCGACGACGGCATTCGTCGACCCCTATAGTCCGGCCAAAACGCTGGCTCTCATCTGCAACATCCGCGACCCCGTGACCGGCCAGTCCTATAGCCGGGATGCCCGCTACATCGCCCAGAAAGCCGAAATCCACCTTAAGGGCACCGGGCGCGCCGATACGAGCTATTTCGGCCCGGAAGCGGAGTTCTTCGTCTTCGACGAGGTGCGCTACGCACAGGGCATCAACTACGCCATGCACGCAGTCGACTCCAGCGAAGGCAGCTGGAACACCGGCTCTGAGGAAGGGCCGAACCTCGGCCACAAACCGCGCCCGAAGGAGGGATACTTTCCCGTTCCCCCGACCGACAGCATGCAGGCGCTGCGCACCGAAATGGTGCTGACGATGGAATCTCTGGGGATCCAGATCGAGGCCCATCACCATGAAGTCGCAACCGGCGGCCAAAACGAGATCGACATGCGTTTCACCACCCTCACCCGGATGGCCGACAACCTGATGATCTACAAATACGTGGTGAAGAACACCGCGCATCAGCACGGCAAGACCGCGACATTCATGCCGAAGCCGCTGTTCGAGGACAACGCTTCGGGCATGCACGTTCACCAATCGCTCTGGAAGGGTGAGACAAATCTGTTCTACGATAAAGGTGACTACGCCGAGTTGAGCCAGCTCGGCCGCTACTATATCGGCGGGCTATTGAGCCACGCCTGGGCGTTGTGCGGGCTTTGCGCCCCCACGACGAATTCCTATCGGCGTCTGGTGCCGGGCTATGAAGCTCCGATCAACCTCGTCTACTCCCAGCGCAATCGCTCCGCCTGCTGCCGGATCCCAATGTATTCGCCGAATCCGCGCGCCAAGCGCGTCGAGTTTCGTTCGCCGGATCCGTCCTGCAATCCCTACCTGGCCTTCGCGGCAATGCTGATGGCTGGCCTCGACGGTATCGACAAGCAGATCGACCCCGGCAGCCCGATCGACAAGAATCTCTACGACCTCCCGCCTACTGAGGCGAAGGAGGTGAAGTCCACGCCAGGATCGCTGGACCAGGCGCTCGACGCGCTCGAGCGCGATCACGCATTCCTGCTGCGCGGCGACGTCTTCACCGCCGACGTGATCGAAACCTGGCTCGACTACAAGCGCAAGAAGGAGGTCGACCCGATCCGCCTGCGACCTCATCCCTACGAGTTCCATTTGTATTACGACATCTAGAACGGGATGACGCCGGGACCGCATCCTGATCCGTAACCGGCCTACGGCTCAATCAGCGGCGTCTTGGACGAGACGTGGTGGCTGACGATTTTCCATTCGCCGTCTTCACGAAGGATCACCCAGGTGATTCTCACCACCAGCGGCTCGGCATCCTTCTCGACAGCAAAGGATGCCGTGCCTGCGACGTTGATCAGGTCAGCTGCCGCCTGCGCCGTCCTGACATCGGTGAATTGGACCGATGGCGATTGCCATCGCGGCAGCCCCTCGAAATAGGCCTGCACGCCATCATTGCCGCGGTAGACGTTCGGATTCGAGCCGAAGAAGAACGCGTTCCTCGAATAAAGCGAGGCGAGTACCGCGGCATCAAGCCTACTGAATGCCGCAGCCCATTTTGCCATGATGCCGGCGACGATCTGGTCAATCATGGGTGAGCCTCACGACAAGTCGAATGGCAACTTTCGCATCTGAGCATTCGAGAAATATTCCACCCTAGCGCCGGGCTGCTCCTTCCGGACAAGCATTGCGATTGCGATGCCCTCCTGATCGAGCCGGTCGTTCTCGGCCTTGTCTCCAAACTGGCTGTAGTGCGCACTTTCGTACGCGACCAACCAACTTTCGATTCGTTTCGTTAGATCAGCGGAAAGCCCAACGTTCTCCAGATCGAGATACCCGCCAGCGGTCCCATCCCGCACGCCAGTTCCCGACAGCATTCCATCGATGATCAAATACTGCATCATCAAACTTAGGGAGCCTCAACCTTTCGCGACTTCCTTCGCGAACGTGTCGCGCAGGCCGATGGTGCGTGAAAACACCGGCTTGCCGGGCGTCGAGTCCTTGTCGCGCACGAAATAGCCCTGGCGCTCGAACTGCATCGGCTCGGTGGAATTGCTCTCCGCCACTGATGCCTCGATGCGCGCGTCGCTGAGGATCTCCAGCGACTGCGGATTGAGATCGGCGGCAAAGTTCGAGGCGTCCGGGCTCGGGTTCGCGAACAGCTGGTTGTAGATGCGGATCTCCGCCGGCTTCGACGCTGCCGCCGACAGCCAGTGCATGGTCGCCTTCACCTTGCGGCCGTCGGGCGCATTGCCGCCCCTGGTCGCGGGATCGTAGGTGCAGCGCAGCTCCACGACCTCGCCGCTCTCGTTCTTGATCACGCCGGTGCATTTGACGAAATAGGCGTAGCGCAGCCGGACCTCGTTGCCGGGCGACAGGCGGAAGAACTTCTTGGGCGGGTTCTCCATGAAGTCGTCCTGCTCGATATAGAGCTCGCGGCCGAACGTGATCTTCCGCGTGCCGGCGGAGGGATCGTCCGGATGGTTGATCGCATCGAGCTCCTCGGTCTGCCCCTCCGGATAGTTCTCGATCACGACCTTGAGCGGCTTCAGCACCGCCATGCGGCGCTGCGCGGTGCGGTTCAGCTCCTCGCGGATGCAGAATTCGAGCATGCCGACATCGACCACGCTGTTGGCCTTGGCGACGCCGATGCGCTTGACGAATTCACGCAGCGCCGCCGGCGGCACACCGCGACGGCGCATGCCCGCCATGGTCGGCATGCGCGGATCGTCCCAACCCGCGACATGGCCCTCGCGCACGAGCTGGGTCAGCACGCGCTTCGAGAGCAGCGTGTAGGTCAGGTTCAGCCGCGCGAACTCGTACTGGTGCGGCTTCGACGGCACCGGCAGCTTCTCGATGAACCAGTCGTAGAGCGGCCGGTGGTCCTCGAACTCCAGCGTGCAGATCGAGTGCGTGATGCCCTCGATCGCGTCCGACTGGCCGTGGGCATAGTCGTAGCTCGGATAGATGCACCATGCGTTGCCGGTGCGCGGATGATGCGCATGCAGGATGCGGTACAGCACGGGATCGCGCAGATTGATGTTGCCCGCGGCCATGTCGATCTTGGCCCGCAGCACGCGCGCGCCGTTGGGGAATTCGCCCGCCTTCATGCGGCGGAACAGGTCGAGGTTCTCATCCACGCTGCGGTCGCGGAACGGCGAGTTCTTGCCGGGCTCGGTCAGCGTGCCGCGGGAGGTGCGGATCTCCTCCTGGGTCTGGTCGTCGACATAGGCGAGCCCGTCGCGGATCAGCGTCTCCGCCCATTCGTACAGGCGGTCGAAATAATCCGAGGCAAAGAACAGGTTCTTGCCCCAGTCGAAGCCGAGCCAGTGCACGTCGGCCTGGATGGAATCGATATATTCCTGCTCTTCCTTGACCGGATTGGTGTCGTCGAAGCGCAGATGGCAGCGGCCCGGAAACTCCTGGGCGATGCCGAAATTGAGCGCGATCGACTTGGCGTGGCCGATATGCAGGTAGCCGTTCGGCTCCGGCGGGAACCGGGTCACGATCTCCCTGTATTTGGCCTGATCGAGGTCGGCCTGAATGATGTCACGAATGAAATCGCGCCCAACCTCAGCTGCCACCGGTTCTGTCATTACGAAAATCCTGTAGGGAAATCAGCGGTCCTTCTGCCAAATTCGCGAGGCTGAGCCAAGAGCATAAGCAAGGCCTGGCAGGTCCGCCGTGGGCTTTAGTTATGCTCCGGTCCTGCTATACACCACCGCTTCCAATGCATAGGCCCTGCCAAGAATGACCGATTCCGTCGTCACCCGCTTTGCTCCCTCGCCGACCGGCTTCCTCCATATCGGGGGTGCCCGCACGGCGCTGTTCAACTGGCTCTATGCGAAGAAGCATGGCGGCAAGATGCTGCTCCGGATCGAGGACACCGACCGGGAGCGCTCCACAGAGGCGGCGATCGGCGCCATCCTCGACGGGTTGAAATGGCTCGAGCTCGGCTGGGACGGCGACGTCATCTACCAGTTCAGCCGCGCCGCCCGCCACCGCGAGGTCGCCGAGCAGCTGCTTGCCGACGGCAAGGCCTATCGCTGCTACGCCACCGCCGAGGAGCTCACCGCCATGCGTGAGAAGGCGCGCGCGGAGGGCCGCACCCGCCTCTATGACGGCATGTGGCGGGACCGCGACCCGGCCACGGCTCCGAGCGACGTCAAGCCCACCATTCGCCTGCGCGCGCCGCAGACCGGCGAGACCGTGATCGAGGACCAGGTCCAGGGCCGCGTGGTCTGGCAGAACGAGAACCTCGACGACCTCGTCCTTTTGCGCGGCGATGGCAACCCGACCTACATGCTCGCGGTGGTCGTGGACGACCACGACATGGGCGTCACCCACGTCATCCGCGGCGACGACCATCTGATCAACGCCGCCCGCCAGAAGCAGATCTATGATGCGATGGGCTGGGCGCTGCCGAGCATGTCCCACATCCCCCTGATCCACGGCCCGGACGGCTCGAAGCTGTCGAAGCGCCACGGTGCACTCGGCGTCGACGCCTACCGCGCCATGGGGTACCTGCCGGCCGCACTCCGCAACTACCTCGTGCGGCTCGGCTGGAGCCATGGCGACCAGGAGATCTTCTCGACCGAGGAGATGATCGCGGCGTTCGACCTCTCGAGCGTAGGCCGCGCCGCCGCTCGCTTCGACTTCGCCAAGCTCGAAAACCTCAACGGCCATTACATCCGCCACGCCGACGATCAATCACTCGTGAAGATGTTCGAGGATGTGCTGGACCACGTCGTGCCCAGCCGCGACGAGCTTAAGGCCAAGTTAAACGACACCACGCGCGCGCAGCTTCTCAAGGCCATGCCGGCCCTGAAGGAGCGCGCCAAGACGCTGATCGAGCTGATCGACAGCGCCTATTTCATCTTCGCCGACCGGCCCCTGGAGCTCGATCCCAAGGCGCAGGCGCTGCTGACGCCCGACAACCGCAAGCTGATCGGCCAGCTTCATTCCGCGCTGGAGAATGTCGAGACATGGAGCGGCGCCACGACGGAAGCCGCGCTGCGCGCCTTTGCCGAGGAAAATAGTCTCAAGCTTGGCGCGGTCGCCCAGCCCTTACGGGCCGCGCTGACCGGACGGACCACGTCGCCTGGTATATTTGAGGTTTTGGACGTGCTGGGACGCCAGGAAAGTTTGGGCCGGCTTAAGGATCAGGCCAGGGACTAGGCAGGGACCAGGCTAGACGTAAGTCGAGCATGCGCGGCGCCATCTTGCAGCGCACACAGCAATAATATACCCATCTCCCCCGTACCTTCTGGAACATCCGGCCTGCCCCACCATGTTATTGGGACCTTCCGGGTCCGGCCCGTTTCACCATACATCGGGGACCTACGATGGACGCAAAAGCAAGCAATAAGACCGCCACGCTGACGGTCGGAAACAAGAACTACGATCTCCCGATCCACAGCGGCAGCGTCGGGCCTGATGTCATCGATATCGGCAAGCTCTACGGCCAGTCGGGCCTGTTCACCTATGACCCGGGCTTCACCTCGACCGCGAGCTGCCAGTCCAAGATCACCTATATCGACGGCGACGCGGGCGTGCTGGAATACCGCGGCTATCCGATCGAGCAGCTCGCCGAGAACGGCGACTTCCTGGAGACCTGCTACCTCCTGCTCTACGGGAACCTGCCGACCGCCGCGCAGAAGAAGGATTTCGACGACCGCGTGATCCATCACACGATGGTGCACGAGCAGATGGCCCGCTTCTTCCAGGGCTTCCGCCGCGACGCCCATCCGATGGCCGTCATGGTGGCCTCCGTCGGCGCGCTCGCCGCGTTCTACCACGACTCCACCGACATCAACGACCCGAAGCAGCGCATGATCGCTTCCATGCGCATGATCGCGAAGATCCCGACGCTGGCGGCGATGGCCTACAAGTACACGATCGGCCAGCCCTTCGTGTATCCGAAGAACTCGCTGAAGTTCGCCGAGAACTTCCTGCACATGTGCTTCGCCGTGCCGTGCGAGGAGTACAAGATCAATCCGGTGCTGGCTGACGCGCTGGACAAGATCTTCATCCTGCACGCCGACCACGAGCAGAACGCCTCGACCTCGACGGTGCGCATCGCCGGCTCCTCCGGCGCCAACCCGTTCGCCTGCATCGCCGCCGGCATCGCCTGCCTCTGGGGCCCGGCCCATGGCGGCGCCAACGAAGCCGCGCTCGCGATGCTCGCCGAGATCGGTTCGGTCGACAAGATTCCGGAATTCATCGCCAAGGTGAAGGACAAGAACAGCGAAGTCCGCCTGATGGGCTTCGGTCATCGCGTCTACAAGAACTACGATCCGCGCGCCAAGATCATGCAGAAGATGTGTCACGCCGTGCTCAAGGAGACCGGCCATGGCGACGATCCGATGCTGAAGGTGGCGATGGAGCTCGAGAAGATCGCGCTCAGCGACCAGTACTTCATCGACCGCAAGCTCTACCCGAACGTCGACTTCTATTCGGGCATCACGCTGAAGGCGATGGGCTTTCCGGTCTCGATGTTCACCGTGCTGTTCGCGGTCGCCCGCACCGTCGGCTGGATCAGCCAGTGGAGCGAGATGATCGAGGATCCGCAGCAAAAGATTGGCCGTCCGCGCCAGCTCTACACCGGCGTCACCCGCCGCGACTACGTGGCGATCAAGGATCGCAAGTAAGTCTTCAGCCAGCACGGCTTTCGAAACGGTGCCATCTCACGATGGCGCCGTTTTTGTTTGGCAGGATACCGGGAACAGCGAGCAAAGCGCAGGGCGAGCCGATGCGGATCACGAACCCGGTGGACGGATGGCTGCAGGTGGTGGCCTGTTCACCGTTCCCCGATGCGGCCGGCGAGATGGTGCTTTATCCCCGGTGCGACATTGACGGGGTCGTCACCGCGGAGCGCATCGCGGCGACCGCCGTGCGGTACAGCGCTTACGACGTTCCCAAGCCGAAATGGCCGCGTCCCGGGACGGTGCTTCCGGTCACCCTGGACCTCGCTGATCCCACACGGTTCAGGATCGAATGGGATTTGGTGCCGACCGAGCGAGACGCGTCCGAACGGCTCGCGGAGCATTTGCGCGGCGAGCAGCAGGCCGACACGCCAAGCCGCCGGCCGTTTCCCGGCATCTGGCGCGAGGTGGAGCACTCGGCATCGTCGCCCGGTCTGGTCAATGGCCTGACGCCTCAGCAGATGGAGATTGCGCTTGCCGGCGGCGCCGCAGCCCTCGGCCTGATCCCGACCACGGCGAAGGTGTTGACCGCGCACGAGGTGCAACCGAGCAGCGCTCCGGGCGGGACGTGGGACATTGCAGTCTCGGTGAACGACCCGAACGGCGGACCGGGTTGGGAAGCGGTTACGCGCATGTCATTCAGCAGCTCGCGCCGCCGCGAAAGCCGCACCGTCGTCGGGGACGAGTTGCCAGTCCTGGTCGACCCGGACAATCGCAACCGGATCATCGTCGACGTCGCCCGTCTCTCCTGAGTGGTGTCGCTGCTCTGCGAATGCAGGCTGCGCTCATCAATCTTGTTGCCGCGCACAACAACAAGTCGGTGCCTCTCCCCCGCAAACGCTTGACAGTTGAAACGCTCCGCGCGCAAATTCTTACACTAAGTAAGAATGACGACAGGGATGGAAATGCCGGAGCAGCCGAGAAGTCGGCGGCAGACGCGCGCTGCCATTTTGACTCATCTGCTTCAGTCGGGCGGTTCGTTTCGCCCGCCTCTGGCCAAGGCCGTGCGCCTGTCGGAAGCGAGCCTCTCGCGCATCCTGTTTGATCTGAAAGCCGAAGGCCTGATCGAGGAGGTGCGGCGCCCTGCCCCTTACGTCGGCGGCCCGACGGGCCTGGTGTCGCTCGATGGTTCGGTGGCGCTTGCGGCCGTCGAGCTGACCGGCCAGTGGCTCAGCGTCGGCGTTGGGACCTTGTCGGGCGAGTTGCACTATACGGAGCGTGTGGCGCTACCGGCAAAGCCCACGGCCGAGTCCGTCGGCGGGGTGTTTCGCGAGGCGCTGACATTGCTGCGTGACTGGACGCGGCGGCGCCGCATCGCGCTTGCACAGATCGGCGTCTCCATTCCAGGCCTCGGCCGGCTGAGCATGTCGGCCAATCCGATCATCCCCTGCGACGTCGGGCGCATCGGCGCCATGCTCGCCCAGATGTTCGCCGGCGTGCCGGTCGAGTTCACCAACTCGGTCGTCGCGCACGCCACCTTTCACCGCTGCCGCAGGGAGAATTATCCGTTCAGCGGCGCGCATCTCTTCGTCTTCGTCGGCCAGGGCGTCGCAGGCACCTGGGTGGACGATCCGACCGAGGCCGATGCACTCCAGCCGGTCGAACTCGGCCACATGGTGTTCGGCACCGACGGACCGCGCTGCCGCTGCGGCCATCACGGTTGCGTCGAAGCCTATACGTCGCTTCCCGCCCTGGCCGAGCTCCTTGGTGTTTCCGAGGCCGAATTGCTTCAGCTCGGCAGCGATTGGGTGACCGCGGTCCCGCTCTCGGCGCGCGCGCGCCAGGAACTGCGCCGGCGGCTGTTCCGGCTGGGGCTCGCGATCGGCAACACGCTGAACGTCAAGCCATGCCGCGGCGTTGCAATCAGTGGCTGGCCGTCGCTCCTTGCGGAGGACGATCGAAAGGCGCTGGTCGACGGCGTCGACGCCAGCCTGCTCGGTGGCCCTGAGCATGCGCAGGTGTCGCTCGCTTTCGTGCCGCCCTCGAACGGCAATGATCCCAGGGCCGCGCTGGCGTTCGCTGCGTTCTGCCTTGCTTGCCGCGGCGGTATGCCGGCCGCATCGACGGAGGCCGCCTGAGATGCCCTGAAGCTGCGCGGCTGTCGCGCAAAAGAGTTCACACCGGGAGGAACTTGCCATGCCGATCACAACAACAAGGCGCCGTCTGCTCGCTGGGTCTGCTGCCGCGCTCGCGCTGCCGGCAATTGCCCGGGCGCAAGGCGCGGTCAAGCCGCGCCTCACCGCGATCTCGCAATGGTCCGCAGGCAGCGACGGCGCGGCGATCACCGCGCTCGGCAAGAAATTCGAGGAGAAAGGCGGGGTCTGGCAGCACTCGCCCGTCCCTGGGTTCACCACCGAGATGATGAACAAGCTGCGCGCTCAGATCATTGCCGGCGATCCGCCGGCATGTTCGCAGCTCAAGGGCCCCGAGATCGCGGCCTGGTCGAAGATCGCCCCGACCGTCGATCTCGACGCTGTCGTCGCTGCTGCAGGTTACGAGAAGGTCGTCGCGCCAGACCTCGCGAAATTGCACAAGCCGGGCGGCAAGTGGATCGCGCTGCCGTTGCAGATCTACAGCACCAACATGCTGTTCCTCTCCAGGCGCGCGATGGACAAGGCCAAGGCCGACAAGATCCCGGTCACCTGGGCCGACTTCAATGATCTCGCCGAAAAGATGAAATCAGGCGGCGTCGCATATCCCGTCGCCAATGGCGGCACCCGCCCCGACGATGGGCAGAAATTCGAGGCCGCTCTGGCGGGCATCAGTCCCATCGCATACCGCGCGGCCATCATGAATCTCGAGAAGAAGACCCTGGAGGGTCCGGAGATCAAGGCCGCGTTCGCACAGGTGCGAAAGATCGCCGACTGGATGGACCCCAACGTCGGCGCCCAACACTTTTCGACCAACCTGAAGCGCTTCATCGACGGCGACATGGGCATGATGATCATGGGCGGTTGGGCGCAGGGCGTATTGCGCAATGCCGGTTTCAAGCTCGAGGACTTCATCATCGCGCCAGGCCCCAGCGACAACGCCAAGCCGGTCTTCCTGTTGAATGCCGATGCCTTCATATTCTGGCAGCGCAAGGAGCCCGACCTACAAGCCGGCCAGACGCTGATGGCCCAGCTCGTCATGGATCCCGCGATCCAGACGATGTATTCGCAGATCACGGGATCGATCCCCGTGCGCACCGATGTCGATCTGTCCGGCGAAGGCTGGTCGGACGGTCAGCGGCGGACCGCAGCTGCTCTGAAAGATGCCATCGCCAGCAATCAGGCGGTCCTAGCCTCGCGCACAATATGGCGCAGGAAAACGGGATGACCGCGGCGATGATCGATGTGATCACGGAGTACGTGAAGAACAAGACGATCAAGCCGGAGCAGGCGGCCAAACGCCTCGCCGAGGCCGTCGAGGGCGCACGTTGACCAACGTCGTCTCGACAGGACTGGGCCGGCCGGCGGCCTCTGACGTGGTGCGCCGGCTGCCCGAAGTTCTGACGATCTGGGTGCCGCTGCTGTTGTCGGCTGCGCACCTCATTGCGTTTTCGCTGTGGACGATCTGGATATCGTTCACGCCATCCACTCTGGTCCCGGTCTCGGGCTGGGTGGGTTTGCGCAACTATTCCGCGGTTGCGGCATCGCGAAACTGGCAGATCGCCCTCGACAATCTGCTGCTCTTTGGCAGCGCCTTCGTGTTGCTGAGTCTGGCGACCGGCCTCATGCTTGCGATCCTGCTCGATCAGCGCATTCGCGGCGAGAACCTGCTGCGATCCATCTTCCTGTACCCCCTGGCGGTGTCGTTCGTGGTCACGGGCACGGTCTGGAGCTGGCTGCTCAACCCCGGCCTTGGAATCCAGAAGCTGGTCCACGACCTCGGCTGGACTTCCTTCCGGTTCGACTGGCTGATCGACCGCGACATGGCCATCTGGACCATTGTCATCGCTGCGATCTGGCAATCCTCGGGCTTTGCCATGGCGCTCTTCCTCGCCGGCCTCCGCTCCGTCGATGCCGACCTGATCAAGGCCGCGCAGATCGACGGCGCCGGACCGATCCGGATGTACCGCCGCGTCATCCTGCCGACGCTGTGGCCGATCACCATCACCGTCATCGTCATCCAGCTGCAGTTCGCGATTTCGACCTTCGACCTCGTCCGCGCGCTCACCAATGGCGGGCCTGGAATCGCGACGCAGCTTCCAGCGCTTGTTGTCTATGACCTGATGTTCCAGCGCAGCCTGCTCGGACGAGGAGCGGCGGCGGCAGTGCTCATGCTGCTCATTCTTCTCGCGGTGCTGCTGCCCTATGCAGCGTGGCGATATGTCCAGCAGCGGCGGGCGAACCATGCGTGACCGAACCTTCGCACCAAGCCGGATTTTGATCTATCTCGTCGTTTTCTTGATCGCGGTAGCATGGCTCGCGCCACTGGCTGTTGTCGTGCTGAATTCGCTCCGCAGCAACGAGGAGATCGCGCAGGGGTCGATGATCGGCTGGCCGCAACATCTGGCCTGGAGCAATTACGCCACCGCCTGGAGCGGTTTCTGCGTCGCCGAGACGTGCGCCGGCATCCGGCCATACGTGCTGAACTCCGCGCTCGTGACCATTCCCGCGACGATCTTCTCCACCCTGCTTGGTGCGATCGCCGGTTACGCGGTTTCGCTCTGGCGCTTTCGCGGCGATAGCTGGATTTACGGTATCGTCACGCTCGGCATCTTCCTTCCGCAGCAGATGCGTTTGCTGCCCTGGACCATCGTGCTGCGCGATACGGGCCTGATGAACACGCTGACGGGCCTGGTCGTGATCCACACGATCCAGGGGCTTTCCTTCACCACCTTGTTCTGCCGCAACTACTACACTGCCATCCCGCAGGAGTTGATCAGAGCCGCGCGAATCGATGGCGCCGGGTTCTTTCGTATTTTCTGGCGCATCATCCTGCCGCTCTCGCCGCCTATCCTGGTCGTCACCGTGATCTGGCAGTTCACGCATATCTGGAACGAGTTTCTCTACGGCGTGACATTCACGACCGGTCAGCAGCAGCCGGTCACCGCCGCGCTGATCGCCCTGTCCGCCGCGGTCGCCGATATCCCGCAGCATGGCGTGCAAAGCGCCGCGGTGATGATCGCCGCTCTGCCGACCCTGCTGATCTACCTGATCGGCGGCAAGTACTTCGTACGCGGCCTGACCGCCGGAGCCGTGAAATGATGGAGCCGTCATGGCAGCGCTGAGCATCCGTGCCTTGTCCAAGCGCTACGCCAATCTGGAGGTGCTGAAGGGCATCGATCTCGATATCGAGAGCGGCGAGTTCACCGTGCTGGTGGGGCCGTCCGGCTGCGGCAAGTCCACGCTGCTCAACATCGTGGCCGGTCTCGATCGCCCGAGCGCGGGGACGATCGAGATCGGCGGACGCGTCGTCAACGACGTCCCGCCCAAAGACCGCGACATCGCCATGGTGTTCCAGTCCTACGCGCTCTATCCGTCCATGACGGTGCGCCAGAATATCACCTTCGGCATGGAATGCCGTCACGTGCCGAAGGCCGAGCAGGATAAAGCGCTGGCGAATGTGGCTCGCCTACTCCAGATCGAACCCCTGCTCGGCCGCAAGCCGTCGCAGCTCTCCGGCGGCCAGCGTCAGCGCGTGGCGATGGGCCGGGCGCTGGTGCGCGATCCCCTGCTCTTCCTGTTCGACGAGCCGCTCTCCAATCTCGACGCAAAACTGCGCGTGGAGATGCGGATGGAGATCAAGCGCCTGCACCAGCGCATCGGCGCCACCATCGTCTATGTCACCCACGACCAGATCGAGGCGATGACGATGGCGACCCGGATCGCGGTGATGCATCAGGGCAGCGTGCAGCAGTTTGCCGACCCCGATACCGTGTATCGTTATCCCGCCAATCTGTTCGTCGCCCGCTTCATGGGCTCGCCGCCCATGAACACGATGCCCGCACGGCTCGATGCCGACGCCGACGGGCCGGTGGTCGTGATCGGCGCGGGACGGCCGGACGAGGTCCGGCTCCGCCTCCAGGGTTACGATGCCGCGGCGTCCTATGTCGGCCGCGAGGTGGTGCTCGGGATCAGGCCGGAATGCATCGCCGAGGGGGACCGCGTGTTCTCCGGTAGCACCGGCACACCCGTCGTCGTCACCGCGCCGGTCGAGATGGTCGAGCCCACCGGGGCCGAGACGATCGTTCTGCTGCGGCTAGGCGGCGAGCCCGCGCAGGCGCGCATCTCGCCCGACATCCGTCCCACGCCGGGCGCCATGGCGCCGTTCGCGCTCGACACCCGCCGCATCTGCCTGTTCGACCCCGAGACGGAGCGACTGATCGCATGACCCAGACGAGCTATGCCGGCCTCGCGGACCGCGTGGTGCTGATCACCGGTGGCGCCAGCGGCATCGGTGCCGCCTTCGTGCGCGCCTTCGCGGCCCAGGGCGCCCGCGTCGCGTTCCTCGATATCGACGAAGCGGCCGGCGGATCGCTGATCGAGGAGGTGGCGGCCGCGTCCGGCGCGGCACCACTGTTCGTGCGCTGCGACCTCCTGGACATCGACGCCTTGCGCGCCGCGATCGCGCAGGTCCACGGATCGCTCGGCGATGCCGCGGTCCTCGTCAACAACGCCGCCAACGACCAGCGCCAGGTGCTTGCGGAGGTGACGCCCGCCGAGTTCGATTGGATGATCGGCGTCAACCTCAAGCACGTCTTCTTCGCCGCACAAGCCGTGGTGCCGCAGATGCAGGCGCGCGGCGGCGGCTCGATCATCAACATGTCGTCGATCGCCTGGATGCGCGGCGGGCCGGCGCTGCCGGTCTACGCCGCGGCAAAGGCGGCGATCGTCGGCTTCACCAACTCACTGGCGCGGCTGGTCGGTCCCGACCGCATCCGCGTCAACGCCATTGCGCCCGGCATGGTGATCACCGAACGCCAGCGCCGGCTGTGGTATCCCGACGAGCAGACCATCGCCGAGATTCGTGCGCGTCAGGCCATTCCCGATGCAGTGACACCCGACGACATCGCCAACATGGCGCTGTACCTCGCCTCCGATGAGAGCCAGCGCATCACGCGCCAGTGTTTTCAGGTCGACGGCGGCCTCGGCTAGCTCGCCCGCCGCCCCTTCCGCATCGTCGCGAGCACGACGTCGGCGGCGAGCACGCTCGGCGATTTGTTGCCAGTGGACATGATGGTGTCGAGCCGGGCGAAGGCTTCGACCTGCCGCTGGCGCTGCGGCGTCTCGGTGACCAACGCAGAGAGCGCCGGCGCGAGCTTCTCCGGCGTGCAGTCTTCCTGCAAAAACTCCGGAATGACATCCTCACCGATCACCAGATTGGCAAGGATCACCGAGGAGACGCGGATCGCGCGGCGCAGGATGAAGGCCTCGATGGCGCCGACGCGATAGGCCGTCACCATCGGAATGCCCGATAGCGCCAGTTCCAGCGTCACCGTGCCGGATTTCGCCAGCGCGGCGTGCGCGATCCGGAAGGCGGCGCGCTTCTCGGCCTCGCCGATCACGATCTGCGGCTTGACCGGCCAACTGGCGATGCCTTCGCGGACGGTGGCTTCGAGATGCGGCATGGTCGGCAGCATCAGTTCGAACGCGCGCCCCTCCGCCTGCAACCGGCCGAGCGCCGCGCCAAACACCTCGATATGATGCCGGATCTCGCTGCGCCGGCTGCCGGGCAGCACCAGCAGCACCGGCGGCTCACTGTTGCGGCGCTTCTGCTCCTCCGCATTCGGCCGCAGCGACCCCAATTGCTCGATCAAGGGATGGCCGACATAGCTGCATGGCGGCCCGCCGAGCTTGCGGTATTCCTCCGGCTCGAACGGCAACAGGCCGAGGACGTGATCGACATAGCCGAGCATGGTCCGCGCCCGTCCCGGCCGCCAGGCCCAGAGCTGCGGCGAGACGTAGTCGACGATCGGGATCGCAGGATTGCGCGCCCGCACGCGGCGCGCGACGCGATGGGTGAAATCGGGGCTGTCGATGATGACGAGCGCGTCGGGCACGGCCTCCAGCACGGCGTCCGCGGTCTCGCGGATCAAGCGCAGGATCTTCGGCAATTGCTGCGCCACCGCGGCGAAACCGACGATCGACAGCTCCTCGATCGGGAACAGCGTCTCGAGCCCCTCGCGCGCCATGGTGCGGCCGCCGACGCCTTCGAACTGCACGCCGTCGCCGAGGCGCTGGCGCAGCACCTTCATCAAGGCGCTGCCGAGCCGGTCGCCGGATTCCTCCGTGGCGATCAGGAAGATCTTTCGCTTGGGATCGCGACCCTGCATCACGCCGGCAGGCCGATGATGAAGAGGTACTTTGCGTCGGCGAGCGCGATCATCGCCTGCGGCTCGGCGGCAATGGTGTTGCCGGCGATCACGGCGATGCCGGCGAGGCCGGCTCTCGCGACGCCCTCGATGGTGCGCGGGCCGATCGTCGGCAGGTCGAAACGCAGGTCCTGGCTGCTCTTCGGCGCCTTCACCAGCACGCCGCGGCCCGTCGCCGCGCGAATGCGGCCCTCCTCGCGCAGCCGCGCGACGCGCGCGAGCAGCGCGTCGGTGCCCTCGATATCCTCGACCGCCACCACATGGCCGTCGATCACCACGGCGGCCTGGCCGATGTCGAACGGCCCGAGCGCGGTCAGGACCGCGCGGCCGCGCTCGATGTCGGTCTTGCTGGTGTCGCTCGGCCAGGCGCGGCTGATGCAGCCCTCGGGCATCAAGAGGTCGGGCGCAACGTCCTTGATCCCGACCATGCGAAAGCCGCCTTGTTCGAGAATGCGCCCGACGCCCGACAGCAGATGATCGTCCCCGCCGCGAAAGGCACGGATGACATTGCCGAGCAACCGCAATGTCGTGAAGTCGAACCGGATCTCCGAAAGCGAAGGCCGCACCAAGGTGCCGATGAAGATGAGGTCGCGGCAGCCCTCCTCGCGGAACAGCCGCATCGCGCGCCCGAGCTGGCCGACTGAGATCCAGCGGTGGCGGAACTTTTCCACCTGCACCGGATCGCAGGCGCCGCGCAGCGGAAACAGCACCGGCGTGATGCCGCGCGTGGCGAGCGAGTCGGCAACCGCAAACGGCATGGCGCCGCCGCCGGCGACCACGCCGACGGGCGATGAAATCCCTGCCGCCGCCGATGTCATGTCCGCGGCCATCGCAGGTTCACTTCTCGATGGCGGGAAGACAGAGCGGACGCTTGCCCTTGCCGATGAAGCCGAGGATCTCGGCGATCGCCGGATCTTCGCCGGCCAGCGGCCTGGACGCTTCGAGCCGCTCGGCGAAGGTGCCTGGGCCGTGGAAGAGCTTCTGGTAGAACGCGCGCACGGTCGCAAGCCGCTGCTTGGTGAACTTGCGCCGCTTCATGCCGATCAGGTTGAGGCTCTCCAGCACCGCATATTGACCGTTGACCAGCCCATAAGGGATGACGTCGTCGCGTACGCCGCAGACCCCGCCGACCATGACATACGGGCCGATGCGCGTGAACTGATGCACGGCAGACAGGCCGCCGATATAGACGGCATCACCGATCTCGCAGTGGCCGCCGAGCGTCGCCGACGTCGCGAAGATCACGCTGTCGCCGACCATGCAGTCATGGCCGACATGGCTGTTGTTCATGAAGTAGCCGCCGCTGCCGACGCGCGTCAGCCCGCCACCCTTGATGGTGCCGACGTTCATCGTCGCGCCTTCGCGGATGGTGCAGCCCGCGCCGATCTCGAGCCGGGTCGGCTCGCCCTTGTAGCTCAGATCCTGGGGCGCGCCGCCGAGCACCGCGAACGGCGAGATCACGCAGTTGTCGCCGACCGAGGTGTGGCCGATGACGGTGACCTGTCCGATCAGCTTGCAGCTCGCGCCGATCACGGCATTCGGGCCGATGATGCAATAGGGGCCGATCTCGGTACCCTCGCCGATCACGGCGCCGTCCTCGACCCGTGCGGTGGGATCAATCTTGCTCATCAAGCAATCTAACTCGTCAAGAAGGTCTGGTTATGTGTTGAAGTCGTTCGGTTTTCCGCTGGTTAGCCCGACTATGCCCGATCTGTCCAGTGACGCATGATCTCGACGTGTTTCACGTGCCGGATGAGGCGGCCTTCCCGGCCCATCAACACGTTCATGCGGAGCTTCAGCTATCGTGGTCAGGGCCCTGGCAATACTGCTCGCACAGCTCGCGGCCGCACCGGTCGTCTCCGAGACGGTCGAGACCGGCGGACACCGGCCCGTCGACCTCGCGACATTCGAATGCCGCGACATCACCCGCAGCACGGTGCTTCAGCGCGTCTGCTACGACCGCGCGCAGCAGGACCTGATCGTCGCGATCAACGGCGCGTATGACCGCTATTGCGGCGTTGATCCCGAAACGGTCGACAGCCTCCTGGGCGCGCCGTCCATGGGCCAGTTCTTCAACCAGAAGATCAGACGCGAGGCAGCGGGCAGCCGCTACGATTGCGGCGTATGAGCCCGTCCGCGGGGTCGTAAGCCACTCAGTCGGTCAGCATGGCGCCGACGTCGGCCTCGGCGACGACCTGGCCGTTGACCTTGGCATCGCCGTGAAACCACCACATGGTCTTGCGGCGGCCGAGCGAGCGCATGTGATACTCGATGGTATCGCCAGGGAGCACGGGCTTGCGGAACTTGCACTTGTCGATGGTGAGGAAATAGACCGCGCGCGGTTTCTCGGTGCCCTCGACCGACTTGATGCCGATCACGCCCGCCGTCTGCGCCATCGCCTCGATCATCATGACGCCGGGATAGACCGGGCGCTCGGGGAAATGCCCCTGGAAGGCCGGCTCGTTGAAGGTGACGTTCTTGATGCCGATGCCGCTGTAATCGGCGCGGATGTTGATCACGCGGTCGATCAGCAGCATCGGAAAGCGGTGCGGCAGCGTCTGGAGGATCGCGTTGATGTCCACCAGCTCGAACTTAATAGGAGATCCCTCCGTCATTCCCGTCCCTCGTCCTTCGGATCGGCCCTGCTGTCGCGTACCAGGCGCTCCACCGCGATAATTTCCTTGAACCACTGCTTGGTCGGCTTGGCGAAAAAACCACCCCAGCGTCCGTTCGGCGGGATGTCGTCCTTGACGCCGCTCATCGCAGTGACCTGGGCTCCGTCGCCGATCTTGAGGTGATTGTTGATGCCCACCTTTGCTCCCAGCGCCACATTGTCGCCGATGGTCAAACTGCCGGCCAGCCCGATCTGGGCCGCCAGCAGGCAATTCCGGCCGATCGTCACATTGTGGCCGATCTGGACCTGGTTGTCGATTTTGGTGCCCTCGCCGATCACGGTGTCGCGCAGGGACCCACGATCGATGGTGGTGCCAGCGCCGACCTCCACATTGTTCTGGATCAGCACGCGCCCGGTCTGCGGCACCTTCAGGTGCCCCTCAGGGCCGAAGAATATGAAGCCGTAACCGTCCTGGCCGATCGAGCAGCCCGGATGGATCAGCACATCGTTGCCGATCAGCGCGCACTGGATGGCGGTGCGGGCGCCGACATTGCAGTCCCGGCCGATCTTGACGCCGGGGCCGATCACGGCGCCGACGCCGACCACCGTGCCGCTGCCGATCTCGACATCCGCACCGATGACCGCCAGGGGGTCGACGATCACGCCGTCCTCGAGCCGGGCCGTGGGATCGATGATGGTCGACGGCGCGATGCCGTCATTGCCGACCCAGGATTGCGGCCTCAGCGCGTCGCCATGCCATTCCCGCGCGATCCTGACGAAGGCGCGGAACGGCTGCGCCGCCCGCAGCACGGCGACGTGTGCGGGCACCTGGGCCTCGAAGCGCGGGCTGACCAGGCAGGCACCCGCTCTGGTCGCCTTGAGCTGATCGGCATATTTTAGGTTGTCGAAGAACGCCAGATGCATCGGGCCGGCTTCGTCGAGCGAGGCCAGGCCCGTGATGACGTGATCGCCCCTGGTGGGGTCGACCAGCAGCGCCTTTGTCAGCGTGGCAATATCGGCCAGCGCCGTCGCAGGCGGCTTTGTGAAGAAGGTCGGCTGCGCCATTCCACCCCGTCGCGGTCCGGCTTCGACATGAAGCGGCCAAACCGCATCATGCCTTTTCTCCCGGATTGAGCACGATCTTATTGGAGACCGGCCCCAAGGAAAACCCAAGGGAAACCCAAGGGGGCCGGATCATGCCCTGCTGATCGAATTAGAACGAGGTGCCGCCGCCGAACCGGAACTCCTGCGTGCGGTCATACTTGCCCTTGCTGAGCGGCACGGCGTAGTCGAAGCGCAGCGGTCCGAACGGCGACTGCCAGATCAGGCCGACACCGACCGACGAGCGGATCACCTTGCTGTCGTCGTACACGAGGCCGGTACAGGTGCCCGCCGTCGCCGGATTGATGGTGGACGGGATGCAGTTTGAGTTCCTTGTGGTGGTCGTCTCACCGGTCGCCGTCCAGGTCGTCGGTCCCTGATAGTCGTACAGACCGCCGGCGTCAGCATAGACCGCGCCCTTCAGACCGACTTCCTTCGGCAGGAACCAGAACGGCATCTGCAATTCCATCGAAGCGCCCCAGTACTTGGTGCCGCCGAGCGCATCCTGCGTGCCAAAGGGGTTCAGGTCGCGCGGGCCGATGCCGTTCGGAGCAAAGCCGCGGACGAGGTTCGGGCCCATCTGGAAGTGGTCGAGCATCCGCAGATCGCTGCCCATCTTGGTCAGGATGCCGCTCTGAAGGCGCGCGACGGCGACGATGTCAGACACCAGCGGGGTGTAGTACTTCGCGTCGATAACGCTCTTCAGGTAGGTGACGTCGCCGCCGACGCCGGCGAAGTCCTGCCGGAAGTCGACGAGCAGACCGTCGGTGGGGTTCTTGTTGTTGTCCAGCGTGTTGTAGCTCAGAGAGTAGCCGAGCGCCGAGGTCAGGGTCTTGCCGTTGGCAAGCTCCTTGCGCACCGGCAGCGAGGCTTCGCCGTCGCTGTAGCAGCCGAGGCCGTTGGTCGAGCTCAAATCGATCGGCGGAACCTGCGACGCAGCGAAGGCCGGGCTCGGGTTGAACGCCGGGCCGGCGATGTTGTTACAGTTCGCCAGGTAGAACGGCAGCGTGATTTCCTGCCGATAGATCGAGTAGCGCAGCTGCAGCGCCAGATCTTCACGCAAGGAGAAGCCGAGGCGCGGCGAGAAGCCGAGCGTCTTGGTGCCGTAGGAGATGTAGCTGTTGGACTTCTGCTCACGCTGATAGAGGTCGAGGCCCAGCGCGACGCGGTAGTCGAGCAGATACGGCTCGACGAACGACAGCGAATAGCCGCGTGCGTACTGGCCATAGGTCACCGACGCCTTGGCGAACAGGCCGCGACCGAGCAGGTTGCGCTCGGAGACCGAGACTTCGGCAAGCGCGCCGTCGGTCGTGGAGTAACCGCCGGAGATCGAGAAGTCGCCGGTCGATTTTTCTTCCATGTCGACGATCAGGATGACGCGGTCGCTGGACGAGCCGGGCTCCGTCGTGATCTTCACGCTCTTGAAATAGTCGAGGTTCTTCAGGCGCCGCTCGGCACGATCGACCAGTGCGCGGTTGTAGGCATCGCCCTCGGAGATGTCGAACTCGCGGCGGATGACGTAGTCGCGCGTGCGGGTGTTGCCGCGCAGGTTGATGCGCTCGATATAGGTGCGCGGGCCCTCGTCGATGTTGAACACGACGGAGACGGTGTGCGCCTCGAAGTTGCGGTCGCCGCCGGGACGGACCACGGCGAAGGCATAGCCACGGCGCGAAGCCTCGATCTGCATCTCCTCAACCGACTTCTCGACCGATTCGACGTTGTAGAGCGAGCCGACATTGACGCGCGAATAGGCGCGCATCGAGTTCGGATCGAAGTTCGGGATGCTGGAACGGAAGTCGAGCGCGCCGACGCGGTATTGGGCGCCTTCCTCGATCTTGAAGGTGACGTTGAAGCCCTTCTTCTCCGGATCGTATTCGGTGAGCGCGGCCACGACCTGGACGTCGGCGAAGCCGTTCTTGAGGTAGAAGCGGCGGATCAGGTCGCGGTCGGCCTCGACGCGGTCGGGATCGTAGATGTCGCCGCTGGCAAGGAAGCTCAGCAGGTTCGATTCGCGCGTCTTGATGACGTCCCGCAGGCGGTAGGACGAGAACGCGACATTGCCGACGAACTCGATCGACTTGACGCCGGTCTTGGCGCCCTCCTCGATCGTGAAGATGAGATCGACGCGGTTGTTCGGCTGCTCGATGACCTCGGGCGTGACGCGGACGTCGTAGCGGCCGGAGCGGCGATAGATTTCGGCGATTCGCAGCGTGTCGGACTGCACCATGGCGCGGGAGAAGGTGCCGCGCGCCTTGGACTGGACTTCAGTGCCGAGTTGCTCGTCCTTGATCTTCTTGTTGCCCTCGAAGGCGATGCGACCGATCACCGGGTTTTCCACCACGGAGACGACGATCTGGCCACCGGCGCCGCGGTTGATCTTCACGTCCTGGAACAGGCCGGTCTCGATCAGCGCCTTGAGGCCGTCGTCGATGGCGCCCTGATCCAGGCGACCGCCCGGACCCGGCTTGAAATAGGAGCGGATCGTCTCCACCTCGACCCGGCGATTTCCTTCGACGGAAATCGACTGGACGGTCTGCGCAAGCGCAGACGAAGACACAAGAGCAGCCCCAATCGGGGCAACCACCGGCGCGCCGAACATGATCAGGGTGGCAAGCAAGCCCCCCCGGAGTCGCAGTCCAAACTTCATTGCGCAACGCGCCCTTATCATTCCGTGCCAGACCCAACCCCAACGCCGGTCCGGAGATTCCCCAAGTTCAGGCCGCTTGTAGCCAATTTCACCGACGCCGCAAACGGCCGAGCGCGCCGCAATTTCAATTTCATTCCAAGACGTTGCCTAACAGCAACGCCACAAAAAAGCCCCTATCAGGAAGCTGCCATCCGCAGGATGTCGTTGTAGGTCGCAAACACCATCAACATCAGCACCAAACCCAGCCCGATTCGGAACCCCATTTCCTGAGTCCGCTCGGACAGGGGCCGGCCGCGAACCACCTCCGCCGCATAGAACATAAGGTGACCGCCATCCAGCAGCGGGATCGGGAACAGGTTCAGCAGGCCGATCGACACCGACAGCACCGCGCAGAGGTTGATCACGAACTGGAACCCGGCGCTGGCCGCCTGCCCCGACATCTTCGCGATTCCGAGGACGCCGCTGACCTCGTTGGGGTTGCCGTTTCCGACAAACAGCGAGCCCAGGAACTTGAAGGTACTGGTGATGATGAACCAGACCTGCTCGACCCCGATCTTGAGCGCCTCACCGACCCCGACCGGTGCGGTCGAGGCCTCACCAGCCTGAGACTTGTGCTCGACGCCCAGCACGCCGAGGCGGTGGCTGTTGCCGAACGGATCCTTGCGCTCGAGCAGCGCCGGCGTCGCGGTCAGCGACACGATGGCGCCGTCGCGCTTCACCTGGAAGGCAAGCGCCGAACCGGCATTCATCGCCACGATCCGCTGCATGTCGGCAAAGCTCTCGATCGGCTTGCCGTCGATCTGGACGACGATGTCCCCGATCTTGAAGCCGGCCGCAGCCGCCGCGCCATCGGCGACGACGCCGTCGACGCGCGCGATCGTGCTCGGCTTGCCGTAATACAGGGCCATGCCGGCGAAGATCAGCGCGCCCAGAATGAAATTGGCGATCGGTCCGGCCGCGACGATGGCGGCGCGCGGGCCGACCTTCTTATGGTGGAAGCTGCCGGCGCGCTCCTCGGCCGTCATGGCCGCGAGCGTCTCGGCCGACGGCGTCGAAGCCTCGCTCTCGTCGCCGAAGAACTTGACGTAACCGCCGAGCGGGATCGCCGAGATCTTCCAGCGGGTGCCATGGCGGTCGTTGAAACCGACCAGCTCAGGCCCGAAGCCGAGCGAGAAGGTTAACACCCGAACGCCCGCCCAGCGCGCGACCAGAAAATGGCCGAGTTCATGGAAGAACACGACGATGGTCAGGACGAACAGGAAGGGAACTGCGTAGCCGAGGAGCCCATGGCTCAACGTATTGAAACTATGGACAAAAAAGTCGATCATCGAATTCCCTCATCCAGCGCCGCAAGGCCTTGGCCCCGAACCATCTAGGATGCCTTTAAGGCAATTTGAGGCAATAGGGCGGCAGCTCTATTTCGAGCAACATGGTCAACAGAGATTGCATCGTCGGCGGACGTCAGAGGCGTCTGGTTCCCGCCGCGGATCCAGTCCTCCAACGTCGCCTCCACCAGCCGGGCAATCGCGCCGAACCGGATCTTGCCGGCGATGAAGGCGGCGACCGCGACCTCGTTGGCGGCATTGTACACCGTGGTCGCCCCCTTCCCGGTCCGGAGCGAATCGTAAGCCAGCCGTAGTCCGGGGAACCGCTCGAAATCGGGCGCCTCGAAGGTCAGCTGGCCGATCTTGGCCAGATCGAGCTTGGCCGCCGGTCCCTTGATGCGGTCGGGCCAGCCGAGGCAGTGGGCGATCGGGGTGCGCATGTCGGGAGAGCCGAGCTGGGCCACGACCGAACGGTCGGAGAACTCGACCATGCCGTGGATGATCGACTGCGGATGAACAAGAACGTCGATCTCGTCGGGCGAGAGCGCGAACAGATAGGAGGCCTCGATCACCTCGAGCCCCTTGTTCATCATCGAGGCGGAATCGATCGTGATCTTCTGGCCCATGCTCCAGTTCGGATGCTTCAGCGCCTGGGCAAGCGTCGCCTGCTCGATGTCGGCAGGTTTCCAGGTCCGGAACGGACCGCCGGATGCCGTGATGATGACACGGACCAGCTCGTCGCGATTACCGGAGCCGAGCGCCTGGAACAGCGCATTATGCTCGGAATCGGCTGGCAGGATGCAGGCGCCGGCCTTCGCCGCGCGCTGCATGAAGAAATCGCCGGCGCAGACGAGGCATTCCTTGTTGGCAAGCGCGACATGCGCGCCGCGATCGACCGCGGCGAGCGCCGGCTTCAGTCCGGCGGCGCCGCTCACGGCAGCCATCACCCAATCGGCCGGACGCGCGCCGGCCTCGATCACCGCGCTTTCGCCGGCGCCGCATTCGGTGCTCGTGCCCGCAAGTGCAGCCTTGAGCTCGGCGAACTTGGAGGTGTCGGCGATCGCCACGAAGCGCGCCGAAAACTCCTTCGCGAGCTTCGCCAGCGCTTCGACATTGCCGTTCGCCGTCAGCGCCTCGACACGGTAGCGTTCGGGAGAGGCGCGCAGCAGATCCATCGTGCTGTCGCCGATCGAGCCGGTGGCACCGAGAACCGTGACGCTGCGGACGGCAGACGCCGCAGCCTTATTGTTACGCAATGGGACCGCGCTCATATCCTCACCAAACCACAAGACCGCTTCCGGCGCTATGCACACCATGGCGGAGAAAGCCGATAATCCATGCCGCCAGGATGGCGGCGACAAAACCGTCCAGACGGTCCAGTAGACCGCCATGGCCGGGAATTAAGTGACTGGAATCCTTGACACCGAAGCGCCGCTTCACCGCGGATTCGAAGAGATCGCCTAGCTGCGAGACCACCGACAGGACGGCGCTGACGAGCAGCAGTGGAACCGCCTTCCCGAGCCCGCAAGCCGCAAAGCCGGCAGCGACCGCAAGGCTGGCGGCAAAGCCGCCGAGCGCGCCGGCCCAGGTCTTCTTCGGGCTCACGCGCGGCCACAGCTTCGGTCCGCCAATGCCGCGGCCGGCGAAATAGCCGCCAATGTCGGTCACCCACACCACGAGCAGCACGAACATCAGCGCGGCAAAGCCGTTCACGAGATCCTGCCGTACCAGGATCGAGGCCAGCAGCGCCGCCGATGCATAGGCGAATCCGGCGGCCGCCCAGACGAACTTGCCTCGCGCGATCAGCGTCACGATGGCCCCGCCAACGAGGCCGGTGACGATTGCGGTCTTGAGCGCGCCGAAGGCGACGCAGAAGCCCATGATGGCGAGGACGATCGTTCCGCACGCGGTCAGCGCAACGGACCCCGCGCCCACCACCATCAGCCATTCCGCGAACAGCCCGATCGACACCAGCGTGACGAGGAGCGCCCACAGCCAGCCGCCGGCATAAGCGAGCGCAATGGCAAGCGGCGCCAGCACCAGCGCTGCGAGGACCCGCATCACGAGATTGCTTGGGGCAGGCTTCGAGCCAGCCGGTACGGTCTCGGGTTCGCTCACGAGGCGGTTTTCGCGACCAGGCCGCCGAAACGGCGCTCGCGCCTGGCGAATTCGGCGATCGCGCCTTCCAGCGCCGCCTTGTCGAAATCGGGCCAGTGGATCGGCACGAACACGAGCTCGCTATAGGCCGCCTGCCACATCAGGAAGTTGGACAGGCGCTGCTCGCCGCTGGTGCGGATGATGAGATCGGGATCGGGAATGTCGGGCGCATCGAGATGCGCCCCAAGCGTCTCGGCGTCGATCGTGGCAGGATCGCGCCTGCCCTCCGCGACCTCGCGCGCGAGCTTCTGTGCCGCCTTCGCGATCTCCTGCCGCGAGCCGTAGTTGAAGGCGACGACGAGCGTGAGACGCGAATTGTCGCGCGTCAGTTCCTCGGCCTCGTTGAGCAGCGCGCAGATGTCGCTCTCGAGCCCGTCGCGCTCGCCGATGATGCGGACCTTGACGCCGTCGCGATGCAGGCTCGCGAGATCGTTGCGGATGAACCGCCTGAGCAGGCCGAACAGATCGCCGATCTCGCTCGCCGGACGCGACCAGTTCTCCGACGAGAACGAGAAGATGGTGAGATAGCGGATGCCGAGCTCGTGCGAGGCGCGCACCACGCGGCGCAAGGCCTCCACGCCGCGGCGATGACCTTCGGCCCGCGGCAAACCGCGCGCGGCGGCCCAACGCCCGTTGCCATCCATGATGATGGCGACATGCGCAGGCGCGTCGGACCGATCGGGTCCTTCCGTTGCGGGCGCGGCGGCGTTGGACATGACGGCAGCCTCAGACGGTGAGGATTTCTTTTTCCTTGGCGGCCAGCAGCTGGTCGATCTCGGCGATCGTGCCGTCGGTCACCTTCTGGACCTCGTCGGCATGACGCTTCTGATCGTCCTCCGACATCTCGTGATTCTTCTCGAGCTTCTTCAGAACGTCGAGGCCGTCGCGGCGGACGTGACGCGCGGCGACCTTGGCGGCCTCCGCGTATTTGTGCGCGACCTTGACGAGCTCCTTGCGCCGCTCCTCGTTGAGCTCGGGGATGCGCAGGCGCAGCACCTGGCCCTCGGTCGCAGGCGACAGGCCGAGATTGGAATCGACGATCGCCTTCTCCACCGCCTTGACCATCGACTTGTCCCAGACCTGCACCGAGATCAGGCGCGGCTCGGGCACGCTGACGGTGGCGAGCTGGTTCAGCGGCATGTGGCTGCCATAGGCCTCGACCTGCACCGGATCGAGCATCGAGGCAGAGGCGCGGCCGGTGCGCAAGCCGCCAAGCTCGTGCTTGAGGGACTGGACGGCGCCTTGCATGCGGCGCTTTACTTCGTTGAGGTCGAAATTTCCCGTGGGCATCACGTTTCTCCTTCAAAATCCCGGCGACCTCACCGCGCCCCTCCCTTCAGGGCGCGCCAGATGAGCCGTCAGCCGGCGACGATGGTACCGTGGCCGATGCCACGCAGAATCGCACCGATCGACCCCGGCTCCGCGATCGAGAACACGATGATAGGCAGCGACGTCTCGCGGGCAAGCGCGAAGGCGGTCGCATCCATCACCTTGTAGCCGCCCTCGATCGCCTGCGAATGCGTCAGCCGGTCGAACCGCGTGGCGGTCGGATCCTTCTTCGGGTCGGCCGAGTAGACCCCGTCGACATTGGTCGCCTTCAGGACCGCCTGTGCGCCGATCTCGGCGGCGCGCAGCACCGCGGTCGTATCGGTGGTGAAGAACGGATTGCCGGTTCCGCCGCCGAGCAGCACGATCCGGCCCTCGGCGAGGTATTTGTGCGCCGCAGTCCGGGTGAACAGCTCGGAAATCTCGGGCATGACGAAGGCCGACAGCGTGCGCGCCGGCGTGCCCTTGCGCTCGATCGCCGCTTCTAGCGCGAGGCAGTTCATCATGGTGGCGAGCATGCCCATGGTGTCGCCGGTCGGGCGCGAGACGCCGCGCGAGGACACCTCGACGCCGCGCACGATATTGCCGCCGCCGATCACGACCGCAACCTCGGTGCCGAGATGGCGGGCGGCGATCAGATCGTCCGCAACCCGATCGACGGTCGGCTGATCGATGCCAAACCCCTGCTGTCCCGCGAGATATTCGCCGGACAGCTTGATCACGACGCGACGATAGACCGGATCAGTCATGAGCACTTTTCCTTGTCCGGCCGCCGCTTCCGGCGGCACGCCGGAAGGAACGTTCCGGCGCTTACTTCTTGCCGCTGGCCGCAGCGACCTCGGCTGCGAAGTCGCTTTCCTGCTTCTCGATTCCCTCACCGAGAGCATAGCGCACAAAGCCCGCAATCTTCACAGCGCCGCCGACCTTGCCTTCGGCTTCCTTCACCGCCTGCGCCACCGACTTGCCGGTGTCGTGGATGAAGGCCTGCTCGAGCAGGCAGACTTCCTTGTAGTAGGTCTTGAGGCCGGACTCGACGATCTTCTCGATCACGTTCTCCGGCTTGCCCTGCTGGCGATATTTGTCGGCGAGCACGTCCTTCTCGCGCTTGACGACCGCCGGATCGAGGCCGGACGGATCGAGCGCCAGCGGGTTGGCGGCGGCGACATGCATCGCGATCTGGCGGCCGAGCGCGGCAAGCTCGTCGGCCTTGCCCGGCGATTCCAGCGCCACGATCACGCCCATCTTGCCGGCACCGTCGATGACCGCACCGTGGACGTAGTGCGACACCACGCCCTGGCTCACTTCGAGCGAAGCTGCGCGGCGCAGCGTCATGTTCTCGCCGATGGTTGCGATCGCGTCATTGATCGCGGTTTCGATCGTGACGTCGCCGACCTTGGCGGCCTTGATCTTCTCGACATCGGCGCCGACGTCGAACGCAACCTGGGCGATCATCTTGACCAGGCCCTGGAACTGGCCGTTGCGCGCAACGAAGTCGGTCTCGGAGTTGACCTCGACCACGACGCCCTTGGTACCCTTGGTGAGCGCGCCGATGAGGCCCTCGGCCGCGACGCGGCCCGACTTCTTGGCGGCCTTCGAAAGGCCCTTCTTGCGCAGCCAATCCTGCGCCGCTTCCATGTTGCCGTCGTTTTCGGTCAGTGCGGCCTTGCAGTCCATCATGCCCGCGCCGGTCGACTCGCGCAGGTCCTTGACCATCGCAGCTGTGATCGTTGCCATCGTTGAATATCCTTTGTGCCTGCCGGTTTGCCGCGGCGTGGCATCAAATTGCCCCGCCGCGGTCCATCTCAGGAATTCGCGTCAACTGAAATGGTGGCCGGAGTCTATCCGGCCAACCCATCGCTCTTTTTGACTATTCCGCTTCCGCGGTCAGCGCCTTGGCCTTGGCCACCCAGGCATCCGCACGGCTCGGCAGACCGACTTCTTCGCCGATCGTGTGCGCGGTGTCGTGATCGAGCTCGGCGAGCTGCCAGAAGTGGAAGATGCCGAGGTCGTTGAACTTCTTCTCGATCGCGCCCGACACGCCCGGGAGCTTCTTGAGGTCGTCGGCGGTGCCGCGGGGACCAGCAAGGCCCTGGAAGCCGCTCGAGGAGGCCGCCGGCAGCTCTTCGGCGAGCGGACGGGCCGAAGCACCGATGTCGATGCCCGAATCGCCCTGGGCGCGCGAGATGCCGTCGATCGCCGCACGCGCGATCAGGTCGCAATAGAGCGAGATCGCGCGGCCGGCGTCGTCATTGCCCGGCACCACATAGGTGATGCCCTTCGGGTCCGAATTGGTGTCGACGATCGCGGCGACCGGGATGTTGAGGCGCTGGGCCTCCTGGATCGCGATGTCTTCCTTGTTGGTGTCGATCACGAAGATCAGGTCGGGCAGACCGCCCATGTCCTTGATGCCGCCGAGCGAGCGGTCGAGCTTGTCGCGCTCGCGCTGAAGCGTCAGGCGCTCCTTCTTCGTGTACGAATTGGCTTCGCCGCCCGAGAGCACGTCGTCGAGGTGACGCAGGCGTTTGATCGAAGCCGAGATCGTCTTCCAGTTGGTCAGCGTGCCGCCGAGCCAGCGCGAGTTGACGAAATACTGCGCGCAGCGCTTGGCCGCGTCCGCAACGCCGTCCTGTGCCTGGCGCTTGGTGCCGACGAACAGGATGCGGCCGCCCTTGGCAACCGTGTCGCTGACGGCCTGGAGGGCGTGGTGCAGCATCGGCACGGTCTGGGCGAGATCGACGATGTGGATGTTGTTACGGGTGCCGAAAATGAACGGCGCCATTTTCGGATTCCAGCGGTGAGACTGGTGACCAAAGTGCACGCCAGCTTCCAAAAGCTGACGCATGGTGAAGTCGGGTAGCGCCATTGTTATAATTCTCCGGTTGGTTCCTCCGGAAGCGTGTGAGCAAAACGGAGCGTTGCGCCCCGGCTGCCACCGGACGGCCTTGTGAGCCATGCTTCCGTGTGAGATGGCGCGCTATATAGCGCGATTTCGACCAGAAGCAAGGAAATAAGGGCCATTCGCGGGCGGTTTCGCCCGCGAATGGCCCCCCTTCCGTAAAGACCGCGCCAAGCTCTGGCGCTGGACTAGCGCTTGCCTAGCACTTGGGCTGGTTCGGCGGGCACTTCTTGGCCGCCGGCGGCGGGGCCGCTGGGCGGGGCGGAGGTGCCGCCGGACGCGGCGGAGGTGCAACGGCCACCCGAGGCGGCGGCGGGGGCGCCGGCCGGGCTACCGGCGGGGGCGGCGCGGGCCGAGCCATTGGCGGGGGCGCCGGACGCGCCACTGCCACCGGCGGAGCGGGGCGTGGCGGCGGAGGTGCAGCCATCCGTGGCGGCGGCGCCGACACGCGCGGCGGAGGTGGCGGCGTGGGCCGCGCCACGGCCTGGGGCCGCGGGGGCGGTGCTGCTGGCTTGGCCGCCTGCGCCGGGGCCGGCGGGTGAGCCTGCGGCCTGATCGGCTCGTGCACTGCTGACGGAGGCGGTACGACCGGTTTTCCCGCGGCAGCAGGCGGCGGGCCGGCCGGCTCACGGGTTGCGGACTTGGCACGGTCGGCAGGCCCGGCCCCGGGCGGGGTCTGCGCGACCGGGGGCTTGGGCGGTTGGCCGGGCACAACGGCCGGATTTGTCGTGGTGGGCGCACCGGTGGTCGGAGCGGCGGCCGTTGGCGCACCAAGATGGGGCGGCGGCGTTGTGCCGGGCGCAGCCGTGGTCGGCGCCCCCGGATGCGTCGGCAGGGTCGTGCCGGGTGCAGTTGCCGTCGACGGCAAGGGCTTTCCGCCCGGCAGAGTCCCTGCTGCCCCTGCCGGCGGCGCCGGCGGCCCACCATGGGAGCCCGGAACCGGCAGCGTGTTGGCGGCAGGCAACCTGGTCTGCGGCGCGACGTTCGGTGCTGTACCTGGGAGGCCACCAGGTAGCGCACTTGGTCGCGCATTTGGCGCGACATTGGCCGGCGTCCCGGGAGGTATCCCGGGCCTCGCCGTCGGCTGGACCGTCGCGCTCAGCGGCATCGGCGCCTTGCCCTGCTGGATCAGAGCCGCGCGCTGCGTAGCGGCTTGCGGCAACATCGGTGCTACCGGGTTGGCGCGGCCGGCAATCGCCGGCGTCAGATTGCCAGGCCCGGTCCCTCCTCCTCCCCCACCCGCCGGCGGCGGGGCGGGAGGCCGGTTGATCACGGTGTTGATGACCGTGGTGTTATGGATGTTGTTGAAGATGATGTTGTTCGGCGGCGGCGCGACATAGACCGGCGGCCTGACGAACACCGGGATCGGCACGAACATCGGCTGCGGCAACACGAACAGGCCGACCACAGGCAGCGGCGGCTCGAGCACGACGAAATCCGGCGGCGGCGGCGGCAGATAGTAGACCGGCGGCGGTGGTGGCGGCGCGAAGCCAAAATCGGGATCGCTGAAGTACAGCACGGGACGGTCGACATAGACCACCTCCTCCGGCGGCGGCGGCGGCACGTCATAGTCGATCATCGCGAAGCTCGGCGGCGGCTCGGCCGGCGCGGTGAGGATCGCGAGGCGACGGCGCGCATCGCCTGCATGCGGCCCGCGCGGATAGCGGCGCAGATACGACCAATAGGCTTCCGGCGTGTCGGTGCGATAAGTCCGCCGCCAGGTGATCGCCTCGCGGCGCGCCGCAACGATCGCCATCACGCGCTTGGACATCGGATCGGTCGGATAGGCCGCGAGAAATTCCTCATAGGCCGGCAGCGTGTCGCGCTCCAGCGCGGCGGCGTAGGCGTCTTGCACACCGAGATCGCGGATCGGCTTGTTGCGGATCGCGGCGACCTGGGCGGCCGAGGCCTCCGGCGGCGGCGCGTCGGGCCCGCGATCGAAGAATGAGAATGGCGCCGATATCTTCTGCTCGTTCCAGGGTACCTGCGCGCCCTTGGAGGCCTCGTTGACACGCAGGCGGACGCGATCGAACACGTCAGGCAGCGGCAGGCCGCCGGTGCGGATCATCTCCGCCAGCGACTGCGCATAGATGCCGTAGGGCCCCGGCTCCTCCGGCGCCACCGTGCCGGGCGCGGCATTGAAGGCGATCAGCATGTTCTGATCGGGCTCGACCAGCGCCAGCCCGCTCGCGATCGGCTGGCCGCCCTCGATGAAGGGCTGCGCGCGGGCCGCGTCGAGCACCACGATGTTGGCCTTGAGCGGAATCGCCGCAAGCTGGCGCGCATAGTCGCTGATGCGCAGGGCCTCGGTCGGGATGTCGGTGTCGCGGGTGATGTTGGAATCGACCGGGATGAAATAGTTCTCGCCGGCAAGCTGCACGCCGTAGCCGGCGAGATAGACCATCGCGACGGTCCCCGGGCCGGAGGCCTGCGCCTTCTGGATGAAATCGCGAAAGCTCTTGCGCAGCGTGTCGCCGTCGAGATCCCGCGCGCCGACGACGTCGAAGCCCGCCGCCTGCAGCGTCTGCGCGATCAGGCCGGCATCGTTCGCGGTCGTCGCCAGCGGCGACTTGGCATAGGCGCCGTTGCCGACCACGAGCGCGATTCGCTTTTCCTGCTGCTGCGCGCGCGCCGGCTCCAGCGCGCCCGCGGCAAGGAACAAGATCGGCAAGAGGAAACAGAGGAAGGCCTTGTGGGTCCCACGCATGGCTTGCTTGCCCGCTTTGTTGTTGAGCTGCCAACACGCATCAGACGCGCGGCTGGCTGAATGGCGCTTGAACGAAAGGCCCGGATTGAGGCGGCGGCATGACGCAGGCCGCCGCCGAAAGGCGCCTGTCGTCCAGGCGCCTTTCGTCAGGCCCACGTCAGCTTCTCGACCGCCCGGCAACCGCGTTGCGGCAGTCTTGCTCAGCCTTGCGCGATCGGTCCTGCTCGCTCAGCCTAGCGCGATCAGCCTTGTGCGATCAGATCGACCGTTCCCGTCGTGAGCCGATAGATGCCACCCATCACCTTCAGCTTGCCCTGCTCCACGGCCGCATTGAGGATCGGTGCGGCCGACTTCAGCTTGGCGACGTTGTCGATCACGTTCTGCCGGGTCGCCTTGTCGAGCACGTCCCCGCCCTGCTGCATCGCAGCCTTGGCGGCGGGCGCGATCGCATCGATCAGCGAGGGGATGTGGCCGGGCGGCGAGGTGTTGTCCTTGATCGCCTTCAGCGTCGCATCGACCGCGCCGCAGCTGTCATGGCCGAGCACGAGGATCAGCGGCGCGCCGAGCACGGCAACGGCATATTCCATGCTGGCGATGGTCTCGGTGCCGGCAAAATTTCCGGCGACGCGGCAGACGAACAGGTCGCCGCGGCCGGTGTCGAAGGCGTATTCAGGCGCGATGCGCGAGTCGGCGCAGCTCAGCACGGCCGCGAACGGGTTCTGGCCGCCGGCCAGCGCCTCGCGCTCATGCTTGAAATCGTGCCGCCGCGACACGCCTTCGACATAACGCGCATTGCCCTCCATCAGCCGCTTCAACGCCGCATCGGGCGCCAGCACGTTTTGCGGCTTGGGCGGCGCCTTGGCCTCCTTGGCCTCCTTGGCGAAGGCTGTGCCGGCGAAGGCCAGGCCGATCGCGGAGACAGTGAAGTGGATGAGCGATCTCCGCGAAGGGCGGATGTGGACGCCGCGAACACTGCCGCAATTCTCGCACATGCCTCGCTCCTGCCCATCGAGCCGCCGTCGTTGATGCAGCGGCAATCGTGCCGCGCATCTTACTCGACGGCCTGCAATTCCGCGAGCTTCGTTCGCGCGGTCGCCTCATCCAGCGCAACGAGCTCGGCGGGCCCGGGATTGGTCTCGCCAGCCGTCGCGACGGAAACCACCGCAAGCCCGGCCAGCCCGCCAAGCACCGCCCCGCCCGTGGCGGCATCGTGCCTGGCACTGCTCTTGATGAGGTAGAAGTGCGTTCGGCCGGATTCCATCACGATCTCGCGCTTTGTGTCGCCGGGAAACATCAGCTCGGTCACCAGCACGTCGTGACGGCCGGCCGGACGATCGGCGTAGGCATATTTGCCGGCGAGCACCTTACCCATCGGCGCACCGTCGAGCTTCACCTCGCAGGCGCAAAACGCCATGCTGAGGCCGTTGCGCTTGTCCTGCAGGAACACCACGCGCGACTGCCCCGCGCGCGGAGGTCCGATCTTCTTTGACACGGATGCGAAGTCCGTTCCGACCTGATCGCTCACGCACCCCGCCAACATGACGCCAGCGGTCACCACCAACGCGCCCCATCGCAGCATCGCACACCCCAGTCCATTCCCCGGGTGTATGCTAGCCAAAATCAGCGCAGGGTTGCAACAACATCCGACGACCACTGCGTGGATCGCGCGGACAAGCCACCGGAAAGACGCGCCACCAACCTCAGCCTTGGGCCAGCAATTCGACGGTCCCTGTGCTCAGCCGATAGATGCCGCCGACCACCTTGAGCTTGCCGTGCTCGACTGCCGCATTGAGGATCGGCGCAGCCGATTTCAGCTTGGCCACGTTGTCGATGACATTCTGACGGATGGCATTGTCGAGCGCATTCCCGCTCTGCTGAGCAGCGGTCTTCACCGCCGGTGCGATCGCGGAGACCAGCGAAGGGATATGTCCCGGCAGCGGCTTGTCGTCCTTGAGCGACTTGATCGTCGCGTCGACGGCGCCGCAATTGTCGTGGCCGAGCACCAGGATCAGGGGCGTGCCGAGCACGGCGACGGTGTACTCCATGCTCGCAACGGTCTCATCGCCGGCAAAATTTCCGGCGACGCGGCACACGAACAGGTCTCCGCGTCCGCTGTCGAAGGCATATTCAGGCGCGATCCGCGAATCGGCGCAGCTCAGAACGGCAGCGTAGGGATTCTGACCGCCGACCAATGCCTCGCGCTCGTGCGCGAAGTCGTGACGGCGCGACACACCCGATACGTAGCGCGAATTGCCGTCCATCAGCCGTTTGAGCGCCGCATCGGGCGACAGCACGTTCTGAGGTTTCGGCGGCGCTTTCGCCTCCTTGGCCACCGCAGGCCCGCCAAACGCTGCCACCCCGAGCGCGGAGGCGGCGAAAAGCATCATCGAGCGTCGGGAGGGAGCAACCGATTGATGCAGATTTTCGGAGCATTTGTCACACATGATTCTTCTTCCTTGGTCTCGCGCCGGGAAACAACTGATAGCTGCGCGCGGCAGACTTCGAAACCAGGTGTGAACTTGATAGTTAAGCTTTGGTTTGCGGCGGCGCGTGCAACGTCAGAGCTGCTGCACGTCCACCACGCCCGCGACCGCCTTGATCGCGCCGGCGATCTGCGGCGAGACCTTGAAGCGGCCGGGCAGCTTCATCTCCACCTCGGTCTCGAGGTCGAGCATCATCACAAGCGAGACCTCGCCGTCGCCGTTGGAGCGCGGCGCAATCCCCGGGCTGCCGACCTTTGGCGCGGCGCCGTTCGAGGACGCCATCTCGGGGCCGGCGAGACGCTTGGCGATCGATTCCAGCGCCTTGGTGTCGCGCAGGAAGATGCGCAGGCCCTTCTGCGTCTTGGCCGCGGCATCGTCGAGCGGCTCGGCATGCAGCACGCGGGCGCGCACGTCTTCGCCCTGGAGCTCGGCGCCAAGCTGGAGCAGCACGGCCGCCCCCGGCTCGAGCACGTCGCGATATTGCGCAAGGCCTTCCGAGAACAGCACCGCCTCGAAGTGGCCCGTGGGATCGGAGAGCCCCATGATGCCCATCTTGTTGCCGGTCTTGGTGCGCCGTTCCATGCGCGAGACCACGGTGGCCGCGACCTTGCCGGCGGTGGCGCCGGTCTTCACCGCGCGCGAGAATTCCGCCCAGCTCTGCACCCGCAGGCGCTTCAGCACGGTGGCGTAATCGTCGAGCGGATGGCCGGACAGGAAGAAGCCGATCGCGTCGTATTCGCGGCGCAGCCGCTCGGCCGGCAGCCATGCCTCGATCTGCGGCAGCATGATGGTCGGCGCGTCCGCCGACATGCCGAACATGTCGTTCTGGCCGATGGTCGCGGCCTCATGCGCGCGCTGGCAGGCGGCGAGGATCGCGTCCGCGCCGGCGAAGACGCGCGCGCGGTTCGGCTCCAGCGTGTCGAAGGCGCCGGCGGCGGCGAGACTCTCGATGATGCGCTTGTTGATCGCACGCGGATTGACCCGCGCGGCGAAGTCGGCGAGCGAGGTGAACAGCCCGTTCTTGGTGCGCTCCTCGATGATCTGGTCGATCGCCTGGATGCCGACGCCCTTGAGCGCGGCGAGCGCGTAGTAGATGGTCTTCTCTCCGACCTCGAAGGTCGCACCCGACCGGTTGACGTTCGGCGGCTCGACCTTGATGCCGAGGCGCTGCGCCTCGGAGCGGAATTCGGAGAGCTTGTCGGTGTTGTTGAGATCGAGCGTCATCGACGCTGCGATGAACTCCACCGGATAATGCGCCTTCATGTAGGCGGTGTGGTAGGACACCAGCGCGTAAGCCGCCGCGTGGCTCTTGTTGAAGCCGTAGTCGGCGAACTTCGCCAGCAGCTCGAAGATGGTCTCGGCCTGCCCCTTCGGCACGCCGTTCTTCACCGCGCCGGCGACGAAGATGTCACGCTGCTTGTCCATCTCGGCGCGGATCTTCTTGCCCATGGCGCGGCGCAGCAGGTCGGCGTCGCCGAGCGAATAGCCCGACATCACCTGCGCGATCTGCATCACCTGTTCCTGGTAGATGATGACGCCGAAGGTCTCCTTCAGGATCGGCTCCAGCACGGGATGCAGATATTCCGGCTCCTCGTCGCCGTGCTTGCGCGAGCAATACGTCGGGATGTTCGCCATCGGGCCGGGGCGGTAGAGCGCCACCAGCGCGATGATGTCCTCGAAACGGTCGGGCCGCATGTCGACCAACGCGCGCCGCATGCCCTGGCTTTCAACCTGGAACACGCCGACCACCTCGCCGCGCGCCAGCATCTGGTAGCTTTCGGCATCGTCGATCGGCAGCGTCGCGAGATCGACATGGATGTCGCGCGGCTTGAGCAGCTTGCACGCGACGTCGAGCACGGTCAGCGTCTTCAGGCCGAGGAAGTCGAACTTGACGAGGCCCGCCGGCTCGACCCATTTCATGTTGAACTGGGTCACCGGCATGTCGGATTTGGGATCGCGGTAGAGCGGCACGAGCTCGCTCAGGGGGCGATCGCCGATCACGATGCCGGCCGCATGCGTCGAGGCGTGGCGCGTCAGACCTTCGAGGCGCTGGGCGATGTCGAAGGCGCGCGCCACCACCGGATCCTCGTCGCGGAACGCCTGGAGCTTCGGCTCGCTCTCGATCGCGGCGGCCAGCGTCACCGGCGCGGCCGGATTCTGCGGCACCAGTTTCGTCAGCTTGTCGACCTGGCCGTAAGGCATTTGCAGCACGCGGCCGACGTCGCGCAGCACGCCGCGCGCCTGCAGCGTACCGAAGGTGATGATCTGCGCGACCTGGTCGCGACCGTAGCGCTGCTGCACGTACTGGATCACCTCGCCGCGGCGGTCCTGGCAGAAGTCGATGTCGAAGTCCGGCATCGAGACGCGTTCCGGGTTGAGGAAGCGCTCGAACAGCAGGCCGAACTTGATCGGGTCGAGATCGGTGATGGTCAGCGCCCACGCGACCAGCGAGCCTGCGCCGGAGCCGCGGCCCGGTCCGACCGGAATGCCTTGCGACTTCGCCCATTTGATGAAGTCGGACACGATCAGGAAGTAGCCCGCGTACTTCATGCGCATGATGACGTCGAGCTCGAACGCCAGGCGCTTGCTGTAGTCCTCTTCCGTGGTGCCCTGCGACAGGCCGTGCACGCGCAGGCGGTTGGCGAGCCCCTCCTCCGCCTGACGCTTCAACTCGGCGGCCTCGACCGCAGCGGCATCGGAGCTTGCGGCAGCGCCGACCGTGAAGAACGGCAGGATCGGCTTGCGCGTCATCGGGCGGAACGAGCAGCGCTCGGCGATCTCGACCGTCGAGGCCAGCGCCTCCGGAATGTCGGCGAACAGCACCGCCATCTCGGCGCGGGTCTTGAAGCGGTGATCCGGCGTGAGCTGCACGCGATCGCTCTCGGCGATCAGCCGGCCGCCGGCGATACACAAAAGCGCATCGTGCGCCTCGTAATCGTCGGTCGCCGCGAAATATGGCTCGTTGGTCGCAACCAGCGGCAGCCCCTTGGCATAGGCGATGTCGATCAGGCCGCTTTCGACGCGCCGCTCCTTGTCGATGTTGTGGCGCTGCAACTCGATGTAGAGCCGGTCGCCGAACAGGCCGGCGAGACGCTCGCAGCGCGTCGCCGCGAGTTCGGCCATACCGCCGGCAAGCGCCAGCGAGATCGGCCCGTCAGGGCCGCCGGTGAGCGCAATCAGGCCCTCGGTCTCGCCGTCGAACCAGTCGAACTTGATGAACGGGGCATGGCTGTCGGGCGTCTCCAGGAACGCCCGCGAATTCAGCCGCATCAGGCTGCGATAGCCGCGCTCCTGCGCCGCCAGCAGCACCACGCGCGAGGGGCCAATGGCGTTGCGCGCGGTCGGATCCTGGTCGCCGAAGTCGATCGCGAGCTCGCAGCCGACGATCGGCTGGATGCCGGAGCCCGCCATCTTGTCGGAGAACTCCAGCGCACCGAACAGATTGTCGGTGTCGGTCAGCGCCAGGGCCGGCTGATGGTCCTTCTTGGCGAGCTCGGCGAGCTTGCCGATCTTGATCGAGCCCTTGAGCAGCGAATAGGCCGAGTGAACGTGAAGGTGGACAAATCCGGCGCTCGGCATGGTCGCGTGACGGCCTCTTGCAGATGGGATGGAACGGTCGCCGGGCCCAAGGGGATGCTGAGGGGATCATGGCGTATCCTGCACCCACCTCCCAGCCGCCTTTGCCGACTCGCCGCCCAATGGTGGGGCGTCGCCGCCGCAGAGTCCACGCCAGAGCGGCCGATCGGCCGCGTCGTCCCGCTTTTCCCCAGGCGCGCCGAGGAGTTCCCGGCAACGGTTGTCCAAACCCCGGCCCTAGAGCTGCGGAATCACCTGCGCCCAGATTGCGATCATCCCGACGAACAGGGTGATCGATGCCAGTGCGGCGGCTTCTTCCACGAAAATCCTGAACATGGCCTGCTCCCTTGCTGGAACGTATGAAGAACATTGTTCTCATTTCGTTCTCAAGAGTCAAGCCGTCTGAACGTCCCAAAAAGGAATGGTTAACTCGCTGACTTCAAACAACAAAAAAGCCCCGGCCGATGGCCGGGGCTTTCGACAACCGCTCGAAGATGAGCGATTGGTATCAGTAGCGGCCGAGCATCTGGCCGGGGCCGAACTTGTAGTTCAGGCGGACGAGGCCCATGTCGACGTCCTGACGGATGCGGTCGGTACCCGCGAGACCCGCGAAGGTGACGTCCTTGTCCTGCAGGAAGATGTGGTTGTACTCGACGCCAACCGACCAGTTCGGGGCGAAACCGTACTCGAGGCCGGCACCCACCGTGCCACCCCAACGGGTCTGGTCGTTCGACGACAGCAGCGCGCCCGAGGCCGTGCTGAAGACTTCGTACTTGGTGCCGGCCACAGCCGCACCGCCCTTGACGTAGATGAGCACGTTGTTCCAGGCATAGCCGACCTGCCCGGTGATCAGACCGAACGAGTCGATCTTCGAACGGTTGCGAGTCGCGAACAGCGCGCTGACGTTGTCGCCCGAGAAGTCGGCCCAGTTGCCCTGGCCTTCCACGCCGAACACCCACTGGCCGGACTGCCAGCGATAGCCGATCTGGCCACCGACCGTGCCGCCGGTCGCATCGTGCGAACCTTCACGGCCACCGCCGACCAGATCCCAGGTCGAGTGCGCCGAACCGCCGCCGCCGTTGATGCCGATGTAGAAGCCGCTCCAGTCGTAGATCGCGGCGACCATCGCAGGCGCCTTGGTGTACGGCCGAGCCGCGAGATCAGCAGCCACCGCCGGTGCAGCCGCGCTCAGTGCGACGAGGCTCACAGCGGCCAGCAACAAATTCTTCTTCATTTGAATCCCGTTCCAGTTTTCTTCAGTAGGCCCCCGGGCCGTGGGCATGGTCATAACAGTGATCGACGGAATTGCTGTAACCGCGACGCAACAGTTCGCTCCAAAGGGCCGCGCTTCATTAATGAAGATTTATCGGCGCGCGCTGGAAACCCTTTGAAACAAGAGTTTTCAGCAATTTCAATGTCGACTACACGAGATACACTGCGTACGCGCGTAACATCGTCGCGCGCACATTCGCGTGATTGGAGATTCGAGATGCGTGCATTATTCACCCTCCCCATTGTCGCCACATTTTCGCTCGCAATCGCCACATTCACGCTTGTGTTCATCGCGAGCACACCGGCGCGCGCGTTCGGAACCAGTCATGCGTTCTGCCTGACCGGCGATGAATGGCCGGGGCTGAGCAATTGCAGGTTCGACACCTACACGCAGTGTCAGGCGAGCGCATCGGGCCGCGCGCTGACCTGTATCGCGAACCCGTATTTCGGAGGGCAAAGCGATGATCCCTACGCCTACCAGAATCGCCCCCGCGGGTTGACGCCGGGCTATTCCTGGCCGCGTTGAGATGCGCCGCGCGTGCCTCACGCTCGTTGCGATCAGCACGCTCCTCATGAGCGGACCTGCGCGCGCGCAGACCTATGATCCGAGCTATCCCGTCTGCATGCAGATCTACGGCCCCGTCGGCTATTTCGACTGCCGCTACACCTCGCTCCGGCAGTGCCAATATCTCGCCGTCGGCCGCTCCGCGACATGCGTCGTGAACCCGTATTTCCCGCAGGAGCGGCCGAGGAGCCCTCGGAAGTCGAGCCGCGCCAATTAGGGCACGAACGAACGATCTATTGCCAGGGCGGCGCACCTAGTGACGGCGCGATCTCGATCGCGCCCGCCTCACCGCGCTGCGCGATGCCGTCACATTGCGACAGAGCTGCATCATCCAACGCGCGATGTGGTTCGCGCGCGGCGCGCCAATTATCCCATGCCGAGGTCTCGATCCCGGCGAGCGCGAGCAGATCGCGCGCGAGGTTGACGCGCGCAAAGAACAGACCGGTCGTCGTTCCGTGGCCAAGCTGCGCAGGATCGATGGCGCCGGTCCGGCATAGCTTCCATGCCTCGATACCGGTGATGAACTCCGTACGGGGCACATCGATCGGCTCGAAATCGAATTTGAGGACATCGCGGTGCATTTCGTCGAGCTGAGCATCGACGAGGACCCAGCGCTGCTCATCCGGAGCCCAATATTCGCACACCCAATGATCGTCGTAGGGATTCCCGGCGAAGTACCTGCCGAAACCGCAGCGGACGCGGGCCGGCACGCCGTGGTGGCGCAGAACACCACACAACATCAATGAAAAGTCCCGGCACGTGCTCAAAACTCTCGACTCGCCCGATCGGGCGATAGTCAGCGGACTGGAGTCGATCGTCAGAAGTTGCTCCAGGCGCCGGGCCACTGGCAACGTGTCACGGCTTTGACCGGCGAAGGCCGCGGGGTTCAATCCCTGCCTCTCGATCCATGCTTCGTGGATCAGCAGGCCGTGCAAGGCGCGGCACACAATTGCAGCATCCGGCGGCAGGCCGCTGATCAACGCGGCGTAAGGACCGGGATCGGTGAGCGCGCTATGGCTGGCGTAGTCGGACGCTGCGGGTTCAGTCATCGGGGCATTCCGGCACGGATACGCAAATCCTATCAGCCTCCTGTTCCCGCACAACGACGTGATCCGCATGCCTGATGACGTACGCGCGCGAGCGGTGGCACACCCAAATCGGGATACTGATATGCGGTCTGCCCTGCCTTGGGCTTCCGGTGTTGACGCAGACTGATCCCGGTTTAAGTACGAGAGACAAATCTTGCAGGGGTGGCGACGTTCGCTGGGCTGGTTCCCGTTGACGCCACCAATGCAGGACACATGTCGATATCGCCTCAAGCGACCTCGCCCCACGCGACCGCGGCCTCCGCGCGCCCTCACCTCGCCATCGTCCTGTTCTCGCTCGCGATGGGCGGCTTTGCGATCGGAACCACCGAATTCGCATCGATGAGCCTGCTGCCGTTCTTCGCCGCCGATCTTCGGGTCGACGAGCCGACCGCGGGACACGCGATCAGTGCCTACGCGCTCGGCGTGGTGCTGGGCGCACCGCTGATCGCCGTGCTTGGTGCGCGCTTCGCCCGGCGTACGCAGCTCCTGGTCCTGATGGCCGTGTTCGCGCTCGGCAATGCGCTCACCGCGCTTGCGCCGGGGTTTGGCTGGATGATCGCGGCCCGTTTTCTCGCAGGGCTGCCGCATGGCGCCTATTTCGGCATCGCCGCGCTGGTCGCAGCCTCGCTCGTTCCTCAACATCGCCGCTCGCGGGCGATCGGCCAGGTGATGCTCGGCCTGACTGGCGCCACGATCATCGGCGTGCCCTTGGCCAACCTGGTCGGCCAGACGGTCGGCTGGCGCGCCAGCTTCGGCCTCGTGTCGCTGCTGGCCCTGCTCACGGTCCTGCTTTGCGCCCTGTTCGCTCCGCGCGACCGGGCCGGCAGGTCGGACCCGCTGCGAGAGCTCGGCGCCCTCAGAAGCGGCCGCGTCTGGATCACGCTGGCGATCGGTGCCATCGGCTTCGGTGGCATGTTCGCCGTCTACACCTACCTCGCAACGACATTGATCGAGGTCACCAAGGTCAGCCCCGCGGTGATTCCGTTCTTTCTCGCCGTGTTCGGCGTCGGCGCCACGCTCGGCAATCTGTTCGTGCCGCGCTTCGCTGACCGCGCCTTGATGCCGACGGCGGGCGTCATTCTCTTGTTCTCGGCGGTCGCGCTGCTGGTCTTCCCGCTTGCAGCCGGCAATCCCTGGCTGCTGGCGATCGATATCTTCGCGATCGGCGCCGGCGTCTCGCTCGGCGCCATCCTCCAGACCCGGCTGATGGACGTCGCGGGCGACGCGCAGGCGCTCGCCGCCGCGCTGAACCATTCGGCGTTCAACACCGCCAACGCGCTCGGCCCGTTCCTCGGCGGCCTTGCCATTCGCGAGGGGCTGGGCTGGACCTCCACCGGCCCCGTCGGCGCTGCACTCGCGCTTCTCGGCTTCCTGATCTGGATCGTCGCCTCTCGCGACGCCGGATCGGCGCCGGTCCAGATCACCTCAGAACTCGACGCTGCTCCGCTGAAGAACGCTGCCGCAAGACCGTCGCCACCGCTGGCGCCGGATGACCAGAGCCGTTCGGCTTCTCACAAGGATCCGGTGGTATGACGTCACCTCTGGCCGGGTAACGCATGAGGCGTCCTGGGCTCTGGCCAGAGCGGCCTCAACCGGCCATCGTAACGATCAAAGGTCCGTGCCGGGTGGCGACAACGGTGTGCTCGTACTGCACGGTCGGCGCCTCGGGACTGCTGTAGAGCGTCCACGGATCATCGCCATTCTCCGCCCACTCGGCGGCAAAGGAAAGGAACGGCTCGACGGTGAACACCAGGCCGTCGCTCATGATGCGGCGTTCGGAGGAATCGGGCCATGTTGCGATCTCTGTCGGCTCCTCATGGAGCGACAAGCCGACACCGTGACTGGCAAGGTTCCTGACAAGGCTGTAGCCGTTCTTCCGCGCAAAAGTCCCGATGGCTTGGCCGATGCCGGCGATCGGCTTGCCAGCCCCGACCTGCCGCAGGCCCGTCCACATGGCCCGCCGGCCATCCCTGCAAAGACGTTCGATCGCGCGGGTTACGGGCGGGACGGCGAACGAGGCTCCCGTATCCGCGAAGAGGCCGTTCTTCTCGGCTGAAACGTCGATGTTGACGAGGTCGCCACGCGCGATCCGTCGGTCACCGGGGATGCCATGAGCGATCTCCTCGTTCACGCTGATGCAGGTCGCCCCCGGGAAGGCATAGGCCAGCTCCGGAGCCGAACGTGCGCCGGCTGTCTCCAGGAATCTTCGTCCGATCTGGTCCAGCTCGGAGGTGGTCATGCCCGGTTCGAGCGCCTTCCCCATCGCCTCAAGGGTATTGGCGACGATGCGCCCGATCTCTTTCAGGCGCGTGAGGTCGTTGTCATCGGAGATTGTCATCTTGGGCGCTCTCGAAAGCCCGGACATAGCGCTTGCGAACTCGACTTGCAAACGTGCGAGCCCCGCGCGAATTCGTAGACCTCGCATGCGGAGCCGGATGAGGTTGCGTTCGTGGACGCAGAATAATCGGCGCTCCGACACGCCACCAAAGGTTGTGATCGCACCGATCTTCGGATAGCTTTCGCGTCTGTTTTCGCCGCGTGTGGTCCCGTCAGTTCATGCTCGCCCGTATTCTGCCCCTCGTGACCTTGCTGTCGATCCCGGGCGCTTTGCGTGCAGAAGGAACGCCGGCCGAGAAGGCCGGATTTGCATCCAGGCTGACGATCTATCTCGCCAAGGGAGCGCCCGACGCGTGCGGGCCGGGTTGCGACCGCTGGATTGCCATCGAGGGCCAGATCGATCAGGACGCCGCGCCGCGCATTCGCCGCTTCCTCACCGGCGGCAAGGAGACGCAGCTTCCGATCTACCTACATTCGCCCGGCGGCAACGTGGAGCAGTCCTACGTGATCGGGCGGTTGCTGCGCGGCCGCAAGGCAGTCGCCCGGGTTGGTCACACCACCGCGACCGCGTGCTCAGCGGGCACCCAGGTGGACGCCACCTGCCTGAAGGTGAAGAACGCGGGCGGCGAGGTCGAGGCAGAGCTCACCACGCGCAATGCGATGTGCAACTCGGCCTGCGGTTACCTGTTTCTCGGGGCGACATCCCGCGAGGTGGCGCCCGACGCGGCGCTGGCGGTCCATAATTCCAGGCTGGTCCTGCGCTTTCGTGGGGATCCGCCCCCGCAGGTGGTCGCCGAGGCGAGGCAGCGCCGCATAGCGAGCGCCGATCGCGACCGCACTGCGTTCATCGCGTCGATGGGGATCAGCCGTGAGCTCGACGCCCTCATCCGGACCGTGAAGTACGAGAACCTGCACGTGCTGACGCGCGCCGAGCTCTATCGTTTCGGAATCGACACCCGACCGCTTGCCGAGTCGATGTGGAAGCTGGAGAAGGAAGCGCGCCCGTTTGTCCGCAAGATCGCGGTCTTGAAGAAGGAGAACGGCGCTTCGTTCCGGATGATGGAGTGGCGCCTGTCTTGCGAAAGCAGGAAACGCGTGCCGCTGACGTTCGCGGGAGAAATCGACGAAGCAGCCACCGGCAAGAGCACGATCCTGGTGACGGCGGACGCCGGCACGGACAGGGAGGTCGGAGGGGCTCCGCTACGTTCCGGCAAGGTCGAGATCTGGCGCGGCAGCATCGACCCCGACATGGTCAAGGCGATCCTGGCGTCCCGCTCCCTGCATGTCCGCGAAACCATTTCGATGCCGGACGACAAGACGGACATGACGAAATTCGACATCGACTTGACGGGCCTGGCGTCGGTGTGGACACAGCTCAAATCATCCTGCGCTCTGTCGACGCTCAACCCGATAAGCCCTTGGCCAGCCACGCTGCCGAACGCCGGCACGACGCCTCCGGCCACGCCGTCGCCGTGAGCTCAGGCCTCGCGATGCATCAGCCTCTGCCCGTCACCGGCGTGTAGATCACGAGCTTCAGTGCGGGATCGTCATTGGCCTGGAAGCTGGTGTGTTCGAAATGCAGCACGCCGAGGGTCGGATGCGACATGGTCTTGAGGCCCGACGACGTGCTGCGGATCTCGTGGGCTTCCCACCATTTGACGAATTCCGGGCTGCCCTGCCGCAGCCGCGTCAGCAGTTCGGCGAACGCGGGATCGCCGGCCCAGACGTCGTGGGTGGCCCGGAACATCGCCACCATGCGCTTGGCCACGTCCGCCCAGCCCGCGCCGTAAGCCTTTCGCGTCTGCTTGTTGGTCATCACGAGGAGCAGCGTGTTGCGATCCTCCTCAGGCAATCGCCCAAACGCAAACACCTGCTCCGCGGCGGCGTTCCAGGCCAGCACGTCCCAGCGCCGTCCGACAATGTAGGCCGGCTGATTCAGGCTCTCGATCATCCGCAGGATCGGCGGCGGCACGATTTCGCGCGTGAAGGCGCGCTTGTCGCCGTCGCGCGCCAGCGCCTTCAGATGCGCATGCTCGGTCTTGCTGAGCCGTAGCGCGCGGGCCAGCGCGTCGACGGTGGTCACCGACGGGCTGACGGTGCGGCCCTGTTCGAGGCGAATATACCAGTCGACACCGATGCCGGCGAGCTGGGCGACCTCCTCGCGGCGCAGGCCCGCGGTGCGCCGCCGCCTGCCCGCCGGGAGCCCGACGGTCTTCGGCGACAGCTTTTCGCGGCGGGACCTCAGGAAATCGCCGAATTCGACGCGGCGTGGGTCGGCCATGATGTCGCTCCCGCGATGGAGGGTCTAAAGGATACTAGGATAATACCAGGCCTTCTTGTCCCCTCCAAGGCGGCGCATATGAGTTTCACCCCACTTTGAGGTGAACATCATGAAAGCCGCCGTACTCAAATCCTTCGGAACGCCGCTGGTGATCGAAAATGCCCCCGAACCGGCTCGGCACCGGCGAGGTCATTGTCGACGTCGTCGCCACGCGCGTGCTGTCCTACATGAACGAAGTCTTCAGTGGCGAACGCAACTATGCACTCGATTTGCCGATCATCCCGGGCCCGGGCGGCATCGGCCGGGTGCGCGCGATCGGCCCGGACGCAACGAAGCTCAAGATCGGCGACTGGGTGTTCTGCGACCCGACGGTGCGTTCGCGCGACGACGCGATAGCGCCCGACATCGCCCTGCAGGGATTAACGGCCGCCGGCGCCGGCGGCATGCTTCTGCAAAAGCATTTTCGCCATGGCTCGTTTGCCGAGCGGATGCGGGTGCCGACCGAGAACGTCAAACGCCTTGGCGCGATCACGTCCGAGGAAGCCGCACAATGGTGCGCGCTGGGGACACTGCTGGTGCCCTATGGCGGCCTCCTCGCCGCCAACCTGCAAGCAGGCGAAACCGTGCTGGTGAGTGGCGCCACCGGCAATTTCGGCAGCGCCGCCGTCTCTGTCGCGCTCGCAATGGGCGCAGCCTGCGTGGTCACGCCCGGGCGCAACGAGACGATTCTGGCCGACCTCGTCCGCCGTTTCGGCAGCCGTGTGAAGCCGGTCAAGCTCACAAGTAACGAGGACGACGACCGCGAGGCGATGAAGCGCGCCGCGCCGGGGCCGATCGACTGCGTGTTCGACATCATGCCGCCCTCGGTGAGTCCGACTGTGGTGCGCGCGGCGGTCATGACGGTGCGCGCCTATGGCCGCGTCGTGCTGATGGGCGGCGTCGGCATGGCCGGCGGCGCGGGCCTCGAGCTGCCCTACCCCTGGATCATGCGCAACTGCATCACCATCCACGGCGTCTGGATGTACCCGCCGGATGCGGCCAGCCGCCTGATCGCGCTGGTGCGATCAGGACTCCTGCGGCTTGACGAGTACAAGACGACGGCGTTCGACCTCGATCACGTCAATGAGGCGGTGGCACACGCCGCGGCCAATGGCGGGCCGTTCAGATTGACGGTGATCCGGCCGTAGAGCGCCATACACCGGGGCGATGCGCCGTCGCTGCCGTTTTGCTTGACCTTTCAAAGGGCTGCAAGGCGTCACCCCGATCGTAGCCGGCCAGGGCCGGCTACTGTGCATGGGGTTGTTTTCGCAGTTTTTTGTTATTCGAGCTCGACCACCTGGCCGTCCGACAGCGAGACCCGCCGGTCCATGCGGCCGGCGAGCTCCATGTTGTGGGTCGCGATCAGCATCGAGACCCGCGTCGCCTTGACGAGCTGCATCAGGGCCTGGAACACGTGGTCCGCCGTGTGCGGATCGAGGTTACCGGTCGGCTCGTCCGCAAACAGCACGCGCGGCGCATTCGCCACCGCGCGCGCAATCGCGACGCGCTGCTGCTCGCCGCCCGACAGCTCCGCCGGGCGGTGGGTGATGCGGTCGCCGAGGCCGAGATAGCCCAGGATCTCCTTGGCGCGCTTGACGCTCTCGGACTTCTTCAGGCCGCGGATCATCTGCGGCAGCATCACGTTCTCCAGCGCCGAGAACTCCGGCAGCAGCCGGTGCGACTGGTAGACGAAGCCGATGTCGGTGCGGCGAAGCTGCGTGCGCTCAATGTCGGGCAGTTGCGAGGTCGGCGCGCCATTGACGTAGACCTCGCCGGAATCGGGCGCTTCCAGCAGCCCCGCGATGTGCAGCAGCGTCGACTTGCCCGAGCCCGACGGCGCCACCAGCGCGACCGACTGTCCGGCCCACAGCGCAAGCTTGGCGCCGTCCAGGATCGTCAGCGGTACCTCGCCCTGCAAGTACTGCCGCTTTATCTCGTGGAGATAAATGACCGGGACATCCTCAGCCCCCTGTTGCTGCTCCATCAGCCCCTCACTCGTACCGGAGCGCTTCGACGGGATCGAGGCGCGCGGCGCGCCACGACGGGTACAGCGTCGCCAGGAACGACAGCGTCAGCGCCATGATGACGACGGCCGTGGTCTCGCCGACGTCGATCTCGGCGGGCAGCTTCGACAGGAAATAGAGCTCCGGCGAGAACAGCTCGGTGCTGGTGAGCCAGGACAGGAATTGCCTGATGGATTCGATGTTGAGGCAGATCACGAGGCCGACGAAGAAGCCGACCAGCGTGCCGACCACGCCGATCGAGGCGCCCGTGATCAGGAAGATGCGCATGATCGAGCCTTGCGAGGCGCCCATGGTGCGCAGGATGGCGATGTCGCTGCCCTTGTCCTTCACCAGCATGATCAGGCCGGACACGATGTTGAGCGCCGCGACCAGCACGATCATGGTCAGGATCAGGAACATCACGTTGCGCTCGACCTGGAGCGCGTTGAAGAAGGTCGAGTTGCGCTGCCGCCAGTCGACCAGGAACACCGGCCGCGCCGCGGCTTCCGTCACCGCCTTGTTAAAGGCGACGATGCGATCGGGATTGGTGGTGAACACCTCGATCGAGGTGACGTCGTTGCTGCGGTTGAAATAGGCTTGCGCCTCCGCCAGCGGCATGAACACGAAGCCGAGATCGTATTCGGACATGCCGATCTCGAACACGGCGACGATCTTGTACGGCTTGATGCGCGGCGTCGTGCCCATCGGCGTCACCGCGCCCTTCGGCGCCACCAGCGTGATGCTGTCGCCGGCGTGCAGCGAGAGCTGGTCGGCGAGGCGCCGCCCGATCGCGACGCCCTGCCCGTCGTCGAAGCCTTCGAGCGAGCCCTGCTTGATGTTCTTGGCAATCGAGGTGAGGTTGTTGAGGTCGTCGGAGCGGATGCCGCGCACCAGCACGCCCGAGGCGTTCCACGGCGAGGACGCCAGCGCCTGGCCGTCCACCACCGGCGCGGCAAGCCGGATGCCCTGGACCTGGCTGATGCGGTCGGCGACGTCCTTCCAGTCTGTCAGCGGCGATTCCAACGGCTGGACCAGGATGTGACCGTTCAGCCCCAGGATCTTGTCGAGCAGTTCCTTGCGGAAGCCGTTCATCACCGCCATCACGATGATCAGCGTCGCCACGCCCAGCATGATGCCGAGGAAGGAGAACCCGGCGATGACCGAGATGAATCCCTCCTTACGGCGCGCCCGCAAGTAGCGCGCCGACAGCATCCACTCGAATGGCGCAAAAGGCGCGGTTTGCACGGTTTCGGTCATGGTTTCATCCATCGCTCGATAATCCCATGATTCGGGGTCAATTGTGGCCGGATTGGCGGCCGCGATATCGCGCGATGAACAATATTCAGCCGACCAGGCTTATCAGCCCACAAGTCTTGCGACCGCGTCCGCAGGCGACATGGTCTCGCGTGAGCCGTCGCTGCGCCGCTTGAGCTCGACCTTGCCGTCGGCGAGCCCCTTCGGCCCGATCATGATCTGCCAGGGAATGCCGATCAGGTCGGCGGCGGCGAATTTGGCGCCGGCGCGCTGGTCGGTGTCGTCATAGAGCACGTCGACGCCCTTGGCCTGGAGCTCCGCATAGAGCTTCTCGCAGGCCGCATCCACCGCGGCATCGCCCTGCTTGAGGTTCAGCACCACCGCGCGGAACGGGGCGACGGCTTCCGGCCATTTGATGCCGGCGTCGTCATGGCAGGCCTCGATGATGGCGCCGAGCAGACGCGAGACGCCGACACCGTAGGAGCCGCCATGAATCGGCACGTCGACACCGTCGGGGCCGGCCACCATCGCCTTCATCGGCTCGGAATACTTCGTGCCGAAATAGAAGATCTGGCCGACCTCGATGCCGCGGGTGTTGAGCCGCTTGGCTTCCGGCACTTCCTGCTCGAAACGTGCGGCGTCGTGCACGTCCTCGGTCGCAGCGTAGACCGACGTCCATTGCTTGATGATCGGCGTGAGGTCGCTCTCATAGTCGGCGTCCTCGCCCGGCACCGGCAGGTCCAGCACGTCGCGATTGATGAACACGCCGGATTCGCCGGTTTCGGCGAGCACAATGAATTCGTGGCTGAGATCGCCGCCGATCGGCCCGGTCTCGGCGCGCATCGGGATCGCCTTCAGCCCCATCCGCGCGAAGGTGCGCAGATATGCGACGAACATCTTGTTGTAGGCGACGCGCGCCGCCGCCTCGTTGAGATCGAAGGAATAGGCGTCCTTCATCAGGAATTCGCGGCCGCGCATCACGCCGAAGCGCGGACGCTGCTCGTCGCGGAATTTCCATTGGATATGATAGAGATTCAGCGGCAGGTTCTTGTAGGACTTCACATAGGCGCGGAAGATCTCGGTGATCATTTCCTCGTTGGTCGGCCCGTACAGCAGCTCGCGCTTGTGGCGATCGGCGATGCGCAGCATCTCCGGACCGTAGGCGTCGTAGCGGCCGCTCTCGCGCCAGAGGTCGGCGAGCTGGAGCGTCGGCATCAGAAGTTCCAGTGCGCCTGAGCGGTCCTGCTCCTCGCGCACGATCTGCTCGATCTTCTTCAGCACGCGGAAGCCGAGCGGCAGCCAGGCATAGATGCCGGCCGCCTCCTGCCGGATCATGCCGGCGCGCAGCATGAGCCGATGCGAGACGATCTCCGCCTCTTTCGGATTTTCCTTCAGGATGGGCAGAAAGAACCGCGACAACCGCATGGCAACACTCGGGGAATCAGTGAGGGGTTGCAGTGAAACCGGATTGGGAGCGAAAACACAAGACCGGGAATGAGGAAAAGCCGCTAACACGGCGGGATTCCTTGTCAATTTTCCGTCGACTTCAGGTTCTGCTTGAGCCGCAGCGGCGCCCCTTACGGCGTCACCTCAAGCTCGTCCTCGAGCGTGATCTTCTCGAAGTCGGTCACCAGCGCACCGATCCGCACATGCCAGCGGCCGGCAAAGGGCAGCTCGACCTTGCGCACATGCCAATAGCCATCCGGCCCGAGCGAGGCGTCCCGCTCCATCGGCTCGATACCGCGCTCGGGCAGGCTCAGGGTCAGCGTCACCTCCTTGGCCGCCAGCGGCGCCGCTTCACCGGTCATGAGCTGGAGCACGAAGTCATCGACACCGGCCTTGCCCGGCGAAACCAGGACCTGGAACATCGCCTTGTCGGTATGGATGTGGACCACCAAGGGCGTCTCCGGAACGATGGTCCGCGGCGGCGGCGTGAAGCGCCAGCCGGCGACAACGGCAAGGATCGCGAGTGCAATCGCGCCTTCCAGCAGGATCGAGCGCTTGAGCGCGGGCGTTCCTTTCTCGCCCCGGGCGAGGGCCGGCGTCAGCCGGAGCCGATTCAGCGCGGCGAGCGCCAGCAATCCTGTGACCAACGCAAGCTTGGTCGAGAGAATCAGTCCGTAGCGGGTCTCGACCAGCGCTGCCGGCTTTTCGAGCTGAACGATCGCGAGTGCGAGGCCGGTCAAGGCCAGCACGCCGACCGCCAGCGCAGCGATGCGCGAAAAGCGGTTCACGACGGGAAGAGTCGCGATCGTCGGCTTCGACACCAGCGCGATGAGCGGCGCGAGAGCACCGATCCAGATGCTGACGCCGAGGCCGTGGAGAAAGATCGCCGGCCGGGTCAACGCCTCAGGCGGCGCCGTTGCAGCGTGCCCCGTCATCGCGAGCGACAGGCCGACGCCGACGAGCGCGATGCTCGCAAGAGCACGCGCATACCAAGCGCTGCGCAACGCCATCAAGGCAAGCAGCATCGCGCCAATGGCAACCAGCAGCGCGGGGCCGGCGCTGGTCGCGAATGCGACCTTCCAGGGAGCAGCCGTCGAGAGAGCCGCTGGCGGCAGCCCGAGGAGATCGAGGCCCAGCGCGCCAAGGGACGCCGTGGCACTCGGAATACCGATGGCGAGCGCTACGCGCGGAACGGTCATCCCGATCATCGACCACGCGATCCAGCGCGCAAAGAACACGCCGCCGACGCCGACGAACAGCCCGAGATAGAGACCGACCCGCGCCAGCCAGATCAGCGCGTTCAGCCCGCTATCCGTAGAGGTCGGAGGCTTCGTCGCCGTCGGCGTGCCAATCGAAAAGACCACCGATCCCGAGACGGGATGGCCGTCCTGCGAGATCACGCGATAGCTGACCACCGCCGTTCCCTGCGGCAGGTCCGGCGGCAGCGCGACCGAGATTGTCTCGCCCGATGCGCTGACGCTTGCGTCGTCCCGCGCCCTGCCCGCGCCGTCGATCAGCAGAATCGCGCCCGGCGTCACCGCCTCGTTGAAGCGCAGCTCCACCGCCTTCGGCGCCGTTTTCAGGATGCTGCCACTCGCCGGCTCGACCGAGACGAGCGCGGCATGCGCCGACGCGCCGGTCGCGAAGCCGACAATCAGGAGCAGCGTCGCGAGCGCGGCGAGAACGCGCATCAGGGTTTGGGCAACAGCTTTGCACCAGGCGCGGGCGACTTGCCCTCGTGCGAATGCCCTGCCCCTTCCGCCGGAATTTCGATCCAGCGGCTGACGCCGGCCTCGCACTCCTGGACGACGGGGAAGTACAGGGTCGTGTTCGGCTTGAGCTTGTCGGTCAGCACCGTGTGCATGACGAACTCGTCATAATTCTTGTCCGGCAGCTTGCCGCCGGACCACGACACCTCCTTGACGCCTGAGGCGAGCTTGTTGCCGTGATAGTCGTACTCGCTGGCATATTGGCCCTCGACGACATCGACGCTCCAGCCCGCCTTCGGCATCGGCTTCACCGCGATCACCCCTTCGGGGATCTGGACGCGGATCTTCACCGTGGGCGAGCCCCCGCAGCCGTGCGGCACGGCGAAGACGGCCTTGTACGACGCCCCCACACTCGCCTGCTTGCCCTCGAGGAAGACGTGCGCATTTGCCGGCGCTGCCGCAAGCACGCCGAGAAGGATCAGCCAGGTTCGCTTCGACATGTTCGGTCTCCCGAAGGTCCTGATCATGCTCGTCACATCTTCATTCCCGAATGGTCCGGCATTTTCTTCATCATGTGCCCGCCGTCGCCGGGCGCCTGCGCGCCGACGCCCTGCACGTCCAGGGAAACGGCGACCTTGCCGGCCTTCTCGAACTGAAGCGTCACCGGCACCTTGTCGCCCTGCTTGAACGGCCCCTTCAGCTCCTGGAGCATCAAATGATAGCCGCCGGGCGCGAACTTCACGGTCTTGCCCGGCTCGATCACGAGCCCCTTGTCCAGCTGGCGCATCTTCATCACGCCATTGTCCATCGCCATCTCGTGGACCTCTGCCTTGCCGGCGATATCGGCGGAAACGCTGACCAGCTTGTCTGCCACTGTGCCCTTGTTCTCGATGGTGAGATAGCCGCCCGCGACCTTGGCGCCGCCCGGCGTCGCCCGGCTCCACGCCTGCGAGATGACGAGATCGCCGGCCTTGACGTCGTCGGCCGACGCGGGTGCGGCGAACACGACGGCCGAGAGCGCCGCCAGTGCGAAGATGCGTGAGAGCTTGTTCATGTCGTTACCTTTCTTGTCGTCGTTAACATCGCCCCACCCTTCAGAACGTGTACTTGCCGGCGAGAACGAAGGTTCGCCCCGGGAACGGATGGAACAGGAAGTACTGCTCGTTGAAGAGATTATCGATGCCGAAGTCGAACGCGAAATTCTTCGTCGCGTTATAGTGCATCTTCAAGTCCACAACGAAAAAGTTATCGAACGCGCCGTAAACGTGGGAGATGCGATCGGTGTTGTCCAGCGTCGAGTACTGCTTGCCGCTGTAGCGGGCTGCGACCGTATAGGCCCAATTCTCATTCGGCCTGTAGGTGACACCGAACTTGGCGCGCCAGTCGGGCACGTAAGGCACGCGCTTGCCGACGACGGTGGTCGCGCCCTTCCAGCTCGGGTCGGAGATGATCCGCGAGTCGACGTAGGTCACGCTACCAAACACCTGCAAGCCCGCGATGAGAACGTTATCCTTGTCGGCAGACAACTCTACGCCCTGCATCCGGATAGCGGCGACGTTGCTGATCGCTGTCTGCACAGACTGCGCCCCACTTGCGTCGGTCACCGTGGTCGACTGTGAGATCAGTGCATTGTTGGTCCGCTCGCCGAATACCGTGAGCCGCACCCGACCATCCACCCAGCGCCGCTCAAGATTGAGCTCGCCGGTGAAATCCTGCTCCGGCGACAGCAGCGGATTGGCAAGATAGGTGACGCCGTTGACGGTGATGTTTTGATAGAGTTCGGTGACCGTCGGATAGCGGTACGCCTCACCGAAATTCGCCGTGATATTCCAGTCCTTGTTCGGATCGAACGACAGCGACGCCTTCGGCGAGAAGTTGGTCGAGGACAGCCCCGGTTGCCATGTCGGCACAACGGACGTGATGACGCCGGCGCTGGTGGCCATGGTGTTGAGATTGAAGCCTTCAACTGCCTGCCAGCTCTCCAGCCGTCCGCCGAGTGTCAGCTTGACAGTCGGGATGATCTTCCAGGCGTCCTGCACCCACAAAGCCCCAGTGCGCGTCTCGCCGACGCCGGTCGAATAGAGCTGGCCGTTGCCCGTCGATGGCGTGTTATACCAGACGCTCGAAGCATAGACCGGGTTTTCGAGCCGGTACCGGTCGCCGTGGATGCCAAAGCTGACCTCGTGCGCGCCGTCATAGCCCAGCGGACGCCAGATGCCCTTGGCGTCGGCGTTCTGCCAGTTGGTGCCATCCATCCGCGTCACCTTGCCGTTCAGGGAATAGCCAAGGCCCGGCGACGGCGAGACCGTATAGGGACTGACCTGGATGTCCTGGAGATAGTTGTAGCTTGAGGCCGCGAGGTCGAAGTCGAAGACACCCTTGGTATCGCTTTTGAGCGAGACGGCATTGCTCACATGGATCTGATCCCAGGTGTATTTGCTGTTGGCAAAGCTGCTGACGCCCCCGAAAGTCGGCAGACCCGTCACAGTCGACCTCAGATAGGTCTGCGGATCGGAGGTCTGGTGATTGTTCCAGATGCCGAACGAGTACGTCGCCTGCACCAGCGGCGTGATGTCGTAGGCGAGCCGCAGATTGCCCGAGGTCTGCTGCGAATGCGCCAGCGCGCCGGTGCCGACGACATTGGCGACACCACCTGCCTTGTTCTGGGCGGCGATCGTTCCCGTCGTGCCGGCAGGTCCCACCCCAAGCGTGGTGCCGAAGGTTGTGTAGCTCAACGGTTGCTGAAAACTGTCGAGGTAATTGGCGCTGACAAGCCAGGACAGCGCGCCGTCGCGATTACCCGCGGCCGCACTGGTCTGACTGGTCACGTAGGTGTCCTTGGTGCCGTACTGATTCCACGGCATCACCGAGACCGTTTCCTTGGCGACCGCAAACGGCTTGTCCGGCATTTTTGACGTGATCAGCAGCACGCCGCCAATCGAATTGCCGGGATAGGCGGCCGCGAACGGACCGTTGAGGTAATCGACCCGCCCGATCGCTTCCGGCGAGATCAGGTTCCATCTTGGCGAGGAGTTCGTGTTGTTGTTGCCGATCAGCGCCGAGATGAGGAGGTCATCGTAGTAGACCAGCGTGCGCGCACTGGAGTTCAGCCCCCAGCTTCGCGTCGCGAGCACCGCCTGATTGTCGCCGTCGTTCCGCTTTCGCACGAACAGGTTTGGCATGTATTTGACGGCGTCCTCGGGGTCCTTGAGGTTGATCGTCTCATCGACTTCCTTCGCCGTGACGCTGAAGGAGCGCTGCGGCAATTGATAGCGCGCCACGGCGGCCGGCGGATCCAGCGACGCTCGGGCGCTGGCCGCTCCCTGCTCGCTGGCAACAGCAGGAGCCGCGCGCTCGCCGGCGGGCTTTGCCGACCGGTTCCTGGCGGCAGCCGTATTAGCGGCCGGCTTGCGTGACTTGGGCTTCACTGCAGCGGGCGCGTCGACGGTCACCGGCGGCAGCACTGCGCTGCTGCTTTGGGCGAAGGCTCCGCTCGACGACGCAAGCAGCGCGGCCTGAACGGCAACGACGCTCACGCCACGGCGGGCATGACAACGTAACATGAGGCATTCCTGACGCCGGCTTTCTTCCCGGCTGTTCGACAGCATCAGTCGCCAGCGGACGGACCGCGGCGACACCGAGGGTCGTCAGGAAAATCGAGGAGGCGCGCGCGCCTGAGCACTTCCGTCCTTATGGACGGAAACAGCGGATGCGTCCGCCACGTGCCACGCCACACATTCGGCATGGCGGAAGGGAATGGCGAGCGCAACCTCTGGCGGCGAATCGAGCGACGCATTGGCCTGGGCCAGGCAGCAGAGCGCGCACGCAGCGCCATGCGCGGTTGGCGTGCCGGTCTGATCGTTCAGGCCGCCCTGTTCATTCGCACTGTGGCAGATGACGGCGGCCGACAGCGGATCGGCCACGGCCTGGCCGGCCGCCCAGCAGGCGGCGATCGGCGCCAGCACCTGCATCGCCAGGGCGAGCAGGACCAGGGGTAGGAATTTTTGCAGCCGTGCGCGCATCCGCCGAACCATTCGTTCGTGCGCTAACTAAACACCGCGCCGGGACCTGAGTCGAGGTCAGTTCCGCCGCCTTCTTGATCCAGCGCAAATTTGCCGAAAACCGTGGTCCGGGCGCCCCATCCGGGGGCGGGTCCGGCATTTGAGGCAGCCGATCCGCCCCGCCCATCCACAGATTTCTTATATTTGTCATATGCTTACATGGCTAAAAGCCCGATCGTTTCGTTAACTGCTCTTATTTTGAACAATCGTTGCCGAAAATGATGACAAGTGAGAAAAGTTGATCTAGCATCCCTCTTGCTCAGGCTGGCCGAGAGGTCGAAGTCTGGTGGTCCAAGTCTCGGGAGGAGCCCCTGGCGCGCAAAACGCAGCGTCGCCCCGTCAATCAAGAGCAAATCTTAGAATCGGGGATAATAGGGTCGACACAATTTTTGAGCGGGGCTAGGGCCCCGCTCTTTTTTTGTCTGCATGGCGCCTACGCCGATGACTATCTCCCCCAATCCGATCGAACAGAGCTTTGAACGCGCGGCCTCGCGCTGCGCGGATCTCACGCCGCTGGTCTACCGGCGTCTTTTCGACGAACACCCGGAAACGCGGACGATGTTCCGCTCGCAGGGCAGCGAGCTCGTGAAGGGATCGATGCTTGCGCTGACGATCGAGGCGATCCTCGATTTCGCCGGGACGCGCAGCGGACATTTCCGGCTGATCGCCTGCGAAGTCGTCTCGCACGATGCCTATGGCACGCCGCGCGAGCTGTTCATCGCGTTCTTCGCGGTCATCAGGGATACCCTGCGCGACCTGCTCGGCGATGCATGGTCGGCCGAGATCGCGCAGGCCTGGGATACGTTGCTGACGGACATCGAGGCATACGTCACCGTTCCGGCCTGACGCTTTGCGCTGCACCACCACGGCTCGCCGCGACGTTGCGCGCAATCGCAGATTGGGTGGCGTGAACTCTTCGATTGTGAGACACTTTCCGCCTCGGTCGCGCAATCAATGACGCGCCGACGCCAAAATCTATGGGAGCGAGCGATGTCCGGGACGAAAGATTTCTCGACGACGAGGCGCGATCTTCTTCAGGCGGCAGCGACCGCCGGCGCCGCAACTGCCATCCTCGGCAGCATGGGCATAAACCCCGCATTGGCGGCTGAAGTCGGACGATCGGAGAAGCCGCTGAAGGCGGCGTTCTCCAACGCCGGCCTCCAGGCTACCTGGTGTGCGCAGGGCAAGCAGGCCGCGGAATTCTGGGGCAAGCTGTTCAACGTCGAAGTCACCTGGTTCGACGGCCAGCTCGATGCGGTGAAGCAGCGCGCCGCGATCGACAACATGGCCTCGCAGAAATGGGATTTCGTCGCGATCCAGGCCTTCGGCATCGGCACCCTCACCCAGCCCGTGCAGAAGATGATCGACGCCGGCACGCCCGTGATCGACATGGACACGCTGATTGCTCCGCTCGACCAGATCAACGTCCACTCCTTCCTCGCTCCCGACAACGAGTTCATGGGCGCCTCGGTGACGCAGGCGCTCTGCAACGCCATGGGCGGCAAGGGCAAGATCATCATGACGCAGGGCGCGCTCGGCCATACCGGCGCGCAGGGCCGCGCCAAGGGCTTCAACAACGTCGTCAAGCAATTTCCCGGCATCGAGGTGCTCGACACCCAGCCGGCCGATTGGGACGTCTCGAAGACCGCGCGCCTCTGGGAAACCTATCTGACGAAATATCCGCAGATCGACGCGGCGTTCTTCCACAATGACGACATGGCGCTGGCCGCTGCCAACATCATGAAGGCGCGGGGCCGCACCAACATCCTGATCGGCGGCGTCGACGCGATGCCGCCGGCAATCCAGGCGGTGAGCGAGGGCCGCATGTTCGCGACCGTGCGCAATCCGTCCTGCCGCATCCATGGCGGTGCGATCATCGCGGGCGTTTCCGCCGTCGTCGGCGGCGAGAAGAGCGGACAGGGCATCCCGAAGAACGTCGTCACCGACGGCCCGGTCGTGACCAAGGCCAACGCCGCCGGGATGCAGTGGATGCAGGATCACTTCCTGATCTGAGCCTCCAAGATCTGATCTGCAATGCGAGAGGATCGTTCGCCCATCCTGGAACTGCAAGGCATCACGAAGAGCTTCGGCGGCGTCCAGGCGCTTCGTGGTGTCGACTTCGCGCTTCATCCCGGCGAGATTCACGGTCTCGTCGGCGAGAACGGCGCCGGGAAAAGCACGCTGATGAAGATCATCGCCGGCGTGCACACCGAATTCTCCGGCCGTTTCCTGCTCGACGGGAAGGAGACCCATTTCCGCTCGACGCGCGACGCGCATGCGGCCGGCATCGCCATGGTGCACCAGGAGCTCTCTGTCGCGCCCGACCTCACGGTCGCGGAGAACGTCTTCCTCGGCAACCAACCGACCAACGCCCTCGGTCTGGTGCAGTGGCGGCGCATGGCGCGCGAGGCCGGCGAGCAGCTTGCCCGCTTCGGCATCGACGTCGATCCGATGAGCCGGCTCGGCGACCTCCCGATCGGGCTCCAGCAGCTGATCGAGATCGCCCGCGTGCTGTTCTCCGGCGCCCGCATCGTCATCCTGGACGAGCCGACCTCCGCCCTCTCCCCGCCCGAGGTCGAGCGGCTGTTCGCGACGCTCCGGCGCCTGCGCGAGGAAGGCACCGCAATCGTCTTCATCTCGCATTTCATCGAGGACATCTTGCTCGTGTCGGACACGGTGACCGTGTTCCGCAACGGACGGAAGATCGCGGAGACAGCGAGCGCGGCGACCAGCAAGGGCGCGCTGATCGAGGCCATGATCGGCCGCGGCGGCGAAGCGCTAGAGCATAGCTACACCGACGATCTGATGCTGCCCCAGCCGAGCGGTAGCTCGGTGGTGCTGAAGGTCGACCAGCTCTCGCTCGCGCGCAGCCTCAAGGACATCTCCTTCGAGGCGCGCGCCGGCGAGGTGCTCGGCATCTACGGCTTCATGGGTTGCGGGCAGCAGGAGCTGTCGCGCATCCTGTTCGGCAAGCTGAAGCCGGACGGCGGCACGCTCGCCGTCGAGGGCAAACCCAAGACCTTCGCCAGCACGGCGGCTGCGCGCCGCGCGGGCGTCGCGCTGGTGCCGGAAAGCCGGCGCGACATGCTGTTTCACCAGGAGCCGGTCTACAAGAACATCTCGATCAGCATTCTGGATCGCATCTCGTCGCTGCTGCTCAAGCCGGCACAGGAGCGCGACATCGCCAGGCGCCAGGTCGAGCAATTGCAGATCAGGCCGCCGGTGGTCGGCCTCGATCTCGGCATGCTCTCCGGCGGCAACCAGCAGAAGGTCGCGCTGGCGAAATGGCTGACCTATCCGCCGAAGCTGCTGGTGCTGTGCGAGCCGACCCGCGGCATGGACGTCGGCGCCAAGAACGACGTCATCAACATCGTCCGCGACCTTCGCGCCAGGGGGCTCGCGATCATCGTGCTGTCGACCGAGCCGGAGACGGTGCTGTCGCTGGCCGACCGCATCCTCGTGCTCAAGCGCGGCGCACTGGTGCGGGAATTTTCGAACGAGCCGGTCAGCAAGGACCGCCTGCTGGAAGCGGCGTGACGGAGAAGCACCATGGCGAGCAGTGAGACGGCCTTTGCTGAAGCTCATCGGGCGCGCGGTCTGGCGCCCTTCCTGCGCTCGCAGATGCGCAACATCGCGCCGTTCCTGACGCTGATCTTCCTGTCCGCCTTCTTCGCCTTCGCCAGCCCCTCCTTCGCCACGCTCGACAATCTCGGCAACATCCTGACGCAGGTGTCGGTGACAGGCATCATCGCCGTCGGCCTCACCTTCGTGATCCTCTGCGCCGAGATCGACCTGTCGATCGCCAGCATCGCCAATGTCACCGGCATCGCCGTCGCCTACTTCACGCTGCAGGAGTCCTACGTCAACATCGCCAACATCCCCCTGCCCGGCGCGGTTGCGATCATCCTGTCGATCCTGCTCTGCGCCCTGCTCGGCCTCGTCAATGCGCTGGGCCTGACCGTGATCGGCATCCCCTCCTTCATCATGACCTTGGCGATGATGCAGATCGCGGCCGGCATCTCGGCGCTGCTGGTGCGCGGCCAGATCGCCTACAAGGTGCCCGGCCTGATCACGACGCTCGGCTCCGGTTCGATCGGCGGCATCCCCTGGATCGTCATCGTCGCGGCCATCATGCTGCTCGGCGGCCATCTGGTGCTGACCTACACGCGCTTCGGCCGCTACGTCTACATGGTCGGCGGCAATCGCGAGGCCGCCGAATATTCCGGCCTCAACGTCAAGCTCATCCTCGGCGCAGTGATGGTGATCTCGGCGGTGTGCTCCGGCATCGGCGGCATGCTGGGCGTCGCCCATTTCGGCAGCGCGCAGCAGAACGAGTTCGACACCTATTTGCTCGACTCCATCGCCGCCGTCGTGGTCGGCGGCACCAGCCTGTTCGGCGGCCGCGGCGGCATCGGCAACACCATCGTCGGGCTCTTCGTCCTGGGGGTCCTGAATAACGGCCTCGACCACGTCAACATCGACAGCTTCCTGAAGATCCTGATCCGTGGCCTGATTCTGCTGGCGGCCTTGATCATCAATGTCTACGCCCAGCGACTGAGGGAGAAAGCGGCGGAGTAGACAGCCCTCAAAACAAAAACTGCAAAAACAACCCCATGCACAGTAGACACTGTGAGGAAGTTCAGTCGCTTACCAAACTCGCGACTGCGCGAGTGCGACCGCACCGACATTTGACCCGTCGGGCAAAACAGGTGCAGGATGTCATCATTGCAACTGGTACGTCCGTGCAGCTTTCCAAGACCGCAGGAACAATGATCCGTCATCCCCGCGCAACGGCGAAGCCGTTGTCGCTGGAGGTGCGAGGTAGGCGATGCGAAAGCATCGCATGCGGAGCCTCGAAGGATGAACGGCCGAGATGCAGCCGGGCCGTCGCCCTTCGAGGGCCGCTGAAGAAGCGGCCACCTCAGTGTGACGGTTCTACTCCGACGGCAGCCGCGAGAATCGGAAATTGCAGTGGCTCGCTCCGCCGGCCAAGGTTTGTGTCCTCTCCAGGCGGATGCCTCGCGTTGCATAGGCGTCGAAATCAAGTCCACAGATGTTCGGCAGGATGTCCTTGTCGCCATGGCGAGCCGCGAATTTGCAGAAGCCGCAAGCCTTGTAGTTGATGCCGAACTCGAAATTGTCATCCGGCCCCGGCTCGACGAAATCGTAAACGAAATCCTCCGGAAACTTTTCCCGATGGCTTTCAGTAACACTTCCTGCAGCCTGCGCCCGCAGCAAAGCCTGGTTCTCCGGCGACATGAACTGACGGCCCAAGGCGAGACGTTCCGTTTCGGGGACGGTGAGCAATTGCGCCTTGTAGGTTTCCCGCTCGATCTCGCCGATCACGGCCGGCGGCACGCCGTGTCGCCGCAGCACCCGGCTGATGGCCATGAAGCCCATGAGACGCATGAAGAAATCGCTCATGCGACTTGCCGCGCCGCCGACATAGGGCATTTGACTGAGCACGATCTCGAATTCGTCCATCACCTCCCGTCTGATCCCGCCGATGTCGGTGAGATGCGCGCGCTCGCAGAGCATCGGCTCGGCAAGGTCGAGTCGATCGCGCATGGCGGCCTCCATTGCGCCCCGATGCGTCTCGTAGAAGGGATGGATGTTCTCGGCCATTTGGCACCTGACATACTTGGCTGTTTGCAAGGTCGGCGAAGCCGGCTTCATTCCGCGGCAATCGCCTCGATCTCCAGCAGCCATTTGCTGTCAACGGTCTCGACGATCACGACCGTCAACGCGGGCTGGTGTTCCCCGAGCACCGCGCGACGAATGGTGCGGTTGGTCACGACTTGATCCCGGTCAGTCAGGAACGTGGTGACCTTGACTAGATGCTCGACGCCAAGGCCCGCGGCGGCGAGCACCTCGATCACGTTGCGCCACGCCTGCGCGCATTGCGCCTCGAAACCTTCGGGCACGGTGCCGTCGGTTTTCTCAGGCACCTGGCCACTGATGAACAACAGGCGGCGATGCTGCTTCAGTTCAAGTCCCATGCAATAACCACCGGCGGGAGCATGGACGGTTGCGGGATTGTGGCTGACGATTTGAGCTGAGGGCATGGGGTTTCTCCGGATTGCGGGCTGACCGTATCCGGCGACATCGCCTCGGCGCAAAGCATCATTCCTGCGGTTCAGCGCAAGAAACTCTATTGCAAGGCCACGGCCCATCGGTGTCAAACTGCAGCGCAATGACCTACGCCCTTCCCCCGCTCAACGCGCTCCGCGCCTTCGAGGCCGCCGCACGGCATCTCAGCTTCAAGCTCGCCGCCCACGAGCTACACGTGACGCCCGCCGCCGTGGGGCAGCAGGTGAAGGCGCTGGAGGCACGCCTTGGCGTGCAGCTGTTCGAGCGGCTGCATAAGCAGCTCATCCTCACTGCGGCCGGTCAGGCCTATCTGCCCGGGGTCTCCGAAGGCTTTCGCCACATTGCGGAGGCGACTTCGCAATTGAAACCGTCAGGTACTGTGCTGCTGCAACTGGGAGTCCATGGCAGCTTCGACCTGCGCCGCCTCGATCTGGCGGAGTTTCGCAGCGCGCATGCGGACATCGGTTTGCGGGTGCTGCAGCCCGCCGGCCTGCACGAATTGGTCGAGGGCAAGGTGGACCTGCTGATTGCCCGCGGCCTCAGCCGCCATCCGGGCTATCGCTGCGACCGGCTCAACGAGGGGTCGGGCCTCGGCGATTGGCTGATCGCGCCTGAAGGCACCGCGGATTGTCCCGAGATCGTCAGTTTTCGCGAATGGCTGCGCGCCCTGCCGGCCGAGAACCCGCTCGCAAACCGCCGCCCTCGCCTGGTCGGCATCAGCGGGAGCTGAGACGACCGTGAGGCATGGCTTGAGCCCTCGCCGCCAGGACGTTCGACACGTCGGGCAAAACACCGGCGCAATTCCATCACGGCGCCAATCCGTAGAGAGCGTCGAGCTCAGCGGAGCGGTTCGACCTTTGCCGCCATGTCGGGAACGCGCGAGATCCTGTACATGGCGTTGCTGCATTTCAGAACCCAAACGTCGCGATCAGGTCGAGACAACTTCGCATCCTTCCTTGCGCCGAGTGGCTTTTCGCAAGTGAAGCCTTGTGTGCGGATCTGGGCCGCCAGCATTCCCTGAATCGTTTCGGCCGGAAGTTGCTGCGCGCGCGCTTGCGGACCAAGAAGAATAAAGGCGATGGCAAACAGTAATGATCCAGATGCTCTGTGCATGATTTCAACCCTTGAAGCGGCCGCCCCGCGAGTTCGAATGTCGCACTATAGCAGAAACACCGGCGTTGTCCGCGCCCGACCCCCACCTTAGCGCGGCGTGCTCCGGTTCGCCTCCACGCCGGCCCATAGCGCGACGAAGTAGAGGCACAAAATAACGACCAAGGCTGGTCCTCACTGGGCGGTTGTGCTAGCGTTCCATTCGCAAGGAGCTTTCCAGAACTATCTATATCGCCTCGTTGCAACGTTTCCACCACGCCTCGTTTCGATTTCCGAATACGCCGTCAGGCGTTTGATGCATTGCACATTGCCTCGCAATGGCGCGCCCAAGCACGAGTGTTTCAAGTCGTTCCGTAGTTTTTTGTACAAGGAATGATGTCATGCGTAACACAATACTGAATCAGATTTTCGGAATGCTCACCGTAACCGCGCCGTTGCGCGGGACCGAAACAGCGTTCGCCCAGAACGCGGCAGCCCCGCCTCCACCCTGTCATTGAGACGAACGAAGACGCGGGGAACGCGCGCGACGCGTGGGTCGAGGTCCCGGCGATATGATGTGGATCAAATGATCGAAAATTCGCCGGGCTCGACCGTCACGAGAGGCGAGACGATTCCGACGTTGGACAAGGAGAATTGAACGAAGGCGTAAATCCAAATCAATCATCAGCAGAGGAGGTTCGAGATGTTTCGAGGATTCCTGCCACTGACATTGTCTCTCTGCCTTGGTGCGGCGACGGCACCCGCAGCGCTGGCTCAATCGGCGCCGCCGATCACCGAACAGGAGGCGCACGCCATCGCGGTCGACGCCTATGTTTACTTCTACTCCATCATGTCGATGGATGTATCCCGCAAGCAATTCACCAACGGCACGACCGATTTCAGGGGACCGATGAACACGTTCGTCAACGTGCCCGAATACCCGCCGGCGGATTTCAAAGGCGTGGTGCGGTCCAACTTCGATACGCTGTATTCGGCCTCCTGGCTCGACATGACCAAGGAGCCGGTTGTCATCTCAGCACCGGATACCGATGGGCGCTACTATCTGCTGCCGATGCTCGACATGTGGACGGACGTCTTCGCATCGCCGGGCTGGCGCACGACGGGCACCAAGGCCGGGACGTTCCTGGTGGCGCCGGCGAACTGGCGGCCGGATCTGCGGGACAGATTCGCCGAGGAGTTCAAGCTTCCAAAAGACACCCAGCGCATCGACGCGCCAACGCCCTACGTCTGGCTGATCGGCCGGACTAAGACCGACGGGCCGCCGGATTATGATGCGGTCCACAAGATCCAGGCCGGCTACAAGGTCACCCTGCTTTCCGAGTATGGCAAAACGCCCAGGCCGGTCGAATTCAAGCCGGACCCAAGCGTCGACATGAAGACGCCGCCAAAAACGCAGGTCGATACCATGACGGCGGGGGTGTATTTCGCCTATGCCGCGGAATTGCTGAAGCTGCATCCGCCCCACGTCACCGACGAACCGATCCTCGCGCAGATGAAGAAAATCGGCATCCAGCCCGGCAAGAGCTTTGACATCGGCAAGCTCGACCCGGCCGTGCAAAGGGCGCTGGAGACCGCACCGCAGGACGCGCAGAAGCTGATGGCCTGGAAGGTGCCGACGCTGGCGCGGGTTGCCAACGGCTGGGGGATGAACACCGACACGATGGGTGTTTACGGCAACTACTACCTGAAGCGGGCCATTGTCGCGCAGCAGGGGCTTGGCGCCAACGTGGTCGAGGATGCCATCTATCCGCTCAATCTCGCCGACGACACCGGTAAGCCGCTCGATGGCGCGAACAAATACACCGTCACCTTCGAGAAGGGCGCCACGCCGCCTGTCAACGCGTTCTGGTCGATCACGCTCTACGATCAGGACGGCTTCCAGGTAGGCAACACGCTGAACCGTTTTGCGGTCTCCAGCTGGATGCCGTTCAAGTACAATGCGGATGGATCGCTCGACCTCTATTTCCAGAACGCGAGCCCCGGCAAGGAGCTCGAAGCCAACTGGCTTCCTGCACCGAAGGCGCCGTTCAATCTGACCATGCGCCTGTACGCGCCGAAGTCGGAAGCGCTGACCGGCAAATGGAATCCGCCGCCGGTTGTGAAGTCGCAAACAACGGTGGGCATTTCGGCCCAATAAAAGTTGGCGGCACGCCGGCGCTTCGGCGCCGGCGTCCGACCGCGCGAACGCGAAGCAGACGGTGAAGGGTCAGCACTCCTTCCATAGTTCTTCAAGTACGAACATAGTTCCGCCCTCCTCGGCTGCGTTAAAAATCAACACCGAGCGGCTGGCAAGAAAACAATCCTCGCAGGCCCAAGAACCGATGCGTTGAGTGTTCGCTCGCCGTAGCGCGGATCGCTCTCGCGCGATTGCCATGCATTTTTTACGGAGCATCAAATGAACTCCATGCTAGACGACAGGCTCGTGGAAGGGCAGATCGCAAGCTTGGAGGAGCAACTGTCGAACCTGGCACGCGAAGCAGGAGTCAGTTCTTCGGCCGCGCCGATCAGCATCAAGCAGTCCCCCATCACCCTCGCAACGCTTCAGACGGATTGGCGATATGTGGCTTTCGTCGGTTCGCTGTTGGCGGCATCCCTTGGTGTGGTTGCCTGGTGGTGGTCATTCTCCGCTGATACAGCAAAGATGCCTCCCTCAGACCCAGCACCTCTGGCTCGCGCCACGCCGGAGGCGGTCGAGCCGAGCGCCGTTGTCCTGCGCTCCGAGTTGTCGCAGCAGTTTCAACCGATGGCGCGTGATCTCGCTGTCTTGAGCCAAACAGTCGAACAGCTTAAGGCGAGGCAGGAACAATTGATCCGCGACAATGAAAATCTGGCAAGCCAACTCAAAGTGAGTCGAGAGGAATCGGAGCGCAACAACGGCATCATCTTCCAGATCAAGGCCGATCAGATGCAAATGGCGCGCGAAAGCCAGACGCTCACCGAGCGGCTCAACGCAAGTCAGGACCAACTCGCCCGCGTCATCGCCAACGCTTCACAGCCAAAGGCAATCCCCGAAACGTCACCAACGACGAGCCCCGAAGAACCAAAGACGATGCCCGAAGCGCCACCAACGCTGAGCTCTGAAGAGCCCAAAGCGGTGCCTGACATACCGCTGCCACGTCCTCGGCAATCGGCCAATGTCGTCCAAACGCAACGGCCGGCGCGAACCCCGGAGCGGCCCGAGGCCAAGAAGCCGCGACCGTCAATCTCATGGCCATGGTCAGCGCACTAAAGCGGGCATCGACGTTCCACAGAAATTGACGCTGCGAGCGCTGGCAGCCGGCGAACTTGGGATCCGGCAACGGACGCGCCCTCTATTCTAGGGATGTCCGCTTTCGGTCGAGGCCAATGCCGCCTGCCCCGCAATCTCGTCAGCCCGCCAGCACCGCACCGCGTGCCCGTCGGGACGCGTCTCCAGCGACGGACCGGGCTCCTGGCGGCACACGGCTTCGGCGTGACGACAGCGCGGGCTGAACGCGCATCCGTGCGGCGGATTGAGCGGATTGGGAAGATCGCCCCCTGTCGTCGCCAGCGGTGCATGGCGCAGCGGATCGGGGATGGCGGCGATCAGGGCTTGCGTATAGGGGTGCGCCGGCCGTTCGAAGATCTCGCGCCAGTCGCCATTCTCCACGATGCGGCCGAGATACATCACGGCGACGCGGTCGCTCATGTGCTCGACGACGCCGAGGTCGTGGCTGATCATGATGATGTAGGACAGGCCGAGCGTCTCCTTCAATTCCAGCAGCAGGTTGATGATCTGGGCGCGGATCGAGACATCGAGCGCCGACACCGGTTCGTCGCAGATGACGATCTTGGGACTGAGGATCAGGGCGCGCGCAATGCCGATGCGCTGGCGCTGGCCGCCGGAGAATTCATGCGGGTAGCGGCCCGCCTGTTCGGGGCGCAATCCCACATGCTTGAGCATCGTCGCGACGCGGTCTGCGATCTCGCTTGCGGCGGTGACGCCATGCACCCGCAGCGGATCTTCAAGCGTGCGACGAACGGTCTGGCGCGGGTTGAGCGAGGCGTACGGATCCTGGAAGACCATCTGCACGATGCGGGCCAGCGCCTTGCGATCGCCGGATTGCCTGTTCGTTACGACCTGTCCGTCCAGCACGATGCGGCCGCGCGTCGGCCCCAACAGACCAAGGATCGACAATGCGACCGTCGATTTGCCGGAGCCGGACTCGCCGACGAGGCCGAGACATTCGCCGCGCTTCAGCCTGAGATCGACACCGTCGACGGCACGGAGCAGCCGCCGGCCGCGGCCCAGCAAGCCGCCTCCCAGCGGAAAATTGACCGCGAGATCCTCGACGCTGAGAATGACATCGTCATCCGGCCTCGCCTCACCAGGCCTTTCTTGCGGTTCATGCATGGTGGTGACACCTCACCAGACCGCCCGCGTCCAGCCGTGTCGTCTCCGGCGCCGCGGTCCGGCAAATATCGGTCGCCCGCGCGCAACGCGGATTGAACCTGCAGCCATCAGGGAAAGCCGTGATCGCCGGCACGACGCCCGCGATCTCCTGGAGCCTGGTACGGCCAAGCGCCGCGCGGCTGCCCAGCCGCGGCAGCGAGTCGACCAGGCCTTGCGTATAGGGGTGCGAGGGCGCCCGGAAGATATCGGCCGAGCCGCGCTCCTCGACAATGCGGCCGGCATACATGACGGCAACGCGGCGACAGACATTGGCGACCAGGCCGAGATCGTGGCTGATCATCAGGATGGCCGTTCCTCGCTCGGCGCACAGATTCCGCATCAGCTCGATGATTTCGGCCTGCACGGTCACGTCGAGCGCGGTGGTCGGCTCGTCGGCGATCAGAAGGTCCGGACCGCATGCGAGCGCGATGGCGATCATCACGCGCTGTCGCATGCCCCCCGACAGCTGGTGCGGGTAATCCTTGACGCGTCGCTCGGGCGCGGGGACGCGGACGCTCGCCAGCGCCTCGACCGCCAGCCGGTCTGCTTCCCGCCAGCTCTTGCCCTGGTGCAGCACGAACATCTCGGCGATCTGCCGCCCCACAGGCGAGACCGGATTGAGCGCCGTCATCGGCTCCTGGAAGATCATGGCGATGCGATTGCCGCGCAGCTCCCGCTGCCTGGCCGCGGAAAGGTGCTGGATCTCCCGCCCCTCAAACCGGATGGCGCCGCCGCCGATCGACAGCGGCGGCCGCAACAGGCCGATCAAGGCGAGCGCCGTGATGCTCTTGCCGCAGCCGGATTCGCCGACCAGGCCGAACGTCTCGCCACGATCGATGCGGAACGAAATGCCCTCGGCCGCCGCAACGCGCCGCGATCCGTCGTCGAGATCGATGCGCAAATCCTCGACTTCGATCAGCGGCGTGCCCGTCATGTGCGCCGGCTCCGCGATTGCGGATCGAGAATGTCGCGCAGGCCGTCGCCGAGCAGGTTGAGGCCGAGCACCGTCAGGAAGATGGCAAGGCCCGGAAAGACCGAGAGCCACGGCGCCGTCGTGATCTGGTCGCGGGCTTCCGACAGCATGCTGCCCCAGCTCGGAAAAGGCGGACGGACGCCGAGGCCGAGGAACGAAAGGGCTGCTTCGGACAAGACCGCGCTGCCCATGCCAAGCGTGCCGATGACGATGATGGGGCCGAGCATGTTCGGCAAGAGCTGCGTGATCATGATGCGCAGATCGCCGTAACCGAGCACGGTTGCCGCCTGCACGTAGCCCTGGCTCCTCAGCGACAGCGCCGAGGCCCGCGCGATCCGGCAGGTGAAGGACCAGTTGGTCAGCCCGAGTGCGATGAGCAGGCTGGTCAGGCCTGGTCCAAGCACCGCCATGATGGCCAGCGCGAAGATCAGCGAGGGGATCGCGAGCATCAGATTGGTCAGTCCGTTGACGACATCGTCCCACCAGCCGCCCCAATAGCCGGCGCTCAGGCCCAGTGCCACGCCGATGACGCTGTTGATGAGCTGCGAGACGATGCCGACCGTCAGCGAGATGCGCGCGCCGTAGACGACGCGGGAATAGATGTCACGGCCCTGCCCGTCGGTCCCGAACCACCAGGTCCAGCTCGGGGGCTCTTCCGCATTCATCAAATTGGCGTCCAGGACGGGATCGGTGTGCGCCAGCCAGGGTGCGAGCAGGCCGACCAGGATCGCAAGCGCGAACAAGGCACCACCGATGACGAGATTGGCGCGGAGCTTCATGCGTATCTGATCCTGGGATCGATCACGCCGTACAGCAGGTCGATCAGCAGATTGATCGCGAGAAAGAACAGCACCACCACGAGGATGGAGCCCTGGACGGCGGGAATGTCGCGTTGCAGGACGCTGTCGACGAGCAGCGAGCCGATGCCCGGCCAGGAGAACAGTTTCTCGACGACGACCGCCTGCCCCATCAGCGCGCCGAATTGCAGGCCCATTGTCGTGAGAATCAGGACGAGCGCGTTGCGCATCACGTGCCACTTCACGACGCGCGTCTCGCTCATGCCCTTCGATCGCGCCGTGCGGACAAAGTCGGCGTGCATGATCTCGAGGACCGCCGCTCGCGTCGTCCGGGCCAGCAGCGCCATCGGCGAAACGCCGAGTGTCACGGCCGGCAGGATCAGACTTTTGAGGCCGCCATCGCCATAGCCAAAACTCGGCAGCCAGCCGAGCTTCACCGCGAACAGGTACATCAGCAGCAGTCCGAGCCAGAACTTGGCCATTGAAAGACCCGACACCGCCACGACCATCGCCGCGCTGTCGACGACACCACCAGGCCGCAACGCCGCGACGAAGCCGAGCGGCACGCCGATCGCGACCGCAAATGCCATGGACGCGAAGATCAATTGCAGGGTCGGCCCCATCCGCTTGGCAATCATGGTCGTGACCGGCTCGCGCGTCCGGAACGAGGTCCCGAAGTCACCGGTCGCGAGCTTCGCGATATAGGAGCCGAAGCGCAGGTATACGGGCTCGTCGAGGCCGAGCTGCTTCTTCATGCGCGCCTCGACCTGCGGATCGCTGTCGTCGCTCATGGTCGAGACGATGCTGCCGGGAACGACGCTGAACAGCACGAAGACCAGCATCACCACGGCAAGCACGGTCGGAATGGTTTGCAGGAGGCGACGGATCAGGAAGGAGAGCATCGGCACTTTTCCTCGCTCCCTCCATCTGACGTCGCGATGGAGGGAGCGCGTGTCACTTCGCGGGCGAGGTCTCGTCGACCCAGAGGTCTTCGACGTTCTGATGGGTCAGCTCCGTCGCATTCAGCTGAACCCCCTTGAGCCACGGCTGCACCGCCATGACCGCCTTGTTGTAGTTGAAGAACCAGACCGGCGCCTCTTCGTAGAGCAGCGCATTGGCCTTTTGCAGCAGCTGGCCGCGCTTTGCGGCGTCGTCGGTCTGCCCGGCCTCGTCGATCAACTTGTCGAAATCGGCGTTCTTGAAGTTCATGTAGTTGCACGCCGATTGCGGCGTCGACGAGTGGAAGCATTTCAGCGCGGCCTGGGGATCCGGGCCGGTCTGCTGGGAATAGATGAAGGCCTGGTAGTCGCCGCTGACCCCGTGGGTCGGTCAAAATCCCCCGGGTATGGTCACTTGAAACTCCCCCACCTGATGATCGCCGTCAGCGCCGCTGAACAGCAGTAGCCGGTCAGGCAGGACGTTTATGTTCGACCCCTTTAGCCAGCAAGGGGCCGGGGAGTTGAACGTCTTGAAGCGACATCTGCAAAGCACCGTACTTACATTACTTGATCGCAACACCAGCCAGCGCGAGATTCACCGGCTGACGGGTGTCGATCGCAAGACGATCCGGCGTTATCAGGCGCTGCGGGCCGGTGCGGAGGCAAATTCCCCCGGGGAAGTGACCACCGGCTCGGTGAGCGCGGACGGCCAAATTCCTCCACCCCGACCACCGGCTTTTGGGACATCGGAAGCGACGGTCACCAGCAGCCTGGCCCGTTCGGCTTGCGAAGCGCATCGGACGTGGATCGAAGAACAGGTCCGGCTGAAGCGGAACGCGCAGGCGATTTACCAGGACCTGGTTGATCAATTTGGCTTTCCGTCCAGCTACCAGAGTGTCAAGCGGTTTGTGCGCCGGTTGCGGCACGCTGATCCTGAGCAGTTTGATCGTCTTGAGTTCCTCCCCGGCGAGGAAGCTCAGGTCGACTATGGCGAGGGCGCGCCGACGGTTGATCCGAAGAGCGGGCGGTACCGTCGTCCCCGCCTGTTCGTGATGACGCTACGCTACTCGCGGCGCAGCTTCCGGCGGGTAGTCTGGAAGTCCAGCCAACAAGTCTGGGCGCAGCTCCACGAAGAGGCGTTCCGGTATTTTGGCGGGGTCCCCAGCTATGTCGTGCTCGACAACCTGAAGGAAGGCGTCCTCAAGCCGGATTTGTACGAGCCCCAGCTCAACCCGATTTACAGCGCGATGCTGGCTCATTACGCCGTGGTCGCCGATCCCGCGCGCGTGGCCGATCCAAATCGGAAAGGATGCGTCGAGAATGCGATTCAACATACCCAGGGCACTGCGCTGGCCGGACGGCGCTTCGAGACGCTGGAGGCGCAAAACGAGTTCTTGAGGCACTGGGAGGAGAACTGGGCTTCCAAACGCATCCACGGCAGCACGCGCCGTCAGGTCGAGGCGATGTTCCAGGAAGAGAAGCCGCACCTGCGGCCGCTGCCTGTCGCTCCCTTCCGCATCTTCACCGAAGTCGTCCGGACTGTCTGCGACGACACCACCGTACGCGTCGACAACAGCTATTACGCCGCGCGGCCCGCGCCGATCGGCAGCCAGGTCGTCGTGCGCATCTACACCACCACGATCGAGATCCGTGATCGCCACACCCGTGCGCTGCTGCGTGTTCATTCCCGGATGGCGCACCCCGGTTCTGTCGTCCTGCCGACCAGCGAACGGCCGTTCAACCCGTCGCGGCAAACCGCCGTGCTGCTGGCGAGCGCCGAGCGCATCGGACCGCAGACCAGGGCCTTGTGCCAGCAGGTGTTCGACACCGAAGGGCGCCCCGGACAGCGCGCGATGTGGGGCATTGTCGGGCTGGGCCGGAAGTATCCGGCGCGGCTGGTCGAGCAGGCCTGCGCGCACGCCATCGACAACCGCATCTACCGCTACAAGCACGTGCGTGCGACCGTCGAGCGGTTGTTCGAACAGGCGATCGAGCAGGTTGGAGTGACGCCACAGCCGGCATCGCCGCTCACCCAGGATCATCCGCTGATCCGTACCCCCGCGGAATACGGCGACCTCTTCAGCCGCGCTGTGCGGCGCGACGCCGACGACAATGGTCGGCAGGCCGAGGCTCACGACGATCACGCCACGGCAATCCGCGCTCGTGTCGCCTGCGCAACCCCGGCCAACTCCGGCGCCACGAGCGCTCCCGCTGCACCTTCTCACCTTAAACTGGAGACCTAGCCACATGATGACCATGCCGGAAATTGAGCGTTGCCTACGACAGCTGCGCCTGTCGGGTGTCCGCGACACGCTGCAGACGCGCGTGCTCCAGGCGCAGGGCGCCAACCAGCCCTTCCTCGAGACCTTCTCCCTTATCCTGCAGGATGAACTGGACCGTCGTCAGTCCCGTCTTATCGAGCGGCGATACCAGCAATCCGGGCTCGACGAAAAGCTGACGCTCGCCGAGTTCGACTGGTCCTTCAATCCCAAACTGCCACGTCAGACCTGCTTCCAGCTCCACACCCTGGCGTTCATTGCCGCTGGCGAGAACGCTCTGCTTGTTGGCAAACCTGGCACCGGGAAGTCGCACATCGCCAAGGCGATTGCCTATCAGGCGATCCTGCAAAGCCACAAGGTCCAGTATCTTGAGACCGACGACTTCTTTCACCGCTACGCCCTGAACTCTCCGGCACAACGCGAGGTCCGGCTGCGAACCATCATCGACTGCGATCTCCTCGTGCTGGACGATCTATTCCTCGCACGCGCCATCCCCGACGACGCCGGCACTTTGCTGCAGACCCTGATCCATCAGCGTTACAAACTGCGCCGCAGCGTCATCGTCACCTCCAATCGCGTCGTGCAGGATTGGGGGGCATACCTTGGGGACAACACTATGAGCACGACGATCCTCGATCGCCTTATGCATCATTGCCATCTGCTTGAGTTCGACGGACGCAGCTATCGGCTCAAAGAAGCCGCTGAAGCTCTTGCCCGGGAAACAAACTCAAACTAACAGTCCCTTGTCCTGCCTCGCGGGTGGAGGAATTTGACTGACCACACCCGGAGGAATTTGAAGTGACCCGCGGGGCCGCTGCGAACCACCTCCGCCAGCACCGCCGTCTCGACCTGCTTGACCTTCGCCTTGATGCCCACCTTGTCCAGCATCGGGATGACGGCCGTGACGATCGGCAAACCCCAGCTCTCGTTCTGGCTGGTGGTCCATTCGAACTCGAAGCCAGAGGGATAGCCGGCCTCAGTCAGCAGCTGCTTGGCCTTGGCCGGATCGAAGGCGTAGGGCTTCATGGTCTTGTCGTAGAGCGGCGAGGTCAGCGGCAGCCAGCTGGTGGCGCGATAGGCCTTGTTCTTGACCAGCTTGTTGATGATCAGGTCGGTGTCGATCGCATAGTTGATCGCCTGCCTGACGCGCTTGTCGGCGAACGGCTTGAACGCGGTGTTCATCCCCATGTAGCGCGTGAAGACCTCGGCGACCTCGACGATGGTGCCCTTGAGGTCGGCGTCGGACTGGTAGGCGACATACTGCGCAGGTCCCAGCACCGAGGTGTCGATCTCCTTGTTGCGGAAGGCGACATCGCGCGCCGCGGCCTCGCCCATGACCGAAACGATGACCTTGTCGGCGTAGGGCTTGCCGGATTTGTAGAAGCGGTCCCACCGCTCCAGCACGATGCGCGATCCCGGCACGTGCTCGACGAACTTGAACGGTCCAAGACCGATCGGCTTCTGGATGAAGCTATCCTTCGCGGCCTCGTCGGCGGGATAGATCGAGGTCAGCGCGGTGAAGAAGTAGAAGCCCGGATCGACCTTCTCGGTCAGCTTCATCTCGAGGGTGAAGTCGTCGATCTTCTTCAGGCCGGAGATTTCCTTGGCCTGGCCCTTCTCGACCGCGGCGGCGCCCTCGATCACGCGGACAAAGCGCGCGCCGGGATAGGCCTTGGCGCCGTCCATGATGCGGTTGTAGGACCAGATGACGTCGTCGGCCGTCATCTTGCGGCCATTGTGGAAATAGGCGTCGTCACGCAGCTTGAAGGTGTGAACGAGGCCTCCGCCCGAGACCACGTCCTCCTTGGCAAGTTCCAGGACGGGTTTTCCTTCCGCGGAATTCCAGATGTAGAGCGACCGATGCAGCGCCTTGGCGTAGATCTCGTCCTGGGCGCGCTGCGTGGTGTGAATGTCCAGGCTGGTGAAGCTGGAACCGTAGGGCGCCGTCATCCGGATGGTTCCGCCCTTGCGCGGAGTCTGAGCCTCCACCGATCCGGCGAGCGCCAGTCCCAACCCAGCGACGATCGCCACTGCTGGCCGGCACAGACGGCGTCCTGCTGCCGATGCGGCTTTATTGAAGCGCATCGGCCTCTAGCCGTTCGCAAACTCCGGCATCCAGTCGCGCAGCTTTCGCGCGGCGCCTGTCACGTCAGCGATCGTCCGAAACGCCCCCGTCTCCACAATCATCGCCCTCGCCAGCCGCACCGCGCGGGCCTCGCTGATCGCCCGCTTCTTCGGGTCTTCGATCAGCTCGAAATCGATGTTGTGGGCGAGGCCGAAGATGCGGCGAATGGTCTTGGCCGCGGCGAAGCCAATCGTGTCTGCGAACAGCCGCTGCATGTAGGCCTGCCGCTCCGCCTCCAGGCGCGCGGCGCCCTTCTCGCCGGCGAAGAGCGAGACCGGATAGGCATCGCCCGAAGCACTGGCGCGCCAGAGGTCGAGGAATTTGCCGGCGAATTCGGTCCAGACCCGCTCGACCGTCTCCAGCACCCAGCCCTCGAACGCGGCCCGCTCGCCCGGCGCGCGCTCGTGACCGGCGGAGGCGAAATAGGCCATCAGCAGATTGGCGAGCACGGCGCCGACGTCGAACCCCATCGGGCCGTAGAATGCGAATTCCGGGTCGATCACCCGCGTCTGGCTGCCCGTGACCATGATCGAGCCGGTGTGGAGATCACCGTGGAGCAGCGCCTCCGGGCTTGCCATGAACTTCAGCTTCAGCCGGGAGATCGCGACATGCAGGTCCATGTCGTCGCGCAACGAGGCGGCCAGGCCGTCGAGGTAAGGCGCGGTCCAGCGGTTCTGCTCGGCGATGCGGTAGGGATCGGTGAAGATCAGGTCCTCGGTGATCTTGCACAGCGCATGGTTGCCGGCGAACGCGGCGATGCCCTCTTTCTTCTCGGCCGCGGACAGCGCGAGGTCTGAGGTGAAGAACAGCGTGCGCGCCATGAAGGTGGTGATGTCGCCCGCGAAGCGCGGGTATTGCGTCGCCGCGACCAGCCCCTTGCGCATGATGATGTGGGGCTCGAGCAGCTCCATCACCGTCAGCGCCAGCTTCTCGTTGTGATGCAGCAGCGCCGGCACGAGGCCGGGCGCGAGCTCGGCCTGCCGCGACAAAGCGAGATATTCGTAATGGGCCCGCGACAGCGGCAGCGGCCAGCTCTCGCCGACGAGACGGACATAGGGCAGCGCCTGCTTCACGGCGACGCCGCCGCGGTCGCCCTTGACGATGAAGACGAGATTGAGATTGCCGTCACCGACCTCGGTGATCTCCCAGGATGCGGGATCGCCGCCGAGCAGCGCCTTGAGGTCCGGAAGGCCCGCGAGATAGTCCCGCAGCGCCGCCTCATGCAGAATCCGATAGTCCCCTGCCCGGTCCCCGGTCATGACGATCCTACCCCATAAATATGGGCCGGATCGTTACTCCCGCTCCAGGAAGCTCGAGCCGATCCCGGCCTTTCTCTTGATCGGATCGTAATCGCAATAGACGCCGTCCGCCACCAGCGTGTAGCTGGCGCTGACGTTGTATTTGTCCAGCTTGACCGAGTTCAGCCCGATTACCGAGGTGCTCTTGCCGCCGTTCCACTTGAACGGCGTCGAGCTCTTGGCCTGCTCGCAGGCCATCACGGCCTCGTTGAAGACATAGCCCTCGACGAACGCCTTCAGCGTTCGCACCTGGACGGCCATCTTCCACTCGAAATAGCCGATGGCACCAAGACCGGCGACGATCAGCACCAGAAGCGCGACGACGATCCTCTGAAAAGTCATTCGTTCCCCCAAAACAATATCGTCAGCAAAGAACGTCTAGAACGGCATGCCCATCAATTTCGACAGGCGTTCGATCGAGAGATAGCCGGCGTGATAGGCGGCAAGGCCCGCGCCGTAGATGATCGCCGAGATGATCGTGGTCCAGATCAGCTTGCGTCCCATCCGCGTCAGGATCGGCGCGCCGGGATCGGTGCCGGGCGCGCCCACGCCGTCCTCGTGCTGGCTGCGCACGCCGAACGGCAGCGTCAGGAACAGCGCGACCCACCAGATGACGAAGTAGATCGCGATCGCGGTCGATATCTGGATGGCCATGGGACGGCCTTACGCCTGCTCGATTTCGACCAGCGCGCCGGAAAAGTCCTTCGGGTGCAGGAACAGCACCGGCTTGCCGTGGGCGCCGATCTTCGGCACGCCGTCGCCGAGCACCCGGGCGCCCTCCTTCACCAAGGTGTCGCGCGAGGCGATGATGTCCACGACCTCGTAGCAGACATGGTGGATGCCGCCGTCCGCGTTGCGCTCCAGGAACTTTGCGATCGGAGAAGCTTCGCCGAGCGGCTCGATGAACTCGATCTTGGTGTTGGGCAGCGTCGCGAACACGGTGGTGACGCCATGCTCGGGCAGCGCGACCGCCTCCGAGATCTGCGCCCCGAACGCGGCGCCGTAGATTTTTGCAGCCTTGACGGCATCCTTGGTCGCGATCGCGACATGGTTGAGCCGACCCAGCATGTTTCTCTCCCTCAGAGCACGATCCGGAAAAGCGTGAAGCGCCTTTCCGAAAAGACCATGCCTCAATCAGACTGTCAGCACATGTACCAGACAGGCGGGCTTTTTGCCCCAATGTTCGTTGATCACGGCCCGGACCGCGCGTCGCACCGACTCGGCGAGCGCGTCCGGATCGCGGCGGCGCGCTTTCGGCAGCCCCTCGATCGTGGACATCACGGCCTCGAAGACCAGGTCGTCAAAGGCCTCGCCCGCCCTGTTCTTCTCGGGAACGCCGACGAGATCGACCTCGGGTTCGTCGACAAGCTCGCCCTGCGCGGTCATAGCGATGGCGACGAAAGCGCAGCCGGAAAAGGCCATGCGGCGGCGCTCGACCACCGCGCGGGACTTGGAATCCTCCAGGATCGTGCCGTCCTTGTAGAGACGGCCCGAGGGCACCTCGCCGACGATGCCGGGATCGCCGGGGCCGAGCTTGACGAGGTCGCCGTTGCGGCAGACCAGGACGCGCGGCACGCCGGCGGCGCGCGCGAGCTTGGCGTGCTCGTGCAGGTGCAGGGCCTCGCCATGGACGGGGATCAGGAGTTGCGGGCGCACCCAGGCGATCATATCGCGTAGCTCGTCGCGGCGGGGATGGCCGGAGACGTGGACCAGGGCGTCGCGATCGGTGATGACCTCGACGCCCTGGAGCACCAGGTTGTTGATGATCGACCCGACCGCCTTCTCGTTGCCGGGAATGGTGCGCGAGGAGAAGATCACGCAGTCGCCGCGGTTGAGCGTGATCTCCGGATGGTCGTCATTGGCGATGCGCGCCAGCGCCGCGCGGGCCTCGCCCTGGCTACCGGTGCAGAGCGCCAGCACCTTGTCCTGCGGCAGATGGCCGTAGACGTCGATCGAGCGGAAGTTCTGGACCCCGTCGAGATAGCCGGTCTCGCGCGCGACCTGCGACACGCGGTCCATGGCGCGTCCGACCACGACGACCTCGCGATCGGCGGCCCGCGCCGCATCCGCCACCGCCTTGATGCGCGCGACGTTGGAGGCGAAGGTCGTCACGGCAACCCTGCCCTTGGCGGCCTTGACCAGCCCGGCGATGGTCCTGGCAACCTCGGCTTCGGAAGGCGAGCGGCCGTCGCGCACCGCGTTGGTGGAATCGCCGATCAGGGCGAGCACGCCCTCGTCGCCCAGTTCGCGCAGCCGCTTTTCGTCGGTCGGGCGGCCGATGATCGGGGTCGGGTCGATCTTCCAGTCGCCGGTGTGCAGCACGATGCCGGCTTCGGTATGGATGGCCAGCGCGTGCGACTCCGGTATCGAATGCGCGACCGGGATGAACTCGACGTTGAACGGGCCGATATCGACGCGCCCTCCCGACGGCACCACCGTCACCGGGATCTTCGGCGCGTTGCGCTCGGCGGCACATTTGGCCTCGAACAGCGCGGCGCTGAACTGGGTCGCATAGATCGGGCATTTCAGCTTCGGCCAGAGGTCGATGATGGCGCCGAAATGGTCCTCATGGGCGTGGGTCAGCACCAGGCCCATCAGGTTTTTGCGTTCCTTCTCCAGGAAGCTGATGTCGGGCATGATCAGGTCGATGCCCGGCAGATGCTCCTCGTCGCCGAAGGAGACACCGAGATCGACCGCGAGCCAGGCGCGCTGCTGGCGGTTGCCGAGGCCGTAGATCGACAGGTTCATGCCGATCTCGCCGACGCCGCCGAGCGGCGCAAAGACCAGTTCGTCAGGCTTCGCCATCACGCAGCTCCCACTGAGGCGGCCGAGCCGAAGAACACCTCGCCGGCCGCCACCGGCAGGCGTCGGCCGTCAGCAGTGCGGACGATCAGGCAACCGGCGTCGTCGATCGTGTCGAAAATGCCTTCGAGCGTCGTCGTTCCCGTGTTGATCGCAACCCTTTCGCCGAGACCTGCGGCCCGCTCCAACCAGAGCCTGCGGATCTCGGCAAAGCCGCGGCCATTGTCCCAGATGCCGCGGAACTCGACCCAGGCATCAGACAGAGCGGAAAACAGCTCCTCCGCGCTGATCTGGACGCCAAGCGCGGCCAGCGACACCGCGGGCGTCGGCGTGCCCTCCGGCGCGGCGACGACGTTGGTGCCGATGCCGACGACGACGGCGAGGCGGTCTCCGATGACTTCGGCCTCGAGCCCGATCCCGACGAGCTTCTTGCCGTCGGCAAGCACGTCGTTCGGCCATTTTAGGGCGTAGCGGGGACGGCCCTCGCCGAGGCGCAGCGCGGCCTCCAGGCTCACCTTCTCGAGGGCCGCCTCCTCCGCGAGCCCAGCCGCAAAGCCGAGCGTGGCCGCGACGGCTGGCGGAACAGTCATGACTTCGAGGATGCTGGCGGCAAGATTGCCGCGCGGCGCGATCCAGGCGCGCTGGCGCCGGCCGCGGCCGGCGGTCTGCTCCGATGTGACGAACCACATCGGGCCGGGTTCGCCGCCCCTGGCGTGCTCGATCGCTTCGGTATTGGTCGAGCCGGTCCGCTCGAAAGCCGCGAGCTTGTAGCCCGCCGAGAGTGCGCGAGGACCGAGCGCGAACCCCATCCTAGAACAGCGACTTTGCGGCGGCGGAGGCGACGCTCACCACCGGGCCCGCGAACAGCGCGAACAGGATGTTGAACAGGCCCGCGACCGCCAGCACCGTCTTCACCTCGACGCGCACCGGGTCGACCTGGCCGGCCGGCTCGTCGAAATACATCGTCTTGACGATGGCGAGATAGTAGTAGGCGCCCACCACGCTGGAGAGCACGCCGATCACGGCGAGCGTGAACAGGTTCGCCTTGATGGCCGCGACGAAGACGTACCATTTGGCGAAGAAGCCGGCGAGCGGCGGAATGCCGGCGAGCGAGAACAGCAGCATCGCGAACATGAAGGCGAGCAGCGGATTGGTACGCGAGAGACCGGCGAAATCGCTGATCTGCTCCACGGCCTGGCCGTTGCGCTTCATGGCGAGGATGATCGAGAACGAGCCGAGCGTCATCGCGACATAGATCACGATGTACATCAGGACGCCCTGCGCACCCTCGACGGTGCCGGAGGCAAGGCCGACCAGCGCAAAGCCCATGTGGCCGATCGAGGAATAGGCCATCAGGCGCTTGATGTTGCTCTGACCGATCGCGGCGAAGGAGCCGAGCGCCATCGAGGCGATCGCCACGAACACCAGGATCTGCTGCCACTGCGAGACGATGCCCGGGAAAGCGGTGAGCGTGACACGGGTGAAGACGGCGAGCGCGGCCACCTTCGGCGCCGAGGCGAAGAAGGCGGTGACCGGCGTCGGGGCGCCCTCGTAGACGTCGGGCGTCCACATGTGGAACGGCACGGCCGAGACCTTGAAGCAGAGCCCGGCGAGCAGGAAGACGAGACCGAAGACGAGGCCGACATTCGCGGTCGTCGCGGTTGCCGCGATGCCGGTGAAGCTGACCGTGCCGGTGAAGCCATAGACCAGCGAGGAGCCGTAGAGCAGCATGCCCGAGGACAGCGCGCCGAGCACGAAGTACTTCAGGCCGGCTTCGGTCGACTTGGCGTTGTCGCGGTTCGAGCTCGCCACGACGTAGAGCGCCAGCGACATCAATTCGAGGCCGAGATAGAGCGAGATCAGATCGCCGGCCGAGATCAGCACCATCATGCCGAGGGTCGAGAGCAGCACCAGGATGGCGTATTCGAAGATGCGGCGCGACGGGTCGGACAGGAACTCGGTCGACAGCACCAGCGTCACCGCCGAGCCGATCAGGGCCAGGATCTTCATGAAGCGGGCGAAGTCGTCGACGATGAAGCTGCCGCCGAAGGTCACCTGCTTGCCCGAGGGCAGCATGTATTCGAGCACGCCGACCACGATCAGGAGCAGGATCGCCAACGTCGTGACCGTCTTGGTGGTCTCCTGCCCGCGATACGCGCCGAGCATCAGAAGCGCCATGGCGCCGACCGCGAGCACGAGCTCGGGCAGCACCGGCGCCAGTTGATAACCTGCAGTCTCAAAGCTCATGGCGATATCCTGACCTGCCCGATCAATGGAGCAGTGCGGCGGCCTTCACGGCCGTCACAGCGGTGTTGTAATTGTTGACGAGTTGCTGGACCGAGGCCTCCGACATGTCGAGCACCGGCTTCGGATAGACGCCGAACAGGATCGTCAGCGCGATCAGCGGGAACAGCGTCAGGCACTCCCGGAAGGTGAGATCCTTGATCGTCATCAGCGACGGCTTGACCAGCGTCCCGAACACGACCTTGCGGTAGAGCCAGAGCGCGTAGCACGCCGACAGGATCACGCCGGTCGAAGCGAAGAACGCGGTCGGGATTGAGGTCTTGAAGGTGCCGAGCAGCGTCATGAACTCGCCGACGAAGCCGGACGTGCCGGGCAGACCGACATTGGCCATGGTGAAGACCATGAAGGTCAGCGCGTAGAGCGGCATCCGGTTGACGAGGCCGCCATAGGCCGCGATCTCGCGGGTGTGCATGCGGTCGTAGACGATGCCGACGCAGAGGAACAGCGCGCCGGAGACGATGCCGTGCGAGATCATCTGGAACACGCCACCGGCGACGCCCTGCAAGGTGCCGGCGAAGATGCCCATGGTGACGAAGCCCATATGCGCCACTGAAGAGTACGCGATCAGCTTCTTCATGTCCTCCTGCATCAGCGCCACCAGCGAGGTGTATATGATGGCGATGACCGAGAGCGTGAAGATCAGCGGCGCGAAGTCGTGCGACGCGAGGGGGAACATCGGCAGCGAGAATCGCAGGAAGCCGTAGCCGCCCAACTTCAAGAGGATCGCGGCCAGGACCACCGAGCCGGCGGTCGGCGCCTCGACATGCGCATCGGGCAACCACGTGTGCACCGGCCACATCGGCATCTTCACCGCGAAGGATGCGAAGAAGGCGAGCCACGCCCAGGTCTGCAGCGACCGCGGCACGGCTGTGTGCATCAGGGTCGGGATGTCGGTGGTGGCGCCGTTCCAGTACAGCGCCATGATGGCGAGCAGCATCAGGACCGAGCCGAGCAGCGTGTAGAGGAAGAACTTGAACGACGCGTAGACCCGGCGCGGGCCGCCCCAGATGCCGATGATCAGGAACATCGGGATCAGGCCGCCTTCGAAGAACAGGTAGAACAGCACGAGATCGAGCGCGGCGAAGGTGCCGACCAAAAACGTTTCCAGGATCAGGAACGCCATCATGTATTCACGCACGCGGCTCGTGACCGATTTCCAGCTCGCGATGATGCAGATCGGCATCAACGCGGTGGTCAGGATCACGAAGGGCAGCGAAATGCCGTCCACGCCCATGTGGTAGGTGATGCCGGTGGCGAGCCAGTTCGCCTTCTCGACGAACTGGAAGTCCGCATTCGAAGGATCGAAGCGCATGACCAGGATCACCGACACAGCGAAGGTGATCAGCGTGGTCCACAGGGCGATCCAGCGCGAGTTGCGCCGCGCCGCCTCGTCGTCGCCGCGGGTGAGATAGACGATCAGCGCGCCGACCAGCGGCAGGAACGTGGTGACCGATAGAATGGGCCAGGTCGTCATTTACTGGCCTCCAAAGCCGAACATGAACCAAGTGATCAGGCCGGCGACGCCGATCAGCATGGCAAATGCATAGTGATAGAGATAGCCGGTCTGGATCTTCACGACGTTGCGGGTGACGTCCAGCACGCGGGCCGAGACGCCGTCGGGACCGAGGCCGTCGATGATGAAGCCGTCGCCCTTCTTCCAGAGCTGGTAGCCGATCCACTTCGCCGGACGGACGAAGATGACCTCGTACAGCTCGTCGAAGTACCATTTGTTGAGCAGAAACTGGTACAGCATCGGCTGCGTGTTCGCGAGCTCGACCGGCAGATACGGCCGGCGGATGTAGAACAGGTACGAGACCAGGAAGCCCAGCACCATCATCACCGTCGGCAGCAAGGCGATGGTCTCGGGGATGTGGTGCATCTCCTCGATGATGTGCGGGTTCATCTTCACGGACTCGCGGAAGAACTCCTCGACGCCGTGACCGGCGAACAGCTCCTTGAACGGGAAGCCCGCGACGATCGAGCCGACCGCGAGCACGCCGATCGGGATCAGGATCCAGAGCGGGGCCTCATGCGCGGCTTCATAGTGATGCTCGTCATGCGGCTCGCCATGGAAGGTCTTGAAGATCAGGCGCCAGGAGTAGAACGAGGTCAGGCCGGCGGCGACGACCGTCATCAGGAAGCCGTAGATCGCGAACGGATTGTGCGAGGCGTAGGCCGATTCGATGATCGCATCCTTGGAGAAGTAGCCGGCAGTGAGCGGGAAGCCGGTCAGGGCCAGCGTGCCGACCACCATCACCGCGTAGGTGTAGGGGATCTTCTTCCAGAGGCCGCCCATATTGCGGATGTCCTGCTCGTGGTGCATCGCGTAGATCACCGAGCCGGAGCCCAAGAACAGCAGTGCCTTGAAGAAGGCGTGCGTGAACAGGTGGAACATGCCGACCGAATAGGCCCCTGCTCCCATCGCCACGAACATGTAGCCGAGCTGCGAACAGGTCGAGTAGGCAACGATGCGCTTGATGTCGTTCTGGACGAGGCCGATGGTCGCGGCGAAGAACGCCGTGGTGGCGCCGAAGAACATCACGACGGCCTGCGCGTTCGGGGCGAGCTCGAACAGCGGCGACAGGCGTGCCACCATGAACACGCCGGCGGTGACCATAGTCGCGGCGTGGATCAGCGCGGAGACCGGGGTCGGGCCTTCCATCGCGTCCGGCAACCAGGTGTGCAGCAGGAACTGCGCCGACTTGCCCATCGCGCCCATGAACAGCAGGAGGCACGTCAGGGTCAGCGCATCGGCGTGCCAGCCGAGGAAGTTGATGGTCTTGCCGGTGAGGCCGGGCGCGGCGTGGAAGATCGTCTCGAAATCGGTCGAGCCGACCAGCATGAAGATCGCGAAGATGCCGAGTGCGAAGCCGAAGTCGCCGACGCGGTTGACCACGAAGGCCTTGATGGCGGCGGCGTTCGCCGACGGCTTCTGGTACCAGAACCCGATCAGCAGGTAGCTGGCGAGACCCACGCCCTCCCAGCCGAAGAACAGCTGCACGAGGTTGTCCGCCGTCACCAGCATCAGCATGGCGAAGGTGAACAGCGAGAGATAGCCGAAGAAGCGCGGCCGGTACGGATCCTCGTCCATATAGCCGATGGAATAGAGGTGCACGAGCGAGGACACGGTCGTCACCACCACCAGCATCACGGCGGTGAGCGTGTCGACCCGCAGCGTCCAGTAGACCTGGAGGTCGCCGGAGAGGATCCACGGCAACAGCGGGATCCGCATGTCGTGGTGCATGAAGCCGACATCGACCAGCGTCATCCAGGACAGCGCCGCCGACACGAACAGCAGTCCCGTCGTGATCAGCTCCGCCGCGCGCGAGCCCGCCGCTGCAGGCTCGACCGGTCCGTGGTCATCGTGAGCGTGATCGTCGTGGCCATGGTCGTCATGGGCCGCGGACGCATGCGCATCGCCGTGACCGTGGTCGCCGTGATGCTCGACCTCGTCGCCTGAGGGGTTGCGGGCATGAGCGCCGAACAGCGCAATCAGGCCGGCCAAGATGGCGCCCAGGAGCGGCAGGAATACGATTGCCTGAACCATGACTGAGCTCAGCCCTTCATCAGATTGACGTCCTCAACCGCGATTGAGCCGCGGTTGCGGAAATAGACCACCAGGATGGCGAGACCGATCGCAGCTTCAGCAGCAGCGACCGTCAGCACCAGAAGCGCGAAGACCTGGCCGACGATATCGCCGAGGAAGGTCGAGAACGCGACGAGATTGATGTTGACCGAGAGCAGGATCAGCTCGATCGACATCAGGATGACGATGATGTTCTTGCGGTTCAGGAAGATGCCGAGGATCCCGAGCGTGAACAGGATCGCGCCGACCGCCAGGTAGTGTCCGAGCCCGATCGTCATTTCACCCACTCCGCCGCATCGGCATCCGAGAGCCCCTGCCCCGGCGCCACCTTGCGCATCGCCATCGCCATGTCGGGCGTGCGCGCGTTCTGAACGTTGATGTCCTGCCGCTTCACGCTCGCCTTGTGGCGCAGCGTCAGCACGATGGCACCGATCATGGCGACCAACAGCACCATGCCCGCGAGCTGGAAGTAGTAGACGTACTTCGTATAGAGCACGAGGCCGAGCGCCTCGGTGTTGGACACGTTGGTCGGGATCGCCGCCGTGATCGTCTTGGAGACGCCGGGGTTGATGACCCAGAAGCCGACGGTGAGCAGCAGCTCGAACAGGAAGATGCCGCCGATGACGAGGCCGACCGGCAGGTACTCGATGAAGCCCTCGCGCAGCTCGAGGAAGTCGACGTCGAGCATCATGATCACGAACAGGAACAGCACCGCGACCGCGCCGACATAGACGACGATCAGCATCATGCCGAGGAACTCGGCGCCCATCAGCACGAACAGGCCGGAGGCGTTGACGAAGGCCAGGATCAGGTACAGCACGGAGTGCACGGGATTGCGCGAGACAATCACCATCACCGCCGAGGCGACGCAGACGCCGGCGAAGAGATAGAAGAACAGCGCGGGAAGGATCATTGGACATTCCCCGTCATTCCGGGGCGCGGGCAAAGCCCGCGAACCCGGAATCTAGAGGTTGTGGCGCGAGATTCCGGGTTCGCGCTTTGCGCGCCCCGGAATGACGAGGAGGTGGCGGGAAGGATCATGCTCTCATCTCACCGATACGGCGCATCGAGCTCGATCGCTTTCGCGATCTCGCGTTCCCAGCGGTCGCCGTTGGCGAGCAGCTTGGCCTTGTCATAGAACAGTTCCTCGCGGGTCTCGGTCGCGAACTCGAAGTTCGGACATTCGACGATGGCGTCGACCGGACAGGCCTCCTGGCAGAGGCCGCAATAGATGCACTTCACCATGTCGATGTCGTAGCGCACGGTGCGGCGGGTGCCGTCGTTGCGGCGCGGACCGGCCTCGATGGTGATGGCCTGGGCCGGGCACACGGCCTCGCACAGCTTGCAGGCGATGCAGCGTTCCTCGCCGTTGGGATAGCGGCGCAGCGCGTGCTCGCCGCGGAAGCGCGGCGAGATCGGGCCCTTCTCGAACGGATAGTTCAGCGTCGGCTTCGGCTGGAAGAAATAACGCATGGCGAGGAAGAACGCCGAGACGAATTCCGACAGCAGAAGCGAGCGTGCAGTGGCGTTGATGTTGATACCCATGACGGCCCTCACTTCGGCGCGATGCCGGCGAAGTGCAGCACACCGGCCACCACGATCACCATCGCCAGCGACAGCGGCAGGAACACCTTCCAGCCGAGGCGCATCAGTTGATCGTAGCGGTAGCGGGGCACGATCGCCTTCGCCATCGCGAACAGGAAGAACATGAAGAAGACTTTGAGCGAGAACCAGATGATCCCCGGCACCCAGTTGAAGGGCGGCAGGTCCACCGGCGGCAGCCAGCCTCCGAGGAACAGGATCGTCGCCATCGCGCACATCGTGACGATCGCGACGTACTCGCCGAGCATGAACAGCAAATACGGCGTCGAGCCGTACTCGACCATGAAGCCGGCGACGAGCTCGGATTCGGCTTCGACGAGGTCGAACGGCGGACGGTTGGTTTCCGCCAGCGCCGAGACGTAGAACACCACGAACATCGGGAACAGCGGCCAGACGTACCAGTTCAGGATGGTGAGCTGCGGCAGCCCGATCAGGCTGGCGAGGCCGCGGACATGCTGGGCCTCGACCACGGCCGACAGGTTCAGCGTGCCGGCGCAGAGCAGCACCGTGATGATGACGAAGCCGATCGAGACCTCGTAGGACACCATCTGCGCGGCCGAGCGCAGCGCGGCCAGAAACGGATACTTCGAGTTCGACGACCAGCCGGCCATGATGATGCCGTAGATCGACAGCGACGAGATCGCGAAGATGAAGAGGATGCCGACATTGATGTCGGAGATCACCCAGCCGAGATTGGTCGGGATCACCGCCCAGGCGGCAAGCGCGAGCACGCATGAGACCAAGGGAGCAAGGAGAAACACGCCCTTGTTGGCGCCTGCCGGGATGATCGGCTCCTTCAGCACGAACTTCAGAAGGTCGGCGAAGGACTGCAGCAGGCCCCAGGGGCCGACCACGTTCGGGCCGCGGCGGATCTGCACCGCCGCCCAGATCTTGCGGTCGGCAAGCAGGATATAGGCGATCGCGACCAGCAGGACGACGAGCACCAAGACGCTCTCCGCGACCATGATGATCAGCGGCCAGAGGAAACCGGTCCAGAATGCGCTTTCGAAGAATTCCATCAGATCACGCTCACTCCGCTGCGGTCAGCATCTGCCCGGAGGCAAGCCGCGAGCACTCCGCCATCACGGCGGACGCACGCGCGATTGGGTTGGTCAAATAGAAGTCGTCGACCAGGGGCTTGAACGGCGCCTTCTCGGGCGAACCGCCCTTGCCCGCCAGCTTCTTGATCTGGTCGGCGCTGCCCGCCTCGATCTGGTCGAGCCGGATCAGATGCGGCACCGCCTTGAAGATCGCCTGGCGCAGCGCGGCAAGCGAGTCGTAGCCCAGCTTCTTGCCGAGCGCTTCCGACAGCGCGCGGACGATCGCCCAGTCCTCGCGGGCTTCGCCCGGCGGGAACGCGGCGCGGCCGGTCATCTGCACACGGCCTTCGGTGTTGACGTAGATCGCGGACTTCTCGGTGTAGGCGGCTGCCGGCAGGATCACGTCGGCGCGGTGCGCGCCGCGGTCGCCATGGGTGCCGATATAGACGACGAAGGTGCCGTCCGGCGCCTTGATCTCGTCGGCGCCGAGCAGGAACAGCAGGTCGAGCGTGCCGAAGGTCGTCATCTGCGCGGCGTTCAGGCCACCGGCGGTGGCGGAGAAGCCGATGTCGAGCGCGCCGACGCGCGAGGCGGTCTCGTGCAGGACGCCGAAACCGTTCCAGCCGTCCTTGACCGCGCCGACATCCATCGCGAGCTTGGCGGCGGCGGACAGAATGGCGGCACCGTCGTGACGCGAGGCTGCGCCCGCGCCGACCAGGATGATCGGGTTCTTGGCGTTCTTCAGCACATCCATGAAGGAGTGCTTGCCGGCCGCGAGCTCGCCGAGCGTCTCGGTGCCTGCGCCGAGATGGTCGTAGTCATAGGTCAGGTCGGCCTTGGCGCCGATCACGCCGACCTTGAAGCCGCCGGAGCGCCAGCGCTTGCGGATGCGGGCGTTGAACACGGCCGCCTCCTTGCGCGGATTGGCGCCGATGATGAGCAGCGCATCCGCCTGCTCGACACCGACAAGCGTCGGATTGAAAATGTAGGAGCCGCGGCCGAGCGCGGGATCGAAGGCGTCGCCGCCCTGCACCGCGAGGTTGCGCGAGCCGTATTTGGCGAGCAGGTCCTTCAGCGCGAACATCTCCTCGACGCCGGCGAGGTCGCCGGCGATCGCGCCGATGCGCTTGCCGTCGCTGCGCGCCGCTTTCGCAGCGATCGCGGCAAAGGCCTCGGGCCAGCTCGCCGCGCGCAGCTTGCCGGCTTCGCGGATATAGGGCCGGTCGAGGCGCTGGGTGCGCAGGCCGTCGACGACGTGCCGGGTCTTGTCGGAGATCCACTCCTCGTTCACGGCCTCGTTGATGCGCGGCAGCACGCGCATCACCTCGCGGCCGCGGGTGTCGACGCGGATCGCCGATCCGACACCGTCCATGACGTCGATCGACTGCGTCTTGCCGAGCTCCCACGGACGGGCCGCAAAGGCATAGGGCTTCGAGGTCAGCGCGCCGACCGGGCAGATGTCGACGAGGTTACCCTGCAATTCGGACGTCAGCGCGTGCTGGAGATAAGTCGTGATCTCCATGTCCTCGCCGCGGCCGGTGGCGCCCATCTCAGGCGCGCCGGCGACTTCCGCCGAGAAGCGGACGCAGCGCGTGCACTGGATGCAGCGGTTCATCGAGGTCTTGACCAGCGCGCCGAGATATTTGTCCTCGACGGCGCGCTTGTTCTCGGCGAAGCGGCTGGTGTCGACACCATAGCCCATCGCCTGGTCCTGCAGGTCGCACTCGCCGCCCTGGTCGCAGATCGGGCAGTCCAGCGGATGGTTGATGAGAAGGAATTCCATCACGCCTTCGCGCGCCTTCTTCACCATCGGCGAACGGGTGGAGATTTCCGGCGGCTCGCCCTTGGGGCCCGGACGGCAATCGCGCACGCCCCAGGCGCAGCTCGCGACCGGCTTCGGGCCGCCCTTCACTTCGACGAAGCACATCCGGCAATTGCCGGCGATCGACAGCCGCTCGTGATAGCAGAAGCGCGGAATCTCGGCGCCAGCCGCCTCGCACGCCTGAAGCAGCGTGTACTCGGCCGGAACATCGATCTCTTTGCCGTCGATGATGAGCTTGGTCATGTCTCTTACTCCGCCGCGACCATGTTCACGGGATCGCGGACGCCGATATCGTCGATGTCGGACTTATGCGAATACTGATCGATGCGCGCTTCGATCTCATGACGGAAATGCGCGATCAGGCCCTGGATCGGCCAGGCGGCTGCGTCGCCGAGCGCGCAGATGGTGTGGCCTTCCACCTGCTTGGTGACCTCCAGCAGCATGTCGATCTCGCGCTTGTGGGCGCGGCCTTCGGCCATGCGGGTCAGGACGCGCCACATCCACCCCGTGCCCTCGCGGCACGGCGTGCACTGGCCGCAGCTCTCGTGCTTGTAAAAGTACGAGATGCGGGCGATGGCGCGGATCAAATCGGTGGACTTGTCCATAACGATCACGGCCGCGGTGCCGAGACCCGAGCGCAGCTTGCTCAGGCTGTCGAAATCCATCGGCGTGTCGATGATCTGCTCGGCCGGCACCATGCGCACCGACGAGCCGCCGGGGATCACGGCCTTGAGATTGTCCCAGCCGCCGCGGATACCGCCGCAATGCTTCTCGATCAGCTCGCGGAACGGAATGCCCATGGCTTCTTCGACGTTGCAGGGCCGCTCGACATGGCCGGAGATGCAGAACAGCTTGGTGCCGACATTGTTCGGACGGCCGATGCCGGCGAACCACGCCGCGCCACGGCGCAGGATATCCGGCGCCACCGCGATCGACTCGACGTTGTTGACGGTGGTCGGGCAGCCGAACAGGCCGACATTCGCCGGGAACGGCGGCTTCAGCCGCGGCTGGCCCTTCTTGCCCTCGAGGCTTTCGAGCAGCGCGGTCTCCTCGCCGCAGATATAGGCGCCGGCGCCGTGCGCGACGTAGATGTCGAACGGCCAGCCGTTGACGTTGTCCTTGCCGACCAGCTTGGCCTCATAGGCCTGGTCGATCGCGGCCTGGAGGTGCTCGCGTTCGCGGATGAACTCGCCGCGGACATAGATGTAGCAGGCATGCGCGTTCATTGCGCAGCTGGCGATCAGGCAGCCCTCGATCAGGAGATGCGGGTCGTGCCGCATGATCTCGCGATCCTTGCAGGTGCCGGGCTCGGATTCGTCGGCGTTGACGACGAGATAGCTCGGCCGGCCGTCGGTCGATTCCTTCGGCATGAAGGACCATTTCAGGCCGGTCGGGAAGCCGGCGCCGCCGCGGCCGCGCAGGCCCGAGGCCTTCATCTCGTTGATGATCCAGTCGCGGCCCTTGTCGATGATGTTCTTCGTACCATCCCAGGCGCCGCGGCGCCGCGCACCCTCGAGCCCCCAGTCATGGAGGCCGTAGAGGTTCTTGAAGATGCGGTCCTTGTCCTCGAGCATATCAGTGCTTTCCGATCAACGATTGGACTGCTTGTAGGCAAGTCCGGCGGCGCAGACGGCGAAGGTCAGCGCCCAGAGCAGGCTGGATTCCAGCGACGCGTTCAGGCTGAAACGCTGCAGCAGGAAGATGAAAATGGCCGCGACGGCGGCATGCATCGCGATGAAGCCCCACTTCTTCATGGCACCGCTCCCCTCCACTGCCGGCGACGAGAGATCACGCATCAGGTGATCTCCTTCAGCGTGGTCGGCCCGGTGATCGGCGCCGAGAACTGGCGGCCGTTCTGCGGACCGGGCTTCGGCGGATTGCCGGAGGCAAAGCCGTCGAGCACCTTGCCAAAGCTCTCCTTGGTCAGGTCCTCATAGGTGTCCTTGCCGATCAGCACCATCGGTGCATTCACGCAGGCGCCGAGACACTCGACCTCTTCCCAGCTGAAATTGCCGTCCTTGGAGAGATGGAAGGGCTCGTGATGGATGCGGTGCTCACAGACGTGGATCAGGTCCTCGGCGCCGCGCAGGCGGCATGGCGTGGTGCCGCAGACCTGGACGTGGGCCTTCTTGCCGACGGGGGCGAGCTGGAACATCGTGTAGAAGGTCGCGACCTCGAGCACGCGAATATAGGGCATGTCGAGCATGTCGGCGATGACGCGGATGGCGGCTTCCGACACCCAGCCGTCGTGCTGCTCCTGCGCGCGCCAGAGGATCGCGATGACCGCGGAGGCCTGGCGCCCGGCCGGATATTTCGCGATCTGCTGCTTGGCGAAAGCAAGGTTCTCCTCCGTGAACGCAAAGCTCGCGGGCTGGACTTCCTTCGGTGCTAATCGGCGGACGGACATCTCTTATCTCTCACTGCATGCGGCGCGCGGTGTTGGCACTCAGGGTCTTGGCATTCAGGGGCTTGGCATTCAGGGCATCGATCCTGTCCTGCCAGAATGCGCTTGCGGTGCCGAAAACGTTGTAGCCGACGTGGGTCGAGACCTTGATGCGGTCGAGGATCGACAGCTCCTTCACGGTCTCCATCCGGTTGCTGCGCGGATCGAACACGATCAGCGTCAGCGGGGTCTGTTCGAGGATAAAGCGCGACACCGCGTGGCTGCGGTCGCTGCCGTGCTCCTCGCACATGATGACGCTGTCGGTCTCAAGCAGCCGGGCGCCGCCCTTGATCGCCTCGATCTCGACACCCTCGACGTCGAGCTTGATCAGGTACTTGCCGCTGGCCTCGACCTTGCCGTCGTCGATCAGATTGTCGAGCGCAATCACGGGCACGTCCTCGCCACCCGCCGACGGATCGCCGGCGATGCTGAAGGCTTCGTGCTTCGTGCCGGACAGCCGCGCGGTACCGCGGGCAGCGCCGATCGCGCATTTCATGGTTTCGAAGCGGCCACCGTTGATGCGGGCGTTGTTGGCAAGCTTCGGATAGTTCTGGCCCGACGGCTCGATCGCGATCGCCTTGTGCGAGCCGAACGGCCTGCTCGAGACCAGCACCGACCAGTAGCCGTAATTGGCGCCGCAATCGAGCAGCGTGTAGTCGACGTCGATGGAGTCGCCGAACAGGAGCTCCAGCTCGTCCTCATAGATATAGGAACGGTTGAGCAGCTTGCTCCAATAGCCGTCGCCATACGGGAACTCGAACACGGCGTCGGGATTGAGCTTGATCGCGATATTGCGCTCGGGCAGCGTTTTCCGCAGCAGGTTCGCGCAGGCGATATAGCCCTTATGCGAGAAGTGCGACGAGATCTTCGAGCCCGTCACCAGCGCCAAGGCAGCCGCCCGCTCCCACAGGTTGGCCCCTTCAAGGGCCCCCGAGGCGCGGTCAAACTGGATTGGCGCCTGCGCCATCACCGATCGACCTCTCCGAACACGATGTCGAGCGAACCCAGGATCGCCGAGACGTCGGCGAGCAGATGGCCGCGGCAGATGTGATCCATCGCCTGGAGATGGGCGAAGCCCGGCGCGCGGATCTTGCACTTGTAGGGCTTGTTGGTGCCGTCGGCGACGAGATAGACGCCGAACTCGCCCTTGGGCGCCTCGACCGCGGCATAGACCTCGCCGGCCGGCACGTGAACGCCTTCGGTGTAGAGCTTGAAGTGATGGATCAGCGCTTCCATCGAGCGCTTCATCTCGCCACGGCGCGGCGGCGCGACCTTGTTGTCCTCGACGACGACGGGGCCCTTGCCCTCAGGCGCGTTCAGCTTCTGGATGCACTGCCTCATGATGCGCACGGACTGGCGCATCTCTTCCATGCGGATCAGGTAGCGGTCGTAGCAGTCGCCGTTCTTGCCGATCGGAATGTCGAAATCCATCTCGGCGTAGCACTCATAGGGCTGCGACTTGCGCAGGTCCCAGGCCGCGCCGGAGCCGCGCACCATCACGCCCGAGAAACCCCACTCCCAGGCTTCCTTGAGCGGCACCACGCCGATATCGACATTGCGCTGCTTGAAGATGCGGTTGGCGGTGAGCAGGCGGTCGAGGTCGTCCACTACCTTGAGGAACGGATCGCACCAGGCCTCGATGTCGTCGACCAGCTTCTGCGGCAGGTCCTGATGCACGCCGCCGACGCGGAAGAAGGCCGCATGCATGCGGCTGCCCGAGGCGCGCTCGTAGAACACCATCAGCTTCTCGCGCTCTTCGAACCCCCACAGCGGCGGGGTCAGCGCGCCGACGTCCATCGCCTGCGTGGTGACATTGAGCAGATGCGACAGGATGCGGCCGATCTCGCAATAGAGCACGCGGATCAGCTGGCCGCGGCGCGGCACCTCGATGCCGAGCAGCTTTTCCGCGGCGAGGCAGAAGGCGTGCTCCTGGTTCATCGGCGCGACGTAATCGAGGCGGTCGAAATAAGGGATCGCCTGGAGATAGGTCTTCTGCTCGATCAGCTTCTCGGTGCCGCGGTGAAGCAGGCCGATATGCGGGTCGACGCGGGCGACGATTTCGCCGTCCAATTCGAGCACGAGTCGCAACACACCGTGGGCCGCCGGATGCTGCGGCCCAAAGTTGATGGTGAAGTTGCGGAGATTTTCAGGTTGCTCGTTCATGATCAGGCCTTCGGTCCCGCCTTCTCGTCACCGGGAAGCGGATAGTCCGCCCCTTCCCACGGCGAGAGGAAATCGAACTTGCGGAATTCCTGGTTGAGCCTGACAGGCTCGTACACCACCCGCTTCTCCTGGTCGTCGTAGCGGACCTCAACGAAGCCGGTGGTCGGAAAGTCCTTGCGCAGCGGATGGCCCTCGAAACCGTAGTCGGTGAGGATGCGGCGCATGTCGGGATGGCCGACGAAGAACACGCCATAGAGGTCGTAGGCCTCGCGCTCGAACCAGTCGGCGCCGGGGAACACGTCGATCAGCGACGGCACCTGCGTGGTCTCGTCGGCCTGGGCCTTGAGCCGGATCCGCGCGTTCAGGGTCGGCGACATCAGATGGTAGACGACGTCGAAACGCTTCTCGCGCGACGGGTAGTCCACCGCCGTGATGTCGGTGAAGTTGACGAAGCGGCAGTTCGGGTCGTCGCGGAGGTACTTGACCACCTCGACGATCCTGGCGGCCTCGACATCCACCGTGAGCTGGTTGAAGGCCACCGAATGACCAGTAGCCGCGCCCGGAAGCGCGCTAACGATCGTTTGCCCAAGGGCGTCGAGCTTGCCATCGTCCATGACGTAAAACCTTAGCGTTCGATGGTGCCGGTGCGCCGGATCTTCTTCTGAAGCAGCAGCACGCCGTAGAGCAGCGCTTCCGCCGTGGGCGGGCAGCCCGGCACATAGATGTCGATCGGCACGATGCGGTCACAGCCGCGCACGACCGAATAGGAATAGTGATAGTAGCCGCCGCCATTGGCGCACGACCCCATCGAGATGACGTAGCGCGGCTCGGGCATCTGGTCGTAGACCTTGCGCAGCGCCGGCGCCATCTTGTTGGTGAGCGTGCCCGCGACGATCATCACGTCGGACTGCCGCGGCGAGGCACGCGGCGCGAAGCCGAAACGCTCGACGTCGTAGCGCGGCATCGACACCTGCATCATCTCGACCGCGCAGCAGGCGAGACCGAAGGTCATCCACATCAGCGAGCCGGTGCGCGCCCAGGTGATGAGGTCGTCGGTCGCGGCGACGAAGAAACCCTTGTCGGACAGCTCCGAATTGACCTCAAGGAAGAACGGATCGTTGGCCCCGACCGGCTTGCCGGTCGACGGATCCAGAATGCCCTTGGGGGCCGGCGCGAGAACCGGACCTGTGGACGGTGCTGGGTTCAATCCCATTCCAGTGCCCCTTTCTTCCATTCATAGGCGAACCCGACCGTCAGCACGGCGAGGAACACCACCATGGACCAGAAGCCGGTCGCGCCAAGCTTGCCGAACGCCACCGCCCAAGGAAACAGGAACGCCACCTCGAGATCGAAGATGATGAAGAGGATGGCGACCAGGTAGAAGCGGACGTCGAATTTCATGCGGGCGTCGTCGAAGGCGTTGAAACCGCACTCATACGCCGACAGCTTTTCGGGGTCCGGCTGCTGGAACGCCACGATGAAAGGCGCGATCAGCAGCACGAGGCCGATGAGGCCCGCTACCCCTATGAAGACGACGAGTGGAAGATAGTTCTGTAGAATGCCGCTCATTGGCGAGCCCTTTTTCCCGCGACGTCGGGGGAGCCGCGGATTCGTCCCGATTTGGAATTATTCTGAGCCTTAGCGCAGTGCACCAATGGGCGCAAGACACGCTCTTTTTAGGCCCTTTGCCGCCCCCAGAACGGAGAAAATCCCGGAATCACCCCGCGGCTGGTATGGAGCAGATCGCCAAGCCCAGCAAGGGCGACCGCAGTTTTGTGCAGCGGCCGTACCGAGATTGCGGTGCACAGACCAAGGCAGCGCGGGCCGCATGGCATCCGGTCAAAATGCCCGGGTTTTCCGTGCGGCAGCGCACCCGGACCCAGGCAATGACCGTCGCGGAGGCCCTTACCGTCACCCAGGCGACATAGTGTTGGCGGCCGCGGCGGCAAGAGGACAGGTGCAGCAAGGACACGTATCAGGCGCGGATGGTCGGACGAGCCATGCATCGCGACGGGACCGGGGCTCGTCTGGCGAATGCGTCGGCGCAGACCCCGCCTCGGATCGACCGCGAGCGCGGCGTCGGCGACTTGCAGGACCGTCGCACGCGCCGCGCTCGCATGAGCTCCGGGCCGGGGGGCATAGCCCGGGAGCTCATCGATCTCCCGCTGGAAGATCAGCGGTCGTCCGGTCAGCAGAACAAGGGCATGGTCGAGCTCAGGCCGGTCGGAACCTCGATATGTGCAGCGTCAACATGCCGTGCGCTCGCCCGCCCTCACCACTTGTAGGAGACGCTGGCGGTCACGCGCCGGCGATCGCCGTAGAAGCACGACGTGGCCGAGGCACAGCTCGCGACATAGATCTTGTCGGTCAGGTTGATCACGTTGAGTGCCGTGCGCCAGTTCTGCCATTCGTAGTGGAGCGCGAGGTCGCCGAGCACGACCGCGGGAACTTCAAGCGTGTTGGCGGTGTCGGCCCAGGAGGAGCCGATGTAGCGCACGCCGCCGCCGAAGCCGAAGCCCTCGAGCGGTCCGTCCCTAAAGGTGTAGTCCGCCCAGCCCGACACCAGCAGCTCCGGCGTGTTGGTCGGCGTCTTGCCGACCAACGACGGATCGAGATCCTTGCTGTTGAACAGGTGATAAGCCGTGAAGGCGCCGATCAGCTTCAGCTCCTTGGTGGCGTTCGCTACCGCTTCGAGCTCGATGCCACGCGAGGTCACCTCGCCGGTCTGGTTCTGCAAGACCGGAACACTGCCCGGCAGTGTCGTCGCCACATTTTGACGGACCAGATCGAAGGCAGATACGGTGAAATAGCCGTCAAAGCCCTTCGGCGCGATCTTCACACCGATTTCGGCCTGCTTGCCGGTCTCCGGCAGGAACAGCTGGTTCTGTGCGTTGAGGCCGATGATCGGATTGTAGCTCGTCGAATAGGAGACGTAGGGCGCGATGCCGTTGTCGAAATTGTAGATCAGGCCGGCGCGCCCGCTGAACCTGCTGTCATCGCGGCTGCTGACCGTAGCCCCCGTGTCGCGGGCGTCTTGCGTCGTCGCGACCCAATCATTGCGGCCGCTCAAGACCAGCGTAAAATTGCCGAGCTTCATCTGGTCCTGGATGTAGGTGCCGGCCTGCTTCTGCGTGATCTGGAAGTTGCGGAACGGCGTGGTCGGCAACGGGGTTTCCGCCTGACCGTAGACCGGATTGAAGATGTTGATCGAGGACACGCCGAACCCGAAGGCCTGATAGTCATCGATCTGATAACCCTTCAGGTCGACCCCGAACAGCATCGTGTGCTTCACCGGACCGGTGTCGAAGCGATATTCGAGCTGGTTGTCGAGATCGCCCTGGTTGGCGGTGTTCTTCGCATACCAATTGTAGCGGTTGAGCGTGGCGGTTGCCTGATTGCCGTAGTCGTTGCCGACATAGCCACGATAGGTCACGTCGACATGGGCAAACCGCGCATTCTGCCGGAATGTCAGATCGTCGGTGAGATTGCGCTCGAACTGGTAGCCGAGCATCTCCTGCTCGCGCGTGAACTTGTCGACGCTGGGATCGCCGGCAAAGAAGCTGGTCGGGATCTTGCCGAACGAGGCATTGGTGACCGTCCCGACATAGGGCAGGAAGTTGATGCCGCGGGTTTCCTGCCGGGAAGCGGATGCCAGCACCGTAAACGTCGTGTCGGCATCCGGCTTCCAGGTCACGGACGGTGCGATGAAGTAGTTGTTGTCGGGCATGAAATTGACCTGCGTCGGGCCGTTCTGGACCTGGCCGACGACGCGGTAGAACAGCTTGCCGTTCTGCGCTTGCGTCGCGACCGGCCCGCCGACATCGAAGCCGACATAGGCGTTGCCGAAATTGTTGACGCCGGTCTCGACATAGCGGATCGGCTCGGCCGGCGGCAGCTTGCTGATGACGTTGACGATGCCGCTCGGGCTCGATCCGCCGTAGAGCACCGCTGACGGGCCGCGCAGCACCTCGACGCGCTCCATGTTCGGCGTCTGGAGCTTCCAGCTCGCATAGGACGTGTAGAACAGCTGCATGCCGTCGAGGAACAGCCCGACGTCGTCGGACTTGAAGCCGCGGATCAGCCACCAATCGTTGCGCGTATCCGCGCCGAAGGTCCCTGCCCGCACGCCGGCGGTGTAGCGCAGCACCTCGTCGAGCTTGTTCGCCTTCTGGTCGCGGATCTGCTCCGCACTGATGACGGACACCGACTGCGGCGTCTCCATGATCGGCGTGTCGGTTTTGGTGCCTGACGCACTGCGGCCGGCGACGTAGCCGCGCACGGGGCCGCGCGGCGTCTCGACGAAGCCGGCGTTGCGCTGCGGCTGCGGTTTGCTTCTATTCGCTGCCTGCACTGACCGCCGCGGTGCGCTACGCACGGCCGACGCGGGTGCGCGGCGGCGCGCCTCCGGCGCCGTGACGGTCACCGACGGCAGGTTCTGAGCGCCACTCTGCATAGACGATTGTGCAAGCGATGCCTGCGGCACCAAGACCCAAGCGGATGCGGTCGCCAACACGGCCGACCGCAGCATTCCAAGACTGTTCAACGCGCCACCCCAAAGCTGCATGTTCGATGCGTCATGCCGTCGTGTCCCGACACGGCATGCGTTTGCAGTGACGCTTATGTGAGGGTGCGCGATTTCCCTAATTGAAAACTTCTTAGAGAGACTCTTAGAAGCGATCCAACATTTCCAGGGATTGCCGAGACATCAGCGCGAATTTTTTTCGGCCTCGAGCATCTCGGCGGCAATCGCCGTGAGCTGATCGACCTGGCGCAGCAGCGTGTCGAACTCGGCTTCGCTCAGCGATTCAAGCAGGCGCCGATTGCGGTCCTGCGCGCCTTCGACGATCACGTCATGCGCGGCGAGACCCGCCGCGGTGAGCGAGACCAGCACCTCGCGACTGTCCTTCGGGTTGGCCGATTTCGCGATCAGCTTGCGCGCGACGAGTTCCGCAAGCGCGCGGCTGATCTGTCCCTTGTCCTGGCCGACCGCTTCGGCGAGCCGCGCGACGCTCATCGGCGGCCGCCGGCCGAGCGAGGCGACCAGACCGAACTCGACCGAGGACAATCCAGCGAGGCGCTTGTAGCGCAGGATGGCGCCGCGCTTGAGCAGATTGGCCAGCACCATCAGCCGCGACGACAGCATCACGGTGATCGGCGCCGCCTCGCTCTCGCCCGCCTCGGGCGTCGTCCACCCATCCCTCGGTGTCTGGTTCATCGTTCACCTGTGCCAAGAAAGCGGTGACCTGCCAAGTCCAAGTCCGAAGCAAGTGCCGGGCTCAAGTCCCAAGCTTGAGGCAGGCCGCCTCCTACCTCATCCGAATGCGACCAAGCGGCACTTGGAAGATCGTTGACATTGTCATCGAATTATTTTTCGCTGCGACAAAGGCACAAAAAAGGCCTGGCCAGCACGGCCCACAGCGGGAGGACCAGCATGACGATCACCCAGCGGGATCGCGATCTCGGCACGGCCTATGCGATGAAACCGGCGCAGACGCGCACCGAGCTAACCTCGGTCGTGCGCGGCACGCCAATGGGCGAACTGCTCCGCCGCTACTGGCACCCGGTCGGGCTGATCGGTGATGCCACCGACACCCCGAAGAAGGTGCGGGCGCTGGGCGAGGATCTGGTGCTATTCCGCGACAAGCATGGCCGCGCCGGCCTCTTGCACGCGCGATGCTGCCATCGCGGCACCACGCTCTATTATGGCAAGGTCGAGGAGGACGGAATCCGCTGCTGCTATCACGGCTGGAAGTTCGACACCGAGGGCCACTGCCTGGAGCAGCCCTGCGAGCCCGACGGCGGCCAGTTCAAGGACAAGGTGCGCCAGCCCTGGTACCCGGTCGAAGAGCGCTACGGACTGATCTTCGCACGACGACGCTGCAATCTTCGAGCACGTAACGCGCGCCCTTCAGCGCGGCCTTTTCGGCGCCCTGCACGTCGAGCTTGAGCAGGAACGGCGGCTCGAGCGACAGTTCCTTGACCAGCGCATCGAGTGTCGTCGCCGGCACCTTGACCTTGCTCTTGATCAGGTCGTTGAGCCGCGCCCAGTAGAGATCGCCCGCCGGGCGCACGGACGACCAGTAGGGATGCACCGACTCGGTGATCTCAATCTCACCCTCATGGTCGGTGATGGCGCAGATCCGATAGTGCCCGCCAAGCACCTCCTTGATGGCCTTCAGGGAGTTCTCATAGATCCGGTTGGCATCAATGTTGAGCGGCACCGCACCACCGAGCCGTGACAGGTGGTTAAGAACGAAATGCCCATCGGCACAGCCAAGGTCGATCACGGCCCCGTACCGCACGCCCTTGGCGAACAAATTTTGCAGCGTTGCGCTGAAATCGGCTGCCTGCATTGGATTGATCCGAATGAGAGCGGTTTGACCGGTCGTCGGCGGTCTGGCGGGTTGCACAATGTGTTGCACACCGCTTGTTGCGGGCAAGATCGGAAACACGAAAAAATCGAAAATAACGACCACCCGCTCGCCGATCGTCGCATACGCGCTTTGCTCCGCTGGCGGTTTGCCAGGGAGGGTTTCTATTCAGCGATTAAGTTATTGATTTCCGCCATAAAATGGCGCGAGAGACGGGGCTCGAACCCGCGACCTCCGGCGTGACAGGCCGGCGCTCTAACCAACTGAGCTACTCCCGCGTGGCGCACAGATGTCCGCGGAACGAGGGGGGACTTAAAGGCCGGGCTTGGTGAAGTCAAGGACGTTGCATCCACAGCCTGAAGGAGCGGATATCCGCCGGTGGCGCGCAGGAACGTGACCCGGCCGCGCCGGGCGGCGTAGTCAGTCCGGTCCCGAATCGTCTACGCCTCCGGGAACCTGCGGGGTCCGGGGGCGGTCTCCCAGCCACCGGCAAGAACCGAGGAGGCCAGACATGGCGAAGAAGGCAGCCGCTCCCGCCACCATCACCCTCAAGCACCTCGCCGCCGACATCGCGGAAAGCCAGGACCTGTCGAAGAAGCACGCCGAGGCCGTCCTCACCGACATGGTCGAGCTGATCGCCAAGCACCTGAAGAAGGGCGACCGCGTCCGGATCGTGGGGCTGGGCATCCTCCAGGTCCGCAAGCGCGCGGCCCGCACCGGCCGCAATCCCGCCACCGGCGAGCCCATCCACATCAAGGCCAGCAAGAAGGTCGCCTTCCGCCCGGTCAAGGAACTGAAAGAGGCGATCTGAGGTGACTGTTCGTTAAGCCTGATCGAAGCTCGTTCCGGCCGCAACGTGGCCCGCTTTTCTGATATACCGCCTGCTCCCCCTGACCCCCGGCGGTTTGACCAGAAATGTCCTCACTCATCTTCACGCATACCGTGACCGAGCGCTTCCTGCGCTACGTCACCATCGACACCCAGTCCGATCCGGAATCCCCCAGCTCGCCCTCGACCGAGAAGCAGAAAGACCTCGGCCGCGTCCTCGTCACCGAGCTGAAGGCCATGGGCGTCGCCGACGCCCATCTCGACGAATACGGCTACGTTTACGCAACGATCCCGGCCAACACCGACAAGAAGGTGCCGGTGATCTGCTTCTGCTCGCACATGGACACCTCGCCCGACGTCACCGGCAAGGACGTGAAACCGCAGGTCGTGAAGAACTATCGCGGCGGCGACATCACCCTGCCGGGCGATACCAGCCAGGTGATCCGCTTCGCCGAGCATCCCGCGCTGAAGAACCAGATCGGCAACGACATCATCACCACCGACGGCACCACGCTGCTGGGCGCCGACAACAAGGCCGGCGTCGCCGAGATCATGGATGCCGCGCATTTCTTCATCAACAACCCCGATGCGAAGCACGGCACCCTCAAGATCCTGTTCACGCCGGACGAGGAAATCGGCCGCGGCGTCGACAATGTCGACATCAAGAAGCTCGGCGCCGATTTCGGCTACACCATGGATGGCGAGACCGCGGGCTCCGTCGAGGACGAGACCTTCTCGGCCGACGGCGCCACCATCACCATCAACGGCGTCAGCGCCCATCCGGGCTATGCCAAGGGCAAGATGGAGCACGCGATCAAGATCGCAGCCGCCATCGTCGAGCGACTCCCGAAGGAAGGCTGCTCGCCCGAGACGACGTCAGGCAAGCAGGGCTTCCTGCATCCGATCGGCATCGACGGTGCGCTGGAGCAGGCGACGCTCTCCTTCATCGTGCGCGACTTCACCGAGGAAGGGCTGAAGGAGAAGGAGGTCCTGCTCGAGAACATCGTCAAGGACGTGATGAAGGACTATCCGCGCTCGACCTACAAGTTCGAGGTCAAGGAGCAGTACCGCAACATGAAGCAGGTGATCGACCGTCACCCGCACATCCTCGAATACGCCATCGAGGCGATCCGCCGCGCCGGCCTGCGCCCGATGCGCACCGCGATCCGCGGCGGCACCGACGGCTCGCGCCTGTCCTTCATGGGCCTGCCCTGCCCCAACATCTTCGCGGGCGAGCACGCGTTCCACTCGCGCCTGGAATGGGTCAGCCGGCAGGACATGGAAAAGGCGGTGCAGACGATCGTGCACCTCGCCATGATCTGGGAGGAGAAGGCGTAGGCGCGCGGCTAATCTCGGCAACGGGCGCAAAATAATTCCAAGCCCTAGGGAACGAGCCGGCGCGGGGCGCGCTGGCGATCCAAGTCCCAAGGACGAAGATTGTGAGCACAAAGGCCTCAGCCGGTCAGCCCCGGGCTGGGGCCTTTTCGCGTCTCGATTGCGCCCGGGACCAGCCTGCCCCTCAGGCGGTCGCAGCAGCTTGGCCGCCGCGATACTCCGCCCACGCTTGCCGCAGGATCTGCAAAGATGAGGTGAGGAAAATTCCCGCCATCACGGCGGCAACAGCGAGATCAGGCCATGCCGTTCCGGTACCGAATACGCCAACGGCAGCAATCATCACAATGACGTTGCCGACCGCGTCATTGCGCGAGCAGAGCCATACCGACCGCACGTTGGCGTCGCCGTCCTTGTAGCGCGCGAGCAGGAGAACCGAGGTCAGATTCGCCGCCAGCGCGGCCAGGCTCATCGCTCCCATCAGCTCCGCGCGAGGAAGCCCCAGGATCAGGGTCTGATAGACCGTTGATCCGAACACCCAGGCTGCCATCGCACTGAGCGACAACCCCTTGAACAGTGCGGCGGTGGCCCGTGTCTTGAGGCTCGCGCCGATGACCGAAAGGCTCAAGCCGTAGGTGACTGTATCGGCCAGGAAGTCGAGAGCATCGGCCTTGAGAGCCTGCGAGCCGGCCAAGTGGCCCGCCACCATTTCGCTCACGAACATCGCCGCGTTGATGGCGATGACGGTCCACAATATGCGCTTGTATCGTGGATCAAGCCCGTCGAAGACCGGAACGCCTGCCGAGCAGCAGTCGGCGCAGCCCGACGTGGCGACCTCCTCCATCCGGGGTTTGGCGGCCTTCTCGCAGCACGCGTCGTGTGAGCAGCAGGACTCTTCAGGCATTCCAGGCTCCCTCCGGCGTCCCATTTTACCATGCGCCTGTAACGATGGCGATCTTCCAGGCGCGGTTCCACAATTGCCTCGACCTCTAGTCCCTACGTACGAAGTCATCCCAATCCGCGTTGCGGACCACTCGATCGACCCCTCGCACCGTTTGCCTTGGAGGAGGAAAATGAGAATCTTGCGAACTGACTGTAACCAAGTCGGCAATACGACCGAACTATAGCCATGTGGGTATGACGACCACGGAAACCGAGCTCAAGGCACTCATGCTTGCCAGCCAGGATGGCGATGCTGCGGCGCATCGCATGCTGCTTGAGCGGCTGAGCCGCCATTTGCGCGCCTATTACAAGGGCAAGCTCGCCAGGATGGGCCGGAGTGCCACGGAAGCCGAGGATCTGGTTCAGGAGGCCGTGCTGGCGATCCACCTCCAGCGACACACCTACGATCCGCAGGAGCTGTTAACGCCCTGGGTGCACGCGATCGCGCGCTACAAGCTGATCGATTTTCTCCGCCGAAACCGGGCCTCGGTTACCGACGTGCCGATCGACGAGGCGGGCGACGTCATTGCCAATGACGATTACCTCAGCACCGAGAGCAGCTTCGATCTCAGGCGGTTGCTCAAACACCTGCCGGAAAAGATGCAATGCGCGATCGAGGCCGTGAAACTCGACGGGCTGAGCGTCGCTGAAGCGGCACAGCGCTGCCACATCTCGGAATCGGGCGTGAAGGTCAATATTCACCGCGGGCTGAAGACCCTGGCGGCGTTGATCGCACAGAGGACGCAAACATGAAGACGGACGAGCTGATCAGCGCGCTCAGCGCGGGTGTCGAACCGGTCAACCGGCGACAGGTCAACCGCAGCGTCGGCACTGCGCTTGTGGTTGGAATGGCCGTTGCAATCGGAGTCACGTTCTTGGCACTCGGTGTCCGCACCGACCTGACCACGCCACGCACCCTGATTTTTCTGTTCCTGAAGATCGCATTCGCGTTCGGCACCACAGGCGCGGCGGCGGTCTATCTGGCACGGCTGGCGCGGCCTGGCGGGGAACGAAGGGTATCCCCGGGCCTCGCCGCACTGCCCTTTGTGGCGATCCTCCTGCTTGCCGGCATCAGCCTTGGGCAGGCGCCGAGCTCGCACTGGGACAGGATGGTGATGGGCGATCAATGGCTCGAATGCCTCATCTCGATTCCGATCATCGCGATTGTCCCGTTTGCCGTCGTCATCTGGGCTGTGCGACAGGCGGCTCCGACCAATCTGGTCCGTACCGGCGCCTTCAGCGGGCTCGTCGCAGGTGGCATGAGCGCGATGGCCTATGCGCTTCACTGCACCGACGACTCGCTGCCCTTCGTCGCGCTCTGGTATGGCGGTACGATCGTGCTGTGCACCCTCGCAGGCGCATTGTTGGGACCCCGGCTGTTGCGCTGGTGAGAGGCTGCACTCACGTCGGCGTGAGCCTGTAACCGACTCGCGGATGGCTCCGAACTCCTCAGAAGAAGCGCAACAGAGGCGCTTCCGCGAAAATCATGGAGCCGGAACTATGTTGACGAAGAGCCTTCTCGCACTCACGCTTCTCTTGGCCGTCTCGGCCAGCGCCCATGCGGGCTCGACCATTTCCGACAGGAGCTATTGGCCGAATGAGGCCAGGCAAACCTCGCAATCCACAACGTTTGTCCTACCTCAAGGCCCGTATTCCGCGTTGGCCTATGATCGACAAGCTCTTACGCTGCCCGCCACCGCACCGGCGGGCGGCGCATCCGGATGGCGTTATCAGGGAGGCCCCAAATCCCATTAGGATTGCGCAATAACATGGTACTCCGCGATCGCTCGAAACGGTTAACCACCAGCGCTCCCTGCTCTCACACTTGTGAACCGGGGGACTTTCCAGTGTTGCCACCGTGTGAGAGTGTCGCGCAATGATGGCTTGTCGCATCCTCAGGCTCGTGCTCGCGGTCCTCGTGACCGCGGGGCTGATGGTTGCGCCGCTGGTGACACCAGCAGCGGCGGAGCCCCTGATGGCGAGCGACATGCAGATGACCGGCGCACAGGACATGTCGGCGGACATGCCGTGCTGCCCCGACGAGCAGAATAGCAAGCAATGCCAGGACTGCCCGCTCCTCGCGATCTGCATGCTGAAGGCGTTGCAGGCAGGACCTGTCGTCGCGACCGCCATCCGCTATGCGCGTCCTCTCGCGCTGCTTCGGCCGCTCGATGATGCCATCGGCGACGGCCTCACCCGCCCACCTCCGGATCATCCCCCTCGATCGATCGTCTGACAGGCGCTCCGCCGCCTGGTGAACATGCGTGCCGCAATCGGCGCGCATGGCTGCATACCGTCTTGCGACGCGTCACGTCGTTGCGTGCGACTCCATCAGACCCATCGAGGAAATTGAAATCATGACAACGTCCCACGTCGCGCGCGCCGCCATGGCCGCGCTGATCGCAACCGCGTTTGCGACCTCCGCACGCGCCGAAATCAAGAACTATGAATTCCAGCTCATGCAGCCGACCGTCAAGGCCGGCGCCGATCGCATCGTGACGGTACGGCTGGTCAACAAGACCTCCGGCAAGACCGTGCCGGATGCCGTGGTCTTCGCCAGCCGGCTCGACATGGCGCCCGACGGCATGCAGGAGATGGCCACCAAGGTCACGCCGATGCCGGGCACCGAGCCCGGCACCTACCGTTTCAAGGCCACCTTCGGCATGGCCGGGCGCTGGCAGCTCTCGCTTGGCGCCAAGGTGCAGGGCGAAAGCGGCACGGTCGAAAACAAGCTCGTCGTCACGGCCGAGCAATGAGCAAGAGCCGCCTCATCGGCACTACCGCTGCGCTTGTCGCAGCGGTAGGCGCCGCGCTGTTTGCCGGCAGCTTTTTGCCGGCGAATGGCGATCCGATTTTGTCCGCAGCGAATGCGGCGGATACGGCCGCCCCGCTCTATTATCAGGATCCGGACGGCAAGCCGCTCTATTCGCCGACGCCGAAGAAGACCGAGGACGGCCGCGACTACGTCGCCGTACCGGCGCCGTCCGATGCCGACGAGCCTAAAGGCGAGCACAAGGCCGATCGCAAGATCAAATATTACCGCAACCCGATGGGCCTGCCCGACACCTCACCAGTGCCGAAGAAGGATTCGATGGGGATGGATTACATCGCCGTCTATGACGGCGACGACAGCGACGACGGTTCGGTCAGGCTGTCGCCCGGCAAAATCCAGCGCAGCGGCGTCAAATCGGAGCCTGCCGAACTACGGCGGCTGCGGACGCTGGTGCGCGCGCCCGGCACTATCCAGCTCGACGAACGCCGGATCTCGGTCATCGCCATGCGCGCCGAGAGTTTTGTGCAGAAGGTTGCCGACGTCACCACCGGAAGCCGCGTGACCAAGGGGCAGTCGCTGATGGAGATCTACAGTCCGGCCGTATCGTCCGCAGCGGCCGAATACCTCGCGACCATCACCTCGAAGACGACCGCGGGCATCGAACCCTACGGCCGGGGCTCGCGGCAGCGGCTGGTCAATCTCGATGTCCCCGACCCCGTCATCGCCGAGATGGAGAAGAGCCATGCGGTGCCGATCACCATCCAATGGTCGTCGCCGCGTGACGGCATCGTGCTCCAGCGCAACGCCATCGACGGCATGCGCGCCCAGCCCGGCGACATCCTGTTTCGCATCGCCGATATCTCGCTGGTGTGGGCCAATGTCGACGTCGCCGAGCGCGACCTCGGCGGCATTGCCGTCGGCCAGCCCGTGACGGTGCGGGCGCGCAGCTATCCCGGTCGGGATTTTGGCGGCCGGATCAGCGTCATCTATCCGCAGCTGAACAAGGAGACGCGCACGGCGCGGATACGGATCGAACTCGCCAACGACGATCTCGCGCTGCTTCCCGACATGTATGTCGATGCCGCGATCGATACCGGCAATCCGGCGCCGGTGCTCAGCGTGGCCGAAAGCGCGGTGCTCGACACCGGCAGCCGGCAGGCCGTCCTGGTCGACAAGGGACAGGGCCGCTTCGAGCCGCGCGAGGTCAAGCTCGGGCGGCGGGGCGATGGGTATGTCGAGATCCGCGACGGGCTTGCCGAGGGCGACGTCATCGTCACCTCCGCCAACTTCCTGATCGATGCCGAGAGCAACCTCAAGGCGGCCCTCAAAGGACTCGCCGAAGGCGGCAACGTCCAAGGTACTAACGCGCAAGGCACTGATGCGCACGGCGGCCACGCGATGGGAGGCAAGCCATGATCGCGCGCATCATCGCCTGGTCGGCACGCAACCTGCTGCTGGTCCTGTTCGGCACCGGGTTTGCCGCCGCGGCCGGCCTCTATGCCTTGCTCCATCTGCCGCTGGACGCCATTCCAGACCTCTCCGACACCCAGGTCATCGTCTACACCGAATATCAGGGCCAGGCGCCCCAAGTGATCGAGGATCAGGTCACCTATCCCCTCACCACTGCGATGCTGACGGTGCCGAGGTCGAAGGTGGTGCGCGGCTTCTCCTTCTTCGGCGTCTCCTTCGTCTACGTCATCTTCGAGGACGGTACCGACATCTACTGGGCCCGTTCGCGCGTGCTCGAATTCCTCAACGGCGCCGCGTCGCGGCTGCCCGCCGGCGTCACGCCCACGATCGGGCCCGACGCCACCGGCGTCGGCTGGGTCTACCAATATGCGGTGATGTCCAAGGAATTGAACCTTGCTGAGACGCGGACGATCCAGGACTGGAATCTGAAGTTTGCGCTCGCCAAGGCGGAAGGCGTGGCGGAGATCGCGAGCATCGGCGGCTTCGTGCGGCAATACAACGTCATCCTCGATCCGCAGCGCATGCGCGACCTCGGCATCACCATGCAGAAGATGCGCGATGCCATCCGCGCCAGCAATGCCGACGTCGGCGGCCGCACCGTCGAGCTTTCCGAGTTCGAATATGTCATTCGCGGCAAGGGCTATCTGAAAAGCGTCGACGACATCGGCAACATCGTGCTGAAGACCGACAACGGAACGCCGGTCAAGCTGCGCGACGTCGCCCGCGTCGAGCTCGGACCGGACGAGCGGCGCGGCATCGCCGAGCTCAACGGCGAGGGCGAGGTGGCGAGCGGCATCGTGCTGCAGCGCTTCGGCATGAACGCACTCGACGTAATCGAGGGCGTCAAGAAGCGATTCAGGGAGATCGCAACCAGCCTGCCGAAATCGGTCGAGATCGTTCCGGTCTACGACCGCTCCAACCTGATCAAGGCCGCGATCGAGACGCTCCGGCATACGCTGCTCGAGGAGAGCATCGTGGTGGCGCTGGTCTGCATCGTGTTCCTGCTGCATGTCCGCAGCGCGCTGGTTGCCATCCTGATGCTCCCCGTCGGGGTGCTGATGACGTTCGGGGCGATGAAGCTGCTCGGGATCGGCTCCAACATCATGAGCCTCGGCGGCATCGCGATCGCGATCGGCGCCATGATCGACGCGGCGATCGTCATGATCGAGAACGCGCACAAGCATCTCGAGCGCGCCGCGCCCGGCCATTCGCGGGTGGCGATCCTGATCGAGGCCGCCGCCGAGGTCGGCCCGGCGCTGTTCTTCAGCCTGCTGATCATCACCGTCTCGTTCATGCCGATCTTCACCCTGGAATCGCAGGAGGGCCGGCTGTTCAGCCCGCTCGCCTTCACCAAGACCTTCGCGATGGCGGCGGCGGCGCTGCTGTCGGTCACGCTGGTGCCGGCGCTGATGGTGATCTTCGTCCGCGGCAGGATCATCCCGGAGCACAAGAACCCGATCAACCGCTTCCTGATCTGGATCTACCGGCCGGTGATCTCAGGCGTGCTGCGGGCGCGGATCCCAGTGATCCTGCTCGCGCTTGGCGTGCTCGCCGCCTCGATCTGGCCGGCAGGCCGGCTCGGCTCCGAGTTCATGCCGAACCTCAACGAAGGCACCCTGCTCTACATGCCGACGACGCTTCCCGGCATTTCCGTGACCAAGGCGGCCGAGCTGATGCAGACCCAGGACCGCATCATCCGCTCGTTTCCGGAAGTCGCCTCGGTCTACGGCAAGGCCGGTCGTGCGGCAACCGCGACCGATCCGGCGCCATCGGAGATGTTCGAGACCATCGTCGACCTCAAGCCGAAGGAGCAGTGGCGCGCCGGCGTGACGATCGACAGCCTGATCGCCGAGATGGACAAGGCGCTGCAGTTTCCGGGCGTCTCCAACGCCTGGACCATGCCGATCAAGGCGCGCATCGACATGCTCTCGACCGGCATCCGTACCCCCGTTGGCATCAAGGTCATGGGCACCGATCTCGCCGGGATCGACAAGGTGGCCCGGCAGATCGAGCAGGTGCTCAAGGCGGTGCCCGGCACCTCCTCGGCCTATGCCGAGCGGAGCCTCGGCGGCTATTATCTCGAGATCACGCCGGACCGCGAGGCGCTGTCGCGTTACGGCATCATGGTGCAGGACGTGCAGGACACGATCGCGACCGCGCTCGGCGGCCAGACGGTGACGACGACCGTCGAGGGCCGGCAGCGCTTCACCGTCAACATGCGCTATCCGCGCGACCTGCGCGACAATCCGAAGGCAATCGCCAGCGACATCCTGGTGCCGATGCCGGGCGGCGGCGCCGTCCCGCTCGGCGAGGTCGCAAGCGTCACGCCGGCGCGCGGGCCGACCTCGATCCGGACCGAGAACGGCCAGCTCGCCACCTACATCTATGTCGACATCCGCGACCGTGACCTCGGCGGCTATGTCGCCGATGCGAGGGCCGCGGTGCAGGCGAGCGTCCAGTTCCCATCAGGCTATTACGTGGTCTGGAGCGGGCAATACGAATATCTGGAACGCGCCACCGCGCGGCTGAAGATCGTGGTGCCGGTGACGCTGCTGATCATCTTCCTGCTGCTCTACCTCAACTTCCGCTCGATCACCGAGACCATGATCGTGATGCTCTCCCTGCCCTTCGCCCTCGTCGGCGGCCTGTGGCTGATGTGGTGGCTCGGCTTCAACCTCTCGGTCGCGGTCGCGGTCGGCTTCATCGCACTCGCGGGCGTGGCGGCCGAGACCGGCGTGGTGATGCTGATCTATCTCAACCACGCCCTTGCCGAGACCGAAGCGCGCTGCGCGCGCGCCGGCCGTGTCCTGACCCGCGACGATCTCGACAAGGCAATCATGGAAGGCGCGGTCGAGCGCGTCCGCCCGAAGATGATGACCGTGGTTGCGATCATGGCCGGCCTGCTGCCGATCATGTGGAGCAGCGGAACGGGATCGGAGATCATGCAGCGGATCGCCGTGCCCATGATCGGCGGCATGATCTCGTCGACGCTGCTGACGCTGATCGTGATCCCCGCAATCTTCGGCCTGGTGAAGGGCTTCGGGCTGCGTACGGGCGATGGGGCTGTCGCGTCGGAGCAAATTCCGGAGGCCGCCGAATGAGCTCGTAATCCCCCGGAATGTTGCGCCCCGGTCGCACTCGCATCATGAGGTGCGGCTGCGACGTTGAGTTCCCCACACGTAACACTATTGCGGGTCGACACTGTTCCCGCTGCCATGCTAGGCCAGCCGAACCGACAGCGAGAGTGAATTCGTGGTCCTGAATCGCCGACCCTTCAGACGGAGCACCACGCGCCATTGGCGCGGGCTCGTGGCTGTGTTCGTCGCGGTCATGTATCTGCTCTCGGGCGCGCTCCACGGGGCCCACGACATCGATGTGACCAGCCCGTCCGGCGGCTCCGAGATCGCGGCGATGCTCGACCACGGCGCGGCCGGCCATGGCGATCATAAGGCGCTTGCCGGCCATCACTGCCACGGCTGCTTCTCCATCGCTGTCGTGCAACCGGTGCAGCCGGAAGCCGCGGCCGATGTAATGGCCGCGCCGGTCCCGCAGCGGCAGCCGGCGCTCGCCGGCATCGCGCCCGATACGGCATCCCCGCCCCCCAAGCACCTGACCTGAACGGATCAGCCGGGCGCCCCATCGCGCCCATCGGTTCTCCTTCACAGGTTCTGTTCATGTTTTGCAGGCGACTGGCTGCGCGCATCGCGTGCGCGCTGGCTATTCTCATCAGCCCACCCCTGGTGCTGACGTCACACGCCCAGACGCTGACCATGCGCGCGGCGCTCTCGCGCGCGCTGGCCGCGAGCCCGCGCCTGACGGCGGCGGAGCGCGACGTCGGCATCGCCACCGGTCAGCGCATCCAGGCCGGCGCGCTGCTCAATCCGGAACTGTCCTATGAACAGGACAATTCGTTCGGGTCGGGCATCTATCGCGGCACGAAATCGGCCGAGACCACCCTCCAGATCAGCCAGGCCTTCGAGCTGTTCGGCAAGCGCGACGCCAGGATCGCGGCCGGACAGGCCGGCATCGAGGTCGCCGCGATCCAGCGCAAGGCCGTCAGGTTGGAGGTGCTGTCGGAAACCGCGATCGCCTTCCTCAGCGTGCTCGGCGCGCAGCGGCGGATCCAGATCCTCGACGAGCAGATCGCCGCGATCGACCGGCTGACGCCGCTGCTCCGCCGCCGCGTGGAAGCCGGCGCCTCCTCTCCGGCCGAGACCGGCCGCGCCGAGGTCGCCTCCGCCCTGGTGAAGGCCGACCGCGAGCGATTCAAGGCGACGCTGGCAAGCGCCCGGCGCGAGCTCGCGGTGCTGATGGGCGATCCCTCTGCGAAATTCGGCGAGGTCTCCGGCCGGCTCGACACCACGGGGCGCCCGCCGACGTTCCAGTCGGTGGTCGCCGCCATCGATGCCAATCCGCAATTGGTGCGCTGGACGGCGGTCTTTGCCCAGCGCAATGCCGAACTATTGATGGCGCGGCTCAAGCCCTATCCGGACGTGCGGATCGCGGCCGGCTGGCGCCATTTCAACGAAACCAATGACGATGCGGCGCGCCTCACCGTCTCGGTGCCGATACCCGTGTTCGACCAGAACCAGGGCAACATCCTCTCAGCGCAGGAAAGCCTCGCCAAGACCGGGGCCGAGCGCGAGGCCAACCGCAACACGCTGATCGTGATTGCGGGCCGCGCCTATGACTCGCTCCAGGGCTCGCTGCGCGAGCTCGCGGTGCTGCGCGAGATCGCCATCCCCAAGGCCACTGAGGCTGCGGAAGCGATCTCGCAAGGCTACGGCCAGGGCCGCTTCTCCCTGCTCGAAGTGCTCGACGCGCAAGCGAGCGTGACCCAGGCGCGGCTGCGCGAGCAGGAAGCGCTGCAGAATTTCCATGCCGGTGTGGCGACCATCGAAGGCCTCGTCGGCAATCCCTTTGCGCTGGCCCGGGAGGGCGCTCGATGAAGACATCCTCCACAATCCTCGTCGCGATCGTGACCGCAGCGCTCGGTGCCTATGGCTACTCCATGCTTGCAGCGCCCAAGGTCGCACCGACCGAACATGCCGCGGACAAGAAGCCGGAGAAACCAAACGACCACGTCGAGCAGGACGAGCATGGCGCCGACCGCATCCGCATCTCCGACGTCAAACTCGCGGCCGCCGGCGTGACGCTGGCGGAAGCCGCGGGCGCCACGCTGACCGACACGCTGGCCTTCAACGGTATCCTGCGCGCCAATCAGGAAGCCGTGGTGCAGGTGACACCGCGCTTTCCGGGCGTCGCCAAGTCGATCCAGAAGCGCATCGGCGACAAGGTCGCCAGGGACGACCTGCTCGCCGCGATCGAGAGCAATCAGAGCCTCACGGTCTATGAGCTGAAGGCGCCGATCGCCGGCACCATCATCGAGCGGCAGATCTCGCTCGGCGAATACGCCTCCGAGCAGAAACCGGCCTTCGTCGTCGCCGACCTCTCCAGCATCTGGGTCGACCTGTCGATCTACCGGCAGGACCTCCGGCGCGTCCGCCTCAACGACGAGGTGCTGATCGACCCCGACGATGGCCGCGGCGAGATCAAGGGCGCGATCTCCTACATGGCGCCGATCGGCTCGAGCGAGACCCAGACCGCGCTGGCGCGCGTGGTGCTGCCAAATCCCGACGGCCGGCTCCGCCCCGGCCTGTTCGTCACGGCGCGGCTGATCCTCGCCGCACGCAATGTCGCAGTTGCCGTGCGGCGAAGTGCGATCCAGACGCTGGAGAACAAAACCATCGTGTTCGTCCGCGAGGACGGCGACAAGATCGAGGCACGTCCGGTCGAGCTCGGCGACCCCGATCCGAAATTCGTGGAGATCCGCGCAGGCCTTTTGGCCGGCGAGCGCTACGTCGCCGAGAACAGTTTTGTGGTCAAGGCGGAGATGGGCAAGGGAGACGCCGACCATGATTGACGCCCTCCTCGCCTTCTCCATTCGTCAACGATGGCTCGTGGTTCTGTTCGCGCTCGTCGCCGGCGGCTTCGGCGCCTGGAATTTCACCCGCCTGCCGATCGACGCGGTGCCCGACGTCACCAACGTCCAGGTCCAGATCAACACGCGCGCGCCGGGCCTGTCGCCGCTCGAAGCGGAGCAGCGCATCACCTTCCCGATCGAGACCGCGATGGGCGGCCTGCCCAGGCTCGACTACACCCGCTCGATCTCGCGCTACGGCCTGAGCCAGGTCACCGTCGTGTTCCAGGACGGCACCGACATCTACTTCGCGCGCCAGCTCGTCAACGAGCGCATCCAGCAGGCAAAGGACCTGCTGCCTGCAGGCACCGAGGTCGCGATGGGGCCGATCTCGACCGGGCTCGGCGAGATCTATGTCTACTCAGTCGAGGCCAAGGCCGGCGCGAAGTCACCGACCGGCGCCGAGTTCACGCCGACGGAACTGCGCACCATCCAGGACTGGATCATCAAGCCGCAACTGCGCACCATCCCCGGCGTGATCGAGGTCAACTCGATCGGCGGCTATGAGCGGCAATTCCACGTGCTGCCGATCCCCGGCCGGCTGATGGCCTACAAGCTCGGCTTCCGCGACATCATGACGGCGCTGGCCGCCAACAACGCCAATGTCGGCGCCGGCTATATCGAGCGCAACGGCGAGCAATATCTCGTCCGCGCACCCGGCCAAGTCGCCAATATCGAGGACATCAGGGACATCGTGATCGGCTCGCGCGGCGGCGTGCCGGTGCGCATCCGCGACGTCGCCGACGTCCAGGAAGGCCAGGACCTGCGCTCGGGCGCCGCGACCACCAACGGCAACGAAACCGTCCTCGGCACCGCCATGCTGCTGATCGGCGAGAACAGCCGCACCGTGGCCCAGCGCGTGAAAGCGAGGCTCACGGAGATCGCGAAATCGCTTCCCGACGGCGTGATCGCGCGCGCCGTCTACGACCGCACGCATCTGGTGGAAGCGACCATCCAGACCGTCGAGAAGAACCTCGTCGAAGGCGCGGCGCTGGTGATCGCGGTGCTGTTCCTGATCCTCGGCAACATCCGCGCCGCGCTGATCACGGCCTGCGTCATCCCGCTGTCGATGCTGTTCACGATATCAGGCATGGTCGAGAGCAAGGTCAGCGCCAATCTGATGAGCCTCGGCGCAATCGACTTCGGCATTATCGTCGACGGCGCGGTCATCATCGTCGAAAACTGCCTGCGGCTGCTCGCTGCCGAGCAGCACCGGCGCGGCCGGCTGCTGTCGCTCGAGGAACGGATGGAGACGATCCGCGCCGGCAGCAGCGAGGTCATCAAGCCGAGCCTGTTCGGCACGCTCATCATCGCCGTGGTCTATCTGCCGGTCCTGACCCTGACGGGGACCGAAGGCAAGATGTTCACGCCGATGGCCCTCACGGTGCTGATGGCGCTCGCGGGCGCGGCGCTGTTGTCGATCACCTTCGTCCCGGCCGCGGTGGCGATCTTCGTGACCGGCAAGGTCTCGGAGACGGAAAACCTCTTCATGCGGGCCGCCAAGCGGTTCTATGTGCCGCTGCTCGACCGCGCCATCCGCTACCGCGGCAGCGTCGCGTTTGGCGCCGTCCTGATCGTCGCCGGCAGCGTCTTCGCCGCGACACGCATGGGCGGCGAATTCATCCCGAGCCTCGACGAGGGCGACATCACCATCGAGACCATCCGGATTCCCGGCACCAGCCTGACCCAGAGCGTCGACATGCAGATTCGGCTGGAGAAGGCGGTCAAGCAAGTGCCGGAGGTCGCGACCATCTTCTCCAAGGTCGGTACCGCCGAGATCGCCAACGACCCGATGCCGCCGAACGCCGCCGACACCTATGTCACGCTCAAGCCGCGCGAGGAATGGCCCGATCCCGCCAAGCCGAAGAACGAGGTGATCGAGGAGATCGAACGCGCCGCCAACACCCTGCCCGGCACCGCCTATGGCATGACCCAGCCGATCCAGATGCGTTTCAACGAGCTCATCGCCGGCATCCGCAGCGACGTCGGCGTCAAGATCTTCGGCGACGATCTCGACGTCCTCGCCGGCATCGCCCAGCAGGTCAACGGCGTGGTCCGCGGCATCGAGGGCGCGGCCGACGTCAAGACCGAGCAGGTCGCGGGCCTGCCGATCCTCACCGTCAAGCTCGATCGCCAGGCGCTGTCGCGCTATGGCCTCAGCCTCAGCGAGGTGCAGAACCTCGTCGAGATCGCGATCGGCGGCAAGCCGGTCGGCAAGCTGTTCGAAGGCGATCGCCGCTTCGACATCGTGGTCCGGCTGCCGGAAAGCCTGCGTGCCGACCCTGACACGATCAAGTCGCTGCCGATCCCACTGCCGCCGGGCGAAGACGTGGCGGCCGTCACGAAGACCGCCTGGCCGGGGACATCGGGAACGACGCCGCGCTACGTGCCCCTCTCTTCCGTTGCGGCAATCGAGATCGCGCCGGGTCCCAACCAGATCAGCCGCGAGAACGGCAAGCGCCGCGTCGTGGTGATGGCCAACGTTCGCGGGCGCGATTTGCGCTCCTTCGTCGCCGAGACGCAAGCCGCCGTCGCGGAGAAGGTCAAGCTGCCGCCGGGCTACTGGATCGGCTGGGGAGGCCAGTTCGAGCAGCTGGTCTCGGCCACCAAGCGGCTGACCATCGTGGTGCCGGTGGCGCTGCTGCTGGTGTTCCTGCTGCTGTTCATGGGCATGGGATCGGCGGCTGATGCGGCGCTGGTGTTCTCCGGCGTGCCGCTGGCTTTGACGGGCGGCGTCGCGGCGCTCTTGCTGCGCGGCATCCCGCTGTCCATCAGCGCCGGCGTCGGCTTCATCGCGCTGTCGGGCGTCGCCGTACTCAACGGCCTCGTCATCATCGCCTTCATCGAGCGGCTGCGCAGCGAGGGACGATCCGTTGCGGAGGCGGTGCGCGAGGGCGCGCTGACCCGGCTGCGCCCGGTGCTGATGACCGCGCTGGTCGCCTCGCTCGGCTTCGTGCCGATGGCGCTCGCCACGGGCGCCGGCGCCGAGGTGCAGCGGCCGCTCGCAACCGTGGTGATCGGCGGCATCATCTCCTCGACCGTGCTGACGCTCCTGGTGCTGCCGGCGCTCTACATGCTGTTCCGGCGTGACGTGGCACGCGAAACGCCTAGAATGGCGGCTGATTTGGCAGCGTCCGGGGAGCGCTAGGTTTGGGCAGCCACGACCACCACGGCGATCACCATCATGACGATGCAGGTCACGGGCATGATCACGACCACGGTCATGATCATGGCCATGGTCGTGGTCTTGGCCACGCGCATGTCCATGCGCCCGCCAGTTTCGGCAAGGCCTTCGCGATCGGCATTTCGCTCAACACTGCGCTGGTCGTGGCCGAGGCGGTCTATGGCTATATCGGTAACTCCACCGCCCTGCTCGCGGACGCCGGCCACAATCTTTCCGACGTGCTCGGCCTGGTCGTGGCGTGGGGCGCCGCGATCGCGGCGCGGCGCGCGCCGAGCGGGCGCTTCACCTACGGCCTGCGTGCCTCGACCATCCTGGCGGCACTGGCCAATGCCGTGTTCCTGCTGGTCGCGACAGGCGCGATCGGCTGGGAGGCGACTTTGCGCCTGCGCGAGCCGGAGCCAGTCGCGGGGGTGACCGTGATGGTGGTCGCCGGCATCGGCCTCCTCGTCAACGGTTTCACCGCCATGCTGTTCGCGAGCGGTCGCAAGGACGACATCAACATCGAGGGCGCCTATCTGCACATGGCCGCCGACGCCGCCGTCTCGCTCGGCGTCGTCGTCTCGGCGGCGCTGATCATCTGGACCGGCTGGCTCTGGCTCGACCCCGTCACCAGCCTCGTCATCTGCGCCGCCATTCTCTGGAGCACGACCAGCCTGCTCCGCGGCTCCATCGACATGTCGATGGCGGCCGCCCCCAAGGGCACCGACCTCGCCGCGATCAGGGCGCTCCTGCTGGCGCGCCCGGGTGTGTCCGCGATCCACGATCTGCACGTCTGGCCGATCTCGACCACCGAGACGGCGCTGACCTGCCATCTCGTCATGCCCGCAGGTAGCGGCGATGCGTTCCTGATGGAGACCGCGCAGATGCTGAAGGCGTCCTTCCGCATCGGCCACACCACGCTTCAGGTCGAGACGCATCCGGATAATGGCTGTGCGCTGGCGCCGGATGATGTGGTGTGAAGAGGCATTTGCTCAGCTTCAACTGCGCACAACGGCGTCGAGCAGCGAGCGCTACGACGCCTTCGCCGTCACGGTCCAGATCGCGCCCTGAAGTGCCACCGACTGTCCCTTCAAAAACGGCGCGAGCATTTCGCGGATCGAGGCCTTAGCAGCCTCATACGTCTCCGGCGGATGCCCTTGCAGCGCACGGCTGGCCGGGCCGATCTGGAGCGCGCCGTCGACGGCGGCCTCGAGCCCACCGCCGATGGCGATATCCATCGCGAGATTGTGCCGCTCCATCGCCACATCGACGAAGCCCGCCCCTTTCAGGATGCGCATCACGCGCTCTTCGGATGCGAAGGCGAACGGGCCCGGCTCCTCCGGCCCGACCGGCGGCATTTTGGGCACGTGCTTGTAGACCGCCATCAGCGGCGCCATCATCCACGGGTTCTCCTTCGGCTCACGCCAACAGGCGAAGGCGAGCCGCCCGGACGGCTTCAGCGCGCGACGAAGGTTGGTGAAGGACGCAATGGGATCGGCGAAGAACATCACGCCGAAGCGCGAGGCCAGGAGGTCAAAGCTCGCCGGCTCGAACGGATGCACCGTCGCATCCGCCAGCACGAAATCGAGCGGCAGGCCCTTTGGCGCCAGCGCACGCGCCTGCGACAACATGGGGTCGGAGACATCGAGGCCGAGCGCGAAGCCATCAGGCGCCACCGCCTTCGCAAATGCCACCGTCGTTGCGCCGGAGCCGCAGCCGACGTCGATCACGCGCTCGCCCGGCTTCGGCCCGGCGCGATCGATCAGGACATCCGCGATCGGCCCGAGCAGCCTCTCCTGCACCGCATGTCGATCGGCCCAGCGTTGCCCGCTGGGGCCGTTCCAATAGGCGATCTGGTCGACATTCTGCTCGTGTCCGCTGGGTTGCTGCATCGGGACCTCATCGCGCACTCACGCGCCGTTCAGCCCATATCACGAACCGAAGTTGCGGCCCATTCAAATTGAAGGTCGGACGGGCACCGCTTGGATGCTTGTGCCTGGAGCCTACGAATTCGGCCAGGGCAGTTGGGCCTTGAGCTTCTCGCCAAGCAACTCCTCGCCGCAGGCGCTCAGATGATCGGGATCGCTGAACGTCAGACAATCGCCGGTCAGCAGGAAATACTGATCGACCTTGAGCACGTCGTAGAATGACAGATACTTGAAGGTCTGTGGCCCTTCGGCGACTTCCTTGGCAATCTCGGCGTCCAGCGCCTTGAAATGATGGAGCGAGACGGGATTCATCCTGAACGCGTCCCTTGCGATTGACGGCGGATCGCGGAAGTTGACCCGTGCTTCGACAAAGGGACCGAGCCACACGATCTTCGCCAGCGGCGCGATCGTCCGCAGATAGTTGATCGAGAAGGCGACCTTCTCGTAATTGATGAGATATCCCGTCTTCCACTCGAACAGGTGATGGTTTTCCGAATTGCCTTCCAGGTCGGTCAGAAGGTGAGCTCCCGACACGTTGAAGACGATCCCGCGCACGGAAGCTCCGTTGCGATCGAGGAAGCCCTTGAGCCTGGAATACGGACAGGCATCGCTGTCGTTCCACGCACGGCAGCCTTCGTCGACCAGACCGACGACGAACTCGCCGGGGCTCGCCTTGGCCACCGCATTGTAGACGTTCTCGCCGTGGGAATCGCCGACGACCATGGTGGCCGGGCCAAACTTCTCGGCACAGGATCGAAACCGCGCCTCGAACGCCTCGTCCGGACGGGGAGACCAGAACTGGCAGCCGCTGTCGATCAGCCGGGCCTTGATATCGCGCAAGCCATATTGCTTGATGAGCGCATAGGCCCGCTGGGTCGCCATGTCGTTGCGGGCGAGATAGCTGTTCTCGAGCCCGCCGGTGAAGATGCCGACCAGTCCGAGGCCGGCCAGTCCCGCGGAGGCAGCACCGCAATAGGCGAACACCTCGTTCCGGGTGAACCGCTTGCGGTCGCGCACCGGGCGCTCGACCAGCACGTAGGTCAGGTAGGCCAGGAGCAGCGCAATCGCCGAAAGGCCGATGAAGACCGGGATATTGGCCTCATAGATCGCTCCGAGCCGCGCAAACGCAAACACGGGCTGATGCCAGAGATAGGCGCTGTAGCTGATCAGGCCGATGCCAACGAGGCCGCGCGTCGCAACGATGCGGCCCGATAGCGTATCGGGTCGCAGGAACACGATCGCCAGCGCCGTGCCGAGTGTCGGCGGCAACGTGTAAACGCCGGGATAGGGAATGTTGTGATAGGTGAAGATCGGAATCGCGATCAATGCAAGACCGAGCAACGCAAGCGGCTCGGCGAGCCGGCGCGGCAGGCGCCGCGCTTCGGTCTCGATGCGGCACAGCGGCAGCAGCGCACCGATCAAAAGCTCCCAATACCTTGCCGGCAGGAGGTAGAAGGTCGCTGCCGTCGCGTGACGCGATCCCCAAACAGCGAGAGCGAAGCTCAGTACAGCGGTCGCGACAAACAACGCGATGGCGTGACGTCGACCGAGCTTGAGCAACAAGAACAGCGCGATCGGAAAGACCAGATAGAACTGCTCTTCGACCGCAAGGCTCCAAGTATGGACGAGTGGCTTGAGCTCGGTCGGCCCGTCGAAATATCCGCTTTGCGACCAGAAGAAGAAGTTCGAAACGAAACCGCAGACCGAGAGCAGGCTCCTGGCGAACTCCTCGAGATCGCGCGGGCTCAGCGAATAGATGGCGAACGGAATGCACGCAAGGCAGACCAGGAACAAAGGCGGCAAAATGCGCCGGGCGCGCCGCTCGTAGAAGCCGACGAAGCTGAAGCCGCCATTTTCATATTCGTCGAGGATGATCGACGTGATCAGATAGCCGCTGATCACGAAGAAGACGTCGACTCCGACAAAGCCGCCCGAGAATCCGGGAACCCCGGCATGATAGAGAATGACAGGCAGGACCGCGATCGCTCGCAGGCCGTCGATCTCCGGTCGGTAGGGCAGCTTGGTCGGCATATGGCCGGCGTCGGATCCAGGTGGTGCTTGGCAGGGCAGCCGCTCTACGCGTCCCAGTTCGGGCCGAGAAGACCGGCCGCAAGCACAAGATGCAGCCGGAACCGATGGCCGTCGGCTCGGTGCTGCTCGCTCGGCCCGTTCCAAGTGACGAGGCAGTACCGAAAAACGCGTTGGTGGGCGGTCACGGATTCGAACCGCGGACCCTCTCGGTGTAAACGAGATGCTCTAACCAGCTGAGCTAACCGCCCTCGCCGCCTCTTTATCCCTACCCGCCCTCGGTGAGCAAGTACGGAACATCAATCCTGCGGCCTCCCCGGCAGCCCCGGCACGGCGTCGATCCACACTGCCGCCGACTGGCACCAGATCTGTCGGCTGGGCCTCAGAGCGTCGCGCTGGCGGATGCTGCCCCAGCGGATGCCCCAGTCGTCTGCCTGGTCGCCCTCGCCGCTGGTGAACAGCGGGGAACCACAGTCGGCGCAAAAATGCTGGAAGCGCATCCGGCCGTTGTCGCCGCGCTTGCCGTAGATTTTTGGCGTGCCGCCGGTGAGCTTGACGTCGCCGGCGGAACAGATCGCGGTGACTCGGAACGGCGATCCCGTCAGCGTCTGGCAGTCCTGGCAATGGCAGACCGAGATCGCCTCTGGGTCGATCTCGGCTTCAAAGGTGATCTGCCCGCAATGGCATTGCCCGTCGATCTGCATCGCCCTCGTTCCCTTGCATCAAAGCAAAAACGGCGCCCGAAGGCGCCGTTTTATCATCTTTCGCTGGAGCTCAGTGAGCGGTCAGGCCGCCAGCGGCTTCGTCGCCGTCCGGCTTCACCGTCACCTTGGTGTCCTCCTCCCAGACGATCGGCACCGGCTTCTTCACCAGCGCCCTGGCGACGACGTCGTCGAGACGGGAGACCGGGATGATCTCCATGCCGCCCTTGATCGCATCGGAGATCTCCGTGAGATCCTTGGCGTTGTCCTCGGGGATCAGCACCGTCTTGATGCCGCCGCGGGCAGCAGCCAGCAGCTTCTCCTTCAGACCGCCGATCGGCAGCACGCGGCCGCGCAGCGTGATCTCGCCGGTCATCGCGACATCGTGGCGGACCGGGATTCCGGTCATGACCGAGATGATCGCGGTGGCCATCGCCACGCCCGCCGACGGACCATCCTTCGGCGTCGCGCCTTCCGGCACGTGCACGTGGATGTCGCGCCGGTCGAACAGCGGCGGCTCGATCCCGTAGACGATCGCGCGCGAGCGGACGTAGGACGCCGCCGCCGAGATCGATTCCTTCATCACGTCGCGCAAGTTGCCCGTGACCGTCATCTTGCCCTTGCCCGGCATCATGACGCCTTCGATGGTCAGCAGCTCGCCGCCGACATCGGTCCAGGCAAGGCCGGTGACGATGCCGACCTGCGGCTCGCTCTCGATCTCGCCGAAGCGGTACTTCGGCACACCCAGAAGCTCTTCGAGAGACTTCTCCGTGACCTTGACCGACTTCTTCTTGGAGATCATCAGCTCCTTCACCGCCTTGCGGGCGAGTGTGGAGAGCTCACGCTCCAGGTTACGCACGCCCGCTTCGCGGGTGTAGCGGCGGATCAGCAGCAGCAGCGCGTCGTCGTCGATCGAGAACTCCTTGGAGTCCAGGCCGTGCTTGGACACCGCGTTCGGGATCAGGTGCTTGCGCGCGATCTCGACCTTCTCGTTCTCGGTGTAGCCCGCGATCCGGATGATCTCCATGCGGTCCATCAACGGTCCCGGAATATTGAGCGTATTCGCGGTCGTGATGAACATCACGTTGGACAGATCGTAGTCGACCTCGAGATAGTGGTCGTTGAAGGTCCCGTTCTGCTCGGGGTCGAGGACCTCGAGCAAAGCCGAGGACGGATCACCGCGGAAGTCGGCGCCCATCTTGTCGATCTCGTCCAGCAGGAACAGCGGATTGGACGACTTGGCTTTCCGCATCGACTGGATGATCTTGCCGGGCATCGAGCCGATATAGGTGCGGCGGTGACCGCGGATCTCGGCCTCGTCGCGCACGCCGCCGAGCGAGACGCGCACGAACTCGCGTCCGGTCGCCTTCGCGATCGACTTGCCGAGCGAGGTCTTGCCGACGCCGGGAGGTCCGACGAGGCACAGGATCGGTCCCGTCAGCTTGTTGGCGCGCGACTGCACCGCGAGATACTCGACGATACGTTCCTTGACCTTCTCCAGACCGTAGTGATCGGAGTCCAGGATAGCCTGCGCCGATTCCAGGTCCTTCTTGACCTTGGACTTCTTGTTCCACGGGATCGACAGCAGCCAATCCAGGTAGTTGCGCACGACGGTCGCTTCCGCGGACATCGGCGACATCTGGCGCAGCTTCTTCAATTCGTGCTGCGCCTTCTCGCGCGCTTCCTTGGAGAGCTTGGTCTTGGAGATCTTCTCTTCGAGATCGGCGAGCTCGTCGCGACCGTCGTCGTCGCCGAGTTCCTTCTGGATCGCCTTCATCTGCTCGTTGAGATAATACTCGCGCTGGGTCTTCTCCATCTGGCGCTTGACGCGCGAGCGGATGCGCTTCTCGACCTGAAGCACCGAGATCTCGCTCTCCATCAGGCCCAGCACCTTTTCGAGGCGCGTGGTGACCGACAGCGTCTCCAGGATGCCCTGGCGATCCGCGATCTTGACGGCGAGATGGGAGGCGACCGTGTCGGCGAGCTTGGCGAAATCGGTGATCGCCTGCACGACGCCGACGACCTCGGCCGAGATCTTCTTGTTGAGCTTCACATAGCTCTCGAAGTCGGACACGACCGAGCGTGCCAGCGCTTCCGCCTCGACCGACTTCGCATCGGTATCGGCGAGCGCAATCGCGGTCGCTTCATAGTAGTCGGCGCGATCGGTGTATTTCTGCACGCGCGCACGCTCGAGCCCTTCGACCAGCACCTTCACGGTGCCGTCGGGAAGCTTCAAGAGCTGGAGCACGCTGGCAAGCGTACCGGTCTCGTAAATCGCATCGGGCGCCGGATCATCGTCGGACGCGTTCTTCTGCGTCGCGAGCATGATCAGCGCGTCGTTCTTCATCACCTCTTCGAGCGCGCGGATCGACTTCTCGCGGCCGACGAAGAGCGGCACGATCATGTGCGGGAAGACGACGATGTCGCGCAAGGGAAGCACGGGATAAGCGTGCGTTTCGCCATGGACGATGGTTGGCCTGGGTTTTGGATTAGTCATGGCCTTTTCCTTTTGCTTTGCCCCCTTGCACGCAGCCCGCCATGCTCATGCGCAACCGCCACAAGGTGCCGAGGTGATCCACAAAACCAGTCTACCATTCCAAGGGTGGACCGGGCTTGCCGGATCGGAACTGAGGCGAATCTTGAAGAGAATTCACGCTCGCCGCCGACATTAGGTGGCTATCGACCGGGGGGGTGTCAAGTCATTGAAAAACGCGCGCCATCAGGCGCTTACGCACACGGGTAAGCGACGCAAACTCGGCTGCGGAGATACCTTCCGCAGCCGTCACTTCTCAGGACGATTGGAGCGTTCCAGCGCCGCAAATCAGGCGCTGGCGTTCTCGACGGCGCGATCGGATCGATCGGCGTAGATGTAGAGCGGACGGGCCGTGCCTTCCACGACTTCGCGGGAAATCACGACTTCTTCCACACCTTCCAGACCCGGCAGGTCGAACATGGTCTCGAGCAGGATCGCCTCGAGGATCGAACGCAGGCCACGGGCGCCGGTCTTGCGCTCGATCGCCTTGCGGGCGACCGCGCCAAGCGCCTCGTCGGCGAAGGTCAGCTCGATGTTCTCCATCTCGAACAGGCGCTGGTACTGCTTCACAAGCGCGTTCTTCGGCTCGGTCAGGATCTTCTTCAGCGAGGTCTCGTCCAGATCCTCGAGCGTCGCCACGACAGGCAGACGGCCGACGAACTCGGGGATGAGACCATACTTCAGGAGATCCTCAGGCTCGACGTGACGGAAGATCTCGCCGGTACGGCGATCCTCCGGCGCGAGCACCTGGGCGCCGAAGCCGATCGAGGTCGACCGTCCGCGTGCCGAGATGATCTTCTCGAGGCCGGCGAAGGCGCCGCCGCAGATGAACAGGATGTTGGTGGTATCCACCTGCAGGAACTCCTGCTGCGGATGCTTGCGGCCGCCCTGCGGCGGGACCGAAGCCACCGTGCCTTCCATGATCTTCAAGAGCGCCTGCTGCACGCCCTCACCCGACACGTCGCGCGTGATCGAGGGATTGTCGGACTTGCGGCTGATCTTGTCGATTTCGTCGATGTAGACGATGCCGCGCTGGGCGCGCTCGACATTGTAGTCGGCGGCCTGGAGCAGCTTCAGGATGATGTTCTCGACGTCCTCACCGACATAGCCGGCTTCGGTCAGCGTCGTTGCGTCCGCCATCGTGAAGGGCACGTCCAGAATGCGGGCGAGCGTCTGCGCGAGCAGCGTCTTGCCCGAACCGGTCGGACCGATCAGCAGGATGTTCGACTTCGCGAGCTCGACGTCGTTGTGCTTGGTCTGGTGGTTGAGGCGCTTGTAGTGGTTGTGCACCGCGACCGACAGGACCTTCTTCGCGTGGCTCTGGCCGATCACGTAATCGTCCAGCACCTTGCAGATTTCCTTCGGCGTCGGAATGCCGTCGCGCGACTTGACCAGCGAGGACTTGTTCTCCTCGCGGATGATGTCCATGCAAAGCTCGACGCACTCGTCGCAGATGAAGACCGTGGGACCCGCGATCAGTTTGCGGACTTCGTGCTGGCTCTTGCCGCAGAACGAGCAATATAGCGTGTTCTTGGAGTCGCTCGTGCCGACCTTACTCATTCATGTCTCCGTCCGCGGTTCGATCCCGTTCCGCTCGATCGCTCCATCCCGACACACCGGTCGGTATGAAGTTCAAATAGAGCAAATTCCGTACCAAAAAAGACCCTACGCACTACATCCCGTGCGAATCACGGTCACTCGATTCTCCCGCGATCATAGCGGATCATTCGTAGCCAACCATGCTGTCACCCGACTATCAAGAATTCGCTAATCGGGGGTCGCCGGCTACCCGTGACAATACCGTGATTTCAGGTCTTGGCACGGGCGAAGTGATCGAAATCACCCCGGCGTTGCTGGATTGCCACGAAAAACAAGCACGAAAGCGGAACTTTCTGCCTGTCGCAGGGCGCAAAACGGCGTTTTGCAGCGCGCACACGAGTCCTAAACGTGAACGCTCCCCTGAAGGTACCCGGGCGCCCCCGAGGGACGCCGCTACCGACCGGTAGTGCTACTGGGTCTTCGCCGCGGCCGGCTCTTCGGCGCGCTTGTCGATGACCCTGTCGACCAGGCCGAACTCCTTGGCGTCGTTGGCGGTCAGGAACTTGTCGCGTTCCAGCGCGTCCTCGATCGTCTTGTAGGTCTGGCCGGTATGCTTCACGTAGATCTCGTTGAGCCGCTTCTTCAGGTTCAGGATTTCCTGCGCGTGCAGCATGATGTCGGTGGCCTGGCCCTGGAAGCCGCCGGAGGGCTGATGCACCATGATGCGCGCGTTCGGCAGCGAGAAGCGCATGTCCTTCTCGCCGGCGGCGAGCAGCAGCGAGCCCATCGAGGCCGCCTGCCCCGTGCACAGCGTCGAGACCGGCGGGCGGATGAACTGCATGGTGTCGTAGATCGCAAGGCCCGACGTCACCACGCCGCCCGGCGAGTTGATGTACATCGAGATTTCCTTCTTCGGATTTTCCGCTTCGAGGAACAACAGCTGCGCGACGACCAGCGTCGACATGCCGTCCTCGACCGGACCGGTCAGGAAAATGATGCGCTCTTTCAGCAGGCGCGAGAAAATGTCGTAGGCGCGCTCGCCACGGTTGGTCTGCTCGACCACCATGGGCACGAGGTTCATGTAGGTTTCAACCGGATCGCGCATGAGTCACCTAGGGTTTTCGGAGGCGGACATCGCCACTCTTGGCTGCCAGTCTGGCTGGATTTGCCGGAAGGCCGATGGACGCCCGTGATGCAGGAAGTTGGTAGCGGTAGAAGTTTGGGTACAGGGTGTACCGACAGATATAGCCCAATTCGCGCCAGACAAGTGCGGAGCGAATTAAGGCTTAATCCGCCGGGCACTTGAAGCTGATTCTCGCAAGAAGGCCCAGCCAGCCACATGGCTAGCCGGGCCCTTCCGCTGATCATCCTTAATAGAAGACTGTCTCAAAATAGAAGACTGTCTCAAAGCCTTCAGGCCGCGGTCTTTTCCGCCTCATCGTCCTTGTAGAGGTCCTCGCGCGAAACCTTCTTCTCGGTCACGTTGGCGAGCTCGAGGATGAAGTCAACGACCTTGTCCTCATAGATCGGCGCACGAAGCTGGGCCAGCGCCTGGGCGTTGCTGCGGTAATAGTCCCAGACTTCCTTCTCGCGGCCGGGCATCTGGCGGGCTCGCTCGATCACGGCGCGGCCGACCTCGTCGTCGGTCACGGTGATCTTGTTCTTCTCGCCGATCTCGGAGAGCACGAGGCCGAGGCGCACGCGCCGGTCGGCGATCTTGCGGTACTCTTCCTTGGCGGCATCTTCGGTGGTGTCCTCGTCGGCAAAGGTCTTGCCGGCCGAGTCCATCTCGGCCTTGACCGAGTTCCACATCAGATTGAACTCCTCGTCGACGAGCGAGGGCGGCGCCTCGAAGCGATGCGCCTCGTCGAGACGGTCGAGCAGCGCGCGCTTGACGCGCTGGCGCGTCGCACCGGCGAACTCGGCAACCAGACGCTCGCGCGCGGCTTCCTTCAGCTTGTCCAGCGATTCGAGGCCGAGCGTCTTGGCGAACTCGTCATCGATCGCAATGTCCTGCGGCGCTTCGATCGAGGTCGCGGTGGTCTCGAACTCGGCCGGCTGGCCGGCGAGCTTGTCGTTCATGTAGTTCTTGGGGAACGACACTTTCAGCGTGCGCGTCTCGCCCGCGCCGATGCCGGTGAGCTGCTCCTCGAAGCCGGGGATGAAGGTGTTGGAGCCGATGACGACCTGGATGCCCTCGCCGGTGCCGCCCTCGAAGACTTCGCCGTTGATGGTGCCCTTGAAGTTGATGGTGACGCGGTCGCCCGACCCGGCCTTGGCGCCGTCGGCCTTCGCGGCATAGCCGCGGTTGGTGTCGGCGATGCGCTTGATCGCCTCGTCGACGTCGGCGTCGGTAACGTCAGCCACGGGCTTCTCGACCTGGAAGGTCTTGAAGTCGGCGAGCGCGATCGACGGCACCACCTCGATCGCAACCGTGTAGGTCAGATCGGTCTTGCCGCTCAGCAGCTCCTCGACCTCGGCCTGCTCGCTCGGCATCGTGATCTTCGGCTCGGTCGCGAGGCGGAAGCCGCGCTCGGAGAACAGCTGCGTGTTGGTGTCGCGGATGGTCTGGTCGATGGTCTCGGCCATCACCGAGCGGCCATAGACCTTCTTCAGATGAGCGACCGGCACCTTGCCGGGACGGAAGCCGTTGATGCGGACCTTGTCCTTGAGGTCGACGAACTTGGCGCCGGCCTTGGCATCGAGATCAGACGCGGGAACGCTGATCTTGAACTCGTGCTTCAAACCTTCCGAGAGGGTTTCTGTGACCTGCATGGCGTCCAATCTTCTTCTCGTTCGGCCCCGGCACGCATGCGTCGGGACGCTGTCATTAATCGATCCAACGCGAGGCAAACGCCTCAACGCCGGTGGTTCATCAGAGCCCTGCTCCAGACGGAAAACATCCGCACGAAGCGAGGCCCTTCGGTAATCCGTGCAAACGCTGAAAGCGCTTGGTGCGGGCGGAGGGACTCGAACCCCCACAACTTTCGTCACTGGAACCTAAATCCAGCGCGTCTACCAGTTCCGCCACGCCCGCGTGAATTTGCATCAAGACCGGCCGCGATGCCGCGGGCGGCCGGGCTTATAGCATGCGCCTGACTGTTCGCAGCAAAAAAATGGCCTGATGGAGGCAGGCTTCAAGTAGGCACGATGGCTGGACTTATCCAGCGCGGCGTGGTCCGGATCGGGCCATGAAACCGCGGATCTTTCACCCGAGCCGACGCGAGGTTCTGGTTGGCCTCGGAGCCTCGGCTGCGGGGCTGATGGCCGGCGGCGCAGGTCCGTCCGTGACCGCCCAGATCGCCCTTCAGGCGAGGCCGGCAACGCTGGCTCTGAAGCCGGGGCAGCCGCCCACACCAATCTGGGAGCTGGCCGCCGTAAGCCATACCAGGGGCGTCCATCTCAAGCGCGGCGACCGCTGCGAGGTGGTATTCCGCAACGACCTGCCTGTGCCGCTTGCCCCAGTCTGGTACGGCCTCAACGGCCCGGCTGCGGCGGACCCGCTGCGAGGGCGCGCGCCGACGGCGCCGGACGCGACTGAAACTTCAATTATTTCAATACCAAACGCCGGAACCCTGCTGACCGACTTTCGCCTCTTCGAGGACGGCCTGAAGCAGCCGGCGCGGCCGCTTCCGATCATCGCGGAGGAGACGAGCCGCATCGCCGTCGATCGTGACGAGGTCCTGCTGATCGAGGAATGGCGCCTGCGGCCGGATGGGACCGCGCTGCCCCCGGGCCGCGCCCCCAAGGACACGACCCCGCTCTATACAATCAACGGGCAGACTTCATGCGAGCTCTCAGCCGCCGCCAATGAGCGGCTGCGGCTGCGCTTTATCAATGGCTCCCAACGCACTGTCCTCGCAATCAAATTGGAGAATCACGAGGTCCGCGTGATGGCCCTGGACGGACAGCCGGCCGAGCCGTTCCCGGCCCGCAACGGCGCCCTGGTGCTGGCCCCGGGCGGACGGGCCGACGCCTTTGTGGACGCAGCCACATCGGCCCAATTTCTGCTGCATGACGGCAAGGAGGCCCGCCCGATCGGAAACCTCACGATCTCCGGCAGGCTGGAGCGGCACGCGCCGCTGTTGCCGCCGCAGCCGCTCCCCGCGAATGCCCTGCCCGACCAGCTCGATCTCAGAGGCGCCCTGCGGTTCGATGTCGCGCTCGGTGCCCCCGATACCGGTTGGACGCGGCCGGCGAATTTCTCGACCTCCTCGGCGCCCGCCTTTCGCGCCAGGACCGGCCGCACCGTCGTGCTGACCCTCAAGAACCCCGCCCCGATCACGACTGTCTTCCACCTGCACGGCCATCCCTTCCGCCTGCTCGACAAGCTCGACGACGGCTGGAAGCCCTACTGGCTCGACACGCTCGCGATCGAGTCCGGCCAGACCCAGCGCATCGCGTTCGCGGCGACCTCGCCCGGACGATGGCTGATCGAATCCGTCGTGACCGACTGGGCCGCGCCGCGGCTGGTGCGCTGGTACGCGGTGGAGTGAGGTTTCGTAGGATGGGTAGAGTGCAGCGAAACCCATCGCCATCGCGCCGAGGTTTGAGATGATGGGTTTCGCTGCGCTCTACCCATCCTACCCGCCGGAGCGAGCAGCTCAGTACTCGATCCCCAGCGCGTTATAAATCCGCCGGTGCACGGCCGGCAGGGTCTCGGTCAGGTCCTCCGCGATCAGCCCCGGCCCCGCCTCGCTTGCCGCCTCGCCGTGCATCCACACGCCGATGCTGGCGGCTTCGAACGCCGGCACGCCCTGCGCCAGGAGCCCCGCGATGATACCGGAGAGCACGTCGCCCGCACCCGCCGTGGCAAGCCAGGGCGGCGCATTGGCGGCGATGGTGGCGCGGCCGTCCGGCGCGGCGATGGTGGTATCCGGCCCCTTCAGCAGCACCACCGCGCCGGAGCGTTCGGCGGCGGCGCGGACGCGCTCGAGCTTGGAACGGCCGGGGTGCTTGTTGCTGAGATCGGAGAACAGGCGCGGAAACTCGCCCTCGTGCGGCGTCAGCACCACCGCATTGTCGTGCGAGGCCTTGATCGATTCGAACAGGCGCTCGGGATTCGCGGCAAAGCTCGTCAATGCATCAGCGTCCAGCACCAGATGCCGCTGCGCGCCAAGCGCGGTGTGGACGAAATCGCAGGTGCGATCACCTACGCCTGTGCCGGGGCCGATGATGCAGGTGTTGTAGCGCTTGTCGCCGAGCAGCTCGCCGAACTCGATCGCGGTGTCGACGGGGCGAACCATCACCGCGGTCAGCGCGGCCGCATTGATCGCGAGCGCATCGCGCGGGCTCGCCAGCGTCACCAGGCCCGCGCCGGCCCGCAACGCGCCGCGCGCGGCAAGCCGCGCCGCGCCGGTCGCGGCTGCATCGCCCGAGACCGCCAGCACATGCCCTCGCGCATATTTGTGGCCGTCGATCCGCGGCACCGGAAAGGCCGCGCCCCAGAAATCCGGGTCGTTCTCGAAGGTCTGCGGCCTGATCTCGTCAAGCACCTGTGCGTCGATACCGATATCGGCAACGCGCACGCGGCCGCAATGCATCCGCCCCGGCAGCAGCAGGTGCGCCGGCTTCTTGCGGAAGAAGGTGACGGTCTCGGTGGCGTTGACCGCAGCGCCCAGCACGGCGGCGCTGGTGCCGTTGATGCCGCTCGGCAGATCGACCGCAAGCACCAAGGCACCGTTGGCGTTGACGGCCTCGATCATCGCGCGCGCCTCGCCGTCGACGGGGCGGCTGAGGCCCGCACCGAACAGCGCGTCGATGATCAGCGCGGGCTTTCCGATCGCCTGCGGATTGAACGGGAGCACCGGGTGCTTCCAGCCGCGCGCGGCGGAGGCCGCGTCGCCCTGGAGCTGGTCGCGCTCGCACATCAGGATCACCGAGACCTCGCGCCCCTGGGCGGCGAGCTCGGCGGCTGCGACAAAACCGTCGCCGCCATTGTTGCCGGGGCCGGCCACGATCAGGATCGGCCCCTCCTCCACCAGCGCGTTGGCGGCCTCGGCGACCGCCTGGCCCGCGCTCAGCATCAGCTTGAAGCCGGGCGTGCCGGCCGCGATCGAGAGCTGGTCGGCGCGCTGCATTTCGGCGTTGGTCAGAACTTCCATGCCACTTCCCTGTACAAACGCATCTTCAACAGGCATCTTCGGTGCCGATCCGACCGCCGGAACGCCGATTTGCCCACAGATTGAACCGTTTGCCTATTTCGTAGTCTTCGGTATTTTGGGCCGGTCGGCTCCACCTATCAGAGATGCTCGTTAAAAGGCTGATAACGCTCCAATAATCAGGGCATTTGCAACTTGGCATAGACCCTGCTTTCGAGGAAGCCGCTTCGGTTCGTCGTGCTCACTGACATCTATCAGGGTGTGGCCGGCCGTTGGTGCCGGGCTGGTCAGGGATCCCGGCATAGCGAAGACAAGATCGTGCGTGAGAAAAGCGCATCCTGACGAAGACGTTGCTATTTGATCGAAATGCCGGGAGGCGCGCAGTGAAGAAAATCGAAGCCATCATCAAGCCGTTCAAGCTCGACGAGGTGAAGGAAGCGCTTCAGGAAGTCGGCCTTCAGGGCATCACCGTCACCGAGGCCAAGGGCTTTGGCCGGCAGAAGGGACACGCCGAGCTTTACCGCGGCGCAGAATACATCGTCGACTTCCTGCCCAAGGTGAAGATCGAGATCGTGATCGGCGACGATCTGGTCGAGCGCGCCATCGACGCGATCCGCCGCGCTGCGCAGACCGGTCGCATCGGTGACGGCAAAATTTTCGTCTCCAACATCGAAGAGGCGATCCGCATCCGAACCGGCGAATCCGGGCTGGACGCTATCTGAGCCGGGTGCTATCCCGCATTTTGCGACACTCTGACAAGAAATAAGGCTGCTTCGGCGGCCCGAATTCGTTTGTGCGGTCGCGCGCGAACTCGCCAAAAGCGAGAATAATCCTGCTCATCTGGAAACCGACCCGCAGAGCCAAAAGGGGTATGCATGAAGACCGCCAAAGACGTCCTGAAATCGATCAAGGACAACGACGTCAAGTACGTCGACCTGCGCTTCACCGATCCGCGCGGCAAGTGGCAGCATGTGACGTTCGACGTCAGCATGATCGATGAAGACATATTTGCCGAAGGGACGATGTTCGACGGCTCCTCGATCGCCGGCTGGAAGGCGATCAACGAGTCCGACATGTGCCTGATGCCGGATCCGGTGACCGCGACGATCGATCCGTTCTTCGCCGAGACTACCATGGTCATCACCTGCGACGTGCTCGAGCCGACCACCGGCGAGCCCTACAACCGCGACCCCCGCGGCATCGCCAAGAAGGCCGAGGCGATGGTGAAGTCGATGGGCGTCGGCGACACCGTCTTCGTCGGTCCCGAAGCCGAGTTCTTCGTGTTCGACGACGTGCGCTTTTCCTCCAGCCCCTACAACACCGGCTTCAGGCTCGACTCCTCGGAGCTGCCGACCAACACCGACACCGAATATGAAGGCGGCAATCTCGGCCACCGCGTCCGCACCAAGGGCGGCTACTTCCCGGTCCCGCCGCAGGACTCGGTGCAGGACATGCGCTCGGAAATGCTCGGCGCCATGGCCAAGATGGGCGTCAAGGTCGAGAAGCATCACCACGAGGTCGCCTCCGCCCAGCACGAGCTCGGCATGAAGTTCGACACGCTGACGCTGATGGCCGACCATCTGCAGATCTACAAATACTGCATCCACCAGGTCGCCCACATCTACGGCAAGACCGCCACCTTCATGCCGAAGCCGGTCTATGGCGACAACGGCTCGGGCATGCACGTGCACCAGTCGATCTGGAAGGACGGCAAGCCGGTGTTCGCCGGCAACAAATATGCCGACCTGTCGGAGACCTGCCTCCACTACATCGGCGGCATCATCAAGCACGCCAAGGCGATCAACGCCTTCACCAACCCCTCGACCAACTCCTACAAGCGTCTGGTCCCGGGCTATGAGGCTCCCGTGCTGCTCGCCTATTCCGCGCGCAACCGGTCGGCCTCCTGCCGCATCCCCTACACCGCTTCGCCGAAGGCCAAGCGTGTCGAGGTGCGCTTCCCGGATCCGCTCGCCAATCCCTATCTCGGCTTCGCCGCGATGCTGATGGCCGGCCTCGACGGCATCAAGAACAAGATCGATCCGGGTCCGGCGATGGACAAGGACCTCTACGACCTGCCGAAGGAAGAGCTGAAGCAGATCCCGACGGTGTGCGGCAGCTTGCGCGAGGCGCTCGAGAACCTCGACAAGGACCGCGCCTTCCTCAAGGCCGGCGGCGTGTTCGACGACGACTTCATCGACAGCTACATCGAGCTGAAGATGGCCGAAGTCGAGCGCTTCGAAATGACCCCGCACCCGGTCGAGTTCGACATGTACTATTCGGGCTAAGCGGCCCGAACTGTCTGCGACAAGCAAAAGGCGCTCCGCGAGGGGCGCCTTTTCGTTTTGGGGCGCCTCGTCGCCGATCCAGTCACCATGTCGCTGTAAAAGCCCGCTGCAGCTCGGCCGGAGCCGTGACGCCGCTCGCGATCAGCAATTGGGTGAGAACCCGTGCCTTCTGGGGATTGAGGTCCTCGGACACGACGAAGCCGTTCTTGTCATCGTCGACCTCGACATTGCGGGTGACGAAGCCAGACCGAACCCGCGTGGAACGGACGACGAGGATCCCTTTCTTCGCGGCCGCTTCGAGCGCATCGAGCGCCGGCTTCGACGTATTGCCGTCACCGACACCGGCCAGCACGATGCCTTTGGCGCCGTGGGAAATGGCGTCCTCGATCGGAACGGCGTCCATGTTGGCATGCGAGTAGACGATCTCGACCCGCGGCAATTGCTCGCCTGCCGGGAGCTGATAGGCCGCGCGCTTGAGACCGGCAGCCTGGGCCATGAAACGGATGCCGCCCGCGGTGTCGACATAGCCGATCGGCCCGCCGTTGGGAGAATTGAACGTCTCGATGCTCGTGGTGTTGGTCTTGGTGACCGAGCGTGCTCCCTCGATCTTGTCGTTCAGCACGGCCATGACGCCGCGACCGCGGGATCGGGGATCGGCGGCCACCTGGACCGCTTCGTACAGATTGCCGGGGCCATCCGCGCTGACGGCTGAAGCCGGACGCATCGAGCCGACGATGACCACCGGCTTGTCGCCACGCACCACATTGTCGAGAAAGAACGCCGTCTCCTCCAGCGTATCCGTGCCGTGGGTCACGATGACGCCGTCGGCCTCGTTCTTGTCGAAGGCCTCCTGAATGCGACGGGCCAGCGCAAACCAGACCTTGTCGTTCATGTCCTGGGATCCGATCGACGAAATCTGTTCGGCGTTCAGCTTTGCCAGCTTGTCCAGACCCGGCACCGACTGCATCAATTGCTCGCCCGTGATCTGGCCCGATTTGTACGCACCGGTCGCACGCGCGTCAGCCTGGCCTGCGATGGTGCCTCCCGTCGCAAGCACGAGAATGCGCGGCAGGCCTCCGGCCGAAGCGTCCTTGCCCGGCTCCGCAGCGTGCGCCGCTGCGCCAATGCCGCCGGACCAGAGCGCAAAAGACAGCAGTGGAATGGCAAGCATGGATGTTCGACGTTGGCGACAGCTGGCTGGGCTGGCGGTAGGCTTCGTCATCGAATTGTCCTCCCGTTCAAGTAGGGATCGACATTCGATCCGCCCATTGAGGCCGAAGATGGGTCAGCCTGCTGCTTTCCCTATGGGTTGTCCCGCCGCGGCATAAAATGATCGAGCAAACCCGTCGGTAGCGGAAAGACGACGGTCGACGACCGTTCGCCCGCGATGTCGTGCAGGGCCGCGAAGTAACGTAGCTGCATCGCCTGTGGCTCCTGCGCGAGAATCCGGCCGGCCTCGACGAGCTTTTCGGCGGCCTGCTGCTCGCCCATCGCGTTGATCACCTTGGCGCGCCGCAACCGTTCCGCTTCGGCCTGCTTGGCGATCGCGCGCACCATGGTTTCGTTGTGATCGATGTCCTTGATCTCGATCCCGGTGACCTTGATGCCCCAGACGTCGGTCTGCTTGTCGAGGATCTCCTGGATGTCGGCGTTCAACCTGTCGCGTTCGGCAAGCATCTCGTCGAGCTCGTGCTTGCCGAGCACCGAGCGTAACGTGGTCTGCGCGAGCTGGCTGGTGGCGGCCATGTAATCGCCGACCTTGATGATGGCCCGCTCGGGATCGACGATGCGGAAATACAGAACGGCGTTGACCTTGACGGAGACGTTGTCCCGCGAAATCACGTCCTGGGGCGGGACGACCTGCACCATCACCCGTAGATCGACCTTTACCAATTGCTGCACGACCGGAATGAGGATGATGAGGCCCGGGCCCTTCACGCCGGTAAAGCGACCGAGCGTAAAGACGACGCCACGCTCGTATTCACGCAGGATTCGAATAGCCTGGGATAGGAACATGATGACAAGCAACGCGAGCGCCGCATAGGTCAGATATTCCAGCATCATGACGGATCTCCCTCGCCTGTTCGGGCTGGTGCGCGCCGTATCAGCAGCGTCAGGTCGACGACGTTTGCGACTTCGACCGTCTCTCCGGGCTTGAACGTTTCGGCGCCGCGCGCCTGCCAGCGCTCGCCATGGGCGAAGACATGACCTTCGCTCCCACGCCAGTCGAGAACCTCGGCGGGCAAGCCTCGCATGGCTTGCGCGCCGACCCGTTCAGGAGCGTTGGCGGCACGCCGCAGCGAACCAAGCACGACGAGCGCAAAGCCGGTGAACACAGCTGCAGCGATGCCGATTACCCACCACGACAGGTGGTAGCCGGGCGCCTCGACCCTGAAAAGCATCAGCGCTCCCAGCACGAAAGCGACGATCCCTCCGAGACCGATCACCACCGTCGGATTGAAGGCTTCGACAGTGAGAAGCACTATGCCGACCAGCATCAGGGCAAGCCCGGCATAGTTGATTGGCAGCAAATTGAGCGCATAGAGGCCGATCAACAGGCAGATCGCGCCGACGACTCCCGGAGCGACGGCTCCGGGAGACATGAACTCGAAGATCAGGCCGTAGATGCCGACCATCAGGAGAATGAACGCCACATTCGGATCGGTGATGACCGCCAGGAAGCGGGATATCCATCCGGGGTCGATGGCTTCAACGACCGCATCCTTCGTCGCGAGGCGTTGCGTTTTGCCGCCTGCAACCTCCACCACGCGGCCATCGAGTTGCCTCAGCAATTCGGCCTGATCGCGCGCGACGAGATCGATGGCATGGGCCTCTAGCGCGCCGTTGGCAGAGAGAGTGGCGGCCTCACGGACCGCTTTCTCCGCCCAGTCCACATTGCGGTTGCGCAGCTCCGCAAGGCTACGGATGAAAGCAACCGCATCATTGGTCACCTTTGCCGTCATCGCATCCTTGGGCTGATCCTTCTCGCCCTGCTGGTCACCGTCCTTCTTGTCCTTGCCGCCCTTGTCCGGTGTACCGCTCGGCAGACCCGGCAGCGGTCCGCCAATCTGCACCGGCGTTGCTGCACCAATATTGGTGCCCGGCGCCATCGCCGCGATGTGGGTCGCATAAAGGATATAGGTCCCCGCGCTCGCCGCGTGGGCGCCGGAGGGAGCGACGTACCCGACGACAGGGACGGGCGAGGCCAGCACATCCGCAATGATCTCGCGCATGCTGGAATTGAGACCGCCGGGAGTGTTGATTCTCAGAAGCACGACCTCGGCGCGCCGTTCACTTGCGTGGGCCAAGGCCTCCTTCACGTAACTGGCCGACGCGGGGCCAATGGCCCCGTCGATCGAAACAATCAGTGCAAGACGGCCGTTCTCCTCTGCTGAACTGGGAAGGAGGCAGCAGATCAAAGCCACGACGCCAATCGCCGTAACGAGGGCCGCCTTCATGGTCTGCACGGCAGGGCTCCCTTGCAGAGCATATGGTGTTCGTCTCTTGAACCTCAATGCAGCCGTGTGCAGGCCCTTGTCTGATTGTGCGATGCAATGGAAATCGCCCCGCGGATCGGTTGAGCAGGGCGGTGGCGGACCATGCCTTGGGCTGATCCGCCCGCGCACTTGGCGGCTACGGCCTCGCGATCCGCACCCCGTCCGCTCCGATCGCGCCGAACGTACTCGCGATGATCTCGCTCGTCGGCTGCATGCCGCCGAGCGACCAGTGCGAAGGCTCCTGCTCCTCGATCCTGACCCAGACGTTGCGGCGGAAGTCCGGACTGCCCTGCCCTTCGACCTCGACCAGGAGGTCGGTGACGCGTTCGAGCAGCGTTTTCTTCTGTGCGGCATCCAGGATGCCGCGGACGGTGGATATGGTGACGTAAGGCATGTCTCTCTCCAATCATGTCGTGTGACGACAGAGCGAATTTGGACCCGGTGCCCCGGGCAGGGCAGTGGCGGATCAGCCAGAGATCGGGCAATTTCCGCCACGCATCGCTGGCGCCGATCGGTTAGGGTCGCCAGTGGCTGGCAGGAGATCCCATGAAGCTCGCAGTTCTGGCGCTGGAAGGTTGCATGCATTCGGCGATCTCAGGCGTCGCCGACGTCCTGTCGCTCGCCAATCACGTCATGCAGCAGAGCGGCGAAAAATCCCGCTTCACCTGGAAGACGCTGTCGCTCGACGGCAAGGCGGTGCGCGCCGGCGGCGGCCAGACGGTCGCAGTCGACGGCGCGATCGGCAAGCGCGCCGGCTTCGACGCGATCCTCGTCCCCGGCAACCTCGTCGATCACGTCACGGCCGAGCGCCTGCGGCCGCAATACGTCCGTGCCGGCGCCTGGCTGCGGCAGCAGCACGCCAACGGCCGGCTGATCGGCGCCTTTTGCAGCGGCGTCTTCCTGCTTGCGGGAGCGGGCCTGCTCGACAACCGCCGCGCCACCATCACCTGGTGGCTGCAAAGCGAGCTTCGGCAGCGCCATCCCGCGATCGACCTCGCCCCGGACGCCGTCATCACCAGCGCGGACCGCGTCGTCTGCGCCGCCGGCCCGATGTCGTGGGTCGACCTCCTGCTCAGGCTGATCGAGATGGTCGACGGCAAGCAGATCGCAAAACTGTGCGCGGACTACGTCGTCATCGACACCGCACAGCGCACCCAATCGATCTTCATGCCCGTGGGCTACCTGCTCTCGCAGGACCCGCTGCTGACCAGGGCCGACCTGCTGGTTCGTCGCACCGGCAAGAGCCCGATGACGGTCAAGCGCCTTGCCGGCGCGCTCGGCCTCAGCGAGCGCACGCTGAACCGGAAGTTTCAGGAGCTCACGCACGAGCCGCCACAAGCCTTCATCATGCGCCGCCGCGTCGAGCACGCGCGCACGCTGCTGGAGACGACGACGCAGCCGATCAAGACCATCGCGCGCACGACAGGGTATGAAGACGAGAGCAGCTTTCGCAAGGCGTTCCGCAAGCTGACGTTGATGTCGCCGCAAGCCTATCGCGCGCGGCGGATGGAGCGGGCGGCGTAACCGCTGACCAAGAGTGTTCGACCCAGCTTAGCGCCTTGTTCGCCCGGCAAATCCACCACTGCGGCGATAGTGCTCTTAACTCTGCTCCAGCCGACGCCGCGAGCAGATCGCGGCCGAGCAATACCGTAATACGCAGTAATCGAACTCGTCTCAGAAAGATGCAGCCATCCTCGCGCTAGAAACAGGTCGCGCCATGAGGTGGATCAACGAGTTGGCGCGACTTTTCTGATGTAATGATGTTTGAAGAGTTGACCCGCGCCACCGGATCGAAGCCGAAGGGAGGCGACATTGACGAGTTCCCCTGACCGATACGGTACTGTTCCCCAGTTCCTCCACTGGGCGACGGTAGTTCTGGTGATCGTTGCGTGGACGCTCGGCATATTTGGCGATGACTTGCCCAAGGGTGGCGCGCGCGAGACAGGCCTGCTTGTTCATGTTTCCGCCGGCCTGTTGATCTTGGCCGCATTGATCATGCGGCTGGTGTGGAGGGCGGCCGTTCCGCCGCCACCTCCCGAGCCAAACGAATTCCGCAGATGGCTTGGCGCCTTCGCCGACCCATCCGCCCGTCTTTTTCATTATACGCTCTACGCCTTGCTCGTTGTCGTTCCGGTCGCCGGGATCGTTACGCAGTTTGCGCGTGGCGAGGCGTTGCCGCTGCTCGGCATCTACGAAATATCATCGCCATGGATACGAGATAGAGCCTTCGCGCATTCGGTCAAGGAGATCCACGAAATTGCGGCCCACGCGCTTGTATTCGTCGCGTTCTTTCATGCTGGCGCAGCTCTGATCCATCATATCGTTTTTCGCGACAATACGCTGAACCGCATGCTACCTCGCGGCAAATGATGACGTACCACGGGTACCGCAACATCCTCGGCGAGTGATGCAACGATCGAGGCGGCGGCGGACCAACGTGCTATTTCTGGACCTTTGTGGCGCCGCATGAACCGTGGGTGCAGGTTCGCGACCGGCTCATCCAGCGCAAACGACGCCCCCCGCAAGCCCGTCCGGAGAGCGACAAGGCATGATGGGTGGTGGAGACATGATGGGTCGCGCGATGAAGGGGCGCAGCACGATGGGTGTGGACGCGATGGGACCTCCCATAATGTTCCGCATGATGTTTGCGCTTATGGACTCCGACGGCGACGGAGCCATCTCGTCGGCGGAGTTTCAGGCAGCCCACGAGCGAATTTTCAAGGCAATGGACAGCAATAAGGATGGCAAACTCACGCCGGAAGAGATGCAAGCGTTCCTACAAACCAGAAGATAGGCTGACTATCCGCCAAACGAGCTATCCCCCAGCAGGACCTCCGAGCGGCGTGGGTCCCGGATCAGCGCTTCGCTTGTCCGGGACACGAACGTGATCTACGCCGTCGCGCGCTGCCGCTCCACCAGCGCTGCGCCAAACGCCTCGAACAGCTTCCGGTTGATCGGATTGCGCTGGGGATCGTATTCGGCGTGCCATTGCACGCCGAGCGCAAAGGTCGGGGCTTCCGCGATGCGGATGGCCTCGATGGTGCCGTCCTCGGCGACACCTTCGATCAGCACGCGCTTGCCGGGATCGAGGATGCCCTGGCCGTGCAGAGAATTGACCCGGATCCTCTCACAGCCCAGCAGCCGTGCGAACGCCCCGCCCGGCGTGAGGTCGACATCGTGGCGGTCGGCGAACACCACGGTCGGATCAGGGTGGATCTCGCCGTTCTCGAGCCGGGGCATGCGATGGTTCATGCGGCCCGGGATCTCGCGGATCTCGGGGTGCAGCGAGCCGCCGAAGGCGACGTTCATCTCCTGGAGGCCGCGGCAGATGCCGAACAGCGGGATGCCGCGCGCAACGCAGGCGACCGAAAGCGCCAGCGCCACCTCGTCGCGGTGGATGTCGTAGGGCTCGTGCTTCTCGCAAGGGTCTACGTTGAAGCGGGTCGGATGGACGTTGGCGCGGGCGCCCGTGAGGACGATGCCGTCGACGGTATCGAGCAACGCACCGATGTCGGTGATGTCGGGCGAGCCCGCAAACATCACCGGCAGGCCGCCGGAGACCTCGGCCACCGCACGCAAATTGCGCTCGCCGACCATCTGGACCTGAAATCGATTTTCGACGCGATGGGCGTTCCCGATCACGCCGACGACCGGCTTTCTCATCTTCCGTTTCCGACCTCCCCCGTAAGAAGATTCTCCAAACATGCCCTTCCGATGGAACAAATTCAACCGAAGGGATTGCGGGACGGCAATGCTATTTTCGCGCCTTTGGCGCCGCCTCGGCCCCCCTTTCGCGCCCCGGCGTCGGCCAAAGCAGGCCCGCCGAGGCGTCAAACCGGTGCATAGCCTCGGCTTGATCCCAGGTAAGATTTGGCGAAAGAGTGCGCTCTGCGGCCTTCCCAAAAGGAGACGACGTGACAATTTCCCGAGATGAACGACCCCGGACCCGCAGCGACCTGGCCTGGGCCATCTCGGTCGGCGGCATCAGCGTCGTGCTGGTCACGGCGCTGCTCGCCTTCACCTGGTATTTTGCCGCCACCCTGCTCCTGATCTTCACCGGCATGCTGCTCGGCGTCGGCCTCAACGCGCTGACCAATGCACTCGGCCGCCGCGTGCACCTGCTGCACACAATGCGGCTTGCGATCGTCTGCATCGCGCTGGCCCTGATGCTCGCGGGCGTCGCCTATCTCGGCGGCGCCACCATCGCCGAACAGGCCTCGCTGCTCAGCAAGACCATCAGGTCGCAGATCACCAACGTGAAGTCCTTTCTCGACAACCACGGCATCGACACCAGCTTCTTCGATTTCGGCAACGCAGCACCCGCCGCCTCCACCGATGCAGGGTCGACGCCCACCCCAAACACGGCCCCGCGCGGCAATTTGCCGGGTGCAGGCGCCCTCGCGTCCAGCGGCGGGGCGATCGTGAGCCAGACCTTCAAGCTGCTGCTCGGCACCATCAGCGCCGTCGGCAACATCTTCATCGTGCTGTTTCTCGGGCTGGCCTTCGCTGCCCAGCCCAGCGTCTATCACGACGGCCTGCTGTTCCTCGTGCCGGCCAGGCACCGCACGCGGGCTACGCTCATCGTCGACCGCATCAGCGAGACGCTGGAGCGCTGGCTGATCGCGCAGATCATCGTCATGCTGGCAGTCGGCGTGGTGACCTGGATCGGGCTGGCCATCATCGGCATCCCCGGCTCGTTCATCCTGGGAATCCAGGCCGGCCTCCTCGCCTTCATCCCGACCGTCGGCGCCATCATCGCCGATGTCGTCGTGGTGCTGGCGAGTCTCGCCTCGGGCTGGATCCCGGCGCTATCCGCACTGATCCTGTTTCTCGGCGTGCATGCGATGGAGAGCTACGTGCTGACGCCGCTGCTCCAGCGGCAGGCGCTGGACATTCCGCCGGCCACGCTGTTCGCGTTCCAGATCCTGCTCGGCGTCGTGTTCGGAATCTGGGGCCTGGCGCTGGCGCTGCCACTGGTCGCCATCGCCAAGGTCATGATCGACCATTTCAAGACCTATGAGGCGCCGCCTCTGGCAGAGGCGGCTTGAGGCGGCTCAGGTCGCCAGCACGGTCTCGGTGTGCTCGACCTCCGGGGGCGCGGCAAAATACTGGCCGACGAGGCCGCGCCATTCGGCGAAGTTCTCGGAGCCGCGGAAATCGACGGTGTGGTTCTCCAGCGTCGCCCATTTCACCATCAGGCGATAGCGCTGCGGCTTCTCGATCGACTTGTGCAGCTCGAAGCCGTGAAAGCCCTTGGAGCGGCCGAACGCGGCCTTGGCCTTGGCGACGGCGGCCTCGAAATCCTTCTCGCTGCCCGGCTTGACGTCGATTTGCGCGATCTCGGTGATCATCGGCTTCCACCCTTCTTGTTTGACGGGCGTGTCTACCGCACCCCGCCCAAAAGAAAAAGTGCGCCGAAACGGCGCCCTGGCTGGCCGGAAACTGCAGGTCTCTCAGGCGAACAGCAGGACGGTACCTGCCACGATGAGCGCGCAACCGACGAACAGCGCGAGCGGCCAATAGCTGCGGCCCTGCGTGTAGCGTCCCTGGGCGCGGCGCTCGGTGATCAGCGCCGTCTCATATTCCTCCGCGGTCGAGAACAGACAGGCGAAGCCGCCTCGCGCCGAGGCGGCTTGAGCTTCGAGCGACATCAGGGCGGCCTGCGGGGTCTGTCGACGGATCGATTCCATGACCGGAATGGTAGGGATCGAATGGTAAACAAGGAATTACCGCAGGGCCCTTTGCCTCAAGCCGTGGCCGGACGCGCCTGCGGCGCGCCGATCCGCGCGGCGCTCTGGCGGCGCCAGTTCTCCAGCGACAGCGGCAGCTCCTCCGCGGCCTCGACGCGGTTACGGCCGCCGCGCTTGGCCTGGTAGAGTGCAGTGTCGGCCGAGGCCAGCAGCACCTCGAGCTCGGTACCGGCCGGACCGCCGGCGACGCCAATGCTGACGGTGGTGTCGACCGGGCCCTCATCGACCACGACGCCGGAGGTCTCGAAGGCTTCGCGCACGCGCTCGGCAACCAGCACGCCCTCCTCCAGCGAACACGGCAGCAGCGCCGCGAATTCCTCGCCGCCGATGCGGCCCGACATGTCGGTGATGCGCAGATTGCTGACGACCACGGTCGAGAACAGTTTCAGCATCTCGTCGCCGGCGGGATGGCCGAAGCGGTCGTTGATCGACTTGAAGTGGTCGATGTCGAAGATCATCACGGTCACGGGACGCCCGGCCTTGGCCTCGCGCTCGATCACGCGGCCGCAGGCTTCGGAGAAGCCGCGGCGGTTGAGCATACCGGTCAGGGGATCGGTGGACGCGGCGGTCCGGTGCGCGGTGACGGCGCGCTCCGAGACCAGCATGAAGATCACGAACACGGTGCCGACGGCATAGAGCACGAGCTCGACCGCGAACACGGTGACCCAGATGCTGCTGGAGAAACCGGCATCGTGCGGGCGCAGGAAGCTGCCGAGCAGGATCGGCAGCATCAGCACGCAGCCGTGCATCACCGGCACCATGAAGGCCGGCCAGCGCCGTTGCAGGCTCTTGCGCCGCTCGACCCAGAGCTCGCTTGCGGTCAGCGCGGCATAGACCGAGACGATGCCGGCGCCGATGATCATGCGCAGCATGGACGCCGCGGGATCGAGCAGCGTCACGGCAGCGGCCCATGCGAGCGCGCCGAGCACGAGGCCGGGCCAGTTCGGCTTGCGACCGTGGAAGACGCGCGCCGCGTTCCACACCATGCCGCAGGCGACGAAGCCGACGGCATTTAACGCCAGATAGAGATGCGGCCCCAGCCTGTCGCCTGCCGCCGTCCACAACGCGACCGAGGCCGCGCCGAGGAGATAGGCGGTGCCCCACCATTTCAGCGCAGGACTGTTCTCCTGCCTGCCGAAGAACACCATCATGGCGCCGAGCAGTGCGGCGACCATGGTGGCAACCAAATAGAGCGTGATGCTATCGAGCGACATCATGTCGGCCCCCTTGAAAACATAGCAGTTACGCGACCGGCCCAGCCGATTTGCGCGCCCTTCCAAAGGCGACGCTAAGTTCCCGCGGGTTCCATTCAGGTTTTCACGCGGCCCCAACTTTTCGGGAAACACGTCGTCAATTTGCATACAAACGAACAACAAAAAGGGCGCTGAAATCAGCGCCCTTTTGCATCTCATTGAAGCCGCTTTCGCGGCGAATGTGACCGAAGCGATTAACGCTTCGAGAACTGGAAGGACCGGCGGGCCTTGGCCTTGCCGTACTTCTTGCGCTCGACCACGCGGCTGTCGCGGGTGAGGAAGCCGCCCTTCTTGAGCACGGTACGCAGCTCCGGCTCGAAATAGGTGAGCGCCTTGGAGATGCCGTGACGGACGGCGCCGGCCTGGCCGGACAGACCGCCGCCGGCGACGGTGCAGATCACGTCGTACTGGCCGGAACGCTGGGCCACGGAGAACGGCTGCTCGATCATCATGCGCAGCACGGGACGCGCGAAATAGACCTCGACCTCACGCGAATTGACCGTGACCTTGCCGGCACCCGGCTTGATCCAGACGCGGGCGACCGCGTCCTTGCGCTTGCCGGTGGCATAGGCGCGGTTGAACTTGTCGACCTTCTTCTCGTGCTTGGGCGCGTCGGGCGCGGCCGCCGTCTTGAGCTGCGAGAGCTGGTCGAGCGACTGAATGGATTCGGCCATGTTATGCGGCCCTCGTGTTCTTGCGGTTCAACTTGGCGATGTCGATCTTCTCGGGCTGCTGCGCCTCGTGCGGATGATCGGCCCCGCCGTAGACGCGGAGGTTACCCATCTGCACGCGACCGAGCGGACCACGCGGAATCATGCGCTCGACGGCCTTCTCGAGCACGCGCTCGGGATGCTTGCCCTCGAGGATCTGGCGCGCGGTGCGCTCCTTGACGTGGCCGACATAGCCGGTGTGCTTGTAGTAGGTCTTCTGCTCGCGCTTGCGACCGGTGAGGACCGCATGCTGCGCGTTGATGATGATGACGTTGTCGCCGCAATCAACGTGCGGGGTGTAGGTCGGGAGGTGCTTGCCGCGCAGGCGCATGGCGACGATGGTGGCGAGACGGCCGACGACCAGACCCTTGGCGTCGATCAGCACCCACTTCTTCGTCACCTCAGCCGGCTTTGCCGAAAAGGTTTTCATATCGGAGTTTCCGTGGACGGGAGATATCGGCGCGAACACCGCACCGGACTGCGCGGTTTTCTAGAGAAGAGACGCGCAACGGTCAATGCCCGAAGACGGAAATTACGCTCGTAAAATCAACAGCTTAAAAATATGGTGCTATATTACCCGCAAAAAGCTCAAACTTTTGGAATGGAATAGGTCGAGGTGACATGGGCGATCGGATCGGGCGAGGTGCCGGACAAGAGGTTCACTTCCCCGACCGCCAGGCGCTTGCCGAGCTTGAGCAGCCGCGCCTCGGCCAGAACGTCCTGGCCGGGCTGGCCCTTGCGCAGGAAGTTGATGTTGAGATTGGTGGTGACCGCGAGCCCGATCGGCCCGATCGCGGACAGAAGCACCACGTACATCGCAAAATCGGCGAGCGCCATCAGCGTCGGGCCGGACACGGTTCCGCCCGGCCGCAGCATCCTTTCGCTGTAGCGCTGGCGCAAAAGGCAGGTCTGGCCGTCCGCGCTCTCGATCGTGATGTCGCCGCCACTGAAGGCCTGGGGAAACTCGTCACGGAGAAACTGCTCGACCTCCGCCACGCTCATTTTCGCTAACGCCATGCCACCCCCACCCTCGCTTCAGGTCCGCTGTTACATTAGGTTATCTGCATCATCCAATTGCAATAATCCAACTGGAAACGCTTCGATGTCCGTCCAGCCCGCCCGCCCCCCCTTCCCGGAACCGCCGATCCTGCTGCGGGAGATCGTCGGCACCGTCGCCGTGCTCACGCTGAACCGCCCCGCCGCGCGCAACAGCCTGTCGGAGGCGATGATCGGCCAGCTGCATGCGAGCTTCAACGCAATTGCCGAGGACAAGCGCATCCGCGCCGCCGTCATCGCCGCCAACGGTCCGGCCTTCTCCGCCGGCCACGATATGAAGGAATTGACCGCGCGCCGCAGCGACCCCGATCGCGGCCGCGCTTATTTCGCCGAGATGATGAACGCCTGTAGCGCGATGATGCAGGCGATCGTGCATCTGCCAAAGCCCGTGATCGCCGCCGTCCAGGGCATCGCGACCGCCGCCGGCTGCCAGCTCGTCGCAAGCTGCGATCTCGCGGTCGCCTCGGAGGCCGCACACTTCGCCACCCCGGGCGTCGACATCGGCCTGTTCTGCTCGACGCCGATGGTGGCGCTGTCGCGCAACGTGCCGCGCAAGCAGGCGATGGAGATGCTGCTGACGGGCGAGCCGATCCCGGCCGCCCGCGCCCGCGAGATCGGGCTCGTCAATCGCGTCGTGACAGCGGGTACCGAGCGCGGCGCCGCGATTGCGCTGGCGGAACAGGTCGCGCTGAAATCCGCCTACACGGTCAAGCTCGGCAAGGAGGCGTTCTATCGCCAGGCCGAGATGAGCCTTGCGGACGCCTATCGCTATGCGGCAGAGGTGATGACCGAGAACATGATGGCGCGCGACGCCGAGGAAGGCATCGGCGCCTTCATCGAGAAGCGCGCGCCGACGTGGCGGGATGAATAGCGACGTTTCACGCACCGTCATTCCGGGCGATGCGGAGCATCGAACTATGGTGCGCAATTGCGCACCTGAGAATCTCGAGATTCCGAGTTCGGCTCTGCGAGCCGCCCCGGAATGACGAACGAAAGAAAAAGATGAACCACGACGCCTATCCCGACAATTACATCCGCGCCATCCTCAATAGCGTGAAGTCGATCGCGATGGTCGGCGCCTCGCCGGTCAATGTGCGGCCGAGCTATTTCGCGTTCAAATATCTGGCGCAGCGCGGCTATGACATGATTCCGGTCAATCCCGGCCATGTCGGCAAGGAGCTGCTCGGAAAACCCTTCGTCGCCTCGATGTCCGACATCGGCCGTCCCGTCGACATGATCGACATCTTTCGCAACTCCAGCCACATCATGCCCGTGGTCGAGGAAGCCCTGGCGCTCGATCCGCTGCCGAAGGTGATCTGGATGCAGCTCGGCGCGCGTGACGACGTCGCGGCGGCGAAGGCCGAAGCGGTCGGTATCAAGGTGGTCATGAACCGCTGCCCAAAAATCGAATATGGCCGTTTGTCGTCCGAGATCTCCTGGATGGGCGTCAATTCGCGCACGCTCAGCTCCAAGCGCCCGCCGGCGCCGACGCAAGGCATGCGGCTATCCCTCAATCGGATGAGTGTCGGCGGTGGCGATACCGCGGCATCCGATCGTGCCGCCAAAAACAAGAGCGAGCAAAGCTGACGCAATTGCGAACGATTCGTTTCGCGAACGCGACAATACGCAGAACGATCGTTCCGATGTGAAGCCGCGCCTTGACGGCAGCAGCGGCGCCGATCAGCATGCCGCGCGATTTCAGACCACAAGAACAGGACGCCCTCAATGAGCGATCGCCTTCCGGGATTTTCAACCCTCGCCGTGCATGCCGGTGCACAGCCCGACCCCACGACCGGTGCGCGCGCGACTCCGATTTATCAAACGACCTCTTTCGTCTTCAACGACGCCGACCACGCCGCCTCGCTGTTCGGATTGCAGGCGTTCGGCAACATCTATACCCGCATCGGCAATCCAACCAACGCGGTGCTGGAAGAACGCGTCGCGGCGCTCGAAGGCGGCACAGCGGCGCTGGCCGTTGCCTCCGGCCACGCCGCGCAGGTCGTGGTGTTGCAGCAATTGCTCCAGCCCGGCGACGAGTTCATCGCGGCGCGAAAGCTCTATGGCGGCTCGATCAACCAGTTCACGCATGCGTTCAAGAGCTTCGGCTGGAACGTGGTGTGGGCCGATTCCGACGACATCGCCAGCTTCGAGCGCGCAGTCACCCCGCGCACCAAGGCGATCTTCATCGAGTCCATCGCCAATCCCGGCGGCAGCATCACCGACATCGAGGCGGTCTCGACGGTGGCGCGCAAGGCGGGCGTGCCGCTGATCGTCGACAACACGCTGGCCTCGCCCTACCTGATCCGCCCGATCGATCACGGTGCCGACATCGTCGTGCACTCGCTGACGAAGTTTCTGGGCGGCCACGGCAATTCGCTCGGCGGTATCATCGTCGATGCCGGCACGTTCGACTGGTCGACCGGCGGCAAATATCCGATGCTGTCGGAGCCGCGGCCGGAATATCACGGCATCCGCCTCCAGGAGACCTTTGGCAATTTTGCCTTCGCGATTGCCTGCCGCGTGCTGGGCTTGCGCGACCTCGGGCCCGCGCTGTCGCCGTTCAACGCCTTCATGATCCTGACCGGCATCGAGACGCTGCCGCTGCGCATGCAGAAGCACTGCGACAACGCCAAGGCGGTCGCCGAATTCCTCGCCGGCCATCCGGCGGTGGCCTCGGTCAGCTACGCGGGCCTTGCCAGCGACAAGTACAACCGGCTTGCGCGCAAATACGCGCCAAAGGGCGCAGGCGCCGTGTTCACCTTCAGCCTGAAGGGCGGCTATGACGCTGGCGTCAGCCTGGTGTCGAAACTGCAGTTGTTCTCGCATCTGGCCAATGTCGGCGACACCCGCTCGCTGGTGATCCATCCGGCCTCGACCACGCACAGCCAGCTCGACGACGCCGCCAAGGTGAAGTCCGGCGCCGGCCCCGACGTGGTGCGGCTCTCGATCGGCATCGAGGACAAGGAAGACCTGATCGCCGATCTGGAACAGGCGCTGGGGGCTTAGTTGCCCGTCGTTCCGGGGCGGTGCGAAGCACCGAACCCGGAACCTCGACGTCATTTGCTCATCTCTGGATTCCGGGTTCGGTCCTACCGGACCGCCCCGGAATGACGGACGGCGCATGGTGGCGGCGCCGCCCCCTCAGTTAACAGTCATTAACTATATCTGCCGCATACATCGTCTTTGGATCGCCCTTTGATTCGGAGCCGACGATGCTGCGCTGGATGGTGCCTGCCCTTGCGGCGATGCTGACGCTCTCAAGCGCGCTCGCCGCCGACCTTCCGGCCACGCCGAAGCGGCGGGCCGCCGTGCCGCCGCAGGAGGCGCCAACGGTCTATGTTGAGACCGATCCGGATGCGCTGATCTCGCCGGCCTATGGCATCGGCAGCTACGTCCGCAATCTGCCGGGCACGCCGCTGCTGCCCGGCTCTCACACGCTGCCGGGCTATTATGGCCGCCCCTGGGACTACGACTATCAGGGCCCGTATTACGGCGGGAAGCAGGTCGACTATTTCTGGCGCCTGCCCTACGCGTGCGGCGTCTACGGCTATTGCTGATCAGCCGGGCTGATGGTGATCAGCCGGGCTGACTGACCGGAACCACGCGCGGCTGCGTCTCGGCAGATTGCCGCGAGGCCAGCCGTTCCGTCTGCATCACCGCGAGCGTCAAGACCGCGATCGCAACCGCCTGATGCGCGAGCGCAAGCCCGATCGGCACCTGGTTGAGCAGCGTGAGGATGCCGAGCACCGCTTGCAGGCTCACCGCCGCAAACAGCCAGAGTGCGCCGCTCGCAGCCAGACCAGCGCGCGAACGCACCGAGTCGAACGCATGCAGCGCCGCCAACACGAACAGCGCATAGGCCGTCATGCGGTGCTCGAACTGTACCGTCAGCACATTGTCGAACATGTTGCGCCACCACGGCGTCTCGAACCACAGCCGCTCGGCGGAGGGAATGAGCGCGCCGTCGATCTCAGGCCAGGTGTTGTAGGCGCGGCCCGCGCGCAGGCCCGCGACCAATGCACCGAAATAGATCTGCACGAAGGTCACGACAAGCAGCAGCGCACTCGTGAACCGCAGCCGCGCGGGCGCGGCGATCTGCGCCCGCTCCTTGAGCCGCCGCACCGTCCAGACGATGCCGGCGAAGATCAGCAGCGCGAGCACCAGATGCGTCGCCAGCCGATATTGCGACACCTCGACCCGCTCCGAGAGACCCGAGGCCACCATCCACCAGCCGACCGCGCCTTGAAGCCCGCCGAGCGCGAACAGCAGCCACAGCCTGCGCTTCAACTCACGGGACAAGCCCCCGCGCCACAGGAAGAACAGGAACGGCAACAGATATGCGACGCCGATGAAGCGGCCGAGCAACCGGTGGCTCCACTCCCACCAGAAAATCTCCTTGAACTCGGACAGGCTCATGCCCGCGTTGAGCTCGCGATATTGCGGGATCTTCTTGTAGGCCTCGAACGCCTCGGTCCACTGCGCCGCCGAGAGCGGCGGCAGGCTGCCCGTCACCGGCTTCCATTCGACGATCGAGAGGCCGGATTCCGTCAGCCGCGTCGCGCCGCCGACCAGCACCATCAGCGCGATCAGCGCGGCCACGGAAATCAGCCACCAGCGCACGGCGCGATACGGCTCGGACGGGGCGGAAATCGTCGTCATTTCAGGGCGAAACCAAACCTTGTAGCTAAGAGACTTGAACCAGGAGGCTTGAACCGGACTGCGTGCCCCTTATAGTCCCCCGCTCCCGCAGCGCAAGTTGCGCAAGAGACCGCGACATTCCGTCATGACGATCCGCACCCGCAAGTTCCTCGGCGCCATCCTGCTCCTGGTGCTGGCCACCGTCTGGGCCCTGCTCGGCATGGCGGCGGCGCAGATGCCGTGGATCGCCGAATCCGGCTGGCGGCAGGCGATCTACTACGTGGTGGTCGGCATGGGCTGGGTGCTGCCGGCGATGCCGATCGTGAGCTGGATGCAGCGGCCCGATCGCGCCAAACCCACGTAACGCTCCTACGTCGCGCTGCCGGTCGGTTTCACCGGCGCAAAGGCGACACCCGACACCAGCACGCGCAGCATGCGCAGCGAGCGCACCCGGCCATCCCAGGAAATGCGCGGCAGCGCGCGCAGATTGGTTCGCCCTTCCGCATCCACGATGCCTGGCATCGCCGACACCGCGCTGGTAAAGCCCGCCTCCTCCGCCATCACCACGTGGCTGCGCCGGAACGAGGCGCGATCGCCGAACGGAAAAGCGAGATGCCTGATCTCGCGGTGGAAGGCCGCTTCCGCAACCACCTTGCCCATCGTCATCTCACGCAGCGCCGCACTGTCCTTCATGTTGGCGAGAACGGGATAGTTCACGGTCGCGCTGCCGATCGTGACGAGCGGATCGGCCGCGAGCTTCGCCAGATCCTCCCAATCCATCGACGCCTCGCGCGAGAGCGCAACCAGGTCGATCCGGTAGCGCGTGCAGAGATCGGCGATCGTAGCCGACACATCCGCCGGCGGCAGCGAGCGCAGCCAGCTCTCGAGGAACGAGAACAGCGCCCGCTTCTCGGCATTGCCAGTGACGGTGAAGCGCTGCTCCTTCTCGCCTATCATCAGGCTGATGCGGCTCTCGCGCGCGATCACCTGCTCGAGCCCGAGCCACCAGGCCTCTCCGACCCCGTCGGGAAACGCGGTGGGCACATAGATCGTGAACGGCACGGCGTGGCGGGCCAGCACCGGGTAGGCGAACGTGATCAGATCTTTGCTGGCGCCGTCGAAGGTGAGCGCCGCGAAGCGCCGCTTCTCCGGCAGCGTCACCGCACGCCGGCAAACCTCATCCATGCCGAGGATGTCGTACTTCCAGCGCTTCAGCGCCCGAATGGCACGGTCGAGGAATTGCGGCGTGATCTCGTTCTCGCGCAGCGGCTGAAATCCGCCGCGCCGCCGCGGCCGCACGTGCTGAAAGCGCAGGATGGCGCCGGCTCCACGACTGCGCAGCGCGGCCTGGCCGGTGAACCAGGTCAGCTCATGGCGCAGCCGTTCCAGCCATCTGTCGTCGGATGCCAATATCCCACCTTCGCGCTCGCCGGCGGCCCGTTCCCTCGCCTATTGTCATTACCCTTTGTTGACATTTCTTTGCAAAGGTCGGCCACAGGCCGAATTACGCATATTTTTGATATCTCGACAGGTTTCGCGAATGACCATGGCTGCGGCGATGCAAAGCCGGACGGCAGAAGCGCCAGCGCGGTCGAAAGCGAGCCGTATCGCGCAGGTCGATATCGTCACCGATCTCGATCAGGCCGAGCCGGTCTGGCGCGCCCTCGAGGAGAGCGGCCACCTCTTCACGCCCTACCAGCGCTTCGACCTGCTCAGCCCCTGGCAGCGGCTGGTCGGCGGCTGCGAGGGCGCGCGCCCCTTCATCGTGATCGCCCGCGACGCCGAACATGCACCGGTCCTGCTGGTGCCGCTCTCGCTGCGCCAAGGCCACGGGGTGCGCACGGCCTGCTTCATGGGCGGCAAGCATACGACCTTCAACATGGGACTGTGGAACGCCGAGTTCGCGGCACAGGCCGTCGCCGCCGATCTCGACGCACTGCTCGCGCCGCTGCGCGAGCATGTCGACGTGCTCTCGCTGACGCAGCAGCCGCTGCGCTGGAACGATCAGCAGAACCCGTTCGCGGCTCTCCCGCGGCAGAGTGCGATCAACGGCTGCCCGCTGCTGGTGATGGAGCCGGGCGGCCCGCCCGCGTCGCGGATCAGCAACTCCCTCCGCCGTCGCCTCAAGAGCAAGGAGAAGAAGCTCCAGGCGCTCGCCGGCTATCGTTATCACCTCGCCACCACCGACGCCGACGTCACCCGCCTGCTCGACTGGTTCTTCCGCGTCAAGCCGGTGCGGATGGCCGAACAGAAACTGCCCAACGTCTTCGCCGAGCCGGGCGTCGAACAGTTCGTCCGTAGCGCCTGCCTGTCGCCGCGCGGCGACGGCCGTGTCATCGACATCCACGCGCTCGAATGCGACGACGAGGTGATCGCAATCTTCGCCGGCGTCGCCGACGGCCAGCGCTTCTCGATGATGTTCAACACCTACACCATGTCCGAGCACGCCCGCTACAGCCCGGGCCTGATCCTGATGCGCTACATCATCGACCGCTACGCCGAGCGCGGCTACCGCTCGCTCGACCTCGGCATCGGCTCGGACGACTACAAGCGGATGTTCTGCAAGGACGACGAGGACATCTTTGACAGCTTCGTGCCGCTGACCTCGCGCGGCAAGCTTGCGGCGATGGCGATGTCCTCGCTCAGCCACGGCAAGCGGCTGGTGAAGCAGAACCAGATGCTGTTCGACCTGGCGCAGCGGCTGCGGCGCGCGTTCGGGTAGACTTCGTAGTAACGTAGGGTGGGCAAAGCGAAGCGTGCCCACCACCTCTGCCGCAATCGCTGAAAGGTGGTGGGCACGGCGCAAGTGCGCCTTTGCCCACCCTACGATTCCGAACTCGCGGAGAGAGACCCTTCACCCGTCTCACCCGGTTTCGCTTTCGCGAAGCCACCCTCTGCCACACGGGGAGAGGGTAAAATCTACTAAGCCGCGACCACGCGCGGTCCCGTCTCGCGTGCATCCGACGGCTGGACCGGCCTGCTCAGCATCGTCACCTCGCTGAAGCCGACGGCCTTGAGCTGCTCGCTCATCAGCCTGCGCGCATCCGGCTCCATTGACGCATCGGGCACCACGACGGCGCGGGCATTGGCGGTCAGCAATTCGGCCGGCAGGTCGGAGGCGCTGCCGGCGTCGAGCAGCACGTGGTCGTAGGCGCGAAGCAAGGCGTCGATCGCGAGCGTCACGCGCGGCGATTGCAGCAGGCTGCGGTCGAAGCCGGGACGGCCGGCCATGACCAGGTGCAGCCGCGACAGCTTGTCCCTTGTGATCACCTGCGCAAACGAGGCTTCGCCCTGCATCAGCTCGGCAAGGCCGGGCGCCCAGGCATCGACGGACACCGCGGCAATCGTCGGCGAGGACGCGGCGAGATCGACCACGACCACCCGCGCATCGCGCGCCAGGTGCCGGGCCAGCGTCAGCGCCGACAGCGTGACGGCTTCGCCTGGCGCGGTGCCGAGCACCGTGATCTTCTTTGCCGCCGCGGCGCGCAGCCTGTCGGCCAGATGCTCGATCTCGGCAAACTCGGAGACATCGGCATCGGCCGTCATCTCCGGCTGAAGCGGCGCGGGCTCGTCCATGACCGGTTCGACCACCGGCTCGACCATCGGCCGGACGAATGGTTCTTGACGAACCGCCGCCTGTGCCTGCGGCTGCGCCGGAGCAAAGACAGCCGCAGCGCGCGGCGCGGTCTGGCGCAATAGCTCGCCGGTGACGACGACACCGGACGAGAGTAGCAACGTCGCGATGGTTGCGATCAGGACGATCGGAAGCTTCTTCGGATAGGCCGGCGTGTTCGAGACGACGGCGCGCGAGATGATGCGGCCCTCCGCCGGCGCCGTATCGATGCTCTCGCGGGTGCTGGCTTCGCGGTACTTGCCAAGATACGTTTCCAGCAGGTCGCGCTGCGCCTTGGCCTCGCGCTCGAGCGCGCGGAGCTGGACGTCCTGGCCATTGGTCGAGGTCGCCTGCTTCTTGAGCTGCTCGAGGCTCGTGGTCAGACCGTCGACCCGGCCACCCGCGATGCGCGCATCGCTTTCGAGCGAGCGGGAGATCTTGGCCGCTTCGTCGCGAATCTGGTTGTCGAGGTCGCCGAGCTGCGCCTTCAGCTCCTTGATCCGCGGGTGATTGCCGAGCAACGTCGACGACTGTTCGGCGAGCTGCGCCCGCAGCGTGACCCGTTGCTCGGACAGCCGCCGCATCAATTCGGAGTTCACCACCTCGGACGCCTCGATCGGCTTGCCGCTCTGGAGCATCTCCTTGATCAGCCGCGCCTTGGATTCCGCATCGGCCCTCATCGAGCGCGCGTTGTTGAGCTGGGTATTGACCTCGCCCATCTGCTGGTTCGATAGCGTCGTGTTGTTGGTCCCGACGAACAGCGACGACTTGGAGCGGAAGTCCTCGACCTTGGCTTCGGCGTCGGAAACCTTCTTGCGCAGATTCTCGATCTCGCCCGCGAGCCATTGGCTGGCATTGCGCGCCTGGTCCTGGCGCGCATTCTGCTGGAGCACGAGATAGCCGTCGGCGATCGAATTGGCGACGCGCACGGCGAGATCCGGGTCAGCCGACTGGAATTCGATCACGATCACGCGCGACTTGTCGACGGCATAGGCCTGGAGGCGATCGTAATAGGCGTCGAGCACCCGCTCTTCCGGCGTCATCGAGAACGGATCGCGGCCGATGCCGACCAGCGCCGCAAGCGACTTCAGCGGCGAAATGCCTTGCAGCACCGGATCGAATTCGGGCCGCTCCACAAGCTTGTTCTTCTTGATGATCTCGCGCGCGAGATCGCGCGACAGCACGAGCTGGACCTGGCTGGTGACAGCCTCGGGGTCGAGCGCCTGCCGCTCCTCGGTGCTGCGGTCGCTGCTCGGACGCAGGAATACGTTCTCGCGACCATCGATCAGGATGCGCGACTCGGACTTGTAGCGCGGCGTCACGAGATTGACGGCGGCGACGGATGCGACCAGCGCCAGCACCGTCGGCACGATGATCCAGCCGCGCTTGCGGGCAAGCGCGCCGCCGAGCGCGTGCAGATCGATGTCGCCGGATTCACCGGACGCCTGCCTGGTGACAGCAGGCGCAGGCCTTGCTTCGACCTTGGGCGTGGCTTCGGGCTTGGCTTCGGCTTTGGACTTCGAAACAGCCCGCTCGACCACCGCCTTGTCCTTGCCGGCACGCCAGAACGCTAAACGCATCGAACACTCCCGCAGGGCAACGCCACCAAGCTACCTCAACCGGGGCGATTACACTCCATTAAGGTTGCCGCTGGGTTAATCGCGTTAATCCCGCGATGGGCACGCGCGCCCGTCACCGTTTGTTAACCACGAGGCCTCTTAATCCGTCTCGATATTTCGGAAATTGTTCGGCATTCGCCGTCGAGCGCTGGTTCAGATCATGCCCCCCTCTCCCGACCGGCCGCTTCGCATCCTGCACGCCGTGCGCGCCCCCGTGGGCGGCATCTTCCGCCACATCCTCGACGTCGCCAACGGCCAGGTCGATCGCGGCCACCATGTCGGGATTCTCGCCGACCGCCTCACCGGCGGCGAGCGCGCCGACAAGGCGCTGGCCGAGCTCGCGCCGCGACTGAAGCTCGGCGTGCACCGCATGGCGATCCGCCGCGAGCCGTCGCCCGACGATGTCCTGGTGTGGCTTCGGATGCGGCGCCTGATCGCGGAGCTCAAGCCCGATGTCATGCACGGCCACGGCGCCAAGGCCGGCGCGTTCATTCGCATGCGGCGGCGCTCCGATGACACCATCCGCATCTACACGCCCCATGGCGGCTCGCTGCACTATCCGCTCAACACGTTGAAGGGCGAGTTCTACACGCGGCTCGAACGCTCGCTGATGGACTCGACGGACCTGTTCCTGTTCGAGAGCGCGTTTGCCCGCGACACCTATCAGCGCATCGTCGGCACACCCAGGGGCGTGGTGCATTGCGTCTTCAATGGCGTGACGCCGGAGGAATTCGAGCCTGTTGTCACCACCGAGGATGCCACCGACCTCTGCTATGTCGGCGAGTTCAGGCACATCAAGGGCGCGGATCTGCTGGTCGATGCCGTGGCGCGCCTGCACGAAGGCGGCAAGAAGGTCACCCTCACGCTCGGCGGCGACGGCGAGGAGACGGCAGCGCTGAAGGCGCAGGTCGAGAGGCTCGGCCTCTCCGGCGCGATCCGCTTCATCGGCCACGTCAAAGCACGCTACGGCTTCTCCAAAGGGCGGCTGCTGGTCGTTCCCTCGCGCGGCGATTCCATGCCCTATGTGGTGATCGAGGCGGGCGCGGCCGGCATTCCCATGATCGCCGCGCGCGTCGGCGGCATTCCGGAGATCTTCGGCACGGAGAGCCCGGCCCTGTTCGCGGCAAGCAACGCCGCGGCGATGGCGGAAGCGATTGCGGCCGCACTCGACGATCCGCAGGCGACAGCGCAGCGCGCATCCTCCCTGCGCGAGCGCATCTCCGCGCATTTTTCCCAGCAGGCGATGGTTGACGGCGTGATCGCGGGCTATCGCGACGCATTTGCCAATCATTAACCACCCTTAAGGTCGCTTTAGAGATTCTTCCGATTTGTCCGATAATCGAGGTGCCGGGGGATGCTCGCCCGGGGTGCAAGGCTGCGCCGCGGGTTTTTGGAATGGACGTGGACGCCCGTGGAACCGCTCAACGCACGCTCGATGCTCGATGCCGCGACCAGTGCCGCGGCCAAGCCGGCTGACCAGCCCTTTGTGGAGCGCCGCCGCCGGCTCTCGCCCGCTGCACTCGACGTCGTCAACCAGAAGGTCGCCCGCGCCTATTCGCCGATCGTGATCACCGGCATCGTACGCCTTGCCGACTTCGCGCTGCTGAGCCTCGTCGGCATCGCGGTCTATGTCGGCTACGTCATGCCGCTTTCCGGCTTCAGCTGGGTATATCCGGCGGAGATCCTCGCCGTCGCGGTCGCCGCCGTGGTCTGCTTCCAGGCCGCCGACATCTACCAGGTGCAGCTGTTCCGCGGTCAACTCCGGCAGATGACCCGGATGATCTCGTCCTGGTCATTCGTTTTCCTGCTCTTCATCGGCATCTCCTTCTTCGCCAAGTTCGGCAGCGAAATATCGCGGCTGTGGCTTGCCGCCTTCTACTTCATCGGGCTCGCAGCGCTCATCGCCGAGCGCCTGGTGCTGCGCTCGCTGGTGCGCGCCTGGGGGCGCGAGGGCCGGCTCGACCGCCGGACCATCATCGTCGGCTCCGACAGTAACGGCGAGCAACTGGTGGAGGCACTGAAGGCGCAGGACGATTCCGACATCCACGTGCTCGGCGTGTTCGACGACCGCAACGACAGCCGGGCGCTGGACACCTGCGCCGGCGCGCGCAAGCTCGGCAAGGTCGACGATATCGTCGAGTTCGCCCGCCGCACCCGCGTCGATCTCGTGCTGTTCGCGCTGCCGATCTCGGCGGAAACGCGCATCCTGGAGATGCTGAAGAAGCTCTGGGTGCTGCCGGTCGACATCCGCCTGTCCGCCCACACCAACAAGCTGCGCTTCCGTCCGCGCTCCTATTCCTATCTCGGCGAAGTGCCGACGCTCGACGTGTTCGAGGCGCCGATCACCGACTGGGACCTCGTGATGAAATGGCTGTTCGACCGTGTCGTCGGCGGCCTCGCGCTGCTCGCAGCCCTGCCGGTGATGGGACTGGTGGCGCTGGCGGTGAAGCTCGACAGCCCCGGCCCGGTGCTGTTCCGCCAGAAGCGCTTCGGCTTCAACAACGAGCGCATCGACGTCTACAAGTTCCGCTCGATGTACCATCACCAGGCGGATCCGACGGCCTCGAAGGTCGTGACCAAGAACGATCCGCGCGTAACCCGCGTCGGCCGCTTCATCCGCAAGACCAGCCTCGACGAGCTGCCGCAGCTCTTCAACGTGGTCTTCTCCGGCAACCTCTCCCTGGTCGGCCCGCGCCCGCATGCGGTGCAGGGCAAGCTCCAGAGCCGCCTGTTCGACGAGGCCGTCGACGGCTATTTCGCCCGCCACCGCGTCAAGCCCGGCATTTCCGGCTGGGCCCAGATCAACGGCTGGCGCGGCGAGATCGACAATGAAGAGAAGATCCAGAAGCGCGTCGAGTTCGACCTCTACTACATCGAGAACTGGTCGGTGCTGTTCGACCTCGTCATTCTCCTGAAGACGCCGATCTCGCTGCTGACCAAGAACGAGAACGCGTATTGAGTTTCCGTCATGCCCCGCCTTGTGCGCAGTTGCGCACTGAGGCGGGGCATCCAGTACTCCGCAGCGCCATCCGTCTTCCGCAATGTGCGCCACGGAATACTGGATCGCCCGGTCAAGCCGGACGATGACAGCGGTGTTTGTGGCGAACGAGTAGCGTAAGCGTATGAGCGTGTGATGGCGTATGCGGCGACAGCCGGGGAGATGAATGCAGCGGTTCGCGCTGCGCCCGGCGTGCTGGCCCTCCAGCGCGCGCTGGTGTGGCTGGTCGGCGCCTCCGGCGCCATCGTCTTCATCGAACCCAGCCCCTACGAGATCGTGACGCTGCTCGCCACCGTCACCTTCTTCGCCACCGGCCTGCGCCTGCGACTCGCGCTGATGCCGCTGCTGCTGATGCTGGTCCTGCTCAATGTCGGCTACACCATCAGCGCGATCCCGCTGTTCGATCAGCCCGAGGTGGTGAGCTGGATCGCAACCTCCTGGTACATGGCGGTGACCGTGGTGTTCTTCGCCACGATCACGTCCGAGGACACCGCGGCCCGGCTCGATATGCTCCGCCGCGGCCTCGTGGTAGGCGCGATGATTGCCTCGCTGTCGGCGGTCGCCGGCTACTTCCACCTGGTTCCCGGCGGAGACGACCTCCTCACGCTCTACGGGCGCGCGCGCGGCACGTTCAAGGACCCGAACGTGCTCGGCGCCTTCCTGATCCTGCCGGCGCTGTTCGCGCTCCAGAGCGTGGTCTCGGACAAGCCGGCTAAGGCCTTCCGCAACGTCATCGCCTTCGGAATCATGTCACTGGCCATCCTGCTCGCCTTCTCCCGCGCCGCCTGGGGCGGGCTGGTGCTGACCTCGGCCTTCATGCTGGCGCTGATGGTGCTGACCAGCCGCACCAACGCGCAGCGCTCGCGCATCGTCGTCATGGCGATCGTCGCCGCGGTGCTGGGCGTTGCGCTGATCGCGGTGCTGCTGTCGTTCGATTCCACCGCCGAGATGTTCAAGCAGCGCGCCAGCTTCGACCAGAGCTATGACGAGGGCCGCTTCGGCCGGTTCGGCCGGCACATCCTGGGTGCGGAGATGGCGCTCGACCTGCCATTCGGCATCGGCCCCCTGCAATTCCACCGTTTCTTCCCCGAGGACACCCACAACTCCTATCTCAACGCCTTCATGTCGGGCGGCTGGCTGTCCGGCGTGTGCTATCCCGCGCTGGTCTTCACCACGGTGATCACGGGCTTCCGGCACATCTTCGTCCGCGTGCCCTGGCAGCGCGCCTATCTCGCCGTGTTTTCAGCCTTCGTCGGCACAGTCGGCGAAAGCTTCGTGATCGACACCGACCATTGGCGGCACTTCTGGATGATGCTGGGCGCGATGTGGGGCATGATCGCGGCTGCCCAAGTCTATAAGACTAGGGCTGGCGACGAAGCTTCTTCAGCTTGAGATCGGGACGCTTCTCCGGCGGCGTGTCGAGGAGGCTCTTCAGCGCTTCAGTGGCGGCAAGCACGCCCTTGTAGCCCTCCGTCGCGAAGCGCAGCAGAAGACGCAGCTCCTCGTCGGAATAGGCGCCGAAGACCTTCTCCATCGCCTGCTGCATCGGCACGTAGAACTGGCCGATCTTCATGGCCGCCTCCGGCACGACCGCGATGAAGACCTTGCGGCGGTCTTTCTCGTCCCGTTCGCGGCGCACGAGGCCAGCCTTCTCGAGCCGGTCGATCACGCCGGTGATCGCGCCCGTCGTGAGGCCTGTCACCTCGGCGAGCCGGCCCGCGGTGACGCGTCCCTCGAGATAGAGGATGTCCATGCATTCGAGGTCGGAATTGGCAATTCCGGCAACGTTCGCAACGGTCTGGCCATAAAGCACGCCCTGCGCGGACGACCGGCGCATCGCCTCCTCGAGCTCCTGCAACAGCGCCGCGCGCGCCTTCGTCCTTGACAAGGCCGACCTCATATCTTAGTCGATATATATCTTAGTCACTAAGAGATTTAGCGACCGTAATTTCTCCTAGCACCACGGAAACGTCGGGAGCAAGCCATGTCCAACCGTCCCCGCAAGGCCCTGATCATCGGCGCCGGCATCGCCGGGCCCGTCGCCGCCATCCTGCTCCGCCGCGCCGGCATCGAGTCCGCGATCTACGAGGCCTGGCCCTATTCGAAGGGCATCGGCGGCGGCCTTCAGATCGCGCCGAACGGCATGCATGTGATGGACGAGATCGGGCTTTCGAACGAGCTGATCAGCCGCGGCTCGGTCGCAGAGGCCTTCGACTTCTATTCGCAGGAAGGCCGAAAGCTCGGCTCGATCAACCGCGACATGCAGCGCCGCTTCGGCCAGCCCGCGGTGAACGTCTGCCGCGCCACGCTGAACGAGATGCTGATCGACAAGGCCTGGTGCGCCTGCGTCTCGCTCTATTTCGAGAAGCGCCTGATCAAGATCGAGGACCGCGGCGACCAGCCGATCATCGCCTACTTTGCCGACGGCACCACCGCCGAAGGCGACTTCCTGATCGGCGCAGACGGCGTGCATTCAATCACGCGACGCCAGGTGGTGCCGGACGGACCCCGGCCGTTCGACACCGGCCTGATCGGCTTCGGCGGCTTCGTGCCGCACGCCGTGCTCGACGGCAGGCCGATCGGCCGGCACGTCGAGACCACGTTCGGCCAGAGCGGCTTCTTCGGCTACGGCTATTGCAGCCCGGATCCGAACGACGGCGTGATGTGGTGGAGCACGCAGCCCGCCCACGGCATGGACGCGGCGATGTTCCGCGCGCTCGATGCGGCGACACTGAAGCAGCATCTGCGCGGCTTCCATCGCGGCTGGCACGATCCGATCCCCGACATCATCGAGGCGGCCGAGAACATCGTGGTCACCGACACGCTCGATGTCGCGACCTTGCCGACCTGGTCGCGCAAGCGCTCGCTGCTGATCGGCGACGCCGCGCATGCGACCAGCCCCCATGCCGGCCAGGGCGCCTCGCTCGCGCTGGAGGACGCGATGCGGCTCGCGCGCCTGATGCAGGACGGACAGGAGCTCGGCACCACCTTCCAGGCTTTCGAAGCCGAGCGGCGGCCCCGCACCGAGAAGATCGTCGCGATGGCGCGCCGCAACGGCAACAGCAAGCGCGAGTTCAGCGCTACCGGCGCGTGGATGCGCAATCAGATGCTGAAATGGCTGTTGCCGCTGGGCTCGAAGAGCATGGAGTTCATGTACGCGTATGATGCGCGGGCGGTGTAGCGCCGAACACGGTGTCATCGCCCGCGAAGGCGGGCGATCCAGTATTCCAGAGACAGCGATAAGATACGGAGAAGCCGCGGCGTACTGGATGCCCCGCCTTCGCGGGGCATGACAGCGTCCGTGATGCGGCCCTACCCCTCCACCTCGAACGTCAGCCCAGCGTGGTCCTGCAGCCGCTTGATCAGCTTGTGCTGCATCGCTGCGCCCGGCGTCCAGAAGCCCGCAGCGACGTCCGGCGTGTCGCGCAACAGGCAGATCGCGCATTCCGAGATCATCTTCGAGGTCGAGCCGTAGCCGGGATCGCGGTCGCCGGTGACGCCGGCGCGGACCTGGCGGCCGTCAGGCGCGATCGCGACATAGAGCAGATTGAAGAGACCGTTCTCCCGCTCTTCCTTCGACGGCCCCTCACCCGGTTTCGGCGCCTTCGGACCGGTCTTTTCGGCGTTGACGGCCATCACGCGCTTCGCATTGGCCTCGCCCTTCTCGCCGGGACCGGTCAAGACCATCTCGTCGTAGACGAACTCCTGGCCGTAAGGGAATCCCATCAGCATGTTGGAGCGATGGACGTTGCGCGTGTTGATCAGCGCCATCATGAACGGCGCGGCCCAGGATTGCAGATCCTCCTCGAACGCCGCCTTGTTGCCTTTCGGCTGCTTTGGTCCGGCAAACCCGGGCGTCAGCGCGAAGTGGTCGTTGAGAATGGCGACAAGGCTGAGATCTTTCGAGACAGCATCGAAGGTCGCTTTCGCACTCGCCGCGGTGCCACCCGACAGCGTCCCGCGCATGTCGCGCACGCGGCCCTTCACGCGCGCAGCCGCTGCGCCGAACACGCGCTTGGCTTCCTCCTGGACGAAGAACGTACCGAGCTCGAACGGCACGGAATCATAGCCGCAGGAGAACACGATGCGCGCGCCGCTCGCCTTGGCCGCCGCCTCGTACTTGTCGATCATCTGCCGCATCCAGACGGGCTCGCCGCAGAGGTCGAAATAATCCGTGCCGCCAGCGACGCAGGCCGCGAGCAGCTCTTCGCCATAGAGTTGATACGGACCGACCGTCGTGATCACCGACTTGGTCTGCGCGACCATTGCCTTCAGCGAGGCGGCATCGGACGCATCGGCTACGATCAGCGGCGTATCTGCGGGCGCGCCGATCGCCTCGCGCACCGATTTCAGCTTGTCGAGGCTGCGGCCCGCCATCGCCCATTTCAGCGCCTTGTCGTCTTTGTAGTGCGCCGCCAGATATTCGGCGACGAGCTGGCCGGTGAAACCGGTCGCACCGTAGACGACGATGTCGAATTTCGCAGAGCTCATGACTGGCCTTTACTTTTTCGCGTAACTCACGCCCATGCCGGCACGGACGTCGCTTTGAATGCCATAGGGCGGAATCGGATAGCGAAGGCCGTTCTTCGCCAGCGCCTTCATGCCCAGGATCGCCTTGGCGAGATGCGAGGGCTTCAGGGCCATCAGCATCTCCTCGTCCGGCACGCCGCCATAGCGCCGTTCGGCATAGCATGGCAAGGACAGGCTGGGCTCCCCGGTCTTGAGCGCCCGCCCCCACGAATCCGCGCAAGCGGTCTCCCCGACCACGCCCCATTCGAACTTCTTGTAGCCGGTATATTGCAGCCCGTTGATCAGGATGATCATCTGCCCGGGCGTCGCATAGACGAGGCAGATGTCGGGCGGATCGAGCCGGCCGCTGGCGAGCGGGCTGACCGCGAGCGCCTGATAGTGCCCGAACGGCACCACGTCCAGCGCCTCCTGGCGCTTGCGCGCGTCCTCCGCCGTGCCGTGCCAGACCCCGACGTAATTTTCGCCGGCGAGCCATTTGTCGTCCTGCGGCGCAAGGCCAATCACCGCGCGGCACTGGCTACCTACGAGATCGTCGGCGGTGATGCCGACGGTCCACCCCAGACGCGCGGCCATGCTGACGACCTGGTCGGTGGTATGGATCGCGTTCGGCCGCCGGATTTTCGGGATCGCTTCCATGTCCGCGGCGCGTGCGAACAGCTTCATGCCGATCACCGTGGTCTTCAGCCGCAACAGGCTGTTGAGATCGGCGACGAGGCCGGCAAGATCGATGTTTTCAGCGCTCTGCTGCTGCATGGCGTCCTCCGGGCCGGCGATCGTGCGCCGGTGCTGTGTTCTTGTTTTGCGCCTCTCGTTCTAGTCCTTGCCCGGCCCCGGAAGCAACTCGCCGGTCCGGCCCATGACACGGTAAGTCAACAGGCCGATCCATTCGCGCATGGCGACGTCGGTCCTGCCGAGCCCCTCCTTGCCGATATGGGTGAACGCGAAGAGATCGTCACGCCCGCCCATTCGCCAGTCCACCGGATAGGCCTCGACGTCAAATCCGGCCTTGTGAAAGATCCCCATCGCGCGCGGCATGTGGAAAGCCGACGTCACCAGGAGCCAGCGCTCGCCCGGCTTCGGCGACACCAATTGCTTGGTGAAGACCGCATTCTCCCAGGTGTTGCGCGAGTCCCGCTCGACGATCAGGCGCTCCTTAGGGATCCCGAGGCTTTCCAGGATCGGCGCGGAGTAGTCGGCCTCCTTCGCATCGGTGGAGACGAGGTTCGCCGAGCCGCCGGTGAAGACGATGCGCGCATTCGGATAGCGGCGCGCGAGCTCGGCCGGTGCCAGCATGCGATCGGCTGCGGACGCGACCACCGGCGTGCGATGCGCGGCCGACAGATCGGTGTCGACGGAACCGCCGAGCACGATGATGCCGTCGGGCGCGCCGCGCGACGGGTCCCACTTCGGATAGCGCGACTCCAGCGGATAAAGCAGGAGGTTGCCCAGCGGCGAGAACGCGGCGAGCGCCAGCAGGACCAGCGTGGTCACCGCAAGCTTGCGGCCGAGCGCCGCAAAGCGCGTCAGCATCAGCACCAGCGACAGGATTCCGAGCTCGACCAGAAGATTGATCGGCAGCAGCGCCGTGCCGAGGGTCTTGGAAAGAACGAAATACAGGGGGAGCCTCGCTGGAATGATCGGGTCATGCGCGGGCTTGACCGGCCCGTCCATCTTAAATCTTCTTGAAAGAGGATCGATCGCCCGGTCAAGCCCGGGCACAGCAGTTCAAACCGAACGGACGGCCGCAAATGACCCATCATCACCTGCATTCAAGCCCCGAAACCTGCCATTGGGGCTTCTTCGAAGCCGCGCTCGAGCCCGTCCTCACGGTCAAGAGCGGCGACGAGGTGACGGTCGACACCATCAGCGGCAGCCCGGACGTGCTGCCCGACCGCGACAAATTTCACATTCCGCCGGAGATGCACGAGGTCCACGCGAAGAGTGAGCGCATGCTGCCCGGCCACATCCTCACCGGACCGATCGCGGTCGAGGGGGCCGAACCCGGCGACGTGCTCGCGGTCGAGATCCTCGACGTCCAGCTCCGGCAGGACTGGGGCTGGAATCTGATCAGGCCGCTGTCCGGCACCCTGCCCGACGATTTCCACGAGACGCGCATCCTCAACATCCCGCTGGATCGGACGCGAATGGTCGGCCGCATGCCCTGGGGCCTCGACCTGCCGCTGAAGCCGTTCTTCGGCGTGATGGGCGTTTCGCCGCCGCCGGCCTGGGGCCGTATCTCCTCGCTGGTCCCGCGCGCCATGGGCGGCAATCTCGACAACAAGGAGCTCGGCGCCGGTGCGACACTGTACCTGCCGGTGTTCGTCCCGGGGGCGCTGTTCTCCTGCGGCGACGGCCATGGCGTGCAGGGCGACGGCGAGGTATGCGTCACCGCGATCGAGACCGCGCTCCAGGGCCGCTTCCGCCTGACGCTGCGCAAGGACCAGGCTCGACTATCCCCGTGCCGAGACGCCGACGCACTACATGACCATGGCGATGGACCCCGATCTCGACCAGTGCGTGGTGCGCGCGCTGCGCGACATGATCGCGCTTCTCGGCGAGACGCGTAACCTGTCGCGCGAGGACGCCTACACGCTGTGCAGCCTGGCGGCCGATCTACGGGTGACCCAGACCGTCAACGGCTCCAAGGGCATCCATTGCATGATCGAAAAGGCGATCGTGCACGGCTGAGCCGCCGGCGCCTTCCCTGACCCGTTGACGCCACGCCGCCGCCCGGTCTGCCGCGCGGCGCGCCGCGCCGTGCCCGATTTCTCAAGCGATTCCAATGAGCTGAAACGCCGATTCAGTCCGGATTTGACTTCCGGCCCCGAACCTAAATAGAGTCTTAATCGTTACTTTTATGTACACGAGTAAGAGGCTAGCGTTCGGGCCATGGCCACCGAAAAAGCCGAGACTGACCGCATTCCCGTAACCTTGGCGCTCTCGACCATCACCTATCTGGAAAAACTGGTGAGACAGGGCACCCACGGCACCAGCGTTCCCGGCGTCGCACGGACATTGATCGAGGAAGGCATCCGTCTCGCCATCAAGGACGGGCTTTTGTCGATTCGCGACAATGGCAGGACGTGAGCGCGCGCCGGACGTGAGGCGGACGGATCTCGAGAGGCGGATGGCCGACATCTGCAACCTGGGACCGTTACAAATGCCTGTTCTCTCACCAACCTGGACTGACGAACGAATTGAACTTCTGAAGCAACATTTCGAGGCCGGCCTCTCCTGCCGCGAGATCGCCGCCGACATCGGCGTCAGCCGCAACGCGGTGATCGGCAAGCTGTCCCGGCTCAATCTGACGCGCAGCCGCGCGGTCGAAGACCGCAGGCTCGAGCGGAGCCTTGCGCCGCCGCGTACGAGGAGAGCCGTGCCGCGGCTGCAATACGAGATGCTCGCCACCATCTACGGCGAGACCGACGCGCCCGTGGTCGCCGGTCCAATCGACGACGCCAATCGCTGCTCGCTGCTGGAGCTGTCCGAGAACCGCTGCCGCTGGCCGATCTCGACGCCGGGTGAAGACGATTTCTGCTTCTGCGGCAATACTGCGCCCGACGGCCAGTCGTATTGCGCCGGCCACAGCCGCCTCGCCTACCGGCCGAACTCGCGCGCCCGCATGATGCGCGGCTGAGGCCGCACGTCCCAAAAACGAAAAACCTCCGGCGGGGCATCACCGGAGGTTTCTGGAGGCTTAGCGTGAAGCTAAGAGCCGCAACTTTCGTATTTGGCTGAAAGCTATATAGCTTAGTAACTCAGGTAAGTAAATAAGTTTGAGGCGATCGAATCGCATGGCTCGTCTTCGTCGCCTGCACAGGCTGCCGGATTTTCCGAAGGCCCAGCAGAAAGCCCCGGCGGTGTCCCGCCGGGGCTGCGTCAGATCCGAAAGCCCTGAAGCTTACCAGTTGCGCTGGGCGCGCAGCAGCAGGCTGTAGGTGTCCTGATCCTTCAGCTCATAGGTTGCCGCAGGCTTGGCAACGCCCGTGAGCGCCGGGGTCGTGATCACGCCCGAGTACTTCTGGTCGAGATGGCTGTAGGTGAAGTCAGCCGAGAAGGTCAGGTTCTTCACCGGCGTCCAGCGGGTGATGACGCCGACCTGGCCGATGTTGAAGTCCGGATTGCAGGTGCCGGTCAGGGTGGCGAACGCGGCGCTGCCGCAGATCAGGCCCTTGGCCGTGCCGCTGTAGTTGACCGCAGCCCACGCGCCGTAGAGCGCCGTGTTCCAGTACGGGCTCCAGTTGTGGGTGTAGGCACCACGGAAGCCGTAGGTCTTGGTCAGCTCGAGGCCGCCGCCCGGACCGAACTCCGCGTCAGACACGCCGGCAAAGCCGATGCTCTGATACGCCGCGTTGGAGCTGCCGAACATCGAGTAGCTGGTCGCGGCCAGCTCCTGGAAGTTGTAGCGGCTCGCACCGTCGGTATAGACGCCCGAGAGGTTGATCACGTCGCCGGTGCCGGTCGGGATGTTCTTGATCTGGAGAGCGAGCTGAACGGCCCAGCCCCACTTGTCTTCCGGATGGCCGGTGACTTCGCTCGCGCCGTAGTAGCCGACATGGTTGTCGTGCGCGGCGACCGACGCCTGGAACAGGCCCCAAGCCTGATCGACGCGGACCATGCCCACGAGGTCGGGAGCCCGGGTGCCGCCGAGATCGTTCGAGCCGTAGGCTCCGCCGAGGACGCCGGTCGTGGACATGCCGGCGGTGTTCCAGATGTTGGTCTGGAAGACCTGGGTCTGGTCCTGCGCCGAGAACGCGGCTGTCACACCCTGGCCGAAATCGGCCGTGTAGGTGAACTGGGTAACACCGTTGGTGGTGCCGCTACCGCCGACCAATTGGTCGAAGTTGTTGCCGGGATAGTTGATCCAGGGCGCGTCGAACTGCGACACCGCCTTACCCATCGTGAAGCCGGCGAACTGGATGAACGCGTAGTAGACGCCGAGGGCGCCGCCCGAGAGGTTGCCGTCGGTGCCGTTGACGTTGCCGCCGCCCGAGCCCGTGAGACCGGTCCCCGCGGCATTGAGGCCGATCGTGCCGCTGTACTGGGTCGCGCCCGTTCCCGAACCGGTGCCGCCATAGTTGCCGGTCGTCCAGGTGAAGACCGCATCGAAATAGGTGCGGACGACGCCGTATTCCGTTGCGGTGCGCGTGTCGATGTTGAGATCTTCACGAGCGCGCATCGAGTAGTAGTTGGTCAGCCGGTTGTTGGCCGCGAACACGCCGTTGTACTGGGCACTGTAGTTGCCGCCGGCATTGAGCGCCACTTCGGCACGCAGATAGCCGCCGAGCTTGATGCAGGTGTCGCTGCCCGGGATGTAGTAGAAGCCCGCGCCATAGAGCGTGCAGATCTTGACGTACTCGACCGCCTTGGCCTTGACCGGAAGATCGGCCGCCTGGGCTCCACCGACGGCGATCAGACCCGCCGCAGTGCCGAGCAAAAGGCTCTTCACCACTTTCATATAAAACCTCCAAGTTGCTCATTTTACGGAGACCGGACCGTGAGGCCCCCCAGATCCCCGTCTTTTCAAATCCGCTCGGCCGCTTTGCGCTTTCGGACACACCCGCATTCGACGCGAGGGACGTGAGCGAACCACCTGCAACGGGACGATCGAGTACCCCCCACCGTCGCGCACCACTATGCCTGCGCCATTACACTAATTAAAATAGTTTATTTGGTAAGCTTTGTAGTTTCACTAAACCTGTGCCCCGGGCGCCACACCCGGGCGGACCAAATATGCTGACCTGCTCATCTTTGTAATTTTAGTGACAAAATTACCCTGCTCTGCACTTGCGTCAGAGCAGGCTTGCGTGGACTATGGCCTTCCACGAACACTGGCCTGAAGAATCAGTTCACGGGAGTGACGCTGTGTCCGCGACGAGGAAAGAAGGAGCGCGCCTGCGCCCCATCGGCAACCTGGATCTCATCAGGCGCTTCACCTGGGAGATATCGTCGATCAACATGTATCTAGAGGAGCTGCGTCAGTTCTGGGCGAGGACGCTCGGCATCAGCGGCCCGCAATGGCTGATCCTGATGGCGATCTCCGACCTCGACAAGGACGACGGCGTACCGGTCAACGTGGTCTCCAAGTTGCTCCACGTCGATCCCTCGTTCGTCACCACCCAGTCCAAGCTGCTCGAGAAGAAGGGCCTGCTCCGCCGGCGGCCCTCGCCGACCGACGCCCGGGTCGTGCGGCTGTCACTGGTCGACAAGACCCAGAAGCACATCGCGAGCCTCAACGAGCAGTACAAGACGATTCGCGAGTTCGTCTTCCAGGAGTTCGACGAGAACGAGCTGACGGAATTCACCACCAAGCTCGCGACGCTCAAGAACCGGCTCGAAAAGGCCTGCGTCAGGATATCGCTCGACTTCTGAGACGCGAGGCCGCGCTCAGCTCCGCCGACCGGCGGCGCCGAGCCGCGATTCCAGCCAGTCGAAGATGTATTCGTTGGCGAGACTCGGATTGTCCGCATGGGCCTGCGCTGCGCCGGTCTCCGCCGCGGTAAACACCTTCAGCACGATATCGGAGCTGCCGAGCCGGGATTTCTGGACGATCTGACGCGCCCGGTCGGCCTTGAGCCAGCCATCCTCGCCGAGCGTGATCAGCACGGGACAGTCGACGCTGGAGGCCATCAGCGGCGCATGCGGCACCGGGACGATGCTGAGGTCGCTCATCGCGAAGCGGCTGGCGAAGAACGATCGTTCGTGCAGATCCCACAGGCCGCCATCGCAGACGGCGGCGGCGAGCCGCGGCTCCTGCAACACCGCGCGCGCCACGAATGAGGATCCCCACCCGTCCGCCACGATGGCGACGCGATCGAAATCGACGTCGCCGCGCGTTTCCAGATAATCCATGACGCTCGCGATCGAGCTCTCGAGATCGCGGCGCTGCAGGAGCGTATCGGTATAATCGTCGCGCTGGTCGCCGAGAAGGTCCAGCGCGAGCATCGACAGTCCGCGCTCGCGCGCATGCGGTGCGAGCTTGAACAGGAATTCCTCCTTGCGGTGTCCCGGCTCGCCGATGCAGATCACGGTCGGCGCCCGTCCCCTCGCCGACGCCGCGGGCAGGAAGTAGCCCTGCAACGAAGGATCGTCGACCCAGGGAATGGTCACGACCTCGCCGGCCGGTGCGCGCGCCGTCAGGTAGCGGCGGGCGCATTCCTGCATCGCCAGCACCGCAACCCAGCGCCGCTCATCGGCCTGATCGAGCGGCATTGCCGCTGCACCGTAGTAGTTCAACGCCCGCAACCAGTTGCGCTGCGCGGTCGCCATGTGGCCCTCCGCGAACGCAGCCTCGGCGCGGTGCCGGTTGGCCTGCGCAAGCCGCTTCCACTCGCGGTGCCAGGATTGCTCGTCGCCGCGCTTGAGCTGCCGCGCGATCATCAGGCATTCCGCGATCGTGGCGCCGCCCTCCTGGGCTGCGGTCAGGAGCCGCGTGAATTCAGCGGAGATGTCCTCTCTCTCCGGGCAAAGGGACCAGTCGTCGGAGAGGCATGCGGGTATCATCGGAGCTACGCTCTATCATCGCGTTACCCCTGATTCACTAAACTATTTTGGTTCGCCAACCAAGCCGCCGTGCGCGCCATTACAGGTGTTTGAGATCACCATCGCTTGAACGATGATTGAACGATGCGCCGCGCCGCATGCGTGACATTCCAATTCGTCATGAGGCCGCGAATATTGGCAAGAGCTGGCACGTCAAATGACCTGCGCACCTCTTGCCATGATGATCATCATACCTATATCCGCGCCTCGCTGGTCGCAACAGCGAAGTAGACTCAGCCGAGCCGCCAGCCGACCTCCTGCGTAAAGCTCTCGTAGAAGGCGCGGTCATAGGCCTGCTCGGGCGTCGCGCGCACGCGCTCGTCGAGGCGTTTGGCGTCCTCGCCCACGAGGATGCGCCAACGCTCCGCCTTGACCCCGTCGAGGATGATCTTCGCGGCCTGCGCAGCCGTCGTCGGAGCATCCTCCAGGAAGCTGCGGGCGCGCTCGGCGAACGCCGCCTGGATGTCCTCGTCCGACATCTTGTCGGCATCCGGCACGCCGGCCGCGACCATGCGCTTGCGGGTCAGCGCGACCTCGTCGGCGTTGAGCCGCTCCGACCCGTCCGTGCTCTGCACCTTGCGCGAATTGGAGACGATCGAGGTGCCGATATGGCCGGGCATCACCACCGAGCATTTGACGTGCGGGGCATGCAGGCGCAGGTCGTTGATCAGCGCTTCGGTAAATCCCTTCACCGCAAACTTGGCGGAGCTGTAGGCGGTGTGCGCCTGTCCCATGCCGATCGAGGCCCAGAAGCCGTTGACGCTCGCGGTGTTGACGATGTGGGCCTCGTCCGCCGCCACCAGCATCGGCAGGAAGGTGCGCACGCCGAGATAGACCCCGCCCCAGCAGATGTTGAAGGTGCGCTCCCACTGCTCGCGCGTGTTGGTGAACAGGCTGCCGCCGCCGCCGATGCCGGCATTGTTGAACAGCAGATGAATCTTGTCGGTCTTCTGCTGCTCGGCGAGTTCGTCGCGAAAGCGCTTCAGGTGATCCTCGATCGCGACATCGGCGACATGCGTCGTGACGCGCAGGCCCTGCGGCAGCTTCTCGACCTCGCAGAGCCGCCTGGTCTCGGCCATTGCGGCCTCCGAGACGTCGCACATCGCGACATTGCAGCCTTCGGCCACGAGTTGTCGCGCGAGCTCGCGTCCCATTCCCGTGCCGCCGCCGGTGATGACCGCGATCTTTCCTGCAAAATCCTTCATGGGACTTTCGGCCCCTCCCTTGTCGGTATGTTTCTTCAGAGCATGATCCGGACCCGGAGGGCCGCGTTAGCGCAAAGTGTGAAGCGGTTTTCCGAAGAGATCATGCTCAAACAATAACCTAAAGCGCGATGACGATTCATCCCAATCTCATCGCGCTTTAGCGCCGCTCATCGCAGCGCGCGCAAAATGTAACAGCGCCGCATCCGCAGGTAAAAGCGGATCGGCGCTGCTATCTTCGCCATCGTTATTTCGGCGGACGGACTATTCGGCCGCTTCGACGCACGGCCCGTTCAACGCACCGAGCGCCTCCTCGTCCGGCTCGAACAAATAGTGCACCGGCGTGACCTGGAGCGCGGCGACATTCATGTCGCGAACCAGCTTGCCGCGGCGGATCGCATCGCGCGTGGAATCCACGAGGATGCCGGCGATCACGGGAATGCGCCCCTTCCCGCCTCGACCGTCGCGGCCATCAGGTCGCGATATTCCTCGTGATCGAGCGTGCGCCCCTCGCCGGTCGAACCGCCGGCGGCGACGCCGTGTGCGCCGGCGCCGATCATCCAGTCGACCTGGGGCGCCACGAGCCCAAAGTCGATCTCGCCGTCTTTCCGGAACGGCGTCGTCATCGGCGGGATCACGCCGGTCGGACGTACCTTCATGTTCTGCCCTCGCGTTTCCATAACCCTTGTGGCGGTCCCGCTCTTTTGACGAGTATCCGCCCGCTTCGAAGCCTATTGGCTGTGCAAGCCCTGTGAAGGGCCGCCCGCGCGGCGCAGCCCCGCAGAATCCAACATTCCTGTGATCACCCCCTCCGGTTCCCGTATTTGTCCGGCTTCGGGTTAGGGGCATTTTTTTACAATCCGAATCATCAAATGGGGGTGGACGCTGGGTCGAGTCGGCCAGGTCAGCGTGTTGTTTGTGTCACAGGCTCTGGCACTCCGCTTGCATCCTCTTCGTGGTCAGAAACTACCGATGAGGTGACAGGAATGTTCGTGACCGTCGTTGCCGTGCTCTGCCGGCTTGGTGCATCTGCCTCGGGCGCTTGCGTCGAGGAAATCGTGACCGACAGCAACATGACGCCCGAAATGTCGATGATGCAGTGTGCAATCGGCGCACAGGCACCCTTGGCGAAGTGGATGGGCGAGCATCCGATCTATCACGCCAACTGGCGCCTCGAGCGCTACAAATGCGTGCCGGGTCACTACGAGATCAAGGGCCACGCCTAAGGCCCCGCAAAACTACTGATATCAAGACGACTGAGGAAACGCCCCGGGGGCCGCCTTTCTCCTCCGCGCGGGCACCGCTGGCGCCAGACCCATCGCGGCGGCGCGCTTTGTGACAATCGTCACGCTCTTCCCTCAAGCAATCGCACGCAAGATGATCGCACGCGCCTTTCGCCCCTCCGGCGTCGGCATCAGCGCATAATTGTGCGGCTGGTTGCGGAGCAGATGCAGCTCGACCGGCACAGCCACCGCCCTCGCCCGCTCCGCAAGATCGACGCTGTCGGGGTAGAGCAGATCGCGAGTCCCTGCGAAGATCGTCATTGGCGGCAGCGAACGGAACGCGCCGTTGAGCGGGCTGACGAAGGGATGGCCGACATCGAGCTCGCCGGCATAGAGGCGCCCCGCCTCGAGTATCCCCGGAATGTCCTGCATCGGATCGCGCGCCGCGATCTCGACCTGCTCCGGACGGCTGACCGACGCATCCGCGGCGGGCGAGATCAGCACCATCAGGTTCGGCTGCCGATGTCCGCGATCACGCAGCCACTGGCAGGCGGCGAGCGCCAGGCCCGCGCCGGCCGAATTGCCGACCACCGTGACCTTTGCAGGCCCGGCATCTTCCAGCAGCATCCGCAACAGCTCGGCCGTCGCCGGCACGACGTCCTTCGCGGTGACGCGCGGCGCGAGCGGATAGATCGGCACGACGCAAACGACGCGCGCCTCGCGCGTCATCTGACCAATGAGCCGCCAATGCGCCGGCACGATCTCGTTGATGAAGCCACCGCCATGCAGGAACATGACGTAGTTGCAGCCCTCATGGCCGGAAGACGGCGCGGTGTAATAGACCGGCCATCCGCCCATCCTGGTCAGCGTCACCTCGACACCGCGGACGAGCCCCGTCGGCTCATGCGAGGCCGGCTGCAAGGCGCGCTTGTGCACATGCGCCTGCACCGCCTCGGCGGATGCGAGCTGCTTCTTGAACGGAAGCAGCCTGAGCAGCACGTTGAAGCAACGGCTCTGCAAGCTCGGCGCGGGATCGCGCTGCGGCGGCGCATCTAGCGCGCGGCCGCCAGGGCAAAACTGCAACGCCGACACGATCTTCGCAACGCTCATTGGCCACCTCCCCTCCGGGCTCTCCCGACGCGGCGGCAAAGACGCTTGCCGACCCGTCGCCACTTGCGGATATAATGCGAGCATTCACTCGCTTTTCCTACTCGCATTCGGACCGCTGGCCCATGGCGCGCAAACCACCGACAAAACCCCGGAAAAACGCCTCCCAGAAGAGGTCCCGCGCCACCGTCGACGCACTGGTCGAGGCAACCGCTCGCATTCTGGTCCGCGAAGGTTTTGAGAAGGCGAGCACCAACCGGATCGCCGAAGTCGCCGGCGTCAGCGTCGGCTCGCTCTACCAGTATTTTCCGGGCAAGGAGGCCCTCGTCGCCGCCGTGATCGACCGCCACAACGAGGAGATCATGGGCATCGTCCGCTCAGCGCTGACCGAGGTCGCCGACATGCCGATCGAGAAGGCGGTGCGAAAACTCGTGAGCGTCGCGATCGAGGCCCACCGCATCGATCCGAAACTCCATCGGGTGCTCGCCGAGCAGATCCCGCGCACCGGCCAGCTCAAGGACGTCGAGGCCTTCAACCGCGAGGTCCACACCCTCGTCCGCGCCTATCTCGAAAGCCGCCGCAACGAGATGCGCAAGATCGACCCGGTCCTTGCCACCTTCATTTGCGTCAGCGCCATCGAGGCGGTCGCGCACAACACGGTGCTGAACCACGCCGAGATGCTGTCGGAGAAGACGGTGCGGACGCTGGTGGACGAGACGACGAGGATGGTGGTGGGGTATTTGAGGTAGGTGGAACGACGTCTGGAGAGTGGACGCCTACAAGAACGTTGGAAAGCTAGGACTGAGCATAGGAGAGAACTCCGCTCCAAACTTTCGCTCCGCGAAGCTTGGGGAACTAAAAGGACGCGAAAACCGCCCTGTACCACTCTACCGCATCAGCCGGCGGCAATGCGTCATCAGCCACTACCGGTCGCGCGCCTCAGTCGTCCCAGACGCGCTTGCCGCAGCCGCATTCGAACATTCGAGTGATGGCTCCGCTCTCAGAGTCCACCACCGCTCGGACAAGCTTCATTTTCTTGCCGCAGATGCGGCACGTTCTGGTTGAGTTGTCCTCGACAACGCAAATCTTCTCAGCACGGAATATTTCCATGAGTCGCGCCCCCCGTCTGAGGTGACCTGGTGGAGATTGCAAACTAACTGAAGCAGGGAAAGTAGAAGAACTGCGTAACGAGCCCCTGCGGGCAGTTTGCGACTGTCCAGGAAGCGAATCAAGACGCGCCGGCTATCCTGACGACCCCTTTTGGGTACCTCATCAGGATGGCCCGAGTGCCGGAACGGAGCGATCCGTTAATCCTCATCAGAGCTGGGTCTGATGTAATCCCTATGCAAAACGGTTGGTCGTTGGGCACCATCGAACAGAACGGTGATGCCGGTTGTACGTTGGCCTAGGGCGACGACGACGCCAACCTTGTCAGCCAGGTCTGGGCAACGAATTTTTCCGATTTCGCTGAGCTTAAAACGCGCGCCGACTTCAATCCTATTTGTTCTCAAATCCATGGTTGCGCCTCGCAAAGAGACCGATCGAAATGAAACAGAGTGGTGGCAAAGTTCCTCAAAAATACCGGTGACTATGGCGACTCATTGTTTCAAGAGTATTTCGTAATTTGAGAATTAGACAGCGTCGCAGACAGGTGCTTGGAGCAACAATTGGTAACCCCGTAAGGCCGCCTCGGTTGGCGGGAAGATTGAAAGCAACCTCGGCAAGCTCCCCGCCCCTGTCTGGTGGTCTAGGCCGTCGAGCGGGGAGCTGCCGCGCCAGCCCCGCACCAAAACAAGCTAAAAACGTGCCAGACGCAGAGCCCGCGTTTGCCGCGAGGAAGGTGGGCGTTGGCGCATTGGGCGCATTGCGATTGGTGTTCCGGGTCAGATCTGACGCGATGGGCCAAGAAGAGAGGTGCGATCTAACCGCTCGTCGCAGCGCGATAGAAGGCTTCTACCTTCCTCAGGTCTTTTGAGTGAGTGCCCTCTCGATCCGTTCTTGTTTTCGAATCAACGCCGGCAGGTCGCACCGACCGAATAGCTTCCTTGACATTGTCTGGTCCGAGGCCACCAGCAAGTATGACTGGGGTGCGAACACTCTCCACGATCGTTCGACTGATGCTCCAGTCGTGCGTCACCCCTTGCGCGCCGATTTGCGCATCACCTGTCCGATGACTGTCGAGCAGGATCCAATCGACAACCCCATCATAAGCTTGCGCCACGCCTACTGCCTCAGGTCCCGTGACAGGTACGCTGCGCATGAATTTGGTCTTCGGCAGGGACTTTCGCAGCGCCACGACAAGATCAGGCGTAAGCAATTCGCTTGATGCGCCAAGATGAACAATGGGCGGATCAAGCTCTCTCGCCATCCGTTCGATAAGAGCGACATCCGCCGAAAGGAACAGCGCGGAAACTACGGACGGCGCCCGCATCATCTTCATAACCGCTAACGCCCTCTGAACCGGAAGCTCCCGAGGGAAGGCTCCATCGCCGACGAGCACGCCGACATGATCCACGCCGATTGCCGATATCGCCTCGGCTTCCGCAGGTGTCGCGACTTCGTAAATTTGCGTCAGCATTGTCTTACACACTGCCACCACTCGGTTGAGTAGACAGGATGGGCTGGTCCTGGGTCAACGGCCGTTTTGGGGCAATCGCGTCGGTCGGGCGCTCGGCTAACCGCTTCCGATCGAGGTCGTCGTTGCTGGCGACGCGCTCCCTGGCGCGAAAAGAATAGGCCGGGCGGCGGGCGCGGTGTCAGCGAGTGCCGACGGGATCCCTGCAAGCAACGATGTCGCGGGGAGATTTTCGACTCGCGACCTCCGGCGGAGAGAATACTGCGAGGTACCCTCCGTCCCCTTCGAGCTTATATGTGGCGACCTCGCGATAGCCGACGGCGGTCAATTCGCAGCGCAGGAGCTCAATTGGCGTGCCATGCTTCGACGTCGGAAGCTCAAGGTCGACAATTCCGACCCGTGCACCCTGCTTCAAGGCGGGCGCGAGATTGTAGAGGAAGGCATAGGGTTGGGCTATCTCGTGATACATGTGCACGAGGATTGCGGCATCCAGCGAGGAAGCGGGCAGACGCGGGTCGTGTGGTTCGCCGAGCGCGAATTGCACGTTCGTCAACTTCAGGAGTTTTGTTCGCCTGGCGAGTTCTATGAGGTAATCCCGCGTGACGTCCTGTGCAACGACAGAGCCGGCGGGTGCGACGAGGTACGAGAGTCTAACCGTGTGGTAGCCACTGCCCGCACCAATGTCGCCGACTGTCATGCCAGGTTTCAGTTCAAGAACACGTGCGATCTGGCCGGCCTCATTGAGAGCGTCGCGGTGCTCTTCGGAGGCGCGGCGTGGGCTGACAATCCGTGCGACAGGGCGCTGCGGTGAGGGAAACTCGTTTGCAGCGACTCCGGGGGGAGCCAGATAACCTATGTCAGCGGCATATGCGCGAGTTGCAGCAAACGCCACAAGTAGCGTCGCTGCCGCTGTCGCGATGTTCCACACCCTACAGCACCTGGCTCACCAACCAGAGCGCGATCGAGCAGCAGAGCGCAATTCCAAGGTACGGCAATGCAATTGTCATCGGTTCCTCACTGACGAATTCCGATGCTGAAACGCTAGCGAGATTCGCATATTCGCAGCCGCGTGACTATCCCGTTCGCATGCACCGCGCGTTCGAGTTCTGCCTGGCCACCGCCGCCAAGGCGGTGCCTGATGGCCCCGACTGAAATCAAAGATGACGCCTACCGCTTGCGCGTCGAGCGCAACGGCAAGACCGCCCGGCTATTCACCCGCAACGGCCACGACCGGACCACGCGCTTCTTCTGGATCGTCCAAGCCGCGTTGAAGAACCGCGAGCAGCAATTCGTCATCGACGGCGGGGCTGTGGTGCACGGCGTCGACGGCGTGTCCGACTTCAACGCGCAGCATTCGCGCTGGCACGACAACGAGGTGCAGCTCTACGCATTCGACGTTCTCGCGCTCGGCGGCGAAGATTTGCGCCAGACTGCCGCCGAGTCTGCGCAAGGCAATGTGGTCTCACATATTCCACGGGCCCGGATACTCTTGGCACTCTCGACATCATACGCACGCTAACGTGCGTTTAGTTCCACTCAACCATCTGTAAACGGTGAGAATTTCGGCCAACCTTTGGCAACGAGTGTGGCACGCGGGCTACAGCAATTATCAACCATCGACTTACTCTTTGTCAGGCAGGTGGGCGAACGCGCCAATTCATTGAACTCGTTACTCTGGGGAGATACTCGCATGAAGAAGGTTCTTGCGGCTGCGGCCGGAACATTGGCTCTCGCTCTGGCGGCTCCCGCCAGTGCGGCGGATCTGGCCGCCCGGCCGTACACCAAGGCCCCGGCGCCGATGGTCGCCGCCATCTACGACTGGAGCGGCTTCTACATTGGTATCAACGGTGGCGGCGGCTCCGCGCACAGCTGCTGGGACTTTGTCACGCCAGTTACCGGCACCCTCGTCGGTGAAGGCTGTCACAACGCGACTGGCGGCACGATCGGTGGTCAGGTCGGCTATCGCTGGCAGTCAGCAAGTTGGGTGTTCGGTCTTGAAGGCCAGGGCAACTGGGCCGACTTCTCCGGCGACAACATCAGCCTCCTGTTCCCGGGTAGCGCTCTGGTCACGGGCGACCGCAATCGGTCACGGATCGATTCCTTCGGTCTCATCACGGGTCAGGTGGGCTACGCCTGGAACAGCGTTCTGCTCTACGTGAAGGGTGGCGCGGCTGTGTCGGCGATAAGTTTGACATCTACGCTGCTCCCGGCACTCCCGGTGCTGGCACATTGCTAGCCTCAGGTCGCGACACGCGCTGGGGGGCCACAGTTGGCGCCGGCCTTGAGTTTGGCTTTGCGCCGAACTGGTCGGTCGGTGTTGAGTACGATCACATCTTCCTCGGCCATCAGACGAGAGACCTCACGGTCCCTGGGACCGGGTTGTTATTTCAGACTAATCGCATCAGCCAAGATGTCGATATGGGTCTCGTGCGCCTGAACTATCGGTTCGGCGGCCCTCTCGTCGCGAGGTACTGATTAGCATTATGCAAACGAACAAGGCCGGCTCTTTGAGCCGGCCTTGTGCGTTGGGAGGCTCGAGTGACGAAGACCTACCGACCAGTCACACCTTCGCAGCTCGCCGATGAGCTGAACCAAGCATTCGCCTCGGCCGAACCTCACACAATCTCCAGGGCGATCGGACAGGCCCCCAAAGATTTCAACATTTCAGAAATCTCGAAAAAGGCCGAGCTGCAGCGTACGAGCATTTATCGTGCTTTCGGCAACGAACAGCTTCCGAATTTTTCTACCGTCCTGGGGGTACTCACGGCTATGGGCTTGCAGCTGAAGGTAGCCCCCAAACGCGGCGGGCATGCGAGCTTCTGATCCGCCAGATACGCCTCCGAGCTTTTTTTGTGCCTATACGTGGCGATGCAGTCCCCAAAACGCGATCAGCAGGAGAGCTGCGGCCCCAATTCCCAGCAATAGGAGAATGGCTTCCAGCATGACGAATCAAGCTCCGCCCGCCCCTTTGGAACGATACACCTTGCCGGGTTTAGTCACCAAGGCCCGCCAGCGTGAACCGGCGGGCCTCCTGTGAATTCGGCGACCTCCGAGATCATCGGGAACATGATGCGCAGCGCGCGGTCATTGCGCGACGATGGAGAGGCCGGCGTTCCTGGGGCAGCGCCTTGTCGCCGCCGAGGATCAGAACGACAAGCTTTGCCGCAGCGGGTACGGCTTGCAGTTATCGTCCCGGCAGAGCCGTGAGCTCTCGGGGCGGCTTGATGCGCCAGAACGGATATGCCGCCAGTTCTTTCGAATGCTGCGCGAACATATCGACCCGTCTGCTTGTAAATTCCGTAATGACGCCGAAAAATTCAGTTGGTGACCTGATCGTCGCAAGTCTCAGGCCGAATTCAAAAGCAAATTGCGCGTTGGCCCCGGCTATCTCAAGAAGCTTCGCTTGATACGCCTGCATGTTTGCCGTCGCTAAAGCAAAGCCGTTCGTTGGATCGCTATCCGTCATTCTCTGACTGAGGTCACCTGGTAAGGTATCCATCCGAGGCTCAATGATAGAAACCTCGTGTTTAGGATCATCATGAAGCTCGGGAGGCGGTTCGACCGAGACTGCCGCAGCAGAGTGAAGTAAATTCTCTTTCGGGCTTCTAACAATGGCCTGCTTGTTCCGTTGGGCCCGCGCGGCCATTTTCGGATTGCGGGCGCGCTTTGGCGCTGTCGCCGGTTTGCGTTTGCTCATCTGACGCTCCACGAAAATGGGGGGGGCGACCAAAACGGTCACTTCTGAAAGGACAACAGGCTTTGTGACGTAGCGTTCCAAACCCGTGCATCGTTGGAGTCCCGCATCAATCGCACGTTCTACGAGGTCGACGATGATCTTGGGTAGCAACTCCAACCAACAAACGTCTAACTGGCGATCTTCCTGGCCCATGCTCAGCGGCGTCAGTCTGAGAATAAGCCAGACTATCCACCGAGCGAATGCTCGAGGAAGAAGCGCAGCATTTCCCTCGTCGCATCCGGTCCTTGCGGATCAGTGTAGGACCCGGCGGGGCTGCCGCCTGACCACGCGTGTCCGGCGCCGTCGATGTTCCAGTGTTCGGATATCGCTCGACCGGCCCCGTCAATCAGGACGGTGCGAGTATAGGCATGGCCGTGGGGTACGCGTCCGCGAAGTACCTTAGAGCTGGCCCCGGTTGTTTGGACAGCGCCCCGCTGGATTTAAGTGGATTCCTGCCGGGTTATGCTGAACGCGGGGCTTTACGGTTTTGTCGTTGCGTCGGGAGGGCGTAGCCCGACCAGAGCGACGACAAAACCGTCGGCGACGGTCATGCGGCCATCACCATAGCTTGCGTGCCGAAGTAAGCCTCGTCGGGCGTGCGCCCGTCAAGGCTCGAGTGAGGGCGTCCCTGATTGTAGAAGGCCAGATACTTGGCAATTGACGCTCGCGCCTCGGACACGCTGTCGTAGGCGCGGAGATAAACTTCTTCGTATTTGACCGTGCGCCAGAGCCGCTCGACAAACACGTTGTCGCGCCAGGCGCCCTTGCCGTCCATGCTGATGGCGATCTTCGCGTCCAGCAGCACATCGGTGAACTCGAGGCTGGTGAACTGGCTGCCCTGATCCGTGTTGAAAATCTCGGGCCTGCCGTGCTTCGCCAACGCCTCCTGGACCGCTTCGACGCAGAAGGCCGCCTCCATTGTGATCGAGACGCGATGGGCCAGGACCCGTCGGCTGAACACATCGACGACCGCCGCGAGATAGACGAAGCCACGCCGCATCGGAATGTAGGTGATGTCCATTGCCCACGCATGGTCGGGCCGCTCGATCTTCAATCCGCGCAACAGGTACGGGTAGATCTTGTGACCCGGAGCCGGCTTGCTCGTGTTCGGGCGACGATAGACCGCCTCGATCCGCATGCGCTTCATCAGCGTCGCGATGTGGCGGCGACCGGCGTATACGCCCTCCCGCCGCAGCAACGATCGCAGCATACGCGCTCCCGCGAAGGGATAATCGAGATGCAGCTCATCGAGCCGACGCATCAAGGCAAGGTCCTCGGCCGAAACTGGCCGAGGTTCATAGTAGACCGTGCTGCGAGCCAGCTTCAGGACCTTCGCCTGGCGCACGATAGAAAGATCATGACCGCGGTCGATCATCGCTTTGCGCTCAGCAGGCCCGCCTTGGTGAGCGCGCCGGACAAAAAATCGTTTTCCAACGCCAGCTCGCCGATCTTGGCATGTAACGCCTTCAAATCGACCGGCGTCTCGGCCGATGTCTTGTCATGCCCAAACACGCCGGCGGCGCCTTCCAGGAGCTGGTTTTTCCAGATCGTGATCTGGTTCGGATGAACATCAAACAGTTGCGCCAGCTCCGCCAGTGTCTTGTCGCCTTTGACCGCAGCCAAAGCAACCTTCGCCTTGAATGCCGGAGAATGCGTCCGGCGGCTCTTCTTCGTCATCTTCGCTCCTGATTCGCAGCAAGAATCCTCGCCGCTGTCAGGCAGAAAATCCACTCAAGCTACTGTCCGAATTTGCGGGGCCAGCTCTGAAACCCTGACGGATGCCCGCGTCCGCTCCGCCGCACCTCCCAAGGCCGGCATCCTCGAATTGTGGGACGGCAAGACGTCGGGCCTCTGCTTCCGGGTCATGAAGTCCGGCGTCCGCTCCTGGACGTTCCGCTACCGGCCCCATAATGGCGCCGCCTTCCGCCGCCTCACGCTCGGCCGCTACCCCGCCCTCTCCCTGGTCGAGGCCCGCGCCGCCGCCGAGCGCATCCGCGCCGACGTCCGCGGCGGCGCCGACCCGGCGCAGCAACGCCGCGACGACCGCGAGGCGCTGCGTTCTGCGCCGGCGGAACTGACTTTTGATGCGCTGGCCGACCTCTACATCGAGCGCTACGCCAAGCGCCAAAAAGCCTCCTGGAAGAATGACGAGGGCTACCTCCGCGCCAAGGCGCGGCCGGCCTGGGGAAACCGTGTGGCCACCTCGATCACCAGCCAGGATGTCGCGCGGTTGCTGTTCGATGTCGTGGAGGTCGCGCCGGTCTCGGCCAACCGGCTGCGCTCAGTATTGGTCAAGCTGTTCGGCTGGGCCGCCGACAGCGCCCTGCTCTCCACGAATCCGATGCTGGGGGTCAAAAAACCGCACCGCGAGGGCAAGGGCAAAACCCGGAACCTGAACGACGCGGAGATCCGAGTGCTGTGGCAGGCGCTGGAGAAGGCGGAGGCCGCGCCCGGCATTGTCGCCGCGCTCAAATGCCTGCTGCTGCTGGGCCAGCGTCCGGGCGAAGTGGCGGGCATGGAGATCCGCGAACTCCATCGTCTCAACAATGACGGCGCAGCGCACTGGGAGCTTCCGGCGGCCCGCATGAAGGCGCGCAGGGCACACGTGGTACCGCTGCCCCCGCTCGCCCGAGGAATTGTCGCCGGCGAGCTGGAGCGTCAGCGGGCCGCCGATCCCAAGGCCAGGCTGGAATCCGTCTTTGCGTCAAAATTCACGGAGCGCGCGCGGCTGGCGCGGCACAGCCTGTCGCAGGCCCTCGGCCGCATCATCGGGGAGCTCGACGATGCCGGCGGCGACGATGAGGCGGTGGCGAGCCTCAAGGCCGACCGGCCGACGCCGCACGATCTCAGGCGCACGCTGGCCACCGGATTGGCACGTTTGGGGATTCCGCGAGACGACCGCCTTGCGGTGCTGGCCCACTCCTACGGCGACGTCCACGAAATCTACGATCAGTACGACCGGCTGCCGCAGAAGCGCATGGCGCTTGAGGCGTGGGAGCAGCACCTGCGCAGGGTGATTGCTGATCAGCCGCAGACCAAGGGCAAGGTGCTGCCGCTTCGGAGGTGACATGGCCAAGCGCAGCAAATCGCTCGTCACAAAATTTGAGCCAATTGCCGGACTCGAACGACCAGTCTCTGCACGACAAGCAGCGGAACGAGATCTAATATTCGCGGAATGGAATAAGCGACTTGCAGATAGGCTTCCGTACAATAAGCGTCTCTTGCGAGACTATTGCGAGTACCTGTTGGGCAGGCCGCAACTGATCGAGGGGCGGTACGCTCCGATAATTTTCCTTATCCTCCAATTGTGGCTTGCAAAAAATCCTCGTGGCAAACAAGAGCACACTGCAGAGCAAATTGCCGACCTGGTGGACTGGGTTATCGAAACTGAAAAAATAGAACAGGCCACCAAAGCGTATCAAAGTGTCGCTCAAACGTTTCGCATGACGGCTGAGGCGGTGAAAAAGGCGCACGAGAAATTCGGGAAATTGAAGCCCGGCAAATCGTCAAGGGAAAAATTGCGATGAATTTTGTCGCGACTTTTCTGGCTGAATTTTTCCCCTGACGGGCCCCGTTTGCAGGCTTATTCAATGGGTCGCTCTCGATTTCGATTTGAGGCGACCCAATGTCCAAACAAGCTCTAGACCGCATCCTGCGACCGCGCGAGGTCACCAGGATCACCGGCCTTGCCAGGACCACGATATGGCGGGGTGTGAAGGCCGGCACGTTTCCCCGTCCCGTCCGGCTCACGAGCGGCACCATCGGATGGTGCCTGACCGACGTCGCTGACTGGCAGGCCAAGCTGCGCGCGGCCGCCGGCTTGCCCAATGCGAATTCCAAATGAGGACCTCCGCGCGCGGCGCGAAGGCCGCCGGCCTGCGCACGGATTTCGAAATGGGCGGCCTTGAAGCCTCTCACGAGGAAGCAAATCATGACTGACTTCCACGAAGATATTGATGACGATGAAACGCCGACGGAAGACGATCTCGACCAGATCTACGGCTCGAAATACCTGTCAGCGGCGGATATCGGCACCCGGAAGGTCCGGACCACCAACACGAGGGTGAGGATGCGGGATCTTCCAAACGCCGACGGAACGAGGCAACCCAAGTTTCTCCTCTACTTCGAGGATCTCCGCAAGCCGTTGGTGTTGAACAAGGTCAACACCAACGAACTGATCAAGAAGCTGGGCCGCAAGCCCGCTGGCTGGATCGGCGCGGACGTTGTGGTCTACGTGGATCCCAATGTCACCTACAACGGCAAGCAGGGAGGCGTGCGCCTGCGTGTGCTTGCCGCTGCCCCGGCGAAGTCGGGCCCGCCCATCCGGGACGAGCCCGCCCACGACGACATGGATGATGACATCCCGCTGTAGTCGGGATCAGGCCGGGGCGGCTGCCACCGCCCCGGCCGTTGGCTTCATTTGCAACCGTACTTAAGGATAGCATGCCCGCCGCCATTGTCATCCCGGCGTGCCTCGAGCCACTGGTGAACCAGCGCCGCTGGCTCATCTGGCGTAAAGAGACCGGTCGCGGCGGGCGGCCGACAAAGGTGCCGTATCGCGCCGACTATCCCTCTTCCCGCGCCAGCTCCAACGATCCGGCAACATGGTGCAGCCTCGAAACCGCCATGCGGGTCTACTCCGAGGGCGGCGCGGACGGCATCGCCTTCGCCTTGCTGGGCAGCGGCATTGCAGCCTTCGATCTCGATGACTGCCGCGATACCCGATCGCGCGTTCTCCATCAGTTCGCACAGCGGCTGGTTGATCGCTGCAGCAGCTACGCCGAAATCACACCCAGCCGCGAGGGCATCAGGATCCTCGGCAAGGGCAGCGGCCCGAAAATCCATCGCAAATTTGCGATCGCCAATGGGGCGAGCGTCGAGGTCTATCGCGACTGCGAACGCTTCATAACCGTCACCGGCGAGCAGATCTCTCCCGGGCTTGATCGACTGGCCGATATCGACACCGTCGTCGATCAGGTCGTGGTCGAGCTGGATGCGGCGAAGCGTGCCAGAGGGCAGAAGCCAGTCGTGGGCTTCGGTGAGTCGCACGGCCGCGACGTCGCCGACATCATCAAAAACGGCTGCGGCACAAAGTACCGCGGTGACAGAAGCCGCGCGGTCTGGTTCGTCATCCACGCCCTGCTCGAGCAGGGAAAAACAAGGGATGAGATCACAACGGTGCTGATCGATCCCGGCAACGGGATCTCGGCGCACCTGCTGAGCCGGAGCGAGAATCCAACCGCGTACGCACACCGCCAAATCGACAGGGCGCTAGCGGAGCACAACCAGCGCGCGGAGCAATCGACGGGCGGTGCGGGTCGCGCGGGCGCAGAGATCATTCGGCTCTCGGCCCTGCCGCCGCTGCGTTACGACAGGGAACGCAAGAACGCCGCCAGGCGTCTGGGTGTCCGCACGCCGGTACTTGATTCATTGGTGAAGGCAGAGCGCAAAGGTTCCGGTGCTGGCTCTTCTGGGCACGAGATCGCACTTCCTGAGCCCGAGCCCTGCGACGACGCCGTAAATGGAGCCGCCTTGCTCGACGACATCGTCGCGCAGATCCGGCGCTACGTCGTGTTGCCGGAACATGCGGTCCGTGCCTGCGCATGCTGGGTCTTGCACACGTTCTTGGCCGAGCGCTTCCTGGTGTCACCGCGACTGTGCGTCAGCTCGCCAACCAAGGGCTGCGGCAAGACCACACTGCTTGATGTGTTGGCCCGACTGGTGCAGCGCCCGCTCCTCGCGTCGAACATCACGCCGGCGGCGGTCTTCCGGGTGATCGAGAAATGTAAGCCGTCTCTGCTCATTGACGAGGCCGATACGTTCCTGGCGGAAAACCAGGAGCTGCGGGGCGTCCTGAATTCAGGGCACCGCCAGGGCGGATCTGTGGTGCGTGTGACCGGCGATGATCTGGAGCCGAGGCAGTTTGCGACCTTCGGTCCCTGCGCCATTGCGTTGATCGGCACGTTGCCGTCTACGCTGGCGGACCGCTCGATCATCATTGAGCTAAACCGCCGTCGCCCCACCGAGCGGGTCGAATCGTATCGTCCTGACCGCGCCGGACATCTGGACCAGCTGGCGCGTCGGGCCGCCCGCTGGGCACGAGACCACGCTATTGCGGTTGGCGCGGCGGATCCGGAGATGCCGGAACAGGTGACCAACCGCGCAGCCGACAACTGGCGGGTGCTCAAAGCGATCGCCACCGTCGCAGGCGGTCAGTGGCCCCGCCATGTCGACGAGGCGGCCAAGGCGGCGCAGGTGCAAATCGGAGACGAGGCATCCAGGCTCGAGATGCTGTTGGGGGACATCAGGGCGGTAGGTTTTTCCGGCAACCAGACGGAAATCAGGTCGTCAGATTTGGTTCAGCGCCTGATGGAGCTGGAAGGGCGGCCGTGGGCCGAGTTCGGTCGGACGGGCAAGCCTCTGACCCAGAACAGCTTGGCCAGACTGCTCAGGCCCCTCGGGATCCGCCCGGGCAATATCGGGCCGGAGGACAGCCGGGTCCGCGGTTACAAGAGCGCCCAGTTCAAAGACGCCTTCGAGCGCTATCTGGCTCCGGAGGGACCTTGCGAACTGCACAGGTGCGCAGAACGCAGTGAATCAAGCACGTCCGCCACTTCCGAACCGCACAGCGAAAACGAAAACTGTGCAGTTGGAGAGAGCGCGAAGTCCAGCAATAACAGCCTTCCGGGCGGATGTGCAGTTGCTGGCGGGGGAGCCCCCTCAGATGGCCGGGTGCAGCCCGGGCTGAGCGATTACCGTATCCGACAACACGTCGACTGGTATCGCGAGCGCCGCGAGGCCGAGCGTCAGACGACGGGCGACATTCGACAGACCGAACTCGATGCTGCCTTGCGGAGGGTCCTCGCCGAGGATGGGGTGTTGCCGGAATTCATCGCCGTCGAATTCGAGCGCGTAATGGCCGCAGTGTTTGGGAGCTGACCGCATTGGCCGCACATCGGCAGGTCACGAAAGAAGATCGGAAAGCGATCTAACTTCGAGCGTCGTGAAGCTGATTTCTACCCGACACCACAGGCGGCGGTGCGCCCTTGATTCCGTACCTCCGTGGCATGCGCAGCTTCGCCGAGCCCTGTGCCGGCGGCGGCGCATTGGTGAGGCATCTCGAAGGGTTTGGCCTGCGCTGCGTCTGCGCCGGTGACATCCGCGCCGGTCAGGATGCGCTTGCGCTCGACCATTACGGCACGGCCGACGCAATCATCACGAATCCGCCCTACGGGCGCGACATGATGCATGCGCTTATCCAGCACTTCCAGCGCATTCGGCCAACTTGGATGTTGCTGACGCGGATTGGGCGTCGACCCGGCAGGCGTCACCGTTCCTGCCCTACTGCTCGGACATCGTGCAATCGGACGAGTGATGGCTCCAAATACACCGGAAAGGACAACACGCCTGGTTCAGGTTCGACGTCAGGCATCACGGCGGCCCGGTATTCCACTGGCGCAGTGAGGGCGACATGATCCATTCTGGTCGCACTGCAACTTGCCGGCAATGCCGCAAGGCATATGCAGTGTAGCAATCCACTTCGCGGTTCTGCTCGCAGGCTTGCAAGGAGCGGGCCTATCGCAATCGGCTTAGCGTAACCTCTAGCGTAACGCCCCAACCGCAACTCGATGCCTCGATTTCAGGGCGGGGTCGAAAGTCATCACCTGCCGGTGTCCGACGTCCGCTCTCGCTCTCAAGGCTGACGCCAGCAGGGCAATTGCAAGCGTCAGCTATGGACTCAGGCTGTGTGAGAACTCGAAGACGCTCAATCGCGATAGAACAAGTTATTCGTTCGAGATCTTTTTTGTGCCCGCATCGCAAACCCAGTCGATTTTGAAATCGAACTTAAGAATGTCATTCTCGTCGCGCTTCGAGTTCTTGAGTTTTCGTACAGCCTAGACCAAAACCGGAAGTCGCCATTGTCATTCCGCGCGCAGAAGGACAACGACCAAGGTGTCCACTGAGTCCCTCCTTCTTTGTCTTTCCGCAGCCAGCCATCCAATTCGACTCCTCGCCCAATGCGTTTGGTGTTAACAATGCACAATTGAGGGGTGCCATCGCAAACGGATGGCCAGCGGGGAGACGCCGAGTGCCTGGTCGGGAGCAAGCCAAGCCTGCCGCAAACGCCGCTTCCGGCGATACCTTCCGTGTCAGTGCTCCGCAAATCTCAATGCCGAAGGGTGGCGGCGCCATCCGGGGCATCGGCGAGAAGTTCGCCGCTAATCCGACCACCGGCACCGGTTCGATCACCGTGCCGATCGCCACATCGCCCGGACGCAGCGATTTCGGCCCGCAACTCGTCCTGTTGTACGACTCCGGCACTGGCAATGGTCCGTTCGGGTTCGGTTGGAGCCTCTCCGTTCCCTCGATCACGCGCAAGACCGACAAGGGCCTGCCGCAATATAATGACTCCGAAGAATCCGATGTTTTCATCCTCTCCGGTTCCGAGGATCTCGTTCCGGAATACGAAAAGGATGCCAGCGGTGCCTTGGTGATCCAGAACGGCCGGCCGGTCGTCCACGACAAGACGCGCACGGTCGGTGGCGTTGTCTATGCGATCCGCCGCTACCGGCCGCGCATCGAGGGCCTGTTCGCTCGCATCGAGCGCTGGACCCGGCAGTTCGACGGCGATGTCCACTGGCGATCCGTCTCCAAGGACAACGTCCTCGCCCTCTATGGCAAGGATGACGACGCGCGCATCGCAGATCCCGAAGATCCCCGGCGCATCTTCAGCTGGCTGATCTGCGAGACGCGCGACGATAAGGGCAACGCCGTTCTCTACGACTACAAGCGCGAGGACGGCGCCGGCGTCGATCTCGTCCGCGCTTGCGAACGCAATCGGGGCGACCGCAACGACGTCCGGCGCACCGCCAACCGCTATCTCAAGCGCATTCGCTACGGCAACCGGAAGCCGCTGCTCGATGGCGCCGGACGTCGGCCACAATTGCTCAGCGAACTCCCGCCATTGCAGCTGCAGGATGCCGGCTGGATGTTCGAGACCGTGTTCGACTACGGCGAGCACGATATCGATGCACCGGAGCCGGATGACGCTGCTGCGTGGTCCTACCGCGGCGATCCTTTCTCGTCTTATCGATCCGGCTTCGAGATACGCACGACCCGCCTGTGCCGGCGGGTGCTGATGTTCCATCACGTGCCCGATCTGGTGAGCGGCGCGAAGGGCTACGATGGCATCGTGCGATCGACCGACTTCGGCTACTCGCACCAGCTCGATCCCACCAGCGCGCGCAACGCCGTCTACACCTTCCTGCGCACCGTCACGCAGACCGGCTATCGCCGCATTACCGACGGCTACGACAAACGCAGCCTGCCTCCGGTTGCGTTCGACTACACCCAGCCGATTGTGCAAGACACGGTCGAGGATGTGGACGCAACGAGTTTGGAGAATCTACCGATCGGCGTCGACGATGCCGCCTATCGCTGGACCGATCTGCACGGAGAGGGCATTCCCGGGGTGCTCACCGAGCAGGCCGAGGCCTGGTTCTATAAGCGCAACCTGAGCCCGATCAGCAATCGCCCGGTCAAATTCGCTCCGCTGGAGCTGGTGGCTGCGAAACCCGCCGCGACCCTGGCCGGTGGACACGCACAGTTTATGGATTTGGCCGGCGACGGCCTGCCAGATCTAGTCGTGCTGGATGGCCCCGTACCCGGCCTTTACGAGCACGACGAGGACGAAGGCTGGCAGCGCTTCCGTCCGTTCACGTCCCGGCTCGAGCACAACATGCGCGACCCCAACCTCAAATTTGTTGATCTTGATGGCGACGGTCACGCCGACGTGCTGATCACCGAGGACGACGCCTTGGTCTGGCATCCCTCGCTGGCGGAGGCTGGTTTCGGCCCGGCGCGTCGCGTCGCGCAGGCGCGTGACGAGGAAAAGGGCCCCCGCCTGGTGTTCGCCGACAGCTCCCAATCGATCTACCTGGCAGATCTCGACGGCGACGGGCTCACCGATCTCGTGCGCATCCGCAACGGCGAAGTCTGCTACTGGCCCAATCTGGGCTACGGCCGGTTCGGTGCCAAGGTGACGATGGACAACGCGCCGCGGTTCGACAATCCGGACCAGTTCGACCATGCGCGCATCCGGCTCGCCGACATCGATGGTAGCGGCACCACCGACATTATCTATCTGCACCGCGACGGAGTCCGCCTCTACTTCAATCAGTCAGGCAACGGATGGAGCGAGCCAAAGCAGCTCAAAGTCTTCCCGCGCGTCGATGATCTGGTGTCCATCGTGACCACCGATCTGCTCGGCAACGGCACCGCGTGCCTAGTCTGGTCGTCACCACTTTCGGGCGATGCGCGCCGACCGATGCGCTATGTCAACCTGATGGGCGGCAGCAAGCCGCATTTGCTGGTCAAAACCGCCAACAACCTCGGCGCCGAGACCGTCGTCAGATACGTCCCGTCTACCAAATTCTATTTGCAGGACAGGCGCGACGGCAAGCCGTGGATCACCCGGCTGCCATTCCCGGTGCACGTCGTCGAGCGCGTCGAGACCCACGACCGCATCAGCCGCAACCGCTTTGTCACGCACTACGCTTACCACCACGGCTATTTCGACGGCGAGGAGCGCGAGTTCCGCGGCTTCGGCATGGTGGAACAGTGGGACACCGAGGAACTCGCCGCGCTCACCGGCGACGGCACGCTGCCGCCCGCCGGCAACGAGGACGCCGCCTCGCATGTGCCGCCCGTGTTGACAAGGACCTGGTACCACACCGGCGCCTATCTGGGCCGCGACCATGTCTCCGACTTTTTTGCCGGGCTGCTCGATGCCACCGACAAAGGCGAGTACTACCGCGAGCCGGGGCTGACCGACGTCCAGGCGAGAGCATTGCTGCTTCCCGACACCGTGCTGCCGCCAGGTTTGACGCCGGAAGAGGAGCGTGAAGCCTGCCGCGCTCTGAAGGGCTCGATGCTGCGACAGGAGATCTATGCGCTCGACGGGACGCCGAAGGAAGCGCATCCCTACATGGTCTCGGAGCAGAGCTTCGGCGTCCGGCTCGAACAGCCCCGGGGCGGCAATCGCCATGCGGTGCTGTTCGCCCACCCTCGCGAGGTGATCACCTATCATTATGAGCGCAACCCGGCCGACCCGCGCATTCAACACGCGCTTACACTCGAGGTCGACCGCTTCGGTAACCTGCGCAAGGAAGCCACGATCGGTTACGGCCGCAGGCAGCCGGATCTCGCGCTTCCTCTGCAGGTCGATCGGGACAAGCAAACCAGGACGCTGATCACCTACACAGAGAACAGCTTTAGCAACGCGATCGACGATGCTTTGGCTTTCCCGGAAGCCTACCGCACCCCGCTGCCTTCGGAGATGCGCACCTTCGAGTTGACCGGCTACGCGCCCACGGGCGGAGCCGGCCGATTCCAGAGCGCCGATTTCGTCCAGCTCGCAGGCGGCGTCCTGGCACACATCTTCGATAGCGAGATCGATTACGAGAAGCTGCCCACTGCGGGAAGGCAGCGTCGACTGATCGAGCACGTTCGCACGCTCTACCGCGCCGACAACCTGACCGCGCTTTTGCCGCTCGATGGGCTCGAACCCCGGGCGCTGTCCGGCGAGAGCTACAAGCTGGCCTTCACGCCCGGGTTGCTGGCGCAGATTTTTCAGCGCGACGGCCAGCCGCTTCTGCCGATTCCCGCCGACGTGCTCGGCGGCGCCGGAGCCGATCGCGGCGGTTACCTGGCGAGCCAACAACTCAAGGCGGACGGGCGCTTTCCGGGCACCGATCCCGACGACCGCTGGTGGGTTCCCGCCGGCCGCGTGTTTCTGTCCCCCGGCGACAACGACACCGCCGCGCAGGAGCTCGCCTACGCGCGCGGACACTTCTTCATGCCGCACCGCAGCCGAGATCCGTTCCACAGCAATGCGGTCAGCACCGAAAGCCTGGTCAGCTACGATGCCTACGACCTGCTAATGGTCGAGACGCGCGACGCGCTGGACAATCGCGTCACAGTCGGTGAGCGCCGGCTCGACGGCACGCTTGACCCCGCCAAACCAGGCAACGACTACCGCGTTCTCCAGCCCGCTTGCGTGATGGATCCCAACCGCAACCGCACGCAAGTGGCGATCGACACTCTCGGCCTGGTGGTGGGGACGGCGGTGCTGGGCAAACCCGAGGAAAACCTCGGCGATTCGCTCGAGAGCTTCGCGGCCGACTTAACCGAAGCGGTCATCCTCGACCACCTTGCAAATCCGCTCACCGACCCGAACGCCATCCTTGGCCGTGCCGGCACGCGATTGGTGTACGACTTGTTCGCCTACCAGCGCAGCCAGAACGCGCCCGAACCCGAGCCCGTCGTCGTCTACACTCTGGCGCGCGAAACGCACGACGCGGATCTTGGGCCCGGCGAGGTCAGCCGAATTCAGCACAGCTTCTCCTACTCAGACGGCTTCGGCCGCGAGATTCAGAAGAAAGTCCAGGCAGAGCCCGGGCCGCTCGCCGGCAACGGCGCCACCGTCAACCCGCGCTGGGTCAGCAGCGGATGGACCATCTACAACAACAAGGGCAAGCCGGTTCGCCGATACGAGCCGTTTTTCAGCAGCACCCATCGTTTCGACTTCGGCGTCCAAATGGGGGTGAGCCCTATCCTGTTCTACGATCCGGTCGAGCGCGTCGTCGCCACCCTGCATCCCAACCATACCTACGAGAAGGTGGTATTCGATACGTGGCGGCAAATCATTTGGGACGTCAACGATACGACTTGGCCGCCAATGAATCCCGGCGATCCACCTTTCGATCCGAAGAACGATGCCGACGTAGGGTCCTACTTCAGCCGCCTGCCGGATGCGGACTACTTGCCGACATGGCACGATCTGCGCATCGATCCCGCCAAGGCCCTGCTGGCATGGCCGGATGTCGATGCGCAGGGACAGGCGCTTCCCGACAACGCCAAGCGTCGGATCGCCGAGCAGCGCGCAGCCGCCAAAGCCGCGATCCATGCCGGCACGCCTACGGTCGCGTACCTCGATACGCTCGGGCGTTCTTACTTGACGTTGGCGGACAATGGGCCCGATCCGGCGCAACCGGGCCGACACCAGCTTTTCGCTACCCGCGTCGAGTTCGATATCGAAGGTAACCAGCGCGCGGTGCGAGATGCCATCGAGCAGGCCGGCGACGCGCAGGGGCGCATCGTCATGCGCTATGCCTATGACATGCTCGGTAACCGCATTCGCCAGCTCAGCATGGAAGCCGGCGCGCGCTGGATGCTCAACGACGTTGTCGGCAAGGCGATCCGTGCGTGGGACGGTCGCGGCCATACCATCCGCACCGATTACGATCCATTGCGCCGCCCGCTGCGAGTGTTCGCGACCGGGGCCGACGCTGCCAATCCAAATCAGGAGCTGCTCACCGAGCGCTTGGTCTATGGCGAGCAACATCCGGAGGCGGAGCTTCGCAACCTGCGCGGCAAGCTCTACTTCGAGCTTGATCAAGCCGGCTCGCTCGCCACCGAAGCCAACGACTTCAAGGGCAACCCGCTAAGCGCCTCACGCCGCCTGACTGGTGGGACTCGCTACCGGCAGGCGGTGGACTGGGCGGCCGTCAACGCCGATCACATCGCGTTGCCAGAGAATGCTACGGCACTCCTCGGCTTGGCTGCGCTCGATGCCGCGCTAGCGCCCCGGCTTGAAGCCGACATCTATGCCAGCGGCACCAGCTACGACGCGCTCAATCGCCCGGTCACGCTGACTACGCCGCACACGCCCGCGATGCAGGCAAGCGTCATCCGCCCCGGTTACAACGAAGCCAATCTGCTGGAACGGGTGGACGCCAACCTGCGCGGCATCACTTCCAACGCGCAGCCGATGTGGACGCCCTTCGTCACCAATATCGATTACGACGCCAAGGGGCAGCGTCAGCGCATCGACTACGGCAATGGCGCGAGCACCTTGTACGACTACGACCCGTCGACCTTCCGGCTTATCCGTCTCTTCACTCGGCGCAACGCCGTCGATTTCCCCAGCGACTGCCCGCTGCCGCCGCCGACCGGCTGGCCCGGCTGCCAGGTGCAGAACCTGCACTACAGCTACGACCCGGTCGGCAACGTCACTTCCATCCGAGACGATGCCCAGCAGACCATTTATTTCCGCAACAAGCGCGTCGAACCAAGCGCCGAGTACATCTACGACGCCCTCTATCGATTGGTCGAAGCCACCGGCCGCGAGCATCTGGGCCAGGTCGGCGGCAAGCCGGTCCCGCATTCGCACAGTGACGCGCCGCGCGTCGGCATCGATTGGTCGGCCAACGACGGCAACGCCATGGGGACCTACGTTGAGCGCTACCTCTACGACGCCGTCGGCAACTTCCGGGAAATGCAGCACCGCGGTAGCGACCCGGTTAATTCCGGATGGACGAGGGCCTGTGCCTACGACGAACCCAGCCTGATCGAGGACGGCACCGGCGGCACCCTGCTTAAGACCGGCAACCGCATGAGCAGCACCACGGTCGGCAATGGCAGTCCGGTTGTCGCCCGGTACGTCCATGACGCGCACGGCAACATCGTCCGCATGCCGCACCTCGGCGGCGTCGATCCCGCGCCGAACATGCAGTGGGATTACGAGGACCAGTTGCATCAGGTCGACCTGGGTGGCGGCGGCACGGCCTACTACGTCTACGACGCCAAAGGCCAGCGCGTCCGCAAGGTGTGGGAGAAATCGGCCAGTCTGATCGAGGAACGCGTGTACTTCGACGGCTTCGAGATATTTCGCCGGCACCAGGGTGCGCAGCGGCTCGAGCGGGAGACGCTGCACGTCATGGACGACGAACAGCGCGTTGCCCTGGTAGAGACCCGCACGCTCGATACGGCGGGCAACGACCCGGCGCTGCCGCAGCTCATCCGGTACCAGTTCGGCAGCCACCTCAGGTCGTCCAACATCGAGATGGACGATCAGGCGCGGATCATATCCTACGAGGAATATACGCCCTACGGCAGCACGTCGTACCAGGCCGTGCGCGACCAGAATGAGACGCCGAAGCGCTACCGCTACACGGGCAAGGAGCGGGATGAGGAAAGCGGATTCTATTATCACGGAGGCAGATATTATTTGGCGTGGTTGGGCAGGTGGTTGAGCGCCGACCCAAGCGGTTTAGCAGACGGAATCAATCTCTATCGGTATTCGAACAATTCTCCCCTGGTGTATACCGATCAGACCGGCAGCGACTCGGAAGACGAGATTCTCAAAGCTGGCGCAGCGAAAGTTGAAAAATTCAAAGCTGATGTGGAAACGGCTGCCAAGGATTACGACATTGCTTCGGCAGGTCTCACCGTAGCCGATTTAAAGGCGCTGATTAATGTTGAATCCAGTGGCGATCCGAACTCCGTCACGGGAAGCTATCGTGGCTTGTTTCAACTGAGCAAGGCACAAACCTACGACGCGACGGAGTTCTCAAGTGCCCGACGTAGTCGATTTAACAAGAGCGCGCCAGACAAGAAATTCGCCTGGTCGGACAAGGCCATCCTGGATCCCACGAAAAACATAAGGTACGGGACGTTCGTGGTATTGGAACGCATCCGACAGGCAAAGGAATCGATCGGGCGAAAGGACAAATTGGTCGCCGAGAAAGCGGCACTCGCAAAGGAGGCGACGAGTCTAGAAGATCGGAATACTGACCTGCGCAAACAGCTGCGGGAGTTAAATGAACTCAAGGGTGACAAGGTAACCCAGAAAGTGAAAGACGACAAGAAAACGCTCAGGAAACAGATAGGCGAGATACCCGGGCTGCGCATCGATATCAAGAACAAGCAGGACTACAATGAAAAAAATCTCAAAGAGGCGACCAGCATCGAAGCCGGCAATAAGCTGCTCGAAAAATTCATGAAAGATAACCCAGGCGCGGCAGCATATTTGTTGCATCAGCAAGGAATAACGGGGCTGCGAAACATTCTCCTGGCCCCCAAAGCAAATATCTCGGCGGCTCAAAAGGGAAACTTGACGGATGCCGCCAAGAAGACCGTGACGACGAACGAGCAGTTTGTGAAGTTCTGGGTCGATAGATTCAACAAGGCAAAAAGCTTTGTGAAGTAAATGCCGATCATCGAAGGCGCGTACAGTAAGGCGTCCCAGAAGCGATCGATGATCGTTCGATCCGGTAATTGCCGCATCCTGCGGTCGAGCGATGGCTTCATGGGCCCACCCCTGCAAGGAACGCGGCCGGCTGGGCGGTAATCCGCGCCACCAGTTAAACCGAGACGAACCTCGGTGGCTCTTCCAGAAGTTGTGATTTCCTGCTATCTTAACCTATATTGATCGCGCAACGATCGCATTTCGTGGGAGGCGGCACGTGAATCCCATTCAGGCCGTTCATCCGCGATCCCAAGGCGCTGCCGTCGCCGCGCTTCACGCAGGCCTGCTGTTCCTGATCCGCAATCAGCCCGGCATTTCCGACAGCGACCGCCGTGCGCAGGAGCAGGGACTCGTGTCCGAGCTGCGCGCCCAGACGTATGAAGACTGGACCGCACACCTCGTCTCACTGTGGCAAAAACAGCTGGCAGAGCGGTTTCAACTCGTCGTCAACGGCGACGTCGACCAGCGGACCGCCGACGCACTCAACAAGCTTCTAAGCGAGTTCGGCGCTCCCATGGACGGCAGCCCGCAGGACCCTACAGCCTTCACGGTCGGCGGCACAGTCAAGCTCGAGGACGGGACACCGGTGCCGGGACTTGTTGCCATCGCTATCGATCGCGACTTTCGCGCGGAGCAGACGCTCGGCGAGGCGACCACCGACCGCAGCGGTTCCTACCGGATCGCCTACACCGCCGCGGAGTTCGCGCGCGCTGAGAAGGGAGCCGCCGATCTCGGCGTCCGGGTTCTCACAGCCGATCGCAGGACGGTGCTGTACGCTCCGACCAGCCGCGACCTCCTGATGAACGCACCGCGCGACGCGGCAATCGACATCACGGTCGCGATGCCGGAGGGAGCGGTCGAGAGCGAGTTCGAGCGGATCGACCGCGAACTCCTTCCGCTGATTGACAAAGTCCCCGCCAGCGATGTGGCGCGCGAAGCCGACTCCGACGAGGGCGACTTCCTCTCCCGCGAAACCGGCATCGACACAGGGCGAATCGCACATTTCGTAGTCGCGCATCGTTTGACCGATTTGTCCAAGGTGCGGCCCGACTACTTCTATGCGTTGCTGCGGGAGGACGGATTATTCGGCGTCGGACATAATCGGCCGCGCGCCGTCCAGATACCGGTCGGCTTCGGCAGCGACAGCCGGGCCGTGCTGTTCGAGGCGGTGCTGCTCGACGCCGATCTCGCCAAAGCCGCGATTCGACGGGCTGTTCGCAAGCGGCTCGTACCTCCTTCCGTGGAGAAAGAGGCCGCCGCCATCAAGGAGACGCTGCAGCGCTTTCGCGAAGAGGCGCTTGCCTATGTGAGCAAGGAGGTGCCCCGCAATATCCTCGGTATGGTCGAGAACTTGATCGACGCCGACAAAGCACCGGAGATCCTCGCCCTGCTTGGACCGGTAGACGTTGCCGACCTAAGAAAACTCTACGAACGTCTCGACAATCTCGGCGCGTTCGTGCCCGCGCACCGCGAGCGAGCCGAGACGCGGCTCAAGCTCGGCGAACTCCTCGGCTTCAACCTCGGGCTCGTCGAGGAAGTCAGCGAAAGCCTCGGCGCGAGGACCCCCGGCGACGTTCGCAAGCTCGCGCAACTCGAACGCAAGGATTGGACCGACATCGTTGCCCGCGGCACCCAGCGCATCAACCTTGGCGGCCAACCGATCGATCCCACGCTCGCCCGGCGCCAGTCTTCGATCATCGTGCGCCGTTTCGAGAAGGCCTTTCCGACGACGGCGTTCACCGCGCAACTGGCGCGCCGCAGGCCCCGCGCTATCCCCGATCACGACAAGGTGGTGGCGTTCCTCGAGGCCCATCCCGATCTCGAACTGCGCGAGCACAAGGTTGTTCCGTTCCTGAAGGCGGCCGGCGTCGATCCGGCGAGCGTCGCTCCCGAAGTGATGCGCAGCGTCGAGCAGGTGCAGCGCGTATTCCAGCTCACTGGCGACTATCGCAAGACCGAGGGCCTGCTTGAGGCCGGGTACACCTCCTCGGCCGACATCGTCGATGCCGGCCGGACACGCTTCGCCGCCGACGCCAAACGCGCTGCCGACATGGGTGCGACCGAGGCGACGCGCGTGTTCCGCACCGCGCAGAACACCAACCTCGCCGCCGTAATGGTGGCGACGAATCTGCGCACGATGTCGTTTCCGGCCGCGTTCCAAGGCGCGAGCGCCACGGCCTTTGCCCGGCAGATCGACAAGATCATAGCCCAGCAACCCGACCTCAAGGCGCTTTTCGGGTCGACCGATGTTTGCGAGTGCACGCACTGCCGTTCGATCTACGGCGCTGCAGCCTACTTCGTCGACGTGATGCGGTTCCTGCGCAACCGTCTGGTGATGGACACCACGCAGCCGCCCGGGCCGAGCACGAAAACGGCGAAGGACGTGCTGTTTTCGCGGCGGCCGGACATTGGGGAGATCGACCTCAACTGCGACAATACCGACGTGCCGGTCCCGCACATCGACATCGTTTGCGAACTGCTGGAAGAAGCCATCGCGCCCGACGCCGGATTTACCTTCGCGGATCCGGTGGCAGCCGGTAAGGCGTCACAGTCGCTGCTCACAACCGTCCGCGCGGCGGGTTTTGAAATTGGCGATGCAGCCGTTGTCTATGGCCCCTATGCGACCGGCCGGTTCATGCTGCGCGACAAGACGATCACAGTCGCTGTGGACCAGACCGGCGGATTCTGGACGTTGCGCCGCCTGCGACAAACCCATGGCTCGCCCGAGGAGCGGGCGGCCTCGCCAGAATATGTTAACGCCGCAGCTTATACAAGCATCGCCGGGGGCAAGGCGGCGTTCGGCCTTCCCTTCGACTTGTTCCACACCGAGACCCGTGCGTTCCTCTCTGCGGCAGGTGTCGACCGCGCCACGCTCATGGAAGCCCTGGCGGTGCCCTCGCAGGACGTGATCGCGGCCGAGACGCTCGGCCTGTCAGCCGCCGAGCGGGCGCTGATCTTCGCTCCGTCCGTTGCCGATCAGCCGGCGATTTGGGCCGTGCCCGGCCCGACGGCCGCGGCCGCGATGAGGAAGCTTGACGTATTCACGCAGCGCACGGGGCTCGATTACCGCGGAGCAGAGCTGCTGCTGACGGGAGCCTATGTTCGCAAGCTCATCGACCTCTACGTGCGTCACCTCGAGAGCAACTGCAATCTCGCGGACAAGGAGATCGTCAACCTCGACGACGACGTGCTTGACCGCATGCATCGCGTGCTGCGGCTGGCGCGGAAATCAAATCTTGCGCCGCGCGATATCGATCGGCTTGCCGCAGGGCCGAAGCTCGGCGTCGGCAACCTCGCAAGCGCCGCTCTGCGCTCGCTCGCCGACCTTGTGCGCTTGTCGATCGAATTGTCCGTCGAGGTAGGCCGCTTGATCACCTGGCTCGACGTGATTCCTACGGACGGCGAGCCGTCCGATCATGCGCGCCTATTCCAGAATCCGGCCTCGACCGGGCCGCTCGATCCGGGCTTGGCACCCGCGGCTATCCGGAAGAACGAGTCGGATGAGGCGACGACACCCGGCAGTGGCCGCAAGCTTGCCGCCGTGGCGCCCGATCTCGCCACGGCCTTCAGCATTCGTGCGGCGGACCTAGCACTTCTGTTGCAACGCCTCGACAACGCCGCTCTGCTGGGGCCGAACCCGCCGCTGACGTTCCGCGCGCTGGCGGCGCTCTATGGCCGCGTCGGCCTCACCCGCGCGCTCGGCCTCAAGGCGGCCGATTTCGTCGGTCTCGAGCGGTTGACTGGCGTCGATCCGCTCGCCGATACGTCCCGTTTGCGCGGTTTCGTCAAGGATGCAAGAGCGGTTGGGAAGGTCGCCGTGAGAATCGCCGAGCTCGAATATCGGCTCGCCCGTCGGGCCGACGATCTAGCCGCATGGGATCTTGCCGACGACGGCATCACTCCTGTGTTGAAAGCGATCCGCAAAGACCTGCTCGCGGCCGCCGCAGCGAACCAGTCGCCTTACGATGACAGCGTCACAGCCTTCGAGCAGATCCCCGCGTTCGAAGCGTTCCTGCAGCGTCAGCCCGGGCTCGACGCCGGCGCAATCGCAAAGCTTGCGGACATGGTTCGTCTCGATACGCCGGACGCAGCCGCCGCAACGCTGGCGAAAGCTGTGATCGACGGGCCGCTCACCGGCCTGGTCGATGCCGTTGCGATAAAAGCGGAGATAGACGCCATCGTTGCAACGCCGACGCTCGACGCTTTGCGCAAAACGATGCTGCGCGACATCATGCAAGGCCTCGCCGTCTCGGCCCTGCGAACGGTGGCCTTTGCTGCCGCAAACACGGCGGTGGCGGCGTTGCTGCGCATACCGGTGGAACTTTCGGCCGCAATCCTGCGTGGCCGAGCGCCCCTTTGGCGCGGCGCGCGGTTGCTGGTGGGCGGCGTTCAGACGCCACTGGTCGACGTCCTCACCACCGGACAGATCGCTAACGAGGCCGTCGTCCTGTCGTTTGCGACCACGCCAAATCTCTACCGGGCGCTGCGACTCGCCCACGCGGTTGCGGGGCTGATCGCGCCGTTCGATCCGAGCGCGGAAACCGTCGCCTTCATGTTCGAGAACGCGGTGAACCTCGGTTGGCTCGCGCTCGATGGCACTCCGTTCGAGTCGGGCCGCCCGGCGGTCGCTCTTGCCAGCTGGATCGAGCTTGCGGATGCGTTCGCTTTGATCGCCGAATACCCAGCGGTGGCGCTTCCCGGCCAGCCGGACCAGTACGTCACCGTACCGTCGGTGTTCCAAATAGCGCTTGCGCCCGGGCCCGCCAAAGATCCGCTGCTCGATATGCTCGCGATTCTGACCGGCTGGCCGCGCGACCGGGTCGCCGACGCAGACGCTCAACTCGCCTTTACGCTTGCGGACTACCGCAGGCCTGCGACGTGGCGGTCGCTCGCTCGCGCAGTCGGCCTCCTGCACGCGCTGGGCGTCCCCCTCGCCGAGGCAGTCGCCTACACCGGGGCAACTCTCGGAGATTCAGACCGGCGCAATGCCCGCCGGATGCTTCGCGCGCGCTACGCCGATGCCGACTGGCTCGACGCACTCAAGGGCATCATGGACCCAATCCGCGAGCAGAAGCGCGACGCGTTGGTGGCCTACCTTCTCGCCGTCAACCCGGGCCTCACCGGCAAGGCTGACCTCTACGACTACTTCCTCACCGATACCGAATGGTCGGCGAAGATGCCCTCGTCACGGATCGTCCACGTGCACGAGACGCTGCAGCTTTTCATCCAGCGCTGCATCGCGGGGCTCGAGCCCAAGGCCACCGCCGATCTAGAAGGCGATCTCGACTGGCAATGGTGGGACTGGATGAAGAACTACCGTGTCTGGGAGGTGAACCGGAAGGTCTTCGTCGAGGCGCAGTACTACATCCGCCCCGAATGGCGTGACGACAAGACCGAACCGTTCGCCGACATGGAAGGGCAGCTGCTGCAGAACGAGATCAACGCGGAAAACATCGACGCTGCATTCGAAGGCTACCTCGATCGTCTCGACGAGATCGCGTTCCTCGACGTGCTCGCCACCTGCTACGACTTCAACCGCGACGACCTCCATGTCTTCGCCTGCACCAAAGGCGGGGAGCCCCGGTCGTATTTTCACCGCGTATTGCAGCGCGAACGCGTCTGGACGTCGTGGCAGAAGATCGACCTCGACATCGCGGGCGAGCATCTGATCGCCTTCTACCGTAACAAGCGGCTGTTTCTCGCCTGGGCGACTTTTCTCGAGAAGGGAAACGAAGACCAAACGGTGATTTATCCCGATCCAAAGGACTCCAAGCCGCCCCCGGCCAAGCGGTACACGGAGATCAACCTCGCCATCAGCGAATACACCGGCAAGAAGTGGCTGCCGCGGCGTGTTTCCCGCGGCGTCGTGGTTACGCCGGAGATGCCCAGGCCACTCGATCAGCAGGCGATATTCCTGACCGTGACGCCGGATCCAGGACGCTTCGCCGTCGACGTCTACTACGAGGGCGATGGGTTGGTCCGGCTGGGCTACTTCCTACTGACCGGATGCAAGGGCTATCCCGAAGCCAAGCAGGACAAGCCCGGCAGCATCCACTTGCTGCCACGGTTCAAGGACACGCGTCTCAGAGGACAAAGACTCGAAGAGCAAAATCTTGACCAGGACGACGAGCTAGCGATCTCCACCTTTGCCAATGGCACCGCCTTCCAAACGATTTTCGGCCGCACGCCAGGCACTTTCCGGGTGAGCTATCCGCTGCAGGCCTCCGAGATCGACCGCCTGATCTCGCTGCTGATGAACGTCGGCAACAGGTGGTCCGCCGCCGACCGGACGATGCTCGTGTTCGGCACGTTGATGCCCTATTTCTTCGAGGACAACCAGCGAGGATACATCCTGATCCCCGGCTTCTATGGCAAACTTGACGAAAAGGGAACGCGGCAGGCTACCAAGACCTTCTCCAATGTGCGCCGGCTGTTCGTCGACACCGTTGCGCTCATCGCGAAGTATCTGCAACTCCTCGCCGCTGCACCGACTCCAGCCGGCAAGGACGCCGTGCTGAGCCGGCTGGCAGCCGACCCCGAATACGCCCGCATCCTCGCCGAGTACGACAGCTACCGGGCGACCCGTTACGGGATCGTCGTACGAAACTTCTATCACCCGCTGATGTGCAAGTTGCGCGAACGCTTTTTCGAAGGCGGCGTGTCAGCTCTGCTCGCGCGCGCAAGTCAGCTTGAGGTCGGCCCGTTCAAGTTCGAGGATGCGGTCAATGGACACGCGCCCGATTCGAGCATTTATCCGCCCTATCCGAGGGAGGAGCTCGAGTTCGGCCGGGAGAGCGCTTACGCCGCCTACAATTGGGAGCTGACGTTTCACGCTCCCCATCTGATCGCCAGCAAGCTGATGGAGGCGGAACGCTTCGACGAGGCCGAAGCGTGGCTGCGCTACATCTTCGATCCGCTCGGGTCGTCCAACGACCCGCCGCCGAAGCGCTACTGGAACACCAAGCCGTTCTATCTGCGGGACTCGGGCGAATACGGCCAACAGCTGGTGTCGGCGATCATGGACCGGCTTGCGCGCGACCCGGACGGCGCCATCGAAACCGAGCTCGCCGACTCGGTGCTCGAATGGCGACGCAACCCCATCAAGCCCTATCTGGTGGCCCGCTCGCGGACGGTCATCTTTCAGCAGGCGATCGTCGATCTGACGATCAGGATGTTCATCGCACGCGGCGACCAGTTCTTCCGGCGCGACCAGCTCGAAGATCTGGTCATCGCGGGGCTCAACTACTCGCGCGCGGAACGATTGCTGGGGCCGCGGCCCAAGCTTGTGCCGCCCGCGGTCGAGGTTCCGTCGGAGACCTACAACCAGCTCGAAACCAAGCTCGACCTGTTCGGCAATGCGCTGCGCAAGATCGAGAACCTGCTTCCCGATCTGTCGGCGCTGCCGCATGGCGGCGCGGAATTGCCGCCTGCCCCGCTTTCGCTCGAAAGCCTCTACTTCTGTATCCCGCCGAGCGAGAAGCTTTTCGCGCTGTGGGATCTGCTCGAAGAGCGTCAGTTCAATCTGCGCAACAGCCGCAACATCGACGGCGTAGAGCGCACGCTGTCGCTGTTCGCGCCGCCGCTCTCGGTCGAGGAGATGATCAAAGCCGTCGCCGGCGGACTGCCCCTGTCGGCAATCTTGGCCGGGTTGAGCGCGTCGCGGCCGCCGTATCGGTTCCGCGTCATGCTCCGCCACGCCATCGAGTTGACCGACATTGCGGCTTCCTTCAACAGGGAAATGGCGCAGGCACTGGCGAGCCGGGATAGCGAAGGGCTGACGCGGCTCAAGGCCGAGCAAGAAATCCGCATCCTCAGCGAACAGACACCGACGCTCCGAGAAGAGATCAAAGCTGCGGGCCGGACGATCGAAAGCGCGACGAAGACCCGGCAGATGCATCAGGAGACGCAGACGTTCTACGCCGGCCGGCCGTACATGAACGATTGGGAAATCGCCGCCAACGTGTCCTATGGGGCCTCTTTCATCCTCCAGGCCGCCATCGCGATCGGCTACGTCGCTTCGGGCGGGCTCGCGTTCGTTCCAAATTTCATGGTCGGCGGAGCTGGCTTTGGCGGATCACCGACCGTAAACGTCCAGACCGGAGGCACCAATATTGCCTCCGGAGCTCGCGACCTGGTGGTAGGCACCCTCGGAGCGCTCGCGGCAGCACTGGATAAGGCCGGAAGCATGCTTGAGCATCAGGGCAACTACCTGGTTCGCCAGCAGGATTGGGACCATAGCGCCCAGATGGCTCAGCGTGAGATAGAGAAATCCGACATCGAGATCGCCATCGCGGGTATTCGCGAGACCATCGCTAAGGAGCAGTTGCGTCTGCACGGCGTGAAGCAACAGCAGGCGGCCGCCGAGGAGACTTACCTCAGGACCAAGTTCACCAACCGCGAGCTCTTCGAATGGCTGGCGCAACAGTTGCGCGGCCTCTCCAAGCAGATGTTCAACCTGGCCTTCGAAGCGGCCCAGGCGGCGGAGCGCTGTTTCAACTTCGAGCTCGGTTTGACCGAGTCGTTCGTTCGTCCAGGTCAGTGGAACGACACCCGTCGCGGCATCACCGCGGCCGAGAATCTGATCGTCGATCTGCGCCGGATGGACAGCGCCTATCTCAAGCGAAACGTCCGTGAGCGCGAGATCACCAAGCATCTGTCGCTTGCGCGGCTCGATCCGATCGCGCTGATCGAACTGCGCACCACGGGGCGATGCGGCATCCAGGTTCCGGAGGCGGTGTTCGATCTCGATCATCCCGGCCATTATTTCCGCCGGATCAAGGCGCTGAGCGTGTCGGTCCCGTGCGTGGCCGGCCCTTACACTTCGGTGCCCCTGAAGCTGACGCAAACCTCGAACCGCGTGCGCTTCGATACGGGCCGCAAGGTCGGCGCAGCGTCTGACGCGGAAGCTTATGCCGAGGACCCAGCTGGCGACACACGATTCCGCTATAACGTCGGGTCGATCCAGTCGATCGCGACAAGTCGCGGCGACGACGACAGCGGCCTGTTCGCACTCGAACTCGGCGATGAGCGCTATCTGCCGTTCGAGGGCAGCGGCGCGTGCGGCACTTTCGTGCTGGAGCTTCCCCCGAAACTGCAGCCCTTCGACTACGGCACGATTTCCGATGTCGTCTTGCATCTACGCTATACCGCCCGCGACGGCGGCGGAGGCTTCAGGACGATGGTCGCCAACGGGCTGCGCGAGCGGCTCAACGTGCTGGCGCTCAAAGCCGGCCGGGTGGGACTGTTCCAAGCGTTCGATTTGCGGCGTGACCGGCCCGACGTTTGGAATCGCCTGAAAGCGACCGGTACCGCTGACCTGACAATCTCGACCGACGAGCTTCCCTACTACACCAGCACGCACGCCGCTTCGATTTCCGCCACCCGTATCCTGGCAAAGGTCGGCAGCAATCCGCCATACCCGATCGTCGTCGGTGGCACCTCGGTGAGCTTGACGGGGGCCGGGCCCGATCTCGCGGGCCTGGTAGCGAGCAGCGTTACACCAATGAGCTTCGGTGCGCCGGTGACGATCGCCACCACGACGCCGGAGCAGCTCCAAGAGATGATCGTCATCATCAACTACTCATTGAACGCGTAATCGCGTCAGCTGCTGGCATCAATGCAGCCATCCATCGCGGTTATCGATGCTCCTTGCGCAGATCAGATGTTACGGAATAAGTCGGTCCTGGTCGCTCGATCCGAGCCGCTGTTCGTTACCTCGTGCGCCACAATCAAATGATGCTCGGTATCGACGGCCAAGGTCATTGGCTGACATCCCTAGTCTTTCCGAATAGGTCCGCCTTTCCTAAAGCCGACATCGAAACCGTCGGGCAATTTGCCTTCGAGCAAGGATCAATTTTCGAGCCTCAAAATCAAAATCGAAAGCATGCTTTCGGCAAGTTTTTCCCCTCCCTACCCTCGATCAGGTAAGCATGCTTGCGCTCGCCACTCCGAGGCTTCGCGCGAAGTATCTCTCGTCTAGAATGCAGTTTGATTTCGCGAGTGAGTTCGACGGGAAAGCCGGGAAACCTCTGGTAGCTTGGCACCAAATCATGTTTACATGTGAACGTGCGATCACGTGTAAATCTGAAGAGGATAAAAATTCTATGCGCCCCGCCGTTTCCTACATTCGCGTTTCAAAACCCAAGCAGGGCCGCAGCGGCCTTGGCCTGGAGGCACAGCAGACGGCCATCAGATTGTTCTGCGCGCATCACGGCTACACGATAGCAGCCGAATATCGGGAGGTAGAGACCGGCAAGGGAGCTGACGCACTTGAGCGGCGGCCTGAACTAGCGGCAGCTATGAAGCATGCCCGTAAGCTCGGCAAAGGCAGCAAGGCACGCTCCGCGCCGATTATCATTGCTAAGCTTGATCGACTAAGCCGTGACGTTCACTTCATCAGTGGCCTCATGGTGCAGCGCATCCCGTTCATCGTGACCGAACTGGGGCCCGACGTGGACCCGTTCATGCTGCACATTCATGCCGCGGTCGCGGAGAAGGAGCGCGAACGGATCGCTCAGCGCACCAGGGAAGCCCTCGCAGCCGCTAAGGCGCGCGGCAAGCAGCTCGGCAACCCGAACATTGGCAAACTTCGTCAAGCAGAAGCGGAAGAGCGCGCCAAGGAGCTTCTATTCATCGTGCAACCGCTTCGTGGTCTTCCCGCCAAACGCATCTCGGCAATCTTGAACGAGCGGAAGGTGACGGCACCGCGCGGCGGCAATTGGCAGGCAACTCAGGTGATCCGGCTATTGGCCCATCTCGACCGCGCTACAGCCTAGCTTAGGTCTTGAGCTTTGATGCCGGTGGGATCAGGAGAACCTTCGGCCCCTTTGTTTCCGTCAACCCACCCGACGCGATGAGGTGGAGCTCCGCGTCAGACAGCTCCTCTATTGGCACATCACGGCGATCGACGACCTGCGTTGGCTTCCCGTCTAGCCTGTCGGCAAGTTCCCTGATGGCTGCCAGATCCCCCTCCTCTGCCATTTCGGCCAGTTTCTCCGCAATCCGGCGCAGACGGAGCGGGTCGCCCCGGAGCGCAACGCGGAGAGCGTCGTTGAAGGGCTTTTCCCTGTTCACGCTTCCGATTGGCCTGCCCACGAAACCTCCGTCCTTGGTAGTTTTCACACCAGATTGCTGATCTTACACCAGAATTGGCATTGGAACTACGACTGGGAGCGATGAAGCCCAGTTCATGGTGGTGAGCCAAACGACGTCGGACACCTTCTTGGGCGGACAACGCGAACGAGGTCTAACTACACTGGATAATCCGCGTCACGTTCAAGCAGCCGTCGACATGGAGGAATCCATAGGAGACGTGGCGTTGGACCTTGTTCGTGACACAACCAAATCAGCCAACAATAGCCGGTCGCCGTCGAAGCTTTTCTATCCAGCCGACCTTTCACCATCGGCACTCGCTCCGCAAACTGGGCGACTCGGCCTGGCGGCGACTTTTCAAAAAGGTGTCGATAGCGGCCGACGCTTTCTATGAAAACGGTTCGAGCTAATACAGCGACGCCGCGACGCGCCACAACGAGTGATCGATGCACGAACTCCTCCGCGAGCCGGAACGGAGGATTGGTGATGACCCAATCAACAGCGTTTGCCTCATGGGGAACCTCGAGGTAGTCGCGGACATCACCATATCCATAGGCAAAGGCGTCGGATGCTCGCACTTCGCCGAAATACTCCGATAGCACCTTGGCCATGTGCCCTTCGCCGCAGGCGGGCTCCAAAGCACATTGTGAGCTGAATGGTCCACAATCAGATATGACGTGCTCCATTAGAGCGCGCGTTGCCCATGGCGGCGTGGGGAAGTCGTCCCGGCTGTCCTTGGCTTCAGTGCGCTGTGCCATAACAGCGTGCGAGCGGTTCTGTGCCATTCCGATCTCCTACGACATACTGAAGGCGAATGAGCCCGGCCCATGGCACTTCTTCACCTCTCGCAATCGCGGCGTAGCCCCAGGGAGGTGTGATATCGTGAGACTAAGCTCGGACAGCTTGCTTTCGGATCTTCGGCGCGAACGTCCCTAACGGGCCAGGCATTTTTGGCCGAACTGAGCGCCTGAGCGAACTCTTACGCGCGGCATGCCTTGAAGCTTTCTGTAAAATCGCGGCAGCCAATTTTGCTGCTGCAAAAGCCAAGAGCGGGGGAACGGCGTTGCCGACCTGCTTCAGTTGCTGCCATTCCGAGCTCATGAAGACAAAGCCATCATGAAACGATTGCAGGCGCGCGGCCTCGCGGACGGTAATCCATCTCTCGAGCCAGGGATGCACCCATTCGCTCAAGTCACGATGCATCTGTGCCAAAATCGTGTACGACGGCAAATCGGGATGCAGTCGTCGCCATTTTTCGGGACGCGCGCCATTCCAAATGTGCTTTGGCAAGCTATCCGCCTTAGCTCCAGGCTTCAAAAAACTGATGAGGTGCGCCCGCCTTTGCTGCATCTCCTTAGTGTGGTGATTGTGAAGTAGCGCTGGATCATCGCTTCCAATCGCCCGCTTTCGCTTTGTTGCCTTGGTATAGTACCCGCTCGATACATCCAGACGCATTTTCTTCAAGAACGGAGAAGCCTCGCTGGGCAACTTTGGATATGGCGCGGTCTCGCCGCTATGCACGACATTGGGCGGCAGATCCCCGATAGCATCCCGTACGACGACAGGTTTGGTAACCCGGATTTTTTTTAAGACCGATTCGGCGAAGTCCCGCAGGTCAAGCTCGAGATCAATATCGTCCCGTGTACCAAAGAAGAATACTCTCTCCCGAGCCTGCCGCCGTAGTCCGCGGCAGACAGTTTTACGAAAGTAGAATTTCGGTAGCCGATCGATCTTAGGTGCGCCAAGATAGCGTCACGGAAATGCCCCTTCTCCATCAGCAAAAGGTTTGGAACGTTCTCCATTAAGAACATTCGCGGACGCAACGTCTTCAAGACGCGCGCAAACTGAAGGTATAATTCGTTTCGGCCGTCCAGCAGGTCACGTGGACCGATCTGTGAGTAGCCCTGACAAGGAGGACCACCGAAGACGAGATCTACATTTTCAAGCTTATATTTCGTGAGATGGTTGCTACCGGCGGCAAGGAAATCGTGAATGTCGCCCTCGAAAAGCGGTGTCCTTGGAAAGTTTGCGCGATATGTCATGCACGAGTGGCTGTCCATCTCCACAGCAACCGCCACTTCAAAACCAGCCAGCTCAACGCCTTCGCAAAATCCGCCACAGCCTGAGAACAACGATACACTCTTCACATTGACCCCCTGCCGGTGACCGGACGAGATCAATAAAGAGCTGGCCCCGCAAATTCGGACAGTAGCTTGAGTGGATTTTCTGCCTGACAGCGGCGAGGATTCTTGCTGCGAATCAGGAGCGAAGATGACGAAGAAGAGCCGCCGGACGCATTCTCCGGCATTCAAGGCGAAGGTTGCTTTGGCTGCGGTCAAAGGCGACAAGACACTGGCGGAGCTGGCGCAACTGTTTGATGTTCATCCGAACCAGATCACGATCTGGAAAAACCAGCTCCTGGAAGGCGCCGCCGGCGTGTTTGGGCATGACAAGACATCGGCCGAGACGCCGGTCGATTTGAAGGCGTTACATGCCAAGATCGGCGAGCTGGCGTTGGAAAACGATTTTTTGTCCGGCGCGCTCACCAAGGCGGGCCTGCTGAGCGCAAAGCGATGATCGACCGCGATCATGATCTTTCTATCGTGCGCCAGGCGAAGGTCCTGAAGCTGGCTCGCAGCACGGTCTACTATGAACCTCGGCCAGTTTCGGCCGAGGACCTTGCCTTGATGCGTCGGCTCGATGAGCTGCATCTCGATTATCCCTTCGCGGGAGCGCGTATGCTGCGATCGTTGCTGCGGCGGGAGGGCGTATACGCCGGTCGCCGCCACATCGCGACGCTGATGAAGCGCATGCGGATCGAGGCGGTCTATCGTCGCCCGAACACGAGCAAGCCGGCTCCGGGTCACAAGATCTACCCGTACCTGTTGCGCGGATTGAAGATCGAGCGGCCCGACCATGCGTGGGCAATGGACATCACCTACATTCCGATGCGGCGTGGCTTCGTCTATCTCGCGGCGGTCGTCGATGTGTTCAGCCGACGGGTCCTGGCCCATCGCGTCTCGATCACAATGGAGGCGGCCTTCTGCGTCGAAGCGGTCCAGGAGGCGTTGGCGAAGCACGGCAGGCCCGAGATTTTCAACACGGATCAGGGCAGCCAGTTCACCAGCCTCGAGTTCACCGATGTGCTGCTGGACGCGAAGATCGCCATCAGCATGGACGGCAAGGGCGCCTGGCGCGACAACGTGTTTGTCGAGCGGCTCTGGCGCACGGTCAAATACGAAGAAGTTTATCTCCGCGCCTACGACAGCGTGTCCGAGGCGCGAGCGTCAATTGCCAAGTATCTGGCCTTCTACAATCAGGGACGCCCTCACTCGAGCCTTGACGGGCGCACGCCCGACGAGGCTTACTTCGGCACGCAAGCTATGGTGATGGCCGCATGACCGTCGCCGACGGTTTTGTCGTCGCTCTGGTCGGGCTACGCCCTCCCGACGCAACGACAAAACCGTAAAGCCCCGCGTTCAGCATAACCCGGCAGGAATCCACTTAAATCCAGCGGGGCGCTGTCCAAACAACCGGGGCCAGCTCTCGGCAAAGGCCTCGAAGGCAATGGGCGCCGGTTCGAAATATTCGAAGACTACTCGCAAAATCGCCATCTTGGTCGGAGTGTCAGGACGTTGCTGTTCAGCGCTTCTGATGGCGGTTGTATTCTCCGAGGCCAAGGCTTTCGCTTGACCTGACTTCACCCAGTCTTGCCATGGCGCAGGCGCAGAGACTGAACCCGCGCCATTCCCAGCAGCCAACTCCAATAACCACGCACGTGCAATCATCGGTACATCCAGCACGGTGAAGGCGGCGCGGTAATTCTGAAAGCGCTGACCTTTGGTCGTCTTCCAGACGGCGACGAGGTCGGCAGTCGATGGCAGACCGGGAAACCCCGGCACCGCCAACCCCTTAAACTGGACAGATCGGGAGCTCGCCGTTGTAGGATATTTTTTGAAGATGAAGAACGGTGGCACTTTTGCGCGCAATTCGGCGGGACCATGCAAAAGCTCGAAAGCGCGCCGCAAGATTTGATTACCGGGTGTTTTATGGAGCTCGTGTCCCGGTTTCTTGTTGTCTCCGAAATAGATGAATTGGCCCGTGCTCAGATCCAATTTGTCTGGCCAATCGTTATCCTCACCACTGGTGTAGAGTACGACAAACTTCTTGTCCGGGCCGCGCCCAGCTTCGCGAAACCCGCCCTGGTTTCCGACCCCCCTGAGAACCTTTGAAATTGGATCGTCGGCAGCGTTCCCGGCCGTGCCCCCCTCATAAACAGCGTCGATGAGGAGGTCGGTAGACGCCAACGAGTTAGCGGGGACAATGCGCACCAAGTCTAGTTCCGTTAGGTGGACCACCAGGCAACCGGCCGCGGATGCAGCCACGCCGGCCTGACGAAGTAAGCCATCTGAGGCGGTTGAGTGCTTGGATCTTGAACCCACCGTGAACCCACGGCGCCAGTCAAAGCTAATGGTTCGTGAGGCAACCGAGATAATGTTCTTTTAATTCAGCTAGATAATGGTCGGAGCGAGAGGATTTGAACCTCCGACCCCTAGTCTCCCAGACTAGTGCGCTAACCGGGCTGCGCCACGCTCCGAACGTCGTTCCATTAGCTAGGATCGCCGCTTTGCGCAAGGCGAGGTCGCAGCATTTTGGTATCGCGATCTGATTGGCTCTGAGCCCAGAGCCCCGGAACTGCCCGCAAAGCCGGCCGATACCGCCCTAGCCGTCCTTCAGCGCCTGATCCAGCATCTCCCGGCAGGCGACGAGGTCGGCTAGCACCCGCCCTAGCCGCTCCCGATCCAGCGCGCTGGGGCCGGCGGGCGCGGCGGGGGTGCCGCCCTTGCGGAAGGTGGTGAGGATTTCCTCGTCGTCGACCTCCGTGAAGCGGAAGTCGATGCCGTCCTCTTCGTCGCCCTGGTAGTCGTCATCGTCGGCGTCGGCGACGCCCTTGATCGGCGCCTCGTCGTCCGGCTCCATCAGGCTCGCGCCGATGGCGTCCTCGATGGCTCCGAACGAGACCGCGGCCGCGCCGTCGGCGAGGCCCTGTACCGATTTGACGCCGTGCTCCTTCAGGATCCGCTGCACCCCGCGGATGGTGTAGCCCTCCCCGTAGAGCAGCCGGCGGATGCCCTTGAGCAGGTCGACGTCGTCGGGGCGGTAATAGCGGCGGCCGCCGCTGCGCTTCATCGGCTTGATCTGGGAGAACCGGGTCTCCCAGAACCGCAGCACGTGCTGCGGAATGTCGAGTTCCTGCGCTACTTCGCTGATGGTTCGGAACGCATCCGGCGCCTTGTCCAAATGCCAAATCCTTATCCGAAAGGCGATTACGCCTCGGGTTGAACCTTGCTGCCGTCGCCGTTGGTACGGTGCTGGGCGTTGATCCGCTGCTTCAGGATCGCCGACGGCTTGAACACCATGACCCGGCGCGGCGAGATCGGCACCTCGGTGCCGGTCTTCGGGTTGCGGCCGATGCGCTGACCCTTCTTGCGGACCATGAAGGAACCGAACGACGACAGCTTCACCGTCTCGCCCTTCTCAAGGCAGTCGGTGATCTCCTTCAGCACGAGTTCCACGAAGGCGGACGATTCCGTGCGCGACAGGCCGACCTTCTGGTAGACGGCTTCGCACAGATCAACACGCGTTACGGTTTTACTTGTATCGGTCATCGCCCTGCCCCACATCACGGCGAACAATTGTTGTCTGAAATTATGAGGTTACGATACGCCGGTCAACAGCGCTCATCAATGCAGACGCATCGATAATCGCCGCTGATTCCGGCAAAATTTTATCGACTGTGGCTCTACCAGCGCACCAGCGCCGAGCCCCAGGTGAAGCCGCCGCCCATGGCCTCGAGCAGAATCAGGTCGCCGCGCTTGATGCGGCCGTCCTTGCGCGCCACCGCCAGCGCCAGCGGGATCGAGGCCGCCGAGGTGTTGCCGTGACGGTCCACCGTCAGCACCACCTTCTCCGGCGCGATGTGCAGCTTGTGCGCGGAGGCGTCGATGATTCGCTTGTTGGCCTGGTGCGGCACGAACCAGTCGATGCTGTCGGCATTGAGCCCGGTCGCCTCGAAGGCATCGACGATCACGTCGGTGATCATGCCGACCGCGTGCTTGAAGACCTCGCGGCCCTCCATGCGCAGATGACCGACGGTCTGGGTCGAGGACGGTCCGCCGTCGACGAACAGCTTTGCCTTGTGGCGGCCGTCGGAGCGCAGATGCGTGGTGACGACACCGCGGTCGGTCGCCGCACTGCCCGCCTGCTCCTGCGCCTCCAGCACGACCGCGCCGGCGCCGTCGCCGAACAGCACGCAGGTGCCGCGGTCGTTCCAGTCGAGGATGCGCGAGAAGGTCTCGGCGCCGATCACCAGCGCGCGCTTGAAGGCGCCGGTGCGCAGGAAATTGTCGGCAGTGGCGAGCGCGAACACGAAGCCCGAGCACACCGCCTGCAGGTCGAAGGCCGCGCCGTGGTTGATGCCGAGCCCGTGCTGCACGGCGACGGCCGTCGCGGGGAAGGTGTTGTCAGGCGTCGAGGTCGCCAGCACGATCAGATCGATCGACTGCGCGTCCACGCCGGCATCGGTGAGCGCGGCCTGCGCGGCCTTGATCGCCAAGTGCGAGGTGAACTCGCCCTCGGCCGCAATGTGCCGCTCGCGAATGCCGGTACGCTGGACGATCCACTCGTCGGACGTGTCGATACGCGCCGCCAATTGGGCGTTGGTCACCACCTGCTCCGGCAGGTAAGAGCCGCAGCCCAGCACGACCGAACGAATTTTGGTCACGAAACAGCCTCCTGCGCGGCCTGCACGGAATTGAGTGCACCACCCTCGCGGTTGAGCATCTGATTGATCTTGTTCAGGAGATCGTAGTGAGCCATCTCATAGCCAACATCGATCGCATAGGCAAAGCCTTCGGCGCTGGTTCCGCCGTGGCTTTTAACCACCAGTCCGTTGAGCCCCAGGAACACGCCGCCATTGGACTTGTTGGGGTCCATCTTGTCCCGCAGGGCCTGGAAGGCGCTGCGCGCAAAGAGATAGCCGAGCTTGGACAGCCAGCTCCGCTGCATCTCGTTGCGGAGTAATTCCGCCATCTGCCGCGCGGTTCCCTCGGCAGCCTTAAGCGCGATGTTGCCGCTGAAACCCTCGGCGACGATCACGTCGGCCAGCCCCTTGCCGATGCCGTCGCCCTCGACGAAGCCGATATAGTCGAGTTCCGGCAGGTTCCTCGCCCGCAGGATTTCACTGGCTTCGCGGATCTCCTCGTGCCCCTTGATCTCCTCGGCCCCGATGTTGAGCAGGCCGACCGTGGGGCGCGGCTTGTTGAACAGGACGCTTGCCATCGCCGCCCCCATGACGGCCAGCGACACCAGGTGGTGCGCATCGCCGCCGATGGTGGCGCCGAGGTCGAGCACGGCGGACTCGCCGCGCTTGGTCGGCCATATCCCCGTGATCGCCGGGCGGTCGATGCCCGGCAGCGTGCGCAGGTGGAAGCGCGACATTGCCATCAGCGCGCCGGTATTGCCCGCGGAGACCGCAACATCCGCCTCGCCCTTCTTCACCGCATCGATGGCAAGCCACATCGAGGAGGTCCTGCGGCCACGGCGCAGCGCCTGGCTCGGCTTGTCCGAGCCACTGACGGCGACGTCGGTATGGACGATCCTGGAAGCAGCCTTGAGCGCGGGGTGCTTCTCGAGCTCGGGCTCGATCCTGGCGCGGTCGCCGACCAGCAGGAATTCGGTCGCGCTATGCCTCTGAAGCGAGATGGCGGCGCCTGGAATGACCACGGCGGGGCCGACATCGCCTCCCATGGCGTCAAGCGCGATGCGAACCTTGCTTAGCATAAAAGTCCTGGAAACCTGGTCTGGTGCGGTCTTCAACGAGCGGGGGCCGCGAAATGGGTTCGCCACGGACGTGGCGGCGGCCAAGCGCCACGCCGCGCCCGGACCGGGGCGCGACAATAGCGTTTTGTTATCCCGAAACAACCTCTTGCCCCCAGCCTTTTGCATTCGGGGCGATCCGGCGGCAAACCATAAGATTCGCAAGAAATATATGGAAATCAGATAGATAAATCAGGTTTTCAAACCACTCCCGCAAAGGCGCCTCGCGCTGCCTGGCAGAGCGGTCTTACGGGGAATCGGCAGCTATTGGCCCTTCTTCTTGTCCTGAAGCGCCTTCAGCGCTGCGAAGGGATGGTCCGCCGGGTCGAGCTCAACGACCTCCGCCTCGAACACAGCCCCCGGCTTGCGCGGATAGGGGTCGATCGCCAGGAATAGGGCATCGGTGGCGAGCCGGCCGAGGTCGATGATGCCATTGATGATGGCCTCCGGCGGGTCGATGACCTCCGGCGGCTCCTCGTCGTCCTGGCCCTCCTCGATCAGGTCGGACAGGCGGCGTGCCTCGGCCTCGGGGGCGAACGTCAGGTCCACCTCCTCCTCGATCTCGTTCTCGATCGGATCGAGCGAGACCACGCAGGTCTGGCCGACCCGGGCGCGGACGAGGCCCGTGACCTGGACCCGGCCGCCGCTTTTCGGCACGACGTCGAAGCTGGCGTTAGCGGACAGGATCTCCCGCACGCCCGCGACCTCGGCCATGACCTGCCGTTCGGCGGCCGACGCCTCGATCTCGCGGTGCAGGCCGGTGTCGGGAATCTGCGCAACGATGACGGGGGACCGCCAGGGATCGGGTCCAGTATTCGGTCGGCTCATGGCGTGACATCCTCGGGAAGTGCCGGGGGAAAGTTGAAGGCCGCGCGCAGCAGCGCGACCTCGCCGGTCCGGCCGAGATCGGCGTCCGTGGCCCGCGCGTAGGCCGCGAGCCGCTCCGCCTGGTCCATGCCGGACCCATTCAAGATATTCTTGCAGATCGCCGCCGCCAGCGCCTCACCGCCAGCTTCGATCGCCTGATCGTAGGCCTGCACCCGGCCGTAAAAGGCCTCGCCGAAGGCTCGCATCCGCTTTGGCACGGTCTGGTCGCCCACCCCCATCTCGCGCAGATTGTCGTCCATGTCCTCGCAGAAGCGGTCGAACAGCGCCTGCGACAGCTCCGTGGCGCCCTGGACCGTGCGCAGGCGCCGCAGCAGCAGCCAGAGATGGAGCAGCAACAGGTCGAAACGCCCGTTAACCGTATCGGGCACGCCCAAGTCGCGGTAAAATATGGGTTCTCGCGCCTGCGTCACGATCATGCCATAGATGGCTTCAATGGTGCCCGGCGGGGCTAGCCGGGGTTTCCTGAAGTGATTGAACGGCCAAAGCATTGTGGTTTCCGCAAGCGGGCGCGCGCGTGTTGCATTCAGAGCCTCAGCCCGGTACTTCAGCGCCTCGCGCGACGCAAGGGGACGGAATCAGTTCCGCTATGACGATAACGAACCAGACGAGCCCGCGCGCAGACCAGCGGCGCGGCCTTCATGCACGCTGGCGCGGCCTGCGCATCGCTGCCGCTGCGGCCTTGGTCGGCGTGGCGCTCGCGGGCTGCACCGGCGAGCAGTTCCAGAAGGGCTACATCCTGCCGCCCGGCGCGCTGGAGCAGATTCCGATCGGCGCGAGCCAGGACCAGGTGCTGATCGTGATGGGCACGCCCTCCACGGTCGCGACCCTCGACGGCGAGGTCTTCTACTACATCTCGCAGCGCTCGGAGCGGATGGTCGCCTTCATGAACCAGAGGGTGGTCGATCAACGCGTGATCGCGATCTATTTCGACAAGAACCGGCGCGTGCGCCGGCTGGCGAATTACGGCCTCCAGGACGGCAAGATCTTCGACTTCATCAGCCGCACCACGCCGACATCGGGCCAGGAGATGAGCTACCTCACGCCGCTGTTCAAACTGCTCAGCTTTAACTGAGCCTTCAGCCTGCGGCGTCGTGCCGCCCTCCGCGCGGCACTTGCCGGCGCGTGCGACTTGCCGTCGCGCGCCGGGTTCCATACGCTCCCTGCAAAACAAGAAGCTGGGAGTGGATTCGTGCCGAAAACCTTGTTGTCCCGCCGCCGCGTGCTCACCGGCGCTGCCGGCCTGTCGGCTGCAGCGATCCTGCCGCGATCGAGCCTGGCGGACTGGAAACCCACCGAAAACGTCCGCCTCGTCGTGCCGGCTGCGGCCGGCGGTTCGACTGATGTCATGGGCCGGCTCCTGGCCGCCCATACCTGGGGCCAGTCGGCCGTCGTGGAAAACCGCTCCGGCGGCGGCGGCACGATCGGCACCGCCGAGGTGGTTCGCGCCAAGCCGGACGGCCACACCATCCTGATTGGCAACCCCGGGCCGAACGCGATCGCCTACAGTATTTTCAAGAACCTCACCTACAAGCCGGACCAGCTCCAGCCGGTCTCCAACATGATCCGGATCCCGAACATCGTGTCGGCGCATCCGAAGACCGGCATCAAGTCGGTCGCCGAGCTGATCGCCTATCTCAAGGCCAATCCGGACAAGCTCAGCTATGCCTCCTCCGGCGTCGGCCAGAGCCCTCACCTCACCGGCGCCTGGTTCTTGCAGCTCACCGGGCTGAAGATGACGCACATCCCGTTCCGCGGCGCCGGGCCCGCGCTCCAGGCCGCGCTCGCCGGCGACATCCAGATCCTGTTCGACAACCTCTATCCGAGCCTGCCGCAGGTCCAGAACGGCACGCTCACCGGCCTCTGCGTGACGACCGCCGAGCGCAGCGACCTCGCGCCGAACCTGCCGACCATGCGCGAGAGCGCACCGGAGCTGGCCAATTTCGACGTCTCGTCGTGGTTCTCGGTGTTCCTGCCGAAAGGCGTCCCCGCCGGGGTGCTCGAAGCGCTCAATCTCCAGGTGAAGGCGATGCTGGAGCGCGACGACATCAAGAAGAACATCGCCGCCATGGGCGCCCGCGCCGACTACGGCACGCCGCAGCAGTTCGCCGACTTCGTGGACGCCGAGACGAAGAAGTTCGCCGGCATCATCCAGAAGGAAGGTTTGCAGATGGATGTGCAGTAGGCGGGCTCGCTTGCGGCGCAGGAGATTTGAACCAGTTGAAGGCGATGAGGACGGCGGCCGCCAGCGCGACCGCCAGCATTGTACGCGCACCGGATTGCCGGCCACCGGCTTGCACCCTGCCGCAAGTCGGACAGACCGTGTCGGCCATCAGCATGTCGCAGCCGCACCGTATACACTTGGTCGTCTCGACCTTCATGGCGACGGTCCCCCGTAAAGCGGACAACAAAAAACCCGCGGTTTGCACCGCGGGTTTGTCGTTTGTAGCGCGCGACAGGTTCAGTGCGCCAGGATCGCCAGCAGCAGCAAAGCCACGATGTTCGTGATCTTGATCATCGGGTTCACCGCCGGTCCCGCCGTGTCCTTGTAGGGATCGCCGACGGTGTCGCCGGTCACCGCTGACTTGTGGGCATCACTGCCCTTGCCGCCGTAGTGACCGTCCTCGATGTACTTCTTGGCGTTGTCCCAGGCGCCGCCGCCGGAGGTCATGGAGATCGCGACGAACAGGCCCGTCACGATCACGCCGAGCAGCATCGCGCCGACCGCCGAGAACGCCGCCGACTTGCCGGTCGCACCGCCTCCGGCGATCGCGTAGATCAGGAAGTAGACGACGATCGGCGACAATACCGGCAGCAGCGAGGGGATGATCATCTCCTTGATCGCCGCCTTGGTCAGCAGGTCGACCGCCTTGCCGTAGTCCGGCTTGTCGGTGCCCTGCATGATGCCGGGCTTCTCGCGGAACTGACGCCGCACCTCCTCGACGATCGCGCTCGCCGCGCGGCCCACGGCCGTCATGCCCATCGCGCCGAACAGATACGGCAGCAGACCACCGAACAGGAGGCCCACCACCACATAGGGATTGTTCAGCGAGAAGTCCGGATTGACGCCGGCGAAGTAGGTGTGATGCGCGGAGTCCGCAACGAAGAACTTGAGGTCCTGGTTGTAGGCCGCGAACAGCACGAGCGCGCCGAGACCGGCCGAACCGATCGCGTAGCCCTTGGTGACCGCCTTGGTGGTGTTGCCGACGGCGTCGAGCGCATCGGTCGACTTGCGCACCTCCTTCGGCAGGCCCGCCATCTCGGCGATGCCGCCGGCGTTGTCCGTCACCGGACCGAAGGCGTCGAGCGCGACGATCATGCCGGCCAGCGCCAGCATGGTGGCCGTCGCGATCGCGATGCCGAACAGGCCGGCAAGGCTGTAGGTGACGAGGATGCCGGCGATGATGACGATCGCGGGCAGCGCGGTCGCCTCCATCGAGATCGCAAGGCCCTGGATCACGTTGGTGCCGTGGCCGGTCACCGACGCAGCCGCAATCGACTTCACCGGACGATAGTCGGTGCCGGTGTAGTATTCGGTGATCCAGATGATCAGCGCGGTGACGATCAGGCCGACGACGCCGCATTCGAACAGCGACATGCCGGTATAATCGACGCCGTCGAGCTTGCCGAAGCCGATCAGCGTGTAGATCACCACGGCAATGCCGATCAGCGACAGCACGCCGGTTGCGATCAGGCCCTTGTAGAGCGCGCCCATGATCGACTGGCTCGGCCCGAGCTTGACGAAGAAGGTGCCGATGATCGAGGTGATGATGCAGATGCCGCCAATGGCGAGCGGCAGCGTCATCATGCTCATGAGGATCGGCGTCTTGGCGAAGAAGATCGCCGCGAGCACCATGGTGGCGACCGCGGTCACCGCATAGGTCTCGAACAGGTCGGCGGCCATGCCGGCGCAGTCGCCCACGTTGTCGCCGACGTTGTCGGCAATGGTCGCCGGGTTGCGCGGATCGTCCTCGGGAATGCCGGCCTCGACCTTGCCGACGAGGTCGCCGCCGACGTCCGCACCCTTGGTGAAGATGCCGCCGCCGAGACGGGCGAAGATCGAGATCAGCGAGGCGCCGAAGCCCAGCGCCACCATGGCGTCGACGACGACGCGGCTGTCAGGCGCGAGCTTCAGCGAATAGACCAGGAAGCCGAAATAGAGGGTCACGCCGAGCAGCGCGAGACCCGCCACCAGCATGCCGGTAATCGCGCCCGCCTTGAAGGCGAGCTCGAGGCCGCCGGCGAGCGACGTGGTCGCCGCCTGGGCGGTGCGCACATTGGCGCGAACCGAGACGTTCATGCCGATGAAGCCGGCCGCCCCCGACAGGATGGCGCCGATGGCAAAACCGATCGCGACATAGAGCCCGAGGAAATAGACAAGCAGCACGAAGATGACGATGCCGACGATACCGATCGTGGTGTACTGGCGCCGCAGATAGGCCTGTGCGCCTTCGCGCACCGCAGCTGCGATCTCCTGCATGCGCGGCGACCCCGCATCCGCGCTCAACACCGAAGACGTCGCCCAAATCGCGTAGACGACGGAAAGCACTCCGCAGAGCACTATCAACCATAATGCTGTCATGTGATTTTTTGCCTCAGATCCTTGATGTGTCCCCGGCGCCTTTTATTGTCCGTCGTGCGGTGCGGCGCCTTGATTTCGAACAAGGCCGCCCCCTTTCCCGAAGGGGCGGCCTCAGTCGGTCGCGAGCTTGCCAAAATCAACTTGATGGTGCAACGCCGGAAGCGGCCGAAAAAGCCGATCTCGGCAAGTATTTAGGCCAAGTCCTGAGCAAGTCCTGAGCTCCAAGTCCTGAGCTCCAAGTCCTGAGCCCATCGCCCGGACGCCGCGATTTGGAGCAATTCCTAGAAGTGGCTGTAGGACAGCCGCTTCAAAGCCAATTCCTGGCCCTGCCCGTCCAGGAAGCGCGGCCGCGCGCTCCCCGCGACGATCGTGCCGATCGCCGTGACCGCAACGCCAGCGGCCCGCCCCGCGGCAATCAGCGCATCGCTTTGCGCCGGCGGCACCGTGCACAGCACCTCGTAATCGTCGCCCCCGGCAAGCAGCGTCTCGACGCAAACGGCGTTGCGCACGATCAGGCCCGCCGCGGCGGCCGAGAGCGGCACGTTCGCCACGTCCACAGAGGCCGAGACGCCCGACGCCGCGCAGAGTTTTGTCAGGTCGCCGGCGAGCCCGTCGGAGACGTCCATCGCAGCCGACGCATGGTCCCTCACCGCGCGCGCCAGCATGTTGCGTGGCTGCGGAATGCGATAGCGCGAGACCAGAGCTTCCCTTGCGGTAGGATCGGACGCCAGCGCCGCAGCCGCAGCGCCGCCCGTGAGCACGTCAAGTCCGAGCGCGGCATCGCCGATCGTGCCTGTCACCAGGATACGGTCGCCTGGCCGCGCCCCGGTGCGGCCGACCATCCGACCCCGTGGCACGCGGCCGAAGGCGGTGATCGAGATCATTTGCGGCCCCGGCGTCGACACCGTGTCGCCGCCGAGCAGCGGGCACGCGAAGGTTTTCGCATCCTCGCCCAGCGCATCCGCGAACGGCCCGAGCCAGGCGTCCTCCTTGCTCCGCAGCGCCAGCGTCAGCACGAAGCCGGCCGGCACGGCGCCCTTGGCGGCGAGATCGGACAGGTTCACCCGCAGCGCCTTGCGCGCGATGGTGTCGGGTGGGTCGGTGGCAAGATAGTGCACACCCTCGATCACGGCATCGGTGGTGACGACGATGTCGTCGCCGGACGAGGACAGGACCGCGGCATCGTCGACCAGCCCGAACGCACCGGGATCGGTCGCCAGCGGCTTGAAATAGCGCCCGATGAGGGAGTCTTCGGCGGAGTTTTCCGGTGCGTTGGTCATCGGCGCTAGCCCCAAACTCCACTGTCATCGCCCGGCTTGACCGGGCGATCCAGTACGCCGAGACGCCCGATTTCAATAACCGCTGCCGCGGCGTACTGGATCACCCGCCCCAGTGCGCAACTGCGCACAAGGCGGGGGATGACAGCGGAATCTGTGTTTACCCTCGCCCGAACTCGTCACCGCGAAACTGACGGCCGATCTGGTCGAGCACCGCATTCACCATGCCGGTCTCCTCGCGATCGACGAAGGCATTGGCAACGTCGACATATTCGGAGACCACGACGCGGCCCGGCACGTCCTTGCGATGCTGGAGCTCATAGGCCCCGGCCCGCAGCACCGCGCGCAGGATCGCCTCGATCCGCTTCAATGGCCAGCCCTTCGACAGCGCCTCGTCGATCAGGGGGTCGAGCTTCTTCTGGTCGCGCACGACGCCGGAGACGACGTCGCGGAAGAACGCGGCTTCGGCCGGCAGGTAGGTATCGCCCTCGACCTCGTTGCCGAGCCAGTGGCTCTCGAACTCGGCGAAGATGTCGTTGATGCCGGCGCCGGCGATATCCATCTGGTACAGCGCCTGGACGGCCGCGAGCCGCGCCGCACCGCGCCGGTTCGCCTTCTTCTCCGTAAGCCCCGCCGGCTTCTTGTTGTTGTCGGCCATGGCTCAGGCCCGCGCCAGGCGGCGCTTGATGCGCAGCATCGCAAGCGCAGCGCGCGCGGCATCGCCGCCCTTGTTGAGCTCGCTGGCGCGCGCCCGCGCCCAGGCCTGCGCCTCGGTGTTGACGGTGAGAATGCCGTTGCCGAGCGGGAGCTTTCGCGAAACCGCAAGGTCCATCAGCGCTCGGGAGGATTCCTGCGAGACGATCTCGAAATGGATGGTGTCGCCGCGGATCACGCAGCCGAGCGCGATCACCGCATCGTAGGGCTTGCCGTTGGCCGCCGCGGCATCGACCGCAATGGCCACCGCCGCCGGGATCTCCAGCGCACCGGGAACCGTGATGACGTCATGCGTCAGGCCGGCGGCCTTCAGCTCGGCCACTGCGCCGTCCAGTAGCGCATCCTGGAGATCGTCATAGAACCGCGCCTCGACAATCAGCGCACGCGCGCCGGAAATGTCGGTCTGGTCCTTCAAGGGTGCGCGCCGCGCGTCTGCCATCGTTCAATCCGTTTCACAGGGGTCGGCGCTATGTAGTCGCCGAACGCATGTAAGCCAAGTTTTAAACTGTCATTCCGGGGCGCGAAGCGAACCCGGAATCTCGAGATTCCGGGTTCGGTCCTACGGACCGCCCCGGAATGACCGGCTGCGCCGGTCACTTCATTTCCGTCAGCCGCGCCGCGTAGCGGGCCATCAGGTCGACCTCGATATTGACCTCGGCCCCCGCCTTCCAGCCGCCGATCGTCGTGACGGTCAGCGTGTGCGGGATAATCAGCACCGAAAAGGTCACGTCCGCAACCGTATTGACCGTCAGCGAGACGCCGTCGAGCGTAATCGAGCCCTTGGTGGCGATGAACCGCGCCAGCTCGCGCGTCGTGGAGAGCACGAACCGCGCCATGTCGGGCAGGTCCTCGCGGCTGACGATGGTCGCGATCCCGTCGGCGTGACCGGCGACAATATGGCCGCCGAGCTCGTCGCCGATCTTGAGCGCGCGTTCGAGATTGAGCCTGGTGCCCACCCTCCAGTGCTTTGCCGTCGTGAGCGCCAGCGTCTCGGCGGCCGCATCGACGTCGAACCAGGTCTTGCCGCCCGCGACACCTGAAGCGACGACCGTCAGGCAGACGCCGTTGCAGGCGATCGAGGCGCCATCGGCAATGGTGGTCTGATCGTAGCTGCAGGCGATGCGCAGCCGGTGCAACTGGCCCTGCGCCGTTGGCGTGAAGCTGACGATCTCGCCGAGATCGGTGACAATGCCGGTGAACATGTTAGGCGCGCTCGTAGATGGTGAGAGTATCCTTGTCGAATGTCTCGCTAGCATGAACCTTGTAGGCCTGCGACTGCGTGATTTTCGACAGGGGCAATGCATCGAGCGCATCGACGCCGCTGCTGCCGACCTCTTCCGCGCCGCGGAACAGCCAGATCTCGTCGACGAGATCGGCCGCCACGAACGAAGCCGCAACGCGGCTGCCGCCCTCGACCATCAGCCGCGAAATGCCCTTCTCGGCCAGCACATGCAGCACTGCCGGCAGATCGAGCCCGGAGGCGTTTCCCGGCGGTACGCGGATGATCTGCGCGCCGGCTGCTCCAAGCCGCGTGGCGGCCGCAGCCTCGGCAAGTTCAGAGCCCACCACCCACAGCGGCGTCTCGCGCGCGGAGCGGACGAGCTGGCTCGCCGCGGACATGCGCAGGCTCTGGTCGAGCACAACGCGCACCGGCGAACGCGCCGCCATGCCCGGCAGGCGGCAGGTGAGAAGCGGATCATCCGCCAGCACCGTGCCGATGCCGACCAGGATGGCATCGCTCTGCGCGCGGAGCAGATGGACGCGATTGCGCACAGCTTCGCCCGTGATCGCGACCGGCTTGCCGCCGGCGGCGCCGATCTTGCCGTCGGGCGAGACTGCGAGCTTCACGATCACATGTGGGCGCCTGTCGCGGATGCGGCGGAAATGCCCGGCGTGGTCGAACGCAGCCTCCGCCGCGCAGAGACCCACGTCCACGGTGATGCCGGCAGCACGCAGACGGGCATGGCCCTGGCCTGCGACTTCAGGATTGGGATCCTCGATCGCCGCCACCACGCGCTTGATGCCGGCCGCAATCACCGCATCGGCACAAGGCGGCGATTTGCCGAAATGCGAGCACGGCTCCAGCGTGACGTAGAGCGTGGCCCCGCGCGCCGCCTCACCGGCACGCCGCAAGGCCTCGGGCTCGCCATGCGGACGTCCGCCGGGCTGCGTCCAGCCGCGGCCGACGATGACGCCGTCTTTCACGATGACGGCGCCGACGGCCGGATTGGGCCAGGTCCGCCCCTGCCCGCGCCGGCCGAGCGCCAGCGCAAGCTGCATGAAGCGGCGATCGGCGTCCTTGGATTCGCGGATCTTCTGCGCGAACTGATCCTCCAGGATGCGGAAGATCATTTGCGGATCGCGGCGAGCCGCGCTTCCTCCTCACCGGAGAGCTCGCCGAGCACGTCGGCGAAATCCTTGGCCTCACGGAAATTGCGGTAGACCGAGGCGAAACGCACATAGGCGACGTCGTCGAGCGTGCGCAGATGCTCCATCACGGTCTCGCCGATCACCTCGGAGGAGATCTCGGCCTCGCCTCCGGTCTCGAGCTCGCGCACGATGGTGGAGACCATCTTCTCCACCCGCTCCGGCTCGACCTGCCGCTTGCGAAGCGAGATCTGCACCGAGCGCATCAGCTTGTCGCGGTCGAACGGCACACGGCGGCCGTTGCGCTTGATCACCGTGAGCTCGCGCAGCTGCACGCGCTCGAAGGTGGTGAAGCGGAAATTGCAGGCGACGCACACGCGCCGCCTGCGGATCACGGACGAGTCCTCGGTCGGACGCGAGTCCTTTACCTGCGTATCGAGACTGTTGCAGTTCGGGCAGCGCATCCGCTTGGCCTAGCCTTACTGATAGATCGGGAACCGGTCGGTGAGCGCCTTGACCCGTTCCTTGATCGCGGCTTCCACCAGCGGCGCCTTGCCGTCGTCGGACTGCGCGATCGCGTTGAGCACCTCGGCGATCATGCCGCCGACCTGCTGGAATTCGGCGACGCCGAAACCGCGGGTCGTCGCCGCCGGGGTGCCGAGACGCAGACCCGAGGTCACGAAGGGCTTTTCGGGGTCGAAGGGAATGCCGTTCTTGTTGCAGGTGATGGCTGCGCGGACCAGCGCCTTCTCCGAGACGTTGCCCTTCAGGCCCTTCGGCCTGAGGTCGACCAGCATCAGATGGTTGTCGGTACCGCCGGACACAATATCGAACCCGTGGCTCTTCATCGCCTCGGCCAGCGCTTTGGCGTTCTCGACGACGTTCTTCGCATAGACCTTGAAGTCCGGACGCAGCGCCTCGCCGAAGGCGACCGCCTTCGCCGCGATCACATGCATCAGGGGGCCGCCCTGCAGGCCCGGGAAGATCGCCGAGTTGAGCTTCTTGGCGAGTGTCTCGTCGTTAGAGAGGATCAGGCCGCCGCGCGGACCGCGCAGCGACTTGTGCGTCGTCGTGGTGGTGACGTGCGCATACGGCACCGGCGAGGCATGCACGCCGCCGGCGACGAGGCCGGCGAAGTGCGCCATGTCGACCAGCAGATACGCGCCGACGCTGTCCGCGATCTCGCGGAAGCGCTTGAAGTCCCAGGCGCGCGAATAGGCCGAGCCGCCGGCCACGATCAGCTTCGGCTTGACCTCCTCGGCCTGCTTCTGGACGGCGTCCATGTCGATGATCTGGTCCTCGCGGCGCACGGTATAGTGCGCGGCCTTGAACCACTTGCCGCTCATGTTGACGGGCGAGCCATGGGTGAGATGGCCGCCGGCCGCGAGGTCGAGGCCCATGAAGGTGTCGCCGGGCTGGAGCAGCGCCAGGAACACCGCCTGGTTCATCTGGCTGCCGGAGTTCGGCTGGACGTTGGCGAAGCCAGCGCCAAACAGCTTCTTGGCGCGGTCGATCGCGAGGTTCTCGGCGACGTCGACCCACTCGCAACCGCCATAGTAACGCGCGCCCGGATAACCTTCCGCATATTTGTTGGTCATCACCGAACCCTGCGCTTCCAGCACGGCACGGCTGACGATGTTCTCGGAGGCGATCAGCTCGACCTCATGGCGCTGCCGGCCGAGCTCGCCCTTGATGGCGGCTGCGATTTCCGGGTCGGCCTGGTCGAGCGAGGCGGTGAAAAACGAATCGGGCGCGGAGGCGGTTCTGGCTGAGGTCATCTTGCGAATATCTCCACCGCCGCAGCCTTTTGGCGGGCTACGGGCGGGTCTGGTGGGGCGATCGGAAGCGGCGAGCGCGATCTACCACATCGCCCGCCCCCGGCCAAGTAGTTGCGGGTCGGGCCTGATATTTATGCAAGATATGGTGGGGATTGAAGGATCCGGACGCTGGAGCGGTTCGCTGGAACCGCCCCGTTCCGATGATGCCTGAAGGGGCCGTTTTGGACCTTAAAGTCCTGCCGGCCGATGAGAGCCGCCCCTCCCCCTTAGAGCCCCGTATACCCGGCCTTCACGGGGTCCACGCTGCCGTCGAGCTGGCGCAAATAGGTCAGGCCGCAGACCGTCAACCTGTGCGGGTCCTTCTCACCCGCTTCAATCAGCGTGTTGAGGTAGTTCGTCACCTTGGCGCGTGCCTCCTCGCTGGCCGCCGCCGTGCGATTGGCGAGCAGGTCATAAGTCTGCATGATGCGGTCGATGGCAGCGTCCATGGCACCCTCTGGTTCTCTGGAATGTCGGGAGTTTTGATCAGGCAACCGCGCGGGCCTCGGACTGCGTCTCGAACCGGGCGATCGCCTTGTTGGCGAGCCTGATCTTGTTGAATTCGCCGTGCTGGAGCAGCTTGATGATGATCTCGAGCAGGTGTTCGTTGGTGACGAGCGTGTCGGGAATCGCACCGGAGCGGCGGAGGTAATTCGCGGCGATGGCATAGGCATCACTCACGAGTTGGACGTTCATGACCTGCAGCCCGCGCCCGACCAGCATCGCATCCTCCGAATCCAGAGAACTAACGGCGATACCGGGCTCCGGTTCCACCCGGGCGAATTTTCTCGCAGCTGCAAAATGACAAAACGCACCGGTCCGGGAGAAACCGGGCCGGTGCGCTTGGGGAAGTCAGGCACGTTCGGGAGGCTTGCCGGTCTTGTTGCCGGCCGGCTTGGCCATCCCTTGGAAACTCAGAGCCGATACAGGATCTGGTCGGTCCAGAACCGCTCGAGACGGTGCAGCGACTTGTTGAGGGTCGAGAATTCCTCGCCCGAGATGCCGCCGACCTGCTCGACCGTCTTGACGTGCTTCTGGTAGAGCGAGTCGACGATACGGCGGACTTCCTGGCCCTGCGGCGTCAGGCGGATGCGCACCGAGCGGCGATCGACGCGCGAGCGCTGGTGATCGAGGAAGCCGAGCTCGACGAGCTTCTTCAGATTGTAGGAGACGTTGGAGCCGAGATAGTAGCCGCGCGTGCGCAGCTCGCCCGCGGTCAGCTCCTTATCGCCGATGTTGTAGAGCAGGAGCGCCTGCACCGAGTTGATGTCGGCGCGACCGCGGCGATCGAACTCGTCCTTGATGACGTCGAGGAGCCGGCGATGCAGCCGCTCCACCAGAGTCAAAGCTTCCAGATAGAGCGACTGCACCGAACCCTGCTGGCCGGAGACGCGCTCTGCGGTATCTGCCGCAGTTGCGACGGCTTTCATCATGACACTTCCCCTGTTGTCGTTTTTATCGACACTTATTCGACGAAACTTGTGTCCCGTCTGATAGGTGCAACTTAAGGGGCTCGTTTGAAGATCGGCTTAAATAAGAGAATAAAGAGATCATGAATTTAAGACAGTGAATTGCGGATTAAGCCTGTGCCACAAGGGCTTTTCGCAACCCTCTGTTGACCCTCGCAAGGTCCTGTTCACCCTCCGTCCGCCCCGGTTGTCGCATTCCAGAACAGCCCCGCCCCGTTTCGAAACGCGCGCGTAAGAGCTGTGGCGGACCAGGCTAGCCTGTCTTATTCGTAAGAGGCGCCCGAGAGGCTGGCGAGCGTGGTGTAAAGCGCTGATACGGCGTAGGATTCGGTTGTGAAGCCAACCCCATCACCTCCAACCGCGAACGCCACGCCCGCCATGACCGACGATACGATTCCGCCCTTCTCGTTTCCAGCCATTCACGCCAAGAAAGTCACAGCTGCCTTCGATGGTGGGCGCCTAACCTCGAACGGGGGCGTGATGCTTCTGGCGATGGCCGAGCGGCGTCTCGGCTTGGCCGACAATCTGGCCCGGGTGTTCCCGGATCGGCGCGATCCGACGCGGGTCGTGCACAGCCTGGTCGATATGTTCCGCGCGCGCATGTTCGCGATCTGCTGCGGCTACGAGGACGCCGACGACCTCGATCATCTGCGGTCCGATCCGGCATTCAAGCTGGCCTGCGGTCGCCTACCGGACACGGGCCGGGATCTGTGTTCCCAGCCGACGCTGTCGCGGCTGGAGAATGCTCCGCGCCTGCGCGACGTGATCCGACTGACCTACATTTTGGTCGACGCATGGATGGATAGCTACCCCCACGAGCCGGCATCCGTCACGCTCGACATCGATGATACCTGCGACGTCGTCCACGGCCATCAGCAGCTCTCGCTGTTCAACGCTCATTATGACGAACGCTGCTTTCTGCCGATCCACGTCTACGACACGGAGAAGAGCCGGCCCGTGGCCGTCGTGCTGCGGCCCGGCAAGACGCCGGGCGGCGTCGAGGTGCGTGCCCATCTGCGCCGCCTGGTACGGCATATCCGCACGCGATGGCACAACACGCGAATTACGTTCCGTGGCGACGGGCACTATGCCCGGCCGGAGGCCATGGCGTGGTGCGAGACCAACGGCATCGACTACATCTTCGGTCTGTCCGGCACCAAGCCTCTCGCCAGAAAAGTCGACGAGGTCGCCGACGACATCCGCACCCGACGCGCCATCGAGAACCTGCCGGTTCTGCGTGGCTATACCGAGACCCGCCACAAGGCAAAGTCCTGGGATCGCGAACGGCGCACCGTCGCCCGTATTGAGGCGACGATGCTCGGCCTCGACATCCGTTTCGTCGTCACCAGCCTCGATGTCGGCTCGGCCGAGTGGATCTACGACAGCCTGTATTGCGCGCGCGGCCAAGCCGAGAATCTGATCAAGCTGCATAAGACACAGCTCGCCTCCGACCGCACCAGCTGCCGTTCGGCGCTCGCCAACCAGGTCCGTCTCGTGCTCCATACGGCCGCTTATTGGCTGATGCTGACCGTGCGCGACGCCATTCCCAAAGCCCGGGAATTGGCCACTGCCGAGTTCGCGACGCTGCGTCTTCGTCTCTTGAAACTCGCTGCCCGTGTGGTCGAGACCACGAGCCGCATTCGCCTTGCGTTTGCCGCGGCATGTCCCGAAGCCGACCTGATCCGCGGCCTGCCCGGCGCGCTGCTCCCGCTCGGTCCGTAACCGACCGGGCCTGCGCCCGCTCACCCGCCCCACTCCTCCATCGCCTACAAAACAGCTTGATGTAGAACCCGGTGAGAAAAGGCCGGACGGTCACCCACGCCAGCCGCCAGCCCCCGTCAGACGTCAAGAACGACCGTGCTCTCGTGAATAGATCGGGCTAGGTTAGCGAAAACTTACTTCGAATTTTAGGCAACCAGCGGTCAACCAAGCGCCGAACTCTGCTCTCGTGCCCCGGAGCTGAACAGATCGTTGGATGGGTAGAGCGAAGCGAAACCCATCGATGCGGGCGCACGTCGGTGATGGGTTTCGCTGCGCTCTACCCATCCTACAAGAGTCCTGCATCCGCCCTACGGCGGCCGTTCGCGCGCGGCCATCCAGGCGAGCGCCAGATAAGCGGCGAGCATGAAGACCTCGACGCCGACCACGACCAGGCTGCCGCCGTAGATTCCCGGGAACATCAGCTCGATCACCGCCATCGACACCACGGTCGTCAGCCACACCACCGCGCCCCAGGGCGTTGCGAGCCACAGCCCGACGGCGGCGACGAGCTCGATCACGGCGAAGTAGACGGTCGCGGCCTGCCAGGCCATCGACTGGTTCTCGAACGCCTCGTCCTCGCCGCCGACGAAGCCGGTCACCTGCGCCCAATGATAGAGGCCCTTGAGGATCGAGAGCACCGCCATCACCCGCAGGAACAGCACGAGCCGGCGCGTCCAGACATTGTCGTCGGACTCCGGGCGCTCCGACGAGATCGCCGCCACCGACATTGCATTGTCTCTGGCATTGTCTCTGGCGGCGTCCCTGGCGTTGGCGCTGTCGCGGGCCGCATCGCGGGTGGAGATCTCGGACATGGCTCCCTTCTGGCTGTTTCGCCCCGCAAAATCAATCGGCTGCCATCCCTTGCGGCAGGTCAAGCCGCGGTGACGGGAACCATGCGAGCTGGTATAAGAATAATTCCAGCCGGAGGAAGAGTGATGGCGATCAAATACGGGCGTCCGATCGAATTGCGCGAGGTTTCGCGCCGGGATGGCGCAGCAGCCTCCCCTGCCCTCGATCTGGCCATCCGTCCGCGCCGCAACCGCAAGGCCGAGTGGGCCCGGCGGATGGTGCGCGAGAACGTGCTCACCACCGACGATCTGATCTGGCCGCTGTTCCTGATCGACGGCAACAACAAGCGCGAGCAGATCGCCTCGATGCCGGGCGTCGAGCGCCTCAGCGTCGACCAGGCCGTGCGCGAGGCCGAGCGCGCCATGAAGCTCACGATCCCCTGCATCGCGCTGTTTCCCTACACCGACCCGTCCCTGCGCGACGAGGAAGGCTCGGAGGCCTGCAACCCGAACAATCTGGTCTGCCAGGCCGTACGCGCGATCAAGAAGGAATTTCCGGAGATCGGCGTCCTCTGCGACGTCGCGCTCGATCCCTTCACCAGCCACGGCCATGACGGCCTGATCGCGGACGGCGCGATCCTGAACGACGAGACGGTCGCCGTGCTGGTGCGCCAGGCCCTGGTGCAGGCCGAAGCCGGCTGCGACATCATCGCGCCGTCCGACATGATGGACGGCCGCGTCGCCGCGATCCGCGAGGGACTGGACCAGGCAGGGCTCATCGACGTGCAGATCATGGCCTATGCGGCCAAATACGCCTCCGCCTTCTACGGCCCGTTCCGGGACGCCATCGGCTCGGCCAAGACGCTGACCGGCGACAAGCGCACCTACCAGATGGACAGCGCCAACACCGACGAGGCGCTGCGCGAGGTCGAGCTCGACATCTCCGAGGGCGCCGACATGGTGATGGTGAAGCCCGGCATGCCCTATCTCGACGTGGTCCGCCGCGTGAAGGACACCTTTGCGATGCCGACCTTCGCCTACCAGGTGTCCGGTGAGTACGCGATGATCGCGGCGGCCGCGGGCAACGGCTGGCTCGACGGCGACCGCGCGATGATGGAGAGCCTGCTCGCGTTCAAGCGCGCCGGCGCGGATGGCGTGCTGAGCTACTTTGCCCCGAAGGCGGCGGAGAAGCTGCGGGCGCAGGGGTAAGGTCATTGTCGTCCTGGCAAAAGCCAGGACCCATACCGCGTGATCCATCGATGGCGGGCGGTATTCGTACCAGCGAAGGAATCAAACTTCTGGTCTTCGCCAAACTCTTCCTGGGGTAATGGGTCCTGGCTTTCGCCAGGACGACGCTTGGGTTCGCGGTTGCAGCCCGTCCCTCCTCCCGCCCCCTCGCCCCCGAATCGCCGGAATATTTCGGCTTGTTAATCCCGACGCCCTTGGCACGCGGACGGCCTGTTCCCATGTCCTGCCACGGAAGTTTCCCATCTGGAGGATGGACCATGTCGTATTCGGACTCGGGCAATTCGGGACCCCAGGCAGGCGCCTGGCGCAATGACGGCGGGGTGCAACCGCACGCTTACGATCCATATCTGCACCCGGAACTGTTCCGCGGCGTCGCGACGCGGCGGGTGTTCGCCTTCCTGATCGACATGGTCGTGATCTCGGTGCCGGTCATCCTCGGCTACCTCTTCATCGCCTTGTTCGGCGTGGTCACGCTCGGCATCGGCTGGGCGCTGTTCTGGCTGGCCTGGCCGGCCTCCGTGATCTGGGCCATCGTCTATTACGGCGCCTGCATCGGCGGTCCGTCGTCGGCGACGATCGGCATGCGGGTGATGGACCTGGAGCTGCGCACCTGGTACGGCGCTCCTGGCTATTTCGTGCTCGGCGCCACCCATGCCGTCCTGTTCTGGGTGACGGTTTCGTTCCTGTCGCCGTTCGTGGTCCTGGTCGGCCTGTTCAACGGCCGCCGGCGCCTTTTGCATGACTTCGTGCTCGGAACGGTCGTGATCAACAACTCGGTCCGCGCACCCCTGCCGCAGGGCGCCAGAACCTACTGATCAAGAACCTATCAACCAGGACCGACTAAGCTGACTGATCTGACCTGCCGAGCAGACCAATTGACCGAGGGCTTCCGTAGCGCGATGCTGACACCCGTTTTGGAGGCCCACGGCGTCCCTTGACCCAGCACTCGCGCGACACCCCCCAATTTTACCTTACGGCGCCTTCTCCCTGCCCGTATCTGCCGGGCCGGCATGAGCGCAAGGTGTTCACGCACCTCGTGGGTGACCGCGCGGGCGACCTCAACGACCTCCTGACCCATGGCGGCTTCCGCCGCAGCCAGTCGATCGCCTATCGGCCCGCCTGCGACCAGTGCCGCGCCTGCGTGTCGGTCCGGGTCATCGCCAACGAGTTCCGCCCGTCCCGCAACTTCCGCAAGGTGATAGCGCGTAACGCCGACATCATCGGCGAGCAGCGCAGTGCGGTCCCGACCTCCGAGCAATATTCGGTATTCCGTGCCTATCTCGACGCTCGACACCGCCACGGCGGCATGGCCGACATGACCGTGCTCGACTACGCCATGATGGTCGAGGACAGCCATGTCGAGACCCGCATCATCGAGTACCGCAAGCGCGGCCCCGACAGCGGTATCACCGGCCGCGGCGAGGAGCTGATCGCGGTTGCGCTCACCGACGTGCTCAGCGACGGCCTATCGATGGTCTATTCCTTCTTCGAGCCGAGCCAGGTCAGCCGCTCGATGGGCACCTTCATGATCCTCGACCACATCGCCCGCGCCCGCCGGCAAGGGCTGCCTTACGTCTATCTCGGCTACTGGATCGAGGGCTCGAAGAAGATGGACTACAAGGCCCGCTTCCTGCCGCAGCAGCGCCTCGCCCCGTCGGGCTGGCTGCGCATCGACGCGCAAGGGGATGCGGCGTCAGAGCCGCAGGACTAAGCCCTCCGCCGTCTTCCCTCTCAGGAGGCCGCTTCAACCTGACGCGACGGGGCAGGCTTTGCACCGGCGCGACCTCCGGCGATGAACTGAAGCGCCGCGATCCCCGGCAAGAAGTAGTAACCGCCTCCGAGCGCCTGCGTGAACGAGGCCAGCGTCACTTCGCTGCCGCTCGGCAATCCCGGAATGGTGAACGTCTTCGGGACAGGCGACGAACCCACGACAGGATCGTCCTGGCCTTCAAGAGTCCCGAACCGGGGGTTTTGCACCCAGCGCTGGTGGATGAACTCGAACTGGCGCTCGATATCGGCATTGCACGCGATAAAGAACAAGCCATCGCACGACGTGCCGCTTTCGGTCGTCTCACGATAGGGCCGTCCACGGCGGAGCAACCTGTGCAGCTTGGATGATTTGATGCTCGATGGCACATCGATGCCAAGGGAATCGCGCGGATTGGACCGGCGGACATGAGCTCCCTGGGGGCAAACGAAGCCGTTTGCGTCCTGGACTCGATAGCGGAAGGCGTCCGCCGCCGAATCCGACCCCAGAGGTCCCTGCCATCCGAGCGGCATGCCGTCCATCCGACGCCCCATCATTTTTTCGCAGATGTGCTGGCCATTAGCCGTCTTGAACTGCTCGAACGCATCGACATCCTGCGCGATCTGCCGCACGGCCAGGTAGCTTCCGTTCAGCGTGAAGCGGGCACTGGACTGCGGCCACTCCTTCACGTTGGGACAGTAGGTGAGTTCGTCATATTCGTTGCGATAGCCAAGAATGAATTCTCCGGGCTCGACGACACGATCCTCATAGAGGTCCCCGGCATCGCGCTTGGCCTGCTTCAGCGCGGCACCCCCCTCTTCCCTGAGGCCGCGGATCACGGGTTGAGCGAGGCCGTCGCGGAACCCGAACGGCTCGCGCAGTTTGCCATCTTCCTCTTTCTTGAACGAGCAAGGATTGTTTTCAACGGTCCTGACGATGAACGCATCCGGATCGGGATCCTCCATTCGCGATTTCTTGTCGAGCACCCACCATTGCGCAACGAGGATGTGAACGGTTTGGCGGCCGTCGGGGTCTTCAACATCCGACCAGCGCCATTGATCACGCCCAGCGTCCCTCAACAGCTCTTTGCGCAATGCGCTTCCCATGCCACTGCTGAAAGCAGTCGGAAACGGATGCGTTTCCGCCTCGGTACAGCCGAGCTTCTTCAGCCCTGAAAAACTGAAGGCGACCGCCACGGCCTCGCTGATCGACTCTTCCGGTTTCTTCCTGCCCGTCCCGACACGCTTGGCGCTGACGACCAAACCGCTGTCGACGAGTTTCGCGAGCCAGGCCCGGGCCTGATCCACGCGGCCTTCGCGGATCGTGAGCAACCAGAAGCGGCTGCTCTTGAGCCAGCCGAAGCCGCTCTTCAGCATGCCCTGGATGTCGTCGCTTTGCTCGGAGAGAAGCGGTGCGTGCTTCATGTCTCGATCGCCCTCATGATCAGGTCGTCGTTCTTCTCGTTGCGCTCGCCGAACAGGGCGTCGCGCAGTCCGGTCGCAAGATTGATCTGCTCGATCGTCCTGTTGCACGCGTCGAAATGGTAGATGTGCGGGAGCATGCTGTCGCGCGCGTAGGATTTGAATTTCAGCTCGCACTTCACACCACGGAAGATGACAAAGCGCGTCGGCGGGAAGCTGCGCGGCGCGGCAATGCCAGGCTGACCGTCCACCGCCGGCGCGCGTGGACTGAGCTCCGTCCAGCGCCAGGCCAGCGTGGTTCCGGTAGAAGCACCGTTGATGAAATCGTCGAGATAGCCGCCGAAATTGCCGTCATAGTTCGAGCAGAACAGAAAGCGGCGACCGTTGTCGATGATGTGCCAGTGACCGAAATGGATGCCCGGCGCATTTCCGAGCCACCCTTGCGTGAAAAACACCCGTCCGGCGAATGTCACGATACGCAGGGCCGTCCGGATGCACCACGCGCTCCACCCGTTCGGACGACGCACATCCGTAAGGCTGAACATGTGCTGGGTCTTGCGGACCAGCTCCGCCTCGCATCTCTCGACCGACGGGTGGATCTGCTGGGCGCGCGGAACGTCGTCTTCGAGCGGATGGAAGAACTGCTCGCTCAGCTTCGTGAAGCGGCGATTGAGCCAATAGAACAGCGCACCGATGCAAAGCACCACAGCGATCACCACGACGGCGATCCCGATGATCTCCAATCCGGTCAGCTTTGGTATCTTTGGTTCGACGATACGCGCCATATAGTCCGGAGCGAGCGCATAGGCCAGCGGCGCGAAAGTGTAGGCTATGGCGCACGCGGCTATGGCCAGCAGCAGCGGCACGCCGATGACCCAGCCACCGACATAGGTCGACAGCGATGAGAACGTATCGGTCGGTCGGTCGAGCTCTTGCTGAACGCTGTTCAACCAGCGCCTCCATGACACGAATTGCGCAGGCAGCGGGACCAGGAACAGCCACACGAGAAATGCAATCACCGCGAACGCCAGCAAACCGTGTCCACTTATCGCCAGCAGACATTTGCTCGTCTTGCTGACGGCGTCCTCCACGGCCTGCACGATGGGACCCGGTTCGCCGAAGAACCAATTGTAGGCGCGCGGAAGTGCCGAGATGAGCCAGAGCGCGACAAACCACAGGACGATCGCCGCTACCGGATAGGCGAGCTTCGCGCCGATGCCGGCCCCCTTCCCGCGCCAGTAGGAACGCGGTGCAGGCGTGGCCGCCCACTCGAAGCGTGGGTCTGCGTATGCCCATCGCGCCAGCGCCAGCGCGAACGCGGTGCGATCATTGCCGTATTTGGATTTCAGCGTCCGCGCCTCGGCTCGCGTGCGCTCGAGCAGGTCCTGCTCCATCTTGATCTGCCGGACCGACCGGTCGCGGGCGCCGACGAAGGCGCCATCGGCGATGCTGTGCCACTGCATCAGCTTGTCCAGCAATTGCTGCTCGTGCTGCGCCGTGGGGACCGCAACGCCGGGAGCGACCATGGCGCCGAACAGCGACCACATCGCGCCGCCGGGATGGTGGATGAGGCGATACAGCAGGTCGTACGGGCGCAGGCCCTCCTCGACCGCAAGCTCGAGCATCAGCGAGGGCCTTTGCTCCGCGGCATCGGCCACCGCCGGCAGGAGCCCGATCGAAGCGAAGTGAACCACCGCGACATCGCGCAAGAGGCTGTCCAGCGCATCCTCGAGTGACTGCGGGAGACCGCCTCCGCCGGGCCAGCCGGGCGCAACGATGCAGATCATCTGCTGCCGGACAATCTCGAGCATGGCTGTCTTCTCCGCGTGCTCAGGTGATACGCATGCGCATGCACAACATCAGCGGTCCGTCATACGCAATGGCCTTGCCTTCACCGCGCGCCAGTTGCAGCCGGGGCAAGGTGAGCAAGCCGATCAGCGCGCTGGTCAGGATATCCACCGCGTAGTCCCGGGCGGGACATTGGCGGTAGCCATAGCCGAACATGAGATGCCGCAAGGCATCTTCGCTGCCCCAATCGCGGTTCGGGCAGAAGCGACCGCTTTGGGGCACCGCGCTGGGATCGAACAGGGCAGCGATCGACAACAGCGAGACCTTGCCGCCGCCCGGACATCCAGCGTTGCTTCGCGCGCCCGTCTCCATTTCCGTATCCCGCGGCACGTCGCGCGCCAGCAGCGGAAAAATCGGCCGGAAGCGCATGAGCTCGAGCACATGGTTGCGCACGGCCTTGCGAAAATCGGGGTCGGTCCAGACGCGGGACTCGCCGAGAGCCCTGGCCCGCGATCGCAGCTGTTCATGGACCTTCTGGCGTCCCAGCAGCTCTTGCATGACAAGGGCTCCCGATTGGACGGTGACCGGATGCGAGATCCAGGCAAGGCCTACCGCGTTTCGTTCAATGTCCTCGGAGGAGCTTTTGACGCCCCACGCAGCGCCGATAGGGCCGGTGACGCGATCGATGCGCGCCTGTAGCGCATCCCCACACGATTCCGCCCGCCGCCGGAGGTCGAGTGTCGCCAGGTTGCCGGCCAGCAGCTGCCCCGCGACGTATCGGATCTCAAGCATGTACTGTCGTTGCAAGCCTTCATCGACATCGCCTTGCGCAGCGTTGGTCGCCGACCCCGCAACCACGGCGCCTGTCGCATCTCCAAACAGGGGTCTCATGGCGTGGAATACGACCCACATCAGGTAATCATCGATCAGATCGAATTCGGCCGCTCCGGGCTTGCTCAGGTCCTTGATCCGGCGCTGTGCCTCGGCATCGGAATCGGCTGGAACGTCCAGAGCCGCCAACCGCGCATGGACGAGATCCCGATCGGCCGAATAGGTCGGGCCGGGATCCATCCCGATGAGATAGTCTCCGGAGACCATGTTGGCCGCATGCGCCGTGTTGGAAAAGCTGCGCGTGCGCGTCAGCACGTCCTTGACGGCACTGGCGCGCGCCACCATGCCGAACAAGCCCCCCACCGAGGGCCAGCGCCGCAGCAGTGCGCCGAGCGCACGCAAGACGGTGATGTGGCGGTTGAGCCAGCAAAAGACACCATAGGAGAGACTGCGTGCTCCCGGCTGCAAGGCGTCGGGTTCATAAGTGGAGAGTTTCATGCTGCATGCCCATCCTTCCGCCAATCCGCGAGGGCCGCTGCGGCCCGCCTTTGATAGTGGGGCATGCCCAGGCGTTCCGCCGCCAGGGCGACTCGCTTGAAATGCGCTTCGGCCCCGGCCTGATCGCCGGCGTGCCGCAACGTTTCAGCGAGCTCGTACAGAGCTTCGGTCTGGTGCCCGTATTCTTCAGCGGCCTGCTCGACCGCCTTGCGTCCGACCGCGATCGCATCGTCCAGCCGTCGGAGCTTGCGATAGGCGACACCGAGGCTCACACGCATGAACGTCCGGCCGTAGGGGCCGGCCGCTTCGTAGATGCGATCGGCGAACCCTCTCTCCAGCATGGGCACCGCTTCGGCAGCCTTGCCGTTGCGTGCAAGCGCGCTGCCGAGAACGCCCATGCAAACGGAAAGCATGGTCGGCACGTTGTGCGTCAGGCATTGCTGCAGGTCCACGCGCATCATGCGTTCCGCCCGGTCGAGCTCGTCGTTCTCGATCCACATCTGCGATTGGACGGTATCGACCAGCAGACGGGAGTATGGGTGATCGATGTTCGACAGGATCTCGTAGGCCTTGGCGCAGAAGGCGCTGCCGGCTTCGCTGTCCCCGAGGCGCCAGAGCGTGCTGGCGTGAAACGCATACAGGTTGATGATGGGAATGGCGGCCCATCCGGGCTGAACGTAATGCGCCGACAGTTCCGGGCCGTATTCGGACAGCAGGACGTTGCCTTCGATGGCCGCTTCCGCGTATCGCCCGAGGGCATGCAGATGCAGCAGGCGCGTCTGATGCGCCGCCATCGTCATGTGGCGACGCTGTGCAAGGCGGGCCGCTTCCAGGCCCTGCGAGGCGTAGCGCAAGCCTTGCTCGAAACGACCGCGCATCCACAGAAACACCGCTGTCTCGGTCGAAACCGCCGCCCGTGCGCGCTGATCGTTCAGTTGCACGGCAATGGCTTCAGCCCTTTCCATGTTGCTGAAGATGTCGTCGATCTGCCCAAGGGCCATCATTGCCCCGATGGCTTCCAGACGAAGCGCAAGCTCCAGGGCTTGCGCAGTCGGGGCGCCGTCGACACGCCGTGCAGCCTGGATCCCCTTCTCGAACAATTGGAGGGCCTCCTGATTGGCCGAATGCGAGATGGCTCGTGCCATCGACTTGATGGCGAACTTCGCCGCCTGCTCCCATTCCTCGCCTTTGAAGGAATGATGCGCCAACACCGGCGCGGCATCGGCATCCGCGGCTCCCGGCTGCGCGTGGAGCGCCAGGAAGGCCTGTCGATGCAGCGCCTTGAGCCTGCTGCGCGTAAGCACCCCGAGCACGACGTCGCGCACCAGCGCGTGGCGGAACGCGAACGCCTGCGGCTCGAGCGATAGGCTCGTCTGCTCCGGACACGACAGGAGGCCGGACGCGACGCAAAGGGCGAGCAATTCTTCGGCACGCGCGATGTCCACCGCCTGCATCGTGGCGATCAGGTCGCGCGTGATGGGATCGCCAAGAACGGCCGCAGCCTCGAGCGCAGACTTGGCGGCCTCGGGCAGCCTGTCGGTCCGCGCGCCGATGACCGCGGCGATCGAGCCCGGCACGCGCAGCTCTCCGAGAGGCCTCTGGAGGCGGTACGCTCCCGGCGTTCCCTCGAGCGATCCGTCATCGATGAGGGTGATGACCAGTTGCTCGAGGAAGAAGGGATTACCGTCGGCGCGGGCGACCAACTCGTTCATGACGCCGAGCACGGATGGATCGTCCCCCAGCAGGGCACGCGCGAGCCTGAGCATCTGGCCGTCGTGTAGCGGCTCGATCATGCGCTCTACGAACCACGGCGCCTGCCGCCACTGGTGCTCGAAATCGGGCCGATAGCTGACGCAGACCAGAACCGGCAACTCCTGAAGCTTCGGAAGCAAGGCCTCGAACAACCTCCGGCTCTCGCGATCGGCCAGGAAAACGTCCTCGAGCACCAGCACGAACGGGCCAGACCGCGCGCGCCTGCGCACCAGCCACAGCAGTGCTTCGCCAATGCGGCGCCGTCGTTGTACCGGGTTCAGCGCCAGCCAGGCCTGATCGGGCGCCGCCAGCCCCAACAGGTCGCTGGCCGCCGCGAGATGTTCGGCGCCCTCGGCTGGCCATCCCTCGATCAAGGCCTGCCTGGCGGACTGCCGTACGTCCGTCACGTTCATTTGCACCAGCCCAACCAGGCTCGCGATCAGGTCCGCGGCGGCGCTGTAGGCGCGCGTGCTCGCATAGCCTCTCGCCTGCGAAACGCAGACGTCCATGCCCTCGCTTGCGAGGGCGGCCGTCCAGTCGGCAACCAAGCGGGACTTTCCGATCCCGGCATCGCCGCACAGCCCGATCGTTCGCATTCCACCCTTTCGAACGACCTCAAGGTCCCCTGCCAGGATCCGTAAGGAATCTTCGCGTCCGACCAGAGGCGCCCAGCGTTGCTTGCGCGTCAGCGGCGCCGCTGCCGAACTTTCGGTCTCGACCACGACCTCGTGGAGTTCGATCGGCTCGTCCAATCCCCGTATTTGCCGGGTCCCTACCGACCGCGTCTCGATCTGCTGGGCGACAAGCCGCTGCGTCGCGGCACTGACCAGAATGCCGCCGGGCGGTGCCATCTTTTCGAGCCGGGACGCAAGGTGAATCGTCTTGCCATCTGCTCCGTAGTGCGACCAATCGTATTGTCCGACAACCCCGACCAGCACCTCTCCCGAATTGATGCCGATGCGCAGCGTCGGACTTGCAACGCCTTGCACGTCATGGCCGGGAACGGTTGCTCTCTGCATCTTGAGGGCGGCAAGGCACGCACGTAAGGCGTGATCCTCCTGCGCCAGGGGCGCACCGAACAAGGCGACGAGCCCATCGCCGAGCAACTGGCTGACCGTGCCGCCATAGGTCTCGACCGCCTCGGCCAGTTGGTTCAGCGCCTTGCCGAGGTAGTTACGGGCTTCTTCGGGGTCGGAATGCTGCAGCAATGCGGTCGAGTCGCAGACATCGGCGAAAAGCACGCTGACGTGCTTATTCTCGGTCAGCATCTTTGATCGTAACGGCGGATGATCACGCAGCTGGACGACCTGTGCGCCCCGATCCTGGGTACCGGGCTCCACCACGCGACGCTTGAGATCCGCGCCGCATTGCGAGCAGAACCGATCTTCGCGGGCAACACGCGTTGAACACGTGGGACACCTGGTCACGGCAGCCCCCATTCATCAATGAATTTACCAAAACAACCGATGCTTCCTGGCCTGATCATCGTCCCCTCCCGGACGTGAACCCGCGCAGCGAAAAAACAAGCCGTCAATCAAAGCAATGAATCTAACCAACCATTCGCGTGCCGACCGGGCTCGCGCAGAACCGATAGATGTATCCGGAGAAAATGCGGTCGGCGCACTTTATCCGGCGCGGGCCGCCGATCATCCCGCGGGGAGTAAAATCAATCCTGAAACAAACAACATGACACTACGCCCTACAACACTCGTCCTAGTAGCAATTGGTGGGCAGTATACGCGCCCCGCATAAATTGAAAAGTGAGGCAGTTCACAAAATCGAGGTTCAGGCGTGTGCCTATCCGCCCTTTCGTGCTCTTGGGAAAATCAGGCCGCTAGCCCAAAATGCCACCGAGCGCGGCTGTTGTGGCCAGGCGGAGCAAGCGGCCGCCTCGGCTCACCCGAACAGCGTATCCGCCAGCAGCTTCAGATTCAAAACCACGATGACGCCCGCGACGATCCACGCGATCGCCGCGACGTACGGGGAAATCGCGAACTTGCCCATCTTGCGGCGATCGGAGACGAAGCGGACCAGCGGGATGACTGCGAAGGGCAGCTGCATCGACAGCACGACCTGGCTGAATACCAGCAGATCGGCCGTGCCGCGCTCGCCGTAGATCGCCGTGACGATGATCACCGGAATGATCGCGATGCCGCGCGTGAGCAGGCGGCGCGCCCAGCTTGGCAGGCGCAGATCGAGAAAACCCTCCATCACGATCTGGCCGGCAAGTGTCGCGGTCACCGTCGAGTTGAGGCCCGAGGCCAGCAGCGCGATGGCAAACAGCGTCGAGGCGATACCGAGGCCGAGCAGCGGTGACAAGAGCTCGAAAGCCTGGCCGATCTCGGCGACATCGGAATGGCCGCTCTTGTGGAAGGTTGCCGCGGCGACCACGAGGATCGCGGCGTTGATGAACAGCGCCAGCATCAGGGCGATGGTCGAGTCCGTCGTCGCCCATTTGATCGCCTCGCGCCGGCCTGTCTCGTTGCGCTCATAGGCGCGCGTCTGCACGATCGAGGAGTGCAGATAGAGATTATGCGGCATCACGGTGGCACCGATGATACCGATCGCGATGTAGAGCATCTCCGGATTGGTGAAGATCTCGCTCTTCGGCATGAAGCCATGCAGGACCTCCGCGACCGGCGGCGCCGCGGCCACGATCTGGACCGCGAAGCAAACCGCGATCACCGCGAGCAGCGCGATGACGAAGGCTTCCAGGAAACGGAAGCCGCGGTTCATCAATAGCAGCAGCAGGAAGGCATCGAGCGCGGCGATCAGCGCGCCGCCGATCAGGGGGATGCCGAACAGAAGCTTGAGCGCGATCGCCGTGCCGATGACCTCGGCGAGATCGCAGGCGATGATCGCCGCCTCGCAGGCGAGCCAGAGCAGGAAGTTCACCGCCGGCGAATAGGTCGCGCGGCAGGCCTGCGCGAGGTCGCGGTCGGTGACGATGCCGAGCCGCGCCGCCAGCGACTGGAGCAGGATCGCCATCAGGTTGGAGAGCAGGATGACCGAGAGCAGCGTGTAGCCGAACTTCGATCCGCCGGCGAGGTCGGTCGCCCAGTTGCCGGGATCCATGTAGCCGACCGAGACGAGATAGCCCGGACCGACGAAGGCGAGCAGCCGCCGCCACCACACCCCCGCCGTGGGGAGGGCGACGGAGGCGTTCACCTCGGCCAAGCTTTTTGTGGTCGGCACGTCGGTGCGCCAGCCGGCGGCGTCGGTGGTTAAATCGGGCGATCGGGCATCCATGTGGTCAGAATACCGAAGTCGAAGCTTATTGCAACTCATTTGCAACTGCATCTGGCCGCATCGGTTCCCGGCACGGACCTGTTTTGCCCCCGGCCTGTCGGGAAGCGGGTGGGTTTGGCCGGTCTCGGGGGCGGATACTGGCGCCAATCCGACTCTGCAGGAAATGAGCCATGTCAAATCCGCCTCGCCTCCCCGACACCTTCAACCGTCTCGCCTGGTCCAATCTCGCGGCGCAATCGGCCGAGCAGATCGCGCTGGCCGCAGCCCCCATCGTCGCCGTGCTGACGCTCGGGGTCGCTGAAGGCCAGACCGGCCTATTGCAGACGGCGCTGGCACTTCCGTTCGTGCTCTTCGCCATCCCGGCCGGCCTGCTCGCCGACCGCATCTCCCGCCGCGCACTGATGGCGGGCGCCGAGGCGCTGCGGGCCGCAGCCCTCGCGGCGATCGTGCTGCTGCTTGCGCTCGGCGCCCTCAATCTGCCGCTGCTGGCCCTGCTCGGCTTCGCTGCCGTGTGCGGCACCGTCGTCTACAGCGTGGCCGCACCGGCCCTGGTGCCCTCGCTGGTGAGTTCGGACCTGTTGCCAGCCGCCAATGCCCGGATCGAGCTCGCGCGCACCATCGCCTTTGCCAGCGGGCCTGCGCTTGGTGGCGCGCTGGTCGGCTGGTGGGGCGCGAGCCTGGCTTTCGGCTTTGCCGCGGCGCTCTCGGCCATTGCCGTGGTGCTGCTCTCCGGCATCTACGAGCCCGCCCGCACGCCGGCGCCGCGGCGCCATCCGTTCCAGGACATCCGCGAAGGCGCAGCCTTCGTGTTTCACCATCCGCTGCTCAGGCCGGTCTTCATCACCCAGTTCATCTTCAACACCGGCTGGTTCTTGCAGATCGCCGTGTTCGTGCCTTATGCCGTGCGCCATCTCGGGCTGACCGCCGCCGGCGTCGGCACGGTGCTGACGATGTACGGCGTCGGCATGGTGATCGGCGCGCTGTTCGCGACGCGCGTGATGCAGCGCGTCGCCTTCGGCACGGTTGTCGGCCTCGGCCCGGTCACCGGCTTCGTCGCCTCCTTGGTGATGGCGCTGACGGTGCTGGTCCCCTCGCCCTGGCTTGCGGCCTTAAGCTTCTTTCTGCTCGGCGTCGGGCCGATCCTGTGGGTGATCTCGACCACCACCTTGCGCCAGTCCGTGACGCCGCCGCGCCTGCTCGGTCGCGTCTCCGCCATCAACATCATGAGCTACGGCGCCCGCCCGCTCGGCTCGGCGCTGGGGGCAATCGTGGGCGGGCTCTGGAGCGCGGAGGCGTGCCTTTATCTCGCGGCGGCGGTGTTCGGCATGCAGGCGCTCGTGATCCTGCTGTCACCGGCCGCGTCACTCGACCGGCAGCCGGACATGGTGGGGGACGAAGTGGCGGTGAGGTGTTAGCTGCGTCGCGATTGCGGAAAGTGGCGCAGCATCCTCCTCGTCGTCCTGGCTTTCGCCAGGACGACGTAGGCGAGGGAGTGATGCCTAACTCGCCAGATACCGCTCATAGCTCCCCGTCACCGGCTCGCTGGCGTCAACCTCCGGATCGAGCGTGTAGAGGTCCTGCGCGTGGCCGATGCCGCGCAGCGCGTAGCGGCCGGTGGAGACGAGATAGCGGCGGCCGGCGGCATCGAGCCCCTTGTAGAACTCCGCCGACGCCAACAGCTCGCGATCGACCGAGCGGCTCATCGAGGCGATGCGGCTGACCTCGTTCACCGTCGGACCCACCACCGTGAAATCGAGCCGATCCTCGCTGCCGATATTGCCGTAGAAGACCTCGCCTACATGCAGCCCGATATAAGCCGACGTGGTGGGACGGCCGTCCGCCTCCCGCCGCTTGTTCAGCGCTGCGACGTTCTGGCGGAACAGATGCTCGGCGCGGAGCGCAGCACGTCGCGCATGCGCCATGTCCTCGCCGGTGAACATCGCGAGCACACCGTCACCGATCAGCTTCAGCACGTCGCCGCCGGCATCGTGGATCGCATCGATCACGGCCTGCGCATAGTCGTTGAGAAACGGGATGATCTCGTCGGGACCGATGCTCTCGCTGATCCCGGTCGAGCCGCGCAAATCCGAGTACCACAGCACTGCCTTGATGCGCTCGGTGACGCCGCGCGAGATGCGGCCGCCCAGCACCTGTTCGGAGGCGCCGCGGCCGAGATAGACCCGCCCGAGCGTGCGCGCGATATCGACCTGCTGCGCCGACTTGATCGCAAGCCCCAGCACCGGCACGAGATCGCGCAATGCCACAAGCTCCGGCTCGGAGAAGCCGCTGTCGCGGCGCGTGGTCCAGCAGGAGTAAAGGCAATCCATCAGCCCGAGCGCGCCGTTCTCGCCGAAGCGATGCACGAAGGCGAGATAGTGCTTGTGGCCCTTCTCGGCGAGTTCGCCGATCTGCGAGAAATCCAGCGACGGCGCGTCGGCGAGATCGATCACCATCTCGTCGTGGCCGTGCTCGAGCATGTGGAAGAACACCGAGCGGCGCCAGTGCTGGGCCGCATCGCCTTCGGCGGTCGAACCGTATTCGAACGCGTCGCTCTCGTTGCTAGCCCGATCGCTCCAGCGGAAGCCGCGGCCCTCATAGATCGGATGCAGCGTGTCGATGACGACGAGCCCGCGCGAGAGTTCCAGGCCCTCGGCGCGGCAGCGCTCGCAGAACCCGCGGAGCAGTTCGTTTTCGGGCAGGCCCGTGAGCCCCTGGCCGGTCAGCCAGTTCATCAGCGCGAACGAGGGGATTGAGGAATGTCCCTGATAGTGAGTCTGACGAATCATTTCCGGAGGTGGTCGAGGTTCGGGACCCCCACCATCCTTTGTGGGGGCGCTCATATCGAGTGATTAGGAAGATCGGTCAGCGAGGCCGAGGCATTCCCGCTTCGTATGAAGTTGAGTATCGCGCAGGAAGCAGTCTTCTGATTCAAGCAACCGCAATCGAATATTATGAGCAAGAGGCAAATCAGATTAAGCTGAGTATGGAGGCTCTACTCGAGCTTTTATCGACAGCGGATTGTCCCGACGCACATGAGCATGGATCCAGCCGATCTTTGGTCGACGCTGACGCCCGCGCTCCGACGCCAGATCGTCGAAGACGTCGCCGCAATTTTGGCGGAGATCCCTCATGAAGTCCGAGCTGGTCACACCAAGCCACTTGGCGCGCAAAGCCGTAGTCTACATCCGGCAGTCGACGCCCCATCAGGTCGTAAGCAATCAGGAGAGCCTGCGCCTTCAATACGCGCTTCGCCAGCGCGCCCGCGAACTCGGATGGCGTGAGGCGGCCATCGACGTGATTGATGCCGATCTCGGGTTGAGCGGCGCGTCTATAGCACAGCGTAACGGCTTCAAGGAACTCGTTGGCCGTGTTGGCCTGAGTGAAGTGGGACTCATCCTGTCGATCGACGTGACCCGCTTGGCGCGTAATTGTACCGACTGGTATCCGCTCCTGGATATCTGTGGTCTACGTGGCTGCCTGATCGCCGACCGCGATGGTGTCTATGATCCGGGCACTCCCAACGGACGGTTGCTTCTCGGGCTGAAGGGTTCGATCTCCGAGCTTGAGCTACATACGATCCGCAGCCGGCTGACCGCCGGCCTGCTGGCCAAAGCCGAACGCGGCGAACTTGCGGTTATGCTGCCAATCGGGCTGATGCGGGACCCGAGCGGTGTGGTCGTTAAGGATCCCGACATGGCCGTGCAAGGGCGGCTCGGTCTCGTCTTCCAGTTATTCCTGCAGCTGCGCAGCGTTGCCAAGGTCATGCGAGCGTTGAACGAGCGTGACCTGGAACTGCCGCGTCGTGATCGATATGGCGATTTGTGCTGGACGCGCGCGACGCTGGCTGCCGTCGCGGCGATCTTGAAGAACCCCGCATACGCGGGCGCCTTTGTCTATGGACGAACCCGCTTCCGGCCGCCGAAGCGGGAGGGGGCCCTGCCACAAAAGGCTCCGCGGCCGATGGAGGAGTGGCGGATCGTCGTTAAAGATCGATATCCAGCCTATATCGACTGGCCAATTTATGAAAAAATCCGATCCGTCATCAGAGATAACCGAGCCGAATACATGCGCATCAAAACCCGCGGCGCGCCTCGCAATGGCGAGCTCCTGCTCCACGGCATTGCCTGGTGCGCACGATGTGGCCATAAGATGTACGTCCGCTACAAGGGCGGCGGCGAATATGTATGCAATCACCTGCGTACCCAGGAAGGTCAGCCAACCTGCCAACACATCCGCGCCGCCCATATCGATGCAGCCGTTGGCGACGCATTCCTAACCGCACTAGCGCCGGCCGAACTCGATGCCTTGTCGCGCTCCCGCCGGGTGCAGCAGCAGACGAACAATGCGCTACGCTCCAGTGCAGAACGAGAGCTCGAGCGCAAGCGATACACGGCGGCGCTCGCCGAACGGCAGTTCAACCGAGCTGATCCAGATAATCGGTTGGTCGCCTCGGAACTCGAGCGTCGATGGGAAGCGGCGCTAAACGACGTGCGCGCCGCCGAAGAGGCGCTTGCCCGACAGACGCCGCCCAAAGCCATCACACAAGTGGCCATAAGCAAGGAGCTCAACGACAAGGTCATCAGCCTCACCGGCCGCCTCCCGCAGATATGGGGTGACGAGACTATCTCGGATGCGCATCGCAAGGCGTTGTTGCGATGTCTCATCGAAAAGGTCGTTCTCGACCGCGGTGAGCGCGACTTGGCCCTGGCTAGGATCGTCTGGCGGGGAGGCGCCGTGACGGAGCTCGAAGTGAAGATGAGCGTCAACTCCGTCACCAGATTGACGCGAGGCACAGAGATGCGGGAACGCCTTCTGACGCTCGCTCGCGACGGCGTCCCAGACGACAAGATCGCCACAATCCTTACTCGGGAAGGTCACCGCTCTCCCCGTTGCGCCGATAAGGTGCTGCCTATCACCGTTGGGCGGCTCCGTCGTGCCGCCGCCATCAAGGTAACTGCCCAGCGCAGCCGATGGGAGCATGACGACTCATACCTCAGCCCGCCCGAACTGGCCCGAAGGCTCGAGATTCCAGTAAACTGGCTCTATGTTCAGATCCGAACCAAGCGTTTGCTAATTGATCGCCAGCCCAGCGGCGCCTATCTCTTCCCGAATACACCATCCGTTCTTCACGCCATCGGAGACCTTCGAAACCACGTCATCGCGCAACTTGATCTAAGAATCTGTCAGCCTAACAAGGAGGGGCATCAACATGGGTGATCGAGGCGCGAGGTCAATTGCATGCGCCATTATGCCGTGCATTCGTGACGAGCGAAAGGCGCAAGCCTCGCGCGAGCCATGCGCAAGGCTCCCGTCCCTTGCAGGTCGAATATGCCGCGATCACGGTTGACGCACTCGCTGCGCCGGCGGCAAATGCCGGCGATGATGACTTTGTCGGCCAGAATCGGAAGCACGCGCGGATGAGCCAGCGCCAGCTCCCGATCATCCTGGCGCTCGGCACCACGCAGACCCTGGCCTGGGCTTCCAGCTACTATCTGCCGGCCCTGCTCGCCGATCCCATGGCGCATGACCTTGGCGTCTCCTCCAACTGGATCTTTGGCGCGTTCTCGGCCTCGCTGGTGATCTCCGCGATGCTCGGCCCGCGGATCGGGCGGCAGATCGATCTCGTCGGCGGACGGCAGGTGCTGTCCGCCTCGAACCTGACCATGGCCGCCGGCCTCGTGCTCCTTGGGTTGTCGCAATCCGTTCTGGTGATGGCGGTCGCCTGGCTCGTACTCGGCATCGGCATGGCGATGGGGCTCTATGACGCCGCCTTCGCCGCGCTCGGCCGCATCTACGGCACCGAGGCGCGCAGGCCCATCACCGGCATCACGCTGATGGCGGGCTTCGCCTCCACCGTCGGCTGGCCGCTCACCGCCTGGGGCCTCGCCCATATCGGCTGGCGCGAGACCTGCTTTGCCTGGGCCGCCGCCAACATCCTGATCGGCCTGCCCCTCAACTTCTTCATGCTGCCGGCGATCAAGGGCGCCAAGCAGGCGGCGGCGACGGCCGCGAAGCCGCATGTGCCGCTCGACCGCACCATGATCCTGCTCGCCTTCGTCTTCGCCGCGGCCTGGACCGTCACCGGCGCGATGGCGGTGCATTTCCCGCGCATCGTGGAGGCAACCGGCGCGACCCATGTCGAGGCGATCGCGGCCGGCGCACTGATCGGTCCGGCGCAAGTGCTCGCGCGCATCCTCGAAGCGAGCGTTCTGAGCCGCTTTCATCCGCTTTGGTCGACGCGGCTGGCCTGCGTGACCCATCCGATTGGAGCTGCCGTCGTCGCCATCTTCGGCGGCGCCGCGGCGAGCGCGTTTGCGTTGCTGCACGGCTCGGGCAACGGCATCCTGACGATCGCCCGCGGCACGCTGCCGCTGTCGATCTTCGGGCCGAAGGATTTCGGCTACCGCCTCGGCATCATCGGCGCGCCGGCGCGGATGGCACAGGCGGTGGCGCCACTGGCGTTCGGCCTCCTCATCGACGTCATGGGCGCCAAGGTGCTGATGGTCTCCTCCGCGCTGAGCCTCTCGGCGCTGGCGGCGCTGTTCCTGATCCGCGCCGAGCGCCGGCCCGATTGACCGCACCGCCGCTTTCGCGCACAAGCGGGCCATGACCGAAGACAACAGCCCGCCCCGCACATTCAAGGGCCTCCTGCGCTGGGCGACCACGCCGCCGCAGGCCTGGGTCGTCTATCTCCTTGCCGTCATGCTGGTGTGGCTGCTGTCGTTCTATGCCGGCACGCTGAAGCCGAAGAAGACGCCGGAGGCGAGCCCTCCCGCAGCGACCGCGCCGCGCAGCTAGGCGGGCTTCGCCTCGCTGGTCGCAATCCAGATTCCGGCGAAGACGGCGAGCAGCCCGACCAGGAGATTTGCCGTGATCGGCTCGCCGATCAGCAGCGCTGCCAGCAAGGTCGCGGCGATCGGATTGACCGTCATGGTATTGGCGACCCGGGTCGGCGTCGCCCGCGCCATGACCCAGAGGATGAAGGCGAACGCACCGCCGCCGGCACCGAGATAGATGCCGGCGATCCACTGCGCCGTCGTGAAGTGATCGAGCGCCGCAAAGCTGCCTTTCACGAGCCCCGCCAGCACCAGCACGACGGCGCCCGCGCCCATGCCGACCGTGAGAAAGCCGAGCGCGCTCGATCGCTGCATCAGCGGGCGCGACAACACGTTGTAGTGTGGCAACAAGCGGGTAGGAGAAGCTAGTCGTAGAACTCCGGAGCCATCTTCTGGCTGTCGCGCTGGGCCTTGTCGTGATTGATCCAGAGCTGCGCCTTCTCCCTGGAGAGCGTATCGGCGATCTTCTGCATCGAGGCCGCGCTCTGGTCCTTGTTGACGTTCATGCTGGGCACGCGGCGGTTATCCCAATTATCCCTAAAGTGCACGGCATCGCCGGACAGGATCACCGCGCCGGTCTTCGGTAACTTCACCAGCAGCGACTGGTGTCCCGGCGTATGGCCAGGCGTCGACAGGATGGTCACGCTGCCGTCACCGAACACGTCCTTGTCGCCCGCGAGCTGCTCGACGGGATGCGAAGGCTTGAAGCGCGGCTCGTTGTTGGCGCCGGGCCAGTCATATTCGGCCTTCTGCACGTAGAGGACGGCCTGCGGGAACAGCTCGACATTGCCGGAGTGGTCGGGGTGGGTGTGCGAGACGGCCATCGCCTTGACGTCGTCGGGCTTGACGCCGAGCTGCTCGAGCTGGGCGGCAAGCGTCTTCGGCCGCCGCCAGGTCACGGCCTTGGGATCGGCGGGCACCAGGCCATTGGGCATGGCGGCGACGGAATCGGCGATGCCGGTGTCCCACAGGAACCAGCCCTTGGCGTGCTTGACGAGATAGCAGCTGTCGACGAAGTCCATCGACTTGCCCTCGTTCAAACCGGGCGTCCAGCGCGAGATGTCGCCGGCGGTTCCCTCACCGCAATTGAGGACGTAGAGCCTTTCGACGCCGGGCTTTTCCGATTGCGCCATCGCTGCATGACTGAACAAGGCGAGAGCGGCGGCGGCAAAAGCAAGCTTGATCCTGGACGTCATCCTTGGTCCTCCTTGGCAAGCGTTTGGGAAGCTACAACCGAGGATCAACCCCGGCCGCGCCGCAGAATTCCGCTCCCGCGGATCACGTCAGTGCGGGCAGGTCTCGACCTCGACCGTGACGTGGCTGAGGCCCTTCAGCCCGGCGAGCCGCTTCTTGTAGACGGCCGGCTGCTTCGGCTTGTCCGACACCACGGACACCAGCACGGCACAATGGCCGGGGCCGACCTGCCAGAGATGCAGGTCGGTGACGCGATCCTCGCCGACCTCCATGCGTGCCCGGATCACCCGCTCCAGCTTCTCGTCGGCGCGCACGTCGAGCAGCACCGCGCCCGAGCTCTTGATCAGGCCGAACGCCCAGCTTGCGATCACGACGCTGCCGATCAGGCCGACGGCCGGATCGGCCCAGACCCATCCCGAATACATCGCCACCGCGAGCGCGCCGATCGCGAGTAACGAGGTCGCGGCATCCGCCATGACGTGGACATAGGCGGCGCGGAGATTGTTGTCGTGATGACGATGGTGGTGATGGTCATGATCGTCGTGTTCATCATGCGCATGGCCGTGGTCATGGCCGTGATGGTGATGATCGTGGCTGCCGCGCAGCAGCCACGCGCTGGCGAGGTTGACGCAAAGACCGAGCGCCGCCACCGCGATCGCCTCGCCATAGACGATCGGCACCGGCGTGAAGAGCCGCAGCACGCTCTCATAGGCGATCTCGACCGCGATCAGCCCGAGGATGATCGCGCTGGAGAAGGCGGCGAGATCGCCGAACTTGCCGGTGCCGAAGGTGAAATGCGCATTGCCCAGGTGCCGGCGCGCGAAGCGGTAGGCGAACGCGGCAATGCCGAGCGCGGCTGCGTGCGTGCCCATGTGCCAGCCGTCGGCGAGCAGCGCCATCGAGCCGAACAGCGAGCCGGCGACGATCTCGCCGACCATCATGACCAGCGTCAGGACCACCACGAGCCAGGTGCGCCGCTCGTTCTCGTCGTGCTTCTCGCCCAGGAAAGCGTGGTCATGGGTCCATTGCTCGATGGAATGGGAATGCATCGGCTCAACTCTCCGGAAAACAGAATCCGCAAGGGGCCAATATAGGCCCCGGCAGCACATCTTTCTAACGCTCATTAGCGGCAAAACCGGCGGTTGACAGCTTGGCGCGGTTTCGTTGTAATGCGGCTCATGGGGATTTGAGCGATCTCCCCACGAGGCGACATGCCCAAGTATCGCGTCCCGTTTGGTTTATGCGAGGACGCATCATGTCTACATTCACGACCATATCATCCGATAAATTGGCGCGCCTGATCGGCACGGCCAACGCTCCTGTCCTGATCGACGTGCGGACCGAGGAGGACTTTGCCGCCGACCGGCGGCTGATCCCCGGCTCCATCAGGCTCAGCCACGAGAACGTTCCCGACTGGGGCGCCGCCTTCGCGGGCCGCTCCGTCATCGTCTCCTGCCTGCGCGGCGCCAAGCTTGCGCAGGGCACCGCGGCCTGGCTCCGCCAGCTTGGCGTTCAGGCCGAGACGCTCGACGGCGGTTTCGAGGGCTGGAAGGAGGCCAAGCTGCCGCTCCTCGACACCCGCAAGCTGCCGCCCCGCGACGCCAAGGGACGCACCGTCTGGGTGACCCGGGCGCGGCCGAAGGTCGACCGTATCGCCTGCCCCTGGCTGATCCGCCGCTTCGTCGATCCCAACGCGGTGTTCCTGTATGTGGCGCCGTCCGAAGTGGTCGCGGTCGGCGAGCGGTTCAATGCAGCCCCGTTCGACATCGAGAACGTGTTCTGGAGCCACCGCGGCGAGCTCTGCACCTTCGACGTCATGATCGAGGAGTTCGGGATCGCCACCCCGGCCCTGCTCCGGCTCGCAACGCTGGTGCGCGGCGCCGACACCGCGCGGCCTGATCTGGCGCCGGAGGCCCCCGGGCTGCTCGCGGCGTCGCTCGGGCTGTCGCGGATGTATGACGACGACCTCGAACAGCTCGAGGCCGGCTTGCTGCTCTACGACGCCTTTTACCGCTGGTGCCGCGACGCCACGGCTGAGACCCACAACTGGCCGACCAACAAAGTGAAGGCGTAATGGATACCCGTAACGTTCAATCAGGAGCTGATGCCGGTCACGGCATCAGCTTCAATGAAGCTTTCCGCGTCTGGCTGCGCGTCGCCTGCCTGAGCTTTGGCGGGCCCGCGGGCCAGATCGCGGTGATGCATCGCATCCTGGTCGAAGAAAAGAAGTGGATCTCCGAAGGCCGCTTCCTGCATGCGCTGAACTACTGCATGCTGCTGCCGGGGCCGGAGGCGCAGCAGCTTGCGACCTATGTCGGCTGGCTGATGCACCGCACCGCCGGCGGGCTGATGGCGGGCGGGCTCTTCATCCTGCCCGGCATCATCGCCATCATGGCCCTCAGCTACATCTACGCGGCTTTCGGCAATGTCAGCTTCGTCGAGGCGCTGTTCTTCGGCCTGAAGGCCGCCGTGCTCGCCGTCGTCGTCGAGGCCGTGGTGCGCGTCGGCAAGCGCGCGCTGAAGAACCGCATCATGATCGCGCTCGCGGCTATCGCCTTCGTCGCGATCTTCTTCTTCGCAGTCCCCTTCCCGATCATCATCATCGCCGCCGGCCTGATCGGATATATCGGCGCCAGACAGGGCCGTCCGGAATTTGCTCCGGCCGGTCACGGTCATGGCGGCAGCAGCGCCGTGATCGACAGCATGCTCGGCGACGCCGTGCCCGATCACATCAAACCCGACACCGGCCGCGCGATCCGCGTGGGCGCGCTGTGGCTTGCGCTGTGGCTGGTTCCGGTAATTGCCCTGCTCGCCGCGCTCGGCCAGGCCAACGTCTTCAGCCAGATCGCCCTGTTCTTCTCGAAGATGGCGCTGGTCACCTTCGGCGGCGCCTACGCGGTGCTGGCCTATGTCGCCCAGCAGGCGGTCGAGCATTATCACTGGCTGAAGCCGCACGAGATGCTCGACGGCCTCGGCATGGCCGAGACCACGCCGGGTCCGCTGATCATGGTGCTCCAGTTCGTGGGCTTCATGGCGGCCTATCGCGATCCAAGCGGCCTGTCGCCGATGCTGGCGGCAACGCTTGGCGGCCTGCTCGCGACCTGGGTCACGTTCACGCCCTGCTTCCTCTGGATCTTCGTCGGCGCCCCCTATATCGAGCGCCTGCGCGGCAACACCGGCCTTGCCGGCGCGCTCAGCGCGATCACCGCCGCCGTCGTCGGCGTGATCCTCAACCTCTCGATCTGGTTCGCGCTGCACACGCTGTTCCGCGAGACCGTACCGGTGCACGCCTTCCCGCTGAACTTCGACATGCCGGTGCTGACCAGCGTCGACATTCCAGCGCTCGTGCTGTCGGTCGCAGCCGCAACCGCGATCTTCCGCTTCAAGCTCGGCATGCTCACGGTGCTGGCGGGCAGTTGCGCCGCAGGCGTGGCGCTGCGGCTGGTGGGGGTGATCTAGGGCGTGTACGAGCAGACGCCGTGTAGGCGACCAGCGCGATCATGTCGTCGATGCCGAGGTCTTCAACAGCCGGTTTCATGACGTCGCTATTGGCGCCCTTCCGCGCGCCCGACTTGAAGTCGTAAAGCTGACGGAACATGTACGTCGGCGAACGGGCCGCAATCCCTGGCGCCACGGCAGTCCCTTTGAGGTCGGCACCATGACAGGCGGCGCACTGGACGCGGAGGTCGCTGCTCGCCGCCAACGCCCGCCCTTTCTCAATGCTGCCAACCGGGACATAGGCGATGAAACGAGCGCGCGAGTCCCGGCTGAGAAAGTGTTCCACGTTTTCCGGAATCTCGATGATGCGCTGGCCGATGGGCTCTTTCTCGCCGCCGTCCATCGCCGCCAGGAACAAGTCCCTGACATGTGTCTTCGGAACGGTGTCGGTCTCTACGACCGCAATGTTCGATCTCGGCTTGATTGACGCAAAATAGTTCGCAGCCTCCTTGAGCTCCTGATCTGTGATGGCCTTGGACGTCTTGATCATCAGGTCGGTGGCGACGCGGGGCACCGAATTCATGCGCAGGCCCGTCTTGAACTCCACCGTTTGCTGGATGATGTATTCCGCGGAGAAGCCAGACAGGCTGGCATTCTCAGGGCCGCCCGGTCCGTCTGCCCTGTGGCAGACGCCGCACGCGAACACGTCAGGCGTTCTCCCCTTTGCGACGATCTCAGGCATCGCCGGATGGTCTTCCGGGTGCCAGTCGGGAGCGGCGAACGAGGGGATTGAGGAATGTCCCTGATAGTGAGTCTGACGAATCATTTCCGGAGGTGGTCGAGGTTCGGGACCCCCACCATCCTTTGTGGGGGCGCTCATATCGAGTGATTAGGAAGATCGGTCAGCGAGGCCGAGGCATTCCCGCTTCGTATGAAGTTGAGTATCGCGCAGGAAGCAGTCTTCTGATTCAAGCAACCGCAATCGAATATTATGAGCAAGAGGCAAATCAGATTAAGCTGAGTATGGAGGCTCTACTCGAGCTTTTATCGACAGCGGATTGTCCCGACGCACATGAGCATGGATCCAGCCGATCTTTGGTCGACGCTGACGCCCGCGCTCCGACGCCAGATCGTCGAAGACGTCGCCGCAATTTTGGCGGAGATCCCTCATGAAGTCCGAGCTGGTCACACCAAGCCACTTGGCGCGCAAAGCCGTAGTCTACATCCGGCAGTCGACGCCCCATCAGGTCGTAAGCAATCAGGAGAGCCTGCGCCTTCAATACGCGCTTCGCCAGCGCGCCCGCGAACTCGGATGGCGTGAGGCGGCCATCGACGTGATTGATGCCGATCTCGGGTTGAGCGGCGCGTCTATAGCACAGCGTAACGGCTTCAAGGAACTCGTTGGCCGTGTTGGCCTGAGTGAAGTGGGACTCATCCTGTCGATCGACGTGACCCGCTTGGCGCGTAATTGTACCGACTGGTATCCGCTCCTGGATATCTGTGGTCTACGTGGCTGCCTGATCGCCGACCGCGATGGTGTCTATGATCCGGGCACTCCCAACGGACGGTTGCTTCTCGGGCTGAAGGGTTCGATCTCCGAGCTTGAGCTACATACGATCCGCAGCCGGCTGACCGCCGGCCTGCTGGCCAAAGCCGAACGCGGCGAACTTGCGGTTATGCTGCCAATCGGGCTGATGCGGGACCCGAGCGGTGTGGTCGTTAAGGATCCCGACATGGCCGTGCAAGGGCGGCTCGGTCTCGTCTTCCAGTTATTCCTGCAGCTGCGCAGCGTTGCCAAGGTCATGCGAGCGTTGAACGAGCGTGACCTGGAACTGCCGCGTCGTGATCGATATGGCGATTTGTGCTGGACGCGCGCGACGCTGGCTGCCGTCGCGGCGATCTTGAAGAACCCCGCATACGCGGGCGCCTTTGTCTATGGACGAACCCGCTTCCGGCCGCCGAAGCGGGAGGGGGCCCTGCCACAAAAGGCTCCGCGGCCGATGGAGGAGTGGCGGATCGTCGTTAAAGATCGATATCCAGCCTATATCGACTGGCCAATTTATGAAAAAATCCGATCCGTCATCAGAGATAACCGAGCCGAATACATGCGCATCAAAACCCGCGGCGCGCCTCGCAATGGCGAGCTCCTGCTCCACGGCATTGCCTGGTGCGCACGATGTGGCCATAAGATGTACGTCCGCTACAAGGGCGGCGGCGAATATGTATGCAATCACCTGCGTACCCAGGAAGGTCAGCCAACCTGCCAACACATCCGCGCCGCCCATATCGATGCAGCCGTTGGCGACGCATTCCTAACCGCACTAGCGCCGGCCGAACTCGATGCCTTGTCGCGCTCCCGCCGGGTGCAGCAGCAGACGAACAATGCGCTACGCTCCAGTGCAGAACGAGAGCTCGAGCGCAAGCGATACACGGCGGCGCTCGCCGAACGGCAGTTCAACCGAGCTGATCCAGATAATCGGTTGGTCGCCTCGGAACTCGAGCGTCGATGGGAAGCGGCGCTAAACGACGTGCGCGCCGCCGAAGAGGCGCTTGCCCGACAGACGCCGCCCAAAGCCATCACACAAGTGGCCATAAGCAAGGAGCTCAACGACAAGGTCATCAGCCTCACCGGCCGCCTCCCGCAGATATGGGGTGACGAGACTATCTCGGATGCGCATCGCAAGGCGTTGTTGCGATGTCTCATCGAAAAGGTCGTTCTCGACCGCGGTGAGCGCGACTTGGCCCTGGCTAGGATCGTCTGGCGGGGAGGCGCCGTGACGGAGCTCGAAGTGAAGATGAGCGTCAACTCCGTCACCAGATTGACGCGAGGCACAGAGATGCGGGAACGCCTTCTGACGCTCGCTCGCGACGGCGTCCCAGACGACAAGATCGCCACAATCCTTACTCGGGAAGGTCACCGCTCTCCCCGTTGCGCCGATAAGGTGCTGCCTATCACCGTTGGGCGGCTCCGTCGTGCCGCCGCCATCAAGGTAACTGCCCAGCGCAGCCGATGGGAGCATGACGACTCATACCTCAGCCCGCCCGAACTGGCCCGAAGGCTCGAGATTCCAGTAAACTGGCTCTATGTTCAGATCCGAACCAAGCGTTTGCTAATTGATCGCCAGCCCAGCGGCGCCTATCTCTTCCCGAATACACCATCCGTTCTTCACGCCATCGGAGACCTTCGAAACCACGTCATCGCGCAACTTGATCTAAGAATCTGTCAGCCTAACAAGGAGGGGCATCAACATGGGTGATCGCGCAGTTGCGTGAGCGTAAAACCGGCGGCGCTGTCGGGGACTCGCCGGATCGTACCGTCGTCGGGGGCGCGTTGGAAATTCGGCGGGTTTACCGGATAGGCCCATGCTGGCGGGCCGTCTTGGCCTTGTGCAGGCGCACCCGCTGAAGCAAGCGACGTCAGCGAAAGGGCGAAAAGCGCTGAAGAAATCCTCATGGCTAAGACCTCCATGCGCATCGGCGGACCTCGACCTTCGAAGCCGACAGCGTGAAGATCGGCCGCTCGCGAAGCAGTGCCGCAGAAATCTGCGGGCAGGCGTTCCTCCATTAGGCCCTCCCGGAAGCATTCAAGGACCGGGATAAGCTGGCGTCAATTAGGGATTTGGGTGCCTGGTCCGGTCTGGATCTTGGCCGTGTAAAAACACCCTTCCCAGGGAAGGCGGTGAGAAGCCAGGACCGGCTCGGTTTCAGGCCACGATCGCGGCCATCAGCTGCTTGCTCCCGACGATGTTCATGACCCGTGTCAGATTATAGGCCAGGACCGAGAGTGCCATCTCGGCGGCTACGTTTGGGAGCGTTTTGGTGAGGAAGTGTGTCGCTCCCATGCGGGCCTTCATCGTACCGAACGGATGCTCGACTGTCTCGCGACGCTGGCGCATGGCTTGTGGGTTTGCATCAAGCCGCTCCTGCACAGCTTCGAGCAGATGCTCATGCTCCCATCGCGTAATCCGCCGCTCTGGCCCGGTCGTGCATTGCGATTTGAGTGAACAATTTTGACAGGCTGTGGTCCAGTAACGCCGCAGCATCTTGCCGTCTTCTTCGTTTGTGTAGCGATACGGCATTCGCTCCCCAGCCGGACAGCGATAGGCGTCCTCCCCTGGCAAATACGCAAAGTCCTGCTTACGAAGCGCCCCTCGGATTTGGCGCCCGACGTCTGCGGCTTGGGCAGCGTTACCGTGATGCCGGCCTCGTGGCACGCGAGGATCTCCGGGCTGTTGAAGTAGCCGCGATCGGCTACAGCTTCGAGCGTTTCGGTCTTTAGAACGGCCTTCGCCTGCTTGGCCATATTGGCGAGTTGCGCCCGATCGGAACCGCTGTTCGTCACCTCGTGCGTCACGATCAAATGATGTTCGGTGTCGACGGCGACCTGCACGTTGTAGCCGACGACCCCAGAGCCGCGGCCGCTCGTGGCCATCGAACGGCTGTCGGGATCAGTCAGGGAGACTTGCTGATCGGGCGAAGCAAGCATCTGCTTCTCGTAGACAGCAAGCTTGCCCATTTCCTCCTTCAACTTTGTCAGCTTCTCGGTGAGCCTCGTCACCTTGGCCGCCAGCGCCTCCGCCGGCTCCTGTCGATCGGCCGTGTCAAGTTGGCTCAGATAGCGCGCGACGCTTTCCTCCAGCTGGGCACGCCGCCGTTCCACCTTCGCCCGTGTGAAGTTCTTGTCGCGGTTGTTCACAGCTTTGAACTTGCTGCCATCGATGGCGACGCTCGCCGTCGTGAGAAGACCCATCTGACGACAGAGTTCGACGAAGCGCGCACATACCTTGCGTAGTGCCAGGCCGTTATCCTTGCGGAAGTCCGCAATCGTCTTGTGATCGGGAGCGAGCCGACCCAGCAGCCACATCACCTCGACATTGCGCCCGGCCTCTCGTTCCAGCCGCCGGCTGGACTGAACCCGGTTTAGATAGCCGTAAATGTAAAGCTTGAGGAGAATCGAGGGATGGTACGACGGCCGGCCGGTGGCCTCGGGATCGACCCCGCCAAACCCGAGTCCAGCCAGATCGAGGTCGTCGACGAGGACGTCGATGACGCGAACTGGATTATCCGCGTCGATCCAGTCCTCCACGCATTCAGGAAACAGCGTGCTCTGCCCACGATCCGCACCCTCAACGAAGCGCTTCATCCGAGCCCCCCGCAAATCGTGCGGGAATCATATCGCGCGAATCACTTCAAGCGCAGCGTTTTCACACAGCCAGGATCAACAGCAGACTTCGACACGGGGCGCCTCGAAGGGTCGCTAAGGGCCAGAAGGCGACATGTTCGCCGTCAATTGAAGGAGGCTTCGAACCGAGGCGGCCTTACTCCATGGAAAAAGCGCCGCCCGCTTAATCTGTGTCGCGGGCAGCGGCTTCCCAGCCCCGGGTGGGTTTGCAAAACCCCAGTGTGGCACGAATTGCATATCCGCATCGTCGCGTCTGAGCAAAATTGCTCACTCCCCGCGAGCCCTACCACTTCGGTTTTTTCTTATGCCAATTGGCAAGCTTGGCCTCTTCTTCCACCAGCAGGTTGCGAAGCGTCGGCTTGGCGCTCGGCCGCAGCCTTCCATTTTGCCTTTACGAGCCGACATGCAGCTTCATCGCGTCGACGGAAGCGACGGGCCAACAGGCGACATCCGAGAAGTCGGCCAACTCCGCCGATCTTATTTTGAATAGCGTTTCTCTTTGAGAGCTTGCTTGATCGCCCATTCGGCGGCAAAAACTGCCCCTGCACGATCACATGAAGTGCCAGTTTTCGGCGGGCGGCCTTCTCGCTCAAACGACCATTTCCAGCCAAAAGGATTGGCGGCTTGAACTATCGTGTATTCTATTTTCTGATATTGCATCGGTCGGCCAAATCATGTCGTTTTCGGCGGGTGCAATTCGCTTTTGGTCCATGCTTGAACTTCTGGGATCTGCATTGGGTCGATGTCATCGCACTTAATACACCGAAACTTGCGACCGCCTGTTTTGACGATCACGAAGTGCATCGGCTTGCCGCATTTCGGGCAGATCGGGCGCGGAGAGTTTTTGGGCATAGGGGCTCACGCTGAGTCGAGGGCGCGAGTCTTCTGCTCACAGTCATCGGTAGCCGGGCAGGCCGACGATAAAGCCACGCTACCTAACTATTGTGACGGCCGCATCAAGAAAGAATGGGACTACGTATTGTTACATAGGTTCTGGGGCAATCGGATCTGACGCGACTGTGCAACTCAAGCTTAAGCGTCCCTTTCATGTCTCAGTTGGGTCAAAAGCTGCCGTAGAGCACTGTATCGCGAAGGCTCCGCTAAGGGCCAGGAGCGGAATAACGCGCGGAAAAACAGCGGTGGCCTTACTCATCTGAATGAGATTGCAAACGGTCCTATTGCAAAAATCCAAAGACCGTTGCCATTTCATCGCCCTCTGGCCGAAAGCTCGTCACCTACGCCCCCGCCGACGATTGCCTGTCGGGCAATACAGCCGCGCCGCGTGATCTCACGACGTGTCAAGCTCCGGCCCCGAAAATATTCCACTTTACCGAAATTCGGATTTGTCGTACATGCGAAACACCCTGGCCTGAGACAAGGGGCGGATCGCGATCGTCACGAACCGCAGGCCGGGCAGCGATGGACGCGACGGCGTCGGGCGCGATCGGCATTGCAGGGCGGGACACCGTGAGCAATGGCTCTTGCGCATACGACCCGGCGCTGACAGCGTCTTCGCATGGCTTCGGGAGCGAGCACACGCCACCTCTCGGATTCCCAGCGAAGACGTGCGCGGACGGAGAAGTCGTGTGGTCCTGACGCCCGGGGTCTGTGCGTCAAGTCTTGCGGTGATGTTGCGGTCCGACCGGACGCGCGCATCAGCCATCCGTGAGGCGACGGGGGCAATAGTGCATCGCTCCCCGGGGAGAGCACGAAGGACACCGTTAAAACCATTCGCGCAGGGAAGGCCGGGCGATCCGGCGAGACCTGTAGTCCACCCCGTGTGCATTTTTTGTGGCGCACGGACTTGCGGGTGCCAGCCGGCGCCCGGCCTTCCCTGCGCCCTTGTCTCTACGAGGGCGCGCGAGAAGCAAAACTCGGGTGATATCCGCCGCGAGAAGGCGATGGCGTGTCTGCTGTTTGAAGTGTGAATTGGAGAGCGAGGGCCTCCCCGCTTGCTCCGTCATTGCGAGCGGAGCGAAGCAATCCAGACTGTCTCTGCGGAAAGACTCTGGATTGCTTCGCTCCGCTCGCAATGACGAGATGAGTAGATTTTACGCAGTAGCTTTACCGCATCATCATCCGCGCGATCGCTTCCCCGATCACCACCGTCGTGAAGTGGGTGTTGGCCCGGCAGTCCGACGGCATGATCGATGCATCGGCGACGCGCAAGCCCGCGATGCCCTTCACCGTGCCATCAGGGTTGACGACGCCATCGGCGTCGTTGACGCCGCTCATGCGGCAGCTGCCGGCGGCGTGCTGGATGTCGCCGGTCTCACGACGCAGCAGCGCGTCGAGTTCGTGATCCGGCAAGGCCGCGGCTTGCGGCAAGGTCAGATCCGTGTCGGTCAACCGGATCCAGTCGGCGATGCCGGAAAGCGCCGGCTGGGACGTAATCACCGCGAGCCGCTTCACCGCATCCATCATGCGCAGCATGTCCCGGGGATCGGCCAGCATGTTCTCCTCGACAACGGGATCGATACTGGGGTCGGTCGAGGCGAGCTTGAGCGTTCCGCGAGAATAGGCGTTGAACAGCCCGGCGCCGATCGCCCCGGGCACGCCGATGCCGCGGTGGTTGAACGCGATCAGGATCATGTCGCGCTTGCCGCCCTTGGCGAGGCCCGAGGAATAGGTCACGCAGCAATTGGTGTGGCGGGTGTCCGGATCGGTCGGCCGGAGATTTTCGCGGAGCTGGATCGTGGCGCGAAACAGCGGGTGGTCGAAGAAGTGGCGACCGACCGGCAGATCGCGCTCGACCGCAATCCCCATCGCCTTCAACTCTTCGGCCGGGCCGATGCCCGAGCGCAGCAGGATCGCCGGACTGTGGATCGCGCCGGCGCACAGCACGATCTGGCGCGCACCGATGTCGCTCGTGCCCTGCCCCTCGATGTGGACGCGGACGCCGGTCGCGCGGCCGTCACTGATCAGCACACGATCGACCAGCGCGTGACCGCGAATTTCCAGATTGGCACGGCCGCGCGCGGGCTCGAGATAGCCCTCATTGGTGGTGATGCGGCGGCCGTCGCGGCTGTTGATGGGATAGCAAGCAACGCCCTCGCCGTCCGGGCCGTTGACGTCGGCGCACCAGGGATAGCCGCTCGCCAGCGCCGCATCGCGCAAGCCGCGATCGATCGGTCCCCACTTCTCGGGCGGCGCGCGGTAGACCGGCAGCGGTCCGCCGCGTCCGTGGCCTGCGGCGTCGCCGAATTCGAGATCGTCCTCGATCACCGAGAACAGCGGCATCACCTCTTTCGCCGACCAGCCGGTGCAGCCATCGGCCGCCCATTCGTCGAAGGCATCAGCAACGCCGCGGATCGCGATCTGGCCGTTCATCATCGACGAGCCGCCCAGCCCCTTGCCGCGCCAATAGAAGCGCGGCTCCTGCCCCGCCACGCGGCGCGTCAGCAGATCAGGCCACTGCCATTTTTCCTGGTACTCGCGCTTGTGGATGATCGGGATCGGATTGGGCGTCTTCACTTCCCACGGCGCTTCATCAGCGCGCCAGTCGAGACCCGCTTCGAGCAGCAGCACGCGCCTTGCGGGATCCTCGGAGAGCCGCGCCGCAACAGCGGCGCCGGCGGAGCCGCCGCCGACAACAATGACATCGTACATCGCGTTACTTCTCTACGTTCCAGAACACCGGGATGGCGGACGGTATCAGATTGCGCAGCGTCGCGCGATAAAGCGCCGGCTGGGCGAACTGGCCCCATGGAATCCCGGGCGCCTGATCGTACATCACCGCCTGAATCTCGGCCGCGATCTTCTTGCGGTCCTCCTCGGCAGGCGCCTTGGCGAAGGCTTCCATGAGCGGCGTGATGCGCGCATCGCATTGCCAGCCCGTGAAGTCGGCGCAGTTGAACGCCACCATGACGTTGGTCAGCGGCGAGCCGAGATCGAAGCCGCCGGCGTGAACGCCATAGACGCTCCAGCCCTCCTTCTTGGCACGGCGCGCCAGCACGCTCGCCCAGTCCATCACCTGGAGATCGACGTTGAAGCCGGCCTGCTTCAGCCGCTCGGCCAGCACCTGCGCCGAGACGCGTGGGGCTTCGAGGTCGTTGGCCTCCATGACGATCACGGGCTCGCCGGCATATTTCGTCGCCTTCAGCGCGGCGCGCGCCGCTTCGATCGACGGCTTTGCAGCGGCTTCCGTGCCGGCCTTGCTGTCATAGGTGGTGCCGCAGGTGAAGAAGGTCGCGCAGGGCGTGGCGTATTTGGCATCGAGGCCGAGCGCATCCAGCACTTCGCGCTGGTCGACCAGCTTCCACAGCACGCGCCGGATCGCCGGATCGTCGAACGGTTTCGACGCCGCGTTGAGGCGGTAGGCGCCGGCGAACATGTTGCCGCCGGTGAAATTGAGCAGCTTCACGCGGGAGTTCTTCTCCAGCGTCGGCAGCAGATCGAACGGCGCGTACTGCATGAAATCGACTTCGCCGGCCTGGAGCGCGGAAGCCGCGGTCGCACCGTCCGGAATGACGCGGATCTCGAGCGTGTCGACATTGACGCGCTTGCCGCCGGCGAGGAAGTCGGCGGGCTCGGGGCGCGGCACATAGTCGGCGAACTTCTTCAGGATCATGCGGTCGCCGGTGCGGTGATCGGCCTTGCTGTAGACGAACGGGCCGGAGCCGACGATCTCGGTGATGCGCTGGTCGCCGGGCGTCTTGGCAATGCGCTCGGGCATCATGAAGGCGACCGGGCTGACGGGGTTGCCGAGCGCGTCGATGACGAGGCCGGACGGCTCTTTCAGCGTCAGCACGAACGTCTTGGCGTCCGTCGGCTCGAGCGAGGCCGTGATCGCGAAGATGCGGCGGCCGAGCGCACTGCGGGTACCCCAGCGGCGCAGCGATGCGACGCAGTCGGCCGCCGTGACCGGCTGGCCGTCATGCCACTTCAAGCCGTCGCGCAGCGTGAAGCTGTAGGTCAAGCCATCGGGCGAGACCTTCCAGTCCTGCACCATCTGCGGTTTGATCTCGCCTTTGGAATCCTTCGCAAACAGCGTGTCGAACACCATGTAGCCGAACGTGCGCGAAATATAGGCCGTGGAAAAATGCGGATCGAGCGTGACGATCTCCGCCTCGAGCACCGCGACGAGATTGCCCGCTGCATGTGCCGGCCCGGCAACCAGCGCGAGGGCGAACAGCGCCGGAATGAATGACTTTGGCTTGAACATTGGTGCCTTTGCTTTTTCTTGAGAATCTATTTGCAGGCGAAGAAAAAGCAATGTTCGTGCCCGATCAACGGAGGCACGTATGCGCTCACGGCTATCTGCCAAGCGTTTGCGGGCTACACCGTCGGTGTCATCGCCCGCGAAGGCGGGCGATCCAGTATTCCAGAGACGATTGTGGTTCGGCCGAGAGGCTGCGGCGTACTGGATGCCCCGCCTTCGCGGGGCATGACACGGTGTTGTGGCAGGCAGTCGCAGCCCCTACTCGATCCCCCGGCCGAACTTGTTCGACTTCGGGAAACCCTTCGGCGGCAGGCGGCCGGCGTCGGCGCGGGTGCCCTGCCACTCCGCGAGCTCCTTCATGGTCGCGGAGAATTCGCGGCCCGCGGAGTCCTTCCAGGTCAGGCCGGCCTTGGCGTCGAACACGACGACGTCGGAGAGACCGCCGTCCTTGTATTTCTGCAAGCGGACGCCGCGGCCGCGGGCCATCTCCGGGATCTGGTCGAGCGGGAACACCAGCATCTTGCGGTTCTCGCCGATGACCGCGACGGTGTCGCCGACCACCTCGGTGACCGTGCGTGCCTCGTTCGGCATGTCGACGTTGAGGACCTGCTTGCCCTTCTTGGTGGTGCCGACGCAATCGTCCTCGTTGACGACAAAGCCCTGGCCCTCGTGGCTCGCGACCAGGAATTTGCGTCCACCCTTGTTGACGAACAACGCGACGGGCGCCGCCTCCTGCTCGAGGTCGATGAACAGGCGGATCGGCTCGCCGTGACCGCGGCCGCCCGGAAGTTTCGCGACATCGAGCGAGTAGAACTTGCCGTTGGTGGCGAACAGCAGCAGCTTCGAGGTCGTCTCTGCGAAGAACGCGAAGCCGAGCCTGTCGTCCTGCTTGAAGGCAAGGCCCGAGAGATCCTCGACATGCCCCTTCATGGTGCGGATCCAGCCCTTGTCGGACACGACGACCGTCACCGGCTCGCGCTCGACGAAGGCCTCCTCGATCGCGGCGAGATCGTGCTCGGGCGCATCCGCAAAGGTGGTGCGGCGCTTGCCGAGCGGCGTCTTCGGTCCGAACATGTCGCGGACCTTGCCGACCTGCTCGCCGACCTTCTTCCACTGCTCGGCTTCCGAGGCGAGCACCGCGTTGATGCCCTTGAGCTCGTTGCGCAGGTTCTTGTCCTCGGTGCGGATCTCCATTTCCTCGAGCTTGCGCAACGAGCGGAGCCGCATGTTGAGGATGGCTTCGGCCTGCACCTCGGTGAGCTTGAACGCCTTCATCAAGGCCGGCTTCGGCTCATCCTCGGTGCGGATGATCTTGATCACCTTGTCGATGTTCAGATAGGCGATCAGGAAGCCACCGAGGACTTCCAGCCGATGCTCGATCTGCGCCTTGCGGTAATTGCTGCGGCGGATCAGGACGTCGCGCAGATGGTCGAGCCATTCGCGCAGGCACTCCGCGAGCCCCACGACCTTGGGGATGCGGCCCTTGATCAGCACGTTGAGGTTCAGCGGAATCTTGTTTTCCAGCTCGGTCAGCCGGAACAGCGATTCCATCATCAGCGCCGGATCGACGTTCTTCGACTTCGGCTCGATCACGATGCGGACGTCTTCGGCCGACTCGTCCCTGACATCGCCGACCAGCGGCAGCTTCTTCTGATCCTGAAGCTCGGCGATCTTCTCGATCAGGCGCGACTTCTGCACCAGAAAGGGGATCTCGGTGACGACGACGACCCAGGTACCGCGTGCGCCCTCTTCCTGCTCCCACCTGGCGCGGACGCGGAACGAGCCGCGGCCGGTCGTGTAGGCTTCGGCGATCGCCTGCTTGGAATCGACGCAGATGCCGCCGGTCGGAAAGTCCGGGCCCTTCACCCACTTCAGCAGCGCCTTGGATTTCGCGTCGGGCTTCTCGATCAGATGCAGCGCCGCGTCGCAGAGCTCGGCGGCATTGTGCGGCGGGATCGAGGTCGCCATGCCGACCGCGATGCCCTGCGCGCCGTTGGCGAGCAGGTTCGGGAAGCCGCCGGGCAGGACGATCGGCTCCTTCGACTGGCCGTCGTAATTGGGACGGAATTCAACGCCGTCCTCGTCGATGCCCTCGAGCAGAAGCCGCGCGACATCGGTCATGCGCGCTTCGGTGTAGCGGTAGGCGGCGGGGTTATCGCCGTCGATATTGCCGAAATTGCCTTGGCCGTCGACCAGCGGGTAGCGCGAGGAGAAATCCTGCGCGAGCCGCACCATGGCGTCGTAGATCGCCTGGTCGCCATGCGGATGGAACGAGCCCATCACGTCGCCGACGATCTTGGCGGATTTCTTGAAGGCCGTGCCGGGGTCGAGCCTGAGCAGGCGCATGCCGTAGAGGATGCGCCGGTGCACCGGCTTCAGGCCGTCGCGTGCGTCCGGCAGCGCACGGTGCATGATGGTGGAGAGCGCATAGGCGAGATAGCGCTCTTCCAGCGCCTCACGCAGCGGCACCTCATGGATTTCGGCCGGTTCCGGCGGAATCAATCGTTTTCCCATGCCGCCCGGTTAAACCGTGGAAGCGAATCGGGCAAGGATGGATTGGTTCCCTGTGGGCGGCTTACTGCCCCGCCCAGCCGGCGGTCACGGTCTGGGTGGCCTGGCGATTTTGGGCCTGTGTGGTGGTCGGCGCGTTGGTCAGGCAGCGCCGGGCAGTCTCGATCTCTGCTTCCGTCGCGCCCTTGGACCGGGCCCATGCCTCTGCGGCTGCTGCCGAATATTTGGCTACATAGAACCTGACGACCGTGCAGGAGGCACGGCGAACCAGTCCTGTTTGCTCGCCTGCGAGGGCGTCCGGCGCCAGCGCAATCAGCGCTGCCGACACAATAAGTCCCTTAATCAGCATCAGGTTTATCCCCGGGTTGGAACCCCACGGGCCAATCCAGGAAACCCGATTTGGTTCCGGGACATGCCATCTGATCAGACAATACAGAGGCGCGCTGACGTCATGGCGCCGGGATCGCCGCCCTCGCCTGCTGCCGCGTCAAGGCATTGATGAAGCCGGCCCGCGCGTCGGAATGGACCTGCCCGCGCGGCTCCAGCACGTGGCGCAGCAGGAACAATCCGGTCAGCCGAAAACCGTCCTGAAGATCCTGGTCGGTGAGCTCGGTCGCGGTTTCGCCGTGGCGCAGGAACGGCGGCAGGCGCAGCAGCCGGTCGCGCCATGGCTCGCCCGCGCCGCGCGACACCGCGCCGCCGGATTTCGGCGAAACGTAGATAAGGTCCGTGGTCTCCCCGGTCACCGCGCAGTTGTCCAGCGCGAGCCCGAAGCCGAGCTCGGCGAGCATCGCCAGCTCGAAATGGATCACGTGTACGGCCGCGCTGCCGATGTCGTCGAAATCGTCGAGCGAATGTTCGAGCAGCCCGAATATCTCCTCGTGCGGATCGCGCTCGGGAAGGAGCCGCGCGATCGAGGCGAGATGGGTGACGCCGTAGACGCCGTGGGACGAGGCCAGCAGCGTGGCCGCACGCAGCTTCAGGCCCTCGACCGCGTAGGTGCCGAGATGCTCGTCGAGCCGCGCCCGCCACACAGCGCTAACGCTGTTGCCCGGTTGCAGCAAGGGCCGCATCCGCGAGCCGGCACCGCCGCGCACGAGACCGAGATGGCGGCCGTGCGCGCGCGTCAGCAGTTCGACGATGGCGCTGCTCTCGCCATGCCGCCGCACCCCCAGCACGATGCCTTCGTCGGTCCATTCCATTGAAGGAAGTCTAGCATTTTGAGCGACCGTCGGGTGGCCAAAGCGAAGCGCGCCCACCAATTTTGATCCACCGCGATCGTGGTGGGCACGGCGCGCAAGGGCGCACCTTTACCCACCCTACGGCACCGCGCAAAACCTCACGCGTTGAACCAGCCCTGCGCGTCGCCGCTGAAGGAGAAATACAGGCCCATCGTGGTCAGCACGCAGGAGACGATCTCGATGGCGCTGTCGAGCTCCATGCCCTTCTCGCCGATGATCTGGCCGAGCGAGATCACCGACAGCACCAGGGCCGCGGCCAGCACCCAGCGCGGCCAGTTCTTGCGCCAATGCGCAGCCAGCCAGACGAAATAGACCAGCAGCAGGATCATGCCGCCGGCGAGCAGGGTCGCCGTCATGATCATCTGCTCGGTCATCTCGGCATTGGGCGTGCGGTCCTGCACCGCAACCGACAGCGCATCCAGCATCAACGACGCATAGAGCAGCGCTTCGAAGCGCCGGACGTTCGTGGGCACGCTCATCGGATACCGATCTGTTCTTGCTTATTCTTTGGGAAATTCCAGGCCCATCTCGCGGTAGCGATCGGGATCGTCGCCCCAGTTCTCGCGCACCTTGACGAACAGGAACAGGTGCACCGGCACGCCGAGGATCTCACCAATCTCCTTGCGCGAGTCCGCGCCGATCGACTTGATGGTGGCGCCGCCCTTGCCGAGCACGATCTTGCGCTGGCTTTCGCGCTCGACGAAGATCGTCTGCTCGATGCGCACCGACTTGTCCTTGCGCTCCTCCCACTTGTCGGTCTCGACCGTGGACTGGTAGGGCAATTCCTGGTGCAGCTTGCGATAGATCTTTTCGCGCGTGATCTCGGCCGCCAAGTGCCGCATCGGCGCGTCCGACATCTGGTCCTCGGGATAGAGGAACGGCCCCGGCGGCACCATCTCGGCAAGAGTCGAGCGGAGGTCGTCGACGCCGTCGCCGGAGATTGCCGCGATCATGAAGGTCTTGGCGAACGGCATGCGCTCGTTGGCCGCCTGCGCCAGCGCCAGCAGCTTCTCGCGCTGGACCAGGTCGACCTTGTTGATCACCAAGATCTTGTCGTGATTGACGCTTGCCGCCTTGGCGAGGATCGCCTCGGCCTCCTCGTCGATGCCGGTCTTGGCGTCCAGCAGCACGCAGACGAGATCGGCGTCATGCGCCCCGCTCCAGGCGGTCGAGACCATGGCGCGGTCGAGCCTGCGCTTCGGCGAGAAGATGCCGGGCGTGTCGACCAGGATGATCTGCGCGTTGTTCTCGATGACGATGCCGCGGATCAGCGCGCGCGTGGTCTGCACCTTGCGCGAGACGATCGTGACCTTGGCGCCGACCAGCGCGTTGACCAGCGTGGACTTGCCGACATTCGGTGCGCCAATGAGCGCAACGAAGCCGCAGCGCGTCGCGGCGGGCGCCTCGCCGCTTGCTTCAACCGTCATTGCCGCCGCCAACACCTTCACGTTCGATCATCACCGAGGCCGCCACCTTCTCTGCCGCGCGCTTGCTGCCGCCGATACCTTCCGCCGGCGCCAGTCCCGGCAGGTCCACCGCGACGCGGAACTGCGGATCGTGATGCGGGCCGGTGCGCTCGACCTCGCGGTAAACAGGCGTCGGCAGGCCCTTCCCCTGCGCCCATTCCTGCAGCACGGTCTTGGGATCGCGCAACGGACGCCGCGGCTTGTGCATGCGCTCGGTCCAGTTGCGCTTGACGAATTCGGCCGCCGCCGCATGGCCGCCGTCGAGGAAGATGGCGCCGATCACGGCTTCGCAGATGTCGCCGAGCACGCTCTTGCGCAGGCGGGCGTCGGCGCTGGGGCCGACCGAACCGAGCTTGATGTCGTCGAGCAGCCCGAGCGACTTGGCGACGTCGGCACAGCTCTCCTTGCGCACGAGTTCGGCAAGGCGCTTGGACAGCTCGCCTTCGTCGGCGTTCGGGAAGGCGTGGTAGAGCATGTCGGACACGACGAGCCCGAGCACGTGGTCGCCGAGGAATTCCAGCCGCTGATAGCTGTCGCCGCGCTTGCGCCCGGATTTCAGCGCCGAGACATGCGTGATCCCCTGCATCAGCAGGTTCGGGTCGGCGAAGCTGTGGCCGATGCGCGCCTCGAGCGCCGCGTTCGCATCCGTGCCCTTGGCCTTGCTGCTCCGCGCCCGCTTCTTCTTGGCAGGCGTCTTGGTCACAGCTTCGCCGTCAGGAGCGGCTTGCGCTTCGGTCGGCTGGGTCGTGATGTCCTTGGCTTCGTCTTTCATCGGACGATTTTGAAGAAGCGATTCCAGCGCACCGCCCACGGCCAGCGCCAGAACATCCAGGCATGCTCGCCTTCGGCGATGGAGAAGAAGATCATCTGGGCTCGGCCGATCAAATTCTCCTGCGGCACATAGCCGACCTGGCCGAGGAAGCGGCTGTCGGTGGAATTGTCGCGATTGTCGCCCATCATGAAGAAATGGCCGGCCGGCACGGTGTAGACGTTGGTGGTGTCCATGTAGCCGTTGTCGGCGCAGTCCAGCGTCTCATAGGACACGCCGTTCGGCAGCGTTTCCTTCCAGCGCTTCACCCGGGAAATGCCGCCGCCTTCGGAGCCGCACGGATCCTCGCCGACATATTCGCTCATGCGCTGCCGCTCGACCGGGGTGTCGTTGATGTAGAGCAGCCCGTCCTTCATCTGGACGCGGTCGCCGGGAAGCCCGATCACGCGCTTGATGTAGTCGGTGGAATCGTCCTTCGGCAGGCGAAACACGACAATGTCGCCGCGGCTCGGGTCCGAGCCCCAGAGCCGCCCCGAGAACAGCGGCGGCGAGAACGGGATCGAGTAGTGGCTATAGCCGTAGGAATATTTCGAGACGAACAGATAGTCGCCGACCAGCAGCGTCGCCTTCATCGAGCCGGACGGGATGTTGAAGGGCTGGAACAGAAAGGTGCGGATCACGAGCGCGATCAGGAGAGCGTGGATCACGACCCGGATCGTTTCGCCGACGCCGCTTTCAGTTTTCGTTCCCGAAGTCACGCTCATTGCTCTCTCAATTCCGGCCGGCGGTCACAGAGCGCCCTCCTCCCGCGAACAGCCCATCGCTTCGCGGCCCAAGGAGATTGTCCTGATTCTGATAATGAGGGCCAATTCCGGCGTAAAGCCGAATTCGCCCAGCCTGATTTGCGTCCGCGGACTTTTAGACGGTTGTCGGAGGCCACGCAATCAAGGATCGCATCAAAACTGCATAAGATATTGATTCTTAACAAGAATTATAAAATGACCTGGGAACGGTCAGGACTTGGCCAGCGGAACGGCCGAAATGATGACGAAGGCCTGTGCGAGCGGCCAGTCATCGGTGATCGACACGTCGATCCGCGCCTCGAAGCCATCCGGCGTCAGGGCCTGGAGCCGGGCCAGAGCGCCGCCGGTCAGCTGCATGGTCGGCCGTCCGCCAGGCAGGTTGACCACCCCCATGTCGCGCCACCAGACGCCGCGCCTGATCCCGGTGCCGAGCGCCTTCGAGCAGGCCTCCTTGGCGGCAAAGCGCTTGGCATAGGTCGCCACCACCATCTTCTCGTTCTTGGCGCGCCGCTCCGCCTTGGCCCGCTCGGCCGCGGTGAAGATGCGGTCGAGAAAGCGTTCGCCATGGCGCTCGATCACCTTGCCGACGCGGGTGATGTCGATCAGGTCGGACCCGATGCCGATGATCATGCCCGGCTCCGGCCGCGGTCCATCGCAGCGCGCATGCTGCGCACCGTCTCGGCGAGACCGACGAACAGCGCCTCGCCGATCATGTAGTAGCCGATATTGAGCTCCATGATGTCGGGCAGAGCTGCGATCGTCTCCGCCGTCGCATAGTCGAGCCCGTGGCCGGCGTGAACCTCCAGCCCCGCGTCCTTCGCCAGCTTCGCACCCGCCACGATCCGCTTCCACTCTGCGTCGGCCTTCTCGGTGTGGCCGTCGACGACGGCATCGCACCAGGCGCCGGTGTGGATCTCGATCACGGGCGCGCGCAGCCGCGCCGCCATCTCGATCTGCGCGGGGTCCGCGGCGATGAACAGCGAGACGCGGATTCCGGCATCGTTCAGCCGGGCGATGTAGGGCGCGAGCGCATTGTGCTGGCCGACGACATCCAGTCCGCCCTCGGTCGTCACCTCCTGCCGGCGCTCCGGCACGAGGCACACCGCGTGCGGCTTGGTGGCGAGCGAGATGCGCATCATGTCGTCGGTCGCCGCCATCTCGAAATTGAGCGGCTTGGAGATCTCGGCCTTCAGCCGCGCCATGTCCTCGTCGCGGATGTGGCGGCGATCCTCGCGCAGATGCGCGGTGATGCCGTCGGCGCCGGCCTCGATCGCCAGCAGCGCGGCGCGCACCGGATCGGGATTGCGGCCGCTGCGCGCGTTACGCAGGGTCGCGACATGGTCGACATTGACGCCGAGGCGGAGCGGAGAAGCGGGCATTGCAAGGCTCACAAATTCGAAGGACAGGCGAATACGAAAGACGCCTATCCATTAACACGTTCGACGCGGGCGACGACCGCCTTCGCGCGCAACTGGGCCAGGATCGCGCTCAGGTGCTTCAGGTCGTAGACTTCGAGATCGATCGTCGTCTCCGTGAAGTCCGGAGAGCGGCGCTGCATGCTGATGTTGTCGATGTTGCCGTCGTGCTCGGCGATCACGGTCGCGATCTGCGCGAGCGCGCCGGGCTCGTTGACGTTCTCGACCCTGATGCGGGCCGGGAAGCGCTGCGGCGCGGTGTCCTCGATGTCCCAGCGCACGTCGAGCCAGCGCTCGGGCTCCTCCTCGAAATCCTTCAGCGCCGGCGCCTGGATCGGGTAGATGGTGATGCCCTCGCCCGGCGTGACGATGCCGACGATGCGGTCGCCGGGTACCGCGCCGCCGTTCGGCGCGAACTTCACCGGCAGGTCGGAATTGATGCCGCGGATCGGGATCGCGACCGGGGTTCGCGGCGGCTCGGAGGCCACCTTCTCCTTGAGCTTGGCGGCGAGTCCCTTCTTGATGCCGTAGCGGGCGACGCGCTCCTCCTTGTAGTCGGGATACATCGCGCGCGCGACGTGGGAGGCTTTGATCTCGCCGCGCCCCACAGCCGCCATGACGTCCTCGATCGAGGTGCGCGCAAGCCGCGGCAGCGCACCCTTGAGCTTGTCGTCGGCGTATTCGATCTTGGCGCGCTCGAACAGGCGCTCGACGATGCGCCGGCCGAGACCGACATATTGGTCGCGCACGGCGGTGCGCGTGGCGCGGCGGATCGCGGCGCGCGCCTTGCCGGTGACCGCGAGCGTCTCCCAGGCGGACGGCGGCGCCGATTGCGCCTCCGAGGTCAGCACCTCGACCTCGTCGCCGTTCTGGAGCTCCGAGGACAGCGGCGAAAACTTGCCGTTGATCTTGCAGCCCACCGCGCTGTTGCCGACGTCGGTATGCACCGCATAGGCGAAGTCGATGACGTTGGCGTGGCGCGGCAGCGCGATCAGCTTGCCCTTCGGGGTGAAGCAGAACACCTGGTCGTGGAACAGCTCAAGCTTGGTGTGCTCGAGGAATTCCTCGGGGTTGGCACTCTCCGAGAGGATTCCGACGGTGTGCCGCAGCCAGGCGAACGCGTTGGATTCGCGCTTGAGGAATTCGGTCGGCGAGCCCGCGCCTTCCTTGTAGAACACGTGCGCGGCGATACCGCGCTCTGCGATCTGGTCCATCGCCTCGGTGCGGATCTGGAGCTCGGCGCGCTGGTTGCCCGGACCGATCACGGTGGTGTGGATCGAGCGGTAGTCGTTCTGCTTCGGCGTCGAGATGTAGTCCTTGAAACGCCCCGGCACGACCGGCCAGGTGGTGTGGACGATGCCGAGCGCGCGGTAGCAGGCCTCGATGTCGTTCACGACGACGCGGAAGCCGAAGATGTCGGACAATTGCTCGAAGCCGACCGATTTGCGCTCCATCTTGGTCCAGATCGAGAACGGCTTCTTGCGACGGCCATAGACCCGCGCACCAAGGCCGCGGTGGCGCAGATTGTTGGAGAGCTGGGCCTCGATCTCGCCGATCAGATTGCGGTTGCGCTCGGCGAGCGCGTCGAGCCGCTGCATCACCACCGAATAGGCCTCGGGGTCGAGCGTGCGGAAGGACAGGTCCTCCAGCTCCTCGCGCATTTCCTGCATGCCCATGCGGCCCGCGAGCGGCGCGTAGATGTCGAGCGTCTCCTCGGCAATGCGCCTGCGCGATTCCGGCGGCACGAATTCCAGCGTGCGCATGTTGTGCAGGCGGTCGGCGAGCTTCACCAGGAGAACGCGAACATCGTCGGCAATCGCCAGCAACAATTTGCGCAGGTTCTCGGCCTGCTTGGCCTCGCGCGACACCAACTCCAGCCGCTTCAGCTTGGTCAGGCCCTCGACCAGCGCGCCGATCTCGGGTCCGAAGATCTGGTCGATCTCGGCCCGCGTCGCTTCGGTGTCCTCGATCGTGTCGTGCAGCAGCGCGGCCACGATGGTGGCGTCGTCGAGCTTCAGGTCGGTGAGAATCGCCGCCACTTCGAGCGGATGCGAGAAATACGGATCGCCCGAGGCCCGCGTCTGCGAGCCGTGCGCCTTCATGGCGTAGACATAGGCGCGGTTCAGCAGATCTTCGTTGGTGTTGGGATTGTAGGACCTGACGCGCTCGACGAGGTCATATTGACGCATCATGCGCGCACGCGGCTTGGCCGGGCGCGCCACCGGCGCAGTCGGGGCCACGGCAACCGATTCGGTTGCGGCCTGCATCTGCGTTGATCTGCGGCGTCGATACACCATGCCGTCCTGCCTTCAAACGGACCTCAAGACGCCCGTTGTATACATCTTAGCTCCGATCCCGCGCGCGTCCGATCAATTCGGTGACAGGTGCGCGGCGCGAACCGGCAACACTATGGTAACCACGAAAACGCCAACAAAAGCAAAGGCCCGAACGCAGGTTCGGGCCTCTGATAAGATCACAAGAATTCGGCGATTGCGACGGGACGATCTACTCGTCTTCCTCGGGCTGCTCTTCCGGCGGCGCGAGGCCTTCGAGGCCCTTCAGGAGCTCCTCTTCGGTCATGCGCTCAACGGCAACTTCGGTATCGTCCGCATCGACGCTGGCGCCGGCGGAACCGATCAGCGGCACCGTATCCGGCTCGGGCTCGTCGACCTCGACGAACTTCTGGAGCGAGTGCACCAGCTCCTCGCGGAGGTCCTCCGGCGAGATGGTCGTGTCGGCAATTTCACGCAAAGACACAACAGGGTTCTTGTCGTTATCGCGGTCAACCGTTAGTTGTGAACCCGACGAAATCATGCGGGCACGGTGGGCGGCCAGCAGGACCAGGTCAAACCGGTTATCGACCTTGTCGATGCAATCTTCTACGGTGACGCGAGCCATGGACTGTCGCTCCGTTGTGGGTGGGACGAAATATGTGGATGATTGGGGCTAGTTATAGGGGCCAAGACAATTTCGCAAGGCCAATTTGTGATTTGGCCTCGCCAAATGGCTCTGCTACCCCCACATTGGGGCTGGGATGGGCGATTTCCAGGGCTGCCACCGAGGGCGGCCCCGGGTGTTTGAGAGTTCGCCATAACTATACCTTGATTGCCCCGACTTCTCCGGATTTGCGGTTTCGACGGGTTTCGGCGGCACTCTAGAACTGCGCGGCGTGCTGCCGCGCCAACAATAAACGATCAATCACGAGCACTTCGCGAGCAAACTGAATGTCACCTTCTCCTACCAACAAGATCGCGCTCTTCATCGACGGGGCCAATCTCTACGCGACGGCGAAAACTCTGGGCTTCGACATCGACTACAAGCGCCTGCTGAAGGAGTTTCAGAGCCGCGGGACGCTGTTGCGGGCTTTCTATTACACCGCCATCATCGAGGATCAGGAGTACTCCTCGATCCGCCCGCTGATCGACTGGCTGGACTACAACGGCTACACCGTCGTCACCAAGGCGACCAAGGAGTTCATCGACGCCTCCGGCCGCCGCAAGGTCAAGGGCAACATGGACATCGAGCTCGCCGTGGACGCGATGGAGCTCGCCGAGCACATCGACCAGATGGTGCTGTTCTCCGGTGACGGCGACTTCCGCTCCCTGGTCGAGGCCGTCCAGCGCCGCGGCGTGCGGGTCACGGTGGTCTCGACCATCGCCAGCCAGCCGCCGATGATCGCCGACGAGCTGCGCCGCCAGGCCGACGTCTTCACCGACCTCGTCGAGCTGCAATCCAAACTCGGCCGCGACCCGTCCGAACGCCCCGCCCCGCGCGATCGTGGCGAGCGCGAGGCCCGCCACCACGCCCCGCAATTCCTCCAGCGCGCGACCACGATGGCGCCGAGGGGCGATGACGACTTTGAGGAGTGAGGCGGCCCGGTCAGGCCGCCAGCCCCCCACCCTCGTCCCCGACCGTGACTGTCCGCTCTGTCCGCGCCTGGTCGCCTTTCGCGAGGCGAATCGCGCGCGCGAGCCGTCGTGGCATAACGCCCCGGTCGCCCCCTTCGGGGACGTCAAGGCGCGTCTCCTGATCGTCGGCCTCGCGCCGGGCATGCAGGGCGCCAACCGCACCGGCCGTCCCTTCACCGGCGACTATGCCGGCGACCTGCTCTACGCCACGCTGCTCGAATACGGCTTTGCCAAGGGCGCCTATCAGGCGCGTCCCGATGACGGGCTGAAGCTGGTCGACTGCCGCATCGCCAATGCGGTGCATTGTGTTCCGCCGCAGAACAAGCCGCTGCCCGCCGAGATCAACACCTGCCGCCAGTTTCTCGCGGCGAATCTGGCGACGATGCCGAACCTGCGCGCGATCGTCGCGCTCGGGCGGATTGCGCACGACACCGTGCTCAAGCCGCTGAATCTGAAGGGCTCGCAAGCCCCTTTCGGCCACGGCGCGGTGCACCAGGCCGGCGCGTTCAGGCTCTACGACAGCTATCACTGCTCGCGTTACAACACGAACACCGGCGTGCTGACGCCGGACATGTTCCGGTCCGTGTTCGCGAAGGTGAAGGCCGACCTCGATTAGCCCTTGGACTAGCCTTTGACGGGATTGGCCTTCAGCCAGTCCAGGACATCGCCGGCGTTCCGGTCGGGTGGAAACACCGGATAGAACACATGCGTGACCTTGGCGTCGTCGATGATCAGCGCGAGGCGCTTGATCAGGGTCAGCCCTGCGACCTCCATGGTCGGCAGTTTGAGGGCGCGCGTCAGCGCCAGCTTCTCGTCCGACAGCACCGGAAACGGCAGATGCAGGCGCGAGGCCATCTCGGTCTGGTATTCGTTGCTCTGGGTCGAGAGGCCGAACACGTGGGCGGCGCCGGCGGCCTTCAGCTCGGCAAACAGATCGCGAAACGCGCAGGTCTGCGGCGTGCAGCCGCGCGCGCCCGGGATCATGTCCCAATCGTCGACCAGCGAGATCTTGCCAGGCTCGCCGGTGCGGGGATAGGCGAACACCACGGTTCGGCCGGGGAGCGCCGACAGCATCACTGATGTGTCGTCGGTCGCGAGCAGGCCGATCGCGGGCAGCGTCATGCCCGGCAGATGCGCGGCGCCGCCATCATCGGCCGGCGCCGGAATCTGGCTCCAGTCGACCTCGAGCAGGTTCTTCTGATTCATCCCGCTATCCCCTCGCCCGCAGCAGGCGCCCCTTCTCCCGGCTCCAGTCGCGCTTCTTCTCGGTCTCGCGCTTGTCGTGCAGCTTCTTGCCCTTTGCAACCGCCAGCTGCAGCTTGGCGCGGCCGCGCTCGTTGAAGTAGAGCTTGAGCGGGATCAGCGTCATGCCCTCGCGGTCCACCGCGCCGATCAGCTTGTTGATCTGCCGGCGATGGAGCAGCAGCTTTCGCGGCCGTTTGGGCTCGTGGTTGAAGCGGTTGCCCTGGAGGTATTCGGGAATGGTGGCGTTGATCAGCCAGATCTCGCCGTTCTTCGAATCGGCGTAGGATTCCGCGATCGTGCTCTTGCCGTTGCGGATCGACTTGACCTCGGTGCCGGTCAGCGCAATGCCCGCCTCGATCGTATCCTCGATCGCATAGTTGAAGCGGGCCTTGCGATTTTCCGCCATGACCTTGATCGGTCGTTCGTTCTTATCGGCCATGGCAGACAAACCTGAGTGAGATACGCGCGAACGCTAACAGTTTGGACGAAGCGTACGCGTCAAGACTTCTTGAGGAGATCGCGGATCTCGGTCAGCAGCTCGACCTCGGCCGACGGCTTCGGCGGAGCGGCCGGTGCCGCCTCTTCCTTGCGCTTCAGGGTGTTGATGGCGCGGATCACCAGGAACAGCACGAAGGCAATGATGATGAAGTTGATCGTCAGCGTGAGGAAGCTGCCCCAAGCCAAGACCGCGCCTTGCTTTTTAGCATCCGCTAAGTTGGTGGCGGTGACCGCCTTCGACAAGGGGGTGAAGTAGTTCGAGAAGTCGAGGCCGCCGGTGACGGCGCCGATCAACGGCATGATCACGTCGCCGACCAGCGAAGTGACGATGGCGCCGAAGGCCGCGCCGATGATGACGCCGACCGCGAGATCGACGACGTTGCCCTTCATGGCGAATTCGCGGAACTCCTTGAGCATCCGCCTGCCCTTTTCATCGACCCCGCTCATGAAAGGCTCCCCGGAAAGGTTACCGCGTCAGTTGATCAGGCCAGCGTGAACCATGGCGCTGCGCACGGCAACGCGCGTCGGCTCGGTCACCGGCACCATCGGCAGCCGCAGCGTCTCGTCAAGCTTGCCGAGCAGCGACATCGCGTACTTGATCGGCGCCGGATTGCTCTCGATGAAGAGGTTGTTGTGCAGCGGCATCAGCTTGTCGTGCAGCTTCAGCGCGGTGGCGTGATCGCCCTTCTGCCAGGCGGTGTGGAACTCCGAGCACAGGCGCGGTGCGACGTTCGAGGTCACCGAGATGCAGCCGTGGCCGCCATGGGCCATGTAGCCGAGGATGGTCGCATCCTCGCCCGAGAGCTGGTTGAAGTCCTCGCCCATCGCGGCACGCTGCTGCGACACGCGGACCATGCTGGCGGTGGCGTCCTTGACGCCGGCGATGTTCTTCAGCTCCCACAGCCGCTTCATGGTGTCGACCGACATGTCGATCACCGAGCGCGGCGGGATGTTGTAAATGATGATTGGAATCCCGATCGCATCGTTGATCGCCTTGAAGTGCTGGTACATCCCTTCCTGGGTCGGCTTGTTGTAGTAAGGCGTCACCACCAGCACGGCGTCCGCGCCCGCCTTCTCGGCGTGCTGGGCCAGCTCGATCGCCTCCTTGGTCGAGTTGGAGCCGGCACCGGCAACCACGGGCACGCGGCCCTTGGCCTCCTCGATGCACCACTCGACGACCTTCTTGTGCTCGTCATGGCTGAGCGTCGGGCTCTCGCCTGTCGTGCCGACCGGGACCAGTCCGTTGGTGCCCTCGGAAATCTGCCAGTTGACCAGGGAGCGGAACGCTGCCTCGTCGAGCGAGCCGTTCTTGAACGGCGTGACCAAGGCGGTGAACGACCCCCGGAATTTCGTCTTGGCTGCCATGGACTTCCTCCGTACGCGGCGAGTTTTGAGAGCAAGCCCCATTCATATCGGGTCTATCCCGCCGGTAAAAGGGCCGCTCCCGTGCGACGCACCGTTTAGGCCGCGATTTTGCCGCGGTGATGGTGCAAACTCGCCCGAGGTAAGCGGCTGTTGGTATTTTGTCCGCATATTCAATCAAATTCAGCTAGATCTTGAGCCACTTGACTGATTCGGGGCGACGAAACGCCGTGACCTCATTTCCTCGTGCCACATGGCGATCCACCGGTCTGGTCGTGTGCCTGATGGCAGGGCTGTCGGTCGGCTGCGCCGCCTGGGCCAAGTCCAATGAGACACCTGCGGAAGGGGCCAAGGACACTGCGAAGCCAGCCGCCAAGGACGCCGCGAAGGGATCCGGCAAAGGATCGACCAAGGAAACAGCTAAGGAAACCACCAAGGGAACCGGCAAGGACACAGCGAAGGGCGCAAGCAAGGGGGCGGCTGGCCCGGCCAAGGATGCCGCGAAGAAACCAGCCCAGAATGCCGGCAAGGACGCTGGCAAGGAACCCGCCAAGAACAAGCCCAAGCCTTCGGCAGCGGCGCCCGCGCCAAAATCGCAGCCGACCGCCACCGGCTCTCCCCCCAAAGCGGCACCCGCGCCGGCCGCAACGGCCACCGTCAGACCCGCCGCCCCTCCGGCCGCCAAACCGATCGCAGCTCCTGTGCTGGCGCCCGCGACCCGCCAGCACGCGGCACCTCGCAGGCCGGTGACGCCGGCCGCGATCGCTGCGACCTCGTCGACGTCGCAAGCCGACAAGGACACGCTGGAGAGCGTCATCGAACTCGTGCGCAAGCGCAAGGCGGGCGACGCCACCAACGCCGCCGCCACGATCTCGGATCCCGTCGCGCGAAAGCTCGCGGAATGGATCATCCTGCGCAGCGAGGACAATGGCGCGACCGTCGAGCGCTATCGCGCCTTCCTCTCCGCTAATCCGAGCTGGCCGTCGCAGACCTTCCTGCGCCGCCGCCTCGAGGCTGCGATGTGGGACGACAGGCGCGACGATTCAGTTGCGTGGTCGTGGTTCGAGAACGAATCCCCGGTGTCCGCGAAGGGCCGCTTCACGCTCGCCAAGGCGATGCTGGCGCGCGGCGACCGCGCCAATGCCGAGCGGCTGGTGCGCGAGGCCTGGCGCAGCGATCCGATGTCGGAGGACACCGAGAACAACGCGCTCGACCAGTTCGGCGCCCTGCTGACGCCGGGCGATCAGAAGGCGCGGATGGACACCCTGCTCTACGGCAGCGAGAACGAGGCCGCGCTGCGCGCCGCAAAACGCCTCGGCGCCGGCTATGTCGCGCTGGCCAAGGCCCGCATCGCCTCGGTCAAGAAGGCGCCGAACGCGCGCGCATTGCACGAGGCGGTGCCGCGCGAGCTGCACAATGACCCCGGTTTCCTCTTCAGCAAGATCCAGCTGCTGCGCCGCGAGGAGAAGTTTGCCGAGGCCGCCCAGCTCATGCTGTCGGCGCCGAAGGATCCGAACCGGCTCTACAATCTCGACGAATGGTGGATCGAGCGGCGCCTGCTCGCGCGCAAGATGATCGACACCGAGGAGTTCCGCAGCGCCTATCTGATCGCGCGCGACGCGGCGCTGCCCTCGCGCGACATCTACAAGACCGAGCAGGAGTTCACGGCAGGCTGGATCGCGCTGCGCTTTCTCAACGATCCCGCGACCGCCACCCAGCATTTTGCCCGCATCGGCGTCGGCAGCGTCAATCCGACCACGCTGGCGCGCGCCGGCTATTGGCAGGGCCGCGCGGCGGAAGCGGCGGGCCGCCAGCAGGAGGCGCGCAACGCCTATGCGCGGGCTGCCGAACAATCCACGAGCTATTACGGCCAGCTCGCACGCGCAAAACTCGGCCTGCCGCAGATCGAGCTCAACAGCCAGCCGCGCGGGCGCGGCGCTGAACGGCTGGAGATCGTGCGCGCGGCGCAACTGCTCTACGAGCTCGACGAGCGCGAGATGGCCGTGCCCATGCTCGCCGACATGGGCGAGAACGGCGATCCCGAAGCCCTGACCGGCCTTGGCGAGCTGACCCAGCGCTACAGCGATGCGCGCGGCATGCTGCTGGTCGGCAAGGCCGCGCTCAACCGCGGCCTTCCGTTCGATTTTTACGCCTATCCCGTCAACGGCATTCCGCAATTCACGCCGATCGGCCCCGAGGTCGAGCGCAGCATCGTCTACGCCATCGCCCGGCAGGAGAGCGCGTTCAATCCCTCGGTGGTCTCGCCGGCACAGGCCTACGGGCTGATGCAGGTGACGCCGGATGCCGCACGCTATGTCTGCAAGCGGCATGGCGCGACCTACGATTTGGGGCGGCTGAAGAACGATTCGGCCTACAACGCTACGCTCGGCTCGGCCGAGCTCGGTGGGCTGCTCGAGGATTATCGCGGCTCCTACATCATGACGTTTGCCGCCTACAATGCCGGCCGCGGCAGCGTGAAGAAGTGGGTCGACCGCTACGGCGATCCGCGCGATCCCAAGGTCGATGCGGTCGACTGGGTCGAGCTCATTCCGTTCTCCGAGACGCGCAATTACGTGCAGCGGATCATGGAGAACCTTCAGGTCTACCGCGCCCGCTTCGGCGGCGGCACGCGGTTGCAGATCGAGGCCGACCTGCGCCGCGGCGCCGGCAGCGTGGAATAGCGGCGCCTTAAGCTGCGCTACTTGGCGATTGCCGCTCGCGCCGCTTCGATCTTGGCCTTCACAGCGTCTAGATTGAAGCTTGCACCCCTCTGCATCGGCGGAAACTCGATCGCCGTCATCGCCAGCTTTTCCACCTGCTGCTGAACAAACACGAAGCGCCAGAATTCGTATTTGAACCAGTCGAAGTATTGTTGCGCCCCGTATTTGGTCCCGCTATCGGGCCAGCCCGTGCGCTCGAAAGGATCGAGGCGAAGGTTGGTCAAATAGGGCACGTCAACCTTGCTTTTATCACCCAGCCAGCCTCCGGGCTGGTCGATAAAACGATATTTGTAGTCGTCGATGCGCACTGCCCCCAGCTCGCTTTCGCCGAAATAAAAGATTTCGTGCCGATTTGACGGCCCCTTGCCAGTGATCATGTCCAGCTGGTTGTAGCCGTCCAGATGGCACTTGTAGGTGCGGTCACCGATCTGCTTACCCTTCTTGAGCTCGTCGACGATGTTGGGGTTGCCGGCAGCGGCCAGGAAGGTCGGGAACCAGTCCAGTCCGGACATGATGCCGTTCTCGACCTTGCCGGCCGGCACCTTGCCCGGCCAGCGGACCATCGCTGGCGCGCGGAAGCCGCCCTCCATGATCGTGCCTTTGCTCTGCGCGAATGGCGTCTGTCCGCCATTGGGCCAGGTGAAGACCTCGGTGCCGTTGTCGGTCGTGAATACCACGATGGTGTTGTCATCGACGCCCATATCCTTCAGCTTCTGCATCACGATGCCAATGTCGTCGTCGAGCTGCGCCATGCCGGCTTCATGGATGGACCAACCATTCTTGGAGTTGCGCATCGCCTGGTACTTCGGCGACAGGTGCGTAACGATGTGCATGCGGGTCGGATTGAGCCACAGGAAGAATGGCTTGTTGTCGGCCCTGGCCCTGTCGATGAAATTGAGCGCGAAGTCGCGGATTTCATCGTCCACGGTTTCCATCCGCTTGGGATAGAGCGTTCCGGCGTCCTCGATCCTCTGCTTGCCGACCTTGCCCCAGCGCGGATCCACGGTGGCGTCGTCCACGTTGGTCGCCCACGAGTGAACCATGTTGCGCGGACCGACTGTGTTCAACAGCTCCTGCGGATAAGCGGGGTGGGCCGGATCTTCCATCGCGTCGAGGTGATACAGGTAGCCGAAGAACTCGTCGAAGCCATGCACCGTCGGCAGAAACTCGTTTTTGTCGCCAAGGTGGTTCTTGCCGAACTGGCCGGTGGCGTAGCCCATACCTTTCAGCGCCGCGGCAATGGTCACGGCCTCCGCCGGCAAGCCGGTGGGAGCGCCGGCCTGGCCGACTGTGGTCATGCCGGTGCGGATCGGCAGCTCGCCGGTGATGAAGTTGGCGCGACCCGCCGTGCAACTCGCCTCGGCGTAGTAATCGGTGAACAGCATGCCTTCGGCGGCGATCTTGTCGAGGTTTGGCGTCCGCCCGGCCATCATCCCGCGGTGGTAGGCCCCGATATTCCAGATGCCGATATCGTCACCCATGATGACGACGATGTTCGGCCGTTGCCCGGGCGTAGCGGGCGCCGGCGCCGTAGCTGGTTGCTGCGCTTGCGCAGAGCTCGTCAATCCGACGGCCGAGAGCGCCGAAGCGGCGACGAGAGAACTACCACTCAACAAGAGATCGCGGCGTTTCAGTCCTCCGCCGATTGGTCCCGTGCTCGTCTCAGGCTTTTCCGGAATCCGATCGTTACTCATGACGTGATCCTCTTCCTGGCGATGCACCTGAAGCCGACATGGCTTGCTGAGGTGTCGATCGGCTCGGCATGACGCGCGGCCGGACGATAGCGGCGGCAGTAGCTGGGAGCGCAAAGATGCGAGCCGCCTTTAAGCACCTTGCGTGGAATCCTGAGGTTCGGCTGACAAGAATCGTAGCTCGCGCCCTCGGGCCCGCCGCGAGGATTTTGCGGGATGCAGCAGACTTTCAGGGCGTCGGCTTCGTGCTTCTGCGAATACCAATCGGCCGTCCATTCCCAGACATTACCGATCATGTCGTGCAGGCCGTAACCGTTGGCCGGGAATGCGGTGACGGGCGAAGTACGTTCGAAGCCATCAGCCGCGAGATTCTGGTGCGGGAAATTGCCCTGCCAGGTGTTTGCCATATGCCTTCCGCGGGGGAATAGCTCGTCACCCCAGGCGAATTCCGCGCCGTCCAGTCCGCCGCGTGCGGCGAATTCCCATTCGGCCTCGGTCGGCAATTCCTTGCCGGCCCATTTGGCATAGGCTTCGACGTCGCGGTAGGCGACGTGGACGACCGGGTGGTCGTCGAGCCCGCTGATGTTGCTGCGCGGACCATAGGGACGGCGCCAGTTGGCGCCGAACTTGAACGTCCACCATTGCCCCCAGTTGTGCAAGTCTACAGCTCGCTTAGGCGGCGTGAAGACCAGTGACCCGGCCTTGAGCATGTGCGGCAGAGCGCCCGGATAGTCCTTCGCATCAGGTGTAATTTCGGCGAAAGTGACGTAGCCGGTCGCGTTCACGAATTTGCGGAATTGGCGGTTGGTGACCGGCGTGCGATCTATCCAGAATCCGTCAACGGTAACGAGATGGGCCGGCGCTTCCTCCGGATAATGCCGATCCGAGCCCATGCGAAACGTGCCGCCCGGCACATGAAGCATCCCCTCACCTGCTGGATCTTCGAACGATTGTCCGGAGCCAGACAACGATTTCGTATCAGCCAGATACATGACGACCCCCGGGGGCCATCGCATCAGCGGCCTGGTGGCACTCCTCCGGGTTGATCCAGATCAAAGGTCCGTTTCAGGGCCATAAGCAGACAGCGCAGAGAGTCGCTGCCGAGAGCATCGGTGGCAAGCGCCGGACATGCGCCGTCGTCCGGCTTGAGCAGCGGCCGCGACCTGAGGCGTGCACGCGACCGGTCACGGAAGCGACGCGCCGGCTCGGCCGACATTGCTGGGGCGCAAAGCCATGCACCAAAAGAAAAGCCCCGGCGGTTTCCCGCCGGGGCTCTCTGTCAGGTCGTTAGACCGAGATCACCAGTTGCGCTGAGCGCGGAGGAGCAGAACGAGCGAGTTCTGGTCCTTGACCTCGTAGGTCGCAGCCGGCTTGGCGGGAACAGCGGCCAGCCCCGCCGCAATTGTACCTGCGTACTTCTGGTCGACGTTGGTCCAGGCCAAGTCGGCCGAGAACGTCAGGTTCTTGACCGGCGTCCAGCGGGTGATGATACCCACCTGGCCGATATTGAAGTCGGGGTTACAACCCGTAAGACCAGGTTGCCCGACGGTGAGCAGGCCACCAGCGCCGCAGAGGAAGGTCTTGGCCCCCGAGCCGAACTGCGCCTGAGCGTAGGCACCGTAGATCGCGGTGTTCCAGTAGGGATCCCAGTTGTGCGTGTAAGCACCGCGGAAGCCCCAGGTCTTGATCGTCTCCTGCTGGCCACCCGAGACGAACACGGTGTCCGGAGCGGTGACAGCGGCGACGCTGCCGTAGGCGCCGGCGAGGCCCGAGCTGCCGTACATCACATACGTGCTGCCCGCGAGGTTCTGGAAGTTGTAGCGGGTCGCACCGTCGGTGTAGACGGCCGACACGTTGATCACGTCACCCGCACCGGTCGGGATGTTCTTGATCGACAGAGCGAGCTGAACCGCCCAGCCCCACTTGTCGTCGGGGTGGCCGAACGTTTCGGCGGGGCCGTAGTAACCCACGTGGTTGTCGTGCGCAGCGACCGACGCCTGGAACAGACCCCAAGCCTGGTCGACACGAACCATACCGACGAGGTTCGGCGACCTGCTGCCGCCGATGGCATTGGCGCCGACAGCACCGCCGAAAATGCCAGCCGCAGTTGCGCCAGTCAGGTTGACGTTACCAGCCTGATAGTACGAGGTGGCGTCTTCAGCCGAGAACGCCGCCGTGATGCCCTGACCGAAGTCAGCGGTGTAGCTGAACTGGTTGACACCGGTGACCGTGCCCGAACCGCCGACGAGACCGTCGAAGTTGTTGCCCGGATAGTTGGTCCAGGGCGCGTCGAACTGCGACACCGCCTTACCCATGGTGAAGCCGGCGAACTGGATGAAGGCGTAGTACACACCGAGCGAACCGGCCGAGGTGTTACCGTCCGTGCCGTTCACCGAACCGCCGCCGGAGCCGAAGAGAGCCGGAGCAGCTGCACCGACGGGAGTGTTGATGGCGAGCGCACCGCTGTAGGCGGTGCCACCGGTGGCGCTGCCGGTGCCGACATAGTTGCCGGTGGTCCAGGAGAACACGCCGTCGAAGAAGGTGCGGACGACGCCGTACTCGGTCGCGGTGCGCGTGTCGATGTTGAGGTCTTCACGAGCGCGCATCGTGTAGTAGTTCGTCAGACGGTTGCGTGCACCGTTGGCGCCCTGGGTCGAGACGTTCTGGTTCAGGGTGAAGTCCGAGTTGGTGCCCAGCGCGACTTCAGCACGCAGGTAACCACCCAGCTTGATGCAGGTGTCAGTGCCCGGGATGTAGTAGAATCCGGCACCGTACAGGGAGCAGATCTTCACGTATTCGACCGCCTTGGCCTTCACGGGGAGATCGGCTGCCTGCGCTCCGCCAACGGCGATCAGACCCGCCGCTGAACAGAGCTGGCTCTTAACCAACTTCATGTTAAACTTCCAAGTTTGCTCTATAGGGAAGGTTCCGGATCCGCTGGGTGACGACACCCTAAGGTTGGTTCCCTTGTCCCTTAACTCACCGCTTAGCCGCTTCGCGCCTTCGGACACACCCGCTGAACGCGAGGGACTTAAGCGATCCGAGAACTCGGAGAGCTGAGGTTCAGAAAATTCAGTAAGTTACTGGATTGCCATAGCTATCTGGATGCCTGTAACTACAAGGCACCGTACAAAATGGCACTGCTGATGGCTGGACTAACGCGCACTTCTACCGGGGCTTACGTGGCCCGAAAGGTGATCCCGAAAGACATCCGAACGGAGTATGCGGCGAGGTATGGGAACGCTTGGGAAGAGAAGTTCCGGCTCGAAAAGGGAGCATCGGATCACGAGGCGCGGGCACGCTTCGGTGAATGGTTAGCCGACATCGAGACCCGCATCGGCGCCCTCAGAGCTGCCAAAAAGAACGGCCCCCAACCACTGACTCGCCAAAACGCCTACGCATTAGCAGGCAGGTGGTACACTTGGTTCGTCGCGCGACACGAACGTGACCTTCGCACGCCAGCTCATTGGAGGACGTTGACCGAAATCCTAGTCTGGAACGTGATCCGCCCACATGCGCCGGATGACTACGAAGAGCGCCCAATGGCTGATCCACATTGGGATTGGCAATTCGATCCGCAGGTCAGAGAAGAAGTCCGCCCCGCCATCGCTGCTGAAGCCCAGACTGCTGCCTTCCTTTTGGAACAGGGCCTCAGCTTGACTCCAGATGCCACCAATCTTTTCTTGGACGCCGTTAGCGATAACCTACTGCCGGCATTCCAGCGATTGGAAGCAATGGCGCGTGGCGACTACTCGCCGGATGTCCATCAGCAGGGGTTCCCCCAATTTGCAGAGCTCGGGGGAAGTACTCCTGTCAAGGCGATGGAATTGTTCGAGGCTTGGACGAAAGCTGTGCAGCCGGCGGAAGGAACGGTCTACAGATGGACCACTGTGTTTCAAGGAAGCTGATCGACATTTTCCCGATGTCAGAAACATCAGCTTTGAAAAGGCCAAGACGTGGATGAACGGGCTGGTCAATGAAAATCGGTCAGCCGGAACCGTTGCAGCCGCATGGCGGACAGCCCTGAAGACGGTCTTTGGTTGGGGTGTCGCAGAAAAGATCATCGACAACAATCCGTTTCCAGAGGTGCGCATCAGTGTGCCTCGGAAGAATACCGAGCGCGAAACGAAAGCCTTCGATGACGCCGAGATCAAGATTATCTTGGGCGCCGCGCTACGCTGCGACGACACCAAGTCATACCGAGAGCGCGCATTTCGGTGGGTGCCTTGGATTTGCGCTTATACTGGTGCCCGCGCTGGCGAGATTACGCAACTGCGAGCGAGCGACGTTCAGCAGCGCAATGGAATGCACTTCGCTAAGCTGACACCATCAGCCGGTAAGATAAAAACACGGAAGGCTCGGACGGTCCCTCTCCACGAGCACCTCATCGAACAAGGATTTCTGGATTTTGTTGAGCGTGCCCAAGGCCGGCCACTGTTTTACCCTACAAAGCAGCGTCCGGTCGCAAAGGTCGAAGATGGACCTCGGCAGAGCCCCGCTGAGCGCATGAGGTCTCAGGTTGGCACTTGGGTCCGCTCCCTCGGCATAACCGATCCAGAGATAAGCCCCAATCACGCATGGCGCCACACGTTCAAGGCCATGGCAGCTCGTGCAGGCATTGATGAACGTTACAGCGACGCAATCACCGGGCATTCGCCGGCGACAATAGGACGAGCATACACGAAACCGCTGCCGGAGGACCTCGCCGAAGCCGTGAAGAAATTCCCAATGTATAAGGTAGACTGATGTGACCTCTGGGACCAACTCAATGCGCTACTCGGGAGGAAATCGCCAAGTAGGCTGCCGCGTAGCTGCAACCAGTTCGGGTATAATGCCAGTGACCGGCGTGCTCGCTGGGCACACCAACCTCTACACGCGGTCATAAGGCAACTTGAGAACCGGCGGAGCACGGTGCTCACATGGGGAAGGTTACAAGAGAAAGAACACTACGTTGTTGAAGCACACACTATCCGCTGCCCCGGAGACAGAGGCATCTATTGGAGACGAGCTGCGCGATGGACACGCGAGCACCGACGCGGCGCAGGCTCTCACCGAGGCCGTTAACGAACAGGTGCAGCAGCAGTTAGCCCACAGAGAGTTTTTCGGGGAGCCCAAGAAACACCGCAAGAAGCTCAAGCCCGCCATCGGGGCTTTCCTAGCTGATCTGTTGAGCGCTGAGGGCAATTGGGTTTATCGGTCACTCAAGACAGACGGCTTCACGGGAGCGCCAGTCGGTGCCCGCGTGTTTATTTCGCTCCAAGATGCAATGCGAGAGCTTGGCCTTGTGGAGCACCGTCAAGGAGTTGCTGAACGCTGGGTCCGTTTTGACGAACACGGGCCGCCATTGGCCTCGCGGCGTAGGGCCGCGCGTTATCGTCCTACCAAGAAGCTCATAGCGCTGGCGGCGGACCAAACTACTAGCTAGTTGCGCTGAGTGCGGAGGAGCGTCGCGACCGGCTTGGCCGGGACCAGAGCAGCCGGGTCACCGTACCAGCATACTTCTGGTCGAGGTCGGGTCCAGGCGAGGTCAGCCGAGAACGTCAGGCTCGTGACCGGGGTCCGGGAGGTTTGATCATTCAAAACCGTCGGGTCCGTCGAGCTACCCCCTACCGCTTTTGGCAGTGCGCCCTGTCGCGCGTGCAACATTGGCCGTCTGCTTAGGGCTTCACCAAGCGCCCAGTGGATCAGAGCAATCTACGTCTTTCGATTTCCACCAGCTGAGCGTGCCCAGCGAGGGCTGCGTCGTAATCACTATACAGACGGCGCACAGTGATTTTGCCCTCCTCGCAACAGGTCGTTTCGAATAATCGCGGCGCATGATCCATCGCTGCGGACCGGCCACTTTCATCACAGCCCAGGAACCTCGTTAAAATTTTCACAAGCCCGATCACGTCCAAGCGCAAATGAACAGTGGTGGGGTTCGCCCCCCGCGGGTCACTTCAAATTCCTCCGGGTGTGGTCAGTCAAATTCCTCCACCCGCGAGGCAGGACAAGGGACTGTTAGTTTGAGTTTGTTTCCCGGGCAAGAGCTTCAGCGGCTTCTTTGAGCCGATAGCTGCGTCCGTCGAACTCAAGCAGATGGCAATGATGCATAAGGCGATCGAGGATCGTCGTGCTCATAGTGTTGTCCCCAAGGTATGCCCCCCAATCCTGCACGACGCGATTGGAGGTGACGATGACGCTGCGGCGCAGTTTGTAACGCTGATGGATCAGGGTCTGCAGCAAAGTGCCGGCGTCGTCGGGGATGGCGCGTGCGAGGAATAGATCGTCCAGCACGAGGAGATCGCAGTCGATGATGGTTCGCAGCCGGACCTCGCGTTGTGCCGGAGAGTTCAGGGCGTAGTGGTGAAAGAAGTCGTCGGTCTCAAGATACTGGACCTTGTGGCTTTGCAGGATCGCCTGATAGGCAATCGCCTTGGCGATGTGCGACTTCCCGGTGCCAGGTTTGCCAACAAGCAGAGCGTTCTCGCCAGCGGCAATGAACGCCAGGGTGTGGAGCTGGAAGCAGGTCTGACGTGGCAGTTTGGGATTGAAGGACCAGTCGAACTCGGCGAGCGTCAGCTTTTCGTCGAGCCCGGATTGCTGGTATCGCCGCTCGATAAGACGGGACTGACGACGGTCCAGTTCATCCTGCAGGATAAGGGAGAAGGTCTCGAGGAAGGGCTGGTTGGCGCCCTGCGCCTGGAGCACGCGCGTCTGCAGCGTGTCGCGGACACCCGACAGGCGCAGCTGTCGTAGGCAACGCTCAATTTCCGGCATGGTCATCATGTGGCTAGGTCTCCAGTTTAAGGTGAGAAGGTGCAGCGGGAGCGCTCGTGGCGCCGGAGTTGGCCGGGGTTGCGCAGGCGACACGAGCGCGGATTGCCGTGGCGTGATCGTCGTGAGCCTCGGCCTGCCGACCATTGTCGTCGGCGTCGCGCCGCACAGCGCGGCTGAAGAGGTCGCCGTATTCCGCGGGGGTACGGATCAGCGGATGATCCTGGGTGAGCGGCGATGCCGGCTGTGGCGTCACTCCAACCTGCTCGATCGCCTGTTCGAACAACCGCTCGACGGTCGCACGCACGTGCTTGTAGCGGTAGATGCGGTTGTCGATGGCGTGCGCGCAGGCCTGCTCGACCAGCCGCGCCGGATACTTCCGGCCCAGCCCGACAATGCCCCACATCGCGCGCTGTCCGGGGCGCCCTTCGGTGTCGAACACCTGCTGGCACAAGGCCCTGGTCTGCGGTCCGATGCGCTCGGCGCTCGCCAGCAGCACGGCGGTTTGCCGCGACGGGTTGAACGGCCGTTCGCTGGTCGGCAGGACGACAGAACCGGGGTGCGCCATCCGGGAATGAACACGCAGCAGCGCACGGGTGTGGCGATCACGGATCTCGATCGTGGTGGTGTAGATGCGCACGACGACCTGGCTGCCGATCGGCGCGGGCCGCGCGGCGTAATAGCTGTTGTCGACGCGTACGGTGGTGTCGTCGCAGACAGTCCGGACGACTTCGGTGAAGATGCGGAAGGGAGCGACAGGCAGCGGCCGCAGGTGCGGCTTCTCTTCCTGGAACATCGCCTCGACCTGACGGCGCGTGCTGCCGTGGATGCGTTTGGAAGCCCAGTTCTCCTCCCAGTGCCTCAAGAACTCGTTTTGCGCCTCCAGCGTCTCGAAGCGCCGTCCGGCCAGCGCAGTGCCCTGGGTATGTTGAATCGCATTCTCGACGCATCCTTTCCGATTTGGATCGGCCACGCGCGCGGGATCGGCGACCACGGCGTAATGAGCCAGCATCGCGCTGTAAATCGGGTTGAGCTGGGGCTCGTACAAATCCGGCTTGAGGACGCCTTCCTTCAGGTTGTCGAGCACGACATAGCTGGGGACCCCGCCAAAATACCGGAACGCCTCTTCGTGGAGCTGCGCCCAGACTTGTTGGCTGGACTTCCAGACTACCCGCCGGAAGCTGCGCCGCGAGTAGCGTAGCGTCATCACGAACAGGCGGGGACGACGGTACCGCCCGCTCTTCGGATCAACCGTCGGCGCGCCCTCGCCATAGTCGACCTGAGCTTCCTCGCCGGGGAGGAACTCAAGACGATCAAACTGCTCAGGATCAGCGTGCCGCAACCGGCGCACAAACCGCTTGACACTCTGGTAGCTGGACGGAAAGCCAAATTGATCAACCAGGTCCTGGTAAATCGCCTGCGCGTTCCGCTTCAGCCGGACCTGTTCTTCGATCCACGTCCGATGCGCTTCGCAAGCCGAACGGGCCAGGCTGCTGGTGACCGTCGCTTCCGATGTCCCAAAAGCCGGTGGTCGGGGTGGAGGAATTTGGCCGTCCGCGCTCACCGAGCCGGTGGTCACTTCCCCGGGGGAATTTGCCTCCGCACCGGCCCGCAGCGCCTGATAACGCCGGATCGTCTTGCGATCGACACCCGTCAGCCGGTGAATCTCGCGCTGGCTGGTGTTGCGATCAAGTAATGTAAGTACGGTGCTTTGCAGATGTCGCTTCAAGACGTTCAACTCCCCGGCCCCTTGCTGGCTAAAGGGGTCGAACATAAACGTCCTGCCTGACCGGCTACTGCTGTTCAGCGGCGCTGACGGCGATCATCAGGTGGGGGAGTTTCAAGTGACCATACCCGGGGGATTTTGACCGACCCACGGGGCGCCTCAATCCACGCCCGCGCGGTCTTCTGCGCTTCTATGTCGTTACCCACATAGATCGGGCGCTTGCCTTCCAAGGTATAGAAGCCAAAGGGGAAGATGATCATGTGACCCCATCCAGAGAGCGCTCAAGCTGCTGCATCAGCTCTATCGATGTAACGTCGCCGCCTCCTCTGTCCTTCTTGATGGCAGTACTTACGGCGTCCCTGCTCTTTGCCACATGGCCGAACTCTCTGAGGGCCTTTGGCGTGCTCTTGCTTGAGCTATTCCTTTGAACGAACCAAATGTCTTCATTAGTGGACGACGAATGTGGAATGTACGCGCAACGCTTCGGCAACCGGGACCATTTTGGGCCTCGGCAATGGTCACGAGGATAATCCACTGCGGAACGGCCAGCTTCAAGGCGCTCGCCCAGACTAGACTGACTGAACCTCCGCAATCAAAAAATTCGATCTAGATCTGTCCAACCACCTCCGGCCGCCGCGGGCGGTCAGACGGACCGCGAGCCATAGCTTCGCCATCTGAAAAACAAAGAAACCCTCGGCAGTTTCCCGCCGAGGGCCCTTGGAGGTCAGGTCGTTAGACCGAACTTACCAGTTGCGCTGAGCGCGGAGCAGCAGGGTCAGGCTGTCCTGATCCTTCAGCTCGTAGGTGGCGGCCGGCTTGGCGACCGGGAAGTTGTTGCCACCAGCAATGACACCAGCATACTTCTGGTCGACATGGGTCCAGGTAAAGTCGGCCGAGAACGTAAGGTTCTTGACCGGGGTCCAGCGGGTGATCAAGCCAACCTGACCGATGTTGAAGTCAGGATTGCACGAGGTCACGCCTGCAACTGACGAGAAGACGCCAGCCGGGCCGCAGAGGAAGGTCTTCGCACCACTGCCGAACTGAGCCTGGGCGTAAGCACCGTAGATCGCGGTGTTCCAATAGGGATCCCAGTTGTGCGTGTAGGCACCACGGAAACCCCAGGTCTTGACGGTTTCCTGCTGGCCGCCGTTCACAAACACGGTGTCCGGAGCGGTAACTGCAGCGACGCTGCCGTAGGCAATGCTCGAGGTGCCGTACATAAGGAACGTGCTACCCGCGAGGTTCTGGAAGTTGTAGCGGGTCGCGCCGTCGGTGTAGACGCCCGAAATGTTGATCACGTCACCCGCGCCAGTCGGGATGTTCTTGATCGACAGGGCCAGCTGAACAGCCCAACCCCACTTGTCGTCGGGGTGGCCGAACGGCTCGGTTGGGCCGTAGTAGGCAACGTGGTTGTCATGCGCAGCAACCGACGCCTGGAAGAGACCCCAAGCCTGGTCGACACGGACCATACCGACGAGGTTCGGCGAACGGGTGCCGCCGATGGCGTTGGCGCCAACCGCACCAGTGGTCAGACCGGCGATAGCAGCAGCACCAGAAGCAGCCGCGGAGCTAAGGTTGAAGTTGCCAGCATCGTAATAGGCCGCCCTATCTTCAGCCGAGAACGCCGCCGTCACGCCCTGACCGAAGTCAGCGGTGTAGCTGAACTGGTTGACACCAGTGACCGTACCGGAACCGCCGACGAGACCGTCGAAGTTGTTGCCGGGATAGTTGGTCCAAGGCGCGTCGAACTGCGACACGGCCTTACCCATGGTGAAGCCGGCGAACTGGATGAAGGCATAGTACACGCCGAGCGAGCCGCCCGAGGTGCCGCCGTCAGTCGGGTTGATCGACGAACCGACCAGCGCCGGGGTCGCACCAGCGGTGTTGAGGGCCAGCGTACTGGTATAGGCGGTGCCACCGAACGCGGAGCCGGTGCCCTGATAGCCGCCTGTCGTCCAGGAGAACGTCGCATCGAAGAAGGTACGGACGACGCCGTACTCGGTCGCGGTGCGCGTGTCGATGTTGAGGTCTTCACGAGCGCGAGCGGTGTAGTAGTTGCTCAGGCGGTTGCGCGCGGCCGCGGGAGAGGCGATCTGGGAGCCGTAGATGCTGTTCGTGTTCAAACCGACTTCAGCGCGCAGATAACCACCCAGCTTGATGCAGGTGTCGGTGCCGGGGATGTAGTAGAAACCCGCACCGTAGAGCGAGCAGATCTTCACGTATTCGACCGCCTTGGCCTTTACGGGAAGATCAGCCGCTTGTGCCCCGCCCACGGCGAGCAGTGCTGCCGCAGAACCGAGCAAAAGGCCCTTGAACTTCATGTTAAACCTCCAAGTTGAGGCCCCGTACAAATCCTCGTACAAAGCCGTTTGAGCTACCCGCGAAAAGACGTTGAAAATCAACGCATCCTCGTAACGATGGTCTACTTAAGCGAACCACCTAAAACGGGACGACCTCGGGATGCCCCCCTTCGTCGCTCAGTCACAATTACCGAACGTCCTTGCACACACAACAACAGAACGCTCCGGAACGGGCCTATGAAGCGCGTTTTCCGACGGGTGTTGCACAAATAACACGCAGATGTGATCGGATCGCCCCTGTAACATATTGTTTACATTGATGTTTTTTAAGCGATTCCATTTGCCTTCAAAGTTCCCCACATGAGGCACCGCTACAGGGAGTTCGTCTCCAACGAGGTTTCGGCGCCCTCGAATCGTGGAATCAGAAGAAGACTCAACGGGAAGACACAGCCTCCCCTCCGCGAGCGCATTCGGAAGGCGTCGGCACCAAGAGGGCATGGCATTTTCTTCGATAGAGATGAGTTGCGGCTAGACCGATCGCCCTCGAAGCAGTCAGGTGCTGCACACCGTGGCCCCGCGCCCCAAGTCGCATCACTAAGCGTTTTCGATGACTTGCGATTTTCGGGCTCGGGCGGGAGGGTACTCAGCCTCCTTGACGATGCAAAACCGGTGCGACGAGCCCGGCAGCGATCGCGCCCGTCATCAAAGCTCCGCCTAAATCGTTCCGCATCGGGGCAATGCGAGCCTGTCCAGTGGCACCACGCCTGATCCGGGTTGGGAAGAAGGTGATTGCCCTAGTGCTTCGACCGACGGTTCCGGCCTGAAAAGCACCGTGTAATCGGCGATCAAGCGGAATTCTTGCTGCGTCGGGCGCACGTTCCCCTGTTGCCAAACGTTTGAGTATTGGGTCTTCAGTCGCAGGCCTTTCAGCGGCCCCTCGGTCGGCCGATACTGCAGCCATACATCCAGTTCTCGACGGTCGGGAATCGCGACATTGGTCACCGGATTCAGGGCTCCCCAACCCTGGCTGTACCAGGCACCGGTGCTCAGTCCGGGGAGCCCAAAGGCCGCGAAGTCGTAAGCGGCGCTGCCGCCGATCGCCTTCTTAGATCTTGGATTGGTTCCCTGTCGCAGACCCCGCGATGAAGAGCGTCCAGCCGGCATACGCCATCTGTGCCTTCGCAGAAGCCTGGTAGGTCTCGAAGGGACTGCCCGCCAGCAGGTTGTCGCCTATGGCCGATGCCGGGCTGGAGGCCATCACGATCGCGACAGTAAGGACCTGAATGTTGCGAATATTGATCATGAAAAGAGCTCCATCGTGGAAGCGACCTCATTCGGCCGCGACATTGTCCGTTGAAATCTCGTTGGCTGGCAAAGCTTCGGGCTTCTTCTTTGCGCCCGGCCGCAATCGCTCTCGGATGGCCTGGAACATGACGTAAAGCGGAGGGATCGCGAAGATGCCCACGAACGAGGCCAGAATCATACCGCCGAAAACCGGGGTGCCTACGCCGCGTCGTGCAAGCTCCGAGGCGCCTGATGCGACCACGAGCGGATAGAGACCGAGGATGAAGGCAAACGACGTCATCATCACCGGGCGGAAGCGCAAGCGTGCTCCTTCCGCGGCTGCCTCGAGCAGCGGTATGCCATGCTCGCGCTTCTCCTTCGCGAACTCGACGATCAAAATGCCGTTCTTGGCGGCCAGTCCGATCAGCACGACCATCCCGATCTGCCCGTAGAGATCGAGTGTCAGGCCGCTGAGCAGGATTGCGCTGAACGAACCCAAAACCGCTATCGTAACCGACAACAAGACCGGGACCGGGATGGTCCAGCTTTCATAGAGTGCGACCAGGAAGAGATAGGCGAACAACACAGCGAAGCCGAGGATGATGCCGGTCTTTCCTTCGGCGCGCTTTTCCTGGAACGCTGTGTCCGTCCACTCGCCGGCGTAACCTTGTGGCAGTGTCCTGGCAGCAACGTCCTCAAACACCTTCAACGCTTGGCCGGACGACACGCCAGACGCCGGCGTGCCCTGAATTGTCACTGCGCGAAGATTGTTGTAGCGAATGATTGCAGGCGGCCCAAGCGCAACGCGCGTTTCGACGAGGCTGCGCAGCGGGATCATCTGTCCTTCCGCATTACGGACATTGATGCGGTAAATGTCCGTGATGGTCGAACGGTCGGCGGCGTCTGCCTGAACCTGGACCTGCCAAGTGCGGCCGTAAAGGTTCATGTTGTTGATGAAATAGCCGCCAAGCGACGCCTGCAACGCCTGAAACACGTCCTTGAGCTGCACGCCGAGAATCTGGACCTTGTCGCGATCGATCTCCAGAAAGATCGAAGGATTGTCAGCGGAGAATGTGCTGAACACTCCCCTCAAGCGCGGCTCCGCGTTGGCCGCCACGACGAGGCCGCGAAGAGCCTGCGCGAGGGCTGCCGGATCGCCACCTCGCAGGTCTTCGAGGACATAGGTGAAGCCGCCTCCGGTGCCGAGGCCTACGATCGGCGACGGGGCCAACGGCACGACGACGCCTCCTTCGATGGCACGAAGCTTCCCTCGCAACCGCGCGATGGTCTCGCGCGCGCCAAGCTCGCCTTTCTTGCGCTCCTCGAAAGGCTTGAAGGTGACCACCATGAAACCGGCGTTCGCTTGCGAGTAGCTGTCGATGAAATTCAGGCCGATGATGCTGGTATAGTCTTCAACGGCCGGATCCTGTTTGATGATGTCTTCGGCCCGACGCAGAACTTCTGAGGTGCGCCCGACCGAGGCGCCGCCGGGCAACTGGGCAATGATAAAAATGGCGCCCTGATCATCTTCGGGGACAAATCCCGTCGGAGTTTGCCTGGCAATGCCAAAGGTAGCGGCGCCGGCGACGGCGACCATGGCAATTCCGACTATCGAAAAATGGACGAGACGCGCGACGATGGCTCCGTATCCGTCCCGGACGCGGTCGATCGTTCGCATCGTCCATCCGATGAGCCCGCGTCTGGGACCATGATGAGGTCGCAGAAATACGGCGCAAAGCGCTGGCGACAGCGTGAGCGCATTGATCGCGGACAGCAGCATGGATACCGCAACCGTCACCGCGAACTGGCGAAACAGCTCGCCGGAAATCCCCGGTATGAACGCGATGGGAACAAACACCGATAGAAGGACGAGAGTGATCGCAATGATCGGCGCCGTAATCTCCCGCATCGCCTGCTTGGTCGCATCCGCGGGCGACAGTTCAGGCCGCTCCTCCATGACGCGTTCGACGTTTTCGACGACGACGATCGCATCGTCGACCACAATTCCGATGGCAAGCACGATGGCGAGCAGCGAGACGGTGTTTGCCGAGTATCCCACGGCGTTCAGCGCAATGAACGCGCCGATGAGGCTGACCGGAACCGCCAATGTCGGAATCAGCGTCGCTCGAACGCTGCCCAGAAACAGGAACACCACGATGACGACGAGAATGAACGCCTCGACCAGGGTCTTTTTGACCTCGTGCAGGGTATCGGTGACGAAGATCGTTGGATCGTAGGTCACCTTCCACGACAGGTCTTCGGGAAAGCGCTTCTCGAGCTCTGCAAGCTTCTTTCGAACTGCCGCGACCGTGTCGATCGCGTTGCCGCCCGGCGTTTGATAAACGACAATTGCCGCCGCGTTCTGTCCGTTGAACCTGGTATCGCGGTCGAGGTTGGCGGCGCCGAGTTCGACCTGGGCCACGTCGCGAAGCCTCAGGACCGATCCATCCGGATTGGTGCGGACGACGATATTCTCGAAGTCGGAGACGGAAGCGAGGCGGCCCTTCGTTTGAATGTTCAGCTGCAATTGCTGATCATTGAAGATCGGACGCGCCCCGATCCGGCCTACGGCTGCCTGCACGTTTTGCGACTGGACGGCGTTGATGATATCGGCGGTCGTCAGGTCGAGGCCGGTCAGTCGATCGGTCTTGACCCATGCACGCATGGCGTAGTCCTGGGGCGCAAAAAGATAGGCATCCCCGACGCCGTTCGTGCTCTTGATCTGATCGAGAAGGTTGATGGTGGCATAATTCGATAGAAACAGCGGATCGTGCGTATGCTTGGGCGGGTACAGGGTCACGACCGCGAGAATGGCCGTCGATTTCTTCTTGACGCTGATACCCTGCTTCTGGACCTCCGACGGCAGCGACGACAGCGCGGTCTGCACGCGATTGTTGATGTTGACGGTATTGATGTCAGGATTGGTGCCGAGCTCGAAGGAGGCGGTCAGCGTGTAGCTTCCGTCGTCGCCGCTGGTGCTTTTCATGTAGATCATTTTGTCGACGCCAACCACCTGCGCCTCGATCGGCTGCGCGACGGTGGCGTCTACAATGGCGCCGCTGGCCCCGGGATATTGGGTGGTCACCGAGACCTGAGGCGGCACGATGTCCGGATATTGTGCCACCGGCATGGCGACAAACGAGATTGCGCCGGCGATGGTCGTCACGATTGCAATGACGATTGCAAGCCGCGGGCGGTCGACGAAAATCGCAGACAGCATGGCTCAGCTCCGGCTGGTGGAGGCTGGCTGAGCGTGTACGGGACTGCCGCCGCGAATCCCCTGAATTCCCTCCACGATGACCTGCTCGCCGCCCGTCAGGCCCACCTCCACGATCACACCCGTGCCGCTGGTCCCGCCGAGTTTGACACGTCGGACCGCTGCTTTCCCGTCCTCCACGATCAAGACATAGATGCCCTCCTGATCCGAAATCAGCGCCGCTTGCGGGATGAGGAGCCTTTCCTGGGCGGAGCCGCTTTCCAGCCCAACTCTGACGAGCTGACCATCCACGAGCACGCCGTCGGGATTGGGAAATGATGCGCGTGCAAGAATCGTATCCGTGCCGCGGTCGACGATCACATTGACGAAATTGATCTTACCCGGCTGGCTGTAGGCAGTGCCGTCGGAGAAGAACACATAGGCCTTGATGCCGACGACATCGACGTCGCGGCCTTCCTTTTGCGCTGCAAGAAATTCCCTGACGCTGACCGGGAAGGAAACATAGATCGGATCTTGGCTTACGATGGTCGTCAAGATGCCGGTCTGTGGGCTTACCACGTTGCCTTTGGTGATATTCGTCTTGCCGATCTTGCCGGCGATCGGCGACGTAATTTCCGTATAATCCAGATTGATTTGCGCAGTTTTCAGATTGGCCTCGTCCACGAGCAGCGCACCTGCGGCCGCCTGGTCCGCAGCCAGCGCCTGGTCACGGGCCACCTGCGTGCCCGCCTGCTTTGCCAGCAATTCCTCGGCACGCTGCAGCTGCACCTCGCTCAGGGTCTTCGCTGCCTTGTCTTTATTCAGCACGCCTTGGGCCTGATCTACTGCGGCCTCGAACAGCCCTTTTTCGATTGAGTAAAGCGGCGCTCCTGCCTTGACCAGAGCGCCTTCCTGGAACGAGACCTTTTCAAGATATCCCGTGATCCGCGCCCGCACTTCCACTCGCTCGATCGCTTCGATGCGACCGACCAGATCGATCGTTCGTTTTACCGGCTTGCGCTCGGCGACGATTACGCCGACGGAGGCGGCGGCTGGCTGTTGAGCTTGCTGGGCACTGGCGGGCAGCAATTCGAATGATGGTGCAAATACCGCCAACAGGCAGAAAGCGGTCCGAAGCGTCGGCAGCTTCATCGGCGCCCAGGGCTGGGTGGCCGGGATTGCTCCGGTGGCGAGACGACGATTATCGCTACACATGTCCAGCTCCCGTCTAAACGGAACCGAAGTCTTGGGGGTCCTTGCGATGGAGAGGTTGATCTAGCGCAAGAGGACGGGCGCGCGTGGGCCGGCAGGCGCATCATGCTGGAGATTGATGGGCTGGGGCGGACCGCGTGCTGGCCCGGGCCGAACAGCTGCACGCAGAAAATCACGTATTTACAGAGGCTTATCGAAGGCTGCGAACGCACGTCATTTATGTTCTGGCGGAAACGGCGAGACCCCAGTCGGGCTGCCGGCACGCATAAAGAATAAATTCACAAGTTATTTCAGTCACTTGAGCCAGAATGGCTCCAATCATCCGAGAATGGACTTCCCTGCTACAGGGCACCAGACGATTCGGATGCCGTGTCGGTTCGCCCCCCGAGCCCCCAGGCTGCTTCGTTTCGAAGATCGCTGGGAATATTCGAGCGAAAACACACGCTTCCAAATTGACCGGCCCAAGTAATTAGATGCATAAGGCTCGCACCGGAGAGGTGGCCGAGTGGCTGAAGGCAACGCTTTGCTAAAGCGTCATACGGTCTCAAGCTGTATCGAGGGTTCGAATCCCTCCCTCTCCGCCACCCAGCAGCAGAATCAAGGCCTGCCGTTCTTTCACCTGAAAGCGATCGCCGCGCCGGACAAAGCTTGGTGCAGGGATCCGCGCGGCTGAGCTCAGCCCGATTCTCGCTCTCCCTATATTATGTGTGTCCGCACCTAGCGGCCGGACCGCCAGATTCGCCAATGCGAGGGCGAAATCAGCACCGGCTCGTCGGCCCAGACGTTGAACCAGACGCCGGACCTGCGCCGGCATGGAAAGGTCCAGGGCACGATGCCCGTCTTGTGCGGCCGTCCGAGTTCCAGATCGCAATCGTCGGGCGCGATCTGAATCGGCAGCCATTGTCCATTCGTGTCGGCAGCGCTCATGCCGCGCGGGTCTAGGCGGCGTCACGACGAAGGAACTTGATTCAGCGCAACCAGGCGCGCCCGTGGAAACACGGGGCCGGCTGCGATCCGCCGCTCAAAGCGTTTTTCAAGCGAAGCGGATACCGGTTCGCGTCGGGAAAACATCTCAGAACAAGACACCAGAGCCCTGTTCCGATGCCATCGGAACAGAAATGGCTCTAGTGGGTGGAAACCCACGCCCTCGCGTCGCGCTGTGCGGCCGAGATCTCGGCGTCCGACATCTGTCCGGCAACTTCCTGGCGCAGCGCCACGGCGTCCTTGCGGCCCTTCAGGGCGGCGAGGTTGAACCATTTGTGCGCGGCGACGAGATCGACGAGGCCGGCGCGGCCGCTCGCCCAATAGATCCCGCGCTCGAACAGCACGTCCGACAGCGCGCTCGCGTCGATCGGCGTTGCGGTCTCCAGATCGAAAGTACCCTGAAACATAACGCATCCCCTGTTTTCTTATGCCGCCTCGTTCCCCCGAGCGCGGCTCCCGTCCAACTCTGATTTGCGTGATCCCTTCTGGGATCATGCGCTGCTCAACTCTTCCCCAAGTCTTCTTGCCCAGGCCGTTTGCCGGCTTGTTGGAAGCGATGATGGCGGGCAAATTTGAATGGCAGTTTAAGTATCGCGATGAAGCAGACGTAAACGCGCCTTGACCGCGGCCGCGCGCAGAATGCCAAAAGTCCCCATTTGACGGGCACTTCTGCGATTCAACAGATTCGGTTTACCCTGCGATTTTCGGACAACGATAACCATCGCGCGCGGTGGCGGGGCGCTGTGGCGTACACTCCGCCACTTCCTGTCGTCACCCATGACCCGGCTACGCCAAGGCACTGCCGGGGCTTGCGGTCCTGGAACGCCGAAGCTTCAGCGAAGGCGGCAGGCGGGCGCCCCATCCATCGAGAAGCCGCGACGCACCGGTCGCCGCCGGGCGATGGCACTGCAAATAGGGAAAACGGCGCACGGACGTCGCGCAACGACAAAGCCGCAGCCCTCGCCTGCCCCGAGGCAGCGCTCAGCGGCGGCGCGGTCACGCCACGACCAGACCAGCAATGTATGGAAAGGGAATGCCGGCAATACCCCGGCCTCAGAGAACGAGGGCGTCGGCGAACACGTCAGGACCAGATTTCACGTTGACCCGAAGGCCGCTTGTGAAATTGCAGAACCGGAGAACCGGCACCGCACCGAACGAAGAAAACTCGTTTCTTCTGCCGGACCGCGAAAAGAGCGATCCGACCGTTGACCTGATGTCTCGCCGACACCCTCTATCGTCGACCAGAACCTCTGGGAGGCGCTGATGACGTGCCGGCTCTCTGGGAGCCGGCAACTTCAGAAGTCGAAGTTACTTCTTCTTCTTCGCGACCTTGCGGGTCTTCTTCGCAGTCTTCTTCACTGCGCTCTTCGCCTTCTTCGCCTTCTTCGCTTTCTTGGCCATGTTGCCCTCCGATGTGTGAGATGGCTTTAATCGCTGCATGCAGTCGGGGATCGAATGCACACTCATCCCGAATACACCAACACGACGAAAAAAACAGCTTCTCGCTTAAAGAAGTGTTGACGCAGCAAGGCGCGTGCGCTTGGCGAGCGCGATGCAAGCACACTGCATGACGTGTTCGTCCGATCGCGGAGAGTGGGCGCATCATCGATGTTTGCGAGAGTAATGATTGCAAGAAAACACTATGCAGAAAGTATTTTCCTGCACTCACGCATTGCGCGTGATCGACGCGATGACGCGCGTCGCGACGCGCAGGATGGCCCCGCGAAGGCGTTTCGCGGACTCTGAGTCGCAGTTTTTGGCAACGAAAATATTTTCATGCTTAACGGCGCGAGCGCTCGTCGGAGCGCGTGCAAGCCGCCGTTTTGCGCGAATCGCGTGACGGCGATTCGGTCGCCGCATCGCAGTCGTCGGGATGAAGATTGCCGCCGAGGACGCGCGCGAGCGTCGCATCGCGAACCCATAGCGAGGTGACGAAGCATGTCCGTCACCTCGTCCGAACGCGTGAGGCTAGATGCCGAGCTTGGACTTGAGCAGCTCGTTGACGCTTTGCGGGTTGGCCTTGCCGCCGGACGCCTTCATGACCTGGCCGACGAACCAGCCGAGCGACTGCGGCTTGTCCTTGACCTGCGCGGCCTTGTCGGGATTGGCCGCGATGATGTCGTCGACCACCTTCTCGATCGCCGAGATGTCGGTGACCTGCTTCATGCCGCGGCTTTCGACCAGTGCGCGGGGATCGCCGCCCTCCTGCCAGACGATCTCGAACAGATCCTTGGCGATCTTGCCGGAGATCGTGCCCTCGCCGATCAGATCGATGATCGCAGCCAGCTGCTCGGCGGTGACGGGAGAGCCCGTAATATCCCGGCCTTCCTTGTTGAGACGGCCGAACAGCTCGTTGATTACCCAGTTCGCCGCCATCTTGCCGTCGCGCGCGCGGTCGCCGAGCTTGTCGAGCACGGTCTCGTAGAACACCGCGCTCTCGCGCTCGGCGACCAGCACGCTCGCGTCGTAGGCTGACAGGCCGAAATCGGCGACGAAGCGCGTCTTCTTCTGGTCCGGCAGCTCGGGCAGCTTCGCCTTCAGCTCGTCGACGAACTCCTGGCTGAACTCCAGCGGCAGCAGGTCGGGATCGGGGAAGTAGCGGTAGTCGTGCGCCTCTTCCTTCGACCGCATCGACCGCGTCTGGCCCTTGTCGGGGTCGAACCGACGCGTCTCCTGCTCGATCTGCCCACCGTCCTCGAGGATCTCGATCTGGCGCCGCGCTTCATACTCGATCGCCTGGCCGATGAAGTTGATCGAGTTCATGTTCTTGATTTCGCAGCGGGTGCCGAGTGGCCCGCCGGGCTTGCGCACGGAGACGTTGACGTCGGCGCGCAGATTTCCCTTCTCCATGTCGCCGTCACAGGTGCCGAGGTAGCGCATGATCGAGCGCAGCTTGGTGACATAGGCCTTGGCCTGCTCGGCGTCGCGGATGTCCGGTTTTGAGACAATCTCCATCAGCGCCACGCCACAGCGGTTGAAGTCGATGAGGGACAGCGACGGCGACTGGTCGTGCAGCATTTTGCCGGGATCCTGCTCGATATGCAGGCGCTCGATGCCGATGCTGACGCTGCGGCCGCCGTCGAGCTCGACCAGCACCTCACCTTCGCCCACCACCGGCGACTTGTACTGGCTGATCTGGTAGCCCTGCGGCAGGTCCGGATAGAAATAGTTTTTGCGATCGAACACCGAACGCAGATTGATCTTTGCGTTGAGACCAAGCCCGGTCCGGACAGCCTGCCTGACGCATTCCTCGTTGATGACGGGCAGCATGCCCGGCATCGCAACATCGACCAGCGACACGTGGCTGTTCGGCTCGCCGCCGAACGCGGTGGACGCGCCCGAGAACAGCTTTGAGTTCGACGTCACCTGGGCGTGGATCTCCATGCCGATGACCATCTCCCAATCGCCGGTGGCGCCTTTGAGAAGCTTGTGCGTGGCCGTGCTCATGTCTTGCTCCCGAGCAGCGTGACAGCGATCCGCTGCCACTCCGCTTCCAATGAATCCTTTGCCGCGACCTGTCCGGCCTGGCGATACCAGTAGCCGGCATTGCCGAGATCGCCTTCGACGCGGTGCAGATAGGCGTGCACCCAGGCCGCCTCGCGGCTGCTCTCGTCCTGAACGATCTTGTGCGCCCGGTCCCAGTCGCCCTTGGCGGCCCACCAGAGACCTGTGAGCGGCGCGTTCAGGTCCGGCGCCGGCGCCGCGCCGTCGAGGCTCGCGATGAACGCTGCGACATTCACCACCACCTCGCGGGCGTGAAGCGGCCGGCGGCCTGCTCGATCACTTCGCCGAGCGAGAACAGCGTCTCCTCGTCGAAGGGACGGCCGATCAGTTGCAGGCCGAGCGGCAGGCCCTGTGCGTCCTTGCCGGCGGGCACGGCGATGCCGGGCAGCCCCGCCATGTTCACCGTCACCGTGAAGATGTCGTTGAGATACATCTCGACCGGGTCGGCGCCGCCCTTCTCGCCGATGCCGAAGGCCGCCGACGGCGTCGCAGGCGTCAGGATCGCGTTGACGCCCTTGGCGAAGCAATCCTCGAAATCCTTCTTGATCAGCGTGCGGACCTTCTGGGCGCGCAGATAATAGGCATCGTAATAGCCGGCCGAGAGCACATAGGTGCCGATCATGACGCGGCGGCGCACCTCCGCGCCAAAACCTTCGGCGCGGGTGTTCTCGTACAGCTCGATGATGTTCTTGCCCTGCTCGCGCAGGCCGTAGCGCACGCCGTCATAGCGCGCGAGGTTGGAGGACGCCTCCGCCGGCGCCACGATGTAATAGGCCGGCAGCGCGTACTTCGTGTGCGGCAGCGACACCTCGACGAGCTCGGCGCCGGCGGCCTTGAGCCACGCCGCGCCCTCGCTCCACAGCTTCTCGATCTCGGCCGGCATGCCGTCGAGACGGTACTCCTTGGGGATGCCGATCCTGATGCCCTTCACGGACTTGCCGATCGCGGCCTCATAGTCCGGCACGGGAATATCGACGGACGTCGTGTCCTTCGGATCGTGGCCGGCCATCGAGCGCAGCAGCATCGCGCTGTCGCGCACGCTGCGCGCGATCGGACCTGCCTGGTCGAGCGAGGAGGCAAAGGCGACGATGCCCCAGCGCGAGCAGCGGCCATAGGTCGGCTTGATGCCGACGGTCGCGGTGAACGCCGCCGGCTGGCGGATCGAGCCGCCGGTGTCGGTCGCGGTCGCGCCCATGCACAGCAGCGCCGCCACGGCCGAGGCCGAGCCGCCGGACGAGCCGCCCGGCACCAGCGTGGTGTTGGAGCCTTCACGCCGCCAGGGATTGCCGACGGGACCGAAGCACGAGGTCTCGTTCGCCGAGCCCATCGCGAACTCGTCATTGTTGAGCTTGCCGAGCATCACCGCGCCGTCGCGCCAGAGCTGCGAGGTCACGGTGGACTCGTAGGTCGGCACGAAATTGCCGAGGATCTTCGAGCAGGCCGTGGTGCGCACGCCCTTGGTCGCGAACAGGTCCTTGATGCCGAGCGGGATGCCGGCGAGCGGGCCGGCATCGCCCTTGGCGATCTTGCCATCCGCCTCGCGCGCCATATCGCGCGCGCGGTCCGGCGTCTCCATCACGAAGGCATTGAGCACGCGCGCGGCTTCGATCGCGGACAGATGCGCGTCGGTCAGCTCGAGTGACGTGAAAGTCTTGGCCGCGAGACCCTTGCGGGCCTCGGCGAGCGTCAGCGATGTCAAATCGGTCATTTATTGATCGGGCTGCAGAAGAATGGAGACAGGGTCTTGTCGTTGGCCGGGTCGTCTTTCTTGGCGGCCGCTTTCGCAGCCGCCTCGATCTCGTCGAGCACGGCATTGACGGCGACATTGGGGTCGGCAGCCTTGCCCTGCCGCTCCATCTTGTCGAGATAGTTCATATAGGCCTGGTAGGCCTTCTCATCGTCGCAAAGCAGGCACATCGGACCACGTCCTAAAAATTACTCGACGACCTTCGGCACCAGGAAGAAGTGGCCTTCGGTCGCGGGCGCGTTGGCAACGATATCGTCCGCGATCTCGCCGTCATTGACCACGTCCTGCCGCTTCTTCATCTGCATCGGGGTGACCGAGGTCATGGCCTCCACGCCCTCGACATTGACCTCCGAGAGCTGCTCGACGAAGGCGAGCATGGCGTTGAGCTCGCCCTGCAGATGCGGAACCTCGCCCTCGGAAACCGCGATGCGCGCCAGATGCGCGATGCGGCGGACGGTAGCGGCGTCGACGGACATTATATAAGGCCTCTCACGGCAAAACCTATGTGCCGTATAGCAGAGGCCGGTTTTGCGCCGCAACCGGGGCTTCCCGCCTATCCAGCGAGCGCCTTCATGCGCGCCAGGGCCGATTTGGCCAGATCCCGGGTCAATTCGGCGGCAGGGAGCTCACGGCCGAGGGCGATGGCCTGGCCGGCCCAGAGATTGGTGAAATCCACCCTGCCCTGCTTTTCGGCGGCGGCCTTGAGCGGCCCCAGCGCGGTCGCCGCATGGGGAAACGGCGGTGCATCCGGCGAGATCGGCCCGGCCTCGCGCATCAGGCGGTTCTGCACCCCGCGCGCCGGCCGGCCGGTCATGACATTGGTGATGACGGTGGAATCGTCCCGCCCCTCGGCCAGCGCAGCGCGGCCCGCCGCACTCACCTTGGATTCCGGGCAACGCAGATAGGCGCTGCCGATCTGCACGCCGGAGGCGCCGAGCGCGAAGGCGGCGGCGATGCCGCGCCCGTCGGCGATGCCACCAGCCGCGATGACCGGCACCTTCACGGCATCGGCGACCTGCGGCACCAGCGCGAAGGTGCCGGGCTGCTCGGCGATCTTGTCGGTCAGGAACATGCCGCGATGGCCGCCGGCCTCGGCGCCTTGCGCGATCACGGCGTCGGCGCCGTGCCGCTCGAGCCAGACGGCTTCCTTCACCGTCGTGGCGGACGAGATGACGAGAGAGCCGGCCGCCTTGACGCGCTTGAGCAGCTCCTGCTCCGGCAGGCCGAAATGGAAGCTGACGACGTCCGGCTTCAGCTCCTCGACGACTTCGCAAAAGGCCGCATCGAACGGAGCCCGGTTCGCGGCGCTAATGGGCGCCGCCGGATCGAGGCCATGCTCCCGGTAGTAACCGGCGAGCCGCTGCTTCCAGCGCGCTTCGGCCTCCGGCGTGAGATCGACCGGCGTGTGACAGAAGAAGTTCATGTTGACCGGCGCCTTCACGCGCTGGCGGATGAGACCAACCTGTTCGCGCGCCTTCTCCGCCGATAGCATCGCGCAGGGCAGCGACCCAAGCGCCCCGCCTTGCGCGGCGGCGATCACCAGCTCCGCATCCATCACGCCGGCCATCGGCGCCAGCACGATCGGGAATTCGGTCTTGAAGAGGTCGATCAGTCGACGGTCAGGCCACATGGTGTGTCTCTCTCAGTTCAGGCGACGGACGCGACGGAGTTACGCCGTCCGGCAAGCGACTGCTCCGCCTCGGTCGCAATCCGCTCGACGATCTCGGCCGCCGGCGGAATATCATGGATCAGTCCGACCGCCTCGCCCGCGATCACGGCGGCGACATCGAAATTGTCGGCCGCTTTCGCCACCGCATAGTCCGCCGCGACTGCGGCGACATTCTGCATCATCTCGACCTCGCGGCCGATCCAGCGCCTGGCGTGGTCGTTGAGCAGACACCTTCCCGTGAAGGGCGCCGGCCAGACATTGTTGCGCGACAGGTCGAAGATGATGCCGCGCACGGTCGAGCCGCTGCTCGCCGCGCAAATGCGCCGCTTGGCCTCCTCGGCGCCGTCGGCTTCCTGGCTCGCATAGAAGCGCGTGCCGAGCAGCACGCCGCTCGCGCCCAGCATCATCATGGCGGCGAGACCCCGCCCGTCCGCGATGCCGCCGGCCGCCACCACAGGCACACGGCCCGCCGCGAGATCGACGATGGCAGGCACGAGATCGATGCTGGTCCGTGACGCGCCGTGACCGCCCGCCTCCGTGCCCTGCGCGATCAGGATATCGGCGCCGGCGTCGAGCGCCTGCCGCGCCATCGCCTCGTCCTGCACCTGGCAGATCAGGCGCGCGCCCACGGATCTGATCTTCGGTGCGAACGGCGCGGGATCGCCGAAGGACAGCATGATCGCAGACGGCTTTGCGGCGAGCGCGATGTCGAGCAGCTCGGGCCGCTTGGCGAGGCTCCAGGTGATGAAGCCGATCCCGAACGGCGCACGCAGACCGGAGAGCTTTGCGGTCTCCCGCTCCAGCCACGCCCGCTCGCCATAGCCGCCGCCCAGAATGCCGAAGCCTCCCGCGCGGCTGACTGCCGCCACCAGACGGCTGCCCGCGACGACATCCATCGGCGCCAGCAGGATGGGATGCCTGATCTCCAGCAAGCTCGTCAGCGGCGTCGCAATGGGCATGGCTTCTCCCCGATCTGGACAGCGAGACTAAGCGCGACTAGCATTCTCGAAAAATGAATTGTAGCGAACGCTGCCATCACAAAAGCGAAACGACGCCATGGAACTCAGCGATATCCAGACCTTCGCCGCCGTCGCGCGTACCGGCGGTATCACTCGCGCCGCCGAAGTGCTCAACACCGTGCAATCAAACGTCACCCAGCGCGTGAAGGCGCTGGAGGCGGAGATCGGCACGCCGCTGTTCGAGCGCCACAGCCGCGGCATGACGCTGACCGGCGCCGGCAAACGCCTCCTGCCCTACGCGCAACGGATGGCCGCGCTATCGCGCGAGGCCGTGCTCGCCGCGCGCGACGATGGCGAGCCGAAAGGGCCGCTGGCGATCGGTTCGATGGAAACGACAGCCGCCGTGCGTCTGCCGCCGCTGCTGGCCGATTTCCACCGCCGCTTCCCCGCCGTGCGCCTCTCCTTGCGCACGGCAACCACGGCCGATCTGGTCGCTGGCGTGCTCGAAGGCACGCTCGACGGCGCCTTCGTCGCAGGTCCCATCGCGCATGCCGACCTCACGGCGACGAGCGCCTTCCGCGAAGAGCTGGTGCTGGTCAGCGCGCGACGCTGGAGCTCGCTAGCCGAGCTGCGTGCCGGCACGCCGGAGTCAGGTCCGACTGCGCTGGTGTTCCGCACCGGCTGCACCTATCGCCAGCGGCTCGAGCAGATCTTCGTCGAGTTCGGCTGGCCGTCGGCCGCACGGTTTGAGCTCGGCACGCTCGACGGCATGATCGGCTGCGTCGCCGCCGACATGGGCGTGACGCTACTCCCGCGCGCCGTGGTCGAGCGCAGCGCGATGAACGGCAGCGTGTCGATCCACCCGCTGAGCGCCTCGCACGCGCGCGTCGAGACACTCTTCATCCAGCGCAGTGCCGGACATCAGTACAGCGCACTGCAAGGCTTTGCCGCCTGCCTGAAGAAGGACGACGACGTCATCGCGGCCTGAGATACCAGCGCCGCAGCGCCACCACCGCCCAGATCGCCTCGACCAGCCCGAACGGCCATGCGCCCTGCAGGAAGCCGTAGGCCGAGCCGAGCGCGCAGGACATCGCGAACAGCAGCACGAACCAGTGGCTGCGGTCCTCCATCGCATAGCAGACCAGCATCGCGGTGACGGCAAACAGGCCGAATAGTGTCAGCGCATCCATATTCCGGGTTCACTCCACGGCGTGACGCGTGATATGCGCTGATGCCATGCCGGCTCTTATCCTGCCCCTGGTCGATGCTGCAACCCACTGGCCCGAACGCGGCGGGCTGGTTGGCCTTGATCTGGGCACCAAGACGATCGGCGTCGCCGTGTCGAACCCGGACCGGCGGTTGGCGACCGGCGTCGAGACCATTCAGCGCAAGGCGTTCAAGCAGGACGCCGCCCGGCTGCTCGCGATCGCCGCTGAGCGCAAGGTCGTCGGCTTCGTGCTTGGCCTGCCCATCAACATGGACGGCAGCGAGGGCCCGCGCGCGCAATCGACCCGCGCCTTCGCCCGCAACCTCGCCAATCTCACCACGCTCCCCATCGGCCTCTGGGACGAGCGCCTCTCGACCGCAGCGGTCGAACGCGAGCTGATCGGCATGGATGTCAGCCGCGCCAAACGCGCCGAGGTGATCGACGAGCACGCCGCGATCTTCATCCTGCAAGGCGCGCTCGACCGCCTCGCGAACTTGCGCACCGGAAACGGCTGACCCCCATGGCCGTCGTGATCGCGGCGCTGCTGCCGGTCTTCATCCTCATCGTGCTCGGCGTGGTGCTTCGGCACAGCCTGATGCGGCTCGACACGCAGTGGCACGGGCTGGAGCGTCTGACCTATTTCGTTTTGTTTCCGATGCTGCTGATCCAGACGCTGGTGAAGGCCGACCTTTCCAAGGTGCCGGTCGCCGGCGTCGGCGGCGCGCTCTTGCTGCCGGCGCTGACGATGTCGCTGCTGTGCCTCGCGCTGCGCCCGGCGCTGGCGCGGCTCGAGATTGACGGGCCGGCCTTTACCTCGATCTTCCAGGGCGCGACGCGCTGGCAGACCTATGTGGCGCTCTCCGTCTCCGCCAACATGTTCGGCGACGTCGGGCTGGCGCTGGCATCCGTCGCGATGGTCGCGATCATCCCGCTGGTCAACGTGTTCAGCGTCGCCGTGCTCGCGCACTATGCATCGCCCGAGAAGCAGTCCGCCCGCGCGATCGTCATGACGGTGATCCGAAATCCCCTGATCTGGGCCTGCGCAATCGGGCTCTTCATCAACGTCGTCCATCTGCCGCTGCCGAAGATCTGGCATGAGGTTGCGGACGCGCTGAGCCGGTCATCCCTGGCGATCGGCCTGCTGGTGACCGGTGCGGGCCTGCATCTCGAAGGCCTCCTGCGTCCCAGCCTGAGCGCGACGATCGGCGTCGCCTTCAAGCTGGTCCTGATGCCTGTGCTCGCGCTGGCGCTCGCGGCCTGGTTCGGGCTATCAGGCAACAGTCTGGCAATCGTCGCGATCTGCGCGGCGGTGCCGACCTCACCCAGCGCCTATGTGCTGGCCCGGCAGATGGGTGGCGATGCGCCGCTGCTGGCGCAGATCATCACGCTGCAGACGATCCTTGCGGCCATCACGATGCCGGTCGCGATCGCGCTGGTGGCCTAAAACTTGTCATTGTGGGCGCCTCCCTCTCCTCGTCATTGCGAGGAGCTCGCGACAAAATTGCGAAGCAATTTTGCGCTGATGCGACGAAGCAATCCAGAATCCCTCCGCGGAAAGATTCTGGATTGCTTCGCTTGCGCTCGCAATGACGGAATGTGGGGCAACCGCCGTCAGCCCCCCAGCCACATCGTCAGCACCACCGCCGTCATGTTGTTCAGCGCGTGCAGCACGATCGTCAGCCAGAGCGAATTGGCGCGATAGCGCATGTAGCCGAACCACAGGCCGATGGTGAAGACCTCGGCGAGGAAGTACAGGTCGTATTGCAGATGCACGACCGTCCACACCAGCGACGACAGGATGATCGCGCCGGGCACGCGCAGGAAGCTCGCCGACCAGCCGCGAAAGAGGAAGCCGCGCGCCAGCACCTCTTCCGACATCGGCGCCGCCACGCTGAAGGCGATCAGCAGCAACAGGGCCGCGCCCTTGTCACGGCCCGATTTCAACAGATCGGTCATGAAGCCCGGCGTCGCCTCGCGGCCGAGGCTCCGCGACACCGTCTCCCAGGCCAGCACCAGCAGGATGAGACCGACCGCGCCGAACAGCAGCTGCATCCAGGACGGCCAGCGCAGCGCGAGATAGTCGACGAAGGAGGCCTTCTTGATACGGATGGCGAGCCACACCGCGAGGAGTGTCGCCGGCAGGCCCATGATGACCGACAGCGCGAGCGCCGCCGGCTCGCGGCCGACCGACTGGATCGAGACCATGTCGATCGGAAGGCCGCGCAGCGCGGCCAGCAGCAGGATCGCCCCGACCTGGCCGACGAACATCGCGACGAAGATGAGAAGGCCCCACAGCGCCGTACCGAAGAACCTCCAGACGCGCGGCGCGTGATCCGCGGGCGTCATGGTCAGTGGCGGATGCTCGGGATTGAGGGAATCCATCAGGAGGCTTTCGTTGAGATGGCCGTCATTCCGGGGCGCCCGAAGGGCGAACCCGGAATCTCGAGATTCTCAAGGTGCGCAAGGGCGCACCGTAGTTCGATGCTTCGCATCGCCCCGGAATGACGGCAAAAAAGAAGCAAAAAGCTCAAGGCAGCGCCCTCTCCAGCAGCGCGCGCACGTCGCCGCTCTCCAGCTCGACCGCGCCGTACATGCTGGCGTGGGTTGTGGCGAGGCGCGTCGCCGCGAACAGTTCAGCATGACGCGGCGACATGCCGTTCAACGCGGCGGCCGCGGCAAGCAGCGCCAGCTTCTCGACCGCGAGCCGCGCGACGCGCTCGCCGTCGGCGCGGCGGAAGGTCTTGCCGATGAAGGCGACCGCCTCGCCTGCGCCCGGCAAACCCTTGGTCTCGGCGGCAAGCGATTGCAGCACCGCCATCGCCGCCTCCGGCTCGCGCGACAGTGCGCGCAGCACGTCGAGGCACATCACGTTGCCCGAGCCTTCCCAGATCGCGTTGACCGGCGACTCCCGATAGTGGCGTGCCAGGATGCCGTCCTCGACATAGCCGTTGCCGCCGAGGCACTCCATCGCCTCGTAGAGGAAGCCACGCGCGCTCTTGCAGGTCCAGTATTTGATCGCGGGCGTCAGCAGCCGCATATAGGCGGCCTCCGCCGCATCGTGCGGGGTGCGGTCGAAGGCGCGGCAGAGCCGCATCACCAGGGCGACGCTCGCCTCCACATGCAGCGCCATGTCCGACAGCACCGCCTGCATCAAGGGCTGATCGGCGAGATGCTTCTGGAACACGCTGCGGTGACGCGCATGATGCAGCGCATGCGCGAGCCCCGAGCGCATCAGGCCGGTGGAGGCGATCGCGCAATCCTGCCGCGTCAGCTGCACCATCTGGATGATGGTGCGGATGCCCTTGCCCGCCTCGCCGACCGCTTGCGCATATGCGCCGGCGAACTCGACCTCGGACGACGCATTGGAGCGGTTGCCGAGCTTGTCCTTCAAGCGCTGGAACTGGATCGCGTTGACGGACCCGTCGGGCGCAAAGCGCGGCATGAAGAAGCAGGTCAGCCCCTCGTCGGCCTGCGCCAGCACCAGGAACGCATCGCACATCGGCGCCGACATGAACCATTTGTGGCCGGTGATGCGATAGGCGTCGCCGTCACGCACCGCGCTCGTCATGTTGGCGCGCACATCGGTGCCACCCTGCTTCTCGGTCATGCCCATGCCGAGCGTCATGCCGCGCTTGTCCCACCACGGCGCGAACGTCGGGTCGTAGCTCTTCGTCGCCAGCACCGGCATCACGCGCGCCAGAAGATCCGGCTGCATCGCCAGCGCGGCGACGGAGGCGCGCGTCATCGTGATTGGACAGAGATGGCCTGTCTCGACCTGCGAGGCGATGTAGAATTTTGCCGCGCGGATGACCTCGGCGGCATCGCCCGCAGGCTTCCCCTCCGCCGTCCAGGTCGAATTGTGCACGCCGGCATGGGCGCTGTGCGCCATCAGCTCGTGATAGGCGGGATGAAACTCGACCTGGTCGCGGCGATTGCCCTTGGCGTCGAAGGTGCGCAGTTTTGGCGTGTTCTCGTTCGCCACGCGCCCGCGATCGGCCATCGGGGCCGAGCCCCAATGCTTGCCGAATTCGGACAGCTCCCGCTCCGCCTCAGCGCCGCCATTGGCCTTGACCGCCTCGACCAGCGGCCGGTCCACGGCAAACAGATCGACATCCCAAAACGGCGGCGACTGGTTGAAGACCTCGTGGGTTGCGAAGCTGGGCTGAGTCATCTTGTTTCCCCGGCGCGGAATCAGTTCCGCCGCGGCTGGATCGGGAAATCATAGGCCGCCCCGCCTGCCCCCGGCAGGGAAAAATGCCACCACTCCTTCGAATAGTTCACAAAGCCTTGCTTGGCCATCGCAGCCACCAGCCGCTTGCGCCAGGCGCGCTGGTCCGGCGTGATCGACGGTGCTGCGGTATGGCCCTTCGTATCCGTGCAGTCGTAGCCGGTGCCCATGTCCACGCTGCCCTCCGGCGGCCGCGCCTCGACCGACGCCGTGCAGTCGGCATAGGTTTTCGACGGGTCGTATTTGCCGGAATTGTCGGCCTTGAGATCGACCAAGGTGAGATCGAGCGCCGCCCCCGTCGAATGCTGCGAGCGGCTCGCGATGTAGCCGAGGCGAAACAGCTCGGTCTTGGCAATCCTGGGATTGTAGCGGCGCTCGGCGGCGGTCTCGCGGCCGTTCTGCGACCACGCGACCATGTCGAGCGAGGCCCGCGCCGGCCGGTAGCAGTCGAACATCTTGAGCGACAGGTTCTGTGCGGCGAGGTCCTGCTGGACCGCCTTCAACCGCAGCCCCACCTCCCGCTTCACCACGCACTCGCCGGCGCCGTAGCCGGCGAGCGGACGGCCGACGAAATTGTTCGATGTGGCGTAGCGGATGTCCTGGATGATGCCGGGATCGATGTCGCGCAAATAGACGAAGCCGCCGGGGAGCGATTGGGCGTGGGCGGACGAGATTGAAGCGATCGCTAAAAGTGCGATCAAAATTGATTTGGCTGAGCGCATCCAAACTTCCCTGTCATTCCGGGGCGATGCGACAGGACCGCGAAGCGCGGCCTGGAGCATCGAACCCGGAATCTCGAGATTCCGGGTCTGGCGCTTGCGCGCCATCCCGGAATTACGGTGTACCAGACTCCTCAGGGGATAACTCCCCGCCCCGGCATTGGCCCTTGCCCCCCCAGCCATCCCCGCCTATAGCTCTCGTTTTAATGACATCGAAATCGACCTTCGTCCTCGGCCACCGGCATTTGCTGGGCATCGAGGGCCTTTCCGCGGCCGACATCACCGGCCTCCTCGACCTGTCCGAAGAATATGTCGAGCTCAACCGCCAGGTTGACAAGAAGCGCACCGTCCTGCGTGGACGGACGCAGGTGAACCTCTTCTTCGAGGCCTCCACCCGGACCCAATCCTCGTTCGAGCTCGCCGGCAAGCGGCTTGGCGCCGACGTCATGAACATGTCGGTGTCTTCCTCGTCCATCAAGAAGGGCGAGACGCTGGTCGACACCGCGATGACGCTCAACGCCATGCACCCGGATATCCTGGTGGTCCGGCATCACGCGTCCGGCGCGGTGGAACTGCTGGCCCGCAAGGTTGACGGTTCCGTGATCAATGCCGGCGACGGCGCGCACGAGCATCCGACGCAGGCGCTGCTCGACGCCCTGACCATCCGCCGCAACAAGGGCCGGATCGAGGGCCTCGTCGTCGCGATCTGCGGCGACGTGCTGCATTCGCGTGTGGCCCGTTCCAACATCATCCTGCTCAACACCATGGGTGCCCGCGTCCGCGTCGTCGGCCCCTCCACGCTGCTGCCGCCCGGCATCGAGCGGATGGGCGTCGAGGTTGCGCGCGACATGCGCGAGGGGCTCAACGGCGCCGACATCGTCATGATGCTGCGGCTCCAGCGCGAGCGCATGAACGGCTCCTTCGTGCCGTCGACCTCCGAATATTTCAACTATTTCGGGCTGGACCAGAAAAAGCTTGGCTATGCCAAGCCGGACGCTCTCGTCATGCATCCCGGCCCGATGAACCGCGGCGTCGAGATCGACACCGCGGTCGCCGACGGCGCGCAATCGCTGATCCGCGAACAGGTCGAGATGGGCGTGGCGGTGCGCATGGCCGTGCTCGAAGCGCTCGCCCGCAACTTGCCGAACGCGTGATGCTCATGCTGACTGACCGCCGTCCCATCCTGCTCGCCAACGCCCGCGTCGTCGATCCCTCAAGGGATTTCGACGGCCCCGGCGATGTCCTGATTGCCGACGGAATCATCCGCGAGACCCGCCGCGGCATCGGCGCTGCCGGCGTCCCCGAGGGCACCGACGTCGTCAACTGCGCCGGCAAGATCGTGGCCCCGGGCCTGATCGACATGAAAGCTTTCGTCGGCGAACCCGGCTTCAGCCATCGCGAGACCTTTGCGTCCGCGAGCCAGGCGGCCGCGACCGGCGGCATCACCACCATCATCTGCCAGCCCGATACGGAGCCCGTCATCGACAATTCGGCGACGGTGGACTTCGTGATGCGCCGCGCCCGCGACACAGCGATCGTCAACATCCAGCCGATGGCGGCGCTGACCAAGGGCATGCGCGGCGAGGAGATGACCGAGTTCGGCCTGTTGAAGGCCGCGGGCGCCATCGCCTTCAGCGACGGCGACAGGAGCGTCACCACCGCCCAAGTGATGCGCCGGGCCCTGACTTACGCGCGCGATTTCGACGCGCTGATCGTGCATCACACCGAAGATCCCGATCTCGTCGGCGAAGGCGTGATGAACGAGGGCGAGTTCGCCTCGCGGCTCGGCCTGATGGGCATTCCGAACGCAGCGGAAGCCGTGATGCTGGAACGCGACATGCGCCTCGTCGCGCTGACCGGCGGCCGCTATCACGCCGCCTCGCTGTCCTGCATCGACTCGCTCGACATCCTCAAGCGCGCCCGCGACGCCGGGCTCGCCGTCAGCGCCTCGGTCTCGATCAACCATCTTGCGCTGAACGAGAACGATATCGGGCCCTACCGGTCGTTCCTGAAGCTGTCGCCGCCGCTGCGCACCGAGGACGACCGCCGCGCGCTGGTCGCAGCGGTCGCCTCCGGCCTCATCGACGTCATCATGTCCGACCACAATCCGCAGGACGTCGAGGTCAAGCGCCTGCCGTTCGCGGAAGCAGCTCCCGGCGCCGTGGGGCTCGAGACCATGCTGCCCGCCGGCCTGCGGCTGATGCACAATGGCGAGCTGGACCTGAAGACGCTGATCCAGGCGATGTCGACCCGGCCGGCCGAGATTCTGGGCCTGCCCGGTGGAACCCTGCGCGCAGGCAGCCCGGCGGATGTGATCGTGATCGACCCCGACGTCCCCTGGGTGGTCGATCCCGCCGAGCTCAAATCGCCCTGCAAGAACACCCCGTTCGACGAGGCCCGCTTTACAGGCCGCGTGGTGCGCACCATTGTCGGCGGACGGACGGTCTATGAGCATGTCTAGGGTGACGGTTTTGGGTGTCGCCCTGCACGGCGACAGCGGATCGGGACAGGATCATGCGTGGCGTCGCAGTTCAGCATGGCGATGCGGTCAAGGGATTTGCAGCCATGGGTCTTGAAGCATTTTTGCCGGTGGCGCTCGTCATCGGCTACCTCCTCGGCTCGATTCCCTTCGGGCTGGTCCTGACCAGGCTCGCCGGCACGCAAGATATCCGCTCGATCGGCTCCGGCAGCATCGGCGCCACCAACGTGCTGCGCACCGGACGCAAGAGCCTTGCTGCGGGCACCCTCTTGCTCGATGCGCTGAAGGGCACCGTGGCGGTCGTGATCGCCGGCTACATCGCCGGCCCCAATGCTGCGATGGTGGCAGGCCTCGGAGCCTTCCTCGGCCATCTCTTCCCGGTCTGGCTCAAATTCAAGGGCGGCAAGGGTGTTGCGGTCTATATCGGCATCCTGCTCGGCCTGTTCTGGCCGGCCGCGGTGGTGTTTTGCCTGCTCTGGTTGGCGACCGCCTTCACCACGCGCTATTCCTCGCTCTCGGCGCTGGTGGCCTCCTTCATCACGCCGATGTTCCTGTGGTGGTTCGGCCACCTCGCTTTGTCCGCGCTGTTCGCCGTGCTGACGCTGCTGCTGTTCTACGCGCATCGCGAGAACATCAAGCGGCTGCAATCGGGCAAGGAAAGCCGGATCGGCGAGAAGGCCTAGAGCGTTTTCGAGCGAAGTGGATACCGGTTCGCGTCAAGAAAACGCGTCAAAACAAAATCCAACGCCGGGAAAAAGTACGGATACCGCCGCGCTCCTTCCGCATTATACGCCAAATCCTGTTCGCAACTCGAAAGCCAGTCGTGGCCAGAGTGGCGAACGAGTTCCATGCCTGTCATCCTGACAGCGCAAAAGGCGTTACGCGGTTGCTCAGAATGAGCGAGAAGATTGTCGGCGCGCATATCGACGGTGGTTCGCAAGGTGCGGCACGCACTGCGGCGAGCCGACTGCTGTCCATGACGGACATCTGGTCCGATGCGCCCTCGCCGCCTCCTGTCCCCGAGCCGGCTCCCGTTACACCGCCACCTGCGCCCGCCCCCGTGGCACAAATTGCCGCGCCCATCGAGGCCGTGACCGCGGCTGCACCTGTCGTGCGCGATCAGGTCCGCGCCGAACAATGGCCACCGCGAAAACTCTCGCTGGCGCTTCAGGGCGGCGGCACCTTCGCCGCCTTCACCTGGGGCGTGCTGGAGCGGCTCCTGGAAGAGCCCGATATCGAGATCGACACCATCAGCGGCGCCAGCGCCGGCGCCGTCAATGCGCTGCTGCTCGCTTGCGGCCTCGCCGAGGGCGGCCGCGAAGCGGCGCGCGCGCGGCTGAACCGGTTCTGGGTCCGCCTGATGCACGAGGCCTCGTTCCGCTCGCTGATGCTGGTCGGCGGCTTTTCGCCCGTGGGAAGCTCGGTCGCGTTCGGGCCGACGCTGCGCTCCGGCCAGTTCGATCCGTTCGATCTCGATCCGCTGCGGCAGGCGCTGTCGCGCGACATCAATTTCGCGGCGCTGCGCGCGGCGAAGTCGCCAAAGCTCCTGATCGCGGCGACGCGGATCCGCGACGGGCAGCAGCAGATCTTTCGCAACGACGCCATCACGACCGACGTCGCGCTGGCCTCGACCTGCCCGCCTTTGGTCCACTGCGCCGTCGAGATCGAGGGCGAAGCCTATTGGGACGGCGGCTTCGGCGGCAATCCGCCATTGCTGAAGCTGGCGCAGGAGACGGCGGCGACCGACGTGCTGCTGGTCCAGCTCACCCCGTCCCGCGACAGCTACGTGCCGATCACGCTCGCCGCCATCGACCGCCGGCTCGACCAGATCACCGCAAACGCCGCGCTCAATGCCGAGGTTGCGGCGATCGCATGGGCGCAATCGCACGCCGCATGTTCGCTGCGGCTGTCCAGGATCGCGGCGGAAGACTCCGTTGAAGGCCTGGCGCAGCGTAGCTCGGCCGATCTCGGCCGCGGCTTCATCCGCCTGTTGCACCGGAGCGGCCGCGAGGCGGCCGAGCGATGGCTCGGGCAAGGTGCGATGATCAGTGCAGCTCCGCCTGCATCCGACCAGCGCACCCCTTCCGCAGAACCCGCGCTAGCCTGATTTCGACAGCGCATCCTCCAGGAACCACGCCGTCGCAAGCGCATGTGCGTCGTTGCCGAAGCGCGCGATCACCTGCACGCCGATCGGCAGGCCACCGACCTTCAGCACCGGCACATTGACGCAAGGATTGCCCATCAGCGTCCAGAGCCGGTTGTAGCGGGGGTCGCCGGTGCTCGCGAGCGCCTTAGCCGGCGCGGTCCCCGGCGCCGAATAGGTCAAGAGCACGTCGACGCCCTCGAACAATTCGCCGAGCTCGCGGCGGCCGCGGCGGCCGATCCGGCGCGCCTCGTCATATTCTTTCGGCGTCAGCCCCGACCGTCGCATCGAGACTGGCGCGCAGCATCGGCGCGATCTCGTCGTGATGCTCGGAAAACTCCCAGGCGAGCGCGCGATGCGCCTCGAAATCCTGGATGATCGGATGGATGCGCCAGGCCTCCTGCACCGCCTCGGGCAGATCGATGGCCTGAACACTGGCCCCGGCCCGCTCGGCGGCCTTGATCGCGGCTTGCAGGCCCTGCTCGGCCGCCGGCTCGACAGCACCCGCGAACTCCTGCCTGACCACGCCGATGCGCGGTGCCTTGGCCGGGACGATGCCGGAGAACTCGCTGCGGCCGGTCATCGCATGCAGCCCGCGCGCGAGATCCTCCGCGCGGGCGCCGAACAGGCCGACCGTGTCGAGCGCCCACGAATAGCACTTCACGCCAACGGTCGGCAGCATACGGAACGACGGCTTGATCGCGGCCGTCCCGCAATAGGCGGCGGGCCGGATCACCGAGCCGCCGGTCTGGGTGCCCAGCGCCAGCGGGATCATGCCGGCGCCGACCGCCGCCGCCGAGCCCGAGGACGAGCCGCCCGGCGAATGGCCAAGATTGTGTGGATTGAGCGTCGCCGTCGGATCGCGCGAGGCGAACGCCGTGGTCGTGGTCTTGCCGATGATGGTGGCGCCCGCCCGCTTCAGCATCATCACGACAGGCGCGTCGGAGCGCGGCTGCCAGTCGCGATAGATCTGCGAGCCCATCTCGGTCGGCATATTGGCGGTGTCGATGATGTCCTTGATCCCGACGGCTATGCCGCGCAGCGGGCCGGAGGCTTGCGCCTTCGCGGACTTGTCGTGGCGGACGAAGGCATGGACCTCCTTCTCCCGCGCCTCGATTGCCACGTGCGACTGGGCGATGGCTGCGTCAGGCGACAGCTCGCCCGTTTCGATGCGGCGCTGGAGGTCGGCGAGTGAGATCATGGCAATACCCTTCTTATTGCCATCGCTTTTAGCATCGGGGCGAGGTCGCGCAAGCGCACACCCCTGTTGCCCACGCGCTCAGGTTGTTCCATGCTGCGCCTGCAAGGAGGCACCGTGGACGCCATCAACCCCAGCGTGGAGCTGACCGAAGCCGAACGGGTCGACCGCCTGCGGCTGATCCGCTCCGACAATGTCGGGCCGCGCACCTTCCGCTCGCTGGTCGATCATTTCGGCACGGCGCGCGCTGCGCTGGAGCGGCTGCCGGATCTGGCACGCCGCGGCGGCGCGGCGCGGTCGGGGCGCATCTGTAGCGCGGACGAGGCCAAGGCCGAGCTCGCCGCCAGCCGCAAATTCGGCATCGCCTGGCTCGCGCCCGGCGAGGACGGCTATCCGGCGCGGCTTTCGACGCTCGACGACGCCCCGCCGCTGCTCGCGGTACGCGGCGACACGACAACCTTGATGCGGCCGATGATCGCGATCGTCGGCTCGCGCAATGCCTCCGGCGCTGGGCTGAAATTTGCTGGTCAGCTCGCGCGTGAGCTTGGCGAAGCCGGCTTCATCATCATCTCGGGGCTCGCCCGCGGCGTCGACCAGGCCGCGCATCGCACCAGCGTCGAGAGCGGCACGATCGCCGTGCTCGCCGGCGGCCATGACTGCATCTATCCGCCCGAGCACGGCGATTTGCTCACGTCGATCCTCGATCACGCGGGCGCGGCGATCTCCGAGATGCCGCTCGGCCACGAGCCGCGCGCCCGCGACTTCCCCCGCCGCAACCGGCTGATCTCGGGCGCCTCGCTCGGCGTGGTCGTGGTGGAGGCCGCCCACCGCTCGGGCTCGCTGATCACCGCGCGCATGGCGGCCGAACAGGGCCGCGAGGTGTTCGCGGTGCCGGGCTCGCCGCTCGATCCGCGCGCCGCCGGCACCAACGATCTGATCAAGCAGGGCGCAACGCTCGTCACCGAAGCTGCCGACGTCATCAATGCTGTCGCACCGATCATGGAGCGGCCGCCGATGATTCCGGCGCGCGAGCCCGACAGCGGGCCGTTCGAGAGCGATCCGCAGACGCACGACCGCGACCAGATCACCGACCTGCTCGGCCCCGTGCCGATCGGCCTCGACGACCTCGTGCGGATGTCCGGTGCCTCGCCGGCGATCGTGCGCACCGTGCTGCTGGAGCTCGAGCTCGCCGGCCGGCTCGAACGCCACGGCGGCGGATTGGTGTCGCTGCTTTAGTTCTCGCCGCGCTTGTCGAACCGCGTACGTGCGGCCTCGATCTGCGCCAGATGCTCCATCGCCCACTTGCCGAGCGCCTCCACGGGCCGCGACAGGCCGCGGCCGAGATCGGTCAGCTCATAGTCCACGCGCGGCGGAATGGTCGGGAAGATCGTGCGCGTGACGAGGCCGTCGCGCTCGAGGCCACGCAGCGTCAAGGTCAGCATCCGCTGCGAGATGCCGTTGATCATGCGCTTCAGCTCGTTGAAGCGCTTCGGTCCGTCGCCGAGCATCATGATGACGAACACGCTCCATTTGTCGCCGACGCGGGACAGCACGGAGGCGACCCCGCGGCAGTCCGCATGGTTGGGATCGGGCCTTTGATCCGGCCTTGGCGAAGCGGGCAGATCGATGTGCGCAGGTTTCAAAGATGTGTCCATGGCTCAAAAAAGTGCGTTCTTGCGGGGATTTCGATGGTCACTCATGTAGTGCGGGTTACAAATCTATACCATGGGTGACCTCAATGAAACTCCTCCATATCGACTCCAGCGTGCTCGGCCCCCACTCCGTCAGCCGGCAGGTTTCCGCCGCCATCGTCGACCGTCTCCGCCAGGCGACGCCCTCACTCGAGGTCGTCTATCGCGATCTGACCCAGACCCCGCTCGCCCACCTCTCCGGCTCGCATCTGGCGGCCGCGCAAGGCGCGCCTGCGCCGGCGGAACTCGGACCCGACCTTGCCGCGAGCGCGGCCGTGCTGAACGAGTTCCTCGCTGCCGACGTGGTCGTGATCGGCGCGCCCATGTACAATTTCACCATCCCGAGCCAGCTCAAGGCCTGGATCGACCGCATCCTGGTGGCGGGGAAGACATTTCAATACGGCGCCAATGGACCTCAGGGCCTTGCCGGCGCAAAGCGCGTGATCGTGGCGATCTCGCGCGGCGGCTATTACGGCGCGGACACGCCGACTGCCGCTGGCGAGCATCTCGAAACCTATCTGCGCTGGGTGTTCGGCTTCATCGGCATCACCGATCCCGAGTTCATCTCCGCCGATGGCATCCAGGTCGGGCCGGACCATCGTGAGAAAGCGCTGGCCGGCGCACTTCAGGCGGCCACCAGCCTTCAGGCGGCGTGAGGTTCACGCCGACCGCAGCAGCCGCTGCCGGATTCCGGCGGCGGCTGACAGATCGCACGGGCTAAAACCAGGCGCCCTGCATGCCCAGGATGACGGCCACGAGCGAAACGAACAGGCCGATGCCGGAGAAAACAGCCACCCCGATGAGTTCCGATTTGTCGGAGCGCCTGGCGGGGATGGCGGAACGTTCGGTGAAAATGCGCGGTGCTGAAATCGACGAAAAAATGCGAGCTGCCTTTGGCATGACGGGCTCCCTGAAAATGAGTCTTATGACCCCCTGCCCGTAAAAGGGTCTTGGCAGCTTGCGGCAAGGTTCAACCTCATCACGCAAGGTTCAGAAAATACATCCCGCAGGACGAGGGAACCGGTCGGCGCAACCGACCTCGTGGCGCCGACCGATTCAATTTGCACTTGATTTGATCAGCCGCGATAGATCGGCGCACCGCTCGGAGCGGCGACTGCGCCGCCATCGACGAAGATCTCCTGGCCTTGAATATGCGCGGAATCATCGGAGGCGAGGAACAGCACCGTCTTCGAGATGTGATCGGGTTCACCAATGCGGCCGAGCGGCGTCGACAGCGCGATGCGCTTCTCGAACGCCTTCTCGGCTTCAGGCGTTGCGATCGCAGCGCCCCAGATCGGCGTGCGGATCGCGCCCGGCGCGACGACGTTGACGCGGATGCCGCGCGGCGACAGCTCCGAGGCCATGATCCGCGCCATCGCCCGCACGCCGGCCTTCGCCGCGCCGTAAGCCGAATAGCCGGGAATGCCGAGCACCGAGATCACCGAGCCGTTGAGGATGATCGAGGCATTGTCGTTCAGATGAGGCAGCGCCGACTGAACCGTGAAGAAGACGCCGGTGAGGTTCGTGCTGATCACCTTCTCAAAGACCTCCAGCGTCGCCGCACCGAGCGGCGTGCTGCCGGGAATACCGGCATTGGCGAACACGATGTCGAACTTGCCGAACTTCTCGGCGCCCTGCCTGATCGCGGCTTCAGTGGCGGCGATGTCGGTGGCATCCGCGACGGCCGCAATCGCGTTCGGGCCGAGCTCCTTCGCGGCCGCCGCCAGCGTCTCCTTGTTGCGCCCGGTGATCACCACCTTGGCGCCCTCGGCCACAAACAGCTTTGCCGTCGCAAGCCCGATGCCGCCGTTGCCACCCGTAATCAATGCCGTCTTGTTCTTCAGTCTCACGTTCGCCTCCAGTGGTTTCATAATGAAACTACGTTGCCATCTAGGGCATTTGGTTTTATGATGCAACCACACAAGCGCGTGATCGCCACCGGAATCGGGCGAACGCGAAAGGACCAGGACGATGGTGAAACGAACCAGCTTCGAGGGTGATACCTGCCCGATCGCACGCTCGCTGGAGGCAATCGGCGACTGGTGGTCGCTCTTGATTATCCGCGAGGCGCTGTTCGGCCTGCGCCGCTTCGGCGAGTTTCAGAGCAAGCTCGGCATGGCCAAGAACATCCTGGCCGTACGGCTGCGCGCGCTGGTCGATCACGGCATTCTGGAGACCGCCCCCGCCTCCGACGGCAGCGCCTACTCTGAATACGTGCTGACGCCGAAGGGCCGCGGCACCTTCCCGATCCTGGTCGCGCTGCGGCAATGGAGCGAGGAATTCGACGACCACCCCGAGCAGATCGCGACCATCCTGGTCGATCGCGAGAAAGGCCGCCCGGTGAAGAAGCTCGAAATGCGCGCGGAGGACGGCCGGCTGCTCAGCCCCGCGGACACGACAGTGAAACCGCGACCGGCGCCGCGCCGGCGATCGGCGTGACGACGCACGGCTGCCACTACCGCGCAGGGGGACTTGTACAAAATATCGACGGCGTCAAAGATGGCTGAACATCCCAAAGTGGCACCGCTATGCCCCTGCTCGCCATCGTCTATTTTTCCATCTCCGGCACCACCGAGAAGCTGGCGCATGCGGTGGCGCGCGGAGCGGCTGGCACGGCGGACGTCGCACTTTGTCGCATCACAGGCGACGACATCGTGTCAAGGCCGGTTTCAGAATGAGAGGTTATTGGAAACGATCGACCGCGTCGACGCGGTCGCATTTGGCAGTCCCACCTATATGGGCGGACCCGCGCCCCAATTCAAAGCTTTTGCCGACGCTTCGAGCGACAGATGGAGCAAGCAAGCCTGGGCCAACAAGATCGCAGCCGGGTTCACCACGGGCGCCTGCGCAAGCGGGGATCAACTCCACACGCTGACCTACTTTACGATCCTGGGTGCTCAGCACGGCATGCTCTGGTGCGGGCTCGATATCCCTAGCGGAGAGGATCGGGACGGCCGCAATCGTTTGGGCAGCCAGCTTGGCTTGGCGACACACCTGGTCGACGGCGCCTTGCCTTGGAGCGATCTCAACACGGCCGAATATCTCGGCCAGCGATTGGCCAGAATGGCAAGCCGCAACGGCTAATCACATCGTCATCGCGATGTTGCGTGCTCAAGTCTTTCCCCGTCACCCTGAGGTGCTCGCCTCTTCGGCGAGCCTCGAAGGGCGACGGCCCGGCTTGCATCCCGGCCGTTCATCCTTCGAGGCTCCCGATGGGGCGCTTCGCACCCCATCGCTCGCACCTCAGGATGACGGGACCGATGGAAACGCCAGCCTCACGACAGCTTGCGCTTGGTGCGCAGCCGCAGATGCTCGTCGGCCTCCAGCTGCGTCATGCCTAAGAGATAATGCAGCACGTCGAGCCTGTGGCGCTCGGCGAGCTTGCGCAACACCGCCACCTGCTCGGCGATGAAGGCAACCGCCTCATCGGCCCCGCCTTCCCCCGGTTCCTCGTGGCGCGAGCCTTCCCGCGCGCCTGATGCGGCGCGCGCCCGTTTCTTTCCTGGCCTAGTACCCGGAATCAGAGCTGAGTGATACGGCGGCCTTTGAAACGGCGTTGACGGACCTTTTTCTTGGTCCAGACGAAGGGCTCGGCTCTGTCGTTGTATGCGTTGACGTAGGCATCGATGTGTTCCTGAAGCTGCTTGAGGCTCGTGAAGGAGGTGCCGCTGAGCGACTGCCCCTGCAAGATGGAAAACCATACTTCGACCTGATTGAGCCATGACGCACTTGTCGGCGTGAAATGAAATTGCACGTTGGGGTGGGCCTTGAGCCAGTCCTCGTTCTTTTTATGGGTGTTGAGGTTGTCGAGGATGACGTGAAGCTTGCGGTTCGGAAAAGCCGCGGTGACGCTGTTCATGAAATCGAGAAACTCGACGCGGCGCCGGCGTTTTGAATGGGTCGCGATGATCTTTCCGGTGGCGACTTCGAGCGCCGCAAACAATGTTGTGGTGCCATGCCGCTTGTAATCGTGGCTTTGGCCGGTCAAGGCGCGGCCATTGGGCAACTTCAGATAACCCTGCGCTCGCTCCAAAGCCTGGATCGAGGGCTTCTCGTCCACGCACAGCACAATGGCCTTCGCCGGCGGCGCGACATAGAGGCCGACAACATCGGCGGCTTTGGCCGTAAAGTTCGGGTCGTTGCTCTCGCACCAGGACTTGCGAGCCACCAGGTCAATCTTGTGGCTGCGCAGGAACCGCCAGACATATTGGACATCGACATCGCCCAGCGCCTCGGCCAGCAGGGGGCCGGTCCAGCGCGCAAACCCTTGCGGTGGCGGCTTATCCAGCAGCTTCAGAATCCGCTTGTCGGTCGTCTTCGTATAGATCGGCTGCTTGCCAGGCCGCGGCTTGTCTTGCAGCCCTTCAAGGCCATGGTCGGCATAGCGATGCCGCCAAAGGCTGACAATCCGCGGCTGGACCCCAACTTCCTTGGCGATCGACCGGGTGCTGCGCCCATCCGCCGCCAACAGAACTATCCGCGCCCGCTTCAAATCGCGCTGCAACGTCACCGGTGAGCGACAGCACGCCTCAAGCACCTTGCGATCTTTCCTCGAAAGGTGGACTTCTCTTGCTTCGGGTATCATCCCGACCTTGAAACTAGCCCAAAGAATCCCAAGAATTATGTCGCTTCCGTTGGGAAGGCCTTCGCCGTGCTCAGGAGTTTCACCAGCGAGGCCTTCGAGCTGACCTTAAGTGAAGTTGCCGCACGCGCCGATCTCGATCGCGGGACCGCGTTCCGGCTGATCCAGACCCTGATCGAGCTCGGCTATCTCCGGCCGGTTCCGCAAAGCCGCCGGTTCCGCCTCGGGCTCGCCTGTCTCGACCTCGGCTACACCGTGCTGTCGCACGGATCGCTGCGAGCCATCGTCGAGCCGCTGCTGCGCGACCTCGTGCCTGACGTGGGCGATGCGGCCTCGCTCGGCATCCTCGACGGCGGCGACGTGATCTATCTCGCGCGCGTCGGCGCCGGCCTCGACCGCCACAAGATGGATCGCCGGCCAGGTTCGCGCATTCCCGCCTACAGCGCCGCGCTCGGCCATGTCATGCTGGCGCATCTGCCGCGGGAGGAGCAGATCGAGCGACTGGAAGCGCGCCCTCGCGTCAAGCTGTCGGAGCGAACGCTGACCGATCTCGACGCCCTGCTCGCCCGGCTCGACCTGGTGAAGAAGAAAGGCCACGCCGTCTCCGACGGCGAGAACGCCTATGGCTTGCGGACGCTGGCCACGCCGATCTTCGACGCCCAGGGTGTCGTGATCGGGGGATTGAGCGTCACCATCGACGCGATGCGCATGGACATGCCGGCCTTTCGCGACCAGGCGCTGCCGCGACTGACGCAGTTGACGCGCCAGGTGCAGGATATCGCGATCAAGTCGGGATTGTCGGGCTGAGGGCGGCGGACTAGACGACGATGTGATCGAAGTCGGCGGCGATCCGGCTGTTCGGGAAGATCCTTGCCGCCTCGGCCAGGATCTCTTCGTCCTCGTAACGTCCCGACATATGGGTCAGCACGAGCTGTCCGACATTGTTCGCGGCCGCAAAGGCGGCTGCTTCTGCTGCGGTGAGATGGCCGTAGTCCCGCGCGGTCGACGCGTCGCGATCGAGGAACGTCGCCTCGATCACCAGCATGTCGGCGTCAGCGACATATTGCGACAGCCCCGCGGTGGCCTCGGTGTCGCCGATCACGACGAGCTTCCTGCCGCCGCTCGGCGGCCCCAGGACGTCCTCCGGATCGATCGTCCGGCCGCCTTCGATCACGACCGGCCGTCCTTGGGCCAATTCGCCGCGCAAGGGACCGTCGGGCACACCGAGCGAGGAGAGGCGATCGGACAGAAGGTGACGGCGCGCGGGGCTTTGGAACACGAAGCCCAAGCTGTCGGTATCGCGATGGCGGACCGGAAAGCAGTCGATGGTGAAGCCGCCGGCATCGATGACCTGTCCTTCGCTCAGCGCTGCGAACTCCACGGGGATCGGCGCCCTGCCCGCGCCCCACAGGCCCGCCAGCATCCGGATGACGATGTCGAGTGTGCCCGGGCCGCCATGAATGGTCATCACATCGGAGGATTGCCGCAAGCCCAGCGTCGAGAAGAGACCGGGGATGCCGAGCACGTGATCGAGATGAGCGTGCGTCAGCAGGATGCGGTCGAGCCGCCGGAAGCCGGCGCCGCTGCGCAGCAACTGACGCTGCGTGCCCTCGCCGCAATCGATCAGGATGCGCTTGCCCGCGGCCTCCACCAGGAGGGCCGGATGGTTGCGTTCCGCCGAGGGAACGCTGGCCGAGGTCCCGAGAAATGTCAGGGCGAACATGCTCGTCAGTGTCCAGAGACCGCCGCTCTCCCCGACAGCACCGGAGCGGCGCGCAAGGTGGACGGTCTCACCGCCCCAAATGCCACGCGAGCAGCAGCGCGTACAGGCCCATCGACGCGGCGTAGAGCGCGCCAAGCAGTGCGTAGCCCGCGATCTGGCGACCGAGCGTCGCCTTCGGCGTCACCCACCAGTCCAACGCCCTGAAGGCGGCCGGCACCAGCCACCAGCCGAGGAGCTGGGTGCTCACGAGATTGCCGACAAAGAGCGACAGCCAGACCGGCACGCCGTGGCTGTCGATCAAGGGCGCGCTGACGAAATAGCCCCAGAGGTAGACCACGGGATAGAGCACCAGGAGGACGATGAGGTTGCTCTTCCAGATCAACGCAGGCCCCTGCTCCGGAGCCTGCGTCTTGCCGGCCGGGAACCAGAAATTGAAGCCGTAGCTCGCCCGCTTCACGTTCATGCCCGCGTTGAAGCGCGCGCCCTCCCTAAGCAGGGTCTGCCGCAACGGCGAGTCGAGCCATGAGCTGAGGTTGGCATCGCTATCGAATGACAGGATGACGATCCACTCATCGTGCAGGCCCGGAATCGGCCGCTCGATCTTGTGCCGCAAAAATCCTTTGAACTCGGCTTCCGCGACCTGGATGCGCTGCTGCCAGGTGAGGAAAGCGTCCTCCAATCCTGCCGGCACCTTGAAGGAGATCACGGCGGAGACCGCGCTGTCGCGCTGCACTCCGGTATCGGGCAGGATATGGACGTCCTCCGAACCAACGAAGAAGCGTTGTATCTCCGCAATCAGCTTCGCCCGCACCTCGCTCTGAAGCCAGGCGCGCGCCGCCGCCGGACTCGCGAAGCGCACGATCGTCACCCAGTCCACATGCGCCGGCGGCTGCGGCGGTACCACCTCCTGGCTGAGAAAGCCGGGCCAGGTCTTGAGCACCTCGCCGACCTCGCCGTTCCACCGCGCAAACGCCGCAAAGCCGTCGTCGGCGATGCGGCGCTGGATGACGAGGGCGACCGGCTGGCCGGCCGTATCGGGTGATCCGTTCATCGCGTCCGCTTCAGCTCTTCTTGTAGAGACGCTTGCCCATCACCCAGGTCTCGTCGACGCAGCGATCGTCACCGACCATCATGACAGCGAACAGCATGTTCGCGGCGTCATCGACCGTGCGCGGACCAGCACCGTCGGCGACCAGCGACTGGTGCCAGGGTTGAGCGACCGGGCCGCCGTTCGGATCGAGCGCGACGAAATCGGCCTCCTTGCCGGGCTCGAAATTGCCGAGCTTGTCGTCGATGTAGAGGCCTTCGGCGCCGCCGAGCGTGACCGACCAGAAGCCACGATAGGGCGAGAGCTTGTTGCGCTCGGCTTCCGCGAGGTCCTTGCGCGACGGATCGATGCTGCCGTCGAGCAGCGTGTTGTTGCACATGCCGACCTTGTAGGCGTCGTCGAGCACGGAGATCATCGAGAAGCGGTTGCCGCCGCCGACATCGGTGCCGAACGACATCTTCACGCGATGCTCCGGATCGGTGGCGCGGCCGAGACGGAACAGGCCGCTGCCGAGGAACAGGTTCGAGCACGGGCAGAACACCACCGCCGCGCCTTTCTTGGACATGCGGCGGAATTCGTTGTTCGAGAGATAGACGCCGTGGCCGCCGGAGAACTTTGGGCCGACCAGGTCGAACTTCTCGTAGACGCCGAGATAGTCCTGGCAGTCCGGGTGCTCGACCAGCACGCCGCTGCACTCGGCCGGATTCTCGGAGATGTGGGTATTGACCCAAGTCCGGATGCTCATGCTTGAGGCGCTGACACGCCTTCAGCAGCTCGGGCGAGGCGCCGAAGGCGAAGCGCGGCGTGATAGCGTAGAGGTTGCGGCCCTTGTTGTGATACTGCGCGATCAGCCGCTTGCTGTCGCGATAGAAATTCTCGGGCGTATCGATGAATTCGGCCGGCGCGTTGCGGTCGATCCCGGTGAGACCCGCGATCACGCGCATGTTGCGCCTGCTTGCCTCCTCGAACAGCTCTTCGGTCGCGACCGGTGAGGAGCTGGTGAAGGCCTGGCAGGTGGTGGTGCCGGCGGCGAGCAGTGCATCGAGAAAACGCTTCACGCCTTCGCGCGCGTAGTTGCGATCCTTGTACTTGATCTCCTCGGGATAGATCGACTTCTGCAGCCACGGCAAGAGCTGCTCGCCATAGGCACCGAGCACGCGGGTCTGAGGCAGATGGATGTGGCCGTCGATGAAGCCCGGGACGATGATGCGGCCCTTGATATGGGTGATCTCAACGCCCGGATGCGCGGCGGCGATCTTCTCGTACGGACCGAACGCCTTGATGACGCCGTCAGTGACGACCATGAGGCCGTCCTGATGAAAGCGCGCAGACGCCTGCTCGTTGCCGATGTGCTTCCAGGGATCGTCGACGAAGTCGAAGAACGTGCCGCGAATACCGACGGTGGTCATGAACTGGTTCCTTCCTTAAGTCTGTGTGGCGTGGCGCGCCGCGGGCAGCGAGATCGCGAGCAGCGTGCCCGCAACAGTGCAGAGGCCGAGATAAAGCCAGCCGATCGGCGCCTGCGTTGCTTCGGGCAGCACCGCTGCGATCGCCATGGCGCCGCTCACCGCGAGATAGCAGAGTGCGCTGATGAGGCCGCCGATCAGGCCGTGGTCACGCTCGAACAGGCCGAGCGCCATGCCGTACATCATCGGGCACAGGACTCCGCAGCCGCCGAGCACCAGCGCGCCGCCGATCGTGATCGACGCGAAATCGAGACCGATGGTCATGCCTGTTACGGTCAGGACCGCGGAGCCTGCAAGAAACAGCGCGAAAGCGCCAAACCCCAGCATGCGGGCCGGCATGAAGCGCGCGAAATGTGCGCAGCCGAGCTCGCCGGCGAGATTGACGCCGCCAAGGCCGAGCGCGACGAGGCCGTAGATGGCCGCCGAATAGCCGAGGCCGGTCTGGTAGAAGAAAGGCGCGACGACGCCGAATGCCAGCTGCGCGCTCGCCGCCGCGGCAAAGACCAGCACGAAGGCCAGGAAGCCCGGACGGACGAGCGCGTCGCGGAGGATGCCGGCGGTGCGGCGCGGATCGAACGGCGCGCGCCGCTCTGCCGGCAAGGTTTCGGGCAGCAGCAGCACGACGATCGCGGCGACGATCGCCGCGGCGATGGCGATGATGACGAACACTCCGCGCCAGGACGTCAGCTCGACGATGAAGCCGCCGGCTGCGGGTGCAAGCACCGGTGCAAGTCCCCAGGCCGCGCCAAGCATGCCCGAGATCGCGGTGAGCTCGCGGCCGCGAAAGCAATCGGCCGCAACCGCATAGGCGACGACGAGGCAGGTGCAGCCGCCGACGCCTTGCAGGAAGCGCAGCGCAAGCAGCAGCGATGCGCTGGTGGCGAGCGCGCAGGCAATGCTCATCGCGATGAGCACCGACAGCCCCGCGAGCAGGACGTTGCGGCGACCGAGCGTATCGGAGGCGATGCCGACCGGCACCAGCGCGAGGCTCATGCCGAGCATGTAGGCGGTGACGGTGTTCTGCATCGACGCCGGATCGGCGGAAAGATCTACAACCATCTGCGGCAGGCCGGGCGTATAGGCATCGAGCGGAATCTGGCTGAACGGCACGACGCACAACAGGATCGGCACGATCCCGCCCTTCACGCGACCGGCGTCCGAAGTAAGTGCAGTCATGGGTAACGCCCCCTCGATGCCCGCGGGTTCCATCTTTTCGTGCGCGCAATGAGACGCGACGATGCGGGGTGCGGATATGGACGCGCGGAGCGTGCCAGAACTGTGTGTAAAAACTCTTAGGAGGTCCGGTTCAATGCAGACGGCTGACGTGCCGATCGTCGCTACCTGGGGGTCCAAACAAAAAACGCGAAAACAACCCCATGCACAGTACAAATCAATGAGGAATTTCCTGCCGCGGGGGCTCGCGCCTTGCCCGCGAGGACGTTTGACACGTCGGGCAAGACAGGCGCAGGATTGCACGATCCCCAAAGCTGAATTCGCCGCCGAGCCGAACCGTTAACCGTTCGGAAGGCATCGCTGCGTCTTCAAAGCAGGGAGCCTTGAAGAGCTCCGAGAAACTGTCGCGGCGATTGAAGCTGCGGCACGTGGGCGCAGCCCGGGATGACCTTGAGCTCGGCGCGCGGCAATCCGGCGGCCAATTCGCGCGACATCGGCGGCGGCGTCGCTTCGTCGTGCTCGCCCACGAGAACGAGGACCGGAACTTTCACCGCGGCAAGCTCGGCTCGGAGATCGAGGCTCGCCAATGCATCGCACGCGGCGCGGAACACGTCGGGATCCGCCCGCAGAAACGCGGCACGGCGATCCTGCATCAACTCCGGATGCTGCGCCTGGAACTCGGGCGCAAACAGGCGACGCATCGCGACGTCGGTGATGGCCTCCAACCCCTTCTCGCGCGATGCCTTCGCCATGTTGCGAAACGCCTCGCGGCCGGGCTCCGAGAACGCTGCGCCGCTGTCGGCGAGAACGAGCTTGCTGGCGATCTCTTGATGCCGAATCGCCATCTGCAACGCGACGAACCCACCGTAACCATTGCCGAGCACGATCGCCGGCGCGCCGCCCGCGCCTTCGCGCACGGCCTCGGCCATCCGGTCCGCGACCGCAGCAAGGCCGCCGTCCACCGGGCGTGAACGGCCGAACCCCGGCAGCTCCGGCACGATGGTGCGAAACGACCTCTGAAGCTCAGGCACGATCGCATCGAAGCTCGCGCGATCCGACAACAGCGAGTGAAAGAGGAACAGCGGCGGCCCCTCGCCCGATTGCGCGGCGTTGACGGTCCCGTTGGCAAGAAGCCTGTCCATGTCCGGTCTTTCCCTCACTTCGTCGGTCGTTGGCGCGCCGCGGAGGCGCTGATTGATAAATCAACTGTCAGGGAATTCAAGCATTTGGCCCTTGACGTGAAATATCGCGACTGAGATATTAACGCCAAGGAGACCAACAATATGATGCTTTTGCGCGAGAATATCTACGACCGTCTCAGGTCTGATATTTTAGCTTGTCGCTTTGCGCCGGGTGATGAAATGCGCGAGCAGGACCTTGCCGAGCGCTATGAAGTGAGCCGGCAGCCGGTCCGCGATGCGCTTCTGCGCCTGCAGCGCGAGCATCTCGTGACGGTGCAGCCGCGCCAGGGCTACCGGGTCACGCCGATCTCGCTGGCGGACGCCCGCGACCTCCTGCGCTTCCGTCTTGCGCTGGAGCCGGCCTGCGTTGCCGAGGCGATCGAGAGCGCGCCCGACAGTGTCCTGAAATCGCTCGATGAATTTCGCCGCTTCGCCGGCAACCACGAGGACTTCATCGCCTACAATCGCGCCTTCCACTCCGCGCTGGCGCATGCGTCCGGCAATCGCCGGATGGCGACGGCGCTATGCGACCTGATCGGCCAGGCCGACCGGCTGGTCCGCGTCAGCATCTCCAACCTTAGGGGGCACGACCCCGCGAAGCTCGTCGCCGAGCACGTCGCCCTGATCGACGCCATGCAGAGCCGCGAGACGCGAACCGCGGCGCGCATCATCAAGGCTCATATCGGGGCCACCGAAAAACGCGTTCTGCCGGCACTCAAGCGCAACGCCGTCATCGTCGAGGAGAGGTCATCATGAACATTCCTTCAAAACCTGCGTCGATCGACGTCGAAACCCACGGCAACTTCATCGACGGACGTGAAGTCGAAGCCGGGAACGGCGTGATGCTCGACGTCCGCAATCCCGCGACCGGCGACGTGATTGCCCGCATTCCCAATTCCACGGCGGAGGACATCGACCGCGCCATGAAGAGCGCGCGCGCCGCGTTCGAAGGCAAGGCCTGGGGCGGCTTGGACACGCGCGCGCGTGCAAGGCTGGTCAACAGGCTCGCCGATGCCTTCGAGGCCAATCTCGACAGCCTGTATCGGCTGGAAACCCTCAACAACGGCCGCCCGGTCAACGAGACCCGCGCGCAGCTCTCCCGCCTGCCCGATTTCTTTCGCTACTTTGCGGGCGTCGCGCTGGCGCGCCGCGACTCCGTCATCCCCGTCGAAGGCGCGTATTTGAACTACACGCTTCGCACGCCGGTCGGCATCGTCGCCAACTGCACGCCGTTCAACCATCCGCTGATGATCCTGTGCAAGTCGCTGGCCGTGGTGCTGGCGACCGGATGCGTCACCGTGGTCAAGCCGTCCGAATACACACCGCTGACGACCTTGAAACTCGCGCAGATCTTCACCGAAGCCGGACTTCCGCCGGGTGTCTTCAATATCGTGCTGGGCCTCGGCCAGAGCGCCGGCAAGATGCTGGCCGAGCATGGCGACATCAACAAGCTGGTCCTGACCGGCGGCACCGAGGCCGGCCGCATCGCCGGAAGCGCGGCCGCAAAAGTGTTCGCGCATCAAACCATGGAGCTCGGCGGCAAGACGCCGGTGATGGTGTTCGACGATTTCGACGTCGACCGCGCCGTCAATTACGCCGCGTTCGGCGCTTTCATCGGCGCCGGACAGACCTGCGTCTGTGCCTCGCGCCACATCGTCCAGGCCACCATCTATGACGAATTCGTCGAGAAGCTGCAGGCCAAGACCCGCACGATCCGCGTCGGCGATCCCTTCGATGCGAGCACCCAAATGGGCCCCGTGATCTCCGCCCGGCAGCGCGACCGCGTTCTCACCTACGCGGGCTACGGTCACGAAGACGGCGCGCGTCTCGTCACCGGCGGTGTTGCCGCGAAAGTGCCGGGCCACGACAACGGCTATTTCGTCGAGCCGACGGTCTTCGCCGACGTCACATCCGACATGCGCATCTTCCAGGAGGAGGTGTTTGGTCCCTTCACGTCGGTAACGCCGTTCAAGGACGAGGCCGACGCGCTCCGGCTTGCCAACGACTCGCCGTTCGGTCTCGCCGCCGCGATCCGCACGCGCGACGTCGCCCGTGCGCATCGTGTCGCCGCCTCGGTCAAGGCCGGCATCGTCTGGATCAACGATCACCATCGGCTCGATCCGGCCTCGCCCTGGGGCGGCGTCGACGATTCCGGCATCGGCCGCGAATGCGGCACCGAAAGCTTCAACGACCACTTCAACACCAAGAGCGTGATGGTCGCCACCCACGAGCAGCCGTTCGACTGGTATCGCGACACGGCCAACCAGAAGCGCCTCAACTAGCAGACATTGCACGCGGCAGATCGCTCACAGAAGGCGGGCCGCATCGACCAGAATAACAGTCAAGGGAGAGCGTATATGTCGACATCGGTGAACGCAGGCAGCCGTCTTGATCGGCTGCCGATCGGGCCATTCCACCGCCGCATCATGCTGCTGATCGGCATCGGCATGTTTTTCGACGGCTTCGACATCTATATCGCCGGGACCGTGCTCAGCGTAACGCTGAAGACCGGCTTTTCGACGCTCGCCCAGAACGCGGCTTTCATCTCCGCGACCTTCGTCGGCATGATGCTGGGATCGTTCGGCACCGGCTTTCTCGGCGACCGCTACGGACGCCGCTTCACCTATCAATTCAATTTGCTGCTTTTCGGCATCGCTTCCCTCGCCGCCGCGTTCTCGCCTGATATGGCCTTCCTCATTGCCTGCCGCTTCGTGATGGGGGTCGGGTTAGGGGCGGAGAATGTCGTCGGCTATTCGACGATGACGGAATTCGTGCCCGCGCGCACCCGCGGAAAATGGCTCGGCTTCACGGCCGTCTGCGTCGTCACCGGCTTGCCGGTCGCCCTGCTGGTCGCATCGGTACTGGTGCCGCAGTTCGGCTGGCGCTCCATGTTCGTGCTCGGCGGCGTCGGCGCGCTCGTCGTCTGGTACATGCGCAAGTCGTTGCCGGAATCCCCGCGCTGGCTGGAAGCGGTCGGTCGCACCGCTGAAGCGGAAGCGCTGATGCAGGCCATCGAGAAGGAGGCGACGCAAGGCCAGCCCTTACCTCCTCCCGCAGCTACGGCACCGGCCCCAGTGTCCCCCGATCTCGGCACGCTGTTCACTGCTCCCTTGCTGTCGCGGATGATCGTCGGCGCCGTCTGCCTGATCACGATCAACACCCTGCTCTATGGCTTCGTGACCTGGCTCCCGGTGTTCTTCGTCAAGCAAGGGCTCTCGATCGCAACCTCGTTCGGCTACTCGCTGCTGATGGCGCTCGGCGCTCCCGTCGGCGCGGCGATCGGCGCATTGACCGCCGACCGCTGGGGCCGGAAGCCGACCATCATCGGCGCGTCGCTGATCGCAGTGGCGCTCGGCGTCCTCTACCCCATGATCTCCGATCCGATCCTGCTGCCGGCCGTGGGCTTTGCGCTGACGGTGCCGATCTACGTCCTGGTCGCGCTTCTGTTCGGCATCTACATCCCCGAGCTGTTTCCGACCGAGGTCCGCCTGCGCGCTTCGGGCATCGTCAACACGCTCGGGCGCGGCGCCACGATCGTCACACCATTCCTCGTGGTGTCGCTGTTCGAGACGCGCGGCGTGGCCGGCGTGATGGCGCTGATGATCGGACTGCTGGTGGTGCAGATCATCACGGTCTGGGCGCTCGGCATCGAGCCGCGGCATCGCAGCCTCGAGGAGCTCAAGGCCGAGGAATCGGCTTCGCCGGTGCTCAAGGAAGCTTCCTGAGCATCACTGTTCGCTGGTCTGCGGGCGCCCCGGCATCGACGTCGGGACGATCGCATAAGAAGGCGTGGCGGGAAGCTCGCCCGCGGCCCATCCTTCGAGACGCCCGCCTACGGCGGGCCCTCAGGATGAGGTCGCGTTTTGCGGCGGGATGTCTGCCCCTCATGGTGAGGAGCGCGCCAAAGCGGGCGTCTCGAACCATGCAGGCCGAGTTCGTCCGGCAGTCTCCTGGCTCCCAAATGCGACCAGCCCCCGCCCCGACCGGCGGGCAGATCTGGTTCCCGTTGCGCTGCCTCCTCATCACGCTCCCAACATTGCATGTTCCATCCCCGGATCGGCTCGCCGAGACGATGAGATGCAATGGAGTTCGTGATGACCGCAGATGCCGCCGACTTGAACTACGGCTCGATCAGCATGCTGCTGAGCGCTCTGCACACCCGCAAGATCTCGGCGTCGGAGCTGCTCGCGCATACGATCGCGCGCATCGAGGCCCTGGACGGCAAGATCAATGCCGTCATCGTGCGCGATTTCGATCGCGCAAAGGACGCCGCGCGCGCTGCCGACGCCGCGCTTGGCCGCGGCGAGCGCCAGCCATTGCTCGGCATCCCCGTGACCTTGAAAGAACCGTTCAACGTCGCCGGCCTGCCGACGACGTGGGGCTTTCCACATTTCAGGGATTTCCAACCGGAGGAAGATGCCCTCGTCGTCTCGCGGTTGAAGGCGGCGGGCGCGATCATCATCGGCAAGACCAATATCCCGATCGGGCTGCGGGATTTCCAGAGCTACAACGAGATCCACGGGACGACGAACAACCCGTGGGACCTCGGCCGGTCGCCAGGTGGCTCCTCGGGCGGGTGCGGAGCGGCGCTGGCCGCGGGCTTCGGTCCGCTCTCGATCGGCTCGGATATCGGCGGCTCGATCCGGGTCCCTTCGCATTTCTGCGGTGTGTTCGGACACAAGCCGAGCCTCGGCCTGGTCCCGCTGCGCGGATACAGCCTGCCGCCGGCGCCGCCCGTCCCCGGCCAGGGCGATCTGGCTGTCGTTGGACCGATGGCACGCACCGCCTCCGACCTTGCGCTGTCGCTCGACGTGATTGCCGGACCCGACGAGACGCGCGACGGGATCGGCTATCGCCTTGCGCTGCCGGCGCCGCGACATGACCAGCTGAAGAATTTCAGGATCCTCGTGATCGATACCCATCCGCTGATGCCGACGGGCGACGCGGTGCGTTCCGCGATCGGACGGCTGGCGAAACGGCTCGAACGATCCGGCGCGGGGGTCGCGCGCGCGAGCACGTCGTTGCCCGATCTCGCAGAATCCGCGCGGCTCTACATGAAGCTGCTCAACGCCGCGCGAAGTCCGCGCCTGACACCGGCCGCCCTCGCGGAGGCGCAAGGACTTGCCGCCGCACTCTCGCCGGACGACCGCAGCCTGCAGGCCGAGCGCGCCCGCGGCTGGGGCATGATCCATCGTGAGTGGCTGGCGACCGATGCGGCCCGCCTGCAGTTGCAGCAGCGGTGGCAGCTCTTCTTCCGCGAGTTCGACGCGGTGATCTACCCGACGGCCGCCGTGCCGGCCTTTCCGCACGACCAGTCCGAACCGTTCGACGCTCGGCAGCTCGACATCGATGGAAAGCTCTACAACTACTCCGATGCGTGCTTCATCTGGGCTGATCCCGCATCGACCTGCGGCCTGCCGGCGACCGCCGTTCCGATCGAGCGCACGGCGACGGGCTTGCCAATCGGCGTCCAGATCATCGGGCCTTACCTCGAGGACCGCACGACGATTGCGCTGGCCGGGCTGATCGAGCGCGAGTTCGGCGGCTTCGTCCCGCCGCCGTCGCTCCCTGCCATGTAGTCCACAAGATGACAGAAGCCGGCGACGCTGGCAGCCGTCACGTTCTCCCGGCCGACTGCGCCTCGACCGCCTGCACGGCCACGCTCGCCACCTGCCGCAGCGCTTCGCGATCTGCGCCCGAAGACGCCATCACGCCCATGCCGACGGAGACCGCAGAGACGTAGCGCGCGAGCGCGGCGGGATCAGAGCCCGGCTTGAGATCACCTTCCGCCTTGGCGCGAACAAAACGGTCGCGGAGCTGATCTTCGTTCTGAGCGCGGCGGGCGGCGAGTTCGAAGGGGACATTCTCGGAGCCGCTGCCGCAGGCGATGCCGCCCTGCACGAGCAGGCATCCGGGCGGATTGGCGGGATCGGTCTGCTTGTCGGCGATGCCCATCAGCATCCGCTCGGCGACCTCGCGGGCGGTCGGCGCCGAGACCACGCCGTCCATCCAGACGTTACGCAGCTTGGTGTAGCGGTCGAGCGCGGCCTTCAGCAGGCCTTCCTTGTTGCCGAAACAGGCGTAAAGGCTCGGCGGGTTGATGCCCATCGCTTCGGTGAGCTGCGCGATGGTGGCGCCCTCATAGCCGTGGCGCCAGAACACTTCCATCGCTTGGTCCAACGCCGTTTCGGCGTCGAATTCCCGGGGGCGTCCCATGCCCATGTGCCTGTCTCCTCGGAATTCACGTTCTGCGTGAAGCTTAACGTCAAATCCTATCTATTTGTTCTAGCTTTATTTTCTCTTCCGCCTTCCAATGCTTGCGGTAAGCGGCTACAATTTTCTTAGCAAACGGTACATAAGTATCTTGCGCTGCGGTATCCAGCTCCACATCTGTACATATCTGGAGCGCGCAAATGCCCCCCTCCCAAAATACCTCTCGCCCTGGCCGTATCCGCCGCCTTCTCGGCGGCGCCGCCATCGTGGGCGCCCTCGCCGTGGCCGGTTCGATCGCGACCGGCCATTACTTTCGTGCTGCGCAGGCGACCGCAACAGCTGCCGCGGCCGAGCAGGCCGTCTCCGTCACGGTCGCGATGATCGAGCCACGGCCGACCGTGCTGTGGGATGATTTCTCCGGCCGGCTCGAGGCCATCCAACGCGTCGAGCTTCGTCCGCGCGTGGCCGGTGCGATCCTGTCGACCAACTTCACCGAAGGCGCGCTGGTGAAAGCCGGCGACGTGCTGTTCAAGATCGATCCGGCGCCCTACGCGGCCGAGGTCGACAAGGCCAACGCCCAGCTCGAGGCGGCGAAGGCGCGCGTGGTGTTCACCCAGAGCGAGCTCGAGCGCGGTGCGCAGCTCGTCGGCAACGCGGTCGTCACGCGGCGCGACTACGACCAGCGCGACAACGCCAATCGCGAGGCCATCGCCAACGTCAAGGCGGCGGAAGCGACGCTGCAGACCGCAAGGCTCAATCTCGATTACACCGAGGTGCGCGCGCCCGTGGACGGCCGCGTCGGCAAGATCGAGGTGACCGTCGGCAATCTCGTTGCCGCCGGCACCGCCTCCCCGGTGCTGACCTCGCTGGTTTCCGTCAATCCGATCTACGCGTCCTTCGATGCGGATGAAGAGGTCGTGCTGCATGCGCTGAACTCGATCGCGGACGCCTCCGGCAAGCGCGGCAATCTCGACCAGATCCCGGTGGAGATGGCGACCTCAGGCGGCCTTTCGGCGAAAGGCCACATCCAGCTCATCGACAACCAGGTCAACGGCCAGAGCGGCACCATCCGTGTCCGCGCGGTGTTCAGGAACGAGGACGGGCGTCTGACCCCCGGCCAGTTCGCCCGCGTGCGCATGGGCCAGCCGAAGCAGCAGACGCTGGTGATGATCGACGAGCGCGCGATCGGCACCGACCAGGACAAGAAGTTCGTGATGGCGGTCGGCGACGACAGCCGCGCGGTCTACCGTCCGATCACGCTCGGTGGCGCGGTCGACGGCTTGCGCATCGTCACCGCGGGCCCGAAGCCCGGCGATCGCATCGTCGTCAACGGCCTGCAGCGCGTGCGTCCCGGCGCCCTCCTCAAGACGGAGGTCGCGGCGATGGGCGCGCGGGGGCAGCAAGCGGCTTCCAACCACAGCAACCAGGACGTGGTGCAACGTTAATCACCGTCATTCCGGGGCGCGACGAAGTCGCGCCCCCGGAATCTCGAAGTTACGAAACTCCGAGCACATCACCTCCGGATTCCGGGTTCGCGCTTCGCGCGCCCCGGAATGACGGCGGAGCTGTGTGGAGACGACCAAGATATTGCCCAGGGGCAAGGCCATGAATCTCTCAAAATTCTTCATCGATCGTCCGATTTTTGCCGGTGTGCTGTCGGTCCTGATTTTCCTCGCAGGGCTCATCTCGCTGTTCGCGATGCCGATCTCGGAATACCCGGACGTGGTGCCGCCCTCCGTCCTCGTGCGCGCGACCTATCCCGGCGCCAATCCGAAGGTGATCGCGGAGACGGTGGCGACGCCGATCGAGGAGCAGATCAACGGCGTCGAAGGCATGCTCTACATGTCGAGCCAGGCGACCACCGACGGCGCGATGACGCTGACGGTGACGTTCCGCCTCGGCACCGACCCCGACAAGGCGACGCAGCTGGTGCAGAACCGCGTGCAGCAGGCCGAGCCCCGCCTGCCCGCCGTGGTGCGCCAGCTCGGCATCATCACCAAGAAGTCCTCGCCCGACCTCACCATGGTGGTGCATCTCTTGTCGCCCAACGGCCGCTACGACATGACGTATTTGCGCAACTATGCGGTGCTCAACGTCAAGGACCGGCTGGCGCGGATCGACGGCGTCGGTGACGTCCAGCTGTATGGTGCCGGCGACTATTCGATGCGGGTCTGGGTCGACCCGCAGAAGGCGGCCGAACACGGGCTGACCGCGAGCGACATCGTCAAATCGATCCAGGCGCAGAACGTCGAGGCCGCCGCCGGTGTGGTCGGCTCCTCCCCGAACGTCAAAGGCATCGACCTGCAACTGTCCGTCAATGCGGAAGGGCGGCTCGCGAACGAGGAGCAGTTCGGCGACATCGTGGTCAAAACCGGCGCGCGCGGTGAAGTGGTGCGGTTGCGCGACGTCGCGCGCATCGAGTTAGGGGCGTCCGAATACGGCCTGCGCTCGCTGCTCGACAACAAGCAGGCGGTGGCGATCCCGATCTTCCAGGCGCCCGGCTCCAATGCGCTGCAGATTTCCGACCACGTCCGCGCCACCATGGCCGAGATCAAGAAGAACATGCCCGAGGGCGTGTCCTACCAGATCGTCTACGATCCGACCCAGTTCGTGCGCTCCTCGATCGAGGCGGTGATCCACACGCTGCTGGAGGCGATCGCGCTGGTGGTGCTGGTCGTGATCCTGTTCCTGCAGACCTGGCGCGCCTCGATCATTCCGCTGCTGGCGGTGCCCGTGTCGATCGTCGGCACCTTTGCCGTGATGCACGTGTTCGGCTTCTCCATCAACGCGCTCAGCCTGTTCGGCCTGGTGCTCGCGATCGGCATCGTCGTCGATGACGCCATCGTTGTGGTCGAAAACGTCGAGCGCAACATCGAGGCCGGGCTGTCGCCGCGCGATGCGACCTATCAGGCGATGCGCGAGGTCTCCGGCCCGATCATCGCGATCGCCATGGTGCTGATCGCGGTGTTCGTGCCTCTCGCCTTCATCTCCGGCCTGACCGGGCAGTTCTACAAGCAGTTCGCGTTGACGATCGCGATCTCGACCGTGATTTCCGCCGTCAACTCGCTGACGCTGTCCCCGGCGTTGTCGGCACTGCTGCTCAAGGGCCACAATGAGCCGAAGGACCGGCTGACGATCATCATGGAAAAGGGCCTTGGCTGGTTCTTCCGCGGTTTCAACCGGGCCTTCACGCGTTCATCCGAGAATTACAGCGGCACCGTCACCAAGGTCATCTCCGGCAAGGCCGCGGTGATGGGTCTTTACGTCGTGCTGGTCGGCCTCACCGCCTTCCTGTTCCAGCAGGTGCCGAGCGGCTTCGTGCCGGGCCAGGACAAGCAATATCTGGTCGGCTTCTCGCGGCTGCCCGACGGGGCAACGCTCGACCGCACCGAAGAGGTGATCCGCAAGATGAGCGACGTCGCGCTGACCCAGCCAGGTGTCGAGAGCTCTGTCGCCTTCCCGGGCCTGTCGATCTCAGGCTTCACCAACTCGTCCATGCCGGCATCGTGTTCTCGACGCTGAAGCCGTTCGACGAGCGCAAAGGTGCAGCCCTGAGCGGCAATGCCATCGCGGCCGAGCTGAACAAGAAATACGCCGGCATCCAGGAAGCCTTCATCGCCATGTTCCCGCCGCCGCCGGTCAACGGCCTCGGCACCATCGGCGGCTTCAAGCTGCAGATCGAGGATCGCGCCGGCCTCGGCTATGAGGCGCTGAACGAGGCGACCAAAGCGTTCATGGCGGCGATGCAGAAGGCGCCGGAGATCGCCGGCGTGTTCTCGAGCTTCCAGGTCAACGTGCCCCAGCTCTTCGCCGACATCGACCGCACCAAGGCGCTCCAGCTCGGGGTGCCCGTGACGGAAGTGTTCAACACGCTCCAGATCTACCTCGGCTCCTACTACGTCAACGACTTCAACAAGTTTGGCCGCACCTATTCCGTCCGCGTCCAGGCCGACGCGCCGTTCCGCGCCCGGGCCGACGACATCCGGCAGCTCAAGGTGCGCTCGTCCTCCGGCGACATGGTGCCGTTGTCCGCACTGCTCAAGATCCGCCAGAGTGCGGGTCCGGAGCGCGCGATCCGCTACAACGGCTTCCTGTCGTCCGACATCAACGCGGCGGCCGCGCCCGGCTTTTCATCGGGCCAGGCGCAGGAAGTCGCGACGCGGATCGCGGCGGAAGTGCTGCCGCCCGGCTTTGCCTTCGAATGGACCGACCTGACCTATCAGGAGTTCATCGCCGGCAATTCCGGAATCTGGGTGTTCCCGCTGGCGATCCTGCTGGTGTTCCTGGTGCTGGCCGCGCTCTACGAGAGCCTGACCCTGCCGCTCTCGATCATCATGATCGTGCCGATGGGTCTGCTCGCGGCGATGTTCGGGGTCTGGCTCTCGAAAGGCGACAACAACGTCTTCACCCAGATCGGCTTGATCGTGCTGGTCGGCCTCTCCGCCAAGAACGCGATCCTGATCGTCGAATTCGCGCGCGAGCTCGAATTCGCCGGGCGCACGCCGATCCGCGCCGCGATCGAGGCGAGCCGGCTGCGGCTCCGTCCGATCCTGATGACGTCGATGGCGTTCATCATGGGCGTCCTGCCGCTGGTGCTCTCGACCGGCGCAGGCTCGGAGATGCGACGCGCGATGGGTGTCGCGGTGTTCTCCGGCATGATCGGCGTCACCGTGTTCGGCCTGTTCCTGACGCCGGTGTTCTACGTGCTGCTCAGAACCATCACCGGCATGAAGCCGCTGACGCACCACGGCAGCGACACCAGCGCGGCGCCGGTCCAGGGACTCACGCACTAGATCAGTGATATCCCCGACACCAGCAGCAGAACGAGCACGGTCTTGCGAAAGACCGTCTCGTTGACGCGGTGAAAGGCGATCACACCGAGCGCGGAGCCGGCGAACAGCGCCGGCAGGCTGACCGCGAGGTCGACGAAGACCTTTGACGACAGGTCCTGGTGTCCGACCAGCAGCGCGATGGCGAAGACCTGCATCGCCGCGATGAACGGCTGCACCAGGCCACGCTGCTCGCTCTTGGGCATGCCGCGCATGTCGCACCAGATCGTCGGGATCGCGCCCGGCATCGCCGTCAGCCCGCCGACCAGCCCTCCCCCGAAGCCGATCAGCGCAACCCAGTGCCGGCCGACGGCCGCGCCGGCCGTCACCAGCGTCGGTCGCAGCAGCATGTAGGCGGCATAGAGCGCGACGATGACGCCGAAGCCGCGCCTGAGCAGGTGCGTATCGGTGGATTGCAACAGCGACACCGCGATGGGAACGCCGATCAATCCGCCGACGATCAGCAGCAGGCTGCCTTCCCAGCGGATGCTGCGCCGAAGCGCCCACAGATTGGTCGCCTGCACGCCGATGCTGCACGCCATCATCAGCGGCACGGCCTCCAGCGGCTGAAACACCCGGAGCAGGATGGCGCCGGCTACGGCCGAGAATGCGAATCCCGACAGCCCCGAAACAAAGGCGCCGGCGAATACGGCAACGCTGAGCAGAGCCAGTGTCGTGACATCAGGCACGGACCGTCCTCCGGTCAATCGTAGGGAATCTGCGAGACGGCAGCGTCGACGTTTTCCGAGCAAGCTTGCGGTTCGCGTGGAAACGACACATGCATCGCGTGCGCGTGAGAGCGTTCCAGCATCGCAAGGCCAACCAGTTGAAGCGTGACAAGAGCCACGGTCGCGGCGATTGCGACGATGTTGACGTTACGCGCGCTCGAACGTGGGGTCGCCGGCGGCGCGCTCGCTCGCATCAGATCCGTGGGCATTGTCTGCAATATCCTCTTTGTTGCTGACCGGAATGATTTCATTCAAAGGCAATGGGTCGTGCGGCTGCTCCAGCAGATGGCGATAGCGCAGCAACGCGCGCCGCGCGTCGATCGCGCGCTGCGCGCGGAACGCCGCGCCGATACGCGCGACGATGTCGCGGAACTTGCGAGCCAGAACCGGTGACGTCGATCGCATGACAATCTCCTTTCGACCTACACCAGAGATTGACGGGATTCACTTCCGCTCGCTGTGAGTTGCTTCACAAAACACGAACGCGTCGAACAAGAGATCGTGTGACATCTCCTAGAGGGGCACGCGGCAAATCGCGTCATTCGATCGAATGACCCGCGATAACTTTCTAATGATGTGTCTGTTTGAACCTATGGCGGGCTGCAGCGACGCCGCCCGCGACGCGAAGGCGCGTCAGTGCAGGAGTGGATTGGAAAATCCCGCCACGAGCTTGACGAGATCCGCCTGACGAGAAACGCCGGTCTTGGCGAAGACGCGATGCAGATGCGTCTTCACCGTCGTCTCTGCGATGCCGAGCGTAATCGCCGTCTCCGGCACGCCGCCGACCTCGACGATCGACTGCAAGACCCTCAATTCCGCCGGCGTGAGGTCGAACGTGCGGTCGACGAGGCCGGCACACGAGCGGCCGTCGAGTTCCGCCTTCCAGACGAACAGGGCTCCGACGGCCGGCGTGCGCTCCGTCGCGCCATCACGCAGCAACGACGGCAGCGCGATGACGTTCGCGATATAGTAGGAACCGCCATCGGATCTCAGCGGGATTTTTCGACCGGCCGCCGCAGCTACGGCAACCTCGCCGGAGTCGCGGAAGATATCGCGCAGGGCCAGATTTGCCTCGGCGGATCGCGCCACGAGCCGGCCCGAGACCGACCGCAGGACGTCAGCCGCGGCCAGAATGGTTTCCGCGGCAGGATTGCTGTGGACGATATTGCAGGCGTCATCGAGCAGGATGACGCCGGCACTGAGCCGGTCCACGACATCGGCCAGCGCGATCGCTCGCTGCTGCTTTCGCTCGATCGCCCGGTTGATCAGCAGCGCCCGGCTGGTGTGCGCGACCAGCGACTGCATGCGCGCGCGCTGCTCCGCATTGAGCATCTCCCTGCCCGGGATCACCGTCAGCAACATCGGACACGGCGACTTCGACTGCTCCAGCACCACGTTCGCCACGTCGACATAGCCCTGTGGACGCAGCCATTCCTGATAGAAGCGGCCGCGGCGATATTCCTCGAAATTCACGAGATCCGGGATGTTGCGCACCTCGCCGTACCGGGGGAGCCTGGCGAGAGGATCGTAGCGGGCGTAGGTCTCGGAATAGAGCTGGATGTAGTGCGGATCGACCCCGCAATAGAAATGCGTCGCGCCGGACTTGCTGACCGGATCCTTCGAAATCAGGCCGCAGGCCTGGCTGCCGATGAACGCATTAACCATGACGACGACGTCGCTCCACAACTCAGGGTGGAGACCCGCGTCATATATACTCTCGATCAACTCGTCATGTTTGGGAGGTCGGGGCATTGGAAGAGCCAGTGGTCAAACATCGAGACTGTGGAATGTTCTTCGTGCCCGGCGGCTTAGTTGAGTCTGTCACGGGAGCAAAAGGTTCAACTCCGATCGTGATTTCACCGATCAGTTGACGAGCGGATTCGAGAATCCAGCAACGGGCAGCTTACGAGGTCCGTGCATGGCAATGAATGGCATGAGTGATCAATATCACCAAGCGTACCACAACCGCGGCACGCGGCATCCTCCGATCGGAGGATGCGCCGGCGGGCGGATGGAGCCCGGCCAGCGTGCGTCGTGTTCAAGCCGCCGGGGCTAATGCGGCTCAGAACGCGACGCGAACGCCGCCCCTCGCGGTGCCAGTGCGGCTCTGGTCGGACATCATCATGCCCTCGACCGCGCCGAACACGGACACGTTGCGGCTGGTACGGTAGTCGAAGCCGAAGCCGGCGACGGCACCCACCGTGCTGCGGCTACCGGGCGTCACGAAAGAGAAGTTCTGGCCGAGCAGCACCGGGCTGATGGTGGTGTCGCCGACGCGCTGTAGCGCGATGACGCCGCCATGGATGTTGGCCTTGAGCTCGCCGCCGGCGAGGCTGGTCACGCGGGACAGATCGACCTCGCCCGCTCCTCTGCAGCGTGCGGCCGCCGACCGACAATCCCTGCGCCGAGTCGGTCTCGCTGTAGTCATCGAACCGGCCCGCGACGTAGCGCAGCCGCGCCGTCGGCGTCAGCAGATCGCCGTTGCCGTCACATTCATTTCCAGTCCCTCGGTCGCCGCCATCTCGCCCCACCGGTGCACAGGCACGTTGTCGGCAGCCCCCTCCAAACGGAGGAGGCTGCCGCTGCGAATTGGATTCGCTGAGCGCTAAAGTAGAAATGTCCGTCGTATTCGACTTGGACGGAGGCGACCTGGTCGCGGCTCAGAACGAACCGAGCGCGCTTCGCCCGGAACTGGTGCAGAGTCGTGACACCGCCTGCGCGGCTCACACCTGGTCCCAGCCCGCCCTCTCCGCGCTCTCGGCCCACACGGCGGCGCGATAGATCTCGCGCCCGCGGTTGTCCCTGACGCGGATCCAGGCGTCACGATCGCGCAGGTCGTCGCGCCAGACGAAAAGATGCCGCGCCATCTCGTCAGCCACCACGATGGTCGCCTTGGCATGTTCGAACACCATGCCGCCCGGGTCGATCTTCACGATATTGCCGACTAGGAGGTCGAAGAAGAAACGGTGCATTCAACACTCCGGCTTCAGGCGCCGTTTCCGCACGCAACGCTGCGTCATGATCTACTAAATCCGGTCGGGGTGCGTTACAGCGCTTCGCCGCTCCTGACGTCGCTCGGCGTCGCGCCATAGGCCCGCCGGAAGCAGCGGTTGAAATAAGAGAGATCTCCGAAACCGACATCGTAGGCGATCGAACTCACCGGCCGCTCGGCGAAGTCAGGCTCGCGCAGCATGCGATGGGCACGCTTGAGGCGTTGCTCGGTGAGGAAGGATGAAAAGGTCTTGCCGTCGGCCTCGAACAGCCGCTGGAGATAGCGCGGGGTCACGCCGAGCTCCTGGGCAACATCTGCCACCGAGATATCCTGCTGCCAGCAATTGTTGACGATGAGGAATTTCGCCTTCTGGAGTCGCGCCGCCTTGATGCCGCGCCGTCCGGTCGATTCCCGGGCGTGATCCGTGGCGCCGAGAACGAGCGCCAGGAGATCATGCAGATGCGCGACGCCGAGCTGCCGCATCGCAGGCACCGCCAGCACCTTTTCGTGCACCAGCGCGATCGCGTAGTCGACGAGCAGCCGTAGCCCGGTGGTGCTCTCCGGGATGACGCGCATCACCGCATCGTCGACATCCACGATCATCGGGGCCAGCACGCGTCTCGGCACGCGCAGCGAGAAGCCACTTCCCAGCGAGAGTCGCTCGAAGGTCGTGACGTCCTCCGCGCTGGTCAGGACCGCCTCTCCCGCCCGAAGCCTCAAATCGTGTCCCCGCTCGGATATACCGAGCACGCCGGACCTGTTCACGATCAGGGCGAGACTGTCGTCGCCATCTGCAACCAGATGCTTCGTGCGAACGACCCGCGCTCCGCACAATCCCCCGATCAGCAACTGGGCTTCCGGCAAGACGTGGGACGTGAAGCTCGCCGCGGCCGGCTTTCCTTCCCTTGCCTCGACCTCCGCCTTCAGCACGCCGCGGCAGTAGAATTCGCGCAGGAGCGACACGCGCTCGTCTTCGGGAATGTGGTCCGTTGAAACATTGAAAATTGAAAATTCATCCTTGCCGCTCACTGCAATCTCTCCAACCAACGAGCAGGCCCGGCCACGCGCTGTCGTCTCCCCGCACCCGCGTTCGGTGCCGGTGCGCATTGTTCCGTGGCGCACGCTGCCCTTCTCATTTCAAGTGGCGGCCATATACGAAAGTATCAAATGATACGCGTCATACGTTCGGAGGACACACGCACCTTGCTCATCACAATGGATTGAGATGGCGCGAACTCATGATCCGCGATGTGAATTGGATCACACCGCATCGCCGGCGCCGGTCTGCCGCCCAAACGGTGCCGCAAATCCGGCGGCGATCTTGACGAGGTCGGCCTGCCTGCCGGCGCCCGTCTTTTCGAACAGCCGGCTGAGATGCGTCTTCACCGTCGTCTCGGCGATACCGAGCTTGGCCGCAATGTCGGGAACCCCGCCGATCTCGACGATCGCCATCAGCACGCGCAATTCGGACGGCGTCAGCCTGAACGCCACTGCGATCGCATCGGGCACGAGCGATGACACCATCGTGGCCCTTTGAACGAAGAGCACGGTGGCAGCTCCGTCACGCGGCAGATGGCGCTCCCGCCTCAGCGGAACGGCATGGAGCAGATAATGATGTCCGTCGGACGATGTCACGAGCTCGATCTGACGGCGACCGTTTGAATGAGTTCCTGCATCCGCGGAAAATTCGAACAGGCCGCGGAATATTTTGTCAGCCTGGGTGTTGCGGGCAACTATTCTGTCGCCGACCATTGCGAGGAGATTGGCGTCGACGAAGAGCTGACGGCACGACGCGTTGGCATGGACGACTCTCCCTTCTGCGTCGAGCAGGCAGATCGCCGTGCTCAGTCCGTCCAGGACATCGGCAAGATCGTCCACGGTATGCGAGCGCGCCCTGATCTGGCGACCCATGACCCGCGACCGCTGGATGTGAGGCGCGAGCAGGCGCATACGCTCGCGCATCGCGTCGTCGACGGTCCCGCGGGACCGGTGACGCAGCACCTGCAAGATCGTGGTGCGCGCGACCGTTTTCTCGAGCGTCACGGTTGCGAGGTCTATCGCTCCCTGCGGCTCCACCCACTCTCGGTAGAAGCTGCTTGCCTCGAAGTCGGACTGGGGCATGATGTCGGCCACGCCGATCGTCTGGCCCGCGGCGAAGTCGAGATGGCGGTCGAGCAAGGGATCAAGTTCGACATATCTGTCGCGATAGAGCTGGCGGAACCGAGTGTCCGTGCCAAAATGCTCGTGGATCTCGATCGAGAGCCTGGCTGCATCCCTGGACAGGATGGTCGCGGCACATCCACCGACGAAATTCGAAACCTGCTCCAAGGCGGCGCTCCGCAGCGCGGGATTGGCCGCTGCATCGTAGATCTCGCCGACGAGCGACGAGAACCGGTTTGCCTGGAGGATCGTCATCGGATGGACGGTGGGGTCTGCGTGTTGCCCCGGTGGCGAGGGGGACGAGCGCGTCGGGAACTGAAGGAGGCAGGCCGGCCGATCGCCGCCTTGGACGGAGAAAAAATGCGACAGCGCAATGCTGGAATATCGAACATCATCCTTGCGTAACGTCAACCGCAGGATGCGGCTTGGACGTTTCCGCCAAAGACTAGGATTAATGCGAACAGCGACCGGACAGTGTGCGACGAGTCACGCGCCCGCTCGCGGCGATCGCCTGCTGTCGCCCGCCCGCCTTGCGGACCGGCCTCTGCGACTTACTTCCGGTTCTCCTCGCAGAATTTCAGCGCGGCGAGCGCCTCGCCGGCGCGCGGGATCTGCATCTCGATGCTGTCCTCGTCATCGTCCTCGAAATCGAGCGTGAGACGCCTGGCCTTCGAGAGGCGATCCATGATCGCCTGGTCGAACTCGAAGATGCCGCGCACGGTGGTCTTGTCCATCACCTCCCACTTCGCCTTCTTCATGATATCGGCGTCATCGGTGGCGACGTCGGCCCGGAGGATCTCGCCGACCTTGTCCCACTCCCAGCCGTCGTAGATCATCACGATCACGATGGCCTTGTCGGAATAGGTGATGACGATGACGTAGTCGCGGTTCTCGTCCTCCTTGTCCTTGTAGCCGCGGCTCGCATTGCAATGCGTATCCTGCGTACGCTTCTCGATGGTCCAGTCGCCGACCTTGGATTGTTGCGCCAGCGCGGGCCTCGAGCTCAAGGCGGCTGCGCTCAAGGCGCCTGCGAGCATTCCGGCGGCGAGAAGGAATCGTCTCATGTCGGCCTCCAGCGTGTTCCCGAGGCCGAGATGACCACCTCTGCCGACGACCCGCAAGGGCTTCAGGCCGCGGGCAAGGCCAGCGGCAGGCGGCTTGCGTCCTAGGCTCGCCGCGGCACGATCGCGATCGGGGTGAAGGTGTAAACCTCCTCGCCGTTCTGGTTGAACATCGTCCATTTCACCAGCGCGATGCCCTGCGGCTTCGACTTCGACGGCGTCAGGCTCATCACTTCGCCGACCAGATGCAGGCGGTCATTGGGCCGCACCGGAATGGTCCAGCGCAGCCCGTCGACGCCCGCGCCGATCAGCGGATGCGGACCGAAGGGCCGGGTCTGGATCGCGAGGTTCATGGCAATCGCGGCGGTGTGCCATCCTGATGCAGCGAGCCCATTGAACAGGGTCCCCTTGGCGGCCTCGTGGTCGAGGTGCATCGGCTGCGGATCGAATTCGGCCGCGAAGCGCTTGATGTCGGCTTCGGTGACCTCGACCTCCGGCGACTTGAACCGCATCCCGATGCTGAGATCGTCGAACCACTCGACCTGCCCCATGATTTTGCCTCGCAATGTAGGACCTCCCGCGAAGACGCGCGGCCCGAAGGAATTGAACTAAAAGCGCGATGTAGCGGGTCCGCCGCGCACAAACCAGCCCAGGGTTCCCCGCGAAACCCCTTTTCCGGTGCGACGAAACACGCCTGAAACAGATGGCCGGTTATCTGGTTGTCAAAATCATACAGGGACGGCCACCATGCAATTCCTTCTCAATCTGATCCTGGACTATTCCTGCTGCCAAAATCTCGTCGCCCAGCCGCCGCGGGAGGATGAGCTATGATCGAGCTGATCTCCGCCCTCCTCGCCCTTTGCAGCATCGGCGTCTTCGCGGCGCATGCGCTGGATGCCTATCGCACCACGCACTCCTGAGCGCCCTGCGCGCGTGGCGCTAGAACGGCCGCCGGTAAAAATGCTCCGAATGCGTCGCCGGCGGAAACCTGTTGGCGAGCGCCAGCGCTGACTTTTCATCCGTCTCGAGCGCGATCTTCTGCGCGAGCATCACGTCGCCGGGCACCAGGAAGCCTGTCGGGACGAAGCACCATCCCATCGTTGCCATGCCGGCGTCGTCGATTTCGTGGACGTTGGCGGCCGTGCCGTAGTGGATGCGATACCTCTTGCCGGTATCGCAGCCGATCACGTCGAAATACCGGTGCTGCTCGAACTGGGCGCGCTGCGCCGGTGACAGCCAATCGGCCAGAAGCCGACGGCCGCGCGCATCCGGCGTGTTCTCGCCGAAGAAGCGACGGTAGAGTTCGCGCAGCGCATGCAAACGAGCACGCGCTGGCGCGCGGAACCGGAGTGCCGCGAACATGGGCAGCTCAGATCAACCGCCGACCAAGCGGGGATAGAACAGCGTTTCCTGCGCGGTCGGGTCGAACGATTTGATACGGGTCACTTCGCCGGGCCCGGTACGGAAGGCGGCGGTGAAGCCGGCTCCGGTCAGCTCCCGAAAGCGCTGTTCGGCCCGCGCCAGCGCTTCGGCATTGCCAGGATCAAACTCGTGGCGTGTGTCGCCAGTCTGGTCCATCACGATCTGGGTTGCCATGTTGAGTCTCCTCATGCCCAGCCCTGAATCTGATCAAAGCAAACCTCATGCCGTCAGTTCCTGATAGCAACAACTTTCTCGCGCCGGCGCATCACGCCTTGCTGAGCAAGAGCGTTTTCGAGCGAAGTGGATGCCGGTTCGCGTCAAGAAAACGCGTCAAAACAAGCATCGAGAGCCCCGTTTGAAGGGGCTCTCGTCAGCGCGAGGCGGCCGTTCCGCCCTCGTCGATCTGTCGTCCCATCAACGCAATTGCCTTCTGATAGACGCCGGCCGCATTCCAGGCCTCGATCGCGGCGAAATTCGGCTCGCCCGGCTGGTAACCGGCTCCCGCACGCCAGCCATGGGCCTTCAGGAAATTCGCAGTCGAGTTCAACGCATTGGCGGCAACCTCGAGATTGCCGGTGCCATAGGCCAGGATGTTCTTGGGCATGAACTGGGTCTGGCCGACCTCGCCGTGCATGGAGCCGCGGGTCGCCCCCGACAGGGTGCCGCGGTCGATCAGCTTCAGTGCGGCATAGAGCTGGTCGGTGAAGAACTCGGGGCGACGGCAGTCATAAGCAAGGGTCGCGATCGACGACAGCATGTTCTGGTTGCCGCGCTGGCTGCCGAAGCCGGTCTCCATGCCCCAGATCGCGATCAGCGGCCCGGGCGGAACGCCGTAGCGCTGCTGGATCGAGGCGAACAAGGCCGCCTGCGACTGCTTGAGCTGGCGCCCCTTGGCGACGATGGTGGTGGCACCGCGCTTGGCCAGGAACTGGTCGAGCGACAGCGAGAAGCTGCGCTGGCCGCGGTCGGCTGCGAGGGTCGCGCTGGCGTAGTTCGTCTGCATCAGGGCCGAGATCGCGGTCGGGCCAATGCCCTTGCCCTGCGCCTCTGCGCTGAATTCGCGCTTCCAGCCTTCGAACCCGGCCGGCGAGCTGCCGCATTGCGCGGCGTTGGCCACAGGCAGAGAGAGAAGCAGCGCGGCCGCGCCAATCACCGCCGTCGCGACTATCCTGCCCTTGATCATTGCTCGTTCCTCTCCTTAGGGCGCGACCGGCTCGCGCGCGCGCATGATCCTACGTCGGTTGCGATCGCTCAAGTCCCGACAGGACCAATCGATCCAAGCAAAGCTCTTGACACCGGCAAGTCGCGACGTCCGCAAGTCACCCAGCCTCCGCTCCCAGCAGGAAATCCACCATGATGCTCTGGTGCTGCTGGTACATGTCGGTACCGGTCCCGGTGACACAGCCGATCTTGCGAGCCGCGGCGATGAAGGGGGAGACTTCGGGCCTGGTGATGACGCAGCCGCAATAGGCGGCTGGCGCAAGGCGCGCGACGTCGACCGGCAGCGGGTCGCCGTCCTTCATCCCGGCGGGCGTCGCATTGGCGACGAAGTCGAAGCCGGCGGGGTCCATGGTGCCGGTCCGCACCGGCGCTTTGCCGAGCCCATTGAGCCGGCCGATCAGCGCGTCGCGGCGCTCGGCCATGCTGTCGTGAATGGCGAGCTCGCCGACGCCGGCCTCGACCAGCGCGAGCGCGATCGCCGAGCCGGCGCCGCCGGCGCCGACCAGAAGGGCGCGCATGCCGCCGGGATCGATCCCCTTTGCCCGCGCTGCGCCGACGAAGCCGAGGCCATCCACCATATCGCCATGCCATGAGCCGTCGGCGCGCCGGCGCATCAGGTTCACGGTGCGCAGGAAGTGCGCCCGATCGGTCGCACTCGTGCAGGCCTGGTAGCAGGCAAATTTGTGCGGGATGGTAACGACGATGCCGTCGAGATTTTTCAATCGCGCCGCCACCGAGAGGAAGTCGGGCAAATCCCCCGGGGCGACCTGAACGGGCACGAGAATACCGTCGTGCCCCCGTGCGGCGAAGGCGGCTGACACGCCCGCGGGCGAGCGCACCTGCGCGATGGGATCACCGACGATGACGTGGAGCCGCGTGGCGCCTGACGGGGCCGGGATCATGCCGCTCAAGCCGGAGCCGGGGTGCCGCCCGCCTCCGCGGCCGTCCCGTAGGTCAATTCCAGTCCATCCAGGTTGCCCTCCTTGCGCCACTTGTCGAGCAGCCGCAGGAACGCCACCGGCCCGCGCCAATATTGGCTGTTTCTTGCCGCGATCGGATCGAACACGCCCTCGTTGTTGTAATAGCCGGGCGTGCATTCGGCCAAGTAAGTCTGACGGCCGAGCGCGGCTTTCACGACCTCCTCGACCCAGGCGTTCTCGGCAGCGAGCGTCGGCTCCAGCGTTCTGGCGCCGCGCTTGCGCGCCTGATCGATCACATAGGCGATGTGCTGCGACTGCTCGTCGATGATGTGCGGGAAGTTGGCGCTCTGGCCGGCCTGCACCGTGACGATCAGGAAGCAGTTCGGGAAGCCGCGGCTGTAGAAGCCGTGCATCGTCCTGACGCCGTCGCGCCAGCGCTCGGACAGGCTCATGCCGTCGCGGCCATAGACCTCGAAGCCCATCCGGCGGGCGTAATCGGTGCCGACCTCGAAGCCGCTGGCATAGATCAGGCAGTCGAGCTCATAGGCCTTGCCATCGACGATCACGGCATTCTCCGTGATGCGCTCGACGCCCTGCCCTTTGGTATCGACGAGATGCACGTTGGGGCGATTGAAGGTGTCGAGATATTCGTCGTGGAAGCAGGGCCGCTTGCAGAACGCCTTGTACCAGGGCTTGAGCGCCGCCGCAGCCGCCTCGTCCTTCACCACGGCATCGACACGCGCGCGGATCTCCTCCATCTTGCGATAGTCGGCCTGCTCGATGACCTTCAACGCCTCCTCCAGCGAGGTCACCGGCTGTGGCTGGCGGCGCGGCGCGAGCAGGATCTCGCCAAGCAGGCCGGTCCAGCCATCCTGGACCAGATCCTGCTCGAACGGCTCGCCCGAGATCACGGCGGTGAAATTGTCCATGCGCTCGCGCTGCCAGCCGGGCCCGAGGCTCTGCGCCCAGCTCTGATCCGTCGGCCGGTCGTCGCGCACGCCGATCGCCGACGGCGTGCGCTGGAAGACATAGAGCTCCTTCGCCGAGCGGCCGAGATGCGGCACGCATTGCACGGCGGTGGCGCCGGTGCCGATGATGCCGACGCGCTTGTCGGCAAGGCCGGCGAGACCGCCTTCAGCCGTACCGCCGGTGTAGGCGTAGTCCCAGCGGCTGGTGTGAAAGCTGTGTCCCCCAAAGCTCTCGATGCCGGGAATGCCCGGCAGCTTCGGCCGGCTCAGCGGGCCGCCGGCCAGGATGACGAACCGCGCGCGGATGCGATCGCCGCGATCGGTCTCGACCAGCCAGCGCGCCTCCCGCTCCCGCCATTCCATGCGCGAATGACGGTCTGAAACAGCGCGCGCTCGTACAGGCCGAAGTGGCGGCCGATGCGGCGGGAGTGTTCGTAAATCTCCGGCGCCCGCGCATATTTGCGCATAGCCGGTCTCCTCCAGCAGCGGCAGATAGATGTAGCTCTCGGTATCGCAGGCCGCACCGGGGTAGCGATTCCAGTACCAGGTGCCGCCGAAGTCGGCGGCCTTTTCCACGATGCGAAAATCCGCGATGCCGGCCTCGCGCAGGCGCGCGCCGCAGAGCAGGCCGCCAAAGCCGCCGCCGACGATGAGCACTTCGGTCGCTTCGCTGACGGCCTCGCGCGCAAATCCGGGATCGGCCCAGGGATCGTCGAGATAGCGGCCGAAATCGCCTGATACCTCGACATATTGCGCCTTGCCCTCGGCGCGCAGACGGCGATCGCGCTCGTCGCGATAGCGCGCGCGAAGTGCGGAAAGATCGACCGTAGGTGCGTCGGCTGCGCCGGTCTTGTGTCTTTCCGCTGACATCCATTTCCTCCACGACAGACGCTGCTTCGCCGGCAGCTCTCCTCACGTTAGCCTTGAAAAAGTGACGCATGCAATCACGTCTGCCTTTTTTGCGTGAACGGCGCGTGACGTTCCGGTAACCTCGCGCGCAAATCACAAGCGCCATGCAACGACATGGCGATCCGGAGGAAATGATGCAGGGATTGATGATGGACATGCCGCTCCTGATCAGCGGCCTGATCCAGTATGCCGCAGACCATCACGGCGAGGCAGAGATCGTCGCGCGCGAGATCGAGGGCGACATCCATCGCTACACCTATGCCGACGCTCATCCACGCATCAAGCGCATGGCGCTGGCCTTGAAGCGTCTCGGCATGAAGCAAGGCGACCGCGTCGGCACGCTGGCCTGGAATACCCACCGCCATTTCGAGATGTTCTACGCCGCGCCGGGCATGGGCTATGTGCTGCACACCGTCAATCCGCGCCTGTTTCCCGAGCAGCTCGTCTACATCATCAACCACGCCGAAGACCGCCTGCTGTTCGTCGACCGCGCCACGCTGCCGATCGTCGAGGCGATCGCGCCGCAATTGAAGACGATCGAGGCTTACGTCGTGATGTCCTCGCGCGAGCGGATGCCGGAGACAAAGCTTGTAAACGTCCATTGCTACGAGGAGCTTCTCGGACGAGAGAACGACGCCGGCTTCACCTGGCCGGAGTTCGACGAAAAATCCGCCTCCACCATCTGCTATACCTCGGGGACGACGGGAAATCCCAAGGGCGTGATCTATTCGCACCGCGCCGCGATCCTGCAGACCATGACCTGCAGCAGCTTCGACTTCCTGCCCGGGCACGTCGAAGGCGTGCGCGAGGTGATGATGCCGATGGCGCCGCTGTTCCACGGCAATGGCTGGAATATGCCGTTCACCGCGCCCTATACCGGCTCGAAGCTGGTGCTGCCCGGCCGCAACTATGAGCCGGACAAGCTGTATGAATTGCTCGAAGGCGAGAAGGTGACGCTGTCGGCGGGGGTGCCGAGCTTCTGGCTGATCCTGCTCGACTGGCTCGGCCGCACCGGCAACAAATTCTCCACCTTGCGTGCAACGCTGTCGTCGGGCTCGGCCCCGCCGCGCGCCATGGTCGAGAAGCTGAAGCGCGACTACAACATCGACTACATCCAGGCCTGGGGCATGACCGAGGCTCTGGGCTGCTCGATGCCGGGCCTGCGTCCCGGCTCGGAGCACCTCAGCGACAAGGAGAAGTTCGACCGCCGACAGGTCTCGGGCCGGGCCTGCTTCGGCACCGCCTTGCGCATCGTCGACGACGGCGGCGTTGAGCTGCCGCGCGACGGCAAGACCGTCGGCCACCTGCGCGCGCGTGGTCCCTGGGTCGCCTCGGGCTATATGAAGCTCGACGAAGGCCTCGACCACGACGGCTGGCTGATCACCGGCGACATGGCCGTGATCGACCCGCAGGGCCACGTCACGCTGACCGACCGCTCCAAGGACGTGATCAAGTCCGGCGGCGAGTGGATCTCCTCGATCCAGCTCGAGGACGTCGCCTTGTCTCATCCCGACGTGCTGCAAGCTGCCGTGGTCGCGATTGCGCATGAAAAGTGGCAGGAGCGTCCCCTGCTCCTCGTGGTTCGCAAGAAGGGCGCGACCGTCGACGGCAAGGCGCTGCTCGACCACATGCGCCCGAAGATCGCGAGCTGGTGGATGCCTGACGCCGTCGAGTTCCTGGACGAATTCCCGATGACCGGCACCGGAAAGGTGCTCAAATCGGCGTTGCGCGAGAAGTTCAGGGAATACCGCGTCGCCTGAAGCGGCACGCGATCACGCTGAAGTCCGCGCCGTCCATCGATCAAGGAGACGTAAGATGCTTTACCCGATGTCGCCCAAAGTCGTCGAGCTCAAGCGCAAGCTCGAAAGCTTCATGGACCGGCACATCTATCCCAATGAGGAGCGGTTCTATCGCGAGGCCGAGGAGCTCGGGCCCTGGAAGGTCTATCCCGTCGTCGAAGAACTGAAGCCGCTCGCGCGCGCGGAAGGCCTCTGGAACCTGTTCCTGCCGGAATCGAGCCACGGCGCGGGCCTCACCAATCTCGAATATGCCCCGCTCTGCGAAGTGATGGGCCGCTCGCATCTTGCGCCCGAAGTGTTCAACTGCTCGGCGCCCGACACCGGCAACATGGAGGTGCTGGAGCGCTACGGCACGAAAGAGGACAAGGAGCGCTGGCTGAAGCCGCTGCTCGCGGGTGAGATCCGCTCCTGCTTCGCGATGACCGAGCCTGCGGTCGCCTCGTCCGACGCGACCAACATCGAGAGCTCGATCGTGCGCGACGGCGACCATTACGTCATCAACGGGCGCAAATGGTACACCACCAACGCGACCGACCCGCGCTGCAAGATCTGCATCTTCATGGGCAAGACCGATCCTGACAATCCGGACCGCCACAAGCAGCAATCCATGATCCTGGTGCCGATGGATACATCAGGCATCGAGGTGAAGCGTCCTCTCCCCGTGTTCGGCTTCTACGGCGTGCCCGACCGCGCCTCCGAGGTCGTCTTCACCAATGTGCGGGTCCCGAAGGAGAACATGCTGCTCGGCGAAGGCCGCGGCTTCGAGATCGCGCAAGGGCGCCTCGGCCCCGGCCGCATCCACCACTGCATGCGCCTGATTGGCCTTGCCGAGCGCACGCTGGAAAAGATGTGCCGCCGCGTGCGCAGCCGCGTCGCCTTCGGCAAGCCGGTCTCCGAGCAAACGGTGACGCAGGCATCGCGGAAGCCCGCATCATGATCAAACAGGCCCGGCTGCTGACGCTCAACGCCGCCTACGCCATGGACACGGTCGGCAACAAGGTCGCAAAGAGCGAGATCGCGATGATCAAGGTCGCCGTGCCCAACATGGCCTGCCAGGTCATCGACTGGGCGATCCAGGCCCATGGCGGCGGCGGCACCTCGAACGATTTCGGCCTGACGCAGGCCTATGCCACCGCACGTTTGCTGCGCCTCGCTGACGGCCCGGACGAGGTACACCGGAACCAGATCGCACGGTTCGAGCTGAAGAAGTATTCAAATGCCTGAGGGGACGTTGACCTCAGCAAGCATCGAAGCCAACGCTTTGAGATCGGAGTCTAATCGAAGCTTGGCGGCTCATCGATGGATACCGGCACATTCTTCTGCTTCGTAATTGCTTCGAGCATTGCGTTGAAGATTATGATCGGCAGGTAAAACATAAGCATGATCGTATTCCTCCTGCTGTGACAACCTTGGCTCGCGGGGCCAAGTTCCTCAAATTGACACTCGCCGGCCGCGGAACATTCTCTTGGCTTACTTGACTACCGATGAAACCGGGTCTCAAAGAGTATCAGGAACGCATCGCGTCAATCGCATGAGCGATCAACACCATTGCGCTCGCAGCGATGATAAGCACAAGCAACCAACTCACGTCCGCCTCCAACGCCGGAAGTGAACGCGCTCATCCATGCACAGTCAAAAACCATCGGTCTGGAACCGCTATTCAGCGGCTCGCTGATGTTTCGCGGCAACAAGAGCATCCGCAGTCGGCCCTATCGGCAGAATGCCAAAAGGAGCAACGCGCCGACGACGCAGGCTGCTAGGACTAAAAACCAAACGCCCATACGCTCCCCCGACTCACACACGCGAATCAGGATTAGCCCTACGATTTGGCATTGAAACGCTTATTGCCGGCTTTTCCCCAAGCCAGGCACGATCCATCTGCTCGCTGCGCTAGTCCAATACCTCCACCGTCGCGGAGCGACCGGCGACCAGCGACATGTTCTCCGGCACCGGATCGAGCGCGATGCGCACCGGGACACGCTGTGCCAGCCGCACCCAACTGAAGGTCGGGTTGACGTTGGCGAGCATGCTGGCTCCCTCCGCGCGGTCGCGGTCCTCGATGCCGGCGGCGATGCTCTCGACGCGGCCTGACCGCGTGACCTTCTCGCCCATCAGGCGGACCCGGACCTTGTCACCGGTGCGGATGCGCGCGAGCTTTGTCTCCTCGAAGTAGCCTTCCACATGCAGCGTGTCGGTATCGACCAGCGCCATCACGCCCTTCCCGGCCGTGACGTAGGCGCCGGGGCGCAGGTCCATGTTGGTGATCACACCGTTCACGGAGGCATGGACCTCGCTGCGGTCGAGGTTGAGCTGCGCCAACGCGCGATCGGCCACGGCTTGATCGAAGGATGCCTTGGCCTGGAGCTGGGTGGCGAGAACCTGCTCCTGCTTCTGCTGCGACACCGCGTCGGTCGTCAGCGCGTTGTAACGCTTCAGATCGGCATTGGCCTGATCGAGCGTCGCCTGATGACCCGCAACCGACGCCTCGGCCTGGCGCAGCGCCAGCGCGAAACGTTCGCGGTCGATCCGGAACAGCACGTCGCCGCGGCGGACCTTCTGGTTGTCCTTGACCAGCACCTCGGTCACGAATCCGGACACGTCGGGCGCGACCTGGACCACGTCGGCGCGGACGCGGCCGTCGCGGGTCCAGGGCTGCTCCATGTAGTAGACCCAGAGCTCGCGGCCCACTGCGAGCGCGGCGACGACAACGATGACGGTCAGCGCGAGGCGGCCGAGCCAGGCAAAATTGCCCTTCATGAAAGATACTCCGAGAGGTAGACGACGCCGCCGAGAAGGCAGACGAAGATCGAAAAATCGAACAGCGCGCGGTGCCAGACCAGCCGGTAGAGGTCGAAGCGCTGCATGAGCCGGCGCAGAATCGCGCTGAGGACGTAAGCAACAATGATCCACAGCAGCAGCGACGGCACGAGCACGCCGTAGATGTCGATCACATATCTCATGCCGCAACACTTTCTGCGCGCGGCCGATAGGCCGGTGCATCCGGGAACAGGCCGCGCCTGATGCCGACGAGGCCGATCAGGGCGTCTTCGCGCGCGCTGTCATTGGGATCCTTCACCGCCTGGGCCAGCGCCCGGTCGACGCTGGTCAGCAGCTCGGCCGGCATTCCGTCGCCCGCGTAGCCGCGACAGGCGACGGCGAGCCGATCGAGCATGTCGTCGATGACGGCAATGGTGGATGCCGCAAGCCCGTAACGCGCGCGGCGCAGGTCGATGATGTTGATCCCGATACGAAGCTGGACGAGGCTGTCGGTATCGCGGCGATCGCTCTCCGACAGAAACGCGATACGCTGCACCAGAAGCCCGAGCCGGTGCAGCATGAGACCCGCAAACTCCGCGCGGTCGCGCTTGCCGCGCCGTTCGGCGGCGACCGCGATCGACTTCCAGTTCGACAGCACCAGGCGATTGGCGATCCATTCCGCGCCGACGCCGCGCGCGATCCGCGTCACGATCTCGGCGACGACGATGCCGACGAAGAAGGCAACGGCGGAATTGGCGTAGGACGCAAAGTCCGCGCTGTAGGTCGACTGGATTGCAAGCAGGGTTGCAGTGTTGGCCGCGAGCGCCGTCCCGGTTCCCGCTGTAGCCGGACGGCCGATCAAGAAGCCGTAGAGCAGAAAGGTCGGCGCGAGTGCGACCACCAGGACCTCGATATGGGAGATCGCAGGGACCACCGCGAACAGATAGACCGCAACGACGACGATGGCGACCAGCGACCACCGGCCAAAACTGCGAATGAAGCGCGCGGGCTCGTCTTGCGCGGCGAAGAACGAACATGCGACCGCCGCCATCATCGGCGCCGACGCGCCGTCCGGCCAGCCGGTCCCGATCCAGAACGCGCAGCAGATCAGGATGGCCACGACCGCGCCGGCCGCCGACCACAATGCAAGGCCGCGGTCGCGGTGGCGGACGGGCGCGGCACCGGCCTCGGAATGAAAGGCCAGGTCGATCGTTGCAACATTGCGGTTCTCTGCAATCGCCTCGGTCAGCGCACGGCAATCGTGCGAGAGGTCGACCAGCTCGCGCAACCGCAACAACAGGCTGGTGGTGATGATCCGTTCCCAGTCGGCGCCGTCATCGAGCACCGCCTGCTGCTCCGAGATCGCGGCCCGGATTCGCTCGGCCGGCTGGCGCGCGCCGATATCGCTCGCGATCCATTGCGCGAGATCCTCCAGGAGCCGTTTCAGCCCGGGTTGCCGCCGCAAGGCCTCCTCGCCGAGCGCCGCCAGCCGGTCCTCCAGCGAGGCGATCACCGGCAACAGCGTCAGCATGCGCAGCCTGATTTCACCGAGGCCGGTCACCGCATTGCGATCGGTCAACCTGTCATAGGCGAGATGGGTGGAGAGCGTGTCGATCTCGACGATGTCGGTCGCGAGCTTGAGGCGCTTGGCGCGATGCGTTTCGCTGGTGCCCTCGCGCAACAGCACGACCTGGCTGAGACGGCGCGCGTCCGCCAGCCAGGCGTCGACCCGGTGAGCGACAGCAGGCGCGACGCTGCGGGGAAATACGATGGTCGAGACCAAGCTGGCGCAGATGATACCCAGCGAGATCTCCTCAAGCCTTGCCACCGCAGTGTCAAAGATCGCGCCGGGCTCCGACACCGAGGGAAAGCCGATCAGCGCGACCGTGTATCCGGCCAGCATGAAGACGTAGCTGCGCGGCGTGCCGTCGAGCAGCGAGAGATAAAGACAGAGCCCGACCCAGAGCGCGATGGCGAGGCAGAGGAGTTCCGGCGCATCGATTAGGTTCGGCACCAGCGCGACCGTCATGGCCGCGCCAGCCAGCGTGCCCATCACCCGGAAGAACGCCTTCGAGCTGGTCGCGCCCGCCAGCGGCTGCGAGGTGATGTAGACTGTCGCCATCGCCCAATAGGGCCGCGGCAGGTCCATGGCGAGCGCGATGACGAGCGCCAGCATCGACGCGGCGAACGTCTTCAAAGCGAAAACGAGGTCCGCGTGGCGGACCAGGAACGGCTCGTCTGCGCGCATGACTATTTCGACTCTGCAAACGTCCTGGCAAACATCTTGGCTTCATGCAGGCGACCGGCCCGCCGCTCGATGCGCTGGAGGGTCTCGAAGGTTATCGCAAGTTCATCCGCGCCGATATCCTTGAGCAGGCTTGCCCGCACCCTACGCAGCACGCGATTGGTCTCCTCGACCTTGGCCTCGCCCGCCTTCGTCAGATGTAGCGTTTTGGCACGCCGGTCGGTCGGGTCCTCGCGGCGCTCCACCAGGCCTTCGGCCTGGAGCAGGTCGATCAGACGCACCAGCGATGGCCCCTCGATGCCGAGCTCGTCGGCAAGCACGCCCTGACGCACGTTCTCACCCTGGCGCGACAGCAGTAGCAGCGGAATCGCGGTCGCATAGGACAGGCCGTGATCGGACAAGGCCTGATCGGACTCGCGCCGCCACATCCTGCCGAGGCGCGTGATGAGCCGGCCGATTTCGGCATGGATATGAGCCTGGGAGGGAGCCATGCAAATTAGATAGGACGCGAACTATTAGCCTGCAACTATATAACCCGGCGTAGCGCGATCGATCACGCAAATGCGAACGGGAACAACGCAGGATGGGACCGGGTTCCGCGACTGAGATACGAGAAGAGATAGCGGGCGAGAGCGCGCTGGCGCTCGTCCCGACCTTCGTCGTCGTAGCCGTGGATGCCACGGGAATGGGAATCATCCTGCCGCTGCTGCCATTCTATTCGCAGCGACTCGGCGCCACGCCCTTCCAGCTCGGCGCGCTGATCTCAGTCTATGCCGTTTGCCAGCTCGTTGCCGGCCCCGTGGTCGGCATGCTCTCGGACCGCTACGGTCGCAGAAAGGTCCTGCTGGTCAGCCAAATCGGGACGTTCATCGGATTTGTGCTGCTGGCATTGGCGGCCAACCTGACACTGGTGTTCCTGGCGCGCATCATCGACGGCCTGACATCAGGCAACATCTCGGTCGCTCACGCCTATGCCGCCGAGCACAGCCCGCCGGCAACGCGCAAGCAGGCGCTCGGCATGACCAGCGGCGCGATCGGAACCGGGCTGCTGCTCGGCCCCGCGCTGTCGAGCTTCCTCGTGCACTACGGCCAGACCGCGCCAGTCTGGGCCGCGGCGGCGCTCTCGCTGATCAGCATTTTCGCGACCATCGCCCTGCTCCCGCCCGATCATCCGGCCTCCGAGCCGCTCTACCAGCATCGCGTGCCTGAGCCGACGCTGACGCGCAGCCTGCTCGGCATGCGCTACGCCTGGCGACTGCTCGGCCTGCTCATCGTCTTCTTCTTCGTCGTCAATTCGATGTTCCTGTCGCAGATCGGCCTGTTCCTCTCGGCGCGGTTCTCCTGGGACGGGCATCCCTTCGGGGCACGCGAGCTCGGCTGGATGTTCGCCTATGCGGGCTTCATCAACATGATGGTCCAGGGACTGTTGATCGCGCGCGCGAACCTGATCGCTTCCGACCGCGCCATCGTGATGGCAGCGTTCGCCTGCATGGGCCTTGGATTCGCGGGGTTGGCGGCCGGCAACAATGTCAGCCTGCTCGCGATCTATCTGACGCTGATCATCGTGGGCACCATGTTCGCCCGCAGCACGCTGACCGCGGAATTGTCGCGCGCGACCGCGATCAACCGCCAGGGCATGATCATGGGCCTCAATCAGTCCCTGATGTCGGGCGCAAATATCAGCGCCCCGCTCTTGAGCGGCGCGCTGATCGGTCATCGGCTGTTCGCGACCTGGGCGCTGGCGATGGCTGCGATTGCAGCAATCGGCGCGGCGCTGGCCGGCCAGTTACTGGATACGCCGCGGACGCGTCAAGACAGATCAAGATGAGTTCGCAGTGTGCACCTCTCCCCAGCGGGGAGAGGTGGAAGCCACCCTCGCCTCAGTTCACCACATAGACATCCGGATCGGCGCTCGAGCTCGGCTTCTTGTAGGCGTTGCGCAGAGCGGGCGACATCGGGACGTTGTAGTTGAGGCCGTTCGGCGGCGTCGGCGATTCCAGCCACCTCTTGTAGAGGACCTCGATCTCCGGGCTCGCATAGAGCTCTGCCGTGGCACGATCGGCCAGCGCCTTGAACGGCGCGTCCTCCCGCCGCAGCATGATCCCGTAGGGCTCGGGCTTCGAGAACGTTTCTTCGCTGATCATGAACAGCGCCGGCTCCTTCGAGCGCGCGATCGCGACCGCGAGCTGGACGTCATCGAGCGCGTAGGCCTGGGCGCGATCGGTTTCAAGCAGCAGGAAGGCCTCGGCCTGGTCCTTGGCCGGCATGATGTTGATGCCGAGAGTGCGCTCGGTGTTGACCTTGGCGAGCTGGGTCAGGTTGACCGACCCGGCCACTGCCGTGACCGCCTTGCCCTTGAGATCGTCGATGGTGTTAATCTTGGCGGCCTTCTTCGCAGCAAACCGCGTCGCGCTGAGGAAGTGCGTGTTGGTGAAGGCGACCTGCTTCTGGCGGTCGGCGTTGTTGGTGGTCGCCGAGCAATGCAGGTCGAGCGTGCCGTTGACCATCAGCGGGATGCGGTTCGACGACGTCACCGCGAGAGTCTCGACGGCGATGTCGGGCATGCCAAGCTGCTTCTTCACGGCGTCGACGATCTTCAGGCAGATGTCCATGGCAAAGCCGACCGGCTTCTGGTTTCCGTCCAGATAGCTGAAGGGAACGGACGCCTCCTGATAGCCGAGCGTGATCTTCTTCGTCTCCTTGACCTTCTGGAGCGTGCCCGACAGGTCTTCGGCTGAAGCTGCGCCCGCAAGACATGTCAGGGCCAGGATAACGGTGGGTAAGCGCATCGGCTGCTCCTCAAGGGGGTCGTCGACTCGTGTCGAGACGCGATCGCGGCGGTGATAGCCCAGACATGCGCCAGCCGCCAGACGAGGCCGCGTCTACCAGCTATCGCGACTTTCGATATGACGCGCGGCAGTTGTCTCCGGCGGAGCGGCTCGGCCCGGGCACCGAGATAGCCCTTACGCGTCGATGCTCCGTTGGACCAGGATGCGCTCCGCGCTGTCGTTCCAGACGTCCATTTTGGTGATCTTGCCGTTCCGCACCACGAAGCGATCGATGTAACGGTTGCCCTCGAACGGTGTACCGTCCTTCCACTCGCCGTAAAGCGTGCCGACGCTATAACGATGGTTTCGCCATCGCCGGGGCAGACGTCGAATCGGTCCATCTTCTTCTTGACCCAGCGGTAGCGCTTGGCGTTGAAGCCTGTCGGGCCGCGCGGATGATCGAACTCGCGTCCGCCGGTGAAGGTAATCACCGTACCCGGCGCCATATAGGCTGCCGCAGCATCGGGATCAGGGATCATCGATGCCGTAAGATAGGCTTCCACAATCGCGGCATCGGACAACGGAGCGGTTTCGGCTCGTGCGGCAACGGACATGCTAATTCTCCCGGGTTTGCGGAATACTAACGCCACTCCCGCGAACTCCGTGCATATATTTTGAACATTTCCTTCGCTAGACTGCCGACAATCTGGAGCCGCCAATCTCGGCTGATTGCTCTAAATTCCGCCCGCAAGTGCCATGACCAGTCAGACCGCCTTCGACCTGATCATCCGGAACGCGCTGTTGCGATCATCCGCCGCACCCGTCGATATCGGCGTGAAGGGCGGCCGCATCGCCGCGATCGAGCCAGGGCTGACCTGCGAGGCCGTCGAGGTCGATGTCGGCGGACACCTCGCCCTCCCCGGCTTCGTCGACACCCACATCCACCTCGACAAGGCCTGCCTGCTCGGCCGCTGCGGGCACAATCACGGCAGCGTCTCGGAGGCGATCCGTGCCGTTGCCGGGATGAAAAAGGACTTTACGGTCGAGGACGTCTATGCGCGCGGTGCCCGCGTGCTCGAGCGCGCGATCGTGCACGGCACGACGCGCATGCGCACGCATGTCGAGATCGACCCGCGTATCGGCTTGCGTGGCTTCGAAGCTGTCAAGGCGCTCAAGCGCGACTATGCCTGGGCGATCGACCTGTCGCTCTGCGTCTTTCCGCAGGAGGGCCTGACCAACGACCCCGGAGCTGAGGACCTGCTGATCCAGGCGCTGCGCGACGGCGGCGAGACCATCGGCGGCTGTCCCTATATGGACACCGACCCGAATGCTCACCTCGAGCGCATCTTCAATCTCGCGCAGGAATTCGACGTCGACGTCGATCTCCATCTCGATTTCGACCTCGACCCATCCTGGTGGCACCTCGACGAGGTGTGCCGGCAAACCGAGCGGCGCAACTACGGGGGACGCGTGGCGATCGGTCATGCCACGAAACTCTCCGCGTTGCCGCCGGAGCCGCTGAAAGCTGCCACCGCGCAACTGGCGAAAGCCGGCGTTGCCGTCACCGTGCTGCCCGCGACCGATCTCTATTTGATGGGGCGCGAGGCCACCCACAACGCGCCGCGCGGACTGACGCTCGCCCACAAGCTCGCTGGAGACGGGGTGTTGTGCTCGGTCGCGACCAACAACGTGCTCAATCCGTTCACGCCGTTCGGCGACGCCTCGCTGCTGCGGATGGCGAATTTCTAAGCCAACGTCGCCCACGCCTCGGTCAGCGACTTCGACATCTGCCTCGATCTCGTGACCGAACTACCGGCACGGCTGATGAACCTCGGCGATTCAAGGTCGGCAATCCCGCCGATCTCATCGTGCTCGACACGCAAGACAGCCGCTTCGCCATCGCCGAGCTTCCTGATGTCATGATGGGCTTCAAGGCTGGCCGGCAGACTTTTGCGCGGCAGCGGCCCACTCTGTTCAGCCCCGGACGCTGAGCAGCCCTCGCCTTGCCGTGCCTTGCGCCCGCCCCGCGGCCCGCGCAACACTCCGCAGATCATCCAACGGAGGAACCGGATGGCCTTCGACACACTCTTCCTCAACGCACGCTTCGACGGCGGCACCCGCCATCACGTCGCGGTCAAGGACGGACGCATCGCCGCAATCACGTCCGTTGACCAGCCACCCGCCGGTGCCGAGACGATCGACCTCAAAGATGCCCTCGTCGTTCCCGGCTTCGTCGAAGGCCACATTCATCTCGACACCAGTTTCTATGGCGACGCCTGGCGGCCGCACAAGCCGTGCACCGACGGATTCAACGTGCACGAACGCGTCGCCTTCCAGGCGCAGAACATGGCCGAGGCCGCGCCGATGGACGTGCGCGCGCGCAACCAGCTCGATCTCTGCATCGGACACGGCACCACGCAGATGCGCAGCCACGTCATGGTCGACGGCTCGGTCGGCTTGAAATCGCTCGAAACGATCCTGGGTGTGCGCGCGGAATACAAAGGCCTGATCGAAATCCAGCTCGTCGCCTTTCCCCAGAGCGGCATCCTGTCGAGCCCGGGCACCGCGCAACTGCTCGACGAGGCCATCGAGCTTGGCGCCAACCTCGTCGGCGGGCTCGATCCCGCGAGCTTCGATCGCGACGTTGAAAAGCATCTCGACGTCGTGTTCGGCGTCGCCAATAAGAAGGGCGTCGACATTGACATCCATCTGCACGACGTGGGCACATTGGGCGCCTTCGAGATCGAGCAGATTGCGGCACGCACGCGCGCGCTCGGCATGGAGGGGCGCGTTGCAGTCAGCCACGCCTACGGGCTCGGCGACATCCCCGCGGATTACCTCAAGAAGGTCGCCGACATCCTCGCCCGCTCAGGCGTCGCGATCATGACCAACGCGCCGGGCGCGCGGCCGTTTCCGCAGATCCTCGCCTTGCGCAATGCCGGCGTGACCGTCTTCAGCGGCAACGACAACATCCGCGATTCCTGGTGGCCTTATGGCGACGGCGACATGCTGCGCCGGGCCACGACGCTCGGCTACCGTTCCGGCTTCAACATCGACGAGAAACTGCGCGCCGCATTCGACGTCGTCACCGCATCAGGCGCAAAGGCGCTCCGGCTCGAAGGCTATGGCCTGCGAATCGGCGCGAAGGCCGATTTCGTGGCGCTGAATGCAGAACACGTTCCCGAGGCCGTCGTCGCGGTGCCGCAAGGGCGCTCCGTCTACAAGGACGGCAGGCTCGTCGCCGCGAACGGCAGGATAGTAGGGAAATCCTGCTGACGACCGGCCGCTTTCCGTTCGATTTTACCGCCAAGCTTTCCAGAATTCCGAATACGGTAGAATCCCGGATAGTAGATTCTCTCCGATTCCCGATAGGTGCGCGCATTGCAAGTCCCGCGGTGCCGGTCATAGTAGGGCCTGCACTGAAGTCTGCATTCAACGGGGAAGCATGGACATGTTCAGCGCATTCAGCAGCATCGACATTCATTCCGTTCGAGCAAGAACACCCAGCGAGGTCGCCGTGAAGCGGCTCGACGGCATCGGGCACGTCCTGTCGGACCTCGATCTCGCTGATGTCCAGACTCAGGATGACCTGACACGTGCGCTTATGGCGCTCGACACGGCCGACAAGTGCATTCGGGCGATCCGCGCGGAATTCCGGACCGAAGCCGCGAGTGATCGGCTGGTCCGCAAGGCCGAAAGTCTGATGGCATTGATCGAACGCACCCGCGACGAGCTCATGGGCGTTGGCGCGGCATAGTCCTGGGCTGGCGTCGCCCTACTTCGCGCGATTGATCTTCGCGAGGATCCGGTCGGCCTCGATGCGCCAGTCGGCGCTGCGGGCAAACTCCCCGGTGCCCCTGGTGCCGAACAGCCCTTCATCGGCGAGATCGGCCACCCAGGCCTGCCGCTCGGCCGTGCCCTGCGCCGACCACGGCGTCAGTCCCGCTTCGCGCACCGTCTCGGCAACTTCGCGCACCTCCTCGGCACGCCGGCGGCCATGCTCGATCACGCGCTGGAAGAAATAGGCGCCCTGCGTCTCCCAATTGATGGCGGGAAACGTTTCTGCGAGCGAGGCCAGCACGGCATCCTCCACGCCATAGGCGCGCGCGGTGGTGAAGCTTTCGATGACCATGGCCTCGAGGCCCTTGATCATGATGCTGCGGCACATCTTCACCGCGGAGGACACGCCGAGCTTGTCGCTCGCGACCTTCGCCGCAAAGCCGATCGCGTTCAGCAGCGGCTCCAGCTCCCTGGCACCGGGGCCGCCGAGCAGCAGCGGCACCTTGATGCGATACGGCGGCACCGAAGTCATCACCGCACCCTCGACATAGCGCCCGGCAGCACCGTCGATCAGCACCGCGGCGCGCTGCTTGGCGCCGGGCGAGGCCGAGTTGAAATCGAGGAACCAGGTGCCCTGATTGATCGCGGCGGCGCAGGCCTTTGCGACAGGAACGGCCTGGCTTGCCGTGACCGCAGAGATGATGAAATCGGATTTCGCGGTCAGCTCGGCGTGAGACGCCGCAAGGCCAACGCCGAATTTCGCCGCATGCTGTTTCAGCGCAGTATCCTGCTCGCCCCCGAGCTTGATGTCATAGGCGGCAACCTTGATGTCCTGCTGGCGCAAATCCTCGGCCAATATCCGGCCGACCTCGCCATAGCCGACCAGCCCGATCTGCCATCGTCTCGGATCCGACATCAGTTCAATCCTCGTGTCGTCTCGTCGAACAGCTCCTCGACCGCATAGCGGCGCGGGATCAACGCCTGCTGGAATGCATAGTCGACGATCAATTCGAGCGGCTTCCTGTTGGCTTCGATCCCGAACGGGACGAGGTCCGGCGTTGCGGCGGGTCCCACGTGCGCCTTGTTCCGCTTGAGGAGATCATAGACGCCCGCGACCACATCAGGCCGCGATTTCGCAAGCTGTTCGGTCACGACCACGAGATGATTGACCGGCACGACACCGCGGCGGGCGTACCATGTGGCGGCTTCTGTCGCAGGATCCGGGAACAGCGGCTTCAGCCTGGGATCGTTGGAGGTCTCGCCGAGGACGGCATCGAGTTCGCCGTCGAGCAGCATCTGCAGGATCTTCTTGTCCTTCGGCGCGCGCTCGGTGGTGTCGACATATTCGGCGACATGCGGATCCTCGAACGTCACCCAGCGAATGTTGTCGAGATCGACGCCGTAATCGTTGGCGAGGATGCCCCTGATCCAGGCGCCCGTCGTCGTCGTGAAGGAGCGGATGCCGACGCGCTTGCCTTCGAGATCGGACGGCCCGAGCGTCCCATGCGAGGGATTATACAGCGCATAGGAATGCTGGAAACGGCCGAGCATGGTCGCCGGCAGCAGCACCAGCGGCTTGCCGTGGGCCTTCGCCATCAGATAGGTGACGATCGCCATCTCGCAGACATCGAACGCCTGCTCGCGCACCATCGGCTTGAACGCGGTGTTGATCGGCGTGTACTCGATGAAGTCGAGGTCGAACAGGTCGGAGCGCAGCTCGCCGCTCCTCACCGCCTGCACATGGGGGTGACTGCCGAGCACGGCCTTCAGCTTGAGACGATCCATCCGCCCGCTCCGCTTCCCTTATTTCGCTCAGACGTCCTCGGGATTGTCGACATAGACAAGACCGGCCTTCGCCAGCGCCTCGCGCATGCTGTACATGTCGAGACCGAGTTCGCCCGAGGCCAGCCGCTTGCGCTTGCCGCCTTCGTCCGCGTTGCGCTTGTTCGCCTTTACGGCGACCTCGGCAGCATAGCGCTTCGGCACCACCACCACGCCGTCGTCATCGGCGACGATGATGTCGCCGGGATCGACGTTGACGCCGGCGCAGACCACGGGGACGTTGACCGAGCCGAGCGTAGCCTTGACCGTGCCCTTGGCCGAGACCGCGCGCGACCACACCGGAAACTTCATCTCGTGCAGCGCTTTGACGTCACGGCAGCCGGCATCGATGATCAGCCCCTGCACGCCACGCCCTGGAGCGAGGTCGCGAGCAGCTCGCCGAACATGCCATCGGTGTTGTCGGTGGTGCAGCCGACGACGAGGATGTCGCCTTTCCTGCACTGCTCGACCGCGACATGGATCATCCAGTTGTCGCCGGGCTGCGCCAGCACGGTGACGGCCGCGCCGGCAATCGACGCACCTGCCCAGACCGGCCGCAGATACGGCTTCATCAGGCCGATGCGGCCATAGGCCTCGTGCACGGTCGAGACGCCGTACTCTGCCATTCCGGCGGGATCGGCACGCTTGATGCTGCGAACGACGACGGACTTCATGCGAGCTCCTCCGCAACCGTCGGGAACAGACGCTGATAGGCCTCGCCATAGGTCATCGGCACGCCGGTGTTGCGGCTGCCCTGGATGCCGCGGTTGAGCGCAACGCGCTCGTAATAGCCCCAGAGATGCTTCTGTGCGGCCAGGATCTGGAACGCCTCGTACTTCTCCTTCCAGACCTCATCGATCTTGAGGAGCAGGTCCGGCTTGTAGTTGCACTGCTCCGGCTGGTGCGGCTCGAACAGGAACACCGGCGGAGCCGAATATTTGTACTGCGCGCCGGGCTTGTGGCCCATCGCCTGCGCGACCACGCGGGTCTCCTGCGCGAAATGCGCGGCGTTCGGATGGTCAAAATTATAGGGGTCTTCCAGCGCATGCGTCAGCACGAAGCTCGGATTGAGTTCGCGGTAGATGTCGACCATGCGGTCGAAATGCGCTTCCGTCAGCTTCAGCGGATAGTCGCCGCAGTCGAAGAACTCGATCTCGGCACCGAGCAGCTTGGCCGCCCGCTCCGCCTCGTCCTTGCGGCCGGCCTTGACCGATTCCAGCGTCGCGCCCTTCTCCTTCCAGGCAAACTGGCTCTCGCCGCGTTCGCCGAAGGACATGCAGACGATCTTCATGCGATAGCCCTTTTTCGCATGCAGCGCGATGGCGCCGCCGGCGCGCCAGACGAAATCGCCCGGATGGGCGGTGACGACGAGACCTGTTTTCATGGGACAAACTCCCCTCTTTCGTTCGTAGGCATCATAGGCCGCCCGCCTCGTGCAGGCAGCCAATTCATCAGGCCGTGATGGCCGCTTCGCCACGACCTCGTCCGAGACCGTGCTTCCGCGGATGCTGACCAAGCTGGAGAAGGCGGGCTGCGAGAAGAGCGTGGTTGGCCTCGTGATCCCGACCGGTTATTCCTTCAATCACAGCAGCTCGACCTGCTCGGCGAGCCCGAACGGCGTGTTGGTCGCCTGCGCCAGGAACACCGAGGCCGCGGCGAGGTAAAGGCAGGTGCCGTCGAGATGGCGGCGACGCTGTCGGCGACCGGCACCATTCCGGTGACGAGCGTCGCGCTGGTGCTCGGCATCCACCGCCTGATGTCGCAGGGGCTGACGCCGACCAATTTGATCGGGAACGCGGTTGCGACCATCGCGATTGCCAAATGGGAAGGCGCGCTCGACGGCGAGCGCCTGCGGCGCGTGCTCGACGGTGCTGATCCTGCTCGTGACCTCCAAGGGCGCGGCGGGCATTGCAGGCGCGGCCTTCGTCGTGCTGGCTCAAGCTGATCCGTTACATCTGGGAAGAGCTGCTGATCTGCATCGAGCGAGAAGCCGCACAGCCGCGCCACGGGACCGAGCGCCACGATGATGAAGATGACGCAAGTGAGATAGAAGCCGCCCAGCAGCTTACCGAGCGAGGCCAGTGAGCCGACGGCCGAACTTGCCGACCGTGAAGGCAATGGCGCCGAATGCCCGATCGGCGCCGCCCACATCACGAAGCCGACGACGGCGAACACCATCTTGGCGGCGAGGTCGATCAGATGCACCAGCGGCGCGGCGCGCTCGCCGAGCTGCACCAATGCAAAGCCGCACAGAACGGAGATGAACAGCACCTGGAGGATGTTGCCCTCGGCAAACGCGCCAATGAACGTGGCGGGGACGATGTTCATCAGGAACGGCACGAAGCCGATGACGCTCGTCTGCTTGACATAGGGCTCGATCGCGCTGGCATTGATGCTGGCGGGATCGATGTTCATGCCGACGCCAGGCCTGAGCAGGTTCACCGCGACGAGCCCGATAATCAGCGCGATCGTGGTCATGATCTCGAAATAGACGATCGCCTTCACCGCGACGCGCCCGACGCGCGCCATGTCGGCCATATGGGCGATGCCGTGCACGACGGTGCAGAAGATGATCGGCGCGATCAGCATCCGGATCGCCTTGATGAAGGCATCCCCAAGCGGCTGCATCTTGGCGCCCGCGTCGGGGCTTACGATCCCAAGCGCGATGCCGGCCGCCATGGCGATGAGAACCTGGATCCAGAGCTCCTTCCACCAGGCGCGGCCGCGCGGCTTGTCGATCGCCAGCGCCGTCATTGGTCGAACTCGAACAGGCGCGCGGGGTTGTCGACGAGGATCTTCTGCTGGAACTCCGGCTCCGGCGCGAACAGCGGGATCAAATCGACGAGGTCGCCGTCATTCGGCATCACCTTGACGTTGGGATGCGGCCAGTCCGTGCCCCAGATGACACGGTCAACCGCAGTCTCGACGATCTTGCGCGCAAACGGCACGGCGTCAGTGAAGGGCGGGCCGGCCGAGGACACACGCTCGGAGCCGCAGATCTTGACCCAGCATTTCTCGTCGCGCTGCATCAGCTCGATCAGAATCCTGAACGGAAGCTGGTCGAGCCCGTCCGACGCCTTCACCCGCCCCATATGGTCGATGGTGTAGCTCAGCGGCAGCTTCGTCAGCATGTCGGCATATTCAGGCAGGTCGATCGCGTCGAAATGCAGGTCGATGTGCCAGCCGAGCGGCGCGACCATCGCAACGATGCGGTCGAACACGCGCTTGTCGGGAACGCCGCCGAGATGGCGGACGAAATTGAAGCGGCAGCCGCGGAAGCCGCCGTCGTGCAGCACGCGAAGTCCACGTTCGGTGATGGTGTCGTCGATATTGGCGACCGCACGGTAGGCGCCATTGCTCTCTGCGATCGCATCGAGCGCGACCGTGTTGTCGGTCCCGTGCACGCTCGCATTGACGATGACCGCCCGCTCCACCCCGAGCTTGGCGTGCAGCGCACGGAAATCCTCCAGCGGTGCGTCCGGCGGCGTGTAGGAACGATCGCGCGCATAGGGATATTTCGCGCCGGGCCCGAAGATGTGGCAATGCGCGTCGCACGACAGTTTCGGCAGCTTGAACTTCGGCGTGCGCGTGTTCGGATCGGGCGGCGGAATGGTCGGCGTGTACATCATCGTCATCAGGTGAACCGCCGAGCGTGACCGCTTCTTCAAGTCTTGCTGCTGGCCACAGCCCGCCGGCGCGCCGGCTGGTCGAGCGGCGGTGCCTGGAACGCGGCGACGGTGGCTTGCACCAGTTGCTCGATGGCGCTGGCCGCGTCGCTGCCGTCGGCCTCGCCACGCGACAGGCGTGAGACGCGGTCCGGCGTCACCAGCGAATAATACAGTGCACCGAGCAGGAAATGGCTGCGCCATACGATGTCCGTGCGCGGAATGTGCGGCAGGCTCTCGTGGACCGCGTCGATGAAGGCGTGGCTGGTGTCGTCAAAGGTCTGCGCGATGATTTTTCGCGCAACCTCGTTGCCTTCCGCCGACATCACGGCGCGCAGCCGCGTAAAGCGCGCCCCACCACCGGCAAGATCGCTGCCCGAGGTGAAGGCCGGCACCACATAGGCCCGCACGATCGCCTCCAGCCGGTCCTGGAGATCGCGCACGCGCCTGGCGGCGGCGAGCAGCTCGGAGCGGCGGAGATTCATCGGCCCGCAATGGCGCCGGTAGATCTCCAGCAGCAGGCCGTCCTTGGTCTTGAAATGATAGGTCACGCTGCCGGGATTGGCGCCGGCGGCCTGTGCGATGTCGCGCACGGACACAGCATTGAAGCCGTTGGTGGCGAACAGCTCCTCGGCCGCGGCGAGGATCGCCTCGCGCATGTTCGGCTTGCGGGCCGTTTCCTTGCTGGTGGGCTTGCGTACCATGTTATTTGTACTATCGTACAAAAGATCAGGTCTCGTCAACAACAACGATGCGAGACGTCCCCGGGCGGTTCGGAAGACCGCAGCAGGGGCGAATGGAGTGCTGGGAAAATGCTGGGTTTGAACACAACAATTGGTCGGCTCGTGGTCGGTGCGGGCTTGCTGCTGGCGGCGAACGCTGCGCAGGCTGAGAATTATCCGAGCAAGCCGGTCCACATCCTGGTGCCCTACGCGGCCGGGGGCGCGGTCGACGTACTCGCGCGCACGCTCGGCCAGGCGCTGGCCAAGACCTGGGGCCAGCAGCCGGTGATCGACAACCGTCCCGGCGCCGGCGGCATCGTCGCCTCGCAGGCGCTGACGCAGGCCGCGCCGGACGGCTACACGCTGATCCTGGTCGCGAGCGGCCATCCGCTCAACCAGTTCATCTACCCGAGCGTGCCCTATGACACGTTCAAGGATTTCACTGCGATCACCGAAGTGGCCTCTTCTCCACTCGCAATCGTGGTGGCGAAGGACAGCCCCTACAAGACGCTCGGCGATCTCCTGGCCGCTGCCAAGAAGGAGCCGGACAAGCTCTCCTACGGCATGTCCGGCAACAGCACGTCCGCGCATCTTGCCGGCGAGCTGCTCAAATACATGTCCGGCACCAAGATCGTCGCGATCCCCTACAAGGGCGGCGCGCCGGCACTGACCGCCGTCATCGCCGGCGAGATCCCGCTCAGCATCAATCCGCTTGCAGAGGCGATCGGCCAGCTCGAAGGCGGCCCGGTGCGCGCACTCGCGGTGACATCAGCCGAACGCTCCAAGGCGCTGCCGGATGTTCCGACCATCGCCGAGGCTGGCGTGCCAGGCTACGACGTCTCGGTCTGGTGGGGCGTGCTGGGCCCGGCAAAAATGCCGCCGGAGATCGTGTCCAAGCTCGAGACCGACCTCAAGGCCGCGCTGCAAGACCCCAGCGTGCTGTCGACGCTCGGCAAGATCGGCGCAGCTCCGGTCGGCTCCTCCGCCAAGGACTTTGATGCCTACATGCACGCCGAGGCGACCAAATGGGAGCCGGTGCTGAAGGCCGCCAACATCCGCGCGCAGTAAGGCGGGATCGTCTGATGAGGATATCTTCCTGGAGGCACGGTGCGCTCGCCGCCCTGCTCGCGTTTGCAACCGTCGGCCTCTCCGGCTCGTTCGCGAAGGCCGACGGCGAAGCAAAGCTCCTGGCGCCGAGCGGCACCTTGCGGGTCGGCATCTATCCGGGCAGCCCGACCTCGATGGTAACAGATGCGGCCGGCAAGCCGCACGGCCTCGCCTACGATCTCGGCGGCGAGCTTGCAAAACGGCTCGGCGTCGGCGTCGACTATGTCAGGTTCGAGCGCGTCGCCGACATCGTCACCGCGATTCACGACGACCGGGTCGATTTCACCGTGACCAATGCCACTCCGGCCCGTGCCAGCGAGGTCAGCTTCAGCCAGCCCGTGCTGGCGATCGAGCTCGGCTATCTCGCTCCGGCGAACTCGCCGGTCGGCAAGGTCGAGGATATCGACAAGCCCGGCGTGAAGATCGGCGTCACCAAAGGCTCGACCTCCGAGCGAACGCTGCCGGCGAAGTTCAAGAACGCGACCATCGTTCCCGCCGAAAGCGTCAAGGCCGCCATCGGCATGTTCGGGCGCGGCGAGATCGACCTTTACGCCACCAACAAGCCGACGCTGTTCGAGATGTCCGACCAGATGCCGGGCGCGAAAATCCTCGACGGCAATTGGGGGCTGGAGCACATGGCCATCGCGATCCCCCGGGGACGCGAGGACGCGCTTCCCATGCTCAATCGCTTCGTGACGGAAGAGCAGTCCTCCGGCGCGCTGGACACGATCCAGCAGCAGGCCGGCCTGCGCGGCGCGACCGAGGCGACGCGCAAGTAGACTCAATTCTCCGCCCGCTCCGCGGACCGCCAGACGCTCTCCGCCCAGGTGCAAGCGATTGGCATTCGCCAACATCGCTTACTCCGTTTGCTGCAAATCAACGCAGCAACATGGACAAAGCGTCATTGGTCTTCGGGGCTGCGTTGGGCGACGAAAGCGTGAGATCGCCGGAGACCGAGAATGAACAAACCTCTATTGTTGACACTGCATCGATGGATCACGCTGGTCTTCGCGCTGCCCCTGCTCGCGATCATCGCCACCGGACTGATTCTGTCCTTCGAGCCGCTGGTGCAAGTCAGTGGCATCAGTGGTCCGGCGATCGACGCCGGGCGCATCGTCGAGCTGGTGAAACGGTATGATCCGGATAGCAAGGCGCGCGGGCTTTCGGTCAATGCCGCGAGCCAGCGCATGACGCTGCAAGGCGCCGGCACCTCGGCGATCGATCTCGCAACGGGCGAGCCCGCTGCCGCGGGCTCCAGCCTCCCTGATCGATTCCTGTGGGCCCGCGTCACGCATGAACGGCTGCTCGGCCAGGCGTGGCTGGTGACAAGCTCGACCATCGCCATGGTGTCCCTGATGGTGCTCGGCCTCCTCATGGGACTGCCGCGCCTGCGCAATTCGCTGTCCGGATGGCACAAGGGCACCGCATGGTTTACGTTGCCGCTGATCCTGCTGAGCCCGCTGACCGGCCTGTGCATGGCGTTCGGCCTGACGTTCCAGAGCGGCGCCGCTCCAGCCGGCGGCGGACGTCCCGTTGCCTTGCCCGACGCTGTTCGCATGGTCGCAGATTCGCACGAGCTGTCGCATGTGATCTCGATCGGCGCGCGCGGCGGTCGCATGATGGCGCGGATCTATGAGGACGGGGAGCTGCGCGCCTATGCCGTCAATTCATCGGGCGTCACACCGCTGCCGCGCAACTGGCCGCGCCTGATCCATGAGGGAAACTGGTCGGCCCTGATCGCTTCGCCTCTGAACGTCGTGACGTCGATCGCACTGCTAACGCTGCTCTCAACGGGCCTCCTGATCTGGGCGCGGCGGAAGCTGCGCAAGCCGCGAGCGCGATCGAACAAGCAACCTGGCGCAACCGTTGCCAAGGCCGCCTAATCGGAGAACGCGTACGCATTCAACTGCGCATACCGGCCCGGCTGAGCGTCCCGCATCTTGTGGAGAGGGATGGTCACGTCTCCCTCGTCGCGCAGCACAATGCAGCATTCCCCTCGTGCAACGGTCGCCGGATCGCGCTAGTCTGCCGCACCCATGACCAGACGTACCGGCAGCGCCGATCTTCCTCTCCACACCGGACGGGTTCCGCCGTGGCTTGCGAGCCGCATGGCCTCGCTTGGCGCGATCGTCACGCAGGCGATCGTGCATCATTACGGCCGCGATGCATTTCTCCAGCGGCTGTCGCATCCGTTCTGGTTCCAGTCGTTCGGTGCCGTAATGGGGATGGACTGGCACTCCTCGGGGATCACCACCTCCGTGATCGGCGCGCTGAAGCGCGGGCTCGGCCCGCTGCAGGACGAACTCGGGATCTATGTTTGCGGTGGCCGAGGCCAGCATTCGCGCAAGACGCCGGACGAGCTGTTGCAGCTCGGCGAGCGCGTCGGCTTCGACGGCGTAAAGCTCACCCGCGCCAGCCGGCTGGTCGCGAAGGTCGACAGCGCGGCCGTGCAGGACGGCTTCGACCTCTATCTCCACGGCTTCTTCGTCACGGCCGACGGCACGTGGACGGTGGTGCAGCAGGGCATGAACGGCGACAAGCGGCAGGCCCGCCGCTATCACTGGCATTCCGAGACCTTGAAGAGTTTCGTCGACGCGCCGCACAGCGCGATCGACGGGCCGCAGCAAGGCGAGATCGTCAATCTCACCGACCACCGCGCCGATATCTCGCGCAGCGCGCAGCTCGAACTCCTCGGCGATCTCGGTCCCGGTCGCATCGTCGCCGAATTCGAGCGGCTCACCGGAGCCGCACCCGAACCGGCGCAGGCGATGCTGCCGCATCTGATCATGCCCGCGCATCACGATGTCAGGCCCAAGGACGTGTTCGCGCGGCGGCTGCACGGCACGCTGGCTGCGGCCGCCGAGCGTGGCCCCGTCGACTTCCCGGAGCTGTTGCTGACGCCCGGCGTCGGCGCCCGCACGGTGCGTTCGCTGGCGATGGTGGCCGAGGTCGTGCACGGCGCCCCCTATCGCTTCAACGATCCCGCCCGTTTCTCGCTCGCTCATGGCGGCAAGGACCGGCACCCCTACCCCGTCCCGATCAAGGTCTATGACGAGACCATCCGCGTACTGAAAGGCGCGATCCAGAACGCAAAACTCGGACGCGAGGAAGAGATGCAGGCGCTCAGGCGTCTCGACGACCAGGCGCGACGGCTGGAGCGGACCGCGCGTGGACCGTCGGTCGAGGCTTACATCGCCGGCGAGCGCGCGGCCTCTCCCGAGCTCGACGGCCGCTCCGTATTCGGCTGGGAGCGCGATCTCGTCGCTCCGAAGAAATCGGCCGGCTCCTGAAGCTGCCGCTCCGGCCCTCGCCTAGTCTTCAGCCTCCTCGTCGTCGAGCAGCCGGTTGGCCGAATGATCCTGGTACTGCTCCGTCTGGATGAACTTTCCGTCCATGCCGCGAATGTCGGAATGTTGCGCCTTGTCGCGGTTCGACAGGATCATGTTGTCGCCGACCTTGTCCTTTGCGATGTCCGTGAGTGCGCCAGTCCCCGCGCCCTTGCCGCGCGCGCCTGATCCGATATGCGTCTTGCCGCCGTTGGGCATGGACTGCTCCCTTGCTGCTGCGTGCATTGGGGCAACGCCTGCGCGACGGAGATTGTTTCGCACTCCACGCAAGATGATGCGCGCCATTGTTCCCGGCACGGCGTGCGCTGCGTCAGTCCGCGAGCAACGGCTCGGCGGCGGCACCACGGCTCGGCCTGCGGTTCCCGCCGGCAACGACAGGCAATCGCGTGATCGCACGCATACCCGGCCGCTTGCGCCAGTGGATTTGCGCGGGGTCCACGGCGAGCTCGAGTTTCGGCCATCGCGCAAGCAGCGCCTGCAACGCGCAAGTCGCCTCGATCCGCGCAAGCTGGTGGCCGAGACAGAAATGAATTCCCGTTCCGAACGACATGTGGCGGTTCGGCTTGCGCGTAAGGTCGAGCCGCTCCGGGCGATCGTGCACCGCCGGGTCCATATTGGCGGCGGCAAGCATGACCATGACACGGTCGCCCTTCTTCAGCCGTACGCCCGCAAGCTCGACATCCCGCCGCAGATAGCGCGGTTTGGAAAACTGCACGGGCGAGACGAAGCGCAGGAATTCCTCGACGGCGAGCGAGATGCGGCTCCAATCCTCCTCCAGCCAGTCGCGCAAGCCCGGATTCCTGAGCAGCTCGTAGACCGAACCGCTGATCAGATGCGTGGTGGTCTCCGAGCCTGCCGCGAGCAGCAGGAACACCATCGACACCATTTCGTCCGGCGTGATCTGGCCGCCCTCGCGCTCGACCTGGACCAGCTCGGCGATCAGGCCCTCGCCGCCCCGCACGCGCGCGATCTGCAACTGCCGTTCGAGGTAGGCGCGCATCTTGCGGAACGCGAACAGCAGGCGGAAGAAGCTGACGACATTCGTCAGCGACGACATCTTGTTGGCCCAGGCGATGAATCTCGGGCGATCGGCCGCGGGCAGGCCCAGCAGCTCGCAGATCACCGACACCGGCAGGATGCGGGCGTAACACTGGACGAGGTCGGCCGGGCTGCCATCGGCAAACAGGTCGTTCGCCAAACCGTCGGCGATGGCGCGAATGCGTGGCTCCATCGCCACGATCGCGCGGCGGCGAAATGCCTCGTCCACGATGCTGCGCAGCCGCGTGTGATCGGGCTCGTCCATGGTCAGCATGTTGTTGGCGATGGTGGTGACGAGCTTCGGCATCCACCAGCGCAGGCCGGCAACTTTGCCGTCCTCCTTGCGCAGCGTGAAGGTGGTGCCGTCCTTCAGGACCTCAGCGGTGGCGTCATGGGTCGTGGTGATCCAGACATCGCCGACGAGAGGAAATCGCGTCGCAACCACGGGGCCCGAGGCGCGCAGCGCCGCGATCGCCGCGGGCGGATCGCGAAAGAAGGCCTCGCTGGTGAAATCGAGGCGCGGTGCCATGGGATCACCGGATTGGTTGGTGGCGTCTCAACCAGATGGTGCGCGCGGACCCACGTGCAAGGGCCGGAACCGGTGCTGGCTGCGCCAGCGCGATGCTCGCGACCAGAGCCTATCCGCGGCCCGGCGAGCGCGGCCCGGTCTTGCGTTGCTGCTGGTTGGTGTAGGCGTCCCAATGGCTCCAGCTGCCGCTGCTGAGGCTTTGCAGGTCGGTGGTAAGCGGACGGCGCGTGCGCTTGTCGTAATCGGCGATCGCGCGTTCCGACTGCGCGATCTTGCGCTTCAGTTCTGCAACCGCCTTCTGGGTCTGGCCGTTCCGCTTCGACGAGGCGATCTCGCCCATCGTGAAGCGCGCCGTCTCGAGCGCCTTCAACTCGGCGCGGTTCTTCTTCAACTGAACCCGGTGCCAGGCGATGTTGCTGTCGCTGTCCGCAACCATGTGGGAACTCCGCTGATTCGTTCCCACAGTGTATCGCGCGCCGAATCGGCGCCGCAACGGGCGCCGCGCGGCGAAAATACGGTCTTATTGCGCAAGAATTCCGCGTCTAGCGCTCGGCGAAAGCCTTTTCGACCACGAACTGGGCCGGTTCGCCGTGATTGCCCTCGATGAAGCCGCGCTCGCCCAGGAGCACGCGGGTGTCCGCGACCAGCGCCGGGCTGCCGCAGATCATGACGCGGTCGTGCGCGGCCTCCAGCGCCGGCAGGCCGATATCGCTGAACAGCTTGCCCGAGGTGATGAGGTCGGTGATGCGGCCGCGGTTGCGGAAGGGATCGCGGGTCACCGTCGGGTAGTAGATAAGCTGGCTCTGGATGTACTCGCCGAGCAGCTCATCTTTCGGCAGATGCTCGGTGATCATCTCGCCATAGGCGAGTTCCTTGACGTGGCGGCAACCGTGCAGCAGCACCACCTTCTCGAAGCGCTCGTAGGTCTCGGGGTCCTTGATCACGCTCAGGAACGGAGCGAGGCCCGTGCCGGTGCCGATCAAATAGAGGTTGCGGCCCTCTTCCAGATTGTCGATCACCAGCGTGCCGGTGGCCTTGCGGCTGACGATGATCTCGTCGCCTTCCTTCAGGTGCTGGAGCCGCGAGGTCAGCGGGCCGTCCGGCACCTTGATCGAGAAGAACTCCAGCGTGTCCTCGTAATTGGCGCTGGCGACGCTGTAGGCCCGCAGCAGCGGCTTCTCGCCGACCTTGAGCCCGATCATGGTGAATTCACCGTTGCGGAAGCGGAAGGTCGGGCTGCGGGTGGTCTTGAAGGAGAACAGCGTGTCGGTCCAATGGTGGACGCTCAAAACGCTTTCCTGGTTGAAATTGCTCATCTCACCCTTCCGTGTCGCTACGTTGCGGTTCCGAGGCGGTCAGCTATGCGTCGTTTGTACACGATCATTCGTGTACTAATGAATAATCCGGCTTGATCCCTTGGTCAAGGCTGCCCAAGATCGGCAGCGTTGCAGTTAAGGAAAAGGACCCCTTCCATGGCGCATGACGCACCCCAGGCCGCCGGGCCCTCGAAGCTCGTGATCCGCAATATCGGCCTGATCCTGTCGGGCGCGCTGGAAAAGCCGATCCTGGACGGCGACACCATCGTCGCCGAGAACGGCAAGATCACCGCGATCGGCCGCTACAAGGATCTCGACACGGAAGGCGCGACCACCATCGTCGATGCCAACGGCACCACGGTGACCCCCGGCCTGATCGACAGCCATGTCCACCCCGTCGCCGGCGACTGGACGCCGCGCCAGAACCAGATCAACTGGATCGACAGCTCCCTCCATGGCGGCATCACCACCATGATCTCGGCAGGCGAAGTGCACATGCCGGGCCGCCCCCGCGACGTGGTGGGGCTGAAGGCGATGGCGATCTTCGCCCAGCGCGCGTTCTGGACGTTGCGTCCGGGCGGCGTGAAGGTTCATGCCGGTGCGCCGGTCATCGAATGCGAGATGGTCGAAGAAGACTTCAAGGAATTGGCCGCCGCCGGCGTCAAGCTGCTTGGCGAAGTCGGCCTCGGTGGCGTCAAGGACGGACCCACTGCGCGCAAGATGGTGGGTTGGGCGCGCAAATACGGCATCCAGAGCACCATCCACACCGGCGGCCCCTCGATCCCCGGCTCCGGCCTGATCGACAAGGACGTGGTGCTGGAGGCCGACACCGACGTGGTCGGCCACATCAATGGCGGCCACACCGCCCTTCCCGACGACCAGATCCGCTGCATCTGCGAGGGCTGCAAGCGCGGGCTCGAGATCGTTCATAACGGCAACGAGCGCTCGGCGCTCTATACGCTGCGCATCGCGCGCGAAATGGGCGACCTGCACCGCGTCATCCTCGGCACCGACGGGCCGGCCGGCTCCGGCGTGCAGCCGCTCGGCATCTTGCGCATGGTCTCGATGCTGTCCTCGATCGGCGAGCTGCCGGCCGAGATCGCCTTCTGCCTCGCCACCGGCAACACCGCGCGGATGCGGCAGCTCGATTGCGGCCTGATCGAGGTCGGCCGTGCCGCGGATTTCGTCATCATGGACAAGGCGCAGCACTCGCCGGGCAAGAACATCCTGGAGAGCGTCCAGCTCGGCGACCTCCCCGGCATCGGCATGACCATCATCGACGGCATCGTCCGCACCCAGCGCAGCCGCAACACCCCGCCCGCTGGCCGGGTGCCGGAAGTGGTGGCGAAGTGACGGCACTTGCCGTCATTCCGGGGCGCGCGAGAGCGCGACCCCGGAATCTCGAGCAACAATCTCCGGATTCCGGGTTCACGCGCGGCGCGCGTGCCCCGGAATGACAGCCAATTTCACCGCAACTTGCTCAACAGCGCCATCAGCATCTCGCGCTCCTTGGCGTCGAGCGGCGCCAGCGTCTCGCGGGTGATGGCGAGCGCATTCGGCGCCAGTTTCTCGGCTAGCTGCTGACCGGCACGCGTCAGGCTCACCAGCAGGCGCCGTCCGTCCTCGGGATCCTGGCTGGTTTCAGTCAGGCCGCGCGCCGTCAGGCGGTCGATCACGCCCTTGATGGTCGCGACGTCCATCGCGGTCAGCCGTCCCAGCTGGTTCTGCGAGCACGGCCCGGTCTCGGCGAGCTTTGACAGCGCCGCCCATTGCGTCGGCGTCAGATTGGTCCCGATATCGCGGGAGAAGATCGAGCTGTGGCGCTGCCAGACCTGGCGCAGGATGAAGCCGACCTGCTCGTCGAGCACGTAAGGCGGTTTTGCCGGTTTGACGCTCTTCTTCGCCGCAACGCTTCTCGCCATCCGCTCCCCGACCTTCCCTTTGCCGTCACAACGACAGATGCGCGTCGCGGATGTCCGGACGCGCGTCGAGCTCGGCCATGGTGCCGCCGAAGCAGATGCGGCCGCGCTCGATGATATAAGCGCGATCGGAAATCAACCGCGCGAAGTGCAGATTCTGCTCGGAGACGACGATGCTGACGCCCTCCTTCTTCATGGTCAGGATGGCATCGACCATCTGTTCCACGATCTTCGGCGACAGGCCTTCCGACGGCTCGTCGAGCAGCACCAGCGACGGGTTGCCCATCAGCGTGCGCGCGATGGTGAGCATCTGCTGCTCGCCGCCGCTCATGCGGCCGCCCGGGCGGTTCTTCATCTCGCCGAGGTTCGGAAACAGCGTGAACAACTTGTCGCGCGTCCAGTAGGGCGCGTTCGGGCGCTTCGGCTGCCGGCCGACTTCGAGATTCTCCTCCACCGTCAGATCGGTGAAGATTCGCCGCTCCTCCGGCACGTAGCCGAGCCCCTCGCGCACGATCTCGTGCGTCGGCCGCACCGACACGTCCTTGCCCTCGAACAGGATGCGGCCCGAGCGCTGCGCCACGAGGCCGACGATCGAGCGGAACGTCGTCGACTTGCCGGCGCCGTTGCGGCCCAGCAGCGCCACCACCTCGCCCTCGCCGACCTCGAATCCGATGTCGAACAGGATATGCGCCGGGCCGTAATGGCTGTTGAGGTCCTGCACCGTGAGTTTCATGCCGAGGCTCCGTCGCGATGGCGGGCATCGTAGACGAGCCCCTCGCCGAGATAGACCGCCTGCACCTGCGGGTTGCCGCGCACCTCGGCGGGCGAGCCCTCGGCGATCAGCGTGCCGCGGTTGAGCACGATGATGCGGTCGGCGTGCTCGAACACCACGTCCATGTCGTGCTCGGTGAAGAGCACGCCGATCGATTTCTCCCGCGCGATTTGAGCCGTCAGCCGCATCAGATCGACGCGCTCGCGCGGCGCCATGCCGGCGGTCGGCTCGTCCATCAGCAAGAGTTTCGGCTGGTTGGCGAGCGCGACCGCAAGCTCGAGCCGCTTGAGGTCGCCATAGGCGAGCTCGCCGCAGGGACGATCCGCATAGCCGCTCATGCCGACGAGCTCGAGCAAGCGGCCGGCTTCGCCACGATCGAACTTCGGCGCCGAGCCCCAGAGATTGAACAGCTGCTTCCCGTGCGAGATCAGCGCAACCTGCACGTTCTCGCGCACCGTCATGGTAGCGAACGTCGCGGTGATCTGGAAGGTACGCCCCACCCCGAGCCGCCAGATCTCGCGCGGCTTCTTGCCGGTGGTTTCTTCGCCAAGCAGGCGGACCTGGCCGGAATCCGGCTTGTTCTGGCCGTTGAGCATGTCGAAGCAGGTGCTCTTGCCGGCGCCGTTCGGGCCGATCAGCGCCAGGATCTCGCCGGCACGCAGCGAGAACGAGACGCCGCGCACGGCATGGATGCCGCCATAGGATTTGGTCAGGCCTTCGACCGCGAGAAGTGGGGGTGCGACGCTCATTCGGCGGACTCGATCGGCTTGGCAAGCAAGGGAGATCCCGGCGGCGATGTCTTCCTGCGACGCTGCGCCAGCATCTCCAGCATGCCGACGATGCCCTTGGGAAAGACGACGACGATCAGCACGATGAAGCCGCCGAGCACGAGCTTCGACAGGTCGGTCTGGCTGACCAGCCAGATGTTGAGCGCCTTGTAGACGATGGCGCCGATCACCGCGCCCGACACCGTCTCGACGCCGCCGAGCAGCACCATGACCAGCGCGTCGACCGAAAGCGAGATGCCGAGATTGTCCGGGAAGACGCTGCCCTTGAGATAGGCGAACAGCGCGCCGCCGATGCCGGCGGTCGTGCCCGCGATCACGAAGGCGGTCCACTGGATGCGCTTGGCGTTGATACCGATCGCTTCGCTGCGCAGGAGCGAGTCGCGCGTGGCCCGCAGCGCGTAGCCGAACGGCGAGAACACCATGGCCCGCAGCGCGACCGTGACGAGCGCCGCGACGCCGAGCGCCAGCCAATAGAAGTGCGACGGGCTCGCCGCCCATTTTTCCGGCCAGACGCCCAGAATGCCGTTGTCGCCGCCGGTGACGCTCACCCATTGGAACGCGATCGACCAGACGATCTGCGCAAAGGCGAGTGTCAGCATCGCAAAGTAGACGCCGGAGAGCTGCACGGCGAAGAAGCCGAACACCGCGGCGCCCATGCAGCCGAGCAGCGGCCCGAGCAACAGGCAGACGATCATCGGCAGTCCGGCCATCTTGGCGAGGAAGGCGATGCCGTAGGCGCCGAGGCCGAAATAGGCGGCGTGGCCGAAAGACGCGAGTCCCCCGACCGACATCAGGAAGTGCAGGCTGACGGCGAAGATCACGAAGATCGCGATCTCCGAGCCGACGGTCAGCGCGTAGTTGCCGGCGAACAGCGGCAGCGTTGCGGCAATGACGAGCGTTGCCAGCGCGGCCAGCCGCTCGTTCGACGACAGCGGGCGCCAGGGATTGACGGTGAGACCCGGCGTCCTGCGCGCGGCCGCCTCCGGCTTGCCGAACAGGCCCCAGGGGCGGACGATCAGCACCACCGCCATCACCAGGAAGACCAGGATGATGGAGATCTTCGGGAAGATCAGGATGCCGAAGGCGTTGAGCTCGGAGACCAGCACCGCCGCGACGAAGGCGCCGACGATGCTGCCGAGACCGCCGATCACGACCACGACGAAGACCTCGACGATGATGCGCAGATCCATCGCGTGATGCACGGCATCGCGCGGGATCTGGAGCGCGCCGCCGAGCGCTGCGAGGAAGACGCCGACCGCGAACACCGACGTGAACAACCATTTCTGATTGACGCCGAGAGCCGCGACCATGTCGCGGTCCTGCGTTGCCGCGCGCACCAGCACGCCCCAGCGCGTGCGCTGGAACAGCAGCCAGAGAATGCCGAGCACGACCGGGCCGAGCCCGATCAGGAACAGGTCATAGCTCGGGATGTTCTGGCCGAAGAAATCGATCGCGCCCTTGAAGCCCGGCGCGCGGCGGCCGACGAGATCGTCGGGCCCCCAGATCAGCACGACGAGGTCCTCGACCATCAGGGTCAGACCGAAGGTCGCGAGCAGCTGGAATAATTCGGGCGCGTGATAGATGCGGCGGAGCAGCACCATCTCGACGATGACGCCGATCAGCGCCACGGCCAGCGCGGCCGCGACGATACTGCCCCAGAAACCGAACGCGCCCGAAAGCCGCTCGGTGAGCGTGAAGGCGATGTAGGCGCCGATCATGTAGAAGGCGCCATGCGCGAAATTCACGATCCGCGTCACGCCAAAGATGATCGACAGGCCCGAGGCCACCAGGAACAGCGACGCTGCGCTGGCGAGACCGGTCAGAAACTGTACGACATAAAAGGCCATCGGCGGTCCGGGTTCAGGTGTTGCTTCACCTCTCCCCGCTTGCGGGGAGAGGTCGAATTGCGGAGCAATTCGGGTGAGGGTGAGTCTCCGCAAGCTCGATGGTTACCTCCCTCGCGGAGGCTCCCCCTCACCCCGCCCCTCTCCCCGCAAGCGGGGCGAGGGAGAAGAAAGAGATCAGTCCTTCGGACGCAGCTTCTCGACTTCGGCATCGCTGGGCAGATAGTCCGCGCCCTTCTTGTAAGAAGAGTCCACCATCACGCCCTTGCCCTCCTTCAGCGCGGTCTTGCCAACGTAAGCGCCGAGGGTCGACTGGTGGTCGATCTTGCGGAAGGTGATCTCGCCGAACGGCGACGGCATCGACAGGCCCTCGGCTGCGGCAATCAGCTTCTCCGGATCGGTCGAGCCGGCCTTTGCCAGGATCGCGGCGGCCGACTTGATGGTCTGGTAGCCGACGATCGAGCCGAGACGCGGATAATCGTTGTACTTGGCCTGGTAGGCCTTCAGGAACGCATCATGCTCGGGCGTCTTGATCGAGTACCAGGGATAGCCGGTGACGATCCAGCCCTCCGGCGTCTCGTCCTTGAGCGGATCGAGATATTCGGGCTCGCCGGTCAGGAAGGACACGACCTCGCGCCCCTTGAACAGGCCGCGGGTGTTGCCTTCGCGCACGAGCTTCACGAGGTCGGCGCCGAAGGTGACGTTGAGGATCGCCTCGGGATTGGCCGCGGCAACCGCCTGAACCACCGGCCCCGCATCGATCTTGCCCTGCGGCGGCCACTGCTCGTCCACCCACTGGATGTCGGGACGCTTCTCCGACATCAGCTTCTTGAACACGGCAACCGCCGACTGGCCGTACTCATAGTTCGGCGCGATCGTCGCCCAGCGCTTTGCCGGCAGCTTGCTGGCTGCTTCCACCAGCATCGCGGCCTGCATGTAGTTCGAGGGCCGCAGGCGGAAGGTGTACTTGTTGCCCTTCGACCAGGTCACGGCGTCCGTCAGCGGCTCGGCCGCGAGGAAAAACACCTTCTTCTGGTTGGCGAAGTCGCTGACGGCCAGGCCGATGTTCGACAGGAAGGTGCCCGTGAGCATCGCGACGCCCTCGCTCGACACCAGCTCGTTGGCCGCAGTCTGCGCATCCGCCGGCTTGCCGCCGTCGTCCTTGGAGACGACGACGAGCTTCTTGCCGTTGATGCCGCCGGCCGCGTTGATCTCTTCCACGGCGAGCTGCCAGCCCTTGCGATAGGGCTCGGTGAAGGCCGGCAGCAGCGAGTAGCTGTTGATCTCGCCGATCTTGATGTCCTGTGCCACCGCCGAATGAGCCATGCCGCCGGCCAGAAGCGCGAAGGCCGCGCCCACAGAATAGTTTCTCGCTCGCATCCCAACCTCCAGTTTTGAACTCTCTACGTCTTCAGCGTGATCTTGTCGGGGAAGCAGTGCCCGCCTCCCCGGTTCAAACTCTATCTCAGACCGTCCTCGCCCTTGATCTCCGCAACCGTCAGCCCGCCGACACGCGGCAGCGGACGGCCGCTGTCGGTAACGGCGACCGCGACCATGATCTCGTTGGCGCGCGGCGCGTCGTTGATCTGTACTTCCATGCCGTCGAAGTGGCTGCGCACGAAGGCCGCATCCTTGTGACCCAGGGGGATATCGAGCGTCGTGCCGGGGCCGCTGCGCTTCTTCGACGAAGGGATCAGCGCTGCGCCCTTGCTCAGAACCTTCCGCACCGGCGCGCCCATCTTCGGGTGAAGGATCGCTGCCGCATGCTCCAGTTCGCCGTTCTCACCGACGGCCGCCGCCTTGCCGTAGCTCTGCACCTTCGCCCCGTCGATCCCGAGCGCCGCGACTGCGCGCTTCGACAGCAGTTCGCCGAGCTCCTCGCCGATCGCGATCAGCAGCGCGAGATCCTCGACATATTGTCCGGCAAAGGGATTTTCGATCACGGCGATGGCCGCGGCGCGCCGGGTCGGCGGCGAGACCTGGCGGCCCATCTCCATTTGCGTCTCTTCGACGACCGTGACGATCTTGCGGATGATCGCGCTCATGATTGTTTCCCTTGGGCTCTTCCCTGCTCAGGCATGAACCGCGTTCTCCAGCACAGACGGGCGCGATCGTTGCCGTTCAATATCTTTTGTTCCGATGACGAGCATATCACCACTGAGCTGCAACACGGCACCCTCGATCAATCCGCGATCGAACAATTGCCGTGCACATTCCGCGCCAGATTCCAGCGCGGCCGAAATCTCGGCCGGCGACAATTCGCCGACGTTGCGGGTGACCAGACGCGCGCCGAGATCGCTGTCGGGCTGAAGCTCGTTCGCGGGCTGCCGGACGATGGCGGGATGCGCGGGCAGATCGACGGCGTTGGCGATGATCGTGGCCGCCGCATCGGCCTGCGCGGCCGTTGCCGCCAGCACCGTCACGGCGTCGGCAATGCCGAGCGAAAAGCTGCGGCCGTGGCGCCCGCTGGTCGCGATCCCCCGCACGGGATCATCAGCATCGACCTTTATTCTCCGCATCACGCCGTCGCGATCGGGCCGGTCCATCAGGCCGACCGAAAAATGTTCGCCTCGCGCAAGATGCAGCGCGATGTCGCCGCCATTGTTGACATAGGCCTGGTCGAGCGACGCCGCGTTCAGCATTGCGCCCAGAATCTCCTCGGCCACGCTGCCCGCCACCGCGGCCATCGGCGTGATGAAGCAATCGGGGGCATAGGGCGCAACGGCGGCATACATGCGGCGCGCAACGGCGCCCTTCAGTGGGCACGCTCCGGGTTCCGCTGCCTTGCGCAGCTCCGTCAGCTCCACGCAGAGCTCATCGAGCAGTCCGGTGAAGCGGCGCGCTGCGGCGTCATAGGCCGCACGCACCTCGCCCGCGCCCCCCCTCGCTTCGACGATCAGATCAATCGGCCCATCCTGCAAATGCAGCCGCCGACCATCAGACAGCAATGCGATTTGCGGGAGCCGTGTCATGCCCGGGGCCCTGGAATCGGGTTCTGCCAGGGCAACTGGCGGACATCCTCGCCGTTCTGTACTTCCGAGAGCGGCTTGACGTAATCCATGTGTCCACCGAGCGCGGCGTAGTCGGACAGCTTCATCGTGAACTCGATCGGCGCGACCAGCGCCGGCGTCGGCACATAGCCGAACGCGCCTGAAGGCATCTGCGTCACGTCGACCATGTAAGTGATGCCGCCGCCGGGCCAGACATAGACCGGTGCGCCGCCGCTCGTGACGCGTGTCAGCGCGTCCTTCACCGAGCGCGTCAGCCGCACCGGATTGTCGGTGACGCCCGCGCGCAGCGAGCCGCCCGCACCGGCCATGAACAGCACGGTGCACAGCGCCGGCTCGCAATTCTCCTGAATGCGCTCGACCGAGAACTTCAAATCGGCCGGCATCTCGGTCTCGACCGGCTTCAAGGCCTCGTCGAGCACGTAATAGGACGAATGCTCACCCGTCGTGGAAACCATCAGCATGGAGAGGCCTGGCTTGGCCTCCTTCGCATCGAACGGTCCGAGGATCGCGAGCGGATCGGAAATGTTGGTGCCGCCCCACCCCGTGCCGGGATCGGCGACCTGGAAATAGCGGCCGGGCGTCGAGCGCCGGCCCTTCATCTTGATGCCGGTGTCGGCGATGTCGAGCAGCTTGCCGGCCTGGTGCTCTGAGAGCACGCCGGTGATGTGGTCATCGACGACCACGACCTCGTCGACCTTGCCATGCCATTGCTTGGCGAACATGCCGATCGTCGCCGAGCCGCAGCCGACGCGCATGCGCTCTTCTTTCGCGCCGTTGACGATCGGCGGCTGGCCGGCCTGCACCACCACCGTGGCGCCGCCGTCGATGGTGAGCTCGACCGCCTTGCAATTGGCGAGGTCCATCAGCGTATCGCAGGTGACGCGGCCCTCCTTCTTGGAGCCGCCGGTGAGATGATGCACCCCGCCGAGCGACAGCATCTGCGAGCCGTATTCGCTGGTGGTGACGTGGCCGACCGCCTCGCCCTGCGCGCGCACGGTCGCGGTCTCCGGGCCCAGATAGCGGTCGGTGTCGACCTTCACCTTGATGCCGCAATAGGAGAAGATTCCCTCGGTGACGACGGTCACCATGTCGACGCCGTCGACTTCCGCAGAGACGATGAACGGTGCCGGCTTGTAGTCCGGATAGGTCGTGCCCGCACCGATCGCGGTGACGAAGGTCGAGGGTTCGTGGACGATCTTGCCGTCCCAGTCTTCCGTGCGGCTGAACGGCACAAGCTTGCCGCCATGCGAAACGGTGCGCTCCAGGATCACGTGCGGATCGACGCGAACGAGCTTGCCGTCGTGATTGGCATAGCGATCGCAGGCGCCCGCCGCGCCCGGCTTGATGTAGCACATCACCGGACAGGCATCGCAGCGGATCTTGTCGGTGGCGGCGCTCGTCGTTTCAGTCACCATGTGCAAGCCAGCGGACACTGCGGTTATCATTCGTATACGAACGATGTTGCGCGCGGTCCCGATAGCTGTCAAGCGGCGGCGCGCGCGAAAAGATGCGCTGCCGAATAAAACCTCATTTGCCTGCCGCCTTTGTCCACAAAGCGGGCAGTCGCGCTGCACTGCGGCATGGCCGCTTGCACGTTTGTGTACAAACGGTATCGTCGCAACGTGCAATTTTTGCGACCCGATCGTCGCGGGGCTTGGGAACAGGATGACGCAGACACCGATCCGCCTCACCGTGAACGGCAGGATCCACGAGATCACTGCAGAGCGCGCAACGCCATTACTCTATGTGCTGCGCAACGACCTCGCGCTCAACGGTCCGAAATATGGCTGCGGCCTCGGCGAATGCGGCACCTGTACTGTCCTGATCGACGGCGCCGCCGCGCGCTCCTGCGTCATCCCGGTCGGCGGCTGCGCGGGACGCGACATCGTGACGCTCGAAGGGCTCGGCACAAGCGACAAGCCTGATCCGGTGCAGCAGGCCTTCATCGACGAGCAGGCCGCGCAATGCGGCTACTGCCTCAACGGCATGATCATGACCACCAAGGCGCTGCTCGCGATCAACCCGCAGCCGACAGAACAGGAAGCGCTGGCGGCGCTGCGCTACAATCTCTGCCGCTGCGGCACGCATGTCGAAATCCTGCGCGCCGTGATGCGCGCATCGGGGCAGCTCACCGAGGCCGCGGACTGATGGCCTCCCCTGCCTCGAACGGAGCTGAGCGGCAATCAGGCTCGCTCGTCGTCGTCCGCACCGTGGACGAGATCACATCCGAGACCTTCGTCCGCATCACCGCAGACGGCTCGGTCACCGCTTACAACGGTCATGTCGATCTCGGCACCGGAATCCGCACCGCGCTCGGCCAGATCGTCGCCGAGGAGCTCGACGTGTCCTTTGCGCGCGTCGTCATCGTGCTCGGCGATACCGCTGTCGTGCCGAACCAGGGCGCCACGATCGCCAGTGAAACCATCCAGATCACTGCCGTGCCCCTGCGCAAGGCCGCGGCGCAGGCGCGCCACTTCCTGATCGCGCGCGCAGCCGAGCGGCTGGAGTTGCCGGAGGCCGACCTCAAGATCGAAGACGGCCTCGTGCGCGGGCACGACAACCGCAGCGTCAGCTATGGCGAATTGATCGGCGGCGAGACGATCCGGCTCGAGCTTGCCGACGACGTCGCCGTCAAGCCCGTCGGCGACTACGCCATCGTCGGCCAGTCGATGCCGCGGGTCGACCTGCCGGCGAAGGCCACGGGCGAGCTGACCTTCGTGCACGACGTCCGCCTGCCTGGCATGCTGCACGGCCGCGTCGTGCGTCCGCCCTATGCCGGCGTCGATGCCGGGCCGTTCGTCGGCACCAGCCTGCTCGCGGTCGACGAATCCTCGGTGCGCGACGTTCCCGGCATCATAGCCGTCGTGCACATCGGCGATTTCGTCGGAATCGTCGCCGAGCGCGAGGAGAATGCGATTCGCGCCGCGGAGCAGCTCAAGGTGAGCTGGAAGCCGACGCCCACCCTCACCGACCTCGCCGATGTCGAGACCGCGTTGCGCGCCAATCCGTCGACGCCGCGGACGTTGATCGACAAGGGCGACGTCAATGCGGCGATATCAGGCGCCGCCAAGCCGATGCAGCGCACCTATGTGTGGCCGTACCAGATGCATGCCTCGATCGGCCCGTCCTGCGCGGTCGCCGACTTCCAGAGCGGCGACATCCGCGTCTGGTCGGGCACGCAGAATCCGCATCTGCTGCGCGGCGATCTGGCGCTGCTGATCGAGCGCCCCGAGAGCGAGATCGAAGTCATCCGGCTGGAGGCCGCCGGCTGCTACGGCCGCAACTGCGCCGACGACGTCACCGCGGATGCGCTGCTGCTGTCGCGCGCGGTCGGCCGTCCGGTGCGCGTGCAGCTGACGCGCGAGCAGGAGCACGCCTGGGAGCCCAAGGGCACCGCGCAGCTCATCGACGTCAATGGCGGCCTGAACGCCGACGGCGGCGTCGCGGCTTACGACCTCGCCACGCGCTATCCCTCGAACGCCGCGCCGACGCTGGCGCTGCTGCTGACCGGTCGCGTCTCGCCCGATCCGGCCGTGCTCCAGATGGGCGACCGCACCGCGATCCCGCCCTACGACTACGACCACATGCGCGTCGTCGCCCATGACATGGCGCCGATCGTGCGCGCGTCCTGGCTTCGCGGCGTCTCGGCGCTGCCGAACACGTTTGCGCATGAATCCTACATCGACGAGGCCGCAACGGAAGCCGGCGTCGACCCGATCGAATACCGGCTGCGCTACCTGAAAGACCAGCGTGCCGTCGATCTCGTCAATGCGGTGGCCGAGCGCGCGGGCTGGACGCCGCGGCCGGTCCGCGAAGAGAAGGACGGCGAGGTCGTGCACGGGCGCGGCTTTGCCTATGCGCTCTATGTCCACAGCAAGTTTCCGGGCTATGGCGCGGCGTGGGCGGCCTGGGTCGCCGACGTCGCCGTGAACAAGACGACCGGCGACGTCAGCGTGACGCGCGTCGTCGCCGGGCAGGACTCCGGTCTGATGATCAATCCGGACGGCGTGCGCCACCAGATCCACGGCAACGTCATCCAGTCCACCAGCCGCGCGCTGATGGAGGAGGTCTCGTTCGAGCGCGGTGCGGTGGCGGCGCGCGAATGGGGCGCCTATCCGATCATCCCCTTCTCCGACGTGCCCAAGATCGACGTCTTGATGTTGCCGCGGCCGGACCAGCCGCCGCTCGGCGTCGGCGAGTCCGCCTCGGTGCCGAGCGCGGCGGCAATTGCGAATGCGATCTTCGATGCCACCGGCGTGCGCTTCCGCGAGCCCCCGTTCACGCCCGAGCGCATCCTCCGGGGCCTGCACGGCGACGCGCCGGCCGCGCCGCAGGCCCTGCCCGCTCCCGCAGCGCCGCAGCCATCGCGCATCTGGCAGAATCCGTTCGCCAGGCGCGCCGGCATCTTTGCGACCATTGCCGCCGTCTGCACCGCCGCGATCGGCGTTGGCGCCGCCCTCTTGCCCGGGCGCGCCATCGCGCCGATCGCGCGGCCCGATGCATCGGTCTATTCCGCGGCAACCATCGCCCGCGGCGCGCAGCTTGCCGCGCTCGGCAATTGCGCGGAGTGCCACACCACGATCGGCGGTGCGCTCAACGCCGGCGGCCGCGCGCTTGCGACGCCGTTCGGCACGATCTACGCAACCAACATCACGCCTGACGTCGAGACCGGCATCGGCGCCTGGTCCTATCCCGCCTTCGAGCGCGCGATGCGCGACGGGCTGCATCGCGACGGACGGCAGCTCTATCCCGCCTTCCCCTACACGCATTTTTCCAAGACCAGCGAGGCCGACCTCCAGGCGCTCTACGCCTACCTGATGGCGCAGCCCGCGGCGCGCGCGACGGCGCCCGCGAACACGCTCGCCTTCCCGTTGAACATTCGCCCGCTGCTCGCGGGCTGGAATGCGCTGTTTCATCAGACGAAGGACTTCAAGCCCGATCCCGCGCAGTCCGCGCAGTGGAATCGCGGCGCCTATCTGGTCGAAAGTCTCGGCCATTGCAGCGCCTGCCATTCGCCGCGCAACGCGCTCGGCGCCGAGCAGCGCGAGGCCTATCTCGCCGGCGGCTTTGCCGAGGGTTGGGAGGCGCCGCCGCTGACGTCGCTGTCGCATGCACCGATCCCCTGGAGCGAGGACGAGCTCTACGCCTATTTGCGCACCGGCCAGTCGCGCTATCACGGCGTCGCCGCCGGCCCGATGGCGCCTGTTGTCAGGGATCTCACGGCCCTGCCCGATCAGGACATTCGCGCGATGGCCGTCTATCTCAACTCGTTCAACGACGCCGCCACCGAGGCGCCGGATGCGCTTGCCGCCAGGCTCGAGAGCGCAACGCAAGTCACCACCGCCGCCTCCACCGGCGCGCGGCTCTATCAGGGCGCCTGCGCCGTCTGCCACGAGGTCGGCGGCCTGCCGCTGTTCGGCAGCCGGCCCTCGCTCGCGCTCAACAGCAATCTGCACAGCGCATCACCGGACAATCTCGTGCAGGTGATCTTGCACGGCATCGCCGAGCCAGCATCGAGCGATCTCGGCTACATGCCTGCGTTCAGGAACAGCATGAGCGACGCGCAGATCGAGGAGCTCGTCACGAGCCTGCGCAGGCAGTTCGCCCCCGACAAGCCGGCCTGGACAGGCGTGCGCGAAACGATCGCACGCGTGCGATCGCCTGCCCACTGAATATTATGCGTGCTTCTTCACTTCCACCGGCGGCGTGCCGTGGGTGTGGAAGGACTCGATGGTCTTCAGGCCCCACGCCTGCCCTTTCTTGCGCTCCTCCTCGGTCCACACGATCGGCTTCCAGTCGGGGGCGAGGATGAGGCGCGCACCGGCGTTGGCGACTTCGACGCGGTTGCCGCCGGGCTCGTAGACATAGAGGAAGAAGGTCTGCTGGATCGCGTGCTTGTGCGGGCCGGTCTCGATGTGGATGCCGTTCTCCAGGAAGATATCCGCCGCGCGCAGAATCTCCTCGCGGCTGTCGAGCGCGTAGGTGACGTGGTGGAAGCGGCCGGGTGTGCCGGAATGGTCGAGCGAATAGGCGAAGTCGTAGCTCTTGTTCGACATCGTCAGCCACATCGCCGCCTCCCGGCCGTCGTTGAGCACAATCTGCTCGGTGAGCCGGCAGCCGAGATAGTTCTCGAAGAACTCGCGGTTGGCCTTGATGTCGACGGCCAGGCAGTTGAGATGGTCGAGGCGGCGGACATTGACGCCGCGGGCGGGAAAGCGCTGCGCCTGGTTCTTCAGCGCCGGCTTCAGCTCCGGCGGCGCCTGATACCATTCGGTCTCGTAATACAGCTCGACGATGTGGCCGTCGGGATCTCGGCAGCGGAACGTCGGCCCCTGCCCCATGTCGCCGTCGATCCAGCCGATGTCGAACCCGGAGCCCTTGAGGGCGGCGACGCGGCGCTCCAGCGCCTGCTGGCTGCGCGCACGCAGCGCCATGTGCTCCATGCCTGAGGTCTTCGACGCCGTGAGCTTGAGCGAATAGCGCTCGTAATCGTCCCAGCCCCGCAGGTAGACCGACTCGCCCTTCCGGCCGCTGATTGTCATGCCCATCACGTCGACGAAGAATTTCAGGCTCTCGTCGGGCTTGGGCGTCAGCAGCTCCATATGGCCGAGATGGGCAAGATCGAGGATCGGTTCGGGCTGCATGCTTCCTCCTGGCGTGGCTGCGATCCGCAGGAACCGGATCGCGCATTCGGGCACAGGGCCGCAATTGGCTCACGCGCCCGGAGGCGGCACCGAGGCCGCGGGTTCATTTGTACTAATGTACAAATGATTAGGTCCCGTCAACAAACCAACCCTTGCATCCCGGACCGAATGGCGCCCCGCGCTTGAGCAGAACCATCCCCGAACGGCGGACGAACTGCCCGAATGGTAAAATCTTCCCTAATTCGATCGAAAGCCTGCTGGCCCCAAAAAGCAGCACTTTCCGGCCGTTTCCGCCCACAGATATGCATCAGGAACGAATCTATCGGCCGAATTGTCGCGGATTTAACGAAGCGGCCGCGGCTGCCGTTTAACCGTTTGTGCAGCCGCGGCCGCGCATAGTCCGGTGCAACCCCCGTGCTCTTGCCAGGTTCATTCATCGTGACATCCTTTGGACGCGTGATTTCGGTACGTGGATCGCTCGCCCGGGTCGGGCTTCTGGCGGCAAGCCAGATGCCGATCTCGGAGGTTCGGGCGACCGTCGGCCGTTTCGTCAGCATTCGCTGCGCCAGCTCGGTCATCGTCGCGATGATCACCGAGGTCTCCTGCGAGAATCTGTCGAGCGCCGACAATTACATCGCCATCGCCTCGGTCGACCTGCTCGGCGAGATCCTCAACGCCGCCGACAAGGCCAAATTCCAGCGCGGCGTCACCAATTATCCGACCATCGGCGACGCGGTCGACCTGATCACGAGCCAGGAGCTGCGCACGATCTACGCGCCGACCGGATCGGACCAGATCAACGTCGGCTTCCTCCAGCAGGACCGCTCGGTGATCGCCTATGTCGACGTCGAGGAAATGCTGTCCAAGCATTTTGCCGTGCTGGGATCGACCGGCGTCGGCAAATCGACCGGCGTCTCGCTGCTGCTCAACGAGATCCTGAAGGCGCGCCCGAACCTCCGCATCTTCCTGCTCGACGTGCACAACGAATATGGCCGCTGCTTCGGCGACCGCGCGCTGGTGCTGAACCCGCGGAACCTGAAGCTGCCGTTCTGGCTGTTCAACTTCGAGGAAATCGTCGACGTGCTGTTCGGCGGCCGCGCGGGCGTTCCGGAGGAGCTCGACATCCTCGCCGAGGTGATCCCGCTCGCCAAAGGCGTCTACACCCAATACCAGAACGCCGACCGCATCGGCCTCAAGCGCATCGACCCCAAGCAGATCGGCTACACGGTCGACACACCGGTGCCTTATCGTCTCGTCGATCTGATGTCGCTGATCGACGAGCGCATGGGCAAGCTCGAAAACCGCTCCTCGCGCATCATCTATCACAAGCTGATCTCGCGTATCGAGGCGGTGCGCAACGATCCGCGCTACGCCTTCATGTTCGACAACGCCAATGTCGGCGGCGACACCATGGCCGAGGTGATCAGCCACCTGTTCCGCCTGCCCGCCAACGGCAAGCCGATGACGGTGATGCAACTCGCCGGCTTCCCGGCCGAAGTGATCGATTCCGTCGTCTCGGTGCTCTGCCGCATGGCCTTCGACTTCGGCCTGTGGAGCGACGGCGTCTCGCCGCTCTTGTTCGTCTGCGAGGAAGCGCATCGCTACGCCTCCGCCGACCGCAATGTGGGCTTCGGGCCGACCCGTAAGGCGGTGTCGCGCATCGCCAAGGAAGGCCGCAAATACGGCGTCTATCTCGGGCTGATCACCCAGCGTCCGGCCGAGCTCGACGCCACCATCATCTCCCAGTGCAACACGCTGTTCACGATGCGTCTTGCCAACGAGCGCGACCAGGCGCTGCTGCGCGCCGCGGTGTCGGATGCGGCCGCGAACCTACTCTCCTTCGTACCCTCGCTCGGCACCCGCGAGGTGCTGGCGTTCGGCGAAGGCGTCGCACTGCCGACGCGCTTGCGCTTCAAGGAGGTGCCGCCGCACCAATTGCCGCGCGGCGAAGCCACCATCAGCAGCGTGCCGTCGGTGACCTCCGGTCACGACATGCATTTCGTCAGCGCCGTGCTCGAGCGCTGGCGCGGCGCCACCTCGCAGCGCGACGTGCCGAACGACCCGGTGTTCCAGGCACCACCCGCGAAGACGCTCGGCACCGCCGAAGCCCCGATGCTGCAGCCCTCGATGGGCCTCGATCCCGACCGCTTCTCGCTGTTGAAGAAGCCGCTGCGGTAAGGCCACGCGCCACCCACTTCGTCATTGCGAGCGCAGCAAAGCAATCCAGAATCCCTCCGCGGAAACACTCTGGATGGCTTCGCTGCGCTCGCAATGACGGAGCAAGGTGAATGAGCGCCATTCCCCAATGCGCATCCAAACCGCAGATGCGCCGTCGCGCCGCGCCAACCGGTGCCCTGTGGCACGTTGAGCCCCGCGTCCGCATCGACTATGGTTGCCGGCCCCAAGCCGGAATCCATGCTCATGACAAAAACAGCCGCGCAACGCTTCCCAGCTCCCGCCCTCGACACCCTGCCCGACGACATCCGCACGCGCCTTCTCGCCGTGCAGGAGAAGAGCGGCTTCGTGCCGAACGTCTTCCTCACGCTGGCCTACCGTCCGGACGAGTTCCGCGCGTTCTTCGCCTATCACGACGCGCTGATGGAGAAGGACGGCGGCCTCACCAAGGCCGAACGGGAGATGATCGTGGTGGCGACCTCGGCGGCCAACCAGTGCCAGTATTGCGTGATCGCCCATGGTGCTATCCTGCGCATCCGCGCCAAGAACCCGCTGATCGCCGACCAGGTCGCGGTGAACTATCGCAAGGCCGACATCACGCCGCGGCAGAAGGCGATGCTCGACTTCGCGATGAAGGTCTCGGCCGACGCGCAGCGCATCTCGGAGGAGGATTTCGCCGCGCTTGCGCCGCACGGCTTCAGCGACGACGACATCTGGGACATCGCCGCGATCTCGGCCTTCTTCGCGCTGTCGAACCGGCTGGCGAACTTCACCGGCATGCGGCCGAACGACGAGTTCTACTTGATGGGCCGGCTGCCGAAGAAGTGAATGACGCGGTGACTGACGGGCAATGACCGTGCTGAACTGGCCCGAGATCCTTCTGCGCCTCGGCGTCGCCACGCTCGCAGGCTGCGCCATCGGCCTCAATCGTGACCTGCACGGCAAGCCGATCGGGCTGAAGACGCTCGGCATCGTCGGGCTCTCGACCGCAACCGTCGTATTGCTGGCCGTGCAGTTCGCCGAGGCGGGCAAGATCACCGATGCGGCAAGCCGCGTCATCCAGGGCATCCTCACCGGCATCGGCTTCCTCGGTGCCGGCGTCATCGTCCACGAAAGCGACAGGTTTCGCGTCCGCGGCCTGACCAGTGCCGCCTGCACCTTCCTCGCCGCCTGCCTCGGCATCGCCTGCGGCGTCGGCCAGTGGCCGATCGTCGGAACGGCGCTGACACTGGCCTTCCTGATTCTCACCGTCGGCAACCGCGCCGAGCACTGGCTGCACCGGATGCTCGGCGCCAGGGACGAGACGCACGAAACCGATGCGCCGCCGAAGACGCGCTCCCCGGATGAGAGCTAGAACCGAAGCCGCCGCGCCCACAGCGGTTTCAGCAATTCGAGCACCGTCAGCACCAGCAGCCCCGCGCCGAGCGCGATCATCAGATCGTCCGCATGCAGCGGACCAAAGCGGAACAGGCTGGAGGCCGGCGGCCAGAGCAGCGCGGTGGCGAGAACGAGAGCCACCCCCGCGAAGATCCAGGTCAATGCGGGATTTGGACGGAAGAATGCGGACGCGAACGATGCGCTGAAGGACCGATTGACCAGGACCAGAGCGACAATGCAGACGACGAGCGTCACGAAGGCGAGCGTCCTCGCCTCGTCGGCGACGAGGCCGGAGCGAAGCGCGCCGACGAATATGATGGCGGTCAGGGCAAATGCGAGGGCACCCTGAAGCACGCTCCAGCCAACCAGTGCCCACGAGAACAGCGCGGCATCAGGCCGCCTCGGCGGACGCGTCATCGCATCGCGCTCGTCCCGCTCCGCCTCGAACACCAGCGAGCATACGGGGTCGATGATCAGCTCCAGAAATGCGATGTGCACCGGACTGAAGATCAGCGGCAGCCCGAAGACCAGGGGCAGCAGCGCAAGTCCGGCGATCGGCACATGAACGGCGAAGATGAAGGCCATCGCCTTCCGCAGATTGTCGTAGATGCGGCGGCCCAGACGAATAGCCGACACGATCGAACCGAAATCGTCGTCGAGCAGCACGATCGCCGACGCCTCTCGCGCGACGTCGGTCCCGCGCCCTCCCATCGCGATGCCGATGTGGGCGGCCTTGAGCGAAGGCGCGTCGTTGACGCCGTCGCCGGTCATCGCCACGATCTCGCCGTTGAGCTTCATCGCCTGGACGATGCGCAGCTTCTGCTCCGGCAAAACCCGGGCGAACACGTTGACATGCCCGACGCGTTTCGCAAGCTCCGGATCATCCGCCAGCCTGACCTGATCGCCGGTCATGACGTCACGGACGTCGAGTCCGGCCTGGTTCGCGATGGCAACGGCGGTTGCCGGATAATCGCCCGTGATCATGACGACGCGGATCCCCGCCGCGCGGCATTCGCGAACCGCCTCCGGGACATGGGGCCGCAGCGGATCGGCAAGCCCGACCAGGCCGACAAATCGAAACGCGAAATCCTCCTGGGTCGGCGGGAGTGAAGACTCATCGCAGGCGGCAACGGCCATCCCCAACACGCGAAGCCCGTCCCTCGCCATCGCGCTGGCGGCATCTCGCACCGAATCCTGATCAGCAGCGTTCATCCTGCACAGGCGCGCGATCGCCTCGGGCGCGCCCTTGGCGCATGCGACGAGGTCCGCCCGGCTGGCCGTGCGCCAGACCTGCGTCATGGCCAGCAGCTCGGGGCGCAGACCGTAGGTACGCACCAGCGTCCGGTCGCCGTCCGGCGCATCGCCTCCCCGCAAGGCGTCCTGCGCGAACAGATGCAGAGCCTTCTCCATCGGGTCGAACGGTTCCGGAGAGCTCGCCAGGGCACCGCAACGCGCCAGCTCGATGAATTCAGGCCTGGCGTCATCCCGCCCGGCGCTCTCCGGACGCATGCGTGCCCCGTCGAGCAGCCGCAACTCCGCGACGGACATCTGGTTCTGCGTCAGTGTCCCGGTCTTGTCGGTGCACAGCACGGTCGCAGAGCCGAGGACCTCGATGGCTGCGGCTCGCCGCGTCAGGACGCGCGCCTGCGAAATCCGCCAGGCTCCCATCGCCATGAAGACCGTGAGCACGACGCCAAATTCTTCCGGCAACATCGCCATGCCGATGGCGATGCCCGCAAGCAGCGCTTGCAGCCAGTCCCCACGCAAGACTCCGTAGAGCGCGATGGCGGCCACGCTGACGACCGCGCCGCCGAGGAAGCAGAGCCGCACCAGTCTTGCGGTCTGTTGCCGAAGCCGGGGCGGCTCGGTTTGCAAGCCGCGCAGCGACAGCCCGATCTTCCCGATCTCGCTGCGCGGGCCGGTGGCCTCGACCAGCGCCAGCCCGTCGCCCCGCACGACGAGAGAACCGGAATACACGAAGGGCTGATCCTCGCCGCCCGGCCGCTGATCGGCTGACATGGCCTTGCCGGCAGCCCGCTTGCGGACGGGCACCGACTCGCCGGTCAGCAGCGACTCGTCGATCTGCAGATCGCGCGCGTCCACCAGCGCGGCGTCGGCCGGAATCCGGTCGCCTTCGCCGAGGACGAGCAGGTCGCCGCGCACGACCTCGCGGCCCGGGATGCGCCGACGCGCACCGTCCCGCACCACGAGCGCGCGCGGGCTGCTCAGGTCGCGCAAGGCTTCCAGAACGCGCTCGGTCCGGGTCTCCTGCACCACCGTGATCACGATCGACATCGCACCGAAGACCAAGAGGATCAGCGCTTCCCTGAGATCGCCGAGCACGAGGTAGACCAGCCCACCGCAAAGCAGCAGCACGAGCATCGGCTCGCGCAGCACTTCCATGACGATGCGGAGCGGACTGCGTCGTTCGGGCCGAGGCAACTCGTTGGCGCCGTCCTCTTCCAACCGCGCCCGAGCCTCGGCCTCGCTCAGCCCGGCCGGTCTTTTGGCTTCCGTGGCGCTCACGTCTTCCGCCGCAGGCTCCAGAGACTTCCGGCGAGCAGGACGGCCGTCACGAGCAGTATGGCGACGAAGGTCTGGATGATTGTGAAGTTCAGCGCATCACGCGCGACGAACAGCGCGGTGATGGCTCCGGCCAGGACAAACAGAATGCGAAGGATCAGGCTCATCGTCGCGTCTCCAGGTCGGCATGATCCGGAGCCCACCTGGCGACGCGGGAGCGCAATGCTGGTTCGGCTGTCATGCCGGCGGACCTTAGCGGCCGCCGCCGACGCCGATTTGCGATACGTCAATTTTACCTGCGCCGTTGGGCCGCACGTTCGGCCCGGTCCGCCGCCTGCGCCTCCTCGACATCCAGCGTAATCGACACTTTCAGGAACGGCGCACCCCGCCAGCGGAAGTCCACGACGACGGGCCGCGCACGGCCGACCGCGGCATCGGGCGGCTCAAAGCGTCGGGGACTGGTGGAGATAACGGCCGTCGAAATCCGCGAGTTCGAAGAACTTCTGCTCGTCGAGTACGGTGACGCGGCCGCGCTGAAATTCCACGATCCCCTCCTGGCGCAACTGCTTGATCACCCGGTTGGCGTGGACCGCCGTGATCCCCAGGGCCTCGCCGATCTGCTCCTGCGTCAGCGGCATCTCGAAAGTGTTGCCGTCCACGCGACCGATCACCCTGAGGCGCTCGCGCAGCTCGATCATGACATGGGCGAGGCGTGCAGGCGCCGGACGCTGGCCGACATTGACGATCCATTCGCGAAACATCGCGGCGTCGATCAGCGTGTCCCGCCAAAACATCTCGGCGACGACCGGCCTGCGTTGGTGCAATCTTCGCAGCGTATCGTGGCTGATGAAGCCCAGCGTGCATGGCGTCAGCGTCGAGAGCTCATGGTCCATCACGTGCAGGAACAGGCTCATCAGGTCCGGGATCTCGCCCGGAATGTGCAGGGAGAGAATCTGTCGCTTGCCGCTCGCGATCGTCTTGGAGCGCGCGCAAAATCCCTCGACAATCAGGCAGCATTCGGTGGCCCGCTCGCCATCCCTCACCACGGGCGTCTCCGCCGGATACTGTCTCACCGCGATCGGAAGCGCTTCGATTTCTCTGACATCCTCCTCCGAAATGCCGGAAGAGACGCGCAAACGCCTGACAAGCGCAGCACGGATCGTGTCGCTGGGCACGCGAAGTCGCTCCGTTTGCATGAATTGGACCCATGGCGCGCCGGGCGCCGCCGTCATGAAACCCGCGATCCCCGCCCCCGTTCCAACAAAAGTTAAGGACGCCGCTCGCGTCCGCATGGTTGGCTCCGCGCCGGAAAGGCCAAACCATGACCAAGAAACGCAACCGTACAAAACCGGCCCTGTCTCTCCAGGAGCGCTTGGACAAGTTCACACAAGAGGCCCGCGCCGCCGCCAGGAAGCTACCGGCCGGCGCCGAGCGCCACACGCTGTTGCAGAAGGCGCGCGACGGCGAGGCGGCCGCGGAGATGGAGCGCCTGCTGTCCCCGCCCGGTCCGCAAGCCCCGAAGTGATCTGCGACGCGCTACGCCGCTAGCGCTTCGCCATCAACTCGAGCGCCGGGGCAAAGCGCTCGGAAAATGTCAACGTCTTGGCGTGGTGAACTGCGGCAAACGATGCCGAGATTCCTGCTGAGGCGACCGCGAGCAAGGCAATTGCGAAAACCAGACGGCGCATTTTGGCCTCCTGTGTGAGCTCGAGACCCAACAGATGGGACGGCTCTGTTTCAGGACGGTTTCGTGCGAACAGAAAATGGCTTCGCTCAAGAGGCTGTGATGAGGTCCTGTCGCGGGGCCGCAGCCGCCATACACTAATAGGTAGTTGCTGCTGTCTTGCAGCGGGTGCGAGCCGTGTCGGGAATTTTACGCACGCGCTCACGATCCTGAAATCGCAAGACTGCCGCAACGGGCAACATTTGCAGGAGTGCAAAGTCTTCGAGGATCACTCACATGAACGTCGTCATTCAGAAGCTCAATGGCCTATGGCACCTCATCATCGGATCGAGCCGGATCCGAACGCCCTTCCTGGAAACCCAGGAGCGCGCGCTGGTCGTGACTTACGCCCGGCGCATCTACCCCGGCGCCAAGATCTTCCAGCGCGACTGATCTGAGCCGCAGCGCCTAATCGTCGTCCGCCGGCCCGCACCAGCCCGGCAGATAGATCGCATCCTTGCTCTTGGCCGCGGACAGCGCCTTTTCCAGCGCCTTGTCGAAATTGGCATCCACCGCCTTGCGCGACAATTTCCGGCGCAGATAGTCGGCCCACAGGAATTCGGAGAACGGCGTGGTGTCCTTGGCAAATCCCCCCAGGCGGCGGAGCTCGCCGGCGAGGCTGCGGAAGGGATCGTCCCTGAGATCGGCGACTGATTTCGGCAGGTCGCGGAACGGCCGCCTTTCGCCCTTGGAATCGTAGGGATAGACCCAGCGCTTGTTGTCCATCACGCCCCAGAAGGCCTCGCGCTCGACCATCCTGAGGTCGCCGACGACAGTCACCAGCACTTCCTTGACGCCCTCGTCGTGCAATGCGCGGCCGAGATGATGATGGTCGATCACGTAGTAACGCTTGTCCGGCCCGTACACGACGGGGATCATGTGCTTGCCGAGCAGATCGGCCTGCTTCTTGCTGTCGTGCTCGCGCCAGCGTTTGCGTTTCTCCTTGACCTCGCGCATGCCGACCGTCATCTGCGTCGGCCGAAGCGACAGGATCGGCACCGGATGCACCCTCGGCTCGCGCGCGTTCGTGGTCATGAAGAGCCCCTCACATTGTTGGTTGCAACCGGTGGTCCAGGTTCCATGATTATGCCACGGGCCTTGCGGCGACAAAATGCGTTCGGCGCGCAAAGGGAGATCACAAGCCGATGTTCGCGGGACCGGGCACGGCAGGTGCCATGGCTGTTTTGCAGCGCAACCCCGCGCATCCTGACACCGGCATGACGACCGCTGTCGCGGGCCTTCGCGAAGAGGTCGTGCAAAAGCGCAATGCACGTACGCGTTGAGAAGATTTTCTGCAACGCGTTCACCACGTATGCTATCAAAAACCGCTGCTTCGGAGTGATCCTCGCACCATGAAATCCCAGCGGCCCATAAGCTCTGATGAGGAGCACCGGGTGCTCCAGTTCAGGCCGCGCACCTCCCCCTCCCCGACGGTCCACCGGGGCAACGGCACCGTGCAGCCGATGCGCGGCGCGCCCAAGCCGCTCGACCTGTCGCGCTACGAGCAGCCCCGCACCGAGCCGGACGATTTCCGCCACCGCATGCTCGCCAACATCGCCGCGCTCGCCTTCACCATCGCGCTGACCGCGATCGGGATCTGGCTCGCCGTGAGCATCGCCGACCTGCGCCGGACCCAGGATTGCGTGCTGATGGGCCGCCGCGACTGCGCCAAGATCACGACGCCGCACATCTAGCCCGGCCCGCCGCCGATCCCCGCCGCAAAGGGGCTCCGGCAGGCATCCCCAGCTCCGTCCCTTGCTGTCCCCTTGGCCTGCCCGGCTCCATTGAACTCAGGGCGGCGCTCCGATATACGGGCTCTCGACCCGGCCAGAGGGGGGTTGAGGGCGTCATCAGGGGCGCGATGCCCACCCGCCATGCCACTCTGGAACATCTGACAAATATCTGCAATATATCAAAGGCTTAGTGATGTCCTCCACATTCGATCAGGTCGCTACGATCATCGCTGAAACCTGCGACATTCCGCGCGACACGATCACGCCGGATAGCCACGCCATCGATGACCTCGGTATCGACAGCCTCGATTTCCTCGATATCGCGTTTGCGATCGACAAGCAGTTCGGCATCAAGCTGCCGCTGGAAAAGTGGACCCAGGAGGTCAACGACGGCAAAGCGACCACCGAACAATATTTCGTGCTGAAGAACCTGTGCGCGCGCATCGACGAGCTGGTTGCAGCCAAGGGCGCGAGCGCCTAATCGGGCGGCCATGCAACTCGAATACTTTCATATGATCGATCGCATCGTCGACCTCAGGGTCGACGAGAAGACGATCGTCGTCGAGGCCCAGGTCCCGAAGGAAAGCACCGTCTTCGAGGGACACTTCCCGGGCTATCCCTTGATGCCCGGCGTGCTCCTGATCGAATCGATGGCGCAGGCCTCGGGCTGGCTTCAGCTCGGCGTGTTCAAGTTCGAGCGCATGCCGATCCTGGCCGCCGTGAAGGAGGCCAAGGTGCGCGGCTCGGTGTTCCCCGGCGATCTCATGACCATCGAGGCGAGCCTCTCCTATGAGGGCTCGGGCTATGCGATGACCGAAGCCAAGATCAAGGTCGGCGGCAAGCTGCGCGCGAACTCAGCGCTCACCTTCACGCTGATCCCCTTCCCCAACGCGGACATGCGCGGATACATGGCGAAAGTCGCCGAGCGCGTCGGCTTTCCGCAGCAGGCCGTATCGCCATGACTGACACCGCTTCGAAGCCCGGCCAGACGGAAGTCTGGATCACCGGCATTGGCCTTGCCACCTCGCTCGGCGAGGGCCTGGACGCCAACTGGGCCGCGCTCCAGGAGAAGCGCATCAATGTCGACGAGAAGGGCTTTGCGCCCTACATCGTGCATCCGCTGATGCCGGTCTCCTTCGACAGCCAGATCCCGAAGAAGGGCGACCAGCGCCAGATGGAAGCCTGGCAGCGCATCGGCACCTATGCCGCGGGCCTCGCGCTCGACTCTGCGGGGATCAAGGGCAACAAGGATATCCTGTCGAAGATCGACATGGTCGTGGCCGCCGGCGGCGGCGAGCGCGATCTCAACGTCGACACCGGCGTGCTCACGGCCGAGGCCAAGGGGGCGAATGCGCCCGGCTTCCTCAACGAACGCCTGATGAGCGATCTCAGGCCGACGCTGTTTCTGGCCCAGCTCTCCAATCTCCTCGCCGGCAACATCGCCATCGTGCACGGGCTCGGCGGCACCTCGCGCACCTTCATGGGCGAAGAGGTTGCGGGCGCCGATGCGGCGCGCATCGCGCTCGCGCGCATCGCCTCGGGCGAGAGCGACATCGCCCTGATCGGCGGCTCGCACAATGGCGAGCGCAAGGACCTCATGGTCCTCTACGAATTCGGCGACTTCAACCTGAAGGACAAGTTCGCGCCCGTCTGGGCGCGCAAGGACCACGCCGGCTTCGCGCTCGGCTCGGCCGGCGCGTTCCTGGTGCTGGAATCGAAGGCGCATGCGGAAGCGCGCGGCGCAAAGCCGTTCGCAAAACTGTCGAGCGTGGTGGCCGATCTGGCCCGGCGCAAGCAGCCCGGCGACATGGCGGCGACGCTGGAGAAGCTTTGGGCCAAGCTGCCGAAGCGCGAGGGCAAGGGCGCGATCATCACTGGCGCGACCGGCGCAGAGCCCGCGACATCCGAGGAGCGCGGCTTCCTGAAGGACCACGCCGACTTCCCGGTTCGCTCGACCGGCACGATGTTCGGACACACCATGGAGACGCAATTCCCGCTCGGAATCGCGCTCGCCGCGCTGTCGATCTCGCGCGGCGCACTGTTCCCGCCGAACGATTCCACAGGGACCGAGATTGAAATGCAGGGGGCACCCACCCAGATTGTGGTGGTGGGGGCCGGACACTGGCGCGGCGAAGGCATGGCGCTGGTCGAGGCCGTAAGCTAGCTCTAGCGGGGGATCGACATGACTGCACCACGCGACAAATTCGGGCGTCCCGTCGTCGTCGTCACCGGCATGGGCATCATGACCTCGCTCGGCGCCGGCAAGGCGGACAATTGGGCGAAGCTCGTCGCCGGCGAATCCGGCATCCGCACCATCACGCGCTTTCCGGTCGACGGCCTGAAGACGACGATGGCCGGCACGGTCGATTTCGTCAGCGTCGATCCGTTCTCCTCCACCGGCCTGTCCGAGCGGATGGCCGAGATGGTCACGCAGGAAGCGCTCGAGCAGGCCGGCATCGGCGCCAGCGCCGATTTCCCGGGCCCCCTCTTCCTCGCGGTCGCGCCCGTCGAAGTCGAATGGCCGCAGCGCCGCGAGCTCGGCCGCGCCGTCGGCAAGCTCGACTTCACCTATGACGACCTGCTGCGCATCTCCGGCGGCGGCAAGTACAGCGCCTATCATCACCGCTTCATGTTCGGCTCGGTCGCAGCCCACCTCGCCGAGACTTTTGGCACCAAGGGCTCGCCGATCTCGCTGTCCACGGCCTGCGCCTCGGGCGCGACCTCGATCCAGCTCGGCGTGGAAGCGATCCGCCGCGGCGAGACCGATGCCGCGCTGTGCGTCGCGACCGACGGCACGGTGAATCCGGAAGCGCTGGTCCGCTTCTCGCTGCTTTCGGCACTGTCGACCCAAAACGATCCGCCGCAGGCGGCTTCCCGCCCCTTCTCCAAGAACCGCGACGGCTTCGTCATGGCCGAAGGCGCCGGCGCGCTGGTGCTGGAAAGCTATGAAGCGGCGACTGCGCGCGGTGCAAAAATCCTCGGCGTGATCGCCGGCTGCGGCGAGCTCACCGATTCCTTCCACCGCACTCGCTCCTCGCCCGACGGCAAGCCGATCATCGGCTGCATGAACAAGACGCTGGCCGATGCCGGCATGACCCCGGACCAGATCGACCACATCAACGCGCACGGCACCGCGACGCCCGAAAACGACAAGATGGAGTACAACACGACATCGGCCGTGTTCGGCGATCTCGTCTCGAAGATTCCGGTCACCTCCAACAAGTCGATGGTCGGCCACACCATCTCGGCCGCAGGCGCGGTGGAGGCGATCTTCTCGCTGCTGACGCTCGAGCACCAGCGCATCCCGCCGACGATCAACTACGAGACCCCGGATCCCACGATCCTGTTCGACGTCGTCGGCAACAAGGCGCGCGATGCGCGCGTGACCGCTGTCATGTCGAACTCGTTCGGCTTCGGCGGCCAGAACGCCTCGCTGATCCTGACCCGCGAACCGGCCTGACCGGACGCATGGCGCTGGTTCCTGCGAGCATCAAGGCCCGCGCGCGGGAGGCTGGCAAATCGATCGGCGGCACCCTGATCGGCGCCGCCACGGTCGGCATGCTGCGCACCACGCGCTATTTCGATCCGGTCAAGACCTCGGACTTCTTCGCACGCGCCGTGAAAATGATCGGCCCGCGCCTGCGCGAGCACCGCATCGGCCGCGCCAATCTCACCGCGGCGTTTCCGGAGAAATCGCCGGAGGAGATCGAACAGATCCTGATGGGCGTCTGGGACAATCTCGGCCGCGTCGGCGCCGAATTCGCCCATATGGACCACGTCTGGGATTACGACCGCGACCATCCGGAAGTGAGCCGGATCGAATTGCCCAAGCGCAGCATCGAGCTGTTCGACCAAATCCGAGACGACGGCAAGCCGGCGCTGATCTTCGCCGCTCACCTCGCGAACTGGGAATTGCCGGCGCTCGCCGCCGTCGCGCACGGGCTGGATGCCGCGATCCTCTATCGCCGGCCGAACATCGCCTCCGCCGATCGCATCATCCAGGAGATGCGCCAGGTCAACATGGGCACGTTGATCCCTGCGGGGCGCGATGCGCCGCTCCGCCTCGCGCAGGCGCTGAAGGACGGCAAGCACGTCGCCATGCTGATCGACCAGTACCTGACCGGCGGCGTCGAGGTCACCTTCTTCGGCCGCAAGACCCGCGCCAATCCGATGCTGGCGCGCCTCCTGCGCCAGGTCGAATGCCCGATCCACGGCGTCCGCGTCATCCGCAAGCCCGGCGGCCGCTTCGCCGCGGAGCTGACGGAGGAAGTCCCGCCGGTCCGCGATGCCGACGGCAAGATCGACATCCAGGGCACGACGCAGGCGATCACCAACGTGGTGGAAGGCTGGGTGCGCGAGCATCCCGAGCAGTGGTTGTGGCTGCACCGCAGGTGGCGCTAGCTACGCCGTCATTGCGAGGAGCGAAGCGACGAAGCAATCCAGAGCGTCTCCGCGAAGCGATTCTGGATTGCTTCGCTTCGCTCGCAATGACGGGTGCCGCACGTCAGCGCCCCGTCTTCACCTTGGTCCAGAGCCGGTTGATGATGCGCTGGGTCGCCGGCTCACGCGCCGTGATGACGAACAGTTTTGCGAGCGTCGCTTCGTCCGGATAGATGTTCTTGTCGCCCAGGATTTTCGGATCGACCAGCTTCTGGCTGGCGAGGTTGCCGTTGGCATAGGACAGGAAGTCCGAGTTCTTGGCGGCGACGTCCGGGCGGTAGAGATAGTTGATCAGCTCATAGGCTTCGCTGACGTTCTTGGCATCCGCGGGGATCGCGAGATTGTCGAAGAACATCTGCGCGCCCTCCTTCGGGATCGTGTAGCCGATCTCGACGCCGCTCTTGGCTTCCGCAGCGCGGGCGCGGGCCTGCATGATGTCGCCGGACCAGCCGACCACGAAACAGATCTCGCCGGTGGCAAGCGCGCTCAGATATTCGGACGAGTGGAACTTGCGCACGGACGGGCGAACCTTGGCGACGGCATCGGCGGCCTTCTCGAGGTCCGCCTGCTTGGTCGAGTTCGGATCGAGCCCGAGATAGCTCAGCGCCGCCGGAAAGATGTCGTCGGCGGAGTCGAGCATGTGCACGCCGCAGTCTTTGAACTTGGTGAGGTTCTCCGGCTTGAAGACGATGTCCCAGCTGTCGATCTTCGCGTCGGGTCCGAGGATCTGCTTCACCTTGGCGACGTTGTAGCCGATGCCCGTGGTGCCCCACATGTAGTTGGCGGCGTAGACGTTGCCGGGGTCGTAGATGCCGAGGCGCTGCGTCACGACAGGCCAGGCATGGCTAAGGTTCGGCAGCCTCGACTTGTCGAGCTTCTGGAAGATGTTGGCCTTGATCTGGCGCTGGAGGAAATAGGCCGTCGGCACCACGACGTCGTAGCCGGACTTGCCGGCCATCAGGCGCGTCTCCAGCGTCTCGTTGGCGTCGAACGTGTCGTAGACCACCTTGATGCCGGTCTCCTTGGTGAAGGCCTCAAGGACATCAGGCGCCATGTAGTTGGACCAGTTGTAGAAGTTGACGACCCGCTCCTCGGCGCCTGCGGGGGCGGAGAGCAACGTCAGCGCTGCGGCGATCGCGAGGCCAAAGCCAAGACCAAAGCGAAGTCCGGAGCGGCCGACGTTCGTCATCTCTGTCTACCTCTTGCGTCCACGCACGGCGTCCGACAGCCGCTCCAAGGCGGTGTCAAGCGTCTGGTCCTTCTTGGCGAAGCAGAAGCGCACCACCGAGGTCACGGGGTCCTGCTCGTAGAACGCCGAGACCGGGATCGCCGCGACCTTGTAGTCCTTCACGATCCGCCAGCAGAACTCGGTATCGCTCTCGTTGAGCCCGAGCGGCGACAGGTCGACGGTGAGGAAGTAGGTCCCTTGCGACTTCAGCACGGGGAAGCCGAGGCTTTCGAGACCCTTGGTCAGCCGGTCCCTGCTCCGGGTCAGGTCCTTGCGCATCGACAGGAAGTAGTCGTCGGACTTGCCGAGGCCATAGGCGACGGCGGCCTGCAGGTTCGGCGCGGTGGTGAAGGTCAGGAACTGGTGCACCTTGGCGGCGACGCGCAAGAGCGGCGGCGCGGCGCAGACGAAGCCGATCTTCCACCCCGTCAGCGAGAATATCTTGCCGGCCGAGCCGACCTTGATGGTGCGCTCGCGCATGCCCGGGATGGTGATCAGCGGGATGTGCTTGTGCTCGTCGAAGGTGACGTGCTCCCAGACCTCGTCGCAGATCGCGATGACGTCGAACTCCTGGCAGTAGCGCGCCAAGAGCTCGAGGTCCTCGCGCGGATAGACCACCGCGGAGGGATTTAAGGGATTGTTGAAGAGCACCGCCTTGGTCTTTGAATTGAAGACGCTTTTCAGCATGTCCTCATTCAGCCGCCAGTGCGGCGGCTCGAGCCGGACGAGGCGCGGAATACCGCCGGCCTGGCGGATGATCGGCAGGTAGGAATCATAGACCGGCTGGAAGCAGACCACCTCGTCGCCGGGCTGCACCACCGCGAGGATGGCCGAGGTCAGCGCCTCGGTGCCGCCGGAGGTGACCATCACCTCGCTCATCGGATCGAGCTTGAGGCCGTGCCAGTGGCCGTAATGGGTTGCGATCGCCTGGCGCAGCTCCGGCAGGCCCATCATCGACGGGTACTGGTTGTAGCCGTTCAGCGAGGCGTCAGCCGCGGCGCGGCGGATGTCCTCGGGGCCGGGATCGTCAGGAAAGCCCTGGCCGAGATTGATGGCGGCGTTGTCGCGCGCGGCCTGCGACATCGCCTCAAAGATAGTGACGGGAAGGTCGGCGAAGACCTTGTTCAGGGACGAGCTCTTGGACATCGGCCGGATCAGCCACCGACCTTGCTGGGAAGACCTGCCGCCTTCCAGCCCAGCATGCCGCCGGCCAGATGCTTGTCGTAAGGCAGGCCCGCCGCCTGCGCCGCGAGCGAGGCCGTCACCGAGCGCTTGCCGGAGCGGCAGGCGAACACGACCTCCTTGCCTTGGGGATCGGGGATCGCCTTGGGGTCGAAGGTCGAGAGCGGAACCACGACGCCGTAGGGATAGGCCTCGGCGTCGACTTCGTTCGGCTCGCGGACGTCGACGAGCAGATAGCGTCCCTCCGCGACACCCTTGGAGACCTCGTCCGGGGTCAGATCCTGTACTTGATTTGCCACATCATCCTCCAACGTCGCGAGCCGCATGCCGGGGCGATCCCGGCGGGCGGCAACCTCGCCTCTCGGGAGACGAAAATCAAGCGCTGCAAAGGCTTGTGCCGCGCGGCGCAAGTTAAAGCTAAATCGCAGCGACTTGAAGTCCGGCGTTCAGGATGCCCTCACCACGCATTCGGTGTCATTCCCCGCGAAGGCGGGGAATCCAATACGCCGCGGCCCCGCCGTATCCCGTCGCCGTCTCTGGAATACTGGATCGCCCGGTCAAGGGCCGGGCGATGACAGCGGTGGAGACGGACGTGCGCCAACTCGGACGCTAGATCGTCACCTGCGTTCCGACCTCGACCACGCGGCCGCTAGGGATCTGGAAATAGTCGGTGGCGTCGTTGGCGGAGCGGCTGAGCGAGATGAACAGCCGGTCCTGCCAACGCGGCATGCCGGAATGGGCGGCGGGCTTCAGCGCCCTGCGCGACAGGAAGAACGAGGTCGACATGATGTCGAACTGCCAGCCGAGCTTGCGGGCGATCGCCAGCGCCTTCGGCACGTTGGGCGATTCCATGAACCCGAACTTCAGCGTCACCTTGGAGAAGGTCGGGCTGATCTGCTCCAGCCTGACGCGCTCGGCCGGGTCGATCCGCGGGGTCTGCGCGGTCTCGATGGTGAGAATGACATTCTTCTCGTGCAGCACTTTGTAGTGCTTCAAACTATGCATCAGCGCGGTCGGGGCACTGAGCGGGTCCGAGGTCAGAAACACGGCGGTTCCGGGCACGCGTTGCGGCGGCCGCTTCTCCAGCATGGCCACGAGGTCGGCGAGCGGGAACTCGAGCTTGCGCGATTTCTCGAACAGCAGCCGGCTGCCGCGCCGCCACGTATACATCAGGATGATCATGAGCGCACCGAGCGCGAGCGGTACCCAGCCGCCCTCGAACACCTTGAGCAGGTTGGCGGCCAGGAAGGTCAGGTCGAGGAACAGGAAGGGCGCGATGAGCGCGGCCGCCGCGAGCGGCGACCACCGCCAGACCTTCCAGATCACGACGAAGCCCATCATCGCCGTGACCACCATGGTGCCGGTGACGGAGATGCCGTAGGCGGACGCCAGCGCGCTCGAGGAGCGGAACAGCAGCACCAGGAGCACCACCGCGACCAGCAGGAGCTGGTTGATGCGCGGGATGAAGATCTGGCCGGAATGGGCTTCAGACGTATGGCGAATTTCAAAGCGCGGCAGCAGCCCGAGCTGGATCGCCTGGCGTGTCAGCGAATAGGCGCCGGTGATGACGGCCTGGCTTGCGATGACGGTGGCGGCGGTGGCGAGCACGACCATGGCGCCACGGATCCAGCCTTGCGGAAACAACTGGAAGAACGGGCTCTCGATCGCCCCGGGATCACCGAGCACGAGCGCCCCCTGCCCCAGATAGTTCAGCGCCAGCGATGGCAGCACGATGAACAGCCAGGCGGTCTGGATCGGCCGCTTTCCGAAATGGCCGAGGTCGGCATAGAGCGCCTCGGCACCGGTGACCGCCAGGAACACCGCGCCCAGCGTCACGAAGCCGATGATGCCGTGGTGGAGCATGAAGGACACGGCATAGAGCGGGTTCAGCGCGAACAGCACCTGCGGCTGCGCGATGATCGGATGGATCGCCGCCACTGCAATGACCGCGAACCAGACGCACATGATCGGGCCAAAAAAGGCGGCGACGCGGGCGGTGCCGCGCGACTGCACGGCGAACAGGCCGACCAGGATGATTACGGTCAGCGGCACGATGTAGGGCTCGAACCGCAGCGTGACGTCCTTCATGCCTTCGATCGCCGACAGCACCGAAAGCGCGGGGGTGATGACGGCGTCGCCGTAGAACAGGGCCCCGGAGATGATGCCGAGCAGGACGATGGTCGCCCCGCCGGTGCCGACCGCGCGCTGGGCCAGCGCCATCAGCGCGAGCGTGCCGCCCTCGCCGTTGTTGTCGGCGCGGAGCAGGATCACGACGTATTTGAGCGTCACCACGACGATGAGCGCCCACAGGATCAGGGAGAGCACGCCGAGCACGGCCGCCGGCGTAGCGAGCCCGTCGGTGCCCGAGGAGGCCGCCGTCACGGCCTCGCGGAACGCGTAGAGCGGACTGGTGCCGATGTCGCCATAGACCACGCCGATGCTGCCGAGCGTCAGCGCGCCGAAACCGGCCGTGGTGTGGGCCTCGCCATGGCCATTGGCCGCCGCCGTTTCCGGGGCGGGAACTGCTACGTCGCTTGTCATGGGAGAGCCCGGTGGCCTCTAAAAATGCTTCACTGCACAACGGCGGAAGAGCGCGGGCTTATAGTCCTGCGCTGTCGGCATAGCCTAGCCCGTTTTTGGGCCCTCGCCATGCAAATTTTGCATGGATCCGCCAATTGCGTTCAGATGGTGACTTGGGTGCCGACTTCAACCACCCGTCCCGTGGGAATCTGGAAATAGTCGGTGGCGTCGTTGGCGGACCGGCTCAGCGCGATGAACAAGTGGTCCTGCCAGAGCGGCATCCCCGACTGCGCCGAGGCCTTCAGCGACCGCCGCGACACGAAGAACGACGTCGACATGATGTCGAACTGCCAGCCCTGCTTGCGCGCGATCGCGAGAGCCTTGGGGACGTTCGGCTGCTCCATGAAGCCGAAGCGCAGGCGGACCTTGGAGAACTTGTCGCTGATCTTCTCCATCCGGAACCGCTCCGACAGATCGACCCGCGGCGTATGCGCGGTCTCGATGGTCAGGACCACGTTGTGCTCGTGCAGCACCTTGTTGTGCTTGAGGTTGTGCAGCAGCGCGGTCGGCACGAAGGATGGATCGCTGGTCAGGAACACCGCCGTGCCCTTGACGATATGCGGCGGCCGCTTCTCCAGGCTCCGGATCAGATCGTCCAGCGGCACCTCGATCCGGCGCGTCTTCTGGATCAGGATTCCCGAGCCCCGCCGCCAGGTCCAGATCGTCCCCGCCATGGCTGCGCCGAACAGCAGCGGCACCCAGGCGCCTTCCAGCAGCTTGAGCAGATTGGCGCTGAAGAAGCTCATGTCCACGACGACGAAGGGCAGGATCACGGCAGCCGCCGTAGCCGCGCGCCAGTTCCACAATTTCCAGATCACGACGAAGCCCATGATGCCGTCGGCGACCATGGTGGTGGAGACCGCGATGCCATAGGCCGAAGCCAGATTGCTGGGGGTGTGGAACAACAGCACCAGCAGCATCACGCCGATCAGCAGCAGCCGGTTGACGCGCGGCAGATAGATCTGGCCGGCATGGCTTTCGGAGGTGTAGCGCACCTCGAAGCGCGGCAGCAGGCCGAGCTGCACGGCTTGATAGACCAGCGAATAGGCGCCGGTGATCACCGCCTGGCTCGCGATCACGGTCGCCGCCGTCGCAAGACCGACCAGCGGCAGCACCAGATGCTCGGGCACCATGCGGTAGAAGGAATGCTCGATCGCGCTGGGATCGGACAGCACCAGCGCGCCCTGGCCGAAATAGTTGATCAAGAGCGAGGGCAGCACGAAGAACATCCAGGCCGCCTGGATCGGCTTGCGGCCGAAATGACCGAGATCGGCGTAGAGCGCCTCGCCGCCGGTCACCGCCAGGAACACGGCGCCCAGCGTCACCAGGCCGATCGTGCCGTGCGACAGCAGGAATTGCAGCGCGTAATAGGGATTGATCGCGGCAAGTACCGACGGATCGTCGGCGATGTGGACGGCGCCCATCACCGCAATACACGTGAACCAGACCACCATCACCGGCCCGAAGGCCGAGGCCACCAGCGCGGTCCCCTTGCTTTGGACCGCGAACAGCAGCACCAGGATGAGGACGGTGAGCGGCACGACGTAGTGCTCCAGGGCGGGCGTCGCGAGCTTCAAGCCCTCGACCGCCGACAGCACCGAGATCGCCGGCGTGATCATGGAATCGCCGATGAACATGGAGGCGCCGACCACGCCCAGCGCGAGCAGGAACCAGCTTCGCCGCCCGAGCGCACGCTGGCCGAGCGCCATCAGCGAGAGCGTACCGCCCTCCCCGTTGTTGTCGGCGCGCAGGAGCAGCAGGACGTATTTGGCGGTAACGACGATCAGCAGCGCCCACAGGATCAGCGAGAGCACGCCGAGCACCATGCCCCGCGTGACCGGCTCGCCATGGGCCGCGCCCCGCACCGCCTCGTGGAATGCGTAGAGCGGCGAGGTGCCGATGTCGCCGAAAACGACACCGATGCTCCCGAGCGTGAGCGCCCAAAAGCCCGATGTGACCGGCCCTTCCTGGGTCTCGGTCGATGTGATGCTCGCCGTCATGTGGATGGAAAACGCTTCGTCCCTGAATTTGATCCGGCGCCTTTTGACGCTTCCGGCGCGCCTGTCAATCGGCACCCCACCTTAGCAGGCGCCGGGCCGAATGCTGTGACGGCGCAGCCACGCTCGTCGCCTGCGCGACGAGATGCCTCAGGTAAGATGGTAGCGCAAGGGGCTTATCGTTTGGACATGATCCCCGCGCAAACGCGTGTCGCGTTTGTCGCGAAGGAGAACCGGTGCCCACTTCTCCGGATCATGCCTACGGCTTCAAATTCGGCGGCAGCGGCGGATCCTCGCGCATCAGGGTGATGGTCACGCGCCGGTTGGCGGCCAGCGAGGGATCGTCCGGAAACAGCGGCTGGGTGTCCGCCTTGCCGGAGACGGCGAAGATGTGCGAGGCCGGCAGGCCCTCGCGCTCGAGGATCTGCCGCACGGCATTGGCGCGGTCGGCGGATAGATCGAAGGCACCGTAGTCGCTACGGGTCGGCACGAAGCCGGCCGCGGTGTGGCCGGCGATGGAGACGCGGAGCGGCGTGGCCTTGAGCGGAATCGCCAGCTTCTCGACCAGGCGGCGGGTGCGGTCATAGGGCACCTTGGAGCCGTCGGCGAACATCGAGCGGCCGTCCTGGTCGACGATTTCGAGATTGAGACCCTGCTTGGTCTCCTCGAACATGATGTGCTTGGACATCTCGGTCAGTTCCGGCATGTCCTGCAAGGCCTGCCGCAGCGAGGCCGCGGCGAGCGCGAAATTGCGGTCGACCTTGATCTTCGCCCCCGACGTGGGGTCGCGGTCCTCCTGGTCCGGGGTCGGCGTGTTGGAGGCATCCTCGGGCTGGATATGGTCGACGTTCTTGAGCCGCGGGCGCGTCGGCAGGCCGTCGGACTCGACGATGCCGGCGTAGCGCGCTTCGCTCTGCACGCCGAAGGCGTCGCGCATCGAACCGGCGACGATCTTGAGCTTGTTGGCGTCCTGCGTCGAGAATGCGACGAGCATCACGAAGAAGCTCATCATCAGGCCCATCAAATCGGCGAAGGTCACGAACCAGCCGTGACCGCCCCCGTGAGCATCGCCGCGCTTCTTCTTGGCCATGGCTGTCTGTCCCGGCGGGCGGCGTTACGCCGGCACCGGCTCGCCTTCGGCGTGGCGATGCTTCTCCGGCAGATAGGCCAGCAGCATTTCGCGCACTAGCGTCGGGCTCTTGGAGTCGCGGATCATCAGGATGCCGTCGATGATCAGGGTGCGGTTGGTCTCTTCATCCAGCAGCTTGCCGTGCAGCTTGTCGGCGATCGGCAGACAGAACAGGTTCGCGACGAGCGCGCCGTAGAGCGTCGCGAGCAGCGCGGTCGCCATGAACGGGCCGAGCTTGGAAGGGTCGGTCATGTTCGCGAACATCTGCACCATGCCGATCAGGGTGCCGATCATGCCGAAGGCCGGGGCGCAGTCGCCGATGGCACGATAGATCTTGCTGCCCTCGTCGAGGTGCATCAGGAAGTTGTCGCGGTCGCGCTCGAGATTGTCGCGGATGAAGTCGAGGTCGTAGCCGTCGGCGACATAGCGGATGCCCTTGGCGAGGAACGGCTCGTCGGTCTCGACCTTTTCGAGACCCACCGGGCCCTGCTTGCGGGCGATCTCGGCGATGCGGGCGAGCTCGTCAACGAGGTCGTGCGCCGACAGCCGGCTCATGGTGAAGGCGAACTTGGCGCCGAGCGGAAGGCCATGCAGGAGCGCGCTGAGCGGAAAGCGGATCATGGTGGCGGAGATCGAGCCGCCGAAGATGATGATCATCGCATGTTCGGAGATGAACATGTGGAGGTCGCCGCCCATGAAGATCATCGCTGCGATGACGATGATGCCCGCCGTGAGCCCAACGCCGGTCATGATATCCATGAGAGACTCCAACGCGTACGCAACAACGGCCGTCCTGGCCGCTGGCGCGGCCCAACCCCGAACCGCATCGGAAACCCTAGAGGGCCGCCCTTAAAGCCGCGTAAAGGTTAAGTTGAGCCGGCGCGCCGGACCGGCGCAGCGCGCCAGGAGAAAGCCGGCTTTGCCGCCCCCCGACGGGAATCTCAACACTTCGCTAACCATGTTTGCGCGGGGCTAAGACGAGATGCCCACCAGCTCCAGGCTGAGCGCGCGCAGACGCTTGCGTGCCTCGGCATCGTAGGCTTGCGGATTGGCGCGCGCCTCATTCATGCCGTTGAAGAACAATCCGCTCTTGCCTGCGACGTCGTCGCCCTCGACGAGGCGCAGGATCGCCGCGCCGCCCTGCTCCACCGTCGAGATCGGCGTGATGCCGCCGGCCCGCACCATGGTGGTGTTCATGTAGGTCGCCGGATGCAGCGAGTTCACGGTGACACCCGCGCCCTTCACTTCCTCGGCGAAATCGATCGTGAACATGATCTGCGCGAGCTTGCTCTGCGCATAGGCGCGCGAGCCGCTATAGCCCTTGGTGATCATGACGTCGTCGAAGTCGATCGGATGCTGGCCGAGCGAGGCGACGTTGACGATGCGCGACGGCGCCGCGGCCTTCAGCAGCGGCAGCAAGAGACGGGCGAGGAGGAAGCCGGAGAGATAATTGACGGCGAAGCGAAGCTCATGACCGTCGGCGCTGACCTGACGCTGCGGCCCGTCAGTCTGCGAGCCGATGCCGGCGTTGCTGACGAAGACGTCGAGACGCTGGTGATCACGTTTCACCGCTTCCGCGAGTGCGCGCGTGCCCGACATCGACGACAGGTCCGCCTGATAGAAGATCGGCGCGGCATGACCGGCTTTCACGATCTCGTCGATCAGCGTCTTTGCGCGCGCCGCATCGCGGCCGTGGATCAGGACCTTCGCGCCCTCGGCCGCCAGCCGGCGCGCGACGTAGCGGCCGACGCCGTCGGTCGAGCCAGTGATCAGGACCGTCTTGTCATTCATCTGCATCGTGGGCCCTCCAAGTGCGGCCCTAGGCCACATCCGTGACCAGGAATCATACAGTATTCTATGGTCGGTGCGGCATGCTCCATCACAGGAGCCGTTTTGCAATGTTGACGCTGTTCGGCCTTCTCACCGCGCTTCCTGCGGTTCTGGCGCTTCATCTGCTCGAACCGGAACTCGTCCTGCCGGCGTTCAGCGTCCTGCTCTTTGTCGAAGCCGCTTTCGCAGTGATCGCAGCGCGCCTGGTTCAAGGTCCTGACAAGGCGGACGACATCACCCTGTGGGATCTCGCCGGCGGCTTCACCCTGATCGGATGCGCCGCCGCAATGTTCGCCGAGCCGGATCAGGCCGCCCTGTTTCTGACGGAACAGGGCGACCCGCGGCCGGCATCGCGGCCGTAAGCTGCAAGCTCAGTGGATCTCCGCCGAGCGCTTCAGCGCGGCCTTCAGCTTCTCCAGCGAGAAGTCGGGGCTGCGGGCGATCTCCAGGATCGGCGTCTCGCGGCGGCCGCAGAGTTCGGCGGCCTCGGGCAGCTTTGCGGCGACGTCGAGCGGGATCACGATGGCGCCGTGCTGATCTGCGTGGATGAGATCATCGGACTTCACGGTCATGCCGGCGACGCGCACTTCGCCGCCAAAACTCTCCGCATGCACCCAGGCATGCGACGGGCCGATCGAGCCGGCCAGCGCCTGGAAGCCAGGGGCCCATTGCGGGATGTCGCGGATCGATCCGTCGGTGATGACGCCGAGGCAGCCGAGTGCCTTGTGCACGTTGCTCTGCACCTCGCCCCAGAACGCGCCGTAGCCGACGTCGGGGCCGTCGATGTCCTGGATCACCGAGATGCGCGGCCCGTGGCCGGTGCCGACATATTCGTAATATTCGATGCGGCGCTTCGACTGCTCTTCGGCAGGCAGCGAGGATTTCAGCACCGAGCGGATCGCAACCGTGCGGGCATAGCCGACGATCGGCGGCAGGTCGGGGAACGGACAAACCAGTTGCTTGGTGGTGTAGCCGATCAGCCGGCGCTCGGGTGCCACGATCTCCATGGCGTTGCAGATCGTCGGGGTGTCATAGCGGCCCAGCGCTTCGAGGACGGAAGCGGGCAGCGGCCCGGTCGCGGTATCAGTCACGGCGTTCTCTCCCAGATTGGCGGCTGATTGACGCGATGCCGCCGGCACAGGGCGATATAGCCGAGATCGGGCCTCAACCCAACTCAGCGCGCCTTCATGGCAGATATCCGCGAAAAACGCTCAGCGCATGATCCGGAAAAGTGCGCAGCGGTTTTCCGAAAAGATCATGCTCAAACAACGACCTAAAGCGCGATGAGGTTTCAGCCAAATCTCATCGCGCTTTAATGCAGCCGTCCGGGCCGGTCGTCGTCGTGCGGCGGCTCCGACAGGTTCGCCAGCGTCGGCGCCGACGGCGGCGACGAGATCTCGCCTCCCGCAGGCGTGGCAGCCTCCATCGCGCGCGCCTGGTCGCGATAGGATTTGTAGCCGAGCGGCAAAGCGAGAAGATACAGCACCGTGCCGATCGACAGCACGTGCCAGGGATAGGCGATCAGGATAGCAATGAAGACGATCACCGCGACGAAGGCCGGCAGCACCAGTTCCGGCGGCACGCGCATGCGCTTGGTCTTGCCGGAGAACACCGGCAGGCGCGACACCATCAGGAAGGCGATCAGCAGCGTGTAGGCCGCCGTCACCGCCGCGGGCGCGCGGCCGAGATCGAGGAACGCCACATAGATCGGCAGCAGAACCGTGATCGCACCGGCCGGCGCCGGCACGCCGGTGAAGAAATTGGCGGCGAAGGCCGGCTTGTTGGGATCGTCCATGGTGGCGTTGAAGCGCGCAAGACGCAGGCCGCCGGAGATCGCGAACACCATCGCGGCGATCCAGCCGGCATTGCCGAGCTCGTGCAACTGCCAGAAATACAGCATCAGTCCGGGCGCCACACCGAAATTGACGAAGTCGGCAAGGCTGTCGAGCTCCGCCCCGAATTTGGACTGGCCCTTGATCATGCGCGCGATCCGGCCGTCGATGCCGTCCAGCGCGGCGGCGAACACGATGGCGTAGACGGCGAGCGACATCCGCCCCTCGATCGACAGCCGGATCGACGTCAGGCCCGCGCAGATCGCCAGCAGCGTGATGACGTTGGGCACCAGCATCCGCACCGGAATCGGGCGGAACCGCCGGCGGCGAACGTCAGGGTCTTTGATGTCATAGGGCGTCATGGCTCGTCCTCACCTTGAGGCGAGATATAGCAAGCCGCGTCCCCCTCCGCCATTGCGGCGGAAGGGCCCCAGGGACCGACTTATTGGTTAATTGGCGCGGTAGGCGCGACTCGGGTCGTCGCCGGCAAGATCGGCCAAAATCGTCTCGCCGGCGATCGCGGTCTGCCCTTCCGACACCAGCGCCTTGGTGCCGACTGGCAGATAGACGTCGAGGCGCGAGCCGAAACGGATCAGGCCGAACCGCTCGCCGGCGCCGATCGCCTGGCCCTCCCTGACGAAGCAGACGATGCGCTTGGCGATCAGCCCTGCGATCTGGACCACGCCGATCCGTGCCGTGGGCGTCGTGATCACCAGCGAGTTGCGCTCGTTGTCCTCGCTCGCCTTGTCGAGCTCGGCATTGATGAAGAGGCCGGGCCGGTAGGCGATGCGGTCCACCCTGCCCGCGATCGGGCTGCGGTTCACATGGCAGTTGAACACGCTCATGAACACCGAGATGCGCGGCAGCGGCCGGTCGCCGAGCCCGAGCTCGGCCGGCGGCAGCGCCATGGTGATCATCGAGACGCGGCCGTCGGCCGGTGACACCACCAGCCCCTCGCGCACCGGCGTCACCCGCACGGGGTCGCGGAAGAACAGCGCGCACCATACGGTGAGGATGGTGCCGATCCACCCCAAAGGCGACCACAGCCAGAACAGGATCAGGCTTGCCAGCGCAAAGCCGCCGATGAAGGGATAGCCCTCCTTGTGGATCGGCGGGATCTGACGCTGAATGGAATCGAGAATGGACATCGCTATCTGCCGCTCAGGGTTGATGGCGCAGGGCGTCCCGCGCGCTGGAGTTGTTTAGGCCAGAGTTGGGACCGGAGACAAGATCACTCCGCAGCCGCAGGCGTCGTCAGGGCGTCCTCGACCGGCGGCGGCTGCCGGTTGGGCGCCTCGCTGGTATCGGCCATCTTGGCCAGCTTCTCGCGCGCGGCCTCCGCCTCGCGCTGCCTGTTCCACATGCTGGCATAGAGGCCGCCCTGCGCGAGCAGCTTTGCGTGGGTGCCACGCTCGGCGATCCGGCCCTGGTCCAGCACGATGATCTCGTCGGCGCCGACGATGGTCGAAAGCCGGTGCGCGATCACCAGCGAGGTGCGGTTCTTCGCCACGCGGTCGAGGGCGCCCTGGATCTCGTGCTCGGTGTGGGTGTCGAGCGCGGAGGTCGCCTCGTCCAGCACCAGGATCGGCGGCGCCTTCAAGACGGTGCGCGCGATCGCGACGCGCTGCTTCTCGCCGCCCGACAGTTTCAGGCCGCGCTCGCCGACCTGGGTCTCATAGCCCTTCGGCGCCATGCGGATGAAATTGTCGATCTGCGCGAGGCGTGCCGCCTCCTCGACCTCGGCATCGCTGGCGTCCCAGCGTCCGTAGCGGATGTTGTAGCGGATGGTGTCGTTGAACAGCACGGTGTCCTGCGGCACCATGCCGATGGACGCGCGCAAGCTCGCCTGCGTGACCTCGCGAATGTCCTGGCCGTCGATCAGGATCCTGCCGCCGGAGATGTCGTAGAGGCGGAACAGCAGCCGCGATATGGTCGACTTGCCGGCGCCCGACGGCCCGACGATCGCGACCGTCTTGCCGGCCGGCACCTCGAAGCTGATGCCCTTCAGGATCGGACGCGCCGGCTCATAGGCGAAGCGCACGTCCTCGAAACGCACGATGCCGGCGGAGATGACCAGCGGCTGCGCGTCGGGGCCGTCCTTGATCTCGGCCTCGCGTCCCAGCACGCCAAACATCTTCTCGATGTCGATGATCGCCTGCTTGATCTCGCGATAGACCATGCCCATGAAGTTCAGGGGCTGGTAGAGCTGGATCATCATGGCGTTGACCAGCACGAAATCGCCGACCGTGTTGGTGCCGTTGCGCACGCCGATGGCGCACATCAGCATGGTGGCGGTCAGCCCCAGCGTGAAGATCACGGCCTGACCGGTATTGAGCACCGCGAGCGAGGTATAGGCCTGGACGCTCGACTCCTCGTAGCGCGCGACCGAGCGGTCGTAGCGCTGCGCCTCGCGCGCCTCGGCGCCGAAATATTTCACGGTCTCGTAGTTGAGCAGCGAGTCGATCGCCTTGGTGTTCGCCTCGGTGTCGGAATCGTTCATCTTGCGGCGGATGCCGATCCGCCACTCGGTCGCGATGTAGGTGTAGTACATGTAGACCGCGACCGTGATCAGCGTCGCCACCACGTAGCGCCAGTCGAACTGCCAGAGCAGCACGGCGAGCAGCAGCGAAACCTCGACGATGGTCGGGATCAGCTGAAGGATCACCATGCGCACGATGACCTCGATGCCCTCGCGGCCGCGCTCGAGCACGCGCGTCAGGCCGCCGGTCTTGCGCTCGAGGTGGAAGCGCAGCGACAGCTCGTGCATGTGGATGAAGGTGATGGTGGCGAGCTTGCGCACCGCATGCATGGCGACGCGCGCGAACAGGCCGTCGCGCCACTGCGTCAGCACCGCCATCAGGATGCGCGTCACGCCGTAACTCGCCGTCAGCAGCAATGGCGAGGCGATCACCCAGAGGTGCCAATTGTCGGGCAGCACCGGCGCGGTGTTCGCGCCGGTCAGCGCGTCCGTCGCCCATTTGAAGCTGAACGGCACCGTCAGCGTGATCAGCTTGGCGGCGAGCAGCAGCACCATCGACCAGACCACGCGCATCTTCAGGTCGAAGCGGTCGCCCGGCCAGATATAGGGCCACAGGTGCGCCAGCGTGCCCATCAGGGTGGCCCGCTCGAGCGGCCCGCCGGCGGGATCTGGCACGTCGGCGCCGGGCGGCGAATGAGGTTGGTTCATCAAGAAGCCTGAAAGCCCGCCGGATGCGGGCGCGGTGCGATTAACGATTTTCGCTCGTCATATAGAAGCTTCCGGGAGCGAGCGCACCCCGCCAGATGGCGAATCTTTGATTGTTTGTCGCCATTTACCGGTAGATTTCCGGGAGGTCCGAATCACCGATTGGGCTTGACGCCTCTTCGCTGCAATGCATCATGGCACCAATGAGCACGATCAAAACCGTCTGTGTCTATTGCGGCTCCGGCCCCGGAACCAATCCCCGCTTCACCGAAGGCGCCAAGGCGTTCGGCAAGGCGCTCGCCGAGAACAACATCCGCCTGGTCTATGGCGGCGGCTCGCTCGGCCTGATGGGCTCGGTCGCAACCTCCGTCCTCGATAATGGCGGCACCGTCACCGGCATCATTCCCGAATTCCTGCGGATGCGCGAGAACGCGCTGACGCGCGTGCAGGAGATGATCGTCACCCCCGACATGCACGAGCGCAAGCGGCTGATGTTCGAACGCTCGGACGCCTTCGTGGCGCTGCCGGGCGGCGTCGGCACGCTGGAGGAGCTGGTCGAGCAGTTGACCTGGAAGCAGCTCGGCCGTCACGCCAAGCCCGTGCTGCTCGCCAATATCGATAATTTCTGGGAGCCGCTGTTCTCGCTGCTGTCGCACATGCGCCAGACCGAGTTCATCCGTGCCGGCCTCTCGGTCGACATCCTCAAGGCCGATCGGGTCGAGGAGATCCTGCCGAAGCTGAAGGCCGCCGTGGCACAGCTCGCCGAGGCGGAAAAAGAGCTCGCTCCGGAAGTCGCGCGCAAGCTGTAACGATTGGTTGGCTCGATTTCACCGCGGGCTCCGTCACCTCTCCCGCTTGCGGGAGAGGTCGCCGCATAGCGGCGGGTGAGGGTTCTCTCCTCTTGGGGGTTCTCGCCCGTGGAGATACCCCCACCCCAACCCTCCCCCGCAAGCGGGAGAGGGAGCGCACCGCCTTCGTGGCGATAACGCTCTATTCCGCAGGAAACGTCACCGCCTCGATCCGGTTGCCGTCGGGATCGACGACGAAGGCCGCGTAGTAGCGCACGCGATCGTGCGGGCGGATGCCCGGCGCGCCGTCGGATGCGCCGCCGGCGGACAGCGCGGCGGCATGAAACGCATCGACCTCAGCTGTGGTCTTCGCCCGCAGGCAGATGTGCACGCCGCTCTCCGGGGCTACGGGCGGCATGCCCTCGCGCAAGTTGATCCAGAACTCCGGATAGGCCTTGCCGAAGCCGACCGTGCGCGGCCGCGTGACGAGACGCGTGAGGCCGAGGGCGGCTAGCGTCGCCTCGTAGAATGTTGCGGAGCGATCGAGATCGCTGACGCCGACGGAGATGTGGTCGATCATAGTTCTGCCCCTCCCCTATCTCCGCTGTCATTCCGGGGCGGCTCGAAGAGCCGAACCCGGAATCTCGAGATTCCGGGATCGATGCTTCGCATCGCCCCGGAATGACAGCATCAAAACTACGCCGGCGCGCCCGATTTCACGAGCTTGTAGATCACCGAATCCATCAGCGCCTGGAACGAGGCGTCGATGATGTTCGGGGACACGCCGACCGTGGTCCAGCTGTCGCCGTTCTCGTCCTCGCTCTCGATCAGCACGCGCGTGACCGCGCCGGTGCCGCCATTGAGGATACGGACGCGGTAGTCGATCAGCTTCAGGCCCTCGATATATTTCTGGTACTTGCCGAGGTCCTTGCGCAAGGCGACGTCGAGCGCGTTGACGGGACCGTTGCCTTCGGCCGCCGAGATCAGATGCTCGCCGGCAACGTCGACCTTGACCACCGCAAGCGCCACCGTGACGCGCTCGCCGAGCGCGTTGTAGCGCTGCTCGACATTGACGTCGAACTGCTCGACCTCGAAATAATGCGGCACCTTGCCGAGCGTGCGGCGCGCCAAAAGATCGAACGAGGCGTTGGCGGATTCGTAGGCGTAGCCGGCCGCCTCGCGCTCCTTCAGCTCCTCGACCAGGCGCGTCAGCTTCGGATCGCTCTTCTCGTAAGCGATGCCGGCGCGGTCGAGCTCGGCGATCACATTGGAGCGGCCGGCCTGGTCTGAGACCAGCACCTTGCGGTGATTGCCGACCAGTTCCGGCAAGACATGCTCGTAGGTCTGCGGATCCTTCAGCACGGCGGAGGCATGGATGCCGGTCTTGGTGACGAAGGCGCTCTCGCCGACATAGGCCGCATGCCGGTTCGGCACGCGGTTGAGCATGTCGTCAAGCGTGCGCGACACCTTGACGAGGGTAGCGAGCTTCTCCCGCGTCACACTGATCTCGAAGGCGTCGGCAAACTCCTGCTTCAGCTTCAAGGTCGGGATCAGCGAGCACAGATTGGCGTTGCCGCAGCGCTCGCCGAGGCCGTTCAGCGTGCCCTGGATCTGCCGCGCGCCGGCGCGCACCGCGGCGAGCGAATTCGCCACCGCCTGCTCGGTGTCGTTATGGGCGTGAATGCCGACGTGAGCGCCGGGGATGTGCCTGGTCACCTCGGTGACGATGGCCTCGACCTCGTTCGGCATGGTGCCGCCGTTGGTGTCGCACAGCACCACCCAGCGCGCGCCGGCCTCATAGGCGGCTTTCGCACAGGCGAGCGCGAAGCTGGCATCCTCCTTGTAGCCGTCGAAGAAATGCTCGCAGTCGAGCATCACCTCGCGGCCGGCGGCCTTGGCGGCTGCGACGCTGTCGCGGATCGAGGCGAGGTTTTCCTCCTTGGTCGTCTCAAGCGCGACGCGCACCTGATAGGCCGAAGACTTTGCCACGAAGCAGATCGCGTCGGCCTTGGCTTCGAGCAGACCGGCAACGCCCGGATCGTTCGAGACCGAGCGCCCTGCCCGGCGCGTCATGCCGAAGGCGGTGAAGCGCGCGTGATTGAGCTTCGGCTTGCTGCCGAAGAACTCGGTGTCGGTCGGATTGGCGCCGGGATAGCCGCCCTCGACATAGTCGATGCCGAGCTCGTCCAGCATCGCGGCGATGATCTGCTTGTCGGTCAGCGTGAAATCGACGCCATTGGTCTGCGCCCCGTCGCGCAGCGTGGTGTCGAACAGATAGAGGCGCTCTTTCTTTGCTTGTGCCGAGCTCATCGCGAGCGTCCGTTCTTGTTACCTCCCCCCTTGTGGGGGAGGTCGACGATGCACAGCATCGTCGGGAGGGGGGTGCCACACGGGTGGTCGGAGTGTGGGGCTACCCCCCTCCCCAACCCTCCCCCACAAAGGGGGAGGGAGCGGAGAGAGGATCGCGCTTGGTGACCACGCTCCTTGCTCATTGCGGTGCTCCGAGCGTCTTCTTCATGGTGGTATTGGCCAGCCACTCGTCGTTCACGGTGATGCTGTTGCGCTGCATGGCGACGTAGCCGCGCTTGGCGAAAAAGCCCTGCGCGTTGTCGCTGGCATCGACCGAGAGGCTTTTCGCGCCGCGGCCGCCGGCAAGCTTCTCCAGCGCATCGACCAGCATGGTCGCGATGCCCTGCCCGCTGACTGCCGGATGCACATAGAGCATGCGGATGTGATCGGCCCCTTGCAGCGAGGCGAAGCCGACGGGCGAGCCCTCCAGCGTCGCGATCAGCGTCAGATCGGCGGCGAGCCGCTTGCCGAACTCTTCGCTTTCCGCCGCCTCCATCCAGGCCTGCTGCTGCGCCTCGGTATAGTCTTCGCCGGTCAGCTCCTCGATGCTCGCGACGAAGATCGCCGCAAGCACCGGAACGTCATCAGGCAGGAAGGGCCGCAAGCCCGGCCTTGGCAAAGTCTGTCCCATCGTCTTCACCACATCCCATAGAGCTTGAGCGCCAGCGCCACCGCGGCAGCGAGCAGCAGGACCTTCAGCGCGATGTAGTAGAGCCAGTGCCGCGGAAAAGGCGTGTCGGGCCGCTTCATCGCGAAAACTCCCAGGTCGTCCCTTCCTTGGAGTCCTTGATCGCAACGCCCATCGCGGCGAGCTGATCGCGGATGCGGTCGGACTCTTTGAAGTCTTTCCGTCCACGGGCTGCGGTCCGTTCCGAGATCAGGCGCTCGACCTCTCCGGCATCGACCCCGCTCGCCTTCTGCTTGCGATCTTCCCACTGCGCGGCGCTCTCGGAGAGAAAGCCGAGCAGCCGCAGCGATCCTGCCAATGCGCTCACGTCGCTGTTGCGCAGGCCATGCAGCGCCGCGATCGCCAGGGAGGTGTTGAGGTCGTCGAGCAGCGGCTCGACCACGGACGCGGCGGGACGGCCGGGATCGACGTCGGCCGCGACGCGATACCAGTCGTCGAGCGTCTTGGCGCTCTCCTCCAGCGACTTCATGGTCCAGTCGATCGGCGAACGATAATGCGTCTTGAGCATGTTCAGGCGCAGCACCTCGCCCGGCCAATCCGCCAGCAGCTCATGGATGGTGATGAAGTTGCCGAGGCTCTTCGACATCTTCTCGCTCTCGACCTGCAGGAAGCCGTTGTGCATCCAGTAGTTCGCCATGCGCTCTCGGTGGAAGGCGCAGCAGGTCTGCGCGACCTCGTTCTCGTGATGCGGAAACACGAGATCGATGCCGCCGCCGTGGATGTCAAAGTGCTCGCCGAGATGCTTCCAGGCCATGGCCGAGCACTCGATGTGCCAGCCCGGGCGCCCCTGCGCGGCGATGCCGGCCGGCGACGGCCACGACGGCTCGCCGGGCTTGGACGGCTTCCACAGCACGAAGTCGGTGCTGCCCTTCTTGTAGGGCGCGACATCGACGCGGGCACCGGCGACCATCTCGTCCAGCGAGCGATTGGACAGCGCGCCGTAGCGCGGCAGGGTGGAATTGGCCGCGTTCATCGCCTGCGGCGAGAACAGCACATGGTCCTCGGCGACATAGGCAAAGCCGCCGGCGACCAGCATCTCGATGATCTCGCGCATCTCGCCGATATGCTCGGTCGCGCGCGGCTCGACGCTCGGCCGGAGCGCGCCAAGCGCGTCCACGTCGGCGTGAAACTGCCTGCCCGTCTGCTCGGTGACTTCTCGGATCGCCTCGTTCAGCGGCAGCCCTGGAAAATCACGCGCGGCGCGGTCGTTGATCTTGTCGTCGACGTCGGTGATGTTGCGGACGTATTTGACGTGCGCCTCGCCATAGAGATGGCGCAACAGCCGAAACAGCACGTCGAACACGATCACGGGCCGGGCATTGCCGATATGGGCGAAGTCATAAACCGTCGGTCCGCAGACATACATGCGGACGTTGTTCGCATCGAGCGGCACGAAGGTGCGCTTTTCCTTGGTCAGCGTATCGTAGAGGCGCAATTCCATATGGATACCCGTCGGCTGTTGGCCGGGCGTCCAAGGCTCTCAATGTTTTTGAGAAAAGACGGCTCCAGCCAGCGAATCGCTAGCTCGTAATCTCGCGGCAAATGGCGCAAATAGCGAGGAGACCGTACATGCGGCCACATATGGGCTATCAGGCGCCCCCGCGTCAAGAGAGCCGCGAAAATGCCGTCTTATCTCCGCAAAGCGCGGCCGCCCCGCCATGATGGTTCATCATCATTAACCTTTTGAGTTTATTCGGAAGCTGGCGGTTCCCCCAGCCCCCGGTGCCACCCATGCGATCCCTGCTTGCACTCGTCTCCTGTGCCTCCATCATCGCAGCGTCCGGCGCATTCGCCGAGACCCGGGTCTTCATCATCGCCAACCAGGCGGACGGCTACGGCATCGACCAGTGCCTGGCCAAGGGCGACAGATGCGGCGCGCAGGTCGCGCGCACCTATTGCCAGTCACGGGATTTTGCCCAGGCCTCAAGCTATCGCCGGGTCGATCCCGACGAAATTACCGGCTCTGTCCCCAAAACCGGCGCAAACTGCTCCCATGGCCATTGCGACGAATATGTCGCAATCACCTGCCAGCGCTGAATTCGCTCGGAACTGGCGGACCTTAGGCCCAATCTTTGGCCCCTGAAACGACGTGACGATGCCGCAGGAAGCGGCTATGGGAGGGCGCGCTTCGCCCCCCAAGCCACGTTGGAAAGTCACACTGGGCCGTGACCTCGCTAGAATGGCGGATATGCCTGAATTTTTGACTCTCTCCCGTGCCCGCTCGATCCTTGCCTGCACCGTGCTCCTGAGCACCGTCATGCTTGCCAACGCCGCTTTCGCGCAGGCCGGCCCGCCCGGACCTCCGCCTCAGCCCGGCCAGAACGGGCTAGGCCCCAATCCGATGTGCGTGCGACTGGAAGGCCAGCTCGCCGCGCTCGATCGTGGCGGCGGCGGTGACCCCGCGCGTGAAGACCAGATCCGCCGCTATCAGGATTCCCAAGCCAAGCAGCAGGCCGAACTCGACCGCGTCACCATGCAGGCCAAGCGCATGGGCTGCGATTCCTCCGGCTTCTTCTCACTGTTCAACGGCCAGTCGGCGCAGTGCGGCCCGGTCAACACCCAGATCCAGCAGATGCGCGCCAATCTGGACCAGATCACCGGCAATCTCGAACGCCTGCGCGGCGGCGGCCCCGGCGGCTTCAGCCCGGAACGCGACAGCCAGCGCCGCTCGGTGCTGGTGGCCCTCGCCCAGAACAATTGCGGCCCGCAATACGCCAACGCCGCGCAGGCGCAAGGCGGCGGCAACTTCCTGAGCAATCTGTTCGGCGGCAACAACAACCCCAACAATCCGCAAAGCGTGCCGCCCTCTGATCTCGGCCCACAATCCGGCACCTACCGCACCGTATGCGTGCGCACCTGCGACGGCGCCTATTTCCCGGTCTCGTTTGCGACCGTGCCGGCGCGCTTCCCGGACGACGAGAAGACCTGCAAGGCGCTGTGCCCGGCCGCGGAAGCCGTGCTCTATACCCATCGCAATCCCGGCGAAGACATGAACTCCGCGGTCTCGATCAGCGGCCAGCCCTACACGGCGCTGCCGACCGCATTCAAATTCCGCAGCGAGTTCAACCCGTCCTGCTCCTGCAAGGCGGCGGGCCAGACCTGGGCGGATGCGTTGAAGTCGGCCGACGACAAGGCCGCAGCCGAGCAGCAGGGCGACATCATCGTCACCGAGGAGAGCGCCAAGAAGATGCAGCAGCAGCGGCTCAACAAGGGCGCGCCTGCAACGACGGCCAAGAAGGGCACAGCTGCTCCGGCGCCGACGACGGCCACCGCACCGGCCGCGACGCCGCCGGCGGATACCGGCACGGCTCCGACGAACTCGGAGAACAAGCCGATCCGTTCAGTCGGACCGACCTTCCTGCCGCAGCAGCAGAAGTAGCTCAGCCCTGCCGCACCGTCATCCGCCCACCGGGTCTCGCAGCTACTGCTCGCCCTCGCGGCTCCACGGGAAGAGATTGGCCGGGAAATCCGCGGCATATCGCTTCCCCTTCGGCGGGGGCGGCGGTTCGTCCGGCGGATTCGGATTCGGCTCGACCACTCTCCGATAAAGGTGCCAGGTCGCATGACCGAGCACCGGGAGGACGACAGCGAGACCGACGAAGAACGGCAGCGAGCCGACCACGAGCAGCGCCGCGACGATCAGCCCCCACCCCGCCATCGCGACCGGATTGGCGGCCACCGCCTGCAGCGATGTACGGATCGCATCGATCGCCGTCGCATGCCGATCGAGCATCAACGGAAACGATACGACGCTGACGCATAGCGCCGCGACCGCAAACAGGAAGCCGACACCGCAACCGACGATGATGAGCGACCATCCTTCCGGCGTGGTCAGCACGCGGGTTGCAAAGTCCGGAATGCTTGCAGCCGCTGCGTGACCGAAGATGGTGACATAGATCGCGTTCGCGACGCCGATCCAGACCCCGAACAGGACGAGCAAGAGCACGCCGAGCTCGAGCATGGCGCCGAAGGACGGTGCGCGCAGCACCTTGACCGCATCCCATGCATCGACCTCCTCGCCGCGCTCACGGCGGCGGCTGAGTTCGTAGAGGCCGATCGCGGCAAAGGGACCGATCAGGGCAAACCCGGCGGCCAGCGGAAACAGCAGCGGCAGGACCGAATAGCCGAGGACCATCCTGAACAGGACGAGACCGAGAACCGGATAGATCACGCAGACGACGATCGCGTGACTCGGCATCGCCTGGAAATCTTCCCAGCCCAGGCGCAGCACCTCTTTCAAGTCGAGCAAGCCGATCTTGCGAATGGGATAAGAGACCGCCTCACCGAACAGGTGCCGCTTGACGATCTTGTCGGAATAAAGAGTGGCCATGGACACACCCTCCTCTGAAGTCGCGGCGGAGAACGGCGCGCTTTCCGGCCACGCGTGTCCGCCCTTAAGTGCGGGAGACGCGATCGAGCCGAGTACGGCAGTTCCAGGCTCAACGAGGAAGGAGCTTAGCCGGACGAAACCCGTCGCGACCTGCGCTCCAAGCTTAGCGCGTGCGATGTGGAATGACCAGCGCTCCCGGCTGGGTGAAATTGTGCGTCGCATATTTTGTGCGATGCATCACATCGAGAATGCGACTGACGATGGCGAGCTTGCACGGCAACATGGATCGCCCACGCCGCCTAAGCTCGTTGACATGCTATTGACGCCGGGTTCGCGGGGGATCATTTTAGAAATGTAGACGCCCCCAGCTCCGGTGAGATTGGCGGTCGCGAACTTCTCTTGATATCGCGACCGGTTGAAGGGGCGAGGCAAGAGGCGCGGCGATGGCGCATATGTCAGCATAGAACCAGCATAGAGAAAGTCAGCCATCGCGACAGACGCGAGCTCCGCCCTGGATTCGTATCCGCAGCCTTTGTTGGCAAGGATGGTTCAGGATGGCTGTCGCACTGATACTGCTTCTGATCGCGATCGGTTCGGTGCTGTTTCACCTCTTCAGCCCGTGGTGGTGGACGCCGATCGCCACCAACTGGGGCTATATCGACGACACGATCAACATCACGTTCTGGATCACCGGGTTCGTCTTTACCGCGGTCATCCTGTTCATGGCCTATTGCGTCTTTCGCTTTCACCATAAGGAGGGAAGACAGGCCGCGTACAATCCCGAAAACAAGAAGCTTGAATGGTGGCTCAGTGTCGGGACCGGCGTCGGCGTCGCTGCCATGCTCGCACCCGGCCTGGTCGTCTGGCACCAGTTCGTGACCGTTCCGGCAGATGCCACCGAGGTCGAGATCATGGGCCAGCAATGGCAGTGGAGCTTCCGCTTGCCGGGGAAGGATGGCCGGTTGGGCACGTCCGATGTCCGCAACATCAGTCCTGAGAACCCGATGGGTCTCAATCGCGACGATCCGCACGGCCAGGACGACGTCGTGATCGAAAATGGCGACCTGCATCTTCCGATCGGGAAGCCGGTCAAGGTTTTGCTCCGGTCCGTTGACGTCCTGCACGATTTCTATGTGCCTGAGTTCCGGGCCAAGATGGATATGGTGCCGGGCATGGTCACTTATTTCTGGATAAGGCCGATCCGAACCGGAACCTTTGATGTTCTCTGCGCGGAGCTGTGTGGCGCTGCTCACTACCAGATGCGCGCCAAGGTCATCGTCGAGGCAGAGAGCGACTATCACGCCTGGCTGGAGCAGCAGAAGACGTTTGCCGGATTGTCAGGTCGAAATGCCGTTGTGAGGGCGAAGTACAATTCCGGCGACGACTAGGAGAATGCAGGTCGGGCGCGTGAAGACGAGCTGATCGCCCCCGAAGGAAACGACCGAGGAGGTGCTCTATGGTCGATGTCCCCTATGACAGGATTGCAGACATTCCGCCTGCCGAAGTGCCCGATGTCGAGCTCTACCATCCCAGGAGCTGGTGGACGCGGTATGTCTTTTCGCAAGACGCCAAGGTGATCGCCATACAGTACTCGCTGACAGCCTCCGCCATCGGACTGGTGGCCCTGGTCCTGTCGTGGCTGATGCGACTGCAACTGGGATTTCCCGGCACATTCTCCTTTATCGATGCCAACCAGTACCTCCAGTTCATCACCATGCACGGCATGATCATGGTGATCTACCTGCTCACGGCGTTGTTTCTCGGAGGCTTCGGCAATTACCTGATCCCGCTGATGGTTGGCGCACGGGACATGGTCTTTCCCTATGTGAACATGCTGAGCTACTGGGTCTACCTGCTCGCAGTCCTGGTGCTGGCCTCGGCCTTCTTCGTGCCCGGCGGCCCCACCGGCGCCGGCTGGACGCTGTATCCGCCACAGGCGATTCTGTCGGGCACACCCGGACAGGATTGGGGCATCGTCCTCATGCTGTCCTCCCTGATTCTGTTCATCATCGGCTTCACCATGGGTGGGCTGAATTATGTGGTGACCGTGCTGCAGGCGCGCACCCGCGGCATGACGCTGATGCGCCTGCCGCTGACGGTGTGGGGCATCTTCACGGCCACCGTCATGGCGCTGCTGGCATTCCCCGCGTTGTTCGTTGGCTCGGTGATGTTGCTGCTCGATCGTCTGCTGGGGACCAGCTTCTTCATGCCGACCCTCGTCGAGATGGGCCAGCTGAGCAAATATGGCGGCGGCAGCCCGCTCCTGTTCCAGCACCTGTTCTGGTTCTTCGGTCACCCCGAAGTCTACATCGTCGCCCTGCCCGCCTTCGGCATCGTCTCCGACCTGATCAGCACGCATGCGCGAAAGAACATCTTCGGTTATCGCATGATGGTCTGGGCCATCGTGGCGATTGGAGCGCTCAGCTTCGTCGTGTGGGCGCACCACATGTATGTAAGCGGCATGTACCCGTATTTCGGGTTCTTCTTCGCCACGACGACGTTGATCATCGCCATCCCGACCGCCATCAAGGTCTACAATTGGGTGCTGACCCTGTGGCATGGCGACATCCATCTCACGGTGCCGATGCTGTTCGCCCTCGGCTTCATCATCACTTTTGTGAATGGCGGGCTTACCGGACTGTTCCTCGGCAACGTCGTCGTGGACGTGCCCCTGTCGGATACCATGTTCGTCGTCGCGCATTTCCACATGGTGATGGGCGTCGCGCCAATCATGGTCGTGCTCGGGGCGATCTACCACTGGTACCCGAAGGTCACGGGGCGAATGCTGAACGACGTGCTGGGCAAGTTCCACTTCTGGGTTACGTTCCTCGGCGCCTACCTGATCTTCTTTCCCATGCATTATCTCGGGCTGCTCGGCGTTCCGCGCCGATACTTCGAACTCGGCGACGCGGCGTTCATCCCGCCGTCGGCCCACTCGCTGAACGCCTTTATCACCGTGGTGGCGCTGACGGTGGGTTTCGCCCAGATGGTGTTCCTGTTCAATCTCGTCTGGAGCCTGTTCGAGGGCGAGCCTTCGGGCGGCAATCCGTGGCGAGCGACGACGCTGGAGTGGCAAACGCCGGAGACGCCACCAGGGCACGGCAACTGGGGCAAGCAGCTCCCGATCGTCTATCGCTGGGCCTATGATTACAGCGTGCCGGGCGCGGCGCAGGACTTCATTCCGCAGAACCAGCCGCCCCCGACGGGGGCCGTTCAGGGAGTTGCTCCGTGAGCGCCGTTATCCTGTTCCTGGCCGTGATCGCCGTCATCGTCGGATGGTGGCTCTCGCAGCAACGGCTGACTGCGAAACCGTGGCTGGAGGCAGGTCCGATCGATGATTTCCCCGGCACGGACGCCATGACCTGGCCGGCAGCGAAGGTCGGACTTGGCGTGTTTCTCGCTGTTGCCGGTTCGTTGTTCACGCTGTTCATCAGCGCCTACTCCATGCGCATGAACATGGTGGACTGGCGGACAATGCCGGTGCCAAAGGTGCTGTGGTTCAACACGGGCGTGCTGGTCCTGAGCAGCGTCGCGCTGCAATGGGCCCTCATGGCCGTACGCCGGAACGACATCGACGGCGTCATCGTCGGCCTGCTCGCCGGCGGAGCGTCGGCGATCGCGTTTCTCGCGGGGCAGCTGCTGGCATGGCATCAACTGAGCGACGCCGGCTATTTCATGGCGTCCAATCCGGCCAATGCCTTCTTCTACGTGATCACCGCGGTGCACGGGCTGCATCTGACCGGCGGCCTGGTTGCGCTCGGCCGAACCACAGCGGGGGTATGGCGGCACGACACCGGGACGGCCGAGATGCGCCTGAGTGTGGAGCTGTGCACCATCTACTGGCATTTCCTGCTGCTGGTCTGGCTGGTCCTGCTCGGTCTCCTCACGGGCTGGACGGACGATTTCGTCGACATCTGTCGCCAATTGCTGAGCTAGGAAGGACGAGACGAGATGGCCGAGACCGCGCTGAGAGACACCGGACAAGTGCCTGCCCGGCTTGAAGGCTGGCAGGGTATCGCCGCCGACTGGGCGTCGGATCAGCGCGCCTTCAAGAACGTGTCCTGGGGCAAGGCCATGATGTGGATCTTCCTCCTCAGCGACACCTTCATCTTCAGTTGCTTCCTGCTGTCCTACATGACGGCACGGATGTCGACGACCGTGCCGTGGCCCAATCCCAGCGAAGTCTTTGCCCTCAATATCGGGGGCAAGCACATCCCCCTCATCCTGATCGCCATCATGACCTTCATCCTGATCAGCAGCAGCGGGACGATGGCGATGGCCGTCAATTTCGGCTACCGCAGGGATCGCGTCAGGACCGCGATCCTGATGCTGGCCACGGCGGCATTCGGTGCGACGTTCGTCAGCATGCAGGCCTTCGAATGGACCAAACTGATCATGGAGGGCGTCCGTCCCTGGAGCAATCCGTGGGGCGCGGCGCAGTTCGGTTCAAGCTTCTTCATGATCACCGGTTTCCACGGCACCCATGTGACGATCGGCGTCATCTTCCTGATCGCGATCGCGCGCAAGGTCTGGCGGGGCGACTTCGATGTCGAGAGGCGCGGCTTCTTCACGAGCCGCAAAGGCTATTACGAGATCGTCGAGATCACCGGCCTGTACTGGCACTTCGTCGACCTCGTATGGGTGTTCATCTTTGCCTTTTTCTACCTTTGGTGAGGTCGGCACATGACAAACGCCACGGTACACATGGAAGGACAGATCCAGGCTCATGTGCACGCCGCAGCCGCACCAGGGACGGCTCACGCCAAGGGCCAGCAGCACCCGATCAAGCTCTATCTCGTGGTCTGGGCATGGCTGTTCGTTCTCAGCACCTGCTCCTACCTCGTCGATTATTTTGGGCTGCACGGCAGTCTCAGATGGTCGCTGATCCTGCTGTTCATGGTGTTGAAGGCCGGTCTCATCGTCGCCGTCTTCATGCACATGGCCTGGGAGCGGCTGGCCTTGGCCTATGCCATCCTGCTGCCGCCGGTCCTGGTGCTGGTATTCGTGGCGATCATGGTGCTCGAGTCCGAATACACGCACTTGCTTCGGGTGCTGTTCTTCGCAACACCGTCGTAGCGCTCATGTGAATTTCGCACCTCGCTCCACTGTCATGCCCCGCGCAGGCGGATGATGACAGATAGACGTGTGGCAAGACCGCCCGTCTCTCTCCGGTGCTACCCCTCGAACGCGTCCGCAGATCTGCCGTTGTCGCGCGAGATCAGCGTGTCGTCCGGGGCGGCCAGCGGCTCGCCCTTGTCGCGAAAGCGGTTGGTGATGGGATAGCGGCGGTCGCGGCCGAAATTCCTGGGTGTCACCTTCACGCCGGGCGCGGCCTGGCGGCGTTTGTATTCGGCGACGTTGAGGAGATGGTCGATGCGGGTGACCGTCTCGCGGTCGAAGCCTGCTGCGATGATCTGGTCCAGCGGCTCCTCGCGTTCGACGAGGCGTTCGAGGATGGCATCGAGCACGTCGTAAGGCGGCAATGAATCCTGATCGGTCTGGTTCTCGCGCAGCTCCGCCGTCGGCGGACGCGTGATGATATCGGGCGGGATCACCTCGCCGGCCGGCCCGAGCGCGCTGTCCGGCTTCCAGCTGTTGCGCAGCGCCGCCAACCGAAACACCTGCGTCTTGTAGATGTCCTTGATCGGGTTGAAGCCGCCGTTCATGTCGCCATAGAGCGTGGCGTAGCCGACCGACATTTCCGACTTGTTGCCTGTCGTCACCACCATCAGCCCGGTCTTGTTGGAGATCGCCATCAAGAGGGTGCCGCGGGTGCGGGCCTGAAGATTTTCCTCGGTGATATCAGGCGGCAGATTCTTGAAGATGCCGGACAGGATAGTCTCGAAGCCGGTCACGGCTTCCGCGATCGGCAGGACCTCGTAGCGGATGCCGAGATGGCCCGCGAGCTCGCCGGCGTCCGCGATCGAGCTTGCCGCAGTGTAGCGATAGGGCAGCATCACCCCATGCACCTGGTCGGCGCCGAGCGCGTCGACCGCGATCGCTGCGCAGAGCGCGGAATCGATGCCGCCGGAAATGCCGAGCAGCACGCCGGGAAAGCCGTTCTTGGCGACGTAGTCGCGCAGGCCCAGCACGCAGGCCGCGTAGTCGGCGTGGTCGCCTTCCGGTTGCGCGGCGATCGGCCCGGCGCAGCGCCAATCCTCGCCGTTACGCGTGAAGCGCAGCGTGGTGATGCTTTCCGCGAACGCCGGCAATTGCGCCGCGAGCGAGAGATCGCCGTTGAGCGCGAACGAGGCGCCGTCGAACACCAGCTCGTCCTGGCCGCAGACCTGGTTGAGATAGACCAGCGGCAAGCCGCTCTCGGTGACGCGCGCGACCGCGACCGACAGGCGCACGTCGTTCTTGTCGCGGGCGTAAGGCGAGCCGTTCGGCACCAGAATGATCTCCGCGCCGGTCTCGGCCAGCGTCTCGACCACGTTCTCGTAGTCCTCAGACTCATCCAGCCAGATGTCCTCGCAGATCGGCACGCCGATGCGCACGCCGCGTACCGTGACCGGCCCGGCGGCAGGCCCGCGCGCGAACAGCCGCTTCTCGTCGAACACGCCGTAATTCGGCAGATTGCATTTGAAGCGCAAGCCGGCGATGCGGCCGCCGTCGAGCAGCGCGCAGGCATTGTAGAGCTTGCCGTCCTCGACCCAGGGCGTGCCGACGAGCATCGCCGGCCCGCCATCGGCTGTCTCGCGCGCGAGGCTTTCGATCGCGGCCCGGCAGGCGGCCTGGAAGGCCGGCTTCTGCACCAGGTCCTCCGGCGGATAGCCGGCGATGAACAATTCCGGAAACAGCACGAGATCGGCGCCATCGGCGGCCGCCCGCACGCGCGCGGCCCGCGCCCTGGCGGCATTGCCCTCGACGTCGCCCACGGTCGGATTGAGCTGGGCGAGCGTGACCGCGAATGCGTTGAAACGTTCGGTCATGGCCGCCCCCGTCCGATCCAATGGCTAGAGCATGATCCGGAAAAGTGTGGAGCGGTTTTCCGAAAAGATCATGCTCAAACAACAACCTCAAACGCGATGAGCGCTTTAGACGAAACCCAACCGCTCGACGACGGCAAAGATCCAGAACGCGCCGGCCATCAGCAGCGCGACGCCGACGGCCGCCGAGCCCATGTCCTTGACCTGCCCGATCTGCTTGTCGTGATCCAGGGTCAGGCGGTCGGCGAGCTTTTCCACCGCGGTGTTGAGCAGCTCGACCACCAGCACGAACGCCACAGCACAGACCAGCTCGACCGCGCGCATCGCGGTCGCGCCGATGAACCAGGCCAGCGGCAGCGACAGCAGGAGCGCAAAGATCTCCTCGCGAACCGCCTGCTCCGATCGAAGTGCAAAGGCCAGACCGTTGCGCGAATTGATCGTGGCCTTCCAGATCCGCAGCAAGGTCTTAGAGCCCCGCGGCGACCGGCATCGGCCTGGCCTTGCCGGCGCGTTCCTGCTTGAGCAGTTCGGCGACCAGGAAAGCCATGTCGATGGACTGCTCGGCATTGAGGCGCGGGTCGCAGACCGTGTGATAGCGGTCGTTGAGATCCTCGTCCGTGATCGCGCGGGCGCCGCCGAGGCATTCGGTGACGTCCTGGCCGGTCATCTCCAGATGCACGCCGCCGGCATGGGTGCCTTCGGCGGCGTGGATCGCGAAGAACGACTTCACCTCGGACAGGATACGGTCGAACGGCCGCGTCTTGTAGCCCGACGTCGAGGTGATGGTGTTGCCGTGCATGGGATCGCACGACCAGACCACCACCCTGCCCTCGCGCTTCACGGCGCGGATCATGTTCGGCAGGTGCTCGCCGACCTTGTCGGAGCCGAAGCGGCCGATCAGCGTCAGCCGGCCCGGCTCGTTGTCGGGGTTGAGCACGTCGATCAGCTTCAGCAATTCGTCGGGCTTGAGCGACGGGCCGCACTTCAGCCCGATCGGGTTCTTGATGCCGCGGAAATATTCGATATGGCCGTGGTCGAGCTGGCGGGTGCGATCGCCGATCCAGATCATGTGGCCCGATGTCGCGTACCAGTCGCCGGTGGTGGAATCGACGCGGGTCATGGCCTGCTCGTAGCCGAGCAGCAGCGCTTCGTGGCTGGTGTAGAAATCGGTCGCGCGCAGCTCCGGATGGCTCTCCAGATCGAGGCCGCAGGCGCGCATGAAGTTGAGCGCGTCCGAGATGCGGTCGGCCAGCTCCTTGTAGCGGCGGGACTGCGGCGAGTCCTTGAGGAAGCCGAGCATCCACTCATGCACGCTGCCGAGATTGGCGTAGCCGCCGGTAGCGAAGGCGCGAAGCAGGTTCAGCGTCGCCGCCGACTGGCGATAGGCCATCAGCTGGCGCTGCGGATCCGGCACACGCGCTTCCTTGGTGAAGGCGATGTCGTTGACGATGTCGCCACGATAGCTCGGCAGCTCGACGCCGCCCACCTTTTCGGTCGGCGAGGAGCGCGGCTTGGCGAACTGGCCGGCGATGCGGCCGACCTTCACCACGGGCACTGCGCCGGCATAGGTCAGCACCACCGCCATCTGGAGCAGCACGCGGAAGAAGTCGCGGATGTTGTTGGCGCCGTGCTCGGCAAAGCTCTCGGCGCAGTCGCCGCCCTGGAGCAGGAAGGCCTCGCCCGCCGCAACGCGGCCCAAGGCCTTCTTCAGATTGCGCGCCTCGCCCGCGAACACCAGCGGCGGAAAGGTCGCAAGCTGCGCCTCGACGTCGGCCAAAGCCTTGGCGTCGGGATAATCGGGCACCTGTAGCACCGGCTTGCTGCGCCAGGACTCGGGCGTCCACCGCTCGGACATCGCAATCTCTCCGTGAAGCAAAAAGCACAACCTGATCTGTGGGTTGCGAGGGCCGCCTTATACACAGGCTGGCTCCCGGCCGCCAGTTGTAAATCCATTCCGCACTGCAAACCCTTGCAGGGAAAGCCAAATTCGCATTTGCTTGGGAAGGCTAAGGAAACTGGCAGGACACCGGCGGCCCATGGACGCGGCGCGCGACGACGTTTTCATCGACGAGATCAGCTTCCCGGCGACCGACGGGTATGCGCTGAGCGGCACCCTGTTCCTGCCGCGCGCCGCCAAGCGCAATGCCGTCCTGATCAATTCGGCCACCGCCGTCCCGCGAAAAATCTATCGCGGCTTTGCCTCCTACCTCGCCCATCGCGGCTGCGCGGTGCTGACCTACGACTATCGCGGCATCGGCGACTCCCGGCTGCCGGCAATGGTCGGCTACAATCAGCCGAAATCGCTGGTCGGCTTCAAGGCCTCGATGCCGGACGCTCGACGTCACCGCCGCGGTGAGCTGGATGCGCGAGCGCTACAACACGCTGCCGCTCGCCTATATCGGCCACTCCTTCGGCGGCCAGGCGCTCGGGCTGATCGCGAACAACACCGACATCTCGCGCGCCGCGTTCGTCGCCTCGCAGGCGGCGACCTGGCGGCTGATGACCTCGCCGGAGAAATACCGCGTCTTCGCCTTCATGAACCTCATTGGCGTGCCGCTCGCCCATGCGTTCGGCTACGCGCCGGGCTGGGCCGGCATTGGCGAGGATTTGCCCAAGGGCGTGTTCCTGCAATGGGCCGACTGGGTCTCGAGCCCGCGCTATCTCTTCGATTCAAAACTGCCCGCGCTGGAGAACTTCGCAAATTCAAGGGCGAGTTGCGCGCGCTGTGCTTCTCCGACGATCCCTGGGCGACGCGGCCCGCGGTCGAGTTGCTCACAGGCGGATTCACGGCGATCAAGCCGGAGGTGTTGACGGTGAAGCCGTCCGACGTCGGGGCCAAGGGAATAGGCCATTTCGGCTTCTTCCGCCCCGAGCACCGCGACACGCTGTGGCGCGGCGTGGCGGAATGGATCCAGGGCGAGTGAGCCGTTACCGAATGATCGTCGTCAGCGACGAGTAGCGCCTGTTCGGCCTGGCTTCACCCGGCGCGAACTGCGCGAAGGCATCGCTGACGCGGACGGCCGGCGGCGTATCGCCGGCGAAGCGGAATTCCTTTGGCCGCGGCGCGTAGAAGCTGGCGCTGTAATAGGCGTCGTCGAAGCGCGCCTCGCCGACCCCGAACACTGCGTCGCAGACGAACAGGAGCGCGTAGACTCCCGCGACCGCAGCGACGATCTCCTTGAGAATTGACATCCTGATGCCCTGCCCTTTTGCGGACAGGATGCGCATTGGTTCCAAAGCTCAGGTTTAAGGCGCCGTGCTTCTTGTTCGCAGGGTTTGCCGCCGCTGAGCGGGATGCAGACAATTTTATCGATCTCGAAAAAGAGAGCCCGCCTGACCGAACGATCAGGCGGGCTCCAGGCTTGGCCGCTCGGGAGGTATCAGACGGCCAAATCAGACGGCTAAGTTCATCCACACCGCCTTCGGCTCGGTGAAATTGTCGAGCGCGGCGGTACCGTGCTCGCGACCGAGGCCGGAGTCGCGTTCGCCGCCCCAGGGCAGGCGCACGTCGGTATAGCCATAGGTGTTCATCCAGACCGTGCCTGCGCGCGCCCGCTTGGCAAAACGCTGGAGCTTGCCGATGTCGCGGCTCCAAACACCGGCGGCGAGGCTGTAGGCGGTGCCGTTGGCGATCCGCAAGGCATCGGCCTCATCCACGAACTTGATGACGCTGACGACGGGGCCGAAGATTTCCTCCTGCGAGATCCGCATCTCGTGTTCGACATTCGCGAACACCGCGGGGCTGATGAAGTAGCCGCGCTCGCCGACCCGCGTCCCGCCGGTGACGAGGCTCGCCCCCTCCTGCTGGCCGACATCGACATAGTCGAGGATCGACTTCATCTGCTTCTCGGAGATGACAGGCCCGAGCGCGGTCTTGCGGTCGAGCGGATCGCCGATCTTCAGCGATTTTGCGCGTGCAGCGAGACGCTCGACGACTTCGTCATAGGCCTTCTCCTGCACCAGCACGCGGGAGCCGGCCGAGCACACCTGGCCGGCGTTGAAGAAGATGCCGGAGGCCGCGGCTTTCGAGGCTGCTTCGAGATCGGCATCGTCGAAGATGACGTTGGCCGATTTGCCGCCGAGCTCGAGCGAGACGCGCTTGAAATTGCCGGCCGCGCCTTTCATGATTCCACGACCCACGCCCGGCGAACCGGTGAAGGTGACCTTGTCGACGTCAGGGTGATTGACCAGCGCGTCGCCGACGACGCGGCCGGGGCCCGTGACGACGTTGAAGACGCCTGCCGGCAGGCCGGCCTGAAGCGCGAGCTCGGCGATGCGCAGCGCCGACAGCGAGGTCAGCTCGGCCGGCTTCATCACGACCGTGCAGCCGCAGGCCAGCGCCGGCGCCAGCTTCCACATCCCGATCATCAGCGGGAAATTCCACGGCACGATGGCCGCGACCACGCCGACCGGCTCGCGCACGGTGTAGGTCAGGGCATCGTCACGCACCGGCACGACGTCGCCGCTGATCTTGTCGGCCCAGCCGGCGTAGTAGATCAGCGTGTCGACGGCGGCCGGGAAGTCCTGACGCAGCGTCGCGGAGATCGGCTTGCCGGCATCGATCGACTCGAGCTCGATGATTTCTTCGGCGTTTGCCTTGAGCAGCTCAGCCCAGCGCAGCAGGATCTGGCCGCGCTCGGAGGCGCGCATCGTGCGCCACGGGCCCTCGAACGCCCGGCGCGCGGCCGCTACCGCATGGTCGACATCGGCCTCGTTGCCTTCGGCGACGGTGGCGATGACCTGCCCGGTCGCCGGATTGAGCGATTTGAAGGTGCGGCCGGAGCTCGCGGGGACGCGGCGGCCGTCTATGAGCAGATGCTGCGGCCGGGCCATGAACTCGCTGGCTGGCGAATGCGCAAAGTCATATGCAACTGACATCATATTTCCTCCTGTTCTGGTATGCCAGATTAGGACGGAGATTGCCGCAGTAAATACGATATCGTGTGCCTATGGCTCACTCACCATATGAACTTCACTTTATAAGGTTGTTTCATGCTCCAGATCGAGATCGAGGCAGTTTGGCGGTTTCGCCAGGAGGGTAGTCCGCGCACGGCGGTGGTCATGCTCGGCGTTCTCAACGAAATCCGGAAGACCGGAAAGATCACGAGCGCGGCCGCCGACGCGCACCTCTCCTACCGGCACGTCTGGAATCTGATCGAGCAATGGTCGGAGTTCTTCGGCACGCCGCTGGTCGAGACCCAGCGCGGCAAGGGCTCCAGGCTCACGCCGTTCGGCGAGCGGCTGGTATGGGCCGGCGAACGCATGCAGGCCCGGCTCGGGCCGCAGCTGGAAAACCTGGCACAGGAGCTGGCAAGCGAGATCAAGCCGTTCCTCGAGCAGCGCCCCTCGGTGATCCGCGTGCACGCCAGCCACGGCTTTGCGGTGGCGAAGCTGCGCGAATTCCTCGACCGCGAGCCCGGCATCGGCGTCGACCTGCGCTATGTCAGCAACCAGCATTCGCTGGTCTCGCTGGCGCAGGGCGCCTGCGATCTCTCCGGCCTGCATCTGCCGCACGGCGCGCTGCGGGCACAAGGCATCAAGGCGGCGCGCGAATGGCTCGATCCGCGCGAGGACCGCGTCATCAGCTTCGTCACGCGCGAGATGGGGCTGATGGTCGCGCGCGGCAATCCGCTTGGCATCGAAACGATCGAGGACCTGACCAGGCCAAATGTCCGCTTCGTCAACCGCGACCATGATTCCGGCACGCGCCTTCTGTTCGACCAGTTGCTCGCCGCACACCGCATCGACGAAAGCCGCATCAACGGCGCGCAGCAGATCGAGTTCACCCACGCCGCGGTCGCCGCCTATGTCGCGAGCGGCATGGCGGATGCGAGTTTCGGCGTCGAGGCGGCCGCTCGGCACTTCGGCCTCGATTTCATTCGCATCGTGACCGAGGATTACTTCTTCGTCTGCAAACGCGCCTTCCTCGACACCGAGCCGATGCAGCGCATCCTCGATATCATGCGCAGCGCCGATTTTCGTGCCGCTGTCGCGAGCCTGCCCGGTTACGTCCCGTCCGACACCGGTGCGGTCACCGGCGTGAAGGCGTTTCTGGAGATGCACGCCGTGCGCTGATGAACGGCCGAGGCTGCCCTTACCCTGGCGGACTGCCGCTACGCGCCCGGTCAAACGACCGGCTCGTCCTTGAGCGCCGACACCACCTGCTCGCCGCGGTCGGTCAGGCGATAGGTCACAAGCGGACGGCTCGACGGCGGCTTGCGGTCGATCTCGACGATGTAGCCGCGCACCATCAGCGCTTCAAAACTGCCATAGTAGCCGAACATGCTGATCTGGTTCTGCTTGAGCAGCTTGAACTCGCGCAGGAGGCGGATCTCATTGCCCGAGAGCAGCGAGCGGCGGACGCGCTGCACGAACCGCGCGCGCTGCTCGAACCACGCCTGGTCGGGCAGTTCGTGCGAGGCCGGCGCCGGGTCGCGCTCGCAGAGGTGCGCCTCTGTCGCGACATCGGCCATGACCGGCGGAAGGCCCGGCACGCTGCCGACCACCGCGTCCTTGGCGACATCGAGCAATGCCATCGGCCAGCGCCGCTTGTTGTCCACCATGACCGGCGGCGGCACGACGCTGTCGCGCACCAATTGCTCGAAGCGACCGGCGGTCACGCCGACATAGGCGGCCGCCCGGCGGCGATCGACCAGACGGGGGTCCGGCTCGTGCTCCAGCTCGCAAGCGATGTTCTCGTTCACCCCGAAATCCCCTGGCGCGTCGTTGCGCCGGCCCGGCGGCCCTCTTTGGGACCCGGCCGAGCCGGCGGCGAACCTAGGGGGGACCAGCGCTCTCGAAAAGCAGAGAATTTCGTACATGTTGATGCCGTTTCGGCAACGGCTATAGTTCGTGCCGGGGGACCCATGCGATTTCACTCACCGGCCATCCAGTACTTCCACGCCGTCCGCCGCACCGGCTCGATCAGGGCCGCGGCGCGCGTCCTGAACGTTGCCTCCTCGGCGGTCAGCCGCCAGATTCTCAAGCTCGAGCAAGAGGTTGGATCGCCCCTGTTCGAGCGCAATGCGCGCGGCCTGACGCTGACGACGGTCGGCGAGATGCTGGCCCGGCATGTCATGAACGTGCTCCAGGACCTCGACCGTTTCCGCTCGGACGTCGCGTCCCTGTCCGGCAATTGGCGCGGCACCGTCAGCATCGCCTGCATCGAGTCGCTGACGGAATCCGTGCTGCCGGACCTGATCGCCTCGCACCGCGGCCGCGCCCGCCGCGTCAGCTTCACCACCGAGGTGAAGGGATCGTCGGACGTGCTCGAGGCCCTGAGCCGCGGCGAGGCCGACATCGGCATCGCCATGGCGCTCCGCCATCCGCCGGACCTGCGCCAGGTCGCCTTGAAGCGGTTCCGCCTCGGCGCAGTGGTATCGCGCGAGCATCCGCTGGCGCGCCGCAAGACAGTGACGCTGGAGCAATGCCTCGCCTTCCCCGTCATCAATGCGCTGCCGGAGCTGTCGATCTATCATCTGCTCCAGCCGCTGATCGCACAGCTCTCCGAGACGCCGGAGCCGGCGATCCAGGCCAATTCGATCGACCTGATGCGCGAGCTTGCCGCACGCGGCGTCGGCGTCGCCTTCCTGACCCAGCTTGGCATCGGCCGGCTGTCGCGCGAGAGCCAGCTCGTCTTCCTGCCGCTCGACAATGCCGGCAGCCCGGTCTGGTCCGACCTCGGCATCTATGTTCGCGCCGAGCGCACCCTGCCCGCCTACACCGAGTCCTTTCTCCAGGAACTGGTGCGCGAACTGGGCGACCGCGAGCGGCGCGAGAACGCGGCCTATCCGCAGACGGCGTGACATCTCGGCAAACGGGCCAGCTTGGAGGCGACCGCGCGCCCCGTGGTCTTGCGGACTTGCCTGAAGCACGGTTGCTCCGGCAACATTTCCGGCCGATGTCGCGCGCGCGCGAGGTCGAGGACGCGCCGGCACACGCCGAACGCCTGAGATCACTGGGACCCGAGATGCCGGTACGTTGGCTCAAGCCGTCGCGAGTCCTGGGCATCGAGCGCTACAGCGACTTCGAGTCCTTTCGTCCAAGCGAGGTGCTGGGCGGCGGCATCAGCACACCGCTCGAGCCGCGCGAGTTCTCGCTGCACCGCGCCATCCTGCCGCTCCAGGATGGTCTGTTCGTGCTCCAGCGAACCTTCGCCCGGCGCCTTCAGGCCAACATCCGCACCGATCACGGCGTCGGCCTCGTCATCCCGCTCGCCTGTCATTTCACCGCCAACGGGCGCGAGATCGACAATTCGATGATCGGAATCGTGCGCGGCAAGGTGCCCACCGAGGCGGTCGAGCATCACGCCAACACCTATCTGATGCTGCGCTTCAACTCCGACATGCGCCATCGCGGCTGGGCGGACTACGAGACCGGGCTCGAATTCACGCGTCTCAGCGGCGACACGATGGCGGGCCTGCGCGCCGCGATTCTCGACATGTTCTGCCTGGCCTCGCGCTGCAACGATCCCAGGCAATTCGAAGCCATCGACCGGCCGATCCAGGAAAGGCTTCTCGCGGGCCTCGATGCCGCCCTTGCCCCCGTCGACGCGCAAGACCGCCGGCGCGGATCGTTCGACAAGCATCGCAAGCTGGTCGCGCGGCTGGACGAGGCGGCCACGCTGTCCGGCGGCATCCCGCTCTACAGCGGCGATCTCGCAAATGCGCTCGGCGTCTCCGTCCGCACGCTCCAGAGCGCGACACAGGCGGTGCATGGCGTCAGCCTGCATCACCATCTCAGGCTGAAGCGGCTGTGGTCGACCCGCACGCAGCTCCTGACCGGAGGTAACGGAATGACCGTGAAGGCCGCGGCGCTCGCGAACGGCTTCTGGCACATGGGCGAATTCTCGAAACTCTACAAGACGACGTTCGGCGAGATGCCGTCCGGGACGCTGGCGCAGGCCCGCGATTTTGCGGACGACAGTCCGCACCTCTGAGATTTCTCCGGTCAAATCGCGCGGTCGCGAGCAGTTCGCTCAGCGCAAGAGAAACCACCTCGCCGCCCCTCGCCGACCTCGATCTCGGCCCGCCAGGCGCTCAGCCGCGCCCCGCTTCCTTGCGGTGTCCGCTCTCGCTCAGGCGATCGACCCAGGCAATGCCGATCGCCGAGATGATGAAGGTCAGGTGGATCAGCACCTGCCACATCACGCCGGTCTCGGTGAAATTGCTGCGCGTGGTTCCGAGATTTCCGGCCTCGATGAAGGTCCGAAGCAGCGAGAACGAGGAGATGCCGATGATCGCCATCGCAAGCTTGATCTTGAGCACGCTGGCGTTGACGTGACTGAGCCATTCCGGCTCGTCGGGATGGCCGCTCAGGTTCAGCCGCGAGACGAAGGTCTCGTACCCGCCGACGATAACCATCACCAGCAGGTTCGAGATCATGACGACGTCGATCAGTCCGAGCACGACCAGCATGATCTGCTGTTCGCTGGCGTCAAAGGAGTGCACAACCAGGTGCCAGAGCTCCTTGAGGAACAGCAGCACGTAGACGCCCTGTGCGATGATGAGGCCGACATAGAGCGGCACCTGCAGCCAGCGCGAGCCAAAGATCAGCTGGGCGAACGGGCCGATTTGCGGCAGCGAAGGCGCGGCCGAAGGTGCTTTGGGTTCAGAAATCATTGATCACTCCGAGTGCAGGCAAGAGATGTCGCCCAAGAGATTCGGCCTCAGAGACTCGCGATGACCGGCGCGAGCTCGAGCGAGCCGCGATAGATCATCTCGAAGGCGACGTAAACGATGATGGCGAGGCCGACATAGGCGATCCAGCGCTGCTTCTGGAGCACGCGGCCGAGCAGATCGGCGGCCACACCCATCATCGCGACCGACAGCAGCAGGCCGAAGGCCAGGATGTAGGGATGCTCGCGCGCCGCGCCCGCGACCGCGAGCACGTTGTCGAGCGACATCGAGACGTCGGCCGCGACGATCTGCAACGCGGCCTGGCCGAAGGTCTTGCGCGGTGCCGATGCCGCGCTTCCGCCGCCGCCATGGCTGAACGCAAGCCCGCTTCTATGCGCGGCCTGCTCGCGCAGTTCGCGCCACATCTTCCAGCACACCCAGAGCAGCAGCACGCCGCCGGCGAGCAGGAGGCCGATCACCTGCAAGATCTGGGTCGCGACGCCGGCAAAGGCGATCCGGAGCGCAGTCGCCGCGACAATACCGACGACGATGGCGCGCCGGCGCTGCTCGGCCGGCAGCCCGGCAGCGGCAAGGCCGATGACGACGGCGTTGTCGCCGGCGAGCACGAGGTCGATCAGGACGACCTGAAGCAGCGCGGTCAGCGCGTCGGCGGTGATGAATTCAATCATGATTGATCATTCTTCGATGCGGACGGTTCGAGCCATTGCGGCTTGCGGCGTTCGATCCAGTCGAACACCTTCGACCGGGACGAGCGCAGCGCCGGCACGTCCTCGGCAAGCAGCGCGAGGCCGAGCGGCAGCATCCAGATGCCGAGCACCGGCAGGATGGAGAGCACGCCGCCGACGACGAGCAGCGCGCCCGAGGGGATTCTCACCCAGCGGCTGGACGGCTTGAGCAGATAGGTGACGGTGTCGCCCACGCGCGGCGGCAGGCGATGGACGAGCCTGTCGAGGCGCGGGTCACCGCCGGCCATCTGGCCCGTGGTGCCCTCGGTTCGGGTCGTATGCTCGTCCGATGCCGCGCTCATGCTCACTCCTTTGGGACGGGGCCTGCCGCACCCGGTCCGACCTGCTTGGCGCGCGGCAACACCAGCGTCAGCAGCCGCAGCAGCTTGATCGCCTGCACCTCATGAGGATGCACGTCCTCGTCCGCGGCCGCAACGCGCTCCGACAGCTCCATCAGATGGGACGAGAGCGACATGTTCGAGACCGGGCGCAGCGTGTCGATCACCACATTGGCAAAGTCCGGCTCCTCGAGCCGTTCCGCCAGCTCGTCGAACATCGCGAACAATCGGTCGTCGCCGATATGCGGCGCCAGTCCGCGATCCCTGATGAAACGGATAACCTCGTCGCGCTCGACCGGCGAGACGCGCCGGTCGGCCACCGCGACAAGCGCACCGGCGATGATCAGCGCCGCCGCTGCCTGCTCGTTGAGGCTGGACGGTTCGGCAATCTCGAGTTCGATCGGGTTTGAGTACTTGGCGTCGGACATCGATGCTCCTCAACGTTGCGAAATGGCCGCGCGGAGCTGCGATGGGGACGATTGGGTCGGAGGGAACAGAGAAGACCCGACGATCGGCCGATCCATCGCATTCGCGCGGGACAGGTCATCCGACATCACGAGGTTTGCCGACATTCGTCGGCGGCCTCGCCAGAGGGGCCCGGATTCTTGTTCGCCTCAGACATAAAGATGGGTCTGTCGGAATCAAGGCGATGAGACTGCGACCAGCCGCCGCATCGGTTCCGTGTTGCCATGTTTGGTTAAGCAGTGGTGCGCATGTCCAGGACGCGCTGCATCCCCACCGTCATTGCTTCGCTGCGCTCGCAATGACGGAGTGTGGGCACGGGCACCGCTCCTACCTCACGACCTCAACCAAATGCGCACGCGAGGGTGATGGATCGAACCGGTCGCCGAAATATTGCGTTTCGTGCGCCACCAGTCCGTCGCGGAATTCCATGATGCTCACGACGTAGGACGGCACGCCGTCATAAGTCAGCACGAACTCGCTCACCCAGAGATCGCCGCCGCCGATGATCCGCCGAACCGAGAAGCGCTTCTTGTTCGGCTGCACGAGGCGGCTCTCCTGAATGTTCCTCCGGCCGTGGATGCGCTCGCTCGATTGGGGATAGTCGAGCACCGCGTCGTCGCGATAGATGGCGTGCTCGGCCTCGAAATCGTTCGCGTCCGAAGCGTCCCAATGGCGCTGGAGCGCCGCCAATCTGGCTCGATCGTCCATCTCGACCTCCGATCCCGAATGAAACCGCCTCCCGCCGCCTTGATCTGATGACGCAGGACTCCGGCGGCAAGGGTTCCCTTGCAACGTCTAACAACGGCTAACGAGCTAACAGTTCGAATTGGATGCAGATTAGCGTGCAGGCGACCCGTCGGATCGGGTCGCACCTCAGGGTCGGGAAACCGTGATGGCACGTCTGCTTTCCGTCAATGTCGGCCTGCCGCGCGACGTCGCCTGGCAAGGCAAGACCGTCCATACCGGCATCTGGAAGGCCCCCGTCGAAGGGCCGCGCAGGGTGCGCAGGCTCAACATCGACGGCGACGGCCAGGGCGATACGGCCGGCCATGGCGGCGAACAGCGCGCCGTCTTCGTCTACCAGGACGAGTCCTATCGGTACTGGCAGGAACATCTGGGACGACCGGATCTCGTTCATGGTCAATTCGGCGAGAACTTCACCGTCGAAGGCCTTGCCGACACCAACGTGTGCATCGGAGACCGCTACAGGATCGGCTCCGCCCTGTTCGAGGTGACGCAGCCGCGCGTCACCTGCTACCGGCTGGGCATTCGCATGGACGAGCCGGACATGCCCGCACTGCTCGTCAGGCACGGCCGGCCCGGCTTCTATTTTCGCGTGATCGAGGAAGGCGACGTGGAGGCCGGTGACGAGATCACGCAAGTCGCCAGAGGTCCTGAAAGCATGAGCGTGTTCGAGATCAACGCGCTGCTTTACCTGCCCCCTCACCCACGCGACCGCCTGGAGCGCGCGCTGCGGATTCCGGCGCTGAGCCGCGGCTGGAATCGTTCCTTCGCAGCGCTGCTCGAGCAGCAGCGCACAAGCAAGATTGCCGCAGGAAACGCCGGGCTCGGCCCGGCGGCGAGCCCACCTCCTGCCTGGCGCGGCTTCCGTCCGTTTCGCGTCTCGCGCAAGATCGCCGAAAGCGGCACCGTGACGTCACTGATCCTCGAACCCACGGACGGCCATCGCGCGGCCCCCGCCCTGCCCGGTCAATTTGTCGTCGTGCGGCTCGGGCCCTCTGAGGCACAGGCGATGACGCGCAGCTACTCGCTGTCGAGCCGCTCCGATGCCCCGCCCTACCGCATCAGCATCAAGCGGGAAGCACACGGCGCGGCCTCCCTCTATATCGCCGACAGTCTCCGAGTTGGCGACGTCGTCGAAGTCGGTGCGCCACGCGGCAGCTTCACGCTCCGGCAGGATGCGCGGCCCGTCGTCTTGCTCAGCGCGGGCATCGGCGTGACGCCGGTGCTCGCCATGCTCCACGCGCTCGTCGCGGAAGGGTCGACGCGAGACGTCTGGTGGCTGCACGGCGCGCGCAACGGCCGCGAGCATGCGTTCGCCGCCGAGACGCGCGGGCTGTTGGCCGGACTCGCTCACTATCACAGGCACGTCTGCTTCAGCGCACCCGATCCGGCCGATCGTCCGGGAGCGGATTTCGACAGCGCCGGACATCTGGATCAGCACCTGATCGAACGGCTCAACATGCCGCGCGACGGCGATTTCTATCTCTGCGGGCCGGCCGCTTTCATGAGCGATCTCACGGCCGGCCTGGCCGCATTGGGCGTCGCGCCCGATCGCATCCACACCGAGCTGTTCGGCGCGAGGCCATCGCTGACGCCCGGCATCGCGGCTTCGCCGCGGACACCCGCGCATGCGCCGGTCGGAGCACCCGGCCCGGGCCCGATGGTGTCATTCGCGCGCAGCGGCCTCAATGTCCGCTGGGGACCATCCTATGTCAGCCTGCTCGAGCTGGCCGAAGCGTGCGACGTCCCGGTGCGCTGGTCGTGCCGGACCGGGGTTTGCCACAACTGCGAGAGCGGGCTCGTGGCCGGAGAAGTCAGCTACGCGCCCGATCCGCTCGACCCGCCCGCGGACGGCAATGTCCTGATCTGCTGCTCGCAACCGAAGGCAGATGTCGTGATCGATCTTTGACCGGCTTCGACACACCCTCGCCAAACCATGGAGCGATTCAAATGCGGCCCGACATCACGGAAGGTGTCACCTTCCCGGACTATGAGCTCAGTGACCACACCGGCAGACGCCGCAAGCTCTCGGAGTTGCAGGGCGATGATCCCATGGTGCTCGTCCTTGGCCGCGGCGGATTTTGTCCCAAGGATCGACGCCAGGCCGAGGGCTTGCTGCAACTCCATCGCGAGATGGAGGTGGGCTACTGCCGCATGGTCACCATCACCACCGACACGATCCTCCAGACCAACGAATACCGCAGCGGGGTCGGAGCTCACTGGCCCTTCCTCTCCGATGCCAGGCGTATCGTTCAGAAGGATCTCGACATCGCCGAATACACCGATCCGGTCCACAATCCGATGATCCCGCACGTCGTCGTGCTGGAGCCCCGCCTCGTCGTTCACAAGATCTACAATGGCTACTGGTTCTTCGGCCGCCCGACCGTCGAAGAGCTTCGCCAGGATCTCAGGGCCGTCACCATGAAGTGCCGTCCGGATTGGGACATCACCGCACCGGGGCTCAAGGCGCTCTGGGATCAGGGCCGCAAGGAGCATTTCTATCCGTATGGCAAGGCTCCGTCCAAGGTACTCGACGAGCAGGATTAGACACAGGCAGGTGTCACGCAGTCGCCGCGGCTTCTGTCGGGAACACAAACGCCGTCGGGTTTGTTGGTGCACCTCAAGAATAACCCTCGACTGGAACCTGCATGTGCCGCTGGATTGCATACCGGGGCGAAACCACCTCGTTCGAACCTTACGTCACCGAGCCCGAGCATTCGCTGATCGCGCAGAGCATCCGCTCGCTCCAGTCCACCGCGGGTTCGAATGGCGACGGCTTCGGGCTCGGCTGGTACGGCGAGCATCCGGAGCCCGGCCTCTACCGTGAGACGCGCCCGGCCTGGTCGGATGAAAACCTGCGCTATCTCTGCCGCCATCTGCGCTCGCACCTCTTCTTCGCCCATGTGCGCGCCGCCACCGGCACGGCGGTGACGCGGCAGAATTGCCATCCCTTCGCCTGCGGCCAGTGGATGTTCATGCACAACGGATTCGTCGGCAGCTGGAACCGGCTGCGGCGCAAGGTCGAGGCGCTGATTCCGGATGCGTATTATCCGTCGCGATTGGGGACGACCGACTCCGAAGCCGTTTTCCTCGCCATCATGGGCGCGGGCCTCGACAACGACCCGCTTCGAGCAACCCAGGCCGTGCTGCAATCGCTCGTCGGTCTCGTCAACGAAGGCCGGCTTCGCGAGCGACTGCGCTTCACCAGCGCGATCGCCAACGGCAGGGATCTCTATGCGTTTCGCGTCGCGGTCAACGATGCCGCCAACACGCTCTATTTTCGCGAGGCCGGCGGCCAGGTCGTCGTCGTGTTCGAGCCGTTCGACAAGGAATCGGACTGGACGGAAGTGCCGCCGAATCACGCCCTGATCGCGCGCGCGTCCGAAAGCGCGAAAATTGTTCCGTTCGACCTTGCAATTTCCAGTGGGGCTGACGCGGAACCCGCCCCCGTCAGGAGGATTATTTCCCGCAGGTAATGCCTTCGCCGGGTGGCACGATGACATTTGCTTCGGACGTCTTGAAATTGCTGCGTCTCGATTCCTCCGACGACAAGCAGCACCTCGTCATTCGCTCGGCCGGCGGTCGTGGCAAGGCCGCTGAATATTCATTCGGCATCGAGGAGGAATACTTCCTCGCCGATCGGCGCAGCCTGGACGTCGCGATCCAGACGCCCAACGAGCTGTTCGAGTCGGCGAACTGGTCGACCGGCGGTCAGGCCATGCGAGAGATGCTGCAATCCCAGCTCGAGGTCGCCACCAACGTTCACGTCGACGTCAACGACGCGCGCGAAGAGCTGCGCTTTCTCCGCCGCGAAGTCGCGAACGTTGCCGCCCAGTACGGCTTCGTGATCATGGCCTGCGGCACCCATCCGACCGCCGTCTGGCGCATGTCGCAACCGAGCCCGAAGCCGCGCTACGAGGAGATGATCGAGGATCTGCGCAGCATCGGCCACCGCAACATGATGTGCGGCATGCATGTGCACGTCCAGCTACCCGATCCCGAGAAGCGCATGGCGGTGATGCGGGCGATGCTGCCGCACCTGCCGCTGTTCATCGCGCTGTCGGCGTCCTCCCCGTTCTGGAACTCGCACAAGACGGGCCTGAAGGGCTACCGCCTGGCGGCCTATTCCGAGCTGCCGCGCACCGGCCTGCCCGAACTGTTCGAGAGCAGGCATGATTACGACGAGTATGTCGGCGCATTGCAGCGCTCCGGCGTGATCCCTGACGAGAGTCACATCTGGTGGGCGATGCGCCCTTCCATGAAGCATCCGACCCTCGAGCTTCGCGCGCCCGACACTTGCACCTTCGTCGACGACGCCGTTGCCATCGCCTCGCTCTATCGCTGCCTGACGCGACATCTGTATCGGCGGCCTCATCTGTCGAAAGCCGTCACGGTCGTCGAGCGCGCGATCGCCGTCGAGAACAAATGGCGCGCCCAGCGCTACGGCACCGATTGCATCTTTGCCTCGAAGGACGGGCCAGTCACCATCTCGGAGCTGCTCTCCCGCCTGATCGATGACATCGCCGAGGACGCGGATGCGCTGAATTGCGCGGCCGAGGTCGAGCATTGCCGCACCATCGTGGAACGTGGCAGCTCGGCGGAATTCCAGCTCCGCGCCTACCGTGAAAACGGCAACGACATCGCGGCCGTGTCACGCTGGATCGCTGCATCGACGATATCAGGGACGAGCGCTCCGGTCGGACGCACCGCGTCTGCGCCGACATAGCGCCCGCGCAAGCTTTGGGAACGATAACGGCATTCCGGAATTTGCCGTGTCTCGTACGGTGTCTTGGAGAAAAGCATGACCGACATCACCTGTTGCGCCGGCTGCGGCCACGGCCTGGTGCCCATCCTGTCCGAGAAGGGCGCGACGGAATCGAGCTGCTTCTGGTGCGAAGGTGTCGATGCCCGAACGATGGACATGGCGAAGTGGGCGGACAGCCCCTCCGGCAAGCCCGAGCGCGCCGCGCTTCAGTCGTTCGAATGAGCGGCTTCGGACGTCTTACGGAATTCCTGTCCCTCGGTGCTGCAATGCCTTCCGGCTTGCAGATCACCATGCTGAGCAGGTGAGCCAGGAATGAAAGTCCGGCCGTGTGCGCGATCTCGCGCAGCTCGGTGCAGATCTCCGCAATGTAGCGGGCGGCCTCCTGCGGCCTTGCGTAGCCGTCTTGCATGGAAACTCCCGGGTTAGAGCCGGACGAGACCTGCTGCCTCGGTCGAAAGGCAACCTAGGACGCCTAATCCCGCCGAGCCGAATGCGTTCCGCGGTTGCGCCTGGGAGCAGCCATGTCCTGCACGCTGCCCGTCAGGGCTTGCCGACAAATTAGACAGTTTGCGTCACGTTCGCGAGATCGCGAGGTTCGGCAGGACGGTCGGGCAATCCCGCGCAACGCGCGGTCTAACCTTCGGCGGAACCACTGGATTTTCTGCTGTCCGGTCTCGCCATCCCGACCCGCGGAGGCCCTCTGCTGCCCTGCAACCGAACTGGCCCAAGATTCGCAGAGCATTATCAGGCCCCAAGTCCCCTCCCTCGCCACCAGGGCAGCCGGGACGAGCGGATCAGATCGGAGAATGCCATGAACGTGCATGCTGCGGGCGATCTCAAATTCACCGGCCTCACCCGTCCGAATGGCACGCCCCTTCGTCTGAACGATCAGGACTTCGTCGCGATCGACCGCGACAAGAATGCGAAGTTTGAGGCGACCTACCGGCCGCAAGCCCTCTACAATCGCGCCGACGAGGGCTTTCACGCCAACAACGAAACCTTCCTCCTGCACGAAGTCGCGACCAATCTGCCGATCTACCGCCCGGACACCGGCCCCACCGATTTCCATCTTCATCTTCCGCCGGGCGGCTTTCAGCTCGTGCTGGTCACCTCGGGCGCATTCACCTTCGACTACGACGGACGCTTCTACAGTGTCGGCCCGGGCGCTGTGATGCTGCAAAGCGCGATCGTGCACCGCCAGCTGTTCTACACCTGGTCGGGCCTTTCGACCGAAGAGAATTTGAAGACGCCGCAGACGGTGGTGCCCGATCCGATCTCGATGGGCTATTCGGGCAAGTTCCTCGAAGCCTTCATCACCGATCCCACCACGTTTCCGAACCCGACCATTGTCGGTCCGAGCCAGATCAACGAGGCCGAGACGCCGCGTGTGGCCTGGAGCCATCCTCTGCATGATCGTCCTGCCGATGCAGGCTTCTGGCTTCAGGACCCGTTGGCGCTGGATGCGCTGTTCAAGCCGCTCACCGATGGCTCGGTCAAATCGGCCATGCCGGTCCATGTGCGCGATATCGGCATCGAGGTGCCGAGCGGGCATCTCGTCACCGGCCACATCATCGCAACCGACCCGCCCGGTCAGTCGCTGCTGCCGAAGAGCACGTCGGCAACAGCGGACGGCACCTCGTTTGCCAAGGGCGAGGTCGTGATCTATCGCGTCATCCGCGGCACGGCCGAATTCGAGAACAAGTCAGGCGCGACCTTTGAGCTCTCTGCCGGCGACGTGGTGACGGCCGGCAAGAGCTCGATCAACCTCATTGGCGTCGGTGAGAACACCCAGGTCCTCCGGCTCGGCCTGCTCAAGGGCATGAACGACCTTCGCAGCTGGACGGCGACGCAGCGCGACGAGATCGACGGCCTGGCCGGTCAGATCATCACGCACAAGGACATCCGTCCCCTGCGCACCGAAGGCAGGCCGGTCGGGTACCTATACGCCTAGCGCCCAAAACAACGGCCCGCCGAAGCGGGCCGTCGAGATCTCATTTAGCGCAATGATCCGCCGCAGCGCCCGCCTGACATACGCGGTTGCGCGTCTCAATCATGCAATGTCCTTGAGGCACGTCGGGAAGGTTGACGGGATCAGGCCTGCGCGCTTTGCGGCGAAGGTCGCGAGACCGGCGGCGTCACGCCGTCGAGCCAATCCTGCGTGTCCGCAAGAGCGAGCCAGGCATCGCCCATGCGCCTGAACTGCTTGCGCTCCGTGTCGTCGGGCGCGGTGCCTTCCAGGGCCAGACAGTGTCCGGCGTTCTCCCGGAGATGCTCGGACCGGTTCGATTGAAGATCCGTGCTGCTCGCGGAATCTGCAGAGGTCTGCCAGGCGTTCCGGCACACCGGACACCGCCACTGATTGACGAGCTTCCCGGTGGGCAAATAGGTCGAGTGCACGGGAGCCACGACGAGCCGCCCGCAGGCAGTACAGCCGTCCGTCCCTTGCGACGGCGGCAATTGGCCGTCGTCCTGAATCACTTTCGCGCTCCAGCGACGTTCGAACTTACGGCATAGATGCAGAGGATAAAGCAAGACGTTCATCGCGCGCCTCCTGTTTGTGGCGGGAGCGCGGCAGCGTCTCTCTGTCACTGGCGCCTGTGATGTCTGTGCCAGTGATATGCTGGATATGGTGCCTCACACGACATTCACCAGAGCGCGATCCTGAGAAACCGCCCTTGGCGTCCGACCAACGGCCATGATGCGACCTGCTTGCCGCATCAATTGGGGTTAGGAACATATCTCCACGCCTCCTGTTGCGTCTGCACGACATGACCCGTGAATGCGCATGCCGTCTCCAAGAATGGAATCTGGCCATGCGTGCCCTCCGTTGGCACGACAAAGGCGAGGTCCGAGTCGACACGGAAGCGTCCCTTCCTACTCTCCAACAGCTGGCTGCGGTCAGCGAAAGTGTCATATGCGCATACTGAAAAAGCGTTCGCCGTCTTTGGCGGCGACGACCCTTCATGCTCTTGCGGAATATCCGTTCGCCTCCGCGCTCATCGCAGCAGCCGGCCTGATGGCTGCGGCCGCGGTCGTCAATCGGCGGCTTGCCGACAAGGCACAACGCGATAACCCGCCACAAGGACGGTTCATCGACATCGACGGCGTTCGCCTGCACTATGTCGAGCGCGGATCCGGACGCCCTTTGGTCCTGCTCCATGGCAATGGCAGCATGATCCAGGATTTCGAGTCGAGCGGCTTGATCGACCTCGCCGCGAAAGACTATCGCGTCATCGTGTTCGACCGTCCCGGCTTCGGCCACAGCCTGCGGCCGCGCAATGTGGTGTGGACGCCTGCGGCGCAAGCCGATCTCTTCAAGGACGCGCTTGCGCATATCGGCGTCGAAAAGGCGATCGTGCTTGGACATTCCTGGGGAGCGTCGGTTGCGATCGCCCTGGCAAGCAGACACCCCTCGACGGTCGAGGCCTTGATCCTGGCATCGGGCTATTATTTCCCGACCGCCCACACCGATGCCATGATGGCGATGGCCGGGCCGGCGATACCGGGATTCGGCGATATCCTCAGTCACACGATTTCGCCAATCCTTAGCCGCCTGATGTGGCCGGCGATGCTGCGACAGCTGTTCGGACCGAAATCCGTCCCGCAAAAATTCGACGGCTTCCCTAAGTCACTGGCCGTGCGTCCCTCGCAGCTTCGTGCCGGCGCCGCCGAGGCGGCGCTGATGGTCCCTGCGGCAATGCTGTCGGCGAAGACCTACGGCGAACTGGCCATGCCGGTCACCATCCTGGCCGGCGAAGACGATCGCCTCATCGACATCGACGAGCAGTCGGGCCGTCTGCATGACGAGATCAAGCACAGCAAGATGCACCGTGTCCCGGACGCGGGTCACATGATCCAGCAATCGAACACGGCCGACCTGATGGCCGCAGTCGAGGAAGCCGCGGCCGGAACGTTGCATTGAGACGGGAACGCCCCTACTCCGCCGCCTGACGCACGTGGCGCGCGGTCGGGGTGCGCATGGTGACGAGCTCTTCGGCCGCGGTCGGATGCAGCGCGATGGTCGCGTCGAAATCGGCCTTGGTCGCCTTCATCTTCACCGCGATCGCGACCGCCTGGGTGATCTCGGCGGCGGCGTCACCGACGATGTGGCAGCCGAGCACGCGGTCGGACGTGCCATCGACGACGAGCTTCATGAGCACGCGGGTATCGCGGCCTGACATCGTCGCCTTGATGGGGCGGAAGGTCGTCTTGTAGATGTCGACGTGACTGAACTGCGCGCGCGCTTCGGTCTCGGTCAGACCGACGGTGCCGACCTCCGGCTGCGAGAACACCGCAGTCGGGATATAGGCATGATCCACCCTCGCCTCGCGCTTGCCGAACACGGTGTCGGCGAACGCATGACCCTCGCGGATCGCGACCGGCGTCAGATTGTGGCGATGGGTGACGTCGCCGATCGCATAGATGCTGTCGACCGAGCTCTTCGAGAAATGGTCGACCGCGATGCCGCCGTTCTTCGGATTGATGGCGACGCCGGCCTTCTCCAGGCCGAGATTGGCGACGGAAGGATGACGGCCGATCGCGAACATCACCTGGTCGGACGCAACGCTCGAGCCGTTCGACAGATGGGTGGTGAATTCCTCGCCATGGCGATCGACCTTCGCCACCGTGCAGCCTGTGAGAATGGTGATGCCCTGCTTCTCCATCTCGCTGCGAACGTGAGTGCGGACATCCTCGTCAAAGCCGCGCAAAATGTTGTCGCCGCGATAGATCACGGTGACGTCGGAGCCGTAGCCCGCGAAGATGCCGGCGAATTCCAGCGCGATGTAGCCGCCGCCCTGGATCACGATCCGCTTCGGCAGCATCTTGAGGTGAAACGCCTCGTTGGAGGAGATCACGTGCTCGATGCCGGGGATCGAGGCGCCATGGTTGGGCGCGCCGCCGGTGGCGATCAAAATGTATCTTGCTGTAATCTTCCTGTCGTTCTCGAGCAGGCGGACGGTGTGCTTGTCCTCGATCACCGCACGGCTCTTGACGATCTGCGCGCCCGACTTCTCGACATTCGTCGTGTAGGCCGCCTCCAGCCGCGCGATCTCCTTGTCCTTGTTGGCGATCAGCGTCGCCCAGTCGAAGCTCATGGACGGAATGGTCCAGCCGAAGCCGGCGGCGTCCTCGATCTCGTGACGGACATGCGAGCCGATCACGAACAGCTTCTTCGGCACGCAGCCGCGGATCACGCAGGTGCCGCCCATGCGGTACTCTTCCGCGATCATGACGCGGGCGCCGTGGCCGGCCGCGATGCGGGCGGCACGCACGCCGCCCGAACCACCACCGATGACAAAGAGGTCGACGTCGAATTCAGCCATTGTCCACTCCGACCTCTTTCAGGAACTCCCTATCAGATAGGTACTGTCAGATTTCCTTGCCACGCTTGCGCATCTCGGCGCGGAAGGCGCCCATCACGGTCTCGGCGAAGTTCTGGGCCCAGGAGTTCATGAAGGCCATGCTGAGGCCGATGGCGCGCGGCTCGGCGTCGATCAGCTTCTTGCCGAGCGGCGACTTGTAGAAGGTGACGAGGTCCTTCAGCTCCTGCTCGGTGAACTCGCTGGCATAGATCTGCGCCATGCCTTCGCCGATCTCGTTCTGGCGGCCGTTGAGCTGCTGGGCGACGACCCCTGCCACCTCGTTGAGATCCTTCTGATAGTTCAGGTTCTGCTGGATCAGCGCGATCTTGGTCTTCTCGACCAGGCCGGGCACGGCGCCTTGATACATCGCCGTCGCGTTCTTGATTTGCAGAATTTCCCTGGCCGCCGCAACCGCCGCCGGCGAGGCCTTCGGCTGAGCCGGCGCCACGGCGGCCTTGGGCTGGGCCGGCGCCGGCTGCTGCGCCATGGCCGGGGCAGCCGAGAGGGCCAGTCCCGCAGCGAGGGTCGCGGCCGGCAAGAATTTCAAAACGCTCTTCATTCCTAGTCTCCTTTCGGCTTTCGCCGTTCGATCACGCGAATTCCCTCGCCACCCGCCAGAACAGCCGAGCTGGCCAAGCCGATGAACAACCCATGCTCGACCACGCCGGGGATGGCGCTCAACGCCTTGGCGAGGCTGGGCGGATCCACGATCCGTCCGAGCTGGGCATCGAGGATCCAGTGGCCGCCATCGGTGACGAAAACGTGGCCATCCTTGTCCCCACCCTTGGCCTTGCGGACCGCCATTTGCCCGGAAACGCCGCACTGCGCAAATGCCGTCTCGATCGCCCGGCGCGTCGCCCCGAGCCCGAACGGGATGACCTCGATCGGCAGCGGAAAGCGGCCGAGCGTCGGCACCCATTTGGTGTCGTCGGCAATCACGATCATGCGATCCGATGCGGCCGCCACGATCTTCTCGCGCAGCAGCGCGCCGCCACCGCCCTTGATCAGGTTGAGCTCGGGATCGATCTCGTCGGCGCCGTCAACAGTGATGTCGAGATGATCGATCTCGTCGAGCGTGGTCAGCGGCACGCCGCAGCGCGTCGCATCGAGGCGCGTCGCCTCGGAGGTTGGCACACCGATCACCTTGAGTCCGGCCGCGACGCGCTCGCCGAGCAGCTCGACGAAATGCTTGGCGGTCGAGCCGGTGCCGAGCCCGAGTTGCATGCCGTCACGCACCTCCTCGAGGGCGCGCGCCGCAGCCTGCCGCTTCAACTGGTCCATGTTCACGATGCGCCGCCCCTGAATTGAGAGTGTGCCGCCGATAGGTTGCTTGCGGCGGCCTATGTAGCCTCGTTTTCCGCGCGGGAACAGGCCTATAAGCTGATCTTATGGCATCGCCCCTTGCGCCGGCACGGCCGGACCGATAGCGCTTGGACCATGACCTCCCCTCACACCATCGTCTTCGATCTCGACGGCACGCTCGTGGATACGGCGCCCGACCTGATCACCGCGTTGAACTACGTGCTCGACCGCGAAGGCCTGCCGCCCGTGCCGATGCAGTCAGCCCGCAACATGATCGGCGCCGGCGCCCGCAAGCTGATCGAGCGGGGCCTGGAGGCCGAGGGCCGCATCGTCACGCCTTCGGACATGGACCGGATGACGGCGGATTTCATCGCCTATTACGCCGAGCATATCGCGGTCGAATCCCGGCCTTTCGAAGGGCTCGAGACCGCGCTCGACCATTTTGCGGCGCAGGGCCATCGCCTGGCGGTCTGCACCAACAAGCTGGAATGGCTGTCCAAGAGCCTGCTGGACCAGCTCGACCTCAGCCGCCGCTTCGCGGCGATCTGCGGCGCCGACACCTTTGGCGTCCAGAAGCCCGATCCGGCCATTTTCCGGGAAACGGTGGCCCGCGCCGGCGGCGAGGTCAAAGCCAGCATCATGGTCGGCGACGCCGGAACCGATGTCGGGGTAGCCCGGCGCGCCGGGGTGCCCGTGATCGGGGTCAGCTTCGGCTACACGGACGTGCCGATCGCCGAGCTGAAGCCGGACCGGCTGATCCATCACATGCGTGACCTGCCGGCCGCAGCCACCAGCCTGATGACGCCGCTGGGTTCGGCAAGGTCCTGAAATCTCAGCAAAAAGCGAAGATACCCCCGCGTTAACCAACTATTAACTATGCGCGGCGCGCCGGTTGCCTGCCCTCAGCGACGTCCCTAAGGTCCGCCCGGGATGTGGCGGTTCGTCGCAGTAGAAGTGGGTGGTTGATGCGTCGTGTGATCGCGATTGCGCTAGCGGGAGCGAGCCTCCTGGGGGCAACAAGTCTTGGTGGCTGCTCCTCGATGTCCTGGGACATGTTCAAATCGGCGCCCCCGACCATTCAGGTCCGGCTCGAATCCAATCCCCCGGGGGCTGATGCCTCGACCTCGCTCGGTCCGGGCTGCAAGACCCCCTGCTCGGTCTCGGTTCCCGCCCCGGACGCGCCGTTCACGGTCGCCTTCGCGCTGCCCAAGTACCAGCCGGCGAGCGTCCCGGTGAACATCATCAAGAACCCCGGCGATCTCACCACGCCCGCCTCGGTCACCACCGATCCGAATCCGGTGTTTGCGGAACTCCAGCCGGCGGTGCCGCCCAAGCCGGTGAGGAAAGCGCACCGGCCGAAGAAGCCGAAACCGGTCGCAGCCGCGCCCGCGGCCGCCGAACCGGCCGCCGCCGGCTCGCCGTTCCCCGATCCGAACGCGAGCAATCGCTGATCCAAGGGCTGAGTTACGTATACCACCCGATTGTCCTAGCCGCGTCCGATGCTTAGATTGCTTTCAGAGCACCGTTGAAGCAAAGGTGCGCCCGTCGCCGTAAGTGACAAGGCATTTGGTATGAACGGATCTTCCGCGAACCCCCGCGCAGCGCTGTCCAGCGCCATGACCGATCCGTTCGGGCGGACCATCAGCTATTTGCGCGTTTCCGTCACGGATCGCTGCGACCTGCGCTGTTTCTACTGCATGTCGGAAGACATGACGTTCCTGCCCAAGGCGGACCTGTTGACGCTGGAGGAGCTCGACCGGCTCTGCTCGGCCTTCATCGCCAAGGGCGTCAAGAAGCTGCGACTCACCGGCGGCGAGCCGCTGGTCCGCCGCAACGTGATGACGCTGGTGCGCTCGCTGTCGCGCCATCTGTCGAGCGGCGCCCTGAGCGAGCTGACGCTGACCACCAACGGCACGCAACTGGCAAAGTATGCCAGGGAGCTCGCCGATTGCGGCGTCCGCCGCGTCAACGTCTCGCTCGACACGCTCGATCCCAAGAAGTTTCGCGAGATCACCCGCTGGGGCGAGATCGACAAGGTGCTGGAAGGCATCGAGGCCGCGCGTGCCGCAGGGCTCGCCGTGAAGATCAACGCGGTGGCGCTGAAGAACCTCAACGAGGACGAGCTGCCTTCGCTGATGCGCTGGGCCCACGGCAAGAACATGGGCCTGACGCTGATCGAGGTCATGCCGATGGGCGAGATCGGCGCAGGCCGGATCGACCAGTATCTGCCGCTGTCGCTGGTGCGCGCGCGCCTCGCCCAGCAATTCACGCTGACGGACCTGGCCGAGAGCACCGGCGGGCCGGCGCGCTATGTCAGCGTCGCCGAGACCGGCGGCAAGCTCGGCTTCATCACGCCGATGACCCATAATTTCTGCGAATCCTGCAACCGGGTGCGCATCACCTGCACCGGCACGCTGCACACCTGCCTCGGCCACGAGGATGCCTCCGATTTGCGCAAACCTCTGCGTGCATCGGACGACGACATGCTGCTTGCGGATGCGATCGACCGCGCCATCGGGCTGAAGCCCAAGGGCCACGATTTCATCATCGACCGCCGCCACAACCGCCCCAGCGTCTCCAGGCACATGAGCGTCACCGGCGGCTGAGGATCGGCCCCGCTCCGCTAACCTAAGCTTTTGACGGCGCGTCAATTTGTCCATTTTCCAATTGACGACACGTGACGCCACTGATTTGGTGCGACCGCCTTTGCTTGCCCGGCAACAATAAGCCGGCCCGCCCGTTGGCGGTCGCGGTCAAGACGGCAAGGCACGAGGGGAGGACTGACGCCGCAATCGCTCCGGAATACAATCCGTGCGGTCGTGTGCATCTTGCACGCGAGCCGAGCGATGCGTGCTGAAGCCTTCCGTGAAGTGTAAGGCCGCGACGGAGAGAAAGTAAGATGCGTCCATTGCTGGCGCTGAGCAACGCCATCGACGCCCTCAACGAAAAGATTGGGTACGTCTGTAACCTGCTCGTGCTCCTGGCGTGCCTGGTCAGCGCGGCCAACGCCATGATCCGCTACGCCTTCAACGACTCGTCGAACGGCTGGCTCGAGCTGCAATGGTACATGTTCGCCATCCTCGTGATGTTCGGCTCGGCCTACACCTTCAAGCGCAATGAGCATGTGCGGGTCGAGATCTTCTACCTGACCCTGTCCGAGCGGGGCCAGCTCTGGCTCGACATGATCGGCACGCTGTTCTTCCTGATCCCCTCCTGTCTCCTGCTCGCCTATCTGTCCTGGCCGTTCTTCATGCAGGCCTATAGCGTCGGCGAGACGTCTGCCAATGCCGGCGGCCTGATCCGCTGGCCGATCAAGTTCGTGATCCCCGCCGGCTTCGTGATGCTGGCGCTCCAGGGTGTTTCCGAGGTCATCAAGCGTATCGCGGCTCTCCAGGGCTATGTGACGATCGACGCCAAGTACGAGAGGCCGACCCAATGATTACGCTGGAGATGATGCCGCCGTTGATGTTCGGCGGCCTGGTTCTGGCGATGCTGATCGGCTTCCCCGTCGCCTTCACGCTGGCGGCCGTCGGCCTTTCCTTCGGCTTCCTCGCCATCCATCTCGGCTTCTTCGATCTCAACTTCCTTCAGGCGATTCCCGGGCGCGTGTTCGGCAGCGTGCTCTCCAACGAGCTGCTGCTCGCGATCCCGTTCTTCACCTTCATGGGCGCCATATTGGAGAGATGCGGGCTGGCCGAGGACATGCTGGATTCGATGGGCCAGCTGTTCGGCCCGATCCGCGGCGGTCTCGGCTATTCCGTCATCATCGTCGGCTTCATCCTCGGCGCCATCACCGGCACGGTGGCCGCGCAGGTGATCGCCATGGCGCTGATCTCGATGCCGGTGATGATCCGCTACGGCTACAACATGCGCTACATCACCGGCGTGCTCGCTGCCTCCGGCACGATCACGCAGCTGGTGCCGCCCTCGCTGGTGCTGATCGTGCTCGCCGACCAGCTCGGCAAGTCGGTCGGCGACATGTATCTCGGCGCCTGGGGCCCCTCGGTGTTCCAGATCATGCTGTTTGCCGGCTACACGTTCATCCTCGGCCTGATCAAGCCGGGCCACGTGCCGCCGGTGCCGAAGGACGCGCGCACGTTGACCGGCTGGCCGCTGTGGAAGAAGTGCCTGATGGGGATCATCCCCTCGGCCGTGCTGATCTTCGTCGTGCTCGGCACCATGATGATGGGCCTTGCCACGCCGACCGAAGCCGGCGCGATGGGTGCCGTCGGCGCCATCGTGCTCGCCGCGATCCACCACAAGGACTTCACCTCGACCGACCGCAAGATCCTGATAACAGGCGTGATCGCCGCCGGCGTCGGCATCATCGTCGCGATGATGATGAGCGAGAATTTGATCTTCAAGCTCGCCTTCGCCCTTACCTATCTGGCGGTGGCGTGGATCTGCATCCGGGCCGCGCGCATCCCCGACCTGCGCGACCTGATCACGCAAGGCTACCAGTCCACCATGCGCCTCACCTGCATGGTCACCTTCATCCTGATCGGCTCGACCTGCTTCTCCGTGGTGTTCCTCGGCGTCTCCGGCGGCGTCTGGCTCGAGCACCTCCTGACCTCGCTGCCCGGCGGCGTCTGGGGCTTCCTGATCTTCATCAACCTCTTCATCTTCTTCCTGGCCTTCTTCCTCGACTTCTTCGAGATCGCCTTCATCATCCTGCCGATGATCGCGCCGATCGCGCAGAAGATCCTCGCCCCCGTGGTGGGACCGGACGCGGCGCTGATCTGGTTCGGCGTGATGCTCTGCGTGAACATGCAGACCTCGTTCCTGCATCCGCCGTTCGGCTTTGCGCTGTTCTACCTGCGCGGCGTGGCGCCGAAGGAAGTGAAGAGCTCCGACATCTACTGGGGCGCGATGCCCTGGATCGGCCTCCAGCTGATCATGGTGATGCTCGTGATCATCTTCCCGATCACCGTGACGGGCCTGCTCGACAAGCCTCTCAACGTCGATCTCGACAAGGTCAAGATCGAGGTGCCGCAGATCGAGCTGCCGCCGCTGGATCTCGGACCGCCGCAGAAGTAGCGGCCATGACCATCGCCGTCATGTTCCGCCTCGGCGGTTCATGACGCGCGCGTCCGCGCACGTGACACGCGCCGCAAACACGGGCATACCGGGCCATCCTCCAACTGATGGACCGCCGCGCATGTCCCGATCGCACCCTGCTCCGTCGTTCACTCCCTTGATCGCATCGCTCTGGCTGGCATGTGCCGCAACGTTTGCGCATGCGGAACCGATGACCGATGTCCATGCATTGGCGCAAAAGGAGCAGCAGCCGCTGCTCGACACGCTGCGCGATCTCGTCGGCATCGAATCGGGCAGCAAGGACGTCGACGGCCTGGAAAAGATTGCCGAGCGCGTTGCCGGCCAGCTCAAGCAGCTCGGCGGCACAGTGGAGATTTTGCACCCCACCGACATCTATCGCCTCGACGACACGCCCGAGACAATCGGCCCGGCCGTGCACGCCGTGTTCAAGGGCACCGGCAGCAAGAAGATCATGCTGATCACCCACATGGACACGGTGTACCTGAAGGGCATGCTGAAGGACCAACCGTTCCGCGTCGACGGTGACAAGGCCTACGGCCTCGGCATTGCCGACGACAAGCAGGGCGTCGCGCTCATTCTCCATACCGTGGCGATGCTCCAGAAACTCAACTTCAAGGATTACGGCACGCTCACGGTGCTCACCAATGGGGACGAGGAGATCTCCTCGCCCGGCTGGCGCAGCACCATCGCCAAATTCGCCGCGGATCAGGACGTGGTGTTCTCGTTCGAAGGCGGCGGCACCGACGGCACGCTGCGCCTCGCCACCAGTGGCATCGGCTCGGCCTATCTCACGGTGCAGGGCAAGTCCTCGCACGCGGGCGCGCGGCCCGAGGGCGGCGTCAACGCGCTGTACGAGCTCTCGCACCAGGTGCTGCAGATGAAGGACCTGTCCAAGCCAGAGCAGGGCCTGAAGCTGAACTGGACGGTCTCCAAGGCCGGCACCAACCGCAACGTCATCCCGGCCGACGCCACGGCCCAGGCCGATGCGCGTGCGCTCAAGGTCGCCGATTTCGACGAGTTGCAGAAGGCGCTGCAGGAGAAGATCAAGAATCGCCTGCTGCCCGACTCCAGGGTCGAGCTGAAATTCGAGGTGCGTCGTCCGCCGTTGGAAGCCAACGACGCCTCGCGCCGCGTCGCGGCCTACGGCAAGACGATCTATGGGGAGATCGGACTGTCCCTCAAGGTCGACGAGAAGGCGACCGGCGGCGGCACCGACGCCGCGTTTGCCGCGCTCAAGACCAGCGGAGCCGTGGTGGAAGGCATGGGCCTGTCGGGCTTCGGCGCGCACTCCAACGATGCCGAATATGTGCAGATCAACAGCATCGTGCCGCGGCTTTATCTGGCCACGCGCATGATCATGGACCTGTCCACGGGTAAGCTGAAATAGCGGCCGCCCTAAAGTGGACGCCGATGCAAAGCATCGGCGTTATGAGGACGGCGGCCGAAGGCCGCCTATGCCACCCTCTCCCACATCCGCCTTCGCCAAGGCTTCGGCGGACATGAGGGGAGAGGGGCCGCCTGCCCTCTCCGCCAGCCGAAACCGCAGCGTGAACTCCGCGCCGCCACCGGGAAGGTTCTCCACCGCCACCGTCGCGTCATGGTCCTCCGCCACGCCGCGCACGATCGAGAGCCCCAGACCGGCGCCGTCGCTGCGCTGGCGGTCGGCGCGCCAGAAGCGCTGGAAGATCAGCTCGCGCTCGGCGTCCGCGATGCCGGGACCGCAATCGCGCACGCGCACTACACCGTCGTCACCGACCTCGACATCGACGGACGTATCCTTTGCGGTGAACTTGATCGCGTTTTCGGCGAGGTTGAAGATCGCGCGCTGGAGCATCTCGGAATTGCCGTGGACCATCACCGGCGCGTCGGTGCCCCTGAGTGCGATGTCCTTGTGCTGGGCGAGCGCGAACGGCGCGATCGCGCCGACCACCTCGGTGCAGACGGCGCGCAGGTCGGCGGTCTCGCCGGGATCGAGCACCAGCGTGTCGAGCTCGGCGATCTCCAGCAGCTGGGCGACGATGCGGCTCATGCCCTCGATGTCGGCATGCAGCGCCTGCCTTGCCTCGCGGTCGCCGAGCGTCTCGATCCGCGTGCGCAGGATCGCAAGCGGCGTGCGCAATTGATGCGCGGCATCCGCGGTGAACTGGCGTTGCACGCGAAAGCCGTCCTCGAGGCGATCGAGCGCCTGGTTCACGGCGGTGACGAGCGGCATGATCTCGCGCGGGATCTGCTCCGTCGGCAGGCGGATGTCGGTGCGCGCCGGGCCGATATTGCTGGCCTCCTCCGAGGCCTTCCACAGCGGCGCGACCGCACGGCGGAAGATGATGATGTCGGTCGCGAGCAGGATCAGCAGGATCGGGATGGTGATCCACCCGACCCGTCGGAAGAAGTTCGAGATGATGTCGTCGATGATGACGTCGCGGTGCGAAAGATCCTCGGCGACGCGGATGCGCACCGTCCTGCCCTCGATCACGCGGCTCACGCCGGCACCGGAAATCGTCTCGGACAAGCGCGGCGGGGCGGTATCACCGGTCTTTCGCCGCGACGAGAACAGCACGCGTCCCTCGGAATCGCGAATGTCGTACTGGTAGCGGCCATAGGCTTCCGAATAGAGGCCCTTCAGACTGTCGGGCAGATTGAAGGTCAACGTGCCGTCTGCCTGCGGGACGATGCGCTCGGCGAGCACCTCGGCCTGGGCGCGCATGGCATCGCGGTGCAGCTGGTCGACCTCCGAGTTGAGCAGCCAGAACAGCACCAGCGGCAGGAAGATCGCAACCACCGCGACCGCCACGATATGCAGGAACACGATGCGCGAGATCAGCGATTTGAACGTCGGCATGGCGAATGACCGGGCGGCGGACACGCTATTTCTCCTCGGCCATGAGATAGCCGACGCCGCGGATGGTGTGGATCACGACCTTGGCGCCGTGTTCGGTGAGCTGCTTGCGCAGCCGCGAGACGTAGACCTCGACGGCGTTGGAGGCGACCTCGCCCTCGAGTCCGAAGATGTGATCCTCGACGTTCTTCTTCGGCACCACCCGCCCCTGCCGGCGCAGCAGGATCTCGAGCACCGAGGCCTCGCGCGCGGAGATGATCCGCGGCTGGTCGTCGATGAAGATCTGGCGGCTCTCGGTGTCGTAGACGAGGTTGGCCAACCGCAGCGAGCGGCCGAGCAGCTGGCCCGGCCGGCGCAGGATCGCCTCCAGCCGCGCCACCAGCTCCTCCATCGCGAACGGCTTTGCGAGATAGTCGTCGGCGCCGCTGCGCAGGCCGTTGACGCGATCCTGCAAGCCGCCGCGCGCGGTCAGCACCAGCACCGGCAGCGGCTCCATCTGCCGGCGCAGCTCGCGCAGCACCGACAGGCCGTCGCCGTCGGGAAGGCCGAGGTCGAGGATCATCGCGGCATAGCTGACGCTGCCGACCGCCTCGCGCGCCTCGGCCGCGCTGCTCACGATGTCGCTCTCGTAGCCGGCCGCCGACAGCCCAGCGGCCACCAGCCGCGACAGCTCGGCATTGTCTTCGACGATCAGAAGGCGCATCTCAGTCCCGCCGGATGTTCCGGAGTCATCTTACGGCCAAGGTTACGGCCAGGGCCGCATCATCGCTCTCTTCCACCATTCCGGACGCCTCGGCCAGCGAAAAAACACGCGGCGGGCCTTCCTGTCAGGCTCACGTAAGCCGATCAGAAGTGTCCTGATAAAGCCGCGATGCCGGCCGGTGGAGCGCAACGAGACGGCATTGCCGCTTACAGGCCTCCGACGGTCATCCACCACGCACGCGGGTAGGATCGGATTCCAAACCCGAGCCCACCGCCGGTGAGCGCCTGATCCCGATGATATGGATCAGTTACTATCCAGGACTTGTTTGCTAATTTGCCGGATATAGGCAAATTTCTGTTCCAGGACGGAGGGACGAGCTTCATGAGCAGGCCGGTCAAGACTGAAGGCGAGCTGATCGCAATGGCGAGGGCCGAGTTGAAGGTCCACGCCGACTGCCCCGATGGAATGGCGATTTCCATCGTTCGCGATGGCACCTCCTGGGAGTTTCGCGCCGACGCGGATCAGGCCACGTCCGATCGACCCGGCTACCCCGAATGTGTCGCCATGCTGGTCCAGATCGGCGATCACCTCAGCAAGCAGTATGACATCGGGGATTAGACCGACCTCGACGCTTCGAACATGCGCGTAGCGACTTCAGAACGCGCGCTCGATCACCAGCGTCAGACCAGCTGCGAATCCCATCACGACAAGCAGCGGAACTGCCGTTTCAAAGAACGGCAGCGCCATCCATCGGTGCGACTGCCCGTGGCTGATCCTGACCTGGCTCTCAAAACGCGGCACGGACCCCGGCTCCGCGATCATCGCCTGCTTCAGCTGATTTGTCCTGACGCATCAGGCTGTTGGCAGCATCCACGGAGCCTCTTGCCATGTCCCCTCGTCTATTGAGGATGGGGTCGTTTTTCATGTTTTGAGTCTGTCACCTCCAGAGCTGCGACCGCAACGCCCCGCAGCCTTCGCTCCGGGGCGCTGCATGCGACAGAAGTCGCGATCAGCTCTGCGACCGCCGCGCCATGAAGATGTCGTAGCCGACTTCCGCGACCTGGAACCAGGCGTAGCCATCGCCGGTGAACTTGGCGAGAGAGTCGTGGACCTTCTTGAAGTTGGCGTTGGTCGCACCGACTTCGGCGTGCAGCTCCTTGGCGGCCTTGTAGCAGGCCTCCATGATCGGCGGCGAGAAGGCGTGCAGCTTGGCGCCGTTGGCGAGCAGCTTCTTCAATGCGAGCGGATTGGCTGTGTCGTAGCGTGCCATCATGTAATTGTTGGCGTAATGGCCGGCCTGCTCCAGCACGCTTTGATAGTACTTCGGCAGCGCATTCCACTTGTCGAGATTGACGAAGGCCAGCAGCATCGGCCCGCCCTCCCACCAGCCGGGATAGTAGTAGTGCGGCGCGATCTTGTAGAAGCCCAGCTTCTCGTCGTCATAGGGACCGACCCATTCGGCGGCGTCGATGGTGCCCTTCTCCAGCGCCGGATAGATGTCGCCGCCGGCGAGCTGCTGCGGCACAACGCCGAGCTTCTGCAGCACGCGGCCGGCAAAGCCGCCGATGCGGAATTTCATGCCCTTGAGATCCTCGGGCGTGTTGACCTCTTTCCTGAACCAGCCGCCCATCTGGCAGCCCGTGTTGCCCGCAAGCAGCGAGACGACGTTGTAGCTCTTGTAGAATTCGTTGAGGACTTCCCGTCCCCCGCCCTGCATGTACCAGGCCTGGTTGATGCGCATGTTGGGCCCGAACGGCACCGCCGAGCCGAAGGTGAAGGTCGGGTCCTTGCCGAAATAATAGTACGAGGCGGTGTGGCCAATCTCGCAGGTGGCGTTCTGCACGGCGTCGAGTACCTGGAGGCCCGGCACGATCTCGCCGGCCGCGAAGATCTGGATCTGGAATTTGTTGTCGGTGGCTTCCGCAACCATCTTGCACATCATCTCGGCACCGCCAAAGAGCGTGTCGAGCGATTTCGGCCAGCTCGTCGGCATGCGCCATTTGATTTCCGGCATCGACTGCGCGATCGCGGGAGCGGCGAGCGTGGCGGCGCCGGCCGCACCAAGTCCTGTGACCTTGATGAAGTCTCTTCTCTTCATGATTTCCTGCCCTGATGGATCTGATTGTGAAGCCTTCTTGCCGAGGCTTGGGGCCAGCATGACGCAAGGCCCAACGGAATTCCATCGTCATCGCACTGCGGCAGAGAAAAAGCCTGGCCTCCTCCGGAGGCGCGAGTCTTGCGGCGTGCGACTTAAGGCGTAGCGCTTGGATCATCAGCCGCGGGTGCGCGAGCGGAGGGCGCGTCAGCAGATTTTCTGGAAGCGCGGCCGCCAGCGCGGCAGCGCGACCGGCGGCAGCACGTAGCTCTTGCCCTCGGCCGAGATCGTCAGCGGCTGCCCGGAGTCCAGAAGATCGAAGAGGCGATTTTCCAGCGCGCGCCATTTGTCTTCGGCAAGCCCGGGATAGCCGAGGTCCGGCTGGTTGAACATTGTTGTGTCCGGCGGGAAGGACTCGGGACCGGCGTAGTTGAAGCCGGCAAAATCCATCTGCGTCTTGCCGTTGGCGATCGTGATCGAGGCCTTGGTGTGGTCCTGTTTCGGCGCTTCCCCCGGATAGACCGCATCCATCTCGAAATGCGCGCCGCAGCCGATGCGAAATACTGTTTTGCCCCTGGTGTCGTAATAGCCGAGGTACGGCCGATCCTGGCGATCGATCTCGAATTTCCAGGCACCCTTCCAAATATCTTTCGACATACCGCCGGCCGCCGATGCCGCGGACCACCCGAGCCACGTTACAGCGACAACGATTCCAAGCAGCCTTGCATGCGTCATCATGGCAAGCCCCCAACGCGATCCGCGATCGTCACTCCAGGGATCATCGGACAAATTTCGGATTCTGCGATGATCGCTTTCTGGCACTGTTTTGCCCGACGAATCAAGCGGCTTCGCAGAGCGCAGCCAGTGCCGCGAATGCAATGCGGCGGGGCCAAGCTGCGCTCGCAATGACGGGGGGCCGATGCGGCGCGCCAAATGACGATGTCGTTCCGGTCGCCGTCGGGCAAATCGCCCCGTCGGCACCGGCTGCTCCATGATTGCTCTGTCCCGCTGATTTGCCCCGCCCCGTCAAACTGTTGGCAGCATCCACCGAGCAAGGCGCCCCGGCCCCACTTCTACTGTGCATGGGGTTGTTTTAGACATTTTTTGTTTCTGACCCTGGATGCACCAGCAAAGAAAAAGCCCGGCCTCGTCTGGAGGCCGGGCTTTCCGATCTTGCGACTTCTTCGAAGATCAGCCGCGGGTGCGCGAGCGGATCATGAAGCTGTCGTAGGTGTACTCGGCAACCTGCCACCACAGATATTCATCGGAGCGGTAGGCCTGCATGGCGTCGATCGACTTCTTGAAGTCGGCGTTTTTGGCCGAGATCTCGCCCCACAGCTCGTTGGTCGCCTTGAGGCAGGCTTCGAGCACCTCGTTGGTGAAGGGACGAAGCTGCGTGCCGCCGGCAACCAGACGCTTCAGCGCCGACGGGTTCTGCATGTCGTAACGCGCGGCCATCCAGCTGTTGGCATTGGCCATCGCGTTGGTGAGGATCGCCTGGTAGTTCTTCGGCAGCGAATTCCACTTGTCCAGGTTGGTGAAGGCGTGGACGGTCGGACCGCCTTCCCAGAAGCCCGGATAGTAGTAGTACTTGGCGACCTTGGCGAAGCCGAGCTTCTCGTCATCATAGGGGCCGACCCACTCGGCGGCGTCGATGGTGCCCTTCTCCAGCGCCGGATAGATGTCGCCGCCGGCGAGCTGCTGCGGCACGACGCCGACTTTCTGAAGCACCTGGCCGGCGATGCCGCCGATGCGGAATTTCAAGCCGGAGAGATCGGCAACCGTCTTGATCTCCTTGCGGAACCAGCCGCCCATCTGGGTGCCGGTGTTGCCGCAGGGGTGGCCAATCACGTTCGACTTCTTGAAGAACTCGTTGGCGAGCTCGTTGCCGCCGCCCTGGTACAGCCACGAATTCTGCTGGCGCGCGTTGAGGCCGAAGGGCACCGAGGCGAAGATCGCGAAGGTCGGATCCTTGCCGACATAGTAGTACGACACGGTGTGGCACATCTCGACCGTGCCGTTCGAGGTCGCATCGAGCGCCTGGAGGCCGGGGACGATTTCGCCGGCCGCGAACACCTGGATCTGGAATTTGTTGTCGGTCATTTCGGCGACGTACTTCGCCACCTGCTCGGCACCGCCATAGATCGTATCGAGCGACTTCGGGAAGCTCGAGGTCAGGCGCCACTTGATCTCGGGCGATGATTGAGCGATCGCCGGCGAGGCCACCGCGGCTGTCGCCGCCGCGCCTGCTGCCGACACTTTCAGGAAATCACGACGCTTCATTTTCAGGTCTCTCCTTGCTGGGGCGTTCCCCCGAACTTCCTCTTTGCCGCCGCTCATTCCGGCGACGCGCTTGGGCCGCGTCGAACCGATGGGGCTTGACTGCCGTGGGCGTTTAACACGGAAGCCCCGCCTGCGGAACGCGACATTGGCATGACGGGGCTCTACGAAAGTCGCATGTCCCCAATGGATTGGCGTCGCCCCGCTCAGGCCGCCGCGATGGCGCCCTTGAGCTGGTCCCGAACCTGGCCCGCAATGGCGCGGTAGATCGCCGCATGGGGGCCGTCCGGCTCGCTGTCGACGACGGGATTGCCGGCGTCCGAGGTAGCGCGAATCGCCATGTGCAGCGGGATCTCGCCCAGGAACGGGACTCCGAGCTTCTCGGCCTCGTGGCGCGCTCCGCCATGGCCGAAGATGTCGGATTTCGTGCCGCAATGCGGGCACTGGAAGTAGCTCATGTTCTCGACGATGCCGAGCACGGGCACGTTGACCTTGCGGAACATCGCAAGCCCCCGCCGCGCGTCGATCAGCGACAGGTCCTGCGGGGTCGAGACGATCACGGCGCCCTTCAGCGGCACGTTCTGCGCCAGCGTGAGCTGGGCATCGCCGGTGCCCGGCGGCATGTCGACGACGAGCACGTCGAGGCTACCCCATGCGACGTCGCGCAGCATCTGCGTGACCGCCGACATCACCATCGGACCGCGCCAGATCATCGCGGTCTCTTCCTCCACCAGGAAGCCGATCGACATGATCGCGAGGCCGAAGCGCCGGAGCGGAATCATCTTGCGCTCGCCATCCAGCTCCGGCTTGTCGCGCAGGCCTGTCAGCCGCGGCACCGAGGGGCCGTAGATGTCGGCATCCAGAAGCCCGACCTTGAGGCCGAGATCGCGCAGGCCCAGCGCCAGATTGAGCGCGGTGGTGGACTTGCCGACGCCGCCCTTGCCCGAGGCGACCGCGATCACGGCGGCGACGCCCGGAATCTCCGATTGCCGCGCCATCGGCGATTGGCCGCCCTGCGGCGGCTTGTGGGCATGGACCGGCTGCACGCCCGGCGTGCCGCGGCTTGGCGTGGGCGGCGGCGGAGGTGCAGAGCCCGGCTTGCGCTCGGCGGTCAGCGCCACCATCACGGTGGTGGCGCCGGGAATGGCGCGCACGGCGGCCTCGGCCTCGGCCCGGACGGCCTCCCAGGCCCGCGCCTCCGCGGCATCGACATTGATCGAGAAGAACACCTTGCCGTCAGAGGCGCTGATCGCGCTCAGCACATTGGCATTGGGAAGCGCAACCCCGCGCGGCGATTTGATCCGGGCGAGGCTGTCGAGAACCTGTTGCTGCGTCACGCTCAAAGCGCATCTCCTTGAGTCCAGGATGTGCCCCATTAGAGCGGAAACGGCCAAAAGGCTACTGCCTGCCGATATCGTCAGCCATCTCGGCGGGCGCCGCCCCCTGCTCCAGGGCTGCCTCGTAATTCAGCTCGATCATCACCCCGTTGGGGTCGTGCACGAAGATCTGCCAGAGGTCGCCGCCGGGCACCTGGCGGGAGTCGAATTTCATCCCTTTGGACGTCAGCCGCTGCTTCATGCCGTCAAAACCGCGGCTGACGAAGGCGACGTGGTGGACAACGCCGGAATCCGGCTTTTGTGGCTCCGAGGTCGGAGAAATATCGACGAGGTGCACCACCGGCTTGCCCTCGCTGTACATCCAGGCACCCGGGAAGGCGAAATTCGGCCGGGCGCCTTTTTCCAGGCCCAGCACATCCTCGTAGAAGCGCACCGTCTCGGCCAGATTACGGGTCCGGATGTTGAAATGATCGAGGACGCCAACGCTCACGCCGCCCATGCTTTCGCTCCCTTTTTTTGAAGTCCTTTAGTCCCGCCATCCTAGCACAGGGGGCCGCCAAACGAAGCCGTTGCCCTCTGCCCTCAAGGGTTTATGGTGCGCCCCGATCCGCCTTCACGGCGGAACCCGGCGCGCCCCGCCCGGCAAGAACCGTAAAACCCAAACTACGGACAAGGTACCACACATGGCTAAAGTCGCTTTCCTCGGTCTCGGCGTGATGGGCTTCCCCATGGCCGGACACCTCGTGAAAAAAGGGGGCCATGAGGTCACCGTCTACAACCGCACCGCGGCCAAGGCGAAGGAATGGGCGGACAAGTTCGGCGGCAAGACCGCGGCGACCCCGAAGGCCGCCGCCGAGGGCCAGGATTTCGTGATGTGCTGCGTCGGCAACGACAATGACCTGCGCGCGGTCACGATCGGCCCCGACGGTGCCTTCGCCGGCATGAAGAAGGGTGCGACTTTCGTCGACCACACCACCGCCTCCGCCGAAGTCGCGCGCGAGCTCGACGCGGCCGCCACCAAGGCCGGCTTCAAGTTCATCGACGCCCCGGTCTCCGGCGGCCAGGCCGGTGCCGAGAACGGCGTGCTGACGGTGATGTGCGGCGGCGCCGAGGACGCCTATGCCGGCGCTGAGCCGGTGATCACAGGCGCCTATGCGCGGATGTGCAAACTGCTCGGGCCCGCCGGCTCCGGCCAGCTGACCAAGATGGTCAACCAGATCTGCATCGCCGGCCTCGTGCAAGGCCTCTCCGAGGGTATTCACTTCGCCAAGAAGAGTGGCCTCGACGTCGCCGCGGTAATCGAGACCATCTCCAAGGGGGCGGCGCAGTCGTGGCAGATGGAGAACCGCTACAAGACCATGAACGAGGGCAAGTACGATTTCGGCTTCGCGGTCGAATGGATGCGCAAGGACCTATCGATCTCGCTGGCCGAAGCCCGCCGCAACGGCGCCACCCTGCCGGTGACCGCGCTGGTCGACCAGTTCTACGCCGAAGTCGAGAAGATGGGCGGCAAGCGTTGGGATACGTCCAGCCTGCTCGCGCGCCTCAACCGCTGACACCTGACCATCTGAACGACCTTGCTGATCGCGATCGCCGCCATCTTCGTCCTGGCCTATGCGGCGATCGCGCTCGAGCACCCGCTTCGCGTCAACAAGAGCGCTTCCGCGCTGCTCGGTGCGGGCCTGCTCTGGAGTGTCTACGCGATCGCGACGGGCGACCACGCGCTGGTCGGCCGCCAGCTCGACGAGTCCGTCGGCTCCACCGCGCAGATCGTTTTCTTCCTGATCGGCGCCATGACCATCGTCGAGGTGATCGACGCCCATGACGGCTTCGAGGTCATCACCTCGCTGATCCGCACCACGAGCCAGGTGGCGCTGATCTGGCTGATCGGCTTCGTGACGTTCTTCCTGAGCGCGATCCTGGACAATCTGACGACCACCATCGTCATGATCTCGCTGATCCAGAAGCTGATCGCCCGTCGCGACGACCGCCTGCTGTTCGCCTCCCTCATCGTCATTGCCGCCAATGCCGGCGGCGCCTGGACCGTGATCGGCGACGTCACCACGACCATGCTCTGGATCGGCGGGCAGATCTCGCCGCTGAGGATCATGAGCGCGGTGTTCCTGCCCTCGCTCCTCAATCTGCTCGTGCCGCTCGCCTTCATCAGCTTCTCGCTCAAGGGCAAGACCATCGCGCCGCCGTCGAAGGACACCGGGCTGCTGGCTGTCGACCGGTTCGAGCGCAACCTGATGTTCTATCTCGGGCTCGGCACCCTGATCGCGGTGCCGGTGTTCAAGGCGGTGACGCATCTGGCGCCCTTCATGGGCATCCTGTTCGGGCTCGGCGTGCTCTGGCTGGTCGGCGAGATCGTGCACCGGCACAAGGACGAGCATGTGCGCCAGCCCCTCACGCTGGTGCATGCGCTGGAACGGATCGACATGACCTCGATCGTGTTCTTCGTCGGCATCCTGCTCGCGGTCGCCTGCCTCGACCATGCCGGCCTGCTCTCGATGCTGGCCAAATGGCTCGACGCCACGCTCGGCCGACAGGACGTCATCGTCGTCGTGCTCGGCCTGCTCAGCGCCATCATCGACAACGTGCCGCTGGTTGCCGCGACCATGGGCATGTACGACCTCGCGCATTATCCGCCGGACAGCTTCATCTGGGAGTTCATCGCCTATTGCGCCGGGACCGGCGGCTCGATCCTGATCATCGGCTCGGCCGCGGGCGTTGCCGCGATGGGGCTCGAGCGGATCGAGTTCCTCTGGTATGCCCGCCGCATCGCTGGCCCCGCGCTCGCCGGCTATCTGGCCGGTGCGGTGGTGTACATCGCGCAGTACGCGGCGCTGCATTGAGCGGTTCGGACCGGCTCCAGATTAACGCCCGGTTAACGTAATTCTTTAGCTCCTTAAGTCAGCTCTTAAGGATTTCTTGCCAGAGATAGACAATGCAGAAGGCCCGCGTCCGGCGTGGGCAGGAATCGTGTTGCTTGATGAGTAACCCCGCTGAAAAGCCTGAGGTTGTGCAGCTTCCGGCCGAGCCGGTAAGCGCTCCATCGGCGAGCAGCCGAAGGGCTGCGGCGCAGCGGGTGCGCGAGGCGCGCGATAAGTTAACGTCGACCAGTGGAACCCGACCGGCTTTCGACGCCGAGATGCTGCGCCAATATGCCCAGACGCGGCTGTCGGCCTCCTATGTCGTGATGCTGCTGGTGGTTGCGACCGGCGTGCTGTTCGGACTGTGGATGCAGCCGATCCCGGCCGCGGCCTGGACCGCCGGCATGCTCTGCATCCACGGCGCGATGATCCGCAGCTGCCGCCGGTTCCTGACCGAGCCCGCCTCGCCCGCCGCGACGCGCGCGTGGCGAACACGCTTCGTCGTGCTCGACCTGCTCTACGGCCTGTGCTGGATGGCGATCCTGATCCATCCCGTGCTCGACATGGTCACGGAAACGCTGATGATGTTCCTGATGCTGCTGGTGATCGCAGTATCGAGCATGCTCGCCGCCAATCTGCCGATCGCCGCCCTTGCCGCCACCGCACCGGTCGCAGTCGCCATGGCGCTGAGCTTTGCGGTGACCGGCTCGCTGGACAATTACATCCTGGCCGCACTCGCGCTCGCCGCCGAAGGCTATTTCGTGCTGCTGGCGCATCGCCTGCATTCCTCGACCTTCGCCACGCTCGAGGCGCGCGCCGAGAAGGACGCGCTGATCGGCGAACTGGAGCAGGCCAAGGCGATCTCGGACGAAGCGCGCCACCGCGCCGAATCCGCCAATGTCGCCAAGTCGCGCTTCCTCGCGCAGATGAGCCACGAGCTGCGCACGCCGCTGAACGCGATCCTCGGCTTCTCCGAGGTGATGAAGAGCGAGATTTTTGGCGCGCATGCCGTGCCGGTCTACAAGGAGTACTCGGCGGACATCCATAATTCCGGCGTGCACCTGCTCAACCTCATCAACGAGATTCTCGATCTGTCGCGGATCGAGGCCGGCCGTTACGAGCTGAACGAGGAAGCCGTGTCGCTGGTCGGCATCGTCGCCGACTGCCACCATCTGATGAAGCTGCGCGCTTCCAGCCGCGGCATCACCATCCACGAGGTATTCGAGCAGGCCATGCCGCGGCTTTGGGCCGACGAGCGCGCGATCCGCCAGGTCGTGCTCAACCTGCTCTCCAACTCGATCAAGTTCACGCCGCAGGGCGGCGAGATCTGGCTCAAGGCCGGCTGGACAGCTTCGGGCGGACAATATCTCTCGGTGAGGGATACCGGCTCCGGCATCCCCGAGGACGAGATTCCGGTCGTGCTCGCTTCCTTCGGCCAGGGCTCCAACTCGATCAAGTCGGCCGAACAGGGCGCAGGGCTGGGCCTGCCGATCGCAAAGAACCTGATCGACCTGCATGGCGGCACGTTCACGCTGAAATCGAAGCTGCGCATCGGCACCGAGGTGATCGTCACCTTCCCGCCGGAGCGCGTGATGAGCGCGCTGGCGCCGCTGTCAGATGATTCTCCGCCGCTCCAGCCGGAGGGCTCCCTCGCGCCTGACGAGAAGCGCCGGCCGCGCCACAAGCCGATCATGAGCGCAGGCACGGGCTCTTAACGATATGCTTGCAGAAATGCCCGACGATCCCTCACTATGCCGAAATGAGCAAAGAAACGCCGTGCGTCGCCGTCTGCATGATCGATCCCAAGACCAAGCTGTGCTTCGGCTGCGGCCGCACCTTGCCGGAGATCGCGCGCTGGCACGCCATGGAAAGCGCGGAACGGCTCTCGGTCATGGCGCTGCTGCCGGCACGCATGGCGGAAGCTGGACTTGCGCCGATCGCGGGATCGCGGAAACACGCCTGACCGGCCGGCGCGCATATGGAGGTGCGCAATGATCCGCTTCCTGCTCGTTCTCGTCATGCTTGCCGGCACAGCCGGTGCCGTCGTCGCCTATGGCGATCCCGATCAGATCGCGCGCGCGAGCAACAAGGTCTCGCACATCTTCCGCACCCAGACCGTCACACCGGCACCCGCCGTGCAGATCCAGCGCGGCCAGGGCGGTGAATTCGCGCTGCGCGCGAAGATCAACGGCGTCGCCGCACCGATGGTGATCGACACCGGTGCGACCTCCGTGGTGCTGACCTGGGAAACCGCAAAGGCGATCGGGCTGCCGCTCGAGATGCTCGAATATGACGTCGATCTCGAAACCGCGGGCGGCCACACCAAGGCGGCCCGGCTCACGCTCGACCGTCTTGCCGTCGGCCACCTCGTCGAGAAATCGGTGCCGGCCCTCGTCGTGCAGCGCGGGCAGATGAAGACCAATCTGCTCGGCATGAGCTTCCTCGACCGCCTGGAGAGCTGGGGCGTGCGCGCCGACAAGCTGATGCTCACCGGCTATCCGGAGCTCCAGGGCAGCCCCCGCCGCGCGCGGATGGCGGTCGACTAGAGCGCCGGCATCGCGACGATGGATTCACGCCTGCTGTTCTTCGGGACCGCCGGCCTTGCCGCCGGCGAATTCAAGGACGGTCCGATCAACAAGATGAAGATGGGCTGGACAGCGGGTGGCGGCGTCGAATGGGCGTTCCTGCCGAAATGGTCGGCCAAGGCCGAATAGCTCTACACCGAGTTCAAGCACGACGACCTGCCGGACTGGAACGCCGCGAAATTCCACACCTTCCGCGTCGGCGTGAATTATCACTTCGACCTGTTCCGTTGAGGCCGATCGACGAAGAGCCGGATGTTGCGATCCGGCTCTTCACGTCGCGGCAGTCAGGCGGCCGCCTCCGCCGGCGCACGCACACCGACGCGCGCGATCGCATCGCGCAGCACGTCGAGACCGGCGCCCGGCTTTACCCCCTGCTCGGCAAGATGGCGGCGGAAGGCACGCGCGCCGGGCACGGCGTGGAATGCACCGACGAAATGCCGTGTGATGGCGTGCAGCCGCGTACCGCGCGCGAGCTGCGCCTCGATATAAGGCATCATCGCTTCGAGCGCGTCCTGCATGGTCGCATGCGGCGCCGCCTCGCCGAAGATATCGGAATCGACGGAGAGCAGCCGCCATGGCTCCTGATAGGCGGCGCGGCCGAGCATTACGCCATCGACGTGTTCGAGATGTGCTTTCGCATCGTCGATGCCTGGGATGCCGCCGTTGATGATGACGGGCACATCAGGCATCGCGCGCTTGAGCCGATAGACGCGCTCATAGTCGAGCGGCGGAATATCGCGATTCTCCTTCGGTGACAGGCCGTTGAGCCAAGCTTTCCGGGCATGCACGATCAGCGCATCGCAACCCGCTGCGACCACCGCGTGCGCGAGCGTATCGAGCGCCACCTCCGGATCCTGGTCGTCGATCCCGATGCGGCACTTCACGGTGACCGGCACGGCAACTGCGCGCTTCATCGCATCGACGCACCTCGCCACCAGCTCCGGCTCCGCCATGAGACAGGCGCCAAAGCGGCCATCCTTCACGCGATCGGACGGACAGCCGACATTGAGATTGATCTCGTCATAGCCAAACGCCTCGCCGATGCGCGCGGCCTGCGCGAGCTCGCTCGGATCCGAGCCGCCAAGCTGAAGCGCCACCGGGTTTTCGCACGCATCGAACCCGAGCAGCCGCTCCCGGTCGCCATGGATGATGGCGCCGGTGGTCAGCATCTCCGTATAGAGCAGCGCCCGCCGCGTGAGATGACGGTGGAACACCCGGCAATGCCGGTCGGTCCAATCCATCATGGGTGCCACGGAAAAGCGATAATCTTGATATTTCAATCGTTTATCCTATCCTCTCAATGGGATGGAAGGAGAACGTGTGCACTCCAAACTAGCCGAAATTGCACACGTTTGTACCCGTTTTGACCTCCCGGTGCACACATAGTGCACACGAAAGCCGGAGTGCACACGCGTGGCAACCTTCACTCAATTGGGATCGGGAAACTGGCGGGTTCAAGTCCGCCGCAAGAACCGTTATGTGGCCGAGACTTTCCGGCGGCGCAAGGACGGCGAAGAATGGGCGCTTGAGATGGAGCGCAACATTGACCGCAATGGATCGTCGAAACCACGCGCGGTGCGGGACGTTCGCACATTTGGCGATCTGATTGATCTGCATGACGAAGACATGCGCGAGGTTGGAAAGCCCCCCGCGCGCACGCCAAAGCCTTCGTCGGCCCACAGAATATTGCCGATGCCGAGCACCAGGATGCGGTCGCCTTGCGAGGATGTCGGCATCGTTAGCCTTCCCGTTTCAGTCGCGGAATTGCCGTTCGCCCGAGATCATCGAGGACATGATGCTCTGGCGTGACATGATGTCTTCGCGGATCGCGGCGTAGATGTGCACCATCACGAATACGACCAGCGCCCACATGCCGAGATGGTGCCAGGTGTGAACGTCCTGACTGTTCGGCCAGATCGCAAACACCCAGCCGAACAGCTTGTGCTGCCAGCTATCGATGCCTTGACCTTCGGAATAGAGCGCAAAGCCGGTGATGATCATGAAGGCCACGAACAGCGTGAAGCCCGTGAACATCGCGGTCTGCGCCAGCGGATTGTGGCCGACATACATCTTCGGCTCGCGCTCAAGGAACGCGTACCAGCGGATTTCATGCAGCACTTCCTTCCAGAATTGCTTGCGATGAACCGGGATGTAGAAGATCTGCCGGGAATGGTGGTTGCCGACAAAGGCCCACAGGATACGCGTCAGGAAGAATACCGCGAGCACCTGTCCCGCGGCGAAATGGGCGAAGCGGATGTAGCCCATCACAAAATGGTCGGACGCCTCGCCCGCGACCGTCGGCAGCGGCGTTCCGATCAGATAGCCGGTCACCATCAGCACAATGATCGAAAACGCGTTCACCCAGTGGCAGATCCGCACCGGCGCTTCGTAGACGTAGACGGTGGGCCGGCCCACCGCACGTTCGCCGGAAGCGTCGGCAGCGATCGCCGCGAGGTCGGGCCTGGCGTCCGAGGCCGGAGCAACTGCATCCATCATGATCCCCTCCTACCTGACCTTGACCTTGGCGAGTTCCTGGCCGTCCGGGCTCATGACGTGCGTCGAACAAGCCAGGCACGGATCGAAGGAGTGGATGGTGCGCAAAATCTCGAGCGGCTGCTCGGGATTGACCATCGGCGTGTTCATTAGTGACGCCTCGAAGGCGCCGATGTTCCCTTGGGGATCGCGCGGCGAGCCGTTCCAGGTCGTCGGCACCACGCACTGGTAGTTGTCGATCTTGGTGTCCTTGATCTTGATCCAGTGCGCGAGCGCGCCGCGCGGCGCCTCGGTGAAGCCAACGCCCTTGGCCTCCTTCGGCCAGCTCTCCGGCTTCCACTTGTCGACATTCGCGGTCGAGCTGTCCCCGGCCTTGATGTTGGCGACGAGCTTGTCCTGGAAGTAGCGCATCTGCCGTCCGGCCCAGACGGATTCGAGCGCGCGCGCGGCGGTGCGGCCGAGCGTCGAGAACAGCGCCGACGTCGGCAGGTTCAAATCCCTCAGGAACTTGTCGACGGGATCCTTGAACTCGGATTTGTTCTGCGCGTAGCCGACCACCCAGCGCGCCAGCGGGCCGACCTCCATGGCGTGGCCCTTCCAGCGAGGTGCCTTGATCCACGAATACTTGCCGCCCTCGTCGAGCTGCTCGATCGCGGTCTTGGTGCCCTTCGCATTGGGCCCCAGCACGTAGTTCGGCTCGGTGACGCCGTCCCAGGGATGCAGGCCCTTGGTCTCGTCAGGGTATTTGTACCAGGAGTGGACCACGAACTCCTGGATCTCGTCGGGGTTGGCGTGATCGACCGGAAACACTTCGGACAGATTGCCGTTGATGATGGCGCCCCGCGGCAGCTTCAGGCTCTTGGCGGAATAGTCGTTGGCATGTTCGGGCACGTCGCCATAGGCGAGCACGCTCTGGCCCGAGAGGCCGCCGCCATAGAGCCAGTCCTTGTAGAACGACCCGATCGCCGCCACGTCGGGCAGATAGACCATTTCGTTGAACTCGATCAGCCGGTCGATGATCGAGGAGATCAGGTTCAACCGCTCCATGTTGATGGCGCCGACGGCACCCGTGCCGTCGACGTTGATCGGACAGGGCACGCCGCCGACCAGCCAGTTCGGATGCGGGTTCTTGCCGCCGAAGATGGTGTGGATCTTGACGATCTCCTTCTGGAAGTCGAGCGCCTCCAGATAATGCGCCACGGCCATCAGATTGGCCTCGGGCGGCAGCTTGTAGGCCTTGCTGCCCCAATAACCGTTCTTGAACGGACCGAGCTGCCCGGATTCGACGAACTTCTTCAGCCTTGTCTGCAGATCCTTGAAATAGCCGGGCGACGACAGCGGCCAGTTCGAGATCGACTGCGCCAGCGTCGAGGTCGCCCGCGGATCGGCCGAGAGCGCGGAGACGACGTCGACCCAGTCCAGCGCGTGAAGGTGATAGAAATGCACGACGTGGTCGTGCACCTGCAATGCAAGCTGCATCAGATTGCGGATCGAATTGGCGTTCTCCGGAATGGTGATCCCGAGCGCGTTCTCGACCGCGCGCACCGACGTCAGTGCGTGGGTGCCGGTGCAGACGCCGCAGATCCGCTCGGTGAACGCCCAGGCGTCGCGGGGATCGCGGTTCTTCAGGATCACTTCGATCCCACGCCACATCGTGCCGGTCGAGACCGCATTGCGGATCATGTTGTCGGCGTCGACATTGACCTCGACCCGCATGTGACCTTCGATACGGGTCACCGGATCGACGACGATGCGCTTGCCGGAATTGTCGAGATTGAAGCCGTTGGGAGTCTGGATACCCATTGTGTTCCTACCCTAGTGTTTCTCTTCGCTCAGCTGTTGCGGTCGGCGTCTTCGCGCTTGGTCGCGAGCCGCTTCACTGCGGTCACGGCCGCATGCGCGGCCACCGCGGCGCCGACGGCGCCCGCCGCCACCATGCCGATCTGGTCGGCGTTCTTCTCGATGCCGAACTGCTTGATGTTGGTGAGACGGTCGTAGAACGAGCCCTTGTCCCAGAAGCCGTCCTCGGAGCAGCCGATGCAGCCGTGGCCCGACTGGATCGGGAAGGACACGCCGCCGTTCCAGCGCACGGTCGAGCAGGCGTTGTAAGTCGTCGGGCCCTTGCAGCCCATCTTGTAGAGGCAGTAGCCCTTGCGGGCGGCCTCGTCGTCCCACTCCTCGACGAACTGGCCGGCGTCGAAATGCGGACGGCGGTAGCACTTGTCGTGAATGCGCTGCGAGTAGAACATCTTCGGCCGGCCCTGGCGGTCGAGCTCGGGCAATTTGCCGAAGGTGGTGATGAAGGTGACGACGCCGGTCATCACTTCGGCGATCGGGGGGCATCCCGGCACCTTGATGATGGGCTTGTTGGTGATGACCTTGTCGATCGGGGTCGCCTGTGTCGGATTGGGCTTTGCCGCCTGCACGCAGCCCCAGGACGCGCAGGCGCCCCAGGCGATGATCGCCATCGCGTCCTCGGCCATCATCTTGAGCTTCTCGACGAACGGCTTGCCGCCGTCGATGCAGAACATGCCGCCTTCGTTCAGCGGCGGATTGCCTTCCACCGCGAGGATGTACTGGCCTTTGTGCTTGGCGCGGGTCTCCTCGAGGATGGCCTCCGCCTGGTGACCCGCGGCCGCCATGATGGTGTCGTCATAGTCGAGCGAGATCATCGACAGCACGGCATCCTTGACCAGCGGGTGCGCGGACCGGATGAAGCTCTCGGAGCAGCAGGTGCATTCGAGGCCGTGCATCCAGATCACGGGCACGCGCGGCTTGGTCTCGAGCGCGTTCGCGATACGGCTCGCCGCCAGCGGCCCGAGCCCGAGACTCGTCGCCGTCAGGCTGCAAAATTTGTGAAAGCTCCGACGCGTGATGCCTTGCCGCCTGATCACGCTGTAAAACGTTTCCGTCGCCGCGCCCATGTATCCTCCCGCCTTCGCTTTGACTTTTCGATGACGCCAAGGACAGCAAGAAGCAGGCCAACAGCCTGGAGCGATTCAAAAGTGGAGAGATTCCAGAACGTTGGGTGTTTGAATTGCTCGCAGGAGCGGTACACGAGGATGCTGGAGATACGAGAAGCGGAAACAATTCGATTTGCAGCCGGCAACGAAGTTTCCGGTCAGTGCGCGGTGCACACCATGCAGGGATCGAACGAGCGCACGATGTGCTGGATCGCGACCGCACGTGGGCCGGCGTCGCCGACATCGGTGCCGACCAGCGCCTGCTCCAGCGGGCCGCCGACGTCGAAGGAATCGCGCGGCGAGAAATTCCAAGTGGTCGGCGCGATGATCTGGTAGCGCTCGATCCTACCCTGGCTTACCGCCATCCAGTGCCCGAGACTGCCGCGGGCGGCTTCGACGAGCCCGACATAGCTTCCGTCGGGGATCTCGCGCGCATTGTTGCAGAATGGCTCCGACAATCGCAGCGCGCGCGTCCACTGCTCCATGGCCAGCGCGATGCGCGCGGTCTCGATCAGCCGCGCGATCACGCGGCTGCGCACGTTGGTGCCATCGCGCGCGACCAGATCCGTGATCAGCGCCTGACCGGCCACCGTCTGGCGCGCGATCGCGCCGACCTCGATCGGCTGGCCCGACAGCCGCGGCGCCTTGCACCAGCTATAGGCCGCCGGCTTGTCGGGATCGGGGACGGTGCTGCTATGTGCTGGGTCCGCAGAGGACTCCCGCATCCAGGCGTGCGAGACGTCCTCGGTGATCTGCGTCAGGGGCAGCGGTTCGACCGCGGCGCGCGGGCCGAACAGGCCGCGCGGAAACAACTCGCCGTCGACGCCACGATAGGCGCCGTAGCTCATCATCAAGCCCGTGCCCCGGCCGAGCCCGGTCAACGCAAGACTGTCCGCAAGCCGCAGGAAATGGGCGAAATCGCCGCCGCGGCCGTCGCGCCAGCTATCCAGCTCGTCCGCGGAGGCAATCGCCAGCACATTCTCGAGCGAGTCCGCGAAGACGACACGCTCGAGAAAGCTTCGAAAGGCCGTCGTGATCGACAGCAGCCGGACGCGCTCGCCAAGGTCGATGGCGCGCGTCGTGCCTCCTGGCTGGAACGCGAGGCTATGCGGCCATTTCCCGGCGATGATGCCCATGGTCTCGAGCAGCCGTGCCCGCGCCGGCAGGGCATCGCGCGCTGCGCTGCCGCGGGTTGCTGCAAAGCGCTCGCGCGTCTCCGCGTGCCAGCCGTGCGCCGCATAGGCCTCGCGGGCAAAGTCGGGCATGAAAAAGATATAGAAGTGGGTCAGATGGTCGGCTGCGTTCTCCGCCGCATGCGCAATGCTCGTGGCAAGCAAGCCATTGGGCGCAGCCTCTATGGCCATGCCGTCGCGCAGGGCGGCAGCGGCCGCAACCGATTGCGAGACCGAGCAGATGCCGCAGATCCGCGGCGCCAGCGCCAGCGCGTCGAGCGGCGGCCGGCCCTCCAGGATCTGTTCGAAGCCCCGGTAGAGCGGCGCCGTCACCTCGGCGCGCATGACGCGGCCGCTCTCGACGTCGAGGCGGACTTCGAGATCGCCCTCAGCACGGTTGAACGGGCCGATCGTGATCCGCGTCATGGCTTGCCCTTGGCCGTCGAACGGCCCGGCGGCACGACGACGTGGTCGGCGGTCGCATTCAGCCGCACGCGCCGGGGCGTTGCGGACTTCGACAATGCCGCGAGCGCGACGAACCAGGCCTTTGGCATGTCAGTCGGCAAACCAACCGGAATGCCGGCGAGCTTGGCGGTCTCCAGGAAGTTCTGCGCCCCTTCGAATCCCGGCGAGGTGCAGGCGATACAGGCATAGCCGCCCTTGGTGCAGGAGCCGCCGCCGTTCCAGGAGCGCTGATTGCAGTCGCCGACCGCCTGCGTCGCCTTGCAGCCGAGATGCTCCATCAGGCAGCCGCGCTCCGACATCGTCTCGGCGCTCGCCTTGAACTCGTAGAACTCGTTGCGCGAACAGCCGTGATGGGCGAGATGATTGGCTATGAATTTCGGTCGTCCGTAAGCGTCGAGATCGGTCGCGGCAAGATCCTTGGCGGTCAGTGCCAGGATGGTTTCCATCATCCAGCCCGGATGCGGCGCGCAACCCGCGACATTGATGACGGGCAGACCGAGGCGCGAACGGAAGCCCGCGCCCAGAGCGCCGCCGCTATCGGAACCTTCGAACTGCAATCCCACGGCATCGGTCGGGTTCGATCCGGCGGCCGGCACGCCGCCATAGGCGGCGCAGCTTCCGACCGCGATCACATAGTCGGCGCACGGCGCCAGATCGAGCATCCAGCGATAGATCGAGCGGTTGGTCCCCGCGAGCATGTTGAAGCGGCCGCTGTCGTTCGGCCCCCGGGCGACGGAGCCTTCCAGCAAGAGCAGATCCAGCCGCACCTTGCCATCCAGCACGGACTGTAGCACCTCGACTGCTTCCTCACCGGTCTCTTCGCTGACCGACGGATGCCACAGCAGGTTGATGCCGAACTGCCTGAGCTCGTCGAACCAGCCAGAGGCGCCGCTCTCGAGGATCGACATGGTGCAGCCGCCGCAACTGGCCCCCTGCAGCCAAAGCACGTTGGTCGTCCCTTCCGATCGGCTCATGGCTCCTCCTTAGCCCGCAAGCATCCGTCGCTCGTAGCACAAGAGCAAGGCTCTGGCTTGAGGGATCTCAATCATGCCCGCCCGACGTCGCGCCGTCATGCTTCAAGTGCCGCTGGCGAATCCGGTGCGTGACAATCCAGGTGACGCCGATAGCGACCGGCACGAACAGCGCGGTCGCCAGCGACGGCTCGACATGTACGCCGCCGTCATGCGCGCCCTTGGCAAGATACCCGAACAGGCTGACGACGTAATAGCCGATCGCTGCCACCGACAGGCCCTCGACCGTACTTTGCAAACGCAATTGCAGCTTGGTGCGCTCGTTCATCGAGCGCAGGAGGTCGCGGTTCTGCTCCTCCAGCTCGACGTCGACGCGGGTGCGCAGGAGATCGGCGGCGCGCGCAAGCTTGATCGACAAATTGGCCTGACGCTCCTCCAGGGCGGCGCAGGTGCGCATCGCCGGCGCCATCCGGCGGGCGAGAAACGACGACCAGGTCGGATAGCCTGCGATCTCGCCACCTTCGATCACCCCGAGGCGGGCCTGCACGATATCGTAATAAGCCCGACTGGCCCCGAACCTGAACAGGCTGCCGGCGGCGCCGCGCTCGAGCGAGGCGGCGAGCGCAGTCAGCTCGGTCAGAAGATGATTGTTAAGCTTGAGGTCCTCCGCAACCTGCATCTGCTCGAGCACCTCGACCAGTCGGCGCCCGATGTGATCGACCGATGGTGCGAGCTCGAGCGCGGCCGGCAAGCCGAGCAGCGCCAGCGTGCGATAGGTCTCGATCTCCAGCACGCGCTGCACCAGAGCGCCCAAACGGCCCGGCGACAGGCCGTCGTTGCAAATCAGGAGACGCACGAAGCCGTGCTCGTCCACGCGGAAGTCGGAGGCGACGACGGCCGGGCCGCTTTGGACGGCGGCCATGGCGAGACTGCCTTTCTCGAAAAGCTGCTCGGCACGTTCGACCGCGGCTGATGGCTGCTCGACCTCGAGCTTGAGCGCGACAAGCAATTGTCCCGTCTGCGGCACCGCGCGGATCAGCGCCACGAGATCCTCGTCCACCGCACCGAATGGACGGGGCGGCTCCCCATGATGCCAGATCCAGGTGAATGTCGTGAACTCGGAATGCTGCTCCCAGCGCAAGACGATTGCGCCGATCGTCACCTGATGGTGTTTTGCCGAAGCATCCGGCGCCGGCAGTCCCTGCGCGGTACAAAAGGCGGCGAAGCTTTGCCGATCGGCGGCGGCGGTGTCGCCCTGGCTGAGAAACGCAAAGCGCAGGGCGCCGAGTGGCGCGGTCAGCCGCGTGAACGGACGGGCATGCACCTCACTCAGCACCGCACCGCGCTGCGGATGCAGCCGGAAGCTGGCGAGATCAGGACCAGAGTTCATCGACAAATCCTCGGCCTTTAACGGGCACAACCCACCTCTTCTAGAACGTTCCGGCCATGGTGAGGCGGAACGTCAGCGGCTCGACCGGGTGCAGCACGTAATCCATCATGCCGTTCTGACACACGGCCGCCGGCGCGGTGCCTGACGTGCAGAGATTATAGAGCGTATCGGTCTTCAGCAGCGAGCCATAGGCATAAGTAATCTGGTTCGATCTCGTATTGAACAGGTTGAGCACATCGAGCTGGACCCGCCAGCCATTGTCGGCGCGATAGCCGAGGCGGCCGTTGAAGATGCTGGTTGCGAACGAGCGGAACGCATTGTCTTCCGTCAGCGGGCTGGAGGCGAGATAGCGCCAGCGCAAGGTCCCGAACCAGCCGATCTTCTCGCCGAACGTGATGCCGGCTGATGCCACCATCGGCGGCGCGTTCGGGATGTAATTTCCGGGCGCGTTGCCGATCTGCGCCTCCGGATAGCCGGCAAGCGCGGCGTAGACCGCCGCCTGGTCGCTGTCATAGCCGCGAAAGCGTGCGTGGGTCATCGCCAGATCGGCATCGATGTCGATCCAGGATTTTGGGCGATAGTGGTTGGTCCACTCGAAGCCATAGCGGCGGCTGGCCCGGGTCGCCTCGGTGTCGCCGGCATCGCCGGAGAACAGGATCTCGGAATCCTGGTCGAGGATGAAGACGCTGAACGAGGAATCGAGGCCGGGAATGATCCTGCTGCGAACGCCGACCTCGGCGCCCCTGGTGCGCACCAGCAGCGGCGACGGCGAGAGTTTTATCGCGGGATCGCTCGGGTCCTCCGTCGTTGTGGCACCGCGGGCGTCGTTGGAGTGCATGCCGTAGCCGGCGCCAAGGAAGAATTCGCTCTGGTTGAAGGGACCTAGCACCATGCGGAATTTCGGGCTGCCGAGCGAGGCATTGACGCTGCCGGAATTGTTTGAATTGAACAGCGAGGTGACGTCGGCGGCATAATAGTCGCCGCGCCAGCCCATTGTGGTCCTGAGCCAGTCGGTCCAGCGCACGGTGTTTTCGGCGTAGACGCCGACGCTGCGCTCGCCGACCTTGTCGCTGCGGATGCTGGAGAGGTAGCTGCGCTGGACCGTGTTGGTCAGCGCCAGATCAATCGCATCATAGCGCGATTGCAGGCCGAAGCTCGTCTGCATCGGCAGGCCCGCAAGCGAGCCGTTCAGCGTGCGCGAGATGTTGGCGCCGGCCATCAGGCGATCATCGTGCTGGTCGAACTGGTCGCCGAGCACGGGATCGCTGAGGAAATAGGTGAAGTTGTTGAAGAGATCGAGCTGGCTCTTCACGACATAGGCGTTCGCCTTCCAGGAGCCGAGATCGTCGCTCTGCGCGAGGCGGCCCGAGAGCGCGAAGCGGTTGGTGTTGCCGCCGTCGGTCGGATCTTCCGAGCCGAAGCGATCAAGCAGGCCGGCGGTGATCGCGCGCTGCGGCACCTGGTCGGTGGAACTCCATTTATTGACATAGGCCATGCCGGTGACGGAGATGCCATCCGTCGCGGTGCCCTGGCTGTAGCGAACGAGCCCATTCAGCTTGCGCACATTGTCCGGATTGTTCCAGGGACCGTTGTAGGTGCCGAGCTCGCCGGCGACCAGCAACGATCCGTCGCCGACCCTGGCGGAGTCCATGCCGAGCAGACGGCGATAGCCAAAACTGCCGACAGTCACCTGCGCAAGGCCCTTCTCGGTGCGATCGATCAGGCCGATATGGACGCTGCCGACGGAGGCGAAATCGCCCTCCTCAGCGAAATACGGCCCCTTGCGCACGTCCATCGCGCTGACGGTTTCCGGGATCAGCCAATTGAGATCGGCATAGCCCTGGCCGTGCGCGTGGGTGCGCATGTTGACGGGGACGCCATCGACGGTGATCGCGAGATCCGTGCCATGGTCGAGGTTATAGCCGCGCAAGAAATACTGGTTCGCTTTGCCCTCGCCGGAGTGCTGGGTCACGATCAGGCCCGGCACGGCTTCGAGCGCCTCGCCCGGCCGCGTGAAGGGGCGCGCGTTGAGCTGCTCGCCGGAGACGGTGAGTTCGCTGGCCATGCCCGACGGACCCTTTGCGCTGGAGACGACGCTGCGAGTGCCCGATGCTGGCGCTGTTGCCGGATACACGAAGATCCGATGACCGGCCCGTGTCGATGTGCCGGCGTGCCGCGACGCAGGCGGCCTCTTGTGACGCGGTGTCTGAACGGCAAAAATCTGGACCGGCGGCAGTTCGCGCAGGCCGCCATCGTCCCGTGCGAAGGCGTTGCCGTCAACCGCGAGGGGCCAGAGGGCTGAGAGCACCGTCAGCGGACCACAGCGTCGGCAAGACTCAGACCGCCTCGGTCGCATCAGCGCATTCCAGGACTTCTGTGGCGGCAAGGCCTGAGCTGTCCGCAATCAAGCGCCGGTAGAGCACGATCGAGAGCAGCCAGGCGATCGCGAACAACGCGATCACGGCGAGGCCGAAATTGGCGAGCGAGTGGTTGACGGCCTCGACCAGCGACCACACACCGCCGGAGAGATCGAGCCGGTTGCCGATCAAGCCCAGCGCCTCGATGCCGCCGATGAACAGCGCGACCGCGACGGAGGCGCCCGTGATGGTGAGGTTGTACCAGAGCTTTCGCGTGGGATCGACGAAGGCCCAGCGATAGGCACTCACCATCAGCGCGGAATCGGCGGTGTCGACCAGCGCCATGCCGGCGGCGAACAGAGCGGGAAAGACCAGCACATGCGCGAGCGACACGCCGCGCACGGCTTCGGTGGCAGAGATGCCGAGCAGGCTGATTTCGGTCGCGGTGTCGAAGCCGAGCCCGAACAAAAGCCCGAGCGGATACATGTGCCAGGGCTTTGTGACCAGGCGGAACATGGGACCGAGCAGGTGCGCCAGCAATCCGCGATGAGCGAGCAGCGCATCGAGCCGCGCAGCGTGATGGATGCCCTGCTCGCGCACTTCGCGCAAAGTTCGCCGCAGGCCGACGAAGATGGCGAGATTGATCACCGCAATCACCAGCAGGAACAGCGCCGAGACGGAGGTGCCGATCAGGCCGCCGATCTCCTTGAGCAGGCTTTCGCCACCGAAGCGCACCACGCCGAGCGTAATCAATATCGTTGCGACCACGACGACGGTGGAATGGCCCAGCGCGAAATACAGGCCCGCGGATCGTGGCATCTCGCCCGCATGCATCAACTTGCGTACGACATTGTCGATGGCGGCGATGTGGTCGGCATCGACGGCATGGCGCAGGCCGAACACCCAGGCAAGCAGCGCGGTCGCCATCACCGCGGGCCGGTCGGCAAACAGCGTGAAAGCCCAGATCCACGCGGCGACGTTGGCAGCAATCAGTCCACCGAACAGCACGATCGAACCGGGCTCGAACGCTCGCCTCGCGACATGACCCGACCGATCCATGCCCCCTCCAAGTATGACGTTTGTATCAATCCATCATACTCTTCAGCAAGAGCCGGGCCACATTCGGGGGAGGCTGCCAATCGCCCGGTCGGCGCCGGCGAAAGCACTGATTTTGTGGAAGTTTCGGATCGGGAGCGCTGTCGCTCAACACGCGTCGTGTGGAAATCAACTATCCACGATCGGCAACACGCAGTCACCACGGAATGGAGCCGCACACATACGAGGGATCAACTCAAACCTCGGCGGTCCATCCGCCGACGAACTGCAGCACTGCACCAATTGCGCTCACGTGCATCATTTCGATTAGTTGTCCGATTTTTTCACCGCATTGCCCTCGGTGCGCCCAGAGGATCAGAACGTTGATGCCCGCATTGGCGGCCGGTCGCGGCGCTTTTCGCCATGGCCGAAGACGTCTTCAACGCAGCGTGATGCTGCTCGATCGGACCGGCTGCGACCTGTTGACGATCTGCGACAGCTCTTCGCCGTCCTGCGGTGCCCAACCTGTCGGTGCTGGCATTGTACAGTGCTCCGGTAGCGGCTTGGGCCCCGCGCAATCTGCACAGCCGGCCATCGGACCTGACACCAAGCCCATTTGACCGGGCCAGCGCTTCGTTACGGGCAGTCCCTGCAGCCCGTCCTGGTCATGGACGGCACTGTGCATCGGATCCAGCTGAGCCTGCGCAGGATTTCTCTTGATTTCCCGGTGCACACGTCGTGCACACGCGGCCTTCTAACCGATTGAAGAACTTGAACTCTCAGTCCAATCCATCATGGGGGCCACGGCAAATTTGCGCCCTAAGCTGTTCATCTTATTGAGGTATTTCAACTCCGATCAGTCCTTTATGTGATTAGACCGACTGAGAATTCTCGTTTGACGAGGGCTTCCGTAGCTTGGCTCTTCTAGGAGTCGTCCGTGAAGAATGCAGATCGGCCTGAGAGATAGGCAGAAGTTGTCTCGATAAAGTATTCGATTTTGCAGGAAAGCCGGGTGTTGGGCCGCGGTTTCTTGCGTTTTGGGATTTTGCTTTCGAGCGATTCGTGATTCCCTGACGGACGGGTCATCGGCATTGGGGACGGCGATGAGCAAACCGCGGGATGATCGCCAGAAAGACCTGTTGCTTCCGGCGCTCGATCAAATCATCGACATGGGCCACCCGCTGGTGCGGTTGGCGGCGCTGATCGACTGGAAGTTTCTGGATGACCGCTTTGGTTCGGTGTGCCAAACCGGGCCGGGGCAGCCTGGCCTACCGACGCGGCTTGTCGCCGGCCTGTTCATTCTGAAGCACATGCACAATCTCTCGGATGAGGTGCTGTGCGCCCGCTGGATCGAGAACCCTTATTACCAATACTTCTGCGGCGAGTTAAGCTTCTGCCACCGGCTGCCGTTCGATCGATCGTCGATGACGCGCTGGCGCCAGCGGCTCGGCGAGGAGCAGCTCGTCGCGTTGATCCAGGAAAGTCTGTCGGTGGCACACAAGACTGGCGCCATCGGTCCCAAGGACCTGGAGCGAGTGGTGGTCGATACCACGGTGCAGCCCAAGGCCGTTGCCCATCCGACCGACGCGCGGCTGATGCATCGGGCCATCACCAAGCTCGTCGGGCTTGCCAAGCGCAACCGTGTGCCGCTGCGCCAGAGCTATCTGCGCCTGGCCAAGCGCGCCGCCATCATGGTCGGCCGCTATACCCACGCTCACCAGTTCAAGCGCGCCCGGCGCCAACTCAAGTTCCTGCGGACGCGGCTTGGCCGGATCATCCGCGACATCCGCCGCAAGATTGATGGCGATGCGGCGCTGGAAGCGCGCTTCGGCCCGCTGCTCGATCTGGCGCAGCGGGTGCGCAGCCAGGATCAGCATCAGCGCGGCCCCAAGGTCTATGCGTTGCATGCGCCGGAGGTCGAGTGCATCGGCAAGGGCAAAGCCCGCGCGCCTTACGAGTTCGGCTGCAAGGTCAGTATCGCCACCCCCGTGACGTCCCCGAAGGGTGGACAGTTCGTGCTCCATACCAAGGCGCTGCACGGCAATCCCTTTGACGGCCACACGCTCGGCCCCGTGGTCGCCGACATGGAGAAGCTCACCGGCGTGGAGGCTCGTCGTATCCACGTCGACAAAGGGTACCGTGGCCACAACTACCCGCACCGGTTCAGGGTCTGGATCTCGGGTCAGGTTCGCCGCGTCACGGCTTCCATCCGGAGCGAGATGAAGCGTCGCGCGGCTGTCGAACCCGTCATCGGTCACGTCAAGGCCGAGCACCGCATGGACCGCAACTATCTCAAAGGCAGCGTCGGTGACCGCATCAACGCCGTCCTCGCCGCGGCCGGCTACAACTTCGGCCTGCTCCTGCGATGGCTCGCAGAACTCTTGCGTGCCATCATCCGCGCCTTCGCCGAAACTGTCCCGGCTCAAAAGATCGCTTAAATCAGCGCTCGTCCGCGTTCTTCACGGAGGACTAGGGTCCAGACTCAATTGAGCCAATATGCGACGAGAGCGGCGAGATGAACAGCGGCCAAAAAATTACGGGCGAGCTTGTCATATCGCGTGGCGATGCGCCGGAAGTCCTTGAGCCTGCAAAAGCAGCGTTCGATGACATTTCGTCCTTTGTAGGCGCGTTTGTTGAAGCGATGGATGACGACACGGTTAGATTTATTGGGGATTACGGGCTTGGCGCCACGACGAATGATTTCGCCGCGAAGCTTGTCGCCATCATACCCTTTGTCGGCGAGGAGCACGCTCATGGGTGGCGCGAGCGCCAGGACATCGGGAGCCGCAGCGATATCGGCATCCTGGCCTGGAGTCAGATGCAGGACGACCGGCCGGCAGAGCGGATCGCTCAGCGCATGGATTTTTGTCGTGCGGCCTCCGCGCGAGCGGCCGATTGCTTGATTGTGCTCCCCCCTTTTCCGCCGGAGGCACACCGGTGAGCTTTAATCGAGGTCGAGTCGAGCGACAGTACGACGCCGTCTTCGCCAGGCTTGGCCAGCGCTTCGAAGATTGCGCACCATCGTCCTCGCTTGGCCCAGCGATTGAAGCGATTGTAGATCGTCGTGTAAGGGCCGTATTCACGTGGACAATCACGCCATCGTGCACCCGATTGCAGCATGTGAATGATGCCGCTGACGATGCGTCGGTCGTCGTCCCGATCCGGCCCCGTCAGTCCCCTCGGCAGATGCGGTTCGATACGCGCCCATTGCCTGTCGTTCAGCCAAAACAAACCAGCGCGCATTCTCTCGCCCCCGAATCAACACGTAGGCAAGAGAATCACGTGGCGCTATTTAGGTACAGACCCTAGGACGATATTTGCATGAATTGGAAGCGGAAATCGCTTCTTCGGATTCTCAGTGCACACGTCAGGCGGAGGTCAAGGCGTGCATGTGCAGGCAAAGCTTCTTTGGACATCGAGGTTGTAGCTGCCTGAGTCATACTCACTTCGCGGTGTGAGTATAATTTCTGCTCACGAATTTCCCTCTTCAATCGAGACCTTCGCAGCCCAGCTCGCGCAGAGAAGAATCCCTGCGCGCCCGCCACAATGTTCGAGATCTGCTTCCGCTCCGCTCGGACTTTTCTGTGGCAGCTTTTAGTAACCTATCGAAATCGTCAAACGGTACAAAGAGCAACCCATAGTCATTTCTGATGATGAGATCGCCTCGCTCAGCGACCGCTTTGAACGGCTAACGCTCCCGCTACCTTCCAATCGTTCCATGACCGTTCAACGATGTCAGTTCGCCTTCGCTTTCACATATCGGCCCGGTGCCGCTTCCCCCGGCGGATAGAGGTTGCTGCCGAGTTGCGTCCGGGCGGGCACCCGGTCTTCAGCCCACGGCTTGAGCCACGCTATCCAATCGTTCCACCAACTGCCCGGCCTTTCGTCGGCGCTCGCAAGCCACGCGGCGGGATCGTCGCATCGCTGGTCCGACAGCCAATAGCTTCGCTTGTTCTTGGAGGCGGGATTGATCACGCCGGCAATGTGCCCACTGGCGCCGAGCACAAAGCGGGTGTTGCCACTGAACAGGCCGGTGGTGCGATAGGCCGATCGCCACGGCACGATATGATCTTCGGCGGTTGCCAGCACGTAAGCAGGCAGATCGACCCGGGCCAGATCGACAGGAGTGCCGCACATTGTCAACCGGTTCGGCTCCCGAAGATTGTTCTCCAGGTACATGTTCCTGATGTAGAAGCAATACATCGGTCCGGGAAGGTTGGTGACATCCGCGTTCCAGAACAGCAGATCGAAACGCTCCGGCGACTTTCCCTTCAGATAGTTGTTGATCACGTTCGGCCAGATCAGCTCCTTCGACCGCAGCGTCTGAAAGACGAAGCCGAGCTCGGCGCCGCGGTAGATGCCTTCCCTCCCGATCGTCTGCTCGCGCTGCCGCACCCCTTCCTCGTCCACGAATACGCCAAGATCGCCCGGTTCTCGGAAGTCGAGCATGGTCGTCAGCAACGTCACACTGGCAACCGATTCATCGCCGCGCGTTCGCAGAATGGCGAGTGCGGATGACAAGATCGTTCCGCCGACACACCAACCCAGGACGTTGATCTTGTCTACACCCGAAATCGATCGGGCGATGTCGATGGCGCGTATGGCGCCATCCTCAACGTAGTCGTCCCATCGAATGTGGCCGCAGGAGGCATCCGGGTTGCGCCATGAAACCACGAAGACCGTGAAGCCGTTCTCGACCGCGACTCGAACGAACGAATTGGCCGGCTGGAGGTCGAGAATGTAGAACTTGTTGATGCAGGGCGGCACGATCAGCAGAGGCCGGGCGGCCACCTGCTCCGTCGCAGGCGCGTATTGAATGAGCTGAAACAGCTCGTTTTCGAACACAACCGCGCCCCTGGATGCGGCGACATCCTTTCCGACCTCGAAAGCCTCCTCATCCGTGATCGTCAGGCTACCCCTGCCCAGATCGCTCATCAGGTTCTCCAGGCCCGCCTTGAGGCTTTGACCTTCGCTGTCCGTCGCGAGCTTGATGACATCCGGATTGGTGGCCAGGAAATTGGTCGGGCTCATCGCCTCGATGAGCTGGCGCGTGAAGAAGCGCAGTCGATGCTTTTCCTTCTCGTCGAGATCGAGCGCCTCGACGAAGTCGACGCAGTAGCGCGAGTTCAGCAAATAGCATTGCTTCAACAGACTATAGGCCGCATCGTCCCGCCATTCCGTGGCGTTGAACCGGCGATCGCCGCGTGCAGGCTCAATGCCTCCTTCGCCTTGCACGCCGGCGGCCGATTTGATGACGTGCTCGGTGAGCTGGTATAGCCGCTTCATGTGCTCGGCCTGCAATTCGGCGAGACGCCCCGATAAATTCAGGGCTGAGCCGAGGTTCGCCCCGTCGCGATCGCTGTTCGGTGCCCACCCAAGCGATCGCCACAGACTTTCCCCCGCCTTCAAAAAGCCCTCGACAAATTCATCAGGCACGTTGAATGGCCGATTCATGGCGTTCCTCAAGATCTGATTGGTTCGTTGCCTTCCGATAACGGGCGGCTTCTGCCGGCGCCCTTTGCCCTCGGCTGCACCGAGAGCGTGCTAGCTATCTGGGCCCGCATGGGCGGGCCGGTCGGTTCGTCCCACGGTCCGCCGCGATCTCAGGACCCGGAGCGGACGGCCGCACCCTCCCTGATGCCATCGACATTCACGGAGAGGCGTTTGATCTTGTCGTACAGCGTCTGCTTCGGAATGCTGAGAAGCGCGGCCGTTGCCTGGACGTCGCCCTGCTTGCGCCGGAGCGCGTCCTCGATGATCGATCGCTCGATGTTCTCGAGTTGCCGCGGCAATGACACATCCGACGTACCGAAACCGGATTTATTGACCGCCTTGCTGTCGAGGACACCGAGCACGAAACGGTCGGCGACGTTGCGAAGCTCGCGTACGTTGCCCGGCCACGAATAGGCCAGCAGGTGAGACATGGTCTGTTCGTCCAGAATCGGGGCGTCACGCTCGAACCGCCTCGCCGCATCCAGGGTGAAGTGCTCGAACAGCAGCGGGATATCCTCCCGCCGTTCGCGCAACGGCGGGAGCTCGATGAAAGCGACGCCGAGGCGATAGTACAGATCGGCACGAAACAGACGCTTTTCGCTCAGCTCGAGCAAATTCACCTTGCTCGCAGCCACGACACGGCAATCCACCGCGATCGCCTTGTTGGTGCCGACGCGCTCGATCGAGCGATCCTGGAGCGATCTCAGCAATTTAACCTGGACGCTCAGCGGCATGCTCTCGATCTCGTCGAGGAACAGCGTTCCGCCACTGGCGTATTCGATCTTTCCTATCCGCTGACGGGTGGCGCCGGTGAACGCGCCCACCTCGTGGCCGAACAGCTCGCTCTCGACCAGCGATTCCGGCAGACCGCCGCAATTCACCGCGACATAATTGCCGCCGCGGCGGCCGCTGTGATTGTGCAGGCAGCGCGCGACGACGTCCTTGCCGGTTCCGGTCTCACCATAGATCGTGACGTCGACATTGGTCGCCGCCAAGGTGGAGACGAGCCGGCGCACCTCCTGGATCTGCGGTGATCGGCCGAGCAAGCTCGCCTCGATTCCGTTGCGGTCCGCCAAGGCGGACCGCAACGATCGCACCTCGAGCGTCAGCCGCCGCTTCTCCGCCGCCCGGCGCACCACTGAGATCAACTGCTCCGAGGAGCAGGGCTTCTCGATGAAATCATAAGCGCCGGTCCGCATTGCCTGCACGGCCATCGAAATATCGCCATGACCCGTGATCAGGATCACAGGCAGATCCTGGTCCAGTCGGCGCAGATCGGACAGCCAGTCGAGACCGCTACGCCCGCGCAGGCGCACATCGCAGACCACGACAAAAGGCATATCTGCCCGAACGGAGCCGCTGGCGCTCTCAACCGAGGCAAATCCGGAAACGGAAAATCCTGCGAGCTCGAGCGCCTGGACGCCGCCGATCCGGACGTCGTCGTCGTCCTCGACATAGATCACGCCGATCGATTGGTCATCACCCATGCGAGGCCGCCTCTGCTATCTCTGCCAATGGAAGGGTCACGACGAATTCGGCACCATCAGGCGTCAGGTTTCGCGCATGCAGTTCGCCGCCGAACGAGCGTGCAATGTGATTAGAAAGCATCAGGCCAAGGCCGAGCCCCTTTCCCGCGGGCTTGGTTGTCACGAACGGCTCGAACATGCGCTGCAGGACGTCGGAGGCGATCGTCGGCCCGCTGTTGCTGATCACGATGCGGCAGCGGACGGTCTGCGCCTCTTCCCTGCCCGCCCGGATCAGGATCGACTTCCGCTCGACACCTTCCACGGCATCCAGCGCATTGGCCACGATGTTGCACAGCAGCTGCTCCAGCCGTGTCTGATCGGCAATGACGAAGAGCTTAGCGTCGATCTCTGTCGCCACGGCAACACCGCCCTCCTTGACACGCCCGGCCAATATCTTGAGCGATTCAGCCACTGCATGCTCGACGGACACCGCGCCAAGCGGGCTGCTCGACTTGTACGCGAACACGCGGAGCTGGCTGGTCAAGCGGCCGAGCCTCCGCACCAATTCGCCAATTCGGGTGAGATTTCCGCGAGCATCGCCAATCGATCCGCGATCAACGAGCAGGACCGCATTGTCGGCGGCAGTTTGCAGGGCCGCCAGCGGCTGGTTCAACTCGTGCACGATGCCGGCCGACATCTGGCCGAGGGCTGCCAGCTTGCCGGCATGAACGAGTTCATCCTGCGCAGCCCGCAATTCGGCGGTGCGCTCCTGCACCCTGGTCTCGAGCATGTCGTTGGCCGCCTGCAACGCGGCTTGGCTCGCCAAGCGTTGCTTGATCTCCCGGCGGCGTTGCTCGACAAGACCAAGCGCCAGCAGCGCGACGAGGGCGGCGAGACCCGATATGATCCCGATGATGAGCGCGGTCTGCCGCGTGGGCGCCTCGTCGTCGAGAAGCACGAGCTTCCACAGACCGCGGTTGATTGGGACCTCGCTGACCGTATAGGCGGTACCGTTCTCCGCTATGATCCGTGCCGTGCCGTTCTCAGATTGATCGACGAGCGTCCATCCAAGTGGCACAAGATCGTGGTTTCCGTAGGGTTTGAATCGCGCAATGTCATCACGTGTTGGAACCGAAAGCGGCGCCATGGGGCGATAGCGCCACTCGTCGCGGGCGGCAAGGATCGTCACCTTGCGCTCGTCGACCAGAAGAATGTCGTTGTCGGTGCTGCGCCACGCCCGCTCGAACGAATCCAGATTGACCTTGACGGTCGCGATCCCCTTTGTCGTTCCGCCGTCCTTCAGCGCATAGGACAGATAGTAGCCGGCGCGCGCGGTCGTGATACCGACACCAAAGAAGGCGCCGCGGCCATTCGAGAGCGCTTCGCTCACATAGGGGCGATACGACAGGTTTTCGCCGAAGGGCGTGCCGGGCTGGTCGAAATCAGCCGCGGCCAATGTCGCGCCGGTGACGCCAAGGACATAGAGATTGTCGGCTCCCGCAAGCAGGTTGATCGACTTCAGATACAAGCTGACGTTTTGCTGCAGTGCAGGATCGCTGGGCGCCTCGAGCAGCCGGAACACGCTGGGCGATGTCTCCAGGAGAGACGGAAGATATTCAAATCTCGACAGGTAGCCGTCGAGCCTCGCGGCCTCGACGGTCAGCCGCTGCTGGGCCGCGGCGTGCAGATGGTCCAGTCCCCGGCGGAACGTGACCATGTATCCCAGCCACGCCGCCGCGGCGACCAGCGCGAGGGCAAATGCGCCACGAACGAGCCAACGCGTGGAAACCGGCACCACCGAACTGACTTTGGCAGGTCCCTTGACACTCACCAGGGATAGAAGCTCCGTCATCTCCTGAACCAGCACAAACTGTGGAGCACCGGCCACTGCGGACGACGGCTCACGCATAGTCCAACTCTATGGCCTTGCCTCGGAATACGCGATAGGAAAATCCGATGTAGGCGATGATGACCGGCAGTGTCACGCAGACCCCGATCAAGATCACCTTCAGCGACTCCGGGCTGCTGGCGGCCTGCCAGACCGTGAGCCGGTCGATCACGACAAACGGATAGATGCTGTAGCTGAGCCCGAGGAAGCTCAGGAAGAAGACCAGGACCAGCAGCACGAAGGGCAGCCAGCACAGTGCCCCGCGCACGGCTGGCGTCCCCAGCAGAAGGCGAACTGCCAGCAGCGCAACGCCGGACGTGATCGGGATCGCCGCCACCGCGATGATCGCCGGCAGCGTGAACCACCTGACGCGGACGGTCTCGCTGATCCATGGCGTTGCCATCGAGATCAGGATCAGGCCCAGGACCATGGGTGCCCAAGCGATCTTGCTCCACTCGATCGCCTTCTCCTGCAGTTCACCCTGCGTCTTCATAACGAGCCATGTCGCGCCGAGCAGCGCATAGGCCATCGGAAGCGCCACCGCAATTGCGCCAGCGAAGATCGGATAATTCCAGCCTTCGCCGAACCCGCTGATGTAGCGGCCAAGCATCCAGCCCTGGCAGATGGACGCCAGCATCGACCCGGCGATGAACATGCGATCCCACATTGCCTTCCGGCCGGTCTTTGCCTTGACCCGGAAATCAAACGCTGCGCCGCGGAGGACCAGGCCGACCAGCATCAGCGCGGTCGGAAGATATAATTCCGACAGCACCAGCCCATGCGCTTTCGGGAACGCGACCAGCAGCAGACCGACGCCAAGCACGAGCCAGGTTTCGTTGGCGTCCCAGAACGGGCCGATCGACGCGACCATAGTATCGCGCTCCTCGGGCGTCGCGCGGTGCATGAGCATGCCGACCCCGAGGTCGTAGCCGTCGCTGACGACATAGAGCTGGCCCCGGTTGTTTGGACAGCGCCCCGCTGGATTTAAGTGGATTCCTGCCGGGTTATGCTGAACGCGGGGCTTTACGGTTTTGTCGTTGCGTCGGGAGGGCGTAGCCCGACCAGAGCGACGACAAAACCGTCGGCGACGGTCATGCGGCCATCACCATAGCTTGCGTGCCGAAGTAAGCCTCGTCGGGCGTGCGCCCGTCAAGGCTCGAGTGAGGGCGTCCCTGATTGTAGAAGGCCAGATACTTGGCAATTGACGCTCGCGCCTCGGACACGCTGTCGTAGGCGCGGAGATAAACTTCTTCGTATTTGACCGTGCGCCAGAGCCGCTCGACAAACACGTTGTCGCGCCAGGCGCCCTTGCCGTCCATGCTGATGGCGATCTTCGCGTCCAGCAGCACATCGGTGAACTCGAGGCTGGTGAACTGGCTGCCCTGATCCGTGTTGAAAATCTCGGGCCTGCCGTGCTTCGCCAACGCCTCCTGGACCGCTTCGACGCAGAAGGCCGCCTCCATTGTGATCGAGACGCGATGGGCCAGGACCCGTCGGCTGAACACATCGACGACCGCCGCGAGATAGACGAAGCCACGCCGCATCGGAATGTAGGTGATGTCCATTGCCCACGCATGGTCGGGCCGCTCGATCTTCAATCCGCGCAACAGGTACGGGTAGATCTTGTGACCCGGAGCCGGCTTGCTCGTGTTCGGGCGACGATAGACCGCCTCGATCCGCATGCGCTTCATCAGCGTCGCGATGTGGCGGCGACCGGCGTATACGCCCTCCCGCCGCAGCAACGATCGCAGCATACGCGCTCCCGCGAAGGGATAATCGAGATGCAGCTCATCGAGCCGACGCATCAAGGCAAGGTCCTCGGCCGAAACTGGCCGAGGTTCATAGTAGACCGTGCTGCGAGCCAGCTTCAGGACCTTCGCCTGGCGCACGATAGAAAGATCATGACCGCGGTCGATCATCGCTTTGCGCTCAGCAGGCCCGCCTTGGTGAGCGCGCCGGACAAAAAATCGTTTTCCAACGCCAGCTCGCCGATCTTGGCATGTAACGCCTTCAAATCGACCGGCGTCTCGGCCGATGTCTTGTCATGCCCAAACACGCCGGCGGCGCCTTCCAGGAGCTGGTTTTTCCAGATCGTGATCTGGTTCGGATGAACATCAAACAGTTGCGCCAGCTCCGCCAGTGTCTTGTCGCCTTTGACCGCAGCCAAAGCAACCTTCGCCTTGAATGCCGGAGAATGCGTCCGGCGGCTCTTCTTCGTCATCTTCGCTCCTGATTCGCAGCAAGAATCCTCGCCGCTGTCAGGCAGAAAATCCACTCAAGCTACTGTCCGAATTTGCGGGGCCAGCTCTCATAGACGAGCAGCGACACCCCCATCAGCCCGATGAAGATCAGTGGCAGCATCTCGTCGAAGGACATCACCATCATGCGAACTCTCCGCGGCCCTGATACCGATGCGGGTCCTCCGCAAACTCCTCCGACATGACCGACGCCGTGCTCTTGTCCGGCTTCTCCGCCATGTATTTGAGCACGCCGACATAGGCCGCCAGCAGGCCGACATAGAGCGTGACGTAGATTGCCAGGGTCAGCGCGATACTCGCTGATGGAACACGCGAGACGACCTCGCTGGTTCGAATCAGGCCTGATACGATAAAGGGCTGGCGCCCGATTTCCGTCACGTACCAGCCTGCGATGGTTGCGACCCACCCGGCGAAGGTCATCCCCGCGAACAGTTTGAGCAGTGGTCGCGGCATAAGGGAAAAATCCCAACCATCGCGCCAATGCCGCCAGAGGCCGACCCAACTGACCAGCAGCATCAGGATGCCCGTTCCCACCATGATTCGGAACGACCAGAACAGCGGCAGCACCGGCGGATGGGCAGATGGAAACTCGTTCAGCCCCTTGAGCTCCCCGTCAGGGTCGTGACGTAGGATCAGGCTCGCGAGCTTTGGCACCGGCAGCTCGAAACGGTTCGACCGCGTCGCATCGTCGGGAATCGCAAACAGCAGTAGCGGCGCGCCACGCGTGGTTTCCCAGATGCCTTCAACGGCCGCGATCTTCTGCGGCTGATGCTCGAGCGTGTTGAGCCCGTGAAAATCGCCGGCCACGATCTGTGCGGGTGCCGCCAGCGCTGCGAACACAAGCCCCGTTCGCAGCACACGCGACACGCTCGTTGTCGCAGCGCCCTTCAGAAGCTGCCAAGCACTGATCCCGATCAAAAGGAACGCGCAAGTCAGCGACGATGCAAATACCATATGGACGAAGCGATAAGGAAAGGATGGATTGAAGACGATCTCCAGCCAATTCTTCGCATGGAATTGGCCGTCGACGATCTCGTATCCGGCCGGCGTCTGCATCCATGAATTGAGGGCGAGGATCCAGAACGCGCTCATCAACGTGCCGAGCGCGACCAGAAAGGTCGCCCCCAGATGAATCATCTCGCCGACGCGGCGGTGGCCGAACAGCATCACACCGAGAAAGCCCGCTTCCAGGAAGAACGCGGTCAACACCTCATAGCCCAGCAGCGGGCCTGCAATATTGCCGACCCGCTCCATGTAGCCCGGCCAGTTGGTGCCGAACTGGAAGCTCATAGTGACGCCGCTGACCACCCCGAGCGCAAATGTCAATGCGAACACCTTGGTCCACAGCCGATAGGCGCGCAGCCAGTCCAGCTTCTGCTGCGGGTCGGTTGCGCGCAGATGCCTCAGGCGGAAGAACAGCAGCACCCAGCCCAGTGCGATCGAGATCGACGGAAACAGGATATGAAACGTGATGTTCGCGGCGAACTGGATACGCGCGAGGAACACGGCGTCCATCAGCATCCTCTCCAGGTCAGGCACCGCGCCATGTGCATAACGGCCCACACGACATCCATTCTCTCCGCGACCGCAATCAGTGGAGCTTCACATGCGGTTCGGTCCGCCGCGTGATCAGGCGGGCCAACGTGTCGAGCGCTACCTTCACCGAACCATGCAGGGCGTGCTCGTGCATCTTGTACAGCGACAGGTACATCATCCGCGCGAACAGCCCCTCGAAGACCAGGCTGCCGCCCACCAGCGCCCCCATCATCGAGCCGACCGTGCTGAACTCGCCGAGCGAGACCAGGGATCCGAAGTCACGGTAGCGATAGTCCTTGATTGCCTCGCCCCGCAGATGCCGCGGGATCTGCGAGTAAAGGTGGGACGCCTGCTGATGCGCCGCCTGCGCACGCGGCGGCACGTTGCCCCGGTCGCCCCATGAGCAGGCCGAGCAGTCGCCGATCGCAAAGATGTTATCGTCGCGCGTGGCCTGCAACGTCGGCCGTACGACAAGCTGATTAATGCGGTTGGTTTCGAGGCCTGCGATCTCCTTCAGGGAATCGGGCGCCTTCACGCCAGCAGCCCAGACGATCAGTTCGGCGGGAATCGTTCGCCCGTCTGTCAGGCTCACATGGTCGGAGCCGACTACGGAGACCTTGGCACCCACGAGCACATTAACGCCCAACCTGACGAGCAACTTTTCCGTCTCTTTTGAAACCCGTTCGGGCAGCGCGGGAAGTACCCGGTCCGCGGCTTCGATCAGCGTGATTCTGATGTCCTTCTGCGGATCGACCTGATCTAGTCCGTGGGCCACGACTTCTCGCGTCGTCCGGTGCAGCTCCGCCGCAAGCTCGACACCGGTCGCGCCGGCGCCGATGATCGCGACCTTCAACTGGTGTTCCCCAAGGGGCGAGGATTGGGCATGGGCGCGGATACACGCATTGACCATTCGCTCGTGAAAGCGCTTCGCATCTGCCTGCGATTCCAGCTTGATCGCGTGCTCCGCGACGCCCGGCGTGCCAAAATCGTTGTTCTGGCTGCCGACAGCGATGACGAGGACGTCATAGTCAAAGCTCCGCTTCGGCGTCACCTCACGGCCTTCGGCATCGAGATAGGGGGTGATTGAGATTGCAGTGCGTGTCGCAGATGAACAGCTGATGCTGCGGGAGAATGAGCATCTGCATCACGGCGAGGGTCCGCACATCGTCCCTCGTCCCGATCACGTTCTTGATCGCGGCCAAGTGATCGGCGGTTCGCCCGATCACCCCGCAAAGCATCGCATCGCCGATCCCCCGCTCGAGCAGGATCGAGGCGAGCACGGTCGCGTTGCTCCTTGTCTCCGACAGCGCAAGGGCCGCCGACACGCCGTCGCGCTTCCTGCGCGCATGATAAACATCGGCGCATTTGGAATAGACCTGCGCATCGTGCGGATCGATGATCTCGCAGTCCTGTCCGGGTCTGAGCCGGAGACCGAAGGCCTTGATGTGCTGTTCGATCGTCGCCGGCCGGCCAAGCAGCAGCGGCTTTGCGATCCGCTCGTCGGCGATGACCTGTGCGGCCCGCAGCACGCGCTCATCCTCGCCCTCCGCCAGAACAAGGGATTTTCCGCTCCCCTTCGCCACCGAAAAGACCGGCTGCATCGCATTGCCGGACTGGTAGACGAATCGGCTCAGCTTCTGCCGATAAGCGTCCATATCGACGATCGGACGCCTGGCAACACCCGTATCGGCAGCCGCCTTAGCTACCGCCGGCGCAATCATCTCGATGAGTCGCGGATCGAACGGCTTTGGAATGAGATAGTTGCGCCCGAAGCGAAGCTCCTCGCCCTTGTAGGCTGTGGCGACCACCTCTGGCACCTCAGCCATAGCCAGGTCCGCCAGCGCGCGCACCGTCGCAAGCTTCATCTCCTCATTGATGGTGGTCGCGCCGCAATCGAGCGCGCCGCGGAAGATGAACGGGAAGCACAGCACATTGTTGATCTGGTTAGGGTAGTCCGAACGTCCCGTGCCGATGATCGCATCGGGGCGGACCGCCAGCGCGTCCTCCGGCATGATCTCCGGAATCGGATTGGCCATCGCGAAGATCAGGGGATCGCGCGTCATCTTCTTGACCATCTCAGGGGTCAGCACCTTGCCGGCCGACAGGCCAAGGAAGATGTCCGCATCCTGAATGATGTCATCTAACTTGCGCGCCTCCGTCTTCACAGCATAGCGCGCCTTGTTATCGTCCATGCTTTCGGCGCGGCCGGCATACACGACGCCCTTGGCATCGGTCACGATGATCCGCTCGCGGCGCAGTCCAAGGCTCACGATCAGATCGAGGCAGGCTAGCGCCGCAGCGCCCGCGCCGGAGCACACCAGCTTGACGTCGGCGATGTCCTTCTTGACCAGCTTCAGTCCATTGAGGATCGCCGCCGCGGCGATGATCGCAGTGCCGTGCTGGTCGTCGTGAAAGACCGGGATCTTCATCCGCTCGCGGAGCTTCTTCTCGATGTAGAAGCATTCCGGCGCCTTGATGTCCTCCAGGTTGATACCGCCAAAGGTTGGCTCCATCCTGGCGATCGTCTCGACCAGCGCATCAGGATTCTCCTCGGCGAGTTCGATGTCGAAGACATCGATCCCCGCGAATTTCTTGAACAGGCACGCCTTGCCTTCCATGACCGGCTTGCCAGCCAATGCGCCGATATTGCCAAGGCCGAGCACGGCGGTTCCATTGGTGACGACGGCGACGAGGTTACTGCGCGCCGTCAGCACATCTGCTTGCAACGGATCCTCCGCAATGACCAGGCAGGGCTCCGCCACGCCGGGCGAGTAGGCCAGCGCCAGATCGCGCTGGGTGGCCATCGCCTTGGTCGGCACCACCGAGATCTTTCCCGGCGTCGGCAGGCGATGGTATTCGAGTGCGGCTTCCTTCAGATCCTGGTCCATCGTATCCCTCGACTTGATTCCCTCGTTCGGGAAGCCGATACGCGGCCTCCCTCTGCTCTCAAGCGGCCTCAGATCATGTGCTGGCCGCCATTCGCCGAGATCGTCGATCCCGTGATGAAGCCGGCATCGTCGGAGGCGAGGAACACGACCGTGCGCGCGATCTCGTGTGGTTCGCCGAGGCGACCGACCGGAATCTGGGGCAGGATGTTCTTGGCCACGATCTCCGGATTGATCGCCTTGACCATCTCGGTCGCGATATAGCCGGGGCAGATCGTGTTGACGGTGATGCCGGCGCGAGCCCCTTCCTGAGCCAGCGCCTTCACGAAGCCGATATCACCTGCCTTGGCGGCGGAATAATTGACCTGACCCATCTGGCCCTTCTGACCATTGATCGAGGAGATGCAAATCACCCGGCCGAACTTGCGCTCGCGCATGCCTTCCCACACTGGCCGCGTCATGTTGAACAGCGAGTTCAAATTGGTGTTGATGACCGCGTACCATTGCTCCGGCGTCATCTTGTGGAACATGCCGTCCTTGGTGATGCCGGCATTGTTGACCAGCACGTCCACCGGACCAAGGTCAGCCTCGACCTGTTTGAGACCCGCGGCACAGGCGTCGTAGTTCGAGACGTCCCATTTGTAGACGTTGATGCCGGTCTGGCTCTTGAACTTCGCAGCCGCCTCGTCGTTACCGGCATAGCTCGCCGCTACCTTGTAGCCGGCCGCCTTGAGCGCGATCGAAATCGCCTCGCCGATACCGCGCGTTCCGCCGGTCACCACCGCAACTCTGGACATGATCTCCTCCTGATCCTGGTCGGTTCAATCTCTATTTGCCGGCGCTCGGCCAGCCGTTGTCGTTCGCGGAAGGCGTGGTGCCGTCCGCGATTCTCTCCGGTTCTATAAAAACCGGCTTTGCTCTTCTAGCGTTCGACCGTTAGGGCGACACCCATGCCGCCGCCGATGCACAACGTGGCAAGCCCCTTCTTCGCACCCCGCTTCTGCATCTCGAACAGCAGCGTCGTCAGCACGCGGGCGCCGGATGCACCGATCGGATGGCCGATGGCGATGGCGCCGCCGTTCACGTTCACGATCGACGGATCCCAGCCCATGTCCTTGTTGACGGCGATGGCCTGGGCCGCAAAGGCTTCGTTGGCCTCGACGAGGTCGAGATCTTTGACCCTCCAGCCAGCCTTTTCCAGCGCCTTGCGCGAGGCCGGAACCGGCCCCGAACCCATCACCGCCGGATCGACGCCGGCCGTGGCCCACGAGACGATCCTGGCAAGAGGCGCCAGGCCGCGCTTGCTGGCTTCGTCCGCGCTCATCAACACCAGAGCGGCCGCGCCGTCGTTGAGGCCCGAAGCGTTGCCCGCCGTCACCGAACCTTCCTTGTTGAAAGCGGGCTTCAGCTTGGCCAGCGACTCCTGCGTCGTGCCGGGGCGGATATATTCATCCTGGTCGACGACGACGTCGCCCTTCCTGGTCTTGACGGTGACCGGAACGATCTCATCCTTGAACCGGCCGCCCTTCTGCGCATCCTCGGCCTTGTTCTGCGAGCTGGTCGCGAACGCATCCTGCTCCTCGCGGGTGATCTGCCATCTGGCCGCGATGTTCTCTGCCGTGACGCCCATGTGATAGCCGTGGAAGGCGTCCATAAGGCCGTCCTTCAGCATGGAGTCGACGAACTTGACGTCGCCCATCTTGGTGCCGTTCCGCAGATGCGACAGATGCGGCGCCATCGACATGGACTCCATGCCGCCGGCGACGATGATCCTGGCATCACCATTGGCGATCTGCTGCAGCCCAAGCGCGACCGACCGCAGGCCCGAGCCGCAGAGCTGGTTCATGCCCCATGCCGTTTTCTCCTGCGGAATGCCGGCCGCCATCGCGGCCTGCCGCGCGGGGTTCTGCCCCTCACCACCGGATAGCACCTGCCCCAGGATGACTTCGTCGACATCCTCGGGCGAGACCTTCGCGCGATCCAGGGCGCCTTTGATTGCGACAGCTATCCGAGCTCGTGTGCGGACAGCGCGCCGAACGCCCCGTTGAAGGAACCGACTGGCGTCCGCGCCGCGGAGACAATTACCACATCCGTCATGACCAACTCCCTTGATAACCCGTGATGTCCGGGCGGTGATCGGTTGGCACCATCGTGCCCTTAGCCCGTCGTTACGGCGACCTCGAGGTCGGTCGGATCGACGTTGCGATCGAGTGCGACGCGCAGCTTCTCGCGGTCGAGCTCACCCTCCCACCAGGCGACGACGACGCAGGCAACGCCATTGCCGCACAGGTTCGTCAGGGCCCGGCACTCGCTCATGAACTTGTCGATGCCGAGCACGATCGCCATGCCGGGAAGCAACTCGGGCCTGACCGCGGCGAGCGTACCGGCAAGCGTGATGAAGCCCGCGCCCGTGATGCCGGAAGCGCCCTTCGACGTCAGCATCGCAACGACGAGGATCGTCATCTGCTCACCGAACGAGAGATCGACGTTCATCGCTTGGGCGATGAAAAGCGTCGCCAGCGTCATGTAGATGTTGGTTCCGTCAAGATTGAACGAGTAGCCGGTCGGCACGACCAGTCCGACGACGGACTTCGAACAACCGAGAATCTCCAGCTTCTCCATCATCTGCGGAAGAGCGCTCTCCGAGGACGACGTGCCGAGCACGATCAGCAGCTCATCCTTGATGTATTTAAGGAACTTGAAGATCGAGAAGCCGGCGATACGGGCGATGATCCCGAGACCAACGACCACGAACAGAAACGCAGTGAGATAGAAAGTCGCGATCAGGCCGGCGAGATTGCCGAGCGCCTGGGGGCCATAGCGACCGATCGTATAGGCCATCGCACCAAAGGCACCGATGGGCGCGACCTTGACCACGATCGAGATGACGCCGAACATCGCGTGGGCGACATCGTCCACGAACGAGCGGACGGTATGAGCCCGCTCGCCGAGCCCCATCAGCGCAAAGCCGAACAGGATGGCGAACAGCAGGACCTGCAGGATCTCACCTTGCGCGAAGGCCCCGACCACCGTGTCCGGGATGATGTGGAGGACGAAGTCCACCGACTTCATCTCGCTCGCCTGTTTCGCATAACCGGCGACGGCCGCAGCATTCGACTGCCCCTGGAAACCCGCTCCCGGACGCAGCACGTTGGCGACGACCAAGCCCAACGCCAGGGCAAAGGTCGAAACGACCTCGAAGTAGATGAGCGCCTTGACCGCGACGCGGCCGACCTTCTTCACTTCGGAAATGTGCGCAATGCCGGAGACGACCGTACAGAAGATGATCGGCGCAATGGCCATCTTGATGAGCTTGACGAACCCGTCGCCCATCGCCTTGATCCAGTCGTTCTTGCCGATATCCGGCCAAAGCCAGCCGACGATGACGCCGAGCACGATCGCCGCGAGAACCTGAACATAGAGAACTCGGTAGAACGGCTTCTTATGCGTCGCAGCTATCGCTCCGGACGCCGCGGTGGTCGCTACAGACATGTGTCTCCTCCGTGATCTCGCTGTGTCCTGCGTTAGCAGCCCGCGCTATTTCTTCTTCTGCGGCGGCAGATCGGTGCAGTGGCCCTCAAAGACCTCCGCTGCCATTCCGATGGACTCGCCGAGCGTCGGATGCGGATGAATGGTCTTGCCGATATCGGCCGGCTCACACCCCATTTCGATCGCAAGGCAGACCTCGCTGATCAGATCGCCCGCATGCGTGCCGACGATCCCGCCGCCGATGACGCGATGCGTCGCCGTGTCGAACAACAGCTTTGTGAAACCCTCGTCGCGGCCATTGGCGATGGCGCGGCCGGACGCCGCCCAGGGGAAGACCGATTTGCCAAACTTAATGCCCTCGGCCTTGCACTCGTCCTCGGTCTTGCCGGCCCAGGCGACTTCGGGATCGGTATAGGCGACCGACGGGATCTGTCGCGCGTCGAAATAGGATTTTTCGCCATGGGCGACTTCGGCAGCCACATGGCCTTCATGCACGGCCTTGTGCGCCAGCATCGGCTGGCCCACGATGTCGCCTATCGCAAAGATGTGCGCCACGTTGGTGCGCATTTGCTTGTCGACGTCGATGAAGCCGCGATCGGTCACCGCGACACCAGCCTTCTCGGCGCCGATCTTCTTGCCGTTCGGGCTTCGGCCGACGGCTACCAGAACGAGGTCATAGACCTGCGGCCCGGACGGCGCCTGCTCGCCCTCGAAGCTGACCTCGATTCCGGCCTCGGTCGCCTTCGCGCCGACGGTTTTGGTCTTCAGCATCGCCTTGTCGAAACGCTTCGCGTTCATCTTCTCCCAGACCTTGACCAGGTCACGGTCGGCGCCCTGCATCAGGCCGTCGAGCATTTCGACCACGTCGATGCGCGCGCCAAGCGCCGAATAGACCGTCGCCATCTCGAGCCCGATGATGCCGCCGCCGATCACCAGCATGCGCTTCGGGATCGACTTCAGCAGCAATGCGCCCGTCGAGTCGACGATGCGCGGATCCTCGGGCAGGAACGGCAGCTTCACCGCCTGGCTGCCAGCAGCGATGATCGCCTTGGCGAACTTGATCGTCTTCTTGCCGCCCGCAGTGACCACTTCAAGATGATGCGGATCGAGGAAGGCACCGACGCCGGTCACCACCTCGACCTTGCGGGCCTTGGCCATCCCGGCGAGACCACCGGTCAGCTTCTTGATCACGCCGTCCTTGAACCCGCGCAGCTTGTCGAGGTCGATCTGCGGCGCACCGAACGAGATTCCGTGGTCCGGGAGATGCTTGACCTCATCGACGACGGACGCCGTATGCAGCAACGCCTTGCTTGGAATGCAGCCGACATTGAGACAGACGCCGCCGAGCGTGTCGTAACGCTCAACCAGCACGGTCTTCATGCCGAGATCGGCGGCGCGGAAAGCGGCCGAATAGCCGCCGGGCCCGGCGCCGAGCACCAGCATCTCGCATTCGATATCCGCCTTGCCGGAATGAGATGCCGGGACAGGCGCAGCTGCGGACGACGTAGCGGCAGGCTTTGACGCCGGCGCAGGCGGCGGAGCGGCCGCGGCCCCCGCAGTCTCCAGCACGAGGATGATCGAGCCTTCACTGACCTTGTCGCCAACCCTGACTTTGACCTCCTTGACGATTCCGGCATGCGAGGACGGGATCTCCATCGACGCCTTGTCGGACTCGACCATGATGAGGCTGGTGTCGACCGCCACGGTCTCGCCGGGCTTCACCATGACCTCGATCACCGCGACGTCCTTGAAGTCGCCGATGTCAGGAACCTTCACTTCGATCTGCTGAGCCATGCTGCTCTCCCCCGAACTCAGAACAGCACCCGCCGCAAATCGGCGAGCACGCTGGCGAAGTAGACGTTGAAGCGGGCGGCGGCCGCGCCGTCGATGACCCGGTGATCCCAGGACAGCGACAACGGCAAGGTAAGGCGCGAGGCCCAAGTCTTGCCGTCAGGCGAATGCTGCTTCCAGTATCCCTTGCATACGCCCATGATCGCGACTTCCGGCGCGTTGATGATCGGCGTGAAGTAGATGCCGCCGATGCCGCCGAGCGACGAGATCGAGAAAGTGCCCCCTTGCATCTGGTCCGGCTTGATCTTGCCCTCGCGCGCAAGCTTGGCGAGCGCGTTCATCTCGTTGGCGATCTCCGGCAACGACTTCTTGTCGGCATCGCGGATGACAGGCACCATCAGTCCGTTCGGCGTGTCCGCTGCAAAGCCGATGTGCCAGTAATTCTTGTAGACCAGGGTGTCGCCGTCGAGGCTGGCGTTGAACTTCGGAAACTTTTTCAACGCCGCAACGGCCGCTTTCACCATGAACGGCAGCAGCGAGAGCTTGACGCCGCTCTTCTCCAGCTCCTTGTTCATCTTGACCCGGAACTGCTCGAGTTCGGTGATGTCGGCCTCGTCATGAGTTGTGACGTGCGGAATGACGACCCAGTTGCGATGCAGATTGGCTGCCGAGATCTTCTTGATGCGGCCGAGCTCCTTGCGCTCGACCGGCCCGAACTTCGCAAAATCGATCTTGGGCCAGGGCAGAAGATCGATGCTGCCGACACCGCCTCCGCTCGCCGCCGCAGCCTGCGGCTTGGCGGCGGGCGCACCACCCTTGGCAGAGGCCTCGACGTCCTCACGCACAATCCGGCCGTGATTGCCCGAGCCCTTGATCTTGCCGAGATCGACGTCCATCTCGCGCGCCAACTTGCGCACCGCCGGACCGGCATAGGCCAGCGCGAAGGCTTGTTCGTCGACCCCGGCGGCTTGCACCGCCAATGCCGCGGCTGTCGCCTGTGATGCGGGTGCCAGTGCGGGCGCGGCAGCGTTCGCCGCAGCGGATGCGTCACCGGTCGCGAGCACGAGGATAATCGCGCCCTCGCTGACCTTGTCACCCGTCTTCACCTTGATCTCGCGCACCGTACCCGAGAGCGGAGCCGGCACTTCCATCGTTGCCTTGTCCGATTCGAGCGCAATCAGCGGATCCTCCGCCTTGACGCTATCGCCGGGCTTCACGAAGATTTCGATGACCGGCACGTCCTTGAAGTCACCAATGTCGGGGACGCGTACCTCGGCCACACCGGCCGGCGCGCTGACCGGCGACGGCGGCGCACTGACGACCGGGCGCGTTTCGGCCTGCTCGGCGCCCGCGCCCTCGAATTGCACGATCGCCGCACCTTCGCTTACCTTGTCGCCAACCTTGACGACCACGGACTTCACCACGCCATCGCGCGGTGACGGCACTTCCATGGTCGCCTTGTCGGACTCGAGCGCGACCAGCGGGTCCTCGGCCTTTACCTTGTCGCCCGGCTTGACGAAGACCTCGATCACCGGGACGTCCTTGAAGTCGCCGATATCGGGAACCTTGATGTCGATCAGCCCACTCATTGCTCTGCCCTCGGCTCCCAGCCTCACACGGTCCACGGCGCAGCGCGCCCGGCATCGATTTGATATTTGGCGATGGCCTCGGCCACGACCGCGGGCTTGATCGCTCCCTCATCGGCGAGCGCCTTGAGGGCGGCGACCGCGACGTAGTGCCGGTCGACCTCGAAGAATTTGCGCAGCTTCACGCGATAGTCGCTACGGCCGAACCCGTCGGTGCCGAGCACGACGTAGCGGCGCCCCGCCGCCTGTACATATTCCCGGATCTGGTCGGGGTAGTTGCGCATATAGTCGGTGGACGCCACGACCGGCCCCGGATATCCCTTGAGCTGCGATTCAACCCAGCTCTCGCGACGTGGCTCGGTCGGATGCAGCAGGTTCCAGCGCTCCGCCGCCATGCCATCGCGACGCAGCTCGTTGAAGCTGGTTGCGCTCCAGACGTCCGCGGCCACGCCGAAGTCTGCCTTGAGCAGATGGGCGGCCGCGATCACCTCGCGCAGGATCGTGCCCGACCCGACTAGCTGGACGCGGAGGCCCTTCTTCGCGGTCTCGCCTCCGTTTTTCAGGAGATAGAGCCCCTTGAGAATCCCCTCCTCCGCCCCTTCGCCTGCATCGGCCAGCGCTGGATGCGGATAGTTCTCGTTCATCAGAGTGAGGTAGTAGTAGACGTCCTCCTGCGCCTCATACATGCGGCGCATGCCTTCGCGCACGATGGTCACGACTTCATAGGCGAAGGTCGGATCGTAGGAGATGCAGTTCGGGATCGTGGCCGCGAGCACGTGGCTGTGGCCGTCCTCGTGCTGCAAGCCTTCGCCGTTTAGCGTAGTTCGGCCGGCCGTGCCGCCGAGTAGGAAGCCGCGTGCGCGCATGTCGCCTGCAAGCCAGGCGAGATCGCCGACACGCTGCAGGCCAAACATCGAGTAGTAGATGTAGAACGGGATCATCGGCACGTTGTTCGTCGAGTAAGACGTTGCAGCGACAATCCAACTCGACATCGCACCGCCTTCGTTGATGCCCTCCTGGAATACCTGCCCGCTCTTGTCTTCGCGGTAGTACATCAGCTGGTCGGCATCCTGCGGCCTGTAGAGCTGGCCGACTGACGAATAGATGCCGAGTTGCCGGAACATGCCCTCCATGCCAAAGGTGCGAGATTCGTCCGGCACGATCGGCACGATGTGCTTGCCGATCACCTTGTCGCGCACAAGGGTGCCGAGCAACTGCACGAAGGCCATCGTCGTCGAGATCTCGCGGTCGCCGGTATTTTCGAGCAAGCGCTGGAACGTCGAGAGCGGTGGAATTTGCAAGGACGCGGATTTCCGCCGGCGTTGCGGCAGGTAGCCGCCGAGCTTTTCACGCTGCGCCCGGAAATACTTCATTTCCGGACTATCTTCCGGCAGCCGGAGGAAAGGCACCTTGGCAAGGTCCGCGTCGGCGACCGGCACCTGGAAGCGATCACGAAAGCCACGCAGCGCGTCCTGCGTCATCTTCTTCGCCTGATGGGCGATCATCTGGCCTTCGCCGGATTCGCCCATGCCGTACCCCTTGACGGTTTTCGGCAGAATGACCGTTGGCTGGCCCTTGTGGTTTACGGCGGCGGTGTAGGCGGCGAAGACCTTCTCGGGATCATGGCCGCCGCGCGCGAGCTGCCAGATCTCGTCGTCGCTCATATCAGATACCAGTTGCTTCGTTTCCTCGTACTTGCCGAAGAAGTGTTCGCGAATGTAGGCGCCGCTCTTGCTTTTGAAGTCCTGGTATTCGCCGTCGACGCATTCTTCCATGAGCCTGAGCAGCCGCCCGCTCTTATCCTTCTCCAGCAGGCGGTCCCACCCGGAGCCCCATAGCACCTTGATGACGTTCCAGCCCGCACCGCGGAATACGCTTTCGAGTTCCTGAACGATCTTGCCGTTGCCCCGAACGGGTCCGTCGAGCCGCTGCAGGTTGCAGTTGATGACGAAGATCAGATTGTCGAGGTTCTCGCGGCCGGCGAGTGAGATGGCGCCGAGCGATTCCGGCTCGTCGGTTTCGCCGTCGCCCATGAACGCCCAGACCTTCCGGTTGGACGTCTCGGCCAGCTTGCGGTTCTCGAGATATTTCAGGAACCGCGCCTGATAGATCGCCATCAGCGGCCCCAGGCCCATCGACACCGTCGGGAACTGCCAGAAATCCGGCATCAGCCAAGGATGCGGATAACTCGACAAACCCTTGCCGCTCGTCTCCTGCCGGAAGCTGAGAAGTTGCTCCTCGCTCAACCGCCCCTCGAGAAAGGCGCGCGCGTAGATACCGGGCGAACAATGTCCCTGAACGAAAATCAGATCGCCGCCATGGGCATCGGTCGGCGCGTGCCAGAAATGGCCGAAGCCGATGTCGTAGAGCGTCGCAGCGGACTGGAAGCTCGCGATGTGGCCGCCGAGCTCCGAACTTTCCTTGTTGGCGCGCAGAATAATCGCCAGCGCATTCCAGCGGATGATGGAGCGAAGCTTGTGCTCGATCGCGCGGTCGCCCGGCAGCGCAGGTTGCTGATCCGGCTGGATTGTATTGCAATAAGGCGTCGTCAGCGACTGTTCGATCTGAAGGCCGCTGTGTCGCGCCGCATCGAGCATCGCATTGACGACGAACTCGGCGCGTTCATTGCCGCGGTGCCCGCGGACCGCCGACAGGGCATCAAGCCATTCCCGGGTTTCCTGCGGGTCCTGATCGTGAGCGTCCGCGAGCGTCATTACTTTCTCCATTGCATGCCGAGCCGAAGTCGAGCGCCGACGTCCATTGCGGCCCGCGTTCATGCGGACGCGCACAATGCCGAACGGGCGATATCCCGGTCGCGTTAGGTCGTGAGTTGAATGTTGGCTGGCATCTGAACGTCCCCTCGCACGGTTTATTTTAGAGCTGTCGCTTCTTTTGACAGGTTATTAAGCAGCATTCATGCCAGCCCACGGAAAGTACGGTATTCTCAGCGATGTCGTTCAATTTGCTTGGTTTTACCGGATAGCTGACTGCTCCCGCGAGGGCATTCGGGCCGGATCCGTCTGAAGCTCCGGAAAACCGGCCAGAGCGACCGCCCGAAATATCGGACCGCCCCGACAGAAGGGTTCGCGATGCCGCCACCCGACCGGCCCGCTGAGACTGAAGCATCCGCGCAAGGGTGCGCCCGGTCACCCGAGTGAGCGCGATTACAAAGCGGCACGCGCATATCTTTGCCCCGTAAGCGCTTCCTGTTCAGCCGAAATGAAAACCGCGGCGGGGCAAGAGAGAAGCAACGCCGGTCAGGAATGAGCTAATGACAAGAGCCTAGGAGCGGCCTCAGCAAAGATGGTCCAGCAGGTCAATTCCGTGTGAGGCGGCCGGATCATTTTGAGTGAGCTGACAAGCGGGCCGATTTGCGCGCCGCGCAGCGAGAAGGCGCCGTAACGGGCATTCGGACCACTCATTGGCGCGACCAAACCGAGCTTGACGGTGCCTTCCTCGGTCCGCTCGAAGGCACCGGAGGAGATGGCCTGAAGCTCAATCAGAGCGGTTCCGATGCAAAATCCTCGTCGGCTCAACTCGATCGTCATTTGCCCGCTCCGTTGCTACAATGATGCTTCTGATCGCGTCGTAAGCAAATGCCGACTTTCTTCTTCTGCATCAATCCGAGCGAGACCTCGCCGATCGTCAGGATGCGCGGCTCGGACATCATAGCCCGCCGATCGTGACAATCTGCTGCTCGCGCCCTGGTGATCTACGTCCTTCAGACTCCGGCCTTGAAATTACATTTGTCTCCATCGGCGATCATATGTATAATTATCGAGCGCATCCAAGCCGTTTAGCGGCGTCAAGGGACGGGAGAGCGCCAGAAACCTCACGTCAAGCGACTGCGATGACTATCCCAACCTCGCGCAGCGAGAAGTAAGGCGTTTGATTCGAGCGAGAGACCGCTGCGCGCCCAACGCACGGCATGACACGCGACCTAAAGCAGAGGCGTCATGGTCCGAGTTATTCAGATTTCCGATACGCATCTCAGCCCGAGCAAGCAGCACTTCGAGGCAAACTGGAGGCCGCTTGCCCGTTGGATTGGGCAGCATAAGCCAGATCTCGTCATACATACCGGCGACGTGACGGTCGACGGGGCCGATCAAGAGACCGACGCGGCATATTGCGCGGCTCAACTGGCCTCGCTCGGCGTCCCTGTCGTGACAGTTCCGGGAAATCATGACGTTGGCGAGGTCGGCAATCCGCATCAGCCGGTAAATAGCGAGCGGCTCGATCGCTTTCGCCGCCACTTCGGTGACGACCGCTGGCTACGCGATGCGGACGGTTGGCGCCTGATCGGCCTCAATTCGATGATCTTCGGCGGCGGCTCCGAAGACGCGCGGCAGACCGAATGGCTCGAGGCCGCGATGGCCGATGCTGCGGGGCGTCGCCTTGCCTGGTTCACGCACCGGCCGCTGTTCATCGAGTCACCGGCCGAGGCCGACACCGGTTACTGGTCGGTCAAGCCGGAGCCGCGCCGCGCCCTTCTCGATCTGCTGCAACGCTACCGGGTGGAGATCGTGGCCAGCGGCCATCTTCATCGCTGGCACGAGATCCGGCTGAACGGCACGCACTACGTCTGGGGGCCGGCGGCCGGCTTTCTGGTCGGTCAGAAACTGGCGCCGCCGATGGGCGGCGCTGCACGGCTCGGGGCGGTGGTCTACGACATCGACGGCGAAAATATCGACGTGAGCATTCGTCCGGTGCCCGGCCTCACCGATTACTGGATCGACGACGTCGTGCACGAAGTCTATCCGCCGCGCGAAGCTGAGGCGTGATCTGCGATGGCCGGCCTCACATTGCGCGGCATCCATAAGGCTTTCGGCGACACATCCGTCCTCAACGACATCGACCTCGATATTGCGGACGGCGAGTTTCTGACGCTGGTTGGCCCCTCCGGATGTGGCAAGTCGACGCTCCTGCGCATCATCGCCGGCCTCGAATCTCAGGACCGCGGCTCGGTGTCGATCGGAGGGACTTCGGTGGACCATATGCGGCCTCACGAGCGCAGAATCGCCATGGTGTTCCAGAATTACGCGCTCTATCCCCACATGTCGGTGTTCGACAACATAGCACTGCCGCTCACCATGACGCGCCTCAACCTGTTCGAGCGCCTGCCCTTGATGCGTCATTTGTCGCCTCGCCGCAGGCGCGTCATGGGCGAGATCGCGCGTGAGGTGCGAGCCGTCGCCGAGCAGCTTCGCATCGAAGCTTTCTTTCACCGCCGCCCCGGACAGCTTTCGGGCGGCCAACGGCAGCGCGTCGCGCTCGGCCGCGCAATGGTGCGTCATCCGCAGGCTTTCCTGATGGACGAGCCCTTGTCGAACCTCGACGCCAAGCTGCGCGTGCACATGCGCGGCGAGCTGACCGAGCTGCACGCGCGTCTCGGCGTCACGATGATCTACGTGACACACGACCAGATCGAGGCGATGACGATGTCCGATCGCGTCGCCGTGATGGATCACGGCGACATACTCCAGCTCGGCACCCCCGCCGATGTCTATGAACGGCCAGCTACGATCGCGGTCGCGCAGTTCATTGGCAGTCCTGCGATTAATCTATTTCCGGCCCGCGTGGGGCCCAGCGGCCAGGTCGAGCTGCTCGGCCGGACGCTGCCGATCGATGTTCGCAACGCGCCGGCGCCGGAACTGACGGTCGGCGTGCGCCCGGAAGCGATGCGGATCGGAAGCGGACCGTGCGTCGTCACGTGCAGATTCCGGCGCCGCGAAAATCTCGGCTCGGAAAGCATCCTTCACTTCGACCTCGTGGCCTCTCCGGAGGTCGCGGTGCTTTGCCGGGTCGACAACGACATGCCGATACCCGAGGGCGAGGCCACGCTCGCCTTTGAGCCGCGGGATTGTCACGTATTCGACCACAGCGGCCGGCGCATCGAAGTGGAAAGCCGTACGGCGGCCAGCCGCGATGTGCGCCGCGCGAGCGAGGTCCGATGACCACGGTCGCGGCTCAAATCACTCCGCTCGACGCGGCGCCGCCGGCCAGCCGCCAGCGATGGGTCGAGCGGTTCGCGGGCCTCGGTTTTTCCGCTCCGGCCTTCATCCTGCTGGTCCTCACGAATCTGGCGCCGCTGGCTGCACTCGCCTTCCTGAGTTTCACCAACTACGAGTTGGGCGCGCTCGATTTCTCGTTCGTCGGCCTCAAGAACTTCAGCGCGGCGCTGCAGGATCCCGTGATTCGGCGCTCGGTGACTAACACGCTGCTCTACGTGGCGATTGTCGTGCCGGGTGGCGTCCTGATCTCGCTGCTCGTCGCAATCCTGATCCACCAGCGCAAGCGCACGCGCAGCCTCTATGAGGTTATTTACTTCCTTCCTGTCACCTCGACGCTCATCGCGATGGCCACGATGTGGCAGTTCCTGCTGCACCCGACCCTGGGGCTGATCAATCACACTCTCAAGGGGCTGGGTTTCGCCGAGACAGCTTTCCTGAGCGAGCCGCGCCTCGTCATCCCGACGCTCGCCGCGATCGGCATCTGGCAGCTCGTCGGCTTCAACATGGTGCTGTTCCTTGCCGGCCTCTCGGCGATTCCCCGCGATCTCTATGAGGCCGTCGATATTGACGGCGCAAGCCATCCCATCGACCGCTTCCTGAAGGTGACGTGGCCGATGCTCGGTCCGACGACGATGTTCGTGACCGTGACGACCTTCATCACCGCGTTCAAGATCTTCGACACGGTTGCGGTGATGACGCGTGGCGGCCCCGGAGGCGCATCCGAGGTGCTCCTGTATGCCATCTATCTGGAGGGATTTCAGTACTTTCACATGAGCTATGCGGCGACGCTCACACTCGTCTTCCTGGCGTTTACGCTGGTGTTCTCGGTGCTGCAAACCTTCATCCTTGATCGACGGGTGCATTATTGACGCGTACATCGGCCACGATCGCCCGTCCGCCTACACCGGTGGCGATCCGGATGCGGCGCCTCGTGTCGCTTGCGCTCGTCCACGCGGTGCTGATCGGCGGTGCCGTCTTCATGCTGCTGCCGTTCGTCTTCATGCTGACGAGCGCCATCAAGCCGCCGGGCGAGATCTTCGAGGCGACGTTCCGGCTCTGGCCGCGCCAGTTCTACGGATGGCAGAACTTCGAATCTGCCCTGAGCACCGCGCCACTCCTGCGCTTTCTGCTCAACGGTCTCATCGTCTGCGGCGGAATCCTCGTCGTCCAGCTGCTGGTCGCGATTCCCTGCGCCTATGCGCTCGCCAAGCTGAAATTTCCGGGACGGCCGATCTTGTTTTCGCTGGTCCTGCTCGGACTCTGCATTCCGGTCCAGGCGCCCTCGCTCCCGCTCTACATCGCGTTCGCCGAGCTCGGCATTCTCAATACTTACCTCTCGATGATGATGCCGTTCTTCCTGTCGGTGTTCGCGATTTTCCTGTTCCGCCAGTTCTTCAAGTCCTATCCGGACGAGATCATCCAGGCCGCTCGGCTGGACGGTGTCGGGGAGTTCGAGATCGTGTGGCGCATCGTCGTGCCGAGCGTCTGGCCGGCCATCGCGGCGTTTTCGATCTTCTCTGTCGTGGCGCACTGGAACGACCTGTATTGGCCGCTCATCGTCGTCTCCGACACCAAGCTCGCAACGCCACCGCTCGGCATGATGTACTTCGCCGATTCCGAGCTGGGCTCGAATTACGGGGCGCTCGCCGCGGCGCCACCATCATCACGGCGCCGCTGGTCATCGCCTTCCTAATTGCACGGCGGCATTTCATCGCCGGCATCACGATGACCGGAATCAAATGACTTCAACCACCGCCAGGGGAGACACCGCCATGCTGCATCGCCGAGACCTCCTGAAGAGTGCCGCGGCCGTCGGGACGACCGCGCTTTCAAGTCCGTTTCTGACGCGGTCGGCCTACGCGCAGGACGTTACGCTGGATGTGCTTTATGCCTTTCCCGCTTTCGCCAAGTTCCATGAGCCGATCGCACAGGAGTTCATGAAGCGGCAGTCGAGCATAAAGATCCAGTTCCGGGCACCGGCGGCGAGCTATGACGAAGGTCATCAGACCATGCTGCGGCAGGCCGTCACCAACCAGCTGCCGGACGTGTACTATTCCGGTTACCACCTGCTCGCCGAGCTCGTGCGCACGCTGGTGAAACGAAACCAGATCACCGAGGTCGCCTCGCTGCTGCAGAAGGAGGACGCCGCCTGGCGCAAGGCCAATTACTCCGACGGGATCCTGACCCTCGGGGCGGTCGACGGCAAGATCTACGGCCTCGCTTTCAACGCGTCGCTGCCGGTCATCTATTTCAACGCGCAGCTCGTGAAGGAGGCGGGCGGCAATCCGGACAAGATGCCCGACAACTGGACGGACATGATCGCCCTCGCCGTCAACATCAAGAGCAAGGGGTCCGATGTCGCCGGCATCGCCTATAACATCCATGACTGGCCCGACGACTGGCTGTTCCGTTCCCTGATCCTGCAAGGTGGTGGCCAGATGCTCGATGCGTCGGAAACCGCTGCCGGTTTCGGCAACGACGCCGGGCGCAACGCGCTCGCTCACTGTCGGAAGTTCGTAGCCGATGCCAAGATGCCGTTGATTGATTGGGACTCCTCGCGTCAGCAGTTCATCGCCGGGAAGATCGGCATTTTCGCCGACACGCCGGCCCGGTTGCGCCAGGTCACCGACCTGATCGGCGACAAGTTCACCTTGCGCACCTGCACCTTCCCGATCGACGACAAGCAAAAGGGTGGGCTGCCCACCGGCGGCAACGCGGCGATCATCACGGCGAAAGATCCGGCGAAGCAGCAGGCCGCCTGGGAGTTCCTGAAATTCGTGAGCGGACCGGAAGCGCAGAAGATCGTGGTTGAGACCACGGGCTACATGCCGACCAATTTGCGCGCCTCGGGGCCCGATTTCCTGGCTCCATTTTACGACAAGAACCCGAACTTCCGCACCGTCTCGCAGCAGATCGAGCGCGCGAAGCCATGGCAGGGCTATCCAGGCGGACAGTCCGTTAAGATCTGGCGCACGCAGCGCGAGATCATCCATGCCGTCATGCGCGGCGAGACGACCGCCGAGGCCGGGCTCGATCGCATGGTCAAGGAAAGCAACGCCTTGATGAAGAGTTCGTAAGCAACGGACAGCCGGCCACAGCAGGTGGCCAAGCGCTGGTAAAGGCCCTTCTCCCCGGAACAGGACTCCCGTGTTCATCATTGCCCAGCTGAGCGATTTCCATGTGCGTCCGCATGGCAAGAAAGCTTACGGCGACATCGATACCAACGCGATGTTTCACGACGCGATCGACGCCGTGCTGAACCTCGATCCGCAACCCGACTGCGTCGTGGTCAGCGGCGATCTGACGGATTGCGGGCTCGAGGAGGAATACGAGATTGTCGCGGCTGGGCTGGCCAGACTACCGATGCCGGTATTCGTCATTCCCGGCAACCACGATCGGCGCGAGCGGTTCATACAGTCGCTGCGACCACGCCACCGCTATCTTCCGTCCGGCGGCTTCATCAACTTTGTCGTGAACGATTTCCCGGTCCGGCTGATTTTCCTCGACAGCGTCGAGGCCGGACGGACCCACGGGACTTTCTGCGCGGCACGGCAGCAGTGGCTACGCGAAGTGCTCGCGGCTGGAGGCGGCAAGCCGACGGTCATTATCATTCATCATCCGCCGTTCCTCGTCGGAGCCGACGGGATGGACGAGCTGGGTATCAGCGAGGCTGCAGCGCTCAACGCAATCATCAAGGACCATCCGGATATCGAACGCGTGCTGTGCGGTCACTATCACCGCTCGATCACGGTGCGCTACGCGGGGACCGTGGGCTACGTGGCGCCAAGCACCGCGCACCAGGTCGCGCTCGACCTGCGGCCCGGCCGTGGTAACCGCTTCATCAAGGAGCCGCCGGGATTTGCCTTGCACCATTGGCGGCCGGACATGGGCGTCAGCAGCCATCTCGTTCCGATCGGAGACTATGGTCGCCCGTTCGACATCGCGCCCGATCAGGACGATCCGGGAATCGAGGAGCGCAAGAGCCTTCCGACGCTGTTAGGGCGCGCAGAGGCCGTTGTTGCCGAGGCTGCGGCCAGGCTGGTCGCGATGCAATCCACCCCGTTGCGCACAGAGCGCAAGGACGGGCTCGATATCGTCACCGAGGCGGATCTTGCCTCCGAGGCGATCGTCGTCGCGGGCTTGAAGGCGCTGACGCCCGATGCCGGCATCCTGGCCGAGGAGAGCGGCGCGAGCCAAGGGGACAATGCTGCGCGCTGGATCATCGATCCACTCGACGGCACGATCAACTACGCGCGGGGACTGCCGTGGTTTTCCGTGACGGTCGCCTACGAGGTCGGCGGTGAGACGAAACTTGGCCTGATCAACGCTCCCAAGATCGGACTGACTGCGCGCTATCTCGCGGGGGAAGGTGCAACGATCGATGGCGTGCCCGCCCGCGTCTCCACGACGCGTTCGCTGTCGGATGCGGTCGTCTCGGTGATTCTGACCTCGCATTTCTCGCTCGACGAAGTCCAGCGGACGACACGTGTCATCGAACTGCTCGGCAAAGTGGCGCGCGGCGTGCGTATCGTCGTCTCGGGCGCCTTCGAGACGACGATGGTGGCCTCGGGTCGCCTGGACGGCTTTGTCTCCTTGAAAGCCGACATCGTTTCGCACGCTGCCGCGTTGCCGATGGTGTGGGCCGGCGGCGGGAAGGCCACGACACTGACGGGGCGTCCGTGCCGCAACGACGATCTCGACCAGATCGCCTCCAACGGATTGATCCACGAGGAATTGCTGGCGCTGTTGCGCCAGGCGCTGGAGTGACCGGGCTTATCTCGGAAACAGCTTATCGCGGATGTAGCGCGAGGTCGGGGTCAGTCTGGCGCCGCGCGGCTTGCGCCAAACCGCTCGATCGATCTCCTTCTTGTCGCCGACCTTCAGGCGCCCCGACACCTTCTTGGCCAGGAAGATCGCATCACTCATCCGCCGGCCGGTTCGGCTCTTTCTCGCTTTCACTTCCTTCCATAGTTTCAACGGCCCGAGCTTCAGCTTGGGAAGCTCCTCCTTGATCTCACGACGAAGGCAGCTCCTGTCGCTCTCGCCTGCTCTCCTTCGGCCGCCGGGAAACATCCAGAGCCCGTCGCGCCTGCGGCGCACCATGAGAACGCGCCCTTTTTTTGCGACGACCAACTTCGACGATTTCGCCATTGGCACCAGTCCTGCCGAGCACTTGCGAGATAGTGCTCAATCTACGGGCAGATGATCGCCTTGATGATGCCATCGCGCCGCGCGACCTGCTGCTCGAACGCGGCAGGCGTCTGGTCGAGCGAGAATCGATGCGTGGCCAGCGGCGCCAGCTTGACCTGCCCGCCTTGCGCAAGCGCGATGGCGCGCGGATAAACTTCCGGCATGCGTCGTGAAAACTTGATCGACAGGCCCTTTCGACGCGACTCCGCGCCGCTGAGGATGTACTGATTATTCTCCGGGATGCCGACGAGGACGACCCGGCCACCGATACGGGCGCAGCGCGCCGCATGCTCGAAGCCGTGCGATGAGTCGGTTGCCTCGATCACCAGATCGACGCCGCGGCCTTCGGTGGCGTCACCGACCTCGGCGTAGCTGCGGCATGCTACGTCCGCCCCGAGGTCGCAGGCCAGTTCAGTACGCTGCTCGACGGGGTCGATCGCGATGATCTTTCCGCTACCTGCAAGCCGCGCCAGTTGCACGAGCAGCAATCCCACCGGCCCGCAGCCGAGCACCGCCACGCTTTCCAGAAGCCGCGGGTGCGCCAGATCCATCGCATGGATCGCGACGCCAAGCGTCTCCAAGATCGCCGCGCCGGCCGGGTCGATGCTGTCAGGCACCAGATGCACGGCGGATCGGGGCACGCAGACAAATTCGGCCATGGCGCCGTTGTGAGGCGCGTAGCCCAGGAATTTCACGTTGGGGCAGAGATTGGTGTGACCGCGGTGACACCATTCGCAACGGCCGCAGGGAATGGAAGGATCGACCGCCACCAACGCGTCGGCCGAGAACCCCGCTTTTCGCGCCGAGTCCGGCGTGAGGACACCCGAGAACTCGTGGCCCAGGACGAATGGTCTGACGCGCGTCGGGCCAGTTGTTCCGCCCTCGAGATAGGAATGCAAGTCGCTGCCGCAGACGCCGACGGCCTTGACGCGGACGATGAGCTCGTCCTCCGCTAGCGGCCTCGGCTCGGGGATATCGAGGACGCGGATATCACGAATGTCCTGGAGCACCGCAGCGCGCATGTCGACGCCATCCTTCTGAGCAATTGTCTCCCCTATATTACATATGTAACCATGGAGTGACAAATGCTTTTGCAGGCGTTTCGGCCCGCGCGCGGGCTGTCGCACCCGGTGCTGAAGGCGCGGGATCCCGTCTCCGTTGCGAGAATGCGGCTATTTTTGCTTGTCGATCAGTTTCAGCGCGGCGACGGCGGTGTTCTCGTCCGTCACCAGCACCTTGCCGATCCGGCCGCGCAGCACCGCGGCGATGATCGGCGCCTTGTTGAGCCCCCCGGCGATCAGCATCGACGTCGGCACGCGTGCCAGCTTCTCGAGCGGCAGCGCGATGGCGCGGCTGTTGATGCCGTGATCTATGGGCCGGCCGGTCTTGTCGAGAAACTGCGCCAGGACGTCGCCGACGGCACCTGCCGCCCGCAGGTGTTCGGCACGAACGTCCGGCGGCAGCCCATGCCGCATCAGCAGCGAGCGCGGCGTCAGATCTCCCATGCTCAACAGCGCTAGATCGATCTTCTCAACGCTGTTCAGCACCTCCTGATAGACCTCTTGGGCCAGGAAGGTGTCGCGCGAGCGCCGGCTGCTGACAAAGATCGGGGCGGCCAGATAGCTGCACTGGGCGTGCAGCCGGCGCGCAAGCTCACCGGCAATTTCGAAGGTGTTGAGCTCGAGTCCGCGCGACAGGCCCCCCATCATGGAGACGATCGACAGTTCGGGATAGTCCGCCGGCGTGACGTAGCGGATGGTCTCGCGCAAGGTCGCGCCCCAGCCGATACCGATGATGCGCGGCCGCTTCTGTTCGAGGAACTTCGATAAATACGCGCCCGCCGCCATCCCGATCAGGCTGCCGACCTGCTCGGGATTCTCCGGGCTCGGGATGACGACCGCGTCCTCGAGACCGCATTCCCGGCGCAAGCGGTGCTCCAACTCCGTGCAGCTCGCAAAGGCGGAGTTGAGGCGGATGTTGACGATACCGGTCTGCCGGGCATCCGACAGCATGCGATTGACGCGAGCGCGGGTCAGCCCCAGCCGCTCGCCGATCTCGGCTTGGGTCAGGTTCTCCATGTAGTAGAGCCAAGCGACCCGCAGGATGGTTTGATCAGTCACGGCGCAGCCCCCCGCAGCGGCCTCAAGGCACAGTCGGACGTCGGAGCATTTGAGGCGATCTTTCGTTGGTCGTCAAATCTCTGCCATGCGGATTTCGTCATGCGGCCCTCGCGCCCGGCACGCCATCCTCGACCACAAAGCTCGTCAGCCGGCGCACGGCGCTTCCCGCGTCCTTGACGTCGTCGAGCGCCTCGAATCCCACAGTGCAATGCCGGGCGTCGAGCTCCACGGTCGCATAGCCCCGCTTGTCGCCACGCGCATAGACCAGATGTGGATTCTCCGCCAGCGCCTTGCGCACGCTGGCTTCGCTCGGACCGTCTGAGGTGATCGACGTGCCGACGAACTCGGTCGCAATGGTCGGTCCATCCGGCCGGGCGAAATCATGCTTCAGATCGGCGGTAAAGAAGGCGTGGCGGTCGCCGCCGATCACGATCGGATTGCGCGGGCGATGCGCCACGAGCGAATCAAGAAGACGGCGGCGTGCATTGGGATAGCCATCCCAGCCGTCCATCCAGAAATGCGCGCCATCGTCCCCTTCCCGCTTGTCCTGCGCCATCAATGTCTGCTGCGCGACGATGGTCCAGCGGCCGCGGCAATCGCGCAGGCGCGCATCGAGCCATTGCTCCTGCTCCTGGCCCAACATCGTCCGCGCTTCGTCGGTCCGGCCTGCACAGTCCCTCACCCAAGTCGGCCGCCCGCTTCCGACACAGGCGGATGTCGAGCGATACTGCCGATCGTCGAGCAACAGCACGTCGAGCGTCTCGCCGAAGCGGTAGTGCTCATAGATCGTGGCGTCCGCACCGCGGGGCCGCGCCGAGGGCGGCAGCGGCATGTGCTCGTAATAGGCCTGATAGGAGGCCGCGCGGATCTTCAGGAACTGAGCGGCATCGCGCACGGTGTAGGAGCGATCATTGGCATAATCGTCCATTACCTCGTGGTCGTCCCAGACCGAGAGCCAGGGAAAGGCGGCGTGCGCCGCTTGCAGGTCGGGATCGCCCTTGTAGAGCGCGTAGCGGTTGCGGAATTCCTCGAGCGTCGTCGGAATTCCAACGCCATGCTGGCGGACGTGGCGCGATCCCCAGGATTTCTCGTAGATGTAGTCGCCCAGATGCATGACGAAGTCGAGATCGCGCGCGGCCATGTCGCGGTAGGCGGTAAAATAGCCCTGCTCGTATTGCTGGCAGGATGCGAAAGCAAAACGTAAAGGCCGCGCCGCCCTGGCGGGCGCGGTGCGGGTGCGCCCGACCGGGCTGAGCGCCGGGCCGGCACGGAAGCGATACCAGTAGACGCGGTCCGGCCGCAGCCCCGTCGCCTCGGCATGCACGGAATGCGCAAGCTCCGCGGTCGTCCGCACGACGCCGTGGGAGGCGACGCGCGAGAAGGCCTCGTCCTCCGCAACCTGCCATTCGACGTCCACTGCCGCGTCCCGCATGCCGCCGCCCTCGAGCGGCTGCGGAGCAAGGCGGGTCCACAGGATGACGCGATCCTCACGCGGGCATCCGGAGGCGACGCCGAGCGTGAAAGGATCTGCGCTGAATGAGACCGGCGCTGCCCGCACGAACCCGGCGGGCGCGGCCAAGGCGGCGCTCGCCAGCGATCCCACGAGAAAGCGACGGCGGGGAATCATGGGCGCGCCGGCATCGTTTCGAGCCTGCGGCGAATGCTCACGGCGAGATCCGGCCGATCGGTCGTGATCTGCCGCACCGGTTGGGCAAGCCAGTAAGCGATCTCCTCTGGCTCGTTGGTCACCCATGCACCGAGACGCTCGGATCCGAGCATCTTGAGGGCGAGCGGCAACGCGAGCCCCAGGAGTGATTTTTCGACCGCGACGATGCAGCCGGGAATGGCGGCCAATTGAGCAAACGCGGGCTTAATTCCGCCCATCATCTCTGCCGAACGACGGTCGAGCGAAACGAGCACCCGCGCCTCCGGCCACCGCCGGAGCACGGTCTCGATCACGCCGGGCACGAAGCAGGTGATGACGGCACGCCGTTCCAGGCCCCGGCGCTTGATCTCGCTGATCAGCCGCGCCTCGAGGCCCGAATAGGAATTGCCAAGCGCATCCGTCTTGATCTCGATGTGGAGTTCGAGCTCGGTTTCGCTGAACACGTCGAGCACCTCGTCCAGGGTCGGAATGCACTCATCACCGGCATCGCGAAGACGTGTTGCCGTCAAGCGTCGCAGGCTGCGCTCGCCCACCGGTCCGCTCTCGAATGTGGTGCGGTCGAGCAGCGGATCATGGATCACGACAAGCCCGCCGTCCGTGCTCTGATGGACGTCGAACTCGACCGCATCGACGCCCTCCTTGCACAGGTTGCGGAAGCCCGTCAGGCTATTCTCCGGCCAAAGATTGCGTCCGCCGCGATGCCCGGCAATGAAAACCATGATCAGTCCCTATTTGCTGCTGTCGATAAGACCCTTGATGAACCAGCGCTGCAACAATAGGACGACCAACACCGGCGGCAACATCGTGAGGAGCGCACCACTCATGGCGATGTTCCAGGCCGGCTCACTGTCGGAGCGGGGGATCAGGCCCTTCAACGCAATGACCGCCGTTACCATGTCCTTATCGGTCGTGAACAGCAATGGCCAGAGATATTGATTCCAGCCGAACAGGAACAGGATGATGGCGAGCGCCATCATGTTCGGAACGGACAGCGGCAGCAGGATGCTCCAGAAGAAGTGCAGCGGCGAGGCGCCATCCAGCCTCGCCGCCTCGCACAGCTCCTCCGGGATCGTCAGGAAGAATTGGCGAAAAAGGAACGTGGCAGTGGCTGAGGCGATCAGCGGAAGGATCAGCCCCGGATAGGTGTTGACCATGTTCCATTCGAGCGTGATCGCGACGTCGTGACCACTGATCCAGCCCCAGAGATCCGCGGCATGCAGCGTGTCCAAGAGCCATTGCAGGGGCAGCGCCGCATTTGCCACGGCTTCGAAGGTCGGCACGATCCGGACCTCGATCGGCAGCATCAGCGACGTGAAGATCAGCCAGAATGCGAGCATTCGATAGCGGAATCGGAAGTAGGTGATGGCGAAGGCCGAGAGCAGCGATACCGCGATCTTGCCGGCCGTGATGCCGAGCGCCACGATAATCGAATTGGCGAAGGTGCGGCTGAAATTGCCCTTGCTCCAGGCCAACTGCAGATTGTCGAAGAACTGGCCTCCCGGCAGCCATGGCAACGGCACTTTCTGCACCTCGGCCACCGTGAGCGAGCCAGCCACGAACGCGAAATACAGCGGTACGCAGACCATCAGCGCGCCGGCGATCAAGATCGCGTGGCAGAGCATGTTAAGGACCGGTGAGCGTTCCACCATGCGGCTAGACCCCGTAGTTGACCTTGCGGTCGAAGTAGCGGAATTGCAGCAGCGTGCAGATCAGCGCAAAGCTCATCAAGAGAACCGACTGTGCAGCCGAAGAGCCGAGATCGAGATTGACGAAGCCGTCGACGAAGACCTTGTAGACCAGAATGTTGGTTGCACCGGCCGGGCCGCCTTTGGTCACGGCATCGATGATGGCGAAGGTTTCGAAGAAGCCATAGATGAAGTTCATCACCGTGAGGAAGAAGATGGTCGGCCCGAGCATCGGCAGCGCGATCGAGACGAAGCGGCGGATCGGTCCCGCGCCATCCACGGCGGCAGCCTCCATCAGCGACACCGGCACCGCGAGCAACCCCACGACCAGAAAGATGTAGTCGTAGCAGATGTGCTTCCATGACGCGGCCAGCGTCACCAGGATCAGCGCATCGGTCGGATTGAGGTTGGGGTCCCATGCAATACCGAGCCCGTGCAGCACCTGCGCGAGCGGGCCGACCGCCGGATTGAACAAAAAGGCCCACAGGATGCCGGCGATCGCCGGCGCGATGGCATATGGCAGCAGGATGATCGTGCGATAGGCCGAACGGCCGCGTACGATCCTGTCAGTGGCAAAGGCCAGCACGAGCGCGCTGCCCAATGTGAGCACGTTCTGCGCCACCGTGAACCAGAACGTCACCGCGATCGACTGGCGGTAGTCGTTACTCGCAAGCAGCGTCTTGAAATTGTCGAACCACACGAACTGGACGTTGGTCCCGAACGGATCGCTGAGCAGAACAGACTGCATCAGCGCCCGCAGCGACGGAATGAAGAAGAAGAACAGCAGGATCAGCAATTGCGGCAGCAACAGCAGCGTCGGCAGGCCGGGACCGTCGCCGAAATTGGCCCGCTTCAGCCCGGCCTCCTCACGCCGCCGCGTTCTCCCTGACGTATGCGATCTGCCGGCGGCAGCCGCCGGCACGGCCTTGGACCCACCGCCCCTGTGCCTTCCCTGAAGCACGGGTGCGCGTGCCTCGCGCCACGGGATGGACAGGCGCGACGTCATGGACGATCGGCTTCCGGAGTCTTCCCGGCATTCAGCTTTTCGAACTGCCGCAGGATCTCGTTACCCCGCTTGACTGCGTCATCCATGGCCTCCTGCGGCTGCTTCTGACCGGCGAACACCGCCTCGACCTCCTGGCGCTGGGCCAGCATCGTCTGCACGAAGTTGCCGAAGCGGAAGCCGCGCGAGTTCTCGTTCGGCGTGCCGCGCGAGAGTTGCAGCACCGCGATCTCCCTGGTCGGATGATCCTTGTAATAGCCCCGCTCCCGTGCGAGCGCATAGGCGCGATTGGTGGCGGGAACATAGCCGGTTGCGCCATGCCACCAGACCTGGGTTTCCGGCTGCGCGACGAAATCCAGAAAGGCTGCGACGGCCTCGTATCGCTCCGGCGTGTGGCCCTTCATGACCCAGATGGCCCCACCCCCGATGGTGCTATTGAGAGGCGGATTGATGTCGCTCTCGTGCGGCAGGAAGGTGGCGCTCCAATTGATGGTCGCATTGCGCTCGATGTTGCCGTGCGATGCGGTCGAATTGACGAAGGCAGAACACCGGCCCGACGTGAACAATTGTTCGGGACTGAAGCCCTGGCCCGCGATCTGCATCACGCCGTCGTCGAGCCATTTCTTGAGCCGTGCGACTTGCGAGACTACCTTCGTCTTGTTGTAGACGAACTCGGTGCCGAGCCCGTCGAAACCGTTCGCGAGCGTACCGTAAGGCTGGTTGTTGATGGCGCTGTAGTTCTCGAGCAGGCTCCAATAGAAGTCGCCGGGCAGCACCGTGCCGCACTCGCTGATCCCCTTGGACTTGATGGTATAGAGCTGCTTCTCCAGCTGCTGCCAGGTGTCGGCCGGCTTGTCAAAGCCCGCCTTCTGGAAGTGATCCTTATTGTACCAGAAGATCGGCGTCGACGAGTTGAAGGGCATCGCCGACATCCGGCCCTTGTAGCTCCAGAAGCTTGCCACGGGTTTGACGAAGTCCGAGAAGTCGATCTTGTAACCCTTCTGCTCCACCAGATCCTGCACGGGGACAATGGCCCCTGAAAGCAGCATCGTCATGTAACCGCGCTCGGCGATCTGCACCATCTCCGGCGGCCGCTTGGCGCGATAGGCGGCGATCACGCCGTTGGTCACCTCATCATAGTTCCCTTTGGCAACCGCGACGACCGTGTACTTGTCCTGCGACTTGTTGAACTTCTCGACCAGCTCATTGAGCCGGTCGCCGAGGACGCCACTCATGGCGTGCCACCACTGGACCTCGACCCGCGCCTGCGCCGGACCAACCAATGCCAACGCGCCGAACAAGGCCGCAATGAATGCGACTTTCCTACCCATGGGCAGCCCTCCCTCGCCGGGCAAAAAGACCCGGATTATACATTTGTATTTTTATAATGACATATGTGTCGAGATGATGAAAGAGGGTCGAATGTCCTCTCCAACGCAGGCCGCGCCCGACGTTGGATGCAAGCCGTGCCTGAGTACGCCCGGTCCAGCTGGCAATGGGGCTACGTAGCACTTCTTATGGCCCGACCGACCTTCTGCAGGGCCTCGAAGGCTCGAAAGCGCCGATCGGCCCAGTCTGCGAGAGCGGCCTGGGGTCGAGAGATGTCTCCCATAACCGACATCGCCTGCATCGCCTCGCCGAGATTGGCATGGTCGCCCGATGCAACTGATCCAAGCATCGCGGAGCCGAGCAGGACGGCCTCCGGGGATGCCGACGCAGCCACCGTCAAACCCGTCATATCGGCGAGGACTTGCCGCACAAGGCGGCTCTTTGCGGCGCCACCGCTGACCACGATCGTATCGACCGCGATGCCCTTGTCCTGCTGGGCACGAACGATCTGCCTGGCCCCGCAACCGAGACCGCACAGCCCGGCAAGATAAAGCGCCACCAGGCTCTCCAGATCCGAGCGCGTATCGAGCCCCGCAATCAGCGCACGCGCGTCAGGGTCCGCGAACGGCGCGCGATTGCCGAGGAATTCCGGGACGACATGAACCTCGCCGACCAATTGCGGAATCATTCCGTCACCGCCGCGGGATTCGGTTTCCGAAGCGAGCCAATCGGCAAGCGTCTGCTGCTTCTGGTTGGCAGCCTGCGTTGCTTGCGCGGAATGCGGATGCATCTGCAACAGATGCTCGATCGCTGCGCCAGCCGCCGACTGCCCGCCTTCATTGAGCCAAAGCCCCGGCACCATGGCAGAGTAATAGGGTCCCCAAACGCCGGGAACGAAGGACGGATCCGGCGTGGTCGTCATGGTACAGGCGGACGTTCCGAACACATAGGCCATGCGCGTCAGCACCGTGCCCGCTGGGCCGCGCGCACCCACCGTACCAACACCGCCGGCATGTGCATCGATGAGGCCGGCAGCGACCGGCGTACCCGTCGCGAGTCCGAGATCGGCCGCAGCCTCCGCCGTCAGGCCCGCCGCCAACCCCGTTCCGCCGGGCACGATCTCGGTGCCGATCCTGCGGAACTGCTCGTCCGCCAGCACGCCGAGGCCGACCCTGCGGAAGAATTGATCGTCCCATCGGTTTTCATGACCCAGATAGGTCCACTTGCACGTCACGGTACAGATGGAGCGAGACAGGCTCCCCGTCGCACGCCAGGTGAGAAAATCGGTCAAGTCCATGAACTGCCACGCACGGGAAAACGTGTCGGGCATGTTTTCGGCGAGCCACAACAGTTTCGGCGTCTCCATCTCGGGCGAGATCGTTCCGCCGACATAGTCGAGAACCGTCTCGCCCGTCTGGTTGATCCGGCGCGCCTGATCGGCGGCGCGGTGATCCATCCATACGATGACGTTGCGAGCAGGATCGCCCGACAGGCCAACGGGCAGCGGCGCGCCCCCCTCGCCCAGCACCACCAGTGAGCAGGTAGCGTCGAAGCCGATGCCCACGATACTGTCCGGCGCAATGCCGGCCTGCGCCACCGCGCCGCGCACGCTGCGGCATACGGCTCGCCAGATGTCCTCGCTCGACTGCTCGACCACGTCGCCGGTCTCGCGCCAAAGCGCGACAGGCGCGCTATCACTCGCAAGGAGTCTGCCGGAGCGATCGAACACGCCGGCGCGGGCGCTGCCGGTGCCGACATCGATGCCGAGAAAACAGCGGTTACCGGATTGCTTGGTCATCTGGATCGCCGATCGGAAGCTGCTACAGGTCGTTGCTCTGCGGCAGAATGACGAGGTCGCGGATGGTGACGTTCCTCGGACGCGTCAACATGAAGAGCACCGCCTCTGCGACTTCCACCGGCTGCATCAAGCCACCTGCCGCCATCTCCTCCTCGATCTTCGCTTTGGGCCAGTCCTTGAGGAGTGCGGTCACGACCGGACCGGGCGCAACGGCACCGACGCGCAAGCCGTGTTTGGCGACCTGCCGGCGCAGGGTATGCACGAAGGCCTGCACCGCGTGCTTGGACGCGGTGTAGATCGGCTCCCAGACGACGGGGACGAGACCGGCGATCGAACTGGTGACGATGATGTCGCCGCTCTTGCGCTCGACCATATGCGGCAGCACCGCATGAATCGACCGGAACAGCGCATTGATGTTCAGATCGAGCATGCGGTCCCAGGCGTCGGGATCGCCGAGAAGGACCTCGCCGCCGACATAGGCGCCGGCATTGGCGTGGAAGATGTCCAGTTGGCCCGCCTTCTGCAGCACCTGCGGCATCATGGTTGCCACGCTCGCGGGATCCGTGAGGTCGATGCGCAGCGGGATCGCCTGCGCGCCCAGCTCGGCGCAGGCGAGGCTCAGCGCCTCCTCGGCCCGGTCGATCAGCACCACCCGCGCCCCTGCCGCGATCATTGTTCTGGCGCATTCGAGACCGATGCCCGACGCGGCGCCGGTGATCGCGGCAACTTTTCCTGCAAGTTCCTGGGCCAAGGCTTGTCCTTTTCTTGTGAGCGCTATTCAAGCTCGGCCATGGGAAAGGCGTGAGCGCCTTGCCAGCGAATCGACGATGACCGCAATGGCGAGGACGGCGCCCGTTATCATGTACCGTAGCGACGACGATAGATCGAGCAGCGTGAGACCGCTCGCGATGGACTGGATGACGATGACGCCGAGCAATGCGGAATAGGCGCTGCCGCGGCCGCCGAACAGGCTCGTGCCGCCGATGACCGCGGCTGCGATCGCATTCAGGTTCACATCCCCGGTCCCGGCCTGCTGGCTGGACGATGCCAGCCGCGCTGCGGCGAGAATTCCGCCGGCGGCTGCCAGCGTGGCGCACAACACGAACGCCGTCGCATAGACACGGCGGACGTTGATGCCGGCCCGGCGGGCCGCCTCGCGGTTACCGCCGACGGCAGACATCGAGCGGCCCCATTTGGTTCGAGTCAATGCGTAGTTCATGACCACGCACAGGCCGACGAACAGACCGAACATCCAGGGAATGCCGCGCCCGAGATTGAGATAATAGACGACGAATTCGAGCACGATGGTGACCAGCAGTGCCTTCAGCACCATGCGGCCCAGCGAGCTGGCCGATAGCCCCGCCGCCCGCCGGCGCGCGGCCGTCCGGAAGCCGGTCACGAACACGATCAGGCTCGCCACCGCCGCCAGCACATGGGATACGATCGGCGGCATCACGAGCATCTGCCCGAAATTCACCAACGGCGATCCATACGGAAGGTTGATCGAGCCGGAGGAGCCGAGCAGATAAAGCTGAAGCCCGAGCCACCCCAGCAGGCCGGCCAGCGTCGAGACGAAGCTCGGCATTCCCAGACGGATGAACAGGAACGCATAGAGCGCACCGATGGCCGCGCCCAGCACCAACGCCGTGGCGATTGCCACGGCGACCGGCCAATCCTGACCGACCCAGAGCACGCCAACGAGCGCCGAAGCAAATCCGCTGACCGACCCCACCGACAGATCGATCTCGCCGACCATCAGGATACAGACAATGCCGAGAGCGATCACGCCCACTGTCGAGCAATCGAACAGCAGATTGACCAGATTGTTCGGCGCGAGAAATACAGGATTGAGGCTCTCGAACACCGTGCAGATGACGACGAGCCCGACGACCACCGGCAGCGAACCGAGGTCGCCCGACCGCACGCGGTCGACGAAAGCGCCGATGGCGCTTCCAAGCGTGTCCGCATGCTTGACCCGTTCGTCACTGCGGTCGAACAGCCGCCCCGTCGGAGCCTGTTGCGTGTCGTCGATCATCGACCAAGCTCCGGCGACTGCTGGGCGTGGCGCCGGCTGGCGCGGCGCGAGACCGAATTTTCATCCGCACCGGTAATCGCGGTGACGAGATCCTGGTTGGACGCGCCGGGCTCGAACTCGCCGTTGTTGCGGCCGAGGCGCAGCACCACGATCCGGTCGGCGACCGCGCGGACATCCTCCATGTTGTGGCTGATCATGATGACGCCGAGGCCGCGGGCGCGAACGCGTTCGACGAGGTCGAGCACCTCCGCGGTCTGGGCGACGCCAAGCGCGGCAGTCGGCTCGTCGAGCAGGATGAGCTTCGGCTCGGTCAACAGCGAACGCACGATCGCCACGGTCTGGCGCTGGCCGCCGGACAGCGACGCAACGGGCTCACGCACGCTCGGGATCCGCGCCGACAATTCGTTGAGCAGCGTCCAGGCGCGGAGCTCCATGGAGACCTCGTCGAGCCGCACTGGATTGAGCTCGCGGCCGAGGAAGATATTTGCGACCACATCAAGATTCTCGCAGAGCGCCAGGTCCTGGAAAACGGTGGCGATGCCGAGGCCGAGTGCGGTGGATGGATCGGACAGGACGACATGTTCACCACGGAATGCGATCGTTCCTGAGGTGGGCTGATGCACGCCGGCCAGAATCTTCACGAGGGTGGATTTGCCAGCACCGTTGTCGCCCACGAGCGCCACGACCTCGCCGGCATGCACGTCGAGATCGACGTTGGTCAGGGCGGACACGGCGCCGAAATGCTTGGAGATTCCGCGAAGACTCAAGACGGGCTTGCGCAGCCCGTCCTGCGTGGGATCGACATCCGAGACCGTGGTCATGTGCCAGTCCGTCCTCTCGTCGCCTGTCCCGGCCGCCGCGCGCGGCCGGGACAGGCGCGGTTACTGCGTGATGCCAAGCTTCTTGCAGCCGGCGGCATATCGGCCGGTGCAGAGCTGATCGGCCGTCTGGATTTTCTTGTCGATGATCTCCGCCTTCAGGTTCTCCTGGGTGACGACCGCCGGCACGAACAGCTTCGATGGCGCATTGAAGAGCGTGGTTTCCGCCTTGGGCGTCTCGCCGGAGAGGAACCTCACCGCCGCCTGGGCGGCCGCAGCGGCCACGATCTCGCTGGGCTTGGAGATCGTGTTGTACTGATCGCCGGAGATGACGAGCTGAAGCGCGGCGATCGTCGCATCGTTGCCCGTCACCGGCGGCACTGGATCGATGCCTGCGGCCTTGAAGGCGGCAATTGCGCCACCGCCGGTGCCGTCATTGGCGGCCACGACGCCGAGGATCTTCTTGCCAAAGCGGGTGACCTGGCCGCTAGCCCATTGCTGCGCCTTCGGCGGCGCCCAGTCCGGCGTGTCGTATTCGGCCAGAATGGGATAGCCGCTCTTGTCGAGACCGGCGTGAATGCCCTTCTTTATGAGTCCGGCGGCGGCATCGGTCGGCGATCCATTGATTTCAAGCACGCCCTCGCCCTCCTTCGCCGTGACGTTGGCGGCCTTGAGATGCTTGACGAGCGATTCGGAGATGGCCTTGCCAATGGCTTCGTTGTCGAAGGACACGTAGAAATCGACCTTGGCGTCGGGGACCGGCCGGTCATAGGCGATGACCTTGATGCCCTGCGACTGTGCCATCTTGACCAAGGACGCTGCAGCGGTGGAGTCGACGGGGTCGAGCACGATGACCTTGGCGCCCTGCGAGATCGCCGCGTTGAACTGCTGTTGCTGCCGCGCGGCATCGGCACTGGCGTTCTGGTAGATCACCTTGCAGCTCTCGCAGAGCTTCTTCATCTCTGCGGCAAAGCCCGGATAATCGTGTTGTTCGTAGCGGGTCGAGGCTTGGTCCGGCATCAGGAAGGCAACAGTTCCGTCCTTTACCTCGGCGGCCTGCGAGTGCATCGCCGTGGTGCCGAGCAGCGAGAGGGCCAGGGCCAGCCTGCCCGCATGTTTCGGGGAGAAGCTTTTCATTCGGACTTTCCTTTCCAGAACTGGAGTGACGTGGTTGATCCTTGGAGATGCGTGCTTCCGTCGCGGTCGGTGATTGAGTGCCGGTGCTGCGCGGCGAATTCCTGGACAAGCGATTCCTGTCGCGGGCTGCCATCGGCATGCCCACGTCATTCTTCCCGGTGTGGTCGTCCTCCTTTGCTATTTTCGCCGGCTAGGCCGCGCGGGCCGTATTGCTGTTTTGCGCGAGCAATCGCCTGAACCGCGAAGGCGGCATGCCTTTCTCGGCCAAGAACTGCCGGTTGAAATTGGAGAGATTGTTGAAGCCGACCTCGAAGCAGATGTCGGTGATGGACGCCTGCTCGTCGCTCATCAGGATCTGACAGGCGAGATTGATGCGAAGCCGCTTGACGTATTGCACCAGCGACATGCCGGTGTGCCGGCGGAAGGAACGCGAGAACGCGCTTTGCGACTGGCCTGCGATCGCCGCGAGCTCAGCTTCACCGAAAGGCTGCGTCAGGTTCTGCCGGATGAAGGCGAGCGCCTTGTTCATCCCTGCGGACATGTATCCCGAGGGGTCAGGCAAATAGTTCGGGCTGGAGAGCGGACGCGCGCTTCGGGCGCGGGAGAGCGTTCCCAGGATCATCAGGAACAGCTCGATCCGGCGCACACCGTTCGCCGCCGCGATCTCCTCCATCAGCGGAGCAATCTTGTCGCTGGTGCTGCGGGTGAAGAGCGCGCCGCGCCGAGAGAATTCCAGCAGCGCAGCAAGGCCCGAGAGCTCGGGCATGACCTTCGTGAGGTCGCCGATGAATTCCTCGCTGAACTGCAGGATGCGTCCGCGCAGCGGGATGGTGCTCCCCGGCGGCAGATCGCTCACCCAATTGTGCGGCAGGTTGGGGCCGGTCAGCACGAGATTGCCCGGCTCGAACTCGCCGATGAAGTCGCCGACGAAATACCGACCGCTGGTTGCCACGACCGAGCTATGGCTGATTTTGGGTGACGCGGCCTGATCAGGCGGCGTGGCTTTCAGTGTTCGGAATGACTTCGATTCCGTCGATGAACTTTACACCGGCGATGACTTTCGGCAACTGGTTCGTGCTCTTCAATCGCCGCCAGGTCTTCGATGCGGCGTCGATGAGCTTGAACACCATCAGCTTCGCAGTTTGTTGCGACAGCGATCCCTTGGTCCGCACCGTTCGGTGGCGCACCGTGGCGAAGACGCTCTCGATCGGGTTCGAGCTGCGTAGGTGGATCCAGTGCTCAGCAGGGAAGTCGAAGAAGGCGAGCAGCGCATGGCGATCCTTGATCAGGCACTCCACCGCACGTCCGTATTTGACGTGGTATTTCTCGACGAAGACGTCGATCGCGGTTTCAGCTTCGGCCCGGTGTGGGGCCAGATAGATGTTCCGCAGGTCGTTCTTCATGGGGCCCTGCACGGATTTGGCGACCTTGTCGAGTACGTTGCTCACTTTATGGCACCAGCATCGTTGGTGCCGCGTGCCGGGAAAGGCCTCGTCCAGTGCCTTCCAGAAGCCGAGGGCGCCGTCGCCGATGGCGAGTTGCGGGGCAATCCGTAACCCGCGTTGCCGCAGGTCGATCAGGAGTTCGCGCCAGCTCTGCGCGCTCTCGCGCACGCCGACCTGGAAGCCGATCAGCTCCTTCTTGCCTTCCGGCGTGGTGCCAATCAGCACCAGCATGCATTCGCTGTGATCTTCCATGCGGGCCTGCAGGTACACGCCATCGGCCCAGATGTAGACATAGCGACGCGCCGACAGATCGCGTCTCTGCCAGCGTTCGTACTCGACCTGCCAATCGGCCTTCAGGCCGGCGATCACCGAAGGCGACAGGTTCGGCGCATCCTTGCCGAGCAGCGCCGAGAGCGCCTCCTGGAAGTCGCCGGTCGAGATGCCGCGCAAATAGAGGACCGGGATCAAGGCATCCAGGCTCTTCGTCCGCCGCGCCCATAGCGGCAGGATTGCCGAACTGAAGCGGAGGCGGTCGCCTGGCCCGCTCGCTCCGCGGTCGCGGACCTTGGGACGAGCGACCTCCACCGGACCGATGCCGGTCGCAATCTCGCGCACCGGACCGTGCCCATGTCGGACCAGGCGCGCTCGACCGTCGGGCAGCGTCAGATTGGCCGTGCTGGCCAGAAACGCGCCAACCTCGATCTCGATCGCCCTGGCAAGCAGGTCCCGCGCGCCGGCTCGAACGATATCGGTCAGTGGATCATCAACCGCGGACGGCTGACGGAAAGCAAGAACATTGGTAGTCTCGGTCATGGCGTATCGCTCTCCTCGAGAGGTTCTGGCAGGCTCGTCACCCGCCTCGATACGCCGCCTTCCTCACACCGTCATCACCCAGATTCCGCCATAGCTCGCCACGACCTGGTGCAGCTCGTATTCAGGGTGGAAATGCCAACGGACCGTGTGGAATGGGTAGCCGTGCGACCACGCCTTGAACGATTCGCCGCGCCGTATCTGGACAACTTCCAGGTCCGGTTCCATATCCGCTCCCTTCGGGCCGGTGCGGTTTTTGATGATCCGCCCCTGTCCCCTTATCGGCTGAATTGCTCAGCGCTTCCTCTCATTAGGGATCGTAGCGACCGGTATCCGGGCCCGCCACCACGATTTCAATGTGCAACCGATACTTTTTTGATGTGCAGCACACGGCCCCGTAACCGGGGGCCACACTCTCCGCGAAACGGCGCCCAGAGCTGGCCCCGGTTGTTTGGACAGCGCCCCGCTGGATTTAAGTGGATTCCTGCCGGGTTATGCTGAACGCGGGGCTTTACGGTTTTGTCGTTGCGTCGGGAGGGCGTAGCCCGACCAGAGCGACGACAAAACCGTCGGCGACGGTCATGCGGCCATCACCATAGCTTGCGTGCCGAAGTAAGCCTCGTCGGGCGTGCGCCCGTCAAGGCTCGAGTGAGGGCGTCCCTGATTGTAGAAGGCCAGATACTTGGCAATTGACGCTCGCGCCTCGGACACGCTGTCGTAGGCGCGGAGATAAACTTCTTCGTATTTGACCGTGCGCCAGAGCCGCTCGACAAACACGTTGTCGCGCCAGGCGCCCTTGCCGTCCATGCTGATGGCGATCTTCGCGTCCAGCAGCACATCGGTGAACTCGAGGCTGGTGAACTGGCTGCCCTGATCCGTGTTGAAAATCTCGGGCCTGCCGTGCTTCGCCAACGCCTCCTGGACCGCTTCGACGCAGAAGGCCGCCTCCATTGTGATCGAGACGCGATGGGCCAGGACCCGTCGGCTGAACACATCGACGACCGCCGCGAGATAGACGAAGCCACGCCGCATCGGAATGTAGGTGATGTCCATTGCCCACGCATGGTCGGGCCGCTCGATCTTCAATCCGCGCAACAGGTACGGGTAGATCTTGTGACCCGGAGCCGGCTTGCTCGTGTTCGGGCGACGATAGACCGCCTCGATCCGCATGCGCTTCATCAGCGTCGCGATGTGGCGGCGACCGGCGTATACGCCCTCCCGCCGCAGCAACGATCGCAGCATACGCGCTCCCGCGAAGGGATAATCGAGATGCAGCTCATCGAGCCGACGCATCAAGGCAAGGTCCTCGGCCGAAACTGGCCGAGGTTCATAGTAGACCGTGCTGCGAGCCAGCTTCAGGACCTTCGCCTGGCGCACGATAGAAAGATCATGATCGCGGTCGATCATCGCTTTGCGCTCAGCAGGCCCGCCTTGGTGAGCGCGCCGGACAAAAAATCGTTTTCCAACGCCAGCTCGCCGATCTTGGCATGTAACGCCTTCAAATCGACCGGCGTCTCGGCCGATGTCTTGTCATGCCCAAACACGCCGGCGGCGCCTTCCAGGAGCTGGTTTTTCCAGATCGTGATCTGGTTCGGATGAACATCAAACAGCTGCGCCAGCTCCGCCAGTGTCTTGTCGCCTTTGACCGCAGCCAAAGCAACCTTCGCCTTGAATGCCGGAGAATGCGTCCGGCGGCTCTTCTTCGTCATCTTCGCTCCTGATTCGCAGCAAGAATCCTCGCCGCTGTCAGGCAGAAAATCCACTCAAGCTACTGTCCGAATTTGCGGGGCCAGCTCTCTCGACCATGGGCAGCTTCGTTTTCTGATCCGCCTGCTGACCGCTCATTCGAAGCTGCGCGCTACTCTGTTCGTGACGGCCGATTGGCGCGCAAAACACCCATCCGTTTCGCACCCGCTGCTGATGCACATTCCCGGTGTGCGGCGTCTTTGGTGCGAATGGAATACGTTGCCCGAAGGCACGATGCGCATCGACAGGTTTCCGCGCTTCATCGAATTCCTCAAGAACCTGCCAAGGGTTGAAATCGGGCTGCACGGCCTCACGCACAACCGCGGACGCCACCCCACGCATCTCGAATATCTGGATGCGAGCGAGGAGGAATGCCGGCGCAGTCTGGCGGGGATCTTCCAAATCTTTCACGCCGCCAACCTGGCGTTCGTGCCGGGAATGTCGCCGCCCGGCTGGTACCTGAGCCATGGACTTGCGAGGGCAATGCGGGACGCCGGCCTGACCTTCGTCGGCTCCTCGCGCGACCTCGTGAGCGCCGTGCATCGTGAAGCGCGGAGCGGTATGAGCGGGCTCACCGGTACGTCACTGATCGCGCCACAATGGATATCCGGTGGATTGTTGAACTTCACGACCAACTATCAGGCGACGTCGACCATCGACCGGGCAAGGTCAATTATCGATCACGGTGGTCTGCTTGCGATCAAGGCGCATGTCATCAAGAGGGCCGGATCCTATGTTGCGCTGGATGGGCTCGGCGAAGAATATTGCGATCACCTGCATGCTGTGTTTGATTACCTGGAGACAGTCGGCGAGGACCTCTGGTGGACCAGCATGGGCGAGATTGCCGCGCGCTGCGTTGCGGCGCTGCCGCAGGCATCCATTGGCAAGGCGAATGATCTGTGAAGGTCAGCATCAACCCCGCAGGCTTTGAAGCCGAGCATCTCGCCGCCCTGAACCGATCGTTCGGCGATTGGGGCGACGGGCGCCGCTGGCGGTGGTGTTTTGCGCGGTCATCCTTGTCCGAACCGGCCGATATCGTCGTCGCCGAGGTGAACGGTGCTGCGATTGCTGGAACGGGCATCTCCTATCGGCGAATGATCACGCCCGACGGCGGAACTCTGCTGGCCGGAATCCTGACGGCGGCGTGGTCGCTTCCGGTCAAGTCCGCCCGCGGCGCCTACATGCACGTGATATCGGAAGCGATGCGGCGGATTGCCGAGCGCGGCGGCGCCGTCGCGCTCGGCTTCATGCCGCAGAATAAGTCGAGCGGCCTTCAGCTCCTGCGCGCAGGCGCGATGGCGGCAACCACCGCCTATGTGTCCACGCCCGCTGGCTGGAATGACGGATTGCCGGGCGAATTGAAACCTTGCGTCCTGACGAGCAGTCTCATCGAAGAGCTGTTTCGTCGCGTGAACCGTCGCGCACAACGCGGTCTACGATTCACCTACCCGGATATCGGTGAGTTCGGTGGACAGTTTCTCGAGCGGCCGCATCCCGTCGAGGTGCTCGCGGATGCCAAGGGCGGCTATTTCATTCTCGAACGCTTGTCGCAAGCGATGAACCTGCTTGCGGTCCTTCCGGCCGATGGCGACGCGCGCGCGCCTGGACAGCATCTCATTGATGCGGCCCAGCTTGCCGCCGACCAGAACTCTAAGCTCCTTTCCTATGCATCGAACGAGCATGCTATCGCGGAGGCCGTCGCAGCGGGTCTGGTTGCCAAGCCCGGTTTCATCACCGTGACGATCGCAAACGTGCAAGCACTGTCGGCCGCCGTATCCAACGCGTTGGAAGTGGGCGCTGCAACGAGCGCCTGTCTTGCGATGCTGAGGGCTTTCCACGTCGAGAACGGCGATCGGATGTAGCCAGGCGACATTTGCCCGGTCAACGTCGTCCCCGCCTGCTCGGCAGTGCGTTGTCCGCAAGAAAGAACCGTTTGAAAAATCAGCTGCTCAAACGGTTTTGCTCGCCAAGCTATTGATTTGGTGGGCTCGAACCTGGGACCCGCTGATTAAGAGTCAGCCGCTCCAATCCCAGGTTTCCGCATCATTGATCTATTAAGCTGCAAGTTCTGCTGCGCGAATGCGGCGCCAGAAAGGGGCGCCCTGCGCCCGCACTTCAGCACGCTTGCTCAAGTTAGATGTCGTAAGATTTTTCTTGATCTCCCGGTGCACACGTCGTGCACACGCCGCGCTCTAACCGATTGAAAAACTTGAACTCTCGCTCCAATCCATCATGGGGAAGTTTGAACTAGGTCCAGCCAACAAAAGCTAGCTCGGGACATGAACCGCTGTATGCGGGCTTGGTCGGCCTCGGCATGCTCACGGCCCGCCAAACGACTTTGGTCTCTCCAGCGGGATGAAAGCGCTCAGATGGGCTGGGTATGTCGACGCGCCGCCGCCTATGGTCGTGCCGGTGCTGATGCTCAAGTAGACGTCCTTCACCCCCTTGGGCGTTTCCAGCAGGATCCAGTTCTTGCTCACATCGCCTATGCCGATTGTCGTAAAGCGCATCGACTTGCCGAACTGCGAACAGGAGATTGGCTTTTCAGTCGTAAACGAATTCCACGGGCCATGCAGGGTACCCGATCTACCGCCAGTCTTCGGAAGGCTCAAGCCAAAGCCCAGGCCGACCGCCGCATAGACGTAGGTGCACTTCAAATTGTTTTCCGTGTCCCATATGGAGAACAAGGCGCTGGCAAACGCAATCCCGGCTCCAGCCCTGCCCTTCACGATGCGCTTGATGGCCGCTCTCGCGGCGAACGAGATCGAACCGTCGACCTCAAGCAGCATGGCTATCTTGAAATTTCGACTGACTTTTGGCTTCGGCGGAACGGGTCGCGGCAAGTCTGGCTTTATGATCGGTTCGAAATAGACCTTCGGGAGCACCCAAAGGACCACTGATCTATCGCTGTCTTCGTCCAGCCTGTGATTTGCCGTCTGCGTATTGCCGATGGCGTGCGTCTGCATTTGCTCCGGGTGGATGCCCATCTCGGACAGAGACCGCGCGACTGTAATCACGCGGTTGGCCGACGTCGTCATATTCCAATCGGCCGCACCGATCCGGCTCGCGGAGCCCGTCATCCAGATCTGACCGGCGTCATCCTCGAGTAGGGGTACCACTTCGTTCTTCAGAAATTCGGAATGCTCTTTCTTCAAGCCCCGAAACTGGTAGCCGGCAAAGTCATCGAAATCGAAATTCCAGAGCCGCGCGTGCAGAACCCCCACTCCTGAAAAATCCAGATCGACGTCAACCCTGCCCGGACCAGTTTTGTGAAACATGTCTCTTCGACCTGCAGTGAACAGATAGCAACTCGTCGGCGATCGGCCGGACGGCGCAGGACCGCCTTGTTTTTAGTGCGGGCAAGAGAAGAGAAGTTCATGAAATCGGCAGCTACAACGAAGGTTGTGATCTTCTTCCCATTTCGATCTGGCGCCGAAGCAGTGTGCGCTGTGCAACGCGACATCATTGTCGCGATCGGAGCAGTGACGACCTCGGAGGGGTCGCGGTAGGACAGGCCGTGGAACTCGTACAGCACGACGACTTCGCGGAATTTCCCTAGACCTCGAAGCCCCTACCCGACCGCTGTCAAAGCGACAGCGCATCTAGATAGTACTTTTGCCGGCTTGCTCTGCGTCTGCCTGATCCCCATCAAAAACAAAGCGAAACGGTAGGCGTCGCCCAGCAACCGCAGCGCAATATCGCGGAAGCACTTGGTGTGCTCGTTGGTGATTTGGCATTGCGTGTCAATTGCGGATGGCTTTGCGCAAAGCAGGCGAAGTGGTCACCGGTTCTGTGATCGCAATCATGGACTCTCGCGCTAAACCTCTGAGCTGGAGCGACGAGGTTCTCGCGAACAGGAACCTGGCGTCGGTTCCTCGATTTACTCTCACTAAGGCTGTCGCTGCCATGCGCGAAACGCAGTCATTCAGTTGCTTTTCGATTTCCGACAAGGGGCTCGCCAAGGGCTCCGCCTACGAGGCCCGGCGCGATGGAACTTGCCGCCTCGACGTCGGGCGGGGAGCACACGACTGCGTCGATTGCCACAATGTGATCGTTTGGCTGAATTCAGTGGAGACCGCCTCGCGCAGAGGACGTTCGGACCGTTTCGCGCGGACGCGCGATCTGCAGGACGACGGAGGCGACGACTTCTGCGGTCGGCCAACGACTTATCCACCAAATCGCTTGACCAGCTTTGAGCCCTTGGCTGCATCGATCTGCTGGCCAGTCAAGTTGGAGCCGGCGCTCAATCCTATCGTCATGAGGTTCTTGACGCGCTGCGCCGCCTGCTTCTCATTGGAATAATCGATCTCGACGTGATCAAGGCTCATCAGATGACCAAGCTCGTGAGCCCAGGCGCGTCCATTGGCGTGGTCATTGCCATACCACTGGACGAAGCTTGCCGGCTCGGGTTCGCTATTGGGGTATGAGCCTCCGCCAGCGGACAGATTTTCGATCGAATTGACGAGGTAGATGTGGATGGCATTGTCCGGATCGTGCCGAGAGGTAAGAACACCCAGCAATCGCTGATCATTGCTGCGTGCGCTCTTTGCCATGTCGAGCGGCTTCTCCATCAAGCAATCGCTGATCACGAACGCGATCTTGGCCTTTGACCAGATCGTATTGACCACGTCGAGCGCCTTCTTGGCCGTGTCGCTGCTCCATTGCCTGGGCTCAACGACCCCTCTCTCGGCAAATGGCGTGATGTAAATCCTCAAGGGAATAGGCATTAGCTTCTCCGAAGTTCGGAATTTGCGATTGTATCTCCGCGCGCTGTCCTCCGCAATTCGGAGGACTGATTTCATTTCGACTCTACCGAAGGAACAATGTCCGGGGGGACATGCCCCCGATGGAGATTCACCGCGCCGGCTACACCGACTTCCAAGAAGACGATCTCGTGTTTCACCGTCGGGCACCGGCAGTATAGATAGGGCGAGCCGGCTATTTGCCGCGGGCTACCGCGTCTGTTTGCTTATCGACGCCCAGTTTGCTCGACGCGTCGGATCAGGCGACGTCGGGCTCGATGTGGCTCAAGCTCGTCATTGGATCGTCCTGCGCTCGAAGATCGAGCGCTTCGGCGGGAACTTGAAACTGACGGTCTTCATTTGGGAAGAGGAAGAGTACAAAGGCCACAAGAACGTCCTCTCTCACGGAGGATCAGTTCCTGGAGAACTTCTACGGCTTCGTGGTCGCCAAGCCATAGCTCGATGGACGAGTCGAATTCTTCGCAAAGTCCATCACTGCCCGAAGCCGAACTGACGGCCTTGCTCCGCGCTGTTGACCTGATTGCAAGCTGCGACCGAGACGGTCGATCCGCGAGCCCGTCCTTGGACTTCACGTCCGCTCGATCGCCGTCAGCGGAACTTTCGTTTGAACCACGTCAGAGCCTTCTGGTGCGCTGCCGCGTGCAGGCCAGCAAAAATACAATAATTGTTTTACATCAACATCTTATACCGAGGTCGCACGACAGCACAACATTGGCAGGCGCCGATCATCCACATGAATCGGCGCACAACGCCCGGCCGCAATAATCCTCCGCACCTTTTGAACGCCTCCGCATTTCAAAACAACACATAGGAATGGATCGGGCTCGAGATCGGTACTGTATGCAGACAGGCAGCCGCCAGTAGCGTACGAATTCAGGAATTATTTCTTACGCGGCCGTCCTCGCGACGTCACCATTCTACGGGCATAGGTTGGGTGTTCGCCATGAGATTGTACAGGCACCTCCGGGTTTGTCTTCTTCTCGCCGCTTCGCTGTTCCTGGCCTCTCAGCCAGCCTGGGCGACAAAGCGCGTGGCTTTGGTGGTCGGCAATTCCAGCTATCAAAACGCCCCACTGCTTCCAAACCCGGCCAATGACGCTGCGGCCATCGCCGCGACCTTAAAGGGCGCAGGTTTCGATGTGGTTGACTCAAGGCTCAACCTCGCCGCGACCGACATGCGGCGGGCCCTGAGAGAATTCGCCGATCAGGCCCGCAATGCCGACATTGCCTTGGTGTACTATGCTGGCCACGGTATCGAGATCGACGGGACGAACTATCTGATCCCGACAGACGCCAGACTCGAGCGTGACACGGATATCTATGACGAAGCATTCTCGCTCGACCGTGTCCTGCTGGCGATCGAGCCTGCGAGGCAGCTGCGCGTTGTGATCGTCGACGCGTGCCGCAATAATCCGTTTGCCGACTCAATGAAGCGTACAGTTGCCTCGCGATCAATCAGCCGCGGGCTGGCCAGGGTCGAACCCACCGTCTCCAACACACTGATCGCGTTTGCGGCGAAAGCCGGACTAACCGCACTCGATGGCAACAGCAAGAATAGTCCGTACGCGACGGCTCTCGTGAAGTATATTGCAAAGCCGGGGCTCGACTTGCGCAGGGCTTTCGGCTTCGTCCGCGACGATGTCTTGCAAGCCACGGGCAACCGACAGGAGCCCTATGTCTACGGCTCGCTGGGCGGCGAAGACGTTGCACTTGTTCCGGCTGCCAAGGCCGAGGAGCCGATACAAGCAGCCAACCCCCAGTCGGAAATTCGTCGCGATTACGAATTGGCCTTGCAGCTCCGCAACAAGCCCGCTCTGAACGCGTTCCTGACCCAGCATCCAGACGGATACTACTCAAATCTGGCAAAGCTGCAGCTTAATCAGCTCGAGGCCGAGGACGCACGCGTCGCGGCGACGGCGAAAGCGCAGCAGGCCGAGCAGCAACAAGCTCGCCTGATGTCCCAGGGCGCCCAGCGCGCCGAACAGGAGAAGGCGGCCGCGGATCTGAAGGCTGCGGAAGAGGCCCGGATTGCCGCCGAGAGGACGAAGCAAGCGGCGCAGGAGCAGGCCACCGAGGCGGAACGGAAACGGACTGCATCCGAATCTACAATCGTCGCTGCACTCTCCGGGAATAAGCCGGCCGTTGAGAGTACCGTCGCGGATAACCCTACGGCCGCTGCGCCCGGTGAGGACAGCAAGACGCCCAAGCTTGCGGCACTGAGCGACGAGCCGCGCCAGACCGATATCGCAAGAGCCGATATCGCCAAGTCCGTACAAGGCGAATTGAACCGCGTCGGCTGCTTCGCCGGCCCCGTCGATGGCCAATGGAATGCGGCCTCGCAGCGCTCGTTGGCTCTCTTCAACCGGCACGCAGGCACCAAACTGGACGTCAAGCTTGCAAGTCTGGATGCTCTTGACGCGATCAAGCTTAGGCCATCGCGGGTCTGCCCGCTGATCTGCGATCGCGGCTACAGGCCCGACGGCGACCAGTGCAGTAGGATCACCTGTGCCGAGGGTTCGTTCCTCAACGACGACAATGAATGCGAGAAGCGACGCGGGAAGAAACCGGTTGCGAAGCGCAACACGGACGAGCGTCCGTCACGTGCGGATCGTTCGGCCCGCGAGAGACCGGAGCCAACAGCCGACGTTCCGCGGCGGCAAGCAACTGTGAAGAACAGCGGCGGCGGCAGTGGTCAGATCGTTTGTGATCAATCTCTGTGCCGTCAGGTCAGTCGCGGCTGCCACCTCGAATACCGCGGCGGGGGCGGCCCCGGGGGCAACGTAGGTAATGTCGAGTCCTGCCGCTAGCAACGCGCAAGGCTGCCACGGCGTCATGGAAGGCCAGGAGGCCGCGCGGATTTTGGTGTCGAGAATGTGTGACGGGCAGCAGAGCTTAACACCAGGTCAGCCAGGTCCTTGCCTGGATTGGCCGAAGCGGAGCGACCTGCGTGGTTGCGTGTGAGCTTGAGCAAAAGGACGCCAACGCCTTTCCGGGGGTGACGCTCTTCACGAAGCGGCAGGCACCCGGCATGAAGCCGACGGCGGTTTATCTTCCGCCAAAGCACCCAACAGCTGCCACCAAGTTCGATGTCGTGATCTGGCTTCACGGCTTCTATGTCAAAAACCATGAATTCCTATTCCACAACGATCCAGCGCGGCTGCGCGAACAGGTCCGGGATTCCGGCAAGGACGTGGTTCTTATCGCGCCGTTCCTGGGCTACGAATATGCCGTTGGCGACACCTTTGCCGGAAACTACAACGTGTCTGACCTGGCAACCGCGAGCTGGGGCGAACGCTATCTCGAGGAGGTCCTTGGAGCTCTTGCCAGGTTCCTGGGTCTCTCCTCGACGTCCATTCCTCAGCTCCAGATCGGTAAGCTCATCATCGCATGCCACTCCGGCGGCGGTAACGGCATGCGCAATCTCGTCGGGAACCTTGGAAAGTACCAGGGCAAGCTGACGGCCTGTTGGGGATTTGACTGCCTCTACGGTGCCAATGCGCGGCCCGACGATGCGACCTTCTGGTATCAGTGGTTGTCTGGACAGAGCGGCCGCGCGCTCGAGATCGTGTATGGTCCATCAACTCTCCCGCAATCGGTGAAGCTGGACCTGATCGGGCGCGGGCTGGCGACGGCCGATGGCAATCAAGCGCAGCCACAACGCCCTGCTCTCAAGAACCTTAGCGTAAGGGTCGGTCATTACGACCTGTTCCCGGCATTTGGCCAGATGGTCAGGGTCAACGACCTGGACCCGGCTTACGTGGATCGCTTCATGATACCGCAGGTCGCTGACCAGCCGCGTCTGCACCACAAGCCGGCGCCACAGCACGGGGAATTCCTTCAGGGCGCGATTTCCAACGTTCGCAGCGCTTTTCCCTTTCCAAAGGACATTCATTACATGATCGCCCGGGGTGGCTTCTTCAGTCGGCTGAGCAAGCTTTAGCCTTCACAGGCCTTGGCCTTGCCGGGCTCACTTGATGGAATAGGATTTGACGTCGAACGACCAATTATTCGTCACCAGCTTTCCGCTGCCGTTGTCCGGCACGCGCAGCTCACTGGTCCAGGCCGTTAGATAGCTCAACGCCTCGGCCTGATCTTGTAGCTTGCGCGGCAAGTCCGGCAAATCGAGCAACTGCAGCCGCCGCTCGCTCAGGATGGCGATCATCACGGCTGACCCAGTCGGCGGTGAGACGACATATTCAAAACCACGCTGCCGAGCCGCCGGGGTTGGAACGACAAATTCGACGCCGGGCTTGACGAGATTGATGTCGCGTCCGTCCGACTGCGCCAATAGCTCGGGAGTCGGAAAGATCTGGGACATTCGCCCTTCCGCGTCGACGTCGACGAGAATGAGATATCCCGGCTTCCTCGCGGTGACGCCGAACGTGACCTTGCCGCCGAGGTTGACGGTCTGACCCGGCAGGATCTGAAGGGACACACTCGCGGTATTGGCCTGCCTGCGCGCCGCTTGTACGGGCCAAAGCCAGGGTGCATACGTCGTGCCGACATTCAGCGATGCCGACGGCAACGGTGCTGCGGACGAAGCTCCGCTACCCGCCAGCAGCAGCAGGAATGCGAGCCATGGTCGCTCCCGGCGGATCGGCAGCGATGACGGCATGGCCTGCTCTCCCTAAAAGTCAGGGAACACTGAAGAAGCCGACCGAGGCGATCCGCGCGTCCGCAGGCAAGTACCGCTCGAGGCTCTTGATCACCTGCCCCGAAGCGCGGCGCCGGTTGAGCTGCATCAGGACTGTCTCAAGATCGACCATGCGTTGCTGCGAGGTCACTGCAACGATCTGTTCCGCGCCGAATGGCTCGCCGACCCTGAGCGGTAGGCGCAAACTCGCCGATCGGGCCAGTGCCGCATCGGAACCCACCGGATACAACAATTGGATGGTGCCATCGCCAGACACATTGAACAGCAACACCGCTCTTGACCCCACATCAGACAGATCAACTTCGACAGTCTGGCCAGCACGCTGTTGGCGATCGTCCGGCCAGATGCGCATGATCTGCGGCGACCGGGTCGCAATGCGCTTCAGTTCACGAATTGCCGCTGTCCGGTCAACGACCGTCGGCAGGCTGGCAACGTCGATCCCGTAGGCGACTACGTCGCCCCACGCGATCACGTCGTGCGACACGGGATCCCAGATCAGGTCGGGATTGTCCGTCGGTTGAACAGCCTGCACGGGAACATCCTTTGGCGCCACGCTCGCAAAATAGTTCGTCTTGCCGTCGAGCGCCGCCAGCCGGATTGGCGCAGCGAGACGGAGGGGGGCCGGCGCGTCGCCGGTCGGAAGTTCCTTGGTCGCCGCCGCGGCAAGGGTGGGAATGTTTGGTGCCTTGGCCGTGACAGCCGGCGCGGGCGCTTGTCCCTCGACGGGCGCCCCGGATCCGGCCTGGCCGGAGGCCGCTCTCGCGGCCGGCCCCTGAATCAGCACGACACCGCGCGTCAATTCGAAGGCGATGTCGGTATCCGGCGTCTGAGGCGGCGATGATATGGTCACGATGTTCTGGCGCTGGTCCGAGAGCTGATAGACCACCTGTCGAACATTGCTGAAGAGCTCCTTGAGCGTCACCTTCCCATCGTGATTGATGTCCGCGCTACCCTCCACCGCCCGTGCGACCGCATAGCTGAGAGCCCCGCGCAAGCCATCGATGCCAGGGATGCGGACTTCCGGCGCCTTGGTGTAGCGGTCCACCGCAGCCAGGAACGCCGTGTGGTCAAGATCGAGTTCTGACTTCGGATCGTTGCTGTCCGACACCGGCTTCAGTTCGTCAACCAGCAATGTGTAACGCGGCACCTGCCGGAAGCTCATCTCAGCGGCACGCGGATCGATATCGCGCACCATACCGCCGCCGTGGCAGGTATCAGCCACGAAGATCACCTTCGCTCCGCGAAGCTCGAACTGCCGGATGAAATGGTTGAACTCACTGCCCAGAACACGTTCAATGGACCCGGTTGGCGTGGTTTCAAAGCCTGGCAGCAGGAACACGTTCTCCATCCCGTCCGGCTCCGAGCCCTTGACGCGCTCCGGCTCCTGGGTTCCATGACCTGCGATCGACAGAAAGATGAGGTCGTTGTTCTTGGTCCGCTCCACCAGTGAACTGATCTCGCGCAAGATGCTTGCCCTGTCGGCCTGTGCGTTAGTCAGGACGACGACGTCGCCAACCCCCATGCTCTTCAAGCTGGTCACGATGTCAGTGGCGTCGGCGACCGCGCCCTTCAATTTCCGCACGTGCTGATAGTCATCGATCCCGATCACGAGCGCGCGCACCGCCGCCCCGTCCGGATTGCTGATCGACAATCCTCCTGTCGCATGCGCGTCCGGGGATATCAGCCCGATCAACGCAGCGAGCCCGATGGTGGCGCATAGCCGCTTGATCCCGCAATCAAGTTCCCTGGGCATCCGCATCGTGATCCACCTCGACATCCTTCCTATCCATTCTGTAGCGCCAGCGACACACCGGGTTCAGCGCCTTTTGCTCGCCGTCTTGCGGCCCGGCTGCGGTTCGGCCTCTTGATAGGCGCTCGCTGAGACTGTCGCCTGGTCATCCGCGAACGCCCGAAAGCGGACCGGAACGTAGCCACGCGAAAGCAGGCTCGCCAACGGGTAGACGTTGCGGCAGACGCGACCGTTGCAGCCACCGGTCGAGGATTCCATCACCTCGGCCTTGTGATCGGGCGTGAACCGCAGGAACAACATCACGTGCGAGCCCGGCTTGTTCAGCGCATCGCCGGGCTTCAGGTCCCAGGGATTTGCCACGGGGGCTGCGATCGCAGGAATAGCGGCAGTCGTGTAGTGGACAGAAAGTCCCCACGCGGCGCTGACGAATGCCGAACAGTCGACGCCAGCCACATCCGGCCTTGGCGCGTTGCGAGTGCACACATTGCCAGCCAGCGCTCCGCTGTCGATCCGCTGCCGGAAGTTCGCGAGCGAACCGTGGCAGCCCCAGCAATAGGGCACACCGCGCACCTCCTGGTTCACTTTGCCCTGCAGATACCACGGCCGCCGAATACGACTGAAGCCGCTGCATTGGCTGTCGGGATCGCTGCCGTAGTTCGACTGCGTCAGCTTCCACTGGATGCCCTCGAATGCAAACGCGGTCTCGATAGCCTGCTGGCGATTGGAAGGTCTCACAGCGGCCGACGCGTCGAATTTGACGCCGGATTGCGGTGCTGGCGCGGCTGCCGTTCGCGACGGCCGCACGTCGATAATGGAAGCGTTGGTCAGCGGCCGGAAGCCGACGCCAACCACTTCAATTCCGTCCGGCTTGGTCCGGAGGAAATAGACATCGCCATCGCCCGAAACCGTGACGAACCGCCGGGTCAGCGGCGTATTTTCCAAAGGAAGCTCATAGATTCCCTCGAGACGGCCGTTCGCAGCATAGCGTGCGACGAACGTGGAGGCGTTCTTTCCCGATGGCGGAACGTCCTCGGCAAGCACGTAGAAGCGGTCGCCGCTGTCGATCTCAAGAAACTCCACCGTTCCGAGCTGGTTGCGCACCCGCAGGCTTAGCTGTCCGATCGTCTCGTTGGTGACCATGGTCTGGATCTCGACCCTTACGCTGGCATTGCCCTTGTCCGGAACGATATCGGCGATCACCGAGCCCTTACTTCGAGAAGCCACATATTGCCGGTCGGGCTGCCGCGTCGTCTTGACGATGGCCGCGCGGGTATTCTGGTCGAGCAAGTCGGCCGCGCTGCCGGGCGCCTGCGATCCCATCTGGGCGAAAGCGGAGACGGCGACCTGATCGTCCGCGCTACGGCTCGAGACCTCCTCAAGCTGGATCACGTCACCACCGATTCCGCGCGTGGACTGCCCTGGCGCCGCCTTCAGCGTCCGTACGCCGCCGTCCCAAACCATGATGTCGTCGTTGTGGACCACGAGATCGGTCGGCTGGACGTCTTTCGGCATCTTGAGGACGTCAGGATCTGAGTTCGGCTGTTTCGGGTCAAACTGCAGGATGCGACCGTTGACCTGATCGAGCACAAACAGGTTGCCCTGCCCGTCGGCGCTGAGTGCTTGTGGTCCCGCGAGTTCCACGTCCTCGCTGGCCGGAACGATGCCGACCATGGAAGCAGCCAAACCGCTGGCAAAGCTGCGGACGACAGTATCGTCGGCATGCGCATTGGTTCCGAAAATGCCAGCGCCAACGATGAAGACCCAGATCCAACGATTTGGACGAAGCATGTTCGCCTCAATGTACCCCGAACCGATCGCCGCGTCGGATCGACTAATCCGAGATGCCGTTAATGCTGCGCGTCAATTAGTGGTGCGCAATCTCAATCACGTTCAATTCTATCACTTGACGGTGATAGTCCGAATTCTCTTCAGCTTGCGGTGCAAAACATGGCCCGGAATAGATTTGAGAAGGTGAGCGAAGTTCAGCCCGACGCGATCACGCTGCTCCTGAAACGCGACAATGACGGCGCCTCCGGATCAATCGTGCTGCCGGCCGCCGCGAGCCGGGGACGGCTGACCACCGACACACCGACCAGATCAGCGCGCAATTGCCGGCGCAGGATGCTTTTCGCGGCGCGATCCGGCTGGCAAACGACGTAAAGCTGGCGCTGGTGGTGTGCGATCCAGACGGGGTCTGGAAGTCCGAGTGGGGCGATCTTTATCAGCCGATCGATTGACCCGCATCGGATGGAACCAGCATATGTTGCGACGCCGCATGGAGACTAGCTTGCCGAACGGAGCCTGCATCCGACCGTCGTTCCGGATACGGGCCTTGATGGTCGCGCTGCTGGTTGCGACGGGCTGGCCGGCACGCGCCAACGACTCGGCTGCGGAATTGTCGATCGGCGGGCTCCAGTTCGTACGCACGAATGACGTGGCCATGGAGAGCGAGAACCTTAGTATCGGGCTCGACAGAATCAGTGTTCGCTACGAATTCGCCAACGTCACTGCCAAGCCGGTCACGCTTACTGTTGCCTTTCCGCTGCCCGACATCGACCTGTCGGAGGCTGAGAACATTGCACTACCTTCAAATGATCCGATCAACTTCGTCGACTTCGAGACCAGGGTCGACGGCAGCCCGGCGCCGCTGACCGTCGATCAGCGCGCCATGGTTGGCAACAGGGATGTCAGTGCCCTGCTCCGCGAACTCAAGCTACCGCTGCTGCCGATTGGTGGCCGCGAGATCCGGCTGAGCGACCTGCCCGCGGCGACTCGGACCCGGCTCGTGGACGACGGACTTATGATGCCTGCCGGAATGAGCGACAACGGTCGCCAGCAGTATGCGCCAGGCTGGGTTATCAAGAGCTCGGCTGTGCGCCAGCAGGTGTTTCCGCCCATGCGCACCGTCACGGTCGAACACCAGTACCGGCCGAGCGTCGGCTCCAGTCCTGACACCATCCTGCGCCCGAGCCTACGCCGCAGCAGCGCACTGGGTCAGCAAGTCGCCCGTTACCGGAAAGAATACTGCGTCCAGGATACGTTCCTCGCCGAGCTCGACAAGCGCGCGGGCAGTAACCAGATCAACAGCGCAAACCTGCAGGAGAGGCGCATATCATACGTGCTCAAGACCGGCGCGAATTGGGCTGGGCCGATCCGGTCGTTCAAGCTGACTATCGACCCAGGCGGCAACGACCGCTTGGTGAGCTTCTGTCCTGGGCGGCTCAAGGCATCGTCTGCTACCGGAAATAGGCTTGAATATACGGCAAACGACTTCAAGCCGGATGCCGACCTGAAAATCCTGGTGATCGGAACATTCTGAGCGTGCCGGTCAATTGGTGAGCAGCACGTAGCGCGCGGCCGCGATGATGGTCACCTTGTTGCGCTGAGCCTCGCTCAGCGCCTGGAGGAAGAACGTATCGGCAGCTATCGGTCGCGGCTGGCGCAATGAGTCCAGAACCTGCGGAACCGCCACGACCAACAGCAATTGCGGACCGCTCGCGCGCGCTGTCGGGAGCGTAAACGAAAGCGAGTCGATGCCCGGCTTCAGAAGATAAGACAGGCTCTGGACTTCGCCGCGATCCGACACCATGAGCAGCTCGACCACGCGGTTGGCAAAATTCTCAATGGTCCCATTGAGGGCTTCACCACCCTTCAGCTCTGTCGCTGACAGGGTGATGCGTGGGATTCGCGCCTGATCGCTCCCGACCTGACTCAAGAACCTGACGGCTGGGCATTGCGCCTGGGTCACTTGCCTGACGCCGATCGAAGCCTCGAAACCCTGCTCACGCCGAAACGCTTTGTCGAAGGTGTCGAATGGGGCGGTCGAGGCACCGAACCCTTCGATGACAGCGGCATTTGGGCTCACGGCAATCGGCAAGACAAAGAAGCAGTCACCGCCAGAATATTGGGCCACGTATTTGCGGATGCGCTCAGCTCGCCCCGCCCCATCGAGTGCCGGAGACGGCGTCGCCGTCGGCTGCGCAGACAACTTCTCCGGCTCTTGGCGCCCGGGCTGTGGTCCAGCGGGCTCGACCTTCGGCGGCGCCATTGTTCCGGCGAGTTTTGGAGGTGGCGGCAAGACCGCGGTGCCGGGCGCTGACCAGACCAGCTTGTAGAAGGCATATCCACCACCGCCGACCAGCAGTAACAGAGCCGCCACGCCCGCCCCCAGCCAGCGGCCGCGCGGACTCCGCGCGGTCGACGGCATCCTGTCCTGCGGCACCGGCGCCGCGCCTTCCGGCCGCCGCAGCGGATCGAAACCATATAACGGCGCGGCCGGCGTCTGCACCAAACCGGTCGGCTTCCAGCTGGCGACCTCTCCCATGGTCGGGCGCAATGCCGGATCAGGCTGCAGCATCCGCTCCAGCAAAGGCCGGATGCGCATATCCACCGCACCGAGATCGGGAACACGCCGGCGCTTCTCCACCAGTTGAAACTGGCTGCCACCCATGTCGAGCTTCTGTCCGGTCAGAGCGTGAAACAGCACAAGACCGAGGCTGTAGACATCGGATTTCGCGGTCACGTCATTGCCGTACAACCCTACCTGTTCCGGCGATGCGTAGTTGTCCTTGCCAGCGAAGCCCGAGCCGATGATGGTCTTGTCACCCATCTGGGTCGACCGGGCTATGCCGAAGTCGATGATCTTAGCCCGCCTGACGTCGTCGAGCGGAACAATGATGTTGTCCGGAGAAACGTCGCGATGGATGATGCCGTGCTCATGGGCAGCCTCCAGTCCCGATGCGACGCGCAGCATCAGCTTGATCAGCGCCTCGAAAGTCAACGGTCCATCGTCGAGCATGTTCGAGAGCGAGCGGCCATTCACGAACTCCATCGCGAGATACGGTCGCTGCAGCACCGGCTCCACCGTAAACAGGAAGTAGCGAACGATCGCGTCATGCGGAAGATTGTGGAGTGCCGCGGCCTCTCGACGGAACAGCGCGAGCGCCGCCTCGTTATCGACCATGTCGGACAATAGCATTTTCACGGCAACAGGCGATCCAGTTTGGATCTCTCGGCATTTGTAGACCTCACCCATGCCGCCCGCGCCGATCACCGCTTCGATCTCGTAGATACCGTTGAGACGGGTGCCGGGGGGCACGCCCTGATAGGACGGTCGGAACGGATCGTTCGGGGTCATGGTTGCGGCTCGCGATCAAGCGGAGATCTTGTCGCCTCCTGAGATCGTGGCGTCAGCAGTCGCACGATCACAATCGTTACGTTGTCAAGCCCGCCACGATCAAGAGCCAGCGCGAGCATGTCATCGCAAGCTGCCTGGGCGCGTCGCGTAGCCGCGTGCTGCAGGATCTCGTCGTCCCGCACGTGCCTGGTCAGGCCATCGCTGCAGATCACGAAGACATCCTCCGGCTCGGCCGGGCCTGTTACCACCTCAAATTCCGGATCATCGGCGACACCGACGGCGCGAGTAATGGCATTGCTCAGCCAATCATTCACGTCTTCGCGCGACAGCGCACCTTCGGCGATCAGTTCCTCCAGTTCGCTGTGATCATGCGACACTTGGCTAATTGCGCCGCGACTGATCAAGTAAACCCGGCTGTCACCCGCCCATATGCAGGCATAGTAGCTATCGCGAACGAGCAGAACCGCCGCTGTAGTCCCGACGGTGGCACCCTGTCGTTCACGACTAAGCGCCAGTATCTGCCGGTTTGCGCTGAATAGCCGCTCCTCGCATTCCGCCAGCAGGTCTGCGGCTGATTCTGGCGTGCCGATCGCGTCAAGCGACTGCACTACAATGCGACTGGCGAGATCGCCGGCCTCGTGACCACCCATACCGTCGGCGACGGCCCACAGGCCAACGTCGGTTCGTACCAAACATGAATCCTCGTTCCGCTCCCGCACCCTTCCGGCATGGGTAATGCTACCAACATCGAACAAGGATGGGGTATGCACCATCGTGCGTCATCCATTCCCGGATGCCGCGAGGCCGGGATCACCGGTAAGCAGCGTAATGTAGTGAAACGGATCTGGTAATCCTCGGCAACTCAGCGCCATTGGCGGAAAGCCTTCCCCTCCGGCGGTCCACCAGAAGCTAGCCGCGGCGTAGACCTGTGGGTTGGCGGCGCAAAGTGCTGCAAACGCCCCCGCGAAGGCGTCGACCGCCGAAGCCCTCCCCATTGCCGCAGTACCAAGCGACGTGATCGGCGGACCGCTGGCGATGGTCTCCTGCAGTCGTGGCACCGCAAGCCGGTCCAGTCCATCGGAGATCTGCTCGAAGGTCGCGGCCCGATCCAGGGTCGAAAGCAGGAACGCCTCCACTTGCCCGAACCATTCGTCCTGCGGATCAATGCTCGGCGGCGGCAGCGAGACGGCCTCGCCGGTCACCGCATGCAGGGTCAAGGGATAGTATCGCCCCACCCCGTCGAGCGAGGGCATAATCGCCCCCGCCACCGTCGTTCCGCAGATTGCGGCACCGAGCCAAAACCGCCAGACCGGCGCGGTCAGAAAGGCCTGCTGCCATCCTGGGCCAAGCTGGTGGCGACTTGCTGACAGCGCAGCCTGTACCCACGGCTCCCAAGCTTCCAGGAAGCTGCGCGGAGTTGCGATCGCGATGAAGTCACGCTTCGCGCCGATTTTGCCGAATAACCCACAACGCATGGTCATATCCCGGTCGGGCAACGAAACTCACGCAGCACTGACAGATTCAGCGGGTTGCGCAACGATCCAGTCGAAATTTGATAGCTGAGCTCGCGCCCGGCGACGATGAAAGTCGCGCTGGCCGTTTCCGCTTTCACCACTAACGAGCCAGCCTCCAGCATCCGAAACAACGACCAGGGACCAATGCGCTCAAGCACGGATGGCGGGCCGGTGTCGTTGCTGACTGAAATTGCAGTTCGCGGCGCGGGGCCCGGCCATAGGACGGTCGTTGGCGAGTTGCTCTGTGGCGGTGGCGGTGGCGGTGGCGTAGGTTGCGGACCGCCGAACAAGGATGAGGTCGCTGGACCAGGTGTGGTTGGGCTTGTAATTGTGGTGCCGCCGATCTCGGTCTTGACGGTCACGCCTGGCCCGGCTGCCCCAGGCGGCCGGATCGCGAACGATACCGCCGGCAAACCGCCGCCGGTCTGGAAGAAGGCGTCGCGGATATAGGCCGCATTTTGGAATTGCTTGAGCGTATCCGGCGAGAACGACCGACCAACGGGGCTCTCCTTTCGCCAAACCCAGTCCGATCGCGACGTGTCGGCATAAGGTGCCAGATACTGGGTGAAGAACTTGTCCATAACACCATTCGGACTGAACAATTTGGCAAAATCCGCCAGCGGGACTTCCTGGCTGCTGCTGCGGATAAACGGGTAGCGGTTGGTCACGGTCTGTTGGCAGACCGGCGTGACCTGATCGCGCAACGTTTGAAGGATTTGCCCGGCGGTTGAAGCCGCAATGCTGCCTTCGAACTCCGCGGCTGCTGCTCGCAGCATGTCGGAGAATGGCGGCGGCATGCGCGAGGCATTGTTGCGGAGCGCTGCGACCTGGGTCTGAAGCGCAGCTGTGGCCTGTGCGGTCAGTTGGGGATTCTCGATGATCAGCGTCAGGTTCTGCGCGATGTCGTTCAGGTTCGCGACGATCGAGTCGATCGGCCGGCGGGTGCTCTCGCCTTCGAGCGCCGCGTGGTAAGGTTTGAACTGCGCCTCGATCATCGCGCCAGGCGGTCCATCCTGGGCATTCGTGAAGAGTGCTGGCGCCGGTGCGGCGGCGGCTGCCGAAGCGCTCGCCGGCTTCGCCCGTTCCTTGGTTAGCACCGTCTCGTCGCGCACCGATTCCAGAATTTGCCGCATCGGCGAGGTCGGCGCCGAAAGCGCCCGCAGCACCTCATATTTCGGCTTGTCGGCGAGCAGCTTCTTCAGGCGCAGGCTCCCGAGCGCCGTTCGCCAGGTCGTCACGAAATCGTTGGAATAGATGCTGAGCAGATCGCCGGCCAGATTGTCGTACTGCTGGTCGATGGCCGACTGCTGGCCGGCATCCCCTAGAACCCATCGCTCCCGCTTCATCCGCTCAGACAATCCGGACAGCCGGGCAACGAACTTCTGATGGAAGCCATTATACGTGAAGAACTCGGGTACCCGCACGGCGTCCAAAGGCTGCCCCGTCGTGGTTTCGAACACGACACCCATGTCGGGTCCGCCATGGCGGCTGGCGATCCAGTCGCCAGCGGTCGATGCGCGAGCCTCCGATTTCAGAAACTCGTAGGCACGTTGCGACACGCTCAGGCGCGCCAAGGAGCTCTGGGCCTGCTTGATCAACCGGCCGTCGAGTTCGACCAGCGGCTGCTGTTCGGTCTCGAGGTCGAACATTGCCACGAGGTTCTCGTCGAGCAGACGCCGCCCTTCCGCGTTGGTGGCGCCAGGATAGAGGTTGTCCGCCCAGTCACGTTGCATCCAAGAGCGGATCAACTCGCGGTCCGGCGACTGCAGGCCGCCGACCATCAGATAGACCTTGAGCGCCTCGTAGACAAAGGCAGGCTCGTTTATGCGCGCATTGAGCTGCTCCTCCAGGCGATACAGCAGCCGCGGCCGGAACATGCGCTCAAGCGCCGTATGATAGGCCGCCTTCGAGGGCGACAGCAGCCGGGCGTGCTGACTGAGCCCGTAGCGAGCCGACAGAGGCACCGACTCGCCGCGCGATCCGTAGCCTGCCGGGGCGTTTCGCAGCCGGTAGAGTCGCGGCAGCACCATGTCTAGATCATGATCAGCAATCAGCGTCTGTTTGATAATTGGTGCGCCGGCGGCTGCATACTCGCTATCGGCCTGCAGGCTTTGCTCAATCAAATCGGAGTTCCGCTTGTAGCTCGTCAGCCAGGCTGCGATCAGTCCGATCGAGACCAGGCCGATCAATGACAGGGCCGCGGTTTTCAGGATTAGCGCGCGGCGCACCGCGGCACGGTCGGTCGAGACCCAGTCGGCTTCGCCGATGATGACCTTGGAGATCAGATCGGCGAGGAAAAAGCTCTTGCCCGTGCCCGAATAGGATCCGGAACCGACCTCCTCAGCGCCGAACGTACGTGCCAGCGACCCGATCAATTGGTCGATCGGCGTGCCCTGCTGCGTACCCGAGGTAAAGTAGAAACCGCGCAGGTTCGCGTTCACGTGATAGCGCGTCGGCTCGAAGATCAGGTTGAGGAAATCGTGGATCTGCGGCTTGAGCCGCGCCATCTGTGCCGGAAAGCCGAACAATTGCACGCGGTGCTGGGGCGTCGGCTCGTCCTGCAGACGGTCGAGCGTCTCCTCGCTCAGGCGCTCCAGCAGACGGTCGAACTCGACCGGGATCTGCCCCACCAGATTCTGGGTCTTGTCGGCGGTCTGGAACGTGGCCCCCCAGACCTGGCGGCGGCCGGCATCCCCGAGATAGGCGAAATACTCGGTGAAGCCGGCAACGAGATCCGCTTTGGTAAATAGCGCGTAGACCGGGAAGCTGACCTTGAGCCTCTGATGCAGCTCGAGCAGGCGCATCCTGATGGCATCGGCGTGAAGTGCGAGCTCCTGCTTCGGCAGCGTTAGAATGTCTTCGATACTGATGGCGACAAGGACGCCGTTGATCGGCTGGCGTGATCGACTTTTCTTCAGGATGTCCAGGAACGCCAGCCAGCTGTCCTTGTCGGCCTTGCTATTGGAGTCCTGGGTGGTGTAGCGGCCGGCGGTATCGATCAGCACCGCCTCCTCGGTAAACCACCAATCGCAGTAGCGGGTACCGCCGACCCCCGCGATCGCCGCGGGCGTCGCCCCGCGCGCGAGCGGAAATTTGAGCCCGGAATTGACCAGCGCCGTGGTCTTGCCGGCGCCGGGCGGACCGATGATGACGTACCACGGCAGATCGTAGAGAAAGCCCGATTTGTTGCCGCTGGCGGTCTTCAGCGTCGCGAGCGCATCCTTCATGCGCTCCTTGAGCACCGGTTCATCGCTGACGGGCTGGTCCGCACCAGCGATGCCATCGGCAATCTCCTTGGCACCCTTGCGCCGCTTGAACAGATTGAGGCCAACGATGCCTGCGACGATCGTGGTGAGCAGCAGAATAGCGATCTGCCGGACGATATGGTTCTCCAGCGGCCGCCAATCGCCGAACGCAATGAAGGGACCGGCGAAATAGATCACCGCTCCGAGCGAGCTGAGCCCGACCCCGTAGAGAACGATGCGAAGAATGTCCTTGGCAAGCATCTAACCGTACCTGTCGCAAACCACCTGACCCAGTGGAATCTGCCTATTCGCTGCGTTCGATAAAGATCTCGACGCGCCGGTTCTTGGCGCGTCCCTCGGGTGTCGTGTTGCTGGCGATTGGCGCATCTGCTCCTTTGCCCTCGACGTCGACGCGCGAACCATCGGTCAAGCCAGGCTTCAGTGCCGCGGCAACCGCCTTGGCGCGCTCGACCGACAACTCGAAATTTGTCGGGAAGCGGACTGTGCGGATCGGCGAACTGTCGGTATGGCCGACGACCCGGATCCGTCCCGGCTCCTTGTCGAGGGTTGCTGCGACGCGGAGTGCGATCGGCTTGAAACCGTCGAGGATGGTCGCCTGGCCCGATGCAAACAAGGCCAGATCGCAGACCCTGATCACGATGAAACTGGGGGTCTGGTCCGCGGTCATGGCACAGGCTGTGTTCTCCTTCGCGAGCGCGTTGCGGATGCGTTGCAACTGGGTGATGCGATCCGGTGGCGGCGGAGGCGGAGGTGGCGGCGGTGGTGCAACGACCTGGCGCTTGAGCTCGATCGGGCCGGCCGGATGGAGCGCGAGCGCCACCTCGGCAGCATTCTCTGCCCGGCCAGCGAGGAGCGTCCGCAGGACGAAATAGGACCCGGTCAGCAGCGCGGCGACGACGGCCGCCACGAGCCAGACCGGAACACGCAAACGCTGCCGGCGCCCCGCCAGCGCCTGCCCGCGCCAGTTGGGCGACAGGTCGGTCATCGTCTTCGGCCGGACCCGGCGCAGCAATTCATAGAGGTTACGCTGGATCAGCTGCAGGTTCGCAAGTCCGCCCCCTGACGTCCGGTGAATGCCTTGAAAGCCAAGCGCCAAGCAGGCGTGCTGAAGTTCGAGGACCGGATAATTGACCAGTGGATCAATCTTCAAATGGTCGAGGATCTCAAAGAAACGGACGCCGCCGACACGCTCGCCGAAGAAGCGGCTCAGCATCGAGTATTGCGTCCAGACGTGACGCTCCTCGGTCGGGATGTGCTGCACGATATCGTCGGCAGTGGCACACAGGATATATTTCGCTGTGTTGGCCTGGTGCTCGGAAATGCCCGCTGAACGGATGTCCTTCTCAAAGAATTTGATAGCGTCTGCGACCTGCTCCATCAGGCTCGCGAATGACGCGCGCATGAGCGCCACCCGCAACCGACCGAGCAGTTGCAGCAATGGGCCCGCAGCGCGCATCACTGGATTGGCATTTGGCGCGACGAGATCGTCGACGCGCAACGGCGGCCCTGCCGGCAGCATGGGTTGCGGCACCTGGCCTTGCGCGGGTGTCGAGATCCATTCCTCGGTTGGATGGCTGGCCGGCGCGGAGGCGTAGTTCGAGCCCTGTGGAACGGGCGAAAAGGATGATGGTGGCGTTGGCGCGCCGGGAGAAGGTACGGGTGACGGCGAATAGGCCGGACGTGCTGCAGGCCCCTCGCCCGGCGGAGGCTGAGAGGTCGGCGCCGGCGGCAACTTCCCGCCGGGGTTGGGACGGATGATCGTCCGTTCGCCCCGACCGAAAGGATTGACCGGCTTGTCCCTGTCGCTCATGGCCTGTCTTCCAGGATAGCCCAAAGGTACAGCTCAAGCTCCGGCCAGTCGCCGGAGAAGTGCATTCCGATCGAGGCCGCCGTGCTGAACTCGGGCCACAGCGGCGACTTGCGGTCGAGATAGAAATAGACGTGATCCGTGATGGCCCGGATATGCGGCGGTGGCGTCGGCAAATGCACCAAGGTCAGGCCCGGCAAGTTTGCGTGCACGATCTCGTTCATCTTGGTGTTCGGCCCGACCTTGAACAGGTGCGGGAAATCGTTCTGGATCTCCACGAGTGGCCGCCGTGCGGCAACCTCCAGCACCAGGGTCGCATTTCGGAATAGCGCTCGATCGCGGATCGGCGATACGAACGCATTCTGCGCGCGCTCGATGATCTCCAGACGGATCGCCCGCCGGCCCAGCCGCGCGCTCAAGAAGTCCTGGATGTCGCTCACCAATGGTGTGAAGACGTTCTCGAGATCGTCATGATCGTACGCCGGATAGTTGCGCGCCCGCCGTTCCGCCGTGGAAAAAGTCGCAAGTTCACCCGCGAACCTCAGCAATTCCTCGTACAGGCGCTCGGGGTGCACGCTGCCGGAGCGTTGGAAATGAGTCAGCACGGGAATGGTACGGTTCAGCACTTGCAGGACCAGATAGTCGACGCTCTGCAACCCACCGCCGGATGACGGATCGACCGCGTAACGCGCCAGCTCGTCGAGTTTGGTCTCAACCCAGCCGATGATGCGGTTGAGCCAACCATCGATGATCGGATGCGCGGCGCAGACCAGCATCGGCGGCACGAACTTGTCGTCGAACAGGATGTTCTTGTCGCGCACTTCCAGAATGCGCGCGATGCCGAGGCCCATGTATCCGGGCTTGCTGGTCTTGCGCAGTTCGAACGACAAGCGCGGATAAGCGATGTCGATCTCTTCCTCGATGCGTAGCGCCGAGGTCGAGTCAATGAAGGTTTCCGAAGTACGAACATAACGACTGGCGCTGTCGGTGCGGTCCTCGTCGACCTCGCGGGTGTTTGGTGCCGCGACAGGCATCATCAGCCAGACGATCTGGCCTGCGGCCGTCTCCGGCACATCGATCGCTTCGGGAATTGGGCTGTCCGCAGGGATATCGAACGGCGTACCGTCCGGCATAACGCCGGACGCATTGCGCACCGCGAACTTGCTTTGTTCGGTAAGATCCTTATCGATCTCCAGCTGGGCAAAGCCCCAGGGGTATGGTGTCGTGTAGCGAACGCGCTTTTCCAGCAAGTGTTCGATGTAGCGGTCGTTCTGCTGCAGATGATGCGGCCGCAGAAACAGACCTTCCGACCAGAAAACCTTGCTGTACCAAGACATTCCTACATCCACTTAGAAAATGTCGGCGACCGCATGGTCGCCGACAGCTTACTTTGAACCGGGCTTGTCGCCGCGGTCGTAATAGTCCGAGAAGTGCAACATAAAGATTTCGATCGGCGCGCTGTTATCGCGGCCAAGATGCGCCTTCCAGCGCGTCAAGAACTCGTCCCAGAGTTTGCCCTTGTTCGTGCCGAGCCAGGAGCTTGCGCCACGCTGAAGCTCGAGCTCGCGCGCCATCAGCGTCGGATCTATGTCCGCAATCAGCTCATGGACAGCGTGCTGCATCGCCATGTAGGTCTTCAACTGATGTGATTTGAGATCACTGAAGCCCTGTGCAAAGGCGCGCTGTGCGTCGAGGTAGCTACGCGTCGGCGGCCCAAAGAGAATGCGCATCGCCTCTTCCGCGGTCGGCGAGAATTTCAGCGGATTATTTTCGAGGGCTTGGACGGTGGTCTGGCTGGTGCTGCGGGTCAGCTGTTTGGCTTGGGTTCGCGCTTGCAGCAGCGCCATGAGATTATCCACGGTCATACGCAAGATGATGCCAAGCTGTTCGGCGAGTTCGGCGTCGGACTTGTTGGCAAAGAAATTGTCCGGCAATCCTGCAGCGCGCGCCACCAGTCGCGCGAACTCGGTACCGCCGACTGGCTTGGCCGTGACAGGCCCCTCGCCCGCTGCTTGCGTTTTGCGCGGCGTCGCAACCTCTTGGTGTGATAGCGATGCCGGCGGCTGTGCACCGGCTGGTTCATCATCGATCCACACCGACGGCCGGCGTGGGGTCGGCTTCACTGGGGGGCGCTCGACTTGCGGTTTCGGCGCGGTGACCGGACCCGCTGCCCAGTTCATGTCGTCGTCCTGCACGGACGGTTGGTACGGAGACGTCGGCGATGACGGTCGAAATGGGTCTACACCCGGCGCCGGGACGCTCGCCGCCCAATCCAGGAACCCCGGATTAACGGGCCGCGCAGCCTCGCGTGGCTTCTTCAACAGGTGCGGATCGATCGGCGGCGGAACGTCACGATCGGCCGTCCAAAGCTCTCCGTAATCGGCATGCTGCTGGACCGAGGGGTCGTGCAGTTGCGCCTCATGGTTTGGGCTGCGCCCGCCAGCCTCATCCTCCAGCGAAACTCCGATGATGTAGTGACCGATCGTCAGTCGGTCGCCGTCGCGCAAGCGGTGCGGCCCCCGCATGCGCTGGTCGGCACCATTGAGAAAGGTGCCGTTGGTCGAGACGTCGTGCAGCCAATAGCCGCCGTCGCGAAAGTGCACTTCGCAGTGCTTTCCGGAAATCGTCCGCGCCGGATCCGGCAGCGTCCAGTCGAGGTGACGATCCCGGCCAATATCGACCGAGCGCCTGCCGGTGACCGTAAACGACACAGGTCCGCCGTCCGGAAGGTTCGGTTCGTTCTCGATATTAAAGCGAAGCACCATCACATCGTCTCGTTAGCGCGGAGGGCGCGGTTCGCCGCGTGCCAATTGAATACCATCCTCCAGGCATGACGTCATTATCTGGTCCCGGGAGTCACGGGGGAGCCGGCAGAGGCCAATCAGCAGCGCTGCACGCACCGCCCGTGCGGCCTGATCTGGCTTGGCTTCCACGGGCGCAAATTCCGGGGGAACCACGCTTCCGCCGGACCAGCCGGCCGCCAGCGCCAGCCATGTCGCTGGCTGCTCAGGATCGTTGGCATTGCCGACGGCCAGCGCCTTGTTCCGGGACTGCTCGTCCGGTTGCCGGACCCAGGTCTCCACAACATTCAGCGACCTGCTGTCGTAGGCGTCGAAATGGTCGAACATCCGTCGCAGAGAGCGGCATCCCCAGGCGATCGCCACGCGCCTGGGAAGCAGATAGGCGCAGTAAGATACGGCCTGGTACCAGTTGCGGGCATCGGCGGCCTCCTGAAGGAAATCCAGCGAAGGCTTGTCGGCATCGGCTTTGCCGACATCATAACGCGCCAAGGGATAGGCTTGAAACAGATCCCGTACCGTGCCGAACCGAACCTGCCCCATGACCGTCAGCCGACAAGAGTTGGAGTGCCGTGCGCGACCAGCGGACCGCCGGCGGCAAGCGCCATGCCGGCCTGCGCTGTCATGGCGATCGTCGGCGCGTTGATGACGATGCCCGCCGGGCTCAGGATAATCTGGCTGGGACCAACCTGTAGGGTGATATTGGCATTGGCCGTGAGCGTGATGCTGATGCCCGCTTTGACAGACTGGTCCATGGCCAGCGTGATGTGCTGACCGCCCAATTCGATATCGAGCTTATCATTGCCTTTCTTGAGCGTGGTTTTGCGGGTGTCGCCGCCGAATGCAGCTTCGCCGATGGTCCGTGTCTCGGTGTCGCGGACCGTCACGTCGTGGTCCTTCTCAGCATGCACCGTGATCTTCTCGGATCCCTTCTTGTCCTCGAAGTTCCACTCGTTGAATCCGCCACCACCTTTGGTGGAGTCGGACTTCAATCCTGCAACCGTCTTCTTCGACGGCAAATCATAGGGCAGCTTGTATTCGTCGTTGTACACGGTGCCGATCACCAGGGGCCGGTCCGGATCCCCCTCCAGGAATTCGACAACCACTTCCTGTCCGACGCGCGGGATGATCTGGCCGCCCCAGCGCTTGCCAGACCAAACCTGAGCCACGCGCAACCGGCACGACCGCTTCTTCTTCCGATCCCAGAAAAAGCGGACATAGATTTCGCCCAGCGATTCAACGTCGATTTCCTCGTTCGAATTATCGTCTTTGGTCACCACCTTGGCCGTTTGGATGCCGTTAATCCTTGGCTTCGGCGTCATCATCAGCGCTCGAAACGGCCGATCGCTTGGCAGAAACTCATAGCTACCGAAATAGACATGTTGCCCGGCGTCGCCGGGACCGCCAGTGCGGTAAGATTCGAGCGAGAACGAGTGCGTGGCTCGCACCACGAGATATTCCACGTTCTGCGAGTCCTTGGAGTGCTTTTCGAGCTTCGTCAGCCCACCGGGGAACAGGTTGACCGCGTCACCATTGCCGCGACGCCGCCGGTCCATCGCCTGCTCCGCCTGGAGCTGGATCTTCGCGTAGCGCTCGCCGTCGGACTTTTCCTTGAACTTCCCGGGATAGTCGTAATACTCCATCTCCGACCGAGTGTAATGCTCGGAGCCCTTGGCATCGCTGATCAACTGAGCGTTTGGCTTCTGGTAGTTGTAGTCGTTGAGTTCGATCTTGCCGGTGCGAAACCGGCGCTCCGACACCCATTCATAGATGTGCTGCTCGCCTCGACGATCGGCACCCGTCAGCGGGATGTAGGGAATCGTAGCAAGACCTTTGATCGGGCTGTGCGACGATTTGGAGTCCGCCAACACCAGCGTGTGTTTGCCGCCCTCATGCTTGAAGAAGTAGGAGATGCCGTGCTGCTCCATCAGCCGGCACACGAAATTCATGTCGGTCTCGCGGTACTGAACGCAATATTCGAGCTTCGGATAGGAACCCTCTTCGGTCAGTTTGGATTCATAGTCGGTGAAGCCACGTTCGTTGAATACTTCCTTGATGATGTCGGGCGCCTTCTTGTCCTGAAAGATCCGGCAATCAGTTGTCCGCGACAACAGCCATAACCAGGGCCTCAGAACGATCCGGTAGCTGAAATAGTCGTTCTTCACCCCGAGCCATTGGGCCTCCGTCAGAATGCCACTGAACTCGCGCTCCTTTTCATGCAGCTTTATGGTCAGCGTACACTGCTGACCGATGGCACGATCGAAGTCGAGGTCGGCATCCTCACTGAGACACTCGATGCGATACTCGAACAGTTCGCTGAGACCTTCCGAGCCTTCGAACCCGGCAAAAACCAGAACGTCCTTGCCAAGAGGCGTCTTGAGTTCGCAGAGGCGGGTATCCTGAGTAAGCTGGCCCATGTGGGCTTAAACTCCCTCCTTCGATCGAATGACCCGCTGCGAAGAGCTGATCAGACGCTATGCAAGAACCACGGAAATCCTGCCCGCCCCCGGCAGTGCCGGCAGGTCCGCCCCAGGGCTGGTCCGGACGTTCCACAACAGCGGTCCAAGGAACCGCCCCGGTCATCAAGTAGTCGGCTCCAAGAGCTTGCCGGTTCACGCGAAAATGGCATGATCTTCGGGAATGAACCAACACCAGCAGGCTTCTGACCCATGGATATAGACTCGGATCATGGATCCCCCCGCGATCCGGCAGTCGCCACGGGCTCGGCAGCGGGGCCGTGACCGAGCAGATGGACGATCGTCGTATGCTTGATGTCGCCTCCCTGACGCACCCCGTTGCCGCTGACGATCCCTGCGGGCCGGATCTCGACGCCATCGGAGACATCCAGTATCTGAACTTCTTCGCAGGTGCGGAATCGCTGCTGCCGATGTCGTTCTTCGAGGTCGTCAATGCCAACGGAGAGCGTGGACGCTTCGATCCAAAGGCAGTCGATTTTGCCGGCCAATTCGCCGCCGCGCAGCCCCTCCTGGAGCGTACCCGCGATCTGCGCCTAAACCTGCTGCTGGCCAAGTTTTCAATCCTCAACCGCGATCTCGACGGCTTTCTCTGCTGCCTGAAGGCGACCAACTTCCTGCTGCGCGAGCAGTGGGAAGCGGTGCATCCGAAGGGCGAGGACGGCGACTACGCCCTTCGCGCCGTCACGGTCGAGGCAATCGACGTGTTCCCGACCGTGATCAACCCGCTCCAGTTCCTTCCCCTGATCGAGAACCGCAGACACGGCAACCTCAACTACCGTGCTTATCAGGTCGCCATGGGCGAAATTCCTGCCGGCGACGCCGACGCCGACGGACCTGATCTGGCGGCCATCGAGCGCATCGTCAGCGAGACGGATCTCGACACTCTCAAGGCAACCAGCGCGCGGTGCTCCGCGGTCGCGGCTGAAATCGCGGGTATCAAACAAACCTGGCACGAGAAGTTGAACGCGGGGCAACCGATCAGCCTCGACAGGCTCTCCGGCCTGGTTAACGGCATGGCTGCCTGGCTTGCGGGTCTTGTCGCGTTGCGCGATCCGGCCGCGATCGCTGCAACCGCGGAAGATGTCGGTCCTGTCGATACACAGGCGCCGTCAGACACGAGCGGGGTGGTGACTTCATCCGCACAGGCATCTGCAGCGCTTGCAGCGGCGGCCGACTATTTTGCCCGAATGGAACCATCCAACCCGGCACTGTTGCTGGTGCGTCAAGCGCAGGAGATGGTGGGCAAGTCATTCATTGAAGTTATGCGGATGCTGGTGCCTGCGCACGTGGAGAGCGCTGCGATCAACATCGGGCGCGACAAGGTCTTCGACCTGCCGATCGAACGGATGGCGGAACTCGCTACCTCGCTCTCATCGACGGCAGAGAGCAGCGCTCAAGATATTGTATTTTCAATAGAAAACAGGGCGCAGGCCTTAGGCCTTCTGACGAAGGTGGCGTCGTTTTTCCGAACCGCGGAGCCGTCCAGCCCCATCCCCTTTTTGGTCGATCGCGCGCGCGACCTCGCGCAACGAGATTTTCTCAGCCTTTTGAATGATGTTCTTCCTGAGGGAGCCCTTAAAACAATCGACAGATCGCATTGAACCCAGCTTTCGCTCGAGGGCACTAATTGGACACAAGGATGTTTGCCGACCGCAGCAACTTGAAGCGCCCTAGCCAATCTGCGTCGCGCAAATTCGATGTCTTTTTCGATGTCTAATGCGATTTCGTAGTGAGGGAACCATGGCTACAGACAGCGGTCAAAAATTCATTCGGCGAAACCGCGCACCACGCGTGCACATCACATACGAAGATCCTTACGACGCCGAGCGGCTGATCGAACTGCCGTTCGTCATGGGCGTCCTCTCCGACCTCTCCGGCAATAACCCTGGCGTCGAGAAGACGAAGGTCGAGGAGCGCAAGTTCCTCGAGTTCGACATGGACAATTTCGACAACCGCATGGCGGCAATCCAGCCCGGCGTGACGGCGCGTGTCGCCAATCGCCTCAGCGATGGATCCGACGAAAAGATCTCGGTCAACCTGCGCTTCAACAAGATGGCAGACTTCACGCCGGTGGCCGTCGCCCGCCAGGTGCCGGCTGCTGCCAAGCTGCTCGAGGCGCGCGAACAACTCGCCAACCTGCTGCGCTACATGGATGGCAAGGTGGCCGCCGAGGACCAGCTCAAAAAACTTCTCGCCGATCCTCAACTGATGGCGGCGCTTCGGGAACGCGCGACAAGCCAGTCGACCGAACCTGGCACCGAGAGCTAAGGAAGGAATGGGGACCATGGCAAAAGAAGCTGTTCACAAAGAGAGCACCACCCAGGTCAAGACCGTCGAAGCTGACGAGTTTGCCACTCTGCTGAAGCAAAGCTTCAAACCCCGCACAGAACGCGCAGCGACCGAAGTCGAAAACGCGGTATCCACGCTCGTTCAAGAGGCGTTGAAGGACACGAGCGTCATCAAGTCGGACGTCCTCGACACCATCGAGGAGATGATCGCGCGGATCGACCAGAAGCTGACCGCGCAAATGAACGAAATTCTTCACACACCTGAGTTCCAGTCAATCGAAAGTGCATGGCGCGGCCTCCACTACCTCGTCTTCAATTCCGAGACCGACGCCAACCTCAAGATCCGGGTGATGAACGTCTCCAAGAACGAGTTGTATCGGAATCTGCGGCTTTACCCCGATGCGCGCTGGGACCAGAGTCCCCTGTTCAAGCAGATCTACGAGTATGAATTCGGCCAGCTGGGCGGCGAACCGTTTGGCTGCCTGA